>OZ255826.1:0-4484082 GCA_965277545.1 Edaphobacter sp.
GTTGCAGTCGTGAAAGTAACGCCCCCTGTAGGGTGTGTCAAGTATAAAGCACAACATGTTGTGTTGCATGCGCGAATACCCTGATTTGCGCGGGACCAGTGCGGCGCGACGAAGAAAATCCGGCCTTTTGCTGTGGAATTCCGCGAAGAGGCGCGTGATTGGCGGGGTTTACTGTCCCGTAACAGGTACTGCCTGAGGGTAGGCTCGGGCGGTTGGCAGGGCAAGGGCTGAAGAGGGAGAATTCGTGTGGATGGGGGTGGAAATGTGGAAGGGAGGACAATTGATTCCAAGAGCCCGTTGCGAAGCGAAAAAACAGCAGATCCCCTGCGGGGATGACAACAAGAAAAGCAAGAGCAAGTGCGATACGTATTGGAGATATTGGCGTCGGCTACGAGGGCAGGCCGGTGGCGGTGGGGAGGATGGCCTGGTAGCTGGCGTCGAGGGTGGAGCCGAGAAGGAGGATGGCGGCGATGCGGCGGACGACCTGGGAGAAGTAGGCGGCCTCTTCGGGGTGCAGGGGGCGTTTGAGGAGGGGGAGTTCGCGGTAGCTGAGCCACTTTTTGAGGACCTGGTAGCCGCCAAGGGTGTAGGTCCAGACCTTGGCGGGGACGGTGGACCAGAAGACTTCGCCGTTGAGGTGGATGTCGAGGCAGGTTTCGCCGAGGAGGCTGAGCGTGATTTCGAGAGAGAGGTTCTGGGCGGCGGCGAGGTTGGCGAGTCTGTCGCGTTCGGCTGCGGTCCACTTGCGTTCGGTGGATTTGCCGCGCCCGGGCATGACGGTGCTTCCCTGGCCCCGGCTGCCCCAGCCTGCGGTGAGCTTCAGGTTCTCGGTGAGGTTCTGTGGGGTGGGAAGTTTGAGCGCGGCGAGGAAGGACCACTCGGCGGCGAGGCGGAGGGCGGATTCGGCATCGAGGAGTTCCGCGAGCTGGCGGCCAAGAGTGGCGGAGTGGGAGAGGAGTTCGGCGGTGGCAGGGAGCGGGATGCGGGGCCAGTCGCTGAGGAGTGCTCCGGCGTTTTCGGTGCGGTATTGCGGAGTGTGCAGGACAGCCAAGGCGTGGAAGAAGAGGTTGGGAGTTTCAGCCTTCAGGTGGCTTACGTACTCGGAGGCGGAATCGCTTATGTTCGGGCGTGTCTCAAACTGCCCGGGCAGCGGCTTTCCCATCGTAAGAAGCGGAAACATATTTGCGCCACGCTCGTTCAGATGCCGGTTTCCTAGTAGATAAGTGATGCCCGGCGGATCGAAAGCCTTCCGATTTTTTTGTGCCAAGTACATGACAGGAACATCAGGTCGGTACTGTTGGTGGTATTCCTCGCGCTTTTCGTCAAGCAATTTTGTGGTGGGTTCCCAGTAAAGCCAGCGGGTGTCGAAGGGTCGGTATGCAAACGAACGAAGTTGCCATGGGCGAAACGCCCTCGCCTGAAGGCTCGTTCGCACAACGCTTGCCTGGAATCTAGCGGAGTCGGTCATTGTGCCGGGCACGAGAATGTCCATCTCCTCATCCGAAACTCTTTCGCTCAGATAACCCCGCATCCGGGTTTCTAGCGCATCCCTTGAAATATCTACGACCAAGTCGTCTCTTCCGGTCTGGACGCCTGGGAAAGAAGAAGGGAAGAGTTCGGGAAGACGGGGCCATGAGGTATAGGCGACTGAGTGGGCGCGGTGGGCGAAGGGATTGCCAAGGGCGGCCGCGGGTGAGAGGGGGGTATATGAAGGGTCGGCTTCGCGGCGGCTTTCGCGTTCCAGTTGATTGAGCTTACCTGTGCCCCAAAGGTCCCGGAGGTGGAGCGAAGGCCTTGCTCGATCCGCTGCGTGCTTGGGTGGAGTCAAATGCGGGAATACTTCCCCTTCGACAAGCTCAGGGTCAGGATGACGACTGCGTTGGGGAGCCGTGGGATTGGTCAGGCCAGAAGCATTGCGGACGAGGGTCGCGATGGCGGTGCCGACCTGAATTCCTTCGCGGTTCTGCGGGGTGGAGAAGGCGCTGGGGTCGGGTTTGCCTTCCGGTGTGGTCTTGCCGGTGCGGTACTTGTCACCGTTGAGGTTGTCGATAAAAAGGTGCTGGAAGGTGTGGAGGTAGTGGTGGCGCATGGTGGTGTGTGACAGGCCGTCGAGCCATGCGTTATTGGAGATGAAGGAGACGATGCCCTGGCCGTCGGCGTTGGCGGCGATGCGGCGTTCGGCAATGCGGAAGAAGCGGATGTAGAGGTCGTTGAGGCCCTGGCCCTGCGGCGCTGGCAGACCGAGGACAGGCGCGCGGTAGGCGGTGGTGAGGTCGCGTTCTTCTTCGATCCTGGCGATGCCGGCGTAGCCGTTGTAAGGCGGGTTGCCGAGGATGACCAGGATGGTTCCCTGCTGCTTGATGTGCTCGGAGTCTTCGCGCTCCTGCTCCAGTTCGGGGTACATGACGGTCTGGGGATGTTCGACGGGCACCCAGCCGGTAAGGGCGTTGGTGAGGAAGACTCCGGCGCGCTGCTCGTCAGTCAGAGGCGCTCGAGCGTCATCGAGCAAGCGGGCGATCTCCATGTGGGCGATGACGAAGGGAGCGGGCATGATCTCGAAGCCGAAGACGCGGGTGAGGGCAGCGGTGCGGAGTTTGTCGGGGACCTGCCAGTTGTCCTCGCCGGCCTGGTCGAGGAGGGTGCGGTGGATGCGCTCGAGGACGGCGCTGAGGTAGGCTCCAGTGCCGCAGCAGGGATCGAGAATGCGGACGGCTGGAGAGGCGAGGCCGAGGGGCTGGTTGAGCTGGGTACGGAGCAGGTGGTCGACGCGCTCGACCATGTAGTGGACGATCTCGCGCGGGGTGTACCAGACGCCGAGCTCCTTGCGGAGCTGGGGGTCGAAGGCGGCGAGGAAGGGCTCGTAGAAGTAGGCGACGGCCTTTTCTCCCTGGAAGACATCGAACAAGCCCGGCACGACGCGGTTGAGAGCTTCGCCGGCGAGTTCGAGAACCTCGGTGAGCTGGATGGAGTTAAGGTGAGTGCGGTCGGAGACCTCGCGAAAGAGCTTGCGGAGGATGGGGACTTTGAGGAAGTCGTCGGAGAGACGCCAGTTGAAGCGGGCCTGCGGGGCGCGTCCGTCGGGGGAGTGCCGCCAGAGGACCCATGCCGAGAAGATGCCGTAGAAGAGGGTCTGGACGAGGGTGGAGCGGAAGAAGTGCTCGCCCTTTTCGCCTTCAAACTGGATGCCGAGGGACTCTTCGAGGGCGGCTTTGACGTTGCGGAAGACGGGCAGGTCGTGGTCTTCGGCGCGGGAGCGGGCTTCGCGGGCGTAGGAGGCGAGAAGCCACGCGACCTGCTTGGGCTCGGTGAGCGGCACCTTGTATAGCATGACGCGGCGTAGGAAGTCGAGGAGAAGGTCGTGGTGCTTGGGATCGATGGGGCGATACCAGAGGTCGTCGGCGGTGTCAGCGAGGGCGTATCGGTCTAATAGGCGCGGGTGGCCGGCGGTATCGAAGGCGAGGAGGCGGAACTCGTGGAGGTTGGTGATGAGAACGAGGCCGTAGTGCTGGAGGTAGCGGCGGCTTTGCTCGTCGTGGGTAAGGCTGCCAAGGTCGTAGCCAGCAGGTTTGATCTCGACCACGCCTCGCTCGGGATTTTGCAACGGTGGCGGAACGGCATTGCGAGGGGAGCGGCGGGGTTGCGGGAAGAAGCCTCCGTCGGGCATGCCCGCGCCCTGATTGCGAAGCTGGGTAGAGAAGAGGATCTTCGGGTCGAGGGTGATGCCGGCGGCGTTGAAGAGGCGGTCGAGGGGAGGGTAGAAGGAGGTTTCGGCCGTGGCGGAGCCAGTGTTGCGGATAGCGCGAAGGTCGGCGATGTACTGGGCGACGGTGTAAGAGGCAGCGGCGGGCACGGTAGACCCATGATGACATGCGCCGGAGTGCGGCTGAGAGAGACGGGATTGTTGAGGCGGGTTCGCGGATAAGGCCGGGAGAGTCCAGGAGGGGTGTGCGGCAGGATGCAACTGCAGATCCCCTTCGGGGATGACAACTAGAAAGGCAAGTGAACGGCGACTGTACGCAGCAATGGCCTCGGTCTGGCGCGAATTCACCGTGCGTGTACGGCCAATCTGCAACAGCAGATCCTCTTCGAGGATGACAACAAGAAAGGCAAGTGCAACGGCAGGGCGGAGCGGCTGAAGGTCTGGGTTAGCGGATGGGGGCGGCGATCATGAGGCCGTTGTGGGTCCAGAGGTTGTTGGCTCCGCGGTCGAGGCGCATGGGGGATTTGGGGCCGAGGTCGCGATCGAAGATCTCGCCGTAGTTGCCGACGGCTTCGAGGACGCGGGCGGCCCAGGCGTCGTCGAGGCCGAGGTACTGGCCGTAGCCGTGCTGGGTGCCGAGAAGACGCTGGATGACTGGGTCGGTGGACTGCTTGCTCTGCGCGAGGCTGGACTGGGTGACACCGGATTCTTCGGCCTGGATGAGGGCTTCGACGACCCAGTTAATGATGGCGGCCCACTGCGGGTCGTCGAGGCGGTAGGCGGGGGCGAGGGGATCTTTGGCGACGACTTCGGGAAGGATCTCGAATCGGCTGGCCATGGCTTTGAAGGCGATGCGCTCGTAGGCGAGCTGGGAGACGTCGGCGGAGATGGCGGCGCAGTTGCGAGTGATGAAGGCAGCCTCCATCTCTCCTTCCTCTTCGAAGGGAAAGGGGAGCCAGGGGATGCCCTCACGGGTCATGTAGCCCTGGAGCTGGTTCTGGAGCTCGGTGCCGCCGAGGAAGCAGATGCGTTTGCCGGCGAGGTCTTTGGCGGAGTGGAGGTTGAGGGATTTGTCGACGAGGAAGCCCTGGTCGTCGTAGAAGACGGGGTGCGCGAAGCCGAAGCCGGCCTGGGCGGTGTTGCTGAAGTTGAGCGAGCCGGTGGCGAGGACGGCGATCTTGCCGGACTTGAGGCCAGCGAGCGCGTCCTGCTCGTCGCGGTAGGGGACGGCGATGACTTTGGCATTGGGACCGAGGACGGCGACGGCGATGGCTTTGCAGAGGTCGAGGTCGAGGGCGGCGTGGTTGCCGTGGGCGTCGCGGGTGGAGTATTCGGCTTCTTCGAAGTTGACGCCGCAGGAGAGGGATTGCGCGGCGCGGATCTTATCAAGGGTGGGGCCGGCGTGGACGGTGGTTGCTAGAAGGAGGGAGGCGATGGAGAGCAGAAGGGCGGTGCGTCGGTGCATGAGGTTCCTAGAATGCGAGAGAGTGTGGGGACACGAGGCGGCGGCTGGAGGTTGGCTCCAGCCGCCTGAGTGGTGCGGTTTGCGATTATTCCGCAGTCAGTTTGCCTTGCGGACGGAACAGCAGATCCCCTTCGGGGATGACAACAAGAAAGGCAAGGGCAAGGGTAAGAAAAGCAAGTGCGAGGACGAGAAAAGCAAGGGCGAGGACCAGTTTCGTGGCCTCCCACCTTTTGCACAAACAACGCGCAAAGGATGGGGCACTGCAGGTGGCGTTCGTGTTAGTTGGATGGCCAGGCGCCCGAGGTGGGCAGGCCGGGGCTGGAGCCGGGGCGGGGATTGACGTCCGCCGGGGCTGGGTCGATGACGACGCCGTTGACTAGATCGGTCGGCGTAATCTGCAGCGCGCGGCAGCCTTGAGCACCCGCATGCGGTAGGGTGACGACCTGCGATTGCGGGATCATGGCGTACTCGGCGGGCAGGATGGGCTGATTGCCCTTGAGCCGGGCGTTGTCGAAGGCGGAGAAGAGATCGCCTACGCCTGGCGTGTAGTCGTCGGACGGCCCGAGGTACTTCTGACCGTACTTCTGCTGGCCGAGAGCGCGTGCGGCGGCCTCGTCGGGCAGGTCGGCGAGCGGAGTGAGATTGAAGAGCAGGTCGATGAACTTGATGATCGATCCGTGCTCGGTGGCTTCGTGCGAGATGACGTGAGCCTTGGCATAGGGCGAGATGACGATGGCCGGGATGCGGGGGCCCTGGTCGAGCGCCTTGCCGAGGGGATCGTAGCTGCGGATCTTCGGCTGGGTGTGGTCGTAGAGGCCGTCGGTCTCGTCGTAGGTGATGATGATGGCGCTCTCAGGCCAGTACTTGCTGCCGGCGATGGCGTTGATGGAGTCGGCGAGGAGAGCTTCGCTGATCTGCGCGTCGGAGTAGGCGGGATGGTCGTCGTTGCCTTTGAAGTTGGCTTGCGTGGTGGGGCTGGGTGAGCGTGGGGTGAGGCCGTCGAGATTGCCGTAGCCGCCGCGGATGTAGAAGACGCCGCCTGCATTCGGAAGCTGGCTGGAGTGGATGGCGGTGTAGAAGTCGCCGAGCCCTTTGAGGTGCTTGCCGGTCTCATGCGGGTTGTTGGCCTCGTAGCCGAAGTACTGCGGGCCGTTGTGGTGGGCGATGTAGTCGGTGTGCTCCTGGCCGGCGGCATCGGTGGACTCGCGATCGTAGCCCTCCTGGAACCAGCCCCAGTTGACGGGTTTGTTGTGATCGCCGGCGATCTTTTTGATGTCGGCTTTGACGTCAAGCAGGTCGAACTGAGGATTATTGTCCTGCGCGGTGATGTCGACGATGTTTTCGCCCATAAAGGAGAGCGGGAGGGTGGCATAGGTCTGGTTCGAGGCGGGGTTGGAACTGACGCCGCCGGGATTGTCGACGGGCTGCTTCTGGGCGGGGGGAGTGAAGACGTCGAGAGCGGATCCCCAGAAGGGCTGCGGGTCGGCGGTGACGGGGAGCTGGGCGGCGGTGGTGTTGACGTTGCTGGCGAGTTCGGGGTGCTTGACCCACTGGGTGACGCCGGACTGGCCGGCGATCATGGCGATGGCGTTCGGCGTGGAAGGCCCGATGACGGTGTCGAAGAAGTTATCGAAGAGGGTGAAGCGGTCAGCGTAGTTCCAGAGGAAGGGGGCGGTGTCGCAGTCGACGTGGCTCATGACGAGCTCGGCCTGCTGATGCTGCTGCTCGGTGGGCGCGGGGCCGGTGTAGGTCTTTCCGTCTGCGCTGAGGGTGCCGGTGAGGCCCTCTTCGACGAAGGCGTAGCGGTCGTTCTGCGGGACGTTGCTGGAGTTGAGATCGAGCTTGGCGTCGATTGCGGTGTGGCCGTGGTTCACCGAGTCGGTGTCCTCCGGGTAGAGCAGGACGGTGTTGCCGGCGGTGGAGGTGACGGTCTGCGGGATCTTGAAGGGGGAGATGGAGCCGATCGAACCGTCGGTCTCAACGATGGGCTGGACGAAGCCGGGGGTCTGGGAGGCGGGCTGAGAGAAGAGGCCACGGGCTCCGGGATAGGTGCCGAAGTAGAAGTCGAAGGAGCGATTCTCCTGGAAGAGAACGAAGACGTACTTGATCTTGCGGCGAAGCAGCTCGAGCTTTTCTTCCTTGGAGAGGTACGGCGACGATTCGACGCTGAGGATGTGGCGCGCGACCTCGTCGCTGGAGCGCGGTGCGGTCTCGACCATGGCTTTTTCGGAGTCATCGGCGCTTCGGTTCTGCGGCTGCGCAACGCCGTACATGGGTTGCAGTAAAGCGCTGATGGCCAACACAGCGCACGGTTTCATCCATAAAGGCTGCTGCTTCATTTTGCTCTCTCCTCGGAACGACGATGCTGGAACGCGAACTCCAGGGCGCTGGCTGTGCGACGGGTCGGGTCCCGGATAAGAAGTAGCCGGTGAATGTTAACCAGGGATTTTCGTGAGAGGTCGGGGAGGCTAAATTTTGCTGAGCTTGACGGGATCAACGAGGGGGTCCGTGATTTTCAGCCCTGTGAGCGAGTGCGGCTCGTGGGCACGATTTGGAGCGCGGCTGCAAAGATTTCAGAGAGGGTAACGAGGCTGCGAGATCTTCAGCGGGATTGCGGTTGGGCGGTGCGGTATTAGTTTCTTGCTGCTGTAACCGGAGGTTCTCGGTCCTTTCATGTGGGGTGCATAGCTTCGGGGTTGGCAACGATCACAGATCAGGTTTGCGCCGGCTCGCCCTTGGCGGCTCACCTACTTTTGCGGGTGAAGGCTTGGGGCCAAGGCGCAGAGGTTTGCCGGTTACTTGGAGGCTTTCGCAGATGCTCAGCAGACGTGCCCTCGGGGCAATGGCAATCGTGTTTCTCAGCTGGTTTTGGAATGGGCCTGCGGTGGCGCAGAGCGGGCGCGGGTCGGTGACGGGGACAGTGACGGACCAGCAGGGGCGGTCGCTGCAGGGGGCGCTGGTGACGTTGGACCCGGGCGGAGCCTCTGCGCAGACGAACTCCACGGGGCTGTATACCGTGACGGGATTGCCTGCGCCGATGAAGTACAAGGTGACGGTGAGCTATGCCGGCTTCGCGGATGGGACGCAGGAGTATGCCCTGAAGGCGGGTGAGACGGACCAGATGAACTTCAGTCTGGCAGTCGCCTCGAGCTCGGAGAGCGTGCAGGTGTATGCCGGGCGGCAGGGCGGCGAGGTGGAGGCGATCAATCGCACGTTCAACGCGGACAATGTGATCAACGTGCTGCCGGCGGATGTGATTACGAGTCTGCCGAACGCGAATGTGGCGGATGCGATCGGGCGTCTGCCGAGCGTGTCGGTGGAGCGGGACGAGGGGGAGGCGAAGTATGTGCAGGTGCGCGGAACCGAGCCGCGACTGACGCATACGACGCTCGATGGGGTGACGATTGCGTCTCCGGAGGCGGTGCGGCAGATCAAGCTGGACCTGATTCCGGCGGACCTGGTGGAGTCGGTGCAGATCAATAAGACGCTGTTGGCGAACCAGGAGGGCGACGGGATTGGCGGTTCGGTCGACCTGCGGACCAAGAGCGCGGAGTCGCGGCCGACGGTGGCGCTGGAGGGCATTGGCGGGTACACGCCGATTATTGGCGGCCGGGCGCAATGGATGGTGGACGGCACGGTGGGCAAGCGCTTTCTCGAAGGCGGCAAGCTCGGCGCGCTGATCGGGTTGACGTACGACTACAACGGGCGCGGCATCAACGACGTCGAGCCTGGGCCGGTGCTTACGGGAACGTACGACCTGCGGGATTATTTTTACTATCGTGATCGGCGCGGGCTGGCGGGAACGCTGGACTACCGGTTCAACGATACGAACAGTGTCTATCTAAAGGGCCTGTACTCGCACTTCAACAACTTTGGCGAAGACAGCATCTACAGCCCCGCGATTCAGAACACGCAGTTAGACGCCTCCGGCAACAAGATCAACTACGGATTTGTGTCTGCGTTGCAGGGCGACGGTCATGGAACCATCAGCTTCCAGCAGTTGCTGCGGCGGCCGGTGCAGGACATTGGCGGAGCGCAGCTGGGAGGCAATTCGGTCATCAAGCAATCGGTGCTTGCGTGGGATCTCGATGCTTCGGTGGCTCGGACCCGGGACGACGGCTACTCGGACGCCTACTTCAGCCCGTCGTCGTCGAACATGAATAATCCGCTGAACAATATCGCCTACGGGATCAATCTGAAGAATCCCCTGGTGCCGGTGATTCAGGTGCAGAACGGCGTGAACCTTTACCAGTCGAACAGTCTTTTTCTCAACCAGGTGCAGCGGCAGTACTTTTACAGCCCCGAGGTGGATCTGGGATTTGGCGCTTCCCTGTTGACGCCGTATACGCTCCTGGGACATGCAGGGACGTTCGAGTTCGGCGGCCGGTTTCGCAACGAGCACAAGTTTGAGAATCAGGATACGCGGCAGTTTTTCCCAACCGCGGCGAACCCAGAAGATCCCTCCCTGGCGCAGAGTAATTTTCTGAGCGCCTTTACCGACCCCAATTACTACGGCGGGAACTATGGACCGTATGGGCCGGGAGTGAACTTCAACAAGATTACGGCGTTCACAGGGCTTGCGGATGGCGGCGTGGCGGGCGGCGACGTGCTCGGCAATTCGTTCAACCAGATCGAGAAGGTCTCGGCCGGGTACCTGATGAATACGGTGAACTTCAACAAGTTCCGTTTCATCGTCGGAGTGCGGTTTGAGGCGACGAGCGAGAACAACCTGGGCTACGACGGCGCAGGGAATGCGGGGCAGACGGGTACGACGAAGATTGTGGCAAAGAGTTCCTATCTCGATGTGCTGCCGAGCGCGTCGCTGCGGTATGCGCTCACGCCATCGTCGAGCGTTCGGCTCGTGTATGGCCGCGGGCTGTCACGTCCCAACTTTCAGGATCTGATTCCTTTTACCAGCGCGCCGAGCTCCGGGAGCGCACGGGTGACGGAGAGCCGCGGCAATCCAAATCTGCTGGCCGAGTATGCGGACGACATCGATCTGCTGTACGACAACAATCTTTCGCGGGTGGGCCTGCTGCAGGCGGGCTTTTTTTACAAGAACCTGCAGAACGCGATTGTGCAGACGGTGACCCAGATACCGGGGCCGATCTTTCTGACGCAGTCGATCAATGCGGGAAGCGCCTATCTCTACGGGTTCGAGGTGGCGTTTCAACAGCACCTGACGTATCTTCCTGGACCGCTGAATGGGATTGGGGTAGCGGCGAACTATAGCTACACCAGTTCTCAGGCGACGCTGCCGGCGTATATCGATCCTTCGGTGCTGCAGCCGGGGCAGATCAGCGGGCCGAATCGCGGACCTGGAGGATCGACGCCGCCGCTGCTGCGTCAGGCTCCGAATACGTTCAACTTTTCGCCGACCTACGACAAGCGGAATTTTTCCGCGCGGATGGGGTTGGAGTACAACCAGGCGAACATCGCCGCGTATCAGTATGACGACGGCGCGAACTCCGGGCCGATCCAGACAGGCGGGGGCGGGGGCGGTCTGCATGGGCCGAATGGAGACAACTACTTTTACTCGCACCTGCAGGTGGATGTGCAGGCGAGTTACCGGCTGCCGAAGGGCTTCTCCGCGATCGCGTATGGGCTCAATTTGAACAATGAGGTGTTTGGGTTCTACAACGGAGATCCTCAGTATCCGGTGCAGCGGGAGTTCTACCGGCAGACGTTTGGGGGTGGTCTGCGATGGTCACCAAAACGGGAAAAGCGGTAGGTTCTCGGAAGCTGCGGTTGGGTTGAGCGGCGGCTTGGGTTCGGCAGGATGGTTTGCCTGGAATCCAAGCCGCTTTTTCTTTGCGGAAGGGGGTCAGACGCAGGTGCGCGTGTGCAGGCGCTTGCGGAGCTGCCCGGTGGCTTCGCGGTGGCAGAGGAGGCAGAGGGTGCGGAGATTGTCCAGGTCGCATTGGCCTCCGCCTTCGGCTACGGGGCGGATGTGGTCGGCCTCCCAGAGGCTGCGGCGGGCGGCGATGGACTTCATGCCGTAGAGGCGGAGGCCGGCGGCCCGGGCTGGATCGCGGGCGCGTTTGAGGGCGTTCCAGGCGGCGACCGTGTCGATGCGGCAGACCGCGCAGAGGCCGCGGTCGCGGGCGAGGACCTGGTCGCGGAGATAGCCCGGGTCGGTGCGGAGGCGCCACTGATGGACGCAGTAGTCACTGCAGAAGGTGCGGCGGCGCTTGGCGAGGATTTCGAGATCGCACCAGCGGCAGAGGGGCAGGCCATTCGGGCCGCGGGCAAGGGCGGCGGGATCGGCGCGGCCGCCTGAGAGGGTACGGGGGATGAGCATGCTGGTTTTGAGGATAGATTGGAGAGCGAGTGTGTGGGATTGTTGAGACGGGTTCGCCGGCTATGTCCGGGGTGTAGGCCGATGATTTATCAAATGTCCCGCGCTCGGCAAGGCTCTACTGTCAATTGACCCGGCGGGCAGAGAACAGCAGATCCCCTTCGGGGATGACAACAAGAAAGGCAAGTGCAAAAGCAACAGCAACAGCAGATCCCCTGCGGGGATGACAACAAGAAAGGCAAGTGCGGCGACTCGAAAGGCGAGGACCAAGCCAAGACCAAGCGAGGGTCAGGCTTCGAAGTCGAACTCCATAGGCTCGATGAGGGGTATGAGCCAGGTAAGGAGCTGCTGGTGGAGCGGGTGCGTGTTGTAGGCTTCGAGGGCGGCACGGTCGGGAAATTTCATGACGCCGCCGAAGTCGTAGCCTTGCGAGCGTGGCGAGAAGTTGAACCCGGCATGGGTTTCGAGCAGGCCGGGAATCCGACCCTGAAGTGCCTGAATCTCCGTCTGGGCGCGCTGCTTCTGGGCAGTGGTAGCTTCGGGTTTCCAACGGAAGAAGAAGGTGTGAATGACCATGCCTTTTATTGTAGAAGGGCGGGCGCGTGTCTGGACAGGTGCACGGCGGAGGATGGGTGGAAGTCGAGTTGGCTATGATCGTGTGAGGCTACCTGGAGGAAAGGCGTTCGGGAGCGAGCTGGAGGATGGATGTCAAATACGCAGTCGACGATGGCACCGCTGGGAGGCTTCGCTCCGGCGTTCGAGCTGGTGGATGTGGTGAGCGGCAGGGCGGTGGGACGGGATGATGTGTTTGCGACAGCGTGGGACGATGACCGGTCCGATGCCGCGAACAAGATGCCGGGAGGCGGAGCGCCGCCAACGGGACGCCATGGATTGCTGGTGATGTTTCTCTGTGTGCACTGCCCGTACGTGAAGCATGTGGAGGAGGAGCTGGCGCGGATTGGGCGCGACTATGAAGGACGGATCGGGATTGCGGCGATCTCGTCCAATGATGTCGAGGCCTACCCTGAGGACTCGCCCAAGGAGATGAAGAAGCAGGCGGAGCGACTGGGATTTCGCTTCCCTTATCTCTATGACGAGACGCAGGAGGTGGCGCGAGCGTACGACGCGGCGTGCACGCCTGATTTCTTTTTATTCGACGCGGAGATGAAGCTGGTGTATCGCGGGCAAGTGGATGACAGCAGGCCCCGGCGCGGCGATCGCGGGAACGATCTGCCGGTGACGGGCAAGGACCTGCGCACGGCGATGGATGCGGTGGTCGCTGGCAAGCGGCCGGATCCGAATCAGCGATACGCCGTGGGATGCAATATCAAGTGGAAGGAATAGAGCTGCAGGTAGAGTAAGCAGAGGCTTAACACTCAATAGAGAGGGACGACATGGACACTGTGCTTGAGGAGTTGAAGTCCGGGATTCGACGGTTTCGTACCGAGGTTTACCCGGAGAACGAAGCGATGTACCTGCAGGCGGTGCTCGAGCCACAGCGGCCGCATGCGTTGATCGTGACCTGCGCGGACTCCCGAATCGATCCGGAGCTGATTACGCAGTCGCAGCCGGGAGATGTGTTTGTGACGCGCAACATCGGCAACATGGTGCCGGCGTATGGCGAGATGCTGGGCGGCGTGAGCGCGGTGATCGAATACGCAGTCTCGGCACTGAAGGTGCGGCACGTAGTGATATGCGGGCATACCGATTGCGGCGCGATGAAGGGATTGCTGCATCCGGAGGCGCTGGAGGCGATGCCGACGGTGAAGAGCTGGCTGCGAAATGCGCAGGCGGCGCTGAACGTTGCACAGTCGTTGAGACCTACAGAGGAGACGCCGAGCGAGCTGCTGCATCGGATGACGGAGGAGAATGTGCTGCTGCAGATGCAACATCTCAGGACGCATCCTTCGGTGGCGGGGGCGATGGCGCGCAAAGAGCTGACGATCTCGGGCTGGGTGTACGACATCGGCAAGGGCGAGGTAAGGATCACCGAGGATGGCGGGCGAGTGTTTGCTCCGGTATCGATTGAGGACGGAGCGGCGTGATCGTACCGCGCGGGCGGCAGATTGGACAGATGCTGCAGTATGTGGGCCGGCCGCTGCTGATTCTGGTTGTCTATGACCTTGCGGTGGTGGCCGCGTACAAGCTGCTGCACTGGCGGTGGGTGGCCTCGCCGCATATCCCGCTGGCGCTGTTCGGCTCGGCGATTGGGATCATCGTCGCCTTTCGCAATCAGTCTTCGTACGCGCGGTGGTGGGAGGCGAGAACGCTGTGGGGCGCGATCGTGAACAACTCGCGGAGCTGGGCGAGGCAGGTGGTGACGGTGATGATTCCCCATCCGCCAGGAGAAGAGGACGAGCTCGAAGAGATGGAGCGGCGGCTGGTGTATCACCAGATTGCGTACGTGCATGCGCTGCGGCAGCATCTGCGCGGGCTGGAGCCGTGGGAGGAGCTGCGGCCCCTGTTGAGCGAGAACGAAGTGAGTGGACTGCGCGGGGAGAAGAACGTTCCGCTGGCCATTCAGAGGCAGATGGCCGCCATGCTGCGGCAGTGCCAGGTCCGGGGCTGGATCGATATCGAGCATTGGCGGGCGATGGACGGCAACCTGGATGATCTGATGGATGCGCAGGGCGGGACGGAGCGAATCAAGAACACGCCGCTGCCGAGGCAGTACGACCACTTCCCGCAGCTGTTTGTGGAGATGTACTGTGCGATGCTGCCGCTCGGCCTGGTGACGAACCTGGGCTGGTTGACTCCGCTGGGCTCGACGCTGGTCGGATTCATCTTTCTCGCGCTGGATCGCATTGGGCGAGATCTGGAGGATCCATTCAACAATGCGGTTTACGACGTCCCGATGACGGCGATTACAACGACAATCGAGGTCAATCTGCGGCAACTGCTGGGCGAAGACGATCTGCCTTCGCCGCGGAATGCCGTCGATGGTGTGCTCTGGTAAACGGCGGAAGCGGAAACGCTCGCAAATACAAGAAGGCCCCGGAGAATGCCGGGGCCTCATCTTTGAACAAAGCGATAGAAGTCAGGCGTTGTGATCGATACCACTGCCCGATATGGCATCAGAACCGTGTATTTTGACGAGCTTGTTGTAGAGGCCGAGGATGAGGAAAGGCGCGGCCCACTGGCCGATGAAGAGAGCCATATGCTGCTTCTTCGCAGCCTGAAAACCTACGGAGACGGCCATTGAGCCCAGGGCCATGGCGAGGTAGGCGCTGGAGGGAACCTGCGAGGTGTACTTTTCAATAGCGGCGGTGACTTGGTCTTCCTGCGCTTCACCCTTGGCTACACGGTAGTCGGTCATATGCAATCTCCTTGGCGGCTTCGCCGTCCATGGATAGAGAGATGCGGAAAACGCCGCACGTGATGGGTGACTCTGAAACTGTTTTTGCGAGGTCAACAGACGCGAAGGTTGATTTGATGCTTCCCTCGCGCGGGGTGGCCGAGAGATCTGGCCGACGGCGCAGGACAGCAGCCGACAGACGGCAGACGGCGGACGGCGGCAGCGAGAGTTCGCAGGGTGTCGAGGTGCGGTTATGATCGAGAAAATCCGTTCTAATCCCTGGAAAGAGAGACCTAGCCCGATGCAGAGCTGGAGCTGTATACGTATCCTCCTGACAGGCATATTCGCCATCTGGTTGCAGTCCGCCGCAGGGCTGGCGCAGGGCTCCTCGGTTGGCTCGTCTGCTTACGATCCCCGGCTGACGTTTGCTCCGTTGACGCTGCCGCAGCCGGTGAACGCGTATCGCTCGAGCAACGGCGCACCGGGGCCGAGCTACTGGCAGAACGAGGCGGACTACGAGCTGCACGCCGCGCTCGACACAACGGCCAAGCAGCTAAGCACGGATGAGACCATCACGTATACGAACAACAGCCCGGATGAGTTGCCGAGCTTGTGGGTGCAACTGGAGCAGAACATCTATCGCAAAGACTCGCGCGGGGCTGTAGTGATTGGCGGCATGATGCAGCGTCGGCACGGTGGAGAGCAGGCAGGGCCGCCTCCGTCGACCGAAGGGTATGTTCTCGAAGCGGTCGAAATCGAAAGCGGCAGGCAGAGGTCAAAAGCCGAATATCTGGTTACCGACACCCGGATGCAGATTCGACTGGCTGCACCGCTGGCAGCCCGCGGCGGGCAGTTGAAGGTTCATATCAGATATCACTACACGATTCCGGGCGAGTGGGGCGGCAGGACTTCGTGGGGAGCGACGAAAAGCGGGGAGATCTATGACATGGCGCAGTGGTATCCGCGCATGTGCGTGTACGACGACCTGCGCGGCTGGGATACGCTGCCCTACATCGGAAGCGAGTTCTACCTGGAGTACGACCACTTCGACTACTACGTGACGGCGCCTTCGGCAATGATTGTGGCCGGTTCGGGTGAGCTGGTCAATGCGAAGGACGTGCTGACCAAAACGGAGATCGACCGGCTGGAGCAGGCGCGGAACAGCGATAAGACGATGTATATTCGCACGGCGGCCGAGGTGAACGATCCCGCGAGCCGGCCGAAGCAGGGCGGCACGCTGACGTGGCACTTTCACATGGACCACACACGCGATGTGGCGTGGAGCGCTTCGCCGGCGTTTGTCTGGGATGCGGCGAGGATCAATCTGCCGGACGGCAAGAAGTCGCTGGCGATGAGCGTGTATCCGCCGGAGAGCGTTGGGCCGGACGCGTGGGACAAGTCGACGGAGTACACCAAGGACACGATCGAGCGCTTCTCGAAGCATTGGTATCCGTATTCCTGGCCGAATGCGGTGAGTATCGCCGGGTTTTCAAGCGGGATGGAGTACCCGGGGGTGGTGTTCGACGGAGTGACGGACAAAGGGCCATTCTTTTTCTGGCTGACGGCGCACGAGTTCGGGCACACGTGGTTCCCGATGATTGTGGGTTCGAACGAGCGGCGGAATGCGTTTATGGATGAGGGCTTCAATACGTTCATCGATATTGAAGAGTCGGCAGAGTATGACGGCGGGAAGTATGGGCCGAAGCGCGACGGAGAGTATTCGGCTGGCGGAGAGCCGCCGGATACGATTCTGAAGGTGCTGGACAACGCAGAGGCTCCGACGCTGATGATGCCCGCGGATGCCTATCCTTGGTCGCTGAGCCATCCGGTGAGTTACTTCAAGGGCGCGTACGGAATGGTGCTGTTGCGGGAACAGATTCTTGGGCCGGAGCGGTTCGACTGGGCGTTTCGCAAGTACATTCGCAACTGGGCGTTCAAGCATCCTTCGCCTTCTGACTTCTTTCGTGCGATGGAGAGTGAGGGCGGCGAGGACCTGAGCTGGTTCTGGCGCGGATGGTATTTGAACAATTGGAAGTACGACGTCGCGGTCGACAGCGTGGAAGGCTCTACGGTGACGATCCGCAATCGAGGACAACTGGTGCTGCCGACGACGGTGGAGGTCACGTTCAAGAATGGCGAGAAGCAGCGGATTAAGCTGCCGGTGGAGACCTGGTTGTCGAAGGGCACCTATGCTTGGACGGTGAGCGATGCGTCTCCGATTGCGCAGGTGGTGGTCGATCCGGACCACGTGCTCCCGGATGACGACCGCAGCAACAGTGTGAAGAAGGTACAGTGAAGGCATCTCTGCTGCGAGCTAGAGCGTTTGATTGAGGCTGCGCGAATGCCGCTCAGAAGTCTCGAACGCTACGATTTGGGCTGCGACTTCACAGAAGTATCTGCCGGCGGATTCGAAGAGCGCCAGAAGGGCGGATCGGAGGCAGCGACGGTCTTGGGAGCGGAGTCTTCCGGGCTGGAGATCCCAACGAGCCGGAGGACATTTCCTATAATACGAACAATGGGCCGCATATTTAACTCCCTCTGGTCCCAGGCTACGCTAAATTTAACGCATGAAAAATATTGATATGATTGCGGCTGGTTTTGGGCGAGGTGTGTGGAGCAGTTTAGGCTTGACGGCGGCCCTGTTCTTGCTAGCCGTCACGACGGGATGGGCGCAGACGGTAAAGGCGGCTTCCGACGTGATCGTGTTCACGAACGGCGATCAGTTGACCGGGACCCTGGAGCGCGCGACCGGGGACTCCTTTACGTTCAAGAGCGATGTGGTCGGCGAGATTACCGTGACGGCGGACAAGATCAAGACGCTCACCGCCGGGGGGAAGTTTGTTGCGTTGCGTAAAGACGAGAAGATTACGCGGACCTCCAAGCAGCCGGGGACGATCACCTACGCGGACAATGTGGTCAATGTGGCTTCCACCTCGTCGACCTCAGCGGAGTCGGTGCCAGTGAAGGACCTGGCTTACCTGATCGATGGCGCCACGTTCAACAAGGAGGTGACCAGCAATCCAGGCTTTCTACATGGATGGGCGGGTTCGCTGACGGGTGGAATCACTCTCGTCAAGTCGACGGATTCGAGCCAGACTTACACGGCAGCCGTCAACCTGATCCGGGCGATTCCTTCGGTGTCGTTTTTGCCTCTGCGCACACGCACGACCTTCAACCTGCTCGAGACCTACGGCAAGATCACGTCGCGAGTGATTCCGCCGACGACACCACCGAGCCCGGACACGTTTGCGAAGACGAACATCTTCCATACGGACGCCGAGCATGACAAATACCTCAACTCGCGCCTCTTCGCGTTGGGTGACGTCTCCTTCGATCACAACTACTCACAGGGGCTTAATCTGCAGCAGATCTATGGCGGCGGTCTGGGGTACACAGTCTTTTCGACCCAGTTACAGGAGCTGGATGTGAAGGCGGACGTTCATTATGAGCGGCAGAACTTCACGCCGCCCGGTGTGAACCAGAATCTGATCGGGTCCAGTTTTGCTGAGGCATACCACCGGAACCTG
This sequence comes from Edaphobacter sp., assembly GCA_965277545.1. Classification (GTDB taxonomy): domain Bacteria; phylum Acidobacteriota; class Terriglobia; order Terriglobales; family Acidobacteriaceae; genus Edaphobacter. The sequence continues at coordinate 18,286 of OZ255826.1, forward strand.
CCGCGGAAGATTGTCTTTTCTGAGAACGGCACGTTTATTCCGGCATGGAACAATCTCAGCATCTACTCGGCGATCTTTGGCGCGGGCTTGGATTTGCCGACGTACAAGCGGTTCAGCCTGAGCCTGAGCGTGCAGGACAGCTATCTGAGCAATCCTGTGTTTGGGTATCAGAACAACAGCTTCCAGTTTGTCACCGGGATCGCTTACGCGCTGAAATAGGGAGTCGAACAGACGACAGCGGCTTCGATGCGGATGATCGAAGCCGTTTTCTTGCGCTACTTGGAAGGGAGCAGGTGCGGAGCGAGTGCGCGGGCGAGTGGGCAGAAAAGAACAGCAGATCCCCTTCTGGGATGACAACAAGAGAGGCAAGTGCCGCGGGAGTGCAGCGAATTCACTCTAAGTTAGTGCGCGGGCTCTTCGAGGATCTGGGTGACCGGCGCGGGCATTTCCTTATCGGCGTTCTTCAGCAGCAGGCTGACCTGCCACATCTCGGTGTCGCTGAGGAGATTGCTGTACGAAGGCATGCCGGAGAGGCGGATGCCGTTGGCGACTTTCCAGTATGTCTCGCCGGGTTCGTCGTCGCTGACGCCTACGACTCCGTGGGTACCATGTTTCTTCCAGAGCTGCGGCGCGTCGGGATACATGTGCTTCGCATAGGCGACATCGCGGCCCGGGGTTCCGTGGCAACTGGCGCACTGTGTCTTGTAGATGTGGGCGCCGGATTCAAAGACGTCTTCGCTGGTGCCGAAGGGTGGCTTCTGGATCTGGCTGTCGATGCGCGCATTCAGAGGAATGTGAACGATCTGCTTTTCGAACGGGAAAGGTGCGTCGGCGACAGCCACGGGAGGATGGCCGTAACGGAAATACAGGAAGGCTGCTGCTGCGAGGAAGAAAATTCCAAGAACAAAACCCAGAACCACTTTACCGAAACCGCCGCTGCTGCCATTTTTGGCCATCTTGACGTACTCCTTGAAAGGGTAGAGCCGCAGTGAGGTGCGGCGGGTGTTCTAATAAGACAGGCGCTGTGGCTGTGTATGGAAGCAGCGGTCGCCCGAGTTCCACCATAGCAAAGCGAAAGCGAGTGCAGGGGTAAATCTTTGATGTTCGGTTTCAGAAGCAGTGTCAAGCAGGTTACAGGTGTGTTGCTGGCGGCATGGATAGCCAGCGGAGCAGTGGTTGTACAAGGACAGGTAACGACGCGCCGCACGCGTAGAGAGTCGAGCGCGAACCGCAGGGCGAGGATCGAGAGGACCATCACCGAAACCTACAACCACCGCTTCGAGGTGGCAGGCGGAGGAGGATATATCCGCTTCAAGCCGGGGTCGATTCTGCAGAAGAACAACGAAAAGACGTTCTTCGTGAGCGGCACGTACTACCTGAACCCAAAGCTGGGAATTATCGGCGAGGTTCGAGGGCTGTATGGAAACGCGAAGATCGGCAACAACACTAGCGTGAACGGCCAGACACCCATCTTCCTGCCATTCAATCCGCAGATTTCGGAGTACCCATTTCTGGGCGGGGTGGCGTACCGGGTATACGCGAAGGAGAGGGTTGCGGTGGCGGTCACAGGCGAGGGCGGGGCGGTGCTGGGTAAGTTTGACGGCGATACGAAGGGTCTGCGATCGAGCGATCTGGGATTGTGGCAGTCGAGGACCAAGCCGGCCTTCAGCATCGGCGCGAATCTGGACTACAACTTCTATCCCAATCTGGCGTTTCGCATTGAACCGACCTATCTGGCGACTTTCTTCAAGCTCGATCCGATGGACACGACGCATGGTTCTTCGGGGTCGATCCAGAACAACTTCGGAGTCAATTTCGGGGTAGTTTACAGATTCGGCAAGATCAAATAACGTCCTGCCGGACGGGCCTCCTACGCGGAGAGCGGCCACTTCGTGGCGTGTATACCGGTTTGGGCAGGATAATCTGCATAGGTGCCTCCCGATGGTCGGCATGAGAATCTTTCCCTCCGACCATCGGGAGGACTCATGCTTCTGCTGGAGGAGCCGGCATAAAAAAGTACGGCTATCCCGCGCGTAGCGCGCCCGTCGGCAGGACATGGTCTGTGCATCGCGCCTAAAATGGAGTGAGGATTTTATGGCGACGATCAATCAGGACGACTTTATTCGCAGCGTGGCGGATGCGCTGCAGTACATCAGCTTCTACCATCCAGTGGATTACATCACGAACCTGGCCCGCGCCTACGAAATGGAGCAGAGCCATGCGGCCAAGGATGCGATGGCGCAGATTTTGATCAATTCGCGGATGTGCGCGGAGGGACACAGGCCGATCTGCCAGGACACGGGCATTGTGACAGCGTTTGTGAAGGTGGGGATGGAAGTGAAGTGGGAGCCGGGCATCGCCGGCATGATGACCATGCAGGAGATGGTGGACGAGGGGGTGCGGGAGGCGTGGCGGAACTCCGATAATGTGCTGCGGCCGAGCATCCTCGAAGACCCGGCGTTTACGCGGCGGAACACGGGCGACAACACGCCGGCGATGGTGGTGGTTTCGCTGGTGGAAGGCGGCGATGTGGATGTGACGGTGGCGTCGAAGGGCGGCGGGTCGGAGGCGAAGAGCCGGTTTGCGATGCTGAATCCGTCGGACTCGGTGGTGGAGTGGGTTCTGAAGACGCTGCCGGGAATGGGCGCGGGATGGTGTCCGCCAGGGATGCTGGGGATTGGGATCGGCGGAACCGCGGAAAAGGCGATGGTGATGGCGAAGGAGTCGCTGATGGACCCGATCGATATGCAGGAGCTGATCGCGCGCGGGGCAAAGACCAAAATTGAAGCTCTGCGGATTGAGCTGTACGAGAAGGTGAACCGGCTGGGGATCGGAGCACAGGGGCTGGGCGGACTGACAACCGTGCTCGACGTGAAGATCATGGACTTTCCGACGCATGCGGCGAATCTTCCGGTGGCGATGATTCCGAACTGCGCGGCGACGCGGCATCTGCACTTCAAGCTGGATGGCAGCGGGCCGGTGATGGTGGCGCCTCCTCCGCTCGACCTGTGGCCGAAGCTGGAGTACGACGTGCACACGGCGCGGAAGGTGAACCTCGACACCGTGACGCATGAGGAGGTGAAGGCGTGGAAGCCGGGCGAGGTGATTCTGCTGTCGGGCAAGCTGCTGACGGGAAGAGACGCCGCGCATAAGCGGATGACGGATATGCTGACGCGTGGCGAGAAGCTGCCAGTGGACTTCAAGGGCCGGTTTATCTACTACGTGGGACCGGTAGAGGCCGTGCGCGACGAGGCTGTGGGACCGGCGGGGCCGACTACGGCGACGCGGATGGACAAGTTCACGCGGCAGATGCTGGCAGAGACCGGACTGTTGGGGATGATTGGCAAGGCGGAGCGCGGGCCGGCAGCGATTGATGCGATTCGGGAATTTTCGGCGGTGTATTTAATTGCAATCGGCGGTGCGGCTTACCTGGTGTCGAAGGCGATCAAGAGATCGAAGGTGCTGGCGTTTGCAGACCTTGGCATGGAGGCGATCTACGAGTTTGAGGTGCAGGATATGCCGGTCACGGTCGCGGTGGATAGCAAGGGGACCAGCGTGCACCAGACCGGGCCGGAGGAGTGGTCGCGTAGAATTGCGGGGATTCCGATTCTGCAGTAGCCCGTCAGGCTCTACGAAGGATCACTTCCGCTAACCCGACTTCTGGGGACTTGGAACCTCAATTTGTTGAGCGGAGAACGGAAGAGCCTCGCCCTGCTTATGAAGGGCTTCTAGAAGCGATGCATGCATTGCTGGCAACCAGGAAGCATGCACTAAGCAAGATTCGCCTGCGCTGAACGAGCCGATTGAAGAAGATAAGGGCTAGGGATACACTGGGCTGCTGAGTTGGAGCCAGAAAACCAGCATGCTACTTTCCATGCACGAAAACTTCCTGAAGCGGCTGATCCAAAATTTACACAGTGACCAGCGATTTGAAGCCTTGCTTGCGGGCGGATCCATTGTCCACGGCGGCTTTGACGGGTACTCCGATCTCGACCTCATTTTGCTGGTTAGAGCCGAGGACTATTCTGCCGTTCTTTCCTCACGTCTTCCCCTTGCATCGAGTTGGGGGCAACTGCTGGCATGCTTCACCGGCGAGCATGTGGGGGAACCGCGCCTCCTCATCTGCCTGTATGAGCCGTTACTTCACGTCGACCTGAAATTCGTGCGTTTGAGCGATTTTGTCCACGCGGTCGAGCGGCCGCTTGTACAGTGGGCAAGAGTCCGGGAAATGATCGCCCGCGTGATTGAGGAGCTCCAAGTAGAGTGGCCAGATCGATCGCCAGAGTGGTTTGAGGACCGCGCATGGATATGGCTGCATTATGCAGGAACAAAACTTCAGCGCGGAGAACTGTTTGAAGCAATGGGAATGCTCGCCTTCCTGCGCGATCAAGTTCTTGGACCGATGCTTCATCGACGGAGTTGTCGGCCGCAGCGGGGTCTCCGTCGAATCGAAGGAGACGCTGCTGCCACCGCGGAGTTGCAGACAGTTACTGCCCTGCACGACGCTGAATCGATCTCCCGCGCACTGCGCAAAGCCGCTGAACTTTACCAGCTGCTGCGCGAGGATCACCCGCCCAAGCGCGTGGTTGTCGGCATGCCGGAAAGGCTCCTGCCTTACCTCTCTGTATCCTGAGTTTTCGTCACTGCAAACCCGCGCCAGCATCGCTGGCGCATCGTTCGGCGGCCTCCCCAACGGGCCGCCGAAAGCGACCTGAAGGAATTCATCCATGCCAAGCCAGAAGCCAGTGACCTGCCAGATTCGATACACGCTCGACCTGAACCAGCTGGACGCCTTTCGCATCTACGCACACACTTGGGTTGCGCTGATTGAACGCCACGGCGGAATTCATCATGGTTACTTCATACCGAGAGCGGCTCCTGATGGAGCAACGATGAGCTTTCCGAAGCTTGGCTATACTGGCCCGGCGGACGTTGCGGTGGCCATGTTCACTTTTCCGGATGAAGAAAGCTACCGGCGTTATCGCGAGACAGTCGCATCCGAGCCTGAATGCGAAATGGCCACGGCGCTCGTCCGCGAAACCGGATGCTTCACCCAATATGAGCGGCTCTTCCTTACGCAGGTGTAGTGAAGCCTGCTTGAGGGAGCAAGAAAAGCCGGGTCTCGGGAAACGCGCTTGCCGTCACTACCTGTGGAATAACACGTCCAAGACCAAATCGAAAATTCGCGACGCAGGTCATGAGATACGCGAGGGATGCTCGACTGGAGGCGTTGTCTTGTTCCTTCGACTGAGGACGAAGCTGCGGCGTTTGCGCTTGGTCTCGGAGGCGCGGTCGATCTTGTTCCAGAAGCCGGCGAAGTAGTCGATGGCGGAGATGATGGAGACGATGGTCATCCAGTAGATGGCGGTGACGGCGATGAAGTGGACGCCGACGATGTATCCGCCATTCAGGTTTGGGAACCAGACCCAATAATCCCAGCGGTGAGCAAGGATGGCGGCGACGATGGAGACGATCTGGATGACAGTCTTAAGCTTGCCGATCTCGCTGGCTTCGATGGTGAAGCCTTCCGTGGCGGCGATGGAGCGTAGGCCGGAGACGAGGAACTCGCGTCCGATGACCAGGACGGCGATCCAGGCCGGGACCACGCGCGGATTGTAGGCGACCAGGACGATGAAGGCTGCCGAGACCATGAGCTTATCGGCCAGCGGGTCGAGCAGCATGCCCATGGTGGTGATCTGCCGACGGCGGCGGGCGAGATAGCCGTCCAGGCCGTCGGTAATGCTGGCCAGGATGAAGACGATGGAGGCGATGATCTCCTGCTCGCCGCCATAAAGACCGGTTGCGCCCCGGTTTCCCGCGAGAGGAAAGTGCGGCGAGAGAATCCAGATGAGCAGCGGCACGCATGCGATACGGCTCATCGTGATGGAGTTGGGCAGGTTCATGGGGCTGCGGCGCGGTCCTGGCGCACTGCGAGCGTGCGCGAGAGCCGACACTGACATTCTCCCATAGAGGACGCCTGGTCGCAGGAAATTGGGTTCGCCGCTGCCCCACGTCCGACGATGCGGACGTGGGGCATCCAGTTTTATGCACCGAAACCAAGCGTTCTCGGGCGAGCGGTCAGGCGTAGATGCCGCGCTGTTTGGTGGTGTAGGCCACGCGGTCGATGGCGAGCATGTACGCGGCAATGCGATTGTTGACGTTGTGGGAGCCGGCGTAGGCGACGACGTCACGGAAGCTCTCGGACATGATGTTGTCGAGGCGCTGGTTGACCTCGGCTTCGGTCCAGAAGTAGCCCATGCGGTCCTGCACCCACTCGAAGTAGCTCGTCGTGACGCCGCCGGCATTGGCCAGGATGTCGGGGACGATGAAGACGCGCTTGTCGGCGAGAATCTCGTCGGCGACGGTGGTGGTGGGGCCGTTGGCTCCTTCGCAGAGGATCCTGCAGCGGAGGCGGTCGGCGTTGCGACTGGTGATGACGTTCTCGGTCGCAGCCGGGATGAGGATGTCGCACTTGTAGGTGAGGAGTTCGTCTTTGTCGACGGCCTCGGCCTCGGAGAAGCCGTTGATGGTGCCGGTGTTCTTGCGGTGGTGAATGAGAGCCGGAATGTTGATGCCGTCAGAGTTGTAGAGGCCGCCATCGTACTCCGCGATGCCGATGACGGTGTAACCCTTTTCGGCCAGGCATTTGGCCGTGTTGGAGCCGACGTTGCCGAAGCCCTGGATGACGACGCGGCAGCCGTCGATCGACATGCCGAGGTGCTTGATGGCCTCGTCGCAGACGACCGAGACGCCGCGGCCTGTGGCTTCCTTACGCCCGCGCGAGCCGCCGATGTTGACCGGCTTGCCGGTGACGACTGCGGTAACGGTCTGGCGCATGTGCATGGAATAGGTGTCCATGATCCAGGCCATGGTCTGCTCGTCGGTGCCCATATCGGGGGCGGGGACGTCTTTTTCAGGCCCGAGGAACTCGATCATCTCGGCGGTGTAGCGGCGCGTCATGCGCTCGAGTTCGCCCTGAGACATCTTCTTGGGATCGCAGATGACTCCCCCCTTGGCTCCGCCGAAGGGGATGTTGACGACGGCGCACTTCCAGGTCATCCAGGAGGCCAAGGCGCGGACCTCGTCGAGAGAGACGTCGGGGGAGTAGCGAATGCCGCCCTTGGCTGGGCCGCGGGCGACCGAGTGCTGCACACGGTAGCCGGTGAAGACTTCGATGGAGCCGTCGTCCATGCCGACCGGGATGTGAACGATGAGTTCTCTTGCGGGATAACGAAGAACCTTCCAGATGCCGGGATCGAGATTAAGTTTGTTGGCGGCGAAGTCGAAACGAGCAGCCTGGGCTTCCCAGGGGTTTGTTTCCTGCTCGAGGGTGAGGGTCTGCATGGTGTGTTTCCTTTGTTCTATTGCTGGTATCAGCGATTCTCCGGCCATAGGATGCCCCTCTCAGGAAGCAGGATACAGCTTGTGCCAGACCGGTCTGTGGCCAAACTGGAGGAGTATAGGCCAACCGAAATTGGATAAGCAATGTGACCCATGGGTAAGTTACTCCTTTGATAACGGCGGCCCGCGAGGTGTGGTTCAGCAGGCACAGCTATGATGGATGCAGCCATGCCCTCGTTTGACTCGAATGCCACACCGTCCGCTCAGGAGTTCAGCAAGATAAGCCGGAAACACTCTCTGGTGACGGTATACCGTACGGTGACGGCCGATCTCGAGACGCCGGTTTCGGCATTCTTGCGGATTGCGGCCGGGGAGCCGGAGGCTTTCCTGCTGGAGTCGGTAGAAGGCGGCAAATATGTGGGACGCTACACCTTCATCGGGATTGAACCCTATAAGCGCCTGGTTGGACGCGGAAACCAGATCACGATGCATGAAGGACGACGGCGGCGCAGCTTTGAAGGCGACATCTTTGAGGAGTTGAAGCGGGCGCTGAGCGGGCATACTCCCGCGGAGATGCCGGGTTTGCCGCCGTTCACCGCGGGCGCCGTGGGCTTCTTCGCCTACGACGCGGTGCGACAGATTGAACGCCTGCCCTCGCTCGCCAAAGACGAGATGGGGGTTCCGGACGCCTGCCTGATGTTCTTCGATCAGGTGCTGGCCTTCGATCATGTGAAGAAAGAGATTCACCTGATGGTCACGGCGGACCTGACGCGAGAGGCTCGCGAGGGAGCGTATGCACGATGCGTGCGCCGGTTGAACAAGATGGAGAAGCGGCTCGCGAGCGCTCTGCCGGCGCGCCGGAGAAAGCGGCCGGAGGGCAAGCTGAAGGTTGTCTCGAGAACTTCGAAGGCGGCGTTCCTGAAGGCGGTGGAAAAAGCCAAGGAATACATTGCGGCGGGCGATGTCTTTCAGTGCGTGGTCTCGCAGCGGTTCGACTGCATACCCGGCGTGGAGGCGTTTGACGTCTACCGTGCGCTCCGGATTGTGAACCCTTCGCCGTACATGTATTTTTTGCGTTTCGGCTTGGAGAATGCGGCGGGACCCTGCGCCGAAAGCTCTCTCCGGGGTAAGCTCGCCTCTGCGACCGCGCATATTGTAGGTTCGTCCCCGGAGCTGCTGGTGCGCGTACACGGACGCGAGGTGGAGTACCGCCCGATCGCCGGGACCCGGCCTCGCAGGCCTGATGAGGTCGAGGACCGCGCGATGGAGGCCGATCTGCGAGCGGACAAGAAGGAGGTCGCCGAGCATGTGATGCTGGTCGACCTCGGGCGGAATGATGTGGGACGAGTGAGTGAGTTCGGTTCGGTGCGGGTGAAGGATTTGATGTTCGTCGAGCGGTACAGCCATGTGATGCACCTGGTGAGCTCGCTCGAGGGAAGGCTGCGGCCCGAGCTTGATTCCGTTGATGCGTTTCGCGCGTGCTTTCCGGCGGGAACGCTGAGCGGCGCGCCCAAGATTCGCGCGATGGAAATCATCGAAGAACTGGAGCCGGCCCGGCGGGGAGTGTATGGCGGGAGCGTGCTGTATGCGGACTTCCGCGGCAATCTAGATTCGTGCATTGCCATCCGAACGCTGTACATGAACGGGGAGCAAGGGCACTTCCAAGCGGGAGCGGGAATCGTCGCGGACTCGGTGCCGGAGCGTGAGTTTGAAGAGAGCGCAAATAAGGCTCGCGCGGTGGTGCAGGCGATCGAGCGGGCTCGTCGAAGCTAAGGCCACGAGCCAGTTCAGCCTAGCAGGCTGTCATCCTCGACCTTCTCCTGCTGGAGCGCCCAGAAGATACCGCCTACGATCTGGCCTACGCCGATGAGGCGGGTAAGCGCAGGCCGGTCGTGCAGTTCTCCCATCAGTTTGCGCCAGGGCTTCGGACCGCGCTTCCACGCCATGGCGTCATGTTGCGGGCGGACCAGAGCCATGACGCCGTCGCCGATCAGGGCCATTGCGGCAAAGTGTTTCCAGCGCTTCTGCGAAAAGAACATGTCGGGCACCTCACTGGGTTAGAGCAGGCAGAATGGGCAGATGTTGTCTTGACCGCTAGCAGCCATGCTGCGGCGTAGAATGCCTTCAGCATGGTCTTTGTTCTGGATAATTACGACTCGTTCACCTACAACCTGGTGCAGTATATGGGCGAACTCGGCGCGGAGATGGTCATTCGGCGCAACGACGAGCTGACTCCGGCGGAAGTCGAGGCGCTGCGGCCTGCAAAGATACTGATCTCTCCCGGACCCTGCACACCGCAGGATGCAGGCATCAGCGTGGAGCTGATTCGGCACTTCGCCTCTTTGGGAACGACGGGTGGGCGGCAGGTGCCGATTCTTGGAGTCTGCCTCGGTCACCAGGCCATTGGGGCGGCCTTTGGCGGCAGGGTCGTGCGCGCGCCGAAGCTGATGCACGGTAAGACCAGCGAGGTCACGCATGACGGCAAGACCATCTTCGAAGGCATACCGTCGGCGATGACCTGCACGCGATATCACTCGCTGATTGTGGCAGAGGAAGACTTCCCGGAGGAGCTGGAGATCTCAGCGCGTACGTTCGATGGCGCGACCAGCGAAGGCGAAGGCGCTGCGACGATCATGGCGCTGCGTCACCGCGAATTGCCGATCGAGGGGGTTCAGTTTCACCCCGAGAGTGTGCTCACCGTGCATGGGAAGAAGTTGATCGACAATTTTCTGCATCTCTAAGGACGTCCATTGTTGCAGAGCGAAGGTATGTGGTTGCGCGCGGACCAGACAGCCGGGATGAGTATCCTGACGAGGAATCATCTCCTGTTCGTTCTTTCTCTGCTTGTTCTCCTCGGTGGAGTAGCCGCAGGGCAGGCGCCATCGCCGATCGGCACCGTCGGGGTGCAGGATGCCACGGTCGCAGGGGCGCTCGAGATCACCAATGGACGTGCCGTTCTGGTTGGAAGCACGACGGTCACGGCGCACGATCGTCTGGCTGAGGTGGCGCTGAGCCGCGGCGGCTCGGTGCGCGTATGCGCGACCAGCGGCTTGCATGTTGCTGGGGGGGCGGAGGCGGCGGGAGAGCGACCACTGATGCTCGGTCTGGACCGAGGCGCGATCGAAGTCCAGATGGCGGCAACCACGCGCGATGTCGTCATGACGCCGGACCTGCGTTTTACGATGGATGCCGATGGTCCGCTCGACCTGAGTCTGCGAGTGATGAAGAACGGGGACACCTGCGTGGAAAATCGCGGAGCGAAGGCGCCGGTCCTTCACATTGCGGATCCGTTTGGCGCCGGTACATATGAGTTGCGTGCGGGGCAGCATGTGCTTTTCGAACACGCGAGTCTGAAGGAGGTTGTGGATCACGAGTCTTCTTCGTGCGGGTGTCCTCCTGAGGCTGCGGGCGAACCGACGATGAATGTGGCCGATGCGCTGGTGCACGCCGCCGCTGCGGGAGCCGGAAGTTCGACAAGTTCCGCTGCCGCGCCAAAGACGGCCGCCGAACAACATCCCTTCCCTGCTGCGGTCAGTGAGGGCTTGGCTCCGGCTGCGTCCGTCCCGCAGGCTCCGCTTGAGACGCTGCACTCGCAGGTTTCGGCGACGTTGAGTACCGACGGCACTCCGGACAGTACCGTGGAGCCGGTTCCTGCCGCAGCTGCAGCCTCTGCTCCGGCTGCTGCAACAACGACTTCTGCGGCTGCCCTGCCGACGAGCGCGGTCTCTGCCACGAGGCAAATTGCGCCGTCTGCGCCTGCGCCCCCGAAGGACGTTTTTCATGTAGTTGGGCGCTTCTTCCGACGAGTTTTTGGGAGCAGGTAGCGAGCCCTCGCATCGTCCAACGGAGAGCAAGAGCAGAGAAAGCTGCGCTACAATCGAAGGGTTGCAGGCCCGATCGGCACGTTGTCTGTAAGCCGCTCGGAGTGTCTCCTCCGCAAACAAATTCAACACGAAATCAGGGGTTTTCTTTATGTCGATTCCCGCCACGCAGATGCGCCCGGGCATGATTATCAAGCACAATAATGACCTGCACACGGTCTTCTCGGTCGAGCACCGCACACCCGGCAACCTGCGCGCCTTTATTCAGGCCAAGCTGCGGAACGTCCGCACCGGCGCCATGTTTGTTGAGCGTTTTCGCTCCCCTGACCCGATCGACCGCGTGATCGTGGATGAGGTGAAGATGGAGTTCCTCTACAGCGATGGCGATGATTACTACTTCATGGATGAAGCCTTCGAGCAGACCATGCTGAAGCGCGGGACGTTAGGCGATGCGGTCGAGTATCTGATTCCGAACCTAAGCATCAGCGTGAGCTATTACGACGGAAAGGCCGTAGGCATCGAGCTTCCCGGCGTTGTGGAGATGACCGTGATGGAAACCGAGCCTGGCATTAAGTCGGCTACCGCGTCTTCGGTGACGAAGCCCGCGAAGATGGAGACGGGGCTTATGGTCGCGGTGCCGCCGTTCATCAATGAAGGTGAAAAGATTCGCGTGGATACCGCGGAAGGCGCTTACATCAGCCGCGCGTAAGGAACAACAGCACCGATGAACCGTACGGACCTGCAAAAGCTGTCGAACACCAGGATTCGAGAGGCGCGCATTCTCTTTTCGGCGGGAGAGCATAGCGGTGCATACTATCTTGCAGGATATGCGGTTGAGTGTGCGCTCAAAGCATGTATCGCGAAGTCAGTCAGACGTTTCGATTTTCCTGACAAGGACCGTGCGCAGAGGAGTTACAGCCACGATCTTCGAGAGTTGGCGAGGTTGGCTGATCCTGACTCCGAACTCATGGCAGCAGCAAAGGCTAGTTCGAAGTTTGATGCCAACTGGGATCTGGTGCAAACCTGGAACGAAAAGAGCCGCTATGCTTTGTGGACGAAGAACGAGGCAGGAGCGATGATTGATGCAATTGCGAGAAAGAACGATGGAGTAGTGTTATGGATCAAGCGACGCTGGTAGGTTTCGACCTGGAGGCAGGAACGAAGATTCTCGATGCCCTTGATGCAGCCAAGGTGAAGGTTGCCGTTGGGCTATGGATGCTTTCACCCGATTATGAGAGTTGGCGCCTGATTCTTTCCTCGCCTTCGCTTGATCAGACGCATCTTCTGAAAGCATACGAGCAGGTTGCGGAGATTTTGCACGGCCGCTTTACCTACACGCGTCCGCCTATCCTGATTTTGTCGACAAAGGACCTATTCATACGCGAGCTTCGCAGGCTTTTTGGCAAAGCCGACGACGTCTCGGGGATGCGTCTGGGCGGGCAGACCATCGGGAACAGATTCATCTCCGACGCGTATGTTTACCGGGTGCGTTAGATTCGCATGGTCGTTCACTATCTTGTCAAAGGCCGCGTGCAGGGTGTCGGGTTTCGCTGGTTCGTTCATCACGAAGCGGCGGAGCTTGGATTGCACGGCTGGGTGCGGAATACTGATAGCGGCGATGTGGAGATTGTTGCCGCGGGAGAAGCAGCTGATCTGGCTGAGTTGACCGCGGCGATACGGAAGGGTTCGCGCGGCAGCCGCGTGGATGCCGTATTGGAAGACGAGCTTGCCGCGAGCGAAGGCGGAAAGCTTGGACCATTTGAGATCGAAGGAGCATGGTAAGAAATCGATGACACTCTCTATCAATTGCGAACCGCTGAAGGGCCTGATCCGAACGGTGCCCGACTTCCCGAAGCCCGGAATTCTGTTCTACGACATCACGACGCTGCTGAAAGATAAGACAGGATTCGCGCAGCTCATCGACGCCTTCGCGCAATACTACATCGGTAAGGAGATTGACCTGGTGCTGGGTATCGAAGCGCGCGGATTTATCTTCGGGCCTGCGCTCGCATACCGTCTCAACGCGGGCTTCGTTCCGGTGCGCAAACCGAAGAAGCTACCGGCGAAGACTGCGCGCGTGAACTACGAGCTTGAGTACGGCACGGACTCGCTGGAGATTCACCTCGATGCGATTCAGCCGGGACAGCGCGTGATCATCGTGGATGACCTGCTTGCGACTGGGGGCACCATGGAGGCGACTGTCCAGCTTGTGCGCCAGTTGGGCGGAGAGATCGCCGGGCTGGGGTTTGCGATTGAACTCGATTTTCTGAAAGGCCGGCAGAAGTTTCAGCACTACGACGTGCTCAGCCTGCTGCACTACGACGAATAGGCCAGCCGAAACTGGGCGGCCTGATCCATGAGAAACGTTGCCGCGATGTCAGGCTGGTTCGGACCGCTTCTTCGCGAGCTGTTCCGTAATGACAAGGCTGTCGTCCGCAGCGAGATAGCCCTTGCGGCGAAACCAGTCCTCCATCTTGGTCCGCAGAGGGTCGAGCGGGACGCGATAACCGGCTTCGAGAAGGCCGTCGGCGATGGGAAGCGTGTCGTCGAAGATAGCGTCGTTGGTAAAGTTGCGCATCGCGAAGTTATCGATCCATTTCACCGGACAGAGTTCAGCATTGCCTGCGGCGTCGATGCGTTCGATGATGAGCTTGCGGGCGAACATGAGGTCCTCAGGCGAAGAGCGTCATCAGCGGAGAGTCAAGCGGCACGGTCTGCGTGGGACCGCCGAGCTTTCCGGTTGCGCTGTCGCGACGGAAGATGGTGATGGTAGCGGAGTCCTGATTCCCGCACAGAAGCCATTGCGCGGTGGGATCGAGGGTGAAGTGGCGTGGCGTCTTACCGCCGCAGGCTATCCGCTGAAGCGGCATGAGGCCTCCATCTTTGCTGCTGATCGAAAAGACCACAAGTGAGTCTTCGCCACGATTGCTCGCGTACAGGAAGGCTCCATCGGGAGAGATGGCCAGTTCGGCAGCAGTATTTTTATCGCTGGGAAAGTCCGGCGCGATCGTCTTGACTGAGGCGGCGGTGTTGGTCAGCAGAGCCTGCGGGTTGTCGCTGAAGCGGGTTGAGGTCCAGAGCAGCCGGTCTACGGTGGAGTTGATTTCGTTGATGCAGTACACCCAGCGGCCATTTGGGTGAAAGGCGACGTGGCGCGGGCCGGACCCTGGGCTGTTGTTGAAGAATAAGCTATAGCCGGAGAGTTGGCCGCTATCCGAATGGATCTGGAAGATGGAGATGTGGTCGGTTCCGAGATCGCAGACCAGCAGGAAACGATTGTCAGGCGAGAGGGTGGCGCAGTGAGGGTGAGGGCTGTCCTGACGGATTGGGTTCGAACCGAGAGCGCCGAATTTTTCGTGGTCTTTGAAATCGATGCGTTCGACCGGCTGGCTGAGGCTGCCGTCGGGCTGAACGCGGAAGGAAGCGATGGAGGAGCCATAGTAGTTGGCAACGAAAGCGGCGTGGCCGGTGGCGTCGACGCAGAGATAATCCGGTCCGCTGCCGCCCGAGGAGACCTGGCCGATCTGTTTGAGGCTGCCCGTTCTGCTGTCCATGGTGAAGCTGGCGATTGTCGCGGCAGGGTCGCGGACGCCATTGACTGCATATAGCAATTGGCGGCCGGTTCCTCCAGGGGAGAGCGCAAGATAGGACGGCCTCGGTGTGGCGGCGGCGAGCATGGGTGCTGTCAGTTGTCCTCGTGCCGGGTCAAAGCGCGCCTGATAGATTCCCTTGCTTATGCCCTTGGTGGTGTCCGTGCCAAAGTAGACCCGCAGCGGAGGCGGAGGCGGCGCAGGTTTTTTTTTACGCAATGGCCATGGGGCGAGGGCTTGGGCAGAAGCAGAGAAAGCCGGCAGCGTAAAGAGGAATCTGCGGCGCGTGAACATGCCAGTTCCTCCGGAGCCTACGCGGGTTCGCCTGGAAGATGAATGCTCATCTCGTCTTCGGCGCGGATGTTGTCGTTGATGACGGGAAGGCTGGGGAGGTTATCGGTGCGGCCTGCCTCTTTGACGACCGCGCTGGCGTGCTCGAGCACCTCTTCGACAGTCATCGTATACATCTCACGTCCGTTGTCGTAGCCTGACTGGATCGCATGCTTCAGGTACCGTCCTGCAGTCTGCGCGGCCAGGTAGTCGGTGATGACGAAGCCGGTACGGCGCTTCTGCTCGACCCAGGCCAGGTTCGGCATAGCGATCCAGATAGGGCGGCCGTTGACGGCGAAGCGGATGTCGGTAGCGTCGGCGTGGCGAGTCGCAATGGCGACGACAGTCCCCTTCCAGGTGCAGTGGAGATCCTCGCCGGTCCAGCGGTCGTTCACTCGAAAGTCTTCATACATGATTGAGTCCAGCTTAATGCAGGCCAGGGGTATCGGCAAGGCTGAGCGCTGACCGCAGGTAAAACTCAGCCGTCGGTTGTCAAAACGCAATCGGCACGTGAGAGTCTAAGCGCCGAGTTCAGTGCGAATGGCGCTCGCGATCGTGTCTGCGTGGTAGCGCATCAGGGGTTCGGATTCAGCTTCAATCATGACCCGAGCAAGCGCTTCGGTGCCGCTGTAACGAATGACGACGCGGCCGGAATCAGCCAGTTCGTCTTCGGCGGCGGCAATTGCGGCGACTACCGCAGGAATGTTCTCGAGCGGCTTCTTTTCGCGTACCTTAACGTTGACGATAACCTGAGGAAAAACCTTGAGGTCGCCGACGAGTTCGCCAAGGCTCCGGCCGCTGCGGCGCACGATGTCGAGCAGCAGGAGCGCGGTTAGCAGGCCATCGCCGGTGGTGCTGCGTCCGGTGAAGATGATGTGGCCCGACTGCTCCCCTCCCAAAGCTGCACCGGTTGCGATCATCTGTTCGAGGACGTACTTGTCGCCTACCGCCGCGCGCATCATCTGGATGTTGCTGCGCTTCAAAGCGGCTTCGAGCCCCATGTTTGACATCGTTGTGGCGACGACGGTTTCTTTGGTGAGCAGACCGCGAGCCTGCAGATCGCGCGCTGCCAGCAAGAGAACCGCGTCGCCATTGACGACGTTGCCGTGCTCATCGGCGAAGAGGGCGCGATCGGCGTCTCCATCGAAGGTGATGCCGATCGAAGCTTTGTGGTGCCTTACGGCTCCGGCGACGATCTCCGGATGCAGTGCGCCGCAGTTCTCGTTGATGTTGCGGCCGTCGGGGCTGGCGTGCGTGATGATGACTTCGCCTCCACCGTTCGCATTCAGCTCGGAGAAGAGCTGCGACGCGACTGAGGAAGCCGCCCCGTTGGCGCAGTCGATGACGAGGCGGCGGCCGTCGAGGGAAAGGCCGGGAGCAGCGGCCAGCAGGAAGCGCACGTACTCGGCGCGATCAGCCTCGTTAACCTCGGGCGGAACATTCTGCCGCGGAGGAGTGGAGTTGGCGCTGAGTTTGCGGAAGATCTCGTCTTCGATGGCGAGTTCGAGCGCATCGGGGAGCTTGTAGCCGTCCGGGCCAAAGAGCTTGATGCCGTTATCCTGCCAGGGATTGTGCGAAGCGGAGATCACGATTCCGGTAGCGAAGCCATGCCGTTTGGTGAGAAACGCGACCCCGGGCGTGGTGATGATGCCGGCGCTTTCTACGGAAGCCCCGCCTGCGTCGAGACCCGCAGTCAGAGTTGCGGCGATCCAGGCGCTTGATTCTCGGGTGTCCATGCCGAGAAGGACACGAGGCCTGGAAGATTTTGCGGAAAGGATGTGGGCCAGTGCGAGTCCGATGGCGTAAACCGTAGGTGCATCCAGGGGGGCCTGCCCAGCGATGGCGCGAATGCCATCGGTTCCAAAGAGCTTTCTCATGAGTTGCCGTTCTCCGTCCGGGCAGACGAATCCGTCCGCGTAATCGAGTCTGTCACCGCTTCGGATCTGATGTGCGTGACTTGTGCTGCGAGACTTCCCTTCCCCAGCCGCGCATGAATCGCCTCTCCTGGAGCCGTTTCCGCAGCAGAGCGGAGAAGCCTTCCGTCGTTCGAGTAGATAAGCGCGTACCCTCGAGAAAGTACGGCGACCGGCGACAGGGCTTCGAGGCGCGTGGCGCCGCGGTTGAGCCGGGCGTGTCGAGTGACGAACGCATGCGCAGCGAGCTGCTGCAGACGTTGCGTGGAGGCCTGCAGGCGGTGCTGGGTAGTGGCAAGGCGAACCGCGGTATTCTGGCGCCGTAGGCGATCGTCTAGGAAAAGCAGACGCTGCGAAGCGATTCTAAGACGGCGCTGCGTAAGCGAATCCAGACGCAGCCGCAGCTCGTCCAGACGCTGATCGCGGCGATCGACACCATCATGAAGACGCGCCAGAACAGACTCAGCCGAGAGCCGGGTGTAGCACTGACGCGCATGGACGAGATGGTAGCGGCCTGCGCGGCGCACTCTGGCGGCAAGAGCTTCGACGCGTTCTTCGATGCGGTGTTGTGCAGCGGTGACAAGCTCGGCCGCAGCGGACGGCGTAGGTGCGCGCAGGTCCGCAACAAAGTCGGCGATGGTGAAGTCCGTCTCGTGTCCGATCGCGGAGACGACAGGAACAGAAGACGCGGCGATGGTGCGGGCCAGTGCTTCCTCGTTGAAGCAGGCGAGGTCTTCCACCGAGCCTCCGCCGCGGGCGAGGACGATCAGGTCGGCGCGATCGGGATGTGCGTTGAACCACCGGACTCCAGCGGCGACCGAACCAGCGCTCGACGGGCCCTGCATGGTCGCCGGATAGACGAGCAGGTTGAGGCGCGCGTGCCGTCTTCGGATGATCGTGACGATATCCCGGATGACTGCGCCCGTTGGAGAAGTGATGATGCCGACGCAGTGCGGAAAAGACGGCAGGGCGCGTTTGCGGGCGGCATCGAAGAGCCCTTCGGCAAGAAGGCGCGCCTTCAGTTGTTCAAAGGCGAGTTGCAGAGCACCGGCGCCGCGAGGTTCCATGGTCTCTGCAATCAACTGCAACTGGCCACGGCTTTCGTAGACCGAGATGCGTCCGCGGACCAGCACGGCCAGGCCGTCGACGGGGCGGAATCGCAGAAGCTGCGCCTGACGGCGGAAGAGCACGACCGGGAGCTGGGCTTCGCCATCCTTAAGCGTGAAATACATGTGTCCTGAGGATGCGGGACGGCAGTTGGAGATCTCGCCTTCTATCCAGAGATTGGTGTAGGAGACTTCGACCTGCTGCCGGATGTTGTTGACCAAAGCGCGGA
Source organism: Edaphobacter sp. (assembly GCA_965277545.1). Classification (GTDB taxonomy): domain Bacteria; phylum Acidobacteriota; class Terriglobia; order Terriglobales; family Acidobacteriaceae; genus Edaphobacter. The sequence goes on from OZ255826.1 coordinate 36,617, forward strand.
CGCTCCAGATCCGGCGCTCCAGCGCGTCATCGGCGACGATACGCGTCTTCTTCGACAAGATCGGCGCGGCTGATTGGGCAAGTGGCGGCTCCGTGCCTGGCACCGAAGGCTGGCCGGTCCAATCTTCACTTGATCTAAAAGGCTCAGGCGCCGCGGCATCGGCAGCAGCGGCAAACAGGTCGGTCTGGAAGAGTGGTTCCGGTGAGTAGGGGGAGTTGCCTGGACGCTTGCTTGAACGCAGCTTCGCGCCGCGGGCGCGAAGGATGGCAAGAGTCGGCGGTCTGTCGAGTGGTTCAGACATACCACCTGAGTCTAGCAGCGGGCAGAGTGATCGACGGTCAGTGCCGGATGCGGCCGATCACCCACAGCAGTAGACTGAGCAGGACGCTGAGCAGGATACAGGTCGCAAACGGGAACGAGACCGTCCAATGGCGGCCTCGCCAATTCAGATCTCCCGGCAGGCGACCCAGAGGAAGATGGAGGCGACTCAGGCCGAGCACCAGGGCGCCAATAACGATGAGAAGACATCCGAGGAAGATGAGGGTACGTCCGAGGTCAGGCATCGCATGCAACCTTCAGCTAAGCCGAGGCGAGCAGGGAGGTGGCTTCGCGGAGAAGCTCGGACGGCTGGCATGGCTTGGTTAGGATTCCCATCGGCTTATGCAGCCTGTTTGCCTGCTCGCGAACACTCTTGAGGTTAGAGTAGAAGCCGGTGAGCACCAGGATGCGGCAGGAGGGCAGCTCGCGGGTGACGTCGCCGACCAGAGAAAGACCGTCGCGGCCGGGCATGGAGACATCGCACAGCAGCAGATCCGGCTCGAACTGCCGCGAGCACCGAAGGCCTTCTTCCGCGGAGTAGGCAGCCCTGGCTTCAAAGCCGCTCTTTTCGAAGACTAGAGTAAGCGTATCGGCAACCAGGTGGTCGTCATCAACAATGAGTACTCTCTGCATAGATGATCTCGTCTTCTGGTAGGAGGTTCCGGAATGGGAACATGCTTATATAGACGGAGAGTAGGCTCTAAATGCCCTGTTGTCGAATAAAAATTGTAGGTTTTTCGCTGTGCAGAGCATTGGTTTGTATCTTTGTGCAGCCTGAAACTAAGCTTACGCATCCAGAAGGCTTACCCTTGCTTCCAGTTTTGTGGACGAAGCATAACGGTCGAACCGTCTGATACTGTTTTAGAAAAAAGGGTGAGCATTCTCGACCCCTGGAGCCATCTTCCGTGTACATCGCCTCATTGCTCGCCGGTTTATTCCTCTGTCTTGGCGTTGCGCTCGATGCCTTCCAGACGATTATTCTGCCGCGCCGCCCCACCGGACGATTTCGGATCACCCGCATATTCTTCCTTGCGACCTGGAGCCCATGGGTGATGCTGGCCGAGCGCGCCAGAGACAAGAAGGTGCGGGAACAGATCTACAGCATCTACGGTCCGTTGTCGCTGCTGTTCTTGTTGGTTCTGTGGGCTTTGCTACTGATCTTCGGCTTCGCCATGATCTACTTTTCCATGCGCTCCGCCTTCGGCGACGCGATGATGGGGCATTCTCCGTCGCTCTGGGAACGCTTTGGGACCGCCCTGTATGTCAGCGGGACGACCTTGTTCACGCTAGGTCTGGGAGATGTCATCCCTCACAACCTGCTCGCCCGTGCCGTGATCATCTTCGAGTCTGGTACGGGTCTCGGGTTCGTCGCCCTGGTCATTGGATATCTTCCGGTGCTCTATCAGGCGTTTTCTCATCGCGAGGTCAGTGTGGCTTTGCTCGATGCGCGTGCGGGTTCTCCCCCAAACGCTGCCGAGCTGCTGCGCCGTCACGCCTTCGAAGGCGGTCAGCAAGCCCTGAATGAGCTGATGGCAGAGTGGGAGCGGTGGGCCGCCGAGATCCTCGAATCGCACATTTCGTACCCGATCCTCTGCTATTACCGCTCGCAGCACGACAACCAGAGCTGGCTCTCCGCACTGGTTTCCATCCTGGACACGTGCGCGATTCTGATCTCGGTGGTTGAGGGAACGTCATCCCGGCAGGCGCAGCTGACCTTTGTGATGGCGCGCCACGCGCTGATCGATCTTGGGCATGTCTTTCACATTGAAGAGCGGCCCGCGTGGCAGCGCCACAACGAATCCGATCGACTCCCCCGATCCGAGTTCAACCGGCTTTGCCAAACGCTTGGCGATCATCGCGTGTCGCTGTGCGGCGATCCATCCGCGGAAGAGCGGCTGCGAACCATACGCGCTCTCTACGAGCCTCACGCATTTGCGCTCTCGGACTACCTGCGGATGCCCCTGCCGGTATGGGCCGCCGCGCCAAAGACCAACGATCAGTGGAGCGTTCTCACTCGACTGCGCGGCGACGCCGCCGGAACGACAACCTATGTGAGCGAAGGCCCCGGAGTCTTCCACGACGAGGGCTTCGGCCTGTAATGGCGAAGGAGCGAGGCGGGAACGCCGGCACGTGACAGAAGCCAGGCGTGAAGCCGGTCCTACAAGCCTGACGGAGCAGCCGGACCTGCCGGCGCGGGGTTGAGCTTCTGTGCGGCGATCTGGCCGGCGGCGCTCTTCGGATCTTTATCCTTTAGCTGCGCGTAGATTTTTTTGGCCTGTTCGGGCTTGCCCTGCACCTGGTAAAGATCTGCGAGCTGCAGTTGCGCAAGTCCCGCAGGCACGGTGCTGGTGGGCTTAGCCGTGAGATCGCTGTACAATTCGATGGCCTGGGGGTCGCGTCCGGTCTGCCGATAGAGCTGCGCAAGGGAGAGTTTTGCGAGCGCCGCGAGATCGCTGTTCCAGCCGCTTGCAACCTGCTTCAACGAGCCTTCGGCTGAAGCAGTCTGACCCTCTTCCATGTACGTCAAGCCGGCAAAATAACGGGCGTTCCGGCCGTCCGGAGTCATCCCGTACTTCTGCGCCGTTGCTTCGAAGAGGGCGTTTGCGGCTTTGGCGCGCTCAATCACGGACGGATAGGTCTTCACGCCGGGAGGCACGGGCTGGCCAGGAGAAGCCAGCGGCGTCTGATACGCCTGCATCGCGTTGCCAAATGCGACCGACGCTTGGTTCGCGCGGCTATTGTAGGCAACAACACCCACTACCAAGGCGATAATGACGGCAAGCAGGATGGACGTCGTCACGAGAACGGAGCGGCGGTTTTCGCTCGCCCATTGCAAGCTGTGCTGCGTCGTGTCGATGAACTGGTCGTGCTTGAGAGCTGATTTGGTCCGCTGATCCACTGGTTTCAAATTCCTTTGACTCGCCGCGATCAAGCCACCTTGCGAGGCTCGTCGAAGCGGATTGCAACTGAGTTTTTAAGTCTATCAGCGGAGCAGGATTTGCGTTCAGCGGAGAATAGGATCAAGAGTCGGATAGGAGATGCGGCAACGTCCTTCAGATAAGGAGCGAAGCTGCCAAACTCTCCCGAATTCCATCAGAGTTGCGGTGCCGGCTTAGCGATGCTGAAGCCAGACACCCACGGCGTGAGCCAGCCATCCGAGCAGTCCGGCGGCCATCACAGAGCTGGTGAGACGAGCCTGACCCTGCTGTACCGGCAACAGTTCCATCCCGTGAGCGGGTATGTACCTCTTCACACGTCGTTCCGGAGCCATCTGGGTCGGGATCTTGGAGTCTTTGGCCGGTGACATACGATTCATTGACCTTCCTGCTGATTTGACCAGAAACAGCGCCGCGGAAGATTCGGGCGGGTTTCCCTTTAGCCTGAGCGGCGAGCCCGCTCCCTGCACAAGTCGCATCTGCAGCTCGACTCGATCCTGCGGTCGGTGGTAGATCTCTGTACGCGGCAACATCACTCCTTCACTCTAGGCACGCTCGCGGAAAGGCGACATAACACCATTGGGGGATTCCAACCCGAACGCGTTGTTTTCGCCTTACCTTCGTGTCTCATCGGCGAACAGAGTGCAGACTTTACTTCGCCCGATGCGGAACAAAGCGGCCGCGGTACTCTTCCCAGGATCGCCGCTCGCACGGCTTCGAGTCGGGGCCGGGACTAAGCCTCGATCAATCCATATCTTCTCTGCCATTGCGCTCGCAGCCGAGCCCAAACGGCGTCTCGTTCCTTTGCCGGAGTTTCAGGATCCGGCTGCGAGACGAATCTCGACGCCTCGACCTTGGCCAGCTCCAGCAGCTCGCGATCCCGGATCAGGTTCGCCACGCGAAACTCGGGGAGCCCGGCCTGCCGTGTTCCGAAAAACTCGCCCGGCCCGCGCAGCTGCATATCCAGCTCTGCCAGTTCGAAGCCGTTCTGGGTTCGGACCATGGCCTCCAGCCGTGCCTCCGCCTGCTCACTCACCTTGGCGCCGGTCATCAGGATGCAATAACTCTTCGCCGTGCCCCGCCCTACCCGCCCGCGCAACTGGTGCATCTGCGCCAGGCCGAACCGCTCTGCATGTTCGATCACCATCACGGAGGCGTTCGGCACATCCACGCCCACTTCGATGACTGTCGTTGCGATCAACACGTCGATCTCGCCGCGTTGAAAACGGCGCATCGCGATCTCTTTTTCGTCGGTGCGTAGCCGTCCATGCAGCAGACCAATGCGCAACCCTGCCAGCGAGCCGCTGCGCAATTCCTCATACATCTCCGTTGCGGCTCGCAGCGGCTTCCTGGATGGCTCCGGCTTTTTGCTCTTCTTCTTCGCACCTGCACCTGGATGCCCTTGCGAATCTAGTGCGGCACCCGCCTTCTTACCGCTCTTCCGCAGCGCAGCGGAAGAGTCCGCGTTAGCACTCGGCGCTGCCTCCCCCGGCTCTGCATCCTGCGCGAAATCCAGCTCGGGCTGATCATCTTTTGTTCCTTCGATGACCGGGTAGACGATATAAGCTTGTCTTCCAGCCTTCACCTGCTTGCGAACAAAATCCCAAACCTTCTCAGCCTGCTCGTCTGCCGTCCTGCGCGTCACGATGGGGGTTCGCCCTGGCGGCAGCTCGTCGATCACGCTCGCATCGAGATCGCCATAGAGCGTCAGCGCTAGCGTTCGCGGTATCGGAGTGGCCGTCATCACCATCACGTCCGGGTCGAGCGCACCCGGCTTCTTCATCAGCCTGAATCTCTGCTGCACCCCGAACCGGTGCTGCTCATCGACAATCACCAGTCCAAGGTTGTCGAAGTCCACCTTGTCTTCGATGAGCGCATGCGTTCCGATCGCGAGGTTGGTCTCTCCGCGAAAGAGCTTCCCGCGCGCCTCTCGTTTCGCAGCCTCATCGAGCGAGCCTGTCAGGAGCGTCACGCGATAGAGTCGTCCGGTTCGCGGCGACTGCACATCCCCCAGCAACTTCCGCGCGGACAGATAATGCTGCGTGGCGAGAATCTCCGTAGGCGCCATCAGAGCCACCTGATATCCATTCTCGATCGCAATCAGAGCCGCCTGCATTGCGACGATCGTCTTGCCCGAACCGACATCGCCCTGCAGCAGACGCCGCATCGGCTGCGGCCTGCGCATATCCTGTGCAATCTCGCCGAGCACGCGCTTCTGTGCGGCTGTGGGATGAAACGGCAGCACCTGTTTGATCGCCTCGCGCACCTTCGCGTCGGTCGCAAAGGCCGTTCCCTCCCGCTCCCGCATCCTGCGCCGCTTCAACTCCAATCCCAGCTCGAGGAAAAAGAGCTCTTCGAAGATCAGCCGCCGATGTCCCGGCGAGCTCGCCGACATCAACTCGACCATCGGAGTTCCCGGCTCAGGAAAATGAACAGAATGCAACGCCTCCAGTCGCCCCAGCAGCTTCAGGCGGATGCGCAGAGATGCGGGCAAGCTCTCCGGATCATCATTCGCCGCGCTTGCGGACGCGGTGCTTCCGTGTGTGGCCAGCTCTTCAAGAAGCGCCCAAATCACCCGGCGCAACCACTTCGACCCCAGCTTCGCTCCCCACGCCGTGGTCCCGCCCAGCGACTCATAGACCGGCACGATGCGCCCAACCTCGAGCATGGCAAACTCCGCATCCTCCCCTCGTCCCGAGGGCAGCAGCTCGAATTGGGGATTGATCATCTTGAACTTGCCGGCACTGCTCCGCGAGGGTTCGAGCTTGCCGTAGAGGGCGACCATCTGCCCTACATGAAACCTGTCCCGAAGATATGTTCCGCGAAACCACATGCACTTCACCGTATGGAGCCCCTGCCCCACCGTCATTTCAAACAGCGGCATCTTCCGCGTCTGCAACAGCGCGCTGCCGCGCACCTCGCCGATCACCGAAGCCATCGTTCCGGCTTCGAGAGCATGCATCGGCACGGGGTTCAAACGGTCTTCATACCGGAACGGCAGATGGTAGAGCAGATCCTCCACGGTCTCCACGCCGCGCTTGGCCAACTCCGCGGCGACGCGCTCTCCCACACGCTTCACATATTGGATTGGTGTCGAGAGTTCCAGCACAGACCGATGCTACCAAGAACCGGAATCGGCTCTATGCTCGCTCTTCGCAACCGACACCTTCTGTGTTGCAATGAAATCCATGGCGCACCAGCAGGAAACTGAACCGCGCAAGCACATCCTTCTGCACACGCCGCTGATGGCCCTTGCGGTTGCAGCCTTCGGCATCGGCACCTCCGAGTTCATCATCATGGGGCTGCTTCCCAATCTCGCTGCGGACTTCCGCGTCAGCATTCCCAAAGCCGGCGCCCTTGTCACGGGGTACGCGCTCTCAGTCACGGTCGGTGCGCCGATCGTAGCCCTCGCGACGGCAAAGCTCGAACGCAAACTCGCGCTCATGCTCCTGATGGGCGTCTTTACGCTGGGGAATCTCGCCTGCGCGGTCGCTCCCGGCTACAACCTGCTCTTCGCCGCTCGCGTTCTCACCGCTCTCTGCCACGGAGCCTTCTTCGGGATCGGCAGCGTCGTCGCCTCCAATCTCGTTCCGCGGAGTCAGCGCGCGCAGGCGATCGCTCTCATGTTCTCCGGGCTCACGCTGGCGAACGTCCTTGGAGTTCCCGCCGGCACGGCCCTTGGCCAGGCATTCGGTTGGCGCGCTGCCTTCTGGGCCATTGTTCCGATTGGATTCCTTGCCGCCGCAGCCGTATTCTTTCTCGTTCCGCCCCAGGCGGCCGGCTCCGGAAGCCTTATTCACGAGTTCCGCGTGCTGCGCAAACCGCAGGTTCTGCTTGTGCTCTCGATGAGCACGCTCACCTCGGTCTCGCTCTTTTGCGTCTTCACGTATATCGCGCCGATGCTTCTGGCCGTCACCCGCGTAACGCCCCACGCCGTCACCCTCACGCTGCTTCTCTTCGGCGTCGGCATTACGCTCGGCAACTTCTTCGGTGGAACGCTCAGCGACTGGCGCCCCATGGCCTTCCTCGTCTCCTCGCTGCTCACCCTTTTGGCGACCTTGATCGCTCTGTACTACGCCGAGCCTTACGTCCTTCCCGCCGTGACCATGATCTTCATCTGGGGGGCGGTACAGTTCGCCGCCGGTGCGCCACTGCAGTCCCGCATCGTCGACCAGGCAGCGGAAGCGCCCAATCTTGCCTCTACGCTCAACCAGGGCGCCTTCAACTTTGGCAACGCCACCGGAGCTTCGCTAGGCGGACTGATGCTTACTGCCGGTCTCGGCTACCGCCACCTGCCGCTTGCCAGCGCCGGCGTTACGATCATTACGCTTATTCTCGCCGTTATCTCCGTGAAGCTCGAGCATCGTCAGCGCGACGACGTTCTCGGCGAGCGCCTGGCTATTCCGTAGACCTTAGCCGTTCCGCCGAATCGCTTCGCGCACATGCTCCACGGCTTCCCCTTTGAATTGCGTCAAGTTATGCACCTCAGCCGCATGCTTCTCAATCACGGGCAACATTTGGTCTTCACTGTCACCCGCAAGTTGCCATTCGCACTCATACCCTACGTCCTTGCAGTGAAAATGCTTCTTGCCGTCGGTCTGCGCCATGCGTCACCTCTTTCTACCCCAGACGAATCTTTCTATTTCAGATGCGCTCAAGCGCATTCCCACTGCCTCGCCTCTCCATCTTGTTGACGGCAACACATCCGGCAAACCTCTTTTCAAGTCTGTTCGAATCGGATATGCCAAGCGCGATGCGGCCAAAAGCGTGCAGCATACCCTGATAAACTCAGTTGCAGCGCACTACCCGCGATCGTCCATGCCCATCGTAGAACTGCAACACGTCCGCAAGGCCTACGACACCAAGATCGCCGTAGCCGATCTCAGCCTCTCAATCGAACCGGGCAGCATGTTTGGCCTGCTCGGCCCCAACGGCTCGGGCAAGACCTCGAGCATCCGCATGATGATTGGCATCACGGTTCCAGACTCCGGCACCGTCCAACTCTTCGGCCAGTCCTTCCGCCGCGACCTGCTCAAACGCACCGGCTACCTGCCGGAAGAGCGCGGCCTTTATAAGAAGATGAAGGTCATGGAGCAGCTGATCTTCCTCGGTCAGCTTCGCGGGTTGGACGCGAGCACGGCGTCGAAGCGGGCTCACGACTGGTGCGACCGGCTCGAGATCGCCTCCGCAATCGACAAGAAGACCGAGGAGCTCTCCAAGGGCATGCAGCAGAAGATCCAGTTCATCGCCACGCTGCTCCATGAGCCTGAGCTCATCATCATGGATGAACCCTTCAGCGGCCTCGACCCCGTCAACGCCGTTCTCTTGATGGATACCCTGATCGACCTTCGCAAGCAAGGCCGCACCATCCTCTTCTCCACCCACCGCATGGACCAGGTCGAGAAGCTCTGCGACAACATCTGTCTGATTCACAACAGCCACGTCGTCCTCTCCGGCTCGATGAGCGAGATCAAAGCCCGCTATCCGGCAAACCGCGTGCTCATCCACTTCACTGGCGACGCCTCCTTCTTGAACCACCCCGCGATTCATTCCGCGAAGAACTACGGCGGCCACGCCGTAATCCGCCTTCGCGACTCGACAGACGAGGTCGCCGGCGCTCAAGCCATCCTCGCTGCTGCGATCCCACGAGCCCGCATCACTCGCTTCGAGGTCATGGCGCCCACACTCGAAGAGATCTTCATCGAAAAGGTCACAGAGAACACTGCCGCCGTCGAAAGCGGGGAGAGCGTTCATGCATAACACCTGGCTCATCGCGAAGCGCGAATACCTCGAGCGCATCCGCACCCGCGCCTTCCTCATCGCAACCATCCTGATTCCCGTCCTGATGGGCGGATTCGTCTTCGGAAGCGGCTATCTCTCCTCGCGCGCCAAATCCGCCGCGCACGTCGCGATCGTCTCCGCAGACCCCGTTTTTGCGACCGACCTTAGAAGCACGCTTCATGACGGCAAGAACAGCAGCAGCATGACGGTTGATTTGCTCCAGCCATCGGATGCCACGCGCGCCGAGCTTGACCGCGATCTCCGGGTCAAGGGCGAGCTCACCGGCTATCTCTGGGTCACGCCGCCTGCATCGTCCAGCACACGCGCTACCTTCACCGCTCGTCCTAGCTTCACCTACGTTCCTCGCTCGGCAGGCGATATTACCACCGAAGAGACGCTCTCTTCCGCCATCCAGGACGTACTCACCCGCGAGGGCCTTACGCATCAAGGCATGGCCGCTCCCGACATCGCGACTCTTATGGCACCGGTCGCCATCGACACCAGCAAGACCGGCAGCAGCCGCGCAGCCTTCGGAGCCGCCTACCTGCTCTTCTTCCTCATGTACATGGTCATCATGCTCTACGGCATGAACACCGCGCGCTCCATCATCGAAGAAAAGACCAGCCGCATCTTTGAGGTCATGTTGTCTACCATCAAGCCTGACGAGATGCTCGCCGGCAAGATCCTCGGCGTCGGCGCGGTCGGCATCACGCAGATCGGCGTCTGGATGCTCGCTGCCGCCCTGCTCGGCTCGACTCCACTGACGGCAGGACTCATGGGAGGCAGCCATGCGCCCATCAGCCTCACCCAGATCTTCTTTTTCGTTGCCTACTTTATCTTCGGCTTCCTGCTCTATTCCAGTATTGCGGCCGCGCTTGGCGCCATGACCAACTCAGAGCAGGAACTCCAGCAGCTCAACATGTTTCTGGTCCTGCCGCTCGCCTTCTGCCTGCTGATGCTCTTCGTCATCGTGCCCGCGCCCAACTCCACCCTTGCGCAAGTTGTATCATTGATCCCCTTCTGCAGCCCGCTGCTGATGAACTTCCGCATCTCACTCACCACCGTCCCACCGTGGCAGATTGGTCTCTCCTTCGCTCTGATGACCGTCACGATCCTTGCCATCCTCTGGGTCGCGAGCCGCATCTACCGCGTCGGCATCCTCATGTACGGCAAGAAGCCTAACCTCCCTGAGATCCTACGCTGGCTCAAATATAGCTAGGCTGTCCACGAAACTCTCACCAGGTTCCCTGCTTGCCGCCGTACCACCAAACCAGACCCATCGTCAGCGTCGGCTGTGCGGGTGATAACACTCCCGGTTTGTTGGTCAGGAAAAATGGCACATTGCTCCAATCTCTGCGGAACTCCCCTCGCGCCAGAAATCCCTCGCCGAATTTGTACTCGTAGGTTCCGGTAAATTCCTTCAGCGCCTGCGTCGTCCCGCTGAAGAGGCCGCCGCGATCGGACAAGTACTCTGCGCGGCCTCCCAATGCCGTCTTCGGCGTCAGCTGATATCGCGCATAGGCAGCGCCCCCATCCACATGGGACGGAGCCGAGGATTCTCCCGGCGCGGCATTCGCCCACAGCCGCGAGATCAGGTAGTCGCCCTCGAGTGAAAACGCGAGCTTCGGCGTCGCATTCCACGTCACGTAGCTGTCGAAGATATGCTGCTTGCCGTCCGGCGCAGGGTTGATCTGCTGCAGGCACAATCCCGGCTGCACCGGTGCCGTACAGTTCGTTGCCGGCGCTGCGTCCGGGTGATCCTGCCCGAGATAGTAATTGAAGTTCCATAGGACGCTCTTCGCAGGCTGGGCGGTGAACCCAAACAGCTCGTCCTTATAGGAATTCGTCGGCTCGGACTGATCGGTTCCGTTCACCAGCCAGTAATTCAGCGCAAGCTTATCGTTGACCTTATAACTGGTGCGAACCCCGGCGTGATAGAACGGCAGATAATCGAAGAAGAACGACCGCGAGTAGTTCACCTGGTCCTTGGTGTAGTTGCCTTCGATCCCGAGCGAACTCGCCCACTTGCCTACATCCACCGTCAGGCCTTTACCCAGAGGCGCCACATAGGTTCCGTATACCTGAAAGATGTTCCTGTAGATATCCGGTCTCGGTTCATTTTGAGGACTCCCCTGGAGCGTCTCCGTCGCCTGGCCAAACTGCAGGTCCAGTCGAACACCGTATCGCCGCCCTGCAGCCACATCCGGATCGAGGTCGAGGATCACGCCGGCCTGATTGATGCTGAACGCGTTGCTCAGCACGTCGTACGCGCGCAGATACTGCACCCGGCCGATCGGATGGTTAAAGTCGTAATCGTAATATCCGTCGAAGGCATAGTTCAACGTAGCTCTTCCCGGTAACTGTGTCGGCAGAGCCGAATGCGCCAGTGCGGTGGATGTCCCGGCGACCTGCGCCCCTGCCGCAGCAGGCGTCGTCGACGCAAGAGGAGTCGTCGCTACGGTGCTGCTCGAAATACTCTCCACGTTCGTCCGTATGTCTACTCCGGGGGCCTCTGGTTCCGCATACGAGGCCGTTTCCAGGTGGGCCGCATGCTCTTCGCGCAGCTCCTCCTCTAGCACGCTCACGCGCCGCGAGAGTTCGTAGACCATCTGCCGCAGGTCTCCATCTTCCGAAGGCGCGGCGTGGGAGACGACCGAGTTCTGGCCGAATCCGGCGACTGCGGCAAAGGATGTCGCGACAAGAACGCAACAACTCATACTGATAGAACAGCGCATCATAGTAGCCCCTCAAAATCCATTCACCGGAAGACGCTTGCAATCCATTGATCGTAAAGCCGGAATTGTTTCGAACAGCAAAGAAACGACGGAGGGAGGACTTGATTCTGGTCTCGCTCTGGTTCTTCGATCCCGGCCGCTTATACCGCAGGTAAACTTGACCGGTGGCTCATTCCTACACCCTGAAGCAGCGCCTCGTCCTTGCCCTGGCGCCACGGCTGGCGAGCATGGCCATCTGCTGCCTGGGGGTGACGCTGCGCTATCGGGATGTCTGCGAACCCGGCGCAGCTCCCGGCTATGACACCTCACCACCGCTCGTCTATGCCTTGTGGCACCGCTGCTTGCTCGCCTGCGCGTGGCGCTTCCGCAATCACGGCGTCACCATCCTCATCAGCCGCAGCTTCGATGGCGAACTGGTGGCGCGCACCGTCGAAAGGCTTGGCTTCGTAGCCATCCGGGGCTCGAGCTCCCGCGATGGCACCGCCGGCCTGCGCAATCTGTACCGCGCCTATCTCAACGGCCACTACTGCGCCATCACCGCCGACGGTCCGCGCGGGCCTGCCCTCATCGCAAAGCCTGGTGTCACCCAACTCGCCAGATTGGCCGGTACGACGGTCAGTGCCTTTTACGTCCACCCGGAGAGCGCGTGGCAGCTTCGCTCCTGGGACCGCTTTCTCATTCCCAAACCCTTTTCGCGCGTGACAGTCTCCTGGACTCGACCAGTTGCGGCCGAACAGCAGGCAGTACAGGCCGCTCTGGATCTCTCTGTAGAACTCGCGCAAAGCGGCGCAGCCAAGTCTGAATCAGTGGTGTGATTCCATAGGAAAAAATTGCTCTTCATTACTTGCCGAGACCTCCTGATCACCCGATGCCAAGAGCACTTCGCCAAAACCGGCCACATTAAACCTCTTACACGTGCTAGTTTCCGACTTTCATTTCGAGCTGCCCGAAGAGCTGATCGCGCAGTCCCCGCCCGCGATGCGCGGCTCCAGTCGCATGCTTGTTCTCGACCGTGCCTCCGGGAAAGTTCAGGATGACCTCTTTCGCAACCTGTCAGTTCATCTCCGTTCTGGGGACCTCCTGATCCTGAACGACAGCCGGGTCATCCCCGCACGCCTGTTCGCAACCCGAGCCCGCGGACAAACCACGCAGCGGAGTTCACCCGATCCGAGCGGGCGCATCGAAGTCCTCCTGACGCAGCCAATCGGACCGGACGAGTGGACTGCGCTGGTTCGCCCCAGCCGCAAGATCCAGATCGGCGAACGGCTCCTCTTCCACGAGGGAGGGCGGGTCGTACTTGAGGCAATGGTCCTTGCCGCGGGCGAGTTCGGCGAGCGCACCTTGCGCTTCCAATCAGTACCGGACTTTTACGCCATCCTCGACCGGATAGGCCACGTCCCGCTGCCGCCGTACATTCACCGGCCCGGCGATGAGCCGGACAGCCCAGAAGATCGTGAGCGGTATCAGACGGTCTACTCGAACCAGCCCGGGTCGGCCGCGGCCCCGACAGCCGGACTTCATTTCACGCCGGAGAGTCTGACGCGACTTCGACAGAACGGCGTGCAGATCGAGACCATCACACTTCATGTCGGCCTTGGCACCTTCCAGCCGGTGCGAGTCCAAAGACTCGAAGACATCCGGCTGCATCAGGAGCACTACACGCTTCCCGCAACGGCGGCAGAAGCCATCAATACCGGCCTGTCCGAGGGCAGACGCGTGATTGCCGCGGGGACCACGACCACCCGCACCCTCGAGCACTGTGCGCAGACCGCCGAGGGAAGGCCCCTCTCAGCGCATTCCGGCGCGACCAGCGTCTTTCTCCGTCCTGGGTATAACTTCCAAATTGTGCAGGGTTTGCTGACCAACTTTCATCTTCCTCAATCCACGCTGCTTATGCTGGTGAGCGCATTCGCCGGCAGGGACGCGGTGCTGGCGGCGTATGCTCATGCGGTGGAGCACAAGTATCGCTTCTTCAGCTACGGCGATTGCATGCTGCTGCTGTAGGAGATATCTGTCTCGCACCACGCAACCTTCCGACCCAACGCGCTACCATCTAAGAGCAATGATGAAGACCGAAGAATCCGCAGACAAGCATACTCAGAACGAAGCGGCGGCTTCGCCTGCGCAGCCAAAGCATGAGCCGAAGCACTACACCAAACCGCCCATCTATCTGCTCGACAGCATGGCCTTCATCTTCCGCGCCTACCACGCCATGCAGCGGCAGCGGCCTATGTCGACGCGCACCGGCATCCCCACCGCCGCGACTTACGTCTTCGTGAACATGATCAACAAGCTGCGACGGGATTTTTCACCGCTGTATCTCGCAGCCGTCTACGATCTCTCCGGTCCCGTCTTCCGCGACCAGCGCGCGCTCGAGATGAAGGCGGTCAAGAAGTTCAACATCAAGACGCAGCAGTTCGACGAGATCGACTACCTAGGCTATAAGGCCAACCGCACCGAGATGCCGCCCGATCTGGCCCAGCAGCTTCCCTTCATCCGCCGCGCGCTTGACGCCTTCCGCATTCCTATCCTCAGCTACGAGGGCTTTGAGGCAGACGATGTGATCGGCACGTTGAGCTGCAAGCTGAGCGAGCTCGGGCACAAGGTCTTCGTCGTGTCTTCCGACAAGGACATGATGCAGCTGGTGAACAAAGATGTCGTGATCCTGAATCCTACGAAGGACAACTTGATTCTCGACAGGGCGGGAGTGGAAGCGGCTCTGGGCGTCCCTCCCGAGCGCGTCATCGACGTCATGGCGCTGCGCGGCGACGCGATCGACAACATTCCGGGCGCACCTGGAATCGGCGACAAGGGATCGGTGGAGCTGATTCAGCAGTTCGGCTCGGTGGAGGCTGCGCTCGACCATGCCGACGAGGTAAAGCGCAAAACGTATCGCGAATCGTTACAAAATAATCGCGAGAACATTCTGCTCTCAAAAGAGCTGGTGACAATCCATACCGGCGTGCCGATCGAGTACGACCTGGAAGACATGCGCACCCAGCCGCTCGACAACGCCGCCTGCCGTGAGCTTTTCTCCGAGCTCGAGTTCACGACCTTGTTGAAGGAGCTGGCCCCGGCGGTCGATAACACTCCACTGCACTTCAATTTGTCACCTACCCAGGAGCAAATTGCCGCGCTGCTGGCCGATGCGCGTGGCACGACGGCGGAGGGGAAGACCAGGGGGCTTACGCTCGCCGTGTTTGAAGATGCGCGAGCGCTCACCGAAGAGATTTGCGCTGATCCCGCGGCAGAGGAGGAGACCGAAGCGGAGCCGCCGCCTTCGGAATCCATGTCCCTCTTTGGCGCTGCCGAGACCTCGCCTCAGCCGACGCGGCCTGAACCCGCGCCGGGATCGCTGCAGCTTGGTCTTGCCACCTCAGACAACGCTGCCGTGGTGGTCTCGCTGGACGCTTACGGGCTGCGGGAAGCACTCGAGGATGAGGCGCTGCCCAAACGCGTTCACGACCTGAAGGCCGTTCTGCGCGCCCTGGAGCCGCATGCGCTGACTCTAGCCGGCGTGCGCGACGACGTCATGCTGTACAGCTACCTCGTCAACCCGACGCACGGCTCCCATATCCTGCCCGATGTCACGGCCCGCTTCACCAATCGCGCGCTGACCCATCCGTCGAAGAACCCGAGCAGCGAAGAGCTTGCGAACTTTCTGCCCGAGTCGGCCAATGCAGTCCATCGCCTGTCGCCCACGCTGCGCGAGCAGATCGAGTCTGCCGGGCTGGCCCACATCTACGAGACGATGGACTTGCCCTTGGTGCCCGTGCTGCTGCGCATGGAGCAGACCGGCGTCCGCATTGATTCCAATGTGCTCGGCAACATGTCGAACCGGCTTGCCGTAGAAATTGACAATCTCGCTGAGCGCATCTACCTGCAGGCCGGCGAGGCCATGGGCAGCGACTCCGCGCACCGGTTCAACATCAACTCGCCAAAGCAGCTCGGCGATGTGCTGTTCAACAAGATGCTGCTCCCGAAGCCGATCAAATACGGAAAGGGCAAGGTCGTCAGCACGGCGCAGGATGTCCTCGAGGAGTTGGCAGAGCATCATCCCGCGGCCGCGCTGGTGCTGGAGTACAGGCAGCTATCGAAGCTCAAGTCCACCTATCTCGATTCTCTTCCTCGCCTCACCGATGCGGATGGCCGCGTGCATACGACGTTCAACCAGGTCGGCACCGCCACCGGCCGTCTCTCGAGCACCAACCCGAACCTGCAGAACATTCCGATCCGCACCGTGCTCGGCAGAGAGATTCGCGCGGCGTTTATTCCCGCGCCGGGCAATGTGTTGATGTCGGCCGACTACTCGCAGATCGAGCTCCGGCTGATGGCGCATTTCTCGCAGGATCCGCTGCTGCTCGACGCCTACCGCACCGAAAAGGACATCCATACGCTGACCGCAAGCGAGGTCTTCGGCGTAGACCCGGCGACCATGGACAAGGAGACACGGGCTCGAGCCAAAGCGGTGAACTTCGGCATCGTGTACGGCATCAGTCCCTTCGGCCTGGCGGCGCAGTTGAACATCGACCAAAAGACGGCCAAGACGTACATCGAGACTTACTTTGAGCGATATAAGGGTGTGCAGCGGTTCATCGAAGAGACGCTCAAAACCGTGCGACGCGAGCAGGCGGTGAAGACGCACTTCGGTCGCATCCGCCCCATTCCTGACATTCAATCGCGCAACCCGAACATGCGGGGATTCGCCGAGCGCACCGCAGTGAACACACCGCTGCAGGGCACGGCCGCGGACCTGATCAAGCTCGCCATGCTGAAGATCGACGCCGCAATCACGGCCCGCAGATTGAAATCGCGAATGACGCTGCAGGTGCACGATGAGCTGCTCTTCGACGTTGTTCCCGAAGAGGCTGACGAACTGCGGGCGGTGGTGAAGCAGGAGATGGAGAATGTAGCGGAGTTCTCCATTCCCATCGTGGCCGACGTCGGAGTCGGAAAAAACTGGCGCGACATCAAGTGAGCCCGGTTGTGAGGGCGGGTGGTCATTGTGGGAGCAGGATGGCTCTCGTGTGGACGGCAGAGGCTACCTCGGGCACGCTGCCATCGTTGACCTGGACCTCGGTCGGCGTCGCTTGAAAGATGATGCGGGTCGAGGCGCTCGAATGCGCCGCGATCCGAAGCCGCTCGGCCGCCGTCAGCGTTCCGGAGCGCACCGTGACCGGCACCTCAGCCGCCGCGCCGCCATCGTTGCGAACCTCGACCGAGACCAGCCAGCTCTTCTTGTCCCCTTTGTCTTCAAGGCGCCGCGGAGTGATGCTGGCGATAGCAAGATCCGGCAGACCGCGATCCCGATAGACCCAATCGTCGAAGAACCAGTTCAGATCCCGCTGCGCACTTCGCTCCAGAACGCGCTGGAAAGCTCTTGGATTGCGATCTGAGTTGACATCTTTCCGGTAGAGCTGCAGCGCGCGCTTCAGCGCGTCATCTCCTACGATCGACCGCAGCATCCACAACACAGCTGCCGCCTTTGTTCGATAGTAGATCTCGTCTCTTGCTTCGATGAGGCTCTGTCCTATGGTGTCAGGAGCGTCTCGCGCCACCGCTGGTTCTGCAAGAGCAAGCGTGTTCGCGCTGCGCTCAAGCTGGTGGATGGCCGCCTCACGGCCTTCCCGCTGCTCAAGCCAGAGAAGAGACATCAGCTGCGGGACCCCTTCATCCAGCCACACGTGCGATGAGCGGAACCAGGCATGGGTGAGCGAATGCACTAGAGGGCCGGCTAGAGACGCAGGCTCGACTGCGCGCATGGGAGAGACCAGAAGCGCGTCGTCTTCAAATGGCTGGCCCGGCTGATCGATGAGGTAGAGCATCCTTGACGGGTCAGGGCCGATCCAGTCCCGCAGCAGCGGCCGCACTTTCTCGGCAGCGATGTCGTAGCTGGGCACCGCATCATAGTGCTCGGTCACCGCTGAGATCAAGCCGTCGTTAGTCACTGTCCCGGATCTGTCGGTGACGAATAGACTGGGAGCGCGGAAGCCGAGCCGTTGCGCGATGAAATCCGCGGTTGCCACGCCGGGTGATTCGGCTACCGGCACATCGACGTTCTCGCTAACCGGCGTCAACTGTTTTCGCCGGCCACAGAAGAACACCGCGTCCGGGGCATCGCCGAGATAGTCGACGGTGAGGCGAAGATGAATGCTCGCGTCGGCCTGCTGACGCTTTTGCCGGCCGACGGACTCAAACAGCTTTGCTCCATCGCCGAGGAAGACCGGAGCAGATGCTGTGGGATACCAGAGAACGTCTCCGAAACCGCGCAGCGCCGTCAGCTCGGGCGTAATCCGATCCCAGTCCGCGTCCACAGCCTGCAGTTCGGGCGCCCCTATGCGTTCCAGCCGATTGCCGGAGCGTTCGATGGTGCCGGAGTAAAGCGTGGTCAAGATCGCATCCGCGCCGGATGCGAGCGGCTGCGGCAGCGACACGACCGCCTCGGCGGCACGGCCGGTGTGGTCGGCGTCCGTGTCGATGGTATGCTGCACGAACGAGAGCGGTACCACCTGGCCGGAGCTCTGGAGCGCGAAGCTGCCCCAACGCAGCGAAGAAGAGAGCTGGACGACCAGTCTGGTTAGCGGCAGGCTGCCTGAGTTACGCACGATGATCCGGGCATGGACCGAAAGCAGGGCCTTTGCCGGGGTGAGATGAGTGTCGAGGTCGTAGCCGGTGAAGGTGAGCGAGTTCCTCTCCGCGTCTGTGACCGGAACGGTCGGCTCCTGGAACTCCACGGGAGCCGATGAGTCGACACCGACAGGAGCTTCCTGACCTCTCTTGAACAAAATTGTTCCACGTAGAACATTCTTGTTCTCGTCCGGAGCAGGCGTGCTCTGGGACGTAATGGAGGGACTCTGCTCCGAAGAACTTGAGGAGGAAGAGGTCTGGCAGTACGACGTGTGATCCAGAGCCACGGTTCCGACCAGCAACACCCCAAGCGAAACCAACGGCGCCCAGCGGGCTGAGCACAGGCTCAAGATCCCAGTCCCTTCCGGGGCTTTAGCGTGAGGCGTTCGCCTGGGGCGGCCACAGGCTGCTGGCGCCGCTGCCGCATGGCTTCGTACATCACTACGGCTCCGGCGACCGAGACATTGAGCGAAGAGACCTGGCCCGCCATCGGGATCCTGAGCAGATAATCGCAGGTCTTCTTGACGAGCTCGTGCAGACCGGCCCCCTCCCGGCCCAGGACGAGAACGCAGTCGGTGCGGAAGTCGAAGTCCGTGTAGTCCATCGAGCCGCGCTCGTCCAGTCCAAGCACCCAGACATTCTGCTTCTTCATCTGTTCGAGCGACCGGACCAGATTGGTGACGCGCGCGATGCGGACGTGTTCGGAGGCGCCGGCCGAGGTCTTGGCGACCGTAGCGGAGACGGGAGCGGAGCGGCGCTCGGGGAGGAGCACGCCGTCGGCTCCGGCTCCGTCGGCGGTTCGCAGCAGCGCGCCGAGGTTGTGCGGGTCTTCGATGCCATCGAGGGCGAGAAAGAACCTGTGGCGTGCGTCGCCCTCGTGGCGGGCGAGGAGGTCCTCGACGCCGAGAAACTTGCGCTCCCGCACCACTGCTAGAACGCCTTGGTGCGCATCCGTCCGGGCCAGCCGGGTGAGTTGATCGCGCGGCTCGAGCGAGATGCGAATGCCGGCGGACCGGCAGAGCTCGACAAAGCGCTCCAGGCGCTCGTCCCGGCGCTCCCGGGTCAGGATGACGCGGTCGAGCTGGCGCGAGCCCGAGCGAATGGCCTCCTCCACCGGGTGGAGACCGTAGAGAACTTCCATCCTTTCAGTTTACCGCTCCGATGTCCGATACCGCGATAAAGCTCTACAATCGAAGAGCGGTCCGTGGCGTCCCGCGCCATCTTGGCAGATCCTCCGTGCCGCGGGAGTCCGCGCTGGCTCTGGGAGAACGTAATTTGTTCCGGTCGTCTGCAAAAAACCGCGTCTTCTTGCGTCAGAGCAACGTCTCTAGCGATGTGAAGCTGGCGTCCATGTCGCTGACGGTCGAACAGACCGCCCAACTGCACGGGGAGAATGCCGCCATTGCGCGTGGCTTGAAGCGGCAGAACCCCGAGCTGCTCGATGAGCTGATCGAGCTGTATCAACACCGGCTGCTGCGCTATCTGCTGTTTCTCACGGGCAAGCGCGAGGTCGCCGAGGACCTGTTCCAGGAGACCTGGATGCGGGTTCTGGTGCGCGGCGGCCAGTATAACGGTAAGGCGCGCTTCGACACGTGGCTGTTTACCATCGCCCGTAATCTGGTGATCGATCTTTCGCGCAAACGCACCCTGGCGAGCCTGGACGAGATGACCGAGGGCGGCGACGATCAGCGTCCGTTCGAGATCGCCGCGGATGCGCCGGATCCGCTCGAGCAGTTTCAGTCTCGCGAAGATTGCGCCGAGGTGGGCGAGGTGCTGCTGAAGCTTGAACCGGCGTACCGCGAGGTCCTGGTGCTTCGGTTCTATGAGGAACTATCGTTGGACGAGATCGCCTCGATGACGAAGGCGCCTTTGTCGACGGTGAAGTCGCGGCTCTATCGCGGGTTGTCTGCGCTGCGGCCTCACGTGCAGCAGATTCGCGCTTTGCCGCAGGCTGCGGAGGCGCGCCCGTGAACCAGGAAGAGACGATTCCGACACAAGTCCAGTCCGATGCGGCTGTAAGGTCGGCGCTCGGAAATCTGAACGCACCGGCGCCGGCGAGGATGGTCAACCGCACCCATCGCGTCGTGCGAGAGAGGGCGAAGACGATGGCGGCACGCCGCAGCCGAATTCGCAGCCTCTGGATTCCGCTGGCCGTCTGCTCGTCCCTGGTGATCATTCTCTGTACGGCGGTATGGAGCGTGCTCGACCAATATGAAGCGACGCCGAACGGGCTGCCCGATGCGAGCAACCAGTTCCTGGTGCTGTGCCTGTGGTTCTTTCCGGCTTCGATGGCCGTTCTGGCCGTGGTGTTGTTCCGCAGGCACCGCAGGCGTTCCGAGGAAGAGGCTGCTCGATGAAGACAACACGCGAGACGACTCGTCCGGAAGACAGCGGAAGCTCAGGAGAAGACCAGCTAAGCATGATTCCCGCCTGGTCCGTGGTGCTGGCTATCCTCATCTTCGGCGCGGTGCAGTATCTCTTCCATGGCGTGATGCCGCACCACAAGCATGAGATGTTGCCGATGCGGCTGCTGATGGGCTACTCCTGGGGCACGGCCTTCGCCAGCTATGTGCTGCTGGTCGGCTACGTGAGCCGCGACGTCAAGCGGCGCAGGATGCCGGCGGGCCTGTGGATGCTGATCATCGTGCTGCTGCCGGGCGGCATCGGCGCGGTCGTCTATTTCCTGTTGCGACAGCCGGTGTTGCTGCCCTGTCCGCACTGCGGCACGGAGCTTACCTCGGGCGCGCACTTCTGTCCGCAGTGCCAGTTCCAGCTGGCTCCGGTCTGCGGCCGGTGCTTTCGCGGCGTGCAGATGACGAACGTGTACTGCGGGCAGTGCGGTCACGATCTTGCAGAGGACCATGCGCCGGCGCGTCTGCGCGTATATAGTGACTAGTTGCGTATGCCTGCCCCGACCCTACCGACCTTGCTGACTGCACTGATTGTGGACGACGAACCGCTGGCGCGGCAGGAGCTGCAGTATCTGCTTGAGCGCGCGGGCGGCGTCGAGGTTCTGGCGCAGGCGACCAACGGCATCGAGGCGGTCGACCTGATCCGCGCCCGCAAGCCGGACCTGGTCTTTCTCGATGTGCAGATGCCGGGGCTGGACGGCTTTGGCGTGCTGAAGAAGCTGCTCGACCGCAAGCTGCCCATGCCGCAGGTGGTCTTTGCCACGGCGTTCAACCAGTATGCCGTGCGCGCATTCGAGGTCAATGCGATCGATTATCTGCTGAAGCCGTTCGACCGCAAGCGCGTGATGCAGACGATCGAAAAGGCGCAGGCGCGGCTGGCGGCTCCGGCTGAACCGGCTGGGCTGGGCCAGACAGGACTGGGCCAGGAGACAGACGCCAAGCTGGACGCTCTGCTTCGTTTGGTGGAGGAGCAGGCGCATGCCCCCGCGGCGGCTGCCCAGAAGAGCAGCTCGGGCAAGGTGATCGTGCGCGCGCAAAGCCGGCTGCTGCTGGTTGATCAGCGCGAGATCTGCTTCGCGTCCATAGAGGAGGGAACGATCAGCGTCGTGACCCGCACGGTCGAGGGGCAGTCGAACTGCCGCACGCTTGAGGAGCTGATGGACCAGCTCGACCCGGCAACCTTCTGGCGGGCGCATCGGTCCTACCTGGTCAACATTCAGCACATCCGGGAGGTGGTGCCGTGGTTCAAATCGAGCTATCAGCTGCGCATGGATGACGCCCAGAAGACCGAGATACCGGTGAGCCGGTCTCAGACCAGGCGGTTGCGGGACTTGTTCAACCTGTAGGGTGTCGCCCTTCCCCCGTAGCGCCCTCTCGCTACCGGCGTCTTCTTGCTTTGGCCTGTCGTTTCTTCGCTGCCAAGCCCTTCTGCGCGACCGCCTCGGGATGCGCTTCGGTGGGAGCGGCGACGCCGGGCTCGATCACGCGCCGGACCAGATTGCCCTCGAGCCGATAGGTCTTGAGCACGGTCTTGCCGGGAACGATGGCGCCGGTGACAGGGTCGGGCACGACGGGCGCGGCATCGTCTGCTAGCACGCGGAAGGTGAAGGTGGGCGCAGGCGTCGTGGCGGCCGGCAGCTTGCCGTAGGGATCGGAGGCCAGCTTGACTTCGACCGGCAGGTAGCCCTCGATGTTCCTCTCGCGGAACGCGGTCTCGTAGCGATGCTTCTTGACGTTCCAGGTGAAGACGCGGACCTGATCGAAGTCGTACGTCAGCCCCGGCTTATATGCGCTCATCACGGTTACATATTCGGGGACGTCCTTGCTGCCGGCCGGGCCGGCGCTCTCCGCGTCAGCGTCGGGATCGTTGACCTTCGCGAGCACGTAGGCTCCGACCACCCGCTGGCCTTCCGAGTAGCGCACGATCGAGTCGGGCGCGTCGACGTCCATCATGCGGCTGTAGAGCCAGCCGGTTTCGCCCTTGGAGTCGCGGACGAGCCACCAGTCTTCCATCGGCGGGGGCGGGGTCTCCTCGGCGGCGGCCGGGCCTTTCCTGCCTGCGACCGGTTCGACGGATTTGGCCGGGGGCCGAGTCCCGGGAGGCAGCGGCTTGGCCAGGGTAGCGCGCTTGAGCAGCTTCAGCTTTTCTCCCTCGGCGAGCCGGAAGAAGCGCTCCGCATCGCGGCCCGGCGCGGCATGCAGGTAGACGTCGTCGCGCACCACGGCCGAGGCGACGGCCGGATCGTCCTTGTGCTGCTGCCTGAGCGCGTCGAACTGGTCGAAGACAGCCTGGGTGGCGACGACTTTATCGTCGATCCAGCCCTGCTCGCCATTCGGCGTCTGCACCTTGTAGAAGCGCCGTCCGTGGTCGAGCACCTTGAGCTTCTCGCCGTTCTCAACCGTGGCGGTGCGATTGGAGACCGCGGCCACACGGTCGCGCAGGAAGGTCTCCTTCGCGGTGACGTAGACGTATTGCGCCTCCGGTACTGGATGCAGCCGCGAACAGCCGGTCGCGGCGAGCAGCAGACAGGCCGCCGCAGTGACGGCTCTCACCGAGGAAATACGATTGAATCGCACGCGAAAAGAAAAATAAGCTGGAAGACTACGCAACACGCCGCTGGCCACCCCATCCATACTATCGTCGTCACACCGCAATGCATCAGCGGCAACGGCGCTATTTCCCTCCCCTACTCAAGGAAGTATCCCTCAGTGCACGGGGGCTCACTTTAGAAGCTGTTCCAGAAACCAGGGAAAGCGAAATTGACGAGGGATGAGAGACATAAAGCAAAGGCGAGATGCGGGGATTTCTCCGCTGCGGCGCGCGATAAAATCGCGCGACTTCGGTCGATATGACGACCCTTTTGAGTTTCTTGACGGTTTCTTAGTGGGTCAGGGCCAGGGCGACGGCTCCTGCGGGATCGTTGCCGGTGGCGGCCTTGACGGCGAGGTCGAGCTGCCCGGCGACGGTCGCATCGAAGCTGTACATCGTCAGGTCGGGATTGCCGCCGGGGGCCGCGGCGAGCAGATATTTTCCCTTGCTGTCGATGCCGATCGACTGCACGGTCGAGCCGGTCGCATAGGGCGAACCGGTCAGCGGCGTGAGGTTGGGTCCGCTGGTCGCGGTCGCGGGCGTCACCGCGAAGCCCGAGATGGTGCTGTCGGTTCGATTGGCAGCGTAAAGAAAGGATCCTGTCGAGTCGAGCACGACGGAATAGGTTCCATTCCCCGCTTTGAAGGGCGACCCTTGGACCGACGTCAGCGCGCCGCCTGAGCCGATGCTGAAGACTGCGACTCCGCCGTTGGTGCCGCTACGTGCGACGTACAAATAGGCAGAGTTGGCATCGACCGTCAAACCGAAGTCGGATGTGGTCGCATTGGAGCTTCCGGTGGAGAGGTTCTGAGGGTTCGCTGCGGCTCCCGTCGACGTGTTGAAGGTGAAGACCACGTCGCCTCCCGTGCCCAACGCGGCAAAGATGAGCGCTCCGTTGGGCGCGATCCGCACCGAACTCGGCTGGTAGGTGCCGGAAGTGATCGAAAACACGGGCGGCTTCCCCGCTCCCACCGAGGTCAGCGCGCCGGTGGAGCTGTTGATCTGGAAGATGTCGAGCTGCTGGGTCGTGCCGTCGAGGGCAATCAGCCACTGTCCGTCGGGCGAGACGGTGAGCGAGGCCGCATAGGCCACCGCCTGATTCGCGCCTGCGCTCGGCGGCGCGATGGTTCCGTTCGTGCTGATCAGGTAGAGATAGATCCCGTTGACGCCGCCTACATAGAGGAACGCATTGTTCGGCGTCACCGCCATCGAGAGAGGAGCGTAGCCGGCGGAGAGCGGCGAGTTGGCGAGCACGGTCAGGCCGGCCGGGGCAGCCGGGACTGCCGGCGCAGTTCCCGTAGCCGGGACGGCCGCAGTCGCCGGAACGATCGAGAGGCTGGCGATCGAGCTGGTGGTCAGGTTCGCCACGTAGACGGTGTTGCCGGTGACGGTTCCGTTGCCGCCTGAGTTGACGATGGGCGGGAAGAAGCCGGCGCAGCCCATCAGGCACGACATGGCCGCTGTCGCCCCTGCGGCCATCCATCTGCCAAAGCTTTTTCGTCCTGCCATGATCCCGGCGTCCTCGTTCCGTTCCGCGCGTGCCGCTACTCCCAAGACTAAGCTAAGCGGCGCTCTTTATAATCGGCGCAATGATGGTTTTCAAGCTGCAGCAGTATCTTACCCGCGCGGCTCTGCTCGGCGCATGGGGTCTGGGCTTCGCCTCTCTCCTCGCAGGTCAGGGCCAGACGGTACAAGCATTCGACGCAGGCCGGCAGCAAAGGGCAGTGCGCCCCGCGTCGCTGGAGTCGGAGGTCCGCGCCGACATGAACTTTCTGGCCGACGACGAGCTGCATGGGCGCGGCTCGGCTACGCGCGAGGAACATATAGCCGCGCTGTTTGCCGCCGCGCAGCTTCAGGCTCTCGGTCTCGAACCCGGCGGAGAGGGTGGGACGTTCCTGCAGAAGGCGGCGCTGCCTGACCCTCTGCCGCCGCGCGTCCAGCAGCGCGTCTCGAAGTTCGAGGATGTGCCGCGAAAGACGACATGGAACAGCATCGGAATTTTGCGCGGCAGCACGGAGGCCGACCAGGTGATTCTGCTTACGGCGCATCTTGATCATCTCGGCATCGGGCCGGCGAATGCGTCGGGCGACACGATCTACAACGGCGCGGACGATGATGCCTCCGGGACCACCGCCGTTCTTACCCTGGCGCGCATTCTGGCTCGCGGACCTCGACCCCACCGCACGATTGTCTTTGCTCTCTTTGGATCGGAGGAGCTCGGCGGCTTCGGCAACCGTGCGTTTCTTGCTCATCCGCCGGTGCCGCTCAACGAGATCGTCGCCAATCTGGAGTTCGAAATGATGGGGCGGCCTGACCCGGCGGTGCCTTCCGGCACGCTGTGGCTGACGGGCTTCGAGCGCTCGAATCTTGGTCCGGTGCTGGCGAAGCACGGCGCGCACCTAGTCAATGATCCGCACCCGGATCAGCACTTCTTCCGCCGGTCGGACAATTACGCGCTGGCGCTTCAAGGCATCGTCGCGCAGACGGTCTCCAGCTATGGGCTGCACAAGGACTATCACCAGCCGAGCGACGAGATCGGCGGCATCGACTTCAGCCACATGACTCGCGCGGTCGCCGCCATGGTCGGGCCGATCCGGTGGCTGGCCGGGACCCCCTGGAGACCAAGCTGGAATCCGGGCGGCCGGCCGGAGGCGGTGCCTGGCACGCCCCCAGCGACTGCTGCGCCGCCGCACCCCGCGGGGTAAAAGCTGCATCCAATCACGTAGAGAAATAGCCCGTGGCGGAGGTGAACGTTGAAGACCAGGTTGGGTATGATCAGCTTACTTTCATTCGGAATGATGGCGGCCGCGCCTGCGCAAAATCAAGCGCCTGCAGGGCAAAGCACGCCTCCACAGGCAGCGACGAGCCAGAATGGAGCGAATCCGGCGCCGAAAGGACGCAGCCCCGGGGGCGACGTCGGCAGCGGGAGCGGAGACATCGGCAAAGGCGCGGGCAAGGGCGCCGGCAATCTGGCCGCAGGTACCGGGAAGGGCGCAGCCGATGTGGTCACGCTGCATCCTGTGGACGGCGCAGCGGCTGTCGGAAAGGGCGGCGTGAAGGCGGGAAAAAATGTCGGCGTCGGCACGACCAAAGGAACCGGGAAGATCGTCAAAGGCACGGGCAGGGGTATCAAGCACATCTTCTGACGCTAGCAGCATGGCGCGATTCTCACGGCGGACACAAAAAAGGCGGCCCACGCGATGGGGCCGCCTTTCTTTGCTCAGCAAGCTCGACTATGCGCCGACGAGCTCTTCCTTCTTCACAATCTCTTCAATGCTGCGCCCGATAGCCTTGGCCACGCCCTCGCCGTACTTCGGATCGCATTTGTAGAAGTGATTGATCTGTAGGTCCTGGATACGCTTTTCTACTTGGCCCAGGGTACCGGCGACGTTGCTGAAGAGACGCTGCTGCGCGTCGGCGGGCATGATGCGAAAGAGATTTCCCGCCTGCGTGTAGTAGTCGCCGTCGTGCTCGCGATGATCCCAGCGTCCGACCGTCGCGTTGTCGAGCGTCACCTTGCGCTCGGTGTAGCGCGGGTTCTGCTGCGGGCCGCCGAAGCTGTTGGGCTCGTAGTTGGGCGAGCTGCCGCCGTTGTCGCCGAGGGCCATCGTTCCATCTCGGTTGTACGTTGCAAACGGACACTTCGGTGCGTTCACCGGAAGCGACTGGTAGTTGCCGCCAAGCCGGTAGCGATGCGCGTCGGGGTAGCTGATCAGCCGCGCCTGCAGCATCTTGTCGGGCGAGAAGCCCATGCCGGGCACCACGTTGCGCGGCTCAAAGGCAGCCTGCTCGATCTCGGCGAAGTAGTTCTTCGGGTTGCGATTGAGCTCCATCTCGCCGACATCGATCAAGGGATAATCCGCATGCGGCCAGACTTTGGTGAGGTCGAAGGGGTTGATGTGGTAGGTCTTCGACTCGGCCTCGGTCATGACCTGCACCTTGACGCTCCACTTGGGAAAGTCGCCCTTTTCGATGGCGTGGAAGAGGTCGCGCTGGGAGTGGTCCATGTCCTTGGCGCGCATCTGGTCGGCTTCCTCGCCGGTGAAGTTCTTGATCCCCTGCTTGGTCTTGAAGTGCCACTTGCAATAGAAGAGCTCGTTCTTGTCGTTGATCATCGAGAAAGTGTGCGAGCTGTAGCCGTTCATGTGGCGGTAGCCGTCGGGGGTGCCGCGGTCGGACATCAGGATGGTGACCTGGTGCAGGCTCTCGGGCGAGAGCGACCAGAAGTCCCACATCATGCGGGGCGACTTCAGGTTGGTCTCGGGATCGCGCTTCTGGGTGTGAATGAAGTCGCCGAACTTGAGCGGATCGCGCACGAAGAACACCGGCGTGTTGTTGCCGACCATGTCCCAGTTGCCCTCTTCGGTGTAGAACTTGATCGAGAAGCCGCGCGGATCGCGCTCGGTGTCGGCTGAGCCTTTTTCGCCGCCGACGGTCGAGAACCGCGCCAGCAGCGGGGTCTGCTTGCCTGTCTTCTCGAACAACTTCGCCGAGGTGTACTTCGCCATGTCCGGGTTGGTGCAGGTAAACGTTCCAAATGCGCCCGATCCCTTGGCATGCACGACGCGCTCGGGAATGCGCTCACGGTTGAAGTGCGCCATCTTCTCAAAGAGCAGGAAGTCGTCGCCGACGATCGGACCGCGCGGTCCCACCGTCATCGAGTTCTGGTTATCGCCTACCGGACGGCCTGCATCCGAAGTCATAAACCCCTCGCCGTGCGCGGGGCCGTTCGATCCATCCTGAATAATTTCCGCCATAACGCTCTCCTCTACTGCCGGTTACACTGCCTGACACTTCGCACAGACGCCAATGACGTCCACGGCATACCGCTCCACCAGAAACCCGCCCGCCAGCTTGCCACGCCTGGAAGCAAGCCCCAGCTCCTTCTCTCCAATATCGGTAATCCCTTTACACTTCGAGCACACCAGATGATGGTGCGCGGCTTCGTTCATCTCCACGCGCAGCGAGCCGTGGTGCAGACTCACCTCACGAAAGATGCCGCTCTTCAGGAACAGATGAATGTTTTTGTAGACAGTGGCCAGCGAGATCGCCGGCACCTTCTTTTTGACACGCGCATAGACCTCTTCCGGACTGGGATGGCCATGCATCATCTTCATCACTTCAAACAGGACCTGCCGCTGGTGGGTCACCGCGATGCCGTTCTCCTGGCAAAGCTCGCGGAACGACCTGGTCTTGTCCATCCCCATGAGACAAGTATAGACGATAAAAGTTATCGTCTAGTAGAAATACTTATCCACAGGTCCATAGGCAGGCCGTTCGGCTCAGTAAAGAGAAGCGTCTCCGCTGCCGGCGATTGCGGAGCGCTGCAGCGGGACAGCCCAGGCGAGGGAGGGCGCCGCAAGCGGAGAACAGGCTCGAAAGCTCGCGGTCTGCCTGTCCACATCGAAGAACTCGAAGGTCCAGCCATGCTCCACAAACAGATTCTCCAGCAGCGGAGCATTGACAGGATAGCGATGGAGCTCGCCGACCACATAGATCGCTCTGCGCTCGCCCGGGACGAACTCCGACAGGACCTCGACCTCCATTCCTTCGATGTCGAGCTTGATCAGAATGCGTTCCGCGGGATGGGAGCCGATCGCATCCCGCAGCCGGATGACGTCGATCTCCAGCACTTCGTCATAGGGAAGCGACGCATCGAAGCTGCTCTCATTGGCCGCGCGGCAGTAGAAGGGAATGGTCCCGCGGTCGCGTCCCAGGCAACAGGGCAGGATCTCCGTCCCCGTGCTGATGCGGTTCATGGCAAGATGTTTTTCAATCTGCACGATGTTGCGGGGCAGCGGTTCGCAGAGGACATATTTGGTGCTGCCGTCCTCACCCTCGCCGAAGGCAGCCGCGGCACGCAGGGTAAAGAGACCGATGTTGCCTCCGCCATCGATGACAAGATCCGGAGAGAAGTTCCTGTCGATGTGGTAGATGTCCTTGCAGCAGAGCTCGTTCGCGCTGGCGCGGTCCGCGTCCAGGTCGGAGCGGCGCAGGAGGATCAGAAAAGACTGCTCATAACAGCGATAACGGAACGTAATCTGATCGTTGTGCACGAACGGGCGCAGGAGGGCGGAGAACAAGCTGCGGTACGCCGGTCGAGACGAAATCGCCTGGGCCAGACAAAGCTTGATGCCGCTCAGCGGAGTAGCCACCTGGAAGATGCGCTTGACGTTCGGAAAAGGCATGCATACCCCAAACAGGCATCTTGAGAATGGCCATGCCTTTGTCTTTATGATACAGCCCGGATATAGGCCGCATATGCCGGAACAACGAAGAAGACCCTCGACGGGCGGTTGCACGAAGCGTACACGGAGCTGCGATTCAGACAGCGGCTCAGCTTAGTTCAGTCGTTCGCGCTCCGTCCTTCCAAATCGCGCATCGAGCGGCTTTCGGCCGGCGAATCCCTCTTCTTCCGTGTGCCAGTGCGCGATCGCGGTCTCGCCCATCTTCCAGCACAGCAGGACGGGTTGGCCGTCCATCACGGACGGAAAATCCAGCAGCCCCTGTTCGAGATCAGTCACCTGGACGCCGATGGCATCGATCTCGGCGAGCGTATCCTTGGTCTCCTGGAGCGCCTTCTCGCGCTCGGCACGGCGCCGCGCCGCCACGGCCACATCCACGTGCATGCCCCCGGAAAGAAAGATACGATGGCTCAATTGCTGCATCTCGAACTCGAATCCGGCCACGCGCACTCCCGAAGCCTGCGCCTTCCGCAGGAGAGCCTCGACCACCGGCAGCAGCGTCTGCGCTTCGCCTAAAGTAAACATCCTGCTCAATGGCCGATCTCCAGCATGCGGTCGAGCGCCACGCGCGCCCACTGCTTGACGTCCTGGTCGACCTTGATGCGATTCACCACGCGGCCCTCGATCAGGTTTTCGAGCGCCCAGGCCAGATGCTGCGGCGAGATGCGATACATCGTCGTGCATAGGCAACCTGCATCGTCGAGGGTGATGACGCGTTTGCCGAGCGGGGCAAAACGTTTTGCGAGCCGGTTGACAAGATGGATCTCCGTGCCGACGGCAAAGCTTGTTCCCTCGGGCGCCTGCTCGATCACTTGAATAATCCGTTCGGTCGAGCCGATCGCGTCAGCCTTCTGGCAGACCTCCCAGCGGCACTCCGGATGCACGATCACCTGCATGCCGGGTTCTTCGCGGCGCACTCGGTCGACATGCTCAGGCAGAAAGCGCTGATGCACCGAGCAGTGCCCCTTCCACAGAATCACCTTGGCGGCCTGCAACCGGTCCGGGCTCACGCCGCCGTTGATCTGGTATGGATCCCACACCACCATTTCGCTGAGCGGAATGCCCATGGCAAAGGCCGTATTGCGTCCCAGGTGCTGATCAGGCAGGAACAGAATCTTCTCGGCCCGCGCGAACGCCCACTCGAACGCGCCGCGCGCATTCGACGAGGTACAAACCAGGCCGCCGCGCTCGCCGCAAAACGCCTTAATAGCCGCCGCCGAATTCATATAAGTCAAGGGAATCAAGCTGTATTTGCCTTCTACTCCCTCTTCCCAACTCCCTAGACCCTGCCTCTCCAGCGCGTCCCAGCAATCTTCGACCTGGCCGATCTCGGCCATATCGGCCATCGAGCACCCTGCATTCAGGTCGGGCAGAATCACCTGCTGCCAGGGCCGTGCAAGCACATCGGCCGTCTCCGCCATGAAGTGCACGCCGCAGAACAGCATGTACTTGGCGTCGGTTTCGGCGGCTACCTTCGAAAGCTTGTAGCTGTCACCAGTGAAGTCCGCAAAACGGATCACTTCGTCGCGCTGGTAGTGATGTCCCAGCAGAACGACGTCGGTGCCGAGAGTCGCGCGCGCAGCTGCGATGCGAGCGTCCATCGTATGGTCGGGCTGGGCAAGATAGTTGTCGAGCGAACAGGCGTCTGCGCTTTTTTCCGTGACGTCCGCAACGTTTTCGGCCACAGCCGGGGCCGGGGCGATCTCCAATAGTCCGTTCAAAGTACTCCGCCTTCAGTCTCTCGCAGGGTGTCCGGCACCGGAGAATGCCCGTGCCTTTCATGCGCCTGCCGAGACGGGGATGTTGAAAGCATGCACTGCAAAGTTGCAGTGGATTCGCTGTGCCGGCCTGGGACCTGCATCCAGACCTGCACCCAATCCACGGGGATGTTGCAACCCTTACTGCTGTGGCGCGTCTCCACGAGCCGCGTCACTCTATTAGACACCGATCGCGATCAAAGGATGCGCGCAAGGATCGACAACTGTGTCCGTTCTGCTGCTCTACCAGACAGATCTTACAACAGCGTCAACAGCTTGCATCCATTTGTTCCCCCAACCCGTAAGCCGTATCATGGGACTCACGTATGCCTAGCTTTCAGGACAGCGCCGTCATCTTTTTTCTTGCGCTGCTGCTGTTTGGGCCGAAGAAGCTGCCGGAGCTTGCCCGCCAGCTCGGCAAGCTGATGGGGGAGTTCCGCCGCGCCTCGAACGAATTTCGCATGCAGATGGAAGACGAGCTGCGCGTCGCCGACCAGGAGGAGCAGCGCAAGAAGATCGCCGCCATGGAGGCCGCCGCGCCCGCCGCGCCTGTGCTCGCGGAGAACACCATCGCGCCGCCTGCTCCCGAGTATGGCGAAGACCACCCCCACCTGGCGCGACCGGAGATTGAGCCTGCTGCAGAGCCGCAGCCGGTCTCTGAGGCTTTGCATATTCCAGATCCGCTGCCCATCGCCAGCTCGGGCGACCTGAACCTCATGCCGCCCTCCACCGGTCTTCCCCTGCACAACTCGGCGCTCACCCCGATGCTCGACTCGATCCCGCACATCTCCGACCCTGAGCCGAGGGCGGTCGTCTCTGCCGGCAGCGAGGCGCACCAGCATGGCTGATCTCGACCTGACCGAACGGGTTCGCGCCGCCGTCACCGATCGCGCCGAACTGCCCGGCATGAGCCTGATGGAGCATCTGACGGAGCTCCGCAAACGGCTGCTGCACGCAACTGTCTATCTGCTGATCGGCTTCGCGATCGCGTACGCGTTCCACGTCCGGCTCTACGGCGTCATTCAGAAGCCGCTCAACGATCTGCACATCGGGCTGAACTACACCCATCCCACCGATCCGCTGAACCTGTACCTCAAGACAGCGCTCTACGGCGGCGCGATTCTGGCGAGCCCGTTCATCCTCTATCAGCTGTGGCTCTTTATTGCACCGGGCATGTACTCGCATGAGAAGCGCTACGTCGTGCCGTTCATGTCGGCCACGGTTGTGCTCTTTCTCTCGGGTGCGTGGTTCGGCTACCACTGGGTCTTTCCCGGCGCGCTCAAGGTGCTGATCGGCGGCTTCGGGGCAAACTTCCACGCCATGCTGACCATCGAGGACTACACCAACTTCTTTCTCGCCGTGATTCTCGGGCTCGGCGTCACCTTCGAGTTGCCTATCGTCATCTTCTTCCTCGCGCTGTTTGGCATCGTCGACGCGAAGTTCTTGGTCAAGCACATCCGCTACGCCATTCTCGCAATTTTTCTGATCGCGGCCATTATCTGTCCTACGCCCGACCCGATTGGGATGTGCCTGTTTGCGAGCCCCATGCTTGTGCTCTACATGCTGGGCGTGGGCATCGCCTTCCTCGTTCACCCCGACCGCCGCAAAGCCAAAGAAGCGACCCCGGCATGAAGTTCAGCTTGAAGTCAGCAGCACTCTTCCGAAGCGCCGCAAATCCGGGTGCCCCAGGTCTGAATTCTCAGAACTGGGTTTTTTCGCAGCGACGATCTCTCCTTTTCATGGCCGGCGCCGTCGCGCTTCTCCTCCTCGTCCCCATACCGCCAACCCACGCGCAGACACCACGCCTCAGCGGCCAGGCTGCCTACCATCTTACCGAGCAGCTTCTGCAGGTCGCCCCCAAGCGCTTCAACGGTTCGCCCGGCCATCTCAAGGCCGAAGAGTTCATCAAGCAGCACTTCGCCGCGGAAGCCGCCAAGGGCAATCTCGAGACGGACACCTTTACCGCAAGCACCCCCGCCGGGCTCCAGACGATGCATAACTTCATCGTTAAATTCCCCGGCAAAAAAGACGGAGTGATCGTCCTCGTCAGCCATTACGAAACCAACTACCCGCTGCGCGACATCGCCTTCTATGGAGCTAACGATGGAGCCGCCACCTCTGCCCTGCTCATCGAGATGGGCAGCACGCTGCGGGCGCATCCGCCCGAGGGCTACTCGGTCTGGCTGGTCTTCGACGATGGCGAGGAGGCGGTCAAAGACTGGTACGGCAGGCCCGGCCAGGACAACACCTACGGCACGCGTCATCTCGCCGCCAAATGGTCGCAGGACGGCACCCTCAAGCAGATCAAGGCGCTGATCGTGGTGGACATGGTCGCGGACAAGGACCTCAATATTGACCGCGACAACAACTCCACGCCTTGGCTGCTCGATATACTGGCGGTCGCCGCCAAGAACACCGGCCACTCAGCCTCCATCTTCAAGCACACGGAGACAGAGGAAGACGATCACCTGCCGTTCGTCCAACGCGGCGTCCCGGCTCTCGACTTCATCGACGCCCACTATGGCACGCCGACGGCCGCGGCGCCCGATGGGTATCACCACACGGCAGAAGATACGCTCGATAAGATCAGTGCCCGGTCGCTGCAGATCTCGGGCGACCTGCTGCTCGAGATGATCCGGCTAATCAATCAGCGCCCTTGAAAGCGAATGTCCTGCCGGACGAGCCGCCTGCGCGGCGGGCGGGCGGTCACTTCGTGACGCGTATACCGGTCTGAGCAGGATCAGCAGCATAGGGCCTCGCGATGCTCGGCGCGAAGATCTGTCAAGCCGACCAGCGGGAGGCCCAATGCCGATCACCCTGCCGAGACAAGGTATACACGTCACGAAGTGACCGCACCGCGCGTAGCGGGCCCGTCCGGCAGGACTTATCTTTTACTTACTGCAAGCGTGTCCATGATCCGGGTGCGCGCCCTTTGCTTTGGCATCGGCCTCGGACATATACGCCCCCGCCTTGGTCTTGCCGTAGAAGTCCGAGCCATAGCAGTGGTACACATTGCTCGACGAGTTCACCCAAACCAGCCCAGGACCGCCGCCGGCCACCTGCGGCCGGGCCGCAGCCTTCGCCGCCGGGGAAGCCTTCGCTCCCTGGGTCGGGGCCGGGGCTACCGCTGCGGCAGGAGGCGGCGCCGGCTGGGGCGAAGCGACCTTGGCGGCAGGCGCCGTCGTGGTGGTCGCCGAAGCAGCCGGTGCGGAGGAGGCCGCATACCACTCCTTCACCCCCTGATGCCCGCGGCAGGCCCCCTGCTTGCTTGCCGCAGTCGAATAGGTTCCATCCTTGCATTGCCCTGTCGAGCCCGACGGAGCTCCTGCCTGGGCCAAGGCAAGCTGCGCACCGAAGATCCCAAATGCCACTGCCATCCATCCGAATGCTTTCTTCATAAGCGCTCCAGAGATTCCAATTTGTGTTCCGTGCGGATACGGCAGAATCCTACCCGAAGCTGCCCCGCCTGTCACGCTTCGGGCTGCGGCCCAGAGTCCGAACCGCCTCAGCATCCCCCAAAAGGGCTATAGTCTGACTCATTCGCGGGATAGTCGATCTTGGTTCGCACCTCTATCTTGACCTTACCGATAGTTGATCAACAGGATACAGAGGACTCAACCCATGCAGAACCCATCCCTGCCGCTTCTCCAGTTCCGCTCCAAAGATCTCTCCAGCCAGCCTACGCGTCCGCAAACCGGAGAGGGATTCTTCGATCTCCACCCGGTGGTCGACATCGTCCGCAGCGTCTTTCTCTCCTCTCTGCTGTGGGTCTGCCTCGCCTACACGGTCTACACCGTATACAACCTGATCGCCGGCTCTCACTAGGGCTCTGTCGCTTCCAGCCGCTTCGCCTCCCCATCGGCGGTCGACCGTCTGTCCTGTTTCCATCCACCTGCGCATCTGACGCGGCAAATCGGCCGCCCGCTTGGCGCACGCATGGCAGAGCCGGCAAGGCTTCCGAGCTGCCCGGGAGCATCCGCATCCCTGTGCAGCCTCGAACCTTTAGCAATCTCCTGATGGTGTATAGCGAGCCAAGAGTCCCAGCGCCGTTTTCTAACAAGGAAAACGGCACGGCACGCCCGTTTCGCGCTTCACAGTATCAGGAGATTTGCTTTAGCCTGTAGCATCCAGAAGAGATGCTCGGTCCCACCCCCATCCGCTACTGGATAGGCTTTCACCTCTGTGTGCTTGCGCTGCTCGGCGTGGAGCTGATGTACGCGCGCATCCGGGGCCACGCCAAGACGCAGTCCACTGCCGCTGCCGCCACCATCTTGTGGGTCGCCGCCGCGCTCGCCTTTGCGCTCTTCCTCTTCCGCATCAGCGGCATTCAGGCCGCTTCGCAGTATCTTGCGGGATACGCCATCGAGGAGGCGCTCTCGGCCGACAACCTCTTCGTCTTCCTCATCCTGTTTCGCGCATTCAAGATAGAGCCCACGCGGCAGCCCAGAGTGCTCTTCTGGGGGGTGCTCGGCGCGATTCTCATGCGCGGCGCCTTCATCGCTGCCGGCCTCGGGCTGCTCACGCGCTTCCACTGGATCAGCTATGTCTTCGCGATCATTCTCCTGATCGCAGCCGTTCGGCTGCTTCTGCCGTCTGATCCGAAAGAGAGCCACACCCCGCGCTGGCTTTCGTGGTTGGCTCGCGTTCACCCCGTCAGCCTGCGCCAGGACAAGTTCTTCGTCCGCGAAGACAGCCGTCCTCGAGTCACCGTCCTGTTGCTCGCCCTGATCGCCATCGAGCTGACCGACATCGTCTTTGCACTCGACTCGATCCCCGCCGTGCTCTCGATCACCCGCGAGCCCTTTCTCGCGTATACGTCCAACATCATGGCCGTGATGGGGCTGCGATCGCTTTACTTTCTGATCGCCCACCTGCTGACCAGGCTTCGTCTGCTGCACCTGGGGCTCGCCGGCGTGCTCGCCTTCGCCGCGCTGAAGATACTCAGCGCGCGATGGATCGAGATCGGGCCGCTAGTCTCGCTGTGCGCAGTCGTAATCATCCTCGGCGCCGCGATTGTTCTGTCCATTGCCACAAAACCGGACAGCGTACCCCACAACAGAATCAGGTAACCGTCCTCTCTCACCCAAAAAGGCCGCGCATCTACCGTTTCGCGGCCCTCCTCGTGCAGGCAAGTCACCATTGAGGAAAAGTTTTCTCCATCCTCGAAGAAACGGTTTTCCTTAGGATCTTCACGGCCAAAAAATATTTCTCCGGTTCGGATCGCCCGAGCAAATCCAGCGATCCTCTTCCCTCGTTTTACCGCTCACGCCGAATTCTTGAGAATCGACAAAAAAACCATGGTTTTCGCTGGCCTGGGCATTGGTAACGAACGGCGTGCGGCTTGCATTACCCAGGAACATAAGGAGATACACCCATGAAATCACTTGCTGCATTTCTCGCCTTGGTTTCTCTTTGCGCCGCCGCCCCCGCTCTCCACGCCGACCCCATCACCGCGACCCTCGACGTGGGGCCAACCTCCACCGCAGCCGTTCTGGTCGAAACTCCGATCCCCGGAGGAGAGACCTTCCTCTACACCCACCTCTACACGGACATCTTTAACACGACACTTCAGACATTCACCGCGACCTACACCGACCTTCTCGGAGTGAGTCTGCTCAATGTCACCGATGTCTGCGCTCAGGTAAACATCGTGTTCGCGGCAAAACCCTGCCAGGCCCTCGCTTTCTCCTTCACCGACGTTGGCTTGGGAGACGCCTTCCAGATTGCAGCACTCGGCGCTGTCGGCCTGGACCTCACCGGGAATGTAGCCGATATCAACTTCGGCGCCAGCATCGGCGGAGGCTCGGCCGAGCTCGGCTTCGGCGGTGGCGGCAATGGTGGCGGCGGCAACAGCCCCGTTCCTGAGCCCGGCACCCTCAGCCTTATGGCCACTGGCCTGCTCAGCGCGGCCGGTGTCCTCCGGAAACGATGCATGGCCTAAGCCAGCGCGTCGTCGCAGTAGAACGTGCAGGTCGAAGTCACAAAAAACAGAAGTCGTTCTCGAAAGGCAGACTAGGACTGGCCGCCAGCAATGGCGGCCTCTTTTTTCCGCCACCCGCCGTAAGAGCTTGGGCGATAGACTCTCCTCGATCGCACTCGCTCTCTTGTGTCTCCTCCGAAGGAGCCTTGCGCTATCGATTCGCCGATCCATTCTACCGGTCGCGCGCCCAGAGCAGTCCAACGATCAGCAACACCACCACGGCGAGACCGCCCCTAGCCATCTCCCCGTCTGCGCTATCGGGCCGCGAAGCACCATCGGATGCGCCGCACATTCGTCACCGTGTAAAACAAATCGGCCGCGCCGCCCAAAAGATGATCACGCCCCCTTACCAAGCACCGCGCCAGCTCTACCATTCCGCTTTACGGCTCTTTACTTCTCTTCCTCACAGCACCGCAAACTCGAGCTTTCCCTGGCGCATCACCGAGTGCTTTGCCTCCGCATCGCGCTCGGGAAAATCATTGCGGAAGTGCGCGCCCCGGCTCTCCTCCCGATCGAGCGCCGCCGCCACGATCAGCGACGCGATCGCATGCAGGTTCCTCGCCTCGACCGCCCGCCGGTACAAACCACAAGGCATCGCAGACGCGAGCGCATCCAAGGCGCGTTTTGCCATCTGGAGTCCTGCAGCGTCCCTGAGCAGTCCAGCATACCGCCACATCATCGCACGCAGCTCCGCAATCCATCGCTCCGTAGCAGCCTCCGGCGTCGCAATTTCACTCTTTGCTGCCGTGCCGGCTGAACCCTGAGCCCTGGGCCCTGCACCCTGCTCTTCGATCATCGTCTCCGCCGCCAAGGCCCCGAACACCAGCCCCTCGAGCAGCGAATTGCTCGCCAGCCGGTTCGCTCCATGCACGCCAGTACACGCTGCCTCGCCCGCCGCATACAATCCCGTCAGCGTCGTCCTGCCGTGCACATCCGTCTGCACTCCGCCCATCAGGTAGTGCGCTGCCGGCCGCACCGGAATCAGATCCCGGCCAAGCTCCAGCCCATATCTCGCAAGGAAGCGCGATATACCGGGGAAGCGCGCCGGCAGATCCTGCCGCACATGCCGCATGTCCAGATACACCGGACCATCCATCCCCTCACGCGTAATGGCCCGCGCCACCACGTCCCGCGGCGCAAGCTCGAGCAGCGGGTGATACCGCTCCATGAACCGCTCTCCCTGCGCATTCACCAGATACGCGCCCTCGCCCCGCAGCGCTTCGCTGAGCAGAAATCGCGGCGCTCCCGATGCGCTGAACGCCGTCGGGTGAAACTGGTAAAACTCCATATCGCTCACCGCCGCGCCCGCGCGATACGCCATTGCAATTCCATCGCCCGTCGCCACCTCGGGGTTCGTTGTATCGCTATACACCTGACCTGCGCCACCGCTCGCCAGCAGCACTGCTCCCGCCTCCACCACCCGCAGCCCGCCCTGGCCATCGAGCAGCGAAGCTCCGACGACGCGCCCAGCTTCGACCAGCAGATCCACACTCGTCGTCCACTCCATCAGCTCGATCTTCCCCGTACTCGAGGCGACCTCCCGCACATGCCGCAGCAGCGAGACAGCAATCTCTCTTCCCGTAGCATCTCCGTTCGCATGCAGAATGCGCGACCGGCTGTGCGCTCCCTCGCGCGTCCGCATCAGCTCTCCGCTGTGCCCATCGGCACCCAGAGGATATCGGTCGAATGCCGTCCCCCATGCCAGCAGCTCCTCCACCCTGCGCGGCCCCTGCTCCACCAGCACCGCCGCCGCTGCGCGATTGACCAGCCCATCGCCCGCGGCCAGCGTGTCCTCAAGATGCAGCGCCACATCCTCGTCGCCGCCCATCGCTACCGCAATGCCGCCCTGCGCATAGGCTGTGTTCGACTCCGCCAGCTCCTCCTTGGTCACCACCAGCACCGTGCCCGCCTCGGCCAACCGAACCGCCGCACTCAGTCCTGCAATCCCTGCCCCAATCACCAGAAAATCGTACCGTTCCATCCCTCGATGCTACTCCTGGCGAACCCGTCTGAAATGCCTGCGATACGATGAACTTACCGTGCCCGTCCTCCGCGTCAACACACCCTCGGCAAACTACGACATCACCATAGCGCCCGGCCTGCTCCGCACCCTGCACCCCCGGCTCGGTCGACTCAACCCGGGCAAACCGTTCCGCCTTTTCGTCGTCACCTCGCCCGAGATCTGGGCCCTCTGGTCCAAATCGTTCCTTGCCTCGTTTCCGAAACACGCGGAGCTTCCCACCGTCCTCTTCCAGCCCTCCGGCGAACGCCACAAGCGCCTGGCAAGCGTCGAAGCGTTAGCCCAGCAGCTCTCAAGCGCGGGAGCCGACCGCGATGCGCTGCTGCTCGCCTTTGGGGGCGGCGTCATCGGCGACATGACCGGCTTCCTCGCCGCCATCTACATGCGCGGCATCCGCTACGTGCAGATTCCCACCACGCTGCTCGCGCAGGTGGACTCCTCGATCGGCGGCAAAACCGGAGTCAATCTCGCCACAGGAAAAAACCTGATTGGCAGCTTTCATCACCCGCAGGCCGTACTCACCGACACCGACATCCTGCGCACTCTGCCGCCCGCGCAGCTCCGCGCCGGCCTGCAAGAGTCCATTAAAGCGGGGATCATCTACGACGCCCGGCTGTTTCGCTTCATGGAACAAAACGCCGAAGCCCTCCTCAACGCAAAGACCGGCCCCGACCCGAAGAGCCTCACCCGCGTCGTTGCCGCTTCGGTCCGCGTCAAAGCTGAGGTCGTCAGCCAGGACGAGAAAGAGTCCGGCCTGCGCATGATCCTCAACTTCGGCCACACCCTTGGCCACGCCATCGAGTCCGCCACGCAGTACAAGCAGCTGCTCCACGGGGAAGCCGTCGGCTGGGGCATGATCGCTGCTCTCCACGTAGCCTGCGCTCGCAACATCATCGGCGAAAAAGACGCCGCGCGCATCACTCACCTCATCCTCCGCTACGGTCCACTCTCGCCCTTCCGCGCCGATGCCGCGAAACTCGTCGCGCTCACGGCCCGCGACAAGAAAAGCCGCAGCGGTGCCTTATCCTTTATCCTGCCCACCGCCATCGGTCGAACCGATATCGTCCGCGACGTCACCGCACCGGAACTTCTCGCGGCCACCCAGTCTATGCTCAGCCTTATGCGGCAGCACGCTGGGGTTCCGAGCAAGAAATAGAACCGTGCGGGATTGCAGCGGCGTCCCATCGTAAGAACCGGAGGACTGGATGCCAGGAATCAGAGACAAGGTCGTCGCCATCACAGGAGCAAGCAGCGGCATCGGCGAAGCCACTGCCCTTTTGCTGGCCGAACGCGGGGCCAAGGTCGTCCTCGGCGCTCGGGGACTGGATCGCCTTCAGGCTTTGGCCGCTCGCATCGCGGAAGCAGGCGGGGACGTCGCCTATGCGCGCACCGACGTCAAGCGGCGCAGCGACCTGTTGGACCTCGTCAAGCTGGCCTGCGATCGCTACGGCAAGCTCGACGTGCTCGTCAGCAATGCCGGCATCGCACCCGTCTCTCTGCTCGACGAGCTGCGCGTCGACGACTGGGACGAGATGATTGACATCAATATCAAAGGCGTCCTGTACGGAATTGCAGCAGCACTCCCGGTCTTCCGCAAACAAGGCTTCGGCCACATCATTAACACCGCCTCTACAGCCGGTCTTATCACCAGGCCGACGATGGCGGTCTACTCCGGCACGAAGTTCGCCGTCCGCGCCATCTCCGAAGGCCTGCGCCAGGAGGCTGGAGAAACACTGCGCGTCACCCTCATCACTCCCGGCTTCGTTCACACCAATATCGGGGACTCGATGACCAATCCTGAAGTCAGAGCCCGCAAATGCCATCGCACGCGCCATCGCGTTCGCCATCGAACAACCGGCCACCGTGGATGTCGGCGAGATCGTCGTCCGTCCAACGGCGCAGGCTTGAGCGCCCCGATTCTCCTCTTGCGCGGATCGAAGCCAGCCGGTTGCGCCGCACGCTCCATCCTGCGACGCGCCAGTTTATAAACAGGGCCGCCTGGCTTGAGCCATTGACGTCAAACGGTGCCGGGGAACAACATACAAACAGCGGGCGATCGTTCGCTTCGCCATCCATTCGCAGCAGGTGAGTATTCCAGCCAAGCCCGAACACGAACGCTCGACGGGAGCTCGCCCCGCCGGCGTCACCTCCGAACAAGCTGCCGCCGCCAACGTGCAGCAGATGTTCGACACCATCGCCCCGACCTACGATCGCGCCAACCACCTTTTGTCCGCCGGCCTCGATCGTTACTGGTGGACTCGCGCCGCACTCCGCTTCCGTTCTATCCTTCAGCGCCCCGAATCGATCGTCCTCGACCTCTGCTGCGGCACCGGCGATATGACCCTCGCGCTCTACAAACACCGCCCCAAACCTCCAGGAGAGATCCCATCCAGCCCAGAATCCCCGGGTGCCCCATCCTTCGCAGCCTCACCGCGAAGGATGGGAGAGGAAGATCCCAACCCCGCCAAATCAGAACCAGCCCCTATTCTCGCTATCGACTTCTCCTACCCGATGCTTTCCCGCGGCGCTGAAAAATTTCGACGCCATAACATCCTTCCCGTTCAGGCAGACGCCCTCCACCTGCCGCTCGCCGACAACTCGATCGACCTCGTCACCGCCGCCTTCGGCTTCCGCAATCTCGCCAACTACGAAGAAGGCCTCGCCGAGATTCATCGCGTCCTGCGCCCCGGCGGCCAGCTTGGCATCCTCGAAGCCAACCAGCCCGCAGGTCCCGTCGGCGCACTTTACGATCTCTACTTCAAAACGATTCTTCCTCGAGTTGGCGGCCTGATCTCCGGAAGCCCCCGCGCCTACCGCTATCTTCCTGCCTCGGTCGAACGCTTCCCTCGGCCGCCGCGCATGGCTGAGCTTATCCGCAACGCCGGCTTCGCCAACGCCACCTGGAGCAGCTACACCTTTGGCACCGCCGGCCTCTACCATGCCACCAAGCCCTGAACCGGCGCCGCGATCCTCCTCTGTCTCCGGTCTGCGAGGTAGCGAGTTGAGCTATACTCAGGCGCGTCGCAGGTCCGGTTTGCGATGGAGAACACAATGCGTGGGACACTCGCCAGGGAACCGGATCGTGCGGAGATCGCCCGGCGCATCTCATCCCTGACGCCTGCCTCCCAGCGGCAGTGGGGCACGATGTCTGTGGGCGGCATGATGTGCCATCTCTGCGACAGCTACCGCATGAGCATGGGAGAAATGACCGCAGAGCTGATAGACATGCCTCTGCCTCGACCCATCCTCAAGTTCGTCTCCCTTCGCCTTCCGATGCCGTGCCCAGGAACCTGAAGACGGTGGAGGAAGTCAGACAGGGCGGCGCAGGAACACCGGCGACAGACTTCGCAGAGGACCAGGCGCGGCTCCTGAACACATTCGCACGCTTCTGCGCCTGCACCAGGCTCGACCAAGTAAACCATCCCATGTTCGGGCCGATGCGCGCCGAAGACTGGCTGCGCTGGGGCTATCTCCACCCCGATCATCATCTCCGCCAGTTCGGCGCATAAAGCG
Organism: Edaphobacter sp.; assembly: GCA_965277545.1. Classification (GTDB taxonomy): domain Bacteria; phylum Acidobacteriota; class Terriglobia; order Terriglobales; family Acidobacteriaceae; genus Edaphobacter. The sequence continues at coordinate 79,530 of OZ255826.1, forward strand.
CAGCGGCTATTTTATGCAAACAATCCCGGATACCAGACCCTCTCGCCCTCCACCCGCGCAAACTCCGTCATCGCATGGGGGCGCCGCGAACTCTCTCCCTTCGCGGTCACAAAGATGTCTTCTACGATCCCGCCGCGAGCCAGTACCGCATCCCCGATTAACGACCGGTGGCACCGCCAGGGCACCGCCTCCGCGCACATCACGGCCACGCCATCCAACTCCGGCAGTCCCATCAACCAGTCGATCTCAGCGGCAAACTCCGCCGTCTGCATGTAATCTGCATACCCGCGAAAGCTCTCATTCTTCCAACCCGTATTCACGCTGTCCTTCCGCGCCGCGCGCCGCCCACCCAGCCCCTCGCGCCAAGCCGTCCGAATCCCCACAGCTTCAAGCGCCGCAAACAATCTCTGCAGCCCGAACTGCGGAAACCGCCGCGAGCCCGGATACCGCCGCACATCCACCAGCGTCCCGCACCCATTGGCCTGCAATGCCCCGAGGAACACCCCAAGCTCCAACGTCGAGTGCCCAATCGTCATCATTTCGCGTCTCTCAAGGAAAGCCTCATCCGCCTCGCGTCCGCAACAAAAAAGCGGCCCGGCAGACCGCCGAACCGCCTCGCCTTTCCTCCGCGAACATCCAGTCGCTTCTACCTTACACGCCCGCGTGAATCACCTCTTCGCGGACCTCTTCATCCTCCACCTTCTCCCGCGGGGTCTTCGGCAGCGCCACCTCCAGCACATCCTCAATCCGGCTGGCATAGTGCAGCCTCACGCCCTCGATCTGATCGGGCGACAGGTCTTCATCGACCTGCTGCTTGCAGTCAATCGGCAGAATGACATCCCGCACGCCGGCGCGCTTGGCCGCAAGGAACTTCTCCTTAATCCCGCCCACCGGCAGCACGTTGCCGCTCAGCGTGATCTCCCCCGTCATCGCCGTTAGAGGATGCACCGGTGTATTCGTCAGCAGGCTCACCAGCGCCGTCGCCATCGTTACGCCGGCCGAGGGTCCGTCCTTCGGAATCGCTCCCGCAGGCACATGGATATGCAGGTCCATCTCTTTGGTGAAGTCCTCATCGAGTCCCAGCGACGCGGCATTCGAGCGCACCCAGGTCAGCGCGGCCTGCATGCTCTCCTTCATCACATCGCCGATCTGGCCGGTGATCGTGAAGCCGCCTTTGCCTTTCATCCGATTGGCCTCGATGAACAGCACATCCCCGCCCGCCGGCGTCCACGCCAGGCCCACAGCCACTCCGGCGCGTTTGGTCCGCTCCGCAATCTCCGTATCGACGCGCACCTTGATGCCGCCCAGGAACTCGTGCACGATCTCCGGCGTGATGACAACCTTCTGCGTCTGTCCCTCCGCCATCTTGCGCGCGACCTTGCGGCACACCGTGCCGATCTGCTGCTCGAGCTTTCGAACACCCGCCTCCCGCGTATAGTGCCGCGCGATCAGATGAACGCTTTCAGTCGGAAACTCGATCTGCTCCTCCGTGATGCCGTTCTCCTTGATCTGCCGCGGAATCAGATAGCGAATCGCGATATTCACCTTCTCCTCTTCCGTATAGCCGGTCAGCTCGATGATCTCCATCCGGTCGAGCAGCGGCCCCGGTATCGTGTCCAGCTGATTCGCCGTGCAGATGAACAGCACCTTGCTTAGATCGAACGGCTGATCGAGATAGTTGTCGCGGAAGGTGTTGTTCTGCTCGGGATCAAGCGTCTCGAGCAGCGCGCTCGCAGGATCGCCGCGAAAGTCGCGGCCCAGCTTGTCGATCTCGTCCAGCATGAACACCGGGTCCTTTACCTCGACTCGCTTCAGGTGCTGAATGATCTGGCCAGGAAGCGCGCCAATATAGGTTCTCCGATGGCCGCGAATCTCCGCCTCGTCATGCATGCCGCCGAGCGAGATGCGCGAAAACTTGCGGTCGAGCGCCTTCGCAATCGAACGTCCCAGCGAGGTCTTGCCCACGCCCGGAGGCCCGACAAAGCAAAGAATCGGCCCCTTCATATCCGGCTTGAGGCGACGCACCGACAGGTAGTCGAGAATGCGATCCTTCACCTTCTTCAGGCCGTAGTGATCCTCATCGAGGATGCCCTTCGCCTTCAAAATGTCCACTTCGCCCGAAGACGTCTTCCCCCACGGCAGCACCGCCAGCCACTCCACGTAATTCCGCGTCAGCGAGTAGTCCGCGGCCGCGGGATTCATTCGGCTCAAACGCCCAAGCTCCTTCAGCGCGTCCTTCTTCACCTCGTCCGACATCCCCGCGTTCTCGATCTTCTCCTTAAGCTCGGCAATATCCTTCTGGGTGTCGTCCACATCGCCCAGCTCCTTCTGAATCGCCTTCAACTGTTCGCGGAGATAGTAGTCGCGCTGCGAGGACTGCACCGAATCCTGAACCTCACTCTGAATCTTGTTGCGCAGCTGCTGCACTTCAAGCTCCTTGGCCAGGTGCTTATTGATGCGTTCCAGCCGCGCCGAAACATCGGGCGTCTCGAGCAGCTCCTGCTTATCGGTCGTCGTCAGGAAGGGCAGCGACGAGGCGATAAAATCCGCCAGTCTGCCCGGCTCGTCGATGTTGATCGCAATCGTCTGCAGATCGTCGCTCAAAGTCGGCGAAGAGGTCACAATCTGCTGAAACTGGCTGACCACATTCCGCTGCAGCGCCTCGGCCTCTGGACTCTTCTCCGGGTCAACGTCCGGGATGGGCTCATACTCGGCCGTCATAAACGGCGTCAGCTGCGAGAACTCGCCCAGATGCACCCGCTCGTTCCCCTCGGTAAACACGAAGAGGCTCTGATTCGGCATCTTGACGACTTTATGGACCGTCGCGCGCGTGCCCGTAGCGTAGAGGTCCGCAGCCTGGGGAGCATCCTGCCGCGCATCCCGCTGCGCCACGACAAGGATCGTCTTCTCCTCCCCCAGAGACTGAATCAGCTGAATGGAACTGTCCCGCCCCACCGTAAGCGGCAGCACCGCGTGCGGAAACAATACCGTGTCCCGCACCGGAAGCACAGGCACGGGGCGCCGGGCGGCCGCGCCTTCCGTCAAGGAGTCCTGACCTTTGGCGGCGGTGGGCTGGATGACACTGACGAAATCGTTTGGCATTGAGTGTACCTCTATCAAATTATCATCTATTCGATGCAGCAAGTCTGGCATCGGTCGCAAGTCCGCCTGGCTTCCCTGCCACAGCACGTGGCCGTCCACTGGCAGCAACCTCTTCATCGGCGGTAAGCCTCACCGCATCAGCATCCTTGTCTCTCACGAGGGGCACGCATCAGCCCCGGCACTCTCGAAGCCGAGCCTCAAAGCGGCCATCCCTCTGGACGTCTCCTGTTCTGATGAGCCGGCAGTCTACCGTATTGGACGCTCGATACGGGGGCTTCGCACAAGATGCCGGTACCCCTGGGTTCGCTCTGTGGATCGCCTGAACAAATTATGACCGAAGACAACCCGTCTTCCTAAGCCGCTCGATATCGCCCCAGAACCTTGACCATCCTGCAGTGCTCCTGCAGCGCAGCCAGCGCCCGGTCAGCCTGCTCGGCTGCCTCGAACCACACATCGACATAAAAGACATACTCCCACGGACTGCCCGGCACGGGCCTCGACTCGATCTTCGTCAGGTTCACCCCAATCTCCGCCAGACGCGCCAGCGCCGCCACCAGCGTACCCGGTCTGTGATCGACCGCGAAGGCGATGCTCATCTTATCGGCGGCAGCTCCCGCTTCAAGATCCGCCGGAGCATCCTCACGCTGAATGAGATAGAACCGCGTGTAATTCTCCGTGTGATCCTCGACACCCGGCAATAGCACATGGGCGCCATATTCCTCGGCCGCCAGTTCCGGCGCAATCCCAGCGGCATCCCGCAAACCAGCCTCCATCAGGTGCTTCACCGCTCCAGCCGTGTCGTAGAAGGGAACGATCTCGAGCTCCGGATGTTCGCCCAGAAAGCGCCTGCACTGCGACAGTGCGACCGGATGCGACAGCACCCTTCGAACCTGCTCGAATCTCACGCCAGGCGCCGCGATGACATTGTGGCGTATGCGCATCTGGCCTTCGCGCACCACCCTCACCGGAGACTCAAGCAGCAGGTCGTAGTGCTCGGCCACCGAGCCGTGCAGGCTGTTCTCGATGGGAAGCACGGCACCGTCCGCCTCGGCCGCCACGACCTTCGCCAGAACCTGCGAGGAGACGGTACACGCAACGATTTCGAGGCGATCGCCCTGCCCCAGCATCTGCACCGCCGCCATATGGCTGTTCGAGCCCAACTCTCCTTGTATCGCCACTTTCAATCCAGACACCCCGCTCGCGCGTACATACCGATTACATTTTATTCTCAGGCACCGGCAACCCTCATGACCCGGCAGGCAACTTACCAACAGCAGGCGCAGTGCTCGAACACCAATACAAGAACCGGATAAGGACCGCCGGCAATCGTAAGGAGAACGACCATGCTTTGGACCATCACGATCATACTTTTCGTTCTTTGGATCGTAGGACTAGTGAGCAGCTACACCTTGGGCGGCTGGATTCACATCCTGCTTGTCCTCGCAATTATTGTGCTGATCTTTAACTTAATGTCTGGTAGACGAGCGCTCTGACCCCAACCCAATCAGCCCTCCCCTATACGTCCGCAAGGAGAATTGCAATGAACACAGAAAGAGCAGAAGGAAAATTCGATCAGGTCGCAGGCAAAATCAAGCAGTCCGTTGGCGAAGCCGTAGGCAATGAGCGACTCGCCAACTCCGGTGTTGCCGATCAGGTAAAGGGCGCCGCCAAGGAGACTTGGGGCAATGCCAAGGACACCGCCCAGGCGGTTCGTGATGACCACACCACCACCGCGCGCGCCGAAGGCGACCACCTGAAGGATCGCAGTGAAGACACCGCACACAACACCCGCGAAAGCATCGCAGGGGCTGCCGAGCGGGTTCGCGACTCCGTGAACGAAAAGCTCGACAACGTCAAACGCGACCACAATCGCTAAGAAAAGGTTTACGTTCTTCTGGAAAAGCCCGCCTCGTGCGGGCTTTTTTAGCGCCGCATCAGCACGTCTGCCGCAACAAATGCGAAGAAGATGACTGAGATCACGCCGTTCAGCGTGAAGAACGCGGCGTTCATGCGCCGCATATCCTTCGGCGAAATGATGGAATGCTCATAGAGCAGCAAGATCGCCACCAGGCCCACTCCCACCACGGCCAGTTTGCCCAGCCCAAACAGCACGATCAGCCAGCAGAGCATCAGCAGCATGCCAAGATGCATCGCCCGCGCAATCCAGAATGCAAACACCAGTCCGAACGCTTGCGGCACACTGTTCAAGCCGACCGCGCGATCGTGCTCGAAGTCCTGACACGCGTACAGCACGTCGAATCCTCCTACCCACAGGAGCACGGCGAAGGTGAGCACAAGAATCCTCGCATCGAAAGAGCCGCGCACCGCGATCCATGCCGCCGAGGGTGCAATCCCGAGCGCCAGCCCAAGAACCAGATGCGACCATCGCGTCCACCGCTTCGTATAGCTGTAGAGCAGCACGATCGCCAGTGCTAGAGGAGCCAGCTCAAGCGTCAGCCGGTTCAGCAGCGCCGCGCTCAGCAGGAAGACCAGCGACGACACCACCACAAATCCGCCGACGAATCCGCGGCTCAAAGCTCCAGCCGGCAGCGCGCGATTGGCGGTCCGCGCATTCGCCGCATCCAGGCGCGCATCCACCAGCCGGTTGAACGCCATCGCCGAGGACCGCGCCGACACCATGCAGACGACGATCAGCCCCAGCACACGCCACGCCGGCCAGCCTCCCGCCGCCAGCACCGCGCCCGTCAATGCAAACGGCAGCGCGAAGATCGAGTGCTCCCACTTGATCATCTCGAGCGTAACGACCGTACTCCTCCACAACGAAGCCATCTCTCGATCCTAGATCAAAAGGAACGATCGAGCGCAACTCCCCTACGCGGCTGTCGCACCTGCTTTTCTTGTTGTCATTCCCGAACGGGATCTGCTGTATTCGTCTCTCGCGCACTCACTCCAAGTCACTCTACTGGTCCTGCTTTTTCTCCTCCGCATCGCTGACGACCTGAAGGCTGTTGACGACCTTGAACACACCCGGAACGCCATTCGCCTTGATATTCGCGACGTCCTTGTCTGCCTGGTTATCCACCACGCCCGACAAGGTCACGTTTCCGCTGACCACCGTAATCCGGATCGGCTTCGCGGGATCGATCGCATACTTGTTCAGCTGCGGAGTTCCATAGATGGCCCGAGCCTCCGCCAGCCGGATCCGGTCATCCATCGGTGAGGCAGGCGCGACATCGATATTGTCGATGACGTCCTTTACCCCGGGATAGTTCTCCGCCAGGCTGACCGCGGAGTCCTTGTCCATCGGCCCATACGCCGTTCCGCCCAGCGTAACGACACCCTTCTCCACGCCGATCGTGAATGCATTGAAGGCCGTCGTGCCATAGCCCACGCGGTCGTACGCCAGCTTCTCCGCCAGTTTGTCCCGCAGCGTGACGTCGTCCACCGCCGATCCTGCCACGACGATCATATTGTCAACGCCCTTGACGTTCCTGCGATGGTGCGCCCGGTCGTCCGCGTCGAGCTTGTCGCTGTAGAGCTCGACCGTGCCGGTCAGCGTAATCACGCCCTCCCGCACAGCGGTCTTCACATCCTTGAAGCGCTTGCTATCGAGAGCCTTGGTCACCTCTGCCTCGATCTGAGCATCGCTCGATGCGGAGTTCTGCACACTCGCAGCCGCCTGGCCCACTCCGCGCGCTGCAGACCCGAACATCATCATCGCCGTCAGTCCAACCACCCCGGCGTGCCGCATCAGTCCCGTATGTTTCATTGCGATCTCCTCAGTTCCCTTGCCGCCTATCACCTTCCGCGGATGCTCAAGTCAGAAGGTAGCATGCGGCATTCTTTCTGGGCGGTCTAACGATATCGCTTCCGCAGCTTGTACACCACGCTGAACACACCCGACTCGTCGCGCGTGACCACAATCGAATTGTCATGATTCAAGTCATATTGCACCTGAATCAACTGTTGCGCCGTTTCGTTTACGTTGGTGGCAAAGGTCGCCGTAATCTGCCGCGAGATCTGCTGCTGCACCGTAATCCGCGCCGACGAGTTGCCGAGCGTCCCCACGAACGCCGGATCGATCTTCACGCTGCCCACGCCGAACAGCTTCTCTACCCGGTTGCTCACCGTCGCATTCAGCGCTCCGCCCAGCAGCGCGCTCGTCGTTGGGTCGGTTCCTGCCTGCACCTGCTGCTCCTGGTAGAGCTGCGCCTCCTCCTGCGTCCGGCCCAGCGCGAGCAGCGCAAACACGTCGCTCTCGCTCAGCGGAGGCTCGGACCGGTAGGTCGGCTTGAGGTTCGTCAACGTGCCATGTACGCCTACGGTGATGTCGTAGTTCTCCACCTGCGCCGTCGCGTCGAGGTCGATGGTCGGGTCGATGCGCACAGGGTTCGTGAAGTAGATCTCCCCGCGCTGCAGTTGATACTTCGTGCCGGCGAAGGTTGCGCTGCCCTCGTTGATCTCGATGCGCCCGAGAATCGAAGGTACCGCCGCCGTCCCCCGCACCGTCAGATCCACCGTGCCCGCCAGCTTCGCATACGAGTTCTGAAAATCAAGCTGAGGCGCGCTCAGCACGTGCACATCGAGCCGTATCTTGTTGGCAGCCGAGTTCGGATCGGGCGGCACGCTCACCCCGCCCGCCCCGCCGAAGGCCGCAAAGTCCACATCCGGCCCGATGCCGAAGCGCGTGATCAGAATGTTCCCGCTCAACAGCATGCTCTCCGCGCCGCCCTGCAGCTTCAGGTTTGCATTCGCGGTGGTGCTCAGCCCATACAGCCGCACCCGCACGACATTGCCAGTGGCCGTCAGGTCGGCATACACGCCGTTCTTGTAGCGTATCGACCCGCCCAGCTTCAGTGTGCCTCCGCCCGTCGTCGCCGTCAGGTTCTGCACCTGGAGACGGTCGCCGTTGAACACCAGCGTCCCGTTCATGTTGCTCAACCCGTTGGGTACGCCATCCATGGCCACGTTCACGTTGTCGAACTGCACGTTGCCGGTGAGCGCGGGATTGTTCACGTAACCGCCGGCCGCCACCGTGAACTCCACCTTGCCAGTCGAGAGAAAGTCGTTGTCGATGGTATGCAGCAGCGCCACGCTCACGCTTCCGGTCGCCTTCACGTCCAGCTTGCCGCCTTTGGGATCGGTCGCGCCGAACAACTGTGCCGTCCCGGTCGCCCGCATGTTCGTATTCGGTCCGGTGATGTGCACCTGTTCAAGCGAAGCCACACCATTGTTCAACCCGACGCGCAGCGGCTCAGCGGCCTTCAACTCCACATCCCGCATGGTGAATTCAAACTGGCTGAACTCCGCCTCACCGCGCAAAGCCTTCGGCGTCTTCAGCGGTCCGCTCATGGTCGCCGCGCCGTTGATCACCGAATGCGATTTCACCTTGCCTGGCCCGAACATCGCCAGCGGCTGGCCTAAGTCGAGATTCTTCAGCGTAAGTTTCGCTTGCGCTCGATAGTCGCCGGTCAACTCCACCTGGCCGTCCGCATCCACCTTCGCTCCCACCAGCGTCGAGTTCGCCGCGAAGAACATCGTCGTCCCCGTGCTATGCACCTCCACCGCGGCCTCGCCGATTCCCTGATCCTTGTAGGTCGCCTTCGACAGCGTGACATTCGCCTTCACTCCAGGCTGCGTCACCGTCCCGTTTGCATCCGCCACCACATCGACGATCCCATCGATCTCCGCATTCGCCTTCTGCACCGTCGCAAGCTTCGACAACACCACATCGTGCGCCTCCACGTGCCCATGCAGATGCTCGTTGGCCGTGTCGTATCCACCGATGCCCGCGACCCGCATGCCGTGCAGCTTCAGCACGACATTGCCGGCCTCGATATCCTTGCCCCGCACCGTCAGGTCCGCAACCGCCGACTCATACGGCTCGCCGTACGCGACGCCATGCAGCAGGGAAAGATGCCCGCTGCCGCTCAACTCCTTCAACGTCCCGGCCGCATGCGCATGCAGCGCAATCGTCCCTGTCAGCGGCACCTTCTTTTGCTGCCCCGCGATCTGCAGCACATCCTCCACCGCCGCGTTAGCAAGCTGCGCGTTCGCATCCAGAGCCAGACCGTCATCCCACACATACGTCGTCACGCCGCGGCGAGAGACAACCTTTCGCGGGGCAATCTTGCCGGCGAAGTTCAGCACCGCACTGCCGCGCTGGATCGTCGAGCTCGCCACGGCAACCCCGGAGTAGGGTGAGTACTCCGCATCCGCCACCACAGAATCGATCTGCACGTCGGTCGTTCCCAGCGCAAACTCCGCATGCTCCGCCTGCAGGTGGCCCTTTACATCGAGATCCGCAATCTTCCCGCGCGCCGTTCCGTCGAATTCGAGCGCGCCGTGCAGCACCACCGGAATCGCCGCCCTGCCCTTCTTTCCGTTCGCTTCGAGATCGAGCGTCGTCAGCAGCTGGTCGTACTCGCCCAGGTCGCGCACCGTAAGGTTCACCCGCAGCGCCGTCAGCGGATCGCCTGCATTCACACCCAGCACTCCCGACGCCTCCAGATTCGTCCCCGGCGTTTCGAGCGTGATCCTCCGAATCGTCACCGTCTCACTACGGCCGGTGTAGTGCGCCAGAGCCTTGCCCGAAATCGCTACATCGTTCAGCGCGCCCTTGCGTCTCACTCCCGTCGGCGCAAGGGTAAGATCGCCGTCGACCTCGACGGTGTCGGCGATATCCTTTGCCGGGCCGCCCCACTCCACCTTCACCGGGCCGCTTACCGCTGTATCAAATCCCAGATCGCCATAGTTCTTCGGCGCAGCCACATCCATGATCGTCCGCAGCGGAATGCGCTTCAAGGTCGCAACCAGGTACGCGTGTGCCGTCTGCACCTGCGGTGTCTGCACCGGCCCATTCACCGGCTCCTTCGCCCCCACCGACTTCGCCGAAGCATTTGCCGTCGTCACTGCGGCCTTCGTCGTCGGCGAGCTCGCCGTCACGTCGGTCGATGGAGCCTCGCCCAGCCAGTTCTCAATGCGCAGCTCACCTGTCGCGCTTCCATTCCCGCCCGGAAGAGACCCCGTCAACGCAGTCAGCAGAAGCTGCGTCGGCGTCACATGCAGCGTCGCGCCCCCATCCACATTCTCGAGCCGCACATATTCGTTCCGATAGGTCGCTTTGTGGACCTTCGCCGTCCCGACGAGCAGATATCCAGCGACGCAATCAGGATCGGGAGGCAGCGTCTTCGTTCCCGGCTTGATCGTCTCCTTGGGATGCATTCTCTGCCAGAAGTGAGGATGCTTCTGCGCCACCGCCGGCGCCGTCGTGCAGTTGTGGCCGTTCAGGTCCAGATCGACCGAGCCGCCATAGAGTCCGTCGACGTCGGCCAGCACGGCAAGCTGCGTCAGCTCAACGGAACCCTTCACCTTCGCCTGCCATCTCGGCTTCGCAAAGTCCTCAATGCTGCCCGTCGCCCGCACGGCCGAGCTTGCGCCGCTGGTAAAGTCGAATCGCCGCAGTTCTATCGCATCGCGGCCCACCTGCACCGCCATATGCAGCGTCGACCGCGCCTCCGCCCGCTTCGCCAATGTCGTCCGCAGATCGTTCAGATCGATGGTCGCGCTGTAGCGATCGGTCGAAGCGAGGTAGCGCACCTCAGCGTCAAGATCCTGCGCGGCAAGGTCAAATGGAATCGCCCGGTCGTTCACCAGCGCGACGCCGTTACTCAGCACAACCTCCTTCGCCTTCAAGTCGAGCAGCGTGTCGATCACAGGAGTCTTGCTTGTGCTCGGGTGCTTCGGCGTCGGCTGATTTGTCTTGCCATCCTTATCGACGATGAGATGAATCTGCGGATGCACCACACCGAGATAGCTCAGCTGGATATGCGACTGAATGCCCCTCCCCGCCACATGCGAAAAGAAGCTCAGGATCTTCACCCGCAGGTCGATCGTGTCGATGGCAAGATAAGGCGCCTCGCCGGCTGCTTCGGTCCCGTGAATCACCAGCCCGTCCGCCTCGACAGCCAGGTGGCGCAGGGCGAAGCGGATGCTCTTCAACTCGACCCGGCCGCCGGTCGCGTCTTCGAGAACCTTCACCACCTCCGCGCCCACGCGCCGGTTGAAATCAGCCGTCGTCGTGTACCACGCGAACACGCCGAGCAGGACGAGCACCAGCGCCAGCAATCCACCCGCGGTCCAGGCCAGCGCGCGGCCCATCCGCGTGCCAAGCGAGCGCTTGACCTTCGCGATCTCCGCGCCGACCCGCTCCTTCTGCTCCGCGAGCTTCTTTTCGCGGTCGCTCATAGCCCCGCCTCGCCGGGAGTCATGAACCGCACGCTCCCCTGCGCCCGCAGCGACTTCAGCCAATCTCCCAGCAGCGCGCTCACCTGCTGCTGCAGCAGCACCTCCTGGATCCGCTTCGCGACTGCGTCCAACGGAGGTGGCGTGACATGCCGCTTCGCATACTCCGGCAACATCGTCTTCTCGTAATAATCCTTGATCTCGTTATCCGAAATCGTAATGCCATTGCGAAACCGCACCTCGATGAACTTCAACAGAATCATCCGTTCGCGCCATCGATCACGAAACTCCTGCAGGCTGAATCCGTGATCGGCTAGAAACTTCACCCAGCCCTCCTCGGTTTCGCAGTGCAGCTGCCTGCATTCGGGAATATCCTTCCGCAGCCTGCCCAATTGCGTATCCAGTTCCGTATCACTGACCGCGGTCTCCGGTTCGAGCGCCGCCTGCTGCACGATCAGCGTCCTGTCCACCAGCCGCTCGATCGTCCTGGTCCGTGACAGGTCCGCAGGCCGCCTGCGATATGGCTGGATCGCCTCGAATCTCTTCTCCGCATCGACATCGCTTTCGAGCACGAGATCGCCGTTGACCACGGCCACCACACGATCGATCACAATGCCCTGCACCTTTGTGCCCTGCTCCTTTGTGCCCTGCCCCTTTGCCGCACCGCTCTCGTTCGCGCTTTGTGCAGCCTCAGTCTGGGCAGCTTGAGGTTCTGCAGTCCCGCTCTGCTGCCCGCGCGCCTGAGCTATCAGCAGCAGACACGCGGCCGCGAAGCAGACTGCTTCCCGCGCCTGCCGGGTCATCGCATTGTGTCGCTTCTGCCGCATCTAAAAACTCTCTCCGATACTGAAGAAGAAGTTGAAGTGCCCCGCCTGCGCCTCATGCGGAGGATTGTTGTAGAAGTCGTAGATCACCGGGTAGACCGGAGGATTCAGGTTGTAGCTGAAGTCCACGCGGATCGGACCCACCGGCGTCTTATAGCGCGCGCCGAGGCCCAGAGCATGCGAGTAATAATTGAAATTGCAGGTGCCGATGCTCGACGAAACATTCGCGCACGTCTGCTTGTTCGGCTGCTGGAAGCGCAGGAAGCTCTTGAACACCTCGTTTCCATTCTGAAACACATTGCCCATATCGTGGAAGATGACAAAGTTCACGCTGTTGCCTACATACGGCAGCGTGGGCGGAGGCAGCCGCATCTCGAACGTGTTCACGAACACCGCCGTGCCGCCGACCGGAAATCCCGTCTGCAAATCCCTCGGTCCCGCCCCGTTGATCGGAAATCCGCGATGCGAGTTCGCGCCGCCCGCATACAGCCGCTCCGGCAGAGGCACCGCGATGCAGCTTGGATTGGTCGTCAGCAACACGCCGACGCACGCCGCGTTGGTCACATTCGGATTTGCGCCTGAGGACTGCTCATATCCAAGACGCGTCTCGCGCGCAAACACGTACTTCTGCTTGCCGAACTGGTAGTACGTCGAATTGGTTCCATCCAGCTTCCAGAAGGTCGACTGCGAACCGAACTTCGCGGTCGCCAGGAAAGCCTGCAATGACGTGTAGTTTCCCTTCACGGCATCGAGCGGCCCCGGCTGACGCGTGTCGTGAAACCACGTCAACTGCGGGCCGCCCACCCGCACCGGCTGCGACAAAAGCGGAATCAGGTCGGCCGAGACCGCGAGACTCGCCGGGTTCACCGCCACCCTCCGATACAGCAGATCGTAGATAAACGTGTCCTTGCGTCGCACCTTCTCGGTCACGCGCAAGTCGCCCTGAAGCGTCGAGGCTTGAAACGTCGAAATGTCCTGCACGTTCGAATATCCACCCGAGATCGCCGACGTGAAGTTCCTGCTCCCTCGCAGGTGCGGGTTGGTCAGCGTCAAGGTCGCCACCTGCTCCAGCAAACCATAGGTCGTATGCAAGGTCAGCCCGGCGTCGGTGCCGCGCAGGTTGATGCGCGACACATCAAGCCCAATCCGCGGACTCACGCCGGCCCTTCCTTCCTGCGTAATCGTCTGGTCAGCCGGCAGACCCAGCAGAATGCGCGACGCCTCCGAGATCGTGCCCTGCGCCGGCGTTCCCGTCTGCGCCTCAAAACCGAACGCGTACGTCAGGTTCCAGCGCTTCGCCTCGGTCAACTGCAGCAGCACGTTCTTCTGCGGCGCGTTTCCTTGCGGGTCCTGCACGGCCGCCACCACCTCATTGAACAGTGCCACGTTATATAGGTTTCGCTGCGTCTGCAGCAGCGCCGTCTGGTCCAGCGGATCGTTCGGATGCACCAGGATCTGCGACTCCACCACCCTTGGCTTGGTATGCACTACGCCCGACAGCAGCACGCGATCGACAAAGACCTGCTGGCCTTCGGTCACATCCAGCGCGACATCGGTCTTGTCCGCGTCTGTCTTTTCCTTATTCTGTTTGATCTCCACCTTTACCTGCTCGAAGCCATGTGCCAGGTAATACTGCAGCACCGCATCGCGGTCACCCGAAAGTGTGATCAACGAAAACGGCTGCCCCGCCTGGGTGTTCATCAGGCTGCGCACCTCCTGCGTCCGGTTCGCATCTACCCCCGCCAGATCCACCTTGCCGAATCTCTGCTGCGGCCCCTCCGAGATCTCATACGTCACCGCAATCTCGCCCACCTTCATCTTCTTTCCGCTCAGCGCCGTCTCGTCCTTTACCTCGGTCGTCACCTTCGCCTCGTCGAACCCGTTGGCCCGGTAGAGCGCCTGGATCGAGCCGACATCGGCCGACACCAGCGCCGGACTGTACCGCCCGCTGCGCTGGTACAGATTCGCCTTCTGCACCTGCATGCGCTCCCGCAGCAGGTCCTCCGAAAAATACTTGTTGCCCTTCAGATCCACCGCGATCACCTTGTGTTTGATCCCGCGGTCCACCGTGAATACCACGCTCGTCCGGCCCGTCCCCTGTCCCACCTCCTTCACCGCCACCTTCGCGTCGAAGTATCCCTGCTGCTGCTCGAAGTCGCGAATGTTGAACACACCCTCGTTCAACAGATCGATGTCGATCGTCCCCTCTTCGTAGATCGGCACCAGAAGATGCAGCCGCGCTGTGGCGATCTTCGCTCCCTCCACCGATACCTTCACCTCAGGCCCCTGCACCACGCGAAACTCATAGTCCACCTGCTTGCGCGCCTCCACGTAGGTCGACTTCTGCAGCGTCACCGTCGCCTCCAGCCGGTCTTTCTTCTGGTACAGCTTGCGCAGCCGGTCCAGCGCATTGCTGGTCGTCTCGCGCCGGACTTTGCTGCCCTGCTTCAGCTTTCCCTTCTTGCGGAACTCCTCCGGCGTCAGCCCGATGTCGGTGCCCACCAGCTCCACCTGCCCGATCCGCGCCTGCGGTCCAATCGTAACCGTGTAGGTTACATTTACCTGGTGGCCGTTCTCGTCCGTCTCCTGCCGCGCGATCACCACCGGCTCGTAGTATCCCTGCTGCTGCAGAATCGACTCGATGCCTTCGGTCCCCGCTGCCACATCAGGCTGGCTAAACGCCGTTCCCGGCGAGAGCTTGGTCGCGAACTCCAGCAGCGATGTCAGCCGGTCGCTCTTGACCCCCGCGATCGCGACCTTGCCGACGTAGTACCGCGCCGGTCCGGAAAAGATCAGCGTCACCACATCGCCTTGCCGAATCCCGCGCAACTCGATATCGCGATATCGCCCGCTGGCAAACAGCCGCCGCAGGCTGGACCGCACCTTGCCTGGATCGAGCGGCTCGTCCACCTTCTGCGCCAGCTCCTTCGGCAGCATATCGCCCGCATCGAAGGTCACTCCCTCGAACAGGATCTTCCCCACCCGAAGACCTTTCCAATCCCACACCGTCGTCTCGAGCCCCGGACCCACCTGCGCCGCCGTCACCTCGTCCTCGACGACCGGCCTTCCGCTCTGCTGCGCCTGCGCCGGGGTAGCCGAAGCCGCACCCGAGTTCACCGTCGTGCTCGTCCGCGCCGGAGTCGATGCAGCCGGGACCTGCTGGCCTGCCGCGAACACCGGCGCCATTGCCAGCAGCACGGCCAGCGCGGCAGCCGCCCGTCCGCGATTCGTCCATACACGGATCGTCCTTCCCGCCAGCCACGTTCCTGGCTTCCCCATCCGAGCTCGTTGCCGCTGACGCAAAAAACCACCCACTGTTGCCTGAAGATGTGCCGCGTACCACCTGGAACAAAAAACTACAGTCAGACTTCGGTCCTGCAAACCCGGTAAACGAGAAAACTACGCGCCCGCAATCTTTCGCGCCGGATCGAACATGATGTTGGACGCAAGGGCCCGCTCGTCTGCCAGACCTCAGACTTTGCTCCAGTTCGGGCGTCAGTAAGATGCCGGAACGTCGCCGGCCGTCTGCCCGCTCCCCCCCTTACCGCAATCCTTCCCTATACTACGAAAGAGCGGCGTCTTTTGGCACGATCGCTCTTCATCATGGCAAAGCCGTCACCATCCCTCACCCCTATACTGCCACCGCCGGCCAGCCCCGGCGCTCGCCCGGCAGCGACCGCATCCGGTTCCAGCGTAAGCCATCCCATCTCCGATCAGGACCGCTACTCCCGCCAGATTCTCTTCCCCGGCATCGGCCGCGCCGGCCAGGCCCTGCTCGCCTCCGCCCACGTCGCCATCATCGGCGTCGGAGCTACCGGAGCAGCCTCTGCCTCGCTGCTCGCCCGCGCCGGCATCGGCGCCCTCACCCTCATCGACCGCGACTTCGTCGAACCCTCCAACCTCCAGCGCCAGGTCCTATTCGACGAGGCCGACGCCCGCGATGCGCTCCCCAAAGCCGAGGCAGCCCGCCGCAAGATCGCCCTCTTCAACTCCACCATCACCGTTTACCCGCGCATCGCCGACCTCGTCCCCGCCAACATCCATGAGCTCCTCGCCCCCGGGCAAGGCCAAGCCATCGACCTGATCCTCGACGCGACCGACAACTTCGAGACCCGCTACTTGATCAATGACTTCTCGGTCGAGCAAGGCAAGCCCTGGATCTACGCCGCCGCCATCGGCGCCTACGCCGCCACCATGAACATCCTCCCGAAGCAGGGTCCAGAACCGAGGGCCCAGGGCACAGCAAACGTCCCGCACTCTGAGCCCTGGGCCCTGAACCCTGAACCCTGTCCTCCTACTCCCTGTCTCGCCTGCATCTTCCCCAAACCCCCCGCCGGACCGGTGGAGACCTGCGACACCTCCGGCATCCTCTCTCCTGCGGTCAACCTCGCCGCCTCGCTCCAGGTCGCCGAAGCCCTCAAGTTCCTCACCCGCCAACCTCACCGGATGCGCCGCACCCTGCTCAGCTTCGACCTGTGGACGAACGAAAGGAGCGAAATCGCCGCCGGCGCCCCCAATCCCTCCTGCACGGTCTGCGGCCAGCGCATCTTCTCTCATCTTGCCGGCGTCGGCCGCCCCCACATCACCCTCTGCGGCCGCAACTCCGTTCAGATTCACGAGCATCACCGGCCTGTCGACTTCGCCGCCATGAGCCTCCGCCTCTCCCCGCACGGGCGCGTCCGTCACAACGATCTCCTGCTCCGTTTTGAACTTCCCGCCCACACCCTCACCCTCTTCGCCGACGGCCGCGCTATCGTCCAGGGCACCACGGACACGACCGTCGCGCGCACCCTCTACACCCGCTTCATCGGCTCCTGACCGACGACTCTCCGCATTCATTCCAGGCGCACAACTCGTTTCCGCTCACCGCGCCAACCAACCTTTCGCCAACATCGCCTATCCAAACCACTACACGCAATGAACCCGTTTGCAGTAGGCTGGAAGCAGGCGACAACTTAACGGTGAATTCGAACAAGTCCGGAGTCTCGCTATGGACCTACAAGGCCTACCCATGACACAAAGTAATCTTTCTCCCGGCGTCTTCAAACGCAACCCTCCTATCGCCGGCGAGGCCGAGGCCATCGAAGCCGCCAAAAACGGCGACGCCGCGGCCTTCTCGCGCCTCTACGCGCTGCATAAACGCCGCGTCTACACCCTCTGCCTGCGCATGCTCGGCAACGTCTCCGAAGCCGAAGACATGACCCAGGAGGCCTTCCTCCACCTCTTCCGCAAGATCGGCAGCTTCCGCGGCGAGTCCGCCTTCTCCACCTGGCTGCACCGTCTCACCGTCAACCTGGTCCTGATGCATCTGCGCAAGAAGGGCCTCAATCTCGTCTCTCTTGAAGAGACCATCAACCCCTCCGAGGATGACGCGCCCAAGCGCGACTTCGGCAGCAAGGACATCCTGCTCACCGGCTCGGTGGACCGCGTCGCCCTCGAGCGCGCCGTCTCCTCGCTTCCCCCTGGCTACCGGATGGTCTTCGTCCTCCACGATGTCGAAGGCTTCGAACACAATGAGATCGCGACCATGCTCGACTGCTCCACCGGCAACAGCAAATCCCAACTGCACAAGGCCCGCCTCAAGCTCCGCGAACTGCTTCGGAATCCGCAGCCGTCCACTCAGCCCGACAGCCTGAGGGAGATGACGGTATGACCGACACCAGACTTCCCGACTTCGACACCATGACGCCGGCAGACTTCGAGCAGTACCTGCCTGACTTCTTCGCCAACGGTGACGGCCACGTCAGTACCGATCCCCGCCTCCAGACCTTCCTCGCGAAGAATCCCGACTGCGCCGCTCTCGTCCGCGATCTCGAAGCCATCGCCGACACCGCCCGAGGCCTCTTCGCCCCCGACTACGAACCCAGCGACGACGTCTGGAACAACATCCAAACCAAACTCCAACAGCCCCTCCCCGAAGACGACGACGAACAGCCTCTCTCGCAGAGCATCTAGTCATTTTCATATCAAGCGTTAACAAAAATGTGGGCGCGCCATCCTGGCCGCGCTCTTTGCGGCTAGGGTGGGAGACCATGACTGTTTCCCAACTGTTCACACTCTGACCGAAAACGATCTAGGGCGCCATCTTTGCTGTCGCTCGGCGCAGTGCCCTAGGTCGTCTCGTGGATCTCCGCGAATCGGGTCACGTCGCGCACGAAGCATCCTGTGGTTGACGCTGTATGTCTCGACGTCACACCCAAAGAAACGGCATGTCGTCGTTTTCCGCGCAAGACTCGGCGTTGCGCTTGTTCCCAGACCGAGTGAACTTATTCCGATACCCTCCACACGTCGTCATTTCGACCGGAGCCGCGCAGTTTTATCGCGCGGCGAGTGGAGAAATCCCCGTAGAGGATTATCCAGTTAGCTCAGGCAGCGACTTTAGCGAAGCGCGATAAGCGACCAGCAGCATGCCAGGCCTTCTACCCTGTTGAAAGCGTCCACCAAGCCGTCATTTCGACCGGAGCCGCGTGGTTTCATCGCGCGGCGGAGCGGAGAAACCCCCGTATTTCGCCTTTGTTCGCGGTTGCCACGCGCTTTCTTCCGAACTCTAGACCACGCCTGAGCGAACTGGATCATCATCTCCCCGCACTTCGCTTTGCCTTGCCGTCATCAAGAGCCTGCTCCATCGCGCCGGCAGGCAATAGACTTGAAAAGAGACGATGACTTCTGCCAGCCCCAACTCCCGGACCGAAGCCCAAACCACCGCAGCCGTGCCATCTCACCTCCAGCGCCTCGTCCTCACCGGCTTCATGGGAGCGGGCAAGACCACCATCGGCCGTCTCCTCGCCGCTCGCCTGCAATGGGACTTCCTCGACCTCGACACCCACCTCGAACAGCGCGCCAGCGCCACCATCCCCGAGCTCTTCGCATGCTTGGGCGAAGCCGGCTTCCGCCAGCTCGAATCCTCTGCCCTGACCAGCGCCCTCTCGCAGACCAAGGTGATCCTTGCTCTCGGCGGCGGAACCCCCGAAGAGGCCGCCAATCAGCGCCTCCTCGAGCAAACCCCCGGAACCTTCACCATCTTTCTCGACGCGCCCTATTCCACGCTCATCCACCGCTGCGAGCTGCAAGACCGCGGCAATCCGAACGCCCGCCCTGTCCTCACCAACCCCGCCGAGGCCCAGCTCCGCTTCGGCCGCCGCCACCCGCTCTACCGCCGCCTCGCCCAGCTCACCCTGGACACCGCCGAGCTCACCACCGCCCAGACCGTCGACGCTCTCCTCCATCACATCGGCGCGCTGCATCTCGACTCCCTGAACCAAACTCCGCACTCCCGCGCCTGACCGCCCGAAGCGCACACTTTCCGCATCACACAGCCAGCACGCCGCACGAAGCAGACCTTTCAAGCAGAGCCACCTATCAGAATCGCAGGAGCACGCGCTGTCCACCTCACCTCCTAATCCCACGCCCGCTCTCACCCCGGACGAGAAGCGATCGCGCGCCCAAGTGCACGGCTACATTCTCTTCACGGTTCTCGTCCTGCTGCTGCTGGCGCTCGCCTGGGACCTGGCCAAAGAGATCGAAATCCTCTACGTCAGCGCCCTCTTCGCCGTCGTGCTCATGCCCATCGTCAACCGCATCCGGCTGTCTCGAATCGGGCGCTACTATCCCTCGCGCGGCGTAGCGATCCTCATCCTCATCGTCGTCGCCGGCCTTGTCCTGACTGCCTTCTTCACCAGCGGACTCCCCCCCGTCCTCCGCGACCTCCGCAACTTCTCCTCCGACCTTCCCCAGCGCATCCCTGTCGTCGCCGCCAGAATCAGCCGGCTTCCCCTGGCCAACCGATTCGGCATCGACACCCTCGCCGCGCGCGCCGAAAACGGCCTCGCCGCCACCGCCTCCTATCTCTTCACCTCGCTGCCCAACTGGCTCTCCCACATCTTCGACATCCTCACCGCCACCTTCCTGTGCATCTACTTCATGCTCGAAGGCGAACACGCCTACCAGTTCTTCCTCTCGCTCTTCCACCGCGACCAGCGCATCCGTCTCGATCGCACTCTCAAAAAAGCCGAACACAAGATCAGCAAGTGGCTCCTCGGCCAAGGCCTGCTCATGCTCATCCTCGGCATCACCAGCACCATCGTCTTCGGCATCCTGCACGTCCGCTACTTTCTCCTCCTCGGCTTCCTCATGGGCCTGCTCAACATCATCCCCATCGCCGGCGGAGTCATCACCATCCTGCTCGTCGCCATCATCGCCGCGGTCGACTCCTGGACCAAGATGGCCGGCGTCCTCATCTTTTACGCGATCTACGTCAACCTCGAAAACGCCATCCTCATCCCCCGCATCATGCGCTCAAGCGTCAATCTCATGGGCCTTACCGTCCTGGTCTCACTCCTCCTCGGCACCGCGCTCGCCGGCATCACCGGGGCCCTGGTCTCGGTCCCCACCGCCGCCCTCATCACCGTCCTGCTCGAGGAGTACGCCGTCCGCCGCGACTAGCGGCTCTCCTGTAGGTGTACTCCAAAGCGTAAGTCCGAACGCCGTTTTTTTCTCAAGAAAAACGGGACTTCGATCCGTTATCCAGGACGCGGTAACAGGAGAACCGCTCTAGCGCCCCCAGAAAACGTACCTCGCTGCCGGCAGGTCTGGAACCCTGATAGTCTGACCAGACCAGGGAGAAATCAGCAGCATGCTACTGTGTACCTGCACTTAGCAGAACGCGTTCCGGCAGCCTGACGCAACATACTTACTTCCTCAATCCCGCTTGCTCTTGCTATCCTCATGCCAGTGTCCACGCCCGCCTTCGCCCAACCCGCGCGCCGCAACCTTCTGGCACCCGTGCTGCTCGCCTTCCTCATCCTGGGCTTCGTCATCGCCCTGCTCCTCCGCTTCACCCCCCAGCGCACCGCCGACCTCCTCATCACCCACACCGTCCTCCTGCCCACCCACACCGTCTTCAAATCCGGCTCCATCGTCGTCGGCCGCGACGAGACGCAGGACGACCTCTACGTCCTCACCACCCTCCGCATTCAGGACAACCTTCGCCTCCCCCTCTTCCTCAAAGACTTCACCGCCACCCTCACCACCGCCGAAGGCCAGCAGATCAACGCCAGCGCCGCCGAAGAGCGCGACCTGCCCAACATCTATATCTCCTTCCCTGCGCTTAAGCCCCTCGCCACCCCGCCCATGCTGCGCGAAACCATGATCAACCCCGGCGATAAAGCTCAGGGCATGATCCTGCTTCACTTCCCCGTTGCCCAGTCCGTTTGGGACCACCGCCAGAGCGCCGTCCTTCACGTCGATCTCTATCATCAGGGCAAGCAGGACGTCACCATCACCCGCGCCAGCGAAGCCACCAAGGGCCCCGATACGCCCCCCAATCCGCCCTCCAACGAATAAGCGCTGCCAACCCCGATCGCGTCCAAAACTGCATGACTCGCCGCCGCTGGATCGCCGACGCCTGGAACTTCCCCCCGGCTTCCTCCTCCTCTCCCGCCACCGCATCCCTCACCGGCGACCAGGCCGTCCACCTTGCCCGCGTTCTCCGCGCCGAACCCGGCCAGATCTACGACGTCGTCGCCGGCGGCTTTCTCCACCGCGCCGAGATCACCAGCGTCACCGGCTCGGACAGTGACACCGACGCCCGCGTTCTCTTCACCCTGCACGAAGAGCTCGAATCCGACGCGGCACTCCCGCTCCACCTCCTCCTCGCCGTCTTCAAGTTCGATCGCCTGGAGTGGGCCATCGAGAAGGCCACCGAACTCGGCGTCGCCCGCATCACCCCCATCCTCGCCCGCCGCACCGAAAAGCACCTCGCGCAGTCCGCCTTCAAACGCTCCGAACGCTGGCGCCGCATCGCCCTCGAAGCCTCCAAACAATCCCGCCGCACCGACATCCCCGAGATCGCCGATCCCGCGCCCCTCAAAGCCGCGCTCGAGATCGAGCCAAGCCCCACCCGCATCCTGCTCAGCGAAACCGAACAAACCACCACCCTCACCTCCGCGCTCGCTGCCGGGTGCTCTTCCTTAGCTAAAATCACCCACGCCCTCGCCATCGGCCCCGAAGGCGGCTGGACTCCCGAAGAGATGTCCCTCTTCGCGCATCACCAATGGCAGCCCGTCACCCTCGGCCCCCGCATCCTCCGCGCCGAAACCGCCGCAATCGCCGCCATCGCCATCGCCGGCACCCATCTCACCTGAAATCCAGCTCAACTGCCGCACTTGCCTTTGCTCTTGCTTTCTTGTTGTCATCCTCCGAAGGGGATCTGTTGTTGCTGTTGCTGTTGCCGTTGCCGTTGCCTTTCTTGTTGTCATCCCCGAAGGGGATCTGCTGTTCCTGCTGAGTCCCGCCACACCGCGCGTAGCCGCCCCCCCGGAATCAGTGATGATGATGCTCCATCCCGCCATGCTCCCCCTGCGGCTCCGCCATCATCCGCAGCATCGCCGGCCCACCCGTCCGCAGAAACCGCACCACCAGAAACCCAGCCAGCACAAGAAATCCAAGATTCAGCCACGTCGTATAGTTCCACGAGATCGCCTCTTCCATCACCCGCGCATTCCTCTGCTGCGGAATCAAGTGCAGCGCCCCGAACACCAGCTCCACCACCAGCGCCGCCCCCGCCATCGCCGCATAGAACGTCACAAACAGAAACGCGCTCACCTTCCACCCGTAGTATTTCCGATAAATATTCAGGATCGGCAGAATGATCAGGTCCGCAAACAGAAACGCAATCACGCCCCCGAAGCTGATCCCGCCGTTCCAAAGCACCGCCGCCAGCGGCACGTTGCCCACCGAGCAGACAAACGACACGATCGCCACTGCCGGCCCCACCAGCGGCCCCCAGATCTTCGCCACCACCGGATGTCCCGCAAAGAAGAACGCCTGCCAGAAGTGCTTCGGCACCCAAGCCGCCAGCGCTCCCGCAATCAGCAATCCCACTCCGATATCCAGCCAAAGCGAAGCCCAGTCCATCACAAAGAAGTGGCTGATCGCCGTTCGCCCCTTGTCCGAAGTCGCCCGCTGCCACAGCGTTCCCTCATGCACGCTCATATCCATCGCGGCATGCCCTTCCATGCGCCCTTGCACCCCGCGCTCCGCCTGCGCCCGCGCCGCATCCACCAACGGCCTGCGCAGCAACGCACGGAACAGCAGCGCCAGCACCCAGATCATGATCGGGCCGCCCACAAACTCCGCCAGCGTAAACTGCCACCCCATCAGCACCGCCAGCAATATCCCAAGTTCGATCACCAGGTTCGTCGAGGCAAACTGAAACGCCATCGAAGCGGTAAAGTTCGCCCCCTTGCGAAACATCGACCGCGCCAGCGCCACTGCCGCATACGAGCACGACGAGCTCGCCGCCCCCAACCCGCACGCCTTCCATATCGTGCGCGGCTTATCGTCCGGCAGCAGCCGCGACATCTCCTCCTTCGATACCACTGCCTGCACCACCGCCGACAGCAGAAATCCCAGAATCAGCGCCCAAAGAATCTCCCACGCCATCGTCAACGACATCATCAGAGCACGCCCCACTGCAGCCACCATAAGACTCCTCACCTGCCCAGTATTCTCGCGTTAAAGCAACTATCCATCGAAGTTTTAAGAACCGTCATTTCGACCAAGCCGCGCAGTCTTATCGCGCGGCGGAACGGAGAAATTACCGAAGAGAATCTGGGCTGCCCTCGCATTTGTCTTCCCTTGCTTTTCTGGTTGTCATCCTCGAAGAGGATCTGCTGTTGTTGTTGCCGTTGCTTTTCTGGTTGTTCTGAATGCATCCGAATCGGTCACCATACGCAAACAGATGGATGCAGAAAACAAAAGGCGCAGCCAAAGAGCCGCGCCTCGCCCGTTTCAAATCGGTGTCATCGGTGACGATCGGTGTGAATTCCCCTTAGAGAACATCTGATTAAGTGCTGTTCCGAGTTCTTGCTGTCCTCGTAATTGCCGTTCCGAGCACTCGCTGTCCTCATAGGTGCTGTTCCGAGCTCTTGCTGTCCTCGTAGGTGCTGTTCCGAGTTCTTGCTGTCATCCTGACCCTCGAGCGAAGCGAAGGGGAAGGATCTCGATATCTTTCCCACATCACATACATTCAATACCTTTCTACCCGTGTTCCCGATGCTCAGCATCAAAATTCGCTCCGCAACCAAGGAACTCCCACCCTAATCAGAGCTCCCCTAGACCTTGTCTTTTAAAGACATTCTTATCCTGCAAATCCGCGGTTAGTCTAGCTGAACACCTCTTTGATCTTGTCGAACAGCCCGCGCGAGGTCGGCACATTCTCCACCACCATCGTCTCGCTCAACTGCCGCAGCAGATCCCTCTGCTGCTTGTTCAGCTTGCCCGGAGTCTGCACCCGGATCTCGATAATCAGGTCGCCCTTGCCATGCGCGTTCAGATGCGGCACGCCCTTGCTCCGCAGCTTGAACTCCCGCCCGCTCTGCGTCCCCTCGGGAACCTTGATCGTCGCCGGACCTTCGAGCGTCTGAATCTCGAGCTCGGTCCCGAGCGCCGCCTGCGGAAACGAGATCGGCATCACGCAGTGCAGGTCGTCGCCATCGCGCTCGAAGAATTTGTGCGCCTTCACCGCCAGCACGACATAAAGATCGCCCGCAGGCCCGGCAAACTTGCCCGCCTCGCCCTCGCCCTGATACCGAATCCGTGTATCCTGCTCCACACCCGCCGGCACCTTCACCAGAATCGTATGCTCGCTCTGCACCCGCGTCTCGCCCCTGCACGTACCGCACGGATCGACAATCAGCGTTCCCGTCCCGCCGCACACCGAACACGTCCGCGCCACCGAGAAGAATCCCTGCTGAAATCTCTGCTGCCCGCGACCCCCGCACTGCGTGCACGTCACCGGAGCCTTGCCTCTCGCCGCTCCCGTGCCTTTACAGTCCGCGCACGTCTCCATCCTGCGGATGGTGATCTCCTTCTCTTTGCCGAAGACCGCCTCCTCAAACTCGAGCGTCAGGTCATAGCGAAGATCGCGCCCGCGCTGCACCCGCGAAGCCTTGCGCCCGCTCTGGCCGCCCATGTTGAACATCTCGCCAAACAGGTCGCCGAAGATGTCGCCCAGATCCTGCGCATTGCCGTTGAACCCTCCGGCAAACGGATTCCCGCCCCCACCGCCGCCCTGGAACGCAGCATGTCCATACCGGTCATACGCGGCACGCTTCTCCGCGTCGCTCAGCACCTGGTAGGCCTCGCTGCACTCCTTGAACTTCTCCTCAGCAGCCGCATCGCCCGGGTTCCGATCCGGGTGATACTGCATCGCCAGCTTGCGATACGATGTCTTCAACTCCTGATCGCTCGCATCCCGCGAAACACTCAACACTTCGTAGTAATCCAGTTTCGTCACGTTCGCCGTCGCCATATTCCTGAAATCTCTTCCTGTCTCAAATTCTGCCTGTTGCTCTGGCAACAATCCATCACCAACTCACCACCAGAAAATCCGCCGCATTGACCTTGACGTTGTCTTTGCTGCTGCCGTTGCTTTTACCGTCGCTCTTGTTGCTGCGCTTGCCATTGCCGTTTCTTTGCCATCGCTCTTGCCTTTGTCGTTGCCGTTGCTCTTATCTTTGCCGTTGCTGCTGTTGTTTTTGCCGTCACCGTTGCTGCTGCCGTTGCTCTTGCCTTTGCCGTTGCTTCTGAGATAGAGCGGGGCTTCAGCCCCGCGTCAAACGCCGCCGCGAAGCGGCCACCGCTCTGCCGAAGGCCGGAGTGAAGGCGAAGCAGAAACGACCTGTATTTTGCCGTTCGACCGCCGATCTGCTCCAAAGAAACTAATCCGAAACCTGTTCCGCATTCGCCGCAATCCGCACCAGCGCCGGCCGCAGCAGCTTCTCGCGAATCTTGTACCCCCGCCGAATCTCCTCCAGCACCTGATGGTCGGGAAACTCCTTGGTTTCGATGCTCCCCAAAGCCTCGTGGATGCGAGGGTCGAACTGCGCCCCCACCGTCTCCACCGCCTGTACATTGAGCCCTTTGAGGGCATCTTCCATCTGCTTCAGAATCAGCTCCACGCCCCCGCGCAGCTGCTCCGCTGTCCCATCCGCCTTCAACGCCAGCTGAAAATTATCCATTACCCCCAAAAACGGCTCGATGGTATGCGAGATCGTGTAGTCGCGCGAATCGGCCCGCTCCTTCACCTCGCGCTTCCGGGCGTTATCGAACTCCGCCTGCAGCCGCGCCAGCCGGTCTAGCAGTTGATCCCGCTCGCCCTTTACCTGCTCCAGCTCTGCCGCCGACGCGCCAGACGCGTTCACCGCATCTGCCTCACCGCCCGACACCATCTCCGGCTCCAGAATCTCCTGTCCACTCTTCTCATCGACCATCTCGTCCTCACTCCTTACGTCATCGCTTCTATTGTTGCCCATCTTAGTACCGCTTCGGGCCCACCGTGCGAACTGCTCTCTGGCGTTCATTCGAAGCCCTCTGAATCCACACGCTCAACACGCCTGCCTATGCTCTGATTGTCGGCCTAACGGGAAAACCGCGTCACTCTCTATTCTCTCAAAAATGCCGGACAGAAGCGCACCCCTCCACCCAGGGAATCACTCCGTGGGATGCAGCATCCGGTCGAAGACCTGCGCAATATACCCCACCGCATTCATCGTGTTCTCGTAGTGCATCCGCTTCGGTCCAATGACCCCCACCGTCCCGCGGCTCTCCCCCGCCATCCGCGCCGGCGCCGCAATCAGTACCATCCCCGACATCTCCGGCGCATGCTCCTCAAGATCGAAGACCACCCGCACACTCTCCTGCCGCGAATCCACATACGCATTCAGCAGCTCCACCAGCCGCTGCTTGGCCTCGAGCGCTGTCAGCAACTCCCGCAGCCGCTCCCGGTCCTCCTGGCTCCCCACCAGGTTCGCCACGCCGTCGACATACACCGTCTGCACCGGTACGCTCTCCTCCGGCACTGCCTTGCCCCAAAGCTGCTGCACCGAATTCAGCAGCCTCTGATACTCGCTCCGCTCCCGCTCCACCAGCCGCGCGATCTCCGCCCGCACCCGCTCCACGCTCCAGCCGCGAAAGTTCTCATTCAGAAAATTCGCCGCCGCCTCGAGCTCCCGCACCGTCACATCCCGATCGAGCGCCAGCACCCGGTCCCGCACCATCCCGCTCCGCGTCACCACCACGGCCAGCACCCGGGCCGCCGTCAACCGCGAAAAATGCACATGCTCGAGCATGTCGCCCTCGCCCGCCGCCGCAATCGCCACGCCCACCCCGCTCGACAGCGTAGCCAGCACATGCGAGGTCCGCTCGAGCACCGCCTGCGTCCCCGCAACCCCCACAAACCTGGAATCAATCTGCAGCCGCGACTGAGCCGAAAGCTGCCCCACCCGCGGATTCAACCCGCCGCTCAACTGTTCCACATACATCCGGAACGCCCGCGCGGTAGGCACCCGCCCCGCCGAAGTATGCGGCTGCTCCAGCAGACCCCCCTCCGCCAGCTCCGCCATCTCATTGCGCACCGTAGCCGGACTCATCCCCGCGCCATCAACCGTCTGCAGCCGCGCAATCGTCCCCGACCCCACCGGCTCGCCCGTAGCAATATAGCTCTCAATAATGGCCGTCAAGATAGCTCGCTGCCGCGCCGTCACCCGCTCCGCATCCGCCATCCGCCCCTCCACCCCTTTAACTCTACGCCCGCCGTCAAGGCAGGAAGTAGGGTGCAGGGAATAGGGAGTAAAAGCTTCGTATCCCAACTCCGCAACAACCATCACGCAATACAACTTAGCAACATCGTGCCATGCAAGAAGGGTCTTCTACACCCTATTCCCTACACCCTACTCCCTGCTTTTAAGAGATCTCCAGCACATCCTCGCTCTTCGCCCCAATCTCCTGCGCCTTCGCCGCCACCTTCTTCGCAATCCCATAAAAATCCTTCGCCAGCTTAGACTCCGGCCCGGCCAGCGCCACAGGCATCCCACGATCCCCACCCTCTCGAATCTGCGGGTCCAACTCCACCGCCCCCAGAAACTCCAGCCCAAACTGAGCCGCCGTCCGCTCCGTCCCTCCCGCGCCAAACACGTCGATTACCTCACCCGACCCCAGCGTCATCTGCGACATATTTTCGACCATCCCAATCACCTCCACCTTCACCTGGTGAAACATCTCGAGCGCCTTCCGCGCATCCTGCAGCGCCACACCCGAGCCCGTTGACACCACCACCGCACCCGTCAACGGCACCGTCTGCACCAGCGAGATCACCACATCCCCCGTCCCCGGAGGCAGGTCGACGATCAGAAAATCCAGCTCCCCCCACTCCACCTGCTGCAGAAACTGCCGGATGATCTGGTGCAGCATAGGCCCCCGCATCACCATCGGCTTATCCCCCGGCGAGATCAGCCCCACCGAGATAAACCGCACCCCATGCGATAGAATCGGCTCAATCCGGTTCTCCCCTACAATATTCGGCTGCCGCGAAACCCCAAGCATCATCGGCACATTCGGCCCATAGATATCGGCATCAATCAACCCAACCTTGTACCCCAGCCTGCCCAGCGCCACCGCCAGGTTCACTGCCACCGTGGTCTTGCCCACCCCGCCCTTGCCGCTGCCAATCGCCACCACATGCGCCACACCCGGCAAAGGCTGCGGCCCTTGCGGAACCTGCGGCCCTCCCGCTCCCATATGTTCCATATCCCTCTCCCTTCAACCGCCCGCTGTACTTCTAGTCCCTAGGCCCTATTCCCTAGGCCCTCGTTCTGCCTCAAATATGCCATCCCGCCCCCAACGCCGCCCGCATCTCCTTCTTCCGCTGCGTCTCGCCCGCCCGCATCTCCCGCCGCCGTCCCGCATCCTCATACCTCCTCTTTTGATGCTCCGTCTCCGGCACCACCTGCGGCACCACCACCCGGCGCCCCTCGCGATCCACCGCCACAAACGTCAGGTACGCCGAAGACACATGCCGCAGCTGCTGCTCCCGCACATCCTCCACCATCACCCGCACCCCCACCTCCATCGACGTCCGAAACGCCCGGTTCACGCTCGCCTTCAAGATCAGCAGCTCCCCCATCTTCACCGGAGCCACAAAGTCGAGATGATCCATGCTCGCCGTCACCGTAATCGCCCGCGCATGCCGGCTCGCCGCCATCGCCCCCACCAGGTCGATATATTGCATCAGCCGCCCGCCAAAAAGATTCCCCAGCGCATTCGAGTCCGCCGGAAACACAATCTCGCTCCGCTCCGACTGCGACTCCTCCACCGTCCGTTCCCGAACCTGATCGTTCATCTCTCAAGTCTAAATGCCTCGCCATTGTTAGACTGACCGCAGCCCGTTCCCGCGCGAGGATCCCTCATGCTCCTGCGACACACCATCGACGGAGTCACCTACACCTTCGACACGCTCAAAGATCTCCTCGCCCGAGCCTCCCCCGTCCGCTCCGGAGACTCGCTCGCCGGCATCGCCGCCCGCACCGCCGTCGAGCGCGTCGCCGCCCAGATGACCCTCGCCGATCTACCCCTCACCGCCTTCCTTAACCAGCCCCTGATCCCCTACGAAACCGACGAGGTCACCCGCCTCATCTGCGACACCCACGACGCCTCCGCCTTCGCCCCCATCGCCAGCCTCACCGTAGGCAGCCTCCGCGACTCCCTGCTCTCCCACGAAACCACCGCCGAAACCCTCGCCTCCCTCGCCCCCGGCCTCACACCCGAGATGGCCGCCGCCGTCTCCAAGCTCATGCGCGTCCAGGACCTTATCGCCGTCGCTCGCAAAGTCCGCGTCGTCACCCGCTTTCGCACCACCGTCGGACTGCCCGGCCGCCTCTCCACCCGCCTCCAGCCCAATCACCCCACCGACGATCCCCTCGCCATCGCCGCCTCCATCGTCGACGGCCTCCTCCTCGGCTCCGGCGACGCCGTCATCGGCATCAACCCCGCCGCCGACAACGTCGCTAGCACCATCAGCATCCTCCGCCTCATCGACTCCATCCGCCAGCGCTACGCCATCCCGACCCAAAGCTGCGTCCTCGCTCACCTCACCACCCAGCTTATGGCTCTCGAGCAAGGCGCGCCCATCGACCTCCTCTTCCAATCCATCGCCGGCACCGAGCAGGCGAACACCTCCTTCGGCATCCACCTCGCCCTGCTCGACGAGGCCAATCAAGCCGCCCGCGAACTCCACCGCGGCGCCCTCGGCGATAACGTTATGTACTTCGAGACCGGCCAGGGCAGCTGCCTCTCCGCCAACGCCCACCACGGCGTCGACCAGCAGACCCTCGAAGCCCGCGCCTACGCCGTCGCCCGCCGCTACCAGCCCATGCTCGTCAACACCGTCGTCGGCTTCATCGGCCCCGAGTACCTCTACGACGGCAAGCAGATCCTCCGCGCCGGCCTCGAAGACCACTTCTGCGGCAAGCTCCTCGGCCTCCCGATGGGCTGCGACATCTGCTACACCAACCACGCCGAGGCCGACCAGGACGACATGGACGCCCTCCTCACCCTCCTCGGCGCCGCCGGCGTCAACTACATCATGGGCGTCCCCGGCGCCGACGACATCATGCTCCAGTACCAGAGCACCTCCTTCCACGACGCGCTCTATCTCCGCTCCCTCCTCGGCCTGCGTCCCGCCCCCGAGTTCGAAGCCTGGCTCGCCGGCGACATGCCGCACCAGCTCTCGATCCCCCACCAGCCCCAGCAGCTCGTCGGAATCTGAGCGCGATGCCCCCTCTCGTCCCAGCTCCGCGCCGCCATCCACCCGACCTGCGCGATCTCACCCCGGCGCGCGTCTCCCTCGCCACCGCCGGCCACAGCATCGCCACCACCGAATCGCTGAACTTTCAACTGGCCTGCGCCCGCGCCCGCGACGTCGTCCACGCTCCACTCCATCTTCCCTCCTTCGCCCAGCGCCTCACCGCGGAACTCCCCCTCCTCCGCGGCGCCGGCATTCCCATCCTGCAGCTGCGCAGCAACGCGCCCGACCGCGCCGCCTATCTCCGCAACCCCCATCTCGGCCGCACCCTACACCCCAGCTCGCTCGCTGAACTCCACCCCACCTGTTCCGGCCTCGCCATCGTCATCGCCGACGGACTCTCCGCCCTCGCCATCGAGCGCCACGCCATCCCCCTGCTCGCCCATCTCCTCCCAAAGCTTCTAGCACCCTCGCACCACCCTGAACCGGAGCAGGATTCGAACCCGGATTCCGATTCACAATCCTGGACCCTCGCCCCCATCACCCTCGTCCAACAGGGCCGCGTCGCCATCGGCGATCCCATCGGATCAGCCCTCGCCGCCTCCTGCAGCCTCATCCTCATCGGCGAGCGCCCCGGTCTCTCCTCCCCCGACAGCCTGGGCGCCTATCTCACCTGGTCCCCCCACCCCCACCGCACCGACGCCGACCGCAACTGCCTCTCCAACATCCGCGACGCCGGCCTCACCCCCGAAGCCGCCGCCTCCCGCCTCTTCTGGTATCTCCAAACCGCCCGCGCCACGCAGCAGACCGGCACCGCCCTCAAAGAAGGCTCCCCCGATCTCCCTGCACCGCCGCCGCGGGATCGACTCCTCCCCTAAGCAGTCGACTTTCCCGGCCCCAACTTTTCCGCTTTCGCCTTCTAGTTGCCATACCAAGAAATCTGCGGTCGCACCTGCTCTGCCCTTGCCCTTGCCGTTGCCCTTGCTTTTCTGGTTGTCATCCCCGAGGGGGATCTGCTGTTGCTGTTGCCCTTGCATTTCTAGTTCTCATCCCCGAAGGGGATCTGCTGTTGTCTTACCGATATCATCTTCGATAATGGTGTAGAGACTGGACGCTCGGGTGCCCCATGTCCGGATTCTCGGACATGGGTCTTCCTAAAAAACAACACCGGTACGCCAGCAACGAAACTGCTCTTCGTCATCAGCCGCGAGCTGATCAAGGGGAAGCAACCGGTAGGCGCTCAGGCACCGCAGCTTGCCAACCCCACCCCGCAAACCGCACCATCACTCATGGACGCCAACACCAAGATCACCGCCCTCAACGAAATCCTCGCCGCCGACCCAGCCAACGCCTTCGCCCGCTACGGCCTCGCCATGGAGCACCTCAGCCAAAGCAGCCCCGACGCCGCCCTCGCCGAGTTCCACACCCTCATCGAGCACAACCCCGACTACGTCCCCGCCTACCAGATGTCCGCCCAGACCCTCGCCAAACAAGGCCGCACCCAGGACGCTCTCGACCGCCTCCACACCGGTATCGCCGCCGCCAACCGCACCGGCAACCAGCACGCCCTCGCCGAGATGGAAGCCCTCCGCGAAGATCTCTCTTAAAACCTCTTTAGAAACTCCCATTTAGAAACTCCAGGAAATCGTCATTTTGACTGGAGCCGCGTGGTCTCATCTCGCGGCGAAGCGGAGAAATCCCCGCATTTCGTCTTTGCCTGCAAGGCAAGGGAGTTTTCCACAGCAGGCGCATCCAGAGCGCCTGGAAAACTTGTCAAGCCCCTAAGTGCCGTAAACCCGCTCCAGTCCTGCGTTTTCGCGTGGCGTATTAGTTATGCTCGACGGAGTAAAATAGAAATAGGAGGAGAATCCTACATCGATCACGGTGCGAACCAGGCGCTTAGATGGTTCGGGATGAGCCTTGCAAGCGACATTCAAGACAACTCGCAGTGCGTCATAACCTCAATAGAATGAATATTTTGCGGGTTAAGTTCTTTTGATGCAGTATTTTGGCGGCATCGCTCCCCGTATCTCGTTCATTCCAGATATTTTGCAAAAACAGTGGGGAGGGGGGTGGACCTGGCTAAAGTCCCGGGCTATCCAATCCGCCGCTCCGGACATAAACTCAAAGTAGGATCCATCATGCCTGACGCATCGAAGAAGAGCCCACTCAAGATCATCGCCGCCATGGTGGTCATCCTCGCCACCGTAGGCTATCTCGCCCTCACCGGCGCCCGCGACAACAAAAGCTACTACGTCACCATCGGCGAGCTCCAGGGCATGGGCGGCAAAGCCTACGTCCGTCACCTCCGCGTCGCCGGAAATGTGGCCCCCGGCAGCATCCGCCGCGTAGGCACCTACGTCGACTTTACTCTGCTCGAACAGAACAAGAAGCTGAACGTCAGCTACAAAGGCGTCGAGCCTCCCCCCGACACCTTCAAGGACGACTCGCAGGCCCTCGCCGTCGGCACCTACGGAACCGACGGCGTCTTCCACGCCACGCAACTGCAGGCCAAGTGCGCGTCGAAGTACGCCCCTGCCGCGCCCACCGCATCCGCAGCGACCACCGCGGCCGCCGTCCCGCAGACTCACTAAGGGAGCCTCTGATTAAGTGCTGCTCCAAGTTCTTGCTGTCATCCTAAATGCTGCTCTGAGTTGTTGCTGTCATCCTGAGTGCTGCTCTGAGTTCTTGCTGTCATCCTGAGCGTCGCGAAGGATCCCGATATCCTTCAAACAGCCCATACCTTCAATACCTTTCTACCCGTGCTGCCGATGCTCAGCCCCAAATTCGCTCCGCAACCAATGACTGCCGACCCTAATCAGAACTTCCCGCCTTCCTTCCGCACAGGAATATTGCATGACGCAGACGGAAGCTAAAATTCGCGCCGGCGCAACACCCTCCGCCAGTCCGGCAGCTTGCATCGCCCTCGAATCCGTCTCGAAGATCTACGGCAGCTTCGCCGCTCTTCGCAACCTCACCGCCAGCTTCGCCACCGGCTCCTGCACGGTGATCCTCGGCGAAAACGGAGCCGGCAAATCCACCCTGCTCCGCGTCATCGCCGGCCTGATCAATCCCACACGAGGCCGTGTCAGCGTCTTCTCGAGCACCCCGCAGCAGCAGCGCCGCCGCATCGCCTACATGAGCCACGCGCCCATGCTCTACGACGAGCTCACCGCGATGGAAAACCTCAACTACTTTGCCTCCCTGCACCGCGCTGGAGGCTGCGCCTGCGTCGGCAGCCCGGAGATGGCCCTCCGCGCCGTCGGCCTCGACCCCGCACTCGACCGCCCCATCGCTCAATACTCGCAAGGCATGCGCCAGCGCGCCTCCCTCGCCCGCGTCCTCCAGTCCGACCCCGAGCTCCTGCTCCTCGACGAGCCCTTCTCGAATCTCGACACCGAATCCGCCCAGCGCATGGTCGAGCTGCTCGCCGACTTCCGCACCTGGCCCGTCGCCCCCATCCATGGTGTAGCCGGCAGCCGCACCATCCTCTTCACCACCCACCAGCACCGCCTCGCCGAACCCATCGCCGACCTCACCCTCACCATGCGCGACGGCCAGATCCTCCCCCCCGAGGCCGCCGGGTGAAGGCCGCCCCACAGAAGACCAACGCCGCCCGCCTGCTCGACTCGCTCGGCATCGCCTACGAGCTCCGCGCCTACGAGGTTGATCCAGAAGACCTCACCGCCCTCTCCGTCGCCCGCAAGATCAACCTGCCCCCCGCGCAGGTCTTCAAAACCCTCCTCGCCCATACCAACCTCGGGGAATACCTCTTCGCCGTCATGCCCGGCGACGCCGAGCTCGACCTCAAAAAACTCGCCCACGCCGCCGGAGCCAAAAAGGCCGAGCTCGCCTCCCTCAAAGACGTCGAACCGCTCACCGGCTACATCCGCGGCGGAGTCACCGTCATGGGAGCCAAGAAGCCGTTCCCCGCCTTCGCCGACGAAACCATCGAGCTCTTCGACCTCATCTCCGTGTCTGCCGGCCAGCGCGGCCTGCAGCTCATCCTCGCGCCCGCCGACTACCTGCGCGCCGCCAACGCCGCCCTCGCTGACCTCACCCGAGGCCCGCAATGACCTACCTGCACCACCTGCTCCACCATCTCCGCAAAGATCTCCGCCTCGAATGGCGCTCCCGCGACTCCATCAACGGCATGCTCTTCTTCGCCCTTCTCGTCGTCGTCGTCTTCGGCCTCGCCTTCGATCCCACCGGCTATCCAACCGTCACCCGCCAGATCTCCGCCGCCATTCT
Source organism: Edaphobacter sp. (assembly GCA_965277545.1). GTDB lineage: Bacteria > Acidobacteriota > Terriglobia > Terriglobales > Acidobacteriaceae > Edaphobacter. Next base: position 114,492 of record OZ255826.1, read on the forward strand.
CTGGGTCGCGCTCCTCTTCGCCTCCATCACCGCGCTCAACCAATCATGGGCGCGCGAGCAGCGCAACAACGTCCTCGAAGCGCAGCGCATGGCGCCCTCCCCCGCCTCCGCGCTCTTCCTCGCCAAAGCCATCGCCAACCTGCTCTTCGTCCTGGTAGTCGAAGCCGTCATGGCCCCCATCTTCATCGTCTTCTTCAACCTCCACCCGCTCGGCAACGTCCGGCTGCTCGCCTTCATCCTGCCGCTCGGCACCTGGGCGCTCGTGGTCAACGGGACCTTCTTCGCCGCCCTCGGCCTCCGTGCCCGCAACCGCGAACTGCTCCTTCCGCTGCTGCTCCTTCCCATCGCGCTGCCCGCACTCCTCGCCATGGTCCAGGGCACCTCCGGAATCCTCACCGGCGACCTCGATCCCATCCAGATCGGCACCTGGATCAAGCAGCTCGCCGGATACGACATCATCTTCACCACCGTCTGCATCCTGCTCTTCGACACCGTCCTCCACGCCGAATAGCCGCATCCCGCAGCTCCTATCTGAGATAAACTATCCATATGGAGCAGCGCGCCCCCGCCCTACGCAGCCTCGGCTGGATCTGGTTCGGCATCAGCATCGCCGTCCTCGTGGAGGGCTTCCGCCAGGCCATCTTCCTCGTCCCGGCGGACGCCGCGCAGGGCAACGCCGGACGCATCTTCTACTACCACGTCCCCAGCGCCATGCTCAGCCTGGTCTTCCCCTACCTCAACGTCCTCGCCTCGCTTGCCTTCCTCTACTGGCGCAGGCGCGATCCGCTCAAAGCCCTCGCCGCCGACGCCCTCGCCGTCAGCGCCGCCGAAGTCACCGTCGTCTACGCCACCATCGCGCTGCTCACCGGCATGCTCTGGGGCCGCGCCACCTGGGGCATCTGGTGGACCTGGGATGCCCGCCTCACCAGCGAGCTCCTGCTCTGGCTGCTTTACGTCTCCTACCTGATGCTCCGCCGGCTCTCCACCACCGGGCAGACGCCTTCAGTCGCCGCCGTCCTCTCCATCTTCGCCGCCGTCCACGTCCCCATCAACTTCATGTCCATCCGCTGGTGGCGCACCCAGCACCCCGCTCCCGTCTTTGGAGGCGGCGCGGGCTCCGGCATGGACAAGTCCATGCTCCCAGCATTCGCATGGAACATCGCCGGCTGGGCCATGTGGGGCGCCGCCATCCTGCTCTTCCGCTTCGCCCTCGAACGGCGCCGCCAGCTCGCCGAGCAGGAAGCCGCCCTCCAGGCCATTGAAGCCTCGCTGGAGATCCCGCAATGACCTGGCAGGCCTTCTTCAACTTCAGCACCATGCCGCACCGCCATCTGGTCTTCGCCTACATGACCGTGCTCGCCATCCAGGGCGGCTACTGTGGTTGGATTGCCTGGAAATGGCGCCAGATCAAAAGTCCAAACCGCTGAAATGCAACTTGTCGCATTTCGTGACACGGCTTCCCGGCCGAACCACCCTCCCCGTGAGCCACCGCTTCCCACACCTCTTTTTGTTACCCTCTCCTCGCCTGCCTCGTCTCCTCCAATTCGTCTCCGCGCTCCTGCTGCCGCTCGCCCTCTCCGGCTGTCATAAAAGCGGCTTCCCCGACGTGCCCGCCGGATACCGCGAGTTTGCCTACGTCAGCAACAGCGGTTCGAACACCGTCTCGGTACTCGATCTCGTCTATCTCCGTCCCGACCGAACCCTGCAGGTCGGAGCCGGACCCTCCGCCCTGGCCGTCAACCCCGTTCGCAATGAGATCTACGCAGTCAACACGCAGTCCGGCTCCGTGTCGGTCATCGACGCATCCGCCAACCGCGTCGCCGCCACGATCATCGTCCATCGCCTTCCCCGCTTCATCGCCGTCGACCCCACCGGCCGCCGCGCCTACGTCGTGAACAGCGGCTCCAACACCGTCAGCATTCTCGATCTCGACCGAAGACGCGAGATCGGCATCGCCGCCACCGGAGAGCAGCCCTCGTTGGACCGCATCTCCCCCGATGGACGCACTCTCGTCGTCAGCAATCGCACCAGCGGCAGCGTGTCGGTCTACGACGTACAGCCCATCCCCGCAGCGCAGAACGCCTCTGCGCCCAGCTCTCCGCTGCTGCGCCTTCGAGCCGCATTCCCCGGATGCCCGGCTGCCGGAGACATCGCCGTCCTGCCCGATTCCTCGAAAGCATTCATCGCCTGCACCGTCGGCCATCAGGTCCTCGCCCTCAGCCTCGCAGCCGCCTCCGGCTCCTGGGCCGCAAAGCAGAATCCCTCTTTGTTGACCGATCACCTGCTCGCCCTGCTCGACGTCGGCGACAAACCGGTCTCGCTCGCCATGAAGCCCGACGGAGGCGAAATCTTCGTCTCGAACTCCGCCTCCGACAGCATCTCCGAGATCGCCACCTGGACCAATGAGGTCGGCGGAACCTATACCATCGGAAGCCGCCCAATCCGCGGCATCGTGAGCGGCGACAATAGTACCCTATGGGTCGCCAACGAGGGAGCCGACACCCTCGGAATCTACAGCATCGACGACGGCAAGATGGAAGGCAGCGTCCATACAGGATCGGCGCCGGAAGCCCTGGCCTTCTCGGCCGATGAGCACCTTTTACTCGCCGCCGACGCTCGCTCCGGCGATGTCGCCGTCATCCGCACCCAGGGCAGCTCCGGACCGGCTCTGTTTACCTTGCTCCCCGCCGGCGCCTCCCCTACGGCCATCGTCGTCAAAGCGATCAGCCGCAAGTAGTCTCACTCCCGCTCGCAAAGCCGGGTGAGAACGTTCCGCCGGGTGACACGACCCCCCGTAACGCAGAGATAAGAAGTTCCGCTGTTTACACGACCCGTCGCACTTCAAGCCTGCCTAGCCAGCACCAGCGTGATGTCATCCGGCTGTTCTTCGGCTCCAATCCAAGCATCGAGCGCAAGCATCACCTGCGTCGAAATGACATGCAGCGGCTGATCGCGGTAGCGGGCCACCACCTCCATCAAGCGCCCTTCGCCAAACTCGCCGAAGTCGTTTTCCGGCTCCGTGACGCCGTCCGAGTATGCAACCAGGATATCGCCCGACTGCATCTGGAACCGGTCCTCCTCGTATCGCATCCCGTCCATCAGCCCCACCACCGTGCCTCCTTTATCCAGCCGCCGAATGCTGCCGTTGCGGCTCAGCACCAGTGGAGGAAGCTGTCCTGCGTTCGAGTACGTCAGCATCGCGCTCGCTGCGTCGTAGTGAGCGAGAAAAAGTGTCGCGTACTTCTCCGGCTGTGTGCTCCGGTACAGGTGCCGATTCAAGAGAGAGAGAATCCGCCCCGGAGACTGAAACAGCTCGTCGTAGCCCCTGCCTCGCTCCTCCCGGCTGGCCGTCAGCCCGGCTACGCTCGACTCGCTGTAGATCAGCTCTTCGCTCGCAAACCGATACGCCCGCACCGCCGAATGCAGCGTCGCCATCAGCAGCGCAGCCGAAATACCCTTCCCGCTGATGTCCCCGATTGCAAGTCCCACCCCTGTCTCCCGCCGGCTCGCCGTTCCGTCATGCGACTCCTGGTGAAAAATCAGAAAATCGTAGTAGTCGCCGCTTACCGACCGTGCAGGGCGGCACACCCCGTGCAGATCCAGATTCTCGAGTCCATGCGCCGTCAGCGGGAACAGATTTGCCTGCACCTCCTGCGCAATCGAAATCTCATTCTGCAGCCGCTCCTTCTCCTTCTGCTCGATCAGCAGGCGCTGCAGCGACCCAGTCATCGTATTGAAAGATTTGCTCAGCTCCGCGAGCTGGTCGTCGCGCTTCACGCCAATCCGATAGTTGAACTCCCCACGGTCGATATGCTGCGTCGCACTGTAGAGGTCTGTCACCGAAGTCGTAATCGTCCGGCTCAGACGGATCGCCATCCACAGCGCAAGCAGCTCAATGAGCGCGAAGAAGATGCACAGCAGAATAATCGCGACCCGCAGCACACTGGTCACGATGCCGCCCAGTGAGGACCCGAACAGCTGGTTATACAACAGCGAAGGTCGCGACAGCACCGAGATCAGCACATTGTCGCGCTCTCCCGTGTCCCAATCGATGATCGGCTCGGTCGAGGTAAAGCTGACTGGAACATCGACCACATTGATTCCGGGCGGTTCCGAGCCTCCCGTGATCCACGACCGCTCGCGAGGAACGGCAGGATCGGCGATGCCCAGGGCAAGCGTCTGCTGATTCTCCCCCGCCCCCGGCGCAGGCGCTGTCACAGAGGACGTTCCAGCGGCTCCAGAACGGGCCGCGGAAGCCCCGCGCACAGGCCGCCGCGCCGAGGACCGCCGGGGCGCAGAGGTGTTCTGTGGGTTAGCCGCCGATCCTGTCCGCTCCGGCAGCAGCCTCGCCTCGCCCAGCCCATCGGCAAGCACCCCCAGCACCGAGCCATCCACCGGCAGGCTCGTCATGATCGTGAAGACGCGCCCGCCGCTCCAGCGCTTCTGATGCACCGCGACAAGATACAGCTTGCTCCCGTCGAGCACGAGTCCCGAAAACTGCCCGCCCGGCAACTCTGTGGCCCAGGGCGGCAGACCGAACGGCGTTCGCCCCCGGTAATTCGCGCCCAGATCCATCGGCGCTCCATTCAGAAAAACCTGCACATCACGCCGCAGATTCAGCCGCGGCACGGTTACGCCGCCAAACTCGCCCGCCCGCTCCAGGTGCTGCACCGCATCGGCAAACTGCCGTGGCGTGTTATTCGGCTGGTCCGCCACCAGCTGCGTCGTGATGTCAGCGCGATGGGCGGTCTCGCTGCTCATCTGGCCGAGCTCGGACTGCAGACGGGAATCCGCAAGATGAATCGCGAACTGTCCCGCCGCCACATACGCCATGATCGCCACCAGCGTCACAAAGAGCACGACCGGAGCGACGCCAATCAGCACATAGGTCAGAATCAGCTTGTTCCGCAGACTCCAAAGCATGTGTTGCCGCACCAGCTTCAACGCCAGCGGAATGCCGGCCCCGATCACAGCAATCCCAACAAAAAGCTGCAGTATGAAAAGAAAACCAGCGAAGCCGCCATGGAACAGGTAGCGGACAAACAGCACACAGAACCACACTGCCAGCCAGAACACCGCACCGGCAAGCCCCGTGGGAAGCCTCGCCTTTAGGCCGTCCATCGTCGTCGTAGCCGGATTGGGAATCGTCGCCATAGGTGAAGCGTCTTCTGCTGAAATACTCTTGGAATCAAAATGCTCTTGGAATCAAGATAGAAGCACTGAGACCGCTGGGCAAACAGCAGATCTCCTGGTTTTTCTCTCCCCGTCGACGCACCCTCGCGCTGGCGCCTATACAAAGCTTCCGGTCGGTAGACCGTGTGCCCGCTCCGTCCTAATCCGGCTTCACGTCTTCGCCCTCCTCTTCTTGCGCAGCCTCGCGGGCGAGCTTCAACGTATACCGTGTCGCTGAAAAATGGGCTCCCGCCAGCAGCAGAAGACCGGAGAGAAAGGCCCACATCATTAACCCCACCGAAATGTAAAACGGGCCGTACACAGATTGAAAGTCCAGCCAGGGCAAAGCGCGGATGTAGAGCATCTTCGCCAGCTGCCACAGCAGACCGATAAGAATCGCCGTCGGCAGCACCGCGCGCGCAGGCACCTTCCGATACGGGAGAACCCAGTAAATCAAGAAGAAAAGCAGAATGCTGGAAAGCACGGCGCAGATCTTCAGAAACCCGTACGAAAGAAAGTGAAACGCCGCATTCTCCGTATGATTGAAAAATATCCACGACAGAATCGTCTGCTGGTCGGCAGTTGAGGCTACCGAGGCAAGCGCCAGCACACCCACCGCGAACGCCAGCCCCAAAGACACCGCCTGGTTATGCAGATAGCTGCGATTCTTGCGGACTCCCCAGACATGATTCAGTGCAACTTCGAGCGGAAGAAACACTCCCGTAGAGGTGACGAGCAGCATCACCAGCGAAAAAATCTGCGTGTTCTTGTGCGGATGCGCCAGAAGCTGCATGTTCCGCATCACAAACTCCTGCCCTACGGGAAGCAGGTTCTTCATCATGTCGCCCACCACCATCTCCATCGTGTGCGAATGAAAGACGCGGCGGCTGAGCGTAAGCAGCAGCACGATAAACGGAAACAAAGAAAGAATCGTATTGGCGGCAACCGAGAAGGCGTACGTGTGCACCTCCGTGCGCGCCATGTAACGTGCCAGTGCCGCCAGCCGGGATCCCATATTGTCTTCGCAGATCGTCGGATCCAGCTCATTCAAAGACTTCGGCGGAGAGTCCTTTTCGCTGGCAGCGATCGCCTGGTCAGCCTCTTTCGGCGAGGCAGTCACGGAAATCGGCTTGTCAGGGATCAGGAAAGACATAGGTGACGGCGCACGGTTGCGACCGAGCAGGCCCCCTCGGTGCACTCCGATGCTAGCAGAGGATCTGCTCGTTGATAGGAGACCTTCACTTCCACAAACTCTTCGCATCATACCCGCCGCGAACGAAACTACCCCAGGCTCGATCAGATTTCCCCAACCACCGGATATGCGATCCATCCACTATCCTGAAATGAGGAGCGCACAATCTTCCAGCCGCGACCGGAGCAACAACACGTGCCAACCGCCGAATGGACACCCGAACTGGAGCAGTGGATTCGCGAGCAGGCCATCTCCTCAGGCTTCGCTGCCGTCGGTCTCGCATCGATCTCTCACGAGACCAGACCCAGCCGTCAACTCACCGCCGATCGCTTCACCGACTGGATCGATGCAGACCGCGCCGGCGAGATGGACTACCTCAAGCGCCGCAACCCGGAGGGAGTTCTTCTTCGCAGCGATATTCAAGCCGCTATCCCCTGGGCACAATCCGTCCTCGTCTGCGCCTTCGACTACAACGCTCCGGGGCCGCTCTCCATCGACCCCGCCCCGTTCAATACCGGATGGATCGCACGCTACGCCTGGAGCGGAAGTGATCACGAACCTCGGAGCGGAAGCGATCGCGAACCCCAGTCCTACCGCTACCGCGAATCTCACTCCACCAGCACTGCTACCAAGGATCTCCTTCCCACCGACTACCACAATCAGCTCCTCACTCGCCTCCACCACCTTGAAGCCGCTCTCCAACGCCGCCTGACCTGCCAGACGCGCTGCTACGTCGACACCGGCCCTCTCATCGAGCGCGCCGCGGCAGCTCAGGCCGGCATAGGCTGGATCGGCAAGAACACCTGCGTCCTCAACCAGCAGCTCGGTTCCTGGCTCCTCCTCGGCGTCATCGTCACATCCGCATCGATTGCATCTACGATCACGCTGCACGAAGCTGCGGACCGTTGCGGCTCCTGCACCCGCTGCATCGACGCATGCCCCACCACTGCCCTCGTCGCTCCCCGCCAAATGGACGCCTCGCGCTGCATCGCCTATCTCACCATCGAGAAGAAAGGCTCCATCCCCGAAGAGCTTCGCCCTCTCATGGGCCGCCAGGTCTTCGGCTGCGACATCTGCCAGGACGTCTGCCCCTGGAACAACAAAGCGCCGGTGCAGGAAGTCCCGGCGATCCGATCCCCGAACTCCTTCCCACCCGACATGCTCGCCCGCCAGGAACTCATCAACCCGGCTCTCGAGTGGCTCGCCGCCATGGACGCTCCTACCTTCAATCGCCACTTCAAAGGCTCGCCCCTCGAACGTACGCGCCGCAAACGTCTCCTCCGCAATGTGGCCATCGCCATGGGCAACAGCGGTCAGCAGCACTTTCTTCCCACGCTCCAGACCTGGGCCGGCGCCGAAGCCGACGACCCCATCCTCGCCGAAGCCGCACAATGGGCGCTTCAACAACTCGAAGCTTGAGTTCTCCCCTCCACCGTAGCCAGTCCACTACAGTCGATCGTACTGTGACGCGCGTAATGTCTCTGTGAGAACAAAGGACAGCACGAACGATCGCAGCACCACCTCAGCAGCGAAGGAAAACGCGAGCGCACGCTGGCGCCTCTCATCTAAATTGTTAGGAATCGGAAAAGAAATGGCGGAGAGTGAGGGATTCGAACCCCCGATAGACTTACGCCTATGTCTGATTTCGAGTCAGGTGCATTCAACCGGGCTCTGCCAACTCTCCGCTATGGTTGCGGCGACTCACGAATGCCTCTCTATTGTACTTTAACTATGCCGCTCGCCCGAACGCTGCGACGCTCCTGGCGGCCTCCGCAATTCGTCGCAAAGCTCACCGGGAAAGACCGCGCGGATACCCCGCTCCCTGCGCAATATACTGCTCCCCCAGAGCGGTAAACGTCCGCACCTGAGCCTCCACCCAGTCCGCATCCTTGCCCAACTCCGCAGCCATGAGACGCGCGACTACCGGAGCCACCGCGACCGCTGCCCGAGCGTTCAGCAGAAGGGCCCTCGTGCGCCGAGCCAGTGCATCATCGACGGTCCGGGACATCTCCTGCCGCGCACCCCACACTATCTCCGCAGCAAGATAGGGCAGATTCTGGTGGAGCAACCGGCCGAGTTCAGGCCTCTCTTCCGCAAGCTGCCGGATCGCCGCCGCATCCGATCCATAGGCCGACAGAGCGCCCAGTTCTTCGGCATGCTCATAGTAGCCGTGAATGCGTTGCGTCGCCGTAACGCAACTCCGCTCCTCGAGCGCACCCAGCATCACCGCATAGTCCACGCAGTCCTCAGCCATGTGCCGATACGTCGTCCACTTCCCCCCTGTGATCGTCAGCAGCGCCGAGTGATCGACATGAATGGTGTAGTCCCGCGAGATCGCAGAGGTCTTCCCATCGCCCGCCCCGCCTACTCTGACCAGAGGACGTATTCCAACAAACACGCTGAGTATGTCCTCGCGCGACGGCTTGCGGCTCAGGTATCGCCCCGCCGTCTCCAGGATGAACTCAATCTCCTCCTCAAACGGCAGCGGCTCATAGTCAATCCTATCGATCGGAGTATCCGTCGTTCCCACCAGCGTGCGCCCATTCCAGGGCACGGCGAACATCACCCGCCCATCGTCTGTATGCGGCACCATCAACGCCGTATCGCCGGTGAGAAACTCACGATCGAACACCAGATGAATCCCCTGACTCGGCATCATCATCGCCTCGGCCTCGGGTTCTCCCATCTTGCGGATCTCGTCGGTAAAGATCCCCGTCGCATTCACCACACAACGAGCGGCCGCTGTGAAACTCTCTCCACTCTCGCCGTCCACCGCGCTGACACCCTTGACGAATCCCGCCTCATCCTTCACCAGCCCCACAGCCGCCGCGTAGTTCAGCACCGTCGCCCCATGCTCGACCGCCGTCGTCATCAGGTTGATCAGCAGCCGCGTATCGTCGAACTGTCCATCGTGGTACATCACCCCTCCGCGCAGCCCGTCCTGCCGAATCGCCGGCAGCAGCTCCAGCGTCTCCTCCCGCGACAGCACCTTAGACGAGCCGAAGCTGTACTTACCCGCAAGCAGATCGTAGACCTTCATCCCAATCCCGTAGAACGGCGCCTCCCACCACACGTAGTTGGGCACCACAAAACGAAGATCGTGCACGATATGCGGCGCGTTCCTGCGCAGAATGCCGCGTTCCTTCAGCGCCTCCATCACCAGCGAGATATTGCCTTGCTCCAGATACCGCACCCCGCCGTGCACCAGCTTGGTCGAGCGGCTCGACGTGCCTTTGCCGAAGTCCTCGCGTTCGAGCAGCAGCACATCATACCCGCGCGATGCAGCATCCACGGCAATGCCCGCTCCGGTAGCGCCCCCGCCGATTACCACGATGTCCCATGGGGCCGCCCGGCTGCGCGCCCGCGCCATCATCTCGTCGCGATTCATCGCCTCTCCTCATTCAACTTCGACTCCAGTTGCGTGCGCGCTCCACCGCATCGCGCCACCTCGTCTGTAACGCCGCCATCTGCCTCTTATCCGCCTTGGGCGCAAAGATCGTATCTGCCGCGCGGTGCCGTTCCAACTCCGCAACGCTGGTCCAGAAGCCGCTCGCCAGCCCCGCAAGATAGGCCGCTCCCAGCGCCGTCGTCTCGAGCACCGCCGGGCGCTCCACCGGAATGCCAAGCAGGTCGGCCTGAAACTGCATCAGCGCATCGTTCGCCGCGGCCCCGCCATCCACTCGCAGCTTCTTCGCCGCACTCTTCGTATCCGCGTCCATCGCACCCAGCACATCGGCGACTTGAAACGCGATGCTTTCGACCGCAGCCCGCGCAATATGCGCAATCTTCGTGCCGCGCTCGAGGCCAATCATCAAGCCTCTCGCCTCCGCATCCCAGTAGGGCGCCCCCAGACCGGTGAAGGCAGGCACGAACACAACCCCGCCCGAATCCTCAACCGAACCAGCAATCGCCTCCACCTCCCGCGACTCACGAAAGAACTGCATATTGTCGCGTAGCCACTGCACCACCGCCCCGCCGATAAAAATGCTCCCTTCGAGCGCATAGACCAGCTTCTTCTCCGTGCTGCAGGCAAGCGTATTAATCAAGCGCTTCCCCGACAGCGCAAATTTTTCTCCCATGTGCTGCAGCAGAAAGCACCCCGTGCCGTACGTATTCTTCGCATCTCTAGGCGCAACGCAAAGCTGTCCGAACAACGCCGCCTGCTGATCGCCCGCTATCCCTGCAATGTCGATCTCGCCCAGGCCCAGCGAAGTCGTCACCCGCCCCACCGTCTCACTCGACCACACCACCTCCGGCAGCAAACTCTCCGGAATATCAAAGAGCCTCAGCAGCTCTTCATCCCACCGGTCCTCCACGATGTTGTAGAGCAGTGTCCGCGAAGCATTCGTTCGATCCGTCACATGACGCCCTCCGCTGGTCAGGTTCCACACCAGCCAGCTATCCACCGTGCCGAACGCCAGCTTGCCCGCCTCGGCACGCGCGCGAACACCTGTAACGTTGTCGAGTATCCACGCCACCTTCCCCGCGGAAAAATATGGACTCAGCAGCAGCCCCGTCTTCGCGCGCACCATCGGCTCCGCACCGTCATCCGCCAGGTTCTTCATCAGCGTAGCGGTGCGGCCGTCCTGCCATACGATCGCGTTGTAGACAGGCTTGCCGGTATCACGATCCCACACGATCGTCGTTTCGCGCTGGTTGGTGATCCCCAGCGCAACCACATCTCTCGGCCGCGCGCCCGTCTTCGCCATCACGTCGACTGCCGCGTTCAGCTGCGACGTCAGTATGTCGAACGGATCTTGCTCGACCCAGCCGCTCTTTGGATAGATCTGTGGAAACTCATGCGCCGCCATGCCCGCAATCCGGCCGTCTTGATCGAACAGAATCGCCCGCGAGCTCGTCGTTCCCTGGTCGAGCGAAAGCACATACCTCATGGTCTCTCCTGAATGCGTCCGCATCCCCGGTCTCATCCTAAGACGCCGTGCGGCTGCGGACCTTGCTCGCCTCCAGCCGCGCCCGATCCCGCGCAGGCAGAAACGGCAGAATCAGCACCTTATACGCTCCCCCACCCGCCACGCCGCCGATCAGCGGGCCAGCGACAGGGACCCACCAGTAGTTTCCCGGCGAAGGAAACGCCGACGAGCCCCACCCGCTCAAGAAGCAGAACAGCCGAGGGCCGAAGTCACGCGCCGGATTGATCGCCCAACCTTCCAGATACCCCATCGACGCGCCAATTACCGCAATCAATAAGCCGATCATCAACGCTCCACCGTTTGCACCCGGCGCCAGCTCGTTGTACTGCTCCGTAATTGCAAAGATGCCGAAGAGCAGAAACGCGGTGAGAACAATCTCATCGCCGAACGCATGCATCGGCGTGATCGCAACGCCCGGATGGGTGAAGAAGACACCAGCCGCGCCGCCCATCGCGCGCGATAGGTGATTGGTCATGTTGAAGTGATCCACGACCGGGCCGAACAGAAGGTACACGATCCCCGCGCCGAGAAATCCCCCCGTTATCTGAGCGCCGAAATACGGAATTACCTTCCGCCACGGAAATCCCCTGTACACCGCGAGCGCCAGCGTCACCGCCGGATTCGCGTGACATCCGCTGACCGATCCTGTCGTGTAGATCGCAATCGCCACCGCCAGCCCCCAGGCAATGCAGACGCCCCAGTACGCCTGCTGGTATGGACTCGGACTGTAGAGCGCATACATCGCCGCAGCCGAGTCGCCAAAGGCAATGATCATAAACATCGCCACAGCCTCCGAAATCAACTGTCCCGCAAACAGCCTCGTCATCGCGTTCCTTCCTCAACAGCCCTCGCGCCCGACCGTGATCCACACTACTTCATCAAGCCAACATTGTCGTGCAACTTTCCGAGTGAGCCAAATCAGGGCATGTATCATGGCTCATCTTTGACTCATCTTTGACTCATCCTTGGCTCATCGAGTTCTTCCAACGTGCTTCACTCGGATGCCTTCGTTTCAAAGCGACAATGCAAGAGGACGGTGAGAATGACCGCTTTCTGTTATCTCCGCCAGAAGACTCTCGGCCTGCTCCTCGCGCTCGTGACCATTTCCTCCGCCGTCGCCCTTGCGGCGGTCGACCCCGCGCCCACCGTCCCCCACATCATCATCCTTCGTAAGCCGGGCCACACGGATGGCGTCGCGCAGATGACGGTCCAGGGAAAAACCCACAAGATCACTCCGCATGCCGTGCAGGCATGGACCGTGCGCAACGGTCAGGGAGCGCTGATCCTCGTGCTCGCACGAGGCAAATCCTCAGCCAGCCCATACCTGCTCCGCTACTACGACCTCGACACCGGACGCCGCCGCGCACTCGGCCCAGTCCCCTTCCCCTCCGCCACGCTGCAGGAATCCCGGCCCGCAGAGGAAGACTGGGCCTTCGCCCTCTCCGGCAACGACATCGCATCCGGCCGGCCGGTGACCATCGTCGGGGACAGCGAGGCCATTCCAGGCATTCTCTCCGGCGCATCCTCACCCGCATTCCGCGACGATACCCTCACCGTCACATCCGCGGGCAGGACACAAACCTACAAGACCGTCGACCTCCTCGGAGCGAACCTGCGCGGCATCTACTCCCCGTCGCAGAACTCAGCTCCCAGCGTGAAGTACCTGCAGCTCTTCCCCAATGCAACTGCCATGACCATCACCAATGATGGCGCCGTCCACCAGGGCCGCTGGCAGACCGACGGCGCCACACTCTCCCTCACCGTCGACAACGCAACCCGGTCCATCCCGCTCTCCTCGCTCGAAAGCGTCGAAGGTGTCCCCGCCGCAACGCGCTTCTCCGTCCGCCTCCTGCAGCCGCTCTCCTCGCGCACCGCAAAAGCGGGAGACATCCTCAAGGCCGTCTCCATCACCCCCAACGTGATCGACGGCAAGATCCTCGTTCCGGAAGGCTCGGCCATTGAGGGCACTGTCATCCAGGCCAACACCACCGGCTGGGGCTTTACCCACGAGACCGCCTCGCTCACCATCGACTGGAACCGCGCCACTCTTCCCGACGGTCGCGTCCTGCCCATCACCACCCGCGTCTTTCAGGTCGAAAATGCGCAGGAGAAGACCGGCAGCAACGGCAAGATTCAAGGCATCCGCTCCACCGCCACTCCCGGCAACTCCGCCGAAAACGGTGTCCTCACCTTTGCCGGCATCGATCCCATCGCCTACATCTTCGCCTCGGCCTCCGGCAGCGCCGTCCTGGGCTTTGCCGAGCCCGAAATCCTCTACAATGCCGGCACCGAGCTCATCCTCGAATACACAAGACCCCTCATCACCGCCCAAAGCTATCCGCCCTCCGTGCCGCCATCGGCCACCACCGCCGAGGCGCGCCAGCAACTCCAGGACTACGTCAAGACCCTCCCCTTCCGCACCCGCACCAAAGGCTCCAGCAAAGTCTCCGACCTCACCAACCTCGTCTTTCTCAGCGACCCAGAAGCACTCCGCCGCGCCTTTCTCGCGGCCGGCTGGCTGCCCACCGACGACCTCAACTCCACCTCCACCTTCCGCACCCTCAAAACGCTCAGCGGCAACCAGACCTACACCCAGGCGCCGATGTCCATCCTCCTGCTCGATGAGCGCGCCCCGCTCTTCGCCCTCAGCAAAACCACCAACACCTTCTCTTCGCGGCACCACGTCCGCGTCTTCCCCACAGGGGAAAAATTTGCCGGCGCCATCACCTCCACCGCCTCCTCTACCCAGGACACCGGCATTGCCTTCTCGCGCAAACAGAAGACCTTCATCCACGTCATCGACCAGCATCTCGATAACGAACGCTCGAAGATCATCAACGATCTCAAGTTCACCGGCTGCGTCGACAGCATCGACATGGTCCCCCGCCCCTGGCTGCCCACCGACGCCTTCAATTCCACCGGCGACCGTCTCCTCACCGACCGCGACGCCGCCGTGCTCCGCATTAACGCCTGCACTCAACCTCGCACTACACCCGGCACCCCTGCTCTTCCGCCCGACCGATTCGAACGCATCACCCGCGACACCTCGCTCTCCATCCGCAACAATCTCTATCGCGGCAATCTCATCTATCAGGGCATCTCCGGCGGCTTCGCCATCCGCAACTACCTGCGCAGCAGCAACGAGCTCCCGGAAGACTACGGCACATGGCGCAAGACCGACACCTCCGGAGCTACCTACGCCCCGCTCCAAACCACCGGCGACGTCACCAGCAGCAGCTTCGGCCTCAATCGACGCCGCCGTCCTGCCGCGCAGCCTCTCGACACCGACCCGCAGGACCTCGCCGCAATGGCCAAGATCAAAGCCAGCCACAAGTGGGATCCGCCCCACTACGAGTTCGCCCTCGAAGGCGGCAACATGTTTTTTCGCGGAGTACAGTCGCTCAGCGCCGTCGACATTCTCCTGCAATCGAGTGATCCCAACCGCAACACCTACGAATTGCTCCTTACCGACCTCGTCAACTCCGGCTGGTCCGCCGGAGGAACCGTCACCATCAACAGTTGGCGCCACTTCTCCAGCGAATTTTCCTACTTCCGCCAGCAGGGAAAGTACGAGCTCGACGCTCTCACCTTCACCGGCCATCCCGGCGACATCAACGACGACATCAACCTCGACGTGCAGCGCGTCGGCCTCACCACACGCCAGTTCGAGTACAACCTCCTCGCGCAGGTCCGCCCTCCCACCTCCCGCTGGAGACCCTACATCGCTGCCGGCCCAGCCTTTCAACTCATCGCACTCTCGAACTCGCCGCTCAAAAAACCTGCAGGTCCCTTCACCCTCGGCTTGAAAAATATCGGCCTGATCAAAGCCGCCTTCGACTTCGGCAACACGCCTGCCCTCGACGGAGGCGGTGTCTTCGACTTCGGTCTGCAGTATGGAGCCGGCCTCAAATATCGCGTCACGCCTCACCTCATCGCTCGTGTCGACTACCGCGAAACCTGGAGCCAGAATCCCGACCTCATCAAAGGCAGCTATCTCGGTTACGAGTCTCCCGACGTAGACGGCACATACTCCACCGACGTCCTCACCCTCAAGCCCCTCTCTAAATTCTTTCAGGACCGCTTCACCCTTGGCGTCGCCTTCGCCTTCTGAAGCCGTCGTGCCTACCATCGAGGGGGGCGCGTCACTCTCAACCAAATGCGGCAAGCTCTTAGCTGATATCTGACTCATTACAGATTTGGCTGCTCTGATCGGTCCATACCCGCCGAGGTCGTTTGGGAACGACTTTGGCGTGGAGAGAGGCTTTCGCTTGCGGAGGTTGCAGGCACGCTCAAGGGCAGCTAAATTAGTTGCGAGCGTTGGAGCTGTCCATGAAAGAGCCCATCCCGGTTGAATCTGCCTCTGCACGGATCGACAAAAAGATCAAGGAACTTGGGGACTGGCGCGGGAAGACGCTCGCGAAGGTGCGCGCACTCATCCACGAGGCAGACCCGAAGATCGTCGAAGAGTGGAAGTGGATGGGGACTCCCGTGTGGTCCCATGGCGGCATTATCTGCACGGGAGAGACGTACAAGAACGTGGTCAAGCTGACGTTTGCCAAGGGAGCTGCGTTGAAGGATCCTTCCGGTCTGTTCAACTCCAGCCTGGATGGGCGTGTCAGGCGCGCCGCTGACATCCACGAAAGCGACAAGATCGATGAGGCAGCGTTGAAGGATCTCATTCGCGCCGCAGTGGTGCTCAATCTTAAAGGTAAGAGCATGCCGAAGGCCGGGCGAGCGAGCCGGAAACAGGCCGAGTAACCATGCTAAGCGTGGCTGGCGAGCGCCATTGCGCGGCGAATTTAATTCGAAGAACGAAGGACACTTCTGGATTGGAGGCCTTTGAAGACCTGTTCAATGTGTTTCATTCCATCGCCGGCACGGGCTATGACAATCGCACCTTGCCACGCGCTCACGAAGATCATCGCGTGGATGCGGGCTTGCGTGCTGGAGTAGCCCAGGTCTTCGAAGGCTTTGGCAAAGTTCTTCTCCGTCTCTCTCAGCAAGTCGAGGGCTCGCTTTCGCATCGATGAGGAAACTCCTTCGGAATCGCCTGCAGCATGCCCTATCGGACACCCGACAGGTTGGGACTGCGCCGCGTATAACTCGAACATGGCCCTAAAGAAATGATGAATACGCCGCGCAGGGGGAACAGCTGTGTCGCTCAGATGAGCCAGCGGTCCCGTCCGAAACTGCGCCATCAACTCCTCGAACACTGCTTCGAACAGGTCAGTCTTGGTCGGAAAGTGATGCGTGAGCTTGCCTGCACTCGTGGCCGCCGCCTCTGACAAGTCGCCCATCGTGGCGGCGCCAAATCCCTTGGATAGCACGACGGATGAGGCAGCGTGAACGATCTGATCGCGCGATAGTCTTCCTTTTTCGTATCCCATAGACTTTCTCTGCATCATGCTAACAAAAAGAACATCCTATTTGTATTGCAGCCGGGCGCAAGGTCTCTCTATCAAAAAAGGAGTCGGCATGAAACGTACGATCGGCAATGTGTCACTGTATGTGGAGCAGAAGGGCGCAGGGGAGACCTCACTCGTCTTTCTGCACTACTGGGGAGGCACGCATCGCACCTGGAACAAAGTCACCTCCCAGCTTGAGGATTCTTTTCACACCGTCGCCTATGACATGCGTGGCTGGGGTCAGTCAGGCGCAGCGGAGAGCGGCTACTCTATCTCCGAATTAGCAAACGAAGCAGCTTCGCTTATTCAACAGCTGGAACTCAAGAAGTACGTGCTGATCGGACACTCGATGGGTGGCAAGGTCGCCCAGCTTCTCGCATCGCGCCATCCGGCCGGGCTGACCGGACTGATCCTCGTAGCGCCGGCTGCTCCAACTCCCATACGCTTTCCTGAGGAAGCGCTTCAGCAGCAGATTCATGCCTACGACAATCGCGAGACGGCGCTCCAGGCCATCGCGTTCCTTAGCGCTCGCACACCTGAGCCGGATGTTGTCGAACAGATTGTCGAAGACAGTCTCAGCGGCGTCCCTGCGGCGAAGCTGGCATGGCCGACCTCGGGCATCCTCGAAGACATCTCGTCCGAGGCTTCACGAATCGCCGTCCCAACCCTTGTCCTCGCGGGCGAGCAGGATCATCTTGACTCGATCGAACAACACCGCCGCGAGATCATCGCAAGGATTCCCAAGTCCCGCCTGACGATTATCGCTGGCAGTGGCCACCTCATCCCCATCGATGAACCGTCGAAACTCGCTCGCATGATCTCCGCATTCGTCGCGCAATTGCCAGCGTAAACCTCAATAATTCTCCCATGAATACTAGACCAGTTGGACTTTGATGCCCTCGTGGCGGAAGCGGCGCAGGGCTTCTTCGGAGAGACCGGTGTCGGTGATGATGAGATCGACGACGGAGATGGGCGCGATGAGCCAGCTCGCGACGACGCCGAATTTGCTGCTGTCGGCGACGACGATCTTGCGGCGGGCCTGCTGCACCATGACTTTGTTCAGCTCCGCCTCATCGGTGTTGTAGCAGGTTAGTCCGTGAGCCGCGTCGATGCCGTTAACGCCGATAAAGAGCGTATCGACGAAAACCTTGCTCATGCTTTGTATGGCCGTGGGACCGACGAGCGAAAACCAGGTGCCGCGCAGCGCGCCGCCGGTGACAAAGACTTCGATGTCCTTGCGCTTGCTGAGCTCCATCGCTACGTTGACCGTGTTAGTGACAACTGTAAGATTCCGATTCATCGGTAGGCGGCGCACAGTTTCGGTTGTCGTCGTGCCAGCCGTCATAGCCACAACGTCGCCTTCGTTCACCAGCAGCGCGGCCGCCTGGGCGATGCGGCGTTTTTCTTCGGAGTAGCTTTCGATCTGCTCCTGGAAGGAGTGGTCGGAGCGGAAGGGCTCGTAGAAGAATGGCTCGAGCTGGGCGGCGCCGCCATGAACGCGGCGCAGGGACCCGCGCTCGTGGAGAGCTTCGAGATCGCGACGAACGGTGTGAACGGAGACGTTCAACTGACGTACGAGCGCATCGACGTTGGCTGAGCCGGTCTGGTGAAGATGCTCGAGGATGGCAGCGTAGCGGCGCTCCTGCTTCGAGCCCCTTTTGAGCTTGACGGCTCTTTCCTGGATTGGCGCAGGGGCGGCTTTCCCCGAGGCGGCTCGTTCCGGATCGCTGTTGTCTTCGAGGCTGGCTGCGCTGGGAGGAGCCCCGCGCTCGGATCCGGCGCTGGTTTCGAGTTTCGCGCTCGCTTTCTTTTTCGCCGGGGCGGTTCTGCCGTCGATCATCTTTCCTCTGGTGCGTTTGCGGCTTGCTGCACGACGAGGTTACGTTGTGAGATGGTGGGGGCTTCGGGAGCGTCGCTGGGTGTGGCGCTTGCCCGCAAGGAATAGTCGCCCGGGGTTGCCGGAGCGGTCAAGCTGACATTATAGGATTGGGCGCCAAGGGGAGGAAGATCGAAGGATAGTTCGGCGGCGGCGCTTTCGTGACCCTGGGCGTTGAAGAAGGACAGGCGCAGTTTTCCAGCGCGGGGACGGTCTTCGTCGTTGACCATGGCGACGGTGTAAGACTGCGTGTGTCCCGCGGCGAGAGTACTTTGCCAGAAGTTGAGATAGACCCCGAGCGGATTAAAAGCCTGCTGCATGGCGTCTCGGAAGTGCGGCTCGAGGGTAAGCGTTTTGATGTCGAGGAAGCTGTCCGAGGTGAAGCCTTTGGGATCGCTGGCGGTGAGATAGACGAACTGCAGCACACCGGCGTAACGGCGGTAGGCGCGCCAGAACTCGGTCTCGCCGCCGAGCAGGTAGGCGTACAAGGCGCGGCGGTTTTCGGTGGTGTTGCGCGTGCCGAGGAGTTTGGGATAGAGATTCTTGGTGAGCTCAGTGGGGGTGCCGTCGCGGTTGAGCCAGAGCCAGCCGTATTCGTTGAGGATGGTGGCGTGCGCGGTCTTGCTGGTGAACGGGCTGGGGGCTGGGCCGAGCATCGACTCCAGGTCTGCGACCTTGAAGGGGGGCGCGGAGGTAGGAAAGCCCATAGCGAGTTCGACGAAGAGGTACTGGTGGTCTTCGACAGGGTCGTCGGCTCCAACGGGAGCGTTGAAACTGTTCTCCCAGGGGCGGTGGGAGAGGTCGAGCGGGCGCACGGCGGGGATCACTTTGGAGGTGAAGTCGGGAAGCCAAGACTCGTTGGTCGCGTCCCAGATGGCGACGCTGGGATGATTCCAGTTGTCGCGCATCCACTCGGTGTACTCCGCGATCATCTCGTTGTCGTCGTAGCGCGGCTTGGGCGTCCAAAACCAGCTTCGATCCCCGGTCCACACCATGTATTCGTTCTGAATCAGCAAGCCGTTTTCGTCGGCGATCTCGAGCCAGCGGTCGGGCACCGGGCCGATGCAGAAGCGGAAGGCGTTCCAATGCATCTGCTTGGGAATCTCGACGAGCAGGCGGTGCAGCCAAGCCTCGTTCCAGGGAAGCGTGCCGACTTCGGGGTCCTCAAAGAAGCGGTGAAGGGTGATGTTCGAACCGCGCAGGAAGTAGGGTCTGCCGTTGAGGTAGGCGCGCTGGGTCGCAGTATCGAAGCGGAACTCGCGCATACCGAACTGGGTAGTGGTGCTGTCGCCTGCAGTAACGGTGGCGACGCGGTAGAGGAAGGGATCTTCTGGGCTCCAAAGATGGGGGTTGAGAATGGGGACGGTTTGCGCGACGAGCCTGGTTGCGCCGGCGGGAATGTCTACCTGGGTAAAGATGGGCTTTGAGGCGGCGTTGTGAGAGATGCGTTCGAAGACCTGCTGCTCGACGGTGGTAGTAACACGGCGATCGGAGTAGTTGTGAAGCTCGGTTTGAACGCGAATGCTCGCGACCGGATTGGTTGCGCCGGCGAGCTGCGGGGCGACCTGCACGACCGAGATCACGGGATTGTGCATGGTCATCAGGGTGACGTCGTCGTAGATGCCGGGGGTCCAGCGATTCTTTTCGAAGTCAGTGCCCTGGGAGACGTTGGTTGGCAGGACGCCGGGGTGCGCGCCGATGCGAATCACGACGACGTTCGGGGCGTTCCAGTGGATGGCGCGGGTCACGTCGAAGGTGGCGGAGGTGAAGCAGGGATCATGCTCGCCGATGCGCACACCGTTGAGATAAAGCACGGCGCCGAACTGGGCTTTGTTGATTCTGAGGAGGGCGACGGCGGTTTGGGCGGGGGCCTGGAAGGTTCGGCGATACCAGAAGAAGTTGCGGGGCTGGCGGGAGATGCCGCGAGCGTCGCCGAGCTTTTCATATTCGGCGCGCGGGATGAGGCCCTGCTGGGCGAGATTGGAGAGAAGCTCGCGGGACTGGTACTGGTCGACCTCGGGGAAGGCGGGGACAGCCGAGTGGGTAAGTCCGGGCACGGGCACGGTGTGGGCGAAGGCGGCGGGCATGGCGTCGGGGGCGAGGCTCTCGCCGACTTGCCACTGGCCGTCGAGCGATAGGGTGGTGCGGTGTTGGGGCGGGGCTGCGGCAAGAGCTGCTGCACTGATGCATAGGCAGCTAAGGAGAGAGAGATACGACCATGGACGTTTCATGCTTACCCTCTTTTGATGTTCGTTTAGCTCGTTTCTTCCTTGTTCAAGGCTCAAAGGTGGGCCAGAGTGCGGCGAAGCGCTGAGGCTGCGCGACCCACTCGACCGATTGCAGATGAGCGCAGTATTGCTCGTAAAGAGACTGGTGGGGGTCGAGGTCCAGTTCAGGGTACGCGCGGCTTTGGCGCTGCAGCAGAGGAGAGCGGCGATAGCGTGGATTGGCTTGCCAAGCGATCGCGCCGCCAGCCTCGACGATCGGGAAGTGGGCGAGGCCGGAGTGGGCGCGGACGCCGGTGTAATCGAAGCCGTACTGGCGGTCGCACCACGCTCCGAAGACCATGCGCTGCGAGATGTCGGCGTTGATGACGGCGTGCGCCCAGCCGGGAGGGACGACGACTTTTTCTCCGGGGCCGGCGGTCACGGCGATGCAGCGGCCGGGCTCGTCCTCGGCGAACTGCTGTGCGTAGATGATGGCCCTGCCCTCCCAGATTTCGAAGAGCTCCGGGGGCGACCAGCCGCTGTGGGGCGCGATGGCGTGGACGTGTCCCTGGCTGCGGACAGGCTCATTGCCGAGCTGTCCAGCGGCGTAGAAGACAACGCCGAAGAGAAGATAGCGGGACTGCAGGTCGGCTTCGTCTTCCTCGCGGCGGACGTCCATGGCAATGGAGTAAACGGGACTGGGTCCGCTGCAGGAGGGGTCCAGGAGGCTGGGCCGGATGGCGTCGAGGGTGCGGTACTCGGGCTCCGGACCGAGAACGCCCGGGCCGTAATGGATGGCGAGCGTATTGGAATCGAAGGTGAGCTCGAGTTCCGGGTCGTATGCGGTGTCGAGGCGGTTGCGGTTCATGGTTGGCTCCATGGGGCTGCTTGCCTGGGTTCTATGGGTGAGGCGCCTTCGAGGCGGGCTGTGCAGGATGGCGGACGAACGCTTTGATGGTGGCGAGGGGACGGGCGGTTTTGCCCACGGGCGAAATGCGGTAGGGGCCGATGCATGCGGGGACAATAAAGGTCTCGGCGTAGTGCACGACGAAGGAATCGAACGCGCGGGAAGGGCTTTCGACGACAGCTTGCTCCCCTTCGACCAGGTTGAGCACATGCACGGTGCCCTGGGTGTCGTGCGGGACGGACGCTGTGAACCAGTGGCGGCGCGTCTCGATGAACTCGAGTTCGTGGAGGCCGGTTCTCTCTTCGACCCAGCCGTCGCCCTCGGCGATAACGCGAGTCTGGTTCACGAGATGGTCTTCGACCCAGGGGCGGTCGCGGTTCCACTGAATGTTGGCGAGACCGTGCTGGAGGTGGATGGGGCGCGGCCTGCCGTCGAGTCCTACGCGGTTCCAGTCCCAGAGCTTGAAGGTGAAGATGTAGGGCGTCGCGCTGATCTCGAGCACCATGCTGTTTCTGCCGGAGCAGTGAATGGTGCCGGCCGGGATGGAGACGTGGTCGTGCTTCTTGACTGGAAACGCATTAACGTAGGCGTCGACCAGGAAGGGTGGACCGCCGGCCTGGCTTATGGCTAGATCGTCAGCCATGCGGTTGGGGTCAATGTCTGGCTGCAGGCCGAGATAGACGACCGCATCGGGCATGGCGTCGAGCAGGTAATAGCTCTCGTCCTGGGTGTAGGACATGCCGAAGTGTTGAGCGATGTAGGCGCGGAGGGGATGGACCTGGAGGGAAAGGTTTCCGCCGTCGACAGTGTCGAGGAAGTCGAAGCGGATGGGGAACTCAGCGCCGAAGCGTTCGACGATGTCGCTGCCAAGGAGTTTTTCGGGCTGTTCGTGGACGAGCGCGAGGGCGGGAGTCTGGACGATGCAGTCGCCGAAGGAAAAGCGCAGACTGTTCTCCTCGGGCACGCAGTCGAAGCACCAGGCGAAGTTCGGCGGGTCAGCGGGAAGGTCAAAGTGCCGGCGCATCCACTCGCCGCCCCAGACGCCGGGATCGAAGAAGGGCACGACACGGAAGGGCCGGGCGGCGGCGGCGGCGAGGCAGCCCCGGTAGGCTGCACCAGAGATCATGACGGGCTGGTTGGGAATCGTGGTGTCCACGTAATAGTCGAGGTGGGCGTGGAGGCGATGCTTCTCGGCGTCAGCGGCGCGCCAGTCGATGAAGTAGGCGCGCTTGTACAAGGCGAGCGGGGCGTCCGAAGCGTTGCTTGCGCCGAGGCTGGGGGCGAGGTGGGCGCGCTGGCGCTGTTGAATCTCCCAGCGGATGATGTCGCTGAGCAGCAGCATTTGCCATCGCTCGGCAAGCCAGGCGGCTCCGGTTCCGTAGACGACAAGGAGGCCGCTGACGCTGGCGATGTCACGGCGGAGCTGCGCGGTTTTGGCGGGATCGAAGAAGGCGGCCAGCTGCCAGGGGTGCATTCTGCCGAAGACGGGATCGTCGCCGAGATAAGGCTCTAAGATATCCGCTATCTCAGCTTCCGATTTGAGCGCCGATTGAGCGGAGAAGATCGCATCGGCGCCGAGAGCTTCGATGCCTGCACGGATCTCATCTGTGTTGGCGCCGGGATAGCACTCTGCGACAAGGACGAAACGTTGGCCGAAGGGAATGCAGCTGCGGAGTTCCTCGGCGATGCCCTCCCATCCGCTGCGGCACTCGGAACTGTCGTCGGAGATGTGAATCGTCGGGAGCTTGTCATAGCTGGAGACGGGATTGGAGGTGTGGTTCATTTGCGGGCCGCCAGGAGAGGGATTGCGCCGAGCAGCGCTGCGTGCGATCCGAGAGCGGCGGGCAAGAGCGTGACGGTGTTCCGGCCGAGCCAGGCGTGGAGGCCGACGTGTTCGCGGATGCGGGGCAGGATGAGGTCGTGCCGCTGCAGGACGCCGCCGCCGAAAAGAACGAGACGGGGATCGTAGGCGTGGATGAGCGAGACGGTGAGTGCCGACCATACGCCGATGCAGTGGTCAAGAACCTGCTGGGCGACGGGATCGGCGCGATCCACGGCTTCGAAGAGGCGGCGGAAGTCGACGGGAGCGGCTGATTGGCCGAGTACGCTTTGAGCGAAGCCCTGCCACTCGCGGCAGATGGCGTTAAGCGAGGCGGTGGAGGCTTCGGCTTCGGCGCAGCCGCGATTGCCGCAGGTGCACATTCTGCCGCGCCAATCGACGCCCAGGTGCCCGCCGAGTCCGCCTGCTAGGCCGCCTTCAGAGCGCAGCAGCTTGCCGCCGAGCAGAGCGGCTCCTCCGATGCCGGTGCCCAGGGTGACCAGGACGACATCGTCGAAACCTTTAGCGGCGCCCGCTTGATGCTCTCCAAGCAGAGCGAGCCGGGTGTCGTTTTCAGCGAGGCAGGGCAGGCCGAAACTGGTTTCGGACCAGCGGCTGAAGTTGAAGCCGAGACCGTCGTCGTACTTTCCATTGGTCGTGGCGATCGAGCCGGATCGGTCGACGACGGCGCAGATGCCGACGGCAATGCCGGCTATGGCGGAACGCTCTGCATTCAACTTGGCCACATGAGCATGAATGAGCTTCTCAAGAGACGGCAGCACAGCGTAGAACGAGGCGTCTTTCACCTCGATGGTCTCTGACGTGACGACCCGGTCCTCCGAGACGATGCCGCACTCAATATGAGACCCGCCGATGTCGATCGCGATGGCGGTCTTGCTCATGGCTGGATCTGCGTCGTTCATAGCTGGGCCACGATCTGGGGACAAATTTCGGGGCGGCCGTCGCGGCGGAGGATGCGCACGCTGAAGCCGTGTTCTTCGATGGTGGCGTAGTCGTACGCGGCATCGCTGGGCCAGCAGGCCAGGAAGGTCAGGGCAGTCTCGCCGGTGTTGACGACGCGGTGGGCGGTGTGGCCGGGGATGTAGTGGGTAGTGCCAGGGGACATCTCCTGCACGTCGGGCCTGCGCTGCTCGTCCATCAGGACCAGCAGGCCGGTTCCGGACACGGTGACGTAGTACTCGGCGCGGTCGCGGCGGTGGTGAAAGTGGCCGCGGGTCATAAAGTACTCGTCGCCAACGAGGCCGGGGAAGACGGTGGAGTTGCCCCAGTAGAGACCGCCTTCGGTGCCCTCGGCGACCGGCTTCCAGTATTCGACGGCGTAGACGATTTCAGAGCTATCGATGGCCTTCCTGGCGGCTTCGTCGTGGAAGACGTGGGCGAGAGCTCCCACGGTCTTAGAGGCGCGTTCGATGCGCGGGTCGTTCGGCCCGCGGCCCAGGGAACCGGTGCGCAGGTCGGTCTGCAGGGGCTGTGGACACTCGAGCTGCCGGGTTGTGCCGGGAGTTTTCATCGCAGTCGATCATAGTACGAGCATTCGTCTTCAGCAAGGCAATATGCTCGTTTAAAGCATAAAGCATCGTTGCAAATATACTTTTATGTCTTTTTGACACATTTTAGCGCTTGTTGTTGAATAGAGCACGCTGGTTTCCGCCGTTGAGCGTCGATCAGTGACCCGGTTTCCATGGAGCCTCTCTTGACTCGTCCCGCACTCCGCCTAGGCTCCATCTACCGAATTGCAGCGACCGCCGCGACTGCAGGTCTGCTGTTCGGCTTCGATACGGCGGTGATCAACGGTGCGCTGCTTTCGCTGCGCTCGCACTTTGCGCTGTCGGAGGTGCAGGTGGAGTTCGCGGCGAGCAGTCTGCTGTATGGCTGCTTTGCGGGTGCGCTGGGGGCGGGCTGGCTGAGCGACCGGTACGGCCGGCGGAGCGTACTTCGGGTGAGCGGGGTTTTATTTCTGCTGTCGGCGATCTTTGCGGCGGTTCCGCAGACGTTTGCCGAGTTCCTCGCAGCGCGCATTCTGGGCGGCCTGGGGATCGGGCTCGCATCGACGATTGCGCCGCTCTATCTCGCCGAGATTTCACCGCGGGAGATTCGCGGTCGCATGGTGACGCTGAACCAGATTGCGATCGTGAGCGGGATTCTGATTGCGTATGTGACGAACTGGGGGATGGCGCGGTTCGGCGAAGAGTCGTGGAGATGGATGTTCGGTTCGGCGGCGATTCCGGCGCTGGTGTTTGTGGTGTGCCTGGCGTTTGTTCCCGAGAGTCCGCGGTGGCTGCTGGAGAAGCATCGCGTAAGCGAAGCGGAGGCTGCTCTGGCGAGTCTCGGCGGAGTGGATGCGCGGACGACCCGGATGGACGAGATCCGGGTCGCGATTGCGGAGGAGAATACCGCCGGGGGGTGGCTGCGGCGGCTGCGGCGGCCGTTGCTGCTCGCGGCAGCGATTGCGTTTCTGCAGCAGATGACTGGGATCAATACGGTGCTCTACTACGGCTCGCTCTTGTTTGTTGCGCAGGACCGCAGCGGGAGCGATCAACGGGCGTTCGCCGCGAATGTGCTGCTTGGGGTTACCAATCTGGTCTTTACGCTGGTAGCGCTGCTGATCATGGATCGCATCGGCCGGCGCGCGCTGTTGACGAGCTCGGCTACGGTGATGTGCCTTGCGCTGGTGATCCTGGTGTTTGCGTTCCTCCAAAGTCATGCAGCGTTTGTGCTCATCGTGAGCAGCACCATGCTCTATGTCGCCGCGTTTGCGGTGGGGCTTGGGCCGGGCGCGTGGGTGTACATGTCGGAGATCTTTCCGACGAATGTACGCGGCCGGGCGATGTCGATTGCGACCAGCGTTCTGTGGCTGAGCTGCATTCTGGTTTCGAATTCATTCCTCAGCCTGCTGCACGCATTGGGACCGGCGCTGACTTTTGGCTGCTATGCGGCGATCAGCGCGGTGGCGGCGATTTTCTTTTCAAGGCTGCCGGAGACCCGCGGCAAGTCGCTTGAGGAGATCGAGAAGTTCTGGGCCCCGGCGGTCAACAGCAACCAGGCTCGCGGTTCGATGCGCACTTGAACCACTTCGCAATAGCGGCGATCGTGTTCGCGCTCGCCGAGAGACCTGGGCTCACCGTGGACTTTTACCGGAACGAAAACGCAATGTGTAGAAGAGACCGAACGCGGTCAGCGCGAGACCCCAGTAAAACGTTGGCCGCAGATCCGCAAGCACCGTCGCCGGAGGGTGATGCCATTCGAGCAGACCTTCGCTCACCAGGCAAAGACCATAGATCAGCGTCAGCATCCCGCATAGGAACCAGATAGACAGCGCCGGCTTCCGCGAGGTGGCATCTCCAGGCAGCGTATCGTCAGGACGGTGCGGCGTGCCGGACAAAACAACATGAGGCTTCGGGTCCTGGGTCTCGTCCATTATGGGCACTCCTCAAAGATAAGATGGAAGGCACGGTTAGAAGAAGATGAGGTTGAGAACGAAGAAGACTACTATGACGACGCACGCCCAGAAGATCGGCTTCTGCCAAAACGTTGTTGCACCATCGTCAGGCAAGGGCGTCACGCCGTACACGAGGCCCGCCAGTTCGCTCGTAGGCATGGGTTTGGTGACGAAGCTGACGGCGATCATCACGAGGACGCACACCAGCCAGCTCCAAAGAGCGCGATAAAGATTCTCCGCCATCGGCCTGGCGTCGGCGCTCAGCGCGATGTAGCGCAGATGGCTGCTATCGAGGTGAACCCAGACGAACATGGCGATGGACGCGGCTGTTCCCGAGAGCAGCCCCCAAAAGCCTGCGGGGCGCGTCGCCCGCTTCCACAACATGCCAAGCAGCACCGTTCCGAACAGCGGTGCGATGAAAAAGGAAAACAACGCCTGGACATAGTCCATG
Source organism: Edaphobacter sp. (assembly GCA_965277545.1). Classification (GTDB taxonomy): domain Bacteria; phylum Acidobacteriota; class Terriglobia; order Terriglobales; family Acidobacteriaceae; genus Edaphobacter. The sequence goes on from OZ255826.1 coordinate 141,912, forward strand.
ATCGAAGCGGCGTTCATCACCAGGTAAGCCGTTGCGACCGAGGCCAGCATGCCGATGCCTGTCGACCAGCGGCCCATGGCCACATAGTGCGCGTCGCTGGCCTTTCTGTTGAGAAAGGCGCCATACAGATCGTAGGTCCAGACTGTGGAGAAGGCGCTGACGTTGCCCGCCATGCCGCTCATGAAGCCCGCAACCAACGCCGTGATGCCCAGGCCCAGCAGCCCGGGGCCGCAGTAGCGGATCAACATCAGCGGCAGCACGTCGTCAAAACTGTGCTCGCCGGTCGTCTTGGCGACATCGGCGGGAACCAGGTGATACAGCATGCTGCCATCGGCTTTATGCAGAGAAAGAGCGATGAGGCCCGGCAGGATCACGATAAGCGGAACCGCCATCTTGAACGCCGCGCCGATGATCGGAGCCATTTTGGCGGCGCGAAGGTTGCTGGCGCTCAGCACGCGTTGTACGACCAGGAAGTCCGTCGTCCAGTAGCCGAAGCTGATCACGAAGCCGAGACCGAAGACGATGCCGGTCCAATGCACGCCCATCGGATTATCTTTGAAGCTTCCGAGGGTCGTCCACAGATGCGTGTAGCTGGTGCTCCCGACGTTGGTGGCGATCTGCGCCTTGAGATTCCTCCAGCCGCCCGCTTCGATCAATCCGAGAATCGGGATCATCGCAGCGCCGGCCCAGATCAGCACGAATTGCAGCACCTCGTTGATGATCGCGGAACGCAGTCCGCCCAATGTAACGTAAAGGGCCACCGTGCCCGCGCCCACCCAGATGGAGAAGGTAATGTTCCATCCCAGAATGGTTTGCATGACGACGGCCATGGCGTACATATTCACGCCGCTCATGAAGATGGTCATCAAAGCGAACGACACTGCAGAGACCGCCCGCGTTCCCTCGCCGAACCGGAGATGGAGGTAGCCGGGCACAGAATGCGTCTTCGAGATGTAGTAGAACGGCATCATGACGATGCCCAGGAACAGCATGGCGGGAATGGCGCCGATCCAATACCAATGAGTCGCAAGCATGCCGTACTGATAGGCTGCGCCGGCCCATCCCATGAGTTCCAGCGAGCCCAGGTTCGCCGAAACGAAGCTGAGGCCTGCGACCCATGCCGACATCTCGCGGCCCGCTAGGAAGAACTCCTCACTGGTGTGCGTAGAGGCTTTGACATAGAAGCCGATGAACACCACAAACACGAAGTAAAGCGCGAGGATGAGGAGGTCGATCGGAGAAAGCTGCGCCATCCCATGCGTCCTTGGCAGGAGCGACAGCAGCGTAATGGGCATGGCAGATGTCCTACTTTCTTTCTGGGCGCTGCGGCAGAACAAATCTCACTATATTGTTTGCGTCAAGAAATATATCGGGGGCAGCTCCCATGTCAAGCAGAACAGCCATCGTGCCGGAACCGGCGGAGTCAGGTCTTGAGCGGCGCTGCGATTCCCCGGGTCGGTCGCAGCACGTGGTTCGAGAGGTGATAGCCCGTATGCCGCAGCATCAGCATTGCGGCGCTTCCAGTCAGTCGGGCCGACTTCGCGTCTCCTGCGATGCGCAGCCGGGGCGGCGCGCCGGTCAGCATGGAAGCCGCGAGCTGCTGCTCCACAATGGGTCCGAAACGATCCCAGGACGCGGTGATATCACCTGTGATCAGGATCAGCTCCGGAGACAGCGCCGCCGTAATCAGGCGGAGTCCGCGTCCCAGCCACTCGGCCTGCAACGTGAGAGCAGCAAGCGCCTTGGCCTCGTCTTGCTCGGCCAGCGCGAGCAGATCGTCCATGCGGAGCGCGGGGTCGCCCCCGGCCTCGCGAAACGTTGTAAGGGCAGCGCGGGAGGACGCGAGCATCTCCCAGCAGCCGCGCTGGCCGCACCCACACCGCGGACCTGCGGGATCGACCGAGATGTGGCCGAACTCGCCGGCAAGACCATTGAAGCCGGACTGTAACTGGCCGCCCGCGAGGATGGACGCTCCCAGCCCTTCCGCAACCGCGACCAGGACCACATTGCGCACTCCCTGGAGGCGGCCATACCAGAGTTCGGAGAGAAGGCAGGCATTGGCGTCATTGTCGATCTCGACCTTCAGGCCCGTGCCTTCTTCGAGCATCCGCTTCAGATCGATGTTGCCCCATTTGAGATTAGGCGCCAGCAGCACCTGCTGGGTCTCAGGATGAACGCGGCCAGGAACGGCCACGCCGATTCCTTCAAAACATTTGTCCGGATGCTCATCTTTCAAGGCTCGGATTCGAGCTACGATGTGCTCGACTGCTGTACGCCCCTGACGATGCCCCCGGATCGTCTCGCGGCAAACGAAGTGGCCGGTGAGGCTGACCATGGCAAGAATCGCCCGATCCGGCCGCAGGTCCAACGCGAAGAGCGCCACATTGCTGTTCAGCGCGAGCATGGTTGAAGGACGGCCGCGGCTTGCCTTGATCACGTCCCCCTCTTCGATCCATTCTTCCGACAACAGCTGGTCCACAATGGCGGAAATGGTGCTCGGCTGCAGGCCCGAGAGCCGAGAAAGGTCCGCCCGCGCCAGCGGTTGACGGAAGCGGATGAGTTCCAGAACGATATCCCGATTCACGTCGCGCGCGTCTTCGCTCGATGCAAGCTGGGCCGAAACCAGGTCGATCCTGTGCATGCCCGGCACCTGCTTTTTCGGATGGCGGTCGCTGCGCAGCGGGCGAGTCTTTTTCGCAATCATCTTCCGTTGCGCCTTCCTTTAGCGGCTGGTTTCAATTCAGACGTGTGCGCGCCGCAGGATTGGCGCACGATCAGTTCGATAGGCAGGACAACCTGGGTAGCCGCTGTGAAACGGTCTTCAGCCTCCAATCTGGAAAAGAGCAGGTCGGCCCCGATGCGCCCCATCTCCGTCACAGGCTGGCGAACAACCGTCACTGCCGGCTTGATGAGGTCTGCGGTCTCGAAGTCATCGAATCCCACCACCGAGATTGCGCCCGGAACCTTTACGTCCAATGCGGACAAGCCGTGCAGCGCATGCCGCGTAGTGAGATTATTGCTGCAGAACAGGGCCGTCGGCGGGTTCGGCTGATGCAGCAGCGAGGCCAGCGTCGCGGTCATCTCTTCCTGGGTCGAGTTGCCGTAGCGCACTTCGAGCGATAAGCCTGCCTTAATCATGGCCTGCCTGTAACCCTCATAGCGGACGCGCATCGTGTATAGGTCCGGCGACAGGCTGAGGAAGGCAATGGAACGGTGCCCATGGCCGATCAGGTGCTCCACGGCAAGGCGCGCACCTTCCTTGTTCTGCACCACCACACTGTCGCACCGGAGCATGGTCAACGGCCGGTCGAGCGTCACCATCGGGATGACCTTGAATTCAGCCCCGCTCAAACGCGGATCCGACCCCGCGGACGGAATCAGGATCAGACCTTCCACGTGGCGATGAAGCATCAGGATCGCCTCTGAGTATTCTGTCTCCGGATCCTCGTAGGACATGGCAAGATTGACTGAGTACTCATGCTGCCTGGCCACCAGACTGACCGCCTGCGCGCAGACCGCAAAAAAGGGATCGTGAAGATTGGGGACGATGATGCCGATCTGGCGGGAGCGCTGCTCGCGAAGCGATCGTGCAATCTGATTGGGCCGATACTTCAGCCGTTCAATGGCATCGAAGACCCGCTTACGAGTCGCCTCGGTCACGTGCAAATTGCCGTTAATCACGCGGGAGACGGTCATGGTGCCGACCCCGGCCAGTTCGGCAACATCACGCATTCTCGGCGGACGGCTCAAAGCGAAGATTTCTCCTTACGCAGTCTGCGCCGCTCCGCTGAAAACGGACCTCGGTCGCCGCGAGTTCGTTGCCGCGGGTTCAAAAACTGGATCGCTGAACGGCGTTCGGCTTTGCCTCTGAGCAAAATCCGCGCTGAACCCATCTCCTTTTATACGTGAGAACTTCGCTGATCCAGATGCATTTGCTGCGCAACTCGATCCCACTTTGCTGGCCGCGGCACTTGGGGTTAAGCTGAACGTCGTTAGCGCGCCCCGCAGAAGACCGCCCTTTTCTTGAAAGTGGATTCGTGCTGTCATCAGTCTCCAAATCCGAGAGCGTACCAGGCTCTACTCAGGGAAGATCTCACCCTCACGCACAATGCGGATGAAATGATCGGTAAAGTCGTGGTGCATCGCGGCAACGTTCACCTTCGGCATGTGGCAAGTCGTGCAATGATTGGCGCTGCGCGGGCAGCTGGCTCCGGGCTTTGCGGCGCTTACGGCTTCCTGGGCACTGCGGTGGCAGGAGAGGCATTGCCGGTCGTACGCCGCGGAATCCCGCTCCACAGGCCGGTGAGGATCATGACACGCGACGCAGGTGATGCGTCGATCGCCCTCCTTGCCCCAGCATCGACTCCTCTCCAGCCGGTACGGTTGAAAGCGAACCACCTCCAGGCCTTGCTTCTCCGCGCCCGCGAACGCGATATCGGCCCAGGTGCGATGGCATGCGCCGCAGAAGTCTACCGAATCGACCGGGCTGAGGAGTGCGGGATTCATGATGGCCGATGCCGTGAGCTGCCGGGTGGGCTTTTCCAAAGCCGCTTTCGCTGAAGCCGCATGGGCCGCGCCCGGACCATGACACGCCTCGCAGGTAACACCCCCGGTAGCATGCTGCGGTTCGAAGTGTCGCTCCACCGTCGATACAGACGTGTGACAGGCAAAACACTGGCGGGCCGCCCCATCCGTCATCCTGCGTCCGAGCGCCTGCTGCGTGCTTTCGGGCGGCAGGCGTGAGTGGCCGGTCGTGATGTCGAGCCGCCCAAGCTTTGCGTAGAGACTCACCCGGCTCTCCGCCCAGCCGCCGTCCTGCTGGTAGACATAGGTCTGGCCCATCTCGCCAGAGCCGAAGGCCCACCCGAGCGCCGCGGTGGCAATCTCTTTGCCGTCGCTGGCCGTATAAGAGGGCGGCCCCATCTCCCCGGCCGCAATCCGATAGGTATACGGCGGCATCTCGAGCAGCAATGGGGTGTACCGGCGCAGAAGCTCAGCCTGCGAAGCGAGCGACCCGGCAGCGGCCATCGGCGTCGTCTTTTGCGTGGCCACAAAGCTCGCATGGCACTCTGCACAGCTCGCGTTCCCGGCATAAGCGGCCCGGGGAGGATCTCCTTTGGTGGGCCACCAGCCGGGATCTTCCAGACGATCCTGCGTGGTACTCTCCACTCCCCCTGCAGACGCCGTCTGCCCTTGAGCCACCGACAACCAAAGCAAGCACCAGCCAAGCAGCAGGGAATACACTCCGGCAAGCATCAGCCGCCGCCCTTGCGCGCTCTTCGCGGATGCCATCATGGGTTTGCCCCATTCACTTCGCGGATCACGGTGGCGGCCTTGGCATCGCGCCGCGCCACCAGAGCCTTCGCTTCAGCCTCCGCCTGCTGTGCCTTCGCAACATCGCCTGTCCTGCGATAAAGACGCGAAAGCTGATAGTGGGTCTTGCCATCCTGATCGCCGGGCAGGGCCAGCTCAAACTCATGGATCGCCCCCGGCAGGTTGCCCTCGGCATTTTCCGCGCGGCCAAGCAGATAATGCACACGCGGCCGAAACTCAGGCGCGATGTCCGCGCATCTGGCGAGGTAGGGCTTGGCATCCTTCTCCTGACCCTTCGCGCCGAGAATCTCCGCCATCAGCAGGTTCAACTGCGGATCGCTCGGGCGGTCGGCCAATGCGATCTTCGCCGTCGCTGTCGCATCCTCGAGACGATCCGCGGCGAAGTACGAGGCTGCCAGGCCGAGCAGCGCTGCCGGCTCGTGCGCATCGAGCGCCAACGCTTTCTGATATTCGACGATCGCTCCATCCGGCTGGCGCTGATTGCGATAGAGATCGCCGACCAGTACATGGCTTGTGGCGGAGTTCGGCGCTAACTCGTCCACCCGCGAGAGCGCGCCGACGGCCAGCCGTTCATTGGCCTTGATTGCCCAGTAGAGCGCCTCCGCGTTCTGCGGCATCTGCTGCAAGGCCCGTGCCGACTCGACCGCGCTGCGTTCATAGTCGCCCGCCCAGTACGCGCAGGCGGCGGCCTCGAGATCGAATCCGGCTGCGCTCTTCTTTTCAGCACCGGTTTGAGCTTCAGCGGCCGGGCTGCATTGAACCGTACTGGCGTCCGCGCCCGGCTTGGCGTTGAGTTCGACGAGCAGCCGATCGATCACCGCGTGTGTATTCGCGGGCAGTGGAAACTGATCGGGATTCGCCTTCGTAAGCGCAAGCGTGCGCTCAAGGCCGGCCCTCTGCGCCAATGTCGCCGAGGCGATGGTCGTCTCATACACCTCTGTCGCCTCCACCGGTCTGCTCTGCGTCAGCAGCTCATCGGCATAGAGCGCCCTGGCCCAGACAGACTTCGGCGAGGATGCGGTCAGCGCCTGTCCGTCCACCGCGATCAGCTGCAGCGAAGCCGCGCCAAGCCCAAGCCACGCCGCTGCATTCTCAGGCGCGGCTCGCGTCGCCTCGGCGTAGATCACCGCCGCCTCGCGCGGACGGCCAAGCTGCGTGTCCGCCTTACCCAGCGTAAGCAGCGTCTCCGGATCGTCCGGGTGCAAGCTTCGCGCCCGCGCCAGGTACGGCAGCGCCTCGGAGGGTTTGCCGGTTTCGACATATGCCTTGCCGAGGAAGAGCAGCGGCGCAAAGAGATCCGGCTTCAGTCGCAGGGCATGCTTCAAGCTCGCGGTCGAGCTCTCGACGTGCCCGGCAAGATACTCCATCACGCCGCGATTGGACCAAAGCTCAGCCGTGTTGGGAGAGAGCGTCGTGGCGCGTTTGAAATACTCTGCCGCACGCGCATAGTCGCCTGCCTGCTGCGCCGCCTGCGCGCCGCTCAAGAGTCCCTGAAGGTCCTGCCCCTGCCCATGTATTCTGACAGGCGCAAATTGCATTGCAACGACCAGCAGCAACGGCACAGCGCGCTTGGCGAAGCGGTACATCATCCGGCCATTCTAGAAGATCAGTTTCAGTGCGAACTGAATCGATCTCGCATCATAAGCTTGCGTGATGGCGCCGTAGTTTCCCGGCCCAGCCGTAATATTGGTATTGGGCGCGAAGAAGTTGGCGTAGTTCAACAGGTTGTAGAACTCAGCTCTTCCCTGCAGCCGCAGCCTCTCATCCGGCAGATTCCAAAATTTCTCAATCGCGCTGTCCCAGTCGTAGTAGCCGGGACCGCGCAGATCGCCCTGATACCGCGTCGTGTTGCCTAGACTGTACTGTCCTGGAGCCGCAAACGCCGCAGTGTTGAACCACTCGTGAATACTGCGATTGGCAAGAGCCGGATTCCCGATCTCATCAGGATGCTGGATGAGAAGCGGATTCGTGCCCCCGCCATTAATGGCCAGCGGAATGCCGGACTTCGCGCTTACAATTCCGGAGAGCTGCCATCCGCCGATCACCGCATCGACGCCGCGGTTGATATCGCCGGCGTACTTTCTACCTCTTCCGACAGGCAGCTCGTAGATATAGTTTGCGACCAGGCTGTGCTTGATATCCGAGCCATCCAGCGACTTATCGAGCTTGATGTTATACGAATCGCGATAGCCGCCGCCGTTGCCTACATAAGCCCAGTCCGCGGTCCCGCTGGTGTCGTCTTGAAACTTAGAGAAGGTGTAGGAGACCAGGAGATTGAGACCGTTATGGAAGCGATGGTTGTAGTCAACCAGCAACGCGTTGTAGTAGGAGTCCCCTTGCGGCGCCTGGGCCTCCTTCACACTGCAAAATTGCGGGTAAGGATGGGACAGCTGCGACAGAGCGATAGTCGGATTGCTCAGACCGCATCCGCTTGAAGTAATCTGACCAAAGAACGGATTGGTGACCTGTGCGCCAAAGTTGTTGCCCGGTGTCACCAGAGCCGGATTAAGCTGGCTCTGATCCACATTGTCCGTCAGCAGGTGCACTCCGTGATTGCCGACGTAGCTCGCCGTCAGCACATCATTCGGAGTAAAGGCATATTGCAGGCCAAGGGAATACTGCTGCACGTACGGTGAGTGCCGGCTATAAGGCGTGGTCGCCGTGGCGCTGAAACCGACATCGGTCAGAGCTCCGGTCGTATTGCCGGTCGGCTGCCGTAGACCGCCCGGAAAGGGATTGCTCAAACTCACGCCGGGCTGTAATCCGCTCGTCGTGCTGCCGACCACGGGTGTCGTCACCTGGAAGCCGGGCGTGGCCTGAATGCCGACGAACGAAGCCGGCGGAAAGAACAGCCCATACCCGCCGCGCAGCACAACCTTCGGCAGAATCTGATCGGTGAAGCCCACGCGAGGACCAAAGTTCAGATAGTTCTGTCCGAACAATGTCCGGTTGTTTCCGCCGCTGAAGACCTCCTCGCCGGGTAGCGTCTGTCCGACCGAAGTGCCGATCGGATTCGGAGCCGTGTAGTCGAAGTAGGCCTGCCGGTCGTGCCGCTCCGTCCAGGGCGTCTGCAGTTCGTATCGCAAACCCAGCGTCAGGGTTAGATTCCGCGTTGCCTTATACGTATCCTGTCCATAAAACCCGATGTAGTGCTCCTCCGGCGCGGCATGGAAGACATTCTGCGTCTGGCCGCCGTCTGGATTGCCAATCAGCAGCGTCGCCAGGCCATAGCCGGTGCTTGAGTTGAAGCTTCCCTGATTGTCGGTCAACTCCCCTGTGTAGTCGTTCTTAAAGTTGAACGACGTATTGGCCGGTCCGTTGCCGTTGTTCTGCAGAATGACATCGAGAAAACCGAACGAAAGGTCGTTCTTGCCGATCGTCTTGGTCAGATCCGCGCCGACACTGCCCACATTCGCAATGCCCGCGCCGAAGCCGCCCTGCTGCGGACCGAGGCCGGAGGAACCGTTCGACTGGATATTGATCAACGGAAACTCGTTCGAGCCCGCGTTCAAAGAAGCCGGCAACCCGATGCTCGTCTGATCGAATGGGTAACCCTGCGACAAGCCGCCCTGCACCCAGCGATGGTATCCCGCATTGACGGTAAGCGCGGTCGTTGCGTTGAAAATGTGGCTCACCCCGGCAACCAGGCTGTACCGGTTGTTGGGACGAACGTTGCCCGGACCGCCAGGATCGCTCCCGCCGAAACCGGCGTCGTAGTAGTTCGGCGAATTCGTCTTCTGCTCATGCTTGTTCGCATAGCGGAAGTAGAGGCGGGTCGCGTCGCTGAGATTATGATCGACACGCACCAGGTACTCATCCGAGGTCGTCGGCGCAGCCGCGGCTACAAAATAATTATTGCTGACCCCAGGCCGGTTCGGCTTCGGATAGAACTTGATCAGCGCCGCCCCAATCGGATTGATCAGCCCCGGTACTGCCGCAAGGTTATTGCCCGCAACCGGATCGCGGTAGAAGCAGGTGGTTGCAGTTGCTCCGCCCGGACAACTCACCGCCCGGCCCGTGTTTGGATCAACCGATCCGTTCGTCAGCACGCGGCCCGTGTTCGGGTTATAGATCTGGTTCGCCAGCACCGGCAGCCCAAGCGCATCGGTGACCGGGACGGTCCCAGCCGTGAGCTGCGCCCCCAGAATGTCCCCGAAGTTGCCGGCGGCCTCGGTCGCGGTCGGCACGCTGAAGGTGCCGTTCACCGGCGAAGTCTGCCGCAGGCCTTCGTATACGCCGAAGATGAACGTCTTATTGCGCTGCTCATACAGATGAGGAATGTAGACCGGGCCGCCGGCCGAGAAGCCAAACTGGTTGCGGTGAAAACTCGGCTTCGACACGCCGTTGAAGTTATTGAAATAATTGTTGGCATCGAGCTTGGAGTTACGCAGGAACTCGAACACGTCGCCGTGAAAGTCGCGCGTACCTGACTTGGTCTCGACATTGATCACGTTGCCCGTGCTGAAGCCGCTCTGCGCCGTGAATTGATTCGTCTGGATCTTGAAGTCCGACACCGCTTCGACCGAAGGCACATAAATCACCGCGCCCCATGTGGCGTCCGTGTCCCAAACGCCATCGAGAAGATACGCCGTTGTGCCGAAGAAGCCGCCGCCGAAGTTCAGGAACGAGACGTCCTGGTCGGCCTTGCCCGAGGTCCCCCCCTCACCCAGCTGCTGCGTCTGGGTCGTATTCTGCACCGACGAGTTGAGCGTCGCCAGGCTGATCACGTTGCGCAGGTTGAGCGGCAGCCCGACCACCTGCTTCGCGTCGATCTCCGCCGAAAGGTTGGCGTCTGCCGTGTTCAGCAGCGGAGCGTCGCTCGTCACCGTAACCTGCTCGCCCGCCGAGCCCACCTGAAGGTTCACATCCGCTTTGGCGCCTTGCCCGGGCGAGAGAGTAATGCCGTTCTGCTCGTAGCCTTTGAAGCCCTTTGCATCGACGTGAAGATTGTAGTTGCCCGGCGGCAGCAGCGGAATCAGATAGCTGCCGGAAGATGACGTCATCACCGTGCGCGAGATACCGTTCTCCGTGCCGCTGACCTTGACCGTGGCGCCTGCCAGGATGGCGCCCGTGCTGTCGCTGACGATCCCGGTAATGTTGGCGGTGGTCGTGAGGTCCTGCGCGAGCAGGCTGCACGAAGCGCCTGCCAGCATCAGCACCAAAGCAGCACGACGAACCACACTGAAAACATTCCAAAATCGACTCATCCTCATCACTCCTCCTAAAGTTTTGCTCCCGAACTAAGTACCGTTTCTGTCCGTTCAACGGGATCAACGGTAAGAAATGTCGCAATTCCCAGCAGATCGTGAAGGATGTCTGCTTTGAACTTCTCTGCTTCGCGGATGACTGTGATATCGATCCCAACCAGCCGGGGCCAAATATAGGTGGCCCAGAGTAGGACTGTCAATGAAATAAAGTCGACGGCGCCTCGGACTTCACCTCGGGCAGCCTAACCTCCAGTCCCGGGCCCGAATGTGCAGGTTCGTCTTGAAGTGTGAGTTCACTTCGAGCCGCTCAAGACCGTACAGTGCTCCGCAGTCCCAGACTCCCCGCTGGCCGCCAGCGTCGAGAAGACGCGGTCGCTCTCTGCAGGCTCCGCATCGCCCGCCTGCGCCCGCAGCAGAGCGAACCGCTGAAGCTCGCGGTCTGCTGACGCACTGTGGCCTTGTCTCCGGTAGGCCTGCGCCAGGCGGTAATGAGCTCGCGGGTCTCGCGTCCGAAGCTCAGCTGCGCGTTCGAACTCCGGAATTGCAGCGCGATCGTCGCCGTTATCCGCGAAGAGCATGCCGAGGTCAAGGTGGGCATCGGTCAGGTTTGGATCCTTTCGCAGCGCTGCCTGCAGATGCTCGATGATCGTCTGCCTGCGGTCCGCGCCGGAGCGGCTTGCCTGCTCCCCCAAAAGCGCAAGCGCGTAGTCGTACTCTGCCTCCGCCTCATCGGCATGTAGCGCAAGCCGCTGACTCAGAGCGGATTCGATCTCTCGATCGGTAGCAGCCGACCAGCCGCTCAGACCTGCAAGAAACGAGTACGGTGCCGAATCTTCCGGTTGAAGCTGCACAGCCTTCAGCAACGACCGCACCGCAGCGCCTTTGTTCTGGGCCAGCGCCTGGGCCACGCCCAGACCCAGCCATAGCCGCGCAGACGAAGGAGAGGTTTTGAGCGCGCGCTCGAAGAGAGCCTCCGCCGAGGCGGCTTCGCCCAGGTTGACGAGCCCGAACCCGCACGCAAAGCCATTCCCCTCCGAACCGTCGAGGGTGAAGCTGAGCTTGTACTCCGCTATCGCGTCCCCCGGTCGTGCTAGGCCAGCAAGCGCGGCTGCTTCCACTAGATGCACCCTGGCGCTCGTCGAGCCGGACTGCGCCACCCCGTGCAGGAGATGCTCGGCGCTCTGCGGCTGGCCCGTGCTGAGATACGCGACGGCAAGATCGACTTGGTCGTCGATATCTGCAGGTCTGGCTCGCGCTGCCTGCTCCAACCAGCGCACGCTCTCCCGGGCTTCCCCGTGCCGCAGGTAAAACAGTCCCAGCGCCTCACTCGCGTCCGCGCTCCCCGGAGAAGTCTCGGCCCGATGCAGCAACTGGAATTGCTCGGCGCACGAGGGCGCGGCGCCGCGAAACAGGAACTGGGAAATGAGAAGAGGAGAGAGCGCCCGCGCTCGTACCAGCACCTGATGGGTCTGCTCCGCGCTCACCCCGGCTGCGTAACCGCTGGGCGCAATGGTCCCTGCGATGCCCGACGGAGTGAAGACAGGCCCGGCGTCAGGGGAGAGCAAGTCTTCTAGCGCCGGTGCAGGTGCCGCAGGCTTCTCTGGTGTGGCCTGGCCCCAGGCTCCCGCGCAGGCCAGCCCAAACCCCAGTACGAGAGCACCGGCGCCAGATCGCCACCGTGAGATCAGGTTCTTCATCGCCGGCGGTCCAATTCTGCCAGAGCCCGCCGCACGTCGACGCTCTCAGGTTCGTCATCCAGGTAGCCGGCGAGCACATCATGCGCGCGCCCAGGATCGCCGGCTCGCAGGTAGAGCAAAGCCAGATTGAGATAAGCCCGGTCATACGCAGGAGCCAGCCGCTGGCACTGCTTGAAGCGATCCTCCGCCGACGACGCCTCACCCATCTTCATCAACACCACACCGAGTCCGTTGAGCGCCTCCACATTGATCGGGTCGATTGAGACCGCCGCTTCAAACTCCCTGCGCGCACCGATAAGGTCCTGCTCCCCGATCAGCAGCAAAGCCAACTCAATCCGAAGCGAGGCTTGCGCCGGGTACTTCGCCAGCGCCGCTGTCAGCAGCGTCTTCGCCTCAGCCGGGCGGCCGCGCGCGCGCAGCAGCTTCACCTCGTTCTGGAGCGCAAGCAGATGGCCCGGTTGCAGACGCTGCGCCTCCTTGAAGCTGCTCTGCGCCCGATCGTATTCGCCTTCGCGTCCATACGCCACGCCTAGATTGTTCCATGCGTTGGCATTGGCCGGATCAAGCTCGATCGCCTTCAGCAATCTCGTCCGCGCCGCCGCGACCTGGTTCCTTTGGAGCGCAATCAGCCCGAGATTGTAGTAGGCGCCCGCAAAGTCCGGATCGTTCGCGATCGCCTGCTCGAACGATACCGATGCTTGATCGAGGAATCCATAACGAAAGAACGCAACCCCGTAAGTGAAGTAGTTATGATGAAGCGGCGCGCCAAAGTAAAGACCGCGGAAAGCCACGGCGCGCTGCAGACGAGCCTCCGCCGTACCCGGGGCCGAGCGCCAGTCCGCCAATATCTCGGCCGGTTCGACTATGCCTCTATACACCTTGACCACCCGGCCTACGCCATCGAGCAGAAACGCAGCAGGCAGCGGTATGTTGCGGCGCCGCTCGAACAGGTAACGATAGAAGATGTTGTAGACGGCTGCGGTCGTCGCATCGGCAGTGACTATGGGAAAACTATAAGCACCCGCTGCGCGTGGAGCTTTGCCGTCGACACACACAGCGAAGACCTCCAGCCCCGCCCGCTTCCACTCCGGCGCGACGCGCTCTAGGTCGTCAAGCTGTCGCCGGCTCTCCGCGCAATCGGACCGGCACCAGAGCAGTACGCGCGGCCTCCCCGCGCCGTCCGCAAGACTTCGCGTGACACCGTTCTGGTCCGAAACTGTGATCGCCGGCGCAAGTACAGGCTCAACCAGCCAGGTCTGCGGCGACTCCGGCAGCTTCTCCGCCAAGGCCACGAGGGTTGCCGGGGCGTGCCTCTTTCGCGGTCTGAAGGGCACACTATGGAACGTTGGATTCCCTTCCTCGATCTCGATACGGTGTCCGGGCGACAGATGCTCGAACGTCTGCACCGCGCCGCTCGGCCACGTCACCGTTGCGCGAAGACCTTGCCCCGCCGCAGTCCCCAGACCGAAATGCAGCGCAAGCGTATGCTGCGCGAGAAAACCCGAACCGGCTGCGGCCGTCTTCCTTTGCCGGCCTGTGGGTGTAGTCAGCTCGACCACCGCGCCAATCGCGTCCCGGTTACTCTTCGTCCCGCGCAGCACGAACATGATCGAAGGCGGCAGCGGCTCCATGCCATTGCAGAGAACGCGAAGCTGCGGCGCGTTGCGGTTCTTCAGCACCACCTCCAGCCGTCCATCACCATCTAGGTCAAGCAGCGCGAACGTGCGGCTATCCTCGATCAGGTCGAGGCCCAGCACGCCGGCGGCCTCCGTAAACGTTCCGTCATGATTGTTGATGTAGCCGTTGTTCCGCTCATGGCCGCTCCAGCTGTAGTCAGAGCGAAGAAACTCGTTGATCGCACTCCAGGCATCTTCATAATCGGTCCCGCTGCCGCCTTGTGCGAGCGACCGCGCGATCACCTGCCGCCAGAAGAAGCTGGAAAGATCGGCTTTGCCTGCACCCTCTGTTTCCGGTCCGGAGACAAAGCCGTTCGTGACGTACAGGTCCGCAAATCCATCGTGATCGAAGTCCCAGGCATCGGAGGACCATGCCCATCGGCCAAGCCGAGTTCCCGACTCTTCCGTCACGTCGCGGAACGTTCCTTCGCCGTCGCTGTTGTGAAAGAGCGAGTTGCCATTCGCGTGTTTGCGGTAGACCCCTCGGACGCTTTCCGCGGCACCGGGCAGAAAAGGCTTTTGCGCGCTCACGCGTCTGCCCGCTGCCGTCCACATGTTCGCGACATAAAGATCGTCGAAGCTGTCGTTGTCGTAGTCCATCCAGCAGACGCTCATGCCGGCGCCAGGGTCTTCGACTCCAGCCTTGGCGCTGATATCTTCAAACGTGCCGTCGCCGCGATTTCGATAAAGATTCTTGCGGCCGAAGTCGTTGACCACGTACAGGTCAGGCCAACCGTCCTTATCGAAGTCGTTCCAGCCGCAGGCAAAGCTGTAGCGGTTGTTGTTCGCGTCCATGCCGGAGGAGACCGTTACGTCTTCAAAGCTGTGATCGCCGCGATTGTGGAAGAGAAAGTTCGGCGGACCGTTTTGCGCGTCGTAGTACGGCCGTGGAAACTGGTACTCGCTCAACCCCTGGTAGTAGCTGTACAGACAAAAATAAACGTCCAATAGACCGTCGCGATCGTAGTCTGCGATCGCCGCTGCGGTGAAGGTCCCTTTGGATGCGCGGGCAAACTGAAATGCATCCGGCTTGGGCGTGAAGGTTCCGTCGCCCCGATTGACAAACAGCAGCGGTCCCGCGGTGCGCACCACGATTAGGTCCTTGCGCCCGTTGTTGGTAAGGTCCGCAAAGAGCGCGCTCGAGGTGGCGTCAAGCACGCCGACACCCGCCTTCTCCGTCACATCCTCAAGCGTGCCGTCGCCGCGATTGCGGTACAGCCGGTTCGGTAAACCCGCGGCCTGACAGACGTACAGATCATCCAGGCCATCGCCATCGAAGTCACCCACGGCCAGCCCATTATTTCCGTACACGTCAATGCCCGTCGCGCCGTCGAGCAGCGTGCGCCAGTAATCCGCGCCGTGCAGCATCTGCTCACGGTAGGACGGTGTTTCGCCCAAGGTAGCCGCGGTTATATCGACAAAACCTGCCCCGCTGAGACGGCTTCGCGACTCGTGCAGCGCACTCCAGTGCGTCACCAGCCACTGCTCTTGCGGACCTCGTTGCCAGACCAGTTCCCATGCCCCCGTGCGCTGTTCGCGTACGCCCTCGCTCGTGCTGCCAACTACATCGCCAACTACGTCAAAGACGATCTCGGTGCGCACGCTCAGCGGCTCGGCCGCGATCTCCTCGATACCTGCCACCTGAAACTCCGCAGTCTGCAGGTTTTTAAAGGCGCTGAAGTAACTCCTCAGGCTCGCGAGAAAAGCGGCCCGCCCCATCTTCTGCGCCTCGGGAAAGCGGACGCGGGCCGTCGTCAGTGGCGCGTTCGATCGCATGGGTTGTTCCTGCGCCAGGCCGAGCGGCGACGCCAGCAAAGACACCGGCAGCGACGTGGCAATCGAATCTACCTTTGCCGGGGCGCTCCGCAGAGATCCGCTCCAGGCCTTCAGCAGCGCTTCAAGTTCAAACGCGTACTTCTCTGTAATGAACGCGTCCGAGCCGGGTGCGATCTGTCCCAGAAAGCTGCCGATGAACGGTGCGAAGCCCGGCCCCGTGTCGAGCGAACAAGTCTGCAATGACTCCCTTGTAGCCGCCCAAATCGGAAGACCCTCAAGCCGTGCTAGAAGAAGCCCTGCCACAGCCGTTGTGTTCCTGACGAAGCTTCGACGTGAAAGAGACAAGTTCAACTCCGCTGCTTCGGTCGGCTGGTCGCGTGGCAAAGCCTGATCCCCGCGAAAGTGAAACGACAACGCGGCACACCTTCAGCGCAGCGCACGAAGATAATGCACCAGGCGCGCGACCTCAGCGGGAGGAAGCGCCTCTTCGTACGGTGGCATCATGCCGCCGCCCTTAAGAATCTGCCGCCGCAACTGAGTCTCCGAACGGCGGCTGCCGACGTGAGTTAGGTCAGGACCCTTGCCGCCCCCGTTCCCATGCACCATGTGGCATTGCACACAACCCCGTTGCTGAAACAACGCCGGCCCGCTCAGCGGCTTCTCATCCACAGACGCATCCGTCTGGCCCCGCGCCTTGGACTCAGTCGCGATGGCCCCGAGCGCCGAGAGGAAGAGGAGTGCACCCAATCGCCTCCATGTCCCCCCGCTTGTCAGCATCAGCGTCGAGTGCCTGCTGCCGAGCCGGCGTGCGTGAGATCGTGAACGTGCCATGGAATACTCTCCGACGCGACCTCAGCATGGCTCCGCAAGAACTCAAGCGCCACCGTATTCGCCGATGGATCATCCTTCTGATCGGCAAACGCGGCCGACTCCCGTGCTGCCTCCTGCTTCAGCCCTAACCGCCGATAGATGATCGCGAGATTGTAATGCGCCGCAAGGTCGTCCGGATCGATGTCCTGCAACTGCTCATATTCCGCCCGCGCAAGCGGATAGTCCTGCTGCTGGTAGAAAGAAAATCCCAGCTCTCGCCGAGCGTCGCGAGAACGCGGAAACGCCGCGACCACCTCTTTCAGGTCCGCAATCGCGCCGCTGACATTGCCTGAGTTCCGCTCCACCAAAGCTAGGTAATACAAAGCGCGCGCATTGCCCGGACTCAGCGCCAGCGCCTTCGCCAGCTCGACTCGGGCCGCGTCATACTTCTGCCATTGAAAATTGGCGAGCGCCATGTTGGTGTACGCATCCGCATAGTCCGGCCGCAGCCGCGCGACGGCTTCGAATGCCTGCTCCGCGTCACCATATTGCTGTGCGTCCAGCAAGCCGATCCCGTAGTTGTTCCAGCGCATCCAGAGCGGGTTGTCGCTGGGGTCGGCTGGCTCAGGGTCGTTCACTCCTACCCTCAACAGTCTTGTCCGCGAAGCCATTGTCACCACCGGCTGCACCGTGTGCCTGCCCATGCCGAAGTCGATGAAGTGCTGGTCGAAGCGCCTGTACTCCACGCTCGCCGTCACCGAGACAGACCCCGCCGCGATGTCCTGCGGCACGCGAAACTGATACCGCACAATCTGTGAGCGTCCCGATTGAATCGTGTTGTTATACGCGACCACACGGTTGGTCCAGACCTCGTGATGTTCGTTCAGGCCGCCATCCTTATTAATCAGCCGGTTGGTGAAGCTGTGCGCGCTCTCGTCGAGCGTACCGTCCGGGTTCAGAAAGCCGCTCTCCGCAATCATGTTCCCGGCGCCGTCCTTCACCATGAACTTCACCCACGACTCGTACATGTCCCGCTGTTCGGGCACATGGCTGTGCGCAATGCCTTTGTTCTGAATGACCGCCGAAATCGTCACCAGATCATTGGCCTTTAGGCTGAAGGCCTGCGTCCCAAGCGGCGCCACCAAACTCCCGCCGTGGTCTGTCTGAAACGCGAACAGGTCGATGTTGAACACGCCGTTTTTGAGAAACGCGATCGTTCTCGCAAGCTGCTCGTCGTACTGGTAGAAGGTCGGCAACAACGTGTTCGCGCCAAGCCATCGATGCGAGGCGAGCTTTCCATCCTTCGCGCCAGGGTCGGGCAAGCTCAGCTTCTCCGAACCCATGTGACACGTCTGGCAGGTCGAAACCGCCGGCTTCGTGTAAAAAGGCAGCGGCGACTGCCTGCTGAACGAGGACATCTGCCACTCATCCGACAAAAAGATCGCGCGCTGCCACTTGTAGTCGTTCAGAGTCTCGGGCAGCGCCGCCTTGTGGCACGCCGTGCAATACTCCGGCGTGCGATAGAAACTCTGCATGACCGCCTTGCTGTGGCGATCGAGGTGCGAGAGGATCTCGATGTCCGGCACCTTGCCGTAGACAGGTTTGCCCTCCGCATCGACGATCACCGCGGCCTGCCGCAGCACATAGCTTCCGGTGCCGCGTTGGTCGACCCTCTGTATGGAATGACACACCGTGCAGGTGATGCCATCGTCATCGGTGGAACGCTCCTGCTTCACGCCCTTCGTGATGGAGCCGCTGAGCAGCGCAAGCGGATTGTGGCAGCCTTCGCAGTGACGCGCATACTCCGGGCCTTTGGTCTCCATCAGCAGGTCGACATTCTTGCGATACCACGGCGCGCGGAATGAGTTTGCATGCGCCGATTCGCGCCACTCCTTATGCGACTCCTGATGGCAGCGGCCGCAGTAGGCAGCGGTAGGAAAGGTGGACGGATCGAGAAACTCGCCCGTATCGGTGGTCGCGTTCGAAGGCAGAAACGGCGAGTGATCGCCAATATGCGTATCGTATGTCGCAGCAACTCGCCTGCTGTATACGGTGCGCACGGCGATCTTGTCCTCGCTCGCCTCGGCTGGACGCACCGGCGACAGCCAAGCCGCGAGCAGCGCAAACGCCGCGGCCATCAACCCGCAGAGCAATGTCAGCCGCGCTCCCGCTTTCATCGCGACGCTCCTGGCGGCCAGCTCTGCCGCTTGCCTGTGCCGGTGCCTTGGACCACCGTAAAGATGCCATCTATGCCAGGCAGCTTGATCGTCTCCACTGCGCCGCCCGGCCAATGCACCTCCACCGCATCGACGGTGGTTGCCTCGCCCAAACCAAAGTGCAGCCGCTGGTCCGAGGACGACGCAAAGCTTCCGCCGCTGGTCACATCCGCGCGCTGCCGAAAGCCGTTGGCCGTGACATATACCGTCGCACCCACCGCATCGCGCGGCGTCTTCGCGGCCGTGCCCGTCAGCTGCAGCTCAATCCAGTGATTCGACGTCGCCGTCACGTTGCGCAGCAGCGTCGGCGTGCCATCCATATTGTTGATGACGACATCGATCTTGCCGTCGTTGAACAAGTCTCCAAACGCCGCCCCGCGTGCCGCCGCGACCACTGCCAGGCCGGACCCTTCGACCGCCGGCACCAGCTCCAGCTTGCCCTTCACGCTGTGAAACAGCAGCGGCCGCTCCTTAAAGCTGGTGCCCCAGTTCGCCTGGTCCGCCTGCGGGTAAACGTGTCCGTTCACCTCCATCAGGTCGAGCCAGCCGTCGTTATCGTAGTCCAGGAACGCCGTGCCCCAGCCAAGAAAGGGAATGGTCGGTTCGGCAATGCCCATCTGGTAGCTGACGTCAGTAAAATTCGCATCGCCATCGTTGCGATAGAACGGCTTGTAATCATCCGAAAAAGTCGTATTGAACAGGTCGAGCTTGCCGTTATGAGTCAAGTCGCCCGCCGCGATGCCCATCGACGCCGTCTCGCGGCCGCTCTCATTCAGGGCATAGCCGGAAGCAAAGCTCGCATCCTCAAACGTGGAGTCGCCCTTATTCAGATACAGATAGTTTGGTGTCGAGTCGTCGGCCACCAGCAAATCCACTTTGCCGTCGTTGTTCACATCGACAAACAGCGAAGCCAGCCCATAGTTCAATGATTTTCGGTCCGACACGCCGGCCGTCTCACTGACGTCGCGAAACGTGCCGTCGCCGTTATTCCGGAACAGATGGTCCGGCTCGCCTTGCAGCCCGCGCGGGCCGCACATCACCTTCACCCCGCGAAACTCGCAGAAGCGATAAGCCACATCGCCAGAACCCTGCCCCGGAGCATGGGCGATGTCGTAATGCACATAGCCAGGCACGAAGAGATCCAGCCGGCCGTCCCCATCGAAGTCCCCCCAGGTCGCGCCAGTAGACCAGTTGCCCAGCGTCACCCCGGCCCTCTCCGCAACGTCTGTGAAGGTGCCGTCATGATTATTGCGATAAAGCCGGTTCTTACCAAAATTGGTTACATATAGATCCGGCCAGCCATCATTGTCGAAGTCCGCGACCGCTACGCCAACGCCCCAGCGGTCATTTGCAACCCCAGCCTTCGCGGTCACGTCCGTGAAGGTGCCGTCGTGATTGTTGCGAAACAGCGCGGCATGCGGCGGTACACCCTTCTCCGCCATCGCATCGTAGGTCGAGCCGTTGACCAGATAGATGTCGAGCCAGCCGTCCCCGTCGAAATCAAGCAGCCCCACCCCGGAGCCGAGCGTCTCGAGGATGAAGCGCTTCTCCGGCGTGCCCTCCCTATGATGAAACGACGACAGACCAGCCTTCGCGGCCACGTCCTCAAAGACGACGGGCCCGGTCTTCACGAAACCGCCGGCCGTGATCGGACGATGCTCTTGATCCAACACCGCCGCATGCGGCGCGCCGGTATTCACTCCCGCGCTCGCTGTCGACTGCGCTCCTTCCGCCGGCCGCTGCGCCTGCTGATCAAGCGTTGATTGTGCCGCCGCACTCTCCAGCGTTCCGGGGCCCAGGCCCACGCTTAGGCCCACAATCAGCCAGGCGGCGAGCAAATGGCTTCGTCTCTTCAAGCTTCTCGGTGTCATGCAAACATCCACATCCACTAGCCCTGCGGGTGAGCCATTCGCGCAGTCACCGCGTTAGGCGTGCTGATTGTATCGAAAACACAGCCCGTTCGCTTTGTTCAACTGGCCTGTGCTCAAGCATTCGGTCCTATCCCCTCTTCGAATTCAACGATGCGAAAGCCGGTCGGGTGGAATGTGGCTCAAGCCAATTCCCGGCCCCTGCCAGTACACCTGAAAATCATCCCGACCGACGCCATGCGACTCCTCCACCTCCAGATGATGAAGGCCCTTGGCAAGCTCAACCGCAACCGACACCGGCCGCGCTGCATTCCCTGCCAGTCCGCAGACCTGCGCAAACGGCTTCGGACTCGTTCGCAACACCCTCCCGTCGATCGAAATCGAGCTCGTGTCATTCGCGATCATCGTAAAGATATACCCGCCATCCTCGGGCGCGTCGACCTCCGCCGAGAACGCCACAGTGTAGTTCGCAGCTGGATGCGGCACCTCGGTCAGCGAAAGAGTCTGAGCCGTCCCCACGGCCGCCGCCGTTGTCGCAGTGTCACGGGTTGGCTCGACCCCAGTTGCACCGTCTTGCGCTGCGTTCGTCAGCCGATAGGTGGCGCCCGGGCCGCCAGGCGCCACATGCAAAGCTGCACTCTGCTTCTCCCGCACCAGCGTCGGCGCCCCCACCCATGTCTGCCGGCCATTCTCGCTTGAGACATGCAGCAGCACGCGGTACAAACCGGAACCGTCCAGCAGCGTCCCATCCTCGTCCGCGAAGCGATGCTTCACCTTGCGCCCGTTCGCCTTCTTGCCGTCCCCGAAGATCCATGTGTAGCGAAGCTTAGCCGATGTGTTCTCCGGCTCGGCCTCGAACTGAACCTTCTGCCCCGGCCGCAGCCAGCCTCGCGGTCCATTCACTCGCACTCTCGCGACCGTGTTGACGACAGCAGCCTGTTCGGCCCCACCCGAAATCTCCACCGGCACTCCAGCCGGCGTGTCCACCCGCTCCCCGGCAAGCACCACGTTATCCAGCGTCACCCCAGCCACATCGCCCTTCAGCATCGAAGGCGCCAGCGAAGGCGTCGTCAACCCGGCAATATCGGTGAAGTGCACGCCGCGCACCGAGGTCGGCTGCTGCACATTCACCAGCGAATACCAGTCCTCCATGCGGATGTCGTCAAAGCGGTAGTCCGCGCTTTGGCCGCGACCGTCCGGGTCCGCCCAAAGCTCCATCAACGCGAACGGAACCCCGCAGCCGCCGAACCCCATGTGCAGCACGTCCGAGTTCTTCATGCTGAAGTTGCCGCCTTCAAAGTTCTTCCTGGGCCACGCCACGCGCACGATGTTGGAGATACTCGTCGAAAGCACGCTGTCTTCCACCCGGATGTTCGTCACCGGTTCGCCTTGCACCGCAAAGGCCTTCGCTCCGTAGCCCTCCCAGCTCGTCTGCAGGGCAAAGATGTCATCGGCCGCGCGGAAGAAGCTGTTGCGCACCAGCGTATCGCCGCCGCCCAGCCAGTCCATGCCGTCCGCGTTCGCATTGCCGGCATTCGCGCCGATCACCTTCAGGTTGTCATACACAATCCTGCGCGAGTCCTTCATCTGAATCTGCCAGGTCCGGCTCCGCACCACGCAGGTGATGTCCGAAATCTCAATGTCATGCGCGTTGTCCATCACAATGCAGTGCCAGTTGCGCTTATGCATCCAGCCATCGTCATCGGCCGGATTCTGCGGACCGTCGTAGACGATCACGCCCGGACCGAAGACCTTGACATGGTCCACGCCCCAGAGATTGAGCGAACCAAAGACAACCGCGCCGGGCGCAAGATAGATCGTCTCCCCCGTCTGCGCGTCGATGTTCTCGGTATGCGCCCCCGGTCCGATCACGCGCATGGCACGCTCCGCCGCAGCGTCAGGAGCTTTCTCCGGAGCGTTCGCGAACAGGTAAAGCATCTCCGCCTGGGCCAGGAAATCTCCCGGCCGCGAGATCGAGATCTTCGCCGGGCCGGCCAGCGTAAATGTGATCGTACGGCCTTCCCGCTTAGGCCGAATGCCCAGCCGCCAGGGCTGGATCTCTACGCCTGCGGCCCAGAAATCGTCGGTCGGCGCCGTCACCGAGATCTTCCTATGCTTGCCCGCCTCGAAATTAAGGAAGTAAAGGTTCAGCGCAGCATGCATCACCGGCGTCTGCTGCCCGTCGATCGTAACCACAAAGTGATTGGACGCAATCTCAACGGGCACCGGCGCAAGCGGCCGCTCCTTTCCCCAGGCCGTTGGAAAAGCGTGCGCTAACACGAAAAGAAGAGAAAGGCACAGAGTAAGTAGGCGCATAGCGAAGGAGCGGACAAGCGACCGATGATGGGCGTGCAGCACCGGAACGAAATCGTCAAAAAGTCATGCTCTGCATTCCCCCAGTATCGTAAAGATGAACTGATGATATCGATATCAAAGCACCGCCGATTCTAGGGCGTATAAACACGTTTGTCAATCACTCAACCCCCGCCTACAGCGAGAGGATAAAGCTTGCCGCGGGGTTGCACTGAACTGCGGCGACCGATGTTCCGAATACCCCGGGTGGCGGCCGTTTTTAGCGCCGCTGCATTATGGGCACGTATCTCGTCGACCGGGCTAACTCCACTCGGGTGAGTTTGCAATTAAGTCGCACAAGTTGGGGCTCTTGTAGCCCGGGATAAAGCGTTCGCATACACCCGCCATCACAGTTCCCCATGTGGAGTTGGGCTTGTGGGCGAAGCCGTCGAAAAAGGCTTGCCCGATACGCTCGTTGAAACGTTCGCGCGGAAAGTCTGCGACGATCTGCTCACGCAGTTCCCTGGGAAACTGTTCGATCCCTATACCGAGCACGTCCAGACCCACCCCTGTAAACAGCAGCGAAACCTCCGGCTTCATATACTGTGTCACTCCGGGGGTCGTGTGAAGCGCAATGGCCTCCCACGCAGTTTGAGCCGTCTCTACCGGGATTCCATGGGAGGTCAGGAATGCCTTCGCGGCGTTCGCGCCATCCACTTCGAAGCGCTCCGTCTCACTGGAATACTCGCGCAATAGACCAAGGTCGTGGAATGCCGCGCTCACATAAAGCAGTTCTGCGTCAAAGCGCAGGCCTTTCTGGCGCCCCTGCTCGGCGGCGAAGAGATAGACGCGGTTCGAGTGGTTATAGAGAAGCTCGGTTGAGTACTCACGTAGAAGCTCGTGCGCCTCAGAAGCCAACCTTGTATCAGGAATCTTACTGCCGATTTGTGCTGTCGTCATGGTGTGTCTCCCTTTGATCTGCCTTTCTCCCTTTGATCTGCCTTTCTCCCTTTGATCTGCCTTTCTCCCTTTGATCTGCCTTACAGATCCAAAGATAGGGCGACTCCCGTTCGACCGCCACGACGCGGATACGGCAAATTAGGACATCTTTGAAGCGGTATATCTAGAATGTCCCATGCGAAAAGTTGTGATCGTAGGTCCTCCTCCAGTGCAGATCCTCGACGTAGCGGGTCCCTTAGAGGTCTTTTCACGTGCAGGTTGTTATGACGTGGTCCTCGGGAATCCAGGCCCGGCACGGACGCTTCAGACCAACCGGAACCTTGCGCTGACGGATGCTCGTCCGATCCATGAGATCACCGGGCCGATCGATACGCTTGTCATCGCTGGCGGCCCCGGCGCTGAGACCGGAAGCTACGACCCCGCATTCGTATCGTGGATAGCGGATTCGGCGAAGAAGTCCCGCCGCATCGCTTCCATCTGCACGGGTACATTTCTACTTGGAGCGGCTGGACTGATCGATGACAAGCAAGTTGTGACGCATTGGAAGTTCTGCGACCGGCTGGCGAGCGAGTTTCCCCGCGCGATGGTCCGGCCCGAGCCCATCTTTCTCCAAGACGGTTCGATCTACACCTCCGCCGGAATTACCGCAGGCATCGATCTGGCTCTCGCCTTGGTTGAGGAGGATCATGGCCATATCGCAGCGTTGAATGTCGCGCGATTTCTGGTAATGTTCCTCGTTCGCCCTGGCGGGCAGGCGCAGTTCAGCCACATGCTCTCTCATCAGGCTGGCAGCTCGAAACCTCTTCGTGAACTTCAGGTCTGGATGATGGAAAATTTACGTGAAGACCTCACCGTGGAGAAACTCGCTGACCGCTTAGGTATGAGCGCCAGACATTTCACACGAGTTTGCCTCAAGGAAGCCAGGATGAACCCGGGACAATTCGTCGACCGAATGCGCGTTGAAGCCGCTCAACAAATGATCGATAGTTCAAACATGGGACTAAAAGAGATTGCAGACGCAAGTGGATTCCAGACTGCCGATGCGATGCGGCGCACATTTCTCCGGGTTCTCGGGATCACGGCTGGTGAATATCTGCATCGCTTCAAAAGAGGCTCTGGATCTTTGGAATCTGTTGGCAATGCGCCGTAGAACAGGAACTCTCCAAAGCACGTCACCTGATCGAAAGCTTCTTGCCAGACTCAGACTGTTTTCAGGCGCTATCAGGCCAACTCATCTACTAACTCAAGCGGCAGCCCAACATAGTTTTCAGCCAGGGACCGCGCGCCTGCCTCGGAGCTCGTGACGTAGTCGAGTTCCGCCGTCTGCCGCCGCTGGTCGAACGGATTGGCATCGGGAAAGCGATGGAGGATCGAGGTCATCCACCAGGAGAAGCGCTGGACCTTCCAGACTCGGCGAAGACACGTCTGCGAGTAGGCGGCGAGGGCTTCGGAGTTGCCTGTTTTATACTGCGCCGCGAGACCATGCGCCAGCACGCGCACGTCAGCGATGGCGAGATTCATTCCCTTCGCGCCGGTGGGCGGGACGATGTGGGCCGAGTCGCCGGCCAGGAACAGCCTCCCGTACTGCATCGGCTCGACGACGAAGCTGCGCATAGGCGTGACACTCTTCTGCAGAATCGGGCCTTGCTTCGGCTGCCAGCCATCGACCCCCGTCAGCCGGAGGAGAAGCTCACTCCAGATGCGGTCATCCGGCCAGTTGGCGATGTCCTCGGCAGGATCGCATTGGAGGTAAAGCCGCGTGACCTGGGGCGAACGCATGCTGTAGAGCGCGAAGCCGCGCTCGTGATTTGCGTACACAAGCTCTTCCTGCGAAGGCGCCGCCGCGGCAAGAATACCCAGCCAGGCGAAGGGGTAGATTCGATCGTAGACCGTGAGTGCGCCTTCGGGGATCGACTGGCGGCAGATGCCGTGAAAGCCATCGCAGCCGGCGATGTAGTCGCAATGCAGCTCTTGCGGCTCGCCATTTTCGGAGTAACGGATGACCGGATGTTCGCTGTCCAGGGCATGCACGCTGACTCCCCCGGCGTTAAAGACGATCTTGCCGCCGCTGGCCAGCCTTGCCTTCACCAGGTCCTTGACGACCTCGTGCTGTCCGTAGACGACGACCGCCTGGCCGGTCAGCCCGGTCATGTCGATGCGATGGCGCTTCTCCTGGAAGCCGAGCTCGATCCCGTGATGCAGCAAACCTTCTTTGCGCATACGTTCTCCTATACCGGTGCGATTGAGAATATCCACCGTGCCCTGTTCGAGCACGCCGGCACGCACGCGCTCTTCGATGTACTGGCGGCCGCGCGCTTCGAGGAGGACCGATTCGATGCCTTGAAGATGGAGCAGGTGCGCCAGCATCAGTCCTGCTGGTCCTGCGCCTATGATTCCGACTTGGGTACGCATGGTGTTCTCCTTGCTGATAGCCGTAACTCGGCCGAAGTGCTGGGAAAGTTATATTCGGGGCCGGTTTGGGTGTCTTGGCTGCCCTAGGATCTAAACTCAGATCTGAACTCAGATCAGAACTCGAATCAGAATTCGAAGAACACCGTTTCGGCCTCGCCCTGCAGGTGGATGTCCCAGTGAAAGACCGACGGTTGTTCGATCGAAGCGCGCAGCAGCAACGTGGCGCGGCGCGCGTAAGGAATGCATTGCAAGATCGCATCGCCTTCGTTCAAGGGTTCGTTGGGAAAGTAGATTCGCGTGACCAGTCGCTTGAGTAATCCGCGCATGAGCAGTCCGACGACAAGATGCGGCGCTTGCAGCCTTCCGTCCGGACCTGGGACTGCGCCAGGCTTGATCGTGTTGAACTGAAAGCCTCCTTCTTCGTTGGTCGCAAGTCGGCGAAAACCACGGAAGCTCGTACTTGGCGATGGATCCTGCGTGTCGCCCGCGGGATGGTGATATCTTCCGTGCGCATCGGCCTGCCATATCTCGAGCAGCGCGTCCGGGACCGGCCGGAGATCGCCGTCGAGCACGCGGCCTTGAACCTCCATCCTGAGTTCTCCCGGCACGTTCTCGGGAGCGAGGTTGAGCTGGGAAAGACGGCCGAGGCCAATGCTGAAGAATGGGCCTACCGTCTGCCAGGTTGTCGCTTGCAGCATCATCGTCTCCTTAGTCGTGGTGGTTCGACTCTTCGATCGGCGTCGCGTCGCGCCCGCGCAAGACGATATCGAACCGGAAGCCCAGCGCCTCATCTGGAATGGTCGTCTCCCAATCGAAGCGCGAGATCAGGCGGTCGCGCGCTTGCTCGTCCGCGATGCAGTTGAAGATAGGATCGAAGGCCAGCAGCGGGTCGCCGGGGAAGTACATCTGGGTAACGATGCGAGTCGCAAAGGCGGGCCCCAGGATCGAGAAATGAATATGTGCCGGTCGCCAGGCGTTGTGGTGATTCGCCCATGGATACCGGCCTGGCAGCACGGTCACAAAACGGTAAGCCCCGTGCTCGTCGGTCAGCGCATGGCCTTCGCCGGTAAAGTTTGGGTCAAGCGGCGCGTGGTGCTGGTCGCGCTTGTGCAGATACCGCCCGGCGGCATTGGCCTGCCAGATCTCGACCAGCGTATGGGGCGCCGGTCGGCCGTCTTCATCCATCACGCGTCCGCTGACAACGATGCGTTCGCCGATCGGGTCGCCCTGGTGCTGCCGGGTGAGGTCGTGCGCGCCTGCGATGATCGTGTCTTCGCCGAAGTGTGGACCCGTCATCTCCGATAGAGTCTGCCGGATGGTGATTGGAGTCTGCATGGGCGCGCGCTTCAGAGAAGAGGCATAGAGGGGATGCAGATATCCAGGCTGGGTGCCGGGATCGGGTTTGCGATAGCCGGCGATCCGATAAAGATCGGCCGCGTCGTCTTGAGAGGTGCTCTCGCCGCCGATCAAGCGGCCTTCCGTGGTGCGCTCCGAAGTGCTCTTTCCCATCTGCTCTTCCCCTTGCGTGCTCGCGATGAAAGTGGGTTCTAGGCGGCTGGCGCTTTCAGTGAGCGGCCGGCGAGTTCGTATGAAGGTTCGTCTCCCGAATCAGCGCCACTCCAGGTACGAGATGGCGGAGAGCCTGATCGTTCAAGGCGATTTCGAGATTCCTTCGCGCCAGGCGAGAGTGCTCCCGGGCGAGACTTTCGGCGCGCGCACCCTCTCGCTTTTCAATTGCGTCGAGCAGGGCGCGGTGCTGATCCTGGCCGATCAGCAGGATCTCGCGGGACTCCGGGATGCGTGTCTGCACCAGCAGAAAACCGCTATTGGGCGATGCGAAGGGAAGCCGCACGATGCGTTCCATCTCCCGGGCCAGAATCTCGCTGCCCGCAAGCTCCAACAGCAAGGCATGAAAGCGGCCGTTCCATTCGATATATTGCGCGAGCGACTCCATGTCGGAGTTCGAGGAATGTACGGCTGCGTTGAGCGCGCTCACGCACTTTCTGATCTCGGCCAACGAGCTTTGCGCACGGGCGGAGTCAAGCGGCAGCCGCTCCGCCGCAAATCGCGCCGCCGTGCCCTCCAAAACTCCTCGCACCTCAATCGAGTCGTAGACGTCATTCAACGTGATCGCGCGTACTAAAAAACCGCGTGTGGGGTGCATCTCGAGCAGCCCCTCATGTTCGAGCGTGGTCAGTGCGAGCCGCAGCGGCGTGCGCGAGACATTCAGGCGTGCGGCCAGCGGCAGCTCCGCCATCCTCTCTCCGGGAAGGAACTGCCCGCTCAGCAGCAGCTCCCGCAGGCGCAGCAACGCGGTCATGGTCTGGGACTTGTTCTCGCGCCCGCTCCCCTGCTCTTCAAAGACAGCTGATTGCGCTTGCGACATGGTGGAGTGCCTCTCTCAGAAAGTGGGTTCAGCATACATCAAAAATTGAATTGTATGCAATGAGCTCATCGAGTCGGAATTCTTCAGACGGATAGCTATGGGATTTTGAGCGTTCACGTTCCTATATGAGCTGAATTTACAGTCTTTTCTTTGTGCCTGGAGCAGAAGCCGTCGGGTGCCAGTGCAGGCGTTATGTATGCAAAGCGCGCCATGCGACTTAATACTTGCATGCAGTGCACCCGCTGGCGTATACATTTCTTCGATCTGGAAGCTCTCCTTTTTAAGGACAGATCTCCCTCACGGATCGGATTGGCTGATCTGGTTTTGCGCTACGGAGGTACCGAAGTGATTACGCTTTCCACGATGTGCACGGCTACGGTTCCGCCTGGAAGCGGCGAAGAGTTCTGGCAGGCCGGCGCTTCCGAGTTGTTCGGTCGATTGGAGTTGGAGACCCATGCGGACCGTCACTTCCATGGCCGCTGCACGCACGCCAGCGTCGAAGACCTGGTGCTTTGCAAACTCGCTGCGGGACCGCACCGCATCACGCGCACGGCCATGGGGGCGCGCCACTACGATCGCGGCTACCTGAAAGCGCTGTTGCAGATTCGCGGCACAAGCCTGCTCGACCAGGATGACCGCACCACGTTGATCGAACCGGGCGAGTGGAGTCTCTATGACACGGCACGGCCCTATCGCCTGACCGTACTTGAGGAGAGCGAGATGCTGCTCCTGCTCATGCCTCGGGAGCGGCTGTATACGCCGCAATCGAACCTGCGCCGGCTGACCGTGCGCAAATTTTCGTCCCAGGCGGGGGTGGGAAAGCTTGCGTGCCATCTGGTCAATGTCGCCTTCGATGAGGTCGCGACGCTCAACAGCTCGGAGACCTTCGACGTCGCGGACTCCATCGCGCAGATGATTCGCCTGGCCGTGTACAACACAGGGACTGAGAGCGCCGTGCCCCCTTCAGGAGAGATGCTCTGCGAGCGCATCAAATCCTATGTGACGAGCCACCTGCGCAATCCCGAGCTCAGCATCGACGACGTTGCCAGGGCGGTGCGATGCACCAAGCGCTATCTGCACAAGGCCTTCGAGAAGGAGGAGCTTTCAATCTCGGAGTACATCTTGCGGCAGCGATTGGAGCGGTGTCGTCAACAGCTGCTGGATCTGGACTGCGCGCAGCGATCGATCACCGATATTGCGTTTTCGTGGGGATTCAACAACTCGAACCACTTCAGCCGGTGCTTCAAACAGGCATTCGGCATGTCACCCAGCGCGGTGCGTCCCGGTCCCGCTGGGATGTAAGGGCCGCGGCTCCGGCCTGACCTCTCTCTGCTGCATTCCAGGCCACTGGCCCCGGAACTGTGCAGTATCGGATTACCGCCGGCACGCAGCCAGGAAAGCAGGCGTCGGAGCGTCGTGCCGCGCCTTCACGTCGACTCGGCGACCCGCGGCAACCCCCCGCCTGCTTTGCTTCGGCCAACCTCCCTGCTCTCCCTGCGGAGTTCTCTCGGGGAGAGATGCAAAGTTCCTCGTCAGGAGGGCCGGACTTGATCGAAGTGCCTAGTCTCTCCTCGTCCCGGATTCTGCGGTTTTGGCAGCGGCCTGCCCGGGACATCAGAAAATGGGAGATGAAATGTCGATGGGAAACCGAGGAAGGCTTTTGCTTCTGGCAGCGGTGTTGGCTTCAGGCATACGCGGCGCGGCCGCGCAGGTGAGCACAGCGCAGCTCAGTGGAACGGTTCACGATAGCGGAGGCGCGGTGATCGCAAAGGCAACCGTGACCCTGGTGGACACGGCAACCAACCGGAGTTACACGACCTCGACCAGCGATAGCGGATTCTTCGCAGAGACCAGCATCAGTCCCGGCGGCTACACCCTGACCGTGGAAGCGAACGGCTTTTCAAAGTCCGTTCAGACCGGCATCGTGCTATCGGTGGGTCAAAATGCGACGCTCGATGTGGAACTAAGAGTGGCAGCTGCGAAACAGGACGTGGTGGTCACGACGGAGGCGCCCCCGCTCGACACGTCGCGCACGGAGGTGAGCCAGGTCATCTCGACCAGCCAGATTCAGTCGCTGCCGATCAGTGGGCGGCTGTTTACCGACTTTGCCCTGCTGACTCCCGGCGTCGCCACCGGTCGCACCAGCCTGCAGTCAACGTTTACGGAGACCGAGGTGACGCGGATCTCATTCGGCGGCCAGCGGGATTCGAGCAACGAGATCACGATCGATGGCGCGGATAACATCAACACAGTTACCGGCTCCCAAAGAGCGACGCCGTCGCAGGAGGCTGTCGCCGAGTTTCGCGTCGTCAACAGCAGCTTCGGAGCGGAGACTGGGCGTGCGCTGGGCGGCTTGGTCGATATTGTAACCAAGTCGGGAACAAATGATGTGCATGGTTCGGTCTACGACTACTTCCAAAACAACGCGACGAATGCGAGGTCCATCCTGCAGCCGGCGCCCGATGCCTACCTGCTCCGCCAGAACCAGTTTGGCGCAACCTTCGGCGGCCCGATCAAGAAGAACAAGACCTTCCTCTTCAGCAATTATGAAGGCCAGCGCAGGGCCGAATCGCCGACCTATCCGGTCACCTTGCTGAGCGATTTTGCCTTGTTCAATGCCGCCAAGGCCGCGTTGAACATTGCTCCCGAGAACCTAAACATCCTGAAGACCGGCGACTCGGATAATGGCTTTATCAAAGTCGATCACGAGTTCAACCAGCGCAACCGGCTGGCGGTACGCTACAACATCTATGATTCCCGCAGCTTGAATGTGCTGGTTGGCAACACGCTCGACGGCGGCGGCGTCGCGGCTCCAAGCGGCGGACACAACGCGTTCATCCGCGATCAGTCGCTCGTGGCCGTATTCAACTCGGTGCTCAATCCATCGCTGGTGAATACCTTCCTTGGTCAGTATGCGCGCCGTCACTACACCTTTCCCGGAGTGACGGGCCAGCCGACACTCGATATTCCGAACACGCTACAGTTTGGCCACAACTTCGGAGTCTTCGACCAGATCAATGAGTCGCGCCTCGAGTTCGGCGACACGCTGGCCTGGGTGAAAGGGTCGCACGTCGCGAAGTTCGGGGTGGACACCAACTACCTGAACGACTTCGTTCTCTCTCCCGGCTTTACCCCGATGCGCATTGTGCTGCCGGGCGTGAACTGCCTGGTCGAATTTGCCGACTACGTGAATCCCGCGGCGAACGTGCAGCAGAGTGCCGCGGATGGACCTTGCCCCGTGCCCAACTCCCTGCACGGAGTTCCGATCGTGTTCTGGGGCGCTCCGATCGGCACCGGCCCCCTCACTCCCGGCTATCTGCCGCCGCCGATCAACACGGACTGGTCGAGCGCCTACGTGCCCTCGCTGCAGTCGGATTTCAACGACCCCTTGAATCACAGCTACTTCGGCTTCTTTGCGCAGGATCAGTGGCACATTACCCCGACGCTCAACCTGACTTACGGTCTTCGCTATGACTTCGAGACAGGTCTGTCGACGCAGATCAATCCGGACTATCGCGGCTTCCAGCCCCGCGTCGGCCTGGCGTATTCCTTGAATAAGAAGACGACGGTGCGCGCGGGATTCGGGCTGTTCGATGATCGTTACAATCTAACCTTCATCTTCACGACGCGGCTGCAGCGGCCGGTGGTGATTCCCAACGCGACTCTGCCGGGCGTGCAGTACAACTCCGACAACCTCCCGTTTTCGCTGAACCAGTTGACCCCTGGGCCGCCGCTGCCGAACGGCCAAACGATCCTGCCGGCGGATGCCGCCTCGACGCTGGTGAGGACAGGTCAGGTGCCGCCGAGTTTCCTCACGGGGCCCCAGGGAACGACGGTCCCAGGGAGCGCCGACCTGGTCGACCACAACAGCCGCATTCCGTACTCCGAGCAGGGCAATCTTGCGATCGACCGTGAACTCGGCAAGGGCTTCGTGCTCGACCTCGCGTATCTCTTCGTTGCGGGACATAAGCTGCTGCGTCCACAGAACCTGAACGTCTGCGCACCGGGAGGAGTCAGCAATGCCGCTACGAACTGTCCGGCGGCTGGGCCAACGCCCCCGGATTGGCCGGTCGGAAAGGATACCTTCAGCGGACCGCTGTACACCAATGCGGGTCTGCTTTACCTGACCGACAACACGGGCAACACCGCCTACAACGGCGTGACCGTGCAGATTGTGGGCGACATTGCGCCCTACTTCCGAGTGAATGCGAATTACACCTTCTCGAAGACCTTCGACAATGGCACCTTCGCGACCTTCGTCAGCACGCCGCAGGACCAGTACAAGCGATATCTGGAGCGGGCCCTCTCGAACCAGGACGTGCGCCACCGCTTCATCGGCAACTTCACCGCGTCCGCGCCGCAAGAGTCGATCGTGCGTAACTTCGAATTCAGCGGCATCGTGAATCTCCAGTCAGGACGGCCCTTTACCGAGTTCGTCGGGTTCGATGCCAACGGCGATACCAATCCGGTGACCGATCGAGTGGGGAACGCACGCAGGAACACGTACACCGGGGACAATCTCCTGACGGCCGATCTTCGTCTGCAGCGAACGTTCAAGGTCAAGTTTGGACAACTGGCGCTGGCGGTGGATGCGTTCAATGCCTTCAATCGGCCGAACGTCGATGAGGTCACCTCGGTCTACGGCACCTATAACTACTGCGGCGGAGCAATTCCGCAGCACTACAAGGACGCGGTGTCACGGTCGATTCAGCAGGGTACGTCAGGGGCATGCCCGGCGGGAGGGCCGCCGACGCCCAACCCCCTCTTCGGCACTCCGCGGACGGTCTTCAATCCAAGGCAGATGCAGTTCTCGGCAAAGTTCTTCTTCTAGGCGATCGCTATCCGCGGAAAAAGGAATACGAAGGGAAGGCCATGAAGACGTCTTACGCCGAAGAAGATTGGACGGACAAGGTATATTCCGGAGGTTGGCGGGCCGCCGCCGCCGGGAGCATCGACGTGATCGAACCCGCCACCGGGAACGTGCTCGCAAGGGTCGGCAGAGCGGTCGCGGCCGATGTCGAAGCCGCGGCAGAGTCAGCCGGGCAGGCGCAAGCAGCATGGGCCGGCCTGCCAGTGCGCAGGCGAGCTGAGGTCTTTCGCAAGGCAGCGGCGGTCTTCGAGCGGGAGGAGGAGGCCATGGCTTCTCTCATCGCGCGCGAAACTGGATCTGTTCTCTCAAAAGCCCGGCATGAGATACATCAGGCAATCGACATCCTCTACTGCGCGGCGAGCATGCCCTTGCAGCCGAACGGTCATCTTCTGCCGCAGATGTCGGGACGATTCAACTTCGCCCAACGTGTGCCGCTTGGCGTGGTGGGCGTGATCTCGCCATTCAATTTCCCGTTGATCCTGTCGATTCGGTCGGTCGCGCCTGCGCTGGCGGCGGGCAATGCCGTGGTGCTCAAGCCGGATCCGCAGACTCCGATTGCGGGCGGCTTCCTGATCGCCAAGGCGTTCGAGGAGGCGGGCCTGCCGCTGAACGTGCTGCATGTCCTGCCGGGCGGGGGCGAGGTGGGCCAGACCATGTGCGTCGACCCCAACATCGCGATGATCGCCTTCACCGGGTCCACTGCCGCCGGCCGCAAGGTA
This sequence comes from Edaphobacter sp., assembly GCA_965277545.1. Lineage (GTDB taxonomy): Bacteria > Acidobacteriota > Terriglobia > Terriglobales > Acidobacteriaceae > Edaphobacter. Next base: position 176,135 of record OZ255826.1, read on the forward strand.
GGGGAAGCGTGCGGGCGTCATCTGAAGAAGGTCGCGCTCGAGCTGGGAGGCAAGAATCCACTGATCGTCCTCGACGATGCGGATGTGGACGTGGCCGTGTCGAATGCCGCGTGGGGCTCCTATCTTCACCAGGGACAGATCTGCATGGCAACCGGTCTGGTGCTCGTGCACGAATCCATGATGGAGGAGTTCACGTCAAAGCTTGTCGCGAAGGCGAAGGGACTCAGGGCTGGTAACCCGGCGACGGAAGAGGTCGCGTTGGGGCCGGTAATCAGCGCGAAGCAGCGCGACCGGATTCACGGAATCGTGGAAGAATCGGTCGCACAAGGCGCAAAACTGCTCGCGGGTGGGACCTACCGCGACTTGTTTTACCAGCCCACGGTGCTCGGCGGCGTACGGCCTGGCATGCGAGCCTTCGAAGAAGAGATCTTCGGCCCTGTGGCGGCGATGGTATCGTTCACGTCGGACGAGGAAGCCGCTGATCTGGCCAATCGCACGGAGTACGGGCTGTCGGCTGGAGTGATCTCCTCGACAGGAGAACGCGCCATGGCGCTAGGCCGGCGGCTCAGAACAGGGGTGCTGCATATCAACGATCAGACCGTAGCCGATGATGTCGTAAATCCTTTCGGCGGCCGCGGCGCGTCAGGCAACGGCGCCAGCATGGGAGGGCCGGCGGATTGGGAGGAGTACACACAGTGGCAATGGGTCACGTTGAAGAGCAGTGCGACCTCGTATCCAATGTAGACAACGAATTGCGAGATGATTTTGAGAAGAGCAATCAAAGCAGCAGTGGCGAGACAGATATCGTCGCCCTTGACCCTGGAGACCCTGCAGATCGAAGACCCGCGGGCCGGCGAAGTCCGCGTGCGCGTAGTCGCCGGCGGTATCTGCCACACCGACATGGCCATGCGCGATCAGGTGTTCGACGTGCCGCATCCCATCGTGCTTGGACACGAAGGCGCGGGCGTGGTCGAGTCGGTCGGCGCGAACGTCGATCATCTCGCGCCCGGCGACCACGTCGTGATGAGTTACAGCTCTTGCGGAGAGTGCCGGTGCTGCAAGGAAGCCGCGACCGCCTACTGTGATTTTTTCTTCGAGCTGAACTTCAAGGGCGGGCGCCTGGACGGCAGCGGAGCCTTCCACACAACCGGTGAGACGGTGCATAGCAACTTCTTCGGTCAGTCTGCCTTTGCGGAGTACTCTGTCTGCGCTGCCCGCAACGTGATCAAAGTACCAAAGGATATTCCGCTTGAGGTGCTGGCTCCGCTGGGTTGCGGCGTGATGACCGGTGCAGGCGCAGTCATTCACGCGTTGAAAGTCGGCGCTGGTGAATCGATTGCCATCTTTGGTGCAGGATCAGTAGGACTCAGCGCGGTAATGGCCGCTCGCGTGGCAGGAGCCAGCCACATCATCGCCATCGACCTGAACGAAGCGCGCCTGCAGAGATCGCTCGAACTTGGCGCGACTCACGTGATTAACCCGCGGAAGGAGACTCCTGCGGACGCGATCAAGGGACTGCTTGCCGCCGGTGTGAACTTTGCGTTGGATACGACCTCGCGTCCGGAGGCGATCACTGCAGCCATTTCGGCACTCTCGTCCCGAGGCACGTGCGGCCTGCTTGCGGTCTCGCGGCCCGAGGACCGGATCAGCGTCGCGCCGACCGAGATGGTTAGCTTCGGCAAGACAGTGCGGGGGATTGTGGAGGGTGAGGCTGTCCCGTCTCTTTTCATCCCGCAGCTCATCGAGCTTTACCGTCAGGGGCGCTTTCCGTTCGATCGCCTGATCAGCTTTTATCCCTTCGCAGAGATCAACCAGGCGATCCATGATTCCGAGACTGGTACCTGCATCAAGGCTGTTGTGAGGATCGGCCAATAACAGCTGCGCAGCCTTACACGTTGCGATACCAACGAGGCTCATCCAGGCATGGCAGACATCACCTCTCTTCAATCCGCCGTCCATCGTCTGATCCACGACGGAGACACAGTTGCGCTTGAGGGTTTCACGCACCTCATTCCCTTTGCTGCAGGCCATGAGATCATCCGCCAGCGGAAGTCGAATCTGACGCTGATTCGCATGACGCCAGATGTGATCTACGATCAACTCATCGGCGCTGGTTGCGCTCGTAAGCTCATCTTCTCCTGGGGCGGCAATCCAGGCGTGGGCTCTCTGCATCGTCTGCGCGACGCTGTGGAAGCGGAGTGGCCCGCGGCGCTTGAACTCGAAGAGCACTCGCATGCGGACCTCGCCAACGCCTACGTCGCGGGCGCCTCCAATCTGCCCTTTGCGGTCATGCGCGGCTACGCCGGCTGTGAGCTTCCGGCACACAATCCCACCATTCGAACAATCTCCTGTCCCTTTACGGGCGAGCAACTGGCAGCCGTGCCGGCACTTCGTCCAGACGTCTCTGTGATCCACGCACAGAAGGCGGATCGAAAAGGAAACGTTCTGCTGTGGGGCATACTTGGCGTCCAGAAGGAAGCAGTGCTCTCGGCAAAGCGATCGATCGTCACGGTCGAAGAGATCGTCGACAGCCTCGAGGCATGGCCGAATGCGTGCATCCTTCCGGCATGGGTGGTCGATGCGGTGTGTGAGGTTCCATTCGGTGCGACGCCGTCATATGCCCACGGCTACTATGCCAGGAATAATCACTTCTATCGCGCGTGGGACAGCATCAGCCGCAGCCGCGAGTCGTTCAACGACTGGATGGATCGCTATGTCCATGGCGTCGCGAATTTCGGTGAGTTTCTGAAGGCTTCTTCGCTCACGCCCAGAAAGGAGCTCCGATGAGCGAGACCCTCGCAGCCGCAACTGCAAACGAGAGGATGACGATTGCCTCAGCGCGCCTCCTCCGCAACGGTCAGGTATGCTTTGTCGGCATCGGCCTGCCGTCGACGGCAGCGAATCTGGCGCGATTGACGCACGCACCCGACATCGTCCTGATCTACGAGAGTGGGCCGATCGGCGCCAAGCCTCATGTCTTGCCCCTCTCCATCGGTGACGGAGATCTGGCCGACACCGCCGATACGGTCGTCTCCACCCCTGAGATCTTTCGCTACTGGCTGCAGGGCGGCCGCGTGGATATCGGCTTCCTCGGCGCGGCGCAGATCGATCGCTTCGCCAATATCAACACGACGGTGATTGGCAGCTACGCGAAGCCCAGAACTCGCCTTCCGGGAGCAGGCGGTGCGCCGGAGATCGCAAGCTCTGCCCGTGATGTGCTGATCATTCTTCGCCACTCCCGAAAAGCGTTTGTCCAAAGGTTAGACTTTCTCACTTCGATGGGCTTTGGCGAGGGCGGCGATCATCGTGCCCGGCTCGGCCTGCCCGGAAACGGTCCGCGCGCCGTCGTTACTGACCTGTGTGTCTTTGAACCGGATCCGGTGACGCGTGAACTAACGGTGACGTCGCTCCACGAGGGGGTGAGCCGTGAGCAAATTGTCGAAGCGACAGGCTGGCAGGTTCGTTTTGCGGCAGGCTTTTCCATCGTTCCAGCCGCTACCAACAGCGAGCTCACCATACTCCGCGACCTGCAACGTCGCACTCAGTTGGCTCACGGAGTTCTTACGGGAGAGGCCGGTTGATGCGCGAAGCGTTCGTCTGTGACGCCATTCGGACCCCAATCGGGCGCTATGGAGGCATTCTTTCCTCGATACGCGCCGACGATCTTGCCGCGGTCCCGAGTCGAGCTCTCATGCAGCGAAATGCGTCCTGTTGGAATTGGCCAAGGCGTGGCCATCGCTTTGGAACTTGTCAGCTGAGAGCATAATCAAGCTGCCTCTCCGTTTTTCGAGAAACCATCTATGGACTGGAAGGCTATGGACTGGAAGGCTCCAACTCGAATCGCTCCAACTCGAATCTATGATCCGCTCTTCGCGACGGCGGAGACTACGCAAATTTTCTCCGGTCGCGGTCTTACCGTAGAGATGCTTCGCTTCGAATGGGCTCTGGCTGTCGCTCTCGAAGAGAACGGCGTGATCCCCGGCGGGGTGTCCGAGGCCATTCATGCAGTGACGGTCGACACTCTGGATCTCGATCAGATCGCACTGGCTGCTGCGAACGCCGGCAATCTTGCCATCCCATTCCTGTCTCACCTGACGAGCTGCGTCGCACAGCGAACTCCGGCGGCTGCGGCATACATCCACTGGGGAGCGACCAGCCAGGATGTGCTCGACACCGCAGCGCTTCTGCAGGCTCGCAAAGCGATCAGCCTCTTCCAGGCTGATCTCGCCGCCATCTGCGTGATACTCATCTCTCTGACGCAGGACCATGCGCTGACACTTTTACCTGGTCGAACCTGGTTGCAGCAGGGGCCTCCCGTTACATGGGGACTGAAACTCGCCGGCATGCTCGACGCTCTCCAGCGCCATCGGCAGCGGCTTCAGGAGATCTCCGAGCGGTGCATCGTGCTGCAGTTTGGCGGCGCCGTCGGCACGCTCGCGGCGCTGGGTGAAGCCGGCCCTGCCGTGACCCGCAGCCTTGCCCGTGTCCTTGAACTACCTCAGCCTTCCATGCCGTGGCACACACACCGCGATCGTGTTGCCGAGATCGCGACCACGCTCGGCTTGCTCACCGGTACGTTGGGTAAGATCGGACGGGATATTTCGCTGTTGATGCAGACCGAAGTGGAAGAGGTCATGGAGTCTGCAGGAGAAGGTCGCGGAAGTTCCAGCACGATGCCGCACAAACGCAACCCCGTCTCGTGCAGCATCTTGTTAGCAGCGGCGACGCGCATGCCAGGACTCGTCTCCACCATGCTCTCAGCCATGGTGCAGGAGCACGAGCGGGGACTGGGAGGATGGCAGGCGGAATGGGAGACGCTTGCTGAAATCTTCCGGCTGGCCGGCGGCTCGCTTCACGCTGCCCGTGCATTGCTGGCAGAGTGTACCGTGGACCAGGATGCCATGCGGCAGCATCTCGCTGCGAAGGGAGGCATCGCGCTCTCCGAAGCGGTAGCTTTTGCGCTCGCAAGAAAAACAGGCAAGCCCGAAGCGCATCGACTGCTTGAGAAGGTGATTCATGCTGCTCTTGATCAAGATCTTTCACTTCGCGAAGCTCTTCTGCAGTCCGCCGAAGTCTGTCGTCATCTTTCCGCCGGAGAGATCGATGCGGTGCTTGATCCTGAGCGTTACCTTGGGTCGGCCGGCGGCTACATTGCCAACGTGCTTGCTTTCGAGGAGAAGAGCTGATGCCGCGTCTCTCCCGCGATGGAAGGTCGATCTTCTACGAGCGCACCGGAGTGAAAGGAGCACCGGTGCTGTTGCTCTCCGGGTCACTTGGAACCACGTACGAGATGTGGGACGCCCAGATGGAAGAACTGCCAAAGCACTACGATGTCGTCCGATATGACATGCGCGGGCATGGGAAAAGTTCAACGCCGCCGGGGCCGTACAGCATCGATCAGATGGGCGGCGATGTAGTTGCCCTTATCGAAGAACTTCGATGTGGACTTGCAGCGTTTTGTGGACTTTCCATCGGCGGCGTCATCGGTCAGTGGCTCGCCATTCACGCTCGTCAATATTTCCGCGCCTTTATTCTTGCAAATACCGCTGCTCAGATCGGCACGGTCGAAAGCTGGTCCAGCCGGATCGCCACTGTAGAAAGATTGGGAATGAAAAGCGTTACGGAAGGTATCGTGGACCGATCGTTCACAAAAGTGTTCCAGGCCACGTCTGCTCCCACGGTCGCGAAGTTGAAGCGAATGTTGAACGGCTGCGATCCCAGGGGATATATTTCCGCATGCGCCGCTCTCCGAGATATCGATTTACGTCACTCACTCAGCTCCATTCGCTCCCCCGCCTGCATTCTTGCCGGGCAGTACGACCTAGTGGCCACGGTAGCTGATTCGCGATGGTTGCACGAACAGATCGCAGGCTCGAGCTTGGTTCAGATTCCGGCCGCGCATCTGTCCAACATGGAAGCGCCTGATTCGTTCCATGACGCTGTGCTTCATTTTCTGAAAGAGCAGGATTCCCATGGATGATCGAGAACGTCGGCAGAATGGAATGAAGTTACGCAGGGAGATCCTCGGGGACGCTCATGTCGACCGTGCTGAGGCCGGCAAGACAGCTTTCGATGAGGATTTCCAGGATTTCCTCACGCGGTATGCGTGGGGCGAAGTCTGGTCGCGGCCCGGGATCACGCGGCATACCCGAAGCCTGATCACCTTATCCATGCTCATTGCGCTGAACCGTCCCGAGGAACTCCGCATGCATTTCTCGGCTGCATGGAACAATGGCGTTACAGAAGGCGAATTGAAGGAGCTCATCCTCCACAGTTCCTTGTATTGCGGCCTTCCAGCGGCGAACCATGCTTACCGAATCGCTGCTGAGGTCATGGCAGGCCGCGTCCTTTGAACATGGAAGCTTCGGCTCTCTACAAAGATATGGCCGCGAATTTTTGCTGAGGGGGCGGATGCAGCGAACCTCGATCAAAGTGAATTGCTTGATCCAGGTTTGGCCCACTGGCTAGACCCGCTCGAGACTGCGAGGGCGTTCCGTTGGCGCATTGCCGCTACTGCGCTGAAATACAGTAGCGTAGTGTGAGAATGCTTGCATGTCTATTGTTAGATGCACCTAGGTGAACATTAGCGAACATTTATGAGCTTCTTCTTCCCTTACCAATCAGATCATCGGGGTGCATCAAACCAATGTTTTCTAGATCGCGTTCTTTCGAAAATAGCTTGACACTCTCGCTAGACAGTTCGTCAACTCCGAGTAGAACTCTAAGCATTAGTGCGGCCTTGACGTGCTGTCCCTCGAATCGGTGTACGGACGCTGAAATGTCCGCGCCATTGTCGTACTCAGTCAATACAGAACTAAGTGCATCCGTTGATTCTCTGATCGTCGAATAAAGATCGGTTGGGAAAACTACGGCTGCTTCGTCAGAGAGAATGGACAGGCGTTTCACCACAAGAGTGAGATCTGATCTGGCCTTAGTGAGGTATTCACTGTCAGGCGTCAGAAGTACACAAAAAATTCTTGCGTGACCGAACCCACGGACGATGCGCTGCGCCAGTTCGATCTGTTTTGTGTAGAGAAGCTGACGCAAAGACGCAGACCGTGCCTTAGCAGTGTAGTAAAGTCCCAGAGAGGCAACGAGGAGTGTACTCATCATGCCACTAAGGTAGTAATGAGGTTTCTGGTATCTGCTGACATTGAAGCTCTATCTAATGCCTCACTCCGGCGTCGCCATTCTCTAGCTACGCCGCCTGATCATTCGGCATGATATTCATAATAAAAATTTTATGGTGGGCACAGCAGGATTCGAACCTACGACTTCCACCGTGTGAAGGTGTGGCGATAGGTGCCGGCTGAACATTCTAAAGGGGTTAAAAGCCGGTGTAGTGGCTAATAACCGGCATAATGGGCGGTATTTGCTACCAAAATGCTACCAACTTTTCAAACAGTGGGCAGGGCTGACCGTAGGGGATCAGCCCATTTCCTTTTCAGTGTCGTCTGTCTGGCTGTGAACGTTGCTCTCCGCAGTACCGGGCACTCAGTGAAAGCCGTTGAACAACTGAGCTGGCGGCACGGCGAGGGCTTGCGCCAACTTCACGATGTTTTCAAGAGCGATATTGCGCTCACCGCGTTCGACTCCGCCTACATAGTTGCGGTGAAGTCCGGCTCGCTCGGCAAGCAATTCTTGCGACAGGCCGCGCTCATCGCGAAGCTTTCGCACGGATGCGCCGAAGCGAGCTTTGATGGAGGGAGCAGACACACTCCCATAGTTGGATCCTGACCACTATGAGTCTACACACGATGAGTGTGATACGGTGTTTTCAAGGACAATGGGGTGCGGGTTTTACGAACCAAGAACTTCTCAAAAAATGATTCACACGCTTTCTTTCCGCGGAAGCGAGATAATGTCGGCGGTCCAGCTAACGACTGCGGCGGTCCCGTTGAGCCAACCACCAGCAGAAGAATCAGGAATGACGGCTTTCGGCTTCTTGAGCCGAGGCCCACTCATGTGCGCCCAGGCGCGAGGTATGAGCTATGGATGTGGACTTCATCGAATGTCCAGAGGTAGCCGGCAAGCAAATCGAAGCACTTCGAATCTACAAAGACACAGGCGATGGCACAGAACTCCAGATCGATTTTCCCGACGGAACGAGCTTCAGCTGCTGCTTTGCGGCGAAGCCGGCGATTGAAGCCAGTGTGATTCGCCCCGGTGTCGGACCACCCGAAATTTTGAAGAGATATGACCTGAATTAGCTATATTGACGTTGTCTTCGGCCCAACGTATTCCATCAGGGAATACATCGCGGATGAGAAGTCATTGGACGTGGTTTCTTGAGGCGACTAGGTTTGCGCCATTGCTGACGAATTGATGTCAGCGGAGGTGCAAATTGGTCAATTCCCTTCCCATACTGTTTGCGGAATGCCGCTCCCTTTGGCTTCCGTCCCGTCTCGTTCGACCTAATCGCTTTTCCAACTCAAAGCGGGCTCTGGCGCGCGCTCTGCGCATTCCGGCACCAAGCCTCTTCCTTCTGACTTTCGCTTGCGCGGCGCATGCGCAAGGGACGATGGACTTCTCCGGCGCACAGACGCTCATGGGAACGTTTAAGACGTTTGCCGTGTACGCCGGTGCCATCATCTGCTTTGGCGGTCTGATCTTTGCCGGTATCCGCATGATGTCCGGACGATTTCAGGATGCCATTCCGGGTCTCTTCGGCGCACTCTTTGGCGCCGGTGTTCTCGGCTGGGGAGCCGGATGGATTGGCTCTTTGACCGGGCAGCAGATGTAGGAGGTACATCTGCCATGGCCAAGCGGGGAGAACCGTCACCGATCAATCAGGCGCTGAACCGTCCGAGATCCAAGCTCGGTCTCGACCTCACAGCATGGATGGCGATCGTATTCGTCTGCGTAACGGTTTTCCTCGTCGGCTTTCGATTCCTGGCGATGCTCGCTTTTCCCACACTTGCAGTTGCTGCGTGGTTCATCGTCCGTAAACACCCGAAGATGTTTCAACTCTGGGGCCTGAGCCTCAGCCAGAAGAGCTACTATGACCCGCGCCAACGCTGAACAAGTGAAGCACACGCCCTGGTTTGCCAAAGCCGGAGCGGCGTGCCGCATTGTGCCGATCGCACGCTTTGTCGGGACGAACGTTTTCGCACTCAAGGGCGGCGGTTACGGGTGCCTCTTCGCTCTGATTGGGATAGATGAGGAGGGGAGGCCCGACCAGGAACTGGATGCTCTCATGCGAACTGTCGAGGGTGCTCTGCGCGGTCTTCCTGAAGGCTCATGTCTGTATCAATACACCCGCGTCCTTTCGGGTGTTGCTCTTCCAAAGGAACGCTACGCCAACACCGTTACTGAGTCCTTCGCAGCCGATCGGCTTACATTTCTCCAACAGAACGCCCGCTTCCGCCGTGTCGACCTGCACTGGTGTCTCACGATCGAGCCGCCCACGGTAAAGGCGTTTGCCCGCAAGCCGGAGGAGACCGCCGGTGATAACGCGCAGATCATCGCAGACCTGCGGAAGACGGCGACCCTTCTGGAGGGCCATCTCGGAAGCGCCTTGGGTCTGCACCTGCTCAATAAGCAGCGCACGTTCCAGTTCTTCAGCCAGCTGTTCAATCTTGAGGCCTGGTCCGAGGAGGACTTGTTGCGCAGCGATGAGGGCGTTGACCGGCAGATCGTGAAGAGTCCAGTCGCTTGGCTTAGCGATCACCTCGAAGTCGGCAAACGTCACGTGCAGATGTTCTCGCTTCAGGTCACGCCGGAGGCGTCGCGACCCGGTTTGTTCTCGGATCTGCTCACGCTGGATTGCGACAGCATTCTGTGCTCGACGTGGCGCGTCAGGTCTACTGCTTCAGCACGCCGTGAAATCGACGCCCAGGAGAAGTTCGTATCCTTCTTCAAAATCGGCGTATTGACTCGCGTGATGAGCGGACGCGACACGGCTTCACTCGATACTGGCGCAGGCGCGAAAGCCGCTTCAAGTGCGGTCGACGATTTAGGTGATGTAATCCGGTCGCTCGACAGAAAAGCGCAAGGTGAGTATTCACTTCGCCTTCTATTAGCGGCCGACAATCAGGCACAACTGCGTGAAGCCGTCCCGGCTGTGCACCGCGTCTTCGTATCCGCCCGAGCTCAGGTTATCGAAGAGACACTCGGAAACCTTTCGGCTTTCTATGCCGTGTTCCCCGGAAACCAGAAGTTCAGCGTCTTTCCGCTGTGGCTCTCGGAGGATCATCACGCCCGCCTGTCGTCCGTCTTTGCACCGCATCTCGGACATCCACATTCCGATGATCTCGACGCCGAGTACCTGAACATCCTCGAGACTCGCACCCGGACACCGTTTTATCAAGATGCCTACGTGGACGGAGTTCGGGTCATGCTCATCCTCGGGCCAACCGGAACCGGCAAGTCAGTGCATGGCAACACTATGGTTGCACTGGAGCAGAAGTACGGTGGGTTCACCTACGTGTTCGACATCGGCGGTTCTTACGAGAGCGTTGTCGAGCTATATGGCGGCAAGGTGGACCGAATCGGCAAGGACGGCCCGCGCGTGAACCCCTTCGCATTGGAGCCGACGGAAGGCAACGTCAAGTTCCTGTACAGCTTCGTCAAGCTCCTTCTGGTCAAGGGTGGTGCGGAGCTAGAGCCCGAAGACGAGGACGTGGTGCACAAGGCCGTCCAGGACATGTACCTGCTGGACCCGGAGAACCGCCGCCTGGCGAACCTGTTTCTGCCGAAGAAGCTGGACCGGTATCTCTCGAAGTGGGTTGGCAGGGGTGTCTACAGCGCGATCTTCGATAACGTCGAGGATTCGCTTTCGCTCTCGCGCGTGCAGTGCTTTGACTTCGCGGGCGTGAACAACGAGCAGTACGCCGACCTGATCGAGCCGTTGATGGTGTGGCTCCTGCGGCGAATCAATGACGTGCTTTACGACCCCTCCAATCTGGGCGTCCCCAAGCACATCCTGATTGAGGAACTCTTCTCTTCTATGAAGAATCGGCAACTGCTTGACGGCGCTCTGGCTTCGATAAAGACAGTCCGCAAAAATCTGGGCGGCGTGACCTTGATCGGCCAGTCCGTCGAGGACCTTGGCGAGAACGCCGATTCCATCGTGAACTCCTGCACATCGTTTCTCTTCCTGAAGGACGCGACCTTCAACAGAAAGCGATACGAGGAGCTCTTCAAGATGAATGAGCAGCAGATCTCGCTCTTCGAGAGCCTTCAGGATCGCGAGGCGCTCTACATGCGTCGCGATGGAATCACGAAGGTGGTCACGCTGAACCTTGATCCCCGTAGTTACGCCACCTTTTCCACGAAGCCGAAGGACCGGGTGCGCCGGTCGAAGCTGGTCGCCAAGTACGGGCTCTCCGAGGGGATTTTCCGCTTCGCTCAGGGCGAGACCGCCTAGATAGAAAGGACCATCCACCGTGAAACCGCCGATCCCAATCTTCATCGCTACCAGCCTGGCCATCGCGTCTGCGTCGCTCCGGGCTCTCTCACCCGCTCATCCCCTGGAGCCGAGCACGCCGCGAACTGTCACGGTGTCGGAATCGTCAACTCCGCCCCTGGTCCGCGCCGGCCTGCTGCAATCAACACTCATAGTGCTGCCAGCCGAGGAAAAGGTCGCGAACGTCTTCGCCGGCGACACGGTGGATTGGGTGTTCGACGGCGGACATGTGGCATCACGATTCATCAGCGTCAAGCCGAAGCTCGCCGGCAGTTCTACTGACGTGCACATCGTCTCCGACCATGGGAACGAGTACACGTTGCAGTTGCACGAGGTCTCAGCCGAGCAGGACACGCACTTCGATTCCAAGATTTTCATCAATGCAGGCGATAAGGCAGCCCAACAACGACTCACCGAGATGCCGGTCTTCGTTCCCGCTGCTGACTTGGAAAAGGCCAAGCAGGAAGCTGTCGCGGCCAGAGCTGCACAAGCGGCTGAGTTGAAGACCGAAGAGACAAAGGCCGAACAGTACCGGAGTCAATATCCGGGATCGCTTCACTTCGACTACGCGTGGGACGAGAAGAGAGGCAAGCAGCTGGGCCTGCAGCAGATCTGGCGTGACGACAAGTTCACCTACCTGCGAGGCAAGTTTCAGGAGACGCCAGCACTGTACGAAGTCAAGGACAAGAAGCCGTCGCTGATCAACTTCGACTTCAGCAACGGCCTGTACACCGTGCCCAAGGAGCTCGACAGCGGCTATCTCACCATCGGCAAACAGAAGGTCGAGTTCCATCGCGCAGCGAGGAGCAACTAGCCATGCCCGAACAGAACCAGGTTGAGCCGACCGTTCCTGAGCAGCCCGAAGCGAAGCCACCGCTCCGCAAGGGCATGCCTGTGGTGATTGCACTTGTTGTCATCGTAGCGCTCATTGGGCTGGCGAATATCTCCAGTCTTCTCAGCGGTAACAAGAAGACGGCACCGCAATCGGCTTTGACGATGCGCCCGAGCGCGCCGAACGCCCAACAGGTAAAAAGCTTCGAGACGCAGCAGCAGATGCAGGCCCGGCGCGACCTCGAAGATCGGCAGCGACAACAGGAACTGGCGACGCAGATGCAGCAGCTTCAGCAGGAGCAGACCGTGCCCGGTCCAGAAGCGCCGAACACACCGGCGATGACGCTTGCCCAGCGTTCCGCGATCTACGGTGACAGCCCAAACGCGCCTAGGAGAACCTCCGGCACATCGGAAGCGCAGGCGCAAGCCAAGCAGAAAGAATTGGCGAAGGAGAAGCAGCGTCAGGATGCCTTGAACAGCGATACGGTCGCGATCGACTTTTCTCACGAGGCCGGTGCTCCGATAAGCGCGAAGGAGATCGCAGTCGCCGGCCCAGCACTGGAGACGAGGGACGGCACCTCATCTGCTGAAGTTCAGACTGTAGCAACGCAACCGAAGCGGAACGAGAAAGCTAACACTATGTCGTCCTATGACTTCGACCAGTTCCAAGGACAGCTCTACCGCGTCTTCGAGGGAACTGTTTTGGAAGGAGTGGTCACGAACCACATCGACGGCGGCCTGAGCGGACCAATTCTTGTCATGCTCACGACGGACTACTACTCGCACGATCACCAGCAACTCTTGATGCCGCAGGGCACGCGTCTGATCGGAACAGTTCAGAGCGTTGGGAACGCGCAGCAGCGAAAGATGTTTGTCACCTTCTATCGCGCGGTCTGCCCGGACGGCTTTTCGCTCGACTTCGATAAGTACTTTGGTCTTGACCAGATTGGCACGACCGGGCTCGCAACCAACATCAGTTACGGCTACCTTATGGCGTTCGGAGCCGCCGCTGCGATCGGCGGACTGGGCGGTCTCGCGCAGATCGGCAACAACGGCAGCGTGTTTACGCCGTCCACGCAGATCCGCAACGGCATCTCTGAACAGACCGCGGCGGAAGGGGAGCAGGTGCTGAACCACTTCCTGAACCGCCTGCCGGTCATCACGCTCAAGGAAGGCTCCCGCGCCCGTGTGTATATCGGCCGCGATCTTCTCATCCCCTCATACGCGGATCATCGCGTCGACCCCACCCTCTAGGAAGGAGGACACATGAGATTCAGCATCGCTCACCCACGGAGCCAGAGGATGCTCGCCAGCTTAGGGGCAGCAGTTCTCCTCGGAGTAGGCCTGATGTACGGGCCCTGCAACCTTGCTTGGGCGTGCGATGCCTCGCTCGACTTCGTCGGCCACCTCATCAGCGGGCTCTATGACATATCTCTGAACCGGCTTGATCCGACGTGCCCCCAATGCTTCTAGAACAACAGATCGGAGTTCCTATGCAAATCGAGTTCACCAAACGGCGCAAGTGGCTCATCGGAGGCGGCCTCCTGCTGCTCACCGCGACGCCCAGCTTCGCGATCTTCGGTTTCGGAGATGTCGTCTTTGATCCAACGAGCTACGCCAGCCTGGTATCGCAGCTCACGACGATGCAGACGCAATACAACATGCTGAAGAACAACGTTACCCACTTCTCGTTGAAGCAGCAGTGGCAAAGTGCTCTAACTGCTTTGGAGCATGTGAACGTACGCAACCTGCGGGGCGAGACGAACGGAATGACGCTTGCCTTCAACTCCGACTCGCCGGCTGCTTCATCCACGGCGTGGACTTCGGCAACGGTACCCATCGGCTCCGGCACAAGTAGCTACCTACAAGGGCAGGCAGCGGGCAGCGCTCAACTGTCGCAGCTTGCGATGGTCGAGATGTCTGACTCCATCTCGCCGGCCTGCATCACGGCTGTGGGCCAGTACCGGGCGGCGAGGACACAGAACGCTTCCAGTGTGAGCAGTCTTGCTGCACAGCAGCTCGACGGTTCAGACAGCACGAACACTGAAGTCGAGCAGCTCAACCTCCTCAATGCAGCGGAGGCGCAGAAGATGGCCGAGATGCAGAATCAGGGCACCATGCAGGCCTGCCTGGCTTCGCAAATGGCCGTCGCCAACATGGAACGCCGGAACGCTGCCGCCGCTGACCTGAACACGGCGGCGTTCGTCCAGACGCAGCGCCAGACCAACAACATGAACGCAACCAACGAGAGCAACACATGGACAAACTACCTGCCCTAGTGGAGAAATCATGCTGAAGCTGCTCAACACGAAGCTGTTGATTGCCATTCTTACGGTGCTGGCGACGATCGCCAGCGCCGTTCTTTACCAACGACACGAAGTCGCGAGAGCCGCAGCCATCTTGGAGCAGCAGCAGCGAGAAGCCGAACGCCGCAGGCAAGAGGATGAAGCGTTCCGAAAGCGTGTCGAGGACAACAGGAAGCACCACAATTCGGCAGCCGGCAATGAAGGCAAGACCTGGCGGACGTACGTTCCCTAGAGTGAAGAGAGGCTGAGATGGATTGGCTCTATCAGTTCACGAACAACCTGACGAACCTGACGACCCAGAACGGCGGCGCACTGACGCAGTTGGGTCTCACGGAACTCAGCGCTATCGCACTCTTCTCCCTGATCAGCATGGTCATCAACTGGAACACGAGCACCATGACGCTGCGCTTCCACACACACCAGGTCCGGGCCGGCGACCTCACCAACTTCCTGCTCAAGCTGATCGTTTGCTGCCTGCTGGAGAACTACTGGGTAAACCCGTTCCCGGGCGCGAGCTTCGGCATCAATCACTTCTTCTCGTATATCGCTCAGGCGATGGTTGCTGCTTTTGACCAGCACTCGCTCGACCAGTTGCTCCAGCTTCTCAAGACCGCCGGTGACGGCACAGCAATGCCGTCCATCACCGCTCCCGTCGAGATCCTCTGCTACGTGCTGGTCCAGATCCTGCTCGGGCTCGCGTCCGCGATCCTCTTCGTCATCAATTGCAGCGCGTTCATTCTCTACGGTGTGACCGCACTTTTCGGTCCCGTGTTCATTCCCTTGCTGATGACCCAGAACTTCAAGGCCAAGTTCTTCCACTTCTTGGACGTGCTGATCAGCTTCGCCATGATCCGCGCTGTGGCTGCTGCCTTCATCTACGTCTGGGCCGGATTCCTGAACGGGTTCCTTCAGCAGACCTTCAACGGCAACTATTCGACGGAGATGTGGATCGCTAATCTGATCCCTTGCCTCATGGTATTCATAGCATTCATTGTGAACATGCTCTTCATTCCAAGCATGACGCAAGCTATTTTCGGCGGGGCTGCTAGCTTGGTGTCTGCGGCTCCGAGCGCGGCGGGAAGTGGAGCTATTCTGCTAGCGAAGAGTGGAGGTGCGTAATGCGGAGATGGTTCTGGTTAGCTGTCCTGCCAAACGGCAAATTACGGTGGCCCGGCTGGTACAGGCCGTTGTCCTTCATTCTGCTGCTCGGTTTTCTCATAGCAGGCCTGATTTACGCGTACCTCGTTGTGAATGCGCTACGCGAGAGGGGTCAAGGTAACCATGTCCACGCACACAGTACACATTGAAGACGCCCTTTCGCCAGAGCAGTCTCTCCTCACGGACCAGATCGGCAACGAGGTCTACTCTTCTCACTACGCTGAGCGGAAGACCTATCGATTCGTCATCGGTTACGGGACTGTTCTCCTCTTCGGCTCGCTATGGATGAATCTCTCTTTGGCGCATCGCCCAGTCGCGAATCGATACATCCGCATCGACGAGATGGGCCGCGCTCAGGCGATCCAGTACACCGATCTGAGCTACAGCCCGCGTGAAGGCGAAGTACGCACCTACCTGAACGACTGGGCGAATTATCGGTACACGATCAACCGGGAGACGATCGCGAAGAAGTACCCCTTGAACTACTACTTTCTGTCCCAGCCGCTCGCTTCGAGGCTGATGCTCGACGACAACACGAATCACCTCGTCTCGCAGGTCGCAGCAGGCCAGATCGAGCAGAGTGACGACGAGGTCAAGAACGTCACCATCACCTCCATGTCACAGGAGACGCTTCAGGGCTCTACGATGGCCCGTGGAACCGCGCTGATCGCCTTGGACAAGCTCTACTCGGCTCAGAACTCCCGCGAGCCCAGGACGGAGCATTGGCTCCTAAGCGTCACGTACTATCTGAATCCGAAACAGGTCAGCGATCAGTCACGCATCTTCCCGCAGTTCGAGATGATCAATCCGCTCGGGCTCACGATCACGGATTTTCATGAGAATCGTGTCTCCGTCGAAAACATCGTGCCTGGTACTCCGTCCCAGAGCTCGGCGCTTCCCCCGAAACCCTTGATTGGAGGTGCCCGATGAGCTTCGAGCTAATCCTGCCGTTCTTTCCTGCAGAGTTGCGGGGACTACTGCTCGACCCAGGCATCTCCGACCTGATGATTAATGGCGCGACCGGCGTCTATGCCGATCGGGGCGGCGTCGTGCAGCATATCCCGCTGTCTACGCCGTACACCAACGAGCGTCTCACGGTTGCGATAGAGCGTGTGGCGCGCATTCTGGGCCAAGACTTGACGAGCCAGAACCCCATCCTGAATACGCGCTTGCCGGATGGCTCGCGCGTCGCAGTCGTCGGAGCGCCTTCGTCCATTGGTGGCCCGACGCTTACCATCCGCAAGTTCAACCGCTGGTACACGACCGACGAACTGATCGAATCGGGCAGCATGACCAGAGACGTTCGGGACACGGTTGTGTCGCAGATGCTCGACAAAAAGAACGGCCTCATCAGCGGCGGTACCGGCTCTGGGAAGACGACCATGATGAAGGCTTTCCTCGACCACATTCCAAACAACGAGCGGCTTGTCATCATCGAGCAACCCGCCGAGCTAAAGATCTTGCATCCGAATGCGGTTCGGTGGGAGGCAGTCGAAGAGATACCGGGCCAGGTTGCCATTACGCCGAGTGAGTTGGTGGCCGCTGCGCTGAGGCACCGCCCCGACCGGATCATCATGGGCGAAATCCGCAACGAGTGCGGCTACGACCTGCTGCAAGCGATGAACACCGGCCACGGTGGAACGCTGTCTACCATCCATGCGAAGTCCGCCTCGGACGCTCTGAATCGTCTCTCCAACCTCGCCCTGAGTGCCAGGCCGAATCTGAACCACGGGTTCATGCGGTCAGAGACCGCAGAGGCAATCGACTTCGTGTTGCATTGCGAGCGCGACCATACAGGCCGGCGGCGCGTCCGCGAGTTGATTACCGTCAGCGGTTATGACCACGCAGACCAACGCTTTCAGACCGAGGAGATCTACCGCGCTCCTCCGGGCTGAAGCCCGGCTTACCAGCTAGAGAACCGAACCCGAATATGAGGTCTACTTCATGCACCCACATGCTGCCAATCCGGCTGCACAGCCCCACGTGTCCCTAACTATCTTCAACGTGTCTGCAGCGAGCTGCGGAGAACGCAACGGAGGTGGCGATAGACCGTATTTTTCCGGAGCCGTTGCCATTACGGGTGAGTTGCGGCTTGGGCGAACTTCTGCCGCCGAGAAGCTAAGGGGTGACACGGTCCAGTGGGTTCCATCCGCCTCGTATCCCGTCCTCTGCTCGGGGCCACGCTTCGGGGCCAGACCGGCGCCCTGCGGCACGGCGTCGTTCTGCTTTCCCGGGACCTCCCAAAACAAGTTTGTAAACCGCGGCAAAGAACGCCGCACCAACTTCTTTCGGGCCCCGCCAAGAAAGCACTCCTTGGCACTTGGGAGCCGGGCCCACTCGCTGGCTCTGCCAAGAGTGACCCGAGCAGGATACGGGCAATACAACGAAACGGAGATCACCACCATGTACTCAAACAAAGTCACCCTCATCGGCTTCCTCGGCAACGACGCAGAGGTTCACACCAACGACAACCGCAGCTTCACAACGCTCTCGCTGGCAACCAAGAGCTCCTACAAGAAGGACGGACAGTACATCTCACACACCGAGTGGCACCGTTGCGTAGTGTTCGCCAAGAAGCTCTCTGAGTACGCCGGCACGCTGAAGAAGGGCGCTCATCTCCAAGTTGAAGGCGAGCTGCGCAGCCGTGAGTACGAGGCAGCAAAGGCCGGCAAGAAGGCCGCCGTGAAGAAGACCATCTGGGAGATCCGGGTGAACTCGATTCTTAAGCTGGACCGCGCTGAGAAGGCCAGCCCGGAGGAGGAGGGCGCGGTAGACGAGAACCCCGTGGAAGCGGCTGCATAAGCCGCTTTCCCTCCATCAACTCGGAAGCTCGGCGAAAGCCGGGCTTCCAGCCCCTGTGAGAACCCGCGATGAACACGACGATGGCCACCGAATTCTTAACCCGCTGCTTCGATCCTGAAGAGACAATCGCGGTTCTGCTTCGCCGCGAAGCGCCCGCGAAAGTCGTACAGCGCATCGTCCGAGTGGAGCAGGCGACAGCCCCTGCTTATATGCGGTGGCTCGCTCACGAGAACGCGAGCGGTTTGAATGTCTACGTTGCTGCAAATCCGCTTCGCTCTGCCAGTCGTAAGCGCACCAAGCAATGTATCGCCGAGATTCGGCACCTGTACCTGGACATCGATTGTGATGGGGACGCCCGTCTCGCTACGCTCCGAGCGTCCGATGCACTACCGGAACCTTCCGCGATCGTCTTCACCTCGCCGAGCAAGTACCAGGTGGTGTGGCGCGTCCAAGGTTTCGACTTTGCGAGTCAAGAGACCAGTCTTAAGCAGCTCGCGTTTTCCTTCGGCGGCGATGCCGCCTGCACGGACTGTAACCGCGTCATTCGCATTCCCGGATTCCACAATGCCAAGTACATGCCGGCTCGCGAGGTCACAGTAGAGTACCTCTGCGATGCCACTCGCAGTCCCGAAGACTTTCAGCTAGCCGAGGGCTCGCCGGATGCCGTGCTACGGCTCCGCGAGAACGCACGGGAAGACACTCCCGCAAAGCACAGCCATTCCGAGCAGGATTGGGCCTGGGTGCTGTCCGAGTTGACCAACGGAAAGGATGCTGAGGAAGTCACGGAAGTTCTCGCTAAACGGCGCACCGATAAGTCCAATCCGCTTTATTACGCCCAGCGCACGGTAGATGTGGCTGCCGCCCGTCTCGCTCTGCTCGCCGGGACTTCCATCGACGACGTCATTACCAGTCTTGAAGCTCGCCGTTTGGCTGACCTTCCCGCAGCACTTTGCTCCGCTCGTGCGCGGGAGATTGCTCAGACTGCGGCACACATGATTGCGCGACAGAAGCTCGCTTGATCCATCACCAAAGGAGAACTACGATGCCCCTACTCGAAGTCGTCCAGACCCGTCAGGTCAGCGCTTCCATTCGGCTGACTGACACAACCGCCATGCAGGTCGATCAATACGCCGCTTTCATTCGGGCCTGCGCCGACGATGTCGTCGAGCAGGCGCTCACCTATGTCTTCAGCAAAGACCGCGACTTCCAGGACTTCCTGAAGACACCGGAAGCTCGACAAGTTTCCGCCACGCTTCGTATCCGCAAAGCTCCGGTCGCAGAAACGCCCGAAGCTCTGTCAAAGAAGCCGGCAATCGCGGCAGAGCCAGCGGCTCAAACACAAGCAATTGCGGCGGGATCAAAGGCATGATCCCGCTTCGAAAGTTGTGGCAGAGCCACAACGGTGCTGCGCACCGGAAGAATGTTGACACTCCATCCCTCGGAGGGTCGTGCAAAAGGGCATTTGGTTATCAGTGGCGAACCACCTTGGAAACAGTCACATCCAGACACTCGGTTACTTGTCGCTAACCTCGGTTCGCGGGAAGTAACCACTTGAAAACATAGGAAAGGCACCACTATGAAACGCCTTGCTGTCGGCGCGCCAGCGCCTCCCAAACGTCTCATAACGCGCGACCGTCGCTCATGCAGCTTCGGTACGAAGCTAACAAAAAACGAAGAGGTAGAACTTCAGCGAGCGGCCACCTCAAGCGGCAAGTGTGCCGCGGAGTGGGCTCGGGAGGTTCTTCTGCGTGAAGCGCGACGTTCCGTAGATGACCCATTCTTTATCGAGCTGATAGCTACGCGAATGATTCTCCTGAACCTCTTGAAGCCGCTTGCGATGGGCCAGCCGGTCACGACCGAGGATTTTGCACGAATCAGCGCGACCGTGCGAAACGACAAGCGGAAAGTGGCCCAGGAAATACAGCAGCAGTACCTACCGGCAACACCGGAGGAGGCTTGATATGGCAAACCAATGGGGACGGCGGGAGACCATTATCTGGCCTCCACACGTACCGATCCTGAGCTACACGGCAGTCGTTACCGCACTTCTATGCACCTGCTTTTTTGTCTGGCAAAGGTTGAACTTTTCATTGGCTCCCCTCCAGAAGAGCTACGTCACCGAGTACCTCCGGTCTCAGGTGGGGAGCATATTCAAGGCACACGACAGCTATCGTCTCCTCTATGTCGGAGACGGGAAGGCCAAAGTGCGGCTTGCCGTTCCGGCCGACTTCACCGATGGCATCACCATCCTCCCGAATGGCAAGACTTTCCCCGTCGCGCTTTCTACTGTCGCCAAGTCCCAAGGCTTCCGATGGTTCTTTCGCGGGCCGGCGGATAACCTCGCGGATAGCTCCATGCACCGCTGGTTGCGCTCCGCCGTGTACGAAGACGAAGGCTTGCTCAGGCTCTTTGCCGTGAGCTTGATCGAAGGCGGTGTCTGCCTCTTAGTGATGCTTTGGTTCGCCATTCCTCGCGACATTCGACGCTTCAAACAGATGAAATACGGACGCGTCTTGCGCGGGCCCCAAATGCTGTCACCGGAGGAATTCAATAAGCAGCAAAAGGGTGACGGCATTGGGTTCAAGACGACCGAGTTGGGAAAGATGATGCGGATTCCGCAGCGGAAAGAGGCGCAGCACTTCCAGATCATGGGAGATACCGGCGTCGGCAAGACGCAGCTCATCATGCAAATTCTTCGCCAGATTAGAGAACGCGGCGAGTCAGCGATCATCTACGATCCGGCCTGCGAATACCTCCAGCGCTTCTACGACAGCAAGCGTGGAGATGTCGTCCTGAACCCTCTGGATGAGCGGTGTCCCTACTGGGGTCCGGCGCAGGAGATGGCTTCGAACGCCGAGGCAGATGCCATCGCGGCCTCACTCTATCAGCCGGCAACCGATGTGAAGGACGAGTTCTTCCACCAGACGCCTGCCCAGATATTTGCCCATCTCCTGAAGAAGGGGCCGACCCCCCATCAACTTGCCGAGTGGATGGCAAATAGTGACACGCTGGAGACTTTGGTTGCCGGTACTGAGATGTCTTTCTACATCGATCGCAAGGCGGGACCGCAGCGAGCTGGTGTCCTAGCATCACTCGGTTTGGTAGCCAAATGCTTCCGCATTCTGCCGGAGAAGGCACAGACCACCTGTACCTGGAATGCCCGGACGTGGGCCAAAGAGCGCAAGGGGTGGGTATTCATCACCTCACGTCCAGCAGAGCGGGAAACGCTCCGTCCTCTGCACTCGCTCTGGATTGATTTGCTTGTCATGCGCCTTCTCACTGCTCCTCAGCCGGGACAGAAGCCGGTGTGGTTTGTGATCGACGAGCTGGCAAGCCTGCAGAAGCTGCCACAGCTTCACACCGCCATCACCGAGAATCGCAAGAGCAAGAACCCGCTCGTCCTCGGCTTCCAAGGAAAAGCTCAACTTGAAGTGATCTATGGCCATCTGGCGGAAGTCATGCTGTCGCAGCCTGCAACCAAAATCTTCATGAAAACTGCTGAGCCAAAGGCCTCAGAGTGGATCTCCGAAGCCATCGGAAAGGTAGAGATCGAGCGCCTCAAGGAGACGAAGTTCGATGGTTCGCGCTCGGGGAAGAACTTCACCGTAGACCGTCAGATCGAGCCGCTAGTGATGGGCTCCGAAATAAGCGGCTTGGACGACCGGCACGCTTATCTGAAACTCGGAAACCTCGTTGCTCGCTTCGACTTCGACTATCTTGATCTTCCTACGCCGACACCTGCCTTTCTTCCGCGACGGTCTCCTGACGGCGAGATGAGCTTCGATCCAGACACCCTGAAGCCTCGCCGCAGCACCGTTCGGCCAGACCCCGTAGTAGCAAGCTCGGAATCGACCGCTGGATCAGGAGCCCCACTCGCGCACAAGCGTGAAGTTGAGGTTGAAGCGGTAGAGCAGGAAGTCCGGGCAGTGAAGCCAATCATCGACGGTGCATCGGTGCCTCCGATGCAGGATGAGCCGGAGAACGATTTGCAAGACCAAATCGATCTCCATGACTCATTGGGCGGTCACGCGCACGCAGTCCATTCGGGGATCTTCTAGCCTATGCTCACCATTTCCAAACCGCTCAGTTCCGGCCAGGCGCAAAGCTATCACAAGCTGGAGTTCACGTCTGGGACGCAAAGTTACTACAAGCAGGGCGACTCGGCGAAGGGCGAGTGGCAAGGCAAACTTGCAGCCAATCTGGGATTGGCAGGCGAAGTCTCACCCTTGCAGTTCTCGCGTTTAGCGGAAGGCATCCACCCTCGAAGCGGCGATCAGCTTGTCCGGCACCGTGCCGCCTCCGAGTATAAGAATCAGGATGGAACCACTACTAAATCGGTCGAGCATCGAGCCGGCTGGGACGCCACGTTCTCGGCACCCAAGTCCGTATCGCTTACCGCTCTGGTTGGTGGAGATGAGAGGGTACGCGACGCCCACCGGGCTGCGGTTACCACGGCCTTAGACGAGTTGGAGCGGTATACCCAAGCCCGTATCGGCGGCAACAATCCTGCCGAGACCACGGGGAAATTCATTGCGGCAAAATTCGAGCATGACACGGCCCGACCCGTTGACGGATACGCAGCCCCGCAGCTTCATACTCATGCCGTCATCTTCAATGTCACCCAGCGGGAAAACGGAAAGACGCGGGCGCTTCAGGAGCGCGGCTTGTTCGACTCCCAGCAGTTTGCGACAGCCGTGTATCAGTCTGAGCTGACCTACCGGCTGTCGCAGCTGGGTTACGAGATCGAGCCTGGGAAAAGTGGGGCGCCCGAGATCAAAGGATATACGCGGGAATACCTGGACGCCTCCAGTCCTCGATCCCGCCAAATCCGAGAGCAATTGGAAAAGATTGGCTACAGCGGCCCGGAAGCAGCCCAGATCGCAGCTCATTCCACCCGTGATCGCAAGCAAGTTCTCACCGCTACAGAGGTTCTTGCTGCGCACAGAAGCATGGCTGCCGACTTCGGGAATCAGCCGCAGCAGGTCGTCCGGGCTGCTCACGAACGTTCAGAGAGACGGGAAGTGGAGCCACAACAACGGCCTCACGCCAAGGAAGCAGTGACCTTCGCTCGGGACAGCATCTTCGAGCGCGAGGCTGTGGCAGATGAGAGGGCCATTCTCCGGGATGCCCTTCGGCGCGGCATGGGCGAGGCGTCGTATCAGGACATCCGAGCGGAGTTCGACAGTCGACGGGAGGTGGGAGAGTTGCGCGCCGTCCGAGGCATGAAGCACGACTCAGGTCGTAGCTTCACCACTCCCGAAACCGTCGCTGCCGAACGCGCCAACATCCGCTATATTCTGGAGGGGCGGAATGCCGTCGAACCGATGATGACTGCGGAGCGGGCGCAAGAACAAGCCGCCACGCGATCCTTTCTGAACGACTCTCAGCGTCGAGTAGTCGAGGAAGCTCTCAACTCTTCTGATCGCATCCACGGCCTGCAGGGATTGGCCGGAACAGGAAAGACCACGACGCTCCAGACGATCCGGGAAGGCGCGGAAGCGAGCGGCTATGTTGTCGAAGGATTCGCCCCAACTTCTAAGGCAGCCGGGCAGCTTCGTGAGGCCGGAATCGACGCCACAACGCTTCAGAGTTTCCTCGCCCGTGGGCAGAATCACCCGAATTCCGACACCGCCAGTCGGCATCTCTACCTACTGGATGAGTCGAGCCTTGCCAGCACAAAACAGATGAGATCGTTTCTCGGCAAACTCAATCCAAACGACCGAGTTCTCATCATTGGAGACACCCGCCAGCATCAGGGCGTAGACGCGGGACGCCCCTTTCAGCAGATGCAGGAAGCAGGAATGCAGACCTCGCAGCTCGACAAGATCATGCGGCAGAAAGATCCTGAACTACTGAAGGCAGTCCAGCACCTCGCCAACAATAAGACTGTGGAGGGTATTGCGATGTTGGCAGAGCAGGGCCGTCTGACGGAGATTCCCAACGCCCATAGCCGTATCGCTGCAATCGCTAGAGACTATGCTGCGCAGCCCGACAATACGATCATCGTCTCCCCGGACAATCGCAGCCGCCAGCAGATAAATGAAGCGGTTCGCACGGAGCTACGTAAGGTTGGCGGATTGGCTGGAGACGCGCAAATAGTCCGCACCCTAACCCACCGGTCCGACATGACCGGAGCAGACCGTACCTGGGCGGCGCGTTATAACGCCGGCGATGTTCTCCAGTACGTGACCGGGAGCAAGTCTGAAGGTATTGAGCGTGGCAGTTTCGCGACCGTTCAATCCGTAGATGCTCGAACAAACACCCTCACCGTGTCGCTGGAAAGCGGATCAACCGTCAGCTACGACCCGCGCCGACTTAGAGGTGTGAATGTCTTCCGGGAGGTCGAGCGTGAGTTCGCCGCGGGAGACCGCGTCCAGTTCACCGCACCCCACAAAGGGCTCGGCGTCGCCAATCGCGACCTTGGGACTGTCGTGGGCGTAGAAGATGGGAAAATGGCTTTGCGGTTGGATGGTAAATCCACCCGCACGGTCACATTCGACACGGCGGAGTTCCGCCAATTCGACCACGGCTATGCCGTCACTTCGCACAGCTCGCAAGGGCTAACCGCAGGCCGCGTCCTCGCCCACATCGACACGGATTCGTCCCATAGCCTGATCAACAATCGCCTTGCCTACGTTGCCATCTCGCGCGCTTCTGAAGACGCCCGAGTTTACACCAACAACGCAGAAACCCTCGGAGAACGGCTGGCGTCGGACATCACGAAATCCGCCGCCGTGGAATTCCACAAGGCGTTTCCTGCTGGACAGGCTCGGGAACCTTTCGGCATCGCTGCGAATCGACCAGCCTCATCCGATCGGGAGCTGGAAGGCTTCAGCATAGGAATATGAGCGAGGAATTGCGATTCGAATAGCGCATTGACTAATCAGCCCCTTCTCCGCCACCTGACGGCAGTATTAAGGATGCTTCGCGGGTGGATGCTCTAAAATTGGTGCACGGAGAATTCTGAACGCCAATGAGTCTGACGGCCTATCACGCCAAGCTCTTTGCCCATGAGCTGACGAAAAGGTCCAGCTCGGACAATGTGGACAAACTTGCGTCTGCACTCTCCGACGCACAAGTTGACCTCAATCCGCACCAGATCGAAGCCGCTCTCTTTGCTTTTCGCTCCCCACTATCGAAGGGCGCGATCCTCGCCGACGAAGTTGGTCTTGGAAAGACCATTGAAGCGGGTATTTTGCTTGCCCAGCATTGGGCGGAGCGACGCCGGACCTTACTCGTTATCTGCCCCGCCAACCTTCGAAAGCAATGGAGTCAAGAACTCCTCGACAAATTTTTTCTGCTGAGCGTCATCTTGGAGGCGAAAACTTTCAATGAGGCGATTCGTGCGGGCAATCTAAACCCGTTCCAACAACCCAAGATCATTATTTGCTCCTTCCAGTTTGCCCGGTCGAAGGAACCTTATCTGCGAAGCACTCCGTGGAATCTGGTCGTTATTGATGAGGCCCACCGACTTCGAAACGTTTACAAACCCGGCAACAAGGTAGCGAACGCCATCAAGAACGCCGTGAGCGGCTTTCAAAAAGTTCTGCTAACGGCCACCCCGCTGCAGAACTCCCTTCTAGAGCTTTACGGACTCGTCAGTATCGTGGACGAGTTCACGTTTGGCGATGTCCGCAGTTTCCGCGCGCAGTTCGGTCGTTTAGCTGGTAAAGCGGACTTCGATGCCCTAAAACAGCGGCTCCGTCCGATCTGCCAACGCACATTGCGACGGCAGGTGCTCGCCTATGTGCCATATACCAATCGGCACGCGATGGTTCAGGAGTTCTACCCAAGCCCAGCCGAACAGCAGCTCTATGAACTCGTCTCCGAATACCTAATGGGGGACAAGCTGTACGCTCTTCCTGCTAGCCAACGCCAACTCATGACGCTCATTCTGAGGAAGCTGCTTGCGTCTTCAACCTACGCCATCTCCGATACTTTGCTTGGCCTTGCTACCAAGCTGGAGACGGCGGAGGCCGATCAGCAGAAGGCCGCCGAGGTTCCCGCCTCCCTTGCAGATGACTTTGAGACGCTTCCCGAAGTGCAAGAAGAATGGATTGATGAGGATGAAGGCTCAGAATCGGGGTCTGATGGCGATGATGGGGAAAAGCTACCGGAACGAATCTCTCCAGAGCAATTAGCCGAACTTCGCGCGGAAAAGGACAAGCTCCACCAGTTTCATGCTCTCGCCAAGGCGATCCAGACCAACTCCAAAGGCGACGCACTGCTCACAGCGTTGCAGCGTGGCTTCGAGGCCGCGCGCACGGTTCGTATGGAAGATGGAACGGGCGCTCTCCAGCAGAAGGCCATCATATTCACCGAGTCCCGCCGTACCCAGGAGTACCTCTTCAACCTGCTCCAGCAGACCGAGTTTGCCGGGAAGGTTGTGCTCTTCAACGGTACTAACACCGATCATCAGAGTCAGGGCATTTATCAGGCCTGGATGAAGCAGCAAGCTGGGACCGACCGCATCACCGGCTCGCCCACCGCCGACAAACGCGCAGCCCTGGTCGAGCATTTCCGAGATACGGCCAGCATCATGATTGCGACTGAGGCGGCAGCAGAAGGAATCAATCTCCAGTTCTGCAATCTGGTCGTCAACTACGATATGCCGTGGAACCCGCAGCGTATCGAACAGCGCATCGGCAGATGCCACCGATATGGCCAGAAGTTCGACGTGGTCGTTGTGAACTTCCTCAACAAGGCGAATGCCGCGGATGTTCGTGTGTACCAGCTCCTCGCTGAGAAATTCAAGCTGTTCGATGGGGTGTTCGGCGCCAGTGATGAGGTTATCGGCGCGGTCGAATCCGGTGTGGACTTTGAAAAGCGCATTGTTGCCATCTACCAGCAATGCCGCACGGCTGAACAGATTGAGTTTCAGTTCGATCAGCTCCAACAGGAGCTTGAATCACAGATAACCCAGGCACGTAGCGACGCGAGTGAGCAGCTCCTCAATAATTTTGACCAGGAAGTCATCGAGCGCGTCCGTGTCTCCAGCGGGCAGTCGCTTGGCCGCTTCCAAGACCTACTTTGGCGGCTTACGGCCTTCTATCTCGCTCCCTACGCCCGTTTCGACACGCCCGGACACTCCTTTTATTTAGAGCGCGATCCGTTTTCCGCCTCCGCAGCAAATGCCCAGCCGGTGAACCCCGGCCCTTACCGCATGGGTAAGAACGTGGAGGATGCAAATACCTATCGCGTCGGACATCCACTTGCACAACAGGTATTGCAGACCTGCTGCGGGCTATCAACACCGAAGGTAGAGCTGCACTTCAACCTGTCTGGGAGCGGTAAGCGTATCGCTGTCCTTGAGTCTTTGCCCAGCCGGAGCGGGTGGCTCATGTGTTCCCGATTTACGCTGAATGGCTTCGAGACGGAAGACCACATCGTGCTTAGCGGTGTGATGGACAACGGCCACACGCTTGAGCCGAACGCTTGCAAGCGTTTGTTCGACCTTGAAGGCGAGCCCGGACAGCCGCTCTTACTAGACGCGCCGGAAGCGCTGACTGAAGAGGTTGACAAAGAAAAGCAGCGGGTTCTCAGTGATCTCGAAATACGCAATGGAAAATGGCTCGATTCTGAAATCGGGAAACTGGATCGCTGGACCGAAGACCTCAAGTTTGGCCTGGAGCAGGAGATCAAGGATCTGGACAAGGAGATCCGGGAGGTGCGTCGAGAATCCGTTGCCGCAGCAGGCTTGCAACACAAGCTGGAGCATCAGCGCCGCCTCAAAGACCTAACCGCCGCCCGCAACCAGCGGCGCAAAGACCTCTTCATCGCACAAGATGAGGTTGAAGCTAAACGCGAGACACTGATCGCCGACATTGAAGGAAAGCTAAAACAGAAGCAGGAACTGACGACGCTGTTTACCGTTCGATGGAGTCTTTCATGAGCAGCGCACTGATAAGCCCTGCTACCAAGACCGAGTTTCGAGAGGTTCTCTCCGGTTACGTCTTACGTGAGATCGGTGACATTTTCTCTGCCGGGGAGTTCCAGCCAAACCTGCAATTTCAGCCACCCGTTGGCGGTCAACGCCGGAGTCTGGTAGAGCAATATCTCGTAGACATCGACCTAACGAATCCGCGCGAGGTGAAGAGACTTCTCAAGGTGTTTGAAGAGCTGCTCTTCAGATTGACCAATTCGCCTGATGGCGGATCGTTAGTGGTGAAGCAGACAATAGAAAAACTTCTTGGACGTATGCAACGCGATGGCTTCAGCTTCCAAGATGGAAGATTTTCCTCCGAGAAGCTGTCGCGAATATCGGCATCGGCGCCGAGGCTAATTGCACTGACGGACGAATCAATATCGGAGCACATCGAAAAGGCCAACGCCAAAATCGAGGCCGGCGACTCAGCGGGCGCTATCGCTAGTGCTTATACCCTCGTCGAAGGCTTCCTGAAGGAGATCTACAAGACGGTAACAGGCGCGCAGGTCAAAGACAGCGAAGGCGACATCCGAACTCTCTACGGAGCAGTAGCCGACTGTTTAAATCTCTCGCCCAAGGAACAGTCGCTAGAAACATATCTAAAGGCAATCCTTCAAGGCAGCGTCAGCCAAATCGGGGGTCTGTACGAATTGGCAAACAAGGCGAGCGATCGTCACGCTCGGAAGTACAACCCGGCTCCGCATCACGCCAAACTGGCCGTCAACGTCGCCTTCACCCTCTGTGAGTTTGTTCTCTCCAGCTACCACTATCAGCAACAGAAGCAAACGAAGAGGGCCACCGCATGAGCAGTAAACAGAGGCTTGAACTAACGTGGATTGGCAAGGAGAACCGCCCTCGGCTGGAGCCTCGCATCCTGCTTGAAGACCCGGAGAAAAGCTACCACGCGAAGAAGCGTGTGACCGATAACGACATCTTCGACAATCGCTTGATCTTTGGCGATAACCTACTTGCACTGAAAGCGCTTGAGCAGGAGTTCGCCGGAAAGGTGAAATGCGTCTTCATTGACCCGCCTTATAACACGGGCTCCGCCTTTACACATTACGATGACGGGTTGGAACACTCCATTTGGCTTTCGCTCATGCGAAACCGTTTGGAGTCCTTGCGCCGCCTCCTGGCAGCCGATGGAAGTATTTGGATGTCAATCGACGACAATGAAGCGCATTACCTAAAGGTTCTATGTGACGAAGTGTTTGGACGTGATTGCTTTGTTGCAAGCATAATTTGGGAAAAGGCTGACTCCCCACGAAACTCTGCTCGACAGTTTTCTAGCGACCACGACTACATACTTGTCTATTCCAAGAACCCGGACTGGACTCCTCAGCGATTGCCACGAACTGAGGAATCCGATTCGATCTACGGAAATCCAGACGATGATCCCAGAGGCGTGTGGCTTCCCGGCGATCCATATGCGAACAAGCCCTATTCCAAGGGCCTTTACACAATGACGGGACCATCTGGCAGGACGTTCAAACCTCCACCCGGTCGTTACTGGCGTGTGTCAGAACAGAAACTTCGGGAACTAGACCAAGATGGGCGAGTATGGTGGGGGCCGACAGGCGAAGCTAGACCCAGTCTCAAGAGATATCTAGCGGAGGTTTCTGATCTTGTTCCTCGGACTCTCTGGCATAAGCACGATGTTGGTAGCAATCGGACCTCGAAAAACGAGATGCGAGCGCTGTTTCCAGGCGATGAGTCGTTTACCACTCCAAAGCCAGAGAAGTTGTTGGAGAGACTACTTCTCATTGCAACTCGGGCAGGAGACCTGGTGCTCGACTCTTTCGCTGGTTCTGGGACAACTGGCGCTGTAGCCCACAAGATGCGGCGTCGTTGGATCATGGTTGAACTCGGAGAACACGCGCATACACACGTCATTCCACGACTCCGGAAAGTCATCGACGGTGAGGACTTGGGTGGAGTAAGCGAGACTACGAGCTGGAAAGGTGGCGGGGGATTTCGCTACTTCCACATTGCGCCGTCTTTGCTTGAAACTGATCGTTTTGGCAACCTCATCATCAGCAGGCAATACAACGCCGCGATGCTGGCCGAAGCGATGTGCAAAGTCATGGGCTTCAGCTACGCCCCGAGCGATGAACTCTACTGGCAACAGGGTCATTCCACGGAGAACGATTTCCTTTACGTTACAACCCAGACGCTCACCCGTGAACAGCTCACTAAGTTGAGCGATGAGGTTGGCGATCACCGGAGCCTTCTCATCTGCTGTGCAGCCTTTCGGGGTAAGGCTGAAGCCTTCCCGAATCTTACGGTCAAGAAGATCCCGTCCGCTGTACTGGCAAGGTGCGAGTGGGGACACGACGATTACAGTCTCAACGTCGCAAACCTCCCAAAGGCCTCACCCCCCGTCGAAGTTGCCCCGGCAGACTCCGAGCAGGCGCTCACGCCCAAGCAGGCTCGCCGCCGTGCTGCCCAACCGAATCTGTTCGCGGCTGACGGGAACAGAGGTGCGGAATGAAGCAAGTCGGTAACGCTATAGCTAATCGCCTCAGTCTTCGCTCCCCGCAACGCGAGTCGCTGGAAATCCTCGACCGCATTTGTGACCTGCTCTCATTGCAAAAAGACCAGGACGCCGCGCGAGCACTCGCCACGATCCGTGCCGAGTTTACGAATGTCTCCGACTTCGAGCGTGATTTCCCCTCGCTGTGCTTCGCACTGGCAACCGGCGTCGGCAAGACGCGCCTGATGGGTGCCTTCATTGCCTACCTTCATCAGGCGGAAGGTATCCGTCACTTCTTCGTCCTTGCCCCAAACCTAACGATCTACAACAAGCTCATCTCCGACTTCACACCCGGTTCGCCCAAGTATGTTTTCCAAGGCCTGTCGGACTTTGTCATCCAGCCCCCGGAGATCATCACCGGTGACAACTACGAGAGCGGGCGAGGCGTCCGCTCCGAACGCCTAAGCCAACCCGCGATCCCCGGCCTCAAAGACCCGGATGCGCCTGTCCACATCAACATCTTCAACATCAGCAAGATCAACTCCGAAGTGCGCGGTGGCGCAGAGCCGCGGATCAAACGGCTCCAAGAGTACATCGGCGAAAGCTATTTCGAGTACCTTTCTGAGTTGGATGATCTTGTACTGCTGATGGACGAGTCGCACCGGTATCGCGGCAAAGCCGGAATGCGCGCCATCAACGAACTGAAGCCGATCTTGGGCCTTGAGTTGACTGCCACGCCCCGGACGGAAACAGCCGGTGGCGCCGACTTCAAGAACGTCATTTACAGCTACCCTCTCTCCTCGGCACTTCGAGATGGATTCGTAAAGGAGCCAGCGGTTGCAACCCGCGAGAACTTCCGCGCAGAGAACTACGACGAGGCCGGCCTTGAGAAGCTAAAGCTGGAGGATGGGATTCGCATCCACGAACACACGAAGGTCCAGCTCGACATCTATGCTCGCGAAAACCTCAAGCCTCTGGTCAAACCGTTCATGCTTGTTGTGTCGAAGGACACCACCCACGCGAACGATCTGCAACGACGGATCGAGGCGGACGACTTCTTCGGAGGCCGTTACAAGGGCCGGGTAATCACCGTCCACTCAAACCAAACGGGCGATGAGAAGGACGAGACGGTACAACAGCTTCTCTCCGTCGAAGACCCTGCGAACCCGACCGAGATCGTTATCCACGTCAACATGCTCAAGGAAGGCTGGGACGTGACGAACTTGTACACCATCGTCCCGCTTCGCACAGCCAACTCAAGAACGCTGGTCGAACAGTCCATTGGGCGCGGCTTACGCCTTCCGTATAGCAAGCGCACTGGCGTCCCGGATGTGGATCGCTTGACAATCGTCTCGCACGACCGATTCCAGGAGATCGTTGACCATGCCAACGATCCTAATTCGATCATCCGTACGGGAATTGTCATCGGACGGGACATTCCCGTTGCCCCGACGAAGGCCGTAACCATCGAGCCGCTTTTCATTACGCAATTGGGTTTAGGTATTGCACGGGCAGCTCCCGCAACAGACAGTTCGTCGCAGCCCACTCCAACGATCAGCGAGCCCGAACGCAAAACCGCCGAAATGACCATGCAGGTCATCCGGCAGCAATTCGAGAGACTTGCACGGTCAGGCGATCTCAAGACGCCAGATGTACAACAACGAATCACTGAGCGTGTGACACAACTGATGCAGCCAGTCCAGGGCGAACTTTCATCCGTTCTTCAGCCAGTAGACGTGGCCTCTGTGGTCGAGCGCGTGACCAGTGCCATCACCGAGCGCACGATTGACATTCCGAAGATCATTGTGACGCCGAAGGGAGAAGTGACCGTCGGCTATCAGGACTTCGACCTCGATTGCAGTAGCTTTCGCCAACCCCCGGCGGAGAAGGACTTACTAGTTCAGCACTTGATGAACAATCAGCGGTTCAAGATTGTCAGCGGGGATGGCGTCGTGCGGGAGAAAAACCTTGAGGACTATATCGTTCGCGGTCTCATCGACAAGGACGATGTCAATTACGACGAACACGCCGAATTGCTCTACAAATTAGCGGCGCAGATGGTGCGCCATCTCCAGTCGTACCTTCAAGCACCGGAAGACGTGTTAAACGTTTTACAGTTCTATCAGACCCAGCTCGTGACCCTGATCCACGCCCAGATGAATCAACACTACGTCGAGAAGGCGACGGAGTACGAAGTTACGGTATCGAAGGGTTTCCAGACTCTCACGAGCAGCATGGCGGCTATGCAGATGGACCAAGCCATCCTCCCATTCCGGGCTCCGGTGGAGGAGAGGTTGCTTATCCGTGGGATGGTATTCGGTGGGTTTGCAAAGTGCCTGTATCCAGCTCAGAAGTTCGATTCGGACCCCGAGCGGCGCTTCGCCGTCATGCTCGAAGACGAGCCGTCTGTATTGAAGTGGCTCAAGCCACCAAAAGAGACTCTGCGAATTTACTACTATCAAGAGGAGGCGTACCAGCCTGACTTCGTCGTTGAGACAGAGACAGCTAGGTATCTTTGCGAGCCCAAGCGAGCGAGTGAAATGACGGATGACATGGTACTTCTTAAAGCGAAGGCGGCAGCTCTTTGGTGTCGACATGCTAGTGCTGACAGCGATAAGCCTTGGCGATATTTGTTGATTCCGCACGACGAAGTGAGGCAGACTTCCACATTTCGCAGCATCGTCCAGCTATACTCCCGCGAATAGAGCAGTCATCAGGAGACATCGACAGCTTTATCCAGTCAGGCTGGTCGGCTAACAGTCTGGTTGGAGATACGCCCGTCCCGTACATGTCGATACCATTCGCCGACGACGGCCATCAAATACGCCGCCGACTCCTGGTCGATGATTCTGTTGCCGTACGATCCGAAAGCCAATCCGGCAACCTGGATCAGGACAAAATCGAAGACCATCAGGGCGTAGATTTCGAAATCGTTCCATTCGTCAGCGCCTTCTCGCAGAGCTTGGATAAACTCGACGATTTCCTTCGCAATTCCGACAAGGGGCTCTACGGCAACATCCTCCATCCGAGGTATTGCCGTTCCGTAGAGGATTAAGCAAATCTGCGCGAAGGCTTCATGTTCAATTCGCTGATGGAGTAGGACAGACACCTCGATTGCCGCAATATCCCGACCGGCCACCGTGCGCTTCACGACACCCGCGTCAAAAATGTAAGCTTGCGCTCCATTGGGTCCAAGGTCGAGCGCAACGTTGCTCATGTGTAGATCTCCATGGACAAGCGACCGCTCGGCGATTCGTTTCTTTTCTTCGCAGGCAAGTAAGTCGGAGAAGAGAGAAACTGGGTCTACCTCATAGAGCAGTCCTTGACGCACCTGAGGGGCGAACCTGTTCCACTGTTGGGTGACAAGTTCGATATCGTGTCCCGTCCAAAGCAGCTCCCTCAAAGGCTTGCTTTCTGACAATAGATCACCGAGTTGTTGCACCTGGGTGGCGATTTGAAGAGCCACCCTCCGCGCCTCGCCCGTGTTAGGTCTAGTGAAGATGGTTTCGAGAGATACAGGTCTCGCATCCTGTGCGCCAACTTTCTCGGTGACGATCAGTGCGTAACTCTTAGTGGTTATGGAACAGGTGAGTTTGATATGTGAAAGCTTTTGCTCCACATAGCGGGCGCTATCAATGACGTTTCTTGCGTCGGAACCGTCCATCAATTTGAAAAACTTAGGCCGGGACGCTCCGCGTCCGCCGTCCAGTAGGCATCTGCCCATTAGGACCTTCGTCCATGGATTCGTTGAGCCATTCAAAGTCCTGGAGGTTGCGTTGAAACGCTTAGCTGACCACCAGGTCAGATCCAATCCGATAACGCCCGACTGCTGAAGCGCGGATCGGCGTAGCAAATCCTCCTCGCGGGGAGAGATTGTGGGGAACTGCTCCTGACCTGCATCGCGAACGTGAACACCCACAGAACAGTATCGAAGAGCCTCCTCGCATGCTCGCCGAATCTCTGCCTCTAGAAGACTATAGTCGCCCTTTACCAAGACGCGGCCGTAGTGAAAGCCTTGGCGAACAGCATCCTGAAGTCGGGCCTGCTCAGTCGATCCGATGTGACCGCTTATGACCAGGAGACACGGAATCGGGTAGCTATCGCGCTCGATGCATTGATTCAGAAGCTTGATCCCTAGTTCCACACCTTCCACGGTCGGCAATTTTGGCTTCTCGGGAAGGCGCAGATCGAGAACAACGACGTGGAATATCTTGCTCGATTCCAAACAGGCGGCAGCTTCTTGGTAGGAGAATGCGAAAGACGGCAGAGCTGAGGGAAACGGTAGGCCGGTGGCCTCGGCGGTGATGCCCTCGAAGATGCCTTTGTACGCTTCCTTCGCGCCCTCGTCGTCTTCGATCACCAAGGCATGAATTGTTAGTGGATAACTCATTGGGCCTCCAGCGGTATCGAGATACGTATCCGAAACTCTTTTGGTCGCTCCTCGTATAGCTCCACCCGGCCGGCTAAGCGTCCTACCGCTTCTTGTATCTCCATAAGTCCTCTCCCGCGGCTGCTACTGTGCTTCGAGGAGTACACCTGCTGAAATGCAATCTCCTTGAGTTCTGCTGAAAATCCTTCCCCGTTGTCCACAATAAGGAGTTCGAGTTCGTGCTTGTGCGCCCTGAGATTGATCGTAATCTCACAACTTTCGCCGACCGATTGCTGAGCGTTTAGCCAGATATTCCAAAAGACCGTCTCTAGCAGATAGTCGTTCGCCATCACCCTAATCCATGCCTGATCCGGATGGATCAGGTTGAGTTTGACTGGGCTGTATTGCGTGGCGTATCGGGCGTTTAGTTGCCGAAGCCAATCAGGTAAAGCGATCGCCCGCAGGCGGAAGTAATCCGGATCAACATCAGTCGCCTCAAGCTCCCGTCCTAAAGAAATCATGGCATCGTGCAATTT
The DNA here is from genome assembly GCA_965277545.1 of Edaphobacter sp. Classification (GTDB taxonomy): domain Bacteria; phylum Acidobacteriota; class Terriglobia; order Terriglobales; family Acidobacteriaceae; genus Edaphobacter. The sequence continues at coordinate 211,942 of OZ255826.1, forward strand.
CGCCACCACCGTCTGAACCTCGCTGCCTTGACCCGTTGCGGTCAAGCGGTTCAACCGACTAGCTTGTGCCTGCGCGGCTAGCATAGTATTCCGTAAGCGATGGCGAAGCCGATCAGCGACATAGCGGTACACTTCCACCAGTTCGCCCTGGGGGGCAACCCTCTGTAGGGTCTTGTCCTCGCGAAGCGCCGTCGGATCCACGTCGGCAAGCGCGCCGTCGATCGCCCGACGGGTGAACTCGTCGGTCTCTGTTTCGCGCCACTGGAGCATTTCAGAAACGATTCTGGTCTTTTCCGGATGCGTCCTAACCGAGTTAGCGACAACCTGCCGCAGGCGTCCGGCGTTGGGCCTGCGTAGCTGGGAAAAGAGATCAGTTAGGTCCGGCGATTTTGCCTCGAACGCCACCAGGAAGACGCTTCTCGCCTCCCGAGGGTCCTCGACCGCGAGTCGGCGAAGCCGCTCATAAAGAAGCTCATGTGCGGGCATATCGTTCGCGGCGGAGTTCAAACGCCTCTCTACCCCCTTCGAGAAGATCGACAATTTCGTCGCGGCACTCGTCCACAGATCCGCACTTCTCAACGTACCCGATTTTGCCATCCGAGTTCATGACGATCACCAGTTCTGCATTTGCAAGCACTGGAATATTGGCGTTATGCGTGATGAAGATCATCTGCCGCTTCCCCTTCAGCCGCTGAATCGAATTTACGACTGTCTCATAAATGAAATGATTGTCCAGATTGTCTTCCGGCTGATCAATGATCAACGGGTTGTCGGTCCGCGCCAGCAGCAACGGAAGCAGAGCCGTGCATTTCTGTCCACGCGACAGCTCGGCAGCGTCTTTGAATATCGGTTCGTTGATTGTGGCTACGTTCAGCTCGATACGCACCTGATCCTCAATATCGACGACCTCAAGTCCAAGAGGGTCCACGTTTTCGCGAAACGCATCCAATATCTTTCGCGTTCGTTCGACTCCAAAGCCGCACGCCTCATCAAAGGCAACCTGATCGTCCGTCTGTATGAATTGAGCCAGTTGTTCTGGCCGGAGCTGCAAGAGTGAGTCCAGTATCTCATCGTGGTTTCTGACCCGGGCCCCCCTCAGCCCCTCTGTGAGTAGGGTGCGATAAGCTAAGTTATCTGCGTTCCGCAGCACACGAACCCGAACCTTCCGACCAGTCTCCCGTTGGAGTTCGGTCGCCACCGAGTCGCGGAGCTCGGACACTTGCTCCCGCTCCAACAAGAACTTCGCTTTGAGAACCTTGCGATCGGCCAGTAGCCGGGCCAATTCATTTCTCTTGAGTGATTGGTCCGCCTCGATCTCTTGAAGTTTTTGAACGCTTTGCTCTAAGTCCAACCGAACGCGGTACCTCTCATCAGCTTCCCGATGCACCTGCTGCAGTTGTACTAGATCAGCGGCTTGCTGCGCATGGATCGTTGCAAGACCGATTTTTGCTTGTTCGAGAAAGGATTTGGCGTTCTCAATGCTGGCAATCACGGAGTTAGATTGTGCAAGGGTGACATCTAGCGCCTGCCGGAGTATCGTCTGTTTTTCGACTAGGAAGCCCGAATTGGCAGAGGCCTCGTCCACGATGGTGAACGGCTTTGGATCTGAAACGCGCTGTTTGATCGCTTCGGCATCGCGAATCAACGTGGAACAAGTAGCAAATGCATCATCGATCCGCTTACGTTCGCGCGCATTGCTCTGTTGCTGCCGGCTGGCAGACGTAAACTCCGATGATGCCGCATTTTCAGGCAATGGGCCTACAGCGGCAAGCCTTGCCCGGGCGTCGCCAATCTCCTCGATGCGTTCGGAGAGGTCGTGGATCGAGCGTCGGGTCGCACCTATGCGATCCGCATTCGCTTCGAGAGCCCTTCTATGCTCACCGAGAGAAAGATGGATGGTCGACAGCTGTTCGCCCCGAAGATCATCTAAAAGCGCACGGCGCCTTTCCCCTAAAGCCTCGTCGGCGATAGCTTCAATCTCGGGACCGTTGTAGGCGTCTAGAGGCAAGAATGTACCACGGTCAAGATCGACATTTGGAACCGTTCGCCCATCGGAGGACAAGAGTACCGCTGCCTGCTTGTAGCCGCGCCTGATGGTATAAGTACCCGCTGTTTCCGTCTTTGCCACCAGAGTCACTAGACCACTACCGCCGATATTTGCTTGAAGTAGATCAAGCCGGGGCTTGGATGCGCCAACCATCCCCTTGATTGCGAAGCGCAATGCCTCGGCGAGCGTCGACTTGCCGCTGCCTCTTGGTCCAATAATGCAAATCAATCCGCGCGGTAACGTCAACTTCAACCCAGGCAAGAAGCCTCCGTTGAGTTCTATGCTTTCGAGCGTCCACATATATTGCCTCCATGACACGTGTTTCGGAGCAGTGTTCAGCACAAGAAAATCAGCTAAGAATGCGGTAGATGTATTGCTCTCTACCGGTTGCTGATGAACCCTTTTCCCGGCGAACGATCCCCATGCTTGCCAATTTGGACAGCCGTTCGTTCATGGCTGTCAGATTGATTTCGAGACTCTTGCTCAGCGTGCCAGCCGAGACTGCTTGCCCAGCGTCAACGATCGCGGCAAAAGTCTCGCGATCCGCAGGGTGAGCTTTGCCTATTAGGGTCAGCCCTTTGTTCCTTCGCTCGATCATTGCGGCGTTGACGCTCTCCAGTGCCTGCTTGAGATTCTCTTCTGTGCATTCGTTCAAATTTTCCACTATCAAGAACCTGCCGGGAGACTCCACAGCAAGAGTCATCAAGGTTTTGCAGAACAATTCTGTGGCAAACGAAAAGTCGAAAGCCTCCACAGTGCCGGCATCAATTACCAGTGCATCCCCAACGCTGAGGGTTCTTAAAATCGCTTCTACTCGGCTTCGGATCTGCCTCGCCTTCTCCTTGCTCCAGAGATGGCGGCCAAATTGGATTAGTTTTAATCTTCTCTCCATTTGATTCAGTGTATGTAATGAAGCTGGAAAGGTCAAGCCTCTCTACGAGCGAATCCTAGACGGGTCAGCTAGCGATGCAATTGCACAATTGAGACCCCTCAAGGTCGAAGAAACCTGCCGAGTCAGAGGACCTTCCTACTGGCCATTCGCAGGAGCCCACATCGGCTTTTGCATTGGGAGGACAACTCCTCCCCGCGTTACAGCCGCTGCGCGTCTTCCACGCCCCACCTCAGCGGGCCTTTCCCGCCCGCAACGCCCACCCTGTAAACGTCCGCTTCGCGACCAAGAACGGTGAATGGACCGTGCGCTAAGGGGCTCTGCCCCGATCGCGCGGCGACAAGGGGCTTCCCCAATCTTCCGCGCTTCGCTTGTGCAGACCGGCCTTTGGCCGCCTCCGCTTCGCTCCCGGTGGGGAGACCCCTCCCCTTGCGCCTTGCTACCCCCGCCTTCGCCAGGTGGCGTTCGGCATGTACATGCCGCGTTTCAACGCGGACGTGCAGCAGCCAAACCCAAGGAGGAAGCACCCATGAACACCACCAGCACCGTTACCCCCATCAACGTTTGCCCCATCGACGAAACCCCCAAACAGCCCCAGCAACGGCAGACCGCCAAAGACATCATCGCCGCCAACGTCAAGAGCCTTATCGAGCAGCTAGAGGCCGGACACTCCGACGCACTCACCGCGTACCTCGACGCGATGAGCCGATTCCACAACTACAGCTTTGGAAACATTCTGGAGATCGCGCGGCAGCGACCGACCGCAACCCGCGTTGCTGGCCTGTACGCATGGAACCAACTTGGACGCAAGGTGATGAAGGGCCAGAAAGGCATTCGGATTCTTGCCCCCATCGTCGGCATCAAGCGCAAGAAAGACGAGGAAGCCAACAAGGACGTGACCAAGCAGAACACCCGCGTTCTAGTCGGATTCCGCAATGCTTACGTCTTCGACGTGGAGCAGACCGAAGGCGCAGAGCTTCCCACCCTGCGGGAGATGACCGGAACGGTAGGCGAGAACCGCGAACGGCTTGTTTCTTTCATCGAAGCCCAGGGCATCGAGCTTGCCTTTACCGAGAAGATCGGCCCCGCTTTGGGCATGAGCTACGGCGGAAAGATTGCCATTCTCCCCGGACAGTCCGAGGCCGAGGAGTTCAGCACCCTTGTCCATGAACTGGCGCACGAGATGTTGCACAAGGCCGAACGCAGAACGACCACGACCAAAGTAGTACGGGAGACCGAGGCCGAGGCCATCGCCTTTGTGATTGGCAAAGCTGTAGGACTTGAGACGGGTTCGGCATCCGCCGACTACATCCAGCTTTACCACGGCAACGCTTCACTTTTGGCCGAGAGCTTGGAAGTCATCCAGAAGACCTCCGGTGTCATCCTTGCCGCCTTGCAGCCGCAAACGGCAGAACAGGCTGAGATGCCCGATGCAGAACTGGCGAAGGTGGCCTAATGCAGACCATTCTTCGCATCCTCAAACAGGCCGGAGGTTGGCACCACGGCCTGTATCTCAAGATCGAGAACCCGCCATACATGGCGTTGGTGATCGAAGCGACCGACGAGTCAGGCCCTTTCGGTCTCCCCGCAATTTCTGTCTGTCACTATGGCGAACAGAACGGCGACCTCATGCGCGACCCGGAGATGTGTTTCGAGCTTGGACTGGCGGGAGGGGCACACCTTAGCCCGTTCTACTGGCGAAACGATTACGCGGGAATCGAGCAATGGAGCCGCACCATCGTCCGCGACAACTACGTTTACCTCGTCAGCTTGCACCAGCAGCACGAGCGATTTGCCAAATTGTGGGACAACAACCTGCGATTGCAGGGCTTCGCCGAAGCCTTCGAGCAGCAGCAGACCGTACGCGCGTAAACCCTTTCCCGCCCCGGAGCGGATGGGAAAGCGCGTCCGCTTCACAACCGCAGATGCAGTGCAACCGCTCAAGGAGAGCAGCCATGCAAGATAGCAGCGCATTCCAATACCTCGCCATCGATACCATCCACGAGTCCACCACCAACCCCCGCCGCACCTTCGAGGAAAGCAAGTTGCACGAGCTTGCCCAGAGCATTCGGCAGCATGGTCTCATCCAGCCGCTTACGGTTCGCCCGAACGCCGAAGGCTTCGAGATCGTTGCGGGAGCAAGACGTTTCCGAGCCTCTCAACTTGCCGAACTGTTTTCCGTTCCCGCCCGCATCGTCGAGATCGACGATGCCCAGGCGTTGGAATGGCAGTTGGTTGAGAACTCGCAGCGCGTGGACGTTCACCCCTACGAGGAGGCGCAAGGCTTCCAGCGTCTGCTCGACATGCCGGGTTATGACGTTGCCGCTCTAGTCGAGAAGTCAGGCAAGAGCGCAAGCCATATCTACGCCCGTCTGTCCCTTTTGCAACTCATCCCGACGATTGCGGAGGCGTTCACTGCCGAGCGCATCACCGCCAGTCATGCCAACTTGCTTGCACGTCTCCCCCAAGAGGCGCAAGCCACAGCCTACGAACAATGCTGGCGCAAAGACTGGCAGGACAAAGAGCCGCACCTGCTACCCGCCAAGCATCTTTCCGCTTGGATTCAGACCAACCTCTACCTGTCTCTTCCGGATGCACCGTTCGACCGCGAAGACCCGACCCTAAACCCCACCGCCGGAGCTTGCCTTACCTGCCCCCGTCGCAGTGGTTTCAATACCTCACTCTTCAATGACGTGCAGGGCGATCAGTGCCTCGACTCTCCCTGCTACCAAACGAAGATCAACGCTCACATCGACCGCGAAGTTGCCGCCCGTCCCGAGCTTATCCAGATCGAGAACGGCTACCGCAGTCCGAAAGAGCAGAGGCCCGGAGCCGTCCAACGTGGACAACTCCGCGAAATCGATATGGTTGTGCGGAACCCAGATGCAGAACCAGCCCTGCCATGTGCCGCCGCCAAGCCAGCCATCATCGTCTACGGCAAACGTGCAGGAAGCACCATCACCGTATGCACCGATAACAACTGTGAGATTCACGACCCCCGCGCCGCCGCGCGTTTGGCCGAGAATCCCGCCCCCACCATGCCCCCAACACCCGAAGCCGAGACGGACGAACAGGCCGAGGAGCGGAGGCAACAGCACGAGCAGGAACGAAAGGAGTATGAAGCCGAACAGGAGCGCAGGGCCGAGGCGTTCAAAGAGCAGCGGGAGCGTGAAGAGCAGGAGTATGAGGCCGAGCAGGTCCGTAGGGAAGACCAGCGGACAGCCCGCGCCGGTGCCTTCGAGCGCATTCTGGAGAACGCCCCGGAGAGCTTTACTGCAATGCAATTGCGCGTTCTCTTACGCGCCATCGTCAACCTTGATCCCTACACCTTCGCCGATGATCTGGCCGAGGACATCGCAGCAGACGATGAGAATGAACAGCGCAGCGCGGAAGAGGTACTGCTTTCCACCATCGACGCGACCGCAGACGACAAGCTAACCCGCTTCGCCCTGCGTCTCGCACTAGCCGGACACGTCGGCATTCCACGTGAGGGCGAGTTCGACTTCCTTACCGAAGCCGAAGCCGCGTTTGTTCCAACATCGCCGAAGAAGAAAGCCGCAACCAAGCGGGCCAAGCAGCCGACACCCATCGAGTCTTCTGCGAAGGCCACAACCAAAGCCCCCACACAGAATGCAGCAGCCAGAAAGAAGAAGATCGCAGCTTAAATAAAGGCGGGAGCCGATCATCGGCTCCCGCTTTATCTCCCAAGCAAAAGGACGCGGGAGAAACCCCTTCGGTTTCTCCCCGTCCCTCTTCCTGCTTTGCTACCGGCCCGCTCACCACGGTGCGACAATACACGTTACTTTTTGACTCCGCTGAAATATTTAGTCGTCTAGTTTAGCGCTTGGTTGTACTCCCCTTCGCGCGCAGGGCATTGGCCTGAATGCAGCCGATGATTCGGGCAGCTTCAAGAAACCTGGGGTCGGCTTCAGCGGAATGCGTATCCAACCGACGTATTAGTTCAGCTGCATAGTCGGCATCCAGCTTTCTATCGCCCAGCGCACTGAGCCCGGCTATTTGCCAGACCACACCGCCATGGTCGTCAAGGAGGAACAAGTTGGCCTTACTGTTTGAACAATGTGTCCTGACACCTGCTATCACAAGCTGTGATGTTGGCGTTACCAGCGCAGTAAAATCTCCGATCGATACCAACGCTCTGGAGGAGTCAACGAAACAACTACTTGTGGCATAGACCAGTCCTGCGTCGTTTGCCAACAATGTTGCTTTTCGATCTCCGTCAGGCCACACGATGAGCGAGTGTCCGACCACGGCGGACAACCCACCAGAGTTCCAAGACAGGGTACGCAACGGCTCATCGATTTCCAAAAAGGGCAAAGTGTGCCCGTCAGCTTTTCGGAGGGAAAGATCGAAGCCAACGCCACGAGCGACAGCATCTACATATAGATCGTTTCCCGAATTTATGAGGCGTCCGCGAGGAGAAAGAGTTGTCGACTTTATGGGACTGAATATGCCATCTTCGCTGATGGTCACTAAGCCATTTGGACGTTGAACAATTATGTCTCCTTGCGCATTCACGCTGATTCCAATTATGCGATCAAGGGATATGGTGTTGTGGATGGAGTTTGATCTTGATCGAAATATATGATGTGTCGTGGCGACGATGAAGCCGCCCGGAACCATTTCGAAGCCTACGACAGGCTGTCCAGCAAGAGGAACTGTCCCAACGCGCACGGCTTTGAGGCGGGAGTCATATTCTCTGTAAGTGTTTTTTTGACAGGCCTCTTGTGCCCCAGCAATCGCTGTAAGCGGCTCTTGGAGAATGAGCATTGACAAGACGGCTACAAGGCGCAAGGTAAGCATTTACGGGTTTGGTTGATCCGTGTGCCAATTCAAGGTGCTGTTCGACCAAGATGGAGGTGGAGAACACCCAGTTTCCTGGTTGGGATCGGGCGGATTTGAATCGGGGTCAAAATTGAAAAAGTTTTTAGCTTTCTGCTTTAACGATATTCCGAAGGAGGCACATGCCGGCGAAGAGAAAACATACGTAATGTTAGCCAAACTATTTGAGACAGAAGTTTTTGCTTGGGTGATGGTATTGCTAATAGCAGCGCTGAAGTGTTGCGCGATACTTTGAGACTGAGGATTATTGAAATCATCAGCAGGATCACTACGGAAGGTTTGCTCTTGGTTTGAGTATGCCTGAGAGTCAACTTGCGACTGGCCAGTGGGCGCGGTGTCCATTGCATTTTGCTTTGCTTGGTAAGCTGCGGCGTCGGCTGCGAGATTATCTGGCGTGGGGTTAAAAGACCCGATGTTGCTATTTCCGATGTCGATGCCTGACGCGTTGTCTGCCGCCGCACTGTCCGCCGCTGCCGCCGCTGAACCGGCCGCTCCAAGTGTTGACGAGTCGGATACAATCGCCATCCCACCGGATAAATCAATTTGATTGCTGTATTGATCCTTCAGGTCATTCGCTTGATTGGTCAGTCGTTGATCTGAGCTAACGCGAGCATTGCAGGCGTTTAGCTGAGTCTGCAACTGAGCCTGATATGTCTTGACCTGAGTGCCATAGACATAAAGATGGGATTGCTGACAAGCGGGGACGCTGCATTGATTGTCGCTCTCTGGACCATGAGGACCATTTATATGAGCCTGCAAGCATGAATCATGGATCTTCTGCCATCCTGCAAGGTTTGAGCTCCACTGATCGATCTTTGCTTCTAGCCCCTGACATCCCTGCGGGACAGCCGTGGTCTGCGCCCCGATGGACAAAGGAATGGCTATGAATATCAGGGAAGCTATTTGGCCCGTCGAGAGAAGGAAGCGCATCGGGAAGAGTCCTCTAACGGAGTGAGACGACTTCATCAGTTCCACGAATGACTTGTATTGAACGACTTGCTTTACATTCCACAAAAAATTGTTTTAACCGTTCAGGCGCATCAATGAGGTTCCCATCCGCTAGGAGTGGGTAGTCCCCAGGCTTGAGACTATCGTTTAGGCAGCCGCTTGTTTCAGGGTGAGGCCCGATCTTCGCTATGCCCCTATCTGTGTCATATTGAAGCGCCGTTCCAGTGAGAGAAAGCTCCAGAGGATTGGCCCGGATCTTTTCTGCGAAGGGGTCATCCAGCGCCACATGAGCAGCGACCGCAGTGTATTTCTTGGGATGCTGCGCACGCTGTAGCGAGGCTTGAACCATAGCGAGTCGTCCATTTATGTTCTGTTGGGTAACAGATGTAGCACCGGCAAGTTGTCCCGACTCGAATGCTGCCTGATTGGCCTGTTGCTGAGCCGTCGCTGTCTCCGCATCTGCGTTTGCGGTATATGAAGACGCGATACCGGTACTTGAGCTCGATACGGTGGGGCTTGTAGCTGATGCCGGAACCGATGTTGCTCTCGGTGCAGTCGTCACTGCGGGGGTGGTTTGAGGTTTCGCCGGTGGCACCGTTGGTCTTGGAGCAACAGGAGGGACCGGACGGACCGCTGGTGGCGTCGTTGTGGGCTTCGTCGATGATGTTGTTTGAGCGCTCGTCTGACATGCACTCAAGGTGATAATCGCGATTCCCATCAAGCAGCGGCGAGACGGCGAATAGATCATATTGGGCCTATTTCCCAGCTGCGACTAACCAGATCGCAGGAGATGAGGTAAATCGATACGCCATACCTTTGTCGTCGTACCCCAGATAAGTGCCTGGCGAGAAGTTTCCTCCTGACAAGGTGAGCTTGTCCTGAAGGTAAGCCGATCGCAGCGCCTGGGTATCGGGGGCCTTCCATTGAACTGACGGAGCGATCACACCTATATCTTCAGACGTTAAGATAAGTTCCATCAGTGCGAGCGGGGTTGAACAAGTATCCGCGCAGAGTATTCCAAGTCTTGGATACCGCAGGTCTGGAACACTTTCAGATTTCGCCTTTAGTTTTGACGGATCTGCTTCCTGTCCCGGCTTGATTTCGGTCACGATAGGCTTAGTTCCGGTTGAAAGCCTGCCTGCAAAATCGGCGGAACCGATAGGCCCTGAAGCCCATAGGATGGGCAGCGGGCTTCCAACCGCGTGAGCTTTACCCGAAGACTTTGGCTTGTCATTTGAAACTGTGGCGGTCTTAGCGTCAGGATAAGTGACTTTCGAGTAGTGTCCTGAACTGTAATTACTTTTTATGTCCGACGCTTCCGTGACCATCTGGCCAGACATCTGTGTGTCCGCCGCAGCAGCCGCAGGATTCGAGGCTTGTGAGACGCCCGCCAACCCGGCCATCAGCATCCCGGCGAACATTTTCTTGTGATCGACACTGTGATAAGCCATCGCATCTGGGTTCTGTAGAACAAAACTGTTTGTCAAAATCTGATTCACATTCAAGGCTCGAGGATCAGCCCAAGGGCCCTCGGCGGGAAGGCCGGCGCCTACCAGAGTCGAATCATTCTGTCTCACTTCGTCTGCAGAAGCGACAGTGACTCCTGAGATGTCGTCTCGAATTGCAATCTCAAAGTTGGAACCTCTAACGGTTGATGTATCTGCGCTCATGAGCGCGATGGCCGCTGCCCAGTCGGCAAGCGAAGCAGGCTTAACAGCGATCGCTGTCCCCGGAAGAAGGGTGCACGGGACACTGGTCGTGCTGGACGGGTCTGAGGCTCGTGCGAGACTGACGTTTGCTTCTTCTTTCAGACTAAGGCTCAAGGCCAACTTAGCTCGATCTTGCCATCCGACCGCATTCTGGGGTTGCATTGATGTAAAGAGTCTTGCCAGGAAAAGAGCCTTGTAGTTCTCATTCGATGCAGACGCGGTTGCCAACCTCGCGAAGATAACGCGCGGGGAAGCCGCTTCCAAGCCGTTCCCCCGTATCAGATCGTTATAGGAGGTGTCGCTGAAACGCCAAGCTCCAGGAATCTGTTTGAGAACCACTGGAGGTAACACGCTCGCAGGCTGGGGCGAGACGACTTTTTGAGCGACCGCCGGAGCCGAGACCAAGGTAAAGAGGAAGCAAATTGCGGAAAAGGGTCGCATCTCGGCAGACCTCGAAGGATTCGAAATTAGTGCTGCTTCTCGTGCAGAACTTGGGCCGGATATCAAACGGTGGCATTTTTATGACTTTTTGTCAACTGTTTTGAAGTTAGGCGTTGATGGGCAATGAAGTCACTGGCAGGAGAAGTGTCACAGCGTTCAGGTTAGGCCGTAAACATCGTGACCGCCCCAGCCCGAGGCCTGGCGAAAGCCTAAAATACTCCTATGTGCTTCTCCGCGCGAGTCAAACAGAAATTCAAACATCTGTCCCGTCACCATGGAGCGGAAGTCGATTGGGAAGCGTTTGAAGACGTTTTCAAGCGCCGCGCAGAAGGCGAAGATGTCAAAGTAGCGCGGGATCTCCAGCGCAACTATCAAAATCCAGAGTCCGCCGTCCAGAAAAGAACAGCTGCATACATTGCTCACTACCTCAAAGCCAAGAAGACGGAGTGGGAGGACGAGGTCTTCGTCCAGCGCAGGCGCCTAGCGACGGCAGAGGAATCACTCACGAAGAAGGAAACCAAGAAGGCCAGAGAAGATGTACGCATCGCGACGAACAAGAGCCAGATGTTGCTGGACCGCCTTGCTGATCTGAGAAGGACGGAGCCAAACAACGAAGATGCTCGCATCTTTCCCATGATGTACGCTCCTGTTCTGATCTCAGAACACGGCAAGACGATCATCCGTCCCATGCGCTACGCGTGCCGTTTAGACGGAAAGCCAGCCGATTACGACCTGCGTTTTCCGGGCACCTACAACGCTCGGCGCGACAGCCTCGATGACTACTGGAACACGGTTTACGGTCGGAACCACGCAGTCATGGTCATCAGCGGCTTCTATGAAAATGTGCCACTCCACTTATATGAACACCGCGAACTTGCGCCAGATGAAAAAGCAAAGAACCTCGTACTCGAATATGATCCGCAGCCGTCCCAGGACATGCTCGTGGCCTGCGTGTGGGATCGTTGGACCAGATCGGGTTCCCCTGATTTGTATTCCTTCGCAGCCATAACAGATGAGCCGACCCCAGAGGTCGCGGCCACCGGCCACCAGCGGACCGTAATCACGCTTCAGGAGCAATTCCTGTCGGAATGGCTCTCCCCGTCCCAGCTCAGTCGAGAACGGCTGGACGAAATCCTTTCTGCAAAAGAGGTTCCGTACTACGTGCATCAGATCGCGGCATAAGGGATGAGAGTCATGCCGAAGCGAAGCGCCGGTCTGATCATGTACCGGATACGCGATGGCGAGTTGCAGGTATTCCTCGTTCATCCAGGCGGGCCATACTGGTCAAAGAAAAATAAAGGTGCGTGGACTCTTCCTAAAGGCGAGTATGAGTCAGACGAAGACCCATTGTCTGCGGCAACCCGTGAATTTCAGGAAGAGACCGGGTTCACTGTATCCGAGCCCTTTGTTGAGCTCGGATCGGTCCAGCAAAAGAGCAGAAAGATTGTTGCAGCGTGGGCATTTGAAGGTGATTGCGACCCCGCAGAACTTGTCAGCAACACTTGCGAAGTTGAGTGGCCACCACGATCGAAGCAACGCATCGTGATCCCGGAGATCGACCGAGGCGCGTGGTACAAACTCGCAGACGCAGCAATCTTTATTCGGCAGGAACAGCAACCACTGCTGGACCGGCTTGCACTGTGTGTCGCCCAACTGTGAAATATGTCCCATTTTCGCGTGTGCGGCTGAATTTGCCCCGCTGGAAGGTAAGCAAGAAGCTCACCTCTGCGACCGACGGGAGGGTGGCACTTCGATCAATTTCGGAGCCAACCCTTTCGCATCAAAGCAGCTTATGGCTCCGAAGCTCACCGACATGTCTACTTGGACTGGAAGAACTGGAACGGATGATTTGCGTTCCTACACCGATGATGACGGAAAGTTTTGGCTTGAACAGAACGCGACTAAGACCTCCAAGTGGGCAAAGCTGGCTCGCAAGGGGCATGACGTTGCGTGGGAGTTCGGCGCAAACCGCCGTTATACAGGTCGTATGTTGGTCGATGGCGAGATCCTGACGCCAGCAGAGGCAACAAAGAAGTTCTTACCTGTTCGGGCTAAGGTCTCGCCCAACTGACCGTTCAGGACAGGCGCCGTTGCCATCGACTTTATATTACAAGCAGTAGACAAACGGATGCGAAAATCGAGTTGGGCCAAATTCAGTATTGCAAAGATGGCGCGCCTCAACCAATCGCGCTGCTCAGCATCTGACCTTGGTGAATCACCGGCGTCGTGACCTCTTCGTTTTGAAAGTTACTAAGACCGACTCCAACCAAGCGAAAGAGCTGATGCGATCCAAACTCAACCCGCTCCCGCAAAGATAGAGCGATAGCAGTGAGTTCGTCGCAGGAATTTGGCGGCGACGGGGGAGTGAGGCTACGGGTGATTATGGCAAACTCTTTTGTTTTGAGTTTTAGTACAACTGTCCTCGCGGAGCGAGCATTTCTTCTTGAGCCGTTCCACACCTTTTCTGCCAAACGGCGAATTAGAGGCTCCGTGTCAGCTAACGGAATGTCCTGCTCTAAGGTGTCTTCGGCGGAGATCGACTTGCTCGCTCTATTCGGTACAACCGGATTATGGTCGATTCCACGAGCCAGTTGGTAGAGCCGCATTCCGTAACGGCCAAAGCGGACTTCCAACTGTGTTAGATCGAGATGGAACAGATCGCTGATGGTGGTGATGCCGACTGCCTTCATCCGAGACTCAGTCACTTGTCCCACTCCTGGAATACGACCGACAGCCAACGGCTGAAGAAAGCTTTGGGCTTCGTGTGGCTGAATAACGAAAAGCCCGTCGGGCTTTCTCCAGTCCGAAGCGATCTTCGCCAGGAACTTGTTCGGCGCGACCCCAGCGGAGGCGACCAGATTCAACTCAGCTCGTATCTGTTGCCGAATCGCCTTAGCCACGAGTGTCGCGGTGGGCAGCCCCGTCTTGTTTTCGGTTACATCTAGATATGCTTCGTCTAGCGACAGGGGTTCAATCAAATCCGTGTGGCGCTCGAAGATACCTCGTATAGCGCGTGAAGCTTCTTTGTAGCGCACGAAGTCAGGCGGAATGAAAATCGCTTCGGGACAGAGACGCTCGGCAGTCAGAGCTGGCATCGCAGACCGTACTCCAAAACGACGCGCTTCATAGGAAGCAGCGCAGACGACCGACCGATTGCCCCGCCATGCGACAACGACTGCCTTACCGCGCAAATCTGGATTGTCTCTCTGTTCAACGGACGCATAGAACGCGTCCATGTCGATATGCGCGATCTTGCGTGGCGTCGGAGCGTCGTCCTCAGATAGCGGAATAAACGGAATCGGGCTCGACATGCGAGATGGCACTCCTCTTGGAATTGTAAGCGAAGATAAGGCGAAGAACATAGCAAAACCTTCAACCTGCACCGGCCGTTGTGCAAAGTTGACTTCCACACGGAATGGCAGAGTATGCTGGATTTCGAGAGAGAACAAAAGGCGAACATAGCAATGGCGATGCAATCACGAAGCGCGGCTCTACGACGGGAGATTGAGAGCAGTCTGGCGTCCCGAATTCCCGCAGCGTTATCGCCACAGGCGGTGCAAGCTCCTCGGCTACTTCCAATCAGAAATGAAGCCGTGAATGGTTTGTTGAGTGGTGGGTTGCCGATCGGAGGCATATGCGAATTCACTGGGCCAGCCTCGGCAGGGCGCACCTCGCTCGCTCTCTCTGTACTCAGCGAAGCGACCGTAGATTCAGCCTGCGCCTATATCGACGTGACCGACAGCCTAGACGCCAGAAGCGCCGCCGCCGCCGGGATCCGGCTGACGAATCTTCTTTGGGTTCGGTTTTCCCAGGAGCAGCTTCCTAAAGAAATTGCTCAAACTAAAAATATCGCAAACGTGGTCGCGTTTTCTCCAGACCGTGCGGGCGATAGATCGACTCAGCACCATGGCATACGCCATCCTCGGAGCGAGACCAAGGGTATCGACGGTGCGTCGGAAAAGATGCTCGTGCAGAAAGCCGAATCCCGGCTAAAGAAAATGGAAGGAACTCCGGGCTATCCCAATCAAAGACTCAGCCTAGCCGTAGCGCCTGAAGAACAGGTTGCGTATGCGCACTTTAACGCGCGACGGGCCGATCCATCGGATCCCCTGCGTCAGATCGACCAAAAGGCTGCAGACGAAGTTCGCCAACGTGCCCCCTCTTTTCCGGACGTTCGGAAAGGTCTACGAAAAGAGGACAAGCCGTGGAACAAATTAGATAAGGCGCTTAGGGCCGCAGATCAGATTCTGCAGGCAGGAGGATTTCGTGTCATCGTTCTCGATCTGGCTTCGATACCTCCAGAGCAGGCGCTCCGAATCCCCTCGGCAACTTGGTATCGGTTCAGCCGCGCCGCACAGGAAGGCGACGCCATCCTGCTTCTACTGACCGAAGAACCATGCTCGCGTTCAAGCGCTAAGTGTGTTCTCGACTGTTCGCCGGGCATCTCCGAAGAGAGAGCTAACCGGGTCTTCGGCAGCATGACCCATACGGCAGAAGTTGTCCGGCAACGCGTGGCTAACCCTTTCGGCAAGAAAGCACCCGGTAGAGCGGTCGAGTGGGAATCGACTGCACCGTGGATGCGTGCAGCGGGGAGGTAGCACTTGGAATACGCCGCCATTCACATTCCGGAATTTCCCATCGTTGCATGGCTTCGCGCCGATGCCGGTGCGCGTACCCATGCCCTCGCTGTCACTGAAGGCGTTGCTCCACTTCAACGTGTTGTCTCCATCAACCGCGCCGCTCGGAACCAAGGAGTATCGCGTGGCATGAGCAAAGTCCAGGCCGAGGCTACCGGCCCACTGCTTTGTCGCAATCGTTCCGTCGTTGAAGAGACGACGACATTCGAATGCGCGGTTAAGATTGCCGAGAGATTTTCACCTCGAATCGAAACGCTGGCAGGGCCTCTCAACAGCTACGCCAAAGCCAATTCGCTTGCGGTTTCGTTCTTGATCGACCGCACCGGCACGGACACTCTCTTCGGAACGGCAGCGCAGTATGCAACAAAGATGAAGCTTCAGTTTGAGGCGGCGAGTCTTCCTTGCAGTGTGTCTACTTCCCACAACGCGGAGGCCGCTCTGCTTCTGGCTCGTTCTCACACCGGGGTAACCTGCGTCCCAGCGGATGAGTTGGCGAGAAGACTCTCGCCTCTACCGATTGCTTCTCTTCGTTGTGATGATGCCACTACGACTATATTTCGCCGATGGGGAATCCGTACTTTAGGCGAACTGGCAGCACTCCCAGAGACTTCGCTCATTAGTCGCCTCGGACAGCAAGCACGCCGCTTGCAGCGTCTCGCCCGTGGCACCGAAGACCACCTCCTCATTCCTGAAGAAGCGGATCTCGTTCTCGCAGAGACGGCGATCCTCGACACGCCGCTCGTCTTATTAGACTCGCTGCTCTTCGTCGTTTCGCCGATGCTCGAACGCATCATGCGCCGCGCGGTTGAACACGCCTACGCGTTACGAAGTCTCACTGTCAGCTTGCAGCTTGAAAAGGCTGATCTCTATGAACGTCACATTCGGCCTGCAATCGCCACGCAGAACCGAGACCTTCTGCTCAAACTGCTCAACCTCGATTTGCAAAGCCATCCACCCCAAGCGGCAATCCTTGGCGTAACCCTGACCGCCGAAGCTGCCCGACCACAAACGGCGCAACACGGTCTTTTCCAGGCTCAGTTTCCAGAACCGGATAAACTCGACATCCTTCTTGCGAGGCTTCGCTCAGTTGTTGGCGATCACAACGTAGGGACACCTCAACTCCTGAACAGCCATCTAGACGATGAAGTTTCAATGGTTGCATTTCGTCCTAGCGTTCTCGCAGGCAGCACACATAAGTGCAGGTCATCTTGTCTCGCTCTGCGTAGGTTTCGGCCCGCCCAGCCAGTGCGTGTGACGTTGAAGAACGGAACTCCGTCACTGCTTTTCTGGCAGGGCGCACGACTGGATCTAGCCGAAGTCAAAGGCCCGTGGCAATCGAGCGGATATTGGTGGGACGGCCGGATGTGGGAAGCCGACGAATGGGATGCCGTAGTCGTGCAACCTCTTTACGCTGTTCGCCTCCGCTATGAACGCGCGCCCAAGGCGTGGACCATCGCGGGTGTCTATGACTAATGACTATGTAGAGTTCCATGCTCGCTCTGCATTCTCCTTTCTTGAAGGAGCCTCGCTGCCAGAGGCGATGGTGCAACAGGCCGCAAATCTTGCGATGCCAGCTTTGGGGATACTTGACCGCGACGGCCTCTACGGAGCCCCGCGTCTGTATACGACTGCAAAGAAGTTGGGATTACGCTCTCACGTCGGAGCCGAGGTTTCCGTTGGAGACTTTGGCTCGCAGGTTCAACCGGAAGAATGGCAGCCGCACTCTATTCCACAACGACCAGTGCGGCTGAGTCTGCTTTGCGAATCTCAAACAGGCTATCGCAACCTCTCGCAACTCATCACCGGCTACAAGCTAAGACAGCAGACGAAGGGCGAAGGAGTGTCAACACTCCGGGAGGTAAGAGAGCGGTCGGAGGGGTTGGTTTGCTTAACGGGCGGCGATGAGGGTCCACTCGCGGCGGCCCTCGAACGAGGAGGCATGGATGAAGGACGGAGATCGCTGCAAACGCTCATTGAGACCTTTGGACAGGGGAATGTATATGTCGAACTACAGCGGCATCGCATCCGTGAGCAGGAAGCGCGCAACGAGGCAGCGCTGGCACTCTCAAGAGAATTCAACCTTCCCGTCCTAGCGACGAACGGAGTCAATATGGCGACGGCTTTCGAGAGAGAGGTGTTAGATGTGCTCACGACAATCCGCCATCACACATCGCTTGATGAAGCCGGTCTGCTCTTGCAACACAACGCCAATCGCCATCTTCGGCCAGCCCAAGAGATGGCCATGATCTTCCGAGACATTCCTCAAGCCATCGCCGAAACACACGAACTCTCCTCCCGGCTCCAGTTCGAGATGAAGGACATGGGGTACCAGTTCCCGCTCTACCCGGTAGGCGCTTGCGAATCGATGGACAGTTTTCTCTATAAGAGAACCATGGAAGGTGTTCTCAATCGTTACGGTGCTAAAGCAAGCGTCAGCTTGCAGACCCGAGCCAAGAAGCAGGTTGAGAAGGAGCTAGCGCTCATCGCGAAGTTGGGCTTGGCTGGGTACTTCCTGATTGTGTGGGACATCGTTGAGTTCTGCCGTAGGAATGGCATCCTAGTTCAGGGCCGAGGCTCGGCAGCCAACTCCGCTGTCTGCTACTCGCTGGGGATCACAGCAGTCGACCCCGTGGGAATGGAACTTCTCTTCGAACGCTTCCTCTCCGAGGTACGCGGCGAATGGCCGGACATCGACTTGGATCTTCCATCCGGCGATGACCGCGAGAAAGCGATCCAGTATGTCTACACCCGATACGGCC
The DNA here is from genome assembly GCA_965277545.1 of Edaphobacter sp. GTDB lineage: Bacteria > Acidobacteriota > Terriglobia > Terriglobales > Acidobacteriaceae > Edaphobacter. The sequence continues at coordinate 230,232 of OZ255826.1, forward strand.
AACTTGGAGCGGCGATGTGCGCCAACGTCATCACCTACCGTGGGAAGTCTGCAGCACGCGAGGTCGGCAAGTCGCTCGGTTTCGACGAAGACACGTTGACTCGTCTTACCCGGCTCGTCAGTGCGTGGGAGTGGAAGGGTACGACCGACACGATGCAAGAGCAATTCCGCGTCGCTGGCTTCGACCTCTCTCATCCGCGCATCGCGAAGTACCTTGAGCTTTCCATTCGGATGCTCGACTTGCCGCGCCACCTGGGGCAGCACTCAGGCGGAATGATTATTGCGCAAGGTCAGCTTGCCTCTGTTGTTCCAATCGAGCCAGCGAGTATGCCAGGGCGTAACGTCATTCAATGGGATAAGGAAGACGTGAGCGATATGGGCCTCATCAAGGTTGATCTGCTTGGCCTTGGCATGATGGCTGTTCTAAAGGACTGCACGAATCTCATTCCCAAGCATTACGGCAAGAAGGTAGACATCGCGCAGATACCGCACGATGACCAGCAGGTCTATGCCTCGCTCCGCAAAGCCGATACGATCGGCCTCTTTCAAGTCGAATCGCGCGCGCAGATGGCGTCCCTCCCTCGCAACAACCCCGACAAGTTCTATGACTTGGTAGTGCAGGTCGCAATTATCCGCCCCGGCCCCATCGTCGGAAAAATGATGAACCCGTATATGGAGCGGCGGCAAGGACGGCAGGAAATAACTTATCCTCACCCACTTCTTGAGCCGGTGCTTCGCCGAACGCTCGGCGTTCCGCTCTTTCAAGAGCAATTGCTCCGAATCGCAATGGCGATTGCAGACTTTACAGGCGGTGAGGCTGAGGAATTGCGTCGGGCTCTCGGCAGCCGACGCTCCGCCGGTAAGATGAAAGCGCTCGAAATCAAGCTCCGCGCGGGCATGGACAAGAATAAGGTGGGGCCTGCTGCCCAGGAAGAGATCATCCAGTCGATCAGTTCGTTCGCACTGTACGGCTTTCCCGAATCCCATGCAGCCAGCTTCGCCCTTATCGCCTATGCAAGCGCATGGCTCAAGTTTCACTACCTCGGAGCCTTTACCGCTGCGATCCTGAACAACCAGCCTATGGGCTTCTATTCGTCCGCTGTGCTCGTAAAGGACGCGCAGCGGCACGGACTCCGCGTGAAACCTATCGACGTGATGAGATCAAGTTGGCCGTGTACGTTGGAGCGCGAAGAAGACGACTCCCTCTCCCTTCGCTTGGGTCTTCGCTTCGCCCGTGGACTCAGGGAGTCCGCTGCTGTGGACATAGAGACGGCCAGAGAACAGCGTGCGTTTGGCTCTATCGAAGAGTTAGCCCGTCGAGTCCCGTCACTCTCCCGCGCCGATCTTGCAACTCTAGCGGAAGTTGGTGCGCTCAACTCGATTGGCGAAGGGGTGCATCGAAGAGATGCACTCTGGCAAGTTCAGAGGGCCGGACGTCAGGCGGGACCGCTGCTTGAATCGTTAGATCAAGATGAAGAGGAGGCGTCTCCCCTAAAGCCTATGAACTCAGAGGAGCGCATGGTGGCCGACTACGCCGGTACAGGGGTCACCGTAGGCGGTCACCCAATGGCGCATTGCCGCGACCGGCTCCGGAACATGCGCGTCTGTCGGGCCTCTGACCTTCGTACGCTTCGCCATGGGGTGCAGGCTCGCATCGCCGGCTGCGTGATTGCCCGTCAGAGGCCTGGCACTGCTCACGGATTCATCTTTCTATCCATCGAAGATGAGACGGGCATCTCAAACGCAATCATCGATCCCGAACTTTATGAACAGAATCGTTCGCTTGTGACGTATGCCCGTTTTCTGCTTATTGAAGGGACATTGCAGAACGTCGACAAGGTCATTCACATCCGAGCGAGGCACATTGAAGAGCTGAATGTCACCGCAACTCCAACACAATCTCACGACTTCCATTAATGAGCGAACACATGACATCGCCGGGTGACTCCCAGCCGCCGAAAGATTGGTGGCTGGAAAATGCCTGCCGCATTGCGGCTTTTCGTTTGCGGCAGGCGAAGTACCTGAGTTCAAATACCGTTCCCCTTCGAGAGCAGGTGAAAGATAGCGTTGATTTCGTTCGCATCGTATGGGAAGAGATTGAGCGTTCGCTCCGAGACGAAAGCTAAAGGCGCAATCGTCAACCTTGACCCCTACACCTTTGCCGACGATCTGGCCGAGGACATCGCAGCAGACAACGAGAACGAACAGCGTACCGCCGAAGAGGTACTGCTTTCCACCATCGACGCAACCGCAGACGGCAAGTTAGCCCGCTTTGCTACTCAAGCGCGGAAGCGTAGCGTCGCCTCACCTATTGTTTGATACCCCTCCCTTGCGATGGTTCCATTCGCTCTGAGGCAGGAAGAGACTCTCTGAGGCCGGATCAGAAGAAGATAGTCTCAAGTGAGCGGAGAATTATTCAGTGTAAAAGGGTTTGCCAGTTCTTCGGAACGCGGTCCTTGGGGCTGGGAGCTGGTTGATCTTCCGGGTGAAAGTCGGGGAGTGCCAACTTAGGGCCGTCAAAATACTCTTTCGTTTCGTAATCAAAAAACCAGGACTCTTCCGGTTCGAAACTGTTGATGATGCGGTGTTTTGTTGCGTAAAAATGCTTCGATGCATGCTGACTTGGAGAGCTGTCGCAACATCCTATGTGTCCACATTCGGCACAACGGCGTAAGTGTAACCACCAGCCATCAGCGGCGAGGCACTCCACACAACCCGCGCCGCTTGGCTTCGCTTGGACATTGATCTGCTTCACTTCATCTCTCATAGCGCCTCCAACTTCCAACCCTTTCAGCAGTGGACCGCGGAGTGACCTTCCCGTCCAATGCTTTTCTGAGTGGACGTGTAATACCGGGAGCACGCGATTCCTTGTCTCGGGGCAGTGATACCGGAGTCGTAGCTCCTGTAATACCAGGTGGAAAGGGAGCCCGATTGCGGCCTATTCTCAGGTAGTGCCTTTGACGATTGCCAGAACCTTTGGGAGCTAACGTGGACAAGTCCTACCAAGCAGCACGCGAGACATGGCCGTCGCTCGAATGGCTAGACTGGGCCGCGACGGCAGAAACTCTGCACATGTGGACCCAGATCGTTGGAAAGACGAGGCTGGCCCTCGCTCCCATGCAGCAACATTGGTGGAACGTTCCGCTGTATGTGAGTGCACGGGGACTTACGACTTCCCCAATGCCCGTCGCAAGCGGCCTGCTGGAGATAGAATTCGACTTCATCGCGCATCATCTTCTGTTTCGGCTGAGCACCGGGGAGACACGTGAACTTGAACTGCGGTCGCAGACGGTCAGCGCTTTCTTCCAGGAGTATCAGACCACACTGACGTCGCTGGGGCTCAGTGTGCCGATTCATCCTGTGCCCGTGGAAGTGAAAGATGCGATACCGTTCGCAGAAGACACGACGCACGACACGTACGATCCGGAGGCCGCACACAGTTTCTGGCGCGTACTGGTCGCAACCCAGCGTGTCTTTCAGGAGTTTTCGTCGGAATTCATCGGGAAGATCAGTCCCGTTCATTTCTTCTGGGGCAGCTTCGATCTCGCCGTTTCCCGCTTTTCAGGCCGACCGGCGCCGTTGAAAGCCGGGACAGACGCGGTGACGGCAGAGGCGTACTCCGAAGAGGTTATCAGTGCGGGATTTTGGCCCGGCAACGGAGGTTTCGGCCAGGCGGCGTTCTATTCCTACATCGTTCCCGCGCCCGAGGGCATTTCTGCCTCACGCATCGACCCAGCAGCAGCGTCGTTTGATTTACATCTGGGAGAGTTCATCTTCCCCTATCAGGACCTCAGGAGCGCTCCCCATCCAAACGCTGCTTTGATGCAGTTTCTCCAATCCACTTATGAATCTGCAGCCGGACTTGCAGATTGGGAACGTAGCGCGCTGGAGCGTGGAGACCGCATACCCATGCGGAGAAAGCGTCGGGAGATCGAATGATAAGGCTTTTTACACGCAACTCACACTTGATTTGGAAAGGATGCACATGAAAGTTCTGGTTGTTTTTTATTCTCAATATGGTCACATTTGGACTTTGGCAAAAGCCATCGTCGAAGGGGCTCAGCGGGTTTCGGGTGTAGAAGTTGTGCTCCGTCGAGTCGAAGAGTTTCCCGGCTCGATCAGGCACATGGAAGAGGAAAAGGGCTACTCATACCAGATCTATCAAAATCTGCAAGAGGTTCCGGTCTGCACTGTTGATGACCTCAGAGAAGCGGACGGGGTGCTCTTCGGCTCTCCCACGCGTTACGGGAATATTTCCGCCCAACTCAAAGCTCTCATCGACTCGACGGCGCAGTTGTGGCTGCAGGGTTCTATGGAAGGCAAACCCGCAGGCGTTTTCACCTCAACTGCCTCCACCCACGGCGGCCAGGAAACCACGCTGCTCAGCATGATGATTCCTCTTTTGCATCTCGGGATGGTGATCGTGGGAGTTCCGTACTCCACCGCTGGGATGATTCATACAGCAGCGCGCGGCGGCACACCCTATGGCGCCTCCACAATCGCAGGTCCAGACGGCTCTCTCAGCCCGACTCCCGAGGATTTGGAGATTGCAAGAGTACAGGGAGAGCGCGTCGCCACAATGGCCATGGCATTGAGAAGAGCGCAGCGATGAAACGGCCACCTCCAAACGCGACCACTGACAGCACGGACACGACGGTGCATTAGCATGCGAATAGAGTTCAGTGTGTCTCAAGCGTTCTCTGCTTCTTTGACGGAGCTTGACGAATACTCAGGGGGGCTCGAAGGCAAAAGAAACAGCAGGGTTAGCGCGATACAGACGATCAGGCCGGCACGTGCACTCCAGTGCGTGATGAGCATTGCCGCGCCGTAGATCGCGCACGAGCTACCGTATTGGATGCGCAAGCGCCGAATGAAGCGCGGGGCCAGCCGCTTATCCACCAGACGGTGCTTGTAACTGGCATACAACCACATCAATGTGAATCCTACGGCTGGCAGCAACAAACCGAACGCATAGAACAAGACTGCGGTCTGGGCCTCACCTGGTTGCAATACCCTTCGACTGAGTACTGACGCGGGAAAAGGAAGGAAGGAGATGCACATGAGAAAAAATAAATTCAGGAGGTTGAAGGTGTGGTTGGTAGCCCGGTAGAGCCGGAAGATGTAGTGGTGGTTCGCCCAGTAGATACCGATCATGATGAAGCTCATGACGTAGCCAAGATATGCCGGCCATAGAAGCGCCAGTTCAGCAGCCAAACTTTGATGAGTTTGAGTCTGCGATGCCGGCAACTGCAATTCGAGGACAAGGAGTGTGATGGCGATGGAAAACACTCCGTCGCTGAAGGCCTCGATACGTTGAGTAGATAGAGGTTCGCTCACATCAGCCTCAGAAACGGTACGTTATCCACGGTGCGACAAAATTCACATCCTTCGCCGGCTGCGTTTGCTTAAGGAATTCGCCCGGAAAAAAATGCAGATAGATCACCGTGTAGGTGAAGTGTCTCGTCGGGTGCCAGTCCAACTCAATGTTGGCCTGGCTGCCGATGTAGCGGGCGTTGGAGGATCCGCTGGCGCGCTGCACAATTTGAGGCACGCGATAAACGGCGTCGCTTGTGCTCTGCCTCCAGAAAAAGGAGGCATCCGGCCAGATCGTAATGTTGTGCTTTAACTCAACTTTTACGTTGGGTCTCAAATGGATAATGTTGTATGGCCCAAGCAACTCTGCTTCATTGAAATAGGCGCCTTTTGGAAATAGCGCATTGAATGTGCCAAGCGTGTTGTCGTGGAGATTGTGGTCGCCACTCGCTACTCCTCCCTCGAAACCAAGTCTCGTCTTGACCGAGGACGTGCTTGGCGAGAATGTGTATCCGGAGTTAGTGGCAATCGCCCATGCGCGTATGCTCCCGCTTCCGAAGCGGCCAAACTGAAAGGTTCCTTCCGTGTCGTAATCGAGACGCAGGTGCTTTCCAGCGATTCGCGATCCTAAGGTCTCGCGTTGTTCGCGTGCTGTTCCTTGCGCGAACTTCGACAGCTTTTTATCCGTTCCGAAATAGTAAAGATCAATGCTTGTGTCCTTCACTGAAAACAATCGGTGGGTGGTGTAGAGGCCCCAGAACGAGTACGAGTGAGTGGGGGAGTCGTCAAAGATACCTGGATTGCTTTCGGAGTACTTGGTGGCGAGGAGGTCAGTCGTCCATCCACGATCCGCGAGCGTGAGGCGAAACCCATCGAAATTTTGCAAGACATTAGGACCCTCCCGAATAGACACGAGGCGGTCAGCACCGAAAGATAGTTGCTGACGTCCACTGCGGAGACGCAGGTAGTTGTCGCCTGATTTCCAGAGGTCTAGATCAAGGAAAGTCTGGTGGACAAAGAGTTCATCGCGATCAATGACCGCACGAGGGCCTCCATCGCGGCCATACTCCAAGGCGCTATCCAACTCCGAGAACAAGCGGACTCTGCTGCCCGCATGGATATCTTCGTAAAAAGCGTAGCGCTGCAAGCTGTAGCCATTGTCCGGCGGATCTTCTCCCCACGAGGGATGGTCGGAGTACTCGCCCCGTTCGCGGATCTCTCCACCGAGTGAAACCGTAAGCTTCCCGTCTCCTGTGAGCTTTATACATTTTAGTTTTGCGCCGTAGTCCGTTCTGTGTGCAGCATCGCAAAAATAGGACCAGTCCGTGCGCTCTGGCATCGTTGTAAGCGGAGGCGGCTGCAGGCTCTTCTCAGAAGATTCCTGCGCGAATGCTGACACGCCGGATAAGGCAGCCGCGATGAGAATACCTGCACAGGTCCTGCAGACAAAGCATCTACTTGAATTCAGCAAGAGACAGATCTCCATTCAATCGAACAAAAGAAGGGATTGCCATGCTTCTCGCAAATCCTTCCGTGATCTTGAGGCTAGGTGGGAGTACTGAGTACGTCCAATGCTTTTAAGGAACGGCGTGTGATACCGAAAGTGAACGTAGAGATCTGCTGTGATACCGTAAAAGGATGGATAGTAAGGTAACGCTGAAGCAGTTGGAGGTGTTTGTCGCCGTCGCAGAGGAACTCAGCTTCGGACGCGCAGCCCTCCGCCTTCACCTCTCCCAGCCGCCGATTACGCGTTTAATCCAATCTCTGGAGGAGTCTTTGGGAACCAGGCTCTTCGACAGAAACAAGCGTCAGGTAAGTCTTACAAGCGCGGGGCTGTCCCTTCTGCATGAAGCCAGACACATCTTGGGCACGGTTTCATCAGGTGTGGAAACCGTCCAAGCCGTAAGCCGTGGAGAGGCTGGATCGGTGATCATCGGCTTTGAAGGCATGGCTGTCTTTGATCTGATTCCCCGTTCGATCCGCGCCTTTCAGAAGCAGTATCCACGCGTCGAAGTTGCCTTGAGGGAGATGCCCAGTTCGGAGCAGGTGAGTGCGCTTCACGACCGCCGGATTCATCTTGGTTTCGCGGCGGGGATGGTACGTGATCGCAAGTTGCAAACAGAAGTCATCGCTTCAGAGCCGTACGTTCTCATACTTCCGAAGTCGCATCCGTTGGCCGAGTCTGACGATGTACCACTCAGACGACTGGCTCAGGAGACGTTTTTGATGTGCCCTCGGGAGCACAACCCTACGCTTTACGATCAACTGATACTAATGTGCGACAGCGCCGGCTTTCGTCCGAAATTGATTCCTGCTCCAGGCGATGCTCAACTGATTCTCAGCTTTATTGCAGAAGGGATCGGCATTGCTGTCGGGCCTCAGAGCTTAGCCGATCTTTCGCGAAGAGGTGTAGTCACGAAAAAACTGAAACCTGCTTTGCCTAGCAGCCAATTGACGATGATTTTACGCAAAGGAGAAGACGCTCCCGCACTGAAACGTTTTCTGCAAATAGTCTCGAAGACACGAAAAGCAGTCGCGAACGGGATACCATCTGAAATAGGGCTAAATGGGTCTTGATCTAGTTAGTGGAGACCATGAAGGCTCGGCCGCAAGGGAAGATGGAGCGAGGTGTGCAAAGGAATCGCTGGCGTAAACGACCTTTCCGTCCACAAGGGTGAGTACCGCTTTCAAGTGAGGAATCTGATCCTCTGGGATGTTGAAATAGTCCTCTGACAAGACTGCCAGATCTGCGAATCGACCGACCGCAAGGGTTCCTTTCTTTTCTTGTTCCCCGGACACCCATGCACTTCCCTGCGTATACAACCGCAGTGCTTCCGCCCTGTCGAGACGGTTGGAAGCGGCTCCAAGTTGCAGGCCGCCGACCGTCTTTCCTGTGGTCAGCCAATGCAGACAAATCCACGGGTTGTACGAGGTGTCGCGGGTGGCATCTGTTCCCGCGCCCACTGGAATGCCGAGACGAATCATCTCAGCTACTGGCGGCGCCGAGCTCATCCGCTGCGTGCCATAGAATTTCGCACCGTATTCTCCGTGAAAGGCCATTCTATGTTGGATTGCGATGCCTCCACCGAGATCGCGAACTCGCTTCAGAGAGTCACCGCTCGCAAGTTCAGCGTGATCGAAGAGCCAGCGTTGCCTGCTCAGAGGAACGTCCCGATTCACTGACTCATACACATTCAGATAGTCGGTCATCGTTTGATCGAAGGTTGCGTGTTGCCGGAACGGCCAGTGCGCCTCGACCAAACTTCGAAGGATGGGCTTAAGTTGCTCTGGGAGCTGCTTTGCGGGGTAGATCCGAGGTTGCGTATACAAATCCCAATCCATACCGTCGCTGACCAGAATCTCTCCGGCTCCAGAAAACTGAAGCCAATCGTTCCCGGAAAGCTTGACGGTTTGAATGAAGCTGTCCACGTCACCAAGTTCTTTGCCGGCATCTTGAGGCAGCAGAAAGAGACTGAGGCGAATGGTCTGTTGACCTTCTGCCGCAACCGATTGAAGCGCCTTGTACATCTGCGGATATGGCTGACCCACGCCGCCAGGATCTACGACGCTGGTCATCCCAAGGCGGTTTAGCTCGTACATGAATTGACGGATTGAGTTCTTTTGCTCTTCAAAGGTGAGTGAGGGCATCTGGCCCTCTGGGGCGAGAGCCACAGTAGGAAAGGGGTGTGCTACCAGAAGCCCGGTGGGAGTGCCAGTCTTATCCCGCTCCATATAGCCGCCGTTTGGATCGGGTGTGTTGCGAGTGTAGCCGAGAACCTCAAGTCCTTTTTTGTTCACCATCGCGGATTGATAGAAATGTAGGACATAGGCGGCTCGATCTGGGACCGCTCTGTTCAGTTCCGCAAGCGTTGGCATTCGCTTTTCTTGGAATTGGAACTCGGAAAACCCCCCTCCCACCCTCACCCACTGATTCGGAGGAGTGCGAGCCGCCTGCTGTGTCAACTTGGCCAGTGCTTGCGAGAGACTCGAAATGCCGTCCCAGCGGGTGTCCACGTTATAGGAGAGGCTTCCTCGTACGAAATGCAGATGCGAATCGTTGAGTCCGGGAATCACAGTCCGCCGACCCAGGTCGACGACTTCATCGCCGTCGCTCTTAACTGCGAGCATATCGCGCGAGCTTCCGACCGCCACTATGCGGCCTTTCTCAATCCTCAGAGCTTCGCACCAGGGCTTTGCGCGATCGAGAGTCGCAATCTTTCCGTTGATAAGCACCAACCCAAGAGAGGGTACGCTACTCGCCTGGAGTGACTTGGAGCTCAGTGCTGCGCAAGCGAGTGCTCCCTCTACAAACCTGCGACGAGAGATCGATGTCATTATTACGTCCTCCAAGGCTGCTGGTAAGTACTACCTCAGCTCAAATGAAATTACGGCAGGGTGGGTTTCAGAGTGAGTTGCGTGCTGTTCCGGAACCTCAAAGGCGCTGCCAATCTCGTTTCCGTAAGGATCTTCAAGATGCGGGTGCACCAGGATGCTGTACCGCCCTCTGATCCATTCATCTCTCGGGCGGAACGACCACCCCGTTTGATCTCCGTTGAGTGCAACCGCTCCTTCAAGCGGCCTGTCATTGCGTGTCACGAGAATGAGATTGGCATCCATCCCATCTATCGGGTGTGTGAAGCGCAACTTCAAAGAACCTAAATTGCCGGTACTAGGCGCAACAACCTTCCATTCCTTCGGATTGATTGCACGGATCCACTCCGGCGTTATCGTCCAGCGAGCAAGCGGATAACCGTACAGTTGCAGACGGACTGTTTCGCCAGCATGCAATGGACGCCCCATCGTGTCATGCGCAATAAGGCCCGTTTTCACCCTGCCTGGTCCGAACAACACAGTGAGAATCTTTCCATCAGGGCTCCAAAGCTCCTGGTTCAGGAACGGCTCATCCAGCGTCGCTCCATCTGCTCGGACAACACTCAAGTGCGACAGAACTTGTTGATTCGGAGCTTGGCTGAATCGGATGGAAAAGCGCAAGAGATTCTCATGAACAGCGCCGGTGGTAGGCATCACTTGTCGTACCTCCGACACAACGAGAGGCCTAGATACCAAGCGCCGTTCAAGACGCCCGGTATTCATCAACAAGAAGATCGCAAGCAAGGAAATCATTCGCTAGGCCTATTTGGGAGGAAAAGGACCGTTGACTACGGGATTGGCGGTTACTGGATAACCTTCTTCCTTCTTCAAGGTATCCTCCACGGGCTTGATCACTCCCAGCTGCATCTTGCCTTTGTACTCATAGCCCGGGAAGTTGTACTCGGAAACGAAATCGGAAAGACGGAAACGGAAGTTCTTGTCGAAGGTAATGAGCTCGCTATGCCCAGTTGCGAGATCGCGGCGGAGCGCAATGAAAAATTGCGGACTGAGGCTATCCACCCGATATACCCCAGCAAATGGTGTCTGGACAGGCGTGACTCCAGAGATCTCGCCGAATGGCACCCATTTTGCCAAGCTCTCTTTTGCGTTTGCCGCCTCCACCTGTTCGAGCGAAATCACTTCTGCGTTTCGCTCGACATTGGAAACCAAGATGTAATCGACGTTCTTGCCTTGCTCATTGGCGGTGAAGGTGAGCAAACCGTCGGGAGTGTTGCCGTAGCCCAACTCGGCAATCGTCTTGCCTGTGATATGAGCACCGTCTTGAATTTCATCGAGTGGGATGGTGACCAGCGGGGTGCACATGTAAGCTGCGATCAGGTACTCCTTGCCCGAAAGATTGGCAAAGGTCATCTCACGTATAGGCGCGCGGGTCTCGACCTCGTCATGCGAGGTGTGATAAATCTGCACCGAAGACACGCTCCGTTTCCCGTCAAAGGGATAACTGATGACGCGTAGCGTGGAGGCAAAGTTCTGATTGGAGAGCCCTGCAACGTAGAGCTTTCCCTCATGCCATTGCATATCCGTTACGGTAAAACTGCGTTCTGGAATTTGATTCCAGAACTTGTACTGCCAATCCACCGCGTCCTTGAGATCAACCGTCTGTTTCTTCGTTCCCTTAAGATCAAGAACTTTGACAGTCCCATTGGACTGCACCGAAACGATTACTGGACGGCGAGTTGGTCCTACCGAGAGAGCAACATATGCTTCGTTGCTACCCGGACGAGCTCGCAGATCTTCAATTCGGATCTCCCTGGAGCCAACGGCTTTCGTGACGGCGTCGTCGAAGTCCATCAGATTGAATGGTGAGCTGGACGTGTCGGATGCGGAGGGGAGGGTCACCGCAACGATCTGGGCTGCCTTCCAGTCTGCAACGAACAGGGTGTTATCAGGTCCGAATGCAATACGAGACACAGACTGCAACTCTGTGGTCACGGCGTTGGCGGCAGTCGTTGATGCGATCAGGGCCACGGCAATGATGGCAAGCGGTCGGAAATACTTCATGGCGGATGCCTCCTCTTCTTCTGTAAGCCTCTGGGAGAAGGGTCGGCGCGTCCAATTCTTTCTATGGTGGTCCTGTGATACCGCATCGCTGATCTAATATTTAGAGAAGCTAAGCGCTGGCTGATGGAGCGAAAGCGGTATCACAATGACGATAGAAAGAGCATTGGAACTAAGGTGTTTCAAGGGCTAACATCAGGTGCCTCGGGACTCGCCAATAGGTCCGGACAAGCCCGTGAAATGACGTACAGACCGAGCGGGCTCGCTGGATATTCTCTAAAACCTGTCGGCAATTCATCGACGATCGGGTATCACAAGAGCAAAGCTCTGGGTATTGGACGGTGATTCCGATGTCAGTTACCGTGGAAAAGCTGCATACGACTCAGCATTGGATCTGTCTTGAAATGCTGACGGACGTTCGAGCTTTCCGCGGAGGTGTGAGTGGTTACTGGCAAGAAGAGCCAGGAGGTCGATATGGAGACGCATCATCTGCGGTACTTCATCACCGTAGCTGAAGAATTGCACTTCGGCAGAGCGGCTCTCAAACTTCATCTCGCTCAACCTCCGCTGAGCAGACACATCAAAGCGCTGGAAAAGTATTTGGGCGTTCAACTCTTCTATAGGGACCGGCGGCACGTCCGCTTGACCGCCGCCGGGGAAGCATTTCTTCCGACGGCGCGCGAAATCTTAAAACTTATTCAGCTTGCCGCAGAGGAGACGAGCCGCTCGATTCCACCTCCCGTCGGCTCGGTGATGGTGGCGGTCCCAAGCGATTCTTCCCATGCAATGATCCGGGAAGTTCTGGAGGCGTTTTCTTCAGAGGTTCCGACGGTGTCTATCCAGAAATGTGTCATAGCGCCGGACGATCTTCGGGGTGCAATCGAGAGTGGTTTTGCCGACGTTGCTCTGTTGTATTTGGCTGGGGCTGGCGGAACCAGTTTGAAGGAAGCCGAATTTACCGATGACACGGCCGTAGCAGTCGTATGGCGAGGACATCGTCTTTCACGCAGAAAGTCTATCCGGCTACATGAGCTGTCAGATGATCCGTGGATACTCTACTATCACTGCGGTCACGAGCGAGATTGTTGGGCTTTCTTGACGAAAGCCACGAGGAGACTCGGTTTTGATATCAGAACTGAGGGCCCGGCAGCTAGCCTTACGGCAGCAATGGATGCCGTGGATCGTAAGCAAGCAGTAACGGTGATCCCACATTCCTACGAGTGGGTCCCGCATATTGATCGCAGGTACATTCCAATTGAGCGCGAAGATCTGACTATGCCGCTCGCCGCATACTGCCGCTGCGACGATAAGCAGGCTGTCACAGCCGCAGTACTCCATTTAGCGCGCGAAACGAGCAGCAGGCGGCAACACACACGCTAGCACAGCAGATGTTCACATGTGGCTTTTGATACGAGGAGGGACGATAAGGATGACTTTACAACAGCTCAGATTCCTCGTCGCCTGCGCTGCGAGCCGCGACATCTCGCTTGCTGCGCTTCGTATGGACGTTTCTACGGGTACACTCGTCCGTGGTCTCAAAGCTCTCGAAGAAGAGCTCGCAGTGGACCTTATTTATCTGCGTTCACGCCCAGTTTCGTTGACAATGCAAGGTGAGCGGCTCGTGCAACGGGCCGAGCACATACTCGCCATCACAACGCAGGGGATTGACGACCTCCGTCGGAGCGAGAATCGCCTAGTAGGGTCACTCCGCATCGCTCTGTCTTTGTCGTACGGACATCGTCTTGTATATGAATCTCTCGCGGACTTTGCGAGCCGCGCACCAGAGGTTCGGCTTGAGCTCCGGGACATCCCTTTTGCGACTCACCTGCAGCACCTTCAGCGTGGAGAACTTGATATTGCGCTCCTCTTTCCGTCGTGGAATGCCCCCGGCATTTCCTTCGAGACGCTGGTGCACGAGCGCGTGACCGCCGTTCTTCCAAAGAAACATCGGCTAGCCAGGCGTACCGAAATCCGCCTCGGTGAGCTTGCGGATGAGAAATGGCTGGTGTTCTACAAGCCAGACAGTGGACGAGTCGGAATCGATTTTTACGAAGCGTGCAAACGGTGCGGATTTGAGCCAATGATTGCGCAGGAGGTGCAGAGCCCCCTCGTTAGGCTCGCACATGTGGAGCTGAATGAAGGCATCACTTTGTTGCCGAGCAGCTATGATCCAGGCGTTCGTAAGACAATCAAACGGGTTTTGCTGCACCGTGACGACCTGAGTCTTCCTGTGTCCATCATGTGGAAGGAACACGACACTCGGCAAGTAGTTCAGGCCTTTATCGAATCGGTGCGCCAAACCGTAATCCGGATTTATGGAAATAGGAATGAGAATCTTGAGAGCGATTATGTCCAGTTTTTTCTGCCCTTCAATGCAAACGGAGCTGGTTACGAGCATTTGGGACCGTCCAAGAGCTTGATGCTGGCGTGAGATGAAAGCGGACACAATATCAAACGCTACTCAGTCGCTGAACCTACGCGCCACCGTGACAACAGTGCTTTCCAGCAGCATTGCGTATCAAATCACACGTCTATTCGGAGCGCAAACAGGATACTGGGCTGCCATCACTGCCATCCTCGTCTGCCAGTCTGAGATAAAGACCACCCTTCGGGCGTCGCGAGATCGAATTATCGGCACAGCCATCGGAGCTCTTGCCGGTTGGCTTACTGCCTCACTTTGGGGCGGCCATATCCTTGCCTTCGCAACAGCACTGCTGTGCACGTTAGCTATTTGCAACATCCTGAAGCTGGAAGTTGCGGGCCGGCTCGCAGCGGTAGCTTTGTCGGTCGTAGTTCTGGTGCATCGAGTCCAGCCAGTCTGGCGAACCGCACTAGATCGGTTCCTGGAAGTTTCGTTAGGCGTAATCATTGCGCTCATCACGTCGGTTTCTGTCGACTCCGTGATGAAGAAGAAGGAATAGTTTTCGGTTCAGACTGAACAGCTGCTTTCTGGAACATTAGAGACGATTGACGTGCAAAATGCGAAGTGAACCACGCCATGCTTTTCGTCATGAGTGAATCAAGCGAAACGGTATTGGACATCTCATTGCGCGCAAATGAAGATCGGCTCAGGAGAAACCCATGTCCAACCGGAATGCACTTACAGACCACCTCCTCACACCGAGCAACTGCGCTCTACTTGTCATTGACTACCAACCGCCTCAAGTGAATACCATTCGATCCATGGCCCCAGGGGAACTGGTGGCGAATGCTGTTGCGTTGATCCGCACCGCTAAACTCTTTAGCTTGCCCATCGTGATCACGACCGTAAACGTGAAAAACGGTGCAAACCCGGACACAATCCGGCAAATCAGGAACGAAATACCATCAAGCGCCCCGTGGATTGACCGTACGAGCATCAACGCTTGGGAGGATCCTGACTTCCATCAAGCCGTTGTCGCCACCGGCCGGAAGAAGCTCATATTCGCGGCTCTATGGACAGAGGTTTGCCTCGCCTTTCCCGCTCTCGATGCGATGTCCGAGAACTTCGAGGTATATGCACCAGTGGACTGTGTCGGGGGAACGTCGGCGGAAGCTCATAACGCGGGACTACAACGAATCGTCCAGGCGGGTGCCCACACAGTGAGTTGGATCAGCATACTTTGCGAACTGCAGCGGGACTGGGCGCGGACGGAAACTGCAGAGGGCATGGTTCAGATAGGAGCCTCTCAGGGCGGCCCATGGTCCACAGAACTGGCCCTCAAAGGTGTGAGTTAACAAAGCCGATCCAAGACAAACTGGTCGGAGCACTATACAAGCGGTCATCACAAGAGATGGCGCAACCCACTCCCACACTAGGACCACAACCTGGAGTGCTTGAATGAAGAAATAACGATGGCACGTGGCTCTTTGTAAACCTCACATAGGGTGTGAGCATGACGGTTGAAGGTTTACCAAACGGCACAATCCCAGAGAAGCTGCTTCATGAGCGCGTCTGCACCTCGGGTGATCGTGCAAATTTAGCAATCATTCTCCGGATCAATGGGATGAGCCTATCGGCATCCAGCAGACCACAGACATGAAAGTGTCTCGGAAACCTATGGTGGTTCACGAGTGTGAGAAATGCCTCTCTGTGTTAACACCTGCAGAATCGGGACAGGTCGTAAACGTTAGCGGCGTCATCAAGTGCAGGTCTTGCGGTCACACCGGACCACTGCGCGTGCGTGTTATTGAGGAAAGCACAGAGCGGATGTCATCCAGCTAAGCCGAGTGAGAGTTGTGTCGCGTTGGTAGGTGACATGATGACACGCACGAATGAGCGAACGAATTCGCTAACTACCCGTTCCCCACTGTCGGATCTGCAAGCTAGCCGAGTTGCTAGGCCAACTCCACGTACCCCCAGTGGACGAATTGTGATTCCTTCTCTCGCAATACGCCACGCACCCGCCTGCGTAAGAATCGCCACTCCGAATCCTCGCATCACAAACTGGCATGCTTCTTCTGCAGTGGTTATGTGGTGAATCGATGTTCCAGGAGCTCTGGATGGACGGGCGTCCCTAAGGATTTGGTCATAGAGGTAGGGATGTACGTGCCGATCAAATAGAACACATGATTTTGTTTCGAGCTGAGGTGCCGTCACTTCCATCGACCAGGCGAGCTCATCGGACTCCAGCATAGCCACGAAGAAGCGCTGTTGAGCGACCAGCACCGAAGTAATTCGAGGTGTCTCCGGCAGGCCGGTTAGAAAGGCGAGGTCCAGCGTTCCATTCAATAGGTCGTGCGATAGCTCCACTGATACCTTACTGCTAAGCTCAACCCTCAAATTCGGGAAATACGGCAGCCGCAATGAAAGCAGATTCGTAATGAGGTAGGGGTCCGTGTAGGGGGATTTGCCGACGTGCAAGACAACTTGCATTTGCTCATGAGCTGACCGGGACAAGCGTACAGATCTTTCGGCGAAGTCCAGGGCCTTTCGCGCCTCGGCCACGAAGACATCTCCCGCCGGCGTTGGAACCATGCGCCTGCCCTGCTTCACAAATAACGGGTAACCGAGTGCCGCATGCAGGGCCGCAAGTTGCTTACTGATTGCGGATTGTCCAATACCCAGTCTCGCAGCGGCACGAGATGTATCCATTTCATCCATCATTGCGACGGCGACCCGCAGATATTTGAAATCGATGTCGGACATGGTCAATCCCCGAGCAGTACCTGGAGATCTCGTCCGACGGGCCCGGCCTCCAGACACACAAGTGTTATCCCGGTTTAGGGTCGTGTCAATAAGTTTCGCAACTACCCAAGGCGCTATTGGACGCACAAGTATCCCGAGATCTGTTGTCGTCATATTCCTCGACGGAATACAACGTGGATGAAATTTCATTGGACGGAGACCTAGCGTAAGCGAATTCTGGAGGTGCTCTCAAAATGGAGATCACCATGGCAGAGTCAACCAGAAATGTACACCAGGGAGAAAGCGACACGTCCCATTCATCGCCGTCTCTGCCTATCGCGGAGAGGCGGTCGATGGAAACTTCAGCTAGTTCAATCGAAGACACGGAAAGCATTGGGTTCCAATCAAGGGGTACGGCGCCGCCAACGAAGGCCGCTGCCGGGGACACACGAGAAACGTGGTCTCATTCGCAAACAGAACGAAAGCCCCCACGCCGCGAACCTGCGCAGGGCGGCTATGCGTTTGATCGGCTGATAACAGCGGACGATGTCGCTGAGCGACTGAACGTGAGCAAGGACTGGGTTTGGGATCATTCCTCAAGGAAGAGCCCTCGCCTGCCTGTCATACGCATGGGCGACGGCGCTCTGCGATATCGGGCGAGCGCGATCGAAGCCTTCATCAGCGAGCGAGAACGTCTCTCCGCACAGCGGTATGGAAGCCGGTAGAATGAAGGCGCCCACTGTTTTCCCCTACAGAAAACGAGATTGCAATGGGTAAATCGCATCAGGCGGGATCGCTCGTCCTTCGCGGAAAACGCTGGTATGGCTACTACCGAAAGGAAGTCATCGACCCTACAACCGACAACGTCCGGGTAGTTAGAGTAGTCCTTCGACTCGGCCTTAAAACGAAGATGACGAAGCTCGTGGCGCGCGAAGCGCTTCGAGCGGAGATCGCCAAACAGACGGGCCAGATCGCAGACGGCAGAGTTTTTAAGGACGGTGCTGCTACCTTCGAGTGGTTCGTGCGGAATCGCTACCTCCCGCTTCGACATGGGGACTGGCGACCTGAGACGGCAAAAGAGAAAACGGCCCAAATCGAAATCGATCTGATTCAAAGGTTCGGAGCAGAAGCGATGGAGAGTATCGACAAGTTCGCGTTGCAAACGCATGTGAACGATCTGGCCCGGCGTTATTCGCAGGACAGAGTCAAGCAAGCCCGCTCTTATCTGAAGTCCATCTTCGACGAAGCAATCGAGCAAGAGTTCCTGGTCAAAGATCCAACCCGAAAGCTGAAGATTCCCAAGAATCTCCGGCCAAAGGACAAGCAAGTTCTAACCTGGGATCAGTTGCGAGGGATCCTCGCCACCGCTGCTCGAAGAGACCGGCTACTGCTCATGCTCGACATGACGGACGCCCTCCGCCCCAGCGAACTCTTCGCACTCCGCTGGGTATCCTTCGACGACGAGAACACGTTGTCGTTAACCGAAACCGTCTACCGTCGGCAGCTACGGCCGTTCGGGAAGACAACGAAAAGCTTGGGCAAGGTTCATCTGCCGGATGGCCTCGCCGAGGATCTTCGGCAATGGAAGCTGGAGTGCCCCGATCCGTCTCCCAAAGCGTTCATGTTCCCGAACGCCGATGGTGGACTGCTCGACCCGGGGAACTACCGTAACAGGGTTCTCAAACCTCTCGCTGAGGCTCTGGAGCTTCCCAAACTAACGTTCCAGGTGCTGCGCCGTACGATGGCGACACGGGCACAGAATCTGGGATCGGTGAAGGATATCCAGGCACACTTGCGGCACTCGCGCGCGGACACCACAGCGAACGAGTACATGCAGGAGCTTCCTGAGAGCGTGCAGCAAATGGTCGGAACGGTCTACGCAATGCTCACCACCAGCAAGGCCCCGCAGCGTGTCATGTAGTGCAATGACCCGTCCGGATTTGGTGCCAAATTTGTTGAATGGCACCAAATGGCACCAAGTCTCCTTGGTGTCATCCGCTAAGTTGTTGATTTGATGGTGGGCACAGCAGGATTCGAACCTACGACTTCCACCGTGTGAAGGTGGCACTCTACCGCTGAGTTATGCGCCCGCAGCAACCGACCGAGCAGCCTATGCTTTGGCTCCTCAGAGCATAGCATCGATGGGGAAGACTCGCCATACTTCCGGTGGGGAGTTCGATTCCTAGAGCGGAGCATTTTGTCCTGCACTTTCGCCTCGCACGACCCCGCAGGAAACGCAGTCTATCGGTGGGTTGAAGCCGTGCTCCGTTCACGGCCCTGGCTTCTAGCACCCCGGCGGTACAATAGCATACGCAGAATGCCCGATCTCCCGTCCCATTCCGGTCGGCCCGACCCTGGAACGCCTCCCTCGGCCGCCGGTTCCGAAGAGATTCCCACGGAAATTGACCGCGAGACGCAACCTCAGGCCAAGGATGGGGTTTTCAAGGTTGGGGATATCGACGATATGGCCACGCTAGCTGTCAGCCCGAGACTCCTGGAAGATTTGAAGTCCGCCCAAACTCGTCATGCAGCAGCCGACTTCGGTCAGATGGACGACGCTGCCATCATGCTTGAGCTTCGCGCTGGAAACATGGCGGGGTTCGACTACCTGATCCAGAAATACCGCCGGCCGATGATTCACTTCATGTATCGCATGGTTCACAATCAGGCGGTTGCGGAAGAGCTGGCGCAGGAGGTCTTTCTCCGCGTCTACCGGTCCAGGGAGACGTACAGAGCTGAAGCCCGGTTCAGCACCTGGCTCTACCGCATTGCGACCAATCTAGGGGTCAATTATGCCCGTGACAACCGGCATGAACGCTCCGCCTCCACGGTCTACCTGGATGAGCCCGATGCCGAAACCGGCACCACACCCGATGTCGCCGACTCGACGCCCGATATCGAACAGAAGCTGCTCCGGGACGAACGGCTCAACGCCATCCGGCAGCATGTGCTCGCCCTGCCGGAACGTCAGCGGATGGCCGTGCTCATGCACAAGTACGAAGGCATGGATTATAAACAGATTGGGGAAGTGCTCAAGCTGAGCGAATCCGCCACCAAGAGTCTTCTGTTCCGGGCGTATCAGACATTAAGGGAGAAGTTGAAGGTATTTCTCTAAGCTGCCATCGCGCGGGTGCCGCACGCGCAGAAGTTCACATGCTGGAAAGGTCACAATGAACTGCAAAGAATGTCAATCCGCTCTTCTCGATCACCTCTCGAGCCCGGCCGCGCATGCCGCCGTGTCTGCTCATCTCGAGTCCTGTGCCGGCTGTGCCCGGGAGTTTCAGTCCATGCAAGATACCTATGCCCTGCTCGATGACTGGCGCGCGCCGGAGCCTTCGGCTTATTTCGATCAGAAGCTTGCCGTACGATTGCGGGAGGAACAAGCTCTGGCGCCGGCAGGATGGTTCGAGCGTCTGAAGTCGCGCCTACTTTACAACAGCGGCCGGCAGATGCGGCCTATGCTTGCGGGCGGTCTGGCTCTGCTTCTTCTTGCCGGCGGGGGGGCGGTGCTCGATCTATCTTCCGGGATGCCCACCGGTGCGAAATCAAGCCCGCAGGTCTCCGCTACCGTACAGGACCTCCAGATTCTGGATAAGAACGATCAGGCCATTCAGACGATGGATCAACTGCTGCAGCCGGACAGTTCCTCCAACGACCAGACAGATTCTCCCAGCAGCTAGTTCGTCGTCCGTGTCGGCGGACATTACGGAGGCGGCGCACAGCGGGGCGGGTCGAAGTAGAATAAAGTCGTCTTTCTCAGTCGCCGCACGAGGCTGTCGCTCCGCATGCGAGATTCAGCTAAATCCCGGCGCATCCTCTCAGCCGCTCTTCTCGCTCTGCTCATCCCGGCAGGCGCTCGCGTGGCTGGTGCCCAGCCTGCTTCGGCGCGCCAGGCAGCGATGCCGGTCGCTGCCGAGATGCGCCAGCAAAGTCCTGCCGCAGGCTCCGGTTCCGGCGCACCCCCGGGCGCGGGAAGTTCGGCGCCCGCTTACGGGGCAGGACCGGGTCGCGATTTTGCCGCCAGCTCCGGAACCGGCGTCGGACCACGCCGCAATCAGGAGCATCTTGCCCAGTGGATGGATCGGCACAGCGGTCTGTCGCTGGCCGAGCAGCAGCGCGCTCTGCAAAATGAGCCGGGGTTCCACGACCTTGCGCCGCAGACCCAGCAGCGCATGCTGGACCGCCTGACGCAGCTGCACAATATGCCGCCCGAGAAGCGGCAGCGCGTGATCGACCGCACCGAGGCGCTCGAGCGGCTTACTCTGCCCCAGCGACAGCAGGTGCGGGGAGCGATGCAACAGCTTGGCAGTCTCCCCGAGGATCGCCGCCGCATGGTAGCCCGGGCCTTCCGCGATCTTCGCGAGATGCCGGAACCGCAGCGGCAGTCGATCCTGCACTCCGACAGCTTTCGCAGTCAGTTCTCGGATCAGGAACGCAGCACGCTCGCGGATCTGCTGGCGGTCGAGCCCTATCTTCCGGTGCCGGCCCGCCGGGCCGCGCCCTCCTACGGCAAATAGAGCGGTTGCGAGATGCGGCTCCCATCCGCCAAAACGGCCCTATGACTCAGCTGCCTCCTATAGTATCGACTGCATGGCGCAGATTCCCAAGCCGCAGAGTAGAGTGAGGCGGATCCGGCGCGCTTTCACTGAGATAGCCTTCATCGTCTTTCTTTTCTATGCCAATCTCCTGATGGGGGACTTCACCTCCACCAATGGACGGGGACGAAGCCTCATGTCTGCCTTGCGGGATATCGTGACGCCGACCAACTGCATCATCGCTGTCTTCGCGGCGGTAATTGGGTATGTCGGATTCGAGTACCTGAGAGACAAGATATAGGCATGCCGCTGAGGGCTTGATCGAGTTGGCCCCGGTTCCTGCCGGCACTTATTGTTTGAAGAAGTTGCGGGCAAGGAAGAGGACGTTGGCGGGGCGTTCTGCAAGACGGCGCATGAAGTAGGGGTACCACTCCGGCCCGAAGGGCACGTAAACGCGGACGCCAAACCCCTCAGCCACGAGCTTGCGCTGGAGGTCGCGGCGAACGCCGTAGAGCATCTGAAATTCAAAGGCGTTTTTGTCGATGTTGTTGTCCTGAGCGAAGACGCGCATCTGCTGGATGATGGCTTCGTCGTGCGTGGCCAGGCCGCAGAAGACGCCTTCGCCGTGGCCGGAAAAGCTGACCATGCGCTTCATGAGCTTGACGTAGTTTCGGTCGACGTCTGCCTTGGCCGGGAATGCGACGCCGGGGCCTTCTTTGTAGGCGCCTTTGCAGAGACGGATGCGGATACCCTGGCTGAGGAGGCGCTCGGCGTCGGCTTCGGTGCGAAACAGATAGGCCTGCAGGACGGTGCCGACTGTCCCGGGATATTGAGCAGAAAGACGCTCGGTGATGCCGAGTGTCGCTTCCGTGTAAGGAGAGCCTTCCATATCTATGCGAACAAATGACTTAGCTTGCGCGGCCAAGTTGACGATCTCACCGAGGATTCGTTCCGCCAAGGCCGGGTCGAAGTCGATGCCGACCTGGGAGAGCTTGATGCTGACATTGGCGTCCAGCTTGCGCTCTGCGATGGCGTCGAGCAGCAGGTGATACACGGCTGCCGAGGCCCGCGCTTCGGATTCCTGGGTAACGCTTTCTCCGAGCGAGTCGAGGCTTGCCCGTAAGCCATTTTGATTGAGCTTCTTACACGCTTTTAGCGCCTCCTCGACCGACATGCCGGCGACGAATCGGCCTGACATCCTGCGGCCAATGGCGGAGCGCTCGGAGAAGGCGCGGAGAGACCGGTTTTGCGAGAGTGCGATGAAGGTAGAACGCAGCAAAGTTTAGCCTTTTAGAGCGGTTTCCTTTTAGATGTACACCATCGCTGAGGGAGTTAAGTGCGGGGATTCTTCGCTTCGCTCAGAATGACGACGTCCTGTGGTGTACACCCATAGGAGATCAGCTTTAGAGTTCGCTACACGCGACCCGGCAATTGTTCCACGTGGAACATTCTGTAGAGACGAAGCGAGGGGAAGAATGTTCCACGTGGAACATTTTTGAGACGAGGTAAAAGGTACATTGTTCCACGTGGAACATTTTTTGGAACGAAGCGAAGGGAAATTGTTCCACGTGGAACATTTTGTCACGACCAATGGCTGGCTGGGAAAGCTGGGTGGCGCGACGCGACCGGCCAGGCAGGGTCCTGCGCACGTGGCATGCCACGTGCACGCTGAGGTAACTTCCAGGAACAGCGGCGCGGGCGAGAAGTAGATGGCAAGGATGGACCAGAGACCTATCCGGCGACCGGGCCGCCGGCTTCGGCCGGAACTTCGGCTGCCTTTTCGACCTGCGGCGTGACCATGGCGCTCGTGTCTCGCATCGCGGCGATGGCGGCGTCATAGCGTCCGGCGATCGAGTTGGCGCGGATTCTCGCCATGTCTTCGAGCATCTTCAATCCGTCGCGGAGATAGGACATGCGGCTGCGGGCGTCGTGTCCCCAGGTGACCGGCACCTCCCGGATGACATAACGAAGTTTACGGGCGATGAAGAGGATCTCCGGGTCAAAGCCCCAGCGCTCGATGGTCTGGAGGCGAAAGATGACCTGCGCGGCGGATCGCCGGAAGGCCTTGAAGCCGCACTGCGTGTCTTTGAAGGGAAGACCCATGACCGCACGGGTGACCCAGTTGAAACAGCGCCCGAAAAACTGGCGGTAGAGCGGCTGATGAATGGTCTGGCGGGTGCGGTCCATCCAGCGGGAGCCGATGGCGACGTCTGCCCCGGCAGCGATGGCGTCGAGCAGGCGCTGCGCCTCCTCCATGGGGGCGGAGAGGTCCGCGTCGGTGAACAGCACGATCTCGCCCGCGGCCTGGAGCAGGCCGTTGCGGACCGAGTAGCCCTTGCCGCGGTTGCCGTGATTCTGGATCAGATTGAGGCGGGGATGGCTGGTCATCCACCGCCGAACGATGGCGGCCGTATCATCCTTCGAGCCGTCGTCCACGACAAGAACTTCCGCGTCCCAGCCCTGCTCGGCGATGCAGGTGAGAACCCGGTCGAGAGCATGTTCGATCCGGGCGCTTTCGTTATAGGCCGGAATGACAATGCTGATGTGAGGGTGCGCCATAGAATTCTCCATGCTTTCTTCTATCGACTGATTGCTGGTGAGATGCATGGGAGGGCGCCGCTCTTCATCATACTGCAATTATTTGCGTTGTGACATGGTTTTGTGTTCAGTATTGGGAAACCTTCGCCAGGGCGGGACTCTGATTCAGTGGTCCGACGAATCGAGACACGCGGCCGCCCGAAGTACAAGTACGGGGAGATGATGATCATGCTTGCTCCGGCGCTGTTCCTTGCTGCGGCCCCGAAGCTCTTGGTGCTGGGGAGCAAAGACGAAATGCGGGGGTTTCTCCGCTCCGCCAAGCGATGAGACCGCTCGGCTCCGGTCGAAATGACGATTCATTCGGGGACGACCCGGCGGATCGGGAGGCTTCCGCGGGGGCGGTACGGCGGCGAGGCTGGGGCGGCGCGGACGAACGAGACGCGTGCCCTGCTAAACTCCACACCATGACGGAAGACAATGGAACACCCCCGCCGCCACCTCAAGCCGCTTACGGCAGTGGTCCTCCTTACGCTCCGTTTCCTGGCGTGCGGCCTCTGCGTCACCGTTCGGCGTGGTTCTACCTGGGGATTATCACAGGATCGCTGGCGGCGCTTTTTCTTCTGATCGCGGGATCGGTGTGGCTGACGATGCGGTCGGTGGGCGGGGGCAGCGCGAGCGGCCTGGGGTTGAATACGAGCCGGATTGCTGTGATCGATCTCTCGGGAGCCATTCTCTCGCCCGATACCATCGACGAGCAGCTGCGGCGGTTCGGCGACGACTCGTCGGTCAAGGCGGTCATTCTGCACATCAACTCGCCCGGCGGCGGCGCAGCGGCCTCGCAGGAGATTTACCACGAGGTGCTCCGGCTGCGGACGGAGAAGCACAAGCGGGTCGTCGCTTCGATCGAGTCGGTGGGAGCTTCGGGAGCGTACTACATTGCCAGCGGATGCGACCGCATCTACGCCAACAGCGCGTCGGTGGTCGGCTCGATCGGGGTGATCATGGAGTGGACCAACTATGGCGACCTGCTGCGCTGGGCGAAGCTGAAGAGTGTGGTGATCCACGCGGGCGAGTTGAAGGACGCGGGAGATCCAAGCCGCGACCTGACGCCGAAGGAACAGGCGTATTTCCAGTCGCTGGTCGACAATATGTATGTTCAGTTTGTGCACGATGTCGCGACGGGACGGCATACCAGCGAGGAGAAGATCAAGCCGCTGGCGACGGGGCAGGTCTGGACCGGGCAGCAGTCGCTTCCGCTGGGGCTGATCGACAGGATCGGGGACTACCGGGATGCCCTGATGGATACGGCGAAGGAGGCCGGCATCTCAGGAGAGCCGAACGTGGTCCGCCCGGCCAAGAATAAGCGGGGATTGTTTTCGCTGTTTGTCGACGACGGCGAAGACCTGTTTCCCAATCCGAGCCGGCTGCTGGATCGCTCGCCCGGCTTCTACTTCATGTGGAAGTAAACCGCGACACGCTGTGGTTTAGGAGAGGCAGGAGACGCCCACGCCTGGGGAAGACCTTCTAGGACGGAATCTCTTTTTGAGTGGGCTGGCTTAGGCCTCGCGGCGGCTCGGGCGAGGAATTGCGCAGTTCCAGTACAACGGCTTACCGCCTGACGATCATCCCATCTACAATCAACAAGAACGCAGTGATGCACCGCGCCTTGCCGCCCTCCCCAGCACGAAAGGAAACTGCCCATGACGAAGGCCGATCTCGTAGACAAAGTGACCGCCCTCGGCGATCTGACCCGCCGCGACGGGGAGGTGATCGTCGATACCTTATTTGATGCTGTTATCGGCGCTCTGAAGACCGGGGACAAGATCGAGATTCGCGGGTTCGGCAGCTTTCGGACGCGGCAGAGGAATGCCCGGACGGGCAGGAATCCGAAGACCGGCGCCAAGGTGGATGTACCGGCGAAGCGCGTGCCGTTCTTCAAGCCGTCGAAAGAGCTGCGGGATTCGGTGAATCCGGGTGGAAGCGGGAAGGCGGATGCAGCCGGCGGCGCGAAGGATGCTGTTGATCCGCATCATCCGCCTGCGATGTAGACGCATCTGCGTCTCAGAACCTGTTTAAGAATCGTGTAAGCAGCGGCTCGGGCAGCAAGCAAAGGCGAAATACGGGGATTTCTCCGCTACGCCGCGCGATAAGACCGCGCGGCTTCGGTCGAAATGGCGACTTCGGGAGAGTACAAGTCGTGAGCTCGGTCGAAGCTCAGGTCTGAGGATCCAGACCTGGGCACCCAGATTCTTTAGCAGGGTCATTCCTCTTCACCAATTGGAAAGCCGCGCTAACTGGCGATACCTTCGAGGACGGCTGGGGACGCGGGTTCGGTGCCGAACTCTCCCTCCCATTGCGCCACGATCACGCTCGCCAAGCAGTTCCCTACGACATTGGTTGCGGTGCGAGCCATGTCGGCCAGCGCGTCGATGCCGAGGAGGAGGAAGATCGGTTCGACGGGCAGGTGAAAGGTAGTGGCGGTGGCGAGCAGGACGACCAGGGTGGCGCGGGGGACGCCGGCGACGCCTTTGCTGGTGAGCATGAGGGTGAGCATCATGACGATCTGCCGGCTGAGGGAGAGATGCATGCCGGAGGCCTGGGCCACGAAGATGCCGGCTACCGCGAGGTAGAGGGTGGAACCGTCGAGGTTGAAGCTGTACCCGGCGGGGATGACGAAGGCGACGATGTGGCGGGGGACGCCGAGGGCCTCCATGCTTTCGATCGCGCGGGGCAAGGCGGCTTCGCTGGTGGAGGTGGCGAAGGCGATGGTGGCGGGCTCAGAGACGGCCTGGAGGAAGCGGCGCAACGGCACGCGGAAGAGAAGCGCCGCGGGCAGAAGCACGAGGCAGAAGAAGGCGGCGAGGGCGGCGTAGAGGGTGAGCAGAAGCTTGCCGAGGTGGAAGAGCACACCGGCTCCCATCTGGCCCACGGTGAAGGCGATCGCCGCGCCGACGCCAATGGGAGCAAAGTACATGACGAGGTTGGTGAACTTGAACATGACCTCGCTGAGACTTTCAAACAGGCGGAGCATCGGGGTACGCCTCGGTTCGTCGAGGCAGGCGAGCGCGACGCCGAAGAAGACGGCAAAGACGGCAACCTGGAGGATCTGGGCTTCGGCGACCGATTTTGCGATGTTCTCGGGGAAGATGTGCAGGAGAAAGTCCTGCCAGTGCTCGGGCGGAGGCGCGTCGACTGCCGTTCCGTGGGCTGCCATTCCGTTGGCTGCAAGACCGTGGGCTGCAAGACCGAAGGCGAGGCCGGCGCCGGCGTGGCTGAGATTGATCGCTGCCAGGCCGATGGCGAGCGCGAAGGTGGTGACCACTTCAAAGTAGATCAGGCTTTTGAGGGCGATGCGTCCGACGCTGCGGAGGTCGCCGTGGCCGGCGATTCCGTTGACGAGGGTGGCGAAGATGAGAGGGGCGACGATGGCCTTGATGAGGCGCAGGAAGATGTCGCTGAAGACGCGGAGGCTGATCGCGAAGGCGGGGGCATCCAAACCGAGCTCCGTTCCCGCGATCATGGCGACGAAGATCCAAGGCGTGAGGGAACGGCGACGCAGTGCGACGAGGGCAAGCAGGACGATGGACGCGCACCGGAGGAGGATGCCGGCTCGCGGCGCGGTATGTGAAGCGAACCGAAACGCGATTCCGACCGAGAGCAAAACGACTGCTCCGAGCAACAAAACACGATCGAGTTTCGTCTTTAACATCAGGTGCGAAGCATATCAGCCTACTAAGAATCTATTTAAGAACTAAAAGATCGGACCCTATCGTCAGACTCGGAAGACAAGAGCAAAGACGAAATGCGGGGATTTCTCCACTCCGCCGCGCGATAAGACCGCGCGGCTCCGGTCGAAATGACGGCTTTCTGGGAGTTCTTAAACACGTTCTAAGGAGTTACCCGCGCAGGCGGATCGGTCGACGCGCTGCGCGTGGGGCGGCCACTTCGTGGCGTGTGTACCGGTCTGGGCAGGGTGAGCTGCATAGGGCCTCGCGATGCTCGGCTTGAGAGATCTTGATTCCGACCATCGGGAGGACCGATGAGGATGAGAGCGCCAGGACCGATATACGCGTCACGAAGTGACCGCCGTCCGCGCAGGACGCCCGTCCGGCAGGACAGAGTCGGCTAAGATGCTTGGACGGGATTCTTCCCGGCGGGGGTGCGATTGCATCTGCATACGACGGCGCTGGTGGTGTTTTGTTTTTTCTTTGCGCTGGTGACGGTTGCGGGGTTCTGGGCGGCGCGGTGGCGGCGGCCGAAGGCGGGGATGGGATCGCTCGAAGAGTGGGGTCTGGCGGGGCGGAGCTTCGGGACCTGGGTGACTTGGTTTCTGATCGGTGGCGACCTGTACACGGCGTATACGGTGATCGCGGTGCCGGCGCTGCTGTATGGCGGCGGGGCGATGGGATTCTTCGCGGTGCCGTATGCGGTAATTGCGTATCCGTACATGATGGTGGTGCTGCCGCGGCTGTGGACGATATGTCACCGTCATGGGTACATAACGTTTGCGGACTTCGTGGGGCGGACGGTATGGCAACCGGTGGCTGACGATGGCGATCGCGCTGACCGGAGTGCTGGCGCTGATGCCGTATATTGCACTGCAGCTGGTGGGGATCAAGGTGGTGATCGGGGCGATGGGAGTGGCGGGCGAGTGGCCGCTGGCGGCGGCGTTCGTAATTCTGGCGGCGTATACGTACTCGAGCGGACTGCGGGCACCGGCGGTAATTGCGATCGTGAAGGACGTGATGCTGTATGTGATGGTGATCGCGGCGGTGGTCTATATTCCGGTGAAGCTGGGCGGGTTTGGGCGGGTGTTTCAGGCGGCGAATGCGATGCTGGGAGCGCATCATCCGGCGGCTTCGATTTATCTGAAGCCGCAGCAGTTCATGGGGTATTCGACGCTGGCGATCGGGTCGGCGATTGCGCTGATGCTGTATCCGCATACGGCGACGGCGGTGCTGAGCGCGGGGAGCGCGAATGTGGTGCGGCGGAATGCGGCGATGCTGCCGGCTTATAGTTTTTTGTTAGGGCTGGTGGCGTTGCTGGGGTATCTGGCGCTGGCGGCGGGGGTAGTGACGAAGGATCCGAATGCGGCGGTGCCGCTCTTGTTCTTGAAGATGTTTCCGGAGTGGTTTGCGGGGTTCTGCCTGGCTGCCGTGGCGATCGGGGCGCTGGTGCCGGCGGCGATCATGTCGATTGCGGCGTCGAATCTGTTTACGCGCAACCTGTATGGGGCGCTGGTGCGGGAGAGAATGAGCCCGGCGCAGGAGGCGCGGATGGCGAAGGTGGTTTCGCTGGCGGCGAAGTTCGGGGCGCTGGTGTTTGTGCTGAAGCTGCCGGCGACGTATGCGATTGAGATGCAGCTGCTGGGCGGGATCTGGATGGCGCAGTTGTTTCCGGCGGTCGTGGTGGGGGTGTTTACGCGATGGCTGCATCCGTGGGCGCTGCTGGCGGGGTGGGCGGCGGGGATGGCGAGCGGGACGGCGATGGCGTGGGCGCTGGGGTTGAAGGGGTCGGTGTATCCGCTGCACTTCCCCGGTTTTCTGGGCGGGGGAACGTATGCGATGTATGCGGCGGTGCCGGCGCTGGGGTTGAATCTGGCGGTGGCGGCGGGACTGACGGTGGTGCTGCGGGCGGCGGGTGTGCGCGGTGGGTTCGATGTGACCGACGCTTCGGCTTACGCGGCGTGAGCCGTTCTACGCAGTCCGGCGAGGTTGAGGTTGCAAGGACTCACCGGGGAGGCGAGACAGCTTCTTGAATAGCCTCACTTCACGCGAGAACAGCAGATCCTCTTCGAGGATGACAACAAGAAAAGCAAGCGCAACAACAAAAACATGCGCGACGAAGGTGCAACAATCTTCGGCTCGGCTTAGCTTTGTCGCGAGGCATCGAGGTCTGCGAAGAGGCGCTTGACGTCGACGTGAATGGTCGTTCCGGCGATCTCCGGCCGTTGCGTCTCGGTCCAGACATGCTTGTGGCATATTTTGGCCGTTCGTGTGGATGGGTCGATGAGCCAGACATTTTCGACGCCCATGGCGAGGTAGTCGCCGGCGCGAGTCTGCACATCGAAGTAGGTGTCATCCGGGGAAAGGATTTCGATGATGAGCAAGGGAGGTGCGATCAGAACATCGGGCGCTGGGCCGGCGGAGATCAGCAGGAGATCCGGAATCCTTACCTTGGCCGGTGAGACTTGCACGCGCTGCTCCGTCAAACCGATGACATTCCAGTCGCGCTCGCCTCTTGAAAACCACGCGGCCAAAAGAAATTGCACCCGCGCGTGTTCGTATTTGCCCACATTCCGCTCCACAAGTTCGCCGTCTACAAACTCCCGGTCGGGCCGGTAGCTGGTTTGCAGATACTCGCTCAACAGGATGTGAACTGAGGCCGCCATCAAGCGCTCCTGCTGCGAAGCATACCATTCTGGGCGCGTTGGATGGTCTCAGTTTGGCTCGATCGTTCGGCTGCCGTGGGCGGCGAGCCATTTATCGAAGGGGATGGTGAAGGCGAAGAGTTGTTTTTTGCCGTCGAGGGTGTGGATCATTTTGACGTAGAGCTGGGCGCCCTTGAGGGGCGGGTCGTCGAGGCCGCGGACGTCGTAGAAGAGGTAGCCGGCGAGGGTGGTGTGGGGGTTGACGGTGGTGCCGGGAAAGCCGAAGTCCTGGTCGTCCTTGGTGATCTGCTTGTCGACGGGCTTGTCGTGTACGGTGATGGGCGGAATGGGCAGGGGGAGCGGGATCTTGCGGCCGGCAGCGCCCTTGAGGCTGAAGAGGCGGCGCTCGAGGTCGTCGCCGGTGGCGGCGGGAATCTTGTCGTTGTTGGCGGAGAGGAACTGGATGCGGGCGTCGTCGAGGGAGAGGGCGGTGTCGCTGTCGTTGGTGACGATGACGCGGATGGGGAGAAAGCCGTGCTGGAGATAAGGGAGGCGGAAGAAGCTGCAGTCTTTGGCATCGGTGCAGGGATCGGCGGCGACGGTGACGTGCTCGTTGGCGTGGGTGTCGAAGGCGGTGTACTGGGTGGCGGGTTTTGCGGGTGGAGCTTTCTTGTCTGCGGCGTGCATGGGGACAGCAGAGACGAGGGCGAGGAGACAGGTGGCGGCGATGCGCCGCGGGGTTACCAAAGGATGGGGAATCTTCGCGACGGGGTGGGACTTCATGGCCAAGTTGATTATGATCTTCGCTGGGGCGCCCGGTAAAGCGAGAGAAAGCAGGAGTGAATGATGTTGGCGTATAGCTTGCTTCTGCTGGCGGTGCTGGTGGTGGGCGGCCCGTACTGGCTGGTGCGGATGGCGGGCAGTGGGCGGTATCGCGCCGGGCTGGGGGAGCGGCTGGGACGGGTGCGGCCTGGGCTGCGCAAGGCTGCGGCAGGGCGGCAGGTGATCTGGCTGCATGCGGTGAGTGTCGGCGAGGTGATGACGGCAACGCGGCTGGTGCGGGAGCTGGAGGGAGAGCTTGGCGAGGGATGGATCGTGGTGGTGTCGACGACGACGGCTACGGGGCAGGCGCTGGCGCGGGAGCGATTTGGCAGCGAGCGGGTGTTCTTTTATCCGCTGGATTTCGGCTGGGCCGTGAAGGCGCATCTGCGCGCGCTGAGGCCGAAGATGCTGGTGCTGATGGAGAGTGAGCTTTGGCCGAGGATGTTAGTGGAGTGCGGGCAGGCGGGAGTGCCGGTGGCGGTGGTGAATGCGCGGGTGAGCGACCGGTCGTTTGCACGCGGGGTGAGGATGCGGCGGATGTGGGGCCGAGTGCTGCGGCGGGTGGATCTGTTTGTAGCGCAGAGCGAGGAGGACGCGCGCAGGCTGAAGGCCATGGGTGCGCGTGAGGAAAGGGTGCAGGTGGCAGGAAACTTGAAGTACGACGTGCGGGTGCCGGAGCAGAACCGAGTGGCGGAGCTGATTCGTGAGATTGCGGCGGAACGGCCCATAGTGGTCGCGGGAAGCACAGTGGCCCGACTCGGAGCCGATGCGTCGAGCGAAGAGGAGATGGTGATTCAGGCCTGGGAGGGGCGAGTTCGAACCGAACTGGGAGCGATGCTGGTGCTGGCGCCTCGGCACCCCGAGCGATTTGTCGAGGTAGAGGGTGCGGCGAAGAAGTTTCGGGTGGCGAAGGTAACGCGGCAGGTTCTTACGGGGGCGGCTGCCTTCGCCAGGGATGCCGGTAAGTCGACGGGTGGCCCGGCCGCGATATCGAAGAATATGAGAGGCGTCGAGATCATGCTGCTGGATACGATTGGGGATCTGGCGGCGGTGTACGGGGTGGCCGATGTCGCGTTTGTGGGAGGGAGCCTGGTGCGGAAGGGCGGGCACAATCCGCTGGAGCCGGCGCAGTTTGGTGTGCCGGTGGTGATGGGCGCATCGCATGAGAACTTTCGGGACGTCGTGGGCAGAATGCGCGAGGCGGACGGGATACGGGTGGTGAAGGACGGGCAGGAGCTGGCGGATGCGCTGATCGAGCTGCTTGGAGATCGTGAGTTGGCAAGAGCGATGGGAGAGCGCGGACGGGCGGTATTCGAGGCGCAGGCGGGAGCGACGGCGCGAACGGTGCGGATGTTGGCGAACCTGCTGCGGGAGAGCGCGCCGCGCCGCGCGGCAGAGGTGCGGTTATGAGAAACGTGCGCCGGCCGATGCTGCTGCCGCTGGCACCGGTGTATGCCGCGGCGCTGGCGGTCAAGCAGAGAATGTTTGCCTGGGGATGGCTGCGCCAGAGGCGGCTCGATGGACCGGTGATCAGCGTGGGGAGCGTGTCGGCTGGAGGCGCGGGCAAGACGCCGGTGGTGTTGATGCTGGCGACGATGTTGCGGCAGCGCGGGTATGCGGTGAGGATTCTGACGCGGGGATATCGCAGGACGTCGAAGCGGGCGGCGCGCGTCGAGCCGTTCGACGATCCGCGATGGCATGGCGATGAGCCGGTGCTGCTGGCGCAGCGGTCGGGCGTGCCGGTGTATGTGGGGGCGGATCGACACGAAGCGGGAGTGGTGGCGGAGCAGGAGGAGCCCGGCGGGAAGATGCTGGTGCATGTGCTCGATGACGGGTTTCAGCACCGGCAGCTGGCGCGGGATGTGGACATCGTGCTGCTGACCCGTGAGGACGTGGAGGACGAGCTGCTGCCGGCGGGAAATCTGCGGGAACCGCTGCCGGCTCTGGGGCGAGCCGATGTGGTGGTGCTGCGCGAGGAGGAGGCGGTTGCGCTGCGGCCTGTGGTGGCGGAGATCTGCGGGGCCGGCAGGAGGCCGGCGGTGTGGATGATTCGGCGGCGGCTCAGTCTCGGGGAGGGCGGCGAGGTGGCGCTGCCGACGATGCCGCTGGCGTTCTGCGGGATTGCGCGGCCGCTGGGTTTTTTCAAGATGCTGGCCGGGCAGGGATACGAGGCTACGGCCGCGGTGAGTTTCCCGGATCACCATATGTATGGCGAGGCCGATGTGGCGCGGCTGCTGCGGGAGACACGGCGGTGCGGAGCGAATGGCTTTGTGACGACCGAAAAAGATGCGGTGAAGCTTACTCCTATGCTGCGCGACCGGTTGGAGACGGTGGGTCCGGTGGTGGTGGCGCGGCTGCAGGTGGAGCTGCTGGAGGAGAGGGACGCGATGCTCGAGCTGGTGGGCATGGTGGGGAGGCTGGACCGGCGGCGGCGCTGAAGGGAACGGACATTTGCGGCGGCCTCGGACAGGTCACGCTTGCGGC
Source organism: Edaphobacter sp. (assembly GCA_965277545.1). Lineage (GTDB taxonomy): Bacteria > Acidobacteriota > Terriglobia > Terriglobales > Acidobacteriaceae > Edaphobacter. The sequence continues at coordinate 263,790 of OZ255826.1, forward strand.
CTTGTCATGAGGCGTAAGAGAGGCGCAAGAGCCTGGCCGGAACACTACCTGAGCGCATCGAAGCGCATCTCACCGGAAGAGAAGGCCATTGAAGGTGGATTGTGATGAGTGAAACAGAGATAGACGAAGTGAGAGCTTACCCCCGATCTCTCGTAAAGGGACTGCTGGCCGGGTTGATCGGCGGGCTGGTGGCGACGGCAGCCAAGACGATTGCCGAGAAGGTATACCCGCCGCGCACGCATGGCGAGCCGGAGCCGCCTGAGGTGCTGGCCGAGAAGGTGGCCGGGCATGAGCTTGCGCACGGCGAGAAGGCGGCAGCCGCGGAGGCGATTCACTGGGGCTTCGGTGCGTTGACCGGAGCCGCGTACGGTGCGCTGGCGGAGTACTATCCGGCTGCGACGGGGAAGGATGGGGCGGCGTTCGGAATGGCTCTAACTTCGCTGACGCACGGAGGTGCGCTGCCGGCGATGGGTCTTTCGGCTGAGCCGCAGGACCAGACGGTGCGGGAGAAGACCAGCGAAATGGCGACGCACGTAGTGTACGGAATGGTGACGGAGACGGTGCGGCGATTCGTGCGCAAGATGCTTGCGTGATCCTGCTGTGGGTGCGGCGTGCGCGGGAGATATCGCTTCACCCATCACCTCTGGAACGCAGGCACGGCCCAGGTTCTGCTGCAAGCCGGCGTGCTGCGGCTAAGATGAAGAAGCCTGCCATGCGCACACCTCTCCACCTCCGCTCCGCACGTCCCGAAGATGTCCCGCAGATTCTCGCCTTCATTCGCGAGCTCGCCGCATATGAGCGGGAACCCGACGCAGTGCTCGCAACGGAGGCAGACCTGCTACGCGACGGGTTCGGGGCCGGCAAGCGCTTCGAATGCTTAATCGCCGATTACATCGAAGCCGGCGTCACGACGGCTGCCGGCTTCGCACTCTACTTTTACAACTACTCGACCTGGCGCGGACACGCCGGCATCTATCTCGAAGACCTCTACGTCTCGCCCTCACATCGCGGCAAGGGCATCGGCAAGGCTCTTCTCGCCCGCGTCGCTGCTATCGCCGTCGCCGAAGGCTGCCCGCGCTACGAGTGGAGCGTGCTGGACTGGAACCAGCCTTCCATTGATTTCTATCAGTCCTTGGGCGCGGTGATGAAGTCCGAATGGAAGGGCATGCAGGTATCAGGCGATGCTCTTACTACGCTTGCCGCAGAATCTGCTGCGAGCCAGGCTGCGCATTGACCAGGCGCATCCGGATCATCGGCGGCGGCCTCGCCGGCCCGGAGGCTGCGCTCCAGGCAGCAGCGCGCGGCTGCGAGATTGACCTGTATGAAATGCGTCCGATGCGCTCCACCGAAGCTCACCAGACCAGCGACTTCGCTGAACTCGTCTGCTCGAACTCTCTTAAATCCGAGAGCGAAAACACAGCGCCCTGGCTGCTGAAGCAGGAGATGCGCCTGGCCGGCTGCATCCTCCTCGCGGAAGCCGATGCCGCCGCGGTGCCCGCCGGACATGCGCTTGCGGTCGATCGCGTGGAGTTCTCGAAGCGGGTCGCCGCGCGCCTTGCCGCCGAGACGCGCATTACTGTCCACCGCGAGGAGGTCACCTCGCTCCACGAGAAGGATGCTGAAACTCTCACCATTCTCGCGAGCGGCCCGCTTACCTCGCCTGCGCTCGCCGCCGAACTGCAGCGCCTGACCGGCTCGGACCATCTCGCCTTCTACGACTCCATCAGCCCCATCGTCGATGCCACCACGATTAACATGACGAAGGTCTACTTCGCCGCGCGCTATGACAAAGGGACTGCTGACTACATCAACTGCCCCTTCACGAAGGAGGAGTACGAGCGCTTCCTCGACGCTCTCACCACCGCCGAAGCGGTCGCGGCGAAAGACTGGGAGAAGTTTCCCGTTACAGGCGCCGCAGAGAAGCTGCAGTACTTCGAAGGCTGCCTTCCCATCGAGGAGACCGCGCGCCGAGGCCGCGACACGCTACGCTTTGGCCCCATGAAGCCCGTCGGCCTCACCGATCCGAAGACCAGCCGGTGGCCTTACGCCGTTGTCCAACTGCGCCAGGAAAATCTTCGCGCTGACAGCTACAACCTGGTCGGCTTCCAGAACCACCTCAAGTACGGCGAGCAGCTGCGCGTCTTACGACTCATTCCGGGCCTTGAGAACGCAACCTTTCTGCGTTACGGCCAGATACACCGCAACACCTACATTCACGCGCCATCGCTTCTCACGGAGACGCTCCGGCTCAAGGCACATCCCGGTGTCATGATTGCCGGCCAACTCAGCGGCGTGGAAGGCTATACCGAATCCATCGCCTCGGGCATGTTGGCCGGCATCTACGCGGCCGCCATCGCCGCAGGGCGCGACCCCGCACCCGCGCCACGCCTCAGCGCGAACGGCTCGCTTACCCACTACATTACTCACGCGGAAGCCAAGAAGTTCCAACCCGCCAACATTACCTTCGACCTGCTCCCTGCTCTTGAAGAAGACCTCCGCAGAAGCGTCCGCGACAAGAAGGAACGCCACAGGATGCAGTGCGAACGCGCCCTCGCGGCATGGGATGCGTGGCTGCAAAGCGACGCCCGCTAGCCTGCCTCGAAAGACCTGAATGCAACTTCGAGCAGTCCTTTTGGCGTCTCTGTCAAGGTGACGGCAATTACGCCTGCCACCGGGTGGTGCGACAAGCGAGTGCACTCCTGGTAGTTCTTCGAAAATCGAAAGAGGTAGAAATATGAAATCTGCTGCCTTACCCGCAATCCTCGCCCTCGTGGCCGTCTCCGCTTTCTCCGCGGCCTTCGCCAAATCCAATCCGCCGGCCCCGCGCGACCAGGCGAGCACCGCCCATCAAGACACCGAGTTCCTCAAGAAGGCTGCCCAGGGAAGCGTCGACGAGATCGAGCTCGCACAACTTGCGCTCAAGAAAGCTACCGGCGAGGACGTCAAAGCCTTCGCCCAGAAGATGGTGGACGATCACACCAAGCTGATTGAAGACATGAAGCCGTTCGCCATCGAGGCCGGGCTCGAGAAGCCGTCGCATGCCGATGCCGCCACCGAGGCCGAGAAGCTGAAGCTCGACGTGCTCAGCGGCGAGAAGTTCGATAAGGCTTACATCAAGGCGATGGTCGAGGATCACCACAAAGACCTGCTGGAGTTTCGTGCTGAAGCGAAGGCCACCGGCTACCCGGCCTTCAAGGACGCCGTCGAGAAAGGCGAGAAGGTCGTTCACGAGCACCTTGAGATGATCAACGGCATCGCCAAGAAGAATGGAGTCGCTCCCGCGCCGATACCCGCAGGAGTCTAGCCAGCGCTGTGTTCCGACCAAAGGCAAAGCCCAGTTCACAAGAGCTGGGCTTTCTCATGCTCTCTAACAATTGAGTCGTGCTCCGGCGGAAACTGCGTAAACCCGCAACGTAGCTGTCTACTCCGCTTTTTTATTCCTCGCCCTGATCTTGAACCAGATCGGACTTCCGATGAACCCGAAGTTCTCGCGAATCTGATTGCCCAGAAACCGTTCGAATGAAAAGTGCATCTTCACATCCTTGTCCGTGAACAGCACAAAGGTCGGCGGAGCCACCGCAGCCTGTGTCATGTAATAAATCCGCACCCGCTTGTTCATCGGCACCGAGGCCTTCTGGAAATCCACCTTCTCCAGAAATCGGTTCATCTGCCCGGTCGTCACGCGCTTGCGTCGCTCTCGCGCCACCAACTCCACCTTCTTGAACACGGACTCGATGTTCTTTCCATCCACAGCGGAGATAAACAGCAGCGGTGCATAGTCTAGGTACTTCAGCTTGTCCCGCATATTCTGCTCATAGATCTTCTGGTCCGCCGGCGGCTTGCCGTCGTAGAAACGCATCCCGTCGCGGCCGGTCTTGGTCATCAGGTCCCATTTGTTCACCACGATCATCACGCTGCGTCCGCTCTCATGCGCATAGCCGCCGATGTTGGCGTCAAGCGCGGTCACCCCTTCGGTGGCATCGATGATCAGCAGCGACACATCGGCGGCCTCGAGATGCTTCCGCGCCATGATCACCGACAGCTTTTCCGCCATCAGCTTCGTCTTGCCTTTGCGCCGAATGCCGGCCGTGTCGACGAAGCGGAAGCTGTGGCCGTCGCGCTCGACCACCTCATCGACCGCGTCGCGCGTTGTGCCCGCAATCGGCGAAACGATCGCGCGCTCGCTTCCCGTGAGCGCATTCAGCAGCGTGCTCTTGCCCACGTTCGGCCGGCCGATGATCGCAATCTTCGTCTCCCGGCTCTCGTACTCACCGTGCGAACGCAGCCGCCTGACTCGCTTCGGCTCCGGCACAGGACTCGCGCCTGAGTCATCAGACCGCAAACCGTCCGGAGTCGCACTAGCGCCTGCGGCCACACTAGCGCCTGCGGCCACACTGTAGTCCGGACCCGTCTCATCCTCCTCTGCCTCATCGTTCTCGGTCAGCATCACCTCCGGCTCGGCAACTTCGATCGCCGCGGGGAGCACCTCGAACACCGCATCGAGCAGATCGCCCATCCCCGAGCCATGCTCCGCCGACACCGGCAGCACGTTGCGAAATCCAAGCCTGCGGAAGTTCTCCGCCTGCACCTGCATCGCCTCGGTGTCCATCTTGTTCACGGCAAGAAACACCGGCTTGCCCCCACGCAGCAGCAGCCTGGCAAGCTCCAAGTCAGGCGAGGCCAGCTCGGTCCGCCCATCTACCACCATCACAATCGCGTCTGCTTCTTCGAGTCCCACCTTGGCTTGACGAAAGATCTCCGACGGAATCAGCGCCTCATCATCCGGCACGACGCCGCCGGTGTCCACAATCCGCGCCTCGCGTCCCATCCACTCGATCTCGCCGTAGATGCGGTCGCGCGTAATCCCCGGCTCGTCGCCAACGATCGACCGCCGCGACCCTGTAAGGCGATTGAACAGCGTGCTCTTGCCCACATTCGGCCGCCCGCAGATCGCAACCAGCGGCAGCTTCAGCGCATCGGCGCTGGCCGTACCGGCGTCCATCTGCGAAGCCAGCAGCTCCACCTCGCGCCAGTCTTCAAGCTCCTCGCCGATCCGCTCCCGCCCCGCCACATTCGCCGACCGCGGCGTCTGCCGCCCTACAATGCCATCCGCCGGCCGCTCTGCCTTCGCCCGTACTGCTCCCGCAGGCTTCTTCGGCGCAACACCGCGGCCATCCGAACCGATCGCCCTGCGCCTCTCCCGCTCCGGCGACTGCCTGCCCACGCGCGCCGCCTTCTCCGCCGCGGCACGCTTGGTTGAAAGCACCTTCCGCTTCCGCGGATCGACCGCGCCCGTCGTCGGCGTAGCCTTCGGCGCTCGACCCTTCTTCGGCCGCGTGCTCGCCTGCCGGTGCTTCTTGCCTAACCGCTTCCTGTCATCCCGCTGCGCCATAGCCGTGCCTTCTCTCGACGCCACAGCGCCTTAATCGTCCATTATAGGGAGCAGCGGCGATTCGCGCGGGATCAGGCCGCCTCACTTCCTATCGGACGGAAAGTACAATCTTGGATCATGCCAGTCGTCTTCCGAGATCGCGGCTTCAAGTTCTTCTTCTACTCGAACGAAGGAACACCGCGTGAGCCGATTCATATCCACGTCGAGAAGGACGACCTGGAGGCAAAGTTCTGGCTGACACCGCAAATCCGTGTAGCCATACAATGATGGCTACGACGCTCGCACTCTGCGCGAGTTACTGAAGATTGTAGAGTCGAGTCAGGACCGGATCGAAAGGGCATGGCATGAATTCTTCCGTTAGCGCAATGCGAGTGCGTTTCGATCCGGACACCATGTGGGTCGACCTGAGCGATGGTCGGATCATCGGCGTCCCACTGGCATGGTTCCCCCGGCTGCTTCAGAGCACCCCCGAGCAGCGAAATCAGGTCCGAATCAGCAGCCGCGGCCTGCACTGGGAAGCACTCGACGAAGACATCTCGGTCTCCGGGCTGCTCGCAGGCCATGGCGACCAGACGACCACTCATGACCCTTTCGCCGCATAATCCGACATGAACATCCCAAGTTTGGATCATCTATGGCCCGAGTGGTTTGATCTTTACAACTTGCTGTCTGCGAAGAAAGAATACGCAAACCAGCTAGCAGGCTTATTTGTCGGGCATGTGCCTACCGGTTTTGCCGATCAGCCGAAAAAGATTCTGTACGTCGGCAAGGCAACCAGAGGCCAATTCAGGCGCCCGGCCGACACTTCTGATGATCCAACTAATTTCGATTGGACTTTGCAACTCCATCAGAAGTATGCGGCTGAGCTTTTCGCTGATCTGCGATGCGGAGGGTTCTGGCCGTTTGCAGACAAGATAAGTAAAGAGATGGATTCCGACTCCCGCTCGAATCTCGCATGGACAAATCTATGCAAAATGGGGATGACCACAAAGAATCCGTCTGACAAGTTGATTGATTTCCAGAAATCACTAGCCATTCAGACTCTCCGCGCAGAGATTGACTTATACAGGCCGGATTTGGTCGTCTTTGTGACGAATAATTTCGCGAAGCAGATTCTCTTTGAAGCAGTCAACGCGGAAGATATAGAGTCATGGTCAAAATCTGAGATGGAAACTCCGAGAGAGGTCGAGGATATCTGGTGGCGGAGAGGACGCTCCGATTGTCCCGCCATTCTCTGGATGCGTCATCCTCAAGGCGCGACTCGTGAACAAACCGGATACGCAATAAAGAAGATGCGCGAGATTACATAACCGATCAGCCTAACCGGTCGAAGGAAACGCGAATATCATGGACACAGCCTTCTGTGTCCTCTCCCATCCAAATCGATGCTGCTCAACAGAAGCCGACTCCCGCGCAGAAGCTGCCGAACCTGCACGACTTCTTCTCCCCCGGCGGCATCCTCTCCCATTCTTGCCTTGCCTTCGAGCACCGCCGCGGCCAGTACGACATGGCTAAGGCGATCGAGTTCGCCTTCAAGGAAAAGCGCCACCTCATCGTCGAAGCCGGTACCGGCACTGGCAAGACCCTCGCCTACCTCCTGCCTGCGCTGCGGCTCGCCCGCGAGCGCAACCAGCGCGTCATCATCTCCACCGGCACCAAAAACCTGCAGGAGCAGCTCTACTTCAAAGACGTGCCGTTCCTGGAGACCCTCCTCGGCCCGCTGAAGGTCTGCTACATGAAGGGCCGCGCGAATTATCTCTGCCGCCACAAGCTCTACGCCCTGCGCGACAACCCGCTGCTCAACGCCTTCGAGGAGATCGAGCAGTTCCACCACATCGCGGCCTGGGAGAAGACGACCGAGACCGGCGACCGCTCCGAGCTCGATCATCTGCCCGAGTCCTCCGCGCTGTGGCATAAACTCGACGCCCGCACCGAAGCCTGCCTCGGCCAGAGCTGTCCCGACTGGGAGCGCTGCTTCATCACCGCGATGCGCCGCAAGGCACTCGAATCCGACATCGTCATCGTCAACCACCATCTCTTCTTCGCCGATCTCAACATCAAGCAGCAGGCGGGCAACGCTCCCGACGCCGGCATCCTCCCCGAAGCCGCGGTCGTCATCTTCGACGAGGCCCATGATCTCGAAGAGGTCGCCAGCAACTACTTCGGGATCGGCCTGTCCACGCAGCGATTCGATGAGCTCACGCGCGATGTCGAGATGATGCTCAAGGCAAAGCAGGCGAGCACCAGCGCCATCGAAAACGCCTGCGCTACGCTCAAAGAACGCTCCCGCCTCTTCTTCTCCGTCCTCCCGTCCGAAGCGGCCGGAATGCACAGCGCAACCGGCAGCAGAATGCCGTTCACTCACCGCGAGTCCTTCCTCGAAGAGTCCGGCGACACCTACACCGCAACCCTCAACGCGCTCACCCGCCTTGAAGGCGAACTGGATCGCCTGAAGAACGTCGAGGAGTCCTCGGGGCTGCGCAAACGCGCCGCCGACATCCGCGCGCACTTGAGCTTCCTGCTTGAATCCCCCGACCGCAATACGGTCTTCTGGATCGAGCGCCGCGCCGCGGGAGGGATCCGCAACCTCGCCCGCGGCGCAGGCCACGCCAGCTTCCACACGCATCTGCAGGCCACGCCGATCGACGTCTCCGAGCTGCTCACCTCCACCCTCTTCGACAGCTACAACTCGGTCATTCTCACCTCCGCCACGCTCACCGTGTCGGGCGTCTTCGATCACATCCGCAAGCGGCTCGGCCTGCACACCACACGCGAGCTCATCGTTCCCTCGCACTTCCACTACGAGCAGCAGGCGCTCCTCTACCTCCCGCCCAACATGCCGGACCCGCGCGAGCCTGATTTTCCCGAGCGCGCCGCCGAACGCATCCGCCGCGTCCTCGAGATCACCCATGGCCGCGCCTTCTGCCTCTTCACCAGCTACACGCAGATGCGCAACACGTACGAGCGGCTCCTCGCAGAACTGCCCTACCCGCTGCTCCTCCACGGCACCGCACCGCGCCACGTCCTGCTGCAGCAGTTCCGCGACACCCCGAACGCCGTCCTGTTCGGCACCTCCAGCTTCTGGCAGGGCGTCGACGTGCAGGGCGAGCAGCTCTCCTGCGTCATCATCGACCGGCTTCCGTTCGCGGTGCCTTCGGATCCAGTCGTCGAAGCGCGCATGCAGGCCATCGAGGACCTTGGGGGCAAACCCTTCTTCGACTACCAGATTCCCAATGCCGTCATCACCTTGAAGCAGGGCTTCGGCCGTCTCATCCGCAGCCTGAACGACCGCGGCGTCCTCATGCTCCTCGATCCGCGCATCCAGCGCCAGCGCTACGGCCGCATCTTTCTCGAGTCCCTGCCGCCCTATCGCCTTACCCAGGAGATCGCCGACGTCGAGCGCTTCTTCGCAATCTCATCCTCATCGAACGCGTAGAACAACTCCCCCACCGGCTTCACCATCACACCTACTGACTGCGCTTGCGGGATCGAGTCAGCCCACCAGACTCCTCGGCCCGGCAGCTTCGGAAGCGTGTCTTCCCTGAAAGGTTGTCCTTCATCATGACTTACTCCCGTACCTCTCTCCGCGCTGCAGCGGCGATCGCGACACTCAGTCTCTCCTGCACACTTGCTCACTCACGCGTTTTGGGCCAGGCGCCTGACAATGCGAAGCAGAACCAAAGTGAGAACCAGAACGGCACCGCCGACAATCAGCCCAACGCCAAATCTGACATTCAAACCACGGCCAAAGTACGCCGCGCCATCGTTGCGGACAAGAACCTCTCCACCTACGCTCACAACGTGAAAATCCTCACCTCGAATGGCGCCGTCGTGCTGAAGGGACCCGTCAAAACCGACCAAGAGAAGCAGCAGGTTGCCGCGGACGCAGCGTCAGTCGTCTCCGCGGATAAGGTCACCAACCAGCTCACCGTCAAGCAGTAGCACGTACTTTCACGCATTACAGATCGAGCTGCAACGCAGCCCAGGAGCACACCAATGGCCAGCAAAAACACAGCAGTCTTCGGCATCTATGCCACGCCCAACACAGCGGAATCCGCAGTCGACCACCTGCTCACGAAGGGATTCACCAACGCAAACATCTCCGTTCTTCTGCCAGATGACGAGACCACCCGCGCCTTCGCTCACGAGAAGCACACCAAAGCTCCGGAGGGCACCGCCACTGGCGTCACCACGGGCGGCGTCATCGGCGGCACCCTCGGTCTGCTTGCGGGCATCGGCGCTCTCGCCATTCCCGGCGTTGGTCCTCTCATCGCCGCCGGACCCATTATGGGTACCCTTGCCGGCCTCGGCGTTGGCGGGGCGGTAGGCGGCGTAGTCGGAGCTCTAGTCGGCATGGGCATTCCTGAGTTCGAAGCCAAGCGCTACGAAGGCGCAGTCAAGGACGGCGGCACGCTGCTCTCGGTTCACTGTGATACCTCCGAGCAGATCGATGCCGCCAAAGCAGGCCTCAAGGAGACCGGCGCACGCGACATCTCCTCGACTGGCGAGGCGTCCTCCGGCCACACCGCCGGCGCACACCAGACCTTCGGCAAAATCTCCGATGAGGACACCGCCGGCGATCTCGATCGCACACGCAGCGTAGAGGGCGATCGTACCCTGACCGGAGATCGCACTCTGGTCAGCGATCGCGACCCCGTCTCCGGCACTCGGGATGTTGTCGCCGAGGACAGCGAACTCGCCGGAACCACGACGACCACCACCCGCTACTAGTGTTGCATCGGTGCAACACCGCAGGGCCCGCTTCGAGGTTGGAGCGGGCCTTTCTTTTTCATTAGGCCGGTTCGCGCCCAGCGGCACGCGTCCCTGACATAAAATCTGCAGCATGGGACGCAACCTTTTCATCCTCGCCGGCAGCCTGGTCGTGTTCTCGCTGATCTCCTGCGGCATCTCCTACACCAACATCGCTGAGCAGCCCGGCTCGCCCGGCGACGTCTCGCTCTGGCGCACGATGGGCCTTGGCTTCTTCGTGCTTGGCCTGCTGGTCGCGCTTGGCGGAATCTTCTCTGCACTCTTTGAACAGGCTGAGCGCCGCGCCGAACAGGAGCGCAGAGGCCGCCGGCGTCGTCCGTAGCGAGGCTGCTTGTACCCTCCCGAACAGTACAATGGAGGTGGCCGCTCACTTACGCTCGTTGCGATGTCGGCCGCGGCCGTCGAATCTCGAAGGGAATCGCAGAATCATGTTTGAAGTTACCGTAGAAGCCGGCTTCTCCTCCGGCCACTACCTCCGCAATTATCGTGGCAAGTGCGAGAACCCACATGGCCACAACTACAAGGTCTTCGTCACCCTCGCCGGCGAGGAACTGGACGAAGCCGGTATGCTGCTGGACTTCAAGCTGCTCAAGCAGGTCATGCGCCCCACTGTCGACTACCTCGACCACTTCATGATCAACGACCTCAAGCCCTTCGACGAAGAGCTTAACCCAAGCGCCGAAAACCTTGCCCGCTACTTCTACCAGAAGACGAGCGCCCAGGTCCGCGAGATGACCGCAGGCCGCGTCCGCGTCAAAGACTGCACCCTGTACGAGACCGACACCAGCTTCGCCCGCTACTACGAGTAGGCCGATTTCTCAGCGGCCACCGTATACTCGTAATCAGAGGTGTGCCATGATTCGACTCGATCTTCCAGCCGACAGGGAAGAGGCGCTTCGTCGCCAAGCCTTAGCCCTGGGGTTCTCGACAAGCGCCTATCTCGAATATCTTGTCGATCAGCATGTCGCAGCGCTGCAACCGCAGCCAGTTGACGACCAAACGCGCTCCCTTCGCGCTGCGGCCATCGAGCGCATTCTCCAGGCTCGCAACGGCCCAGATGCCCCTACGCTGGATCTGCCCGCTGGGATGAGTCTGCGTGAATACATTCACGAAGGACATCGATACTAAGTGTCTTTTGTACTTGATGCTTCTACCGCCGTCTCCTGGGCCTTCGCGAACACTGATTTTGCAGCGGCACAGCCGGCCCTGATCCACGTGCAGGCAAGTTTTGCTGTCGCGCCGGTGCTCTGGCACTTTGAAGTGGCCAGCGCCATACGCAAAGCCCTGTCAGATAACAGGCTCTCCCCGCATCAGGCCTCTGGCTTTCTGGCCGACCTCGGCACACTCGATATTCAACTTCATCACGAAATGCCTACCATCCAACGTCTTTTGCAACTGGCAGATCAGTTTGGTCTTACGACCTACGACGCAACCTATCTCGATCTGGCGATTCGCTTAAGTTTGCCGTTGGCAACACTTGACCGCGACCTCGCACATGCCTCCAGAAAGGCTGGAGTTCCCCTCCTCCTCGTACTGTGAGAACCCATGCACCTCATTGAGCTCTACAAATCCGTTCAGGGCGAGTCTTCTTTCGCCGGCCTGCCTTGCATCTTCGTCCGCCTCGCGGGCTGCAACCTGCGCTGCGCCTGGTGCGACTCCGAGTACACCTTCACCGGAGGCAAGCCCTACACCGAGGACGAGATCGTCGCCCAGGTCGAAGCGCTTGCGCCCTGTCGGCTCATCGAATTCACCGGCGGCGAGCCTATGCTCCAGGCTCGCGAACTCCTGCCGATGATGGAACGCCTCCTCGCAGCGGACTATACGCTGATGATCGAAACCAGCGGCGAACGGCCGCTTGACGCTGTCCCCAAGGCCGTTCACAAGATCGTCGACGTCAAGTGCCCCGGCTCAGGCTCCGCCGCCAATAGTTTTCGCTTGGAGAACCTCACCGCTCTTACCAGAAACGACGAGGTCAAATTCGTTCTCACCAACCGCGCCGACTATGACTTTGCCCGCGCCTTCATCGCTCAGCATAAGCTCAACGAGATAGCCGGCGGCATCCTTCTCAGCCCAGCCTTCAACAAGACTCCAAGCCCGCTGCGCACCACCGACAACGCCACCCTGGATCCCCGCACCCTCGTCGAGTGGATGATGGCGGACGGCATCGACGCCCGCCTTTCTCTCCAGATCCACAAATTCATCTGGGAGCCCATGAAGAAGGGTGTCTAAGGAAAATGCGCCTTCATCATCCATCACTACGCAGCACCAGGAGCGGCACCTGAAGATCCTCATCCTCTCCCCCCATCGCGCCGATGCGGCCTTCTCTCTTTCCATCGCGATCCAAAACTGGCTTCTTGCGCGCCACACCGTAACCATCCTGAACGTCTTCACCCGTAGCCGTCACGCCCCCTACTCCGACGCCGCCTTCGTCCACGAGAACGACGAACTCTCCTACGTCTCGGCCATGCGCCGTCGCGAAGACGAGCTCTTCCTCCGCCGCATCACACAGGACTTGCCCAAGGGCAGCAAGAACAACCTGCGGATGATCGACCTCAACCTCAAGGACGCGCCGATCCGCCTGCGCTGCGCTGCCGAGGCAGTATGCAACACGCTTGTGAATCCCGCCGACCCCGCCATCGAAAAGATTCGCAAAGCACTTGCCCGCCAGATCGAATCAGGCGCGGTCGATGCCCTCGTCATCCCCGCCGCTCTGGGAAGCCACGTCGACCACCTGACCGTCCGTGAAGCCGCGTCGTCCTTCACCTCCGGCCGGCTAGCCGTCTTCTACGAAGACCTGCCCTACGCCGGAACGCACCCCAGCGCGGCAGCCGATCTCGACGCTCTTCGTGCAACCGCGACCGAACAGCCGCTGCAGCCGGTTCTCTGCCAGTCTGCATCAGCCGTCGATCGCAAGCGCGCCCTGGTTCTCGGCTATGCCTCCCAGATCGACAGCGAAGCCGCCGACATTATCAGCAGCTTCGCCGCACGCTACAACAACGGCGAGCGCCTGTGGACGGCAGGAGAGAGCAAATTGGGCGTCTCGGCGCAAACGCACGGCTGGAATCTACAATGGATGGGAGCACCTTAAAGGAGAAGCAGTGAATCGTGTCGTTGTGACCGGCCTGGGATGTGTGACTCCCATCGGCAATACGGTAGGGGAGTTTCGCAGATCAGTCTTCGCCGGCACGACTGGCATCGCGCCGTTCCCTCCCTATCCGGAAGCTCCAGGCGAGACGCAGGGGCTGCGGTTTACGCAGACGGCCGCAGTCAAGAACTTCGATCCGCGCCAGCACCTCGAGTCGGGCATCGTGGTCGCGACCGACCGCACGACGCAGCTCGCCATTGTCGCCGCTCGCCAGGCAGCGGAGAAGTCGCAGATCACGAGCCACTACGCCGCAGAAAAGATCGCCATTATCGTGGGCTGCGCGTGCGGCGGACGCCAGGCGGAGGAGACCGAGACGGCGAAGCTGTACACCCGGGATGCGCGTGTGCATCCGCTGACGGTGATTCGCACGATGGCCTCGGCGGGAGCAAGCAATATCTCGATCGACCAGAAGATCACCGGGCCGGTGCTGAATATCTCCACCGCCTGCTCGTCGGGTACGCACGCGATCGGCCTCGCGTTTCAGATGGTGCGGGCGGGGATGGTGCAGGCGGCGATCACGGGCGGTCACGAGGCTCCGCTGACGTTTGGATTTTTGCGCGCCTGGGACTCGATGCGCGTGGTGTCTCCGACGCAGTGCCGGCCGTTCTCCGCGGATCGCGATGGAATGACGCTGGGGGAGGGCGCGGCGATGCTGACACTGGAGACGTTGGCGTCGGCGCAAGCCCGGGGAGCGACGATCTATGCGGAGATTGTGGGCTTCGGCATGTCGGCCGATGCGGCGCACATTACCCAGCCGCTTTCTGACGGAGCCGCCTCCGCGATGCGTCAGGCGTTGGCAGACGCGAAGGCGCAGCCGGAACAGGTGGGCTACATCAGTGCCCACGGAACTGGAACGCAGGCCAACGATGTTACGGAGGCGGCGGCCATCCGGGAGGTCTTCGGCGCGCTCACGCCTCGCATTCCCGTCAGCTCGACCAAGGGGCTGCACGGCCATTCGATCGGGGCCAGCGGTGCGCTGGAAGCACTCGCAACCGTTCTGGCGCTGCAGGAAAGTCTTTTGCCCGCCAATGCCGGCGTCACCGAGATCGATCCTGCTGTCGGTCTCGATGTGCTGCTGGGTTCGCCGCGCAAAGCGAGCCCGAAGCTTGCGCTGTCGAACTCGCTGGCCTTCGGCGGACTGAATGCCGTGCTGGCGCTTCGTAGTTTCAGATAGGCTTTTCGCCACCACTTAACTATTGCCTTGTCCTGTCTGACTATCTTGCAGTATGCGGCGCAAACACCGGCTGGCGTAGCCGCGCGCGTCGCATCACCGACGGCGACCAGACGCGATACCATACTCGCGATGATCTCCGTACTCATCCTTACCCGCAACGAGCAGCGAGACCTGCCCGGCTGCCTTGCGAGCGTCTCCTGGTGCGACGACGTTCACGTCTTCGACTCGTATAGCACCGACGACACCGCAGACATCGCGACGGCGGCGGGCGCTCACCTGCACACACGCACCTTCGACGATTACGCGAGTCACCGGAATGCAGCCCTAACAACTATCGCGTTCAAACATCCTTGGGTGTTCCTCCTCGATGCCGACGAACGCCCGACAACGGACCTGTCACGCGAGATGCAACAGCTTGCTGGCGCAGCTCCCGATCAGGTTTCTGGATTTCGCCTTCGACGCCGCGACTTTTTATTCGACACCTGGCTGAAGCACGCGCAGATCTCGCCGTATTACATTCGCCTGGTCAGGCCGGAGCGGGCGCGCTACACTCGCGCGATCAACGAGGTCCTCGAAGTGGATGGGATCGTTGCAGACCTCAGCTATCCGCTCGATCACTTTCCGTTTTCGAAGGGTCTCGCGCGCTGGGTGGAGAAGCACAACCTGTACTCGACGATGGAAGCCGAGTTGATCGTGCGGGAACAGGGGCTGCAGAATCCTTCGCTGTGGACGGCGCTGCGTGACCCCGATTTTCACATGCGGCGACTTCATCAGAAGGCCATCTTCTATCGTTTGCCCGCTCGACCATTGCTCAAGTGGCTCTATATGGTCGTGGTGCGCGGGGGGGTGCTCGACGGCATGGCCGGGCTGACCTATGCGACATTGCAGTCGTTTTACGAGTATCTGATCGTGCTCAAGAGCAAGGAGCTCAGACGCGGCGGGGCGTGAGACTTGTCTGGACCGAGCCTTTAGAGAGGCCACTTCCATTCGCGAATTTCCTTGCTGTCGATTCCGTTCTCGTGAGCGTAGTTCACGCTTTCGATGATCTGTCCCTTGAGCCATTCCTTGGTGTGCGCTGCCGTCATTTGCAGCCGAGGCACGCGATCGATCACGTCAATCGCAAGATCGTAGCGGTCGATTTGATTGAGGATAGCCAGTTCAAGCGGCGTGTTGATGTTTCCCTTCTCCTTGTATCCGCGCACGTGGAAGTTGTCGTGATTGGTGCGCTTGTAGGTGAGCTTGTGCACGAGCGAAGCATAGGAATGGAAGTTAAAGATGACGGGCTTGTTTCGCGTAAACAGGCTATCGAACTCCTTTTCAGAAAGCCCGTGAGGATGCTCGCTGGCCGGCATCAGGCGAAAGAGATCGACGACGTTCACAAATCGGATCTTCAAGTCAGGGCATCTCTTGCGCAGAATCGAGACTGCCGCGAGCGCCTCTGCAGTGGGTATGTCTCCGGCGCAGGCGATCACCACGTCCGGCTCCTCGCCCGCATCGTTGCTGGCGAAGTCCCAGATGCCGATCCCCTTGGTGCAGTGCTTCACTGCGGCATCCATGTCGAGGTATTGCAGGTGCGGGGCCTTGTCGGCGACGATAACGTTGACGTAGTCGGTGCTGCGCAGGCAGTGGTCCGCTACGCTGAGCAGGCAGTTGGCGTCCGGTGGAAGATAGATGCGGGTGATGGCCGGACTTTTGTTCGTGACGACATCAAGAAAACCGGGATCCTGGTGAGTAAAGCCGTTATGGTCCTGCCGCCAAACGAGCGAGGTGATCAGCAGATTGATCGACGAGATCGGTGCTCGCCAGCGCAGCTCGAGCTTGCTCTTCTCTAGCCATTTCGCATGCTGGTTGAACATGGAGTCAATGATGTGCACGAAGGATTCATAAGTGGAGAAGAAGCCGTGACGGCCGGTGAGGACGTAACCTTCGAACCAGCCTTCGAGAGTATGCTCGCTCAGCATCTCCATGACGCGGCCTTCACGCGACAGGTCGCCGCCGTCGGCGTCTTCGGGAAGCAGCTTCGCCATCCAGGTTTTGCCGCTGGCCTCGTAGATGGCCTGCAGCTTGTTCGAGGCGGTTTCGTCGGGGCCGAAGACGCGGAAGCTGGTCATGTTCTGCCTCATAGCATCGCGCATGAATTCCCCGAGAACATAGGTCGGGGAGACCTCGATCTGGCCGGGCTTTTCCACCTTCACGGCATAGTCGCGGAAGTCGGGCAGCGACATTGGCTTGCGCAGCAGGCCGCCGTTTGCGTGTGGATTGCCGCTGATCCTTCGTTGGCCGACGGGAGCCATCTCGCGCAGCTCCTTGATCAGCTTGCCGGAGTCGTCGAATAGCTCCTCAGGCTTGTAACTGCGCATCCACTTCTCCACCAAGGCCAAGTGGGCAGGGTTTGTCTTTGGATCGAGAACCGGCATCTGGTGTGCCCGCCATGAGCCTTCAAGCTTATGCCCATCGATCTCCTTCGGGCAGGTCCAACCCTTCGGCGTGCGCAGAATGATCATGGGCCAGCGGGGGCGTTCGGGCTCGGCTCCGGCAAGCGCGCTGCGTGCCTTCTTCTGTATGGCATGGATCTTCTGAATACAGATCTCGGAGATCTCCGCCATGAGCGGATGCATCTTCTCCGGATCCTCTCCTTCGACGAGATGCGGCTCCCAGCCATATCCTTTGAACATCCACTCGAGCTCTTCCGGCGTGATTCTAGCGAGAATAGTGGGATTTGCGATTTTGTAACCGTTCAGGTGCAGTATTGGAAGCACGGCCCCGTCGCGCACCGGGTTCAGGAACTTGTTTGCATGCCAGGAGGTGGCCAATGGTCCGGTCTCTGCCTCGCCGTCTCCGACGACGACGGTGACGATCAGGTCGGGATTGTCGAACGCCGCGCCGAACCCGTGGGAGAGGCTATACCCCAGCTCGCCGCCTTCGTGAATGGAGCCCGGGGTCTCCGGTGTGCAGTGGCTTCCGATGCCGCCTGGAAAGGAAAACTGCTTGAAGAACTTCTGCAGGCCCGCGATATCTTCGCTCTTGTCCGGGTAAATTTCTGAGTAGACGCCCTCAAGATAACTGTTCGACAGAGTGGCTGGAGCGCCGTGGCCCGGTCCGGAGATGTAGATCAAATCGAGATCATACTTCTTGATGAGCCGGTTCAGATGAACCCAGGTAAACGTCTGTCCGGGATCTGAACCCCAATGTCCCAGTAGGCGGTTCTTGATATGCTCCGGTTTAAGGGGCTGCCGCAGCAGCGGATTTTCGAGCAAGTACAGCATGCCCACGCAAAGATAGTTGCAGGCGCGCCAGTACGCATCGATCTTGCTGTGCTCGTCAGCGGATAGCGGCTGCGCTGCGTGATTCTGTTTCTGCGACGACGGCTTCGATTCCTTCGAGTCTCTAGCGGGGCTGTTCATCATCGACTCCTTGCCTACAGTAGGCCATCTTCGAAGTATTTTGTAATTGTAGATGTTACGAATTGCGAGCTTCCGCCATGAGATATACATGCGCGGCGATCATCCAGTCTTCTTTTGCCGGGACGACGAAGACTGCCGTTGCTGAGTCAGATGCATTCACGCGCCGGAGCGCATCGCCGGGACGCTCATTCAAGGCCGCATCCATGAAGATTCCGAGAAACTGCAAGCCTTGTACGATCTCGGTGCGGGATTGTGCATCGTGCTCCCCGATGCCACCCGCAAACACGAGAGCGTCGAGGCCACCCATCAGCGCGGCGAAAGCTCCGACGGTCTTCTTTACAGATCGCGTGAAGATCTCGGCTGCCAGCTTCGCCTTGGCATCGCCGTCGGCCGCGGCCGCGCGCACCGCCTTCATGTCGTTCGGCAGACCGGACAGCGCCACGAGGCCTGCATCATGGTTCAGCATCTTTTCCAATTGGATCGCCTTGTCGCCATGCATCTGCCGCAAGAGATAGAGCACCAGACCGGGATCCAGGTCTCCCGGGCGCGTACCCATGATGACTCCTCCGGTCGGCGTCAGTCCCATGGATGTATCGACCGACCGCCCATCCAATACGGCGGTCACGCTGCACCCGCTCCCTAAATGAGCGATGATCATGCGGCTTGGGAAGTTGATCGTCTTATTCGCCCGCAGTTGCCGCACGATCGATTCGCAGCTTAGTCCGTGGAATCCGTACCGGCGAACGCCTCGGTCGCGAAAGCGCGCTGGAATCGGATAGGTCGTCGCCGCCGCCGACATGGTCTGATGGAAGATGGTATCGAAGCAGGCATAGTGGCCGACGCTCGGGAATTTCGCCATCATCTCCCGGATCACCTCGATCGCCGCCGGGTCATGCAACGGCGCAAAGTCGGCCGCCTCTTCGAGGTCTTGCAGCACCTGTTCGTCGATCCGGACGTGACGGTCGAGCTTCGGCCCCGGATGCACCACGCGGTACCCTACCGCATCTACCTTGGGTAGCGCAGGGCCGCTTACGGCCTTCGTAACCACCGCGATCGCTTCGCTCGTAGTGTCGGCCCGTACCTGTTGAGGACGCCCGCTGAGATCTCGCTCATCCGCGTCGCGAAAAGCAAATTCAGTGTGGCCTCCGCCGATGCCGCTCACCTCCCCTTCGAAGAGCGATCTCGCATCATTCGCGCTTCCATCGATGATAGAAAATTTGATGGAGGAAGACCCGCTGTTGATTACCAGTATGTGCATTCGCACTCTCGCTTCACGCAAGCTCCAGACGACACTCCTACGGTACACCCCAATTGTTTGCGGCTTGTGACAGCCGATCGTCGCTCACGCCAGGCGCTCCCCCGAAAGTCCCATACGCCTCATGAGCAGAATCGAGCCGCGCCCATCTAAACTCATCGTATGTGCGGAATAGTGGGTTACATCGGTCCTCAGTCTGTTGTCCCCGTCATTATTGAAGGTCTTCGACGGCTGGAATATCGCGGCTACGATTCGGCTGGTATTGCCGTAGCCGGCGGCCCCGGAGGACTTGCGCTGCGCCGTGCGCCGGGGAAGCTGCGCAATCTAGAGAATGTCATCGCCGCATCGCCGATCGAGGGAAGCTTCGGCATCGGGCATACCCGCTGGGCGACACACGGACGGCCTACGGAAGAGAATGCGCATCCGCATCGCGATGGCAGCGGCACTCTGGTCGTCGTGCACAACGGTATCGTGGAGAACTATCTCACGCTGAAGAACGCGCTCATTGCGAAGGGCCACAAGTTTGTGTCCGAGACCGATACGGAGATCATCGCGCACCTGATTCAGGATGAGCTTGAAATGGCGGGCGGTCCGGTGCCTGCGTCAGGCACTCGATCTCAATCCGCGAACAAATCTGAGGCGGTGGTGACTGATGGGACGTCAACGAAGTGCGCAGGGCTTGCGCAAGGTCAGCCAGTGCTTCCTCTCGAAGAAGCTGTGCGCCGAGCTGTTAAGCGGATTACCGGAGCGTTTGCTATCGGTGTGCTTTCGGCGCATGAGCCGAACAAGCTCGTCGCCGCGCGGATGGGACCGCCGGCTGTGATCGGTATCGGCGAGGGGGAGTTCTTCCTTGCTTCGGACGTGCCCGGCATCCTTCATCACACGCGCAATATCCACTTTCTTGCCGACGGCGAGTTGGCTGTGCTTACCCGCGAGGGCGTGGCGCTGAGCGATTTTGAAGGTGCGCCGCTCCCGCTGAAAGTTCAGCGGATCACTTGGGATCCCATCCAGGCGGAGAAGGCCGGATACAAGCATTTCATGCTGAAGGAGATCAATGAGCAGCCACGCGCGATTCGTGACACGACGCTGGGCCGCGTTTCGCTCGACACTGGCCACGTCTTTCTGCAGGAGATGCAGATCTCGGAAGAAGACTTCCGCACCGCCAGCCAGATCACGATTGCGGCCTGCGGGACGAGTTGGCATGCCGGGCTTGCGGGTAAGTTCATGATCGAACGGCTGGCGCGGCTGCCTGTCGACGTCGACTACGCCAGCGAGTACCGCTACCGCGATCCCATCGCTGACCCCCGCGCCATCGGCCTGCTCATCACGCAGTCCGGCGAGACCGCCGACACCATTGCAGCCCAGCGCGAACTCATCGCCAAAGGTTCGAAGACGCTCGCTATCTGCAATGTCATCGGAGCCGCCGTCTCCCGCGAAGCCCAAGGCACAATCACCACCAACGCCGGCCCCGAGATCGGCGTCGCCAGCACCAAGGCCTTCACCGCCCAGCTCACCGCCCTCTTCGTTCTGGCACTGCATCTGGCGCAGGTTCGCGGCACCATCTCCAACGCCGAATCCCTCCACCTCGTCTCCGAATTGTCGAAGCTCCCCGGAAAGGTCGAAGATGTCCTCCGCTCCGTAGACGACCAGTGCCAGCAACTCGCGAAGGTGTTCAGCACCGCGAACGACTTCCTCTTCCTCGGCCGCGGCATCCACTACCCCATCGCCCTCGAAGGCGCCCTCAAACTCAAGGAGATCTCCTACATCCACGCCGAAGGCTACCCCGCCGGCGAGATGAAGCACGGCCCCAACGCGCTCATTGACGAGACCCTCCCCGTCGTCTGCATCGCCACCAAAGACCCCAACGACCCCTCGTCGGTCCTCAAATACGAAAAAACCCTAAGCAATATCCAGGAAGTCACCGCGCGCAGCGGCCGCGTCATCGCCATCGCCATCGAAGGCGACGAAGAGATCAAACACCTCGTAGAACACACCATCCAAATCCCCCAGGCCCCCGAACTCCTCCTCCCCGTCCTCGAAGTCGTCCCCCTCCAACTGCTCGCCTACCACATAGCAGTCCGCCGAGGCTGCGACGTAGACCAACCCAGAAACCTGGCGAAATCCGTTACGGTGGAATAAGGCACTTCTTGGCAGACATTCTGGACCTTGGTGTAGACAGACGAAAACTCTTTCGTTCCACTTGGAGCGAATTGCCGGATGTCGTGATCCATACAAACCAAAGCGCTGTTATGAAGCATCCACTTTATTTACGTGCTAAGCAAGGGGATGCTATTGCCGCAGAAGGCCTTGTGGAAGATTGCGTGAGCAGTGCTGCCGTTGAAGAAATCCGCCATTGCTGTTCGTCATCCGCCGTCTCGCTCTTAGCAGTTCATGCTGTCGAAGCGGAAGGGATGAATGCAATTCCGAGAGTGCTGGCGAGAGAACTTTCGAAGCAAATTGACCGTCCAATAATGAGCGGCATCATTCAATCGAATCGAGTAGCGCATACTGGTGCGAGCGGATATCACCGCTTGGCATTTCCACCTTTGTTCGAAGGGGAGTTCCGAGGTGGCGAGGTTTACCTTGTGGACGATTTCATCGGACAGGGTGGAACACTCGCGAATCTGCGGGGCTTTGTAGAATTGAACCAAGGATCTGTAATCGGAAGCACAGCCCTTACGGGACGCGCCGACTCATCCGAACTTCGTCGAGAAGTGAAACCTTGTTGGAACTCAGGAGTAAACATGGCGATCAGCTGGAAAAATGGTGGCTTGCCGCCTTCGGCTACGGCTTTGAGAGACTCACTGAATCAGAAGCGAGATACCTCATCCGTAGTCACGACTTTGACGTCATTACAGAAAGGCTTGTTGAGGCGAGGCGAGATGGAAATCGATCAACGGCTGGACGAAAATGACGAATTACTTCCATTTCGCTATTCGATCACAAGTTATGGTGCGGATTACCCTGTAGATGGGTTGGTACAAAGAATCCGAAATGGCGATATCACGATACCTAGCTTCCAACGAGGGTACGTTTGGTCACATCGGGGGTCTCTCGTTTCGTAGAGTCATTGCTTCTAGGCTTACCTGTCCCGAGTATCTTCTTGTCTAGGGAAGAAGAAAGCCAGAAACTCCTCGTGATCGACGGACAACAAAGACTCCTTACACTTCAGTATTTCTACGAGGGAATCTGGCCAGTGACCCGCCGCGAGTTTGCACTTCGTGGGGTGGTTCGCCAGTTTGAAGGTAGGACAATGAAAGATCTAGCCGATGAGGACAGGCGCAAGCTTGCGGACTCGATTATTCACGCAATTATTGTTCGTCAAGAACAACCGTCAGAGGATTCCAGCAGCATTTACCACATTTTCGAACGGCTCAATACGAGCGGCGTTTCTTTAACTCCGCAAGAAATCCGAACCGCAATCTACCACGGTGATTTCAGTGATCTGCTCCGACAGCTCAACGAAACAAAGAGCTGGAGGGCTATTTACGGGCCGCCTAATAAACTCATGAGAGATCAAGAACTTATACTGCGTTTTTTGGCTTTGTACTACGAGAGTGAGTCATATCGTCAGCCAATGAAGGGATTTCTTAACTCATTCATGAGCAAGCATCGCCAACTTTCTCCATCGGAATCTCAGGAGATGGTCGACATTTTTCTGAACACGATTGAAACAACAATCGAAGCGATTGGAAAGAGGGCTTTCAAACTTTCTAAAGTCCTCAATGCTGCGCTATTTGATTCCATTATGGTGGGAATTGCAAGAAGGCTGAAGGAAGGGCCAATTCTGAACCGAGAAGGTCTAAAAGCTAAATACGAGGGTCTCTTGGCAGATAAAGAATATTTGGCCGTTGCTGAGCGGGCCACCGCCAACGAAGAAAACCTTTCGGCTCGACTTCAAAAAGCTACCGATGCATTCAGAGACGTTGTGTAGTTGCATGGTGCTTCCCGACGATCAGCACTCCGTCGACGAGAACCGCTTCATCACGGTAGGGATGTCTTCAAAACAGCTAATCCTGTTCGTCGTTTACACTGAGACCGGTTCGGGAATGCGCCTCGTCGGAGCCCGCCTCGCGATTGCAACCGAGATAGAACAATATGAAGAGAGCTAAGGAACTCGATCCCCTTGCACCCCGTCCTAACCTGGATTTCAGCAAAGGAGTGCGTGGAAAACACCACAACCTCCTGCAGAAGGGCACCAACGTAGCCATCATCGCGCCCGACCTGATCGATGCGTTCCCTGACTCGGAATCCGTGAACGAAGCTCTCCGCTCTCTCAAGAAGATCGCCGCCCGCTCGGCGAAGCCCCGGCGGGTCGCCCACATCTAACGCCCTCTACAAAATCGAGGGCCCCCTATCTCTATCCTGAGGTGTGGGTATCCAAAGCGCAGACCGCCCTCCTATTCCAAGCGATAAAATGGGGCTCCCGAAGGAGCACCCATGTCTGAAGACGCCGCGCCGCCGCCCTTTGCGCTTGAGATCGAAGACCACGGCAGCACCGTCATCGTGCGCTGTCACGGCAAGCTACTTGCGGGCTCCACCGATCTCCTCTGGGATCCGGTCGCCGAGCTTCTCCCCACCCACCAGCGCCTTATCCTCGACCTCTCCGGCGTGACCCACATGGACAGCATGGGCCTGGGCGCGCTTGTCCGCATCTACGTGGCTGCTCCCAGGAGGGGCTGCGCGCTCGAACTGCTCAACCCCGGCAAAAGAGTTCGAGACCTTCTCGTCATGACCAACCTGCTCTCGTCCTTCACCATCGTCGAAGAACACGACATGAAAATGTGACCAGCCGTACCTAGAAAGCTAAGAAACTCGAACCGCTAGGCGCCAGGTGAACATAACGCGCGCGATAAACGCACCGTTGTGCGAGATTGCGATTGCGGGTGGTTGTTTGGGTCCGCTACACTTCTCAGCTACGGGTGGAATGCCGAGACAACTATGAAAATTCACGAGTATCAGGCCAAAGAGATTCTGCGGAAGTACAACGTGCCGGTTCCGGGCGGCGAGATGGCGACGACGCTCGAGCAGGCGGATACGGCGGCGAAGAGCCTGTTTGCGGCGGGGAACAAAGTTGTCGTGGTGAAGGCGCAGATCCATGCCGGAGGGCGGGGCAAGGGCGGCGGGGTGAAGCTGGCGAAGACGCTCGATGAGGCCGATGCGGCGGCAAAGGCGATCCTCGGCATGCAGTTGGTGACGCACCAGACCGGGCCGCAGGGGCAGAAGGTGCAGCGGCTGCTGATCGAAGAGGGCTCGGCGATCGAGCGGGAGCTTTACCTGGGGCTGGTGCTGGACCGTGCATCGGCGAAGATCGTGTTCATGGCGTCGCAGTCGGGCGGCATGGAGATTGAAGAGGTGGCGCATGCTACGCCGGAGCTGATCTATAAGGAGTACATCGATCCGGCGGTGGGATTTCAGCCGTATCAGGCGCGAAAGCTGGCGTTCAAACTGGGGCTGAAACCGACGCAGATCAACGATGCGGTGAAGTTCATGACGGGGCTGTACAAGGCGTTTGTCGAGACGGATTCGACGTTGATGGAGATCAATCCGTTTATCACGACCAAGGATGACAAGCTGCTGGCGCTCGATTGCAAGATCAACTTCGACGATAATGCGATGTTCCGGCACAAGGATTTGAAGGAGCTAAGAGACCTGGCGGAGGAAGATCCGCTGGAGGTCGAGGCTTCGAAGTATGCGCTGAACTATATCAAGCTCGATGGCACGATTGCCTGCATGGTGAACGGGGCCGGCTTGGCGATGGCGACGATGGACATCATTCAGTATGCGGGTGGGAGCGCGGCGAACTTTC
This sequence comes from Edaphobacter sp., assembly GCA_965277545.1. GTDB lineage: Bacteria > Acidobacteriota > Terriglobia > Terriglobales > Acidobacteriaceae > Edaphobacter. Next base: position 288,739 of record OZ255826.1, read on the forward strand.
TCGACGTGGGGGGCGGCGCGAACCAGGAGCAGATCGAGAATGCGTTCGGGATTCTGCTGAGTGATCCGAATGTGAAGGCGATCTTCATCAATATTTTTGGCGGGATTCTGCGGGTGGATGTGCTCGCTACGGCGGTTGTTGCGGCGGCCAAGAAGCTGAACGTGGAGGTGCCAATCATTCTGCGTTTGGAAGGAACCAACGTGGAAGAGGGCCGGAAGATTCTGGCTGAAAGCGGCTTGAAGTTCGAGGTTGGGACGACGATGAAGGAAGCGGCGGATTTGGCTGTCAAAGCGGCGAAGTCGTAAGGAGAAAAGTCATGTTCGATACGTATGGTCCCTTCCTACTCAATTCACACGATGAAAATGAGATCGACGACCTCTATAAACAGATTCAAGCTGATGAGACAGGGCTCCAATTCGCAATTGGGGTTTATATAGTCGCGGCGTGCTCCAACAGTGATAGCCCGGTACCTTGGTATGTTGGCATAACAATTCGCGAGTTTGGTGAACGCTTAATAGAGCATTTCAAGGCCGGGAAGTTTGCTGAACTTGCTGCGAAGGGTCCTTTACATATCCACCTCATCGCGCTCAGAAGTAAGCTGAGTGGTAAGTATGTTTTCGTCGAAAACGGCGATGCGACCGAGGAACAAAAACTCATAATCGAGCAATTAGAGCAGCAACTAATCGACCGTTGCTATACGTTGAATAAAGATCTTCTGAACAAGAAACGTTGGTCGCCAAACCAGGTTCACGTGCCTGGATTTATCGATAAGGGCGGCTCCGAACGTGATTTCCCAGCTGCACAGGCACTCGCAAAATTGCTGAAGACATAGTTCCTCGAAAGGTTGTTTTATGTCAGTTCTAGTTGACAAGAATACGCGGTTGATTGTGCAGGGGATTACGGGGCGTGAGGGGACGTTTCACGCGAAGGGCTGCGCGGAGTATGGGACGAAGGTGGTGGGCGGAGTGACGCCGGGCAAGGGTGGGACGACGCATGAGGGTTGGCCGGTGTTCAATACGGTCGAAGAGGCGGTGAAGGAGACGGGGGCGAATGTGTCGGTGATCTTCGTGCCGCCGCCGTTTGCCGCGGATGGGATTCTAGAGGCTGCGGCTGCGGAAGTGCCTCTCGTCATCTGCATTACGGAGGGCATTCCGGTGCTCGATATGGTGAAGGTGTGGGATGTGGTGAAGACATCGAAGTCGCGGCTGATCGGGCCGAACTGTCCGGGGGTGATCTCGCCGGGCAAGGCGAAGGTGGGGATCATGCCGGGGCGGATTCACAAGGAAGGCTCGGTGGGGATTGTGTCAAAGTCGGGGACGCTTACCTATGAGGCGGTGTATCAGTTGACGACGCGCGGGATTGGGCAGTCGACGGCGATTGGGATTGGCGGCGATCCGATTATTGGGACGACGCATATCGATGCGCTAAAGCTGCTGAATGAGGATCCCGAGACGGAGGCGATCATCATGATCGGGGAGATCGGCGGGTCGGCGGAAGAGGCTGCGGCGCGATATATCAAGGAGCATGTGAAGAAGCCGGTGGTTGGATTTATCGCTGGGCAGACGGCTCCTCCGGGACGGCGGATGGGGCATGCGGGAGCAATCATCTCGGGCGGCGAGGGGACGGCTGCGGAGAAGATGAAGGCTATGTCCGAGGCGGGGATTACGGTGGTGAAGTCGCCGGCGGAGATAGGCGAGGCGATGGCGCGGGTGCTGGGGAAGACCTAGCACACACTTGCTTGCCATAGTGAGGCGACATGCTAAACCCTTCTCTTACGTTGTCGCGGGTGGATGGGAGCGGTATGGCTCAAGCGAGTCACTCCATCCAGTTCAGCAGGATGAGCGGTTGTTTTATGCGCTTGTAGTGGCGGACGTTGTTGGTGACGAGTGCGGCGTCGGCAGCGAGTGCGTGCGAGGCGATCATCATATCCATGTCGCCGATGGGAGCGCCAGCTGATTTGATCTGGTGTTTGATTACGGCGTAGAAGGTCGCAGCCTCTGCATCCCAGGCAAGCAGGTTTACGAGCTTTAGGAACCTGCGGACGGATTCATGAATCCGGTGGCTTGGTGGCAATCGTTTTAGGCCGTAAAGTAGTTCGGCTCGGGTCATAGCCGAGATGCAGATGTCGGAGGGTGAGGTCTGGGCAAGATGCCATTCCACCGCTCCGTATCCCGCCTTTAATGATGTAACTGGAGATGTCGGTGTTCAGCATATAAAGCATGATTAATCTTTCGCACGGAAGAGGGGTTTGCGCTCTTTGGAGATGCGGTTCATCGGACGATCTTTCATAAACTCGTTGGGAACGCCGATCGCACGCGCGAATTCAAAGAACTCTTCCTATACTTTTGCGCCGGGTCGTTTGGATAGGATGATGTCCTGAGTCTTTTCGTCGCGGTAGATGTAGACCTCGTCACCGTCAAAGCGGAACTCTGCCGGCAGACGAACGGCCTGACTTGCTCCGTTTTTGAATAGCTTTGCTGTGCGAGTGGCTGGCATGAGATTCCTTTCTTTTTTCATTAGATATACATGTGCATCTACTTTATGCAGATGACGAGGTGGGTTATGCACGTAGGCACCTTGTCCGGCGATGCAGGCGATATACTTGCGGCCATGCGCAACTTCTTTCTGGCCTCTTTTGTGTTGAGTTTCCTATGTCTGCCCTTGAGTGTTCTGGGACAGGAGGCTCCGATTATTTCTGTCAGTTTTCCTGAGATCCGCTCCTCCAAGCCACTCGATGGTCGGTTGTTGCTACTGTTGTCGAACGATCCGTCGGAGGAGCCGCGGATGCAGATCGACGACACGTCAAAAAGCCAGATGGTGTTTGGCGTGACGGTGGATGGGATGGGGCCAGGGCAGAGTGTGACTATCAGCGACTCGGCGGCGGGATATCCGGTCAGGAAGTTAAGCGAGGTGCCTCCGGGCAACTACACCGTGCAGGCAGTGCTGGATGTTTACGAAACATTCCATCGCGCGGATGGAAGTGTAGTCAAGCTATCGCCGGACCGAGGCGAGGGAAAGCATTGGAACCTTGCCCCGGGCAATTTGTACAGCAAGCCACGAAAGGCGCATGTGGGGCCTGGCGGTGCGGCGATTGCGATTTTGCTGGACCAGGTGATTCCGCCAATTGTGCCTGAAGCGGATACAAAATACGTTCGGCATATCCGGATACAGAGCGCGCTGCTGACGAAGTTCTGGGCAGACCGATGTTCCTGAGCGCGGTGGTGCTGGTGCCGGAGGGATTTGATGAGCATCCCCAGGCGCGTTTTCCGCTGATGATCTTCCATGACCACTTTGTCGCCGGGTTTGACGATTTTCGGACGACACCGCCGGATGCGAACTTGAAACCGAATTACTCCGAGCGCTTTCACCTTGCGGGGTACAACCGGATTCAGCAGGAGGAGGCGTACAAGGAGTATCAAAAGTGGATCAGCCCCGGTTTTCCGCGAGTGCTGGTGATGAAGATTCAACATGCGAATCCTTACTACGACGATTCGTACGCGGTGAACTCCGCCAATCTTGGGCCTTACGGGGACGCGATCGAGACGGAGCTGGTGCCGGCGGTAGAGAAGCAGTTTCGGGGGATCGGACAGAGCTGGGCACGATTCATGTATGGCGGGTCGACGGGCGGATGGGAGTCGCTGGCAGTGCAGATCTTCTATCCCGATCACTACAACGGTGCGTTTGTGGCTTGTCCCGACCCGGTTGACTTTCATGCTTACATGACGCGGGATTTGTACAAAGACGACAACATGTTTTACCTGCAGGGCGCGAACAAGCGGGTCGAGCAGCCGGCGATGCGGAACTATCTGGGGCAGACGTTGATCTCGATGCGAGACAACGTGGCCTATGAGGCTGCGCTGGGGGATCACGGGCGATCGGGTGATCAATTCGATATCTGGCAGGCGGTGTATTCGCCGGAGGGCAAGGATGGATATCCGCAGCCGATCTTCGATAAAGAGACTGGGGCGATCGATCATAAAACAGCGGAGTACTGGCGGGAACACTATGACCTGGATGCGAAGCTGCAGCGAGACTGGGAGGTGCTGGGGCCAAAACTGCAAGGAAAGATCCATCTGTATGTGGGGAGCGATGATACTTACTTCTTGAATGATGCGGTTTACCTGATAGAGAATTTTCTGAAGACGACGGGAACGCCAGGACACGGAGTTCCGTATGAGGGAGAGGTGAAGTATGGGCCGCGAGCGGAACATTGCTGGAATGGCGATCCTACGCTGCCAAATGCGTACTCGCGGCTGCATTACAACACGATGTATCTTCCAATGATTATGGAGCGGATCGCAAAGACTGCGCCTGCGGGGGCGGACAAAACAAGTTGGCGCTATTAGCTCTGTCGCCGGTAAAACAGCCCCGCGGTAAAGAACACGATGGCGACCATGAGGGCGAGGCGGGCGTGGAGCCAGTTGTGGAGACGCAGGCTGACGAGGCCGTCAGCAAGCCAGGCCGCAAACCCTGCGAACCAGATCCATGCTGTCTTTCTCATCATCGACAGACTCCCGAGGTGAAGCCGCATGTTGCAGGACAGGGCGCACCAGATGGCTTTGTTCTACACTACTAGCTAGACTCATCCGAGGAGAAATACGTTGTCACAGCGCACATTCAGCATTATCAAGCCGGACGCGGTTCGCAAGGGCGATACTGGCGCGATTCTTGCCGACATCGAAGAGGCGGGATTCAAGATTGTTTCCATCAAGCGACTTTCGATTTCGAAGGCGCAGGCCGAGGGCTTTTATCATGTTCACGCGGCGCGGCCCTTCTTTGGCGAGCTGACGGAGTTCATGTCGAGCGGTCCGATTTTTCCGATGGTTCTCGAGAAAGACAATGCGATTGCGGATCTGCGAAAGCTGATGGGCGCAACCGATCCTTCGAAGGCCGAAGAGGGAACGATCCGCAAGAAGTTTGCTGCATCGATCGGTGAGAATGCCATTCACGGTTCAGATGCAGAGGATACGGCGGCTTTCGAGATTGGATACTTCTTTGCCGGTCATGAGTTGAAGTAGAGAGCGGGTTCAGGCACGGTCTGCTGGGGCGGCGGCGCGGTCGGGACGTGAGTATACCCGGCTTCTCCGCCGCCCTTTCACGTTCGGGCGCCTGCTACCGCGGAAAGGTCGATGGAGAGGTTTTGAGATGAAGCTGAAGTTGCCGGACGGGCCATTCAAGGCCTACTTATTTGATTGTGATGGAACGATTGTCGATTCGATGCCGCTCCATTACGTGGCTTGGAAGCGGGTGCTGGGTGAGTGGAAGTGCGAGTTTGCTGAGGAGCTCTTCTACGCGTGGGGCGGTATGCCGGTGGCGGAGATCATCGCCACGCTGAATGCGCAACAAGGTCTGGCGATGCCGGTGGAGGAGATTCAGAGAAGCAAGGAGCAGCTGTACTTCAACGTCTTGCCGGAGCTGAAGGCTGTCCCCGAGGTGCTGGAGCATATCGAGCTGAGCCATGGACACATCCCGTTCGCAGTCGTCTCCGGAAGCACGCGGGATTCGGTGACTCGCTCGCTGGCGGCGTTGAAGATTCTGGATAAGTTCGACACGCTAGTTTGCGCGGGAGATTATGCGCGAAGCAAGCCGGACCCGGAGCCATTTCTGCTGGCGGCCGAAAGGCTAGGCGTCGCGCCACAGGATTGCCTGGTGTTTGAGGATACCGAGATGGGGATTCAAGCCGCTACGGCTGCGGGAATGGCTTCGGTGAAGATACTTCAGCCGTGGGAGCGCGAGAAGGCTCTGGTGGGGTGAGCGTCACTCGAAGACGCGACGCTGCAGCCATGCGGCCAATATAGACGGGCGGGGCCATTACCGAGTGAACAGGTTCAGGTCGATGGAGTCGGCCATGGATTTGTAGCCGACGTCGCCTGGATGGAGGTGGTCGCCGGAGTCATCAAGGACCTGAAACATTCCGGGATGGGTGGGGTCCGTCGTGACTTTATCGAAGTCGATCACGCCATCCAGTTGACTGGTCGTGCGAATCCACTGGTTGAGAGTCTGGCGCATGGCCTCCCCGGCAGCAGATTCATACTTCGCGCCGACGTAAGGCGTAAGGGTCGCTCCGAAGACCTTGATGCCGTGGGTGTGGGCGCGGGTGATGAGCTGAGAGAAACCGGCGATGAGGTCGTCCGCGGTGACGGGATCGTGAGGATTGCTGGGTGAGGTGGCGTTGCCGATGTCGTTGATGCCTTCGAGCAGGATCAGGTACTTGACTCCAGATTGAGCGAGGACGTCGCGATCGAAGCGGGCGAGCGCGCTGGGGCCAGCCTGGTCGTGGAGGATGCGGTTGCCGCCGATGCCCTCGTTAAGAACACCGAAGCTCGAGGTCTTTTTGTCAGCTTGAAGACGGCGGGCGAGAACGTCGGGCCATCGCGTGTTTGCGTCTCGCGTGCTGAGTGCGCCGTCGGTGATGCTGTCCCCGAAGGCGACAATCGAAGCGCTCTTTGTGGAGGCGCGGACGTCGATGCCTTTCAGGAACGGCCACGCGTAGATCGGGTTCGGCGACGGGAGGGTCTTGGCGCTGATGACATTGCCAACAGCGGTGTAGTTGGTTTGATCGGCGAAGGGATGCTCGGAGAGTTGCTGGACGGGCTGCGCGGGAAGAAAGAGACTGACGGCAACATTGCCGAGTGCCGGCAATGTGAGCTCGACGGGATCGCTTACGGCGAGGGCTCCTGCGGGAATGGTCACAGACGACCTGCCGCTGAAGGTGATGGCGCGAGCGGAGGCCGGATCGATCTCACCAGGGCCGGAGCTGAGGGCCATGTTCGCTGCCCCGATGGTGAGGGGATCGAGGCCAAACTCATTGCTGAGAATGATGCGCGCGGCCGAGCCGCCGACCGAGAGATGAACAATCTCGCGCAGCGTGAGATCCGCGCTGCCGTACAGCGCGCCGCGGTTGGGGCCAGCTAAAGGCGCGGCAGCCCAGGTCCCGACCCATGGATTGGGAGTCGCGGCAGATGCGCTGAGCGGCAGCAGGACAACGCAGAAAAGCAGGGCAAGGAGCTTCTGATTCGACACGGTCAACACATCCTCTTGGCGATCGGCTTGCGAATTCATCTTACCGCCATCCGGTATTCAGGTTTTGTGCGACAACCGCCTTCACGTATATTGGCGGTGGCTGAAGACCGTGCTGCTGGGCAGCATGAAGAACGGCAACGGCGGCTATTCGAGACGCGATGGACCGGAGTAGAGGAGTATCACTATGAGATGGTTAGGGATTATGCTGCTTAGCATGACGATTGCGGTTGCAGCACACGGCTCTGTCACCAAGAGCGAGTTCGGCAGGATGCCCGATGGCGTTGTAGTGGACCTCTACACGCTCAAGGCCGAAGGAATCGAAGCGCAGGTGACTACCTTCGGCGCCCGCGTTGTGTCGATCAAAACGGCAGATCGCGACGGCAAGGTGGCGGACGTGGTGCTCGGATACAGCGCGCTCGACGGCTATCTCGACGACAAGTCGACCTACTTCGGCGCGATCGTGGGGCGGTACGGCAATCGGATCGCGTTCGGCAGGTTCTCGCTCGATGGACACTCGTATCAGATCCCGACCAACGATCATGGAAACGCGCTGCACGGCGGCACGGTGGGCTTCGACAGGATGGTGTGGCAGGCGCGGCAGATTGCGGACGGCGTAGAGATGACGCTGATGAGTCCGGATGGCGATCAGGGGTTTCCCGGCAAGCTGACGGTGCACGTGCGCTACACCATCGAACGTGGAGCGCTGCGAATCGACTACAGCGCGACGACAGAGAAAGACACGGTTCTCAATCTGACAAACCATACCTACTTCAATCTTGCGGGTGACGGGCAGGGCACGATCCTGCACGATGAACTCACGATCCCAGCCGACGCCTATACGCCAGTGAACTCAATGCTGATTCCTACCGGCGTACTGGCTCCGGTAGAAGGCACGCCTTTCGATTTTCGCAAAGCGACGGTGATTGGAAGAAGGATTGACGACGGCAATGAGCAGTTGAAAATCGCGGGCGGGTACGATCACAACTGGGTGCTCCGCGGCAAGAACGGGGAGAGGAAGACGGCGGCGCGGGTCTATGACCCGGTGAGTGGACGCGTCTTGACGGTGACGACGACAGAGCCGGGAGTACAGTTTTACACTGGCAACTTTTTAGCCGGAACCAAGTATGGGCGAGCGCAGCAGGGATACCCGAAGCGTTCTGCCCTGTGCCTGGAGACACAGCACTTTCCGGATTCGCCGAATCATCCTGCATTTCCGACGACTGAACTCAAGCCGGGACAGACGATGCATAGCACCACGATCTTCGCATTTTCCACGCAGCCGAAGTGAACGTGTTATTCCACTACGAAAAGCGGGAGCGGACATTGGAATGACGTGCGCCACGGGAGCGCTGATGAGGCGAAGAGCCGCGAAACCGAATCTTCTCAGTACGTTGAGACGTCGCTTTCTTGCGAAATTTGCGAAAACCGGGAAAATTGTTGATGATTAGTTTTGACGGTCGTTGGGAGATTGCATCTCAACCTGAGTGTCACGAGATCTCTTCCGGTCTGCTATGAACAACAACGCTACAGGTCGACGCGGTCCGAAGATGATTTCGCTGACGGTGTTGGTTCTTTCCCTGGCCGTTGGCTTGCTCATCTGGGGAATGCTATACAAGACCTCTCTGTACAGTCCTGCCGGCAGTCCTCCGACGAAAGTGCCGATCGCAAAGCTCCTGTCGCAGCAAGAGCGCCCTGTCTCCGTGCAGGGTCCGAATCAGCTGACCTCTCCTGAGCAGCCGCATCTGTGGCCTGTTTTTGTGCCAGGTCTTTTGTTCGGCCTTTCGTGCGCTCTAGGCTGTTTCTTGATCTGTGCTGCGCACGCGGATCGAAACTGGCTGGCTTCAAGTGAAGCGGCTCATCACAAAGATCGTTTTCGTGGCGATTTCTTTTCGTTTAGGCCCCCGCCTGCCCACTCACTGGCCGCGTAAGTACGGTTCGGGCCTGACGCTCTCCTCGATCTAAGTCCCACGAAACTCTCCCGCGCAGCTGTCTCAGCTTCGCGCATTTGAAGCCTATCCGCAGGTGTTTTCTATGTCTATGCGATCTCCCTCGATCGTCTTCAGGACTGCGCTGCTCGCTGCGCTCCCATGTCTTGTCTTTACTGGTTGCCGCGAGAAGGAGTCAGAACAGGCCTCTGTTCCGACCGCGTCGGTCGCCAAGGTGACCAGGGGTAATCTTTCCAGCACCCTCAAGGTTGCCGGTGAGTTTCAGCCCTACCAGGAAGTAGATCTCTACGCCAAGGTCTCCGGGTACATTCGGCGAATTAATGTCGATATCGGAGACAAGGTGAAAGCCGGAAAGGTGCTCGCCGTGCTCGAGGTGCCCGAACTGCGTGCACAGTTAGCGGGATCGAAGGCCCAGATTCAGCACAGCCAATCGGATATCGACCGGGCGAAGAGTGAAGTCACCTATGCGCAAGCAGATTACACCGCAGTTCATGCCCAATACACTCGGCTGGCGGAGGCTGCGAAGCGGCGGCCAGGATTGATTGCGGAGCAGGAGCTCGACGACTCGAGAGCGAAGGACCAAGACGCCGAGGCGAAGATCGGCGTAGCCAAATCGACCCTTGAGGCGATGCAGGGACAGCTTGCGGTTTCGAAAGCAGACAACCAGCGGGTTCAGTCGCTTGAGGACTACACCGTTGTGACTGCGCCGTTCGACGGCGTCGTGACCATGCGATACGCCAATGTGGGTTCGCTGATTCAGTCGGGCACGCGGTCCGAGACGCAGACTGAGCCGGTGGTCAAGGTGGCGCAAAGCGATTTATTGCGTCTTCGTATGCCGGTGCCGGAAGAAGATGTGCCGTTCATCCACATTGGGGGCGATATGCAGATCCATGTGAAGGCAACGGGGCGAGTGATCGACGGCAAGGTCATTCGATTCACGCGGGAACTGAATACTTCGACACGCACCATGCTCGCTGAGGTAGACGTTCCCAATCCCGATCTCTCCCTGACCACGGGGATGTATGCCGAGACCACGATCACGCTCCAGCACAAGACGGGAGTCCTGATCGTTCCATCCGGTGCGGTGGTGAACCAGAGCGGAGGCGGAGATTCCTATGTGCTTGTGGTCGACGCTCAAGACAAGATCGACAAGGTTCCCGTTTCCGTCGGCATTCAAGGCTCGAACCGCGTAGAGATCACCAAAGGTCTTTCTGAGGGCCAGATCGTGGTCGTCACCGGACAGACCAACTATGAGGTCGGCGAGAAGGTTCGTCCGGAGCCGTTCACCATCTCGATGCCGGAGCAGGGAGAGGACAAATAATGTCTTCCTTTGCGATCAAATACCCGTTTTTCATTTTGATGATGTGCCTGTTCGTAGTCGTGGTGGGAGTGACGACGGTCGCGCGCATGCCGGTGGACCTCTTTCCGGAGATCAACATTCCGGTCGTCGTCGTGGCGACGTTCTACTCGGGAATGCCCCCTCAGCAGATCGAATCCGACATCACCGATAGCTACGAGCGCTTCTTCACGCTGGGCAGTGGGATCGACCACATTGAGTCGCGATCTCTCACCGGCGTCAGCCTGATCAAGATCTATTTCCAGCCAGGGACGGACGCCAACGCTGCAGTCAGCAACATCTCCAATCTGGCCATGGCGAACCTCCGGCGGCTGCCGCCTGGAACGCTTCCGCCTGTGGTTCTGAAGTTCGACGCCGCCAACCTTCCGGTGTGTCTGGTGACGCTCAAAGGCCAAGGCTTCAACCAGACGCAGCTAAAAGACCTTGCGCAGTTTGCAGTGCGCAATCAGATCGCAAACGTTCCAGGCGCTTCGGTTCCGCAGCCGTATGGCGGCCGCTATCGCCAGATCATGGTCTATATCGATCCGGTGAAGCTCGAAGCTCATGAGATGAGCGTGATGGATGTAGTAGACGCACTGAACAAGTCCAACCTGATTCTGCCTGCCGGTGATGTGCGGATCGGGATGAAGGACTACAACATCTATGCAAACAGCCAGGTGCCGATCGTGGACGAGATCAACTACCTGCCGCTGAAAACGGTGAACCGCACCTCGGTGATGGTGCGGGATATCGGCCATGCCGAGGACAGCGGAGCGCTGCAGACGAACATCGTACGAGTCGACGGCCAACACTCGGTCTACATTCCGATCCTGAAGCAGGGCGGAGACTCGAACACCATCACGATTGTGAACGGGATCAAGAAGGCGGTCGAAGATCTGCTCGATATCCCGAAGGCGCTGAAGACCAACGTCGTCTTCGACCAGTCGGTCTTCGTCAAGATTGCAGTCAAGAACGTGATCAACGAGGGCACCATCGGGCTGTGTCTTACCGCGCTGATGATCCTGCTGTTTCTTGGCAACCTGAGAGCCACCGTCGCCGTGCTGCTCTCGATTCCGATCTCCTGTCTGGCGACGTTCCTGGGGCTGAACCTCGGCGGCAGCGCGATCAACACCATGGTGCTCGGCGGACTGGCTCTGGCACTCTCGCGGCTGATCGATAACTCGGTGGTAGTGCTGGAGAACATATTCCGTCACATGGAGATGGGAGAAGAGCCGGTCGTGGCTGCCGAGCGCGGCGGAAAAGAGGTTCAGCTTGCGGTGTTGGCGGCGACGTTCAGCACCTGTATCGTCTTCTTCCCCGTTATTCTGCTGGTCGGCGTCAGCAAATATCTCTTCACGGCTCTGGCGCTCGCTGTCGTGATTGCGCTCTTCTCCTCGTACGTGGTGGCGATGACCGTTGTGCCGCTATTCTGCGCGAAGTTCATCACGGTCGACCCCGAGCACATACAGCATCACTCCGACGAGACTCGCGAAGCACCCATTCCCACGCACGAGAAACCCAAGAAGAAGCTTCGCTTGTTTCAGGTCATCTTCGATAAGTTCAACGCTGGATTCCAGAAGATACAGAGCAGCTACGAAAGAGCGATCGTCGTTTGTCTAAACCGCCCTGTCATTGTCGTTTCGGCTTTCGCCTTATTTGTGGTCTGCAGCTTTGCGCTCTATCCGCTTCTGGGAAAAGCCTTCTTCCCCCGCACCGATCCAGGGCAGTTCGTCGTCAATGTAAAAGCTCCGGCAGGCACGCGGATCGAAGTAACCGATGAGTATGTCGCAAAGATGGAAGACGACATTCGCAAGGTTGTAGCCCCGGCCGATCTGAACATGATCGTGTCCAATATCGGAACCACGCCGGACCTGTCGGCAATCTACACCCCGAACGCGGCAATGAATACCGGCTTCATCCAGGTCAGCCTGAAGGAGGATCATAAGACGGGCAGCTATGTGTACATGCAGCGCGCCCGCGAAAGGCTGACTCGCGACTTCCCCGATGTGCAGACCTTCTTTCAAGCAGGCGGACTCGTCGATTCAGTAGTCAATCAGGGTAAACCAGCTCCGATCGACATTCAGATTGGCGGCAACAACATGCAGCAGGCCTTTGCACTCGCGAAGACAACAGCGTCGAAGCTAAGAAAGCTGCGATCTGTCAACGACGTGCTCATCCCGCAGGATCTGGACTATCCGGGTCTGGAGCTCGATATCAATCGTGAACAAGCCGGGCTGCTGGGCATAACGCCCCAAAATGTGGTGGACAACGTGATCACCGCGCTGACCTCAAACGGGCAGATCGCTCCGAGTTACTGGATTGATCCGAACACGGGCAATAATTACATGCTGACGGTGCAGTACCCTCTGTCCGAGATTAAGACGCTGACGGATTTCGAGCAGATCCCGCTGCGCTCTCCTGGCAGTCCCGACACCACTCCGTTGCAGTCGGTTGCAAGCGTCAAAGATATCAAGACGCCGACGGAGGTCGACCACTATCAACTCCGCCGCGAGTTCGATATCTATGTCACGCCCAAACAGGAGGACCTCAGCGGGATCAACGCGCAGGTAGAAAAGATCATCGACCAGATTCACAAACCGGAAGGCATCACCATCAAGGTGCGTGGAGCGGTCAGAGACATGACGACTTCGTTCTCAAGTTTCGGCATCGGCCTCATTCTCGCCGTGATCCTTGTCTATCTGATCTTGATGGCGCAGTTCGCTTCGTTCTCCGATCCCTTCATCATTCTGCTTGCAGTCCCGCCCGGGTTGTCCGGAGTGTTGATCTTCCTGCTGGTGACTGGCACGACGCTGAACGTGATGTCGTTGATGGGAGTGGTCATGATGACCGGCATCGTGGTGTCGGACAGCATCCTTATCGTCGAGTTCGTGGGGACGCTCCGACGCGAGGGTATGGAGCTGAAGGAAGCTTTGATTGAGGCCTGTAAGGTGCGTCTGCGGCCTATTATGATGACGACCCTGGCGACCGTGCTTGGATTGATTCCAATGGCCCTGGCCCTCGAGCCGGGAAGCGAACAATATGCTCCGCTCGCACGCGCCATCCTCGGGGGCCTTACCGTGTCCGGAATAGTCACCGTGTTTCTGGTGCCGACCGCTTATTTGCTGATCCATAACAAGGCCGAGCATGGAAAGACGGGAGAGGAGGCGTCATCGTGAGGTCGTGTCGTTTTTACAAATCTCTAAGGATGCTGCCGCTGATGATTGCGGCGCCGGTGTATAGCTCCGCTCAGGCCAATCTCAGGCCGGCTTTGCCGAATGCGCCCGAAAGCAATCATGCTGAGCTGTTCGCATCGCTTCAGAATGCGGCGCCGCAGGCCTCGGCTCCTGCTCCTGCCGAGCAACCAGCCGTTATCCTGACCAAGCTCACTCGCCTGGAGGCAGAGAAGATCGCACTGGCCAATAACCCTCACATCCAGGTCAGCCAATTGATTGCGAAGGTGCAGCATGAGGTGGTCCGCGAACGTCGCGCCGATGAGCTTCCGAACCTGAGCGGCAATCTTACCGGGGTGGAGGCCAATGACGGCAGCAGACTTTCGAGCGGTGCGCTCACCGCTTCAAGGCTTCTGAATCATGGAGGCGGAGGCGTCACGTTGACGCAACTGATCACCGACTTTGGGCACACCAGAAATCTGGTCGCATCGGCGAGTCTTCAGGAGAAGGGCCGCCAGGCGGATGCGGAGGCCAGCCGCGAGGACATCGTGCTTGCGGCCGACCAGGTCTTCTATCAAACCATTGAAGCTCAGGAGACCTTGCAGGTCGCCACTCAGACCGTCGCTGCTCGACAGAGCGTGAACGATCAGGTCTCCGCCCTTGCCTCTTCCAAGTTGCGCTCCGACCTCGACCTGAGTTTCGCCCAGGTCAACCTTTCTCAATCGAAGCTCCTGCTGTTGAATGCGCAGAATGGGCTAGATGCCGCAAAGGCCGCACTGAGCGCCGTACTCGGCTACGACCGGGAGGTGGACTACCAAGTCGTCGATGATGCCGATGAGTTGCCGCCGCTGCCGTCAAGCGCCGATGCGCTCATCGGTCAGGCCATACAGAATCGGCCTGACCTGCAGTCGCTCCGCTTCAGTGAGGAGGCAGCGCGAAAGTTCAGTAGGGCGCAGCATGAACAACTTCTGCCCACGATCACCGCGCTGGGGGTGGCAGGAAAGACCTTCGAGGGATCGTCCCAGTACTTCAACGAGGACTACTATGGGGCGATCGGAGGCAACCTGAGTATTCCCATCTTTCAGGGTTTTCGCCTGACTGCGCAAGCGTCCGAGGCCGCCCTTCAGGCTCAGGCGGCCACCCAGCAAACTCGCATTCTCCGCAATGAGGTTGTCCGCGACGTTCGAACCGCGTGGCTCAACGCGAATACCGCGATGCAACGAGTGATCGTCTCAGGTGAGCTGATGAAGCAGGCAAACACGGCTCTTGATCTCGCTAAGACCCGTTATGACCTGGGGCTGAGCTCGATTGTGGAATTGAGCCAAGCCGAGTTGCAACAGACGCAGGCAGCGATCGCCAACGCCGATGCACGGTCGCAATACAACTTCGCGATCGCAACCATTCGGTTTCAAACCGGCGTACAGCCTTGATCCATGCGGCAGGGCGATTTATCCCGCTCCAGCTAGCACTGCCCGAAGACATCCAGGACGTGCTCTTCGGTCTTAGCCGGTCATGCGCCGTGCGTCGCTGATTGAGTGTGAAGGAAATAAGAGTGGAGGAGGCAGGGCTTTCGAATTAGAGGTTGTGGAGCACCGAATGGGATTTGAACCCATGAATACTGGTTTTGCAGACCGCTCCATCGGCTATGGCGCACCTTGCATTTGCTTGTATTGCTTAGCAAAAGCGGGATTCTTCGTCTGGTCCGCGCAAGCAGAAACAAGCCGAAATATGCGGGTACTCCCTACGATTTCCCCTACAGTGTAGAGGACTAGGAAGCCATGCGAGATTTTGAGCGGGAGTCATTTAACGCATTCTCCCGTTCCCTCTGCGCTTGGCTTGCGGTATGTGTTTCCAGACGCTCCATCGCGCTAGTCTGGTGGATTTGAGTGGGGTGGGCATACCGAAGCACCATTTGTATTCTTGAGTGGCCAAGCATTGCTGCAAGCGTAACCGGATCGATGCCGCATTCTGCCGCTCTGGTGGCCCATGTGTGACGGAGATCGTAAAGACGGAATGGCACGACTCCGCTATTCGTCAAAGCGCGATGATGCGCGCCATGCACGTTGGGCAAAGGGCGGGCCGGGTCGTCAGAATGAGGGTAAACGTACGGCGGGCCCACGGAAGCGGCTAGACGGGCCTTTAGCATCGCTGTAGCCGCCCTTGTGAGCGAAATGCGGCGGCGCGCGGCGGGCGTTTTCCCACGGTGAATGGTTAGGAAGCCGTCTCCAAGGTTCACGTCGTCTCGTTCGAGGTTGAATACCTCTTCTGGGCGCATTCCCGTTTCGACTATGAGTGTGGCCACGTCTCGGAGTGTAGCGGTCGCGTTCTGCATATAAGTCTCTTGCTCGATATACGTCACGACTCTATTTTGATCGTTTTGTTCTGCAAGGAACTTCACACGGCTTACGGGATTTCGCAGGTTGGGGTTGCCTTTGATGGCGTAGTTGAAAACTGCCTTCAGGCAAGCGAGTTCGCGGTTTACGGTCGCTGGCCTAAGCCGCCGTTCTGTGTGGCTTCCAGACTCCGCCGCCCGGTTCAATTTGAATCCTTCGACGGATTCCGCCGTGATGCGATCTAGAGGGGTGTTGCGGAAGAACCGCAAGAGCGCGGCGCTACTGTACCTGTAGCGCTCGGCAGTTTTCGGGTGGGCGCGATGCTCCTCTAACGACCATTTTAGAAAGCTTTCCACGGCTTTAGAAAACGGCAACGACGGTTTGCGCTCGGTGATGCCCACTTCGCCTTTCGCGAGGCTGCTGTAGAACGTCGAGGCTATTGCCTTGGCGTCTCGCTGATTCTTGACGCGCGTAGATCGCTGGTGACGTTGACCCGCGAACACGCATTCGAACCAATAGACTGAACCTCTCTTGAAAATATGCATGTCTTAGCGTTTTCCTTTCGAGGTGCGTTCCTTCACAACTAATACAGGAGGAGCTTTCTGCTTCTTGGCTTCCGCGCGTCTCCGCTTTTGTCCGGCGCGGTGAGCGCAATCCTGGCTGCAATACTGGCGACCGTTTTGCTTAGTGACTTCGAAGAGAGATTTACACCAACCGCAGGCCTCAAACCTCACATCTTCCATAAGATCCAGCGCAATGGTCGCGCCGATTACTTCGAGAGCGCTTTCGCAGTCAACGAATGCCTCTATGCGTCTTGAGTCGCTTGGCGCAAAGATAGACCATTTCAATACGCCTCCTATTCGCTCGTCTTCCGCGCTGTCCATGTCCTCAACAGGCATCCACAACTGCGGACCTTTCCAGCCATTCGGCTGAGACCCTGCCCACATCCAGTGGCGAAAGAATTCCTGCCATTCAGGTATATGGGCCATTGTGGTTTCGAAGGCCTGCTCCCTAAATGGGCCGCATATCCTTAAGAAAATAATCGCATCGTCTTCCGTCACAACTTGCAGAAATGCGTTGCGAATCTCCCTCGCCGACAAACGTGAGGAATCTTTTACTTCCTCATCGGTAAAGTGCTGCCGCAGGATCGTGTCTTCGCCGACGTGGACTACTTCAACCTCACAGTGATAGCGATCACCAAGGTATTGAATGTGCGCGGGCATAGCACTAAGAATTCGGTAGGGAATGCGCTGAGACGCTTTGCTTGTTTTGTTCACGAGGTCCTTTGTGATATGCAACGATGCATTTACATGGTTCAGCTTGCAGCCTAATGTATCTATTAGCACTCGGCATTGCAAGGGCAAATCGGAGGAGGAAATAGGACATGCAATCAGGCGAACTGTTGACTACGAAAGAAGCGGCAGAGGTGTTGAGGGTGTCTCATTGGACAATCTCTGCATGGCTGTCTCAAGGAAAGCTCCAGCGCACCAAGGTGGGCGGGCGAACGATGATTAATCGCACCGACCTCGCCACGGTCATCGAAGTTGGCGGCAAGTCGAGAATGCGCGTCCGACGCCGTGCTAATGCCGATGCCGCCTGAGCGACTTGCAATACCCCAAACCGATATTCATAAGCGACACGCGAAGCGTCAGCATCGAGATGCAAGCCCCGTTGTCAGCATCGATCGCGGTGCGGGGTTGGTCTGGCGAGGACCTGATTATCCTGTGCTGTCCGCAGGAGTTTACACCGTAAGGGCTGTTCGCTATCAGGGACCAGAATGGGTTCGCTCATTCCGTCGCTGGTCAGTCCGACTGGAATTTGCCCTGGTGCACGAATCGGTCAGCGTGTCGGCGTTCTTCAATCTTGGTGACGATCCAAATGGATACCGAGTGGGTCGCCAGTCACGCTTTTACAAAGCATGGGTGATCGCCAATGGAGAGCATCCGCGCAAGGGTCAATTGATGGACTTAGAAATCTTCCTAGAAGGTCAATTCTTCCAGGTCGTTGTGGCCGACTCTCAAAAGGATGCGGAGAGAAAGGACAAGAGCCCTGCCGAAGTTTATTCCGTCGTCACACAGATACTTTCGGCGGCTCGCCCCCAGTCTTGAATCTCTCAATCTGGAATCATCAATCAGGAATCACCCAATCAAGCAATCAACCAATCAAGTTGCCGTATACAAGCCTCGCCTAAGGCCGGGCGCTGGACGCTAACCCAAGCAAACCTAAAGAGGGGGATTTCGGTCCCCCTTAGGCCGTCAGAACAAAGTTTCGTCATGGGTGCGCGCATGTGTAAGGCGTCACAAAGACTCCCGCTGCTAACAGCGACGAAACAGCGATAAGTTGCTCGGAACCAGTTGATATGCAACAGGCGCTCGCGTTCTGTATGACACCCTGCAACAATGGTGCTGCCAATGACCCTCTCAATTCCCGAATTCGTGGCGCGCTGGAAGGCTAGTACGCTCTCGGAGCGCGCTGCTGCGCAAACGCACTTCATTGACCTGTGCGAAGTGCTGCGACAGCCCCATCCCGCCGCCGCTGACCAAACCGGGGACAGCTACACTTTTGAGAAGCACGTGTCAAAGCTCAAAGGCGGCAAGGGCTTTGCGGACGTTTGGAAGCGCGGTTGTTTTGCTTGGGAGTACAAGGGTAAGCATAAGGACTTGCAAGCCGCTTACCTGCAATTGGCGGATTATCGGGAAGACCTTGAGAATCCGCCTCTGCTGGTCGTCTGTGATCAAGACCGCTTCGAGGTCCATACCAACTTCACAGGGACCGCGAAACAGGTTTACCGCTTCACGCTGACCGATCTGTTATCGCCACTCCCCACCCCGAATTGCGCTTTACCTCCCTTGGAGGTACTCCGAGCGATCTTTACAGCACCAGAGCAACTCAAACCGGAGCGCGCCGCCATTCGCGTCACGGAGCAGGTTGCAGCGGAGTTTGGCGCTCTGGCTCGCAGCCTTCAGAACAGAGGAGAGGACCCGGAACGCGCCGCTCACTTCCTCATGCGGCTACTCTTCTGTCTCTTTGCCGATTCCATCGGACTTCTGCCGGAGCATCTCTTCCGCAAGATGATTGAAGTGGACGCGGGCCGACCCGCGAGCTTCGCCCGCAAGCTCCGCCAACTCTTTAGCGCCATGAGCACCAGCGGGAACAACTTCGGTCCGCTCGATATTGCATGGTTCAATGGAGGGCTTTTCTCTGACGATGAGGCCCTAGAGCTGACAGCGCTGGATATGGTGGCACTCCGCAAGGCCGCCGCGCTCGATTGGTCGAACGTGGAACCCTCCGTCTTCGGCACGCTCTTCGAGCGAAGTCTCAACCCGGATAAGCGTTCGCAGCTTGGAGCGCACTACACCAGCGCGGAAGACATTCTGCTCATTGTGGAGCCCGTCGTCATGGCCCCGCTGGAAGCCCGATGGCTCGCAGTGAAGACGGAGGCCACAGCACTCGCAGAGGCCGCAGATAAGACAAAGGGAGCCGCATACAACAAATTGAGGGAGCAGATGCGGGGGACGCTCTATGTATGGGTCGAAGAGTTGGCGCACGTCCGGATTCTTGATCCGGCTTGCGGGAGCGGTAACTTCCTCTATCTGGCGCTCAAGCGGATGCTGGACTTGTGGCAGGAAGCTCGCATCTTCGCAGCGGAGCACGGACTCCCAACGGTTTTGCCGGAACAGGTCCATCCATCGCAGCTCTACGGAATAGAGACGAACACCTACGCCCATGAGTTGGCCTCCGTCGTGGTATGGATTGGCTATCTGCAATGGCTCCAAGAGCACGGCATGGGCGTTCTCACGGAACCGATCCTCCGCAAGCTCGATAACATTCAGCACCGCGATGCGATTCTCTCCCGTGACCGCGAAGGCAAGCCCGAAGAGGCGCAATGGCCGGAGGCAGATTTCATCATTGGCAATCCCCCATTTTTGGGTGGAACAGAACTTAGAACAGACCTTGGTGATGAATATGCAGAGCAACTCATGTCTGTGTACAGGGGGCGCTTGCCAGCCCGTACAAATCTCGTCACGTATTGGTTCGAGAAAGCAAGATATGAGATTGAAGTAGGCCGTTCTAAGCGGGCTGGGCTTATTGCAACTCAAGCGATTCGTCAGGGCGTGAGCCGCGTCAGTTTGGACCGAATCGAGGAAAGCGGGAACATTTTCTGGGCTTGGAGCGATAGACCATGGGTGCTTGATGGAGCAGCCGTAAGGATTTCAATGGTTGGATTCGACGACGGCACTGAGCGCAAAATTGAGCTGAACGGTGCTGCAGTTACTTCAATTTCGTCTCGGCTCCGATCTTCGGACATTAGCAAACGACCTGAAAAACTGCTGGAAAACAAGGGCATCGCCTTTCAAGGAGTGATCCTCGTCGGGGAGTTCGATCTTGCAAGCCAAACAGCGCAAGAGATGCTGAGCGCTCCGATGAACCCGAACGGCCTGCCCAACAACAGGGTTGTACGAAGACTTATGAGCGGAGACGATATAACCGGCAAGGATCGTCAGCGGTATCTCATAGACTTTAGCGAGTGCAAGTCCGAAGCAGAGGCCGCACTTTACGAGATGCCTTTTGAATACATAAAGAGGAATGTCCAGTCACACCGTGCCGATTCAAGATCAGGGGACCGGACGGGTATTTTGTGGTGGAAATTGCAGCGTTCCAGACCCAAAATGCGACATGCCCTTGAAGGGCTAACTCGCTATATTGCAACTCCAAGGGTATCTAAATACAGACTATTTGTTTGGCTGGCGGATAACATTGTGCCCGACACACGGCTATTCGTTTTCGCTAGAGAGGACGACTTCTTTCTAGGCGTTCTGCATAGCAGGGCCCACGAGGTTTGGTCTTTGTCAAACGCCTCGGTGCACGGGGATGGTGACGATGGCGGCCGTCCGACATATACGACCGAAGCTTGTTTTCAGAACTTTCCTTTTCCCTGGGCTCCTGGCAAAGAGCTGCAAGACGATCCTCTTGTGGAATCCATCGCTCAAGCCGCAAGGGAGTTGGTAACGATGCGCGATGCATGGCTCCATCCTCTTGGTGCCACCACAGACGAATCGAATAGTCGCACTCTGACCAATCTCTACAACAAGCGCCCTAGCTGGCTGGCGGACCTGCATAGGACGTTGGATGAAGCGGTATTTGCGGCGTATGGTTGGCCGTCGTCGCTTACAGACGCGGAAATCCTGGAACGTCTTCTGGAGCTCAATCACGAACGGGCGGCGGCGCAAGCCTGATGATTTCATGTACCAATTTGTCTAATGATTTCGATAAATATTACGGAGGGAAGGCATGGGCGGTTGGGGTAGCGGAAGACATTGGTGCTCGAAGGTTACAACCGATAGCTATCATAGTCTGGACTCTAGATGGCTACAAAGAGAAGGGACGCTTGAGCGACGTTATACCTTCAACGTGCGATGGAAGCGAAACGGAGAGCCGATAGGAAATATAGACATTCGTCCGCAAACTGATCGAGTGATTCTTTCTTATCGCACGGCAACACCGGGACAAGAACGCGTAAAGCACGAATATCCCGTCCTCCTGGAACGGACAAAATGCCACTACGGGGGAGAGCGTGTCTGGTTTCGTTGTCCGGCTAGAGGATGCGGAAGGCGTGTGGCGATCCTCTATGGCGGGACAATCTTCGCTTGTCGCAATTGTCACCAATTGGCCTATTCGACTCAACATGAATCGGTCACGGCGCGGGCCAACTCGCGCGCCTGGGGGATACGGGAGCGGTGCGGGGGAGTCGGCTGCCTACTCGACCCGCTTTTTAGACCAAAAGGGATGCACCATCGAACATTTCGCAGATTAGCGAAGGAATACGAACGCGCATGTGCCACGTCTGACTGGGCATTTTGCACGAACATGGGGATCAGAAATTGAGTGAGATACTCCACTGCTCTAATTAGAGAAATTACGATAGCGGCTCTGACTCCCCAGCAAATTTTCGTGACGTACTAACGGCGCGCGAAGCCGACCGGGGAGAACTAGGGGAATCAAGCGGTAGGTATTCTCGGACCAATACGCGCGCGCGTGAAAGGAGTGAAGAAATTGGGCAGTGGGTCAGTTTGAATTCTGCTCAAATGGAGTGCATCTCCGTCTCCTCGCGGGCGTCTAGATCGTTTACCTTTCGGTAGTCCTCATTCAGCGAGCCAATGGCATCGTGCAGACGGTCTAAGCCTTTGACAACTAAATACAACATGAAGAGGATCGCAAGCAGCAGCAATACCGCGAAGCTATATAGCGAAACGAGCGTCATGCCAGCCATACTCTCATCTGATACGATTGCTGAGCAAATAGAAAACCCTCGACGGGAATCGAGGGTTGTGGGGTTTGGGGCGCACTCAAATCATAACAGGAGTGTGCGCTTATGATCCCAAATAGAAGTCATGCAAAGCCCGAATCAGATCGGATTCGGACGCTGCAACGGGAATTGCAGTTTGCAATTCGTCGGATCGTTGGCGAGTTATCGCCTTTTGGCTTGGCTCATCCGCAATCCGCTCCAGCGATTGTCGCCACGGAAGTTCCCGATATCGCCCGTTTGCTCCCTGCGTCCGATACTCCATCATCAAACCCTCAAACACATGAACTTCATCTTTCAGACGGTTGATCTCCTCACCTAACGCCAAAATCATCTCTCGGCTTGTCATGGCGGCTATCCTAGCAGCCCTACGAGCTTCTCGTCGCATGCCGTTCATTTGGAATCGAAAAGTCTCTCCGCGGGGCGGCCCTTGCCTTGCACGGGCGTCATCCTCATATTGTCTGCGGGGAAGACTCGGAGGAGATGGACGGGCGCTCTCTCGCTCCCGGCTAGCCATTCGTCGTATTCATGCGCCTGAAGGATGACGGGCTGCCTGTCATGCACGGGGGCCAACAGTGCGTTGTTGTCCGTGGTGAAGATGCTGTATGCATCTTCCCACTTCTCGGTCTTCGGATTCTTCCACGGTGCCCAGACCCCGGCCATGCCGAAAAGGTGATGCCGTGCGACGGTAATCTCGTACTTAGTTTTGTTGCCCTTCTCGCCCTCCCACTCGAAGAAAGAGGACGCTGGAATGATGCACCGTTTATCCGCCAACTTCTCTTTCCAGAACTTCGACGTTGCCGCCGTGTCCGAACGCGTGTTGAAGAGAAGGCGCTGAGGCAATTTAAAACCCCAGCGCATCAACGTGAGGTCTCGTTCACCATCACGATTGACCATCACGACCGGCTGGATAGAACCTGGAGCGGCGTCGCCGTCGTCCGAGATCGCCATATGCTCAAGGTCCGCCTTGACGTGGAACGCCTCCGCAATTTTCTGCTTATCTCCCCGTCGCCCGTAGCGTCCGCACATTTTCGCCTCTCCTCCTTTGAGACGTGTGCCATGATGAGCGCGATGCCCTTGTCATTGTCGGTCCCCTTTCAGGCTCGCTAATTGCTCCGTTGTAAGTTTCAAGGTGACGCCGCCCCGCCCTGACTCTATGCCGCACTCAAGCATCTGCCTGGACTCCAAATTGGAGAGAGCGCCACCTCGCTCCGCCATTTCGCGCACCTTCTCGGCTGAGGCTACTGTGAGGCGGCGTATTGGTACGGGAATGGATTCTTCGGTGAACTCGCAAATCCACCCCCGGTTATGGGTGAAGGTCAGTAGACCGGATGCACCTCCGTCCGTTTCTCCCATTGCTTCCTCTCCCATTCGACCGCACGCTTCATGTGACCCATCCCGCACCCCTCACAGAATCAGCATAGGCGAAAATAAAGCGAAGATAATCCACAAGGCCGACAAGTCCAGATAAATGTATGCAAAGTGGAACAAGTTGTGTGTTACATTCACTTCAACGCTGGTAGAGGCAAACGTAACGGGGTTACACGATGGCAAATGGCAAGTTTATTTCATACCTGAGAGTTTCAACCGCGCGTCAAGGCGCAAGCGGTCTAGGGCTGGAAGCTCAGAGGGAAGCCGTCTCGCGCTATCTGAATGGCGGGAAGTGGCAACTTGTGCGTGAGGTAGTGGAAGTGGAGAGCGGGAAGCGCAATGATCGCCCCGCCATCGCGGAGGCTCTTCGGCTCTGCCGTCTGCATAAGGCGACGCTAATAATTGCTAAGCTTGACCGGCTCGCGCGCAATGTCCATTTCATTAGCTCCCTCATGGAGTCGGGAGCGGATTTTATCGCTTGCGACTTCCCAGAAGCAAATCGCCTTACCGTTCATATCCTGGCGGCTGTCGCGGAGCACGAGGCGGCCATGATCTCCACGCGCACCAAAGCCGCTCTAGAGGCTGCCAAGGTGCGCGGAGTTGTTCTAGGCGGACAACGAGGCAATCTCATGCGCATGGCGAGCATTGCCGCGAAGGGAGCGCGCGTGAGTGCCATTGTGCGACAGCAATCGGCGGCCAAGCGCCGGGATGATTTGCTCCCGGTAATTCAAGACCTTCGCCTCAAGGGAGCAGTGTCGCTCAGAGCAATAGCCGACGGGTTGAATGGGGCTGGACTTACTACCGCAAGGGGAGGCAACTGGACTGCGACGCAGGTTCTTCGCACACTAGCCGCCTCCTAGTTCGCTGCGGATGCGGAAGGCATGGCACCTCGTGTTGACTGGTTGCCATTCCCGGTATTGCTCAAGGTCAAGTTGATGTTTATGGACCATCGAACATTCGCCGCTTGATATTTTCTACGCCCCTGCTAATTCTTTCGGAACGAGTACACACAGTGAACGAGATATTCCAGGATGACAACGCTGAGCAAACTTGTATCACCTTTCGCAGCGATCTCGCTGGACCTAATTCCTAACGTGCGGAGTACGATTCGCACTTCGAAATGCACCAAACGAACGCATCCACCTAACCCTTTTCTCTCAAACGGAGCCTCCTTTGCATCCTCAGATACGACTCTGGAGTGTCATGAACGGCAAGTTAGTTCAACTGGCCGACGCGAGTTTCGCGCAAGCCCACAAGGAGAAAGACCTAGAAGAATGGGTGGAGCACAATCCCTCACTCCTAGGTCGCGAGCTTACGATCATTGGCCGCCAAGTTTTCATCCCGAAAGTGGGTCCGTTGGATCTCTTAGCTCATGACGAAAACGGGCGTCTCGTTGTAATCGAATTCAAAAGACACCAAACCACCAGGGACACAATCGCGCAAATCCTTGATTACGCATCGTCTCTGAGGTTGGTTGATCGTGAGCAACTTCGCAATCTGCCGAATGTCAGCGCCATTGGGTTGGCAGAGGTGACCGACTTTGATCCGGCTATGATCATTGTGGCAGCGGAGGCAGACGAACCGGTTGAGCGAATCGTTGACTATCTGACGAGTAGAGCGCAGCTCCCAATCGAGGTTGTTACGTTCACCTATTCGACCCTCGATGATGGGCGTGAGATCATCGCTCGCCAGATACTTATTCCGGAGACACCAGCGAACGAGTCGACAGGAACTGCAAGGATTTCCCGAGCAGAGCTGTTTAGTATTGCCAGGGGAAGGGAGGTGCTTACATTGGTCGAAGCCCTGCATAAGGTTACTGCACTAGGCTGGCCAGATCAGAGATTTCGCAACAATGGTGGCACCACTCGATACTGGGTAACTTCTCCGGAGGGGAATGGACGGGTCCTGTTCGGGATTAACATTGGAGGAGAAAGGCTCAGCTCGCCGCCGGGTACACTCGACGTCTGGCTGAATCTTGATGTAGTTGCGAAATACAGTGAAACCTCCGTCGAGAGCGTACTGGAGTTACTGAGTTCTTTTAGGGTGCTGAATCAGAGCAACAAGCGAATTGACATCCGTATCTCGGATCAGGGCGGTGCGAATGCGCTTTATGCGCTTCTTCAGAAGTGGGATTCCACAAGCGCAGAGTTCCGCGCAAAGCAAGAAGCAGAACAACAAAGTGTCCTTTGAATGAGAGCACAGCTGGCAGGGCAAGGAGCGAGATTATGGAGTTTGTAAAGCAGCAGAGGTGGGCTGGAGAGAAGCCAGACCGGCAGTTTGTTTGGCAGACAGTCCCGGTTGAAGATGCGATGCTGAATGAAGGCATGTGTCGATGTCCCCATTGCGACTTGCCAGTCCGATTACATAGAGCCTCGAAAGATGGGAAAAGTCCAGCACACGCGGAGCATCGCACAGGTAGCCATCCACACGATGCCGCAACCTGCCCGTTCTCACACTACTACGATTCCGGAACGTAGCTAACTTCTGCGGACAAGACGGTACAGAGGAATTCAAGGCATCCAGGCAGTCCGATACTTCTTTATCGGTTGCAATAGTCGCTGCTACTGAAATAGCCCAGGTGGGCGCTAGCGCAAAGCTGATCGCATTCAGGGCCTCTATTGACGAACTAGAAAGCGACGCATTCCTCTTCAGCAAACGGAGCCGATCACGTTTACACGTCAACACTGATTTCCGATTCAATTCTCAAAGTCTGATGTTTGCCCTGACGCCAGCTCCGTCCCTGGGAGGCCGCGCATGGTCGACTTTCAAGATGACTGTAGAATCTCACGAGATAGTCGCTGCGCTTTGGGCTAATTCAACACTTGGACTCTGACGTACTGGTGGAGTGCCAATAAAGCACAGGACGGGCGGGGCTCGATCACAACGACGCAAATCCCAAAGCTTTGCATTATCGATCCCCGCAAACTCTCTGCTACGACGCTGGAAGAATCCGACATTTTCTACAACTCCACGAAGGCGAAATCACTTTTGCCTGCGCATCAGCTGGCGGACGATCCTGTGCGCGCAGAGATTACACGTTTGTTATAAAAGAATTGCTGAAAATTGATGGACCTACGCTGAAATCCAATCTTAGGGATGATCGCGAAGCTGGGGTTGGAGCCATCATTCAGGGGAGGAAGGTGACATTTGGAATTGTGAACAGTAGAGGTGTCGGTTTCGTTGAATGAATCGCAGACGGGAGCGAAGCTGTTTTATAGTTGGGGGGCTCGGAGCGCAGTTGAGTGTAAAAAAAGGAATTACCATCGTCGTGATGATCTACCCGTCGTTGAGGTCATCAAAAAGCGTGCGGTATCTCTGCGTGAAATTGCTGAGAGTTTGAGTGCAGCTGGATCAACGACGGCACGAGGCAAGGAACAAAGCACTACTCAGGTTATGACACTTTTAGCTTGATTCTTCGCTTTGATGCTCCGCGTCGTCGCGAGCCCGTACGAGAGCCTTTTCGAAAGTAGCGCGGTCCGCTACGAAACTCGCAGTGAATTTTCGATTTCGTTCCACGCCTCCGAGAACGGCCTCTTCATTTCGAAGGTCAAGCATTCTGTCGAGGAGTTCTTTCGGAAAGTCACCTCTGATCTCTTCGCGCTGTATTTGATCATGGGCGAACCGGATGTCCCGAAGGATGAAAGACTGGCGGTCCGCATCAAGCTCGCCCAAGCGACCGAAGTAGAATACGGGCACCTCAGAATCGTCCCGCTTCAACGCGTCGCGTACTCTCTTGCGTGATTGCCGTGAGAGAACTATTTCTCGATTGCCGGCCCAGTCACCAGATACCCGCACTTCTGTTATCGGTCCGGAGGCAGGCGGAGTCAAAAGCAGAGCAGCGGATAAGATGACTTCTCGCTCTTCTCTATCTTCGAACGGTGCGCTGGTGTCATCCGACCCACTAGCCCAGGCGAGCCCCTTTTCTAACTTTTCAGCGGCTTGCTTGACCTCTTCGCGAGAGAATAGACCCTCATCAGGTGCGGCAAAGCTCAATTCAAAGCTCGCATAAGCGAAGCTTTGAACGGGCAAGTCATACATCGTTCGGTATTCTTCGCGAGGTCTTCCATCTGGGTTCTCAGAAAAGACGTAATCGAGGACGGTCTTCAAAGCTAGTCGAGTAGCTTCCGCGACGAATACAACCGCGCTTGCTGGTATATGTCCGAGTTTGATCTTCTCCCCTATCGCTCGTGTGCGAAGGATAGGCTCTCGATTTGCAAAAATGTGTAGCTGCGGGTTAGGTAGACAATGGTCTGGCGTTGTCGATAAGTCGTATGCCCAAGCCCCCCTGGCTGTCCCGTCTGTCCAGTGCAGCATCGCGGGACTGGCGGCAAGTGCTTGCCGAATTGTTACGAATCCGCTTTCTAGCGCTCGAAGACTTTGCTCTGTGACTGGGACGAGAATGGTAAACACGCCGTCCGTATTGATGTCTGCGACGTAAGCGAGCAATCTTTGCCCCTGCACCGTGCGCGTAGTGTAGAGAATCGGCACCTCTGCATCATGAAAAATATGCAGAGGTGTGAGCTGGTCTGGGATCAGCCCTTGAGGCAACGGTTCTTCGTTTGGTTTGCAAAACGTCATATTTGCGGCTCTTCGAAGCGGGTTTTCCGATCAACGTCAGCGTAAGGCCACCATTCCATATGGCCGGAGTTCGATGATTCGCTCCATTTTCCGTGCTCTTGATTCAGAGTCCCTTTCGCAACGTGAGTTCCAATATTTGGCCTCAGCAACAGCATCCTTTTGGCCTGCTCAAACGAGGTGTAGATAGAGACTCCACACCGTAAACACATCGGAGCAGTCGTCGGGATACCTAGTTCTAGGTACGACTTGAGATCGTCGTCAACCAGTTGATTGGTCTTTGTGATTCGGAAGCACTCCCCATCTGCATCCTTCGATGTGGGTGGAGGACAATTCTCAGGAAAGTAACTGGGCCACTTTGGCCCGTCTGTCGTACTTGGGGTGGCTGGCATCGTGCCTTTCTCTACATCCTGCTTGCCAACGTTATACCAATTAGGTGCAACATTCTTCGCATAATTCGCTTTGGAGAGCAATCGCCTTACCAACTGAGTGTAGCGGACATTGTAGCGAACGCCAGTTTAAAAGGGCTTGTATGGGCTCAGCAAGTGGGTGAAAACACTCATGAACACTGGTCCATACAAACCTGACAAAGCCTGAACAATGTGGCTTGCCGAGATTATGAGGCCTTTGCTATTAAGAAGCAGGCAATCGGAAGCGGCTGAGCCATTCACTCCCTACAATTCTCCCTACAAACTCCTGTGATTTCTTGCCGGAGATCTTTTAAGTAGTTGATTTATGGAGCACCGAATGGGATTTGAACCCATGAATACTGGTTTTGCAGACCAGCGCGTTAGCCACTTCGCCATCGGTGCTAAAGCCGCAATCGGGGGTAACCCGTCGCAGCAGAACAAACTCATCAGAGTCGAATCCGATTGCTACCTTATTCCGGCTGCGCGACCGTGCGCAAGTAGGGCTTGATCGTTTTGTAACCCGGAAAGATCTTATCGGCGTCCTCATTCGACACAGCGCCTGTGATGATCACGTCGCCGCCCTGCTTCCAGTTTGCCGGCGTGGCCACCTTGTGTTTTGCGGTCAGCTGGATCGAATCGAGCACCCGTATGATCTCGTCGAAGTTGCGTCCTGTTGTCATGGGATAGGCCAGCGTCAGCTTAATTCGCTTATCGGGTCCGATCACAAACACAGTGCGTACGGGAGCGTTATGGGCAGGCGTACGCCCCTCCGAGGTGTCGCCGGACTCGGCAGGCAGCATGTCGTACAGCTTGGCGACCTTCAGCTCGGGGTCGCCGATCATCGGATAATTCACCTTTGATCCGCCCACTTCTTCAATGTCTGAGGCCCACTTCTCGTGGCTGCTCACCGGGTCGACACTGAGCCCAATGACCTTCGCGCCGCGGCGTGCGAAATCGTTCTCCAGGTTCGCCACCGCACCCAACTCGGTGGTGCATACGGGCGTGAAGTCCTTGGGATGGGAGAACAGAACAGCCCAGCTATCGCCAATCCACTCGTGAAAGTGGATGGTGCCTTGCGTCGTCTCAGCGGTAAAATCCGGAGCTACATCGTTAATGCGGAGTGACATATCCATTCGCCTTCTTTGGGATTAACCCAACCTGGTTTGGCAAGCGTTTCAACTCAAAAGGATTTGAGTCCAACGAGGAGATTGTTTCTATCGTCTTGGCTCCCTCACACGAAAAAAACCCACCCGGCTCATTGGCTTGGGTGGGTTCTGTGCTGGTTCGAAGAGACTTACTTCGATTGGCTCATCCGCACACCCACGCCGGGCTACAGCAACAGCAGCGGCAGGGTGGGATCGTGTTGGATGTCGTCATCATCTCTGATTTGGTGTACCGCGGCCAGCTAAGCTAGCCTGAGCAGGTTGGCTCATTGCGGCATCTATCAAAACCATAATTCCGAGGAGCTTCCATGTCAAATCGCGACACCCCAGCGCATGCGAACACATTCGCAGTTCATTCTGATCTGGTTCGGCACTACGACTTCGCGCAGGTCGATGTTTTCGCGGAGCGCGCCCTGGAAGGAAATGCGCTGGCCATCTTCACCGATGCCCGCGGCCTATCGACCGCCGAGATGCAGGCGATCGCCCGCGAAACCAATCTCAGCGAAACCACGTTCATTCTTCCCCGATCTCCTGAACTTGAGCAGCAGCAGGGCGTACAAGTCCGGATCTTTCTGACGACAGGAGAAGTTCCCTTCGCGGGACATCCGACACTCGGCACCGCAGCGTGGCTTTACTGGAATCACGCGACGCTCCGTGGCTCCAGACAGATTGTGCTCGACCTTGGAGCTGGCCGTATTCCTGTTGTCTTCGAAAGCCCAGTAAGCGGCAAGTCAGGCGTCTTTGGCACCATGCATCAGAACAATCCGGTGTTCGGCTCCGCCTTTGCCGGCAGCGAAGATCGAGCCTCCATTGCAGCGGCCCTCGGACTGGCTATCCAAGACCTCGATCCTGTTTTGCCGCCGCAAGTGGTCTCGACGGGCATGGCATTCTGCATCGTGCCGCTGCAATCGCTGGCTGCCTCGGCGCGTCTGCAGGTTGCCGGACGCGCTGCTCGCGAGTTTCTAGAACGCACGGGATCGGCCTTCTTCTATTGCATCACCCGCGCCGCGGAAGACTCGACGGCAGACTGGCACACTCGCATGCAGTTCGACTCTGGCGAAGATCCGGCCACCGGCTCCGCGGCAGGTTGTGCCATAGCGTACCTCGTGCGGCACGGGGTTGTCGCAAGCCGCCAACCAATTGTCATCGAACAGGGCGTCGAGATGCTTCGCGCAAGCCGCATCCATGTTCGTGCTACCTGCGAGAACGATGTCGTCAGCGAAGTGTTCGTCGGCGGCCGCATCATTCCTGTTGCAAGCGGACGTCTTTTCCTGTCGTGATGCACCCGATTTCAACAGCTCCAATTCACGAATCGTCAATCATGGCTAGGGCTCGCGAGCGGCGGTGGATGTGCAAGTGCTAATTTGGTGCGTCTTCGCCGTCACTTCGCCGTTGCGAAGCTGGTCTCCGGTTCGTACTGTGGGGAAGCGTTAACGACGATGTTGCGTGCTGAACGCCACGTTGTTGTGACGCCAAATTGCTTTCGCCTGTATTCCGACAACTTGAGTTGAGAGAAGCCCGACTGCCCGCAGTCGCGATCTCCCAGCGCGCAGCCTCGCTGCCTGCAACGCACGAAGGTCGACGCCAGTTCGCCTGGTTTCGCTCCTCCTGTATCCGCAGCGGACGGTGGTTCTGCGCTCGTGGAGTCGCGTGGCAACCTGCACCGGCCACACGGCCTCTCTCACGCCCCGCGGTTCGGCAGCACGCTTGCCGGACAGGGTCACTGGTCCTTCGCGGAGCAGATAGGAGAGCTTTGCTCCTCTTCCCTGCCCTGCGAGTAGAGCAGCCTGCCCTCCACACGCCGAAGAGCCGCTTGCGGCCGATCCGCGGGGTCGATCTTCACTCTCCGGGCAGCTGCGCCTGCAAACCAGCAGATGCAGCCGGGCCGGCCCACCAGCCGCGAACCGCCAGAAGGCGATCTCCGGCAGAAGCGAGATTGCATGCGACCCAAGAAGACGATCCTCTGCGTAGATGACAATGAACAGATTCTCTCCGTCCGCACCTTCCTGCTCGAGACCCGCGGCTACCGAGTCGTGACTGCGCTTACGGCGCAGCATGCGCTTGAGTTTCTCGAGCAATCTCTGCCTGGGACGATCGACCTGATTCTCTGTGATCTGCTGATGCCGCAGATGGACGGCAACGAACTCGTTCGACGGGCCAAGCAGCTTCATCCCGGATTGCCGGCGATGATTGTCTCCGGCACCGTGAACGCTTTGGATCGCGCGGGCTCGGCAGACGTCTTCCTGCCCAAGGGCGCATGTTCTGCCGCCGAGGTGATCGAACGCATCCGGGTGCTGGTGGCGCGGAAGCGCGGACCGAAGAAGATGGTCGCGCCAAACACATCACGGGCGATCGACCAGGTGTACGAGCATGTGGTCGCGAGCTAGACAGGCTCAGAGAAGCAGGGCGCGTCCGCGATGATTCCGCCGTTGCTCTCCGGTTGAACTAACTCAATGTGGCGTCTTCTATCGATAATCCACTGTACCTGAAAACCTATTCACGGAAAGAACTACGCTTCAGCTATTGAGGTTGGCTTTGCTGACCCTGGTCGGGATCTCGCATCTGCTGAAGTCTCCTCAGATTCTGCTGCACTCTCTCTTGAGGGTCGTCTGACGGAGGTGGGGGAACATTGACGATCGCTCCAGGGCCGGGTTCTTCCTGAGAGGTATTCCGGTCTGTGCCCGCTTGACTGGTGTTTGCGAAACCGGAACTGTCTGCCTTGAGCTGTGCGTCAGATGCAGAGGGAGCGCTCGCGCTTTGGAGGGTAATCTGTAACTCGCGTGGTGCGCCCTGCTGCGCAAGTCCCGTCATGACGAAGTTGTACCCTGCCCCGCTCAGCAGTGTCGTAAGAACTTCGCGCGGGTTTCCCGGTCCATAAATGCCATACACAGGGGCGCTGGCTACCGAACCTTCTACAAACATCCCGCTGACACTTGCGACCTGTTGGAGGATCCCGCGCAAATCAGAGTTGTTCGCGTGAATGGTGAGAATACCGTCCCTCAAGATGATTCTGGCGGGCTCTGCAGGAGCAGGTGCGGGCACTGCCTGGCGCGGACTTGCGGCCTCATCTTGACGTCGGCGCTTCGCGGCGGCCAATTCCTTCTTCGCAGGAACAAGCTCAGAATTGGCTGAGGCCGGAGGAGTAGAAGTGGAGGGCGCCTGCGATGCGACAGCGGTAGACACGGCCATCGCACCGAACAGCCAAACGCCGAGATAGCAGCAAGCTCTCCTCTTGTCCTTCCCGAGCATCATCTCGCCGTCGGTAAGCAGCATCATCGAAGATCCTTGTGACTTAAGTCGGCGGTGCAGCCCTTCATGTGTTTCGCTCGCATCGTACGTTGCGCATTGCGAACGTCGCATCGATCGCGCCCGGAAGATAAGACCCGTCGGTCTGCCCGCGTTCGATCTTTACAGATTAGACGCAAAGAAAGAAAATGCAGCGGCATTGTCGCTGTCGTGAGTGCATTGTGGCTGATTCTTTCCACTGACACTCCGTCGCGCGCCTGCCCATACTTTACTGAGCTCGCTGCAGCAGCATCGGCTGTGTGATCAGACTTGCGCACTGCATGAGCTATGGCAACAGAGGATTCTTCCCGCGCCGGAGCCTACTCAATGAGTGGTAGGCGGCAGACTCAAGCGACACCGGTTCACCAGCAATGCGATGAGTTGAAAACGTAGCTCTGAATCGCTCCGTCCTTGCGCTTATCAGCCTGCGAGATCGATCGGCTCTACCGGCTTCCCTGCACCGCATGCCTCGCGTGGAAGGCAGGGTGCTGAAAGACGTGGCGGACGACCTCCTCTTTTGCCCGTGCGATTGGCATTGGCGGTATCACCACTATGTCTTCCAGCAGCCGGCTGAGCGCAAGATAGGAGTTCCTGTTGGAATGAAGGAAGTCGAGCGGATACTCCGGCTTGCGCGCAAATGCCTGCTCGGGATCGGCATCCAGCACAAAACTGACGTCGGGCCTCGGCACCAGCTTGATCACGGTCCGCAGGTAAAACCGCACGGCTGGATTAGCCAGATCCAGATTGGCCAACTCGTCGAAAAGGAAGCGGTCGAAGATGACCACGTCAGCTTCGGATCTGAGAATACCGTGGGACACTCTGCGAAGCGAGATTGCGTCCGACACGTAGATCGCCAGGCGGAGAACCGTCATCCAAGGCGAGCGGACGTTCTTGTCGCGACGGTGGATAGGCGCTTCGGGAGTTCCGACTCCTTTATCGCCCTTGAACACCTTATGACCTACGTCTTCGCGAAACGACTTCAGGGTCGCAACATCATCCCAGAACGTAATCACTTTCAGGTTCAGACCAGATTCCTCGAGCCTTGCGGAAAGATTCGTGATCTGCGTGCTCTTTCCGGCGCCATCGATCCCGGAAAAGCTCACGAGCATAGCTCGCGGGTTCTTCGAACGGTTGCTCATGGCCGGCTCCAGATACGCGTGGATTTGAGATTAGTTGGCGCGAGCCGGGCTGCTCAAGGAAGCGGCCACTACAACGCCGACAGCAACCGCAGCGCCGACCAGAAGCGCGGTTCGGATGGTAAAGGAGCGGGCGCGCCGCTGTTTCGCTGGCGCGATTGCAGCGCCGGCAGGTCGCGACGCAGGAGTGCCCTCAGGATTCCCATAGGGCGCTGCAGCAGTTCCAACGGGAGCCGGTGAAGTCTGCTGACCAGCTTGCGCAGCAGGCGCCTGCGGCTGCGTCGCAAGCTGCGCGCCTGGGCTGTTCGGATACGCACTCCCTGAAGGCACTCCCGTGTTGAAGGATGTACTGGAGCTGCTGTCTTCCGACCGTGCCCCGGTCGCTTCCGTGGCATTGGATTGGGAACTGTACGCCTGCTGCGGGGCAGCAAAGGCGAGGCGAGTTCGCACACCCAGCAGAACGACGAGCCCGAGAGCGATCAGCCGGCGCGGCCGAGCCTGCAACACGTTCATAGATTGCTCCAGGCCCAGGGCCCGATTCCATTGCGTGATTCGATACTGCCATGCACCTTATGCTGCGTGTTCGGAGACGTCTTCGAATGCTCCGGTGTCTGCCAACGGCGCAAGGCTGATCGGGCGCTTCTGAAAGCTTTGCACAGCGCCCTCTGTCGTCGCGTAGGTCTCAAACAGCCGGTGTACCCCCGCAAGCTGAAGAGCCAGGATTGCGGCCGGGCTCAACGAAGCCAGTCTGACATCTCCGTTGCACTTCATGACCTCTTCCAGGCAGGAGAGCAGCAAATTGATCGTAGCATAATCCATGTTTTCAACCATGGAGCAGTCGAGCACAAAGCGGGGACGCTCGGCCTCTGCATCCCTTTGCAGATCACGCAGAAAGCTACGCTCTTTGCGACCCGTCATCTGCTCAGGCACCTGATGGACCCTCACGGCACGTTTTCTGATTGACATGGATTTAGTTTCCTTCCTGTATTCAGTTTGAGTATCGCTTTGCTGCTTGCGGTTGCATGAAAAGAACTGCGGACCAAAAATTTGCGGCAAGAAAATCATCCTGTTCGTTCGAACAGACTTTCCAGTTCGGCCTCCGGATGACGAACAAGGTGCCGGAGAAGGTTGCTCCCATATCGAGTCAGGTTGGTCACGTTGGTCTTGTACCAACAGCATCGAGCCATCGCGGGCGACAGTCCGCATACAAATCGGAGCCGATCGATTTTGCCTTCGAGCACCGCCGAGACAAAACGATGATTGCCGTCAATGATCGTCAACGGATCGTTGCCGTTCAAACCGATCAGGACAACGGAGCCGGGATCGGAGTTCTGTTGCGCGAGACCGAGCCGGATCTCCGCGATCTTCGCGAGAAAGGGATCTCTGCTCCCATCTTGTCTGCCGCGCATGCGCTCGGCCACTTCGGTGATGGCAAAGTTTCCGCGGGCAAGCTTCCTCCACTGCGCCCGCGGAAAGACTCGGATGCGATTGAGGTCTGCAGCGCTGACCTTCGCCTCGAACCACTCGGTGTCAGCGGGAAGCTCCTTCCACAACGCGCGGTGGCGAACGAAGAGCAGAGCACGCCGCTTCGCCCGCTCGCTCAGATCGTCTGGATCCGGTGTGAAGACGATCGAGCGCAGCGTTGCGTGATATTTGCTGTACGCTTCGTTCTCGAAGTCGCTCTTGAGAAACTCCGAGATGACTTCGTCTTCGGAGATCCGGCGGATAAGCCTGAGCGTCGTCGTCTCCGCCTCAGCCAACACCGACGCATTGCGTAATGCATCCAAAAGAAACGGCACACCCACCATCAGCAGCAGAATCACGACAAGCACAAGCTGCACCACGATGACCTGCACCAGCGAATCGTGAAACCTGGAGATGCCGGCGATGAGAACGCCGCTGAAGATCAGCTGCAGCCAGCTGGTGTTTGCGATCTTGTAGGACATCTCGTAAGTAATGATGACCACACTGAGCGAATAGATGACCGTCATGATGGCGTACAGCGCCAGAAGATACGGGAAACCATGCGGACCCGGGAGCGCGAAACTGGAGCCGAAGAACGCCGTCCATATCCAGGCGGGAGTGAGACGCAGCACCAGCGCGAAGGCCGAGCCCACGGAAAGAACGAGCAAGAGCGAGGTGGCAATCAGCGAAAGGTTCTTTCGCTCTTCATGCCCTGTACCGGCCACCACAGGGAACATGCTGTTGACCACCGCAGAGGAGAAGGCAAAGATGACCCGGCCGATCATCGCCACCGCGGCGTAAAGTCCCGCTGCTCTGGGCTCGAAGAAGTGCTTCACCAGAACGATGTCGCAGTTGTTGATCAGCACCTGGCCCGAGAAAAACACCATGGCATGGGAGACTTCCCGGAACGCCGACACGAAGTGCAGCGGATTGGGAATACGGGCCGCGAGTCTTGGAGCGATCGCGAGATAGGCCGCAACGATGGCAGCGGCGTTGGCCGCAATCACCCCTGTCACCCCCAGACCGGCAGCGATCATGAGCAGAGATCCAACCAGCCGTACCGCTCCCTCGAGAACAAGGTTTTTGGCCAGACGCTTGAACCCGTAGGCGCCCTGGATATAGCCGCGTCGGCTTCCCAGCGGCACGTAAAACGCGGTGCCCACGGCGAGAAGCACAACCAGGGTCGCGCTCGGCAGGTTCAGGTAGTCGGCGATTCCCTGTCGGAAGAGGAACAACACCAGCGCCACCAGGGCGCCGCATGCCCAGGCGCCGCGATGCAGGTCGCGGTAGACAGCGTCTCTTCCCTCTTCCGTCCTCTGTTGTGCGACCGCTTTGGTGGAGATAATTTGAAATGAGAGCGTGACTGCGGAGGTAATCGTCAGCAAGGTGTACACGGCGGTCGCATGGCCGAAACCCTTGGGACCGAGAAACCGCGCAACCGCGATGTTGTACGCGAGGTTGATCACTGTGGCCAGGCTCGACCCGGAGAGCAAGACCACGCTGCCCGAGATAATCCTGGCTTTCAACTCTCTCGATTTGTCCGTCGTCTTCGTCAACACGATTCTCGTCCTGGTCTCAGAGTTCCTTCGGTTCTTCGCGCGGGGATTGCTTGGCGGAGGCTGAAATCCCACCCATTTGGAACGATGCACTCACTCTCGAATTGCTCTTTCGATTGCCTTCTCCTATGCACGTCACATACCATTCGACCACGTCTTCGCAAAAAATCGCCATTCGCCACGGTATGGTTCCAAGGAGCAGAGCTTGTTACAATCCTGTAAATCGTTCCATTTCTGCAAGATCGACTTCAGACGGAGGAGAAAAAGATTGGCCTGCACCTCGCATTGTTCTGCACACTGTTACATAACTTTCATTTCTCAGCAGTGCTACAGAGATTGCCTGGGCAAATCGTTTCCCTTTCGCGTCAGCAAAGTTTTGCTACTTTCCTCCCCCGTGCTGAGGACCGATCTTTCCCCTGCAAAACGTCCGGCTTGAGGGTCCGTCTCACACACATATCGATCGATCTGCGAGATACTGTCCCTATGTCGGCTGGCACAAGCGCAACCCTTCTCTCTCTTGCTCTTATGGTGTTTCATGGGTGTTCCGGCTCATCCCAACCCGTGCAGTTGAAATACAAGGCGACGGGCAGCACGCCGGAGGTGCTCGCAGTCTACGAGGCGTGGTTCGGCCTGCCCAATCATATTGCTGTAGGGTACTCGTCTCACGATCCCGAGGTGATCCGCACGCAGATCGGCAAGGCAAAGCAGATGGGAATCTCGGGATTCGTGGTGGATTGGTACGGCGACCGGGAGCCGTTTATCGACGCCGGGTATGCTCTCGTCCAGAATGCCGCGGCAAAGAATAAGTTCAAAGTTGCCATGATGTACGAAGAAAACGGCCAGGAAGATGGTTCCACCGACGAGGTGATCGCGGATTTCACCATGTTTCACGAGGCTTATCTGACATCAACCGCGCCCGGACACCAGGCCTATCTCACCTATCAAGGAAGGCCTGTAATCTTCGTCTTCCCACACGGCAGTCACACCGACTGGGCGAAGGTACGGCAGGCAGTGGACAAGTGGAGTCCCTCGCCTTGGCTGGTCCAGGAGAACTCCCCAGGCCCTCATCCCGACGCATTCGATGGATTTTACGCTTGGGTGCAAGGCTTTTCTCCCGATGGGACGAAGTGGGGAGAGTCCTACTTGGCCGACTTCTATCACACGATGGCGACGAAATACTCCGATAAGTTGATCGTGGGCGGGGCTTGGCCGATGTTTGATGACAGCAAGGCATCCTGGAGTTTGAATCGTCACATGTCCGCTCGTTGCGGTCAAACCTACTCGGACACCTTCAACTACTGGCGTAAATTCTTTCCGGCCGATCAGGTGATTCCCTATATGCTGGTCGGGACATGGAACGATTATGAGGAGGGGTCAGCAATCGAGCGGGGTATTCCAACCTGCAGCGAGGCGAAATGACCCGCAACCGGGAAGATTTTTCCTACTCTCTCGGGCCCTTGGCGACTTAGATTCCTGGGTGATGAAAGCTGCTGGAGCAAAGCGGCCTCTAGGATCTTCTTGGAGCCGTTATAGCCTTCGCTATGAAAATTGGTAGGCTAAAGCGGACTAGGACCCGGCTCGGCCTGAAGAATGCGCACCTTCCAGCGGACCTCGGATGGGGTAAGCACGACAAGATAACGTCTCCGGACGGGCTTAGTCGCTAGAAGCTTTTCGTGATCGAGCACCTGCTCGTCGTACTCCACGGTGTCCGTGATCTGAATCGACAGACCTTCCGGCGAATAGAAGACAAACTGCAGATCGTGGGTGCGATCTATATAGTGGGTATGGATGCCGTGCTTGAGCTGTTCCTCCACGGTGCTTGCCAGCTTATCGCGCGCGGTCCCCACAAAATCGGCGTTCAACGCCGCAGCGCGATTCTGGTCGAGTGCCACCTGCAGACTCTTCCAGGACTGAAGATAATCGCGGATCACCGCAGCCTCGGTCTGCTTTTCCAATGGGCGCGATCCCTGCAACTGCGGGGGCTCTACACGCACCACGGGCTGCTCTGCCCATCCCGCTGCCGGGAGGATCAGGGCGCATATGACAAGGAGCAGACGGCGCCTCATCGCTCTCCCCCTTGCCAGCGAATCTCATTGCCGGCTACCACTCCGCTGGCAACTGAGATCGTCGCCCCCTTGTTTGCAGGCATCTGTACCTTCGCGATCCCCTGCTTCAGCGGAACATCGACGGTGGATTGTTTGCCATTGAACGTTTCGGTAAAGGTGACGATGGTGCCATCGGTGATGGCGTTGCCGCTGCAGTCGCGTACCGGCGCCGTTTGCACGTCGAGTTTGCCATTGCTTGGGCGAGCGCTGATCGTTATCCCGCACGGATCCCCGGGAACCTCTTCGATCACTCGCGTGCTCGAGGCGCTGCCGGCACGGGCAACGAGTTTTGCCGAGCCTTCTTTCGGAGCAGAATCCATCTCGGCCCACGCCAGGCCATTTCGCGTGGTGAGGGTTCGCGCCTGCACGGTGCCGGAGGGAACGGAGAGCTGAAACGAAGCCGGCATCGGCGTCGTGATCAGGTTGTGATAGGCGTCAAAGACGTAGATCGTGCCGCTGATGCCGTTGCGCAGACCGACGGGAAGCCGTGAAGGCTTGGCTAAGAAACCCAGCGTTTCAGGTTGTCTGGCAGGAACGACATCGAACTCGCCCGTGTCGGTCGACGTCTGACCTGCAAGAATGACCAGATAATGTCCCGCGTTATAAAGATCTCCGGCGGCAAATGAGGCGGATTCACCCAAGTCGACATCCTTCCGAAGCGCCTGCCCGAGTCCCACAATATAGAGAACGGCCTTTCCACTGCCGCTGGTAGGAACCGAAAAGGAAGTTCCCGCCGTGATCGTGGGCGGAAGGCTGAGACCTCCGGTCTGCGCCAGAGCCGCTGGAACAGAAACAGCCAACCAGCATGCGAGCAGCGACGTGCGCCGGAAGGTCAAAGGGAGCTCCCCACGGTGTAGGTCGATACTACAGTTCGCACGGTGCTGATCTGCCGCGAAAGATCCTCGGGCGCGGGAACGCGGAAGTCAACCGGCGTCTGGGGCTGGAGTGCACGGTCGACATATTGTCCGGCGACCCAGACCACCTGTCCATTCTTGTCGTAGAACGTGGAGAGGACATGAGCCACATTGACCGTCTGGCCGCTCTGGTTGGAAAGCTGGCCGGTGACGGAGGCGCCTGGAGCTGAATTGAACTTCTGGTTCTCGATCTCAATCACCGGATCTGCCGAGGCGGAGACCAGCACGGACACCGGCTGCATGCGGATGCTGCCGACCTGCGAGAGTTCGACGCCGGGAAAGCGAATGATAAACGGTGTTACCTGCTTGGGCAGAAGAGTGTGCGAGATCATGTCGAAAGTTCCCTCGCTGTCGAGCACAGAGCCGTTCTTCGCCAGCAGCGTCGCCCGGACGGAGACAAACGCGGGCACGACATCTTCATTGAGAAGCTCTCCCATCACAACCACGCCGTCTGCGCGATTCACTGGATGCATATCGACGATGCGCACGTGCGGTCCCTCAACATCCTGGGCTCCCCAGTCATCTCCGGAGCCGCTGTAGATCACATCCCAGCGAAGATAGTTGACCGCGAAGACCTGCGGCGGCACGTGCTGCTCGGGCACAAGGGGCCAATGCACAGCCCACTGATTTCCGGTTTTGGTGAGATGGAGATCGCGCGTGTCCTGGAAGGTGCCGACGACGGTCGACCAGCGCAGCTTCATCGCCAGCTCGGCCTCGTTCGCTGACTGGTGAAGCGGTTGCACCTCGAAGCCGTCGAGCGTGGCATAGGTGCGCAAACTGAGCGCGTAGCCGTTCAGGTCGTGCACAAACTGCGACTCGGTGAACTCGGCCTTGTTCGCCAGGCCGGAGTAGGCTTTGTCGAACGCCCGCAGGCCGATCTGAGTTCCCAGGTTGTTTACGGCCCCCTCCGGCGTAGAGGAAGACCCGAGCATCTTTCCTTTGCCTCCGCCCGCGTAAGCGACTGCCGAAGGAACAGGCCAAAGCGTGCCGATAACAATCAGGGCCACCGTGGCGGCGGATACAAGCACAGCGAGCAGACGGCCCTTGTTCACGAGATCACGCCCCCTGAGACCAAGTGTTCGCGCGTAAGGAGCACATCCTCAGCGACAGGTTCCCGCTTCTGCTCGTCCGGAAGGAACACCACCAGAATCGCGAGAAAACTAAAACCGACCGGAAGCGTTCCCCAAAGCACGCCCTGCCAATGCGGAGGGATCTGCGCCGAGTTCATCGGAGTAGCAGGAGGCACACCGTCTTTGCTCCAGATCGTGATCGTCTTGTTATCGAGCTGGTCCACCTGCCTCCAGCCGGCGAAATAGAGCAGCGGGTCGTAGTAGGAATCGCGAGAGATCACCCACTTGAGCCCGTACCGGTCGGCGTGGTTCAGCATGGCCCGCAGCGAGTCAAGGCCCGGCTTGTCGAAGTACTTCGAACTGGTAAGCGCGGCTCCGCCGAACTGAGTGAGCTCCGGAAGCATGCGCGCCGAATTCGATTCGCCGTCGACGCTGTTGGCTTCGGTCAGGATGGCTAACCTTGAAAGCTTGCTGCCGAACCCGAGCGTGACATAACGATAGTTGTAGTGACCATCACGATTGAGCCACTCGGCGATGTTATCGACGTTGAAATTGGACGCGTCGGCGGGACGGAAGGTGGACCATGAAACCGCGGCGGCGCAGGTCGCTGCCGCCAGAAGCGCCAGCGGGACAGCAGCCCGCATACGGAAGCGATCGACTAGTTCCGCCGCGACCAGGCCGACAATCGGCAGGGCAAGCAGCGTCGCCCAGTAGCTGAAGCGCTCAAAGGTGAGCACTTCAAACGCGCGGCCCAGCAGCACCCGGCCTACCGGAGTGGTGCCGCCGAGGCCTAACAGGAACGCCACCCAGAAGCCGAGCAGCAAAGGCCGAAGCCGGACAACGGTGCACCCTCGAAGGATGATGAAGGGAAGCGCGAGAATCAACCCGCCATAGGGAATGATGAAGTAGTTCAATCCCCACTGCGGACTCAGAATATAGTTGGCCCGGCTGGGGTGCGGAATGGGAGTCTGCGTCACCGGATAGCGGATCAGATCGATCCAGAAGGGGAGCAGCACAATGGCAATCGCGATACCCACAATGACCGTGGTGATGACGGTGCGCACGACTACCTCGCGCCTCGCCGTCCTGTCCCCGTCATGATCGTCGAGCCAAACCAGCGCGACGACTGGAAGCGCGAAGATCACCGAACCAAAGATGAGCGTCGCATGGTGCGCTGCGGCGGCAGCGACCAGAAGAACACTTGCTTTGAGAAACGAGCGCCACCTGCCGTACCGGAGAAAATCGTAGAAGTAAGGCAGCGCGTTGAGGTAGATCGGCGCTGCCGCGGTGGTGCTCAGCTGCCCCGCCGAATACACCAGAAAACTCTCCGAGCCGACAAACACACTCGCGAGGGCAGCGAACGATGCCGCGCGAGGACTGACCCAAAGCAAAGAAAACCGGTAAACCCCGACGACAAGAAGCAGAATAGCGATGAACTGCACGGCCATGTACGCCATGTTGAGGCCGAAGATCCACGACAGAATCGCGATCCATTGCTGAGGCAATGGAGGATACGTGGTTTGAGAAAAGCCTGCGAACCACTTCGGATTCCAGGGATCGAACCAGTGGTGAACGTAGTGCGAGGCGAAGAAGATGTGGAAGTTGGTGTCGTACGACTTTAGTGGCAACTGCATGAGCAGCAGAGGCAGATGAATCGCGACCGCCGCCAACAGAAGAAAGCTCATTGGAATCGGTGTGGAGGATG
Source organism: Edaphobacter sp. (assembly GCA_965277545.1). Taxonomy (GTDB): domain Bacteria; phylum Acidobacteriota; class Terriglobia; order Terriglobales; family Acidobacteriaceae; genus Edaphobacter. The sequence goes on from OZ255826.1 coordinate 331,605, forward strand.
CAGGCTTGGACGCGGTTCTTTGCAAAGTGCCCTCTTGATCGGCCGGAGTAGAAGCACTCTCAGGCCAGTCACCTTCGCTGTGAGTATCGCAGATTGATCCGGCGTAGACAATCGAAACTCCTGCACCTTAAGCGGTACCTGTTCAACCCTTCTTCGCTGCTATACATCTTTAGGTGGGCGGCGCTGTCGGCCTCTTTTGCATAAAATGGTCTCAGTCCACTCTTCCTACTTCGGTGCCCTTTGACTGCTCGCTTCAAGCGCTTTGAAATCTCGTGTGCGGTGGTGTTTTGCTTATCTGCCGGCACTGCGCTCTCTCAGACGTATCAGGTGGCGCCTGACTCCTCGGCCAAGCCCGGAACCCAGACCGGAACCCAGACCAATCAAGGACCATCTCCTGAGCAACCGCTCGGCTTCGGATCGAATATTCAAAACGCCCGTCTGACGCGTGCCGCGGAACTTGCCCTGGAGCGCGGAGACCATGCGCTTGCCTTGAGCTATGCGCAGCGCGCCGCACAAGCTGCTCCCAATGACCCGCAGCTCTGGTTTCTCCTGGGCTACACGGCGCGGCTGGCCGGAAAGCTCGGCCAGTCTGCTGACGCGTACCAGCACGGCATGCGCTTGAATCCTTCTTCGATCGATGGACTCTCCGGGCTCGCGCAGACGTACAGCATGATGGGCCGAAGCGGGGAGGCGGAAAAGTTATTGAAGCAGGTGCTCGCCGCGAATCCCAACCGTAAAAACGATCTTCTCGTTCTCGGGGAACTCTACCTTCGCGCCGGAAACTACACGGAAGCGCTCGATTGGCTGGGCAAAGCGGAACACATCGAGCCCGCGGCCCAGTCTGAGTTGCTGATGGCCGTGGCGTATCAGCACTTGAAGCAGTTGGACCAGGCCAGTCACTACCTGGAGCTTGCGAAGAGCCGTGCTCCGAACAACCCCGACGTCGCGCGCTCTCTCGCCAGCTTTTATCGAGAGACTGGCGACTACGCTAAGGCGATCGATGCTTTGACTGCCATTCGCAATCCCAAGCCGGACGTGATGGCTGAGCTTGCCTATACCTACGGACTTGGAGGCAAGCTCGAAGACTCGGCGCGTCTCTACGTACAGGCCGCCGATGCTCTGCCCCGCGACCTGAACCTACAGCTTTCCGCGGCACAGGCGCAGATCGGCATAGGCGCAGCCGATCGCGCGGGAGTGTTTCTGCAGCGCGCCGCGAAGATCGATCCCAATTACTACCGTCTGCATGCGATTCGTGGTGAAGTGGCGCAACTGCAGGACCTTGATAGCGATGCCGCAAAGGAGTACAGCGCTGCGGTCGCAAACCTGCCTGCCTCCCCCATCGAAGGGCCGTTGTACGGCATACAGCTCCACATGAACCTCGAGGCGCTCTATAAGAACCTCGAAGAACCGGACCTGGCTCAGCAGCAGCTGCAGGTCGCTCAAACCCAGATCGCTACGCTGGACGAACGCGGCGCAGACCGGCCGGCCTTTCTTCGCCTGCGCGCGCTCATCAAGATGAATGCCGGGCAGCTCGAGAGCGCTCTGAGCGACATGAACGAATGCCTTGCGATCACGCCGCGTGACCCCAACAGCCTGCAGCTCGACGGCGATCTGCTGATGAAGATGAACCGCACTGCGGATGCGATCGCCGTCTTCAGCAAGGTTCTCGCGATCGACCCGGGCAACCGTTTTGCGCTGACCTCGCTTGGGTACGCTTCGCGCGCCGCGGGCAACGACAAAGACGCAGAAAAATACTTCACGCTGCTGGCTGAAAAGTATCCATCGTCCTACGTCGCGTTTCTCGCGCTCGGAGATCTCTATACCGCGCGCGGCGAATACAAGAAGGCGCAGGACTCTTACGCGCGTGGGTTTGCGATCGCGCCCAAGAACTCCTTGATCGTCGCTGGAGGCATGAACGCTGCGATCGAGTCGCATGACCTGCCCCTCGCCGGAGTCTGGCTGCATCGTGTGACGGAGAAGATGGCGATGGTGCCGCAGGTGCTCCGCGAACGAGAGCGCTACTTCTTCTTCACCGGCGACAATCGGCAGTCCGCTGAGATCGGACGCGAAGCGATCAAGGCCATGCCGCACGATCGGGACGTGGTCGTGTATCTCGGCTACGATCTGCTGCACCTCGATCAGTACGAGGAGCTGCGGGCGCTCACAGACAAGTACAAGGACGTCTTCCGCAAAGATCCCGATATTCCGCTTCTCGCCGGCTATGTGTCGAAACACAATGGTGAGCTGGAGGAGGCGGTGCAGGAGTTCAGCGAAGCGCTCAACCGGGATCCCAATGTCGTCACCGCATATACCAACCGGGGCTTTGTCCTGAACGATCTCCACGAGCCGGCGCGGGCTGCCGCGGACTTCCAGCAGTCCTTGAAGCGTGAGCCCAAGAACGCGGAAGCACACATGGGACTCGCCTTCGCCGAGCTCAACCAGGGCCACCTGCAGTCGGCCATACGCCAGACGCAGCTCGAAGAGGCGTTAGCCGGGGATTCGGAGCTCGTTCACACCATTCGCGCGACGGCGTATGGACGTGAGGGTCTGCTGACCAAGTCGGCTGCAGAGTACCGCGCCGCGCTCAAGTTCGACCCCAACGACGGATCGCTTTATCTCGGCCTCGGGAACATCTTCTTCGCGCAGCGGCGTTATCCGGAGGCGCTGCAGCAACTGCAGGCGGCAAGCAAACTTCTTCCGGAGAATGCTTCGATCTATGCGCTGATGGCCCGCACCCATGCGAACCTGAAAGATCGCGATCAGGCTCTGCACGACATTCAGCTTGCCGAGCAGTACGCGCAGCGCGAGCCGGTCTCCGCGAGTCACATCGCCCAGGAGCCCAATCTGATCAGCGATGTCTATGTCTCGACAGGGGAGGCGCTCAGCACGTTGGGCGACCAGCAGGCAGCGATGGACCGATTCAGCAAGGCGCTGCTCGCGCGCAACAGCAATCGCGTCAGTGTACGTCTTGCGATCGCGAGCCTGATGGCGCAGCAGGGGCACGACTCCGATGCGGAGAGGCAGATCGCGCTGGCGCAGATGGAGGTCGAGGCCGGAGACACGGTTCCGCCGACCGGCGAGCAGTGGATCGAAGCCGCGGGCATCCTGCAGCAGATGCACGAGTACGAGTTGTCAGAGACTTATTTGCAACGCGCAAAATCAGCGGGCGCGCCCGATGCGGCCGTCCGCATCTCCTTGGCGAACAGCTATCTCGCTCTCGGAGCAACCCGGCGCGCCGCCGCCGAGCTGGCAGCGGTCAAGCAGTCGGATGACGCCGAAGTGGACTATCAGTATCTGCTGGCCCAGGCCGCGGTGTATCAGCAGGAGCACCATAGCACCCAGGCCCTCTCCGCCTTTGCCCAGGCATCGAGCGATGCGGGCGAGGACCAGACAGCAGAGCAGGGACTGCTGCAAGCAGGCGGCAGCGAGGGGTTCAGGGTCAATCCCAAGCTGAGTGTGCTCTCTGGTCTCTTCGTGACACCCATCTTTGAAGACAGCACCATCTATGTTCTGGACTCGAAGCTCGCGAGTACGGCGCCCATCCCTCCCACCGACTTCACGAATCTTCCACCCCCGCGTTCCTCCATCCAAACGGATTGGATCAACGCCTTTCACCTGCACCTCGGCCACCTGCCGGCGAACAGCGGCTTCTTCGAAATACGCAATGCGCGCGGCACCATCTCCGTGCCGCAGGCTCCGACCATCGCCGGCAGGATCGTCCAGCGGAGCACGACCGACTATGCCTTGAACTTCGGCCTCGATCCTACGCTTCACCTGGGCAACAACGCCATCACCTTCAACAGCGGGGTGCAGGGAACGTTCCGCCGCGACTCCCTTTCGCCCGTCGAACTAAATCAGAATCTCTTCCGAGCCTTTACCTATTTCACCACGACGTCCTTCCTCGATGCTGTCTCGGCGGACGGCTTCTTCAGCGCCGAATTCGGATCGTTCACCGAACTGCCTCTGAAGGGAAAATATCTGATCGGCGCGATCAACTTTCGCGTCGGCGCGCCCTGGTCCAAGACCGCGCTCGTCACCGGCTGGGGGATCAACGATCAAAGATTTACGACGCAGCAGCCGCGGCGGATCGGCAACAGCGAAGACTATTTCACCTCGTCCTACATTGGCCTGACGCGCCGCTTCTCCACGCGGCTCAGCGCGGAGGCGATCGTCGAGGACATCCGTGCCTATCGGATCGCCGCTCCGTTTGCCGTGAACAACGTGATTCCTGCCGGCGCTCCCGAGCAGTCAGCGATCTCGCAAGGGCTTCGCCCAGCCGGAACCATCGACTTTACGCCGACGCCCCACTGGGACATTCAGGCGTTCGCCTCGTACGAAAGCACGCGAGGCTTTCACGCCTACGACTTGATCCAGGACGGAATTGCTCTCTCGTATACGCGGCCGTTTGACCGCACCTTCAACGACATCACCGGCAAGGTCCGCCTACGATATCCGATTCGTCTCTCGGGTGGGATACGGGAGGAGACCTTCCCCAACTTTTCAGGCGGCAACAGTACACAATTTCGACCGTATGTCAGTCTGACTATTTTCTAGAATTTGCTGTGCTCTTGAGCGTAGTATCCGGTGACACGGAGGCAACCGAGCAGATCGACCCACGCGCGCGAAAGTTCGAACTTGATGGGTCGCCGCTCCGCTCTTGAAATAGCGCTTGATGAGCGCTAAGTATTCGGACAACGCAACTTTCGAAGGGATTCCGCGTCTTTACCGTGGTCATTCGGATTAGGAACTAATCGCGCACTACTTGGCATTGATCGCGATGTGAGGTGTTAGTTCAGGACGTGTCAATTCAGATCAATACAACTCGTGATGTGTGCCGAATCCGAACGAGCAGACGGTATGCAACTAAAGTATCAACGTGAAAAAATGCATCCTGCCAAACCGTCATCTAAGATAGATCATGATCAAAATCTGTTTGGTCGCGGCGTTCCCCCCCAGCGTACGGGCGCTGAACGAATATTCGTATCACATCGCGCGCGAGATCCAGGGCCACAAAGATGTGGAGCTGACCATTCTTGCGGACGAACTTGAAGATTACACATTCAACACAGATGCAGACGGCAATCACGTGGATGCTCAGCGATCGTCACGGCTGCCTGGCGTGAACGTGATTCGCTGCTGGAAGTTCGGCAGCCTGGCAACCCCCCTTCGGCTGCTGAAGGTCATCCGCCAGTTGAAACCCGACGTGGTTTGGTTCAATCTGGTCTTCTCAAGTTTCGGTTCGACCGACAGCCCGTTGGCTGCCTTTGCCGGCCTCTCTGTTCCAGCCCTTACGCGGGCTGCCGGGTTCTACACCCACATCACGCTGCATCACATCGTCGAGCACGTCGACTTCGCCAGCGCGGGCGTCCGGCGGCGCGAGAGGATCTACCGCAAAGGCACCGATGTAGCCACCCGCACCCTGCTCAAAGCGCATTCCGTCTCGGTTCTGCTCTCGGACTATCGGCGAACGCTGCGCGCGAAGTACTCCGCCCAAAACATCCTTGTCGGAACGCACGGGACCTTTGCCGAGATTCCAAGACCGCCCGATCTCTCCAAGCGTGGAAATCCGTATGTGCGTATCCTGGCGTTCGGAAACTGGGGAACGTACAAACGGCTGGAAAAGCTGATGGAGGCCTTTCCTACGGTTCTCGAAAAGATACCCAACGCACGTCTGATTGTGGCCGGCGGAAATCACCCCGCGGCTGCGGGATATTGGGAGTCCATCCGCGAGGGGCAGCCCTCTCATCTGCCCATCGAGTTTCTCGGCTACATTCACGAGAAGGACGTTCCCCGGCTGTTCCGCAGCAGTTCTCTTCTGGTCATGCCTTACGACTCCTCCACCGGCTCGAGCGGTCCGGCGCACCAGGCGTGCGAGTACGGAGTTCCGATCGTATGCGCCGATATACCGGACTTTCGCTGTATGGCTTCCGACGATGACATGGCTATCGTCTTCTACAAGGCCGGGGATGCTGACGATCTCGCGGAGAAGCTGATCCAGGTCCTTGACTCTCCGGAGCTGCAACGCCAGATGTCGGAACATAACTACGAAGCCGGCGTTCAGATGACGATGGGAACGGTCGTACGAAACTACCTGCGCTGGTTCGAACTGCACAAAGCCAAAAGAACCATTGCTGGAAAGGCGCGATTTACCCGGTTGGGCCGCCGCTGGCTGGCGCCGTGGTCCTCAGCCCCTGGACAGCCCGCAGGCGCCTGGGGGGGAGGCGGAAAGTTTCTACCGCAAAATGCTGCTCCCGATCTAGCCCGGGCTGCCAAAGCTCCTCGGCGCGCTTCTTCGGCTGGGATGGACCATAGCGAAATGGAGTGGTACAGCGAACCGGATCTGGAGAAGGCCGACTAGCAGTTTGCCGTCGAGACACTATGGCAAACGTTTGCTCATCCAGTGGAAAATGATTTCCCAGCCGCACTGCGATCACGAACTGGGTGTACTCCAATGAAGCTGGCACGATGAGAAGATTCATTCCATCAAGTTCGCCGATGACTATCCCTTTGGCTATCAACGTGCAGCCAGCATCCTACATGTTCATGGAAGATGTCCCGTCAGGGCTCCGGCCAGTCCAATTTCCCCCCCGACTCCGCTGTTCTGTGTTGCTTTTCTTCTGTTTTCCCTTGCTTAGTCTCTTGGGCGGGTGCGGCTCGGGCGTCGTCACCATCGGTACGGCGACGCCAGTCGCGATTAGCGCGAGTGCGGTCTCGATCGCCCCGGGCGGCTCCTCCGTGCTGAGTGTCACCGCGGCAAATGCCACGCAGGTGACCATCACCGGCTCCGACGGCAGCCATTACACCTTGCCTGCTACCGGTGGGACACAGACAATCACGCCCACCGTAACCACGACTTACACGGCTGTCGCCACGTCGGCGAGCGGCGCCATAGTCTCCTCCACGGTGACAGTTACCGTTACTCCCGCAGCCTTGCCCACCGTGACGATCACGGCGAGTCCCGCCTCCATCTCCACCGGCGCATCCTCCTCCTTGAGTGTGACTGCGTCCGGCGCGACTCAGGTAATCATTACCGGATCTGACGGCAACAGCTATTCCTTACAGGCCACCGGCGGCACACAGACGGTCACGCCCGGAACAACGACGACCTACACGGCAACGGCGACTGGATCCGGCGGTAAGGTCTCGGCCACAGCGACGATTACCGTTGCGCCGGCCGTCGGACAGCCTACGGTCGCCATTGGTGCAAATCCAACTTCCATCTCTGCCGGCGGCTCCTCCGTACTCACCGTCAGCGCAACCAACGCCACTCAGGTGACGGTGACAGGGACCGACGGAAGCAGCTATGCACTTTCATCGACAGGTGGAGCGCAGACTGTGACTCCGGCGGCCACGACCACCTACACGGCAACGGCGACTGGACCCGGCGGCAAGGTCTCGGCCACGGCGACGGTTACCGTTGCGCCGGCCGTCGGACAGCCTACGGTCGCCATTGGTGCAAATCCAACTTCCATCTCTGTCGGTGGCTCCTCCGTGCTCACTGTCAGCGCGACTAACGCCACTCAGGTGACGGTGACCGGGACCGACGGAAGCAGCTATGCACTTTCATCGACAGGTGGAGCGCAGACTGTGACTCCGGCGGCTACGACCACCTATACGGCGGTTGCCTCCGGGGCAGCGGGGAAGGTCTCCTCGACCGCTACCGTGACGGTTGCGGCCGCAGGGCTGCCGGGTGTAGCGATCACCGCCAATCCCGCTTCCGTGGTGGCTGGCGCATCCTCGACGCTCACCATTACCGCGACGAACGCCGCCCGGGTCACGATAACTGGAAGTGACGGCACGACCTATACCCTGCCGTCCACCGGTGGGACTGAGATCGTCACTCCAAACGCAACGACGACCTACACGGCGACCGCAACCGGAGCCGGCACTGCCAAAGCGTCTGCGTCGGCGACCGTGACCGTCGTTCCAGCGGCGACCGTTGCTATCAGCGCCAGCCCATCTTCGATCTCGCCGGGCGGCTCCTCTATGCTGACCGTTACGGCAACCAACGCCACTCAGGTGACGATCACGGGAAGCGACGGCAGCAGCTACACCTTGCCGGCGGCCGGCGGAACCCAACCGGTCACGCCATCCGCCACGACCACCTACACAGCCAACGCAAGCGGGTCCGGTGCTCCCGCAACGGCGAAGACCACGGTGGCAGTCGGCGCAGCCGGCAGCCTACAGTCGATCAACCATGTGATCTTCATGCTGCAGGAAAACCATGCATTCGACGCCTACTTCGGCATGCTGAATCCGTACCGGGTCAAGCAGGGCTGGACTACCGGCGATGACGGAAAGACCTACGCCGTAGACGGAATCGATGACAAGCTGACGAAGATCAGCAATCAGGACGATGAGGGCACGAGCTACGAGCCGTTCAAGTTCACCAGCACCTGTGTCGACGACCTAACCTCCGGATGGCTCGAGAGCTACGGCGATGTAAGCCGCTACGACTTCAGCCCGACGCGTCGGATATTGATGGACGGCTTTGTCCACACGGCTGAAAATTACGCGAGCAGCTGCCAGAAGGCGGGCGGCACCAGTTGCGCCGGCACCTTCAGCGACCCTACCGGCAAGCGCGCGATGGGCTACTATGACGAAACCTTCCTGAACTACTACTACTTCATGGCCTCTGAGTTTGCCGTCTCGGATCGCTGGTTCTCGCCGCTTTCCAGCAAGAGCGTTCCGAACCGGATTGCCACCTTCACCGGAGGAACGACGCAGGGCCTGGTCGAAGATCCTGGCAACGATGACCACCTGACTCAACTCCCCATCCCGACTATCTTCGGCGAGCTTACAAAGGCAAACGTTTCCTGGAGGATCTACTACACCGTGACCCAGGGCGCCTGCCTTTCATCGGACGAGTGCTCCGGCAAGGGCGCGGCTGCTGCGTATCCGGCAACCGAATTTTCGTATCTTTCCGATTCGGGCCAGTTCCTGTACGAGAACCCCACTAAAGCGGCCTGCAATCCTGGGACGCAGAGCTCAAGTCTGCCTCCCGTCAACGATCCGTCGGGATCCTTCTGCATCGACGTCACTCATATCGCACCCTTGTCGAGCTACTACACCGATCTGACGAACGGCAGCCTGCCGAGCTTCGCATTCATCGAAGCCGGTTACGGCGTGAACGATGAGCATCCCGGCTCCGGGCAGTCGATCCTGAACGGCCAGCAGGAGGTGGCCAAGGTCGTCAACGCGCTCGTGCAAAGCCCCGCATGGATGCAGTCGGTCTTCTTCCTTGCTTACGACGAGGGCGGCGGCCCGTACGACCATGTGCCGCCGGTACCGCACCACTCCAACGACTACACCGATGCCACGGTTGGAAGCGCAACCCAAGCGAGCATCCCGGACATCTCCGGAATTGCTGTCAATCCGGATGGTCAAAACACCTACTACCCGTGTCTTCCATCCACGCCTGGAACGCCGACGCAGCACTGCGACCTCAAGTCGGACGACCCCGGGGCCAATGCGAACGACGCCGCAACGACCCAGGGATTCGCGGCGCAGCTTGGATTCCGGGTGCCGAACATGATCATCTCGCCGTTCGCGCGCAGACACTACGTCGGGCACAATCCAATGGATCACACGGCCATCCTGAAGTTCGTGGAGAACCGCTTCATCGGACCTTCCGCGCATCTCACCGCGCGCGACGCAGCGCAACCGGATCTGCTGGACTTCTTCGACTTCACCGCTGCTCCCTGGGCCAATCCGCCTGCTGCGATACCTGCTCCCGCCACGCCCTCGACGCTGGGCTACGACCCCTGCACCCCCACGAGCTTCGGCCCGTAGGAGGGTGCGGGGATCGATGTTCAAAGGCAGTGCAACTTGGACAGAAGCTCAGTTCACAAGGTGCCTCAAGGATGATGGCACAACTCATCCGCACGGCGCGCTGCGCGAGATCAATCCGCACGGCTTGACGCGATCAGCGCGTGAGTGCTTCAACGCCAGGTCCGTTCCGAACGTTCGGCAACATCTTTAGGTCAGCGAACAGAAAGAAGAACCTTGCGCACGTGTTGTTGCCGAGCGAAAGCCATTCCGCACGATCTGCTCTTCAATGCGGCTATTCGAGAACAATCTCATTTGCCACATAGCGGGTGCCGTCGAAACTGGTCGTCACCTTCACGTCCGATCCATTGTGCAACTGCGACGCAACAGGAAAGCGAGAAGGCTCGAAGACCACCGCATACGACCGGCCGTCGCGCGGATCGACAACCTCGAACCGGCCGGCGTGCAGATCCAGAGAAGACACCTTCCCGCTAAAGACGAAGGAGGAGCCAGGGGTGGCCAGGATGTCGATGTGGGTGGCGACGCCGCGGCCGCCTTTGCCTCCGGTGAACTTCACATCGACGACCGAGCCGGCCGTCAGATCGGCCGCCCCACGCTGGTCCGTCGAGACAGCGTCCTGTCCCACGTGAACCACCGGTGTGCCGGGGGGGACGCGAAGCTTGATCGGCTGTTCGGATAGGGCGACGTTGATCGTCAGGTCGCCCGTCTGCGGATTGAAGCTCAGCACTCGCGCGCGGCTCTCTCCCTCCGGCAGTTGCGTCAGCATGTGTATCCTGAGCGCGAAGATCGTCGTGCCATCGAGCGTCGTCTCAACCGAAGCGTGTTCGTTCGGATGCAGATCGAGCAGCGAGATCTTCGTCCCGTTGCGAAACACCTGAGTGCGCTCGTCGTAGAGGACCTTGACCGTCTGGCCGCCGAAGATCTTGAGCGTGAACTGATCGCGCACCGGATCGACATCGTGAATCACTCCGCCGAGGACCGTGCTTCTGCCCTTAGGCGCGGGCGGCAAGGCAGCCGCATTGGCGGCCGGATTCGCCGGCGGCAATATGTTTCGATCGGGAGTCTGGGCAGCAGGCGACTGCGCCAGCATAGCCGCATGCAGTACAACCAAAGCCGTAGCCAGGATCCATCCCAAGCCAACTTTACCTGCGGAATTTGTTGGCTTTCCGTCTGCTTTTAGCGAACAATAAGGCAGTGGCAGTTTACCTGCGCGCGCGGAATTCAGCGGAGAAACGGACAGCCCGGCCAGCAACTGCGGAACATTTCGAGAAGATGACCCGACCATCCATGTATCTTATACGTCTTCTATCGGCGGCAGGAATGATAACGGCTGCGTGTGCCGCTCCTCCCTGTGCGATCACGCAAAAGCTGAGAATCACCATTCCTCTGCACAGCGAGCTTACCCCGGTGCAGAAGCTGAACCGGGAAGGTGTCGACGCTCTTTCCAAGCAGCACTACGAAAAAGCGCAGGGGCTCTTCTATAAGGCCTATCTTTACGACCCCGCCGACCCCTTCACGCTGAACAATCTCGGGTATGTCTCTGAACTGCAGGGCCAGGTCGATCGCGCCGAGGAGTTCTACCGGCTGGCAACCGAACAAGGCAGCTACGCGACCATCGATCGCAGTAGCGCGAAGCAGCTGAAGGGGCGGCCCATGATGGACGCGCTGGGCACCTTGAAGAACGTGCCGATGCGGGTCAATCGGATCGACGTGCTTGGGATGGCGCTGCTGTCGGAGAACCAGCCCTTCGAAGCTGACGCGATGTTCGAAGAGGCGCTGAAGCTGGATCCGAACAATGCGTTCACGCTGAACGACCTTGGCGTCGCGGAGGAAGCCACGGGAGACCTCGCAGGCGCGTTGCAGCATTACGAAGCCGCTGCCGGCACGGGCTCGATGGAACCCGTGGTCGTGACGCAGAAACGGGCCTGGAGAGGAAAGCCCGTGAGCACGATGGCGGCAAGCAGCGCGCAGGAGCTGCGCGCCCGCATAGAGAACATGACTCCGAACCAGATTCGCGCCGCGATGCTCGCGGTGCGGGGCGTCTTTGCCATCAACCAGAATGACTGGCCGGCCGCCAGGAAGGACTTCCTGGAAGCCTACTCGCTCGATCCCGAGAGCGCCTTCGCACTGAACAATCGCGGCTACGTTGCGGAACGGGACGGAGAGCTGGAGAACGCGATGTCGTTCTATGCAAGAGCACGGAACGCCACGGACGCGGGCACGAAAGTGGGCTTAGCGACGCAAACCTCCGCGGAGGGTCAAGACCTGGCCGCTGTCGCAGGCGAAAGTCATCGCGGTGTGGACGACCGGCTTGAAGCATTCAGTCAGGCCCGTCGCGGACAGAAGGTGCCGTACGAGCTCAAACGCAGGAACGACAACACCGCAAAACCGGAGGCCGCTCCCACGGAGCCTTCGCCCGGCATTCCTTCTCCGCCTGTTCCATTGCAGCCAACTCCACCGTCGCCTTGAGGAACTGCTCGATGATGCCTACGCCAAACGCTCCACTTGTCTCCAGCGAAGGAATGAAGACCCTCTCTTCCCTGCTGCTCTCGCCCGACGCCGCATCCGCATCCTCGCCGGTTGCGACAAGCTTGCGGAGCATGACGCGCGACCAGTTCGCCGCCTTGCTGGCGTTGGCTCACTCGAATCACGTCATCGTACGCGGCATGGAGGTCTTCCAGCAGATCATGCTTGCTGCCGGCGATTCGGTTCGCGCTGAGTGGGCCGCGGAAGCGATTGCGGCAGAACGCGCTCGAATCGCTGTCGCCATCGGTTTTCTGGGCAACATCTGCAATGCATTCGATGCGGCAAGTCTGGATGTTACCGTGATGAAGACGCTCGATCACTGGCCGGACTTCGGCAGCGATATCGATTTATATACCAACGCCCCCTCCGCATCCGTCTGCACCCTGATGCAGAGCGCGTTTAGCGCGGAGATTGCCTACCGCAGCTGGGGAGACCGGCTGGCCGGCAAATGGAACTTCGATATTCCCGGGCTGCCGGATCCAGTCGAGGTGCATATCGGCAGGCTCGGTCAAACTGGGGAGCAGTTGGTGCTGGCGGCGCGCCTGCCGGGCCGCGCTCGCCGGGTGAACGTGGAAGGACAGACCTTTCCAGTGCCCTCGGCTTCCGATCGCATCATGATCTCCACCTTACAGCGGATGTATCGCCACTTCTACTTCCGTCTGTGCGACATCGTCGACTCGGCAACGCTCGCCGAATCCGGAGCGCTCCACTTCGAGGAGCTGCGATCTTCGGCACAGGCGTCCGGCATCTGGGAGGGCGTTGCGACCTATCTGGTCATCGTCTCGGACTATGTCAAACGCTACCGCGGCGCGGGACTGGAACTGCCTGGCTTTGTAAGAGACAGCGCACACTTCAACGGGGACATCGTGTACTTCGGCCGCAGTTTCCTACGCGTCCCCATCCTGCCGCAATCGGTCGGGCTCTATCGCTCGCAGCTTACCGGTTTGCTGCGCAGGCGTGAGCTCGAGAGCAGTGCGCGGCTTGGCCTGCTTCCCTGGCTGGCGACCGCCGCAGCGATCGGACAAAAGATTACAGGCAGCGACAAAGGAATCTGGTAACGCTCTCCCGTGCTCACAAAAAAAAACACGAACGCGCGTTCCTGTATGGGGTGCACCATCCTGGCCGCGCTCTTTGCGGCTAGGGTGGGAGACCACGACTCTTTCCCAATCGTTAACACTCTGACCGAAGATGATCTAAGGACCGTCGGGTCGGCGCGGACGAGGTGCTCCAGGCCGGGCTGATGTCAGGTCGGTCCATACCTGGGGCGCGCCCCACGCGCGGGTGGCCACCAGATCGATTCGAAATGGTCCATTGGCGCGATTAGTCGGCAAGACCTCCGCGAGACCGTCGCTCAGGAACGGTATCGCGCCGGCAAACGCCCTGAGCCGGGCCATCGAAGCTACACCGGTAAGATGCAGCCTGTATCCCCGCTCATCGACCCGTCCATCGAGCATAGCTGGCTCTTTTCCTCCAAGCGCGAGCTGGATTGGCGCCAGAAGAAAGCCGCTTGCGTCAGGCGGCGAGTTGGACGATACGGATACACCGCCAACGTTGCCGCGTGCAGCGCCAGAGATCTCCGCGACAGAGTGCAGGCTTACGTCGCTTGCGATCAGGGAGCCGGGGCCGGCGTCGGCGTCAAAGAGGCGCGCGCCGGTGATGAGAATCTGGCCCCTCCAGCGGGCGGGGAGCCGCAAAGCCGGCTGTAGGTTCGCCGCTGACGGGGAAAGCGCGCGCTCATCGTTGGCCGGAAGTGCGTTGGCCGAAAGTGCGCTGGCCGGAAGCGCGTTGACCGGAAGTGCGTCGTAGGACAGATTGCCGGTGAGCGTGCCCGAGCCCGAGACGTCCTCCGGCACCCGGGAACTGGCTACGCGTAACCACTCCAGCAGAGTCGCAGCAGGCAATCCGGGAGTTCCCAGCTGAACGCGGAACGCGGCAGGGTTGCGGATGTCGGGCAGCGCGCCGCTGACCTCCAGCATGAGAGCGTTGGAAGCGCCGGCAGGCGGCCAGCTGCAGCGAATGTTCTGAAACGAGTAGAAGGCGCTGGTCGCGGTCCCAAGGCACTGCACGTCGACCTGGAGCGTCTGCTCGGGAACAAACTCTGCGCGGCGCGCCTCCGAAAGATGGATCGTCGCCTGAATGCCGCTGTGGCCCACCGTCCCCTGCACGTTGGCGGAAAGAGAGAGATCTCCGCGCACGCCGAGGTCGCGGCCGAGCACGATGAGACTGGCAGCGCCTAACGGCGCATTGCGCCACTCGCCGCGAAGACTCACCGGAACCTCTTCGAGCGACGCGGCGCGGCCAAGTGTCCCTTCCACCTGAAGAACGCCCGCATTGGAGGCATCCGCGTCGGTGCGCAGAGGATGCGCCTGCAAACGGAGATGCCACTGCTGAAGTCCCGGCAGCCAGAGCGCAAAGTCTGCTTCGTTGAGCGATATCGGCGTTTTTTCGTTGTCCAGTTTAAGATTGAGGCGGGCGCCGGTCGCTTCAATATACGGAAACCGCGGCGTCGGCCCGACACTCGTCTGAGCCGTGGGAGCTGCGGCAATGTGAGCGGCGTGAAGAAGGATGCTGTCAAGGTTCCACTTGCCCGTCGAAGTGTGGACGAGATTAACGCTTGGGTCGGTGAAGCTGATTGTGGAGAATTCAACCCGGCGACGCCAGAGCGAGCTGATGCGAAGCGTAGCCCGGACGGAGTTGGCGCGAATCACCGGCTCGGTTCCAAATGCCGGATCTTCATCAACCACAAAGTTCTCGAGCGTGAATCCAGGCAGCGGCAGCAGGTTGAGAGTCACCTTGTCCAGATGCACCGGACGTCCCAGACTCGCAGAGATGCTCGCAGCAATGCGGCGCTGGTAGTGATTCACGCTGATCAGGGGCGGAAGGATCGCAAGCAGAAGCACGAGCAGAGAGGCGCAAACCAGAACGAGCAGGCGCCGGGAGCGAGTGCCGGCTGCCCCGGTCTTTCCCTGGTCGTAGGCTGGGTCCGTCTGCTGCATCGATGGCATAGCGATCTGTTCGGCGGAATGGAGAGACACTCTTTAAGGTATACCGTTCGGGCGCAGGATATATTTGTGCCAAATCGAACAATCACAGGCTTGGACAGGGCAGCCCGTCTGTGTCAAAGTAAGCAGCGAAGAAAGGACATCTCCTATGCCAGACCTGGCCGCACTCTGGGAAGCACATTGCCGCTCTGAGTTTGAGACTCGCGACGTCGACGCCACCATGGCCACCATGGTTCTCGAGCCGTACGTCAATCACATTCCGACGATGACCGGCGGAGTAGGGCACGACCAGTTGAAACGCTTCTACAAGTATCACTTCATCGGGGTCAATCCGCCTGATTTTCGCCTCATCCCGGTCAGCCGCACGATCGGGGAGACGACACTGGTCGATGAATTTGTCGTGCAGTTTACTCACACGACCGAGATGGACTGGCTCCTGCCCGGCATCTCGCCGACGGGGCGTGTCATCGAGGTGCCGACCGTCGCCATCGTCCAGTTCCAGGGCGACAAGCTGGTTCATGAGCACATCTACTGGGATCAAGCCTCGGTGCTGGTGCAGGCTGGTCTTCTGGAACCGGAAGGTCTGCCCATTGCCGGCGCCGCTACCGCCCGCAAGGTGCTCGACAAGTCGCTCCCAAACAATGAGCTGATGGCACGATGGTCGCAAAGCCAAGGCAAAGAACTCTAGAAACGAGCTGCAGCTATGCGGCGGAAGACCACGTCTAGACTTCGATGCTCTCCATCCTTTCCCTCTTGGTGATGAGCAACACTCACCAGCTATCTCTCAATCCGCACATCTGAATAACCTCCGATCCTAAGCAATCCTTCCACTCGGATTCGATCGTCTCCAACCCACCGATCGGGTGAGATGCGACCTCCAGAGCCGGCACCCGGAGAGTAACCTCTCCTTTCCCATAAGCGTTCTTTCCTCTCCCTCTCACCCTATCCGAGGATGTTCTCAGCATCTCTTATCTCCATCAATCCGAGGAGGATAAGAGGAGCGGAGAGATCTTCGCTGCCCCGTCTTATTTACCACCAGAGTAATCAACCCACTAGCACGAAAGACGTAGAGAATCGGCTGACTGCTTAGGATATGGTTCGGACATTGACGGTTTCTCTGTCGTTCGGCCTGGATTTACCAGCATCCCTCCCCTTCATCGCCAGCTAAGACGTGTGCGAAAGGTCCAGGCCTATGTCGACCTAACTTTGCGCTGCTGTCTTGGAGCCCCTGATGATGAACGTAGCCGAGTTGCTGAGCCACATTGTCGATCGTTTGCCATTCGTTCTCCGCAATGACCGAAGGAATGTCTTCGGTGCGGGAGCCATCGGTGCTCCTGCAGGTTTCGTGGTCACGTCGGAAGGCTTACTAAGGCCATCTCGGCAGTCGATGGCAGCCTCGTCCTGCAGAACCTCATTTCGTGCTCTCGCAGCTGCGCGTCCCCGTTCCGCTTGGGCCGTCCTCGCCACCCTCGCTCTCTTGATCGCGACCGGGTGCGGCGGAGGCTGGGACAGTGTCAACGGTCTGCTCCCCGTCATCAACCCTCAGCCGTCCAGTCAAACCGTCACGGTTGGACAGACGGCCACTTTCACCGTAACGGCAACGGGCAGCGGAACCCTGACCTATCAGTGGTTTAACAACGGGACAGCCATCGCCGGCGCGACCACGAACACCTACACCACTCCAGCGACCAAAAGCACCGACAGCGGCTCCGTCTTCACCGTCGCAGTTACCAATGCCGCCGGAACCGTCACGAGTTCTCCGGCAACTCTCACCGTCGCGGCAAGCTCGACGACCGTCAATCCGAATGCGCCGCTGATTGTCACCCAGCCCGCAAACCAGACGGTTCAGGCAGGACAGACTGCCACGTTCAGCGTCACCGCCAGCGGTTCGGCTCCCTTCACCTACCAGTGGTACAAGGGCGGCGTAGCCATCCCAGGGGCGACCTCAAGCTCCTACACCACTCCGAACACAATCCTCGGCGATAGCGGATCGGTCTTCACCGTCACCGTCGCGAACGCGCAAGGAACAGTCACCAGCGGCCCGGCCACTCTGACCGTCACTTCCACGCCGCTCATCCCGCCCTCGATCACTACGCCGCCCGCGAACCAGACGGTCAACGTCGGTCAGAGCGGCAGCTTCAGTGTCGTTGCGACCGGCAGCGGCCCCTTGACGTACCAGTGGTTCAAAGGCGGAGTGGCCATCGCCGGAGCGACCGCGAGCACCTACACTACCCCACCGGCGGCGACCAGTGACAGCGATTCTGTATTCACCGTCACGGTCACGAACGCAGCCGGCTCAGTCACCAGCACGCCCGCGACGCTCACTGTGACGACGGCTCCTATCGTAGTCACGCCGCCAGCCAACCAGACAGTCACAGCAGGTCAGTCCGCCACCTTCAGCGTGACCGCGACCGGAACCGGACCGCTGACCTACCAGTGGTTCAAAGGCGGAGCTCCCATCGGCGGAGCGACCGCGTCTTCCTACACCACTCCAGCCACCGTGGTCGCGGACAGTGGCTCTCTCTTCACCGTCACCGTCTCGAATGCAGCCGGCTCAGTGACGGCCGGTCCCGCTACATTGACGGTGACCACTGCCCCCGTCATCACCACACCACCGGCCAATCAGACCGTAACCGCAGGACAGACAGCGACCTTCAGCGTCGTTGCCACCGGCACGGGGCCGCTGACGTATCAATGGTCCAAGGGAGGAGTGCCGATCGTCGGGGCGACCTCCAGCACCTACACCACTCCACCGACGGTGGCTGGGGACAGCGGTTCCGTGTTCACTGTCACTGTGACTAACTCGAGCGGAACGGTGACCAGCAGTCCCGCCACCTTGACCGTGAATACTGCGCCCGTCGTCGTCACGCCACCGGCAAACCAGACCGTGAATGCAGGACAGACTGCGACCTTCAGCGTGACCGCAAGTGGCACTGGACCCCTGACGTACCAGTGGTTCAAAGGCGGAGCCGCCATTGCGGGAGCGACGGCAAGCACCTACACCACTCCAGCCACCGTAAGCGGAGACAGCGGGTCTTTGTTCACCGTGACCGTGACCAACGCGGGCGGCTCAGCGACAGGCGGTCCCGCGACCCTGACCGTCAACACCGCTCCTGTGATTACCACGCCGCCGGCGAATAAGATCGTCAACGCAGGACAGACCGCGACCTTCAGCGTGACCGCCACCGGTACTGGACCGCTTACGTATCAGTGGTCCAAGGGCGGAGCGGCCATCGCTGGAGCGACCTCCAGCACCTACACCACGCCCGCGACGGTCGCTGCGGATACCGGTTCCCTCTTCAGCGTCACGGTCACGAATACCGCGGGCTCGGCCACGGGCGGTCCTGCCACCTTGACCGTCAACACCGGTCCGTCCATCACCACGCCGCCCGCCAACCAGACCGTGAACGCCGGGCAGACTGCAAGCTTCAGCGTTGTTGCCAGCGGCACCGCGCCGCTCACCTATCAATGGTTCAAAGGCGGAGCCGCTATCGCTGGAGCAACCTCCAGCACCTACACCACGCCTGCCACCGTAAGTGGCGACAGCGGTTCCTTATTCACCGTCACGGTTACAAATGTGACCGGCACGTCGACGGCCGGTCCAGCAACCTTGACGGTGATCACGGCTCCTGTCATCACCACCCCACCGGCAAACCAGACGGTGACAGCAGGCCAGACGGCAAGCTTCAGCGTCACGGCAACCGGCACCGCGCCGCTTACCTATCAATGGTTCAAAAACGCAGTCGCCATTCCCGGAGCAGCCTCCAGCTCCTATATCACCCCTGCAACCGTAGCCGCCGATAGCGGCTCGCTCTTCACCGTCACCGTGACCAACGCTGCCGGCTCAGCGACCAGCCCGGCAGCCACGCTCACCGTGAATACGGCTCCCACCATCACCACACCACCGGCCAGCCAGACGGTGAACGCAGGACAGACGGCAAGCTTCCACGTGACCGCAGCCGGGACCGGCCCCCTTTCCTACCAGTGGTACAAGAACGGAGTCCTCCTTCCAGGAGCTGCCTCCACCTCGTACACCACGCCAGCCACCGTCAGCGGCGACAACGCGTCGCTGTTCACCGTAAACGTATCGAACGTCGCCGGGACAGTCACCAGCGCACCCGCAACCCTGACGGTCAACACGCCGCCGATCATCACGCAGAACCCGGTCGACCAGACGGTCACGGTAGGGCAGACCGCAACGTTCACGGTCGTCGCCACCGGAACGGCGCCGCTCACGTATCAATGGTACAAAAACGGAGCCCTCATCCCGGGAGCAGTCGCGAGTTCCTACACGACGCCCGCTACGGTGATCGGAGACAACAATAACCAATACGTCGTCATCGTGACGAACGTAGCCGGCACAGCCACCAGCGATGAAGGAAAACTGATGGTGAAGAACACGACGCCGCTGGCCTCTTCCCTTGCCTGCACTCCTTCGGCGCCGCTTTACGACGCCTCCGCAACGCTGGTCCCCACCTTCTCCGGCGGCACCGCGGTCATCGGATCGACCGGCGTCGGAAGCTCAGACATTACCGGCTCGGCGATCAATGGCAGCTCGTATTCGACGCCGGCCTTGACCTCGTCGAAGACGTACACCCTGTCGGTCACCGGCACCGGAGGAACGGTCGCCTCCACCACCTGCACGGTATCGCCCGGCAATGTGACGATCTCGAATATCTCCCCGGCAAACCAGACCGTTGCTCCTGGGAAGCAGACCTTCTCCGCGAGCGTCTCCGGCGGAGCGACCGGCAGCTTGACCTGGACCGCAAACAGCGGAACCTTTAGTGGAAACGTGTGGACCTCACCCAACGCGGCCGGCACGTACACCATCACAGCGACTAGCGTGGATGAGCCATCCGTCTCCGCCACGACCGCCATCACAGTCAGCGCCCCGGTCATCACCAAGCAACCGTCGGGAGAAAACGTCTGCACCAACGCTGCGGTGACACTCTCCGTCGTTGCCTCGTACGCGAGCAGCTATCAATGGAACCTCAACGGCACGGCCATCTCGGGCGCCGTCAGTTCCAGCTATTTCATTCCCAGCGCCATCGGAATCGACGCGGGCAACTATACGGTCACAGTCACAAACCCGGCAGGCAGCGTGACCTCCAATCTTGCGAAGGTCGTCGTCGGATCCAGCATCGTCTCAAACCCGTCCAGCCTGTCCATCCTGGCAAATCAGACGGCCACTTTCTCCGTCGCTGCTGCTGGAGAATCTCCCTTCACGTACCAGTGGTACAGGATCGCTCCCGGCGCCTCGGCCGGGACTGTCATCGGAGGCGCGCGATCCAGCAGCTACACCACTCCAGCTGAAACAACGGCGGCGAACGGATCGCAGTTCTACGTCAATGTCACCGATGCTTGCGGCAATGGGCTGAACTCGCAGGATGCAAGTCTGATCGTCACCGACGGCCAGAGTCCCCCAACCATCATTACGCAACCGGTCGGTCAGGTCGTCCCTGTCGGCGGCACGGCGACGTTCACCGTGGTCGCAGCCGGAACGCCTACCCTCACCTACCAGTGGTATCGGATCCCCGCAGGCAGCACGACAGGAACCGCCGTCTCAGGAGCTACCTCGACCTCGTACACCGTTCCATCTACGGAGACCACCACTGGCAACGATCAAGATCAGTACTATGTCACCGTTACAAACAACTACGGTCAGGCCACTTCGAGGAACGCAACACTCGCGGTCGGCAACGGAATTCTGATCACCAAGCAACCCGCCAACGTCTACGTGAGCGCCGGAGCTCCTGCGAGCTTCTCGGTGACGGCGGTCTCCGCTCTCACGCTCACCTATCAATGGTATGAGGCAGCGCCGGGCAGCTCTACCTTCGCCGCCCTCTCCGGAGCCACCAGCGCAACCTACACCCAGGCCTCCACGGCGATCACGGACACCGGTTCTGTCTTCAAGGTGGTCGTCAGCAATGGAAGCACGGCCTCGGTCACGAGCAATTCAGCCGCTCTTTTCGTCGGTCCTCTGACGGGTGTAGGCAATCTTTGCAACGGCTGGACGTGGCTCGGCAATGCGCTCCCGCCGACCGCCAGCTGCTCCATCCAGTTGACGGCGGCCACCTACAACCAGCACGGCGAAATTGTTCTGCCGGAGCTCATCTCAACCGGCAATATCCAATTGAGCTTCACCATCACTACCAGCGATCCAAGCACTCCTCCCGCTGACGGGTTCACACTGGTCCTCGGCGACCCCTCTCTTGGAGCAACTCCCACGAGCATCGGAGCCACCGGAATGGGCCTTGGCGCCGAGGGAATTCCGGGATTTGTCCTCGCCTTCGACGACTTCCACAATCCGGGCGAGGGGCCAGTTCCCTATCTCGCCGTCGAGAGGGGTGAGACCGCACTCTGGGAAAACCCATACCTCAACCTCAACAACAACATTCCTCCCCTTGCCACACCGGGAGCAACGGTGTCGCACGACTACGTCGTATCCATCGTCCAGGGCCTGATGAACGTCACCATGGACGGCACACAGGTCTTCTCCGGCAATGTCTCCGTGCCTCCCGTGGCCTACCTCTACTTCACGGCCTCGACCGGCGCGGAGTACGAGAATGCAGTCATCAGCAACCTTTCAGGAACCGTGTCCGCACCGTCGAATTAGGAAGGCGCATGAGGAAAAGAGAAATGCGATCGATCACTCTAGCCTGTGTCTTGTTGCTTGGGCTGGCCACCGCAGCCAGAGCCCAGGCCACTGCCAGTGTCGCGCGCACGGGAGACGTCGCCGTCGCCTATCACTGGGTCCATACCAACTCTCCGCCCAATGGAGGATGCGGATGCTTCGCCCTGAATGGTTTTGGGGTTTCCGCTTCGTACAATCTTGGTTTGCGCCTGGCCATCGTTGCTGAAGCCAGTCTCGATCACACCAGCGCCGCGCTGGCCGCCAACAACTCGCTTACGCTTACCTCGTACATGGGCGGCGCCCGGTACCGTGTCCCTTATCCTTGGATGCGCGGCGAGCACGCCATAAGGCCCTTCGGCCAATTGCTGGTGGGAGTTGCCCACGCCGGCGGTGGAATCGCCGGAGTTGCGGACGGAACTTCCGCCTTCGCAGGCCGCCTTGGCGCAGGGGTCGACGTGCCCATCAGCGGCGCGCTGATCGTCCGCGCCATTCAGGCCGACTACTACATGACGACCTTTGCCAATACCGTCGACAATCGCCAGAACAACACCCTGGTCGGCGCAGGGATCGTATTTCTGTGGGCCCACTAGGCTCGGCCGCTCGACACCTAAATGTATCGACCAGCCGCCGTTTCGAACTCAGGCGACTCCTTAAAGGGAACACCGCCGCTTGCTGCTGACGCAAGGAGCCGTCCTTGACCACCTCTTATTTTTGCGCCGACGGGAGCGAAATAGCTTATCCTAGTGGTTGAGCTAGAAGACCGGCTCCTGCAGCTCTCCTGCGGATCGTACGCGATTGGGGGCGCGATCGGGGCAGCCCACTTCATCTGTTTAGAGGATTATGCCAGTACCCGCCGATTCGTCCGTCGATGCAATCCAGTACGACTCAGTCCAGGGACGCGTTCTTCAGGTAATCGCCACCTCGCGCCGTCTTCCGCTGGATTCTGTGACTCCGGACAGCACGTTCGAACAGCTCGGCATCGACTCTCTCGATCGCATCAACATCCTCTTCGATCTTGAGAACGAGTTCGACATTTCCATCGATGACGAACAGGCCAAGAGCATAGCCAATATCCCGCAGATGGTCGCCGGTATTCAACAGCTACTTCAGGCCAAGCGAGCCGGAGCAGCCTGAGACCGCACCCGGTTCGCGCTCAGCCTGAGTGCGGTGGCAAAGACTTCAACCATGCGACCGACCGCTCCATGCCCTCCGCCAGACTTACCTTGGGCAGAAATCCGAAGTCGGCCCGCGCGCGATCGCTCGGAAACTCCTGATCTCGCCCCAGCAGATACACCGCATGCCTGGTCAGTTGAGGACGTCCCGGAAGCCTGAGCGTCCCGTGCGGAAATTCGATCGCAGCGGCCAGCTTCATCGCCGAGCCGAAAGACAGCTTCAGCCAGGGCAGTTTGTATCCCAGACCCGAAGCGAGACCCGAGACATACTCCCGCCATGTGCCGCCGCTTCCGTCGGAGAGATTATAGGCCGCTCCAATCGTCCGTTCGCTCTCCGCCGCCTGCATCATCGCCTCAGCCGCCGTATCGACGTAAATAAATCCGCCCGTCCGATCGCCATCGTCGACGTACAACATCAGCCGCGTACGCAGCAGCCCCGCGAAGTCGGTGACAAATGCCTTGCCGCGCGGGCCATAGATCGTGGCGGGCCTAAGGATCGTCACCGGAAGTCCACGCTCCCGGTGCGCCTTCCACACCGCAGCTTCGCCTAAAATTTTGGTGCGGTTGTAGCCAAGTCCCGTATCCTTCATGGGCCG
The DNA here is from genome assembly GCA_965277545.1 of Edaphobacter sp. Classification (GTDB taxonomy): domain Bacteria; phylum Acidobacteriota; class Terriglobia; order Terriglobales; family Acidobacteriaceae; genus Edaphobacter. Next base: position 355,324 of record OZ255826.1, read on the forward strand.
GTCCTCAGCGCATGGGATCACGGGATAGCCATACACATCGGTTGTGCTCACATGCACAAACCGCCTCAGACCGGGCGCCGCTTCCGCCGCGTGGAGCATGTTCCGGGTTCCGCGCACGTTGGCTTCAAGAAAGGTCTCCATCGACGCCCAGTCGGTCGAAGCCGCGGCGCAGTGAAACACCTCCGTCACGCCGCGCATGGCATGCTTGAGCGTATCGAGCTCGCCCAGATGGCCCTGCACCACACGCACCCGCACATGGGCGAGATGCCGCAGATCCGCCGAGGGCCGTGTCAGCACGATGACTTCTTCGCCGCGAGCCGCCAGCAACTCCGCCAGCCTACCACCAAGAAATCCGCTGGCGCCGGTGACGAAGACCGCCATCTGCGCTAGTTCTTTGCGAGCTTCTGGAAGGTATCCAGAACATACTCAAGCTGAGCCCTGCTATGCGCCGCGGTAGCGCACAACCGCAGCCGCGCCGACCCTTGCGCCACTGCGGGAAAGATCACGGGACAGGCCAGAATGTCGTGATCCCGAAGCCGACGCGCGAACATACCCGCCTCGATATCCTCACCCATCAGAACCGGGATGACAGCCGTCTCGGACAATCCCGTGTCGAATCCCAGGCTGTTCAATCCGGTCCGCAGGAAGCGCGCGTTCTCCTGCAGCCGCAGCACTCGCTCCGGCTCGGCTTTCAGGATTGCAATGCCCTTGCGGATGACAGCGGCCGCAGGCGCACTGACCGCCGCGGAGAAGATAAACGGCGAGGCGGCGTGCTGCATGTAGATGGCGAGCTCCTGCGACATCGCCGCAAACCCGCCGGTCGATGGAATCGATTTCGCCAGAGATCCCGTCCAGATGTCCACGCCCTCCGGTCCGATCTCGAAGTATTCGTCGCTTCCCCGCCCTGTCTTCCCAATCACGCCGACCGCATGCGCATCGTCGATCAGCAGGAAGCAGCCAAACTCTTTTTTGATCGCGATCAGGTCCGGCAGCGGGCAGATATCGCCGTCCATCGAGAAGACGCCGTCGGCGATAATCAGCGTGCGATTTGCCTGCGCTCCGCCCTGGAGCTCCTCACGCAGCGACGTCATATCGTTATGCCGGAACCGCTGCACCTGCACGCCCGCCATCTTGCAGGCATCGAGCAGGCTGCGATGGCAGAGCGCATCGAGAAGCACGCGGTCCGCCGGCCCGAACAACGACGTGATCACGCCAAGGTTCGCCATATACCCTGAGCTGAACACCAGCGCCTGCTCGGTTCCTTTCAACGCTGCAAGGTCGCGCTCCACCTCGTGATGAAGATCGAGCGTGCCCGTCAGCAGACGCGCTCCCCCGGTCCCGGTTCCGTACTTCCTTACCGCTTCGATCGCCGCCTCGTCCACCCGCGGATCGCCGATCAGGCCGAGGTAGTCGTAGGAGGAGAGCATCACCATCTCGCGGCCTTCGGTTCTCACCATGGGGCCGGTCTTGCCGTCGAGCGGCGCCTGGAAGGGATACGCGTCCGCGGCGCAGGCCATCGCCGTCGTCTCGAACAGCCGCCGGCCGCGCGCATCCAGAATGTTGTTCTTCTTGAAGTTCCAATTCCTCTCCGGCCGAAAGTACCCGCCGAACATGGCTCCCGAGGACGAGGCCAGGCTCTTCTTGTTGACGGGATGGTGACCGTTCGTGGAACCGTTGCCGTTGGTAGAAATGGCCGAGTCCTCGACATGCTCCCGGGCAGCCGGGGGCGCGTCGTGTTGGAGAAGTTTCATTCGATGGATTACCCTTCCTATCCATGCTACAAGGAACCGGCCCGGTCCGGGAAAAATTGACGCCGGAAGGCGCTCCCTCGTTCCTACCGAAGACAACACCTTCGTGGTATGGCTTTCTCTTGAGATTTCGCCTTCCCCTTGGCCGCCGCGCATCCAACTCCTGGGGTACACGACAGAGCGGAGGCTGCATGGATTGGATTGGCAAGGCGCTGTTTTGCTCAATGCTGGCGGCGGGACTGGTGAGCGGCAAAGCGGAGAAGAAGGCCCCGGTGGCCTCGGGCTTCGACGTCACGACCTATCACTACGACAACAGCCGCGATGGAGTGAATGCGCGGGAGACGGTGTTGACCGAGCAAAACGTGAACCCGGGGAGCTTTGGACTGCTCGGCGTCTATCCGGTCGACGGCAAGGTCGATGCGCAGCCGCTCTACGCGAGCGGCTTGAAGCTGGCCGGAGGCTCCGGTGCCAACGTCATTTACCTGGCCACCGAGCACGACAGCGTGTACGCCCTGAACGCGGCGAATGGGACCCAGGTGTGGAAGAGGTCCATGCTGCTGCCGGGCGAGACGACCAGCGATGCTCACAAGTGCGAGCAGATCGTGCCCGAGATCGGCGTTACCGGAACGCCGGTCATCGACCGGGCCTACGGGTTGCATGGCGCGATTTTTCTCGTGGCCATGACGAAAGACGCAGGCGGCGGCTACCACCAGCGGCTGCATGCGCTCGACCTGACCACCGGAGCCGAGCTGGCCAACAGCCCAAAGGAAATTCGCGCAACGTATCCGGGCAAAGGCGAGAACAGCCACAATGGAACCGTGGTCTTCGCGCCCGGCCAGTATGCCGAACGAGTGGGATTAACCTTGCTCCATGGCACTCTCTATCTCGCATGGACGAGTCACTGCGACCACGATCCATACACCGGCTGGGTGATGGGCTACAGCGAACAAACGCTCGCGCAGACTACAGTGTTGAACCTGACGCCGAATGGGAGCGAGGGTGCGGTGTGGATGAGCGGCTACGATGTGGCCGCGGATACGGAGAATCTGTATCTGCTCAGCGGCAACGGGACCTTCGAGACGAAGCTGACGGCCACGGGATTTCCCGTGCAGCACGACTACGGCAACGCCATGCTGGAGCTGAGCACCGCGGGCGGCCTGGCGGTGAAGGATTACTTTGAGCCCTACAACACCCTTGAGCAGTCGGCGGCCGATACCGATCTCGGCTCGGGAGGCGCGATGCTGCTGCCCGATAGCAGGGATGCAAGCGGAGCGGCGCATCATCTGATCGTCGGCGCCGGCAAGGATGGAAGCATCTATGTAGGCGATCGCGACCGCCTCGGCAAATTCAACCAGAGCGCGCAGAACAACAGCAATCTCTATCAGGAGGTGCAGCACGCGCTTCCCGGCGGCGCGTGGTCCGGTCCTGCCTACTTCAACAACACGGTGTACTACGCCGGAGTGCGGGATGTGCTGCGTGCCTTTGCTGTCGCCGATGCCAGGCTGAGCGCCACCCCGACGAGCACATCGATGGCGAGCTTCGCATATCCCGGAGCCACTCCGAGCGTCTCGGCCAACGGCACCGCGAACGGCATTGTGTGGGCTGTCGAGAGCGCGCCGGAGGCAGCAGCCGTGCTGCATGCCTACGATGCGGCGAACCTGAAGCACGAGCTCTACAACAGCAGCCAAGCCGCGAACGGCAGAGACGCCTTCGGCAAAGGGAACAAGTTCATTACGCCTGTGGTTGCCGACGGTCATGTGTTCATCGGCACGCCCGGTGGAGTGGCTGTGTTCGGTCTGTTGAAGCAGCAGCCGTAATTTTGAATCTGCAATCGGCGTGGCGGGCGTTGCACGCAAGGGAGCCTTTGATTAAGTCTGAATAACGGATTGCGGAGAGGGTTGGGTGCTGAGCCTTGGGAATACAGGTAGAAAGGTATCGCATGTATGGGCTATGTGAAGGGTATCGGGCCCCTTCCCCTTCGCTTCGCTCAGGGTCTAGGGTCAGGATGACAGCAGCACTTGATCAGAGATTTCCCAGGAGGAACCATGCAGCTCGACCGAAGAGAGTTCAATCGCTTTGCCGCCGCTTCCCTTGCCTTCTCGATCCTGCAGAGAATGATTGCGCAGAGCACGCCTCCACCCTCGCCGAAGAAGACGCGCTACGCTGTCGTGGGACTTGGGCTGATCTCGGTGCAGCACTTCATGCCCGCATGCCGACAGTCGTCCATGGCGGAGGTCACAGGTCTGGTCAGCGGTCACCCCGACAAGGCCAGACGCCTCGCCGCCGAGTACGGCGTTCCTGAAGGCTCCATCTACACCTACGAAAACTACGACGCGATGCGGAGCAATCCGAACGTCGACGCCGTTTACATCGGACTTCCGAACGGCATGCATGCAGAATGCACGATCCGCGCCGCCAAGGCCGGCAAGCATGTGCTCTGCGAGAAGCCGATGACGACCTCGGTCGCAGATGCGGAAGCCATGATCGCGGCCTGCAAAGCGGCGGACCGCAAGCTGATGATCGCGTATCGCTGCCAGCTGGAGGCGACCGTGCTCAAGGCGCGCGAGCTGGTTCGGACAGGCGCGATCGGCAAGATCCAGGGAGCGCAGGGAGCGTTCGGCTTCAACTCACCGCCAGGAATCTGGAGGCTCGACCGCAAGCTTGCCGGCGGTGGTCCGCTGATGGACGTCGGCATCTACCCGCTGAATACCACTCGCTTTCTGTTGGGAGAGGAGCCGGGCGAGATCAAGGCGACCAGCTCGGTCATCGACCACGACGGCCGCTTCGATCAGGTGGAGGAGAACCTCGCCTGGACGATGATGTTTCCCTCCGGCGTGGTGGGGAGCTACAGCACGACCTATGGTGCGCAGATGCCCGGCTTCCTGCGGCTCTTCGGCTCAAAGGGAATTCTCACGCTCACTCCTGCCTTCGGGTATGAAGGCACGCACCTGGCTGCGCAGATCAACGGACCCGCGCCGGGGCAGGCTGGAACGATGATCGATGTGCCCAGCCCGGATCACGATCCGCTGCAGTTCGTGCACGAGGCGGACTACTTTGCACGCTGTATTCAGGACAATCTGGAGGTGGGACCCTCGGGCGAAGAGGGACTGCGCGACATGCGGATCATGATGGAGATCTATCGCGCCTCGGGCCGGGCGTAGATGGCTCTTTCATCGTCGAGGCGGTTCGACTTCGCAGCAGCATGAAACGCTAGAGCATTTTCGATCAGAGTGTTTACGGTTGGGAAAGAGTCGTGGTCTCCCACCCTGGCGCAAAGAGCGCGGCCAAGATCATTCCGTTAGCACTTGACATGAATGCGCTCTGGAGCTGTTTTCCTTTAGGCGTACACCGTTGCGGGGTGGAGCGAAATACGGGGATTCTTCGCTTCGCTCAGAATGACTTCGTTCTTTTGGTGTACACCAGCGTGAGATCAGCTCTAGATCGCGGTCCAGCCTCCGTCGATGAGGAGGGTGTGTCCGGTGATGAGCGAGGCTGCGGGCGAGGCAAGAAAGACGACCGCGCCCGCAACCTCCGGCGGCTCGCCGATGCGATGCAGCGCGGCTATTTTGTTTACGGTCTCGGCGTGGAATTCCGGCGAGGACAGTGCCGGCTCCGTGCCTGGGGTGTGGATGAAGGTGGGCGCCACGGCGTTTACGTTGATGCCGTATTGGCCCCACTCGACGGCGAGACACTTGGTCAGATGCGCGATCCCGGCCTTGGTCATGCAGTAGACCGACTCCGTGGGCAGCGCGACAAAGCCGGCCTGCGAGCTCATATTGATGATGCGCCCGCTCTTCTGCCGCTTCATCACCTCAGCGGCGGCCTGGCAGGCGAAGAAGGTGCCCTTGAGGTTGATGGCGAGGGTTCGATCGAAGTCGTCTTCGGTGACCTCGAGCGCGAGATTGGTGGGCGCGATGCCCGTGTTGTTCACCAGAATGTCCAATCGGCCGAAGCGATCGACGACGCTCGCTATGGCCGCACGGATCTGCCGCAGGTCTGCGATGTCCATCTGCACCGGAAGCGCCGAGGCTCCGAGAGCCTTGATCTCAGCGGCGAGTCCGCTGTCTTGCGAGCGATCGCGAAGGCCAAGCGCAACCGAGGCTCCTGCCTCGGCCAGTGCCAGCGAGATGGCGCGGCCCAACCCGCGAGCGGCTCCCGTGACGAGCGCGACCTGGCCATCCAATCGGAACGACGGCAACGATCCCATGATGAAATCCTCCCTGGCTGCAATGTTTCCTCATCGCTCACCCAGTCTTCAGATGCGCCTAGGCCTCACGCTCGACGTCAGCGATTGCTGCTTCCGGCGATCGAGGACGATGCCGGAGTGTGGCTTTGTGGAGGGTGGTTCTCGCGGGCTTCCATCCAGCCGCGCAGGATGACCGTCGCCGCGACCTGATCGATGACGTACTTGCGGCCGGCTCGCTCGATTCCGGCTTGGTCGAGGATCTCATGCGCGGCAACCGAACTCAGCCGCTCATCCCACAGTTCGACCGGGAGCCCGGAGCGCAAGCGCAACTCGTCGGCGAAGGCGTGTACTTTGACGGCCCAGGGGCTTGCGTCGCCGGAGAGGTGGAGCGGATTGCCGACGACGATGGTCTCGACTGCGTGCTTTCGGGTTAGGCGCAACAGGCTGCGGAGGTCTTCGCCTCGGCTCTTGCGCCATACGGTGAGCAGCGGCTGCGCCGTGTAGCCGAGGGGATCAGAGAGCGCCACGCCGATGCGAACTTTACCGACATCGAGCGCCATGATGCGTCCGCTTGCCATGTCTCGAGTCTATCGCTGCACGGAGTGCTGTGCCCGAGTGAAAAAACAGCAGATCCTCTTCGAGGATGACAACCAGAAAGGGCAAGAACAAAGGCTGAGTACAGCAAGGTTGGAATGGCTCCATGCGTGCGCGTTTTGCATCAAAATTCCCGGGGAGTTGTTCATGGAAAGTTTTCAGGTGAAGTTCAAGTGCCGTCCGGAACCTGCGCATCCGGACGGGATCATTCTGACGTACGAGCGGGTGGGCGGCCTGACGCACGATCCGAGCCCTCTCGCGGTCACCTTCCGCGACACGGCGGAGCTCGACTCGGCGTTCATCGCCGCGGGAATCTACCTGCATACGTACTCTCACATCGACCCGGAGAGGGATGCGCGCCCGGACCCGGACCAGAACTATGAGGTCACGGTCGAGTCTTTGCGCAAGATCGGTTTCGACCTGTAGGCCGGTTGAGCGGCGGTTGTGGGTGTTTAGATTTCAGAAAGGTTTCGATGGTACGGGCGTGTCAAGATTGTCGGGATCCTTCGCTGCGCTTAGGATGACGGCAACCGAGGAACGGCACCTCATCACCGGGTTCGCTAGTGGACGCGGTGGCAGGTTGAGGACATCTTGCCGGCGAGCGAGTCGGAGGTGAAGGTGACTGTGCGGCCGGATGCGTCCCACCAGATGTACGGCCCGGCGGCATAGCGCGCGCCGGATCCGGAGGCCACGTTGGCAAAGATGAGTGACTTGCCGTTCACGGGAACGACGGCGAGGCTGTTCCCTGCACCGTTCAGGTACTCGACGGCGAAGATGCCGGCCGGTATTCCCATTTTGGAACTAACCGAGTCGCACTGGTAGGTCCGTGTGCTCCGTGTGATCGGTTCGGAGCCGTTGAGATGGAGGGTCAGGTCGGTTCCGTGGGCTAGTGGGGAGGAGAATAGGAGGGCGGTTGCGAATAAAGCCTTTTGCGCGATTTCTGACATGAATTTTCCTTTGATTTGAATAGTTTAGCTCGATCGCGGAAGGCCGTTTGTGCGCAAAAGGTGCGGGTAAGGCGCTCGAAAAATGTTCTCTGAAGTGGGGGAGAAATTTCGGGGACCGTGCCGTGTGCCGCGCGCCGATTGTTCCACGTGGAACAATTTACGTTTTTGCTGGAAGGATGTCCTTCGGCGGCGGACACGTGGAGGAAGATTGTTCCACGTGGAACAACTTCCATTCGGCACGAGGGAGCTGAAGTGTTCCACGTGGAACATTTTAAAATACGCCACGAAACTCAACTTTATTTTACGGATGTGCGATTATCGAATCAGGTGGAGGGTGCGCTTCCAGCGGGTCTCGTCGAAGATGTGGAGGACGATGTGGGCCATGAAGGCGAGGCGCTGGCCGAGGCCCTGCTTATTCATCTGGTCGGCGGGGGTTTCGAAGGACCAATAGACGAACATGGGTCGGCCGACGATGTTTTCTCGGGGGACGAAGCCCCAGTAGCGTCCGTCAAGACTTTCGGTGCGGTTGTCGCCCATGGCGAAGACCCTGCCGGGAGGAACGACCAGGTCGCCGTCCTGGATGTGGCTGGGGAGCTCGTTGGCCCAGCTGGCGGTGACGTTGCTGTTGTTGTCGGGGGGGACGGCCGGGAAGTCGTCGCGGTAGGGATCGAAGGCGTGCTGGGGGTCGCCGTCGGAGAGGGGCATGCCGGCCTGGGGTTCGTTCTGGGCGACGCCGTTGAGGTAGACGACGCCGTTGCGGAGGTGGATGCGGTCGCCGGGGATGCCGATGGTGCGCTTGACGAGGAAGAGGTCGGGGGTCTCCATGTTGGGCTTGTAGAAGACGATGATGTCGCCGCGGCGGATGTCGCGATAGTGGACGAAGGGGGTCCATCGGGAGGGCGGGGCGAAGCTGATGCGGTCGACCAGGACGTGGTCGCCGATCAGGAGGGTCTTCTCCATGGAGCCGGAGGGGATCTCGAAGTTCTGGAAGATGAAGGTCATGACGAAGAGGCCGATGGCGAGCACGGTGCAGATGGAGGCGAGGGACTCGAGGGGGGTCTCAGTCTGGTCCTGCCGGGTGGTGCCGGGCGCCTGGGCTTCGGCTGCGAGGGTGTCGGTCACGAACTTGGTCTCCGCGGATGCAGGTATCAGTGTATCGCGGCGGGCGGTGAGGGGAGAGTTTCAAAGTCCAGGGAATTGGTGATTTAAGGAAGTCCTGATCATGCTAGCGGGGTGAGTCTTAAGTTCGTTGCGGTGAAGCGGGGAAGAACGATCCCGGAGTTTTGTGGTTCACACGGGCGAAATGCGGGGATTCTTCGCTTCGCTCAGAATGACACCGAGATACCTTAAGGAACGAACTTCAGACTCAGGACACTAGAGGGCGGGTATCGGTGCGGGAAATGGAACGGAGAGGTAGAAAGCTACTGAACGTAGCGGCGTGTGGAGCTTTATCGGGATCCTTCCCCATCGCGCTCGAGGGTCAGGATGACAGCGGGAGGGCGGCAGAGATTTGAAGGAGCGCTGAGTGTGAGTTTGGCTATGCGGATTGGGAGTGGGTTTTTTTCGTTTTCTGGGCAGTCAGGTTCCAGACGGAGGGCGCGCCCAGGAAGTACCAGAGGGCGATGCCGGTATCGCAGATCGCACAACCGAACGAGGAGAGAGGGACGTAGGAGAGGATCGGCTGACCGTACAAGTGGTGCACGATGTCCCATGCGACGTGGACCATCCAACCGATGCCGACGAATTTGTAGTCAGTCAGCGAACGATACGCGAGCCAAAGAAAGAGCGCTCCGCAGGCGACTTCCCAACCGCGAAAGCTGCTGCCAAAGTAGACGAATCCAGCTCCGGCGATAAACAGCGCGCTGAACTTCTGGCGCGTGGGTTCCTTGAACAGGGAGGTGAGGCCGATGAACACTCCCGCAGCTACGATAGGGGCGACGATGTTGAGCGGGCTGATGGGCGGCATGGGCACGGGCATTCTCATTCTCCTTGATTGCTGGGTTGTGGCGTCGAAACGGCAACAGCAGATTCCCTACGGGAATGACCACAAAAGGCGGTGGAGGATTCTTACGGGAATGACAGCAAAAAGCGGCTGCGGAGTGGACTAAGCCAGTTTTCCTTTAGGTATACACCGGGGCGGCGTGGAGAAAAATGCGGGGATTCTTCGCTTCGCACAGAATGACGCACTGGTTTGGTGTACACCCTCTGGAGAACCCATCTAGCGGACGATCTGGAGGGTGCGGCTCCAGCGGGCGAAGTCGAGGAGGGCGTCGAGGCGGGTGCGGGGGTGGGTGGAGGCGGAGAACGGGGGGTGGGCGTTGGGGTCGTCGCGGTCTTCCGGGTCATCGGGGCGGCGGCGGAGGGAGAAGTAGATGAAGAGAGGTTTGCCGACGATTTCGTTGCGGGGAACGAAGCCCCAGTAGCGGCTGTCTTCGCTGTCGTTGCGGTTGTCGCCGAGGACGAAGTAGCTGCCGGTGGGGATGATGAGATCGCCGTTGTCGATGAGCGAGCGCATGCGGATCCACCAGCGGGAGTCGATGGCGGGGTCGGCGGTGCGGAGGCGGGGGAAGTTGTCGCGGAAGTTGTCGGGCGGACTGGGGCGGTAGACGGCGTAGGGTTCGGTGAGGGGCCGGCCGTCGATGAAGACGCGGCCGCCGCGGAGGCGAAGGCGGTCGCCGGGGAGGCCGATGACGCGCTTGATGAGGTGGAGCGAGGCGTCGACGGGATCGTGGAAGACGATGACGTCGCCGCGGTGGATGGCGGCTGCGGGCAGGAGGCCGATGGATCCGCCTGGAGCTACGGACTGCTTATTCACGAGTAGAAAGTCGCCGACTAGGAGGGTGGGCTCCATGGATTCGGACGGGATGCGGAAGGGCTGCACGGAGAAAGTGATGATGAAAATCGCGATGACGATGAGGAAGAGAAGAGATTGCAGCGAAGCGAGGACGCCCGGGGGGTGGGGGTGAGCGGCGGGGCGGCCTGGTGGGTTGGGAACCGGGTGAGGTTCGGCGAGCGGCGCAGGCTGGGGGTGTGGGGCGGAGGTGAGAATCGGTGAGGAGATTTCGACGGCGGGTTGGGTCATCCGGCGACCTCCGCTGCGGGTGCGTGAGCGAGGGGGTCTGCTTCGGCGAGCAGGCGGAGGAAGGCGAGGCGGGCGGCCTCCTGCTGGGCCTGCTTTTTGGTGGCGCCTTCGGATTCGGCGAGGGCGCGGGAGGCTCCGGCTTTGTCTTCGACGCGGACCTCGATGCGGAAGCGCTTCTGGTGGTCGGGGCCGGACTGGTCGGTGAGGACGTAACGGGGCTGGCCGGCGCCGATGGCCTGGAGGTGCTCCTGGAGGGCGGATTTGTGGTCGCCGATGGCTCCGCTGAAGGTGTCGCCTTTTTCGAGCGCGAGGTACAGGCCGGGCAAGGCGGGTTCTACGATGTGCTCGTCGATGAAGGCGCGGGCGGCGGAGAGGCCGGCGTCGAGGTAGAGGGCGGCGATGACGGCTTCGAGGGCGTTGGCGAGGATGGCGGGTTTGTGGCGGCCGCCGCTTTGGTCTTCACCGCGGCCGAGGTGGAGGAGGGCGCCAAGCTGCATGCCGGCGGCAACCTCGCCCAAGTGGCGGCGGCTAACGAGGGAGGCGCGGAGGCGGGTGAGCTCGCCCTCGCGGGAGGCGGGAAAGCGGTGGAAGAGAGCTTCGGCGACGAGGAGGCCGAGGACGGCATCGCCGACAAACTCCAACTGCTCGTTGTCGGAGGTGGGGGGCGGGAGGGTCTCGGGGTTGGTCTCGTAGGCGAGCGAGCGGTGGGTGAGCGCCCAGGTGAGGAGGTCGGGACGGGCGAAGACGTGGCCGAAGAAGGATTTCTCCGGCTGCTGCGTCTTCGGCTGCGTCTTTGTCTGGCGCGTCGGCATTGCTTTCCTCTGCCCTTTACTTTACCGGATGGGGAGACTTGGGAGGGCAGTCCTCGGGGAAGCTTGGATTTGGTCGACGCATTCCCTCAGTGGCTAGATCATTTTCAACCAGAGGGTTAACGGTTGGGAAGGGTCGTGGTCTCCCACCCTGGCCGCAAAGTGCGCGGCCAGGATGGGGCACCCACAGTTTTGTTAACACTTGCGATGAAAACGCTGTAAAGCCACTCTCATGATGAGGGTCTACGGACGGGCTAAAGCAACTTGCCTAATGGTGCAGAGACTGCGAACGCAGAGTCCCGGCGGGAATGACAAACAAAACGGGAACAGCGACAGCAGATCCCCTTCGGGGATGACAACCAGAAAGGCAAGAGCAACGGCCAAAGCAACAGCGACAGCAGATCCCCTTCGGGGATGACAACCAGAAAGGCAAGAGCAACGGCAAAAGCAACAGCAACCGCAACCGCAGATTTCCTGCGGCAGTGACAAACAAGTTGTCGACGCGACTGTGCACCAACGGCGGCGTACTTTGGGCGTTACTGCGGGGGGGATGGCGGGGGCGGGCGGTAGGCTTCTTTTTCGGCTTTGCCGCTGGGGTCGAGCGGGGCGTCGTCGGCGTCGTCGGGGACCTGGTGCTGTACCTTTGGCGCGGTGAAGGGTTGCTTGAGGCCGGTCTCGGCGGCGGCTTTGGTGTCGGGCTGCGGGTCGCGCGCGGTGAGTGCGGCGCGGTATTCGCCGAGGGCTTTATCGCGCTCCTGATTGACGTCGTAGAGGCGGCCGAGATAGATGTGCGACCAGGCGAGGGTGCGGGGATCTTTCGAGGTGGTGAGAACCTGCTGGAAGTCGCCGATGGCGGCGCCGGGTTGGCTTTGCATGAGATTGACGCGAGCGAGGACGTAGTGGGCCTGGGCGTGGTCGCCGCTCGGATCGGCTAATACTTTTTTTGCGATCTCGGAGGCGCCGGCGGCGTTGCCCTCGAAGATGTCTTTTTCGGCCAGCTGCAGGCCGGTGAGCTGGCGTGGGCCGCGGCGCACGAAGTCACCGCTGGGCTGGGAGCCGGCTGGGGGCAGGAAGGCGATCTGCCTGGCTTGATGGGCCTCGTGGTCGACATCCATGCCGTAGACCATCTGGCCGATGTCTTCCTTGAGACTGATGGACTGGCGTTCCATTTCGCCGATCTGGTCGTAGAAGTAGCCGGCGAGCACCCAGCCTTGCCGCATGTCGAGGTCGATGGCCTTGCGGCGAACGGTTTCGGCCTGCCGCTGGTAGGCGGCCATGTCGGCGTCGAAATGCTCGAGGTCGGCTCGTTCTTTGGTCCCGACGGGACGCTGGGGTTTGGCGATGCCGGTGTCCATGGTCTGGGCCTCGATGGCTTTGATGAGGCACTCGGTGATGAGCGGCACGATCTCGGATTTGTAGACGAACTCGAGGGGAGCGTCCTGGACGGATTTGAGCAGCGGCTGGAGACGGGCCATGGCCGAGGCGCGGGCGTAGACCAGAGGTTCGACTTCGTAGTGGAGATAGGTGTGGCGGATGTCGTTCATGTGGACGGCGCCGGGCGGATCGGCGGCGGGCGAGGCGACGACGATGTAGTCGCTGGAGTAGATGCGGGCGTTGGTGGCGGCGGGGGCGAGCATGGGCTCGAGCAGGACGAGAAAGCGGCGGCCGTCGTAGCTGCTGACCGGCAGACCGAGATAGATGTTGGTGTCGAGGATCATCTTGGTGATGGGATCGTGCACGCGTGCCAGGAGCGCCTCGTACTCGGGACGGTGCTCGATCCAGATCTGGTGAAGATTGACGTCGGTGGCGAAGGCTCGGAGCAGGGGCAGGATGTTGACGACCTGGGTGGCGTCGGGGGGGAGCTCGGTTTCGCCGACTGTGGGCGCGAGCTCGGGCGGCGGGGAGAGATAGAGGGCGAGCGAGATGTACTGGGCGAGATTGAGGCGCGGGTCGGCGAGGGTGTGGTCGCGGATGTAGCTGCAGAGAGCGTCGCGGCTGGCGCGGGCTGGGGCGGAGGCTGCGGCGTTGAGCTCGGCGTTGAGTTCGTTCCGGATCTTCAGGCGTACGGGGCTGGAGGCGGCGAGGTCGGCGTCGTATCCGCAGACGTTGAGGCCGGCGGCGATGTCGAAGAGGGGTTCGCTGGTCTCGAGGGTGATGCCGGAGCCGCCGGCTTCGGGCTGTGCGATGCGCGGGGGCGGCTTGCTTTCGGGCTCCTTCGAGACGGGCGCTCCGGGGGTGGCGTCGTTGCTGCTCGATGAGCCGGTTTGGGAGTTGCTTTGGGCGCCGGCGGAGACGCAGAGGAGAGGGAGGAGCAGAGTTGCGGCGAGAAGGCGTGGGAGGAAGGTCGGGTTGGGGGAGTGGGACACGATAAGGGGTTCGACCTCCCTTGAAGTTTAGGGGAGTCCGGGGGCGGGTGGCAAACGTGGGGCACGAGGCAATGCGGCCGGCTCCGATTTCTTAGACTAGCGGGGCTCTGATTCGGTCGGAAGTGGAAGCCTTCGTGGCGTGTCGGGGTGCAGCATCCGAAAGTGAGGGGAGAAAAATTTTGATGGAATGGGCTTGTGAAGCTTATCGGGATCCTTCACTGCGTTCAGGATGACAACGAGAACAAACAACGACGACGGAAAACTAGGTTTCAGGCCAATTCTTAGGCCAGCGTGGGCGAGAACTTATCGAGGTGTTCGAAGTTATGCTCGGACGGAGATGCCGGAGAAGGTCAGCACGACTCGGCCGCGGACAGGAGCGCCGAAGACGCTGGCGGGTTCGAAGACACTCATCAGGAGCTGGTCGAGGATCTGCTTGCGTACTTCGGCATCGTTGGGGCCGGAGACGATGTTGTAGTCGTAGACACGGCCTTCGGCATTGATCTCCGCTTCGACGATGATGGGCGCATCGGTGATGGCGTCGGTGGTCGCGTCGATGGTCGCGTTCTGGCCGGTGATGATTGGGCGCGGGGTGACGGCGGAGTAGAGAAAGTGCGGCGAGGTCATGGCGCCAAGCGGCTCGTCGTTGGCCATGACTGGCTCCGGCGCGGCTACGAGGCCAAGCAGAAGGGCTATTCCGCCGACTAGGATGACGGCTCCGGCAAAGCCCGCGGAGACCTGAACGAGCATGGGCCTGAGAGAGTTTTCCCAGCGGAGGGAGAGTCGATCGAGCCAGCCGGAGATGCCCCTGACCTGCTCATGCGAGATGGCGAGCCGGAGCTTGAGGCCGAGATCGGCGGGAGCTTTTGCCGGCCCCAGGAGCGCGAGGGAACGCTGCATGGTGAGGAGCGCTGAGAACTCCCGCTCGCAGTCGGGGCAAGACTCGAGATGCCGCGCGATCTGCTGCATCTTCTCGCCGCTCACGGCGCCGTCGAGGTATGCGGAGAAAGACGAACGGCAGATCTGGCAGAGCTGGGATGTCATCGCGTCACCGCCTCTTTGGATGTCTGCATGGCAGAGTAAGAGGCAGGAATGTGGGAGGCAATGACACTTTTGTTGTCTTTGTTGTCGAGGATGGTGCGCAGGGTGGATCGGCCGCGGGTGAGACGCGACTTGACTGTGCCGAGATTGACCTTGAGGATGTCCGCGATCTCGTCGTAGGCAAACCCTTCGATCTCCCGGAGAATGACGACGGTGCGGAAGACCTCGGGAAGCTGCCGGAGCGCGGCTTCGACTTGTTCTCGGACTTCGGCCTGGGCGGCGTGATCGTAAGGGGAATCGGCGTGGTCGGCGAGCGTTGCGCCGAGACAAAGCCCGGCTTCTTCGTCTTCGCTGGAGAAGTCATTCGGAGAATCGATGGTGATCTCCTGCTTCTTGTGGCGGGACCACCAGCGGCGCTGGTTCGAAGCCTCGTGCAGGGCGATGCGGTAGAGCCAGGTGCGCAGACTGGCGTCGCCGTGAAAGCTGCGGATGCCGCGAAAGACTTTGATGAAGACTTCCTGCGTGATATCGGCGGCGTCGGCCGGATCGTTGATGCTTCGGGCGATGAGGGAGTAAAGCGGCTGATGATATTGCGCGATGAGGACGGCAAACGCGGCTTCGGAGCCGGCTTTGAGGTCGGCAATGAGAGCTGCATCCTCGGTAGTGATGCCAATCGCGCTGGCTAGATTGCCCACTAGCATGCCCGCCTGCATATCGGGTGTACTTTACAGTACGACGTCGGTATACGTCTGGCAACTCCAGAGTTCGGGAGAGTGGTCGAACTTCGCGGGAAATTGCGCCCGCGGGTGGGAAGCGCTCGCGCACCCTACTTGCGCACTCTGTTGTCTTTAGACACCAACGCCGTGGAGATAAGTTCCCGCTATCGTTGACTATTGACGTAGGCTCGGCCAGAATAGACAGAGTCCTTCCCGAGAGTGGGCCTGTGGCGCAGCTGGGAGCGCGCTTCCATGGCATGGAAGAGGTCATCGGTTCGATCCCGATCAGGTCCACCAATAAATCAACAACTTACGGACACTCGCTCCTCCGGCTTGGTAGCATTTGGTAGCAAATTACCAAAATCTCTATCAAGACCAGGTGATGTAGCGCGTGCGCTCGCCCCTTTCTTCCGCCTTCCGGCGGAGGATTTCTTTGCCGCGATTCTTTCTTTCGAGTTCAGTGACGCTTGAGCGCGACGCTCTGCCGTCCATACTTTCTTTCCGCGAGATGCGGACTTCGTCCGCATCTCGCTATGGATGGAGTTGACAGTTGCCTGCACGCTCTCTGGATCTCCTGCATGTAGACATCGGTTGTCGTGGCGGTTCTGAGTGCCTGAGAACACCCTGCATGTCCTCCACTGTCCCCTTCTTCTGGGCCAGGGTCGCGATCGTTCTGTTGACCTGCCTGTCCGCGCGCAGGACTTTGTGGAACGGGCTGCGAATGACCTTATTGATCGCTCGAAGACCCGACCAGAGCCCATTGCTTCAGTTGTCGCGCCTTCCGCCCCGCCGCTCCAGGGTCAGTTGCGGCGAGGCTCGTTGAGTGCCGAGGAAAGAGGGAGCCGCGAAGACGTGCGTGCAAGGCAGCGTGCAAGCTCTACCGACCAAACCGCGGATGAGCGGATTCCGCCGCCTTCCGAACCACAACCGGCATCGATCAAAGCTGCCATCAGCATTGTTCGCTTCTAACACGCTAATCAAAGAAGGGAGGCTCCTGGCCTTTAATCCGTTCGATAACTTCGGGATCGGAACTGTGGATACCAGCTATCGCCAGCGCGTCAATACGATGTATCTCCCGCATCTGATCGTCATAAAACCTTCCGGTGTCAGCGTCGATGGCAAGCTTGTTGCCGGTGCGCAGATGTTCGTAAGCTTGCAGGGAGCCTTACCATTGAAAGTCATGAAAGTCGTGAGCAGATTGTTGCTGTGAGCGCCAAACCCGCGCCAGTCTGGCAAGACCCGCTGCTAGAATCGACCTATTCCGATGAAGTGCCCTTATTGTGGATTCAGCCAGGACCGAGTTGTGGATTCGCGGGAGAGCAAGGATGCGGATTCGATTCGGCGGCGGCGGGAGTGCGAGGGCTGCAATAAGCGATTTACCACCTATGAGCGGATCGACGAGATTCCGTACATGGTGGTGAAGAAAGATGGGCGGCGGGAGAAGTTCGACCGGCAGAAGGTGCTGAGCGGGTTGCTGCATGCCTGCGAGAAGCGGCCGGTGGCTGCGGTGAAGCTGGAGCAGATCGTGGATGAGACCGAGGCGTTCGTGGTGGATTCGCCGGAGCGCGAACGAACGACCAATGAGGTGGGCGAGCTGATCATGCAGCGGCTGAAGGATATTGATACGGTGGCGTATATCCGGTTTGCGAGCGTGTACCGGGACTTCAAGGATGTGCGCGAGTTCAAGGCGGAGCTGGAAGAGTTGCTGGGCGGGAAAGATTCGAAGAAGAGGCGGTAGTCGATGGCAGCGGCGAACAAGACGCACAGGATTACGTTGATTCCGGGCGATGGGATTGGGCCGGAGGTTTCAAGTGCGGTCGTGAAGATCGTAGAGGCTGCGGGTGCAGCGACGGGCGTGGCATTCGAATGGCACAGCTATGATGCAGGGGCGCATGCGTTTGAGAAGACGGGGGAGTACATCCCGAAGGTGCTGTACGACTCGATCGAGAAGAATCGGGTGGCGCTCAAAGGGCCGGTGACGACTCCGGTGGGCGGCGGCTTTGCTTCGATCAATGTGACGCTGCGGAAGAAGTTCGAGCTGTTTGCGAACTTCCGGCCGGTGAAGAGCCTGCCTGGGTTGAAGACGAACTATCCGAAGATGGACCTGGTGATCGTCCGCGAGAACATGGAGGACCTGTACGCGGGACTGGAGCATGAGGTGGTGCCGGGCGTGGTGCAGGCGTTGAAAATTATCACGGAGAAAGGTTCAACGCGCATTGCGAAGTTTGCATTCGAGTATGCGCGCAAGCAGGGGCGGAAGAAGATTCATGCGATTCACAAAGCGAACATCATGAAGCTGTCGGATGGGCTGTTTCTGCGCTGCTGCAGGAGGGTGGCGGAGGGCTTTCCTGAGATCGCGTACCACGAACACATCGTCGACAACACGTGCATGCAATTGGTGATGAATCCGTACCAGTACGACATTCTGCTGACGGAAAATTTGTACGGCGATATTCTGAGCGATCTGTGCAGCGCGTTTGTAGGCGGGCTGGGGCTGGTGCCGGGCGCGAATCTTGGGACCGAGTGCGCGATCTTCGAGGCGGTGCACGGGTCGGCTCCGGATATTGCGGGGAAGGATATGGCGAACCCGACGGCGCTGCTGCAGAGCGCGGTGCTGATGCTGCACCACATTGACGAGGGCCCGACGGCGGAGCGGGTGCAGGCGGGGCTCGAGCGCGTGTATCGCGAGGGCAAGACGCTGACGAAGGATGTGGGTGGGACGAGCGGGACCAAGGCGTTTGCGGATGCGGTGCTGGCAGCGATGGAGGTTCCCGCGGCGCAGGCAGAGGGCAGCTAGCGCGGGTTGCGGTAGGATGGTTTGCGATCGTGGGCGGTGCGCTTCGCGCCAGGGATCGCCGACGAAGCTGCGATGAGATGATTTGCCAGGGAGAGACGCGATGAGTGCAGGTTGGATAGCGTTGGCCGCGGTGATGCAGCAGACGGCTCATTACAGTCTCAACCTCGACTTCATCGTGAACCGGCTGCCGCTGTGGTTTCTAGTGTTCGCGCTGTTTCTGCCTCGCATAGCGATGGTGCTGGCGTGGTTTCAGGGTTTGATGATTCCGTTTCATCTGCAAGGCATCCTTCCTCTGCTGTTCTGGCTGCTGCTGCCGCGGGTGCTGGTGCTGTACCTGATTTATGTGGATCAGGGGGTGCATCTCTGGTTTGTGATTCACCTGTTGGCGGCTTTGCTGGTGTGGGGCGGCTCGGGCGGATATCACTCGCGGCGGCGGCGCAGGGACGACTGATACGGAATGCTTCGAGTGGGGTGTTGGTGCGAAGGGGGGGTAAGGATCGGGTCTGGGCAGAAAGGTGTTGGATGTATGGGCTGTTTGAAGGTCATCGGGGGTCCTTCCCCTTCGCTTCGCTCGAGGGTCAGGATGACAGCAAGTGCTTCGGTGGCCGGATGACGGCGAGTGCTTAAGAGGCAGGATGACGGTAGGGCTCAGGGTTGGGGGCGGCAAGAGCTGCAGGGGCAGGGTGATCGTAAGCGGCGGGGTATTCTAGAAAAGGAACGAAACCGCTACGGGGCGTGACGCGATGGAACGGCGCAAGGTTGGGGTACTGGGCGCGACCGGCATGGTCGGGCAGCGATTTATTCAGTTGTTAAGCAATCATCCGTGGTTTGAGATTGCGTGGCTGGCGGCGAGCGATCGCAGCGCCGGCAAGCCGTATGCGGAGGCTTGCCGATGGAAGCTGGACACGCCGCTGCCGGGAAAGATTGCGGCGATGACGCTTGCGCCGAATACGCCGGAGGGCTGCGCGGGCGAGCTTCCGACGATTATCTTCGCGGCGCTTGATGCGGAGATTGCGCGCGAGCTGGAACCCAGGTTTGCCGCGGCGGGATGCGCGGTGATTTCGAACTCGAGCGCGTTCCGCATGGCGGAGGATGTGCCGCTGGTGGTGCCGGAGGTGAATGCGGACCATCTTGCGCTGATCGAGACGCAGCGCTGGCGGAAGGAGAGCGGCGGATATATTGTGACGAATCCGAACTGCTGCGCGATCGGGCTGGTGATGGCGCTGAAGCCGCTTGAAGAGCGGTTCGGGATTGAGAGCCTGTTTGTGTCGACGATGCAGGCTGTGAGCGGCGCGGGATATCCCGGCGTGGCCTCGATCGACATTCTGGGAAATGTGGTGCCGTTCATCAAGAACGAAGAGGAGAAGCTCGAGGAGGAGACGGGCAAGCTGCTGGGGCGGCTTAGCGGCGGCAAGGTGGAGAGGCTCGCTGTGAAGTTGAGCGCGCATTGCAACCGGGTGGCGGTGGAGGACGGGCATACCGAGTGCGTGAGTATCAAATTTAAGAGACGCGCTGCACGGGAGGAGATTCTGGCGGCGTGGAGGGAGTTTCTGCCGGTTGCGGGACAGCATCTGCCGACGGCTCCGGACCAGCCGGTGGAGTTTGACGCGAGCGTGGATCGTCCGCAGCCGCGGCTGGACCGGATGCGCGGCCATGGCATGGCGGCGACGGTGGGGAGGCTGCGGGAGTGTGCTCTGCTGGACTGGAAGTTCGTGGTGTTGTCGCACAATACGATTCGCGGGGCGGCGGGGGCGGCGGTGTTGAACGCCGAGGTGCTGGCGCGGACGGGGAAGTTGGATAAGCTGGGGATTGCCGGAAAGGCGAGCTCGTCTGAAGCAAAGAAGGCTGTGGCGGTGACGGCTTGAGCGTGGCGCGCGAGAAGCTGGTGGTGATGAAGTTCGGCGGCACCTCGGTCGAAGATGCGAAAGCGATGCATCGGACGGCGGAGATCGTGCGGGGGCGGCGGGAGCGCGGGCTGGAGGCTGTGGTGGTGGTCTCGGCGATGGCGAAGGTGACGGATCTTTTGCTGGCTGGAGCCGCGGCTGCGGGGCGCGGGGACAAGATGAGCGCGCTGGCGATTGGCGGGCGGCTGCGTCATCGGCATATCGATACGGCGCATGCGCTGCTCGAACAGGAGAGGTTTGCGCGGCTGCAGATGACGCTGCATGCGGAGTTCGATGCGCTTGACGATCTGCTGCGCGGAATTGCGGCGGTGGGGGAGTTGACGCCACGGACCAATGATCTGGTGGTGAGCTTCGGGGAGAGACTGTCGAGCCGGATGGTGGCGGAGGCGTTCGAGGAGCGCGGGCTGGAGGGTGTGCATGTCGACGCTCGCACCTGCATCATCACGGATGACAACTACGGCAAGGCGGCGGCGCTTCAAGACGCGATCGAAGGGAAGCTGGCCGAGGTGGTGCTGCCGCTGCTCGATGCGGGAAAGACTCCGGTGATGGGCGGGTTCATCGGATCGACGGCCGCGGGCGTGACGACAACGCTGGGCCGCGGCGGCAGCGACTACACGGCCGCGCTGGTGGGCGGCGCGATGCATGCTGGGGCGATCGAGATCTGGACGGATGTGGACGGCATCATGACGACCGATCCGCGAATCTGTCCGGATGCGCTGCGGGTGAAGACGATCAGCTTCGAGGAGGCGGCGGAGCTTGCGTATTTCGGCGCGAAGGTGCTGCATCCGGCGACGATTCTGCCCGCGGTGCAGAAGAGCATTCCGGTGTGGGTGCTGAACTCGCGCAATGCGGAGAACGAAGGCACGAAGATCACGGCGATGGCGGCCAAATGCGCGAGCCCGTTCAAGAGCATTGCGGCGAAGAAGCGGCTGACGATCATCGACGTGGTGGCGAGCCGGATGTTGATGTCGCATGGATATTTGAAGGCCGTGTTCGATGTGTTTGACAAGTACAAGTGCGCGATCGATATGGTTTCGACGAGCGAGGTGAGCATCTCGCTGACGGTGGACAGCAATCAGCAGCTGCCGGAGATCTGCTCGGAGCTGGCAAAGATTGCGGATGTGAAGATGGAGGGCAACAAGGCGCTGGTGTGCCTGGTGGGCGAGGATATTCGCGGGCACAACGGGATTGCGGGCCGGGTGTTCAGCGCGATCAGTCATGTAAATGTGCGGATGATCTCGCAGGGAGCGAGCGAGATCAATATGAGCTTCATGATCGATGAGGAGGATGTGGAGGAGGCGGTGCGGAGCCTGCATGGGCACTTCTTCGCCGATCCGGATGAGACGGTGTTCGATGTGGCGGGACGGGCTTCGCTTGAGAGCAGGGCTTAGGAGGCCTCTGATTTGACAGGACGCGGTTGTTGCTTGCGGCCCTGGGATTGAAGCCTCGGAAGACTCGTAGAAAGATACGGGTTATATCGGCTATGTGAAAATTATCGGGATCCTTCACTGCGCTCAGGATGACAGCAGGAATTGGAACGGCACTGAATCGGAGATTCCTCAGGAAGGCAGATGATGCGGATATTGGTTTTAGGACATGGCAAGACGGGCAGGCTGGTGGCGGAGGTGGCGGCGGCGCGCGGACATAGCGTGCATGTTCTTGATGCGAAGGAGAACGCGGAGGCTTCGGCGCTGACGCCGCCGTTTGTTGCGGGGTTCGATGTGGTGGTGGACTTTACGACGCCGGAGGCTGCGGTACAGAATATGCGGGCGTGCCTGGCGACGGGGGCGAAGATGGTGGTGGGGACGACGGGGTGGTATGTGAAGCTGGGCGACATGCGCGCGCTGGCGGAGCGGAAGCGGGCGGGGCTGCTGTATGGAAGCAATTTTTCAGTGAGCGTGCAGGTGATGCTGGAGCTTGCGGCGAGTATGGGGAAGGCGTTGAAGAGCTTGGGGTATGAGTTTTCGATTCGGGAGACGCACCATGCAACAAAAATTGATTCGCCATCGGGCACGGCGATCAGTTTGGCGCGCGTGGTCGAACGGGCGACGGGCCTGGCGGAGGTGCCGATTGAGGCGGAGCGCGAGGGCGAGGGGATGGGGCTGCATACGCTCGAGGCTCGGAGTGCGGCGGACCGGCTGGTGCTGACGCATGAGGCGTTTTCCCGGCGCGGGTTTGCCGAGGGCGCGGTGCGGGCGGCGGAGTGGCTGGCAACGCGAACGGGATGCTTTGATTTTCAGGACGTTTATACACAGATGAAGTAATGCGGGACAGAGATGAAGTAATGCGGGAGGAAGAGCGATGGCGGTGATGGAAGCAGCGGCGAAGAAGTTTACGGACCTAACGTTTGAGGAGAAGCTGGACCGGTTTGCCGAGGTGACGGTGAAGGTGGGGCTGAATCTGGCGGCGGGGCAGGAGCTGGTGATCTCGGCGCCGCTGGAGGCGTTGGCGCTGGTGCGGCGGATTACGGAACATGCGTATAAGGCGGGCGCGCTGCTGGTGACGACGCTCTATAGCGATGATCCGGCAGTGCTGGCGCGCTACGAGTTTGCGGGGGACGCGAGCTTCGACCATGCGGCGCAGTGGATGGCCGATGGGATGGCGGCGGCGTTTCGCAGCGGGGCGGCGCGGCTGGCGATTGCGGGGGCGAATCCGGCGCTGCTGGCGAAGCAGGACCCGGCGAAGGTGTCGCGGGCGAATATTGCGGCTTCGAAGGCGGGCAAGCCGGCGATGGAGCTGATTACCAAGCATGCGATCAACTGGTCGATTGTGGCGGCGGCGACGCCGGAGTGGGCGACGCTGGTGTTTCCGGGCGAGCCGACCGATGCGGCGGTGGTGAAGCTGTGGGAGGCGATCTTTGTCGCGTCACGCGTGACGGGGGACGATGCTGTGGGGGATTGGAAGCGGCATGGCAGGAAGATCAAGGAGCGGGTGGATCTGCTAAATGCGAAGCGGTATTCGGCGATCCACTTCAGGTCGCAGGACGGGGCTACGGATTTGACGGTAGGGCTGGCGGATGAACATCTGTGGGCCGGGGGCGGTTCGATGTCGGGCAATGGGATCTTCTGCAATCCGAATATTCCGACCGAGGAGTGCTTTACGACGCCGCATAAGGACCGGGTGGATGGCGCGGTGCGGGCGTCGAAGCCGCTGTCGCACCAGGGGACGCTGATCGAGAACATTCGCTGCCGGTTTGAGGGTGGCCGTATTGTCGAGGCGACGGCGACGGCGGGGGAGGATGTACTGAACCGGCTGATCTCGACCGATGAGGGCGCGCGGCGGCTGGGGGAGGTGGCGCTGGTGCCGCACTCGTCGCCGATTGCGCAGAGCGGGGTGCTGTTCTGGAATACGCTGTTCGATGAGAATGCGGCGAGCCATATTGCGCTGGGCCAGGCGTATGCGACCTGCCTGATTGGCGGCGAAAAGATGGAGGGGGATCAGCTCGCCAGCCTGGGCGCGAATGCCAGCCTGATCCATGTGGACTGGATGATCGGGTCGGGGGCGATGGATGTCGAGGGAGTCTTCGCGGACGGAAGCGCCGAGCCGCTGATGCGCAGGGGTGAGTGGGTTTAGGGCAGGAGCACGGTCTCGCGGTCTCGCGGTCCGGATCGAGCGAAGTCTACGGGAGACGTTCTGGTCTCTGACGGCGGACCGAGGGCTAGAGCATTTTCGACCAGAGTGTTTACGGTTGGGAAAGAGTCGTGGTCTCCCACCCTAGCCGCAAAGAGCGCGGCCAGGATGGGGCACCATCATTCAGTCAGCAATTGACATGAAAACGCTCTAACCTTGCGGAGAGGCGCGGCCGCCCTTGTGCCGCGGAGTGAAAAGCGAGAGGGACAGCGGGATTGTGAGCTGCAAGGTTAGGTTGTTTCGGCGCGAGGGGAGCCTCGGAAGAGCGGAATCGGAGCGGCTGTTTCCTGTTTTGCGATCAATTCTTTCTGGCATTCGGAGGGAAATCGCGGTAGATTGAGACTCAATCGAGCTCGGCCCGTTTCCATTCTCATCTTTGTCTCGACGAATAGCAGGTTGCAGAGCGCTCGCTTTGCGGCAATGAGATATCACACACCTAAGCGGTAATTCTTCTGTGGCATCAGTGTCGTAGTTTCTACTACAAGACTCTTCAAGGAGACATAGCGATGAACTCTCATGAGACGCAAGATGTTTCGCGCAGATCGTTCCTGCGCATACTAGGGGCGGCATCGGCCGCAGCCACGTCGTTGCCGAGCTTTGGCGCGGTTGGGGCCGCGGCAGCTGCGCCCGGGCAGAAGGCGAAGCGGCGCACGGACGAGGAGATGGATATTTATCCATCCGACACGGTGATCATCAGTTCGAATGAAAATCCTCTCGGGCCGGCACAGGCTGCGTTGACTGCGATATGCAGCACGGCGGCTCGCGGAGGGCGGTATCACATGGACGAATCGATAAAGACGATCGAGGTTTTCAGCAGCCAATTCGGGTTGAAGAAGGGGTATGCCGGCCTTTACCCGGGCTCGAGCGGACCTCTGGACCTGGCGCTGATGTCGAACCTCGGCCCGGATAAGGCGCTGGTGTACGGAGACCCGAGCTATGAGCAGGGGCCGCGCGCGGCCGAGACGATGAAGGCGCCGAAGATTCCTGTGCCGCTGACTTCGACCTATGCGCACGACGTGAAAGCGATGCTGAAGGCGAGTGCTTCGCCTGGCGCGTATTACATCGTGAACCCGAATAATCCTACCGGCACGATGACTCCGAGAGAAGACATTGTGTGGCTGGTGAAGAACAAGCCGGCAGGGTCGGTGGTGATCGTGGACGAGGCATACCACCACTTCTCGGATGATGAGTCGGTGATCGACCTGGTGGCGCAGGATCAGGATGTGATTGTGCTGCGGACGTTCTCGAAGATCTACGGGATGGCTGGCTTGAGAGCTGGGTTCGCGGTGGGACGGCCGGATCTGCTGATGAGATTCAATACCGTGGCGCCTCCGGCTCGCAGCCTGGCGAGTATCTCGATCACGAGCGCTGCAGGAGCGCGGGCAAGCTTAGAGGATAAGGGTCTGGTGCCGCTGCGCAAGAAGATCAATGGCGACGTTCGCGCGGAGACGCTGGAGTTCCTGACCAAGAAGGGATACAAGATTATTCCGGGCTCGCAGGCGAACATGTTCATGGTGGATGTGAAGCGTCCCGGCCATGAGTTTCAGCAGGCGATGCTGAAGGAGAATGTGGCGGTTGGGCGGACGTGGTCCGCGATGCCGAACTATGTGCGGGTGACGGTGGGGACCAAGGCGGAGATGACGAAGTTCCAGACCGCGTTCGTCAAGTGCATGGATATGCCGCCGGGCGCCGTGAACACCGGCGCTTCGCTGCATGCTCCGAAGTTCCATGTTCCCTCGGAGTTGGATCGGGGACAGTACGTCTGAGTGTCGGAGAAAAGCTTTTTCAAAGAAGCAGGCGCCCTTGCGGGCGCCTGCTCTGCTTGCGGTGTCTATGCCGATCCGCTACTTCGACGCGACATTCACGTTGTCCTTTTGAGCGATCTGCTTGATCATCTGCAGGTGTTCGGAGACCACTTGCTCGCCTTGCGTAGCGGCCTGTTTAAGGTCGGGGTTCGCTGCAGTCTGGGACTCGTGCTTGAAGTCCTTCTGGTCCTTCTCGTGGTCCTTGACCATGTCTTTGATGTAGGCCTGATCGAAGGCGTCGCCGTTGAGCGCCTGAAGTTTGACCATCGTGGCTTTGTCCTTAGCGGAGGGTCCGGTAGGGATCTTCACATTCATCTGCTCAGCAATCGGTTTGAGTTGATCGCCAAGTTTGGTGTGATCGTCGACCATTCTCTGGGCGAACTGTTTGACGTCGGCGTTATTGCTTTTCTGGAGAGCGAGCTGGCCAAGCTGCACCTCCGCCATGCCTCCTTCGAGCGCCTTTCTGACGAACTGCTTGTCCATCATCTGTGCGCTGCTGTTCTGAACGTCCGTTGCGCCTGGAGCGCCAGCGGTAAGGGCGCCGTTCTGCTCGCCTGAAGTGGGGTGCTGATATCCGGGACCCTGTTGTGGACTCTGTTGCGGGGTCTGCGCCAGTATGGGAACGGTGCTGAGAAGTGCTACCGAGGTGAAAGAAAGAAGGGCGTTGCGTAGCTGCCGTCTGGACAGCGGATGATTCAAGTTCATAGCGTGGCTCCTGATCTGAGTGAGCGACATTCCAGCGGAGAGGCCTGAAATGTTGCCGCGATCGATCGCACGGACCGCATAGTAGTAGGGTGCTGCGGTTGTGTTCGGCGTTGCCCGTCTGCAGCTTCGGATCATACGGGCGAACGCTCCAGCGATGGGATTGTTCAGGGCGTGAAAGTGGGAGAACCGAGCGGGGCAGCGAACCAAGTTCATTGCGCCAGTCGGAATATTGTCTTCGCCTTCTGCAGGCGTTCCGGGCCGAAAGCAAGGCTCGTGAAGGGATGCATGCCGACGCGGTAGACTTGCAAGCACTATGGATTTGACTGGGTGTGGAACGGCTTTGGTAACTCCCTTTCGCGCGGGGGGCAGCATCGACGAGCCTGCACTGCAGGCGCTGGTGCATTGGCAGATCGAAGGCGGAGTCGATTTTCTGGTGCCTTGCGGGACGACTGGTGAGGCGTCTACCTTGACCGAGGCGGAGTGGCTGCGGGTGGTGGAGCTTGTCGTCGCGGCGGCTGCCGGGCGCGCACCGGTCTTTGCGGGCTGTACGCATAATGCGACACAGGAAGCGACAGGACGAGTGCGGAAGCTTTCGCAGGTGCATGGGCTTGCGGGAGTGCTGACGGCGAATCCCTATTACAACCGTCCCGGACAGGAGGGCCAGTATCAGCATTTTCGCGCGATTGCGGAGGCGACGGAGCTGCCGGTGCTGCTGTACAACATTCCTTCGCGGACGGGGGCGAACCTGGAGCCGGAGACGGTGCTGCGCCTGGCGGAGTTGAAGAATGTGGTCGGGATCAAAGAGTCGAGCGGCAACCTGACGCAGATTACGCAGCTGCTGACGAACGCGCCGTCTGATTTTCGAGTCTTCGCCGGCGATGACGTGCTGGCGCTGCCGATTCTTGCGGTCGGCGGGGCGGGATTGATCTCGGTCGCGTCGAACGTAATTCCGGAGCAGATGGCGCGCATGGTGGGGGCGGCGCTCGGCAATGACTGGGCGGAGGCTCGCCGGATCAATCGCAAGTTCTTTCAGCTGATGCAAGCGAATTTCTGGGAGGCGAGCCCTGCGCCGGTGAAGGCGGTGCTGCAGATGCTGGGGCGCGGCGAGGATGTGCTGCGGCTGCCGATGGTGCCGGTCTCGGAGGAGATGCGGCGAAGGCTGGAGCGCATGGTGAGTGAGTTGGGAATGCTGGCGGGAGCGCCAGCACCGGGCGAGGGTGCGCGGATGCGATGACGGTTGGAGTACCAGAAGGATTTGCCGGTACGGACGGAAAGAGGACGATTGAGCGAAGGACTGGAAGAACGCATCGAACATTGGTTTCGGCAGGGTCCCGCGGCGGTCGGCGATGGGGACGCGCGTGCTGCGTTTCTCGAGTTGCGCGAGGGTCTGGAGGCTGGGCGGCTTCGGTCGGCAGAGCCGGATTCCGCACTGCAACTGGGCTGGCGCGTGAATGCGTGGGTGAAGCGAGGCATTCTGCTGGGCTTTCGGTTGGGCGCGCCGGTGGAGATGGGAGCGGCCGAGGGGCTTTCGTTTGTGGATAAGGCGACTTATCCAGCGAGGCGGTTTGCGGTGCAGGATGGAGTCCGCGTGGTGCCGGGAGGATCGAGCGTGCGGGCGGGCGCCTATGTTGCCCACGGCGTGGTGGTGATGCCGCCGGCGTACATCAACGTCGGGGCGTATGTGGATGAGGGGACGATGGTGGATTCCCATGCGCTGGTGGGCAGCTGCGCGCAGATCGGCCGGCGGGTGCATTTGAGCGCGGCGGCACAGATTGGCGGAGTGCTGGAACCGGTGAACGCAAGCCCGGTGATTGTGGAGGACGACTGCCTGATCGGGGGGAACACGGGAGTGTATGAAGGCACCGTGGTGCGGAGGCGCGCGGTGCTGGCGGCAGGAACGGTGCTGACGCGGGGGACGCCGGTCTATGACCTGGTGAGGGGCGAAGTCTACAAGGCTACGGCAGAGATGCCGCTGGTGATTCCTGAGGGGGCGGTGGTGGTGCCGGGCTCGCGCGCGATCTTGAAGGGAAAGGGAGCAGAGTGGGGCTTGAGTGTGGCGGCTCCGGTGATTGTGAAGTATCGCGATGAGAGGACCGAGCTCTCGCTGGTGCTGGAGGATCTGCTGCGGTGAGGCTGCTAGAAAGCTTTGGGTGGAACCGAAGCAGGGGGAACGGCGGAAAAGAGTGAGATCAGGCCTTCGGACAGAGTGGGATGAGTGAGGATAAGGCTCTCAATTGCGGTGTAGGGCAGGCCGGAGGAGATGACGAGCTGAATGACGGGGAGGAGTTCTCCCATATCAGGGCCGAATGCGGTGAAGCCGAGGATGCGGTCGTCGGAGGAGATGAGCACTTTCATGAAGCCGCGGGTCTCGGAGAGGGTGCGGGTGCGGAGATCGGCATCCATTGGAATCTTTCCCAGGCGGTAAGCAATTCCCTGCTGCCTGGCATCGTTTTCGCGCAGGCCGACCTGGGCGAGCTCCGGATCCGTGAAGGTGCAGGAGGGCACCTGACGGCCTGTGGTGGTGCGCGGGGCTACGCCAGGACGTGCCTGGTAGAGGTTGTCACGGAGGATTCTGAAGTCATCGAACGAGATGTGAGTGAAGTGCGGAGAGCCGGCGCAGTCCCCCATTGCCCAGACACCGGGGAGTGTGGTTTCGAGACGCTCGTTGACTTGAATGTGACCGGAGGAAGTGGTTTGAATGCCTACTCGTTCCAGGCCCATATTCTGTGTGTTCGGGGTGCGGCCGGTGGCGACGAGAAGATGAGAGCCGGTCAGAGTCGACTCTCCCGAGGGTAGAGTGAGGTGAAGGGTCACGGACTTACCGGAGACGCCTTCGACGCGGGTAAGCCTCGCCCCGGTCACGACGTCGATTCCGTCGTCGTGAAACAGCTGCTGAAGCCCCTCCACGACGTCCGGATCTTCGCGGTGAACGAGGGTGGGGTTGCGTTCGACGATGGTGACTCGGGAGCCGAAACGACGCATGGCCTGGGCGAGTTCGAGACCGATAAAGCCGCCGCCGAGGATGAGGAGATGCTCGGGAAGCAGGGTGAGTTCAAGGGCTTCGATGTGGGTGAGTGGGACGGACTCGGCGAGCCCGGGTATGGGGTCGATGGTGGCGCGGGATCCGGTGTCGAGGAAGATGTGATCGGAGCGAAGAGTCCGGCTGCCTCCGGCGTGGAGTGCGACTTCGATGGTCTTCTCAGCGAGAAAGCTTCCGAAGCCCATCACGATTTCGGCGCGGCTTCTGGCGTAGTTGTCGAGGTGCATCTGGTGAAGGCCATCGACCATCTGTTGACGGCGGTCATTGACTGCAGCCATATCAACATGCCAGTCGCCGTGGACGATGCCGAACTCGGCTCCGCGACGAAAGTAGGAGGCCACCTTGGCGGAGTGAATGACGTTCTTGCTGGGCAGGCAGGCGACATTGGGGCAAGCTCCGCCAATTCGCTTGTCTTCGATGCTGGCAACGCGGCGGCCGTGTGAGCCCAGGTACCAGGCGAGGAATTTGCCGCCTTCTCCACTGCCGAGGATGATGGCGTCGTACTCTTCCGGGGTTGGCATCGGGTGAGCTCCGCGATATTGAGCAAAGTATAACTTTGACTTGGCCCCGCTTGATGACGCTTTAAGGAAGTTTTGATTTAAGTCGGAAGTTCTTGGTCGCGGGGCGAATTTTGGGGCTGAGCATCGGGAATACGGGTAGAAAGGGATTGCATGTATGGGCTGTGTGAAGGACATCGGGGTCCTTCGCTACGCTCAGGATGACAGGAAAGACTTGGAGCCGCATTTGTCAGAGGCTCCTTAACGTTGTGCTCAGACAAAAGCTACGAAGACCGCAACGTTTCTTCGTGCCCCGGGTCTGTTTGGTAGGACGCTCGAACAGGTCCTTGAAACTGATCTGAAGGAGTTTTCTTATGCGTCATTTCTCCCCATCCGTTGCTTTGGCAGCGGTATTGATTGCCGGATTCACCGGAAGTTCCCTGCCCGCGCAGGACCAAAGCCAGCCTGCAGGCGGTGCATCGCCGGCGGCCACAGCACAGGCACCGTCCGACGCACAGCCTCACCATGCTCCGAACCCGCACCGCCAGGCCAAGAAGATGGCGAAGAAGCTCGGCCTCACCCCGGACCAGAGAACGCAGATTGAGCCGATCCTGACTGATCGAGCGCAGCAGATGCAGAGCGCTCGCGCGGATACTACGCTTGCGCCTGCCGACATGCAGGCGAAGATCCACGGGATCAATGAGGACAGCGACAAGCGGATCGAAGCGATCCTGAACGATACGCAGAAGCAGCAGTACGAGCAGATGAAGCAGGATCGCAAGGCGCACAGGCAGCAGCAGGCCGGCGCTCCCTCTAACAATTAACAATTTGGGATACCGAGCGATCAAGACTCTGCCGGAGACGGCGAGCGGGAGTAGACATGCAAAAAATCACTCGACTTTATCGTTTCTTTCTTGCGCTTGTTCTTTGCGCAGCGCCGGTGGCGTCGTTTGCGCAGATCGGCATTGGCATCTCGATACGGGTAGCGCCCCCGGTGCTACCCGTATACACGCAGCCGTCGTGCCCGACGCCGGGATTTCTCTGGACTCCCGGATATTGGGCGTTCGGCCCGTCCGGCTACTATTGGGTGCCGGGGGTATGGGTGGCGCCGCCTCGGCCGGGGGTGCTATGGACCCCGGGCTACTGGGGCTTTGCCGGCGGCCTGTATGGATGGCATGAAGGCTATTGGGGTCCGCATGTGGGCTTCTACGGCGGCGTGAACTATGGCTTCGGGTATGGCGGGGTAGGTTTTGCCGGGGGCGTCTGGGCGGGCAATGTCTTCCGTTACAACACCGCGGTGGTGAACGTGAATCGAACGGTCATTCACAACACGTACGTGAATCGAACGGTGATCAACAATACGGTGGTGAACAACCGAGCGAGCTTCAACGGTGCGGGCGGCGTTTCGGCGCAGCCTTCCGCACAGGAGCGCGCGTGGGGAAATGAGCAGCGCTTTCAGCCGACGGCGAACCAGGTGTCGCACCAGCAGAACGCCAGCCAGGACCGGAATCAGTGGGCCTCGGCCAACGGGGGACGACCCGGGACGACGGCGATGAACCGGGTGAATGGGCGGCGTTACAATCAGCAGGGCCGCATTGCGCAGGGCGTAGCCTCGGGCCAGCTGAATGCGCGCGAGACGCAGCGTCTGGAGGGCCAGCAGGTGAGGACAAACCAGGAGATCCACTCCGAACGGCAGGCGAATGGCGGGCGGCTGACACCGCAGGAGAGGGGGCAGGTCAATCGTCAACAGAATCGGGAGAGCCAGCACATCGCCAACCAGAAGCATGACGCGCAACATGCTCCGCGGTAGCAGACTGACTGCAAATCCCCAGCCTTACCGTAGCGGCGAAATGAGCCATCTTTCCTTGAGATAGGTGGCTCGTTCTGCTCTGTCACCAGTTGATTTTCATGCTGCCGCCGTGAGATTCCGCAGCCCGCGCCGACGAGGCGTTTTCCTGTAGACGATGGCGGCGATGGTAAGCTTGAAGATTGATGGCACAAGATAAATTGAAGATGATTCCGCTGGGCGGCCTTGGTGAGTTCGGGATGAACTGCATGGCCATCCGCTGGCAAGATGACATTATTGTTGTCGACGCCGGTCTGATGTTTCCTGAAGAAGAGTTGCTGGGCGTCGACATTGTTGTTCCTGATATCAGCTATTTGACGGAGAACCGCGACAAGGTTCGCGCGATCCTGTTGACCCACGGCCATGAAGATCACATTGGCGGGCTGCCATGGATTCTCTCTGAGCTGAATGTTCCGGTGTACGGGACAGAATTTACGCTGGCTCTGGTGGAGGGCAAGCTCGAAGAGCACAGGCTGCTTGAAGATGCGGACCTGAACGAGATGATTCCCGGGCAGCGGCTTACGCTGGGGCCGTTTTCGGTGATGCCGATTCGGGTGACGCATTCTCTGGTGGACTGCGTGGCGCTCGCGATTCATACGCCGGTGGGCGTGGTGCTGCATACGGGCGACTTCAAAATTGACCTTTCGCCGCCGGATAACAAGCCGTTCGATCTGCAGGCGTTCGCGGAGCTGGGCAAGCAGGGCGTGCTGGCGCTGCTGCAGGACTCGACCAACGTCGACCGCATCGGCTATACGCCGAGCGAGCGGGCGGTGCGGCCGAAGCTGGACGAGATTTTCTCGCAGACCAAGAAGAAGCTTTTCTTCAGCTGCTTCTCTTCGTCGATTCACCGAATCCGGCTGGCGATGGAGCTGGCGCACCAGCATGGGCGCAAGGTTGCGGTGGTCGGGCGGTCACTCGATAATGCGACCGAAATCGCGCAGGACCTCGGGTATCTCGATCTGCCGCAGGGGCTCATCATTCATCCCGGGCAGATCAAGGACACGCCGGCGAACAAGCTGCTGATCCTGATCAGCGGGACGCAGGGCGAGCCGATGAGTGCGCTCAGCCGGGCGGCGGTGAACAACCACAAGTTCGCGCATATTGATGCGGGGGATACGGTGCTGCTGAGCTCGCGCGTGATTCCCGGCAACGAGAAGGGGATCTACCGGATGATCGATCATCTGGAGCGGCGCGATGCGAAGGTGATTCACGACGATGGGCAGTCGGGGTTGATCCATGTGAGCGGACATGGAAGCCAGGAAGAATTGCGATTAATGATCAACCTGGTGCGGCCGAAGTTCTTCGTTCCGCTGCATGGCGACTACCGCCATCTGAAGCGGCATGCGGAGCTTGCGGCGTCCACGGGCGTAGTCGAAAAGGTGATTCTGATGGAGGATGGCGACGTTCTCGAGTTAGATAAAAGCTCGGCGACGAAGACGGGCAAGGTGACGGTGGGGCGGGTGTGCATCGACTCCGGCGGCAGCTCGACCGATGTGGTCGAGGACATCGTGATTCGCGACCGGAAGCACCTGAGCGAGGATGGGATTGTGCTGCCGATCATCGCAATCAACAAGCAGACGGGCAAGCTGGAGAACACGCCGGAGATCGTGATGCGCGGGATGGCGATCGCCGAGGAAGGCTTGATCGCAGAGGCGCGGCACGTGGTGCAGCGGACGCTTGAGGGCTCGTCGGCGGAAGAGACGGCGGATTATGGAGTGATCAAGGAGAAGATTCGCAACGATCTGAAGCGGTTCATCCAGAAGAGCACAAGCCGGCGGCCTTTGATTATGCCGGTGATTCTGGAGATTTAGAGCGACTTCAAAGTCGCTGTGCCTGCGGGTTAGAACAGCAGATCCCCTTCGGGGATGACAACCAGAAAAGCAAAGGCAAATGCTGAGTACAGCAAGGTTGGCATGGCTCTGGCGAAAATTCAGACGGCAGAACCGCCTCGGGGATGACAACCAGAGCAGCAACGGCAAGAATAAAAGCCAACTTCAATAGCCGGAGCGGTAGAGCACGAAGACGGCGACGGACGCTGCGAGGCAGTAGATTCCGAAGAGATACCAGCGGCCTTCTTCGAGCCAACTGCTGAGCCAACGCAGGGCGAGGAGTCCGGCGAGGAAAGCAAAGACCGCCCCAAGGAGACCGGCGACGAGGCTGCCGTGCAGATCGATGGCGGTGCCTGCGGCGGCGGCTTCATGCGAGGCTCGCACCAGCCGCAGGGCCTCGCGGGCGATTGCAGGCGGAGTGAGCACTACGGCGAGGGCGAAGCTGAAGCGTTCGGCGCGTTCCTTGCTGGCGCCGGTGAGCATGCCGGTGGAGATGGTAGCTCCGGAGCGGGAGAATCCGCGGAAGGGGAGGCACAATCCCTGGATGGCTCCGATCCAGCCTGCCTGACGCATGGTGACGCTGTCGCCGTAGACCTTCGGGTGCGCGCCCATACGGCGTTTTTCCATGATGCCCGCGAGCAGGATAAGCAGGCCAGCGGCGGCGAGGGCCGGCGCGATGAGGTCGAGACGTCCGAAGAGCAGCTCGATCTCTCCTTTCGATGCTCCTTTGAAGGCGGTCTTCTCGATCGCCTTGATGATGATTTCGCCGATGATTCCCGTCAGCAGGGTGGCCCAGACCAGACGGATGAGGAATCGTTTGAACGCGTCGGAGCTCGAGAAGAAGGTCTTCTTCCACTGGTTCCAGAAGTAGACGATGACGGCGAACATGGTTCCTGTGTGCAGCAAGACGAGGAGAAGCGTCATCTGCGGAGAGGAGGGGTCGAGGCCCAGGAGTTTTTCCGCGACCACGACGTGCGCGGAGCTCGATACGGGTAACAGTTCGGCAAGGCCTTGCACAATGGCAAGCAGGATGACCTTCAAGATTGGCATGAGTTCATCCTAAAGCGTGAAGATGTGTAAACCGTAGATCGGAGCGGGCGAGTCCCGGGAAAGGCACCCGCTAGTCGCGATCGCTGCCAAAGACGGGAATGCCCTGCGAGACGCGGAAGGCGATGCTAGACGCGCGGGCCGCGTAGTCCGAGGCAGGGTACCTGGCCTTGAGATCGTCGGCGAGGCCTCGGGTTCTTTGGGCAGCTTGCTCGGCTCGCTTGCGATCTTCCTGCACGGTGTACATCGTGACGACCACGCCCTGGCGATAGACTGCGTTGTAGAGCGCCTCGGGGGCACGTGGGCTGTCTGGGTACTGCTGCGCGTACTTCTGATAGAGACCAGTCTCCATCTCGGGGCACTTGGGCAGGCCTTGCCAGTCGCCGCAGAGCTTGTTGTCGAGCAGATCGTAGGCGGCGCGGGCGGCGTACTCGGTGCCGGGATAGAGCTTGATGACTTTCTTCAAGTCACCTTCGTAGATCTGCGGGCGCAGATAAGCCTCCTGCTCCCTGGCGCTGGGCAGGGTGCTGATGTCGAGCTTGTCGAGCTGCCAACGAATGTCGGCGGAGCGGAAGGCGGCCTTCGGCGCGAGGGATGAGCTCGGGAAGTACTCGGCGACGCGTTTGTAAAGCAGGCGGGCGGAAGCGGCGGCGCCCTTGGGAGCGTGCGTCTGCGCGGCCTCGTCCTCGAAGTTTGCCGCTGAACCAAACAGGATGGCATCGCCGCCGGTGAGAGTGGGACCGATGATTCCCTTATCGCGAATCCAACCGGAGGCGGGCGTTACGTTGGCGTCCTCGCCGAACTGCGGCTTGTTGCGGTCGTCTTCGTCGGCGTCGTCGTTGACGTCGGTGTTGGCGAAGACCTTGACCCAGGGTCCATTGCGCTCAACGATGACGACCTCGTGGCCGGGGGTGACGAGAGATATCTTCTGCGCGTCCGCGTCTGCGGCGACGTAGACATTGGCGTCGTGGACAACGGTGGCTCGCGCGGAAGGATCGTCTTTTTGAGCCTGCCGTTTGCTCTGAGCCGCCGCGGCAAGGCTGGTCAGGAGCGCCATGCAAACACAAGCCGTCGAAGAGAGGAGAGGAGAACGTCGCATAGAGACTTATTAGACTCGAAAACGCGGAGGCGGGAATCCGGGCGTGGGCCGCGCGGTGGCTCCGGCTGCATCAAAGCAATAGACTGGAGATTGCATCGCGCGCCTAACCGAGGGCTGGCGCAGTGTCGTGATCCATGCCTATGACCGTAGAGACTGGCGAGGTGTCGAGCTTCAGACGGCGGCTTATCGTTCGGGATACGCTTGCTTTTCTCAGCCTGTTGCTGGTGACCGTCGTCTTACTGGCGATCACGCTGTTTTTGTTTCGCTCCTTTGCCGCGCATCGGGAAGAGCTTGCCCGGCGCTGGTCGGGACGAGGGGCTGCATCGCTCTCTGCCGGCCGTCCCGATCAGGCGATCTTCGCGCTGCGCACGGCATTGTCTTACGCTCCAGGGGAGCGGTCCTACGAGCTTCTGCTGGCGCAGGCGCTCGGGGCGGCAGGGCACACGGAAGAGGCGTATAACTACTTTCTCAGTTTGTGGGACACACAGCCGGGTAACGGCGCAATCAACCTGAGTCTGGCGCGGCTGGCGGCTAAGAAGAACGACGTGCAAGCTGCGGTGAACTACTATCGCGCGGCTATCTATGGGACCTGGGAAGGAGACGGAACAGTAAAGCGGCGGGAGGTTCGGCTGGAACTGGCGCGCTATTTTATCGGGCAGCAACGGTTCAGCAGCGCGCGCACGGAGCTCATGATTGCCGGCGGCAACGATGCGCACGACCCGGCGCTGGCGCTGCGATTGGCACAGCTGCTCGAGCAGGCGGACGATCCGGCGGGCGCTCTCGCCAACTACGATGAGGTGCTTTCGCAGGAGCCGGCGAATGAGACCGCTCTGACTGCAGCGGGACGGCTGCGGTACGACTCGGGAGACTTCGAAGAGGCGCACCGGCTGCTTGAACGAGCAGTGAGCGAGGGCAAGCCGATGGAAGCCGATTTGGGAGAGGCCAAGTCCTTGGCGCCCAATTCCCCGGCGCAGACGATGCTGGAGAACTCCGCGCGCATCCTCGCATTCGTCCCTGCCAAGCGGCTTCCCATGAGCGAAAGGGTGGCGCGCATTCTCGAAGATCGGTCGATTGCGAAACGGCGGCTGGAGAGCTGCAGTGCGCAGATGTCTGCATCGGGCGATGCGATTTCGGCCTTGCAGGATTTGACGACTGCGTGGTCCGGGAAGCAAGCCGCTCTCGGACGGAAAGCGTTGATGAACGATGCGGCCGCGCAAGATGAGACGATCAAGCTCATCTTTGAGACGGAGGCGCAGACCAGCAAGGTGTGCGGCGCACCGGGCGGCGATGATGCTCTGCTGGCGCTGCTGGCACAATATCCGAAGTTGATGGAGCCCTGATCGCAGATGGCTACGAGCGCACAAACCCTGGAACAAGCCCCGATTGCGGTCGACGAATCGCGCGAAGAGTTGATCGCGCGGATCGCGCCGGGCCGCGAAGAGCGCATCTTCCTGTTGCTGTCGATCTTCATCGGGGTGATCTCCGGGCTCCTCGTGGTCTCCTTCCGCATGGCGATTGAATGGCTGAGCGTTCTTCTGCTCGGCTCGTCTCCCAATCGCCATCAGCCGCGGCTGATTGTCGCTCCTGCCGCCGCCGGCATCGTCATCGCGCTACTCACCCGGTACGTCTTTCCAAAGGTGCGCGGCAGTGGGATCAATCAGACCAAAGCCGCTCTCTACATCAATAACGGCTACATTTCCTTTCGGACGGTGATCGGCAAATTCCTTCTCTGCGCGCTTGCGATCGGCGCCGGGTTTTCGTCGGGGCCGGAAGATCCTTCGCTGCAGATCGGGGCCGGTGTCGCTTCGTTGATCAGCCGCCGTGTCGGCATGTCCAGGGAGAAGCTCCGGATCTTCGCTCCCATCGGCGCGGCTGCCGGACTGGCCGCGGCGTTCAACGCTCCCATCTCGGCCATCCTGTTCGTCATCGAGGAGGTCATCGGACAATGGAGCGCAGCCGTGCTCGGCTCCATCGTTCTGGCAGCTGTCTCAAGCGTGGTTGTCGCCCGCGCCTTCTGGGGAGCGGAGCCGATGTTCCGTATCCCCGCCGTCACCCTGCGCGATCCGCGTGAGCTGCTGGCCTATGTTGTGCTCGGCGTGGTCGGCGGCTTCTCTTCGCTTGTCTTCGCGAAGGCCCTCAGCTACTCCCGCACCAAGCTCCGCACCCTGCCGGCGTGGTCGCAGATGGTGCAGCCTTCGCTGGCAGGATTGTTAGTAGGCGGCATCGGCTATCTCGGCTTCGCGCAGGTGATGGGGGCGGGATACCAGGCCATCGATCAGGCGATGCATTCGCAGTTCGTGTGGCAGACGCTGCTGCTGCTTGCGCTGCTGAAGATTGTAGCGACCACCGTTACCTTTTCGAGCGGCACTCCGGGCGGCATGTTCGCGCCTACGCTGTTCATCGGAGCGATGCTGGGCGCGGCGGTGGGTTCGTTCGAGAAGATCTACTTCCCTCACCTGACGGGTTCGATCGGCTCATACGCGCTGGTCGGCATGGGAGTGCTGTTCGCGGCGTTTCTGCGTGCCCCGCTTACCTCTGTGTTCATGGTGCTTGAGGTGAGCGGGAACTATACGATCGTGCTGCCGGTGATTCTCGCGAACACGATTGCGTACCTGATCTCGCGCACGGTGCAGCCGGTGCCGATTCTCGAGCAGTTCACGCATCAGGACGGGCTGGACCTGCCCTCGATGGAGGAGCTGCGCGAGGAGAGTAATCTGCATCTCGAAGATGCGATGAAGCCGGTGACCGCGCCAGTGCTGCAAGGCACGGAGAGCTTCGAGGAGACGGCGCGATCGATGGCGCAATACAAAGACAGCGACGCCACGCCTGTCTTCCTGGTTCACTGCAGCGACGGTCTTTGGTATGCGGCGCGAAGGGAAGAGATGGAAGCGTTGCTGGCGAAGCAGGCTGATCGCGAAAGCTCGGCCGGAGATGAGGTGAAAGCGGGCGCGGACAACAGCGCGTACATCTTGGAGAAGCAGCTCGGGGCGGAGCGCACGCCTGTGCTGTTCCCAGACCTCCCGCTGGCCAGCGCGCTGGCTCACTTCCAACGCTGGCCTCTGCTGCCGATCACCAATCGGGCGATGCGCGGGTCGCTCGAAGGCGTGGTGTCGCTGCAGGATGTTTTGAATCGGTTTCAAAAGCGGTAGTGAGAATCACGTGGACAGGCGCAGGCGATCGGCTGCGTCAGGATTGCGGCGTGAGCATGGATTGCTGCGATACACGTTCTTCGGCAAGCTTTCGTTTCAAGTCAGGCTCGAGGTTTCCGCCGCTGAGCACGACGGCGACTTTGCGGGCGGCCGGCAATTCGCGGGCGTGGAAGAGAGCGGCGGCGAGGGCGACGGCGCCACTCGGCTCCGGCACGAGCTTCGTTGCTACAAGCAGGACACGCATCGCATCGACGATCTCCTCTTCGGAGACGGTTACAATCCCGTCGACGAACTTGAGCACATGATGGAAGTTAAGCTGGCCGAGACTTTGGGTGCGGAGGCCATCGCCGAGGGTGCGGGTGGTCTTTTCGGCCGGCCACTCGACTAATGATTTCGAGTAGAAGCTTTCCCGGGCGTCGGCGGCGAGTTCGGGCTCGGCGCCCCAGACCTGCACGCCGGCCCGCGCGAGACCGGCCTGCGCTGCGAGCTTGATCGCGGCGGCGGCGCCGCTGAGCAGGCCTCCTCCGCTGACCGGCGCGATGACCAGATCGACACCAGGTAATTGCTCTACGATTTCCAGACCACACGTAGCCTGACCGGCGATGATCTGCGGGGCGTCGTACGGGGGGATCATTGCGTAGCCGTGTTGGGCGACGAGTTGTTCGGCCTTCAGGCGGCGCTCGGAGGAGGCGGGGCCGACCTCGACGATCTCCGCGCCGAGCGCGCGTGTGGCTGTCTTCTTGATCTCGGGAGCGTTGCTCGGCATGACGATGACGGCCTTGGCTCCGAGAGAGCGCGCCGCATAGGCGACACCCTGGGCATGGTTGCCGCTGGAGTAGGTGATGACACCGCGCTTGAGTTCGTCAGGAGAGAGCTGAGCGACCATGTTGTAGGCGCCGCGGAGTTTGAAGCTGCCGATGGGCTGCTCGCTTTCGGCCTTGATGTAGAGGTCGAAGGCGGGTTCGGGAGATCGGCCCATGCGAAGCCGCGCGCGCTGGACGCGGTAGAGGGGTGTACGCACCGCAACTCCCGCGATGCGCTGCCCGGCTGCGAGTATCTCGTCCCATGTGACATACGTGCTCATCGCTTCGGCGGTTGACCCTTCCAAGTTCTCGGTAGCTGTATTGTCTCAGCTTTAGCAGCGAATGAGGCTTGGCTAGCGCCGGGTGTAAACCCACGCCCAGAAGATGAGTGGAAGTTGGAGGGGAATCCTAAGCCACAGCGCCCAGACAGGGATGGAGGCAAAACGCGTGTGGTCGAGGGCCATGTGGATGTTCGCGGGCAGGACGGCGATGAGGAGAGCGACGAGACCCCAGGCTGCAAAGATTCGCGTTGCTGGAACCAGCAGGCCGAGGCCGCCGAGAATTTCGGCTGCGCCGCTGATGTAGACCAGCGCGAGCGGCGCGGGAAGCGATGGAGGCATGCTTTTGAGATACGTTTGCGGCAGAAGGAAGTGAAGACTTCCGGCGACTGTGAAGAGAACGGCGAGGAGGATGCGCCCGATCATGCTGTGCGCCGTTGGTTCTTCATTGCGGCAGGCTGCTCCAAACGTCCTATCTAGGATCATTAGAAACTAACGGACGCCCGGAAGATGCCGGCCGTCCGCAGTGATGGTCGAATCGTGTTGCGCGTCTACTTTGCAGCAAGAGCGTCGCGGTGGTTGCGAACAAAGTCGTGCGAGGTGAGGATGTGGGCCTGCTGTTCGGCGATGATCTGTCGCACGGGCAGAGGCAGGTCTTGTTTCAGTGCGTCGGCGTAGGCTTTCTTGGCTTCATCTTCGCCCTGCTCCGCGGTCTCGAGCAAGGTGTGATCGCCGCCGCCGAGTTTGGCTTTGAGATCGCCCCAGACGCGATGGATCGCTCCGGCGGTGGTGCCGGATTCCTTGATGTCGTGGACTCCATTCTGATGAAGCACCTCCTCAAGATCGCCGCGGAAGCTGGCGCGCTTGAGGGACTCAGCGAGGAAGTAGCGCTTCAGGGTGTCATCCTTGAGGTGCTCGCCGATGTCAGTGAAGCCCTTCTGGCTGTCGAGGAGGGTGCTGATGAGGGAGTCGAGAGCGCGTTGCATTTCGTGCTGCTTACCGGTATCTGTCGGCATGGAGGAACCTCGGTCGTTCTTGCTTGTGTGGGATGTGGAGTGCGGTTGGGGCAGGGTCCGCCGGCTATGCGCGATTCTCCTTCACCGGCGGCAAGCAGGAGAAATCGCGAAAATCCCACGCCCCTGCCAACCGGTTATAAGGTCCGCCGGGAACAATTCGCCCGGCGGCAATTATGGGTAGGTAGATGCGGAGAATGGGCGCGGGTTTGTATTCGGATACCCCTAGGGGACGATTTACTGTTTTCGTGCCGGATGGCGGATAGGGTCTGGGATAATCGGAGATGCTCTGGTGGTTCACGCACTCGATCCGATGTTGCCCGGTTGCGCGTTGCAATGCGCGGCGGACCCAGTCGAGTGCGCGCGTCTCTCTTCTCCTGATGAAGGATCCCAAATGAAGAGTTTGCGACTGGTTTCAAGTCCGACGCGACACCGGCGCGTGAATGAGATGCTGGGGATGGTGGTGCTGGTAGGCGCGGGGCTGTTACTGCTGGCGCTTGCGAGCTATACGCCGTCGGATCCTTCGTTCGATACGGTGGGACTGTATGTGACGGGGCGGCCCGCGCATAACTGGGCGGGTATGGCCGGCGCGTTGGTTGCCGATGCGATGCTGCAGTCGATTGGCGTGGCGGCGTTCTTCCTGCCGCTGGTGCTGGGACGGCTGGGGGTGTGCTGGATGCGGTCGCGGCCGGCGGGGTCGCCGCTGGCGAAGACGCTGGGACTTGGGCTGTGGGTCGCCTTTGCGCCGGCGGCGATTGCGCTGCTGCCGGGTGCGCTGCTGTGGCGGCAGTCGCTGCCGGTCGAAGGCGTGACGGGGCGCTTGCTGGCGGATCTGCTGGTGGAGTACCTGAATCTGCCGGGCGCGGCGATCGTGCTGGTGTTGATGGTGGCGTTGTCGTTGTATCTGGTGACGACGTTTACGTTTCATACGGCGCGGGAGTGGGCGACGGCGCGGTTCGGGTTTGTGCAGCGGCTGTGGAACTGGTGGATGCGGCGCAAGATGCGGCGCGCCGGTGCGCGGATGGAGATGGAAGAGTACGGCAGCAGGCGGGAGATGGCGGAGCTGCGGGCTCGGCAGGCGCGGGAGATGGCCGAAGAGGCCGAACGAAAGCGCATGCAACCGGAGAGCACAACGCTGCTGAGCGGGCTGTTCGGATGGCTGAGCCGCAAGCGGCGGGCGGAGCCGATCTCGGTCGCACCGCAGGAGTTTGCGGCGGCAGCAAATCAAGGTTCGATCTTTCAGGCAATGCCGCGGACGCTGGTGGATGCACCGCCGGTGACGGCGTTCGGGACCGCCGCGGCTGCGGTGGCTCCGTTTGCGGAGGTGCTGGCCAAGGCAGCTGCGCCGCATGCGGTGGAGGAGGAGTCGAAGGGCCGCGATGACTTCGATTTTGTTTCGGAGGGCCGGCGGGAGGCTTGGCAGGAAGGGGCGACGGGGAAGGCTGTTGCTGCGGGGCGGCCGACGAAGAAGTTGGAGGAGCCGAAGGATGCATTTGCCGCGGCTCCGATGCCGCCGGCCAGTGCGGCGCCGGGGGCGATCTCGTTCGGCAGACGGGCGGATGCGGATATCAAGCCGGTGACGATTGTGCCCAAGAGCGTGCGCGGATACAAGCTGCCGCCTTCGTCGCTCCTCTATCGTAGCGAGGAGCATGCCATCGTTCGGGAAGACGCGCTGCGGGAAGAGGCGCGGATCCTGGTGCAGAAGTCGGCCGAGTTCGGCGTCGATGGGCAGGTGACGCAGATCAATCCCGGGCCGGTGGTGACGACGTTCGAGTTCAAGCCCGAGGCG
Organism: Edaphobacter sp.; assembly: GCA_965277545.1. Taxonomy (GTDB): domain Bacteria; phylum Acidobacteriota; class Terriglobia; order Terriglobales; family Acidobacteriaceae; genus Edaphobacter. The sequence continues at coordinate 398,041 of OZ255826.1, forward strand.
GGCGTGAAGGTGGCGCGGATTACCGGCCTGGCGGACGATCTCTGCCTGGCGATGGCAGCGGAGTCAATCCTGATCGAGCGGATGCCGGGCAAGAGCACGGTGGGCATTCAGGTGCCGAACCATCAGCGGGAGACAATCTGGCTGCGGGACGTGGTCGAGTGCGAGAGCTTTGCGCAGTCGAAGTCGCGGCTGGCGATTGCGCTGGGCAAGGACATCAATGGGCGCATTGTTACGGCGGATCTGGCGAGCATGCCGCATGTGCTGATCGCGGGGTCGACGGGCTCGGGCAAGTCGGTGGCGATCAACGCGATGATCATGAGCGTGCTGTTCAAGTCGACGCCGGAGCAGGTGCGGATGATCCTGGTCGACCCGAAGCGGGTGGAGCTCGGGATGTATGAGGGCATTCCGCATCTGTTTACGCCGATCATCACGGAGGCGAAGCTGGCGGCGAATGCGCTGCGGAATGCTGTCCGCGAGATGGAGCGGCGGCTGAAGCTGCTGGCGGCGAACCACGTGCGCAACATCGATCAGTTCAACAAGCTTTTCGACCATGGCAGCGAGTATCTGTTTGAAGATGTGAACCAGGAGCCGCTGCCGTACATCATTATCATCATCGATGAGCTGGCGGACTTGATGATGCTCGACCGGGCGAATGTCGAGGAATCGATTACGCGGCTGGCTCAGATGGCGCGCGCGGTCGGCATTCATCTGGTGCTGGCGACGCAGCGGCCGTCGGTCGATGTGATCACCGGGTTGATCAAAGCCAATGTGCCGACGCGCATGAGCTTCCGGCTGGCGACGAAGGTGGACTCGCGGACGATCATCGATTCAAATGGCGCCGAAAGCCTGCTGGGGCGCGGCGATATGTTGTACCTGCCGCCGGGGACGAGCCGGGTGCAGCGGGTGCATGCGCCGTTTGTCACCGAGAAGGAGATCTCGGCGGTGACGGAGTTCTGGAAGGCGCAGGGCGAGGCGGAGTATGTGCATGGCTTCCTCGAAGGACCGAAGGACGACACCGGGAAAGAGAATGACGGCGGCGGCAGCGACGAGGGCGACAACAACGATCCGATGTATGACGATGCGGTGCGTCTGGTGTTTGAGTTCGGCAAGGCGAGCACCTCCCTGCTGCAGCGGCGGCTGCGGATTGGCTATGGCCGGGCGGCTCATCTGATCGACATGATGTATAACGACGGGCTGGTGGGGCCGGCGGACGGGTCGAAGCCTCGGGAGATTTTGAAGTCGCCGGGCTGGATCAGCGAGGTGGATGCGGCGATCCGGTGAGGTACCCCCCTCCCCCCCTTTTTTGCAAATTATTTAGAATGAGTGATTTGGGAGGCTTGTTGCCCGCAAAATATTCATTCTAGACAGCTTAAGGTGCAAAATATAGATAACAAAGGAGAAAAGCCCCAGAGGTGGAGCTCCTCTGGGGCTTTTTGTTTTCCTATTCCTCAATTATAGCTGAATTGCATAAACTACTACGCCACGCGTAAGTGTAATACGGTTAGCAACATAGCTGGTCTTGGCCCTTGACAAGGTTTTTCAGCTTCGTGTGTGTGGAAAACCAAGAACAAGCAACAGCGATCCATTAGTCGCTGCGGCTTCGCCTTCGCTCCAGCCTTCGGCAGAGCGGAGAGCCGCTTTGCGGCTGGCTTGGATGCAGGGCTTGAAAGCCCCGCCTATCACAGATGCAACGGCGAGGGCGGAGGCGAGGGCAGAGTTGAAGGCGAGGGCGGGGGTTGGGGGTGGGGCCGGAGACGAGGGCGAGAGACTCTGATCTAGGGAAGCTCTGATTCAGTCTGAAGGAATGGATTATTGAGCGGGTTTGGTGCTGAGCATCGGGAATACAGGTAGAAGGGTGTTGAATGTATGGGCTGTGTGAAGGGTATCGGGGTCCTTCCCCAACGATCCCGGAGTTTTGTGGGTCACGCGGGCGAAATGCGGGGATTCTTCGCTTCGCTCAGAATGACACCGAGATACGTAAAGACCGAACTTCAGACTCAGGACACTAGCGCCGGTGATGGCCTTTCGAGGAGCGGGTGAGGAGGAGGAGCAAGGAGCCGAGAGTGGCGAGGAGCGCGATCCAGAGGAGACGGGGATGGCGTTGGGGATAGGGGGGAGTTTCGGACTGCGTGCGGAAGGCGGGATTGAACTGTTCGGGGCCGAGTTGAGCGGCGGCGGCGGGGGCAGCGGGGTTCCAAATGCGGACGTAGTCGTATTGCGGAGCGGGGAGGGCCGAATTGCCGTAGTAGAGGATGAGCGGGGATGCGTTCTGCGAGTGAATGAGAGCGTTGCTCGCGGAGGGCGCCGGGCTCTGCGGGTTCGAAGCGCCTCGCGAGTTCGGGGCGCTTCGCGGGTTCGAGGCGCTTTGCGGGTTGAAGCAGAGTTTGCGCTGGCGCATCTCGAGGCGGATGGCGGTGAGGGGGAGTGAGGTGTCGTCCCGGTTATCGACAGAGACCTGGACGGCGGCTGGGCTTTGCATGTTGGAGCCGAGGGTGGCGGGGACGCTGAGCTGCTGCTGATTGATCTCGCTGTCCAACCCGGGGCCGGGCTGGGTGAGATGAACGCGGTAGATGGCGCCGGCGAGGACTTCGCTGGGGTTGTCGGCTGCGGAGCCGGGCTGAGCTGTGGCGGCGGTCTGCTGGAGCGAGGCAGCAGAGCCGGGGTCGGGCGCGGGACGGTCGGCGATGTGGATGTCGCGGCTGAAGTTTGACTTGAAGGTGGAGGGGAGATCGAAGGAGACGCGCTCGATGGGAATGCGCTCGGGGAGGAGGAAGGCGGCGACGCTCTGGCGGCCGTGCTGGGTAATGGAGTTCGAGGTAACGGCGGTGGTGTAGAGGGATTGGGCTTCGCGGCTGGGGGGGACGGAGGCTCCCTGGACCATGTTGAGGAGGGTTTGCGGAGAGAGGGCCGCGGCCCCTCTTGCGGGCGAGACGCTTAGTTCGATGTGAAGGTAGGGGAGATCGGTCTCCTGGAGCGAGAGGGTGGTGCTGCGGGCGAGGCGCCGGGCGGTGAGATCGAAGAGGGTGAAGTCGCCGAGATGGGTTTGGCCGGAGTAGTTGGGGTTGCGGGTGCCGGAGACGCTGGCGTGGGCGAGGAAGTTCTGGCCGGCGAGGTTGAGGAGGATTTCGGTGTAGGGGCGGTGCGGCATCTCGAGGTCAAAGACGATAGCGCGGTGGCGGAGGCCAAGGTTACGAATCGAGGCGGTGTCGGCGTCTGGCTGCGCGGGTTCGCTGAGGGTGATGGCGTAGGGGACTTCGCGCGAGCCGGCGAAGAGGCGGAGGTCGAGGAGCGAGGGACCGGCGTGGGGGAAGATTGCGGGATCGAGAATGACGCAGACTGGTCCGTCTGCGGCTGCGGTGGCGGGAGCTTTGATGGTTCGCTGGTAACGGAAGTTCCTTAGAGCGTCCGGCTGGGTCTGCGAGTCTGGCGCGGCTTGCCCGAGAAGAAGCGCGAGGAGGAGGGCAGATCTCATCGGCGGGATGCCTCTTCGGGTTTGCTTTGCGCGGCGGGGGCGGCCTGCGGACTTGCTGTGCGGTGTGGATCGTTGGAGGGAGTAGGTTTTGGGTCTGGCTTTGGGGCCGGCTGAGGTTCTGACTTTGCTTCGCGGAGGGCGAGCCAGTCTTTCTGATAGGCGAAGCTGATGGCCATCAGGAGCGCGCCGAGACCGAGGAAGCTGAGGACGCGGTAGCCCTGGGTGAGATTGCGGAGGTCGTAGAGGAAGACCTTGGCGATGGTGAAGACGAGCAGAAGGAGGGCCTGCCAGCGGAGGAAGGCCGAGCGCTTCCAGAAGCCGATGGCGAGCAGGCCGGCTCCGTAGAGCATGAGGAAGGCGGAGATGGCGAGTGCGAGCTGGAGGTCGATGTCGGGGTCGCGGGTGGGATTGAGGAAGAGGGTTTGCAGCTCGCGGACGCAGGCGAGGATGGCGGTGAGATTGAAGGCGATGGTGGAGGCGGCGGCGATCCTGCGCCAATCCGGCGTTGGGTTGTCGACGTCATGGCCGGCGTGGAGGGCGAGTGCGGTGGCGAGGGCGAAGATGGCGATGCCGTAGAGGGCGGTGGCGAAGCGGGCGTTGAGGAAGGGTGTTTGGAGGTGGGGGTAGAGCCAGAGGGGTTGGAGGAGGAGGCCGAGGAAGCCGAGCGCGAGGGCGAGCGCGGCGAGGCGGCGGAGGATGGCGGAAGAGGAGGAGTCTGGTGGGCTGGGGGGAAACCCATGTCCTAGAGACGGGACATGGGGCACCCGGTTTTGGGGCTGGTCGGATGGCAGGGCGAAGAACCCATGTGCGAGAGTCCGTATGTGGGGCACCCGGTCTTGGGGCTGGTCCGCAGAGGCTGGGGTGAGGCGGATGGCTAGCCAGAGGAGGGCTGCGCCTTCGGTGAGCCAGGCGATGGTGATCCACTGATCGTGGAGCTTGAGCGGGATGGCGATGGTGAGGAAGACGACGGCGAGGGCGAGGTGGATGGCGGAGGTGATGCGGGTTTGGGGGAGGCGCAGGAGGGCGAGATAGATGGCGGAGAGGAGCAGGGCTGTCCAGGGGAGGAGCGCATGGTAGCCGGCATCCTGCAGAACGGAGTAGAGAGCGAGGGCGATGAAGGTTGCGTTGGCGAGGGGAAGGAAGAGTGCGGGAATTCGCGCGTGCTTCGGGTCGGCGTGCAGGGGGATGCGGAGAGAGGGAGTGACGAAGATGAGAAAAAAGAGAGCGAGAAAAAAGGCGGTGAGGGCTGCGGGGTGACCGGTGCTGGGCCAGTTGTACCAGAAGGCGTACCAGGCGATGAAGTAGGCGACGGTGGCGGGGAAGGCTCCGAAGAGCAGGCGGGGCCAGGATTTGAGGCGGACGAGGACGACGGTGGCGAGATCGAGGAGGAGGAGGTAGGTGAAGAGGAAGATCTCGTAGTTGCCGGTGGAGTAGAGCAGGAGCGGGGTGGCGAGGGCTCCGGCGAGGGCGTAGGCGGCGAGGAGTTCGCTCGATTGCGACCAGGCCATGAAGGCGTTCCAGAGGGTGACGAGGAGCAGTGCGCAGAGTGCCAGTGGCGCCGGGAGGAGATGGTAGAGCTGATAGGCGGCCCAGAGGGAGAGGTAGAGGGCTCCGCTGCCGATGGCTTTGAGGGCGTAGGCGAAGGCGGGGAAGTTGCGGCGGCGGAAGCGCTCGGACCAGAGGATGATGGCGGCGCCGGCAAGCAGGCCGAAGAGGATACGGGCGAGCGGGCCGAGCCACTGGTTGTCGATGGCCCACTTGAGGAAGAGGGCGGTGGCGATGAGCAGGGCGACGATGCCGATGCGGCTGAAGAGCTGAGAGCCGATGCGGTCTTCGAAGGAGGTCACCGGTTTGGCGATGTGTAAGGTGGACGGCAGGGATGCCGGTGGAGTTTGCCGTACGGGCTCGGCTGGGGATGAGGCCGGGTTTGCGACTGAATCTTTGCGCAGCTCGGCCAGTTCCCGCTCAAGGGCCTCGACGCGGACGGTGAGCGCTGCAAGGTCTGGTGCGCCTGGATGGTCGGGAGGTGGGGTGCCGGGATTGGATTGGGTTGGCTGCAGCTTCTGCTCGTCCGGGCCCATGGCAACTACTTTACCGCCATCGTGGAGGCAGCGGTACTGGAGCGGTATTCCCGGCATGGCAGACAGCAGATCCTCTGCGGGGATGACAACCAGAAAAGCGAAAGACGGGTACGGCAACTTTGGTTTCGCAGGAGCGGTTTGAAGTTGATAGTCTTTGCGCTGAGGGGGACGCGGATGGCAGTGCGGGTGCTGGTGGTGGAGGATGATGAGCTGAGCCGGGAGGTGCTGGCGGCGCTGCTGGAGGATGCCGGGTATGCAGTGGAGACGGTGGATTCAGGCGATGCGGCGCTGCTGCATGTGCGGTCGGTGCGGCCGCTGCCGGAGGTGGTGATGGCGGACATGCAGATGCCGGGGACGAGCGGAGAGGAGCTGGCGCGGCGACTGCGCGAGGTGTGCGGAGCGGGTACGGCGCTGCTGGCGATGAGCGGAAGCGCGCTAGAGGGCGGCGCGGGGGAGGCCTTCGACGGTTTCCTGCGGAAGCCGTTTTCGATGGAGGAGCTGGCGGGTGCGATTGCAGGCGGGGCGGCGGCGGTGGAGCGTGGGCGGGGTCGCGCGGGGGCGGTGGTTCTGGAGGAGGCGGTGTATGCGAAGCTTGCGGCTGCAATGCGGCCGGCGAAGGTTGGTGAGCTGTATGAGCTGTGTGTGGAGGATGCGGAGCGGCGGATTGAAAAGATGCGGCAAGCGGCATCCGATGGCGACGATGGCGCGTATCGAAGAGAGGCGCACGCGCTTCAGGGTGGATGCGGGATGGTCGGAGCACGGGAGATGCAAGGCCTTGCGGCGGTGCTGGAGGAGCGGGGTTTGCGTGGTGATTATGTAGCTTCGCTTGAGGAATTGACCATGGCATGCCAAAGGCTGCGGCGTATGCTGGTCGGACATATAGACAAAGCGGCGAGCACGGGGCCACCAGGAGAAGAGGCGCGATGAGGGAAGCTGGGAAGAGGTTTGACGAGGGGGGCGCGGCGACGCCGATTCGGATTGTGGTGGCGGACGATCACCCGGTGGTGCGGTTCGGCGTAAAGAACATGGTGGAGAGCGAGCCGGGATTCGAGGTGGTGGGCGAAGCCGAGGACGGCAATGCGGCGATTACGCAGACGCTTGAGCTGGAGCCGGATATTCTGCTGCTCGATCTGCTGATGCCGCGGCTCCCCGGGCTGGAGGCGCTGCGGGCGATCATGAACAAGTCGCCGCGGGTGAAGATCATCATGCTGACGAGCACGATCTCGACGCAGCAGATTATTGAGGCGCTGCAGATTGGAGCGCGGGGGATTGTGCTGAAGGAGGCGGCGGTGGGGGACCTGTCGCGTTCGATGCGGGCGGTGCTTTCGGGCGACTACTGGATCGGCGGCGAGCGGGTGGTGAACCTGGTGACGGCGCTGAACGCCCTGATGAAGAAGGCGGCGGCGGTGCCGGAGCGGAAGACGTATGGGCTGACGCCGCGGGAGATCGAGGTGGTGACCTGCATCGTGGAAGGCTGCAGCAACAAGGATGTGGCCAAGCAGTTTGCGATCAGCGAGGAGACGGTGAAGCGGCACCTGTCGAATATTTTTGATAAGACGGGGGTTTCAACGCGGCTGGAGCTGGCGCTGTTTGCGATTGCGCATAAGCTGGTGGTGCTCGAGAACTGACCGGGAAGATCTGTCCTGCCGGACGGGCCCGCTACGCGGGGCGATCGCTTCGTGACGCGTATACGCCCTCGGGTGGCTCTCCCGTTGGTCGAGATGAAGTTTCTACGCCGACCATCGAGAGGCCTATGCCGATCGCCCTGCCACGACCGGTATACCTGCCACGAAGTGGCCGCCGTCCGCGCTGGACGCCCGTATGGCAGGACAGTCTTCGATAGAATGAAGAGATGATGGCAGCTTCAGAGGCAGTGGATTTGCTGGTGATCGGCGCGGGGCCTACGGGTCTGGCTTGTGCGATCGAGGCGCAGCGGGCGGGGTTCACGGCGGTTCTGGTCGATAAAGGATGCTTGTGTAATTCGCTCTTTCACTATCCGTCGAACATGACGTTTTTTACGACGCCGGAGCTGCTGGAGATTGGCGATATGCCGTTTTCCAGTCCGAACCAGAAGCCGAATCGCAACGAGGCGCTCGAGTACTACCGCAAGGTGGCGGAGCACTATGCGTTGGACGTTCGTCAGTATGAGAATGTCGAGCGGGTGGCGGGCCGCGATGGAGATTTCATCGTGCATACCACGGACCGTTTTGGGCGCGCATTGCAGCATCGCGCGCGGAAGCTGGTGATTGCGACGGGGTACTATGACCTGCCGAACTACCTGGGGATTCCGGGTGAGGATCTGAGCAAGGTCAAGCACTACTACGATGACCCGCATCCGTTTTATGGGCAGGATGTGGTGGTAATCGGGGGAAAGAACTCGGCGGCGATTGCGGCGCTTGATCTATGGCGGCATGGGGCGAAGGTGACGCTGGTGCACCGGGGATCGGAGATGCACCGGCATGTGAAGTACTGGATCCTGCCGGACATCAACAATCGCGTGAAGAACGGCGAGGTGATGGCCTACTTCAACAGCACTGTGACTTCGATTTTAGAGGACGAGGTGACGATCGCTACGCCTGAGGGTGACGTGGCGATTGCGAATGACTTTGTGTTCGCATTGACGGGGTATCACCCGGACTTTGGTTTCATCGAGCGGCTCGGGGTGAAGCTGGATGAATCAAACGACCGGTGTCCTACGTGCGATCCGGATACGCTAGAGAGCAATGTTCCGGGGATTTATCTGGCGGGAGTGATTGTGGCGGGGGAGCGGACCAATGAGATCTTCATCGAGAATGGCAGATTTCATGGAAAGCTGATTGCGGAGAGTTTGCGGGGAAAGATGGTGGCGGTTTAGCGGAAGGCGTGTGGGGAGCGGTCGGCGTTAGTATTGTTTTACATTACTAATGCTTCCCATTATTGTCAGTACATGATCGTCAGCTTCAGTGCCGTCGACACTGAACTCTTATGGAATACCGGCAAGAGCCGACGCATCCCGGCAAATCTCCGGCGCTCGGCCTGGAAAAAGCTGGCTATTCTGAACGCGGCTATTGAACTGAGCAACTTGAAAATACCGCCGGGCAATCACCTCGAAGCGCTCACGAAGGATCGAAAGGGCCAGCACAGCATTCGGGTGAACGACCAATACCGGGTCTGCTTTCGGTGGCTTGATGGGAATGCGCATGGTGTAGAGATCGTCGACTATCACTAAGGAGCAGAAGATGCCCAAGACTTTTTCCATACATCCCGGGGAGATACTGCTCACGGAGTTTATGCAGCCGTTCGGCTTGACCTCTTACCGACTGGCAAAGGAGCTCGGAGTGCCTTCTCCGCGAGTGAATGACATTGTGCTGGGCAAGCGATCGATCTCAGCCGACACGGCGCTCCGGCTTGGGGTATTTTTCGGGCTTCCAGCACAGTTCTGGCTCAACCTGCAGAATGACTACGATCTTCGTCAGGCTGACAAGGTTGCTCTCTCGAAGATCAAACCTTACAAGGCTGCGTGAGTAGATTGCTGTTTGCTCAATCGACAAGCAACAGCAGATCCCCTACGGGGATGACAACCACAAAAGCAAGGGCAAGGGCAAGGGCAACCGCAAAGGCAACAGCAGATCATCCTACGGGATGACAACCGGAGAGACAACTACGCAGCCGCACAGGACAGCGGCTTGTTCTCACCCGATGACGCGGTGGAGGAAGCCTCGGATGCCGAGCCAGGTGAGCAGGGAGAGGGAGACGGCGAGCATGGTGAGGATGAGGGCCGGGTGCATGTGCGGGAGGGCTGGTGTCATGGCGGCGCGGAGGCCTTCGCTCATGTAGACGATGGGGTTGATGAGCACGCCGATCTGGAGCCAGCGAAGATGCGTCAGCGCGGCCCAGGGATAGTAGACGCAGCCTAAGAACGTGATGGGGATGACGACGACGCCGAAGATGAGGCCGATCTGCTGCGGCTTGACGCTGGTGCCGATGGTGAGGCCGAGCGCGCCGGCGGTGAGGCTAGCGAGGGTGACGATCACGATGAGGAAGGGCCAGCTGGCGATATGCGTCGTCGGATGGATTGCGGGGACGTAGTAGGCGAGCGGGTAGACGATGCAGGCGGCGATGACGCTCTGCACGGCGGAGAAGCAGATCTTTTCGATGGCGACGGCGGCGACGGGGAGGGGGCACATGACGCGGTCGTCGATCTCGCGGGTGATGCCGAAGTCCTGCGCGAGCGGAAGGGCGACGGCGGCGATGCCCGAGAACATGATGGCAACGGCCATGAGTCCCGGGAGGAGGACGGTCGAGAAGGCGTTGCCGGCCATGGCTCCGGTGGGATTCATGGCGGCGTTCGCGTTCATGTGGGGGATGACGTAGGTGAAGACGAAGAGGAAGAGGAGGGGGTTCATGCAGACGCGGATGGCGAAAGGGAGAAGCTCGCGGCGCAGGACGTAGAGATCGCGCAGAAAGAGGCCGGCGAAGGCGCGGGCATACTGGGTGAGGCGGGGGGCTTCTCTTTCGCGAGTGGGCTTCGGGATGGTGGCTTCGCGTTCGGCTATTTGAGACATAGAGTCCGTTCTGAGACTACAGCGAATCCGAGGGTCAGTGTGCCGGCACGGAGAAACAGCAGATCTTTTTCGAGGGTGACAGCAAGAGAAACAGCAGCGGCAGCAACGGCAACGGCAAAAGCAACAGCAAAAGCAGATCCCTTCGGGGATGACAACAAGAAAGGCAGCAGCGACAGCAGCAAGAAAGGCAAGAATAAAGACGAATGCAGCGATCCAGTCATTCGCGATTCTGGCTTGATCCAAATCACTCGCGGAGGTCGCGGCCGGTGAGGCGGATGAAGACGGTTTCGAGGCTGGTTTCGGTGATGGTGAGATCGCGCAGGCCGAAGGGATCTGCCTCGCGGACGAGTTCGGAGAGCAGGCCGTCGGTGCCTTGCGCGAAGATGCGAATGCCGTTGGGATGTGCTTCGGCGTTGACGACTCCGGGAAGCTTCTGGAGCTGCTGGAGGAGAGTGGGGACGTTGTCATGGCTGCGCAGGTCGAGCTCGTAGATGCGCTGGGCGCCGATGGAACTTTTGAGTGCCGCCGGCGTGTCCTCGACGAGGATTTTGCCGTGATCGATGATGGCGACTCGGTCGCAGAGCTCGTCGGCCTCTTCCATGTAGTGGGTGGTGAGGACGACGGTAATTCCCTCTTCGCGAAGGCCGCGGACGGCGTCCCACATGGCGATGCGGCTTTGCGGGTCGAGGCCTGCGCTGGGCTCGTCGAGGAAGAGGACCTTGGGGCGGTGGGCGATGGCGCGGGCGATCTGGACGCGCTGGGCGAGGCCGCCGGAGAGCTGCGCGGGATAGGCCGCGGCGCGCTCGGAGAGGTGGAACTGCGCGAGGAGCTGATCGGTTCTCTGCTTCGCGTCCGCGCGGGAGAAGCCGAAGTAGAGGCAGTGGAAGTGGATGTTTTCGAAGATGGTGCAGGCGCGGTCGAGGGTGTTGTACTGCGGCACGACGCCGATGGAGCGGCGAGCGATGGCGGGGGTCTTGACGACGTCGACGCCGGCGATGCGGACGCGGCCGGAGGTGGGCAGGGCGCGGGTGGTGCAGATACTGATGGTGGTCGTCTTGCCGGCTCCGTTGGGGCCGAGGAGGCCGAAGAGCTCGCCGTCGCGGACGCTGAGATCGATGCCGTCGACGGCGACGACGCGCTGCTTGCCGTCGTAGATTTTTTTGAGGGCTTCGATTTCTACGATCACTGCGGGGTGTCCCTCGGGGCTTGGTTCGATTATATGCAGAGGCGCGAGTCCTGCCGGACGGGCGTCCTACGCGGACCCGTCCGAAGACGAAATGCGGGGGTTTCTCCACTGCGCCGCGCGATAAAACTGCGCGGCTCCGGTCGAAATGACGACTTCTCAGGAGGTCTCTGGACAGGTTCTAAGAGCCGCCGACGCGGATGACGATCTTGCCGAAGTGAGAGCCGGACTCCATGTGATGGAAGGCTTCGCGTATCTGGTCCGTAGAGAAGACGCGATCGATGACGGGATGAAGTTTGGATTTGGCAATGCTCGCGTTCATCTCTTCAAACATGGCGCGGGAGCCGACGTAGATGCCCTGGATGCGGATTTGCTTGTGGAGGATTGGCGTGAGGTTGAGCGGGTCGGAGGTGGCGCCGCCAGAGAGGACGCCGATCTGGGTGAGGACGCCACCAGCGCGAACGGCGCGGAGAGAGTGGCCGAAGGTGCCGGCTCCTCCTACCTCGATGATGCGGTGTGGGCCATTGCCGCCGGTGACTTCGGTGGCCCACCTCGCCCAGTCGGACTGCTGTTTGTAGTTGTAGCCCTGAGCGAGGCCGAGTGTGCGGGCGTGTTCGAGCTTTTCGTCGCTGGAGGAAGTTCCGATGACGGTGCAGCCGAGTAGCTTTGCGAACTGCAGGGCGAAGATGGAGACGCCGCCGGTGCCCTGGATGAGGATGGTGTCTCCAGGTTGCGCTGGAGTTGCGGGTTCTCCGGCGTAGTGGAGGGCGTTCCATGCGGTGACGGCGGCGCAGGGCAGGGTTGCGGCCTCTTCGTAGCTGAGGTGTTCGGGGAAGCGGAGGACGCCGTCCTGGTGGAGCAGGGCGTACTCGGTGAGCATGCCGTCGGTATCGCCGCCGAGCGCCTGTTTGGATTTTTCGGCAGTGAGGGAGCCGTCGAGCCAACGCTGCATGAAGATGCCGCAGACACGGTCGCCGACCTGCGCGCGGGTGACGCCTTCGCCGAGGGCGACGATCTCCCCGGCGCCGTCCGAGCAAGGGATGCGGGGCAGCGCCATCCTGGGGTTGTAGAGGCCTTTGACCATCATGAGGTCGCGGTAGTTGAGCGAGACGGCGTGGACCTTGATGAGGACTGTGCCCGGTGTCAGCTCAGGCCTGGGGAGGTCGACTTGTTGGAGAGTGTCGATGCCGAATCGGGTGATGGGGTAGGCGTACATGGTTCCTTTCCGGGTGCGGCGCTGCTATCTACAAAGATGCAGCGGTGTGAGATGCGGAGCGAAACTATTTCATGCGCGGCGGGTGCCCGGCGTAGAATGGCCGCATGTCGCGAGGATGGGAGAGCAAATCCGTGGAAGAACAGCAGAACCAGGCTGCGGCTCCGAAGCCTGTCGCCGCCGATAACCGGATGGAAGAGGCGGAGCGCAAACGCAGACGGCAGGCGCTGGAGCTGCAGCGGGAGCGGATTTTGTCGGAACGAACGTCGAGCCCTCATCGGCGGTCGGCGCTGACCAATGCGCTGGCCGATATTGAAGAGAAGCTGGCGGAGCTGGGCTGGACGATCCATCTTTAGATGCTGAGGGTTGCGGTTTCGATCGGGCAAAGGACAACAGCAGATCCCCTTCGGGGATGACAACAAGAAAGGCAAGGGCAACGGCAAAGGCAAGGACAACAGCAGATCCGCCTTCTGGGTGACAACTAGAGTTGCAATTATTGAGAGTGTCGTATCCCACCCTTTGCGCGAAAGACGCGCAAAGGATGGGGCACCCGAAGGTTCGTTCGACTGACTTCAAAAATACTAGCTGTGGCGGTTGAGGACGAGGGAGTTGGCCTGATCGATGGATGTGATGAGCATGTTGTGAATGTTGACGTGGGCGGGGCGGCTGGCGGCCCAGACGATGGCGTCGGCGATGTCTTCCGGCTGCAGGGGCGTGATGTTCTGGTAGACCTTGGAGGCTTTGTCCTGATCGCCGCGGAAGCGAACGGCGCTGAAGTCGGTTTCGACCATGCCGGGATCGATAGAGGTGACGCGGACGGGGGTACCCATGAGGTCGAGCTTGAGGCCTTCGCTGAGGGCTTTTTCGGCGGCTTTGCTGGCGCAGTAGACGGCACCGTTGGCGTAGGTGAGGTGGCCGGCGGTGGAGCCGAGATTGATGACGTGGCCGCGGCCGCGAGCGACCATGCCGGGGACTATGGCGCGGGTGATGTAGAGCAGGCCTTTGATGTTGGTGTCGATCATCTCTTCCCAGTTCTGGGGATCGTCTTCGTAGAGCTTGGCGAGGCCGCGGCTGAGACCGGCGTTGTTGACGAGGATGTCGATCTCGCGCCACTCGGCGGGTAGCTTTGCTATCGCCGAATCGACGTCAGCTCGATGCTGCACGTCGAGCTTGAAGATGTGGATGGATTTGGCGCCTGTGGAGATAAGGGTCTGCTGGAGCTGCTCGAGGCGATCGAGACGGCGGGCGCAGAGGAGAAGACGTGCGCCCTCGCGGGCGAAGGCGGTGGCGGTAGCGCGGCCGATTCCCGAGCTGGCGCCGGTGATGAGGACGGTTTTTTCCTGGAGAGAGGGCATGAGTCATTATCGAGGAAGAGGGGGCGGCGGCGCGGAGCTATTGATGGGAGTCCCTTGAGATTGTGTCCCTAGTGGAAAAGCAGATCCCTTACGGGGATGACAACCAGAAAGGCAAACACAAGCGAGGTTTCATCATGAGGATCTGACCTGCGGGGATGACAACCAGAAAGGTAAAGGCAAACGGGGCCGGCAAAGGTGGAGAGTGCACGAAAGGCTGCGCGGGGCAGCCTTTCGTGATGCGAATGTGGTGTGCAGCCTTATTGCGGAGGGTTAGAGGTTCCTGACGGTGGTGCAGGAACGGCGGCCGGGGCGGCATCGGGGCTGGTCTCCTGGATGCCGATGGCGTCGCCGGAGACGACGAGATTAACGCGGCGGTTCTGGGCGCGGCCCTGCGAGGTGCTGTTGTCGGCGACGGGTTTCGCTTTGCCGTAGCCGGTGGCGGTGATGTTTTCCGTCTGGACGCCCTGGGTGACGAGGAAGTCGCGCACGGCGTCGGCGCGGTTTTCAGACAGCTTCTGGTTGTACTCGTCGCTGCCTACGCTGTCGGTGTAGCCTTCGACCTGCAACTTGAGACCGGGATAGGCCTGGAGGATGCCGGCTACCTTGGCGAGGGAGATCTTGGTGTCGGGCTTCAGGGTGTATTTGCCGGTGTCGAAGAGGACGTCGGACATGTTGACGATGAGTCCACGCGCAGACTCGCTGGTGGCGAGAACGCTGTTGAGCTGGGCACGGAGGCGTTCGCGAACCTGATTGGCATCATTAGCGGTCTTGCTGGCGGCCATGGCCTGGGCCTGGGCTTCGGCTGCGGCGGCTTCGGCGCGTGCACGCTGGGCGTCAGCTTCGGCGGTCGCGGCGCGGGCCTGCTCGGCTTCAAGCTGCGCCTGCTGGCTCTGGTTCTGGGCGTTGCGCTTGGCGAGTTCGGCGTTGTACTGGCGCTCGGCGGCTTGCTTGCGGAGGGTGACGAGGCGGGCATCTTCGGCGCGCTGCACGGCCTGGCGGGCGAAGGTGATCTCCATCTTGCGGTCCGCCTTCTTGCTGCGGTCGATGTCGGTCGCGTTCTGCAGGTCCTGCATGGCTTCCTTCATGATTTCGGGCGCGTATTTTTCGGCTCCGGCCTGCTGGGCGATGCGGAGGGCATTATTGGCTTCGTAGAGCTCCAAAGGCGATTTTTCGTCGCGGGTGATGGGATTGGCTACGGTCTTTGCGCCCTGGGTGTCGGCGTAGGTGCCGCGGGGGAGGAGGAGATAGTGCGCGTTGACCTTTTCGAGCACGCCGTTGGTCTTGTCGTTGAGGACGACGTTCTGGAGGACGACGACGTCGCTGGGCTGGGTGACGGAGAAGTAAGGCTCGGCGGTGACGATCATGCCGAAGGATTGAAGGGCCGTGGTCACTTCGATGTTGTTTTTCTTGTTGTCGGGGAGGACTTCGCCGAGGTTGTTGGGGCGGCCGTCGGGGGTGATGGCCCAGAGAACGTAGGTGAGGTATTCGGGGCCGAAGCCGTTAGCGGGAGGAATGCCGCGGAAGCTGGCCGAGATGTGGATTCCGCCGCGCTCGCTGGTCACTTTGGCGGAGCCTTTGGCCATGGGGAGGAGAGTGGTGCCCACGAACCCGATCCTCGTTGAGGCGCTGCGGTGAAGATAGTTGACGGCATCGAGGTCGCGCTGGACAACCTTGACTCGATAAAGATAGATCCCGTTGTCCTGCTTTTCGATGGGATTCTGGCTGGAGTTTTGATCCTGCGTTGAGGTCTGCTGGGCGGGTATCTGGGCGGTGGGGTTCGGTTCCTGCCCGAAGGCCAGAGTTGCTGGGAGTCCCTGTAGAGCGCCGGCTACTACCAAAGCAGAGACAAAGGTCTTACGATCCATGCACGATCTCCTTACCTACATTGTTTGATGCTGACGCGAACACATTGATTCTGTTGTATATCGCGGCTGAAGGTGCGATGCGGACGGTAGGGCAAAGGTAGTCCGACGAGAGCAGGTTTACCCGGGGAGGAGGCGCCAGGACGCGATGTGGGCAGAATCGATGTCCTTCATAACACGTAGGAAGGCCCTCCTGCCCGTTGGATCTGGGTGGAGGAGGGCCTCGGCGGATTTAGGCGTTGTGGTGCTGTTGGGCGGCGGAGCGATGCACGAAGTGGTACGGAGGCCAGGGCCCGGAGAGCTGCATGTGGCAGTCTTTGAGCTCGTGGGTGGCCGAGGTGTACTTGTTCTGGTAGCGCTCGACTGTTTTGTTGTCGATCAGATGCGCGATATCCAGCAGCATCTTGCCTGTCTCCATGCGTTTGCAGGTGACCTCCTCGGCGATGGGAAGGAACATGCGATGCATCTGGAGCGACAGCGCGCGGGCTTTGGACTGGCGCTCGCGCTGCCGGCTGGCGCTTTCGCGCAGGCTGGTGAGGTACTGCTGGCCGACGGTCATGTCGCGCATGGCGGTGCCGGGGCAGATATCGTCGACCAGCACCTTGAGGTGCATCTCGGCCTTACCGCGAAGACGCTCGACGTTGGCCTGGAAGTGACGCTGGTTGGAACGAACGGAACGGCGGAGCGCGTCATCGTCCTGGAAGGTGGTGGCGAAGCGGAAGGGGAGAACGGTGGAGAGTTTGAAGCAGTCGGCGACGACGCGAGCGTGGTCTTTGGCTGCCTGCTGGTCGAGCCGCGCAGTATCTTCTGCGCTGTGTTCCGAGACGATAACGGCGAGGTCACTGGCGGGAAAGAGGAAAGTCTGATTGCCGAAGAGACCAGAGACCCCGGTGAGGGGCATCGGCCGACGATGGCGATTCAGCTCAGGAAAAGCTTGACGTTCGGCGATACAGTACGCGTACCATGCCATGATTGTTTCCTTCCAAAGCACGCTGAGGGGTAGAACCGCCCCCAACAGGCGAGTTGATTTATGCAACCTAAACAGATACGTAATTTTTGGAAAAGGCACTCATTGCATTAGCTTTCGGTCCCGGGAGGACTCAAGAAGAGGCGAGTTCCCTTAGGCCGAAACGGATAGTATGCCTATGTAAGTACGATTGGCAAGAACTTAAAGGCAGGGTGGAGGGGAGAGGGGGAGGGGAGAGAAGACGGCCTGCTATACCCTCTCCCCTCCACCCTCTTCCCTGCCGCTCTCAAACATTTCGCCGTCGCGCATGTAGAGGATGCGGTCGGCGATCTGGGCGGCTTCGGGGTTGTGGGTGATCATGAGGACGGTCTGGTTGAGCTCGCGGCTGGACTGGTGGAGCATCTTGAGGACGGCGTTGGAGTTTTTGGTGTCGAGATTGCCTGTGGGCTCGTCGGCGAGGACGATGGCAGGACGGTTGATGAGGGCGCGGGCGATGGCGACGCGCTGCTGCTCGCCCCCGGAGAGTTCGTTGGGCCGGTGATCGAGGCGTCCCTTGATGCCGAGCATGTCGGTGAGGTGGTCGAGAAGGGGGCGATCAATCTCGCTTCTGGCGGGCGCACCGAGGGTGGCGATGTCGTGGGCGATCTCGATGTTGCCCATGGCGGAGAGGGTGGGCAGGAGATTGAAGCGCTGGAAGATGAAGCCTATTTTGGCGCGGCGGGTTCGGGTGCGCTCGGCGTCGGTCAGTTTGGCGAAGTCAGTCCCATCGATCAGGACCGAGCCTGTCGTGGCTCCGGTGAGGCCGCCGAGGATGTAGAAGAGCGTCGATTTGCCGGAGCCGGACGGTCCTACGATGGCGACGAACTCGCCCGGGGCGATGGCGAAGTTGACGTTGCGCAGGGCGGGGACTTCAAGTTTTCCGGATCGGTAGGTTTTGCCGAGATTCTGAGCCACGATGATGGGCGATGCCGGTGCGTTCGCTTCGAGTCCGGAGTGCGTGAGAGAAGAATGGGACGGCATGGAGGCGGCACGCGCATGGCTGTCTTGTGGCGTTGGAGCAGAGTTGTTCGGCATGTAGTTCTGTAGAGTTTATCGTGATTTATCGTGAGTGGACTGACGATGAGTGTTGCGGAGTGGTTGCTGTTCGGCGTGGCGGGGTGGAGCGGGCTTGGCCTGATCGGCGTGGCGATCTCGTGGCGCAGGGGTGAGCGGCAGAAGGTCCGACTGGGACTGGTGTGGATTGCTGGGGTGTGGGCGGTATACGTCTGCGTGCTGCTGGCGGTTTCGGTTGTGCAGGGCGAGAGGACGATCGTGATGGGGGCCCCGGAGTGTTTCGACACGATGTGTTTCACGGTGACCGGGATCGAGGAGGTACCCGGCTTTCTGGTTCGAGACGGCCATCGCCTTTTGCGCGTCTCGGTGGAGGTGGCCAACCGTGGACGCTCCACGAATCGCGACGAGTCTATCGATGCTTATTTGATCGATGCGCAGGGGCGAAGATGGATGGAGTCACGAGGCGTCGGCGGAGTTGCTTTGCAGGCGAGATTGCGCGCGGGAGGCCGAACTGTGAGCGAACCGGTGTTCCAGGTAGCGGGGAATGCTTTGGGGCTGAAGCTTGTGTTCACGCATGGGCGGAAGCTGCCGTGGGTTTTGATGATTGGAGATTCGGATAGTCTGCTTCACCGGCCCACGGCGGTGGACCTGGAGCGCTGATAGCGGAAGTCTCTGGTTAAGCGGCGAGTGGCTGGTTTAATTTTGACGGGTGAAGGTTGTGGAATGTTTGGGCGGTGTGAAGTTTATCGGGATCCTTCGCTGCGCTTCAGGATGACAGCAGGTGCTCGAATGGCATTTCATCAGAGGTTCGCGGGGGTGCCGTGGCGATGAGGAGGCGCCTCTGCTTTCGCTACGCGGGGGGAGCGGCGGTGAGCAGGATGGACTGCAAGGTGAAGTCTTCGAGAAAGCTGATTTCGATGCGGATGGAGATGATCTGGCTGAGGTCGCTGCTGCGGGAGGCGTTCTTGCGGCAGGTGCAGAGGTGAGCGAGGCCGAGGTGGGCGGCGCGGGTAAGCTGAAGGCCGGAGGACACGATGGAGGAGTAGAGCTCGATGACCGCGCGCAGCTGGATTTCGACCTTGAATTCGATTGTGCTCGCGGACAGGCTCCTGCGGTCGAGCACCCATCCTCCGGAATCGGCGAAGGCTGAGGTGAGCGTGGGGAGCAGACCGTTGCGCTCTTCGTAGCTGAAGCCTTGAATGTCGAGAGATTGCATAGATGTCAGGCCCCTGGGGTTGGCGAGTGGATCGCCGTCAAGGTGTTCATCGGAGGAGGAGCGGGCGAGCGTGAGGCGCGGGGGCGGTACGGTAGTCATGTGACGTGGGCGGCCGGCCCTGGTGACTCTCGTTACGAGCTGCAGCGCGGTAAGTGCGAGTGCTCCGGCGGTAGCGTGCTGCTGCCTGACACTGTATGTAGCAAGAGGAGAACAGCGAGGCAGACATGGTGATAGGCGTGGGAACCGACCTGATCGAGATTCGCCGGGTGCAGCAGAGCATGGACCGGTTTGGAGAGCGCTTTCTGGAGCGGATTTTTACCGCAGAGGAGATCGGCTACTGTCTTGCCAAGAGGCGAAATGCGACGGAGAGCTTCGCGGCGCGATTTGCGGCGAAGGAGGCTGGGGCGAAGGCGTTGGGTACGGGAATCAGCCGGGGAGTGAGCTGGAAGGAGCTCGCAGTAAGGCGTGCCCTGGGCAGCAGGCCGACGCTGCATCTAGCGGGAAGAGCGGCGGAGCTGGCGGCGGCGATGGGCGTACGGAGGGTTCACCTGAGCCTGACGCACAGCCGCGAGATGGCTTTGGCTGTGGTGGTGCTTGAGGATTGAAGAAGCTCGGAGCTTCGCTGCTGTTGGGATGCGCATCATGGTTCGCGAACTCCGCCCGGAGTGCGAGTGAAGGGCTGCACGAAGGCTGAAAGCTGGAGATGCCCGTTGGAATTGCCGGGCTCCCACGATGGAATGTCGAGCGGGCCGGTCATGTATTCTTTCAGTTATCGTCCGGCATGCTTGCGCGGCAGCTGATCTGGATCCGATGGCGGGACGCGCGCGAGCAACAACCAGTCGCAAAGGAGAGATATGCCGAGCCAGCAGGAGGTGCGATGGTCGCAGTTGAAGGTGGGCTTGATCGTGCTGATCTCAACCGTGGTGCTGGTGACGCTGCTGTTCCTGATGACGAGCTCCTCAGGGCTGGGGATTTTTTCTCACAAGTTGACGATTACGACTTACTTTGAGAACTCGGCCGGACTGAAGACCGGAGCGGCGGTGAACCTGCAAGGGGTGACGATTGGGACGGTGAAATCGGTGACGATCGACAACTCAGCGGCGCGCAAGCTGACTCCGGTCAAAGTGGTGATGAAGCTGAACGAGAAGTTCACCGGCGATCTGAGAGCGGATTCCAAGGCCTCGTTGTCGACTGTGGGCGTGCTTGGCGATACGGTGATTGATATCAACAGTCAGTTTGCGGTGGGGGCGCCGCTGCGCGACGGCGACGAGCTGAAGACGCTGGAGACGCCAAGCCTGACCGACGTGGTGAAGGCGAGCCAAGGCACGATCGAGAGCCTAAATGTGATTCTGGCGAAGATGAACGTGATCGTCGACAATCTGCAGTCGGGCAAGGGGTCCGTGGGACAGTTGATCAACAATCCGGACCTGTACAACAAGGCGGACAAGACGGTGGAGGAGCTGCTGACGCTGGAGAAGGGGCTGAATGCCGGACGGGGTTCGATCGGTAAGCTGATGACCGACGATACGATGTACAACCGGCTGAATGGCGCTGCCGGCAAGCTCGAGAATATTGCGAATGCGCTGGATGCGGGCAAAGGCACGGCAGGCATGCTGCTGAAGGACGATGCGATGTACAAGAATCTGAATTCGGCTCTAGCGCATGCGAATGCGATTCTGGCGCAGGCGGATGCGGGCCAGGGCGGTCTGGGATTGATGCTGAAAGATCCGAAGTTCCGGCAAGATCTGAGCAACACGCTGACCCAGGTGAACTCTCTGGTTTCGGGGTTGAATGAAGGCCGCGGAACTCTAGGCAAGCTGGCTACCGACGACACGGCGTATACCAATCTGAATAAGCTGCTGGCGTCGAGCACGGATCTGGTCAGGACGATTCGAAGCGATCCTAAAAAATATCTGACGATCCATCTCAAGATTTTTTGAGGTCGTTCGCATTCCTGCTGTCGTTCGCATTCCTGCTGTCGCCAACACGCCGGCGTTTTGTGGAATGGCGAGCGCGGAGTAACCGGGTGAGTGGTGACTGGACAAGCGTGTGGGATTAGGCGAAAGCCGTTGCGCAAGTGGCACAAAGTCGCGACAGCTTCTACAATAACCGAAGGAATCGTACCCTAAAGATTTGCTCGCAGTAGAGGTGGACATGAACCGTGTCCGCCGGCGAGGATTAAGGAAGCGCATGAAGTTGAGCAGGATTGGCCGAGTTTCCATGGCCTTGGCAGTGTCCGTAGCGTTGGGTTTAGGCATGACGGCGTGCGGTGGCGGCACGATTGGGTTCATGTGGGTTCTGGGAACGCAGTTCAACCAGATCGCAGGATTCAAAATCGACGACTTTAGCGGGAACCTTACACCTTCCCCGCATTCGCCGTTCACCTCGGGAGGAACGGATCCGGTTTCGCTGGTTGTGAAGCCGGGCGGTCGCTTCCTGTACGTCATCAACAAGGGGTCGGCTTTGATTCCGGACAGCAACGGGAATCTCTCCTGTACGGCTGGTCAGGGCGCAGGATCCATTGCTGAGTTCAGCATTGGCGGGGAAGCCGTCCTGACTTTTCAGCAGTCCTTCCAAAGCCAGGGCTGTACACCGGTCTGGGCGGCGCATGACACCACAGGAAATTATCTGTACGTCCTCGATCAGTATGCGCCGGGCTCACTCTGCCCGACCAATGGTCAGCCACAGCCGACAGGCTCCACCTGCTTTGGTGAGATCACGGTGTTTGCGGCCGATCCCAACACGGGCCGTCTGGTGCTGGTGTTGAATCAGCAGATTAAGGACCCGCTGACGCAGCTGCAGACGACCTACTTTGGCGTAGGGAACACGCCGGCGATGCTCGCGGTCGCAGGCTCGTGCCTGTTTACTTTGAACTCTGCCGATCAGACGGTCACTCCTTACGCGGTCGGAAGCAATGGGCAGCTGACGTCCACGACCAACACGCTTCTTCCGACCGGGGCCACGCGAGCGACCTCGATCATTGCGGGCGGCAATTCCGTGTACATCACCGATGCGGGCGCGGCGAATACCAACACGCCGGGTCAGGTGCTTACGTTCTCGGTGGGAGCCGCGACGTGCTCGCTGAATACGATTACCGGAGGCGCCTCCCAGAACATCGCGCCTGCATCGAATCCGGTGTACTCGCTGGTGGACAGCAAGGGCGTTCGATTCTATGTGGCGAATCAATCCTCGACCAATACCACGAACGCGAACAGCTCGATTTCGGCCTTCAACATTCAAACCAATGGCACGCTGCAACAGCTTCCCGATCTAGGCAACAATCCTTACGCGGTGGGAGCCGGGCCGGTGTGCATGGTGGAAGATCCGTCCAATCAGTACATCTACACGTCCAATGGAGATGGGACCGTGACCGGCAAGGTGCTTTTTGCGCGGGATGGTACGTTGTCCAATTTGAAGAATGGGTCGACGTTCAACGCTGTAGGACAAGCGACATGTCTTGCGGTGAGCGGTGCTATCGATTGATCTCGCAGATCAGGTGACGGTATGCAGGGCCGGGATGGCATACGGTGCTCAGCGTCAAGGCAAGCAGGAACAGGCGGAAAGAATCTGCCTCGGAGTCAGGTAAGCATGAAGTGGAATAGATTTGGCCGAGGATCTCTGGCCTCGCTTTTGTCGATAGGATTGTTGAGCGTGACGGCATGCAGCCGCGACTACGTGCTGGCTTATCTGTACGTCACAACGGCGAGGCCTCTCACGGCGTCGTCTCCGAACGGGGGCGTGAGTGCTTACTCGGTGGACTACCAGATCGGCTCATTGAATCCGTTGGCTGACTCGCCGATCCCGGCCGGGAGAAATCCGGTCACGCTGATCGCGACGCCGAATGGACTGAACGTCTATGTGATCAATCACGACGATTCGACGGTGGGGGAGTATGCCATCGGGACCGATGGGAAGATTTACCTCCAGAACACGTACAACGTGACGGGAAGCAGCCCTACCGCGGTGGCGGTCGATGCGGCGGGAGCGTTTCTCTATGTGACGTTTACCTATCAGCTTGGGCCGGGCGGGCAGCAGTTGTACTCGCCGGCGTCGCCGGGGCCGGGGGGAGTGACCATCTTCCCGATCAACAAGGACGGTTCTCTGGGCACTCCTTCAACGGTCAATGTAGGCAATACCCCGGTCGGCATCGCTGTGGGCCGCCCGCAGTGTGCCACAACGAGCGCGACCAACAGCGCCAATGCGCCCTGCACGCTGAATACGGGGAGCGGCACCGGCAATCTGACGAGCTTCGTCTACGTAATTGATCAGGAGGCCTCTCCGAATGCCACGGTGCTTGGGTTTTCGCAGAACATGGCGACGGGCGCGCTGACTGCGACGCCGGGGACAACGATTACTACCGATCCTACCGGCAAGACCGTGGCGACCGGATATGGCGCAGGGGTCACGCCGAGCGCGATCGCGGAAGATCCCTCGTCGCGATTTGTGTATATCACGGACAAGGCGACGAATCAGCTTTTCGGCAGCCTGGTGAATAGCGACGGCTCGCTCACACCGATGGTCAACTCACCCTTCAGCACGGGTTTGTACCCGGTCGCGGTCACGATCGATCCACGCGGCAAGTACCTGTACGTGGCGAACTATTCGGCGAGCACGGTGAGCGCCTACGCGATCGATACTTCCACGGGTACGCCCGCAGCTTCGGTCGGATCGGCTTCGACGGCGACAGACACCTCGCCGCAGTGCATCACGGTCGACCCGGCTTTAGGACTTTATCTGTATACCGCGAACAACCTGGCCAGCGATGTGTCGGCGTTCAAGCTAAATCCGAGTACAGGCGGAATCGGGTCGGTGCAGAATACGCCTTTCCCTTCATCCGGTTTGCCCACCTGTGCGGTCGCAGTGGCCAACGGATCTCATCCTTCGCAGGTCATCGTCTACTAATGGCTGCGTCGAGATCGGCATGTCAGGCCCTGCGAACCATGCAGGGCCTTTTGCTGTCTAAGAACCTGTCCAAAAACTGTGATAGAAAAGTTGCGGGCTGGCGCAGAAAAGAGACAAAGGCGGAATGCGGGGATTTCTCCGCTACGCCGCGCGATCAAACCGCGCGGCTCCGGTCGAAATGACGACTTCTCAGAGATTTCTGGGCTCGGCAGAGCGAAGCCTATCCCGCTGGGAATAACAATGAGAAAGACAGGTACGAAAGTTAGCCGACCGCGTCAGAGATTGTTCTGCCTGGGCGGCCTCGGTCGAAGCCAACGGGCTGCTGGGAGTTTGTCTTCTCGCGATCGCACTCTGGATCGGCTCAGGAGGCGGCGGCAAGGCTGCGGTGCTTTTTAGAGAAGCGGCGGAGAATCGCTTTGCGAGCCGGTATCTCTACCCAGCGGAAGACTGCAAGCGAGAGCAGGATGAGGATGACGTAAGAGAGCCAGGGCTCGAGCGCGGCGAGGTGGAGACGCTCGGGGATGCGATGGGTATGAAGCAGTTGGAAGACGTTGAAGTGAAGAAGGTAGAGGCAGTAGCTGCTCTCGCCGATCAGCAGGAGAGGCCGCCAGGAGAAGAGAGCGGAGATGGGATGGCGTCCGCTGAGGCCCAGAACGAGCGCGCTGAAGATGGGGGTGAGCAGGCCTCCATGCATCAGGAGATAGGGAGTATGGAGAACGAGGGTATAGAAGAAGACGCCCGCCGCGACGAGGCTCAAGCCTGAGAGGACGAGGCGCTGGCGGGGAGTGAGCGTCAAGGCGAGTTGAAGTTTGCCTAAGGTCACGCCGCTCAGGAACGTGCAGACGTACGGAAGCGGAGTGTATTTGAGAAACCGCAGCAACTGGGTAGAGCTGTAGCGATCCACCGGCACTGCAAGGTGGTCGGGATTGAAGAGCAGATAGAGAACATGGGGAGTGAGACCAACGATCCAGAGAACGAGAAGAAGAAGGACGAGGCTCCAGGCCTTTGTGGGCCACCTGAAGCGAATGAGCCACGGGAATGCAGCGTAAAGGATCACTTCGCTTGAAAGAGTCCAGGCTACGGTGTTCCAGAAGGTCGCGACGGAGGGACTCCAGCCCTGAAGGACGAGGGGGGTGAGGACGATTCCCTGCCAGAACTCGCCGTGAGGCCGAGTATGCCACTCATCCTGAAGCATGGTGACCGATAAAAGGAGAACGAGGAGGTAGACGGGATAAAGGCGGGAGAAGCGCGCAAGCCAGAACTCGCGCTTGTCCAGAGTGGCGGCGCGATCGGCATAGTTGTAGGTCAAGACATAGCCGGAGATGAGGAAGAAGACGCTGACGAAGACATATCCGCTCTGAATGATGGGGTAGAGGAAGCCGAGATGCGGCGGAGTGAAGTGAAACAGGATGATGGAAAGAGCGAGCAGAGTTCGTATGCCGGTGAGCGCGGGCAGCGGCGGCTTGCGGGTGGTCACGGCCACCGGGAGCTGCGGGTGTCGCGGTGACGTGTGCGACTGTTCCGTGGTGGATTCGAGGAGACTGGCGTTCACTTTGGTCCGTTCGGCTCGATGTGGGATCCGCTGCTGCCTAGAGTAAAGCAAATCTCCTGATACCGTGAAGCGCGAAACGGGCGTGCCGTGCCGTTTTCCTTGATAGAAAATGGCGTCAGGACTCTCGACTCGCTATACACCATCAGGAGATTTGCTATATCCGGTTACAAAGAATTTGACGTTCGTGAGCTTGGTTGCGACGCAAGTTTGAGGGATTTTGCAGGCCGAATAGCCAGCGGAGCAGACAGGAGACCGGATTTACACGATGCAACCCGGGTAAATGCCTCGTTAAGCTTCCTGGACTTTATGGAGAAGCTCTGATCAGCTCTTAGTCTTGCTAACCCGGTAAGAGATTTGATCCTCAACTTGAATGGCGCGGCAAAGGAGTGGAACGCGGGGATTTCTCCGCTCCGCCGCGCGATGAAGCCACGCGTCTCCGGTCGAAATGACGATTTGCTTGGGGCGGCGCGCCGGCAGAGGAGTTAATCAGAGATTCCCTGGGGAAGATTGGCGGAGCGACGAACGGCGGCCTGACGACTCCCTGTGAGACCGATCGATCGAGTCAGGCGGTGACGAGGGAGCCGAGTTCTTCGCCGCTGACGACACGGACAATGTTTCCGGGCTCGCGCATGCTGAAGACCATCATGGGCATGTTGTTGTCCCGGCAAAGGGAGACGGCGGTCTGGTCCATCACGCGGAGGTTGAGACGGAGGATGTCGGTGTAGGTGATCTGGGGGAGCTTGGTGGCGTCGGGATCGGTCTTGGGGTCGGCGGTGTAGATGCCGTCGACGGAGGTGGCTTTGAGGAGGATGTCGGCCTTGATCTCCATGGCGCGAAGACTGGCGGCGGTGTCGGTGGAGAAGAAGGGGTTTCCGGTGCCGGCGGCGAAGATGACGATGCGTCCTTTTTCGAGGTGGCGCATGGCGCGGCGGCGGATGTAAGGCTCGGCGACCTGATGCATCTCGATGGCGGACATGACGCGGCAGAAGATTCCCAATTTTTCGATGGCGTCCTGGAGGGCGATGGCGTTGATGACGGTGGACAGCATGCCCATGTGATCGGCGGCAACGCGGTCCATGTCGATGGCCTGCTGGGCGACTCCGCGAAAGAAATTGCCTCCTCCGACGACGATGCCGATCTCACATCCAAGGGCGTGAACGGCGGCAATCTCTGCGGCTACTTTGTGAATGAAGACAGCGTCGATGCCGAAACCGCGACCCGCGGCCAAGGCTTCTCCGGAGAGCTTAAGGAGGACTCTTTTGTACATGTCAGGTTTCAGTATCGCATGAGCTTCAGGGGTGAGCAGAGAGCCGGCAGTGCGGCAAAACCGTTCGGCTTGGGTGGTCGAAGCGATCGTACTAGAGGCCGAGATCGGAGAGCCCGGGGTGGTCGTCCGGTCTTCGTCCCTGGGGCCAGTGGAACTTCCGTTCGGCTTCGGAGATGGAGAGGTCGTTGATGCCGGCGTAGCGATGGTGCATGATTCCGCTGGGATCGAATTGCCAGTTCTCATTACCGTAAGAGCGAAACCAGTGGTTGGCGCCGTCGTGCCACTCGTAGGCGAAGCGGACAGCGATGCGATCGTCGCCGAAGGCCCAGAGTTCCTTGATGAGGCGGTATTCGCGTTCGTGCTGCCATTTTCTGGTGAGGAAGGCTACGATCTGTTCGCGTCCAGTGAGGAACTCAGAGCGATTGCGCCACTGGCTGTCGAGGGTGTAGGCGAGGGCTACCTTCTCGGGGTCGCGCGAGTTCCAGGCGTCTTCGGCTTTGCGGACTTTGCGGAGGGCGGTGTCGAGGGTGAAGGGCGGCGCGAGCTGGAGGGGAATCTCGATGTTTGTCATAGGCAACCTCAGACAATCTCAGGAGGCGAACTCCGGTCAAGCAACAGCGGTCAAGAAGTCGATGCGCAGACGCTTCTTGCCGGATTTTTCGAAGTCTACCAGGACGTTGGCATCATGGAGGTCGAGGACCTTGCCCGATCCAAAGCGCTTGTGCCGCACGCGGTCGCCAGGAGCGAAGGCTGCGGGGGCTGCGGCGACGGGAAGAGTTTCGGGCGCGGTGGTGAAGATGTCGCCGTGCATCGATTCCACTCGGGTGACGCCCGGAGCCTGAGAATCGAGCGAGTTTGAGGTGGCGCGCGGACTCTCGACGGATTTCGTTCGAGTGGCAGCGTTGCAGTTGTCGCAGTGGCCGCAGGGCTCGCCGTCGGGGTCGCCGAAGTAGGCTCGAATAAGCTGGGTGCGGCAGGAGGCAGACTCTGCGTAATGCATGATGTCGGCGAGGCGGTCCTTGTCGGTGTGGGCGCGATCGGTGTGGGTCTGGAGGATTTCTCCGAGTGCCTGATCGGATGGTACGGCAGAATGAGCGAGCGCGTAGCCCTGCCGTTTGCGGCGAAGGACGCCGGCTTTGCGCAGCAGGTGCAGGATGACCTGGGTGCGCCGGCGGCCTACTCCGGAGCGAGAGGAGATGTCGGCTGCGGAGAGCGCTGGTTCGGCCAGGGCTTCGGGGATCTCCAAGGTCTCCGGGGAGGCGGGTGCCGCCAACATACTGTCGATCACGGCGTGGAGCTCTTCGAGGCGGGGATAGCGGCCTGCGAGAAAAAAGCTCTGGATGCGCTTGTCTTCGAGGCGGTAGAGGAGGACGGCGCGGGCGGGCTTGCCGTCGCGGCCGGCGCGGCCTGCTTCCTGGTAGTAAGTTTCAAGTGAGTCGGGAAACTCGAAGTGATAGACGAAGCGGATGTCGGGCTTGTCGATGCCGAGGCCAAAGGCTTTGGTGGCGATCATCACTTTATGTTCGCTGCGCATGAACTCCTGTTGAGCCTGTTCCCGATCGCGAGCGCTCATGCGCCCATGGTAACGGCCGACGGAGATGTCACGCTCCTTGAGCCAGTCGTGGAGTTCGTTGGCGGAGCGAACGCTTGCGGTGTAGATGATGCCGGTTCCCTGCTCCGCGTCGATCATGGAGGCGATGCGGGCGAGTTTGGCGTTGTTGTTCACGGTGGGGTGGACGGTGAGAAAGAGGTTGTCGCGCGCGGTGCCGGTGTGGATGCGGACGGCGCCAGGGATGTTGAGGCTGGTGAGGATCACCGTAAGATGCAGCAGCGGGGCGACGATGGATGAGCGAGGCTGGGTAGGATGCGAGGAACTACACAGTTGGGGGAGTTCCGTTCAGCACATAGATTCGATAAGCGGATTGGCTGAAGTCACGGGTTTCGACGAGCGTGTAATGCTTGCGCAGGAACGCGGCAAATTCGGGCCAGTAGTCGAGCTTGCCAAAACCTCTTTCCCCATCGAACCATTCGTCGGACAGCACAAACACTTTGGGGGGAGACTTGTAGATCTGGTTGAGGAAGATGCTGCTGTAGAACTCGACCACGGGGGTGCGGGCTTTGGAGAAAAACAGAGAGTCCCCGGTGAACCCTGTGCTCTGCACCAGGTTGAGATGGTAGAGAGCACCAAGACAACCCTCCACCATATCGAGACACTGCACCTGGTGCTGCAAGCGGTCGCCGCCGAGGCTGACGAGATCCGGCTCCAGATGATGCATGAAGTCGCTCCACTCCGGATAGCTCCGGCGCAAGGGGCGGCCGAGCGGCACGAGATAGAGGGTGGCATAGATAAGGCCCGCGACGCCGACCCAACGGATCCAGCCGCGCTTGTGAACCGCACGCGTGAACTCCGTACATACCCAGAGCAACAGGAAGGCGAGAAGCGGGTATTTCATGTACGGGAAGCCCTTCCTCTGGATGACGAAGGAGAAGAGACCTCCAGCCACTCCCAAAAGAAGAGCCCAACGCTCCCAGTTTCTGATCCATTCCCGTTCGAACAGAATAATGATTCCGGCTAGAATCATGGTTATTTTCAGTTCAAACGTAAGGCAATAGCGGATGAGCTGGAGGATCGGCTCCTTCCGGGTAGTCGCGTAATAACGGGTCAGCCGAGTCGACAGGTTGACAAGCGCGACGAGGGAATGGTGTTGAAGCAGCAGGTTCAGACTTAGGACAACGGGAATCAGAACTCCGATCAGTCCATAGATCAGATAGCTGGAAAGAGTTTCGCCGCGCTTCTTCAGGACGTAGAAGGCCATGATCGCCAGACAGAGGACGAAAGGAGCGAATAAAGGCTTGATACACAGGGCGAACATCACGCAGAGGGCGGAAGGCATGACCAAGACGGATTGCCTGCGGCGCACAGCGTAGAACAGCAGGGCATATCCTGCCATGAGAAGCACGGCTATGATTTCATCGCGTTCGCCGGCGCCGCGGGAGGTGTCGCCGCCGTGGAAGAGAATAAAGACAGTGCCTGCGACCAAGCCGCCAAGCCAGTCCGCGGGCAACGCGATTGCGATCATTGCCGTTACGAGGCAGCCGAGCAGGAAGAAGTCATAGAGCCGGAAGGCAAGGTCTCCTGGACCGAAGAGATGGATCTGCCATCCGTCGATGAGGTAGATGCCCGGCAGGTTGATGTCGTAGATCTCCCGGTAGGGCGCCATACCGTGCGCCATCAGGAAGTTGACGTAGTGCATGACCGTCTGGTCCCAGACCATCGGCCAACGGAAGGTGACTACCACGAAATAGATCAGGGCTGCCGCGCATCCGAACGCGAGAATAAGGCGCAGATGAAACGGATAGCCAATCCCAGCGGTGGAAACGGATTCCTTGCTTACGGCAGTATCGTCACGGGATGCTGTCATCAGTACCTTACCGTTTGCCGAGGAGGAGAGAAAGCAAAGCCCGGGCTTCGGGGCCCGGACCTGGCGATCGAGGTGCCTCGCGAACTATGCCGAGACCTCTTCGTTGGCGGCGGATTTGGTCTGGGCTACGGTCCAGTCGGGGGCGCCTACCTTGAAGCGGGCGAAGCGGCGGACGGAGATGTTTTCGCCGAGCTTGGCGACTTTGGAGGCGATGAGCTGGGCAATGGACTGCGAGGACTCCTTGATGAAGGGCTGGTCGAGGAGGCAGAACTCTTCGTAGAACTTGGCGAGCTTGCCTTCGAGCATCTTTTCGACGATGTTGGCGGGCTTGCCGGAGGCTGCGGCCTGGGCGCGGTAGACGTCTTTTTCGCGCTCGAGGTCGGCTTCGGTGACGTCCTCGCGGCTGACGAAGCGGGGGTCGACGGCGGCGATGTGCATGGAGATGTCGCGGAGAAGCTCCTGGAAGTCTTCGGTGCGGGCGACGAAGTCCGACTCGCAGTTGAGCTCGAGGAGGACGCCGATCTTGCCGCCGGCGTGGATGTAGGTGCCGACTGCGCCTTCATTGGTGGTGCGGCTGGCTTTTTTGGCGGCGGAGGCCATGCCGCGTTTGCGCAGAACGACGAAGGCAGCCTCCATTTCACCCTTAGCTTCTTGCAGCGCCTTCAGGCAGTCGCCCATAGGGGCGCCGGATTTTTCGCGGAGTTCCTTGACGAGTTTGGCGTCGATCTTTACGGCGGTGTCAGGCATTGTAGTTCCCTTCTAAGTTTAGCCTAGTGTTTTTCATTTGATCGCTGCATGTGGAGTTGAGGGTCTGCTCCAGGCGATCGAAGTTGGCGTTCATGGTTCTTAAAAATCTTTATTGAGACAAAAGCTGATGCAGGCGCCTAGCACCACGGCTGAGGTTGGGATGACGATCAGCAACGTGTATTGCGTTTGGAAGGTCATACTCTGGAAGAGTTCTGGACTCCCACCCTTCGTGTAAAAGAACGCACGAAGGATGGGGCACCCGAAGTTTTGTTCATACCTTACCTGAAAACGCTTTCAATCTTCGCAGGACGCCGCGAGACGTAGGAATTGCAAGATTGGTGTACCCACACAACAACAGCAGATCCCCTTCGAGGATGACAACAAGAAAAGCAAGAGCGAAGACTGGGTACAGCGACCTTGTTTTAGACAGCGGCCTGGGCGGAGATGGCTTCCGGTTCGGCGTCGGGCTCGCTGGCGGCGGGGGCTTTGCGGATGTTGCCGCCGAGAACAGCTTCGAGGTCGACGGTCTCGTCGTCTTCGGTGGAGGCTTCGGCAATACCGGCGGACTCGTGAACTTCAAGTTCGGCGCCCGGAGCTGCTTCGCCCTCTTCGCCGATGTGCTCGGGGGAGGCGGCGAGGGGTTGAACATCGGCGGCTTCGGTGGCGAAGGCTTTTTCCGAGACCATCTGAACACCTTCGTAGGCCGAGTCGGCGATCTTCATGGTGAAGAGGCGGATGGCGCGGAGTGCATCGTCGTTGCCGGGGATGACGTAGTCGACGACGGTGGGGTCGCAGTTGGTGTCGACGACGGCGACGACGGGGATGCCGAGCTTGCGGGCTTCGGCGACGGCGATGGCTTCGTTGTTGGAATCAACGACGAAGATGGCGTCGGGAAGGCGCTTCATGGTCTTGATGCCGGCGAGGTTGGTGGTCAGGTGCTTGCGCTCGCGCTCGAGCTTGATGACTTCCTTCTTGGTGAGGAGCTCATAGCGGCCGTCGGTGGACATGTCGTCGAGCTCGGTGAGGCGCTTGACGGACTTCTGGACGGTGACCCAGTTGGTGAGCAGACCGCCGAGCCAGCGGCTGTTGATGTAAGGCATGCCGGCGCGGGTGGCCTCTTCGGCGATGGCGTCCTGGGCCTGGCGCTTGGTGCCGACGAAGAGGACGAGCTTGCCGGTGGAGGTGAGGTCGGTCACGAACTTCGACGCCTCTTTGAACATCTTGAGGGTCTTCTGCAGGTCGATGATGTAAATGCCGTTGCGCTCGCCGAAGATGTACTCCTTCATCTTGGGGTTCCAGCGCTTGGTCTGATGGCCGAAGTGGACGCCCGCTTCGAGTAGTTCCTTCATGGTGATATTTGCCAAAGTAGCTCCTTGGTGAAGACAGCCGGTACCGTGGCGCCGGTGCCTGGATTGATCCCTCGTAAGGGAGATTTGACTCCATGCCTCGCGATGTCCTGAGAGGGTGGTGCTGAGCGGTGATTCTTTTTCGCCGCTTTGAAACGAAGATCGAATGCTGCGGAGGGAAGCAGCGGCTAAAGCCCCTGATTTCCTCCTGAGAACAAAAGACAACAGCAAGTACAGAAGCAGATCCCCTTCGGGGATGACAACCAGAAAAGCAACGGCGCTTAGCCAGAAAAGCAACGGCACATAATCAGAAGAGCAACGGCGCGTAATCAGAAGAGCAATGGCTAATCAGAAGAGCAACGGCGATTAGCGCTTCTGAGCTCAGAAAAGCAAACGGCAATTAGCGTTTGCTGAACTGGAAGCGAGCGCGGGCGCCCTTCTGGCCGTACTTTTTGCGCTCCTTGCCGCGCGAGTCGCGGGTGACGAGCCCTTCTGCCTTGAGCGCCTTGCGGAGCTCGGGGTTGAACTCCATCAACGCGCGGGCGATGCCGAGCTTGACCGCGTCGGCCTGGCCCATCACGCCGCCGCCTTTGACGGTGGTGATGACGTCGAAGGTCTCGCCGATATCGGCGATGCCGAGCGAACGCTTGGCGGCGGCGCGCTGCTGCGCGGTGACGAAGTAAACATCGGACTCTTTGCCGTTGACGGTAAATTTACCGCTGCCCGGACGCAGGAAGACGCGCGCGATCGAGCTTTTGCGACGGCCGGTTCCGTAGTACTGAATCAGATCTGCCATGATTCTCCTTGAACTTTTTGCGAAGGGAAAGACCCATCGCTTTTTGGTGCCCTAGATGTCCGGGCTAAGCCCGGACCTATTACAAAACCTCAACTATTTTGGCCAGTGGGTGGAAGCCCGCTGCTATCACAAACAACACTTTGCCTTGAGGCCATCTGCGAATCAGCCTTCGAGAGAGTGGGCGTGGTGCGTGGGCACCATGACCTTGGACGTGAGCACCTTGGGTGCGTTCGAGGCATGGAAGTCCATCGCAACGGGCTGCTGGGCCAGGTGCGGGTGCTGCGCGCCTTTGTAGACCTTGAGCTTGGTGGCCATCTGGCGGCCCATCTTGTTCTTGGGGAGCATGCCCTTGACGGCCTGCTCGACGATGGCTTCGGGACGGCGGGCGAGCAGCTTGATGAAGGACTCTTCGCGGAGGCCGCCTGGGAAACCGGTGTAGCGGCGATAGAGCTTCTGGTCCGACTTGAGACCGGTCAGCACGATCTTTTCGGCATTGATGATAATGACGTGATCGCCCATATCGATATAGGGGGTATAGAGGACGTTGAGCTTGCCGGCGAGGATGGACGCGGCCTGGGTGGCCAGGCGACCTAGCGTCTTGCCGCTGGCGTCGAGCACAAACCACTTGCGCTTGATGTCTTTACCGCTCGGAATTGTAGTGGGCATCTGTCTATTTACTCCTTGATTCTGCCGTCTTCAGGGTTCGGCGTGGTGCATGAAGAAGATGGTGCCAGGTGGATAGTTCGTGGAAGACGGAAATCTTGAATGCTCCAACAATGGTCCAGGCCAAGCGGGATGCGGCGGAAGAGAAGATGCTCCCCCTCCAAAACGCGCGGACGAACCGCTTTCCCTGGATTACGGGTACGCACAAACATCTATGGGATGGGTGCTTCAGGGGCGGCTGTGCGGTAAGCTGCTCCCCAGTGGATCCACCACGGATGACTCGCTGGACTGACGTGCCTGCGTACGATGGAAGAGACGACACGGACACAGGCGCGCAGACTCGAGACTGCGCGAGATTTAAGTCTACTGAGGACTCTGGGATGCCGTCAAGGGTTCATTCAGGGGTTCCTTCGCCGGCCGGACAGATCCAGCCCGGCTGCTGCGGGCGTTGCCAGGTCCTTCTTCACCCGGTCCCGGCGCAGCCAGGTCCAGGACGTACATCTGGCCATCGTCGTAGAGCTGGCGGCGGGTCCGGGCCAGTTCGGCGAACTGCTGATGCGAACGCCAAGTGATGGCATATTCGCTATGGACCCACTGTGTCCGATTGGCATCGGCAAGGACACCCGGGGCGAGGGTGTCCAGGTCGCCAAGGTTTGCGTAATCATAGACAAGATAGCGAAGATGGTTGGCGAGAAGGTATCGGGCGAGGCCGTCGCCGTTCGCTCTGGAGGGCCACCCTGGAGGAAGGCTGGCCGCGCCGGGAAAGTCGGCGAGTTTCATGTCGCGGGTGCGGAAGTCGAGAAGGAAACTGTCGTTGACCGAGGCGAGGACGCGGGCACCCTGGGGGATGGTGCGCTGCATCGCCGCGTATTCCGCCTTTACCTCGGGCGGAACGATGGAGGCGTCCAGAAAGGACAGGCGGAGGCTTTGCGGGATCTGCATGAACTCGTTGCTGAGCCGGTTGCCCCAGATCGAGATGGCCGCGACGACGGTAAAGGCAACGCTGCCTATCTGCAGCAGCCTCAACCAGCGGGTTTCGGAAGACACGGCCTGGACGCCGGCGGTTTGGGCTGCACGACAGCATGCGACGTACAAAAGAATGATGGCCGGGAGCATGCACGGGTAGTTATAGCGACGCACGGAATCTCCGCCTGTGGCAATGCCGACGAGCATCGCAGCGACAAAGGCCGCGATGGAGAGAGCGAGAATGGCCTCGTCTCCTATGTCGCGTTCTCTGCGCCGGCCGATAAGAAACCATTCAAGAACAAATAAGAGTAAAAGAGGCAGACAGAACGGGACAACCTTGTGCAGGATGACGTGGAGGCCTGCACCGGAGGGCGCGGGGTAGAGACCGTACGCGTCGTAGTGATAGCCGAGTCCGAGCGACGGATAGAAGAACGTGCCGGAGGCGCTGTGGTTGGCAATCATCCAGGGAGCCATCACGACGAAAGCCGCCAGGACGGCGAACAGGAGAGTTCTTGCTGCAGCCGCGAAGCCGCTTCGTCTCCAATGGAAAAAGACGATAGCTAGCACGAAGACGACGCTGTGCGCCAGGTAGGTCGACTTCATGGAGCTGACAGCACCGGTCACTCCGCCGAGAAGGAGCGCAAACGGAACAGGATGGCCCGCAAGAGCTTCTCGGTTTGCTGCCAGATAGACAAGGCCAAAAAACAGAGCGCTGGGAAGAAGGACAAAGGTGAGATTGAACTGGACCTGAGGAGTAAAGAGGACGAGGAAGGCAAAGACAGCGCGCTGGGCCGGGGTGAGCCGAAAGGTAACGGCCAGGCTATAGGACAGAAACGCAAGCAGGATTAGGCCCAGGGCACGATCGGCTATCTGCACATTCTCGAGCGGGAGAGCGACCAGAACAAGGCTCTGAAGGAAGTAGTTGCCGCCGATGCTCGCGGTGATGCGGCGCTCGCAAAAGGGATCTGCCGCGTAGTGGTGAAGCTGAAACATTTTGACCGGAGCGGCCAGGTAATAGTTGTAGTCGTCGGAGGCTTGATATTGGCCAGCGTGAACGGTTGCGCTAAGTCGAAGGGCGAAGATCAAGCCTACAAAAAGAAGCAGGAGGACGACTGCGCGCGAGTGTGAGGACGATGGAGGGTGAGCCTTTTCTGCACGAACTTCAACGTCGGCAACAGTGATTCGAGAGACGCCAGCGACTCTAAACGCACCCGCAGCTATAAACAAGCCAGCTGCCAGCAAGCCGAGAAAGATCAAAACCAGCAGTGCTGGGGTTGTGACAGCCCGCGCAAGGTTGAGACAGCCCCCAAGAAAAACGACGACAGGGACTCCACTGATCGCGGCAAGCGTAACGGAGGGCCGACGAAGACCAAAGATGCGAAGGAGGGTGACTCCATAACCCGCGATCGAGACAAAAAGGAGAGCACACCAGAGCAGGGCCTCAGCAAAGTGCACAAGTGCAGCGAGCGTCATTCCATGTCCTATCCATGTTATTAGTCAATAAAGGGCGCAAAGCGCTGGCGACGGCGGCGTTGTTTTGTAAGACTACACGAAAGGATGAATGCTGCCGGGAAGCGGAGCAGGAGGGCAAGGAGGAAGGAGAAGACGAGCGGAAGAGAACGACCACGACGGCGCGGGCAGCGAAGAGCCGGATACCCGTGAGACGACCAGCACGATCAAAGAGCGCGAACCATAGGACTGAGAATGAGCCGCTTATCTTTCGCAACCAGGATACTTTTAAATTACGGGTCAGACAAAAACTGCCCCTTCTGCAATTCGGAGAAGACCGATCTCGTTGCGCGAAAAAATCTGATCCTCCAATTACGCAAATGCCCGGCCTGCAGCCTTATGTTCCGCTGGCCTAAGGAGGCTCCGGCGTTCAGCGAAAAGTTTTACCAGAGCTCCTATCAAGAGGTCGGGAACACGACGGAGCTGCCGGACCCGGATACTCTGAATACGTTTATCACCAACAATTTTGTCGGCTCTCCCAAAGACTTCACCGACCAGATTGCCGTGCTGAAGACGTTTCTTCCTGAGGGACGTGTTCTCGACTTCGGCTGCTCCTGGGGATACGGAGTCTATCAGCTCAAGCAGGCCGGATACGATGCCTTCGGGTTTGAAATCTCACGTCCTCGCGCGGAGCTTGGCCGGCGTCAGCTTGGCGTGAAGATTCTGGACCAGCTTGACGACCTGCAACACATTGCTTCGCAGTCGGTCGACGGCATCTTCGCGTCCCATGTTCTCGAACACCTTCTCTCGCTCAAGGAGATATTCGAGCTCTTTGCGCGCATTCTGAAACCCGGAGGCGTTGTCTTCATCATGGTGCCAAACTCCGGCGGGGAAAAAGCCCGCAGTCTCGGGATCAGCTGGCCCACGATGATCAACGAGAAACATACGCTGGCGCTTCAAGGCGGATTCTTTGAAAAGAACATGGGTGCGTATGGGTTCAAGGTTCGGGCGTTTTCCGACCGGTGCGATGTCGCGGATCTTCGCGGCGCTATGGAAGCGCAGAGGCCGCTTTCGCTCGATGGCGAGGAACTGAGAGTGATCGGCCTGCGGTCTTAGGTGAACTAAAAACGCCGGCCGGGCGCTTACGCGGCAGGGCAAGGTCCTAATGTTCGAGCTGGGTGGAGCTCGGTTGCTGGCCGAAGCTGGTTTGCAGCAGGCGGGGAACTGTCGCTTTGCGACGACGGCGCCGGGGCGGAGTCTCAGTGATCGGCGGGTCGAGCCGGTACAGGATGAGGAGGTTTCGGTCGGGATCGTCCATCGCGGGAAACGCGGCGATGCGGCGCAGATGGTACATGGGGGCAAGAGCTTCCATCTTGTCGTCTTCGACCGCATTCCAGGCGACAAACCAACCGGGACGGTAGGTACGGATGCGGTCGGGGAGTTCCATGGTCCCGAAGTCATCGCAGATGGACGGGAGACCGGTCATGAGAGAGAGATTGGATCCGCTGATGGAGAGCAGCAGAGGATTGTGAGTGGGGTCGGCCGCGATGATGTCATGGATGTGCGCAGCCGCGGTGGTGAAGGTGTATTCAGGGGCACGGACGTAGTGGAGGGTCTGACGCGCATCGGTTCCGATCACGATGGCGAGGACGGCGACGATGGAGGCGGCGGCGAGGCGGCGCAGCGGGTTCAAGGCGCGGTTCGGAGGGCCGGTCCAGACGGATTCAAAGACGAGTGGGACCAACAGGGTCAGCGGAATGGCGATGACCAGATAGTAGCGAGGCTGCAGATTGTTGTGATACGCGAGGAAGATCATGTAGCCGAACGCCCAAAGCAAAAGCGCCGGGATCAGCGGATTGCGCAGAAGCCGCGGCCGGATCAAGAGCGCGGAGGCGGCGGCCAGAAGCGCGAGCGGATAGAGGATCCTGCCGACCCAGAGACCGTCGGCGAGGGTGCTTGAGAGAACGGAGAAGGCGGTGCCGGAGGTGATACCGGTGTAACCATTCGCGGTGAAAAGATAATGGAAATCGGCCAAGAAACGGGGACGAACAAGGAGACTGTAGTAGGTGAGCAGAATGGCCGTGGCGAGGGCCGCAATGGGAAGGCCGAGCGGGAGAAAGGCCGCTGGCCGGTAGCCTGCGCGCGCCCAGAGGATCCATACGACCGCCGGCAACACGAAGACAGCGGTGGTCTTGGTGAGGATCATGAGCGGAATGAGCAATCCGAGAGTGAGGATCGGGAGGGCGCGCACGAGATGATCTCCGCGGTTGGCTGAGATCTCGGGCAGCTTTGGACGGACGTACGAGGCGGAGAGCAGAGCCAGCAGCGTCAGCAGGACCAGCAGCGGCTCGAGAATGGCGAGCCGCGTGAATGCATAGCAGAAGGGACTGACAGCGAGCAGGAGAACGGCGATGGCTGGCGCAAGCGAAGGGGGGGCTTCTTCGGGGTGAGCTTGAGCGGTAGAGAGAGCCTGCCAGCGGCGTGTCAGAAAGTAGGAGACCAGCAGGATCAACCCGAAGATGGTGACCGTAAGTCCTCGGGCCGCGCCGAGAGTGACTCCGGTGAAGTGGAAGAGAGCGGCTTCGAGGACCGGCCATACGGGAAGCGCGGCCGCAGGATTGAAGTCGCCTGGGACATACCAGTGTCCGAGCTGAAAGTGGCGTATGGCCGCGTCGCCATACCATCCCTCGTCGGTGTACTTGGCCCAATCCATCCACGGGGAGAAGTTGGGGAAGTCGGCGCGAAGGTGAAGCGCATGCAGCGAGAGAAATACGGCCGCAGCCACAAGAAGACTAATCTCGATAGTCCGGAAGAGACGACGCGAGTTGGGAGGAGTGCGGATCATGAATGCAACTGCTGACTGCAGATTTGCGTTTATTATTCAGGATATTACAGAGATCCCGCCGTGACGATGCTGTAGCATAAGTCTGCGAAGCGACTCGCAACTAAGCAGCCTAACCATGGAGTGAAGCAGTTGATAGCGAGCGGCGAGTCCAGTTCCAAGGAGATTGCAGAGCGAGCTGACGGACTTCGTCCCGCCGGTGCGTCTTCTGCCCCTCGCTTTTATCGTCCCGAACTGGATGTGCTCCGATTCTTCGCATTCATCATGGTGTTTTTTTCTCATGCCTGGCCACAGCGAGGGTCCTCTGTTCTTGCCGGAGCCAATGTACCATTGTCGCTTATCTCAGGATTCTTCGGCTCCGGGGCCCTGGGTGTCTTCGTTTTCTTCATGCTGAGTTCGTACCTGATTACTGAGCTTCTCCTCAGGGAGAGAGCAAACACAGGCACGATTCATCTTCGCGCGTATTACGTCCGGCGCATACTGCGGATTTGGCCCTTGTATTTCTTGTTCATTGCCTTTTGTTTTCTGATCCGGCCGCTCACACCCAACTACCCATTTTCAGGGCGTCAGTTGATCTCGATGCTATTCCTGTCTGGGAATTGGTACTTCAGCCATCACGGCTGGGGGGTAGGCTTTACGAGTCATCTTTGGAGCATCTCGGTGGAAGAACAGTTCTACCTGTTGTGGCCGCTCGTCCTCAAACTCGGAGGTCGCGCTACGCTTAAGCGTGCGTGTGTGGTGCTCGTGGTAGTTGGATTTTTGAGCCTGGCGTTTGTCGCTATGCGAGGTGATCCAGCGAATCCTTCGATCTTCGTCAATAGTTTTGTTCTTTGCATTTTTTTCGCGCTGGGCGGCATTGCTTCGTATTCGACGCACGGCCAAATTCCTGATTTGAAGCTTAGAAGCCGCGCACTTCTGCTCACGTTTGGCGTTGGCCTGATCACCATAGCAACGATGGTGTTCAAGATCCATGAGCAGAGTGTAGTTTCGCTGATGAATCTCCTGGTTGGCTACGCAATAGCCGGTCTGGGCTGTCTCTCGATCTTCTTCGGGTTTCTAGGTAGATCGATTCCTTCGCGATTGAGATTCCTTGTCTATCTGGGCAAGATCTCTTATGGACTGTATGTGTATCACCTGATCTGCCTGGCGCTGACTTACTGGGTCAAGGAGCACTTGCTCCACAGAGAGCATTGGGTGCTGAGCTTCCCGTTTACGTTTGTCCTGACTGTTGTCTGCGCCTCGTTGTCCTACCACCTGATCGAGAGCCCCTTCCTTCGCTTGAAGGAGAGGTTTGTGTTTGTTCAGTCTCGCCGTGTGTGAGTCAGAGCGGCGACAGAAAACAGATGCGAGTGAGAGGGTAGAAGCAACAGCGGGAGCCGTTCACCGAAATCCCAGCCGGGCGACGCAATCGCAGGGCAGCGACTGCAGCCCTCACTCGTAGGAGAGGGCGTCGATAGGATCTTTGCCGGCGGCCTTGAGGGCTGGATAGAGTGCTCCGAGGATGGCTCCGACGAAGGCAATCAGCATCGATTTCCACACATAAGGGATGTTGATGACGAAGTCGAGGGTAGGAAATCTCGCGTCGAGCATCGCGCTGAGGGCAAAACTAGCGCCGATGCCGGCGGCGATGCCGATCACAGCGAGAACGCTGGTCTCACGCAACACGATGCCAACGATATAAGCGCGCGAAGCGCCCATGGATTTGAGGATGCCGATCTCGCGTGTGCGCTCCATCACGGCGGTGTACATGGATTGAAAGATGACCAGGAATCCGATGATGACGGCGATCCCGATCACGGTGCGAAGTCCGACATTGAAGCCGGGAAGGCTGTTCGGTGTCATCGAGGAGAGATACTCATCCGTGGTGATGACGTTGTACTGGCTCATGCCTGGAGTCGCGAGAATCGACTTCCGGACCTCATCCTCGTACCTGGGGGCCGTCTCGGTCTTGAGGTAGAAGGCGGTCGCTTTGCCTTCGGTTCCGGTGAGCTGGCCCATGGTTTGAATGGGAATGAACTTACGGCCTCCTTTGCCGTGCTCGACGATGCCGGAGATGCGAAAGGGATGATTGAGGATGGCCAGGGTGTCCCCGACTTTTTTGCCGGCGCCGATGTAGTCGTCGACGATGACGTCATCGGGACCCTGGAAAGGGCCGCCGGCGAGGAAGACGAAGGGCAGCAAAGCGTCGTAGGTGGTGAAGTCGATGCCGTAGATATTGTCGAGGGAGCTGGTGATCTGGATGTTCACGGGAGCGACGACCTTGATGTGGGGGATCTTCGCAAGGACATCTCCGACTTTGATGGAGGCGCCGGCGGGGCTCATACCAATGAAGTTGTTGGTGGAGCTGGGGCGAACGAACATGTCCATGCCGATGCCGTTGGTGCGATCCTTGAAGCCATTGAGCTTGCCCATCAGAATTGCGGTGATGGAGAGGATCATCACGACCTCGATGGCGATGGCGAGGCAGCTGATCAGAGAGCGTAAGGGACGATGCACGAGATTGCCGACGACGAGTTTATTCATACCTTTGACAGTGTATGGGACGGAGAGAAAGGAACGGTTCTGCGGCGAGGAGTGCCAAGGCGTTCGGCCAGCCTGGTATTCGGTCAGCTTGGTATTTGGCCGGCTTGGTATTTGGCTATTGTGAAATCAGGTGGCTGAAGGCTCGCCTTGTGCGCGGCGGGCGGGAAGCAGGCGTCCCGGAATGCTGCGCACGGGAGATCTCCGTTTGAGAAACACTCCTTCGGGCCCGATGAACAAGGTTCCTATGAGGGGCATGAGGTACGCGGCGAGGAGAGAGGCGGAAAAGATGAAGAATGCGCCGGTGGAAAACAGATAGATGACCGCGGTCACGTCGCCTTCAGGAGCCAAGTGGGCGAACGCAAGCGACGCAAGCAAGCCCCAGGGAGCTTTGCGCGCATCGCCGCAGAGAGAATCGTAGACGCAGAAAAGGACGAACCACAAAGCGGGCGCCAGGAAGAGGATTCCCAACCAACCGGCCAGGTGATATGCCGTTGCCGCAGGGGAAAAAGAAACGCCGGTGGTATCGTCCTCCGCGCCAAGAAGGCCGACCTCATGCGCGAAGGTGTTTCCAAACAGCATGGAAGGTTTGTCCTTCCAGATGAAGTGGGGAACGATATTTTCGATACCTATGATGACGGGCGTCATGCCAAAGGTTCCGTAGTCCTGCGTGTGGCTAATGAGGCCATCATCGATGGAAATCATCTCAAGGCGATCAAAGAAGCCCTGCGGACTGTCGTAATAGCCAAAAAGCTGGTCCTCGTACCTGTCAGCTGCGCTGTCGAGGTATTGCCGGCGAACGTCCTCTAGATTGGTAAGCAGCAAATAGGCCGTCTTGACGTT
Organism: Edaphobacter sp.; assembly: GCA_965277545.1. Taxonomy (GTDB): domain Bacteria; phylum Acidobacteriota; class Terriglobia; order Terriglobales; family Acidobacteriaceae; genus Edaphobacter. Next base: position 440,302 of record OZ255826.1, read on the forward strand.
CTCCACTTGTGATTCCTGCTTGAAGTTCCTGCCGTACTGCGAGTAGGGAACGAGATATCGGAATACGAAGACTGTCACCAGGATGGCCGAGCCAACTTGAACCTTGGAGACGCGGTAACGCTGAGATGCCGCAGCGAGCAGATAGCACAACATGGGAGCGAACATGCCTTCCTTGGAGAAGCCGATGACTCCGTCATAGAAGAGGAGTCCTCCGGAGAGCAGGACAGGCATGCTGAGGCTTCGCCGGCCACCCGTGCGCCTAATGGTGTGCATGACACCCAGAATGATGGCCAAAGGAAAAAAGTGATTGAGCTGGTTGAGGGCGGCCATGAAGGAACCGTTCCCACCAGGCGCGACAAGCGAGATAAAGGCGATAATGAACGCGACGATCGTGCAGCCTATAGTTGCGGTCTGGATCTTATAGTCAGGGAGTATATCCCCCAGGAGAGCACGCTTCAGCGTCACCTTGCGGCTGAGATAGACAGCAACGAGCATCATGGAAATGCCTGCCAGATAGACGTAGATGGTCAGGAGGGGACTTTTCAGATTTGAGTCTGCGGGTTCGCCGAGGACCGCCTTCCACACGATTCCAACAATGACCGTCAGCAACGAAAAGAAGAAGATGTATGAGCCGGAGGCACGGGTTACCCCTCCGGCGATGTTGAATGCGATGCCAGCGATAAGCACGAAGAAGAAGCAGCAGAGCGAGAAGGTGGCGTCCGTTCCCTCCAGCATCTGTACGGCGCATAGGCCTGCGGCGAAAAGGAAGAGCGTTCGAAAGGGGATGCGTTCAGGGAAGGGTAGGCGCACTCGCTCTCTTTCTTACATCCAGTATGAGGCTGCCGAACCTTCAAATGACGACCACCACACAGCCGAACTCGAGTTTGCCTCTAACCAAGATTGTTTCTAAAGCTGCGGTGAGCTCATCATAGAGAGTGCGAGAAGAGAGCGTCAAATCCGAATGAACTTCAGCTGCGCGATCGAGAACCTGATCCGGCGAGGTTCCGGAGGCGAACAGCGCGGCAAAGATTCGCGAGCGATGTTCACGACTTGGCGGCGAGGCGAGCGGCTCGGTCCGCCCTGTTCTCGGCGGGGTTGCGACGTAGTCTAGTGATGAGCCGGTCGCGTAGGCGAAGCGAGGGTTTTTCCACGAGGTAGAAGGAGAGTGTAGCGACGATCCACACGGCCACCCAATTTCCCGGAAAATTACCGATATATTTGTCCATCGACCTGAAGACGCTAACGTTTCGCGCGTGAAGAAACAGGGTTTGCCACAGATAGATGCTGTAGGAGAGAACTCCGAGATGTACGATCGGCCGCGCATTGAGCACGCGCCCGGCGAAGGATTCAGGGTTTCTGACGCACCAGATCAGGAAGATGGCCGCGGAAGCTCCGCAGATGCTATATCCAAACGGAAGCTGCCAGTAATTTCCCAAACGAGTGTTGATGCAGTCTGCGATCAGTATGACCGCAGGAGGAAGCCACCAGATCCTGGTCACGGCTTTGTAGACGCGTTCGAAATCGTTGGACCCCTGATAAAGCGCGATGAGACAGCCGAACATCAGGGAGTCGGCATGCATGTGAAAGCTAAAGCCATTGTGCAGAAACTTTGGAACGTAAGGACTGTGCAGGAAGCTCAGCACGCGAATGACGGGCGAGAGGCACACCACGGTGAGCGCCACATGGGCGGCTTTCCGCTTGCCGCCGTCACCGTGGCGGCGCAGACAGTAGATAAGGACAAAGGGCCAGACGAGGTAGAACTGCTCTTCGATGCTCAGCGACCAGAATTGCTCGAGCGACCACATCTTGGACGGAGCATAGTCGCGAAAGAAAAACAATGAGCTGATGATGTCGAGTCTGGTGACCGCGAGTCTGCCGGCGAGACCGAGGAGCAGAAGGACTCCGACATAGGCGTACAACGGAGGCAGGATGCGCAGGGCACGACGGAAGTAGAATCCGCGCAGGCTGATCGAACCGCGCTTCTTCTGCTCCTTCAGGAGCAGGGTTGTAATCAGATATCCGCTGATGACAAAGAAGATGAGGACGCCGGTGCCGCCGTCGAAGATGCCGAACCAAACCAGGGAGACGTGATGAGTAATGCTGTAACGCTGCAGGCTGTGCAGCGCAAGCACGAGGAAGATGGAGACCGCGCGCAGACCGTCGAGACTGGGGATGCGGGGTGTGGATTTCGGATGGGAGCCAGCCGTCCGCAGGTCATCGGAACCGGGATCGCCAAATTGTCCCATCCCCTGTCGGGCTAAGGTCATCTTGCGTCGGATTCTACCTCATGCCGTTGGCGCGGAGCCGAGCCGGAATGCTGCTTGTGGTAAGGCCGTGCTGAATACGTCGGGCAAGGCTGTCGGTGCGCAGGAAGGACGCCGACAACAGAGAAGGATCTGACAGTTTCCATTGAATGCAGGATATTGCCGCTGAGTGGAAGCTCGCCGCAAACGGCTGCAGGTTTTTGCCGGGTGCGCAAGGGGAAGGGTAAAATGATGGTGCTGCAAAAGATAGATAACCTGTCCGGTCTATGTGCCGGGACAGCAACTCTGGAGGAGTTACTTTGGCGAAGCGCGACCGTTTTCTGTTTACCAGTGAATCAGTGACCGAGGGGCATCCGGATAAGATTGCCGATCAGATCTCCGACGCGATCCTTGATGCCTGTCTGGCGCAGGATCCTTACAGCCGGGTGGCCTGCGAAACGCTGACCTGCACCGGGCTGGTGGTGATTGCCGGCGAGATTACGACTAAGGCTTATGTAGATTTTCAGAGCCTGGTGCGCGGGACCGTGGCTGCGATCGGATATGACAATGCGCTGTACGGGTTCGATTCGAATACCTGCGCGGTGATTTCGACGATCAACAAACAGTCGGGCGATATCGCGATGGGCGTGGATACAGGCGGCGCAGGGGACCAGGGCATGATGTTCGGGTATGCGACCAACGAGACGCCAGAGTTGATGCCGACGCCAATCTCGCTCGCGCATAAGCTGGCGTATCGACTGAGCGAAGTTCGCAAGAATGGACAGATGGCGTATCTGCGCCCGGATGGCAAAAGCCAGGTTACGGTGGAGTACGACTCGAATAACAAGCCGAAACGCGTGGATGCGGTGGTGATCTCGACCCAGCATGCAGAGAACGTCGGGAACGAGGAGTTGCGGGCCGACATTTTGAAGAACGTAATCCAGGCGGTGATTCCGGCCGAGCTGCTCGACGAAGACACGAAGTACCACATCAATCCGACGGGGCGATTTGTCGTCGGGGGACCGATGGGCGACACCGGTTTGACGGGACGAAAGATTATTGTTGATACCTATGGCGGCATGGGACGGCATGGCGGCGGAGCATTCAGCGGCAAGGATGCGACCAAGGTCGACCGTTCGGCGGCCTATATGGCGCGATATGTGGCAAAGAACATCGTCGCGGCGGGACTTGCGGATCGCTGCGAGGTGCAGCTTGCGTATGCGATCGGAGTGGCGGAGCCGGTGAGTGTGCTGGTGGATACATTCGGCACGGGCAAGCTCGATGAGACGAAGCTCGAGGAGCTGGTGCGGAAGAACTTTTCGCTTACGCCGAAAGGGATCATCGAGAGTCTCGATCTGCGCAAGCCGATCTTCAAGGCGACGGCGGCGTATGGCCATTTCGGCCGCAAGGGCGACAGCTTTACGTGGGAGAAGACGGATAAGGCGGCTGTATTGAAAGAGCAGGCGGGCGTGAAGGAAGCTGCTGTCAGATAGTCGTCCTCTGATCAACGAGAATGGGGCGAACCTTCGGGTTCGCCCTTTTCGATTCGAAATACCTTCTCGTTCAAACCTGATGTTGAGGTTGAGAGACTTCTCCTCATTCTGCTATCAGAAATCCTATCTGTCACACGATCTGCTCTTTGCAGGACTGAATGGCCCCTGCCAGCATGTCTTTGCATAAAGAGCCATGGCGGAGAGCAGGATAGACTGCAAGCTACCGCGTGGTTGCATCTCAATCCGTCAGTGCCCAGAAGAAAGGCCTTCCATGCTGATTCAGTCTGAATACGATATTCAGTTTGAGATTCCTGTGCCTGCGCCGATGGTGGCGCTGCTTCACCTCTATCCGTCGCTGGAGGGGCGGGTGAAAAGCGGGAATGAGGTGAAGGTGGAACGGATCGACGGCGAACGCGGGGCCGCCGTGCCGACACTTGAATACCGGGACGGGTTCGGCAATCGCTGCACGCGGTTTATGGCGCCGGCCGGAGCGGTGCGGTTGAGCGGGCGCAGTGTGGTGGAGATGGATGGCCGGGAAGACCCGGTGAATGCCCAGGCGCAGCAGGCTCCGATCGAAGAGTTGCCGTCCGAGGTGCTGCAGTTTCTGCTGCCGAGCCGGTACTGCGAGGTGGACCGGTTTGTGCCGATCGCACAGGATTTGTTTGGCTGGACGGCGCCGGGATGGGCGCGGGCGGCGGCGATTCGTGACTGGGTGCATCAGAAGGTCGTCTTCAACTATGCTGCGGCGCGGCCGACCAAGACAGCGATGGATGTGTTCACCGAGCGCATCGGGGTGTGCCGCGACTACCAGCACCTGGCGGTTACGATGACGCGGTGCCAGAATATTCCGGCGCGGTATGTGACCGGGTATCTGGGGGATATTCGATGGCCTTACAGCGGGCCGGGCGATTTCAGCGCGTGGTACGAGGTGTTTCTCGACGGGCGTTGGATGACGATGGATGCGCGGCATAACAATCCGCGGCGGGGACGGATTCTGATGGCGGCGGGGCGCGATGCTGCGGATGTGGCGATCACGACTTCGTTTGGGAGCGCAATTCTGACGAACTTCTACGTGGACAGCTTCGAGGTGCTGGAGGATGGGACGAAGGCGCCGCTGCTGCCTGGTCCTCCGCCGAAGGAGATGATGGTGGTGACGGCTCTGAACCGCGGGGCGAACGAGGTGGTGCAGGGCGGCGGAACGGATTAGGCCGCGCGATACTCGCGTGACTCTCCCTCAAGGCAGATCAAGTCCGCTTGGGTCCCTCTGCTGCATTTATCCCTGGACCTGTTCCTTGCTAAATGCACCTCCTGCTCTGCCGTATGAGGAATATGAATATCGCTAGTAAGATTGGATCATCAACGGCATTGAAACGAATGATGCGCTGCGAACTCAGCAAAGCTTTACTGGCCCTTCTCTGCATGTTCCTGGTCTCCGGCAGCCGCGCTCAGGGGGTCGACCCGACGCTGCCTCCGAGTGCCGAACACGCGATTCTGACGCTTCACGCGATTGGCTCGCAGATCTACGGCTGCCAGCCGGTCGGAAGCCGCGACCAGTATCAGTGGATTTTTATCGCTCCCGCTGCTCGCCTCTTCGATAGCGGCGCCGGCGAAGTGGGCACCCATGGCGACGGCCCCACCTGGAACTATCAGGACAGCAGCTCGGTTCAGGGCGTGGTCAAGGCCAAGTCAGCCTCGCCTGATCCGGCTTCCGTTCCCTGGCTACTGCTCCAAGCAACCAAGCCTAGGGGCAGCGGGTTGCTCACCCGTGTGGAGTACATCCGGCGCTCCGAGACACAGGGCGGAGTGGCGCCTGCGGCGGGTTGCGATCCGTCTCATCGGGGGGAGCTCGCCCGCGTGCCGTACACCGCTACGTACACCTTCTACTCTGGCAAATGAAAGCAACAGCAGATTCCGTGCGGGGATGACGACCGGAAAAGCAAGGGCAACAGCCGCCATAGGCTGGGGCATTATGAGGTCTGATGCTGGGCGGCGGTGAAGGTGGACCAAGGGCCGGCCTTCATGTCGTGGAGCATGGGTTTCTGCCAGTTGAACTCGGGGTGGGCGGCGAAGAAGGGAGCGGCGAGGAAGTCTTCGCCGCAGGGGTGGCCGGCGCGGGCGGTGAAGCTCATGTTGGCGGCCATGGCGGAGTCCATGACCTTGCCGGTGACGGCTCCGCTGGGCGAGAAGGGGGGCGAGTCCCAGGCGGCTTCGTAGTCCTTCGAGACGTCTTCGTGGCCGCAGAGGCTGCGGCGGGCGGCGACCACCTTGTGCTCGTAGCTGTCGTAGTGGTCGGAGAGGTAATGCTCGGCAAGGGCGGTGTCGAGCTGGCCGAGATGCTGCTGGACGAACTGCTCGGCGCGGACGTGGCGGGCGTTCATGGTGCTCTTCCTGTTGTGGGTGTCGAAGCCGGGGGTATCGTCGCGGATCAGGTCGGGGTCGACGGGAAAGTTGGCGCTGACGAAGTAGCCGTCGGATTTGCGGGAGAGCGGAGTGTGCTTGAGGCCGAGTTCGAGGTAGGCGATCTCGTTGGTCTTGCGGTCGCCGACGAGCCAGGAGTTGGCGTAGCCGCCATTGTTGCCCTCGCGCATGATGGAGGCGAACTCGTCGATGGTGTTGGCGTACTGCATGGCTTTGCGGGCGCGGACGAATTCGGGGATGCCGGCGGGGTTCCAGCCCTTGAACATGGGCAGGGTGGTCTCGGTGATCATGATGCCGGCTGAGTTGACGCCGAAGTCGTCGCCGCTGTGGATCAGGCCGGGGCTGCCGTCCATGAGGAGGTGCAGGCCGTGTTCGGGGACGATGTCAAAGACGGTGGTCCAACGCTCGCCCTCGGCGTAGGAGGACCAGTTGCTGTGAGCGATGACGATCTTGCCGTCCTTGGTGGCCGAGCCAGTAGCGATAAAGGCGCTGCAGCGGCCGGGAGCGACGAGGGCGGCGATGGCGGGTTTGTGCTCCTGCTTGAGCGCCCAGGGAAGATAGTAGTCGGTGACTTCGAGATGGGCGTTGAGGGCTACGATGTCGAGGAGGTCGATGTTCTGGCCGCGGGCCTGGACGCCGTCGGCGATGCCCTGGAGCTCGGCGCGGTATTCGGGCTCGATGTGGGGCAGGATCTGATCGTGGGCGATGGTGCGGAAGTAGGGCCAGGGCTTGCCGGACTCGTGGGTGTTTTCGAGTTCGATGGTTTTCAGATTGTCGGCGATGGCGTCCGAGAGGAGGTAGCCGTGCTGGAAGCCGATCTCGCCGGGGGCGCCTTCGAGGTGGGCGTAGGTCCAGCCGTCTTTCTGGAAGGTGTAGGCGTTCTTGAGGCGCGGGTCGGGGGTTTGGGCGAGCGCGAGAGTCGCGGTGAGGGCAAAAATAAATGTTGCGCAGGTGCGGGTGATCGCAAGCGTGGGCATGGTGTGCTGGGCGTCCAGTCTGCTGGTGTGACTGCTTGCTGACATGGTACCCCCTCCTCCCGGATATTGCGCAAATTCTTCGAAACAAAATGGTTAGGCTTGGACTTCGATCTGTGGCAAGGTACGGTCTGGTTAACGGCGAAAGGCCCGGAGATGGTCCGGGCCTTTGTTTGTTCCTAATTTCATCTTAGCAGCCGTGTCAATAGAACCAGACCTGTGTCCTGCCGGACAGGGCCCGAGATGAAAAGGTGAAGCGCGTAGCGGCGTCTGCTATGACTCTCTGCGAAATGCGCCTATTACTTCCCTGAATCCCGTTCTATCGTCGAGCATCTAGACGGTGAGGAGCAACCATGAGGCTTACGGGCAATACCATTTTGATTACCGGCGGAACCAGCGGTATCGGCCGCGCGCTCGCCGAAGCACTGCACGCAAAAGGCAACAAGGTGATCATTGCCGGACGGCGGCAGAACCTGCTGGATGAAGTGACAGGGCGCAATCCGGGAATGGTCGGCATGAAGGCGGACATGAGCGACAGCGCGGCGGTCGAGCGTTTCGCGAAGGACGTGAAGACGCAATTTCCGCAGTTGAATGTTCTGATCAACAACGCCGGGATCGCGGGTATGGAGGACTACACCGCGGATTCGGTCGACACCTCGCTTGCGGTCAGCACCATCCAAACCAACATCATCAGCGTAGTCCAATTGACCGCTGCGCTGCTGCCCACGTTGCGCGCGCAGCCGCAGTCCACGCTGATGGTCACCACCTCCGGCCTGGCGTTTGTTCCCTACGCGCCTGGGCCGGTCTACAGTGCCACAAAGGCGTTCCTGCATAACTGGCTGGACGCTCTCCGGATGCAGCTGCGGAAAACCTCTGTAGAGGTGCTGGAGCTTGCGCCGCCTTACGTCCAGACGGAACTCGGTGGACCGCAACAGGCAAGCGATCCGCGAGCAATGCCGCTGAACGACTTCACGCAGGAGGTCCTTCAAATTCTGGATAGTAACCATATCGAGAAGGGCGAAATCCTAGTGAACCAGGTCAAGCCACTCCGATGGGCTGAAAAGAATGGCGAATACGAGAAGATGCTTGAGATGTTCGCCTCCTTCCATAATTAGTCCCGCGTCCTCACGACCGGACGTAAGAGATCGATCCCTATCAATCGGCATCTCGTCAGCGACCGGAGTCAGATGACGAGATGCGCGTTTGTGAGGACTTGTCTCGCCACGTTCGCGAAAAAACGAAAGCGCGCCTATGTGAACCGAAACTAAGCATGGTCTGCGACAAGGAATGTCTGATTCTTCTCCATCGACTTCGTCAATTTCTGAAAATCGGCCTGAGTGAGCTGAGCGGGCAGATAATCTTTTCTGCCCTCCGGATGCACAGCATCCTTCATCATCCGCTCGTGGTGATACGTTGACACACTCAGCATGCGGCACGGATGTTCACTCTTGTTGAAGAATGTATGAGGCGCATTGGGCTGCACCAACAGACTCTCCCCGGCTTCACACGCGTCCCACTCAGTGACACCTTGGTTGTTCCAATACCCAATAGCCAGAGCGCCTTCCAGTACATAGAAAAACTCCGCAAATGGATGCTTGTGAAGTGGAATACCCATACCCGGCACGACCGTAGTCTCAAAAATAGAGAAGGTGTAGCCCGTGTTCTCACCCAGTGCCCTCCACAGCAACTTCATTTGCCCGACATCAAGCGCTGGGCCGCCTGTTTTATTGCTCTTAATAACGTTGTGATGAATGACTTCTTCAAGTGTCGTAGCGAAGTTCGACATATATGTGTCCTTTCGTGAACCAAGTTGTGCTCTGGGGGAGTGAACGCTCGAGCTTGTGAGTTGCGCAGCTAGCACTCCGCTAGTCCCGTGGGTTTCCACAGTTATCTGTCGCATGATCGTTACAGGCCTTTACACAGCTGATCGAGATCGCCTCGATGAGAGAGGTGGTTGATCCTCGCGGCGGCTTGCTATGTGGTCGTCACCGTCACTGCCTGACGCACATACCGGCTGCTTTCCAGTTGCTGCACCATGAAGGCTGCCAGATCGGCCCGACCGATCTTGTGCGCCTTCTCGCCGCCCTCCGTGCTCAGCACCCTGGCAACGCCGGTCTTCTCGCGGTCAGTCAACATCGGCGGACGCACGAGCGTCCAGTCCAAGTTGCTGCCTTCGATCTCGGCCTCCATGCCCGCCTTGTCTACCAGCAGACCCCGCAGAAACGTCCGCATGAGTAGGTGCTCGTTGAAGAAGCCGGCGTTCTTGACGCTCTCGCCCGCACCCACCACCGAAATCTTCAGCAGCCGCCGCACGCCATTGCGCCGCATTGCATCCACAATATTGTGTGCCGCGCTCGTTTCCATCGTCGTCACTTTCCACGGCGTCTTGCCGCCCAGCGCGTCGATGACTGCATCCTGTCCGGCTACCGCAACGTCGACCGCAGCCGCGTCCAGCACGTCGCCCGCAACAACTCTGACGTTCGCCTTCCTGTACTGCGCGGCACCGCGCACGAAAGCCGTTACCTTATGTCCGGCCGCCAACGCCTCATTTACGAGCGCTTCTCCGCTCTTGCCCGCTGCTCCAACCACTAGAACTTTCATCGCATTCTCCTTTTGCCTCGTATATGGCCGCCATCCAATATCCGCGACCCAACAATTAGAGAGTTGGAATAACCATTGGTTGCAAAATAATCATTGGTTTTATATAGATGGTTATAAATCAACGCTTGGTCGCAAAAAGCGTCAAAACGGACTAAGCTATTGAAGTGGCCTCCACATCACCAAGTCGCCGGGTAGAGCGCAAGGAGAGATTGCGGGGCGAAATCCTTGCGGCTGCCAGCAAAATGTTTGCCGATCGCGGTTACGAAGCCGTGACGCTTCGTGCGATCGCTAAAGAGATCGGCTATACGCACGCCGTAATCTATCAGCATTTCCCCGACAAATGGCACATTCTTGCCGAGTTGAGTCGCGAGACGATTGGGCTGATGGTTCAGAACTTCGACGCGATTGCAGCTAAACATCTTGCACCGAAAGAGCGTCTTTTTGCGACTTCACGCGGCTTGATTCAATTCTGCATTGCCCATCCACAACAGTTCCGAAACGTCTTCTTCGGGCCTGAGAACCGCAACGGCGTCCGCGCTGGACAATATATCAACGACATTGGTGCGCCGTTGTTCGGACGTTTCGTGCAGCTCTTTTTCGATGTTGCCAAGGATGAAGGGTTGCCAAACAGGGACGACATAGTGGTAGCCCACACCTGGTGGTTTACGATCTTTGGCCTCGCCACGCTCATGGTCATCCAAGGGGTTGTGCCTGACTTGTCTGACCAGACTCTCGTGGTCGAGCAAACGATCGCAACGCTATGGGCGGGCGTCCAGGCTGTTCCGCGATTGCCGAAGAGCGCAATCCCTAAGCGATCCAGCAGGTCCACTGCCTCAAACCGATAACAGCTTCTTCTACTTAAGAGTCGTTGTATGGCATTGCCCCGTACTGTGCTTCGGTTGCGGGTGCGGAGGAGGTGTGCGGCAGTTTGCGTGAACTTTGCGGAGTGTGGCGGGTGCGGTGGGCGGGGGAGGATACTGAAATGACGATGACTTGTGCGGTAATTTCAGAGACGGGTGGGGTGGACGCTGCCAAGGCCGCGGTGCCGAGTTATTTTCCGGGGCGGCAGTGGCAGCAGGTGCTGGGGCGGGATGCGAGTGCGGATGGGCAGTTTGTGTATGCGGTGAAGTCGACGAAGATTTACTGCAAGCCGAGCTGTGCGAGCCGGCGGCCGGCGCGGAAGAATGTGAGCTTCTTCCCTACCCCGGGGCTGGCGGAGGCTGCGGGGTATCGGGCCTGCAAGCGGTGTGAGCCGGAGCGGACGGAGGCGAAGGCCGATCCGCAGGCGGGCGCGATTCGGGCGGTGACTGAGTATTTGAAGGACCACAGCGACGAGCGGACTCGACTGGCGGATGTGGCGAAGGCGACCGGAGTGGGGCGGCTGACGATCTTGCGGGGATTCAAACGGGTGCTTGGGGTGAGTCCTGGGGAGTATGCGAAGGAGGCCCGGCTGGCTCGGTTTCGGGATAGGGTGCGGGAGCCGAAGAAGAGTTCGGCTAAGGCGCCGATTACGGAGGCGATCTACGAGGCGGGGTTCGGGTCGAGCAGCAGGTTGTATGAGACGAGCGCGGCTTCGCTGGGGATGACGCCGCGGGTGATGCGGGAGGGTGGGGCGGGGCTGCTGATTCGTTACTGCACGGCGGCTAGTCCGCTGGGACGGATGCTGGTGGCTACGACGGATGTGGGGATCTGTTCGATTGCGTTTGGCAGGGAGGATAAGGAGCTGCTGGCGGGTTTGCGGGAGCAGTTTTCGAAGGCGCAGCTGGTGGCGGCGAAGGGCAATACGGGGTGGCTGGCGGAGGCGGTGGAGTTTGTGGCGAGTTCGCTAGGGGAGCATCCGGTGGCGGCGAAGTTTCCGCTGGATGTGCGGGCGACGGCGTTTCAGCGGCGGGTGTGGAGTGCGCTGCAGGCGATTCCGCGGGGGGAGACGCGGAGTTATTCGGAGCTGGCGGTGCAGCTTGGGGCTCCGACGGCGGCGCGGGCGGTGGCGGGGGCTTGCGGGGCGAATCCGGTGGCGGTGGCGGTGCCTTGCCATCGGGTGGTGGGGAAGGGTGGCGCGCTGGCGGGGTATCGTTGGGGGATGGAGCGGAAGCGGCGGCTGTTGGAGGCGGAGAGGGGCAGCGAGTGCTGAGCAGCAGGTCGCTTGCGGTCGTTGTTTCCTGTTTGTTGGAGAATAAGCAACAGCGAAGGGAGGAGATTCTGTTCCCACCCATCGCAAAGTACGCGATGGATGGGGCATCCGAGAGTTTGGGCAGGCAAGAGCGATGACGGCTCTATCGAATAGGACGAGGGGCGGCAAGCAAACAGCAGATCCCCTGCGGGGATGACAACAAGAAAGGCAAGAGCAGATGCCGGTTCGACAAGAAGGGCAGGAACTGATGCCGGTTCGACAAAAAAGGCAAGAGCAGATGCCGGTTCGACGGTGAGTACCCTGAAGAGCAAGGCGTTGCCGGATGGGTTCAAGGGTTGGGTTGTGGCGAGCATCGGGGTGCTGCTGGCTTCGCTGGTGCTGGTGCTGGGGGCGATTGTGGAGGCGTTCGTTTATTTTTCGGAGAAGACGACTCCGCTTTGGGTGGTGCTGCTGGGGGTGGCGGGGGTGCTAGGGGTGGGGGTGGGGTTTGCGGGTTTGTTTGGGATGATGGCGGTGGCAGGGTGGCGGGAGCATCGGGAGTCGCGGCGTGTGCAGGTGATTCCGCCGGTGCATGACGGGGAGCTGTGAAGGAGTTCGTGATGCTGCGGCGAGAACGATGCTTCGCGCGATGCTCGTCTTTGGTGAGACTGTAGCGAAGATCGAGGACTCCGGTTGAGAAGATTGGGGGGAAACCTTTGCGGGTACGCGCTCGTCGCGTGGCGACTCTTAGGGCCGGCCTGAGGGAAAGGCGGGTCGTCCTTCGGACGATGCCCACATCTCAGAATCGAGATATGGAGCAGGCGGGTGTGGGCGCATGAGAGAAAAGCAGATCCCCTGCGGGGATGACAACAAGAAAAGCAAGAGCAAAAGCAAGGTCAAATGCAAAGGCAAACGCGAATTCCGGAGACAAGAATGGCAGTGGAAAAGGCAGACGCAGAGGCAAGAGCAAAGGAGATTCGAGGAAGACTGATGAAGAAGATAGAGTAGAGCGATGGCGGTTGGCGAAGCGGCGGTGGATGGGCGGGAGCTGTACCGGAAGATCTCGTGGCGGCTGATTCCTTACATCTTTCTGCTGTATATCGTGAACTATCTCGACCGGGTGAATGTGGGGTTTGCCGCGCTTGATATTCAGCGCGATCTGCACTTCAGCAATACGGTGTACGGGACGGGCGCGGGGATATTTTTTCTGGGGTCGGCGCTGTTCGATCTGCCTAGCAATTTGATGCTGACGCGGGTGGGGCCGCGGGTTTGGATTGCGCGGATCATGATCTCGTGGGGCGTGATCTCGACATGCATGATGTTCATGCATTCGGCTACTTCGTTTTATGTGCTGCGGTTTCTGCTGGGGGTGAGCGAGGCGGGATTCTTTCCGGGGATGATTGTTTATCTGACGTACTGGTTTCCTACGACGGAGCGCGGGCGAGCAGTGGCGAAGTTTATGACGGCGACCTCGCTGGCGGGTGTGGTGGGCGGGCCGCTGTCGAGCTATCTGCTGAAGCTGGAGGGGGTGGCGGGGCTGCGGGGGTGGCAATGGCTGTTTCTGTCGGAGGGGATTCCTACGATTCTGCTGGGGATTTCGGTGTTGTTTCTGATGAGGGACTCGCCGCGAGAGGCGAAGTGGATGCGGCCGGAGGAGCGGGAGTGGCTTGCCGGGGAGTTGCGGCGGGACCAGGAGCGGTATGGGGCGGCGGCGCATCATCGGCTTGGCGATGCGCTCCGGCTGCCGGCGCTTTGGGTGCTGGCGGGGGTGTATTTTGTGAGCCAAGTTGGGGTGTATATTGTGAATCTTTGGATGCCGCTGATACTGCATAGCTTCTCGCGTAGAAATGCGAGCGGAGATGCGATTTTGATTGCGCGGTATGCGACATTTCCTTATCTGGCGGCGGCCGTGATGACGGTGGTGGTGGGGTGGAGCTCGGATAAGTGGAATGAGCGGCGGTGGCATATTGCGGGGTGCCTGGGGCTGGCGGCGGCGGGGTTCTGCTGGACGGCTTGGGCGCATTCGCTGGCGGTGGCGCTGTGCGCAATGACGCTGGCGGCGGTGGGACTTTGGAGCATGATGGGGCCGTTCTGGACGCTGACTACGAGTAGGCTGAGTGGCGTGGCGGCTGCGGGTGCGGTGGCGATCTTGCAGATCGTGGGTGGGGTGGGTGGGTTTGTGGGGCCGTATGCGACGGGGCGGCTGCGGGATGCGACGCAAGGGTTTGCGGGTGGGCTGTATGGGATGAGCGCGCTTGCGTTGGGGGCGGCGGCGCTGGCGTTGGCGGTGAAGAAGCAAACGCATGTCCTGCCGGACGGGCCCGCTACGCGCGGGGCGGTCACTTCGTGACGCGTATACCGGTCTGGGCACCCTAGCTGCATAGGGCCTCCCGATGGTCGGCACGAGAATCTCTGATCTCGACCAATGGAAGGGCCGCCTGAAGGGGAATACGCGTCACGAAGTGACTCCGGCAGGACAGATGTTTGTGCGGTTGTAAAGATTGGGCCGCGGTGTGCGATCTGGATTGATGTTGCCGGTCGCGGTTGTTAGACTGGTTCTAAGTGGATTTCTCCCGCCCGGTAGCAACTTCTACCATTCAAACAATCGAGGCTTCGATGCCAACAGCTACATTGGAAAAGAGTGCAGCAAGCAAGGCGCAGGACTATAAGGTTGCGGATATTTCGCTTGCGGATTTCGGCCGCAAGGAGATTGAGATCGCCGAGCAGGAGATGCCGGGTCTGATGTCGATCCGCAACAAGTACGCTGCCGGCAAGCCGCTGGCGGGCGTTCGCGTGACGGGCTCGCTGCATATGACGATTCAGACGGCCGTGCTGATTGAGACGATGGTGGCGCTGGGCGCGGATGTGCGTTGGGCGAGCTGCAATATCTTTTCGACGCAGGACCATGCGGCGGCGGCGATTGCAGCGGCCGGCGTGCCGGTGTTTGCGTGGAAGGGCGAGACGCTCGAGGAGTTCTGGTGGTGCACGAATGAGTCGCTGAGCTTTCCAAATCCTGATCCCGCAGGCAAGGGCGGGCTGCTCGGGCCGCAGCTGGTGATCGATGACGGCGGGGATGTGACGCTGCTGATCCACAAGGGCGTGGAGATGGAGAAGGACGCCGCGGCCGGGAAGAAGGACACATGGGTTGATTCTCCTTCCGGCTCGACCGAAGAGGATGTGATCAAGGCACTGCTGAAGAAGGTGCATGCCGAGTCTCCGATGCGGTGGCAGGATGTGGCCAAGGAGTGGCGCGGGGTTTCGGAGGAGACGACGACGGGCGTTCACCGGCTGTACAAGATGTTCGAGAAGGGCACGCTGCTGGTGCCGGCGATCAATGTGAACGATTCGGTGACGAAGTCGAAGTTCGACAACCTGTATGGCTGCCGGGAGTCGCTGGTGGACGGAATCAAGCGCGCGACCGACGTGATGATTGCGGGCAAGGTTGCGGTCGTCTGCGGGTTTGGCGACGTGGGCAAGGGGTCGGCGGCTTCGCTGCGCGGGCTGGGGGCGCGGGTGGTGGTGACGGAGATCGATCCGATCAATGCGCTGCAGGCGGCGATCGAAGGCTACGAGGTGACGACGCTCGAAGAGACGCTGGGACGCGGGGATATCTATGTGACCTGCACTGGGAATGTGGACATCATTACCGTGGAGCACATGAAGCTGATGAAGGATCAGGCGATCGTGTGCAACATCGGGCACTTCGATAACGAGATTCAGATGGAGCCGCTGAATGCGCTGAAGGGCGTGAAGAAGCTAAACATCAAGCCGCAAGTGGACAAGTACACATTCGAGAGCGGCAACAGCATCTTCGTGCTGGCGGAGGGTCGGCTGGTGAATCTGGGTTGCGCGACCGGGCATCCGAGCTTTGTGATGTCAGCAAGCTTCTCGAACCAGACGCTGGCGCAGCTTGACCTGTGGAAGAACAAAGACACGTACAAGGTGGGAATTTATATCCTGCCGAAGAAGCTGGACGAAGAGGTGGCTCGGCTGCATCTGGAGAAGATCGGCGTGAAGCTGACGACGCTCTCGAAGAAGCAGGCGGACTATCTGAGCGTGCCGGTGGAAGGGCCTTATAAGGCGGAGCACTACCGGTACTAAGTAGCCGACTGAGTACATCAAAGGGCCGTCTGGAGTTTCTCCCGGGCGGCTCTTCTGTTTTGCGGCGCAGTGCGCGAGAGGTATGGACTTAGGAAAGCTCTGATGAAATCGTTGCGTTCGCTAGCGGCAACGAAAGGGAGTCCGACGACTTGAGGCATGCGGGCGACGGAAGTGCGAAATGCGGGGATTTCTCCGCTGCGCCGCGCGATGAAGCCACGCGGCTCCGGTCGAAATGACGATTTGTCGGGGACGGTTCGGCGGCGGAGACTTCATCAGAGGCTCCTTAGAACGTGAGTGGAAGGAACGGCAGCCGATGGGAGGGTGCTTCAAGGCGGGATGTTAGAAGGAGGCTTCGGTGGCGGGGTCGAAGTCAATGGCAGTGATGACCTGGAGACCGGAAGAGGCGGCGAGCTGCTGGTCGATGAGAAGGATGGTGCGGGCGGACCCGGAGGGGTAGGTGATCTGGGCGCCGGTGTAGGAGGCGGCGGCGCTGGTGGGGAGGGTTCCAGCCGGGACGATTACCAGAGTGTAGGCGCCGTTGGGAATGTCGAGATAGCCGGTGTTGGTGTTGAAGGCGACGCCGGTGAGGAAAGGAGTCAGCGTGGCGAGCTTCTGGCCGGCGGGGATGAGGTAGATGTCGACAGCGCCGGGCCGGGCGGCCTGATCGAGGATGCGGAGGGAGACTTGGCCGGCGGGGGCGGGCTGGGCCTGATCGGGGAGAATGAGCTGTTGTAAGCTGCCGGTGGCGCCGCCGAGGAGGATGGTGTACTGCGCGGCGGAGGCGAAGGTGGTCCTGGAAGAGATCAGGGTTTGTTTCGATCCGGCGGTGGCGGCAGCGATGGTGTGGTTACCGGATGTGAGTGGAATGTACGAGGTGAGGGTGCCGAAGCCGAGATTGTAGGCCAGCGCGGTAGAGCTATCGTAGATGTCGAGAGCGGGAGCGTCCGGCGTTGCATGGATCATGCGGACGCGCGGCTGCGGCGTGGAGTCAACGATGGCCTGGCATCCGGAGAGGACGCCGAGGCTGGCGGTAAGCAGGGCGAGGCGAGCGGCTCGACAGACGAGGTGCGCGAGGAGCGGAGCGTTCGGGATATTTCTCCGTCTGGGCATAGTAGCGAGCTGGCTCTCTCACTCTAAATGAAAGGCAACGCCGAGCCTATGACGCATTCGGGGGATATGTTGGGGAACTGAACACCGTCCTCGCGCCTTACAGCCGGCGCTTCTACAGCGCGCGGCGGAGAGAGGCGCCCCGCTGTCGTGATACAGACAAGGGCGCCCTGCAAAGGTAACTACTTCTTAGGTTTGCTGGCGATGATCTGATCCTTGATCTTGTTATAGGTGGCCTGCGGAAGGATGCCGCGGGTGATGAGTTGATTTTTTGCGGTGTACGGGCGGCCGTCGATGATGCGCTTGGAGTAGGCGTCGCCGATACCGGGGAAGGCCTTGAGCTGGTCAGGAGTGGCGGTGTTGATGTCGAGTTTGTCTGCGACCCCGGCGGCGGGTTTGGTTTGCGCGATCGCCGCAGGCGAAGTGGTAAGCGCCGGAAAGGCAGCAAACAGGAGTGTGGCGGCCAGCAAAATGCGACGAAGTGCGAGCATGGAGATCTCCTCTGGTTGTGGATGACTTTACCCCGGAAGAGTACGAGAGGATGAAGGCGGCGTCAACCGGCGAGTCATCGGTTGTTGCTCGGGAGACTGAATTTCGGCATGAAGTTGCGGCTTGTCAAAGTGCCAGGGGCCGTTCGCTGCTATCTGGCTTCGCTATGAAAGCTGACGTCAAGCTGCCGCGGATCTTTGAGGTGGGGGCAATTGCTTCGGCCACGTCCACGCGTACCAGACAATGAGAGTGGTCAGGATGATTTCGATTACGCCGAAGAGAACATAGAAATGCCAAGCATCCCGGACGGCCAGAATCATGATCGCGGTGTAGAGCGCGCCGAAGACGATGTTCATCACGCGACAGACCTGGGGAGGGAGGGCAAGGGAGAGAAAGGGCATGAGACTCGGAATGATCATGATTGCAGACATGCCCAGCAAAATAGCCTGGGAGACCTCGCCGAAGGCTGTTTTCCCGGCGATCATGCCCCGGAGCTTGCCGGGTTGATAGAACTCGAAGTAGTCGCCGTAGACGTAAAAGAACATGACCGAAGACCATAACGCGAAAAGCTTGAACCGGATATGAATCCTGATGTCGTCGAAGGGAAGAAGATTTTTCTGGTTGCCGGCCATGGTTTCGCGCTCCAGATGTGATTTCTTGATCGATACGTGCTGCCGCTTCGCAAAGTTCCGGCTGCACGAGGCAAGGGCGCGAGTGAAGCTTATTGGGATCCTTCACTCTCGCTCAGGAGGAACGCAAGAACTTGGGACGGTCGACATTGACTTCCTGCGGTGTGAACGCTAACCTGAACGGGAGATGAGCATGCTGCACCTTCATCACGGCTACCACCATCCTCACGCGACGAGCGTGTCGGCAGCCGTGTCCGGTGTGGCGAAGTAAGAGAACGCTAGATCAGGATTTCGAAAGGCCCGCTGACGCGCAACCCGCGAGCGGGCCTTTCTGCTGCTCGCGGAAGGGCCAAGCCGAACCTTGGGAGTAGGAGACAAACGGATGGAGGATGCAGTGACGATTGATTTTGCGAAGATGGGCGGTCTGGTTCCGGGGATTGTGCAGGACGCGGAGACGGGCGAGATGCTGATGCTTGGTTTTTTGAATGAAGAGAGCTATGCCAGGACACGTGAGACTGGCTTTGTGACGTTCTGGAGCAGGACGCGCGGAAAGCTTTGGATGAAGGGCGAGACCAGCGGAAACCGGCTGCGAGTGGTTGCGGCGGCGACCGATTGCGACAACGATGCGTTGCTGTTCAAGGTCGAGGTGGAAGGCGATGGGCTGGTTTGCCATGAGGGAACGGTGAGCTGCTTTACAAAGAAGATTGCGATGGAGGCGGAGTGAGCGAGACGACTGCTGCGACGAAGTTGAAGCTGGGGATTCCAAAGGGCAGTCTGCAAGATGCGACGATTGCGTTGTTTGAGCGCGCCGGGTGGAGGATCTTTGCCAATGGGCGAAGCTACTTCCCAACGATCGACGATCCTGAGATTGAGTGCATGCTGGTGCGGGCGCAGGAGATGGCGCGGTATGTGGAACATGGAGCGCTGGACGCGGGGCTGACGGGAAACGACTGGGTGCAGGAGAACGAGACGGATGTGGAGTATGTGACGAGTCTGACGTACTCGAAGCAGAGCCGGCAGAAGGTGAAGTGGGTGCTTGCGGTGCCGGAGGATTCTCCCTTTCAAAAGCCGGAGGATCTGGCGGGAAAGATCATTGCGACGGAGCTGGTGGAGTTCACCAAGCGGTACTTCGCGGGGAAGAAGATTCCGGTGACGGTGGAGTTCAGCTGGGGCGCGACTGAGGTGAAGCCGCCGATGCTGGCGGATGCGATTGTTGAGGTGACGGAGACGGGATCTTCGCTGCGGGCGAACCGGCTGCGGATACTCGAGACGCTGATGGAGAGCGAGACGCAGTTGATTGCGAATAAGAGCGCGTACCGGGAAGAGGGGAAGCGGCGGAAGATCGACAACATTGCGTTGATGCTGAATGCGGCGATTGCGGCGCAGGGGCGCGTGGGGTTGATGTTAAATGCGCGCAAGGCGGATCTGGAGGGCGTGGTGGGGGTGCTGCCGGCGCTGAACTCGCCTACGGTTTCGCAGTTGAGCGATGCGAGCTGGGTGGCGCTGAATACGATTCTGGATGAGTCGCTAGTGCGGGAGGTGATTCCGAAGCTGAAGGCGGCGGGAGCCACTGGGATAGTGGAGTATCCGTTGAGCAAGGTTGTGCTTTAGGTGGGAGAGGTTTAGCACCGATGGCACCGATCTTCCTCTCTTGCTTCGATCGATGCGTCTTGGAGTTTTAGGGAGTTTTTCGCATGAAGCTGGTGAAGACGTTTGGACGGGGTGCGAAGGTCGCGGCGGATTTGATTGAGAAGTTGGAGAGGCGCGGCTCGGTGAGCACGGCGCGGGTGGAGCCTGTGGTGCGGCGCATTGTTGATGACGTGCGGAAGGGTGGCGATGAAGCGCTACGGCGGTATGCGGCGAAGTTCGATCAGTTGCCGAGGGAGCATGCGCTGCTGGTTTCGCGTGAGGAGATGCGCGAGGCGTGGGAGACTACGGCGCCGGAACTGCAGGCGGCGATGAGGGTGGCGCGGGGGAATATTCTGACGTTTGCCGAGGCGCAGATGCCGCGGGAGTGGACGATTTCGCCGGTGGCGGGCATGAAGACGGGACAAGTGGTGCGGCCGCTGGGCAGCGTAGGGTGCTATGTGCCAGGCGGAAGATACCCGCTGCCTTCGACGCTGCTGATGACGGTGACACCGGCGCAGGTGGCTGGCGTGGAGCGGATTGTGGTGTGTTCGCCGAAGCCGGCGAAGGAGACGATGGCGGCGGCGTGGCTGGCGGGCGTGACGGAGTTCTACCGGGTGGGTGGGGCGCAGGCGATTGCGGCGATGGCGTATGGAACGGGCGCTGTGCGGCGCGTGGATAAGATTGTGGGGCCGGGAAACCTGTATGTGACTGCGGCAAAGGGAATGGTTTCGGGGGAGTGCGGGATCGACATGCCCGCCGGGCCGACGGAGATTGTGGTGACGAGTGAGACGGGGAAAGCTGCGGAGATCGCAGCAGACCTGGTGGCGCAGGCGGAGCACGATCCGGAGGCGCTGGCAGTGCTGATTACAAGCAATGCTGCGCTGGCGGAGGCGGTGATCGGGGAGGTGAACAAGCAGGCGCGGGAGATTGCGGTGGCGAAACAGTCTCTGGCGGCGCAGGGATGTGTATTTGTAACTGCTACGGTTCAGGAGGCGCGCGAGTTGACGAATCGGCTGGCGCCGGAACATTTAACGGTAGATACGGCGGCGGATGTGAGGTGGGTTCAGAATGCGGGGTCTGTGTTCGTGGGGCGCTATGCGCCACAGTCGCTGGGGGATTATGTGTCGGGACCAAACCATGTGCTGCCGACGGGGCGCGTGGGCCGGGTGCGGGGTGGGCTGAGCGTGCTGGATTTTCTGAAGGTGATTACGGTGCAGGAGTACACGCGTGCAGGACTGAGGAAGATGGGGCCGTATGCTTTGGCGATGGCTGAAGCAGAGGGACTGCGGGGACATGCGGAGAGCGTGCGAGCGAGGATGCTGTGAGGATTGCTCCTGATCTGGTTACAGAAGAAAAGACAGTGCGGCCGCGGCACGCGGTGCTGGCGATGCCGGAGTATCATCCTCCGCTGGCGGGACGGAGTGCGCTGCGGCTGGACTTCAACGAGAACACGATTTCGCCTTCGCCGCGCGTGCTGGAGCGGCTGAAGGGCATGACGGCGGAGGATCTGACCAAGTATCCGGAGCGCGAGCCGGTCGAGCGTGTGGTGGCGCAGCACTTTGGACTGGAGGCCGAGCAGGTGCTGCTGACCAACGGCGTGGATGAGGCGATTCATCTGCTGTGCGCGGCGTTTCTTGAGGATGAGGATGAGGCGCTGATTTGTACGCCTACGTTTTTCATGTATGACGTGAGCGTTCAGATGATGACGCCGCATTTGAAGAGGGTGCAGGCGGATGCGACGCTGGAGTTCCCAGTCAAGAGATTTCTCGAGGCGATTACGGAGAGGACAAAGCTGATCCTTGTGGCTTCGCCGAATAATCCTACCGGCGCGGCGGTGAGCCGGAAGCATCTGCTGGCGATTGCGGCAGCGGCTCCTCATGCGGTGGTGATGGTGGATGAGGCGTACTACCACTTCGATGGGGCGACGACGCTCGGGGATGTGGGAAAGGTGCCAAACCTGATTGTGGCGCGAACGTTCTCGAAGGCATATGGGCTGGCGAATCTGCGGATCGGAATGCTGGCGGGGAGTGCCGCGCTGCTGCGGTATGTGCGGAAGGTGTGCTCGCCGTACAACGTGAATGGCGTGGCGCTCGAGTGCCTGCCAGTTGCAATTGCGGATGAGGAATATCTGGCGTGGTATGTGGATCAGGTCCGATTAGGGCGGGCGCGAATGATAGCGGGGCTGCGGGAGTTGGGAGTTCCCTTCTTTCCGAGTCATGCAAATTTTGTGTTGATGAACATTGGCGCGAAGCACAAAGAACTGGTCGCAGCGATGCGGAGGCATGGAGTACTGCTGCGGGACCGGTCGACCGACCCGGGGTGCGATGGGTATGTGCGGATCACGATCGGAGTGGAGGAACATGTGACGCGCGGGCTGGCGGCGTTACGGGATGCGCTCGACGAGATTGGGTGGGATCGGCAGCAGGCGGGACATCCGGAGCCGGGGCAGGCGAGCGAAGATGAGCGGGAGTTTGAATGATGGCGAGGAACGGGGTTCGTGCAGGAACGGTGAAGCGGAGTACGACGGAGACGCAGATTGCGCTGCGACTGGTGGTCGATGGGCAGGGCAGGTATGAGATCTCGACGGGGGTTCGATTCTTCGATCACATGCTGGAGTTGTTTACGCGGCATGGCGGCTTCGATCTGACGCTGAAGTGCACGGGCGATCTCGATGTCGATCAGCATCATACGGTGGAGGATGTGGGGATTGCGCTGGGCGAGGCTTTCGGCAAAGCGCTCGGGGATAAGAAGGGGATCATGCGAGCGGGGTATTTTGTGATGGCGATGGATGAGACGCTTGCGGTTGCGGCTGTGGATTTGAGCGGGCGGGTGGCTTGTGTCGTCGAGGACAAGGTGAAGGTGCGATTGGTTGGGGATTTTCAGAGTGAGTTGCTCACTGATTTCTTTGATGGATTTTCGCGCGGGGCGAAGGCGAATGTGCACGTGAAGACGATGTATGGGCGGAGCAACCATCACAAGATCGAGGCGATCTTCAAGGCGTTTGCGCGGGCGCTGCGTGGAGCCTGCTCGCGGGATGAACGGATGCGGGAGATGCTGCCGAGTACGAAGGGATTGCTTTAGCAGGGAGTAGGGTTTAGGGAATAGGGAGTAGAAGGCGAGACCTCGCATGATTGCGGTGATCGATTACAAGGCGGGGAACTTGACGAGTGTGGTGAAGGCGCTGGGGTATGTGAGTGCTCGCGAGGTGATGGTGACACAGGATGCGGACGCGGTGCGGAGGGCGGCGAAGGTGGTGCTGCCCGGGGTGGGGCATTTTCAAGCGACGGCGCTGCTTGAGCAGCTGGAACTGACGGGGGCGGTGCGGGAGAGTGTGGCGAAGGGCGCGTGGTTTCTGGGGATTTGTGTGGGGATGCAGTGGTTGTTTGAGGGGTCGACGGAGGCGGAGGGAGTAGCGGGCCTGGGACATTTTGCGGGAAGGTGCGAACGCTTCCCTGCCCGGTTTGAGGGGGCGGAGTTGAAGTCGCCGCATGTGGGTTGGAATTCGCTGGAGGGGATCAGGGCGGATTCGAGGTTGCTGCGCGGGGTGGAGGAGGGTGGGTTTGTGTATTACACGCACTCGTGGCGGGCTCCAGTCGTTCAAAATACTGCGGCGGTTACATATTATGGCGGAGGCTTTAGCGGAGCGGTGGAACGGGAGAATGTGATGGGGGTGCAGTTTCATCCGGAGAAGTCGAGCGCAGTGGGATTACAGGTGTTGAAGAATTTTGTGGAGTTGTAACGATTCCGTTTCTATATGAGTTGAAGATTGCCGCCGGGGAGCCGTCGTATACGTTTGTGCAGCAGCTGGTGCCGGCGGGATCGCTGGTGGGGACGGGGCAGGCAGTGTGTACGTTGACCGATGGGGCGATGGAGTTTCATATCCTCGCGCCGAGGCAAGGTCTGCTAGTGGAGTGGTTCGTAGAGCATGGGGCGGTGGTGGAGGATATGGACTCGCTGGCGCGGATTGTCTGCGAGGGAGAAGCGATTGAGGTGCCTGCGGCTGTGCCGCAGCGGCTGGGCTGAGCGATGCTGACGAAGCGGATTATTGCGTGTCTTGACGCAGAGCGAGCGAGGGACATTTGCTGACGAAGCGAATTATTGCGTGCTTAGATGTGCGCGGCGGGCGCGTGGTGAAGGGTGTGCAGTTTGTCGACATCGTGGATGCGGGCGATCCGGCGGAGCTGGCGCATCGGCATGCTGCGGCGGGTGCGGATGAGATTGTGCTGCTGGATATTGCGGCGACGCATGAGCGGCGCGGGACGCTGCTTGAGACGGTAAAGCGGACGGCTGCGCAGTTGTTTATTCCGTTTACGGTGGGCGGGGGGATTCGGTCTGCCGAGGATGCGGCGGCGGTGTTTCGGGCGGGGGCGGATAAGGTGAGTATCAACTCGAGTGCGATTGCGCGGCCGGAGTTGATTGGAGAGATTGGCGGGAGCTTCGGCGCGCAAGCGGTGATTGTGGCGATCGATGGGCGGAGAACTATGGGCGCTGATCGTCTTGGCGCGCACGGTGTCGAGGATGCTGAGGTGTTTGTGAATGGGGGCAGAAAGGCTACGGGTTTGCGCGTTGTGGATTGGGCTCGGGAGGCGGAGGAGCGCGGGGCGGGGGAGATTCTGCTGACTTCGATGGATGCAGACGGCACAAGGAATGGGTTTGATTGCGAGCTGACCGCGATGGTGAGTGCGGCGGTGCAGATTCCGGTGATCGCTTCGGGAGGCGCGGGAAGTGCCGCGCACTTTGCGGAGGTGTTTGCGAGAGGCAGGGCGGATGCTGCGCTGGCGGCGAGTATTTTTCATTTTGAGATTACGGATTCGCGGGATTTGAAAGCGGAGTTGCAGCGCGCGGGGGTGAGTGTGCGGCTGCCTTGTTGAGGCCTACGGCGAGATTCGCGGGGGCGGGATTCGCGGATTGAGTGCCAGACTCTGCAAAGCTACTTTTGCGCGGTCCTGTTTCTCCCAGAATGTGGAGCGTAGGAAATTTCACGACGAATGGACCCACAGAATGAACAGCAGATCCCCTTCGGGGATGACAACAAGAAAAGCAGGTGCAACGGCGGGGTGCAGCAGTGTTGAGCTGAAGGAGTGCCTGCTGAGAAAGAGGAACGATGCTGATACCTGCGATTGATTTGATGGGTGGACGGATTGTGCAGCTGGTGCGGGGGGAGACGCTGGGGCTGGCGTTTGATGATTTCGACTACTGGATGGAGCGCTTCGTGAGATATCCGATGGTGCAGCTGATCGATCTTGATGCGGCGATGCGGCAAGGAGAGAATCGCAAACTGGTTGAGATGATCTGCCGGCGGCTGCCTTGCCAGGTGGGTGGAGGATTGCGGACGGCGGAGGATGGCAAGGCGCTGCTGGAGGCTGGGGCGAAGAGGGTGATCTATGGGTCGAGTTTGTTTGGCGGCGATTCTTTGTTAACCCACCCTTCGCATGAAGCCGCGAAGGATGGGGCACCCGGATCTTCGCTCGGGTCCGGAACTGGAGCTTCGCGCAGGCATAAGGTGATCCGGCTTGAGTTTGCGGAGGAGCTGAAGAGCACACTTGGGGAGGAGGCTCTGGTGTTCAGCGTGGACACGAAGGCGGGGAGGGTGGCGGTGAAAGGATGGAAGGAGTCGGTAGACCTGACGCCGGAGGAGGCGATGACGTGGCTGGAGGATTGCTGCGGCGCATTTCTGTATACGCATGTCGATCGGGAGGGGACGATGCAGGGATTTCCGCTCGATGTGGCGGCGGTTCTGCGGTCGTGCACAGCCAAGCAGTTGATTGTTGCGGGTGGCATCAAAGAACAGAGCGAGGTGGAGGCGCTCGATGCGATCGGGGTGGATGCTGTGGCAGGAATGGCGGTTTACTCGGGTGCGATGGAGGCTTGAGTGTGCGGTTCAGCTTTGGCGGCGGTGCATTTGAAGAAAAAGACTGGTGCAGCGCTTTTGGTGCGATAGGAAAGGTGACTTGAGCCGAGGGTTAGAACAGCAGATCCCCTTCGGGGATGACAACAAGAAAAGCAAGGGCGAGACGAAGAACGGCAGAGTTGGTTTGAACTCAGCTCGAGCCGATCAAAGGCGACGATCTTAAAGGAGGCGAGATGGAGTATGTGAATCTGGGCAAGACCGGGTTGAAGGTGTCGCGTATCTGTCTGGGGTGCATGAGCTATGGCGAGCCTCTGCCTGCGGGCGCGGGACGGCATGCGTGGGCGCTGAACGAAGCCGAGAGCAGGCCATTTTTCAAACAGGCAGTGGATCTCGGCATCAACTTCTTCGACACGGCCAACGTGTACTCGAGCGGCAAGAGTGAGGAAGTTCTAGGCAACTTCGTGAACGCCAACCTGCGGCGGGAAGATGTGGTGATTGCGACGAAGGTGCAGGGCATGATGCGGCAAGGTCCGAATGGAAGCGGGCTTTCGCGCAAGGCGATTCTGTTCGAGCTCGATGAGAGTTTGCGGCGGCTGGGCACGGATTACGTTGATCTGTATCAGATTCATCGTTGGGACAATGAGACGCCGATCGAGGAGACGCTCGAGGCGCTGAACGATGTTGTGAAGACCGGAAAGGTACGTTATATCGGGGCGTCGTCGATGTACGCGTGGCAGTTTGCCAAGGCGCTGTATCTGGCGGATCGGCATGGATGGACGCGGTTCGTTTCGATGCAGAACCATTACAACCTGCTCTATCGCGAGGAAGAGCGGGAGATGGCGGGGCTGTGCGCGGCGGAAGGGATTGGCGTACTGCCGTGGAGTCCGCTGGCGCGTGGGCGGCTGGCGCGGGCGTGGCAGGTGGAGACGACCAAGCGGCTGGAGACGGACCTGTTCGCAAAGACGATGTATGCGAAGACGGAAGAGGCGGACAAGGCTGTGGTGGACCGGCTGGGCGAGATTGCGGAGAGACGTGGAGTTTCGCGGGCGACGCTGGCGCTGGCGTGGCTGCTGCACAAGCCTGGGGTGACTTCGCCGATTGTAGGCGCGACGAAGCAGAACCATCTGGAGGATGCCGTGGCGGCGCTTGCGGTGAAGATTACGGCAGAGGAGATGATGGCGCTCGAGGAGTTGTATGTACCGCATCCGGTGCTGGGGTTCAGTTAGGGCGGAACTTCGCGGGCTGAGCAGCAACAGCAGATCCTCTGCGAGGATGACACCCAGAAAAGCAAGGACAACAACGGACGCTGCGAGACGTGGTGTATCGAATCGGCATTGCTCGCTGTGCCGCACTATTCGTTATTGCCGAGGGTGTCGGGAGTGGCGTAGTAGCCTTTGCGGGCCTGGACTTTTTCGTCTTTGCCGCAGGTGATGTTGAGGGTGCGGTAGGAGCCGTCGACCTTGAGGTTGGTGGGAGTGAAGCTGGCGAGGTATTGGGTGCGGAGCTCGTCCTGGATCTGGGCGAAGGCATCTTCGAGCTTCTTGCCGTTGTTGCCTACGTTGATGACGCGGCCTCCGGTGTCTTTGGCGAGGCGTTCCATATCGGCGTCGCCAGTGTAGCCGAAGCCGCCGTAGAAGCCGCGATCGGCGATGAGGATGACGTAGATGATGGCGTTGGCCTTTTGAGCGGCTTCGGTGGCGGTCTTGAGGGTCTCCTGGGAGCCCTGGTCGCCGCCGTCGGTGAGCAGGACGAGGATCTTGCGGCCGGCCTCCTGGCGGAGCTTGTCGTGGGCGGCGAGATAGACGGCGTCGTAGAGAAGGGTGCCTTTGGCGCTACCGTTGCCGGTGACCGAGCCGGTGCCGGCGCCGGTGTTGATCTGAGCCTGGTCGATGGAGCGCTTGATCTCGCGGGGGCTGTTGGTGTAGTCGGCGAGGAGATTAACGTTGATGTCGAAGGAGATGAGGAAGGCTTCGTCCTTGGGGGTGATGACGTCCTTGAGGAATTCGGCGCCGGACTGCTGTTCGAGGGGGAGGACGTTCTGCTGGCTGCCGCTGGTGTCGAGCAGGATGCCGATGGTGAGGGGGAGATTTTTTTCCTGGGTGAAGTTTTTGGTCTTCTGGAGGATCTTGTCCTCGTAGATGTCACAGTCGCTCTTCTTGAGGCTGGTGATGAAACCGTTCTTGTCGCGGACGGAGAAGAAGACGTTGACCAGGTTGACGTTGACCTTGAGGGTCTGGGTGTCGCCGATGTCGACGGGCTGGGAGGCTGCATCGCTCGCCGGGGGCGGACCGCCGGGGGAGGGGGCCTCCTGGGCGCGGAGGGCGGGGGTGAGATAGAGACACGCGAGGGCGGCTAGGAAGAGAGGACGCATACCTTATTAGACATTAGACGCTGAATTTGGCTGGGAGTTTGGGGAGCCTTGGGGCGGCTCGGGCGAGTGCAAGCAAGGGTGAGAACGAAGGCGAGGGAATCGCGGGAAGCAAGGCGAGGAACGCAACGCAGACAGAACGCCGGGGCGAGCGCAACGCGGATGTGGCGGGTGGCGTCCAAGGGATTGACGGTGATCCACCTGCGTTCGGCAGAAAGCAAGGATGGCGGCGGCTTTCCAGCACTGGTAGTCTGGTCCTTGGTGCAGCTTTGGACTCAGAGAGGCCTGGCTGAAGAGCAGGGGAGAACACGTGGTCAGGTTTAGCGTTTTAGCAACAGCGTTGGTGTGCATGATGCTTGGGCAGCCGGCACAGCCGCTGGCGAGGCAGAGTGCGGCTCAGCAGCAGATTCCCGATGCTCCGATTCCGGATGCTCCTCGGCCGCAGGCTGTACCGGTGGGTCCGGTGAAGCCGGGGGCGGCGGCGACGTCGGACTCGAACGGAGACGGCGCCGCGGCACAGGAGGGCGGTGTGCCGGGCAAGCTGCAGGACTCCGCAGCCGAGAAGACCGACGAAGGACCGCCGCCGGACCAGCCTGCGACGGGGCAAGGGCCGCAGTACGTGATTCGGACCGGCGTCAACTTTGTGGAAGTACCGTTTACAGTGAAAGACAGCAAGGGGCGGTTGGTGCCGGGGCTGACGTGGCGCGATGTCCGGGTGTATGAGAGCAATCTGCGGCAGCGGCTGAGTCTGTTTACGGTCGATCCGTTTCCTCTGTCGGTGGCGCTGGTGATCGACCAGAGTATGACCTTCGACAATATGACGAGGGTGAACAATTCTCTGGCGGCGCTGCAGGGGGCGTTTACTCCTTACGATGAGATTGCGGTGTTTACGTACAACAATGGCCCCAAGATGCAGACCGATTTTACCGGGGCGCAGAGCGCGCGGGTGGCGGCGGTGCTGGAGCGCGCGAAGAGCACGGGGCGGGACCCGGTGTACTACGATACGGCTGGCCCGCTGGGACAAAACATCAAGATTAACGGCGGTTCGGACGACCATACGGATCCGAATGTAAATGCCACGCATGGCACGAGTATTCTGGGAATCCAGAATGTGCCGCGCGACTCGCATACGTTGAATGATGCGATTCTTGCGGCGGCAACGGCGCTCTCGAAGACTGCGGCGGGACGGCGACGGATTGTTTATGTGGTCAGCGATGGACGCGAGTACGGCAGCGAGGCGAAGTTTTCGCAGGTGGTGAAGTATCTGAACACGAACAAGATTTCGGTCTACGGGACGCTGGTGGGCGATGCTTCGCTGCCGGTGATTGGGTTCCTGGATAGGATTCATCTGCCGCTGACGGTGCGGGACAATATCCTCTCGGCGTACATCCGGCAGACGGGCGGCGATCTGTATGGAGCCTTCCGGCAAGGGACGATCGAGGCAAGCTTTGCGAAGATCACCGAAGAGGTGCGGACGCAGTACACGGTGGGCTACTACTCGCATGAGCCATTTATCGACGGCAAGTATCGCACGATTGAGGTGAAGGTGCTGCGGCCGAATCTGACGGTCATTGCGAAGCCGGGGTACTATCCGACCGCGAACGATGTAACGCCCCATGTGGCGGCTAAGTCACGCTAGGCATCCTGTGGTTCGCGGGCAGGGGATAGATCGGGAAGAAGATGGAGATGCTGCATGGGAATGCGCTGCTGGCGCTGGCCGCCGCGGTGTTCTGGGGTGGGGGCGACTTTTCGGGCGGCATGGGGGTGAAGCGGGCGGGCGGTGCAATGGGAGCGGCGCTGCGGGTGATTCTGCTGAGCCACGGAATGAGCTTTGCGGTGTTGTGGCTTGCGGCGGAGGCGCGGGGAGACGCGTTTCCGCATGGAGCGGCGCTAGGGTGGGGCCTGGCTGCGGGCGTGACGGGCGGGATCTCGCTGGCGTGTTTCTATATGGCGCTGTCCCGTGGGGCGATGGGGGCGTCGGCGGCGCTGAGCGGTCTGCTGGCAGCGGCGATTCCGGCGGCGGTTTCGGCGGTGCTGGAGGGATCTCCGGGGGTCCTGCGGATCGCGGGTTTTCTGGTGGCGGGGGCGGCGATCTGGCTGATTGCGGCGGGGCCGCCTCCGGAGGCCAAAGCGGAGCAGGGTTCTGAGGATCGTGCCTCTCAAGACCGGGGGACGTTCTGGCTGGCATTTGTGGGCGGGGTGGGGTTTGGGGTTTACTTTACGGCGCTGAAGCTGGCGAGCGCGGCGGGAGTGATCTGGCCGATTGCAACGTGCAGGATGGGGAGCTTGACGGTCTGCGCGCTGGCGCTCGGGGGATGGACTGTGCTCGGCGCCGGCGACGGGTCGAAAGTGACGGTGAGCCGGGGTGTGGTGCTGTGGGCGATGGCCACGGCCACACTCGATACGTCGGCGAACCTGCTTTACATTGCGGCGACACGGACGGGGCGACTGGATGTGGCCGCGGTGCTGGCTTCGCTGTATCCGGCGTCAACAATTCTGCTGGCGGCGTGGATGCTGAGGGAGCGGCCTACGCGGCGGCAGGGGTGGGGGATGGCGGTAGCGGCGGCGGCAGTGGTGATGATTACGGTTTAGAGCGTCGCAAGGTGAGTGGAATGGTTGGGAAAACAGCAGATCTCCTTCGGGGATGACAACCAGAAAGACAAGCACAACCGCGAGGCAGAGGAGATTAGAGTTTGATCTCGGAGGCGTCGAGGGTGGGGGCCGGGAACTTGAGATTGAGGCTCTGGAGGAGGTCGACGATGATGCCGGAGATGGCCACATTGCGGTACCACTTGTTGTCGGACGGGATGGCAAACCAGGGGGCGTGCTTGCGGCTGGTGGTGGAGAGGATGCGATTGTAGGCATCGATGTAGTCGGACCAGAACTTGCGCTCGTGGATGTCGGCATCCGAGAGCTTCCAATGCTTCTTCTTGTTGTCGATGCGGGACTGAAGGCGGCGGGTCTGCTCATCCCGCGAGATGTGCAGGTAAAACTTGAGAATGAGGACGCCGTTCGCGGCGAGCATCTCTTCGAAGCCGTTGATGTCGTCCAGGCGGCTGCGCATGGTTTTGTCGGAGATGACCTTGTGGACGCGAGGAGAGAGAACGTCCTCATAGTGGGAGCGATTGAAGATGCCGAACATGCCGCGGGGCGGGACCTGAGCGTGGGCGCGCCAGAGGAAGTCATGGCGGGCTTCGAGCGGGGTGGGAACTTTGAAGGAGGCGACATCGCATCCCTGGGGGTTGACGCCGGAGAAGATGTGGCTGATGGTGCCGTCTTTGCCCGCGGTGTCCATGCCTTGCAGGACGATGAGCAGGGCCTGCGACTGGTCGGCGTAGAAGATGTCCTGGAGGTCGGCGAGGAGCGCGCGGTATTTGAGGAGGACGGGCGCGGCTGACTCTTCGGACTTGAAGCTGCCAGTATCGGAACTGGAGATTTTGGAGAGCCGTACCTGGGTGTGCGGCTTGATGAGATAAGGCGATTTGATCTTCATGAGCGGGATCGACGCTGGGAAGGGAATGCAGGCTGTATTGGGCTGAGGCTTTGAAACGATTACGGATTAGGTAGGCTTAGCGTGAGAAAAGCAGATCCCCTTCGGGGATGACAACCAGAAAAGCAAATGCAACTGCGGCGTTGAGTTTGCCTCAACCGCTGCTTACTTGGCTTGTTCTTCCGCTTTGGGGGTGACGGTGTGGGCGGTTTCGCCGGGCTTATTGGTGTCTTCGGTGACGCCCTTCATGCCATCCTTGAATCCGCGCAGGCCTTCGCCGAGACCTTTGCCGAGTTCGGGCAGCTTCTTGCCGCCGAAGAGGACGACGGCGACGACGGCAAGGACTATCAGATGTGTTGGTGTAAATAGTTCGCCCATACGAGTTCTCCTGCAGGTGGGATGCTGATTCCCAGCGCATCCACTATTGTCGCACAGATGCTGTCTGAAGATAGATACGGCGCGGCGGCAAGAGCAGATGTGGGCTGGACGTTATATCTTGGTAATTGCAGGAAATGCACACGGCAGATGCGGAGACGGATGTTGCGATTGAAGACGACGGGATTGGCAGGATGGAATAAGTGCAGGGGCAAGGTGAGTGGTACTTGGCGATGGGCGTTTTGTGCGGGCACAGCGGTGATGGCGGCGGGATTGCTGATGGTGGGGGGAGCACAGGCGCAGACGAGCGCATCCTCCTCGACGACAGAGCAGACGGCGGCAGCGCCTCGGCCGCTGGGGAAGATCGCGCTCGCGGCGCTGCCGAGCTATGACAATCGATACGAAATCTTCGGCGGAATCAGCTTCATGAACTTCCAGGCGGGTCAATCGCTGCCGAATCGTATGAACCTGGGCGGCGGCGAGCTGCTGGGGACTTACTGGTTGAACAAGAAGCTTGGGGTCTCCGCGGACTATCGCATTGATGCGGGAACGACGCCGGTCTTCGCGAATGGAGGGACCACAGCTCCATCCTCTTTCGGCACCGGCGTGAACAACCGGCCGCTGGTGTATCTGAATACGTTTATGCTCGGCGGCCAATATCGCGGGCCGAAGAACCAGTATGTCGCGGTGGACTATCATGCGCTGTTCGGCGTGTCTGACGGCACATTCGACTACAGTTTGAAGAACGTGACTCCGATTTACTATTCAACGATCGGCCTGTATACGAACCGAACCAAGCCGATCGCTGCGCTGGGTGGCAGCATTGATTTCAATCGGTCGAAGAACTTCGCGGTGCGGCTTTCGCCCGATTTGATTCTTGAGCACTTCGGTACGGAGACGCGCGAATTCTTCGGGATCTCGGGTGGGGTGATTTACCGGTTTGGCAAGGTGAAGTAAGGCAGGGAGTAGGGTGTAGAAGACAAAGCGGACCACCTCAATCAGGTAGTCCGCTTCCTTATTCGTGTCGTCGTATCTCTTAGAACCTGTCTTCTACTCCCAATTTCCTGCTTACCAGGAGTTGCCCTGCTGGAGGAACTCGGGGGAGACGGGGTTTTCGTAGACGGAGTAGTCGCGGGTGACGACGGTGAGGCCGCTGGAAGAGACGAAGTAGTTTTTTTTGTCTTCGTTGGAGTCGTAGCCGATGACGGTGCCATCCGGGATGTGGACGTCGCGGTCGATGATGGCGTGACGGATGCGGCAGTGGCGGCCGATGTTGACGTGGGAGAAGACGATGCTTGAGTCGACGTCGGCGTAGGAGTTGACGCGGACATCCTGCGAGAGGACGGAGTTGCGGATGACGGCGCCCGATACGATCGAACCTGAGGCGACGATGGAGTTGATGGCCATGCCGGTGCGGCCGGGTTCGCCAAAGACGAACTTTGCCGGGGGGTACTGGTAGGGTCGGGTGCGCATGGGCCAGGATTTGTCGTAGAGATTAAAGGTGGGAGTGATGCCGGCGACGTCCATGTTGGCCTCGTAGTAGGCCTCGAGGGTGCCAACGTCGCGCCAATAGAGAGCCTTCTGCTTGTTCTCGTCGACGAAGTTGTA
The DNA here is from genome assembly GCA_965277545.1 of Edaphobacter sp. Lineage (GTDB taxonomy): Bacteria > Acidobacteriota > Terriglobia > Terriglobales > Acidobacteriaceae > Edaphobacter. The sequence continues at coordinate 473,788 of OZ255826.1, forward strand.
AGCGCACATCTTAAAGCGGCCGAGGATTTTGGGGAGGATGTCGTGGCCGAAATCGTGACGGGAGTCCGGATCTTCGGCGTCCTTGATGAGCTCGGGAAGGAGGACGTCGGTGTTGAAGAGATAGATGCCCATGGAGACATCGACCATGTCGGAGTTGAACGGTGAACGAATTTTGGTCTCTTTGGGTTTCTCTTCAAAGCCGGTGACCTCGCCGTTGCTCGCGACCTCAACGACGCCGAAGGACGGGACCTCATGCGGCAGGACGGGCAGAGTGGCGAGGGTGACGTCAGCGCCGGTCTCGCAGTGGTGCTGCATCATGAGGGCGTAGTTCATCTTGTAGATGTGGTCGCCCGAGAGAATGAGGACGTATTTGGGTTCTTCGGAGCCGATGGAGTAGATGTTCTGGTAGACGGCGTCGGCGGTGCCTTGATACCACGATTTCGAGACGCGCTGCATGGGGGGAAGAATCTCGATGAACTCGCCGAGCTCATTCGCGACGACTGGACCCCAGCCCTCACGGATGTGGCGGTTCAGCGAGAGTGCCTTGTATTGCGTAAGGATGTAGACGTGACGGAGATCGGAGTTGATGCAGTTGGAGAGGGTGATATCGATGATTCGGTATTGGCCGGCGAAGGGCACGGCCGGCTTTGCGCGATCTCGTGTTAATGGGAAGAGCCGTTCACCGGCACCACCGGCCAGCAGGACGCCAAGCGTGTCTCTCATAGCTTTCTTATACTCCGGTCACCGCGTGAGCTGGCTGGGCGGCACGTCGATCAGATGCGCAAAATGGAGATTGCGTTTCAGCGACGCGAGTCTAGCATGAGAGCGATATGCGTTGCAGAGAACACGCGTGCCATGCAGGCAGCGGATTGCGATTCAGCGATCGTGTTTTGCGTGGGCGGTGCCGGGTGACTCAGTTGGTCTCCGGCGTGCTTTCTGAGGCGTCGGCACTCTCGTCGGAGAGGCTGATGCGTAGAGACTTGAGAAAAGTAAGGTCGTTGCGGGTGAAAGGGCCGGCTGCTGTGCTGTCAGCGGGCTCCAGTTCCTCTTCGGCCTCCGCCTCCTCCTCAACCTCGTTCAGGCCGATGGTAGCTTCCAGCATGAGGAGCACATCGAAGCCCTGCTCACGGATGTTTTTGACGACGCCGGCAATATCCTCGGACTCTGAAACCGACTCATGGATTGCTTCGCCAAGCTTCTGAATGAGATGTTTAACCTTCTGATTCAATGCCACCTCCGGGCTGCCCTATGGGTTGGAAGACCTCACCGCGCATCGGGTATTCCCACCCCAGGATCGACGGGAACGGCATTGCGGGTACTGCTAGACGGGAACAACGTCTAGTTACAGAATACGCTCAGGGTCGAGGCGGCTGCAACGCATTTCCTTGTGAGCAGAACGGGCAGGACTGCTAGGCTGACTATTTCTCATACGACGGTGTGATGATCGGTCCAAGCCTCCTCCAGCCGGTGCGCGAGTTGCTCGACGGGTTCCTCCCGCCGTGGGGCCCAGACCAAGAAACATACGGCGGCGGCGCAGAGACCACCGAACATCCAAAGCACACTCTTCATTGCATCGTCCCCTGTTCCTCTTCCGGATTCGCGTACGACTCAGAAGGTATCGGGTTGGATGCGGGTGAAGGGCGAGGCGGTTGCAGATGCACCAACTATCCTGGGGTTACAGGGAAATCGTGAGTTTTACAGGAAGCGACTACACTTTATGCATGGACTCGGTACGGTTTGGCCGCGCACTTGGCTTCGGGGCGCGTGCAGCTGCGAAGACACTGGTGACGGCTGTGGATGCGGCGACCTCGCCTAATCCTTCGGCGCGGTCTGCGGCTGGAGCGAGTGCTGGACCGAAGGCAGAGGAGAATCGGGCGACGAGTGCAGGCGCGCGAGCGGCAGAGCATACGCCGCGGACCACGGAGCGGGTGCGACAGACGGGCGAGGGACTGAAAGAGGGCAGTAAGCGGTTCGGCGAGGCGACATGGAAGCCGGTCGTGAAGCTGTCGGGTGTGCTGTGGCTCGAAGTGACCGGCTTGTTCTTTGGTATCTTCGCGTTGTTCGCGGGTGCGGGGGCGTGGAAGATGCGAGGGGACCTGCGCGACGCAGGGATGAATCACGACGCGCATGTACGCTTTCTACTGACGCTGACCATGGCGTTGGTGTTTGGCTACTTCTGCGTGAGCAGCTTCGTGAAGGCGAACCGCAGGGGCAAGCGGAGCTAGAGGTATCTTGCAGCAGGTACACTACAGCGTCATGGGCGTCGAGAGAGTGAAGAGCGTCGAGGCTGAATCCGCAAAGACGAGTTCGGGTATCCCGGTCAAAGTTGTGTATCGAGCGGAAGATATGGCGAGCTGCGATGCTGCGGCCTCGGTGGGGGAGCCGGGCGCCTATCCCTATACGCGCGGCATCCAGCCGACGATGTATCGCGGGCGGGTGTGGACGATGCGCCAGTATGCGGGCATGGGGGATGCGGAGGAGTCGAACAAGCGGTACAAGTTTCTGCTGAGCCACGGGGCTGGAGCAAAGAGCAGAGGAGGCTTGAGCGTGGCGTTCGATCTGCCGACGCAGATTGGGTACGACTCGGACAGTCCGCTGGCGCTGGGCGAGGTGGGCAAGGTCGGGGTGGCGATCGATTCGATCGAGGACATGGAGCGGCTGTTCGAGGGGATTCGGCTGGACACGATCTCGACGTCGATGACGATCAACGCGACGGCTTCGATTCTGCTGGCGCTGTATGTGGCAGTGGCGAAAAGGACGGGTGCAGAGGTATGCAAGCTGCAGGGGACGATTCAGAACGACATTCTGAAGGAGTACATCGCACGCGGGACGTACATCTATCCGGTGGGGCATGCGATGCGGCTGGTGACGGATACGTTTGCGTGGGCAGGCAAGGAGGTGCCGGAGTGGAATACGATTTCGATCTCCGGGTACCACATGCGCGAGGCAGGGTGCACGGCGGTGCAGGAGGTGGCATTTACGCTGGGCAATGGCGCGACCTATGTGCAGGCGGCGATCGATGCCGGGCTCGAGGTGGATGGGTTTGCGCCGCGGCTGAGTTTCTTCTTCAACGCGCATAACAATCTGCTGGAAGAGGTGGCGAAGTTTCGCGCGGCGCGGAGGATGTGGGCGCGCATCATGCGGGAGCAGTTCGGGGCGAAGAAGGAACGGAGCTGGATGCTGCGGTTCCACACGCAGACGGCGGGGTCGACGTTGACGGCCCAGCAGCCGGAGAACAACATTGCGCGCACGACGCTGCAGGCGCTGGCGGCGGTGCTGGGGGGGACGCAGAGCCTGCACACGAACGGATTCGACGAGGCTTTATCGCTGCCGACCGAGAATGCGGCGCGGATTGCGTTGCGGACGCAGCAGATTCTGGCGCATGAGAGTGGGGTGGCGCAGACGGTGGATCCGCTGGCGGGATCGTTCTATGTGGAGTCGCTGACGAATGAGATCGAACAGCGCGCGCAGGAGTATCTGGACACGATTGCGCGGTTCGATGCGCACGGGAAGTATGGGATGTTGCGTGCGATTGAACGCGGATATGTGCAGCGGGAGATTCAGAACACTGCATATGGCTATCAAAAAGCGGTGGATGCGAAGGAGGAGATTGTGGTGGGGGTCAATGCGTTCGCGAGCGAGCAGGAGCTTGCCGTGCCGATTCAGCGGATCGATGAGGCACTGGAGGGGCGGCAGGTGGAACGGGTGCGCGCAATGCGGACGCGGCGGGATGCTGGAGCGCATGCAGCGGCGTTGCGTGGGGTAGAGGACGCAGCGCGAGGCGGGAACAACCTGATGCCGCTGATCGTTCGCGCGGTAGAGAGCTACGCGACTGTAGGGGAGATCGCGGAGGTGATGCGAGGCGTGTTCGGGGAGTACCGGGAGTCGGTTACGGTCTAGGCAGCAGAAGGCCCATTCAGCAAGAAGCGGCTGGTTTTAGACCCATATAAACTGCAGCATTTTTTCACCGAATCAATAGAGGTTTCGAGGGAGAATTCGCCACGGAGCGAGGGGGAAGACATACTTAGGGATGGCATTATTTTCCCGGATTTGCGGGTGTTTTGCAGTTGCGGTTCTTTCGCTTTCGGCGCTATGGCCAGGCTCCGCTTGGGCGGCGGCACGGATTCCGGAGGTGCATGGAACCTCGCTGACGAACCAGCCTGTGAACCTGCCAGAGGGTCTGGACGGTAGGCCGGGTGTGCTGATTCTGGGTTTCAGCCGCGGGTCGCGGGATGCGGCAGCCGGTTGGGGACGCAGGATGGCGGCGGATTACCGGAGCTCGTCCACGGTGATGTACTACGAGATGCCTGTGCTGGCTTCAGTTCCGGGTTTCATGCGGGGAGTCGTGGTGCGATCGATGCGGTCTTCGGTGCCGGAGCGGGCGCAGGCACGATTTGTGCCGATTGCCGATCACGAAGCGGCATGGCGCGCACTGGTGCACTATGGAAATCCGGACGACCCATATCTGCTAGTGATCGATGGCAAAGGAGATATTGTCTGGCAGACACAAGGGCAGCCGACCGATGCCGCATATGCTGCCCTGAAGCAGCGGCTGGACGCTCTCACGAAGGGCGGCGCGAGATAATTGCGGCGGATGCGGTAATCGAAGCAAGGTAGTTCCGCGCCGGGGGCGAGTGCTATCGTTTGGTGACGCCTGTTTTGCGCGAGACAGAAGGTAGATGGCGATGGCAGAGACAACGACGGAACTTCGCAAGACGGCATTGAATGCGGTCCATCGGGCGGCGAAGGCGAAGATGGTGGACTTCGGCGGGTGGGATATGCCGGTGGACTGCTGCGGGCTGGTTGCCGAACATATGGCGGTGCGCACGGCGGTGGGTGTCTTCGATGTGTCGCACATGGGCGATATCCAGCTGCGGGGGCCCGGCTCGCTGACCGCGGTGCAGCAGCTTTGCATGAACGATGCGTCGAAGCTGGCGGTGGGGCAGGCGCATTATTCTGCGATGCTGTATCCGAACGGGACCTTTGTCGATGATGTGATCGTGCATAAGCTTTCCGACAATGACTACCTGATCGTGATCAACGCGGGCACGCGGGAGAAGGACGTGCAGTGGGTGCGGAAGACGATCGGGCATATGCCGGGCGTACACGTGAACGACTTCAGCGATTACTATACGCAGCTTGCGATCCAGGGGCCGCGAGCGGCGGAGACGCTGCAGAAGCTGACCTCGACCGACCTGAGCACAATCAGGAACTACTGGTTTACGTGGGGCCAGGTGTGCGGGCTGCACAATGTGATGATCGCGCGGACAGGGTATACGGGCGAGGATGGATTTGAGATTTATATTCCGTCAGACGAAGCGACGAGCGCGCGGGTGTGGGGCGAGGTGCTCGAGGCGGGCAAGGAGTTCGGCATGCTGGCGTGTGGTCTGGGGGCGCGGAATACGCTGCGGCTTGAGGCGGGAATGGCACTGTATGGGCATGAGATCTCGGACACGATCAATGTGTTTGAGGCGAATTTAGGGCGATACGCGAAGCTCGACAAGCCGGAGTTCGTGGGGCGCGAGGCGCTGCTCAAGATCCAGGCGGAAGGTGGGCCGAAGTGCAGGCTGGTAGGACTCGAGATGATCGAGCGCGGGATCGGGCGCGATGGATACCCGGTGTTCTCGCTCGATGGCGCCAGGATCGGGGAGGTGACGAGCGGATCGCCGTCACCGTTCTTGAAGAAGAACATTGCGCTGGCGTATGTGCCGGTGGAGTACACGGCTCTGGATACCGAGGTCGCAGTCGAGGTGCGCGGACAGAGGGTGAAGGCGAAGGTGACGCCGGTTCCCTTCTACAAACGGCCGAAGAAACTCGCGTGATCGCAGCGTCTACAATGGAATCACAAGTCTTGGAGAACGATTGATGGCTTATCCGGCGGACTATCGCTACACGAAGGAACATGAATGGATTCAGGTCGACGGCAGCGTCGGCACGGTGGGCATTACAGACTACGCGCAGAATTCGCTGGGCGATATCGTCTTCGTCGATCTGCCCAAGATAGGCGATACGGTAGAAGCCAAGCAGACCTTCGGTTCCGTAGAGTCGGTGAAGGCGGTTTCGGACCTGTTTGCGCCGGTGACCGGCAAAGTGACGGCGGTAAACGAGGATCTGAAGGATGCGCCGGAGAAGATCAACTCCGACGCGAATACGACGTGGCTGTTGAAGGTGGAGCTTGCCGAGGCGGCGCAGGTAGACGCTTTGTTGTCAGCTGCCGACTACGAAAAATTCATCAGCGAAGAGACCGGACACTAAGACGATGCGCTATCTGCCGAAGTCCCCTTCCGACCGCGAAGAGATGCTTGCCGAGATTGGCGTCGCGTCTATTGACGATCTGTTCTCGACTATCCCGCACGAATTCCAGTTGAAGCGCGACCTCGCGATTCCGCGGCAGCACGGGGAGTCTGAAATCGTAGATCGCTTTCGTGAGTTTGCGGGGAACAATGCCGTTGGCTATGCGAGCTTTCTGGGTGCGGGCGTGTACCGGCATTATCGGCCGGTAATCATCGATTCGCTGGTGCAGCGCGGGGAGTTTCTGACCAGCTACACGCCGTACCAACCAGAGATCTCGCAGGGCACGCTGCAGGCGATGTTCGAGTTTCAGACGATGATCTGCGAGCTGACGGGCATGGAGATCGCGAACGCTTCGATGTATGACGGCTCGACCGGCGCGGCTGAGGCGATCATGATGGCGGTGCGCGTGACCGGGCGCGATGGCGCGGTGATTGCGCGGACAGTGCATCCGGAGTATCGCGAGGTGATTGCGACGTATGCGCAGCACCAGGAGATTCCGACCATTGAAGTCGGTTATGCGGCGAATGGACGCGTGGATCTGGAGGCGCTGGACGCGGCGGTCACGAAGGATACGGCCTGTGTGCTGATTCAGTCGCCGAACTTCTTTGGGACGATTGAAGATGTCGCGGCAATTGCCGAGATTGTCCATGCCAAGGGCGCACTGCTCATTGTTTCGATCGCGGAGGCGGTGTCGTTGGGCATTGTGCGGCCGCCGGCGGAGGCGGATATTGTTTCGCTCGAGGCTCAGTCGTATGGCGTTGCCGTGGGGTATGGGGGGCCGTACTGCGGCGTGATCGCGTGCAAGGAGAAGTTCCTGCGGCAGATGCCGGGGCGGCTGATCGGCGAGACGAAAGACAAGGACGGCAAGCGGGGGTTTGTGCTGACACTGTCGACGCGCGAACAGCATATCCGGCGAGAGAAGGCGACCTCGAACATCTGCACGAACCAGGCGCTGGTGGCGCTGATGACGACGATCTTCCTGACGGTGTATGGCAAGCAGGGCATGAAGGAGCTGGCGGAGCAGAACCTAGCGAAGGCGGCGTATCTGAAGAGCGTGATGAATGGCGGGTCCTCCAGCGGCGCGAAGGTGCTGTTCGACGGTGCGCCGCAGTTTCATGAGTTTGTGCTGCAGCTTCCGCAGAGCGCGGAGGAGACGAATGCGACTTTGCTCGGCGAGAAGATCATCGGTGGATTAGCGCTGGCAAGGTGGTATCCGGAGCTTGGGCCGAATGCAAGCCTGTGGTGCGCGACAGAGCTGACGACACGGAAGCAGATGGATGCTGTCGCTGCGGCGCTCACGGGCAAGAAGGTTTAGGAATGGATGTGTCGGCGGTGATCGGCGAGGAGTTGAAGGCGGTCGAGTTTGTGGAAGACTTTCTGCAGCTTCGGTTTGATGATCCTTCGCTGACGTTTTTTGCGTGGCCGCATGTGCTGTTTCCCGAGTTCTCGATCGCATATGGAGAGCCGGAGTATCGCAATGCGCTGTGCGCGCAAATTGGCGAGAAGGTCGTGCAGGCGTCGCTCGAGGAGGGCGATGCGCTGACGCTGGAGTTTGAGAATGGCACTGTACTTGGGCTTTCGCTGCGCGAGGAAGATATTGATGGTCCAGTGTCGGGAAGTTATTCGGAGACTGGCGATGCAAGCGATGGGCAGGAGTTTTGAATGCTGATGGCGTTTTCTAGGGAATGTACTAGGTGGCGAAAGCCCAAAGTGTTAAAGCACCGAAGGAGATCCAAGGCTGAAGCCTTGGGTTACCTGGAAGCATAGGGCGAGGATTCGATGGATACGACGAAATTTACAGGGACACCGAAGAAGGCGACGACGCATACGAATCAGAATGAAGACTTGATGTTTGAAAAGTCTTCGCCAGGGAAGAAGGCTTACCGGCTGGCGGAGCTTGACGTGCCACCGGTGGACTCGGTTGCGCTGTTAGGGGATGCCGTGCGCATAGATCTGGGCGTGATGCCGGAGTTGAGCGAGATCGAGATCATTCGGCACTTTACGCGGCTGTCGACATGGAACTACGCGATCGATCTGGGGATGTATCCGCTGGGAAGCTGCACGATGAAGTACAACCCGCGCGTGAATGAGGCAGTCGCGCGGCTGGAGGGAATCGCCGAGGCGCATCCCTATCAGCCCGAGTCGTTGTCGCAAGGCTGTCTGCAGATTATGAAGACTCTGTCGGACGCGCTGATCGAGATTACCGGCATGGATACGATTACGCTGCAGCCGGCGGCGGGGGCGCATGGCGAGTTCACGGGCATTCTGCTGGTGCGGGCGTATCACGAGAGCAAAGGCAATGCGCGGAAGAAGATTCTGATTCCGGATTCGGCGCACGGGACCAATCCGGCGACGGCTGCGGTCGTTGGATATGAGGTCGCGAACCTGAAGTCGAATGCGCAGGGGATGGTGGACCTAGCCGAGCTCGAGAAGTTGGTGGACGAGGATACCGCGGCGCTGATGCTGACCAACCCATCGACCATCGGCGTGTTCGAGTCGGACATCAAGAAGATCGCTGACATTTTGCATGCGAAGGGCGCGCTGCTGTACATGGATGGCGCGAACATGAATGCTCTTGTGGGTAAGGCGCGGCCGGGTGATTTCGGCGTGGACGTGATGCACTTGAATCTGCACAAGACGTTTTCGACACCGCATGGGGGCGGCGGTCCGGGGTCGGGGCCGGTGGCCTGCAAGAAGATTCTGGAGCCGTTTCTGCCAACGCCGGTGCTGGTGACGAAGGCGGATGGAACGCTCGGCTTTGCGTACAACCGGCCGCAGTCGGTGGGGCGGGTGCGGATGTTCTATGGGAACTTCGGCATGTTCGTGCGCGCGCTCGCTTACATTCTTGCAAACGGACCCGATGGCCTCCGGCAGACAACCGAAGATGCGGTGCTGAATGCGAACTACATCCGCGCCAAGTTGGAGAGCACCTTCGAGCTGCCATATAAGACGCGGACGCTGCATGAGGTCGTGTTCTCCGACCGCCTGCAGGCGAAGAACGGCGTAAAGACGGGCGATATGGGCAAGCGGCTGATCGACTATGGATTTCACGCCTACACGGTGTCGTTTCCGATGATTGTGCAGGGCGCGATGATGATCGAGCCGACCGAGAGCGAGTCACGGGAGGAGTTGGATCTGCTGATCGATGCGCTGAAGCAGATCGCTCGCGAGGCTGAGGAGTATCCGGAACTGGTGCAGACTGCGCCGCATACGACTCGGCTGCAGCGGCTGGACGAGACGGGTGCGGCACGGAAGCCGGTGCTGCGCTGGAAGGCGCCGGTGGCGGATACTCCGGTTCTGGTCGATTCAGCGGCAAAGGAGTGGTAGGTGTCTGTCTTCTATGATCGGCAGCAGGAGTTGGAAAAGCACGAGTTCATGCTGGGTGAGGCGAGGGGACGGCTGGCGGTAACGCTGGACGTTCTCACCGATGCACTGATTCTCGTTGGCCAGCATGGGGTGTATTGCACCAGCGCGCGGAACCCGAAGATTCCGGCGCTTGATCTGCAGGCTGTTTCGCAGAACATTCAGGGTGCCAAGGACCTCGTCGCTGCGGTGATGGAGAAGCTTCGTGTCGACAGCCAAGCAGCGAATTGATACGAAGGCGGAACTCACCACTGTGTTGCGAGGAGTAGTCCAAACTCCGAAGACTCGATTTGGTCGGCCGGCCAGTCTCCGACAATGAGGCTACTTTGTCTTATTCGGCCCGCACGGGAACATACTCGTCAGTTGTTTCCCATCTGATGTGAAGCTCAGTCATCGCACCGTGCGTGTGCTCGAAGGAGATGGACATGTTCTCCTGCGGTGAGGAGAGTGTCTTTGCGGTCATGGGGGCGCGGCCGAGGTCCTGATCCTCTTTGTAGACGGTTCCCCACTGGCCGGTCTGCTTGTTGACGATGAGCAGCCACTGGTTCTCACTTGGCAGAGTGTAGAGCGTGTAAGTGCCGGCAGGAACGTTGAGGGTTCCGATCATAAGGTTGGTCGAGGTGATCAACGTGGTGGCAGGGTTGGCTCCGGTGCGCCAGACTTTGCCGTAGGGCACGAGTCCGCCCATGATCTTGCGACCTTTCATGCGGGGAGAGTTGTAATGGATGGTGACGTCCTTACCGTTGAGACTGACACTTGCGGTCTCGGAAGGGCTGGCGATCGGCTTGCCAGATTGGGAGGCTTTGGATGGCTTATCGATGGTGCTGCCACCTTGCTGGTTAACCGCCTGGGCGAGACCGACGGCGGCGAGCAGCGTACAACAGGCAGTGAGTGCAAAGGTACGAAGATGCATGACTGAGTCTCTCTTTCGATTCGAGTGAAGATGCGCGAGTGTTTTCATCCTTCGCAAAATGATGCAACACACACTAGACTTTGATACTGAGTGCGACTAGCGGCTGTCAACCAAGCATGAACATGCTAGGCTAAAAGAGCGCGCCCGTAGCTCAGCTGGATAGAGCGGCAGCCTCCGAAGCTGTAGGTCAGAAGTTCGAATCTTCTCGGGCGCACCATACCCTTTCAAGTGTTTACAGCTCGCTTTCGCAACTCTCCCAGCAGGAGCGACTCTCAAGGCATACGGAGCGGTGGACGTAGTGCTCGTCAGGCCCTGCTTTGCCCATGGTCTTCAGGCACCAGTATGTGGTGGTGGATCCCATCATCTCCACCATGTCGTCATGAAGCTCACCGAAGTGGCCGTAAGAGGATTTGCTGCGGAGAGAGGCGCAGCGGATCTGCACTAATGTACTCGTCATTTTTTTCAAGCCTCCTTAGCCGATGGAACTTGGATCACGCTGCATCTGTCCGGTCGCCAGCAGAATGGTGCGGTAGATTGCAGTCTGGAAGAGCTGAACCTTGTAGCCGTTCTGTGACAACGGAGTCGCATCTTGCATGGCGGCCTTGCCGGCGGCGCGCGCTGCGGCCTCGTCGATCGTCTTACCGGTGAGAACAGCCTCAGCGGCGGGAGAGCGAAGCGGAGTCGGTGCCGCAACGCCCATCACCACCGCCGCCTTCTTGCAGCGGCTGCCGTCCATGACCAGCACGATTCCCGCGTCGGCGATGGGCCAGTCGAAGCTCTCCTTATCGCCATATTTCTGATATGCGGACCGGGTTCCCGCCTCGGGCTTCGGCACGAAGACGCTGGTAATAAGCTCGCCCGGCTGGACGGCTGTTTCGTTGAGCAGGCTTTGCTCAGGGGCGACGTAAAATTCGCTGACCGGCAACATACGTTTACCGCGCTTTGAGGTCAATTCCACCTGAGCGTTCATGCCAAGCAGCGGCACGGCGGTCGAGGAAGGATGCACCATCGCGCAGGTGCTGTTGTTCATGACGGCGTGATACTGGTTCTCGCCTGCGTGCGCATGGCAGTCGTCGCTGACCACGCCGCTCTTCTTTTTGCAGTCGAAGTCGCTCGATCGGAAGTACCAGCAGCGCGGCCGCTGCATCAGGTTGCCGCCGAGCGTGGCCATGTTCCGCACTTGCGGAGTCGCGGCATGTCCCGCCGCGTCGGCCAAGCCCGCGTAGCTCTGTTGAATCTCTCCGTGTGCCGCAATCTCACTCAAGGTGACCAGGGGTCCAAGATGAAGGCCATCGGCATCGGTGGTAATTTCCCGCAAGCTGCTGATGTTTCGGATATTCACCAGCTTTGTGGGAGAGATGATGCCTTCCTTCATCAGGTCCAGCAGGTCGATTCCTCCAGCCTTGACCATCGCGCCCTGTCCAAGCTGGACGAACGCTTCATCGACCGTACTGCAATCCACAAACGTGAATTTGTTCATGCCTGCACCTCCTGCACCTTGCCGAGCGCTGCCAGCACGTTCGCCGGCGTCATCGGAATCTTCCGCATTCGCACTCCCGTCGCGTTGTAGAACGCATTGCCGATTGCCGCCGCGAGCGTAATGATGCCCGCCGACTCCCCTATGCCCGCCGCATCGGTCGAGCTCTGCGCGATGTAGTTTTCGACCAGCGCAATCTCGATCTCCGGCACCTCGCGAGCGCCGAGGATCTTATAATTCTCGAGATTCGCGTTGAGCATGTACCCAGCGTCGCGATCCATGATTCGCTGTTCGAACAGAGCGTAAGAGATGCCCTGCAGGATGCCGCCGTTGATCTGGCTGATGATTCCGAGCGGATTGATGGGCCGGCCGCAGTCGTGGGCTCCAAAGACCTTCTTGACATGCACCCGCCCGGTCTCGGTGTCGACGGCGAGCTCGACGTAATCCACGCCGCCGTAGGTCAGCTTCTCCTTGGTGTAGTCGGGAATGCGCGTGGCACGCGCCGAGATCTCCCCGCTGGGCATCTTCGCCGCGAGTTGCTTCACGGTGAAACTTTTTGACGGGTCGCCTCTGAGTACGACTCGCCCATGCTGCATTGTGAAGTTCGCAGCCGTTGTGCCGAGCGCGGGTGCGACTGCGGCGAAGAGCTTTTGCCGAGCCTGATACGCTGCATCGCGCACCGCAGGCGTGATCGAACCTGCGGTCACGCTGCCACCGGAGTCGGGTCCGATGGGAAAGCGGGTGTCGCCAATGCGTACGACGACCTTCTCGGGCGGGATTCCGAACTCCTCTGCGACGATGATTGCGAGAAGCGTCTTGGTGCCTGTGCCGAGGTCTTGTACCGCAGACATCAGCTCCACCGAACCATCGCGGGAGACGCGCACCTCGCAGGACGACTCCATGCTGACGAAGCGATACCAGACCGATTGCGCGATCCCCATGCCACGCTTCACCGGACCGGAGTCCGAGCCCGCGGGCCTGCGCTGCTTCCAGTTGGTGCGCTCAAGGATGAGCTGCCGCTCCACCTTGCGCGCCGGATTATCGTCGATCTTTTCGCGCAGCGCGATCGGGTCCATGTCGAGCTTTACGGCGAGCTCGTCGATGGCCTGCTCGAGCGCGAAGCATCCCTGCGGATGTCCTGGCGCGCGAAACGCTGCCCCCGGACCGGCGTTGATGAAGACGTCGTTCTCCTCGGTTAGCACGTTTGCGCACTTGTACATGTTTGTCGCCGGGCCCGCTGTTCCCGCGCCTGTGCCGACACCCGCCGTGCCGAAACTGGTCAATTGAATTGCCGTCAGCGTTCCATCGCGCTTCGCGCCAATCTTCAGCGTCTGGTGCGAGTCTGGGCGGTTGCTGACGATGTGCTCCTGCCGGCGATCGAGCATCAGCTTCACGGGCGCATTGGCCTTGCGCGACAAATTTGCGGCGACTACACCTTCATTCCCTGCTCCGAACTTCGCGCCGAAGCCTCCGCCCATGTATTCGGTAATCACCCGCACCTTGCTCTTGGGCAGCTTGAACACATCCGCAAACTCGGTGCGGACGCTTGCAGTTCCCTGCGTGGAGGCGTAGACCGTCACCTCTTCCGGCTTCCAGTCCACCACGAATCCGTGGGTCTCGAGTGCGGAGTGCGTCTGCACCTGGGTGAAGTACTCGCCCTCGACCACCACCTCGGCCTCCGCAAAGCCCTGCGCCGCATCGCCGCGAGTCTTGCGCTGTGGCCCGTGAACGTTGCCTTTCTGCGGAACATCCTTCGGCCCACCGCCTCCTCCTGCGCTGGCTTCCGCGTCTGCCGGTCCGGGAAACACCACCGGGGCGTTCTCGGCGCGCGCATCGTTCCGCTCGACGACAAAGGCCATGGGATCGTACTGCACCTTCACCAGTTTCGCCGCGTCCATCGCGATTTGCGGAGAGACGGCCGCCACGGCGGCAATCGGCTGACCATAGTACCGCACGATCGGGTATCGAGAAGGGGTCTCAAGTTTAGGATCGCGCAGTTGCGCCTCGCCCCGCACATGCTCGATGACGTGCACCGCACGCACCCCGGGCAGCTTCTCGGCCGCACTCGTGTCGATGGAGACGATCTTTCCATGGGGCACCTGCGCATCGACCATGCGCGCATACAGCATGCCTGGCAGGTTCACATCCGCGGTGTACCTGCCCTTGCCCATCGCCTTTTGTGGGCCGTCGTACCGAACCGTGGGCTTGCCAATGTAGATCAGCTCTGCATTCGCCGCGAGCGGAGGCGGCTCGTCGAGCGGCACCTCTCTCTGCTTCTGCTCCAATCCATTCTGGGGGATTCCGAAGACAAAGCTGTCGGTTCTCTTCGGCGTTGAAGCATCAGCCACAGACGGTGCAGCGGCATCCTGCTTCTCGGCCTTACGGATCGGCTTGGCCTCGCCCTGTACACCCTTTTGCACCGACTTTTGTTTCGCCGCATCCTGCTGTTCGGAATCCTGGCCCGTCTCAATCATGATCGTCTCCGGCGACATACTAAGCCTCCGTTCCTGCGGCCGACATTCCGGCCAAGTTCACCAGAGCCGCCGTTTGCCCGCGCTGCGCCGCCACATCGAGCGTCGCCGCAAAGACCTTAGGATAGGTTCCGCAGCGACAAAGATTCCCGCTTACCGCATGCTTGACGTCGTCAAGATTCGGATGCGCGTTGCGGTCGAGCAGCGCCGCGCAGCTCATCACCATACCTGGGGTGCAAAAGCCGCACTGCATCGCGTCGTGTTTGACGAACGCGGCTTGGACCGCATGCATCGTGTCTCCGTGTGAGAGGCCTTCAATGGTTGTGATCTCGCGCCCTACCGCATCCACCGCCAGCGTCATGCATGCCAGCGCCGGAACCTTGTCGACCCAGATGGTGCAGGCCGAACACGAACCTCGGTCACAAACTACCTTGGTGCCGGTAAGCCCGAGGTTATCTCGCAGGGTATCGGCGAGCGTATAACGCGGTTCGACGGTGACGGCGTGCTCCTGGCCGTTGATCCGCAACTTGATCGGAAGTGCGTCCGGACCGACGGTGTGCGTGCTGTGCAGCGCATCTTTTGCATCCTTCGCGTCCTTTGCAAAGGCACTTGCGGTCTCGATGACGCTCGTCGCAGCAGTAATTCCCGCACCCTTGAGAAACCCGCGACGCGATACCTCTAACCTGGGAGTGTCAGGCTTTCGATCCTCCGGCATAGAGCACCCTTTCCCGCCCGACAGCCGCTTGGACGCGATCTGCCGACGTGTGAAACTCGCTTGCCTGTACTTTACATCTGCGCCGACCTCGAGCGCGAGTATCGGGCGACCTTTTCACGCATTTAAATTCGGTGAATGAACAAATGCGCTGCATCGACAACTTGACAACACTCCCATGCCACTTACGAGCTTCGCGGAGGAGCGCACTCTGATTACATTTAGCCAACGGACAACAGAGCCGCGTCTTCAGTTTGCATCTGCCGGGGCACCGAGCTCTAGAGGCCTCACGACATCAGTGGAGTTGGCTGGGGATAACGGCGTACTGGATGAGCAGCTCGAAGGGAACGATCTTGAGAGTGTTCTCGTGGGTGGCTTCGAGGATGACCGGGCAGGCAGCGCCGGCCTGCTGGACCTGCAGCCAACGCGCGGCACAGACGCACCAGCGGTCCCCGGGCTTGAGGCCGGCGAAGCCGTACTGCGGCATCGGGGTGCTGAGATCGTTGCCCAGAGCCTTGGAGGCTTCGAGGAAGGCGGAATCGACGACGCAGCAGATGGTGTGAACGCCGTGGTCATCGGGCCCGGTTTCGCAGCAGCCGGTGCGATAAAAGCCGGTCATGGGTTCACAGCCGCAGATGTCGAGGGGTTGGCCGAGAACGTTCTTGCCGCGGCTTTGGATAGGTTCGACATTAGCCATGAACCTATTGTAGGCCGGAAACCTGAACGCGGATTTTAGCGGATCAGCACGGATTGAGAACTGTGAAGCGGGCTTACAAAATCCGTTCTTCTCCGTGTGATCCGCGGTCAGCCGCTCTTACTTGGCAGCCAAAGCGAGCTGCTGCTGGTATTCCTCGTAGGGGCCCTTGTGGTCGGTGATGTGGAAGTGCTCGGGACCGCCCTCAAAGTGCCAGATGCGAGTGCCGGCCTCTTCGATCAGGTCCTGGTCGTGAGTGACGAGAAAGACTGTGCCTTCGTACTTCTGAATGGCCTGATTGAGAGCGTTGATGGCTTCAAGGTCAAGATGGTTCGTCGGCTCGTCGAGGACCAGGATGTTTGGTTTCTGCAGCATGATCTTGCAGAAGAGCAGTCGCGCGGCTTCACCTCCAGAGAGCGCGTCCGTCTTCTTCAAGCCCTCTTCGCCGCGGAAGAGCATCTGGCCAAGGATGCCGCGGATGTCTTCCTTGGTGGCCTGAGGATCGAACTGATGGAGCCAGTCGGAGGCGGTCATGCCGAGTTGGATCGAGCCCTTGTGGTCCTGGGCGAAGTAGCCGATCTGGGCTTCGTGGCCCCACTTAACCGTGCCGGAGTCGATAGCGGTGGCCTTATCGTCGAAGCCTATCTCGTCGATGCCGGGGCCGTTGGCGAGAAGAGCCTTGAGCAGCGTGGTCTTCCCTTGCCCGTTGCGGCCCATCAGGATGACCTTGTCGCCGCGGGTGACCGAGGCGGAGAAGTTGTCGATCACGTGCTCGGTCTTGCCGTCGGGTTGGGTGTAGGACTTGTTGACGCCTTCGAACTCGAGAACGTTCTTGCCGGAGGGGCGCTCCATCTTGAAGCTGATGAAAGGCCGCGCGATATTGGAGCGGGCGAGTTCGCTGGTGGCCAGGCGTTCCACCTCCTTCTTGCGCGAGTTGACCTGCGAGGAGCGCGTGCCGGCGGAGAAGCGGGCGATGAAGTCGTTCAACTGAGCAATCTTCTTTTCGCGCTGCTCGTTCTGACTTTCGATGCGGGTACGGATGGAGGTCTTCTGGAAGACCATGTCGTCGTAGCCGCCGTTGTAGGTGATGATGGTCTCGTAGTCGATGTCGGCGATGTGGGTGCAGACGTTGTTGAGAAAGTGCCGGTCGTGCGAGATGGTGATGACGGTGCCGTTGTAGCGGACGAGGAAGTCCTGGAGCCAGTGGATGGATTCGAGGTCGAGATAGTTGGTGGGCTCGTCGAGCAGCAGGGCCTGCGGGTTGCCGAAGAGAGCCTGGGCGAGGAGGACGCGAACCTTCTGGCCGCCTTGCAGTTCGGACATCCTGCGCTCGTGGAGTTCGTCGGGGATGTCGAGGCCCTGAAGGAGCACGGCCGCGTTCGATTCGGCCTCGTAGCCGTCTTCGTCGCCGACCACGCCTTCGAGTTCGCCGAGGCGGCTGCCATCTTCGTCGGTCATCTCAGACTTGGCATAGATGATCTCGCGCTCTTCGAGAGCTGCCCACAGGGCTTTGTTGCCCATGATGACGGTGTCGATGACGCGATAGGCGTCGAACTCGTACTGGTCCTGTTTCAGGACACCGATCTTCTTGGGTCGTACGACGGTGCCCTTCTGCGGGTCGATCTCGCCTGTGAGGCACTTCATGAAAGTCGATTTGCCGGCGCCGTTGGGTCCAGTAAGGCCATAGCGGCGGCCCGTGGTGAAGGTAACCGAGACGTCCTCAAAGAGGAGCTTCGAGCCGTAGCGCATAGTGACATTGGAGACAGAGATCATAGATTTACTCCCATTTTACAGGTATCGGGCGGTCCGAGCGAACGCGTTTGAATCAACAGCCATGAGGCTGCTGCGAGTAATGCCGGCGCGGACGCGGACGCTGCGAGAGCCCTTTTGCTATACTTCGGCCATCCACTTCATCGAGGGCTGATGCAAGCTTCTGGAAACCAGACAAGGTGGCGAGAGATTCTCAAGGCCATCTTGCTCTTTACGCTAGGCTTTCTCGTAGTAGCTTTCCTGCTTCATGCGTTGATTCGCCATCCGCTCTATCTTCACGCCGACATGCGGAGTGAAAAATTGGCGATGTTTGAGCAGCTCAAAGGTGAGGCGAGCTCTGCCGCATTCGGGTCCAGCCATGTTCACAACGGCTTTGATCCGCGAGCCTTCGACCGCGTGCTGGCAGGCTCTCCCGCACAGACCAGGAGCTTGAACCTTGCTGTGATGGGGGGCAGCCAGTCAGAACAACGCAGCATGGCGCTCGAGTTCGTTCGAAATCTGGAAGCGCCTCCGCAAAAGGCAGCGTGTCTGGTGATGCTTGAGCTGAGCGCCGGAGCAAATCTCCAGACCTGGCATCTCGTGCATCCCCGCTCGATCAATATCTATGATTGGCCTACTGTCCGGTTCATCTACCATTTGAGCAACTCGGATATGAGCCTGACGCAGCACACCGGCCGCACGAGTTTTGCGTTGATCGCCGCCGCGCTTCACTATGCCAATGTAGGGATGCTGAGCAACCGGATCTTCGCGCCGCCGCTCGATGCCGCGATGATGAAACACGACATGGGAGAGGATCGGCGCGGCCTGGACGGGCTCGCTTATCATCCTGAGGCCGATGCCTACCACACCGAACTGATTGCACGAGAGCGAGTCCGTTTTGCGCTCAAGAGGCCCGAGCTGTATCCGGGGAACGACGATCTGATCGACGAGCTGGCGGCTGCGGCTTCCGTGCGGAATGTCTCCTTCGTGTATTTTGTCTATCCGAAGCTCAGCGACGTCAGCGGGGCCTATATGTATCCGGACGAGATCGTGACCCCTGGAGGCCGCACCGTGCCGATCATCAACCTCGCACGACCAGACAAATTTCCGTCGCTTTACCAGCCTAGATTCTGGTTCGACGAAGCTCATCTGGATGAGCAGGGCGCGGCACAGACTTCGGAAGTTTTTGCGCAACAGCTTAAGGCCTGGTACGCGGCGCATGGCGCCCCTCCCGCGTGCGGAGGCTGACCAGTGCTCTTTGTCGAAGCGCGATTTTTCGTCTTCTTTGCCGCGGTTCTTACGGTCTACTGGTCGCTGCGCTCCAATGAACTGCGCAAATGGTTCATCCTTTTCGCTAGCTATTACTTCTACGGGTCCTGGGATTGGCGCTTCGCGGGGATGCTTCTGGTTCTGTCGGCCGCGGACTGGCTCTTCGCGCGCGAGATTTCGCGGACGGAGAAGCAGCGTTCGCGCAAGGTCTATGTCTTTGCCTCCGTAGCGATGAATCTGACTGTGCTTGGCTTCTTCAAGTACTTCCACTTCTTTGTCGGGAGCGCAGTCTCTCTTGCCGGCACCCTGCACCTTCATCTCGACGAACCAACCATCAGAATCATCCTTCCTGTGGGAGTCAGCTTCTTCACCTTTCAGTCGCTCAGTTACACGATTGATGTTTACCGGCGCGAGATCCCGCCCGTGCCAAGTCTGCGCGACTATCTCATGTTCGCTTCTTTTTTTCCGCAACTGGTCGCAGGCCCGATTGTCCGGCCTAAGTACTTCGTGCCGCAGATGGCAGGGACCAAGGCCTTGTCGCTGGACGACGTCAAAGGCGCGATGTACCTCTTTCTTCTGGGCTATATCAAGAAGCTTTGTATCGCGGACAATATCTCGCCGTTCGTTGACCGGGTCTTCAACCATCCGGCGTCCTATACGGGCTTCGCTTCCATCACCGCCGTCTGGCTCTACACCATCCAGATATTCTGCGATTTCTCCGGATATTCGGATATGGCCATCGCAGTGGCGGCTCTGCTCGGCTACAAGCTCGTCTTGAACTTCGACGCGCCCTACCTTGCCATCTCCATTCAGGATTTCTGGCGCCGCTGGCATATCTCGCTTTCGAGCTGGATTCGCGACTACATCTACATCTCGCTGGGCGGCCGGATGAAATTCCGGCTTCTTACCTATCGCAATCTCATGCTGACCATGCTTGCGGGCGGCCTGTGGCATGGCGCGGCTTGGAATTTCGTGATCTGGGGCGGAGCGCATGGAGCGGCACAGTTCCTGCACCAGGAGTTCAAACTTCACTTCCCGCCCAAGCTAAGCCAGGAACCATGGCGCAAGCTGGCGAGTTGGTTTGTCACGCTCAACTTTGTATGTCTCACCTGGATACTGTTCCGCTCGTCGACCTTTCCTACCGCATGGCTCATGATCAAACGCTATCTGTTGATCGATCACGGGGGGACGCAGACGCTGCCACTGTGGCTGGCGGCCGCCGGGCCTGTTCTTCTTCTGCAGCAACTCATGATGCGGCGCAGCAATTTTGGCCCGTGGATCTGCAACCTGAGCCTGCCGCGCTTCGCTCTGCTCTATGGCGCAACCTGGGCGTTCGCCGTGGCTCTGCTTCCGCTCGGCTATCGACCTTTCATCTACTTCCAGTTTTGAGCTGGTTACGACTGGCCGATGAGGACGCCGGCAGCGAAGACCAGTCCGCCGCCGACGATGACCTGCAGGCACGAAAGCGCGAAGCTGGTCTTGAAATAGCGATGGCGAATCAGGGCGATGACGACCAGTTCCACGCCGACGACCCCGTAGGCCCACATGAGCGCGGTGTGAACGTTCGGGATGAGGAATGGCAGGGTGTGCAGGAAGCCTCCGACGAAGGTCATCAGGCCGGTGACGATGCCGCGGAAGAGCGGATTGCCGCGGCCGGTGAGCTCGCCGTCGTCGGAGAGGCCTTCGGAAAATGCCATGGAGATGCCCGCACCAACCGCTGAAGCTGCGCCAATCAGGAAGACGGTGTGTGATTTATGGGTGGCGAAGGCGGTGGCGAAGATGGGCGCGAGGGTCGACACGGAGCCGTCCATAAGACCCGCAAGGCCGGGCTGAACGATGCGCAGGACAAAGCTCTTCTCATTGCCGAGAATCTTGCCGAATTCGCTGAGATTGGGAAGGCCTTGAGACATATAGGTTCAGCAAGGGAATTTTTTGATCTGAAGCAAATATATCGGTTTTGGGAGAGCGAGCTGCTTAGCCGTCATGGGGAAAGTACGAAAAACGCTCCGCTCCGCGGCTGATGGCTGCGGGAACGGAGCGCATTTTCTGAGAGCGCGTGAGGTGCGAGGTTGCTGCTGCGAGGCCGCTACTGGCCGCGGCGGGCTGGGCCGGAACGGCTGCTTCCCGGGCGGCTGCTCGGGCGTCCGCTACGGCCACTTGCACCACTGGGGCCTCGGCCGCCAGAGCTGCGTCCGCTAGAGAAACCGCCTCCGCCACTGCGACCGCGGAAGGCGGGCTTCGCGCCGCCGTAGTTGCTGTTGGGCGTGCTCATCGGAGAGACAGGATCGTTGCCCTTCCAGGAGCGAGATTCAAGCTGCATGATGTCGAGCCCGGGAGCTGTTGTGTCCAGGGGTTGATTGCGAACTTCCTTCTCGAGGTTCTTATCGGCCTCGCGCCATTCGAACTTTACCTTCAGTTCGCGTTCGATCTTGCGGGCGTCGTGGCGTTCCTGCGGCATGACAAACGTCGTCGCAACGCCTTTCTTTCCGGCGCGACCGGTGCGGCCGATGCGGTGAACGAAGTCGTCCGAGGCGTTAGGCAGGTCGTAGTTGATGACGTGCGCGATGTCCTGCACGTCAATTCCCCGCGCTGCCACGTCGGTTGCGACGAGAACGCGATGCCTTCCAGTGGCGAAGCCTTTGAGCGCCGCGGTGCGCTGCGACTGGCTCCGATCGCCGTGGATGACGTCGGCATCGTGACCGAGCTTTTCGAGCTTCTTCGAGATGCGGTCGGCACCGTGCTTGGTGCGCGAAAAGACGAGGAAGGTTCCCTCTTCCTGTTTGAGCATCTGGTCGAGCAGACCGAGCTTCTGGTCCTGCATCACGGTGTAGACGCGGAGCTCTACGCGGTCGGAAGGCTTGGAGGTCGAGCCGATCTCGATGCGCACAGGCTTGTTGACGTAGTCGCGGACGATCTCGCTGATGTTGGCATCGAGCGTCGCCGAATAGCACATCGTCTGGCGCGTCTTCGGAATGGCGCCGACGATGCGACGGATGGCTGGCAGGAAGCCCATGTCGAGCATGCGATCCACTTCGTCGAGGACGAGCATCTCGACTGCGTTGATGTTGACCTCGCGGCGGCGCAGGAAGTCTTCAAGGCGGCCGGGGGTGGCGACGACCAGACGTGGCCCACGGTCGAGCTGATCGAGCTGGTTGTTTTCAGAGAGGCCGCCGCAGACCAGCACAGCGTCATGACGGGAGCCGGGAACGAGCTTCCAGTAGGCGTCGAGCACCTGCATGGCCAGCTCGCGGGTGGGCAGCAGGATGAGCGCCCGGATCGGGTTCCGCTTGCCTTTGCTGCTCGGCGCCGAAGTGGCGTCCATGCGCTGGATCATGGGGATCAGAAAACTGAGAGTCTTGCCGGTGCCGGTGGAGGCGGTGGCCAGGATGTCCGAGCCGTCAAGCGCCGGCGGAATGGCTTTGGCCTGCACCGGTGTCGGGTGAACAAAGCCAGCGCTGCTCAGGCGATTCTTCAGCGAGTCGGAGATGTTGAAGTCGGTGAACAGGATGTCGCTCACCGGTGCGACGGGCGGCACGGGAGCGGCCTGGGCCGGGGCTGTATGTGGTTTGTGGTTGTTCTGCGATTGCTGCTGCTGGTTCTGTTCCAAAGTTGCTGAATTCAAGATTTTTCCTGTCTGAGGTCCCTGTGTGTGCGGGGGCGTAGTAGTGCGGCATAGGTATGCAGGGGTGCCATCTACCGACACCATGGATTCAGTTTGTCAGCATTGCTGTCGGGGATCGAAGCGCTGCTGCTGCACGGCGAGACTCGTCCGATGACGGGCCTACCAGCCAGAGCAACCAGCGCGGCTTCCGTTTCTTTGGGAAGGTCTGCGGTGGGAAGGGCAGATCGCAGTCTCTGGCCAAACTCTGAATTCCACTAAGAGTCTTTGCCTGCGGTGCCCGCGCACTTAATCTAGTGCGCAAATCCAATATAACACGGCGCTTCGGAGAAGGCCATCGAAGAGCAGGGAGTCATTCTTCAGTAAAGAGTGACCCTGCGCAATCCGCGAACGGCACTGCAGAGAAATAGGCCATCGGCAGCTACGATGTCGGGCAGAAACAGGACGCGTTGCTCCGCGGCGGGATTGGTTTCAAGCAGATGACGCCGGAAGACGCCGGGCAACACTCCGGAGGCAAGGGGTGGCGTAAGCAAACGATCTCCCTTCTGGATGAAGAGGTTGCTGATAGCTCCTTCGGCGACCTCGTCTTTCTCGTTCATGAAGAGAATATCGTCAAATCCCTCAGCCCGTGCCTGGGCGAACTCTGCATCGTAGAGGCTGCGATGGGTGGTCTTGTGGCGCAGGAAGACGTCGCACGAAGCGGTGCGCTCAGCCGACAGGCGCACTCGTCCGGTAAACTCCTCGTGGCAGAGCGCGGTTGAGGTGATTGTGGCTTGGCCAGCCTCATCGAGCAGCAGGCGGACGCGATGGCGTTCGTTTGCGCCGAACTGCCCCGCAGTCTTTGCGAGTTTAAACTGCACAGCTTCGCGGTCAAAAGGAAAATCGAAGTAAGCGGCTGAGGATTGCAGGCGATCGAGGTGCAGTGGAAGTAGAAAAAACTCTCGGTCGCAAAGCATCGTCTCAATGAGCTGAAACTCGTGCCGCGGACGGACGAGGAAAGCTGCCTTCAACTTACACTCGCGGTACTCCTCGGCTGCAGTAGAGTCGGCAACGATGCCGCCCCCTACCCCCATGTGAGCTTTGCCGTCCTTGAGGATAAGGGTCCGGATAGCTACGTTGAAGGCGGCGATTCCGCCAGGCGAGATGAAGCCGATGGCTCCGGTGTAGATGCCGCGCGGAGACTGTTCCAGCTCGCGAATGATCTGCATGGTGCGAATCTTCGGCGCGCCGGTGATGGAGCCGCTGGGGAAGAGAGCTTTGAAGATGTCGTAGTACGAGAGCCCGGCATTGAGCTTGCCTGAAACGCTGGAGGTCATCTGCAGGAGGGTTGCGTATCGCTCGACGGAGAAGATGTCGTCGACATGAACGCTGCCCATGGCGCAGATGCGGCCAAGGTCGTTACGCAGCAGATCGACGATCATCAGATGCTCGGCGCGATTCTTTCCGTCCTCCTGGAGCAGGAGTGCGGCTGCGGCATCCTCGGCTAGATCGAGCCCGCGAGGCATGGTGCCCTTCATCGGACGGGTCGTGATGTTTGCCTGCTCTCGCTTGAAGAACAGCTCCGGCGAAAGCGAGAGGGTATGCTGGCCCGCCGCATTGAGCAAGGCGCTATACGGAACGGGCTGCTGCTTGAGCAGAGCGGCGAAGGCCGCATCGGGACTGACAGCGATGGGCAACGAGACGCTATCGGTGAAGTTGACCTGGTAGGTGTCGCCGGTCTCGATGTATTGCTGGATGCGGTAGATGCGATCGCTGTAAAGCTGCTTTGCGATGTTCAGCTCAACGTCTTCTGCGAGGGGGTTAGGCGCGCTAGAAATGATGGAAGATGCGGGAAGCGAGAGAGAGTTCTGCTCCGTAGTACCGGTCTCGTGATGGAAGACGATGGGATTTCGATAGATGCCGAACCATGCTAGAGGCGGGGACTGTGGTCCGGCATCAAGATCCGCAAGGTGGTCAAAGTGATAACCGCATTCATAGCTGAGATACCCGGCCACGTGCAAACCATCTAGGAGCGCTTCTTCGATATGCGAAAAAAGTTCCAGCACTTCATCCAGCCGCGATATGGTGAGGATGCGTATGGGGTCAAGAAACAGGAGGCTCTTGTTATTGGCAGCGTCGAAGCGAGCGGTCTGGAGCAGAACAGAGTTTGGCCTGTTGCAGGCGATGGTATGCCAATGCGCCGGAAGCTGTTTCCAAGAGACCAACTGATTTCTCCCTGAATTTAAAATACTGGAACGCAAGCCGACTGGCACAGGACCCGCAACCTCGTCACGATTTGCCATGAGCGTAAAGGGTGGTCTGTATGGTCTTGGGGGGGACGCACTGTGTGAGCGCCGCTGCGGTGTGCTTCTCTTCGGCCTCCGCTTGAGGCACACTCAAAAGATGATTCGTGTCGGTGTGGATGAGGATCTTGCGGAGGAGCTGCTGGCCGGCTTTCCGTCTGAAGCGGAGATTGTGCGCGTATCTCGACGGCCCCCACGGGAGGTGGCGATCGACTTCTGGATTCTGCCGTTCCAGCGGCAAGATGCGGAGGCGGTGTTTCCTCACCTTCGCGGGCTGAAGGTCGCGCAATCGATGATGGCGGGAGTCGATTGGATCCTACCCTGGCTGCCGAAGAACGTGATGCTTTGCGATGGCCGCGGCATTCACGATATATCGGCCTCGGAGTGGGTGGTGACGGCGATTCTGTCTGCCATGAAACGCTTCCCGCTCTATCGCGATCTCCAGTGGAAGCAGCAGTGGAGAGACGACGCGATCGGTGCGGATCCGTTTCTCGATCGAGGCGGAGAGAATGCGAAGCAATATCAGGTTCTTGGCGAGGATCTGGAGGGGAAGACTGTCCTAATCGTGGGATATGGATCGATTGGAGCTGCAATCGAAGCTCGCCTGATGCCATTCGGCGTAAACATCCTCCGCATGGCGCGAGTCGCTCGCGCGGAGCCGAAGGTCTTCGAGGTTGGGGAACTGAACGATTTGCTGTCGCAGGCTGACGTCGTTATTGTGATCGTGCCGCTGACCGACGAGACCAAGGGCTTGATCGGTGCAGTTGAGCTTGGCCTGATGAAGCGCGGAGCACTGCTGGTGAATGCGGCGCGAGGGCCGGTGGTAGTTACGGAAGCGCTTGTCGAGGCTCTCGAGCAGAACTGCATACGGGCAGTGCTCGACGTCACCGATCCGGAGCCTCTTCCAGCCATGCACCCGCTCTGGACCGCTCCAAACTGCATGATCACACCGCACATCGGGGGAGCGACTCCGGAGTTTATTCACCGGGCGTTCCGGTTTGGAGCGAAGCAGGTGAGACGTTTTCTTGCTGGGGAAAATCTGGAGAATGTGGTGAGCGAATCGGGATACTGAGGAGAAGATAGGCCAGCCTATCTGCCGTTCGCCTGTCACAATGCGGCTAAACAGATGAGAGAAGCAGGATCAGTGTTTAACGACGGGCGACGCGAAGCTCATCGATATCCTCGTCATCGTCCTCCTCTTCGTCGTCATCCTCCTCCTCTTCGTCGTCATCCTCCTCCTCTTCGTCGTCATCCTCCTCCTCTTCAAGCTCATCGTCACCATCTTCCTCGTCTTCGTCCTCTTCCAGATCTTCGTCCTCGGCCTCGTCATCATCATCCTCGAACTCGTCTTCATCCTCATCCTCATCGTCATTCACAATGCGCTTGGCCGCAGCACGGGGTGTGGCGGAGGAGTCTTCCGGCAACACACCACCGAGGCTTTCGACAGCGGCAACTTCGTCCAGACTTACGATTGGCAAGGGTGCATCGAGGTGGATGGTTGCGGACTGGAATGCCATGAAGTGTCTCCTTGGGGGATTGCGTACTGGGATAGGATGCAGCAGATCGAAAAAGGTGAGTGCAAAAACAGATGATTTTCCGTTCACCATTCTTATCGGCAATATTCGATTGAAAATCGCAGGTTAGGACTCGGCAAAGGGGCGGAGTTGCATCTCGTTGGGCGGCCGGGTGAGCAGACTGACCAGGACGAGGCTGACGAGAGATGCGATCAAGGCCGGAAAGATCGCGTCGCGCTGGCTGATCCTCTCAGGCAGAATGCGATGGACCAGAGGCGTATCCCAGAAGATGGTGATGACGGTTCCGGCGGCGATGCTGGCTACGGCTGCGGCGGCGGTCGCGCGCTTCCAGAAGAACGCTGCGAGAATGACCGGCGTCAGCGCGGCGGAGTAGATGGTGTAGGCATACAAGGCCTTCTTCAGCACGGAGTCCGTGTGCAGC
The DNA here is from genome assembly GCA_965277545.1 of Edaphobacter sp. Lineage (GTDB taxonomy): Bacteria > Acidobacteriota > Terriglobia > Terriglobales > Acidobacteriaceae > Edaphobacter. The sequence continues at coordinate 500,587 of OZ255826.1, forward strand.
GATTGGTAGAGCGCCCACAGTCCCAGCAACACGACCATGAGGCGGCTTACGATGAGGATGCGCTTGTTGCTCGCGTCGGGCACGAGATAGCGGACGAAGACGTCATTGACCAGATTGGTTGCGGGCGAGAACAGATAGTTGTTGGCGGTCGAGATGACCTTTGCGAAGATCGCGCCCATCAGGATGGCGCCCAGCAGAGTCAGGGCCGGCGTTCCGCTTAAGCCGTGGAGGCCCGTGTAGGCGAGGATCTCACGCGGGCGGGTGTGAACTTCGCCAGAGGGAAAGAGCACGGAGCCGACCACGGCCAGGGCGACGATGACACTTTCGAGGACAATCGTGCCGACGAACCAGCCCACGACCGCCCGGCTGGCGGCTTTTTCGGATTTCGCGGAGAAGAACTTCTGGTACATGGATTGATTGCCGAGCAGCAGAAGACAGGTCGGTAAAAAAAGCTCCATCGCCTGAAGGAAGGTGAAGTCGCCGAGTATCTGGAAGTGTGTCGCGGGCAGGCTCGCGCGGATGTGGGCCCAACCGCCTGCGTGGTGGGCGAGCACAGGAGTGGCGATCAGAAGGGCGAAGGTCGCGATGAGGCCGATGGCAACATCCATGTAGGCGACCGAGCTCATGCCCGCAATCGCGGTGAAGACGATGACGAACCCGGCGAGGATGTATTTGCCCAGGTCGGCCGTGATGTAGGCGGGAAAGATGAGATGGAGGATGTCACCACCGCCGATGAGCTGGTAGCTGGTAATTGCGGTATAGGTGAATAGGACGGCGATGACCCCGAGGATGCGGGCGGTCTGGTTGTAGCGCGCTTCGAGGAGGTCGGGGATGGTGTACTGGGCGAACTTGCGGGCGCGCGGAGCGATGAAATAAATGAGCAGCAGACCGGCCCAGCCACCCGCGCCCTGCCAAAGGGCCGCGAAGCCGTGGCGATAAGCATTCTCCGCGCCTGCGAGCAGCGAGCCCGAGCCAATCCAACTCGAGAGCAGCGTAAAGACGAGCACGAAGGCAGGCAGGGAGCGGCCGGCTACGAGATAGTCAGCCCTGGTTTTCACCTTGCCGACGCGGGTGAGCGAGACAGTGAGCAGAGTCAGGACGATGATGGCGAGAACGATGGCGTAAAGATTCATGGGATTGACGATGCAACGTCAGTGTACTGTCTGGGAAAGGCTGATTCAGGGATGTGGCCGCAAGAGAACACCGGGGACCGGGAACTGTGGAGGGAAGGTAGACTGGTTCCGTCACAAAAACAGCGATGAAGAAGGCGGAGTGATGAGCGGAGTGGGAATGAAGTTTGCCGTTGCGGCATTAACCGTAATCTTGTGCAGTCTGGTAGCCGGTGCGCAAGTGGCGCCGATTCGATTGAGCGTCGACCTGACGGACGCTCCGCGCAAGATCCTCCACGCCGTCGAGGTGATGCCGGTGACATCCGGGCCGTTGACGGTCGCGTATCCGAAGTGGATTCCCGGCGAGCATGGGCCGACGGGACCGATCGACAATATGGCTGGATTTTTTATTACAGCGAATGGCCAGCCGGTGCCGTGGGTGCGCGACAGTGTGGATATGTTCGCCTTCCATCTCACCGTGCCGCAGGGCGCAACGCAGCTTAATATGAAGATGGACTTCCTGACGCCGCCTACTCTTTCGGGGTTCTCGGCCGGAGGTTCGACGAGCGAAAATCTGGCGCTGCTGAGCTGGAACACACTGCTGGTCTACCCCGAAGGCGCGAACGCAAGCGAGATCATGTTTACACCTTCGCTGAAGGTTCCGAGTGGTTGGAAGTTCGGCACTGCACTCGATCGCGATGGCGGATCAGTCGAGACCACGAAGTTCAAGACCGTGAGTCTCGAGCAGCTGATCGACTCGCCGGTACTGGCTGGGCGATTCTTCCGTGAGGTGGAGCTGGCTCCTGAGATCACGCCGAAGCACTACCTCGACATGGCTGCGGATGGTCCGGAGCAGCTTGATCTTTCAAAGGAGCACATCGCGAGCTTTGATCGTCTGGTGCGCGAGACCGGAGCTCTCTACAAGAGCAGGCATTTTCAGTCCTACCATTTTCTGGTAACGCTAAGTGATGAAGTCGCCCACTTCGGCCTGGAACATCATCAGTCGAGCGACGATCGCGTGCCGGCGACAACCTTCACCGACGATCGAGAGTTCGTGCTCGACGGCCTTCTGCTGCCACACGAGTTTACTCATAGCTGGAACGGCAAGTACCGCAGGCCAGCGGGACTTGCGACAAGCAACTACCAGCAGCCGATGAAGGGAGACCTGCTGTGGGTCTATGAAGGATTGACCGAGTACCTGGGCGATGTGCTGGCGGCGCGCTGCGGCATCTGGACGCCGGAGCAGTACAAACAGCGGCTTTCGACAATCGCCGCGACGTACGACAATCGGCCGGGCCGGACGTGGCGCGATATTCAGGACACGGCAACCTCGGCGCAAATTCTCTATGGTGCAGGCGGCGGCTGGGACAACTGGCGGCTCAGCGTGGACTATTACGATGAGGGCGAGCTGATCTGGCTCGATGTCGACACCACGATTCGCAAGATGACCGACGGCAAGAAGAGCCTAAACGATTTTGTTGCCGGTTTTCACGGCCTGGGCGGCAACACAGCGCCAAAGGTGGTGCCGTACACGTTTGAGGATGTAGTGGCCGGTCTGAACAGCGTGGCGCCGAATGACTGGACAACGTTCCTGCGCTCCAGGCTCGACTCGCACGCCTATCAGGCGCCGCTGGGCGGATTGGAGAACGGCGGGTACAAGCTCACCTACTCCGACAAGCCGAATGCCTGGAGTTCGCTTGAAGATGCGGAGCGCGAGTCTATCGACTTCTGGTACTCACTCGGTCTCCACGTCGGCAAGCAGGGAACGGTCTCTGACGTGCTTGTAGGAGGCGTGTCCGACAGAGCCGGCTTTGCACCCGGAATGAAGATTCTCGCAGTAAATGGACGCGCGTATAGCCCCGAGGTTCTGAAGGCAGCCGTGCGCGATGCGAAGGGCTCGGGACCGGTGGTAGAGATGATCGTTGAAAACACGGGGTACTTCAAAGTGTTGAAGGTCGACTACCACGGGGGCGAGCGTTACCCTCAACTGGAGCGGCTCGCGGGCGTCCCGGACCGGCTGGATGAGATTCTCAAGCCGGAGGCGAAGTAAAAACAACTCTCAGGCTGCGTTCTGGGGATGGGTCTGCGCCTCCGGCGAGAGCACCTGCGAAGAAGTGGCGGCGACATCTGACGCGGCGGAGTTGGAGACGTCGATCTGCCCTGTGGCGAGCAGGTGCCTTGCCGCCGCAGCCGCTTCTATCTCGCTGTTGATCTCTGCGCCGAGCAGAAGCATCAGGCCGCTGAGATAAAACCACGTGAGCAGGATAATGACCGCGCCGAGAGAACCGTAGGCCGCCGAGTAGTCCCCGAAGAAATGGACATAGATCCGAAGACCGGCGGAGGCCACGATCCAGCCCAGGATGCCAAAGGCTGAACCGGGCGTGAGCCAATGCCAGTGCGACGTCTTCATATCCGGAGCAAAGTAGTAGATCACCGCAAAGAAGAGAGAAAGGAGACCGGCGGCGAAGAGCCAGCTGACGATTCTAATAGGAACCGCGATCAGTGTGGCAAGGTCTTGATGATAGATCCGGTGGTGCGCCACACGGACGAAGAAGTCCGCACCAAGCAGTGAAGAGAGAATCAGCGTGATGAGTACCATCAGGATGATGGTGACGCCAATGGCCGAAAGACGAGCCGCCAGATACGATCGCGTCTCTTTCACCTTGTAGACGGTGTTCAGCGAGTCCTGAATCGCAGAGAATCCGACCGACGCCGACCAAATTGCAAAGATCAGGCCGAAGGTGAGCTTGCCGCTACTGGCCGAAGCCGTGGTCTGGTTAAAGGTTTGGAGCACCGTGCTCATGGCGGTATGAGGAAGCACGATGGAGAGATACCCTAGCAGGGAATAGTAGATCCTCGATGCAGACCTTGCCGCCAGGCCGAGAATGGAAGTAGCCATGAACAGGCTCGGGAAGAGCGCGAAGATAAAGTAAAAGCCGAGTTCGGCGGCGCGGCCGACCAGATTGTCGTCCAGCATGGCGTTCCAGGTGTGCTTGACGATGACACGGACCGGAATGCCTTCCAGATTCCACAGCGAGTGCAGCGGAGAATGCGAGACGAACTCCCACACCCGCCGCTCAACGTGCGGTGCGGCAGAATGGTCGAGGTCTCGGTCGAGGGAGTGCATCAGCAGACTCCGGATTCGTTCTGGTACGAGATAAACATCCCTATACCGGATGCTTACGTGCATAGATGCGCCTTGTAGCGGGTTTGGTGGCTGGCGACACGAACGTAAGCGCAAACTTTCATCGGAAGCAAGATAGATCGCATCTATTAACTTATGTCACCGATTCGCAGACGATGGAGCGGCCGGCCCGTTCCGATGAGAAAAGTGGAGCAGCTCTGGGGACAGGTGCGCGCCAGCCATGAGCAACCCATGACCGGGCGATCACGGATGGTACGCCTCGTGGGTCAGGAGGAGTTGGGAGTGACTTTCATCGGCCATTCCTCGTTCCTGCTGCAGGTTGGCGGAAGGAAGGTGCTGGTAGATCCAGTCTTCTCCAAACGCTTGATCCTGCTTCGTCGGCAGCGGCGGCCGGGAGTTCTGGTCAAGGATTTGCCGCCGATCGATCTGGTGTTGCTTACGCATGCGCATATGGACCATCTGGACATGGCGTCGCTGCGCCGGGTGATCCGGGCGACGCGGAGACTTTCGGGACGTGCACCCGAGGTGGTGGTTCCTCAGGGGGTGGAAGACCTTGTTGCGCGGCTGGGCTTCTCCGCTGTGCATCGGCTTGCCTGGTGGGAATCCATCGGCGCGCAGAGCCTGAAGATCACGATGACTCCTTGTAAACACTGGGGAGCGCGGATGTTCCGCGACACGCACAGGGGCTACGGCGGTTACGTCGTCGAAGGCAGCGGCCAGACCGTGTACCACTCCGGCGATACCGCTTACTTCGAAGGATTTCGCGAGATCGGAGCGCGACTGAAGCCCCAGGTCGCCCTGCTGCCCATCGGCGCCTACTTCCCGGATGCCTATCGTTCCGTGCACACCAGCCCAGAAGAAGCCGTGCGAGCTTTTGTGGAGGTTGGCGCCACCCAGATGATTCCAATGCACTACGGAACGTTCCGCCTGGGTCGCGAGCCGATCGAGGAGCCGGTGCAGCGCCTGGAGGCGGAGGCCGCGCGGCTAGGGATTACCGCAAAAATTAAGGTCCTGGAAGAGGGAGAGACGATGCACCTCCGGCCGACGGATCGCATCCCATAACCTATGGCAATCCACACTGTAGAGGCGAAGGCAAGCGGAACATTTGAACTCGGCGGGGATCTACCGGTCTACCGCATGGGCTTTGGCGCGATGCGAATTACCGGCCAGGGAATCTGGGGCGAACCCAAGGATCTTGAAGGCGCAAGGAAGGTGCTTCGGCGCGCCATCGAGCTGGGCATCAACTTCATCGACACAGCAGACTCGTATGGGCCGGAGGTGAGTGAGCGGCTGATCGGCGAAGCGCTAGCCCCCTACGCAAAAGGCGTTGTTATCGCCACCAAAGCCGGGTTGACCCGGCAAGGGCCGGACAAGTGGCTTCCCGTGGGGCGTCCGGAGTACCTTCGGCAACAGGTGGAGATGAGTCTGCGGCGGCTGAAGCTCGAACGCATCGACCTGTGGCAGCTGCACCGCATCGATCGCAAGGTGCCCGTCGAGGAGTCGCTTGGCGCGATCAAGAAGATGCAGGAGCAAGGCAAGATTCGGCACGTCGGCCTAAGCGAAGTGAAGTCGCACGAGATCGATCAGGCACGTAAGATTATTGATATTGTCAGCGTGCAAAATGAATACAACATCGGGGACCGCAAGCATGAAGATGTTGTCGAATACTGCGAAAAGCACAAGATTGCCTTCATTCCCTGGTCTCCAGTTGCAGCAGGGAAGCTGGCGCAGCCGGGCAGCAAACTTGATGCTGCGGCCAAGGCACACGGCGCAACGGTGTCGCAGCTTTCTCTTGCGTGGCTTCTGCATCGCTCGCCCGTGATGCTTCCGATCCCAGGAACGTCGTCAGTCGAGCATCTGGAGCAGAATATTGGCGCAGTCGAGGTGAAGCTTACCGACGCTGAGTGGAACGATATTGAGCAATCCTCGAAGTAGCTGTAAATGCAATACCACAGATAGGGGCCGACTCGCTGCGGTCCTCTATCTGCCTCGACGCATGGGTGAACTCAAGTTCTAGGCGAGCTCATATCAAGCGGCTGGGTTGTCAGATCTCCTTGAGGATGGTTTTCAACTTCCCACCCCGGCAGCACCTGCGATCCGGTAATCAACCTCACTCCGTCACTGAAGGTCAAATAAGTCCAGGCCCATTGACGGAAGACGGCGAGCCGATTGCGGAAACCGATGAGGAAGAAGATATGGACGACCAGCCAGGTCATCCACGCGGGAAAGCCGCTCCAGTGCGCTTTGAATGGCCACTGAATATTGGCGACGGCAGCTTTGCGACCGATGGTGGCCATGTCGCCCTTGTCGAAGTAGCGAAAGTTCTGATCCTGTGATCCTGCGCTTCCCTGCCCTGCGGCGATCAGGTGGCCGATACGCTTCGCGGCATAAGTTCCCATTTGCATGGCAGGCTGCGCAACTCCAGGTACTTGCTTCCCGTCCTGTTCGATGTGGGCCAGGTCGCCGCAGACGAAGATCTCCGGGTGTCCGGCAGGATTAAGGTGTCCGTCGACAAAGACGCAGCCGCGGCGGTCTGTCTCGGCGCCGAGCATCTTGCCCAATTGAGATGCTTGTACCCCCGCTGCCCACAGAGTCACTACGGAGTCGACCCGCTCCTCGCCGACCATGACGTAGCCGGGCTGAACGTCGCTGACGTGCGCTCCGGTGCGAACTTTCACGCCCAGTGCGTTGAGTTGTTCCAAAGCCTTGCGCTGCAAGTCTCCAGGATAAGGTCCAAGCAGCTTATCTGAACCTTCCAGGATCAGTACCTGGGCCATCGATGGATCGATATGGCGGAAGTCTTTGGTCATGTACAAGCGCGCGATATCGCTGATCGCTCCAGCCAACTCAACGCCGGTAGGACCGCCGCCGATGATGACAAAGTTCAGTGCTGGGTGTTTGCCGGACTCCATCATCTGCCGCTCCGCAAGTTCGAAGGCCAGAAGCACGCGACGGCGAATCTCGGTGGCATCTTCGATCGTCTTCAATCCGGGCGCGAGCTTTGCCCAATCGTCGTGGCCGAAGTAAGAATGGGTCGAGCCGGTAGCGATAATGAGAAAGTCGTACTCGAGCTGCACGCCCGTCTTAAGATTCACGCGGCGCTCGGCGAGGTCGAAGCCGACGGCTTCATCCATAAGCACTTCGACATTGCGGTGCTCCCGCAAGAGAGCGCGAATCGGCTGCGCAATGTCGGCAGGCGAGAGCACGGCAAGGGCGACCTGGTAGAGCAACGGCTGGAACAGATAGTGGTTCCTTCGATCGACCAGCGTGATATCGACCGGCAACTTTGCCAAACCTTTGGCTGCATTGATACCCCCAAAGCCGCCTCCAAGGATTACCACTCGTTTGCGCGCAGTTTCAGTCGCCGCAGTTGCTGTCGCCATCGTTTGCGTCTCCGCTCTGTATTGTGATTGCGTTCACCAGGAAGGGATGCAGCTTCCTCGTCTTCAGATGCCGCAGAGCCGGCTGCGATTCTGCGCGTACTTATGCTCCTGCGCGAACTTATACTTTTTATCTGATGCACTCTTCGCAGCGATGTTGGATCGCATTCGATCTGCAGGTGAGTCCTTACGGCTGCTTTTGCAGTGCGATCGACAAAAAGCCTTGTGTGCCGGTGACGGCGGCAAGATTGGTGACCTCGGCGACGCCGGACACCTGCTGTGGAGAGAGGGTCAGCAGGCCATTACTGTCGGAGATCAGGTCGAGTTGCGAAGCAGAATAGGTGGAAGCAACCGGACAGCGACCCCGATTGCTGCAGGGCTCTTGCCATGGACTGATCGCCTGGTAGATCTTTACCGTCGCTCCACCGACGGGGTGGCCGCCCGCGTCGACCACCAGCAGCGTGACAGGGGTCAATATTCCTGCTTGGTCGATGATCTGGTTGGCTCCGTTGTCTGCCTGCAGACTCAATTGCGACGGATCGACGCCCCACGCGGTGAAGGTGGCGCAGATGTTTGTCCAGGCGCAGCCGGAGAAGCTTGCCTGGGCTCCGGCCGCGAGCGGTCCGAGCAATGCGGACGTTTGCGCGATACCCTGCCCATTGGCAAAAGACTGCAAAGAGGCGATAGCGATTGCTCCGGAGCTTGGAGCCCAGCTCACCGGCACACCTGACGTGGAGAGGAGATTGTCCGTCAGCTGAAGCTGCGCAGACCATGAGACGGTCGCACCCGCCACGAGGTATTCCGCAGCCTGCACCGCAGACACAGCCTGATCCCGAACGATTGCAGCGAAGGATGCCGTCGCAGTTCCGTCCACACCGGCGGCTCGTAGGAGGACGACACCGGTGGCCTGCGGCGTAACCAGTGTCGAGGCGATCCCATGGGCGTCGGTAGACACGGTGCAGACCGGCCCCGCGCACAAGGAAAACTGCGCAGATCCAGAGACGACGGTGAAGGTAATGGCCTCGCCTGCAATCGGAGTCACCCCATCGCTCGCCACAACCTGAACGGCGAACGGAGTCGCGGCAGTTTGCCCGCTGGCGATCGTTCCCGAGGGTGCGGTGAGCAGACTCAACAGCGCTGTCGGAGCAGCATACTTCAGAGCTGCCGTCATTGTGCTGGTGCCGCCGGTCGACAGATCGGTGACGGCAATCTCAGCCGAGAGGGCAACGCTCGACCCTAAAGCCTGAAGCGAGGGCGCAGTCGCAACGATCGTGTTTGCCGTCCAACTGGCTACTCTGGCCGCAACGCCGTTGATCGTGACCAGGTCTCCCACGCGAAATCCCATGCCCGTAATCGTGACTTTGCCGCCAGAGGCGCTGACCGCTGCGGGGGAAACACTGTCGGCGTAGAGCACCCGGGCTCCATAGTGGAAGTCGGGACGGCCGTCGCCGCGCTGGTCCGCAATGGCCATCCGTAGCTGACCGGCTGGGCCGCCGGATACGGTCAAGGAGGTCAACCCCGTCGCCTGGCCATTCAGAGCCTGGGCTGCCGCGGCCACCGTGGGCAGCGTCCCGGGCGAATCGGCGGCATTCCACACACCAATCACCGGGAGCGCTTTGGCCGTCGACGCAAACCCCTGCTCGTCCTCCGCCGTCACCTCCACTGTAAAGCTGCGGTTGGCCTTCACAGCCAAGGTACTCCATGCACTGTGGCCATATCCGCACAGCAGGCCGGACCACTCGCCCGATGCGTTTACCGCGTCTGGAGCCCCTTCAGTCCCATCGGCCGAGGTGTCGCAGGCGCTCGCGGAGCCGCCAGTCACAACCGGGACGTAGGCGCTGCTATAGCTCCCGAAGATGCCCTGCGGCGTGGGAGCGTCGGTCCCCGAGGGCTCTACCTGACTGGATACATACGGTCCTACCGCGTATTGCCCCGTATACAGCGGGTTAATCGCTTCGGTCTCAAAGATCAGGACCTGCCAGTCCCCGGGAAGCATCGGCACCCGTCCTATGTCGTAGTATCCCTCGTAACTTCGGTCTTCTGTACCCTGGGTACCTACAAAGGTCGAGTCGGATCCACCGACCGGATTGCCATTGGACTGGCGGAAGCGATAGCCCGAGACAGAGGATGCCGTGAACCAATCTTCAGCGGAGGAGAGCGCGGTGTATTGTTGCCAACGACGCACCAGCACGTTGACTCCCTGCATCCCCTGGCCGGTTGCAAACTGCAGCCGGCCATACACGTTATTTGCGTTGAGCTGCGTGTCGAACTTGCCCGCCGGCGCAGTTCCCCGGGTAATGCCGTAGAGAGTCGCCAGGGCCGAAAGATCATCCGGTCGCAGGGTAAACGGCTGCGGCATGCACTGGTAGGTGTACGGCCCGCAGATAATGTCGATCGGGTGCATCACCGGCCAGTTGAGCGCTTGATTCAGCGTCGCCTGGGGACTTCCGGTGAACACGTTGTCGTTGGTCTGCGACCATCCTAGGCCGAGTACCCGACCGAAGATCCGCATCAGCTGATACTGCATCTGCAACTGCTGTTCCGGGGCGGGTCCGGTGCAGCGGCCGTTCAGCACGATAATGGCATGCTGGATAAATCCTGCGGGCACGATCGAGTCGACGCTTTCGGTCACGCCGTTCTGCAGGCAGCCGCTGGGGTCGCTCGCGCCGTTGCCCAGCAGGAGATCCGTAACCGAGCCGTCCCGGTCGTAGATGACGGCAATCTGCACGGCAAGATAATTGCCGCTTTGCACGTCTGCGGGAAAGATCACACCTCCAGGTCCGAGGAAGGTGTTGTCTCCGCTCACATGCTCGTTCAGGGTTCCGCCTTGAACCAGCACTAGGCTTGCCGTCGGAACATTCCACACCGCGGCGGCCGCGCTGACCATGGCGTCCGCCTGCGCACGATTTACCGTGGCGCTCAGGTCTCCGGGATCGGTGAAGTACACCGGCGAATTGGTGTACCAGACCACAGGGACACCTGAGCTGGTGAACATAGGCGGCCCGGTAACCCAGCGTGGACCACCGGCATGTAGTGGCGCCGTGCCCGCCAGCAGGTAGACAAGCATCCCGAACGCACCGAGATATCTACGGTGCAGGGTCCTCCGTGGAGGCTCACGGCGCGACATTCCGAGACCTCTCCCGCGTCTGCAGCAGACCGATGACGGCATCGAGCGAGATCTGCTCGGCGGGCTCAGACTGCTGGGACGTGCCGCTTGAGACTGGCGCGAGTAAAGTCACACCGGCCGCCGCGCCGGAAGGCAAGGACACCAGCATCTGGGAGTCGGCAACAAAGGGTACGGGTGACGGTAGTCTTCGTTCGCCTTCGCCCAGGACACGCCGATATGACACCGGGCGAAGGATCTTTGCGCCCAGCCAGCGCAGGTCGGCCACGCGCTCGGAAGCAGCCTGACCGGCACGCGACGTCGCGATGCCGCCCTGCCATATGGGAATTACTCCGTCGAGCCCATCGATAGGAGAACTCAGACCGGCCGGGCCGGGCGCATGCAGCAAGACCAGAAACCGCTCACCAAGCCGATATCGCTGATCGTTTTCCGCCCACAGACCCGCCCACTCGCGCAGCGTATACAAGCCGATGCTGCATCCGCGGATCGCAGTCTCGACCCGGAAGTCTATCTCCACCACTCCGGTCGTAAAACTGCCGTTCCGCACCGCCGCGACCTGACCTACGAAGATGACCCCGGCGCGGTCAGACATCTGTTCGAGGACATCGGTTGCGCTTTGCGGAGCACTGGACGATGCTGCCGATGCGGCGCATGCGTACGCCGGTCCGCTTAACAGCAACAAGGAAGCGATGAGAATCAGCAGCCTTCGCGCGCTTCGCAGCCACACCATCATCGCTCGTCCCCTCTCCTCTTTCTTCGTCAGGAGGGTGCACGGAAGCGAGACATGTCTCGTTTTGACACAAGGCTGCGCCGCTGCGCTATAGCAAATCTCCTGATGGTTTATAGCGAGTCGAGAGTCCCGACGTCGTTTTCTCTCAAGGAAAACGACACGGCACGCCCGTTTCGCGCGTCACGGTATCAGGAGATTTGCGCTAGATCTCGGGATAGAAATCGAAGAAGGCGTCGAGACTCAGTCGCAGCTGCGCCTCGATCTGCTCCCGGCTGCCTTCGAGCACATGCATGGTCACGCGTGCCTCGTTGCCGTTCTTCAGGGTCACCGGCGCGTCTCCGACGGCCGCGACCTCGTCGGCCGGTAACAGCCTCATTCCATATACCAATGTCAGATTTGCCATAGCCTCGATTGTTGCATCGATCGGCCCCCTGCATCCTTTCGCCCGGTGGCGCATTTACACTGGTAGAGTCCATATGCCTGATAACATGACCCGCGACACTGTCATTCTCGGTTCCGGATGTGCCGGACTCACCGCTGCCATCTATGCTGCCCGCTCCAATCTCAAGCCGCTGGTACTTGAGGGCCACGAACCTGGAGGACAGCTCTCCATCACGACACTGGTCGAAAACTTTCCCGGCTGGCCCGAGGGCATCCAGGGACCGGAGCTGATCGAGAACATGAAGAAGCAGGCGGTCCGGTTCGGCGCGGAGCTGCGCATGGCCCACCTTAGTTCGATCGACCTCACCAAGCGTCCCTTCGCGCTTGATCTCGGCAGCGAGACCATTCACACCCGCACCCTCATCATCGCCTCAGGGGCGAGCGCACGCTGGCTCAACCTGCCCTCTGAGCAGGCGCTGATCGGCCATGGCGTCTCTTCCTGCGCCACCTGCGACGGCTTTTTTGCTTCGGGCAAGGAGATCGCGGTGATCGGCGGCGGCGATTCGGCCATGGAAGAGGCGCTCTTCCTCACGCGATTTGCCAGCAAGGTGACGCTGATCAACCGGAGTGAAAGATTTCGCGCTTCGCCCATTATGCTCGAGCGCGCGATGGCTCACCCCCAGATCAAGTTTGTCTCAAACACCACGGTCGAAGAGGTTCTCGGAGTGGAAGAAAAAGACGTCAAGGCCCTGCGGCTCAAGAACCGCGTCTCCGGCGACGAGTACATTCTTCCCGTCAGCTTCATGTTTCTCGGCATCGGCCATATTCCGAATGCCGTCGCCTTCAAGGGGATGCTCGACCTGGACGAGGACGGATACATCCTGACGCGTGACAACGTCTTCACGACGCTCGACGGCCAGATTATTCCTGGAGCGTTCGCCTGCGGAGATATCCAGGATCGTCGTTATCGCCAAGCCATCACGGCTGCGGGATCAGGCTGCATGGCCGCTCTCGAGGTAGAAAAGTACCTGGAAGAACACGGACGCTAGGGCTTCTTGCAGTTCTTCACTAATCGCAATCGGCAATGCGTGCATGACCCCATCGCGGAGACGATCGTTGTCGACGAGCGAGCAGGAGCAGGTCACATGTAGTCGTTGCCGTATTTGACCGGTATTTGGGTGAAGGCGATGCGGGTGGGGGCGGAGTCGCGGGCGGGAAGCATGCCGGCGAAGTGCAGCTTGGTGTGGCCGTACTTCAGGTTGAGCTTGTCCATGGTGGCGGAGAGCTGAGTGCGGTTACCTGGTTCGGCGAAGAGGGTTTGCTGAAGCTCGTTGTCCGGAATGAGATTGTGCATGGTGATGGCCAGAAAGAAGGGCCGCTGCTGCTCCGGACCCTTCGGACACTGGCGCCAGATTCCCTGGAGAGCTTCGAGCAGCGTAAGGGTGTCATTGCACGCGCGGAAACGGGCCTCCATGCCCCAGGACGCGTGCTCGATACCGCTGGTGTGGCGGCGGGATTTCTCGGCGCGCGCTACCTGCTCGCGTGTCAAAGCGAAGCGTATGTTGAACGAAAGCGCGGTGGTGTGGAACTTTTCCATGCGAAGGCGCATGGCGGCTTTATGAAGCAGCTTGTGGGCGACGGCCCAGGCTCCGTCGATGGAGCGGAACTCGGGGGCGATCACGTGCGAGTGGCCGAGTGTCTTCTGGATGCCGTTCGACACCGGTGCACCATCATCTCCGGTCTCTTCGCCGCGCAGCCAATGATAAAGACGGTCGCCCCAAACGGAGTCCCAAAGCTTGTGCATGGCGGTGCGGTCGAGGGCGAGGAGCTGCTCCATGGTGGTGATGCCTCTTTTGTTGAGGCGAAGTTCGGTGCGAGCGCCTACGCCGGGAATATCGCGAAGTTCAAGATGAGCGATGGCGCGGGGAAGCTGTGAGGGCAGCAGGCCGATGAGACCGTCGGGCTTCTGCATGTCGCTGGCGATCTTGGCGAGGAGACGGTTGGGCGCCATGCCGATGGAGCAGCGCAGGGTTTCGCCTACGTTTTTGTAGATGGACTGCTTGATCTCGAGGGCGATCTTTCGGGCTCGGGGCGGCTCCTGCTCGCGGCCGATGAGTTCGCAGACCATCTCGTCGATCGATGGCGTATGGGCGACGGGACACGCCAGTTCGACGGCTTTGGCAATTTCGTGGGAGTACTTGGCGTACTCGGTATGGCTGCCTTCGATCAGGATCAGGCCGGGACAGAGTTTCTTCGCTTCGCCTACCTGAGTGCCGGTCTTGATCTTGAAAGCTTTGGCTTCGTAGCTGGCGGCGATGCAGCAGGTGGTGTCAGCCATGGTGGGGACGACGGCGAGCGGGCGGCCGCGATACTCCGGGTGAAGCTGCTGCTCGACTGAGGCGAAGAAGCTGTTCAGATCGATGTGCAGGAAGTGAAAGCGGTCGGGTTGGGTGTGGTTCTGCATCGAAATGATGATCGGATTATATTCGCCCTCTGTTCGCTTTGCTTTCTTTTCCTCACAAGGCATAAGTAAAGCGACCCTGCGACTCGCTAACGCTGCCATGAAACATTCATGCGGAATTATTGATGTCTTCACCATTCGGCAGACATCTGCGCCCTACGCTTGCAGAGTTCCGCACGGGTAAAGACCCGAAAGCAGAACGGTTGATTTTCCTTACGGTTTATAGGAGACACACGCAATGCGGCAGAGAACTTCCACTCCCCAAAGCCTACGATGCGGCGCTGCCTTTATGGCGGCGTTGCAAGTGTTCGCCGGATTTCCCACCTCGGCCAACGCGCAAGCCAACAATCAGGCGAAAGATAACTCGACGAATACCAGGACTCCCATCAAGCACGTGATTGTCATCCTGGGTGAGAACCGCACCTTCGATCACATCTTCGCGACCTACAAGCCGAAGGACGGGCAGTTCGTCGACAATCTTCTGTCGAAGGGAATCATCACCAAGGATGGGCAGCCCGGCCCGAACTTTTCGCTCGCCACCCAGTTCTCCGCGGAAGACAGCCAGGGCGACAAGTACCAGAACAGTCCTCAGGAGAAGTCGTTCTATCCTACGTTGCCGACGCCGCTTGCAGGCGGTCCTGCCACGCCCTACATCCCCAGCCTGGCTATAGCCGAAGCCATCGAGAACGGCCTGCCTGACGCCACTTACTACTCCTATCTCACCACCGGCGGCACTGGACTCAAGGGCGGAACGCCGGATACGCGCATTCCGAACGTCAACAATCTCCCGGCAGGCCCGTTCCAGATCACGCCGGGAATTCCCTACGACGCTTATGCCGGCAGCCCTGTTCATCGCTTCTATCAGATGTGGCAGCAAGTGGACTGCAACACAGGGTATTCGACCCGGCGCAATCCGACCGGCTGCCGCAGCGACCTGTTTCCCTGGGTAGAGACGACAGTCGGCGCAGGTGCGAACGGCCAGCCTCAATCGAAGCCCTTCACGGAAGCCACCACGGGCGAGGGCGGCCTGTCGATGGGCTTCTACAACGTGCAGCAGGGAGACGCTCCCTACCTTACCTCGCTCGCCAATCGGTACTCCATGAGCGATAACTACCACCAAGCTGTGATGGGCGGTACCGGCGCCAATCACATTGCCATCGGCACCGGCGATGCGATCTTCTTCAGCGACGGCAACGGCAATGCCATCGCACCACCGCACAATACCAAAGCCGGCGGCCTCGATGAGGTCGAGAACCCGAACGCTCAGCCCGGCACCAATAACTTCTACACGGAAGACGGCTACGGCAACGGCTCTGCGACCGCCGGCTTCTCGGGCGGCGGCAGCTACAGCAACTGCTCGGACTCCGACCAGCCCGGCGTCGGTCCCGTGCTTCAGTACCTGAGCACGCTTCCCTATGAGGTCAACCCGAAGTGCGACCCAGGCCGCTATTATCTGCTGAACAACTACAATCCGGGCTACTTCGGCAACGGCCAGAACGCCTTTACCGACACCTCGAAGAACAACACGGCTTTCACCATTCCTCCATCCTCGGTCCGCAACATCGGCGATGCGCTGCTTGAGAAGAACATCTCCTGGAAATACTACGGCGATCAGTGGAATAAGTACGTTGCCGATCCCTACTATCAAGATCCCACAAACATCTACTGCAACATCTGCAACTTCTTCCAGTATTCCACCTCCATCATGACCAACGCTGCAGTCCGCACCGCGCACTTGCAGGACACGATCAATCTCTACCAGGACATCCAGGACGGCAACCTTCCGGCTGTGTCCTTCGTCAAGCCTAGCGGCTTGGTCGACGGACATCCTGCCTCCTCAAAGCTTGACCTCTTCGAAGGCTTCACCAAGAAGATTGTCGATGCTGTCCAGGCGAACCCGGCACTGTGGAAAGATACCGCCATCATGGTCACCGTCGACGAAGGCGGCGGCTACTACGACTCCGGTTACATCCAGCCCGTCGACTTCTTCGGCGACGGCACCCGCATTCCGATGATCGTTGTCTCGCCCTACACCGAGGCAGGCAAGGTCTCCCACCAGTACAACGATCACGTCTCCATCCTCAAGTTCATCGAGGCAAACTGGAAGCTGGATCCGATCACCAAGCGCAGCCGCGACAACCTGCCGAACCCGAAGCAGGATCGCTCCAACCCCTACGTTCCCACCAATGGCCCTGCGATCGGCGACTTGATGGACCTGTTCGACTTCGATCACGACAGCAAGTAGCAGTCTTCTCGACCATTCACCAACCGGCCAGCGGACTTCTCCGCTGGCCGATTTTGGTTGCTCCGAGCGGTAAAGGACTTGTGTCCTGCCGGACGGGTCCGCTGTGCGGTGGAGGCTTACCTCGGATAAAACGAAAAAAAATCAAAGCGGATTTGCCATTGTCAGAGGCTGACTGTGATCACAAATCCATAGTGATCCTTCTTTCCGTCTTATCCGTGGTAAGCATTTGCCGCTACATGACTGGCCCGTCCGGCAGGATGCGCTGCTAGAATCGCTAGCTATGGCGGCAGCGGAGCATCCCGTTCAGCAAGAGAGTTCTGAGGTGAAGTTGTCGGTTCATCAGCGTCAACTGGCGGAGCTTGCCGCGAGGCATACGATCGCCGAAGAAGGCGGCGGAGCGGAGCGGCGGGAGCGGGAGCGCAAGGCAGGCAAGCTGTCGGCGCGTGAGCGGGTTGAGTTTCTGCTCGACGAGGGGACGTTCGAGGAGACGGATAAATTTGTCACTCATCGAGCTACAGACTTCGGCATGGATGCACAGCGGGTTCCGGGTGACGGGTTCATTACCGGCTACGGACGGGTGCATGGGCGCGTGGTGTTTGTCTTCGCGCAGGACTTCACCGTCTTCGGCGGCTCGCTGTCCGAGGCCAATGCGGCGAAGATTGTGAAGATCATGGACATGGCGATGCGCGTGGGCGCTCCCATCGTCGGATTGAACGACTCGGGCGGCGCGCGCATCCAGGAGGGCGTAGTTTCGCTTGCAGGGTATACGGACATCTTTCTGCGCAACACGCTGGCGAGTGGCGTGGTGCCGCAGATCTCGGCGATTCTCGGGCCGTGTGCCGGGGGTGCAGTATATTCGCCGGCGATTACGGACTTCACGCTGATGACCGAGAAGACAAGCTATATGTTCGTCACCGGGCCGGAGGTGATCAAGACGGTCACCCACGAGGACGTGACCAAGGACGCGCTGGGCGGGGCGGTGACGCATAACGAGATCTCCGGCGTAGCGCACTTTATGGCGCACGACGACCAGGAGTGTCTGGCCATGGTGCGCGAGCTGTTGAGCTTTCTGCCGTCGAACAACCTCGACGATGCGCCGCGGAAAGCAACACAGGATGACGCTGCGCGGGCGGACGCGGCGCTCGACACGATCGTGCCTTCCGAGAGCAACCAGCCCTATGACATGGTGGATGTGATCGCAAGGATCGTCGACGACGGGTACTTCTTTCAGGTGCAGGAACACTTTGCGCGCAACCTTGTGGTCGGCTTTGCGCGCATGGATGGGCGGCCGGTGGGCATGGTGGCGAATCAGCCGGCGTTTCTGGCGGGCGTGCTGGATATCAATGCGAGCGTCAAAGGAGCTCGTTTTGTGCGTTTCTGCGATGCCTTCAACATCCCTCTGATCACGTTTGAGGATGTGCCGGGGTTCATGCCGGGGATTCAGCAGGAGCATGGCGGGATCATTCGTCACGGAGCCAAACTGCTGTACGCCTTCGCGGAGGCTACCGTCCCGAAGCTAACGGTGATCACGCGCAAAGCGTATGGCGGGGCGTACTGCGTGATGAGCTCAAAGCATCTGCGTACGGATTTAAATCTCGCGTGGCCTACGGCGGAGATTGCCGTCATGGGGCCCGAGGGCGCAGTGAACATCGTCTACAAACGCGAGCTCGACCAGACGGTTCGCCGGGCGGAGGCCGTGTGGCCGCAGGGCAAGCCATTCACCGAGGAGGAGAAGCTGGCGGTGCTGGCCGAGGCGCGCACGGAAAAGGTCGCGGAGTTTCGCGAGCGGTTTGCCAACCCCTATGTAGCGGCGGAGCGGGGGTATGTGGATGCGGTCATTCGGCCGAGCGAGACGCGGCGGCGGCTGAACTCGGCGCTCGATATGCTTTCTACCAAACGGGAGAAGAACCCGGCGAAGAAGCATGGGAACATTCCGCTTTGACGTGGTGATTTGGTTGAAAAACGGCACCTCTCTGGGGACGTATTTCACGAAAGTTTCCAGAATGCTTTCGATGGAGGCAAAGACAGCAGATCTCTGCGGCGATGACAACAAGAAAGCGCCAACAGCAATAGCAAGGGCAAGAGCGGCGGCGGTGTTCGTTATGATGCAGTGCGACGCCGTCCCCTTTTGCCGAAAAAGAGCGGATTCGCTGCGGAAGCGGGTTGGGGTCAGAATTTGAAGCGGTAGCGCAGCTCGGCAAAGATCTGGCGTGGGTCGTTGTCGTGGAAGCCGCCGAAGGTGAGGCTGTTGTCAAGCAGGACGCGGCGGTTGGCGAGGTTGGTGGCGGTAACCGAAGCGGTGACGCCCTCGCCGAAGCTTTTGCCGAGGGAGAGGTCAACGCTGGTGTTGTAGGGCAGGTAGTTGTTGGGGTAGGGGGTGGTGGGGTCGGGGTTGCCGTTGTGGAAGCCGGAGCCGTAGTAGATGTTGGTAGAGACGGTGATGCGCCGGGGCAGGACGGCGTTGAAGCCGAGGTTGAGGGTGTTGCGCTGGTCGTGATCGACCGGGGTATAGGTGAAGCCGGCGTCGCAGGCAGGGTCGCCGATGGGAGTGCAGACGAGGCCGCCGGTGATGCTTCCCCGCTGTTCGGCGATCTGGTTGGAGTAGGCGAGGTGAGCCTGGCCGAAGCGGCCTAGCCGGGGCGAGCGGAGGGTGAGCTCCCAGGCGCGGACGAGGGCTCCGTCGATAGTGACAGGGTAGTAGATGCTGGAGTCCCCGACGTTCGAGTGATCGAGAAAATTGTTAATGCGGGTCTTGAAGGTGTCGGCGTCGAGCAGCCAGCCGCGGAGTGGGATCTGGACGCCGAACTGGTGCTCTTCGTCGCGCTCGCCGTGGAGAGGCTGGAAGCCGGTGTTGTTGGCCGCGGCGAGCTGAACGATGGGTCCGGTCGCTGTGAGCAGCGGCGGAGGCTGGTAGAAGCGGCCATAGAAGGCGCGGAAGACCCAGTTGATCTTGGGTACACGCACGGCTGCGCCAAAGCGCGGATCGGTCTCGTTTTCGATGAACTGAGCTTGTGATGAAGAGGATTGAAAGTGGGTCTGTCGCAGACCGGCGATGAGGGTAAGCCAGGAGGCGGCTTTGAAGTTGTCGGAGACATACTCTTCGACGACACCGCCCGAGGCCGAGTCAGGAAGGGAGAAGGGCGCGGTGCCGGAGCCGTCGTTGAAGATGGCGCCGAAGAGATAGCTGTCGTGCTGGCCGAAGGAGTAGAGGCCGGCCTGCACGGTGTTGCGGGCGAGTTCGGTGGTGATGGAAGCCTGGGCTCCGGCGTAGTCGGAGGCGCGGTCGGAGGTGGTGGCGACGGGGGTGTCCGCGGGATTGGGCTCGTAGTTGGCCTGATTGTGGTGATAGAAGGGGGAGAGCTGGAGGACGGTGGAAGGATTGAACGTGTGCAGCCAGGAGAAGGCGGCGAGGGCGTCGGTCTCGTGCTGGACGTCGCGGAGGCCGCTCGAGTCGAACTGCTGATTTTCGAAGCTGTCGGGGTTGGGGTCGTAGGGGATCTGGAAGAAATCGCGACGCAACTGCGTGACGAGGCGGAGCTGGTCTTTCGGGGTTTTGTTGTAGATGAAGGACGCGAAGCCACCGTAGCCGTTGGCGGCGTCGTGGAAGACCTGGGGGATGGGCGGGGAGAGGCCGTAGTCGCTGCGGTTGCCGTTGAGACTAGCGTACCAGGCGAACTTCTGGGTGTGGTCGCCGAGGTTGATCTGGTCGTTGGTTTGGAAGAAGCTGCCTGCCGAGAGGACGAGCTCGGCCTGGCGGTTGCGCTCGAAGCCGGTGCGTGGAACGACGTTGAAGACGCCATAGGTGCGGTCGCCGGTATCGGCAGTGTAGCTGCCGCGCTGGACCTCGATGTAGTCGATGTCCTTGGGGTCGATCTGCGCGCCGAGATTGCCGGCGATGTTGGTGTTGGGGATCTGGACGCCGTCGATGAGCCAGCTGACCTGGTGGCCGCCGCGCATGTGGAGCATGTCATGGGTGATGTAGGCGCCGGGGACGTAGTCGGTGATCATGGCGAGCGAGTTGGTGCGGTCGGCTCCGGGGGTCTGGGCGATGTCCTGCCGGCTGATGAGGGTGGTGGGGGTGACGGTGTTGATGTTGGCGGCGGCGGTGGGGTTTTCGACGGTAACGGTTTGCTGCACGGTGCCGAGTTGCAGTTCGAAGTGGAGCGTGGGTGAGGTGTCCGAGGCGAGGGTGAGGGTTTGCCGGACGCTTTCGAAGCCGGGCTTGGAGACGGTGACGAGGTAGTCGCCGAGCGGGATAGAGGAGAGCGCGAAGGAGCCGTCTTCGGCGGTGCTTGCGGTCTGGAGAAAGCTGGAGTGAGCGGCTCGAATCTCGACGCGTGCGGCTGCGATGGGGCGATGTTGCGGGTCGTGGGCTACGCCGTGGATCTGGCCGAAGATGGCGGCGTGGGCTGTGGGCGCGATGGGCAGAAGCGACAGGAAACAGAACAGGGCGAGCTTGCGCATGAGAGGCTCCTCGTCGGGTTGCGGACGAAAGGCTGGGGGCGATGCCGGGCGACTGTACCCGAAAGCAAACAGCAGATCCCCTGCGGGGATGACAACCAGAAAGGCAAGTGCGGCGGGTACGCAACGGCGGTTCGCTCTGGAGCGTGGACAGACGGCAGGTGTCTCGGGTCTCCGGTCAAGGCGGGAGACAACTCGGCAGCTAATCCGTTCGGTAGAGAAAAATCACAGGATCGCTAGAGGAGATTTACAGGGGGGCCGCGCTTCTGGCGGGATTGGTCACGTGAGATGCGCCGCTTGGATTCAGTCTGGGCAAGGCCGGCCGGGTTGCTGAGGAGAGAGTCAAAGATGACGTGCGCCGGCGGGGCGGCCAGTACGTGGGTGTGTGTCGCCACCAGGGTTGCCGGGCAGTAAGGGCACTTCTCCGGGGTGGGGCTGAAGGCGGGATCGTGCTGGGTGAGAGGGCTGCGTTCGCCCATACTCATGCTGCAGTGGTGCTTTCCGGCTCTTCGGCAGCAGGCAGGCGTACCTGCATCTCTATCCGCGGCGAAGGCGACGACGGGTGAGACGAGAGGCAGGCCGAAGAGGGCCAGCAGCACAATGGAGAGAATTTTCCGCACTTCTGCCTCAGTGGAACATCTCGTGACTTGTTTCAGCAAGCCCCGTGTTGGCCGCACCTCTCTGAGGCGGTTACTGGAGGAGGAGGTCGGCGGCTCCGGTGGGGGTGGGGATTTCGACAGACCAGGCGGATGGGGATTGGTGGAGGGGGAGGGATTTGCCGGCGCGGGTAGCTTGTTTGCGGGTGGGGGTCCAGCCATAGGCTTCGATGCGGAGAGTGTGCCACCAGGGGGTGAAGGCGCCTTTGGGGGCGTCGAGGTGGATGGCGAGGGAGCCGTCGGGGTTTTGCGTGCAGGTGAGGTGCTGACGGAAGAACTGGCCCTGGCGGAAGGCGAAGGATCTGCCGTCGTCCTGGTAGAGGTCGCCGTGGCAGTCTTCTCCAGGGTAGATGCGGAGGGTGAGCGGTCCCTGCGGGGTTTCGGTAGTGCTTTGGGTGAAGGGGG
The DNA here is from genome assembly GCA_965277545.1 of Edaphobacter sp. Lineage (GTDB taxonomy): Bacteria > Acidobacteriota > Terriglobia > Terriglobales > Acidobacteriaceae > Edaphobacter. The sequence goes on from OZ255826.1 coordinate 522,684, forward strand.
CGATGGGCAGGATGGCGCCTTCGCGGACGTAGACGGGGAGGTTGGCGAGCGTGGGGGTGATCATGATGGGTGCGAGGGGTTTGGCTGCCTGGCGCTTGGCCTCCTCTTGGGCTTCGGGTTTTGCTTTCTGCTGGGCGTCGTGCTGGGTCTGGGATTTTGCCTGCTGCTGGGCGGTGCCCTGGGATGAGGGCGCGGCATCTGGCTGCTCGAGGTCGCGGGAGGCGGATTTTTCGGAGCGTTGCACGGGCTTGCCTGTCCAGTAGTCGTACCAGAGGCCCGGGGGGAGATGGACCTCGTAGGGGGCGACCTCTTCGGGGTACGGCGCGGGGGCGATGAGGAGATCGGGGCCGAGGAGGAACTCGGCGGTGGCGTCGAGGTCGAGAGGATGGCCGTCGGTGGTGGCGTGAGGGAACTCGAGGAAGAGAGGGCGGACGATGGGCATGCCGGTGCGGGAGGACTCTTCGGCGAGGGTGTAGAGGTAGGGCATGAGGCGATAGCGCTCGTCGATGTAGCGGCGGCGGATGGCTTCCTGCGCGAGGCCGTCGACCCAGGGCTCGTGGTCGCGGGTGCCTTTTTCGGAGTGGTCGCGGTCGATGGGCTGGAAGGCGGCGAGCTCGAGCCATTTGGTAAGGAGGTCGGGGGGCGGGGAGCCGGCGAATCCACCGACGTCGGCGCCGGTCATCGCGAAGCCGCTGAGGCCGAGGTTGAGGATCTGGGGGGTGGTCTGGCGGAGGTGGTTCCAGGTGGACCCGTTGTCGCCGGTCCAGGTGGCGGCGTAGCGCTGGCCCCCGGCGTAGGTGGCGCGGGTGAGGACGAAGGGGCGCTCGTTGGGCTTGATGGCGAGAAGGCCGTCGTAGGTGGCGCGGGAGTTTTCGAGGCCGAAGATGTTGTGGATCTCCAGGTGGGTTGCGGTGCGTTTGGCGAAGCCGGGCTCGTCGATGCGGTGCTGGATGTCGTCGGGCATGGTCTTGGTGGGGGCGACGAAGACGGCGGGCTCGTTCATGTCGTTCCAGAAGCCGGAGATGCCCATGGCGGTGAAGGGCTTGTAGAGGGTGCCCCACCATTCGCGGGTTGCGCTTTGCGTGAAGTCAGGAAAGACGGAGGGGCCAGGCCAGACGGGGCCGATGTAGATGCTGCCGTCGGGATTTTTGACGAAGCGGTCCTGGGCGATGCCGGTGTCGTAGGGGGCGTAGCCGGCGTTGGGGAGATGGGCGATGTGGAGGTCGGTGATGACGACGAGGTGGAAGTCCTGCTGCTTCAGGGTCTGGACGAGCTGGGGGAAGTTGGGGAATTTTGCTTCGTCGATGGTGAAGGGGCGGTTCTTCTGCTGGAAGTCGATGTCGAGCCAGAGGGCGTCGGCGGGGATCTTGTCGGTGCGGAGGCGGTGGGCGACTTCGAGGAGGCGGGACTCGGGCTGATAGGTGTAGCGCGACTGCTGAAAGCCGAGGGACCAGAGTGGCGGGAGGGGCGTAGGGCCGGTGAGCCAGGCGTAGGTTTCGACGACCTGTTTGGGGTCGGGGCCGTAGAGGAGGTAGTAGTCGAGGGGGCCGTCGGGTGCGCCGTAGGAGTATTGGCCGGGGAGCTCGCGGCCAAAGTCGAAGAAGGTGCGGAAGGTGTTGTCGAAGAGGACGCCGAGGGCGCGGCCGGCGCGGAAGTTTATGAAGAAGGGAATGGACTTGTAGATGGGGTCGGTGGACTCCTGCCAGCCATAGTTGTCGGTGTTCCACATGACGAAGTCTTCGCCGGCGCGGTCGAGGGGGCCGGGCTTGTCGCCGAGGCCGAAGAAGTGGTCGTCGGGGAACTTTCGTTTATAGACGCGGAAGCCGTGCTTGGATTCTTGATCGCGCCAGTCGATGGGCTGGGCGTCCTGCTGGAGGATGGTGCCGGCGAGGTCGGTAACGGTGAGGCGGAGGTCAGGGGAGACGGTGACGCGGAGCTTGGCGGTGTGGAAGCCGTGAGCGTCCTGGGTGACGGGGACGGCGGCAGTGCGGGCGGCGGGGAGGACGGCCCAGGAGGCGTCTTCCGGGAGCGGACCGGTGTGGGAGGCGCGGACGCGGAGGACGTCTTCGCGGAGGGCGGTGACCTGGAGGGTGGTGGGGCCGGCGGTGAAGGTGTCGCCGTTGGGGAGTGGGGAAGGGTGGAGGCTTTGGGCGGTGGCGGGGAGGGCGAGGCAGGAGAGCAGGAGGAGGGCGGGGAGAGGTTTGGGCATGAGCATTTGGTTTGGCAATTTCAATCGGTACTTACGGTCAAGCGAGATTCGAGGTCGCTTCATTGTGCATCGTCTGAGGAGGAATTTCCAAAGAGGAGGGTTGGCAGTGCGTTGGCATGTACTCCTTGACCGTATACCGAAACCTGGAGCATCCAGATGATTGGTCACTGTGATGCCTTCGCAGCATGGCGAGAATTGCTGGAGTTGTGCTGGCTTGCGCGTAAATGAGGCGTTTGCGATTTTCCGATCCGGGAGGAGAACAGCAGATCCCCTTCGGGGATGACAACAAGAAAAGCAAGGGCAGGAACAAAGGCAACCGCAGATCTCCTTCGGGACGACAGCACGGGATGCAAGAGCAAATGCAAAAGCGAACAGCAGATCCCCTTCGGGGATGACAACAAGAAAAACAAGGGCAAGGACAGCGTACGGCCATATGCGATTGAGTGAGAGCGCAGGTTATGACCGGTGCGACTTGGCGATCAGGCGCTGGTCAGGAGGATGCGGAGGTCGCGGACGTTGTTGCCGGTGGGGGTGGTGAGGATGGCGTCGCCGAGGGCGGTGAAGATGGGGTTGGTGTCGAAGTGGTCAAGTGCGGCGGCGATGTCGAGGTCGAGGGCTGCGGCTCGCGCGGCGGTGGTTTGGTTGCAGAGGGCGCCGGCGGCGGTGCTGTTGCCGTCGATGCCGTCGGAGCCTGCGCTGAGGATGGTTGCATCGAGGAGCGAGGCGGTGAGCAGGCGTGCAGATTCGAGGACGAACTGCTGGTTTCTGCCGCCTGTGCCATGGCTGCCGGGAATGTGGACGGAGAGCTCGCCGGCGGAGAGCAGGCAGAGGCGGGGGTGGTGCGGGCGGAGTTGTTCGAGGCGGTGGAGGAGATACTTGGCGGCGTCGCGGTAGTCCCACTCGTCGCAGGTGTGGTCGAGGATGACCTCGTAACCTCGGGCCATTGCGGCCTGTGCGGCCAGTTCGGTGAGATGGTCGCTGGAGAGGAGAGCAACAGACTGCGATCGGTGGAATGCGGGGTGGTTGGGCTTCGGAGTCTCTTCGAGGGTTGGGTCCTCGAAGAACTTACGAAGAGGCGGCGAGAGGCGGAGGGAGGGCGTGGAGGCGAGGATGTGGCGGCAGTCGGCGACGGTGGAGGGGTCGGGGAGGGTGGGGCCGGAGCCGATGACGTGCTCTTCGTCGCGGCGGACGTCGGAGATGAGGAGCGTGCAGTGGGTTGCTTTGTGCGCGGCGGTGGCGAGGCGTCCGCCTTTGACGCGGGAGAAGTGCTTGCGGAGGACGTTCATCCTGGCGATGGGGAGGCCGGAGTGGATGAGGGCGCGGTAGAGGTCTCCGGCGTCGTCAATCGAGAGCGTGGGGTCGAGGGGGTGCTCGACCATGGCGGAGGCTCCTCCGCTGATGAGGAAGAAGACGAGGCAGTCGGGAGTTGCGGTGTGGAGCAGTTGCAGGATGGCGAGTGCGGCGGCCTGGGAGGTGTGATCGGGGAGGGGGTGGGCACCCTCGAAGAAGCGCAGGCGGGGGTCGGATGTCCGGGGGATGGAGGAGCCGACGACGATGCCTGCGATGGATTGGTCTGCCGTGATGGCGGGTTGGAGTTGAAGCAGGAGGGCATCGGCCATGGGGACGGCTGCTTTGCCGATGGCGATGAGGAGGATGCGGGGGAAGCTCGGGATGGAATAGCTTTCGGTGCCGATTGCGATGGTGTGGGCGGTTCGCTTTACATGGGTGCGCATGGCTGCGGGGATGTCGAGGCCGCGGAGGGCTTCGGCGAAGATCTCCCGGGCGGTGTGGTTGAGGTCCATGGTGAGGGGTTGGAGGAGCCGTAGGTGAGGGTAGATGCGATTTGCGTCGGATCAGAGGTGAACGGCAGATTGCCTGCGGAGATGACAATCAGAAGGCAACGGCAAGTGCAAAAGCAAGGGCAATATTCAGTCGCTTCGGCTTCGCCTTCGCTCCGGCCTTCGGCAGAGCGGAGGCCGCTGCGCGGCAGTTGGTTTGACGCGGGGCTGAAGCCCCGCTCTAACCCCAAAGGGCAAAGGCAACGACAACGACAACAGCAACAGCAGATCCCCTACGGGGATGACAACCAGAAAAGCAAGAGCAATCGCAGAACAGCCGCTGGCGAACGGTGGGAGATGGGGTGCGACTGCTCACGATGGGAGGTGAGCGGTCGCCTGGGTGATTTCCGCGAGCCAGGTACGGTGTGACTTACACGTTGAGGTTCTTCATGTAGTCGGCGTCGATCTTGAGAGCTTCGTAAGGGGGCATGTCGTAGGCTTCCTGCTCGACAAAGTAGTGTTTGATTTCGCCTGGCCTGGTGGCCTCAAAGACGGGCTTGTAGTCGAGGGTGCCTTGGCCGAGCTGGGCTGCGGGCGGAGGATCGGCAATGGTGGCGGGCTTGTCGGTGTGCTTGAAGTCCTTGACGTGGAGCATGGTGATGCGCTGCGGGTAGCGCTTGATGTAGTCGACGGGGTTGGCGCCGCCGACGATGACCCAGCCGCAGTCGAGCTCGAAGGTGACGAGGGCGGGATCGGTGAGGCGGATCATCTCGTCGAGGGGCACGACGCCGCCCTTAGATTCGAACTCCATGGTGTGATTGTGATAACCGAATTGGAGGCCTGCGGCTTTGGCCTTTTCGCCCCAGCGGTTGAACTGCTCGGCGTTGTACTTGTAGTCGTCCATCGAGAAGGCGTCAAGCATGGCGGCCCGGGACAGACCTTTGGCCTTCGCAGGATCTTTGTAACCGGGGAAGGCACAGATGATGTATTTGGCGCCGGCCTGTTTGTCGAAGTCGAGGACCTTGTCGAAGTTGGCGTTGAGTTCGGTGAAGGGATGGTGCGAGCTGACGAGGCGGAGGCCCGCGCCGCTCATGACGTCTTTGACCTGCTGGGGCGTGTGATTGTAGAAGCCGGCGGCCTCGATCTCCTGGAAGCCGAGCGCGCCGACCTTCTTGAGAGTGCCTTCGTAGTCCTTAGCGAGCATCTGGCGGACGGACCAGAGCTGGAGGCCGATGGGGAGGCCGAAGGGCGAGGCGAGCAGCTGTTTGCTGCCGAGAAAAGCGGATCCGCAAGCGAGCGCGGCGGCGGACTGGAGAAAACCTCTTCGTGTGACTGCGGACATGAAAACTTCTCCCGGGGAACGTGTGAGATTACGGAGGAAACTCCGGATGTTCCGGCGGAAGAAGGGTAGCATGTTCGGCCGGGACGCAGAAGGCGGGTAGGGGCACTGGCGGGGGTGAGGTGGAGTGACAAGGGCAACAGCAGATCCCCTGCGGGGATGACAACTAGAAAGGCAAAGGCCAACAGCAGATTCTCTTCGGGAATGACAAGTGCAACAGCAGATCCCCTTCAGGGATGACGACCAGAAAGGCAAAGGCAACAGCAGATTCTCTTCAGAGATGAGAACAAGGGCAACAGCAGATCCCCTTCGGGGATGACAACCAGAAAGCAAAAACAACGACAAACTCGGCGATGTCCACTTCAGGGATGACGACCAGAAAAGCAAGGGCAACAGCAACGGCGCAGGCGCGGGTGGAGATATGATGTTGTCCTGCTCAAAGTGCGGGAGGTGCGCGTTCGATGGAGATCAGTGAAGCTCTGGTGGCGCAGCAGCAGGTGGTTCGTCTGCAGGCGCTGCTGGAGGCGAGCCGTCAGATACACTCGACGATCCAGCTGGACGAGGTGTTGCGCATTGTGCTGCAGATTGTGGTGCGGGAGCTGGAGCTCTCGGGCGCATTTTTCACGCACTTCACGCACAGGTACGGCGAGGTCGCGCCGGAGATTCAGGCATCGCTCGCGTCGGATTCGGCAGAGTGCGCCGGCGAAATCGGCATGCAGAGCTGGATGCGGTTTCCCTTGCGCGACAAGGCAGGGCAGCCGCTTACCGATCTGATTGTGCTGCTCTGCGAGGATCGGGTGCTCGACCTGGATGAGACGGACTTTCTGGAGTCGCTGGCGGTGCAGGCGGCGGTGGCGATCGAGAACGCGCGGTTCCATCAGCGGACACTGGAGTGGCAGCGGCTGGAGGGGGATCTCGCGTCGGCGCGGCAGGTGCAGCTGAGCCTGATCCCGCATGTGATGCCGTCGATTGAGCACTACATGGTCGCGGCGCGCTCGAAGACCTGTTATGAGGTGGGCGGCGATTACCTGGACATCATGGAGATGCCTACCGGCGAGGTGGTGGTGGTGGTGGCCGATGTGGCGGGCAAGGGCCTGACGTCGGCGCTGGTGGGAAGCTCGTTCCGGTCGACGCTGCGGGCGATGGTGCAGTCGAACCTGAGCTTGTACGAGATTGCGACGCAGATGAACGTGCTGCACTACAACGAAGGGGCGGAGTCGCGGCGGCGGTATGTGACGACGATGCTGATTCGGCTGGACCCGGCGAGCCACACGCTCGAGGTGATCAATGCGGGGCACAATCCGGGGTTTCTGGTGAATGGCGGGAAGCTGACGACGATTGTGGCTTCGGGAACGCCGGTGGGGATTCTGCCGTTTTCGAGCTATGTACCGGAGAAGTTCTCCTTAAGCCCTGGGGCGCGGCTTTTGATCTACACTGACGGCATGACGGAGGTGTTTCGCGGCGAGGATGAGTTTGGCGAAGCGCGGCTGCTCGAGACGTTTCTTGCCTGCGAGGAGACCACGCCCGAGCGGACCCTGGTTCACATCTGGCGAACTTTAGAGGGATTTTCCGATGGGCAGGAGCAGTCCGATGATATGACTGCGCTGGTATTGTTCCGAAACTCGTAATGGAGACCACCCCGGATGGCTGCAGCCCTGACCGACGAACACCGAAGCAGCATTGAACTCCGCCTGCCGTCGCGGCTGGGGTTTGAGAAGATTGCGATGGGCACGGCCGCGAGCGTGGCCAAGCTGATGGGCTTCAGCGAGGCGCGCATTCAGGATCTGAAGACGGCGGTTGCCGAGGCGTGCATCAATGCCATGGAGCACGGCAATAAGCTGGACGAGACGCTGTGCGTGGGCGTGATCATGTCAGTGGGCCCGGAGACGCTGGAGGTGAAGGTGCTTGATCAGGGCGAGGGGCCCAAGGGGCATACGGCGGCGCCGGACATTGACCGGAAGATGCATGAGGAAGAAGAGGCCCGGGGGATGGGGATGTTCTTGATTGAGGCGCTGGTGGATGAGGTGGAGTGGGTGAGTTCGCCGCCGGCCGGAAGTTATGCGCGGATGGTGATCCATCTTCATCCCACCAAACAGTAGCCGCGGAGAGAGGGAGAGCAATGCAGGAGAAAACGACGGACGTAACGATGGAAGAGGTGCAGTGCGGCGCCGGCGCTCCTGTGACGGTGCTGCGATTTGCAGGAGACATTACGAGCGCCTCGAAGGCCGCGGTGCTGGGGACGTACCAGGGCATTCCGGAGAGCACGAAGCGGATTCTGCTTGATTTCTCGAAGGTGGAGTATCTGAATTCGAGCGGGATTGCGCTGGTGATTCAGATGATGATTGCGGCGAGCAAGAACAGCCAGGTGATTCAGACCTTCGGGTTGACGCCGCATTTTCAGAAGGTGTTCACGATGGTGGGGATTACGAAGTATACGAAGCTGCATCCGGATGAGAAGACGGCTTGTGCGGCGTTTGCTGGGTGAATAGTCTTTTGCGCTCGGGCGAGGGCTTGACTCGAGAGATTTGGATTGAGAGTTATGGCGGTGACGATTTTTGTCTCCCACCCTACGCAAGTGCGCGAAGGATGGGGCACCCGGCACCCGGTGGTGGGCGCCTAGAGGCGGAGGAAAAGCAGATCCCCTTCGGGGATGACAACCAGAAAAGCAAGTGCAGCAACAACAAGACAGCAAGTGCAGCCGGCAGCATAGCTGGAAAAGCTTCTCGCTAGTCGGCGATGAGTTGGGGTTCGGCGTGGAGCTCGGTCTTCTGGCCGTGGGTGCGCTCGACGCGGAGGACGAGGATGTCGTCTTCCTGGCCGAACTGCTGGGCGGCTTTTGCGATATCGGCTGCGGTGATGACGGGCCGGCGGAGCAACTCGTCGACGCGGTCGAAGCCGAAGAGGGCGCCGCTGGCGTCCTGGGCTTCGGCGATGCCGTCGGACATGAGGATGAGGGAGTCGCCCTGGCCTAGCTGAAAGGTGAAGACGGAGGCGTCTACGCCGGGAATGACGCCGAGGGGGAGCGCGCCTTCGAGTTCCATCTCCTTACCGTTGAGGTAGGGCGGAAGCTGGCCGGCGTTGGCGAGAGTGACTTCGCCGCCGGGGGCGATGCGGAGAATCATGCAGGTGGCGCTGGCGTGCTCGCGCTCGCAGAGCTGCTCGTTGACGAGGGAGAGGATGCGGGCGGGGTCAGAGGTGTGCTGCGCGGCGCTGCGGATGGCGCCGACGATGAGCGCGACGAGCATGCCGGCCTGAAGCCCTTTGCCGGTGACGTCGCCTACGACGATGAGGGCGGAGCCGGGGGTTTCTCCGGGGAGGATTTGGAAGAAGTCGCCACCGACCTCGCGGGCGGGCCGGTACTCGCTTTGGATGTAGAGGCCGGCGACTTCGGGCAGGGTGTCGGGGATGAGGACCTGCTGGACGTGGCGAGCCTGCTGAATTTCGAGCTTCCACTGCTCTTTTTTGCGCTGATTGAGGACGAAGCGGCGGAGCAGCATGACGGTGATGATGAGCAGCGAGAGGATGGTCGAGACGGTGCCGAGGTTGAGGCTGAACTTGAGGAAGGAGGTGGTGGTCTGGACGTGGATGAGGCGGAGCTCGTGCTGGTAGTTGGCGATGGCGGCGAGGAGAACGGCCGCGATGGCCATGCCGCCTTCGGCTCGCTGATGGGTGAAGCCGCGATAGGCGACGATGAGCAGGAGAACAGCGAGCAGCAGCTTGACGGTGAGCAGGAAGGGGATGAGGAAGCTGTGCCAGGCGACGGGGACGAACTGGCCGTAGAGCGGAGGCCGGAGCATGGCGGTTCCGGCGGCGAGGAGGAGGACGAGGCTCCAGACGGCGACGTGGAGGCGGACGATGCGCCAGAGGCGGAACCAGTATCCCCAGAAGAGCACCCAGAGGCCGATGCGCATGGGGGTGAAGAGAACGTCGCTGAAGAGGACGGCCGCAGTCTGGCTGATGGCGGTGGTGAAGTCGGCCAGGAGCAGGCTGCCGTTGCCGAGGATGGTGACGGCGCAGACGATGGCGAGCCAGAGGTAGGACTTCTCCTGCCGGTCAAGCAGAAAGAGGGCGACGGCCATGAGCAGGGCCATGAAGAGGATGAGCATCTCGAAGAAGCCGCTGCCGACTTCGTGGGTGAAGTCATCCCAGTCGAGGCGGACCTGGGCCGCGATGATGGAGGCGTAGCCGAGGACGGGAGGGCCATGGAGGCCGCCGGCATCGGGGCTGTTGAAGGGGGTGGCAGAGTCCATCCACATGCGGATGGCGATGGTGAGGGTGCCGTTGCGGAAGGATTTGGGAAGGCGGTAGGCCTGGGGCTGGGAGGCGTAGGCCGTGACGCGGCTGCCGTTGAATTTACCGAACTCGCCGATCTGATGGCCGTTGACGAAGACCTGATAGGCGTCGTCGGCGTTGTCGGGCATCTTGAAGGCGAGGGAGCGGTCGGCGCCGGCGACGCTGACCCTGAGCCGGTACCAGGCAAAGCCGGAGTGGCCCTTGTATCCGCGGGCGGTCCAGCCGGGAAAGTATCCTTCGGCCGAGCCGGCTGGCGGGTTGAAGTCCATGGAATGCCAGGTGGAGTCGTCGAACGCAGGCTGCGACCAGGCCGGATCGTCGCCGGTGTGGAACTTCCAGGGGCCGCCGAGTTCCGCGGTCGACTCGCCGAGGGTGACCTCGACGGGCGCGTCAGCGGCGCCGGGCGGAAGGGGTGCAGGATCTCTTTGCGGCGGTGCGGTCTGCGCCGGAAGCGAGGCGGTCATCAGGAAGAACAGCAGTAGGTATCGTCCGGCACGCAGCATGGGTGCTCTTTCCGCAGCAGATATGTTCACAGGCTTTGGGTGGCCGATCCAACATCGCTATGGTACTCGCGGAATTCCCGAGCGCCAAGAAGAAGGTTTCGCTTTCGGAGGGGTAACTGGAGCGAACCGCCGAGTCTGTGTCCCGAAGAGCTGGCAGAGGCTTTACGCCGCTACTTCGATACTGACAATCTCCACTGTCGAATTCGGAACGGGCTCACCCTTACGCTTGAGATGAGCCACCAAGCCGGCCACACCAAGACGAAGGTCGTCCAATGCCGCGTCCCTGGTGCCGCCAGTGCCTAATACCGAATGCTCGCCAACGACGGCAGCGGTCCATGTCCCATCGCTTGCCTGCTCAACCATTGCAGTGAATTTGGCCATTATCGTAACCCCGCCTGCTTCATTATAGATTTTAATGTACCCGGCGCGATCTCATTGTTTTGTCCGTGAAACGGGATCGTCACAGACCCTTTCTCCGGATGCTTGTAGGTGTAGTGACTACCGGTCGCATGATCGTATTCCCAACCGTCATCTTTGAGCATTCTCAACAGATCGCGAAACTTTGTCGGCATTGCAAGTGCTCCTCGAATCCAGAAAATAGGATGCCGGCGATTGAACAGCACATACTTTCGCTGTGCAGGCGGAGGGACAACCAAGAAGACAAGGTACTAGGCCAACAGGCTGTTCGGCCGCAAGAAGCCTGCGATCAGCGGCGGTTGAGGCCGAGAAGGCTGAGGAAGAAGCTGCCGAAGATGGCCTCGACGCCGAGCATGAAACAGGTGGCGGAGGGAAGCGTGAGGCGGAGCATGCGCTGGGGGGAGAGATCGCCGAATCCGGCGTCGTGCCAGATGTGAATGGCGTAACCTAAAATGCCGAGGCCGGCGAGCAGGAGCGCGCAGCCGATGAGCAGGCCGACCTCGAGATTGACGTACTTGAAGAGGCGTTCGAACTTCAGGTTGGGCGGGAGGAAACCTTCTTGGGTGCCGAAGACGCGGGCGCTGACGGCAAAGACGGTGATGTGGGCTCCGATCAGCATCAGGCCGAGCGAGTAGGTGAGGGTATCGACGTCGAAGGTCCAGCGGCCGACGGTGCGGGGGGCGGGCAGAAGCCAGAGGGACAGAACGAGGCCGAGGAAGAAGGTGATGATGCCGGGGTTGAGGAAGAGCCAGCGCGGGCTATACAGCAGGAGGAAGCGGAGGTGGCGCCATCCGTCGCGCCAGGTGCGCAGGTGGGGAGCGCGGCTGCGGCCGTCGGGCGAGAGGGTGGTGGGGACCTCGGCGAGTCTGAGTCCGGCGAGCGAGGATTTGACGACCATCTCGCTGGCAAACTCCATGCCGGTGGTGCGGAGATTGAGGCCGAGCATGGCGTCGCGGCGGAAGGCGCGGATGCCGCAGTGGAAGTCGCGGGCGGGGATTTTGAAGAAGAGGCGGCCGATGAAGCTGAGGACCGGGTTGCCGAGGTAGCGATGGAGGGGAGGCATGGCTCCGGGCTTGATCTCGCCGCCGAAGCGGTTGCCCATGACGAGGTCGTTGCCGGCTTCGAGTTTGTCGAGGAAGCGCGGGAGGTGGCCGAAGTCGTAGCTGGCGTCGGCGTCAGCCATGAGGATGTACTTGCCGCGGGCGGCCTCGATGCCGGCCATGAGAGCTGCGCCGTAGCCGCGGATGGGCACGGCGACGACGCGGGCGCCTTCTTCGGTGGCGATCTGCTGGGAGCCGTCGGTGCTGCCGTTGTCGGCGATGAGCACTTCGCCGGCGACTTGATTGTCGCGGAGAGCGGCGACCGCCTGGCGAACGCAGAAGGCGAGCGTCTCTGCCTCGTTAAGGCAAGGCATAAGGATGGTTACGGTCAGCTCGGACATTGTCTGGATGCTATCAGGAGGCAGGGGAGAGGGGAGAGGGTGGAGGGGAGAGAAAACCCCGCGGTACAGGAGAGCGTGTTCCTTCATGAACCGCCCTCTTTTCTGCACCCTCCCCCCTATCCCCTCTCCCCTGTTCTTCGTTGAGGGGGAGGGCGTAGTAGGAGGAGTGGTCGAGGCGGATCCAGCCGGCGGAGACGGGATTGTCTCCGGTCATGCTGCCGGGGTCGAAGCGGCCAACCAGCACTTTGGCGCCCTGCCGGCGGAGGAGATCGTAGACGAGGTTGCGGTCGGACATGGCGGACAGGACAGGGTAGAGCTGAAGGGACGGCTCATAGACTTCGGTAAGGATGCGGACGCCGGCGAGGCGCGCCCAGTGGTGATCGTGAAGGCAGGCAAGATCTCCGATGCAGGCGACCGGATCGCCGGGCTGGACGCCAAGCTGGTTGAGCGCATGGGCGGCTTCGAAGAGGCCGGGATCGTACCAGCCTCCCGGGGAGTGGAGGATGGCGAGGTTGCGCCGCAGTTCGCCGGCGGTGTGGGCGGCTTGTCCGAGAAGGAGAACGGAGAGCAGCAGGGTGAGGCTTGCAGCGGTGGTGCGGAGATGCTGTGCGGCGGAGCAGGTGAGTGCGGCGAAGAGGGCAAGCAGGATAAAGGTGACACCAGGGCTGATGTAGCGGTCTTCGATGCAGATGCCGGCGTAGAGCAGGACAAGGAAGGAGCCGAGGGCGGCCGGCACGATCCAGAAGGCGTTTGCGGGATCGCGCCAGCCAGGGCGGATGCGGGCTCCGAGAAGGAAGAGCACGGCGAGCAGGACGCAGGGCTCGGGATGGTTGGTGAGGTAGCGAAGGAGGCGCAGGGCGGAGTTGCGCAGATTTACACCGAGGAGGCGGGGCTGGATGCCCGGCTGGATGCGATCGTTCCAGAAGGAGGGGTCAAACCAGTCGGGATACGTGCCCCAGGGGAGCAATTTGTAACTGAGAACGGCCGGGGCTTGAAGGAGTTCGGTCTCCGGGTGCCGCAGGTGGACCTGGGCGGCGCCGAAGCGTTCGGGCTGGCCGGGTTGAAGATGCATCCTGGCAGTGCCGCTGACGAACCAGGCGACGTTCAGGCTGCCGGAGTCGCCGAAGTCGAAGCGGCCCTTCTGGAGGGAGAGATCTGCGATGTAGGGGCCGGCGAGGGCGGTAAAGCAGCCGAGAGTAAGCAGGACGGCGAGTGCGACCTGGGCGGGCGGATGCTTCAACCAAAAAAGTCGAGCGGCAGCCAGGAGCACGAGGCAGAAGAGGGCGAGAGGGATGGCCACGGATTTGGCGAGATAGGCGAGAGCGAGGGTGAGGCCGAGGAGGGCAGCATCGCGAAGGCGGCGGGTGGCTAAGTGGCGGAGCAGGGCGGCGGCGGCGAAGAGCAGGAGCGTTTGGAAGAGAGCGTCAGGGCGGATCTTGCCCATGCTGAACTCGCGCTGCGCGGCGAGGACCACGACGGCGATCCCCAGATAGCGCATGGGGTAGCGGCTGAACAGGAAGACGGCTAGGAGGGAGGCGCCGTCGGCTTCGGCATGGCGGCGGCGAAGCTGGAGGAGGGCGTCGGTGAAGAGCACCATGGCCGCCATCTGAAGAAGAAAGAGGACGAAGTTGACGAAATAGAAGGCGCGGAGCTCGGTGAAGCGTGTGGCGTGGGAGAGGCTGCGGCCGAGCGCGAGGAGGGCGGGGTAGAGCGGATTCCAGTAGCCGTTGATGACGCCGGACCATTGGTGCGAGCGGATCAGGTCGGCCAGATCCATGTAGGACACGGCGTCGCCGTCGATCTGGTAGGGGTCGTAAAGGGCGGAGCCGAAGGTGACCAGAGCCGCGAGAAGGCAGTACGCGGGCCAGAGGCGGCGCATGAGGGTTTCGAGGACGTCGCTCGGGATGTCAGGGGCTGCAGGGTGTGAGGACATACTTGCGTAGAGAGAGTGCGGGCAGCTCGATGAGGTAACGGGTGAGCAGGCAGAGGAGGACGGTTGCGCCCAGGACGGTGATCAGGCGCAGGAGGTATCCCACGTTGTCGCCGGTGTGAAGTCCGCCGTGAAGCCGGTCGTAGAGGATCAGGACGTACATGTGCGTCATGTACAAGGCGTAGGAGATGAGGCCGAAGAAGGTAAGCGGCGGGGAACGGACCCATGACAGGATGCCCTTGCCTGTGTGGGCGATCATGAAGGCGATGATGGAACCGCAAAGCAGAGTGACACCGGTTTGGTGGAGCGCCGTGAAGGCTGCTAGGGTGCGCAGGTGAGGTGAGGAGAGGAAGCCAAACGGAAACAGGGCAGCGCCGAGAATCGCAGCCAGAGCGATGAGCCGATCTTGTTTCACGGGATTGGGGTTGAGTTGTCTCTGCGCGTACCAGCATGCCAGCCAGGCTCCGGCAGCGAGGCCATCGCAGCGGAGGAAGGTGAGGCGATCGTTAAAGTGACCAAAAGCAGCGGCGAGGAAGCGGAGAAGGATGGCCGACGATCCGAGGATAACGGCGAAGTATTGCAGTTGTCCGACAGAACGCCGCCGCACGAAGGTAGGCCAGAGAAGGTAAAACTGCTCTTCGATGGCGAGGCTCCAGAAAGGGCCGGCCGATTGGACGTGTAAAGGCGCCGCGAAGTTGGAAAGAAAGAGGGTCGAGAGGAGGACGTAATCTCTGGTGCCGGGAAGGAAGAGGAGGATGCCAAGCAGGCAGAGGATGTAGAGCGGAAGGATGCGCAGCGCGCGTTTCCAGTAGAAGTCGCGATAGTAGGTGGCATCTTGCCGGGCCTGGACGAGCAGCGAGGTAATGAGGAAACCAGAGAGGACAAAGAAGAGGTCGACGCCCGAATCTCCCATGCTGGAGAGACTCCAGAGGAAGCGGACGGGTGCGCCCCAGCCCTGTGGCGCGATGGACGCGAAACAGAGGTGATGGAAGAAGACCATGAGGGCGGCGATTCCGCGAACGCCGTCAAGCTCCCGGATGTGCCGAAGGGGATGCGCGGCGATGGTTGGTTCGTACGAGGCCAGAGCGAGCGGGGCAAGACCCATGGGCCAAGTGTACTGCGTTGGGCGCGGAGATTTTCCCAGCTCAAAAGGGAAAGTGTTTGCCTTCTGCGGTCCGCAATTTTGCATGTACGCGCGAGGGAGCGCGATGGGGAAGGATTCTCGGATCTTTGGCAGCAGCCCACATCTCCCCACCGAGATGGAGTTAGCGAGTGCGTCCCGATATCAGGGAAAACGCAGGGATCTGGCCTTTGGATTGCTTTTTCAACAGCACTTCGGCCAATAGATCTATCTGGAGGTTTCACTTGAACATCAAGGTTGTTCTTGCAACTCTGTCCCTCGCTGCCGCGACCGCTGCTCCTGCGCTTTGCGACACCATCAACTTCAACACTCCCACAGGCCGACTGGGCACATCCCACATGTACGGCTCCGTCACCGCGTACGGTTTCAACGCCTCCGGCAGGGCCACGGATTTAAACGGCAAGAGCGGCGGCGGCTCGGAAAACGGCGTCGGGCTCTACGACGGCGGACAGAATGAGATCAATATGGGCGAGTATATTTCGCTCGACACGACTAGCCTAGGGAGCTCTCCTTTCACTCTGTCCATTGGCAGCACACAGTTAACAGATGGCTTTGATGTCTATCTCTCGCACTCTCTAAGTGGTCCTTACTCGCTTTACCAAACCGTTGTTACCCCCAATAGCGATCCGTTCACGACCAACAGCATCACCGATTACGGCACCGGCAGCACGTTCGTCACGATCTATGACATTGGCGACCCACACGGAACCGGGAATGTCTTGATCGATAGCCTGACCACGACGGCGGCTACTCCGGAGCCTAGCTCGCTGATTCTGCTTGGCACGGGCATTCTTGCTGCCGCCGGAGCAGTGCGCAGAAAGCTCTCTGCCTGAGACTAACCCACGAGCCCACTTCTTCCTCCAAAGCTAGGTGAGTGGCATGCAACGCATTGCGGGCGGCAGCTCCGGCTGTCGTCCGTTTTCCTTGAGCACATCCTGGATCCTGCGCAGCCGCATGGAAGAGCAGCTTTCTGCATTTCACTGCGTGTGACCAGAAAGACGCCGATCTGCGAAGTGTCTGCTTCTATGCGAATGGATTGCTCACCACGAGGTTTCCAAACCGCTGGCCATCTTGCAGGTCTTCGGTATACAGCACGTCACATCCGGCGCGCTGCGCTGCGGCGACGATGAGGCTGTCATGTTAGCTCAGTTTGTGCTTGCCCTGAAACCGGATCGCCGCGCTCATTAGATCTGCCGAGGATTGTATGGCGAGCAACGGCTGAAACACGATCGTAAGATACCTTTGCGCGTCGTCATGCCGCATCGTCTGCGTTCCCTTGCCGAGTACCACGTCAAGAAATTTCTGCACGACCTGATAGCTCACCACACCTCTTCGACGGAGAGCCATCTCGCGAACAAGAGCCTTCGCGGTCTTCTGCTTCTCGCCATCCCGCGCGTCGCAGGGTTGCGCATACACGGAGACAGGGCAAGTCTTAGCTGCAACAGAAAGGCCCTCGCATGCGCGAAGGCCTTCTGCAACATGACACAACAAATAGCTTAGGCTACATCTCTTTGACGCCGTCGACGAAGGCTTTGAGCTTGCGGCTGCGGCTGGGGTGGCGCAGCTTGCGGAGCGCCTTGGCTTCGATCTGGCGGATGCGCTCGCGGGTGACCTGGAAGCTCTGGCCGACCTCTTCGAGGGTGTGTTCGGAGCCGTCTTCGAGGCCGAAGCGCATCTTGATCACACGCTCTTCGCGCGGGGTGAGGGTGCGGAGGACCTGCGAGGTGTACTCCTTCAGGTTGACCGAGATGACGGCGTCGGATGGGCTG
This sequence comes from Edaphobacter sp., assembly GCA_965277545.1. Lineage (GTDB taxonomy): Bacteria > Acidobacteriota > Terriglobia > Terriglobales > Acidobacteriaceae > Edaphobacter. The sequence goes on from OZ255826.1 coordinate 539,504, forward strand.
ACGGCCATGCGGTCTTCGATGAAGTCACCGAGATGCGAGTCTTCCTCTTCGCCGATGGGAGTTTCGAGCGAGATGGGCTCCTGGGCGATCTTGAGGACCTTGCGGACCTTGGCGACCGGGATGTCCATGCGCTTGGCGATTTCTTCCGAGGAGGCTTCGCGGCCTAATTCTTGGACCAGCTGCCTTGAAGTTCTGATGAGCTTGTTGATGGTCTCGATCATGTGGACAGGAATTCTAATTGTCCGGGCCTGGTCGGCGATGGCGCGCGTGATGGCCTGCCGGATCCACCAGGTGGCGTAGGTCGAGAATTTGTAACCGCGACGGTACTCGAACTTGTCGACGGCCTTCATGAGGCCGATGTTGCCCTCCTGGATGAGGTCGAGAAACTGGAGGCCGCGGTTGGTGTACTTCTTGGCAATCGAGACGACGAGGCGGAGGTTGGCCTCGATAAGCTCGCGTTTGGCGCGCTCGGCGTCCATGTCGCCCTGGATCATCTCGCGCTGGGTGCGCTTGAGGTCGACGATGGAGATGCCGGCGTCGGTTTCTACGCGCTCGAGATCGGTGCGGCAGTTCTTCTGCTGGCGCTTGTACTCCTTGCGCAGCTCTTCGGACTTCGAGGCTTCGAACTTGGTCTCGAGGATCTTGATCTGGCGCTCGAGCGTGCGCATGGAGTCGACGGTCTTGTTGACCTTGTCGAGCAGCCGCTTCTTTTCGCCGTTGGTGTACTTGAGTTCGCGGACAATGCGGTTGATGTAGACGTGCTCGCGGCCGATGAGCCAGCGAACTTTGCGGGTCTCCCTGGTCTTGGCCTTGAGGTCCTTGGCGGCGGGATTTTCGAGCTTCTCTTCGAGGACTTGCAGCTTCTTCTGGTGCTTGACGATGATGTCGATGCGGCCTGCGGTGGCGCGGACGCGAGCCTGCAGGATCTCCTCGGTGAGCTCTTCTTCGTCGAAGGTGACGACTTCCTTGATGTTGCGGACGCCGCGGCGCAGGTCTTCGCCTAGACCGACGATCTCGCGGATCACGATGGGCGAGCGGGAGATGGCTTTCATGACGCGCATCTGGCCGCGCTCGATGCGTTTGGCGATCTCAACCTCGCCCTCGCGGGTGAGCAGCGGCACGGTGCCCATCTCACGGAGATACATGCGGACGGGGTCGTTGGTCTTTTCGAGGGTTCCGGGGGAGAGATCGAGCTCGACGTCTTCGGACTCTTCGCCGGCTTCGGGCTCATACTTGTCGCGCTCGCCGCCCATGCGGGACTCACCCGAGAGCACGTCGATGCCCTGGGTGTTGATGGTGGTGAGCAGATCATCGAGGTCGTCGGGGGTAGTGATGTCGCCGGGGAGAAGGTCGTTCACTTCTCCGTAGGTGAGATATCCCTTCTCTTTCCCGGTGTCGATGAGCTTATCGATATCTTCTTCGTACTTGTCAATTTCTTCAGCCACGGCTGTGCGCACTCCTGCTAAGAATTCTTGTAAATGGGATGCCGTCGGTCTCTATGGATGGTATCTGGACGGACAAATCCCTTGCTTGTTGCGTATTGGCAGGGAGCAGATAGCGGTTTAGACCGCTTTGGCCAGCCCGTTGACCTTAGAGAAGGTCTGGACATTTGAAGGCGCACGTCCCCAGCTAATCACAGGATACCACATTTATTAGACGCTTTTGCCGGGGAAAAGATTCGTTTGGCGTGTCGCACTCTCAGCTAACGGTTCAACGAAACCTAGCGCGCCGCTGAAGCCACACGGCGAGTTCAGCCTCAGTCAACTCGCCTGCGGCAAGTGCGTAGAACGTCAGATACGTATCTTCTGCCGCAGCGATCAAGGCTACGCCATTCTGCCAGAGAAAGCTAAGAGTCACCACAAACGCTGTGCGCTTGTTTCCATCAACGAAAGCATGATTTTTCGCCAATCCGAATCCGTAGGAAGCGGCGAGTTGAAAAATACTTGGTTGCGGATCGGAGTACGCGAATAAATTACGTGGCCTGTCCAAAGCTGATTCGAAGAGCCCCTGGTCACGAATTCCGCCTGGACCGCCGTGCTCAGCCAGCTGCATCAGGTGAATCGATCGAGCTTCATCCCGCTCAATCCAAATCGGTTCCTTCATTCCGCCAAGCGTCGCAAAACATCACGATTTTCACGCATAATCTTCCTTGCGATCTCCATCTTTTCCGCAAAGTCAGGGCGATAGGGGGTGAGTTGGACTCCGTCGGGAGTTTCGGTGATGAAGAGCTGGTCCCCTTTTTCAACGTGGAGTCTTGCCATGATCTCTTTGGAAAGGATGATTCCGACCGAATTGCCGATAGACGTAACTTTGACAGTCGTGTTCATTCGCGATCTCCAGTACTTAGGGATTAGTATAACAAATGTTATACATGGCACAAAAATTTCTCAGCTTTCAAGACCTGGGCGGGAGCGGCGGACGCGGGCGAGCAGGGCTTTGGGGTGGACGGTGCTCGGAATCGTGAGCAGGCTGGCGAGGAAGGCGGGCAGCGTGTCGCGGGCGATGCGCAGGCAGGCGGGGACGACGTAGAGGTTCATGACGGTTTCGGCGATAAGCAGAGAGGCGGCGGCGCCATAGAGGCCGTAGGCGCGGGCGAAGAAGTAGCACAAGATGCAGGAGACGCCTGTCCCGCAGATGTAGTAGGTGGCGAGGCGCTGATGCTGGTTGGTCGATGTCATCAGGGTGGCGCTGGTGGACCACAGGGCATAGAAGAGAACGACCAGGAGCAGGATGGCGAGCAGGTGGCGGCTGGGGGGAACGTGGCCGCCGGTCCAGTGGGTGAGGAACCACGGGCCGAAGGTCATCATGCCGAGGATGATGCCGAAGGCGACGAAGAGGGCGAGCTGGCAGGCGCGGCGAAGCAGGGTGCGGGTGAGTTCAAAGTTCCTCGCTCCGAAGGCAATGGACATCTCGGGCTCGAAGGTGGTGTTGACCATCTGGACCATTTGGAGGGCGACGCGCGAGACGGTGCGGGCAGTTCCGAAGACGACGACCTCCGTGGGCCCAAGAGCATAGCCGACGGCGAGCAGGGTTCCCTGCAGGTTGAGGGCGTTGCCGAGGGGGAAGCCCATGAAGGCGATGGCGGGGCGGGCGAGTCTGCGGATCTCGCCGAAGCTGGCGTACTGCCAGCCGAAGCGAAGCCAGGGGATATCGCGCCGGACGAGAATGCAGAAGAAGAGGGTAACGGCGATGTTGGCCGAGGCAAAGACCAGGGCGGCGGTGCGCGGACCTGCTCCGAGGGCGACGGCGGCGATCATGCAGGCGAAGGTGCCGAGCGACAGCATGTTTTTGAGGAAGCTGCCGAAGGGGTAGCGGCCGATGGCGCGGTAGGCCGACTGCAGCAGCTGCTCCAACTGGCCGAGCAGAACTGAGACGCCGAGATAAAAGATGATCCACTTGGCGTCGAACTCGCCGAGGGTGGAGAGTTTGAGCAGGCGCGCGGCGGGGAGAGCGTAGAGTCCTCCGCTGAGCAGCAGGATGGAGGCGGCGCAGATGAGGGCGATCAGCCACCAGCAGCTTTGGAAGACACGCAGGGCGCCTTTGCGATCGTCGCGGGCGACCATCATGGTCATCTCGTTGCCGGCGACGGAGCCGAAGCCGACGTTGCTGAAGCTGAGGTAGGCGGGGATGGAGTTGACGATCATCCATTCGCCGTAGAGGGGGACGCTCCAGAAGTGGAGGAAAACGGGCACCTGGACGAGCTGGATGATGGTGGAGGCGAGGCGGCCGACCCAATTGACGAGGAAGCCGAGCATGAGCCTGCGTTTTGTCGAGCCGTCCATGGTCATTGCTTCGGGTGCTTTTTCAGTTTAGTGGCACTGCGCAACTGTCGGGACACGGCGCTCAACGGGATGTGCGGCGTACCCTGAGGTCCATCATTTGCAGTGGCGGCCGATCGCCGATTACTAATTGCCCAAGCTCAGTCCATTCACCCTTGTTATTGATGCGCAAAACTGTCGTGGTTTTAAATTCGCCGAGCGCGAACCCCCACGAAATCGAGCTTTCGCCGTCGGCCAGCTTGACCTCGGTTTCGAGCCATCGGCCATCGTTGAACGCTCGCATCCGGTATGTTCCTGCGTCATCGTCAAAGGAGATCAACCCAAGTGCCTGAAGGGCAAGCCGGCCGTCGGTTTTGGCTCGGCCAACGCCTTCGATCACGAGCAACAGTCCATCCAGCTTGAACTGAGCTGACTCAGTCTGCACTAAGTCTACGAACTGGCCGGCTGCGCGGAGAGCCGAAGCCTCGCCCGACCAATCTCCGATCAGAAACTCGAGTTTCTTCATAGCTGTCCGTTGCGCTTCGACGTTCGGTGTCTTGGGTGGTTGCGCCATGCACATAGCTCCTAAAAAGCCCGCGAATATGCAGATCGATGGGCGGACCGTTGCAACATTAGACACCAGTTCTGTGCAAAGAGCGCTCTCCCTAGCGTAACCGCCGACTGCCAAAACAACCGATGGTGGTGAAGAAACAAAGACGGAATGCGGGATTTCTCCGCTGCGCCGCGCGGTAAAACTACGCGGCTTCGATCGAAATGACGACTTAATTGCGACTCGAAGTTGTTTAGGGTCAGTGGAGACGGAGATTGCGGTCGATCTGTAGCTTTTCGGTGGTGAGTCGGGTGAGCATCTCATGGTCGCCGCGGCGGTCGGCTTCAGCGATCAGGCTGCGGAGTTCTCGCTGGCGGCGTTCGAGAGTGCGATGTTCGAGAGAATGGAGCGCGTTCTCGACCTGCTCGTACATGGTCTGGGGTAGGGCTGCGTCTGAGCTTTCCGAGGAGCCTTCGAGGGCGCGGGCCAGCAGGGCGCGGCTCTGCTGGTCGGGGGCGGCGTCGAGCGGATTGCCGGGGGCGGGGCCATTCGCGAGCGATTCGAGCAGGGCGGCCGAGGGCAGGTTGTCGTACCACTCCGGGTGCTGCGAGAGCTGATCGGCTGCGAGTCTGCGAGCGGGATCGTCTTCGGGGAGAACCAGGGCGCGCAGCAGGACGCGCTCGATCTCGGAGGCTGCGTCCTGAGCAGGGGAGCGGACGCTTTCGCTGCGGGTGGAGGCGGCCTGCTTGAGCTCCTGGCGGAGGAGGGCGGAGTCGATGCCAAGTTTCTGCGCGGCGTCGGCGGCAAATTCGTCGCGCTGGATGCGGTTGGGCATGCGGCGAATGTGGGGAAGGAGGAAGTTGAGGGCTTTGACCTTGGCCTCCGCCGTGCGGCCGGGAAACTGCTCGCGGGCGCGGTCGATGAGGTAGTCGGCGTAGCGCTTCGCGGTGCGGATGGCTTGCATGTAAGCGTTGACGCCGTGTTCGCGGAGGTAGCGGTCCGGATCGAGGCCGCCATCGAGGGTCATCACCTTGACCTGAAACTCTTCTTCGGTGAGCAGGGTGAGCGCCTTTTCGGCGGCGGCCTGCCCGGCTGTGTCAGGATCGAAGTTGACGATGACGTTTTTGGTGAAGCGGCCGAGCAGGCGGACCTGCATCTCGGTGAAGGCGGTGCCGGAGGTGGCGACGACGGGCTGCACGCCGGCCATGTAAACGGAGATGCAATCCATCTGGCCCTCGACGAGGATGGCGAAGTCGTGCTGGCGGATGGCGGCCTTGGCTTTGTCGAGGTTGAAGAGGATTTGGCCCTTGATATAGAGGGCGGTCTCGGGTGAGTTGAGGTACTTGGCGAGTGGCCTGCCTTTTTCGTCCTCGTTGTCGATGGCGCGGGCGGTGAAGGCAATGGTCTTGCCCTGCTCGTTGGCGATGGGGAAGGTGATGCGTTTGCGGAAGCGAGCGTAGAGGGCGCCTTGCAGGCCGTCCGGCTGCTCCTTGAAGCTGAAGAGGCCGCTGGCGCGGAGGACCTCTTGCGGGAAGTGTCTGCCGAGCTGCTCGCGCATGTGGTTAAAGTCGTCGGGCGCGAAGCCGATGCGGAACTTTGCGATGGTTTCGGGGGTGACAGCGCGGCCAGAGAGGTATTCGCGGGCGTGGGCAGCTTCGGGGCTCTTGAGAGCGGCTTCGAAGTATTGGGTGGCGGCCTCGTGAATGTCGACGAGCTGGCGGCGCTGGCCGGCGGCTTCCCCATAAAGGCGGGCCTCTTCGGGGAAGTTGAACTCTCGCTTCGGGAGCGGGATGCCGCACTTGACGGCGACGGCGCGGACGGACTCGGGGAAGCTGATGGCTTCCATCTTCATGACGAAGGTGAAGACGTCGCCCTTCTCGTGGCAGCCGAAGCAATAGAAGTAGCCGTGGGTGGAATTAACGGAGAAGGAGCCGGTCTTTTCCTTGTGGAAGGGGCAGAGGCCGGTGTGGTTCTGGGCGCCGGATTTGCGCAGCTTGATGTACTCGCCGATGATGCGAACGATGTCGGCCTGCTGTTTCACTTGTTGTGCGAAGTTGTCGGACATGGGCTGCGGCTGGTGCGGATGTCTCCTTGGGATGAGGGCTGGCGAGTCGGCGCGCGAGCCGTCACTTGCGAGTTTAGTCCGAGTGTAGTCAGGCGAACTGCCGTACCACCATTGGGGGATACTTCCGCGCAGTCGAGCGGCCTAATTTACAAGCTGCGGAACTTCCTGCGTGAGTACGTGTCCGTACGAAGGAATTTGAAATCGCGGTCTCCGTTTCGAGAATGATCGAGAGCCGCCTGTCCGAAACACGGTGAATCTGCCGCAACCTGTTGCTTTGAGGTGACTGTATGAGATTTCTTCGTTCGATGCAGAAGTTGGTTGTCGGCTTGACGCTGGCTCTGGTGCCCGCGGCTTCCTTCGGCGCGGTGTTTCTTTCGGTGAATATTGCGCCGCCGGTGCTGCCGGTGTATGTGCAGCCGGTCTGTCCCGGGGATGGGTATCTCTGGAATCCTGGCTACTGGGCTTATGGCGAGGAAGGCTACTACTGGGTACCGGGGGTATGGGTCCGGCCGCCGCAGGTAGGGCTGCTGTGGACGCCGGGCTACTGGGGCTGGGGCGGAGGCGCGTATCTCTTCCACGCCGGATACTGGGGACCGCACGTCGGTTTCTATGGCGGCGTGAACTACGGATTCGGCTATGGCGGAGTGGGATTTGGCGGCGGGCGCTGGGTGGGCGGCAACTTTGCGTATAACACCGCCATCGTCAACGTAAACACGACGGTCATTCGCAATACGTATGTCGATCGCACGGTGATCAACAACACGGTGATCAATCGGACGAGCTTCAATGGGGGAGCCGGCGGCATTCAGGCGCGCGCTTCGGTGCAGGAGGTGGCGTACTCGAGAGAGAACCATTTTGCGCCAACCGTTGCGCAGCAGAGCCACTTCGCTTCCGCAGCATCGGATCGCGGCAACCTGGCTTCCGTAAACGGCGGGCGGCCCCAGAACGCGGCCTTCTCCCGCCCGGGAGTGCGCGCAGAGAATCAGCAGCAGCGAGTGGCGCAGGGGATTCGCTCCGGGCAGATGACGGCGGGGGAGACCAGGAACGTGGAAGGGCGCGAGGCGAGCATCCACAATCAGGCTGCGCAGGACCGCGCGGCGAATGGGGGCAGGCTGACGCAGCAGGAACATCAGCAGGTGAACCAGCGGCAGAACAATGTCAGCCGGGCGATCTACAACGATAAGCACAATGAGAATACGCAGGCGCATCCGCACGCGGAAGCGCACGAGCGGAGGTAAACGCCTCCTGGGGTAAGCGATCACGGCGGCCGGCGAACCTCTTCGCAGGCCGCTTTTCTTCGGCCTAGAATTGGAGTCGATGGAAAGCAGGTTGGAGCGGGAACAAGTCGTTGTCGTGCTGGTGCGGGCGCGCAATCCGAACAACATCGGGGCCGTGGCGCGGGCGATGCATGATTTTGGATTCGCGGACCTGCGAGTGGTCAACGAATATGCCGTGCCGTTCGAGGCGGCACGGTCTGCGGTCGACGCGTCTGAGGTGCTGGCCGGTGCGAGGGCATTTGCAAATGTCGCGGCGGCGGTCTGGGATTGCAGGCTGGTGGTAGGGACGACGGCGGTCGGAGACAGGGTTCTGCAGCATCCGCTCTATACGCTGCCCGACGCAGCGGACCGGATTTGTCATGAGCTTGCGCGGGGTCCGCAGGATGGCAGGGTGGCGCTGCTGTTCGGCTCAGAGAAGACGGGGCTGAGCAATGAGGAGCTGAGCCACTGCAATTTCCTGCTGACGATTCCGATGCAGCAGCACGCGGGCGCCCGGTATCCGTCGATGAATCTCGGCCAGGCTGTGGCAGTGTGTCTTTATGAGCTGGTGCGGCGAGAGCGACTGGCGCCGGGTAGCGAGCAGAAAGAGGCTCCCACAGCAGACGAGCTGGAGCGGCTTACTCTGCTGCTTGTGAAGGTGCTGGAGGAGACCGGATACACGGCTCGGCATCCGGCGAACTGCGCTCTCCCGGATCTGCGGCGGATGGTCTTGCGACTTAGGGTTGCAGCAAACGATGTGCCGGTGTGGATGGGCGTTCTACGGCAATGTCTCTGGAAGCTGGGGCGGATGCGCTCTGAGGCAGAAGCGATCGACGGCGAACCCTAGGAAACTTTGATTAAGCCGGAACTAGATGCTTTGGCTGCGGGTATGAGTGCTGAGGCTCGAGGTGGCCGGTAGAAAATGTGTTGGAAGCATGCGCTGTGTGAAGTATGTCGGGATCCTTCACTACGCTCAGGATGACTGCGGAAATTTGGAATGACAATTAATCAACGTTTCCTAAACCGAATGGGCGGTGGAAAGCAGAGGCCTGTAGCGACCGCGGCCCGCTTAGGCCTCTGCTGCGGCTGGCAAAGGAACGTCTACTGCACGATCTTGCCGTCAGCACTGGAGGCTGCGCTTGAGTGCGGCGCAGAGGAGAACTGCCATCCGTTGCTGGTGTTGGTGAGGGTGGCCTGCCCGGTCTGTGGACCGCTCAGGTCGGTGTGAATCTGCGGATAGGCGTTTTGGGTCTCGGCTGCGGTGGCCCATCCGGGAGCGTCCGAGAAGGTGTAGTGATAGCTCACCTGGGTGGTGGCGCCGGGTTCGCTGGTCGTAGGGGTGGAGCTGTCGATACCCGAGACTTTACAATGCCCATAGCAGAAGTTGCCGAAGCCGGGCTGGGTCGTATCGGCGGTCCAGGCGGAGCGGCCCTTGTCGGAGAGGTCGTAGTTGTTGACCTGCTTGCTGGAGATGATGAGGTGCTTCTTCTCGGCGGTGGTGCGGACGAGCAGCCCCTGATCGACGAGCGCGTCATAGCCGGAGGTCTTGCTGGCGTCTGAGGTGTCGGCCTGAACTGGGAACTTGACTGGATCGGACCAGAGGCAGGCGGGGTGGGCGCTGTAGTAGGAGTCGATGGCGCTGGTGTAGTTGGAGGTGTTGTCCTGCTTCTTGTTGCAGCCGGCGGCGAGGAGGATGACGGCGCCGCAGAGTGCGGCGGAGCGAAGGGACGTGCGAACAGCTTTCATATGCATGGTGGATCTCCTGTCACTGATGTGGGATGCGGGAGATCGGGAATGTGTCTTATCGGCGTTTGGTTGCCCAATGCGAAGACTTACAGCCAGCCTTTGGCGCGGGCGATGCGGGCGGCGTCAACGCGGTTGGAGGCGCCGAGCTTGGCGATGGCTTCCGAGAGGTAGTTGCGCACGGTGCCTTCGGAGAGGTGGAGACTGGCGGCGATCTCGGTGCTGCTGCGGCCGTCGCCGGCGAGCTGCAGGATCTGGCGTTCGCGGTCGGTGAGCGGGTCGAGCTCGGCGTTCCAGGCTTCGGCGGCAAGTGCAGGGTCGACGACGCGGAGACCGCGATGGACGCGGCGGACCGCATCGGCAAGTTCTGCTGCGGGACGGTCTTTGAGAAGGTAGCCGCGCGCGCCAGAGTCCATGGCGCGGCGCAGGTAGCCGGGACGGGCAAAGGTGGTGAGGATAATGGTGCGCACGGCGGGAAAATTGGTGCGAAGGCTGGCGGCGATCTCGAGACCCGTCACCAGAGGCATCTCGATATCGGTGACGAGGACGTCGGGAGAGAGTCGTCTGACGGCGTCGAGCGCCTCGCGGCCGTTGGGTGTGGTGGCGATGACGGAGATGTCGGGTTCGAGTTCGAGCAGGGCGGAGAGCGCGCCCAGAACCATGGCCTGATCTTCTGCAAGGACGACCCGGATAGGCGTGCTCACACGGCCACACAAGGCGCTTTGAGGGTTCGCGGAGAGGCTTGAGGGAGTTCGATCCGCAGAGTGACGCCCGCATCTGCGGTGATGGAGAGACGACCGCCAACGGACTGCACCCGCTCGCGCATGCCGCGCAGCCCATTGCCCTCGTGCAGTTCTTGCTGAAGGCCGTTATCGGCGATTAAGAGCGAGTGAGAGCCGTCTTCTGAGGTGCTGAAGCGCATGCTGCACTGGCTGGCCTGAGCGTGGCGAACAATGTTGGTGACGGCTTCGCGCACGGCGAGGCAGAGGACCGTCTCTTCAGCGGCATGGAGTTGCGGCAAAGGAGATTCGCAGGAGAGTGCGACGCCGGCGGCCTCGAGCGTCTTGCGAGCGCGCTCCATCTCGGCAGGCAGACCCTGGGAGCGGTAGCCGCCGATGGTCTCGCGCACCTCGCTGAGGGCGGTGCGGGCGGTGGTCTCGATGTCGGTGATCTCAAGCGCCGCTCGCTGCGGGTCGCGTTCAAGGAGTCTGCCGGCAAGCTCGGCCTTGAGCACGATGAGCGATAGGGTATGACCGAGGACGTCGTGGAGATCGCGGGCGATGCGCTCGCGTTCGGCAAGCGCGGCGAGGGTAACGTTTTCCTCCTGGGCAAGGCGCAGCTTGACGTCGGCGCGTTTCTGCTCGGCGAAGAGGACGTTCCCGCCGCCGATGAGGAAGACGAGGAAGATGGCGATGAAGACGTTGGGCCATCCGATGTAAAGGGAACGGTGGGGTGTGTTGAAGAGGGCGCCTTCGGCGGCGATGAAGAGGGCTTCCAGGAGGAAGAGAGAGAGTACGCGGCGTTTGGATTCGACGCTGAAGGGAAGGAAGGCGGCGGCATAGACGAAGAAGGTGGAGCCGCCGCCGTTCCAGGGAAAGGTGATGAGGCCGAGAGTGAAGGTGGCGGCGATCATCCAGTAACGGGTAGGGCGGCCCTCGTCGGTGGAGCGAACGTAGCCGGTGAAGAGGGCGAGGAAGGCTGCGAAGACGGTGAGAGTGCCTATCCACAGGCGGGGGCTCGGTTCGAGGATGGGGTCGATGAAGAGAAAGCCGACGTAGGCGAGCCAGAGCCATGCCCAGTTTCGTGTGTGCCGCTTCGAGATGGCGTCGTCGGGGATCATGCTTTCATCCATGCAGTGTACTTTGCGCGGTTTGGTTCAGGCTATGCATTTTGCTCTTTCCGATGGAACACGAGCCAACTGGAGCCGAGCATCAGGAAGGTAAAGCCGATAAGGGCATTCCAGTGAGTGGCGAGTGAAATAGTGTCGTTGTAGTGGAAGATGCTGAGCATCAGCTGCGCGAGATGGTAAGTCGGCAGCGCGGGGGCGAAGCTTTGCAGCCAGTGCGGGAGAAAGCGGATCGGAATCCAAAGCCCGCTGAGGAAGGACATCGGCAGGTAGATCAGGTTCACGATGCCTGCGGCCGCGTTGGAAGGAACGAGGAGCGCAAGCAGAAGGCCCATGCTGGCGAAACAGGTCGAACCGATGACGGTCAAGCCGAGCATCTTTGCGAATTCGGAGGCCGTGAGATGAACGCCTCCGAAGCCTGTGGCGACAAGGGTGAGGACGGCGACGACGATCAGCCCGAAGGCGGCTGCGGAGGCACACTTGGCGAACAGGTAGGCTGAGATGGGCATGGGGCTGGCGCGCTTGAGCTCGAGCCATCCGGCGGAGATGTCGAAGGCGAGCCCGACGCCGATGCCGAAGAGCGCCGTACCGATGAGACCGAAGCAGGCATAGCCGCCCAGCATGTATTTGGCGATGTGCACGGCGCCCTCATAGGCGTTGCGGTTGACGACGCCGAAGAGGACATAAAACATGACCGGAAAGCCGATGGTGGAGAGCGAGAATGATTTGGCGCGCAGAAGTTTGAGGAACTCGTATTTCGTTTCTTTGCGAAAGATGCGCGGAAAGCTGGGAGAGGAAAGAGCGTTGGCGTTGACTGATGCAGGCATGAGGTTCTCCTTTGGTGGGCTGTTCGTGAGTTGATCGTTGTTTCGAGGGAGTGGTCGGTTGACAGAACCCACGTCCGAGAGTCCGGACGTGGGGCACCCAGATGTCGGCGCGTCAGTTTCTGGTGAGGGCGAGGAAGGCGTCTTCGAGGGCCGGGCTGGCGATCTCGAGATTGCTGAGGGAGGCATCGAGCAGAAGCATCTCGCGCACGACGGCCTCGGCCTCCACGGCGGTAACGCAGACCGAGCCTTGCTCGGCGGTGACGCGGGTTACCGTGGGCAGAGCCTCGAGGAGTTCGCGCGAGAGGGTGGTGCTGCAGCGAATGGTGCGGCCGCCGCTGTTGCGCTTGATCTCGGCCGGGGTGCCCTGGCTGATGACGTGTCCTTTGTGGATGACGATGACGCGGTCGGCCAGGGCGTCGGCCTCTTCGAGATAGTGCGTGGTGAGCAGGACGGTTTTGCCTTGCGCGGAGAGCGCCCGAATCTGCCGCCAGAGTGCGCGGCGTGCTTCGATGTCGAGACCGACGGTGGGCTCGTCGAGGAAGACGAGGTCAGGGTTGCCGCAGATGGCCAAGGCGAAGAGGGCGCGCTGCTTCTGGCCGCCGCTGAGCTGGCCGAAGAGCTTGTCCTCGATGCCTTGAAGCTGGGCGATGTGGAGAATGTCCGCGACCGGCAGCGGATTGGGATAGTAGCTGCGGAAGAGGTCGATGTGCTCCCGGACGCGCAGGGTTTCGGTGACGCGGGCGACCTGCAGCATGGCTCCGACGCGGGTGCGGGTGGCGGCTTGGCGCGGGTCGCTGCCGAAGATGCGTACGGTGCCGGAGGTGGGAGCGATGAGGCCGAGGAGGAGCTTGATGGCGGTGGATTTGCCTGCACCGTTGGGGCCGAGAAGCGCGACGATCTCGCCGGGACGGAGCGAAAGATAGAGGCCGTCTAAGGCGACGGTCGAGCCATAGTGCTTGGTGATGTTGCTGAGCGAGGCGACGGGTTGGTGGTGGTCCGACACAGGCACGCTTGCGGCGGTGAGTTCGGTTTGGTAGGCGATGACGGCTAGTGGCATGACATGTCTCCTATGGGCGTCCTGTAACTGCATCCTGGAATGAGCATGAGCTTGTCTGGGGCTCGGCTGTAGTGGCGGGAGTCAGCAATCGGAGGTGACAGATGTCATGTGCGTCCTGTCGATCATGAAGGGGAAAGCACCGGTGCTCCGATCTCACGAGGATGAGGTCCTAAGGGATCTGCGCCTCGGGTGCCATAAGATGGTGCTACATGGCTCTGGCTGAAAATCTCGTACGCCTGCGTGAACAGATCGCGAACGCCTGCCGTAGCTGCGGACGCCGGGAGGACGAGGTCGCGCTGATGGCGGTCAGCAAGATGCATCCGGTTGAGGCGATCCTGGAGGCCTATGCGGCAGGCCAGCGGCTGTTTGGCGAGAACCGGGTGCAGGAGTTTCAGGAGAAGTCTCAGCAGACGCGAGCTCTTGAGGACGCGAAGTTCCATCTGATCGGTCCGCTGCAGGCCAATAAGACGGCCCGGGCGGCTGAGCTCTTCGACGCGATCGATGCGGTCGACTCGCTCCGGATTGCGCAACGGCTCAATGCAACGGCAGAGAGCCTCGGAAAAAAGCTGCCGGTGCTGCTTGAGGTGAAGCTGAGCCACGAGGAGACCAAGCACGGTCTTGCGCCGGCCGAGCTTCCTGCCCTGCTTGAACAGCTTGAGCAGCTTGGGTCGGTGTTCGCGGTGGGGCTGATGACCGTGCCGCCGTGGTCGGAGGAGGCAGAGACGGCGCGGCCGTATTTTCGCGAGCTGCGGCGGCTGCGCGATGTGTCGCAGAAGACGCACCCTGGCCTGACCGGACTGTCGATGGGCATGTCGAACGACTTTGCCGTGGCGATTGAAGAGGGCAGCACCTGCGTCCGCATTGGAACGGCGCTGTTCGGCAAGAGAACGCCGGCCACGGAGCCATGAGCGACGAGCCGGCCGCCGGCTCCGGCGACGATCTGCAGGCCCTCCCGCATCCTTCGAGCGAACTGCGGCGGGGTTTGTCGACCGGCTCCGCGCTTGGGCTGAACATCATCGATATGGTCGGCGTCGGCCCGTTCGTCACCTTGCCACTGATCGTTGGGGTGATGGGCGGCCCACAGGCGATGCTCGGCTGGGTGCTGGGAGCGGTTCTATCCCTGTGCGACGGAATGATCTGGAGCGAGCTGGGAACTGCATACCCCGAGGCGGGCGGCTCCTATGCTTACCTGAAACATCTCTACGGAGAACAGAGCTGGGGCCGCCGGTTGTCCTTCCTGTACGCCTGGCAGCTGTTGATCAGCGCACCGCTGTCGATCGCGTCCGGTTGCATCGGCTTCTCGCAGTATGTCTCGTTCTTCCTGCCGCGGGCGGAGCGTCCCTTCGCGGCGATCTCGCTGCTTCGCGTTCCGGTCGTGCTGAGCGGCCAGACCCTGATTGCGCTGGCTGCTTGCGCGGTCGCCATGGCAGTCCTCTACCGCAGCATCTTTGCCATCGATCGGATGGTGCGGTGGCTCGGTCTGGTGGTCGTTCTGACGCTGGTCTTGATCATCGTAGCGGGCTTCACGCACTTCCATGCGCGTCAGGCCTTCGACTTCCCTTCCGGAGCCTTCCATCTGAACGCTGCGTTCTTTCTGGGGCTCGGCGGCGGCATGCTGATCTCCTCCTATGACTATTGGGGCTACTACAACGTGTGCTTCCTCGGCGGTGAGGTGCGCGACCCTGAGCGAACGATCCCGCGGGCGGTTCTGGGATCGATCGGCATGGTAGGAGTGCTCTACCTGCTGATGAACGTCAGCGTGCTGGGCGTGCTGCCGTGGCGTGAGCTCGCCGCAAGCGGCAGTCATGAGCGGATGTACACGATGGGCGTCTTCATGGAGCGGATCTATGGCCATCGCGCGGCGGATGCGATCGTCGTACTGATCGCACTGGCGGCGTTTGCCTCCGTGCTCGCGCTGCTTCTGGGGTACTCGCGGATCCCCTTTGCGGCAGCGCGGGACGGCAACTTTCCGGCGTGGTTCGGCGAACTGCACCCGCAGCTTGGGGTTCCAATGCACTCGCTGCTGACCCTCGGCGGCGTAACTTTGGTGTGCTGCATCTTCCGCCTGCAGGAGGTCATAACGACGCTGGTAGTGGTGCGAATTTTGTTCCAGTTCCTGCTGCAGGGCGCGGCGACGCTGCTGCCGAAGTATCGCCGGGAGAGGAGGAAGCGCGGATTCCGCATGCCGCTGTATCCTCTGCCGGTGCTGCTGGCGCTGAGCGGCTTTCTGTTTGTTCTGTTCTCGCGCAAGAACTTTTTGCATGAGATGGGCACGGCGGGTCTGATTCTGGTGGCGGGGGCGGGGGTGTATGCAGTGCGGAGGCGGAGGGTTCGCCGGCAGCTTGGGTGAGGGGGCAGCGCGAGACGTTGCGTCGCGATCGGATATGGTGAAGAAGGCGGAAGAAGGAGCTTCAGGGTGATGCAGGTAAGCAGGCGCGGATTTCTGGTTGGAGCCGCGGCGGCCGCGGGCACGGGGGGGTGGGCGGAGCCGCGGCAGGGCGGCCTGCTGCTGGTAGGGACGCAGACAGTGGAGGGAAGCAAGGGGATCTATGCCTATACGTTCGACCCCTCCATGGGTGAGCTGAGACCGACGGGACTGGCGGCAGAGGCGGCGAATCCTACCTTTCTTACGCTTGCTCCCGACCGGCGGACCGTCTTCGTGGCGAATGAAATCGATGACTTTGGCGGCAAGAAGAGCGGGGCGGTTTCGAGCTATCGGCTTGACCGGGCGAACGCTCGGCTGATCAAAGTGAACGAATCGGCCACCGGGGGCGGAGGCACCTGCCATGTGGCGGTCGACCGTACGGGGCGCGCGGTGTTCGCGGCGAACTATGGCGGCGGCAGCGCAGCTTCGTTCCGGGCCGCGCCCGATGGACGGCTGAGCGAGGCGGTTTCGTTCTTTCCGTACACCGGCCATGGGCCGAACCCGGCGCGGCAGGAGGCTTCGCATGTGCATCGGGTGACGGTGTCCCCGGACAATCGCTTCCTGCTGGTAAACGATCTGGGTCTGGATGCGATCCACATCTACCATCTCGATGCGGCGACGGCGAGACTGACGCCGAATGATCCGGCGATGTGGAAGGCCAATCCGGGGACGGGACCGCGGGCGCTGAGGTTCCATCCCAATGGCAGGATTGCGTATTGCGTGACCGAGATGAGCTCGTCGGTGGTGGTGCTGCGCTGGGATGCGCAGCGCGGCGCGCTTGAAACGGTGCAGGAGGTGGGGATGCGGCCTGCTGATTTTGAGGGAAAGACGACTGGAGCGGACATCGTGATCGACCGGAGGGCAAGATTCGCCTATGCGATCGACCGGTTCGACGATCTGGTGATCACGTTTTCCATCGCTCCGGACGGCAGGCTGGCTCTGCTCGACCGGATCGCCTACGGGGGCAAGATCCCGCGCCACCTTGCGTTGGACCCGAGCGGACGCTGGCTGCTGGTGGCCAATCAGGCTTCGGACAACATCTCTGTGCTGAAGATCGATGCGCGGAGCGGCAAGGTGAGCGCGGCAAGGAAGAGTTTTCCGCTGTCGAAGCCGCAATGCCTGGTGTTCGCCTGAGCCTTGCTATGAAGCACGCCCGCAGGGTCTTGCGGGATCTTCTGACGCGGAACAGTGTGCCGACAGGAGAGTAGCCCACTCTAACGGATCGGGTTACGTGACGCGACGCCCTGCCTGCTGGAGGCTTTTGCTTTCATGCCATCAACACTCTTTTCATAGAGCGGAACACGCAAGCTACCTGCCTGGAACAGTTTCCGGCTACAACTTTGGGGTAAGAGGACGCAGAAGCTGCTGTCGACTTGAAATTTGGGTTGACACGCGCTCTGGGCCGTGGTGGGCGAAGGCGCGCAATTTGTGCGAAATATTCCCGCTTAGCGGTTCCATTTCATATACTTGAGGGATGTCAAACGCGACCGGAAACGAACCTCCCGCAAGCCTGACTGGAACCTGCCGCACGGCGTTCGCGCTGGCGGCGGTGGTGGCGCTGTCGGTCTTTACGACCGAACATGCTGCTCCGGCGGCGGCGCGAGAGGCTGATACGACGGCGATGATCAGTGATGTCACTCCTGCCGAGATCGTCACCATGGTACGTCCGCCGCGAACGACAGTACTGACGCGGATCAAGAGCGGTCTGGCGAGCTGGTACGGCGATATGTTCGACGGGCAGCCGACGGCAAGCGGCCGGATCTACAACCAGAACGAGCTGACGGCGGCGCACAAGACGCTTCCCTTCGGCAGCAAGGTGAAGGTGACCGACCTGCGCAACAAGCGCTCGGTGGTGGTGACCATTACCGACCGCGGGACGCTGCGTCCGGGCCGGGTGATCGACCTTTCGCGCGGGGCGGCACGGCAGCTGCGGATGGTCGGCATGGGGGTCGACCGGGTGCAGCTGGAGCTGGTGACGTATCCGAGGTTCAGCTTTCAGCATTGATGCAGGTCAGTCGATACGTACTTCGGTGGGGTACCCCCCTCCCCCCTTTTTTATAAGTTCCTTGCTTTGAGATAGATACATGATTTCTATTCTGCAAAATATTGAAAGTAGAGCACTTAGCGGTCAAAATATAGAAAACAGGGGACTTGCGGCCAGGTTTTTCTAGCTGACCCGCAGATAAGGACAGGTCATGCTCTCTTCTATTATTTTACAGGTTGAAGCATAACTAGTACGCCACGGTCTAACTCACGCGCTAAGTAAGACTTACGCGAGTTCGGCACTTGACAAGGTTTTCCATAGCCGCGGCTGGCTGCCGGCCGACAACAGGGTGTGAAGTGCTATTTGATCAGAAAGTCGTCCACGATGAGCCGGGTGTCGACCGTCACGTGAGGGGTGATGGCGTGGAAGCCCCATAGGTGAACCCAGGCGTTGCCAGTGCGCAGGGTCAAGAAGGACTTCATGACGCCCGGCGGGAAGAAGAACAGGAAGACGACGACGACCGAGAGAACGCCGTGCGCGGGGCTGTCGTAGCGGGTCCAGAATTCGAAGACGTGCATGGCGGGATAGCTGGCGGCACCCAGGAGAAACGCGGCCGGTGCAGAGGCAAGGCGGAAGTAGCGCGGCATCAGGATGGCGTAGATGAAGATCATGATGGGCAGGTCGGTGCCGAAGAGGTGAAGCACGAACGAGAGCAGGCCGCCGACCCACTGCTGATGGTGGTTGAGCTTGAGGAGGCTGTTGCCCAGGATGATGTCGAGAAAGCAGCCGATGGCGAAGACGATAAAGATGACGAGAATGTCGCTTTGCGGTTGCACGAGCGCAGGTTGAGCTGCCGGTTGGAGTAGCCGCGAAGCCGGAAGACGACGTAGGGAATGAGGGCGAGCAGGATGCCGTTGTAGGCCGACCAGGTGAGGACCTCGTGGGGTGACTGGATGCGAGTGGCGCCGACGAGCGAGCCGTTGAGGTGCAGGGCGATGCCTTCGCCGAAGAGGTGAAGCCCGAGGAGGCGGCCGGCGAGCAGGACAGCCGCACCGTAGATCCACAGGGCCACGGTCTCGCGCAGGGCGATCGCCGGTTTGGGAGAGCGTTCGGCGAGATCGGGGATGGGGCGTTTGCGGGTGATGAGCGCGATAAGCCCGATCTCCAAGATGAGAAAGACGAGCGCGATCCAACTGGAGAAGACCGTGCCCGTGGGAGTGTCCGGATGGGGACCTATCGGAAGCGGCATGATGCCGTGGCAGAGGGCAATAGCGGCGATGCTGAGGAGAGTCCAGAGGAGAAGCGCGATCTGCAGGCTGCGCTGGCGGATGAGATAGCGGAAGATGTTTTGCTTGAGGATTCTGCCATGGACCCTCGCTGTTGGAGAGTAGGGCCATTCTAATTGGGCTGCGACTGTGGAGAGAAACAGCAGATCCTCTTCGAGGATGACAACAAGAAAAGCAAGGGCAAAGGCTGGAGGCAGCAAGGTTGAGAACCCGGCCTGGGACTGGATCTGGAATTAGGATAACCCTATGCCGATCGATGGGAAGGTACAGCAGATACTCGATGCAATCAAGGCGCTGGGGCGGCCTCCGCTGGAGCAGCAGACGCCGGAGGAGACGCGGGCGGAGCGGGCGGCGTTCATGGCGGGGTTTGCGCCTTTGCCGGAGTACGCTGCGGTGCAAGTGGAAGAGCGGAGGATAAGCTCGGCGGGCCGGGAGATGGCGGTGCGGGTGTATCGGCCGGCCGGGCGGCAGGAGCGGCTGCCGGTGATGGTGTTCTTTCATGGCGGCGGGTGGGTGGTGGGGACCCTAGATACTCACGATCCTTATTGCAGGGCGCTGGCGGCGGAGGCGGAGATGATGGTGATCTCGGTGGACTACCGGCTGGCACCCGAGCACAAGTTTCCAGCGGCGGTGGAAGATTCGGTGGCTGCGGCGGAGTGGGTGCTGGCGCATGCGGTTGAGTTGGGCGGGGACGCGGCGAGGGTGTTTGTCGGGGGAGACAGTGCCGGGGGGACGTTGGCGGCGGTGGTGGCGTTGGTTCTGCGGGATAAGGGAGCGGCTGCGCTGGCGGGACAGATGCTGCTCTATCCGGTGGCGGGCTACTATGACCCACCCACGGACTCGTATATCGAGAACGCGGAAGGGTGTGGTCTGACGCGGAACGGGATGATCTGGTTCTGGAATCACTATTTGAAGGAGCCGGACGAGGCGAAGGATTTCCGCGCGGCGCCGTTGATGGCGGCCTCGCTCCGACGGCTGCCGCGGGCATTTGTGGTGACGGCGGAGTACGACGTCCTGCGCGATGAAGGACAGGCGTATGCGCGGCGGTTGAAGGAGGCTGGGGTCGCGGTGACGGAGGTGTTTGGCGAAGGGATGAACCACGGATATGCGGCTTCGCCGAACGAGTTCCCGGTGCTGCCGCAGGCGAAGGAGCTGCTGCGGCGCGTGGCGGAGTGGGTCGCGGCGGGATAGTGCCGGCGGGTTCGTCGCTTTCGTTTGCTTCCCTTTGCACTTCGAGAAAGCGCAAATCGCGAGAAGCGCGTTTCTCTGGGCTTGTGCCGCCGTTGTTAGAAGGGCTCGGCCACTAACTCGGCCAATGCACGCACGTCACGGCGTGGCGGGCGGCCAAACATCCGCGCATACTCGCGGCTGAACTGTGGTGCACTTTCGTAACCTACTTCGGTTGCGACTGCCTCCACGTTCGAACCGCTTGTGAGCATGAGCCGTCGAGCTTCCAACAGGCGTAGCTCCTTTTGATATTGCAGCGGACTCATCCCTGTTGTTGCTTTGAACTGACGATGGAAGGTTGCAGAACTCATACAAGCACCTGCGGCCAGTTCATCGACCCGCACCGGCTCGGCAAAGCGTGTCTTTAGCTCGTGAATCGCGGCGATCAAGCGGTTCTCGCGGCTTGACGCTGCGACCGTGTGTAGAAGCTGTCCTCCGCCAAGGCCCGTCAGCAGCCAATAAAGCAGCTCACGGTACAGCCCAGGATAGAGAAGCGGGATGGCTGCCGGCGTATCAAGCATCCGCATGGCGCGGCATAGGCAGTCCAACGCCTCCGAGCTGAGATCGACGACGCAGATGCCCGCAGGCGAGGTCAACGGAGCATGCGTTTGGCTCTTTGGCTGCGATGGCATCTGCTCTGCGAGTTCACGCAATACGGCGAGATCGAGAACGAGCACGAAGCCTAAAAATGGTTCGCCGGGGCTTGCCTCAGAGACAGCGCCGCGTGCCGGCATTTCGACTGTGACAACCATCGCCTGGCCGGCGTTGTACTCGTAGCGACAGTCGCCGAAAGTAGCCCACTTGGTCCCTTGTACAGCGATGCAGAGAGCAGGGCGGAAGAGCCGGTAGCTGGGAAGTTTCGGCTGATCGGAACGAAGGACCACGAAGCCGTCGATGGCGGTTGGATAGGGGTTCGTCGTTGCGCACGAGTCGGTGTAACGGCGCAGCGCCTGCGCCAGGCCGTCGAGACACTGCGCTCTCCTGTTCTTCGCGCCAGCCATGCAAGACCAGTGTACGTGAGAGGAATAGGCAGGAAATTGCAAAACCAAGCCATTCCGCATAACTCTCCGGCGGCTTAGTTTGTAAGAGAACCAGGAGGAAGCATGTCACAAGATCAACAGAGAAAGACTGCCATCGTTACCGGAGGGAGTCGAGGCATCGGTCGCAGCATCGTGGAGAGTCTCGCGCGTCGCGGCGTAAACGTGATCTTTACCTACCACAGTCATCACGAGGACGCGGATGCCGTTGTCGCTGCAGCTAAGTCGTTTGACTTGCGGCCTTTTGCACTGCATCTCGATACCGGCAAAGTTGGCGAGTTCGAGGCTTTCGCTGAAAGCGTGCGCGGAGTGCTTGCCGCGCTGGGAGTGGAGCGCTTCGACTACCTGGTAAACAACGCAGGCAACAATCATCGCAATATGCCCTTGGAGAGTGTCACAGAAGAAGAGATGGATAGCATCTACAGTGTCCATTTCAAGGGCGTGTTGTTTCTGACGCAGAAGCTGCTGCCGCTCATGAAAGATGGTGGCCGCATCGTGAATATTTCGACGACTCGCACGCGCCTTTCGAGTCGTGGAGGAGCAGCGTATGCTTCGATGAAGGGAGCCATAGACGTGCTTTCGCGACACATGGCGACGGAGCTTGGCCCGCGCCGCATCACGGTCAATGTCATCGCGCCGGGTGCAGTTGCAACGGACTTCAGCGGGGGCATCGTGCGCGACAATCCGGAGGTAAATAAGCTGGTCGCCAGTCACACGGCTCTTGGTCGAGTGGCCGGCCCGGACGACATTGGGCCCGCAATCGCTTCCCTGCTGGCTGATGATAACGGCTGGGTCAATGGGCAGCGCATTGAGGTGAACGGCGGCGTGATGATGTAGCGTTTCCGCCGTGCTGCGCCTGGCAGAACCTACTCCATGGAAGCCGGATCGAGATGATCGGTAACGACAAGTCGGCTTAGCGTGCGGGACCGGCTGAGACATCGTAAAACCACCTAACTGGACTTCTTTGGGGTCCATTTCTTGCGGGTGGGTGCGGGATTGGCTTCGGGGGATTTCTGTGGTGCGTGCTGGGGGTCCGGGATGTCTGGTTGAGATTGGATAGGCGCTGCGGCTTTCGGCTGCCACTTCTTGCGTTCGAGGAGGGGCGGCGGCGTGGGTTGCGATTCGGCTGGAGCGACCTGCGCAGGCTGCGTCTCGGCGGGATGGAGTGGCTTATCGGTGGAGTGTTCAGGCGTGTGCAGCTCTGCCGGTTCGGCGGCTAGCGAAGTGGCTGTCTTTGCTCCAGGCTGCCACTTCTTGCGTTCCGGTGGGGCGGGGGGTTCGTGGCGCTCCGACCCAGGTCTCAGATCCGAGACCTGGGGCACCCGGTTCTGTGGCGCTTCGGAGACTAGGGGCGGGGCGGGGGTCGAAGTGGCTGAGACGGCCGACGGTTCGGGTTGTGGTGTTGGCGTGGCTGGCGGTGGGGCGGGGGTGGTGAGGCCTTTGCTGCGGCGGACGCCTTCGAGGAGGAGTTCGGCTACGTCTTTGATGGCGATGGTTTCGGTTTCGACGGCGGAGGGGGTGCTCGAGAGCATGCTCTTGCAGAAGGGGCAGCCGACGGCGAGGACTTTTTCTCCGGCGGCGGGGGCAAGGGTCTGCTGGACCTCGCGGAAGCGGTTGTCGGAGATGCGCTGGTCGCCGGGCTCCTCTTCCTTCCAGAACTGGGCTCCGCCGGCGCCGCAGCAGAAGGCGTTTTCTCGGTTGCGGGGGAGCTCGGGCGTGGCGTTGGAGAGGACGTGGAGGAGGTTGCGGGGGGCGTCGTAGATGCCGTTGTGGCGGCCGAGATAACAGGGGTCGTGGTAGGTGACGGTGGCTTCGCTGGGCGCGGGGGTGAGTTTTTTTGCGGTGATGAGGGTTTCGAGGTACTCAGTGTGGTGGAGGACTTTGTAGTCGCCGCCGATCTGTTTGTACTCGTGGCCGAGGGAGTTGAGGCAGTGGGGGCAGCTGGCGACGATGAGTTTGGGGCGGACAGTGTTCAGGGTTTCGACGTTCTTGTCGGCGAGCTGGCGGTAGAGATACTCGTTGCCGGCGCGGCGGGCGGAGTCGCCGGTGCAGCACTCTTTTTTGCCGAGCACGGCGAAGTCGATCTCGGCGTGCTGGAGGAGCTCGACGAAGGCGCGGGCGGTCTTCTGCGCCTGGGGGTCGTAGCTGGCGGCGCAGCCTACCCAGTAGAGGACGTCGGGGGTGGGATTCTGGTCGGTGGTGGGGACGTTGAGGCCGTCGGCCCAGGCGAGGCGCTGCTCGTGGTTGATGCCCCAAGGATTCTGATTGCGCTCCATGCCGCGGAAGGCGGATTGAAGCTGCGCGGGGAACTCGCCTTCGATCATGACTTGATTGCGGCGGATGTCGACGATGTCGAGCATCTGCTCGTCCTGGGTGGGGCAGACCTCGATACAGGCTCCGCAGGTGGTGCAGGCCCAGGCGGCTTCGGGGGAGATGGCGAATTCGAGGAGCGGGCGAGGGCTGGGGGCGCCGGTCTCGAAGGGGGCGGAGGCAAAAGCGAAGGGGCTTTGCCGGGCGGCGAGGGAGTTGAGCTCCATGCGCTTGTTGATCTCGAGCGCGGCGGGGGAGAGGGATTTGCCGGTGGCGGTGGCGGGACAGACATCCTGGCAGCGGTTGCACTGGATGCAGGCGTAGGCATCGAGCAGGCGTGGCCAGGCGAGGTCTTCGAGTTTGGCTGCGCCGAGGAGGAGTGGGGCGTCTTCGGCGGCCGGTAGATCTTCTTCGGGGGAAGACCCAGGTCTCAGAGTCGAGACCTGGGGCACCCGGGTTTGTGGCGCTGCCTCGAAGGAGACGAGGGGAAGGACGCCGGAGGAGGTTTCGCGGGCGACGAGGTACTTGGCGGGGGCGGCGAAGATGTGGAGGTGTTTGGTGTAGGGGAAGTAGGCGAGGAAGAGAAGAACGGAGCCGAGTGCTCCCCAGTAACCGAAGATGCGGAAGGCTTCGGCGTTGGCTGGGGTGAAGAGGTGCGAGAGGAGGGTGGCGAAGGGCTGGAATTTGTCGGGGCCTTCGGCTGCGAGCCTGGCTCCGGCTCCGATGGCGCGGCTGCCGACGTGGAAGAGGATGAAGGCGGAGACGATGAGGGAGTCGGTGGGGATCTTGCGGCGCAGGACCTCGGGGTGGAGGAGGGTGCGGGGATTGAAGCGGAAGTCGCGACGGCTGGGCAGGGCGAAGCGGCGGATGACGAGGGCGATGACACCGAGGAGAACTAAGAAGCTGAGAATGTCGGCGAGAAGATTGTAGGCAGCGCCGATGAGGTTGGCGGAGGAGATGGTGATGCGGGCGTAGCCTTCGAGGGCGTCGACGAGGTTGACCAGGCCGTAGAAGACGAAGCCGTAGAAGATGAAGGAGTGAAAGAGGCCGACGACTGCGCGCTTCTTGAAGGTGCGCTGCTGTGTAAGCGTGGTGATCAGGGAGTAGGCGATGCGGCGGGGGAGATGGTCGAAGCGCGGTTCAGGGTCCGCGGCGCCGCGGCGAATGCGGAGATAGAGGCGATGGAAGCCTTGCCAGCCGAACGCCAGGGTGACGATGGCGAAGAGGAGGAAGGCGATCTTCTGGGAGAGTGGAAGCATTTTGGCTGTGCCGGCCGCATTCCGGGAGTTCGGCTGCTATCTGGTGTTTGCCACGATCCGCAATTTGATCTTGCTGTTAGGAATATCGGTGACTCATCACGGCTTTCAAGAGAGTGCGAGGATCAGTGTAACGAAAGACAGCAGCAGATCCCCTGCGGGGATGACAACAAGAAAGGCAACAGCAACAGCAGAGAATGGCGGCAGCGGCTATTTCGATCTTGATACTATTTGTAACTGTCGCAGCATCTTATTTCTTGAGTTCGGTGAGGATGGCGGGGAGAAGCTGGGCGACGTCGCCGACGATGCCGTAGTCGGCGATCTTGAAGATGGGGGCTTCAGCGTCTCGGTTGATGGCGACGATGGTCTTGCTTTTGCTCATGCCGGAGAGGTGCTGGACGGCGCCCGAGATGCCGACGGCGATGTAGAGTTTGGGCTGGACGGTCTTGCCGGTCTGGCCGACCTGCTCGGAGTAGGGCCGCCAACCTGCGTCGACGATGGCGCGGGTGGCTCCGACGGCGGCTCCAAGCTGGTCGGCGAGAGCTTCGACGGTTTGGGCGAAGGCTTCGGCGCTGCCTACGCCGCGGCCTCCGGAGACGACGATGTCGGCCTCGGTGAGCGCGACGCGGGAGCTGCGTTCGGCACTCTTGCCGGTGATCTTCAGGCGCGGCGTAGGGAGATTGAGCTCAACGTCGAACTGCTCGACGGCCTCGGTTCCGGGCGCGGCGGGTGCAAATATGCCGGGCTTGACGGTGATGACGGCGACGGGGCCGGCCGCGGCGACGGTCTCGGTGACGCGGGCGAGATAGGTGTAGCGCTGGGCGGTGATGGCTTCGCCGGCGGCCTTGAGGACGATGACGTCTTCAAGCAGCGGGGCGTCGAGCTTGACGGCGACGCGGGGGCTGTACTCACGGCCGCTGCGGCTGCCTCCGATCAACACGGCGCGGGCTTCGCCTTCGGAGGCGATCTGCGCGACAGCGGCGGACCAGAGCTCAGGGTCGTATTGGGCGAGTGCGGGGAGGTCGGCGACGAGGACCTGATCGACGCCGCGGGCGATCTCGGCGGCGATGGGGGCGATGCCGCTGCCGAGTACGAGGGCGGCGACCGGAGTTTCGCCGGCCATGCTGTGGACGAGATCGCGGGCCGCGGTGACCATCTCCCAGGTGCTCTTGCTGACTTTACCGTTGGCGTGTTCGACGACGAGAAGAATCATGCGATCACCCGGGCTTCGTTGCGGAGGAGGTCGACGAGCTGCGAGGCGGCGGCGGGAACGTCTTTGCCGTCAAGGACTTTGTGGAGGCGATCCTTGATCTGGATCTCGGCGCCGACAAAGGTGAGCTTGGGGGCGACGCCGAACTCGTCGAGGGAGACTTTGCGCAACTCTTTTTTCTTGGATTTCATGATGTTGGGCAAAGTGGGATAACGCGGCTCGTTGAGGCCCTGCTGCGTCGTGACGACGGCGGGAAGCTCGAGGGTAAAGCTTTCGATGCCGTCGTCAGAGTCGTGCTTGCCGGAGAGGGTAGAGCCTTTGAGCTCAAGCGCGGAGGTCCAGGTGGCCTGGGGCCAGTGGAGGCGCTCCGCAGTCGCGGCACCGAGGGCGTGCGAGTCCCAGTCGGCCTGCTGGCCGCCGGCAAAGATGAGCGAAGCGTCTTCCTGGGTGGCGATCTGGGCAATGATTTTGCTGACCGCGATGGCGTCGAGGCGGGTGTCGGTTTCGACGTGGATGGCGCGGTCGACGCCCATGGCGAGCGCGGTGCGGATGGCGTCCTGCATGCGCGCGGGACCGACGGCGACGGCGACGATCTCGGCTTCAGCTGAATCTCCCGCAGCGGCGCCGGACTCGCGCAGACGCAGAGCCTCTTCGACGCCGTACTCGTCCATGGTGTCCATGACGAGCTTGCTGTTTTCAAGAGCGACGGCGTTGTTCGCGGTGCGGACGCTCTCTTCGGCGTCGAGCACCTGGCGAAGATAGGTCAAGATGCGCATGGATCTACTCCGTCCTTACTGGCAGGCATGGGGTGAAGACGTGATGTTGATGCTGTGCTGCGACACAACGGAAAGGTGTTGCGGCATGCGTGACCCTGGAGCGAAAGGACGGGTGGCAGGCGCAGAGGAAGTTTACTGAACGCTCATTCAGTAAGTCAATGCGCGGATTTCGCGGCATGGAAATGTGCGGGGTGGCCATGAAGAGCGGTGCCCGTTGCTTGTTGGCGTCGCGCCTACGAACCAGTTTCAAAACTGTGGAACCAAGTGCCTCCGGACAGCAAGCCAAGGCGAAATACGGGGATTTCTCCGCTACGCCGCGCGATGAGACCGCGCGGCTCCGGTCGAAATGACGGCTTTCCGGGAGTTCTTATGCAGGTTCTACGAGGGCCGGCCGCGGAGACCTTCGGTGAGCAGGTCAGCGTAGTGCGCGGCGATCTGCGTACCGCTGAGCGGGCCGGCGGGTTTGTACCAGGCGCCAATGCCGTTGATGGCGGAAGCCATGATGAAGGAGGCGAGCATGGCGTCGCAGGGGGCGATGGACGTATCCGCGATGCCCTCTTCGATGTAGGCGCGGATAGTGGCGTCGATGCGGCGCTTGAGGGCGCGGACCTCCTTGCGGGTCTCGGAGGAGAGCTCGTTCTCGTCGAGCATGGCGACGCAGCGGCCGAAGTCGTAGAGCACCATCGAGGTAGCGTAGGCGTGAAGGTAGGCGCGGACCTTGGTGAAGCCGGTGCCGCTGCGGACGAGCGCCTTATCGAGGAGAGTTTCGATCAGGGTGATGCCGGCGCGGCAGCATTCGACGAGCAGCTCCTCCTTGTTGCGGAAGTAGTAGTAGAGGGCCGGCTTGGTGATGCGCAGGCGCTCGGCCAGTTCGCTCATGGAGGTGCGGCGGTAGCCTTGCTCAAGGAACATGTGCGCGGCGGTCTTGAGCACGGCGTCGCGCTTGATTTCCTGATTGCGCTGCCGCGCCTGGAAGGCCTTCCATGGCTCGTTGGCGCGACCGGCTGCAGGTTTCATGAGGGTGATTGTCTCAGGTGTGCTGTGGGCGGCCGGACTTTTTCTTGAGAGGAGGAGGTCGCTTTACGCTCATGGGAGAGATGTGTCGTGGTCTCCCACCCTAGCCGCAAAGAGCGCGGCCAGGATGGGGCACCCAAAATTTGGGGGCACATGAAATGAAAGCGGTCTAGAGTAATGCCGAAGTGACCGTGCCAGCGGGAGAGAACAGCAGATCCTTTTCGAGAATGACAACCAGAAAAGCAAGGGCAAAGACTCCAGGGCAGCAAGGTTGGAAGGGAGGCTAGACCTTGAGGCCGATCAGGCGCATGAGCTCGATGCCGTTGCTCTTTGTGACCACGCCATCCTGCAGCTTGAAGTCGAACTGCATGGCGCCGTTCTCGATCTTGTCCTGGAGGTGGAGGTTCTGGATGCGGATGTCTTGCTCGGCGGCGATGCGGGTAAGGGCGAGGTCGTGGGTGCTGATCAGGCCGATGGCTCCGGTGTCGAGAAGCGCGCGAACGACACCTTCGGCTCCGAGGAGGCGGTCCTGGGAGTTGGTGCCCTGGAGCAGCTCGTCGAGAAGGAAGAGCACCGGAGGGCTTTGCTCGGCGAGCGCGCAGATGCTGCGCAGGCGGGTGATCTCGGCGTAGAAGCGCGAACTGCCCTCCTGCAGCGAATCGTGGATAAGGATGCTGGCTCCGACGTGGAGCGGGGTGAGGCGCAGGCTGCCGGCGCGAACAGGTGCGCCTGCCATGGCGAGAACGGTGTTGATGCCGACGGCGCGGAGCAGGGTGCTCTTGCCGGACATGTTGGAGCCGCTGATGATGGCGAGCCGGATCTCGGCGCAGAGGGTCAGGTCGTTGCGGACGCATTTAGCGGCGGGCAGCAGGGGGTGGCCGATGGCGGTTGCGGCGAAGCAGGGTGGACCTTCGATAAAGTCAGGAAAGGGGTCGGCGGGATGCTCGTAGCTGTAGGCGGAGAGGGAGAGAAGCGCTTCGATCTCGCCGAGGGCGCGCAGCCAGGTGCGGACTTTGGCGCCGTGAGCGCTGCGCCAGGCTTCGGCGGCACAGGCGGTCTGCAGCCCGTAGAGCAGCGGGATGTCGAGCAGACGCATGAACGGGTTTTCGAGGCTGCGGATGTTTTCGCCGATGACGCGCAGGCGGCCGATCGCGTGGGAGGCGGCGATGGGATGCGAGGAGAGATCGGTTCGGAGAGTTTGGAGGCGCGAGGAGTGGAACGGCTCCTGCTCGATGCGCGCGAGCAGGGAGGAGAGCAGCTTCAGGTCGTCGAGCGCGTGCTCGGTGGACTGCAGGACTGCGGCGGCCCGCTTGCGGTAGACAGCGGTGATGGCGGTCTCGATGAGGAGGACAGAGAAGAAGGGCAGCCTCGCGCCGGATGCTGCCCAGAGTGCGGCGGAGGCGACAGCTGCAATGGCGAGGGCGAGACAAAGCCAGCGCAGGCTGGAGTACGTGAGTTGTGCGGAGCTCTCGGCCCAGTGCATCAAGGCTTCCGGATGAACGCCGGCGTTGAGGTCGTCTCCGGTGACGGCGATGTCTTCGCGCAGGTCGAGATGCTGGCGAAGTTCAGCTACGGCGGCTTGGCGATCGAGGATCTCGGCAGCGGGTGAGGGCGAGAGGAGCCAGGACGCGAGCGTGTGTTCTCCCATGCGGGTACGGGCGAGTGAGAGGAGCTCGAAGAGACTTCCCGCGCCGAAGAGGTCGAGGTCGGTGGCGTAGAGGCTGGGGGCGTAGAGGCTGGGAGGCGGGTTGAATTCTGCTCCGGGTGGAGTGATCTCGGTCCAGCGGTCTTCGATGCGGGCGAGGCCTCTGCGATAAAAGTCTGCCGCGCGCTCGGCTGAGATGCGATGGCGAAGGATGTTGGAGTGCAGCACGAGAAGGATGAGGAAGGCGAAGAGAAAAACGAGCAGCCACCATGGGGTGAAGGCGGCGCGGTAGAGGGAGAACCATGCGGCGAGAGCGGCCGCGAGGAAGAGGAGGAGACGGAGACTGCCGATGCGCCGGTGAATGCGGTCGAAGTGCGCGGCCTGCGTCTCGCGATGGTGCAGGCGCTGTTGGTATTCGGCCAAGGGAGATGCGAAGGGAGCTGCGGGGTGTTGCACAGAGTTCATTATCGCCTACTGCACCGGTGTGACCTTGCCGCGGCGAGCGAGCGTTTGTGCGCGGAGTTCATCTGGCTTCGATGACGCCTGCTTCCATGAGGCGGTCCGCGAGGATCGGCGTGTATTTGAGATCAGCCGGGATCTGTGAGGCGAGGTCCTTGTCGAGAAGAATTACTCGCGGCCCGGAGCTTGTTGCTGAGGCCATAGTCTCGGGTTGGAAGAGGTACTTGTCGGTAGGGGTGTTCGCCGGCAGAGGTTCGAGTTGGACTTGCTGGACGGCGCGGCGGGAGTAGAAGACGCTGGTCGCGATGGAACGCTGATCGCCCGGCCACCAGACGAGAAGCGGTCCTGGGATACGCGGCGGCGAATGAAACACATTCTGCAGCAGGGCGACGGACTCCTTCTCAGCAGCAATTGTGGTGGGGCCTGCCTTGGCTTGATGCAGCCTGCGGCGCGGGCCGGTGGTCAGCAGCGCTGTGACGAGGCAGACGGCGACGCCTGCAGCAATTGAGATGGCCCAGAATGAAGTTGGGGAGCGGCGGCTGCTTTGGCGAAGCGTGCGGAGATGGTCCGCGAGATACACGGAGGTCAGCAATGCGAGCGCTGGATACGCGGGTGAGATGTAGTGGGGGAGGCGAGTCTGGACCAGAGTGAAGAAGATGACGACGGTGATGGCGAAGATGGCCCAGACACGAAGCTCCTTGCGGCGGAGCGACTGGAGGATGGCGAAGGGAAAGATCAAGACCAAAGGTGCAGCAGAGATGAGCAGGACCCAGGCGTAGTACCACCAGTGCGTGAGGTGGTCTTCGATCGGGTGGGTGGCTCGCGCGAGAACATGGAAGCCGAGGTACTCCGAGAGAAAGGGCTGGCCGAAGCGATGGAGCATGTAGAGGTGCCAGGGAAGCACGGCGGCTGCAAACAGGCAGAGGCCCAGCCAGAACGACCTGGCCAGTCTGGTTAAATTCCAGCGTTCGAGCGCCGCGAAGAGGAGGGCGGCGAGAACCAGAACGATGCAGGCGGCGCCTTTGGTCATGAGCGCGATCGCAAGCCCCGCCCAGAAGAGAGACCAGCCGCTGAGTTCGCGATCCTGGACCGCGGCGAGGCCGCAGAGCGCGATCGTGCAGCCGAGCGAGAGCAGCACGTCCATCTCGCCGACGCGGCAGACGTGGAGAAAGCCGAAGGTGCTGAGCAGGAGGAGGGTGCTGAGCCATGCGGCGAGGAGGTCGCCCCGGCGCGCCAGCCAGACGTGGAGGAGGGAGACGATGGCTACGCCGGAGAAGGCCGATCCGGCGCGTGCCCAGAATTCGGTGACGCCGAAGAGCTTGAAGAAGGCTGCGGTGATCCACAGCATCAGCGGGGGCTTTTCGAACCAGGGCTGGAAGTTCCAGTGGGGGACGAGCGGGCCGAACACCAGCATCTCGTGCGACACCTCGGCATAGATGCCCTCGTCCCAGTTGGTGAGCGGCTTGTGTCCGAGCAGGGGGAGAAGCACGGCGCAAGCAAGAAGGGTTGCGGCGGCCGTCGAGAGCGCGGTCCAGGTTTTGTAACCGTGGCCGGTGCTTTTTCGTAAGCGAGTTGAGCTCGGCGTGTCGATCATGGAAAAAGATGCTGACGGCAGCCATCCTTCGGACGAACGCGGGCGCGATCACTCGCCGGGATGGTACTGCCGTTCGATGTGCCCTTGAAGATCGGCGGGGTAGAAGTAGACGTTGCGCAGGTCGCCTGTGCTGTAGCGCTTTGCCTGGTCGTTGAAGTGGCGCGAGGAGGGGTTGCCGCTTTCTCCCCCTGCGGTGACTGCCTTTGCGCGTACCTTCTCGCCAAACTCCACGACGGCGACGAAGCTGTTGCCGCTGGTGCCGTACCACTTCTTTGTGCCTGGATAGGGATGCGCACCGAAGGAGGCGAGCGAACCCCAGAGAGACGAAGTGAAGCCGACGGGGATACTGGGCGCGGCGTCCGAGAACGGCTGGACGATGTCGCCGTTGATGCGCTGGAAGCGGTTGATCTCGCCCCAAGATGTCTTCCAGCTGCCGAAATCGACGGTCAGCCGGTCGGAGGCGTTCGCGAGGGACTGCAGCAGTTGGTGCGGCGGCGCGCGGGTTGCGATGTAGTCCTCGACGGCGATGCAGGCTGCTTTTGCGTCTTCGATGGAGTGGCGGCGGATGTCTTCGCCCCAGAAGACGGCGAGCGAGGTGGGGATGGAGTCGACTGCCCAGCGCAGGTCCCAGGTGCGCAGCGCTTGGATCTGGTCGGCGAGTTTAGCTTTCAGCGGATCGGAGGATGGCGCCTGATCCCATGCACGGACTAGCGCTGGGAGAGGTTTGTCGAACCATGGGAGATTGCTGTCGTAGGCGGCGGCGATGAGGGAGTCGAGGGTGAAATTCGTTTTGTGCTGCAAGACTCGGATGGCGTGGAGGCCGCGCGCTGTTTCTGTGCCCGTCTCGACGTAGGCGGGAAAGTCCTGCCGGCGCAGACTGCTCTCTCCTGCGCCGGACCAGGGCCAGTTATTGCTGTTGTAGAGCCAGCCGCTCTTCGGATTCAGCAGCTGCGGAGTTTCGTCGACAGAGAGCAGGCCATGCCAGTCGGTTGCGGGGTCGCTGCCGTCTACGGGCTTAGTGAAATCGAAGCGGATGTCGCGGCGCGGAATGAAGTTGCCGTGGAAGTAGGCGATGTCGCCGTCGGCGTCCGCAAAGATGGTGTTGTTCGACGAATTCGCCTGCAGCTCCATGGTCTTTCGATAGGATTTGTAGCCGGTCGCTTTGGTGCGGAGGTAAGACTGCATCAGGGCTGCGACCGGCCGCTGCATCAATTGGATGCTGACCCATCTGCCGCTTTGCTCGCGAATAACGGGGCCGTGAGTGGTGCGGTAGACGGTGAACGTCTTCGCCGCCAATCTCTCGCCTGCTTTGTAGGGGACGGTGATGCGGTCGACGACGATCGGGCGTTCCTGCTTTCCGTATCGATAGAAGAAGCGGCCGCCCCTCTTCTGTACGCTTTCGAGATATTCATCGACGGCATCGACGCCGCTCGAGGTATGCATCCAGCCGGCGCGATCGTTGAAGCCCTGATAGACGAAGAATTGGCCCCAGGTGACGGCGCCGTAGGCATTCAGCCCTTCGTCGCTGGACATCTGCAACTCGGAGCGAAAGAAGAAAGAGGTGTGGGGATTGATGAGAAGGAGTGCGTGATGGTCCACAGTGTTCGAGGGGGCAATCGCCATACCGTTTGAGCCTGTCGGCTCCGGCGGGTCGCTGTCGTGCGGCAAGGCTGCCTGCGGTGCAGGAGAGCTGTCGCTAGGGCCAGCGATGATGGGAGCTTTGCTGTAGAAGGCTTCGAGCTGCTTCAGGTCGACGCGCTCGATGTCGCCTCCGATGCTGCCTTCGGTAAAGGACAGCGCCATCCAGGGTTCGAAACGCTGCAGGACGCGGGGCTTCACGTCGGGGTGGGTGTAAAGGTAGAAGTTGAGACCGTCCGCGGAGGAGTTCATCAGGGTTTGCAGCCATGCGGGGCTGTCTGCGTATTGCCGTTTGAGCGCGGCGGGATCGACGAAGAGCTTCATACGCAGGTCTTGATAGATCTTCTGCTCGCCTTCGGCCTCGGCGAGACGGCCCATGGCGTTGAGGTAGTTGGTTTCAACACGGTTGAAGTCGTCCTCTGCCTGGGCGTACTCCATCCCGAAGACGGCGTCGGCGTCGGTGTGGCCTTGTACGTGGGCGATACCCCAGTCGTCACGCGTGATGGTAACGTGGGCTGCTTCACTACGCCAGCGCGTGATCTCCGTTCTGGTTGCGGCCTGCGGCCATGCGGCCGGAGCCAGCGAGACGAACAGACACACGAACTGCGCAAGCCGACGGCGAAGGCGCAAAGCTACTCTCCCAGAGGTTGCAAGGACTCGAGCAGGGTCGGGATAAGTTCGGACACCGTCGGGTGAATGTGAACGGCGTGGGTGAGCGTAGTGTAGGGAGCGCCGGCATACATGGTGTCGAGGATGCAGTGGATAGCCTCGTCACCGCCGGTGCCGAGGATGGCGGCGCCGAGGATTTTTTTACTTTCGGCATCGACGAGCACCTTCATGAAGCCCTGCGTCTCGCCCTTTTCGACCGCGCGTCCTACCTTCGTCATGGGGCGGGTTCCGATCAGCGCGGGTCTTCCGGTCTTTCGCACCTCCGCTTCGGTGAGGCCGATCTGGCCGAGGGGCGGGTCGATGTAGACGGCATGCGCCGGAATTCTGTCGGTGACGTGGCGATACTCGCCGTCAAGAATATTGGCTGCGACGATTTCGAAGTCGTTGTAGGAGGTGTGGGTGAAGCCGCCGCGTCCGTTGCAGTCGCCGAGCGCCCAGATGTTTGAGACCGAGGTGCGAAGCTGGTCATCGACGGCGATGTAACCGTGCTCGTCGAGTTTGACCCCGATCTCGTCGAGGCCGAGGTCATCGGTGTTGGGCGTGCGGCCCACGGCGAGCAGGACGTGCGAACCGGAGATGCGCGGCTCGGCAATGGTGCAGTTGGTTCCGACGATGGGACCGTCGCTGCCGGCGTCGAAGTGAATACATTCGGCGTTGAGGCGGACGTGGATGCCTTCGGCTTCGAGGATGTCCTTGATGGCAGCGGAGACATCTTCATCTTCGTGCTGGACGAGCCGGGAGGTTCGCTCGACGACGGTGACTTCGCTGCCGAAGCGGCGGTAGATCTGCGCGAACTCAAGGCCGATGTAGCTGCCCCCCACGATGACCAGGTGGCGAGGAAGAGTGTCGAGCTCGAGGATGCTGGAGTTGGTCAGGAAGTCGATCTTGTCGATGCCGGGAAGCCTGGGGACGGTTGCGCGTGCGCCGACGTTCAGGAAGACTTTCTCCGCGGTGAGCAGATCAGCGCCGACCCTAACCTGGGTTGGCGATTGCAGACGAGCTTGCCCCTGGTAGACGGTGCAGTGGTCCAGCTTGCGGAGGCCCTCTTCGACGCCGACGCGCGATTTGAGCAACACTTCTTCCTTGCGGGCTTTCACCGCTTTCATGTCGACGCCGATGGGGCCGGTGAGCGTTACCCCGTAGAAGGCGGCGCGGCGCGCCAGGCAAGCCGCGTAGGCGCTGGCGACCAGCGTCTTGGTTGGGATGCAGCCGGTGTTGACGCAGGTGCCGCCGAAGTATTTCCGCTCGATCAGCGCGACGCGTTGGCCGGCCTTAGAGAGCCTAGCGGCCAGCGGAGGCCCCGCCTGTCCGGCTCCTACGATGATGGCGTCGAAGTGAGTCAATCGGCTCCGCGCGAGACGTCAGGGATGGAAGGCTGCATGCGGCTCGAACCTTCAGCTTAGACTGCGCGTCATGATCTCGGCAAACCAACGGCGCGGATGGATCTGCGGGGCAGGGTTCCAGTACGCTCTCCTTTCAGGAGAATCAGGCGCTAATGCGCCCTCCTTCCTTCCTTCCGCTGCTGATGTGCCGCTGGAAGCGTAATGCGCGTCCGCTGATGTGGCAAGGTGTCGCTGAGAGGCGAACTGCAGGCTAAACCAGTGTGGCGTCGAGTGTGATCTCGGCTGCTTTCAGCACGCGCGACACCGGGCAGCCTACCTCGGCATTGTGCGCGAGCTCATCGAACTTGGGTTTGTCGATGGTGGGAATCTTTGCCTTGGTGGTGAGGTGGATCTTGGTGATCGTCGGGGCCGCTCCGTGCATGTCGAGCGTGAGCACGGCCGTGGTTTCGATGGAGTCGGCGGTGAAGCCGGCCTCGGTCAACTGCGCGCTCAGCGCCATGGTGAAGCAGCCGGCATGGGCGGCGGCAATCAACTCTTCGGGATTAGTTCCTACGCCGTCGGCGAACCGCGTGTTGAAGCTGTACTGCGTCTCTTTCAAGGTGCCGCTCTGGGTGGAGATGGTTCCGTTGCCTTCTTTGAGGCTGCCCTTCCATACTGCGCTTGCGCTGCGATCCATGTAATTCTCCTTTTGCTTCGTCGCTGACGATCACTCGATTGGATGTTTGCGGCGGCCTAGGGGAAGCGTGGGAAATCATTTCGTCAGGCTGGTTTTGCGGGCGGTCTCGAACTCGTCTCCCGAGCTCCACTGGATGGTGGCTGGAGCGCTCAGGGCCTGCCAGCCCAGCTCCATGCCGAAGCGGTCGAGTTTGGCGTTGCCGGCGAAGTCCCAATCGGCGTGATAGTTGTCGCTGAAGTTGTGATAGTCGTGAGCGGTGAACTCTTCGTGCTGCCTGCGTCCCCATGCGGCGTCGTGACCCTCGTACAGGTCGCCGGACTCGATCGAAAATGCAGGGATGCCGACGCGCGAGAGGCTGAAGTGGTCCGAGCGATAGTAGCTTCCGGCGGAGGGGCGCGGGTCGGGAACGATCGCGAGGTCGAAACGTTTTGCTGTGGCCTCGACGGTCGGGAAGAAGGTTGTCCGCTGCGCGCCGTTGACGTTGACCTGCTGGGGGATGCCGATGGGCAGGATCATGTCGTAGTTGATGTCGAGGGCGATCTGGCCTGCGGGGAGGGGCGGGTGCTGGCCGAGGTACTCGGAGCCGAGCAGACCCTGCTCTTCGGCGGTGACGGAGGCGAAGACGATCGAGTGCGGCGGCTTGATACCGGACTCTGCCCAGGCGCGCGCGAGTTCGAGCAGCATGCCGCAGCCGGTGCCGTTGTCGGCGGCTCCGTTGTAGATGTTGTCGCCGGGCATGCCGGGGACGAAGCCGAGATGGTCGTAGTGCGCGGTGTACATGACGGCCTGGTCCTTGCTATGAGCGTCGCCGGCGTTCGCGCCAGGAAGGATGCCGATGACGTTCGGCGACTGAAATGGCCGGACGGTGCTGTCGAT
The DNA here is from genome assembly GCA_965277545.1 of Edaphobacter sp. GTDB lineage: Bacteria > Acidobacteriota > Terriglobia > Terriglobales > Acidobacteriaceae > Edaphobacter. The sequence goes on from OZ255826.1 coordinate 576,031, forward strand.
GTGAGCTTTGAGGCGGACGGGGAGTTCAATGGCTTTGAAGGCGGGCCTGCCTGCGGCTTCCATCTCGGCGGTTACGTCGAGGCTGGCGGCGGCGAAGAGGCGCTTGGCGACGCCGAGCTGAATCCAGCTTCTGGCCTGCAGGTGCGGGTTGGCGTCATCGCGGAGGTAAGTCTTCTCGCTGGTGTTGGAGTTTTTCACCACGTCCCAGCCGTAGCTGGCGAGGTCGGTGCGGTGGATGATGATAGCGCCGACTGCGCCCATGCGGGCGGCCTGTTCGTACTTGTAGGTCCAGCGTCCGTAGTAGGTGAGGGCATCGCCGCCGAAGAACTTCGGGTCGTGCGAGGGCGGATCGCCGACGATGCAGAGGATGACCTTGCCTTTGACGTCGATGCCGGCGTAGTCGTTCCAGTGGAACTCGGGCGCGGTGATGCCGTAGCCGACGAAGACGATGGGCGCGTCGATGTCGACGCTTTTTGTCAACGCTTCGTTGCTCACGGTGTAGTCGTCGCCGTAGCGCAAGTCGAGTGGGCTGCCCTTCTGCGGCTCGAGGGCGAAGCTCGTCTGGGACGGAATGACGTTCATGCCGACGAAGTCGATCTGCTGGAGATAGGTGCCGTTGTCGCCGCCGGGTTTGAGGCCATACAGCGCGAACTGCGTGGCGATGTACTTTGCCGCGAGCTCGCTGCCGCGCAGTCCGGGTCCGCGGCCTTCGAGCAGGTCGTCGGCGAGGAAGCGGACGTGGGCGCGAATCTTCTCAGGGTTGATCGAGGCCTCGGCTTTCTTGACTGCGGGCGGAATCGACTGCGCCAGCGAAGCTGCTGAAAGCGAAGCGAGGGACAGGATTGCAGCGGCTGCGACGCGAATACTGGTCAAGGTCGGGCTCCCGAATGAAGGATGAAGTGGTTTGCGATGCGACCAGTGTAATCGCAGTGTTGCTGACTCGCGGGCGATAACGGAAGAGTGGGAGAGCGGCAAGGAGAAGAAGAGCGCGGAGCGTTGCCACCGGCAAGCGCAACAGCAGAGCCTCTTCGAAGACGACAACCTGAAAAGCAACGGCAAATGCAACAGCGGTCCTCATCGAGGATGATAACTAGAAAGAAGCTGACGGCTAGTTCATCCAGCTGCGGTCGTTGGGGTTGCGGCGTTTGGCTTCGTCCGGGTCGACGTAGCGGCCGTCCTTATCGAAGTGGACTTCGCGGTTCTGCTTGCGCATGTAGACCTCGAACTTACGGGCGGCGCGGCGGCGCTTCCAGCGGTAGTAGTTGTTGCGGACGCCGAAGTAGCGCTCCGAGAAACCGAAGGCGAGGCCGCGGCGGGGGGCGAATCGAACGTAAAGGAAGCCGCAGAGGGCGCCCGAAAGCTGGACGAGCGCGCCGAAGGTGTCGGCCTGTTTGAGCAGCAGCGCGACGGCGATCAGGATGTAGATCGCGACCATGTACTTGGCCTTGATGCGGAGCAGAAACCAGAAGAGGAACTCCTGGTCGCCGAAGAGCATGGCGATGGCGATCATGAGGCCGAAGATGCCGCCCCAGGCGCCGATGGCGATAATGTCAGGACGCAGGCCGAGGATGTGGGTGAAGGTGATGGCGGAGGCGAGCAGGGCGCCGCCGATGACCGAGGAGGCGTAGAGCTCAAGCAGCCAGCGGCTGCCGAAGGAGGACTCGAGCAGAGAGCCGATGAACCACAGGGTAAGCATCGCGAAGAGAACGCTGAGCAGGCCCTCGTCGACGAAGGCGTAGGTGGCGAGCTGCCAGACCTCGCCATGGGCTACGGCGAGCGGTTCGAGGAGCAAGTGGCTCCGAAGAAGGTAGCCGACGGCGGGAAAGAGCCAGTGCAGCAGGGCGAGCGCAAAGAAGACGGTAACGTTGGCGAGGACAAGCTTTCGGGTGATGCCGGTAAACGCCGGGAGACTGAGCGAGATGGGACCGGAGCGGCGCATGACGTCTGCTCTCATCATAGGGTATGCGTGGGGGTATGCGTGGGTCCGGTGTGCAAAGGCGGAGGCTGCTTCAGGAAATCGCGATACTGGGCGGCCGCCTGCGCCTAACAGAGGAGGCGTGCGCGTTGAAGAAGCGGCCCTTTGGCGCTGGAAGCATCTTCCGCGAGGGACGCTGGATGCGAACCTCACAGGCTTTTGCTACTTGGCTGGAGGCGGCGGGGCTGGGCGGCGGGGGCCTCCCGCCGGAGTCGGAAATACGGCGATGCTGCGGTGGCCTTCGCCGTCGACCGAGCGGACCGCGAAGACGACGTTATCCTTGGAGACGGCGAGCTTGAGGCTATGCGCGGAACCGGCGCTGGCGTAGGTGGTCCAGAGCGGCTGATCGGTGGGTCGCCAGACGACCTCATAGGTGACGGAGGCGGTCGCGCCGGCGGGTGCATCCCAGGTGAACTCCGAGTTATTGTCGAGCGCGGTGGTCAGGATGTGCACGTTCTGGGGGGCGCCGGGAGCTGCGGCCAGGGTGCCGAGCGTGGCGGCGTTCAGGCGGGCGACGTTGGCAACGTAATCAAAGTCGACGTATTGGAGAAGGTCGCCGTACTGCACCCCATTCTCGACGCGGACGTTCTGGTGCTGGTGATTGAAGTTCTCGGCCCACTCGGTGAAGCGGACGGCGGCGAAGCCTTCCTGGTTGAAGCTCGAGTGATCGCCGCCGCGCAGGTATCGGTCGCGCCGGAAGATCAGCACGGGATGGAAGGCGGGCGTAACGCGCATGAGATCGTTGTGCACGTGAGGAGGGAGCTTGCTCGATGGCGAGTGCTCGGAGGTCGTGTGAAAGTAGGTGGTAGAGACATCGGCGATGGCGCGGGCAAGTTCGCGGGAGGGGGAGTCGCTTTCGGCGCCGAGGGTCTGGATGGCGTGGAGCTGATCGAGCGTCGCGATAGCGGGAACGCCTTCCGAGAAAACGCGGACGGCGTTTTTGTTCGGCGTATTCGGAGGCTGGGTATTGCCTGGCGTAGTGTCGCCGCCCACGATGTCGTTGTTGAGCGCGGCTTCGAGCTGCCAGCCTTCGGACTTCGCGAGCCTGGCGAGATGGCGGCTGCCGTTGAGTCCCTGCTCTTCGCCGGCGACCGCGACGAAGACGATCGAGCTGGGGAACTTGCGCTGGCTGAGAACGCGCGCGCATTCGAGCGAAACGGCCGTGCCGCTGGCATCGTCGTTGGCGCCGGGAGCGGGAGCGTGGGTGTTTTCGTTGGTGCTGTTGCGGGAGTCGTAGTGGCCGGTGACGAGGACCATGCGGGCGGCCTGGGCAGGGTCGGAGCCGCGCAGGATCGCGTAGATATTGGCGATCTTCGTGGGTTTGGTGATGCGGGAGTAGGGGGCGTTGCTGGCGGCCTCGATGAACTCGTCCCGCTTGACCTCCAGGCAGTTGCCGCAGGCCGCGGAGTAGCGCTTGAACTCGGACTCGATCCAGTCGGCGGCGGCGCTGACGCCGGTGTTCGGAGCAAGATCCGTGTCCATGCTCGAAAGGGTGCTGCGATTGTTGAAGCTGACGAGCTTTTCGATGGTGGCGCGGATCTGTTGCGCGGAGACCTGCTGCAGCGCGCCGGCGATGGCGGGGTCGGCCGGGGCCGGAGCGATGGGGGCGCCGGTCGGCAGAGGCTGCTGGGCCCCAAGCGAGGCTGTGAGAAGAAGCAGCGGCAGCAACGAAGCAGGAAGGGGGAGGCGGCGAATGCGCGGTGCTTCGGTCATTTCTGGCTCCTTCGATATACGCATGCGAGGTACGCAGACTGTAGCACGATCGTGTGCTTGACGAATGGGCAGGATGGGCGTCAAAGAAAAGCGCATTGTCGCAGGACCGGTTTTCTATAATTCTAGAAGCAGGTGGTGGATGACACCCCGGAGGCAGGATCATGGCTGTTGTTTGTCCCGAATGCGATAACCCGATTGTGGTCGATGTGGACGAAGTGGAAGAGGGCGAGACGGTGCAGTGCGATGAGTGCGGTGCAGACCTGGAGATCGTTTCGCTCGATCCGCTCGAAGTCGCCAGCATGGAGGAAGCGGGCTATGACGATGAAGATCTCACGCACGCCGCTGAGGAAGAAGACGAGTAGCGGAGCCCGTTGAAATGGGTAATCGTATACTGAGTCGTATGAAGCTCAAGGGTCTCCCCTCCCCTCGTATTGCCGGTTTCGCAGTCCTCGCATGTTGCCTGTCGGCAGGCGTTTGGGTGGTCTCGCCAAGCATGCAAGCGGTGGCGCAACAGCGCGGTCCCGAACAACGGATCGTGCAGGGCAAGGTTCAGGACGGAAGCGGAGCGGTGGTCAGCGGCGCGGTGGTTTATCTGAAGGATGACCATAGCTTGTCGGTGAAGAGTTACATCACCAACAGCGACGGAACCTACCGCTTCGGCCAGCTTGCCCAGAGCACGGACTATGAGCTGTGGGCGGAGAACAGCGGCAAGAAGAGCGCCACGAAGACCATCAGCTCCTTCGATAGCAAGAACAAGTTTTTTATCGATCTGAAGATTAAGTAGATCAAGTGAAGACGGCTGCGGCTGCACTATGGGATGCCGCTGCACCGGATGCAGCGGCTATCGGGTCAGCGCCTTCAGATAGAGATATTCGAACTGAACGCCGGTGTAGTAGGACTCGACACCGAGGCGCTCGTCCCGGCCGTGCGCGCGTTCGTCGCCTTCCTCGATGGCCATGCCGCTGAACCCATAGCTCGGAATGCCCGCGGCCATCGTGTAGATGCTGTCGGAGGCGCCGGTCTCCATCTCGGGCAGGATAGTCAAGCCGGGCCACATCTGCTGCACGGTGTCACGCAGCGGCTTGAAGACGGCTTCGTTCAGCGGAGGCGGCGGTGCGGAGACGCGGTCGGAGCCCTTGCCCAGAACCTGGCCGGAATCGGTGGTGTATTCGACGCTGAGCGCAGGATCGGCGAAGATGCGGATCAGATTCTGACGGACCTCTTCCTGGGAGTGGCCGGGGAGGATGCGGCAGTTCACGTTAGCCTGAGCGCGGCCGGGCAACGCGTTGGGAGCATGGCCGGCGGACATCATGGTCGCAACGCAGGTGGTGCGCATGGTGGAGTTGTAGACAGGATTGGCCGAGAGCCGTGCGATGGCGGCGGCACTGGGCGGATTCGTGAGCACGGCCTGGAGGTCGGTCGCTTCCTGACCTTGCGCAAGCGTCGCGCGGGTAGTCAGTTCCGCGCGCGTGACTGCGTTCAGTTCGAACGAAAACGGAGATCGTTCGAGTCGCGCCAGTGCGTCGGCTACATGATAGATTGCGTTGTCCGGTGTGGGCAGCGAACTGTGGCCGCCGGGACTCGTTGCGGTGACGTGGTAGTCGGCGTAGAGCTTCTCCGTGGCTTCAACGCCCAGCAGCAGAGGCTTTCCGCCCTTGGTTGTCACCCCGCCGGCGTCGGGATTGATAGCGAACTCCGCGTCGATGAGGTCGCGATGATGCTTGAGCAGCCAATCGACCCCGTTCGAGCTGCCGCCCTCCTCGTCCGCCGTCAGGGCAAGGATCAGGTCGCGGTCGGGGACGTACCCCTCGCGCTTGAGGCGGACAAAGCTTGTCACCATCGCAGCGCCGGAGTCCTTCATATCCTGCGTGCCTCGGCCGTAGAAGAAGCCGTCCTTCTCGGTGAAGACGAACGGGTCGGTCGTCCAGTCCTCACGTTTGGCCTCGACGACATCGGTGTGGCAGAGGATGAGAATGGGCTTGAGCGCGGTTCCCGGACGGCCGCGAAGACGCGCCACCAGATTGCCCTTGCGCGCGTTCGGTCCGAGGACCGCCACGTCTGCCGGAGAGAAGCCGGCAGCGAGAAGACGTGTGCGCATGGCCTCCGCGGCCGCGGTGGTGCTGCCCACGGAGTCGGTGGTGTTGATTTCGATCAGCTGCTTGAAGATGTCATGAGCGAGCTGGCGGTCTGCCGGGTCGAGCGTGGTCTGCGAAGTCGTCTGCTGCGCGTGGAGGAAGCTGGATACAGCCAAAGCTGCTGCGAAGATTCCGCTTATTCTGCCAAGTCTCATGCGTGCTCCTGAAGTTGGTTTCGATCGTATGGGCGAAACAGCAGTCTCGATTCATTACGTAATGATGTAAGTTACAATTATGGCCGATCCGCCATGGCTAAGCGAAAGCCAGCTCTTTACTGCGCAATAAGTTGACCACGTCGTCCAGAGCCGCGGCCCAATTTTCTTCTGCGGCGCGGGAATCGTGACCGACCGCTTTGACATAGAGACTGACAGCAAAGCCCTCCTGCGGACCGGTGAGATCGATCAGGGCAGGCCGGATGATGCAGTCCAGCATGGCGTTCGGCTGGTCGAGCGCCGCGGCGTGGCGGCTGAGGCGATGCAGCATCTGCTCCTGCTGGTGGAAGGACGCGAAGACCGACCGCTCGCGCCAGACCAGGTCGATGTAGCCGGCGAATCCCGCGGGCGCATCGTGCTCGGCGACGTCGAGCTCAAGCCGCAAATGCTGCAGCGGCTCTCGGTCGAGCGGCCATGCATCGCACTTCGCGGTGAAGACCGGAGATCGTGGCGCGTTGAGCGCGCGCAGGGCATGCATCAGGGGAGGATGCTGTTCGGCCTCGGGAAGATGGTCGAGATCGTACGGGTTTTCGCGCAGATCGACGAAGCGCCGGCCGCCTGTGGGGTCCTGCGGGTCAGGCGGTTCAGACCAGGGGACGACCAGCACGGGATCGTCGGCGGCACATTCGGCGGACCATTCAGAGAGCATTGAGAACTATCTTAGCGTCCCCCTGCTTCTCCGGCTGTCTTGCGGTTGACGCGCGCCGGCTCAGGCGTGGGCGAGCAGAAAGCCTAGCAACGTGTGCTCGGCCCAGTAGCCGTCGTAGCCGGTGCTCTGGTCCGCTGCGGCGAGAAAGGCACAGTGACCGCCATGTTCGCTCTCGATGAGCGTGATGTTGGCGTTCGAGCGGATCTTCTGACGAGTCTCCCCGGTGAGCCGGACAAAGGGGTCGTCGAGCGCATGCAGGATCAGGGTGGGCATGGCGATGCGATCGAGCACGCGTGCCGCCGCGGCGCGGAAGTAGTAGTCAGTGGCGCCGGTGAAGCCGGAATAGAACGCGGTGATGCGGTCGTCGAACTCGCGCAGGGACTGGATCCCGGAGGCGCGCTCCAGGCCGAAGCGTTGCGGGAAGAGCGTCGCTTTGCGGCGATAGCGTCGCAGCAGCGCACGGAGAAACTTCAACTCGTAGAAGCGATTCTGCGGCAGGTGCAAGGCGTCGGCGGATTGCGCGAGGTCGACCGCCGGCGAGACTCCAAGGACGGATCGCAGCTCGGGCGGCGCATCGGTTCCGAGGTCTCCGGCGAGCTTCAGGACCAGGTTGCCGCCCATCGAATAGCCGATCAGGGCCACGGACGGAAGCCTGTGCTGCGCGATAAAGAAGTTCATCACCGCGAGCACATCGTTCGACAGGCCGGAGTGATACAAGGTCGGTGACAGCGCCTCGGCCCCGCCGCAGTTGCGCATGTTCATGCGGACGATGTTGCAGCCGCTGCGCCAGAGCTTGTTCGCATTGCCGATGACGTACTGCGAGTTCGACGAGCCTTCGAGCCCATGCACGATGATCGCCGTGGGGCGCGTGGAGCGGACCTCCTCCGGCTGCCAGTGGCATTGGCAAAGCACCTGGCTTGCAATTTGATCCGAAGATGCCGGCTCGACCTCGACGGCTTGCTCCACGGGCGCCGGCAGATCGTTCCTTCTCGGCAGGTAGTTGCCGAGGATCGTCTGCAGATGGCCGTTGCTCAGGAAACGCCGCGGACGGAAATCGTCGACGTGGCTGGGCAAAGTGGATGTCTCCGCGGCGGTCATGCAGGATTGTCTGCGATGGTGCGGCTATGCGCCAGGAAGGCGGTCGCGTTCAGAACCCCGGTCGGCTCGTCTTCATGCTTGAAGTAGACGTAGACGTCGCGTTGTTTTGCGAGCACTGCGAATCGCTGGGCGAAGTGCGCCACTTCGGCGTCGCTGTAGCCGCCGGTGCGCCGCATGCGGTAGCAGGTGTGGGTGGCTGCGGTGTGGATCTCCGGCGTGGCGAGATCGTCGCTCTCGGCAATGCACAGCGCGGCGTTGTGCTGACGAAGGATGGAGTAGGTAGCTTCGTCGAACCAGGAGGCGTGCCGGAATTCAAAGGCGAGCGGCGTCGACCGCGCCGCCTGCAGCACGGGAGCCGCTAGAAAGGCGCTGAGCCGTTCCGTGTCGGCCTTGAAGTTGGGGGGAAGCTGAAAGAGCAGGAGGCCGAGTTTGCCTACCTGGCGCACCGGCTCGAGCGCGGCGAGGAATTGGGCGAGATCGGCCTCGCAGTCGCGCAGACGGCGGAAGTGCGTGATGCGCTGCGGAGCCTTGAAGCTGAAGCGGAACCCGGCGGGGGAAGCGGCCAGCCACGCCTCGAGCGTCTTTGCCGACGGCAGGGTGCGGAAGGTGTAGTTGACCTCGACCGAGTTGAGTTGCGAGGCGTAGAAATCCAGAAACTTCTTCGCCGGCGTCCCGGCAGGATAGAACCCAGGCTTCCAGGTGGGATAGGCCCAGCCGGAGGTTCCCGCGAAGACACGCGACAGAGGCAGGATAGCGGCGACCGGATGCACGGGCGGAGATTTCGGTATGCGGGGCAAGGTCGTTCCGCAGCTCTGTGCAAGGATGGAGGAAGTTTGGGGCGGCTAGTGGGTTTCGAACCCACGACATCCGCTGCCACAGAGCGGCGTTCTGCCACTGAACTATAGCCGCCGTATGGTCAAATTATAGCATCGGAGTCTATAGATACGAGATCCGCAGGAAGCAGGTGAAGTTGCGATGGCCTTTACCGTGAAGCCCGAGATCCTGTCGCCCCGCGTTAAGCGCGGCGGCAAGGCGTTCGACGATGAGAATCTCGATCTGCTGTCGCATGTGCTGGACGATTTCATCCGCATCCCGGGAACCTCCATTCGCTTCGGGCTCGACGGTATCGTAGGCTTCATTCCCGGTGTCGGCGACCTCATCGGCGGGCTCGCCTCCTGCATCATTATCATCGCGGCCTGGGTGCGCGGCGTCTCCTACGTCACGGTCGCGCGCATGGTGGCCAACGTTGCCATCGAGGTGGTGGTGGGTTCGGTGCCGGTGCTGGGCGACATGTTCGATATCGCCTGGCGGGCGAACCGGCGCAACTACGCTCTCCTGACGGGAAGCGTCTACGAACCGCGCAAGCACACGATGCAGAGCTGGCTCTTTCTGGCGGGTCTTTGCCTGGTGCTGGCGGCGCTGGTGATTCTGCCCATCCTGCTGTTCACCTGGATCTTCGCGCATCTTCTGCATGACGCGTTTGGCGTGGACTTTCATAGCCATCTCGGCAGTATTTGAGGGCGGGATTCACCGAGACGATGCGATAGACTGAAACCAAGTCGGGGCGTAGCGCAGTCTGGTAGCGCATCTGGTTTGGGACCAGAGGGTCGGGGGTTCGAATCCCTCCGCCCCGACCAAAATGCAAATCTCTCTGCGCGATCGCGGCCATCGGCAAGCCTTGGCGAGGGCGTACACCTGAACTTCGGATCACGGTGCAGGCTTCTCAGGCGAGTGCAAGGTTCAGGTTGTCGATTGCCTCGTCAATCTCCCCTGTGCTCTTGTAGCCGACCGTGACGGTATTCACCCCGGCGTTCCTGAACGCGAAGCGCATCGCCTTCTGGCGGTCTTCCCGGTTGAATGTTCCCTCACCCACGAGCTTCATGCTGATGACGCCCATTCCCGCTCTGCGCGCCTGCTTGACATGCGTCACCACCTCGCCGACATCGCCGAGTCCATCGGTGTTGTAGTCTTCGGCATCCATTCGGGTGCCCTTATGGTTGACCCGGATCATCGCAACCTCCAGCCACTTATTCTCCGGAACCTGGCGCAACGCCGGCAGCCCATGCACCGATGCGCCATGGCTCAGCACAGCCTTTTTGGCTTGCGCTTCTTCGATCCCGTCCTGCCAGCGTGCGGAGTCCGCCGGCCAGCTCGACGTATGCTGCCAGTGCAGCAGCGCGATATCGAAGTAATCCGTCTTCGCCAGGCGGCGCAGTTCATCGAGCTTGTCCTGCGGGTCGACTCCCGGCCGCGTGGTCAGCTTCGTCATCAGCTGGTAGCTATCGCGCGGAACGCCTTCAAGAGCAATGCCAAGCATCTTGTGCATGCCGCCATAGGACTCGGCCGTCTCGAAGAAGCGGATGCCGCGCTCATGCGCATACCGCACCAGGCGGGTGAACTGATCCTGACCTAGATCGCGCTGCACCTGACCGCTGAAGGTGCCTGTGCCGAAGGCAAGCCTTGTCACTCGGACGTTCGATCTGCCAAGCGTCACCCAGTCCGTGGCAGTCTGACGCTGCGCTCGAAGAGGAAGACTTGCCCCGGCCGCCAGCGCGCCGAACGCAAAGCCTGTTCGCAGGAAGTCGCGTCTCGAGGTATGGGCCATCGGTCCCCCTATGGGCCGAAATCGTACCATAATCCCGCAACCGATGTCCGGCCGCGGGATCGCGCCAATGGCAACGAGCTACTTGCCTTCTCTACCCTGGTCGATCAGCAGGCTTTGGAATTCAGGCATCTGCCGCAATCCGGCGAACTGCTGATCCCGGTCGAGCCTGGACTTGTCGTGGAAGCCCTGCGAGATCGCCTTCTGCAGATACAGGATCGCCAAGTCGCTCCTGCCGGCCTGGGCGTAGATCTGCGCGAAGCAGTAGTTCATGGCCTGCAGGTCCTGCACCGAGTCGCTCTCTTCAATGCCGTTTTCCGCGATCTCCTGAAAGACACCCGGGTTGAGCATGAAGGCGCGCTGGTAGGCCTCGGCCGCATCGTGAACTTTCCTGCGCGCCACATAGAGCGTGCCCAGATTTCCAAAGAAGGAAGCTTGCTTGTCGTCCAGGTGGATGGACTTCTTGTAGTAGCGCTCGGCTTTCTTGTAGTTTCTCTCGTGGTAGTAGATCGTGCCGAGATTGTTATAGACCGGAGCGAACTTCGGATTGATCTGGAGGGCATGTTCGAAGCTGGCCTTCGCATCCGCGTCCATGAACATGTGCTCGTAGGCGATGCCCATCTTGTCGTAGATTCGCTCCGTCGCCGGGCTGATCTTCTGGTACGCCGCAACCGCGGCAAGGTACCTGTGATGCGCCACCATGAGGTCGGCTATGGTCTCGGGCGACAGCTCGGGAAGCGCGGGTGCGGCAGCAGGCTTTTGCATCTGCTGCGAGGTTTCTTCTGCAACGCCCGTCGTTCGGGCGAGCGCGGAGCGGGATTGGACTGCGCTCATGGCGAGCAGAAGGAAGAAGACTGCGGTCCAGCGGGTAGTCTGCCTGGCATATCCGTTCATGACAACCTCCCGACCGATGCGATGATCACGGTGCAAGGGTGAGTGCGAGAAGCTTACTCGCGCACTCTAGACCAAGGCAACGATCTGGTTCTAGAATGAGCGCGAGTGGCCCGGAACAGAAGGCCCACTCGCCGTAAATCCACTGAGCCACTTTCGGGTGGGCCGCACGGGCAGGATTGCGATAACCAGATGACCAGACGAGCCGCCGTCTTCGAGTTGTTTCTGCCTCCGCGCCCCGCAGGCGTGCCCGCCTTTCACTGGCTGCGCAACGCCCTGCGTGCTGAAATCTTGAATGGACGGCTGGCTCCCGGCTCAAGGCTTCCGGCGAGCCGCGATCTCGCGCGTCAGTACCGGCTCTCGCGCGGAACCATCCTGACGGCAATCGACGAGCTGCGGGCGGAGGGCTATCTCGACGGCCGCCGAGGATCCGGCACCTACATCTCCAGAATCCTGCCCGAACATCTGCTGCAATCGCAGCAGGCCCCGGAGCGCGATTTCAAGCCCGGAACGCAATACCCGCAGCATCTCTCAGCCTTCGCGGCCAGGGTCCGCCCCTTCTCGCACCACACTTGCTCGGACAGCATTGCCTTCCGTACCGGTCTTCCCGCGCTCGACCTGTTCCCAACCACGTTGTGGGCGCAGGTGACCGCCCGCCGGCTGCGTGCTGCCTCGACCCGTCTTCTTCTCGGCTGCGGGGCGAGAGGATTTCCGCCGCTCCGCGCTGCCGTGGCCGAGTATGTGCGCTCCTCCCGCGGCGTCGTCTGCTCGGCAGACCAGGTGCTCATCGTCTCCGGGATCCAGGAGGGGCTGGACCTTGCGGCGCGCCTTCTTCTCGACCCCGGCGACAAGGTGCTGGTCGAAGATCCGGGCTATCAGGGGGCGTATGCGGCCTTCCGCTCCGCCGGCGCGCGTATCGTCCCTGTGCCGCTCGACCGCGAGGGCGCCGCCCCGAAGCCAAGTGATCTTCTCCACTGCCGCCTGCTCTACCTCACTCCCGGCCATCAATATCCGACCGGGACGACCATGAGTCTCCCGCGCCGCCTGCAACTGCTCGCCTGGGCGCAGAAACACGAAACCACCATCTTTGAAGACGACTACGACAGCGAATTCCGATTCTCGGGCCGGCCTGTGCCCGCGATGCAGGGGCTCGATCGCGGAGGGCGAGTGATCTTCGCCGGCAGCTTCAACAAGGTTCTCTTTCCTTCGCTCCGGCTGGCGTATCTGATCCTGCCGCACCCTCTCGTCGACGTCTTCGCCCGCGCCAAGGCCATGATCACGCGGCATCATCCGCTGCTCGATCAGGCGGTTCTCTGCGACTTCCTCGAGCAGGGCCACTTTGCCCGGCACCTGCGGCGCATGCGCAAGATCTACGAAGAACGTCTCGCCTGCCTGGTCGAACACGCCCGCTTGCACCTGGCCGAGCATCTCGAGATCTCGAACATCGAAGCCGGCCTGCAGACTGTCGCTCTGCTGAAGGGTGATTTTTCGGCGGAGCTCGTGGCGCGGCGGGCCGCGGAAGAACATATCGACGTCGTGCCGCTGAGTCGCTACTGCTGCTCCGCCTCCATCCCCGAGGGGCTGCAGATAGGCTTCGCCGCGGTGGATGAGAAGCAGATCGCCGAGGGCGTGATGAGGCTGGCGCGCGTCTTCGCACGGCTCAACAAGCAGGAGAAGGCAGGGGGGCCGGCGCACGTCTTTCGGAGGGGAGACTTCAGGGCGGATGGAAACGCAAGACTCTAGAGCGTTTTCCTGTCCAGTGTTAACAGAAGGATGGGTGCCCCATCCTAGCCGCGCTCTTTGCGGCTAGGGTGGGAGACCACAACTCTTTCCCAACCGTTAACACTCTGACGAAAATGCTCTAGTGGACGTGATTGGGATGGCTGTGCCCGGGATGACTATGCGCACCGGCGGCGGCAAGCTCCGGTGGAGCACTGCATCCGTGCGTGGTCTCGCAGCCGGTCGTTTCAAACTGAATCGTCGTGTGGTGGATATGGAATTTGTCGCGCAGCGTGCACTTGACGCTCTCCAGAATGCCGCTGCACTCCGACATCGGCATCTCGAGAATGGTGACGTGGCTGGCGAGCGCATGCGACTGCGACCCCAGGCTCCAGACGTGAAGATCATGGACGTCGAGCACGCCGGCAACCGACCGCATGGCCGTGCGCACCTCTTCCAGGCGCAGGCTGCGCGGCGTTCCTTCCAGCAGGATATTCAGCGTCTCGCGCACGATCGAGATCGAACTCCACAGAATCATCGCGGCGATCAGAATCGAGAGCACAGGATCGATCCAGCCCATGCCAGTAAACAGAATTGCTGCGCCGCCTGCAATCACAGCCGCCGTGGAAAGCGTGTCGCCGAGCATGTGCAGGAAGACGCTGCGGATATTGACATCGCTGCCTCCGCCGGGAGTATGGGAGGTACGCCAGAGCAGCGTGGCCACGGTGCCGTTCATCAGCACCCCGGCCGCGGCGACGATCATCATCAGCTTCGGTTGCACCTCGACGGGCGCGCCTAGCCGGTGAACAGCGGCGATCGCGATCCAGGCGGACAAAACCACCAGCATCGAAGCGTTGATAAAGGCGGCGAGCACGCCGGCCCGCTGATAGCCAAAGGTCTTTTGGTCGTTTGCCGGCCTCGCCTGGAAGTACACCGCCACAAACGAGAGCGCAATCGCCAGCAGATCGCTCATGTTGTGGCCTGCCTCGGAGATCAGGGCAAGGGAGTGGGCGCGCAGTCCGAAGTAAAAAGTCGCCCCGACGTAAGCCGTGGTGAGGGCCATCGAGATCTGCAGCACGCGCTGCATTCTGCGATTCGGGGTGGCGACCATGTGCATAACGCAAGTGTAGTCCGCGCGAAGGCCGGGTTCAATCGAGGCCATCGCACAACTTTGACCGGGCCGCACTCGCACTGGCGAAGTAGATCTGTGGCTTGCTTGTCATTCCGTGGGGAAGGGATAGGGCACGCCGCGCCTGCCCACAGCAGGGGCTTGCTCTAGCTGGTTCGCCGCGAATCCGCATGGAAGGGATTGGCCGAGATCAGGCGCAGGCCGCTCCACGACTCCGCAACGACGATGCTGTTGCCTGGATTCTGCGGCGCATAGCGGACCTGGATCGGCAGGTCCGTGCGGATGCCATGCACATGGTCGGCCAGCGTGCTGACATCCTGAGCGCACTCATAGCTAACGCCCGCAATGCGGTAGTTGTAGACGATGATCTGCGGCGGCTGAGCAAAAGTACTGTCCGCATCCAGACCGCTGCTCTTCGACAACTCACTGCCGCCGGAGTCGGATTCGCGTGACAGCGCACCTTGCGCTGCGCCGGGCGTCGCATCACGCATCGTATCCAGAATCGTGCCGTCGGTGATGCGCCCGGTACGCGCCAGTGCTTCGCGGCGCACCCGTTCCAGCTCTTCGTCGCTCGGCTTGGGCCGCCTGAGCACATAGCTCGCGACGCCCACGATCGCTGCCGCGCCTACTCCAGCCGCGATCAGAACCCGCGGCGAGCGAAGGGCAAGCGACATATGATTTGAGATAAACGAAAACACGGGACTCTCTGCCGAGAAGGATAGCCTAAGCGAGCGGAGCATGGGAACAGAGGTGCTGTCCCAGTTACCCGGATCGGCTCTCGCCGTTGCCAGCAGCTACCTCGGGGGGACACTCCCGGTTGGCGATATACTGGGGGTGTGCCCATGAAGCCGTCTTTTGTCTCCTCTCCGCATGTCTCCTCTCCGCAGCCGTCCGATCTCTTTCTTGCTGATTCCTTCTTGTCCGGCCCGACGCCTCCAGCCGCTCGCCCCGCGGCGCATCCGCTCGATCTGGGCGAAGGCCGCCGCATTCGCTCCACCACCGTCATCTGCGTCCGCCGCGGCGACTCGGTCGTCATGGCCGCCGACGGTCAGGTCTCGCTCGGCAACACCGTCATGAAAAGTTCGGCCAAGAAGATCCGCAAGCTCTACCAGGACAAGGTCCTCGCCGGATTTGCCGGATCGACCGCCGACGCCTTCTCCCTCTTCGCCCGCTTCGAGACCAAACTGGAGCAATACGCCGGCAACTTGGGCCGCTCCGCCGTCGAACTCGCCAAGGACTGGCGCACCGACAAGATGCTGCGCCAGCTCGAAGCGCTGCTCATCGTCACCGACGCCAAACAGACCTTCCTGCTGTCCGGCACCGGAGACGTGATCGATCCCGACGAGGGCATCGCCACCATCGGCTCGGGCGGCAGCTTCGCCCTCGCCAGCGCCCGCGCTCTGATGGAGAACACAGACCTCTCGGCGCGCGAGATCGCCGTCAAAAGCCTCACCATCGCCGGCCAGATCTGCATCTTCACCAATAACAACATGACTGTCGAAGAGCTGAAGGCTGAACCCGCTGCCGGCCAATCCGCCATCTCACCTTCCTAGATCGTTTGAGTTTCGCCGCAGCAGCTTCGCGGCAAGGAGTACCGCATCATGGCAATCTTTCTTCCCGGAGCAGCCGAAGATCAAGCCCTCGCGCTCGATGAGATGACCCCGCGCGAGATCGTCGCCGAGCTCGACAAATACGTCGTCGGCCAGCAGGCGGCCAAGCGCGCCGTCGCCATCGCCCTGCGCAACCGCATGCGCCGCCAGAAGCTGGCTCCCGAGCTGGCCGACGAGATCATGCCCAAGAACATCATCATGATCGGGCCTACCGGCGTCGGCAAGACCGAGATCGCCCGCCGCCTGGCCAAGCTCACCAACTCGCCCTTTCTCAAGGTGGAAGCCAGCAAATTTACCGAGGTCGGCTACGTCGGCCGCGACGTCGAATCGATCGTCCGCGACCTGGTCGAGATCGCCATCGACATGGTCCGCGAAGAGAAGCTCGAAGAGGTCGAAGACAAGGCTGAGCTCGCCGCCGAAGACCGGCTCCTCGACCTCCTGCTGCCGCCGACCCCCACCGCAGCCTCGGCCGCCACCGCCGCCGCAGCGACCCAGGAGCCCGGAAGCAACGTGATCCAGCTTCCCGCGACGATCGCTGCAGCGGACGGCGACGTGCAAGCCGAAGACAAGCCCGGCGACCGCGAGCACCGCACCCGCGAGAAGCTGCGCCAGCAGTTCCGCGAGGGCAAGCTCGACGATCGCGCGGTCGAGCTCGACGTCCGCGACCGCAACCAGCCCAGCTTCGAGGGCATCACCAACCAGGGCTCGGAAGACATGGACATCAATATCAAGGACATGCTCCCGGGCCTCTTCGGCCAGCGCACCAAGAAGCGCAAGATGAAGGTGTCCGAGGCCTTCGAGTACCTCGTCAGCGAAGAAGAGTCCCGCCTGGTCGACATGGACCAGGTCACGCGGCTCGCCGTCGAGCGCGTCGAAGACTCCGGCATGGTTTTCTTAGACGAGATCGATAAGATCGCCGGCCGCGAGGGCGCGCACGGCCCCGACGTCTCCCGCGAAGGCGTGCAGCGCGACATCCTCCCCATCGTCGAAGGGACTACCGTCAGCACTAAATACGGCATGGTCTCGACCGACCACATCCTCTTCATCGCCGCCGGCGCCTTCCATGTCTCGAAGCCATCCGACCTGATCCCCGAGCTCCAGGGCCGCTTTCCCATCCGCGTCGAGCTGCACTCGCTCACCGTCAACGACTTTATCCGCATTCTTACCGAGCCGAAATCTTCCCTCGTCAAGCAGTCCGTCGCCCTGCTCGAGACGGAGGGCCTGAAGCTTGAGTTCACCAAAGAGGCGATCGCCGAGATGGCGCAGTTCGCCTTCCGCGTCAACGAAACGACCGAAAACATCGGCGCCCGCCGCCTCCACACGATCCTCGAACGCGTGCTCGACGAGATCAGCTTCCAGGCTCCCGATCTGCTCAAGAGTCCGCGCGCCGAGATGACCGAAGAAGGCGTCGTCGGCTCCATTCACGCCTCGGCCCCGCTGACGACAGAGCCGCAGGTACCCTCGCCGCCGCTGCCGGTCATCGAACGCCAGACCGCCACCGGAACCGAAAAGGTCATCGTCGTCGATCCCGACTACGTCCGCCTGCAGGTCGCCTCGATCGTCAAAGACCAGGATCTCTCCCGCTACATCCTGTAACCGCTCGCAACGATATCGCATCCCCTTTTCTCTTTGCCGGCACTGAAGGCTTCTGCTGTTGTTGTTGCTGTTGTCTTCGTTGCTGTTGTTGCTGTTGTCTTCGTCGTTATTGCTGTCTTCGCCGTTGCCTTTCTGGTTGTCATCCCCCAAAGGGGATCTGCTGTTTCTCGTTTTGTGGTGTCATCTCCTGAGATCTGCTTTTGCCTTTGCGTCTGCAGCCCGAACCGGACCGGCCGTCGGAACCAGACGTTCGTTGCATTGCTCGAAGTAAGCCGGGGTATTTACCCTGTACAGGATGGATATAGTCCGCAAAGAGGCGATGAGTACGATGAGCAGCGAAGACAACCAGAGGCCGCACTCCGCCGCCCCCATCCTGGTCACCGGCGGGGCTGGATTCATCGGCAGCAACTTTATCCTGGACTGGCTGGCGAACGGCGGCGGCCCGGTGATCAACCTCGACAAGCTGACCTATGCGGGCAACCCGGCCAATCTCGCCTCCGTGCTTGCGAATCCCGCCTACACTTTCCTTCACGGCGATATCTGCGACGCGAATCTTATCGCGCATCTTCTTCAAACTCATCGCCCCCGTGCCATCCTCCACTTCGCCGCCGAAAGCCACGTCGATCGTTCCATTGCCGGCCCCGAAGCCTTCCTGCGCACCAACATCGACGGCACCTTCACTTTGCTGCAGGCCGCTCGCGCCTACCACGCCACGCTGACCGGCGACGACCGCGACCGCTTCCGCTTCCTCCACGTCTCCACCGACGAGGTCTACGGCACCCTCGCCCCCGACGACCCCGCCTTCCACGAAGAGACTCCATACGCCCCGAACAGCCCCTACGCCGCATCGAAGGCCGCCTCCGACCACCTCGTCCGCGCCTGGGTCCACACCTACGGCCTGCCCGCCATCATCACCAACTGCTCGAACAACTACGGCCCCTTCCAGTTTCCGGAAAAGCTCATTCCGCTCATGATCGCCAATGCGCTGCAGGGCAAGCCGCTCCCGGTCTATGGCGACGGCCGGCAGATCCGGGACTGGCTCTACGTCGCCGACCATGCCGGCGCGCTGCGGGCTGTGCTCGAACGTGGCCGCATCGGCGAGACCTACAACGTAGGCGGAGGCAATCAGCGCAGCAACCTCGAAGTCGTCTATACCCTGTGCGCCCTGCTCGACGAGCTCGTGCCGCGCTCCAAATACAAGCCTCACGCGGAGCTCGTGGCCTATGTCACCGACCGCCCGGGCCACGACCGCCGCTACGCCATCGATGCCCGCAAGCTCGAACGCGAACTCGGCTGGCGCGCGCAGGAGAGCTTCGAAACCGGTCTGCGCAAGACCGTGGAGTGGTATCTTGCCAACGCGGCCTGGGTCGAAGACGTGACCAGCGGCGCCTACCAGCACTGGATCGAGCAGAATTACAGCGGACGCGCCTCCCGCAGCGACCATCGCCCCGAGCACGAACGCGGCGCATTCACTGGAAGCGTTTCCCTCGCCGCCGGGGAGGGCTCGCGGTGAAGGGAATCATCCTTGCCGGAGGCTCCGGCACGCGCCTGCATCCCGTCACCCAATGCATGTCCAAGCAGTTGCTGCCGGTCTACGACAAGCCGATGATCTACTATCCGCTCTCGGTACTGCTGCTGACGGGCATCCGCGACATTCTGGTCATCTCCACCCCGGAAGATACGCCGCGCTTTCAGCAGCTACTCGGCGACGGCGGCCAGTGGGGCATCCGGCTTGCGTACAAAGTGCAGCCCTCGCCCGACGGCCTCGCGCAGGCGTTCCTGCTCGGCAAAGACTTCCTCGCCGGGGAAGGCTGCTGTCTCGTCCTCGGCGACAACATCTTCTACGGCCACGACTTCGCCAAGACCCTCCGCGATGCCGCAGCGAGCGGCCCCGGAGCCACCGTCTTCGCCTATCCCGTGCTCGACCCCGAGCGCTACGGCGTCGTCGAGTTCGACGCGAATCGCCGCGCCATCTCGATCGAAGAAAAGCCGGCCAAACCCAAATCCCGCTACGCTGTCACCGGCGTCTATTTTTACGATGCGCAGGTCGTCGGCATCGCCGAGCAGCTCAAACCATCGCCGCGCGGCGAGCTCGAGATCACCGACGTCAACCGCTGGTATCTGGAACGCGCCCAGCTCCGCACCGAAGTGCTCGGCCGCGGCATCGCCTGGCTCGATACCGGCACCCACGAGTCGCTGCTCGAGGCCTCCACCTTCATCCAGACCATCGAGAAGCGCCAGGGCCTCAAGGTCGCCTGCCCCGAGGAGATCGCCTTCCGCCTCGGCTACATCGATGAGGGCCAGCTCCGCACCCTCGCCGCGAAGATCGTCAAGAGCACCTACGGCCAATATCTGCTTCGCATGCTCGAGGAGACGGTCTACTGATGCAGTCCAGCACGCTTCCCGCCGGCGCCCGCATCCTGCTCACCGGCGCGACCGGCCAGGTGGGCAGCGCGCTGCTCGAACTCCTTGCCCCGTTAGGCGAGGTCATCGCGCCGCCCCGTGCCGCGCTCGATCTCGCCGACCCGGCCTCCCTCCGCGACACCGTCCGCGCCCTCAAGCCCCGCTGGATCGTCAACCCCGCCGCCTACACCGCTGTCGATAAGGCCGAAAGCGAACCCGATCTCGCCCGCGCCATCAACGTCGATGCGGTAGCCATCCTCGGCGAAGAAGCACGAACACTCGGCGCCGGCGTGATTCACTTCTCCACCGACTACGTCTTCGACGGCGCCGCGGCCCGTCCCTACGCCGAGACCGACCCCACCAACCCGCAAAGCGTCTACGGCGCAAGCAAGCTGGCCGGCGAGCAGGCTCTGCGGCAAAGCGGCGCGGCCCATCTGATCTTCCGCACCAGCTGGGTCTACGGCGCTACCGGAAGGAACTTCCTCCTGACCATCCTCAAGCTCGCCCGCGAGCGCGACACCCTGCGCATCGTCGCCGACCAGCACGGCGCGCCCACCTGGAGCCGCGACCTCGCCCGGATGACCGCCCACGTCATCGCCCGCTGCGAAGCCTCGCCCGGCCGCGGCGCGTCCGAGATCATCCCCGCCAGCCTCGCGGGCCTCTACCACGCAGCCGGAGCAGGCGAGACCACATGGCACGGCTTCGCCTCCGAAGCCGTGCGTCTCGAACGCGAGCGCCACCCGCAAGCCCGCTTCGCCGCCCTCGAACCCATCGCGACCGCCGAGTACCCCACCCCAGCCCGCCGCCCCGCCAACTCCCGCCTCGACTGCGGCAAGCTCGCCGGAAACTTCGGCTGGACCATGCCCCCCTGGCAGGACTCGCTCGGCAAGGTGCTCTCCGAACGTGCGGTGCTTGCCGAGCCATGAGTGCACGCGCCCTCTTCCTCGACCGCGACGGCGTCATCAACGTCGAGGTCGGTTATCTCCACCGCACGGCAGACGTCCGCCTCGTCGACGGCATCGTCCCCCTCTGCCGCACTGCCATCGCCCTCGGCTACCGCCTCATCGTCGTCACCAATCAAGCCGGCATCGCCCGCGGACTCTACACCGAAGCCGACTTCCACGCGGTCATGGCCTTCCTCCGAAAAGAACTGCTCGCCCAGGCCGTCGAGCTCGACGCCGTCTACTTCTCTCCGTACCACCCCGAGCACGGCATCGGCGAATACAAGCGCGAGCACGAAGACCGCAAGCCGGGAGCGGGCATGCTGCGCCGCGCCGCCCGCGACTTCGACCTCGACCTGACCCAAAGCGTCCTGGTCGGCGACCGCTGCTCCGACATCGCCGCGGCCAGCGCCGCCGGACTGCGCCAGGCCTTTCTCCTCACCGGAACCGAAGCCGCAGCCTGCCCCGGCAACTACATCGCGGTCGACTCTCTCTCCGAAGTTGAGCGCTGGCTCGTGGAACAGGGTTAAATCAGCAGGAGCCTTGCTAAACGCCTTCCCCAAAGCCGGGTGCCCCATATCTCGATTTCTGAGATGTGGGCCTTCGCGCGAAGCGCGAACCGCTTTCCCTTCCGCCGAAAACAAGCCTCGAACGGAGCGCAGCTCTCAGCCCACCGGCGGAAGCTCCGCCTCGGCGAACGTTTGACCCAGAGCATCCTTCGCGCTCACCGCCGGCGCTCCACCCTCCAGAGCTTCGAGCGGCCAGGCGATCTTCAATGCCGGATCATCCCACCGGATCGTCCGCTCCCCTGCCGGATAATAGAGCCGGGTCGTCTTGTACAACACCTCCGCCGTCTCCGACAGCACGACGAATCCATGCGCGAAGCCCTCCGGAATCCAAAGCAGTTGCAGCTCTCCCCCGCTGGTCTGCCCGCGCAGGTCGAATCCCGCCCACCTGCCGAAGTCCGGCGAGTCCCGCCGCAGGTCCACCGCCACATCCCAGATGTGCCCGGAGAGCACCCGCACCAGCTTGCCCTGCGCCTGCCCGAGCTGATAATGCAGCCCCCGCAGCACCCCGCGCACCGAAAACGACTGATTCTCCTGAACAAACTGCGACGGCAGGCCGGCCGCAGCAAAGCTCTGCTGCTGAAAGACTTCGGCAAACCAACCGCGACTATCCCCCAGCCGCCGGGGTTGAACCAACTTGACGTCGCGTAGAGGGGTATCGAGAACCTGCATCAAACTAGTCTATTTGACCGACCCAACTCGCGTTGCGTTCCAAAGTGGAACGAAGAAAGGGCGAACCTGCAAGTAGTAACTACGAATTCTCTGATTCGGTCGGATAGAATGATTCTGGTTGCGCGCGTGTGCCACGTTTCCCAGCCGTCTTACGGATTTGCCAGGTCGCCCCAGAGATCACTCATGATCCGCAAAACAAGAAGTTGGAAACAGAATTCTCACCGAAGCGGACGCCTCCCGGTTCCCCTCGCTCGGAGGCGAAGAAAAGGTCAATCCGCATCACACACAAGTTGGAGCAACCGGTACGACTGATGAGACGCGAAGTGTCACCCGCGTTCCGTACGAGTCGCACAGATACAGGATCCGAATGCAGGCTGAATATCAATCTCCTGAGTCGCGCGCGGCGACGATCGAAGGTTCTTATTCGTACACGGAAGTGGCGGCCCCCCGTCAGGCGGCCGTCTCCCGGCGCTCAAACCGGATTCCCTCCGGGTTGTTCCGGTACCGCGTCGTGAAACGGTGCGGCGACATCTTCCTGGTTCTGGTCTCTCTGCCTGTCGCCCTCCTGATCATTGGGATCGTCGCCGCGGTGGTCAAGCTCAGCTCGCCCGGACCCGTGTTCTACTCGCATCGCCGGATCCGCAAAGGCGGCGCGTTCTTCTCCATGTGGAAGTTCAGAACCATGTGTATCGACTCCGCCGAGGTGCTGGAGCATCATCTCGCCCGCCATCCTGAGGCCCGGGCGGAGTGGAATACGACCCATAAGCTTCGCCAGGATCCGCGCATTACGCGCGTCGGGCTCTTTCTCAGGCGCTACAGCCTGGACGAATTGCCTCAGCTCTGGAATGTCCTCGCAGGACAGATGAGCCTGGTAGGACCGCGGCCGATCGTCGCCGCGGAGGTCGAAAAATACGCCGACCACTTCGATTGCTACTGCCGCGTGAAGCCCGGCCTCACCGGCCTCTGGCAGGTCTCCGGAAGAAGCGAAGTCACCTACCAGAGACGGGTCGAGCTGGACTGCGAATACGTCGAGCACTGGTCGCTGGCGCGGGAGATCGTCATTCTCTGCAGGACCTTCGCCTCCGTCGTGAATCAGGACGGCGCCTTCTAAAATCTGTTTTAAGAACTCCCCGGGGAAGCCGTCATTTCGACCGGAGCGGCGCGGCCTCATCGCGCGGCGTAGCGGAGAAATCTCCGTATTTCGCCTCTGCCCCGCACCCATGGCTTGGCGTCGAGTCGCGCCAAGGCAGCATCCCAAGGACAACAAAATGGCGCTTGAAAAGATGCGCGATCTGCTGAAACACTCGCTGGGACAGAGCCTTCAGTCCCTGCGCCCGGAAGACAGGCTCGCGGTAGCCTGGCCTGTCGTCTGCGGCAAAGCCATGGCCGAGCACGGGGTTCTCACCGGATTTGCCGAGGGCGTGCTCGAGGTGGAGGCGGACGGCGAGGCCTGGCGGCGGCAGTTCCTCGCCATCGAAGGCCAGATCGCCGCTGAGTTGAGCCGCATCGCAGGCGTCAAGGTGACCGGGATACACTGGAGCCGCAAGAGGAATGACCGACCATGAGTGAAACAGCCGCAGTCTCGATCGAGGACGTGCGCCGCGTCGCCGAACTGGCAAATCTGGACCTCACCCGGGACGAAGAGCCCCGCATGCAGCGCGACCTGAATGCGATTCTGGGCTACATTGCGCAACTGAACGAGCTGGACACCAGCGACGTTCCGGCCATGGCCCAGGTCGGAGAGATGCTTGCCGGCGAGACACCAGCCGGCGCCGTGGATCTCACCGGCGCAGCGCTGCGAGCCGATATCCCTCGGCCCTCGCTCGACCGCGCTGCCGTGATGGCCGCCGCGCCCGAATCGAATGGCCGGTTCTTCAAAGTGCCTAAAGTCATCGAGCGTTAGCTCCTTCCACTCCTTCCCTCTAATTCGACGACAGGAACTCCAGCCGCAGGACGTTGAGCGGCAGGACGTCGAGCAACAAGACGTCGAGCAGCAAGACAAGAACGGCGAGCAAGAATGACCATGGATCTGAACGGCATGACAATCGATGCGGCAAGTGCCGCGATCGCCTCCGGCGAGACCACGGCGACCGCCCTCGCCCAGCTGCACTACGACCGGATCGCGGCCGAGGACGGCCCCATTCACAGCTTCCTCGCGCTGAGCCGCGATCGTGCCTTGGCGCAGGCGGAAAAGATCGACCGCATGGCCGCCCGGGGGGACGCGCTTCCCGCTCTCGCCGGAGTTCCGGTCGGCATCAAGGATGTGCTCGTCATGCAGGGAGCTCCAGCAACCGCCGGCTCGCTCATCCTCAAGGGCTACCGCCCACCCTACGACGCGACCGCGGTGAGCAGGCTGGAGGCAGCCGGGGCGATTCTGCTTGGAAAGATGAACTGCGATGAGTTCGCCATGGGCTCCTCGAACGAAAACTCCGCCTACGGCCGCGTCCTCAATCCGAAGGCGCTCGACCGCGTCCCCGGAGGCTCGAGCGGCGGCTCCGCGGCAGCCGTCGCGGCGGACTTCGCCGTCGCCACCCTCGGCACCGACACCGGCGGCTCCATCCGCCAGCCCGCGGCGTTCTGCGGCGTCGTCGGCGTGCTCCCCACCTACGGCCGGGTCAGCCGCTACGGCCTGATCGCCTTCGCCTCCTCGCTCGATCGCGTCGGCCCGCTCGCCAAGACAGTCAAAGACGCCGCCACTCTTCTCGAAGTCATCGCCGGCCGGGACGTCCTCGACGCCACCTCGTCCGACCGCCCGGTTGGCGACTACACCGCCGCCCTTGCGACACCCGTCGACGGCCTGCGCATCGGCGTGCCGGAGGAGTACTTTGGCGAAGGCCTCGACCCCGAGATCCGCGCCGCCGTCGAGGCCGTGCTGGGCCGCCTGAAGGCAGCCGGCTGCACCATCCGGCCCGTCAGCCTGCCGCACACGAAGTACGCCGTCCCCGCCTACTACGTCATCGCCACGGCCGAAGCCTCGTCGAACCTCTCCCGCTTCGACGGCGTCCGCTTCGGCCTGCGGGCGGAGGAGGCGAAGACCCTCTCCGCAATGTTCCGCAAGACCCGCGACGCCGGCTTCGGAGCCGAGGTCAAGCGCCGCATCCTGCTCGGCACCTACGCCCTCAGCGCCGGCTACTACGACGCCTACTACCGCAAGGCCCAGCAGGTCAGAACCCTGCTCACCCGCGACTTCCTCGAGGCCTTCCACGAGGTCGACATCCTCGTCGCGCCGGTCACGCCGACTCCGGCATTCAAGCTCGGCGAGAAGACCGATGATCCGGTGCAGATGTACCTCGAAGACATCTACTCGGTCGCCGCCAGCCTGGCAGGAATCTGCGGCGTCTCGGTCCCGTGCGGCCAGACCGCAGCCGGCCTGCCGATCGGCGTCCAGCTCATGGCCAAGCACTTCGACGAAGCGACTCTGCTCCGCGCCGCCCAGGCGGTCGAATCAGCCCAGGCAAAGCAGTAGATCAAAGCCGAGCAGTCGCCGAAGCAAACTCCCACCGGTAGCCGCGTTCGGAGGGCGTACCAAGCTTTCTACTCCCTACCCCCTACACCCTATTCCCTGTTCTCCCGCTCCCCGCCTTCGCGTATGCTGGAACCTGCCATCTCAGCAGCATGTTTTCGCTCTCCGGGCAGGCGCTGGCGTTCGTCCGCCCGCACTCGAGGAGTCGCAAACAGGAAGACGTTTCGACGAGGATCACAGCAGATGCAGTTCGGCAGCTCCGGCAGGTCTTTGCAGTTTGGCTCGCTTCTTCTCTTCACCGTCTTTGCAGCGAACCTCTCGTCCGCGCAGGACTTTTCCCCCTATGGCCAAGTCCTCGGCAACAGCGCCGGCCAGTCCTCCTCCTCCTGCAGTCCGTCCGATCCCACCTGCCAGTCCGGCGGACAGCAGCCCTATCAGGGTTCGGGCTCCTCGGCCTACAATCAGCCGCAGCAGGGGATCAGCTCGGGCGCTGTCCTCCCCGGCACGACGGACAATCAGAATCCGAACGACCAGAATCAGAACAACAATCAGCTCCAGAACGGCCAGTTTCGCCAGCCGCCTCCGCTTCCGCTGGATTCCCCCACCGAATTTCAGAACCTGATCGCCAACTCCACGGGCAAGAACCTCCCCCTCTTCGGCGCGAGCCTCTTCCGCCAGCCTCCCTCCACCTTCGCCCCTTTGAACCTCGTGCCCGTCACCCCCGACTACGTCATCGGTCCGGGCGACCAGCTGCTCGTCCAGATCTGGGGCCAGGTCACCCTCAACAGCCGGCTCACCGTCGATCGCAGCGGCAGCATCTACATCCCTCAGGTGGGAGCCATTCAGGTGGCCGGCGTCCCGTTTGCCCAGCTGCAAGCCTCCCTTAAAAAGCAGGTGGGCCGGGTCTTCCGCAACTTCGATCTCAACGTCAGCATGGGACAGCTGCGTTCCATCCAGGTCTTCGTCGTCGGTCAGGCACACCGCCCGGGCAGCTTTACCATCAGCTCGCTCAGCACCCTCACCAACGCTCTGTTCGCCTCCGGAGGTCCCACCCCGCAGGGCAGCGAGCGCCACATCCAGCTCAAGCGCGGCGGCAGCCTCGTCGTCGACTTCGACCTCTACGACCTCCTGCTCCACGGCAACAAGACCAACGACGTGCAGCTCCTTCCCGGCGACGTCATCTTCATTCCCCCCGTCGGACCGCAGATCGCCGTCGCCGGCAGCGTAAACGCCCCGGCCATCTATGAACTGAAGTCCAAGGGCGACACCACCGTAGGCGACGCCTTGACGCTTGCCGCGGGCATGACCAACGTCGCCTCCGGCCTCAACGTAAAGATCGAGCGCGTCTACGAGCACCGCATGCGCAGCATGATCGAGGTCGCCCTCGACGACCAGGGCCGCTCCACCGTGGTGCAGGACGGCGACCTGCTCGAGCTGACCGCCATCGCCGGCCAGTACAAGGACGCCATCACCCTGCGCGGCAACGTCGCCAATCCCGGCCGCTACACCTGGAAGCCCGGCATGCGCGTCCTCGACCTCATCCCCGACAAGGATGCGCTCATCACCCGGGACTACTGGCTCAAGCGCAGCCAGCTGGGCCAGCCGTCCCTGACCTATCTCCCCACCTGCCTTCCCCGCACGCCCTACGGCGTTCCCGATCTCCGCTACGGCATCCCCATCGGGGACGAAGGCGAGCATCCCAACTGGAGATACTCCTCCACCCGCAACCCGTACCTTAACGGTCTTATCTTCGGGCCTGCCGAGGGAACCGGCGCCCAGAACACCCTCGACACCCTCGACGCCGACGGAAACCCGCTGAGCGACGGCGGCCTCGACTGCAGCAAAGTGCAGCAGACGGCAACCTCGGCCAATGGGACCAACGACCGCTACAGCCAACCCAACCAGCAGAATTACACCCCGCAGCCGAACGGAACCGGCAACCCGGCTAGCAACAACCTGTCCCCGAACGGCGCCCCCTATCAGAACAACCTCAACAACAACAACCAGAACAACATTAACTTGAGAGAGAGCTCCGCCAGCGCCAGCGTCGGTGCGGTCGTCGCCGACTCCTCGGCCGGTGAGTTCCGCCCGCGCAACGACGTCAAGCTCGGCGAGCCCGACATCGACTGGAGCTACGCCGTCATCGAGCGCCAGAGCAAAGAGAACCTCACCACCGCGCTGCTGCCCTTCAACCTCGGCAAGCTCGTCCTCTCGGGAGACCTCTCGCAGAACCTCGACCTGATGCCCGGCGACGTCGTCACCATCTTCTCCAAGGCTGACATCCGCGTCCCGCAGGCCCAGCAGACCCGCTTCGTCCGGCTCGAAGGCGAGTTCGTCTCCTCCGGCATCTATAGCGTCCAGCCCGGCGAGACCCTCCGCCAGCTCGTCGCCCGCGCCGGCGGCTTCACCCCGGAGGCCTACCTCTACGGCTCCGAGTTCACCCGCGAATCCACCCGCCGCGTCCAGCAGCAGCGCCTCAATCAGTACGTCGACCAGATCACGCTGCAGGTCAGCACCTCGGCCATCAACAGCGCCAACAGCGCCGTCAGCGCCCAGGACACGGCCGCCCTCGCCGCCTCCCAGGCGCAGAACCAGAACGTCATCGCCAGCCTCCGCCAGGCGCGCGCCACCGGCCGTATCGTGCTCGAGCTCAAGCCCGACACCCGCGACGTCGCCCAGCTCCCCGACCTGCCGCTTGAGGATGGCGACCGCTTCATCGTTCCCCGCATCCCCTCCACCGTCAGCATCGACGGAGCCGTCTACAACCAGAACTCCTTCGTCTACGACCCCCATCGCCGCGTAGGAGCCTACATCCGCTTAGCCGGAGGAGCCAACCGCGACGCCGACAAGAGCCGCGCCTACGTCATCCGCGCCAGCGGCTCGGTCCTGAGCAAGCAGTACAGCTCCTCGCTCATCAACAGCGGCTTCGACTCCCTCCACCTCTACCCCGGCGACACCATCGTCGTCCCGCTCAGCATCGACAAGGGCAAGTCCCTGCGCCTGATCGTCGACATCGCCCAGATCATCGGCCAGTTCGGCCTCGCCATCGCCGCCGCCAGCGTCGTCTTCTGAGAACCTGCTCAGTAGCTGCAACAGAGTTGTCATTTCGACCGGAACCGCGCGGTTTCATCGTGCGGTGGAGTGGAGAGACCCCCGCATTTCGTCCTTGCCTCTTGCTTCTTGTTTCTTGTCTTTTACTCCCCCTTGTTTTCTGGACAGATTCTGAGCAAGGTCGTGCGCCGTCGCATTTGCTTTTCTTGTTGCCCTTGCTTTTCTTGTTGTCATCCCCGAAGGGGATCTGCTGTTGTTCCCTGTCGGTACAGTCCCATGGAATCGCTGTGGCGTCTTCCGCGCCGATCAGCCGAAACCGGCTTACCGCCCTTCGCGGAGCCGCTCCGCCAGCCGCTCCGGCAACCCCGCCATCAGAATCCTTCCCTGCGCCGAGGTCACATCGTAGGGCACCCGATGATACGCAACCTCTTCCATATCCGAGTCGTACAGGACGAAGGCCGCCCGCCAGTCGCAGTCCCGCGGCTGCCCCACCGAGCCCGGATTGATCAGGTGCCGGACCAGATGCCCCGCCTGCCCTCCCACCTTCAGCCTCCAGCTCTCCGGCTCCTTCCGCGTCCCGAACCTCGGCCTGATCTCACGCCACTCCTGGTCTTCCTGCGAAAACCCGCCCTGCACATGCGTATGCCCGAAGAACGTAACTGCCGCCGTGGTCTGCTGCAGCGGAGCCCACGCGTCCCGCATGCTCAGGATGTACTGATCCTCATTGAGCGGCGAACCATGCACGCACACGGCAGCGCTCTGCCCCTCCGGCGTCACCGGCCCCTGCGGCACCGCACGCAGCCAGGCCGTGTTCTCGGCCGTCAATTCCTCGCTGCACCAGACCGCCGCCGCCTTGGCTGCCGGGTTGAACCCCGCCGCCGATGTCAGCCCGCAGCACACCCGGTCATGATTGCCCCGCACATTCACCTGGGAGCGCCCCCGCATCAGGTCCACCACCTCGTTCGGACTCGCGCCGTACCCCACCAGATCGCCAAGGTTCCAAAGCGCATCGTACGGCTCCGCAGCCGCCAGAACAGCCGTCAGAGCTTCGAGATTTCCGTGGACATCAGACAGGATCAGCGCGCGCATTGCAGTCAAGAGGCCGGGACAGCCAAACCTCAAGTGTAATCCGTTTGCCCGAATCGCCGGAAAACGCAGCAGCAAATCCTCTCTGAGGCTTTTGCCTTTGCCTTTCTGGTTGTCATCCCCGCAGGGGATCTGCTGTTTCTGTTTTTGTTGCTGCTGCCTTTGCCCTTGCCTTTCTGGTTGTCATCCCCGCGGGGGATCTGCGGTTTCTCCCGCCGCCACAGTCGCTTCGACGTTGTCCTACCCCACCCCAGCCAGCGGCTTCGTCCTATCCGTCGTCATCGTCGGTGCCGAAGCCAGCAGCCGCCGCGTGTACTCATGCTTGGGCGCGCGAAACAGCTCCCCCGCCGCAGCCTGCTCCACAATCTCCCCCCGCTGCATCACCGCCACCCGGTCCGCGACCTGCCCCACCACCGCCAGATCATGCGAGATGAACAGCATCGCCAGCCCATGCTCCCGGCGCAGTGCGTTCAGCAGCGCCAGAATCTGCGCCTGCACCGTCACATCGAGCGCCGTCGTCGGCTCATCGGCAATCAGCAGCCGCGGCCGGTTTACGATCGCCATCGCAATCAGAACCCGCTGCCTCTGCCCTCCGGAAAACTGGTGCGGATAGTCGGCGCTCCGCCGCTCCGGCTCCGGCAGCCCCACCTCTTCCATCGCCGCGAGCACCTTCGCCCGCACCTCCCGCCGCCCCATGCCGGGATGGTGCGCCTCCACCGCCTCCGCAATCTGCCGTCCCACCCCCATCACCGGATTAAGCGCCGTCATCGGCTCCTGAAAGATCATCGCCATCTCTCGCCCGCGCCGCCGCCGCATCGCCTCCTCCGGCAGCCCCAGCAGGTCCTCCCCGCCCAATCGAATCGCCCCACCCACCCGCGCCGTCTCCGGCAACAGACGCAGCACCGCCAGCGAAGCCGCCGATTTTCCTGACCCCGACTCCCCCACCAGCCCCAGCGTCTCCCCCGCCGCGATCGAAAACGAAATCCCCCGCACCGCCTCCGCCGCGCCGAAACCCACCGTCAGTCCCCGAACCTCCAGCAGCGCCCCACCGGTCATACCCTGAATACTAACCAACTCCCCCGTTGCTATCGAAGACCCGGTCCAGAAACTCGAATGAGCCGTCATTTCAACCGAGCCGCGCGGTTTATTGCGCGGCGCAGTGGAGAAATTCCCGCAGATGACTATCATGCTTGCTCAGGTAACTCGGCCTTTCAACTCTTCTCACCTGTTGAGTGCCTCCCCCCCGATCGTCATTTCGACCGGAGCCGAGCGGTCTCATCGCTTGGCGGAGCGGAGAAACCCCCGCATCTCGTCTTTGCTCCCCAGCACCAAGAGCTTCGGGGCTGCAGCAAGGAACAGTGCCGGAGCAAGCATGATCATCATCTCCCCGCATTTCACACCTCGCCCGCCACATGGCTTCAGTCGTCGGACTCCCTCATGTCGCGGCTAAAGCATTTTCATGTCAAGAGTTCAAAAAATTATGGGTGCCCCATCCTAGCCGCGCTCTTTGCGGCTAGGGTGGGAGACCGCGACTCTTCCATAACACTCTGACCGAAAATGATCTAGCCTACGGGGCCGCTGGATCAGAGCTTCCTTACCGGTAAAACCCTTCCGATGGGAGAATGTGTTCCGGGGCCGAGCCGGCGCAGGTTCGGCCGCCAAAAACCAGCCCTGGCCCTTTCCCCGCCCGATCGCGTCTATCTTGGTAGCAGCCTTCCATGAGATCTCGCCTTCACTGCGTCCTGCTCGCCCCTCTCGTCCTGGCCACCTGCTCCGCCCCGGCGCAGATGCACAAGGTCGCCAAGCCCGAGCAGGTCGTCCGCGCCGTCGGCGTCTACGAGTACACCGGAGACCTCGCCAAACCCGCCGCCAGCCGCCTCATCCCGGTCTCCCTCTACATCGACGGCAAGTTCGAGGACGCCGGCATCTACATCGCCCGCCCCGTCCCCTTCGCCCTGCTCTCGGGCAACGTCTACGAGCTAGAATCCGCCGGGACCCCGAAAGCCCTCCTCGATCTCGTCTACGCCCGCCATCTCCAGGCCACCGAAGCCACCGGAGACCTCGCCTACGACGACGGCTGGTTCGGCTACGGCAAGGTCCAGCCCCTCGCCATCCCCCGCCGCACCTCCCCTCTCAAAGCGTCGAAGACCAACCCGGTTCTGCAAAGCTCCGTCAAAGACACTGCCTCCTCCGTCGACCCCGATCGTCCCGTCATGATCCGCCGCAACGGCACCAACACCTCCTCCGCGAGCTCCTCCACACCCGCCGCCAATCCCCCCGCCGACAATCCCGACCGGCCTACCATGAAGCGCCGCGACTCCTCCACCAACTCCTCCGGCGCGAGCTCCGCCGGCACCCCACCCGACGATCCCGACCGCCCCACCATGAAGCGCACCAGCCCCGCGACCGATCCCTCCGGCGGCACACCTTCCGATGCCGGGAACGGCGGCGCGTCCACCTCCGGCTCCGGCAATCCCGGCAGCGCCTCCGCTCCCGCCGCCGACGCCGGCCACCCCGCGCGGTCGCAACCAGGCACCGCCTCCCCCGACAGCTCCGAGAGCGGCAGCACCGCCCCGGCCCCCGACCCCGCCACCGATCCCGACCGCCCCACCCTCAAGCGCCGCACCCCCGAGCAGGCGCGCAAGGCCCGCAACGCGAACACCGGAGCCTCCGCCACCGGCTACGACTCGCTCAATGACGACCCCAGCCGCCCCAACCTTCACCACGGCAAACCCACGCAGGCCCTCACCGAAACCGATCTCCCCAAACTCACCGGCCTGCCGCAAAATCTGCACCAGATGGTCGCCGTCTCGGACGCGGTCGACCGCAACACGCACTCCTTCACCCTCGCCTGGGAAGACGCCGGCCAGCGCGCCGCCATCCTCGAAAAGATGCAGGCCCTCGCCCGTGCCCAGCTCGCTGCCTACGGCAAACCCGCCGCTGGCTCACCGTCCGCTGCAACCACGTCCGCCCCCAGGCAATCCCCCAAGCCATCTTCTTCCTCCCATACGCGCCAACCCTCCCACTCCGCCCACAAGTCTGCCGCCCAGCCCCTTATCCAGCTCGAGGACGAAGACCTCCAAGCCTACCTGCTCAGCTACGGCGGCGACCCGACCTACATCTACTCGGCCCACACCGCCGGCGCCGGGGCCGCCCTCCGCTACGTCACGATCGTCGCCCAGTCCGACACCCTCGGCCAGTTCAAACCCGCCATCGAAAACGTCACCGACGCCGCCCGCCTCGACGACAAGCCCCGCATGCGCTTCATCGATGCGGTCGACGCCGAAGCCGGCAACCGCGCCAGCCTCCTCTTCGAACTCCGCGGCCAGACTGCCCGCCAGTTCGCCCTCTACCGCGTCATCGCTGGCCACTCCGACCAGATCTTCCTCACCGGCACCACCCAGTAGTCTTTCCTCCCCACGTCCCTCCGCGTCCTCGCCGCTCTCCCCGCCCGTCCGCGTTCTCGCCGCTCTCTCCGCAGTCCTCTCCAACCTGTCTACACCTACCCTCACCGCTCCCGTTACCCTTGCCCTGGCCTCCGCCTCGCGTTAGCTCCTGCTAGTTGCTGGTTGCCTTGCACTTGCTTCGACCTCGCACCTGCACCTCGCCTCGACCTCGCATTTGCATTCGCCCACGCCCACGCCCTCGCACTTGCATTCGCCCTCGACCTCGCACTTGCATTCGACGCCGCACTTGCACTTGATCTTGGCTCCTGCCCTTGCAACTGCTTTTGACCTACTCTAGCCCGTGCCCTGCCCCGCACATGCCCTCGACCTGCACTTTGCTCACACCGCCCTCGCACTTGCCCTCCTACACTTGCGCACCTGCACTTGCCTTCGACCTGCACCTGCACTTGCGCACACCTGCACTTGCCTTTGACCTGCACTTGCACTTGCACTTGCTTCTGAGATAGAGCGGGGCTTCAGCCCCGCGTCAAAGCCACGCCGCAAAGCGGCCTCCACTCTGCCGAAGGCCGGAGCGAAGGCGAAGCCGAAGCGACTAAATATTGCCCTTGTCTTTGCCGTTGCTTGTTGTACGACGCCGCGAAATCACCCAGCCGCCCTGGGCACCACCCGCAGACGGGAGTATCCTTTCCTCACAAAGCCGCCAAGGAGCCTCCTATGCCACGGATCGCCCTCATCCTCCTCGCCGCCACCTCCGCCGCCGTCTCCGTCTCCGCCCAGACCTGCCCCGTCCAACTCTTCGCCGAGCGCCAGTCTCCCCTTACCCTGCAGGCCACAGGCGAAGCCGCCAGACCAAACCCATCTCAGACTCTCCACGTCATCATCACCCCCACCGATACGCCGCCGATCCAATCCATCGAAGCGACCCTCCACGGCTTCTCCTCCAACGCGGAGGTCCTTCCCATCACCCACCTCCCCGCCCGCAACCTGACGAAAACGTTCCACCTGGAGCGCCGGACCGGACAAGACAGCCTCACCAGCTTCAATCTTTCGATGAGCGGAGCCGGCGTCCTCCGCTGGGCGGACGTCACTTCCATCACCTACGCCGACGGAACCGCCTGGCACAGCCCGCAGCCTTCCCTCTGCCGGGCCACTCCAAGCCTCCTCACCCTCGTCGCGACGGCCCGCCAAAATGTTGTCAAGCCCTAAAACGCGAAAACCCGCGCCAGTCGCGGAGATTCGCGTGGCGTACTAGTTATGGTCAATTTGCTATAATAGAAAGTAGACCAAGAAACAACAAGGCCAGCTCCTGCCCGCGCAGGAGCTTTCTCTTTTTAAATCAATATTTTGACTGCTAACTCGCCTGTTTTCAGTATTTTGGCGCAACCTAACCCGCTAAGTTATTGCAACAAGGCAACTTAGCCGAACACCCCCCCCCCCGGGGGGGTACCCCAAGGAGAGCAAGCCATGAAGATTCCACAGTGCCGCCACATCAAGACCAACGGCGAGCAGTGCCAGTCCGTCTCCCTCGAACGCGAGAGCTGGTGCTACTTCCACTCCCGCCTCCACCACCGCATGCGTCCCTTCCGCGCCAGCCAGACCGCTTCAGACTCCGCCCCGGCGAACCCGCCTCTCCAGTTGAATACCCTCGAAGACCGCGAATCCGTTCAGGTCGCCATCTCCGTCGTCGTGAACGCCCTCGCCAGCGGACAGTTGGAGCTCCGCCGCGCCACCGCCCTGCTCTATGGCCTGCAGCTCGCCGCCAGCAACGTCAGCAAGCCCTTGGAAAGCGCCTATAACGCAAAAGCCGTTCGCACCGTTCATTCCTCCCCAGAAGGCGAAGAGCTCGCCGAACCGGGCACCATCGACGTCACCTACTACCGCTAAGCCTTCTCCGGCCTCAAAATGGCATCGGTGCCCCGCCACGACTGAAGCACCGACAAGGCTTCGGGTGCCCCATCCTTTGCGCGTACTTTGCGCAAAGGGTGGGAGGCCGCAACTCTCTCCCAGACCGTCTCCTCCCTTCCCGAAACAGCCCTAATTCGCCCGCCCCTCGATCGCATCATCAAGCGCAATATGATTCTTCTCCAGCAGATTGCCCAGCGCCCGGTCGAGCGCAATCCGCGCCTTCATCCAGTTGCTCCGCGCCACGATCTCGGTCGACTTCGCCTGCGCCAGAAACGCCTGATCCTGGATCACGAGCAGATTGGTCGACTGCCCCATCGTCAGCTTGTCCCGCTCGGCGTCCAGCAGCTGCTGCTGGTATCCCTCGCTCGCCACCGCGGCGTTATAGGCCGCCTCCGCCGTCTGGAGCGCGATCACCGCATTCTCGATCTCCTCGCGGATCTGGTCCTCCAGCCGCTGGGTTCGCCCCGCCGTCTGCCGCAGCTCGATCGTGTCCCGCGCCGCATCCGCCTGCGCAATCCGGTTCCGCAGCGGCAGCGTCAACTGCACCCCGCCCTGGTACACATTCCCCACCCGGAACCCGCCCAGCGCGAAGTTCTGCGGAATCGTCACCGCGCCGTTGGCCGCGGCCGCAGGCGAGCCGATCGCATCGTAACTCTGCTCCGAGCTTCCCCGCGTCTCGACGTTCGCGTAAAGATTCAACTGTGCCAGCGCATTGTTGCGCGAGCCCTGCACGCTGATCTGCCCCGCCTTTACCTGCAGATGCGCCTGCGCCAGGTCCGGCCGGTTCGCCAGGCCTTCCGTCTCCAGCTGCTCCACATTCAGCGGCTCGAGCGCATCCGGAACGGTGATGCGATCGGTCGGGAGAATGCTGCTGAATGCTGCCTGGAACGCCGGCGCGCCCGGACGGATGATCTCATTGCGCAGGATCACCTCCTGCTGCCGGTAGAGTGCCTGCGCCTGCACCAGGTCGAACTCCGAGCTCGTCACCAGAGCCTTCGCCCGCACCAGCTCGATCGGCGCCAGCGTCCCCTGCTCCACCTGGTCGCCGTCGTCCTGGTACAGCTTGCGCGCTGCCCGCAGCGCCTCCTGCTTCACCGAGATGTTCTCGCCCAGCGAGACCAGGTCATAGTAGAGCCGCGACGTCCCATACACCGTCTCAATCAGCTGCTGCTGAAACAGCAGGTGCGAGATGCCCCGGTTCAGATTGGCGATCCGCAGATACCGCAGGTTCACGCCCCTGCCGAAGCCGCGCAGCAGAGGCTGCGTCACCGTCACCGAAGTGCTCGGCTGACTGAAGGGGTCATACTCGGACTTCGACGAGAAGACCACCTGCGAGTCATTGTTCACCGTCCCCTCGATCTGCGTTCCGGTCGAGAACCCCTGCACGTAGGCGATATTGGCCGCGACGTAATCGTACGGTCCGGCGCCGGTCGTGGTCCCTCCAGTACCGCCAGCCGTGCCCGTGCTGCCCAGCTGCACGATCTTCGACCGCCGCAGATATCCCGCCTGGCCGATCAGCGACGGATCGAAGTAGGGCAGGTTCCCGCCCGCCGAATAAGTCTGTGTCCCGTTTTGCGAGAAATTGGTTTGCACCACGTTCGTAGAGTTGAGCGAAGTCAGGTCGTCGATCGCCGGCGTGATGGGATTTGTGCTGGTCTGCGACGTATTCAGCAGCGGACTCCCCGGACCGCCGATTCCCGCGGGCGACTCTGCGATGTTGTAGTCGATTCCGCGCGTAGCCCCGCCCCCCGAAGCACGCACAATATCGGACTCGGCGAGCTGCAGGTTGTAGCGTTCCACCTCGACTTCAAGGTTATTTTCGATCACCAGCGCCAGCGCATCATGCAGCGACAGGTAAAGCCTGCCGTCGCGGATCAGAGGCATCAGCCGATCGCCATTGCCCGGAAACAGCTCCGGGACGCGCGGCCGGCGATACGGACCGAGAAAGCCGAGGAAGTTCGGCTTGAGCCCGGTAATCTGATCCCGCTTCGGCTCGGCCTTGCTTGCTTCCGCCTGCCGCACCGAGGCAGACGCAGCGGCCGGGGTGGCGGGCTGCGCGCTGATCTCAGGAGCCGCAGGCAAACCCGGAGCCGCCGCATCGAGCTTCTGCGCCGCGGCTTGCGCCTGCCCCGCCGTCACCGGACCTACCGTCGGCAGATCCTGCTGCTCCTGCTGCTGCTGCGCGCTCACCGGAGATGCGGGCGGCGGCTGAACCTGAGACGAGGACTCCGAAACAGGAGGAGGGGGCACGCCGCCTGCCGGCTGCTGCGCGTAAGAATCGAGCGCCCCCCAACTGAGCGCAAGCGCGAACGCCGCACGCTGCACAACACGAGCCAGCCGTTCACCGCGTCCTGACCTACGCAGTCCACATCTGAAAAACATTTGCCACATCGTCAGCTCGGTCATCGTCAGCCGGGTCATGGATTGCCGCCACCGTTCTTCTTGCCTCCGCCTTTCTGCGGCTGCGCAGGACCCGTCTTTGCGTCCACCTGTTTCTGATCTCCATATTGTCCGGGACCGGAGCTCTGCGCTTGGTGCTGTCCGCTGGTCGCACTCGGGTTGGTCCCCGGAATCTTGCCCTGCCGAATCTGAACCCGCGCGCCTTCTGCCACCTCGTCCGTCACCGTCGTCACTAACTGATCACCCACCTTCAACCCATCCAGCACCTCCACCGAAGCTCCGAAGTCCCGCCCGATCTCGATCGGTTGCAGATGAACCATCCCGTCCCGCACCAGCGCGACCTGATTCCTGTCGCCCCGTACCACCACCGCATCGCCGGGAATCTCAATCTCCGGCGAACCTTGCATCCGCTGAAAACCGACCAGGACGTACATGCCCGCAAGCAGCTTCCTCGCCCGGTTATCGACCTGAACCTCAGTCAACAACGTGCGGCTGTTCAGATCGATCGACGCAGCGGTCCGCGTGACCGGCCCATAGAACGTCTGCTTCGGGTACGTCTGGAAGTGAAGCTCCGCCTGCTGCCCGGCATGCACCGCGGTCGCATAGCCCTCCGGCATGCTCACCAGAATGCGCAGCCTGTCGTCGTCCGCAAGACTGAACAGCGTTCCACCCTGCGCCCCTCCCGTCGAAGGCGTCGCCGACGTGTTCGCGTTGCCCGACGTGCCGCTCGTGTTCGTGCTGCCGGACTGGGTCGGACTTCCCGCACTCGATGGAGAACTGCTCGTGTCCTGGCCGCCCGAGCCTTGGGTCGAGATGTACGCCCCCACATCGACATTCCGCGCCGTGATCACACCGTTGAAAGGAGCCGTGACCCGCTCGAATTGCTGCAACGCGAGCACATGACCAAGGTTGGCCTGATACGACTGCACATTCCGCTCCGCCGCGGCAACGTTTGCGATCTGCGCGTTATAGTCGGTCTCGCGCTGGTCTCCATCCTGCCGGGAAAATACACCCTTGGCCACCAGCACCTTCCACCGGTCCCATGTCACCCGCGTCAGCGCAAGCTGCGACTGCTGCTGGGCAAGCTGCGACTGCGCCTGCCGCAAAGCAGCGCGTGCCTGGTCCACCTGCTGATCGAGGTCTGGCGCATCGATCACCGCCAGCACCTGGCCCTTGCGCACGTGATCGCCGATGTCGACGTAGCGCTTGGTCAGGTAGCCGCTGGCGCGCGCATACACGTTCGCCTGAATCAACGGAATCGTCGTCCCAGGCACCGTCAGATCGCCTCCCGCTGGCGCGTTCGCCACTGGAATTACTTCCACCACCGGCTCGGCGCTCTTCTCTGCCTTGGCCTCCCCTTTGGTCTGCTGGTCGCGCTTATGCCGGGGAAGATAGCCGAGGAGGAAGAGAAGAAGAAAAAGAATCACCGCTCCGGCAATCGACCACAGAAGCACGCGATGCATCTTGCGCTTGTGCTCTTCCTCCTCGCGATGCCGTTGTTCCTGCTCCTCGCGCGTCTCTTGATGCAACGGGAGCTTCGCGGTGCTGTCGATGGCATCGCCATGCCATTGAGCGGCCGTCTGCTCTTCACGGCCACGATTCTCGGCGCCGTCTTTCGCCTTCGGATCACTCATGGCGATCGCTCCCCGTTTCGGGCAGACGAGGTCCCGCGGCACGAGACACATCGCACGCAATCAGCCTCAGTGCTGCCAGAATCCCGACCTCACTTCGCATCATCTGCCGTCTTCCCTTCGTACTCCATGTCAATCGCTTTGTCATAGTCCACCGGCGGTTTGCTGCGCAGCAGAGAGTACATCACCGGCACCACGAACAGCGTCCCGAAGGTCGCCAGCAGCAGCCCCCCGATTACCGCGCGCCCCAGCGGAGCGTTCTGCTCGCCCCCCTCGCCGATGGCCAGCGCCATGGGCAGCATGCCGATAATCATCGCGAGCGCCGTCATCAGCACCGGACGCAGCCGCGTGTAACCTGCATTCAAGGCAGCCTCGTGCTGGTTCTTCCCCTCCGCCCGCTCGTCATTCGCGAAGACGACCATCAGGATTGAGTTCGCCGTGGCGACGCCGATTGTCATGATGGTGCCCATCAGCGAGGGAACGGAAAAGGTCGTCTGCGTCGCGAACAGCATCCACAAAATGCCGCAGAACGCGCCCGGTATCGCGAACAGGATGATGAGAGGATCCACCCACGACTGAAAGTTCACCGCCATCAACAGGTAAACCAGGCCGAGAGCGAAGACGATGCCGAGCCCAAGCCGCTCGAACGACTGCTGCATCGTCGTCACCTCCCCGCGCAGCGCAAGCGTCGTTCCCACCGGAAGCTGCTTCTGATAGCTCCCCATGATCTTCTGGATGTCCCGCGCCGCGCCGCCCAGGTCTCGCAGGTCCACATCGGCGTAGATGTCGTATACCGGCTGGATGTTGTAGTGGTCGAGCACGATCGGCGTCGCCTGCCGTTGGAAGGTGGCAAGGTTGCCGAGCAGCTGCGAAGCGTTTCCGGCCGCCGACGTCACGGGCGTCCGCGCCAGCGCCGGAATCGTATCCACACGATAAATCGGAGTCTGCACCACCACCTGGTAATTGACCCCGTTCTTCGGATCCAGCCACTCGTTCGGCGCAGACTGTAACGTGCCGCTGAGCGAGATGAGCGTGCTTTGGGCCACATCCTGCTGCGTCAGCCCAATCTGCCGCGCCTTGCTGCGGTCGACCTCGATCTTCATCGTGGGATAGCTCACCTGCTGGTGAATGTGCGCATCGACCACGCCCGGCACCGCGGCAATCTTCTTCTGTATCTCCTCAGCGATCGCGTAGTTGCCTGGCGACGGTCCGGTCACTTGCAGATCGATCGGAGCAGGCAAACCGAAATCAAGGATCTGATTCGTGATATTGGCAGGCGTAAAGAAAAACGTGCCATCAGGAAATCTTCCCTTGAGGTCCGCGCGAAGATCTCTCATATAGCGCTGCGTATCGCGCGGTCCCGGGTTCAGGGCAATCAGAATCTCGCCGTCGGTGTTGGAGATGGTCGAATTATTGCCAAATGCCAGGTTGATGCCGCCCGCGGGAAGCCCGATGTTGTCGATAATCGTGTTGATGCGTGCTGCTGGGATCAGCCGCCGGATCTCCGCCTCGACCGCCGCGAAGTAAAGCTCGGAGTCCTCAATCCGCATCCCTTCCGGAGGACTCACATGAAGCCGCATCTGTCCCGAGTCCACGTACGGGAAAAAATCCTGGCCGATCACCAGGATCAAGGGAAGCGAGCAAAGCACAAATAACCCGAAGATACCAAGCGTCATCGCGCGGTGAAGCAAGCACCACTCCAGGATGTTCCTGTAGTGTTCGCGCATCTTTTCAAACTCGCGATCGAACTTCGAGTGGACGCGCCAGATGAAGTTGCGCCTCTCGTAGGCATGCGCGTACGCCGGGTCCTGGTATAGCTTGAGCTCGGCCGGCAGCAGAAAATGCATCATCGTCGGCACCAGCGTACGCGAGAGGAAATACGACGCCAGCATCGCAAAGGCCACCGCCATCGCCAGCGGCGTAAACAGGAATTTGGCCGCTCCCGTCAACAGAACCACAGGGATGAAGACGATGCAAATCGAAAGCGTGGACACGAAAGCAGGTGCAGCCACCTGCTGCGCGCTGTCGAGAATCGCATGCACCAGCGACTTCTGGCCATGCATGTTCCGGTGCGTGTTCTCGATCTCGACCGTCGCGTCGTCGACCAGGATACCGACAGCCAGCGCAAGCCCACCCAGCGTCATCACGTTAATCGTCTCGCCCAGAGCGGTCAAAATCGCCAGCGAGGTGGCGATCGACAAAGGAATCGAGGTGCAGACGATCAGGGTCGAGCGCCAGCTGCCCAGAAAAAGCAGGATCATCAACCCGGTAAGCGCCGCCGCGATCGCAGCTTCGCGGGCCACCTCCGAGATCGAATCCCGCACAAAGATGGACTGGTCGAACAGCGGCAGGATCTGCAACGACGGCGGCAATCCTGCCTTGACATGGGGAATCGCATCCTTCACGCCCTTCACAATGTTCAGGGTAGAGGTGTTACCGTTTTTCAAAACCGTCAGCAGCGCGGATCGCTTTCCGTCCTGCCGCACAATGTTGGTCTGCACCGCATAGCCGTTGCGAACCTGCGCGACATCTTTCATGAACACGATCGATCCGTTCGAGGCTCGCACCGGAAGATCGTTGAATGCCGAAACCTCAAGCGGACTGCTGTTGGTCTTCACGATGTACTCGCGGTCGCCCATGCGTGCCGTGCCCGCGGGAATAATCAGGTTCTGCTGGCTCAGCGCAAGCGAGATGTCCGCCGCCGAAACATGCCTTGCATACATCGCATCCGGATCTGTATCCACCATGATCTGGCGAACTTTGCCCCCGTCCGGCAAAGGCACGGAAGCTCCCTTCACCGTCGCCAGCCGGGGACGGATGAAGCTGAGCCCGAGATCGTACAGCTCTTCTTCATTCAGCCCCTCGCCCGACAGGCCAAGCTGCAGGATCGGCACACTCGAGGCATCGTACTTCACGATCGCCGGCGGAAACGTGCCCGGCGGAAGCACCCGCAGGATCGTCTGTACGATCGAGGTCACCTGCGAGATCGCCAGGTCCACCTTCACCGTCGGCTGGAAGAACACCTTGATCACCGCGACGCCCTGGTACGACTCGGACTCGGTATGCTCAATGTCGTTTACCGTCGT
The DNA here is from genome assembly GCA_965277545.1 of Edaphobacter sp. Lineage (GTDB taxonomy): Bacteria > Acidobacteriota > Terriglobia > Terriglobales > Acidobacteriaceae > Edaphobacter. The sequence goes on from OZ255826.1 coordinate 617,971, forward strand.
CGTCAGGGCGCGCTCGCAAACCGTCACGATGCGACCGGCCATCTCGTCGGGCGGAAGCCCGCTGTAAGTCCAGACGATCGTCACCACCGGAATGTCGATATACGGGAAGATGTCCTTAGGCGCTTCGATAGCTGATCCAACTCCCAGAAGGAAGAGGAGCAGCGACAAGACGACGAAGGTGTAAGGGCGCCGAAGCGCCAGCTTCACAATCCACATAGCAAGATGACTCCGGCGAGAGGCACAAAGGTCTTGAACAATTCGACGGTAGATGTTGGACGAGCAGACCGGCGAATTGGCCGCATCAACGCTGCTGACTCAGGTCTTTTGCTTCTATACGCCGTAATGATTCGGATGCCGCAGAAGGGCAGTTCGACTCAAGTTTGCGTTTCAACTTGACGGCTTCACAACACTCCCTGAACACATGCACCGTGCTCACGCCCAGCCCGCCGCGGAAACCCGCGCCAACGGCCGTTTCCACTTCCATCGTGCAAGAGAAGGCGCGTCTCGGCTAGACTGTTGTGGAATTTCTTTCCTCTATGCCTAAGTTGACGTCCTCTCTTCCGGAGTCCGGGCGCCGCGTCAGCCTGAAGATGCTGGCCGAGCATCTGAACCTGAGCCCCGCCACCGTCTCCTTCGTGTTGAACGACTCGCCCGGCCGCTCCATTCCCCAGGCCACACGAGAGCGCGTTCGCGCAGCGGCCGTCAAATTCGGCTACCAGCCCAGCATGATCGCTCGCTCCCTGCAGGGCCTGAAGACCCACACCATCGGCATCCTCCTGCCCGAGCTCGGCGAAGGCTATCACTCCCAGGTCTTGAGCGGCGCGGCCGAGATGCTCATGAGCGAGGGCTACTTCTTTTTCACCGCCCATCACCGTCACCGGAAAGACCTGGTTGCCGAATATCCTCGCCTCCTGCAAGCCCGCGGCGTCGATGGCATCTTGGCCATTGACACCCATCTTGACGCGGTTCTGCCCATGGCCACGGTCACCGTCGCCGGCCATGTGACCGTGCCCGGAGTCACCAACGTCGTGCTCGATCATCATCGCGCGGCGGAGCTTGCCCTCGGCCATCTCTATCAGCTTGGCCACCGCCATATCGTCTACATGCTCGGTCATCCCTCCAGCTCCGATTCCATGACACGCTGGAATTCCACCTTGCAGGTAGCGCGTTCCCTCTCGCTCGTCGTGCAGAAGGAACTCACCGTGCGACTCGATCGAGTCCTCAACACCCCGGAGCTCGGATACCCTGGAATCGAACAACTCCTCAGCCGGCGCCGGGACTTTACCGCGGTCCTCTGCTTCAACGACGTCTCCGCCATCGGCAGCATGCGAGCGCTCCACGATGCCGGCCTCAGAGTGCCCGAGGACATCTCCGTCTTCGGCTTCGACGACATCCAGGCCGCTCGCTACATCCTGCCCAGCCTCACGACCATCCGCCAGCCTCTGGAACAGATGGGAGCCCTCGCCGCGAGTTGCCTGCTGAAAAAACTCAACGGAGAGAAGCAGCCCGAAACAGTTAATGTTGATCCCGAATTGATCGTGCGCGAATCCACCTCGCGCGCCCCGGCATAAGCCCCGCCCGGCAATCGAACTTTGCCTACACGAAGCTCCTGATGCTAAGCACCATTGCTCGGGGAGCAGCCTTTAAGAAACCTCAAGGGAATGTCTGATACATTGCTGTCCCAATGTTTTGCTGTCATCCTGAGTGGAGCGAAGGATCTCGATACGCCGCACACAACCCATACCTTCAATAGCTTTCTACCTGTCCGCTTTAGCACCCGTTACACCGTCATTTCGACCGGAGCCGCGTGGCATCATCGCGCGGCGGAGTGGAGAAATCCCCGCATTTCGTCTTTGCTCTTGCTCTCTCTCCGCCAGAAACTTTCTACCGCTGCCGGCTTGTGAACAGGTTCTTAGGCCGGACATCGACAGCAATGCATCGCCTTCCGGCTTAATCAGAGCCCCTTGTCGAGACATCCAGAAGATCGAGAGTCTTCGAGGTAATCCGCTGCTCCAGGGTCGAAATCTGTTTCCACGGATCACGCGCAAGACGTGACTTCCACTGATCTAAGTCGGCCACGTGAAAGACGGGACGTTCCGGCAGTTTGAGATCGCTCCACGGCAGCGGAAGCGAAACCGGAACGCCCGCCCGCGCCCGAGGCGAGAACGCCGAGACCGCCGTAGCCCCTCGTTCATTTCGCAAGTAGTCAAGAAAGATGCGGTCCTTTCGCGCAGCCTTGCTCATCTTCGTGAGATAGGCGCTGGGCTGCTCCTTCTCCATCTGCAGCACAAACGCATGCGCGAACTGCTTGATCACCGTCCAGTCATACTCCGCAGCGATCGGCACGACAATATGCAGACCCTTGCCGCCCGTGCTCTTCAAGAAACTCTCGAGCCCAATCTTCTTGAGCTTCTTGCGCACCTCGCCTGCACTCTCGGCCAGCCGGCTCCAGCCAATCGCCGCATCCGGGTCGAGATCGATGATGATGCGATCGGGATGCTCCAGGTCGTCGTTGCGCGAGCCCCACGGATGAACCTCCAGCACACCCATCTGCGCCAGGCCCGCCAGCGCCTCGGCAGTCGACAGCGTAATGTAGGGCTCGATCTTGCCCTTCTTGTCCGGCACATCCACTGAACCGATCCCAGGCGGCAGCATATGGTTTACGTGCTTCTGATAAAAGCAGGGCTGCTCGCTGCCCTCAGGACAGCGCACCAGCGACAGCGGCCGGCCGGCCACGTGCGGCAGCATATGGCCGGCGACCGCCCAGTAATAATCGGCAAGCTGCTGCTTGGTCAGCTTCGACGGGTTGTCCAGAATCTTGCCCGGGTGCGTCAGTCGTATGGGCGGCGCCTGGAACCCCGCCTTCGCGTGTGGCGCCGGGACCGAAGCCGCGGCCGCCTTTGCCTCTACCGCAGCCGGCTTGCCGGTCGACCCGCGCCGCTTCGGCGCTTCACCTGGATCTTCCCGTCGCACCTCGCCTGCCGCCTTGTCTTCGCGAAGTCCTTTGAACGACGCCTGGCGCAAAAGATTCTCCGCGGTCCATGTGGCAAAGCCAACCTGCGCGACCAGCTGAGGCTTCACCCAGATTGCCCCGCGCGTCGCCTCCGCGGGAGGCCGATCGAAGGGATTCTTGGTCTGACGCAATGTATCCAACTGGTCCCGCAGCGTGCGATGCGTCTTCTGCGTAAAGCCGGTGCCCGTTCGTCCCGCATAGACCAGCCGCTTGCCATCGTAGTAGCCGAGCAGCAGCGCGCCCACGCCGTGTGTACCGTTTGCCGGCAGCGTGAATCCTCCGACGACAAACTCCTGCTCATGAACACACTTCAGCTTGACCCAGTCCGCGCTCCGCCCGCTCGTATATTTGCTGTCGCTTCGTTTGGAAACAATCCCCTCGGCGTGCAGCTCGCAGGCCTTCTGGAACATCGTCTCCCCGCTCGTCTCCAGATGCTCGCTGAGGCGGAGGAACTCCCCGCTGCCGTTAAGCACCGAACCCAGCAGCTTTTTGCGCTCCGTCAGGGCAAGGTTCCGAAGATTGTGCCCGTTCAGATGCAGCAGGTCGAAGAGGAAGTACGTCAGCGGCCGCTTCGCTCCGTCCTGAAACGCCGCCTGCAGATCGGCAAAGCTGGTCGTGCCGTTCTCGGCCAGCACCACAAGTTCCCCATCGAACAAAGCGCGCTCCACCGGCAGCGCTTCCAGCTCCTCCGCGACCGTCTTCATCCGGTGCGTCCAGTCGAGTCCGCTGCGGGTCAGCAGTTGAACGTGCCTCCCATCCTTGCGCCCCTGGATCCGATACCCGTCGAGTTTGAGCTCGTGCAGCCATCCGCCTTCAGCCGGCGGAGTCGTGGATTGCATCGCCAGCTCAGGAGCAATAAAGTCAGGCAGCGCCTCCGCAGGCGTGCCCTTCAAAAGTGACTCGAACTTTGCGTCGTACTTGCGCGCAGCTTGCTTTTTGGCAGTCGGTTTCGTCTGCACGGGCGCGCTCGTTTTCACATCCGGCTGCGCGTCCTGGCGATACCAGGCGTTGCCGCGCGCTGTCTCCTTCGAGTTCCACACATGGTCTTCGCTGTGGGCAATCTCCTCGAGACTGCGCCCCGTTACCACACTATTCGGCTCCTCCGTAATACACGGCGCCTCTTTGCCGCGTTCAAACTCGTCATGTTCCTTAATCAGCAGCCAGTTGGGCTTCCGCTCGTTCGCCGCTTTGCCGCCCATGCGAACCAGCGTCCACCTCCCCTTCATCTTCGTTCCGTGCATGACGAACTTGAGCGAGCCCTTGCGCAGACCTTCCTCGACATCGGTGTGCCCTGCCTGCGGCTCCCAGGTGCCCTGGTCCCACACCATCACCGTGCCGCCGCCGTATTGCCCCTTCGGAATAATGCCCTCGAAGCCGCCATACTCGATCGGATGATCTTCCACCTGCACCGCCAGCCGCCGGTCGCCGGTGAAGTAGCTCGGCCCCTTGGCAACCGCCCAGCTCTTCAAGACCCCGTTCCACCCCAGGCGAAAGTCATAGTGAAGATGCGAGGCCGCATGCTTCTGAATGACAAACGGCAGGCCGCCCCCGCTCGAAGCCTTCGCCTCGCCAGACTTCGCCCCGGCTGATTTCGCCCGCTGCTTTTGTCCGCTTGGTTCTTCCGTAATCTCGAAGTCGCGCATCGAGCGATAACGGGCAAGCTGCTCGTCCACCGCATCGGAAGCCGCATCCGGCGACTTCGATCTAGTCTTCTTGACTGCAGCCTTCGTCGCCATCACATCACGCCGACTTGCGAGAGCGGCTTGCCTTCGCCGTCTTTGTGTCCGCGTCCTTCACCAGCGCGATGCCCTTCTTCGCCGCTGCGGGAGCAGCCTTGACGCTTGCCGGTCGCTTCGCCGGCGGAGCATCGTCCCCGCGAACACTCTTGCGCAGCGCATCCATCAGGTTCACCACCTTGGCCGACTTCGGCGCCGGCTCATCCTGCGGGATCGGCGCATGCTGCACCTTGGCCTCCACCATCTCGCGCAGCGCCGCTTCGTACTCGTCCTTGAACTTCTCCGGCGCAAACTTCGCCGCCTTGCGCTTGATCAACTCCTTGGCCAACGAGAGCTGGTCCTCATCCACCGCAACCTTCTTGATCTCGTTGAAGTAGTCCGCCGGATTGCGAAGTTCTTCCGCGTAGCGCATCACATACGCCATCATCCCCGCAAGCTTGTCGTCTCCCGGAGCCGCGATCGCCACCAGATGCTCGCGCCCGCCAAACGCGATCTTTCCCAGCGCGACCTTCTTCGTCTCCTTCAGTGCCGCGCGAATCACCGCAAAGGCCTCCGCATTGGCATCGCTCTCCGGAACCACAAAGTACGGCTTCTCAAAAAACTCCGGATCGAGCTCATGCACGTCGACGAACTGCGTCACCTCGAGCGTGTGCCGCGAAGGAATCCGCAGATTCGCGATCTCCTCCGGCTCGATCGTGACGTACTCGCCCTTGCGGTACTCATAGCCCTTCACGATGTCCGACGTCTGCACCGGGCCTTCCTCGCCGGAGACCTTCTGGTGCTTGACGCGCTCACCTGTCTTGCGGCTGAGCTGATGGAATCGAATCTCACTCTTCGCCTCGGTCGCCGGAAACAGCTTGACGCCAAACGACACCAGCGAAATTTGGATGTGACCTGACCAATAGGGACGAGGCATGCGCAGCCCTCCGCACACTTAGAAGCAACCTGCAATCAGAAAGATGCCTTGCCCCGCATCCCATCCGGTAAGCGCGCCCGCGCCACATTCGTCCAAAGCTTCACCCAGATTGCTTTAGCCACATCCGGCAGAGACGCCATACAATCACGAGTTCACAAAGAATCGCAATGAACCTCCAGATCAGAGAAGCCGTCGAGACCTACAAACCGGACGCCGTCTTGAACGCCCTCGACCGCTGCCTGCGCGAGATATCGATCGAAGTAGTGCGCTCCGGCCATCAGCTCATAGCGTCCGGCATCGGTCCCTCGCATCGCATCAAGAACCCGAACGACAAGGCTATCCTGCAAGTCTCCTTCGAGAACTCCGCAACCATCATCCAGGGCGATGCGACCTTTCAAGCCTCGGCCCTGCTCGGAGACCAACCCCAGGACAGCATCGTCCGATCGAAGTTCGAGACAGTGTTCAACTGCGTGAGGGCCCAACTCAGCCACTCCGGCCAAGCGCCTGCAGCAGGCGAAACAGCGCTCGAAACGGCCTCCAAGCCGCTGCCGCAGAGCACTCCCCCGGTACACGCTCCATCACCCGCCGATTCAGCAAGCCCCACTGTCCCGGCCGATATCCTTCCCGCAATCCAAGCGGGCCGCCCCGGCGCCATCACAGAGCAGAACCCCGAAGCCGTCATCGGCCCCACCAACCCACAGATAGCTCCTCCCCTGTTGCGTAGTGCCAGCACCACCGGACGCGCGAAGCCGCAGCACACAGGAATACTCGCGGCCGGTGTTCTCGTCTGTTGTCTTGGCGTCGTCCTGTTAATGCTTACGCCGCTCTTGCACCGCACGTACCGTACCTACATCGCTGAACGATCGGCTACGCCACACTCGTCCCAAGCCCTCACCGAGGCCGCACCTTCCTCGATAACGCCCGGAAGCAAGAATGTCCACCCCTCGAGCGCCAGCTACCCGCCACCCGCTTCCACCACCCTGCCGAAACGGACTGCGCCCACAGCAGTCCCGCCACCCAGCATCCCTGCCGACCCCGCCCTCAGCACAAGAGTGCAGAACTGGGGAGCGGCAATCCGCTCGCGCAACGCCGCCGCACAAGCCTCGTTCTACGCCGCTCGCGTGAGCCCCTATCTACAGGACCAGGAAGCGGACCGAGCCTTCATCCTGCGGGATAAGCAAGCCTCCATTCAACTCAGGCAAGGACTATGGACAGTAAGGCTGGACAACATCGCAATCAACCAGGACACACCATCCACCGCCACAGTCTCCCTCATCCAACACATCATTGAGAAGACGAATGATTCCCCCGTCTCTGAGCGGCTGGTTCCCACCCAACTCCGCTTCGAGCGAACCGCCGGCCAGTGGTACATCACCTCGGAACGAGACCTGCACGAAACCACCCTTCACCCGTAACGACATCTCCAATCCGGCCCCCACCGCATGTGAGCAATCGCCTGCCGAACACGGCTGGACAACCCGGACCTGGTTCCGAGCAGCTTACGCCGACAAGCTTCTACCCAAACCTGTCCTCGCCTGAGCGCGCATCTGCGCCGCCACTGCTTTGTCTTGGCGACTCGCATAAAACCACTCGCCAGTCTTCCTCAACTTGGCGTACTCTTTCCGAGCACGTGAACGCATGAAGGCGGACTCTCCGTCGCCAACGAAATCTCCAACTCCCCGCACCACCCACTTGGAGGCCTCCATGGGAACCCGCAGTCTGAGACATCATCTCCTCTTCCTCGCAGCCCTCGCGCTACCGCTTCTGCTCTGCTCCCCCGCCTTCGCCCAGTTCAACGCCAGCCTCTCCGGCACCGTCACCGACTCCACCGGAGCCATCGTCCCCGGCGCCACCGTCACCCTCAAAAACACCGCCACCCAGGCCATCCGCACCTCCATCAGCGGCGCGGAAGGAACCTACCGCTTCAGCGAGCTGCCCCCTGGAACCTACTCCCTCTCCGCCATCGCCAAGGGCTTCCAGTCCTCCTCCCTCGACGGCATCAACCTCGTCGCCGAGATCCCGCGCAACATCGACCTCAAGCTCGAAATCGGGCAATCCACCCAGACCGTCACCGTCTCCGCCAGCGACCTCCCCGTCCTCAACACCTCCGACGCCAGCATCGGCAGCAGCCTCTCCTCGGCAGACGTCACCCGCCTGCCCGCCTTCGGTCGTGATCCCTACGAGCTCCTCCGCCTCACCCCCGGCGTCATCTCCGACGCGGCCCGCTCCGGCTCCGGGTCGAGCGTCGCCCTGCCCAACGCGCAAGGAACCGGCCAGTCCAACTCCGGCATCTTCCAGACTGAAAATCAGATCAGCGCCGCCGGAGCCGGCCAGCGCCTTACCTCCAACACCTTCCTCATCGACGGCGTCAGCGTCGACAGCCTCTCCCACGGCGGCGCAGCCATCATCACCCCCAACCCCGAATCCGTCGCCTCCATCTCGACCTCCTCCACCTCCTTCGACGCCGCGAACGGCCGCAATGTCGGCCTCCAGATCCAGACGGTCACCCGGTCCGGCACCAACGACATCCACGGCAGCCTCTTCTTCCAATATGACGAACCCGGCCTCAACGCCTTCCAGTCCTACGGCGGACCGAACGGCGCCCTCCCCATCCGCGTCGAGAACAAGCAGCGCGAGTACGCCGCCAGCCTCGGCTTCCCCATTCTCAAGGACAGGCTCTTCTTCTTCGCCTCCTGGGAAGGCGCCAGCAACCTCAACGCCGGCTTCTCCGAGCAGTACGTCCCCACCCCGCAGTTCCTCAGCTCCCTCGCCGCCGCGCGTGGCAGCGGCATCGTCAACGGCATCGTGAACGGTCCGGGCGGAGCGCCGTCGGTCATCTCCGTCCTGCCCACCCTCTGCCAGAATCTGCAAAGCCAACCCGGCACCTGCGCCCAGCTTCCCGGCGGCGTCGATCTTGGCTCCTTCTCCGGCGGCATCGGCACCTACCTGCCCGCCTACGATAAAACCAATCCCAACGCCCCCAACCAGCTCACCGGCAACGGCCTCGACGGCGTCCCCGATGTGGAGTTCGCCCAGGTCCGCACCCCCTCCACCTATCGTGGCAATCAGTGGACCGCCCGCCTCGACTTCAGCGCCACCCCGCACGACCAGCTCGCCCTCACCGGCTTCTACACCAAGCTCGACCAGACCAGCCCCGACGCCAGCACCGGAGCCCAGCCCCTCTCCAACCTCCCCTTCAAGCCTCTCACCGCCTCCTCCACCTTCATCTACATTCACACCTTCAACGCCAACCTCATCAACGAGGCCCGCGGCAACTTCACCCGCTTCTCCGACAACCAGATCACCGACGCCGGCAACTCGGTCGATTTCGGCATCCCGCGCCTGGAAATCCAGGGCTACACCTTCGGCCGCCTCTATGCCGGTCCCATCCAGGGCTCCGCCACGCCCGCCATCCTCGCCCAGACCACCTACGAAGCCCGCGATACCCTCATCCAGACCATCGGCTCCCACACTCTCCACTACGGCTTCCTCTACCGCTGGGAGCAGGACAACGACAACCTCAGCGGAGCCTCCCGCCCCGACTACGTCTTCCAGAACATCTGGAACTACGCCAACGACGCGCCGCTGTTCGAGTCCGTCGCCGCCAATCCCAGCACCGGCTTCGCCGCCAACGGCCAGCGCTACTTCCGCAATCACAATATCGCCGCCTTCATTCAGCACGACTGGAAGGCCACTCAGAACCTCACCATCAACACCGGCCTGCGCTGGGAGTACTTCGAGCCCCTCTACAACAAAGGCTTCGGCATCAACGAGCCCGTCTTCGGCCCTACGCCCGCCACCTTCCTCACCGCGGCCCGCCTCGCCCCGGTCAACCATCTCACCAACTCCAACTTCAACAACTTCGGGCCCAAGGTCGGCTTTGCCTATTCGCCTCCCAGGGCCAACAACAAGATCGTTCTCAGCGGCGGCTTCGGCGTCTCCTACGACCGCCTCGACGACGGCCTCTACCTGCCCGGCTTCGAAAACGGTCCCGGCTACGCGCAGTTCGGTCTCTTCGGCGCCACCGCCGCCGACGCCGCCAAGGCCGGCATCCTCTTCGCCCGCGGCTCCTCCCGCTCCGCCTTCAGCTACCCCGCCAACGCGTCGCTCGCCGTCGGCACCAATCCCATCACCGGCCTGCCCTCCGGCCAACAGGAGATCGAGGTCTACGGCGCCAGCCAGCACACCTCCCAGCCAGTCCTCTACAGCTTCTCCTCGCAGCTCCAGTACGAGCTTCCCTACCAGACCGTCGCCACCATCGGCTACCAGGGCTCCGTCGGCCGCCACTTCGTCCGCCTCGTCGACCAAAACTTCCTCTATCCCACCTGCTCCGCCCCCGCGCCCGACGGCACCTGCCCCTCGACCGCGATCATCTCCCCCTTCAACGCCGCCTACGTCCCCACCACCGACGTCAACTCGAGCTACAACGGCCTCAATCTTCTGCTCACCAAGCGCATGACCCACGGCTACAGCCTCGCGGCCAGCTACACCTACTCCAAGAGCCTTGACCAGCTATCCAACGAAGGCCCCGGCTCGCTCTCCAACCAGACCGATCCCGCCCACCCCGAGACCGAGTACGGCCCATCCGACTTCGACAACCGCCACCGCGTCACCGTCTCCGGCAACTGGGACCTGCCCAAGTATCACCAGGGCCACGGCCTCGTAGGCTCTCTCGTCAGCGGCTGGCAGGTCAACGGCATCTTCCAATATCACACCGGCTTCCCCTGGACTCCCGTCACCGGCGTGCCGACCGTCGCCCTCGTGCAAAGCGCAGCCACCCTCGCCCCCACCCGCCCCACCGCCTACTTCGGCGGCGCAGGCCGCTCCTGCGCGAACAACGCCTTCATCAACGGCGCCAACTTCCCCGGCGGCGGCAAGAGCTTCTTCCAAATCGGCACCCCCGGACCTCCAGGCATCGGCCGCAACTCCTTCACCGGCCCCTGCTACCTCGACACCGACCTCACCGCCGCCAAGTCGCAGAGCTTCAGCGTCCTCGGCCACGAAGCCTCCGCCCGCTTCCAGGCTAACTTCTACAACGCCTTTAACAAAACCAACCTAGCCCCCATCCTCAACGGCACCAATAACGCTCTGATCGAAAACTCCCTCTTCGGCCTCTCCCCCCAAGCCGACGCCGGACGCGTCATCGACTTCTTCGTCCGCCTCGACTTCTAGTCCAAGCGCAAAGACTTTGCAACTGCTTTTGCCCTTGCCTTTCTGGTTGTCATCCTCGAAGAGGATCTGCCGCTGCTTTTGCCCTTGCCTTTGCTTCTGTGATAGAGCGGGGCTTCAGCCCCGCGTCACCCAACCGCCGCGCAAGCGGCCTCCACTCTGCCGAAAGCCGGAGCGGAGCCGAAGGCGAAGCGACTGAAATATTGCCGCTGCTTTTGCACTTGCGGTTGCTGCTGCTGCCTTGTTGTCGCCCTCGCAAAAGGATCTGCTGTTTACTTACTCGAGTACGATCTTAGCAAGGGCTCACCCGTCCCTCGACACACAAGAGATCCAAAAAGCAGCAAAAATTCTTGTCAAGTGCCAAAACCCCCTAACTCTTACATATGAAAACACTTCCACCATGGCCAATAGTTATGCTCTGTCTGCTACTCTATTAATAGAACCTGAGATCTGAAGCGAAAGCTCCGGCCAACCCGGAGCTTTCTCCTTTAGAATCTATATTTTGAATGGTAAACCCTTTATTATCTATACTTTGGCAATCGTAAATCGCATAAGCTATTGCAAATAAATCACTTATTTTGACATCCCCCCCGAGGGGGGTACCGACCCATGAAACACCGACCATATTCTCCCAGGAATGCCGACGCCTAACAGGAGAACACCTCGCAGCAAGCGGATCACACACAGATTGCGCCCTTTTGCGCCCAACCCGCGTCTGAGGAACAATAGCCTATGAGACTTCGCCCCTCGACCGCGGGTATGCTCCTCCTGCTTGCCGCCTTCGCCCCACCACTCCTCGCCCAAGCCGGCCCGCAGCCCTCGGAAGCCGACCTCCGCATCGACGCCAACGCCCCCACCACCCCCTTCCCGCACTTCTGGGAGACCACCTTCGGCTCCGGCCGCGCCATCCTCTCCCTGCGCGAGGACTACCGCAACGACCTCCGCACCGTAAAGGCTGCTACCGGCTTCGACGCCGTCCGCTTCCACGGCATCTTCATGGACGACGTCGGCCTATACGACCCCAACGCCAAGACGCAAAATCCCGGCCAGGCCGCGCAGACTCTCGCCGAGCAGTCCCCCTACAACTTCTCCTACGTCGACCAGATCTACGACGGCCTGCTCGCCAACCACGTCCGCCCCTTCGTCGAGCTGAGCTTCATGCCGAGGAAGATGGCCTCCGACCCCAACGCCCTGCACGCCTTCTGGTACAAGCAGAACGTCTCCCCGCCCAAGGACTACACCCTCTGGGACGCGATGATCGCCGCCTTCGCAAAGCATCTCATCGCCCGCTACGGCATCGACGAGATCGCGCACTGGAACTTCGAGGTCTGGAACGAGCCGAACCTTGACTTCTGGGGCGGCAGCCCCAAGCAGCCCACCTACTTCGAGCTCTACGACCACACCGTCCTCGCGCTCAAGCAGGTAAGCCCACGCATCCGCGTCGGCGGTCCCTCCACCGCCCAGGCCGCCTGGGTCGCGGCTTTTCTACAGCACTGCAAACAGAAAAACATCCCCATCGACTTCGTCACCAGCCACGTCTACGCCAACGACCGCGCCCAGGACGTCTTCCATACCGAGGAACAGATTCCGCGCGACCGCATGGTCTGCCGCTCCGTCGCCAAGGTGCATGAGGAGATCGCCGCCTCGGCCTTTCCCAGGGCGCCGCTGATCTTCAGCGAATACAACGCCAGCTACGCCAACGAACCCAACGTCACCGACACCGTCTACATGGGACCGTGGATGGCCGGAACCATCAGCCAGTGCGACGGCCTCACCGAAGCCATGAGCTACTGGACCTTCTCCGACGTCTTCGAGGAGCAGGGCGTCATTCGAACCCCGTTCTACGGCGGCTTCGGTCTGATCGCCGAAGACGGTATCCCGAAGCCGGCCTTCAACGCCTTCGCCATGCTCCACCAGCTCGGCGACCGCCGCATTAAGCTCGACTCCGACTCCGCGCTCGCCACCCGGCGCAGCGACGGTTCTCTCGTCGTGGCTCTCTGGAACTACGCTGCGCCCGACGGCACCGGCCCAACCTACACGCCGCCCCCGGAAGACGCGGGCCCGGCAAAGATCTTTCATCTTAGCTTCGCGGGAGCGCCGGACACCGCAGTCGCCCAGATCGTGCGCCTCGACGCCAACCACGGCAACGTCCTCAAACGCTTTGACGCCATGGGACGCCCCGCGCTTCCATCGCGGGCTCAGATCACCCAGCTTCGCGCCGCGGGAAAACCTTCGCTGCCCGAGCATACCGCGCTCCGCCACGGCAGTCTAACCATCAGCATCCCGCCCCACGGGCTCGTCCTCCTTACGATCCCCGGCTCCGCAACGCAGCGCTAACACCTTGCGGTCGTTCTTCTGACCCGAATCCATTCATGCCTGGCGAAACGTACGATATATCTACATGAGTGTCCGCCCCACGACTTCCCAAATCACGCGGCGTAGCGCGACCAAGTTGCTGGGTGGGGCCCTCCTCTCAAACCTCGTAGCGCCCGCCGCCACGCTGGCGCAAAACGCCCCTGCGGCGCCTGCACCCTATCAGCGCCTTCTCACCGGAGAAGACCTCGCCTTTCTGGAAGAGATGGAGCACGCCGCCTGCCTTTTTTTTACCGAGCAAGCCGATCCGGCAACCGGCCAGGTGCTCGATCGCGCGACCAACAAAACCTCGACCGGCGCGCTGGACAGTCACTTCGCCTCCAGCATCGCGGCCACCGGCTTCGGTCTCACCGCGCTCTGCATCGCCGACCGAAGAAACTACTTCAGCGCAGATCGCATTCGCAGCCAGGTGCTCGCGACGCTCAAGTTTCACCTGAACGAGATGCCGAACGAGCACGGCTTCTTCTACCACTTCAACGACGTCAAAACCGGCAAACCCCTGATCAATGTCGAGATCTCCTCGATCGACACCGCCATCCTTCTCTGCGGCATTCTTACCTGCCGCGCCTACTTCAAGGACCCGCAGATCACCAGTCTCGCCACACAGATCTACAACCGCGTCGAGTGGCCGTGGATGCTCAACGGCGGCAAGACCTTCTCGATGGGCTGGAGGCCCGAAACCGGGTTCATCTCCACCCGCTGGGACCACTACTCCGAGCTGATGATGCTCTACCTGCTCGCCATCGGGTCGCGCACCCATCCCGTGTCGCCCGAGACCTGGAGCGCCTGGACGCGCCCCCCCGTCACCTTCGGCCCCTACTCCTACATCAGCGGACGCGATCCGCTCTTCGTCCACCAGTACTCCCACGCCTGGTTCGACTTCGCCGACAAGCGGGACGCCTATGCCAACTACTTCGTCAACTCCATCACCGCAACCCGCGCCCACAAGTCCTTCTGTCTGGGCCTGAAGCGCGGGTACAACGACGACTACTGGGGAGTAAGCGCCTCGGACTGGGAGCACGGCTACACCGCCTGGGGCGGCCCCCCGCTCATGGGCCCCGTCGACGGCTCCGTCGTCCCCTGCGCCACCGCCGGCTCGCTTCCCTTCCTTCCCATCGACTGCGTCCGCGTCCTCCGCGCACTCCGGACGGACTACGGCGACGATGCCTGGGGGCGCTACGGCTTCTGCGATGCCTTCCATCCCGACCTGCACTGGTACGACCCCGAGGTGCTCGGCATCGACATCGGCATCAGCCTGCTCATGGCAGAAAACCTGCGCACCGCCTTCGTCTGGGACACCTTTATGAAAAACCCCGAGCCCGTCGCCGCCATGAAATTATGCGGCTTTCGTGCTCGCGCATAGCCGCCGCAGTGCCTTTGACACAGAACCGCACGATCGCCGGTACCGCGGTGAACGAAACAAAGGCTGCAGTTCCCGGTTTCGCTGTTGCATTTTTTGTTGTTGCTCTTGTTGTTGCTCTTCTTGTTGTCATCCTCGAAGAGGATCTGCTGTTCGTTCCGGAGCCGCAATCGTCTCGCGCTGGTTTACCCGGCAGCCGCATGCTCATCCGCAAGCAACGCCACCAGTCCCGCCTCGTCGATTACCTTCACGCCCAGCGACACTGCCTTTTCCAGCTTCGACCCAGCCTCCTCCCCGGCCACCACGTAGCTGGTCTTCTTACTCACGCTTCCCGACACCCGGCCGCCGGCTGACTCAATCTTCTCCTTGGCCGTCTCACGCGTAAGAGTCGGCAGGGTGCCCGTCAAAACGAAGGTGAGCCCTTCCAGGGTCGAGGTGGTCACCCGCTTCTCCGCCTCAAATGTCAATCCCGCGGCGCGCAGTCGTTCGATCAGCTCTCGATTGCGTTCCTCGGCAAAAAACTCCGCAATCGCCTGCGACACGCGCGGCCCAACCTCGTTGACGCACTCCAGCTCGTCGCCGCTCGCTGCCACCAATGCATCCATCGAGCCAAAATGAGCCGCCAGCAGCTGCGCCGTGCGCTCTCCCACGAATCGCAGCCCAAGCCCGAAGATCACCCGAGCCAGCGGAGCCGCCTTCGATCGTTCGATCTCATCGAGCAGCGTCTGCGCGGACTTCTCTCCCACCCGCTCAAGCTTCAATAGCTGCGCTTTCGTCAGATGGTAGAGATCAGCAATACCTTTCACATAGCCGGCCGCAAGAAGCTGCGTCACCATTGCGTCGCCCAATCCCTCAATGTTCATCACGCCGCGCGCGGCGAAGTGCAGCAGCTCCTCACGAACCCGAGCCGGACAGCTCGCATTCACGCATCGCCAGTCCACCTCATCCTCGGCCCGCACCAGCGCGCTTCCACACTCCGGACAAAGCTCCGGAAACACAATCGCCTGAACACCTCGCGGGTGCGCCTCATCCTCTACGACAGAGACGATCTTCGGAATCACGTCGCCCCCGCGTTCCACCTGCACGAAGTCGCCGATGCGCACGCCCAGGCGGCCGATCTCATCCGCGTTATGCAAGGTCGCGCGCGTCACCGTGGTTCCTCCGATCGAAACCGGACTCAGCGCCGCCACCGGAGTCACCTTGCCCGTCCGTCCCACCTGGAACAACACATCTTCAAGCTGTGTGACCCCGCCACGCGCTGCAAACTTGTACGCAACCGCCCAGCGCGGCGCCTTGCCCGTGAATCCAAGCCGGCGCTGCTGCGCGGTCGCATCCACCTTGATGACAACGCCATCGATCTCATACCCGAGCGTGTCGCGCAGCGGCTCCGCCTCCGCAATAAGCGAGATCACTTCATCAATATCCTTCACTGCCTTTGCATACTCATTCACCCGAAAACCGGAGACACGCAGAGCCGTCAGAGCTTCGGATTGATGAGGAAGCAGGAATTCTCCATCGCCAAGCAGGAAGTACGCAGAAAAATCGAGCCGTCGCTGCGCCACAATATTCGGTTCCAGGGTGCGGATCGTTCCCGCTGCCGCATTCCGGGGATTCGCCGCGGGCGTCTGTCCCTGAGCCTCGCGCTCCTCATTCAGCTTCAGGAATGCAGTCTGCGGCATCACCACCTCGCCGCGAACCTCGAAGCTCTGAGGCAACCCGGCAGCCGCAAGCTTCGCCTTCGAAATACTCAGCGGCACCGAACGGATCGTGCGAACGTTGCTCGTTACGTCTTCTCCAATGGAGCCGTCGCCGCGCGTCAACCCCCGCTGCAAATGCGCCGATCCACTCGCTCCTGGTGCATAGTGAAGCGCCAGTGACAGACCATCCAGCTTCAACTCACACACGTAGCGAACTTTCTCGGTACTCGGCAAGCCTTCACGCACTCTCCGATCCCAAGTCCGAAGTTCCTCTTCGTTGTATGCGTTATCAAGCGAAAGCATGGGACGCGAGTGAGGCACCTTGAGGAATCCGTCACGCGGCTTGCCGCCGACTCGTTGCGTGGGAGAGTCCGGCGTAATCCACTCCGGGTGCGCTCCCTCCATGCCCCTCAACTTGTTCATCAAGCTGTCGTACTGCGCGTCTGTCAGCTCCGGTGCATCCAGCACATAGTACAGGTGCTCGTGATGGCGAAGCGTATCGCGCAGCTCCTGCAGTTCCTGATCGGGCGTCAGCGAAGACGGCATAGGCAAATTATAGAGAGGGCCGCGAGGGCGTCGCACTTCTTCTCTACAACCCCTAAAGCTGATCTCCTATGGGTGTACACCACAGAACGTCGTCATTCTGAGCGAAGCGAAGAATCCCCGCATTTAACTCCCTCATCGATGGTGTACACCTAAAGGGAAACCGCTACAGGCCCACGACGATGTACTCCAGCGACAGCGCGCCGCCGTGGGACGGCATCGAGCAACACCATCTCACCCGGGTGATATATCGTACCGCTTCCCCAATGCGCGTTTCAGCATCTCAGTCTCATGCCTTTTCGTCTACGCCGCAAGCCGCAAGCCGCGGCCGCCCAGGAGTCGCAGAAAAATCTGGAGCGGCCCAGCGCACAAGACATTTACGAACAGGTCGCCAACAACGCGCGTCAGGAGTTGGGCCGGTCCAGCGTCTCGCTTGCCATCTCAGGCCTTGCCGGCGGCATCTTCATGGGGCTTTCAGCGCTCGGCAATGCCATCGCCATTGCGCTGCTCACCCCCGCTGACGCCGCTCCCACCAAGGTCGTCCTGTTCATCGCGCGCATGTTCTATCCGCTCGGGTTCATAGTTGTTATCCTCGGACGCTCACAGCTCTTTACGGAGAACACCCTCTATCCAGTCGCTTTGGTGTTGGCAGAAAAGAAGCACCTCTGGAAGACCCTGCGCCTCTGGGCGACGGTGCTTCCCGCAAATGTGCTTGGAGCTTTGGGCTTCGCCGCAATTGTCTCTCTTACCCATGCCCTGCACCCGGAGGTCGTACAAGCACTGGCCGGACTTGGCGTCGAAGCCATCCACAATCCGCCCGCCACGATCTTCTGGAGCGGTGTCATGGGAGGTTGGATTATCGCCACGGTAGCCTGGCTCGTCTCGGGCTCGCACTCCATCACTGGCTCCGTCATGATCATCTGGATGCTAACCTTCGTCGTTGGCCTGGGCAACTTCGCACATTGCATCGCGGCCAGCGGCGAAATCATCACCGCAGTGCTTGTCGGAAAGGCGCTGTGGGCGAACTATTTCACCTGGCTCCTGTTCGCCGTAGCTGGCAACATTTGCGGCGGGGTCGGCATGGTCACGCTGCTTGAATATGGCCAGGTCATCTACGGCCGCGACGCCGAAGCCGAAGCGATTGCTCCTAAGCCGAAAGAGGAAGCAGGACAAGAAGAAGCAGCGAGGGCCTGAGACTCTTGCAAAGTGTGCGCGATCTTCATGCGGGCGAATCGACTACTTGTTTGCCTCCGCTTGCTTTCTAAGGACAGCGTCTAGGTTCGTCTTATCGATGAGAGCGACTCCGGTGTCAACGAAGGACGGTACGGGGGCGTACGGGTCCAGTCCGTAATCTGCTCCCAGCGGCTTCAAAGGATAGTGATGGACTTCGTCCAGCGCCTTCAGTCCCAAAAAAGCCATCGTGTAAGGCTTCTGCGAGATTGTGGAATCGATTGTTCCGTCCCCCACCAGCGCAAGGGTGTCCGAGTCTGCATCCATCGTGATCAACAGTCGATCGGTAGCATTGCGCCGCTTGAACGCCTCCGCTACATTCGAACCCGATCTGGAGTCCAGGCAGATAAATCCGTCGATCTTTGCGGCGCCGGTGCGGGCCAGATACTCACCCGCCTTATCGAGCGCGGTGCCCGGGTCGGCCTTGATGTCGAACACCTCGACGATCTTGATTCCGGGAGAGGTAGCAAAGATATCCTTGTAGCCCTGCAGCCGCTCATCCAGATTCGGCTGCCCCGGATTCGTAAAGAACACCACGTTGCCTTTGTCATTCAACTGGGCCGCTGCCCGCCGCCCGCCCAGTCGGCCGGCCTCGCGATTGTTGGTTCCGATGAAGTACAGCCGCTTGCTCTCGGGCGAGTCCGAATCCACGGTGATTATCGGAATTCCAGCTGCGATCGCCGCATCAATCTCGGGAGCCAGAATCTTCGAGTTCGCAACCGAGACCAGGATCCCCGCCGGCTTTCTTGCCACCATGGCCTTGAACTCCTCCACCTCCGCCTGCGCATTCAAGCCTGCCGGGCCGCGAGTGTCCACGGAGACGCCGTACTGCGCGCCCGCTGCCGCAAATCCCGCTGCAGCCATCTTCCAGTAGGGCACGGCCGTGTTGGTTGCGATCAGGTAATACTGCTCACTCTTGCTATGACGGGTGCACCCCGAAAGCAGGGACAGCGCAGCCGCCGAGAGCGCAAGACAAAGCCGTTTGCTTCGCGTCATCATCGTCAACCTCCGTGGTTTCTCTCTCTCGCGTGCATCTCCAACTCGGCGTTCGACCCGAGCCTGCGAGCTTTTCTCGCCGGGGCACAGATATTACTCCAAACTCGCAGCTCCTGAATACCGCAACTCGACTCGAAGCCGCACGCATGGCATCTCATTCCTCCACTCCGAGCGGATCGGCAAGATCATTGCCACGTGTGAGGAGCAGCCGCCAACGCTGCTACGATTGAGACAGCATGGTTCTTCCCTTCGTCCGCGAGCTCCTCGCAGACTTGGAGCATTCTGAAGCTTTCGAGCGTGTACGCCGCCATCTGAGCGGTGGCACGGGGCGCAGGCGTGTCTCCGGCCTCACCTTCACCGCCCGCGCTCTCTACCTCCCGCTGTTCGTCCGAGCCGCCGCAGCGCCGAGCCTTATCGTGGTCGCCGACAATAAGGCCGCCGAAGCCCTGCACGCCGTAATTCTGAGCGCCTGCAATCTCACCGGAGCCCTCCCCGTCGAGTCTGTGCTGCGCCTGCCTGCGCACGATGTGCTGCCGTTTGAAAATCTCTCCCCCCACCCAGAGATTCAGGAGACCCGAGCCGCCACACTGTGGAAGATCGCCAACGCACAAGCTCGCCTGGTGATCGCGCCGGTCGAAGCAGTGTGCATGAAGCTGTTTCCTCGCGACTATTACCGCGCGCTTGCTCTGCAGCTCAAGCAGGGCGAGGAATACATCCCCGATATGGTGGTCGAACACCTCCTGTCGGTCGGCTACACCAAAGTCGATGTCGTCGAAATGCCCGGGCAGGTCACCCTTCGCGGCGGCATCCTCGACGTCTACTCTCCCGAGACCGACCGTCCCGTCCGCATTGACTTTTTCGGTGATGAGATCGAGTCGATCCGCCGCTTCGATCCCGAAACACAGCGCAGCAGCTCCACTCTGGACGAAGCGTTGCTCCTTCCCCTGACCGAAACTCCAGTCACGGAGAAGATCCTGTTCGCCATCAACGCCCGTCTTACGAGAGGGGGCCGAGCCGGAGCGGCACTCGAAGGCGGAGAAGAACCCGCCGAACTCCTCACCCACATCAGCAGCCGCACGGGCGAAGCGACCATCTTCCCCGGCTGGGAGTTTTTCGCGCCAGTCGCCGGCGCCAACCTCAGCCTCCTCGACCTGCTCAGTGCCGGCGGCCCCATTCCCCGAGTCTTCCTCGAAGAGCCGGCCATGATCAAAAATCAGGGCGAGCGCTGGTGGAACAAAATCGAGCAGCGACACGAGCGCTCCGGCATCGGCAACCTGGTCCGCCCCGAAGACATCTATCTCTCGCCTTGGGAGCTCGATGACCGTCTGCACAGACTGCCCGGCATCGAGCTCGACCAGCTCGGCGCGGTGGATGTACTCGATGCGGACCGCAGCGATCTCTCCGAAGTGCAATTCAGCACTCGGCCCACCCAGCGCTTCCACGGCTCTATCCCCGCGCTCATCGACGCTATTCAGGTCCTGGTGAGGCAGGAGGCGCGCATCCTCCTCACCGCGCCTAATCAAGGCGAAGTGGAGCGCCTCGCCAACCTCCTGCAGGAGTACCAGCTCCCCTACCGCCTCGGCTCCCGCGCAGAGCAGCACGGCAGCTCCACCGTCTACAGCGAGTCCAGCTATCTCGCCGGTGATCTGCGCACCCCGGTCATCGTCAAGACCGCAATTGCCGCCGGAGTGCAGATCCTTGATCTTCGGAGTCAAGCCCTGGACCGGACCGGCGCCCCTCAGATCGTTCTCTTCGGCGCACAGGACCTCTCCGACGATGCCGATGTCACCGGCCGCCCCGTCCGTCGCGGCAAATCCAAAGCCGCTGCCTTCATCTCCGACTTCCGCGCCCTTGCCGTAGGCGATTACGTCGTGCACGTCGAACACGGCATCGCGCAGTACTGCGGTCTTCGCGTCATTGATGAAAAAATAGACAGAAATAATGATTCTGTAGCCGGGCCGCCGCTCGAACTGATGATCCTCGAGTTCGCCGACCAGGCCAAGCTCTACGTCCCGCTCACCCGCCTTGACCTCATCCAGAAGTATCGCTCCAGCGAGACCGGCCCTCCGCCTGAACTCAACCGGCTCGGCACCCAGTCCTGGCAGAAGACCAAGGCCCGCGTCAAGAAAGCCATGGCCGACATGACCGGCGAGCTGCTCAAGCTCTACGCGCAGCGGCAGGCCGCTCAAGGAAATCCCTTCTCCCCCGACACCAACATGCAGCACGAGTTCGAGGACGCCTTCGACTTCAACGAGACCGACGACCAGCTCACCGCCATCGCCGACATCAAGCGCGACATGGAGTCCACTCAGCCCATGGACCGCCTCCTCTGCGGCGACGTCGGCTACGGCAAGACCGAAGTCGCCATGCGCGCTGCCTTTAAAGCCGTGCAGGACTCGAAGCAGGTCGCCGTCCTCACGCCCACCACCGTGCTCAGCTTTCAGCACTTCGAGTCCTTCAAGCGCCGCTTCGCCAACTTCCCCGTCAACATCGAGATGATCTCCCGCTTCCGCACCGCCAAAGAGCAGAAGCTCATCCTCGAAAAAGTCGAACAAGGTAAAGTCGACATCCTCATCGGCACCCACCGCCTGCTCTCGAAAGACCTCAAATTCCAGGACCTCGGCCTCCTCGTCGTCGACGAAGAGCAGCGCTTCGGCGTCCGTCACAAAGAGCGCCTGAAGCAGATGCGCGCCGCCATCGACGTCCTCTCCATGTCCGCCACGCCCATCCCGCGCACGCTGCATATGTCACTCATCGGGTTACGGGATATGTCCGTCATCGAGACGCCGCCTAAAGACCGCATGGCCATCCAGACCATCGTCGCCAAGTTCGACGAAAAGCTCATCCGCACCGCCGTCGAGATGGAACTCGAACGCGGCGGCCAGATTTACTTCGTGCACAACCGCGTCGAAACCATCTACGAACTCTCGGCCAAGATCCGCGAGCTCGTCCCCCAGGCGCGCATCGTCATCGGCCACGGCCAGCTCCCCGAAGCCGAGCTCGAACGCGTCATGCTCGCCTTCATGAATCATGAGTACGATGTCCTGGTCGCAACCTCCATCATCGAGAACGGCCTCGACATCCCGCTCGCGAACACCATCATCATCAACCGCGCCGACCGCCACGGTCTCTCCGAGCTCTACCAGCTCCGTGGCCGCGTCGGCCGCAGCAACCGGCGAGCTTACTCATACCTCCTCATCCCGCCAGAGACCGAGCTCACGGAGATCGCTCGCCGCCGCCTCGCCGCGCTCAAAGAATTTTCCGACCTCGGCGCCGGCTTCAAGATTGCCGCCCTCGACCTGGAGCTGCGCGGAGCAGGCAACATGCTCGGCGGCGAGCAGTCCGGCCACATCGAGGCCATCGGGTTCGAGATGTACACCTCCATGCTCGAAGAGGCGGTCCGCAAGATGAAGGGGGAGGAAGAAACACCCGCTCATCCCAATACGGCTATCAACCTCGGCATCTCGGTCCGCATCGACAGCGGATATATTCCCGAGGAGAACCAGCGCCTTCGCATGTACAAGCGCATCGCCTCAGCCCAATCCCTCACTGAGATTGCCGACGTCCGCGCGGAGCTGCAAGACCGCTACGGCACCCCGCCTGAATCCGTCCTCAATCTTCTCGCCGCCGGCGACATTCGCCTGCATTGCGAGCAGCTCGGCATCTCCCAGCTCGATCGCAAGCGCACGCAGATCGAGCTTCCCAACCCCAACGGCAACAAGAAGCATCCCCTGAAAACGTTTGTCGAGATGCTCCACATCAAGTTCGCTGCCGTCAACGCAGAAGCCTCGCATTTCACCAACGGCTCTGCGCCAGTCGACCCAAACATGTTAATGAAGTTAGTCAGTCGAAACGCAAAGCGCGGAGCCCAGTTCAGCCCGCAGGGTACCCTTCGCTGGCCGCTGCCATCGGCCAAGGCGGATGATGTTCTCTCCGAGACCCGAGCCCTCCTCGATGCTCTCGACACACCAAAAGCCCTCACGGCCTGAGGCCTGGCCCCTTCCTCTTTCCGAGCGCAGAGTAGAGGCCCCTACCCGGGCGCAGTTCTCTGCCGTAGACTGACTGCACGCCATGACTCGTCTCCCGATTCTCATCGCTCTCCTTCCTCTGCTTTTTGCCGGTCCTGCTATGAATTCAACTCGAGCGCAGCATCTCTCCGCCGATGGCGCTTCGCAGACCTTCGACACCCTCTCCGCTCAATACTTCTCTGACGTTTATTTTCGCTTTTCTCCGACCGCAGGAACTGCCGCGGGACTCCACCAGTACGACGAGAAGCTGGAGGACTACTCCGCCGCCGAAAGAGAACGTCAGATCGCCGCTCTGCATGTCTACGAGAAGAAGGTGGAAGCCGTCGATCCCAGCGCGCTCGATGCCTCCGTCGCTGCCGACCGCGAGATCCTCCTCAACAGCATACGGAGCACGCTTCTCACGCTCGAAGTGATTCGTCCATGGGAAAAGAACCCCGACCTGTACTCCTCCGGCATCACCAACTCCATCTTCGTCATCATGGAGCGGCCTTATGCGTCGGTCGATGACCGGTTTCACGCTGCGGTCGAACGCGAGAAGCTGATGCCGCAGGTCCTCCTCGAAGCCCGGAAAAATCTCAAAAATCCGCCAAAGATCTTTACCGAAATCGCGCTCGAACAGATCGATGGTCTGGTGAGTTTCTTTCAGACGGACATCCCCTCTGCCTTCAGCGGTGCTACCGATCCGGACACCAAAGCAGAGTTCGCCAAAACTAACGGTGCCGTCATCGACGCTCTCAAATTCTACGGCGCGTGGATGAAGTCCGACCTTCTCCCGCGCTCAAATGGGGATTACAGGCTAGGCGCCGACACCTTCGCAAAGAAACTGAAGTATGACGAGATGGTCGACATCCCGCTCGATCAGCTCCTCCAGCTTGGCCTGGCCGACCTGCACAAAAATCAAGCCGAGTTCGCCCGCATAGCCAAAGAAGTAAACCCGGCCAAAACGCCGCAGCAGGTCCTCGCCGAGCTCGCCGCCATCCATCCCGCTCCGGACCAGCTCCTCAGCTCCTTCCAGAACACGTTTTCAAGTCTTATCGATTTCATTGGCTCACACCACATCATCACCATACCCTCGAAGGTTCAGCCTACCCTCGAGGAGACACCCCCCTTCATGCGCGCCACCACGCAGGCCTCCATGGACCCGCCCGGCCCTTTCGAGACCCACTCCACCAAGGCGTACTTCAACGTCACTCTGCCTGAAAAAGACTGGACCGCGCAACACGTCGCCGAGCACATGGCCGCGTTCAACGCCGGAACCATCATCAGCACCAGCGTGCATGAGGCGTACCCCGGCCACTACGTCCAGTTCCTCTGGATGCCGCAGTTCCCATCCGACATCCGCAAGATCCTCGGAGCGAACACCAACATCGAAGGCTGGGCTCACTACTGCGAGCAGATGATGCTCGACCAGGGCTATGGACAGCCCGGCACCGCCGCTGCGGGCGGCAAGCCCATCGACGCCCGCGAAGCCAACCTCATCCGGCTCGGCCAGCTGCAAGACGCTTTGCTCCGCGATGCAAGGTTCGTCAACTCCATAAAGCTCCATACCGTCCAAGGCGCCTCCGCCGCCCCGTGGACGTTCGATCAGGCCGTCGACTTCTTCGTCAAGGAGGGCTATCAGTCTCACTCCGTCGGAGTAATGGAGACCAAGCGCGGAACAGCAGACGCCACCTACCTGTACTACACTCTCGGCAAGCTTGAGATTCTGAAACTCCGCGCCGATATGATGAAGAAGCAGGGCGCTGCCTTCAATCTCGAAGACTTTCACAACAACTTCATGCGCCAGGGCTTCGCGCCGATTAAAATCATCCGCAAAGCGATGCTCCACGACGACTCACCTGTCCTGTAGCATCGAGACCGTATTATTATGGCAGCCGAAATGGTAAAATACCATTCATGAATGCCATTGCTGAAATTGACAAAGCTGGACGCGTCATCGTCCCCAAGAAACTGCGCGATGCCCTTCATCTTGTTCCCGGTACGCGCCTCGTCTTGCGTCAGGAGGGCGATTCCATTGTGCTGCACACGGAGTCCGCGCCCCGCGGACTTTACATGAAGAAAGGGACCCTCATTTTTGACGCGGGCCCCGTGCCCCCATCAAACGCTGTGGACTGGATTGCCGAAGGTCGTCGAGAGCGCATCGGAGACGTCCTGCGGAACGTGTCAAAACGATGATTTTTGTAGACACGTCGGTCATTGTTGCAGCATCGACCCCTTCAGATCACCGTCACGAAGCCTGCATCAACTTGCTTGCGGTCGCGGATTCTCGCGGAGGAGCTTGCGCCGCACATACGTTGGCCGAGGCGTTCGCAGTCTTGACTGGTCGACCGGTGCCGCTTCGATTGCCTCCCGCTACCGCAGCAACGCTCATCGCTCACACTAGCAGGAGGTTTACTGTGGTCAGCCTCACCCCCACCGAATACCTTGCGGCGATTCAAGGGCTGGGAAAGCTCGGTCACAGCGGCGGCATGGTGTATGACGCTCTCCTGCTGGCGTGTGCCCGCAAAGCAAAGGCAAGCCGAATTTACACGCTGAACCAGAAGCACTTTCGCCTGGTCGCACCGGACCTCGCCACGCGCATTCACGAACCATGATCCGCCCCCAAGCTATCCGCTGAATCCGCCTACGCCATTCATCTTCAGTTCCTCCCGGTTGGAACTCCAACCCTGCGCTTGGTAGGATCGCAACAAGCAAACCTGCATCCAAGGAACCCATGCCCCAACAAAAAATCCGCAAAGCTGTCTTCCCCGCCGCGGGCATGGGCACGCGTTTTCTGCCTGCGACCAAGGCCATGCCGAAAGAGATGCTTTGCCTGGTCGACAAACCCCTGATTCAGTATGGCGTCGAAGAAGCGGTCGCGGCCGGATGCACCGAGATCATCCTCGTCACCGGCCGTGGCAAGTCCGTCATGGAGGATCACTTCGACAGCAGCCCCGAGCTCGAAGCCTCCCTCGCCGCAAAGAACAAGACCGCGCTGCTCGAAGTCGCTCGCTCCGTCTCAAAGCTGGCCCGGGTCACCTACACCCGTCAGCCCGAGCCGCTCGGCCTCGGCCACGCAGTCCTCATGGCGAAAGAACTCGTAGGCGACGAACCCTTCGCCGTCCTGCTCCCCGACGACATCGTGGACGCCTCCACGCCATGCATGAAGCAGATGGTTGACGCCTTCTACGAAATTCAATCCGCCAACGGCGAGATGGCCAGCATCCTCGGCTCCGAGGTGGTGGAAGGCGCAGCCATCTCCTCCTACGGCTGTCTCGACTGCACACCCGACTCGGAGAATCCGCGCCTGCTTGCCGTCAGGAACATGGTCGAAAAGCCGAAGCCGGAGGAGGCTCCCAGCCAGCACGCGATCATCGGCCGCTATATCCTCACGCCGCGCATCTTCGACATGCTCGAACACATCACCCCCGGTGCAGGCGGCGAGCTTCAACTCACCGACGGCATCAAAGCACTCCTTCAGCAAGAAAAGGTCTATGGCTTCAGCTATCAAGGCAAGCGGCACGACGCAGGCGACAAGCAGGGCTTCCTGCGAGCGACCGTAGAGTTCGCACTCAAGAACAAAGATCTGGGACCAGACTTCCGCGCTTGGCTCAAAGATCTTCCCCTCTAGAAAAAGCTCGCCGCCTCTCCTCATCCCTTTACAATCGAGAGAGACCCCTCAAAGGGCGAGTAGCTCAATTGGATAGAGCATCAGCCTTCTAAGCTGACGGTTGCAGGTTCGAGCCCTGCCTCGCTCACCACCTTTCCGCGACTTCGTCACCTCATCGGAGCACTATACTTCGACCAGCACATCCTCTCGGTTCAGGTGTGGATTGTCTCCCGCCCCGCGGTGCCCGCAAACATGCCAGACCGCAGCAAGACCGAGGAAGCCGAGCTGGATCGCGCAGACTCCGTTCCAGCCCCAATGCACCCAGGCTGCCGTCGCCACGGCCGAACCTATTGCCGCGCCGGTAAAGTAGACGGTCATGTAGACCGTATTCAGACGGCTCCGCGCCGACGGGACAAGTCCTAAGATGCGCGTCTGATTCGCGACCTGCGTCATCTGTGCGCCCATGTCGAGCACGATCACCCCGGCCACCAGCGCAATCATGTGGACGGCCGTCGAAATCCGAGCCATCTCCTCGCCCCAAAGCAGGAGGTACGAGGTCGCCAGCAGCGTCATTCCGGCGGAGATCACCCAGCGCGAGCCATGCCGGTCCGACAGTCGCCCGGCTAGCGGCGCCACCATCGCTCCTGCGGCGCCGACTACCCCAAACGTTCCCGCCACGCCCGCTCCGAGCCCATAGTGGCTGTGCAGCAGAAACGCCAGGATTGTCCAGAAGCAGCTGAAAGAAGCGAACACCAGCGCCCCGGTGATCGCAGACTCCCGCAGCAAAGGCTGAGTGCGCACCAGAGTCCAGAGCGACCGCATCGCATCGCTGTAGCGCAACGCCTGCTTGGGCGGTAGCTTCGGTAGAAACTTCCACAGCATAGGCACAAACGATGCATTCATCACAGCCGCCGCCACAAAGACCCAGCGCCAGCCATGAATCCCACTCACCCAACCGGCGAAGGTGCGGGCCAGCAGAATGCCCAGCAGCAGTCCGGTCATTACGGTACCGATCGCCCGCCCCCGCCGTTCATGCGGGACGAGATCGGGCGCGATTGGAAGCGCAATGTGTGTGACCGACGCCACCAGCCCAACCACTACACTCGCCGCAATCAACACATCGAGCGTGGGCGCTGTCGCAACCAGCAGCAGAGCCATCGCCACCGCGGCATACATGCGCATCATCAGTGCCCGGCGCTCCAGCACATCCCCCAGCGGCACGAACGTCAGCAGCCCAAACGCATAGCCGATCTGGGTCGCCACCGCGACCAGACCCGTGCGACCCGCGGTAGCTCCATAGGTGTGTTGCATCTCCAGCAGAAGCGGCTGGTTGTAGTACATCGTCGAGACACCCACGGCGCAGGCAACACCCAGAAATCCGAGCGGGGCACGAGGAGAGGATGAATCGTAAGTGGCCATACCGGAGACTCCCTCCAGTGTAGAGCACCGCGTCTCCCAATCGCTCCGAACAAACGTTAGGTCTTCCCCAAGGTCAGCTTCGCGATCGTTGCAAGCTGCATGAACGAAGTCCCCTCGTAGATCTTCCCGATCTTCGCGTCCCGGTAAAGCTTCTCCACCGGATAGTCCTTGACGAAGCCGGAGCCGCCGAAGATCTCGACCGCCTGGCTTGCCACCCGCTCCGCCACCTGCGAGGTGAAGTACTTGCACATGGCCGCCTCCTTCAGAAAGTCCTGCCCCGCGTCCTTCAGCCGTGCCGCGTTATAGACCAGCAGCCGCGCCGCCTCGATCTCGGTCGCCATCTCCGCAAGCTGAAACTGCATCGCCTGAAACTCCACCAGCGTCTTGCCGAACTGCGTCCGCTCCTTCGCCCACCGTGCCGCATGCCCCCACGCTCCGGCAGCGAGCCCCAGCATCTGCGCGCCAATGCCGATCCTGCCCTCGTTCAGCGTCTCGATCGCAATTTTGTATCCTTTGCCGGGTTCCCCCAGCACCTGACACGCAGGCACAGCGCAGTCGTTGAAGATCAGTTCGCAGGTGCTCGAAGCGCGAATCCCCAGCTTGTCTTCTTTCTTGCCCAGCGTAAATCCCGGCGCGCCCTTCTCCACGAGAAACGCAGTAATCCCCTTGTACCCGGCCGAAGGATCGAGCGTCGCGAACACAAGGAACACCCCGGACTCCTTCGCATTCGTGATCCATAGCTTCTGGCCGTTCAGTATGTAATCGTCTCCGCGTTTGACAGCGCGAGTCTGCAAAGCGAACGCGTCGGATCCGGAGGACGCTTCGCTCAACGCATACGATCCGATCATGTCGCTCGCCAGCCGCGTCAGATACTTCGCCTTCTGCTCCGCAGTAGCCCAGCGAATGAGCGCATTGATGCACAGCGTATTTTGCACATCGACCATCACCCCCACCGAGGGGTCTACGCTCGAGATCTCTTCCACTGCCAGAATTGCCTGAAAGAAGCTGCCGCCCGCCCCGCCATACTCCTCAGGCACCTCGATTCCCATCAGACCCATGCCGAACAGCTTTTGAATCAGCGCCGGATCCATCTGCTGCGTCTCGTCCATGCCGCGGACCAGGGGCGCGATCTGATCGTTGGCAAAACGTCGCACGGTATCGCGAAACAGTTGCTCCTCTTCGGCCAACTGTGTCAGTGCTGCCGGACTGCTGTGCTGCATCCACTCACCTCACCATTCGGTTTGAGAGGTGAGTCTAGCATCTGCAGGCCACGAATGAATAGTCGTTCATTCGGAGGGAACAGGCGCGCTCCTGCGACGTTCTTAACCACGGAAAAGCCCTGAGCGCCTCACAACCTAGTGCGAAGCATTTGGTACGGCAGGTTGCCACAACTCAATCGGGTTTTTTTCCGGATCATGCAGCCGGGCGAACCGTCCATTGGGATAGGACTGCGGGTCGATCTTAACCGCGATTCCCGCGGCACGAAGCTGAGCAGCCATTTTGTCGAGATCTCGAACTCTGAAGTTCACCATCCAGACCTTCTGAGCATCCCCGAAGTAGTCGCTCGTCTCAGGAAAAGGAGCAAACGCGGTGGGGCCCGCCTCTTGGCGCCAAGGCTGTTCTCCATAGCTCGATGGTATAACCGACACTCCCAAGTGTTCCTGATACCAACGGCCGAGCGCTTGCGGATCGTGAGCTCGGAAAAACAGCCCTCCAATTCCTGTTACCTTTTCCATCTCTGTTCCTTCACCGGATCCACGCCAGAAGATTAGGCCCGCAGTTGGACGCGAGATGG
Organism: Edaphobacter sp.; assembly: GCA_965277545.1. Classification (GTDB taxonomy): domain Bacteria; phylum Acidobacteriota; class Terriglobia; order Terriglobales; family Acidobacteriaceae; genus Edaphobacter. Next base: position 647,835 of record OZ255826.1, read on the forward strand.
ATGGCTGTATGGCTGTCTCCGCCGCAAGGGCGAGCCGGCTGCGATGGAAGAGCAAGCCCTGTCCCAGAGTGCCTGAAAGTAGGCGGAGCAGTTGGCGTCTTTCGAAACTCATCCTGTCTTCTCCTAAATCCTGTCTTCTCTTGAAGAGACGCGCAACACGAATCCAGAACGCCTGAGCCGCGGGTTCCACGAAGCGCATACACGAAGCTTGACGCGGTCCATCGCCAATGCGGACTTGTGAGCAGTGCAAAAGACAGCGTCTATCCAACATCGGATCATGACTGCGTGTCGAGCGTTTTCATGTCAAGTGTTAACAGAATTTTGGGTGCCCCATCCTAGCCGCGTTCTTTGCGGCTAGGGTGGGAGATCACGACTCTTTCCCAACCGTTCGCACTCTGACCGAAAATGCTCTAACCGGCCACTTTGACCAACCGGCCACGCCGGGAGACAATCGACAACTTCTCCGTATTGAGAATCTTACGAGCCTGTTCTCTGGCGTGGTTCGCCCAAGGTCCAACCGGGTCGAGCCGCACATAGGCCAGCCAGTGGCGCAGCGCGCGGCGCCGATGTCCCTGCCGTTCGTACGATAAAGCCAGATTGTAATGAGCGTCCGCATACTGCGGCACCAGTGCGACCGCCCTCTGGTACGCAGCCGTGGCCTCTGCCAGCCGCTGCATCTCGTCGAGAACGTTGCCCAGATCAAAGAACGCCAGCGCATACTCCGGATCCGCAATCGTAGCGCGGCGATAAAAACTCTCCGCCGTGCCATATTGCCGAAGGTTGTAATGAATCGTTCCAAGATTGATCAGCGCCGGAGCGTGTCCCGGGCGAAGCGCCAGGATGGATTCATAAATCTCGATCGCCTTCGCCGTCGTCGAAGCCGACTCTTCCAGTCGCACCGCTTCAACGAAGAGCTCCTGTACCTCAGAGCCCTGGCGGACCGCACCGTCCGCATGGGCGCCGACAACTCGAAGCTGACGAGCAGGACAGATCTCAAAGTCGAACGCCAGTTGCTGTGTGACCGGATCCATCAGCGCTCCGCCATGCCGGAAGCTCAGTCGCGAGCCGCGCCCGACAAAGCTTGCCTCCGAGAGCGGATTCCGCATCCCGGCCACGCGCTGCATGGCATTCACCGAAGCCCGAATATTCTTGACCGAGATACGCGTGTTTGCCTGGAGGTCGCGCAGCTTGCGCAACTGGCTCAACGCTTCGAAGGAATAGTCTTCCGCCGGGGAGATGAGCCCCGCCCGCTCCCACGCCAATAGCTGGCGCGCATGCAAGTGCAGTATTCGCAACACATCTTGACGGCTATATCGGGTCACGTTGGGTGTCTCGGGTTCGCACCGTCCTGCACATCGTTTGAGCAGAATCTTGTTGGAGTATGCCTCCCGCGCCCGCGCCAATCAAGCCTTATCCCGCTAAGCTCATCACAAAGTAGTGGATAACCTGTACCAAATCAGGTTCATCGGGTTGCTTGCCCTGGTTCCGCCCCCACAGGCCGGGCCAACTTGCCCTCGATGGGCTGCTGCAATTGGTTCTCGTCCTAGAGCGGCCAAACGAAGGCCGTCATGGCAGAGCAGACTCAAAACGCAGAAGACAAGAGCAGGCAAACGACGAAGCAGACCCATGTCCGTCACCGCAATTTGTAACAGTCGTTGTCAATAAGCCGGCGCAAACGTAACCAGAACGGTAACGAAGACGATCCCAAACAGAATCAGCAGCAGCGGCCACCATCGATCCATCCAGGACATCGACTCACTCAAAGTATCCATCTGCCAAACCTCCAACCACCCTTACGATCCTAAACGAGAACTGAGCCTCCCGCTCAGCTCAATCCATCGGCAACAATCAAACAAGACCCGTCAGGCACGAATAATATCGGCGCTGCGACCGCTTTACTTTAGGCGTCCGCCGTAACACGTTCGTGATATTCCCCATGTGCGGGATCGGGACGACACTGCGGATGAGGTCCTGCAGTGCCGTCCACGCAAGCTCCTGTTCTGCTGCTCCACTCCCCTGCCTTGCGACTCAAGGATGTCCTACTATGGAGTATGGCTCCTGTTTTGGCATATTTTCTAATTGGGTGTGGGACAGCGGGCATCTCCGTATTAAGTGCGGGTGCGGTGCCGCTCCAGGGAAGCGTGCATGGAGCGCAGCAGGCGTTAATCGGCGCGAGCTTGCAACTCTACGCAGCGGGAACGAGCGGCGATGGATCTCCATCCACTCCGCTCCTGTCGCAAGCGGTCACGACGGACGACCATGGTGCGTTCTCCATTCCGGCGCGTTATTCCTGCCCTTCCGCTGCTTCTCAGCTGTATCTGGTGGCGACGGGGGGCAATCCTGGCGCAACCACGAAGCCCAATCCGGCCATCGCGTTGATTGCTGCACTCGGCGAGTGCGGTAGCCTGCCATCGTCGCCTCAGATCACCGTCAATGAGGCGACCACGGTGGCATCTCTCTGGCCGCTTGCCTCCTTCGTGCATTCCCCCACGGAGATTGGGTCTGCAGTCTCCGACGCTTCGCAATTCGGAGCTGGCGTGCAAGCAGCTAAGGAACTCGCCGATATGCAGACTGGCACGTCCCCCGGGACGCCCCTGGTTCAAAATGATGTTGTGCCCGTCGCAAAGCTTTACAGTCTTGCGAACACGCTTGGGGCCTGTGTCAATTCGACCGGCGGCGTCGCGGGCGACGGAACCGCCTGCGGCCGGCTCTTCTCCTCGGCGACACCGGCAGGAGGATCTCCTCCGCGAGATACCTTCACCGCAGCGCTCAACATCGCGCGCAACCCTGCGCAAAACGTCGACCAGATCTACAACCTTTCTCCCGCCTTCGCAACATTCCAACCCTTCCTCTCTGCAAGTCCGCCGGATTGGACGCTGCCGGTTCTCTCACCGCCCGCGCCCCCCGCAATCGCACCGGCCGGCGGAACGTACTCCAGCATTCCCTCTGTCTCGATCTCGGACGCGACAGCCGGCGCGGCCATCTATTACACGACCGACGGCACAGCACCTTCACCGGCTTCCAGTCCCTACAGCGGCCCGATCGCGATTCCGCAGTCTGCCATTCTGCGTGCCATCTCCGTCAAGGAAGGCATCGAGAGCGCCTCGGCGGCGGCAAGCTTTACCATCGATGCTGTCTCGAGCCCTTCCGTTTCGAACTTTCAGTCGCCGGCCTCTCCCGTTGCCACCTACTACGTGGACAACGTAAGCGGCAGCGACACCAACAGCGGCAGCAGCCCCTCGGCCCCCCTGTCCACCATCGCCAAGGTGAACTCGCTGAAGCTTACCGGAGGCCAGACGATCGCTTTCAAGTCAGGAGACGAGTGGCACGAACAACTCAACGTCTCGCAATCGGGCACGCAGGGAGCTCCCATCACCTACACCTCCTACGGAAACGGCACGCAGCCGATTCTCAGCGCAGCCGATGGTGTCGCGGGATGGACAAGGGGCAGCGGAGTGGCGGCTCAGGAAACATGCTCCGCCCCCGCCGTCTGCTCGGGCTTTGAAGCGCCCGCGTTTGCAGATTGGACACGAGCAGCCGACTATGGCGACACGACGGTGACGATCTCAACTGCGCAGAGCCATCATGGCGGTTCTTCGATGGCGCTGAGCTCCACCCGCGGCCTCGACACTCGGGGTTGGGTCTCCAGGAGCATTCCAGCCGTAGGCAACAACAGCACGCTGGCGTTGCGCTGGTATTTTCTTGCTCCCGGCGGAAGCATGAAGCCGAACAGCAGCATCAAAACCCTCTGTCTCCTGAGCGGCGGAAACCAGGTCGGATTCGCAACCCTCACGACGAATTCCTCCGGAACCCCAAACTCCATTGACTTCTATGACACGGCAAACTCCATCCGGGTTCTCAACGCGACCCCTCTGGCAGGTTGGATCGCAGGCGGCTGGAATGAGATCGAGATCGACATCGCGGTCTCGTCCACGACCGGCGGTGGCACCCTCTTCGTGAACGGCAAGCAGCTTTCCCGGAACAGCAACCTCGACACGCACGCCGAAGCGAACATCGACACGATTTCACTCGGAAATGTGGGCTTCGGCGACGGCATCGCCGCCGGCGGAACGCTATACTTCGACGACTTCAAGTCGGCAACTTCAGCAAACGTCGGTCCGTTCAACGCTGGAGTTCCTTCGACCGTCTGGTATCGCGCTCAAGCAACCGACCCCAGACTGATCAACTTCCGCGGCCAGGCGGGCTCTCCCACCTATGCCGTCGACGGCATCACGCAACCGAACCAGTTCTATTGGGACGGAGCCAAGCTGTACGTCTACTCGCAGTCCGATCCCACTCCCGTCGTTGAAGTGCCTCAGCGCAGCTATGCCCTCGCAAGTTCCGGCGCATCCTACATCTCGGTCTCCGGCCTGGAGCTCAGGGGAGCGCAGCAGTCGGATCTCTACTGCACCAACACCTGCTCGAACTGGTTGATCGAAAATAATACGATCAACGATAGCTACTCGACAGCTCTCTTTTTCGAAGTAGACGGAGACAGTTCCGTCGCAGGAGTCTCCATCCTGAACAACAAAGTGAAAGGCAGCGGGGCCGGCGGGATTCAGATCAACAATGGACTTGGCCTCGTGAAAATCGTTGGAAATGAGATTTCGGACTTCGCCAAAATCTTCAACCCCGCCTACGGAACGCAGAACGCCTACGCCGATGGGATCGAGATGTACTCCCAGGACGGTCTGCAAGGCTTCGCCTATGTAGCCTACAACTCCATCCATGACGGGGGTGTCGGCAGCAGCCAGAGCTACGGCGGCGGCATTCATGCGGACTCCGTCGCCGGCATGGACATCGAACATAACGTCGTCCAGAACGTCAACAGCAGCGGCATACAGATGGAGAAGGGATCGGGAAGCATCGCGCGGTACAACACCATCATCCACTCCGGCACCTATCCCTACGCCGCGGGTCTGTTCATTCGGGCCGGCGAGGGCTTATCAGTAAGTAACATGACTGCCGAGTACAACACCGTCATCGGAGGATGGTGGGCGTGCAATCTGGGGATCACCCAGGACGACGCATGGGTCACTGCGACCAACATCACCATCCGAAAAAACATCTGCGTCGACGCAAGCGCCGGAACCCAATTCAACGCCGACGTCGGATCCAACGGCCCAGGGAACACCGTGCAGGGAAATAGCTTCGGCACACCGGGCAACAGCTTCATCTACTTCAACGGCACCCCGGTAAGCACCTACGCAGGATTCGATGCAGCGGCGGGCTACGCGACGGGCAGCGTGGAAGGCGCACCGCAGTTCGTCGATCCAGGCAGCGGCAACTTCACTTTGATGTCCTCCTCGCCGGTGAGCGGGATCGGGGCCTTTCCGTAGACGAGCCCCGTGGACAATGATTCAACTCAAGCAAGCGAATTCTTATCGGAAACACGCTCGCCCATCGCAGAATCCCGCTGCCGCGCCGCGTTTCGATCAGCATCCTACTCACCAGCCGTACTCATCGCTTCCACTCGCAGAAAACTCGCCCTTCGGTGAACCATCCGGAGACTCGCTGTCGAGCGCATCACAGTGTAGTCTGACCGTCGGCTGGAGTCGTCATGCACCTGCTTTTTTCGGCCTACGCATGTAGACCAAACAGTGGATCGGAAGAGGGCAACGGCTGGGGCTGGCCGACTCATCTCGCCGCGCGCGGGCTGCGTGTTCACGTGCTCACAGCGGGGAAGCATCGTGAGGCGATCGAAGCGGAGTTGCAGAAGAATCCCATGCCGAACCTGTCCTTCTCCTTCGTTGAGCCCCGACGAAAGGGTCTGAAGTACGGCCACGGCTCGCACTATCTTGCGTGGCAGTTCGCCGCCGTCGAGGCCGCGAGGAAGCTGAACGCCGAAGACCCGTTCGACGTAGTCCATCACATCACCTACGGCAGCATTCATGTCCCCTCCCAGCTTTGGAGGCTCGGCATTCCCGTGGTGTTCGGACCCGTTGGCGGAGGTCAGACGTCCCCCTTCGCCTTACGGTCCTACTTCGGAGCGAGCCAGAGAAACGAGCTGCTGCGGACTGCGTTTACCAAAGCCCTGCGCTTTTCCCCGCTGCATCGTCGCTGGATCAAACGCATGGCCGTGGTGTTCGCCACCAACCAGGAGACGCTTCTTCTGGCGCAGCAGCTAGGAAAAAAGGACGCCGTGTTGGCCCTCGATGTAGGACTTCCCGAGACATTCCTGGCCGAACGCCCGAGACAATTTGCGCAGCGCCCAGGTCCGGTGCGTCTCCTGTGGACCGGTCGCATGATGCCGAGGAAAGCGCTCCCGCTCACCCTCGATGCGCTGTGCCAGACCAAGGCTGACGTAACGTTGACGATTCTGGGTTCGGGCTATCCTGCAGAGGTCGTGCACGAGATGATTGCCGGCAGAGGTCTCGAGAGCAAGGTCACGTGGAGCGGAGGTGCCGTGCCATGGCAGCAGGTTCGCGAAGCCTATCTCACGCACGATGCCTTTCTCTTCACCAGCCTGCGCGACTCCTGCGCAGCGCAGCTGCTCGAAGCCATGGCTCTCGGGCTGCCGGTCATTACCCTTGATCTCCACGGCGGCGGTCTGCTGACTCCACCCTCCGCCGGGTACAAAGTACGGGTCACGGACAAGGAGTCCACCATACGCGCCATCGCACGCGCCATCGAGACATTCGCTTCGTCGTCGATCGAAGAAAAAAACGCGATGTCCGAAGCCGGCTGGAACGCAGCCCGCAATCTTACCTTTGAAGTACGCGCCGCTCGCGCGGAGTCCCTGTACAAGCGCATCCTGGAGGCACGGGAGATCGATCAGCGATCCCGTCCGGGCAAGTTGAGCATCCCGAACGTGACCTCCATATAGTTGCTAAAGTTGCCGGCTGGCTCGAAAAGCCACCTCGCTGCGGAATAGTTTCAGAACTGAAAGTACAGGAATGACGTACTTTCCGAAATCAGCATAAGCGACGCGATCAGAACGAAACAGAGTCCCGTCGTCCAGGCTGCATTCGGTTTCCAGAACAGACGCGGAAACACGCTCGAGTGGCGGGTAGCTCCCTTTTCGAGCTGGCCCAATATCTCCTGCGTGTTCGGCAAAGCCCACACCACGAAGAAGCAGCAAAGCAACGCCGCGATTGCGCCCGACGGATGAAGCAAAAACCGTGAATAGGTCGGCATGTCGTCAGGCGAGATAGGCACATCTCGCAAAGCAGGACCACGGCCATGCACCCCTGTCAGGGTTCCGAGAACGTAAAGCGCATCCGATACCGAATCAGCGCGAAAGAACACTTGACCGAGGAGAACCGAGCCGAAGGTAAGCAGTACGCCGACTGCACCCGGAATGGCCTTGCGCCAGCGGGACTCTTCCGGCACAAAGGTGCGAAAACCGTGATTGATGGCCAGAAAGATCCCGTGCAGCACCCCGAAGACGATGAACTGCATTCCCGCTCCATGCCAGATTCCCGCCAGGAACATGGTCGACAGCAGCGGAAAGGCGATCATCGCGGTAAACCCCTCAGCCGTCTTCATCGCACGCCGATTGGCCTTCCTGCCGCTGCGGATGCGTCGATGCGTCATGGCCAATGCGATTGGATTGTAGAGGTACACGCCTAGATAGCGCGAAAGCGTCATGTGCCAGCGCTGCCAGAAGTCGATGATGTTCGTCGCCTTGTATGGGGAGTTGAAGTTCACTGGAAAAGAGATGGAAAACATGCGCGCCAGCCCAAGCGCCATGTCGGAGTAGCCGGAGAAATCAAAGTAGAGCTGGAACGCATAGCACAACAAACCCACCCACGTGCCGGTAAAACCAAAGCCATGCGGATGCGCATAAAGCCCATCGGCCATCGGACCGAACCTGTCGGCCAGCAGCACCTTCTTTCCCAGGCCGAGAAGAAACCAGGTGATGCCGACAGCCAGATCATTGCTGTGAATCCCCGTATTCCGGTTCGTGGCAAACTGCGGCATCATCTCGCTGTGGTGAATAATCGGTCCGGCGATCAGGTGCGGGAAAAAAGAAACGAACAGGATGTAAGAGAGCAGGTCCTGGCGCGGTGTGACCTCCTGGGACAGATCGACCAGATAGGCGATCTGCGTAAACGTGAAGAAGGAAATTCCTAGCGGCAGAATGACGGCTGCAAAGTTATGCCGCACCAGGCCTGCGTTGTGGAAGTAGTGCAGCACCGGAAACAGATACTTGAACCAGCACAGCAGACCGAGATTGACCGCGATCGCGGCAAACAGAATGCGGCTTTTCCTGGCCTCGTCTGCGCGGGCTATGCCAACCGAGAACAGGTAGTTGATGAAGATAGAACCCAGCAGCAGAAAGACGTACGGAGGATTCCAATAGCCGTAGAAGAAAAGCGACGCCAGTGCCAGCCAGGAAAATAAAGGAACTCGCCCAAAGCGGCTTACGATCTGAAAACCGAGCAGCGCCACGGGAAGGAACAGAAACAGGAACGCATTCGAGGAAAAAAGCATGTCTAGTGTATTCCCCCTGCCCGCTCCAGCTGCTCCAACTGGTTGGCCACTTCACCGGAGAGGTGCTGCCATCCCTCAGGAGCACCAAGATGCAGGCGGCCGCTCTGCGTATACCAGTTGAGCGGATAGATTTCCAGGCGGTTGTCGATGATGCCGTTGCCTGGCGCGAACCGCGTTCTGTAGGTATTCAAAGCTGGATCGCAGGCCGGAACCGGCACCATGTCGACGATGACCCGGGTTCCGTCGATGCCATATTTCGTTCGCAAGCCATCGAGCCACGCTTTGCTCGGCGGATTGTCGCGAACGTCCTTGGGGCACACGACCATCCGTTCGGTGGGATCGGGAAATCGGCCTCGGAGCTCTTCCCGCTGGTGAAATACACTCGGCGCAAGCGGATGGCGAACCAGGTCGGTGAGGGCAAAGCGGCCGGTAACTCCAATGGCCGAGAGAACGTCGTCGGCGTGCCGCATGAGAGCGTAAAAGAATTCGAGATCAGGCCTGAACCGGACTCGCGTCAGCACCGCCTCGTAGTTGGCATCGTGACGCCACGACATCGCAAGGTCCTCGGGCGCCATCAGGATGACGAGATATTTGGGGCGCACATTATTCTTCAGATATTCGTCGAGCACCATGGTGCCGTTGAGCCTGAGCATTCCGGCGAAGTCGGCAATGTTGCAGGTGGAAAGGCCGGTATCCCGCTTCAGAATCCCAGGGTCGATGCCGATCATCGCCGAGGAATCGCCGTAGATCACCACGTCGCAGTCCGCGTGGTGGAGCTTGAGACCATACCCCATATTGGCGAGATAGGTGTACTGTGTTCGCTTGACGATGTAATCGCTGCGCATGAGTAGAAAACAAATGGTCATGTAGAGAAAGGGAACGACCATAAGAATGGCGCAATACAGCTGTAGCCTACGGGGCGAATTCGCCGGCTCCGTATGCGGCTCGGTAAGTGCAATGCCGTCGGCCGCCGTGTTGAGTTCAGGCCCAAGCGCAGGATCTGTATGGACATCAGGCATAGTAGTTTGAGGGTAGGAAATGGAAAGTCACCTCCGGTTAGGAATGGATCTAGCCTGAGATCGAAATCTATCGCGTCTTACTCTCAATGAGGTGGACCATCTCGCCGACATCTTTCAGAGACTCCAGCTCCGCGGTCTTGAACTTGATGTGAAACTCCTGCTCCGTCGCAACAATCAGGTTGATGTGATTCACCGAATCCCAGCCCTTGATGTCGTGCGCTGTCGTGTTAGGCGTCAGCACGATCGCGTCGTCGTCAAACGTGTCATGGAAGATGGAAGTGAGACGACTGTAAATCTCCTGCTCCTGCATTGTGTAAAGGCTCCTGTCAGCTGCCCACTGCAAGCTGGGCAATCTCCATAAGGTTGAGCACGGTCATCGGCACCGGCTTCTGTTGATAAGACCCAATCTGAAGAACGAACTGGAGCTCTCCAGTGCTGTCATCGGACGAGAGTGGCGAAAAGCCGAGACGCGGGTACAGATCGCGGACCATGCCGTTCTTTTCCGTCGGCTTGAATATCCCAACGAGCCGATCTATACCTCGGCTCTGGCAGGCCGACACCAGCGCATTCAGGCAAGCCTCTTCCACCCGACGGCCCAGAACACGACAGCTCATCAGCCACGTGTCGATGCGCGCCGCGCTCCCCTGTTCCTGCCTGGCGATTACGATCGCGATCAGACCATTGTCCCCGAACTTGTCCGCGAGCCGCGCAGTCAGCGTGATCGCCTCTGGCGACGACATCAGCGCACGCACCTCCGACTCGACGTAGCGCTGTGTCGTCACGTTGAACTGATTTGTCTTGTTGATCAGTTGCGTGGTGCGCGCCAGTCCCAGATCGTTGAAAGACTCAAGCGTCAGGTTCATGGCAAGGCTTCGCAGGTAACTCTCTACATCGGTCACCTGCTCGAGCAGGCGCGTCCGTTCACTGTTCGCCAGGTATTGCCGGCTGCGCTCGCGATCCTCGGCCGTAATCGTCAGGCCCTCAAAGTAGCCGGCACTGGCGATCGTATCGGCGTAGAGAGCGGGATCTTCCGGCAGTTCCGGCACCTGCACCGACGGAAGCTCTTTGCGAATCAGCGCACGCTCCGCAGGATTGTCATCGGCGAAGACAAGGGAATCGATGCCGATGTTGAGCGTCCTCGCAATGCTCCGCAAGTTCGAAGCCTTATCGTTCCAGTTCGCGACGAAACAGGCAATGTCACTCTCCCGCAGGATCATCTCCGGATGCTTTGTGAAGGGTAGTCGAGCGTTCGCCTCGTCGTTCTTCGAGCACACCGCCAGGATCACACCCCTCGCGGAAAGCGACGCGCAATAGCGCTGAAAGCTGAGATACGCCTCACCCACCGCGCCGCCTTGGCCGAGAACGATTCCTTCCAGACCATCGTCTCCGATAACCCCGCCCCAGAGCGTGTTGTCGAGATCAAGCACCAGGCACTTCGAAGAGATCCCGCGTATGGCCGCAAGTATTCGCGCAACTTGATCGCCGTACAAGATCGAAGCACGCGGATGGACCTCATGCTTGGACTTGTGCCAGAGTGCAGGCTCGTACCAGGCAGCAAGACCTTCTGTCCGCGAGAAAGTATCCAACGCAAGAAGATGAACTCCGGCTTCATCTGCCATCTTCCGCAGGCTGGCATTCACCTCATCCACGATGGCCGCGGGAGAATTCGCAAGCCGCTGCTCGTTATTTCCTAAATGCGCAGCGAACACAGGCAGCACCGTCTGCTGCACGACGACGCAGGAGAGATGCTTCCGAGCCAGAGCCCAGCACTGTTCCATCAGCGCCAGAGCACCTGCCGCACTCGATCCTGGGCTATCGGCGAGATGATGCGCGTCCAGGGCAATCAGCACCACGTCCGGACGGAAGGCCCGAAGAGCCGAATCCTCAAACGTGAGCTCCTGCATGTACATCCCATACGGAGCCTCGTAGATCTCCGCGATCAAGCCCCGCCGAAGCGCCGCCACTCGAATCGCAGGAGCGAGGTGAGAGGTCGTAGCCGACCCGAGGAGTGCAAGACGAACGCGTGCAAAGCCGGCTCCCGCTTGAGGGTCTTCCAGTGCTTGGGTGATCGCGCGATCGAGTTTTCCCAGCTGAGGGAGAGAGAGCCGCGCGCTGGCAAGATCGCGCAGAGAATGAAGAGAGGTCGCGCGGGACAAGGTCTTTGCCTCGGCAAACAAGAGAGACCAATCCTCACGAATAGGTAAGAAATCTAAATTCATGATGAGTTAGAGTGTTGCAACCTCAAATCGGCAATCATCGTAACCTCACCCTGATGAAAGCCAATTTACTTACGATTTGTTGTGATGGCTGGGACGCCCTTCAAAGCTGGGCATAGTGGCTGGGAGAGGTTAGGAATACGCTGCTTCTGCTTGTTAGGATGCAAGCCTGCCTGTAGAGTTTCTCGCAGCAGCTCAGTATTTCTCTTGGTGTTCACAAACACTGCGCCTGCATCCACTCTTCAGAATAGCGTTATCCTTCGCGATCACCCTCGACATCTCTAAGTGATTCGCGCTCAGTCATTTTTCCTGCGCCGCTAAGGCGAGTATGTGTCATGCACGACAGAGTCGCTCCGCCGCTCCCAACAACTCCAATCGCGTCGCATCCTTCCATCGCCTCAGCTAAGTGTAAGTGTGGCAGTCCCGGCTGCTCCAGAACAGCCGCCCGACACCACCTGAATGGAGGTGAGTGTCAATACGTGAGCTGCAGGATCCAACGTGCCCAGGAGAATTACGGTGGAGGGCGTCGAGGAGGTGTTTTCGTTTGTCGTCACGTTCAGTTGAACCTGCTGACCCGAAATCGTGCTCGCACTGCTCTGCAGCGTTCCCGAGGTGAAGCAGCTTAGGCCGGTAAAGCTCACCGAACCCTGTAAATGAAAGAAGCCATATCCGTCCGCAAACGAGTCCTGAGAGACGCTGAGACTTAAAGTGTTCCCACCCGAACCGACCGTCCAGGGCCCGGAGTAGCTGCCGGCAAACGGTGCAATCTTTATGCCGGACAGGTTTCCTGCCACCCCATTCGCGCAACCGTCGTTGATCAGGAACGTTCCGCTAAGGGTCGCTCCGTCGCTTGCTTTGGTGCCGTTGACATTCAGATATTGCCCGCTATCCGAGAGCGACACCAGCGAAAACGAGGACCCCGTGAGAGCTCCCTCGAGCGGTACAGTGGCAGCGCCGACGAAGCACGAGTCAGGACTCACAGCCTGCAGAACCCAGAAGAGCGGCGTAGGGCTGTTCGGCGTAGCGGTGCCCTCAAGAATGGAACCCGACAGTGCGGTAAAGGGTTGTGTGCCCGAAGTCGTCGTGGCGGAGATCTGCCAGTTCCCTGTCGAAGAAGAGTTCACAGGATTTGTCAGGACAATGAATCGATCCGGTCCGCAGCCGATGACCAGGAGCGAAGCCGCGATCAGGCAAACCGCAGAGCAAACAGCATTGCGCCGAACCGCTCGGCGGATCATTCTTATCCTGTTAAGAAGCAATGTTTCAAGTTTCATAGGAAAGCCATGAGTCTGATTGCCTTCTCCGGTAGGCACCTGTTAAGTGTGCGCAAGACTCACCCCATTCAGCGACTGAAAGCAGCTGCCGCCCGTGAACGTGACATTCTGCAGAGTCAGAGTGGTGGCCGTCGTGTTGAGTGAGGCATCGATGATCAGCGGAGAGCTGCCGGCAGGGCTGAGTTGCGAGACCAGATGAACTGCCGCGCCCGATAACGAGCTCTGCGCCGTGTCGATCGTCGCCGCGGTCGCGCAGGAGATGCCCGTAAACGCCATCGTGCCGGTGACCTGGAAGTCGCCTTGACCCGTTCCTTGTGTGGCTTGGCTGACGGCGATCTGCACGCCAGGTGTTGCGCCCGGGCCGGTACTGAATGTGCCCGTCAGCTCGGCGTATTTAACGCCTACGATTGTGCCGGTCGCCTTATCCGCGCATCCTCCCGCTACCGTGTATGTGCCGCAAAGCGACACGCCGTTTGTACACTGCTGGCTGAGGCCGAGAGTCACAACCTGAGAGTCCGCCGGAAAGCTGGTGAGCTGGGCTAACGGAGCTTTCGTGAATCCCTCCAAATCAATCACTTTTGTGTTCGCAAAACAGCCGGTGGACTGAACCTGTAACGAAGCCGTCGTCGTAGTCGAGCCTCCTGCAAACCCTTGCTCATTCACAAAGCCGGAGAGGATGGTAAACGGAGCCGTGCTCGAAGAGCTTGCCTCAAACTGCCAGTTTCCGATCAGCGAAGTGTCTGGCGCAGGACCGTTGCCGCCTCCCCCTGAACCGGAGCCGGACCCTCCATGCGAACATCCCATCATCTGCAAAATCGCGATTGCAAAGATCCCCACACCAAGCCAGCCAACCCTCGGCCTTGTCTTCCTAAACATAGTATTTGCATCAGATGCAAAAGCCGCGGTTCAGGACGCCTGTCGCATGGCTTTCAGCCGCTGCAGCCCTGCTGTGATCTACGGCTCTTCGCTCATCGAAACCGAAGTGCCGGACCCGATGGCGAGGAGCAGCCCGACGCACGATCCCAGCGTGTCGATCCATACATCGCTCCATTCCACACTGCTCGAATAAATCAGATGCTGCCCCACCTCTACAAGGTAACCAAGAGCCAGCGCCGTTACGAACGCAACAATTCGTAAGCCTCTCCGCCGGGTTGCTCGCATCAGCAGCCAGGCCGCCGAGCAGAAGACAAGGAGATGCGCCAATCGATGAAGGTGTCCCCTGGTATGCAAGCTCTCCTTCGCCGTCTCAGGCAGGAAGGAAAGAACCCCAATCAGCAGAATCCATAGGCAAGCAAAGATGACGCTGCACCGTCTCTTGCTTCGTAGCATAACTTCTTTCATGTAGGACCGATTTTATCGGGACGTACGGTTCTGATCTGATCTGTACGCTTCTGACGCAATCGAGCTTTGGAATATAAATTGCCTCTTCGGCTGCACCTAAGTAAATGCAACTACATCCAAAGCGACAACCACTTCAGTGAGCCAAAGTATCCGGTGAGCTTCATTTGAGGCCGCATCGGCATCCAACCTAGTGGATAAGTCACGCACTCTGCTCGGGAGGTCATCATCTCACTGACATGTCTATGCCATGTTGATGAGGATTCGATGAGTCGGGCTGCCTGAGCAGCAGGTCAGGGTTGAATCACTTGACCGAACAAAAAGGAACATCCAAAGATGATCTCGATCCTGAACATGTTTTTCCGAGCCCAACGGCTCATCCTCATCACATTCATCACTGTCTTTGCTCTCGTACTTTTGTATCTCGCCGTGCGGCCTGAACGCTATCAGGCGCACATGAGCTTCCTGATCCGCAATGAACGCGCCGAACCCCTCGTGGGATCGGACCCGCATCAGAATTCGATTCAACTCCCCGATGTCACCGAGATCGACCTCAACTCCGAGGTTGAGCTTCTCAGCAGCTCTGAAGTGTTGCGGCAGGTCGTGCTGAACTGCAATCTCGCCAAGACCAGGCACGGCCGCGAAGATGTCGCCGTCGAAAGCGCGACGCGCCAGCTGGGCAAGGATCTCAAAATTACTCCCGTTCGAAACTCTTCGCTGATCG
Organism: Edaphobacter sp.; assembly: GCA_965277545.1. GTDB lineage: Bacteria > Acidobacteriota > Terriglobia > Terriglobales > Acidobacteriaceae > Edaphobacter. Next base: position 662,842 of record OZ255826.1, read on the forward strand.
ACGTCTCTTATCAGTCTTCCGATCGGGAACAGGCGAAGAACGTGCTCTCGCAGCTTGCCAAGGTGTATCTGCAAAAACGAATGAATCTCCACACTGCGTCCCAGGCCGAGACGTTCTTCGCGGCCGAAAGCCAGAGCGCACAGGAAAGCCTGGGAGCCGCCGAAGCCGAGCGCGCCCGTTTCCTCGCCGAGAACGGATATGAGGGGCTGCCGCAACAAGTGCAGCTCGGTCTGCAGTATGTGCAGGACCTCAAAGGCCAGGTCGATGGAGCCCAGGCCTCGCTTGACGAAACCGAGGGCCGCCTGCGCCAGGTCGCCGCCGATCGCAAGACCACGCCGGAGCGCATCTCCACCCAGGCCCGAGCGTCGAACAATCCCTACGCCATCCAACAACTCCTGAACACCCTGGTGACGCTCGAAAATCGCAAAACAGAGCTGCTCACCAAGTTCAAGCCAGGAGATCGGCAGATCGTGCAGACCGATCAGGAGATGAAGAACACGCAGCAGGCGCTCAACCGGATGGAGACCATGGCGCCGCTTGAAAATGTGAGCGACGCCAACCCGGCGTGGCAATCGCTCGACGCCGAATCCAATCACCTGAACCAGACCAGAACCGGACTCGTGCGGCGTCGTGATCAGCTTCTTGCCCAGTTGACCCAGGAAGAAACCCGTCTCGGGCAGATGGAGAAAGATAGCGTGCGGGCCAACGATCTGGAACGCAAAGTGAGACTTGCCTCGGAGAAATTTGATCTCTATCAGAGCAAGGCCGTGGCTGCCAGAATCGCCGATGGCCTCGATGCTCAGGAGATCAGCAACGTGATCCTTGCCTCGCAGCCCATGGTGCCCGCGATCCCCGAGCCTTCCCGCATCAATCTTTTCACCGGCTTCTTGTTGGCGCTCTTTGCCGGTCTCGGCTTGGGCTTCCTCTCGCAGATCACGTCTGAAAGGCTTCACGGTCCCGCGGAGGTCGAGGAGCAGACCGGCATTCCGGTCATGGCGACTGTTCCCGAAGGATTCGCAGCCTGGCAGGTGGCTCCATGAAGATCTCCGCCGAAACCTTCCGTTTTCCCTTCGAGGCAACTCGGGTCATGCGTCAGTCCATTGCAGCATTCGGAGCAAGCACAGGAGCAACGATGATCGCGCAGAGTTCATGGGCAACCAATCGTACGAAGAGATCTTTCGTGGACCGTTCCAATGAACCCTCCTTCACTGCCCTCGCTGCCAGGATCTTCTGGGGACCGAACCCCGCGCGGACCATTGCCATCGTTGCCTGCTATCCCGGCGAGGGCGCTACGTCGGTGGGCCAGTCGCTGCAGGCATTCCTCTCCGAAGACGGCAGAGTGCCTGTCTCCTTGATCTCCGCGGACGACTTTCTCGCCTCCCCCGGCAGAGTTCCTGTCGAGAGCCGGGACCTGTCAGGGGCTCGGCCGCATGACTACGCCGAGGAAGATATCGTTCTCGTCGACTGCCCTGCGCTCTTCTTCTCCGCCTCCGCCATCCGCGCCAGCCCGTATGTCGATGGCGTTCTGCTCGTCATCGAAGACGGTGCCCGTTCGAAAGCTGAGATTCAGCGCGCGGTTAGCATGGTGGAGGCTGTGGAAGGTCGCGTTCTCGGTGCCGTGTTGAACAAGCGCCGCTATCCGCTTCCGCAGTGGCTGTACTCCCTCTTCACCTGAGCCATTCGCCAAAACCATTTTCCCGCCATTCCCCAGGAGATTGCCATGATGCGTTGTAGCGTTTTTCTTGTCCTGCTTGCCGGTCTCCTCGTCAGCGCTCGGCAGGCCGCTTCGGCGCAAGGCGCTGTTCAGGAGCGAGGACCGGAGTACGTGCTCCAACCCGGCGACTCCGTCGAGATCACCTACACCTACACCCCGGAATACAACCTCACCGTCAGTGTGCCCGGAGATGGCGTCGTCGGTCTTACTCGTCTCGGACCGGTGCACATAGGAGGCCTCACCCTTAGCTCCGCAAAGGCTGTCATCACCGTCGCCGCCAACAAGAGCGGCCTGAACAAGCCGGAGGTCTTCCTCACCCTGAGAGACTACGTCAAGCCCACATTCACGGTGCTGGGCGAGGTGAACAAGCCCGGCCGGTACGAGCTGCGCGGCAGCGTCCGCATCCCCGACGGTCTCGCCATCGCCGGGGGCCTGAACTACAACGCGCGTCACAAGAACATCATTCTCATCCATCGCCTCAACGAAACCGAAGGGGAAACCACCTTGATCGACTACAAGCAGTTTGAAAAAAAGCATGCCCAGGTCGAGACAGACACGCTTGAGGATGGAGACATCATCGTCGTGCCGCAGGGCAATCTCAGCAAGATCGAGCACGTCGTGAAACTTGCCAACGTCGGCGCCTATTACCCGTTCTAAGAAACTTCTGATTCAGTGTTTGCAGGGGCAAGATCGCAGGCACATCCGAAGCCCGTCATTTCGACCAAAGCCGCGCGGCCTCATCGCGCGGCGTAGCGGAGAAATCCCAGCATTCCGTCTTTGCTTTTGCTCTATCTCCGCCTGAAAATTTCTATCGCCTCAGTTTTAAACAGGTTCTGAGAATCGTCATGACGAACAGCCCAATGGAAAGCGCGACCCGCACCCCGGCTGAGATCTCAACGGCAGCGCCCGCGGGGATCGATTCTGGCGATCCAACCGTGGTCCCGCTGGACCGCGTCCTCACCCAAGCATCGTCGTCCGCGGACTCCGGCCCACAAAGACTGCGAGCGTTCAGCCGTCGCGTAGTCCAAAATCGCCGATCGCTCTCCCTGGTCGATCAAGCCGTCGTCAGCATCACCAACATGGGAACCTCCGTCATCGTCGGCAGAACCTGCGCGAAAGAGCAGCTTGGTCTCTATGCCTCGGGCATGAGCCTCGTCCTCCTCTTGACCGCCATTCAAGCCGCGCTGATCACCGTGCCCTACACCATTTCCAATCCCCACATCCCTAGAACGGAGCATCCTCTCTATAAAGGCAGCACCATCCTCCAGCAGATGACCCTCGTCTGCTGCGGAATGTTCTGCTTCCTGCTCTTCGGCGTCTTCGGCTCTGCGCATCGCAGCAGCGGCTTGAAGACCGTCCTGCTCACGCTCGCCGTCGTCAGCGGAGTGATCTGCTTTCGCGACTTCGTGCGCCGCATCTCCTACGCCGAGCTGCAGTTCGGCTTCGCTCTCCTCACCGACTGCGTCCTCGCGGTACTGCAGCTTACCGCGATCGGTCTGCTCGCCTGGACCCATCATCTCAGCGCCACCCGAGCCCTTCTCGCCATGGGCTTGGCTTCAACCTGCGGCGGCGCGATGTGGCTGGTCCACAGCTGGAACAGCATCTCCTTCTCTCTCGCTCATGCGCTGAGCGGCTTTCGCGTGAACTGGTCCCTCGGCCGATGGCTCTTCTCCAGCAGCGTGCTCTGGTCCCTTTCGGTCGACCAATACCCGTGGGTCATCACCACGCTCAGCGCCCCCGCCGAAGCTGCCGTCTGGGCCTCCTGCTTCGGAGTCATGGCTTTCCTCAATCCCATCGTCCTCGCAGTGAATAATGACGTGGCGCCGAGGGTGTCTCACGATTACGCGCAACATGGTCTCGCAGGACTCTCGCGCAGCGTATTCCGGTCCGCCGCCATTGCCGCCATCCTCACCTTGCCGGTGCTCGCGACTTTGCTCGTCTTTGGCTCGCGCCTGGTCAAGCTGATGTACGGCGCCAAGTACGCCGGCAACGGCGGCATCGTCTCCGCTCTCGCCCTCGGCGTCTGGTTTTTCGCCATCAGCCTCGCTTTTCCCTACGGCATGCTCACATTGAAGCGTCCCGCCGTGGACTTCTCCATCAACGTCGCCTGCTTTGCGAGCTTTCTTGCGGCCGGCCTCTGGCTCATCCGCACCCACGGCGTCTTCGGCGCAGCATGTTCCTTCCTCCTCGTCGAGACCGTGGCGTTGGTGCTGCGCGTCCTTGCCTTCAGGCGGGTCGTTGCGTCCGCAGGCCGCCCGGACCTGGGCTCCCTGGGGATATCGGTATGATTCGATCCGCTCCGTTCAAACAGACTGCGATCAAGCAGAATCCCGTTCGCTACTCCGTCCCCATGTTGCTGCTCGTCTCCTTTTGCCTTCTTCTCGCGCAGCACTATCTCCCATCCGTCATTCACGGAGGCATGGACAGCAACTACCTGCTCGCGCAATCGAGCGGCAATCTCGCTCGCCAGATCTCCTATCTCACGCTTGGCATGATCGGACTGCTCGGGGTAAGGTACGCAGTGCAGTCCAGGCAAACGCCGTTCCGCTGGAACTACTGGATCGTCGTTCCGCTCGCCCTGCTCCTGGCCTGGTGCGTGCTCACTCTCCTGTGGTCGGAGATGCCGGCGATCGCCGCCAAAAGACTTCTCGTCGTCGGCCTCATGTTCCTCGGCAGCTTCGGCCTCGCCGTCTCCTGGAAGCCAATCGACATCGTTCGCTTCATCGCCGTCAGCAGTGCGCTCGACGTCACCATCGGCCTCGCCGCCGAGATCGTCAGCGGCTACTTTCATCCCGCTTCCGCCGACTATCGCTTCGCCGGCACCTTGACGCCCAACGAACAGGGATATCTCTGCATGGTCCTTGCCATCTCCTCCATCTGCATGGTGAGAATGTCAGTCTCCGCGGGCGCGCCGAGCTGGCTCTACCGTCTCTTCGTCCCCTACGGCGTGATCTTTCTCCTCCTCACGCGGTCAAGAGGCGCGCTGATGTCGTTGGGCATCGCAATCCTCTTCTATTTCCTCTTCGTCATGCAGGCGCGAAAGAAAGTTCTGCTGACTCTTCTTCTCGGAAGCTTCCTGCTCGGCCTTGCGGTCACCGGCGTCGGAACCCAGCTCCTCAACGCTCTCGATCGCGGTGGAGAAGGCGATCAGGACTTCACCGGCAGAGCCCCGCTCTGGACCGAGCTGATGGAGTACGTCGACGAGCGCCCCTGGACCGGACACGGATACGAGAGCTTCTGGAACGCGCAGACCATGGACGACGTCTACAAACATCAACACTGGCCCGTCGAGTCCGCTCACTCCGAATATGTCGAAAGCCTGTTGACCATTGGAATTATCGGCATGGTGCTGCATACCCTCGCTCTTCTCGCCGGCACGGTCGAGGGCATTCGCCTCTTTCGATCCGAGCACAACTCCGTTTTCTTTCTCGCCTCCACCTTCTGCTGCATCTATCTCGTCGGCGGCTCCCTCGAAGCGATTCTCATCGTCAAGCCTTCGCCGATCTCCTTCTATCTCGCCATGCTTTTCTCCAGCATGATGGTTCGCCCGCACACGGCAGAGGTTCCCGTTCGATCGAAAAACCCGCGCCAGTTCACCTTCCATCAACGAAAAGCAAAACCCGCATACACCCTCCACCTTGAATAGCCACGCCGCAGTGCAGCCAGAGCCCGCAGCCCCCAGATTGCGCGCTCACCCGCGCAAAGCCCCGAGATCATCTACGCCCGGCGAGCGCCTCCCGCATCACACGAGACACGCGTTGCGTAAGCCGTTGCGGAGAGAGCAGACCCGCCATCCCAAACCTCAGGTATCCGCCTGCCTTCTCCCCATTCAATAGCTGTAGAACGCCCTCGCGATACTGCATCCCTGCCAGCAGATCCATCTTCTCCCGCAAATGCACCCACGCTGGACGCCGTGCCTGCCGCTCACAAAACTCCGCGAATTCGCTCTCCGGCAGACCCTGCTCGCGAAGCCGGGCGCACTCGCAGGCATGGGCATAGCGCCGCAGCAGCGTCTGCCCTTTGCTCGCATTCGTGCTCGAGGCATGCAGCCGATAGTGAACCAGAATCTCCTCCAGGTTCGCAACGCGCGTGTGTTCCGTCATTCGCAGAAACAAGTCAAGATCCTCCCCAGCGCCGTTGATCCGGAATGCGCCGGCGCGCGCGAAGGCCGAAGTGCGAAACATCAGCGTCGGGTTGGCCACGGCATGCCGGCCCAGAAGAAGGTCCCTGCGAATCGACTCATGATCCAGCGCCAGAGGAGGCATGAGCCCCGGCCGCCCGGAAGATCCGATGTATGCGAAGTGCGACCCGAGCATGCCCACATCGCGGTGCGCATCCATATACGCGATCTGCCGCTCGAACCGGGCAGGCAGCGAAATATCATCCGCGTCCGCGAACGCAAGATACTCCGTCTCGCACCCTTCAATCGCGAGGTTGCGCGCCGCGCCCTGCCCCTTGTGATCCTGCGTAAGCACCGACAACCGCGAATCGTGAACCGATCGTATATACGCCATCGAGTCGTCGGTCGAGCTATCGTCGATCACCAGCAAGCGGAGGTCACGAAAAGTTTGGCTCAGGATCGACGCCACCGCCTCGCGAAGATAAGGCAGCGCGTTGTACATCGGCATGACGACGGTGACGCGCGGAGTCTGCTGCAAAAACACCACCTGAACAATACGTTCCTGAATGCTGGAGACTGCAGCCCATGCCATAGCCCGCCAGAACCTGGCGAATGCAGTGCCAACGCTGCAAACCGCTTCGAAGCAACTAAACTAGTTTATAAGCTCTGGGCGTCCGTGAGAGGTCAGGCCTTCCTTGCAGGCGGCCGCAGCGGAGTTCGGATTGAGGTCGCATCGCATGAGTCGCAAAGAAAAGATCTTGATCTACCAGATCGGCAGTCTGGGCGACACCGTCATTTCCATGCCATGTTATCGCGAGATAGCGCGGCGTCATCCCGATGCCGAACGATATCTGCTCACAAACCTCCCCGTCGGAGGAAAGATGGTGCAGGCAGAGGCGCTGCTCGCACCCTGCGGACTCATTGAGGGATCGGTCGACTACCCTATGCCCCTGCGCAGCATCAGCGAGATCCGCAAGCTGCATGCCAGACTCAGCGCCCTCCACATCGACATACTCTACTACCTCACGCCCGAGACCAGCCTCCTCCGGCTCATCCGGCACTATGTCTTCTTCAAGGCCTGCGGTGTCGGCGACGTTCGATCCGTTCCGTGGTCGCGCGACCTTCGCTTCCCCCGGCAGATCGTACCCGGAAAGCTCTGGGAGTCCGAAGCCTCACGCCTTCTGCGCACGCTCGATCCCGCAAGACCTCCCGGCGCTCCGCCATCCGCCGACCGATCCCTAGACCTCACCGATCAGGAACGAGCCGCCGCCGCCCGGCTCCTCGAAGAAATGCCCGGAACTACCCACTTCCTCGTCCTCTCCGTTGGCGGCAGAATCCCGCTCAACAACTGGGGCAATGAGAATTGGTCCGCCGTGCTGTCCGAGCTGTCCGCCGCGGACCCTGCCCTTGGGATGGTCTTCATCGGGTCGGCCGACGAGCGAGACCGCAATGAGGTGCTCGCGCAATCCTGGAGCGGGCCGAGGCTGAACTCCTGCGGCCGCCTCGCCCCGCGCGAGACCGCCGCGCTGGTCGAACGAGCTGAGGCCTACCTCGGCCATGACACCGGGACCCTTCACCTGGCTGCGGCAGTGAATACCCGCATCGTCGGTGTCTACAGCGCCAGAAATCCTCCCGGCAAGTGGTACTCCGATCGCCCACACGACCACTTTCTTTATCACAAGCCTCCCTGCTTCTATTGCGAGCTGGAGAGACCCGAAGACTGCAAGCACGGCTTGGTATGCATGACCTCACACAGCCCGGCAGAGGTGGTCGGAGCCGCTCAAAATGCGCTCACGAGAGTTGCTGCCGCAACGCGAGAACCACGACCCTCTCCGTCGTTGTAACCATGGCATCCACGACGAGAGTTGCTGCTGCATCTCTGGTTGTCATCCCCGAAGGGGATCTGCTGTTCCCTGCCGCGATGACACCGACAGGCAACTGCTGGCAAATCTTGAGTCTGAAATTCGTTCCTTACGGCATCTCGGTGTCATTCTGAGCGAAGCGAAGAATCCCCGCATTTCGCCCGTGTGACCCACAAAACTCCAGGATCGTTCTTCCCCGCTTCACCGCAACGAACTTGAGACTCACCACACTAGAGCGTTTTCATGTCAAGCACTAACAGAGTTATGGGTGCCCCATCCTAGCCGCGCTCTTTGCGGCTAGGGTGGGAGACCACCACTCTTTCCCAACCATTCACACTCTGACTGGAAATGCTGCTAAACCGCGCCGCTCCCGCGCAACACAGCAGGAATCGTCATCAGCAGAATCTTCAAGTCCAAGCCGAGCGACCATCGGTCGATGTACGCCAGATCCTGAGCGATCCAGAACGCAAAAGACGTATCGCTCCGGCCGTTCACCTGCCAGAGACACGTTAGCCCCGGCCGAACGCTGAACCGGCGCAGCAGCCACGCCTCTTCGAACCGCGACACATCCCGCAGCGGCAGAGGCCGCGGTCCCACCAGAGACATCTCCCCGCGCAGAACATTGAAGAGCTGCGGAAGCTCGTCGATCGAAGTCCGCCGCAGAAAGGCGCCCACCGGCGTCACTCTCGGATCGGACCTAAGCTTGAACACCGGTCCTTCCGCTTCATTCACCTGTTCGAGCGATGCCTGCCGCGCCTCCGCATCGTTCACCATGGAACGAAACTTGAACATCGGAAACCGCTTGCGATGACGCCCATATCGCTGCTGGACAAAGAAAACCGGCCCCGCGCTGGTCAGGCGCACCAGGAGGGCAGCCGTAATCATGATCGGCGAAACCATCAACAGGATAAGCAGCGCGAACATAACATCGAAGATCCGCTTGAGATGTTGCTTCGGATCAGGCCGAACTGTCGAGAGCACAGCAAAATGCTTCGGTTGCTGTGTGTGCAGCTCCACGCGCGCATGCGAAGTATCGAAAAAATCCTGCATGTAGTGGGATTCCACGCCTACCGCTTCGCAGATTCCAATCACTCGCTGGATGTCTCCATACATCGACTTGATCGGCAGACCGATCATCACCACCTCGATCGGATGCGTCTTCAGCAGCTCTTCAAGATCCGAGATCGGTCCCAGATATCCATCCGTCTCCCGGTCCGCTCCGTGATATTGATCGTCAAGGCATCCAAAAATTCGGAAGGGGACATAATGATGCTGCAACCGCTCTCTCAGCAGACAGGCCCGCCTGCCGGTCCCGACGATCAGAGCAACTTTGGGCCGCAGATTCGACGAGAGCCGCGCCGCCAGTAGAAAGGCCGCCAGCAGTCCAGTCGACACAAGCAGAAGTCCGAGGGTCGTCATCTCCTGCAAAAGCAATCCGCGTCCAAACATCCCTCGCGGCAGGTTCGCCAGCAGAGGAAGCGCCCCGCACATGCAAGCCGCTGTGACCAGGCGGGTCACCTCGTCCGTTATATCTTCGCGAATGGACCTTTGCTCATACAGAGTCAGACTCAGCGCCAGATTCCAGAGGCTCACGATTCCCAGCGCCAGAAGCAGATGTCGTACCGTGACCGAACGCCCAATCAGAGGCTGCACGTCTTCGAACCCACGATAGTGGTTCACCCAGAGCCAGACGATCGTCAGCACAGCCACAGGAACCAGCGTGCGCAAATTGGTGTACAAGCTGCCGTCGCGAAGCTGCGTCTTCCGCAACTTCTCAAACGCGATACGGACAGAGGGGCTGCAAAAGTTACGATGGGTAGACATCATCGTGCTCCGGGGAGGAAGAGGATCTTGCAGGCTTCCGTGGGGATTGGATGCGTAAACCACGGCAGGTTCCGGGTTAACAGTTGGAAAAATTCAGCCGTAGCGAACATTCACATCCGGCGGATCAACATCGTTCAGCTTGGGCCGCCATAAGCGAAGCCATTGCGCGCAGAGAAGAGCGACAAATTGACTGTTTGTCACCAGATATCGCCGCCACAGCCTCCCCGGCTCTTGGACCAAACGATAAAGCCACTGCAATCCAATACGCTGCAGCCACTCCGGCGGCTCCTCCAGCAGTCCGGCGTGATAGTCGAACGCAGCCCCCACCGCGAGCACCGGCATGCTGAGATACTGACTCATCTCGTAGGTGAACACCTCCTGCCGCGGACACCCCAGGCCCACCAGCAGAATCCGAGCGCCCGAATCGCGGATGCGCTCTGCAGCCAGCGTCTGCTCCTCGGCCGAAAGAGAACGGAACTCCGATGGCTGTGCGCCCGCAATCCGCAACCCCGGGCATAACACCTCAAGCCGCTGCTGCAGATGTCTCAGCACCGCTGGCTTGCTCCCGTACAGATAAACAGGAACGTTCTCCCGCGCCGCCCTTTGGCAGACCTGAAGCGTCAGCTTCGGCCCGTACACGCGATCCGGCAGCTTCGTGCCATAAAGCAGATTCAAAGCCCACCGCACCGGCTGACCATCCGGTGTGACGAGGTCGAATGTATTGAGCCTGAAACGATGCTCCCGATCGAGCGCGCCAGTCATGACACCGTGAACCGCGAGAGCCGTCGTCGCACAACGCCGCCCCGCCTCCGCATCCCCTAGAATCCTGTCCACCGCATACTCATAGTCCACCGCATTAATCGCGACGCCCAGCAGGTTTTTCTTTCCTTGATCGATCATGCCGCGTCCCGCTTCCAACGATCCACATTCCGCTCGAAGATCTGCTGCAGAATGTCCCGCACATCGTAGAGCTGCTTCCACTCCGGGTAGTGCCTGGTGAACTTGCTGGTATCGCTGATCCACCAGATATGATCCCCGACGCGATTCGCTTCTTCATACTTCGCGTCGAGCGGCCGGCCGGTAATCTCCTCACACATGCGGATCGACTCAAGCATCGAGGCATTGCTGAAGCGTCCGCCGCCGATGTTGTAGACCTCCCCGCTGCGAGGCTTCTGAAAGAAGTGGTGGAAGCAATGAATCAGGTCCGCGCTGTGGATGTTGTCGCGAACCTGCTTTCCTTGATAGCCGTACACCGTATACGGACGACCCGTCGCCGCGCACCGCATCAGATAGGCGAGAAATCCATGAAGCGCTGTCCCGCTATGGTTCGGCCCCGTCAGGCATCCGCCGCGAAAGCACGCTGTCTTCAAGCCGAAGTAGCGCCCATACTCCTGCACCAGCACATCGGCAGCAACTTTGGACGCTCCGAACACACTATGCAGTGTCTGATCGATCGACATCGACTCGTCAATACCCGCCGAATACGGATGCGACGGATCGATCTCCCACCGCGTCTCGAGCTCCGCCAGCGGCAGGCGGTTCGGCGTATCTCCATAGACTTTATTGGTTGAAGTAAAAATGAACGGAGCCTCCGGGCAGAACTTCCGCGTCGCCTCGAGCAGGTTCAACGTGCCCGTCGCATTCACCGAGAAATCAGTATGCGGGTCCCGCGCCGCCCAGTCGTGCGACGGCTGCGCTGCCGTATGAATCACTACCTCGATCTGCTGCCCGAGATCGGCAAACAGACGCGTAATCTGATCCATGTCTCGGATGTCGAACTCTGCATGCCGATACTTTGATCCCAGATCCGCCTTCAATCTCCCTTGATTCCACTTCGTCGAAGCCTCCGCGCCGAAGAACCGGCTGCGCATGTCATTCTCAATCCCCACAACCTCCAACCCAAGACCCGCAAAAAATGTCGCCGCCTCCGACCCAATCAACCCGGCCGAACCGGTGATCAACGCTACCCCCATCGTCCTCTCCTTTGCAATGCGCTGCGCATTGCATCCACGTCTGCATCCTTTTTTCAAGACAAAATCTGTACACGGCAGGGACATAAAACCACCCTCCATGACCGATAGGCCTCACCACTGGATGTCTATTTTTTATTTCCTGTAAGTTGGATGCGGACGATCTCGAACCGATTGCCTCAACCTCGACCTGGGTCGTGCGTGCTGCTTGCTCTCCACACGATGCGGACGTTGGCGAAAACGCGAAACTCCCTCTTGCCAAGAAGCTTATGCCGCTCCCTGCACCACAAAGGAATATTCGCCCACCCAGACAATTCACTGGCCTCTCCTGCGAATCAAGCGAAGGCTGCACCATTTCGCGACACACTCGCGGCAACGCCCAACGCAGCCGTCCTGGTCGCCTAGGACAAGAGGCCGGTATTTGAGTCTCAAGATGAAAATGGAGCCGATGAGCGGAGTTGAACCGCTGACCTACTGATTACGAATCAGTTGCTCTACCAACTGAGCTACATCGGCACTGTACATCCGTCACGACTGCGACAATCGTCCAAACAGGACAGCAGCGCGAGCACCCCGACTCGCCTCTTCCGTCCCTTTAGCAGCCAGCCGAGCCAGCCGTCAGCGTCGCTCGAGGCTCACCACTCTTCAGAGTTTACCGGCAAAGCCCCTCCGTCTGCAATGAAGGCCATTCGCGCAGCTCACCCATGCCGAAACCAGTGCAGCGACCTGCGGTACGGCATTCACGCCACCTGCGCTCGAACCTCGCCGGCAAACCCTCAAATCGCGAAGAGGCCGCCCGGCAACAGGGCAGCCTCTTCTTTAGGGAGAATAGTTCCAACGGAGGCAAAGCCATCAGAACTTTCTGGCGAAATACTAGAATTGGCAAAATCCGCTGTCAAGGTCAAAACTCGGTTTATGTAAATCCTTCTCGCACAACTGTTTACTACGTTTACTCTTTCGCCAACAAGAATGTTAGCTTCGCCCTTTCTTCGCTCTCTCGCATCCCCGCAGACCGCCAATACCCCTCGTATGAGCGGCTTACCTGATCCCCTGCACCTTGCCCGGTGCATTCCTTCCTAACGCGAACCGCCCGCTGTCTCCCCCTCGGTGTGAATCCGCGCCGGACGTCCGCTCAGATCGATCCGCAGAAACTCAGGCTCACTCGCCGCCGGCTTGCCCTGCAGCACTCGAATCGCAGCCCGGCCCCCGCCGAAGAACAGTCCCAGCACCACCGCCGCGACCGCCCCTAATCCGCAGAAGATCAGGATGCTGCTCAGCAGGCTCACCGTCTTCTTGATCTCGGCATGAAACTGCGGAGGCATCGGTTTGTCCCAAGTCACCTCGCTGCGCAGATGAACTCCCTCCACCATCTTCTGCGCCTCGGCAGCATTCCATCTGCCCATCGTCAACGCCAGCAGCGGACCTTCCCGCCGCAGCTTCACCGTGCCCGCCGCCGGACCTTGCCGGTTCATCTCCGCTTCGATCTGGCGTCCGTGTTCGCCCGCAATCTGCGGCGTCGGGTAAAGCAGCAGCGTCAGCGTGCCCTCTCCCGCATACTTCGCCGTCAGCACCTCCGCCGCCTTATCAAACCCCATGATGCCCGCGGGCAACCCACCCCCCATCGCCTTGTAGCCCTCCGGACCCAAAGCATACCGCTCCGTCTCCTTCTCCAACCCCCTCTCCGGAACAATCGTAGGCAGCAGCGGAGCCAGCCCGCGCGGCCCCCCCACCTTCGGCAGCCCAGTCTCAATCGTCCGCAGCAGCGCCTCGGTCGAAGCGCCCCGTCCCTTCACGTCCGCCACCAGCACCGACACGCCGCTCCGCATCGCGAAGGGCGCGCTCTTGCGCAGAAAGTCATACGCCGAAACCGCCCCCGTCGCATCCTGAAACTGGTACACCGTCACCGCGCCCTCCGCCGGAGTCGCCCGCGCATACCGCTTCAGCCCATCCTCGGCCAGCACCGCCCCCGCGGCTCCCGCCCACCCAGGAACTCCATTGCCCGCATCATAGCCCGGCCCGCTTCGCAGCGGCTCCGGCAGCAGCGGAGTCGGCGGCTCGGCCAGCATCATCGTCTGCCCACGTGCCGTGCCGCTCCAGCCGCCACGCAGCACAGCCAACAAACCCAACGCGAGAATCGCACCTGTGCAACCCCGCGGCACTCTGCCCGGCAGCCCTTGTGACAGCACCCTTATCCGCCAAAAAAAATCCATATCACAGTATGGACCACCCCGCCGCCGAAACGTAACCCCACCCACGCCTTTGCCTTTTACACCCTACTCCCTGCCTTCATCGGCTCGCCCGCTCCGTCGGCGCCTTCACCCCGCTCAACCCTTCCTCATACTTCGCCACCCCGCGGTAGAGACTCTCCGCCACCCGCTCCCGGTACTCCGGATCCCGCAGCTGACGCGCATCCTTCGGGTTGGTCACGAACGAGATCTCCGCCAGCACCGACGGCATATTCGCGCCAATCAGCACCACAAACGGAGCCTTCTTCACCCCGCGATTCTTCAACCCCGCATTGCCTCGCTGCAGCCCCCCGTACAGCCCCTGCTCTACGTCGCCCGCAAACTCCCGCGACTCCGCAATCTTGTCCTTCAACGCAATCTTCTTCACCAGGTCGCTCAGTTGATAGATCGACTGATCCGAAACCGCATTCTCCCGCGCCGCCGTCTCGAGCGCACTCGGCGACGAAGTAAAGTTCAGGTAGTACGTCTCCACCCCCCGCGCGCTCGCATCCGCCGAAGAGTTCGCATGAATCGACAGAAACAGATCTGCCTGCGCCTTGTTCGCAATCGCCGTCCTCGTCTCGAGCGGCACAAACGTGTCGTCCGAGCGTGTGTAGATAATCTCCGATCCCAGCCTCTCATGCAGCAGCATGCCCACCCGCAGCGCCACATCGAGCACCACATCCTTCTCCTCCAACCCATCCACGCCCAGCGTCCCCGAGTCATGGCCGCCGTGCCCGGCATCGATCACAATCCGTCCCACCTTCAATCCCAGCGCCCGCACCAGCGAAGTCTCTCCCTTCGCCGTCGGCACCGCCGCACGCGCCGGAATCCCCGTCTCAGCATCAGTAGCCGGCAGCTTCCCTCTTCGACCCTTCCGCAGCGAAGCTCCCGGCGACAGACTCCCTTCCGCCATGACAGGCTCCGAACCTGGAATCCTTCCCGACGCGACCTCCTTATTCCCAACCGGCGCCGTCGCGCTGCCGGGGCCTCCTCCACCCTCCGCCCTCTCCCCTCCCCCCTGCCCCTTCACCACTGCCGCAATCGGCTGCGAGGTCGGCTGGCTCGTCGCCTCCAGTCTCCCCGGCTGGGCGCTCAGCGCAGCCACGTCAAACGAGCTCGCCGTCTTCACCGCCGTCGTATTCGGCACCGTGGGTGCAGGCGTCGCCGCCCGCTGCTCCGCAGTCGTTGCCGGGAAGCTTCCCGTCTCCGGCTTGCTCCCGCCATGAATATCGATAATCAGCCGGTACGGATTCGGCAGCAGAAACGCCGAGTACTCCGTCACATCGTTCACATCCAGCACCACGCGCGTCATATCGTTCGAAAACTGCGCCGCCCGAATCTTCTTCAAAAATCCATCATCGGTCACCGCAAAGCTCTTGCCCACCAGCTCCTGCGCCAGCCTCGTGCCATGCAGGTCGAAGTAGATCCGATCCGGATTCGGCACCCGCGCCGCCTCATACGTCACATCATCGCCCAGGTCGATCGCCACCCGCGTATAGTCCGGCGTCGACCAGTGCCGAATCCCCGTCACCTGCGCCAGCTGCCCAGGCCGCGAACGCGCGCCACCCTGCTCACGATCCGCCACATGCCTCGGTGCTGTGCTCTGCACGCCTATATCCTGAGCGCCTTTGCCGGACTCCCCGCTCTGCCCGCTCGGACCATCCGCGCGAGCGCCCAAAGCCTCGCCGCCCGTCGCACTACCCGTCTCCTCCCCGCGGTGCGGAGCCGCAGCCTCTACTCTCTCGCCGCCCGTCACCGGCATCGGCAAAAACGAGCTAGCCGGCACATGCTCTCCACTCGCCCGAACCTCAGTCCTCTCACCGGAAGCAGTCTGCGGGTGCCCCACGTCCGGACTCTCGGACGTGGGTTTCCCCTGGGCCGCAGCCTTCCTGTCGCCGTCAGCCTTCGCATTCGCCTCCACCGAACCGCCCCCTGAACCGGCCGCCGTCTGGGCCCTGAGCCCTGAACCCTCACCCCTGCCCTTCCCTGAACCCTCACCCCTGCCCTGCAATGACTCCAACCCCGCCCTCGCTTCCTCGGCCAAATCGTTGCGCGGATACAGTTGCACCAGCAACGCATACGCCTCCCGCGCGGTCGCCCTGTCGTGCAGATCGTTTTCAAAAATCTGGCCCTCGGTCAGCAGCGCCGCCACCCGCAAGGAACTCCCCGGATACTGCCTCCGCAGAAACTCATACTGCCCCACCGCGGCCTTCAGCAATCCCGCGTCATGCGTCGCACGGCCCTCCTCCACCAGCAGCTCCGCCACCGCGTTCACGCTCTCCGCCGCGTGCTGGTCTCCGGGAGCAGCGTGGTACACCGCGCGAAACCCGTCCATCGTCCGGACATAATCAGCCCGCGTGCGGCTGGCCTCCGGGATCGCCTCGAGCGCCTCCCTTCCACGCTCGGCCTGCTCCCAGGCAGTCCACTCCGTCCGCCGCAGCGGCTTTGTCCTCGCAGCCACCATCGGCGCTCCTGCCAGACCGGCGATCAACCCGCAGCCCAGCATCACAGCCCGGACTCTCCTGCCCCGCTCGCTTCGAATTGTCCTGCTTACGCCCATGATCTTTTTGTCTGGAACGAGAATCGCCAAACTGGCCTAAGTTTAAGAGACCACGCACAGCAGCGCATTCGAAAAGCACCCCGGTACACCCCGCGATACCCCATCCGAAAGTTGTACGCTGCTGCCTAAGAAACCTACCTAAGAACCCGTCCAGCAACTCTCGCAAGTCGTCATTTCGACCGGAGCCGTGCGGTCTCATCGCGCGGCAAAAGTGGAGAAATCCCCGCATTCCGCTTTCGCCTGTCCTCGGTTCTTGCCGTCATCCCAACCCGCCACCTCATATCGCAGCCAAGTCCGACAAGTGCCGGTCCTCAGTTCTTGCTGTCATCCTGACCCTCGACCCTGAGCGAAGCGAAGGGGAACGGGAAGGACCCCGATACATTTCACAAGACCCACACATCCAATTATTTCCTGACCCATTTCTCCATACTTCGCACTCACACCCGCCACCCAAAGCAAAGGCGTTCGGCTCCATCAAAGGCCGCCCAGCGAAGCTCTTTCGACCTTCCTGGGAGTCGCGCTTTGTCAAGCCCTTCGCGCACGTGGCATGCCACGTTCCGAGTAGGCCCTCTAACAGTGTTCCACGTGGAACAATTTCAACCCATCCACGCCTCAAGAGCTGTCCTTCAACCCGTCGGAATGTTCCACGTGGAACATTTGCAGTCGCCAGCGCCAGGACGTATTCCCGCACTTGAAATTGTTCCACGTGGAACAATTCAAAAACCTGAACATCTGTTCAAGCACTCCCCGGGAGATCGTCCTTTCGACCGAAGCCGCGCGGCATCATCGCGCGGCGGAGTGGAGAAATCCCCCGCATCTCGTCTTTGCTCCCGCTCTTTCTCATTTCTAAACACGTCAGGAGCCGTCCCGCGGCCCCGGAATGTTCCACGTGGAACAATCTGCACTCGCCGGCGCCCGAAATTGTTCCACGTGGAACAATTCTGAAAAGCCGGCCGTAAGTCGCAGCACACATCCCCCTTGATGGCCTACTGTTTCGGCGTGAAAACGGCCAGCCGAGGCGCCACCAGCAGCCCCGCATACGCCACATACACCCGGTGCGTCGCCGGATCGATCGCCAGCGTATGCGCCCCATAATGCGTGTCAATCGAATCGATCACCGCATACGCATCCGCGTTCTTCTGCGCGATCACCGAGAGTACGCCCGCCTTGCCCGTGACATACAACCGGCGCAGGTCCGCGTCATAGGCGATCGCATCCGGATGTGCGCCGATATCCAGCGTCGCCACCACCCGATGCGCCTCCAGGTCCAGCACCACCAGCTTCGCATTGCCCCCGCATCCAATAAACAAACGCCGGTTCGCCGCATCGATCGCCATCGGCGTCGGCCCCTGGCACTCCGGCACCGGCCACTCCTTCACCACCGACTTTTGCGACGTGTCGACCAGCGCAATCGTGTCCTTGTCTTCGAGGTTCTGGTAGAAGAGCTTCGTCGCCGGATCGTAGGCGGCAAACTCCGGCTTGCCCGACAGCGGGATCGAACCGGCAACCTCCTGCGTGGCCGGATCGATCAGCGTCACTACATGCGCGTCGCCGCTGCCCACATAGATCAACTTGCTGTTGGGATCGTAGAAGATCGCGTCGTCATCATCCGGCACAGGAATCTGCTTCACCAGGCTCAGTCGCTCCGGATCGAAGACATCCACCGTGTTCGTCTCACTGCGCGTCACGAATCCCAGGTGGCTCACCGGATCGATAACCACGCCGTGCGCCGCGCCTTTGCCGGGAAAACTCTGCACCGTCGCGCTGTCGAGAGAGGAGCCGTTGCCGATCCCGACCTTGAACACCGAGCCGTCACTCTCCGCCGTGACAAAAAGATCGTTCTTCACGATCGTCACGTAATCGAGCACGCTGAGTGTGCCCGCCTTCGGCAGCAGGATGTATCCTTCAAACTTCATGTTCGCGGTGGAGTCTGGCGTACCCGGATACACCAGCCGCGCCGCGTACATCGCGGCCGCCACAATCACCAGCCCAAGAACCAGCAGCACCATCCTGCCAACCTTCTTCCATGTCTGCATTCATTCCTCCTGAACGTTGAACTCTCTCAGTTGATCACCTTAAGCATCGTCATTTCGACCGAAGCCGCGCGGTCTCATCGCGCGGCGTAGCGGAGAAATCCCCGCATTTCGCCCTTTGCCGAGATACCGAGTCAGCAAGACGAAGAGTGAATCACAACCTCCTAAGAGATTAGTTTTGGCTGCCACGTTGCAGTCTCAAAATACCCCGAACCGTTCTGCGCACATCTACCGGGCCAGGGATAAGGGGCTAGAACAGAACCTTCACCCCAAGCTGAATCTCGCGCGACGGCGTCGTCGTGCCGGTAATCTGGCCCGACGTGGAGAGAGGATTGTTGTTCGAATCGAACACATCGGTTGCCGCCGGATTGGCGTAGTTGACGTGATTCAGCAGATTGAACACCTCTCCCCGGAACTGTACCTTCAGCCGATCGCCCACCTTCGGCACCTGAACATCCTTGAACAAGGAGCCGTCGAGCTCAAGCACTCCCGGACCGGTAAGACTGTTGCGTCCCGCGTTGCCGAGCAGCCCGACCTGCGGAATGGCGAAGCATTGATTCTTGACATAATGATTGGGATTGCGAGGATTGGTGAGCGAAGCACATCCCGGCCCCGTAAGACGGTCAGGATAATCCTGCACGCCTACACCAATGCCTCCCGCGCCTCCGGATCCGAGCGGATCGCCGTCGGAGCCATACGTCGGCGTGAATGGAACCCCATCGTGCGCGGTGAGAATGGTTCCCGCCTGCCAGCCTCCGGTCAGCCAGTTCACCGCAGCGTTCTCGCTCTGCGGATGCGGCAGCTGCGCGATCACATCGACAACGAGCACGCGGCCGACGTTGAAGTCCGACGGTCCCCGGCTGCGCGACGGAGCGAAGAAGGGAAGATCGGCGATCGAGTTCGAGAAGGCATCGGGAGCCAGACTCGCCGAGCTGGTGTCGATGCTCCTGCTCTGGGTATACGACACCTGATACTGCACGCCGTGGCTGAGAGTCTGGTGCAAGCCCACCTGCAGACCGTTGTAGTAGGAATCGGCCTTCCACTCCAGGCCGCGGATCGCGCCGTAGTTCGGATTGACCGGAGGCGGTGGATCCACCACAACCTGCCCTGTCGTTGGATCGACCGCGGTCGGCCACTGATAGCCCTGCGCCGTCTGCGTCGGGAAGACGATGTTGAACTGGTCGGTGTAGTAAGGCTGATGCAGACCGCGCGAGCCGACGTATCCGACCAGCAGGGTCAGGTGATTGGTGATCTGCCGCTGCACATTCAGGTTGTGCTGATACACGTAATCGCGCTTGGGCGCCGCTTCGACGTGCGCTCCAGTTGAGAAGTAAGGATTCAGAGCACTGTACGCGGTGCTATAGAAACTCCCGGCGGGCAGCCCAGGTCCTGCAGCCACTCCGAACTGAGCGTAAGGCGCGGCGACCGAGGCCGGCAGGATGAAGAGGTAGGGCAGAGGAAGAACATCATAGAGGCCGAACCCGCCGCGAAGGATCGTCTTTCCATCCGCGAAGGGATCGAGCGAGAACCCGACGCGCGGCTCAAAGTTGAGCGTTGTCGGATTCTTGAAGAAGGGGGAGCCAAGCCGCGGCGTGGCATCGGCTATATTCAGCAAATTCGAGAGCTTCCCCTTAGCCTCATGCACGACGCTCGAAGCTTCGTAGCGAAGCCCGATGTTGATCGTCAGCTTTGGAGTCGCGCGCCAGTCATCCTGCGCGTAGCCGGCAAAGATATCCTCCTGCAAGTCGCGGGGGCTGGGAGGCGTGGTCGCCGCGTCGAAGAGGAAGGGATGGTTCGTGAGGAAGCCCGTAAGCGAGGTGAATTGAAATTGCCCGTTGACGGCGGCGCGGGTGAGTTCGTTCAATCGCATCCCCTCGAAATAAAAGCCGGTCTTGATGGAGTGCCGCCCACGCGTCACAAAGACATCGTCACCGAACTGAAGCGAGGTCCAGGCGTAGTTCGTGCCGTTGGAGTTGATGCCGCCGACGTACGTGGTCAGGTTCGGCACGACGACCTGCGGAGCATACTGTCCCGGAACCGAGGAGATGGTGGGATCGGCCGCTGCCGGGTTGATCGTCTGCGTCGGCACATTGTTGACGGCCACATCGCGGTTTAACCCGATGCGCACCGCATTGACGATCGTAGGCGAGAAGGTATGAGTCTCCTCAAGCGTGGCAACGTGCCTGGTCGTCTGGCTCAACACATAAAGACTGTTCAGGCTGTCGGGCAGCGTGTACGGCGCGCGATCGTAGAGATAATTGACGAAGATGGAGTCCTTCGCGGAGAGGCGATGATCGACGCGGACGACCGCAAAGTCTTCGTTGCCGATCTGCGGCGTGCTGAAGTTGTAAGTTCCTACGTTTGGATTGAAGCCTTGCCCGTAGCTCGGATCGGGAAGGAAGGCGCCGTTGGCCGCGGGAAATAGCGCAAGATACTTCGCCACCTGCGGATCGACGGCGATGTTCGTCGTCGTGCCGTCGGGATTGTGAAGGATGCCGTTGCGCGCATCCTGGCTCGGCACATTCGCAACGCTGCTGCTGCCCTGAGTCTGGCGCACCCCTTCGTAGTTGCCGAAGAAGAAGGTGCGGTCTTTTTTGATGGGGCCGCCGAGCGAGCCGCCGAACTGGTTCCGGCTGAAGTAAGGAATTGGAAGCACTTTGTTGGTGGCCGGATCGCGCGGGTCGAAGGGGTTGTGCGCATCGAAGACGCTGTTGCGCGCAAACTCGTAGGCGCTGCCATGAAACTGGTTGGTGCCGGAGCGCGTGACGGCGTTGACGATTCCGCCGGAGGACCGGCCGTACTGCGCCGACGCATTGGACGTGATCACGGTGAACTCAGAGATAGCATCCACGCCGAGGTTTCCGCCGAGAACGCTGCCCGACCCATTGGCATAGTCGTTCAGGCTGGTCCCGTTCAGCAGATAGTTGTTCTGTTGCGGGCGGGAGCCGGAGACGGTGAGCTGGGAGCCGAAGCCGCGGGTGCCGCGGTCAGGTCCAGTCGTAAAGGAGGCCTGCGTCTGAATGGAAGCCACGCCGGGCTGCAGGAGAGCGAGGTCGGAGAAGCTGCGCCCGTTCAGCGGCAGATCCTGGATGGTCTTTTCATCCACGAGGCCGCTGATGTCGGACGTGCCGGTCTGCAGGTCCTGGGTATCGGCCGCGACGTTGACCTGCTCGATATGGCTGGAGACGCCAAGAGAAAAATCGAGCGTCTGCGCCGTGCCTACGGCGATTGTGATCCCAGCAAGCTCCGTATTGCCGAAGCCCGGCGCGCTTGCCGTAATCCTGTACGAGCCCGGCAGCAGGTTGGGCACAGAGTAGGTGCCGGCTCTGTTGGTCGTGACCATGCGCGTCACCCCGGTCTCGGTGTTCGAGACCATGACGCTGCAGTTCACGATGCGCGCGCCCGACGGGTCCGACACCAACCCTGTGATCGAGCCGCCGGTGGCTTGCGCAGAGGTGAGGCGTGCGGCCGACAGCGCGAGGACCAGAAGGATGACAAAGACTGCGCATGGACCTGCTTGGGCGGCGAGCGAACGACGAATTCTGTCGGTTTTCACAATGATCTCCTGACACGAGGCAGACACCCTAAACGGTGCCTGACTCTTCTGTGCGCCGTTGGCTCCTGGCCGGCCGGTGGGCCTACTAGCCGTAGTCAGCCCGCAATCTGCGCAGCACCATGAGAACCTTCGTGTCTTACGTTTACTTCGGTTTGTGTAGGACACTTTAGCGCAGGCGTATACTCGTCTTTCAAACAGTCGAATGTCAAGGGCAATCTGCGAGGCGGAATTTTCCTGCCCGATGATTGTCGAAAAGGCAGTCGGCACAGAAAATTCTGATCCGCATCGCGCAGGTGTCCTCTGGCACAACAAGAGAATTCGGTAGGACTGGTTGACGAGCTGGTTGCCAGGCTGGAGGCGGCGATCTTTCGCGGCGAATATCCGCCGGGAACCAGGATTCGGGAGGCCAGGATTGCCAACGCTCTCGGCGTGGCGCGGGGATCGATGCGCGAGGCGGTCCGGCGGCTGGAAGGGCGCAAGCTCGTCGTCCGGCTGCCCAACCTGGGCACCTCGGTCGCCAAGCTGACCAAAGAGGAGCTATGGGAGCTGCTGGAGCTGCGCGAAGGGTTGGAGGTCACGGCGTGCCGCCTGGCCGCGGTGAAGATCACCGATGAGGAGATCGCCAAGCTCCGCGCAACGCTGGTCCGCCATCAGGAGATGAAGTTTGATCGCCTGTCCGACATCTACAGCGACTGGCATAACCTCGATTTTCATTATCAGATCGCGCTGGCCAGTGGAAACAAGCGGCTTATCGAGCTGCTCTGCGGCGATATCTGGTGTCTGCTCCGTCTGTACCGGTATCCGGGAATCCTCAGTCCCGGCCGGGTTCCGCTGGCCCGGGCCGATCACGACGCCATCCTGGACGCACTCGCTGCCCGCGACCCGGAGGCCTGCGAAAAGGTGATGCGGCTGCACCTTGCCCACACGCGGGAAGTTCTGCTCGATGAGGTCGAGTCGAACGAGCGGCGGATGGTAAAGCCAAGCCGGAACGGTAAAGCTCCTAAAAAAGTGTAGGACACTTCTCCCGGAAACCTGTATAGTGACCGTGGCAGTTCTTCGCCGCATCTCCAGTCCGCGCAGGAACAAACGTCCATGGAACACGTTCAGCAGGCCCAAGCGCAGAGAATCCGGTTTATCTCGCCGATCGGCAGCGTGGGCGGCGGCATCAGCGAGGCGGCGCTTGACGAGGCGATGTCGCTAGCCCCGGAGTTCATCGCCTGCGATGCCGGCACCACCGACGCTGGGCCCTTCTCGCTGGGAACCGGCCTGCCGGCATTCCCCAGGCAAGCGGTGAAGCGCGACCTGGCTCTGATCCTCACGGCGGGGCGCAAGGCCAACATCCCGGTCATTGTCGGCTCGGCAGGGACCGCCGGCGGGGATGTCCACGTGGACTGGGTTCTCGAGATCGCCCGCGAGGTGGTTCGGGAACACGCTCTCAAGCTCCGCACTGCTGTGATCTACGCCGATCAGGATAGGCAGTACCTCAAAACTCTCCTCGGCGAAGGACGCATTCTTCCGCTTGATCCAGCGCCTCCGATCAGCGACGCGGTGATCGACGGCAGCACCCGGATCGTCGGCATGATGGGGGTCGAGCCCATCCAGGCCGCCATTCGCGATGGAGCCGAGTTCGTGCTGGCCGGACGCAGCAGCGACTCCGCTCTGTTCGCCGCAATCCCGATCATGCGAGGTTTTCCCGCCGGGCTGGCGTGGCACGCCGGCAAGGTATCCGAGTGTGGAACGCTGGTGTGCGAGCATCTCGGAAAGGGTGTGATCGTCACGACGGTCAGTCACGATGACGTGACGATCCAGCCGGTGGGCGACAACCTGCGCTGCACTCCTCAGAGCGTCGCTGCGCACAGCCTGTATGAGACGACCGATCCTTACCTGCACCGGGAGTGCTCCGGAACACTGGATCTGACCCATACGCGCTTCGAGGCCATCGACGAGCGCACGGTATCGATTACGGGTACGGAGTTCCTTCCCGAGCTGTACACGGTCAAGCTGGAAGGCGCCGAACTGATCGGCTACCAGAGCATCATCGTCGGCGGCGTGCGCGATCCGTATATCATCCGGCAGCTGGATGCATGGCTGGAAAAGATCAAGAGCTACATCCGCGACAGTGTCACCCGGGTGCTGGGAAAGGCCCCGGAGGAGCAAGGATACTCGCTCGTCTTCCACAAGTACGGCATCGATGCGGTGATGGGGAGCCTTGAGCCTGAGTCCGCGCGGCTGCCGCATGAGGTCGGGCTTGTCTTCGAAGCGACGGCGCCGACGCAGGCTCTCGCGCACACCATCGCCGAGCTCTCGCGGCAGCCGCTGCTGCACTACCCGATCCCGGAGTGGTCGGGATCGATCACCGCCTTTGCCTGTCTGCACAATCCCGCGGTTATCGATCGCGGTCCGGTCTACCGCTTCAATCTTCATCATGCGGCCGTGCCGGCGACTCCGGCTGAGATGTTTCGCACCCGTTTTGTCGAACTGGATGGAACAAGCTCATGATCCTCGCCGAGATTGCATCCTTGATCCGCAGCAAGAACGCCGGCCCCTTTTTGCTCACCTTCGACATTCTGTTCGCCGACCTGGCGAGCTACCGCCGGGTGCTCGAGAGCGGCGGGTTGAGTGCGGAGCTGTTTGCGCGGCTGTACGGCTGCCCGGTGGAGGCGGTGCGCTTCTTCGCATGTGAAAATGCGCTCGCCTTTAAGTTCAGCATTCCGCGGCCGCTTACCCAGGGCGAGCTGGGCGATGGCGACACGCATGGCGGCCAGCAGTTCGTTCCCCTGATGACGGTCGAGATCACCTAACCGCTGCCCACTGGAGACGAGCCATGTCAGATTTCGAGTCACCCGCGGGTATTTCGGCGCGCATGGACCGCCTGCCCTCCTCCGGGCTGATCTGGTCCTGGGTGGCCCGCATCTCGTTCGGAGCCTTCTTCGAGATCTATGAGACGGCTCTGACCAGCCTGCTGGCTCCAGCGCTGGTCGCGGTCGGCGTGTTTCATAAAGGACGCGGGGGACTGTTCGGTCTGCCCGATCTGGCCACGTTCGCGTTCGCTACGTTTGCGGGTCTGTTTCTCGGGGCGCTCCTGCTTTCGAAGTTCGCCGACTCCTACGGACGCCGGCCCATCTTCACCTGGTCTCTGATCTGGTATGCGGTCGCCACGCTCGGCATGAGCCTGCAGACGACCGCGCTTGCTGTCTGCGTGTGGCGTTTGATTGCAGCGATCGGAGTGGGCGCGGAGATTGTCGCGGTCGATGCCTACCTCGCAGAGTTGCTGCCCAAGGCGATGCGCGGCCGCGGGTTCGCGATCAGCAAAAGCCTGCAGTACACGGCGATTCCCTTGGCAGGCATTCTGGCGGCGGTACTGGCGAAGAAGACGTTCGGCGGGATCGCCGGGTGGCGCGTGATGTTGTATGTCCCAACCGTGGGAGCCGTGCTGATCTGGTGGGTGCGTCGCAGTTTGCCCGAGTCGCCGCGCTGGCTGGTCGAGCATGGGCGGTGGGCCGAGGCGGATGCCATCGTTCGCGATGCCGAGGAGAAGATTCGCAGCATGGGGCAGCCGCTTCGTGAGCCGGTGTATCCGCGGAATCTGCCGCCGGATGAGCCCGGCAGCTACCTCGATCTGTTTCGCGGTCCGCTTCTCCGCCGCACGCTGATGTTGATCGTCGCCAGCAGCGCGGTTACCGCAGCGTTCTTCGGGTTCGGCAACTGGCTGCCCAGCCTGCTCGAAGCTCGCGGCGTGACGTTGACCAAGAGCCTGCTCTACTCCGCGATCATTGCCTTCTCCTATCCCATTGCGCCGCTCTTCTTCAGTCTGATCGCGGACCGCACCGAGCGGAAGTGGCAGATCGTGGCGGGCACCGCGCTTACCGCAGCGGCCGGCTTGCTCTTCGCGCGGCAAACAGAGGTCGCAGGCTGGATCCTCTTCGGTCTGCTGATCACGGTGGGCAGCAATCTTGCCTCGTATGCGACGCACACCTATCGCAGCGAGCTTTTTCCGACTTCGGTACGAGGCCGCGCCATCGGCGTCATCTACTCGGTCGATCGCCTCACGGCAGCGTCTGGCGGATATTTGATCGCATTCGTTCTGGTGCGGGCCGGCGTAACCGGAGTGCTCGTCTTCATCACGGGAGCTGCGTTGCTGGCCATGTTCGCCGTCGCGCTCTTCGGTCCGCGCACGCGAGCGCTCGCCTCCGAGGAGATCATCAACCTGTCGACGCAACCGGCGGTTCCTGCCGCGAAAGCGAGACGCATGGGGTGAGCCACGGCCTTCGAGCAGCATGATGCCCCTCGGGAACGGAACGCAACCAAGACACTCGCAGGAGTCGTCACAGAGTTCAGCGAACTCTGATCATTAAATGAAACGGGGGATTCCTTGGCCATCCAATCCTTAGCGGATATCGAGACGATTGAACATGTGCCGTTTGCCGAACAAGCGCTGCCGGCGAGCACGTACGCGGTGCTGCAACAGTCGGCGGGAAGATTCGGGGAAGCTCCTGCGCTTCGCTTCTTCGTGGATGCTTCCAACTTCGCGGCGACGCACGACTGGACCTATCGCGAGTTTCTCGGTGATGTCACGCGCGCCGCCAATGCCTTCCATCAGCTTGGTATCGGGCGCGGGGACGTGGTGGCGTACGTCTTGCCCAACCTGCCCGAGACTCACTTTACGATCTGGGGCGGTGAGGCTGCAGGAATCGTGATGGCGATCAATCCTCTGCTCGAAGCAGCGCAGATGGGCGAGCTGCTGCGAGCAGCCAAGGCCAAGGTGATCGTTACGCTCGCTCCCACACCAGGTACGGACCTCTGGCCCAAGGTGCTCAGCCAGATTGAGTCGCTGCCGGGCGTTACCGATGTCGTGTGGGTCAGCATGGCTCCGTACATGGCCGAGTCGCAGGCGGACGGTCTGCGACAACTCGCCGCACAGGAACGGCGCGCCCAGGAAGCCTTGCGCATTCACGACTTTCACGCACTGCTGAAGCAACAGCCTGCAGAGGAGTTGGTGAATGGGCGCACGATCGAGAGCGATGAAGCGTCGTCATACTTCTGCACCGGCGGCACCACGGGCCTGCCGAAGATCGCGGTGCGGACCCACGGCAGCGAGGTGTTCGACTCGTGGGCGATGGCGCAGAATGTCTACGATGGCAGACTCGATCACGTGTACTTCTGCGGATTGCCGCTGTTTCACGTCAACGGTCAGCTGGTGACCGGGCTGCTGCCGTGGACGATCGGCGCGGGTGTGGTGCTGGGTACGCCGCAAGGCTATCGCGGCGCCGGCGTCCTCGATCGTTTCTGGGAGATGGTCGAGCACTTTCGCATCTCCTTCTTTTCGGGCGTGCCGACGATCTTCGCGGCGCTGGTCTCGAAGCCGATGGACGGACGCGATCTTTCGAGTCTCGAGTACGCGCTGTGCGGCGCCGCGCCCATGCCCGCCGAACTGTTTCGCAGGTTCGAGGAGCTCTCAGGCATTCGCATTCTCGAAGGCTACGGCTTGACCGAGGGGGCGTGTACCTCGTCGGCCAATCCGGCAGCCGGCGAGCGCCGCATCGGATCGATAGGACTGCGGCTTCCGTATCAGCAGATGCGTGCGGTGCTTCTCGACGATGCCGGCAGGTATGCGGGCACGGCGGCTGTCGATGAAGCAGGAGTCATTGCGATCCACGGCCCGAATGTCTTCGACGGCTATCTGGATGACGTTCACAATCGAGGCGCGTGGATTGAGATCGACAGGCAGCGCTGGTTGAACACCGGCGACCTCGGGCGGCAGGACGCCGATGGCTACTTCTGGCTCACCGGCCGCAAGAAGGAGCTCATCATCCGCGGCGGTCACAACATCGATCCGAAGCAGATCGAAGAGGCGCTGCAGGCGCATCCTGCGGTGGCCATCGCCGCGGCGATCGGCAGTCCGGATGCATATGCGGGCGAGGTGCCGGTTGCCTATGTGCAGCTCACGCCTGGAGCGCAATGCGATGCAGAGACGCTTTTAGAGTTCGCCAGGACGGCGATTCACGAACGTCCGGCGGTTCCAAAACGAATCGAAATCGTCGAGGCGCTCCCGCTCACCGCAGTGGGCAAGATCTTCAAGCCCGCACTGCAGATGGGCGAGATTGCCCGCGTCGTGCGCGAGGAGGCGGCGGCGCTGGGAACGGAAGAGGTCGAGGTCCAGGTCGAGGTCCAGGTGGTGCAGGATACACGACGCGGTTTAGTCGCTCGAATCGGCACACAGCAGGACCGGCAAGCGCTTGCCGCCGCACTCGGCCGCTACACGTTTCCCGTTGACTGGGTTTGATCTAACCAAGCTCGCTGTAGAGCTCGGTGGTGAGGAACGAGCGGAACGGCCCTTCGATGAAGTGCATGAGCAGTTCGCCGGCGCGCGCGAACTTGGACTTCTCGAACGCAGCGTCGCCCATGACGGCTCGCCTCTTGTTGAGGATGTCGCCGAGCGCGTGGCGGATTCGTTCGGTATCGATGAGCGCGCCGTCTTCGGTGGTTGAGCGATATCGGTTCCACTGCCAGAGCTGGGCGCGCGAGATCTCGGCGGTCGCTGCATCTTCCATCAGGTTGAAGATGGGCACGCAGCCGAGCCCGCGCAGCCATGATTCGAGATAGAGCAGGCTGATCTCCACGTTCCGCACGAAGCCTTCTTCGGTGATCTTGCCGGCGGGCACCTCGAGCAGGTTGGCCGCTGTGATGACGGTGTCGTGATCCGGCACGCGAGCGAGCTGGTTCGGGCCGGGCATCCACTCATTGAAGACCTCCATGGCGACGGGAACCAGTCCGGGATGCGCCACCCAGGTGCCATCGTGCCCGGCTTTTACCTCGCGCAGCTTGTCCTTCTTCACCCGCTCCATGGCGGCGGCGTTTGCCTCGGCGTCGTTGCGAATCGGAATCTGCGCCGCCATGCCTCCCATCGCGTGCGCGCCGCGGCGGTGACACGTGCGGATGAGGAGATGCACGTAGGAGGCGAGGAAGGGCTGCTCCATGGTGACGTCTGCGCGCTGTGGCAGCACGAACGCCGGGTTGCCGTTGAACTTTTTGATGAAGCTGAAGATGTAGTCCCAGCGGCCGCAGTTGAGGCCGACGGAATGCTCCCGCAGCTCGTAGAGGATCTCCTCCATCTCGAATGCGGCTGTGATGGTCTCGATGAGCACCGTGGCGCGGATGGTGCCTCGCTTGATGCCGGCCGAGTCTTCAGCGAATTCGAAGATGCTGTTCCAGAGACGAGCTTCGAGATGGCTCTCAAGTTTTGGCAGGTAGAAATATGGCGCGCTGCCGCGGCTCATCAGGGTGCGGTAGTTGTTGACGAAGTAAACCCCGAAGTCGAAGAAGGAGGCGGCGATCGGGCCGCGCAGTCCGCCCCAGTGCTTCTCCTCCATGTGCAAGCCGCGCG
Source organism: Edaphobacter sp. (assembly GCA_965277545.1). Lineage (GTDB taxonomy): Bacteria > Acidobacteriota > Terriglobia > Terriglobales > Acidobacteriaceae > Edaphobacter. The sequence goes on from OZ255826.1 coordinate 692,093, forward strand.
GGCGAACAAAGAGCACGGCAGGAGCGTCGTTGAGCTGATAGCGCTTGCCTTCTGGCGAGGTGTAGGAGATGTTGCGGCAGTTGGCGTCGTAGAGGTTCTGCTGGCCTTCGATGCAGTTGGCCCAGGTGGGCGCGGTGGAGTCCTCGAAGTCCGCCATGAAGACCTTCGCGCCCGAGTTCAGCGCGTTGATGACCATCTTGCGATCGGTCGGCCCGGTGATCTCGACGCGCCGGTCTTGAAGCTCGCTGGGCACTGGCGCGACCGTCCAGGCGGACTGCCGAATGCCTCGCGTCTCTTCGAGAAAATCCGGCAGGCGGCCCTGGTCGAACTCCGCCTGGCGAATCTTGCGGCGGTTCAGCAGATTGAGGCGCTCGGCCCCGAAGTTCAGATCGAGCTGCTCCAGAAACAGGGTTACGTCCGGAGAGAGCATCTTGTGGCCGATCGAGGCAGAGCTTGCCCCTTGAGCTTGGAGACTAGTACGAGGATTGTCGAGAGTTACGGTCATCATGATTCCCTTCTTCTGTGGTGCACCGTTTGCGTGGTCTCCCACCCTAGCCGCAAAGAGCACGGCTAGGATGGGGCACCCACAATTTATTAATGCTTGATACGGAACGCTCTAGTGGGCGGACGCCGGCTCCAGCTCGAACTGTTCTTCTTCCGTCGATCCCGCCATAGCGTTCGTCGAGGTCTCGCCGCCCGCGATGGTCGTCGATACCAGGTCGAAGTAGCCGGTGCCGACAAACCGTTGGTGACGCACCCCGCCGTAGCCCTGCGGGGCGAGGTCGAACTCGCGCTGCTGCAGCTTCGAATACGCAAACATGGCATCGGTGGCGTAGGCCCGGGCAAGCTCAAACATCGACAGGTTGAGCGCGTGGAACCCGGCCAGCGTGACGAACTGAAACTTGTAGCCCACGTCCGCGAGTCGCTGCTGAAAGGAAGCGATCTCCTCGTCGCTCAGCTTCTGCTTCCAGTTGAACGATGGGGAGCAGTTGTACGCGAGCAGCTTGCCGGGAAACTCCGCGTGAATGGCCGCGGCGAAGCGCTCGGCCTCTTCGAAGTTCGGCTCGGAGGTCTCGCACCAGATCAGATCGCAATGCGGGGCATACGCCAAACCGCGCGCAATCGCAATCTCCAGCCCCCCGTTGATTCTTGAAAAGCCTTCGAGAGTCTTCTCTCCGGTAAGGAACGGCGCATCGGCAGGATCGCAGTCGCTGGTGAGCAGCTGAGCGCCATTGGCATCGGTTCGCGCTACCAGAATGGTCGGCACGCCGAGCACATCGGCCGCGAGCCGGGCTGCGATCAGCTTCTGAATGGCCTCGCGGGTCGGCACCAGAACTTTTCCGCCCATGTGGCCGCACTTCTTTGCCGACGAGAGCTGGTCTTCAAAGTGAACGGCAGCCGCGCCCGCTTCGATCATTGCCTTCATCAGCTCAAACGCATTGAGCGATCCGCCGAAGCCGGCCTCGGCGTCGGCAACGATGGGCAGCATCCAGTCCACACCCTCCGCGCCTTCGCTGTGCGCGACTTGATCGGCGCGCAGCAGAGCATTGTTGATCGCCTTCACCACCTGGGGAACGCTGTTCGCCGGGTAGAGGCTCTGATCGGGATACATCTGGCCGCCGGTGTTGGCGTCTGCGGCGACCTGCCAGCCGCTGAGATAGATCGCCTTCAGTCCGGCCTGGGCCATCTGCACCGCCTGATTGCCGGTGAGCGCGCCGAGCGCGGCAATGTGCGTGTCTCCGTGCAGCAGGCTCCACAGCTTCTCCGCGCCGCGACGAGCGAGACTGTATTCCACGCGCACCGAGCCGCGAATCCGGTACACCTCTTCGGCCGTGTAGCTCCTCTCGACGCCGGCCCAGCGGTCAGACTTCCACTCGTCTTGTATCTGCTCGATTGCGTGCTGTCTGCTCATCGTCGTCTCCTCGATTCCGTTGACTGCCTTACAGAACCGAGTACACCGCATGCGATCGATTGCGGCAACACCCCATAGGACGATTCGTCCCATCGACCGCTTTGTCCCACTGCTCCGCGCCAGGCGCGCAGAAGAGGTGAGATGACGCTGCACCGGGCCACGCGTTCGCGGTTGTAGAACGTCAGCCGCCTACGGCTTGCTGTCGCTCGGCACATTGGTCGTGATGCGCTTCAGCAGGAACTCTCGCAGGATGGTTCCGCCGGCGCGTCCCGCGATGCCGATGGCGGCATTGGCGAAGATGAGACTGCCGCCGCGATCGGCGTGGGGGTAGTACAGGTTGGACAGACCCGCGGCGGTGAGGTCGCCGAGCAGGAAGGAGTAGTTGGGTGTGGCCTTTCCATCGTCGCCGCGGAGCACAAAAGCGAAGCTTGCCGCGTGCTTCAGCCGGGACATGTTCGAGCCGGTTCCCTGGTAGAAGTAGCGCGGGTCCTGATGAAAGATTGTGGGATAGATCGCATGAGAGAAATAGTCGTTGAAGAGACCATTGCCGAAGTTGGCGGCATAGCGTTTGCCGTACCCCGCGGCGCCTTGTCCATAGCCCGCAAACGAATTGTTTGCCTGTTCGATTCCGGCAGCAACGCCGGCGCCCACGAAGCCGACAGGATCGAAGGCATCATGGGCGGCGAGCGAGAATTTCTGACGCGTCGTCATGGGGGCAGCATCTTTGACGTAGCTGATGTAAAAGTTGGGAATCACTCCAAAGACGCGCTGCTTCTCCTCCTGCCTGATCTGCGCCGCGGCGATCACCTCCGTCGGCTGGACCGAGATCTCCGTGTTCGCCGACGCGACGGACAGCGAAATTCGCGGCATGTCATAGGCCTGGTCTGTGGTGATCTCGATGACGGAGGATTTGTAAGTCTCGAATCCGCTGCGTTCGACGAGGACAAGATAGGAGCCGGCAGGAAGGCTGCCAAAGGTAAATCCTCCATCCGGACCGGAGACGGTCGAGCGCAGATGCGCTCCATTCGCGCTTGTCAGGCTCACCTGAGCGCCGGGAACGGCTGCCTCAGTGGTGTCCAGGACAACGCCGGAGATGCGCGCCGATCCCTCCCCCAGCGGCTTCACTTCGACAAAGCTCTGTTGGTCGGAGTGCGGAAGCGGCGCGTCCGGAAGATCGTTGCTGCTGCTGATGCCCGCGGAAGACCCTCTGTGCTGAGAGAACGCGCTTTGGGAGATCACGCCAAGCAGAATCGAGGCGCAGGCAAACGCAGTCGATGGCCGAAGGCATGCTCTCCTGCGAGGAATGTCACTCGATGCGACGACGGGGGCAACCACGCAAGGCGACGGCCGCCCAGGAACGGGTGAGCTATGGTTCAACACTTCTTTCATCGTCAGACCTCAAAGGAACTCGACAGCTTTTGCAGGGAAGATTTCGACAGGAGCCTTGTCGACGCGTGGGTGAAGGGAGGATACGGCTACGGTTTCGCCGTGAAGACCGCGATCCTCGGCGGAACAAAGAGACTGGCATAAGCGAGAAAAACGTTGTGAGTTCCCGGATCGACCGCCACCGTATGCGCGCCATAGTGGGTGCGCACGCTATCGATCACATCGTAGAGATCGCCATTCCGCTGATGAACCACCGTGAGCACACCGGTCTTTCCAGCGATATAGATTCGACGCAGGGAAGGATCAAAGGCAACCGAGTCCGGTCCTCCGCCCACCGGCAGCATGGCGATGATGCTGTGGGAATCGAGGGCGAAGACGGCAAGGCGGTCGTTTCCAAAGCACGCAATCAACAAACGTCTCTGCTGTTGGTCGATGGCCATACCCGACGGACCTTCGCATCCCTGCAACTTCCAACGAGCCGTTACATGACGGCTCCGCAGATCGACCGCCGCCACTTCGTTCGTGTCCTGAAGATTCTGGTAGAGCAGGTGAGCGGCGGCATGCAGTGCGGGGAACGCCGGCTTGCCTCCAAGCGCGATGGTTCCTACGCTTTGCATCTTTTTGGGATCGATCAACGTAGCGAAGTGCGACTCGCCGTTGGCGACATAGACCAGCTCCGTCTCAGGGTCGTAAAGGATGGCATCGGCATCTTCCGCCACAGGAATCCGCTTGGTCGTCTGCATGGTCTCGCGATCGAAGGCGTCGACCGAATCGGATTCGCTTCGCGAGACAAAGCCGGGACCGCCGGGCGAAACGAAGGTGAGATCGTGTGCGGCTGCCGGCCCTCGCATGACGGAGACATCGGCGCCTTCCGGCAACTCGCGGCCCGGCAAACCGATGCGGTACACCGCTCCCGAGGTTTCACTGGCAACAAAAAGCTTGCCGTGGTCGAGGGTCAAGCAGTCGAGCACGTTCCACGGACCCGACTCGGGCAGTACGATGAACCCCTGGAATTCGAGGGTCTTTGAAGACGAAGGAACTTCCGGCCAGATCAGCCACCCTGCGGCGCCCAGAGCCGCAGCCAGCAAACAAAGAGAGGGGCCCAGCCGATGAGACAGGATCTTCTTCTGTGACGACTTCGCATGCAAAGCTTCCATCCTGCCTCCGACCGAGATTGCGTGCTTCGGGATTGCGGCTGAAGTGAAGCGCAGCTTGTTCTCACACTCATGCATAGCTCTATTGTTTCGCCTTCGCTCCTGCGGCTGCCGCAGGAAACCACTGCGTTGCGTATGGATTTGTACGTGGGGCGGGCTTCGGTAGACAGAGAAGCGGAGCAGAGAGTGAAAATTAGGCCAGCCTTTATTATGTAACCTTATAGGTTACTTTATTTCGCGAACCGCTCATCATAAGATCCGGCTACAGGAACAGGAAAGACAAGCGGACAAAGGCAAAGCAGATGAACCAGGCGGTTTGACTGAAGAGGATCTTCTGGACCATGGCGTTTCCTCCTTACCTGTCTATTCTGTCGATGTCCTACCGTCCGTACAGTCAGCAAGTGGCGAGGCCCTGTCAGGGTTTGTATTCGAAGCGCAGTCTTTCACTAGCGGGACGAGATTGACACCAGGCTGATGGCATCTGCCTCGCGTATCCGACTCACAGCAGCAGCAGAGTGCAGTGCCCTGCGCTTGTGTACGGACCGTGGAATCGCAGGCTAGTGGAGAAGTCACCACAGGAGGCTCTTCCTGGCGAATCGCATGGGAGCCGCACTCGTTGCACGCCGGTCTCGTTGCACGCCGAACCTCGGCGGATGCGCATCGATCAAAACGCGAGAGCCGGCTCGGCGGCGGAACTCCGCACGCGGTCTAGCGGCAGCGTGACCTCGACCTCCAAGCCGCCGGTGGGACGATTGCGCGCTACGACACTACCACCGTGGAGTCGTATGGCCTCGGCGGCGATGGCCAAACCCAATCCGTTGCCATCGGCTGCGGCTTCACTCTGGCCGCGAAAGAATGGTTGAAAGATGGACTCCAGATGCTCCTCCCGCACTCCCGGCCCATTGTCCCTTATGACGATCACGGCGCTTGGATGCGCTCCGCCCTTTCGGGAATCGAGGAGGATCTCGACGTCGGAGGAGACGGGAGCAAAGCGTCCGGCGTTGCGGATGATGTTTTCGAGCGCGCTGCGCAATGCGGTCGCGTCCGCGTCATGCAGCACAGCATCGCACCGCAGATTGACCCACGCCGCTTTGCCAAGAGGCTCGAGCTCGAAGTTGGCATCGTCCGCGATCTCTTCGAGCAGAGGTCCCAGGGCGACCGGGGCGCCGGCCACGCGCTCGACGCCGCTCTCCAGCCGGGCCAGCGTAAGCAGTTGCCCCATCAGCACGTCCATGTTCACGATCTCGCGGTCGATGCGCGCAAGCAGAGGCTCGATTCCCGCCGCGTTCGTGCGTCGCAGCAACGCCACCGCGATCGTAAGCCGCGTCAAAGGAGAACGCACCTCATGGGATACCGAAGCGAGCAGATGTTTGTGCGTCTGTAGAAGCGCTTCGATCTGCTCGACCATCATGTTGAAGTCCGAGGCAAGCGCAGCGAGCTCGTCATGCCGTGTGAGCAAGGCGGAAGACGCTCTGGCCTGCAGGTCGCCCTCAGAGACCCTCTTCGCGACGTGCTGAATCTCGAGCATGGGACTGACGATATGGTGCGCCAGCCAGAAGCACAGAGCCGTCACCAGCAGGATGACCCCGAGGACGAACCAAACTCCTTCCTCTTCGACGATCTGTTCCAGCATGCTGGCCTTGCCCTGTATGTAGACGATCAGGATGTATGGCTTGCCCAGGGGTGAGATACACCGGTACGCCGCGATATGACCCCAAAATAAGGTAAGTTGACCGGCACGTGCGACGTGAGCGAGCTGCAAAGCGTCTTCGGAGACCGGCCTGGAAAGCACGTCGTTGTAATATCCGTCGAGCAGGTAGAGTTTGCGCTCATTCTCAAACGCGCTGTTCTGGATGAACCGCGAGAATCCCGCGGGTCCACCAGTTTCGTACGCCTGCACAATAGCCGGGGCGAGGATCGCTGCGATGGTGGCGTTCATGTTCGGCGGCTTCACGATACGGATTCCGTTGAGATTAAAGCCGTAGATGTGGCCGAGCGCCAGCCAACCCATCAGGCCCGCGACGGTCAGCCAGAACCAGAGGAAGATCTTCAGGAAGAGTCTCTGGCCCGCAAAGAGCCTCGCGACCTTCGATCTGTAGCGATCCACGTTCACCTTCCTTGTTGCCTCCACACCGGAAACTTGTGCCAGCCGTGGCGCTTCGGTTCACAACCCGTCTACACCTCGGGCCAGATGTAAAGATATCCTGCGTAGCGCACGCTTCGTATGCGTTCGCCGCCTTTCGGTCGTGGCCCCAGTTTGCGCCGGAGATTGCTCACATGCAGGTCAATGCTGCGGTCGAAGGGCGAGAACTTTCGCTCGAGCACCTTTTCGACCAGGTATTCGCGCGAGAGCACCGTGCCCATTGACTCCAGGAAGATCGCCAGCAGATCGAACTCCGCCGAGGTAAGCTTAACCTCGACACCGCTCCTGGTGACGATGCGCGAGGCTGGATCGAGGGTCAGATCTTCCCGCTGCAGCGGCGCGGGCCGGGCTGCCGCGGAGCTCTCGCGCCACTCGACGCGGCGCAGGATTGCGGTGATTCGCGCAACCAGCTCGCGAGGATTGAAAGGCTTGGCGAGATAGTCGTCCGCGCCCAGCTCGAGACCCAGGATGCGATCGAAGTCGTCTCCCTTCGCCGTCAACATCAGAACCGGTGTGGTCAGAGTTTTGCGAATGGTGCGCAGCACGTCAAAGCCTTTGATATCGGGCAGCATGACGTCGAGCACAATCAGTTGAACGCCGCGCTCGAGCGCCGCGCGCACTCCCTCCGCACCCGTATGCACCGCCTTCATCTGAAATCCTTCCGGCTCCAGGTACTCCGAGACCAGCCGGCACAGCTCACGATCGTCGTCCACCACCAGCAGGCTCGGCCGCGGAGCGATGTCAAGCTCCGTCTGCCTCTTCGACTCGGGCGTGTCCTCGAGTGTGTTGGCGAGAGTGCCGGCCTGGTTCCTGCTGCTCGCGCCGCTCATCGTCTTCCTCTTCGTGCTTCCATGTTCGGTGTTGAAAAGCTGCAGAATGGGTCAGTCTCGGCCGCATGCAGCCTACTGTACATGCTCCCTGCTTACGCTCGGCGTATGACTTGGCAATCCCGAGTAGGCTACTTGAGCGGTCGATTCGGCAACGTCAGGATTTGTAGCGGGAGTCGCGGCATGGTGGACCGGCGCCGGTGCCAGGAACGTGGCCGGCGAACCGGAATGGGAAGAGCTGAGATCAAACCACTCGAAGGTAACGCGTTCCCTCGGTTTCGATGTAGCCGAGGTATGGGTCCCGGTCGTTAGCTTAAGAAGCTCGCCCATCTCCGCCTTGAAAGCAGCCGCCCATGCGCTTTTCTTCCCTGTCTTACCTGCTCACCGCTTTGCTTCTCTTCGCGTGCTCCGGCCTGGCCGCTCGCGCTGACACCATCCAGACGCTTTCGCCGCAGCCGGCGGTCCTGGCCCCAGCAGCAGCAGCCGATGGTGAGGTCACGCTCGAGTTCACAGAGTGCAGCTTCAGCGGGAGCGGCGGCGCCTACTCAGCCGAAAGCTGGAGTGCCCTGTTCGACTCTCTTCTGTTGCAGTTTCTGCGCAACAGCGGACAAAGTCCGACTGGGCTGGACGGGCGGAATGAGCTTTCGTTCAGCCTTCTTCCACTTCCGTTCAGCGCAGGAGAAGGGGACAGCGATCACCGCGGTTGCATCGCGGTAGACGGCGACGACGCATCCGCAAGTCTTTTTGGCGCATACGACACCTCAGAAGATCTTCCACCGCAAGGCACGAAGAGCGTGGCTGCTCGCGTCAGTCCGGTGCCGGAGCCGTCCACGCTTGCGCTGCTCGGCGCCGGGCTTCTCGGCGTGGCTGGGGCAGCGCAGCGCAAGCTCTATTCCTCACGAAAGCGAGCGGTATAAACAGATTCTGCCCCTTCGCTGTCCCCTCGATTGGCCCTGCGATTCTTCGCGAGAGTGGAGGCTGGATCAAAGGAAGAAGCGGCTCACAGCCGCCCTACGGCAATCGGCGAGAGTTGCTATGGGGTGTGCTCTTGCCAGGCGGCTCATGGTTTGACGTGGAACCATCGAGTCGAGCGCGGCAGGCGATTCCATACGCATGGAGGTCATCCTTGTTGTTTCAGGATGCCTAAGACCTCTTCCGCATGCCCTTCGGGTTTGACCTCGTCGAAGATGTGCAGCAGCCGCTGGCCTTGCCCCTTATCCGCACTCACCAGGTAGGTCGTCCGCTTCACGCCCTTTACAAGCTTTCCGTACATATTCTTGGGCTTCACAAGATCATAGCGGTGGATCAACTCCATCTCCGGGTCAGCCAAGAGATCGTATGGTAAGTTGTATTTGTCCTTGAACTTCTTCTGATCTTTTACGGTGTCCCGCGAGACGCCTAGCATGACGATCCCCTGCTGCTGAAACTGCTCGAACGCATCGCGAAAGCCGCAGGACTCGATCGTGCAACCTGGAGTGTCGGCGCGCGGATAGAAGAACAGGACGACGGGTGAGTTCTTGAAGTCCGTGAGGCTGACCGGCTTGCCGTCCTGGTTCTGCAACGTGAAGTTCTCGACAACATCGTTGATCTGCATGGAATCTCCTGATTGCGCGTGTCAGCCGGCGGAGAGCGCCGCCATGGTCTTATCCAGAGAGGCGGAATCGTCGACGTTGAGGGCCTTCTGATTGCTGTCGGTCCTGCCTTGGATCTGGCGCATAAGACCGGAGAGCACCCGTCCCGGACCGACTTCGATGAACTGGGTTGCACCCTGGGCGATCAGAAGCTGAATGCAGTCAACCCAGCGAACGGCGCCAGTGACCTGGCGAATCAGCGCATCGCGGCACTCGGCCGACCGGGTGAGCAGACGTGCGTCCACGTTGCAGGCAATGGGGAACGCCGGGTCTTCAAACTTGACGGCTTCGAGGTCGTTGGCGAGCGAGTCCTGCGCCGGCTGCATCAGCGCACAGTGGAAGGGTGCGCTGACCGGCAGCATCACCGTACGTTTCGCTCCGGCCTGCTTGCACAGCTCAATGGCGAGTTCGACGGCGTACGTTGCCCCCGAGATCACGGTCTGGTCGGGAGAGTTGAGGTTGGCAGGAGAGACCACGGCGCTCGAAGGCGAAAACGCCAGCGAGATGCTGTCGGTCGCGTTCGGCAGAGGCGTCAAGTCGTCCGAGACCTGGGAGCAGATCTCATTGATCAGAGGCTCGCTCAAGCCGAGGATTGCTGCCATCGCGCCTTCGCCAGGAGGCACCGCCTGCTGCATGTAGCGGCCGCGAGCGCGCACGGTACGCACGGCATCGGCGAAGGTGAAGGTTCCAGCGGCCACATGCGCCGAGTACTCGCCGAGGGAATGGCCTGCGGCGAACGCCGGCAACACCCCTTTTTCTGCCAGCACCCGCATCGCTGCGACGGAAACAGTGAGGATGGCCGGCTGGGTATGCTCGGTGAGCTTGAGTTGGTCCTCAGGGCCGTCGAAGATCAGCTTCGCGAGCGGAAACCCGAGCGCATCATCGGCCTCTTCAAACACGGCCCGCGCGGAGGGAAAGTTGTCATGGAGATCGCGCCCCATGCCCATGGATTGCGATCCCTGGCCGGGAAAGAGGAACGTCAGATTCTTCATCACCCTTATCGTAAACGGTTTAGAAATCGGTGTCCCGGCTGAGCATATCTGCTAAGCGTGCTTCTTGAAATCGAGCGAAGCGCTGTTGATGCAGTAACGATCTCCGGTTGGTTTCGGGCCGTCGGGAAAGACATGGCCGAGATGAGCGCTGCAGCGCGCACACCGCACCTCGACTCTGCGCATGCCGAGCGAGCGGTCTTCGATCGCCTCGACCGCATCGGGCGAGACCGGCAGGAAGAAGCTGGGCCATCCGCTGCCTGATTCGAACTTCGTGTCAGAAGTAAACAGCGGCGCATCGCAGCCGGCGCAGTGATAGATGCCATCGTCGTGATTGTTGACCAACGCACCGGTGAAGGGCCGCTCGGTGCCGCCCTGACGCATCACGTGGAACTGCTCCGGAGTCAGCAGCTCGCGCCACTCAGCGTCTGTCTTGTGAACCTTCTCCGTCTGATTTGCCTTCAATGCTTCGGCCATGATGTCGGCCTCCCGTCGTGAATTGTTAGGTCGTGCCCACCTGAGTATCAGATGCTGGAAAGCGCTTTAAGCTCCAGACGACAGGCGGGCAATGATCTCGATCTCCACCAAGGCATTCTTCGGCAGACCCGCCACGGCAACGGTCGACCGGGCCGGCGGGACGTTTCCGTCTGCGGAGAGATACTCCGCATAGACCTTGTTCATCGCAGCGAAGTCGCCCATGCTCTGGAGATAGACGGTCGTCTTGACGACATGGCGGAACTCCATGCCTGCCGCGGCGAGGACTGCTTTCACATTCTCAAAGACACGCGTGGTCTGCTCCGTGATGCCGCCAGGGACGAGCTCGCCAGTTGCGGGGTCGAGTGCAACCTGCCCCGAGGCGAAGAGCATGTCGCCGGTGCGAACCGCCTGTGAATAAGGGCCTATCGCCGCAGGCGCCTGCTTGGTCGCGATAGCTGATTTGGGTTGATCGTTCATAGAGGCTAAGTCTATCGCTTTGTTGAACCGATGAACAAACCCACGCAGATTGCAGGAAAAACCCTGTAAATTTTCCGGCATTCTCCCGCAAAGCAGCGGAAATCGGACGTACTATTGCTGCGAGGTGAACACTATGGGAATTATGGATATGATTCAGTCGCTCGCCGGGCAGACGGGCCAGGCGGCCGGAACCGACCAGGCGAAGGTCGCCGGCGGCTTCATCGAAGCGCTCACCCAGCACCCGGAGGGCATTCAAGGCGTTTTGAACGCGTTCAAGAACAATGGCATGGGCGGCCATGTCGATGCCTGGGGCGCCGGGCAGCAGGCCACCGCAACGCCGGATCAGGTGCAGCAGGGCCTGGGCGGAACGGGTTTGATCGAGACGACGGCGCAGAAGGCCGGCGTGTCTCCGCAGGTCGTGCAGATGGCGCTGGCGACGGTGCTGCCGATGGTCATTCAGCACTTCGCTCCGAATGGACAGGCCGCGCCGCAGAGCTCGATGGGCAGCATGGCGCAGTCGCTGCTGAGCAAATTCGTCTAGGCGGCTGCCCGCGGCTGCCTTCGTGCGGCTTTGTGCGGCGCGAGCAGTTCCCTGGAGTACAAACACCGTCAGCCTGATGGCTGAGAGAGAAGGTATGTGATGGCGGATCTGGACCAGTTGAAACAGAAGTATGCTCCGGTGATTGAGACAATTCAGAAGTTTGCTCCCTATGGCGCGACGCTCGATGCAGTGGACCTTGCGGGAGAGCAGCTGCACCTGAAGGGCACGGTCCCCTCGACGGTGATCGCAGACCGGGTGTGGGATCAGATCAAGAAGGTCGATCCGACGTACTCGGACCTGAAGCATGAGATTGCAACGACCGGCGGCGCGGAGCAGCCTTACACAATCAAGTCGGGGGACACGCTTTCGGCGGTGAGTCTGCTGTTCTACGGCAGTGCCAACAAGTACCCACAGATTGCGAAGGCGAATAACATCTCCGACCCGGACAAGGTCGGGGTAGGGACGACGCTGCAGCTTCCGGTCATGAGCTGAAAACATGTCCTGCCGAACGGGCCGCCTACGCGGCGGGCGACCACTTCGTGGTGGGTATACCCCTTCGGATGGGCCTCCCGATGGTCGGCGTAAGATTCGCGCCGAGCATCGCGAGGCTCTATTCAGATGATCCTGCCAAGACCGGTATACGCGTCACGAAGTGACCGCTGTCCGCGCAGGACGCCCGTCCGGCAGGACAGATTTTTACTGTATGTCTAACGCCCCCGCGAAGTAGCTCTGCCGGAAGCGGATCTTCGCGCCTGGATAGTCAGGCACCTTGACTTGGATCGCGTGCATGCCGGGAGCGGGGCTGCCGTTCGATTCGGCATGCGGTTGGAAGCTGAGCAGATAGTAGTTGTGAACGTGATTGGAGAGTAGCTGCAGCCCCTGGTCGAAGCCCTTCTGCGTGCTGAAGTTGACGTACTCGCCGCCCGAAAGCGCGGCCATCTCGTGCGCCGCGTTTTTCTTGAGTCCATTGACGGCCATGATGAGCAGGCCGATGGGCCCGCTGCCGCCGCCATACTTCAGGTCATCGAGCACCTCGGACTTGCCCGGCCCGAAGGCGACCGAGTCGACGACCGTGTTGGTGCGTCCGAGGGCGGCGATCACCTCGGCGGGCTTGGCCGTGCTGCCGTGATCGCGCGTCTCGCTGATCAGCAGAATGGCGTGGCGGTAGTGGTTCTGCCGCGACTCAAGCAGGCGCGTGGCGTAGGCTACCGCGTCGAGCGTGGAGGCGTCAGGATCGTCGCAGGGCTGGAGCTGCGAAAGCGCGTCGCCGAGCGCGTCCAGGCGATTGGAGAACTTGCCGAGCAGCAGCGGCGCCGAGCCGTACTCGACGATGGCAACCTCGCGGGGAGCGCCGCCGGTGATGGCCTCGATCATCGAGCCGATGCCGGAGAGCTTCGGGAACTCGTACCCGGCCGAGCGGCTGCACTGCACCGCGACGACGAGCGAAAGGCCGAGGGCGTCGGTGTCTTCGTCGACATGAACGGTCTGCGGGACGCCGTTATCTTCGACCACGAACTGCTCCGGCTTGAGCGCGTAGATCATCTCGCCGTGCCTGGTCTGGACAGTGGTGGGGACAAGCACAACGTTCGACTGCGCTTTGAGGGTGTAGCTCGGAGACTGGGTGGGTGCGTCGTTGGCGGGAGTTTGCGAGATGGCGGAGCCGGTGAGCAGGAGGACGGAGAGAAGAATCCGCATGGACTCAGTCTAAACGTGAGTCTCAACGACAGGCTTGTTCGGACGGCGCTGCGATGTGAAAAGATGAAGCCATGATTTCGAGCCAATCCGCGACTGTATTTGCCACCTCGAAGTATCCCTCCGCACGCAAGACCGAGCAGGTGGACGACTATTTCGGCACGAGGGTGAGCGATCCGTATCGCTGGATGGAAGATGTGGATTCGGCCGAGGTGAAGTCCTGGGTGGATGCGGAGAATGAGCTGACGCAGCACTGGCTGGCGGAGGTGCCGGTGCGCAAGACGATGCAGCAGCGGCTGCGCGAGCTCATTGATTTCGAGCGGTACACGGCTCCGGCGCGCCGCGGCACACGATACTTCTACTCGCACAATAGCGGGCTGCAGAACCAGAATGTTCTCTACTGGCAGGAGGGGCTTGCGGGTGAGGCGAAGGTGCTGCTCGATGCCAATACGTTTTCGGAGGATGGCACGGTAGCGATCAGCGGGATCAGTATTACCGACGACGGCTCGCTCGCGGCCTACTCGGTGGCCGAGGCGGGCAGCGACTGGGTCAAGTGGCGGGTACGAGATGTGACCACCGGCGAGGACCTGCCCGATGTCGTCGAATGGTCGAAGTTCAGCGGCGCTTCGTGGTTGAAGGATGGCAGCGGATTTTTCTACGAGCGCTATGACGCGCCTGCAGTGGATGCAGCGGAGGCCGAGGCGCTGAAGACGGCGAACTACTTTCACAAGATCTATCTTCACCGGCTGGGCAAGCCGCAGAGCGAGGACGCGCTGATCTTCGATCGGCCCGACGACGGCGAGCTGAACCTGGGCGCGCAGGTGACCGAGGACGGGCAGTACCTGCTGATCTATCAGTCCAAGGGAACCAGCCCGAACAATGAGCTTGCGGTGAAAGACCTGCGCGAGGAGGATGCGCCGGTGCTTCGCCTGATCGATATCGCCGACGCGGCCTATGCACCGATCGCCAACGACGGCACGATGCTGTGGCTGCGGACCACGCTCGATGCGCCGAACGGCAAGGTGATCGCAATCGATCTCGACAGGCCCGAGCGCGAGCACTGGACTACCGTGATTCCAGAGAGCGCGAATCATCTTGACGATGTGTCGATGATCGATGACGTCTTCATCGCGAATTACCTGAAAGACGCGCAGAGTCACATCGAGCTGCACGGCCGCGAAGGCGGACTGCTCGAGGTGTTGGCGCTGCCCGCGATCGGCAATGCGAGCGGCTTCGGCGGCCTGCGCGAGGACACCGAGACCTTCTACCAGTTCAGCAACTTCACGACGCCGAGCACGATCTACCGGCTGGACATGAAGACGCGCCGGTCAACCCTGTACCGGCAGCCGAAGCTGCTCTTCGATCCGGCGCTCTACGAGACGACGCAGGTTTTCTACACGAGCAAGGATGGCACGCGGGTGCCGATGTTTCTGAGCCACAAGAAGGGCTTGGCGCTCGACGGCACCGCTCCCACGCTGCTATATGCGTATGGCGGGTTCAACATTGCCCTCCGGCCGGAGTTTTCGCCCTCGAACGTGATGTGGATGGAGCGCGGCGGCGTGTATGCACAACCCGGCTTGCGCGGCGGCGGCGAGTATGGCGAGGCGTGGCACGAGGCCGGCGTCGGGGTAAAGAAGCAGAACGTCTTCGACGACTTCATCGCGGCGGCCGAGTGGCTGATCGCGCATCGTTACACCTCAGTGGAGCGGCTTGCGATCATGGGCGGAAGCAATGGCGGCCTGCTGGTGGCGGCCTGCGAGCTGCAGCGCCCGGAGCTGTTCGGCGCAGTCGTGGCAGCGGTCGGCGTGATGGATATGCTGCGCTTCGACAAGTTCACCATCGGCTGGGCCTGGAAGGCGGAGTATGGCTCGCCCTCTGACAATTCGGAGGAGTTCGCCGCGATCTACAAGTATTCGCCGCTGCACAATATTCAGCGTGGAGCGGCTTATCCTGCGACGTTGATCGCTACCGGCGACCACGACGACCGCGTCTTTCAGGCGCACAGCTTCAAGTACACGGCCGCGCTGCAGGAGGCGCAGGGCGGGGCAGCGCCGGTGCTGATCCGCGTCGAAACGCGCGCGGGTCACGGCGCAGGCATGCCGCTGAGCAAGCGCATCGAGGCGACCGCCGACCAGTTCGCCTTTCTGGCGCAGGTGCTGGGAATCGTATAGAGACGAACGCGTCTCTCCGGTGCACGGCAACGCTACGCCGGGATTACAGACGGCACGAGCGGTCCCAGACGTAGCCGCTCATTCCATCGCGCGACGTTGACGCCCCTCACGATGAGCCAGAGACAAGTCGCCAGCTCTCCGACGAAGGCCGGGAGGACAATCGCCGGGAACATCTTCACAGCGAGCGCAGGTAGAAGCAGAAGGGCGAAGCTGTTGATCAGGTACGAGACGCCCGCAACCACCTGCAAAGCGCCGATGATTCTGGGAAAGTACCCCGACCGGAACATCAGGTAGCCGGTGACAAGGCATCCGACGCCAAAGAAAACCAGGCCAACCGCGAACCCTTCTTCATGCAGCGTCAGCGAAAGCGACGCGAGCGCCGCAAGCTGATTGGGTGCGAACGCCTGCAGGCCATTCGATCCTTCCGCGCCTCCGAGGAGCAGCAACACCGTAAGCAGGTTCAACTTGTTGGCGCACAGGATCGCCGTCTGCAGCATGCCGAACAACATCGCAAGCAGCGAAAGATCCTTGCTCACCGGCCGCAGCAGAACATAAAACAGAACCGCCGAGGGAACATCCGTGATGTGCATGATCAGGTCACCGACGATTCCCCACCGGAACAGCAGCTCCGAAGCCAAAATGCGGTGCGCTGTCATTGCAACATCGCCGGCGACAACGAGATGGCCTCTCACCACGAGTTCGCCGAACAGCCCACACCCGATGTTGATCAGGTACAGGATTCCCGCGAGGCGTGCGTACACCTGCGGCGAGGCGTTTTCCATGCGGCCGGCCATTCGGTACCTCCTGGATTGTGGTGTGCTGGAAGCCCCATATTAGCTTGTCTCGGCTGTCAAGGCGCGACAATCTATTGTTTCGTGCAGCGACTCCACACGTATAGCCACGCCGAAACGAGCGCAAGCGCGAAAGCCTTACGGAGGCGAGACGGCAGGGCGCTAGAGCATTTCGGTCAGAATGTGAAGGGTTGGGAAGGGTCGTGGTCTCCCCACCCTAGCCGCAAAGAGCGCGGCTAGGATGGGGCACCCGCAATTCTGTTAACACTTGCCACGAAAACGCTAGCTTCGCGCCTGTTGGAGGAAGGCGGCAAGTTTTTCAGGACTTTTGCGGCCGGGAGAGGACTCGACACCACTGGCTACATCGACGCCCCAGGGCGCGAGCGCGGCGATAGCGTGGGCGACGTTTTCCGCGCGGAGACCACCGGCGACGATCAGCTGAAGGCCAGATCCGGCTGTATCGAAAACTGCTCGCGCCCCGCTCCAGTCAAAGGCGACACCGGTGCCTCCCGATGCTTGGCCGACTTTGGAATCGACCAGGACTCGGGCCGCGGGCGTACGCAGCCTGATCTCGTTCATTCGCTCAGAGGCCTGAGCTGCGCTTCCCGCATCCTGCTCGACTGCCCAGGGAACCGCCTCAATGAGGCCGACTCGTTGCGGCAGCAGACCTTGCAGCTCCCGCAGCAGCGCGGGGCTGGCGTAGCCGTGCAGCTGTACCGCGTCGAGGTGGGCCACGCGCGCCGTGTGGGCAATCTGCTCTGCGTCGGAGGGTGGAAAGACGCCGATGCGCTCGACCGAGAGCGGCAGCTTCGGAGCGATGCGCGCCACCTCGGCAGGCGTGACGTGCCGCACACTGGGCGCAAAGACAAAGCCGACCGCATCGGCTCCAAGCTGTGCGGCCAGCAGGGCATCTTCCAGACTGGTGTTAGCGCAAATTTTGATCCACATGGAATGAGCCGGCCTCCTACAAAACGTCCGGCGAGTATTCGCGGGCGAGCAGCGCGGCGAGAGCAGAGGCTGGGTCAGCTTCGCGCATGAGAGCTTCGCCAATGAGGAAGGCGTGATAGCCGATCGAGCGCAGCCGCGCAATCTGCTGCGTGGTGCGAATGCCGCTCTCAGCGACCAGGATCGCGCCTGGCGGCAGCAGCACCGCAAGCTCGTCGAAGAGCTCAGTGCGCACCGTGAAGTTGCGGAGGTCGCGGCTGTTGACCCCGATCAGCCCGAAGCCCAGACCGGCTGCGCGACGCAGCTCTTCCCTGTCGTGTACCTCGCAGAGCACATCGAGACTGAAGCGGTCGGCCTCCTCGCGAAGATCGCTGAGGGCAGAGTCGGTATGGACCGCGGCGATGAGCAGAATGGCGTCGGCGCCGTGAGCTCGTGCTTCGAGCACCTGGAAAGGATCGAGAATAAAATCCTTGCGCAGGCATGGAATACGGACCGCGGCGGAGGCCTGCTCGAGGTACGCCAGCGAGCCCTGGAAGAACTCCTCGTCGGTCAGGACGGAGAGCGCAGCGGCGCCGGCCGAGGCGAAACCGCGCGCGAGAGCTTCAGGATGAAAGTCGCCGCGCAACAGCCCTTTGGAAGGCGATGCTTTCTTGATCTCGGCAATTACAGCCGGACCGTCGGCGGCAGCCCTACGCAGCGAATGGGCGAAGCCGCGCGGCGCGTGAGCGGCAGCCTTGCGTTCGAGCAGCGCACGGTCGGCTGCGGCCTTGCGGGCTTCTACCGCTCGCATCGTCTGGGCAAGAATTTGGTCGAGCTGGGTGGGCATGGCGGCTTACTTGCGATTGTATGCCGCAGGTCGAAACGACGCCGCGGCCTTGGGACCTGTGCTCCGTGGAAGGGGTCGATTCACGGCAGGGCCGCCGTCGCATCTACGTCCTCAATGAGCCGAAGCTGAACCATCGATGGTGCCGAAGGGGGGACTCGAACCCCCACACCCTTGCGAGTACATGGACCTGAACCATGCGCGTCTGCCAATTCCGCCACTACGGCACGGTGTCGTTCGCACCGCCGAGACTGGCCGGAGCACGCGGACCGCGAGGAATTCAGTGTTACAAACACTGCGTCGGCTGTCAATCAGACGGCCAGCTATCTCGAACTCTGGCAAGACCAGACAACCCACGTGTCGGGCCGGAGCATCACACGCGAGTTGTGCACGATTGAGTGCTGCCTTGCACATGTGCTGTTTCCACCGGAGGAGCTGTGTCAGACGTCATGAACCAAGTGGATGGGTCGAACACACAGGATGACTTCGAGCTCAACCGCATTCCCGAAGAAATCTCCGTTGAGATGCGCAAAATCGCGCACGACCTCAGCAACGCGCTCGAGATCATCGTCCAGACGAGCTACCTGCTCAGCACGGCAGACTTGAAGGAGCCTGCGTCGGATTGGTTGAGGATGCTCGATGGCGGAGTGCAGAAGGCGATGGACCTTAACGCGGTCCTGCGCAGCTACATCAAGAAGCACACGGCCGCTTAGACGCGGGCCTTATGCGAGGAGCCTTCCACTTACTCCTAAAACCTTATGCTTGACGCCGACGACTGGCGGATTTCTTGGCAGAGTTTCTGCTCGAAACCGCTTTTATGGGAGAACTCTTCTTTGTTGCCGCCTTCTTCTTCACCGTCTTCTTGACGGCCGTCTTCTTCGAACCCGCAGCTTTCTCTGCCGGTTTCTTCTGCGTCGGAGCGGATCCGGCTCTGGCCGCCTTTGCGACAGGCGGCTTCCTGCTTTGCTTGGGAGCGGACTTGGCCGCGGGACGCGCCCTTCCCGCCTCTTCTGAACCTGTGCCGGCTAAGGACTGTGATAGACCGAGCCGGGCCAGTTTCGCTTCATGCGCAGACATGAGATCTTCGATCTGCTGCAGCAGGATGCGGGTATGCATAGGTTTGACCAGCAGCTGATCGGCGCCCATCTCTTGCCAGTCCTCATCGGCGACCGGGAAGGCGGTCAAGAGTGCGACCGCGGGATGATAGTTCGCGCCCCGGGCAGCCTTGATCACCTCAACCCCGGCCGCCTCGCTCTCCATGCGCATGTCCGTGATCAGCATGTGATAGTGGCGCGTGTGCAGCTTGGATACGCCTTCGCGAGCCGAGGCGGCGGTGTCGACATCGAACCCGCTGATCTCCAGCACGGCCTTCAGGGTCAGCAGCACGGCAACTTCGTCATCTACCAGCAAAATGCGGCGTCTCATGCGTTCGTTCCCCTTTTGTGCTCCCGAGCCAACATACATGATTCGGCGGCTTGCATCCAAAGTATCAAAGCTTCCGGGGGCGTTTTCTCGAAGCGGCTCCGCGAATCTTGGCAGCTCCGGGTAGCTGGATGCAAGTGATACACTTGACGTTACTGTGCACTTGCTTCGCGAGCTGCATCCAACCAGACATTACGCATAGCGCGGCTTGAGAGCCGGCTGTGGAGGCGAGCTATTCCACCAATCGATAAACGTTCCGCAAAGTCTTTTATCCGCACCAATGAACGCATTCGCGCCCGGGAGATCCGGGTGATCGATGAAAACGGCGAGCAGCTTGGAGTCATGCCGCCGTTCGAAGCCCTGAAGATGGCGCGGGAGCGCTCGCTGGACCTCGTCGAGATCTCGCCGAACGCGGTTCCGCCGGTGTGCAAGATTCAGGACTACGGCAAGTTTCTGTATGAAAAGGATAAGAGCGACCGGGCAGCTCGCAAGAAACAGAAGGTCATCGTCATCAAAGAGGTCAAGTTCTCGGTGACGGTGGATGAACACGATTATCAGACCAAGAAGAATCAGGCAGTTCGCTTTCTCGGTGACGGCGATAAGGTCAAAGCCTCGCTGCGGTTCAAAGGGCGGCAGATGGCGCACCGCGATCTCGGCTACAAGATCATCAACCGGCTGATCCTCGACATCGGAGATGCGGGTCTGGTGGAATTCATGCCACGTATGGAAGGGACGACGCTGCACGCCATCCTTGCGCCTTCCAAGAAGGCTGAGGCCCCTGTGCAGAAGAAGCCGACGGCGCCTCCAGCCGGATCCGCTGACGCCAGACCGGCAGAAACGGTTGCTCCCGCAGCGGTATAGTCGCTTTCAGCGCATGCATAATGCCCTTGTGTTAGGGCATTCTTCTGCTATACGCATGTAGCAAATCTCTGCACAGCACCGCGTGGGTCCATCGTTCTTCGGAGACGACTTATTCGCCTTCCGTAGGGTGGTGTCGATGGCTTGTGGTCTTAGCGATAGAGCCACCGGCCCTGCATCGTGCAATGGACTAGCTGATCCTGCTATTCACCGTAGGCGGCCACTTACGGGGAAAAATACGATTACGAGACATTCCATCAAGGGTCTCTAGCGGTGTCAGCTTGCGGCCACGGCACCGCTCATCAATTTTGGTATCAGAATGAACATCCAATCTGCAAGGTCTTGCGTATGTGGCGGCTGAAATGTGACTTTAGTAACTAAAGCTGTTTAATGTCGCAGTATATCATTCATAACATTGGACTTACAGCCTAATCAATTTTATGTTCAAGGAGTCGCAGATGTCCAGCGAATTCTAGGCCAGTAAATACAACTTTAGGGGTATGAATCATGAAGAACATCATCCGCGCTTTCGTCGTTGTCCTCGCCGTCACCGGTGCCGCTGCCACCACGCTCACAGCCCACGCATCGAATTCGACTAAATTGACCGCTTCGAAGACGAGCTGCATCCCGATACCCTGCTGCGCTCCCGACGATCCGAATGCCTGTGGCTGGAGACGGTAAGCGAGTTCTGCAAAAGTTTGCGATAATGCAGATTTTTCTTGTGTCGCCCCCCTGGATCGTCTAGGCTTGTCCTACTATACAGGGTGCGACTATGAAATCTTCCCCACAGAGCATCGTTTTGCTACTGCAGTATCTTGAGCCGATTCTATGTTCTCTCGTAATTTGGTTCCTCGTGAAGAGCGGCTCGGCTCGTCAGTTTGTCTATTTGACATCGTTAATGTCTGTTAGGCTGGCCTCTTCTGTCTTATGTTTGATTTTGTTTTCTTCAGGCACCCGTCTGGGCATGGATTATCACTTAGCTTATAAACTGTATTTTTATGTTTATTGGGGCAGCTATGCTCTGGAATCGATCCTATCCCTCCTTGTGATCTACAGTGTTTTTAGACTTGCCATGGCTCCGCTCCAGGGTTTGCAAACCTTAGGAATTTTGGTGTTCCGCTGGGTAGGCGCGGTCTCACTAGCCATTGCAATCGGCGTTGCGGTGGCCCCTCACGCCTCCGGTCTCAAGTTCATGGTCGCGATGGTCACACAACTACAGCAGACTTCGAGTATCCTTACGCTTTGCCTTCTGCTCTTCGTGTGTTTTGCGATCCGACCTATGGGTCTGTCGTATCGCAGCCGCATCTTTGGCGTCAGTTTCGGCTTGGGTTTTATGGCGACTACCAGTCTGGTTGTCTCCGCCTGGCTTGCACACAACTCTTCCATGTACTCCACGATTAGTGCAATCAACGGAATCGCTGTTGTCTTCACCCTAATGATCTGGTCGGCGTACTTTGCCTTCCCGGAGCCGAAGCGGCGGATTATCATGCTGCCGACTACATCTCCCTTCCTGCGTTGGAACCAAATCTCGCAGGTGCTTGGAGATGATCCAGGATATGTGGCCGTTGGAGGGTTTCCGCCCGAGTTGTTCGCTCCGGCTGAGGTCGAGATCATGCGCCGCGCTTCCGTGAAGATGAGTTCCGCAAGCCTGGAATCTCCACCGAACATGAATGCCATCTCCGCCTGAATCCGCGATTTACGTTGTGAGCCTTGCGATCTGAGGAAAGTCCTGAGTGCTTCTATGGCTCAGGACTTTTTCGTTGGGTCAATGCCACTGCATGAAATTCGGAGAAGGCGGCATAGGGACCCTTCGTGACACGCGTGTCCCATGCTCTCCCGGTGCAGCTTGGTGTCGTGAAAGTGACCTTACTCAGAACTGATAGTACGAGAGCTCCGCCACAGGAGGTCGTCCGGTTCCTTAGGGTCGGAGAGACGCAGGAGCTTGGGTGCTCGCAAGGAAAGCCCATCGTGAGCTTCTAAATCCTCAGACAGAAGTAGACCTGCAATGGGCTGAATTAAAGTGGCTTTTGTGGCTTCGTCGTTTCCTACCGTCGACGCCATAACGCAAAGAGGCCGTCCCGCTGGGGACGGCCTCTTCTTGATCTACTCTCCAAGACTAGTCCCGCTCGGACTCCGAGCGCTTCCAGTTGATCAGATCCCCCAGCGTGGTGCTGCTGCTGTTGTTGGAGGGGCCGGAGTTCGACGGACCGGAGTGGCCGCCCTTGGGCGACTTCTCGCGTTCCTTGTAGCTTTCGACCTCGGCGCGGCTGGCCTCTTCGCCTACCGCGCGAATGCTCAGGCCGACCTTCTTCTCGTCTTGATTCATCTTGACGATCTTGAACTCGTGTTCGGAGTCCACATCCATCGCGACCGGCTTGCCGTTCGCGTCGACCGCCTCGGAGACATGGCACAGGCCTTCGACTCCTTCGGCGATCTCGACGAAGGCGCCAAACTGCGCCGTGCGCAGGATCTTGCCTTTGATGACATCGCCGATGCGGTGCTGCGCGAAGAAGGTATCCCATACGTCCGGTTGAAGCTGCTTGACGCCAAGCGATAGCCGGCGGTTTTCCGGCTCCACGCCGAGTACGATGGCGCGGACCTTCTCTCCCTTCTTCAACACCTCGGACGGATGCTTGATGCGCTTGGTCCAGCTCAGGTTCGAGACGTGGACAAGGCCATCGATGCCGTCTTCGATCTCGATGAAGGCGCCGAAATCGGTGAGGTTGCGCACCCGGCCTTCGATGATGGCGCCGGTCGGGTACTTGTCTTCAAGCTGCTCCCAGGGGTTCTCCTGAAGCTGCTTCATGCCGAGCGAGATCCGCCGGTCGTTGGGATTGACGCTAAGGATGATAGTGTCGACCTCGTCGCCCGGCTTAACCATCTTGGACGGGTGCTTCATCCGCTTCGACCATGTCATCTCGGAAACGTGAACAAGCCCTTCGATCCCCTGTTCAAGCTCGACAAATGCGCCGTAGTCGGTGACCGAAAGAACACGTCCGCGCACCTGGGCGCCGATCGGATAGCGTTCCGTCGCGTCGAGCCACGGGTCAGGCGTTAGCTGCTTGAAGCCCAGCGAAACGCGCTGCTTCTCTTTGTCGAACTTCAGCACCTTGACCTGGATCTCATCGCCGACATTGACGAGGTCCCGGGGATGCGTCAGCCGGCCCCAGCTCATGTCAGTGATGTGCAGCAGCCCATCCAGGCCGCCCAGATCGACAAACGCGCCATAGTCGGTAAGGTTCTTCACTGTGCCGGTGAGGATGCTGCCCTCTTCAAGCGTGGCAAGCGTGACCGACTTCTTCGCGTTCTGGTCTTCTTCGAGCAGTTCCTTGCGGCTGATGACGACGTTGCCGCGCTTCTTGTTCAGCTTGATGACGCGGACTTCGATCTCGGTGCCGATGTAGCCGTCGAGATTGCGGACGGGACGAACCTCGACCTGCGATCCAGGCAGGAATGCCTTGATGCCGATGTCCACGGTGAGGCCGCCTTTGACGCGGCTGAGCACCATGCCCTTGACAGGAGTCTTGTCGTTGGCTGCGGCCTCGAGCTTGTCCCACACCTTATGCCGGAGCGCCTTCTCGTAGCTGACCAGGTAGCCACCCTCGGCCTCCTCGCGCTCCACCACAACCTCGACAGTATCGCCCGCCTGGAACTTCGACACCCCATGGATATCCAGCACCTGCTCGAGCGGGATGAGGCCTTCCGATTTGAGCCCGATGTCGACAACAACATGCTTGTCGGTGATTTTGACGACGGTGCCCGTCACGACAGCCTCTTCGGCAGTCAGGTTTTGGGCGGCGGCGGACTCGGCGGCCTGTTCGCGATCGAAGTTCGCGAGGGCTGCAGCGAAGTCAGCTGCATCGTAGTTCAAATCATCTTCGGCTTCGTCTGCGGCAGCGGTGACCGTGGCAACGTGGCCATGATCTGCTGCTTCATGCGTCGCTGCACTGGCCGCTGGGGCTGGTGCAGCAGACGCTGTGTGCGACGATTCGGAGCCGGTCTCATGCTGTTGGGTTGAGGTGGATTCAGGCAGGTCGGTGTGAGCCGCTGTCGCTTCGGGCGCTAGGGTTTCCGTTTCGGTGGTCAGGGGTTTGCTCTCGTTGTAGTCAGGATTATGGTTTTCTACCATGGTGAATGCGGACTCCGGGATCCAAGGACTCCTTGAAACTCCCTGTCGGTCAGGCGGCTGGTGAGGTGGGCAATCGGCTGTCCCGAAGGACGCTCACTGCTCTCTCATTCCTCGCGAAGGCTTCGGCGGGATGGAAGGAATCGGGTCTTACGCAGAAGTTGTTGCACTTGGGTCCCACACGCAACAACTTACTGGTAAAGCATAGAACTTTGAGTACGGTACGTCAACAAAGAGGAATGCTCGATGAGCATTTTCATCACCATGTCATCTTGAAGATTAGATGCACGCAGGACGCATCTGGAACCAACGCTCTGCGCCGGTATACTCCGTCTATGGATCGGCTCTGGACGCCTTGGCGCTACAGCTACATCACAGGAGAGGATCCGCAGAACCACGCCGGGGTGCCCGCCGCTCTGAGCGCATGGCCCCCAACCGACGCCGAGGACAAGCATTGCGTCTTCTGCAACATGATCGCCGCCGTGGATTACGCCGTTCTACACGGAATGGACGTCGAAACGGCCGAGCGGCACGTGCTGATTCTCTACCGCGGCCCCACTTGCTTCGTCTGTCTGAACGCCTTTCCCTACTCGACCGGCCACGTCTTGCTGGTGCCCTACCGGCATACCGACTCCCTTGCCACACTCTCGCCCCAGACAGCACACGAGATGATCGAGTTGGCTCAGCGGATGGAGACCTCGCTGCGGACCGTCTACCGACCCGGCGGTATCAACCTGGGGCTGAATCTCGGTCAGGCTGCAGGCGCAGGGATCGCCGACCACATACACCTGCACGCCCTGCCGCGATGGATTGGAGACACCAACTTCATGACGGTGACCGCGGAGACCAGAATCCTACCCGAACCGCTCGAGGTAACCTGGGAGAAGCTCCGGCCTTTGCTGAACATGCAAGGCAACCTCGAACCGAAAAGCGCCATCGTAACCTAAGTAGAGGGTTGGTCGTAACCTCTGCCCGTCTCTTACGAGGCTCTCAATGAATATTTTCAAACAGACGCTTCCTGCTTCTTTGCGAGCAGACCTCCCGGGCGCGCGAGACAATCGCAGCGTGATGGGGGCCGATCGCCGCCCTTACCTTGTCACCCCGGCCGCCCCACGTAAGGCTAGCAATTCCGTCAGACAGTACCCTGCGCTCTTTCCTCATGAATCCGAAGACGCTCGCCTGACCGGCGCTACGCGCTCCCTCTATCGCCGTCTGCTGGCGCTCAACCTGCCTCGCACCGAAAGGCGGATGGAGGTCGCCTCGCAGCCTGCGCATGAGATCGCCGAGCCGCGCACTCCCTTGGCAACCGCGTTGACGGGCGCTCGCATTGCCTGATCTTCCCATAGCCTGACCCTTCCCGTTCCGGTTGCACTTTGTCGACCCTGCCCATCAAGCAGGGTCTTTCTGTCTGCAGGGCTGGCCGAACGAAGGGCCGGTCGTCTAACTTGGGCCGGCCGGCTGCGGGGGTGTGGCGGCATTCGAGTCGTCGTGCCGGTTATGGCGCAGGCGATCCCCGCTTCCCGGCACCCGCGTCGCTTCAAAGCTGGTGATCTTCCACTGTCCGGTGGCAAGGCGCTGGTAGACGCGGGTATAGCGGAAGACGCCCGTAAATGGAGAGCCGCCATCCGTACCCTCAACCTCAGCCCGCGAGGTGACGATCGCGATGGAGCCCACCAGCTTGATCTGCACCTCGCCCAGGTCGATCCGGGTGATGACCAGGTTGTGCATGCGCATCCGGTCAAGCTGCTGGGTCTTGGTGTTCACCTGGCCGGTCATCGAGATGCCGATATAGTCGTCGGAGAGCAGCTTGTCCATGGTCTCGACGTCGTCCGAGAGCTGGGCCTGCCGCCATTGCTCTTCCAGCGCTTCGACCTGCCGCTTGGCATCATGTTTTTTCTCGTGCAGCGGCTGGATGTGCATAGCGTCTGCAGGCCTGGCGCAGAGGAGACACAGCGTCGCAACCAGGCCGGCTCGCAGGATGACAGCCCCAGGGCAGAAGATCACGGCGCCCGGCAGAGGACCATGCAGCAGGCCGTACTGCAAGCCACGAGTTGGACGGAGACGCAGGGCCATGAGCGTAACGGATGGTAGATCGATTCGTCGCATTGAGTCAAAACAACTTTAGTCGTACGCGAATCCCTGCATTGATCGGATGCAATTGCCGCCTGAAAGGGATAAAGAGGTCAGGCACCGGCAGACGCTTCGACAGACAGCAGACAAGTTGACGACCTGGCGCTCCTTCCTCTTCGAGGAGGAGAACCAGAAGGGAAAGAGCGAAGACGGGGCACGGCAAACCAGCTTCGCGACGAATCGAATTCGGATTGTGACACAACGCGAGTTCTACGACTGGCCGATCCAGCAGGACACCAGTCTGTGTCTTTCAGCGATAGAATTCTTCTGTGCGTCGAGAGCGCATCGTATTTTTCTTCGCGCGTCATTCAATCTTCTTGGGAGCCTTATTTTGTCGAGAACGTCTCTTGCCTTCGTCCATCCTCTGTGCCTGCTTGGCCTCCTCGCAACGATTCCCGCTCTCGCGCAACGCGGAACGATCGTGCAGCCGACGTTCTCTGCCGCTGAGAGCAAGGTGATCGCGCGGCTTGAGTCGCTTGAGACTCTGCCAGGCGGATCGTGGCGTTTACATGCCGGGGATGTCGCGCATGGCGAGGCGGTGTCGCTCGATGACGCAGGCTGGCAGTCTGTAGAGGTGAAGTCGAAGTCCGGCAAGGAGGCGGTCTGGTATCGACGCACCATCGAAGTGCCGAAGACGCTTAATGGCTACGACCTCACAGGAGCGGATATCAGTTTTCAGTTTGTCGCTTCGGCGAACGGGCCGGTGCCTGAGATTCTCTACTTCAACGGCCGGCGGGTGGCGCTTGGGGATGACCTCGAAGCGATTCCGCTGTTTACGAATGCAAAGCCCGGCGACAAGGTGCCGGTGGCGGTGAAGCTGCTGGCGACGATAGATGACAAGACTTTTCGCGCGGTGAAGATGAAGGTCAGCTTTGCGGCGAACCGGCCCGACCCGGAGGACCTCGCGAAGGAGTTCATCGCTGCGGATGTGCTGGCGCCTTCGCTGTCAGCGAAAGCGGCGGCGGACAACGCCACCTTGAGCAAGGCGATTGGCGAGGTCGACCTGGAGGCGCTCGATCAGCAGGATCAGGCGCGATTCGATGCGTCGCTTCGCGCGGCGCAGACGAGTCTGATGGCGCTGCGGCCGCTGCTGCAGAGCGCGACGTTTCACCTGACGGGAAACTCGCACATCGACGCGGCGTGGCTGTGGCCGTGGACCGAGACTGTCGATGCCGTGAAGCGGACGTTCGGCACCGCGGTTCAATTGATGAACGAGTATCCCACCTATACCTACGATCAGTCGGCGGCGGTGTACAGCCAGTGGATGGCGGACAAATATCCTCAGCTGAATGCCGAAATCAAACAGCGCATCGAGGAGGGCCGCTGGGAGTTGGTCGGCGGCATGTGGCTTGAGCCGGATCTCAATATGCCGGATGGAGAGTCGCTGGTGCGGCAGCTGCTGGTGGGACAGGCGACGTTCCAAAAGCTGTACGGCAAGACGACGCGGATTGGCTGGAACCCTGATTCGTTCGGCTACAACTGGCAGCTTCCGCAGATCTACAAACGCTCGGGCGTGGACTACTTCGTCACGCAGAAGATGGCGTGGAACGACACGAATGAGCTTCCGCTGAAGCTGTTCTGGTGGGAGTCGCCCGATGGCAGCAAGGTGCTGACCTACTTCCCGCACGACTATGCCAACGACAATCTCGATCCGACGCGGCTGGCGAAGGATCTGGCGACGGCGCGGAAGTACTCGCCGGGCATGCTGCAGATGATGGATCTCTATGGCATCGGCGACCATGGCGGAGGGCCGACGCGGGAGGTGCTCGACCAGGGCATGCACTGGATGGAGCCGGACAAGGTCATGCCGCGGGAGCAGTTCGGCACGGCCCAGCCCTACTTCACCAAGGTGGAGAGCGAGTTGAATCCGAGTTCGCCGGAGTGGAACTACCGGACGCTGGCCAAGGGTGATACTGCGCTGCCTGCGCCCGCTGCGGGGCAGATCAGCGTGCCCACGTGGAAGGACGAGCTTTATTTCGAGTACCACCGCGGCGTGTTCACCACCCAGGCCGACCATAAGCGGAACATGCGCGACAGCGAGGAGTGGGTGCTCGACGCAGAGAAGTACGCGTCGCTGGCTTGGCTCGATGGGCAGGCTTATCCCGCGGACCGCCTGACCGATGCGTGGAAGCATGTGCTCTTCAATCAATTTCACGATCTTGCGGCAGGCTCGGGGATCGGCGTGATCTACAAGGACGCGCAGAAGGACTACGACCAGGTGCGCTGGGCGACGAACGAGATCTCGTCCCGCTCGCTGAATACGCTGGCGGCGCGGGTGGATACGCGGGCGGGAGCCGGCATCGATACGCGATCTGGTGCAGGCGTGCCGGTGATGGTCTTCAACTCGCTGGGATGGGAGCGCGGCGGCGTGGCGGAGGTGTCTGTTCAGATGCCCGAGGCCGGCGAGGGAGTCACGATGCTGGATGACAAGGGCCATGTCGTGCCCTCACAGGTGGTCTCGAGCGATGCTGCAACCCATACGTATCACCTGCTGTTACATTTAGGCGAAGTGCCGTCGCTCGGCTACACGGTGCTGCATGCCGTGCCGGGAAAGCGCGACTTCGCAAGCAACCTGCAGACCTCAGGATTCAGCATGGAGAATGCTGCGCTGCGTGTCGTCGTCGATCCCGCGACAGGATGCATCACCTCGCTCTACGACAAGCGGGCGAAGTTCGAGAGCATCGCACAGGGCGGCTGCGGTAATGAGCTGCAGGCCTTCAAGGACACGCCGAAGGACTACGACGCGTGGAACATCGACCCGGGAACGTACGATGTTGCGCCGACGCTGCTGCACACGGTCGATTCCGTGAAGCTGATCGAACAGGGGCCGCTGCGGTCGGTCATTCGGATCTCGCGGAGCTGGCAGAGCTCGAACTTCGTCCAGGACGTGATGCTGTATGCGGGCGACGATCGCGTTCTCGTCACCAACGACATCGACTGGCACGAGACGCACGTTCTGCTGAAGGCGGCTTTTCCGCTGGCGGCAAGCAGCGGCATGGCGACCTATGAGATTCCCTACGGCACGATCGCGCGGCCGACGACGCGCAACAACAGCTTCGAGAAGGCGAAGTTCGAGGTGCCCGCGATGCGCTGGGCTGACCTCGGCGACGGTCAGCATGGCTTCAGCCTGCTCAATAACTCCAAGTACGGCTACGACGCTGTCGGCCATCTGCTGCGGCTGACGCTGCTGCGCTCGCCGACGTGGCCCGATCCTGACGCCGATCGCGAACGTCATCACTTCAGCTATGCGCTCTACCCGCACACCGGCGACTGGAAGCAGGCAATGACGGTGCGGCATGGATACGAGTTCAACTATCGGCTGAAGGCGATGCAGGTGGAGGCGCACACCGGCGCAATGCCGCCGGAACACTCCTACGCCGGCATTGCGGAGAGCAACGTCGCGTTGACCGCGGTGAAGAAAACGGAGTCGGGCGACGGGCTGATCTTTCGCTTCTACGAATGGGCAGGCAAGAGCGGCAATGTGACCTTAACGGTGCCTCCGGGAGCGACCGGCGCAACGGTCGTCAACCTGATGGAGAAGGAAGAGGGTGCGGCCATTCCGGTCAGCGGCGATCACGTCACCGTCCCGGTCTCGCCTTACATGATCCAGACAGTGCGCGTGAACTACAAAGCAGACCAATAGGATCAGACGACCGCGCAGCTCGCACCAGCCTTCAGGAAAGAATCGTCGCAGCCCGATGCCGATCACGCTCTTCACCTCACTTGTCTTCGCCGGGTCGGTGGCAGCCGGACTGCTCGGCGCGCTGACCGGTCTTGGGGGCGGCGTAGTTCTGGTTCCTCTGCTTACCATCGTCTTCCACGTGGATATCCGATACGCAATCGGAGCCTCGCTGATCTCAGTCATCGCGACGTCGTCGGGAGCGGCCGCGGCGTACGTTCGCGAAGGATTCTCGAGCATCCGGATCGGCATGTTTCTCGAGATCGCTACTACCTTCGGCGCGGTCTTCGGAGCGTACCTTGCGGGCCGCGTCCCGACGAAGTGGCTTGCCATTATCTTCGGCCTGGTTCTGCTGTACTCCGCCTGGCTCTCGTGGATGCAGACCCGTCATCCGGAGATTCCATACACCGGGCATAATCCGTGGTCGGAGCGGCTTCGCATGTCCGGCAGCTACCCTGACGGCCAAGGCGGACAGTGCGAATACGCCGTTACCCACATCCCCGCAGGTTTCGCCACCATGTTCGGCGCGGGTACGCTGTCCGGCCTGCTCGGCATCGGCTCCGGCGCAGTGAAGGTGCTGGCGATGGATCGCGTCATGCGCATTCCCTTCAAAGTCTCGACGACGACCAGCAACTTCATGATCGGGGTTACGGCGGCGGCTAGCGCCGGCATCTACCTGAAGCGAGGGTATATCGACCCTGGGCTTGCGTTTCCCGTTATGCTCGGCGTTCTCGGGGGGTCTCTGCTGGGCGCACGTTATCTGGTTAAAGCGAAAGTGTCGCTGTTGCGCACTATCTTTACGCTGGTCATTCTCGCACTGGGGATCGAGATGATCGTCAACGGCTTTCTGGGGAGATCATGAAGAGCACTTTAACGGACCAGCGGATGGAAGTCATGATGGGCCGGCTGCTGCAGGCAGGAGTTCTGCTGGCGTCGGCTGTTGTGCTCACCGGCGGTCTTCTTTACCTGCATGCGAACGCAGGCCACGTGGCTGACTTCGGCAGCTTCAATGGGGAGCCCGCAGACCTGCGCCATCTCACCGAGTTGCTGCATCTGCTGGTGCGGGGAAATCCTGCTGCCATCATCCAGTTTGGAATCCTGCTGCTGATCGCCACACCCATTGCGCGCGTTCTGTTTGCTGTGGTCGGTTTTGCCATGGAGCAGGATCGGTTATATGTTGCGGTCAGCCTGATTGTGTTTGCCGTGCTGATGTTCGGCATCTTCCACTGAGCGGCGGTGAGCATCGGGGAAGCGAAGGCCTGGGTGTGGAGATTTGATCCGCCTTGCCGCTTTGTTTGCGGGCTTCCGCCGGGAAGCTATACTTGTCTGCCTATGAGAAAGCCTCTTCTGTTTCGCTTAGTTTCGACGGCCGTGTTTGTGGCGCTGTCCGTGAGTCCGCTGCTTGCTCAAACGCCGACGAATGGCCCCAAGCTGCTGGTGGCCAACCAGGGCAGCCGCGATCTGAGCATCATCGATATCGCTGCGGGCAAGCAGATCGCCGCAGTTGCGGAGAATGGCGTGACCGGGCATGAGGTGGCAGCTTCTCCGGACGGCAGGACCGCCTTTGTGCCGATCTACGGGGACTCTGGCGTGGGCAAGGCAGGCAGTGACGGCCGCACGATCGACGTGATCGATGTGGCTACGCAGAAGCTTGTTCACACGATCGATTTCGGCCGCGCGGTGCGTCCGCACTGTGTTCTCTATGACCGCAACAGCGGGATGCTGTACGTGACGACCGAGCTTGACAAGACCGTCAGCATCCTCGACCCGAAGACGCTCAAAATTGTCGGCAGCATTCCGACGGGGCAGGAGCAGTCGCACATGCTTGCGCTTTCGCGCGATGGCTCGCGGGGCTACACGGCGAACGTAGGGCCGGGAACGGTCTCGGTGCTCGACATGAAGGCGCGCAAAACGCTGGCTATCATTCCGATCTCGAAGAACACGCAACGCATTGCTGTGTCCCGGGACGACGCGATGGTGTTTACGGCGGACCAGACGAAGCCTCAGCTCGCTGTGATCGACACGGCAACGAACAAGCTTAAGACGTGGATTACGCTGCCCGCGGTCGCTTACGGCACGGCGCCGACGCTCGATGGACGCTGGCTGCTGGTTACGCAACGGGTGACGAAGCAGCTGGTGGTGGTCGACCTGAAGACTCTGAAGGCCGTGAAGACGATCGATGTGCCCTCCGGCCCGAACGAAGTTCTGATGAACCCGGACGGCAAGACGGCGTACGTCTCCTGCATGGGGGCAAAGCAGATTGCCGTGATCGATCTTGCGAGTTGGACGCTGAAGGGTACGATCGAAGCTGGAGACAGCGACGATGGGCTGGCCTGGGCGCAATAATTTTTTTCAAAAGACTCTGTCCTGCCGGACGGGCCCGCTACGCTTGGTCACCCCACAAACTAAGTTTGCGGGGACCCCGATTCGGGCGGTCACTTCGTGACATGTATATCCCTTCGGTTGGTCCTCCCGATGGTCGGGCTGAAATTTCGTGCCGACCAACGGGAGGCCCGCGCGAAGTGGTATACACACCACGAAGTGGTCGCCCGCCGCGCAGGCGGCCGGTCCGGCCGGTCCGGCAGGACTAATGTTTTGACAACTGAAGAATGGGCAGAAGGCTTGAGTATTCGTCGGTCCAGGTGCGCAGGCGGGCGGTGTAGATGGGGCTTGCAAACGGCTCGACATTCGGGTCATGAAAAAAGGCAGGGCTGTCGGTGAGCAGCACCCAGGTAGAGACATAGGCGCCGGTCGATTTGTCTCCCGCGCTGTCGACGACGCGGGCCTGCATGTGCGAAGCGTCGCCAAGCTGGGCGATCTCGGGCGCGAGGTTCAGGTACTGGTTCGAGACGTGGAAGGCCAGGATGCCGTTGGGCGCGAGACGCCGGCGATAGAGGGCGACTGCCTCCGTCGTCAGCAGATGCAGGGGGATGGCATCGCCTGAGAAGGCATCGACGACGAGCACGTCGAAGTGCTGCGGCGGCTCGTGTGCGAGCGAGGCTCGCGCGTCGCCGTCGGCATAGGTGATGCTTGCGGCTGAGTCGCGCAGATAGGTGAACAGGTGCTGCGCGATCGGTCGTACCAGAGGGTTGATCTCGTAGAAGCGCATACGATCGCCCGGCTGGCCGTATGCCGCGAGCGTGCCGGTTCCAAGGCCGATGACGCCGATGCTGCGCGGGCGTGCCGGCTGCTCACCGTCAGCGTTGCAGCAGAAGCGCAGCGCGAGACCGACGCCGGAGTCGTTCGCGTAGTAGGTGGTCGGCGTGCGGGTCTTTCCCGGCGCGAAGATCTGTGTGCCATGCTGGATGGTTCCGTTCAGCAGCATGCGTGTGGTCTCGCCGCCTTCGGGTCCGGCGGTCTGCTTGACGCGCAGTGTGCCGTAGAAGTTGCGCACCTCGAGAATGGCGTCGCGCGCGTACGCCCGATGCAGCATGAGAGCGAAGAAGAGCAGAAGCGCGCTGGCGGTGGTCCAGAGCAGGCGCTGGGCCCATCCGTCCTGCCAGGTGACCGCGACTGCCAGCGCGGCCGTCATGAAGAAAGAGATGGCAAGGTCGTAGTTTGCCGAGAAGATCAGCGGGCTGAGGATGCCGATCAGAAAGGTCCCTGCGGCTCCTCCTCCCGCGATCAGGAGATAGAAGAGCGTCGTTTCGGAGGGGCGTTGCGGTCGCAGCGCATAAGCTTCAGCGTGGCAGAAGAGACCGGCGAGGAAGACTTCGGCCAAAAAGAAGAGGATCGCGACGCCGATGGGGAGGCTGACGTCGGTCTTCGAGATAGCGTAGCCGAGGCTCGCCAACATGACCACCAGCAGGCGCGCGACGAGGCCGCGGCGATAGAGTGCGGGGAACTCGAAGGCGACGATGAAGGTCAGCAGATAAGTCGCGAGAGGCAGCATCCACAGCAGGGGAATGGCCGCGATGTTGACGGTGAGGTGCGCGGTGACGGCGGTCAGCTGCATGGCTGCGGCCATGGGCAGCAGAAACCACAGCCAGCGGGCGCGGGGGCTTGCGGCGGCGGCGGAAAGTTGTTCGAGTGGCGCGTCCTGCCATGTTTTCAGGTTGGCGGCTCTTTCGGCGAGGATGGCGCACAGTGCGCCGTAGAGGAGAAAGCCAATCGACCAGAGCGTGCGCTGGGTTCGCAACATCAGGTTGGGTTCGACCAGGGTTGGGTAGGCGGTCAGGGCCAGCAGCGAGCCCGCGTTCGACAGCGCGAACAGCCGGTAAGGTACGCTTCCTCCCTCGCTGCGGATAAACCAGATCTGCAGCAGCGGGCTGGTCGAGCTGAGCAACAGGAACGGCAGGCCGATGGTGGTTCCGAGCGCAAGGAAGATGGTGGCGACGGGGTGCGAGGAGCCGCCTTCTAGCGCGGTGGAGGAGGGATTCCGGTGGAGCAGCATCAGGGCCGCGACCGTGAGCAGAAAGAGGTAGGTGCGTCGCCGCCCGATGTGGCCGCGCGTCATCCAGTGGGCAAAGAGATAGCCGAGCAGCAGCACGGTTTGGAAGAAGACCAGGCAGGTGAGCCATACCGCGGAGGAGCCGCCGAGCGCCGGGAGGAGTTGCTTGGCAGCCATCGGCTCCACCAAGAAGAGGAGAAAGGCGCCGAGGAAGACCGTGAGGCTATAGAGCAGACGCGATGCGGACATGCAGCGACCCGAGGATTAGAGGCTTCCAAGTCTCGGTGGTGCGGCGTGCGCCCGAGAATGGCGGCCAACAGAATAGCGCGATTCCTCGATCCGGTGTGCTTCGAGCTTGCGCAGGCCGGGCGTGGCGGATTGGAATGACCGGAGCTGCATCTCTCGTTAGAGCATCAAGCGCATGTGAAGACCGTGGCCTTTGAAGGACGTGGAGGGCGAAGCGGCGGGTCAAGCGGGCGTAGACTCATCCACGGTTTACGTCATCTCACCTTGAAGCGGCGTGTGCGTGGCTTCGCTGCTGGACCGTCTTCGTGAAGCAGCAAGGAGTTGTGATGAACCTGTGGTATCGAGTTTGGGGTCTGCTCGCGTTGCCGGCGCTGTCGGCGTTATCCCTGTACGCGCAACATACGGTACCTGCGCAGCGAACGGTACCGCAGACAGCGCGGGAGGAGGAGGAGGCGGTTCCGCAGCCTGATTCGCGCATCGTCCTGGACGTGGTGGTCACCGACCGATCGAAGAAGCCGGTGGCGGGACTGCAGGCCGAAGACTTTACGGTGCTCGACGATAAGCATGCGCAGAAGATTCTCTCCTTTACGCCTGTTGGCGGCAACGGCGCGCAGACCGGGCCGCCGGCCGAGATCATCCTGCTCGTCGATGAGGTGAATACCGGCTTCGACCGCGTAGCCTACGAGCGCGAACAGATCAGGAAGTTTGCGATGCAGAACGGCGGCAAACTCCCGCATCCGGTATCGCTCATCTTCTTTACCGATTTGAGCACGGAGGTGCAGAACGGCTCGACGCAGGACGGCAAGCTGCTGCTGGCTGCGTTCGACCAGCACGAGACCAAGCTGCGGATCAGCAACCGCTCGCAGGGTTTCTACGGCGGCGTGGATCGCTATCAGCTCTCGATGACGACGCTTCAGAACCTCGCGGCCGCGGAGGGACAGAAGCCGGGACGCAAGCTTGTGCTCTGGATCAGTCCCGGCTGGGCATACCTCTCCGGACCGAACGTAGTGTTGACCAGCAGGGAGGAGTCGGGGCTTTTCCGAACGATCGTCAATCTGTCCGCAACCCTGCGACGCGCGCGGGTGACGCTGTACAGCATTGACCCGCTCGGGGTGGCGGACGCGGCGAGTTTCCGGACCACGTATTACGAGGAGTTTCTGAAGCCCGTGACCAAGGCGAGCAGCGTGAACATCGGCGACCTGTCGCTGCAGGTGATCGCGACCCAGACCGGAGGCATGGCGCTGAACTCAAGCAACGACATCACCGCCGAGATCGCACGCGCGATGGCCGACGCGGATGCCTACTATACGCTCGTGCTCGAGCCCACGCCCTCGGAGAAGCCAAATCAGTTTCACTCGATCGAGATCAAGATAGGCAAACCAGGGCTGGCGGCGCGCACGCGAAATGGATACTACGGTCAGCCGTGATCGTTCGAGCCGGTAAGGAGGAGACGATGCGTTCTTCTTCTGATAGCGCACGGCAAAGTGCCGGCGCGTTCGGCGCGACGGTCCCTCCCTTCGGGTGTAGATTTGTAGGCATGATTGATACAGATCTGATCGTCCGCGCCCTACGAGACCGCGGTCATGTCGTCGAAAACGTCATCTCTGTGCCGGAAAATGCGGGAGAGTACGAGTTCATCATCGATGGCAAGACCCTCACGCTGGTCGAGACCAGAGCTTTGCTGGAAGCCGAAGAGCCGAAGTAATCCGGGGTTCTCAGGTCCGCAGCTCAAACCACGGTTGCGGCCATCTGCGAAAGCGGGAGATCTCAGCGGTACGCAAGATGACCGGTAAATTCAGCCTCCCTTCCGTTGTCCGCTGTGAGCTCCGCGGCATCCTAACTTGCGAGGAGCACAACCATGAGAGTGTTAGTCGTCGGAGCAGGAGGCAAGTCGGGACGTCTTGTCGTGGAGAAGGCCGTCCTGGCCGGCCATAGCGTCACCGCGCTGGTCCATAGCCAGGAGGATGCCAAAAGCCATCCGTTTGCCGGCGAAGTCAAGCTCGTTACGGGAGACGTTCATGATCGCCCGCTGCTCCGCTCGGCCATGGAGGGCTGTGAGGGTGTGATCGATGCCATCGGCGGAAGCACGCCGTATCGCGATACCGATCTGGAGTCCACCGCAGCCAGGGCAGTTCTCGACACCATGGAGCAGACGGGGGCGAAACGCCTGATCGTGATCTCCGTGCTGGGAGCGGGTGAGAGCAAGGCCCAGACCGGCTTTTTCTACGAACATCTTCTGATGGCCGTCTTTTTGCGTGGGGCGATGAAGGACAAGAATGCGATGGAAGCCGAGGTCCGGGGCAGCAGCGTCGCATGGACGCTGGTCAGGCCGCCCGTGCTGAGCGACGCCGATGCGACCGGATCGGTAAAGATCGTGCCGGAAGGAGAGACCGCGCACAAGATCACACGTGCGGACCTGGCGCAGTTCCTGGTCGATCAACTGGAGAGCGATGCTTATCTCAATCAGGCTGTGACCGTCGAGAACGGCTGACCGTCGGCCGTACCGGGCTGCGATCGGCCAGGCTCCGGCTTGCCTTCGGCAGAGGACGGACACGGTATGATCGGAGCAGGCATCCGTTCGCGCGGCACGCTGCGTGGCTTACGCCAATCCTGTCTCTGGAGAACACGTCCGTCGTGAGTCAACGCAAGTCAGCGATCATTCTGGGTGCTCAGTGGGGCGATGAAGGCAAGGGCAAGATCGTCGATGTGCTGTCGGAGAAGTTCTCCGTGGTGGCGCGCTACGCGGGCGGCCACAATGCCGGCCACACAGTTATCATCCAGGGCAGAAAGTTCGTGCTGCAGCTGATTCCATGCGGTGTGCTGCGCCCCGGGTGCAGGGGGGTTATTGGCAACGGCGTCGTGCTCGACCCCATGGCCTTTCTCAGCGAGGTAAAGAGACTGAAGGAAGCAGGTCTGCCGATCGAGGGCGGCCCGGACGGCCAGCTCTTTGTCTCCAATCGCGCACAGGTCATTCTGCCCTATCACCGCATGATCGAACTGGCGGCGGAAAACGCTCCCGGGCGGACCAAGATCGGAACGACGAGCCGCGGCATCGGGCCGGCTTACGAAGACAAGATGCACCGCAGCGGCTTGCGCGTGGTCGACCTGCTGAACTCCGCGCTGCTTCGCACCCACATCGAGAACGCCTGCCACGAAAAGAACACCATCGCCCACGCGCTGTTCGGCACCGAGCCCCTCGATCCAAAAACCATGTACGAGGAGTACTCGCGCGCCGCCGAGCAGATCGCTCCCTTCGTCACCGACACCGCGGTATTGCTGAATGATGCGATTGAAAACGGCGAAAAGGTGATGTTCGAAGGCGCCCAGGGAGCGCTGCTCGATATCGATCACGGAACCTACCCTTTTGTGACCTCCTCTTCCTCCACCGCGGGCGGTGCGGTCACGGGCACGGGCGTTGGCCCTACGCGCATCGGCACGGTCACCGGCGTCACCAAAGCCTATGTCACGCGTGTCGGCGAGGGGCCTTTCCCGACTGAGATCCACGACTCCACCAGCGACCTGCTGCGCGCTCGTGGGCAGGAGTATGGCGCGGTGACGGGCCGCCCGCGCCGCTGCGGCTGGCTCGACCTGCCCCTGCTGCGCTACAGCAACATGATCAATGGAACGGAGTGGCTGGTCGTCACCAAGATGGATGTGCTCGACGAGTGCGAGGAGATTCCCGTCTGCACCGGATACAAGATCAACGGCAGACTCACCGACGTCATTCCAGCCGACATGCCCGGCTACAACGCCATCGTGCCGGTCTATACGAATTTAGAGGGCTGGAAGAGCTCCACCGAGGGCATCACCGAATTCGATAAGCTGCCGCAGCTCGCGCAGGACTATCTAAAGTTTATCGAGCGAGAGTCCGGCGCGAAGATCGGCATGGTCTCGACCGGGCCGGATCGCGATCAGACCATGTTGCTGCCGGCGTTTGAAGAAGCGCTGCACGCGTAGAAACGCCATCACGCCGGCGTTGTTGATCAACCTTGCGCGCAAGACAGAACGCAGCCTGATAGCCGATGCCGCTGTTGGCTCCCGTGATTAGGACTCGCCTGCCGCTGAGCGATGGGATGTCTGCTGTCTGCCAGTGCTTGCTCATGGCCATCAGACGGTGCGTGGTGGTCGTTCCGGTACGAAGTTTTTGCGCCGGCTGCCAACGCCTTCCCGCAGCCGCCCCAACCCGCAGAATACGCCTTCACTTCTTCGTCGCAGCGAGAACCATGACAAAGGTAGGAGCGGGCCTCTCCTGATACGCGCTGACGTTCATGCGAGACATAAACCATGGATAGGCTGGACTCGGCCCAAGCGTCTCATAGTTCTTATCGAAGTACTCCTCGACCGACTGGCCTGCAGGCACAGGCGAAGGCGCGTGGTCGACGATTCCCTGAAACACGGGCATCATCTTCTCCACCACCTCCGGGTCCACCTCTCTCCAGTAGGCAAGCGCAATGCGGTTGGCGCCATATTCCACCTGGTAGTGGGAGTGATTGGCGTTGCCGCCCCGGCAGGCCTGCCACCAGTGACCTAGCTCGTGAATGAAGACCCATCGGTGAGACCCCACCTCGAACAGATTGCGCGCAGACGCCTCATCGGCCCCCGGCCCAGCAAGGTGCAGGAACAGAGCCCTCTCTTCGGGGCGCAGCATCGTCCAGTCAGACGTGTGCAGCGTATTGCTCGACGACTGATATTGCCCGAAGGAGGGCACATCCTCCACCACAATCGCAGGGGCAGCAATCGGGCAGGTGAACCCCGCCGCCACCGTCGCCCTAACGAACTCATCCCGCAGAGTCGTCATCTGCGCTCTGGTTGCCGCGACCTCGGCATCTGGAACTGCAATCTTCGACGCAGGAGTCGTCTGCCCCACTCCGCTCGACACCGATAAGAAAAGCGCGCAACCCAGCAGAGACGCCCCGCTCACCAGCCTCTGCCCTCTCTTGAGCACCATGCTTGGCATACGCAAAGCACCTCCGGATGACTCTTTTGGTGCAGCCATTCTATTCGCAGTGAGCTCTCCTCGCGCCGCGTACTTGATCTCCGCGTCCAACCTGCTACCCTTAAGCTGTGCTCATTACTCCGCTCCAGCTCATCGACGAGCCGCTTGAATTCTCCGAGGTTCTCGACCCCGGTGCGCTCGACTACGCCGCCGACATCCGCCAGACCGGTCCGCTGCCCGTCAACGGCACAGCCGACCTGCTCGTCGAGCACCGCAGCTCCAACTCTCACGTCCACGATATCCGCCTCCGCGCACACTATAGCGCCGACTTTGAGATCCTCTGCGCCCGCTGCGTCGACCCGGTCGCCGTGCCGCTCAAGGGCGAGTTCGACCTCATCTTCCGGCCCGAAAGTGCCGACGCCGACGCCGGAGAGCGCTCCATTACCGCCGACGAGACCGAGATCGGGTATTATCAGGAGAGCGGCCTTTTGCTCGAGGATGTGGTGCGCGAACAGGTGTTGCTCGCCCTGCCGCCCCGCACCCTCTGCCAACAAGACTGCAAGGGGCTCTGCCCGCGCTGTGGTCAGAATCTGAATCAGGCAAGCTGT
Source organism: Edaphobacter sp. (assembly GCA_965277545.1). Classification (GTDB taxonomy): domain Bacteria; phylum Acidobacteriota; class Terriglobia; order Terriglobales; family Acidobacteriaceae; genus Edaphobacter. The sequence continues at coordinate 732,447 of OZ255826.1, forward strand.
TCCTGCGATGAGGCTCCCGCCGATGCCCGTTGGAATGCGCTTGCCGGTCTCGGCGACCTGACGCACAAGTTCGAGGTGAAGCACTAATTCGATTTCTTGCCTCGCCGGCCGCGTGTCTTCGCCTCGCGTAACCGCCGCGGCCGATTGAAAGGGAACTTCCAATGCCTAATCCAAAACGGCGCCATTCCAAGCAACGCACGGCCAAGCGCCGCAGCCACGACTTTCTCACCCCGACCGGCCTCTCCGAGTGCCCCAACTGCCACGAGCGCAAGCTGCCCCATCGCGCCTGCCGCAAATGCGGCACCTACAAAGGCCGCGACGTCCTCGTGACCAAGGAAGCAAGCTAGTCTCTCCAATCCAGACCCTGCTCTTCCCCGCTGATGCCGACTGACATCGTTGTAGACGCGATGGGTTCCGACAAGGCCCCCGAGCCGGAGGTTCGCGGGGCCGTCCTTGCTGCGCGCCAGTATGACGTGCGCGTGCATCTCGTCGGCCCCGAGGACAAGCTGCGTCCCATCCTCCGCCACGCCCTGCGCGGGCAGCGTCTGCCCGTCTTCATCGTGCCGGCCACCGAGTGGATCACCATGGACGATAAGGCCGCCCAGGCCGTCCGATCCAAGCGCGACTCCACCATGCGCGTCGGGCTCAAGATGGTCCGTGAAGAGCGAGCCGCAGGATTCTTTACCGCGGGCAACACCGGCGCCGCGATGGCCACCGCCAAGATGGTACTGGGCATGCTCTCCGGCGTCGACCGCCCCGCGCTTGCGACCATCCTGCCCACTGTGCACCGCGTCCCTTCCCTGTTGCTCGATGTCGGCGCCAACGTGGACTGCGATCCCGACAACCTCGTCCAGTTCGCCGTCATGGGCAATATCTACGCCCGCAACGTACTCAAGATTCACCATCCCAAGGTCGGCCTGCTCTCCATCGGCGAAGAGGATCTGAAAGGCAACTCCCTTACCCGTGACACCCTGCCTCTGCTGCGCCAGCTGCGCGACATCCACTTCCTCGGCAACGTCGAAGGGCGCGACCTCTTCAACGGCCGCTCCGACGTGGCAGTCTGCGATGGCTTCGTCGGCAACGTCGCGCTGAAATCGATCGAAGGCACCGCGCAGCTGCTCAGCGCCTCGTTGCGCGAGTCCCTGAAATCCACCGTCACCTCGCAGGTAGGCGCGCTGCTCTCCCGCAAGGCCTTCGCCGAGTTCAAAAAGCGCCTCGACTACTCCGAATACGGCGGCGCCGTGCTGTTGGGCGTCCGCGGGGTCTGCATCATCGGCCACGGGTCTTCGAACGAGAAGGCGATCATGAACGGCATCCGCGTCGCCGCCGAGTTCGCCCAGGCCGAGGTCAACTCCGGCATCGAAGCCGCCCTCCGCCCCGCCTGATCCGCTCTATTGCCTTCGCCTTTGCCTTTCTACTTCTAGTTGTCCTCCTCAAAGAGGATCTGCCGTTTGCTGTTGCACTTGCTTTTCTGGTTGTCATCCCCGCAGGGGATCTGCTGTTGCACTTCTTGTAGCCCATCAAGAGATGACTCTGAAGCACCGCAGATTCGCGCTTCTGTCTCCGTTCCTGATCATCGCTGTCGGACACGTCTTAGCGCGTGTGTTCTTTCGCCTGTTCGGCGTGTGGGCCTGGGTTCCATTGCAGTTGGTGTACTGGGTCGCCTTGGCATTGGCGGTCTACATAGCCGATGGCTTTGCGATCCTTGCCGAGGCCTACAAGCGCAGCTCAGGCTGGCGATGGTGGTTGCTGGGCACAGCCACCGGCGCAATTCCCTTGCCGATTCTCCTGCTGCATCTCAACCTTCTGCGGATGACCTCTCTGGCTGCCTGCTGGCTTCTAATCGCGCTGGTCAATCCGGTTCTCGAAGAGTCCTTCTGGCGTGGTCTCTTGGGCGAAGCAACAGCCGCGTGGCCGTGGTCGCTCGCCTGTCTCTACTCCGCTGCGTTATTTACCTTGGCCCATCCCCTATTGTGGGGCGTGTTTTCGATCGGAAACCGGAGCCGGCAGGTCTATGTCTCCCTCATGGTCATGGGATTTGCGTGGAGCTTTATGTATAGAAGAACGCGAAGCCTGCGCGTGTCGACGCTCTCTCATATGCTCGTCGACTTGGGGAACATGACCGTCTGGGTCTTCCTCAATCTTTACGTACCGCCCCAATCGTAGCCGTGGTCTGCTGCCCCCTGCATCACAATCAGAAGTACTCTGAAGCCATGCCCGAACTCCCCGAAGTAGAGACCGTAGCCAACGGCGTCCACGTCCGCATCCACGGCCAGACGATCGTCGGCGTCGAGACCAGCAACAAGCCGCAGACCTTCAAGTCGCCGCCTGAACAAATCGCCGAGGTCCTTACCGGCAGCCGCATCGAGCACGTCCACCGCGTCGGCAAAACCATCGTGATCGACCTTCTCCGGACGGACAAAGGGCCCGCACAATTCCTCGTCCATCTCGGCATGACCGGCCGTCTCCTGGTCTCCGCGCCCGAAACCCCCACCCCCGCACACACTCACGCCATCCTCACCTTGAGCGGCGGCAAGGAGCTTCGCTTCGTCGACGCGCGCCGCTTCGGCCGTCTCTCCGTCCTCGCCGCAGCCAGTCACGACACCAGGTACGCAGGCCCCGGCGCTGAACCGCTTACGGTGAGCCTCGAAGACTTCATCGCCCTCTTCCGCAAACGCAAAACTCCCATCAAAGCCGCGCTCCTCAACCAGTCGCTCCTCCACGGCGTCGGCAACATCTACGCCGACGAAAGCCTCTTCCACGCCGGCATCCGCCCCCGCCGCCACGCCGGACGCCTCACCAGAGCCGAACTCACCCGCCTCCGCGCCGCGCTAATCGACGTGCTCAACCAGGCCATCCAGCTCGGCGGCTCCTCCGTCTCCGATTACGTCGATGCCGACGGCGTGGCCGGCTTCTTTCAGCTCCACCACCACGCCTACGCGCGCACCGGCCAGCCCTGCCGCATCTGCGCCACCCCCATCCAACGCATCGTGATCAGCGGCCGCAGCACCCACTATTGCCCGAAGTGTCAGAGATAGCAGAGATCAGAAATATAGAAAGTTCTGACTCAAACAAAGGCTGTCCCTTGGAACCAAGATTGATACGTAAGCCGTCTGCTTTGAATTTTTTACATTTCGGAATCATATTGGCTAACCCGGCGCGTTTGGGTCGTATGGGCGGATGTCGCTAATGTCTATTGAGACCACATCAAGATTTTGATCGAGCTTTGCTGTGCAGCGCACCTTTACCAATCCGATATGGGCGAATCTTCGGTACAACTCCGATATATCTTCGCCGAGCAGGCGATACCGAATACGTTTTCCAGAGTCGGATATGAATACGCCAGCATTCGTGCTCTTAGAGATGGTGTTCAAGGTTCCCACCAATTCGGTTTCCTGAGTGGTGGTGGTTCGGGTCTGGCGCGGCTTGGCGAAGTAGGGACGGTCCGATGCCTCAAGACGCAAATCGGGCATCGCCTCTCCGTCTTGTCGAAGTTCAAAGCTATCAATGGCCTCCTCTCGAAGTGGTGCCGTCATCTTGTCTAGTTCGCTGTCGATGGTTCCCTCACGTAAGAGGTCAAGGACGCTCTTGTCTACTGGAAGAGAAACATTCAGATTGTTCACGATGAGAACGCGATTGTTATCCCCGGCTATTTCTCCAACGTTATAGTCGCCACCTTGAGTGTGCTTTTTCGCCTTCGCTGTGCCAGCGATGCGATCAATCACTTTGCTTGTAAACCTCTTCGCTGCGTCTTTCACCGCCTCTCGGCTTCCCGCCAACGCGGAAACTGCGATGCCGGATGTGGCAGTGAGGATAAGACCTTCGTGCGCCTTCGCGATTTCAATGATGGTGAGATGGATATTCGCGGAAGACTGAGTGATGCCGCTGACCTTAATCCGCGACTGTTGGTCGAGGTCAACGCGCTCAGCCACCTTGTAGAAGGCACTCGAGAAGCCGTTCAATGCAGACAGCAGATCATCGACTCCTATCGAGCCATCGTCTACGTCCGGCCCAAGGTATCGCAGCGTTACTTGGGTCTCTTCCGCCATTGGAACAACAATACGCGAATATGCGATTCCGCACACAGGAGAACACACTTTGTCTATGGCTGGTAATCCCATATTGGTCCTTGGGCGGCACGAGAAGCTTACTAACATCTTTGTGTTCCACGCTCTCCGGTAACAACCCGAGAGCGTCTGTCAGGAACACAGCGGAGTGCCTACCGACCCAGCCCCTGCTCCGCCCATACTCCCGCGCCGATCACGCGAATCTCCGGCGTGTCCTCGACGATCTCGAGCGAGTAGCTCTGCAGCGGGCTCATCTTGATCATCTGCTGCAGGTAGTCCTTGACCATCGGCAGGTCCACGAACCGTGCATTGAATCCCGAGAGGTAGATCTTGCCCGGGCCGGCCATGTGGATCGTCGTCGAGGTGGCCGCGGCCAGCGCCTTATGCCACAGCCGCTTGAACTCCATGCAGCGCGGCTCGCCGTTCCTGGCCTCTGCGAAGACCTCTTCGGGCTCCATGTCCAGGAAGCGCAGCCTCATTGAACGATGGCCCATGATGCCTTCCATGTGGCCCCGGCCGCCGCAGCCGCAGTAGCGCTCCTTCTCGTCGAGCGAGACCACCGTATGGCCGCCCTCCCACACCCCTTCGGCGTAGGGGTAGCGCCCATAACCGATGCCCACGCCGAGCGTCCAGACGCGGATCATCCGATCCAGCTTGCCGTGCGCCGAAGCGAGGCCGGCCGCCATGCCGTCGGCATCGTTCAGCACCGAAACCCGCGTCGCCAGGCCATGGTTGCGAAGCTGCATACCCGCCAGCTCCTCGATCCGTGCGCCCTTCAACTGCGGCAGGTTCGGCGCCTCTTCGATCACGCCGTTCTTGACCAGGCCAGGCAGCGAGATCCCAACTGCCGAAATATCTTTCGCGCCGCCCGCGACCTGCACCACCTCTTTGCAGATCGTCTCTACCAGCGCGTCGGTGTGCAGCTCCACCAGCGCGTCTTCCTGCTCCCGGTCTTCCGGAAAATGCTGCACTTGGCCGACAAGCTGATGGTCCACCACCAGCCCCGCCGAGATGCTATCCGATAAATTGACGCCGATTGTCTTTGCCATGGCCCTTCTCGTTCTCGTCCCGGGTGCCGCGCCCTCTACTCGAACTTGCTGACGCGATTCAGCCCGTTGAAAGCCGCAACTTTATAACATTCCGCGAGCGTTGGGTAGTTGAACACGGTATCGACGAAATAATCGAGCTTGCCGCCGAGCGCCATCACCGCCTGGCCGATGTGCAGCAGCTCGCTGGCACCCTCGCCGATGATGTGCACACCGAGAATCGCATGCGTCATGCGATGGAAGATGATCTTCAGCCGCCCGGTCGTGTCGCCGCGAATCTGTCCGCGCGCGATCTCGCGATAGTACGCCACGCCGACCTCGTACGGCACGTCCTCTTCGGTCAACTGCTCCTCGGTCTTGCCGATAAAGCTGATCTCGGGAATGGTGTAGATGCCGTAGGGATACAGACCGGGATTGGACAGCACATTGTCGTCCCCGAAAGCTCGCGCCGCCGCGACCCGGCCCTGCTCCATCGACACCGAAGCCAGCGACGGAAACCCGATCACATCGCCCACCGCGAAGATCGTCGGCACCTTGGTGCGGAAGTCTTTGTCGACGGGAATTCGCCCGCGAGGGTCAGACTCGATGCCCACTGCGCCGAGGTTCAGCTCGTCCACATTCCCCTGCCGCCCGACCGCATACAGCAGCGCATCCCCTTGAACTTTTTTCTTGCTTTCAAGGTTTGCCACCACAGTTCCGTCCGTCATCTCTTCGACCGACTCGACCTCTTCGTTCAGCCGCATCGTCACACGCGAGTCGCGCAGATGATAGCTCAGCGCTTCAATGATCTCTTGATCCGCAAACTCAAGCAGCCGCGGTCTGCGCTCGATCAACGTCACTCTCACGCCGAGTGCCGCGAACATGCAGGTATATTCGACGCCAATGACGCCGCCGCCGACCACGATCATCGTCTTCGGCAGGTTGACGAGCTCGAGCACAAGGTCCGAGTTGATGATGCTGCGTCCATTGATCGGCACCTTCGGCGACGAAGCCGGCTTAGTCCCGGTGGCGATCAGGATGTTCTTCGCTTCATAGATAGACGACCCGCGCGAGTTCGTAACCTTCAGATGGGTCGCGTCCTCAAAGCTCGCCACCCCGACCAGCATCTCGATGTTGTTGCGCGAGAGCTGCGCCTCGGTGACGTCGATCTCGGTCTTGATCACATGCTGGACCCGGAACGCAAGATCCGCCATGGTGATCCGTTCCTTCACCCGGTAGTTCATTCCGTAGATGGACTTGTAGTTGTACCCCGACAGATGCAGCACCGCCTCGCGCATCGTCTTCGAAGGGATGGTTCCTGTGCTGATGCAGGCTCCGCCGACCACCTCGCGCATCTCCACCAACGCGACCTTCTTGCCCAGCTTGGAAGCGTAGATGGCGGCCCGCTGCCCCGCAGGTCCGGAGCCGATCACAATCAGGTCGTAAACGCTGCTCATCGCTGGAGTCATCGGTGCATACTCATGGACTTCGAACCGCCTGCTACGTTGGTCCTTGTCCCGTTATCGGCCCGAATGCGGCAATCGGTGAGGGTTCGGCTGCGGTATTGCTTGCGCTTCGGCACTGCCTTGAAACTACCACATCGGCCAGCCTCGCCTCCATGCCCGGAACTGCCGCAAAAGCGCGCTCCTCGCCACGTCTGCGCCATCAACACAAAGGGCTTCCGCGCCCATACACTGAAACCGAACATGCTCCGCTATGCCATCACCAACCGTGCGCTCTTCGCAGGAGACGATCGCGAACAACAAGCGGCGCTTGTCGAACAGGCCGCTCGCTGGGCCGCGGACGGAATCGACTTTATCCAGCTTCGCGAGAAGGATCTACCCGCTGCAACTTTAGCCGGACTTGCGCGCCGCATCCTCGCCCACATCGCCTCATCGGCTGCCCCAGCCCGACTACTCATCAACTCACGATCCGACATCGCCCTCGCCACAGGAGCCCACGGCGTCCATCTCACCGCCTCGCCCGGCGAACTCACCCCAGCCGAGGTCCACCGGGTGTTCGCCGCCGCCAACCGTCCCGCACCGATGCTGACCGTCTCCTGCCACACCCATCAGGAGATCGTTCGGGCCCGGGAAAACAACGTCTCCGCCATCCTTTTTGCGCCCGTCTTCGAGAAGCCTTTGCCCGACAACGAAGCGCTTCCGGGCCAGGGTCTGGACCATCTCCACGCAGCCTGCATCGCCGCCGCGCCCGTTCCGGTCTACGCGCTCGGGGGCGTAACCCGCGAGAACACTTCCGCCTGTCTCCACGCCGGAGCCGCCGGAGTCGCTGGAATCCGTCTGTTCCGCGCGTGACCCTCTGGTAGTCTCCCGACATGCCTACCGTGATACGAAGGGCGACCTCTTGCGATGCGCGGCAAATCGCACAAGTCCACGTCCTTGCCTGGCAGACAGCCTATCGCGGCATCGTGCCGCAAAGCTTCCTCGATTCCCTCGACGTTGAAGCAAGGTTCATGGACTGGACGAACTGGCTGCAGAATCCGGAGGCACACATCTACGTAGCCGAAAGGGACGGCAGCGTATGCGGATTTATCAGCGGCGGCAAGATTCGTGAGCCGATTGAGCAATACGACGCAGAACTCTATGCGATCTACCTGCTGCCCGCCGCCAAAGGACTAGGCATCGGCAAGCTCCTGACTCGCCGCCTCGCCGAAGTCTTGGACGAGCAGGGATTTTGCTGCATGATCGTCTGGGTATTGGCAGACAATCCATCACGCCACTTCTACGCCCATCTGGGCGCTCAGCAGGTTGCGGAAAAGCGTATCTCGATCGGCGGTGCCGAGCTGCTCGAAGTCGCGTACGGATGGAGCGATCTACAGGCGTTAGAAAGTCCGGCCTGAGAGAAGCTTCTCTTTGGACAGAGGCGGCCATGCGCTAGAACGCATTCGCCTCTTCCAGGCACTTCTTCATGCCCGCCCAGCTAATGCGCGACGAAGCCTCGGGTGTGCCCGCGCCGCGCCAGTGCGTCTCCAAGCTGACAGCGTCACGGTAGCCCACCTGCTTCAGCGCGCGGTACTGCGCCGCCCAATCGATATAGCCCTTGTCGACCGGCGACCAGACCACCTTGCCCGTCGCATCCTTGATGGCGTTCTTGCAATGGCAGTGATGAATGCGGCTCTTCGGCAGGGCGTCCCACCCTCCCGGAAAGGCATCGAGCTCGCCGCGCATTACGGCATTGCCCGGATCCCAGTTCAGGACGAAGTGCGGCGTCTGCACTGCATCGAGCGTCTTTGCCGCTTCACGCCCCGTGGCTGTATTGCAGGCGAATTCATTTTCAAGAACGAGAAGGATGCCCTGCTTACCGACCAACTCCGCCGTAGAGCGGAGCTTCTCGTTGATCGCAGCACGATAGGGAGCAACATCATCCAGACGCCAGAAATCGAAGCAGCGAATCTTGTTGGTCTTGAACTGCTTCGCCTGCGAGATGCAGCGCTCAAGCACCTCATCCTGCTGCTTGTACGCCACCTCCGCGGCCCCGTGCATATCGCCCTTCTCGCTGTAATGCGATTTGGGCGCGCCGGGCCAGTCAACCTTGAACAGAGGACTGGCGATGTCGGTGACCTGCAGGTTGTACTTCGCCAGAATCTTCTGCGCTTCGGCGATCTGCGCCTCCGAAAGCGCCTGCAGGTTCTTGCCCCACATGCCCCGCAGCTCAACCCACTCGAGACCAAACTCCTTGGCGATCACATAGCAGGCATGGTCGAAGTCCTCCGAGATCTCGTCCGAAATGACGGCGATCTTGAAAGGCGAATCGGATGCCGCGCTCAGGCCGAACAGAGGGCGCGTCGCCCAGACTGCAGCAGCCATGCCCGCGCCCGTTAGAAAATTACGTCGCGAAAGATCTTCCATGTTGCTCCTTTTCCGATACAAGGTTCTTCTAAAGGCCATTGTAAAGATCGGCCAATCAGTAGGACCGGCCAACGCACGCGCGATTCGCAATAGGCGCCGGCTAGAACTTGATCGTGAGCGCTGCCTGCAAGGAGCGGCCTCCTCCCACGCCGTTTACACTGCCCTGACCGCTGCCCAGCGTGCTCGTCACCTGACCGAAGCTCGAAGCCGTAATGATGCTTCCGCTGTTTGCGTTGGGGTTGTTGAACTGCGGCGTGTTGCTCAACTGAAAGGCGTCAAGCCGGGCCTCGAGCGACGCCTCGCGGAAGATCGGAAAATTCTTGAAGATAGAAGCATTGTCCTGAATGTAGCCGGGCCCGCGGAACTGGTTCCTCCCCGTGTTGCCCGCCACACCGGTCGGCTGTGCGAATGCGGTCGGATCGAACCAGTGTGTACTCGCTCCGATGCCGTGGGTCACCTTGAATGGGGCGTTCAGGTTCGCCAACAGGGCCGTTCCTGGAGTGTTCAGATTTGCCTGATTGGCGTAGACCGAAAATGGCGTGCCGGAGAGGGCCGAGACGATTCCGGAGAGCTGCCAGCCGCCGAGCACAACCGAAGCAACGCCGGAGTTGAGATACTTGTGACCGCGACCGAACGGAAGCTGGTAGGTGAAGCTCTGCTCGTAGTTCAGCGTGCGGTCGAAGTCCAGAGGAGCATAGTTTCGGCGCTGGTCGATAAAGAAGATCACGCCGCCGTCGTCTGGGCTTCCTGCTGGCCCGTTGTTGCCGATGTAGCCCTCGGCCTTACCCCAGGTGAACGCGGACGTAAAGGCGAGGCTGTTGGAGAAGCGCTTGGTGAGTTGGACCTGCAGCGATTGGTAGTTCGAAGAGAACGCAAGGAAATATTGGTTCGTTGCTGCAGTGCGCCCGTAGGCGATGTTCTCCGGGTCTGACGCCGCACCGCCGCCGTAGGTCAATGGAAAGTTGATGTTCTGAGCTCCTGAGATGTCTACGCCGTGATTCGCCACATAGGCCAGCTGGAGCGAAAGGTCGCCAGGCAACGCCTGCTGTACGGCAACGTTCCAGGACTCGACATAAGGATTTTTGTAGGTCGAAGGAATGTAGGTGTACACCTGGCTCTTGAGCTGCGGCGTATTGGCAGGGATGATTCCGTTGGCGGGGATCGCAACCGGGACCGGCGCTGGAAAGCCTGCCTGGAAGGTCGCTGTCGTCACTCCATCCGCAAGTACAGCCGGGGTAAACGCTGAACTTCCGCCGGGCTGAAAGCTGTTGTTGGCGCGAATGGGATAGTTATACGCGTAGACGTTATCCGGGAAGGGCATGTAGCTGATGCCGAATCCGGCGCGGAGGACCGTGTTGTCCGTCACTCGATAGGACAGTCCAGTACGCGGCGCGAAGTAGCTGTAACGGGTCTGCAAACCGAGGTTGGATGGATTGCCGCCAAGGCCGGCTAGGACCAGGGTGTTGTTCGAAGGATTGTAGTTCGAGAAGCCGCCTGAGGACTTCGGCGTAGCCGGCGGATAGAACTCCCAGCGCAGGCCGGCGTCGATAGTCAGCTTTGAGGTCGCCTGCCACTTATCGCTGGCGAAGGCGAAGAACCACCACTGCCGGTAGGCCGGGAAGAACGTGTTGAGATCGCGCCCGGTCTGGCTTGGCTGGTCGAGGAGAAAGCTCGCAATATCGTTTGCGATGTTCGTTTTTGCGCCCGCCTGCGAAGTTTGCACATCGGAGAAGGTAAACGCGCCGCGCGGGCTGAAGGTCTGGTCCTGAAGCAGATCGTCGCGCACGCGCCGAAGGTCGACGCCGAACTTCAGGGTATGGTTGCGAATGATCTTGGTGTAGTTGTTGACGAAGTCGATGTTCGACTCGCCTCGTATCCAAGGCTCCGATGCCGAATATCCGATCAAAGGATTGTTTGCCCCCTGCGTGCCGAAGTTGCCTATGAAGACGCCAACCTGTCCGGTTGTGAACGGCTGGTCGGCGATGTTGACGCCGGGGATGCCAAGGGTGGTCGCGTCATTCGATCCGTAGTCGCTGGGCTGCGCGTTGTTGCGTAGGTGGGCCACACCAAACCGCGCCTCGGTGAAGAAGGTCGCCGAGAAGACGTGATCGTAGTTCACGCCCGTGCTGTACGACCTCTGATCGCCATTGCCTTCGAATCCGCCACCAGCCGGGCCTCCGAGGAACGAGCCGAAGGCAGGCGCCTGGAAGGTCAGCACGCGCTGAAAGCTGTAGCGGCCGCTGAAGTGATTTCTCTCATTGAGGGCGTAATCGACCTTGGTGTCGAAGCTGTCGGTCGTCTTCGTGAAAGGCAGGTTCGTCGTGTAGTTGTTTGCAGGGTTCACCAACGGCCGGTTCGGGTTCAAGATTCCCATCTTCGCGGCGGCTGCGTTCACCTGCTGCAGAATCGCGAGTGAAACTGGATTCACCTGGCTGAAGGGAATTTGATTGTTCTGGTATGGAGTGCGAGGATGGGCGGCGGTACCGTCGCCAGTGGCCGGGTTGTATACCTGGCCGGTTCCATTCGTTTGCAGCGCGCCGCTCAGGTCGATGTTGTTGCTCGCGTTCGGCGTGAAATACCGCGCATCCGGAATGGTGAACGTGCTGGCGATGGACTCGTGGTCCGACGTGCGCAGATAGTCGCCGAAGAAGAACAGCTTATCCTTCAGAATAGGCCCGCCGATGCTGCCGCCGAAGTAGTTATAAGACTGATGTCCGAGCGGACCGGCGAAGTACGACCGCGCGTTGACGTCATTATTCTGGATGTACTCGAACGCCGAGCCGTGAAACGCGTTGCTGCCGGACTTCAGCGTCACGTTGGTGACAGCGCCGGTCGCGCGGCCCAGCTCCGCCTCGAAGTTATTGGTCGAGATGTCGACTGCCTGGATCGCCGCCGCGGGAGGGATGATGATCTGGAGCAGCCCCGTCCGCTCATCGTCGTCGATGCCTTCGATCTGGTAGAGATTGCCCATGCGGGGCAGGCCGTTGGCCTCCGTCTGCAGGGCGCTTGCGGCGTTGAAGAACTGCGAATGCTGGAAGGTTGCGGGCGAGGTGCCGGGCACAAGATTCAGCAGCGATTGGAAGTTGCGGTTGGTGCCGAGCGGCAGGTCCGCCACCTCGCGCGAGGTGATCTTCGTGCTGATATCGGCGCGATCGGTCTGCAGCAGAGGCGGCGCGGTGGTTACCAGAACGGTCTCAGAAACGCTGCCGGCCGCCAGCCCCACGTCAACGCGCGCGGTTGTATTGTTCAGCAACGTGATGTTCTCCCTTACCTCCTTCTTGAATCCTGGCGCCGTTACGGTCACGGAGTACATACCGGGCGGCAGGTCCGGCATCGTGTAGTTGCCGCTTTCATTCGTCACTGTGTCGCGTGGAACTCCGGTGGCCTTTTCGACCGCCGTGACCTTCGCGTTGGGTACGTTCGCTCCACTGGGATCAGCGACAGTGCCAAGCAAAGTTCCGCTGACTGCCTGCCCGAATAGCGATACAGAAGACGCGATCACAACGAGAATGACGACGAGGGTGACAGCGGATCTACGAAGTAGCATGGACGACCTCCGAAGTGAATACCTGCAGCGCGGTCTATTATGTTTGAAGAACGAACGAAACATTACCCCGTCCTAATCAACACAGTCAAGCGAAATTCTGGATTTCCTGTGAGCGTCAGCATCTAACTCAATGTCCAGGTGTTCAGCGACGGCGGCAAGCGGAGCACTGCCTCGATGGAGCGGCCGAGTGTAGGACAATACGAAGAGTTCGGCAGGGAAATAGAGGTTCGGCGGATGGCGGATGAGCGGGTAGTAGGGATCGACCTAGGTACGACAAACTCGTTGGTAGCCTACATGGAAGGAGACGCGCCGGCGGTCATTCCGGGCGCGGACGGCGAACGCCTTGTGCCGTCTGTCGTAGCGTGGACTGACGAGGGCGTGGCGGTTGGGAATGCGGCACGGAAAACGTTGATGTCCGATGCCGCAAGCGCGGTGTATTCGGCCAAGCGGCTGATGGGCCGGGACATCGAAGACGTGCAAGGCGAGTTGAAGCTGTTTCCCTTCAAGCTCGCCGAGGGGCTAAGGCCAGGTGAGGTGTTAAAGGTGAGCGTCGGTGGATTACTGCTCACGCCGCCGGAGATCTCCGCGTATGTGCTGCAACAGTTGAAACGGAACGCGGAGCGATTTTTCGGCAGCCCAGTGACTAAGGCAGTCATTACGGTTCCAGCGTATTTCAACGACGCGCAACGGCAGGCTACCAAGGACGCCGGGCGCATCGCCGGCCTCGACGTGCTGCGCCTGGTCAATGAACCGACGGCGGCGGCGCTCGCCTACGGACTGGACAAGAGCAAGGATGGGCTGATCGCGGTGTACGACTTTGGCGGCGGCACGTTCGACATTTCGATTCTCAAGCTGCACGAGGGGATCTTCGAGGTAGTCGCGACCGGCGGCGATACCCACCTCGGTGGAGACGACATTGACAACCTGCTCATCGCCATTGCGCTCGACGATATCGAGGGCGATCTGGGCGTAAATGCCCGAGGCAATGGCGAGGCCGTGCAAACGGTGCGCAAGGCGGTCATCGAAGCGAAGATTTTGCTCTCGACCGTCGACACAGCCACGCTGAACGTCGAGCTGCCATCGGTCGAGGGAAAAGAGGCTATCAGATATCTGCGCAAGATCACGCGGTCGCAGTTCGAAGAGCTGATCGCCGGCGTTGTGGCTCGGACAGCACCTCCCTGCAAACAGGCGCTGAAAGATGCCGGCTTGACGGCAGCGCAGATCGATGAAGTAGTGCTCGTGGGCGGCTCCACACGGATTCCCGCGGTGCGCGCGCTGGTCGACGATCTATTCGAGCTCCACGCGCGAGGCAAGGCGCCGCACACGGACCTGAACCCTGACGAGGTCGTCGCGCTCGGCGCCGCCGTGCAGGCCCAGATCCTGGCCGGGGGATCGGCCGCGACCGAGGACCTGCTGCTGCTCGATGTGACCCCGCTATCGCTCGGCATCGAAGCTTTGGGCGGCGTGGTGGCAAAGATCATCCAGCGCAACTCAACCATCCCGGCGAGTGCGACCGAGCACTTCACCACTGGCGTGGACGGACAATTGAATGTGGCGATCCACGTGGTGCAGGGCGAGCGCGAGCTGGCGAAGGACTGCCGGTCCCTGGCGCGATTTGACCTGAAGGGCATTCCGCCGATGGTCGCGGGGCTGCCGCGCATCGAGGTAAAGTTCCTCATCGATGCGAATGGAATCCTTCATGTCAGCGCGCGCGAGCAGCGAAGCGGTAAGGAGGCCGAGGTCGAAGTGAAACCAACATACGGCCTGACTGATGAGCAGGTGGAGACGATGATTTTAGATTCTTTCGACAATGCTGAGACTGACATTCACGAGCGTCAGGTCATCGAAGCGAAAAACGAGGCGGAGACCATTCTGAGCGCGGTGGAGAAAGGCAAGAAGCACGAGGCCTGGCAGATGCTGTCAAGCGATGAGATCGCCAAGATCGAACAGGGAATCTCTTTTCTAAAGGCAGCCGTGCCAGGTGGAGACTACAAGCAGATTCGCGCTGGAATCGAGCGGCTGGATACGGCCACGCGGCGATTTGCCGAATTGATGATGGACAATGCCGTGTCGGGCGCAGTACAAGGCAAGACCATGGAGGCCGCAGGTGAGAGCATGGGAGAAGGCCCTACCGCGCCGCATCCGTTTGCCAAGGCACAGGTAACAAGCTCGCGTGCAGATGCGATGGCCGAGGACAGGAAGATTGAGATATCCACCAAGCATGAGGCTACGGCCGGAGAGTCGACGGAAGACTGAACGATGAGCGAAACGAGCGGTGCAAACAAGAGTGGGGAAAGTGTTGATCTGTCGAAGCCGGCGGCCGAAGGAATGGTGCGGGTGACCTTCCTGCCGGAGGGAAGGACGGTCGAGTTCCCCTTTGACACGCTGCCCTACGAGGGCCATGGGCTGCCAATGTCCTTTCTCGATGTAGCCGAGAACTACGGTATCTTTCTTGACCACGCCTGTGGCGGCGTCTGCGCGTGCACGACGTGCCACCTGCATGTTAAGGAGGGTGCGAAGGGAATCTCCGAGGCCGAGGATCTCGAGCTCGATCGCCTGGAGACCGCAGCAGGGATCGAACTCAATTCGCGCCTCGGATGCCAGGCCGTGATCGAAAAGCCCGGCACCTACGTCGTCGAAATCCCCAAGTGGAACAGAAACTATGTGCAGGAAGGCAAGCCCGCGCACGGGCCTGGAAGCTAGGGCAAGTTGCCTGATGCCGAGTGGGCGCAGCCAAGAAGCAAAGTCAAGCTTGACACAGCGAGAGACGATCCGCGCCAGCGAACCAGGTCGCAAAGCGGTGCTCCGCGATGCGCCCGCCATTGCATGGAAGAAACGGCAAGATAGCAGCGCGGTCGTCATGCTCCGGCCGTGATGCCGTACTTGGTCTTTAGGAAGTTCCGCAGGTCGGCAGAGAGGGCTGTGGCCAGCTCCTGCCAGGTAAGGAGCTTTAGACGAGTGGCGAAGGTGGGGCGGTGCACCGTAGAGAGCACCGCATACCAGGTCTCGATGAGATCGCACCGGCGGCCATCGCACAGCACGCAGAATGAGGAGTTGGAGGCGTAGGCGGCGAGCACGTTCCGGATGAGCTGGTATCCAGGCACGGCGGCGTTTGCTGAGTTTGCCGTCTCGCTTAGTTCAGGCCGGAGAGAAGATTTGTCCGTTCGGAAGAGGCGAGAGACGTCGAAGACCTCCTCGAGATCGCGGTAGCGGGTGATAAGGCGTGGCTTCGCGGTCTGGAAGCTAGTCTCGGTGAGTTTGGCTTCGACCAAGAGTGTGTCGAGTTGCAGGTCGATCTCGGTGCGATCGAGCAGGCCTCCATGCAGAGGCACACCGGGGTGAACGCCGAAGACTGGCGCGACTTTCACATCGATGCCGAGCAGCCTGGCAATTGGAGCGGAGACATTCTCAGCAGTGGCAACCTGCGGATGGCAGAAGATGTTCATCAGGAGAGCGTCGGAACTGTTGGCGCAGTCGAGTTCCTTCCACTTCCAGTCGGCGCGGGCGCGCAGTTTGCGATGTGCCGTATGGGTCTTGTCGAGGCGACGGCGCCAGTTCGGATTGGCGCAGATGGCGGCGTAGCTGGCAGGGTGAAAGTTGCCATGGCGAAGCTGCTCGTCGCAGCCGAAGATCACGCTGGACGAATTGCCGGGAGTCTGGTCATGCAGAAGGCGCTCGGTCGCGGCAAGATGCAGCGCCCGTCCGCGTAGATCTCGCCGCAGCAACGAAGCAGACCATATCTCTGGCCGCGAATGCAGGAACGGGTTTGAAGGATGCGACACGAAGGATGTTTCTTGTAGTCTCGTAGATGGCGCGGTCTTGCGGCGCTTTCAGAACAGTGTACCGGGGGAGAAGAACCATGCCGCTTCAGTTTGATTGGACCGACAGCGAAGAGATCGGGATTCAGTTGCAGGAGAAGTATCCAGAGGTAGAGCCGTATACAGTCCGCTTCACCGACCTGCACAAATATGTCACAGAGCTTCCGGGCTTCACCGGCGATCCTACGAAGTCGAACGAAGGCATCCTCGAGGCGATTCAGGCTGCATGGAATGAGGAGTACGAAGATGCGAAGTAGAGCTCAGGTTCTGCGGCGCAGCAGATGTCCAGGCAGCTTGGAGCCAGTGAGCTTCAGCGTGATGACGCTAAGAGAGAGCCATAGAAGCCCTCCCGTAGTCAACGCAACCAGGTCGGCCAGGTAGCTGCTCTTGCCTTGCGGAAGGACTCGAAGTATGAGGAGAACCCCGCTAAGCCCAATCAACGCTGCAAGCATCGAGCGGGCGATCTCCTTCAAGTCGAGTCCGCCGAGCGAGACCAGCTTGCGACGGTGGGCCAGCACGGCAAGGGTCACCGTGTGCGCCAGAATTGCCAGATTTGAGGCCCAAGCCAGACCCGCTACGCCAAAGCTGCGGTGCAGGCCCCAGTAGATGGGGATCGAGACCGCAGTGATGACGGTGCCGGCGCGCATGGGCGCCAGCGTCTCACCTGCGGCAAAAAAAGCTCGCGAGTAGATCGCCTGGGCGGACCACAGGGCGAGCGAAATGCTAAAGATCTCGAAGTAGATCGCGGTAGAACGTGTATCGGCGCTGTCGAACGAGCCGCCCCGATAGATGAGGTCGACTGCGGGGCCGGCTAGCGCGAACATGCCGGCCGAAAAAATCAGCGAAGCCGAAAGGATGCGCGTCACCGACCGGTTCACGGCTGCGGCATAGTCGCCGAAGAGCCTCCGGCTGTATAACGAAGCGAAGAAAGGCAGCGACGCGGCTCCAGCCGCTTGTCCGATGATCGCCATCGGCGCGGTAAACAGCCGTTTTGCGTACATCAGCCGCGAGATGTCCCCGCTTCCATGCTTGGCAAAGTAGCTGAGAATGATGTTGTCCATAAAGACGACCGTGACGCCGAGCATCAGCGGGATCGACATATGCACCCAGGCGCGAAGTCCAGGATTGCTGAAGTCGAGTACAGGCCGGTAACGAACTCCGGCGCGCCGTGCGGCGAAGGCGTTCACCAGAAACGGTCCGGCGAAGGATCCGATTAGAGCGCCATAGGCAAGCGAAGGAATCCCAATAGAGCGCGACAGAAAGAGGCCGCCCAGAATAATGAAGATGGTGTAAACCAACGGTGAGATGGCCTGATAGGCAAACTGTTTGCGGACCAACGACACCGAAGCTAGAACGCCGCCAGAGAAAAAGAAGAGTTGCCCAGGCAGCAGAATGCGTGTCATGTAGGTTGCAAGCGCCGCCTCGGCGGGTTTGTTCGAAAAGAATATCCGCGAATAGAGCGGAGCGGCGAACTCGGCAAGCAGGATTGCGGCACCGAGCGCGACAAGCATCGTGTTCAGGATGACCGAAAGCGCCCGGTCGCCTTCTTCATGTTCGCCGGCTTCGCGGTATCGGCTGAGAATGGTGACGAAGCTGATCGACGCAGCTCCTCCGATAAGCAGATAGTTGATCAGGTCGGGAAGCTGGAACGCGATGTTGTACGCATCCGTGCCCGGCCCGGCACCAAAGACGTGAGCGATATACGTCTCCCGAACCATACCGATGACGCGCGAAACCAGCGCAAAAAAAGAGAGCAGCAGCGTAGCGGATAGCGCAGTGTGCCGGTGAGAAGGCCGCAGCCAGCCAAAGCGCGCGGGAGCAATCTCGGGGTCGCCGGCTGGACTGTCGGGCGTGGAGACGGGGATGTCGAAGTTCTCTGGCTTTGCGGGATCGAGCACGGGTGCGTCCATTCTATCGGGCGGTCCGGTGCGCGGCTTGATGCTGATGAGTGGCAGGGCTGATTCGTGATGACGAAAGGATTGTAAACATCTCAGGTCCAGAGTCCCGAACTATCCCCGAGAACACGAGTTTCCGCAAAGCCGCCAAAGTGGCGCATCTCCGCCAGCCTGCTCATGCAGCATTTTCCCGATAGGCGATCGATGTCTACTGGACCGCGCTGTAGCGGGTCAATCTGTGGCTCGCGAAAATGTTGAGATCGCCTGTCGAGATTGCCTCTTCGACTGTAACCCTGCCATGGAAGGCTAGGATGAAACCGAGTCCGAAGCCTCCGCTGAGCTGGTTGGCTCGCTCCAGGCGCCTCCCCCGGGCGCAGAGCGGTTTGGGCGCTTGGGTTTGTCTTTGGACGAAAGTGAGATACCTGCCACCGTAAAGCTCACCCCCTGGCGCTGACTGCAGCGAAGACAGCGGACCGGATACCGCATCAACAACAGTTGAGTGAAGTCTTCGCCGCGCAGCGTGGACCGGCGAAACGTCTGCCCTGAACAGTACTGGCACTGGATGGGAACGCCATGAAGCGCATTGGCGCCAAGATAGGGAGTCCTCTTCTCGGAAGACCGAAGACGCTGTCGGCGTCGTGGTCGGCTATCAGAACCATCCTGAAATGACATGGCTAAAGGATATCGTCTCCCGGCTGAAGCGGAAGATCGAAAAGCTTAGCCGGAGATCGCCGCGGTCCCGCGGACGGCCGAGAAGTGCGGATGGGATGCACTGCGGTGCGCACTGCCGGCTTTGAAAGCATGGCGTGAAGGTCGCGCAGATTTTTTTGCAGCGTGCGGAGTTGACCTGCGTCGACTTGGGGCTGCATCGTCTCGATCGACAGAGCCAGCTGCGGCTCACTCTGCCTGACCTCGGACTTGAGAAATTGACGGGCGCCTGGGATGGTGTAGCCTTCGCTGTAGAGCAAGTTCTTAATCCGCAATGCCATTTCCACGTCGCGCCGGCGATAGAGGCGCTGTCCGGTTCCCCCCTTATGCGGCTTTAACTGAGGAAATTCGCTCTCCCAAAAGCGCAGGACATAAGCTGGTACGTCGCACAGGCGGCCAACCTCGCCGATGCGGAAGTAGAGTTTATCCGGTATGTCAGACCCGGTGCCATGCCGGATTTTGCGGATTGGCTGATGCTGCGCCATGCCAGGAACTCCGTCTTGCCGCGGAATACCGTCTGTACACGCGTGTGCCGGACCCAACGCCTGCTCTCCGGCTGTGGCCAGTATAGGTCACATGCGCCAACCGGCCACAAATTTTCGCCTACAGGCCCATTGAAACTAAAGGTAATAATATACTTGACAGACCGTAGGACTTGGCCTAATCTAGGTACATGGAAACGCCGAAGACACTTCTCGAAGCCATCAAACTGTTCTCAGACTTTGAGAACTGCCGTGAGTTTATGACTCTTGTACGGTGGGCCGACGGTGTTGTGCGCTGCCCTCAGTGCCAGTCTGAGAAGGTCACCTATCTTGCTAAGGCTCGTGTATATAAGTGCCGCACGAATCACGCTAAGCAGAAGTTCTCTCTGAAGACCGGAACGGTTATGGAAGATTCCCCCATCGGCCTTCATAAGTGGCTCCCAGCTTTTTGGCTTCTCTGCAATAGCAAGAACGGGATTAGCTCTTACGAACTGTCGCGGTCGCTCGGGATCACGCAGAAGTCAGCCTGGTTCATGCTTCAGCGGATTCGGCTTGCGATGCAAGACGGCTTCGATGGCGGCAAGCTAAAGGGTCAGGTAGAAGTGGATGAAACTTTCATCGGCGGCAAGGCCCGCAATATGCACATTGCCAAGCGTAAGAAGGCCATCACGGGGCGTGGCGCTACTGGCAAGACTGTGGTGATGGGGATGCTAGAGCGTGGCGGCAAGGTCAAAGCCCACGTCATTGCCGAGCGTGATAAGAAGACGCTGCATAACAAAATTGCCGACCATGTAGAGGTCGGATCGCACGTTATGACGGATGAGCTTATTTCCTACTGGGGACTGGCTGAAAACTACACTCACAGCGTCATCAATCACGCTGAGGCTTATGTGGATGGCATCGTCTCCACGAATGGGCTTGAGAACTTTTGGAGCTTGCTGAAGAGAGCACTCGGCGGAACCTACGTCGCTGTCGAGCCGTTTCATCTCTTCCGCTACATCGATGAGCAGTCTTTTCGCTACAATAACCGTGGCACCAATGATGCTGGGCGTTTCGTAAAGACTCTCTCACGGGTCACTGGCAAGCGTCTTACGTTCGCTGAGGTCACGGGTAGGGGGTTGCAGGCGGCGAACTGACGGAAAGCCTGTAATCGAAGGTTCTAACGGTCTGTCTTATCGGAGACAGGATCGGGGGAAGCGGAAGTCTTAGATCGCCTCTCCGCTTCCAACCTCCGTTGTATTTCTGAATGGGGGACGGAGACAATCCGTCTCACGAAATCTGTAAACTGGTCGAAGTCTCCCGCCTCATCCTTGGCCGGAACGTTGGGTTGACTCGCCATCGGTGTAGACCCTCAGGAATGAGGGTACGCCGATGTGCGTTCAGAATCAATCAGACCAACGCCGAGATCGTGTCGATAACTTGTTGGACTTCATCGAAAATGGCCTCCATGAGGACTCTGTAGGTTGTGTGCGCGGCATCGTACCGCGTGTCTCCTGGCAAGGGCGTGTGACCAATAGCAATTCCGAAATGAATTTCTCCGGCCGTAAGACGAAAGTTAGGATCGGGATTAGCGGTTTCCACGACGAAGAACGGCCCGTCTTCCACGACACCTCCGTTTTTCACTCCGTATGTGATTCCTTCGTGATTCACCTTGCCATTGCTTATGAAGTTCACATCCAATTTCTGCGGAGTGGTGGTCATCACAGCGAGGAGCTTATGCTTACTCCCGTTGGCGAGTTCCGAAAGTATGGAGAGCAGTGGGGGAACTATCGCATGGGGACGATTGAAGGGTTGAAAACTGAGAACGGCGTCTCTTACCGTATTCGGGACACTACAGAGCCGCTGCTTGGCATCGTCGGTAAAGTGGGGGAGCGCGTTACGGATGATGAAAGCGGCTTTGTCCGCCTTTGCTGGAAGGGGCATACCCGGCAAGTGGGCAATCGTGTAAATGAGGTGGTCGAGAGCGTCTCGAAGGTTGGTAACACAATCGCCCAGAATCAACGGCCACCTATCGAGTCGGGGCTTGCTTCCGAATTCCGCACGAAGGTAGTGCTGGGTAAAATCTTCGTTGCGCTCGTAGACGATACGGTGCGCGTCGTCTTTCAGCCACACGGCGATTTCAGCATCAAGGGCTTGGAAGTGACCGCGGGCCCATGCCATCTTTGCATACACGCCCTGTAATTGCTCGGGGGGCATGCACGACAGTCTACCAAACTCGGTCAGCCAAGTATATTGTTACCAAACTAAACGTTAGGCCTACTCGACCCCTAGCAAGGGAACCGCCGGTGTGCCGCTGGCGTATCGTCTTGTGAAGATGTGCATGCGAACTACGGAGGCGCTCATGCGAACCACGCAGATCAGGCAGAGAAAGCAGAAGAAGTGGATTGCGGCGGCAGTCACGGCAGCCCTGGGGCTGGTCATACTGGGCGGATGCCGCGTCGAGAACAACAAACAGGGAGACAGTGAGAACGTAAAGATTGCGACACCCTTTGGCGGCATGACTGTGAAGACCAACGACGCCACCGTTCAGGAGGAGCTTGGTCTGCCACTTTATCCGGGCGCCGTTATCGCCAAGAAGAAGGATAAGGACGACGGGGCGGCCGACGTGAACTTCAGCTTCGGCAAGTTCAAACTGCGGGTCAAAGCTGCCAGCTACACCACTTCCGATCCTCCCGCTCAGGTAGCGGCCTTCTATCGCAAGGCATTGGGACGCTATGGCGACGTTATCCAGTGTCAGGGCGATAAAGCGGTTGGCTCGCCAGTAAAGACCGCCGAAGGCTTGACCTGTAGCGATGAAGATGAAAGCAAGCACATCAAGGTCGACAATGACCTTAGCGGCAAGATGGAGCTGAAAGCGGGCTCCAAGCTGCATCAGCACGTGGTAGGAATCGATCCGAACGGCACTGGCACCAAACTGGGTATCGTTGCTATCGATTTGCCGGGACACTTCTCCGAGGACGGCGACGGCAAGAACGAGCAAACGCAGTAACTCTATCTCAAGCCACGCGGAAGTGCGAGGCTTGCCGCACCCAGCGGGCTGGGATAGCTTCATAAGATATGTATCGTTATTGTCATCGCTGCGGAAGCGAGCTGCCGGAGGCCGGAGGAGATCTTCCGTTCTGTCCGCACTGCGGATCGCCGCAGCTGCTTCTTCCCGAATACGAAGAGCAGACCGGTTCGGCTGAGGGCAACACTACGGGAGCGATTCCACCTCCCCGGCCCCGGCAGGTGGAGTGGCGAACGGCAGTTCAATGCGCCGCTCTGGTTGCTGCGATCGCTGCCCTGCTGAGCCTGATCTCAGCCAGAGTTCAGGTGGTATCCCCGCTCACCTGGCTCTGGACCCTGAGCGGATCGCTCATCACCCTCGCAATGTACCAGAGGCGGCGCCCACTGGCGTGGATGGACGCCGGGATCGGTGCTCGGATCGGCGTCCTGGTCGGTCTTGCGCTGATGGCTTGTTTCGCCATCACCATGTCGGCCGCGGGACTCTTTGCGCGTTACGTACTGCACAGCATGGCAGGCTTCGATGTCCAGTTGACCGCCATGCTCCATGCGCAGGTCCAGAAGGCAGCAGCAACCGCTCCTGAGCCGCCCGGCATCGTTCAGTTCCTCTACTCTCCCGAAGTTCGCGCCGGAATGATGCTCGCCGGATTCGCCATGCTGTCCGGATTGCTCATGGTGCTCTCAACCTTAGGGGGTGCGGTCGGCGGCTTACTGCGGACGAAGCCGAAAGTCTCTGCATAATTCAAACGAGACGACGAAGGAAGGCGCATGACGCACGCGCAGATCTCAGCAGCGGCCCTGACGGCAATCGCGATCAGCGGTGTGGGCACGATGACCTATGCAGCTCTGTGGCCGCAGTCGCAGCTCTTCGGGCCCACGGTGGTGGCCAGTCGCCGGCCGGAGGAGATCGCGCTGACTTACGATGATGGCCCAAACGATGTGTTTACCGAGCGGCTGCTCGAAGTGCTGGCGCGGCATCGGACGCGCGCGAGCTTTTTTCTTATCGGGCGCTTCGTTCGGCAGCGTCCGCACCTGGCGCGTGTCATCGCTGCAAATGGCCACCTGGTCGGCAACCACACGATGACGCATCCGCGGCTGGCGTGGCAATCGGCGCGACGCATACGCGAGGAACTGGCGGGGTGCAATGCGGCCATTGAGGATGCGCTGGGTTCTCCCGTCCGCTACTTTCGCGCGCCGCATGGAGCGAGGCGTCCGGAGGTTCTTCGGATCGTGGCTGAGCTCGGAATGGTTCCGGTGCAGTGGAACATCATTCCCGGAGACTGGACGCGCATCGGAGCCGAGACAATTGCCGAAAGAGTGGCTCGCGGCGTGACGCGCAACCGAAGGCGCGGCCGGGCATCGAATATCGTGTTGCACGACGGCGGCCAGGCGGGTCTGGGTCAGCCGCGCGGCGCAACGGTTGAGGCCAGTGAGCTTTTGCTGCGCCGCTATCGCGCTGAAACGGGGATGAAGTTCGTCACGGTAGATTCCTGGGCATGATCCCCAGGAACGTGCATCGAGACCGCGTCTTCCAGTACGATAAACGAACCGCATGAGCACAACCTCTCCCAATCCGGCCGCTGCCGAAGCGGTGATCGATCCTGAACTGCCAGCGCCGCTCGGCATGAGCGCGGTGCTGCGAATTCCGATGATGCGGCGCCTCTGGTATGCGCAGATCATCTCGGTTTTTGGCGACTTTCTGGCTCTGTTTGCGGTGATTAGCGTGCTCACCTTCAAACTGCATGCAGGTGCACGACAGGTGACCGGCGTGCAGATTGCGTACATGCTGCCGATTGCCGTCCTGGGAGTGATGGCAGGTGTATTTGTGGATCGGTGGCCGCTGAAGCCGACGATGGTATTGAGCGACAGTTTGCGCGCAGGCCTGTGTCTGCTGCTGCTGGTAGCGCATCAGGTGTGGCACTTCTATGCAATCTTAGCTGCCGTCAGCGTCGTGTCGAGCTTCTTTGGTCCCGCGCAGGGTGTGGCCATCCGGTCGGCGGTTCCGTTTCATGGGCTTCGGTCGGCCAATGCGCTAATGCAGCAGGTGATGTTTGGAATGCGCGTCATTGGACCCGCGGCGGCGGCGTTCATGGTGGCGTCCTTTGGCGCGGTGAGCTGTTATGTGCTCGACTCAACGAGTTTCGTGGGCTCGGCTTGTTTGATCGCGTCGGTAGCATTTGTGGCTCAGGCTTCGACTGCTCCGGCGAAGGCTGGAGCGCAGGCGAAGGCTGGAGCGCAGGCGAAAGCTGGCGCGATGGGGCGCATATGGGACGATATGAAACAGGGCATTCGCTTTATCGTGCACCATGCCGGTCTTCTGTTCGTCATTCTGGCGCTCGCGGCGGGCATGTTCGTGATGGGCTGCTTCGGGCCGCTGATCGCGGTGTATGTGCGAGACAATCTTCACGCTTCGACGAGGATCTTCGGGATTGCGAGCGGGCTGATTGGTTTAGGAATGCTGCTGGGCGTGAATGCGCTGAACATGTTTGCGAAGACGTGGAAGAACTCGATTCTGGTGTATGGCGGGCTCGCGGGAATTGCGTTAGGGCTGGTGTTCTTGGCGGGGTCGGCGCAGGTGTGGTCGACCATGCTGGGCGACTTCATCATTGGGTTTTCGGTCGCCGGCATCATCATTCCCTCGCAAACACTGATTCAGCAGGAGACGCCGCCGGCGCTGATGGGACGCGTCGGTTCAACGGTCATGTCGGTCATATTCTCGGCCCAGATAGCGGGCTTGATACTGAGTGGGATTTTGGCACAAAAGATCGGAGTGCGTCCTGTGTTCGCGCTGTGTGCGGGACTCCTGGCCGTCTTGATCGCCGCGGGAAAGCTGTTTATGAAGCCAAAGGATGTGCTGCCGGATGGCCCCGCTTCACGCGGAGCGGTCGCATCGTGACCAGTCTTCCAATCTGGGCGGATTGAGCGCCTGAATTTTTCCGACAGTCGGCACTGACCGAAATCTGGTCCGGCAAACATACTTGGTCTTTGAGGGATCAAGCGAGCGGCCCATCCGGCAAGACACTTCCTATCAGCCAAGCGCGGTGCGGGCGGCTTCAAGGGTTTGACCGATCTGAGCATCGCCATGTGCCATAGAGACGAATGCGGCTTCGTACTGACTCGGCGGCAGCCACACGCCGGCGTCGAGCATGGCCTGGTGGAAGCGTGCAAAGGCTGCGGTGTCAGAGGTTGCGGCCGAGGCGAAGTCTGTGACCGCCTGCGAGGTAAAGAACCACGTGAACATGGATCCAACGCGGTTGGTGGTGAGCGAAATGCCGGCCGCGCGGGCTATTGCGGCGACACCCTCGGCAATGCGTGACGTCGTCGATTCAAGCGTGTTGTAAACGTCTTCTTCGTGGGTGATGAGGTGATCGAGCGTAGCAATGCCGGCAGCCATCGCGAGCGGATTGCCGCTGAGCGTTCCCGCTTGGTAGACGGGACCCAGCGGGGCGAGGTATTCCATGACGTCGGCACGTCCGCCGAAGGCTCCGCAGGGAAGGCCTCCGCCGATGATCTTGCCTAAAGTGATGATGTCGGGCGAGATGCCGTATAGCTGACTGGCGCCGCCGAGAGAGAGGCGGAAACCGGTCATGACCTCATCGAGGATCAGCAGCGCGCCGTAGTGAGCGGTGATGTCACGCAGACCCTGGAGGAAGCCCGGTTCAGGAGCGATGGTGCCGGCGTTGCCGACTACAGGTTCGACTATGACGCAGGCGATCTCCTTGGGCCGGCCCAGAAAAGCAGCGCGCACGCCTGCAAGATTGTTGTAGGGAAGAGCGAGCGTGTGCATGGCGGTTTCGGGCGGAACGCCCGCTGAGCCAGGAATGCCGAGCGTAGCGACTCCGCTGCCGGCTTTCACCAGCATGGCGTCGGAATGTCCGTGATAACAGCCTTCGAACTTGATGACGAAGTTGCGACCGGTGAAGCCGCGGGCGAGGCGGACGGCCGACATGCATGCCTCCGTGCCCGAACTGACGAAGCGCAGTTTCTCGATAGCGGGAAAGCAGCGGGTGACGCGTTCGGCAAGATCGGCTTCGGCAGCGATGGAGGCCCCGAAGCTGGCTCCCTTGGCAGCGGCTTCTTGGATCGCTGCGACTACGGGAGGAAAAGCATGGCCTAGAATCATCGGCCCCCATGAGCCGAAAAAGTCGAGATAGCGATTGCCGTCAGCGTCGAAGAGATAAGCGCCTTGGGCATGAGTGACGAAGGGGGGATCGCCGCCGACCGCGCGAAAAGCTCGTACCGGCGAGTCGACGCCCCCGGGAAGAAACTTTTCGGCGCGTGATTGGAGATGGCGGGATCGATCGGTAAGGCGGGGCATGTCCTCAAGTATAGGTGCCCACATTCGAAGCGATGAACCGGACAACACGCAGATGGCAGCCTGCACTCTGATTCGAGTTATGAGCGAAGCGTTTTCCACACGACCGCATCCGATGTGAAGCGAGTCTCTCAGGCGGACGCATGTCGAAGATCAGGAAAGTGGTGATTACGGAGTTCGGCGACGAGAGCAAACTGGCTCTTGTCGAGGGCGATCTGCCCGATCCTTCCGCGGGGGAAGTCCAGGTTGCGGTTCAGTATTCGATCGTCTCAGGCTCGGACGTAAACATGCGGCGCGGCACCTATCCGTTTCAGAAGAAAGCTCCCCTCACGCCAGGCTACAGCGTTCTGGGCGAGGTGCGCATCAACGGGAAGGGCTGCTCCAAGTTCAAGCCGGGCGAGGAGGTTGCGTGCCTTTCCAAGTACGAGGGCCAGGCGGAGCGGATCAACCTTCCCGAACGCTTTCTGGTACACGTGCCGGACGGAGTCGATCGGAAGCAAGCTGTAGTTCTCGTGCTCGACTGGGTGACCGCCTTTGAGATGCTGCACCGTGCCGCTCACATCCAATCCGGTCAAAAGATCTTCGTTCATGGTTTGAGCGGCGCAGTCGGAGGAGCGCTCCTGCGGCTTGGACAGATCGGCGGAGCACAAGTCTTCGGTACAGCATCGCCTGCCAAGCATGAGGAACTGCGAAAGCTCGGAGCGATTCCGTTCGACTACTCGAAGAAAAGTTGGATTGCCGCAATGCAGGAACTAGGCGGAGTCGACGCGGTCTTCGATCCGCTCGGCTTCGAAAGTTTCGACGAGTCCTACTCGGTGCTCAAGAAAGGAGGCATCTTGGTGGGATACGGTATGAACCTGCCTGCCGTGACGAAGACTCCTCAGCGTCCGCCATTGCCTGCCATCGTCAAGCTCTTCTCAAAAAACCTGCTCTTCTGGTCTCACAAACGGACCACCTTTTACGGGCTTACCCGCACGTCCAAGAACTTTGCTCCCGATCTCGAGCTGCTCTTCGGATGGCTGCAATCCGGTAAGATAACAGTGCCCATCAAGGCAACGTTCCGTCTGGAAGACATTCGCAAGGCTCATCTGGAATATGCCAATAGCGCGCATACGGGTTCGATCGTGATCGAGGTGAGCTGATTTCGTCTCAAGCAGCCTTTGCTGTCGCCCGGACAGGCCTTGTCTGTGCGAAACCCGGACGTGACAAACCGCGTACGCGCCGCGCAAGCCCGTCAGTGAAATAAATCGCCGACTGCGGTTCTTTTCGTCCCGAGAGGGCGTGCTGCTAGACTAGGATTCTCGTTTTCACGCGAATCTTATGGAGCACGACTTTGCCGGATGAGACCTCCCCCACACCCGATTCCGTCGACGCGCAACAAGAGCCTGGAGAGCATCCCGCGTTCAAGAGCCGATCGACACCACCTCTGACGCAGGCGATAGGTGCGCTAAGGAGATCTCGCGGAGAACTGGAGGCGGACCTGCCGGGTGGGGTGCAGCCGGCAGCAAAGAAGTCGATCAGCTATGCCGATGCCGGTGTCGACATTTCGAGCGGCGACCGTAGCAAGCAACGAATCAGAATGTTGGCCCGAAAAACGTTTAACAAACAAGTCCTGAGCGAGATTGGAGGATTTGGCGGGCTGTTTGCCTTGGACCTCGAAAAATTCCCGAACCCTGTGCTGGTATCGAGCGCCGATGGCGTGGGAACCAAGTTGAAGGTGGCGTTTGAGCTGGGAATTCACCACACGGTCGGCCAGGACCTTGTAAACCACTGCGTCAACGATATCGCGGTGCAAGGGGCAACGCCTCTGTTCTTTCTGGATTATCTAGCGACAGGCAAGCTGGAAGACATGGTGATCGAACGTGTCGTGCAAGGCATCAGCGAAGCGTGCCGGGCAAATGGATGCGCGCTGATTGGCGGTGAGACGGCGCAGATGCCGGGCTTCTACGGCGATGGAGAGTACGATCTGGCGGGAACGATTGTCGGCGCGGTGAGTCGGGAAAAGATCATCACCGGAGAGCGTATCCAGATCGGCGATGTGCTGGTGGGTTTGCCTTCAAACGGATTGCATACAAACGGATATTCTCTGGCGCGTAAGCTGCTGTTTGAAGTAGCCAAATATGGGCCGGAGCAATACGTCAACGAGCTGAAAGACAAAACCGGGGCGGCGCTGATGCGAACGCATCGGAGTTATTTATCCGTGATCCGGAAGCTAACCGGGGCGGAGCTGGTGAACGGCATGGCGCACATCACCGGCGGCGGAATTACGGAAAATCTGCCGCGGATTCTTCCGAAGGGAATGGGCGCACTGGTCGATCTGGCATCCTGGACGGCGCCTCCACTCTTCGAGCATCTGCAAGCGTTGGGAAACGTCGAGCAAGATGAAATGTTGCGCACGTTCAACATGGGAATCGGACTGATCGCCGTGATTCCCGCGGAGCAGATAAAAAAAGCAAAGGCCGTGCTGAACCGGGCCAATGAGCGGCACTGCATTATCGGGCGCGTGGTGCGTGGCGAGCGGAAGGTCACTTACAACTAGGGTTATGGGCCGATGTGGTTGCGCCGCTGATCGGCAAAGAACCGCCCGACACTCACGTCTGGATCGGCGCAGGAGAGGTTCCCGCGTTTATCAAATCGGAGGAGCCGCTGTATGAAGGCGGACCGGTATTGCGCACGGAATTGATCCAGTCCTGTATGGCACGGGATGCAGGGCTCGGCAACGAATCGCTGAACGCAAGCGGATCGCTGCGAAAGCACCCTGCAGCCACTCCGAAGATGAGGCGGATGGAGCACGCTACAGCCCGGCCTCAGCAAGGAGACTGCCAAGTCACTAGAATCGACGCAGGGACACATTGATGAAGCGGCTTGGCATTCTTCTTTCGGGTAGAGGATCAAACTTCGTTGCGATTGCGCGGGCGATCGATCAGCGGCATCTGCTGGGAGTGGAGATCGCGGTGGTCTTGTCGAATGTGGAGGAGGCTCCAGGATTAGAGGCTGCTCGGGAGAGAAAGCTGGCTGCCTTTGCAGTGCCCTCGGCTGGAAGAAAGCGGGCCGAGCACGATGCGGAGATGATTGCACGGCTGCATCAGCACAAGGTGGATCTGGTCTGTCTCGCCGGATACATGCGGATCATCTCGCCGTCGTTTGTGGCAGCGTTTTCGCAGCGTATTCTAAACGTGCATCCTTCTCTGCTGCCGGCGTTTCCTGGGCTCGACGCACAGCGGCAGGCGCTGGAGTACGGCGCTAAGGTGGCGGGATGCACGGTGCACTTTGTGGATGAGGCAGTCGACCACGGCATCATCGTCCTGCAGAAGACGGTTCCCGTGCAGGAGGAGGATACGGTCGATAGCTTATCGGCGCGAATTCTCGATCAGGAGCACGCGGCGTATCCTGAGGCGATTGCCCGGGTGCTGAGTGGACGATACGAGATACGGGGACGTCGATACCTGCCAGTGAATGGAGAGATGCGGAGTTCCATCTAATCGCCCCTCGCGAAAGCTCGAACCAGTTGCCTGTTCAGCGCACTCAAGAGTAGATTCTTGTGCTTCGTCGCGGAATGACGAATAGGAAGCACCATGATCTACATATCGACAGACAATTCGCCTTCGCGTTTTCGCCACGCGAACTTGACCCCGGACCACTGCTCGCTCACCGAGCAGACCTTGTAGTCAACCAGACCTGCGGCGAGAGCACGGTCTCGCACATCGTTCTGGTTAAAGCTGGCGCGCCGCTTGCCCGCAGATTTACGATGAACGATCCAGACAGAAGCCCGTCTGGGCAGGCGCGCGTCTAGCATGTCCAGCGTTGAAACGAGATCTTCTAGCGAGCGGACGAAGCAAAGCGCAAGCGTCGTCGCAGGTGTAAGGGCGGTGGCGATGTCCTTGAACGCAACGTCCAGGGGCAGGTCAAAACCCTCCGGTGCAGCGATCAGAGCCAGGTGTGTCTCGCTTTTGATGCCGAGTTTCTGAGGCAGAGGCGTCTTCGATGGCGTGTCTTTCATGCAGACTCCAGCGGCATTCGTATCTTAGAAGAGCTTGCCGAGCGTGAACTGAAATTTTCTGCGGTCGGCATCACCGATAGCGGGAGCAAGCGTAATGACGCCCAGCGGAGTCTCTGCCACCAGACCGACCAGAAGATCCTGCCGTGTGACGGTAAGGCCATTCGGCACGCGCATCTGCCCAGCTTCATAGGCAGCCGCAATGTAAATGCTCTGACCTAAGGGCGCGGGAAGTTCTGCAATTCGGCGCAGCAATGCGGGCGATAGAAGGAAGTAGTCGGTGCCGCGATACTCATCGATGGCGCTCGCCGATAAACGCAGCGGTCCGCCCAGGGTAAAGCGGAACGGCTCCGCAACATCGCGGTTGAACATCGATCCACCTTCAGCTACCATCGCGAAGATGTTCTTGCCAATCTCATGCGAGTAGCTGATACGCGTGGTGATTCGCGGGGCGTTCGGGCTGTCCACAGCGTTGTAGAGATATCCCGCATCTGTCTCCAATCGAATGCCAAAATGCGGCACCAGCCCGCGATCCTGCGTGTCATAGACGTAGCTGATCTGAGCGAGTTGCATTTGGCCGAAGATGTCGGGCCGGCCGTCTGATCCGACATTGGTCTGCCACCGAATGTTGTCGCTCTCCCAGCCGATCCGCAGCTCTTGTGTGTGCTCGTTGCTCCAGGCAAGATCGGCGCCTCCGCCGGCCCTCTGCAACTGCCGCTCCGCAACGCGATTCTGATTCTGGTAAATGTAGAACGGCTCGCGCAGAATACCCGCTCGAGGTGCTAGAAAGATTCCCCCTGCTGGTCTGTTGGTGTCGAACAGCCTGCGGTAGTACTCGCCATCTAACTGGGTCAGAAATCCGACTTTAGCGTGAACCCGCAGCTCTGAGCCGTACCCGCCGAAGTCCTGATCGAGCAGGATACCTTCCACAGTAGCGCGGGTCACCCCGGTGGTCTGCGCCTGTACATTTGCCCCCAACAGCAAGAAAGGCGGTCCCGTCTTCTGATTCGTGACCGTTACCAGCACAATCGGCTGCTCCGAGTTTGCGTGCCCAGGATTCCCGGCTTCGTAGGCAATCGTGTAGTCGGCCTCAAAACGCCCATCCGCTCGAATGTCATCCAGTAACGCATCGATGGCTTTGGTATCCGTTGGTTTTCCAACCAGCGGCAGAAACATGCGCTGCACCGCACGCGCCACGCTGTCGTTTGGAGCTTTCACCCGCACCCGCAGCAGATTTCCCGGCGGCCCAGGCCGTTTCGCCGCACGCGCAGCCAGATATGCTGTCCAACGGTCTTCGCTTACCGCGTATCGCAGCAGCTCCTCCCGATGCCTTTCTGCCGCCTCATAGCCGCGCACGGCCAGTTCCTTCGCCTTCAGGTAGTCGCCATCCGAGAAGCCGCTGACGTCCGGTTCGATCACCACACTGGCAAGCTCGCGCGATCTTCGTTCATTACCTTCGATCGCTACGGCAAAACTGCGCTGCACCACCCCGAGAATGGAATTCAGATCGCCTTGACCCACCGGCTTCAACGGTAAGCTGACCGCGAGCACCACATCGGCTTTCATCGCGTGTACGGTCTGAGTTGGCAGATTTTCCAGCACCGCCCCGTCGACGAACTCATGCCCGTTCAGCTCAAACGGCTGAAAGATTCCGGGCAGCGAAACCGACGCGCGCACCGCATCCGGAAGCGAGCCGCGAGCAAAAGTCACAGTACGCGCTGCATTCAGGTCAGTGGAAAGACAGCGGAACGGAATCGGAAGTCTGTTGAAGTCGGTGCGATCGTCGTAGCGAAGAAACTGGCGGTCAAGAAAGGCGTTCAGCCCCTGATCGATCAACAAACTGTTGCGTAACGACACGCCGTGTTTGAGGCCAAACGTCAGCGCGTTGGGCAACTGGCGCTCGTCCTCGCGGCGGCGAAAGCTGCGGCTCCTATACGAGGGGCGCAGGCTGAAGACGTTTGTGAACACCTCATCGGTCATGACCACCTTGAGCTGATCGACGGTTTTGCCGCTCGCATAAAGCGCTCCAACCATCGCTCCCATGCTGGTTCCTGCGATCATATCCACCGGAATGCGATGATCTTCAAACCATTCCAGCACCCCGATCTCGCTCATCGCCAGCGCACCCCCTCCGCCCAGCGCGAGACCAATGCTGGGTCGATCGGGAGGGCTCGGGGGCGCAGATGCCGGAGCTATAGACGCGAAATCCGCCAGTGCTCCGCTCGCGGTTTTGCTGCCGCCCCCCTGCTCGCCCTTTGCTCCCGCGGTGGGACCGGTACCGGCGGGATTGCTATTGGTCTGGTTGCCTATCTGGGTGGTCTTGCTGGTCTGCGCGGCGGCCTGAGCGTCGCTGTTCGCGTTCGAATCTGAAGATTGCGCGTATGCGTGGAGACCTGCAATCCCGCTCCAGGCAAGGCTGAACAGCACACCGGCAACGCTGACCGGCAGCGAAGCTCCGAACTTCCGGCAAGGGCTCCCATTGCTGCGTGGAAAGAGCGGCATCATCTAACGCTATAGAAGGCACTCATTATGCGCCACTCTAAAGCCAACGCGGAATTCCTTCAATCTACATTATGGCTGGTTGTTGAATCACCACGGCGGCAGACCAGCAATTCACATACGAAGCGATGCCGAAGTATCTGCGCGGCGCTACATCACCTGCGCGATCTTCTCCAGTTCTTCCTGCAGACAACCCAGCGAGCATGCGATGGATTCAATCCGAAACGCGGCGATCCGAGCATCCTGTTTGGACACCCCATAACCGCGCGCGGTCAGAAACGAGCTGATCAGGTCGGCAGCCTGCCAGGAATCGAGACCCGATTTTAGTAGTTCTTCACGAAGGCCGGACAGATCTGCTTCGGTGAATCGCTCGACACGCATACACGCTCCCCGGACGCTTTACCGTCTCATCCATCGCTTTCTTCGTCGATCGGATTGGGCCGCAACGCGCTGTAACTTTCACGCGAAGCCAAAGACAAAAGCCTGCTTACGAAACGCAGACGCAACCCGCATGGATTGCATGTTGGAACGATGCTATGAAAGCTCCGATCCTTCTATTACATGTCGTCAAACTTTAGACACATCTGCCGGCAAGCAGTATCGCTATCCCCTCCACGATGGGATAACAACGATCGCAGCCTTGGCAGCGAATCATCTCTTGTTCGAGCTGCATCTTCCCCCGACAAACCGGACAGACTATCAGATGCAAAACCTGGCGCAGCGCGGGGCGGCCACCGGATGAATCCTTCACAGCTCCATCTTACTTCTCTGGAGTCGGAAGCGGTGCGCAGCGCGATAAAATCAAAGAAGATGACACAATCTCCTAAGATCTTGGACGGTATTGCTCTCGCAGCGCAGATCAAATCCGAAGTGGCAGAGGAAGTGACGGCACTCAGGGCACGCGGGGTCATTCCTGGACTTGCGGTGATTCTCGTCGGTGAGATCCCAGCCTCTCAGATTTACGTTCGCAGCAAGGTCAAGACCTGCGGCGAGCTCGGCATCTTCAGCCAGATGCTCACGCCTCCGGAAACCATTACCACCGAAGAGATGCTCGCTCTGGTCGCCGAACTCAACGCCCGCGAAGACATCGACGGTATCCTCATCCAGCTTCCCCTGCCAAAGCACGTCAATACCAGAAGCCTGCTCGAGGCAGTTACGCCAGAGAAAGATGTAGACGGCTTTCATCCCATCAATGCAGGCCGTCTGCAGAGCGGCCAACCAGGACTTGCGCCCTGCACGCCGGCCGGCATCATGGAGATACTGCGCCGCAGTGACATTCCCGTCGCTGGAAGGAACGCAGTCGTCCTCGGGCGCTCTGAAATCGTCGGTAAGCCGGCAGCCATGATGCTGATCAACGCGTCCGCCACCGTAACGGTGTGTCATAGCAAAACACGCGATCTGACCAAATTTACCCGCGAGGCCGACATTCTGATTGCAGCGATTGGCCGCCCCGGATTTGTCACTGCGGATATGGTCAAGCCTGGAGCCGTGCTGATTGATGTTGGGATCAACCGGATCAGCGACGCAGCGGAAGTTGAGCACCTGTTTCCGGGCGACCGTGCACGAGCGGCAACCTTCGAAAAACGTGGGTCCGTCGTCGTGGGAGATATAGAGCCGGCGGCCTTCTTACTCTCCGGCGCCTACACGCCTGTCCCCGGTGGCGTCGGTGCGCTCACCATCGCCATGCTGATGCAGAATACTGTTACAGCGGCTCGTCTAAGAAGAGGCCTTGCGATCAGCGCTTAGCATGGAAAGAAACAGAGAAGTCACTGAAGGAGAGCAATTGCGAAAAGCACTTAAGGTCAATACCGTTGAGACGGCAAGGCTTCGCCCAATCATCGTAGCGACATCAGCGGGCGAGAGGTAGCTTTCATGCTACGCGTCGGCCT
Source organism: Edaphobacter sp. (assembly GCA_965277545.1). Taxonomy (GTDB): domain Bacteria; phylum Acidobacteriota; class Terriglobia; order Terriglobales; family Acidobacteriaceae; genus Edaphobacter. The sequence continues at coordinate 767,561 of OZ255826.1, forward strand.
CACCGGCGGTCTTGGCAGCGGCAAATCGACTGCCGCCTGCATCTTCGCAGTCTTAGGAGCACACATCCTCAACGCGGACGAGCTGGGCCGCGAGTTGATGCAGCCGGGACAAGCCGTTCACGAGGCCATTGCGGCTCACTTCGGCCCATCCGTTGTGCTCACAGATGGAAGTCTTGATCGCGCCGCCTTGGCCCGCGTCGCCTTTGCCGAAGGCAGGATCGAAGAACTGAACGCCATCGTGCATCCCGCCGTGATCGCACGTCAAATGGAGTTGAGCAAAAAAATTATCCGCAGTGATCCAAATGCCATCGTAATCGTCGAGTCCGCGCTCATCTTTGAGACCAGATTCACCGAGACCGAACTCTCCAGGAACACCTCCGACCTAGCTGCAGGCGAAGGCTGGCGGACCCGCTTCGACCGCATCATTCTGATTACGGCTCCCGAGGAGAGAAAGATCGCTCGCTTCATCGCACGATCGTCCGGCAACCAGCTCATCTCACCCGAACGCCGCGAACAACTGGAGTCGGAAGCACGCCGCCGGCTCGCCAAACAGATTCCGGACGACCAGAAGAGTTCATTTTGCGACTACATCCTTATCAACTCCGGTGCGCTCACCGAGCTGCAATGGCAGGTCGATCAGCTCTGGCCGATCCTGCAGTCTGCCGCCCGGCAGACCCATCCCAGCGGCGTCACTCGATACAATCGATAGGAGCTGCCCACAAGGAGCGCCATGTCTGAAGATCGGAAGTTATCACGATGAAACTGCGTCCCGTTGTACTTGTATTGCTTCTCCTTTTCGGCTTCTACTACGTCACGACCCATCTTGGCCCTGCCGGAAGCTTCGCGCACCGGATGCGCACCGACGCTCCCGAACCGGCAGGCGCAAAGACTACCAGCGTTAGCGGCTCGCTTGGCTCCTTCCAACTCAACGAAGCCCAGGCCGCGCCCGCCTATGACGCCGAGGAGCAGCAGAACATCGCCGTCTACAAGAAGGCTCTTCCCTCAGTCGTTAACATAACCTCAACCGCGGTCGCCTTCGACTTCTTCTACGGTCCAGTTCCGCAGCAGGGCCAGGGCTCTGGATTCATTCTCGACACGAAAGGCCACATTCTCACCAATAACCACGTCATTGACAACGCCCAGCGTGTCGAAGTCACTCTCTCCGACAAGCACAAGTACAAGGCGACCGTCGTCGGCGTCGATAAAGGGCATGACCTCGCTCTGCTGCTCATCGAAAGCGCACCCAATCTCCAGCCGGCGACCCTGGCAGACTCAAAGAACCTCACCGTGGGCCAGCGTGTTTATGCCATTGGGAATCCATTTGGTCTCTCCGGCACCATGACCCGCGGCATCATCTCGGCCATCCGCTCCATTCGCGGCCCGCAGGGCAATCCCATCGAAGACGCCATTCAGACCGACGCAGCCGTAAACCCCGGCAACTCTGGCGGTCCGCTGCTCAACTCGCGCGGCGAGGTCATCGGCATTACCACTTTGATCGCTAACAACGGCGCAGACCAGTCCTCGGGTATCGGATTCGCCATTCCCGTCAACACCGCCAAAGCAGTCATCGCCGACTTTGCCAAGTACGGCCGTGTACGCCGACCCTCGCTCGACATCGCAACGCTGCCGATCGGACCCGACATTGCCAATCAGATCGGTCTTCCTGCCGACTACGGCCTGCTCATCGAGCGTGTGTTTCCTGGTGGTGCAGCGGCGGAGGCCGGACTCCATGGTGGAACCCAGCGCGCCTACCAGGGCAACACAGCGGTCATGCTGGGTGGCGATCTCATTGTCGGCCTGGACGGTCAGGACATCGCTACCGCGCAGGACCTCTCCGCCGCGTTGAATACCCATCGCGCGGGAGACACTGTCACGATCACGATTTTCCGTGGCCGCGGCCGCATGGATGTCCAGGTCAAGCTCCACGACGCTACGGCCGAACCGCAGCCAGGCGGTCGGGAGACCTAAATGACACTCGTGACAGCCGCTCAAGGCATAATCGATATATGGCCTCCCTCTGGTCCGCAAGCGATTGGACGCAGCGTCTCGGCGAGCTCGAAGCCACCAGCGGCGAGCAGAAGGAATCTCCTCTGCGCCGCGATGTGCGATCCCTCGGTATGTTGCTCGGAGAAGTGCTGCGCGAACAGGCCGGCGACGCGCTGTATGAAGCGGTAGAATCGCTGCGGCGTACAGCGATTGCTCGGCGCGAAGCCAGTGATCCGGCCGACGCCAGTGATCCGGCCGGCGGCTCTCTTAAGCATGCCAATGTAGCCCACAGCCAGCTGGAACACGCGCTAAGCCTGGTTCACAGCTCTTCGACTGACCTCACCCGAGCCTATCAATTGGCGCGCGCCTTCAGCTTCTACTTCGAACTGATCAATCTGGCTGAGACGAATCATCGTAAGCGCCGGCGTCTCTCCCATCAGCTCAGCGAGCGCGCCGGAGACGCGAATGCAGGCACGCGCGGTGATCTGCGCGGCACACTCAGCAGGATGCGTCGGGCCGGCATTACCGCGGAGCAGGCGCACGAACTGTTGCGTCGCGTATGCATCTCGCCGGTCTTCACCGCACATCCCACCGAGATTGCGCGACGCAGCATCATGTTCAAGCGTCGCCGCATCTCGGATTTGCTGGAGCAGCTTGACCGTATTCCGGCGCCTGAGGCGCAGCTCGAAGCGCTTGAGCGCGACCTTATCGCAGAGATCACGGCACTGTGGCAGACCGACGATGTGCGCAGCGTTCGTCCCACCGTGCGTGACGAAATCCGTATGGCGCTCGACTATTACGAATCGATCCTCTTCGATACGCTGCCGGTGCTCTATGGTGAAGTAGCCGCGGCGCTCGCGCACGTCTATCCCGAGACGCACTCCGAAGCGCCGGATCTCACCGTCCTTCCCCAGCTCGTAAGTTTCGGCTCTTGGATCGGTGGCGATCGTGACGGCAATCCGTTCGTTACTCCTGAAGCCACGCGCGATGCGCTTGCCATGACGCACACCCTCCTGCTCGCGCACTACCGGCGCAGACTGCAGAACATCTTTGAGCAGCTTGGCAGCTCTATCCAGCAGGCCGCTGTGACAGAAGAGGTGAGTTCGCTGCTCGAAGGGTATCTGGCACAGCTACGCACCGCGGGACAGACTGCGCTCGAGGAACGCTTCCAGTTCGAATCGTTGCGCTTGCTGATCGCGTGCATCATGATGAGACTGGGCGCAACGCCGCAGTCGGCAGTTCCTCTAGCGCCCGTTTCCACGCTGAGCCCCTACATCCGCGCCGCCGATCTACTCTCCGATCTCACGATCGTGCGCAACAGTCTGGCAGAGAATCGCGGCCGCAGGCTTGCTCAGATGCTGCTCGATCCGCTTCTGATCGAGGTGCGCACCTACGGCCTTCACCTCCAGACTCTTGACATCCGCCAGCATGCGCGGATTCACACGGCAGCGGTCGATGAGATCTCAGCGTGGAAGCGCTGCGATGTCGGCCAGCCGCTTACTCTTCCTTCACCCTTAAGCGCCCAAACCACCGAAGTGCTCGCGACCTTCCGCACGATCGCAGAGTTGAAGCGGGACTATGCGCCGGAATCGATCCGTCAGTACGTCATCAGCGGAGCCGCCGGCGCGGAAGATGTGTTGCACGTCCTCTGGCTGGCGCGACTCAGCGGCGTTACGGTCGAAGCGGACGGCGACGATCCCGGTCTCCAGGTAGTGCCGCTCTTTGAATCCATTGAAGACCTGCAGAATGCGCCGCGGATCATGCGCGAGCTTTGGACCAGCGCCACCTATCAGCCGCTGCTCGCTTCTTGGAGCCGCAGGCAGGAGGTAATGCTGGGCTACTCCGATTCCAACAAAGACGGCGGCATGATGACGAGCACGTGGGAGATCTGGAAAGCTCATCGCGCGCTGCATGAGGTCGCGCGCGAATGCAAGATCAAGTTGCGCCTCTTTCATGGCCGCGGTGGGACAGTAGGCCGGGGCGGTGGACCTACCCATCGCTCGATCTTCGCGCAGCCGGTCGACAGCTTCACCGGCGAACTGCGCATCACCGAACAAGGCGAGGTGCTCAACTGGAAGTACTCCGACATCATCCTTGCCGAGCGCAATCTTGAATTGATGATCGCGGCCTCGCTGGACGCGCTTGCCAGGCCAGACGCCGCCGTGCAGTCCGGCTCGGCGACGCCTCATCTCACCGGCGAAATCCTCCCCGCATGGGAATCCGTCCTGGACCAGCTATCGTCTACCGCATACGCCTTCTACCGGCAGCATATCGTCGACAATCCCGAAACCTTCACCTACTTCGAGCAGGCCACTCCGGTAGCTGAACTCGAACATGCCCGCCTCGGCTCGCGCCCTGCCAAACGCAGCGGCAAGAAGTCCATGGCCGACCTGCGCGCTATTCCATGGGTCTTCGGCTGGATGCAGTCACGGCAGCTCGTACCCGCCTACTTCGGGGTCGGTCACGCCTTGCAGCAATTCATCGAGTCCACACCCGACGGCCTCGCGCAGTTGCAGACCATGGCACGCTCCTTTCCGCTGTTTCTCGACATCATCCGTAATGTCGAAATGGCCCTCGCGAAAGCCGACTTCGGTATTGCGCGAATCTATGCTTCCCTAGTCGAAGACGACGGACTTCGCGATCGCGTCTTCAAGACGTTGGAGGACGAGTACATCCTCACCCACCGTATGATTCTCGACATCACCGGCCAGAAAACGATGCTCGAAAATAACCCGGTGCTCGAGCGGTCCATCCGTCTGCGCAATCCCTATGTCGACCCTATGTCGCTGATTCAGGTCGAACTCATCCGCCGTAAACGCGCCGGAGACGACTCGCCGGAGCTGAATCGCGCCATCTCGGCCACGATCAACGGCATCAGCGCGGGGTTACGCAACACCGGCTGAGCCGAGCTTGATCGAAGGCCAAAGTTTTGCTCTCTCTCAAATCGCATCAGTAAGCAACGTATACCCTAGTTATCTGTCCGGATCAGATAGCGACTCTCCTGCAGATGCCGATGCAAATCGGCCAGATGGAACAGGTACCGATCGAATCCCGCCGCCATCAGCTTCATCATCCTCGCCCTGTTCCCAACAGCCGCCATCAGATAGCACTCTCGGCCCAGGATCGAATAGAACCCGATGTTGTGCCTGTGCTTGTTTTGACTTTGAAAGAACCCCGCATACAGCAGAATGTGCGCGCCGGCCGACTCCATCCACAAAGGATTGTTCGCGCTCGTCAGCTGCCGCATCATCATCTCCGCAATCTCGGTCAAGTCCGCGAACTTCCGGAACTCCAGCTCGCCCGGGCTATAGTCCGGAGAGAGAATCTCCTCTCGATCGATCGATTGCAGACAAAAATGCCCGAGCACGCTGGCCAGATACACGCCGGTCGAGTCTGAGATCTCGGACCACCGCTCACTTCCTATCGCATCGTGCAGATGCGAGGCCCAGAAGTTCAGAGCCCGTTCTTCGGTCACCCCATACAGATCCTCAAAATCCTGACTAGAACTAGATGGCATATCCACGTCCTTGGCCCGCAGGTTCTTCGATCGGTGAGCCTATTCTTACTGTCTTCCTCTTTGTCTCAGGATTTTTCTTCGGCCGCCGCATCTAACTCAGCACGTCCTCCAACCGGCCCTCCGAGATGCGCGGGTGCTCCAGCGATGTCATATTCTTTCGTTACGAAGATGGCATGGGTTGGTGGGCGCCTGATGATTGAACTCGATGACGATGACAGGGCTCTGAATGCTCCGCCGGCGCATTGATAAATGACTAGCAGTCAATTACGAGGGGCTATGACACAACGTTTGGCATTAATAACTGGAGCTTCTAGCGGCCTTGGGGTTGAGTTCGCTCGCGCCTTTGCGCGCCGGAAGACAAATCTTGTGCTTCTCGCTCGGCGAGTCGAACCCATGGAACGACTGGCTGATGAACTGAGGAAGCGAGACAAGATCGAGGTCCTGGTTGAGCCAGTGGATCTTACTGTACCCGGTGCCGTCGCCGCTCTGGCTGAGCGATTGAACGAGCGTGAGCTAATACCGGACATCTTGGTCAACAACGCAGCCTTCGGCCTGAGCGGACGGTTCCTCGATCATGACCCGGAGCGCATCCGTGAGATGCTGCAACTCGACATTCTCAGCCTAGTTGAGCTCACATACAGGTTCGCTTCCAAAATGATGGAACGGAATGGGGGTAATATTCTCCTGGTCGGAAGTCTCGCCGCCTTTCAGCCAGATCCGCTTCTCGCTGCCTACGGAGCTGCAAAGAGTTTTGTGCTCTCCTTTGGCGAGGCGCTCCATGTCGAGCTTGCTCCCAAGATCGGCGTGACGGTTATTTCTCCAGGCCTTATGGAAACGGAGTTCTTCCAAGTATCGGGCCATCAGCCGAAAGAGTCCTTGAAGCGAAGCATGCTCCCGGCGAGCGAGGTTGCAGAAGCAAGCGTCGAAGCCATGCTGGCCGGAAAATCGAGCGCAGTGATCGGACGGCTGAACAAGATCTCCGCCTTTGCCTCCACACTGCTGCCGCGGCGGGTATCTGCTAAGCTCGTGTACCGTATGTCTAAGGGTTGAAAGCCATGATGCGTCGCGCAGTGGATGCGGAGGCCAAGCAGACACGGCGAGCGGCCATTCTTAAAGCGTGTAATTCCTGGAGCATTACTGCGTGCACGCTCAGCGACAATACCATTGTGACGATCGCTCCGACAATGAGGATCGGCCATGAAACGCGTTCCGAAAGTTTGTTCGTAAGAAATTTTTCCAAGTGATAGCAGTACAACTGCGGGTGCTACTTTGGGCTGAGCGGCGTAGCCTTTTTCGGTCAAAGTGAGTGGCCTTCATGGGCAACACGGTTAGGGAATCTCTGAACATTAGCAAAGCAGAACCGATTGCGTTTCCGGTGCTAGGGCTCATGGTCGACCACGGCACATATCTCCCGTTTTCGTCTCAGGTAATACCCATTGACGCTTGCTCATTCAGTTTACGTAGGTAGGGTCGTTCTGAGCGGGAGGGTGCCAGGAGATCCTCGTAACAAATGTTTATCGATAAATTGAGTATTTGGAACTTTTCTTCGTGCTTGCCGGGCACTACGTTATTAGTAAGTGGTCTCATTCGAAGTGCAATTGGGAAGGAGCTCACATGGCATCCCCAACGTCGCAAGCGCAGTCACGACTTACTTACTATCGAACAGCAAATGTCAACGGCCGCAAAGTGTTCTATCGCGAGGCCGGCGACCCAAGATTGCCCACGATCGTTCTATTGCATGGACTCCCGACGAGCAGCCAGATGTTTCGCGAGCTGATCCCCGCTCTTGCCGACCAGTTTCACCTGATCGCTCCCGATTACATCGGCTTTGGTCATTCTGATGCGCCATCGAGCAAGGACGTCGAGTACACTTTCGATCATCTTGCATCGTATGTGCGCGGTCTGCTCGATCAACTTGGCCTCACATCCTACATCCTGTACATGCAGGATTACGGTGGCCCGGTTGGATTCCGACTCTTCACTGAGAAGCCAGAGCAGTTAAAAGGATTCATTATCCAGAACACGAACGCCTACATGGAGGGCGTTGGCTTCCCAAGGTGGCTTCTTGGAATTGAAGGACGAAGACTGGGAAACAGGGTTTGGGTTGAAGCTTTTAGCTAATCTTCGAGTGATCAAGAACACCTGGCCTATGTTGAAGGCTGCAAAAGGCCATCTGTCATGATCGGCGGGGGTACGGCGCGAACGCCAGAACGCCACCTTTCACTGGTCTCTGCTGTGAACGGGTATTGCGGCACTATTCAAATCGGTTGCCGAGCAGGGACTTGTGGACTGCATTCACGTCAATCTGGTCCAGCCGGGCACAATTCAGACTTCACGCCGCAGAAAAATGATGGAGAAGCTTGCCGCACAGGAAGGCATCGACTTTGCCCAGTATCTTCTTGATTTAGCCTGGCGTTTGAGAATCTCCCGTCTCGGTGAACCAGACGATGTCGCGGAACTCGTCGCCTTTCTCGCAACAGAAGAAGCAAGATGGATTCATGGAGCGATCATCGACGTCGATGGTGGTCAAAACAAGGGTGTGTAAACCAATGGTTGTAACCGGGAGACACTTCTATGGGCACCTATAGCCGCTGCCGGCCGCCAATCTGCGGAGACTCCGGGAGATGAAAAAATTACGTGAGGAATTCACTCCAGCAGACCACGTAGCATCGCCCGAACCTGTCTCTTCGTCGAACCCGGACGCGGAGTTTCGCAGCGATCTTGCCTTTCCTATATTAGGCGGCGAAATGCTTCAAAGAATTGGGTCCTACGGACAACAGGAGACCGTCCCGAAGGACACCTGTCTGTACACGTATGGTGATCGGGACACAGACATGTTCGTGGTCCTCGCAGGGGAGATCGAGAGCCGACTTCCAGTGAGAGGAGGCGGCTTCACAGTTTTTCGTTCTCTGCGTGCGGGCGATTTTAGTGGTGAGCTAAACCTCTTGAACACACAGCGAACCGTCGCTGAAGCACGAACGGCATCGACGAGTCGGCTGTTGCGAGTCTCTCGAATAAACTTGCGGGCGCTGATGCGTGCTGAGGACGATATCGCAAACATTATTGTTTCCGCTTGCATATGGCGCCGCATCGGCATGATCGGCGATCCATCCACGGGAGTCGTACTTCGAGGATTTGAAGGCGATCCGGATCTATTGAATCTCCGCCGCTTTTTGGTTCACAATTATTATCCGCACCGGATAGAGGAGTTGCCAACACACGAGGAACCGGGCAAGGGCGTGGCTCCAACGAAGATGCCAGAAGTCGAGCTGCTAAATGGCCTTGTTCTAGTTCGACCGACTATCTGTGATCTGGCTGACGAATTGGGCATTACCGAACGTCCTGAACCCCATACGATCTATGACGTTGCCGTTGTCGGAGCTGGTCCAGCAGGACTTGCTGCAGCGGTTTATGCAGCCTCCGAAGGCCTATCCACAATCGTTGTCGAAGGGAATGCCCCTGGCGGGCAGGCCGGCACCAGCTCGAAGATTGAAAACTACCTTGGATTTCCGACCGGCATTTCGGGTGCGCAATTGGCGAGCCGGGGACATCTACAAGCGCTCAAGTTTGGGGTCCGCTTCGCCATCTCACGGGACGTTATAAGCACAGAACAAGCGGAGGGGCTGCATCGATTGATCCTTGCCGGCGGCGCTGCTGTTTGTGCACGCTCCGTCGTAATCGCAAGTGGGGCGCGGTACAGAAAACTCAATGTGAAGAACCAGGAAGATTTCGCTGCCGCAACCCTTTGCGGCAGTTGCAGAGGTCTTCGCATTCGTAAGTTCTCCTTAACTGACCATCAAGAACTTCAAACTGGTCTTACCCTCTGCATGACCGTACCTTACATAATGTGCTGCAGGAGAACTCTTACCATTTCTCCGAATCTCGCTCCTCGACGGAAAGCTGGCTGACTAGCGTCGCGGCATAGCGGATGGGGTTCACAGTGCTATGCGGAACCTCAGGCCTGCCGTTTTCAGCCCAGCGCCAAACTTTCGTCGCTGGATGATCCAGTAAGGAATGCTCGACGTATTCGTCTCTATTGAGTCGGAGCGTTACCTTCTCGACTAAAAGGAACATCTCATTGAGCCGACTATCGAAATACGTTCTTACCGCCACCCTTTTTGCAGGTACGGCACAAGCAGCGCCACTCCCTTCGATCAACTCTACAACGACCTATCATCGCGTGCAGGTCGATGGCGTCGGGATTTTCTACCGGGAAGGCAGCCCAAGGGACGCCCCAACCATTGTGCTCTTGCATGGCTTCCCGTCGTCTTCGCGTGAGTTTGACACGATCATTCCCTTGCTCGCGACAAAATATCATCTGATCGCTCCGGATTATCCCGGATTCGGTCTGAGCGACGCGCCCTCGCCGATCTACACTTACACGTTCGATCATCTTGCCCAGACGATGGGCGATTTTCTTGAGAAGCTGAAAATCACAAATTACACTCTTTACCTTCACGATTACGGCGCACCGATCGGCTTTCGCAATGTTCTGGCGCACCCCGATCAACTGCATGCGTTCATCATTCAAAACGGCAACATCTACAAAGCGGGCCGTGGAGCCAAATGGACCAAGACCGCGGAATACTTATCGTGGGTGAGCATGATTATCGCAAGCCGATCAATGAGACGCTTCAAATGTACGATGCTCTTCAGCTTAGAGGCATACCAACGGCGCTGCTAAGAGCACCAGGCACAGGCCATGGAGATTTGCGCACACGACCGTCGCAGAGCACTGCGATCATCGCGGCAATACTTGCCTGGTTTCATAAGTACGACTCCCCGCAAAACGCCCTTACATCGATTTTCTAGAGGACCGAAAGTCTGTCGTAGGGCCACTTTACAAATGGCCCTACTCGCATCTTGACCTTCTGGGGTTCGGATTACAGCTCAATATGAACTCGATCTTCACGATGAGCAAACATCCACAAGAAATCAGTTGGCATCCCGATCTTATATTTTGGGGCAGGTAAGTCGCCTAGACATTTGCATCCGTATCGGTCGTAGAGTCCGTAGGATGGAGGACGATGATAAAAACTTCGATTGCTGCCGTCCTCGCCTTTGCATGGACGATTGTGGCGCATAGTACGCCCTTGATGCGTTACCCAACAGCTAGTCAGACCGACATCGCGTTCGTCGCTTATGGAGGCCTATGGAAGGCACCGCTTAGCGGTGGTTTGGCACAGCGCCTGACCCGCGACGCTTGTGTCGTGACAACGCCGCTCTTTTCTCCAGACGGACACTGGATCGCCTATACGTGCCGAAATGGTGGACTCCGTGATGTCTACGTGGTGCCATCGGGCGGCGGCGAACCAAAGCGGCTCACTTACGAGGCGAGCCGCTTTGCTGATGGAGCCATGGTTGTCGCGTGGACACCAGATTCCCAGCGGGTGGTCTTCCTGTCCCATCGCGCGGCCCCCGTGACAAAGCTCGTGAGAGCTTTCTCTGTACCGGTCTCGGGTGGTCTCCCGGAGCAACTGCCTTTAGACCGTGCCGGTAGAATGTCCTTTGCTCCAGGGGGACATGCGATTGCCTATAACCGCATCTTCCGAAACCTGGAGCTGCGGAAGCGTTATCTCGGCGGCCAGGAGCAGGATATCTATACCTACGACTTCGACACTCATGCGCTCACGCGCCTGACGGAGTGGAAAGGAACCGACACTGCTCCCATGTGGTTTGACCGGAAGATCTATTTTGTCTCCGATAGGGCCAAAAAATTCCGACAGAACATCTGGAGTTATGATCTAGACACTCGGGCATTCAGACAGCTTACGGATTTTGCTAATTACGACGTAGACTGGCCCTCGCTCAGTGCGTCGACCATCACCTTCCAGCAGGGTGGTCACCTTTTCGCCATGGACCTGCCCTCCGAGGCGTTACGCGAGGTGAAAGTCGAGTTCAAGGACGACAGTGAGCCTCTGCGCGCTCAGGCCCTGGCAGCAGGAAGATTTGCGCGGGTGACCGACGTGATGGGCCGCATCGACTATGCGCTTTCACCTCACGGAGAGTCGATCCTGCTCTCTGCGCGCGGCGATTTGTTTTCCCTCTCCAAAACATCGCAAGGAGAAGACCTGACCAACACGCCCGGAGCAGACGAAGACCATCCTTCCTGGTCTCCCAACGGTCGGTTGATCGCTTACGAAACCGATCGTAGTGGAAGTCAACAACTCGCTATTCGCCGCGCGAAAGGTGGTTCTGAACGGATCTTGACCCATTTTTTCAGCGGTTACTTCTACACGCCAATCTGGTCCCCGCAAGGTGACAGCTTCCTCGTCCCGGATGCTAACCACTCGCTGTGGTGGATCCATCTTCATGGCAGTTCACCACAAAAAATCGCTTTCGATCCCTATGCGGAGATTCGAGACGCCACATTTTCTCCGGACGGCCGCTGGGTTGCATATAGCACGCAGCGTTCCACGCAACTCCGCGCGATCCACTTCTATGATCTGTCTACTGGTCAGGACACCATTGTCAGCTCGCCGATGGAAAGCGACCGAGGTCCCGTTTTTACCCCGGACGGCCGTTATTTCGTCTTTATCTCACAACGGAACGAGCAGCTGTTTGTCTCGGACCGAGACGATGAGAATTTGATCTCTACCGTCAACTCGGATGGTCTCTATGCCGTTGCTCTCGACCATGACAGACCTGCGGTGACGCCAATAGCAGCTCAGAATGCCCCGGCAAGCGATCCCTCGGTTCGCATCGATCTTGACAGATTCATGTTACGGGCCGTGGCTCTAACGGTTGTTCCGGCGACGATCGTCTCGCTTCAGGCTCGTCCTTCAGCCCTCTTTTATCAAACCGAGCCCATACAGTTGATCGACGGCGACATCGCTGGTGGTAAGAGCGAACTGCATGCGCTGGACCTTGCGACTTTCAACGATCGGATCGTAACGGACACCCTTGAAAACTTCAGCATCTCCGGCGACGGGTCCGCGGTTGCCTTTCAGCGCCATGGGGAATGGCGAATCGCGAGTACAACTGCCGGAGCTCCGATTGTGGCGCCACTGAATCTTTCGGCTCTGACCGCTATTGTCGATCCTCGGCAGGAATGGGCAGAGATGTTTGAGAACGCCTGGCGGCTGGATCGTGACGTCTTCTTCAGCAAGGTTATGAACGGCACGGATTGGCAAGCCGTACACGACGCATATGCCAAACTCTTGCCTTTCGTGAGTTCGCCGGATGACTTTGTCTATCTTCTTGGACAAATGCAAGGCGAAATGGCCAGCTCCCACACTTTTATAGACCCTGGAATCGAAGCCGATGTACACCCGTCAGTCCACACCGGGTTGTTGGGAGTGGACTACATGCTCGACAGCGCATCCGAACGTTATCGTTTTGCGAAGGTCTACACCGGCGATGCGACGCGGGCTTCAATGCGCGGTCCTCTCGGCATGCCGGGACTTGCCGTAAAGGAGGGGGACTACCTGTTGGCAGTGAACGGACGGGAGCTTAGATTTCCGGAAGATCCGGACAAGTTGCTCGCAGGACTCATCTCAGAGGTGACCTTGACGATTGGTCCTGGTCCATCTGGCCCATCCCGCCAGATCAAAGTACAGCCGTTGACGGACGATACAAGACTTCGACGCCACGACTGGGTCGAGCATAACCGCAGCGAGGTCGATCGGCTCTCTCATGGCCGCCTGGGTTATATCTTCGTCACCAACTTCAGTGCAGAGGGTGCAGCAGACTTCGTGCGTCAGTTCTACCCGCAGCGGGATAAAGAGGGATTGATTTTCGATGTTCGCTGGAACGGCGGCGGGTTCACCAGCCAGTCCGTGCTGGATGTTTTGCGGCGCGAGCTCGCCGGTGTTTTCGTGAACCGCGAAGAGGCTTTGGGCACTCTACCTACAACAACGGCACCCAGGGTAATGGTTACGATTACAAATTACGGATCAGCCTCCGACGGCGACCAGTTCCCCTTTTTCTTTCGCAAGTTCAACCTGGGGAAACTGGTTGGCGAGCGAACCTGGGGCGGAGTGCAAGGCATTAATCGCGATTGGACTTTGATGGATGGGACGCCCTTCACTATCCCGAAAGATTCGCTGGCTTCTCTCGACGGACACTGGGTCATCGAAAACGAGGGTGTTGCGCCGGACATTCCTGTCGAGCCGCCACCCGACGAAGCTGTGACGCACAGAGACCTGGAACTAGAGGTCGCGGTGAGAACTGCACTCGAGCAGCTGACGTTGAGGCTGCCTCAGATCCTCAAAGCTCCCCACCCACTTCCAGCCTATCCACCTCAAGGGAACGTCCCCGGGGCCAGCTTCACTCCCAGCGAACGTAGTGCTCAGAACCAGTAGTCAAAGGACCGGGATGACCGCGCGCACATTTTGGCGTTTGGAGATCGGCTGAACGTTGGAAGCATCGACTCTCAGGTGGAAGGCGCCACGTCGTTCGGTCTGTGCATTCGTCGATTAGCTTTGAAATTTTGAAGACCTCTGCACCAGTTCTGACAAAGCCGGGACAATATCCATTACGCGAACAGGGGTGCCCTCACTGCGGTACTCAGCTATGCGCAGTTCACCTTTGAGACGATGGCACTAGGAATTCTCACAGCAACTTCCCTACACTTTGCATCCCATGCTGTTGAAGACGCCAACTCAGCCCTAATCTAACTCTCACCTTCATCCCGTCGGTTGCTCCCGAGACCCAATCCGCATCACCAGTTTAAAACGCATTTCTCTTACATCACATTTGCCTCGAATCAAGGGCTCTCAACGAGTGATAAATCTCTAGTGTCGTATCGGCAGTGCTCTGCGGCGAGGACTTCTCTTACTCCGATGCTGTGGGTGCGGAGCAGTGCGGATACGGTGATTTGCAGTAAGCCGCCAGCGCGGTAAGAGTATGGGGATTAAAAGCTGCTTTCAGTGAGCTGGCGCGGCTGACTGGCCACGAAATAGGATGGCGCTCTCCTGAGCGTGGCCGTTCAGGGGAGCGCCTGCGGTGTGCATGGGAAGGTTGCAGCAAGCATCGAAGTTATGCGGAGCCGATTCGAGCCATGGGGTAGCGTTGGCGGCAGGAGCGACCGTCGATGCGAGGAATCGTGTTTGCATGCGTGTGTTCACCGCCTTGCTGAAGATGAGTCGAAGTGCGCGCGAACGATTGGTGCGAGGGAGTTGATGGTCCAATCGGGTGTCTAGATTGAGTGATTGATGATGCCGCCAAGGATCGACAGAATCGGGTTACGAGCAAGTTCGTGTGGTTGCAAGCCCACGCAAACATACGAATTGCCTGTAGCACTGACTAGTTCGTCACGCTGGTTTCGTGACGTCACCTGAACCCTGCCGTTTTGCATGTTTCTTCGAAGATGAACCTCTCTTATTCTGAAGCGGTTGAGTTGGCTTCTTCCAAGCCAGCTTTACGGAAGCTGCAAGCTGTTCCTGCCGAGCTTTGCAGAACGGCGCGTAGTGCTTCCTTCTTGCGGGCATTTCGCTCGGCCTGTTCCCAGCTCCGTGTTCCAGCGGACTCGCGGATTGGCTCGCCGTTGGGCAGGACGCCTCGGAGCCATTTGGGGCAGCGGCAGCGCCGCCATTGGGTGTCGTGGGCGTGGACGCAGTCGGCGGCGTGGCGGGTGTAGATGTGCAGCATCGGAATCAACCTCCGTATAAAGAGGTTAACTCTGATGGCGGTACAAACTTAGTACAGTTCATCTGTACCGCCCGTAACTCTGTGATTTATAGCTAAATAAAATGGTGGCCAGAGACGGGATCGAACCGCCGACGCCGGCCTTTTCAGGGCTGCCTAGCAATGCAGCTAAATGGCCTGGAATCAACGCAAGTGATTCATAGAAGTAGGGTTATGGGTTCGTTCAATTAGGATCATTTAGGACGATTTGTGACCATTTCGACCCTACGATGGTCGTGTATTGGTCGTGCGCTTGTTCGCCAGCCTTGAGTGTTCACTATAAGAACACCACTGTCTCTGTTTCCGAAAATGCACTAGCTAATCTCTGTTCAGGTCTGCTACAAGGCGTCTTCGATGGGTCGCACCTGAAAATCTGCCGTTCCTCCACCAAAGTATCGCCTTCGCATCCAGAACGCCACATTGACCAGACCGATCAAGGCTGGGACTTCAATCAGCGGGCCGACTACGCCGACAAAGGCTTCTCCAGAGTTCAGGCCGAAGACCGCAACAGCAACCGCGATAGCGAGCTCGAAGTTGTTGCCGGCCGCTGTGAAGGAGAGGGTTGCGGACTGAGCATAGTTAGCACCCAGCCGCTTGCCCATCCAGAAGCTCACCAGGAACATGATGAGGAAGTAGATGACCAGCGGAACCGCGATCTTCACCACATCGAGCGGCAGCCGCACAATCAAGTCGCCCTTGAGAGAGAACATCACTAGAATCGTGAAAAGCAGGGCGACCAGGGTAAGAGGGCTGATGCGGGGGATGAAGTGCGTCCGATACCACTCTTCACCCTTGAGCCGGATGAGAACGAACCGCGTGACGAAGCCGGCAACGAACGGGACGCCCAGGTAGAGGCCGACGCTCTTGGCAATATGGCCGATGCCGATCTGGACGACGCTTCCTTCTAGGCCGAACCACTTCGGCAGCACCGTCAGGAACGCCCAGGCATACAGGCTGTAGAAGAGCACCTGAAAGACGCTGTTGATGGCGACCAGACCGGCAACGTAATCCGTGTCCCCCTCCGCCAGCTCGTTCCAGACCAGCACCATCGCGATGCAGCGGGCGATGCCGATCAGGATCAGCCCCCGCATGTAGGCCGGTTCACCGCGCAGGAAGACGATAGCCAGGAGGAACATGAGGACCGGGCCGATGAGCCAGTTCTGCACGAGCGAGAGACCCAGGACGCGCTTGTTGCGGAAGACCTCGCCCAATTTCTCATAGCGGACCTTAGCCAGCGGCGGGAACATCATGATGATGAGTCCGATAGCGATGGGAATGTTCGTCGTACCGGTCTGAAAGCGGTTGACGAACCCGGCCGAGGACGGAACGAAGTGGCCGATGGCAACACCGATCACCATGGCGAGGAAGATCCAGAGGGTCAGGAAGCGGTCGAGAAACGAGAGCTTCTTGCGAGCGACGGGAGCGCAGATCTGGCCTTGCGTAAAAGGAGCGGTGGACATCAGCAGACCTCGCAGGATAGTTCCTGGATCGTTGTGGGAAGGGGAGCGCCATCGAGTAAGGGATATTTCGCCGGGGAGCAGCAGGCTTTGGTGAGGCGCGTCCGGTCGGTCTGCATCGCCTTCTCGTCCTTTAACCAGCCGAGCGTCTGTTTCAGGATTTGCGCCGCGCCGATGTGCGGCGGCATGACGATCCGGTAATGCATCCACTTGCCTTCGCGCCGCGCTACAACGATTCCGGCACTCCGCAGGTAAGCCAAGTGCCGTGAAATCTTCGGCTGAGGCCCGCCGAGAATCTCGACGAAGTAGCAAACGCAAATCTCCTGATCGCCCATCAGGTTCAGGAGGCGCAACCGGGTATTGTCGCCCAGGGCCTGAAAGAAACGCTCCACATCGAAAGGTGACGGCCTTGCCATTTCTTACTTATACGCATTGACGTATGCGAACGCAAGCCATATAGTCGCCTAAGCAGATGCATGGAGGCGGTTATGACAGAGCAGCTTTTGGAGTCGGTGAAGTCGAAATACGGAGCGGTTGCGGAAAGCAATCTTTCTAACGATCACGCAGGTGTGCAGGCCGTCGCGGAAGCCTTCGGCTACACAGCCGAGGAGTTGACCTCGATCCCAGCCGAAGCGAATATGGGTCTCTCCTGCGGCAATCCCACCGCGACCGCGCATTTACGGCCCGGCGAAGTCGTGGTCGATTTAGGGTCCGGAGGCGGCCTGGATGTGTTTCTAGCGTCGAAACAGGTTGGGCCGGAGGGCCGCGCCATCGGCATCGACATGACTACAGCCATGATCGAGCGTGCCCGCGCGAACGCTGTGTCAGGCGGTTACGCCAACGTCGAGTTTTATCAGTCCACCATCGACCGGATTCCGCTCCCGGACGCTTCGGTCGATTGCGTCATCTCGAACTGCGTTCTCAACCTCGCACCCGATAAACCTGCCGTCTTTCGCGAGATCGCCCGCGTCCTCAAGCCAGGCGGGCGAGTGGCGGTGAGCGACATCGCCCTTAAGCACGAGCTGCCCGAGGCCGTCGCACAGAGCATGGCCGCCTACGTCGGCTGCATCGCCGGAGCCATTCAGATCGAAGCCTACAAGGTCGGGCTGCTAGCGGCGGGCTTTCAGCATGTCGAGATCATGGATAGCGGCGCGGACCTGAATGCCTACGCGAAGGTCGAGAACCAATCCGGCTGCTGCTCCCCGGCAATGGATTCCAGCAATCCCTTCCAAGTGGTCGAGGCCTGCTGCACTCCCAGCCTGAGCACCGAGCCTTCGCTCCACGAGGACCTGACGCAGCTTCTCTCGCAGTACGACGTGAATGCAGCGGCTGCGAGCGTGAAGGTTTATGCCGTCAAGCCGCAAGCCGAAGCCGCTAAAACCTGCTGCGGCCCGACCTGCTGCGCATAACAGCGACGCATCGACCCCGACCCGAAGTCAAGGAGCCGTCATGCCGCACTACAACGTCCTCTTTCTCTGCACCGGCAACTCCGCCCGTTCGATCATGGCCGAGGCCCTGATGAATCGCAAAGCCCAGGAGAACTTTACCGCATACAGCGCCGGCAGCCATCCCACCGGACAGGTGCGCCCTGAAGCGATCCAGTTGATGGAGAAGGTGGGTCTGGATGTCACCAGCGCAAGGAGCAAGTCTTGGGATGAATTCTCTAAACCGGACTCGCCCCACCTGAGCTTTGTGTTCACCGTTTGCGACAACGCCGCGCAGGAGATCTGCCCCTTCTGGCCGGGTCAGCCCATGACGGCGCATTGGGGCATCCCCGACCCAGCAGCCGTGCAAGGGACGCCCGAGCAGATTGAACGAGCCTACAGTCAGGCGTTCCAGGCACTCGAACGTCGCATGAGCCTGTTTCTCTGTCTGCCGTTCGCTACGCTTGACACCTTCGCGCTGCAGAAGAAGCTCGACGACATCGGGAAGAGTTAGGTTCCCCGATGCGATTTCTCATTATCGGTGGGAGCGACGCCGGAATTAGCGCAGCTCTTCGCGCTCGGGAACTCCGCCCGGACGCACAGATCGACGCGCTGCTCAAAGACGACTTTCCAAACTACAGCATCTGCGGTTTGCCGTTCTATCTCAGCGACGAGACCCCCGACTGGCACAGTCTCGCGCACCGGACGGAGTTCGATGGCATCTCCATTCGCCGTAGGCATCGGGCGACCCGGATCGACTTTGCCGCGAAGACCGTTGAGGTCCAGATCGAAGGTAAAGGAAACACGACGTTTGCCTACGACAAACTGCTGATCGGCACGGGTGCGAATCCGGCGGAACCACGGATCGAGGGATGGCAGCTACCCGGCGTCTTCCTGCTACACACGATGAAGGACAGCTTTGCCGTTCATGAGTACCTGGACAGGGTGAAGCCCCGCCGCGCCGTGATCGTCGGAGCCGGATATATCGGTCTGGAGATGGCGGACGCGCTCACGCACCGAGGGACCGAGGTCACGGTGGCCAGCCGGACAAAAACTGTCCTTGCGACCGTCGATGCCGAGTTTGGCGAGGCCGTCGGCCAGGAGCTGCAGCAGCACGGGGTAGCAGTTTCTACCAACGTCGAAGCGCAACGCATCGTCCAGGTGGGCGATCATCTCCACATCTCAGGCAGTGAAGGCTTCGAGCAGGACTGCGAGCTGGTGTTGATCGCGGTAGGCGTGAAGCCCGATGCCGTTCTCGGCGTCGAGGCCGGCCTGCAGACCGGTAAGAAAGGCGCCCTTCTTATCAATCGCAGGATGGAGAGCGGGATGCCCGACGTGTACGTCGCGGGCGACTGTGCCGAGACATGGCACCGTCTGCTGAACCGGTACACCTACCTTCCGCTCGGCACCACCGCTCATAAGCAGGGCCGGACGGCGGGTGAGAACGCCATGGGAGGGCAGCGCGAATTTGCCGGTTCTCTCGGAACGCAGGTGGTCAAGCTCTTTGATCGTGTGATCGCCCGGACAGGGCTACGGCAGGACGAGGCCGAACGCGAGGGCTTTCGGCCCTTCACCGTCGAGAGCACGATGAACGACCACAAAGCCTACTACCCCGGAGCCACACCGCTCCGCGCCCGCATCACCGGAGACCTTGCAACAGGCCGTTTGCTGGGGGCGCAGCTCATGGGCGTGTGGGGAGCCGAAGTGTCCAAGCGCATCGACGTGTTTGCGACGGCGCTTTTCCACGACATGACGGTCGATGAGATCTCGGATCTCGACCTCAGCTATACCCCTCCCCTGAGCAGCCCATGGGACCCGGTTCAGATGGCGAGCCAGGCATGGAGCCTTAATTCGACCGAACATCGAAAGGAAACCCGAATGCACAAGGTGATTTTCGCCTGTGTCCACAACGCCGGACGCTCCCAGATGGCGGCCGCTTTCTTCAATCAACTCGCAGACCGGACGAAGGCGGAAGCAATCTCCGCAGGAACGGAGCCGGGCTTGCGCGTCCATCCCGAAGTTCTGACCGTCATGCAGGAGGTTGGAATCGACCTCAGCAAGGCTCAACCTCAGAAGTTGACCCAAGAGCTCGCGAACGACGCCGCCCTGCTCATCACGATGGGTTGCGGCGACAAATGCCCCTACGTTCCCGGCTTGCGCCGGGACGACTGGCCCCTGAACGACCCGAAAGGCTTGCCTATGGAACAGGTGCGTCTCATTCGAGATGACATTAAACGCCAAGTGCAGACGCTAATCAGCAACGAAGGGTGTGGCGCTTAGCAGGCCTGTACTCTCTGAAAAGTCCGATTCAAGACACATGCGCGGCAACAAACCGATAGCTACGAATGCAGGATCGGCTCACCACCATGATCTCTTCCATGCCATGGAGTATACCGAAAGCCAAATTGCTGACGTTATGGTACTTACAAGTCGGCAGAGTTGGCAAAACCGGCACAATCGGCGCTGGTTGCTGCCAAAATGCTGCCAAATTTACAACACCGGGCCATCGGGTTGATCCGTGTGGGGTCAGCCCGAATGTTTACCAACGCTGTCGATTCACACGTAAACGGGACCTTGGATCCGACGCGCTAGTCGGTGCGATTACCAACTTCGACTCCCTGCATTGCCAGCGTTCCTCAGTGGGTAGACGCTGGCCATTTCAGGGCCTCCGTCGATCAAGCTAAGCGTTTGGGATCAATGCAAGTGGAGCTACTACACATTGAGGCCGGGCCTAGCCCGCAACTTCGCCGATGGTTTGTGCTTGTTGTGGACGTTCCCGGTGACGGGTCCCAGTGAAGCTGCTGCTTTGGATACCTACCGGCAACACTGGACTACGTACCTTCTCGGAGTTCACCTATAGCGCGTTCGTGATGTGTGAACTGCAGAAGGCGGCGCACAACCCCTGGTATGGACTCTATGTCCAGTTCAGAGGACGCGAAGGAGCGGAGAAGAAGGGGTTCCGGCAATAGCGAGTCCCACTTTTCTATGATCGCGTTCTTCGGCTGGATCCTCAGAGCCTGGACCGTTGGTGCCGGATGCTGTGCGAACTCCTCTAAGGTCCGGACGATTTGAGGCGCAATCGCGTTTGAAACGCGAAGAAAGAGGCCTTCGTTGGTTGTCTCATGACCATGGGCAGAAAGCAGCAGCGCAAGAGCGTCGTTGGCCCAGTCGCCCTCCCAGGTGAGCAGGAGTACTCCGGCACCATCGGGAACGATGCTGGTTCTGTCGAGCTGGGCTAACCGAAAGGTAGTACGGGCCTCTTCCAGCATGGCGGTGGCAGATCGGTCCAGAAAGTGGACGGGTGTGCTTTCGGATAGGACGTTTTTCATCTCCTCACGAACGCGGTCGTGTACGCGCCCACCAGCTCCGTCGAAACTCGGCGGCGCGCCACCTGGGTCGGACGACACCACGATCAAGCGCTCCTGAGTTTCGATTTGCTGGACGCGCCAGCGCCGTCCGGCAAAGATGATCCTTTGGCCGACAGTAAGAGGTCGAGCAATCGGTATGGATCCGAGAGTACGGCCTTCAGCAATGAGCCGGAACTCTTCTCCGGAGTTGAAGGCGCTGTAGAAGTCGTAGCTGTTGATTAGCTGCTCCCCGGTAGGGCCGGGCAGCAGGATGCCGGAGCTATCCTGCTGAAGGATCTCTCTTGCGGCGAGAGCCCGTAAAAGATCCATGAACTCGGCCTTGTCAATCTGATTGAACGTGCCGCTGCTTACGAGAGTCGCCCAGAGCTCTTTTGCGGTGGCACCTCCGCGCTGCGCGATCACCGAGAGAAGCTGCTGAATAAAGGTCGAAGCATGAACTGCTTCTCTCCTCGGGGGCTCGACCCAAGAGTGCGTGAGCAGGCGGACCATGGCGATCGTCTGAACGAGTCCTTCCCGCAGGCGATCCGACAGTGATGACTTCGGGGTGAGCTTGTCTTCGTGGCAGAGACAACGCAGAATGGCGGGCTCACTTGCCCTACGACCGGAACGGCCAAGGCGCTGGCGCAAGCTGGCAACCGACGGCGGTGGACCGATCTGGACGACGCTGCGGATGTTACCGATATCGATCCCAAGCTCGAGCGTGGTGGTACAGATGGCCGTGGCTGCCGTGGAGCCTTGCTTGAGAGCTGCTTCGGCTTCTTCGCGGATCTCCCGGGAAAGACTGCCGTGGTGCGTCCAGAACTCGTTTGCAACATTCTCCCGCTCGGAACGACAGCGGAGCAGGTCGGCGTACTCCTCGACCTTTCCGCGGCTGTTCGGGAAGACAAGATTATTCGATCCACGGAGATGCTGATACAGGTACTCGGCAATGGCGTGCTTTGCAGAGCCCCGACTCTCGTTGACTTCCTTCGGGTCGCCCGAGGTGCCTGACGGAGGGTCGACCGAGTCTTTAGCGACGGTTGCTTGAGATCCAGGCTTCTCCCAACTGTCCAGGTAGCCACGCACGATCAGTCTGAGTTCGTAGCCTTCAGAGCCGGTGTCGATGGTGATCACCTGATGCTTTTGGCCGGGACGCAGAAAGTCGGCCGCGAGCGCGGTGTCGCCTAGAGTGGCGGAGAGACCCACGCGCGGGATGCGGGTGCCAGCGGTCAGATCGAGCCGGGTCATCAATGACTGCACCTGCTTGCCACGCTCAGTGCCGATAAAGGAGTGCAGTTCGTCCACCACGATGGAGCGGATCGCCGTGGCGAGCGCGGGTATCGTGGTCCCCTTGTTTACGAACAAGGCTTCCAAAGATTCAGGCGTGATAATAAGAACGCCTCGAAGTGCTTTGAGGAAACGCACTTTCTTTCCAGCCGATACGTCGCCATGCCAACCGAGCACAGGAAGGTCGAGAGATTCGCAGAGAGTACGCAGCCGCTGTGTTTGATCGTTGATCAGAGCCTTTAGAGGGCTGATGGACAGGATGAAGCCGGTCTCTGATCCGTCTTGCCTTCCACTCTGGAGAAGGCCGGTGAGGAGTGGAAGGAAAGCCGCTTCTGTTTTCCCTGCGGAGGTCGCGGCAGCGAGGATAACGTCGCTCTGGCCGGTGAGCAATGGAGCAATGGCCCGCTGCTGAATGGAGTGCAAAGAGGTCCAGCCCTGCGCATAGATCCAACGCTGAATCCGAGGATCAAGCAGAAAGAACGAGTCCTCATCAAAGTTTGAAGGTGGCAAGTTCGTCATCGTCTTCGCTCAACTTTTCAAGGTCACCGTCCCGGTCAGGCTCGACGTTGTGCCCCTCGATCAAGCTTGTCCACTGGACCTCCGGGTGAGCATCAAGGATCGCCAGCAGATCGATGAAAGACGTGATCGTTGTGCGAGGTGTGCGGAAGTAGTTTTCGCCAAGCCGTTTGCCGCAGTGTTGCATGAAAGCCGCGATGCCGTTGTCGGGTAGAAGATACCGCTCGGCTTTGCCAAAGGCATAAACGTCGCGGAGTTTCTCGAGGAGAAGGTAGAAGTCCTCCGGGGTGAGAGCAGTAAGCCGGATCACCGGGCCGGAAAGGTCTGTCAAGCCCGAGTTTGCGAAGGTGTTCTGTGCCAGTCGCGACTGCAACGCGGGATAGCTGTAAAGTCCGCGGCGCGTGTCGAGGAGGAACTCCGGCGTACCGCCCAGAATGAAGCCGACACCTTCGGCAGAGCCTTGCAGCGAATCGTTCAAGATCCGCAGAATCTGTTCGTAATTGGAATTCCTGGCTTGTGTGTTCGTGAGCTTATAAAGGTTCACCAACTCGTCTAAGCAGATGAGCAGGCCTTTGTAGCCGGCAAGGCGAACGAACTTGGCGAGGAGCTTGAGCTGATCATATACGGAGGCATCATCGACGATCGTCCGGACGTTGAGAGCCGCGCGTGCGTCCGTGCGCGTGGAAAATTCACCACGCATCCAGCGAATGGCATCGCTCTTCAACTGCTCGTTGCCGGTATCGAATCCTCTCCAGTAGGCAATGACGACATCGGCGAAATCGTAGCCGTTCACCATCTCTGCAAGTTGGGTAGTCTGCCTACGCACGACCTGTTCCGTGGAAAGGCTGAGCAGCCCCGCCTCTTCCTGGGCCTGAGCGATGAACTTTTCCAAGATTCCGGCCAGGCCGCCCCCTTCGGGCCGCGTGCGGGTCGCCGTATTGCGGGTCAGTTCGGCGAATAGCGAACGTGCCTGGCCGCCGGAGGCCTGAAGGCGCCGGTCCGGATTGAGGTCAGCGTGCATCGTAACAAGCTTCTTCTCAAGCGCAATAGAGCGCACGAGGTTCAAAAAGAATGTCTTGCCCGCACCATATTCCCCGATCACTAAGCGAAAGGCGGATCCGCCGTCTGCGACGCGATCAATATCGGCCATGAGGGCTTTCAACTCCTCGACCCTCCCGACCTGAATAAGGTATTGGCCGAGGCGTGGGACGACTCCGGCTCGAAGAGCTTGGAGAAGTGCATCTCGTTCGCGGGGGCGGATGGTGGGCATTACTCGGCGGCCTCCAATAGTGTTTGCTGAACGTAGATAGGATCATCTCCCTCGACCAGGAACTCTCCGAGTCGATCAAAAGCGGCATCGTTGATGCGTTCCAAAGTTCCATCCAGCATAATCTGCATCGCCGCAGCCGACCGTAAGAGCTCTTCCCGAGACCAAGTAGCTTTGCTCATGAGCAAAGCGACGAACTGTTGATCCGTCGCCGTGAGGTCCGGAAATACTAGGAGCCCCGAATCGCTGACCGGCCGTTGGGTTGCTGCGTGAACCGTGGCGGACTGTGAGGTTGAAATCGACGTAACTGTATCGTCTTCTTCGGCGAAGACTCCCGCAAGCAACTGGCTCACCTCACTTGACTGCTGGCGGAGGCGACTCAATCGCGACGAGTCAAGGAGCTGTTCAGAGGGATGGTCCGTCGCAGACGAATGCCCCTCAGAAATGTAAGAGCGGCCGGACTCCGAACCGCTATGAAGGGTGGAATAAAGCGTCTGCTCCTCCAGAGCTAATGTCCGGTAAACCCACTCAAGCAGCTTGACCTCCTCTGGCGAGACAACGCCGTCAGAAGTTGCGATCATTGTCAGAGCGAACGTGACCTGCTTGCGATCATCAAGAGTTAAAGCCTCAAGACGCCCCTTCAGACTCGGGAGAGCCGGAGGATGCTGAAGCGTGAGCCGATAAACGGCACGAAGCCTGGCCCGCGAATTTGGTCGCAAGCCTGCCCACTGTCGAATCAGCTCATCAACGGCGGCCGCCTCCTTTTCACTCGCGTGCCCATCGGCGATCGCAAGGATAGCGGCCAGAGTCACGGCCAAAGTTGCAGCCTTCACCGACCCAGATGCCGCTTCCTCCGCCGCCTCCGGTAACGGAAAGAGGACTACACAATCGGTAGGCTTTGGCTTTCGCGCTCCCGCAAGCACGTCTGGCTCGAATCCTACCCCAATTTTCTGTAAGTACCTCGCGAAGTCCATCACGCGGGTAGAACCAATGTCCCCAGTAGCCCCGAACGCAGTAAAGATCGTTTGGCAGGTGGTCGGCAACATAGGCTCGACAAACGTAGAATGAAGTTGCTGAAGTTTCGCCAGAGCCTCGCTCGACCATATGACAGATGGAAGGCGTAGCAGAGACTCCAGACTTCCAACTCCCGCAACATTAGGCCCAAGCACCCTACTATAAATGTCGATCATCTCCGTCGCTTCCGAGACGAGCAGGCCTAATGCGCTTTGCGGTGCGGTCAAGGCTTTCACGTCGGGCACATCGGTAAACGTAAGCTGAATCTTGGAGTCGTCACCGCCAGACCACATGGGTTGATACTCGGTGCTGAGCATCGTCTTATTTGACTTCAGGACGAGCCCTGAGCCGTACTTTTCTGCATAGAGATGACGGAAGGCGGCTTCGAATTCGGTGGGGCAGCGCAAAGGCGCAGTGCGCAGGTAAATCGTCGGTTCCGCGTGAGCCCAGCAGAGGGCCCATTCTGCCGGGATGGGTCGGTCCTCTTTCATGAAGCATCCCAGCCCGAGCCGGAGTTCGAACGGCAGTTCATCCCTTCTCCCACCCAAGGCGGGAAGTGCTGGCATAGGAGCACCAATGAAGGCACGCGCAGCGAACAACTGCAAGAGTGCGTTACTTTGATAGCTGACCGAATTCGGGGTGAGGCGGAATAGTCCTTCGATTCTCTGCACCTCCCGGAGCAGAGGATCGCTTTCCTCATCTGAAAGCGCCCCAGGCCTTCTAAGGTGCTGAAGAAGACGACGCTCCAGGCCTTGAAAGTACAACTTCCCGAAGCCTGACGGCACATCGCGATCTCTGGTCCCTGCCGCCAACCACTCCAAGTAGCGCAAACGCATGTGTGGGGTAAAAGATCCGTACCGATGGGAGGAGGCGCTTTCCTCTCCGGCTTCCTGCCGTTCGCGAGCGACAGGAAGCGATGGGTCCAAAACGAACGGTTCCGAGTTCCGCTTGGGGGATCCACAGAAGAAGTAGCTTCCGGAGATGACCATACCTTGAATCACGACCGTTTCGCCGGGTAACACCCATCGAAGTTTCTTCCTGGAAGCGGGTATAGGGTTTGCAGGAACAGGAATTTTAACGTCGCCTGTGTCCGCTGGCTGACCGATCTTGAAGATCACCAGTTCTTCCATTGGTGCTGACGGTATCAGGGCGGCGGTCCCTTCGAGAGCTCTTCCTGCCTTTCTTGCCGCTATGACGCGATCAAGTTGCTGAATCGCCTCTGCAGCCGTTCTTGCGTAGCTTGGTGGCTCCGCCCGGTGCGAAGCTGGAGATGACTGCGGGAGCGGAGGTGGACCAGGGACGAGCCGCCCGAACTCTACGTGCACAGCCTCGGAGAGCTCAGATTTAGAGGCGAGCGCCTTGCCAGCCTGATCGATTGTCTGCGAGTCCATTCTCCGCAGTGAAGTGGATGCCGAATCGTTAATAGCCACGTCCGTCGTCGGCTCCGATGTTAGCGATGAAACGTGCGTGGTCACCGTCGCTGGCTCGTGTCTCTGACGAGCAATTGGCCGGTCTGCACTTTCTGAAGTCCCCATTGCCTTCGCCATCATCCACTCATAGAGTGGAGCATCCTCCTCGTAGGCGGCCATGAGCTTTTCTTGAGGAATCTCGCGGAGGCGGAGGGCTCGCAGGTCAGCGAGCGACTCCCCAAGCGATCGCTGCAATGCCACGGTGTGAGGGTCATCCTGGAGGTCGCGGACGAGCGCTGCAGCATCCTGGCGTGCCTGGGTTGCTTGTTCCGAGCCAAATAGCCCCATCAACCACCTGGAGAACGCCGTGCCTGCGGTGATCTTGGCAATCCGTGCTTCTGCCCTGTCCAACACCGATGTAAATTCGTTCCTATCTGCAGAATGTCTGGCTTCGAGGGAAAGGTCGACATAGATAGCACACATCAGATTCCGTTCCGTCACACCAGCAAATGGAGGTGAAGGACAGCGTACGGGAAGGTCGTTGGATGAGTGAGCAAGTGTCTGTGCAACGGCGGCGATGGTACCTGCCGATTTAGGTCCCACACCGCGAAGTTCGGAGAGTCGCTGGGCGCTCCACCCCTGCAGATCGAGAACCGTGTTCAACCCAGCATCCTTGAGTGCCTGCAGGCGAAGGCCTGAAGCCTGATGCTTGATTGCGTCTACCGAAATTGCTCGGAGTCGTTCGGACCGGACATCCTGCCCCAAGCGAGTTGCCGCCTGTGTTACAGAGTCCTTGACTCCGTCGTACTGCATTGTGAGATCTGCGCGAAGGCTCCGCAGCGGCTCTACAGCGGCCAATGCCCGCTTACGCGCAGAGACCGAAGCTGACAGCCGATAGGCGAGTGTCAGTCCCAACGGCAGCAGCAGTACGAAAATTATTAGAATCGCCATAAGGATTCGGGTTAAAGTCTAAGGTTTAGCGATGTGCTATAGCTGCTTCTCGGCGACTTTTACTTCTCAGACGAAGTCACCACGAAAATAGAAACGAAACAGTCTCTCCCGCGACGGATGCCCCTCTATGCGTAAATAGGTAAATCCGTGAGTCGGACGACGGAACTACCGCCACCTAATTTCTCGACCCTTACTTGCACCGGTATGTTTTCAATCATCCCCGCTACATGGGTTATGACTCCCACCTTGCGTCCGCGACTGTGCAAACTCTCAAGAGCGGTTGTCGCTATATCGAGCGTCTCTGCATCCAGTGAGCCGAAGCCCTCGTCAATGAACAGCGTGTCGACTAAAAAGTCACGGCCCTCGAGACCCGACAGGGCAAGTGCCAACGAAAGCGAAACCAGGAAGCGCTCGCCACCAGAAAGACTGCGTGTCGGCCGCTCCTCCTCACCCATATCGCGGTCCATGACATGAAGAGCAAGGTCGGCGGCAGGGCTGCGTGCCAAGTGATAGCGCTTACTGAAAGAGTCAAGATGCTCGTTTGCGAGCAAAATCAACTGCTCGAGCGTGAGGCTCTGTGCGAAGAGACGGAAGCGATCGCCATTGGGTGAGCCGATGGCGCTATCAACCTCCTGCCAGGTTGTCAGTTGCTCCTGTTTCGTGTGCACATGACGCTCAAGTTCGGCCGCGTTCCGGCGCAGAAGTGTGTCGCGTTCTAGGGCAGCCCTTCTCTGGCCGAGTCTCTGATTCAGCGCGGCTTCAGTGTCCCGCAGTACTTGGAGTTCAGTCACGAGCGACGCACGGTCGTCTGGCACGGGCAGCTCGGTGGCGAGCACGGCAACGTCGTGCTGCCGGGCAGTGAGTGCAGTCTGCGCAGATTCCACAGCAAGGTCAAGCGCCTCTAGCCGAGTGCGCAGCGTAGCGGCGATCGACTTCGACTGGGCGAGCAGCGTATTCGCTCGCTCGGACGTCTTGCCGATCGTCTCACAGGCTGATTCGTATACGGCAACAGCGCCATCCTGCTCAGCCTGTGCCTTTCTCAGATGTTCTATGGCCTGATCCGCTACGGCTCGCGCGTGTATTTCCTGCTGCTTCGCAGTGCTATCGGCGTTATGCGCGGCGGTCAGCATCTCCTGCGCTGCAACACGTGTGTCGTTGATGCGTGTACGGTGTTCGCCCGTTGGCTCGCCGCCCAGCAGGGGCAATCGCGCTTGTCGCAGATCGTTAAGCGTCTGGCTCCGTGTTGCCTCTAAGCTGAATGCTTCGGCATGTTGCCGCAACGCTTCCGCATGAAGCTCGGCCTTACTCTCGCAGACTGGGGCAAGTTCATGTGCGCGGGTGCTGAGCTCCGCCTGCCGCTGCCGAGCTGCAATCACTGCGTTGGCTGCCTCTCGAAGCTTGCGGACGGCGCCCGCGTTGTTGCTCCGTAGGCGGTCCAGCGAAACCTCAGCCAGAGCAAGCAGCGGTGTCAGTTGCTCTTCCAAATGATGGACCTGCTGCTGCAGGCGACCAGACTCGCCTGCAGCGTTCAACGCAGCTATTCGAACCGTCCCCGCAGCTTCCGCATTACTCCCTAGGCGCTCATGCCCTTTCGTGAGCATCTCATGTGTCTGATCGCACTCGACCACCGCACCATCTAGACGGGTCCGCAGCGAGCGTACCTGCCGCAGGCGACCCTTTGACATCACACGCAACTCTCGGCACGCGCTATCCAGCATCTCTAGTCTTTCGCCGGCATCTGCATTAAGCAACTCAGGCGGTTTTGGAAGCGCGAGTTGCTGCGTCAGCTCCCGAAGGCCTGCCAGCCTTTCACTGTAATCTTCTTCCAAACGCGCAATTTCCTGAACGAGCTCGATCTTCTGTTTACCGGCCAGCGCAGCTTGAGCATTGGCAGCGGCAACTTCGGTAGCTGCCCTGCGCGCCTCCCCATAGAAGGCCGTAAGCTCCCTATCTAACAGCTCACGCCGCTGGCGAAGTTCGCCTGCGAGCGCGGTCAAAGCGTCCGCCGCTTCCGGCTCGAGGTACGGATGCTCCTTCGAGCCACACACCGGACACGCAGCACCGACGACCATGCGGCTCCGCAGCGCTACGGTCCTCTGATCCAGGCTGTCTTCAGCTAGCTGCGAAAGCGGCGAAAGCTCCGCAAGCCGGTCCTGGCGCTGGCTGGCCTGCGCCTTCGCATCAGCTTCCCTCACGGCGGCATCCGCAGCCGCGCTCTCCGCTCGGGTCACTTGGCCGATCGCCTCCCCGAGCTTGGCGACGTCAGCTGCTTGCTGCACCGCTGCGCGCAGCGCGTGGCTGAGCTCATGCCCAAGTGCGTCTTCCAACTCCACCTTTTGCTCAAGCGCGGGCTGGTTGAAGCCGGCGAGCTGTTCACGAAGCGCCCCTGCGTTCGCCGTTTGCTTCTCAAGCAGCAAGCTGTTGCCTGCCAGTTCCGTCCTTAAATCCGCAAGTGCAACGTCGAGTTCGTCAGCTTTCTTTCTCGCCTTGGCCGCATTCTGCCCTGCTGAACCGGCAGAGGCCAACAACGCTGCGTGCCGCCTCAGCAAGTCCTCAACCTCTTCCAATCGGTCAGCCAGAACACCTTGACGCGCGCGTGCTGCAAGCTCGGCGTTGGCTTCGGTGAGCTCCGCATCCAGCCGCTTGCTCTCCTGCTCAAGCCCGGCAAGCTCACGCGCAAGGTTTTGGGCTGTGAGCTTTGTCCGGTTTACCTTGCTGGCGGCGGTGTCGAGTTCTTTACCGGCAAACGCAACCTCGGCATCCAGCTGCGCAGCTTCATCCCAAAGCGGCCCAAAATCCTTGAAGGTGCGTTCGGCCTCGTCATACCGCGCCTGCGAGCCACGCAACCCATCGGCAACAAGAATCGCCTTTGCCGTCAGTTCATCGTGTGTCGCCCGCGAAGACGAGTTGCTTGTCAGTGCGCCCGGCAACGCTAACGCGGTCTGCGCAGCATGCAACCACAGCGCGCGCAACGTCTCCACCAGGGCCAGCTCCGCGGCCTGCTCACGAAGGGGATCAGCCTCGGCTTGTTCCCCCTGCTTTGTCCACAGCACTCGCTCTGCGGCCACCAGACGTTCGCGCGCAGCTGACAAAGCATCCATACGTCCAAGCAATTGCTGTAAATCAGCTGCCTCTGCTGCCCTAGCCGCGAGCTCTGAGCGGAGACCGGCTAGCTCCGCAGCCAAAGTCTCCCGCTCCGCCGATGCGAGCAGACCCATGATTGTAAGCTGCTGCTCCAGCGCTATAAGCTCAGCTTCCAGCGTCCTTGTCCCTTCGCGCACTCGCCGGGAGATGCGCCCATAGATCTCGGTCCCGGTAATTTTTTCGAGTAGGTCACCCCGCTCCCGCTCGGGCGCAAGTAGGAAGCTGTCGAACTCGCCCTGTGCCAGCAGCACAGTGCGGCAGAACTGTTCGAAGGTTAACCCAGCTTTTGCGTGGACGGCGTCCTGTACATCTGTCTTGGTCGTGGCAACCGCGACTAGGCTCTCCGGGTGGATGGAATACAGTGACCGCTTAGCGTCCTGGATCGCGCCGTGAGCCTTATTGTGAGACCGACGCGCCTCCCAGCGGGCACGGTAGCGCTGTCCGTCCTGGCCCAGGAAGTCCGCTTCTGCATAGCCTCGGCCGGCCCCGCGTCGCAGAATCGTGCTCCCATCTAGAATGCGCACCCTACCACCGGGGTCAGGCGAGGAGTCCGCTTGCTGCTCCGCAAAACGCGGGTAGCGGCCATAGAGCGCCAGGCACAGCGCGTCGAGGATAGTCGACTTGCCCGAACCTGTCTCGCCCGTAATGGCAAACAGCCCGGTGCCGGCCAGCGGTTCAGCCTCGAAATCCAACGTAAACGGCTGGCCGAGAGAGGCCAGATTTTCTCCGCGAATGGCAAGGATTCGCATCTACTCCTGAGCCTCGCTGTAGGCGCGATGAAAAATCTCCAGATGTGCACTGGTGGCGGGGGTGCCAATAGCTCGTTGAAATGCAAGCCGAAACATCTCTTCAGGCTCACGCTGGCTGAGCGACGGCTGCGGCGTTGCTGTACTGGTCAGGTGCGCGACAAGCCCGGGCAGCGGCTCCGGACGGGCCTCTACCATGCGCACAGCATACCCCGCTGCGATTTGCTCCACCTGCTCACGAAAGCCAGCGCCCAGCCCCACCCGCGATAGCCGTACCTGCACAAAGGGTCGCAGATGAAGCGGCAGGTCCGCGGGTATTGCAAGCGCACGAAGGTGATCGGCAAGCTCGCTCAAACGGATCTCTGCGCCGGCAGCGGGAAGCCGCAGAAAGGGAACAGGCCGTGAGATTTCAATGTGCTCCGTAGCCGCCAGACCATCGTCAATGGTGATCAGCGTTACGCCGTGTTTGTAAGGCTGCTCGGTTGCTGATAGCGGGATCAGCGATCCGCTATACCGAATCGTCTTCGCACCAACCGGCTGTTCCTTGTGTAGGTGACCAAGCGCGACGTACGCCGAGTCCGCAGGAAAGACGTCATGCGGAACGGCATGCTGTCCGCCCACCAAAATACGGCGTTCAGCACCTTCAGACTCCGCTCCCCCGCGTACATGAAGATGGCCGGTTGTCAGAAACGGCAGGCCTGCAAGGCGGGGAGCAAGCGTCTCGGCAAGCTCTTGGTAGAGCTCGCGCACGGCGCGCACCACATTCGTTTCGTCAGGCTCAAGTTCCAGCCGCGAGAGCGCGGGCAGGCAAGCCGCCGTGGGATATGAAACGGCAATCACGTGCAAATATGCCTCACGGCGCGTGTCGTAGAGCGTGATCAGGTGACGATCGCAGTCGAGTCGATCCAGTGTGCGGCGGACATTACCGACAACGTGGACCTTGAATGCCGCGAGCAGTGGATGAGGTGCTTCAAGCCGGCCAGCCGCATCGTGATTGCCTGCGACTACGACCGTGTTCAGCCCCGGCTTTTCGGCGTGGAGACTCGCAAGCATGCGATAGAACATGTGCTGGGCTTCGCCCGACGGATGCTGGCTGTCGAACACGTCTCCTGCAATGATGAGCGTGTCGATATCCCGCTCAATTACGACTTGTAAAAGCGAGTCGAGAGCGCACTGTTGCTCGTACGCGCGGCTGTAGCCTCGGATAGTCTGGCCCAAATGCCAGTCGGCAGTGTGAAGGATGCGCAGCATCGTTCGGCCTCATCTTTCACTATGCCAGAATCGTCTGCGCACAGGCTTGGCTGGCCTGTAACGGCGATAGCCCGGCAAGCCATGGACGTGAGAACAGCACACCATCGGATCTGCGCGGTCTCTGCCTAAGAGTGGCCATGCCTCGATGTTCGGGCCATTCTCCGAAATGCAGCCGGCGTTCATCGATTGCGCAGCTCTTAAGGTGCATGAGATCCCTCGGGGCTTGACCCAGACTTCGGTACCCGCCGCGAGCCGCCGTTCCAGGAATGGCGACCAGCAAGAGACCGAGTAGAACGTAAAACTCGCTTCGCATCGTGCCAGCCTATCTACATTGCTAGAGCTTGGGAACGGGTCGAAAGTTGTAGGGCCGCAGCAAATGTCCCACCTCGTTCGCCGGAGAGAAGGCGTCCGCACAACTTGCTTTTGCGGCGTTGCGGGGTACCCCCGCTCGGCTGGGACGAACGGAAATCCTCAGACACGGGTAATTGAACCTCTTCCGTCATCGGTGAAGCTCCAAGTCTTGTTGTTGCATTTTGGTTCTCGACAGACGCATAGCTTCTGCCCGATCGGGTCGAGCGCTCCTCAAACGTCCTGGCTGGTGGCCGGACATATCTACTTCAAACCGGGTCAAGCCTAGATCCCGAACAAAGGCGCTTGCTGTATCAAGCGATGCAAAGAGTCTTATGGGACCGCGGGAGGTCGCGAGGAGCTTGTCAGAGGAGCCGATATGTACGACAAGAGCGAAACCACGCTCGCGGCCTGAAATTGTTGCTGATACACCTTCCGCCGCTTCGATCAATTCCCGCAGAACGGGCTCTCGAATTGACTGAGATGTGACCACCAACCCACGATATACTTTGTCCATCGCTCACGCAATATAAACTGTGCTGTCATCTTGCACACGCTATTAAAGGTACAAACCAGTGGAGAGGATCTGATGAGCAAGCAGAAAACTGGCCATCCATTGGCGGCGAGTAGCGAAGTGTTGGCCATGAACAACATAGTTGATTGGTCAAAAGACCTTCCGGCATGGCAGAGGGACGCCCTACGCCGGTTGTGTCTTAACGAAGCCCTCGTTGCTGAAGACATTGAGGCGCTTACGTCTATTTGCCAACTGCCTTCCGCTCCGTTTCAACCGCTCACACAAGATCACGTTCGAGATAGTGGTGCGGGCTCCACGCTAGTTGCTCTCCGCAGCATCCATGACACGCAAAATGTTAATGCGCTTGCCGGAGGGGAAACGCTGTCGTTTTGTCAGACAGGAATCACTATCGCCTATGGGGACAATGGCTCGGGGAAGTCCGGGTATGCCCGGATCCTGAAGAGGGCATGTCGAGCACGTCTTTCGAGGCGAGATGAGTTGCTTGCGAACGTCTACAAGAAGAATCCTGGCCCCTCAAGCGCCCTCATCGACTTCTCCGTTTCGGACAATAACAATACGGCGACCTGGACGCTCAACGGAACCAGCGATCCTCGCCTGTCTGCGATAAGCGTGTTCGACAGCCGAAGCGCCAGTATCCAAGTAGAACAATCGAACGATGTTGCTTACACGCCGCTCCCGCTCAAGGTGCTCGCCGCACTAGCGGACAGTTGTCAAAGCGTGAAGCAAAAACTCTCCGATCAAATCAAAGCATTGGAGAAGCAAACTCCAGCGGTCATCAGCAAGCCCTCGTGCCAATCGACCACTACGGTCGGCAAGCTCATGGCTTCTCTGGGAAAGGCGAAGAGAGAGCAGGTTGAGGGTATCGCACAACTGACGCCTGCAGAAAAGGAGCGGCTCGGAACACTTTCAACGGAACTGGCCGGTGATCCAGCCCGCATCTCCCGACAGCTTACTGCGTTGAAAACGAAACTCAGCGGTGCCATCACAAAGCTGAAGGAACTCTCTGACGCCACAAGCGAGAAACGAGTCGATGAACTGAGACGTGTTTTTGCTCGCCGGCGCGACACGCAAGCAGCGGCACTATTAGCTTCCAGCAGCCTTTTCGCAGCCGAACCACTCCCGAATGTCGGTTCCGACACTTGGCGGTTGCTCTGGGAAGCAGCACGACACTTTTCAGAGGCAGAGGCATATGCAGAACAGGCATTCCCCGTCACAGGCCCAGAGGCTCGGTGCGTCCTTTGTTTACAGCAGCTCGGAGAGGCTGGCTCCGAGCGCATGACACGGTTTGAGGCCTTCGTTCAGGATGAGAGTAAGCGTCGCGAAGCCGACGCGAGAGAGCTTTATGACGGAACTCTTCTTGGTTTAGATGCTGCTGTCATCAATGAACAAGACCAGCAAAGCATCGTCTCACTTCTCGAAAACGACCTCTCGAATGTTGAACTCGGTGTTGTTGTTCGGACGTACATAGCTGGCGAAAGCAGGCGGCTTGCGGCTCTTCGGGAGGGACACACTAAAGAACCTTTCGTGCTCCCCGCAGGGACACCGATTCCACTTCTGCAACTGAACAGTGCATGTCTTGATTTAGAAGCTAGAGCAGCGGCTTTACTTGCTGACAATGCCTCGGTAGAGCGCAACCAGCTCCGGCTGGAGCGAGATGAGCTGACGGACCGTGAGTGGTTCAACACCATCAAAAAGGACGTACTCGCGGAGCTACTTCGACGCGAAGAGATCGCCAAACTGCAACAGGCGACCCGCGACACAGCAACGAACAAAATCACGTCGAAAAGCACAGAATTGGCTGAGAAGCTTGTCACAAATGCCTTGCGGTCACAGTTCGCAAAGGAAGTTGCACGTCTCGGAATTGCTGGTCTTGCGATAGAACTTCGCCAAGATAAGACATCTCAGGGCATTCCTTACTTCAAGGTCAGTCTGATCAACGAGCCGGCTGCATCCGTAGGCGAGGTTCTCAGTGCTTTGGGGCATGTTCTAACGCCGCGCTGTATCTTCGAACCTTTCCGCTACTACGACTTGCACTCCGAATTCCCGTAGGAGGTCATTTGCTTCTTGTGTCGACGGGAAAGCGTAAGGACGTTCAACTCGTCGGCTATCTGCGGGTCAGCTCGCTACCCGGAAGGAGCTACCGAGCGTGAGGGTATCACGCTCGATAAGCGGTTCTAGACAAGGTCTCGGGCAAGGATCTCCACTGCACCTCAGCTTGAACAACTCAGCAGCTATGTTCACGAGAGCAATTATGATGATTTTTCATTTCGATGGATCGTATGACCCGCAACCTGGACAATCTGCGGGAGGCGGTCCTCCGCTTCACAACGCTGACAATCCATGTCTGCTTCGAGAAGGAAAGCCTGACCTCTGTCGGAGAGGACTCCCGATATATCGCACCTGCTACTGAGTGTCATGGGAGCATTTGCGCAGTTTAAGCGGGACCTAATAGTGAGCGGCAGCGGGAGCGTATCGATTTAGGAAGCTGCGAAGGGCGCATACGTTGGGCGCAGGCCCTTCTTAAAACCCATACAGGCTAAGGAGCTGCAATGGAGGCGCATACGACGTAAGTTGCTATGGTGCTTTCACTACGACCGCGGCTTCAAGGGCATCCGGCAGCCGGTAGAGCCGGGTTTTCTTTGCTGGATTGGCAACAACGAGGAAGCCCTCCTCTACCCATCGCTGGCATAGCGCGGCCGCATTCCTCTGCTGGAAGCCAAAGAGAGCGGCGATGTCTTTCGCCGCCACGTCACGCGCCGTCTCAAATAATGTGAGCGCTCTCCTCTGCTTCGCGTCCAGCTTCCTGAGGACCTGTGAATGATCAGTAGCTCCTGTCTCGGCTTCACGCCTCGCTTGTGCCTGGACCTTTTCGAAGGAAGTCGCCATGCCTTCGATGAAGTAGGCCATCCATCCCGTGATGTCCGCTTCGGCTCGTCCCAGATGGTAATTGTGCGACGGTCCTACTGAAAGGGCTCCGTAGTAAGATTTCAGGTCACGCGCATAGTACTCTTCCAGCGCGTAGACGCCCCGCAGCCCATACCCGCCTAGATGCAGGATAAGGGTTGTCAGCAATCGCGCCGTGCGGCCATTCCCGTCGTAGTACGGATGGATCGTTGCGTACTGGTAATGCGTGATCGCGGCGCGCAAAGGGATTGGCAACTCGTCTTCCTTGTTGATCCAAGTCAACATCTCGGCCATCAATGTAGGAACCGCTGTCGCTTCCGGAGGCATGTAGACGATCCGATTAGTGCGGCTGTCCCGGATCACATTCTGCTCTGTCCGGTATGGAGTTGGTCTCCCTTTGACCTTGCCTCCCCCCATCACTAGCGCGTGGAGCTTCTTGATGGTTTGTTCCGTAACTTTCCCGTTCGCACGGGCAAGCCGCTCCACTTCGTCAAGGGCGGCATAGTAGCCCCTCACCTCCTGCTCATCGCGTTCCCGGCCTGCAAAATGCTTATCCTCGCCGATGACCTTTGCTACCTGTTCTTGGGTAAGCAGATTGCCTTCGATCATGGTGGAGTAGTGCGTCGAATACAGCCTAGCTGTCTCGCGCAGATGAGCGAGCAGGCGTGGCGTTATCGGCAGAGAGTTGATGATGTGCTTGGCCGCTTCTATGCGAATCAGATCACGAGCGATTGCCGGCGTGATGTTGAAAATGGGTTGCATCTAGCTCCCTACCAGCCACGCTGCTCAATCCATTCAGCGACGAAACTGCAGTCACTCTGTCTTTATCTTACTGTTATTGCGCTGAGAACGCATGGATTCCCGCTCAGAGACGTAACTCACCCGATCGAGCCTCGCTGCGTTCGTTCTTGGATCCAAGCCGTTCTAATTCCCGGAACACTGCTGATCGCGCAGTTTAGAAAGCTGCACCGAACGTAGTGCAAGGTGGAATCCTCACCCCCATGTGCGCTACATTGGACTTCCCAGGGCGAAAATAAGGCGAATCCACATGAACGCACAAGCAGCCGTACTCAGACGGGAGATCGAAGCGAAGCTGGTCCACCGCATCCCCGGAGCGCTATCTCCGAGTGTGCAGCAGGTACCGCGATTGCAGCCAACCGGAAACGCCCGACTGGACGCTCTCCTGATTGGCGGCTTGCCTCTCGGATCGGTCTGCGAAGTAACAGGCGTGGACGGTTCCGGCCGGAGCTCGATCGCTCTCTCTGTGCTTGCAAGTGTGTCCTGCGAGGGTGCTTGCGCCTATATCGATGTCAGCGACGCCTTGTCCCCACAAAGCGCGGCAGCCGCAGGGGTGCACCTGCGTAATCTTCTCTGGGTAAGGTTTGCCGAGAAACGTCCGAGCGCGACACCGAAGTCGACGGCGGGTGCACCAGCGCAGGAAGTAGATACGCGACGAGAGCAGCGGCAGTTAGCGCAGCAGCATTGTGGCATCTTGCACCCGCGCGGCGAGACCAAGGATCTGGCTCCTGCGCTGGAGCAGATGCTTTTCTACAAAGAGGAACGGCGCCGACTCAAGATGGAGGGCACGCCGGGCTACCCCAACCAGCCACTCGGATTGCATACCGCCTCGCAAGATCAGGTGGAATGGGAACGGTTCAACATCCGTTACTCGCATCCGTTGCTGGAACCGGTGCTGCGCCGCACGCTTGGCGTCCCGCTCTTTCAGGAACAATTGTTAAGAATTGCCATGGTGATCGCCGACTTCACCGGAGGTGAGGCTGAGGAGTTGCGTCGCGCGCTCGGGAGCCGGCGTTCCGCCGACAAGATGCGGGCGCTGGAAGTAAAGCTGCGAGCGGGCATGGATGCCAACGGTGTTGGTCCGAAAGCTCAGGAAGAGATCATCCTGGCCATCAGTTCATTCGCGCTCTACGGTTTTCCGGAAAGCCACGCAGCCAGCTTCGCGCTCATTGCGTATGCTTCAGCTTGGCTAAAACTCCACTATCTTCCGGTGTTCACCGCAGCCATTTTGAATAATCAACCGATGGGGTTCTATAGCGCGGCCGTTCTCGTCAAAGATGCGCAGAGGCATGGCCTTCGAATAAAGCCCGTCGACGTTACGTGCTCCGATTGGAACTGCACGCTTGAACCTGAGCCGGAAGGCGCCTACGCCCTTCGGCTTGGGCTCCGTTACGTCCGGGGTTTACGCGCGAGCGTGGCAACGGAGATTGAACGAGTGCGCTCGCTTCGTCCATTCGGCAGTATCGAGGAGCTTGCAAGACGTGTGCCGGCCCTCTCGCAAGCCGACCTGGACACATTTGCAGAAACAGGTGCACTGAACGCGCTAGGGAAGAATGTGCATCGCAGGGATGCGCTCTGGCAGGTAAGTCGGGCCGGACGGCAAGCGGGCCCCCTTTTCTCGGAGCTGGATCAAGACGAAGAGAAGTACTCACCACTCCAAGCGATGAGTCCAGAAGAACGACTGGTCGCCGACTATGCCGGAACCGGAATCACCGTAGGCCGTCATCCCATGGCGCACTGTCGTATGCAATTACGGCAGATGAATATTCTTCGCGCCGGCGATCTTAAACTCCTTCGGCACGGCGTCCCGGCGCGTATCGCCGGTTGTGTCATCGCCAGGCAGCGGCCCGGCACAGCGCATGGTTTTATTTTTTTATCGCTCGAAGATGAAAGCGGCATCTCGAACGCTATCGTCGACCCAGACCTTTACGAAGCAAACCGATCACTCGTCACATACGGAAAGGTCCTGCTCATCGAGGGCACGCTTCAGAACGTCGAAAAGGTCATTCACATTCGTTCCAAGCACATTGAAGAACTTCACATCACTGCGGCACCCATGGTGTCCCACGACTTTCATTAAAGGCGCATTATGAGCTCACCCGGGCATAAGCAGCCTCCAAAGGAGTGGTGGCTGGAAAATTCTTGTCGTATTGCCGCCTTCCGGCTTCGGCAAAGCAAGTATATGAGCGCGAACACCGTTCCTTTGCGAGAACAGGTGCGCGATTGCGTGGAGTTCGTGCGCATTGTGTGGGAGGAGATTGAGCGAAACCTTCAGGAGGAAGACTCGTGATCAAGTCGAGTCGTGGCACCGTCTCACCAGCAGTTGGCGTTGTCCGCACTGCCGACAAATGATCGACACTAGAACTTTCCGTTTGGCTCCGAACGATACTCGAGATTGGTTTGTCCGAACAGCCTCTGCTCTAACGTTCGATTGGAAAACGCAGAACAAGGGCAAGCTCTGGCCGGAGCAACGAGCATACAGCGTACTCCGTTAAGACCAGCTGTCCAGAGGCTCACGCCAGGTCATGTGTTCTACCCACCTGTGTTCCTGATGTTCAATCCAGCGCTCGACGGGTGGCCACACCACGATGAACAAATTAATAACAGGCAGAGGCACAGAGTGTTGACAAGGATCTCTCCAGCGGAAAGTCGGGCCGGCACCAACACCTTTTCGCAAAAGGGACATGTCTCATTCGGTACCGATCTCTGAGTCGTCGAACGACTCGTCTGAACCTGCGGCTTCGAAGTCGAAGCTCCCTTCAGCAAAGGCATGAGCGGCCTCCTCTTCTCGTTTGTTGTTCTCGGTATCCCGATCAAGTTCTGCGTAGGCCTCGCGCTCACGCTTGTCACGTCGCACATCGAGCAATTGTTCGCCTACGGTGTGTTTTGGGGAGAAGCAGTACTGCACATACGCTTCAAAGAGCGACTGGTTACGTAGCCCTCTCTTAAGAAGGTCTGCTTGGTGCGTTTTGTAGAGCTTTGTGAAGGCTTCGGAAGTGATGATGTAAGCGCGTCGCTTGCCTCGGCTTTCGACTGACGCTTCGAGCCATTTCTGTTCGATCCAAAAGACGATTTCGGCTTTCCTGACATGCAGGGCGCTGGCCAGGCTCTCCACCGAGAACATATCGCAGCGAATCTCGCGTACGCTCAGATCGTTCCTTCTGAGCATGTTCCGAATCGCTTTTGGAGTTCTGTTCAGCTTTTTGGCGACTTCCTCTACAGATCGCTTGACCAGTTCTTCACGAACGAGTTCTACGTCGGCTTCGGTCCAGCGCCGATGGTCCACCTTGTCCTTGAGACCATGCTGGATGATGAATCGCCAGCAGGCCTCTTTGGAGCGACCTGAATGTCGTTGAAGCCTCACGACGAGTTGCTCGAGTTTGTTTCCGGAGAGGACTTTGGCTTGTGCAGCCATTGCCAAGGCCTCGTTACTCCAGCCGGAAGACTGCTGTGTCAACTGCGCGCTGTGGCCCATGGCACTTTCCTGTGTACGCAAGGTCTCGCAGAAACGAGCTGCGGAAGACCGATGGGATTCGTTGCTTTGCCTCCAACGGCATGACTTAAACGTCTGAGTGCACAGTCATCCGACTCGAAACGAGGCTCGCTCGTGTAAGTTATCGAAACGCAACACACAAGTTCATTACCTAGATCGGGGAGAGACGCAGGTGCAGAAGACCGAAGCGGGCATCGGTAGCGAAAACGCAAGCTCATGCGGCCGCGACTTGCCTCCTTCTGGGTAAAAAAATGCGTATGATGCAGCCGCCAAAGAACCGTCCCTTGAGCACTCTCCGCGACAGGGGTATCCAACTCAGTCTGGCTGCGATTGCTGCTGGTTTGACCCAAAGGTGCACGCGGCGTCGCGCAATTAAGGGTCTGCGTGTCACTCGCTTGAGCCTTCGATAGAAACCGATCTGTCCGACTGCATCGCTCCATATGCGCCTCCGGCCGACGAGGGTGTCGACCTAAGCGCAAGGTATTTAGAGGAGATTTCGCCTGTCAATTCCATATCGTTCGTTCACTATTCCATTCGGGAATAGCTGATCTGCGGCTACTTGAAGTCATAGCTGTGGAGGATCTCAGGAATCGTCGAACCCGTCCGGATCACGCTTGCTTCGAATGACGGCTTCACGCAGAACGAGCAAGAAAAGCTGGTTCCATCTGTCAGATCGATCTGCATCTCTGTTCCGTCACCTTCGTCCTGATAGATGCGCACCAACTTGATTGTCTTGCCGGAGAGTTCCGGACATTCGACATATCCTTCAGACATCGCTACACATGCCTCCGTTGTGTTTAGGTTGGCCCCTATTAGGGGATTCGTCAAGCAGTTCAGACACTTAAGGGGTGCCTACTAAGAAGGGTGTCGAAACTCGCAAGTCGCGGAACGCCCGGGCCGTCCCGCATCAAGCGGTTTACGACAGATTCATCGAGCGATTGATCAAGGCACGGGAGGAAGCCGGCCTTTCGCAGCGCGATGTTTCTGAAAGCATGGGTATGGCTCATTCTTTCCTGTCCAAATGCGAAACGAAGGAGCGTCGTATTGATGTGTTGGAGTTTCTGCAGCTAGCTGAGCTCTACGGTAAGCCGCTACAGTTCTTTCTCTTCTCTGGTCAAACCAGTATCTCGCAGAAGGAAAAGCCTTAAAACGACACCCTGTGAAAAACCCAAGATACATCGTGGCGTCGTCCGCGATGAGCTGCTCATTGAACACAGACTCATTGTTGACAACATGATGCTCACAAGACGACACTCCTAGCGCGCGGGGATGGGCTTCTCCGAATGCCGTCTCCGGGCTTGGGAGATAGACCATGCGCAAAACACCGGACAGGCAAAAAATCTCAACTAGACATCTAAGGGCGGCAGTGGCCCTCGCCGAAGTGGGCAGCTTTTCGGCAGCTGCGATCAAGATACACACTGGACAGTCGGCGCTGACAAAACAAATCGGCTTTCTTGAGAACTTCCTCGGCTTTGAACTGTTCTCTCGTGCAAGCCGTGAGATTATCCCTACTGTTGCCGGCGAGGTTTTTGTGGAACAGGCAAGACTCTCCTTGGAGTATCAGGACAGAGCCATCGAAATGGCGCGAGCGGCTCACCAAGGCGCTGAGTATGTGATCAATGTAGGAAAATCTCCCTATACAGATCCCTATTTCCTGACCCACCTTCACTCGCTGCGTCTCCCAATGTTTCCCAAGCTGAAGGTGCAGACCAGTACCAAGCTCGCCCCAGAACTGGTGCACGACTTGCTTGCGGGTTCCCTCGACTTGGCATTCCTAACCGGTGTTCCGGCAACAGCTCGGCTCAGTTCCATCCCAGTGGGAGAACAGCCTTTCTTTGTAGCAATGCTTGAAGACGATCCGCTAGCTAAACAGTATGAGATCGAGTGCTTCGATTTGGAACACAACTCATGCATCCTCTTCGAACGACACGTTCACCCGCACTTGTATGACGCTCTGATTAGAGTTGCA
Source organism: Edaphobacter sp. (assembly GCA_965277545.1). Classification (GTDB taxonomy): domain Bacteria; phylum Acidobacteriota; class Terriglobia; order Terriglobales; family Acidobacteriaceae; genus Edaphobacter. Next base: position 810,551 of record OZ255826.1, read on the forward strand.
AGACCAGCGTCGCAGCCCGGGCGATCGCTTCACCATATGATGACGGCGGAAGAGGGATCCAACCTGGTCCGTCGAGGGCTCGGCATTGCGATCCTGACCCAGTCGGGTGCGTGGCGCATTGCGAAGAATGGAATCACCATACGTCCACTCAAGTGTGGAGTGACACTAGAGACACGGCTCACATGCAGATCCGATACCCAATCGCCCGTTGTGAGCGCGTTCAATAGAGGCTTTGTAAGAAGGCTCGGCAGAGGCTTTGTAAGAAGGCTCGGCGAAGTACACCGCGGACACTTGCCCTCCCCACCACTTGCCATCTGAGGAGTAGCAGATTCTCACTCTCTCAGTACTATCGCTCTTTGTGACATATTATTAGGCACCTAAAGTGTTATGAAGATGAGTTACTCTGGCAGGTCATCTGTCGGACCTTTGATCTTTACGCGGAGAGGCCCGGCATAACCGCAGTATTCGCAGACTACGATTCCCGTGACGACGACATCTTCAGAAACCTGAGAGTAGCCGACTGCCGCACCGCATCTCTCGCAGACGTGAACCACTCTTAGCTTGTCAAAACTGTCGGTGCTTTTCTTGTCCATTTGGAGACCTGGGGTATGTGTGTGAGGCCTTTTCGACGTATCGAAGGACGACCAGCCTGTAATTACGCGCTGGAGTTTTGTATCTGCCATATTGCTTAGAGCGTTGCCACAATCGCTTTGATCGGAGGACCGTGGATGATGAGGAAACATCCCACTTAGCGTCCTGAAGCACTTGATGTGCTTTGCAGCAGCCTGGCGCAGAGCTAGCCGTTACAAATATTGGGCAATAAATTGCGGAGCGCTCCGACTTCGGCTCTAAAAGGAAAGCAGATTTTGTTTCCGAGTCAATCGCCAAGACCTCTTATTGGTGTATCGGGCATCGGGTTTGCTGTTGCACCTCACAGCTACATTTCAGTTTCAGTCAGCGTCTTACTTTGCTGTAAGGAAGAGAGATTATGAGTTGCTCCTCTATTTCCGATGAGGTGGCGAAGACCTCCAAGCCCTAAAAAGCTCAAGCCTAGCCCGCAAACACCTGGCCATCCTGCATGCTGCCAAGCAAAGGCTCCAGCCGCAGAACCGGCCGCACCAAAAGCGAAATAGATCATCATGTAAACCGTGTTGATACGGCCCCGTGCATGCGGATCGATGCCAAAGATTCTGGTTTGATTCGCGACCTGACTGGCTTGCACACCTACATCAAATAGCAGAATGCCCAGAATGAGGCCGATCCAGCGATACCCCAAACTCCAGAAGATGAGGTATGCCACGGATTGCGCCAGGATCGCAAAGCTCAGAACCGTGCGGGTTCCATATCGATCAATGAGTCGCCCCGCCAGCGGAGCTGTGAATGCACCTACTGCTCCAAGAATGCCAAAGGCTCCCACCACGCCAGGTCCCACTCGGTAATGAGGCGAGCCAAGCAGAAACACCAAGGTTGTCCAAAAGACGCAGAAGGCGGCCATGGCACAACCGCCCACCAAGGAAGCCTCTCGCAGTAAGGGCTCAGTGGTGAAGAGCATCCACAAAGAACGAATCGCATGAACATACGGCACCGGCCGTGCGGGCGGCAGCGACGGAAGGAAGCGTAGGAGCAAGGGCACAAATAGCAGATTCAGGGCCGCCGCTACAAAAAACACGCTACGCCACCCCAACCACTGGCCAAGCAGACCGGAAAAAGTTCGGGCCAGAAGAATGCCGAGCAGAAGCCCCGTCATCACGGTGCCTACCGCCCGTCCTCGATCTTTTTCGGCGACGAACTCGGGCGCAATCGGCAAAGTCACCTGAGTCACCGAAGCGGCGAGTCCCAGCAGGATACTTGTAAGCAGGAGCGAGTGAAAGTTCGGAGCCAGCGCGCTTGCGAATGCCGCCACAGAAACGGCGGTGAACAGCCGAGTCATCAGGCCCCGACGGTCGATCGCATCTCCCAGCGATGGAAAGAGGAAAATCCCACAAGCATAGCCAAGCTGGGTAGCAACAGCGATTTGACCGGCCTGCGCAGGAGCGATACGGAGAGAGCGTGCAATTAAAAGCAGGAGCGGTTGGTTGTAATAGATGTTGGCGACACCCACGCCACATGCCGCACTGAGTAGAAGAAGTATCTGTCGCGAACGCAACTGTGAAGTGCCGCCTTGGATGGCTTCGCCACGATTGCGCGCCGGATCAGCAAACGGAACTTCAGCATCTGAATTCATGGATTCCTTCTTTGGTTTCGTTCCGTTCTGCTCTAAGCGATTCTCTGGGCACTCGCAATGAGGTGCTCCCGCGAAGCACGCTTCATCGGTTTCCGGCTTCGAGCAGATATCCTGAACCGTCTTTGCGGATAGTGCTGAATCCTGGGAACGGTGCGTGCGCTGGAGCGATTGTCCAGTGGTTCACCGCTGCGTCTTCGAGTGTCTTCCTGCGTGTCGTGATCGCCCGCTCTGCATTCCAGTCGAAAGTCAGTTTCAGGTCAGGATGCGGGACTTGAGCGGGTTCATTGAACAGATCGCCGGTGAAGGTTACCGCATCGTTATGACTCGACAGAATGAAGGCAGTGTGGCCCGGTGTGTGGCCCGGCAGGGGAAAGGATCGAAGTCCCGCGGCCAACTCCTCACCACCCTTAAATGGCTGGATTCTGCGCGCGTGAACGTAGGGCATGAACGAACCATCAATGTTCTCAAAGAAGATGTTGTGGTGTTCTGCGGCACTGGCTCTACTGTCAAAGTCGAGCCAGTAATCAAGCTCCTTTTGCGCTACGTGGATCTGTGCATCGGGGAAGACCATCTTACCGTTCTTGACCAGGCCGCCCGTGTGATCGGGATGGAGATGCGTGAGCAGGATATCCGTGATATCCGAGGGTGCAAACCCAGCGGCAGCCATGCTTGAAACAAGGTGTCCGGAGCCTTCCGCGAACAAGTCTCCGCCGCCCACGTCTATCAGGAACTTCTTGTCTTCCAGAAGAACCAAGAAGACATTGTTCGACCATTCAAGAGTCGCTGGAACAATACGCTCCTGAACCATTTGCTCGACAGGCATATCGTTCCCAGCAAGCACCAGGGCAGCGGGCACGGGTAGAATCCCGTCTAAAAATACAAAAACATCGGTAGAGCCAACTCTCTTCTGATGATGCGCCATGCATGTCTCCTATGGTTCAGTTCGCGGTGCGCTTACGTTAACCCTGACGTGTTCCTGCCGAATGATTAATGACCCGCAGCCCTAATCTCCCGGAGCGGACTTCCCTTAATCCATGCCTGAATATCCTCAACAGCATCGCCATAGAACTGCCGATAGTTTTCCTCGATGACGTAGCCGATATGCGGCGTCGCAATCACGTTCGGCAGGGTGCGAAAAGGGTGAGCAATCGGCAAAGGCTCTTTGTCATACACATCTAGAGCCGCCCCGGCGATCTGACCATTTTGGAGCGCACTAATGAGTGCGGTTTCATCAATCAGCGGACCGCGCGAGGTGTTGATAAGAAGGCAAGTTGGCTTGAGAAGGGCAAGCTCATGTGCGCCGAGCATGCCCCGTGTCGCATCGTTGAGTACGGCGTGCAGAGTGACGACATCCGAGGTCTGTAGCAACTCAGAAAGGCTGGACGCAAGCTCCACGCCCGCTTCGTCGCATCTCTCACGAGTCAGACCGGGGCTCCACGCAAGCACCTTCATCTGAAAGGCAAGGGCGTATCGGGCGATCTGGCTTCCCACCGATCCGAGTCCTATGATCCCGAGCGTTTTGCCAGATAAGCCGCTTCCCATGCGTGTCTGCCATCGCTCGCCAGCGCGGAACGAGGCCACCTCCGCAGGTATGTGGCGAATGAGTGAGAGGAGCAGCCCCCACGCAAGCTCGGGCGCGGGGTAGGTCAGATTGCGGGTTCCGCAGACCACGATGCCTTGAGCGTGAGCTGCGGCGGTATCTATCGCGCTGTTCGATGCGCCGGTCGTGACAAGCAGTTTCAGCTTTGGCAGGCGCTGTAGAAGCGCAGCATCGAATCTGGTTCTCTCCCGCATCACGACGATGATCTCGAAGCCGGCGAGTCTATCGGCAAGGACATCATGCGATGCTATGTAGTCGGTGAACACTTGTACTTGGGTATCTTGTAGAGATGCCCAATCTGCAAAACCCAGCGCACAGTTTTGATAGTCGTCTAGGATCGCGCATCCAAACATTTGTCTCTCCTGTGTACTTTTGAACGCCGGCCGCCTCTGGCCATACCCAATCTGATTCGGCAAGGACGCCCAGGGGATTGCCTGATCCTCCGGGGATCTTGCTTATGTGTTGCCCGCGCGAGCAGCTGATGCTAGGTAGCGGCCATGATCTGGATGAGCGCCTTACCACCTATCCCTCCAGCGTCCAGGCGATCGTGCACGTCAGCGATTTTTTCGAGTGGATATCGTGCAGCAACATGAGGCTTGAGGGCTCCTGCTGTGAGCGCAGCGTTTAGATCCTTCGCGGCGAGTTCATGAGACTCTCTCGACATCGCGTAAACAAGTGTGAAATGTACGGTTATGCCCTTTAGAAGTAACTGTTGCAGGTCGATCGAAGGTTGGATGTTCTCCTGATCGATCGCATACGTTGCAATAACGCCATTCGGCTTCAGAAGCTTTGCGTCGAGATCGGCGTTCTTGGTGAACGCAACTTCAATCACTCGGTCTATTCCGCCCTTCTGCCCAAGCAAATCTGCGAGTCGGGTCGAGAGGTCATCTCTCGTGTAGTCGAACACATGGTGAGCGCCGCATTGGAGCGCAATCTTGGCTTGGTCACCGGAGCCGGTTGTCGCGATAACCCTTGCACCGGCCCAACGTGCAAGCTGCACTGCCATGTGACCGACGGAACCGGCTCCGCCCGCTACCAACACCGTCTGACCTTGGATTCCGCCATCACGAAAGAGCAGGCGGTGAGCTGTCATACCGGGGATCCCTAGACTGGCTCCGTCCTCGAAGGATGCATTTGAAGGCAGCGGCACAGCATTCTCAGCCGGAACTACAACGTACTCGGCCGCCGTTCCAAAAGCGCGGCCATCGCGCTGAGCTTCGAAGACCCAAACCCTCTCGCCGATCCGTTTCGGAGAGATAGACGATCCAACCGATTCGACTATGCCGGCTCCGTCTTGATGAGGGATGATAAGAGGGAACGGCATTTGCGTGTTGCCAAACCGACCGAAACGCTGCTTTGTGTCTGAGGGATTGACCGCCGACACATTGACCCGGACACGCACTTCGTCTGGACCTGGCGTCGGCTCAGGAAGATGGCCGACCTGCAGGACGTCACGGGCAGCTCCTTTGCTCTCATACCATGCAGCAAGCATCATTCAACCTTTCCGGCACATTTCAGCCTGGATCGCTCGACTCAGGACTAGACGGAATCGGAGACGACTCGCAGCCCTGACGATGGCGAAGTCTGACGGACTACAAGGTAACCTCTCCCCCTGCCGGATCGGGATGGTATACAGCGGCTCCTCCCGAGCGAAGCGTACCCGTAGTGCCGAAGGTATCCTCCATAAATTGCATGTAGAAGATTTGGCCGTCCTTTACCTTTGCTAGAACTGAGAATGGAGAGCTAACCGTCTTACCGGTAGCTCTCGACGTTAAAGTAATCTTGCCGAACAGGGCGGCTTTCTCATCCGACTCAAGCGTCTCCTGAATTTCGATCTTTTCATCTTTCCAAAACCGATTCACGCTCAGGTACGTGTTGATGATTGCTCCTGGTCCCTTGTCCGTGCCGGCCCAGGGCATGAGCTTCTTCAATTCCGGGTTGTCGAAGTTCAGTGCAACATAGGTTGCATCATGAGCCACTAATGCATTTACCACGTCCGGATTTGTTGGATCTGAGAAAAGTGCCTGCACAACTTCCAAGGGTGACTTCTTCATAAGCTCTCCATCCTGAAACACAGTTGTTCTGAAACCGTTCGCAATCGAAGCCGGCATCTCGCCGACCAGCATGGTCGTTGACCGCAATCAATGTGCCGTGTATCCACCGTCGACAGCGATCATCGACCCATTCATGAAGGCCGCCTCATCCGAAAGCAGCCATCTCACAAGGTAGGCCACGTCGTCCGGCTGGCCAAATCTACCGACAGAATGGCGCTCCAACTCGACTGCGATCATGTCCTGTTTGCTCGGATCATCGAGTAACTTCTGGGACATAGGCGTAACGATGAAGCCCGGCAGGACCGCATTGATGCGAACTCCCGTATCTCTCGCTTCACTTGCCGCACTTTTCGTCAATCCGTTGACTGCGTGTTTCGATGCACTGTATTCGCTCCAACGTGCCGGCCCCAGTACGCCCTCGATCGAAGAATTATTGACGATCGCTCCTCCGCCGCTCCTCCGCATAGCCTTGATTTCGTACTTCATGCATAGAAACACGCCGCGGGCATTGGTGTTGAAAACATCATCCCACTCGCTGCTCTCAAGCTCGTCCGTCGCCTTGTTGTGCATCCCGACTCCTGCGTTATTGAACGCGCCATCAAGTCGCCCGAACTCCGCTATCGTGCGATCAACCATCTCAATGACGTCTGATTCCTTGCTGACATCCAATGGTAGAGCGAGGGCAACCCCGCCGGAATCTTTGATTCGTTTCACAGTATCAGCGACTGTTTCGACCGTTCTGCCGGTTGCGACGATGCGCGCACCTTCGGCGGCAAGCATTACAGCCGCGGCCTCCCCTATGCCGGTGCCGGCTCCTGTCACGATGATTACTTTATCTTTTAGCAACATGCCTTCTTCTCCACGAATCGAGTAAACGTGTAGTTCTCTGGAAGTTTCCGAAGTTGATCGCCTATTTGGGAAGGGTATCGACAAACTTTAAGATTGCATTCGCCAGTTCTTCCGGCGCGTCGATCGGAATCAGGTGACCAGCATCGATGGTTTCCATGCGACCATTCGACCAGTGCGGTAGAGAGAACTCCGTCTGCACTTTCGGACCCAAAGAAATATCCTTGTCTCCAGCTATCACGAGCACGGGGAGATCTAGATTTCCAACACGCTCCGACCAGTCCTCTTTGGAACCCTTTTCCCACCAGTATTGCCACGCGGCCTTGTTCATACGCAGCAGATCGTCAACGGCTGAGTCGGCCGCCGCTGAAGATGGGTGATTCGCGATGCCCATTTTGAAGAAAGCTTTGGCGTCCTTACGATCTTGAGTCCCGCTAAACATTGCGAGTAGCTGTTTCCGAATATCATCTGGTACCGGGTCAGGTGCAGACGCGGATGGTGCGACTAGAACCAGGGCCTCCAAGCCAGCGAGGCGGGCATCGCCATCCGCAGCACGACGGGCCAAGACGGCCGCAACTTTTCCGGACATACTATGACCGACGAGAACAAACCTCTTTAAGGAGAGCTCGTTCAATGTTTGGGTCACTTGTTGCACCATCTCTTCGATTGAGTATCCCGATTGGTCTCGCGAGTCGCCGAACCCAGGCGTGTCGATTCCAATGCACTGATAAGTTGTTCGCAGTAACTCGACAGCCTTTGTGTATTCATGCCAACTTCCGCCGATGAACGGCATCATGACAAGTGTTGGCTGACCTGTACCTTGATTAGTAAAAGACAACATAGAAAGCCTCCGTTTTCGTAGCAGGAATGTTTCGTGCTCCCCCTACTAGATTGCGGCGGCACCCTAGACGTTCCATTGTAAGAAACGTTCGTACTGATAGCTATACACGATCAGTTCGGGACTTTGATCTGCATTTTGGTTCTTATCTCAGCTTGGTTTTCCTCCAGCAAATTCAGGAAGGATTGCACAATCGGCGCCGTTGACAAGGTCTTTTGCCAAACCAAAAGCATTTGCGCACGAATGCTATCCGGCAGAATGGGTATAAAACGAATGCCGGTGGATGGTAGGCTAAGCGCACATGCGGGGACAACAGATATTCCTTGGTCAGCGGCAACAAGGGTCAAAACGGGCTGCATCATTTCGTGGGTACTATCAATTGTCGGAGAAAAGCCGCGCTCGTTGCAGAGTGCAATAATGCTGTCGTAGAGCGCTGGACCACCTTTTCTATAGAAGAGGATAAAGCGTTCTCGTGCCAGGTCCTCTATTCTGAGTATCTTGTGCTTAGTTTCCCGCGTTGAAGATAGTGCCGCAAATACATGCTCTTCGAAGAGCACACGGGAGTAGTAGCCGCTCATGTCCAGCGTAAAAGGGCGCACGATCCCGACATCTAGGCTCCCTTCCGCAAAAGCCTGTTCTTGTTGGCTGGCTGTGAGCTCCTGAAGTCTGAGCTTGACGTTAGGAAACAGGCGTCTATACTCGCGCACAATGTCAGGCAGAAAGGAGTAGTTTGAGGCCCCGCAATACCCGACAGAAATCTCACCGATCTCACCCCTTGCTGCACGTTGAACCGCATCAACTGCATGGTCTGCCTGTTCCAGGATACGCACAGCATCTGCATAAAAGCTCTTTCCTTCCGGGGTGAGTGTGACAGATCGGCCGGCTTTCGCAAACAGCTTGACCGCCAACTCAGCTTCCAAATTGCTCAGGGTGGTGCTAATCGCTGGTTGAGCGATGTGAAGGTGAGCCGAGGCTAGACGGTAGCCCTTCCAATCAACAACTGCAACGAAGTAGCGAAGATGCCGGAGTTCCATAAAGCCTCATTCTCTTGAAACGTTCGACGAGCGAAACGGTCGAGGGAGTCCTGATTTCCCTGGGGGCATCGGCCCGTGGACGAGTTCGCTTCTCGTCTCGGATGCCAACGATTTGAGTCTTCTGCGCAGATCCCATATACAAGCGGTATCGCTGATCTATGCGTCAAGTATTGTGAGCAAGGTTGCGGTATCCCAGTAAAAGGGCCGCAACTCCAGGATCTTGTTTTCGCGCATCCTGAAGAATTGCAGTAAGGGCCAATCCAGGTGCAGCCCTGTAGCTTGCGCGACGGCATAGACGTGAGATTTGCTCACGACGACGTCGCCATTTGGATACAGCTCTGTACCCTTCACCTCTAAAGAGGACCATTGCTGCGCGAAGGCCTGCATCCAGGCTTCGAAGCCGCGGTGCCCTCGCCACTCACCGCCATAAGGAAGTGAGGCCGGCTGATAGATGACGCACTCGGGGTCGAGTGCCGCCGCGATGGCTGAGAAGTCACGTCCTCCAGTCGCTAGGTAAGCGCTCTCGGCCTCGTAGAATCGCGCGAGCGTCGTTGTTGCAGGTTCGCGTTCACTTGTATTCATTGTGTCTCCCCTTATTCAAGGTTTAGCCTTTGTCGCTTTGAGCTGCGGCAATGTACGCGGGCACATTCCAATAGAACGGCCGGAAGTCGACGATCTTGCCCCTGCGGACCGTGACCACTTGTGTCATGGGAAAATCCTGTGTCGAGCCATTGATCCGCGACCGGGTGACGAAGCGGCAGAAGACGACAACCTTATCACCGTGCTCGAAAAACTCGAGTTCCTTGACTTCAAGCCTGTCGAAGAGGGAGGCCATCGCCTTCGCCCATCGCTCATACCCCTCGTACCCCTCGTAATCTCCACCAAAGGGCAGGTCCGGTGACTGGTGCAGGACCACTTTAGGATCCATTGTTTCTCGCAGCGCGTCGAAGCCGGCGTAGCCGTTCGTTTCGTAGGCTTTCATGTAGTCTGCTTCGGCTTCGTAGAAGCGAAGGAGAACTTCCGTCGGTGTTGCAGCAATCGTGGACGAGTTCGTGATCATTGTGGATCCTTTCCCTTGTTACGCCGGAACGCCGGCCATTTTGGGAGCGGCAGACGGAAATGCGTGCGTCTTTGCTTGCCAGACGAGCAGGAGAGCGAATGAGGCAAGGCTCAGCACCACCCATGCGAAAGAACTTGCACCGGTAGACGACAGCAGAACACCTCCAGCTACACCGCCGCCGGCAATGGCCAGGTTCCAGACCGTTGTGTTGAGCGCCTGCGCAAGGTCAATGCCACTCCCTGCGGCATTGGCCAATGCTGTCTGGAGCAGAGTCGCGGCTCCCCCGAACGTCAACCCCCACAGGACTACCGCCGCGTAGATAGCAAAGGGACTATCACCTGCGATCCCATGAAGGGAGCGATATAGGTGTACAGGACGTTGTGTCCAACCATCCAGAAGAAGATCACGGCCAGAATGGGGCGAATACCGGGCGTGACAAATACCTGCCGCACTGAGAGACGCTTTCTTTCGCTTTGGCTTGGGAAGTCGGGCACTTTCCATACAATCCAGACGATCAGCACGAGTGCCAGACCGGACAGAGCCAAGAACGTTGTGCGCCAGTTTACAAGCTTGCCGAGGAAGGTTCCGGCAGGCACTCCCAAAGCGAGAGCCAGAGGCGTGCCCACCATCGCGACCGCCATGCCTCTGCCCCTTTGCTGATCCGACACCATGAGCCGCGCGTAGCCGGGGATGATGACCCAGCCCAGCCCAGCCGCAATGCCAGCTAAAAAGCGCGCTACCAGCGTGAGCGGATAATTGAAAGATAGCGCTGTGATGGTATTGAAGAGGAGGAATCCGACAACCGCGAGCAGGAGCCTTGGACGCCGCCGCCAACCCTGGAGCGCTGCGGTAATTGGAATGGCCGACACCAGGGAGCCAAGGGCATAGAGGCTGACGAGCTGACCGGTTAGCGCCGCTGAGACATGCAGACCAGCCCCGATCTGAGGTAAAAGCCCTGCCGGCATGGTCTCGGTGAGAATCGCGATGAACCCGGTCATAGCCAGCGCGAGCAATCCCCAGATCGGGAGCTTTTCAGTTTGCGCTTTGATGGTCATCTCAGCGACGCATCCCGCCAGCCAAGATCAGTGACTGACCCGTTACCCAGCTCGCATCGTCCGAGGCCAGAAAGACAGCCGCTGTCGCAATATCCTCCGGCTGTGCAATGCGTCCCAGCGGTGTTGCCGCCTCAGTCCGCTCGCGGAACTCGCCGCTGTCAAAACCCGCGCTATGCAGGCCTTCGGTATCCACCATCCCAGGATTGATCGAGTTGACCCGTATATGTCTCGGTCCCAGTTCCAGCGAGAGCGTTCTGGTGATGGCATCGACTGCGGCCTTGCTCGCTCCGTACACGGAAGCCTTCGGCATGGGCATCTCCGCATGAATAGAACTCACGTTGATAATCGAGCCGCCATCATCGCCCATCAGCTTCACACCCTGTTGTGTCGTTAACAGAAGTCCCAGCACGTTCAGATCAAAGTGTCTATGGAAGTGCTCTGCTGTAATCAAATCCAAGGGCTGGTGCTCAAAGATGCCCGCATTGTTGACCAGAATGTCAAGCTTGCCGTAGACCCGTTTTGTTTCAGCAAACAGTTTTGCGATATCGTCGGCCTTTGACACATCGCCCTGCACTGCAAGCGCTCGCCCGCCCCGGGAGACGATCCGCTCAACTACGGCTTCTGCGCCGCTTCGGCTGCTTGCGTAGTTCACGACGACGGCTGCCCCCGCCGCCGCTAAATGTTCCGCAATCGAGGCACCTATACCCTTTGAAGCCCCAGTGACAACAGCGATCTTTCCGGTTAGTTGGCTCAAAAGTCACCCCAGCTTGATTTATAGACCAGCTTGTCTATAATATGACATACCGATGAGCGCTAAGGCAAATATAGAGATCACGCAGTCAACAAATAAGGCGGAAACGATGCCTGCTCGGGGTCGTGGCCGTCCTCGGGAGTTTGACCGGAAAGAAGGCTTGATCAAAGCGATGCGCGTGTTTTGGTCGCTTGGCTATGAAGCTACTTCCATGGCCGATCTTCGCGAGGCACTGGGGATCAAGCAGGCGAGTCTTTACGCCGCCTACGGCAGCAAAGAAGAGTTGTTCCGCGAGGCGGTTGAGCTTTATCAACAGACCGACGGCATTGCCACATCGCGTGCCCTGACCGGAGATCTACCCACCCGCGCGGCCGTCCACGCCATCCTTCAGGATGCCGTAGACCTGTTCACGAAAGCTGACGCTCCGCGGGGCTGCCTTCTTGTTCTGAGCACGATCAACTGCACCGCTGAAAATAGAAGCGTTCAAGAACATCTGTCTTCATTGCGAGAGCAGACGCGTAAAGGTATTGAAGCTCGTTTACGCCGTGGTCAGCGCGATGGCGATGTGTCAAAGACTGCTCCGGTCAAGGCAGTCGCCGCGTTCTACACCACGGTGTTGCATGGCCTGTCTATTCAGGCCAGGGACGGTGCCACCCGTAAGTCCTTGACGCAGGTGGTGGACTGCTCGATGAGCGCATGGGACCAACTCACGGGCGAAAATTGAATCGTATTGTTGACCTAGCAGTCTACATATGCAGAGATCAAGGAGAAGGCGATGAAAGTCGGATTTATCGGAGTTGGCAGCATGGGCGCCGCGATGGTGCCCAACCTTGTAAAGGCCGGCCATCAGGTGAGCGTCTGGAACCGCAATGCAGCAGCGGCACAGGCTCTTGAGGGAGTCGCTCTTCTTTCATCGCCCGCCGCGGCATTTGAGAACGACGTCGTCATCACCATGCTGGCCAATGACGAGGCAGTGCGGAGCGTGATTCTTGGCGCGGGCACCTTTGCCAGAGCGCGGAAGGGGTGCGTCCATGTCATGATGGCGACCATCTCTCCGGCGCTTGTCGCAGAGCTCGAGAAGGCGCATGAGAGTGCAGGGATCGGGTACGTCTCCGCTCCCGTCTTCGGCATTCCTGCGGTCGCCGCCAAAGGCGAGCTGAACATCCTGGCTGCGGGCGATCCGAACGCAGTCAGAATCGCTCAGCCGCTGCTTGATGCGCTGGGCCAGAAGACCTGGCATCTAGGCGAAGATCCCAAATACGCCAACATTGCGAAGATCGCCGGCAACTTAATGATTACCCTCGCGATTGAAGCGATGGGAGAGGCTACGGCGCTCACCGAAATCTACGGTCTGAAGGCGGGCGACTTCCTCGATATTGTGACGAATACCATGTTTGCCAGCCCAACTTACAAGCGCTATGGCGGCAATATTTCCACCAACACCTATGAGCCGGGTTTCAAGCTGACGTTGGGATTGAAAGACGTGAACCTCGCTCTCGATGCGGCCAAGGCAAAGGGTGCTAGTTTGCCGGCAGCGCAGATCGTGCGCGAAAACCTTGAGCAGGCAGTCGATCAGAATCTCGGAGACAAGGACTGGTCGGCTCTGGCAAAGGCCACCCGGCGCAGGGCGGGGCTGGCGGGGGGTGTGGCATGACGACAGTCTTTGTGATGTACGCCGGTAACGCCGGTACCCGCTTTGACCGCGAGTACTACGTCCACAAGCACCTCCCGCTGGTCATGGAAGTGTGGAGAGCACACGGTCTCCTAAGTGTCGCGGCCTTCTTTCCGGCCGGACCCGGCGAAGGAACTATCGCCGTGTGCGTTTGCCTATTCCGAGACGATGCGGCTGTCGATGTCTCGTTCGGCTCACCGGAATCGGCGCGTGTCATGGCTGATATTCCGCACTCTACCGACGTCAAACCTTCGCAGCTTCGAGCCGTGCCTCTTTAGCGGCCTTGATCCTTTGTGCCATCAACCTCCCAAAGAGAAAATGGATAACTACTGAAGATCTCGTCAAGACAAATTAGCTCGTTAAAAGAAGCCACAGCAGTCTTCGATCCATTCGCTTGTTGAACGCGTGAGACTTGCGTTTATCAGAGCTTTGACGCGGATAGCGTGATAAGCGTCCATGAGGACTCATCTGCTTCCGGTGTTGTCCGCAAAACCGTACGTAACGATAGGAATCGCCGATCAGTCATGTGCGTGTCACACGCATATACGTGACACGGAAGCCGCCGTCCGCGTGAAGTGCATTCCTGAGGCCTTATGCTTTCTTTGTGGTTTTCTTGGGATTGTTCCGGGATGTAACCTGCCTTTGGTGGATCGGGTCACCGGAGCGAAGGACAGACGGCATGAGTCCCGGGAAGCGGTTCTCTAGATCGTCCAGCCGCAGATTGTTGCGATGAGTGTTGCCCGCAACGTCTACACGGAGCAGTCCCGCTTCAATCATGATCTTGAAGTGGTGCGACATGCTCGACTTTGGCCTGCCCAGGCACAGGGCGCTACAGGAAAGATCCTTCTCAGCGGCGAGCATACGCACCAGCAACAATCGCACCGGGTCACTGAGGGCCTGAAGCACTTTTGCAAGATCCAGATCCTGAACGCCGGGATGGGAGACAACCTTCACTTTTGACAGAGTAGCTGGCTTTCCGTAGTCTCGCCATAGCACTTCGAGATTTATCGAACTGCTTTTGGGGCATCGATGTGAGTTCAAAAGGCGAGTCGTACCTGATCCTGGGCCTGGGAGAATTGGGCAATGCGGTATCTCGCGGCTTGGCTGAGCGAAACCCGCACTGCAGGGTAACGGTCCTGGTACGTCCGGAGACGTTGGCCTCGCCGTCTCCAGAGAAAAAGACCGTGTTCCAGCAGCTTCGTGCGCTGGGCATTCACTTTGTGACAGCCGATCTCGCGACCACCTCTGTTGTCACACTCGCGGACGTATTTGCGCAGTTCCATACGGTGATCGGCTGTACAGGATTTGCGTCGGGCGTGCCCATTCAGCGCAAGCTCTGCCAGGCCGTCCTCGATGCTGGTGTCACCAGGTACGTTCCGTGGCAGTTCGGCGTGGATTACGACGTGATCGGCAGAGGAAGCGCACAGGAGCTTTTCGACGAACAACTTGATGTTCGTGACCTCCTGCGGGCGCAAGACAAGACTGATTGGGTCATCATCTCCACAGGTATGTTCACCAGCTTTCTCTTCGAGCCTGCGCTGGGCGTTGTTGATCTTAGAAACCATGTCGTGCACGCCCTTGGAAGCCTCGACACCGCCATTACAGTGACAACGGCAGAGGACATCGGCAGGCTGACAGCAGAGATTTTGCTTTCAGAGCCGAGAATTCGTAACACAGTGGTGTACACGGCCGGCGACACGCTTTCCTACAGACACTTTGCGTACGTTCTCGAGACCGTTCTCGGACGGACGTTCCAGCGCGAAGAAAGCACTGTCGCCGACCTTCAGGAGGCCCTCGCCCGAGCTCCGGATGATGTGTTGAAGAAGTATAGGGTCGTCTTTGCGCATGGCAAAGGTGTGTCGTGGGATATGAAGCAGACCTTCAACGTGCAACGCGAACTCGAAGTCACCAGCGTTGAGCAATGGGTACGCAAGAACCTGAACGGTTTGGGCTTTTAACACATGCACGCAACTGATACTCGAGGGCAGAATGCAGCAGAATCGAAAGATCGTAGAAGATGCATTCAATAGATGGAGCAAGGGACAAGGCACAATTTTGGACCTGATGGGCGATGACGGGATGGTGATCATCCCTGGCACTGCCCCGCACTGCGGCGCGGCGCGCAAGCCAGACTTCGTGGTCAACATAGCCACTCCGTTCATGAACAGATTCAGCATGCCGCCGGTGCCTCGTCCGTCTAAGATCCTGGCTGATGGCGATGACGTCATCGTCATTGCCGATGCGGAGGGGACGACGCTAGACGGCAAGATCTATAGCAACAACTACGTATTCTTCTTGGAGTTTCGCGAGAGCCGCCTTATGAAGGCGACGGAGTTTCTGGACATGGTGGCATTCAACATCGTTTGGGATAACGTCACGCCAAGAGACCAGACGAAGGCGTACCGATGAGGAGCTGGGTCATTGTTAAGCATGGACGCGAGAACCTCCGTATCGTTGAATATTCAGCGCGACTTCCTAGTCCTGGCGAACTACTTGTGCGCGTGCGGGCCGTTTCTCTCAATGCCCGTGACCTGATGATGCTGGAGAACGGGATGGGCTTGGCGCTGATGTTCCCATTTGTGCCGGCTTCGGATGTGGCTGGAGAGGTGGAAGCCGTCGGCGAAGGGGTCACTCGCTTTCGAGTGGGAGACCGCGTAATCTCCAACTTTCTTCCCGAATGGATCGACGGCAAACCCGGCGGAACTGCACGCGAACCATCGTACCGCTCTCTTGGGGGCCACTACCCTGGGGTGCTTACTGAGTGTGTGACCTTTTCCGAAGCTTGGTTCACGGCTGCTCCCACGTCCCTTGACGACGCGCAAGCGAGTACGCTGCCGGTTGCCGGGCTGACTGCGTGGTTCTCACTCGTAGAGAAGGGCCATCTGAAAGCGGGTGATACCGTGTTTCTCCCTGGCACAGGTGGCGTCTCGCTCTTTGCCTTGCAGATCGCCGCTGCGCATGGGGCGGAGGTGATCATCAGCTCGTCCCGCGACGAGAAGCTAAAACGCGCCAAGGAACTGGGAGCCGCGCACGGCCTGCATCGGGGCTCAAGCGACATCGTCGGAGAGACGCTCGACATCACCAATGGCCGCGGAGTTGATCACATATTGGAACTCGTCGGTGGCGACAATTTCAAACAATCGGTCGAGATGGTTGCGGTCGGGGGTCGCATCTCCGTCATCGGCCTTTTAGGGGCGAAGGAACTGAGCGCACCGACCACACCGATTCTGCTCAAAGCACCCGTCATTCAGGGCATCGTAACGGGGCATCGGCGTGCACTCGAAGACCTCGTCCGAGCTGTTGACAATCTTGGCTTAAAACCTGTCATTGACCGGCGTTATGCCTTCGAGGACCTGCAAAACGCGCTCGACCATCTCGAAGCCGGTGCGTTCGGCAAAGTAGTCATCGAAATACCGCGATAAGGAGCTAACGATCCATGCTGAAGCTTGAAAAGAAAACGACCGCTCTCATTATCATTGATCTCCAGGCCGGAATCCTTGAGCCGGAGCCCGTGCCTTTCGGGCGGGAGCAGCTCGTCCAGCGAGCAGCAGCATTAGGTCATGCTTTCGAGCAGGCAGGCTCCCACATCGTTCTGACGACGACAGATTTTGCCCCTGGCTACGCCGATGCACCAAAAGGGCTGGCAGATTCTCCATGGGCGCTTCCCAAGCAAGGTCTACCAGCAGGCTTTGCGAAGCTCGTACCAGAGATCGATGCACTTTCCAGTGCAGTCCGCCTCATTAAGCGACAGATGAATGCTTTCTTCGGAACTGAACTCGACCTGCAGCTCCGGCGCCGGAATAGCGAAACGGTGGTGATTTGTGGCGTCGCTACAAACCTGGGTGTGGAAGCCACTGCGCGCGCCGCATTCGACCTCAACTACAACGTTGTCCTGGCATCCGATGCCTGCGCCAGCGTCGCTCCAGGACTGCACGACTTCGCAATGGAGAATATACTTCCTCGGATTGCGAGGGTGAGAGAGACCAACGAAATTATTCAGGCTATTCAAGGATAATCACTCCAGATCTCTAAAAAATTTGCAGGACACTAAAGTGATTCGCTTAGGAACCGAGTGTCAAACGACCGAGGTTTTCGAGAGCGTGGCGCTAACCCACCTCCCGTCGCAAGTTCTGATCGGTAGTTAAAAGTCGCATTACTGCCAGTGCGCATCGTCGACGAGCTCTTCACGTCATATCTACTGCTGACCGAGGCAATGCTCGATCTTGTGATCGATCCATTTCTTGCCAATGTGGGTCGTGCCCCCGATAATCGGGACGAACACACCGGCATTCGCTACTCCGGTTGCGGTGTGACTTCGCCCTCGGCCCAGTCCAGCTCCTCTTCGAGCTGGTGGAACACCTCATCGCCGATACGCCTCTCTCAGCGTATCTCAATCAGTCGGTGTCGCTCGGCTCGCAGTACGCGTCGGCGGAGTTCGGATCCCGCTTTACGCTCAGGTCCTGACACCAGCCGAGCCTGATATTCTCGCGTCAACATGCGACTGGCCCCGCTCCCCGACCCTGCTCCAGCGCAAGCAAAGCGGCTCGCGTGGTCTCCTTCCTTGCCTGATCGACCTCGTACTCAATACTGGCATCACTGGGTAGCGCCAATAGGCGTACCAGTGGACCTAGCGTCAGCCCTTGCAGCACCAGCGTCCCGAGGACCACACAGACAAGTGTGAACACGAGCAGGTCGCGCTGCGGAAGGCGCTAGACGTGGGTCGAGCATCACAGGGGCACACCCGGCACAAACGCGAGTACTACCCCCGCGATTGCGAGCAGTACCGGGGCGGGCACGTTCAGTCGGGGCGCGGCTAGAGTAAAGCCCACATCGCTAAGCAAGAGAAGAAATACGACTTCGAACTCAGCCATACGGCTAACCTGCTCTTCCGCTCAACCTGCAATGCGTTGTTCGCCGGTCAAGACTAATCTGAAGACACAACGAATCTGGCTGCTAATTCGCTGATGCGCTGCGATGTTCGAGAACCCGCGAGACATTCCTCTCCACCCAGGAGGTCAGCACCTGAACATGGGTGGCCAGTTCACTCCCGAGCGGCGTAAGGCTATATTCCACTTTGGGCGGCTTGGTTGGATAAACGACACGAAGAACGAAGCCATCAGCCTCAAGCAGCTGGAGGGAGTGGGCGAGCATGCGCTCGCTTACTCCTCCGATGCGCTGTGCGAGTTCGCTGAAACGGTGCGTCCTCTCCAGGAGCATGACCAGGATCAATGGTCGCCAGCGTGATGTGACGTGATCGAGCACTCCGCGAGAGGGACAATCGGCGGTATAGACATCAGCTCTCGGTTCGAGGCTGGGCTTTCTCGCTAAGCGCGTTTTTGCCTTCATGTAAGCAGCTTACATCGTTGTACGTACTTACATAAAATTAGCCAAACGAGTAGCCTCGGGAAGTTGAAGATTTTCAACGGAGGAGTGAAACATGATTGCAGTCACAGGAGCGACAGGACAGCTCGGAAAGCTAATCGTTGAACAGCTTTTGGAAAAGATGCCCGCAGCGGAGGTGATCGCCGTTGTGCGAGACCCGCAGAAGGCCCAAGCTCTGGCACAGAAGGGTGTGCAGGTTCGGCAGGGTGATTACTCCAATCAGGAAGGCCTGATCGCTGCCTTCGCCGGCGCGGAGAAGGTGCTGTTCGTCTCTTCGAATGACGTAGGTCATAGGGTGCCACAGCACCAAGCCGTCACCAACGCGGCCGTTGCGGCAGGCGTGAAACTGCTCGCGTATACGAGCATTCTGAATGCTGACACGTCAACCCTCTTGTTAGCCCAGGAACACCAGCCGACTGAAGCCTACATTCGCGCGTCGGGCGTGCCCTTCACGTTTCTACGGAATGGGTGGTACACAGAAAACCAGACTCAAGCCATTGGGGCGGCACTTGCACATGGAGCGATTCTGGGCGCGGCCAAGGATGGCCGGTTTTCCGCGGCAGCTCGCGCCGACTATGCAGCGGCAGCCGTCGCGGTGCTCACAGGCAATGGCCATGAGAACAAAGCATATGAACTGGGCGGAGACGAGTCCTATACGCTGACCGACCTTGCCGCTGAAGTTGCGCGGCAATCGAAAAAGGCTGTCATCTATCAGGATTTACCGCAACAGGAGTATGCCGGAGCTCTAATTGGCTTTGGCCTTCCGGAAGGCTTGGCCGGTGCCCTCGCGGATGCGGATGCGGGTGCAAGTCGGGGCGAACTCAACACTAAATCGCACGACCTGAGTGCACTGATCGGTCGCGCAACAACGCCCATGCAGGAGTCGGTGACCGCTGCGTTACCACGCTGAGCCTACGTCGGATTGCCGGATGAACAAACGGATTTGAGCCTTCTCGCGACAGAACATGACGGCGGGAAGGCTCAGGCCATTGATAAAGAAGAAGATCTAAATTGAGGTGCGATCGATGAACAGTGCCAGCAATGGTGGCAGCGGCTCGGCCGACTTGACCACGGTTCATGAAGTCACGCTGCCCATCTCTTTCCATGCGCTTGTCATCGAAAAACCCGGCGCGCCGGTCAGCATGCAAACGAGGAGCATCGCTTCGCTAAGCGAGGATGAGGTGCTCATCCGAACCGATTACGCGTCGATCAACAAGATGGATGCGGGCCTCGCTCGGGCGAATGTGTTTGGTTTTCCTGAACCGTACGTTCTGGGCTTTGACTTCAGCGGTGAGGTAGTTCGAGTTGGAGATGACAAAGACGTCGCGTTGCGGGTAGGTGATCAGGTATGTGGCCGGACTCCACGAGGCGGCTGCTTTGCGGAGTATGTTATTGCGAAGAAAGAACACGTAGTTCCCAGAGCGACCGTGCCCGCGTCAGCGGCAAGCACGTTCGGGGTCGCCTACTTGACCGCGTATGAGTCGCTCGTGCTTACGGCGGATATTCAGAAGCAAAAGGGAAAGTGGATTTACATTGCCGGCGCTGCGGGCGGGGTCGGACACTTTGCGGCGCAGATCGCAAAGCTGTATGGGCTCAAGGTCATCGGCAGCGCGGGCAAGGCCGCATCTCTCCAATTGCTTGCTGAGCTTCAGCTTGACCAGATAGTCGATTACTCAAAGCAGGATGTCGTGCAGGAGGTCATGCGCCTGACCGGCGGCAGGGGCGCGGCGCTGGTTTACGACTCCACGTATACGCAGTCTTCGTACCTTCAGTCGGCTGCGCTGGTGGCCTCCGGTGGGGAGTACATCCGGCTTGGTACCGCGGCGCAGTTGGCGCAAGCCGGCGCAAAGGATATGAGTGCGGCGGTTGAAGAGCGCGGCGCAAAAATGGTGATCGGAGATCTTGGACGCTACAGCATGGACTCGCAGTATCGGGCGCAAAAGTCGAAGCTTCGCGATGGGCTGAAGCAGGCAGTGGTTTGGTACGAGGAAGATAAGGTGAAACCTATTGTGACTTCGACTGTCCCGTTCGAGGCTGTAGCTTTGCAGAAGACATTTGAAGCCTTCCTCAAAGGCACGAACAATGTGGGCAAGGTGGTGGTCGAAGTACGAGCCTAAGGAGAAACTAAGCTTGTTTGCTCCCCGCCAGATCAGAACTAGGCAAGCGGTAACGTACGGAAGGCTTTGTTCAAGATACGGTAGCTATTGCTACACAACCCTTGCTTGAGGTTGAGGACAGGACAATGAAGCTACAAGGAAATACAATTCTTATTACTGGCGGAGGTTCCGGCATTGGCCGTGGACTTGCCGAAGCCTTTCATCAAATCGGCAACACCGTAATTATTGTTGGGCGGCGGCAATCGGCACTTGATCGCGTCACGGCGGCAAGCCCCGGAATGCAGGCGATCACGCTAGATGCAGCTGATCCACTCGCCATCCGAGAGTTTCGGGAAGCTCTGACTTCTAGGTTCCCTGCACTCAACGTCCTGGTGAACAATGCAGGCATTCAGAGCCCTGAGGACCTGACCAAGCAGCCCGAAGAACTGGTAGATGCTGAGGCTATGGTGACAACGAACTTTCTCGGTCCCCTCCGCCTTACGGCAGCGCTTCTACCGCTCCTACAGAACCAGCCACATGCAACCATCATGAATGTCACGTCCGGATTAGCCTTCTTACCCATGGCAGGTGTTCCGACCTACTGCGCGACCAAGGCCGCCATGCATTCTTATACTCAATCCCTACGCTATCAACTAAGAGCTACCGCAATCGAGGTCATCGAGCTTATTCCGCCATACGTTCAGACAGATCTAGGGCCGGCTCATGCGGCGGACGCCAGGGCCATGCCACTTGCTGATTTCATTACAGAGGTGCTGGCCATCATGCGCGACGACCCTTTGGCCACGGAGATAGTGGTCGACCGATGCAAGGCACTGAGGTTTGCTGCTGAATCGGGCAAGTACGATGCAACCTTCAAGGGCCTCAACCAAGCCATGGCACAGTAAGTTGTCCGTGGTCCGGCCACGGCACAATAGAATGTGCCAAAGCTTCTTGCGGATCATAACCTCAGATCTCATTCCTGCTCCCAGGACACGACTGAGTACCAATCCGCGCTGCCGGTCGCGGTGTTTATTACGGGACCTTTGGAGTAGCGCTTACGAGTGTGGCGGGACGTGCAAATGCGGCGGCCGCCGCTGCAAGCAGCAGGGCAGCGATAGCCAGGGTGATCGCCCCCTTGTAACGCATGGAACAGGGCCGTATCAGCCACCCCGTCCAAAACCGATCCCATAAGGGCGACGCCCAATGCTGCTCCAGTTTGGCGCACGGCGTTGAGCACCCCAGCCGCGGTGCCTTGGCGAGCGGCGATATTGCCTGAGAGCGCCGTCGCCATCATCGCAGGCACCGCAAAGGCGATCCCGCACCCTGACATTGCGAACAATGGTGCGGTCATGATTAGGCCGGCGCCATGCCCGGCCGTCGTGAGCAAGCAGAGGCAGCCGGCAACGGCAACGGCAAGGCCCGCCAGCATGATGGTTCGCACGCCAAAACGAGCGGTCATGCGTCCGGAGGCGATATTGGCCAAGCCGATCATCCCGGTCATGGGCAGGAAGGCGACTCCGGTCGCAAGTGGCGACAGATGCTGGGCTGACTGGAAGAAGATGCTAAAGACGAAGATCAGGCCGTAGAAAGCAAAGGCAAGCAGGGCGCCAACGAGAATTGCGGAGGCAAACATCTTGTCGCGGAGCAGCGTGAACGGAACCAGAGGCTCGACCTCACGCGAATCGATTATGAAAAACGCGACGAGCAAGAGACTGCCCAACAGCAAGCCACCAAGCACCCATGGGTCATGCCATCCAAGGCGACCCATCTCCGTTAGCGCACCGACGAGACAGGACAGGGATGCAATGATCAGAGCCTGGCTAAAAACATGGAGTCTCCGGCTGCCGCTACTCCGATCAAGTGGGGCGAAACGGTGGGTCAGCCAAGTTCCGAAGACACCAAGCGGCAGATTGATTAGGAAGACGCCGCGCCATCCGATGTATTCAATCAGTACTCCGCCTAGAAGCGGACCGGCGGCGATAGCAAGGCTGCTGGCACCCGAGAAAAGACCAATTGCCTTGGCTCGGTCCCCACCAGCCGGGAAGCCTTGCTGGAGGAGGGACAAGGCGCACGGCATGAGCAGGGCCGCGCCCACGCCTTGGCTGGCGCGGGCAGCCAACAAGATTGCGAACGACGGTGCTGCGCCGCAAGCCAAGGATGACAAGGTGAACAGGCCGAAACCGACCATAAACAGCCTGCGGACGCCGGTGCGGTCTGCCAGCGTCCCGGCACTCAACAGCAGGGCTGCATAAGGCAGCGTGTAGATGTTCATCACCCACTGCAACGCGCTTGATTGAACGATGAAAGATTGCTGCAGAGCCTTAAGCGCGACATTGACGACTGATATGTCAAGCGTGACAAGGACGCCACCCATCATTGCCGCCGCTAGCACCGCATTACGCCGCGACGAAACCAGGGCTGTGACCAAGCTTGCGTCTTTCTGTTCCGCTGTCAAGCGGCGCACTGAGTCACGAGCCTGATGGAAGTCGTCTGCCTGGGTGATGAGCCATTCATAGGTTTGTACCCTCGTCTACTTCGAGCATGCGACAGCCAAATCATCAACATCATCGCGACGATTTTCAGAACTGTGACCTAAGTTTCAGTGCTGCCCGGGCGCATCATTTTGGCGTTCATCTCGGCTACAGTTTCCGAGGGCAAGAGCTTGAGCATTGCAACGTCCGCGAGAGCTTTTAATCAACTTAGTAAGTCTTACTAGATGCTAAGACGGGCTCATACTTACGGTAAGCAAGTCGGCCATGCCGACCCGATGCAGCATCTCCTCGCGAACCCGATCCAGTATTGGGTTGACCACCATCGATCCATCGTTGGTGGCGTCAACTCCGATACGGAAGGGACGTTTGCCGCGTGGAGTATTCACAATGGCTACCATTGCGTCTGTTACGGTCAACACATCGGCGTCTTCGGGGACGATTGCGGCGAAGGCTGTTTGAACTTGCTCGGCGAAACCATGGAAAGGTCCGGCCTCATACTCTGCAACCGTGGCCTTATCCTCTGGCGGGGATGCGTTGGCAAAGTGATTGGTGCCTTTCGTAAATGCCCCCGGGACGACGATGCTGGTTTCAATGCCCCAGCGCGTCAGTTCCTTTGCATAGGCCACCGCAAGGGCGTCCATGCCTGCTTTGGCGGCAAAGTAAGGCCCGAAGTATGGCGGCGTTCCGCCGGCCACGCTGCTGCTGGAGTTCCAGATCAACAAGCCGGCTGCGCTGCTTTCGCATCACTGGGAGCGCCACCCGGTTCACCCGCTGCGTACTAACGACGTTGATGTCATACTCGGAGGCAATCTGCTCGGGGGTATACGCTTCCAGTGGCCCAAACGTTAGATGGCCAGCATTGTGGATTACCACATCGAGGCGTCCTTGCTCCAAAACGATAGTTCCTATCGCTTTGTCGGCGGAATCCTGAGAGCTCACATCGAGTTCTAAAGCCCGCAGTTCGACCTTGTTTGCCTCCGCGAAGTCCGCCAGCTCGCTCACCTTTACTGCGTTCCTGCCTGCTGTTTCTCGCATACTGGCGTAGACGATGTGGCCGGCCTGTGCGAGAGCCTTTGCAGCGAGTTCTCCAAAACCACTCGACGCGCCTGTAATCAGAATGACCTGCTTCATAAAAATTCCTTTCGCCGATCGTTAGAGACTCGCTGGGCTAACACCCTCATTACGCGAAGCACTCTACCGATCGATTTAGCCCTCGTCCTTGCTGACGAGGAATCCAACAGTGCTTTCTTGTTCTTTATCTCTTTGTGAGAGGTAAACCATGAGGAGCCCGGTCACCGTGCTCCTCACGGTTACCTAATCCAGTAATGGCCGCGCGGTCAGTACACGAGAAGTCCGACGATCAGAGAGCAGCTCCTCCGGAGACCTCAATCCGTTGAGCATTGACCCATCGGTTGTCGTCTGAAAGCAGGCTCGCGATCATCGGGCCGACGTCGTCTGGCAACCCCGCGCGCCCGAGTGCGGTTCCGCTGGCGACGGCTTTATTGAAAGCGGGGTTGTCGCGGACCATGCCACCGCCGAAGTCTGTTGCGATCGCGCCAGGCGCAACCGTGTTGGCAGTGATACCGCGAGACCCCAGCTCTTTAGCCAAATACCTTGTGAACACCTCGATGCCGCCCTTCATCATCGCGTAAGCGGAGAAGCCCGGGGTGCAAAACCGTGCGAGCCCGCTTGACAGGTTCACGATGCGTCCACCGTCGGCCATGAACGGCAGAAGAGTCTGCGTCAAGAAAAACACACCTTTAAGGTGCACGTTGACCAGACGATCGAAATCCTGTTCCTTCGTTTCCCCTATCTTTGCCATGACACTCACTCCGGCGTTGTTAACCAAATAGTCGAATGTGTCGCGATTCCAGGTATTTGTCAAGGCATCTCGCAATTGGCTGGCAAAGGCCGGGAAGCTAGCCACGTTTCCCGTGTCAAGCGGTAAAGCAGTCGCTTTGCCCCCAGCCGCTTCGATCTCCTGCACAATGCTCTCGGCCTCATATTTTGAGGATTGATAAGTTAAAACGACGCCCACGCCTTTGTGCGCGAGGTGGACTGCCGTATTGCGGCCAAGACCGCGACTTCCTCCAGTGATAAGGGCTATCTTGCTTTCTGGCACAGTTGCCTCCTTATTTCAAAAGCAAGATTACGCACATTCATTGCGAAACAGTTGCTCTAGGCCACAAACAAGTTGCTCATTCCTCCAAATGAGCTACCATCGTAAGTGGTTGCGCATGTCTACGGATCTCACCACCGAAGAGTTAAAGAACGCCGTGATGAAGTGTGCACACAAGAATTGTGGCTATCTCGAGACTTCTGTACCCGGTCTCTCGGTCATGCGTTTCGATCGACTGAGCGGCATTCTCCACGAGATTTACACTCCGGTGCTCTGCCTCGTGCTTCAAGGGGCCAAGCAAGTTGCTATAGGCGATTCCGTTCAGCAATTCCAAGCAGGGCAGGCCCTTATCGTCACAGTCGAAACGCCCGTGGTGAGCCAGGTCACGCGCGCGAGTCGTCAGAAGCCATATTTGGCTCTCGCCTTGGACCTGAACTTGCCTCTGCTGCACGAACTTGCCGTTCAGATGGCGCCAGTACCGAACCCGTATGTGGAGCTCGGACCACTGCTCGCTTTGTATAAATGCGATGGCGCCCTGATCGATTGCGCAAGTCGTTTGATAAACCTCGCCGAGCGGCCCGAGGCTGAGCCTATCTTACGGCCCGGAATCGTTCGGGAGATGCATTATTTGCTCCTGGCAGGGCGACTCAGTACGACGCTACGTCTGTTGGCGCGTCCCAATAGCCATGTTCAACGAGTCGCAGGTGCGATTACCGTGCTGCGAAGGGAGTTCGCTCAGCATCTCTCAGTCGAAGTTTTGGCCGCCGCAGCTGGGATGAGTCCCTCCTCGTTCCATCAACATTTCAAGGCGGTTACCTCCTACTCGCCGCTGCAATTCCAAAAGCAGTTGCGGCTGCTTGAGGCGCGTCGCCTCATGGTAAGCGAAGATATTAATGCTAGATCCGCCGCATTCGCGGTTGGCTACGAGAGCGTACCTCAATTCACCCGTGACTATGCCAAGCGGTTTGGCATGCCGCCGCGACGGGAGATCCAAGCCAGCAGACACTCAGGAGTGGATTGGATGGTATCGCGTCCGTTCCAGCCTTCTTGGAAAGAACACCATTCCGAAGTGTAGTTCGAGCATCCGTTCGCGTTTTCCTGCACGGATCTAAAGGTCCGATCTCATTGTTCATAAGTCATCGACGAAAGGGTACAAGTGAATAGCTTTGATCAAATGCGCTCAAGAACATCGGGGTCCAGCCCTTCCAAGCGGACTTCCCGCGCCTATGCTAGCCATGCGGAAACTGCTCCCGGCTTCTGGATGATCGGCATTCTCTGGCGCATGCTTGCGACCGGGGTACAGACGGGCAACGCAATGTGCCTGTTGGACCAGTTCTGCCCGCCCGGCTCGGGGCCGGCCCGACACGCTCATCCCCAAGAGGAAGGTCTTTATGTCCTTCGAGGCAAAGTGAGCTTCAATGCTGGAGGCACGAGCTTTAAGGCTGGGGCAGGTTCCTTCGTAACCATACCCCGGCACACCGAGCATTCGTTTTTGATTGACGAGGAAGCTATTCTGATCAACTTCTACTTTCCAGCCGGATTCGATCTGTGGCTCATGGGTTCAGCCGTCCCCGCGCAGCGGAATGAACTTCCGCCAAAGGATCTTGCGCCCCCCGTCTATGAAGTGACCAAGAGGCTCTCGGATGACTACGGAGGATTGCCGCTCACCAAGGAGCGTTCCACATCAGCAAACCCCGATGCGCCAGCGCTTCCTACGATCGCCACAAGCAAAACTGCGGAAAACTTTTGGTTTCAGAACGGTCGCTGGAGCATTCTTGCGGACGGAGCCTCAACCGGAGGCAGCTACAGTGTCTTTGAGGCGGAGCTGCAGGAGGGACCGGTAGATCAGCCGCATATCCACGATCAAACCGACGACGCATATTACATCTTTGAGGGTGAGCTCAACTTTTTCGTGGACGCTGAGACGTTCAAGGCACACAAGGGATCGTTTGTCTTCGTTCCGCGGGGCTCCGTCCACAACTTCGAGATCATCAGTAAGACTGCACGCTTGCTGAACATTCACACGGAGCCTGGTTATGAGCGCGTACTTCGAGCGTTTGGAACGAGCGTTGGTGAAGCCAGCCTGCCTCCGAGAGAAAGGCTTGACAGTGAAGTGCCGTTGCAAAGTTCGGCAGACATTTACTCGGATATTGGATTCCGGAGAGTGGTTCTCTTTAATCGCTGAGTTGTCGAGAAGAATCGAAGAGAAATCAACTGGATGCAGCCCATTCCGCCGGAGGTCCAGGCTCAGCGCACGGCAGGTCTTGCTGCCGCCGGCTACGGATCAACCCACGTTCATCCCAGAACGCATGATAGCCGAGCAGCGGTAGCGGAGCCGAAGACGCAGCCGATTCCATCAGTACCAGTACGGATCGGCCGAAAACAATCGCTAAGCCGACCAGCACGGTGTGCTGAAAGGGGTCCCATCAGTGAAGCGGCGAATCGCTAACGTGCCTGTCGTCCGTTTCCTAACGACCCAAGATGCGAGGCTAAAGAGAAGTGCCGGACCGCCTTTTCGTATGCTAAGGCGGCCCGCTAAATGAAACATCGCAGTTAACTTAGCAGTTGGTTAATAGCGAGAAGCGTCATCCGCCGGTACATTCCCTCCCAACTTGCTTGGAACTCCGTTCACTGTTGCTCCGGCATGGGAGAAGTTGGGCGACAGATTGCTGTTGAAATCGGCAGGAAAGTTGAGCTTCGGCTTGGATGCGGCGTCCAGCGCGGCGGTCTGCTCGGCAGGCAGCTTGAAATCCAACGCCTTCAGGTTTGCTTCCAGGTGCTCCAGGGTGCGCGCGCCGATGATGGTGGAGGTTACACCCGGACGGTTCTGCACCCAGGAAAGAGCCACCGTCGGCATGTCGGTATGGAGCTCGGTTGCGACCTTCTGCACCGCGTCGAGGACGTCATAGTCTTTATCCGTGATCTCACCAACGTAAGCGCTGCGAGAGGCGAGCTTCTGCTTTTTGTCGCGGGTGTATTTTCCGGAAAGCGCTCCCATCCGGAGCGGACTCCACGGCAGTACCCCCATGCCAAGCCCTTGAGCCGCCGGAATCAGTTCGCCTTCGACGGTACGTTCCAGTAAGGAATACTCTATTTCCAGAGCGATGAGCGGCGCCCACCCGCGAAAGCGGGCAATTACCTGAGCTTCAGTCACCTTCCAGGCCGGAGCGTCGGAGAAGCCGACGTAACGCACTTTGCCGGCCTTTACAAGATCGTCGAGCGCGCTCATAGTCTCTTCTACAGGAGTGAACCTGTCCCAGTTATGCAGGTAGTAGAGATCGATATAGTCGGTCTGAAGACGGCGCAAGGACTCCTCGCATTGCGCGACGATAGCCTTGCGGCTGGCACCTCCGCCGTTCGGGTCGCCCGCGAAGAGATTGCAGAAAAACTTGGTCGCAAGGACGGTGCGGTCGCGCTTGCCTTTGCGCTGTTGAAAGAAGTCACCGATGATCTTTTCCGAATGTCCCTTGGTGTAAATGTTGGCGGTATCGATAAAGTTGCCACCCTCATCTAGGTATCGAGAAATGATGGCTTCCGAGTCGGGGACGTTCGAGCCCCAGCCCAGATCTTCACCGAAGCTCATTCCGCCCAGGCAGAACGGGCTTACACGCAAACCTGAGTGACCGAGCGTTACATAAGAGTTGAGAGGCATGTTGATCTCCTTAAACCGAATCGTTTTCGACGTATTTGAATGTTATTCGCGTGTGATCGCGAGACTGTTACTCCATGTTCATGCGGTTCGCCCAGGTGCCGCCTTGGACTGGTCCGAGGCGGCCCGTCGCTTGCGCCGCCAGCATCCAGCCCGGATAGTCCGGTTCGATGGCGCTCACCTCGTTCAGCTTTTCAATTTCGTCCCCGGTCAGCCTGACATCCACGGAGGCGAGGTTGTCCTGAAGCTGCTCCAACCGCCTTGCCCCGAGAATGACCGAGGTGACGACAGGCCGGGTAAGCAGCCAGGAAAGCGCAACACGCGATGGGCTGCAGCCGTGAGCTTTTGCGATTGGGGTGAGGACATCGAGAATCTTCCAGGCCCGCTCCTTGTCGACGACCGGAAAATCGAACTTCGAGCGTCGCGCTCCCTGCGGCTTCTGCTCGTCGCGGGTATATTTTCCCGAGAGAAAACCACCGGCTAAGGGGCTCCACACGAGCAGGCCTAGCTTCTCCGATTCCAACATCGGACCGATTTCCCGTTCCAGATCGCGGCCGGCAAGCGAGTAGTACGCCTGTAAGGTATCGAATCGGGCGAGATTTTTCGTCTCAGAGATCCCGAGCGCTTTAGCTATTCTCCACGCCTGCCAATTGGATACCCCAATGTACCGAACCTTTCCGTGTGCGACCAGGGTATCCAGAGCACGAAGCGTCTCCTCTACCGGCGTGAGCGGATCGGTCGCATGAACCTGGTACAAGTCGATGTGGTCTGTCTTAAGCCGCTTGAGGCTTGCGTCCACGGCATCGAGGATGTGCCCACGGGAAAGGCCGATGTCGTTCCGGCCCTGTCCCATGCGCATGTATACCTTGGTCGCAATCACGACATCCCTGCGGGGAATGCCGAGATTCTGGAAAGCCTGTCCCAGCGTCGTTTCACTGTGACCCTCGGAATACACATCCGCGGTATCGAAAAAGTTGATGCCGGCATCGAGCGCGACCTTCACTTGCTCATCGGCTCCAGCCTGATCGACGGCACCGATTGCGCCATAGACCCCTTCTCCCTTTCCGAAGGTCATGGTTCCCAGGCATAATCGAGAGACAAGAAGGCCCGTATTGCCCAGAGTCTTGTATTCCATTTGCAACTCCTTCTAACCCGTCGGGGTTATGCAGACGATAAAACTACTGGCTGTTCAGGGGGTGAACGACCGGCTTACCTTTCATGCCGCTCAAGGTGTGCTGCAGCGGCAATGTTGAATCGGGCATCTTTGCGATCTCAGCCGGAACCTTCTCGCCCGGCAAACCCTGTGCGGGCACAACACCGCCATCTGCGACGAAAACCGATCCCGTGACATAGCTCGCCTCATCGGATGCCAGGAACGCAACAACATTGGCGATCTCGTCCGGTGCGCCGCGCCGGCCCATGGGAGCCACCAGAGCGCCGAGCTTCTGACGTTCCTCGGTGATCGGTCCTCCAGCACCGGCGGTCGTCCACGAGGTTGCGATAGCCCCAGGAGCGACGACGTTGGCGCGAATGCCATACTGAGCCTGCTCCTGCGCGACTCCCATCATCAGCGCATGGAGAAATCCCTTACTGGCCCCATACGGCGCAAGCTCCGCTGAACCCGTGATGCCGGAGATCGATCCGGTATAAACGATGTTGCCTCGCGTCTTTCGCAGGTTCGGGAGCGCATATTTCGCCAGCAGGAAACCGGGACGCGTGTTCATCCGCACCAGGTAGTCGAATGTTGCGGCCTCCCACTTGTCGATCTCCCCCATATGCACGAAGACGCCGGCGTTGCTGATCAACACATCCAGTTGGCCAAACGCATCCAACGCAGCCTTAATGCATGCATTTGCGGTCTTCTCATCGGATAGGTCGCCCTCGAAGAATGAGGCCTTGCCGCCCTTTTCCTTGATTGCAGCGCTCACATGTTCAGCAGCTGATTCCGGCAGGTCCGCAACCAGTACGGAAGCTCCCTCACGAGCGAACTTGTGAGCAATGGCTTCCCCAATACCGGTAGCACCTCCGGTCACGATTGCAGTTTTATTGGCCAGTCGCATCTCTCCTCCTTTCACAGTCCCAAAGGTCGGTCTGTCGCGCTCCGTTGAATGGGCGTCGCGATCTCTGCACTTTTACTTAGAGTCGAGTAGTGAGTGAGTTGCGCCATGCATTGTTAGAATGGGGACCATGCACCGTGTACATCTTAGAAACATCGATCTGAACCTTCTTTTGCCTCTGCATGCTCTTCTCGATGAGAGGAATATCACCCGGGCGGGCAAGCGTGTCAATCTAAGCCAATCCGCGATGAGTCGTGCATTTGAGCGCCTGCGAGAGGTGCTGAGAGACAATCTCCTTATTCGAGCCGGAGGTGAGTACCACCTGACTGCGAAGGGGAGTGCCCTGCTGCCGGAGCTGGAATTGCTCCTTCCGCGCCTGGAAGAGATGATGGCGGGAGAAGTTTTCACACCCGACACGACGACAGCGCGGGTTCGCGTAGCGATGACGGATTACGCCGCGACTGTCGTTCTCCCGAGTTTGATGGCCGAGCTGGGTCGCGCTGCACCGGGACTTCACGTTGAAGTCTTTCCTTGGCACGAACGGTCGTACGAAGACCTGAAAGTCGGGACGGCTGATCTGGTCTTCACTCCTCTGGCGACTCCTCCAGAGTTTCGTGTGGAACAACTGTTTGAGGAGACGTTCGTGTGTCTGCTCGCGCAGCATCATCCTTGTAAGCGCCGGTCACTCTCGCTGAGGGAATACCTTAGATTTGGACACATCTCTGTAGAAACGCAGCCTCACCAGCAGAACCTGATTGATCGCTCCCTGGCAGAGGCTGGAGTTCGTCGCAGGACTCTGCTGCATCTGCCATACATCACCCCTGCGGTATTGGCGCTTGAGGACACGGAACTCGTGCTCACGACTCCCACCCGTATCGCCGTAAACTTCCTTGGCCGCTACGCAATACGTTCGGTTTCTGCCCCACCAGAGATCGCAAAATTTCAATACTCCATGGCTTGGCATCCGAGACTTGACACGGAAGCGCTGCATCGCTGGTTCCGTGACGTTGTCAGGAAATCGTTAGTATAGAAGGCCGCCTAAAGGGGGGGACAGACGGAGAGTGACAAACTTTCTACTCTGTGAAACGACCGTTATGCCCCGGACATCCCAGATTGCCGAACGGACGGCCTTGCCAGCGAACCCGGCAGCTCGCTGGCAGGCACACCGGCGATAAGTCTACCGCTCTCGGCGCGCCAAGCAGAGTATTTCTCATGATCTTCGTAAGTATCCCAATCTGAAGTGAGCATCATTCGATTGGGGTCAGCTTGGGTGCGAGATATGACAGCCCGACGGCATTCTAGAAAGGAGCGCGTGCCAGAGACCCTTCCGCTACATCTGACCAAAATGGTTTCTGCCACGTCGGACTTGAGCTGCAACATTCACGTCATCGCGATTCCATCGGTCATCATGTTTTCACTCAAAAGGATTTGCTTGCTTTCACTTCATCAAACGGACGGGCACCGGAACATTGCCAATCTCGACATGCCCGGCGGGTCGGTGGAACCATTCTTCATGGCGGTTTTTACGGGATTCGATCAGTTGCAAGAATAAGAGCGTATCTGTCCGCAGTACCTCAAGATGCGTCCGCTCCGCATAGGGCACTTCCGATGCGAGACGCCCCAATTTGATGAGCATGATCGGATCTTCCTGAAACCCTAAATCCCCATCCCCTCTCGGCAGAGAAGAAAGTACTTCGATCCCTTGGCGCACGCGACCGACGACCGTCACATTCCGGTCGAGCTGTCGAGGCGCATGCCCAATAACGACAGTAAGTTCACTGCCACCACCGCTATCGACGCTTGTATCGCGACCTGCGCTCACCGCACCGTAGGTATGCACGAGCCAGGTGCGCCCATCCTCCTCATCGCGAGCGACCGGGAAGCCGTTCGTGAACCCCACGAACTTCGCGTACACATCTTTGTCAGGCAGCGCGTTAAAGGGAAGGCTTGAATCAATCAAGCGATCAAACTCGGCGGGTAGAGTTTCTTTCGCGGACTTGATCTTCCGCTTTTGATCGGGCTTCTCGGCGTTTGGGTCCGCTAACTGCACCACATAATTGTCGTTAACACGAATGACGGCCAGACCGTCCCAGTATCGTTCGCGGGCGAGGAGCTTGATGTTTGCAACGTGCTCAGGTGCAAAATCGGGCGCTAGTTCAATCACCACGCGTCGAGAGTTCAGTTCCAGATAGAGAGTGTTCTCTGGATCAAGCGGACGCCAATCTGAGGGCTGTGATGACTCGATCAAGTCGGACATCAGTAAGGGCGAGATGGCTTGGTTGATTTTGTTCTGCATCGCTAAGCCTCCATTAGGTTCAGTTCAGGGCTCTGGTTGACGGTTCATGCGGCGCTTCTGTGCAGATCACGCAGGGTGGCGTGATCAACTGGCGATCCGTAATCCACTGGTTCCTTGGCGGGCATGCCGGTAGTGGTGGGGGGACTGTCCCATGGTTTTCTTAAAAGCCGTGCTGAAGGCGGCATCTGACTCATAGCCGACCGAATTGGCGATCCTTACGATGATGTGGGACGTCGTTCGTAGCCGGTCGGCGGCGATGTGCATTCTCCAGCGCGCGAGATATTCCATGGGGCTGATTCCTGCAACCTGCTTGAACCGGCTTGCGAAACCCGAGCGGGACATCCCGGCAGCCTTCCCGAGCTCCTCTAAACTCCAACGACGTGAAATATCGCCGTGCATGGCGGTCATCGCTGCACAAAGTTGAGGATCAGCCAAAGCAGAGAGCCACCCCGCTCCCGTGCTCCTTTCAGATGCAACATGCAAGCGCAACACCTGAATCAACATGATATGAGCCAAGTGCTCGGCAATGAGTGAAGCCCCTGGACCTCGTTCCTGAATCTCCCGTTCAAAACGGACTAGGGACCAGCGGAGTACTGATGCCTGATCTGAAGATTCACGGGCAGCCACAACAGCGGGCAGACTGTCGAACAGCGCGTCCGCCTGTTCTCCTGAAAACTCGAAACGGGCTCCCACTAGGGAGAAGTCTCCACCGCCGTTGCAAATTCCGGTATGGGTACAGCCCCCAGCGTAGACCGCTTCTGCAGAGATCTTCGGCAAAGAAAGATCGCTCGCCAAAACAAAGGGACGACCGCTCGGAAGCAGGAAGCAGTCGCCCTGTTCCAGTTTGTGAGGTTCACCGTCACCTTCAACAGCAATCCAGCAGCAGCCTTTCGTGACAGCGTTGAACTTGATGTACTGATGCCCTGGAAACTGTATCGCCCATGCCCCCGCAGCGTTCAGGCCGGCAGACACATAGGTTTGCGGCTTCAGCAAAGAGAGTACTTCGGATAGCGGTTCCATATCTGTTGGACGCTGAAGCAAGAACTATGGATTCTCTCCAATGCGGCGTCTCAAAAAACGGACTATTTTCGTAAGAGTCCTCTCTGGGAAGAGACCAACGCCTGAGTTCCGCAGGGATACACATTACGGCTTGCAAAGATGAGAAGGGGGTTCGAATGGCCGAACTTCGAGACGTTTATACGCGTTACCTGGCCTGCTGCAACGAGCGTCGCTTCTCCGAGCTCGCTGAGTTCGTGCATGATCCGATTTGGTTTGGCGGTAAAACCACTCCACTAGCGGACTATGCAAGAACGATCGCTTCGAACATTGAAGCGGTCCCTGACTTCCGCTGGGAGATTCAGGATCTTGTGACGGATGACAGTTCCGTTGCAGTACGCCTCGAAGACTCGGGCACACCGCGGGCAAACTGGCTTGGGATCGCTCCTACCGGACGGTCTATAAGATTCCAGGAGCTCGCCTTCTACCGCTTTCGAGACGGCAAGATCGCAGAGATGTGGTTCTTGCTGGATGTCCCTTCCATTCAATCTCAATTACAACCTTCGCCTGCAAATGCAGAGTGATCGAAAGGACTACGCTTTGCCGCAACGTACATGGTTCATCACGGGAGTGAATAGTGGCTTTGGCCGCATCATGACAGAGCATCTTCTGGAGCGCGGCGACCGGGTAGCTGGTACGGCTCGCAAACTGGAGCAACTCGACGATCTCAAGGCAAAGTACGGCGAACAGCTATGGCTTTACTACCTCGACCTGACGGACACCCCCGCTATCCGCAGAGTCGTAGACGCGGCCTTTGCTCATCTAGGACGGATCGATGTGATTGTGAACAATGCGGGCTACGGGCTCTTCGGAGCTGCGGAAGAGGTAAGCGACGAGCAGATCCGGCATCAGATCGACACCAATCTCATCGGTTCCATCCAGGTGATCCGAGCCGCCCTGCCACACCTAAGAGTTCAGGGCGGCGGACGTGTCCTCCAGGTGTCCTCAACGGGAGGTCAGTTTGCGTTCCCAACCTTCAGCATGTACCACGCAAGCAAATGGGGCATTGAAGGATTCGTCGAGTCTGTGGCTCAAGAGGTAGCCACCTTCCACATCGAGTTCACAATTGTAGAACCGGGCGCGACGGGAACGAACTTCGTCTCGGGGATGATCAGTCCTCCGGTCATGGACGTTTACGAGAACACCCCCGTAGGCGATGTGCGCCGAGCTGTTGCCAACAACGCCTTTCCGATTCCGGGCGATGCGGTCAAAGTCGCTCTTGCCATGATCGATTCTGTCGACGCCAACCCTGCTCCCCTCCGGTTGCCTCTCGGAAGCGACACCTATACTTTGGTGCGCGGCGCCTTACAGCAACGACTTGCCGCTCTAGAGTCTCAGAAAGATGGTGCGCTTGCTGCGGATACAAACCCACTTAGCTCCTAGCTCCAAGTAGAACAAACTAGCAGGAGAGCGCAGTTACTCTGCCAAGAATTCATAAATGCTAAACCTAGGTAAGTAGGGCATTCTGCACTTTTTGAGGACCTGCGTTTTAGATTCTGGTAGTTTGCCTTCATCTGGCGTCAGCATCAAAAGGACGTGAAGATAGCTTCAACAAGATCCTAAAACTGTCCTTCCCCTTTGAGCTGATTTGATCCCTCTGTCGCAGAACTGGCATTAGCA
The DNA here is from genome assembly GCA_965277545.1 of Edaphobacter sp. GTDB lineage: Bacteria > Acidobacteriota > Terriglobia > Terriglobales > Acidobacteriaceae > Edaphobacter. The sequence continues at coordinate 846,452 of OZ255826.1, forward strand.
CCCGCTATTACTTCCGACTGCATTTGGTGCCATCGCCTTACGATGACCGCCTCAAAAACGCCTGCTTTTTGGAAAGGCTCCTCCTTGGTGAAAGTGAGAGCCGCCGCCCGGTCAGTGGCATTGATGATGAATATGGTACCGACAATGCCGCCATCATCATCTTCCATCGGATCACCCAGATGCATCAGCCCGGCATGCTGTTTCAGATACTCCAGGTGCGCCGGCCGGGTTTTCTCCCGGAGTTCGCCAACGTGCGGTTGATCGAAGCAGAGAACGATGAAGAATATGTTGAATTCCTCTCCGCACTTAGGACGCGATCAACCATTTTGCCTGAGTTCCTCAGGCGATTGGAATCGTTCCTCTCTGGTTCGAACTGGTCTTTATCGACATCGCGTCATAAGCACGCTAAGAACTAAAGTCTTCTATGCGAGTTCAGAGATCGTCAGCGACAGCGAGGCTTGAACGAGCTTAGAAGCAACGTAGTGAATCTGCAAATCCAGCATCTCCGGGTGCTGCCAATCTGGGTAGGCTGACATGATCTTCGGCTTGTACTCAATAGCGACTTTTTCCACCGACTGACCGGACGCCCGAGGCGCGGTAACGCCTCGTTTCACGGAATGCATGTGTTCCTGGAGCCTAAGGGCAATGTCCAAACCGCCCGGATCGCCGTGACCGGGCACGATAAGCTTGGGCGCGAACTGCCAGAATCCCTCACTATCTGAGCACATCGATCTCCACATCGGCTGGAGGGAAGTAAGGAAAGATGGGAACCATACACTCCTCGATCAAATCACCTGCAAAAAGAAGTTTCTCTTTTGGCAGAAACACCACCTGATCGCCGCGCGTATGTGCAAGTCCGACGGTATGCAGTTCTACTTTGCGGCCACCAAGGTTCAGCTCCGAAGATGATCCGTCGTAGACGACTGCCGCTGAGAGCTGATTGGCAACGCCAACACTGATGGTTCCGGCAACATATGACTTTGTGCACGTTATTTTGCGGGTGCAACACCCGCATAGCTACATTGTAAAGAGAGACCTGTACTAAGCCGTTCTCGAGCCGATCACTGAAGCGGAATGCACCTACTCTCGGCAGCAGGCCGTCGAGGGTAAGTGCCTAGGCCAGGAGGAATCTGTTGCTAGTGACCGTCCGTTCCGTTATTCAACCATGCGTCCACGGAGCCGTCTCCGTGGACGATAAGGTAATCAGCTTTACCATCGCCATCGATATCCGTGAAGACAACTTGATCCGAGCTAAGACCCTTTTGCCCGGAGGCGATGCGTCCCCAAGGAAGCCAACCACTGCCCGGATCTCCTCCTTTGTTGATCCAAGCGTCTACGGAGCCGCCCGCACCGTTGTGAATCACTAGATAGTCGGCATGTCCATCGCCGTCGATATCGGCCATCTGAATGGTATCGGTCAAGGAATTGTAGCCGACGACGTTACCCTGCGTGATGGTACCGTATTTAGGAAATTTCCAATAGGGTGCTGGACCTGAGGGATCCGGTCCCTGATTGAACCACGACTCCACTTTGCCGCTTCCAATTGTTATCAAATTGTAGTCAGCCTTTTTCCCGCCATTCACGTGTGCAAACTCGACGTAACTAGCCGTGGTGTCAGCTCCAACGCCATACGCGATGGCCGTTGAGAGACCCCAGCCGCCACTTCCATTCGTGATCGGGCTGCCCAGAAAGCCACCGTTGTTGAAGTTGACGGAAACTCCTCCGGTCTTCGGATCAAGAACAATGTAATCGGCAGACCCGTTCCCGTCCATATCTGCCAGGTGCACGGTACTTCCTGGTGATCCAACTCCGTATGCGATCGCCGCAGTCGGTCCCCAGCTCCAGTTTCCAGGCAAGCTATAGTTCTGTCCCTGATTGCGCGCCGCCGTTATCGCGCCGGTTATGTTATCCACGGACAGATAATCGGGTTTACCATCGCCGTCGATATCAGCAAACTGCACGGTGCTTGCGGTATAGCTGCTCCCGACGCCGTAAGCGATGTGCCCTGCGTAAAACCATCCAGTGGTGGACGGTTTAGTCGTGTCAATGCCACGGTTCAAGTAAACCTCCAGCGCGCCATTACTAAAGATTCGGACGTAATCAGCCTTTCCGTCGCCATCCATATCTGCCATAGTAGTTACGCTTGTCGAATTCGTAGCCCCGAAACCGGGACAGATCTGTCCCAATTCCTTCCAGTAGAAGCCTCCAGCGGCGTTTGCGCCCATGTTGAGCCATGCCTTCGCCGCGCCGGTTCTGGGATCGATTACGACGTAGTCGGCCCAGCCGTCGCCGTTTATATCGGCAAAGCGTACATCCGCACCTTGGTAGCCCACCCCGTACGCGCTGCGGCCCCAGGGGTCCCAGGGAACTCCCGGGGCAGAATCTCCACCGTTGTCCAACCACACATCTACTGCACCCAGAAGCGGGTCAACAACTAAGTAGTCTGCGAAACCATCGCTGTTCATATCAGCGAACTGAATCTTCGCACCCGGTGAGCCGACACCCAAAGCGAAGTCGTGCGGCCCGTCCCAAGCACCTTTACCATCCTTGTTGTACCAGACGGTCACGGCACCCGAGATCGGGTCGACTACCAGATAATCGGCCTTGCCATCGCCGTTCACATCGGCTAAGCGAACGTTCGCTCCAGGAGCAAGCCCAGTAGCGAAGACAATCATCGAGCTCCAGCCTCCGGCACCATCTCCGCCCTGGTTCAGCCACACCTGAAGTTGTCCGTTTACGGGCGAAACGATGACATAGTCGGCTTTGCCATCGCCGTTCATGTCTGCCAGTTGGATGTTTGCCGCAGGTCCTCCGAAACCAGAGGCATACTGGCCCCGGTTGATCCATGCGCCCGGCCCCGGAATCCCACCAAGAGGCTTCGATGGGCCGGGTTTCGGCGATGTGCCTGAAGAACTGCCGCTTCCGTTTGTACCGCTAGGCGCGTTCGGGTCAACCCCGGTAGGTTGACTACCGGCCAGGATGGCGGGATCATTGCATCCGAGTTGGGTCGTGCTGCAGTCCACGGGCGCATTGACCTGACCGTTGCTCACCACCTGTTGAACGGCTGCGTGCCAGGCGTCGGCCATCTTCTGGTATCCATTGTCGTTCGGATGGCGGTCGTCGTACAGCACGCTGGTGGTGACCGAGCTCATATCGACTAGCTTGATGCTGTGGCCCTGCGATGCCTGATCTAACACGACTCCTTGCAGCGCCTGATTGAAAGCGGGGCTACGACCCGCGATGGTGGCGTTAGTTGATGCAATCAATGTACCCACCAGCACGGTCACGCCGGGGTCGTTGCTGTAGATATCGTTGAGCAACTGGGTCATGCGCGCCGGTGCGTTCGCCGCGTCCGCATCATTGTTGAAAAACATGTCGTTGGTGCCGAGCATGAGGGTGATGATGTTGGGCTTATACTTTGCCAAAGGGCTGCCAACAAAGGCATCGATGTCGGCGATCTTGTACCCGGAGAAGCCGTCGTGGTAATCGTCATACATATTACCGTTCCGGTTCTCGCCGACGAAATCCGCCGTAAAGCCGTCGTTTACCAGGGCGCTCCGAAGATCCCCGCGATAGCCGTTCCCAGTCGAACTGCCATAGCCGAATGTGATTGAATCACCCAAAGGCATTAGACGGAGATTCTTCTGGCTCCCGCCCGTACCGCCGCCGCCCGCGCCCCCAGCACCTTGGAGATAACTAATGTTTCGCTTCTCGATATCCGCAAGCGCAGCAATATCATCGCGTACAAGGTCCGTTGTAATGATATTTGCGCCACCATCATTTATAAGAAAATTCAGAGAACCTCGGTTATCTGCATGATCTGAGGGCTGATTGTATGGGGATCCGTCGTAGAAGAGATCGCTGAGGACATAACAGCAATACGCAGCGTCGGGACCCGCGGCATGGAAGAATTGCGGAACCCCAAAGAAGGTCTTGTACTCTGCGATTGGCCTGAAACTCCCGACGGAGGCCGCAGAGACGCCATTGCTCACCTTGGCAGCAGCGAGCGTCTGAGTAAGAATTCCTCCTGTCTCCTTAAGGTTTACCTCCGTCCCAACCAGCCGAATGGATAAACTAGCTTGATAAGACCGGATTGAGCGGATGATGTTGTCTTCGCTCCCGAATCCCGCTGCGGAGACTGCTTCCGTTCCGTAACTATTATCAATTGAGGGTGTGGAAGGAGAGATGTCAGCCGTTCCAAAGACCAGCCAGAGAAGTACGTTCTGGTAATCATTGCCGAAAGCGCTCGTAAAGCTGCTTGGAGTTGGATACAGCCGTCCAGCTACCTTGAAGACAACCGAACTGTAATAGGGAGAGCCCTTGAAGTCAGAATGGTTCTTAACGACCTGCCAACATGCCTGAGCAGCTGCATTGTCTTTGATGTCCAGGGACAAGACGGCGGCAATTTGGTGCTCTGTCATGAAGTTGAGGACGTCGTCGAGAGTGGGCGGTGTTTCTTGGCTCACAGTGTTATTGACAGTCTCACGCAGTTTATAACCACGCCAGCTGGAAAGCGGTCTCGAGTTTACGAGAGGATTATTTAGATCATTGAAAAGACTGTGTTTACTAAATGGATCAAAGCCATCGTCAATCTCTCGACCGAAAGTTATATCGTGGCTCAGGATTGGCACGCCGTCAGAAGTCAATTTAATGTCGACTTCAATGATTTCAGATCCGCGCTGTGCGGCAACTCCAATGCTTTGGAGCGAGTTCTCCGGTATGTTCCCATCGTAGTTTTGACCTCCCCAGGTTACATGGAGTCCACGGTGAGCCGCGACCATGACGAGATCATTGTGCGGGTGGAGCATCTCAGCTATGACTTTCGATGTGTCGTAGTTATTGGGATTATAATTCTGTGCCTGCAGGGAAGCGCTTGCTCCCAAGATAAGGAAACCGACGGCGAGAATAAGAGTTGCCAAACACCGTCGCAGTGACATGTTTCTTACCGGGGGGAGGATCGCCGCGCACATGGGAGAGTCTAGGGCTGTCGCTTGGTGGTTCACAAGCAGTCTTGGTTTTCGTTGAATCGTTACGGTTGTGCAAGTGTCGTATGTCATTTCGTGCTTTCTCCCATTCAGCTAAAGACTAGCGTTGGTCGTTACTCCCGCTTTGGATTTAGGATCCACCATCTCCACAATGGAGATCGCCTCAATCGTGTAGGTTCCTTTTGGGCAGGTAAGAGGCCCACATACTCAGATTCCTTACTTCTGTAGAGTTCGGCCGTAATCAGGAAGGACTCCTCCGCAGAGATGAGGCTTGCAAAATGTCAAGGTGTCGAACACGTCCAGGGAGGCTGTCTCCGAACATCTGGAAAAGCCCTCAGAGGGCCGCGCAGGTAAATAATTAGCAGCAGTTCGGCAACATGCCTACGCAATTCACTGCAACGTCACCGATACAGAAGCTAAAAGTATGAAATCAGGGACTTACCCCTTCTGCTAGAAGCAGGACACAGGAGGGTTGGAACGCTGTTTACGCTTTGTTCATCTGCGTTGTATCTAATAGGGTGATGACAGCGGGTCCCGTGGAGGAAACGTGCATAGCAAATGAAGCGACCGAACTTCACCGGGCGCTTGTTAAGCGCGTTGTGTCGTCCGCGGCTTTTGCAAAGAGCGAGCGCTTATCGACATTTCTCCTGTACATCTGTGATCTGACCTTCGATGGGCATGGGAATCAGATCAACGAGCAGAAGATCGGAACGTCTGTGTGGGGTCGTCGTCCTGATTACGACTCGGCCTCCGATGGAATCGTTCGCACTCAGGCAAGTCGGTTGCGGCAGAGGCTCGAGACCTACTTCAGCACGGAAGGCTCGGCTGAAGCCGTTCGCATCGTACTGCCGCGTGGAACCTATGTTCCCCGTTTTGAGTCTCAGACGACTGACTCGCGTATCCCTGAGCATTCGCTGAATACTGCGGGATCTTCTGAGTCGCCCTTACATTTAGAGGACGAACTCTCAGCCATTCAAGTACGGACGGACGTGGGTGCTTCGCAGTCGTCAAATTCTGCAAGAATCTTGCGAGTCCTTCCCTGGCTCCTCTGCGGAGTACTGGCTCTCAGCCTGGCGGCAAGCGTCTTTATTCACTGGGGCAATGATCTTTCCTCTACTTTCCGTAGCTTGTCGAACAGCAATCCTCTTTGGCGACAGATCTTTGTCGGTTCGCGTCCGACTCTATTCGTTACTGCTGACAGCGGTCTCGTTCTTTTTGAAGGAATGGCTCAACGCGAGATAAGTCTCAACGACTATGTTCGGGCGGACTACCGGGCTTTTACAGCCCCCTCGTCCGATCCTATGCAGGCCATCAAGTTCACATCGGCAAACAGTCGATATACGTCAGTTGTCGATTTGGCGATGGCAGTGGGTCTTAGCAGGGTAGCAAGTGATCGTGCCACTCATCTCGATATACGCTATGCCAGGGATGTTCGTCCGAACGACCTTAAATCGGTGAACGCCGTTCTTTCGGGCGCGGCTCAGGCCAATCCTTGGGTGCAGCTGTTCGAGCAGCATATGAACTTCATCTTGGAAGACGACCCTCAGAATCACGTATTTTCAGTGTTCAATCGCGTGCCTCTCAGGGGAGAGCCGGCACGTTGGGACTCGACCGTTGCTGATCCGCAGCATCGCGTGTACGGCGTCGTGGCGTTTGTCCCGAATCTGACGGGTGACGGCGATGTACTGATCCTGGAAGGCACATCGATGTCTGGCACAGAGGCCGCTTGGGACTTTGTACAAGACAACGTCAAGCTAATGCCATTCCTTAAAACGATTGAGAACGCCGACGGCAGTCTTCCACATTTTGAGCTCCTGATCGCGACAAGCAACATGGGTTCCAGCGCGGTGGAGACTTCTGCCGTAGCCTGGCGTGTGGCGAAGTGAGTCTCTCACCGCCATAGGAGTATTAAGAGCCTCCGCTCCTCCTCGGCTACGCGTTCGTTTTGGGCTGCGATAAAAATGTGTCCTCCATGGTCACAATCTGGTAAACATCTCATTCCACGCGAGTTGATACCTGTATCGGTGAAGTCGCAGTGAATTGACTCGCGATAGCATCGGCTAGCCTGCTAATCCTGTGATGCACCCGAATAAAAGTCTTAGACCGTGCCTTACAGAAGGGGTCCTTATGTTTCGCAAATTGCTGCTGCTGCTGACGTTCTTTGTCTTGACGGAGTCTACATTCTGCCTGGCGCAGGTGAATGCGGTCGATGCGGCCCTGAACGGATATGTTCAGGATGCGACAACTGGAGCTCTGCCTGGAGCGATCGCTACGCTCACCAATCTTCAAACCGGCATTGCTCAGATGGCGACGACTGACGGGAAAGGCTACTACCGTTTCCCACTGGTTCGAGTTGGGAGCTATCAGCTAACCGTGGCGGCGCCCGGTTTCTCGACTAACACCCAAAAGGGGATCAACGTTACGGTCGGGCAGGAAGCGCGGATCGACGTAACTATGCGAGTCGGAAACGCTTCGGAAGCCGTAACGGTAAATGCCGACGCAGCCGGTCTTGACACCGGAACTTCCACCGTCGGCGCCGTCTTGGACCAGCGCCAAATCGAGAAGCTCCCTATTCCCTCTCGCAATCTGTTTAACGAATTCCTGCTCTCTCCCGGTGTCATCGGAAATCCAACGAGCACTTTCTCCACAACGCAGTTCACCTTTGGCGGGACGGAGCGAGCGCAGTGGAATCTTGATGGGCTCGACGACACCCAGCATGGGACAAATCGGCAGATCCGTCTTGTCATTGTGACACCGGATGCAGTGGCTGAGACCCAAACGCTGTCCAACGGCTACTCCGCTGAGTTTGGCCGCGCTGCTGGCGGGCAGGTAAACGTGCTGTTGAAATCCGGCACAAACCAATTTCATGGGTCTGCAATCGGCCAGTATCGGCCAGTTGACCTGCAGGCTATCCCGACCCTGCTGAAGGTTCAGCCGACAAACCGTACCTGGTACGACTACGCCTTCACGCTCGGTGGTCCCATCAAGAAAGACAGGCTCTTCTTCTTCGGCCAGTTTGAGAATAACCCCTACACTCTTCCAAATGCTATAACCATCACTCCCGCGAACGCCGCTGCTCTCGGCTTGCCAAGTAATCAGATTGGTTCAGCACCGTTTGGCGAGACTTACCGGACACTGGTCGGGAAAGTGGATTACAAGCTGAATGATCGGAACTCCGGTTACGTCCGCTACGCTCGCTTCACTAATCAGCAGCCCAACAATGATAGTGGTCTTTCGATAGTTGACCGCGGCTCGAGCTTCCTGGATCACCAGAACACTGGAGGTCTCCAGCTCGCGACCCTCCTCTCGAATAATCTGATCAACGAGTTTCGTGTCGGTGGCAATCAGCGAGACACAGGTAACTTTCCCGTGGTGAGCAGTTCTCCGGCTGGGAGCGTTCAGATCAACATCAGCGGCGTCGCAAACATTGGTTTCTCACCCTTAACGGCGACTACGACCACGGAACGCAGTTTCGCGGTCGTTGATAACGTCACATGGACACACGGCGTGAACACCTTCAAGTTCGGCGGCGAGTACGATCACGAACTCTTCGCTAATCTTTCCCCAACAGCGCCAACCTTTAGCTTCAGCGGCCTCGCTGCCCAGAACGGGCGGCCTGCTGTTAGCTCGCTCGCCCAGTACCAGAACACGGTGGCCGGCGTCAATGATCCCGCAACCGGACACCCTTATAGCTACACGTTTCTCACCAGCTTAGCCGGTAACCCGACTGTACGGCTGGCGTTCAACTTTCTTAATTTCTTTGCGCAGGATGAGATCCGCCTGACTCCATCGTTCAGCGTGAACGTCGGTGCTCGTTACGAAGTGATTCTTTTCCCGACTTTTGACGCGAACGCACCGTATGCACTCTCCCGCCGCATACCTAACGACTACAGCGACATTGCACCCCGGTTGGCACTCAACTGGTCCCCAGGAGCGAGCCGCAAGACGGTCATTCATGTAGCCTACGGCATGTACTACGACGTTCCGAGCTTAAGCATTTTTTACAATGCAGCGCAGGTCAACGGGGACCGCTTACTGAGCTATCAGGTAGCAGGAATCACCAATGGTGCTCCCGTGTTTCCCAATGTCCCCAACTTCTCCGGCACTGGTTTTCAAGTCAAACCAAGCATTACAGCCTTCGATCCCAATTTCCACAATGCCTATCAGCATCAGGCGAACCTGCAAATTCAGCAACAGCTTGGCGGGGACTTTCAGCTTACGGCTGGCTACATTTTTTCAGCGCTCCACCACGGGCTCTACTATGCCGATTCCAACCTGACTCCAAGTGGTCGAGCCTTGGCCGATGGTCGGCCTATTTACCTTGGCACCGCCAATCGTCCAAATACGGCCTTCGGTGCCATCAATGTGATCCACAGTGGTGCAGGCACGAACTTCAACGCCGGCTTTCTCACGTTGCAGAAGCGCCTTACAAACGGGATTGAATTTACTGTCAACTACACGTACTCCCACGCGCTTGCGGATAATATTGGTGAAGGGGGTGTAATTAGCGACCCCTCGAACCTTCATCGCGACTATGGCAACGCAGATGACGACACGCGCCACAATCTCACCATTCAGGGCTTATTCCAGCCAGTTCTTTCCGACGGGCGGCTGAGATGGATCAATGGCTTTGAACTTTCCTCTACAACTTTCATCAACTCCGGTTTCCCTATCAATCCAATCGCCGGGACTGACCTGAATGGTGACGGCGTGGTGAACGACAGGCCCTTGTATGTTGGGCGTAATAGGCTACCCAGCCAGGGCTTATCCCAAGAAGATATTGAATTGAAGCGATATTTGGACTTTGGCGAGAGGTATCACTTCTCAGCTTTTGTTATCGCGGAAAACCTGCTGAATACAAACAATCTAAACTGTAATACCACGACCGGATGTACCGGGGCGGTGGTGAATACCGTAAATTCTCCCAACTTCCTTGCTCAAACATCTGCACGCACTGCGCGAAACGTTCAAGTTGGCCTGGACCTTCATTTCTGATGTTGACCGAGCTAAGATTCACCGCGCAGTTCTTTGATGGCCGCTCGGTCACTCATCGCTCCTGCACGGCGTTTCAAAGGCACGAGTGCTCAGCAATAGTTGTAGTTGCCATCAATCTTTACGAGTGGCACGCTTGCACCAGCAAACAAAGAGGAACGCTTGTCGAATCGTCTGATCGTATTTGCATTAATGTCAGGTCTCTCCATCTGTCATGCTCAGAGCACAGTCCGGTTATCACAGAATTCGATTTCAGCATCTCAGAACTACATATCGGAGGGTGCTCTTTCGGCACGCATTTTTCCGCTGCTGACAGCCATCTCTTCGGATCCCGATTCTCGCCGGCTGTTTGCCGCCGATCCGGAGCTTAAAGAGCTGACAAGACAACTCTGGTCGGCTGCAGCAGCGGCCGGAAGTCGATGCGGCCAGGACCATATCTGCACCTGCGAAACGCTTGTCTTCAACGAGCAGCAGACTGCGAAGGTATCTGCTGCCTTGCTGCGGCTCTACGAGACAGAACCGCAGCTCCGATACTTCGTGAAGACAAAGATGCAGCCGACTGAGACATTCGCTTCCAGGATGGACATCTCGCCGGACGCGCTGCTAGTGGAAGGTTGGCAGCGTACAGCCCGCGCCATGGATGCGGTCATTGCAACCTATTGCGAAGGGAAGGCTCCGCGATATCCCGAGATCGACAGCATAAGCTACGACCCGGCATCGCAAACGTACTTGAAACTCATTGGAACAATGTTGAATGGTGTAAGCACGGGAGAGCTTAGGTCCGATTTGGACACCGCTGAGGAAGCTCTTTTTTTCACTCCGACACTGCGCTTTGCGGTGAGACTTTTGCAGGCAAACGGCCGGGACGAAGCGGCTCGTTTCGCTCCGCTCGTTTCTGGGGAAAATGCCGCTGCGCTGAAACGGCTAATGGCAGTGAACTGGTCGCAGTATCGTTACACCGCGATCGTATTGCTGGGGGCCGGTCCTGAGCTGCCGAATGTGAGCCTCTCGCCATGGGGGAAAGAAAGGATACGGCTTGGCGTAGCGGACTATCGCGCTGGTATTGCACCCTTCGTACTTGTTTCCGGCGGTTTCGTTCACCCGTCCAGGACGCCCTACTGCGAAGCACTGGAGATGAAGCGTTACCTCATGCAGGTCTACGGCATACCGGAAGACGCCATCCTCATCGATCCCTACGCAAGACACACGACTACGAACCTTCGGAACGTCTCACGCGAGCTTTTATCGCATGCTTTCCCTATCGACCGCCCCATGTTGATCGTTTCGGATGCGCTTCAAGTTAGATACGTTGAAAGCAGCTCTTTTGCGCAACGCAATCAGCAAGAACTCGGTTATCAGCCCGTCCACTTGGCGAAGCAGGTTTCTCAGACTTCCATTGAGGCTCTACCTAGTAGACAGTCGCTATTGCGAGATGCGTCGGATCCACTTGATCCTTAGCCGCCAGTCGCAAAGCATTCGACCGGTACTGCAGACCCGCTGCCGTTCTTGGAGATGAATGTGGGAGTTCACAATGCGGCCTTGATAGATGGATAGAGCACCTTCAAAAGCTCTTCGCAGCTTACGGACGGTGCATTTGTGGATTGCTTATGGAAGCGGAGCGCTTGATTGCTGATCATAGAAACACGACGCAGTTCACGTTCGGCGGTATCGAGATAAGCCTGAATCTCTCCTATTTCTTGAGTTCCACGGGCGAGGTAAAGGAGGTTGGTCACGGATTCAAGCGGATTGTTGATCTCGTGAGCGATGGAAGCGGTCGATCTTCCGACAGTCGCCAGCTTTTCAGATTGTCATAAGGCTTCTTCGGCCTTCTTGCGATCGGTGATATCGATCGTCACGCCGGGAATCTGAGGGCCTTTCCCTCTGAGAAAAGTAGCACATGTCCCTTGGCCGCAACCCATCGTATCGATCCGTTCTTCTGAACAGACGGTATTCTTCGTCGTAATCGCCACCACTCACCAGAGCGTTTGAGATCGCCTGCTGAGTTCGTCCTACACCGTCTGAGTGGATGTTCCTAACAAACGACGAAATCGGAGTTCCACTCGCAGCTAGACTAGACTTGGATCGACGCCATAAAGAAGGGCAAACTTGCGATCCGCGCAGAACCGATCTTTTACCACATCCCAATCCCAGATGCCCACTCCATTGGCGGCGGATAAAACAAGCCTCAAACGCTCTTCGCTGGCCTGGAGCTTCGCTTCGCTGGCCTCTCGCTTTCGAATCGCCTCAATCATTCCGATCGTTTCAAAGACCGTTACGAGAATTCCTATGATGCAATGCGCCTCATCACGACCGGGGCTGTAGCAGAGTGTTAAGTAAGCATCTTCCAGAAATCCATGCCGGATGATAGGAAAGAGCTTATCTCTCAACGCTAACGATTTCCTTTGCCAACGCGGGCAAAAATAGGCTCGTTGATGTTTCACACCTCGGGCCAGCATTCTTCGTCGCTTGACCCCTCCCCGCAGGTCCGCGCATTCGTGTTTTCACGAAATAAACAGGATCGCCGGTGTATTCCAAGATGCAGTTGATGAGGATGCAGTCGGTGAAGCTCTTGCCGTCAATTACCACACAATCGTTCTGAATCGTACAGCCGCTCACCAATTCCGTGCAGGCAGTCCTCCCGGTAGCGTACGGCCACACGTCCCGAACCCACCGGACAAGCGAATTACGCAACCCGGAGGTGCGATCCACGACGCACCTCCGCTCCAGGAACCTGTTCACGACGGCTAATGGCATTCTTAATCGCTGCGGCATCTGGGCGCTTCTCTTGAAGAGCCGATTCCAAACCCTTTGCGAGGTCTTCGGGAAGACAGGAGAGGACTGTCTCCCAGAGGACCCCATCAACTCTTACATCCAGTTTGCAGTAGGCAATCGGAACGGCGTTCTCGTCGAGGATCCTCACAGAATCCTGGCTGTTCTTCTGCGCGCGTAAGGTGAACTCCCGGCCCTCGATCTTCTTGAGCTCTCGGCTCATGAGATAAAAGAGCACCATAGACTTCGCGTGGTCCGCCTTGTTCGCGGCAGCACGAGCCCGATCGGCAAGGCGAGAAGCTTCAGCTCGACAGAACTGCTCACGAGCTTCCATCATGCGCACGAAGCGTCCGAGCCGGTCCACCTTCTCCCCATGTGCTGCACAGAATTGTTGGAAGCGGTCGGTCAGTTCTTCTGACGCCTGTCCCTCAAGTTCGGTCTGTTCCTGGACAGCTTCAAGGAGCGCGTCCAGCTCTGTGTCAATTTCAAAGAGCGAGTGAGATGCTGCGATCGAGTCCATTTCGGGTCTCCTTGTAGGCCATGTTCGGAGTGCTTCCTAGCGGCTGCCGGCCGCTGTTTGGGGAAAGATCGAGTGCTACGCTGCGATACGCTGTTCCAGCCACACGGTCCTTGCTGCCCGGTACGCAAGGGCATCGGCGCGCGACTGAAACGGGTGTCCGTTATGCCCCTTCACCCACTTCCACTGAATACTTAGCGCGGCGTCCAGTCGGATAAGTTCTGTCCACATCTCACGATGTCGCAGTTCCGCTCCTCTTCGGTTCCGCCATCCTTGGCTCTGCCAACGAAAAACGAACATTCGCATGCCATAAATCAGGTATTCAGAATCGGATCGAAGCTCGACGACTGACCGCGTTGACACGGACCGTAAAGCCTCGATAGCGGCAAGAAGTTCCATTTCTTCGATGGTGATCCAAGCCGCTGCGCCAGACATCTCCCATCGCTTCTTACCCTGGATCAGGACCGCACCCCAACCTCCGGGCCCGGGATTCCCGATGGCCGAGCCGTCCGTGAACACATGTATTGTTCTGTCCATTTACGAATCTCCAGGTTGCCGCCCCTTTTGTCCCCGCGGCAGACGCGCGTATGGCGCCCGCCCCTGAGCGCTTCTGATTGCTTAGGAGATTGCTCGGCTAAGCGGCAGCCATGGGGATTACCTGCCCAAACGGAGCGTGCCGCCCTCCGGTCGAGGCCCACAAGACCGGATAGGAGGGAGCAGTATGTGGAAAAGAGCCGTATAGATCGGTCAGAAAGACCAAGGTTTGGGGCTTGATTCGTTGGTCATGAAGCCAGTCGAAACACGGCCCGAAGTCCGTACCTCCGCCTCCTACCGGGGCGAGATTACTCGTTGACCCTGTTCGTAGCTGTCTACTTTCTGCACCTTCGTATCGAAGTAGAGAACGTAGACCCGCTGCGGTCGCTGCCCTTCAAGGATGGAGCGAACCTCGGCCTCGAAAAGCCGCAACTGCCGCCCGTTGACCGAACCAGAACAGTCAACGGCGATCGCGATCTCCCCGACCCCTTCTCGTATCACTCCCGGCAGATAGAGGCCTGCCCAGACGTAGCGGCGGTTTGGACGCGTCCAGCTATAATCCGCGGGCGCGACCTCCGACCAAAGCCGGCGTAACATCCAGCGCCAGTCGACTGCGGCATCAGCCTCAGCTTCGAGAGTGCGGCACATGCCTGCTGGAATCTTGCCCGCCTGCTTGGCTAGCGTCACCGCTTGGCTGACCGCCACGCTCCACTCCCGGGCTTGTTCCTCGACAGTCGGTGTTTTCTCATCGGAAAGAGGAGCGTCGAGAACTTGTCCAAATCCACCTTCAGTGATGGGAGCGGACGGTCCGACTAAGTCCTTCTGCTGCGAACTTTGATCTTCCATTCTGTCCATTGCAGAGCCGTTTTTTCCGTCGTCGTTGCCCGGCTGCTGCCCTGCCTCCGTTTCGAGCAGGTTGTAAATCTGCTCAGCACTCATTCCGCGAAAGCGACTGTCGAAAAGAACGCCCTCGGGCAGGCAGAGGCCCGCATCGAGCAACAGAGGCCCGCATCGAGCAACAATGGATTTATGGCATAGTCGCAGGCTCTGTTCCACCGTCTGGGATCGCGTCCCGACCGGCGGACATGATGGTGAAGCCCCGGGTGCATCACCTCGTGAGCCAGCACCCCGCAGAGAGTAGCCGAGTTCAACGTGTCGACGAACTCAGGGTTGTAGTAGAGCGACACCCCATCAGTCGCCATGGTCGCAACCGACCGGCACTCCTGTCCCTTGAGACGAAACAGGAGTGAGCCGAAGAAGGGGTGGTCCAGCAGCAGCGCGGTTCGCGCTTTTCGGAGGCGAACCTCCGTTTGTGTCACAGGGTTCATGCGGCCGCAGGCGCCTCCATGTACGCGGACATGTGGGCAAAGATGCTGTCGACGGTTGGGACTTCCTCTTCGCCCTGTGGCGCGATCCCTGGTTCACGATCGCGCAACACATCGTCCATTTGCGCGATGATGCTCGCAGCTTCGGTTGCCGCCGTAACACGCAGGAGGTCGTCTTTCTTGAGTTCGTGAGCGGAGTAGTTGCACAGGTGTTGTCTGATCTGCACTGCGAAGCGGTTCAATTCGGCATCCCCGTTCACGTTGAGGCGCGGCAGTATCTCGACCAGATCGAAGACATTGGTTACGAGCGAACGATGGAAGCGAGATTCTGGCTCGTTCAGACGGTCCACCATGTGGGAGACCACCTCCCGCAACCGCTTCCAGAGATCTTCCGTCCCGCGTGTCAGCGATTGGCGGACATTGGCATCGATCTCGCGGGAGACGCGGGCCTGCTCTTCGGCTGACATCTCCACACGGAAGTCCGCGCCGGAGGGGATGGGTAGGATGTCGAGCTTGACGCCGAACTTCTCCCGAAGCTTATCCGCAGCCGGATAGTCCTCTTCCCGAAAGAGCCCATTCAACTCCGGACGCACCTGATCGATGTATTGGGGATAAACGGCAAGGAAGCTCTCGACTCCCTGCTCGAAGCTGGCCTCGAACTCCCGCATCCTGGCCATCAGGTCAAAGTAGAAGTTCGACGGCAGAAGACGGAAGCCCTCATCCGACCACGGCAGCGTGATCTTGTAGAAGTACTGCCGTATCTGTCCAGCGAGCGTGCGTAGATCCTCCAGCTTGTCGGCGCCACGCAGGAGTTGTTTGTTGTACCTACCGGCGCCCTGGTGCGCGCCGTGTTGCGAAGCGACGTCGCGGCTAATCTTGCGGTCGTGTTTCACAGCCGTCCAAATGCTGATATGGACGGCCGCGAGCATTGCTCGTTCTGTGATCATTGAAGAATCTCTCTGTGCTCCACGCCGAAGCGAATGAATTCCGGCGTATGGGTGATGGCCTGATCCCGCCGAGCGGCATCCCGCACTGCCATAACGCGCATTTCGGTCGGCATGCGGTCGAGATAGCGGAGACCGCGTCCGAGTGAATTGTCGGTCATGGCTCGGCCAAGCGCCGTCGCGATCGCGATCTGCGCCGAAGTCTCCGTGGGGAGCGGGGCCGTGTCCGGGTTCAGCAAGACGTCGTCAATCGAGGGCAGCTGGCGAAACAGCCGGAGAAACGCGACGAACTCGGAGGTCGCAACCGGTCCCACTGTTCCGTCGAGCAGCTGAGCCTCAAATTCGCTTGATCCGGATAACAAAGCAGTCCTCTGTCGGCCCGCAACGCCCTTGAGCACATGGGAAGCCATCTCCCAGGAACGTGGAGTCGGCCAGGCGTTTGCGTCCGAGGTCGTCTCTGCAGCATGTAACAGCTCTGGCTTGAATCGGAGAAAGGCGATGATCTCGGGGCGCACACCGGACTTGATGGCCCAATTGCACCAGTCGTCCAGGCTGGCTTCTAGGTCTAAATGAACGAAGCGATTGCGCAGGGGCCGAGGCATCGAGAAATGCACGCCTCGTTCGGAGGCTGGATTCCCAGCTGCCATCACCACCCATCCCTCGGGTAGAACATACTCGCCCAACTTTCGATCAAGCACAAGCTGGTAGCAGCCGTGTCATCTGAGGTGCGGAGGTCAGCTCATCAAGGAAGAGAATGCCCTTGCCAGTCGTTGGCAGAAACTTGGGAGGCACCCACTCGGTCTGGTGCTCAGCGATTCTCGGAAGTCCACGCAGGTCAACCGGATCAAGCTGCACGGCACGGATATCCAGGAAGGCATAGTCGAGGTCGTGCGCAACTTGGGCAACGATCTGCGACTTGCCGACGCCGCAGGCACCCCAGATGTGCAGGGGCACGCGCACGCGGATAAGCGCGTGAAGCGCTTCATAGAGCTTCGCTGGTGTCATATCTGTCCTCATTGATGAACTGCTCGAACCGGTCCAAGGAATAATCCCGAGCTCGTTTCAGCGCGGATTGAAATTGCTTTTTAGGCCGCGAGCGGCAAGTAGCGTTGAACCGGCAGCGAAGCAGAGTCTCGCCAGCGTTCCCACCGGACCTTCGGAACGGTCAACGTCTTGTCTGTGCGCGGCCGAGCTCTTCTGTCCCACGAGCCGCCTTGCGTCTTCGCCACAGGCACAAAACCGGAAGCTCGGAGCGACGTTCCCCGTTCCGTGCCTAACGTGTATGTGATGACACGATCATGGCCGCGGTTGAAAGCCTCACGACAGGCGTAGCCGTACAACATAGAGCAGGCATTCTCGGCTAGGGCTCGGGGCGTCGTCTCCTTGACGCAAACTCGGTTTACCTCGATGCAGCCTTGGCGGGCGAGTTCCGCGGAGACGGGGCGCCCAGCCGTCATCACACCAATCATCTCTGCGCCGTTGAACACTGCTGCTCCGTATTTCCAACCGACAGGAGGTTCGCAGTGGCGGTGATGTTCACGGATGAAGTTCTTCGCGTCCGCCAGGGATACTTGTTCGAGGTGCAAGCCGTAATCGAGAGTCCAGGTCAGAACATCGCCAGACACGAGGATGTCTCGGACGTGAATACCCGTCTCCTGGAACAACCACGCGGCCCGTTCAGTGCGAGACAGGGAGCGGACAGTCTCTAGCCAGCCTTCAAGGTTCTCGTTGCAGCAGGCAGACACCACGACTTCCCGCAGCTCCCAAATGACCTCGTCTACGCCAAAGCGGGCGGAGTCTCCGCAAACTGGACAAGTATCCACAAATTACTTCCAGCCGGATGTCGATGGAGGAAAGTAGCTCCGCCGAGCACCGAAGATGCGATTACGCAGATGTACAGGCCCACTCTGAGAACGAAGACCACACTGCCCAGAGCGACCGGATCAGCTAGACTCGTTCGCATGCCCATCGAACAGATCCTGGCCGCTATCGACGTGGAGATCGCTAAGTTGCAACAGGCAAGACAACTGCTTTCCGACTCGCCAGCTGCGCCTACTCTAGTGAAAAAGCGTGGACGGCCCAAAGGAGCAAACAGCGCGTCGTCAGAAACTCCTGGTGCTAGACGGACAATGTCTCCCGAAGCTCGAGCCAGAATAGGTGCAGCACAGCGAAAGCGGCACGCTGCTCAGAAGAAAGCAGCAAAGAAGGCCTCCTCCGGTGAGTCCACGTAATCTCGATTTGAGTCGGAATGCTGCTTGGCCAGGTAGGATCGTCAGAAGCGCGTCGCCAAGCCCACAGCCGTAGACATGCACGTCAGAGATGATAGACGCGAGTTCACAGATAAATACCCCAGAAAGACACTAACGTAGAGACTCGGACTTCCTCGGCCTGATCCTTCGGCGCAGAAGGTAGTTGCCATCCTTGTAATCGAGAAGCTTCACCGAAGCCGCGAAGCCCGTTTGGAAGCTCATCTCCAGCATAGAGTCGTCCTCGAACTCAAGATCAACATTCAAAGCCTCGCAGTCTTGGTGTACCTGAACGGACTTTAGAGACTTTCTTTCAGCGCCGGTGAGGGGAATCTCAATGTAACCATGACCGGACGGTACAAGCGTGTGTGGCATACGAAGTGACCTCACCAAGGTTAGGTGTCGCGACGTTTCTGCTATGTGGGCCGAAAGAAGCACTTGGGCGGCTCGAGCGCTGTCCGATAAATCAGGTTTCTCGGTGATGCTAGGCCGCTTCGTCAAAATCGTCAGACTCGTCAACCTGCTTTCGCTGATTGATTTCAGCCAAGATGTCTTTCTCCTCATCTCTGTCACGGGAAGGGAGGGGAGCGACGACCAAGGACTCCGCCTCAAAGAGACTGGGCGTCCTCGGCGGTTCCGGTTTAGCAATTTCGGCAGACTTCACAGCCGTTGTTTGCGTGACAGTAGCCTTGTCCGTGCCTTGCTTGACCGGTGTTTTCGACTTCGAGCGTGCTTCAGCCTGAGCCGTCTTGGTAGCGGCCTCCATCTCAGCTTTCGCCTTCTCGAGTGAATTGTTCAGTTGGAGATGGGCAGATACAAAGCTGACGAGAGTGGAGGGTAGGTCCTGATCCAGCTCCTCAGCCGTCCCGGTGATGCTTACGGGCGTAGTCAGAGCCTCGTTCTCTCCGTCATTCAGTTTCTTCGGAATCACGTTCACGCGAATTTGGTCGTCGCCGAGATGCGTGACCGTCAGCATGACCGCGCGATGGCGCAAGTAGGGTACAAGCTCTTTGAACATGGTTCTCTCCAGTGAAAGGTGTGTGTTGATTGCGATCAAAATGGTGTAATTACCCCGCCGTCACAGCCACATTATTAGCCATCCGGGGCTGAGCCCAGCCAGCTTCCGGCAGGTGCGTTCATCATTACCTATCTCTGGATGCGAAATGCTTGGGTGCACATCCCACGGCACGTGTGAATGCTGTGCTGAATGCACTCGAAGACTTGAATCCAACTGCCAATGCAATCTGGCCACTGCTTCGCTCTCCGCGTTGCAACTGGTCCTTTGCCAGGGCCATCCTCCATTGCAGCAGATATTCGATAGGTGCCATTCCCATCACTTTCGAAAATCTGGCAGCGAAGGAAGAACGCGACAGGCCGCATAGCCGCGCGAGACCAGCAACAGTCCACTCATGCGCTACGTCTCTGTGCATCGCCGCAAGGGCGCAAGCTGTAACCGGATCAGCGAGGCCGGCGAGGAGCCCGGTATACTTCGAATCCATTTGCAGCGCCTCATTGCGAAGGATCTCTACCAGGATCAACTCCATCAGCCGAACGATGATGAAGTCGCTTCCAGGCCCAGGGGTAGAGGACTCTGCCTGATTCATCTGCAGCAGAGAGCGGACACGCCATGAAGGTGTATCGCGGGCGGGGATGAGAATCAATTGGGGGAGCAACACCGTGAGCAGGCTTTCGTTCACGCTGTCGAAGACAAACCTCCCGCCGTGCAAGGTCACCGGCTTGTCCACGCCTTCACCAAGCGTCAGCCCCCTCGTCTCCGAGACGATCGTTTCGCTGTCTAAAGGTTTTACGGTGGGGTCTGAGGTGAGTGAAAACGAGGTGGAAGTTCGGACCAGGACGAAGTCGTTGGGTCGGAGAAACACCGGTGCAGCAAACTGACGGACCAGTTGACACTCACCTCGCTCCACCCAGCAAAACAGCAAATCGTCTCTCTGGCGAAACGACACTCCCCACCGGCCGACGGCATCGGTGCGTCCCCACAACGTGGCCCGTGGTCGCAACAGTTGGATGACGTCGAGAAATGGATCCATCAACATTGGACGACAGATAACCGATTTCGGATGATGCATTACATGCGCACTGATCTCTTTCCTAGTCGAATGAGAAGGAGGTTGCGAGACACGCATGGAAACAGTTAGAGTAACCAGCCTTAGGCGCATCGAGGCGCTTCGGACGCCAGACAGCCATTTCGAGAACCTGCCCGATTACCCGTTCGAGCCGACCTACGTTGACTGCCTCCCAGGATATGAGGGGCTTCGAGCCCACTACCTGGATTTGGGGCCGAAGGATGCAGATCGAACATTCTTGTGCCTGCATGGTGAGCCGACGTGGAGCTACCTTTATCGCAAGATGATTCCTGTCTTGCTAGAGACCGGAGCCAGGGTGCTCACACCCGATCTTTTCGGCTTCGGACGCTCGGACAAACCCGTTGAGGATTCCGTCTACACCTTCGGTTTTCATCGTGACTTCCTTCTTCGCTTTGTCGAACACATCGCTCCTCAAAAGGTAACTCTGGTCGCTCAGGATTGGGGAGGTACGCTAGGGCTCACCTTACCGGTTGATTCCGGCTTCCGAGCAAGACTGTACAGACTCTTTGTAATGAACACGGTATTGCCCGTGGGCAAACCCCTCGGGCCGCATTATTACGAGTGGAGATCCCTGGTGCGTAAGATGCCGGATTTGCCGGTTGGACAACTCATCCGGCATATAACGCCGCAGCTGACTGACGAAGAAGTGGCTGCTTACGATGCTCCCTATCCTGACAGCCGATTCAAAGTCGGCGCATGGATTTTTCCAGAACTCGCCATGGTGGAGCCTGAGATGGAAGGAGTTGCGGAAGCAATGAAAGCGATTCACTTTTGGAAGGAGGATTGGACAGGAGAATCGTTTATGGCCATTGGCGGGAAGGCTCCAGACGCGGACGTGATGCATACACTCCGAAGCGAGATTCGCGGTTGTCCGGCACCATTGGTTCTTCCAGAAGCCGATCACTTCGTGCCGGAATGGGGCGAACAGGTAGTGCGAGCTGCCTTGAGGTCCTTCCACGACTTATAAAGGCGCTGCTCGAATCAATCCTTCCTTTCCGAATCACGACGATCAGGAATCTCGCAAACACCGGAAACGAAAACATTTCAAGGAGATCAGAATGACGAAGGATGCTGCTGAAGAGATATGGAAGTTATACCTGGAAACGTATGGTCACATTCCACCCGAAGAGCGGAGGCGACTGCTGGAGCAAACTGTAAGTGACGATATTGTCTCCACAAACCCAGGGGATGAGTTCAAAGGCTTGGAGAGTCTCCTAGTGCACATCGAGCAGTTTCAGCAACGGCTTCCCGGAGCTTATTTCAAACTCAACAAATTGCTTTTCCATCACGAACAGGGGTTGTCGGAGTGGACCCTATACAAAAGTGATGGTACGCCGTTGCGGACTGCGCATACCTATGGACGTTTCAATGATCAAAGACGGATCACGCAATTGACAGGCTTCTTCTAAAAGAAACGAAATTGGTATCGGGAAGTCGCATTGTCGTCAGTAATGTTGGTAGGGTGGCAGCCGGAAGGCAACCGTTTCGAGTTGCGCAAATGAAATGTGATGCCCCTGCTCATTCCACAGTCAGTGTGCGAGGGCGTTTCTTCGCAACTCGTCGGGTCTTCGCCCACAAGGCCGGATCGACCGGCAACGCGCTCATCTGACCCGTCTTGGCGTTGAAGAAAGCGCCGTGGTGGGTGACCTTCCCGTAGCGGAAGAGCTGCGCCAGCATGGCAAGCGCGCTCGACGCGAGTGTCTGGTTGATGAACGGCTCCTGCCGGTCTAGCGCCTCGAATGCGGAACAGCTCGGCAGAGCGTCTTCTCCACGATCAACGTCCACGATCTCGGGAAACAACTCGCTTACCGTACGCAGTCTTTCTGTCTTTCGCCGGTTGCGGGCATTCAGCGGTTGGCCGAGTACATATTGCCCACTCGCGGCATTGTTTCCCAAATCGAGCCAGTAACAGGCGGAACGCAGCCCCTTGGTGAACGACCGCTCGATCGCCTGTCTGGCCGAGCGTGTGTCCACACAGCCGATCAGAACATCGGGGCACTTGTCCCCGTACCCATCAAAGGAACCCGCGTGGAAGTGGTTCGGCACCGCGTGCCACTGTGTTCCCCAGAACAGATTGATGCGATTAATCAGTACGATTGCCTTGTTCTGGCCGACATCGGACCCCGAGAACGGCTGCCGGACGCAGTTGGTTTCAGACACCGTGTCCGCATCCATAAGCGTCACCTCCAGTCCCCGGGGATGTCCCCACGCCTGCATGGCCTGATGCAGATAGGGCAGGCCGATGGCAACTGCACTTCCCGTTCCGCCCGCGCCCACAATCAAGATCCGAACAGGTCCGTTGCGAAGCAGGTCAGGAGGTAGAATATGCTCAATACGCATAGGGGCTCCTCGATCCACAGATGAACTGCGCCAAGGTCTGTGGCAGCCCGATTAAAGTCTCCAGGGGAAACGCCTCCTGGCCAACAAGGCCCTGCCACAGGGACTCAAAGCCGCCCTCGTGACGAGTGAGACGGCCGACATTGGCGTGCGTGAAGGCGCTTTCGTAGAAGCCCTGTTCCCAATCAGCAATGCTTGCCGACGAGGCGCTATCCGGGCGGCGCATGGACCCGGTACAGACATTCCCCTCACTGGGAGAGATTCCAGAACGGTGCGATTGAAAGCTTGGTGGCCTCATCAGGGCGTTCGTTCTGTTGGAGCGCACGGATGGCGAGGCCGCCATCCTCAACGCGCCACACCAAGGGCGGCTGAGGGAAGCTGCAACCGTTTAGGGTAGCGGCTTTGCCCTCCGCGTTCGCATAGAACATTTGCCGGCAGCGCGCGGGCGTCCACCATGAGATCATCCGGTCGGTCTTCGCTAAGATGTTCTTCGGGAGGACCTCCGCTGCGGAGCTACCGTGCAGGAAACGTACCAGTGCTTCCACGAAGCTCAACGTCAGCGGCTGCGCCGGACCGAGGCTGGGTGGCCCGTCTTGATGCAGAGTCACGTCGTGCTTCGTCACGAACCTTTGGTTATGTTCGCCGTAGATCAGCAGCGCCTCACGCAGCTCGACACGACAGTTCTGCCCGATCGAGATGTTTACCTGCATGCTGTTTCTCCCATTCCTGCAACTCCTCGATGAGCTCGAAGAGCACTTGGTTGAAGATGATGAAGCGAGAGACGGCTCGGATCGCCTCTTGAACCTCGGCCGGCCGCGATGGAGAGAAGACGACGCCGACGGCCGGCTCACAGCTTCCCTCCATCATGTACTGGCCTTCCTCATCGAAGCAGGCTGTGATCGCGTCGTGCTCCTTGAATGCGACCAAGAGCGATGGCAGCGGTGCACTGTCGTAGTTGCCCGATTCCAGATACTCAGGCGACTGCAGTACGCGCACACCGGCAAGCCGCTGTAGACGTCGCAATCGCTGTATCCAGGAGCTAAACGAGCCATCCTGATGTGCACGGAGGAGTCGCCGAGCGCAAAGGCTCGAAGGCCCGGTACTACGATCGAGGCTTTCTCGTATGCATGCGGGAAGCGCTTTTGCCACGTCAGGGAACTCGTACTGCGTCCCGTTCGTGTCGCCCCCGTCCCCTTGCTCCTCGTCGGCGTACTCCCGCATGCGCTCCTCGTACTGGATAGCGTCGTCATGGTTGTAGACCCGCATAACGCGATAGAGAGCGTAGGTAAGCGTCCAGTAGAACGCGGCTCCAAGACCTTTGGCCTCGGCCTCAAGCGCGTCCACTGCCGGCCCGATGTTCAGGTATCCCGATCCGCCGCACTCGACAGTGACGAGTAGACGGCCGGGTTCGAGCGCTGCGTCCAAACCGTCTTGCTGGCCTAGATCGCTGATCTGGAGGTGATATTCGACATTGCGCTTGAGGAGGTTCCAGCGTTCCTCGCCGATGGAGGTCATGACGGCACGCTGGGCAAAGGTAAGCGCGTTCTCCTCGCACTTGTTCCATTCAGCGGGTGTACCTAAACCCTCGTGGACCAGGGCCGCGCAGAGCTCATAGATCAACTGCGCTTGGAACTCGTGGCTGTATACGACCGGCACACCATCGAGTGACGGCAGACCGTGGCTCGATGCGGGTACCAGTGTCTCTAGCCGAGCGGTGCAAGCATTTCGCTCGGCGCCGGCAGGACCCGGCTTCTCTCTCCGTGGCGATGAACTGCGTCGCAGAGAGCTTGTGCGAGATGGACGGACTCTTTGCATTCGAGGTGCCTCGCAAACAGCTGGCTGGCTTCTGGCGGCGGTGTCGCGGCTTTCGCGGCAAATAGGTCAATGAGCTGCGAAGACGTCATGAGTCACCCCTTGCTGCCGATTGCCCTCGCGAAGGTGTAACGCAAAGCGGAACCCGTGTCTTCCGGTCCCGTCAAATTTGCTGTCGCGATCTCCGGATAGTTGGGAGTGAGCAGGTCCCGAACCTGTTCGACGGTGAGGTCCGGCCCGGGGTCGGGCACGCGAACACCGTTGTAGTAAAACTCTCGCAACAAAGCTGTGGTCTTCAGACTGGCCATGATTTTCTCCTTAGACTTCGCAAATTTCTCGTCCTGAAGCGCTGAGCAGCTTCCATTGACGCTTGGCGTCAGCGCGCCCCATGGTGAGTCGCAGCAGCCGCAGCGTCTCTCGTTCGTTGAGCACTGCGGCGAAAAAGTGCGTGCCGTCACGCAACGTGCGAGCGGCGCGGTGGTTGCCGTCAATCAAAGGCCGTCCTAAGCCATTCGGGAGCGTGACCATGATGCCGTGCTGTTTGTCAGGAGGAATGTGATCGACGTGTCGTTCGTCGATTCTGACGTACCTGAGCCACTCCCGTAAAGTACTCGGCTCGACGCGGATGAGGTCGTGACTGAGGCTCATGGCCTCGGCGAGAGGGATACTGAAGTGAAGAGAGAGCAGCCTGTAGACCTGACCAGCCTTACCTGGACTGGCGCCTATGACAGGGCAAAGGGAACAGCCGTTCTCATGAACGGCTTTTAGATTGGTCATAAATTTCTCTCTTGCGATCGTGTGAGGGCGCAACAAAAGCAGCCCAGCAGAGTCGCTGGGCTGCTCCGGAGCTTCAAACGGCTGTCGAAGTCCGTTTGCTAATACTTGGGAAGGCGGGAGCGCACGGCTTCCAGCTGCTCTGACCCGACGACCGTCAGGTCCGTGGAACATCCCGCATTATCAGCAGAGTCCAGAAGCTCTCGAACGGCTTGCTTCAACTCATCGCTGGCGAAGTGGTTTGGAGCCCAGCTTGGCCCAGCGTTGAAGACCAGGTCGTCCACGATCTCGATCACGTTCTCCTTAACGAAGAGGATGCCGCGATCCTCGGGGTCCTCACCCTCCCAGGAGACCTGGCCATTCAGGACGTATCCTCGTGGGGACAGGAAATGCTCGAGCAACAGCCTGAGCCACATGGCGAACCCAGGCCGGCTCTCGTCCTCCTCTGGAAGGATCAAGCTCCGGTTCTCCGACACCGTGAGAAGGCCTGTGTGCCAGGGCAGGTCGGGTTCCGGGCTGGCCGCAATCGCTGCGAACACAGCCTGCGTCTGTTCGCTTCGTTCTCCTTCGACAACAGCTCGAACGATGGCGGCGTCCGTCCCGGTCATGATCGGAGAAACGGCGATCTCGCCATCGTAATACATGCTGTAACCCAATGTGGCCTCCTCGTTGTGAACGCTTCGCCGTTGCTCTCCGTGGCGAAGGCACCTATCAGCCCAGTTCGAAGAGACTTGCCTGTACAGGCGGGGCCATGCTCATCCGAATTTCAGACTTATCTGAAACAGGAGCCATGGGCCGCTCTTCGTAAGCTGGAAGAGGCATGGCGGAGCGGTACTTCGCTTCCAGCTTGTGTAAGATCCCCATCTCTCGTGAGTGCTCAGCGACTGTGGCCTGCAACTCATAGCGAGCGAGGTAGCCTCGACTCTCGATCTCGCGCTGGACCGCTCGCTCGACGTCGCTGAAAGTGAACGCCGGATTAGGCCAGCAACGGCCGCGCAGGGTGTGCTGCATGAAGCGCAACCGGTTCTGATCCGTGTCGAACCAGGTCTCATAGAAGGTCTCACGATCGCAGTGAGCGATATGCCCGTAGCAACTTGAGAGGCGGTCATAGAGGCTGTTGGTGAATAGCTCTCGCTTGCAGTTCATCTCTAGGAAGTGCAGCAACGCGTTTCCGAACGCAGCTTTGTCGTCCGCTGTCGAAAACTTGGTCAGCAAGAAGTCCTCAGGTAGAAAAGGCCCTTTCCGCATGACAAACCTCCGTATAGAGAAGAAAGGCCAGCCGAAGCTGGCCTTTCCTATTCGTTTTTGCGTAGCACTCAACCGAAGAGACGCAGCTGTGCGCCTTCCTCAGTGGCCGTCGGCCAAAGAGCGGCTTTCGAGCGCTTTTTCGTAGGTTGGAGAGCGTCGAGCAGGTGTATCCCGGGTGACGGTACAGGTTCGGGAGGTGGCGTAAGCGTCGGCAGCATTCCCGCGGGGCTAGGCTGCTCGAAATCTGCGACCTCTCCAGTACGGGGCAACACCTTGTCTCGTTCTTGGTCGAGTTCACGCCATATAGCGTCCGCCGAATCACCGACACCAGCTTTCTCTACCAGCTCACGAGCCATGGCGCTCATGAGATCTTCATCAGCGTCGAGCGCCTGGAGACCCTCTCCCGAGAACTTGCCTTCCATCATGAGTGCGACGAGCATCTTCTTGCCCATCAGACGCAGGCAGGTCTCTTGCATCGTGCCGTTGTAGGTGAGGAACTTGACGCGCACCGGGTGTCTCTGGCCGATTCGCCAGGAACGGCGGCTTGCTTGTCTCAGAGTGTGGAGCGAGTAGCCGGTTTCATAGAAGTAGAGGGTGGGGAACGCGAGGAGATCGAGACCAGTCTCGACCAGCTTCGGATGGCAAATGACCACCTCGATACCGGCCTTGAGCTGCCGCTCGTACCAGTCCTCCCGTTTGTCGGTGGGCACCGAGGAGCGAAGCACCGCAACCCGAAAACCGGCTTGCTGCAAGACAGTCGCAAGACGAAGGGTTACGTCCTTCTCGCCGGTGTAGGTGGCGTACACCTGGCACCGCCGCCCTTGCCTCAACTCCTCGCGGATGTCCGCGACCAGCGAGTGCTCCTTGGCATAAAGTTGATCCTGCTGGAGAGCCGCCGGCACGGTTACGAGGAACTTCTCGTACGCCTTCTTCACCGGATCGAAGGCGCGTGCCCAGATCTCGTCGAAGCCGTAAGGATGGTCGGGGTACAGGAGCAGCGTGTTGAGCAGGATGCTCATTAGGCTCTTGTTCCCCCGGTGCGCCTTGATGGCCGACCGGATGTCCTCCTCCAGTTCCTCGTAGGCGGTCCGAAGCTGCTCATCCATGTCCACCGAGATCACGCTCTCGTCGTAGCGGGGCAGATTGTCCGAGATGTCTTCGAGAGACAAAAACGCCGTCGTGTTCATCAGAAACTTGCCGAAAAGCAACGGCGAAGCGCCCGGCTTCCGGAGAACGTGGATGGTCTTCTTGGTCGCGCGAGAGCAGGCGTTGTCCTTTTCCTGCACCTTTTCGATCGTTTCGAGCACACCGTACTGCTGCTGGAAGTCGCGGCACCCCTGACCGCCGTAGGCGAAGCCTTCGGTCTCCATGGTGCGCGGTTCCATACGGTAGAAGATGTTGAATAGATCGTCGGCATAGCCGCCCATCAACGTGCCCGTCAGCGCGATTAGCCTCTTCGCTGCCCTCCCGAGGACGCCGAGACCGTTGCCCTGAGCCGTATCACCTGCGAGCTGGTGCAACTCGTCCGCTATCGCAAAGTCGAACCATCCCGCCATATAGCGACCGATGTACTCGAGCGGCGCCATCCGCTGAATGCGCGAGCGATCCGCCTGCCACAAGGCCGAAAAGCGTGTGGTGCCGCCGTGGAGCGAGGGCAGTATCTCTGACACTTTCAGCTTGTCGACAAAGTGTAGCGAGGTGAGCTTCTGTTGCTCAGAATCGAGGATGGCTATACCCGAGTCTGGATTGACCACACCCCCGAAGTGCGGACCCGACTGGGCCTTAAGGAAAGCGTGCTCCCAGAAGTACCCGAGCTTCGCCCGGTCTTTACCGGCGATGAAGAACGTCGGGCCCGGGTAACGCCGCTGCCATTCCTTTCGCCCCATCCGCCGCAGTTCGGACGGGGTAAGGCGCTTGCCTTCGTAGACAGTCTTGCCCTTGCTGAGCCGAACCTCGCAGATGCCATGCGGTCGCTTCGGATCACCGCCGTTGCGCATGTCCTCGATCAGGAAGGTCCGTGCCCGCGGCACCGTCAGAAGCGCCTCACGCGCCCACTTGTGAGTGATATGCGATGGGCACATTACCAGCGTCGAGCTGGCCTTTCCAGCCGCGAGCACATGCACTGTGCCCAAAGCCATGAAGGTCTTACCCGCACCGCATTCTGCGACGATGCGCGCCGCTCTTGCCCTACGCAGATACTTTGCCGTCCCTGTGATCGCAAGCGCCTGGGCTGGCAGGGCCTTCCTTAGTAAGGTCGCTATGGCAGGTGCGACAACGTCTTTGGTGCTTTGCAGTGGAGGATACGTTTCAAGGATGCGGGTGCCAAGCTCAACAGCGTGCGCGCGCAGGTAGTCGAAGGTAGTCTCCATGGAAGAAGCCTCACCAGGTATGGATTTAGAGGATTGTGGAAGGGCAGAAAAGGGCCGCTTAGGCACCAGCTTTGATGAAAGCTTGTTCCGCGTGAAGGTTGCGGATAACTCGCTGCGATGCGCTCACGGGCAACTTCTTCGTACTGTTCGTACAGGCTTTTATCCACGAATCTCCACGAGTCGCTCAAGCTGCACGAGAACGGACGACCCCGTAGCCGCATCGAAACTGCGTCGTGCGGCGATTTCGGGAATGTACTTACGGGCGTCCTCGAAGCAAACATCGGGACTGTAGAAACACCACCTTCTCCTCGTATGACTCCAGCAGACCGAGCACCCGCACTCCAAAGACGGCTCTCAGCAGAATGTTCGCGTCGAGAACCAGTCGCTTAGGGTCGCTCATTACCGAGCGCCCCGCCGCAACTGTTTGTAATCTTCAAGCACCTCGTCTTCGGTGATGCCTTCAGTGGCCAACACTCCTTGCATACGAGCCGCAGCTGCCTTTAACGCCTCCCGTTCGCTTTCGCTACGCCTCCGGCGTGCCGGGATGTAGTAACCGATCGTATCCCCATGCCGAGTGATTGCGACGGGAGCCTCAGACTCGAGAAGGTAGCTTGCCAGCTTGTCACGAAACTCGCGGATGCCAACTCTGACAGCTTCCATGGTGCCTCCTAAATTGTGTACACAAGTGTACCACTCTGGCTTAAGCCGCCCATACGATCAAAGGCGGCCTCAGGAGTTCCTCAAGCGCGAAGCTCGGCCAGCGGATTGGACCATTGCGTTCTGGCAAGCTGAGCACCTGGGAGCGTATGCCGTTGCTGACCCACTCAAGAATCTCCTCCGCTGTTGCAGAGATGAGCACGGGTTGAGACCCAATTCCATCGAGGTCCTGGATTCGTTTCTCCTTCTCGATCCTAGCAAGGACATAGCTGGCCCAACTCGGCTCAGCCGGTAGCCCCAGAAAGCTCACCAGCGTCGCCCAAGCCTCCTCGCGCTTGTAGCGGAGCAGGATCGTCCGCCCCACGCCCGCGTTGTTGTGGAGCTCTTCCGAAACAGCCAGCAGATGACGCACGGGATGTTTCCGGTCAGGAAGACTGACCGCGCCCTTGTAGCAGGAGGCGTGCTCCCCCAGGCTGACCTCCTTGGTGGTGCCGTTCGGGAAGGTCAACGTGAACGTGGCCTTCTCATGCACCGCCGCCGTGAGCGCGCCCACGTCCGAATCGTTGCCGAAGACGCTGAGCAGGTGTGCCTTCCTCTCTTCACCCACATAGCGATCGACCCGCACACGAATGCGGGTCGATATCTTCTCGGTAAAACGCTGGTACTCAAGCAGCCCGAGCCTCAGATGTGCATTCTGCATCGTTGTCCTCTTCCGGTTTCGGTGGCGTTTCGGTCAGCTTCAGGGTGCGGCCATCCGCGTACACGAGCCGCAGCTCATTGGTCCAGCGTTCACGGTGGTGAACGACCTGCGCGTCTCCCTCGTCCTCGACAAAGGTGGACACATGCTTCACCGATCGCCAGCGCGCAATGTGCCGCTCTTCTCCGCTCCCGAAGACTCCGTTGAGCAGGCCCGCGGTGCACAGCAAGCCGACGTGGCCACCATGCAGAGGTGTAATCGGACGACCTGTGGCGACGTCCTCTCGTGGCAGTAGAAACGGTGTCACCTGTTTCCAAGCGCCCGAACGAGGCAACAGGTCTTCCAGCAGGTCGTAAGGGAGACCGCGATAGGTGAGCATCGCCTCAGGTGAACCCGGTACGGTGTAGGGCGAAACGACGCCGGCTTCAAGGTCTGGCAGTTCGCTTACACTGCCGTACGGACTGATCCTTTGCAGTTGCCGTTTGTTATTTTCTAGCGCAACCCCGCGAACGTCCTTGCGAACGCCCATGACGGCGATCTGGCGAAAGCGCACAAATTCCTCATCCGTCATCCGAAACACGCTGAGCCGCGCAAAGTGAGAGGCCAGAATGCCGGCACAGTCGTGCAGGCGCTCGAACGGAATTACCAGGACGAGAACACCCCCCGGCACGAGCCAGCGAAAGGTGTGTTCCAGAAAGAGCCGCTCCATGCGGTTGTTCGCAACCGAGCCGATCTCTGAGTCATAGGGCGGATTCAAGTAGAGCAGCGAGAACGACTCCGACCGAGCGACTGCATCGAAGGCATTGCCTTGGATCGTCGTGATTCCGCTCGATCCTGCTGTGAGAGCGCGCTCCGCATCGAGCTCAACGCCGTAACGGCGAACATCTGCGTCGTTCGTGAGGAGGTGAAGAGCCGTTCCTTGGCCCACGCACGGATCCACAACAGATGCTTGTGCCGGGAACTCAAGGAGCGTTCGGAGCTTGGCTCCTTCGCTTTGCGGCAGAGGGTAATAGCCCATCTTCAGGCGTGCGACAGAACGCATCGTGCACCTCTCAATTTTGAAATGTTTGTTGGAGGGGACGGTCCCGGTTCCGCCCTGTTTGTCTTCTCGGAACAGATTGGCCGTCGCGGGGCGAAGTACCCAGCCTGTAAAGAAGGAGCCTGTGTTAGAGGCCGGGTTGCAGCTGAATTCCTAATAGCAGGAGTGCTTGAAGAAAGTCTGCATCGTCTGCTGAGAACGTGTCAGATGCCGGACCCGCTAGCAAGAACGGCTCGAACAGAGCCCAGTTCTCGAGGGAGTGACCGTACCGCGAACCGTAGAAAATACCGGCCAAGTGAGACCGGTAAACTTCACGGGAGGCCAACTGGGTCAAGCGCCGGGGCTCCGCCATCTGCAGCGTGCTCAGGTCAATATCCTTAACGCCTAGTCTGAGCGCTTCGCCTGCCAGACCTCTCCGCAAATGGCTGACCCATCCCGCAGCATAAATGTCTGCGTAGGATCCTCCGATCTCCGCTTTTCCCATCGTGCGCACGTCCAGCCAATCGCGGGGTACCGTTCCAAGCGGGAAGAAGTCGTCCGGACCGTCGATGGCAGTCAGTTCCGCCAGTAGAGCCAAGTCTGGCCGAAAACGCGCCAGGGTTTCTACAAAGCAAGCGACTCGCTGGGATGAGGCATAGAGAACGCGGTAGTACCCCTCCGGATCGTCAAATCGATTCCCAAACGTTCCGTCCGCGTGCGCCAGGGACCACTCTTGCGGTTGCCAAGCATTGGGGCGACGACCGAGCCGATAGACCAGCCCTAACGGTTGCCGAGTCTCCAGCGCCATCACCTATCCTCCAGCGAGGAAAGCGCGTGCAGCGCTCAGGACTGCTGGAGCGACTGCGTCGATGTCGTTCTCCCGCAGCAGCCGCAAGGGCACACGATCACCCAGTTCGGGATTGACGCCGGTCAGCCATGCCTGAACGACAGTAGGTGAATCCTTCTCGCTCAGTGTTCGCGCGACCTGAAATGCGAACCGTAACCTTGCCTCGGCGTCTCCGTAGATCTCGCTGCCGCCGATCCAACGGTCTACCGCGCGAACATCCTTCACCCCGCCGATGTACGCGGTGAGCTTCCGACCGACGATCTCCACCAACTTGCCGACAACGGTTGCAAGCGGAAGCCGCAAAGCCTCCCGATGGGCAGACAAGTCCGGTCTCGGTAGAGATGCAGTGGCCATGTCTAGGTTCCCTCTCTGACGCGTACTGCGTTCAATGTAGCACAATCACAGACAAATTACATCTAAATAGCAGATTAGAAGAGAGCCTCCCGTATTGGTTCCGACGACACAGACCAGGTCATGCGGCTTCGCGAAAGAGAGCAATCGCTGTGGATGGCGGTGGTGGGTTCGGCGGGAACGGCTCTCTGACGAGGTTCAGAAGCTCTAGGATCTCTCCGGAGCCGCAGCGCCCGCAACGGAGCCAAGCCGAGTTCGAGACTTGCTCGCAGTTCTCACAGTAGACAGCTCTTTGAACCGGTATGGAGACCAAGCCCCTCTCTTCCCGAATCATCTGGACGTTGCACATAGTACCTCCGGACACCAGCGGCTTTGATTCCATTCACAGTCATTAAGATCAGGCGGCTTGCTGCTCCTCCATCCGCTCGAGCTCCAAAACCAAGCGCTTGAGCGTTTCGAGGCTTGCGATCGTCGTCATAGACCCAATCTGCAGGCTGTCTAGCACCGCGATGAAAGCCGTATCGCCAACGGTCTCGGCAAGAGCATTCGCACGATAGACGCCGCGAGTGGCGCGTTCCATAACATCCATCACGCTCATCTGTAGCTGCGCGTTAGGAATCTGGTCTGCGCTCTCGGTCCGAGCAACACGCCGCAGGATCTCTCTATGGATGTGATCCCCGAGGAGGCGCCGAAAGCCTTCGATCTTTACCGTCGCGTTCTGATCAATGGGGCCACGCTGCGTTGCCAGTGGCTGCGCTCCAGCCTTCGATTGATCTTGGCGATCTTTACTCTGCAGCTTGGGAAGCGCCCACTTCGGCAGTGTCGGAAGTTCCAGCGGCTGGCGACGATCATTGAATGGAACCCACATCTCCGCGAAGTTGTACAGATACCGCCCAAGCTCGAAGCAGGTGCACGCCCGTTTGAAAGCCTGGGCTTCGGCACTTGTCATCGCGTTCTCTTCGTCAGCCCACTCCTCGCCGCCGCCGGTGTGCGACCCAAGGCCATGGATGGTGAGCGAGCATGTGACTAGGACCTTGCCTGTGACAATGACCTTGTCTCGCTTGAAACGACTGACTCCCTCGACCTTTGCGACGGTATAGCTCCGAGTCCATCCCGTCGGTGTAAAGATCTGGTTGAGGCGATCGGTATAGGCGCGCGGGTTCGCAAACGCTATAAGGGCACCGCGAGTGCCATCCTGGGTTGTGTGCGTGACCCGCCACTTGATTTCGGACGGATCGAATGGATCGGCGAGCTGAGCAAATAGAGCAGCGGGCTCTATGGTTAGCTTCTCTTCCTGAGTCGTCATTGTCTTCTCCAAAATAAAATGGCGCTCCTGAGAGCGCCGGGATCGAAGTCGAACATTCTTGAGTAAGCCGAAGGGAGCGCGCCGCAAAGGGGCGGCGCGTCGGCAGGATAAAAAGCTGAACCTGCCGCGTATCGTTTCTTACCGGGGTAGCTGACGGGAAGTGCGTGTATCAGGACCTATCCTAGGGGCAGAGCGAAGCTCGCGGTTCCTCTACGGTTTACTTCCCTATATCTTGGGGGAGAGTGCCCCGCAGTTGAGGGACCGTCCAAAGGAGAGCAGACAATGAGACCGGCTGCTCCTCGGGACAGCGAAATAATGCTCGCTGCGCTTGGAATGCTCGCTTACATCGCTTCCGTAATGACGCATGAGGGCCTTGGTCACGGCGGTTATTGTCTCGTTGCCGGTGGGCAGAACACGATGCTGACGGGCTGGTGGGAGACCTGCCGTTTCCCAGGCGCGCCTCCACTTGGAATCAAGGCAGCTGGTCCCGGTGTGCAATTCGGTGCCGGCTTGGTGGCCTGGATGCTGCTACATCTGGTGTCGCCGAAGGCAAACCGCTTTCGCTATCTCTTGTGGCTTTACATGGTCTTTAATTTGCTCATCTCCTCAGGTTACGTCGCTTTTAGTGGTGTCACCGGTCTAGGAGATGCCGCTGAAATGATTACCCGGCTCCGTCCTGCAGTCGCTTGGCGCGGCGGGCTGTTTCTGCTTGGTGGAGTGTTTTACTTCCTGTCCATGCAGGCAACCGCGTTTGAGCTGAAACGATGGGCCGGCCTCGACGACAGAAACGGACGTCTGTTCCGCCTTGTCTGGATCCCCTATGTCGCTGCCGGATTGCTCGCGTGCTGTACCGGTGTGCTAACTCAAACCATGGGCGCGACCGGCTTGGCAGTGGCAGCCCCTGCGATGAACCCGGCGATGGGACGTGGGTCCGCGCTGGCATTGGCAGCGTTATCCTCCTTTGGCGCTGGATCGGGCATGTTTGGCCTGCCGAACATGCAGACTGAGTTGGTATCGAGGGAAGTCTCGCCAGCCGTCCACCTTACGTGGAGCGCGGCATGGGGTCTCGTCGTTGCGGCGGTGATCATAGCTTTCCTGATTTTCATCGGCCCGGATCTGCGTTGATGGCGTTTGCCACCCAACTGATTGATTCAGAATCAGTCCTCATAATGTATGGTCCGCCGTGCGACTGCAAGGGGAAGTTTGGTCGAGAAGACAAGTCTGCGCAAATGTATTCGGCCTTTGGGTGGAGACTAGTTCTCCTGGCCAGGATGAGTTGCGCGCGTGTCGGTCCTTATAAGTCGCTCGGTCACTGGAGACCAATCTCAGGAGCAGGCTGCGGACACGCCGTTGTGACTGTTCTTTCGTCCTTGTTGCCCTGTGCAGACCTTGGTGGAGAGCTTGAGTCGTCGTCGTAGCGACGGGAAAGTGGGAGCGCGTCGCGCTTCCACGCCGAAGGCATGCTTTTCCGCGCTTAGGCTGGCATGGCTGTTGACCGATAGTCGTTGCCGCTGGACAGAACCGCCCAGGCGATGCGGGCAAGCTTGTTGGCCATGGCCACCACGACGACGTTTTTAGGAGATCTCGCATCCAGTCGATCCAGCCATGCTCCGAAGGGCGCACTGTCCCTCTTTACACGAAGCACGGCAGCTCGGGCGCCATGGATCAGCATCTTGCGCAGGTACACGTTGCCGCGCTTGCTGATGCTGAACAGCCGGGCCTTGCCACCGGTGGAGTACTGCCGGGGCACGATGCCCAGCCACGCCGCGAAGTCCCGTCCCTTGCGGAAAGCAGCACCGTTGCCGATCGCCGCAACGATGGCGGTCGCCACAACCGGTCCGATGCCTGGGATCTGCCGAATGCGGGTGCAGCCGGCATCAGCAGCAGAGATCCGCTCCAGTTCTTCTCCAAGCTCCTCGATCTGCCCTTCTACGGTCTTCCACTAATCCCAAAGCGTGTTGATCAGGTTGCGCATCCTCGGCGTGAGGTCAGCCTCTGCGTTCTCCAGGATGTCTGCCATCGCGGCCTTGAGTTGGGCCGGTCTCTTCGCGAACACCAGGCCACGCTCCAGCAGAAACGCACGGATCTGGTTGATCACGGCAGTACGTCGTGAGACCAGTCTGTCCCGAACGCGATGAATGGCTTGCAGATCAAGCTGGTCATCGGTCTTGATCGGCACAAAGCGCATGTTCTTGCGTTCGACAGCCTCGGCGATGGCTTCGGCATCGACGAAGTCGTTCTTGTTCGACTTCACGAACGGCTTTACAAACTGCCCTGGTATCAGCCGGACGTCATGCCCCTGCTTGCGCAAAGCTCGGCCGAGAAAGTGAGCTCCGGCGCAAGCTTCAAGCCCAATCAGCGAAGTCTGCAGGTTGGCCGTGTACGCCAGCAGCTGCTTCTGCGTGAACTTCTTTTTTACCAGCACCTTGCCGGCCGATCCCAACGCTACAAGGTGAAAGGTCGTCTTGCCCAGGTCGATGCCAACGGAATGAATCTGCATAGCGATGATCCTCCTGTCTCAGCTTGCTGCCCAACTCATCCCGGCTGGAAATGGCAAGCGGCGGACCATCTCATTAGTCGCATTGTGTTAAGTGATTCTTCCGGCATCTCACCAACGCTTTACGGCTCAAGCCGTGATGAAGGGGGCGCCCCGACGTGCGTGTGCCGGCAGCCGATGCAGCAGACTGCGCCCGTGATCTTTCTGATCGCTGTCTCAAACTGCTCTGGTGGGCTGATTGCCTCGCCGCCGCGACTGTAAAAGGTTGGGGCCAGCTCACCGCGTATTGCCTTGTGTTCCTCCTTCCAAAGCTCAAGAGGAAGCACGCCGTCCTGACCTCCAAAGAGCAGTGCTGAAGAAATGTCCGGACGAGTACGCCCCGGTGCAGTCAGCAGTTTATGGCCAGTGATGGTCAACTCGCAGGTGTGCACCGTACGTAGCATCTCAATGCGAACGAAGCTCTCGGCGAGGAAGATTGCGTGACGTCCGTTCACCGCGATGGAGTCGATGGACTGCAACCAGGGCAGCGGGCGCCCATCCGGTGACAAGTATGCGCAGGCCCGCCCCATGTCGATGACAGCGCCACCGGATTCGACGCCACGCAGAACGTAACGCCCGGCCAAGTGCTGGTGTTCAACCGAGATGCTGGGAGTGCAGTAGATACCTCGCTTCTGGAGTGCCCGCAAGACACCCGCCGGTAATGAGAGCCCATGGAGCGCATACGGTCGGGACGTGGAAGACGGCTTCTCGGTTCCTGATTTCGTCGTCATGTCCACCTCCTAAGCCGTGAGTATCTTGCGTGCGGGTTGACCGAGTGCCTCCCGGATGTCGTCTTTGGTACATCCGGCGCGGCACACATAGAAACGCGGGTCCGTGATCTTGATCCCGAGATTGTTGCGGGAGCGATCTCGGCCACCTTTAGCGCACGATGGACATTGTGCCTTCCAGTTTCGACTGTCCTGCTTGCCCGTAGTTCGAACGTAATCGAGGATGCGGAACTCTTGCCGGCCCGCAGTCGCAGGTCGCGGAATGAACGGTTCCGGATCCGGTGGCCTGTACGCCTGCGGCAGAGACATCCCTCGGGTGAGTGACTCAAGCTCGGCTGCGGTCAATTTCTTTAATCCATGCAGGTAGGCCAACTGCGCTTCTGGGTTCAAGTCCGCTTCGTAGAACCAGTAACGCCGGTTGCTCTTGCGGTGCACTCCCAATGGTCCGCGAATCGCATTACCGTAAGCGCCTGCTTCAATCGTGTCCTGTCTTGGGAAGACCTCGATCCCTTCCCGAAGACCTGCACCTTTGACAGGCACTCCGAGACGAAGGGCGAGATTGTAGATATAGACACGGCATTGCGATGCGAGCAGTGGTTTTTCTGCAAGCACCCAAAGATGGCCACCCCGGCGCGATTGTTCGAGCGCCGCGTCCACCCCATCCTGTCTCAGTTCCCACTGCAATTGAAACAGAGCTGCAAGTGATCCTTCGTAGTCGGCGTCGATGGCCACCCACTTCGAGCTCTGGGTCTGCGGGTTGATGGCGTACAGGTTAATGGTGATGTCCCCGTTCAGGTGCATCCTCACCGCATCCAGATCAAGAGGCCGCTTCTGCTTGATATAAGGGAACGTTCCATCAGATAGCGGTTTGTCGCGTTGAATTCCGTAAGCAAGGCGGTTCACGAAGAGCTTCAAGAACTGATCCGCCGTTTGGCGGGTGACACAAAAGTGATCGGGCATAGCCGGGTCTCCCTTCCAGTGGTGCGGTTGTATCCCGGCCAGAAAACTCGGTCAAATCCGCAGGTGCTTCTTGAAATCAACGTCCGAAGTGACCTCCTAGAAAAGCGGCCGAGGCAAGATCGCGAGACTTGAAGTAGCCAGACTCCCGGCTGTAAGGTCCACAATCACAGCGAGTACCGATGTAGAAACCTGCGGCACTCTGCAGGACTTCAAGCTGGAGCTGAGCCGCGCAGTCAGGGCAGGCTGATGGTGCGCCAGAGGCGATGGTTTCACCAGGTAGCATGATGGTTCTCCAGTTCGTGTGTCGGTCGAGTCGAACTCGACGGTCGCGACAATAGACAAGAGCAGCCGGTCGTTCCGTGGCTGCGGGAGTAGTTCCGGTTCAGGTTCAAGCGAAAGTTACGAGAAACGGCGAGCCGAGTGGCTGGTAGACGCACTCTCTCGCCGATTCCGGTTGATGGCTTCAGGCGCAGATCGGCTTCGGGACCGCGACGATCTTGATGGTGTGGGGCGGAATAGCGGACGTCGACGAAGACAGGTGGGCGGGCAAGCGATGGGGGTTGCGGTCCCGAGCGGTATAGGCGGCTGCGTGAGTTTTGGCGAGAGCACGATTGATTGAGCGGATGCGACCAGCAGACAGA
This sequence comes from Edaphobacter sp., assembly GCA_965277545.1. Taxonomy (GTDB): domain Bacteria; phylum Acidobacteriota; class Terriglobia; order Terriglobales; family Acidobacteriaceae; genus Edaphobacter. The sequence continues at coordinate 885,150 of OZ255826.1, forward strand.
CTCATGGTGACTCCTCCTGGAGTTGGGTGAATTAGGTTGTAAGGGAGCGGAACGGAAGGGATACGGTTACGCGTTTGCCATGTGCATCTGAGATAGCAATAGACCGGGCTGTTCCACGTAGCTGAACAGCTTGTACTCCGAGAAAACCCGGTCGAACTGCTCGGAGGTGAACTGGTCTTCGCAGCCCTCGAACGAGAGCATGTACCAGTCGTCGCGCTGACGGTCGAAGACATAGATCGCGCCGGACGACGCATTATCCGGAACCATCTGCAGCAGCAGAACACCCTTCGGTGTCTGGATCCAACGAGTGGCGATGGCTTCTCCGACATCGAGGAATGTGGAGACGGTCTGTTGAATGGAGTCTGCGGCGCGGTCGCGCCAGTTAAACATCTTGTGAGCGGACATCTTGCCTAAGCTGCGTTGCATGGTGATTCTCCTCTCTTTCGTGGGTGGGGCGGGGTTGGGGAACTAGCGTACGGGTTTGCGGAAGACGACAAGCCAGACCCAGACGAGCGAGCCAAGAAGTGCTGCGAAGAGTGAGCTGACGCCTAAACTTCGAAGTAGATGACCGGCAGTGACGCCGTAAAGAGGTGGGCTGGCGAAGATAATCACTCCGATGTTTTCTGCGGTCAGTAGCAGGCAGAGCACGACCTGTCGAGCGAAACGAAACGAGAAAACGGGGACGTACTCCACTGGAGCGAGGACGACCCGAGGTAATTCGGGCATGGGAGTTCCTTTTTGCAATCGCGGGGGGGGTGCCGTTTAGTCGTCGAATTGATTGGTATGGCAGGGCGGGTCAAAGCCGAAATTGGAGGCTGGGCGTTGAAAAGACGTGGGTAGTCCTACGCGAGGAGAACGTGCGCAGCACACCCTTAGAAGCCGAACAACTCGGGCCTCAGGATGGGTAAGGTTGGAATGTCGGAGGTCGACTGTGATGGCAGCTAGTTCAAAAACAGAAGCTCTGTTGCCGTTCTTCCTCGTTCTGGGCTAAGGAACGAGCTTCTACTATTTGCACCAGGCTGGCACCCGGGCGCATGGTGAAGTTGAGCTTGCGTTCAAGATCCGCGACCATATCGAACGCCGACCGGTCGTGAACATGGATCGCTTGAAGGTCAGCATCGGTGGAGAAGATGCAAACTCGACAGGACAGACGCCTGAGATACCCGCCGGTCGTACCGTCCTTGTGGTACTCCGGCACATACACCGGATGAAGCGGGACGTTGTTCCTCCAGTGCCAGTCGAGCAGTTCTGAGAGGGATTGCTCGTAGATAGGGAACCAGTTGTAGACGGTCCTCTGCCGAGTAGACACGGATTGGTTGATGCTCAGCGGAGACAACCGAGCGCGGGCGTGTGATTCTTCAGCGCGAATGCCGATGCAGTTCACGATGACGTTATGCGGCAGACCGCGGATGAACTTGTCGATCGGACCGCGCTTCAGGTCTGAGGTGCATTGCCGAAATTGCGGAGATGGGAACATGCCACGCTGCTCCACCATCTCTAAATATGTGCGCTTTGAATTACGAACAATTGTGAGATCAAGACCAAACTCGGAACATCGGGACCGGGCCCAATCTGCGGCTGAGATGGGCCTTTGGTGCTCAAAGCCGGTATCGGCCATGACGGCATAGCTCGGGTGATCCGGGAACATCTGGCGGACCAGACCCATCATTCTTGTCGAGTCCTTACCTCCGGAATGATTCACTACGAACGCAAGATTGTTGCCATGTTCCTGCGTTAGACGACGTACCTGCTCCATATGTACATCCATGCTTTGGGCTCCCTTCTTGCTGCTCTCTGCCCCCGATTTATGCATTCCAGCATCACCTCTTACTCACCCCCCATAACGACGTGCACAAGGGATAGTCAGCTTGCAAGTGCTGCAAGTGAAACGACTTAGGAGGGTGCAAATCCGCTCAAACGGATGGCTTGTCACGGCAATAGGACGTCAAAGGCCGATCAGGAAGACACGTTCGGAACGGACGTTCGGAAGCTGTGCAGGTTGATTCAGGAGGGATCTAGCCGGCAAACAGTGCGCGAAAGGGGATGACTTCCGAACCCGCAGCAACGAGAAGAGTGTTCGCTTCTAAGAGGTCCTGACGAAAGGACTCGCTCAGAGCGATGCCGACCCGCTTTGCGACGCCGCTCATTTCGAGGGCGAGCAAGTACAGAATGTTTCGATCCGACGTCAGGTAGAGTACGACGTCGACCGTCTGATCGCGGCGAAGCGTGTTCCGGATCTCTTCATACCGAGCGGCTGCCTTGGCGGTACGCTCGTACTCGATCGCGAAGGTCTGCACCTCATTCCCAATCAGAACCTCGGCTATCGCGTCGTAGTCTTTCGACGTTCCGGTCTCGAGAACGAGGTTGCGAGAGGCTACTTCCAGTTCCCCTTGCCATGAATGCAGGATGCCTTGTTTCGCTATTGCTAATCGGATCGAGACCAGTTCCATAGCATGGGGGATCTGGTTTGGGTGGATGATCCTTTCGACAGTCGAGGGCAAGGAAAGTAAATAGTGACCTCTCGACTCGAGAACTCGCAGCCCCAACGCCGTGATTGCGAAGACGGGTTGACCGCGAAAACGATCCTGTTTGAGGCGCTCGATAAGTCCGTGTTTCTCCAGACGGGTCACTCGCCAATGAATGATTCGACGAACCGTCTCCACTTCCTCCAGCATCAGGAACTCGCATATCTGCTGAAACGAGATGGCTCGCGCGTTCCGGATAAGCAGCAGAACTGGGATATCACGCTCGTCGGAGATTGAAACGTAGCCCTTAAAATACCTCACTGCGGCACCTCTCTCCCGTGCTCGGCAAGCACGAGCCGGTTGCCCTTTGCGTCAACTTTCCATCTTCCACAGTCGCTCGAAACCCACTCGTGGCCGCCCATCAGCAGCATGGCTTCGAACCTTGGACCACGCAAACTGATCGAAATGGGCTGCACCCCGGACGATCTCCAGCCCGGTGAGTCGAAGCGTATGGAGCCGTGCTCCCGAGAATTTAGGGTCACCAGAAAGGCGGTTGGTGAGGCTTTCGTTAGCAGCCGGACAAACAGAAGATGAACTCTGCCGGCCATCTGCTGAGGTCCCGAACACAAGAACGTCCGTCCAATGGCACGGCTGGGGAACTCCGGATCAAAGCCGCTGTTCGCGTTGAATCTGATCTGGCCAGGGTACACAGCACTGTGACGCAGGCGTCTTCCGGACTTCAACGCGGCCGCGTTGAAGTAGGCGGCGTTTCGCCGAAAGCGATACGGATCGCTCTCATCCGAGGAGTGCATGGCCCACCAATTGGTCCCAAAGCTGATTACGCGGACGCGCATGGGCCGATCTCCGCGGTGAGAGTGTGGAGAAGCGCCCGGGTTTGTAGCATTCTTTCTGGACCATGCAGATGGTGCAGGAACCAGCAGCGCTCAACGAAATACTTGGGCAACGCAAAATCTTTTGCATGTAAATAGAGCAGAACTCGGTCGAGTTCTGCCATCGCTCGGGTGAAAGCCTTGTCGTCATCGCTGCCTGATCCGGGGCGCTGGGAAACGTACTTCTCCCAACTATTGGCAGGAGAACGATCCGTGGCCGCTTCTTTGTAAGCGATCCATAATGCAAAATAGGGATTCTTCTCTGCCAGGTATGCCAGCAACTCTTCGATCCGTTCGCGCGAGGAGACCGGCATCACATCGTCACTGCGAACCGGATGCTGCTTTGTCTGGTCGAACAGGAACCCGGTAATCGCAGCGAAGATCTGATCGTTCAAGTGTTCCAATCGGCTGGAGCGCTCAGGCCCGGCGAGGGTATAAATGCCCTCCACTTCCTGCGCAAACTCGATGGGAAATGGCCGATGACGGACCGCGTAGAAGTTCTTGAACAGCTCTGTGCGGCCGCAAGCAAGAACGAAAGGTTGGTCGGATTCTGCGATGTTCCCGCGCACGTAAGCAAGCCACTCATCATGGTTGGTGAAGTCGGTTGGCGTTTTAGCATTCATGTTGGTTCTCATGCGCCTTTAAGAGACCCGTTGCGCCGCCGCTCCTGATCGAGCAAGAGCGTGGTCTGATTCAGACGCTGCTTAAGGTTCTGTTCGCTATTCTGGAGTGCTTCCAGCCGGCGCTGGAGAAGGAGGCGTTCCTGTTCGGGATCGATATTCTGTTCCCCGAAGTCCGCGGGAGCTCTGTCGACGTGCACGCGGATCTGTGTCGTATCTCCCTTCGGGACCTTCAGAGCACCCTTCGTGGCAACCTTCTGGACGTTCCTATTCAAGCTTTCGTCGCCGTCTTTCGCGGCCTCTTGCGTTTGGGACCTGAGCAGCAATGCTCGTTCCACTTCAGCGTTGTGCGACTGGACCAACGCGTTGAACTGCTCTGTACGCCGATCAATTTCGACCCGGTCGCTGACCCGACCGTTCCAAAGCTCGGTGATCAGAGCAGCGGCGACGACCTCTTTCTTGTCGGCGGAACGCCACTGCAGCAGAACCGTGCCACAGGCTCCGGTCAGCAGCAAGAGGGTGACGACGTTGGACCAGAAGTACAGATCATCTACGCTGTGCTGGACCACGGCGTTTCTTCCGGACTGCATCGAATCGCCATAATCTTTGGCATTCGGATTGACCTTCCCGAGAGCGTAGTCAAAGAAACCTTGCTGCCGACGTTGCTGTGGGCGGACGGATGGGGGAGTGTGAACGTCAAATTGTCCGAAGGCGAAGCTGTTGGGCGTGAGCGACACAACGGCCAAAATGAGAGCTTTCATGGACGACACGCGTGACATAGTCACTCTCCTGATGGATTGTCGAGCGAAACGCCAGCCGTTCTTCTGCGTCGCTGCTTGCGGTTCTCAGCTTTCTTGAATCGCAGGTTGACGCCGACCTCCGGATCGAGGTAGCTGTGCATCTTCGGGTAGAGACGGGATACGAGGCCTTCGAGGCGGAAGCTGGGAGCACGGCGGACATGCAGGTGGGAGTAGCGCGTTCCCTCACGACTATCGACCATCAGGATTTCCATTTGGCCCACAGGGAGGTTCTTGATGTGATCTTCCCGGGCTCGCGTCTCCTTGATCTCACTCTCGCTACCGGTGCCAGTTTCGGTGTACTTGGTCGTAAGAATCCCTGACCTGCGGACGGAGAGGTTGCGTCGCTTGGTCGCGATCTTCGCCGACGCCTTAAGGAACCACTGCGCCGTATTCTCCTCGGAGACGTTCATGATCATCTTCGTTCCCGGCGACGATGAGACCTCATCCGAGAACGCCTGGCTCACGCGTTGCAGTTGAGGCAGACTCTGGAAGGAGAAGAGAAACGACACACGGGCGCCCCGCGCGGTTTGGAGGACCTGAGTGAATCCCGGGTAAGCGAATGGGGCGAACTCGTCGAGGATGACCGAGAGCATCGGTTCGTCCGCATCGCGATCACCGATTGCCTGTGCGTAGCGCTTGCCAACCATCAGCTGAATGTTCTGCAAGAGGATCTTGCCGAGCGCCTCGACAGCTCGCTGGTTTCGGTTCGTATTGAGCGAGACGAACAGAATCAGGTCTTTCTCGAAGACGTCGTCCAGCGTGAGCAGGTCCTGGTAAGAGCCGGTCACGATGGACAACTCATCCTCCAGGAAGCTCAGCAACTCGTTCAAGAGACCCTGGATTTTCTCCACGCGCTCGCGATCGGAGAAGGACCGCTGCAGCATGCGTACCGACATCTCGAAGTTCAACCGCTTCTGCATGGAGATATTGGGCAGGGTGGCGAGGCGCGTCTTCGCGATCTCGATCTGCTCCTGGAGGACCTTCTCGTCGAGCGCCATGACCAACACGTCATAGACATTGAAGAGCTTGCCCGTGTACTGGAGGATTCGAACGAGGTCCGAAAGATACGCCTCTTGGTGACCTTTGAAGAAATCTTCCCGAAGGCCAAAGGAGCGGAAGATGAAGTTGACATGCTCCTGGTACGCATCGTCGAGGGCGTAGAACGGGTTGTAACGCGCCGACTCAGAAGGGTGGGTTGGATCAAGGACGCGCAAATCCTGCAATCGGCCGGCAGCTTCGATATGCGGGAGGAGCCGGTCGAGGAACTCGCGCTCGCCTTTGCCGTCGAAGATGATCATTGGCATCTTGCGGTCGCCGAAGCGCCTGGCAAGGTCCTGAGCAATGATGTTTTCGAGGAAGGTCGATTTGCCGGCACCCGTCCCGCCGACGATCACACCATGCTTCATCCGCACCGCATCAGGCCAAAGCCAAGGCTCTTTATGAATGTCATAGCCGAGCAATGTGGCGCCATTCTGATGCGTTCCGGCGAGAGTGGCCGCATCCCTGGCTCCACGAACAAAGAGGGGTGGATGGGGCCAGTTTGCTTCCCGCTTGGACCTTCTTCCCACCAGCTGGGTTATGACCAGGCCGCCTCCAAAGAACAGGATGGCGCAATAAAGGAAGATCTCGAGGCACTGTTGGTTCCGCAGGTGCAGCCGTGTCACTGCGATGTACCAGAGGAAGCCAAATACAGCGCAGCCGAGCAACACAACCAGACCGACGGGGTCTTGCGGCCCCTGTGGCGTGGGACGCGGCTGATCGTAATAGGGAGTCATCGTTTCGCTCCGAGACTGAAGTAGACAAAGACAGCCACCAACGCAAAAGCGAGGACGGCTATCAAGATGAGGAGCGGACTCGGCCTCCAGCGTCCCTTGGCGTCCACTGGCTTGAGGTCGTCGGAAAGCGAGCGAAGCAGGGCCTTTTGCAAGTTCGACTCGGGATCGGCGTTGTAGACCCCACGCAATGCAACCCGGACTTCAGCGGGAGAGACGTGCCCCTGCGCGTCCATGACTAGAAGACCGCCTCGGCGGTGATCGGCTGACCCTGAACGGTTCCGAAAGTGAGTTCAAAGAGCTGGGGCGGATTCCCCTCTGCATTACGGACACTCACGATGCCGGTCGTCCGCTGCCCCGGTGCGAGATCCGTTGCGGCCGTTTCAGCTTGCACGATGCTGAGGCTTGATCCTGCCTTAGCTTTGAAGGTTCCGAACGTCTGCGCCGAGAGTTGGCGATTCCGAAGGCTCAACAGCGAGACTGGTTGATCGGTGGCCAGCGGATTCGACACATCCGGCGTCGTCAGCCGGAAGGGAGCGTTCGTCCCGTTGCTGACGGTATAACGGATGTAGATCTGGTCCTGGGTGCGATAGAGCTGCTCCAGCTCGACCTGAACGCGTCCGGTCTTGACCTTGTTCGGATCACGGGCGACATCCTGTACGCCCATCATGGTCTGGGCTAGGACCTGAGACGCGATCTTACGGATTTCCGTCTCAGTACTTGCAATCGGGCTTCCTGGAAGTGGGTGAGCGCCGCCAGGTGGCTCAGTGCGAATCAAGACGTCCATGGTGGTCAACTGACCTGCGGCATCGAGCTCGTAACTGAGCTGACGGGAAGCCGTCCAAACGAAAAGATTGGTGGCCACCTTCTCACGTAGCGGCATCACGAAGACCTTGTCGTCGTGGCGTTCGACCTTGAAGCTATCCGGATCGGCGACGGCGAGCGTCGTCACGGGCTCGCCAAATTCGAGCACAGTCAGGTGGTTCAGTGACGTCTGCACGTGCCGGATCTGGTTCTGGCCTGTCGTCTGTGCACCGGCGACGGTGGCGAAGGCTAGAGAGATGCTGAGAAGGGACTTCATCGCGGCCTCCTTGGGCACGCTGTGCAACAGAAAGGAGAAGCCAGGCCATAGGCTCTAGCTTCTCCTTTTGTTGGTTAAGAGTTTCCGACAGAAGCCGGAGCACTCGTGTTTTCGAAGGTCAGGGAACGCTTCCCCTTGTATTGAAAGAGAAAGATCTTCTTCTCACCTTCGGGTCCGTCCGGATTGACGATGCGTTCAACGAGCCAGGCACGCTGCTCACAATCAAACCAGACATGGCCATTGATGGTCTTTGGAAGGCGCACTCGAACCCGCTGACCGCCGGTGACCTCTGCGAACGTGTCAACGACCTCCTGCGGAAACGATTGGAAGAGAACGGCGCCGGAACCTGTGCCACCAGTGACGACAGTGTTCATCGCCTGTGCCCATGCCCGCCGATTCTCGTCCTTGCCTTGCGCCCAGTAGTGCACGAACAGGTGAAGCGAACTGAACTGATCCTTCGCATCCTGCTCGTGTTCCCAGAGTGCCGATTGTGCCTTGTTGCGCGCAATCACCGCAGACCGTTTTTGTTCTTTGTCTTCACCCTTGCGTACGGCTTCCCATAGCGCCTGAGCGTTCTTCAGTTGCAGTTTGACCTCTTCCTCGCGCTGCACAATCCGGCTAGCGATATCTGCGTAGATCGAATTGACCAGCTGGCACTCCTCGAACATCTCCTTCGTGACCGGTTCGCCAGAGAAGAGCCCGCGGAAGTCCTCAATCGACATCTTCTCGTCGAAGCTGCCGCCGAGTTCTCCAGGAAGAAAGCCAAGTTCCTTGCGAAGGACGTTGTAGAGCCTGCCAACCTTGTCTGTGTCTGCGACTTCCAGGAACGCCGGTAGATCAGAGACCCTACGCTCACGCTTGTGCCTGAGCCAAGGGGCTTGTGCTACCTCTTTCCGGATTTCGCTTACGACAGACTCATCAATCCCGACCCTGTGCTTCAACGAGTCGAGTGCGTTCTGTAGTTGCTGGACGAGCTTGTAGGCCAGGTCTGGACGTCCCGCCGCAAGACACGAGGTCTTGAGGTCGGTGATCGAGCCAATTCTGTTTCCACGCGCTTTCATCGCAACCAGATACATGTTCCACCAGGGAGACTTGGCCTTTTCGTGCTTCGTCTTTTCCTGCTGAAACTTCTCTCCGTACGCGATCCTTCCCGCAATGAACTTCGGGAACTGATCGGACGGCATCACGCAGATAGTGTCGAAGTCGAAGTCACCGCCATTCTTCTTCGCCGTCTCCGAGTGAAGGATGTAGGTACCCTCCATGCGAAGTTGACGCTCAAGAATGTAGGCAACGATCGATTCGTCAAGGTCGGGCACACGTAACGCCTGTTTGAGCGCCGGGATGAGCTCGTCGTTGTTGAGGTGACGGACAGGAAGCAGATCCTCTTGCATCCGAATGGGATAACGGATGCAAAGACCCTGTTCTGCCGTTAACGATGTGATGGAGGTGTCCTGAGGGATCCAGTCCGAAGCCGAGAGAACTTTTCCCCGGTACTCGATCAGGACGCCATCATCCGCAAGTGCGAAAGACGGCAACTTCAGATCACCACCCGTGCAGGTACGAAATGCCCAACGCGCCAACTTGCGGTTGAGTTGGTTCGCAACGTAGGGGAACTTGATGCTGGTTCCGCTACGATCGGCTAGCAGTACAGCTTCGGCCGGATCCACGCCGTCCGAAACAGGGTTGTTTTCCTGATCCAACGCGTCGAGATCGAAGCTTGCATCCTCGTCGAACGTGGCAATCTCAGACTTGCCGATTACCTCGAACAACGATTCATAGTCATTTTCGTCCCAGGCTTTCCTCACCTTGCGGATCCGTTCGATTCCTCGAAGCATGACCTCAAGCTGAAGAGCCTCGTCCGAAGCATGTTCGATCAGGGTGTAGCTCGATCCGTACTCCGATACCCGGGACTGTTCCTTGATCCCGAGAATCGCTGGACCGGTATACATCCTGCCCGAAGTGCCCAACTGCGGAAGGAAACGTACTCCTCCCTTGAGTGAAGGCTTGCAGGCGCTTTCAGGCAAGATGACGTCGGCCCCGAGCTTGTCAGCTACGCGGTCGCTCATTGCCTTCAGTGCACCCTTTGCCTGCTTTGGTTCACGCGTATCGAATGCCAGCCGAAACTGACAAAAACGATTCGTACCGATCTTCAGCTTCCGGTAGAGGGATTCCCGTACCCAGCCGCGACAATCGTTGGTGCCAAGGTCGTGATCCTTGACGACGACGATATTCAGGTTTGGCTCCTCCACCATCAGCTTGCAGTCGGAGACGAGGATCGCGAAGTACACGATCGCTGCCTCGGGCCAATGCTGAAAGCGCTCAGCAATTTGCTTCGCATGCGCCTGATCGACGAAGTAGAACTTGCCATCCTTCGCCGAACCACTCGCACCCGCAAGCTTGTATTCGACCCCACCGTAAACGAGCTTTGCCATGCGGTTTTCGACCACAGACTGCTCATACGGCGTCAACTCATGCGGCACACTGACGCGCGCTACCTGGATGCCGGGATAGATCTGCGCGAGGAGTTTTCCATCGAGCGTATCTTTGCGGCCCAGTTTGCTTTGTTTGCGGGTTACTTCACCAGACGCATCGATCTTCAGCTCAAGAATGAGACGGTTATCAACGGTCGTGTTTTGTGTCGTATTCGCTGTCATGTTCTCCTCACTTGTCTGGCGCTTGCGGACGAAGTGACAAGATTGGCTGACGCCGGTTCTCTTGTCTCTTGCCTGGCCGCCCGGGTTAGGGGTGGGTGTGTTCTGAACCAGGCTCGAGAGTGCAAACCGGGTCAGCGGAATTCCTCATCGCGCGTGCGATAAGGCGTCAAAGGAGGCCTACAGGGACCGTTTTCAGGTATGTTTCCTCTTTGAATCCGTGCTGACCATGCGGCCCTACTTTGCTAGAGGCCGCTTTACCAATGTCGGTGCTCCTCCTTGCATCTCGGCTTCCGCCTTGTACGCCAGGACGGCATAGATGATGCCGTCTTTGGATTGGAACGCCTTGATGAGCGCGTCACCCTCGCTGGGCACCTCCACACCCAGCTCGGGCGCCGCCACCGTCGATCCTTCCTTGGCGAGGAAATATCGAACGATCTCTTCCGTTTGCTGGCGCGGCTTGCGCCCGCGTTTCGACTCTGTCCCCGCAACGGCATGAACCTGAACCTCGTTGCTCTTTGCTGAGGGCTGCTCCATCACTGACCTCCGTTGCTTTCAGGGGCGTCGCTATCCGGCAGCGCGTCGGGTGTCGAAAGGATGCGGTCGCGGCGTTCTCCGTCGATTGGCCTTTCGCTGTATTCCGCGATCCAGAGCCCATCTGGATTTGTGTCGGATCTGCGGTCCGCGATCAGGCGAAGCCGGTACTCGTTCACCAGGTGATCGGTAGTCTCCGTCCCTTTCGACAGACGATGTACGTCCTTGACGCCGTAGACGAGGTAAGTAAGCGGTTCACCCTTCACCAGATTGATCTGGCGAAGGTGGAACACTGACTCGATCTGGTCGTCTTCAATCTTCCCGCGAGTGTTGTCGTCCGTCATCGCCTTCATCGTGTTCGCCCGGAGATTTTCGTCATCATGTTCAGGCTGTTCGCCCAGCGCTCATCGACGTTCGCCGGCGCGTAGTCTAAATAGCTGGTTAGAAAGCGCTTCACAAAGGCTTGGTCGAGGAACTCGTCCGTCCCAGCAGCCGCCGTATCAACCGCACCAGGGGCAGACTTGCCAAGTACGGCGGCCTCGCCGTTCGGCCCGATGCGGATGACTGTCGGCGGCTGCAGCCGGACGAAGATGGCAAAGCCGATGGCCAGCAAGGCGATCGGTACCGTGAGAAAGGCGAGCAGCCATGCTCGATTTGCGTTCGCTTTGAGCGCTCCGTCGACCTCGTAATACTTGGGGCGGCTCGGCCTTGCCTCGATGGGTGCTAGTTCCTGGTTCTTCATGAGATTTCTCCTACTCTCGATCTCGGGTGGTGTTTTTGGCCCCGCCTGCCAACGTACGCGCGGTCAGACGAGCGGCGTGATAGGTGCTCCAGGTGCCGACGTTGTACCGGTGCACGCTCGGTCCTCGCTTCGCGAGACCCGCTGCCGACGTCCGGTTAGCAACGCCGCGCCCGAATGATGCGGCAGCGCTTGCGGGTGGGGGAGAACCCGCCTCCGCAGTCGTGTCTTCGTTCTCCACACCATCCGATTTTGCTCCGGTGCTCTCAGCCGCTCCCGATGTCTGTACGTCGCTTGACCCAGCAGTCTCCTCGACGCCCATTGCCTCTCGGAAGGAATCTCGCATCTGTTCCGCGTGAGCATCCGCCAAGGAACCGCCGGACTGACGTGGGGAGGAACCGGGAGCCTGTTCGCCGCTCGCGGTGGCTGACTGTGCCGCCTGAGGACGCGTGGGCTGGTTGCCATCAGCGGAGGAAGCCGCGGAGCTGGCGGAAGCGGAGGACGTACCTGCAGCAGAACCGCCGCTGGAACTGCTGGCCGCGCTTCCAGCGCCAGCACCTGCACCGGCTAGTCCTGCGGCTGCTCCTTCCACGGCAGCTGCGCCCACTGTCAAAGCAGTCACCGCCGCCCCGATCATCGCGCCGGCGGTACTGCCGACATCTCCGGTGACGATCCGTTTCGCGATGAATGGAATGATCGCGATCGCCAGGGAGAAGATGATGCTGGCGATGCCGATTAGGAATGATCCTTCAATGTTCCCTAAACCGCCCAGGAAGCTGTTTTGGCTGAGCATCTGCCCGACCTGGCCCATTTGGACCGCGCTGAGTAGCGCACCAAAACCGCCATACAAAACGGGCCAGGCATTCCACATAAAGACATTCTCGACGTAGGACTTAGCTAAGCGGTTCGTTGCGCCGAGCGGCATTAGTGCGATTACGATAGGGCCGAAGATGTATAGAATGCTGCCGTAAAAGATGTAAAAGAAACCGAAGATGACGATCACGATCGGGTAAAGCAGGTACGCAACAATGATCAGTATGGAATCGAGCAAGCCAGCAATTGAGCCTGTGATCAGGCCCCACAGCTGTTGCACACCCGCCTGGCTGAACTGCGTCTGTATATCCGTTTTCCAACTGTCGAATAGATTGCCGCTTCCAGATGCAGTCCCGATCCAGTTTCCGGCGGTCACGAAACCTTGGTTGATGGTCGTAAAGACCGAGTGGTAGTTCATGATCACCAACGTCGTCACGACATACTTGATTAAGTTCGTTCCGAGCTCCCGAACGTCTCCGCCATGCAACGCTGATTGATACACCTGCCAAAGGAATCCGACCAGCAGGACGACGTAGGCGACCTTCTGCATGCCCGCTGTAATGCTGGTCGAGTCGATCCCGGCGACTGCTTGCGTAAGAAAACGCTCGAATAGGTTGAGCTGAGTGCTCTGCACGAATGCGAGCACCGGCAGTCCGTGATGTATGTCCATGATCGGCAGCACCATCGTCTTACCTGCCCGTCAACGATCCGTTGATCAGGTTGTTGTTGTTCGTGTTGTCGGAAGCTGCGAGCTTGGCGGCTTTGCTCTGATTAGCCAGGTCGATACTGCGTGTTCGCATCAGCTCGGCCAGCACGGCCTGGGTGTAGGCGTTGGCCCGGACGACCCAGACGTCCGTCTCCGCTTCCAGAATGGGTGCGCTTCCTGGGGCGGCTTGCGAAACCTGCTGGCCCAGTTGATTGGCCTGGCTCAACTCGGCATCGGCCAAGGCGTCGATCTCAATCGCCCGCTTCATGGCGTCCTGGGCTTGCGCGTCGGTCATGTCGGTCATGGCGCGCACCTGAGGCGACGCGGTGTTTGGGGCCATGACCACGCCGTACACCGCTTGGAACTGCGGCGAGACTGCCGGCATAGTGCCCGTATCGCGGGAGAGCAAAGTCGATTCAAGGTTCTGCGATTGTGGCAGCGTCGCACTGGAGACGTTCGTATGGAAGAGGCCACTGAGATTGCTGAACTGGTTTTCAAACTGCAAGACGGAACTCTTCGCCTGGTTGATCGCGTTGAGCGGATACATGACCTCCTGCTCATACTTCGCGGTCGTCTGCTCGTATTTATTGATGGTCTTTAGAGGCGCTGCCATATAAGTGCTCATGAGCGACTGCATCTTCGCTAGCCCGGCGAGTATGGCAGCCGTGTCGATTCCGAACTGTCCGTTGGCGTGCGTTGGCAGGATGATGAGAACACCAAGCCCCACCATCGCGGTCTTGGGCAAGCTCGGTCGGTACCACGGGCGAAAGAACTCTCTTCTCTTGCCATCTGCCGTCATTTTTGGTGTATCTACTGTAGGTGTCTGCTTACGCAACCAGAGAAACGGTTGGCGCAGCTTCGAGGGGCTTCTCTTTGGGTCTGTCATGTCGTCTCCTATCGCGTGAGGGCACAGTTGACCAAGCTGCTGATGCCGGTCGTGGCCGTGGCACGGCGTTTTACAAGCACATTGTCATGCGCGATACGTCCGGCCTCTTGGCGGAGCTCCGCCGCGAGCATCTTTTGCATGTAGGCCTGGCAACGCAAGTTGGCGAGCTGCGCCTGCGCCGTGAGGAATGGATTCGATCCCGGTGTGCTCAGCGCAACCTGATTCTCCATTTGGTCGGCGGTCTCGAGAACAACGTCGTCAGCTTGATCGGCTACGAGGGTGGTCTTGAGGTTCTCTTGGCCCAGAGCGTCATCGATGTCCATCATCACCCGGTCCTGCGGCGACGCCGTATTCACCGCCGGAACGGGACCGTAGTTCGCGGTGAAGCTTGTCTGCAGTGATGGCATCTGGGATGAGAGCCGGCTGTGCAAGAGTTTCTCGAACTGTTGCGGGCCAGCCAACGTAGCGCTGGAGATATGCGTGTTGAATATCTGGCTCATAGCGCTGCGATACGAGTTAATCGAATTCGAGACGAAGCCCCTCGCTTGGTTGATCGCCGCGAGCGGCCACACGGTCGTCTGATAGAGCTGCTGCACCCCTTGCTGAATTTGGTTGATTTGATCAAGCGAGCCGCCCATGTCGTCCTGGATCGAGCTGAAGATGGCGTCGAAGACGTTCAAGAACTGTCCATGTGCCAGCTTCGGCGCCGCCAGGCATACCTCCGCAATCAGTACGGCTGTCGTAACCCTCTTGCGCCAGAGCTGCCGCCGGGATGGCGAGGTTTGGAGCGCCGGCGAAGTGTCGCTTACTGGAACTGGTTCGATTGGTAGATGTTTCGTCTCGTTCATCTTGCGAGTGCCTCCTGCATCTCTCCTGACAGCTCAATGGGAAGTGGCGGAATCTCCGCCAAGCCGCGCGGGTATTGTCCCGCGAGCGCCTCGTAGGCTTCGATCAGCGAGAGCTTGTGCTGCCGACGTAACCACCAACTCCGGTAATTGCGCTCACGCGCGTAGGTGGTCGTGATCCAGTAGTCGACCGCACTCGGCACGATCCGAATGGCGTGGGTCGATTCTGCCTTCTCACCGATTGCAATCAGGAACTCTGCGCTGTGGCCTTTCTTCGGATGAGCGAAGGTCTTGATCTGGTTGAGTGCTGTTTCGTTCAGGTGCACGTGCTCGCGCAGCGCCGTCATGTCGCCCGGCTGTTTGCCGATAATTTTCGTGGTGGCGTTCTTGACGATGCCGGCTCCATGCACGTTTGGCCGGTCGCTCGTGCCGACGAAGTCTTCCGGGGTTTGGCTAATACCCCATACGCTGGCATTGCGCTTGCGTGCTGTGCGGAAGAGTTGCACAACCACGCTGGCCAGGATAGGCGATTCAAGCAGTGCCCAGCACTCGTCCAACAGAACAATGCTGGGCTGACCCGTGAAACCGGAGGCGCGATAGGTCGCGGTATGTGCGATCAAAAGGCTCATCGCTCGCTCCAGCCGCGGATCATCCTTCAGCTTCTCTACGTTGAAGTAAAGCCAAGGATTGTTTAGCTGGACGGTTGTGGGACGGTCGAAGAGCCGCGCGTATGGCCCCTCGTCGACCCAGGCCCGGAGCTTGGTCGAGGCCATCTGCGCCATCGCGTTGATCTTCTGGTTGCGGTCGCGGTCCTGCCAATGAGCCAACTCCGCCGCGAGATCGCCGAAGAGTGGGATCGGGTTGGACGTCTTTGCGCTGCACCTCTTGTAGGTAGAAGCAATCGCTTCAAGCAGGACACTGTCGAGCAGATCGATGTCCAGATCCGGAGGCGTATTTTCGCCGAGCATGTGGCGAGTAAGATTTTTGAGGAACGAGATCTGATCGTTAGAGGGTTTAGCCTCGCCGCGCGGCAGGTCCCAAGGGTTAATCGTCTGATCGCTGTCGAGCGACATCTCAATCATCTCGCCGCCCATCAACTCGACCAGGGGCTGGTAGGAGTCGCCACGCTCCAAAATCGAGATCAGGGGGTTGGCACGCGCCGCCATGAGCAACATCTGCTGTGCGGCAAGGGGTCTTGCCGCCACCGCTCTTCGCCATGAGCAGGCCGTTGGCGTCGGATAGATCCGGATCGAACATGGAGAACGGGATGAGCTGACGATAGGGCGTCTCGAACAGGATCAGTGGACTTCGCCGTGTTCCGGTCCACGGCATCTCGACCGGGACAAGATCGGCTACATTCGAGGTCAGCATGTCCTGATCTCGCTTGTCCGGCTCGGCCATGCCCGGCAGTGTGCCGAGGAAGATACGCCGCTTCGCGATCGTCTCCATCACGGCTTTTGCCCCGTTCATATGGGTGAAGGCGTTCAAGACCTCCTGGGTCCGATTGGCAAGCTCCCGCTCTGCCCGCTCCAAGTCAATCTGCGTTACTGCTGGGTGCGACGTTCGCACGACGACAGATAGGCTTAGCTTCGCCGTCTTTAGGGATGAGGAAATGATGTCCCGCTGCACCTGGATGAGCTGTGCCTGTGCTACTTCCGCCTCTGGGTTCGATTTGAAGTTGCCATTGGCGTCCTTCTGCGCGGCCGTCATCTTTTGCAGCCGCTTCTTATATCCCTTCAGCACCTTGACCTGGTCGGGAATAACCACCTGCCCACTGATCACAACCGGAAAACCCAGAGTGGAGAAGTTCTGCAGCATGCCGGGAAAGGTAGCGTCCGGCAGTTCCTTCAGGCTGACAACGGAATATAGATAGCCATCGACGTTGAGGTAGCTCTCGGACTCGTGCAGGATGCTTGCCTGCGTGGCCTGCTCCCGCGCGCTGCGATACTCAAGCATCTCCTCGCCCGCTACAAAGGGCCGGTGATCGCGCCGGATCGGGTGCTGTGAATGCTTCAGTTCCTCAAAGAGCTCTTGGGTAGAGAGCCGGCGCGGTCCAAGGTTGGCGCCCTCCATTGATCCCTCGATGCCGCGCAGAATGGATTCGTACTCAGCTAGGTAGGTTTCGTGCTCTCGCCTTGTTCGCTGGATCGCCTTCTTCTGGCTAACGGTGAACCCGCCGATCTGGCGATTACGCTGCGCGGAGTGGTACAGCTTCGCGTGAATGCGAGCGTCCCAGATCAGGTACACATGCAGCCGATTCTCGAAGAAGTAGCCGGCGCTCTCCTTCTGTTGCCACATTCTCAGCCGGTGCGTATCGAGCGCCATGACCTCCGACTGCGCTGAGCGTTGCTCGCCGACGTAGCCGTCAAAGAGCTCACCCAAGTGCTCCGAGATTTCGTACCGGAACTGGAGGCGCATACTCACGTCTGGCACGCTGCGGAAGAGCGCTTCGAGCATGAACTTGGTCTGGTTGCGATCGCCGTCGGTCGCGAAGTATGCGAGAACGCCCCGTAGCTCGTACCCCGCGACAAACGCGCCATTGGTACGGATCATCACATTGTCGCCGTCCGGCAGGTCTCGCAGAGGTAACAGCTCGCACACTGCGGGCGCCTTCAGCTTCTTCTCGTGTTCGGTATAGGTGGTCGGCATGGTCATTTCTCCTTGCTTTGCTGAGGTTCATCGTTGCGCAAGTTATGCTCAGCTACGTTGGCCATTGAAGCAAGAACACCTTGGAGCCCCGATCTCATATCCACTGCTCAATCTTCCGGATCTCGTCGAGTGGGTTTCTGATGCCCACTGTCCAGCCTCGAAATAGGCCAGGCTCAAAACTGTGCCAGTCATCACTCGGAGGATTAATAGAAATGACTGAGCTCAGGAGGCGGTACACGCCCAGCGCCAACACCCCGCATGTCAGGATCACGAGTCCTCGTTGCACCACAATGGTCAGTTTGCCTTTCATCGAAGCTCGCATCTGGCTATTACTCCTCCTCGACGACGTAACTATGCGTCAACTCCGCATCTCGCTCAAGTGCGCACCACGCCCGTGGTGAAAAGAACGAGCGCACCAGATCGGTCAGATAGCCTCGAGGGCGACCGTACTTGAAGAGAATCAGGAACGGGACAGCTAGTGCAGGCACCACGAACTCCATAAAGACATTGAGCGGCATGCCGAACACACCGGTGTTGTCTCCTACGAAGTGAGCCAACAAGTTCATCAATGCAGCTAAAGCCAGGACGAGGATCAAATCTTCGAACTCCAAACCGAGGAAAGACACCTTCGTGTGCAGATTGCGGTGAACGGGCGTGATCTCAAGACTCATCGTGTTCCTCTAAACTCCGTGTGCGTGTGTGACCATGGATTCTGCAAACCGGACGATACCGGACACCATCAGAGCGGCGACTGCGGCAATGAACTTCCTAATCCACGTCGATCCTGGGTAAATCTCCGTCATAACCCCGCCCATGTGCAGCGCCATGGCCGCCAGTTGCGTGAGCGCGTAGACGGGCAGGATCACGTTCGCGGTCCAGTTCACCAAGCTCATCGTTGCGAGCCAGAAGCCATCCGCATTTTGTGCGCCTGCGTGCTGCACGAAGCCCTCGATTGCGCGCAGTATGCCCGAGCACATCAGCGAAGCGAAACCGCCGTAGAGCAGGTGCTCGAAAGGGGAGCTTTTGCTGTACCGGTAAACAGCTCCGGCGAAGAACATGCCGGCCATCGTGGGCATCATCGTGTTGCCGGCCCACGATGCCAGGTTCGTGATCGCACCGTTCAAGCTCATCTTTTGCTCCTAGGCCGCCATGGCCCTAATAAGGGTGAGCAGTCCGCTCACACAGAAAAAAGAGATCGCGGCAAGGACAAGGCGCGTCCATGGTCTGTGCCGCACGAAGTTGATCACGGCGCCAACGCACGCTAGCCCTGCTGCTGCGGGCATGATCTGCCCCACGATGTAGTTCCACAGCGATGCAAGCATGTCTGTAGTGGCATACTGCCCACCGGAGTTCCAGCCTTGAAGAAGCTGTACGGTTCCGGACAGAGACATCAAAAACAGGGCCGCCATGATCGAGGCGAGTGGGTTCTCCCCGGCAGCTCCATCGAGTGTCGCCTTCAAGACGAAATAACCCGCGACTATCGGCACAAACTTGGCAACAATGATCTGGTTGACGAAGTTAGTGAGCACGTTCTGCATGCTCGCCAGCCAGGGGGTGCCGACAGACCCGCTTCCCGATGGGACAGTAATGCCTTGTGCCGCAATCCACGACAAGAGCTGCGGCAGCGTCAAGAAGACCACCGTCCACAACACCCACTTCCCAACGCGACCGTTTACGTGGAAGTTAGTTCCTCCTTCATGCCGCAGATTTACTCCTGCCACGGCCAGCGTGCAGAACGCAGCCGGAACGGCGAGATTTAGCAGCAGTTAAAGAAGATCGAGTAGGAATTGCGGAACAGGCATCGCGATTGAACCTCGTTACTGGATACCTTGTGCTTGCGTGATGAAGCCTTCCGCCATACGGCCCAGACCGGAGATGACCATCAGCAAAACACCGCTGACACCCCAACCCATGTAGCCGCGGCCGCTCTTGAAGTGCCAGCCCGCAACCCCGAGGCAAGCGACAGCGATCACCGGAGCGATCACGTTGCAGGACCAGTTCACGATGTTGAGGACGGTGCCTTCGACCGTGGTCGCTTGCTGGCCTTGAACCGCCTGCCCGAAGGCCGGAGCGGTTCCTAGATTCTGCGCAGTGGCCGCGGCGGGAGCCAGGATGTTGGCAAAGACGATGAGACCCAAAGCGAACATCAGGAAGGCGCGAATCCAGCTGATTTCGGCTGGACGTTGAACGACTGTGGTTAGCGATGAAGGGGACCCTTGCAAGCCCCGCCAGAAGGCTGGTGCGGTTCTCATGTGTTGTTCTCTCCTGGACTCGGCTGCTCGTGGCCTCCGTGTCGAGGAAGAGAATGGGTTCAAACGAAAACTCGGTCAAAAGCGGCCAGAGATAATTGGCAGCGACGTAAGTCAGGATTACGGTGAACCGCCGCAGTTGTTCTGTAAACGGATTCTCGGAGTTCGCGGCCTGAACGTCTTTGCAGTAGCTCGACTCTCCCCCTCCGAAAGAGCTAAAATCCCTGCCTATTCGAACTTCTTGACCTGTCGCTGCCTTTGTCGATGGATCTCAGGAGAGATGAGATGGCAACCTTACCTCAGCAGAGTCTCTATCAATGTGATCGTTGTGGATCGGCGAGTATCGTTGCCGTTTCGCTTCTTTACCAGCAAGGAACGCGCTCCTACGCCGGAACCCTCCATTCCGGAACCAGTCAATCTGTTTCGGCTCAGGTAGCGGCACCGCCCAAACCGCGCGGCTACTTGCGGCCGATCTTCGTTTGGGGATTTGGGATTTACTTTGCTCTGTTCTGGGGTTACGCCGGCTTGAGCTCTCTTTCCTCACACCCGAACACATCGGCAAGCTCGGGTGGTGTGGCCTTGATCTTCCTTCTACTAGGCCTAGCTCTTCTGATCGGTCTAGTTCTGAACCTTCGCCGTCTGACCCGGTACAATCGCGAGGTCTTCCCGCAACTCCTTTCGAATTGGCAACACACCTACATGTGCCGGAAGTGCGAACCACAAGGCTCATCACCGAGTAAAGGCCTCGTAGTCCGATCGCGAGCCAGCTAAAGACTCCCTTCACGATGAGCGATCGCAGATGAGTCCTTGTATATGTGCCTGCTTCATCTAGGGGCGACAGAGCGGAGTGACCCGACCGCACTCTGGGCTATCTGGACCGTTCAAGCCCCATTCGCGGAGTGGGTTTTTGGAAGCGTTCCTGTCCCAAACGCGGATTGGGACAACGGGGCTGATCTTTCCTCAGAGGCGGACTGGGTAAGACAGACCGGTTATTGCCCACACGCAGATCGGGCCATCTGGACCTTCTTTGCCCCAATCGCGTATTGGGGTATCGGGACCCTCTCTGGCTGATACATGATGAGAGCGAGCTTGGCGACATTGCAGGTCGAGGCATCCTAGTTCGGACGTGAGTCTTGGTCCGCGTCTTTCAGCAGCAGGCTGAAGGTGTCTCGCGCGGCACAGGCGAAATCTTCCGGGTACGCGATCCGGTAGTGATTTAGAAATAGCTGCCCGACCGTGAGGCCGACGAGCGCCGGCGGCACGTCTGGGTGGTCGCACATAAAGACCGCTACCGTGTCGTGCAGACGCTCTTGTAGTCCATCCAACAGCTTACGGGTGTGTTTATCAACCATCTCGCTAGCGGCACCATCGCCCTTCCAAGGGAGAACCGATCCCATAATAGAGTGAACGCAACCGCTTAGGTATCGGTTTTGCTTGTGAAAGGATGTGGAACGCCGATGACCCTTCTCCACAATGGGTCAACGGGACCGTCCGTTGCTCAAACGCGGTTTGGAGCAACTACTCGCGATCTGCAGCAGTGGGAATAGACGAGGGTTGGCACGGAGAACAGCCAAAACATACCGGCGAGCGGTAGAGTGCCGCTCTCGGGTTTTCTCGCCCTCTACGTTCGTCATTCCGTCCAGCCTCCGAAGCCGGTCGCAAAAGAAAGCCCCAGCCAATCTGGCCGGGGTTTGTGGGGGATGGAGATCTCGCTTACGGCTTGGCGGAGGTTACTCGACGCAACTCACTGGAATTCGCTTCGTGCTTCGTGAAAACGACATAGATTTTCGTGTCCGCTGGCACGGAGACCACCACGCGACTCTTGGCATTCAGGTTCGTGATCTCCGAGTCGCCGGCTGTCCCAATATTCTGGGCCACCCGCTCTCGCAGCACGTCTCCCTCCGAGAATGCGGCGCTCGTCTTGTTTCCCGCGACCGTGGCAAGGAGGGAGCCGACGCCTGCAGCACCACGCACCAGAAAATTCTTGCCCGTGTTCTTTCCTGTTACCTCGCCCTTGATCGGCCCTAGCTCCAAGCTCGTACCGATAGCGTCGATCTTCTCTCGGGCACCATCCAGTAGTTCAATCTCGTCGAACTTTACGCTGACTAGCCCACTCGGGTCGGCCTGCTGGAGCTCTCCATAGACGCGTGCTCCCGCGGGAACGATGACCCTGTCGCCAACGGCGTAGGTGTACTCCACGATCGCGACGACGGGTGCTTGCACCGCGCTCGAAACTTGAGTCTGTAACTTGGCTTGAATCCGAGACCCTGGGGTCATATTGAGCAAAGGCATATCAATCGCGCCCGATCCGCCTTCAAGCGCGGACGCCACCCGACTCTGAACCTCGCTGCGAACAAAGATCAAGGAGGGCTCTTTCAAAGAGCTTTGCAACTGAGACTGTGGCGATGGTGTAGGTGCAGTCGCTGTCGTTCCGTAGGGCCGCGGTTCCTCCCATCTCTGCTGGGTATCGGCGAAAGATGGAACCGACGCCAGGGACGGGGCCGGTATTTGCTTCGCAGGGATGGGACTCGCAGGCAGAGGAGCGTTCGTCGAGGGTGGCATCTTTGCCTCTGCCTGACGCGTGCGCCGAATGTCGTTCGGCCCGAGCTGCCCTGCCGAGTTGTCTGGGGCAGGGTTGCGAACGGTCTCCATCAAAGGGGTCACACTGCCCTTTGTTGGTGGCGTCATCTCCTGTTTTCCTTGTTGCGATGGAGTCTTTGCCGCCATTTGTCGTTTCGGTGACCTCCCGACCAATGCGGTGAATATGAAGAAGAGGACCGCTATTGCAAGTCCGCCGCCAAGAAGCAGGAGCTTGTTCTTGCTTACGCCGGCCAGCGCGTTCACACCGGTTCGGGTTGCGAAAGCAGGCGTGGTGTCTGTAGCCGGTTCCTGTTTGGCCTCCACCTTGGGCGATCGCTCGTCAACTGCGAACGGAACCACTGCCTCGACGATTTCAGATAACCTGCGCCGACCATTTCTGCTGTCTTCGGTATTTGATGTCATACTTTGAGGTCCTTTCTCCTAAAGCTTGCCCGAAATGGGTGGGGTGAAGGGCAGCGGGATCAGGATCGGCTGGTCGACCTGATCTGCCTGGGCCAGTTGCAGAAACAGCTTTTCCGTCGATTCCTTGAAGTTCGGGCGGTCGAAGACAACGACCCCGTCCGCTCTCGCTCCGGCTTCCAGCCGGGTTGTGCTCAGCTTGAAGCTCCGAATCTCAAGCTGGTCGGAGATGATGCCCTTACCCTCTCTCTTCTTTTTCTTGCCCGCTTTACGCCCGGTGACTTGGATCTGCGGCGGAATGATTTCAACGGGGTGGTCGGAACTGTTCAGAATGGAGTAGGAGATCATCGTCTGGTTGTCCCACTGCCGCACATCTCCAAGGGACGTCTCGATCTCTTTTCGATCCCATTTGCTCCACTTCGGTGCGTTGATCCGCTGCTGTTGCACAAACTCCAAGTCGAGGGCCGAGAACGAAACCGATTGCGATCCGGGCAGTACGTCCTTGTCGGAGCGCACGTGTTCCTCCGCCTTGATCTGTGTAGGCGCAGGTGAAGGAGCGTCCGAATTGATCAGGAAGCTCCTCGCGGCACGGTACTCGATCAGGAAATCGACGGGCTGTTCCGGACTGTTGGCCGCTCCATCACTGATCAGCTCCAGGGTCACGTGCTGTCCCGACTTGGTAGCGATCAGAAGGTTGGACTGCACGGGCTCCTTGGTGATCGGTTTCACGTACACGTAGTCAGGTTCACCCTCGTTGTGTTCCGCTTTGAACGAACCGGGACTGCCCAGGATGACGGAGGTGACCTCCTCGGGCATGCGAATAGTCGATTCGAATTCCGGTCGAAGGTGCAACAGCGTGATCTCGGACGGGTTGATGGTGACCGTAGCGACCCGTGCGCTCGTCGTCTGTCCTGACGCAAAGAGCCGCAAGGGAATCAGGATGGTAAGCGGGATGATCCAACGCAGTTTCATAGTGTTGTCTCCTTCACGGCTGCACGGCCGCGCTCTTTCGCTTCAGGTAATGCTGACGAACGGCCTGAACATACGCAATTACGTCAGGGTTGCGATAGCTCAACTGCTTCCGCGCGATCCAGTGGTCGCCTGCGTAGTACGCAGCGGCAACCAAACGCAGATCGCCGTGGAACTCCCACATCAGAGCCGTCACGTATCGCGTTCCCGCGGCGATGTTCTGCTCGACATCAAAGGGCTGATACGCGCCGAACCGCCGCGCCGTCGCCGGCATGAGCTGCATCAGTCCAATCGCTCCCTTTGCTGAAACCGCCTTCGGGTTCCATCCCGATTCCACATCGATGAACGCGGAAATGAGTTCGGGCGGCACTCGGTATCGCGCGGCGTAACGCTGCACGCACCTGTCTGCCGGCATGGAAGGAGGCGCTTGGGCATAGGCCATCCCAGACAGTAGAAGCAAGAACAAGGGCAGGAAACTCATCATCGCTCCTGGCCTCCTACGAGCGCCATCTTTTCAGCGAAGCGAGCGCCATCATCAAGCAGGCTCTTAAAACCCTCCCGAAGCAGAAGGTGACGGCGGTCTTTCTCCGTCTTCGCAAGAAACGGCAGAAGAACATCGCGGAGCTCCTCGGTCACATGGTCTGTGCCGAGCAGCTGCAATGCGTTCGCGAAGTCGATCATCTCGGACACCGACGGTGGCTTCTCGAGCGAGTAGTTCCGGAACGAGAGCGCGATGCCAGCCATCTCCCGGTGGAACTCGGCGTCGGCACTCGGAGTGCGGCTGGCGATGATGTCGGCTTCGCGCTGGGGTGTCGGGTGCTCCACCCGCACGTACAGGCTGCGCCGCCGAATCGGATCGCCCAATCGCCGCTCCTCGTTGCTGGTAAGGACCACAAAAGGGATGCTCCGGGCTTCGACGGTGCCGAACTCCGGGATCGAGAGCTGCCAGGCGGACAAGATCTCCAGGAGCATCGCCTCGAAGCCGTCGTCAACCTTGTCCAACTCATCGATGAGCAGGACGCACGGACGTTCACACTCCAGAGCCCGCATCAACAGCCCTGGCCGGAAGAAGTCGCGGCCCTTTAGGTTGGCTTGAAGCATCTGCCAGCTCTCATGCTGGCCTTTTGAGAACTCCATGTAGAGGCGTTGCAGTCCCTCATCGAAGCGGCCGATGGCTTTGTCTTCGCTGACCCCGCGATAGCACTGCAGCCTCTCGACATGCGTACCCGCCGCAGCGGCAACCGAAATCGCGAGCTGCGTTTTTCCGGAGCCGGCTGGTCCTTCAAGGAGGACCGGCTTCTTGAGCTTTGCCGCAAGAAAGACCACTTGGGTCATCACGGGATCGACGAAGTAGCCGGTCGCTGTCAGCTTCCTGGAGAGTTCTGCGAGAGAGTCAAACATTGCTTGCCTCCGCGTTGGCTGCCGTGCTTGCAGCCATTTCGAAGAGTCGGATGCGGCGCGGGCGAGGCGCCTCTTCTACAACGCGAATCACCCGGTTCCACAAGTTAGCCAAATTCGTGATCCAGACTGCGACAAACAGAACAAGCAGCGGCTGGACCGGAGCAAGGTCCGAGTAAGCCTGCCAGACGGCAACTCCATACCTGAAAGCGACGAAGAGATCTAAAGCGGTCATGGTGACCGCGATGACCAAGTATTTCCGTTTCAGACTCATGCATCCTCCCTCGAACGCGGAGCCAGCATGTGACGGACCTGAAACTCGGTCAAATTCTCCTGAGAACTTGACACTCCAGGCTAGAAGCCTGGAGTGTCGCTCTCCGACGCCATCCCTCCCATAGCTGCGGCCTCTACCAGCGAATCGAGGATTTGACGGAGTTTCTGGCTCGTTTTACACATACGTCCATCAGCAACGCATACCCGCCCGATTCGTTCACGGTTGCTGCAAAGTTTTAGACGGGTCCGCCGGGCGGGGAACCCAGATTAGAAGAATGAACCCGAACCGCAACAATCGCTCTGGAGGCGCTCCTCCGCCGGGCAACGGTTGAGGACTGAGGTGAGGCAATGATATTTCGCAAAGAGGTGGTCGAAATGGTGTCAAATGGTGTCATTGCTAGGCGGCTCCTGAACGTCAGGGAGGCTGCCCAATACCTCGGTATCGAAGTGGACACGGTCTATAAGAAATCGAGGTTGCGGGAAGTCCCTTGCGTCAAGGTCGGACGAGCGTTGCGGTTCGATGTCAAGGCACTTGAGAAGTACATCGAGCAACACTCGATCCAAACCATTGATTGAAGGAGAAGCGAATATGTCTGTCGTGAAATTGTCTGAAGGTTTATACGAAGTTCGATGGAGGGAGGAAGGCCGACAAAAGACCAAACGGATCCATGGGGGCTTTGATCTGGCTCGCAAGGTCATAAGGAAGAAACTGTCGACGCGTGACGAGAACCGGCATCTCGACGTGAAGAAGGTGATCAACTACCGGATGTCTGAACTGATTGATCGTTACTGGACGCACTACGGCATTAAGAAAACTTCGGCTGATCGGGAGAAAAGCATCGTGGAGGGAATTCGGACCGAGTTGGGTCAGAAGTTCGTACGAGAGGTTGACGGCCTAGCCGTTCAACGCTGGTACGAGAACCTCACCGGAAGACGCGGTCTGGCCGACAATACGGCAGTGCGCCACTTCAATGTCATGCACCACATGATGGAGAAAGCATCGACAATCTGGTCTAAAGAAACAGGGGTCGATCGAAATCCGGCTGACGTAGTGGAGGTGAGGCGTCCCGATGATTCGCGGGAACGTTACCTCTCGGAAGGCGAACTTCAGCGACTGAAGATCGCCTTGGACGAGAAGATGTTCCGGAAGGGCACCAAGGACCTCAATCAGACGAGCTGCCGAATGAGGCTCATCGTGTTGATTGCGGTATCAACCGGGATGCGCTCCTCCGAGATCCACCGGCTGCGGTGGACTGACGTGATGTACAGCGAAGGGCTGCTTGCGGTTCGGGCAAAGCTGAAGAAGGGCAAAGTGCGTTACGTTCCGATGCCATCGGAGTTGGCCGCAGAGATGCTGCGGTTTCCAATGGAAATTGAGGAGGATCGAATTTTTCCGCCTAAGCGGGGTGAAAAGAGTGGACGGCAGCGTCTGGAAGGGAGTTTTGAGGACTTGCTTGCTCGAGCAAAGATCCAGAACTTCTGGTTCCACGATCTGCGTCACACCTTTGCGTCCTGGTACATGATGAACGGCGGCGACCTTTACGAACTTGCGAAGCTGCTTGGCCATGCCAACATCAAGATGACGGAGCGCTACGCCAAGCTTGGACGCGAACACATTACCAAGACCGGCAATACGGCCAAGGTCATGTGGACCATGCTGGACAGGAAAGGGCAAGAAGAAGGCGATCGAAAAGACGTCGCGTGAGCGATGGTCGTGTATTGGTCGTGCGACTAAAACTACAACTCTTTGACCATCGCTAAGTTGTTGAGAAGATGGTGGCCAGAGACGGGATCGAACCGCCGACGCCGGCCTTTTCAGGGCCGCGCTCTACCACTGAGCTATCTGGCCTTGGCTGTTACGCCTGAAGTCGGGGATCGCCAAGAACCACCCCGCGTCACGTTGAGCGTTTGTCGTCTCTAAAGTCTTCGGGGCATGTTGCCGGCAGGCAGCCAACTCCCAAACGCTTCTTAAGTATAGCAACCCCCATCGCCTACGCCAAATGAGCGCCCCACGTTATCCTTGGTCATTCCCATCGCAAGGACCACCTATGCACCCTCGTGCTCGATGCACTGCTCTCTCCGTTTTTTGGTTCTGCTACATAGCATCTGCGCCAGCTCAGCCGGTTCCTCACCACGGCAACGAGGCCTCGCCACCAGCAGCGTCCACCTCACGCGAGCAGCTTGCCATCCGCGCCTTCGATGCCGCGAAACAGAACCCGTTGCAACTCACAGCATTCCTCACCCGCATGCCGAAGGGCGCCGACCTCCACATGCATCTCTCCGGCGCTGTCTACGCGGAAACCTTTCTCCGGGACGCAGCCGAACAAGGTATGTGCGTTCACCTCGCCACACTCAGCCTGCTCAAACCCGAAGCGACCACCCGCAGCATTCCTCCGCAACCGGTCTGCGGCGAAGGCAACGCGCGCGCCGATAGCGTCTTCAAGGACCAGAAGCTCTACGACGCGCTGATCGACTCTTTCTCCATGCGCAGCTTCGTCGCCGCCTCCGGAGCCAGCGGCCACGACCAATTCTTCGCCACCTTCGACCGCTTCAACGGACTGGAAAAGTCGCACACTGGCGAGTGGCTCGACGAGATCGCCACACGAGCCGCAGCGCAGAACGAGCAGTACCTCGAAGTCATGGAGACCCCCATCTTCACCAACGTCCGTGCCATCAGCTCACGCATCGAGTGGCCCACAACACCGGTCGATCCCGCCGAGAATCGCACCGGCGACGCCACCGGGACCACACGCGAAGACCTCAGCCGTCTCCGCGATGTCCTTCTCGCCTCAGGCCTTCGCAATGAGGTCCCCGTCGACCGCAAAGAGTTGGACGACGCCCTCGCCGCGCGCGAACGGATCGAGAATTGCGGCCAGCCCAGCGCCCGTCCCGCCTGCTCGGTCACCATTCGCTTCCTTTACCAGATCCTTCGCGCCTTTCCGCCGCAGCAGGTCTTCGCCCAAACGCTGCTCGCCTTCGAGGTGGCATCCGTCGACCCGCGCATCGTCGGCCTCAACTTCGTGCAGCCCGAAGACGCCTACCTGTCCATGTCGGAGTACCACCGCCAGATGCTCATGCTTGACTACCTTCACAGTGTCTATCCCAAGGTGCACATTACGCTTCACGCCGGCGAACTCGCGCCCGGCCTCGTTCCACCCGAAGGCCTCCGCTTCCACATCCGTGAAGCCGTCGACCTCGGCCACGCCGAGCGCATCGGGCACGGTATCGACGTCATGTACGAAGAAAATCCATACGCGCTCCTCAAAGAGATGGCCGACCGTCACATCATGGCCGAAATCAATCTCACCTCGAACGACGTCATCCTCGGCATCAAATCTCCCTGGCACCCTCTCCCGCAGTACCTTGCGGCCCGCGTTCCCATCGCTCTCTCGACCGACGACGAAGGAGTATCCCGCATCGACCTCACTCACGAGTACACTCTCGCCGCGCTCGAATTCCATCTCTCCTATCTCGATCTCAAACGATCGGCGCGCACCAGCCTCGAGCACAGCTTCCTTCCCGGCAACAGCCTATGGCAGCAGCCCGACGTTTTCAACCGCACCATCTCCGCCTGTTCTGGCCAACCGCTCGGTTCTGCCAGCCCCAGCCCGAAATGCTTGAGCTTTCTCCAATCGAACGAGAAAGCCGCGCAGCAATGGGAGCTCGAGCACCGTTATCAACTCTTCGAATCGTCTCTCCAGTAAACTCCGGGTCCTAAGATCGCCCAAGTCTCATTCCGGCCGCCCATCGAAGCTCATCGCCGAACGCGAACGGCAACGCAGAAACTGGCACGGCACGCCTACTACCTTCCGCAAAGCTTGCCCCGCCGCCTACGAGAAAGTTCGAGAACGCCCATGACTCGCAGGCTCCGCGTTACACTCATCGGCAGAGCCCTCTCATGAAGAACGCCCTCGCCGTCATCCTGCAGTTTCTTCTCTTCCTCGTCGTCTTTGGCGCATTCTCGCTCTTCCCGCCGTTTCACATGCAGCATGTCCTCCATTCCTCGCCGGCAGGTACGCGCGTCTTCATCGCCGATGGCCTGTTGCTCACTTTGTTGGTCTATCTCGTCATCCTCTTAATAGAGGCTGCAAGAAAGCGTCTGACCACCGCCGCGCCCACAACCTCCATCGCCTTTGTTCTCGCGATCGCCTTAGGCCTTCTGATGAAGTTCGGCTTTCTCACACGTTCTACGTTCTAGCCCATGCCTGACGACTTTCAGCAACTTCTGGCCGAAGCACAGCGCCGCCTCGACGAGAGCTTCGCCAATCTTCCCGCCTACACCCTTCCGCCTCTAGACCCATCCGCAGCCCGCATCCTTGAGCAGACCGTCACGCGCCTGCATGACAACTTCCCCTATGGCCATCCCCTCTATGCCGGGCAGATGCTCAAGCCGCCCCACCCCATCGCCCGCGCCGCCTACGCGCTCGCCATGTCCATCAACCCCAACAACCACGCGCTCGACGGCGGCCGCGCCAGCTCCGCCATGGAGATCGAAGCCGTCGCCGCTCTCGCCGCCATGTTCCATTGGACACACGCCAACGGCGGCTATCTCGGTCATCTCACCAGCGGTGGAACCTTCGCCAATCTCGAAGCCCTCTGGGCCGCCGGCCAGCTTACCCGTACCGCGAACGGCAAACCCAAAGCGATCGCCGCCTCCGATCAGGCACACTACACCCACAGCCGTATCTCCGGCGTCCTTGGTCTTCCCTTCCATAGCGTTCCGTCGGATCATCACGGCCGCATGGACGTTGAGGCGCTCGAATCCCTGCTCGAAACAGACGAAATCGGCACTGTGGTCGTCACCCTCGGAACCACTGCGATCGGCTCCGTCGACCCCCTCGACCGCATCCTCCTCCTCCGCAAGAAGCACCGCTTTCGCATTCACGTAGACGCAGCCTACGGCGGCTACTTCACGCTCGCCTCCAACCTTTCGCCGGAGACCCGAGCCGCCTTCGACGCCATCTCCCAAGCCGATTCCATTGTCATCGACCCGCATAAGCACGGTCTCCAGCCCTACGGTTGCGGCTGCATCCTCTTTCGCGACCCTGCTATCGGCCGCCTCTACCAGCACGACTCCCCCTACACCTACTTCTCCTCGAAGGACCTCCACCTCGGCGAGATCTCCCTCGAGTGCTCTCGCGCCGGAGCCTCTGCCGTCGCGCTCTGGGCCACCCAGCAGCTGCTCCCCTACACTCCAGGCGATGCCTTTGCGCACGGTCTCGAATCCAGCCGCACCGCCGCGCTCACCCTTCACCAGCGCCTCTCCCGATCGACAAAGTTTCTCGCTCCCGCCTTCCCGCCCGAGCTGGACATCGTCTTCTGGACCATGCGCGCTCCTACGATCGAAGCGTCCTCCGCTCTCGCCCAACGGGTCTTCGACGAGGCCGCCCGCCAGGACCTTCACCTCGCCCTCGCCAAAATTCCCTCTCACTATTTTCCACAAGGAGCCTGGCCGGATTCCCCCGAGAACCTACCGCATACCCAAGTGACTTGCCTCCGTTCCGTCCTCATGAAACCGGATCATCTCCTTTGGCTGGACCAGATCTGGGACAGACTCCAGGCCGCTGCCGAGCTCGCCGTCCGGTCAATCACCCGATAGCAGCACCGTCAATTCACCGACGTTCCATAAGCGTTACGGGGCCGTTTGCTAAAATCACGCTATTCAAGGTTCCGGCGTTTTGCATCGCGATCCCCTCCTTGGAGATCCCGAAAAGCACTGAACCAAGTCCTGCGGCTGTCGTCTGAAAAGTGACTGCGGTGCGTCCGGATGAGAAAAGGATTAAACGACGCATGAGTCTTTCCTCCCGTCACACCTCCGCCGCCAGCCCTGATCTTGACCGCCGCAGCATCGCATACTTCTCCATGGAGATCGCTCTCTCCCCAGCTCTCCCGACCTACTCCGGAGGCCTCGGCATGCTCGCCGGCGACACCCTCCGCTCCGCCGCTGATACCGCCGCACCCATGGTCGCCATCTCGCTCGCGCACCGCTGCGGCTACTTTCGCCAGAAGCTCTCAGATAGCGGCCAGCAGACCGAGGCCGATGTGCCCTGGTCGCCCGAGACCAGCCTCCCCAGCGCCGGTCAGATCATCTCGCTCACCATGCAGGAGCGCCAGATCCTCGTCCGTGCCTGGCGCTTTGACGTCGTCGGCGTCACCGGCCACATCATCCCCGTCTTCCTGCTCGACACCGACGTCGAAGGCAACGACCCTTGGGACCGCCGCCTTACCGACCACCTCTACGGCGGCGACACCTACTATCGCCTCTGCCAGGAGACCGTTCTCGGCCTGGGCGGCGTCGCCCTCCTCCATGCCCTCGGCTGCAAGCCCGAGGTCTATCACATGAACGAGGGCCACGCCGCGCTCCTCGCCATCGCTCTGCTCGAAGACCAGCTTGAAGACGCTCCGCTCAAGGATGCGACCGAACAAGACATCGAAGCCGTCCGCAAACGGTGCGTCTTTACCACCCACACCCCCGTTCCCGCCGGCCACGACCAGTTCGGCCTCGACCAGATGTACCAGGTGCTCGGCCACGACCGCGGATCCGCCATCGAGCGCGCCGGCTGCCTGCACAACAGCCTCATGAACATGACCTACATCGCCCTGCGCTTCTCCCGCTTCGTCAACGGGGTCGCCGTGCAGCACGGCAAGGTCTCCCAGCAGATGTTCCCCGACGCCAAGGTCTACTCCATCACCAACGGAGTCCATGCTGCCACCTGGCTCTCCCCCCACTTCCAGGAGCTTCTCGACGAAGCGATCCCCAACTGGCGCACGGACAACCAATATCTCCGCTCCGTCTACGGTATCGACCCCGCCCGCATCGCCGCATGCCACAACAAGGGCAAGCTGCGCCTCTTCAGCACCATCGCCAAACGCACCGGCCACCACTTCAATCCGAACGTCCTCACCCTCGGCTTCGCTCGCCGCGTCGCCACCTACAAGCGCGCCAGCCTGCTCCTCCACGATCCCGCCCGCCTCGAAGCTATCGCCGAAAAGATCGGCGGCCTGCAAATTCTGTACGCCGGTAAAGCCCACCCCGCCGACAACGCCGGCAAGGGCCTCATCCGCGACGTCTATGCTGCTGCCGCCAAGCTCAACTCCTCCGCCCTCAAGATCTACTACGTCGAAAACTACGACTGGGAGCTCGGCGCGCTCCTCACCCAAGGCGTCGACGTCTGGATCAACACCCCCCGCCGCCCCTACGAA
This sequence comes from Edaphobacter sp., assembly GCA_965277545.1. Classification (GTDB taxonomy): domain Bacteria; phylum Acidobacteriota; class Terriglobia; order Terriglobales; family Acidobacteriaceae; genus Edaphobacter. Next base: position 917,693 of record OZ255826.1, read on the forward strand.
GCCTCCGGCACCTCCGGCATGAAGGCCGCCCTCAACGGCGTACCCTCGCTCTCCATCCTCGACGGCTGGTGGATCGAAGGCTGCGCCGAAAACACCACCGGCTGGGCCATCGAAGACGGTGCGGACGAAGCAATTGAGGCGGCAAGCCTCTACGAGAAGCTAGAAGACGCGATAGCCCCCATGTACGCCAACCCGCACGCCTGGGCCCGTATGCAGCAGCACTGCATCGCCATCAACGGCAGCTTCTTCAACACCCATCGCATGCTCGCCCAATACTTCGAAAACGCCTACTTCCCCCCAGCCCCCATCACCCCGCTACACATCAATTCGTTCGAGCGCCGCCGCTCCACAGACGCACGCACTCCAGAGCCAGTCATGGTCTAAGCCAAACACTCCGGTTCTTGCTCGACGTAGGCCTTCGACCTCTAAGGGCAGCAATCGCAGCGGCTTTGGACCGAATCTAATCCTGCTGTATTCAGTCTTTGCCCTTGCTTTTCTGGCTGTCATCCTCGAAGAGGATCTGCTGTTCGATGCCGCGGGCACAGCCACTTTAGTCCCCCGCCACCGTCTGGGCCACCTGCTGCCGGGTGCGCGGCTTCTCCCCCGTCCGCTCGAACCGGCCCCGCAGCCGATCGAAGAACAGATAAACCACCGGCGTCGTAAACAGCGTCAGCGCCTGCGACACGATCAACCCGCCGACAATCGTGATTCCCAGCGGCCGCCGCATCTCGCTCCCCGCCCCGTGTCCCAGAGCCAGCGGAAGGCCGCCCAGCATCGCCGCCATCGTCGTCATCATGATCGGCCGGAACCGCATCAGGCACGCCTCGTAGATCGCCTCCTGCGGCGTCTTTCCCTGCTGCCGCTCGGCCGCCAGCGCGAAGTCGATCATCATGATCGCATTCTTCTTTACGATCCCAATCAGTAGAATGATCCCGATCATCGCAATCACACTCAGATCCACGTTGAACAGCAGCAGCGCCACGATCGCGCCCACCCCCGCCGAAGGCAGCGTCGACAGAATCGTCAGCGGATGAATGAAGCTCTCGTAAAGAATTCCCAGAACGATATACACCGCGATGAGCGCCAGCAGAATCAGCCAGGGTTCGCTCGACATGGAATCTTTGAAAGCCTTCGCCGAGCCTGCAAATCCTCCATGAATCGACGCCGGCACTCCGATCTCCACCCGCGCCTTCTGAATCGCAGCCACCGCATCGCTCAGCGCCTCACCCTTGGTCAGGTTGAACGACAGCGTCGTCGCCGGCACCTGCGCCTGATGATTCACCGCCAGCGGAATCCGCTGCGACTCGAAATGCGTCACCGCCGAGAGCGGAATCATCGCCCCCGTCGTGCTCTTCACATAGATATTCTTCAGCGCATCCGGGTCCGCCTGGTACTGCGGCGCCACCTCCATCACCACGTGATATTGGTTCAGCGGCATGTACGTCGTCGACACCTGCGCCTGCGCAAAAGCATCCGACAGCGTGGCATCAATCGTGAGCGGAGACACGCCCAGTCGCGTCGCCGTAGCACGGTCGATCACCAGCTGCGCCCTCAGCCCTTGCTGCTGCTCATCCGTTGCAACGTCTGAGATCTGCGGCAGCTTTTCCATCGCTGCCATCAGCTTCGGACCCCACTCGTTCAACTGCGTCAGACTGTCTGACGTCAGCGTGTACTGGTACTCGGTGGCCGAACTTCTTCCGCCGATCCGCAGGTCCTGAAACGCCTGCAGGTAAAGAATCGCGCCGGGGATATTGCTCACCTTTGGTCGCAGCCGGTCCACGATCGCCTGCGCCGTCGCTCCCGTCTTCAGCCGCTCCGCATCCGGTTTCAACGAGACGAACATGAATCCCGAGTTGACGTTCCCCCGGCCGCCGGCAAACGCCGTCACATCCTGCACCCCCGGATCCTGCCCCACAACCTTCGCCAGCCGCAGTACCTTCTGCTTCAACTCCGCGAAGGATACGTCCTGCTGTCCCTGCACCTGACCGCCGATGCGTCCCGTGTCCTGCTCCGGAAAAAATCCCTTTGGCACCAGGATGTACAGATACACATTCAGCACAAACGTCAGCACCGTCACCGTCAGCATCAGCTTCTGGTGCGCCAGCACCCACTGCAGACCCAGCTTGTACTCCGCCGCCAGCCAGTCCAGCGCCTGCTCGCCCCAGCGATAGAAGCGCCCATGCTTCCGCTTGTTGTGCGGCTCCAGAAACTTCGCGCTCAGCATCGGCGTCGTCGTCAGCGAGACCACCAGCGACACCAGAATCGCCACTGACAGCGTCACCGCGAACTCGCGAAACAGCCTCCCGACAATGCCTCCCATCAGCAGGATCGGAATAAACACCGCAATCAGGGACGTGCTCATCGACAGGACGGTAAATCCGATCTCCTTCGACCCCACCATCGCCGCCCGGTAAGGCGTCATTCCGCTTTCGAGATGCCGGCTGATATTCTCGATCACCACAATCGCGTCGTCCACCACGAAGCCCGTCGAGATCGTCAGCGCCATCAGCGATAAGTTGTCAAGCGTATACCCCAGCACATACATCACCGCGAACGTCCCCAGCAAGCTCAATGGCACGGCCACGCTTGGGATCAGCGTCGATCGCCACTCGCGAAGAAACACGAACACCACCAGGATCACGAGCAGGATCGAGATCACCATCGTCCACGTCACGTCCTTCACCGACGCGCGAATCGTCACCGTCCGGTCGAGCGCCACATGCACCTGGATCGCCGGCGGAATCGAAGCCTCCAGCTGCGGCAGCATCGCCTTCACATGATCGACCGTCTCGATCACGTTCGCCGTCGACGTCTTGAACACCACCACCAGAATCGCCGGCCTGCCGTTAAAGACCCCCGTTGCGTGAATGTCCTCAACGCTGTTCGCCACCGTCGCCACGTCTTCGATGCGCACGATCCCATGTGCCGCTCCGGGACCTCCGCTAGTCCCGGAACCTGCAGCCGCCGAGGCAGGAGGTGCAACCCCCGGCCCGTTCGCCGCAGCTCCGCCGTTGACCGTTCCCGCCGCCGTTCCATTCCCATTCGCCGCCGTTTGATTTGTAACCGCGCTGGCTACAGAAGCAGGCAGCCCCGAGCTCGCCGGAGCCGAACTCACCGGCCCGCGATCGGTCGCCACGATCAACGGAGCATACGCGCTCGCTCCGAACAACTGATCCGTCGCGCTGATGCTCCAACGCTTGTCGCCGTCCTGCAGATACCCCTTCGGTTGATTCACATTGACCGAACCCACCGCCGCCCGCAACGCTTCAAGCCCGATCCCGTAGTGCGCCAACTGCATCGGGTTCGCCTCAATCCGCACCGACGGCTTCGCGCTCCCGCCGCAGAACGTCTGCCCCACCCCCGGCACCTGCGCAATCTTCTGCGCCAGTATGCTGTCGCATGCGTCATAGAGCTGCGGCACCGTCATCGTGTCCGAGGTCAGCGCCAGAATCAGAATCGGCGAATCCGCCGGGTTCACCTTGTAGTACCCGGGATTGGTTGGCATGTTCGCCGGCAGCTGGCTCCGCGCCGCATTGATCGCCGCCTGCACATCCCGCGCCGCGCCATTGACATCCCGCGTCAGATCGAACTGCAGGATCACCCCGGCCGTCCCCGTCGAGGAGTACGACGTCATCTCATTGACGCCCGCAATCTTCGCAAACTGCCGCTCCAGTGGCGTCGCCACCGAAGAGGCCATCGTCTCCGGGTCAGCTCCCGGCAGACTCGCTCCCACCGTAATCACCGGAAACTCTACCTGCGGCAGACTCGCGACCGGCAGCAGACGATACGCCGCCACGCCCGCCAGAATCACCGCCACCGACATCAGAAATGTCGCCACCGGCCGCCGAATAAATGGTGCTGAAAAATGCATAATCCCCGCTGTTGCCCTTGCCTTCTACTCCCTACTCCCTATCCCCTGTTTTAATCCGCCGAAACCGCATGCCACTCATACTCCTCCCTCTTCGCTCGACGCGAGCCTCGCGCCAGGCGGTCGAAGAACAGGTACACCACCGGCGTCGTAAACAGCGTCAGCACCTGCGACACAATCAACCCGCCCACGATCGTGATGCCCAGCGGCCGCCGCAGCTCGCTTCCCGTGCCCGTGCCCAGCGCCAGCGGCAGGCCGCCCAGCAGCGCCGCCATCGTCGTCATCATGATCGGCCGGAACCGCAGCAGGCAGGCCTGGTAAATCGCCTCCTCCGGCCGCATCCCCTGCTCCCGCTCGGCTTCGAGCGCAAAGTCGATCATCATAATCGCATTCTTCTTCACAATGCCGATCAGCAGAATAATCCCGATCAGCGCAATCACGCTCAGGTCGACATGGAACAGCAGCAGCGCCAGAATCGCGCCCACGCCCGCCGACGGCAGCGTCGACAGAATCGTGATCGGGTGAATATAGCTCTCGTACAGCACGCCCAGCACAATATAGACGACGATCAGCGCCGCCAGGATCAACAGCGGCTCATTGGCCAGCGATGCCTCGAACGCCCGCGCCGAGCCTTGAAACTCCGCCTGCACGCTCGGCGGCAGATTCAACTCCGCCTTGGCTTGATTCACCGCATCCACCGCATCGCCGATCGATTTGCCCGGAGCCAGATTGAACGAGATCGTCACCGCAGGGAATTGCCCCTGATGGCTGATCACCAGCGGCGCCGGCTTCTCCTCAAAGTGCGTAAACGTCGACAGCGGCACCTGCGTCCCGTTCGAGCTCTTCACATAAATGCTGTCGAGCGCGTTCGGATTGCGCTGAAACTTCGGAGACACCTCCAGCACCACGTGATACTGATTCTGCTGCGTGAAGATCGTCGAAACCTGCCGCTGCGCAAACGCATCGTCGAGCGTATCGTCAATGTTCTGCGGCGTGATTCCCAGCCGCGACGCCGTGTCCCGGTCGATCACCAGGTTCGCCCCCAATCCGCCCAGTTCTTCATCGCTCGCCACATCGCGCAGAATCGGAATCGTCTTCAGCTTGGCTACCATCCGGCCGGTCCACACCGACAGCTCCTCGGCGTTCGCATCCTCAAGCGAAAACTGGTACTGCGTACGGCTCACCCGGTCTTCCACCGTCAGATCCTGCAGCGGCTGCAGAAAACACTCGATCCCGCCCACCTGCGCTACCTTCGGCTCCAGCCGGTCGATCACCTCAAGCGCCGTCGAGCTCCGCTTCTCCCGGTCCTTCAAATTGATCTGAATCCGCCCGCTGTTCAACGTCGAGTTCGTTCCGTCGATCCCAATGAACGACGACACACTCTCCACATCCTTGTCTTCGAGAATCGTCCTCGCCAGCACCTGCTGCCGCGCGGACATCGCCTCGAAGCTGATCGTCTGCGGAGCCTCCGTAATCCCCAGCAGTACGCCCGTATCCTGCACCGGAAAGAACCCCTTCGGCACAATCAGAAACAAATACACCGTCAGCCCGAAGGTCGCCAGCGTCACCAGCAGCGTCGCCGTCTGGTGCCGCAGCACAAACCGCACGCCCACCGCGTACTTCGCAATCACATACTCGAAAAACTCTTCACTCTTGCGGTAAAACGCGTTCTGCTGACTCTCGGGCGTATGCTTCAGCAGCTTGGCCGACATCATCGGCGTCAACGTCAAAGACACGAACGCCGAAACCAGAATTGTAACCGCCAGGGTTACAGCAAACTCCCGGAACAGCCGCCCCACAATATCGCCCATGAACAACAACGGAATCAGCACCGCAATCAAGCTCACCGTCAAGGACACGATCGTGAATCCGATCTGCTCCGAGCCCTTCAGCGCCGCCTCCATCGGCGAATCGCCCATCTCGAGAAAGCGCGAGATGTTCTCGATCATGACGATTGCGTCATCCACGACGAATCCCGTCGAGATCGTCAGCGCCATCAGCGACAGGTTATTCAGGCTGTACCCCAGCAGGTACATCACGCCGAAAGTGCCCACAATCGAGAGCGGAACCGCGACCGACGGGATCACAGTTGCCGCCACCGAGCGCAGAAACAGGAAGATCACCATCACCACCAGCGCAATCGTCAGCAGCAGCGAGAACTGCACATCCTTCACCGACGCTCGGATCGTATTCGTCCTGTCTGTCAGCACCTGCAGCGACACCGTCGCCGGCAGCGTTCCGCGCAGAGTCGGCAGCAGCTTCTGCACCTCATCCACCACGCCGATGATGTTCGCCCCCGGCTGCCGCTGGATGTTCACAATCACTGCCGGCTGCAGTGTCGCCGCTTGCTCCACCTTGCCGTTCGCCCCCACCGTCGCCGCGCGTCCCATCCATGCCGCCTGGAACAAATTCTCTGCGCTATCGACCGCATTCGCGACGTCCGACAAGCGCACCGGCGACCCATTCTTGTACGCGATGATCACACGGCTGTAGCCCTCGCTCGAGCGCAGCTGATCGTTCGCGCCGATGGTGTACGACTGCGTCAGCCCATTCAGGCTCCCCTTGGCCTGATCCACGTTCGTCGTGCCCAGCGCCGTCCGGATGTCTTCCAGACTCAACCCATAGTTCGCCAGCGCCGTCGGGTTCACCTGGATCCGCACCGCCGGCTTCTGCCCGCCATTGATCGACACCAGCCCCACGCCCGAGAGCTGCGAGATCTTCTGAGCGATCACCGTGTCCGCCATGTCTTCCACTTGCGACAACGGCAGCGTCCCGCTGGTCAGCGCAAGCGTCATAATCGGCGCATCCGCCGGGTTCACCTTGCTGTACACCGGCGGGTTGGGCAGGTCCTTCGGCAGGTAGTTGAACGCCTCGTTGATCGCCGCCTGCACATCCTGCTGCGCCACGTCGATCGACTCCGCCAGGTCGAACTGCAGCGTGATCACACTGCCGCCGCCCGAGCTCGTCGAGGTCATCTGGCTCAGCCCGGGAATCTCCCCAAACTGCCGCTCTAGCGGAGCCGTCACCGACGACGCCATCACCTCCGGACTCGCTCCCGGATAGAACGTCTGCACCTGAATCGTCGGATAGTCCACCTCCGGCAGAGCCGACACCGGAAGCTGCTTGTACGCCACAAAGCCCGCAAGCAAAATGGCCACCATCAGGAGCGAGGTGGCCACCGGCCGCAGAATGAAAGGCCGCGAAGGACTCATCCGCGAAGATCCCTCCGATCCGCTCATGAAGGCAGCTCCGGCATCTCCTTCACCTCACCGGCCGCGGCCGCATTGCTCCTCGCCGGAACCAACCTCGGAGACACCTTGCTGCCGTTCTTCAATTGCTCCTGCCCGTCCACCACAATCCGGTCCCCCCGCTGTACGCCTCCACTCAAAATCACCTGCGTCCCCTCGGTCAACTTCACCTTCACCGGCTGCGCAAGCACGTAATAGTTCGTATGATTCTCCTTGAGCTGCATACGAGGCTTTCCGTCTCCTCTACTCGAGGGTTTGATGTCGGCGAGACCCGCCGGAGGCTCGCCCTCCTTCAGCACATACACGAAGCTTCCCTCCGACCCAGCCTGCAGTGCCGCCGCCGGAATCACCATCGAATCGCGCTGATCCTCAAGAACCAGGCGGACGTTCACGAACTGGTTCGGAAACAGTGCGCCGTCCTTGTTATCGAAGATCGCCTTCGCCTTCACCGTGCCCGTCGTCGGGTCGATCTCGTTGTCAACCGTCAGCAGCGTGCCCTTGGCCAGCAGCGTCGCATCCGACCGGTCATACGCATTCACCAGCAAGCGCCCGCCCGCCCGCGTCCGCTTCAGCACCTCCGGCAGCTGGTCCTCGGGCAGCGTAAAAATCACCGCGATCGGCTGCAGCTGCGTCACCACCAGCAAGCCCGTCGTATCCGCCGCATGCACAATGTTTCCCGGATCGACCTGCCGCAGGCCCACCACACCATTGATCGGCGAAACAATCTTCGTATACCCGACATTGACCTTCGCCGCCTGAATCGCCGCCTGGTCCGCCGCAATCGCGCCCTCGGCCTGTCCGGCGGTCGACACCTGCGCCTGCTGGCTCTCCTTCGACACCACCCCGGCCTGCAGCAGAGCTCCATACCGCGCCGCCTCCGCCCGCGCATTCACCGCATTCGCTTCATCTTTCACCAGCTGCCCCTGCGCCTGCTCGAGCGAGGCCTGGTACGGCTTCGGGTCGATCTCCGCCAGCACCTGCCCCTGCCTCACGGCCTGCCCCTCCCGCACCGGCACCGTCATCAGCTGCCCGTCCACTCGCGACTTGATCGTCACCGTGTTGTATGCCGTCACCGTTCCCAGCGCCGTCAGGAAGATAGGCATCGTCTTCTCTTCCACCGCCGCCACCTGCACCGGAGCCGGACGATCCGCCTGCGCCTCCATCGTCATCGCCACGATGTCCTGCGTCTTCTGATTGCTCCGGATCTTCCACACCGCCAGCCCCACCGACGCTGCAATCACCGCAAGCACAATCGCTTTGCGCAGCCCCGAACCCTTCGCGCCCTGCGGCTCGACGCCCGGCTCGGCGCCCTGCTCGGTGCCCGGAGCGCCGCCGTCGCCCGATCCGGCCCGCCGTTCACCGGCATTTAGTTCATAGCCCGGCGCATCCACTCGGGCCTCCTCTTCGCTCATCGGCATAGGGGACATTAGCGCAATCTGCTCTCTTGAAAAGATAGTACGGCGAACATCTTCGAGGAATTGTCAAGATTTTTAAGAATACTTGATAATCTCGTAGGCGGCCAAACCGACAGCATCCCGGCCAATATCCTGCGTGCCTCGTCGCGGCGCTCGCACTCCTTCGTTAGACTGTCGCGGCCGCGCTTTAGACGCGAAGAAAAGGACCTTTATTTGTTGACTCCGGACACGCCAGATCACGCCGCGCCTCCGGTTCTCTGCGTCGACCTCGACGGAACCCTCGTCAAATCAGACACTCTCTACGACTCCGCCCTCGCCCTCGCCCGTCACCGCCCCGCCTTCCTCCTCAAACTGCCTGCCTGGCTCCTCGAAGGCAAAGCCGCCCTCAAACGCCACATCGCCTCCACCGTCCAGCTCGACGTTGCCCACCTCCCCTACAACCGCGAGCTCCTCCAATTCCTCGAGCAGCAGCAATCCACCGGCCGTCCCATCTATCTCGCCACGGCAGCCGACGCCGCCACCGCCCACCGCGTCGCCGCCCACCTCGGCCTCTTCACCGGCGTCCTCGCCTCCGACGGCCGCCTCAACCTCGCCGGCAAAAACAAACTTCACGCCTTTCGATCGCAGTTCGGCGAAAACTTCTCCTACATCGGCAACGCCCTCCCCGACCTGCCCTTGCTGCAACACTGCCGCGAGCCCATGGTCGCCAACCCAACCCCGGCCCTCATCGCCGCCCTCCGCAAGGCCCGCATCACCCCCGTCCGCTGCTTTGAGGAGCGCATCGCGCCGCTCAAAGCCTGGCCCAAGGCCCTCCGCCTCCATCAATGGGCCAAGAACGCCCTCATCTTCCTGCCCCTCCTGCTCGCCCATAACTGGTCCAGCGGCCTCGTCGCCGCAGCTCTGCTCGCCTTCTTCAGCTTCGGCCTCTGCGCCTCCGCCACCTACATCGTCAACGACCTGCTCGATCTCGAAGCCGACCGCCAGCACCCCCGTAAGCGCCACCGCCCCTTCGCCGCAGGCGATCTCTCCGCCCTTGCAGGAATCGCCGTCGTCCTCCTCTTCCTCGCCCTCTCGCTCGCTCTCGCCCTCCTCGTCCCTCACGCGATCTCCGCCCTTTCGCCAGGACGCACCCTCATCCGCCCCCACTACTTCCTCCTCTGGCTCGGTGTCTATCTCGTCACCACGCTCTCCTACTCGCTGCGGCTCAAACGCGCCGTCCTGGTCGACGTCATCGTTCTCTCCGGCCTCTACACCATCCGCATCCTCGCCGGCTCGGCCGCCACCGGAGTCCTCGTCTCCGCCTGGCTCGCCGGCTTCAGCATCTTCTTCTTTCTCTCCCTCGCCTTCGTCAAACGCTTCGCCGAGCTCGAAAACCTGCGCGAGCGCGGCGGCGCCTCCGCCGGCGGCCGCGGCTATCACGTCGCCGACATCGAGCAGCTCCGCGCCTTCGGCTCCGCCAGCGGATACGCCTCGGTCGTCGTCCTCACCTTCTACATCTCCACCCTCAACGCCGCCCAGCTCTACCAGCACCCCAACCGCCTCTGGCTGCTCGTCCCCGTCATGCTCCTCTGGATCAGCCGCCTCTGGCTCGAAGCCTCCCGCGGCCGGCTCGACGAAGATCCCGTCGTCTACGCCATCACCGACCCCCGCAGCCTCCTGCTCGGCGCCCTCGTCGTCGCCATCGTCCTCTTCGCCCTCTAATCAACCGCCGACACCCGCCGACACCCGCCGACACCCGCCGACACCCGCCGACACCCGCCGACACCCGCCGGATCAGAGCTGTCGTTGCCGTTGTCAGTTTCCCGTCGTCATCCTGGAGCGAAGCGAAGGATCCCCGTATTTGTCTTTGCCTGTTTTCGCCGTCTCCATGCTCCGCCTCTACCACACACGCGCTGCCATGTCTCTCCATTGACCTTGTCTTTCTTGTTGTCATCCTAGAAGAGGATCTGCTGTTAAATTTCGCCGCGTGCACTCGCTATTGAGACGCTTTGATCGTCGTCTGACAGACGCACATCTTCGCTGCGGCCGTACAACCGAGTCCCTGTCACATCCTTGGCTATCTCACAAAATGATTCTGCTGCCACTTTTGATCTCGCTTCTGTTTCCGCTGCAGCTCTTGCTCTTACTTCTGTTTCCGCTGTCGCCTTTGTTCTTGCTTCTGTGATAGAGCGAGGCTTCAGCCTCGCGTCTCAGCCCGCCGTCGCGAAGCGCCCTCCGCTCTGCCGAAGGCAGGAGCAAAGGCGAAGCCGACGCGACTAAATATTGCCTTTGCTTTTGTCGTTGCTCGTTCTTCCTCGTCCCCTTCGCAACCGCTTCAAGGTGTCCGCGCCATACCCTGCTCTATGCTGCGATACACTGACGTTTAGGAAGCATGAAGACGCGAGATATCCTAAGATTGATCCATGAAGACGGCTGGTATTAAGTCGCACAGCGTGGCAGCCGTCGGCAATTCAAGCTTTCGCGATGGCATAGCCTTCCATATCGAAGGCGACCCCATCCCGAGCCCACCATCCGCGTAGCCCGTAGGCCCATCTCCGCCTAGCGAATTCAATGAACGACGAAATTCCCCAACTTCCTTCCTTCAGCGACTCCGCCCTCGACGACGCCTTCGTCACCCTCGCCAAGGAGGTCCGTACTACTGCCGCAGAAACAGAGGCTCACCGCGAAGCCTTCCGCCTCCACTGGCTCGGCCGCAAACAGGGCCGCCTAAAACTCATCAGCGAAGCCTGGCTCAAATCCGCCCCACCCGAGGCCCGCAAACCCCTCGGCATCCGCTTCAATCAGCTCAAGCAGCAGATCGAAGCCGCCCTCGAGTCTCCCGCCGCATCACAAACCGCCGCGCCTGACAAGCAGCAGGGCATCGACATCACCCTCCCCGGCGCCTCGCGCGCCCCCGGCATCCCCCACCCCCTCCTCAAGACCATGCACGAGATCGTCTCCGTCTTCCACCATCTCGGCTACTCCACCAACCTCGGTCCCCAGGTCGAATCCGACTTCTACAACTTCGAAGCCCTCAACTTCCCCCCCAATCACCCCGCCCGCGACACCCAGGACACGCTTCTGATTGCCAACCAGCAAGGCCGTCCCAGCCGCGACCGCTTGCTCATGCGCACCCACACTAGCCCCGTCCAGATTCGGACGATGGTTCAGCAGACCCCGCCCATCCGCATCGTCATCCCCGGCAAGGTCCACCGCAACGACGCCGCCGACGCCACCCACTCCCCCATCTTCCACCAGGTCGAAGGCCTCTGCGTCGACACCAACATCACCTTCTCCGACCTCAAGGGCACCCTCGACCACGCCATGAAGGCCCTCTTCGGCTCAGCCGTCAAGACCCGCTTCTTCCCCAGCTTCTTCCCCTTCACCGAACCCTCCGCCGACGTCCAGATCTCCTGCATCTTTTGTAATGGTCGAGGCTGCCGCAAGTGCAAACACTCCGGCTGGATCGAGCTCCTCGGCTGCGGCATGGTCGACCCTGCCGTCTTCGCTGCCGTTACCGTAGAACGTCGTAAGCTCGACCCTGCCGACGACGCTTACAACCCCGAACGCATCACCGGCTTCGCCTTCGGCATGGGCGTCGAGCGCATCGCCATGATCCAGCACGGCATCTCCGACATCGGCCACTTCTACTCCGGCGACATGCGCTTCCTCGAGCAGTTCGCCTAAACAATCCGAGTAGTTTGCCTAAGCAATCTCTGCTAGAGTCTTCCATCGAAAGAACCATCCGCCGAATCGTCATTTCGACCGGAGCCGTGTGGCTTCATCACGCGGCGGAACGGAGAAATCCCCGCATTTCGCACTTCGCCCGCACTCCCTCAAGTCGTCTGGACTATATCTTATAGCGGTCAGCAAACGCGACAACTTAATCAACGCCTCCCTAGTGTCCTGAGTCCTAAGTTCGTTGATGTATTCTCCGCCGTTATTTTCCGTCGTCATCCTGACCCTCGAGCGTAGCGAAGGGGAAGGATCCCCGTATTTCGTTGTTGTCTGTTCTTGTGTCTTAGACCTTGATGAGTCCATTCGAATCATCTATTTCTGCAACAAATTTACGACTCGCCACACTAGCTGGATAGAAGAAACTAGTTGGGCAGAAGAAAGACAATGACAAGTCCCGCAGCTCCATCCGTCCGCAGGAAAGCAGGAACGCTGCTCTCGATCCTTATCCTGGGTTTCATCACCCTCATCGAGTCGTACAGCGTACTCGCCATCGCGCTCGACCCCCACCCTCCCCATCGTCTTTGGTGGGAGAACTTAAGCATTGCAGTCTCCTGGCTCATGCTCGCCGCATTGCTCCTCGGCCTCTACCTGCTTCTCAAGTCCAGCAAGCCGAGCGCAGGTCTTGCCCTCGCAATCGCAAACCTCCTCGCCTTCTATGCCATCGTCGTCTTTGAGATCTTCGCCGGCGGCCTCGACACCAAAGCTTCCCTACCACTCGTCGCAACCTATTCCGTCGTCCTGCTTGCCGGCATCGCCGCAGCCATTTATCTGAAGCGCCGCGCTCCCAGATCCTCCCAAACCGTCCCGAGCTAGATCAAGTCTTAACCAACTTCGGGTGCCTCATCCTTTGTGCGTCCTTTTGCACAAAGGGTGGGGAGACCACGACTCTTGGCCGGCCGTCTACTCACTCACCAAAGATCTTTCTCGTCGAACCGCATAAGTCTTCGTTCGCGCAGCCCCCGGCGCCTACCGCTGAAACGCCCGCCGAAACTCCCGCGGCGTCTGCCCCTTCAGCTCCCTGAACTGCCGGTTGAAGTGCGCCAGGTTCCCATACCCCACCTCATCCGCAATCACCGCAATCGGCCTTTCGCTGTTCAGCAGCAGCGCGCACGCATGCCCCACCCGCAGGTGCGCCACATACATCCCCGGCGTCATCCGCGTCTGCAGCTTGAACAGCCGGTGCAGCGAGCTCCGGCTCAGCGCCCCCACCTTCACCAGCGTCTCCACCTCCATCTCCTCCCGATAGTGCCCATGCAGGTGCGAGATCACCCGCCCGATCCGCTCCTCGGTCGCCTCCGCGAAGCTCTCGCTCTGGTTCGCCTCCGACGCCAGCGGCTCGCTCCCCGCATCCCCGGCCAGCAACAGCAGCACCTCCAGCAGACCCGTCAGCCGCGCCCCCGCCCCCTGCTCCACCATCGCGCAGATCATGCTCCGCGCCCGCTCCCGCACACCGGCGGAGAACGTCAGCGCCCGCGACGCCCGGTCCAGCAGCTTCCGCACCGGCCGCAGCTCCACATGCGGATCGATCATCCCCTTCACAAATCCGTCGCTGAACCAGAGCACCAGTGCCTGATGCGGACTCCCCGCGCACACATCCTCGGTCGAGCACCACGTATGCGGTATCTTCGGCCCGATCAGCACCAGGTCGCCATCGTCGTACCGCGCAATGCTGTCGCCGACAAACCGCTGCCCGCGGCTGTTCAGCGTCAGCGTCAACTCCCACTCGCTGTTGTAGTGCCACTCGAACGGAATCGCCGGCAGCCGCCGATCAAACAGCACCCAGGACGAATCCTCCTGCGTCTTGATGTGCTCCAGAAACGGCTTCATCCGCCCCCCCCCTAAGTCTCTCGAAATTCGTCATCTCGACCGAAGCCATGCGGCCTTATCGCATGGCGCAGTGGAGAGACCCCCCGTATTTGCCGTTGCTGTTGCCTTTGCCGTTCTTGTTGTCATCCCCGAAAGGGATCTGCTGTCGTCGTTGCCTTTGCCGTTGTCTGCTCTTCGCCGTCATCCTGAACGGAGTGAAGAATCCCACCCACCCATACCGTTCGAACCTTCCAACCCAAACACTCCAGCCGTTGCCGTTCTTCCCCCAAACCGAAACGATGAGGCCGTCAGCCGTTTCGGTCGAGATGACCTTTTGCCATTGGTCGCCTCTCCTCTCCGGAAAGCCGACGCAATTATAGCCACAACACCCACCCACGTGGGACTCCAGTACCACTATTTGGCACCCAAAGCCAACACGTCATCGCCCGGCCGCTCTAAAGTTCTCTTACGCGCAACCCGCGCCCAGGATCGCAACCGCCATGAACACCCACACCGCCGCAGTGCTCGAACACAACGTCGTCGGCAAGCCCGGCGAAAACAGCCTCAACGTCGAAGTCGTCCGCCAGCCCCTCCGCGAGATCAAAAAGAAGCTCCCCCTGCGCGTCCTCTCCCAGGCCGACTTCGCCCACTGGCAGACCTACGGCTTTGTCGTCGTCCGCCAGGCCGTCCCCGCCGCCAACGTCGAGCGCACCCGCAACTTCCTCTGGGAGTTTCAGGAGATGGACCCCAACGACCTCGCCACCTGGAACGCCGCCCAGCTCCGCAATCACGCCATGAAGGAGCTCAACAACAGCGGCATGGTCGAGGTCTACAACCACCAGACTCTCTGGGATAACCGCCAGGAGCCCCGCGTCCACGATGCCTTCGTCGACATCTGGGACGACGAGCGCCTCTGGGTCACCATCGACCGCGCCAACCTCAACACCCCCAACCGCAGCGGCCGCGCCTTCTCCGGCTTCATCCACAACGACGTCGACACCACCCTCGACCCGCTCCCGGTCAACGTCCAGGGCGTCCTCTCGCTGGTCGACACCGACGACACCACCGGCGGCTTCCAGTGCGTCCCCGAGCTCTTCCGCAACTTCGAAGCCTGGAAGAAGACCCAGCCCGCCGACCGCGACGGCTTCAAACCCGACATCACCGGCTATGAACTGACCCCGGTCCCCATGAGGGCTGGCGACCTCATGATCTTCAACAGCCTGCTCACCCACGGCATCCGCCCCAACACCTCCGAGAACAAGGTCCGCATGGCGCAGTACATCTCGATGACTCCCGCCGACGGCGGCAACGAAGAGATCCGTAACCGCCGCATCGACTCCTGGCGCGAGCGCCGCGCCCCCGAGGGCTTCGCCTTCCCCGGCGACCCCCGCGAGTGGGAGCGCACCAAATACCAGACCGCCGAACTCACCCCCCTGGGCCGCCAACTCCTCGGCCTCGACCCCTGGTAAGCACGCAATTCTCATCACGCTTGTTCTTCGCCGTCATCCTGACCCTCGAGCGTAGCGAAGGGGAAGGATCCCCGCATTTGCAGTTCAGCTCAGAAGGAGAGTCTCACGTCACATCGTCATCTAAAAACGAGCATCACCGGCACCTAGCCATACTTCGGGTGCCCCATCCTTTGTGCGCCTTTGCACAAAGGGTGGGAGACACGACTCTCTCCCCGCCCGTCCACCTCCCCGAAGATGCCGCTAAACCCTTACGGCATTCAAACCCAGCGCAGCAGCAATCGAACCATCGTCGCATCTCAAATCGATTAGTCCCGGCACGAGCGTCTGCCGGAAACTGCCCGAAGATGCACGCTATTGCACGATTCCAATCGTCTTCATCCAGACCGCCAGCAGATCGGGCCAGCGCGTAATCGGTTGATTCGTCTGCCTTAACCCGTATCCATGGCCGCCTTGGGCATACACATGCAACTCCGCCGGAACCCCACTTTTCTTCAGTGCCAGAAAATACTCCACGGAATTCTCCACATGCACCGGATCGTCCTCTGCCTGCACCAGAAACGTAGGCGGGGTCTCCTTCGTCACCGGAATATCCGGCGTAAACGCAAATCCCTTATCCGCCTGCGCCAGATACCCCGGATACACCACCACCGCGAAGTCCGGCCTGCAGCTCAACCCATCCGCCGCGTCGACTCGCAGGTACAGCCGCGTTGCATAATGCGTACTGACCGCCGCGGCGAGATGGCCTCCCGCAGAAAAACCTAGCACACCAATCTTCTTCGGATCCACCTTCCACTCCGCGGCATGCGCCCGCACCATCCCCACCGCCCTCTGCGCATCCTGCAATGCAGCCTCCGACTTCGGATACGGTCCTGTCCCCGGCACCCTGTATTTCAGCAGTGCGCATGTGATCCCTCGCGAAGTCAACCAATCGCAAACCTCGGTACCCTCCAGGTCGATCGCGAGAATGCTGTATCCACCTCCGGGAAACACCACCACCGCCGCACCCGTGTTCGCCCCCTTCGGAGAAAACAGAGTCAGCGTAGGCACCGAGACGTTCCCAAGATGCACCAGCGGTCGTCCTGCAATCAGAGCATCCTTGGAAGTTGTCATGTCGCTCTCCGGTCCGCTCACCGTAGGCGGTCCGGGAGCTCCCTTCGGCCAAAGCTTCAACACAATGTGCCCCTCCGCCACCGGCCATCTACTCGGCTGTGCCCAGGCCCTGCCCACTATACCCAGCACAGCCGCTATCGCCAGACCGCACACCCTCAAACCCATCGCGCACTCTCCACAAAGACCAACGCAGCCATCATCGTCGCTCATTTGCACGCAGGCAAGCCAAAGTCGAAGCGGATGCAGTCGATCACGAGCAATCCATACCACTGCATCGAACCCGCACCGCTGGGCTCTTGGAAGAAGGGGTGCGACAGCAACGGTCAACGCAACGTTTAGACTAGGAGCCGTCCCCCATGAAGATCCTGACCAATTGGCTCCGCACCTACGTCCCCGGCATCCCCGTAGACGATCACCACCTCGCCGAAGACCTTACCCTCCGCGGCATCGCCGTCGAAGGCGTCCATGACCTGGGCTTCCACGCCGACGGCGCATCCAACGGCCACCTCTTCGAGATGGACATCACCACCAATCGCGTCGACGCCATGAACCACTACGGCATCGCCCGCGAAGCCGCCACCATCTACAACCTGTCCTTACTTCCTCTCTTAGCCGATCCCCATAGCACCGTCATTCTGAGCGCAGCGAAGAATTCCCGTATTTCGTCCGAAGCGCCACAAACTCCGAGCCATTCCGAGCCATTCCCCATCCGCATCGAAGCCTCCGATCTCTGCGGCCGCTTCACCGCGCAGATCCTCCGCCACGTCACCATCGCTCAAAGCACCGGCCGCATCGCCCAATACTTCCACCTCCTCGGCCAGAAGCTCATCTCGAACGCCGTCGATGCCTCGAACTTCGTCTTGCTCGGCATGGGCCACCCCACTCACGCCTTCGATCTCGACAAGGTACAAGGCGGCATCGTCGTTCGCCTCGCGCGCAAAGGCGAAAAACTCAAGCTCCTCGACGGCACCGACCGCACCCTCGAGCCCGACGATCTCGTTGTCGCCGACGAAACCAAACCCCTCGCCCTCGCCGGCGTCATGGGCGGCTGGGACTCCATGATCACCCCGGAAACAAAAAACATCCTCGTCGAAGCCGCCTGGTTCGACCCCGCCAGCATCCGCCGCAGCGCCCGCCGCCACGGCCTCCACACCGATGCCTCCCACCGCTTCGAGCGCGGTGCCGACTTCAACGCCTGCCCCACCGCCAACCGTCTCGTCTCCCAGCTCATCCTTGAGCACGGCGGCCACGCCGAAGGCGAACTCATCGACGTCACCATCCCGGAGATCACCGCCAAAACCGCCGGTCGGCCGCCCATCCAGCTCTCCGTCCACCAGGTCCAGCGCCACCTCGGCGCCACCCTCGAAGACACTCCCACTCAATCAGCCCTCACCCCCGCCCTCATCCATCAATACCTCACCGCCCTCGGCTGCACCCTCACCGCCCCGCCCCGAACCGCAGTTTCCGCTTTCGCGCCGGAACCTTTGGGATTAGCGGTCGGCTCCAGCCCGATGAGCAGTCCTTTCGCGCCGGAGCCTTTGGGATTAGCAGGGGGCTTTAGCCCCCTGGATAGCCCCGCAACAAAAGGAGGGTTTAGCCCCGGGTCTTCCTCCATACCCAGCGAAACCTTCGAGGTCCGGCTCCCCTCCTGGCGGCTCGACCTCGAACGCGAGATCGACCTCATCGAAGAGGTCGCCCGCGTCTTCGGCTATAACCGCTTCGCCAACACCCTTCCGCTCCCCGGCATCGTCCTCGCCCACCCCCTCGCCGCGAAAGAAGCCGCCGTCTGCACCCGCCTCCTCGCCCTCGGCTTCTCCGAATCCATCTCCTCCACCTTCGCCAGCCGGCGCGACGCCGACCTCTTCCACTCAGCCGCAAACGCGGGTGCCCCACAACTTGCCCTGAGCTTGCCGAAGGGTCTCGACTCTGAGATGTGGGCCTCGTCCGAATCGGGGTCCACGACGAGCGCTGTTGCTCGTTGGGGTGAAGAAGGACGACCGCTCTCCCCCACACCGCTCACAGCCGTCCCCCTCGAAAACCCGCTCTCCGAAGAAGCCGCCCTCCTGCGCCCCTCCCTGATCCCCGGCATGGTCGCCATGCTCACCCACAATCTCAACCGCGACGTCAAAGAAGTCCGCCTCTTCGAGCAGGGCCAGATCTTCACCGCCACCACCCCACTCCCCGACAGCGTAACCGTCGAAGCCGTCCACGAATCCGCCCAGCTCTCCCTTGGCCTCACCTCCGCCACTCCGCAGCCCACCCCGCTCCACCCCGCCGCCGACGCCCCCTTCTTTGAACTCAAAGGCGCTATCGAATCCCTCCTCTCCCTCTTCGATCTAAGCCATCCCGGCTTAACAGACGAATCGTCATCTCGACCGGAGGCGGCGCTTCTGCCGCCGGAGTGGAGAGATCCCCGCATTTCGTCCTTCTCCCCGATCACCTTCACCCCCGAAGCCCCCGTCTGGCTCCAACCCGGCCGCTCTGCCACAGCCCTCCTTCACCACCAGCCCATCGCCCGCTTCGGCGAACTCGCCCACGCCCAGCGCGACACCCGCAAGCTCCGCCAGCCCCTCTACCTCGCCCAACTCGACCTCGCAAAACTCTACGAACTCCCCCTCAAAAAAATAACCGCCCATGACCTCTCCCGCTTCCAGGCCGTCGAGCGCGACTTCTCCTTCACCTTCCCCGACACCACCTCCTGGCACACCATCGCCTCTGCCATCCAGGCCCTCGCCATCCCCGAGCTCCAGCGCCTCACCCCTACCGAGATCTTCCGCGACCCTAAAGGAAATTCCGTCCTCCCTGCCCATTACGCGCTGCTGCTCAAATGCGTCTTCCAGTCCCCCGACCGCACCCTCCGCGACGACGAGCTCACCGCCTGGTGGGCCTCCATCATCTCCGCCCTCACCGCCCTCGGCGGCGCCATCCGCGCCCCAGCCGGCAGCGTTTAGGGAAACTCTGACCAAGTACTGTTCCGAGTTTGGCTGTCATCCTGACCCTCGACCCTGAGCGAAACGAAGGCAAAGGGGAAGCGCGCGCGCAGCCGCATCGCGCGGGAGCCGCACCATCGTGCGCAAAATTCTCGCACCCAGATTGATTCCACCCCCGTTTCCCTCAGCAAAATCCACGCTTCCGCCATCTATACTTCGAGTATGAGCACATCCACCATCAGCCCGAACGTCAGCGCAGACGAGTTCCAGGCGCTCGAGCAGAAAGTCCTCCGCGCCGTCGAGATCGTCAAGCGCGAACGCGAAGCCCGCGCCGCCGCCGAAGCCGAGGTCGCCAACCTCCGCTCCCAGCTCGCCGACCAGCACCAGCTCGCCGCCATGGCCGAGTCCGAGATCAACACCCTCAGCAAGGAGCGCGAAGCCGTCCGCCAGCGCGTCGAAAAAATGCTCGAGCAGATGGACGAGCTCCTCTAAACTCAGCCGCGAAAGGAGGCCCCATGGACCAGACCCTCGAAGCTCCCCAAGCCACTTCCCAAGCCACACCCCAAACTGCACCCCAGCCTGCCCACCCGGCCTCCCAACCTTCAACCTCGGAGCAGATCCAGAACCAGTCCATCGCCGTCGACATCTACGATCAGGTCTACCATCTTCGCGGCACCGACGCCCCCTACATCGAGCGCCTCGCCGCCCTGGTCGACGCCAAGATGCGCGCCGTCTCTGCCCACGGAGGCACCGTCGACAGTCTCCGCGTCGCCGTCCTCGCCGCCCTCAACATCGCCGACGAGCTCTGCACCGCGCGCCAGCGCCACGACCAGCTCGCCTCCCTCGCCGGCAGCCTCCAGAACTCCCAGCAATCGGTCCGCAACCGCGCCGGCTCCATCGCCCACATGCTCGACGAGGTCCTCGAAGACCGCAGAGCCGGCTGACCGCCCTCTCCCTTTCAATCAAAATCACCGGCCTCGCCCCAAAGTCACCAGCCTCACCCCGCGGACGCAACCGCTCTTCTCGCCGTTGCCCTTATCTTTCTTGCCGCCGCCCTCGTCTTTCTTGCTGTCGCCCTTGTCTTTCTTGTTGTTGCCCTTGCCTTTCTTGTTGTTGCCCTTGTTTTTCTTGTTGTTGCCCTTGTTTTTCTTGTTGTCATCCCCGAAGGGGATCTGCTGTTCCTTCTCCCCAGTCCACTTAGAGCGGATCGCCTCAGAAGAGCCGATTTTTCTTGAACTTTTCTCTCCGCTCGGTCATCCTCATCTGCATCCGTTCCTTTTTCGTTCTGGAGCCTGTCGATGCGCAGTCGTACTCTCTGCCTGTCTGTTCTCCTCTCTTCTGTCTGCCTCCAAGCCCAGGCCCCCACCAATTATCAGACCAACCCAAAGTTCCAATCCTCGCTCGCCGAAGCGCGCCAGCTAGCCAAGCAGCGCCAAACCGAATTCGCCATCGACGACTACAAGAAGGCCAGCAAGATCGCCCAGGGTAAGGACGCCCGATGCCTCAGCGAACTTCTCGACCTCCAGCTCAAATTCGGCAAGGATAAGGACGCCGCCGAAACCGCCGCCGCCCTCCAGTCCATCGCCTCCACGCCGGCCGACAAGTCCTATGCGGAGACAGAGCGCGGCCTGGCCCTCTACCGCCAGGCTGGAGACAAAGAAAAAGCGGACCTGCTGAACGCCGCCGACGCTTCCCTGAAGGCCGCCATCACGGACAACCCGCGCAACGTCACCGCCCTCTATGTCGACGGCCAGGTCCTCGCCCGCCTCGGCCAGATAGACGCCGCCCGCACCCAGTTCAAAGCCTGCCTCGCCTGCATCAACCCGCAGGATCCAAGCTATCTCCGGGCCCAGCACTTCGCCGACGATCCGACGCTCTCCCTCCACAAGATGGCCCCCGCCTTCACCGTCACCGCCCTCGACGGCTCGCAGTTCAACCTCGACGCCATGAACGGCCGCGTCGTGCTCATCGACTTCTGGGCCACCTGGTGCGGGCCCTGCAACGAAGAGCTGCCCCACATGAAGAAGATCGCCAAAGAGTTCGCCGGCGAGCCTCTGGTCATCATCAGCGTCAGCTGGGATCGCGACGAAACCAGGTGGAGAAACTTCATCGAAAAGAACGAGATGACCTGGGTGCAATACCGCGACGCCGACCAGCGGCTGACCAACCAGTTCGGCGTACAGTCGATCCCGCATTACTTCACCATCGACACCGACGGCGTCCTCACCTCCGAGATGCTCGGCTCCGGCTCGAACGTCGAAGGCAAACTGAAAAAACTTCTCGCCCAGGCCAAAGCCGCCCCCCGCACAGACCGCGCCGGCAACTAACCTCGTCGCAATACGAAAGCGATATGGATCAGATCAACCAGCTGAGAGCTAACCAGGAGCGAGCCCTGCTCCGGCACTTCCTTGCCGCCCTCGCCTACCGCACACAGAAGGCCCTCCGCGACGCGCCATCCGAGTTCGCGGACTTTCGCGCCGCCTCCCAGGTTCGCACCCCGCATGAGTTGATCCGCCACATGGACAGCGTCCTCGGCTACTCCCGCACCTTTTTCCTCGGCGGCCAATACCAGCCTCCCGTCTTCCCTGACTTCAGCGCGGCCGTCGCAAACTTCCACGAGGTGCTCACCGACATAGCGCATCACCTAGAAACCGGCGCCCCTCTCCACGGCATCACCCCGGAGATCCTCCTGCAAGGTCCCTTCTCCGACGCCATGACCCACGCCGGACAACTCGCCCTGCTGCGACGCCTCTCCGGCAGCCCCGTCCCACCTGAAAACTTCATCTTCGCCGACATCAGCCCGGAAAATCTCAGTCCCAACCAGCCCTCGCCCCGCAGCCCCGACAAGGTGTGGCCGGAGCGACCCAACCCGTAACGAGCCCCCACGGTGCACCGCACGCTCGATCGCCCTCGCCCGCTTGACTTGCAAAGGTAGACCCGCGCATTTAGCATCCAACCTAAGAAAGCCGGTCTGCAAAGCAGGTACGCGACCTCCGCTGGTTGAACCAATATTCATTGAACAGGGACCTGGCTCGTATACATGGTTCGGTGTGCTGTCCTCCAGTCAGGAACGCCTGAAGAACCACGGCAGGGTCCCGCCGTCTTAGACGGGTTCACCAGCGACTCGACGTACGGCCCAGCGGATCGGTCTTCTTTCTCTTCTCCCGCGCGGCGCAACCGGCATCGCCACACCCTCCATCCCTTGCCTCTCCGCCCTTGCCGTTGCCTCTCCGCCGTTGCCCTTACTTTTCTGGTTGTCATCCTCGAAGAGGATCTGTTGTCGTCTTGCCTCTTTTGTTGCCCTCCCATAGGGGATCTGCCATTGCCCTTGCCTTTCTAATTGTCATCCTCGGAGAGGATCTGCTGTTCCTCTCCGATCAAGCCAGCCAACTCGCCATCATCTCCGCTCCCCCAAACTTCGTCATCTCGACCGCAGCGGAGAGATCTCCGCATTCGTCTTTCCTCCCTTCCATCCGGCTAAACTAAAGCTAAGCGGACACGACCGCTCATCGCCTTTCGAGTTGTCCTCCTAAAGGAGGATCGCCGGTCCGATCACAGTGGTCGCGGCAGGCCTCCCCACACACATCCAGAACGTGCATCCCTACCTCCTCCACTCCGGCCATCTCCTCATCCCCACCTACGGCGTCCTCGCCGCACTCGGCCTCATGGCCGCCCTCAACCTCAGCCTCCGCACCGCCCGCCTCGCCGGCCTGCCTCCCGACCAGCTCTGGAACACCGCCCTCTTCACCCTCCTCGCCGCCTTCCTCCTCTCCCGGCTCCTGCTCATCGCCGCCAACCTCCACGCCTTCCTCGCCTATCCCATCCTCCTGCTCAGACTCCCCTCCCTCACCTCCACCGGCATCCTCCTCACCCTCGCCGCCGCCCTCCTCTACCTGCGCCGCAACAGACTCCCCCTCCTCCCCACCCTCGACGCCTTCGCCCCCTGCGCCACCCTGCTCTGGTCCTTCCTCGCCCTTGGGCACTTCGCGGAGGGTAGCGACACCGGCCTCCCCACCTCCCATCCCTGGGGTCTCCGCATCCCCCCAGACACCACGCGCCTCCACCCCGTTCCGCTCTACGCCGCCCTCGTCGCCGCGCTCCTCACCGTCATCCTCCTAAGCCAGCTCCGCCGCAACCCACCCCCCGGTCACACCCTCGCCTCCGCCCTCGCCGCCACCGGCCTCACGCAGTTCCTCCTCACCTTCTTCCGCCAGCCCTATCCCTACCTCAATCCCGCGAGCCATCTCCTCGACCCCATCCAATACCTCGCCCTCGGTATGATCGTCCTAGCCGGCCTGCTCCTCCTCCGGCCGCGAAAGCCGGTCTAACATGCCCTCGAAAAACATGCTCCCCAAGGGCCATCGCCGCCGCACCGTGCGTCCCGACTACCTCGCCACCCGCGGCGTCGAAGAACCCACCCCGCCTCCCATCCCCGTCCTCGAATTCGAAGACGACACCGACCCGCAAGTAGATCCCGCCACCGCCATCCGCGCCTTCACCGCCGACCCCGCCGCCGCCAACCTCCGTCTCGACCAATACCTCGCCCAGGCCATTCCCGACATCTCCCGCGCCCGCGTCCAGCTCCTCATCGAAAACGCCCAGGTCCGCGTCGACGGCCTCCCCGCCAAGCCCAAGCACAAGCTCCACGGCGGCGAATCCATCGAGATCGAAGGGAGTCCCCAGCCCGCCCCCCTCCACGCCACCCCCGAAGACATCCCCCTCGACATCGTCTTCGAAGACAAGTACCTCGCCGTTGTCAACAAACCCGCCGGCATGATGGTCCACGCCGGAGCCGGCAACGCGCCCGCCGCGCCCGGTCAAGACGACCCTCGCAACAGCGGCACCCTCGTCAATGCCCTGCTCTTCCACTTCAACAAGCTCTCAGACGTCGGCGGCGCCCTCCGCCCCGGCATCGTCCATCGCCTCGACAAGCTCACCAGCGGCCTCATCCTCATCGCCAAGGACGACAGTACCCACCGCAAACTCGGCAATATGTTCTCCGAGCGCCAGATCGCCAAAACCTACCTCGCCCTCGCCCACGGCCACCTCGCCAAGAACGACACCACCGTCAACCTCCCCATCGCCCGCGACCTCATCCGCCGCACCCGCATGACCACCCGCCGCCCCGCCTCCGACCCCGCCGCCCGCCACGCCACGTCGCACATTCACGTCCTCGAACGCCTTGCCACCCCGCATGGTCCCTTTACTCTCGCCGAAGTCCGCATCGAAACCGGCCGCACCCACCAGATCCGCGTCCACCTCCAGTCCCTCGGCCATCCCGTCGCCGGCGACACCCTCTACGGCGCACCCCACCTCATCCCCGGCCTCGCCCCCGACCACCAGCTCACCCGCAACTTCCTCCACGCCGCCCGCCTCGCCTTCACCCACCCCCAGACCGGCAAACCCATTCACCTCGAAGCCTCCCTCCCCCCTGAGCTCACCACCTTCCTCAACCACCTCCGCTAACTCCCCGCTCTACTGCTGCTGCCGTTGTCTTTGCCGTTGCTCTTGCCTTTCTGGTTGTCATCCTCGAAGAGGATCTGCTGTTGCTGTTGCCGTTGCCGTTGCTCTTGCCTTTCTCGCTGTCATCCCGAAGAGGATCTGCTGTTCCAGTGCCCTACATCAGCTAGCTACCAAGCTCAGCGTCGTCATTTCGACCGAAGCCGCGTGGTTTCATCTCGCGGCGCAACGGAGAAACCCCCGCATCTCGCCTTTTCCATTTCCATCAAAGCTTCCCTGCCCAGACCCGCGCCAATCCACCGGCAATTGAGTAGAATCAACCGAGTGACCGGACTGAATCGCGCTCCCCATACAGCAAGGCTGAGCCTCGCCCTCTTCGTTCTCCTCACCGGAGCCCCCGCGTCTCCGGCCCAGACCGCCGCCGCCTCGCAAACACCTCCCTCCGGATCTGCGTCCCAATCCACCACCCCATCCGCAACCAAGCCCGCCCCGCCCCCCCAGACGCAAGCTCCTCCGCTGCCTGCCGTCCAGCCACAAACCTCCCCGCAGACGACCCCACCCCCCAGCCAGCCGGCCAGCAATCCCAACCCCCCAGCCGCCACCCCAAATAACGACCAGCCCATCACCACCATCCAGATTCAAGCTAACGAAGTCAATCTCATCTTCACCGTCACCGACAAGAAAGGCCGCTTCATCACCGGCCTCCAGCGCCAGAACTTCGGCCTGCTCGACGACGGCCGCCCCCCAGTTGCAGTCCTTCGCTTCACCCAGCAGACCGATCTCCCCCTGCGCGTCGGCATCATGCTCGACACCTCCAGCTCCATCCGCCAGCGCTTCCAGTTCGAGCAGGACTCCGCCGTCGAGTTCCTCCTCCAGATCCTCCACCGCAACGACCGCGCCTTCGTCGAAGGCTTCGACATCCAGACCGATCTCTCCCAGGACTTCTCCAATAACGTCGACCTGCTCAACCAGGGCATCCGCAAGCTCCGCCCCGGCGGCGGCACCGCCCTCTTCGACGCGCTCTACAAGACCTGCCGCGACCAGATGCTCACCCTGCAGGACCAGGGCGCTGTCCGCCGCGCCCTCATCCTCGTCTCCGACGGCGACGACAACTACTCCCGCGCCGAAGAATCCGACGCCATCAAGATGTGCCAGCGCGCCCAGACCATCGTCTACACCATCAGCACCAATATCAGCCCCAGCAAGGACAAGGGCGACGATGTCCTCAAACAGATCTCCGAGGCCACCGGCGGCCAGGCCTTCTACCCCACCAAGCTCGAAGACGTCGCCACCGGCTTCCACAACATCGAAGAAGAGCTCCGCAGCCAGTACTCGCTCGTCTACCGCCCCGCCGACCTCGTCGCCGACGGCAGCTTCCGCACCATCTACTTCCAGGCCAACGACCCCCGCTACCACGTCCGCGCCCAGAAGGGCTACTTCGCCCCCAAACCCCCGCAGTAGCGTCGAATCAATTCCGCCGTAGTGGCCGCCGTAGTGGCTCTAGCCTTTGTCGTTGCCTTGCCTTTCTGGTTGTCATCCTCGCAGAGGATCTGCTGTTTTCCCGCCGCCTGTATCCGCCTTCAGGCAAGGCAGGCTACATGCCCGCTGAACCGGCATCAACCTATGCCAAGCAGCCCCTCTCTTAAGAAGCGCACAATCCTCAGCACCCGGGGAAACTCCCGCCTCCCACCCGTGTCTAACCCCGCAGGGGTACCGCTATGAACCTCCGTCTGCCCATCACCCTCCTCGCCCTCACCCTGACCTCAGCGGCAGCACTCAACGCCCAGGCCCCGGCGCCCATCCCCGCCAATGTTCAAGGCGCGCTCATGAACCTCGCCGACCAGCCCGCCACCCACACCTCCTTCAGCTTCGATCGCAGCATGCTCCAGGTCGCCCAGAACCTCTTCGAATCGAACGGCGTGGACGCGAACCACGCCCCGGCCGCCCTCACCGGCGTCTCCATCGACAATTATCGCTATCCAAAGCCCGCCTTCTACACCCCCGAAACGATGGCCTCCATCATCGACGCCTACCACGCCGCCGGCTGGAAGCACCTGGTCGATGCCAACAAGACCCCGGCCAACAGCGCACAGCCCCGCGCCAACGTTACCGACCTCTGGCTCCACTTCACCGGCCCCGACATCAACGGCATCACCGTCCTCACCCGCTCCCCCCGCGACATGAGCGTCATCCAGATCGCCTGCGAACTCCGCCCTCTCGACCTCGTCCACCTCAGCGGCCACTTCGGCATCCCCAAGGTAGACCCCAATGCCGTGATGGTCCCCGCCCCCAACGGCCGCTGATTGCCATCGTTCAAATTCTTGTCAAGCCCCAAATCTCACAAGCATTTGAAAAAAATAGACTTACGCTTGGCGTACTAGTTTTGGTCAAACCGCTATAATTAAGAGAATAGACAAATTTGTATAAACGTAACACCGCCTCGTAAATCACCATAGCCGCAAACCATCTTGATCGACTCTGCAAGTTCGCCGAGAGCTGATCTCCAGAGGGTGTACACCAAACCCGCGCCGACATTCTGAGCAGAGCGAAGAATCCCCGCATTTTTCCCGCGCCAGGGCAGATGTATGTATTGGAAAGAGAACTGCTCTAAGCCTTTTGTTATCTATATTTTGACCGATAACCAGCCTGGAATCAATATTTTAGGCGAATTGTTTCTCGTAAGTGCTTCATTGTAGGAGACTTGTTGGAAGACAGGGGGGAGGGGGTACCCCTCAATTCCTACTCCTCAGCACGTAATTGTTCCACGTGGAACAATTCGCCGACCCCTTCTTCATCCAAGTGATTCATCGTAAGCATCTCTGCCCCGCAAGCAAAATGTTCCACGTGGAACATTTCAACGCCCGCTCTTATCCTTTTTTCCCTCTGATCCGTGGTAAGCCTCTCCCATCCCGCGCCAACGTCTCGTCAAAACCCGTACTGCTCCACCCGCCGCAGCAGGTCCAACTTCCGCTCCGGCGGCAGAAAGCTCGCCTCCACCGCATTCGCCGCCAGCTCGCGCATCTGCTCCAATGAAAACTCGAACCGCTCCTGCACCAGCACATACTCCTCGAGCAGGTTGCTGCCGAACATCGGCGGGTCGTCCGAGTTGATCGTCACCATCAGCCCCGACTCGAAGTACAGCTTGACCGGATGGTCGTCCAGGCTCGCGCAGCAACCCGTCCGAAGATTGCTCGTCACGTTCAGCTCCAGCGGAATCTGCCGCTCGGCCAAAACCTCCAGCAGTTCGGAGTCACTCTGCGCCGAAAGCGCATGCCCAATCCGCTCCGCCCCGATGTTGATCGCCGACCAGATGCTCTCCGGTCCCATCGTCTCCCCGGCATGCGCGGTAAGCCGCAGCCCGGCAGCCTTCGCCTCCGCGTAGGCGTCGCGGAACAGATCGGCGCTTCCCCTCGCCTCATCGCCACCGATGCCGATCCCCACGATGCTCGGATAAGTCTGCCGCAGCTCCGCCGCCTTCCGAAACACCCTGTCGGCATCGTCAACGCCGAAGTGCCGCACCGCGTCGATGATCCACAGAACCGTCGTACCGAACTCCGCCTCCCCCCGCTGCCGCCCCCGCTCGATCGCCTCGACGTACGGCTCGACCTCAGTCTTCTTCCAGTAGTAGATAATGCCGAAAGAGACATAGACCTCCGCATGCACTACCCCCTGCCCGGCCAGGTCGCGGATCATGTTATACGTGATCAGCTCGTAGTCCTCCGGCTCCTTCAATCGCGATGAAACCGCCTTGAACGACTCCAAAAAGCCAAGAAAATTGTCGTAGACATACAGCTTCCTCGCCGCCTCCAGGGTCAACGGCTCCGCATCGTGCCGCTGACTCAGTGCGAGCAAGGTATCGAG
This sequence comes from Edaphobacter sp., assembly GCA_965277545.1. GTDB lineage: Bacteria > Acidobacteriota > Terriglobia > Terriglobales > Acidobacteriaceae > Edaphobacter. The sequence goes on from OZ255826.1 coordinate 946,577, forward strand.
CTGAATCGTCCCTTCGAGGTGAAGGTGCAGCTCCACCTTCGGCAGCTTGCGCAACCAATCGACCACATCGATCGCAACCTCCTGCCTCATCTGCTTTCGCGCCATCTGCTGAGTCTAGAGCAAAGCGCCCGCCGCCGGAGTCATGACCGGCGAGACTGCCGAGACACATTTCTCCCAATCGCGGAACCTCTGGCAGCCGCGATGCGTATGCACTAGGGAACCATCGCACCGGCGGCCGCCGCCTGCGAGGTAGGAGACTGTTTGCGGAAGGCCCTGAGCAGCTTTGCCCCGATAAGGTCCGCGCTGTTTGTCATGGCGCTTGCCTGCGGCCCCTCCGCCTTCGCGCAGGGTTCAGGAGACCGCGCCTACGTCGGCCAGAACATCTTCGTCGCGTCCGGACAGCAGGTTCATAACGCAAGCTGCCTCTTCTGCTCCGTGCAGGTGGAGGGCGACGTCACCGGCCGCGTCTTCGTCCTCTTCGGAAGCCTCAGCGTCAGCGGACGCGTACGCGGCGGAGCCACCGTCATCGGCGGAAACGCGGTCGTCGACTCCCTGGCACGGGTCAGTGGCGATGCCCTTGTGCTCGGCGGCAACGCCGTCTACGAGACCGACGACTCGCTCTCCGGCAGCGTCTACGTCCTCGGCGGCCACATGTCCCATCTTTCGCGAACAAAAGATCAGACGGCGCCCAGGCGCGTATCGTTGAGCCCGCTCTTCTTCGTCCTCATCGGCCTGGTGCTTCTGCTGGCGCTGCTGAGAGTCGCGTTCGCCCCCAGAATGCGGCGCCAGACGCCCTCAACCTTCTGAGGAGCAGATTCAAACGAGTTACGGTCGAAACTACGGCCCGTACAATCGAAGTTGGATGACCTTCAGCTTCAGCGCGCACTGGCATTACGTCTGGCTTGTCATAGCTTCTCTGATCGCCGGCGTGATGAATGCGATGGCAGGAGGCGGATCGTTTGTCGCCTTTCCCGCGATGCTGGCCATGGGCATGCCTCCGATTCAGGCCAACGCAACCAACACCGTCGCCCTGTGGCCCGGCCTGCTGACTTCACTCGCGGCTCTGCGCGGAGACGTGCGCAAAGACCTGCTTCCCGCCATCGTGACCGCCTCGATCTCGGGCGGCATCGCCGGTGCAGTCGTTCTCTTGCATACCAGGCAGCTTACGTTTCTTCATCTCATCCCCTGGCTGCTGCTGATGGGAGCGCTGACCTTCGGCATCAGTGGGCCCGTCTCAAAGTGGCTCCGCAGGCACGCCGCCGAACCGCACGTCGTACGCACCCCGAAGTTCTTCATCCTGTTCTGCGCGCTGTTCCCCATCTGCTTTTACGTGGGATACTTCGGCGCAGGCGCAGGCTTTCTCATCATGACTGTCCTTGCCCTGGCCGGCATCGAAGAGATGCACACCCTCAATGCCATGAAGGTCGTCGCAGCCTGCCTCTCGAACCTGGTGGCCATCTTTACCTTCATCGTCAGCGGCGCGATCCTGTGGCGTTACTGCCTGCTCGCGATGATCTTCGCCGCAGCCGGCGGACTCATCGGCGCACGCCACGCAAGAGGGATGAATCCGACCGTCCTGCGTATCATCGTAGTTCTTACTGGATGTACCATCGCCGCCTACTTCTTCTGGAGACAACGCTGATGGCTGCGCAACCAGAAAAGACGGCCGTCCGCGTGGAGTCCTCGTTATGAGTCATGAAGGAATTCGTATCGTCAGCGCAGAACAGGCGCAGCAACAGGAGCAGGAACCGCTCTCGCCCGACGCGGCGATGCCGAAGAAGGTGCGGGTGAAGAAGACCGAGGGCACCGGCGTCGAGATCGACTGGAAAGACGGACACCGCAGCGCATGGACCTTCGCCTGGCTGCGCAACGCCTGCCCCTGCGCCACCTGCCACGAGGAACGCGAGCACACCGGCCGCGTTGCAGGCGAGCCGAAGCCGCGCGAGCAGACGCTGCTGATGATGTACGAGGCGCCCGTAAGGCCGCTCGAGATTATTCCGGTGGGTAAATACGCACTCAAGTTCAAGTGGAGCGACGGCCACGAGAGCGGCATCTACTCTTGGGACTATCTCAGGCGCGTCTGTCGCTGCGATCAATGCCTGACGAAACAGAGAGTATAGAGACCATGCATAGTTCCAGACAGACCGAGCAGTTGCAGCAGCTGGCCGAGCGGCTCAAGCTCTTGTACGACCGTCTTACAAATCATCCCCTCTACGCCTCCTTTGAGACTGTCGACGACCTCCGCGCCTTCATGGAATCGCACGTCTTTGCAGTCTGGGACTTCATGTCGCTGCTGAAGACGCTGCAACGCGGCCTAAGCTGTGTTGAAGTGCCCTGGACGCCAAGCCGCTTCGCATCCAGCAGAAGACTGATCAACGAGATCGTGCTGGCAGAAGAGAGCGACCTCTACGGCACCGAGGCCGTCAGTCACTTCGAGCTCTATCTTCGCGCCATGCGCGAGTGCGGAGCGTCGACCGCGGCAATGGAGGCGATGCTCACCGCTCTGCGGGATGGCGCCACCTGGCAGCAGGCGCTGGCCGTCAGCGGCGCTCCCAAGGCGGCACAGCGCTTCGTACGCTCCACCTTCGCCATCATCGAGGCCGGCAAGCTGCACGAGACCGCAGCGGCTTTTACCTTCGGACGCGAAGATCTGATCCCCGACATGTTTCGCGGCTTTATTCGCGACCAGAACGAGCGGCTGCATGGACGGCTTGAGCTGATGCGCTGGTACATGGAGCGGCATATCGAGGTGGACGGCGAAGAGCATGGCCCGATGGCACTGCAGATGGTCGCGGAACTATGCGGAGAGGACGACACAAAGTGGCGCGAGGCCGAGGAGGCTGCAGAGGCAGCGTTGCTCGCCCGCATCGAGCTCTGGAACGGTATTGTCGCCTCGCTGAAGACGAGTCGCTTAGCGACACTGATCTCCTAGACCAGCTTTAGCTCTCTTTAGCAACCTGCTTCACGGAACGCTAGAAGACGTTTTATCCTCGCTCGATCAGACGGACACGACGTGCCGTCAACCATGCCGAGATCTTCGGCTGCATTCCATGGAAAGTCCAAGAACCGTCAGCCGGGGCGCAGAACACAGCAATGTTGCGAACCATCACTTCAACGATCAAGCGGGGTGAATGATGAGGCCGACCGGCGCGTCTGCGCAGAACGATCGGCCATGGAAGACTTAAGAGGAAGAACTGCGCTGCTTATGCTGCTTCAATCATTAGCGGACAACGATCGTCACGCCAGAGTGTTCCTTGCTGACTTCTTCAATCAGCGATCCCGTCGCATGGTTTGGCGTAGCAGTGTTTGCAACGATGCGTGTGCCGACAGGTAGGTTAAGGTCGACCGGCTTGCCGGGATCAAGAGTCATGACCTTATCGTCGATCTTGACCTCCATCGGAGCGCCCGAATCGTTGCGGATGGTGAACTTCACAGTCGAAGTCTTCGACTTGCCGAACATTGCATGAACTGGAGAGGTAATGGCGAGGGGCGCAGCGTAAACGACCGGAGCTGCAAGCAACGCGGACGTAACGATCGCAACGACGAAGCGTGTGACGTTCTTCATAAATAGCTCCCGAAACTTCAAGATTCCGACGGGAGTTCTCTGCCATGGTTCAGGGAGCTCGTCGTTGAAAGCAGTTACGCAAAGAGCTTCGCAACGGTTCCGTGAAACTGCGAAATTCTTTGCTGCTGTTGTTAGTTGCGCAGACGAAAACAGAAATCGATCACGTCTGTAGAAGAAATTCGTCCGCAATCAGACAAGAGATCATCCAATTGCCTCTTCTTGGACTCGACCGGCAGCCTTCTCGCTGACAGTTTAAAATGAATAAACGGAGAACCTCGGTTTGAGCCGCCTTTTAGAAAATATGAATCCGCAGCAGCAGGAAGGCATTCGCGCGGTCGACGGGCCAGTGCTTCTGCTGGCAGGCGCAGGCTCGGGCAAGACGCGGGTCATCACGCATCGCATCGCTTATCTAATTGAAGAGCGCGGCGTGCCTGCGGACTCTATCCTCGCGGTCACGTTCACCAATAAAGCCGCAAAGGAGATGGCAGACCGCGTCGACAAGATCCTCGGCCACAGCTCGCTTGCCAAGCCTACGCTCGCTACCTTTCACAGCTTCTGCGTGCGCGTGCTGCGGCGCGACATTGAGGCGCTGCGCGTTGGAGGCGTCGGCCTGACACGAACCTTCGCCATCTACGACGAGACCGATCAGCAGGCCATCGTGAAGCAGGCGCTCAAACGGCTCGGCGTCGATGACAAGAGCTTGAAGCCGCGCGTCGCGCTCGGGCGAGTCTCGTGGGCGAAAAACCACATGATCGACCCCCAGGAGTACTTCCTCGCCAGCACGAATCCGATGGAAGAGAAGATCGCCCACATCTTCGAGATCTACAAGAAGGAACTGCTGAAGGCGAATGCGCTCGACTTCGACGACCTGCTGCTCGAAACCGTGCGTCTGCTGAAGTCTTCTGCCGAAACCAGGGAAAGATACAATCGCCGTTACAAATATCTTTTGATCGACGAATATCAGGACACCAACCGTCCGCAGTACGAGCTGATGAAGCTGCTCGCCGGGCCGGATGGGAACGTCTGTGTCGTCGGCGATGAAGACCAGTCCATCTATAGTTGGCGCGGCGCGGACATCAAGAACATCCTCGAATTTGAAAAGGACTTCCCGGCGACCAGGACCATTCGCCTCGAGCAGAACTATCGCTCCACGCAGATGATCCTCGAAGGCGCAGGCGCAGTCGTCGCACAGAACACGCAGCGCAAGGGCAAGAACCTCTTTACCACACGCGAGGGCGGCAGCCTGATTGGCTACTACGAAGCTCCGGACGGCGAAAACGAAGCTCTCTTCATCGCCGACCGCGTACAGCGTTATCTCCGTGAAGCCGGCCAACAGCAGGACCTACCCCGCTGCGCTGTCCTCTACCGCACCAACTCGCAGTCGCGGCTGGTAGAAGAGGCGCTCCGCCGCTATCAGATCCAGTACCACATGGTCGGCGGATTCAGCTTTTACGATCGCGCCGAAGTTAAGGACATCCTGAGCTACCTGAAACTCGTGCAGAACGTGCACGACTCGGTCGCGCTCGGCCGCGTCGTCAACTCCCCGCCCCGCGGCATCGGCAAAACGACCATGGAGACGCTCGAACGCATGGCGCTCTCTACCGGCATGAGCACTTGGGACGCCATCGGCCGCGTCCTCGACGACAAGCTTCTGCCGGCCCGCGCTCTCCAGGCGCTCAGCGGATTTGCGCGGCTCATCGAAGACGCGCGAGCGATGCTCGGTCCGGATTTCGCAGAAAAGCTCGCCGAAGACGTAGCATCCAACACAGACGCCCTTCCTCCGTCCGACGCCGTATCTGACGCCAGCGAAGATGCCGATGTCTCTTTCGGCTTCGGTGAGCAGGCGGACGCCGCCGCTGAACAAGCGGAAGACACCGGCGCGGGTACGAGCTTCGACACCAGCTTTAACTTCGGCTTCGACTTCGGCCCCAGCGAAGAGATCTCCACCCTCGCCGCCGAGAACGCTACTGACTCCGATGACTCCCATGGAATCGACGACGCCAGCTTCAATCCCTTTGCGCCCGTCGTTCTCAAGCGCTCCGCCAGCACCACTCTCGAGCGCGCCGCAGAGATCAAGATGGCAGACGAGAAGCCTGCCTTTCGCAAGCCCGGCGATGCAGCCACGCTGCCCGAGCTGATCAAGTTTCTCAACGACCGCAGCGGGTACATCCGTGCACTCGAAGAAGAGGCGACGCCCGAGTCCTTCTCGCGCATTGAAAACCTGAAGGAACTCGCCAACGCCGCACAGGACGCCCAGGAGCGCGGCGAGACCCTGCACGAGTTCCTCGATCACGCTGCGCTGGTCTCGGATGCCGACAGCTACAGCGAAGAGGCTCGAGTCACCCTGATGACCCTGCACGCGGCCAAGGGCCTCGAGTTCCCGCTCGTCTTCCTCACCGGCATGGAAGAAGGCCTCTTCCCGCACTCGCGCACCTTGACCGATCCCATCGGCCTCGAGGAAGAGCGCCGCCTCTGTTACGTTGGCATGACCCGCGCCATGGACACCCTCGTGATGACCCGCGCCCGCTATCGCCGACGCTACGGCAGCGACATGCCGGAGTCAAGCATCCCCTCGCGGTTCCTCGAAGAGGTGCCCAGCCGCCTGATCGAAGATCTCGGCAGCCCGCCTGCGCGTCCGCAGTTTTCGGGCTCCAGCTACAACTGGGCGACCCCCGCGGCGGGCGCCTACGCAACGCCCTACCCCAAAGCCAATCGGTTCGGCCGAACCAACGCCGAGCAAACTGAGCGCCACTACAGCTACGAAGACGAGGACCAGACCGCCGTTGCCGGAGACCAGGGTGCGCGCGCCGCCGCACGCGCCGCCACCGGATACAACGCCATCGGACGAAGCGCCGCCTCGTCGCGCCGGGCAGGCTCTATCGACAACATTGCCACTTTCTTCGCAGCGCGAGGCCAGAAGGTGGGCCGCCCCAAACTTGAGATCGAGGCGCCTACCGGCAAAACCGGCCTAAAACAGGGCACCCGCGTGCGCCACCCGAAATACGGCGAAGGAACGGTCTTTCGCCGCGAAGGAGAAGGGGACGACGCAAAGATTACAGTACAATTTCAGCAGCACGGTGTAAAAAAGCTGGTGGAGAAGTTTGCCCAGCTGGAGCGCCTCTGACGTTTCAAAATCTGCAGCGAGAGAGAAAGACTTTCAACCCTAATGGCAAACACAAAGAGCATCACCGACACGGAAGCGCGCAAGAAGGTCAAGCGCGCGGCACGCAAGAAGGCCGCCCCCAAGGGCAAGCGCACCGGCGCCCGTGGCGAAAACAAGCAGAAGATCAAGAAGGCATCTCGCGGTCAGAGCAAGCGCTAACGGTCTGCGGGGCAGCCAGTCGTCTTATCTCTGCCCGGCCTGCAGTGTTCGTGGGATTTCACGTCGTGTAGTCGGTAACGCCCCGCACAATTGTCTTGTAAGCAGGAGCGAGCGCGCTGGCCAGGCAAATCTTTCGCACCAAGTCGATCGATAAGCTGATCTCTGAATCGGAGAGGCCGGAGCACGCGCTCAAGAAAACCCTCGGCCCTGTATCGCTCACCGCGCTCGGCATCGGCGCGGTCATCGGATCGGGCATCTTCACGATCATCGGCGTAGCCATCGGCGGCAACCCCGCAACACTTGCCTCTTGGGCAGACTCGCCTGTAGTCGACCTGCTGCTTCATCACGGCGCCGTCGCAGGCCGCCCTGGAGCCGGCCCTGCACTTGCCATCTCACTGGTCCTCGTCGCCACCGTCTGCGCCCTCACTGGTCTCTGCTACGCCGAGCTCGCCTCCATGATTCCCATTGCGGGCTCCGCCTACACTTACACCTACGCCACGCTCGGCGAACTCGTCGCGTGGATTATCGGCTGGGACCTCATCCTCGAATACGCCTTCAGCAACATGAGCGTCAGCGTCGGATTCGCAGCGCACGTCGTCGCCTTACTCGATTGGATGGGCATCGCGATTTCACCCAAATGGCTCTCGCCCGCTTACCTTCCGCTCGGGCTGCAGGATCTCCAGGGCAAGGACATCTATCCCACCGGATGGCACGCCGGCTTCAACATTCCCGCATTTCTGATTGTCCTGCTCCTGACCGTCGTGCTCGTGCGCGGCATCCGCGAATCCGCCCGCACCAACAACGTCATGGTGCTGGTCAAAATTTCCGCTATCCTCCTGTTCGTCTTCTTCGGCCTCAGCTTTATTCACCCCGCGAACTATCACCCCTTCTCGCCCAACGGCTGGCCGGGTGTGCTCGCCGGCGGCTCCATCATCTTCTTCACCTACATCGGCTTTGATTCCATCTCCACCGCCAGCGAAGAGTGCAGAGACGCGCGGCGCAACGTGCCCATCGGTATTCTGGCTACGTTAGTCATCTGCACGATCCTCTACATCGGGGTAGCGATCGTGCTCACCGGGCTGGTACCGTGGCAGTCGGTCGCGGGCGATGCGGCCCCCGTCGTCAACGCGCTCAAGCGAGTCTCGATGACCCCCGGCGGCGGCCGTCTGCACTGGGTACAGCTCGCCGTGCTGATCGGCGCGCTAGTCGGCATGATCTCCTCGATCCTGGTCTTCCAGCTCGGCCAGGCGCGGGTCTGGTTCGCCATGTCGCGCGATCGCCTGCTGCCCGACGTCTTCAGTAGAGTGCACCCGAAGTTCCGCACACCGGCCTTCGCCACCTGGGTCGCCGGCTTCCTCGTCGCTATTCCTGCGGGCCTGTTCGACGTCGGCACCTTCGCCGAGATGTCCAATATCGGCACGCTCTTCGCCTTCGTTCTGGTCTCGATCGGCGTCATCGTGCTGCGCTACAAAGACCCCGAGCGCCATCGCGGCTTTCGTGTGCCGTTCGGCCCGGTCATTCCCGTCCTCAGCGTGCTCTTCTGCGTGCTCCTCATGGCCGGCCTCCCGGCGAAGACCTGGATTCGCTTCTTCGTCTGGCTCATCACCGGCCTAACGGTCTACGTCTTGTACAGCCGCAAGCGCAGCGAATTCTATGTAAAGGATCACTAGACGCTGATCTTTGCCGGGCCGACTCACGCTTGTACAGCCAGCCGGTCCAGCTCCCCAGACGAACTACTCGCCTCTGCCCTCCCGCTTCAACACAAATAGCGGATCGAAATCAATAGCTGCCCCGAGCCGTCGGCGATCCGGCTCGACTGCCGTCAGCGCGACCGTCTCGCGCAACGACTTGGCGCTGCGCAGCGCGAGATCCTGATAGACGCGGGTCCCCCGGCTCTTCCAGGCGATCTCCTGGTCGGTCAACGGCCGAATCACCTTGCCCGGAACCCCAGCCACGAGACTCCCCGCCGGCACCTGCATGTCCGCCTTCACAAACGCAAGTGCTGCCACAATGCTGTTCTCCCCAATAACGGCGTTATCCATGACCACCGCATTCATCCCCACCATCGCATTCCTGCCAACGCGGCATCCATGCAGCACCGCGCCGTGTCCCACATGCCCGTCCTGCTCGATGACTGTGTCGCAGTTCGGAAAGCTGTGCATCACACAGGTATCCTGTAGATTGCTGCCTTCCGCGAGCATCAGCCGACCGAAGTCGCCGCGGAGCACCGCATTCGCTCCGACGTAGCAGCCCGGCCCGATGATCACATCGCCGATCAGCACCGCCGTCGGATGCACGTACGCTCGCGGATCGATCACTGGAATCACTCCCTCGAACTCGTAGATACTCACTCGATCACCGTCCTATCGCGCTGCACGTTCAAGAATCAGCGCGATCGCCTGGCCTACGCCGATGCACATCGTACAAAGTGCATAGCGGCCGCCTCTAGCCTCCAACTCACAGATCGCGGTCGTCACCAGCCGAGCGCCGGAGGCCCCCAGCGGATGCCCAATCGCAATCGCTCCGCCGTTCGGATTGATCCGCGCATCCTCATCGGCCAGCCCCAGGTCGCGCGTCACCGCCAGAGCCTGCGCCGCGAACGCCTCATTCAGCTCGATGACATCTATCTGTTTGAGACGCAAGCCGGAACGCGCCAGCACCTTGCGCACCGCCGGAGCAGGAGCAAATCCCATGATGCGCGGCTCAATCCCCGCAGCAGCCACGGCGACCACGCGCGCTCGCGGTCTCAATCCCTGCGCCTTCATCCCCGCCTCCGAAGCCATCAATACCGCCGCGGCCCCGTCGTTCAACGGCGAAGCATTGCCAGCCGTCACCGTGCCGTTCGGCTTAACCACCGGCTTCAGCTTTGCCAGCACCTCCAGCTTTGTGTCTGGCCGAGGCGACTCGTCCACCGACATCATCCGAACCTCGCCCTTCGCCTGCGCGATCGACACCGACGCGATCTGCCCGGCGAAGAACCCGCGCTCGTTCGCCGCAGCCCAGCGCAGTTGACTCCGCAGCGCAAATCCGTCCTGGTCCGCGCGGCTGACGCCAAACTGCTCGGCAACATTCTCCCCCGTCTCCGGCATCGAGTCGATACCATACTGCGCTTTGATCAAAGGATTCACAAACCTCCAGCCCAGCGTCGTGTCCTCGAGCTTCGCCGCGCGCGAGAACGGACTGTCCGCCTTGCCCATCACGAACGGCGCCCGCGTCATGCTCTCGACTCCCCCGGCGATCATCAGGTCCGCCTCCCCGCACCGTATCGCCCGTGAAGCCATCCCGATTGCATCGAGACTCGAGCCGCACAGGCGATTGATCGTCGCCGCCGGCACATCTACCGGCAATCCCGAGAGCAGCACAGCCATTCGCGCAACGTTACGATTGTCTTCCCCCGCCTGGTTTGCGCATCCGTAGAGAACATCGTCCACCGCAGCCCAGTCGACACCGCGGTTGCGTTCCATCAAAGCCTTGATCGGCAACGCCGCCAGATCGTCCGCGCGAATGCCTGCCAGTGCTCCTCCATATCGCCCAAACGGCGTGCGAATCGCATCGCAAACGTATGCGCCCGTCATTGTGTCCTCCCCGCTGTTGGATGTGCTGCACTCTCGGTCTGCGATCCGCCGCGATGATCGATCACGCGGCGGCCCTTGCCCGAGGAGCGCGCGAGCCTACCCGGATCGACCACCATCACCTTGACGCTGATCCCAACATGCGCCTTCACCTCATGCTGCAGTCTCTTCGCAATCTCGTTGCGACGGTCTCTACTCACCGTTTGATGCGCCCCAGCCGACAACTCCACTGTCACTGTCATCTCGTCGAGCGTGCCCTCGCGCACGACCTCGATCAGATAATGCGCGGAAAGCTCAGGGCGTTGCAGCACGAGCTCTTCAATCTGCGTAGGAAACACATTGACACCGCGAAGGATCAACATATCGTCGGATCGCCCGGTGATCTTATCCATGCGCCGCATCGAGCGCGAAGTCGGCGGCAGCAGGCGCGTAAGGTCGCGCGTCCGATATCGAATCACCGGAAACGCCTGCTTCGTGAGGGATGTCAGCACCAGCTCGCCGTGCACCCCGTCGGGCAGAACCTCGCCTGTCATCGGATCGATGATCTCCGGATAGAAGTGGTCCTCCCAGAGCACCGGACCGTCTTTGCTCTCGATGCACTCGCTCGCTATCCCAGGCCCCATCACTTCGGACAGCCCGTAGATATCGACCGCGTCAAGTCCAGCCCGCGCCTCGAGCTCCGAGCGCATCGCATTCGTCCACGGCTCAGCTCCGAAGATCCCCACCTTCAGCGAGCAAGCCGCAGCATCAAGTCCCTGCCGCGTGAACTCATCCAGGAGATGCAGCATGTACGAAGGCGTGACCATGATGATGTCAGGTCTGAAGTCGCAGATGAGCTGCACCTGCTTCTCGGTCTGGCCGCCGGACATGGGAATCACGGTGCAGCCCGCCCGCTCTGCTCCATAGTGCGCGCCTAGGCCGCCGGTAAACAGACCATACCCATACGCAATGTGAATCAGGTCGCCGGGCCTTCCCCCCGCCGCGCGAATACTGCGCGCTACCAGCTGCGCCCACGTGTCGATATCCTGCGCCGTGTATCCCACCACTGTAGGTTTGCCGGTCGTTCCGCTCGATGCGTGAATGCGGCACACCTGCTCCCGTGGCACGGCGAACATGCCGAACGGATAGTGATCGCGAAGGTCTTGCTTTACCGTGAAGGGAAAGTGCCGTAGATCGGAGAGTTCGTGCAGATCGTCTGGCGCTACGCCCGCTGCGTCGAAGACCCGCCGATAGTGAGCGACGTTGTCATAGATGCGGTGCAGTGTAGACTTCAACCGCTCCAGCTGCAGCGCACCAATCTCGTCGCGACTCGCCTTCTCGATCGGCTCGAGATCGGCTGCGGTCGGCCGCTTCACAGGCATCGCATTCTCCGCTCGAAATGCATCAATCCCTCTCTCTAACCTCGCCTGGCTGCTCGACGATAGTTCCTCGAATCCGGCACGATCTCCCGCGAAACAGAGCTACCGTCTCAGCCTTCTGGTTGGTCACAGTCACGTCGTAAAGACCGAGCCGGCTGCCTGCAACACGCTCCTCCGCCGTCGCCCGCAGAACATCTCCTGCGCGTGCGGGCCGAAGATAGTCGATCTGGCAGCCCGCCGCCACGCTCATCGAATTATGGCTGTTCGACGCAAAGCCAAAGGCGCTGTCCGCCAGCGAGAAGATCAGGCCTCCGTGGCAGGAAGAGAAGCCGTTCAGCATATCCTCGCGCACGACCATCGTCACGCAGCATGAGCCCGCGCCCACGCTCTCCACCTTCATGCCCAGCGCGGCCGTGGCGCGGTCATCGCGCAGCATCGCAGCGACGACTTGCTCGGCTAGAGACGCCGTTCGCTCAGGCATACTGTACCTCGTGTCGTCCAAGGAAAGATTTGCATTCAGCGCCCATGGAACACCGGCGCACGCTTGTTCCTGAAAGCGTCAACGCCTTCGCGAACGTCCTCGCTGAAACCAAGCTCTCGCATCGCATCCCGTTCATGCCGCAACTGCTGCTCGAGCGTGGCGTCCGCACTCGCATAGATGGCTCGCTTCGTACGCGCCAGAGCCAGCGTCGGCGCGCTTGCCAGATGAGCGACCAGACTCTCCGTCTCGCTTAAAAACGCCTCGTCGTTCACACACTTCCAGATCAGGCCCCAGTCCGCAGCCTGTTGCGCCGAAAGCTTCTCGCCCAGCATCGCCAGTCCCATTGCCCGCGCGGTGCCCACCAGCCGAGGCAGGAAGTACGTGCCTCCCGTGTCCGGCAAAATGCCAAGCCTGCAGAACGGCTGCAGAAAACTTGCGGACCGCGTTGCAATCACCAGGTCGCAGGCAAACGCCAGATTTGTGCCGGCACCCGCGGCCACGCCGTTCACCGCACAGGCCACCGGTATCGGCAGCGCTCTGAGGCTGAGCACCAGCGGAGAGTAGTACCGCTCTACGGCCTCGCCGAGATCGCCCGATGCGCCCATTGCCTCATCGCCAAGATCCTGCCCGGCGCAGAAGCCCCGCCCGGCCCCGGTCAGCAGCAGGACCCGCACGCCTTGCCCGTTCTCGGTCGCCGTATGCACCTGCCGAAGAGCGTCGCGAATCTCCTCATGCATCGCCGCCGTAAAGCTGTTCAGCTTCTCTGGCCGGTTCAGCGTAAGCCGTGCAATCCCGCCAGTCATTTCGAAGAGTATGTTGGAGTAGCTCATGCCAATATCCCCGCCTCCTCCAGCGCCGGCCGAGCAGTCCCGTCTGCACCGCACGGGCGCTTCTGCACCATCGTCAACACATCGTACTGCGCGACAATCTTATCGTCTTGATTGGTCACCACCGCATCCCAGCGCACCTCCCCGTAATCTTCCGTCTCGCGCGGGCTCTTCTGCTTGCAGGTCAGGATCACCTTCAGCGAATCACCGGGAAACACCGGAGTGACGAAGCGAAGATTATCGACTCCGTAGTTGGCCAGCACCGGCCCCGGAGCAGGGTCGACGAACAGTCCGGCGGCGATCGACACGATGTAGTAGCCGTGCGCCACACGACCGCCGAAGAACGGATTCGCCTTCGCCGCGTCCTCGTCCATGTGCGCATAAAACATGTCGCCGGTAAAGTGCGCAAAGTGTTCGATGTCTTCGAGCGTCACCAGTCGTGAAGCCGACACCACACAATCGCCAAGGTCCAGCTCCTCTAAATATTTGCGGAACGGATGCACCTCCTCGCGTCGTTTGCTGCCCGGAATCCACCGTTGCCCAATGCGTGTCAGCGTCTCCGGCGAGCCTTGGAGCGCGGTCCGCTGCAGATAGTGCATCACCCCGCGAATGCCGCCCATCTCCTCCCCGCCGCCGGCCCGCCCCGGCCCGCCATGCACCATGCCGGGCAGCGGAGATCCGTGCCCTGTCGACTCTTTCGCACAGTCGCGATTCACAATGAGCATGCGCCCGTGAAATGCGGCCGTGCCCAGCACAAGCTCGCGCGCAAAATCATCGTCGAAGGTGAAGATCGAGCCGACCAGACTGCCCTCTCCCATCTTCACCAGTTCAATCGCATCTTCTGTGGAGTCATACGGCATCAGCGTCGCCACCGGTCCGAAAGCTTCGATGGTATGAGCGGCTGCGTGCTCTCTCGGCTTCGGACTATGCAGCAGCAGCGGACCAAGAAACGCACCCGCGACGAAGTCCGCTCCCTTCACCTCGCATGCGCCAGGATTGCCGAAGACAAGCTCCGCGCCGCCGGCCTGCAGTTCCCGAACGCGCTGCTTCACCTCCTCGCGCTGGCCTACACTGGCGAGTGCTCCCATCGTCACTCCCTCGACTGCGGGATCGCCAACGACGAGTTTCGAAAGCCGCTCGCCGATCGCTTCGATCAGTGCATGGATCAGCTCTCGCGGCGCAAAGGCACGTCGAATGGCCGTACACTTCTGGCCCGCCTTCGAACTCATCTCGCGCACCACCTCCTTGACGAACAGCGCAAACTCCGGCTGCTCCGGCGTCGCGTCCGGGCCCAGCAAGGAAAAATTCAGCGAATCCGCCTCCATGGTAAACCGCACAGAATTGCACTGAATCGCGGGCAACTGGCGGAGCTTGCGGCCCGTCGACGCCGAGCCCGTGAAGGTGACTGCGTCCTGCGTATTGAGGTGCTCCAGCAGGTCGCCTGTGCTCCCGCAGATAAGCTGCAACGATCCCTCCGGAAACGCCCCCGAAGCGATGATGTCGCGGAACATGGCTTCAGTCAGGAACGCAGTCTGGCTGGCCGGCTTTACGATAGCGGGCACACCGGCCAGCAGCGTGACTGAAATCTTCTCCAGCATCCCCCAGCATGGAAAATTGAATGCGTTGATGTGCACGGCAACCCCTTGCAGCGGCGTGCAGATATGCTGGCCCACAAACGTGCCGTTCTTCGACAACATCTCAGGTGAACCGTCCACCAGAAATGTCTGATTGGGCAGTTCCCTCCGCCCCTTGCTGGAATAGGCGAACAGCGTCCCGATGCCGCCCTCGATGTCCACCCACGAATCGTTCCGCGTTGCACCCGTCGCGCGTGAGATCTCGTAGTAGCTCTCTTTGCGCTCCATCAGATATTGCGCCAACGCCTTCAGCCGCAGTGCCCGCTCATGAAACGTGAGCTTGCGCAAAGCGGGGCCGCCCACGCCGCGCCCATGGTCGAGCATCGTCTTGAAGTCCAGCCCGCGACTCGACACGACAGCATACGGCTCCCCTGTAAGCGCGTGGCAGACGGTCTCGCCGCCTTCGCCGCTAAACCACCGGCCTGAAGCATAGCTTTGCAGTTTCATCGTCATCTCCCAACATCTCTGCGATCTCGTAACAGTACTCAAACAGCGGCGATCAGCTTTCCTGATCGAAGTCCAGCACAACCTCGTTGGTCAACGGATAGCTCTGGCACGTCAGAATAAACCCGCGTGCCACCTCGTAATCCTCCAGGGCAAAGTTCACGTCCATCTCAACCTCGCCCAAAGTCATCCTCGTGCGGCACGTCGAGCAGACGCCGCCCTTGCACGAATAGGGCAGCTCAATCCCCCGCTCGAGCGCCGCCTCAAGCAGGGTCTGCTTGTTCCGATCCATCGTGAAGTCGCGAGTGCGGCCATCCTGAATCACCTTCACCCTACACTCAGGACGAACGGACTCAGAAGTCTCCATATGCTTCCGCGGTCCGCGCAACTGCGT
Organism: Edaphobacter sp.; assembly: GCA_965277545.1. Lineage (GTDB taxonomy): Bacteria > Acidobacteriota > Terriglobia > Terriglobales > Acidobacteriaceae > Edaphobacter. The sequence continues at coordinate 962,174 of OZ255826.1, forward strand.
GCCGCCAAACAGCTCCATCTTGATTCGATCTTTTGCCACACCATGAGCTTCGAGGCTCGCGGAGACCTCCTCCATCATGCTCTGCGGCCCGCAGATGTAAGCGACGTCGATCTCCGCCGGATCGATCCAATAGCGCAGCAGTTGGTCGCACTTGGTCCCGTCGATTCTGCCGTTAAACAGCTCGATATCCTGCTGCTCACGGCTGAGAACGAACACTAGGTTTAAGCGCTCGAGATAAACGTCCTTAAGATTGGCAAGCTCTTCCTTGAAGATCACCGAGGACGAGGCGCGATTCCCGTACACCAAGGTGAACTGGCTCTTTGGCTCAACAGCGAGCGTGGTCTTGAGGATCGAAAGCACCGGCGTGATCCCGCTTCCGGCCGCAAACGCCACGTGATGTCTCTGCGACGCAGGCTCGAGCGGCACATGAAAATGCCCCGACGGCTCCATGCATTCAATGACGTGCCCCGGCCTGAGATTCTCATGCGCCCAGGTCGAGAACAACCCATCCTGCACCCGCTTCACCGCAATCCGCAGATGGTTTTCATATGGGGCCGAACAGATCGAATACGAGCGGCGAATCTCCTCTCCCTTCAACTGCGACCGCAGCGTCAGATGCTGCCCTTGCGTGAATCGAAAGTTTTCGCGCTCCTCCTCTGGCACGTCGAAGGTCACGATCACGGCATCGCGAGTCTCGCTGGTCAGGCTTTGAACGCGCAGTGGATGAAATTTGCTCATGGTCTTTTGCTTATGTTCGTTCCTATGGCCACTGCCGGACTCAATGACATTTGAAGTGGTCGAACGGCTCCAGACAGTCCATGCAACGGTGCAGCGACTTGCACGGCGTCGACCCGAAACGGCTGATCATCTCCGTCTCGATCGAGCCGCACCGCGGACACGCCAGCGCCGGCGACTCTGCCCCTTTGCCAAGCACCACCAGGCTTGCGTCCAGGCCGTTGCCGTTCCCCGCAGCCTTGCCCGTGGGCGGCACAATGCCGTACGCGCGCAGTCGTTCATGAGCCCTCTCCGTGAGCCAATCCGTCGTCCACGCCGGAGAGAGCTGCACCTGCAGCCGCACCCGCGGCAAACCATGACCGAGAAGAGCCTCGCGAATCTGCCGCCCAATCACCTCCGTTGCCGGACAGCCGGAGTAGGTCGGCGTGACCGTCACCACGCAGAGATCGCCATCCTCCCCGTCCCAGGCCACTTTGCGCACGATCCCCAAATCAACCACCGACACCACCGGAATCTCCGGGTCGGGAACCTCTCTGAGCCACCCCCAGATCTGGCCAACGTCCGGACGCAAAGCATCTCCCGCCGCTGCTTTCGAGCGAGCTACCACTTCGCCCCCGGATACGCACGCTGCAGCACCTGCATCTCCGCCAGGATGTATCCCAGATGCTCGCTATGAATCCCCTGCTTTCCGCCCTTCTGCATCCACGCGCCGGCTGCAGGCACCTCCAGCGTGGCGGCGGCAAACACCTTCCCCACATACCCGTCCCACTCCGCCTTCAACGCGGCAGGGTTGAAGCCTTCGCCGCGTGCCGTCATCTCCTCATCCACCGCGTCGCCAACAAACATCTCCCCCGTATACGCCCACAGCATGTCGGCTGCGGCCTGCGTGTACCCATGGCTCTGTTCAGTCCCATCCCCCATGCGAACGATGAGATCGGAACTCCGTCGCAGATGATACGCAACCTCCTTCTGCGCCTTCACCGCAATCTCGGCGATCCTCGGATCGCTCGAACGCGCCAGCCGCGCCAGCGCCAGGCTGTGCCATGCATCAAAGAAAAACTCGCGCATCATCGTCTCGGCGTAGTTGCCGTTCGGCAGTTCCACCAGCAGAAAATTACGAAACTCCCGCTCGCCGCGCAGATACGCCAGCGCGTCTTCGTCCCGTCTCGCACCCTCCGCTACCCCCGCGTAGCTCAGCCACAGCCTCGCCTGCCCCAGCAGATCGAGCGCCGTATTCGCCAGCGCCATGTCCTCCTCAAGCGCCGGCCCCTTGCCGCACCACTCCGACATGCGCTGACTCAAAATCAGCGTGCTATCGCCCAGCCGCGCCAGGTACGCGAACTTCGTGGCCGGCAATCGGTCTTGGATAGCCTGTGTCATCTTCTTAAAACCTGCCAGCTAAATATGCTTTACTTCTTCGGGCATCGGGAAAAACGTCGGATGCCGGTACACCTTGCTGTTTGCCGGCTCAAACAATGGCTCCCGCTCCGCCGGGTTGCTCGCCACAATACTGTTGGAAGGCACCACCCAAATACTTACGCCTTCATTGCGCCGCGTATACACATCGCGAGCGTTGTTGATCGCCATCTCCGCGTCCGACGCATGCAAGCTCCCCACATGCTTGTGCGCCAGGCCATGCTGACTGCGAATAAACACCTCCCACAGCGGAAAATCGCTCTTCATCTATGCCTCCCTCCATCTCCGCGTCGCCTCGGCAATCAAGCAGCCTCAGCGCCACTCCGCCGGGCCCGCTTCTCCGCATGCGCCACGAGCGCTTCGCGGAACCACTGCCCATCCTCATGCGCCGTCACCCGCGTCCGCAGCCGCTCCTTGTTGCACGGCCCATGGCCCTTCACGACGTTATAAAACTCATCCCAATCGATCGCGCCGAAGTCATAATGCCCGCGCTCCTCGTTCCATTTCAGCTCCGGATCAGGCACACGCAGCCCAAGATACTCCGCCTGCGGAACGATCTGATCCACCATCTTCTGCCGTAGCTCATCGTTCGAAAACAGCTTGATGCCCCACTGCGCCGACTGCGCGCTGTTCACCGACTCCGCATCGCTCGGACCGAACATCATCAGCGAAGGCCACCACCAGCGGTCGAGCGCGTCCTGCGCCATCGCCTTCTGCTCCGCCGTCCCCGAGGTCAGCGTCAGCATGATGTCGTAGCCCTGCCGCTGATGAAACGACTCTTCCTTGCAGACGCGCACCATCGCCCGTGCATACGGCCCGTACGAGCACCGGCACAACGGAATCTGGTTGATGATCGCAGCGCCATCGACCAGCCAGCCGATCGTCCCCATATCCGCCCAGCTCAGCGTCGGATAGTTGAAGATGCTTGAATACTTTGCCTTGCCCGCATGCAGGTCGTCGATCATCTGTTCGCGCGAGGTCCCCAACGTCTCCGCCGCGCTGTACAGATACAGCCCATGTCCCGCCTCATCCTGCACCTTCGCCAGCAGGATCGCCTTGCGCTTCAAACTCGGCGCCCGCGTGATCCAGTTCCCCTCGGGAAGCTGTCCCACAATCTCCGAGTGCGCATGCTGGCTGATCTGCCGCACCAGCGTCCGGCGATATCCCTCCGGCATCCAGTCCTTCGCCTCGATCTTCACCCCTGCATCGATCCGCGACTGGAATGCTCGCTCCTCCGGACCAAGCTCGTCAAGCGAACGAACCTTCTTCGCGCCGGTCTCTACAAGCTGTGCATACATCGCTGGCTCCCGGCCACAGGACGAAACGCTCCCATAGACACCCACCGGTATATCGATACACATATACGATTGTCAACGTGAATTTCGTATCAATTCTAAATCCTGTGTTATGTTCAACCCGGAACGTCGATCCGCCGCTGCAGCGAAACACTCCCGCACTCCCGAAAGCGAGGCGCATGGCCGCCAAACCGAGCCCCGTGGAGAAATGGATCAAGCAAACCTTGAAGCAGGATCCGCCACGCTCAAAGAGCCTCATCGTCACCATCTTCGGCGACTCCATCCTGCCCTGCGCACGCGGCATCTGGCTCAGCGAACTCATCGCGCTGCTCGCCCCATTCCACGTCAATGAGCGGCTCGTCCGCACTAGTGCCTTCCGCCTCGCCGAAGAGGGCTGGCTCCAGTCGCAGCGCGAAGGCAGAAAAAGCCGCTACGCGCTTACCTCATCCGGTCTGCAGCGAGTCGAGCACGCCTATCACCGCATCTACGACCCGGCCGCCGAACGCTGGGACGGCAAGTGGACCCTGGTCTTTCTCAACAAAACAGGAAATCTCGCGGCGGCCCGAGCCCAGCTGCGCCGCGAACTCGACTGGGCGGGCTTCGGCCTGCTCGCTCCCGGAGCTTTTCTGCATCCTTCGCCGGACCTTCCCGCCCTCCGAGAGATCTTCGACCGTCTCAAGCTCGCAAAGAATGTCCTGGTCTTCGAGGCCCGGGACCTGAGCTCCATCTCCTCCCGTCCGGCAACGAAACTGGCAGCCGCGTGCTGGAACCTGGAATCGGTAGCAACTCGCTACCGCCAGTTCCTCAAACGATTCCACCCCGCGTTGGAGGCTCTTCGAAAACAACGCAAAACGCGCACCGAACCCGAGATCGATCCCCAGACCGCCTTCACCATCCAGACCCTGCTCATCCACTCTTTCCGGCGCATCGTCCTGCACGACCCCAGACTACCGGCCGCCTTACTGCCCGAAGATTGGCCAGGACATCTCGCGTACCACCTCTGCCGCGACATCTATGGCCTCACCTGCCGGGATTCCCAAACCTATCTCGCCGGGCTTATCGAGCCGACCGCCGGCGTTGCACGCAAGCCCAACGAGATCTTTGCGCGTCGGTTTGGCTACCTCACGTCTTAGCGAAGTTCTTCTCAGCAGCGCAGCGGCGCCGCCGCGCAAGTTACTCCGGCCCTTCGAGAGCAGCCACAAAGGCCGTCATAAATCTATTCGTCTGCTGCCCATCAAGAACGCGATGGTCCACTGTCAGCGTTACATACATCATCGGCCGCACGCGAAACAACTCGCGCCCCCCGGTTTCGCAGACGATCACCCGCTTTTGCATCTTGCCCGCGCCCAGAATCGCCGCCTGTCCATGCGGCAGAATGATCGGCGCTGCCAGCAGGCTCCCGCTCACACCATGGTTCGACAGCGTAAACGTGCCATCCTGCATATCGGCCTGCGTCAGCTTGCCGCTGCGAGCCTTCTCGGTCATCGCGCGCAGCGCGCCTGCAAGCTCCATCAGGTCCATCGCCTGAGCATCGCGGATCACCGGCACCACCAGCCCGCCCGCATCAATCGCGGTCCCCACGCCAAAGTTCACCCGGTCGAAGACCTCGAGATAGCTGTCATGCCATCTGCTGTTTACCTCAGGAAATAACTGAATCGTCCGTACCGCCGCGCGGATCAGGTAGGCTGTAACGCTCGGCACCTCGCTTCCTTCGCCCGCTTGCTTGCGTGACGTCCGATCGGCCATCACCCACGACAGGTCGGCCTCAAACACCGCGGTCACATGCGGAGCGGTCTGCACACTGCGCGCCATATGCGTCGCAATGCTCTTACGCATCGGCGTATGCGGCACCTTCCGCCCGGTCAGCGAGCTCTCCCGGCTCGAAGACCGCATAGTCGGCTCTTCTTCCGCATGACCCTCTGCAAGGTAAGCAGCAACATCCTCAGGCGTAAGCCGGCCGCCTCGCCCTCGCTTCGGTATCGCTCGGGCCTCCAGACCATGCTCCGCCAGCAGCCTGCGAACGGCCGGCGAGAGTCCCTCCTCGGGCACCGCAGCGGAAGACGCGGCGGAACTCTTCACTGCCACCGCAACCGTCTCTCGCGCAACGTTGCCGGCACCAGCAGACTCTGCTCCCGTGCTGATCCGTCCCAGCACATCGCCCGGCAAAACCGCGTCCCCTGCAGCCTTCAGCATGTCGGCCAACACGCCGCTCGCCGGCGCCGGAATCTCCAGCGTCACCTTGTCCGTACTGATCTCGACCAGCGGCTCGTGCTCCGACACAGCCTCGCCCGGCTGCTTCATCCATCTGCCCAACGAGGCTTCCGTTCCCTCATTGGTCTCCTCCGGCATGCGAATGTCTACCAGCGTCTCGGTCATCGACAAAGCGGCCATCCTCAATTCTTTAGAACGCAAGCGTAGCCTGCATCGCAGCCGCAATCGACGCAACGCTCGGCAGCACCGCATCCATCAGCGACACGTTATACGGCATCGGAACATCCGGAACCGCCACCCGCTCCACCGGCGCATCCAGCTTCAGAAACGCCTCGCGCGCCACCACCGCCGCAATCTCGGCCCCAAATCCTGCCGTCATCGTGTCTTCATGCACCACAATGCAGCGCCGCGTGCGCCCTACCGAATCAATCACCGCGTTGCGATCCCACGGCACAATCGTCCGCAGATCGATCACCTCGACCGAAGCCTCCGCCTCCGCCGCGGCCAGCAGGCACCGCTCCACCATCGCGCCCCACGTCACCACTGTCAGGTTCGTACCTTCCTGCACCGTCTTGGCCACGCCAAGCGGCAGCACAAAATCATCTCCCGGATACGGCCGGCGCGCCCACGACGAATCCAGCTGCGCGCGATGCTCGAAAAAGATACTTGGATTCTGACTCCGCATCGCCGTCCTCAGCAGCCCCGTCGCGTCCTCCGCATTCGACGGATAGATCACCTGCCAGCCGATCGCATGCGCAAACGTCACCTCGCTCGAGACGCTGTGCCAGGGGTCGCCGCACCGCTGCCCGAAGCCCCCGGGCATGCGCACCACAATCGGCGCGCTGAAATGGTTCGCCGTCCGCCAGCGCATCGAGCCGCAATCGTTCATCTGCTCCGTCCCCGGATCGGCATACTTGCGAAACTGAATCTCCGTCACAGGCCGCAGTCCAGCCTGCGCCATCCCCACCGCATTCCCGATGATTCCCTCTTCCGACAGGCTCGTATCGAACACCCGCTCCGTCCCGAAGGCCGCCTGCAGTCCCATCGTCGCGGCGTGCACCCCGCCCTTCAAACCCACGTCCTCGCCGAAGACCAGCACCTTCGGATTCACCTTCAACTCGTGCTCCAAAGTCCGCCGAATGGCGGTCAACATATTCGATCGCGCCGGCTCGGGCGGAGCAGCCACCGTCGCTTCCACCCGAGGCTCGTCCTCCGCAAAAAGATAACGGGTCACGCCGGCCGTGGTCGCCTCCGGCTCTGCGCACGCCAACGCCTCCGCCAGCGCCTGCTCGACGGCTGCGGCCGCCTCCTGCCCGAGCGCCGCCCACTCTTCTTCCGACATCGCGGCCGGCACCAGATACGTTCGCAGAGGAATTAACGGATCCTGTAGCCGCTCGTTGGCCAAAAACTCCGCGCTCTTGTACGCCTGCGTGTCCTGCCCGGAGTGGCCGCTGAGCCTCGGCATTACCAGCCGGATCAGCAACGGCCCGTGCCCAGCACGAACCTCCGCAACCGCGTCGTAGATCGCCGCCGCCGTCTCGCCCACCCGGCGCGTATCCGCCTCGACAATCTTCAGGCCGCCGAACGAAGCAAGATTCTTCGCGATATTGCCGCCGGGAGTCTGCACCGTCGATGGGACCGACAATCCATATCCGTTGTCCTCGATAAAAAACAACATCGGCAGCCTGCGTGTGGCGGCGATATTCAGCGCCGCCCAGAATCCATTCGAGGCCACCGACCCGTCCCCGCCCAGCACAACCGCCATCGCCCGCTCGTAGCTGCGATCTTTCAACGTCTCCGTGTAGTACCGAATCGCATGCGCCCAGCCCGCCGTGGTCGTGTACTGCGTCCCCACGCCTCCCGCCATCGGCAGCAGCGTCGCCCCCCCGGTGCTCGGCAGGTTGTACGTCACGCCCACATCGCGTCCGTCGCTCAGCCCTCCGCTCTTGCCCATTCCGCTCTGCAGCGCTTCTTTGACGGTGAGCCCCAAAGTAAGCAGCAGCGGCCGCGACCGGTAGTAGCCGCTCGCCGCATCATGCTTTTCCGTCAGCAGCGTTCCCAGCAGAATCTGCGCCAGTTCATGCCCGCGCGCCGAGAACTGCAGCAGAATCTTCTTCTCCGGCAGCAGCTTCGTCTCTTCCAGGTCGTCCAGCGCCCGCGACAGCAAAAACGTCTTCAACACCCGCTGCCAGTCGAACCGCTCATCCACCTTCAGCACGGTCTTCGCGGCGCCCTCAGCAAACGATGTTCCTGCAGCACCCGTTTCACCCTTCGACTTCTTTGTCAGAGTAGGAATATGCCTTTACCTCACCAATCGCCCTAGCCCCACCTCGCGGCAGGCCCGGCTAACACTATAGCCGACGGGATGGCACAAGGAAGATTCGGGCGATTCCGGTCTGATGGCCGGGACGACCCGCTATGCCTGCGCAAGCGCAGCTTCGTGGCGAGCACGGACTCCGGCTACGATCTACACTTCTGGCGGAACCTGGCCGAACGCGCGGACTTGACCATCTCTGAATCGTTTGTACGACATGTATCTATTCGGCTGGCCGAGGCGTTCCTCTATCTGGCAGTGGTAGGTGCGTTCAACCTCCGGGTGTTTGCCTGGACGCTGGAGGAGTGCCAGTTTGCGAGCCTCGCCGCAGCCGCACTGCGCCAGGTGCTTGACTTACGTTAGCCCCGGCCGAATCAACGGCATGCAGAGCTTCGCATAGTCTCAACAAAGGGGATCAGCTCAGTCTCCGTTTTTGACGGAGTGGAGCAGGAGGTGTTCTAGCCAGAGAGCGAGATCTAGCCTTCGGGTGGTGAGGTCGCGGGAGGCGATGAGGCTGAGGACGGCTTCTTGGAGCTCAGGGGGCAGGTCGATGAAGGCATAGCCCGCGCGGGTGCGGGAGATCATTTCGAGCTCGTCCAGGCCGAGCGGCAGGTCGGAGGCGCCCCCCGACGGAGCAACGGAGCTGGGGATTGCGGCAGAGTTGGCGAAGATCGAGTTCAGATGGGCGGCGAGATGGCCGGAGGCGGGACGGGCGAGCAGTCTGGAGATGGCTTGGAGGGTGGCGAACTGGGAACAGGTAAGGTATTGCGGAGAGTAGTCCAGACTGCTTTCGATGAGCTGCTGGAGGCGCATGCCCGAGGGTCGCCGGGCGGATAGGGTCGACTGCTCCATAACACTGTTGTCCAGCACCACGTTCAACCCCTCCTCGGATATGGTCACTGCTGTTTGTGCGGTTGGCATGTTTCTATTCAACCCTGAAAGACGACGGAAGTGTTTGATTTGGAAGAGCGAGGTTCTCCCCCAAACGGGGGATGTCGCGGGCGGCTCATTTATGCGGGGGAGGGCGAGATGAAAGTCGACCGGGGGGTAAGAATAGAAGAGGCTAAACGAGAGACGAGATGAGCGTTGCAAGGCGTGACGAAAATTTGGAGATCGAGGTGCAGGAAAGTGTTCGGATTGGGGTGCTGAAGCTGCATCCAAGGGCGCAGGTGCCGCGATACGCCCACGCCGGGGAGTTTGGAGACTTGGCGGCGGATCTATACGCGGCTGAGGGTGTGCGGCTGGAGGCGGGGGCGACTGCGACGGTGAGTACCGGGATTGCGCTGGAGTTTCCTCGGACGCATGGCGCGCTGGTGGAGGACCGGTCGGGGCTGGCGGCGCGCGGGGTGACGACGCTGGCGGGGGTAATCGATTCGGGATATCGCGGGGAGATCAAAGTGGTGATGATCAACCTGAGCGGGATGGCGGTGGAGATCGTGGCCGGGGACAGAGTTGCGCAGCTAAGGATTGTGCGACGGATAGAAGCGCGGTTCGAAGAGGTCACGGAGTTGGTGGAGGCACCGCGGGGAGTTAAAGGGTTCGGAAGCACGGGGACTTGAAGGTTGGATTCAAGTTGCGAAATGGTGGCTCCTTGACTTGCAGGCAGAAATCACGACCCGGTTGCGGAGCAGCGAACCGCAGATTCCTCCGCTTCGCTGCGGAATGACAACTGAAAAAGCGGAACGGCAACCAAGAACGACGGTCCAGTCAGAATGTCGGAATGGCGCACCGGAAGGATGAAGAGGACGGGGCTATAAGGTTCGCCGCAGGATGTCGAACATGCGACAATCTTAGGTAGCCAGCCATGTCAAATCTGCACGTTGCGCAAGCCACGGTTGTTCCCTCCCCAGCTTCCATCACTTCGGCGCTGCTCAGGCAGCACAGCATCACCGCAGAGGAATATACGCGGATCGAAGCAGCACTGGGACGTGTGCCGTCCTTGACAGAGTTGGGGATTTTTTCGGTGATGTGGTCAGAGCATTGTTCGTACAAAAGCTCTCGGGTGCATTTGAAGCGATTGCCGACGCGGGGTGAACGAAAGACCGGACCGGGCAGCGTAGTGCAGGGGCCGGGGGAGAATGCCGGCATCATCGATGTGGGCGATGGCTGGGCCTGTGCGTTCAAGATCGAGAGTCACAATCATCCGAGCTACATTGAGCCATATCAGGGCGCGGCTACGGGCGTGGGTGGGATTCTGCGGGACATCTTCACGATGAACGCGCGACCGCTGGCGGTGATGGATTCGCTGCGGTTTGGACCGTTGGAACAGGGGAGAGGGGAGAGGGGAGAGGGGTTAGAGAGCAAGGGCAAAGACGATATTGACTATGCGCGGAACCGGCAGACGATGACGGGTGTGGTGCATGGGGTGGCTGGGTATGGGAACTGCTTTGGAGTGCCGAATCTGGGAGGGGAGACGCGATTTGAGGAGTGTTATTCGGGCAACCCGCTGCTGAATGCGTTTGCGCTGGGGCTGGTGCGGCGGGATGAGATTTTTTATGCGAAGGCTACCGGCGTGGGGAACCCGGTGATCTATGTCGGCGCGAAGACGGGACGGGATGGCATCCACGGCGCAACCATGGCGAGCGAGGAGTTCACCGAAGGGTCCGAGCAGAAGCGGCCGAATGTGCAGATGGGCGATCCTTTCCTCGAAAAGCTGCTGCTGGAGGCTTGTCTTGAGGCGATGGCGACGGGGGCGGTGCTCGGGATTCAGGATATGGGCGCGGCGGGGCTGACCTGCTCGACGTGCGAGATGGGAGCACGGGGCGATCTTGGGCTGACGGTGGAGCTCGACCGTGTGCCACAGCGCGAGACGGGCATGACGAGCTACGAGATCATGCTATCGGAGTCGCAGGAGCGCATGCTGCTGGTGGCCGATAAAGAACGCGCAGTCGAGGTGCTGGATGTGTTTTCGAAGTGGGGGCTCGATGCTTCGATCGTCGGCGAGGTGACCGAGAAGCCGAATATGGTGATCACGCAGCACGGGATGCTGGTGGCCGATATTCCGAACCGGGCGTTGACCGATGACGCTCCGCTGTACCACCGGCCGGTGGGGGTGTGGAAGGCTCCGGTGCCGCTCGATCCGCTGGCTTGGGTGCTGGAAGAGTTGAAGAAGCCGCGGGACTATACGGCGGATCTAAAGAAGCTGCTGGGGAGCGCGAACATATGCGACAAGCGGTGGGTGTTCGAGCAGTACGACTCGATGGTGCAGACCAATACGGTGCAGGGGCCGGGTGGTGAGGCCGGGGTAATACGAATCAAGCAGGGGGGAGGGGAGAGGGTGGAGGGGGTAGAAGGCAACACCTCTGCGGTTTCGCTCTTCCCTCTCCCCTCACCCCTCTCCCCTAAGCCTCAAAGGGGCTTGGCGATGGCGCTGGCGGGAAATGGACGTTGGACGTATCTTGATCCGAAGCTGGGCGCGATGCATGCAGTCGCGGAGGCGGCGCGGAAGGTGGCTTGTACTGGGGCTACGCCGGTGGCGGCTACGAACTGCCTGAACTTCGGTAATCCGGAGAAGCCGGAGATCATGGCGCAGCTTTCGAGCGCGATCGATGGGATTGCGGAGGCTTGTAAGGCGCTGGGGACTCCGGTTACGGGTGGGAATGTTTCTTTGTACAACGAGACCAAGGGAGTGGGGATTTATCCGACTCCGGTAATTGGGATTGTGGGGATTCTGGAGGATGTGACGAAGGCTGTGCCGGCGAGTTTTCAGAAGGCTGGAGATGTGGTGTTGTTCCTCTCGGCGTTCCGCGGCGGCGGGCGCAATGCGAAGCAAGATATGGGGGCGACGGACTTTGCCAAGAGCGTGCTGGGCACCTTGTGGGGCACCCCTTCTGTGCTCGACTTGACGGAGGAGGCCGAACTCCATAAGGCGCTAGCGGCACTTGCAGCGAAGGGACTGCTGACCTCGGCAAGAGATTTATCGGACGGTGGATGCGCGGTGGCGTTTGCGAAGGCGTGCTTTCCGCGCGATGTGGGAGTGCGGGTTTCAATGCGGCTGGAGTCGGATGATGCGTTTGTCACGACGGAGCGATTGTTCAGCGAGATTGGATCTTCGGTGATTGCTTCCGCCGATGTTGCGAAGGTGGAAGAGATTCGTACGGTACTTCGGAACTTCGCTGGAGTTTTTGTGGCGCCGCTGGGGGAAGTGACTGCGTCGGGGAACGTGACGATTGTGCTGAACGAAAAAGCAGTGATCGACGAGCCGGTGAAGAGCCTGAAGGCGGCATGGGCGGTAGCGCTGGAGAAGCAGGTGGCCGGTGAGGTGGTTACGGCATGAGGAACACCACGCGCCTTGATCTGTCCTTTCTGGAGCGTGCGCTGAGCCAGTTCGAGACTTCGCTGGCCGAGTACACTGCGGAACCGCAGAGGCGCGCCCAACGCGATTCCGTAATTGTGCATTTTCTGCTTACCTACGAGCTGGTCATTCAGGCGATCAAGCGATATCTGGAGTTGGAATCTTTGAAGTCCGCTGAAGTGCCTCAACTCAGCTTCCAGACAATGATTCGCAGAGCGGACGACCTTGGACTGCTGCGCACCGGCTGGCCGGTATTCGGGAGTTTCCGTGAAGCACGAAACGCGATTGCTCATACGTATGACGAGCAGCGGGCTATGCAGGTGGTTGCGACGGCAAGGGAGTTTGCTGGCGAAGCTCATTTTCTGTTGGAGAACTTGAAGAGGCGGATGGGCGATGGCGAGTAGCGCGCGAAATTTGGAGTCAACTCAGCTGGGACTGACGGATGAGGAGTTCGGGATCATCCGGCGTTTGCTCTCAAGCTACGTGCCGGACCGCCCTGTCTGGGCGTTTGGCTCGCGTACCTTCGGCAGGGCGCGGAGGCGCTCCGATCTGGACCTTGCCATTGGTGGATCGCGTCGACTGGACTCTGGAGTGCGAATCGATCTCAAGGATGCCTTCGATGAGTCGGACTTGCCGATCGAAGTCGATGTCGTCGATCTCAACGATATTTCTCAGGAGTTTCGCGAGAGGATCGAGCCGGACTTTGTTCAGTTGTCACTAGGGGACGTGCCTGCAGCCTGTGAAGTCGATGACGATGATGAAACTCCTTTCGATAAGCTGCGGGAGGAGTGCGGGGTGATGGCGGTGTATGGCCATCCGGATGCCGCGCGGATGACGTATTGGGGGTTGTATTCGCTGCAGCATCGCGGGCAGGAGTCAGCGGGCATCGCGAGCGCGGATGGGTCGCAAGTGAACGACATCAAGGGCATGGGGCTCGTGTCGGAGATCTTTACCGACGACGTGTTGACGAAGCTGCCTGGGTATATGGCGATCGGGCATACGCGCTACTCGACGACGGGCGATTCGGCGCTGCTGAATGCGCAGCCGATTTCGGTGGAGTCTACGAAGGGGCTGATTGCGATCGCGCATAACGGGAACCTGATCAACCTGGGTACGGCGCGGGAGCGGCTGGAGCGCGATGGTGCAATCTTCCAGACGACGTCGGACTCCGAGATCATCATCCAGTTGATCGCGCATTGCACGAAGAATACGCTGATCGACTGCATCGCGGATGCGCTGGAGCAGGTGGATGGCGCGTTTTCGATCGTGATGATGACGCGGAACCGCATCTTTGCAGCGCGCGATCCGCATGGCTTCCGGCCGCTCGCGATGGGGCGGATCGAGGGCAAGGATGGCGCTCCGGATACGTTCGTGTTTGCGAGCGAGACCTGCGCGTTCGACCTGCTTCACGCCAAGTATGAGCGCGATGTGAAGCCGGGTGAGTTGGTGATGGTGTCCGAAGATGGGGTGACAAGCCGCTACTTCGACACGACGACCAAGCAGGCGAGCTGCGTGTTCGAGCATGTTTATTTTGCGCGGCCGGACTCGAAGATCTTCGGGCGCTGGGTGCAGACCAGTCGCGAGGAGATGGGCAAGACGCTGGCGCGGGAGTCGAGCGTACCGGCGGATCTGATTGTGCCGGTGCCGGACTCCGGGGTAACGGCGGCGATCGGATATGCGACGGAGTCGGGCATTCCATTCAACCTGGGGCTGATCCGCAACCACTATGTGGGGCGGACGTTCATACAGCCGGAGCAGAGGGTGCGCGACTTCGGCGTGCGGATGAAGCTGAATCCGGTGCGGTCGCTGCTTGAAGGCAAGCGGGTAATTTTGATTGATGACTCGATCATTCGCGGGACGACTTCGCGCAAGATTGTACGCATGGTGCGGGCGGCGGGGGCGACCGAGGTGCATCTGCGGATCTCATGTCCGCCGACGATCTCTCCTTGTTTCTATGGTGTCGATACGCCGTCCAAGCGGGACCTGATCGCAGCGAACAAGACGGTTGCGGAGATATGCGACTTCATCGAGGCGGATTCGCTGGCGTATCTTTCGCTTGAAGGACTGCTGCATAGCTGTTCGACCGGCGACGCGGAGCCGATTGGATTTTGCACGGCGTGCTACACGGGGAACTATCCGACGCAGTGGGTGGATGTGTCGGAGATTCTGCCGGCGGTGGCTGCGGTTTAGACCCAATGTCCTGCCGGACGGGCCCGCTCCGCGCGGGGCGACCACTTCGTGGTGTGTGTACCGGTCTGGGCAGGATAAGCTGCATCGGGCCTCGCGATGCTCGGCGTGTAGATTTCTCTTTCCGACATGGGAAGGCGTAGCCTATGGGACCTCCTGAGCCAGGGCGCGGTGGGCGATGTCGCGGCGGAACTGCATGCCTTCGAAGTGAATTCTGTCGAGTGCGGCGTAGGCTTTGGCGAGGGCGACGCGGAGCTCGGGCGCATAGGCGGCAACGGCGAGGACGCGGCCTCCGGCGGTGACAAGTTCGCCGAGCGTAGGCCCGATTTCCGGCGCGCCGGCCTTTGCAGCGGTTCCGCAGTGGAAGACGACGAGGTCCTCGTGGGCCTCGCCTGGCAGCGGTTCCGGCGGCAGCCCAAGAATGGGAAGCCCTGAGGCGTATTTGCCCGGGTAACCCGCGCTGGCGGCGACGATGGAGACGGCAGCTCCGGGACGCATGCGGATGGTGAGCCGGTTGGCGTTGCCGTCGACAGCGGCGTGGAAGAGATCGAGGATGTCGGTTTCGAGGCGGAGAACGATGGCCTCGGTCTCGGGGTCGCCGAAGCGGGTGTTGAACTCGAGAACCATGGGGCCGCGAGGGGTCATCATGATGCCGCAGAAGAGGATGCCCTGGAACGGTTCGCCTTCAGAGGCCATGCCGTCGACTACCCTCTGCGCTACGTTGCGGAGGAGCCAACTGCGCATGGCAGGGGTGGTGAGACCGTCGGTGGAGTAGGCCCCCATTCCCCCAGTATTGGGACCGGTGTCGCCTTCGCCGATGCGCTTATGGTCCTGGGCGGAGGCGATCTCGATGGCGTGGGCGCCGTCGCACAGTGCGAAGAAGGAGAGCTCTTCGCCGGTGAGGAACTCTTCGAGGACCACCTCCGTTTCGGGTGTGTCGAGGAGCGCGCCGGAGAACATCTGCGCGGCGGTCTCTTCGGCCTGGAGATGGGTTTCGCAGAGGACGACGCCTTTGCCGGCGGCGAGGCCGGAGGCTTTGATGACGATGGGGACGGAGAAGCCGCGGAGCTCTTCGCGGACCTCGTCGAGAGTGGTGCAGAGGGCGTACTCGGGGGTAGGGATGGCGTGGCGCCGCATGAATTCTTTGGCGAAGGCTTTGCTGGTCTCGAGCCGGGCGGCGGCCCGGGTGGGGCCGAAGACGCGGTGACCGCGTTTGATGAGCTCGTCGGCGAGACCGAGGGAGAGAGGAAGCTCGGGGCCGATGACGGTGAGGCCGGGCTGCTCGATGGCGACGAGGTTGAGGAGTTGGTGAAGGCTGCCGGGGTCGAGGGGGATGCAGCGGGCGAGTTGAGCGATGCCGGCGTTGCCGGGGGCGCAGAGGATTTCGGTGACCTGCGGGGAACGATGGAGAGCCCAAACGATGGCGTGCTCGCGGCCGCCGCCGCCGATGACCAGAACCTTCATGCTTAGCCGCTCCTCTGGGTTTGCCTCTGGGGATACCCCCCTCGCCCCCTTTTGCGCAAAATATTCAAAATGCATGACTTACGCAGACATAAGTTTGCAAAATATTCATTCCAGGGGAGTTAGCGGTCGAAATATAGATTCTAGGGGACTTACGCGAAACTATGGTGAGGCTCCGTGCCGTCGATCGCTGTCTCTTTCCCTCTAATTTAATTTTACAAGCTGGGCATACCCGAATGGACAGTTGGGGGGAAGTTTTTTCTCGGCGGATAAGTATCTCATTCTGTGAATTTTAGGGTGGGCTGACAGGATGCGGGTGGTTTTTACCCCTTGACAGGTTTGTGGCGAAGGGGAAATAGCAACAGCAGATCCCCTGCGGGGATGACAACAAGAAAAGCAACGGCAACGGCAACTGCAAGGGCAATGGCAAGCGCAAAGGCAAGGGCGACGGCAGATCTTCTGCGGGGATGATGAGCTGAGACGCGAGGGGGCGGCTATTTGGCGGTGATGGAGATGGCCTGGGCTAGGGATTGGCTTAGGAGGGTGGGTTTGGGGGAGTTTCCGATGCGGATGCGGTAGGCGCCCTGGAAGGGAAGTTGTTCGTTGAGGGTGAGCCGGACGCCGGGGCGGATGCCCTGCTCGGCGAGGTAGCGGAGCATGGCCGGGTCGTCATCGGAGACGCTGGAGACGCGGGCGAATTGGCCGGGGCGGAGTTGGGCGAGGGACCGGGGCTCCTGTACGGCATGGGTAGGGAGCGAGCCGTCGAGGGCGGGGATGGCGTGACCGTGGGGATCGAATTCCGGGTTGCCGAGCTTGGCGGCAATGCGCTCTTCGAAGCGCTCGGAGATGAAGTGCTCGAGGCGCTCGGCTTCCTGGTGGACCTCGTCCCAGGGGTAGTCGAGGACCTGGTGGAGGAAGGTCTCGATGAGGCGGTGATGGCGGATGATTTCGAGGGCGCGCTTGCGGCCCGGCTTGGAGAGCTTGACGCCGTAGTGCTTCTCATAGATTACAAGCGAAGGTTGTTGCGCGGCGAGCTTCTGAAGCATGTTGGTGACCGACGCGGCGGTGATGTTGAGGTAGCCGGCGATCTCGGTGCTGGAGACCTGGCGCTCCAGGCGGCCGCTGAGCTGGAAGATGGCCTTGAGGTAGTCGTCGACAGCCTCGCTGACCGCGACGTGAGGTCCCCCCTTGAGGCCGCTGGAACGTTGAGGACTGGCAAGAAGCTTGGGCATGGCTATCGCTTGACTTAGCTTAACATTAAAGCGATATTTAGGTATGGCTAATAGTTTACTTAGCGCAGAGAAGCCAACCCTTCGATCGGGATTTCTGCGCAACCAGATGTGGACCTACTTCGGGCCGGCGTTCGTGGCTTCGGTGGCGTACATCGATCCGGGCAACTTTGCGACGAACATTCTGGGCGGGAGCCAGTACGGATATCGCCTGCTGTGGGTGTTGCTGTGGTCGAACGCGATGGCGATCCTGATCCAGTACCTTTCGGCAAAGCTGGGGATTGTAACGGGGCTGACGCTGCCGGAGAACTGCAGGGCGCATTTTTCGCGGCGGGCTACGGTCTCGCTTTGGGTGGCGGCGGAGGTGGCGGCGATTGCGACCGACCTGGCAGAGTTTCTCGGCGCGGCGCTGGGGCTGTACCTGCTGTTCGGTTCGGCGCTGCTGGGGCGCGGCTGGACGCGGACTGAGACGCTGTTTGCAGCGGCGCTGGTGTCGGCGGTGCTGGTGTTCGCGATTCTGGCGCTGGACCTGGCGGGATATCAGTGGCTCGAACGCGGGATCATGGCGTTTGTCGGCGTGATCGGGCTGTGTTACGGGTTCGAGGTGTTCCTGGTGCATCCGGACTGGAAGCTGGCGGCGTTTCATACGCTGATCCCGACGCTTGATCCGAAGGACATGCATGGGAGCCTATATGCGGCGGTGGGGATGCTGGGCGCGACGGTGATGCCGCATGTGGTGTATCTGCATTCCGCGCTGGTGCAGCCCCGGCGGGCGGAGCTGATCAAGGAGCCGGTGGTGGATGGATCTTCGCGGCGGAGGAAGTATCTGCGGTTTGAGCTGATCGATGTGTTCGTCGCGATGAATGGAGCGTGGCTGATCAACTCGGCGATGATCGTCATGGCGGCGGTGGCTTTCGTTGGTGCCGGGCACGCGCCGGATATCGAACAGGCATACCGCACGCTGGGGCCGCTGCTTGGGCCTGTTGCCGCGATGATGTTCGCGGTGGCGCTGCTGTGTTCGGGACTGTCGTCGTCGACGGTGGGGGTGATGGCCGGACAGGTCATTATCGAGGGATTTCTGGATATCAAGTTTCCGATTTTCCTCAGGCGTCTGATTACGATTCTGCCGGCGCTGGCGATCATTGCGACGGGGCTTGATCCGCTGAGGATTCTGGTGCTGTCGCAGGTGGTGCTGAGCTTTGCGCTGCCGTTTGCGCTGGTTCCGCTGCTGATTCTGACCAGCCGGGTGTCGGTGATGAAGAGCTTTGCGAGCGCGCGGCGGACACGGCTGGCGGGGTGGTGTGCGGTGGGGGTGATATTGACGCTGAATGCGGTGCTGCTGGGGCAGCTTGCGCTGGGGTGGTGATGGCTCTGGGTGGGTGGGAAGATAGGCAGCGGGATGACGAAGGTCAGGGGAAGGACAACAGCAGATCCCCTTCGGGGATGACAACAAGAAAAGCAAGGGCAACGATAAGGGCAAAGTGCAACAGCAAGGGCAAAATGCAAGGGCAAGGGCAAAAGACGAACGGCGATGGCGGGTGGATTTGGTTCAGGGTTGTGGACGGAATGGCGGGGGTGGGATATATTTTGCGTCGGACGAAAGCGACGTACATCCTATGGCCTGAATCACTCAAATGAATGAGGAGCTTTCTATGAATCGTCGCTGGAGGACCGCCGTATTTTCTGCGCTGCTGCCTTTTCTTTTGACCGGAGCCGGCGCGTTTGCCCAAGCCACAAATTGGGCGATCGACACCAACCATTCCCAGGTGAACTTTGAGATTCGGCATATGGGCGTGAGCACGGTGCGGGGATCGATCAGCGGCGTCGCGGGCACGGTGGTGTGGGACGCGACGGATGTGGGCAAGTCGAGCGTACAGGCGACGATGACGACGAGCACGGTGTCGACGAACAACGAGAAGCGGGACGGCGACTTGAAGTCGGATCACTTCTTCGATGTAGCGAAGTATCCCACGATGGCGTTCAAGTCGACTTCGGTCAGCCGAACGGGCGGCAAGCTGCAGGTGGTGGGGGATCTGACGCTGAACGGGGTGACCAAGAGCGTGACGCTCGAGGTAGACGGGCCGACGGCTCCGCAGAAGGGGATGGGCGGCAAGATGGTGATCGGGCTTTCGGCGAAGGGAACGGTGAAGCGGAGCGATTTCCACTTCGGCCAGAAGTACGCGCCGCCGATTCTGGGCGATGAGGTTCCGTTCACGATCGATGTGGAGGCGGATCAGTAGGCGGGAGGACGGCCGTGATGCGTGTTTAGAACCTGTTTATGAACTGGAGCAGTGGAAGCTTTCTGGCGACATAGAGAGGCAGCAAAGACGAAATGCGGGGATTTCTCCACTCCGCCGCGCGATAAAGCCGCGCGGCTCCGGTCGAAATGACGGTTTCAGGAAGTTTTCGACGGGTTCTTAGAGGGCAAGCGGCGGCTATGCGTCGGGGCTGAGATGTTCGCGGCTGAGCTTCTCGTTGCGGGCTTCGATCTCGGCGGCGTCCTCGGGCCGCAGGGTGCGGAGGAGTTCGAGGAGCTTTCGGGGATCAAAGGACTCGAGGATGTAGTCGGCGTGGGGGCAGCCCTCGAAACCCGGGGCCGCGATGACGATGATGGGAAGGTCGGGCTGCATCTGCTTGAGGCGGGCTGCGACCTCGTCGCAGGTCATCTTCTGGAGACCGCCATCGAGCACGGCGCCGTGCAGGCGGGGAAACCGCTCGAGGGTTTCGATGGCCTCCGGGCCGCTGTAGACGCTGAGGACGTTGAACTTGGCGGTTTCGATGACGAGCTTGCGGGTGGAGATGCTGCCTGGGAATTCACGGTCGATGACAAGGAAACAGGGTCGGATCATAGGAAGTTTGACGCTACATGTCAGGAGGGCGGCGGGTCAAGCGGGACCGACTGGCGCGCTGTTTCCGGGCGAATGTCTTACTCTATAAAGAGCACCCCCTCCTGGGCAGAAGAGGTTGACCGATGTGGATTGTCAAGATAGCGCTGAGCCGGCCGTACACGTTCATCGTGCTGGCGATCCTGATCTTGATTGCCGCGCCGGTGGTGATTGTGAATACGCCGACGGATATTTTTCCGAACATCGACATTCCGGTGATCTCGATGGCGTGGCAGTATACGGGGCTGAACCCGGAGGAGCTGGAGGGCCGGCTGACGACGCCGTTCGAGAAGTCGCTGACGGTGCTGGTGGACAATGTCCAGCATATCGAGTCGACGACGATCTCGGGGATTGTGGTGGTGAAGGTGTACCTGCAGCCGGGAGCGAGCGTGGACCGGGCGAACGCGCAGGTTTCGGCGGTGTCGGAGTTCATGCTGAAGAATCTGCCGCCGGGGATTCTGCCGCCGGAGATTGTGAACTTCAGCGCGTCGTCGGTGCCAATTCTGCAGCTTGGGCTTTCGGGGCGGGGGCTTTCGGAGCAGCAGCTGAACGACCTGGGATTGAACTTTATCCGGACGCAGCTGATCAGCGTACCGGGCGCGGTGGTGCCGAACGTGTACGGCGGCAAGCAGCGGTCGATCATGTTGAATCTGGACCCGAAGCTGCTGCAGGGCAATGGGCTTTCGCCGAACGACGTGCTGGGGGCGATGGCGTCGCAGAACGTGGTGCTGCCGGGGGGAACGGCGAAGATCGGCGAGGATGAGTATGACATTCACATCAACTCGTCGCCGCTGACGCTTGAGGGAATCAGCAACCTGCCGCTGCGGCAGGTGAACGGTACGACGGTGTATCTGCACGATGTGGCGAATGTGTCGGACGGCAGCATTCCGCAGACGAACATTGTGCGGCAGGACGGACGCCGTGGGGTGTTGATTACGGTGCTGAAGTCAGGCAACGCTTCGACGCTGAGCGTGGTGAGCGGGATTCGCAAGCTGCTGCCGCAGATTGCTTTGACGGTGCCGCCGGCGCTGAAGATGACGCCGATCGGCGACCAGTCGATCTTTGTGCGGGCTTCGATTTCAGGGGTGGTGCGCGAGGCAGTGATTGCGGCGGTGCTGACGGGGCTGATGATTCTTTTGTTCCTTGGGAGCTGGCGCAGCACGATCATTATTGCGGTCTCGATTCCGCTGTCGATCCTGACGTCGATCATTGTGCTGGGGTTGATCGGGCAGACGATCAACATCATGACGCTGGGGGGGCTGGCGCTGGCGGTGGGCATCCTGGTGGACGATGCGACGGTCGAGATCGAGAATGTGAATCGGAACCTTGAGATGGGCAAGGAGCTGCGGCAGGCGATCCTGGATGGCGCGCAGCAGATCGCGGTGCCGGCGCTGGTGTCGACGCTTTGCATCTGCATCGTCTTTACGCCGATGTTCTTTTTGTCGGGGGTGTCGCGATATCTGTTCGTGCCGCTGGCCGAGGCGGTGGTGTTTGCGATGCTGGCGTCGTATCTGCTGTCCCGGACCCTGGTGCCGACGCTGGCGATGTATCTGCTGAAGGCGCATGAGCACGAGGAGCAAGCGGCTTCGCGCAATCCGTTCACGATCCTTCAACGGAAGTTTGAAGGTGTTTTCGAAAAGGTTCGGAGTTCGTACGAAGGGCTGCTGGAACACCTGGTGTCGGCGCGCAAGATCTTCGTTCCGGTGTTTCTGCTGCTGTGCGTGAGCACGTTCCTGCTGGCGCCTTTCCTGGGGAGGAACTTTTTTCCCAGCAGCGATACGGGATCGTTCATTCTGCATCTGCGAGCCAAGAGCGGCACGCGCATTGAAGAGACGGCGAAGCTGTGCGATCTGGTGGAGCAGAACATCCGCAAGACGGTTCCGCAGGGAGAGATGGATAACATCCTCGATAATATTGGGCTGCCGTACAGCCCGCTGAATCTGCAGCACTCTACTTCGGGCTTGATCGGGCCTGGAGATGCGGACATTCTGGTGTCGCTCAAGCGCGAGCATCACGCCACAGAAGATTACGTTGCGGATCTTCGGAAGACTCTGCCGCGCGATTTTCCCGGCACGATCTTTTATTTTCTGCCGTCGGACATTGTGACGCAGATTCTAAACTTCGGGCTGCCGGCGCCGATCGATGTGCAGTTCGAAGGCGCGGACATTGCAGGCAACCGCAAGGTCGCGGACAAGGTGCTCGAGGAGATGCGGCAGGTTCCGGGGCTGGTGGACCTGCACATTCAGCAGCCGGACGACTATCCGGTGCTGACGGTGAATGTGGACCGGACGAAGGCGTCGCAGGGGGGATATTCGCTGCGCGATGTAGGGAGCAGCCTGCAGAATTTATTGAGCGGCAGCTCGCAGCTCACCCCGATGTTTTTTCTGAACTACAAGAACGGCGTGAACTACAACATGGTGGCGGAGGCTCCGCAGTACGACATTCAGTCGCTGAACGATCTGCAAAATGTGCCGCTTTCGGCGCCGACGGCGAAGCAGCCGGAGATTCTAGCAGACGTCGCAGGCATCGAACGTGGGACCGAGATGCAGGTGGTGAATCACTACAATCTGCGGCGGGTGCTCGATGTCTATGGCTCGGTGCAGGGCACGGATCTGGGCGCGGTGAGCAAGCAGATCGATAGAATTGTCACGGAGAACAAGGGTGCGCTGCCGCGGGGGACGTTCGTCCACATTCGCGGGCAGATCGAGACGATGAATACGTCGTATTTCGGGCTGATGGCGGGGTTGGGGTTTGCGATCGTGCTGGTGTATCTGCTGGTGGTGGTGAATTTTCAGTCGTGGCTCGATCCGTTCATCATCATCACGGCGCTGCCGGCGGCTCTGGCGGGGATTGTGTTGTTCCTATTTACGACGCGCACGACGCTGAGCGTGCCGGCGCTGATGGGCGCGATCATGTGCATGGGCGTGGCGACGGCGAACAGTATTCTGGTGGTGTCGTTTGCGAAGGAGCGGCTGGAGGCGACGGGCGATGCGATCCGGTCGGCGGTGGAGGCGGGGGCGACGCGGTTCCGGCCGGTGTGCATGACGGCGCTGGCGATGATTATCGGCATGGTGCCGATGGCGCTTGGGTTGGGCGAGGGCGGAGAGCAGAACGCTCCGCTGGGCCGCGCGGTGATTGGCGGTTTGCTGCTGGCGACGCTGGCGACGCTGATCTTCGTTCCTGCGGTGTTTGCGCTGCTGCATGGGCGGGGGACGCAGACGGCTGCTACGACGGAACCGGAACGGCGTATGACGGCGGGAGCTTGAGAATGGGCATCGCATGATGGATGTTGCGGCACGATACACAGCAGATCCCCTTCGGGGGATGACAACAAGAAAGGCAAGTGCAACGGCAGGAAAGGCAAATGCAACAGCAGGAAAGACAGGAGCAACGGCAGGAAAAGCAAGTGCAACAGCAAGAGATGCAGATGGTACCAAGAGGACCTCATGCGGAAGCGATGAGGGAAGAAGGAGCTGGCATGGCGAGCGCGATGGATACGAGGACCGAGAAGGGGAGTTCGTCCGATCGATTCCCGGTGGAGCCTGTGCCGCCGGCGTCGCGGAGGCCCGGGCTGACGAGGGGCACATGGATAGGCCTGGCGGTGGTAGCGGTGATTGTGGCTCTGGTGGTGGTGTTCGGGATCGCGGCGCGGAGCCGGTCGGAGAACAGGCTTGAGAAGGAGACGGCGGTTGCGGCGATTCCTTCGGTGAACGTGGTGTATCCGCGGCCGTCGACGATGTCTTCGGAGATCGCGCTGCCAGGCAACACGCAGGCGTTCGTCGATACGCCGATCTATTCGCGCACGAGCGGATATCTGAAGAGCTGGTACTTCGATATCGGGGCGCATGTGCGCAAGGGGCAGCTGATGGCGGTGATCGAGACGCCGGAGGTGGATCAGCAGCTGCAGGTAGCCCAGGCGGACCTGAAGAGCGCGCAGGCGAATCTGAACCTGGCGACGACGACTTCAGCGCGGTATCAGAATCTGCTGAAGTCGAACTCGGTTTCGAAGCAGGAGACCGACATTGCGATGAGCGATGCGGCGGCGAAGCAGGCGGCGGCGGATGCTTCGATGGCAGGCGTGCGCAGGCTGGAGCAGTTGAAGTCGTTCGAGAATGTCTATGCGCCGTTCGACGGAATTGTCACCGCAAGGAATACAGATATCGGGCGCTTGATTGCGGCGGGGCAGAATACGTCGACGCAGGAGCTGTTTCATCTGGCGTCGATCGGCAAGCTGCGTGTCTTTGTCTCGGTTCCGGAGGCGTACGCGGCGGCGATCAAGGTGGGAGCCAAGGCGACGCTGACGCTCGACGAATATCCGGGCAGAACGTTTGAGGGCACGATTGCGCGGAATGCGAATTCGATCGACCCGGCGACGCGGACGTTGAATGTGGAGGTGGACGTTGACAATGCGAAGGCCGAGCTGCTGCCGGGAGCGTATGCTTTCGTTCACTTTAAGGTGCCGGAGTATGCGGCGAGCCTGATGATTCCTTCGAATGCGCTGCTGTTCCGGGCGCAGGGTCTGCAGGTCGGCGTGGTGCGGGGCGAAAGGGTGCAGCTGGTTCCGGTGAAGATCGGCAAGGATGCCGGGGCGTATGTGGAGGTCGCGTCGGGTTTGACGAAGGACGATGCGGTGATTCTCGACCCGTCGGATTCGCTGGCGAACGGGCAGCGGGTTGTTGTGGCCAACCGCACCGAAGCACCGGCGTCGCTGCGGGAGGGCGCCGAGTGAGAGCACGGCTGATGGCGGGGTTGACCGCGGCCACGGTCTTACTGAGTGGATGCATGGTGGGGCCGAAGTACGTCAGACCGGCGGCTCCGACGGCTCCTGCCTACAAGGAAGCGGGACCGGATGCGGCGAAGGAGAGTGCAGCCTGGCAGGTGGCGCAACCGGCCGATGCGGCCGCGCGAGGAGCGTGGTGGACGGTCTTCGGGAATGCCGAGTTGAATGGGCTGGAACCTCAGATCGCGGTTAATAATCAAAGCCTGAAGGCGGCGGACGCGCGGTTTCGGGAGGCGCGAGCGCTGATTCGATTCAATCGCGCCTCGCTGTACCCGACCGTAGGCGTTGCGCCGTTTGCGGGGGGAGTCCGCGATTCCGCCAACCGGCCTTACTTCAATGCGACCACGGCACAAGGCAACGGAGTCAGCGATCTTCAACTGCCGGTGGATTTGAGCTATGAGGTGGACGTATGGGGCAGGATCCGGCGCACCGTCAGCGCAGCGCGGGAGGAGGCGCAGGCGAGCGCGGGCGACCGGCAGACGGTGATGCTGAGTCTCGAAGCTGAGCTGGCGATCGACTACTTCGAGGCCAGCAGCGCCGACGCGCAGGTGAAGCTGCTGGAGGAGACGGTCAAGAGCTACGAAGAGGCTTACCGGATTACGAATAACCGATTTCAGGGCGGGGTGGCGCCTAAGTCGGACGTGGACCAGGCGCAGACACAGCTGGAAGATGCACGGGTGCAGGCGCGCGATATTCTGCTGCAGCGCGCGCAGTTCGAACATGCGATTGCGGTGCTGCTGGGCAGACCTCCGGCTGCTTTTTCGCTGAAGCATGTGCCGCTCGATGCGCGGCCGCCGGCGGTGCCGCCGGGCATGCCCTCGGAGCTGCTGGAGAGGCGGCCGGATATTGCGGCTGCGGAGCGGCGCGTGGCGGAGGCGAACGACCGCATCGGGATCGCGCGGGCGGCCTTTTACCCGACGATTTCGCTGAATGGGGCAGTGGGGTTTGAAGGATCCTCGTTCGCGAATCTTTTTAATCCGGCGAGCTTTGTGTGGTCGATCGGGCCTACGCTGTCGGAGACGGTGTTCGATGCGGGACGGAGGGCGTCGGTCTCCGAGCAGGCGAATGCTATCTATGACGAGACGGTGGCGAACTACCGGCAGACGACGCTGACCGCATTCCAACAGGTGGAGGACAATCTGGTGGCGCTGCGGGTGCTGCAGGAGGAGGCGGCGCATCAGCATCAGGCGACGCTGGCAGCGCAGTCGGCCGAACAGATCTTCAACAACCGGTATGTGGGGGGGCTGGACACGTATCTGCAGGTGGTGACGGCACAGACGACGGCGCTGGCCAATGAGCGGAACGATATCGACATTATGCGGCGGGAGATGGATGCGAGCGTTCTGCTGGTGAAGGCTTTGGGCGGCGGGTGGAATGTGACGGCTCTACCGAAGCTGTAGCATCACAGGATGCTGTAAGCCGCCATGGTGAGATCCAAAGTTGCGGGGAATTTTATGGGTTGAATCTCTGTTGCTGCTTTGTGGCTTTTAGCAGCTGTACTATGCGCCTGATGAAACAGATTTTTTGACTTTGCCATCTTTGAAAGCGCTCCGTTGAGCACGTGTCTTACTGGGTTGCACACGAGATGCAGGATGAGCTTTATGCAATGCAGGAGCCGAGGTGATGAGCAAGTCCGCGGAGATGCCCAAGCCGCCTTTGACGCGGCGCACCATCTCCAGCGTTAGAGGGCGTTTGCCTGTCATAACTTCGGATACGCGGGCGCGACTCCCGATCATGGGCTCCAGGTCTTTGCGGCTCAGATGCTGCTGCTCCATGCGGAACTGAATGGCTGTAATGGGATCAGGAGCGTCGATCGCATGATGTTTTGCCTCATAGGCGTCGACAAGGGTCGCAAGCACGTCTAGCTCGTCTCCCTCCGGACTGTGGGGGACGGCAGTCATCAGCTCCTCGATCCGCGCCACGGCGGCCCGATGATCCTGTTCGGTCCTAATGGGATGGATCTGCATACCGGTCCTCGTCATACGCTACCTCTTCTACGCTGATGTTGTCGTATTCCTTGTGGGTGCCGAGCCACTTAATCAAGAGCACCTGGAATTGATAATTGATTGCTACGACAAGCCTGTAATCATTCCCCTTGATGTATCGCGCTCCCACTGCGGGAGCAAGAGCTGGAGGCGATTTCGCTGGCATTGTGTAGTCAGTGCATCAGAGAAAATTGGCGGATGTGGCCAACGCGGGCGACGAATGTGATTGTGCGGAATGCGGCGACGTGATTTGATCTGTTGCAAGGAATGGAATTGAGTCACGCTGCGATTGCGGCGTTGGGGAGCATGCAATGACCTATCAGGTATCGCGCAATGGGCAGATGTATGGGCCTTACACCGTTGACGACTTGCAGCGCTATGTTGCGTCGGGCAACGTGCTGCCGGGCGATATGGCGAAGAGCGAGGAGATGCCGGAGTGGAGTACGGTTGGGCAGATCCTGGGGATGGCTGCTGCTCCGCCACCGCCCGCGTACGGGCCGCCATCTGCGGTCTATGGAGCTTCGCCGGCGGGATACGCGGCCGCCGGAGCGTATCCTGATCCGCCGAATTTGAACTGGGGATTGGAGCTGCTGCTGGGCTTTCTGACGTTCGGGTTGTTTGTCGTGGTGTGGAACCTCGTGATCGCGGCGTGGGCGAAACGAGTGGAGCCTGCGAGCAAGGCGCTGATGTTTTACATCATTGCGACGGTGCTGCTGGTGATGAACTTTGGAAGCTCGTTTGGCGCGATGATTGAACTCTCGCGGCATCAGCAATACCACCAGAACATCGTTGGGAGCCTGATCACGATTGTGTGCTGGGTGGTTCGTCTGCTGGCGCGGTTCTCGCTGCGGGACACGCTGGAACGGCATTTCAATGGGCCCGAGCCGCTGGGACTGCGGCTGAGCCCGGTGATGACGTTTTTCTTCGGCGGCATCTACCTGCAGTACAAGTTGAACGAGGTGAACCAGAGAAAGCTGGGAATCCAGTATCAGGTCTTGCCGCGATGAAGGAAGAGCGGCCCCGGCGTGGAGACCAGGGCCGCGCTTCCTTCGTGTTCTGCGGGCGGTTATGCTTCGACAGGGACGGGATCTGAGACCGGCGCGGCGGGACCGCCTTTGAGATCGGTTCCGCCGGGCTTGCGGATGTCGATTCCACCCTTGAAGAAGGCGCCGTCCTCGATGGAGATACGCGCGGCAATGACATCGCCGGTGAGGGAGCCCTCGCTGCGAATGTCGACGCGGTCGGTGGCCTGGCAGTTGCCGCGGACCTTACCGAGCACAACGATCTCGCGGGCGACGATGTTGGCTGCGACCTGGCCGTTGCGGCCGACGGTGACGCGGTTGCCAGGGAGATTGATCGAGCCTTCGACCTTGCCATCGACGTAGAGGGACTCGGAGCCGGTCAGCTCGCCTTTGAGGATAAGAGACTTGCCGATGGTGGCCTGTTCGCCGCTGGGCACGGCCGCGCCCGTGGTGCCTGACCCGGCGACCGGGGGACGGGTGGGGGTGGCCTCAAAGTTCGTCGCGGGCGCGGAGGGACGCACCGGTTCAGGAGTCGAGGGAGTAGGGCTTCCAGGCTGATTCGGTTTCCACATGTTGAATTGATCCTTTCGTACTGCTTGAAGATGATTCCGCCGCGGTATGGTGCACGCGCTACCACGACGGCAGCACGCATTCTCTTCACGATACTACTCTGTGCGCAAATGCGAAACGGCTCGGAATTTCCGCATATTCCACAGCTTCTGAACCTATTTCGACAACCCCGGGTGATTCGCTGACGGATCGGCTTTCGGGGGGAGCGGAGTGATCTTTCCTGCTGAAGGTTGCGGAGAGAATACCATGCAAATCCCCTCGCTTCAGGTAGGATGGCAACATTCCGAGATGATGCCCGCGACGCGGGCTCGATTCCGACCATCGGCAGGTGCTCTATCGTGCTGCATGCTTGTCGCTTCTGGCGGTTGCTAGTGTTTGTGCCGCTGTGTTGTGGAGTCTTTGCCCTGAGAGGGACGGCGGCCACACCGAAGGTGCATACGGTGACGTTGGGGCCATATCGCCGGGTGCCCTACACGCAGCCGGACGCGACGCCCGACACGAAGGTGGATGAGACGTCAAGCCTGAAGATTCGGCCGCTCTTCGTCGATGACCGGCAAAAGGAGTGGACGGTGGGCGAGATTCACGAGGTGACGGACCGGACCTTTACCGTGAGGCGCGCGCTTCACCTCAACGACGCTCTGCCCGCGGAGGCGCCGCGGTGGATATGGCAGCCTGGACCGTGGCTTTCGGTGGATCGCGTAAGCGGCCATATCACGGCGCTGCACCTGCCGGACTTCGATGCGGCGGTGTCGGATGTGGCGTGGTTTCGCGACTACGCTGCGTACTGCGGCATTGCGGGTGGAGCGCGGGGCGGGTTGTTTGCGGTGGTAGCTCAGCTTGGCGCGCGGCGGGCCGTGGTGCAGAAGCAGATAGGCAAGTGGCCGCAGCCGGACCATTTCATTCCGGTGTGCCAGCCAGCGCAGTGGCAGCGCCTGCCTACACGGGTGACGATGAAGCCGACCGGAGGCGAAGCGGCGACCTATGACGTGGTGGGCTCGGCATCGATCCTCGAAGAGGGGGACAACGGGGATGAGAACTGATGTCTGACCGTCTGTGTGCAGGGGCGATCGGGGTCTGCGATCGTGCGGTGTGGTGAAACTGTTTGAGGGTGCGCGGCCCGTGAAGCGCACGCTAGCGTTGCGGGATGCGCTGGCCGGGATCCCGCTTGCGGCGATGAATATCCCGCAGGCGCTGGGCTATACGCGCATCGCGGGCATGCCGGTGGTGACGGGTTTGTACACTCTGCTGCTGCCGCTGATTGCGTTCGCGGCGTTCGGATCTTCCCGGTATCTGGTGGTGGCGGCGGACTCGGCCACGGCTGCGATCCTTGCGGGCGGATTGAGTGGAATGGCCCCTGTGGCGGGAGCGCGCTATGTGGCTCTGGCTGGCTTGGTGGCGCTGCTAACGGCGGGATTGCTTCTGCTGGGGCGAATCTTCAAGTTGGGCTTTCTTGCAGACTTCCTCTCGCAGACGGTGCTTGCAGGATTTCTGACGGGGGTTGGATTTC
This sequence comes from Edaphobacter sp., assembly GCA_965277545.1. Taxonomy (GTDB): domain Bacteria; phylum Acidobacteriota; class Terriglobia; order Terriglobales; family Acidobacteriaceae; genus Edaphobacter. The sequence goes on from OZ255826.1 coordinate 992,065, forward strand.
AGGTCGGCGTTGCAGTGCTGGGCGAGATGCTGGGGGTTCCGGTGGGCTCGCGGCGCACTCTGATGCAACTGTTCGAGGTGTGTCGCGAGCTGGGCCGAGTGCACCTGCCTACGCTGCTGGTGTCGTTCGCAGTGGTGGGCGCGGTGCTTGGGTTGCGGAGATTTCTGCCGCGGGTGCCGGGTGGGCTGCTGGCGGTGGTCGGTGCGACGGCTGCGAGCGCGGCGTGGAATTTTGCCGGGCATGGCATCGCGACGATCGGGCCGGTGAGCGGCGGCTTGCCGCACTTCGGAGTGCCTGCCGTGCACTGGAGAGACGTGCCGCCGCTGCTGGGGGTGGCCGCCTCATGCGCGGTGATGGTAATCACGCAAAGCGCGGCGACCTCCCGTGTATATGCGGCGCGGCATCACGAGCGGCTGAACCAGAATCGCGACATGGCGGGGTTGGCGGCGGCCAACGCGGCGGCGGCTCTGAGCGGCACGTTTGTCGTCAACGGCAGCCCGACTCAGACGGCGATGGTGGAGAGCGCGGGCGGCCAAAGCCAGATGGCGCATCTGGCTACGGCCCTGGTCGTTGCTGTGGTCCTGCTGTTTGCGACCAGGCCGCTTCAGTATCTTCCGCAGTGCGTGCTGGGGGCACTGGTGTTTCTCGTGGCGATTCACCTGATCGATCTGCGCGGGCTGCGTGCGATACGGGAGGAGAGTCCCGGGGAGTATGCGCTGGCGCTGACGACGGCGGGAATTGTGGTTGCGGTGGGAGTGGAACAGGGCATTGTGGCGGCGATGGTGTTGTCGCTGCTGCGGATCGTGCGCCACAGCTATCGCCCGCATAACGGCGTCATGGTCGCGGAGGCGAATGGTTCCTGGAGTCTTCTGGCGCCGGAACCCGGAACCGTCACTCGACCGGGCCTTGTGCTGTATCGCTTCGGGGCCGCGCTGTTCTATGCGAATGCCGGCCGCTTCGCCGACGACATCCTCGGGTTGGTGGGACCTGCGCCTTCGGCGGTGCGCTGCGTCATCGTGGATGCAGAGGCGATCACCGATGTGGATTACAGCGCGGCACGCGTGATTCTGGAGTTGAAGAAGAACCTCGCCGCGGACGGAGTGACACTCGAATTTGCGAGGCTGCCCTGGGGGACCAAGGCGGACTTCGATCGTCATCATCTGACGGAGGCGATTGGGCCGGAGCGTACCTTCAACCGTCTTCATGATGCGGTGGACGCGTTTGAGAAACTGCATCCCGGACAAGGTTAGAGCATTTCAGTCAGAATGTTTACGGCTGGGAGAGAGTCGTGGTCTCCCACCCTAGCCGCAAAGAGCGCGGCTAGGATGGGGCACCCACAATTCCGTCAACACTTGACATGAAAACGCTCTAAACAGGATGGACGATGGGCCAGCCGACTGGGATCAAGCTGACTACGTTCTTGATGGCGATTGCTGTGGTGCTTCATCTCGTGGCGGCCACGGCCAGCCCTTATCCTCTGCGATGGAGCGAAGCACATGGGCTACCGCTGTTTGTCGCCTCGGCGCTGGGAGGAGCTACGGCAGGCATGCTGATTCTGCTGTTCGAGGGCTTTGTGCTGTGGGCTTACTGGGACGGGCGGGGGTGGTCGCGCTGGCTGGTGATTCTCGGCTGTCTTCTGTCCTTCGTTTCGCTCAGGCACTTCCTGGGAGGCTCGCCGGTCTCGCACGGAAGACTTGTGATCATCATTTACCGCTGGGCGGTGGCGATCGGCGTGATGGGACCTGGCGACCCAGGAAGCGCGCGAACACTTCCGACGCCAGGTTGAGGATTGAGACAGGGCAGCTCGGATCGGATTTGCTTCCGCTGGGGGTTGAAGCTAGAGGGGGCTGGTACCGCAAATGTAGGCTTCAAGCTGGCGGATCGTTGTCTCCTGCTCCGTGATGACCCAGTTGACGAGATCACCGATAGAGATCATTCCGACGACGGCGTTGTGTTCGACGACGGGAAGATGACGGATGCGGTTGTGGGTGATGATGTGCATGCACTCGCCTACGGTCTGGCGGGGAGAGACGAAGACGACGGGACTGGACATGATCGCCGAGACCGGTGTTTCCTTCGAGGACCGGCCCTGCAGGATGACTTTGCGGGCGTAGTCGCGCTCCGAGATGATGCCGAGCAGGCTCCCGTTCTTCATGACCAGCAGAGCGCCGACCTGCCGCTCCGCCATGCTCTCGATGGCCTGATAGACGGAGGCGTCGGGGGCGATGAAAGCGACCTGGCCGGTCTTGTGCTTGAGGAGCATACTGATGGTCGCCGCGAATTCGCTCATCGCTCACCTCGGGCATTCGATAGTATGCCTGCGGCATGGCGGGGTCAACTGCGGAAAACTACGGTGGCGGCCGCCAGCAGTATCATAACTTTATGCGGAGCTTCGACGATCTGCTTCAGGAAGCCGAACTTGCCCACGGCCATCTTTGCGCGGGCCAGATTCTCGGTGTGCGGATGGCGATGCTGGGATGCGTGCGGCTAGGCATTAACGATCCACGAGGCGCGGACCGCAAGCGGCTTGTCACCTTTATCGAGATCGACCGCTGCGCGACCGATGCGATCGGGGTGGTAACGGGCTGCCGGCTGGGCAAGCGCGCGATCAAGTTTCGCGACTGGGGAAAGATGGCGGCCACCTTTGTCGATCTCGCTTCTCCTCTCTCGCGCTTCGGCGCTGCGCCTGTGTACAAGGGCGTGCGAGTTGCGGCGCTTGAGTCGTCGAAGCAACGTGCGCGCGAGCTCTATCCTGAGATAGAAAACAAGAACCAGCAGCAGATGCTTGCCTATCGCGAGATGCAGGACGATGATCTCTTCGATCAAGAATGGGTGGGCGTTGCTATTGATGCGCGCGAGATGCCTGGATACAAATCGGCTCGCGTGACGTGCGCGCAGTGCGGAGAGGGCATCAACTACGATCGCGAGATTCTTCGCGATGGAAATGCACTCTGCGCGGGCTGCGCCTTTGCGGAGAGGCGGTACTATCAACCGCTGCGCGAGGAGGAGATCTCCGCGAGCAGCAAGGCCGGCACGCGTCTCTAGTGTGGTGAGTCTCAAGTTCGTTGCGGTGAAGCGGGGAAGAACGATCCCGGAGTTTTTTGGGTAACACGGGCGAAATGCGGGGATTCTTCGCTTCGCTCAGAATGACAGCGAGATACCGTAAGAACGAACTTCAGACTCAGGACACTAGGGAAGCTCTGATTAAGTCTGAAGTAATTGGCTGCTTGCCCGGTTCGGGCCTGAGCATCGGAATACGGGTAGAAAGGTGTTGAGTATATGGGCTGTTGAAGGGTATCGGGATCCTTCCCCTTCGCTTCGCTCAGGGTCGAGGGTCAGGATGACAGCAAGAACTCGGAACAGCATCATACGATGACAGCTAGGACCCGGAGCATCCGTTGATTAATCAGAGTTCCCTTGAAGGGCGAGCGCAACGATGCCTGAACCAGTCACTACATTTTTTCGTCAGGGATTGATGCTCAAATCGGCATGGTCGGCGTGTCTGGATGAGCCGAAGCCAAAATCCGTGCATCATCTGCGTTCGGCCACACGACGGATGGAGTCTATGATCGCGCTGCTCGCCCAACTCGCCGGCATGTCTGAATTGCGGGCGGACTCGCGACCGCTGCGAAGTGCACTCCGCGTAATCCGCCGCGCAGCCGGGAGTGTTCGCGACTTCGATGCGCATCGTGAACTGCTCGGCGACTACGCGAAGAGCAGGGCTGCGGCCGCGTTCGACGACAAACTGCGGCATTTGCGAAAGAAGGCTGCTCACAAGCTGCAGCAGAGACTTAAGCGGGAGGAGCGCAAAATGTGTCATGCGTTCGAGAAGCTCGAAGCTGCGTTGCAGCAGGGGGTGGACCTAAAGCTCTCGGGAGACGAGATAGCGGCGTTTGCGCGGAGCTGGTTTGCGAGCGCCATTCGCGGCCTGGATGTGGAGGAGGACGACCAGCTCCATGCCATTCGCAAGGCATGCAAGACGGCGCGGTATCTCGCCGAGCAGGGGGCGGAGGACTCGAAGGATGCGGCCATCACCGCAGCTCGCTTCGAACGGGTTCAGGCGAGCCTTGGGGCTTGGCACGATCATTTGCTGCTGCGGAACGAAACGGAAGCGAACTCGAAGCCCGGCTGTTCTCTCGTGAGAGAGATCGAGGCAGACGTTCTACGATTGAGACAACAAGCGAGCGCGGCGGCGAAGCGTGTGATGGAGAGCTCGAGCAACGCTGAGGCTCTTCGCCCGGCCGCTGCACAGAAGCAGAGACGACGAAGGCGAGACGCGGCTTGAGGATCTTGGCCGATGACTCAGCGAGTGGGCCTGCTGTGATAGCCTCCAGCAAGGGTGGCAATCTGCTGCAGCCCTTCTTCAGCTCATGCCTGTGACCTTCCGCACACTGCTCGCCATATTGTTCGTTACAGCTGCTCTTTTGCCGGCGGAGAAAACTTGCGAGGCACAGCAAGGACCTGTAGCTGGGAGTTCGACGAATGCAGCGGTGAGTTCTTCTTCCCTTCCCGACGCGCCTGTTCCGCAGAATGCCGTTCAAGCTGCTCCATCTGGAATCTCGAGCAGCAGCGCGGAGCCGGAGAGCGTTACGCTGGCTGGAACGCCGCGACGATTCCTTGAAGACCAGAAGGCGATCTGGACGAGTCCTCTGCATATTCGTCCGCTCGATCTCGAGTATCTGCTGCCGCTTGGCGCGGCGACGGGCGTGCTGATCGGCAGCGACCATCATACGTTCACCTCCTTGATTCACATTCGTCCGAACGATCAGAACCACTTCAGCACGCTTTCGACGGCCGGCGTGGCTGGTCTCGCGGCGCTGCCAGCAGGGATGTTTCTGTGGAGCGCCGGCCACGATGCTCCGCAGGCGCGCGAGACGAGCATTCTGGCGGGAGAGGCAGTGGCGGACAGCCTGGTGGTGAATGAGGTCATAAAGGTGATTGCGCGGCGCGACCGGCCCCTGGTGAATAACGCGCAGGGAGATTTCTTCAGCTCCAGCCCCACGAACTCTTCCTTTGCTTCTAATCACGCGGTGGCGGCGTGGTCGATCGCTTCGGTGGTGGGCGATGAGTACCCGGGCTGGCTGAGCCGTACCGTTGTGTACGGCACGGCAGCGGGAGTGAGCGTCAGCCGGGTTCTGGCCGAGCAGCACTTCCCTTCCGATGTGCTGGTGGGGAGCGCGACAGGATGGCTGATTGGACACTACGTGTATAGTCGGCATCACGATTTCAGCTTGAATCCATTCGACTCGACTCCGATGCCGGGGGAGCTTGGCGCGCCGCGCAGGCCGAAGGCGATCTCGTCGCCGGGGAAGGCACAGGCGCAGTCGTCTACGCTGCACTATGCTCCTGATCCGATCGTTGCTCGTCCTCCGCGCTTGTTCGACGATGAAACCGATCCGGACACGATCGGCTCGACGAACGTGCCGATGGATAGCTGGGTGTATCCGGCGCTGGAGCGGCTGGCAGCGATGGGATTCATTCCAGGCCAGAGCGTTTCGATTCGCCCGTGGACGCGGCAGGAGTGTCTGCGGCAGCTCAAGATTGCGGAGGACCTGGCCGGCAACACGGACGATTACAGCGCGAGCGCACTGGCGCAGGCGAGCCGGCTGATCGCGGATCTGCGGGACAAGTTCGAGCGGGAGCCGGAGTACTATGAGTCGCTCGATTTCGAGTCGGCGTATGCGCGCTATGGGACCATTGCGGGGCCGGCGCTGGCCGACAGCTTCCACTTCGGGCAGACGTGGTGGAATGATTTTGGGCGGCCGCTGGGGCGGGGCGGCAGCGCGATTGCGGGGTTTTCGGTGCGCGCGCACTCGGGACGGCTGTTCTTCTACGATCGACAGGAGGAGCAGCATGGCCCCGGTAATCCAGCGGAGACGCCGGCGATCAATGCGTTGATCAACTCTCTTGATCAGCTGGACCCGAATACTCCTGTGATCGCGCCGATTCCGGCAAGCGGCGCGTACGATCGGCAACGTCCGATCGAGTTGTATGCGGGCGTGGCCTTTGCGGGCAACGCGCTTTCGCTGGGAAAACAGGAGCTCTACTGGGGTCCTACGACTTCGGGGCCGCTGGCTTTTTCGAGCAACGCGGAGCCAACTTACAACGTGCGGCTGGTCTCGACGCGCCCGCATCCGCTGCCGTTCTTTCCTTCGCTCGGGACTTACCGGTTTGACATCGTACTGGGCAAGCTCTCCGGGCACAGCTATCCTGCGCGGCCTTGGTACAACGGGCAGAAGGCGGACTTCAATCTCGGGAATAATCTGGAGATCAGCTTTACGCGCTGGTCGATCTTCTGGGGCGTGGGGCACCCGATCACATTTCATAGCTTCAGGCAGAATATCTTCAGCTTCAACTCCACCGGCGGCGGCGCGGGTGGCGGCGGCGGGAGCCTGGGCTATGGAGACCGCGCTGACCCGGGAGATCGCAAAAGCAACTTCGATTTCAGCTGGCATCTGCCGTTCGTGAGCCGGGCAGTGACGCTATACGCGGATGCATACTCCGACGACGATCCCAGCCCGATCGATGCTCCGCGGCGGGCGGCCTGGAGTCCGGGCATTTATTTTGCACGGCTGCCCTATCTACCTCATATGGATCTTCGCGTGGAGGCAGTCAGCTCGCGAGGGCTGGTTCATGACTTCGGAGGGCAGCACTTCTTCATCAACAACCAGTACATCGACGGCAATACGAACAAAGGATTTTTGCTGGGGAACGCCACGGGGCGGGACGCTCGCGTCATCGAAGCGCGATCCGGCTACTGGTTTTCTGCGCGCACCAGAGTGGAGGGAGGATACCGCCAGAACAAGGGCGGGCTGCTGTTTCTGCCTGGGGGAAGCACCATCACGGATGGCTTCGTGAACGGCTCGTACGCGTTCAACCGGCACTGGCAGCTGCAGGCCTTCACGCAGTATGAGCGCTTCTTGATCCCGTCCTATGTAGCGGGATCACAGCACAACACCAGCGGCTGGCTGTCGATCATCTGGAATCCGGAGTTGAACCTGCACCGCTGAGTATTATGCGGCAGAGATCTCGGTGGCAGGTTTCGGCCTGGCGTAGATCAACCCGACTGCGACGCCAAAGAATTGGGCACACGCTCGGGCGGCAAGCAGGGCGGGGGAGAGGATGGCCACGACCGGGTCCCTGCGCAGGGCGCGGAATGCGAATGGAAGGGTACTGAGGAGAAAGCCGGCGAGTACGAGAGCGGTTGCCGATACTCTAAGCCGCGCGGCGAGATCGAATGCAACGGCAACCAGCAGAGCGGGCGCGAGAAGAAGCTGGAGCTTCATGATCTGGGGCGTGTGGCTATCCTTCACGCCCTTGGTTGGGTTCTTGCGCACGGCGAGCACCCGCCAGAAGGCGAACTTGTATTTCTTCCTGAGATAGGCAATAAGCGTGCTGGGGTGAGTGTGAAAGACGACCGCAGCGGGGGCGAAGCGCATCTTCCAGCCGCGCGCCGACATGCGGTAGGAAAGCTCGACGTCTTCGGCGCATGCGACGGGGAAGGAGGTGTCGTAGCCGGTCATCTCGAGAAAACGGTCGCGGAGAAAGGCGGCGGAGTAGGTGTCGATGAAGTCGATGTCTTCGGCGGACATCATCAGCCGGTACTTGTCTTCGTACTCGAGCTGCACGAAGCGGGCGATCAGGCTTTTTTGACGGGTCCGATACGCGCCCTTGGCTCCGACGATGTCAGGCTGCTCGAAGGGCCTCAGCATGGCGTCCAGCCAGTTCGGCGTGGGAATGCAATCATCGTCGGTGAACAGCAGGATCTCGCCACGGGCTTCGCTGGCTCCACGGTTGCGCGCGGCTGCCGGACCTGCGTTCTTCTGGCGAATCAGCCGCACGCTGGGGTAGCGCGCTACGCGTTCCGCGATGGCGTCGGTCGAGCCGTCGTCGACGACCAGAATCTCGATTTCGTGGCCTGAGGACTGTGCGGCAAGCGCATCCAGACAGTGACCGATGCGCGCGGCACCATTGAAGGTCGGTATGACGATCGACACAGGTCTGCTATGAGCAGGAATTTCGCCTGGCATCTCGGACGAAGGTATATCTTCTGCGCGGCTCATTGCGTGTGCTACGCCGTCGCTCCCTGCGGCTTCGAAGGTGCGGCGTCGGATTTGGCGTGTTCGCTGCCCTTAAGCAGGTACTTCGACAAGGTGACGAAGCCTTTGACATTGCGCTGCAGCTCGCGGCGGTCGAGCAGCGACTGCTTGAGCTTGTAAGCAAGGTAGGAAGGAGCGAGATAGAAGCTGCGCCGCGCCTTGTCGCAGAAGCTGACCAACTGGTCGTGGGTGATGTTCGGCAGGGTGACGACGCTGTTGTGCAGGCCGTCCTTGGTCAGCCACGCGCCCCAGTCTTCGATCTGAATGTAGTCCCGTTTCTTCGCTTCCTGGTAGGCGACCGTGCCGGGATAGACCATGATGGGAAAGAACTGCGCGGTATCAGGACGAAGCTTCTTGGCGAAGGTGAGAGTCTTCTCCATGCTGGCCGGGGTCTCATTTAAGTTGCCGACCATGAAGCAGCCGTGCACCATGATGCCGGCGTCCTGGCAGCGGCGGACAAACTTGTGAGCCTCTTCGTGGTACTTCGCGTCGCGGCGATCGTCGTTGTTCTTCTTCATGCCGTTGATGACCTCGACGTCGCCGCTCTCGAAGCCGACGCAGAACAGGCGCGCGCCAGCCTTGTGCAGGGTAGAGAGCAACACGTCCTCGGCGCCGATGTCGGCCCGGCAATTGGCGTCGAAAGGCAGCTTGTTGCCGCGCCGGATCAGCTCGTTGGCAAGCTCGAGGGTGCGCGGCCGGCTGACGATGAAGGTGTCGTCTTCGAGCATGACGGTCTTGATCTCCGGCATCTCGCGGGCGACGTATTCGAACTCGTCGGCTACGTTCGCGACCGAGCGGTAGCGCATGGTGTGTCCGCTGAAGGTCTGCGGATAGACGCAGAAGGAGCAGTGATAGGGGCAGCCGCGGCTGGTGTCGAAGACCACCAAAGGCCAAAGCGAGTGGCCGTAAAAGTAATCGGGTGTATGCAGGAAGCGCTTGTAGACCTCGGAGACGAAGGGCAGCTCGTCGAGGTTCTTGATGGCTTCGCGCTGCTTGTTGCTGATGATCTCGCCGGTCGCGCTGCGCCACACCAGTCCGTCCACGGTGGAGAGGTCCGCGCCGCATGCCTTGGCTGCGAGCCAGTCGCGCACCGTGTACTCGTACTCACGGATGGCGACTGCCTGGAGCGAGCTCGACATGGCAAGAGTCTCTTTGGGCAGTGAGGAGACGTGGCGGCCGACCATCAGCACGTGCAGCGAAGGATTAGCGGCAACCATGGCTTCAACCACACTGATGTCGTTGAGAATACTAGGCGTGGAGGTATCGCAGACGACGGCTTCGATATTCTTCGCGGCGATGCGGTCGATAACGGCCTGTACCGAAAATCCGCCGGCGGGCGCGTCCACCAGATCCACGTCGTGCCCGTTCTTAATAGCGACACCGGCGGCCGTTGCCAGCCACTTGGGGTAATAAAGGGTGCCACTCTTAGTGACTGCGGGGCTGCGCTGCTCTCGTGAAAATCTCGGATGAAAGGGGGGATTGAGAAACAGCACACGCATCAGGAAAAGCCTCCGTCGGTCTGGTCAGACCCTCTCTATTGTACCTAGCGATGCCGGTAAAGATTTTGGAAAAGATTCACCGTCTAGGTTCCTGCTTACCACATTTGCGGTATACGGCTCCAGTTGTGACCCTCTTCTACGAGATAAGTCGCTCCGTTGCGGTGTTCTATCTGAGATTCGTTTCGGAGATGCGGGCGTGAGAGAAGAGTCAACGACTGAAAGCGCGGGAGTTACGACTTGCTGCGGCACCAGCGGCGTTGAGCACAGCAAGCAGCGCTTCCGCGGTCAGGTTTGCGCAGCGCCCCCAGTCAAACATGAGACTGCGCCTTCTACCGTGTTCTCTGAGCTGCTGCGACGTCGCGGGACTGGACGCGATCTCTGCCAGCTTGGCGGCGATGTCGTCTACGTCGAGGGGATCGAAGTAGAGCGCCGCCTCTCCGCATACCTCAGGCAGTGAGGCTGCACGAGAGACCGCTACCGGAACACCGGCGGCCATGGCCTCCAGCGGGGGAAGACCGAAGCCTTCATAGAGCGAAGGCATGATGAGGGCATCGGCGTGTCCAACTAGAGAGAGCAGCTGCTGGTGGGAGACGAATCCGGTGAGATGGATGCGGTCGCCGGCCTGGCGGATGCGTTCGAAGAACTCCGCCGACTCGCCGGTGATCAAACCCTCGCTCTGCCCGATGATGACAAGGTCCTGCGGTATGCGATCGCTGATTTTGAGGAACGCGTCGACGAGCCGACCCAGATTCTTGTATGGCTTGATATTGCCTACGCAGACGAAATACGAACTCTCGCGCAGCGGGGGCCGTCGCGAGGCGGTGTTCCACTCGGCAGAGATACCGAGATGCGTGGTGACGATGTTGTCATCTGAAGCGCCGCGCGCGCCGCGGGTGAGCCGAAGCAGCTCAGCCTTGCTGAAGTCCGAGACGGTGAAGATGACCGATGCGCGTTTGCGCAGGGTGCGGAACATAGTCTGGGCGTAGATGCGCTTCTTGGTATCGCCAACGATCTCCGGCACGACGAGGTGGCTCATGTCGTGCACGGTGACGGCGAGCCTGCCACGGTAGAGCAGAGGAATCGTGTAGTAGGGGGAGAAGAAAAGGTCAGTCTCGCGAGGAATCGCAAGCGGCAGTTGAATCTGCTCAGCCAGCGAGTACCGCCCGGCACGGCAATCGATCAGCCGCACATTTCCCGCGCGGCTCCATGCAAACTCCTCCAGCCGGCTGCGGTCTCCGATGCCGACGATCGAGACGTCGGCCAGTCGCTCGACAATGCCGGGAAGAATGCCCTTGATGTAAATGCCGACGCCCGAGGAGTCGATCCAGCGCAGGTCGATCGCGACGGTTTTTTGCTTGCGCATGAACAGATCCGAACCCTGTTTTGAAGCCAATAATGAGGGGAAGTGCAACCAATATGAGCCTCACATTCGGGTCTAGAGTTTTCTTTCCTCAGTCGATAGCAGGAGCGCCCCAATATTGAGAATCTGTTGAGACATTCCCCGTCCAGAAGTTTGTCTCAAGATGAGCCCGGGCCGGGTAGGTCGCAAATCCGTCCTGGTACTCCGTTATTTTCCGGATCATGAAGAAGATCGTAAACGCGAACGTGGGAAGACTATCTGCCAGTACTCGGGACAATCGTTTGGGGAAGGGATAGAACTGGGCTCCGCGGAACGCGCTGAGTTCATACCCTCCGGGAAAGCAGGCGTTCAGAAAAGCCAGCGTGTCGTCTCTAGAAAACGGCCTCACGTGCGCTGAGCAGACCTTGTGCTGCGTAGGTTGTTTGCCCATAAGCAAAAGGAGGCGGTTGTGCAGCGAACAAACGTTCGGAACACCAAAGAGGAAATGGCCGCCGACTTTAAGAGAACGGGATACCTCGTGGAATATCCAGAAAATCTCCTTTGTGTGCTCTAGCACTTGATTCGCCATGATCAGATCAGCCTGCTTGTCGGTGAGTGGCAGTCGATCACGTTCGATATTGGCCACATAAATCTGATCTGCTTTACCGGCAAGTTTACCTGCATATTCGCTGCCGCCTTCAATGGCTATCAAAGTGGCTAGAGGATGAAGTCGTCGCACAATCCCGAGATCTCTTCCCGATCCTGCTCCCAAATCGACGACAGTTTTGAGAGAGCTAAGGTTTCGCACGAGCGCTTCGACAACATGGGGGCCATAGGTTTCCTGCTGGTCAGTAAATCTCCCAAGCGGATGCGATCCGCCTGCACTCCCGAATAAAGGTTTGTCGCTTTCAGAGGTCACACCTTGAGCGTATCGAAACAAAAGCAGAAGATCAAACCGTAGCGCCGAGTTGCATAGGGTTTCGGGTTCCGGCGGTTGCGATGGCATTTAGTTTGTTATCCCTCTTCGTTTATCGAACCATCCCTTAGCCACTGTCAGTTTCGTCAGCTAACTTAGATCGGGAACTGGACTACCATGGGATTGAACCAGATGCATCGTACGAAGGCAGACCCACGAGAAAACGTATATTACTCCAAGAATGTAGAGACCAGAAAATCCGGCAGTAATCGCCAGAGAAGCCGCAACACTGAGCTGCATCATCGAGGCGAACGACCTCATCATCGAAGGCCGCGGCGGCAGCAAGGCGTGTTTCACATCTATATCCACACGACGTATTACGATGCCTAGCATCAGTCCGATCAGAACAACGCCTGGTAATCCGAAGTTGAAGAAACTCTCTCCAAATGTTCCCGGGCGCAGTCCGGGATGCACTTGCGGATCGAAGCCAACGGTAGTTGCTGTTGCAACGCCCATTCCCCATGTATCTCTAAACTGCGAGGCGAACCGCGGAACGAACGCCAAGAGGGCAGCGAGGTAGGTCTTGCCCGCCCAGAAGACATGATCCCATCGTGCGTAAACCCAGGAAAAATCGCGCAGATCGGAGAATGTATCGCCATAGAGGAGTAATGAAGCCGCGATACCAAAAAACTGCCCGACAGAGTAATTACCGGCACGTACGCTCCCTAGATATAGTCCGATCAGGACAATGACGGAAATCGTGATGGTCAACCGGAGAAGGCTTATCCTCGTTCGAAGACTCACCAAGTAGATGATTAAAACATTGATAAAAATTGCCACGAGACTAGCCCGTGCGCCGAAGAATACCAGGCCGAAGGTGAGGAACAGGGTGCATACCAAAAGCACCTTTTCCTTCTTGTCTACATAGCGTGCGAGGCAGTGCGATGCAATGATGATCGAGTAGTTCGACGCCAGCAGGGCAGCCGGTCGTAGTTCCGGATGAGCAAACGTGTAGGAGCGAAGGTTGAAACCGAAACCGCTGTGAGCGAAGTAGACACCGAGAATAAAAGCTTGCAGCATGCCGCAGAGAAGAGCTTGAAAAACCAGCAATACACGAGAAGACATGAGCATCATCGAGCTTCGCGGGACAACATTCAAGAAGCGAATAGCCGCTTTGCGTATTCCCAGACCGGTCTTGAGCTGCCAGAGGACGCCTCCGAACAACACTGCAAAGTAACCAAGCAAGGTGATCAAAAAGATGGTGGGGAGCGCAGCGGTGACTGCGTAGAAGTCCCTCCCAAGTACAACCGCATTAAGCTCGCTCTTGGCGAAGGGAAGCATGATCAGGTTTGGCAGGATGCAGATGGAGAGCAACTGTGTATGCCAGATATCAATCCGATAACCTCGGCGATAGCAGTTTCGATAGTAAGAGATCGCGAACTGCGCAATCGCTAAACCGTCGAGGAAATACAGCAAATTCCACGGCATATAACGCATATTACTTCACCGGAGTGTAAAGCTTTTGGTATCAGCCGAGCTCTCGGCTGTCTTTGCGGCAGAGACCATTCCGGCTTCGGCAGTACATTGGCTCGGACAATTCGCCTTCAATGAACGGCTTGCCCTGTTGCCTTAGTAGAACTGAAACTTGCAAGTGCTCCGCGCACGATAGCGCCCGCGTTCTTTGGCCTACGGATCAACAACCGGTGTAATGCACTCATGAACACTGCCGCCAGGACGAACGGAAGAAACCATGGATAGTGCCTCCTTGTAAACACAAGGCGATTCCTTGCTTGATAAAAGTCTGACAGTGTACTTCTGGAACTCCTTACAAATGCGCTGCCAATACTCGCTCCCATCTTGTGATAGACGACACTCGCCGGCGAGTACCCGAACGAAAAAGCAGAAGCGGCGCGAGCGCTCCAATCAAGTTCCTCAAAGAAAAGAAAGTAGCGCTCTTCAAGAAGCCCAACTTTTTCCAGGAAACTTCCACTTATCATCATCGAGGCACCCTCAACGATGTATCCCTGCCTATCCGGGATGCCATTCTTCGTGACCTTCCCCTCTTGAAAGGGGCGGGTGCGTCCAGTCCAGCGACTATAGCTTCTCCCTATGGTTTGTACGTCGTGCGGAGCAGCATAATTCCGCAGCAGAGATCCGCAAATTCCTAGACATGGATCGCTGTGCACCATCTGTATTAGTGCGGAAAGAGCATCTGGTTCGATTACGGTGTCGTTGTTGAGAAGCCAGATATAGCCATGATGGCCGCGTGCAAGCGCATAACGAATGCCAACGTTGTTTCCTCCCGCAAATCCAAGATTGGAACCAGTCTGAATCAGAACCAGGCGCGAATTCATGGTCGCAGCAGCCTCAATGGCTGCTGAAGCAGGTATGGTGACTGATTCAATCGGCTTAGGAAAAGGCGGATCTATCAGTCTCAAGAGATCCGGGCTGCCACATGAGGCGGCGATGCTTCCACGTGCCCAGCCCCCGATCTGCTCCAGAGAGTCGTCGCTGGAGTCATTGTCACAGACGACGACCGTGAAGCTTGGATAGTCCAATCGGAAGATGGACTCGAGACACTCGACGGTATCGCGCCAGCCATTCCAATTTACAACGACGATAAAGACGTGAGGCTGAGCCGCAGATTGACGGTCATTCACCGGCTGCTCGCGTGCTTCTCTGCGAAGAGATATCTAAAGTTACCAGTGAAAAACACGAAGACGTTGGCCGGGAGGGATTCTTCAGGAAATTGCGCGAGGGCAATGTGGCTTCGGTTGCGGTGATCTCCGGATCCAACCGGCGATCGCTTGAAGAGACTCTGGCACACAAAGCTCGGACTGAATGAATCATTTCGATGGAATTCCTTCTACCAGCTTCGCGCTCTGAATTTAGGTCGGAAACGTCTACCCAAGAAGTATATAGTGTGAAGTTCGCAGGATTCTAGCGCGCTGGAGAGCATCGCTGTCTGTCTTGATGAATCCTCTTCACGAGAGTCGAAGAGGCGCATCAGATGCTTTCATGCGGAGAGATCTCAGCCAGCAAGGTAGCTATGAAATGCACCAGAACGACTGAGAAGTGCGCATTTGCTGACGAGACTTTAGGCCTGTGAGAACATAGGTTGTGGATCATTCTGAAGGAGCGGTAAGCGTGCTCAGCCATGCAGAAAGCGAAGCGGCTTCGACGTTTCCGGAGTCCGCAGAAGCTGAGATCTCTCTGCTTGACCTTGCCATCGTCGTCGTCAGGAACCGGTGGCTGATCGCGAAAATTTGCCTGGCCGTCACTCTCATTGGGCTGCTTGCTTCGCTCGTTCTCCCCGTGCGCTACACGGCCTCGACAGCCATCCTGCCTCCGCAACAGACCGGCTCGGCCAGCTCTTCCTTGATGTCTCAACTCGGAGGACTAGGCTCGATGGCCGCGATGGCAAGCGGAGGAAGCCTCTCGCTCAAGAATCCAAACGACCTTCAGGTTGCTCTGCTCAAGAGCCGGACCGTCGAAGATGCGATGATCGATCGCTATCACCTTGGAGACCGCTACCACGCAAAGCTGCTCTCCACCGCTCGCAAGCGGCTTGAGAGTGCGGTCGATATCGATAGCGGAGCCAAGGACGGGATCATCCGCATTTCGGTCAGCGACCGAGACCCGCAATGGGCTGCCGATATGGCCAATGGGTACGTCGAGGTGTTCAAGAAGTTTTCCGCCACCCTTGCTGTGACAGAAGCGTCTCAGCGCCGGCTGTTCTTCGAGCAGCAGCTCGAACAGGCCAAAGACCATCTCGCCCAGGCCGAGGAAGATTTGAAGAGAACCGAAGAGAAGACCGGCGTGATCCAGCTCGACGCTCAGGCCCGGGCCACCATTCAACTGGTCGCCGATCTTCGCGGCCAGATTGCAGCCAAACAGGCTGAGATCACCGCTCTGCGCTCTTTTTCCACCGACGAAAATCCAAAGTTACAGATTGCTTTACAGGAACTAGCAGGCCTGCAGGCGCAAGAGCAGAGAATGGGGGCAACATCCGAAGGAGCCGAAAATGCGCTTCTACCCAAAGGAGACATTCCGCAGTCAAGCACCGAATTCGTGCGAAAGCTGCGCGAGGTCAAGTACAACGAAACGATCTTTGAGCTTATCGCGAGGCAGTATGAGATGGCGAAGGTAGACGAAGCGCGCCAGGGCGCCGCCGTTCAGGTAGTCGACCGCGCCATCACTCCCGATCGACATTCCTTTCCTCCGCGCATTCTCATCGTGCTCGGGTCTTTGGTGTTCGGACTGCTGCTTGGCGTCGGCTGGGCATTCAGTCGGGCGGCTCTCGGTCGCATCGCCGACAACCCTGCCGAACGTACCCGGCTCGACATGCTGCGAGGATTGATCTCTCATGATGACCCGCCAACGCCCAGATGATGAGGCTTATTCTCTCGAGCACTTTGCTCTCGGCCGGAGTGCGCCCTCGCGATGAGAGCGCAGCCTAGCGTCGTTTGCATCGTTCTCAACTGGAACGGTTGGCAGGACACTCTGGAGTGTCTTTCTTTCCTGAACCAAAGCAGTTACGGCAATCTATCGATTGCAATTGTCGATAATGGTTCCACAGACGACTCCGCTGCCAAAATTCGAGCCGCGTACCCCGATATCCTGCTGCTTGAAAGCGAGCGAAACCTTGGCTTCGCTGGAGGCTACAACATCGGTCTCCGCCACGCGCTGAAACAGCGTGCGGATTATGTCTGGCTGTTAAACAACGATACCAAGCCTCATCCAGGCGCCCTTTCGGCGCTGATCGGCAAAGCCTCGACGGACCGCCGCATCGGCGCAGTCGCCTCGGTCTGCTATTACATGCATCGCCCTGAAGTGGTGCAGGCCTGGGCAGGAGCGCACGTAAACTTGTGGATTGGATACGCCAGGAATACCACCGAACCCCACCGTGACGATTGGTTCGGTTCCCTTTACGGCGCGAGCCTACTGGTCGCCCTTTCCGCTATCAAGCAGGTCGGACTGCTTGACGAAGGCTTCTTCGTTTATTGGGAGGAGACTGAGCTCTGTCTTCGGTTGCGTAAAGCTGGCTGGCTGCTTGCCGCCGCTCCCGAGTCCCGCATCCTGCATAAGGTCGCCGCAAGCACAGGACGAGACAGGATTCTCCTAGCGCGCTACTTCACCGCCTCAGGCTTGCGCATCCTGCGTCTCCATTCTCCTGCGCCGCACCTCGCCATGTTGCTTTTCCTCACCGGGCGCCTCGTTCGCCGTATGCTGCGCCTGCAGCTGGCGGAAAGCAGGAGCGTTTGGTCCGGGCTACTAGATTACCGCCGTTCGCGGCCCATCACGCCCAGAATCACCTGAATGCCGGGATAGCTCTTATAACGCAGCGGTATCCCAAGAACATACGCGCGGCTGCGAGTTGATGCCGACAACAAAGTTCTCCGGAACCTGACCCTGCCGCAGCGCTTAGGTTTCTTCAGCCGCCCGCGCCGCATCCGGCTCTTGACTGCCGGTGCGCGCAGCCGCAAACGATGGCTGCGGCCTCATCGTCCACACGTCAAAGATCATGGCCAGATTGCTTAGTACTCCAACCCGGAAAAATCCCCCACGAAGCAGCTTCGCAGTCCTGACCAATAGGCTTCGTCTGCTTCCGCGAGGTTGATAGGATGCGAGCAGGCGGCGAGCCTCGTCGGACAGTTCCGCCTCATGGATCGCAAGCAACGCCTCTGCCTGGCGCTGGCTGCTCTCCCACAGCCTCTCCCTCGTCCTCCGCCTGCTAACCCACCGTTTTAGACCTGCCGGCGAGCTCGTCCTCTCCCCAACCCCGAACACATTGCCGCCATGCTGCCGGTAGAGAACTGTTTGAGTCCTGACTGCGCTGGACTTACCCAGACAGCAGGCGAGCAGTGCGATCCAGTGGTCGTGCATGAACGCCTTACTCGGCATCCGCAACGAGACCTCAAGAAGTCTTCGATTCAGCATCGCAGTCGATCCCGTCACCACGTTCTGCACCAGCAGAGTGGGCAGACGGCTGATCCGATCCGGTCTGATCCGCTCATGCATCCAGAAGGATTCGCAGATCGGCTTCAATCCCTGATCGACGACATACAGGTCCGTGAAGACAAGCAGCGGCGTCGTCTCACCCCACTGAGATTCAAGTTCATCCATCGCCTGCTTGGTCCGGCTCACTTTATCCCGCAGCCACACATCGTCCTGGTCCGAAAAGCAGACGTACCGGGCGCGCGACGACTGCATCAAACGGAGAAAATTGTCCCTCGCGCTGCCGGTTCCGGGACTCGCGGGTAAAACGCGAAAGCGATCGGAATAACGCTGCGCATACTCTTCCAGGATCGCAACAGTCTGATCATCTGATCCATCGTCCCGTGCCAGCACATGCAGAGGTGCGTAGTCCTGAGCCAAGATGGATTCTATCTGCTCGCGCAGGAATTGCTCGCCGTTATACGTCGCTAATAGAACCTCAACCAGCCCATCGTTGCTCAATGGTCTTCCTTCCAGCCGGACTTGAACTCGACTTCAGCGGCAACTTTTGGTCCAGAACGGCTCAGCAACAACCGACGGCGCCTGCTTCAACAACTCCGCACCAGATGTCTCCGGTCGGTGAGTGAGCTCCTGTAACCCACCTCGTAGTGACAGACCAAGGCCCATACCATCAGAGGGTTGGGGCAGAGCAGCGGCACGCAGATTTCCCCGGCAGCGGTAAGAAAATGCATTAGCCGCGGCCGCTGCACGATCGCCTCCTTCGCGCTCTGCTTCCATCCTTTCGGTCGATCCGGCTTCGCCTCCGGCCATAGGCCATGGAACAGCCGTGCCGAATACCCTACGCGAATCATGCGCGCGCAAGCCTGACGGAAGGTCGTTGGATGGAGGTGATACGCCACTGCCTTGGGAAGGAATCTAAGCTCCAACCCGCACTGCCTCGTCAGCCGGTATCCCAGCTCGGAATCCTCCATTGCAGCAAACGGAAACTCCTCACTAAAAGGGTAGTGTTTCAACAGCTCCGTCTTCACTGAAAGATTGCTGGTATAGAAGTGGTGCCAGCCGGGGTGCGCTCCGGCAAGAAGATCCTTATACGCAAACTGGAAAGGGCTTTCCCCAAGCCAGCGCATGAATGAAGTCACTTCCTGACCCTTCGTGCTCCACCTAGTCAGCCCCAGCGCGGCAACCTCGGGCATAGGGTTGTCCTCATGCACCTTCATGTGTGTCTGAACCAGCGTAGGCGATGCGAAGATGTCATCTCCCAGCAGCAGACAAACCGGAGTCTGCAACAGAGAGATACCCAGATTCCGTGCCTTGGCCGGCCCGCTGTTCTGCTGCGCTGTATAACGCATCGTAAGTGGAGTCGACTCCATATACGCACGCACCTGTGCTGATGTCGAGTCAGTACTGCCGTCATCGACGACCACTACCTCGAAGTCACCGAAGGTCTGATGTTCCAGATGTGCCAGACACTCTAGAAGAGCCTCTGCGCGGTTATGAGTGGGAATGACAATACCCAGCGCTTTCATCGAAAAACCTGCTTCTTCTCCCTTTCGCACGTGAGTTAAGATGTCCGCCGACGCCCTAGATGCCGCACACGCAACTTGTATAATCGGTAGTATACCCGTCGCGAAACTCGACCTGCAGGAACCATGAAATTGCATCAGCCAGGTTTGCTGCGCCGCCTCTTAGCCGCGGTCCGGAAAGACTCGCAAGCTGCAACTCCGATGCAAAGGACCTCTTGAATGCTCAACTGGGCGGCCCGATACTACCCGATCCTCAGAATACTGAAGGCCAGCAATCTGCTCGAGCAAGGCTCC
The DNA here is from genome assembly GCA_965277545.1 of Edaphobacter sp. GTDB lineage: Bacteria > Acidobacteriota > Terriglobia > Terriglobales > Acidobacteriaceae > Edaphobacter. The sequence continues at coordinate 1,011,693 of OZ255826.1, forward strand.
GTACTCGAAATCGGCTCCGGTCCAATAGGCCTGGGGCGCTTTCGAAAGGTGCCCTTCGTCGGGTGCGATATCGCGTTTCCATTCGAGCCGGCGTGGCCGATGACTCCTATGATCGCATCAGCCGCGCAGCTACCCCTAGCGGACAGCGAGTTCGATGTCGTTCTCGCCTCCGATATTCTTGAACATGTCCCGCCCGAACTCCGCAGGAAGGTGATCGCCGAAGCGCTCCGCGTCGCTCGGAAGCTGGTGATCTTCGGATTTCCGTGCGGTAAAACAGCCTGGGAGGCAGACCGCAACCTGCGCGATATCTATCTTAAGGCTAACCGAACTCCTCCGGACTGGCTTACCGAGCACATGGAAGCTCAGTTTCCTGAACCCGAACTGTTCGCCGGAATCAACGGTTGGCAGGTGGCGCAGCAAGGCAATGAAAGCATCGCGTTTCACTCCTGGCTGATGCGCAGCGAGATGTCCCGTGTCTTCGTCCGCGCCTCCTCCGGCGCCATGCAGATCGCGCCCGGTCCCCTCGAAGCTCTGCTCCGCAAAGCGGATCGCGCTCCCTTCTACCGGCAGATTTTCACCTTGCGCAAAATCGGCAATGACTGACCTTCAAATCGCGAGCGCACGTTGCCAGGCAGACAAGTCTAGACCGCCTTGCGGACACTACGCTTCGGTTCTCAGGACGGCAAACCGCAGAACGCAAAAGCAGCGCGCCCTTCAACTTCTGCCATGACAGTTTTGACAAGCTCCGACATCGATCCGCAGCCCGACGACTCGCGAGGCAGTCTCGTCGACAGTGCTCCTCCCGGGCAGTACAGAAGGTCCCGGCGCATCTTCCATCTCGTGATGGCCTTCTTTCTCGGTCAAGGCGCATTGCAGGGTATCTCCATCATTGTGGGGCTGTTTCTCATTCGCGCTCTCAGCGTAAGCGACTACGCCCGATTTGGTCTTGCCTCAGGCTTCCAAACGACGACCTCCATTCTGATGGATCTTGGATGCGCCAGCACAATCATTCCTCTGGTGGGCGATCGTGTTCTCGACTCCGAAGTCGTTGGACGATATGTCCGCGGAGCGAGGACTTTGAGAGATCAGGCCTTCTGGATCCTTTCACCGATCGCAAGCATTGTCTTTCTTGTCGTCACCCACAAGCAGAGATGGCCCGGGGCCGTTCAGATCGCACTGCTCGTCTCCGTGCTGCTCGCGCTCTACTCCAGCGGGCCTCTCTCGTACTACACCGCGCCCCTGTTTCTCCACCGCCGGCTTCGTGATTTCTATCTGCCCCAGACCGTTTCCAGCATCCTGCGGCTTGCAACCTATGCGGTCCTCAACATCTTCGGTGCGCTGAACTCCTGGACCGCTGCGGGATTGAGCGCTCTTAACATTACAGTCAACGCTCATCTGCTCGAACGAAAGAGCCGCTCGCTGCTCACCTGGCCCAAGGCCGATGATCCCGCAATCCAGAAGGAGATACGCCGTTACGTCCTTCCCGCCGCCCCTGCCATCATTGTCGGAGCCTTTCACGGTCAAGTCGCACTATTTCTGATTGGCATCTTCGGCAACACGCAGAGCATCGCAGAGGTCGCCGCGCTCGGCAGACTGGGTCTTCTCTTCAATGTGTTGATGACCTTCAACGTGGTCATCGTCGAACCCTTCATCGCTCGGTTACAACGCGAAAAACTGTTCCTGACTTACCTGCAGCTCCTAGCCATGGCATTGGTCGCCTCGATTTTCTTGGTGCTGTTCTCCTTCGCCGCCCCCTCAGTCTTTCTCCTGCTTCTCGGGCCGAAGTACAGCGACCTACGCCCGCTTATCGGATGGGTCGTTCTAACCGCCTGTATCAACTACATGGCCGGTCTGCTGTGGATCATGAATCGCTCTCGAAAATGGGTGTTCTGGCGCGGTACTCTCGCAGAGATCTCTCTGCTTCTCGCCATCCAAGTGGGCTTCGTTCTGACCTTCGGAGTGCGCAACACAAAAAGCGCCGTGATGTTCAACTTCGCAACCAGCTTCTGCTATGTTATCGCTCACGCCTACGTCTCCATTCACGGCTTCCGCAAAGGCAGTGAGACTTCCATTCTCGACTCGCAAATCTCACCTACTCCTCCCTGACCGGTGAAGGAGCATCACCGCTCAGGTCCCCGCTTCAAATCGCGAAGAGGAACAGCACTTGATTCGCTAAGCCGTCTGCTGCTCTTCCAAAGCGAGGGAGAGTTCTTCCCATTCTGCGAGCAGGGTGGTGCGCCGGTTGCGCAGCGTATCGAGTTCCGTGGCGTCGTGCTGAGACTGCTCGGCGGAGGTAAAGGTGCCCAGGCGGGTTTCGGCTTCGGCGATCGCTGACTCTAGCTGCGGGATCTCTTGTTCGGTGAAGCGGAGGCGATCCTCGAATTGCTTCAGCTTAATTGGGTTGAGGCGCTTGGCCGCAAGCGGGACAGCGTGGGCGGCGGACACTTGCGCGGACCCCGTGTCTGGGCTCAAACCGGTAGCGGCTCCTGCCCGTGCCGCGGTTTGTGTCGATGCGAGAGAACTTGCAATCTGCTCGCTGACCTTTTCGGGTCCACCTTGTTTGCGCCAGAGATAGTCTTCGTAGTTGCCCGGATAGATGTGAATGCGCTTGTCCTCGACTTCGAAGACGCGGGTGGCGAGGCCGTCGATGAAGTAACGGTCGTGCGAGACGAAGAGGACCGTGCCGCTGAAGTTGCGGATGGCGTCGAGCAGGACATCCTTGGCGCGTAGATCAAGATGATTGGTGGGTTCGTCGAGCAGAAGCATGTTGCTGGGTGAGACGAGCATCTTGGCCATGGCGTAGCGGTTGCGTTCGCCGCCTGAGAGCACACCGAGCTTCTTGAAGACGTCGTCGCCGGAGAACATGAAGCAGCCGAGCAGACTGCGCAGCTCGACCACGGGCACCTTCGGCGAAGCTCCGGCGATGTCGTCGAGCATGCCGGCATCGGGGTCGAGCACCTTGTACTGATCCTGAGCGAAGAAGTCGACGAGCGCATTGTGGCCGAGGCGGATCGTCCCGCTGGTCGGCTCTTCCTGGCCGCTGAGCAGACGAATGAGCGTGGATTTTCCGGCGCCGTTCGCGCCCACCAGGGCGATACGATCGCCGCGTTCTATGGTGAAATTCAGACTATCGAGGATCAGCTTTTCGCGGCCATCGGGAGTTGGATACACCTTGGTGAGGTCCTGCACCTCAATGACGGTGCGGCCGCTGGCGGGCGGCTGCGGGATCGTGAAGTGGATGGTCGCCTCTTCCTCGGGCACCTCGATGCGCTCGATCTTTTCGAGCTCCTTGATGCGCGACTGCACCTGCTTGGCCTTGGTCGCCTGGTAGCGGAAGCGACTGATGAACGCTTCGAGCGCTTCAACGCGATCGCGCTGATTCTTGTATGCGTTCATCAATTGCGTGCGACGCTCTTCTTTCTGCGTGACGTATTTTTCGTAGTTGCCGTGGTAGACGTGCATACGTTTGTTCCACAGCTCGATGGTCTTGTTCACTGTCACATCGAGAAAGTAGCGGTCGTGCGAGATGAGGATGAAGGCGTTGGGATAGTCGTGCAGGTAATTCTCGAGCCAGTTGCGCGATTCGAGATCGAGGTGATTGGTCGGCTCGTCGAGCAGTAAGAGGCTGGGCTTCTGCAGGAGGAGTTTGGCGAGCGCGATGCGCATCTGCCAGCCGCCGGAGAACTCCTCGGTCTTGCGCTCCCAGTCCTCTTTCGAAAAGCCGAGCCCACCGAGCACCGCGCCCACTTGCGAGTCGAGGGTATAGATGTCGTGGACGTGAAGCTGGTCGGCTATGTCGGAGTAGCGTTCGGCGGCGGCGGCGTACTCCTTCGACTTGGGGTCGGCTTCCGAGAACGTCGTCGTCAGGGCCAGCGATTCGTCTTCGAGCGCGTAGAGGTGATCGAAGACGGAGAGGCACTCGGCAAAGACGGTTTTGCCGCGCAGGGCAAGCCCATCCTGCGGCAGGTAGCCGAGGGTCATCCCCTTGATGCGCGTGAGCTGCCCGTAGTCTAGCGTCTCGAGCCCCCCAAGAATTTTCAGCAATGTCGATTTGCCGGTGCCGTTGCCGCCGACCAGGCCAGTGCGCTCGTCCGGCGTGATCAGCCAGTTGGCGTCGTCAAAGAGCAGTTTCTGGCCGAAGCGTTTTCCGGCAGCGGAGAGTTGGAGCATGCTCTCCTATTTTCTCATTGGAGGTCTTTCCGCCATTACTTTCGTGCGCATTTCGTTCGACGAGCGTTCCCGCACGCGTGCGTGCATTGACGATAGACACTGCGGAGGAACATGCCAATGGCCGTCAGCGTTGCATCCGCTGAGAGTCTTTCCTGGTCTTTGCAGCACCCTGTTCAAACGGGCAGCGAGGCCGTTGCACCGCTTGCGCTTGCGGCTCCACAGGTGTCTCTTTCGGAGATTCTGTCCGCGCTGTCGTTTGCGCTTGACCTGGTCGAAGACGCCAAGCCCGGGCACGCGATCCGCACCTGCCTGCTGGGCATGCGTATCTCTCACGCGCTGGAACTTGGCGTCTCCGATTCCGCTGATCTTTACTATGCGCTGCTCCTGAAGGACGTGGGATGCTCGACGAATGCGCGGCTTATCTGCGAGCTGGTAGGGGGTGACGATCGGGCCATCAAGCGCGAAGCGAAGCTCGAAGATTGGACGAAGGCCTCGTTTTCGGCAGTGCGGTTGATGTGGCGCAACCCTCGGCCTGGAGCCCGGCTAATAGAGCGGCTGGGCCGGCTGGTCAATATGGGCCTCCACCAGGACCATTGCAACGCGCAACTGATTGGAATGCGCTGCGAGCGCGGAGCACAGATCGTCAAAAAGATCGGCCTGAGCAGCCGGACAGCGGAGGCGATTCGCTCGCTCGACGAACACTGGGACGGTAGCGGACACCCTGACCGCCTCGTGGGCGAGACCATTCCTGTGATGGCGCGCATTCTGAACGTGGCCCAGCATCTGGATCTGTTCGCAGTCGAGCAGGGTCGTGACGTCGCGCTCGACGTGCTGCTCGAACGCTCGGGCCGCTGGTTCGACCCGGAGATCGTGCGTGCGGTACATTCGCTGGCAAGACAGGGACAGCTTTGGCTCGGCTACGGCTTAGGTGAGGAGCGGGAGGTAGTCCGCGATAAGGAGCCAGGCTACGCCATGCTCGCAGACGGGCGCCAGATCGACCGGATTGCTGAGGCCTTTGCGGACATCGTCGATGCGAAGAGTTCGTTTACCTTCAGGCACTCTGTCGGTGTTACCGAGGCTGCAATGAGGATCGCGCAGGAGCTCGACTTTGGGCCAGAGCGTAAGAAGACGATGTATCGAGCCTCGCTGCTGCATGACCTGGGCAAGCTGCGGGTCTCCAATACGATTCTCGACAAGACGACCAAGCTCGATGCGACGGAGTGGGCGATCATTCAGGAGCACCCGGGGCTGACGCGAGAGATTCTCGGGCGTATCGAAGCGTTCAGCGAAATTGCGGGAATTGCCGGAAATCATCACGAGAAGCTGGACGGCTCGGGCTATCCATTCAGGCTGACCGGGCGTGAACTATCGCTCGAAGCGCGCGTTCTGACCGTTGCCGACATCTACGGCGCGCTCCATGAGGACCGCCCCTACCGCCCTGGACTAAGCCATGAAAGGATTCGCTCCATTATGTCGAGCGAGATACCTGACAAGTTGGACGCCGATTGCTTCGAGGCGCTGATGTGTTCGCTCGAGCGAGGATGACGGCCTGGCAAGAGGATCAAGAATCTGAGAATGGAGGAAAACGCGGGGGCGGCACGCACCTGATGATCTTTGCGGAGCGGCTCGGCGGCTAAGCCGCTATGATTCTTGGGGAGGGTGTGATGACGTATGGTGCTGAGGAGAGGCGGTATGAGGGAGCGCAGTTTCGCCGGTGCGGGCGGTCCGGGATCGTGCTGCCGCCGGTTTCGCTCGGGCTGTGGCAGAACTTCGGCGGGGCGGACGTCTTTGAGACTGGGCGCGCCGTAGTTCGGCGTGCCTTCGACCGCGGTGTGACGCACTTCGACCTTGCGAACAACTATGGACCGCCGTATGGGTCGGCGGAGGAGAACTTCGGCGAGATTCTGCGCAAGGACCTGCGCCCCCATCGCAATGAGTTGATCCTCTCGTCGAAGGCTGGGTGGGACATGTGGCCGGGGCCTTATGGCGTGGGCGGCTCCCGCAAGTACCTGCTGGCTTCGCTCGATGACAGTCTGGCGCGAATGGGGCTTGAGTACGTGGACATCTTTTACTCGCACCGTCCCAGCGCGGAGGCGCCGCTGGAGGAGACGATGGGCGCGCTCACGACTGCGGTGCGGCAGGGCAAGGCGCTGTATGTCGGGATCTCGTCCTACAGCCCGGAGAAGACGCGCGAGGCGGTGAAGATTCTGCGCAGCGAGGGTGTGCCGCTGTTGATCCATCAGCCGTCGTACTCGATGCTGAACCGGTGGGTGGAGACGGAGCTGCTCAGCACGCTGGACGAGCTTGGCGTGGGGTGCATTGCGTTCTCGCCGCTGGCCCAGGGGCTGCTTACGGATAAATACCTGAGCGGCGTGCCGGAGAACTCCAGAGCGAAGTCCGAGGGCAGCTCGCTTCTTGCATCGTTCCTGAGCGAGGACAACCTGAAGCAGGTGCGCGCGCTGAACGAGATGGCGCGAGGGCGTGGGCAGACGCTGGCGCAGATGGCGATCGCGTGGGTGCTGCGCGACCGGCGGGTGAGCTCGGCGCTGATTGGAGCGCGCAATGTGAAGCAGCTCGACGACTCGCTCGATGCGGTGAAGAAGCTCGACTTTTCGGACGCGGAGTTGAAGGCGATCGACCAGCACGCGCAGGAGGGCGGAATCGATCTCTGGAAGGGCGCACGCGAGGGGACGGGTTGATCCGGGAACGATCGCGGGCTGCTGGAGCTTTCGCGCTGCGCCTGTCGGCTTCGGCTGCTGTACCTTAAGAGGTGATGCAACCTGGTATCTCCACTCACGTATTTTTTTCGCAGCGGCTGCACTCGGGCCTACTCGATGCTTTACACAAGGGCGGAGCGCAGACGATCGAACTCTTCGCTGCCCGGCATCACTTCGACTACACCGACCGGGCGGCGGTCCGGGAGACGGCGGATTGGTTTCGGTCGAATGGCGTAGGCGCCACGCTGCATCAGCCGTTATACCTCAGCGACCGGGCCGATGCGCAGTGGTCGCGCCATGTGGCGCCGAACCTCAACCTGATCGACCCGGAGAAGTCACGGCGGATCGGCGCGATGGACGAGGTAAAGCGAGCCCTCGAATGTGCCGAGCAGATACCGGTCTCCGCGTGCGTCCTCCATCTTGGGCAGAAGGATGATGCGTGGAATCCGCGGGCGCTTGAAAATTCGCTCACCGCGATTGAACATCTGAAGGCGTTCGCGCATCCTCTGGGCGTCAGGATTCTGCTCGAGAATATTCAAAACGAGATCACCACGCCGGAGCATCTGCTGGAGATTGTTCGGGTGGGACACTTCGATCGCGTGGGCTTCTGCCTCGATGTCGGCCATGCGCACCTTGCCGGGCCGGAGAAGAACGCGGGAGTGGACGCCGCATTCGAGCTCATGAAGCCGCGCATTCAGCAGATCCATCTGCATGACAACCACGGAGCGAAGGACGACCATCTGTGGCCCGGCGCGGGCTCGATCGATTGGGCGAACGCGGTGCGGCTTTCGTCGACTCTTCCGGCGGATGTATCTGGCGTACTTGAGATTGCGTACGAGCCCGAAGAGTCTCCGGAGACCGCCGCCACACATGCCACGCGCGCGTTCGATCTGCTGGCGAGAGCGGCGGATGTGGCGGCGCATCGATAGTTTGTAACCAAAGAAGGAATCATGGACAGTCTTGTCACCAAAGAAGGCACACATACGGCACCGATTGCGAGCATTGCCACCGTCGGTCAGTTTGAAGGTCAAGTTGTCATCCTGCGCGGGTGGCTGTACAACCTGCGGGCGTCAGGAAAGCTGCTGTTTCCGATCTTCCGGGACGGAACCGGCACGATCCAGGGCATCGTGCCCAAGGCTGCGGTGCCGGAGGCTGTCTTCCACACCTTGAAGGAGCTGACGCTCGAGTCGAGCGTAATTGTAACCGGCAAAGTCCGCGCCGATGCGCGCGCGCCGAGCGGCTATGAGCTCGACGTGGAGCACGTTGAGGTGGTGCAGCGTGTGGCCGACGAGATTCCGTTCCCGATCTCGCTCAAGGAGCATGGGGTCGACTTCCTGATGGAGCATCGACATCTGTGGCTGCGCACGCCGCGGCAGTCGGCGATTCTGCGGGTGCGGGCGACGATCATGCGGGCGGCGGCGGAGTACTTCGACACGAACGGCTTCGTTCGCACCGACCCGCCGATCCTGACGCCGAACGCCTGCGAGGGAACCAGCGAGTTGTTCGAGATGGACTACTTCGACGACGACAAGGCGTATCTGACGCAATCGGGGCAGCTCTACATCGAGGCGACTGCGCTGGCGCTGGGCAAGGTGTACAGCTTCGGGCCCACGTTTCGCGCGGAGAAATCGAAGACGCGGCGGCACCTGACCGAGTTCTGGATGATCGAGCCGGAGGTGGCGTACTACGGGCTCGATGATCTGCTGGTGCTGGCGGAGAACTTCATCAGCCACGTCGTGGCGCGTGTGCTTGAACTGCATCGGGCGGACCTGAAGGTGATCGGGCGCGATGTGAGCAAGCTCGAAACGATCCAGGCGCCGTTTCCGCGGATCAGCTACGACGAGGCGCACGCGATGCTGGCCGAGGCGTTCGGCAAGGGGCTGATCGAGAGCGAGCATAAAAACGGCGACGACTTCGGCTCGCCGGATGAGACCTACATCAGCAGCCAGTTCGATCGGCCGGTGATGATTCATCGCTATCCGGCGGCGATCAAGGCGTTCTACATGCAGCCCGACCCGGCGGATGCGAGCAAGGCGCTGTGCGTGGATGTGCTCGCGCCGGAGGGCTATGGCGAGATCATCGGCGGCTCACAGCGGGTGGACAGCTACGACCTGTTGAAGGCGCGCATTGAGGAGCACAAGCTGCCGCTTGAGGCGTTTCAGTGGTATCTCGATCTGCGGCGCTATGGCAGCGTTCCCCACAGCGGGTTTGGGATGGGGATCGAACGGGCTGTAGCATGGATCTGCGGGCTCGACCATGTGCGCGAGACGATTCCATTCGCCAGGACGTTGAACCGAATCTATCCGTAGCCACTGCACCTTCTGAGGCATTAAGCACCAAATTCTTCTGTAGCACCAAATTGCCAATTGGTGTAGGATAATGGTATGAGATTGACTGTAAATCTTGATCCCGATGTATATAGCTTCACCTCTGCGTATGCGGGCGCAAAGGGAATCTCGTTGTCCGCCGCGATCAGCGAACTGGTCCGCCGCGCGGAGCGTACGCCGGAGCCGGGGAGCGAGTCGCCCAGGCTGAAGAGGAACGAGCATGGATACCTCGAGATCGCAGCGACGGGCCACGCGCTCACACCGGAGATGGTGAAAGCAGCGTCCGAGGATGAGCTTGTCTGAACCTCCTGTCTACCTGCTGGATGTGAATTTACTGGTCGCGCTGGCGGCCAGGAGTCATGTTCATCATGCACTTGTCAAAGAGTGGTTCTACGCTTCCCCTGGCCTCCGATGGACCATGTGCGCCTTTACGGAAGCTGGATTTCTACGCAACGCTACCGCGCCCCGTGCCGGCCAGATCAGGATGAGTGAGGCCACGGCGATCCTGAAGGATCTGGCTCAGCATCCGGGTTATCGCTACCTGCCCATCACCGACGCCTGGGAGACGCTGTGCAGCCCCTTCTTTCCCCGGCTGTACGGCACCAAGCAGGTCACCGATGCGTACCTGCTCGGTATTGCCGTACGAGATGGTCTGGTGCTGGTTACGATGGACAAGGCAGTCCTGCACTTGGCCGGCAAAGAGCACGGCAAGCACGTCCTCCTACTGGAAGGAAGATGACTTTCCTTGTCTTCGGTATGCGGCGAAGGGGTGGAGGCGAAGATGAACGAACTGGCGCGTGCGATCGTTGGCGATAGTGCGGCGGCTCCGGCTGCGCACATTCTCGAAGGGTTGAGCGACGAGGTTGGGCGGCGCGAGATTCCGCAGGTTCCGCATACGATCTACGACGAGGTGTGGCATCTTGCGTTCTGGCAGCAGATCTCGCTGGACTGGATCGGCGGGGTGGAGACGCCGTATCCTGCTCAGCCGTCGGACGGTTTTCCGGCGCTACCCTATACCGAAGACTGGGATCGGCTGCGGGCGCGATTTTTAGCCGGATGCGAACAAGCGGCAGAGGCGGCGGGCGATGCGTCGCGCCTGGAGATAATGGTGCGCTGCCCGTCGCGGCCGGGCGCACCGGTACGCGTGATGACGGTGCGCGAGCAGCTGGAGAGCCTGGCCGCGCATAACAGCTATCATCTGGGGCGCATTGTGCTGCTGCGGCAGCTTTGCCAGAGCTGGCCGCCGGACTCGGGCGGGTTTATATGGTGAGGGACTACTTTTCGCTGCTTGGCGGTACCAGGCCTTTGAGGCGCAGATAGAGCGACAGGGTGGCGTATTGCTCCTGGTCGTGAGCGACGACGCCCCAGAGCAGACCGATGCGGGAGCGTTTGGACTTGAAGGCGTCGAACATCTCGGCGAGGTTGTTGTCGGTGGCCGAGGCGTAGGCTTTGTCGCATTCTGTGAAGGAGGCCTTCAGGGCTTCGACGACGGCGGCCTTGTCGGCGGTCTCGGCAGGAACCCTGGCCAGGGCGTCCGAGGCGGTCCGGTTGACCGCGCCGCAGACGCGGAGCTGGGCTTCGGTGATGTGGTTGACGACGCGAGCGTAGGTGCGGATGTCGGGAGTGGGCTTGAACTGGAAGTCCTCGGCCGGCATCTTGTCGGCGGCTTTGAGGATGTTGGCTTTAACGCCGGCGTAGCTATGCTCGACCTCGGCGGCGGGGCCGGAGGGGGCAGCGGGACTTTGAGCGATGGCAGCGGCTCCCGTTGTGAGGACGAAGAACAGCCCGGTGGAGACACACAGGGTGTGGAGTGGTCGCATTAATCTCACCTCGATTCTTCTACAGCTAAAGCCTAGCCGGGTTTGGGCTATCGCGCAAAGGCTGGCGCTATCGCCGGAGGCGGGTTACCCCCCTCCCCCCACCACAGAATAAAGCCAATGAATAGAACCGTTTGCGCAATTCTTTCGCTGCAAACTATTCATTCTAAATGAGTTATTAGTCAAAATATAGATTCTAAATGGGTTGAATGAAGGGGACGTGGCCTCGACGAGAAACCGTGTAGTGAAGGTGTGGGTCTCAGGAAGCCTATATAGCAAGTATAGCTGATTGGGTAAAACTAGTACGCCACGCGAATCTCCTTGTCTGGCGCGGGGATTTGCTGTTCTGGGGCTTGACAAGATTTTTCCACAGGCCGTCCGGATCGTCCCACGCCTCCGGTACGGCAGATGGCGGGAAGGTATTCTGTAAGGGAGACTCGCGAGCGCCGCATCGGCTCCGCCTGAAGGACATAAGCAAAACATGCCATTGAACTGCGGAATCGTTGGTTTGCCCAACGTAGGAAAATCCACGATCTTCAACGCTCTGACCTCGGCGAAGGCACAGGCGGCGAACTATCCCTTTTGCACAATCGACCCAAATACGGGCGTGGTGACGGTGCCGGATGAGCGGCTGGCGAAGATCGCGGAGCTGATTCAGCCGAGGAGCCTGGTGCCGACGACGATGGAGTTCATCGATATTGCCGGCCTGGTGGAGGGGGCCAGCAAGGGCGAGGGGCTGGGGAATCAGTTTCTTGGCCACATCCGCGCGACCGATGCGGTGTGCCATGTGGTGCGGTGCTTCGACGACCCGGAGGTGGTGCACGTGGCGGGCGGGGTGAATCCGCTGCATGATATCGACATTATCAACACGGAGCTGCTGCTGGCGGACCTGGATACAGTCGAAAAGCGGAATACCAAGGTAGAGCGCGCGGCGAAGGCTTCGAGCGACGGCAAGGTGAAGGCCGAGCATGCGATGTTGAAGAAGCTGCTGGAAGCGCTGAACGCGGGCAAGCCGGCACGGACGGCGGACATGACCGAGGACGAAAAGGTGCTGTCGCGGGAGCTGTTCCTGATTACCGCCAAACCGCAGTTGTATGTGGCGAATGTGGATGAGACAGGGCTGATTGAAGGCAATGCGCATACGGCGGCGGTGGAGCAGCGGGCGGCTGAGGAGGGGAGCCAGGTGGTGCGGATCTGCGGGGCGCTGGAGGCGGAGATTGCGCAGCTGGAGCCTTCGGAGCGGGATGAGTTTCTGAAGGATATGGGGCTGTCGGAGCCGGGGCTGAACCGGCTGATCCACTCGGCGTACCGGCTGCTGGACCTGATTACGTACTTTACGGCCGGGGTGCAGGAGGTGCGGGCGTGGACGATCCGGCGCGGGACGAAGGCTCCGGGGGCGGCTGGGGTGATCCACTCGGACTTCGAGAAGGGATTCATTAAGGCGGATTGCTATGCGTCGTCGGACTTGTTTGCGCTGGGCAGCGAGCAGGCGGTGAAGGAGAAGGGGCTGCTGCGGTCGGAGGGTAAGGAGTATGTGGTGAAGGACGGGGATATTCTTTTTTTCAAGTTCAGCTCTTAGAGGCGGTGTCCTGCCGGACGGGCCGCCTACGCGGCGGGCGGTCACTTCGTGACGTGTATACCGGTCTGGGTGGGATGGGCGGCGTAGGGCCTCCCGGTGGTCGGCGCGTTTTGTAGGGGGACTACGTGTGGCGAGTCCGGTTCTGCACGCAAAAGCAGATCCCCTTCGGGGATGACAACAGGAAAGGCAACAGCAAGGACGATGGCTTGCCGAGCTATTGGCCTGCGGCGGAGGAGGCGTGGGAGCGGTGCGGCCGGCGGCTGATTCTATGGGGAGCGGCTCCGAAGGCCCACTCGCGGACCGGGCCTACGTCTACGTGGACGAAGTGCGAGACGGGGTAGTAGCCGACGCCGCCGGCATGGAGGGAGAGGGCCGCATTGCGCAGCCGCGCGGTGGGAACGCCGGGAACCTGAAGGTCGATGGCGTGTCCTTCCATATGCTGGCTATGTTCGGCGACCCCGGTGTGGACGGAGGCGTTGCGCAGGGCTTCGTTGGTCTCGGGCGTGCGGTATCCGCAGACGACGTTGATAAGGCCGTTGGCGCGGCCGAGGCGCGCCATCATGGCGTGGAGCACGTCGAATTCCCTGGGCTCGTAGCGGACGACGTCCTGGGTGTTGTGGTCGCGGAGAAAGTAGTTGAGCTTCTCGAGCGCCTCGGGGATGTAGACGTCCCCGATGCGGTAGACGATATTGAGGTTCTCGCCTGTGTGAAGGTTCGAGAGCTTGAGCTGGTACGGCTTGCCGTCTGGAAGCTCTCCCGAAACAGCATCGGAAGAGGCGTCCGGCGCGGACGATTGCTCAGGCATTACGCCAGGCACGACCTGCTCGCCGGACATCGCCGGAGCATGAGCGCGCAGGTGCATGGAGCTTTTTACGCCGGAGCGCATGTGCGTTCGCGCGGTTCTGGCCCAGGACGATCCACTGCACACGAAGAGCAGGATGCCTACCGAAGCCGCGATTGCGACACGTGTGCTTTGGATGATGCGCATGCAAGCTCCCTGAAATGTGGCGGCTGCAAGGGATGAGGCGAATGCGACTCGCTCCTGGTCCTTTGCCCTAATCAGTTTACTCAACGTCTTGCGTATTCCCCAGCTTTCGTCTGTAACTTTAGTGTCATATCGGCGGCTTTCGAGGGAACGCTTCCTGAACGCCTTCGGGCTGGTGTAGGCAGAGTACGATAAGCCCTTTGTTTCCGTGGCTTGATGCGAAGGCAGAAGACGATGGCGCTTCTGGCAAAGAGGCGTGAAGCGCGCGGCAAGGTTTGCGTCTCTAAAGCGGGGCTGATCAAGCCGGAAGTTGTCGGTTGCGGAGCGGATTTGGGAGCATCGGAAAATTTGAGGCTGAGCACTGGGAATACAGGTAGAAAGGTGTGAGTGTACAGGCTGTGTGAAGGATATCGGGATCCCTCCCCTTCGCTTCGCTCGAGGGTCAGGATGACAACAAAAACTCGCAGGGGCTTGCCAAGGCGCGTCTTCGGCGTGAGCAGTTTACGCTTCGGATCGAGGATGTGGCACTCTGGAGAGATGCAGACGCTCGATCATATCCAGTTGCGCGTTCTCGGCTCGCTGATCGAAAAAGAGATCGCGACGCCGGAGAGCTATCCGCTGTCGTTGAATGCTCTGGTCAACGCGTGCAACCAGCGGTCGAGCCGCGATCCTGTGCTCGACCTGACGGAGGAGGAGGTGCGGCAGGCGCTGCACGCGCTGGAGGACTTGAGCATGGTCGCTCCGGTGCGCGACTCCCGGGTGGCGAAGTATGAGCACCGCATCCGCACGGTGCTGAACCTGCGCCGGGACGAGACGGCAGTGCTGTGCCTGCTGCTGCTGCGGGGGCCGCAGACTCCGGGGGAGCTTCGGAGCCGCGCGGACCGGCTGTACAGCTTTGAGGATCTGGCCGCGGTGCAGACGACGCTCGAGCGCCTGGCCGGGCGCTCCGCGGAGGCTGCCGGAGACACGAGCGGCACGGGGCCGCTGGTGACGGTGCTGCCTCGGCAACCTGGCTCCCGGGAGGCTCGCTATGCGCATCTGCTGGGCGCGGCGGCCGAGCTGACTGCGGCGATGGCAGGCGCCCACGCTCGACCGGCCCATGAGGACGACCGGGGCGCGGCAAGCGAGCGAATCGCGCGACTGGAGGAGGAACTTGCTGCTTTTTCCATACGGATTGAAGCCCTGGAGGATCGCATTCATCAGCTGGAATCCTCCGCAGGCCAAGCGCGGCAGCCTTCGATTTCCCCGTAAGATAGAGTGCGGTGATGGTCAAGCGATCTCCGATCCGATGAGCGATTCCGAGCCTATGCCGAGCAGCCGCTTTCCTCTTCGCCGCAGGGCCGATGCGCATCGCGACGGATCCTTCCGCCAGCTTCTGCATATCTTCGACGCTGCCGGCGACTCGATCTGCTGCATCGACCGGAACTGGATCTGCACCTTTGCCAATCGCGCGGCGCTCGCGATGCTGAAGGCCGATAGCCTGGTCGGAGAAGATTTGTGGGTGCGCTTTCCGGGCAACCGCGAGGAGCCGTTCCGGTCCAACTACCTCAAAGCGATGGAAGAGCGGGTCGCGACGCAGTTCGAGGCGTACTATGCTGAGCCGCTCGATGTGTGGTTCAAGGTTTCGGCGCGGCCGCTCGATGACGGGATCGTGATCTTCGCCACCGACATCACAGACCGCAAGAAGGCGGAGCTGCGGCGCGACACTGCGGCACGTCAGCTCAGCCAGGTCTTCGAGACGATGACCGATGGCGTGATCATGCTCGACCGGAGGTGGAACTTCTCGTTTGCGAACCGGAGGGCCGCGGAGCTGCTGAGCCCCAAGGGGGATATCGTCGGGGCGAATCTGTGGGAGAGGTTTCCGCTGGCGGAGCAATCGAGCGATCTGGTGTATCACTACCACCGCGCGATGGACGAGGGGATTGCGGGCGAGTTTGAGTTCTTCTATGGGGAGGAGCTGAATCTGTGGCTGGGAGTGCAGACGCGGCCCTCGGAGGACGGGATCGTCGTCTTCTTCCGGGACGTCACCGAACGCCATGAGTCGGAGGCTGCGTTGCTGCGGCAGCAGGAGGTGCTCGCGGCGGTGCAGCAGACGGCGCTGGTGGCGACCTGGGAGGTGGATTACGCCACCGGCAACGTTACCTTTGGTCCGGGGTCGTACCCCGTGTTCGGACACAGCCTGGCAGCGATCCCTCACTTCGGCGCATTCAAGAAGATGGTGGCGCCGGAGTATCTGCCGGTGATTGCGAAGTGCCTGCAGGATGCGATCGAGAGCGGCCGGATGATTGTGCAGGAGTTTCAGGTCAGGGCGGCGGATGGGCAGATGTTGTGGCTCGAGAGCCGGGGCCAGGTGGTGTTCGTCGATGGGCTACCGAGCCGTGTGCGCGGCATGACGATCGACATAGGGCAGCGCAAGAAGAACGAAGAGGCGCTGATTTCGAGCGAGGCCCGCTACCGGGTGCTCACGGAGCTGAACCCGCAGGCGATCTGGATGGGCGCGCCGGACGGCAGCATTCTGTACGCGAACCAGAACCTGCTGGACTATGTCGGCATGAGTTTCGACGAGGTGGTGCGGCAGGGTTTGCTCGGCTCGTTTTTCCCGGAGGATCACGGTGCGCTGGTGGAGGCGTGGTCGAGCGCGGTGGCTTCGGGTGGAGAGATCAACCTCGAAGCGCGCTTGATCCGGGCGAGCGACCGGCAGCCCCGCTGGTGGTGGCTGCGGGCGCGGGCCATTCGCGATGAGTCAGGGAGGGCTCTGAACTGGCTGGGCGTGGGGATCGACATCGACGATCGCAAGAGCTTCGCGCAGCAACTGCAGCGCCGGCAGGAGGACAGCGAACGGCAGCGCGCCGAGGTGGAGACGATCTACCAGACTGCGCCGATCGGGCTTGCGCTGTTCGACCCGGTGGAGTTCCGCTATCTGCGGCTCAACGATCGCCAAGCGGAGATTGTGGGCTTGCCCAAGGAGCAGATTCTCGGCCGTACGCTGACCGAGATCGCGCCGATTGCAGGGCTGCAGGAGATGTTTGAACAGGTTGCCGCGGGCTTTGCAATTCGCAATCATCTCCTCGAGGGCGAGCTGCCCAGCCGTCCCGGCGAGCATCGCTTCTGGAATGTGAATTACTTCCCGGTTCACAACGCGGCGGGCCGGGTGCAGGCCATTACGGCGGCCTCGCTTGAGGTGACGCAGCAGAAGAAGGCGGAGGCGGCGCTGATCCAGAGCGAAAAGCTTGCCGCGGTGGGACGTCTGGCGAGCTCGATCTCGCATGAGATTAATAATCCTCTGGAGGCGATTACGAATCTGTTGTACCTGATCAACGTGTCGGATGAGATGCCGGAGAGCCTCAAGGCTTATCTGCACACGGCGCAGCACGAGCTTGCGCGGGTGTGCCAGATCGCCACGCAGACGCTGCGCTTCCATCGTCAGGCGGTGCGCGCCACTCGCGTGCGTGCAGCGGATCTGGTGGACTCGGTGCTCACGCTGTACCACGGGCGGCTGACCAACTCGAATATCCGGGTGGATGCGGAGTATCGCTCGAAGACCACGATCGTCTGTTTTGAAAACGACATTCGCCAGGTGCTGAACAATCTGATCGCCAATGCGATTGACGCGATGCGGCAGAGCGGCGGCCGGCTGATCGTTCGCGCGCACGATGCGGTGCTGCGTTCGGGATCGAGCTCGCAGGAACGGCGCGGCATACGTATTACGATCGCCGACACGGGACACGGCATGTCGCCGGCGGTGCGCGCACATCTCTTCGAGCCGTTCTATACGACCAAGGATCTGAACGGCACGGGGCTGGGCCTGTGGATCTCCTCCGGCATCGTGGCTCGCCATCAGGGTCGCCTGGGCTTGCGCAGCTCCGAGCACCCGGTTCACCACGGCACTATCTTCTCGCTCTTTCTGCCGGAGGAGGCGGATGCCGACACGGCGCAGATGTGACCGGATTAGGCGCAGCGCAATGATTCGAACTCCGAAGTAGTATGGCGGGGGGATGCATTTGGCCCCATCCTGCGCCGCAGCCGCTTCTCTGGAGATTGTCACGCCATGTCCCGATTCACCGCCCCCAGTCTTTGCCACGCGCAGCTTCGTAGCGTAGCCATATTCCTCGCGCCTTTGTTCGCCGCAGCAGTCTTCGTCGCGCCCGCGGCTGCCCAGACGGATTCCCGCGCAAACTATCTTGCGCCCGTTTCGGCGCATACTACCCTGCTGGTCGATGTCGACCACCGCCGCACTACCTCGCTGGACGGCGACTGGCACATCACGGTCGATCCGTATTCGACGGGCCTGTACACCTTTCATCAGGAGCTGCGCAAGGACGGGTTCTTCATGAATGCGCCGCTTGATCCGCATGGCGATCCGCACGATTACAACTTCGCGAAGAGCTCCACGCTGAAGGTGCCGGGCGACTGGAATACGCAGCGGCCGGAGCTGTTCTACTACGAGGGCGTGGTGTGGTACGAGAAGAATTTTGAGTACACCCCGCAGGCGAAGACGCGTACTTTTCTGCACCTTGGCGCGGCGAACTACCGCTCGTACGTGTGGGTGAATACGCAGAAGGTGTGCGAGCACGAGGGGGGCTTCACGCCGTTCGATTGCAACGTCACCGGCGCGCTGCATGCGGGGAGCAACTTCGTCGTCCTGACGGTAGACAACACGCGGATGGCCGACGGTGTTCCCACGCTGCAGACGGATTGGTGGAACTATGGCGGGCTCACCCGCGATGTGTCGCTGGTGACGGTGCCGCAGCAGTTCATCGATGACTACGATCTGCACCTGAGTCGCGCGGACCGCGGTGTGATCGAAGGGTACGTCCATGTGGAGGGCGCGGCGGCGGGCAGCAAGGTTGCGGTTGCCCTCCCCGAGTTAACCGCCAAGATGGAGCTCACCCTCGATGCCGATTCCCGCGCTGTGGTTCGGATGCCTGTGCGCGGCCTGAGCCTCTGGTCGCCGGAGAACCCGAAGCTCTACAAGGTCGAGCTGTCGGCAGGGGAGGACAAGATCGAGGATGAGATGGGTTTCCGCACCGTGGAAGTCCGCGGCACGCAGATTCTGCTGAACGGAGCGCCTGTCTTTCTGCGCGGGATCTCCATCCACGCCGAGGCTCCGTATCGCACGGGTAGAGCGTACAGCGAACAGGATGTGGACACGCTGCTGGGGTGGGCGAAGGACCTCGGCTGCAACTACGTTCGGCTGGCCCACTATCCGCATGACGAGCGGATGACGCGGGCTGCCGACCGCCTTGGATTGATGGTGTGGTCGGAGATTCCCGACTACTGGGCGCTGCAGTTCGACAACCCGGCCGTGCTGGCGAAATCGAAACAGCAGCTCTCGGAGATGATTCGGCGGGATCGCGACAAGGCTTCGATCATTCTGTGGTCGGTGGCAAACGAGACGCCGACGACTGCGGCGCGTACGCAGTACCTGACCACGATGGCGGCGCTTACCCATGAGTTGGACCCGACGCGGCTGGTGACTGCAGCGCTGCTTGTCCGCACCGAGAAGAACCCGACCGGCACGACGAAGATCATTGACGATCCGCTCGGCGAGGCGCTCGACGTGATCGGGGCCAACGAGTACATCGGCTGGTACGAGCAGGATCTCGGCGGGATCGATCGCACTACGTGGGACATTCGATATCAGAAGCCGCTGATTATGTCGGAGTGGGGCGCCGATGCGAAGGCGGGGCTGCATGCGCCCAGCGGCGCGGCGAATCCGGATATCTGGACGGAGGAGTACCAGGCCGAGCTCTATCGACATCAGATTGCGATGTTGAACAGGATTCCGCAGCTTCGCGGGACCAGCCCATGGATCCTGATGGACTTCCGTTCGCCGCGGCGGTTGAACCCCGGCCTGCAGGACAACTTCAATCGCAAGGGGTTGATCTCCGACCAGGGCGTGAGGAAGCAGGCATTCTTCGTGCTGCAGAAGGCGTATGCGGAGAAAGCTCTGGGCAAAGCGGAGTAGCGGACGGGGAGAGGCTGAGAATTTCCGCGAGGCACGAATAGCTTACGCTTCCTCCATATAGATGCTGCACGATCCTGCATCCTAGTTCACAAGTCGCGGTGCTCGAAGCTGACCGGTAGCCGAGCCGCCCGCTCAGGAGCAGGGATGCACTTCGCCTCAACAGCCTCCATCTCGCATAAAAAGATCCTCGCGGAGAGGATCGCGGATCTTGGGCCCTGGTTTCACAACATCCGCCTGGGCGGGATCGAGACAGCACCGGCGCATTTTCTCGGAGACTATCCGCGCGTGAAGTTCGATCGCTTCCACGATGCGATCCCGGCGGACCTGAGCGGCAAGACGGTGCTCGACATCGGCTGCAATGCAGGATTCTATTCGCTCGAGATGAAGCGTCGCAGGGCGGAGCGGGTGGTGGGAATCGATACCGATGAACGTTATCTTCGGCAGGCTCGGTTTGCGGCTGAGGTGGAGGGGGCCGAGATCGAGTTTTTCAAGATGCCGGTCTGGGATGTTGCGGCGCTGCAGGAGAGATTCGATCTCGTGATCTTCATGGGGGTGCTTTATCACCTGCGTCATCCTCTGCTGGCGCTCGATCTGATTCACGAGCATGTAGCCAAGGACCTGCTGCTGTTCCAAAGCATGCAACGCGGGAGCCGGGAGGTGATCGAGGTAGAGCCGGACTACGAGATCACCGCGAGCGCGCCGTTCGATGAGCCCGGTTATCCGAAGCTGCACTTCATCGAGCACCGCTACTCGCATGATGTGACGAACTGGTGGGTGCCGAATCGGGCGTGTGTGGAAGCGATGCTTCGGTCGGCGGGATTTGCGATTGAGGCGCAACCGGAGGAGGAGGTCTATCTCTGCCGGTGGCAGGCGGTCGAGACGCCGCCGGACGGGCCGCACTGCGTGTATCCAGTCCGGAATGGCCGGAGCGGAAGAGGATGAACGTGATCGAACTCTCCGCTGCCGAATCGCTGCTGATCCAGGGTGAGGAGCTGCTGGCGATGCGTTATCTCGAAGAGGCGCTCGATCTGTTGGTGAAGGCTGAACGGCAGGGGGCAGAGGCAGACCGTTGCTCGGCGGGGCGCTGGACCGCGAAGATGCTGCTGGGACGGTTTGAAGAGGCGTGGCAGGAGAGTGATGCGATCCGCAGGCGCGGCGCGTTCGATCCGCATCGCTTCTGGCAGGGCGAGCCGCTCGAAGGCAAGCGCGTGATGTTGCGTTGTCTGCATGGCTTTGGCGATGCCGTGCAGTTCCTGCGGTATGCTCCGCGTCTGCGCGAGGTCTGCTCCTGTTTGATTGTGGAGGTGCCGCCGCGATTGCGAGAACTGGCGGCGTGCTTCGATGGTGTGGAGGAGGTCATCACGTGGGGGGAAGCGGCTCCGAGGTGCGCGCCGGAGTGGGATGTGCAGGTGGAAAGTATCGAGCTTCCGTACCTGTTTCGCACACAGCTCTCCGATCTGCCGGTGGCTACGAGCTATCTCCACTTATCGCGGTGCAGCGGAGAGGTTGCGCAGGCTGCAGCTTGCCGGCGCGAGGCGCTTCAGGTCGGTCTGGTGTGGACCGCGGGGACGTGGAATCCAGGACGATCGGTTCCGTTCCGTAAGATGCAGCGCATGCTCGATGCGGATGATTGCGAGTTCTGGAATCTCGAGGGGTGCGCGCCGCCGAGTGCGGACGGCCTGGCTGGCGCATTGGGAATGCGTGAGGACGATCGCGCTCGAAACGACGTGATGGCTCTGGCGCGAAGAGTTGCGCAGCTCGACCTGCTGATCTCGGTGGATACGTTCGCGATTCACCTGGCCGGCGCGCTGGGTGTGCGTGCGTGGCTGCTGCTTCCGTATGCGGCGGATTGGCGGTGGCTGCATCAGCGCGACGACAGCCCCTGGTATCCTTCGCTGCGGCTGTTCCGCCAGCCGAGGCCGGGCGATTGGGAGAGCGTGATTGATGCCGCGCGAGAAGCGTTGTGCGAGTGGTCGGGCGCTCTCACTCTCCAAACGGAGAGGGCTGGGACGCGATGAGTTCGCTCGATGTCGGTGGGCGGCCCTGGGACAGCTTCGATGGCTACCTGTTCGACATTGATGGAACGCTGCTGCATTGCTCCGACGCAGTCCATTACTTTGCGTTCTGCGATGCCTTGCAGAGGCTCACAGGACGTGCGCTTACGCTCGATGGCGTGACCGCTCACGGCAACACCGATGTAGGGATTCTGCGCGACGCGCTGGCCCTTGCGGGGGTGCCGGAGGCGCAGTGGCGGCCGCGGCTTCCCGAAGTGCGAGAGCGGATGTGCCGCTTTGTCGAGGCTCACACGGACGAGCTGTGTGCGGCGGCGCTTCCGCAGGTGAGCGAGGTGCTCGAACACTTGCGCGTAAGGGGCGCGACGCTGGGGATCGCCACCGGCAACCTGCGGGCGATCGGGGAGTTGAAGCTGAAGCGGGCCGGTCTGCTCGACTTCTTTGAGGTAGGCGGCTGGAGCGACCTGTTCGAGCATCGGGCTGATGTGTTTCGCGGCGCACTGGAGCTGATGCGCGCGGCGACTTCTGCAAGCGCGGCGATCTGCGTCGTCGGCGATACACCGGCAGATGTGCTTGCAGCGCAGGCCAACGGGCTTCCTGTGATCGCGATCGCTACGGGGATTTACTCGCGTGAGCAGCTTCTCGCAGAAGAGCCGGAGCTTTGTCTGGAATCGTTCGCGGAGCTGCGTCTGACGCTGCAGCAGGGTTGCTGAGATTTGAGACAATGTCCTCGAACTGACGCGCGCGATGCATGGAGGTGTGTTGGGCGAGGATGCGCTGCCGGGCGTCCCGTCCGATCCGGTTGCGCTCTGCGTCGGAGAGATGAAGCAGGATGTCGGTGACGTCGTGCTCGTCGCGCGGGAGGAGAATCTGTTCTCCCGGCGTGAGGAACTCCTCGAGGCCGTCCCAGTCGTCGGAGAGGATGGCCGCTCCGCAGGCGGAGGCTTCGAACAGACGCACCGAGGGAGAGTATCCGGCGGCCGCCATGTCACTGCGCGTGAGGTTCAGCGTGAATCGCGCGGAGGAGTAGAAGGCCGGATGATTGGGCGGGGAGACGTGCGCGAGGCGCGAGATGCTCGGCGGCCAAAGTACGTCCTCCGGATACAGGGAGCCTGCCACGAGGAAGCGGCTGTCCGGAAGCAGCTCCGCCGGCGCATTCAGCAGACGCATCAGCTTCGGTTGACGATCCGGAGCATAGGTCCCGAGATAGCTGAGATCGCAGAGAAATTCCTTACGCGGCGGAACGGGCTGGTACATAGCGGCATCGACCGAACAGTAGAACGCCAGAGCGCGCCGCGCACCGAAGCGGTCTCGCAGCTCTCCGAGCACAGGACCTCCGGTGAAGCTGAGATAGGCGTCGTATTGGGGGATCAAAGCGCTTTCGAGATAGTCGACCTTGCCGCGGGCGCGCAGGCCGGCGAGGGTGATGGGGGTGTCGATGTCATAGAAGAAGATCGGACCGAAGCCGGCATGCAGGACCGCCTGGGTGGCGGCGACGGCATCGGGAAAGTAGGAGCCGATGACGACGGCGTCCGCGTCGGCGCAGGTTTTGATGAGGCCGCGTTGGCTTACTCTCCAGTCTTCGTAGAGGGTGAGCTTGCAGAATTCGGGCGCGGCCAGATCGCGATTGCTCTGATACCACTCGACGTTTTTCTCGATGAACTCGACGTGATGTCCTCTCTGCGCGAGAGCCTTGACCAGGGAGCGATAGGTGGTGGCATGGCCGTTGCCCCAGGCGGAGGTGATGGTGAGTCCGAAGATGACGATCTTCATGCTGTCTCCTGCAGCACTCCGTCGCGTTCGTCTCGAGTCGCGACAGCCCTCTTGCGCATGCATTCCAGAAAGGCCTGCTCGGCCTGGAGAGCGCGCTGCTGATAGGTATGGTCGCGGAGGGCACGCGCGTGGAAGGCGTCGCCGATGCGCCGCCGGGATGCGCTGTCGTTGCGATGAAGGGCCTCGACCACGTCTTCGGCCGTTCGTATGACAAGAATCTCCTGGTTCGGCTTGAAGCAGTCGTCTAAACCGGGCCAGTCGTCACAGAGCATACAGGCGCCTGCACCACCGACCTCGAAGACACGCGTCGGGGGAGAAAAGCCGAAGTCTGCCATCGAAGCGCGGTTAATGTTCATGACCATGGCCGCCGAGCAGTTCAGCCGGTTGTGATCCTCTGTCGAGACGTGACCGATCCACCGGACGTTGGGCGGCATGGCTTTGTCTCCCCAACCCTCTCCGCCGAGGAGGAATCTCTGATCCGGCGCAAGCTCAGCCGCGCGGAAGAAGAGTTGCTCGACGCGCGCCTCGCGGTCGGGAAGGCGATTGCCGAGAAAGGCGACATCACAGGCCCAGGATGGATCGGGCGGAACAGGATGGTGCGTCTCCGGGTCGAGCCCGTTGTAGATGCTGTAATAGGCGCGGGCTCCGGCGCTGCAGTAGCCCTGCCGAGCTTTGGGACCGCCTCCGTAGGTGAGGATCGCGTCATAGCGAGGAACCTGCGCATGGAAGGGATCGTGCGCATCCGCCTGCATCCGGCCCAGGGTCGCCGGCGCATCCACATCCCAGAAGACGACGGTGCTGTGAGGCTGCAGTTCAAGCACACGGCGCTCGAGGAGCTCATCGTCGATGCCGAGGCCGCTGTGTTTGACGACGACGTCGGCCTCGGCAGCCAGGGTGAGCATGGTGTCGATGTCGACGGTGGGCTGGTAGACGAGCACGTTCACGTAGGAAAAATCACCGCCGTCGTGGTGCTGTTGACGACCGAAGGCGTCGGGAGAGACGAAGGTGATCTGATGACCTCGCCGCGCAAGATACTTGTAGACGCCGCGATAGTAGGTCGCGGCGCCATTCCAGTAGGAGGTAAGAATGCTGGCGCCGAACGCGAAGATTTTCATGAGAGCGACTCCTCAAGAAGGGTGGAGAGCTGTTGGGCGCGATGCCTGCAGGTGTGATGTGCGAGCACGGTCTCGAGGCCTCGTAGTGCTTGTGCTTTCGCGGCTTCCGGGTGGTCGAGCAGACGCTCGATGGCGCATAGCATCTCACGGGAGTTGCGCACCATCGTCATATCTCCGGCGCGGAAGAGATGCTCGGAGTCGTCCCAGGGAGCGGAGAGGAGCGGGATGCCACAGGCGAGGGCTTCGAAGACGCGGATGGTGGGGATGCCCTTCATGGCGGATGCGTAGTGCTGGCGCGGGATGTGCACGGTAAGCCTTGCCGCGGCGTATTCAGCCGGAGCCTGCAGATTGGCAAGATAGCCGCCGTAGTTCACACCTGCCTGCTGAAGAGCGCTAAGACCATCGTCGGGATAACGCACGCCGAAGATGGTGAAGCGGCGGTCTTTGAGCTTGCTCGCAGGACACAGGAGGAAATCCTTGATCTCGGCAGAACGCTCGTCATCGCCCCAGTTTCCAATCCAGACTACGTCGTTTTCTTTTGGCGTATTCGGGCGGGGTTTGAAGACGGCCGTATCGGCAGCTTCGTGCAGCACCCATACTCTCTGCATGTGGAATTTGTCGCGGTAGATGCGAGCGAGGCTTTCGCCGAAGACAAGCACCGCGTCAAAGCGATCGATGGAGAAGAGGCGGATCTGCTCTGGCGTGGAGGAGGCGCGGTGATGCGTGTCGTGGAAGACGAGACGAAATTGCAGCTCATCGCGAAGGCTGAGTAGAGTCTGCACCAGCGTGGGCGGATTCCACTCATGCACGATCACGATCTCCGTATTCTGTAGCAAGGCGCCCAATGTGTTCTGGTCAACGACTGCGCTGCAGGGGTATGGATGGATGGAAAGATCCGGGTAGACCGCATGGAACTGCTCGATCGAGCGTGAGCCTTCCGCTTCCTTCCTGAGATTGTCGATCGACCAGTTGTCCGCGGGCTCGTAGACAGTGACCTCGTGTTCAAGCTGCGCCAGATTTTGCAGAAGACCGCGGAGAAAGTGGGCGTTGCCGTTGTTCCAGTCTGATCGCAGCGAGTGGGCAAAGTAGGCGATCTTCTGCTTATGCGACATAGCCGATCTCCTTATCGAGATCGCGCGACAACATGCGCCGGTACAGAGCGAGGTAAGCGGTGGTCATCCTGTCGCGGGTGTAGAGGCTTGCCCGGGCATGGGAGCGGGCCCGCGCCTCGGCTCGAAGCTGCGCATCGGCGTGCAGACTGCTTAGGAGGCCGGAGAGAGATTCGGCATCGTTGAAGTAGAGTGCGCCGTCCTGCCAGACTTCGCGCAGGGAGGGAATGTCCTTGGCCAGAATGGCGCAGCCGCATAGAGCGGCTTCGAGCGGCGCAAGACCGAAGGGCTCGTACTTTGAGGTGCAGAGATAGAGTTCGCTCTCGCGGAAGAGAGTGAGCAGGTCTGGTTCGGCAAGCGAGCCGAGAAGCTGCGCCTGACCAAGGTCCGATGGTGCAGCGGCTGCATCCCAGGAGCTATCGCCGGCGACGAGGAGCGGGATGGGGGATTGCACCTGGCCGAGAAGCGCGATGTTCTTCGCCTCATCCCATAGGCGTCCAGCGGTGACGGCCTGCAGTTTGCGCGCGATGGCCGCTGCTGTAGAGGCAGGGGTAGGGGTAGGGATGGATCGGCCATTGGCAATCACGCGGCTGTCGGCCGGGAGCGGGAAGTTTTCGCTGAGCGCCGCCAGCATTGAGTGAGTTGGCGCGACTACGGTCAGCGCTCCGGCGATTCCTTTCCGAACAAGCGAGAGATACTGTCGCAGCCAGGGAGAGTCCTCGAGATTCGTATTTCGGCAGGCCTTCGCCCAACTCAAGACATCGCTGTGCGCGGTGATCACCTTGGGGATGCGCAGGGGCAGTGCTCCGAAGCAAAACTGATTGCAGTGCAGCAGGTCGGCGCCTGCGCGCACTGCCAAACGCGTCAGCCTGGGCGCGGATGCGGTATAGGCGCGATCATTCTCCTGCATCCATTCCAGGGGCGTGTCCTCGGTAACGAAAGCAAACGCCGCTGGCCAGCGCTGCCGCGTGGCTTCGCTCCATCGCTTCTGCGCTGTGCCGGGCAACCGTCCAAGGCTGACGAGAGTCACCTCACAGCCGGCTTCTAAGAGTCCAACCGTAAGGTCGCGCGTAAAAGTCCAGACGCCACCGATGGTATCTGTGGTCATCAGGATACGCATTCAAGCTTCTCGAGCGATTGCGGATTCTGCTCCTGGATGTCGCTGTAGCCTTTATCGGCGAAGAGGCGCAGGTAGAAGGAATGCGCGCGCTCCCAGGCGGCGGCATCGGGCTGTGCGCCGAAGGTCTCGACGTATTGCGGACTGCCGGGAAACGGGAACATGGGCACAGGCTCGCTCACCCAAACGCCGTGCGCTTTGAGGCGCTGTTGCCACGCTGCGACCATGGCTGGATCGTCTGTCGCGGTCTTGATGAGGTTGGCTTGCACCCAGGGGATGAACTTGCGGGCTTGGATGAGGAGATCGCCGATGCGGTCGGTGGAGAGGCGGCAGTTCTTGTTCATCTCGTCGCGCCCTTCCTCGGTGATGGACTCGATGCCGCATTCGAAGGAGACGCAGCGGGCGCGGCCGAGCAGCTCAAGCGTCTCTTCGTTCCAGAGATCGATGCGACTTTGGAAGCCGATGGAGACGGACCGCTTTGCGATCTCTTCGAGCAGTTGGCGGACCTGTTTGCCTACGCCGAAGATCTCGTCGATGAAGTAGATGTAGTCGACGCCGCGCGCGATGAGCTGGTCGATCTCGGCGAGGACGACGGAGAGGTCGCGCTCGCGATATTTGTTCCGGAAGAGCGTCTTGTTGCAGAAGGTGCAGGAGTAGGGACAGCCTCGCGCGAATTCGACCTCGGCGCCCAGCTTGAGATGATCCGCGCCGTTGCCGGGAAAGATGTGGTGGAGATGGTTATGGCGTTCGACGGGATAGTCCGAGTAGTCCAGGGTGGTGAGCTCTCGCATGTCGGTGACGCCAAGGCCCTGCGCCATGCGGAAGGTTCCTTTGCCGTCGCGCCAGCAGCAGCCGGGAATCATCTCCCACGGCAAGGATGCGAGTTGCGGCAGCGTCTGGTCGGGCTCGCCCCGGAGGACGATATCCGCATTGGTTTTTTCGAGGGTCGGCTGCGGCGTCACCGAACCGTGCGGGCCAATCACCACGACTTTGGACGAACGGCTGAGTGCTGCAATCCAGTGCGCCGGAATGCGGAGCTCGGGCTGGGGGCAGCGCCAGAAGAGGTAGGACGGCGCGGTGGGTATCACCAGGAAGTCTTCGTCGAAGTCGTTGAGACGCGCGCATACCTGCTGCGGCGTGAGGTCTTCCATGAACGCGTCGATGAGCAAGACCGCGTGCCCTTGCTTGCGCAGCATCTGGCGGGCGGACAGCAGCTCGAGCGGGAGGTGCGGCTCGGGACAACCGAAGTAAGTGGAGCCTCCGAAGTTCCATTTTGGATTTACCAGAGCGAACTTCATGCAACCTCCTGCGCGACCAATTCGGGGCTGGAGGAATGGGCGGACGCCATGTTCGCTGCGATCGCCTGGCGGTGGTTGCGCCAGAACTCGTGAATGTCTTCGAGGATGCGGTCGAGCGAGCGAGAGGGCTGCCAGCCGGTGTGACGACGGAGCTTCGCGGTATTCGAGATGTACAGGGGCTGATCGCCGGGGCGGGTCTCGCTGTACTGCAGATGGACCGGCATGCCTGTCTTTGCTTCAATCTTGCGGAGCAGCTCGAGAACGGAGACGACGCGATGGATGCCTCCGCCGAGATTGAAGACGTGGCCTCGCGTGCGATCTACTTGCTCGCGCGCAATGATCATGGCATCCACCAGGTCGTGCACGTGGAGAATATCGCGGACCTGATAGCCGTTGCCGTAGATGGTGATGGGACGGCCGGTCAGGACGGAGTAGACGAAGTGCGCCACCCAACCCTGGTCTTCGTTGCCGAATTGCCGTGGGCCGGCGATGCAGGACATGCGGAAGACGACGGTGGGGAGATCGTAGATGCGCGCATAGTCGTGCACATACTGGTCGGCGGCTCCCTTTGAACAGCCGTAGGGCGAGTGGAAGTCGAGGCGCGCGCCCTCGTCGACACCGCGAAATTCCGGCGCGCACGCTCTGTAATGGAGATTCTCTACCTCGACACTCGTGTTTTCGAGCGAGCCGTAGACTTTGTTAGTAGAGGTGAAGAGGAAGAACGGTTTGCGTCCGGACGCGCGGGCGGCTTCGAGCACATGGAAGGTGCCCAGGGCGTTTGTGGCGAAGTCGCAGGCCGGATCGTCGACGGAGGTGGTGACGGCGACCTGGGCGGCGAGATGGTAGATCTCGGTCGCGTTGCGAACGGCCTCCCGGACCGCGGCAGCGTCGCGCACATCGCCATGGAGGACGGTCAGCCTTTCGCTTGCGTCGAGCGACTGGAGCCAGTCCAGATTGTGCTGCACGCCGCGCCGAGACAGATTGTCGAAGAGGCGCACGTGCACATCGGGATCGCCGAGGAGACGTTCTGCGAGATTGGACCCGATGAAGCCGGCGCCGCCGGTGATCAGCGCAATGCGAGAAGTTCTGCTTCTCATAAAGTTCTTCCTTTCTGTGCCCGTGCAGGTCCCGTTCCGGAAGCCACGGTGGGCCTAAGCGGTCAGGCCGTAGGCGCTCAATTCGCCGAGCATGGTTTCGGCTTTGTCTTCGGCCTGCTGCCCTCCGAGCCATTCGGCGAGTTCGCGGAAACCTTCTTCGTAGCTGACCTGAGGCTCGTATCCAAGCAGGCGGCGCGCCTTGGAAAGATCAGCGAAGCAATGGCGGATGTCGCCGGCGCGGTATTTGTGCGTGATCACAGGTGCAAGATTCCTGCCCAGGGAGCGGGCAAGGATCTCTGCCACTTCGCGAATGCAGATCGGCTTGCCGCAGCCGATGTTGATCACCTCTCCATCTGACTCCGGCCGCTCCATGGCCAGCATGTTGGCGCGAACGATGTCGTGAACGCTGACGAAGTCGCGCATCTGCTCGCCGTCTTCGAACACCAGCGGCGCTTTGTTGTTTAACATGCGCGAGGCGAAGACGGCGGCGACTCCGGTATACGGATTCGAGAGCGCCTGGCGGGTTCCGTAGATGTTAAAGAAGCGGAGCGCCGTCACCGGCAGACCATAGGTGCGGCCGTAGATCAGGCACATCTCTTCCTGATCGCGTTTGGAGAGGGCGTAGATGGAGTTGATCTCGGATGGCTTGTTCTCGCCGGTTGGCACAGGGCGAAGCAGGCCTCCGCATAGGGAGCAGAAGAAATCCCATGTGCCTGACTTGAGTTGTTCGGTCGAGCGGACCGGGGGCGCGCTTTGCTTGCCGCAGCCGGAGCAGACGTACTGGCCCTCTCCATAGATCGACATCGAGGAGGCGATAACGAGCTTCTCCAAAGTGCGCTTCGAATCGAGCACAGCTTGGAGCAGCTCGGCCGTTCCCTGGGTGTTCACGCTCATGTAGCGGGCGATCTCGTACATGGACTGGCCGACACCGACGGTCGCGGCGAAGTGGTACACGACATCGACATCGGCGAGCGCTTCCCTGAGGCGATTGGGATCGCGCACGTCGCCTCGAATCAACTCGACCTCGGTCGAAAGATAGTCAGGCATGCCGCAGGGATGAACCTGCGGAGTGAGATCGTCGAGAATCCTGACGCGATGTCCGGCGTGGAGAAGACCATCGGCAAGATGAGAACCAACAAAGCCCGCGCCGCCGGTGATAAGAATTTGTTTTGTCATCGAGTGCACGCTTCCTGTTGGAGCGGTTTAGAAGAAGGGGCGACGTGCATGGGAGCGTAGCGCTCTACCGCCCAGGCTGCGAAGTCCGCGAACTGCCGGTTGTCTTTCGGAGGGCTCGTGTGATGCTCTTCCAAACCCAAGTGCGCGGGAGTGAAACACAATGTCAGGGAGACTTCGAACGGCTCGAGCGCCTGCATCATGCGGTCGAACCAGGCCGTGGCGTTGGGACGGAAGGAGTCCGCCCAGCTGAGACCGGTGCGCAGGTAGCGGACGCCGTACTTTTTCATCACGCGGACAGCGTCCTCGAGCCGCGGGTCTTCGAAGTGAAACCACTGGCAGAAGCCCACGGAGCCGTCTCGAGGGAACGCGTCCATCGCAAGCTTCGGCGCGCCATCCTCTCGCAGCAGGCCAAGGTAGTAGTGGCGATAGTAAGACGAGCCTTCCGCCTCCTTGTGTCGCGTCTCCGCCGGCCAGGACGGTGGCAGATCGAAGAGGCTGTACCAGTGCACGCGGTCGGTCCTGCCTTTCAACAGGCTGAGCGTGCGTTCGAGACCGAACGCCTGAACCTCCTCCGCGCCAAAGGAGGATGCGCCTACCTCGAGCACCCATACGGGCTTGTTGGCGATGGCCGCGGCGTGCTCGATGCGATCCGGCCATTCGTCGATCTTCCAGTGATTCCAATCAAGCGGAAAGCCGTGGACTCCGACGATGTCGACGGCGTCAAGAACGCCCTGCTGTGCCATTAGCCGCAGGAAGTCGCAGTCGCAGGAGGAGACTCCGCCGAGCACAATCGGGAGGCGGGGATGCACGGCGCGGATCGAACGCGAGGCTAGTTTCACCATCTCGCCGAACCGAAGCCAGCCGGGATCCAGTTGGAAGTTCCAGTGAGACAGGTTGTTCGGCTCGTTCCAAAGTACGATCGCTTCTACCAATGAAGGCGTCCCCGAATGCTGAAAGGTTACGTTCTTCCGTCGAAGCGTACCTAGACGGTCTACTTACCTCCGAACCAACAAAGAAGATATTGGTTGCCTCTCCGCAGCCGAATGCACGTTCACCACAGGAAAGTGTTCAAATTGTCTAGGGATAGTTCGATGGATGAAAAATGCCTGTCCCGCCATAAGCTTTCGTGCGATGCGTGGAAGATGGAGGTCGTGAACGGACAGCCGCAAGGAGAGCTTAGCTCCTGACCGCGGTCTTCAGGTGCAGCTCGCGCAGCTGCTGTTCGCTCACCGGCGTCGGCGCGTCCACCATCAGGTCGATGGCCCTGGCAGTCTTCGGGAAGGCGATCACCTCGCGCAGGCTGGCCGCTCCGGCGAGGATCATCACGATCCGATCAAGACCGAGCGCTATGCCGCCATGCGGAGGCGTGCCGTACTCGAGCGCATCCAGAAAGAAGCCGAAGCGTTCTTTGGCTTCCGCGTCCGACATTCCCAGAGAACGAAAGATCTCTGCCTGCACATCCTGCCGGTGAATTCGAATGGAGCCCGAACCAAGCTCGGTGCCGTTCAGCACAATGTCATAGGCGAGGGCCCGCACAGCACCTTTGTCGCTGGTCAGCTTGCCGGACCTGATGTCTTCCTCGTGGGGCGAGGTGAATGGATGGTGCGCGGCGTCCCAGCGTTTGTGCTCCTCGTTCCACTCGTACATGGGAAAGTCGGTGACCCAGCAGAATTTGTAATCCGACTCCGTTCCCGTCTTCTGGAATCGTCCATGCTTGTCGGCAAACTTCGCAGCAAGCTGCAGCCGGAGTGCGCCCACACGTTTGTAGATCCACTGCGGATCGTGATTCCACTTTTCCGGAGTGCCGATCTTCGGGGTAATCACGACGGAGAGATCCTCCATGCCGGCGGTAAGCTTCGCCTCGATCGACTCCGCCAGCACAGCGAACGCAGCATTGGTCTTGAGCCGCGCTAAGTCGAGAAAATCGAGGCCGCAGTCGCCGAACGCCGTGCGAATCTCTTCGATGAGAGCTCGCTTCTGCGTACCGCTCAGCCCAGCAGACTTGGGGAGAATAAAGCCGAGCACTGGCAAAGCCTGCTCGACCTTCAGTACTTCGCGCAGCTCTGGCGTTAGCTCCTCGGTGAGGTCGACCATCGCCGGCAGGCGCATGTCGGGCTTGTCGATGCCGTAGTTCCGGATGGCGTCGTCGTAGGTCATTTGCACAAAGGGTGTGGTCAGCGAGATTCCCGCAGTCTTGAAGGCAGCCGTGAGGAAGCCTTCGACGATGCGAAAGACCTCTGCCTGCTGGGGAAAGCTCAGCTCGAGATCGATCTGGGTAAACTCCGGCTGGCGGTCGGCGCGCAGGTCCTCATCGCGAAAGCAGCGGGCGATCTGGAAGTAACGGTCGAAGCCGGAGATCATGAGGATCTGTTTGAAAATTTGCGGCGATTGCGGCAGCGCATAGAAGCTGCCCGGGTGCACGCGGCTCGGCACCAGGTAATCGCGCGCGCCCTCGGGTGTGGACCGCGTCATGAAGGGCGTCTCGATTTCGAGGAAGCCGTGCTCGACGAGGTAGTTCCGGATTGCCATGGCCACTTTGCTGCGCAGCTCGAAGTTCTGCTGCATCTGCGGGCGGCGCAGGTCGAGGTAGCGGTATTTCAGCCGCACCTCTTCGTTGGCGATGGCATCTTCGGCGGGGGAGAAGGGAGGCGTCTTCGCTTCGTTCAGAAGCAGCAGCTCCTGCGCTACCACCTCGATGGCGCCGGTGACCATGTTCGGGTTTTCCAGTCCCGCGCCGCGCCGCCGCACCTTTCCCTTCACCGCGACCACGTACTCGGGCCGTGCGGCTTCGGCTTTGCGATGGGCTTCGGCCGCGACCTCTTTGTCGAGCACCACCTGCGTGATCCCGGTGCGGTCCCGCACGTCGAGGAAGATCAGGTTGCCATGATCGCGCCGCCGATTCACCCAGCCCATCAATACGACCTGTTGCCCATCCTGCTCGACGCGCGGGGCGCCGCAGGTGTGTGTCCGCTGCACATTGCCTAAGAAATCTAGAGTCACGATCTTCCCATTGTACGGAGTTTGTTATCGAATCAGGGGAACGGCAAGGGCAAGCTCAGCGTGCGGCTATGCTCCTCGGCGGCGCAAAGCTCCGCGCCCAAGTTCCGAGGCTATAGCGGGATTCTCCCATTGACCGCAATCGCCGAAACGGGATACACTCATTAGGTTTGGCGCTGTAGCTCCTGTGTCTCTCTACAAGGGCTGCAGGACGGCAGGCGGAGCCCTGGCGGTCTGGCTGGACGAGACTGCGGCGGCTTTTGACCGGCTGGTTTCGAGTACAGTTCCCCGTACGCGCCCATGCAGCACAATTCATTCGAAGGAAGCGGTCGGCGGGATTTCGCGCCGCGCTTGAGGTTTGGCTATGTACGCAGTGATCCGCACCGGAGGCAAGCAGTATCTGGTCTCTCCCGGCGAGAAGTTGAAGATCGAAACCATGGCTCATGAGAGCGGCTCGATCGAGTTCTCCGATATCCTCGCCGTGAGTGGCGAAGAGGGTAAGTTCGAGTCCGACCTGACCGGAGCCAAGGTGCTCGCGTCCGTGGTTGGCGAAGGACGCGGCGAAAAGATTCTGGTGTTCAAGCTCAAGCGCAAGAAGCAGTACAAAAAGATGCAGGGGCATCGGCAGAACTACGTGGAAGTCAAGATAAACGAGATTCAGGTCAACGGTCGGAGCTTCAAGGAAGACGGCAAATAGGCCGTTCTCTCGTTGATGTTTGGATTGCAGATTCAGTCCGCGCACAGCCTTCGGGCGAAGCGCTCAGGAGACGATTCGGATGGCACATAAAAAAGGTCTAGGTTCTTCGAAGAACGGCCGCGATTCAAACGCACAGCGGCTCGGAGTCAAGGTGTTCGGCGGGCAGGCGATTCTGGGCGGAGGCATCATCGTCCGGCAGCGCGGCACTCCGCTCAAGCCCGGTGCCAACGTCGGCCGCGGCAAAGACGACACTCTCTTCGCCAAGGTCAGCGGCGTAGTCCGCTTCCAGAACAAGGGGCAGCACGGCCGATTCGTCAACGTCGATCCTGCCGAAGTGAGCGCAGTTCAAGCCTAGGCCGCTCGATTCGGATTCCAGTGAGAGGCCCTGCTCCGGCAGGGCTTTTTCTCGTTGTGACTCGCCATCGTTGGGTTACGAAAAATTGCGTGCACTCCATGCTCACAGAAAAGCAGGAAAAGATTGCAGAAGCATGCCGTTTTTACCATGTGCGGCGACCGGCAGCGTTCGGCTCCGTGCTCCGGGGAGATTCAGGTCTGAGGACAGCGACATCGATTTTGTTGTCGAGTTTGAAAAGCTATCGCTCAGCGAATACGCGGACAATTACTTTGGATTGCTGAATGCCTTTGCGGAGCTTTTCGAACGCAAAATAGACCTCGTCGTCTGGAAGAGCATTCGGAATCCATATTTCCTACGCGAAGTGGAATCGTCGCGGGAGATGCTCTATGTCGCGTGATCTTCGATCCTACTTGTGGGATATTCAGCAGGCGAGCGAAGAGATTCTGCAATTCACCCGGAACAAAACTTTCGTCGACTACGAATCCGACGGGATGATGCGAGCCGCTGTTGAAAGGAAGTTTGAAATCATCGGCGAAGCGATTGCGCAAATCGCCAGATCTTCACCCGAAAAAGTTGCAGACCTTAATCACTATCGACGTTTCATCGGCTTCCGAAACATTCTGATCCACCAATCTGCGACGATTGTGAACGAGATCGTGTGGAACACAATCGAAACCGATCTACCGACCGTTAGGGCAGTTTTCCTTTAGATATACACCGGTGCGGCGTTGAGAAAAATGCGGGGATTCTTCGCTTCGCTCAGAATGACGTGCTGGTTTGGTGTACACCCTCTGGAGAACCGCTCTAGAGCGCAGGCGGCTCAACTCATTGAGCGTCTTTCTCACGAAAGCGACTAGCAGGCAGGACTCAATACCGGCTTCTCCTTATCGTTTAGTTCGATGCGCCCCATCGGCGTCTCGTGGTCGTGGGTAAAGAGGACAAGCCACTTCTCCGGGATGGCGCGGCTGTAGAAGCGCTTCCGCTGCACGATGGTTTCGAGCGGGTTGAGGTCGTAGCCCATCACCCAGGCCGGGTCCAGGTGCCGGCTGGTCGGGATCAGGTCGGAGATGTAGCAGGCGTGCTCGACGGGGCCTCCATGAGCCTTCGACTCGAAATGAACCGCCATCATCTGGGCCGTGTGGCCGGGAAAGACCTCCACGCTGACTCCCGGGCAGATCTCAGGATGGCTGTGAATTCCGGCGGTGTCGAGCAGCGTCATCTGTCCTGACTCGATCAGCGGATCGTAGTTGGGTGAGAGATAGCTTACCCGGTCGCGCTCCAGTTGACGATGTCCATGCTCGACCTCGCCGCGATGCGCGAAGTAGCGCGCGTTCGGAAAGGTCGGCCTCACCGAACCATCGGACTCAAGCGTCGTGTTCCAGCCGCAGTGATCGAAATGAAGATGCGTGTTGATGACGAAGTCGACCTCTTCGGGCCGAACGCCGGCGGCTGCGAGCGATTGCGGCAGCAACTCCTGGTTGCACTGAATCTCACGCATCTTGGGCGGCTGCTTGTTGCCGATGCCGGTCTCGATCACGACCGTGTGCTTTCCGGTTCGCACGACGACCGTGTTGAGCCCAAGCAGAATGCGGTTCTGGTCATCGGCCGCAAACCGCTTGCTCCACAGGGGCTTGGGCACCACGCCGAACATCGCGCCGCCGTCGAGCTTGTAGGTTCCGTCCGTGCATACGGTCAGTTCGAAGTCGCCGCAATGGGCGCGCGCGCGCACCAGTTCCGCATCGTGCTTTGCTACCTCTGCCAGTGCCATGCCCGTCCTCGCTCACCATTCTACTGTGAGGGATGGGCGGCGCAGCTTGAGCGGAGGCCTACGCCTGAGAAGCCTGTGCGGCGGCGGCGATCAGTTCCGCGCCGGGGTGTTCCGGATTGCCGGCGACCATCTGCACGGTCACCGCGGCGGTGACGAGCGCTCCCGTGGTCGGGACGCGTTTGGCCTGGAAGCATTGTCGGCACAGCACCGGACGGCCTTGCGTCGGCTTAAACGGCACCGTAGTTTCGACGCCGCAGGCGGAGCACTCGGTGCGCGTCTCGGTGCGCGAGAGCCCGGCCGCCGCTGGCCCGGCGCCTGTGGCAGAGGTCGCACCGGACCGCTTGCACTTGCACGGCTTGCAGCGTTTGGGGTCGTTCTTGAATTGTTTATCGAAGAAAAAGAGCTGTTCCCCCGCGGTAAAGATGAATTCCTTACCGCAGTCCACGCAGGTTAAAAGTCTATCCATGAATTCCATACCGCTTCTCCCGTGCTACGGAAAGAATCGGATCTCCGCGCAGGAAGAGTTCTACCCGGCGGCGACCGATCTCCTCTGATGGTCGAACTTCTCAGATTGTGCGAAGGGGCCCGGAAAAGACTTACTGGAATATGCCGGTCACGGTGAGCCGATGCGCAGGCCCTCTCTGCCGGGGTCAATCGATGGCGGGAGTCCACCGGTTGGCGGTTCTGGGGGCCGTCCCTGCATCCCTTCCGGAGAGAGACGGCCTGCCCTGTTTGAGGAGCGGTACGACTAATCCTGCTCCTTGCGGATCTTCTTGCGATTGCGCTTGCGTGCGAGTGCTTCCTTCACGCGCTTCTTCTCGCCTGGCTTCAGATAAAAGGAGTGGCGCTTGACTTCCTTGATGATGTCTTCGGTCTGCACCTTGCGCTTGAAGCGGCGCAGGGCATTCTCAAGCGGCTCGCCTTCCTGAACTCGAACCTCTGCCAAAAAAATACACCTCCAAACAGTCTCAATCGGAGACAGCTTACAGAATACGCTGATTTTATGGCAACAAAACTATAAATAGTCGGCATTCGCAGGCGACCGCAGCGAGCGAAGGGACACGAGGCTGTTTCCGTGCCCACCGTCTCGCACGGGAAAGAACGGGGAAGAACGGGATAGAATCGGCTTTGTGATCCGCTCCTACCAGGGCAAGACGCCAGTGGTTCCGTCAAGCTGCTACATCGACCGCTCGGCGCAACTGATCGGCGATGTCGTTCTGGGCGAGCAGGCCAGCGTCTGGATGAACGCCGTCGTCCGGGGCGACGTGAACTCGATCCGCATCGGCGCCCGGAGCAACGTGCAGGACTGCGCTGTACTTCACGGCATGCGGCATCTGTATCCGGTCGTGGTGGGCGAGATGGTGACCATCGGACATAACGCGACGGTGCACGGCTGCGTGCTCGAAGACGCCGTGCTGGTCGGCATGGGCGCGCGCGTCCTGAACAACGTCCGCATCGGCGAAGGCTCGATCATCGCCGCGGGCGCTGTGATCCCCGAGCAGACGGTAATTCCGCCGAACTCGCTCGTCGCGGGCGTACCCGGAAAGGTGCGGCGCACGTTGGGAGATACAGATCGCGCGATGATCTTGAAGTACGCGGAGAACTATCTCGACTACACGGCGAT
The DNA here is from genome assembly GCA_965277545.1 of Edaphobacter sp. Classification (GTDB taxonomy): domain Bacteria; phylum Acidobacteriota; class Terriglobia; order Terriglobales; family Acidobacteriaceae; genus Edaphobacter. The sequence goes on from OZ255826.1 coordinate 1,049,394, forward strand.
CTACCTGAAGGAAGCTCTCGGCTGAGGCCCGGGCACCGTTCGAACACTCCGCTTTTCGCTACACTGACAACAGATGGCTACTTTGAAAGCAGTACGCGGCACCCGGGACCTGCTGCCTCCCGAGACCGCGCTTTGGAACCGCGTGGAGGCGACAGCGCGGGCAGTGTTTTCGCGGTACGGATTCGGTGAGATTCGCACTCCGATCTTTGAAAACACGGCTCTGTTTGCACGCAGCGTGGGCGAGGAGACCGACATCGTCTCGAAAGAGATGTACACCTGGGAGGACCGCGCCCGTGCCGATAGCGACAGCGCGCAGAGCCTGACCCTGCGACCGGAGAACACGGCAGGCGTGGTTCGCGCTTACATCGAACACAAACTCGCCGACACCGGCATGCTGCAGAAGCTCTTCTACATCGGGCCGCAGTTTCGCCGCGAGCGGCCGCAGCGTGGGCGCTACCGCCAGTTCTGGCAGATCGGCGCGGAGGTGCTCGGGCCGCCCTGGTCGGGGTCCGACAGCGCGCTGCGGGACGCCGAGGTGCTCGAGATGCTCGCGGCCTTCCTGAACGAGCTTGGCGTGAAAGGCTGGCGGCTCGAGGTGAACTCGGTCGGCTCCTCGACCGACCGCCCGAGGTACATTGCAGTGCTGCGCGAGGCGCTCGCTCCGGTGAAGCACCGCATGTGCGCCGACAATCAGCGCCGCGCGGAGAGCAATCCGCTGCGCGTGCTCGACTCGAAGGCTCCCGAAGATCAGGCGATCATCGACGGGCTGCCGAAGATCGCCGACTTCCTCGACGAGGCGAGCCGGGAGCACTTCGCGCAGGTGCGGGCGGCGCTCGATGCTTGCGGCGTGGCGTACACGGTGAACCCTCGACTGGTGCGCGGCCTGGACTACTACACACGCACCACCTTCGAGTTCACGGTGCCCGACGGCAGCGGGTTGGGCACGCAGAATGCGCTGCTTGGCGGCGGACGCTACGACGGGCTTTCGGAGATGCTGGGTGGTTCGAAGTCGCCGGGCATTGGCTTTGCCATCGGCGAGGATAGGCTGATCCTGACCCTGCAGGCGCAGGCGGTGGCGATGGGCGAGCCGGCCGGTATGGCGGCAGAGCTGAAGCTAGATGCCTTCATCGCTCCGATGGGTGTCGCGCAAAACGCTGCAGCGCTCGCCCTGGCGCAGGAGCTGCGACGCGCCGGTCTGGCGATCGAGCTGGGCGATGGAAGCTTTCGGCTGAAGAAGTCGTTCGAGACCGCCGACAAGCTCGCGCGCCGCATCGTCCTGCTCGGCGAAGATGAGGCGCAGTCGGGAGTTCTGACGGTGAAAGACTTCAATGCAGGCGAACAAACGAAGGTACCCCGCACTGAGTTGCTGGACTTTTTGCGCAGCTGACGTTCTCGCTCTGCGGAGCTTACCGGCGAGCGCAGGCGGCCGCAGTCTTGAGTCGGGCCGAGTGGTGAGGCACGCCGGGTCTTCGATCTCTCTGGAACCAGCTTTCCCGGCAAACCGCTTGGCACGCAGAGGGCGATGCGAACGTCTCACTTTGGTATGTTTATCTCCATGACCCGGAAGATGACCCGGCCGCAAAGCGTCGGCGCCCTGATCCTGCTGCTTGGCGCCTGCCTTGCCCCGGCGCAGGAACGTGTGCTCGCCTCTTCCCCTCCGATGGGCTGGGACAGCCGGGACGCTTACGGCCTCACCATCAACGAAGCGCAGTTCCGCGACAACATGACCGTGCTCGCAGCGCAGTTGAAGGAGTTCGGCTGGCAGTATGTCGTGATCGGCGCGGGGTGGTATCTGCAGAATCCCGAGATGGCCTCCACCCCCGACCGTCTGCGTTACACCATCAACGCGGCGGGCCAGTATGAGCCGGCGCTAAGCCGGTTTCCTTCTTCCCGGCAGGCCGCCGGATTTAAACCGCTCAGCGATGCGGCGCACGGGAACGGACTCAAATTCGGTATCCATATTCTGCGGGGCATTCCGAAGAATACCGTGCTGGCCAATACCCGGATCGGCGGAACGCGTTTTCATGCCGCCATGGCCGCCGACACCTCGGACTCCTGCCCGGGGAACCCGAGCAACGACGGCGTGAAGGACAATGCCGCAGGCCAGGCCTGGTACGACGCCCTGATGAAGCAATACGCCTCCTGGGGTGTGGACTATCTCAAGGTAGATTGCCTCTGCTGTCAGTCCCTGCGCCCCGATGAGATCCGCATGATGCACCGCGCTATTCTTCGTTCGGGACGCGCAATCGTGCTCGGCCTGTCTCCTGGCCCCACTCCGCTTGAAGACGCCGCGAGTGTAGCCAAATATGCGCAGCTCTGGCGCGTCTCCAACGAAGTCTGGGACGTGTGGGAGAGGAGCACGGACCAGACCGGCGACTTTCCCCAGACCGTGAAGGAGCAGTTTTCTGTTCTCGCAAGCTGGGCTCCGTATGCGAAGCCCGGCGCCTGGGCAGACGCCGACCTGATGCCAATCGGCCAGCTTAGTCCCTCTCCCAGCTACGGCAAGGCACGTGCCAGTCGTCTTACCGAAGACGAGCAGCGAACCACGCTGACCCTCTGGGCGATCGCGCGGTCCCCTCTGTTCGTGGGTGGAAACCTGACCCAGATGGACGACGCAACGAAGTCGCTGCTGACCGACCCTGGCGTGATCGCGATGAATCAGCGCTCGACGGCCGCGCACCCGATCGAGACACGCTATCGCGACACGATCGCCTGGACGTCGCAGTCTACCGACGGCGAGACCAGTTACCTGGCCGTGTTTAATCCCGGCGACGCTCCTATTCACGTCGACCGCACCTTTGCCGAGTACGGCTTCATCGACCGGGCCCAATACCGCGCGCGCGATCTCTGGATGCGGAAGGAGTTGGGCGTTCTGAATGCCTTTACCGCCGACATTCCCGCACACGGCTCGTTAGTGTTTTCGCTGCGCGAATAGGCCTGCTGCGCGACATGCCTCGGAGGGCGCTCCAGAAAAGAAAAGGCGGCCGAGGCCGCCGTAATCTTAGTGGGTGGGATGCTTTGGCGGGGTCTCGGTCTTCCAGTTCTTTGCGATGTGGAAGTACCTGGCCACGGTGCGAACAAAATGCTGCGCGTTGGGCTTGGTCTTGACAGTGCCGTGAAGCACATCATCGACCTTTACATCAGGCCCGTACTCGGCGTGGAAGTCGTCCATGTTGGCTTCCAGAACATCGCCGCTGAGATCGAGGCCGGCGAAGAGGCCCTTGGCGCGCGAGTAGGTGAGGAACTCCGCATTCAGCAGCACATCGGTCGAAGCCTGCGCGTTCCGCCCGACCGGACCTGCCGCCGCCGAGGCATCCGCGCCGAGCTTGACCTTGCTGTGCAGCACATCCTGCATACTCTTGTCGTTCATCCCGAGCAGGACGAGATCGGTTGCCTGCCCGCCGATCTGCAGCCCGAAGCTGACGCCGCCGAGTTTGACGAATACCGGCGCGCTCCAGCCGTGGCCGGTGCGGCAGGTAGCGACGCCTTGACCGTACTGCGCGCCCACAACGAAAGCCGCCTTCTTCTCAGACGGAATGATCAACACGCACTTCGCCCCTCCGAGCACGGTCTCTGGAATCGCATGATCCGGGGCAGCCATCACCTGTTCCAGAATGACTGCAGATGCGTTCAATCGTTCGTCAATTTTTCCCTTGTCTTGCGCCTGGGCTGCGGGAAGTACGGCCGCCGTCAGCGTCAAGGCACACACGAGTCCTGTCCACATCTTCATAAGGCTCCTCATCATGCTCACTTAGGGCTGTAGATTCCTTCCTCGGATCGAGAGTTGCCTTTCGCGCGGTGCCTCCGCGGATGCGGCAACCCGCCCCTGTAAGAGCCCGGCGTGGACTTCTCGAACACATAGACCAGACCGGAGGGAAGATTGCTCTTACAGGAGTCCTACGGCGGTGGCCGGCTCTTTGGTCGTGAGGCTGAGCGGAGCGGGCGGCTCTACTGCGAGTTTAGCTGCTGCACGATGCTCGCAATGCGTCCTTTGATCACGCCGATCGATTCGTTCCAGGTCTTGAAGGTCTCGGTCGTGTAGCCCGAGTCGAAGGTGCGGGGATGAGGCTCTTTGGCGGTGGATCTGCGCTGAGCTTCTTCGAGCCGTCCTTGAAAATATGCCAGCCGCTCGTTGAGGTCTGTTTTGCTCATAACTGTAAGGCTATCATCGTGCGGGCGGCTTCGTCCTCCGCGGGAGGGGCTGTGGTTTGGCAAGGCGAAGCAACCTGCACCGTCTGGACAAGCGGTCCAGCGCTCCAATACCTTCAAAGAGCAGCTCAAGTGAACCGGGAACCCTGCGCGAAAGAGTCCACATCGATGACAAGTCTTGACCGACGTAGCTTTCTGAAGGCCACGGGAGCTGCGTTGGCCGGGGCCAATCTTCGCCTGCTCGCCGCGGCGCCGCGAGCGGCCGGACAGAAGCAATCGCCCAACGACCTTGTGCAGATTGCCCTGATCGGCGCCGGCAGCCAGGGCCAGCACGACACCAAGATGGCGCTGCAAGTGCCCGGCACGCGGTTGGTTGCGGCCGCCGATTGCTACAAAGGGCGGCTCGAGCGCGCGAAGGAGCTGTGGGGTCAGGACATCTACACGACGCGCGACTACCGGGAGATTCTGGGCCGTGACGACGTGGACGCGGTGATTATCGCCACCCCCGACCACTGGCACAAGCAGGCCGCGGTCGACGCCATGCAGGCGGGCAAAGATGTGTACTGCGAGAAGCCGATGATTCATCTCTACTCGGACGGTCCTGCGATGATCGAGACGGCGCGGACGACCGGCAGGATCCTCCAGGTGGGCAGCCAGCGGGTGAGCTCAATGGTCTATGCCAAGGCCAAGGAGCTGCTGGCCTCGGGCGCCATCGGCAAGCTGAACATGGTGAACGCGCACTGGGACCGCAACTCGTCGCTGGGCGCGTGGAACTACACTGTCCCGCTCGACGCCAGCCCGGAGACCTGCGACTGGCCGCGGTTTGAAGGCACGGCGCCCAAGATGCCCTTCAACGCGGAGCGATTCTTCCAGTGGCGCAAATGGAAGGACTACGGAAGCGGCGTGGCCGGCGACCTCTTCGTCCACCTGTTCAGCGGCACACATTTCATCACCGGCTCGCATGGCCCGTCGCGCGCGATGGCGACGGGAGGACTGCGTTTCTGGAATGATGGACGCGACGTGCCCGATGTGATGCTGGCGCTGTTTGACTACAGCGAAGGCTTCAACCTGAGCCTGCATGTCAACTTCGTGGACGGCGGCGAAGAGAGCGAGAGCCTGCTCTTCACGGGCGCGGAGGGAACACTCGAGATCGCCAATAACGCAGTCACTCTGAACCGTGTGCCACACCAGAAGGAGCCTGGACTTTCGATCGACACTTTTACCAACGCCATGCAGCAACGCATCGCCGAGCAGTACCGGCAGAAGTATCCCATCGAACACCCCAAGGGTGCGCCTCCGGAGAGCAGCGAGAAGTTTGCCGCGCCCAAAGGCTATAGCGACAGCTACGATCACTTCCACGCCTTCTTCAACTCGGTACGCACACGCGAGCCGGTCATTGAGGATGCTGTGTTCGGCTTCCGCGCCGCAGGAGCCGCGCTGCTCAGCAATCTCAGCTACGAGCAGGGGCAGGTGGTGCACTGGGATCCGGAGACGATGAAGGTGCTAGGCAGCAAGGCATAGGAGCCTTGCCGGAACTCACCTCTTTGAATGACAGCCTTGCGAGCCAGGTGGTCTATATTTAACTTGGCCACAGGAGACGATTCGACCGAGAATGTTAGCGACCATCTTCACCATCGGGATTCCCACCCTGGCGGTACTCGTGGGCATCCTCCTGAACCGGAATGACGCGAACCGCCTCGACGCCCGGATCACCGGCGTCGAACAGAACCTTCGCGCCGAGATCACCGGCGTCGAACAGAACCTTCGCGCCGAGATTGCAGCCGGCCGCAAACAGGCCCACGATGACATCATGACCCTGATCGGCATCGCCCGCGAACACGAGACACGCATCACACGCCTCGAGTCTCGCGCCTAGGTTCAGGCTCCGCCGCGCCGATCCTACGCTAAGCGGTGCGTCTGAGGATGGTATCCCGGGGCCGCTGCGTAACGCCGGCGAACTCGCTGCCCTCGCTTCCAGTCGCGCCTTCTATTCCCTGCTCCCTGCTGTTATCATCCGTGGAGTTCTAAGGAGCCCCTTTGTGTTCAAGTTTTCCCGGCGTGATTTTGCCCGCATCCTTGGCGGTTCAACCGCAGCGCTTTCTTTTCCCCGCCTTACTCATGCTCTGAGCGCTCCTCCAGTCGCAGGGCAGTCTGCTGCCGGTTCGGCTGCAGCGTCGACATCCGGACAGTTCCCCCAGGGCTTTCTGTGGGGCTCGGCGACCGCGTCCTACCAGGTCGAAGGAGCGGTGAAAGAGGGAGGCCGCGGACCGTCCATCTGGGACACCTTCTCGCACACTCCCGGCAAGACCCACAACGGGGATACCGGCGACGTAGCCGACGACTTCTATCATCTGTATCCCAAAGACATCGCGCTGATGAAGGAGCTTGGCCTGAAGACCTTCCGCTTTTCGGTGGCGTGGACGCGCATCTTCCCGACGGGAACGGGCACGCCGAATCAGCAGGGTCTCGACTTCTATCGCCGGATGACCGATGCGCTGCTTGCCGCCGGGATTCAACCCTTCTGCACGCTGTATCACTGGGATCTGCCGCAGCCGCTCCAGGACAAGGGCGGCTGGGAGAATCGCGACACCGCCAAGGCCTTCGCTGACTATGCGGGCTACACCGCGGGCAAACTCTCGGACACCGTCAGCCACTTCATGACCATGAACGAGATGCGCACCTTCGTCGAGCTCGGCTATGCGCAGGGCACGCACGCGCCGGGGCTGAAGCTCAGTCAGCAGCGCGTCGCGCAGTTGAACCACTACGTTGTGCTCGGCCACGGCCTGGCACTGCAGGCCATTCGCGCCCAGACGAAGCCAGGCACCAAGGTCGGCATCGCCGACAACGTCACGCCTACCTGCCCGGCGATCGAGTCACCCGAGCACATCGAGGCGGCGCGCAAGGCCATCCGCGAAGAGAACGCCATGTTCCTCACCGTCGTCCAGGAGGGCCGCTACACCGATCTCTACCTGAAGCGGCTCGGAGCCGATGCGCCGAAGTTCACTCCGGAGGAGATGAAGATCATCGGCTCTCCCATGGACTTCACCGGCATCAACATCTATCAGCCTACTTACGTGCGCGCCGATTCGTCCGAGAAGGGCTACACCGTGGTGCCGATGCCGGACTCCTTCCCGAATATGTTCAGCCCCTGGCTGAAGGTCGGCCCGGAGGGTCTCTACTGGGGACCGAAGCTGGTTGCCTCGGTGTGGAATGTCAAAGAGATCTACATCACAGAAAACGGAACCTCCTCGGACGACCATATCGCGGCCGACGGCCAGATCTATGACACCGATCGCGTCATGTTCCTGCGCAACTACCTCAACTCGCTCAGCCGGGCGGTGTCGGAGGGAGTGCCGGTCAAGGGCTACTTCCTGTGGAGCCTGCTCGACAACTACGAGTGGGCCGACGGCTACGAGAAGCGCTTCGGCATTGTCTACGTCGACTTCCAGACGCAGAAGCGCACGCCCAAGCTCAGTGCGGAGTTTTATAAGCAGGTGATTCGGGAGAACAAGGTACTCTAGTCGCGTTGTCCTGCCGGACGGGCGTCCTACGCGGACGGCGGCCACTTCGTGGCGTGTATACCGGTCTGGGCAGGATCATCGGCATACGGCCTCGCGATGCTCGGCACAAGATCCCTCATCCCGACCATCGGTAGGGCCACCCAAGGGGTATACAAGTTACGAAGTGACGGCCCCGCGCACAGCGGGGCCGTCCGGGAGAACACGTTGCGCGGGTTCGCTGCCTGCAACGTGCGCGCCCTGACCCGCATCTTTCTACGGAGACTATGAAACCTGTCGAAGGCCGTAAACGTGTCGTCATCGAAGAGATCGAGCCGCAGGTAGACTGTGGCCGCTATCCTGTCAAGCGTATCCTCGGCGACTTCGTCACGGTCACGGCCGCGGTGTTCGGCGACGGCCACGACCACGTTGCAGGGCGTCTGCTCTATCATCCCCCGGACAAATCAGGGTGGCGCTCCGTACCTCTCACTCCGCTCACCAACGATCTCTGGTCCGCCGCCTTTCCCGTCGATCAGCTTGGCGCATGGAAATTTACTGTGGAGGCGTGGGTCGATCACTTCGACACCTGGTGCGACGACCTGAAGAAGCGTCTCGCCGCGCAGCCCGGAGCAAAGGCAAATGCTCCCGCGCAGACTCCAGGCGCACAGACTCTCTCAACCGAAGCCACCGCCGAGCCGCAGGACATTCCCCTTGCCCTTCGCTCCGGCGCTCTGCTGCTTGAACAGGCCGCAGGCCGCGCGAAGGATCCCGACAAGGCGAAGCTCGCCGAGGCAGCAAAAAATCTCATCGCGCTCGCCGAGCAAAAGCTCGTCCTGTACGAATACCCCATCACGGCGGAGGTCGCCGCCACCGCCGCGCTTCATCCCGATCCCACGCTGATCACACGCTATGCGCAGGAGCTCCCCGTCTGGGTCGACCGCGAGCGCGCCCGCTTCTCAACCTGGTACGAGCTCTTCCCGCGCTCCGCGTCTGCGCCTGCGGCAGACAACACTCAGGCTCCTTCCCGTCACGGCACCTTCGCCGACGTACAGGCTCTCCTGCCCGAGATCGCCGCCATGGGCTTCGATGTCCTCTACCTGCCGCCGATCAGCCCCATCGGCAAGGCCTACCGCAAGGGCCGCAACAACAGTGTCACCGCAAATCCCGATGATCCTGGCAGCACCTGGGCCATCGGCTCGAAAGACGGCGGCCACAAGGCGATCCACCCGGAGCTCGGCACCCTGCGTGACTTCAAGGCGCTCATTGCCGCCGCGCACACGCACAGCATGGAGCTTGCGCTCGACATTGCCTTCCAGTGCTCCCCTGACCACCCCTGGGTCGCCGAGCACCCCGAGTGGTTCATCATTCGTCCCGACGGGTCCATTCAATACGCGGAAAATCCTCCTAAGAAATATCAAGACATCTATCCGCTCAACTTCGAATCATCCAACTGGCGCGGCCTGTGGGAGGCGCTGCGCGACGTGTTCGCCTACTGGATTCGACAGGGTGTGCGCATCTTCCGCGTCGACAACCCGCACACCAAGGCCCTGCCCTTCTGGGAGTGGTGCATCGCCGACCTGCACACGAAATATCCCGACGTTCTCTTCCTCGCCGAAGCCTTCACCCGCCCCCACGTCATGTACTCGCTCGCGAAAGCCGGCTTCACCCAGTCCTACACCTACTTCACCTGGCGTAACACGAAGGAAGAGCTGATCGAATACTTCGAAGAGATCACCAAGCCGCCCGTCACCGACTTCTTCTATCCGAACCTCTGGCCCAACACGCCCGATATTCTGCATGCGTTCTTGCAGACCGGAGGCCGCACCGCTTTCATGCAGCGCGTCATCCTTGCTGCAACTCTCGGCGCCAACTACGGCATCTACGGCCCGGCCTATGAGCTCGGCGAAAACACCCCCGCCAAGCCCGGCAGTGAAGAATACCTCAACAGTGAGAAGTACGAGATCCGCCCCTGGGACCGCGCTGCGCCGCACAGTATCGCACCGCTCATCACCAAGCTCAACCAGATCCGCCGCGAGAATCCCGCGCTTCAAAGTGACCTCTCGCTCAAGTTCCACCCGGTCGATAACTCAAGCCTGCTCTGCTACAGCAAGCGCAGCGGCGACAACCGCATTCTGATTGCCGTCAACCTCGACCCTGCGCAGGAGCAGGCCGGCTGGCTCGATCTCGACCTGAAAGAACTCGCCATCCCGCACGATCAGAACTTCGAAATTGAAGACCTGCTCACTGGCATTCGCTACCAGTGGCACGACCGCAGCAACTATGTCGCCCTGCGCCCCGACGTCATGCCCGCCCACATCTTCCGCATCGTGATTGCAGAGCCCCCCGCGGCCGGCGAGTCGACACGCAATCCAGCCGCTACGGCATAAGCCAGCTACACCCAGCACAAGGACAAGAGTGAAAAAGATCGGCAGCGCGACAGACCCGCTCTGGTACAAGGACGCCATCATCTACGAGCTGCACGTTCGCGCCTTCATGGACTCGAACGCGGACGGCATCGGCGACTTCCCCGGCCTGATGTCGCGGCTCGACTACCTGCAGGACCTCGGCGTCACCTGCATCTGGCTGCTGCCCTTCTTCCCCTCGCCCTTGCGCGACGACGGCTACGACATCGCCAACTACGTCGACGTCAACCCCAGCTATGGCACGCTGAACGACTTCAAGCTCTTCCTCGACGCCGCCCACCAGCGCGGCATGCAGGTCATGATCGAGCTGGTCATCAATCACACCAGCGACCAGCATCCCTGGTTTCAGGCCGCCCGCCACGCGCCAAAGGGTTCGCCCGAGCGCGAGATGTACGTCTGGAGCGACACCGACAAGCTGTTTGAAGGCGTCCGCATCATCTTCACCGACACCGAAAAATCCAACTGGACCTGGGACGACATCGCGCAGCAGTACTACTGGCACCGTTTCTTCTCCCACCAACCCGACCTCAACTTCGACAACCCGCGCGTCATGGAAGAGGTGCTCAACGCCATGCGTTTCTGGCTGGACATGGGCGTTGACGCGCTCCGCCTCGATGCCATCCCGTACCTCGTCGAACGCGACGGCACCAGCTGCGAAAACGTGCCCGAGACCCACGTCAAGATCAAAGAAATTCGCGCCGCGCTCGATGCCGAGTACGAGAACCGCACCATTCTCGCCGAGGCCAATATGTGGCCGGCCGATGTACGCCCCTACTTCGGCGAAGGCGACGAGTGCCAGATGGCCTTCCACTTCCCGCTGATGCCGCGCATCTACATGGCGCTCCGCCAGGAAGACCGTCTGCCCATCACCGATATCATGGCCCAGACCCCGGCCATCCCCGACAACTGCCAGTGGGGCCTCTTCCTGCGCAACCACGACGAACTCACCCTGGAGATGGTCACCAACGACGAGCGCGACTACATGAATCTTGCGTATGCCTCCGATGCCCGCATGCGCATTAACGTGGGCATCCGCCGCCGCCTTGCGCCGCTGGTCGACAACAACCGCCGCCGCATTGAGCTGCTCAACTCGCTGCTGCTCAGCTTCCCCGGCACGCCCATCATGTACTACGGCGACGAGATCGGCATGGGCGACAACATCTATCTCGGCGACCGCAACGGCGTCCGCACGCCCATGCAGTGGAACTCGGACCGCAACGCCGGCTTCTCCCGCGCCGTGCCCGCGCAGCTCTACTTCCCCGTCATCATGGACCCCATCTGGGGCTATCAGTCGATCAACGTCGAAGCCCAGCTCTCCGACCAGTCCTCGCTGCTGCACTGGACGCGCAACATGATCGCGCTGCGCAAGCTCTTCCACGTCTTCGGCCGCGGCACCCAGGAGTTTCTCAATCCCGAAAACCGCAAGATCCTCGCCTATGTCCGCAAGTACGAAGACGGCGTCGCGGGCTCGAGCGAGACCATTCTCTGCGTGGCCAATCTCTCGCGCTTCTCGCAGCCCGTCTGCCTCGACCTCGCGAAATACGCTGGCATGATTCCGGTAGAGATGCTCGGCTACGTCACCTTCCCCACCATCACCGCGCAGGGCTATCCACTGACGCTTGCGCCGTACTCCTTCCTATGGCTGGAACTCCAGCCCGCGCCCGCTGTCCCGGAGCCTATCCACGTGCCCTTCGACTCCAACGACGAACCCATCCTCAAGCTCATCGATCAAGGCATCGCCGGCATCCTCACCGGTCCCGGAGTCACGCTCCTCGAACAGCTCCTCATCACTTATCTGCCGCGCCAGCGCTGGTTCGGCGCAAAGTCTCGCACTATTCAGAGCGTCGAGGTCCTCGACTCCGCCGACCTGCTGGACGAGCAGCGCGTCAGCCTCAACGCCGCGCTCGTCTTCCTGAAGATCACCTACGCCGACGACTCCACCAACGTCTATCAGCTGCCGCTCGCCATCTCGACCGGTGAAGCCGCCGACGCCATCCACGCCTCAGATCCCGCCAGCATTGTCGCTACCGTCAGCACACCCGACGGTCCAGCCATCCTGCACGACGCCGTAGCCCGCGAAGACGTTCGTCAGGCCATCCTTCGCCTCATCGAAACCAACAGCGAACTCCCCACGCGCTCCGGCGCCCTGCACGGCCATCGCAGCTCCGCCTTCGCCGACGCCCGCGGTACCGGCCCGCTCCCCGCGCGCACCGGCTCCGCCGAGCAGTCCAACACGTCGATCCTCTACGACGCCAAGCTCATCCTGAAGCTCTTCCGCCGCCTCGAACCCGGCGAAAACCCCGATACCGAGATCGGTCGCTTCCTCACCGAGACCGCCCACTTCCCGCGCATCGCTCCCTTTCTCGGCGACATTACCCTCACCTCCGAAAACACCGAACCCACCACCGTCGCCATGCTGCAGGGTCTGGTCGAAAACGAGGGCGACGGCTGGCAGTGGACCCTCAACGAGCTCGGGCACTTCTATGACGCCGTCGCCATCCTGCCGCCGCCGAATGTTCCCGCCGGCCCGGCACGGATGTCCTCGCAACAAACGCCTTCCTCGATCGCCATCGCCCCGCCGGACGAGCCGTTTGTCGCGGCAGTCGAAGTGCCTGCTTCTCTCACGCCTGGATCGCCGCAATCCGACATCCGCGAACACGCCGGCCTCTACCTTGAAGCTGCCGCGCTGCTCGGCCGCCGCACCGCCGAGATGCATCTCGCCCTCGCCACTCCAACGCACAACCCGGCCTTCGCGGCCGAGTGCTTCACTACCTCTGATCTATTGGAAGAGGCCGACCGCATCGACGCCCAGCTCTCCCGCTCGCTCGACGCCCTCAAGCGCGGCATGTCGCAGCTTACCGAGACCATCGCCGACAACGCCGCTCTCGTCCTCAGCCGCCGCCTCGAACTCTCCGCCCGCGCCCGCATCATCGCCTCCGCCAACCCCGCCCACGCCGGTCAGCGCACCCGCATTCACGGCGACTATCACCTCGGCCAGGTCCTGCGCGCGCGTGGCGACTTCGTCATTCTCGACTTCGAGGGCGAACCTGCGCGCTCGCTCTCCGCCCGCCGCGCCAAGCAGTCTCCGCTGCGCGACGTCGCCGGCATGCTGCGCTCCTTCAGCTATGCCGCCTACTCCGGCCTCGCCGCTTTCTCCCAGCGCCGCCCGCCTAGCAACGACGCCGACGCGAAGAACCTCGAAGCTTGGGCGCGCCAGTGGGAGTCCGCCGTCTCGGCCGAGTACCTTCGCGCCTACAACACCACCGTCCGCGCCGCCAACGCCGACCTCCTCCCCCCGCCCGAGCAAACCGAGCTTATCCTCAACGCCTACCTCCTCGAAAAATCCCTCTACGAGCTCCTCTACGAACTCGACAACCGCCCCACCTGGGTCCGCATCCCGCTCGCCGGCATCCTCGCGCAATAAGCCTGCCAGATAACGCCGCAGTGGAGATCGAAGTCGTCGTTGCTCTTGCCTCTCTTGTTGTCATCCCCGAAGGGGATCTGCTGTTGTCTTTGTCGTTGCCCATACCGTTGCGGTGCCGGGTGCCCCATATCCCGATTTCGAGCTGCGGGCCTCGGCGGCCCGCATTTCGTCTGCGATCAAGTCAGCGTTGGCGGGTGTTGGCGAGGGCCCGAAGGATGGTGCGCGTATTTCTGTTCATGACCTGACGAAGGTACATGGCGAGGGCGAACAGGAGAACCAGAAAGAAAAGGTCGACACGAAGGATTGAGTGCAGGAGGCCGCCCAGAGATTCTGGCGCAAACATGTGGAGGTGCATCCAGATGAAGACGACGACGGCGAGGATGGCGAGCACACCCACGATAATGCGGGAGGAGCGTTCGGACCTGTCGGCGGCGGCGAGAGCTTGCTGGACGAACGCGAGTTCCGCGTTGGTATTGTCGGAGTTGGGCTGCTGGGGTTCGGGGCTCATGCTGGTTTCCTTTCAGAGGTGAGGAATTTTCGAAGGGTGGTGACTCCGTAATGGAGGCGCGACTTGGCGGTGCCGATCGGAATCTCCAGGATGGCGGCACTTTCTTCGAGGGTGAGGTCGTGCTGATAGCGGAGCAGGAGGACGGCTCGGCTGGCGGGCGAGACGTGGTCGAGGAGGATCAAGAAGGCCTCGTCGGGCAGCTCGCCGAGAGTGGGGTTGAGAGTTGTGAGGTGTTCCGGCGGCGCGTCGTCGAGGGGTTGCCAGCGGCGGGCGTGTTTGAGATGCGAGAAGGCAATACGCGAAGCGATCCGCAAGGTCCAGGGGCGGAAGACGGCGGGCTCGCGCAGGAATGGGAGCTTGCGGAAGATCTGGAGCGAAGTCTCCTGGAGGATGTCGTCGGCGAGGACGGCGCCGGCGAGGCCTGTGATGTAGCGGCGCAACGGCGCATAGGCGTCCCGGAGAAGTTGTTCCAGTGCGGCCCGGTCGCCGGATTGCGCGAGAAGGACCAGCAGGGTTTGGTCGGGCGTCGCGGCCTCCTTTGCTTGCGTTCGGGTGTGCATGCTTGAGAGAGGCGCCTGGGCCGCTAAAAGTTCGGTTCTAGCGTATAAATCATGATGGCCCGGGCGCCCCATCGCTCGATTTTGAGATGCGGGCCTCGTGCGAACCGGGGTCCCAACCAGCATTTCTGGTCGCTGAGGTGAAGAAGCACGACCACGTCACCCACCGAAAGCTCCTTCCCACTTTCTCGCGCCTCTGAGGCTGCCAGTCCATCCGCATTTTCTCCCACTGCTGGCCAAGATCGAGAGTGTTACAAAGCTTCCTGACAGATCAACTGCACTCACTCATTCGATCAAGGACGAGATGCCGAGTTACCGCTACAAAACACCAACAAGTTAGCACGCGTACTTGACACGAATCTCGCGGGGGCATTAAATGCCTTCGCTTCAGATAAACCGGTTTAGCACGCAATCTCCCCTGCGGCATCTCGGCGATGCTGCTCCGCAACCAGGCTCTGCTGCACAACACCCATTCCCTCAAGTTCATAGGAGGCACGATGCACTCGCACGCCCAGAGATTTACACGCGCCCTGCTTTACAGCCTGTTCCTGCCGGTCCTTCTTGTTTTCCTACAGCCGCCTCTCCAGGCGCAGAACCTGAACTTCCCCACACCGACGCTCAGCCCGAATGTCGCCATGGGCTCCGCACCGTCGTTTGCTTCGTTTAATGGCAAGCTGTATGCCGCATTCCGTTCTAATGACAGCCGCAACATCCTGTTCGTAACTTCGTCGACCGACGGCGTGAATTTTTCGGCGGCCACCGCCTATCCGAACTTTCTGATGGGTTCGGCACCGTCGCTGGCCGTCTTCAATAACAAGCTCTACGTGGCGTTTCAGGCGAACGACGCAGGTCATGCGCTGTACATCACGTCCTCGAGCGATGGCGTGAACTTTGGGACCGCGAACGGCTACGGCAACATAACCATCGGCAGCGCACCGTCGCTCGCGGCGTATAACGGCAAGCTCTACGTGGCGTTTCAAGCCAACGACGCCGGCCATGCCGTCTGGATCGGTCAATCGAACGACGGGGTGAACTTCACGGTGACAGTGGATTCCAACGACCAGACCAACACCTCGCCTTCGCTGGCTGTCTTCAACAACGCGCTGTATCTTGGCCTCCGTTCGAACGACAGCCGGAATGTTCTCTACGTTGCTTCTTCCACCAATAGCAGCTTCGGACCGGCTACCGCGTATCCGAACATCGCGATGGGGACCTCCCCTACGCTTGCGGCCTCGAACGGCGCACTCTACATCAGCTTTCAGGCGAATGATTCCAGCCATTCTCTCTTTGTGACGGCCTCAAGCTCCGGAACCAACTTCCCTGCCGCGACTGGTTTCGGCAGCACTACGGTGGGCGGCGCAACCGCGGCTGCTGCCTTCGGCAATGGGCTTTCCATAGGCTTCCAATCCAATGATTCGCGTAACGTGCTCTACACCACGACGAACGCGGGCGGATCTGGCGGCGGATCTGGGGGCGGAAACTTCAACTACACCATCTATCCCGGCTTTATCGGGATTGACCTGAACAATAATACGAATGGAGCCTGGAACGACGGCCAGATCTATGTCGAGGTGCTCGCCATCGATCCGAACAACAACACCTTCAGCTGGGTGCAGCCGAACGGCACCAAGACGCCGATCTCGGCAGCGGATAATAACGCCGCCAACCATCTGACCTACAACGGCACGAACTATCCGAACTACGCCTTTACCCTGGCGCAGTCGAAGCTGCTGCTGCTGCCGCAGATGTATTCGGGGCGCATCTACATCTCCTACGGTTCGCCGATGTACATGACGTCGATCGGCTCCGGCACAGGCGCCGGGTACGCCGGGCCAAACGCGCAAAACTCTTCTGATCCCAACAACAACACGCACTATGACTGGTACGAATTTACCTACAACAGCTCCGGCGTATTCATCAACACGACTCAGGTGAACCAGTTCGGTTTGCCACTGACGCTCGATGTGTACGGCAACAATCGGACCTTCCATCAACAGACCGGCATCACGCAAAGCATCGCGCAGATCGATTCGGAGTGGGGTTCAGAGCTGCCCAGCAACTTCACCTCGACTCCCATCACCAACTACCGCATCCTGTCCCCGGCGGAGACCACCTTCGGCGCGGGCCAGGCGAACGGCACCTACTTCGACAGCTACATCGGCCAGACCTGGAGCTACTATGCAGGCAATCCGCTAACCGTCACGTTGGGTGCGCGAACCTTCACCGGCTACACCGGCGGCAATACCTTCACCTTCAATGAGGTGAATACCGGCAACGGTGCATTCCAGGGAGGCACAGGCTATGTGGTTGGATATCCAAACACGCAGCAGGTGCTGGTGTGTAACGGCGCCTTCGCGACAGGCGACGCCAACAACTCCGACCGCAACTCTGTCGAGCTGGCGATTGAGGCACAACTCTGTGCTGCTATCAATCGTCACGTAGCCACCAACGTAAGCCAGTGGAACAGCCCTTCGGCCTATTACCAGGCCTCGCCGGCGAACTACTATGCGGCGTTCTGGCACCGGAACAGCATCCGTAATCTGGCATACGGTTTCTCATACGACGACGTCAACGGCCAAAGCTCAACGATCACCACAGGCGATCCGGAGCATATGGCTTTTGGGTTCGGCTGGTAAGACAAACCATGTCGAGGCACAGCCCGCCCGCTTCACCGGGCGGGGATGCCTTGCTGTAGCGTTCTTTCGTCGGATTCAGAGCGGGTGCCCCACATCTCGATTTTGAGATGCGGGCCTCGTGCGAAGCACACCGAGTCACCCTCCGAGAACCCCGTTCTCCGTTTCTCGCGTCTTTGAGGCTGCCAGCACATCCACCCTTCTCCCACTGCGGGCAGGGTTTGAAGGTGCTGCTACGAAACTCCCTGACGTACCAACCGCTACAATTCCCCCGTCACTGACGAGAATGCGACTTGACGTTACTTATCTTCTGTCGCCGGAAACGAGGCCGCATCTTCTTGACCGGTGAAACACTTTCGCAGCGACAGCAATCAGCAGAGCAGATCCTCGAGAGTCTGCGACTAAGCGGCTATCCAGCGGCTGGACCGGCGCCAGCTAGTTTCGATTTCGGGAATGCTAAGAAGACCGTGGCCACGAGTACAGAGCAGTTCGGTACCGCTGGTGTCGAGGAAGTTCCAGGAGGGACGACCGACACGGGCGGGCGAGGCCAGAGCGCGAAGACAGTGTTGGCAGCGTCGGTCGCCGTCGTGGAAGCTCCAGCGCAAACCGCAGAGGGCAAGCAGGACAAAGCCTACGGGGCGAAGGATTTCGGCGAGGAAGTAGTGTGCTGCCCTGATGGGCTGAAAGACGTCCGTGCTGAGGAGGAAGGCGATAGCTAAGACGAACGCAAGCTTTGCGGCTTGGAACAGGCGACCGCGGAGCTGTGTAAGCGTGGCAGCGCGGGCAGCGTGCTCGATGTATTGGGAGGCGGTGGCGAAGCTCACGATGGTGACGAGCGTGGCTTCGCAGAGAAAGCGGGGACCCGCAGCGATGAGGAAGAACATGAGCGCGTGAGGGGTACCGGTGAGGAGCAGGAGAGGAAGCGACGTGAGGAGCAGAAGAGCTGAAAGGACGAGTAGGCAGAGAACAGCCGTGCCCGCGAGAGCGATGCGCCAGCTTTCACCTCGCAGCCAAAGGGCATCTCGGATCAGGCCTGCGTATAGGTCAGCCGCACCTATTCCCGACGCATAGCGGGGATGGTGGCGATGCCAGAGTTCGGCTTGCCAGCAGCGGAGCCAGTTCTCCCGATCGTCAGGTGGTGTGAGCCGGAGGCCGACTCGGAGCAGCATGCGGTCGGTGCGTGGTAGCGGCGACGGAAGCGGAAGGATCATGCGTGCTTCTCCGGGATGAGGCGAGTGAGAAGCGGATAGCGTTCTGAGGCCGCAAGAGCGGCCGCTTTGCCCGTTTGGGTGATTTGATAATAGCGGCGAGAGGGGCGGCCTTTTTCAGTGGCGTTGTCATCGGACTCCCAATCGGACTGCACCAGTGCGTCGCGCTCCAGCCGGCGAAGCGCAGGGTAAACCGTGCCGCTTGGCAGACCTGTAATGTCCATGATGTCGAAGCCAAAGCAGTATCCAAGACTGAGGGCCTTGAGGATGAGCGCGGCGGTATGGGAAAGCCGTTGCATGCGTACTAGGTAGTATGCTACATCAATGTAGTTTGCTACATAGGGATGGCGCGGCTCGAACATCAACAAATTTGGTCGGTCTCGCAATTGTGTCGACAGTGAATAACGGAGGTAATAGCCATGAAGGAGCAGTTCTTTGCTCTCATGTTGAGAAGTGCGGGTTGCGGGACGGTCTTACTCTTACTCACATCGATTTCGCTCGCCTCACAAGCCTGCAGGACTCAGATCTCAGCCACCCATCCTGTTAGCGACACTCAGGATGCGATCCCGAAACCTGCGATCCCGGCGATCTTGAAAGCTTTTGAGAACTTCGAAGTCGTAGCGATGCCAGCAGCTCACGATCAAAAAGATATCGACGACTTCATCCTGTCCCTCATTCGTGACCCGCGCTTTCCGGCATCGGTGAACGACATCGTCGTTGAATGTGGGAACGTGCGGTACCAGCCGATCCTTGATCGGTACATCGCCGGCGAGAACGTTCCGTTCACCGAAGTCCAGCATGTCTGGCGAGACACGACAGTCCAACAGATGTGCGGAGCATCCGGTTTCTACGAGCAGCTGTATCCGCTCGTCCGCTCGCTCAATCAACGCCTTCCTGCCACAAGCCGCCTGAGAATCGTTGCCGCAGATCCACCGATCGATTGGAGCAAGATTCGCTCCTACGATGACCTTACGCCGTTTTTCGACCGCGACGGAAGCATCGCTTCTGTGATGGAAAGAGAGGTGCTTTCTAAGCACCGCAAAGCGCTGATGCTCTTCGGAGTCTTTCATCTGCTGCACGGAGGCGGCCCGGGGCAAGGAGATGCCGTCACAAGGTATGAGCGCCACTATCCCGGCAGGACCTTCGTGATCAGCGATTTTGGATACTACGGCACCGACGACGAACCGCTTAGAGAGGTGACCGCTCCGGGTGGGGTTTGGCCGTCGCTCTTGAGAACAAAGAACAGCAGACTAGGCTCGTTGGACCTTGACTCATTCCTCCCCTCGCCGATCACAACAGACCAGGACTGCAACGTCAGAGAGGCATTCGCGGGCAAGCCTTCTAAGACGGTCGCAGATCAGATAGATGCTTTTCTCTATTTAGGTCCTCAGGAATCACTACTGGCCGAACCCGTTCCAGCGGATATTGCTCTTGATCGCACCTACAGATCCGAATGGCTGCGCCGAATGAAAGTTGTTGGCATCCCTGGCCCCTCGACACTGGAAGAGCTCGATGCTCAGATCGTCGAGAGTGCGGGAGATCCCCTGTCGACTCCTCCTCACAGACAACCGGTTTCACAAGAGATGAAGTTGAGGATAAGGCAAGACTGTCTGAGCAGAAAGCATCCTACCGCAAACACAGCAAAGTGAAGGTGAATAACTCCTTATCGTGAGGTGCTTCTAAACAGCGTTGATTATATGAGCAAATTAGTAACGAGAAACGCGTCTGTCGTCAGTTGGCGATGAGAGCTGCGCCGTGCTAAGAGCAGTAGCCGAGTTAGTAGGTTTCACAAAGGGTTGACTCGGCGATATGCCCGAAACCGCAAATCCCAGTTTCATAACGGTCTCGGTCACGCCCCACCGCCTTTACAGACTCCTCCCGATTGACGATCATGGTTGGGTCTGGAAGTACGGACACGGCACAGATCGGAAAATTACCATGAGCACAAGCACCCGCAATCTCCATAAAGTCCTCGCAGCCATCATCGGCAGCGACCGCACCGAAAAATTGTTCAATACCCTCGTGATCCACCCCGATCTCGCCGCCGAGCAAGGCCCGCAGGTCTCCCGCGCCGTCCTCGCGCAGGCGCTCAACATGCTCCTCTTCGAAGACCTGCTCGCCCGCGTGCCCACCGCGAAGACCTACGCCGACTACACCACCGGCAAGGGCCGCCGCATCTTGCACGATCACGGCGCCGTCCGCACCGTTGCGTTAGAAGGCATGGGCGGCCTGCCCGCCGGCCAGGAGGCCATCACCCGCATCCTGCGCCCGCTCGGCTATGCGCTTAACGGCGTCTACCCGCTTGAGCGCCTGAAGATGACCGGCCGCTCCCACGCCCAGGCCGACTACCTCGAAGAGATCGCCCAGTTCTTCCTGAGCGAGCTCCACCCTGAGCGCTTCTCCCCCGAGTTCCAGGCCGCCGTCCAGCGCGTCACCGGGAACTCCAAAGACCCCATCACCCCCGAAGCCAAGACGCTTCTCGAAAAGCTCGACACTACCAAATCACTGACCCACGACGAGTCCGCCAAACTCCTCCCCGTCCTCGTCTCCGTCTTTGCGCGTCAGCACACCGAACCCGCCCTTGCCGACTACGAGCTCCTCCTTGCCGAATCGCCCGAGATGGCCTGGATCTCGACCGAAGGCAACGCCTTCAACCACGCCACCGACCGCGTGCCTGACGTCGATCAGCTCGCCGCTGAGCAAAAATCCCTCGGCCAGCCCATGAAGCCCGCCGTCGAGACCTCGCAGTCCGGCCGCGTTCGCCAGACCGCCTTCCTCGCCGCCCGCGTCCAGCGCAGCTTCCGCACGCCCGAAGGCAAGCTCATCGAGAAAGAAGTCAACGGCTCCTTCTACGAGTTCATCACCCGCCTCCCGCTCCCCGAAGAAGACGGCAAGCTCGACCTCAGCTTCGACAGCTCGAACGCGCAAGCTATCTTCAAGATGACTGCCAACACGTAGAGATTCTGCAAACCGCCGACATCAACTGCGGGCTTTGTTTGTATTTACGGGATCGGAGGATTCTGTCGAAAGCTGATGTCTACGTTAGCAAGCCTGGCAACTATCAGGTCCGGGTCTACAGCAGATCGATGTTCGATCTCAAGGTGAGTCGGGGTTAGCCACGTCACTTTCAAATCAGTATCAGCATTTTCATCACTCAGAACGTATGTTTTAGGAATCGAACCTCCCCCTGGATAGCTGAGAACGTCAAAGGGCTTGCCACGATTTACAGTTCCGTTGAGGCTGCGTATGCTCACCGCAGTTTCAACCCATGCCGAACCAAATCCGCCCCATTGATCCGTTCGAGCTGTTGCAACCCAAGCTCCGTCAGGTGAGCGAACATCTTTCCTCCACACCGTAGGGTCGGAGTTTCCGCGGCACCCAGCCAGCACCGCAAGAGCAGCTAACAGCGCTACAGCTGATACTGACCGGAGCATGTGGAAATACCCTGAATATCATGGTCGCCATCTTCTCACGACCTGCCGTAATTCAAGCCGTATAGTGAATCAGACATGTCCTCCTCGCCCTTCGTCGTCCTCCCCAGCTCGCACGCCCGCGTTCACGAGCAAGCCTTCCCCGCCGCAGCAGAACTAGAATCCGCTCTCCGTCAAAGCATTCGCGGCGAAGTCCACTTCGACCCCGCCGCTAAGGCCCTCTACTCCACCGACGCCTCGAACTACCGCCACATCCCCATCGGCGTCCTCTTCCCGTGCGACGAAGACGACGTCATCGCCGCCGTCGCAGTCTGCCGCCGCTTCGACGCTCCCATCCTCACGCGCGGCGCCGGCACCTCACTCGCCGGCCAGTGTACCAACACCGCGGTCATCTTCGACTTCTCGAAGTACATGAACCGCATGGAGCCCGTCGACGAGCAATCCCGCACCATCAAGGTCCAACCCGGCATCGTCCTCGACCGCGTCCGCGAGGCCGCCGAAAAGTTCTCCCTCACCTTCGCCCCCGACCCCGCCACCCACAGCCGCTGCACCATCGGCGGCATGATCGGCAACAACTCCTGCGGCGTCCACGCGCTGATGGGCGGCAAAACCGACGACAACATCGAATCGCTCGACCTCCTCCTCTACGACGGCACCCGCCTCACCGTCGGCGCGACCTCCGAAGCCGAACTCGACGCCCACATCACATCCGGCGGCCGCAGAGGCGAGATCTACGCCGGCCTCAAACGTCTCCGCGACACCTACGCCGACTATGTCCGCCGCGAGTACCCAAACATCCCCCGCCGCGTCTCCGGCTATAACCTCGACGACCTCCTCCCCGAGAACAACTTCAACGTAGCCCGCGCGCTGGTCGGCAGCGAGGGCACCTGCGCCATCATCCTCGGCGCTACGCTTCGCCTCATCAAAAGCCCACAGTTCCGCACCCTCGTCGGGGTCGGATTCGAAGACATCTTTATCGCCGCCGACCACGTCCCCGAGCTCCTCGCCCACAACCCCATCGGCCTTGAAGGCATGGACGGCTTCCTCATCGACGCTATGCGCCGCAAGCACAAGCTCCTCGACGACCTCACGCTCCTCCCCGAAGGCCGAGGCTTCCTGCTGGTCGAGTTCGGCGCGGATACCCAGGCCGAGGCCAACGCCAAAGCCCGCGCCCTCGCCGCCTCGCTCAAGCTAATCCCCGCCGCGCCCACCTGCCGCCTCTACACCGCCGCCGAAGCCGCCCGCGTCTGGCACCTCCGCGAGTCCGGTCTCGGAGCCACCGCCTTCGTGCCCGGCCAACCCATGCACTGGGAGGGCTGGGAGGACGCCGCCGTCGACCCTGCCCGCGAGGGCTCCTATCTCCGCGCCATCAGTACCCTCATGCAGGAGTACGGCTACACCACGCCCATGTACGGCCACTTCGGCCAGGGCTGCGTGCACATGCGCTTCAACTTCGATCTCGAATCCGCCCCCGGCATCCTCGCCTACCGCGACTTCATCGACCGCGCCGCCGACATCTGCATCGCACATGGCGGCTCGCTCTCGGGCGAACACGGTGACGGCCAGTCCCGCGCCGCGCTCCTCCCCAAGATGTTCGGCCCTGAACTTCTCGCCGCCTTCCGCGAGTTCAAGCTCCTCTGGGATCCCGCCAACCGCCTCAACCCGAACAACCTCATCGACCCCCACCAGCCCCACGAAGACCTCCGCCTCGGTGCCGACTACAATCCCTGGACCCCCAAACTCCACTTCGCCCTCGCCGAAGATAACGGCTCGCTCGCTGCTGCGACGAAACGGTGCGTCGGCGTCGGCGCCTGCCGCAAGACCGAAGCTGGAGCCATGTGTCCCAGCTTCATGGCCACCGGCGACGAGATCTACTCCACCCGCGGCCGCGCCCATCTCCTCTGGGAGCTGATGCAGGGCGAGGTGCTCCCCGACCAGTGGAAGAACGAGCAGGTCCGCGAGTCGCTCGACCTCTGCCTCTCCTGCAAGGCCTGCGCCAGCGAGTGTCCCGTCTCGGTCGACATGGCCACCTACAAATCCGAGTTCCTCGCGCACTTCTACGAGAACGAACGCCGCCCGCTCTTCCACTACGGGTTCGGCCGCATCGACCGCTGGGCGCGCCTGGCCTCCCTCGCACCCGCGCTGATCAACGCCATCAACCACGCGCCGCTCATTAATCCGCTCCTCAAGAAGCTTCTCCACGTTCACCCCAGGCGCACCTTCCCGCGCTTCTCCGCACCCTTCACCCCCGACCGCCGCCTGGCCCGCGACCCACGCCGTCGCAACGATCGCCGCACCCCCCTGCGCGACACCGCACCCGAGGTCTTCCTCTGGGCCGACACCTTCAACAATTATTTCCACCCCGCCACCCTGCGCGCCGCCCACCAGGTCCTCACCGAAGCCCGCTTTCGCGTCACCCTGCCCAACCGCCATCTCTGCTGCGGCCGCCCGCTCTACGACTTCGGCATGCTCGACACGGCAAAAGACTACCTGCTCAAAATCCTCGACGCCCTCACCCCGCAGCTCAAAGCCGGAACCCCCATCGTCGTCCTCGAACCCTCCTGCGCCTCGGTCTTCCGCGACGAGCTCACCAACCTCCTCCCCCACGACCCTCGCGCCGAAAAACTCCGCGACCAGACCTTCCTGCTCAGCGAATTCCTCGTCCAGCACGCGCCCTACTACAAGCCACCGCAGCTCAGTGAGCAGATCCTGGTCCACGGCCACTGCCATCACCACGCGAAGATGGGAATGGCCGACGAGATGAAGCTTCTCCGCGCCACCGGCGCCGACGTCCAGCTCCTCGACTCCGGCTGCTGCGGCATGGCCGGCCCCTTCGGCTTCGAGCAGGACAAATACGCCATCTCCCAAACCCTGGCCAACCGCGTCCTCCTCCCCGCCATTCGCAATCACCCCAAAGCCACCATCCTCACAGACGGCTTCAGTTGCGCCCAGCAGATCACCCAGAACACCACCGCCAAACCCATCCACCTCGCCGAGTTCCTTGCCCAGGCCCGAGACTGAGCAGCCTGCAAGAGCACACCCCTGTCGTTGTGATGGAGTCGATCATCGAAGCTATGGTAAAACCGGAAAATGGGGCGAAGTCTTTGGGCGCGGTCGTAGAGGTTCAGGCGTCAGCAAAAGGAGATGTAAGGGCTCGCCATAGCGGCGAGCAGAACAAACGATCTGGCCTCGATCATTGATATTGAATGCATCCTGCAAGCTCCACTTCGAACCCTGTGGCAGAAAGACATTGAGATCCTTCATCTGACCGTCTCGCCATAAGAAGGCATGCCGTTTCGTGGCGCTGATGTTTGAGGCGCCGACGACATCGCTCCGATTGTTGACTCCCGATGCTTCACTCGGATCGCTCCCCAGCGTACCGAGATCCCGCATGGCTCCGTCGGAATAGAGAAAGGCATGAACACCCTCTGGAGTGTCGCTGAAGCCGGCAATCTGCCCGCGATCATTTACCGACCGGGCGCTGCTGGTGACTCCGTGCGGCAGGGTTCCGAGATCCACAATCTTGTAATTCGACCAGGACACTGCATGCTTTGCCCTGGCGCCCACGCTGGAAGAGCCGACGATCAGGCCGGCCTGATTGATGGCGTAGGCTGCGCTCGATTTGCCGGGAGGAAGCGTGCCCAGGTCAACGATGCTGGACCTTGAGGTAACAAACGCATGACGCTCGCCCCCGGCAAGACTTGCAGCGCCGACCGCAATTCCTTTGTCGTTCAAACCGAAGATGCGACTGTCGCGTCCGCCCAATCCGCGTCCGCCCAATCCAGGAACGATCCAAATTCGATTCCGATGGCGAACGAAGCCGCGCGTGGTGGATAGGCTGTCGACAGGATTGCCGCTGGTGTTCATCCAGCCGGCGATATCGCCCCGTCGATTGAGCGCGTGAGCGATCGTGTTCGGGTAGCCTGGCACCCCTTGGATCGCTGTGCCTCGACCATGCCGCCAGAGCGTTGCGCGCACTGAACCGTTGATCCTTGTCCAATACGCTACCGTGCCATCCTGATTCAACGACACGGTCACATCGTCGGCAATGATGGGCAATTCTCCGAGATCTTCGACTTTGTAATTTGTGACAACCGCAAGGTCCCCTGAGTTGGAGGGCTTCTCCGCTTGTGCCTGTCGGGCGCCAACTCCGGCAAAAGTCAACATCAAGCAGTTCCCAATAAAGACAGAAGTCCAAGGCCGGATGCGCGGTGCCGTGAAGATAGAGGTGTGGGTCTGCGAAGACCGGTTACAACCGAGGACCGTCATTGGGGGATGGTACCGCAAACACTTTTGCCGGATGAAAACATCTCCGCGACGTCTGGCAGCACATCGCCAGAGTTCAGATGGCGTGCTTTGGTTCTGATGGATCGCATAGCTTCTCAACGTTTAGAGCAATCGTCCCCGCCTGAATCGAATCAATATCCCATGTTGAACCTGTCAAAACGAGAGACACGAATTCAAACAACGTTTTCTTGCAATCGATCAGCGTGGGAGTATGCTTTGGAATCTAGGAAAAGGAGCCCTCCCCAATGTTTCCAAAGATTGCGCTCACGCGTCGTTTCATTGTCAAACTAAGTGTTGTCTCGCTGATGGGGTTGTTGCAGCCGGGTATCAGCCGAGCGCAGAGCGTGCTCACGCAGCACAACGATCTGAGCCGGTCCGGCGCAGATCCGAACGAGACGATTCTCACAATCAGCAATGTCAATGTAAATTCTTTCGGCAGGCTGTTTTCGCTTCCTATCGACGGCTTCACCTACGCGCAGCCTCTCTACGTTCCGGGCGTTTCGATATCCGGCGGCACGCATAATGTCGTTTATGTCGCGACCGCGCACGACAGCGTCTATGCGTTCGACGCTGACTCGGGTTCACAGACACCGTACTGGCACGTCTCTCTTGGAACACCGGTGCCAAGCTCTGTCATCAACACGCAGAACATTCTGGTGGAGGTCGGCATCATCAGCACGCCAGTGATCGATACTTCTTCCGGCACTCTCTACGCCGTGGCCAAGACCTATGAGAACAACGTGCAGATCTTCCGCTTGCACGCTCTCGACATCACGACCGGCGCGGAGAAGTTTGGCGGCCCCGTCGAGATCACCGCATCCGTCAGCGGATCGGGGCAACAGAGCAGCGGCGGCCAGATTCCGTTCGTCGCCTCGCAGGAGAACCAGCGCGCTGCCGTCACACTCGTGAATGGAGTCGTCTACCTGGCCTTCGCTTCTCATGAAGATCACTCCCCCTACCACGGATGGCTCCTCGGGTATAAGGCGAGCACCTTACAGCAGGTGCAGGTCTACAATGTGACCCCCAACAGCGGGGAAGGCGCAATCTGGATGGGAGGCCAAGGCCTTATTGCCGACTCGTCCAACAACCTGTATCTGATCACCGCCAACAGCACGCAGACCACCGATGATGCGTCCGAGGACTATGGAGAGAGCTTTCTGAAGCTCGTTCCGAGCGGCAATACTTTGACCGTGGCGGATTACTTCAAACCCAAAGACTACGACCAGTTGAACGCAGGCGATACCGATCTGGGGTCCACCGGAGCTTTTGCCATTCCCGGCACCACTTACATTGCGGGCGGAAGCAAGTCCGGCATGCTGTATGTGGTCAACACCGTCAACATGGGCAAGTTGAACACCTCGACCGATCAGGTAGTGCAGGAGTTTCAGGCCGACAACGGTCTTTGGGGTTCGCCCGCATTCTTCAACAACACCATGTATATCTGGGGCGTCAACGAGCCCCTCAAGGCCTACCAGTTTGCCAGCGGCCATTTCAACACCTCGCCGTCTTCGGAAAGCGCCTACGCTACCCCTGGCGGAACCACCAGCGGCTCAGTATCTGTCTCTTCCAACGGAACTACGGCAGGAACGGCCATCGTTTGGGCGACCGCACCTGAGGCTGATCCCGATCATTCGACCGTGGGCGGCGCCATGTACGCCTACGATGCCACGAATCTGGGAACGCTCTTATGGAGCACGGCCCAGAACTCGTCGCGCGACAGCTATGGAAACTTCGCCAAGTTTGTCGCGCCCACCATCGCCAATGGCAAGGTGTACGTCGGGACCGACTCCGAACAGGTAGCCGTCTACGGTCTGCTGCCGGCCGGCGGCTGCACCGCGACCCCGATCACTCCTTACCTGCAGGTGAATGGAGCGGCATGGCAGCAGGCAGCAAGCGCAACCGTAGCTTCGGGATCGACCGTCAACCTTGGCCCGCAGCCGTTGACAGGAGGGTCGTGGAGCTGGACCGGCCCCAGTGGATTCACCTCCGCCTCGCGGCAGATCAACAGCGTTCCCTTGAACTCTGGCGCCAACACCTATGTTGCGGCTTACACCAACACGTGCGGGAGCAAAAGCACTCAGACCTTTTCGATCACCGTGTCGGGCGGCAGCGGTACTTTGATTCCGAATGGCACCTTTGTGATCACGAGCGTTCACAGCGTCCAGGCCCTCGACGACCCTGGATTCTCGACCACAAGCGGCCAGGATATCCATCAATACACCGTCAACAACGGGACCAACCAGCAATGGAAGGTCACCAATCTGGGCAACAATGTCATTACGCTGACCAATGGAGCAAGCGGCCAACTGCTCGAAGTCGCAGCAGCCTCCAAGGCGAACAGCGCTCTGGTAGACCAACTGCCCGCGAACGGCAGCACAAACCAGCAGTGGAATGTCATCTCCGCCGGCGGAGGCGCCTATGAGCTGACCAACGTGAACAGCGGATTGGCGCTCGATGTCGATGGGGGTGGCACAACGGTTGGCGAAGCGATCGATCAGTACGCCTATCAAGGGAATGCATGGCAGAAATGGATCTTCACGAGTCACTGAATAAAGGAGACCTCGGCATCTCCCAATTTGCTACCCTAGTCCTCAGTGAAGCTCGAAGACGAGGTCCCACCCGTGCTCGATGTCCATCCTCCCCATGAATCCATTCATGGCTGGCGCGACTTTCTGCTGCATCTGTTCACCATCACCATCGGCCTCCTCATCGCTCTCTCTCTCGAAGGCCTGGTCGAGTGGCAGCATCACCGCCATCTCGTCCACGAGGCCGAAGCCAGCCTTCACGCCGAGATTCAGAACAACGCCAAAGACATGCCCGAGACTCTTGCTGGAGTGCATAAGGAGCAGGCCGATCTGAAGCAGGATGTCGTTGTGATTAAATACCTCATCAAGAACCACAAGATGCCGGATAAGGCGAGCATGACGATCGACTTCCGAATCCATTCCTTTGAGGATGTAAGCTGGAAGACTGCCCAGACAACCACCGCACTCTCCTACATGCCCTATATCCGTGCGCAGGAGTACGCCGACATCTATAGCCTTCAGGACGAACTCTTCAACTCAGAGCAGCAGGCGGTCCGCGACACCATCCTTAGCCTCGCCCCGTTCATGAACGACAGCAAAGACGATCCCGACCCAACGGTCGAACAAGCTGAAGCATTGAAGCAGAAGATTGAGATCCTGCAGGGCCAGCTCTCTCTGGTCGATAACTTCATGACCGGTCTCGACAAGGAGTACAAGAAGTTCCTCGCCGCCCACCGCGGCTGATCCCACCTCCGGACGGTCTTCCCTTACCAGATGCATTGCTTCACGCAAGTCGGGTCAACTTCGCCACACGCGGTTTTGCCCTCGCTTTTCTCGTTGTTCCCCAAAAGAGATCTGTGGTTTAGCCTCGCGCCTTCCTCGCTTCGTACACTCAGCACGAACCGCATAGAACCCAGCCACGCATCGAAGCCATTCCGCAGGGTATTTCGAACGCTCTCAATTTAGCTTGTAACCTCCCGCCCATAGCCCGCGTCCCATCCGCAAACGAAGCGGCCGCGTCCGTAAAACTTCGTATACGCCCAGCTGACGCCGGCGTGAAGTCAACCCAGCCCTCCCCTGTTAACCCTCCCGCACCCATTCAAGGAGCACTCCATGTCGAATTCATCCAGAAGGCCAGCGTTGCTCGATGCGCTAACGAACCGCACCTCCACTCTCGCTCTCGTCGCGGGACTCCTCGGCGGCATGGCGATTGCCTCCACATCGCTCGCCTTCGCGCAACAGACAAACAACGTCCAGGTACAGCCGTCGGCCAAAGGGGCGTCGCCAGAAAACGCAACCGCCACTCTGCCGCTCGTCTTCTGCTGGTACAAAGGCCAGGTCCTCTTTTACATTCGCACCGACACCTCCGACCAGGCCACCGCCCAGAC
The DNA here is from genome assembly GCA_965277545.1 of Edaphobacter sp. Lineage (GTDB taxonomy): Bacteria > Acidobacteriota > Terriglobia > Terriglobales > Acidobacteriaceae > Edaphobacter. The sequence continues at coordinate 1,079,424 of OZ255826.1, forward strand.
CTTCGGCCTCAACTACGTCCCCGAACTCGCCAACGTCCTCACCTCGCAGCCCGCCGGTTACGACGACATCTATGTGTTCACCAACTATCAGCAATACAACGTCGTGCCCTCCGCGCCCAACCCCGTCGGGCCGAAGAGCGCCGACACGTCCTACCAGCCGCTCTGGCAGGTCAGCAACGTAGCCTGGAACAGCGGCAGCACGCCCCGGGTTCTCAAGTCGGAAGAGGCCATCAAAGAGGCAGAGGCAAAGGGTGAAGTCACCGTCACCAAGACGCAGATTGTCATCAACTGCCCAATCATCTTCACTCCGCAGGGCGGCATCCTGCCGAACGTCAAGATCACGGTTGACGGTCATAAAGACGACGATAAGTAAGGACCCGTTTGAGAGCTGCTCTCTTCCGGATAAGCCATCGCCTTCCTATGTTCCGCGAGATAGGCGATCGGTCCAGGCCATCCCCGGACCGGTCGCCGCCGTTTCGCGGCTGTAGCTCGAACACATCGAGGTCCAGCGCTGCCCTCTCGCCTACGGACAAAACGCCGGCAAAGTCGACATATCGAGAGAAGATTCGATCGAAGCCGGCTGTCCGAGCGCGCAGTAGGCCCAGCCTCCCACGATGCCCGTGAGGACCAGAATGAGCAGCAGTTTAAGAAGATAGTGGGGCTCGCAGAAGATGTCTTCGCAAGGAAGGCTTGCGGCAGCTTCCTTCGCTTCCAGTTCGTGGCTTGTCATAAGAGACTCCTGAGCAGAATGGTCAGAGACTTGGGCCGAGAAGATTTTGCCGGGAGAGAGGTGCGCACGCTCGTTTTTTCGAGCCCGCGCTGCCTGCGCTCTTTATACGCCGCCAAGGTCAAAATTGCGAACTGAAGATCTTGTCTTGACCACTTCCTTGTGCCTCTGTGCACCTGCTCTTCCTTGTCTCGTATTGCGCGAATTCCGCATCCAATCGATCAGGTCGAGGGAAGAAAATCGAGGAATCGATCGTCCAACCTCAAAACCAAACAGGAGACACACCCATGGCGAACGCCCCCTACGATCCGACGCAGGACCCATCCCGGAAGCTGTCACCGGACGAGATACTCCGCAACATAGGGCCTGACGCCACCGCCACTTTCGACAACTCCGCCAGCAACCCAACCGCGCACGCCGGCAGCGAAGCCACCAATGCCTCCACCGCCGTCGCAGGAGACGGAGACGACCTCGAAGACCAACAGCTCGAAGACGAGGACGACGACGCAGCCCTCGAGCAGGCCGAAGACGAAGAGAGCGAAGGCGAAGACGTCGAAGACCAGGCTTACATCAACTCGCGCGGGTCCAATCGATAACGCCGCTCGATAACGCCGCTCAATCGCCCAGCAGCGAACCAGCATCCAGCATCGTCGCGCATGGCAGCCCGAGAAGACCACGACAGCATGCCCATTCCCAACTACAGCGTTCTCTCCGGCAGACCCACCTCCGGCAAGGTCGTCGCCGGCAGGAGCCCACACTACCAGATCACCCTGCAGGCCAACGGCGGCCCCTTCACCGTCGCGGTCAACATCCAGTCGGTCGACGGCTCCGAGGTGCTCTACGCGATCGAGGAGAACTTTACGCCCCCTGGTCTCGCCGCTCTCCTGGCCCTGCCCTTCGGCATGACTGCCCTGCCGAGCACCGCAGGCGGCTTGGCCCTCGACTTCGTCCGGGAACAAATCAATGGCTCGCCCATGATCACCCGCGCGCAGATGACGCTTCTGCCGCAGTACCGCCCTAGCGGGCTCAGCGAAGAAGACCGCCTGCTCAGCCGCGCCCGCTCCAGCGCGCTGCAGAATGCCGTCGTCACGCTGCTCAACATGACCATCGCCGACAATGACGGCGTGATCTACGCCTTCGGCAGCGCCTACGCTGACAGCGGCAGGGTCGACGGCATCCACAACATCCACATGAATCAGGGCAATCCCGCCGGCACATTCAGCGCCGACAATGGCGTCTGGCAGGACGGTGCTCTCTTCATTCACCTGCCTGCAAAGAACACGTGGACCGCTATCTTCATCGCCTTCCAAACCGAGAGCTGGAACACCGATAACTCGGGCAATCCTGTGTAGAAGAAAGGCATGTCCTGCCGGACGGGCGTCCTACGCGGACGGCGGCCACTTCGTGGCGTGTATACCCCTTCGGGTGGCCCTCCCGATGGTCGGGATCAAGAGTTTGCGCGTCCTGCACCGCGAGGCCCTATGCTGATCACTCTTACACGACAAGGTATACGCGTTACGAAGTGACCGCCCATCGGTGTCCCCGCAAACAGGTCTTCGTTTGCGGGGTGACCAAACGTAGCGGGCCCGTCCGGCAGGACATCATCTTTAGAGAGCAGCCAGAATATCGTCCGCCACCGCCGCCGCCTCCACCGCGGGACGAACATCATGTACACGAATGATATGAGCTCCCGCTAAAATCGCCGCCACATTGGCCGCATTGCTCGCATGCAGTCGATCCATCGCTGCAATCTCCGCGCCGCCAAAGCGTGCGGCCACACTTCGCCCCAGAAAGCCCTTCCGTGAGATCCCTACCATCAGCGGAAGATCGAGCTGCCGCAGCTCTTCGAGTCTCCGCAGCAGCACGTAGTTCTCCTCCCCGCGCTTGCCGAAGCCGAAACCGGGATCGATCACGACCCGCGGGCGCAGCACGCCCGCGCCAACGGCCCTGTCGACGCGCTCTCTAAGCCCTGTCATCACCAGTGGTACGATCTTCTCCGGCGCAAGCGGCGAAAGCTCGGCCCACTCGTGCGGACGGCCGCGCGCATGCATCAGCACCGCGCCGCAGCCCAGCTCCGCGCAAGCTCTCGACATCGCAGCATCCCACAGGTGGCCGCTGACATCGTTCACAATCTCGACACCTGCCGCGACCGCGTATCGCGCCGTGCTCGAATGAAAGGTATCGACCGAAAGCAGCGCCTGCGGACGCGCCTGCAAAATCGCCTCGATTGCCGGAAGCACCCTGGCCTGCTCCTCCTCCGCAGCGACCGGCGCAGCGTTCGGACGAGTCGATTCGCCCCCGACATCGAGAATGTCCGCGCCCTCCTCCAGCATGCGCAGAGCCTGCGCCAGCGCCCGCTCCGGCGCATTCTGCGGAGAGTAGAAATGGCCACCGTCGGAGAACGAATCCGGCGTGACGTTCAATATGCCCATCACCACCGTGCGCCGCCCCAGCGCAAGTGTGCGGGAGCACAGGCGCCACTCGTACTCCGCTCGCGACAACAGAGGCATGGGGGAGATTCTAGTCTTCGCACAAGAGTCGCATCATCGAGAATGCTAGACTGCGCCCATGGCCAGCACTCCTCGCACGGCGTCCTCAATCCTCGCCGCCCTGCTTTACGCGCTGGCCGCCTCGCCCCAGACAACCACTCCCCCATGCGCTGAGCACGCCGCCTCAAGCGCGGGTGCAAGTGCGCCGTGCGCACCGCTCGCACAAACCATCTCCGAGATCCTCAACGATCCTGTCGTATCCCGCGACCATTGGGGCATCGCAGTCACCGCAATGGACGGGACGCCGATCTACTCGCTCAACGACGCTCAGCTCTTTCAACCCGCCAGCAACACAAAGCTCTTCACCACCGCCGCCGCCCTGGCGCTGCTCGGCAGCCAGACCGCCTACCAGACCAGGGTGCAGGCGCGCGGAAATCTGAGCGCAGACGGCAAGCTCACTGGCAGCCTCGTCCTCATGGGCGTGGGCGATGCCAACCTCTCCGGCAGGGTCCTGCCCTATACGCCACCCTCTGAGTTACATACTCCCACACCGGCGCAGGTCGATTCGCTGCGCCCGCTCGAAGACCTCGCCGACCAGGTCGCCGCGTCCGGCCTTAAGACGGTAACCGGAGACATCCTCGGTGACGACACCTTCTTTCCCTGGCAGCCATACGCTTCCGACTGGACCATCGAGGACGCGGTCTGGGGCTACGGAGCGCCGGTCTCGGCTCTCTCGATCAACGACAACCAGATCAACGTAACGACCACACCCGGCGGCGTCGCGGGAACGCCGGCAACTGTGATGCTTGAGCCAGGAGTGCCCTACTACACCCTGGACACCTCCGCCACAACAGGGCCGCCGAAGACCGGCAACACGCTGCAGATCGAACGCGCCCTCGGATCGAAGACGCTGCGACTCTACGGCACCATCGCCGCACGCGCGCAGCCTGACGAAGAAGAGATCGCCATCGAAGATCCAGCGGAGTACGCCGCCATTGCGCTCAAAGCCATGCTCGAGGCCCGCGGCATTACCGTCATGGGAAGAGCTCGCGCGCGCCATCGCATTCTGCTCGACACCGAGAGCTTCCAACACGAATCGTTCTCAGCTTCAGATCCCCCTGGCTCCCAGGTCAGACCGAACACTCCACAAGAGTTCATCGAGCCTCCGGACGACCCCAGTTTTCTCGCTGCCCTCGCCGGCGGAGAAGGAAAATCACTTGCCACCCACACCTCTGCTCCCCTCGTCGAGGATGTCGTCGTGACCAACAAGGCGAGTCAGAATCTGCACGCCGAGTTGATGCTTCGCCAGCTTGGCGCGGCACGGGGCCGAGACGGCAGCATCGCCCAGGGAGCCCGCGTCGTGCGGCAGTTTCTCCTCACGGCCGGGCTCGACGAGCACGACTTTATCTTCTTCGACGGATCGGGGCTGAGCGGCCACAACCTCGTAACTCCACGCGCGACGGCGCGGCTGCTGCAGTATGCGTCTCAGCAGCCTTGGTTCGCGGACTGGAAGAGCAGCCTCCCCATCGGAGGCGTCGACGGTTCGCTCGAACACCGCTTCAACAAACCGCCCCTCAAAGGCAATGTATTCGCGAAGACCGGTACGCTGGGCGAGGCGCGCGCTTTGAGCGGATACGTGGTGTGCGCCAGCGGAAGGACGGTGATCTTTTGCATCCTGGTCGACAATCACCTGCCCCAGACACATGACGATCGCGACGCCACGGACAGGATCGTCGCCGCCATCGCCGCCGCCAATTAGCCCGAGTGAGAGAATGAAGAGATGATTCGCGCTTCAAGCCTGTTCCTGATAGCGTCCCTGCTGGCCGGATGCAAGTCCACCCCGCAACCTACCCCTCTGTCCGAATTGAATGTCCAGCAGACCCGCGGCCACATCGTCTTCGAGACTCGCTGCGGCATCTGCCACTATGACCGCAAGAATGCCGCGCTGCATGGTCCCGCGCTGCTCGGCATCTTCAAGAAGCCGGCGCTGCCCAGCGGCGCGCCCGCCAATGACGAGCGTGTCACCTCCACCATCGTCAACGGCCACGGCCTGATGCCGGCCATGGGCAACACCCTCGACCCGCAGGACCTCAATGATCTGCTCGCCTACCTGCACACCTTATGAGCGAGCACCCCGAAGCAGAAAAGCTCGAAGCCCAGGCCCACGGCATGCTGCCGGGTGTGGCGGGAATCTGCCTGTTCATGGTTGTGCTGATCACGATCAACGCCGTCGCCGCTCTGCGCGGAAGCTTCGGCGCATCCACCGCACGTTATGGTGTGCTCGCGCTCTGTTCGCTGCTCGCGGCCGGCGTCTTCGGATTGCTGCGCCTGCGCCGCTGGGGTTGGGCGCTCGTGCTCGGCGGCTGTCTGACGCTGTGCTTCGGTAACCTGATCGTCTTCCAGAAGACCCACGCCGGGCAATTCCTGCTGCAGGGACTCTTCGCTCTCGTCTTTTTTTTCTACCTTGTACGCCCGGAAGTAAGGTCGCGATTGTCTTAGAAATCCGGCGTCACATGACTTCACACCATAATTTGCTACGATGATGCGCATGGCTACGCGCAGGGCGTTCGGCAAAGGCATCGCAGCGTCCGTCGCTTTGTCTTCGGCGGGTCTCCTCGGCATGCAAGCCTCCCCGCGAACAGTCAGCACGGACCTGCAGTTCTCCCTGATGATCTGGACCCTCAGCCGCCTCGGCAGCTTCGAGCAGAACCTCGAACAAGTAGCGCAGGCCGGATACCAGCACGTCGAGCTATCGGGACAGTTCGAGAAATGGTCCGCGGCAGACACTGTGCGCTACCTGGCGCGTATGAGAACGCTCGGACTGACGATCGACGCGACGTCAGGTTTGAGTGCATCGTTTTGCGACCCGGCCGGCGAAGAGATCTTCCTGTCGAAGTTGAAAGAGTTTCTGCCCAAGGTCGAGCGCCTCGAGTGCAAGCAGATTATTCTGCTCTCCGGCAAGCGCATCGAGGACGCGCCGCCGGGCGCGCAGCAGAACGCTTCGGTCGACACGCTGAAGCGTGCGGTGCATCTGCTCGAAGACGCGGGCATGACGGCGCTCATCGAGCCGATCGACCGGCTCGAGAATCCGCCTATCTATCTCGACACCGTAATGACTGGATTCGACCTTGCAAACGCCGTCGCCAGTCCGCGCCTTAAGCTGCTCTACGACTTCTATCACGAGCAGAGAACCCACGGGAACCTCCTCGAAAAGCTCGACAAGGTCATCGACCAGATCGGCCTTGTGCACATTGCCGACGCGCCGACACGGCACCAGCCTGGAACCGGCGAGATCGCCTACCGGAACATCTACCGCGAGCTCGGGCGACTCCGCTACAAAGGCGTCATCGCGATGGAATTTTACCCGCTTGGCGATGTCGTCCAAACGCTGCGGCAAGCCCGCGAAGAGGCGCTACGGTGTTATCAAGAAGGAGCTCACGCCGTCTGAGTCACGGCGCGTGAAGCACCGCATGCGCTCCCCTCATAACCTGTCTAAGAACTCCCAGGAAGTCGTCATTTCGACCGAAGCCGTGCGGTCTCATCGCGCGACGCAGTGGAGAAATCCCCGTATTTCGCCTCTGCTTGCTGTCCGGAGGCGCTTGGTTCCGCAGTTTTAGACAAGTTCTTCCAGCGCGCCCATCGCTTCCTGCTTCGCTCCACGTAAGCTACAGTAAGCCATGCCGAAACTCGGTCTGATCGCCGGCAATGGCCGCTTTCCGTTTCTCCTGCTCGACGCCGCGCGCGCCCATGGCCTCGAAGTCGTCGTCGCCGCAATTCAGGAAGAGACCGACCCCGAGATCGACCTCCGCGCCGCAGCCGACTCCGCCATCAAAGTTCACTGGCTCTCGCTCGGCGAACTCTCCCGCCTCATCGAGACCTTCCACGCCGAAGGCATTACCCGCGCCGTGATGGCCGGCCAGGTCAGGCACAAGCAGATCTTCTCGAGCATCCGCCCCGACTGGCGCCTCGCCAAGCTTCTGCTCAACCTCCGCACCCGCAACACCGACATGCTGCTCGGCGCCGTCGCTAAGCTCCTCGCAGACGAAGGCATCGAGCTGATCTCGTCCACCTCCTATCTCGAACCCCTGCTCGCGCGACCCGGCGTCCTCACTCGCCGCCACCCCGACGAAGACGAGCGGAAGGACATCGCCTACGGCCGCACCATCGCCAAAGCCATTGCCGCATACGACCTCGGCCAGACGGTCGTCATCGCAGCGCAGGCCTGCGTCGCGATCGAAGCTATGGAGGGCACCGACGCCACGATCGCGCGCGCCGGAGCTCTCTTCCGCACATTGGAACCCGAGACCGACGCCCCCAATCCTGACTCGCACTCTACCCTGCGCCGCTCTCTCACCGTCGTCAAGGTCGCCAAGCCGAATCAGGACATGCGCTTCGATGTGCCCGTCATCGGCGTCGCCACCATCCAGGCCATGCAGTCCGCGGGCGCCGCCTGTCTCGCGCTCGAGGCCGCTCGCACGCTGCTCTTCGATCCCGCCGCCATCGTCGCCGCCGCCGATCTGGCCGGCATCGCCATCGTCGCGGATCTCTGAAATCTTCTCTGAAATGTCTACGTCTGGCGGCAGAGAGTAAAATCACGGTGTCCTCACCGGGCTCGCCCTCCATGCGGCTCAAACACTTCTACGAAAAGAATCGAAGGGAAATCAACATGCGCAAAGCACTCTCCATCTCAGTCATCGCCGGCCTGCTCACGGCATGCGCCGCCGGTCTCACCGCCCATGCAGCGCCTCACGCAGATATCGTCCAGGCGGGAGCCACCGCGCCCAACTTCACCCTGCCCTCGCAGGAAGACAAACCCGTCAGCCTCAGCGACTACAAGGGCAAGTGGGTCGTCCTCTACTTCTATCCCAAGGACCAGACCTCCGGCTGCACCATCGAGGCGCATAACTTTCAGAAGGACCAGCCGAAGTACAACGCGCTCAACGCCGTCGTGCTCGGCGTCAGCCTCGACACCGTCGAGGGCCACAAGACCTGGTGCTCGAAAGACACCTTCTCCTTCAAGCTGCTCGCCGACCCCGATCACAAGGTCGTCGATGCCTATGGCGTCCCGCTCATGAACTTTGGCGTCGTCAAGTTCGCGCAGCGCGACACCTTCCTGATCTCCCCCGAAGGCAAGGTCGTCAAGGTCTGGCAGAAGGTGGACCCCAACGTTGCCAGCTCCGAAGTCCTCGACGAGATCAACCAGGCGAAGAAGTAACGGCACTGAAATTGAAGATTGCCTGTCTGTACCCTTGCCTTTCTTGTTGTCCTCCTCGAAGAGGATCTGCTGTTCGTTTCTTCGATCAAACCCAGCTTTGCATCGCGTCAGCAGACGCAAAAAGGCCCGGGCTCTCAATTGAGGAGTCCGGGCCTATTTGCTTGCCTTAAGAACGTTTACTTCTTGGTTGCCTTTTTTGCTGCGGTCTTCTTTGCGGGGGACTTCTTTGCTGCGGTCTTCTTTGCCGCCGCCTTCTTGGCAGGAGCCTTCTTCGCTGCTGCCTTCTTCGCTGGTGCCTTCTTTGCTGCTACTTTCTTTGTCGCCAAGGTAGTACCTCTCTTCTTTTGGTTTTTACTGCTTGCCGTGCTCCTGTTGCCGGCCGCCTTTTTCGAGACAGCCTTCCCGCCGCGCGGAGCACTAGACTTCTTCGCGGCAGATTTCGATGCGGCTGAACTGCTCTTCTTCGCAGCAGTCTTCTTCGCCGGAACTTTCTTTGCAGCAGCCTTCTTGGCCGGCGCCTTCTTCGCGGGCGCTTTGCTCGCAGGCTTCGCGGACGACTTCGCCGGCGCCTTCTTTGCAGGTGCAGCTTTCTTCGCAGGCGCTGTTTTCCTGCTCGGAGTCGACGCCGCCTTCTTCGCTGCGGACGGCCGAGCGCCGGCCGCCGTGCTGCTCTTGCGCGGAGTCTCAGACATCTTCGTCGCGGGTTCATAGCCGCCTACAGGCGACGGAGGCAGCGACGAAATCCGCGCATCTTCCGCGTGCGTGGTCCCATGCGGGGCAAGCGTCTCGTCGTCTTCGTCATCCTCCTCGTCCAGCTCATCCGGCGTATCGAGCCCATCGCCGCCCGCCGCCTCGTCGTCGTCCGAGGTCAGCGTTACCTCTTCCTCTTCATCCCCATCCCCGAAGCTTCCACGGACGTCCCCAGCGGACTCATCGCCGAAATCGTTATCGTCCTCTGCCGCGGCTGCATAAAGCTTGATCGTCTCGTCGAACATCATCGCCATATCCTCTCACTGCTGTGTACTCTCACCACGCTTTGCTTGCTGGCTTCCGAATACGATGCAAAAAAAGAGCAACGCATCCCGGCACGAGATTCTAGCAACAGGATGCATCCCCGCGCTAGCGATGGCAAGCAATCTTTTCCGCAAGGAAGCTTATCGTGTAGCTTTCTGTTTGGTCTTGGAGGTAGTCTTCTTCCCCGCCGCGCTCGACGCAGGCTTCGTCTTCTTCACCGTCGTGCTCGAGCGCGCGGCGGTGTGAGCGGAGCCGCGAGACTTCGCAGCGCCATGGCCTCCACTGTGCAGGCGACTCGCTCTGCCGCGTGCGTGCGGCGCAAGAACAATCGGCTCCGATACCGTCAGCACCCGCCCGGGCTTCAGCGCATTCGACGAAAGATGATTCCAGCGCCGAAGATCCGCGACCGGCACGCCAAACCGATCCGAGACCGTGATCAGCGTGTCTCCGCGCCGCGCTGCATAGTGCGCCGTCCGCACCGTCGCAGCTGACGAGACCGGAACCACCAGCTCATCGCCCTCCTCCACGCTTGCATCCGAGCCCCCATTTGTTCCCAGGTCGTTCACCTCGGCAATCTCCTTCGCATGCGCATGCAGCGCCAGCGCGATCGCATCCAGCGACTCGCCCGCGCGCACCACGTGGAATCGCCAGCTTGCTCTCTTCTCTTCAGGAATATCCTTGATCCGCGAAGCGAACACCTTGCCCGTCCCCGCCGGCACGTGCAGGTCGAACGGCATCTCGCGCGGTGTCGTCATGCGCAGCAGACTCGGATTCAACGCCACGATCTCGGTCAGCGACGAGTCCGTCACGTCCGCCACCAGCCGCAGATCGACCGCGTACTCCACCGTCACCGTATCAAACAGAACAGGAGCGTCGGGGTTCAGCTTGTCCAGCCCGTACTGCTCCGGATTCTTCGCCATGATGATCGCCGCGATAATGCCCGGCACATAGTTCTTCGTCGCCGCCGGCAGCACATTGCGGCGATACAGCTGCCAGAAGTCCGCATACCCGGTCCGCATCACCGACCGCTGCACATTGCCCGGCCCCCAGTTATACGCCGCCATCGCCAGGTACCAGTCGCCGAACTGGTTATAGAGCGTCTTCATGTACCTCGCATACGCGATGGAAGACTTCTCCGGATCGAACCGCTCATCGAAGTAGCCGTTCCGCGCGAGGCCGTACGCCCCCTGGAACGGCATGAACTGCCACATCCCGCCCGCGCCCGAGTGCGCATTCACCACCTGCGGCTGAAAGCCCGACTCCGCCACCGCCAGATAGATCAGATCCTGCGGCAGCCCCTCCGCCCGCAGATCCTTCGCGATCATGTCCTTGTACTTGCCCGCCCGCTCGAGCGACCGCACCAGATGCGCATGCCCGCTCGGTGAGTTCGTGAAGTAACTGATGAACCCCGCAACATAGTCGTTCACCACCAGCGGAAAGTCCGACTGCGTGGTCTTCAACTCCGCCGACACCTTCGCCGTCAACGCCGCATTCGCCGGGAAGGTCACCTCATCGGCCGCATCGAGCGGAGCGGCTTCGATCGCCGGCGAAAATCCATTGCCTTGCTTCAGCGCTGCCATCTCCAATGAGTTCACAGCATTCAAGAGATGATCGAACTCATCCGCAAGCTGCGGGTCCGCCTTGATGTCCATGCCGCTCGACAGCATCTGATCGACCGCCGAGTCGAAGTCCGTGCGCGCCGCATCCAGATGCCCCGCGCGATAGTTCTCCACGCCGCTGTGATACGACGCCTCCGTGCGATTGATCAACTGCTGCACCTTCGCCGCCTGCGCCGCATCCTCTGCCGTCTGTTCCGAAGACGACTTCGCCGGAGCCGCCTCCGCAACACTCCCGCCTCTGCCCTGCGTAAGCACCGGGGCCGTAGCCTGCGCCGGCGCCTTTCCCGCCGCGGCCGTATCGCTCTTCGGACACCCAGCAAGCAGCAGCGGCGCACACCCCACCGCCAGTGCCCACCGCCGCACCCAATCCTCTAAAGGTCGTTCCGCCATCGTCCCCAATCATTGTAAGACGCCCGTGCGATCAAAAGCTTACCGTACTTCGTTATCGCACCGGCATTTCTTGTTGTCATCCCCGTAGGGGATCTGCTGTTTCCGATGCCACGCACCCATTCAGGAAGCCGCTGTAGCCTTGAGCGTTTCTAGTATCCCCCGTCGCTCATACCCTCGCGCAGAGACCTGGTCAATCCACGATCTATAGTCGTAGCAGGAAAAGAATGCATGCAATCCGGGAACGATGATCGATAAGACTGCAGACTTCTACAAAACACTCGCGGATTACTACCACCTTATCTTTGAGGATTGGGAAAGCTCGATCAAGCGTCAAGCGGCAGCACTAGGTCCATTACTTGCGCGCGAAATCTCTGGCTCGTGTTTGAAAATCCTGGACTGCGCTTGCGGCATCGGAACACAGGCAATTGGGCTCGCCGCATTGGGTCATCAGGTCGTCGCATCGGACATCAGCCGAGCTGCGGTCGATCGAGCAGAGCAGGAGGCTTATAGCCGCTCCTTGAAGATTGCCTTCCACGTCTCAGACATGACTTCCCTGGACGAGATTCCAGATAGCAATTTCGATGCGGTTATCACGATGGACAACGCCTTGCCACATTTAGACGTCGATCAACTCAAGCAAGCCAGTCATGCGATCTTATCCAAGCTCAAGCCCGGCGGTCTGTTCCTAGCCAGCATTCGCGACTATGACGAATTGATTCTGCAAAAGCCGGCGATTCAGCAGCCTGCCTTCTACGGCGAAGAGGGCAAGCGGCGTATCGTCCATCAGGTCTGGGACTGGCTCGACGACACACGTTACGTCGTGCATCTTTACATCACCGTCGAGTCTCCCACCGGGTGGGAACCGTATCACTTCGTCTCCGACTATCGCTGTCTGCCGCGCAAGGAACTCAGCACCGTTCTTGCGGTTGCCGGTTTCCAAGATATCCATTGGTTGATGCCAAATGAGAGCCGCTTCTACCAGCCCATCGTCCTGGCAAGACGAAGCGACTCTCCGGCCAAGTGACAAGAAGCGCGCTTGAACTAAGCCTCCCCCGCCACCCTTAGTCGGGGTGGCGGGGATGGACCTGCGTTTGCTTTACTGCTTTATGCTCAGTATCTCGCGCATGACGATAGTCAAACTTCAACTCCTTACTTCGCCTGCGCGAGCCCCGCAACAACCGCGGCAACTTTATCGAGTATCTGGTTCCAGCCCTCCATTTGACCGCTATTCTTTGCGTCCTCCATGGTTTCATTTCCAATGAAGGTGAGTTTCGTCTGGCCGTTTCCAAGATCCTCAAAAGTAGTGACGTCGTACGCACCCTCGATGGCCTCATGTTCTATTCCATAGTGCGCAGGCTCAACCTTGTTTCCCTCCGCGTCGGAAAAGTACATGGAGGAGACGATCTTCTCGTGCAGAACAATCTCGTGGTATTCGCCACCATTCCAGAACTCCTGCCCGTCCGGCGCTCTCATGCCGATGAGAAATTTTCCTCCCACGCGAAAATCCATCTTGCAAACCGGCGCGGTAAAATCCTTCGGTCCCCACCACTGCGTAACATATTTCGGGTCTGTCCACGCCTTCCAAACCAGTTCGCGTGGAGCATCAAAAACTCGTGTGACAACCATCCGCTCTGTTTCGTTAACCGTGTTTTTTGTCATCTCTGACCTCCTCTTTCTTCATTTGATTTACAACTACATCCAGTTTGTCGAAACTCTCTTCCCAGAACTGGCGATAGCTGATCGCCCAGTCGCTGACTGTCTTAATCGCCTCTGGCCTAAGCGTGCACACACTCTCTCGTCCACGCTTCGTCTTGATCACAATCCGCGCCCGCACCAGGTAAGCAATATGTTTTGAAATCATCTGCTGCGAGAGTGCAAACGGTTCCGTCAATCCATGCACAGAGGCAGCGCCGCGGGAGAGCCGCTCGATCATCGCCCGCCGGGTTGGATCAGACAAAGCCGTAAAGGTTGTACCCAATCTATCCACAACCATATGGTAGTGGATTTTCGGTCGATGTCAAGTATGAATTTTGCGATTTCCTGATGGATAAATCGCCAATGCGCTCCGCGAGGAGATGAGTAACGGAAAGTTGGCTTGGGGGAAATCATCGTCACAGCCGATGGCTCGCACCGCCCGCAGAGCCACTGAAATCCCGCAGTCACCTCAATGTTAAGATGAAGACTGAGGCCGCCCACCCACACAATGGATCCAAGCCACATCCGCAACTTCGCGATCATCGCGCATATCGACCACGGCAAATCCACCCTCTCCGACCGGCTGCTTGAGTTGACCGGTTCGCTGACCTCGCGCGAGATGCAGGCGCAGGTGCTCGACGCCATGGACCTCGAGCGCGAGCGCGGCATCACCATCAAGGCTCACACCGTCCGCATGATGTACAAGGCGCACGACGGCGACACCTATCAGCTCAACCTGATCGACACGCCCGGCCACGTCGACTTCTCCTACGAGGTCTCCCGCTCGCTGGCCTCCTGCGAGGGCGCGTTGCTGGTCGTCGACGCCTCGCAAGGAGTCGAAGCCCAGACCCTCGCCAACGCATACCTCGCCATCTCGAACGGGCTCGAGATCATTCCCATCATCAACAAAATCGATCTGCCCAGCGCCGACATCGAGCGCACCAAGGAGATGATCGAGAAATCCGTGGGCCTGCCCGCGGACGACGCCATCGCCGTCTCCGCCAAGACCGGCCTCAACGTCGCGAGCATCCTTGAAGCGGTCGTCACCCTCTTGCCGCCCCCACAGGGCGACCCCGAAGCCCCGCTGCAGGCGCTGATCTTCGACAGCTGGTTCGATCCCTACCGTGGCGTCATCGTGCTCGCCCGCATCATTAACGGACGTCTCAGCAAGGGCATGAAGATCAAAGTCATGTCCAACGGCAAGATGTTCGACGTCGAAAGCATGGGCGTCATGACGCCGAAGCCCGTCGAGCTCGCCGAGCTCAGCGCAGGCGAAGTCGGCTTCTTCGTCGCCACTATAAAAAACGTCGCCGACACCAAAGTCGGCGACACCATCACCTCGGTCGAGCGTCCGTGCGCCGAGGCTCTCCCCGGCTTCGAAGACATCAAGAGCATGGTCTTCGCCGGCCTCTACACCGTCGACTCACACGAGCACGCCATGCTCCGCGACGCGCTCGAAAAGCTTCGCCTCAACGACGCCAGCTTCTCCTTCGAGCCCGAGTCCTCGGTCGCCCTCGGCTTCGGCTTCCGCTGCGGCTTTCTCGGACTGCTCCACCTCGAAATCATCCAGGAGCGCCTTGAACGCGAGTACGACCTCGACCTGATCACCACAGCGCCCGGCGTTCGTTACAAAATCACTCTCACCGACGGATCTGTAACTGAAGTGGATAATCCCTCGCGCTGGCCCGACCCCTCCAACATCGAGCAGATCGACGAGCCCGTCATTACAGCGAAGATCTTGACGAATGAAGAGTACGTCGGCGGCATCCTGAAACTCGTCGAAGAAAAACGCGGTCGCCAGCAGAACATGGAGTACGTCTCCGACACTCGCGTGCTCATCACCTACGAACTCCCCTTGAACGAAATTGTGTTGGACTTTTACGATCGCCTGAAAACGGTCTCGCGCGGTTACGCATCGCTCGACTACCAGCTCGCCGGCTCCTGGGCCTCGCCCATGGTCAAGATGGACATCCTCATCGGCGGCGATCCCGTCGATGCGCTCTCGATCATCATCCACAAAGACTTCGCCCAGAACCGCGGCCGCGCTCTGGTGTCGAAGATGCGCGAGCTCATCCCCCGCCAGATGTTCGAGGTCGCCATCCAGGCCGCCATCGGCTCGAAGGTCATCGCCCGCGAGACCGTCACCGCCATCCGCAAGAACGTCATCGCCAAATGCTACGGCGGCGACATCAGCCGCAAACGAAAGCTTCTCGAAAAACAGAAAGAGGGTAAAAAGCGCATGAAGCGCATCGGCAAGGTAGACATCCCGCAGGAGGCCTTCCTCGCCGTTCTCAAAGTCGGAGAAGACTAAGGCAGTCGTCGCATTCCAGCTGCATCTTCCGCAAGTCGGCGGAAACAAAATGCAGCAGCCAGCGAAAATGTCCGTCTGAGCGAAACCCGGTAGTTTATCCAACACGGCCGCACCCGCAACAGCCCGCGGGAACATTTCCCAAGCCGCAGTTCTGACGAACAACGCTTCGATGCAGAAATTTGTAACAAAAGTGTAACGCTGATCTGTGGAAACCCTTGAAATCCCGGTACTTGTCTCGGGGTGACAAGCTCCATCCTTATAACCCGCGGACTCCGGATTCCAACCCTAACACTTGAAACAGCTTAGCCAGTCGGCGGAAGCATCCGTGAGCAAACGCCGAACTCCTTCGCACAGGAGTTTCTCCGCCTTCTGAGCGGAAGCAATCCACAGGTTTTTCCACAGCCAGCCCGCGCGTTAGGCCGCCGAGACCAAGGGCCAGCCCCGCGGAGGCCAGCAGGCTCCCCCGATTTCCATTGCGTTTTCTCAGACCGAAAGTTACTGCTTCGGCGGGGTCGCTCGCGGGGTCGTCGTGCGCGGCCGGCTCGATGGAGTCGACGATGAGGGAGCCGAAGGCACCGGCGCCGCCACACCCGAAGTAGCGTTGTACGCCGTCACCACCGCCTGCGTCACATCCGTGCTCGGAACCGCCCACATCACATTGCTCTGCTGTCCGCTCACATCGAGCAGCAGCGTATATCCATTATCCGAAACATACTTCTTCAGCGTCACCGAAACCTTCGCCGCGACTTTGCCGTAGGCCTCCTGCAGGTCAGCATTGTAGGCCGTCTGCGCATCTTCGGCATCGCGGTTCAGCTGCTTCTCCTTGGTGTCGATGTTGCGCAGCCGGGTCGCGCGCTCTTCATCCGACAGCGTCGCCGGAGCCGCCTGCAGCTGTTTCTTGAGCGAATCGACCTCCTGCGACTCCGTATCGATCTGCGCCTTCCGTGGCTTGTACTTGTCCTGAATCTCCTGCACTGCGCGCTGGCCCTCGTTGGTCGCGAACACGCCTTGCTCAAAAGCCACCAAAGCAATCTTGGCCGGAATAGCCTGGGGAGCTTCCGCCGCCTGGGTGGCAGGGGCAGCCGCCGCAGGAGCAGAAGCTGCGGGAGTCTGTGCCATTCCGGCAAGGCTCAACATGGTGAATCCCGCGCTCACGGCGGAGACAAGAATCAGATTACGGTTCATGCGGTGTAGTGTGCTCCTTCAAGATTTCCGTCCATAAGACTAACAGGGGAAAACCGGCAGCGTCGTTCCATGCTTAAGTCGTTCCATGCGTAAACTGACGCTGCCGAAATCCCCCAATCCTACCCGTTGCTAGACGAGAGGGCTCAGCCCAGCCTTCTTCCCTCGCCATCGCGAAACACTTCACTGCTTCGGCGCCGCCGGTCGAGGAGTCGTACTGCGCGGGCGCGATGCCGAGGGAGCCGAAGGTGGAGGCGCAGGAACTCCGGAAGAGACGTTATACGCGTCGACCACCGCCTGCGAAATGTCCGCCGTCCCCGGCTGCGTCCACAACACCGACAGGCCGCCGCCCTGCTGGCCCGTATTGTCGAGCAGCATCGTATATCCGTTGTCCTGCACGTACTTGATCACTACTGGCCCAAGCTTCTTCGCCACCCCGCCGATAGTCTGCTGCAGCTCGCCGCTGTAGGAGTTCTGCGCGTCTTCCCCATCGCGCTGCAACTGCTTCTCCTTGGTGTCGATCGTGCGCTGCTTCGAGGCGCGTTCGGTCTCGCTCAACGTCGCCGACCCGCTCTGCAGCAGTTTCTTCAGGGAATCAACCTCCTGCGCCAGCGTTTGCAGCTGCTCTTTCTTCGGCTCGTATTTCTTCTGCAACGCCTGCAAATCACGTTGCCCCTCGTTGGTCGCCGCGGCTACCTGCTCATATTCGATCAGAGCAATCTTCGCCGGCGTGGCGTGAGGAGCAGGTGCGGCGGAACGCGCGGCTGGAGCAGCGGAGGCGGCCGCAGGGGCCTGCGCCGAGCCGGCAGTCTGCGCACGGCCCGCAGCGGAACCGATCGCCGCGGCAAGGGCGGTCAAAACAACAAAGATACGATTCATGAAATGTGTGGTACTCCTTCGGGGATTGTTCAACTCATCCGGCCGAAGGCGCATCGCCCAGCGTGCCTTCCAAGCCGTTCGCTGCAGTCACTCCAGATCGATGTACTCGCCCGTCCCAGCCGAGCACGCCAGACCCGTATCTCTTCCTGATCCACCGACTCCCAATAGCAAAAGTCCGCGAAACGAGAGGTCTGCCGGAACAGATCAGATTATAAGACCGCGCCAGGAAAGGGGTCAATGCGCATCCCCGCATCGGGAGACAATCATCCCCACTCTCCAATAGCTCGTAGCTCGCTCCATGCCTGATTGGAATACAAAAAAATGGAGCGCGGCCTTCACCTTCTCTGATTTCCGGGACTCCAGCGCAGCCGGCCGTCGTATGTTGTTGCACCAAAAAGCACAGTGTTTGGCATCATGATTGCTCCTACGCGAGAGGCACCCACGGTAAATCCGCGATGTGCCGAGTTCAAGCTTCAGGCTGAAGCAAGAAGCTGCACCCCATCGATGGGGCAGACCGCCAGCCGAAGTCAACTTCCCTCTCGGAAGTTTTTCAGGAGGCCAGTGGCTGGCCATCACATGTTCCACTCGGGCTGCTCACCGTATGCGGCCCGCCGAATCCTCAAACTGCCCTTCACCGCGGTCTCGCACCTGTCTTTCATGCCGCTCACCGCACCCATCAGCCGATCCCCGGAAAGTTGTAAAGGAAGCTCTTGCCAACCACGCGCTTTCGGCGTACGCTAACAGTTGCCTTGTGAACCGGCTGTGGGTGCCGATCCCTGTGTGACCACCAGAAAAGCTCAACGATTCAGCTTTGGCGGATGAAGCACAGAACGTACAGACCGCAGACTTACAGAGTGACATACCGATCCTCACTACACCTGATCCTCACCTTCTGTGACCTGTAGACCGGATCGATCGCACTTTGTCGGCATCAAGGAGAGGGTGAAAGGGTTTGCCGCTGTCAGGCAATCCAAGGCTGCGCGTAGCCGGTATCCGCTGGCTCGGCCGCAGGCAACATCGACGACGTCTGTTTGAGTACAACTTGAGACCGTTTCCTCCGACGCTCGAATTCCGGTTTGGTCCTTGCCTCGCAGTTCCTGCGGGAGAGGAAAGACCGCGCCGTGGGAGTGAACCGTTCATTGCGATCTAAGGCAATAGGAAGTGGAAGCATGACTTCAGAGCAGAATGTATCCGAGGTAGAGTCCCGCCAGGGGTCTACCATGTCGTCCAGCCAGAATGACGACGACGCGCAGTCTACCGGACAAAGCGTGCCTCACGGCATGGGCCAGTCCAAGAGCAGCCGCCGTCGCCGCCGGAAACGCAAGAACAAAGGCGCAGACGCCGGATCGTTCTCCCAGCCCGGCACCTCTCCATCCGGCCAGGGTCAGCCTTCCGATGCGGCCGGCGGCCAGCCCATCGCCTCCATCCAGGGCGCGGCCGCTCCGCCCTCCCAGCCTCAGGGCCAGCCCTTTCAACCCAATGGCGGCCAGCAGCAGAACGGCCCAGGCGCCAAGCGCTGGAAGAAGAAGTTCCGCGACCGCGACCGTCATCGCTCCGGCGGCGAACATCCCGGCAATAACCCCGGCAACCTCGCCAACGGCAGCAACGGTGCCGGCGGAGGATACCGCGACCGCGACACCCACCAGCCCGGCAACAGCGTCAACGGCTTCAAGCGCAAGGGCGGCGGCGGCAAGCAGCAGCGCGGGCCCCGCAGCTTCGTCGGCCCCATGGACCACAGCTATCGCGTCGTTAACGGCAACTTCGCCGACACGCCGCCCTCCACCATGGAGTCGCACGGCAACTACCAGGGCCGCAACGGCGGCGGACGCGGCTACCAGAGCGACTCGCAGCCCATCGACTACTCCCAGGGCCGCACCATCCCCATCCCGGACGACGCGCCGACCAAGATCTTCTTCTTCATTGAAGACCTCTTCTTCATCGCCAAGATCCAGGAGACCGCGCGCAAACTCGGCGTCAAGGTAGGCTTCGTCAAAAACGATAAGGAGTCCATCGCCGCCCTCGTCGGCGGAGAAGAGGAAGACCGCCCCGGTCTGATCGTCTTCGACCTCAACAACACCAACGCCAAGCCCTTGACCCTGATCCCCAAGCTCAAGACCAAGCTCAAGCGCAGCACCTCCATCGTCGGCTTCCTCTCCCATCTCCAGGGCGACCTCAAGGCCAAGGCCGTCGAAGCCGGCTGCGACACCGTCATGCCCCGCGCCGCCTTCTCCCAAAACCTCCCCAACCTGCTCCGCCGCTACGGCATGGAAGAGGAAGAGGAGCTCAACTACAACCAGTAAGCCACAGGAGCGCGCTCCGCTCCACCGCATTCCTGTCGTTCACCGCATACTGGGGCGTGCCCAGGCTAGCCGATCCGCAACGCGAGTCGAATAACGCCACGTCATTTTCATATCAAGTGTTAACAAAATGTGGGTGCCCCATCCTGGCCGCGCTCTTTGCGGCCAGGGTGGGAGACCACGACTGTTTCCCAACCGTTCACACTCTGACCGAAAACACTAGTCGGAGCTTACGCTCGGGGACGCCTCCACCGCCGGCCCAATCCACACCGTCTGCACGTTGACAAACTCGCGAATGCCGATGCCGGCCAGCTCCCGTCCGTAACCGCTGCGTTTCACGCCGCCCACCGGCAGCCGGGGATCGGACGCACTCACCCCATTGATGAAGACGCCGCCTGCCTGGATTCTGCGGGCAAATTGTTTCGCAAGCGAGAGATTCGAGGTCCAGAGATTGCTGCTGAGGCCGTACTCGGAATCGTTTGCCAGGGCGAGCGCCTCCTCCGCATTCGCCGCCCGCATCAGGGCTGCGACCGGACCGAAAGTCTCCTCCCGCACCACCGGCATGCTCCCCGTCACCTCGGCCAGCACCGTAGGCGCATAAAAGTTTCCCCGCCCCGCCAGCCGGGAGCCGCCCGTCACCACACGCGCTCCTTGAGCCACCGACGCCTGCACCTGCCGGTCGAGCTCCTCCCGCAGATCGGCTCGCGCCATCGGCCCGACCTGCGTGGACGCCTCGAGCGGATCGCCGACGCGAAGCTGCGCGGCAGCCGCCGAAAACTTGCTTTCAAACAAATCTGCGATGCGATCGGCCAGGATGAACCGCTTCGGCGCCAGACAGATCTGGCCGCAGTTGGAAAACCGTCCCTGGACCGCGGCGCCGACCGCCGCATCGATGTCCGCGTCCTCGAGCACGATAAAGGCGTCCGAGCCGCCCAGCTCCAGCACGCTCTTCTTGAGCGCCGCGCCCGCCAGTGCCGCAACCGCGGCACCCGCGCGGGGGCTTCCCGTCAGCGTTACGGCCGCCACGCGAGGGTCGGCGATGATCGAGGCTACGCGTTCCACCGGCACGATCAAACTCGTCAGGAGACCGCGGGGCAGTCCCGCACTGCGCGCCGCCGCCTCTATGTTCAAGGCGCAGCGCAGCACATTCGGCGCATGTTTCAACAGCACGGCATTGCCCGCCATCAGCGCAGACGCACTGAAGCGAATCACCTGCCATAGCGGGAAGTTCCACGGCATCACCGCAAGAATCGTCCCCAGCGGCAGGTAGGAGACGTAACTTTCCGTCGCGCCGCTCTTCATCGTCTCGTCGCGCAGCCACTGCTCTCCCATCGTCGCGACGTAGCGGCAGTTCCACACGCACTTGTCGACCTCCGCCTCGGCCTCGGCCATCGGCTTGCCCATCTCGAGGGTAATGTCGCGCGCCAGGCGCCGCCGGTCACCGTTGAGAACATCGGCCAGCCGCGAAAGCACCCGAGCGCGGTCCGCCAACGGCGCCATAGCCCACGCCGCGGACGCCTGCGAAGACTGTTCGATCGCCGTCTCAAGCTCACGGTCGGTCTGAAAGTCGAACTCTTCGAGCAACTCTCCGGTTGCCGGATGGATCGAGGACGGATGCGCTGTAGATAGCTCGACTTGACTCAAGTGTTCTTCTCCCGGCCGGGATGCGCCGTTGGGAGGCAACCCGGACAATACCGCTGCCACCATGATATGCGCTTGAAGACATGCGCTCGAAGCACCTTCGTTTCAAAAAGCCGTTCAAGCTCATCGTCCCGATTACTGCCTTCCTGGAAACCGCGTAGCAGTGACTGATCGATGAGCACGGCCTCGCGGAGTATTGGACTGGAGCTTCCCCGGCAGCCTATCATCCGACTGCGTAGGTGTGAGCTTCAAAGGAGGAAAGGAAAGATGATCGCAACCGAGAAGATGCAGACCGGGAAGACCGCCGGGAAGATCCAGGTTGAGGAAGCAGAACCAACCATCGGCAGGGGAGCCCGGCGCGGCGCGGAGCTACTGGAAAAGCTTCATAGCGCTCCTCCCAACATCTGGTTCGGCGGCAGGAAACTTGAAGATCCCGCGAGCTTCCCCTCCTTCCGCAACGGGGTCGAAAGCCTGGCGAGTCTCTACGATCTGCAGTGGAAACATGCGGATGAGATGCTCTTCGATTCGCCAACCTCCGGGAACAAGATCAGCCGCACGTTTATGATCCCCCAGACCAAGGAAGAGCTGAAGAGCGTCAGCAAAGCCATGAAGCTGCGCGCCGACGCGAACTTCGGCATGATGGGCCGCATGCCCGACTACATGAATCGCGCCATGACCGGTTATGCCTCCGGAGCCGCGTTCCTCGGAGAAGAAGATCCGCGGCTCGGCCGGAACGCCGTCGAGTACTACCTTCATCTGCGCGAAAATGACCTGTGCATGACCCATACCCTGATCGCCCCGCAGGCCAATCGCGCGGTTGGCGTCTCGCAGCAGGCCGACCCCTACATGGCCGCCCGCATCAAGGAAGAGACCGCCGAAGGGATGGTCGTCCGCGGGTGCCGTCTGCTGGCCACGCTTCCGCTCTCGGAAGAGATCATGGTCTTCCCTTCGACGCTGCTCAAGAACACGCCCGAAGACGCGCCGTACGCCTACGGGTTCAGCATTCCGACCAATACCACGGGGCTGAAGTTTCTGGTCCGCGAAAGCTACGACTACGGCGCCTCGCACTACGATCATCCGCTCAGCTCGCGCTTTGAAGAGCTGGACGCCGTGGTGATCTTCGACGACGTCTTCGTGCCCTGGGACCGCGTCATGCTCCATCGCAACGTGCAGCGCTGCAATCAAGCCTACGGCCGCACCGGAGCGCTTGCCCTGATGACCCATCAGGTGGCGTGCAAGAACCTCGCGAAAACCGAATACCTGATGGGCTTGACATCTCTTCTGGCAGACTCGATCGGCATCGACGGCTTCCAGCACATCCAGGAAAAGCTCGCCGAGGTCTGGATCAACATGGAAGCCATGCGCGCCTTTCTGCGCGTCGCCGAAGAGGACGCCCAGATCGACGAGTTCGGCATGATGCGCCCGGCCTGGGACCCGCTCGATGCCTGCCGCAATCTCTTCCCGCGCCTCTATCCGAGAATGACGGAGATCCTTCAGCAGATGGGCGCCAGCGGCCTCGTCGCCATGCCGACCGAAGCAGACGTGCGCGGACCGATGGCGGAAGACATCCGCCGCTACTTTCAGGGCGCGCGCGTCGAAGCTCACGATCGCATTCCGCTCTTCCGCCTCGCGTGGGACACCTGCATGTCCGCCTTCGCCAGCCGGCAGACGTTGTACGAACGGTTCTTCTTCGGCGATCCCGTGCGTATGGCCGGAGCCCTGGTCACCACCCACGACCGGACGCCGTACATGAACCGGGTGCGTGATTTCCTGGAGATGTCGAAGAACGAGGCCGGAGACTCTTAGGAAACCTATGATTAAGTGCTGCTCCGAGTTCTTGCTTTCCGAGTTCTTGCTGTCATCCTGACCCTCGAGCGAAGCGAAGGAGAAGGACCCCGATACCCTTCATACAGCCCATACTTTCCATACCTTTCTACCCATATTCCCGATGCTCAGCCCCAAAAACCCGCGCCGCAACCAATGACTTCAGACATAATCAGAGTCTCTTAGCGGAACGCAGCCGCCTGCAGCCAGGACCGGGAAGCAACCGAGTGAAGAGACAACGGAGTGATGCGATGTCGATCGATCAAAAACAACTCAGGCAGACCGTGGGCCGTTTTCTCACCGGCGTCACCGTAGTCGCCTGCGACCTGGACGGGGAGGTCCAGGCGATGACCGCGAACTCTTTCACGTCGCTCTCGCTCGAACCTCCGCTGCTGCTGTTCTGCCCGGGCAAGACCACCAGGACAGGCAAACAGGTGCATCAGTTCAAGAGCTTCTCAATCAACGTGCTTCGCGAGGAGCAGCAGGCGCTGTCGAACTACTTCGCCGGCAGCTGGAAGCAGAATGCGCCGCCGCCTTTCAAGTTTGTCAAGCAGGAAGGAACGCCCCGCCTCGAGGGAAGTCTTGCCTCCCTGCTCTGCGAGGTGCATGCCGTCTACGAGGGAGGCGATCATTGGATCGTCCTCGGCAAGGTGATCGCCCTCCATCAGGGCATAGAGCCGCTACGCCCGCTCGCCTTCCACCTCGGACGCTATGCCACGCTCGAGAAGACGCCCACAGCCAGCGCGCCGGACCTGTACACAGCCACCGGCCCCGAGCCGGTCCACTACCACTACCCAAGCTACTAAGCGAGTCACGATCCCGCTCAGCGATACGGCATCCACCCTGAAACCGGAGAGCATGGCGACCATCTACGCGGCTGCACTCAACTTCAAAGAGACCTATGCCGCGCTTGAGCCGGCGATGCACCGCGATCCGTACAACGTGCCGCCGCGGGCGCCGATCCTCTACATCAAGCCGCCGCATAGTCGAATCGGCGACAGCGATCCGATTCCACTCCCCGCCGGGATCGAGACGCTGCGCGCCGGCGGCACACTGGCGATCGAAATCGGTCGCACCGCCAGGCGCCTCACCGAACCCGACGCGCTCCGCCATGTGGCCGGTTACCGCATCGCCAACGATGTCAGCATTCCAGAAACTTCGTACTACCGTCCCGCCATCCAGCAGCGATGCCGCGACGGCTTCTGCCCCGTGAGCAGCACGATGGCGAATGCCGCAACCCTCCCGGATGCCGGCGCGCTGCGCATCCGGATCTTCGTCAACGAAGTCCTTGCGTGCACGGCAAACACGTCCAGTCTGCTGCGGAGCGTCCCGAGACTGCTCGTCGATATCACCGAGTTCATGACCTTGCGTCCGGGAGATCTCCTGCTCGTCGGCGACCCCGGAGGCGCCCCGCTCGTCCGTGCAGGCGACCGGGTCCGGGTGGAGATCGATGGCATCGGCTCGCTCGAAAATCCCGTCGCCGCGGAGCTCGTATGAAGACCGGCCGCGTCCTCTTCCACGATCGACCGCAGACCGCATGGCCCGAGGGCGATCGCGTGCGTCTTCAAACCGGCGAGGTCGTCGAGGAGACGGACCTGGAATGGCTTCCTCCCGTCGACCCCGGAGCCATCTTCGCCCTGGGACTCAACTACGCAGATCACGCCCGCGAGCTTAGCTTCACACCGCCGAAGGAGCCGCTGGTGTTCATGAAAGGCCCGAACACCCTCTGCGGACACCGCCGGCACACCGAACGGCCGTCAGGCGTGCTTCACATGCACTATGAGTGCGAGTTGGCGGTGGTCATCGGCAAGACGGCACGCAAGGTCGCGCAGTCGGACGCCTACCGCTATGTCGCCGGATACACCGTCGCCAACGACTATGCCTTTCGTGAGTATCTCGAGAACTACTATCGCCCGAACCTGCGCGTCAAAAGCCGCGATGCCTCGACTCCTCTCGGGCCCTGGCTCGTCGAGCGGGACGACGTACCCGATCCCATGAATCTACGTCTCACGACCACAGTCAACGGACGCATCACGCAGCAGGGCGCCACCCGCGATATGATCTTCAGCATCGGCGCGCTCATCGAATACCTGAGCAGCCTGATGACCTTGAGCCCCGGCGATCTCATTCTTACGGGCACGCCGGAAGGCCTGATGGACGTTGCTCCTGGAGACGAAGTGGTGACCGAGATCGAAGGCGTCGGCCGTTTGCTCAATATCGTCGTGGAAGCTGGAGGCTAGGCCCCGCGTGCCCCACTTCGTTCTGGAATACACAAGCAACATTCGTTCCGAGGCTGCCATTCCGGACCTCCTGCGCAAATTGAACGCCGTGCTCATCGCGCAGGCCGGAGTCTTTCCTACGGGAGGCATTCGCACCCGCGCCATCGAGTTGACGGAATACGCCATCGCGGACGGCGCCCAGAACGACGCCTTTGTCCATGGCACACTCAAGATCGGATCCGGCAGAACGGCAGAGGAAAAGAAAAAGGTCGGCGACGAGTTGTTCGCGATGATGGAAGCCCACTTTGCGCCGCTCTTTTCCAAACGATATCTGGCGCTCTCCATGGAGCTCGGTGAGTTCAGCGAAGCGGGCACCTGGAAGCACAACAATATTCATGCGCGTTTCAGGCACTCGTCTTCCCCGCCTGATGCCGTAAGGCGCGCAACGCCGGGAGACGAAACCCCATGATGAGCGCCGGCCTGATCTCTGACCTGGCGCGCAAACTGGACGAGGCCGAGCGCACCCGCGTTCAAATTCCGCAGTTTTCCCTGCAATATCCAGACATCACCTTCGAAGAGGCGTACGCGATCCAGCAGGCTTGGGTCGGGCTGAAGCTCCAAGCGGGCCGCACCATCAAAGGACACAAGATCGGCCTCACTTCGAAAGCGATGCAGAGCTCCTCCAACATCAGTGAACCCGACTACGGCGTTCTGCTGGAGGACATGTTCTTCGCAGACGGAGCCGCCATCGCCGCCGACCGCTTCATCGTACCGCGTGTCGAAGTCGAGCTTGCCTTCCTACTCGCGAAGCCGCTCCGCGGTCCGAACTGCACCCTCTTCGACGTCTTGAACGCGACCGACTTTGTCACCCCGGCGATCGAGATCATCGACGCCCGCATCCAACCGGTCGACCCGGCAACCGGGTCCACGCGCAAGGTGTTCGATACCATCTCCGACAATGCGGCCAACGCTGGCCTCCTCCTCGGCGGCCGTCCCCTGCGCCCGCTCGAAGCGGACCTGCGCTGGATCTCCGCGATCCTCTTCCGGAACGGCGTCGTCGAGGAGTCCGGCGTCGCGGCCGCGGTGCTCAATCATCCGGCCAACGGCGTCGCCTGGTTGGCCAATCGGCTTGCAACCTTCAACGTCCAGCTGGAAGCAGGCGAGGTCATTCTGAGCGGCTCGTTCACGCGTCCTGTGCCGGCGCGCCAGGGCGACACCTTCCACATCGACTACGGCCCGTACGGCTGCATCTCCTGCCACTTTTCCTGAGGAACGAGGCGAATGGAACATCCGAAGAATACGTTCAAGACTCGACTGCGCGCCGGAGAGACCCAGATCGGCCTATGGCTCGCGCTGGCAGATGCCTACGCCGCCGAGATCTGCGCGACCGCCGGTTTCGACTGGCTGCTGATCGACGGGGAGCACTCGCCGAACGATCTGCGATCGACCCTCGCCCAGCTCCAGGCCATTGCGCCCTACCCCGCGCAGGCCATCGTTCGTCCTCCAATCGGACAGACCCACCTGATCAAGCAGCTGCTCGATATCGGCGCGCAGACGCTGCTCATTCCCATGGTCGAAAGCGCCGCTCAGGCCAGGGAGCTCGTCGCCGCTGTCCGGTATCCGCCTGCCGGCGTGCGCGGCGTAGGCAGTGCGTTGGCGCGTGCTTCCCACTGGAATGCCGTCCCGCACTATCTCCACGAGGCCGACGCGGAGATCTGTCTGCTGGCGCAGATCGAGTCTGCTGCAGGGATCGCAAACCTCGACGAGATCACCTCGGTCGAAGGCGTCGACGGCATCTTCCTGGGGCCCGCTGATCTCTCAGCTTCGCTCGGCCACCTCGGGGATCCGACGCACCCTGATGTGCAGTCCGCCATGCAGGATGCGGTTGAGCGCATACGCAGAGCCGGCAAGGCCGCCGGCACCCTCTTCTCGGACGAGCAACAGGCCCGCCACTGGATCGCGCAGGGATGCACCTTCGTGGCCGTCGGAGCGGACACGACCCTGCTGGCGAGTCACGCTCGCACCCTGCGTGCCCGTTTCCGCAACGCCGCGGAAACTCCGCAGTCCGCCCCGCAGTCAACCCCGCAGTTAGCGGCGCATTTAGCGACGCCGAGTTCTTATTGAAAGCCATCCTCCTCCGGCTCGCCGCGCGGATCACACCCGTTCTTCCGCAGACACCACTCCGCGAGTAGTCAGGAAGTCTCTCACCGTAACCCTGGCGAAGATGCCCGCTCTCGGTGGGATCTACACGAATCGCTTCCACGGGTCGATAATGGACGACGATGTCAATCACCGCCGCGAACCCGCCCCACGCCGCTCCTGGCTCCTCCAGCATCAACCCGTCGTTCATCCGGCAAATTCGCGACCAGCTCGCGCGAACGCTGATCCTCCACTACATCGATGGCAAATGGGTTGCCGGCCAGCGCGGCGAAACCTTCACCACCTCCGATCCGGCAACGAATCAGCCCCTGGCAACCATCAGCTCCGGCCACACCGAGGAGGTAGACCGCGCCGCCACCGCCGCGCATGCCGCATTCAAGAGGTGGAGCCGCACCAAAGCCAAAGACCGCCGCAAGTATCTGCTGCGCATTGCAAGCCTGATCGAGAAGCACGGTGACGAGCTGGCCGCGATCGAGTGCCTCGATGCCGGTCAGGTACTGCGCATTGTGCGCGCGCAGATCGCCCGCGCCGCGGAAAACTTCAGCTTCTACGCCGAATGGGCGGAGCGAGCCATGGACGGCCGCACCTTTCCCGTCGACCATGAGTGGCTGAACTACAGCGTCCGCGTCCCGGTCGGCGTATGCGGCATCATCACCCCGTGGAACGCGCCCTTGATGCTCTCCACCTGGAGAATCGCGCCGGCGCTGGCCACCGGCAATACGGTCATCCTGAAGCCGGCCGAGTGGTCTCCGCTGACCGCCTGGAAGCTCGCGCAGATCATCGAAGAGGCCGACCTGCCCCCAGGCGTCTTCAACGTCGTGCACGGCTTCGGCGAGGAGGCGGGCGCGCCGCTGGTAGCTCATCCGCTGGTCCCGCTCATCACGCTCACCGGCGAAACCTCCACCGGCACCCTCGTCATGAAGAACGCTGCCGAGCACATCAAGCGGCTCTCTCTCGAGCTGGGGGGCAAGTCGCCGGCGCTTATCTTCGACGATGCCGACCTCGACCGTGCGCTCGATGCGGTCGTGTTCCAGATCTACAGCTTCAACGGCGAGCGCTGCACGGCCAACTCCCGCGCGCTGATCCAGGAGTCGATCTTCGATCAGTTCACCAGCAAGATCGCCGAGCGCGCGGCAGCCGTCCGCGTAGGCGATCCACTTGACCCCGCGACTGAGGTAGGCCCGCTGATCCATGCCGAGCACATGGAGCGCGTGCTGGGCTACATCCAGCTTGGCCAGGAAGAAGGCGCGCGTCTGCTGGCCGGCGGCTCGCGCGTGGGGACCGTCGGCAACTATGTGCAGCCTACGCTGCTGGCCGGCGGCAACAGGATGAGAGTCGCTCAGGAAGAGATCTTCGGCCCTGTGCTGACCGCAATCCCCTTCAAAAACGAGAGCGACGCCATCCGGATGGCGAATGACAGCAGGTACGGCCTCGCATCCTACATCTGGACCCGCGACGTGGCCCGCGCGCATCGCATGGCGCTCGATCTCGAAGCCGGCATGACCTGGATCAACAGCCACAATGTGCGCCACCTGCCGACTCCCTTCGGCGGCGTGAAGTTCAGCGGCACCCATCGCGAGGGCGGCGATCATGCCTTCGAGTTCTACACCGAGCTGAAGCACATCGCCGTACCGCTGGGAGATCATCTCATTCCAAAATTCGGGGCCTTGAAATGACCTCCGGCCAGAATGCATCGAGCAACTCCTCGAAGCCAAAGGCCCCGGCCGTGCCTCATGTGGTGCGCATCGGCCACGCCATTCTGTACGTCACGAACTTGGCCGCATCGCGGCGCTTCTACGTCGACCTGCTCGGACTCAATGTTCTTCACGAGTCGCCCACCGCGCTTTACCTGCGCGGAACCGAAGATCGCGAGTGGACGCTGAAGCTCGAGCTCGCATCCGCTCCCGGCGTCCGTCAGATCGGCTACAAGATGGCCTCCGAGCAGGCCGTCGAGGACGCCGCCGCGCTTGCCCGGACCCTCGGCCTGCCGTATCGCTGGGAGACAGAAAAAGACCGCCCCAGGATGCTGCGCTTTCAAGACCCGTTTGGCTTTCCGGTAGCTTTCTACTTCCAGTCCGTCCGGCATCCGTGGCTTCTCCAGGAGTACCATCTCCACTCCGGCCCGGGCATTCAGCGCGTCGACCACTGCAACGTCATGACGCCGCAGGTCGGCGAGATGATGCGCTGGTACATGGACCGGCTGAACTTCCGCCTCTCCGAGTATTCCGATGACGATCACGGCAATGTGTGGGCGGCCTGGATCCAGCGTCGCGGCAGCGTTCACGACCTCGCCCTCACCAACGGCCTCGGCCCGCGCATGCACCACTTCGCCTACTGGCTGCCGGACGGGGCGCGCATCTTTCAGCTTTGCGACATCCTCGCCGGCGCAAAACAGTACGCCGCCATCGAGCGCGGACCCGGGCGCCACGGCATATCCAACGCCTTCTTCGTCTACGTGCTCGATCCCGACGGCCACCGGCTCGAGTTCTACACCTCGGATTACCTGACCGTCGATCCCGACTTCGAGCCGATCCGCTGGGATGTGAACAACCCTGTCCGGCAGCAGCTGTGGGGAGGCATTGCGCCGAAGAGCTGGTTCACGGAAGCAAGCCTCGTCGAACGCTTCGAGGGAGGCTTCGCAGTTCTGCATGAGTCCCCTCTCAAGGGCATGCCTGCCTACGTCGCCGAGTGACCGGACCCCGCACAGATGTGTACGGAGAGGCATTCCCAGTTCTTGCCGTCATCCTGACCCTCAAGTTCTTGCCGTCATCCTGACCCTCAAGTTCTTGCCGTCATCCTGAGCGTAGCGAAGGACCCGATGCCCTTCACGCAGCCATACATTCAACACCTTTCTACCCGTATTCCCGATACTCAGTCCTAAAATTCGCTCCGCAACCAAGCACTTCCGACTGAATCAGAACTCCTCTCATTCCCATGCCCGCTGCCCCTGAAATACGTGTCAAGTCCCAAAAGCAGGCAAACGATCTATTTTGAAAGACATAAGCCGTGGCGTAACTACCCCGCTCCATCCCGTATAATAGAAACAGGAGAAGAATTGGCCCCGCACGCGCGAGCGATCGGGGCCTACTCGTTTGGAATGAATAATTTGCGCATACCGACCCGCAAAACACGGTACTTTTCGTTCGAGGTCCAAAGCTAAGTCCTTTCTTTCGAAGATTTTGCGCAATAATGACGGGGGTACCCCCTGATTGCCATCCTCCACCCATACCAGATACCCTAGCCGCGAGAATGACCGAGCGAGAGCAGACCACGATGACGACAGCAACCATGACCACGCGACAGGAAGTCGCAGAGATCCTCGACCACCTCGGCGTCCGCGTAGCCACGGGCGGCCTCGCCGTCCGAACCCCCATCACCGGCGAAACTATCGCTGACATCCCCACCCTCTCCGCCGGCGACGCCCGCCAGGCCATCGCCTCCGCCCACGCCGCCTTCCTCCAATGGCGCCTCGTCCCCGCCCCCCGTCGCGGCGAGCTCGTCCGTCTCCTCGGCGAAGAACTTCGCGCCCAAAGCCACCTTCTCGGCCGCCTCGTCACCATCGAGACCGGCAAAATCCTCTCGGAAGGCCTCGGCGAGGTCCAGGAGATGATCGATATCTGCACCTTCGCCGCCGGCCTCTCCCGCCAGCTCTCCGGCCTCACCGTCCCCTCCGAGCGCCCCAAACACCGCATGATGGAGACCTGGCACCCCCTGGGCGTCACCGGCATCATCTCCGCCTTCAACTTCCCCGTCGCCGTCTGGAGCTGGAACGCCGCCCTCGCCCTGGTCTGCGGCAACTCCGTCGTCTGGAAACCCAGCGAGAAGACTCCCCTCACCGCCCTCGCCACCCAGGCCATCTTCGAACGAGCCGCGGAAAAGTTCGCCGGCATCTACGAACCCATCCCCGAAGGTCTCGCCACCCTGCTCCTCGGCGACGCCGCCGTAGGCCAACAGCTAGTCGACTCGCCTCTCGTCCCGCTCGTCTCCGCCACCGGCTCGACCGCTATGGGCCGCGACGTAGCCCCCAAACTCGCCGCCCGCTTCGCCCGCGCCATCCTCGAGCTCGGAGGCAACAACGCCGCCATCGTCGCCCCCACCGCCGACCTCAACCTCACCCTCCGCGCCATCGCCTTCTCCGCCATGGGCACCGCCGGCCAGCGCTGCACCACCCTCCGCCGCCTCATCGTCCACGAGGACATCTACGATCGGCTCATCCCGAAGCTTAAAAAGGTATACGCCTCGGTCGTCATCGGCGACCCCCGCGAATCCGGCACCCTGGTCGGTCCGCTCATCGACCAGCGCTCCTTCGACGCCATGCAGGCCGCCCTCGACCAGGCCCGCAAAGACGGAGCCATCATCACCGGAGGCGACCGCGTCAACAATACTGGCAGCGGCGGCGCCAACACACAGCCCGAAGCGTTCCCGGATGCCTTCTATGTCCGCCCCGCCCTCGTCGAGATCGCCGCTCAGACCGACATCGTCAAGCACGAGACCTTCGCACCCATCCTCTACGTCATGAAGTACACGGATATGTGCGACGCCCTGCGCCTGCACAACGAAGTCCCCCAGGGCCTCTCCTCCTCCATCTTCACCATGAATCTCCGCGAGGCCGAGCTCTTCCTCTCCGCCACGGGCTCGGACTGCGGCATCGCCAACGTCAACATCGGCACCTCCGGCGCCGAGATCGGCGGAGCCTTCGGCGGCGAAAAAGAGACCGGCGGCGGCCGCGAATCCGGCTCCGACGCCTGGAAGCAATACATGCGCCGCGCCACCAACACCATCAACTACGGAGCCGAACTCCCCCTCGCCCAGGGCGTCAGCTTCGACATCGACTAACCCCCGCATAAAGGGGCACGCTTCCACGTTTGCTCTAGTCATTGCTTTCGTGATGTCGCTGTCACGACGCTTGCCGTTGTAGTTAACCTTCGCCGTTGCACTTGCCTTTCTTGCTGTCATCCCCGAAGGGGATCTGCTGTTTTCTTCGATCTGCCTGTCTTTGTGCGCTGAGCGAGATCGAACCGGGACAAAACCCAGCCCCGTCGCCCGTCCTTCCTCAATAAACAACGACAAACGTCATCTCGACCCATGCTGCTCACAGCCCCATCATGAGCAGCACAGCCGAGAGGCCCCGCATTCTACTCTTGTCCCTCCTGCACGGGAGCGAGAGCAGCACCCCATGCGACACTCAAACGAAAGGCCAAGTCAGGATCGTGAGCAACATGAGTAAAAAGCTGACCACCCTATTCATTCTTCTCACGAGCTGCACGCTGTTCGCCCAGACCACCGTCCAACGCCCCAAAATCCTCGGCATCTCCCACGCAGCCTTCTTCGTCTCGGACCTCCCCAAAGCCCGCGCCTTCTGGGAAGACCTCCTCGGCTACGCCGAACCCTACGACCTCAGGAATCCCGACGGCGCCATCGGCATCGCCTTCATCAAGATCAACGACCATCAGCACATCGAGCTCTTCCACCAACAGCCGCCCGCAGGCTCCGGCCATCTCAGCCATATCGCCTTCACGGTTTCGAACGCCGAGCACATGCGCCTGTACCTGGCCTCCCGCGGCCTTTCAGTTCCCGGCAAAGTTGCCAAGGGCCGAACCGGCGACCTCAACTTCGAGATCAAAGATCCCGACGGCACCCTGGTCAAGTTCGTCGAGCCTCAACCCGGCGGCATGGAAGCGCAGAACGCCGGCAAGTTCCTCCCCGCCACCCGCATCTCAAACGCCATCTATCATCTCGGCTTCCTCGTCGGCAACAGCCAGAAGTCGATCGCCTTTTATCACGACATCCTCGGCTTCGAGGAGTTCTGGCGCGGCAGCTCGGGAAGCGCCGAGCTAAGCTGGATCGACCTGCGCGTTCCCGATGGAGACGACTACGTCGAGTTCATGCTCTACCGCAACCTCCCGCCTCCCGGCAAGCGCGGCGGCAGCGAGCATGTCTCCCTCCGCGTCCCAAACCTCGCCCAGGCAATCACCACCCTCAAAGGCCGCCCCGCCTTCAGCACCTACGACAAGCCTCTCGCTCCGCACACCGGAGTCAACGGCAAGCGCCAGCTCAACCTCTTCGACCCCGACGGCACCCGCGTCGAACTCATGGAACCCATCACCGCCAACGGCAAACCCGTTCCACCCTCCACCGCCCCACCCCCGCACTAAGCGAGCATCGATACCACCTGTCGGCGATTTAGTTGTTCGCATTTGCTTTCTTGTTGTCATCCCCGAAGGGGATCTGCTGTTTCCCATCTAAGCTCATTCCCAAGAAATCGCTCGAGTTGGGCATTCACAAGCCGAACCGCTCCCTTGTCGAACTGACCAAACAAGCCGATTCAGCTTTGCTTGCTTCTCACGTAACATCAAACAGCGCGATGACCCCATCTCTTTTGACTCGCCGGCCTCTCGCCCTCGTCTGCTTCGCCTGCGCTATGGCGGCGCCTGCCATCAGCCAGACCCTCGCGCGCCCCGGTTGGGCCGGTTCCGGCATCACCTCCGATCTCTGGTGGAAGCACGCCATCCTCTACCAGGTCGACCCCGCCCGCTTCAGGCCCTCCAGCACGGAAGCCCCGCTGCACGCCCTCATCCAGCGCCTCGACTATCTCCACACCCTCGGCGTCGACGCCATCCTCCTCACTCCCATCCAGCCCGACCCCGCCCACGCCACCGGCATCAATCCCACCCTCGGCACCTTCGAAGATTTCGACGACCTCCTCCGCGAAGCCAGCCGCCGCAATCTCCGCGTCCTGCTCGACCTCGATCCCGCGATCCCGACCGCCGACCTCGCGAACGTCGCCCGCTTCTGGCTGAACCGCGGCATCGCCGGTTTCCACCTGATTGGCTCCGGAGACACCGCCCACGCCCAGGCTACAGCCCTCCGCAACGTTGACAACTCCTATCTCGGGCAGCGCATCCTGATCGCGGACGCCGACCCGAGCCTCCCGTCCGATCCACGTCAGCGCACCTACAAGGCCCCCAACACCCAAAGTGCGCAGCTTGTTTTGAACGCTGCGTTCGCCGGCGAAGACAAACTCTCCGCCTCGACCATCCGCCCCGTTCTCGGGGTCATGCAGGACACCTTCGACGCCGGCCGCAGCCTCCCGTTGCTCGCAACCGACCGAACAGGATTACAGCGCAGCTTCACCCGCTACGCCGACGGCCGGCACGACGTCGCCATCGCCAAGGTGCTCGCGACGATCCTGCTCGCCGCCCATGCCGAACCGCTCCTCTACTACGGCCAGGAGCTAGGCGTTCCCTCGCCCGAGCCCGACCCTGTCATCGCCTGGACCGCCCCGATCGCCGCAGACGCGAAAGGCAGACCCTCACCCGAGACCATGCTCAGCACCCCACCCCCCAGCCGTCCCAACGTCGCGCTCGAAGCATCTGATCCCAACTCGCTTCTCAACTGGTATCGCCAACTCACTGCCTTGCACCACGACAACGCAGCAATCGCCTCCGGCGCCAGCATCACCCTCAATCAGGACGATAAGAACGTCCTCGTCTGGATTCGCAAACCGCAGCACATCACCCCACTCACACTGCCTCTGGTCGTCTTGTGCAACCTCAACGCCCAGCCTGTCACGCTCTCACTCAAAGCAGACCTAGCCCGGCTGCACCTGCGCGGCACCTTCCTGCGCACCGTGCTCCGCTCCGACAACGGCATGGGCACATTGCACCTCGACTCCCTCACCCTCGCTCCCTACACCGCCTACATCGGCCAGCTCCGCTACTGAATCGCTGCCTCTTCGTCTCGCGCTCCTCTTGGCGCGATCTCAAAGAACAAGGGCCGCGAGACCGTCCTCTATACTTCGCCGCATGACCTCTCTTGGCCAACGGCTGCGGGTTCCTCGCTGGGGCTTGGCAGTGGCGCGCGCGATCGCCGAAGAGGTGAGCGAATCGAAGGCAGCAGTTCGGCAACTGATCCACGAGTTGTTCGGAGAAGAGGTCGAGGTGCGGAAGCGGACGGCGGATGTGGCCCGCCGCATGACCGAGCGAGACGCCAGACCGCTCCAGCCGCACGCGGACGAGCTCGCCGGCCTGCTCGAGAGCTTGCCCCTCGAGGAGTCGCGGACCAGGTGGCATCTCGGAGTGGTGGTGCCAAGGGTCGCGTGCACCCGGATGCAGCGGCTGCGAGCCGCGCGGACCATGCTGCTGCTCGCGGACGATCCAAGTAACGTCGTGCGCTGTTCCGCGGTGGAGGGGCTGGGTTTGCTCGCACTGCTGGAGCCCAGCCTACGCGACCAGGCCGAGGAGATGATCGGAGAATTTCTGCGAACCGGAACACCTGCGATGAAGTGCCGCGCTCGCCGTGCAAAGCGAAAGCTGGAACGTGGTACGGCCAGTAAATGACTATACAGGTCATCCTGACTAGAATAGTCATCACAGAGGTGTCCGATGGCGAGTTGGGCTGTAGCGGAGGCGAAGGCGAAGTTCAGCGCAGTTCTGGATCGCGCCGAAAAGGAAGGTCCACAGCTGGTGGAGCGGCGTAAGCGGCGCTTCGTGCTGATGACGGAAGAGGAGTTGACCCGGCGGACACAGATTTACGCAAAGACGATTGTCCCGAGGAAAGGGGAGGCGTCGGGAAAACGCCTGTGGGATGCGCTGCGGTGCGCCCCGTCGGACGGCGTGGATGTAGAGTTTCCACGATTGAAATCGAAAGCCAGGAAGGTTGATCTTTGACCTACCTGTTGGATACAGACGTGGTCTCTCAGACCTCGAAGGCCCAGCCGAATGCGGCCGTGATGCGATGGTGGAAACAACAGGACGATCGATCATTCATGATAAGCGTGATCGCATTCCAGGAGCTGCGATTCGGGGATCGAGATGCTGGAACGCGGTAAGAAACGGGACAGACTGGAAGAGTGGCTGGAGGTCCGTCTGCGCAGCGAGTTTGCCGGCCGAATATTTCCTGTAACGGTTGAAATAGCCGAGTTGGGTGGGCGGCTGATTGCCGCGACGAAGAAGAAAGGCCACCTTGCGAACGTAGCCGATGCCCTGATCGCTGCTACGGCCCGCGTGCATGGATTACAAGTCGCTACGCTGAATCGAGACCATTTCGAGCGGCTGGGTGTGGAGTTGGTGCGGTTCTGAATGGGTGTGTCGCAGCTTTGATCCAAATCCGCAAAATGTTTCTGCGCTAACGAATACTTGCCGCAGCCTCGAGCGAGACCATTCGATGTCTGCCAACAAGGCCGCCATTGCTGACGGCCTTGCTGTGTTTGGTTTCGCGCGGAGCGTGTCCGCTGTATGCAACGCTTAATCGCCGGAGACAGTCTCTTCAACTTCAGCCTTCGCTACCGGTGCAGCGGGCTTGATCTCGCCGAGGGAGATGAAGCCTGCGGGAGCGTCGGGCTCCTGCAGAATCTCCTTGCGGTAGAGCTTGGCCATCCGGGCATTTTCAGCGTCTTGCTTGATCTTCGCATCGCGTGCGCGGATCTTCTCCTCGCGGGAGTTCTTC
The DNA here is from genome assembly GCA_965277545.1 of Edaphobacter sp. Classification (GTDB taxonomy): domain Bacteria; phylum Acidobacteriota; class Terriglobia; order Terriglobales; family Acidobacteriaceae; genus Edaphobacter. The sequence goes on from OZ255826.1 coordinate 1,116,533, forward strand.
GCGATGCCGGACTTGTCGAAGGTGTCGTTGGCAGCGGCGTTGACGTGGGCTTCGTTGAGGACAAGGTCGTACTTCATCTCCGCTTCGAGACCCACCTTCTTGCCGCCGGCAAATATCTCATGACGTCCATGCTCCTCATACCACTTGGTGAGCGTCGAGGTCATGTGCATCTTCTCGATAATGTTCCTCCAGCCGACGCCGGTGTTGTAGGCGCAGAAGCTGATCTCGCCTTCTTGAGTAGCGTAAGGAATAATGCACTGCTCGGTGCGGCGGAAGTCGTAGTTGAAGAGGTCCTGGAACCACATACCGGCGATAAACAGGAAGTTCCAGCGGTCGCCGCGGCGCTTCTTAATGTCATCCATCGTGCGGTCAGCAGTCACCTTGCCATAGCTGCGGCCCGTCGCGCCGAAGCTCTTGTCAAACTTCTCGAGCAGGTCCTTGATCTTGAAGTGGGTCGGCGCAGCCTCGGGCTTGTAGTTCCGCAGCAGCGCAAGCGTCACGCCGATGATCGAAAGCCACTTGCCGCGAGCAGCATCGTTGATGCGGGCCACGTCCTTGGCCAAGCGGTCTGCATTGATGAACGCAGTCACCGGAACAGCTTCCTTGGTCTCCTTATCAATCATGAGCGCCATCGAGATGCCGCAGTTCGGGTGGCAGCCGCAGGAGAGTTGGCCCCAGTCGCGGTCCGGCCCATGAACGAGGTCGGCCCAGTCCGAGAACGTCGACATAAAGGAGATCGGAAACCAGTCGCGTGTCGGCTCGCCGAGGCCGGTCTGGTTCTTCACATCGTGCGCGAGATGCGAGAGGGTATAACGCTGAGCCTGACGGCGCTCATCCGAGATGTCTTCATCGCGTCCCGTGAAGCTGACCGGCTGGAACGAAAGAAAGTTGATCTTCTTCGGGTTATCGAGCGCAAACTCGATGATGCGGCCCACCTGCTCATTGTTGATGCCGTTGACGATGGTCGTCACGGGAACGATATCGACGCCGGCTTCATGCAGATTGTGGATCGCCTGCAGCTTCACATCGAACGCATTGCCGACCTTGCGGTGCGAGTTCGCCGCGTTGCCGATACCGTCGAACTGCAGATACGCATAGCGCAGCCCGGCCTCGGCAGCCGCCTTAGCGAACTCCTTCGACTTCGCAAATTCAATGCCATTCGTCGCCGCCTGGACGGAGGTATAACCAACCTTGCGCGCATACGATACCGCGTCGAGGAAGTAGGGGCTGAGGGTGGGCTCGCCGCCCGAGAACTGCACCGACATCTGGCGGCGCGGCTTGATGGTCACCGCGTTGTCGAGCATGGTCTTGATCTCGTCCCACGTCAGCTCATGCACGAAGCCGACCTGGTTGGCGTCCATGAAGCAGGGATCGCACATCATGTTGCAGCGGTTGGTCAGATCGATCGTCAGCACCGACCCGCGTCCGTGGGTCACGGTCGACGTTCCGTGATTGTGCAGCTTCTCATCATTATGGGCGCGTATGTCGCGGCCCGGAAAGACCTCTTCGAGATGCTTGAAGAATGCCGTATCGATCGACATCAGGTCTTCGAAGTGACCATGGATCGGGCAGTCCTTCACCATCAGAATCTCGCCGTTGCGCTCGATGATCTGCGCCTTGATCTCCCCGACCTTTTCGTTGAGCAGGATCTCATGCGGCAGCTTGCCGTCGACAATCTGCTGGCGAATCTCCGGAATGCACTTCGGGCATAAAGAATCAGTCGTGCGCGGCCAGCCAAGAGGCGGTTTCTCCTTTTGATAGCTCTTCAGCAGCGGCTTGTCGCTCCACTTCGGGGTGAAGCTTGCGTTCGGGCTGAACGAGTTCAACTTATTGAATACGACCCAGCCTGCTCTAGCTCCATAGGTGAGAGCTTTCTCGGCTAATTTTGCCTTTGGCATTTCAATGGTCTCCTGAGTGAGGCGTCTTGCCTCTAGTTTGCGTACCGGACAGTTTGCGTATCGGCATCTCGCGCCGGTGTCGTGCCTAATTCTGCCGGCTCGCCCTGCATCCACCGTAATGGGATGCGCGATCGAGCGGAAGTGTGCATCTTGATTCAAGCTATCCTTCTTCTTTCGAAGAAGATGCAACCTTGCAGCCACCTCCAAGGGTACGAGAGGACTGAGGCAATTTGAAGCCTCTTGGAGCGAACGGCGAGATTCTGCATTGAACGGTACGTGCGGCGGCTGGACGGTAAGTTCTTGCCCGGACCGCACTGCAGCCGCTCCCAGCAGCTACTGCAGCCCGACGCCGCCTGCGTTGCCGGAGATGTTATTCAGCAAAGTCTGAACAAAGATGACGCGGACGTGAATCCGTTTGGCGACGTCGGGCAGGAACTCGTTGATGAGATTGTTGACGGGGTCGGTCGCGAGTCCGGTCGCGATGCGGACGGCCGTCGCTTCGCCGTTGGGCTGGATGCCTGGAAGGTAGAGATTCGCAAGCTCGGCGGTAATGACATACGTGCCGAAGGTAGCGTAGTTGGGCATGGCGTTGCCGTTGTCGTTGCGCGAGATCGCCGTGCGCGAGATGCAGTAGAGGATGCGCCGTCCGAGAGGGTCTTCCGGCCTGCGGAAGTAGCGGGGATCCTGATGGATCAGGCTGGGAATCGCGAACACCCCGAAGAACTGGCCCGTGGCATCCTGCAGTAGACTGAGTCCGGCAATCTGGCCAAAGCCCTCGAATCCCGGTCCGTAGGCGGTATGCGAGTTCGAGGCGATCGTGATCGCGGAGATCCCGGCGATGGTCGCAAAGTTGGCCGGATCGGCCAGGTTGTGCAGGGCCGTATAGCCCTTCTGCTGCCACGTCAGCGGAAGAATGAAGTCGGTATGCAGGAATCGCTGGTAGGGCGTGACGATCTCGGCACAGCGCTTGTGCACCGGATTGAAGCGATTCGGATCAACGTGAATGATCTTGACGGAAGTAAGCAGGTCGCAGGTCTTCACCTCTCTGCCGGACGCGCGGAGAGAAGCCTCCGCCACCGCAACCACGTCCTGTTGCTCAGCACTCACAGCGCCGGGAGAGTCCGGCAAGGACTCAGAGGATGACCCGGCCGCGACCGGTTGCGCGCGAGTCTGGTCCTGCATCGCGAGCACCTGTGCGGCCTGCTGACCGCGCGCACACGCCACCGATACCAGCAGAATGACCACCAGGAAACGCCACGAGAGAAGCTGCGGGAGGACGTTCATGGCCCCTGAGATCCGCCTTACTCGAGCCGCTGCAGGTGAGCAATCCTGAGCCCATCGTCGAGGAACTCGGTCACCAGGTATCCGACCGCAGCTCCTCCCAACGCATTACCGAACGTCTTTCCCGTCTGCGACCAGCCTTGATTGTGCTCCGGATAATACGTATTGGTCAGCGCCGCTCCGGCCAGATGCCCTCCCAGAAGGGAGAAGTTCGGACGCTCATCGCCGCTGTCGTTCTTCGTGATCAGCACGCGCGTGACCGCATAGGCTGTGCGGTGAATCACGCCGCTCTTGCGGCCCAGCTTGTAGTATCGAGGATCCTGGTGCAACAGAGGCGCAAGCACCGCATTGCCGAGGATGTTCTGGCTCGTGTTCCGAAGCGCGGCCGCGCCCAGCCTCTGCCCGAACGCGCCGCTGTCGACGCCATAGTTCGGACTTCCATTCACCAGCTGCGTGTAGCCGGCCGAGGCGAGCCAGCCGAAGCCGGAAAACAGCGTGAACGATTGCGTCAGTCCGAGCACAACCGTGCGGTGCCGGGTAAGCGGCTCAGAAAGCTGCCCCGGTTGAATCGTCATATCGCTCAACGTCGCGATGCGGCGATGACGCTTTGTCGGAGGTACCGTGGGACCGTCCGCGCCTTCGCCGACACCGTCCTCCGGCTCTGCCGCCAAACTGCTCGAGGCCGCAGCCTCCTCCGTTCCCCGCATGTCTTCGCGTCTTGAAGAAAAGCCAGGCGCGTCGGGCAGGTCAAGCGCGATTGCCGAAAACTGTGCAGCTTCGCTCCGCGTCTGTGCGTTGGCCAACGGCTCGTTCACAGACAAGGCAGCCAGCAGCACAAGCAGGTGAGCGCCGATCCAGCGATGTGTGCCTCGAGCAGAGAAAGCTGGGGCGGTCGTCAATCGAACTCCCTTGAACTCCGGTTGTCCCACGCGGGAGAGGGGCAGAAGCAGGGTCTCGGAGACCGGCCTCGTGATCACTTAAACGGATCGCTGCCATGGCAGGCGTACGTCTAGGTATAACGGACACACCCGGCGCGCCGCAAGTCTCATACGTGTGGAGGCAGCATGTCTTCCCGTGACCGTTACCACGCAGGAACATAACCGCAATCGCAGAGGATGAGCGTTGACCCCTTGCTTTCTCGCGTCATCTAATGACAAAGGCGAGGTGCGCGTATGTCCACGGAGCAGCCGAAGAGGCCATGGGAGCAGCAGCTGCGGGATGCCGCCGAGCATCTGGAAGCCGACCTGAAGAAAGCCGTGCAGTACATCAACGACGAGGTGGTTCCCGACCTGAGACGCAATGGCTCAGAGGCGCTGCGTGCCGCCTCGGCGGAGCTGCACCGGCTCGCCCAGCGACTTGACGACCACGCCCGCAAACGATCCGCGCCCCCTCCTCCTCCGCCCCCGGCGACGCCGTGACTGCTACGCGGATTGCCTCGGCCGCAGTCCTGTCGGCATGCGCGCTGACGATTGCCGGCTGCCATCGCGAGACGACGCGGGCGTACCGGCCGCCGCCGCCCCCAGCCTCCAGTCAGGCCCCCAACCATGCATCGAACCGCACTTTGCATCACGCCACGAAACCAGACCAGCGCCCAGCGAACGAGGACGCAGCTGAGCCGCTTGAGCCCGCGCCCCTGCCCGGAAATCTGGGCAAACCCATCTCTACCGAGGTCGGCTTCGCAAGCTGGTACGGGCCGCCCTACGCCGGACGCAAGGGCGCCGACGGCACCGTCTACAACGAGAACGCGATGACCGCGGCGCACCTCACGCTTCCGCTCGGTTCCACCGTGCGCGTGACCAATCTCACCAACAATGAATCCGTCGTCGTGAAGATCACCGATCGTGGCCCCTTCGTGCGCGGCCGGATCATTGATCTCTCCCTCGCCGCGGCCAAAGCCACCGGAGTCTACCGCGCAGGCGTGGCCAGGGTCAGAGTCGAGGCCTTTGCTCCTCCACCGCAGGCCAACGCGGCGCGGTCCACTGCAAACCCCGGCGGACGATGGTGTGTGCAGGTCGGCGCCTTCGCCAAAGAGTCCGACGCCGTCAAACTCAAGCAGCAGCTCATCCGGCAATACACGACCGCCAAGGTCATTGAATTCCCCGGACCCACAGGCCACTGGGTCAGAATCAATCCCCGGCAGCCGGACCGCACCCACGCCAGCGAGGTAGCCGACAGCATCCACCCCAAAGACCCCGCCGCGAAACCCTATCTCACCCGGCTCGACTAGACGCCCATCCCCGCACCGGATTCCCTGTTACGCAGTCCTCCGCCCTTGCGTTGCCGATGCCGTTGCTATTGCTTTTGCCATTGCTTTTGCTGTTGCTGTTGCTGTTTCCTTGCTGTTGCGTTTGCTGTTGCTGTTGCTGTTGTCCTTGCTGTTGCGTTTGCTGTTGCCCTTGCCCTTTTTGTTGTCATCCCCGAAGGGGATCTGCTGTTGCACTTCCCATCCCTCAGACCAGGAACGCGCCTCGCCACACCCTGCTCAGTGCGTGGAGCCCGACCCACGTCCCTGTGAGATCCCTTGCCCCGCACCCACCACCTCCAGCAGCAGGTTGTCTCCCAAACGCAGCAGAAGCTTGCCTGCGGGCCGCCGCAGCGTAATCGTCCCCCCGGCCGAACTCAGCGTCGTTCCTTCCTCCATGCCATACAGTCCCGACGCACTCGCGGAAAACACACCCAGCGCGCGCGGAAACGGCATCCCGCCTCCATCCGCGCCCGGCCGCGGCAGCGTATAAACGCCAAAGTAGTCCGCCGAGCCGACCTTCTCGAGCGAGCCATCCACAAGCTCACCGATCCAGCCCGAGCGATCGAGAAGGTCACCGCCAACCTGTGCCGTGGTCCAGCTCGCCGGGCTGTTGTTCCCCCGGTCCGAGCCTCCATTGGTCGGCAGCGCGGTCTCGCCCACCTGCACGAAGTTCGCGATCGCAATCGCCTTCGTCAACAGCGGCACACTCTGATGCTTGTATTGCATCGTTGTAAATCGAATGCCCAAAACCGATGGATGCGCGGCCGTCCCGTCTCCATGAATCGAGGTTACGACCTCGCCGTACAGTTTGACCCCGTGATGAAGATACAGATGAGGCGCTACCGGAACGCGCTGTGTCGTCGTGGCCGCCACCTTCGAGCCCACCTTCGCCTTGCCTGCCGCAAGCGAATGATCCAGCCGCACCGGCAGCGTCACACCCGCCGCTAACGGCTGCAGCGCCCCCACCGCAACCGCCTTCTGCGCCACTGCGGCAGGTCCAGCCATCATCAGCACAGCAAGCAACCCCCCAGCCTTCGAGCTGACCGGCACCAGCGCGGCCTGAGATCGACCCTTCATCCTAACTCCCTCTCGATGATTGGATGCTCGCGCCAGTGCACTTCCGAGCCCTCCCGTCGAAAAGTCATTGTCGCGAAGTCATCCCCAAGCTACGCGAACACACCCGTCTTGAACGCCGCGAGGGACGAATGCCCGCCTCACTTGCCCGTCAACGGTGGCGGCGGGTAATACGGCAGCTTCTGCTGCTCCTCGGTCGCCCGCTTCACCCCGATGTCATCAAAGAGCAGGCTCGGCGCGATCGTGGTCTGCGGGATCGCGCCCAGCGAGTTCGCAATGTAGAAGTCGTTGCCTGCGGCGACAATGTCCGAGCGCAGACTTCGGTTGTCCAGCTCATCAAATGCGGCGCCCCGCACCAGCTGCCGGGTGCCGTCTGCATGCACGCGATACAGCAGCCGCGGCGTCAGCTCACCGCCCCCAAGCGTCTCGACGGCATAGACGTCGTGCCCCTGCTCCTTCGCCATCGCCAGCAGGCGTTTGTTCAGGTCGTCTTTTGAAAGTGGATGCGACGACTTGATCAAAATCACGCCCGACCGCGCATGGGCAGCCTGCGCCGGAGCGGCCCGCCCGTGCCCGTTCGAGGAGGTGAAGTCCTTCACCGGCTCGCGGCCGATCAGGAAGCTTTCCAGCTTGCCGTCGACGATAATCTCCACCTTCTGCGCAGGCACGCCTTCATCATCGATGCTGTACGCGCCCGACAGCCCCCTGCCCGCGAACTTCGTCTCAAGTGGATCGTCGGTAACGCTCAAAAAATCCGGAAGCACGCGCGACTTCAGGCTCGACGAGTACGTGCCCGTCGTCCGCGCCGTCGTGCCCATGTCGGGCCGGTCCGCCTCGACGTTCGGAACCAGCAGGTGGTCGAAGACATCCGCGGCCGCGTCTCCGCTAAACAGCACGGGACCGTGATAATCGTCCGCCGAAATCACCGGCGCATTGCGCAGCTCCTCCAGGCTCTTCAGATCGTCGATCATCCGTTTACGAAAGGCCGAAGCGCTCTCGAGTTCTTTCGCACTGACCGTCACCGGTCCGTTGTCGCGCGCAAGCCGCATCCCGTCCGGCGCCTGGCCGCCTACGCTGACGGCCGTGTTGTAGCCGCTGTATCCCTGCCGCACCGCGGTGCCCTCCGTATTCACCAGATAGCGATTCACCGCCACCGCGCGAAGGTTGGCAATCGAATATTCGACATGCTCGGCAAACGGCTTCACCTGCGGGTCCGACGCGTACAGCTCGCTCGCCTCGACGATGCGCCGCTTCCATTCATCGCGGTCGAGCTCCAGCGTAGCCATCGGCGAGATCTCTACGACCGGCTTCACCTGCGCAAAGTCATGCTGTACCTGGCTGGACTGGAACTGCTTCAACGCCGCCTGCTTTGCCGCATACGAGCTGAGCGCATTCTTGTACGCCGCATCGGTGGCCGTCCACAGCGCATAGCGGAGCGCATCCGAATTGTCCTCCGCCGGCGCCAGACTGACCACGCCATCCCCCCGGCTGCTGCTGCTGTCGAGCGTATAGTCGCCCACCCGCACGCTGACTCGAATCACGCGCTGGTGACTGGCCTCCTCGCGGGTCAGCGCGCCGTAACTCGCCACCGCCTCATAGCTGGCAATGTCGTCCAGCGTGTACTCGATGAAGTAGGGCCGTGCCAGCCCAGGCAGCGCGAGCAAATCTTTCTCCCGGTCGAGCTCCGTCTGCATCGCCTGCAGCAGCGGATCAGAGGCGGCGGTGTGAGCCGGCGCCTCCGCCGCGAGAACATTTGTAACCGCGCAAAGAACAAACAGCGCAGCCGCGCAAACAACGGCGAATCTCTTGCGTTGCATCAGGGAGTGACTCGCGTCGATTCTCATTCGCTTCCGCCTCCCGGCAGCGATGCCTGCGGAGGAGGCGGAGGAAGAATCGGAGGCCGCGCCGTGCCCTGCGCCTGCCGCTGCGTCTCGATCTCGCTGACCAGCATCGCCGGAGCCACCGCGCTGACCGGAATGCTGCCCGACTCCGCCCCGCAGATGCCGTTGAACACCTCCTGCTTATTCCCCGTCGCAAGAATCCGCGTAAGCGCCGCCTGCGGGGTGCCGACGATGCTCACTCCCCGCACCAGCTCGTCCGGCCGCCCATCCACAAACACGCGGTACACCACCAGCGGAATCACCTGGAACGCCTGCGGAGAACGCCGCGTCGTCACCGCGAAGCCGGACGAGATATCTTCGAAGTACAGCCCATACGCCCTGCCCTGCTTCTTCGCTTCGGCCTTCAGCATCTCGCGCAGCTCGGCCTCGCTGACTGTCTTCGAGGAGGTCACGATCAGGTTGCCCTGTCGCCCCGTCGGCATGTGCCCCACCTCGGCGCGGCCATGGCCGTTCGAGCTCGAAAAGCTCGCAATCGGAAGCCGCGACATCAGGAACGTGTCGAGCACGCCGTCCTTGATCAAATCGACGCGGCGCGCCGGCTGCCCTTCGTCGTCGTAGCTGTAGTGGCCGCTCAGCGAAGTCCCATGAAATTCCGTCAGCGTAGGATCATCCGACACGCTCAGAAAACTCGGCAGGATCGGCTTGCCCAGCAGCTTGGTAAACGTCTGACCCTCCTCATCGCCGCGCTGCCGCTGCCCCTCCAGCCGATGCCCCAGCACCTCGTGAAAGAACACCGCCGACGCCCGCCCGCTCAGAATCGCAGGGCCTTCAAAGGGCTCGGTGACAGGAGCTTCCCGCAGCGCCTCAAGATCTTTCGCCATCGCGGCCGTCTTCTCCATTAGGGTTTTCTGGTCCGGCAGGCGCGAGGCCTCGTCCGCTTCAAAGGTCTCCGCGCGGAACAGATCCATGCCGTCCGCCGCGCGCGTCCGGGCCACGATCACCAGCCGCGCCACGTGATTTGGCGTAGCCACCCGCGCCCCCTCGGACGAGACGAAATAGTCGGTCTCGGTTGAAGCCTCGAGCGCAACATTGTTGAAGAACACATCGGGATACTGCTTGAACAGCCCCGATAGCTCGCGCAGCCGCCCCTGCCACGCCGCCTGGTCGACCACCAGCGGAGGCGGACCCGGCAGCACCGCGGTAACCGGCGGCTCGCTCGAAAAATCGGCCGACCCATCCTCCTCCTTCGCGCGAACCTGCTGGTCGGTCTTCACCTTCAGATACGCGTCCAGCGCCTTGCCGTAGCCGCGATTGGTCGCATACCACAGCCCTCGCTCGATCGCCGCCGTATCGTTGTTCAACGGAAGCGCAATGCTGGTGATCGCGCTGTTGCGATGATCGCCATGCGTGTTGTCCTCGGCCGGTGCGCCCAGCCGAACCTGCACGTCGGCCGATCGGCGGCGGCTCTCGCGACTGCCGGCGATCGCCCCAAACTGCGCCGTCATCGAAAAGCCGTCCGAGTCCGACACCGCATAGCTGAGAAAGTAGGGTTTCGGCGCCTGGCTCGCCTCCATCGATCCATGATCGGGATCTTTCGCGCCGGAAGCCGCACCCGGACTCGCCGCCGCCGTCCCCAGCGAATCCATCGCACGCCGCAGCTCAGCCTGCATCGTATCGAGCAGCGAAATCTCAGCCGCGGAGCCGCTCGAAGCTGTGTCCAAAGCAGCCGGGCCGACCGCCGCAGCACCTGTCACAGGACTCAGTCCCAGCAGCACTACGCCAGCGATGCCCGCGCCGGCCCATACCATTCGTCGTTTCTTCATCAGAGAGAATGCTCGTTTCGCCGGCACACTACGCCTGCTGCCGAGTGTATCGGAACCGCCGCCGATGTGCGACGAACCCCTATGGCATCTTGCGCCGGGCGCCATCTCAACCGGCAGAGCAATACGGACGCCGGAAGGCTAATCTGCGCCGCGGCGAGACGTGCTGAACCAGACGGTGAGAGCAACGAACTGGGCAAGGAGCGTCCATTCCAGCGCGAGTCGAAAGGTAAAAGCGTTCGACGTATGCGCGGCCAGATCAAGCATCGAAATCAGCAGAACAATGAGGCCGATCAGGATAGCCGTGCGGCCGTACTCGGTAGCTGGAATGAAGCGGCTCGCGGGAATGGTGACGGGAACACGTCGAGGCAGGCGGCCGAGGACGCGACCCGCGAAGTCGGCAGGAGCTTGACACCGGGGCGCAGCTTCGAGCGCGCCAATCAGGCGCTCGTCAAGCGCGCGCGGGTCGTCGACCGGCGCCGGCCCGGATTCGCCGTCTAGAGGGTTGGTGTGCATGATGCTCTCCTTTCCATCCTTCGATTCTCATTTCGATGCTGCTCGACGGCTTCCCGCAGCTTCTTCCGCCCGCGATGCAGATGCGTCCGCACCGTTCCGATCGGCAGAGTCAGGATGTGCGCAATCTGCTCGTACGTGCGCTCCTCCTGATGATAGAGGACGAGAATGGTGCGCTCAACCGCACTCAGCCGTTGGAGCTGCGCTTCGACCGCGTGCTGGAACTCGCGCTCCTCCAGCTGCTGCTCGGCGTTTCGCCCGGGATGCTCGAGCCGGTCTTCCCAGCGCGAAACTTCGTCGGAGAGCGAGACATGAGAGCGAACATCCCGACGCCGCCGCTTCCACTCGTCCTGCGCTACGTTCACCGTAATGCGATAAAGATAGGTGGTGATCAGGGATTCGCCGCGAAAGCTCGGCAGCGCACGATAGAGGCGAAGAAAGACATCCTGGGCGAGATCATCGACATGCTCGCGGCTCCCGGTCAGCCGCAGCAGGGCGCGAAACACCATGTCCTGGTGCTCGCACACCAACTGCTCGAAGCTGAGATCGGCGGCCAAGCGAGGTTAGACCATAGAGTGCGCCCAAAGTTTCATACAGGCCAGTGAAACTTTGCCACCACGCTCCGGTCTAACGCGGGCAGGAAAGAGGAGGCAGGTTATGGATTTTATGAACAGTCCGTTTGTTGTCCCGGTTGCCGGCTGTCTGGTCGGCATCGTTGCCATTATCGGCGATTTCTGGTCACGGGCTCATCAGCGTGGACTGAAGGCGCAGGAGCGCATCGCGCTGATCGCGCGCGGCCTGCCGATCAGCGATATCGAAAGGCTGTTTGGAACCTTGAACCAGGAGAAGCGCATCAAGGACCCGCTCCGCAGCCTTGGCACTGCGCGGCGCATTGGCATCGTGCTGGTGGCGACGGGCGTGGGACTGTCGCTCTTCTTTGTCGCGTTGAGCATCGTGCTGCGCGAGCGCGATGTCCTGACGGGCGCGGCCATCGGCCTGATCCCGCTCGCCATCGGAATCGGCTTCTTCATCGACTACCACCTGCAGAAGCGCGAGCTGTCGCGCTTCGGCCTCGAACTGGGCGCCGAAGTCGCGGACAACAGCGCCGCACACTGACACGACAGCGCGGGAGCGCAGGCTTTTGCGGATCATCCTGCCATCGTTCCCACTGGCTTCCTCGTTTGGGGGGGCATTCCATCAGTGCGCACTTGCGCAGTTTCCCTTGCGTTTCTGATTGGCCTCCCCGCAGGGGATCTGCTGTTCTTTCTCCCCTAACGCACTCCCGGAAGCGCTCCAGTGTCGCGGCCGGCCTATCACGGCTGCGCGAAAAACCCATCCCGCGCCTGCACCATCAGCTTCTTGTCCTTCGCCTTCAGCTCCAGCTTGTGATAGCTGTTCGGCCTGGTGTCGGGCGGCGGCGTGTAGCCAAGCTCATATTCCAGCCGGAGATCCTCTCCCACCGCCCCGAAGATCTCGCGCAGGCTCATCGTCCGCGACACCGTAAACACGCGCCCGCCGGTATCCTGCGACATCTTCTCCAAGACCCTGCGCCCCGCATCTTCGGCCGCCGTATGCCCTCCGCTTACACCGCTCAGATCGTTCCACGCGCTGTACACCACCGCGTAGATCTGCACATCCGCCCGCTGCGCCGCCTCCACCGCCTCCGCCAGCGTCCTGCGACTCCCGTTATCGCCCCCATCGGTCAGAATCACCATCGCCTTCCGCCCCGTCTCGTTCGCCATCGGGCCTTTGGCGACGGCATAGATCGCGTCGTACAGCAGCGTTCCCGCCGGAGCCGCCGCGCGCGAGCCCATCCGCGACAGCGCCAGATGCAGCGCATTCGCCGAGTGCGTCATTCCCTGCAGCTGCACCACCCCGGCATCGAACTGCACCAGCATCGCGCGATCGTCCTTCGCCTCCAGCATCGTATCGAAGAACACATCGCTCGCCACCGTCTCGTCCGAGATAAATGTGCGCTGGCTCCCGCTCGTATCCACCATCACCGCAAAGGTCAGCGGCAGCTCCGAGCCTTGCGAAAAATACCGGATCGGCTCCACCTTGCCGTCCTGCTTCAACACAAAATCGTCCTTCGTCATCCCGCCCTGCGGCGCGCCGCCCTTGGTCTTCACCACCGCCGACACCGCTACCACGCGCGTCGACACCTTCAGCGTCGTTATCGGCTCCCCACTCGCCGCCCCATCCTGGTTCCCCGGCGCCGGAGCAGCCTGCCCCCACACCATCTCCGAAAAAAGCAGTCCGCTCCCGAGCAGCAAACACATGGTCCTAATCCGCATCATCCAGGGCCTCCTCCCCCTTACTTCCTCGTCATCGAGGTGGGCTTCGCCGGGTCGACCACACGGTCGGCTCCCTGCAACGATGGACTCTTCAACTTCGTAAACCGGTACATGCCCGCCAGCACATCGCCATCCCGCAGGTTCCCCGCCCGGTCGGCCAGCGTAAACGACACCACCGCCCCCCCGTTATACGCCGGCGCCGGCGTCGGAAACAGAATCTCGTACAGCCCGAAATGCGTCACCTTCGTGTCCCCTCCCGCCGCATCGACCGAGACCGTCAGCACTCCATACTCCTGCCCCAAAGCCTCACTCAGCGCCCGCCCTTTGATCGCCGAAAGCAGTACCGTCCCATCCGCGCTCACTGCCCCCAGTGACCCCAGAAAGCTCGTGAACTGCGCATCGACCGCCGCTCGCGCCTTCGCGTCCACCTGCTTTTGCGCGGCAAAAACGCCCCCGAGCTCCTTCTCCACATACTGCTGTGCCGCGATCTGATCCCCCGGCGACCCCGCCGTCCGCAGCACTAGCCCCGCATGCTGCAGATCCACGCTCAGCAGCGTCACAAACGACTGCGCCGTCGGCTGAAAGTTCTGGTTCGTATACGTCGCACTCGACCGGATCGCCGCAATCAGACTCCCCGCCCCCAGCGTCACATCCCCAAATCCGCGAGGATGAACCCCCGGCTCGAGTGCCGCATACTGCTGCGTCAGCGACCCCACCGCCTGCTCAAACGACCGGTAGCTCGCCAGCTCCGCCAGGCTGTTCGCCTCCGCCAGCAGCACCGCCGTCTTCCCGTCGCCCGCGCACACCGCGCCCTTGCACAGGTCCATCGCCACGCGGCCGGCAAGATTCTCCGCAATCTTGCCCAGGGCACGATACGCAATCATCTGCGTCTCGACAGCAGCCGACCCCTGACTCGCCGCCGCCCCTCCCGCCTGACCCAGCACCGGAGAACAAACCCCCGCCAGCCCCATCCCCGCAACGGCCAGTAGATAGTTCCCTCTCACGCTAAACCCTCCCAAGGTGTCCTGAGTCTAGAACAAACCAGTCAGCTCCGGCTGCCGTTAGCCGCTGCCTATTCTGAGATCAGTACACGCGGTACCAATCGGTGCTAAGAAAGATCATATTGAGTGCTGTTGCAGGTTTCCCGTCATCCCGAGCCTAGCGTTCTTGCCGTCATCCTGAGCGCAGCGAAGGATCCCGATGAGCTTCACACAGGCCCATACATGCAACACCCTTTCTACCTCTTTCCCAAAGCGTAGCGCCTACACCCTTCAAAAAAGAAGTTGCTCCCACCTAATCAGAGATTCCCTGAGTCTTCCATCAGCCCAGCAGCAGCACGATCAGCAGTCCGCCACAATGCACAATCGATTCCAGCTCCCTCATCTCTGTGCAATGCCATCGTCCGATGATCTAGAAGTGCGGCGCGATTAAATCCCCGCTCTCAGACGAAATCCATCAGAATCTGCCGCATCCTGGCTCCTCCGCCCCCGCTGCGCATCCGGCACATCCGGAATCGTCATCCTGTCTCAGACCGCGGACTCCGCCTCCGCCAACACAATCCAACCGATCCGTCTGCCGCACCCGCTTCGCCCTAATCGCCTTCACTCCAATCTCGCCGCCCTCGCGCGTCCGGTAGCCGGCTCAGGCGATCTCCCGCAACCTTCCCTTGAACCCGGCGTCCTATGAGTCGATGGCACGAAAGCAGCAGCCGCGCGAACGACAGTTACCGCCCTCGCTCGTGCGAACCTGCGCTATGATCCAAAGGATGAAGTTCCGCATCAGCCCCGCACCCGAGGAAAACGACGCGACCGCCCTGCTCCCCTTCCCCGGGCGCAGCCACTTTTCCGATCGCCGTCTTGCTGAGGGCGAAGACGAAGAGTCTACGCTGATGAAGACCATAGGCTGGATCTCCGCCGGTCTCGGCGCAGTCGCCCTCGGCCTCTTCGTCGGCCGCGAGCTCCGCCAGCGCTATAAGTTCAACCGCCGCACCCCGTACGACTTCTACGCCCACTCCGGAGACGAGCATGACGTCGACTTCGGACTAGGAATATAAACCCCGAAAAGAAGATGTCCTGCCGGAAGGGCGCCCTGCGCGGACGCCGGTTACTTCGTGACGCGTTTACCTTGTGGTGGCAAGGGAAGCATACTGGTCCTCCCGATAGTCGGGATCAAGTTTCATGCCGACCAACGGGAGGCCCCATGCAAATCATCCTGCCCAGACAAGGTATACACACCACGAAGTGGTCGCGCCGCGCGTAGCGGGCCCGTCCGGCAGGACAAAGCCTCTTAGCCCTTAACGATCTTCCCGGTCTTGATGCAGCTCGTGCACACCCGCATCCGCTTGCTGCCGCCATTCACCTGCGCCTTCACCGCCTGAAGATTGACGTTCCAGCGGCGTCGGGTCGTGTTGTGAGCGTGCGAGATGTTATTGCCAAACTGCGGACCCTTGCCGCAAAGTTCACACTTCTGTGCCATGACAAATGCTCCAATCCTGAGTCGCAGATCTTGAGTCGCAGACGGTTCCGGAGACTCCAGCGTGAGAGGGGAAACCTCATAACGGTGCCAGAAATCCTCCTCAAAGGGAGAACTTCGCTCCAGATCTCAGCCCCGAAAATACCGCGCACGGAGCAACCTGCCGACAACTTATCGTACCACGTAGCTAGCTCCTGCCCTCATCCCGGTCCGGCCTCTCTTCGGTCCCTTGATCCCGGTCTCTTGATCCCGGCCCCTTGATCCCGGCCCCTCGATCGCTGCTCTCAACCCAGCCAACTCCTACCAGAAAGGCGGTAGGTTTGACACACCTCTATAACCTTGACACGCCCTCTATAATAAGAACAGTAGATTGCTTCGCAAGCCTGATCCGGCCCGCTCGCCGGATCTTCGCGTTTAAGCCGCTCTTTGAAATCTAAGGTCCAAACCTAACCCCCCTGTTTCGAAGAATTTGACATACTTTAGGGGAGGGGAGGGGGCATGCAACGAAAGTCCGACCTTCATCGAGCGGTCAAGCCTGCGCCTCTGTTTGCGCCCGGTCATACGATTCCGGCTCCTGCGTCTTTTCCCGTAGGCCGACTCGTCTTAGTCGAAGGTAGTCCGTGACCTTCATCCAAATTCTGCCGGGCCCTATCCTGACTCCAGGGAGACGTATTGCCAGCCGATCCGAATCAACATCCGCCCATCGGGCCCGACCATCAACTGCCTGCCCCGCCCACGGAGACCCGCCGCTCCAAGCTGGTGCGGGTGCTGGTCTGGATCGCCCTGCTGCTGATCTTCGCCGTCGTCTTCTTCTTCATCCTGCGCCGTCATGACGACTCCAAGACCGCCGCGGCGACAAAGCGCGGAGCCGGAGGCGCAGTCAGCCTTACCGTCGCTACCGCCGTGAAGGGCAACATCGGCGTCTATCTGAACTCCATCGGCACTGTCACCCCGGTCTACACTGCCTCCATCACCAGCCAGGCGAACGGCGCCGTGACCCGCGTCTACTTCCGCGAAGGCCAGATGGTCCGCAAAGGCGATCCGCTGATCGACATCGACCCCCGCCCCTACCAGGCCACCCTCCTCCAGGCCCAGGGCGTGCTCGAACGCGACCAGGGCATCCTCGCCCAGGCCGCCATGGACCTCAACCGCTACCGCGACGCCTGGTCGCGCAACGCCATCCCCCGGCAGACCCTCGACGACCAGGAAAAGATCGTCCTGCAGGATCAGGGCACCGTCAAAAACGATCAGGGCACCGTCCAGTACGACCAGGTCCAGCTCAGCTACACCCATATCACCGCTCCCATTACAGGGCGCATCGGCCTCCGGCTCGTCGATCCCGGCAACGTCCAGCAAGCCGCGGGGACCACCCCCCTGGCCGTGATCACCCAGATCGAGCCGATCACCGTCATCTTCACCATCGCCGAAGACTATCTCAGCCAGATCCAGCCTCGGCTGCGCCAGCGGGCCGCCCTCCCCGTCGACGCGTTTGATCGCACCGCCTTGAAGCAGATCGCGACCGGAACCCTGCTGACGTTCGATAACCAGATCGACACCACCACTGGCACCGTCAAGGCCCGCGCCCTCTACCCCAACAAAGACGGTGCGCTCTTCCCCAACGAATTCGTGAACACCCGCCTGCTGGTCAATACGCTCCAAGGCGCAACCCTGATCCCCACCTCGGCCGTCCAGCACAACGGCACCCAGGCCTTCGTCTATGTCATCCAGAATGACACTGCCCAGCTTCGCAGCATCCAGGTCGGCGTCACCGAAGGCCAGACCACCGAGGTCACCGGCATCAATCCCGGCGACGTGCTCGCCAATAGCAGCTTCGACCGCCTGCAGGACAAGGCGAAGGTGACGGTGTCCAAGTCCCCCGTCCGCTCGAACCCCAGTGGGAGCAGCGCTCCTTGAGTCCGTCCCGCCCGTTCATTCTCCGGCCGGTAGCGACCTCGCTGCTTATGGCGGCCATCCTGCTTGTCGGCATCGTCTGCTATACGCAGCTTCCCGTCTCGGCTCTACCCCAGGTCGACTACCCCACTATTCAAATCCTCACCTTCTATCCGGGTTCGAGCCCGGACGTCATGGCAACCACCGTCACCGCGCCGCTTGAGCGCCAGTGCGGCGAGTTGCAGGGCCTCAGCCAGATGACCTCCACCAGCTCCGCCGGCGTCTCGGTCGTCGTGCTGCAGTTCAACCTGAGCCTCAACATCGACGTCGCCGAAGAAGAGGTGCAATCCGCCATCAACGCCGCGCAGAGCTACCTCCCCGCCAACCTGCCCGCGCCGCCGATCTACTCGAAGACCAACCCCGCCGACGCGCCCGTACTGACGCTCGCGGTTACGTCCAACACCACGCCGCTCTCGCAGGTCGAAGACCTCGTCGACACCCGCCTCGCGCCCAAGATCTCGCAGCTGAGCGGCGTCGGCCTGGTCAGCATCAGCGGCGGACAGAAGCCCGCCGTCCGCATTCAGGCCAACCCCACCGCCCTCTCCTCCTACGGCATCAATCTCGAAGACCTGCGCACCGCCGTCTCGCAGAGCAGCGTCAACGCCGCCAAAGGCAACTTCGACGGCCCGCATCAGGACTACCAGATCGACGCGAACGATCAGCTGGTCACCAGCGAGGACTACCGCAGCGTCGTCGTCGCCTACCGCAACGGCGCGCCCGTCATGCTGACCGACGTCGCCGATATCGTCAATGGGGTCGAGAACACCACTCAGGCAGCATGGATGAATCAAACTCCAGCCGTCATCGTCAACGTGCAGCGCCAGCCCGGCGGCAATACGATCAGCGTGGTTAAAAGCATCAAAGCCCTGCTCCCCCAGCTTGTGGCCAATCTCCCCAAGGGCGTGCAAGTGACCACGCTCACCGACCTCACCACACCGATCCAGGCCTCGGTCTCCGATGTCGAATTTGAGCTGATGCTCACCATCGGCCTCGTCGTCATGGTGATCTTCCTCTTCCTGCGTAACCTCTACGCCACCATTATCCCCAGCGTAGCCGTTCCGCTCTCGCTCATCGGCACCTTCGCCGCGATGTACGCGCTCGGCTACAGCCTGGACAACCTCTCGCTGATGGCTCTGACCATCTCGACCGGCTTCGTGGTCGACGACGCCATCGTCATGGTCGAAAACATATCGCGCTATCTCGAAGAGGGCGAGCCGCCGTTGCAGGCAGCACTCAAAGGCGCCGAGCAGATCGGCTTCACCATCCTCTCGCTGACTGTCTCGCTGATCGCCGTGCTGATCCCGCTGCTCTTCATGGGCGACGTCGTAGGCCGGCTCTTCCGTGAGTTCGCCGTCACCCTCGCCGTCACCATCATCGTCTCCGCCGTAGTCTCGCTCACGCTTACGCCCATGATGGCCTCGCGCATTCTCAAACACAATCCGAAAGACCAGCAGGGGCGCTTCTACAAGTCATCCGAGCGCGTCTTCGAAGCCATGATCGACTTCTACGCGCGCACCCTGAAGGTCGTGCTCCGCTATCAGACGATCACCCTGTTGATCGCGCTCGCCACGCTTCTGCTCACCGTCTACCTCTACATCATCATCCCCAAGGGCTTCTTCCCGGTGCAAGATACCGGCGTCATCCAGGGCATCTCGCAGGCAGCCCAGACCATCGGCTCAAAGTCGATGGCGGAGAAGCAGAAAGAGCTTGCGCAGGTCATCCTCGCCGACCCCGCGGTCGAGAGCCTCTCCTCCTTCGTCGGCGCCGACGGCACCAACGTCACCACCAACAGTGGGCGGCTCTCGATCAACCTGAAGCCGCTCAACCAGCGCGACCTCAGCGCCTCCGACTTAGTTCGCCGCCTGCAGACCAAACTAAAGGACGTCCAGGGCATTCAGCTCTTCATGCAGCCGGTGCAGAACATCACGGTCGACGACCGCGTAAGCCGCACCCAATACCAATACACCCTCGAAGACCCGGACCAGAATGAGCTGAACGACTGGACTGCGCGCTTCGTGACCAGGCTCAAACAGATCCCCGGTCTCGAAGACGTCGCCACCGATCAGCAGCTCGGGGGTCTCGCCGTAGACTTGATCATCGACCGCGCCACCGCATCGCGCCTCGGCATCGCGCCCACCACCATCGACAACACGCTCTACGATGCCTTCGGCCAGCGCCAGATCAACACCATGTACACGCAGCTGAATCAGTATCACGTCATCCTTGAAGCCAAGCCGCAGTTTCAACTCGACCCGGACAAGCTCAGTCATCTCTTCATTCGAACCAACTCCGCAGCCGGAACGGCCGGAGCGGGAGCCACCTCCTCTTCGAGCGCCAACGGCTCTACCTCCGCCGGTTCAAACGCGTTCACCAGCGCCGCGCCCTACACGCCTTCGGCCAACACCCTCGCCCCGCCGGTCAACGCACTCTTCCGCGGCACGACAGCGGCGCCCGTCACCGGCGCAACCTCAGCCGGCGCCACCAGCTCGGCCACTCAAGGGGCCGTCCCGTTCAGCGCCTTCTCGCACTTTGAAACCACCACTGAGCCGCTCTCCATCACGCATCAGGGACAGTTTCCCGCCATCACCGTCTCGTTCAATCTCGGCCCCGGCGCTTCGCTCGGAGGCGTCATCTCCGAGATCACCAGGCTGCAGCAGGACATGCACATGCCCCCCAGCCTGCAGGCAGATTTTCAAGGCACAGCCGCCTCCTTCCGCAACTCGCTTTCAAACATGCCGCTGCTGATCCTCGCCGCTCTCGTCACGGTCTACATCGTGCTCGGCGTCCTCTACGAGAGCTTCATTCACCCCATTACCATTCTCTCCACCCTCCCTTCGGCAGGCGTCGGAGCGTTCCTCTCGCTCATCCTCTTTCATCAGGACCTGAGCGTCGTCGCCATCATTGGCCTGGTGCTGCTGATCGGCATCGTCAAGAAGAACGGCATCATGATGGTGGACTTCGCGCTCGACGCCGAGCGGAACCGCGGCAAGAACTCGACCGACGCCATCTACGAGGCGTGCCTGCTGCGCTTCCGGCCCATCATGATGACCACCATGGCCGCGCTGCTGGGCGGTCTGCCGCTCGCCTTCGGGCACGGCATCGGCTCCGAGCTTCGCCGTCCGCTCGGCATCGCCATGGTCGGCGGTCTGCTGCTCAGCCAGATCCTCACGCTCTACACCACGCCGGTCATCTACATCTTCTTCGACAATCTGGCCATGCGCTTCTCCAGAAACCCGAAGGCGCATCACCGCACCGCCAACGAACCCGAACCCGCGGCAGGGCAGCCATGAGCCAGAGAGCCCAGTCATGAACCAGGCAGCACAGCCATGAATCTTTCCGCGCCCTTCATCCACCGGCCAGTGGCGACTACGCTGCTTACGGTCGCCATCGCCATCGCCGGCGCGATCGCCTTCAACGTGCTGCCCGTCTCGCCGCTGCCGCAGGTCGATTTCCCCACGATCTCGGTCGGCGCAAGCCTGCCCGGCGCAAGCGCTGAGATCATGGCTTCCTCCATCGCCACGCCGCTCGAGCGGCAGTTCGGCCACATCGCCGGCGTCACCGAGATGACCTCTTCGAGCAGTCTCGGTACCACCTCCGTCACCATTCAGTTCGACCTCAGCCGCAACATCGATGCCGCCGCGCGCGACGTCGAGGCCGGCATCAACGCCGCCCGAACCTACCTGCCCGCCAATCTCCCAGGCAATCCCACCTACCGCAAGGTGAACCCGGCCGACGCGCCGGTGATGATCCTGGGCCTTACGTCGGACAAGTACGGCCCCGGCAAGCTCTACGATGAGGCTTCCACGGTCCTCGTGCAGAAGCTCTCGCAGATCAGTGGCGTAGGCCAGGTGAGTCCCGGCGGCGGAGCTCTGCCGTCGGTCCGCGTCGAGGTCAATCCGACTAAGCTCGCAGGCTTCGGCCTGACCATGGCCAATCTGCAGTCCGTGCTTAGCCTGCAGAACTCGAATCTCGCCAAGGGCCAGATCAGCAACGGCGACATCTCGGCTGACATCCTCGCCAACGATCAAATCTCGCACGCCGAGGACTACAAACCGATCATCGTCGGCTACACCAACGGATCGGCGGTACGACTGTCCGACGTCGCGGATGTCATCGACTCTACGCAGAATATCCGCGCAGCCGGTTATCTGAACGGCAAGCGCGCCGTCATGCTCATCATCTTCCGCCAGCCCGGCGCCAACATCATCGATGTCAACCAGCGCATCCGGGCCGAGCTGCCGTCGTTGAAGGCATCCATTCCCGCAGGCATCGATATGACCGTCGTTCTCGACCGCACCACGACCATCAAAGCCTCGGTCAGCGACGTCGAATCGACCCTGGTCCTGTCGATTCTGCTGGTGATCCTGGTAGTTTTCGTCTTCCTCGGCAGCGGCCGTGCCACGCTGATCCCCGCGGTTGCCGTGCCTGTTTCGCTGATCGGCACCTTCGCCGTCATGTACGTGCTTGGCTACAGTCTCGACAACCTGTCGCTGATGGCGCTGACCATCTCGACCGGCTTCGTCGTCGACGATGCGATCGTCGTCATGGAAAACATCACCCGGCACCTTGAAGACGGCATGGAGCTCTTCGCCGCTGCCTTGTTGGGCGCGCGTGAGATTGGCTTCACGGTGATGTCCATCAGCATCTCGCTGATCGCCGTCTTCATCCCGCTGCTGCTGATGGG
Source organism: Edaphobacter sp. (assembly GCA_965277545.1). Lineage (GTDB taxonomy): Bacteria > Acidobacteriota > Terriglobia > Terriglobales > Acidobacteriaceae > Edaphobacter. Next base: position 1,138,605 of record OZ255826.1, read on the forward strand.
AGGCATCGTCGGCAGGCTCTTCCGCGAGTTCGCCGTCACCCTCTCCACCGCCATCCTGGTCTCCATGGTCATCTCGCTCACCACCACACCCATGATGTGCGCCTACCTGCTGCGCTCCGAACATGGCAAAAGACCGGGATGGTTTCGCCGCGCCACCGACGGCGCGTTCAGCTGGGTTCTATCGATCTATCGCCGCAGCCTGCACTGGGTGCTCGACAACCCCATCCTCACGCTGACCGTCCTCTTCCTCACCATCGCGCTCAACATCGTCATCGTCATCAGAATCCCCAAGGGCTTCTTTCCCCTCCAGGACACCGGTTCGCTCGCCGGCGCGGTGCGAGGGCCGCAGGACGCCTCCTTCTATTCCATGAACGATTCGATTCAGCGGATCGCCAATGTCGTCCGGAAAGATCCCGCAACGCAGAATGTGATTGCCTTCACCGGCGGAAACGGCGCCACCAACACGGCCAACATGTACGTCACCCTCAAGCAGCTGAATGAGCGGAAGATCAGCGCCTCCGACGTCATCAACCGCCTCCGCCCGAAGATGAGCCGGCTTCCCGTCGCCTCTGCCTTCCTGCAGCCGGCGCAGGATCTGCGCATCGGCGGACGCTCGAGCAACGCTCTCTATCAATACACCATCCAGGCGGACAATCTTACCGATCTAACCACGTGGGGCCCGCGCCTGCTCGCGGAGATGATGCGCCTTCCCGGCTTCCAGGACGTCAGCTCCGACCAGCAGAACGGCGGCCTCGATGAGCGGCTGACCTTCGACCGCGTCACCGCCGCCAGGCTCGGCCAGACCGCGCAATCGCTCGACGCAGGCCTCTACAGCGCCTTCGGCCAGTCCGAGGTCTCGCTCATCTACACCCAGCTCAATCAGTACTACGTCGTGCTCGAGGTCGCGCCGGAGTACTGGCAAACCCCCGATGGCCTGAACAACATTTACTTCCACCCCACCGGCAGCAGCAGCGTGACCGCCGCAGGCAACAGCCCGCTCTTCGCCATGGCCAAACCGCAGACCACCACCACCCCGCTGGCCTTGAATCACACCGGACTGTTTCCCTCCGTCACCGTGTCCTTCAATCTCGCGCCAGGTGTCTCGCTCAGCGACGCCACCCTCGCCATCGCCCGCATGCAGCAGCGGCTCGGAACGCCAGCCACCATCCATGGCTTCTTCGCCGGAACCCTGCTCGCCTATCAGCAGTCGCTCGGCACCGAGCCCGTGCTCATCGTTACCGCCCTGCTCGCCGTCTACATCGTTCTCGGTGTGCTGTACGAGAGCCTGATCCACCCGCTCACCATCCTCTCCACCCTGCCATCGGCCAGCGTCGGCGCCATGCTCGCGCTCATGCTCTTCAAGGAAGACCTCAACATCATCTCCATCATCGGCATCGTGCTTCTCATCGGCATCGTCAAGAAGAACGCCATCATGATGATCGACTTCGCCCTGCAGGCCGAGCGCGAGCAGGGCCTCTCCACCGAAGACGCGATCTTCGAAGCGTGCATGCTGCGCTTCCGTCCCATCCTGATGACCACCATGGCCGCGCTCTTCGGCGCCCTGCCGCTAGCTTTCGGAACCGGCACAGGCTCCGAGCTGCGGCGCCCGCTCGGGATCACGATCGTTGGCGGATTGATCGTCAGCCAGTTGCTTACCCTCTACACCACGCCGGTCGTCTATCTCACGCTCGATCGTTTCCGTCTGCGCGCGCTCGGCAAAGAGCGCGATACGTATCATCCTGCCGAAGGACAATTCACCGCTGCCGGTGACTGAAAATATCATGTCCAATCTATCCAATCCCGCTCGTCGCTTCTTCGCTCCCGGGCGCGTCTTCACGCTTGGCTGGGGCGGCGCACTCCTGCTGCTCACCGGGTGCGTAGTCGGGCCGAAGTATCACACGCCTGCGGCAACGACACCCCAGGCAGGACCGCCGCCTGCCGCATACAAGGAGTCGCCCTCGTCCTCTCCGGACAGCGATGGATGGAAGGTTGCTCAGCCCCAAGACGCCATGCTGCACGGAAAGTGGTGGGAGATCTACCACGACCCCGAGCTCGACGCCCTCGAAGACCAACTCAACATCAACAACCAGAATATCCGGCAGTTCTTCGAAAACTTCATGGAAGCGCGCAGCCTCATCGCCGAGGCGCAAGCGCAGCTATATCCCACAGCCTCGGTCGGCCCCTCCTACAATCGCTCGAAATCCTCAAGCAACCTGACCAACAGCGCAACCGCCAACACGGGCCGCACAAGCTCTATCGGCACTCTTCCCGCCACCGTCTCCTGGGAGCCCGACCTCTGGGGACGCGTCCGCAACACCATCCGCAACGCCCAGTACAACGCCCAGCTGAGCGCCGCCGATCTCGAAAACGAGCGGCTCACCGAGCAATCCGCCCTGGCCGTCTACTTCTTCGAGATCCGCGGCCAGGACGCCTTACAGCAGATTCTCAACAACACCGTCGCAGCCGACCGGAAGTCGCTCGAACTCACGCGCTCGCTCTATGCGACCGGCATCGACGATCGCATCTCCGTCGTCGAGGCTGAGAACACGCTCCAAAATGCGCAGTCAACTGCGCTCAATCTCGGCGTCGCGCGCGCGCAGTATCAACACGCCATCGCCCTGCTGATCGGCGCCAACGCCTCCTCCTTCTCCATTCCCGTTCGCCCGAGCCTGGTTGATCCTCCGCCCATCCCCGTCGGGCTGCCGTCGCAGTTGCTCGAGCGCCGCCCGGACGTCGCCGCCGCCGAGCGCAACATGGCCGCCGCCAACGCCGAGATCGGCATCGCCTACGCCGCCTTCTACCCCACCCTCTCACTCAACGCCAGCGGCGGCTTCGAAAGCTCCACCTTCAAGCACCTGGTCGACTACGCCAGCCGCTTCTGGTCCATCGGGCCCACCGTCAGCGAGACTGTCTTCGACGCCGGCCTCCGCCGCGCCACCGTGCACCAATACGTCTCCATCTACAACGCCGACCTCGCCGCCTACCGCCAGATCGTCCTCACCGCCTTCCAGCAGGTCGAGGACTACCTCGCCGCCACGCGCATCCTCTCGCAGCAAATCCTCCAGCAGCAGCAGGCCGTCCAGTCCGCGCAGGAGTTCGTCACCCTCGAGACCGCCCGCTATCAGACCGGAGTCGACCCGTACGTCAACGTCGTCACCGCGCAAACCACCCTGCTCGCCGATCAGCAAGGCCTGGCCACGCTGCACGTGCAGGAGATGACGAGCTCCGTGCAGCTGATCGAAGCACTCGGCGGAGGCTGGGATCGAACCCAGCTCCCCACCCCGTCGCAAGTCTCCCACAGCCTCACCAGAGCCGAGACCCAGATTCAGAAGTAAAGCCTCAAAAATAAAGCCATGCATGCAAGTTCTAAGCGGCGGCTCCCAAGCACACAAATGTGATGTAATGGTCGGCATTCCGCAGCCCTCGCAAAGGAGCCCAAATGCCCACCATTACCACCCAAGACGGCACTGAAATCTTTTATAAGGACTGGGGCTCCGGCGACCCCATCGTATTCAGTCACGGATGGCCGCTGTCTGCAGACGACTGGGACACGCAGATGCTGTTCTTCCTGCATCATGGCTACCGTGTTATCGCGCATGACCGCCGCGGCCATGGTCGCTCCACTCAGACCGCGGATGGCCACGATATGGACCATTATGCCGACGACCTGGCTGCTCTTACAGCCCATCTCGACTTGAAGAATGCCATCCACGTCGGCCACTCCACGGGCGGCGGCGAGGTCGTGCGCTATCTCGGCCGCCACGGGGAAAGCCGGGTAAGCAAGGCAGTGCTAATCAGCGCAGTGCCGCCCCTCATGCTCAAGACGCTGACGAATCCGGTGGGCCTTCCCAAGGAAGTTTTTGACGATCTGCAGGCGCAACTCGCCGCCAGTCGCTCTCAGTTCTATCGCGACCTGCCGTCCGGCCCTTTTTATGGATACAACCGTCCCGGCGCCAAGGCTTCCGAGGCCGTCATCCATAATTGGTGGCGGCAGGGCATGATGGGCGGCGCCAAGGCACACTATGACGGCATCGTGGCTTTCTCTCAGACCGATTTCACCGAAGATCTCAAAGCGATAACTGTCCCGGTGTTGGTCATGCACAGCGAGGACGATCAGATCGTGCCCTACGTCGCCTCCGGGCCATTGTCTGCAAAACTGTTGAAGAACGGCACCCTCAAGACGTACAAAGACTTTCCACATGGCATGCCTACAACCCAGGCGCCTGTTATCAATGCCGACCTGCTGGCGTTCTTCAAGAATTGAGGTTGCCTTTCCGTGTCACTCAACCCGGGAAGCGTACCTGTCTCCGGAATGGCGTTCTGCCTTCGAAATGATGTAATGTGGTGGACGTATTTGAAGTGGGTCCATTTAGTTTGAATTATGAACAATCGCGCCGCAGTCGGATCGCGGCCTCGGCAAGAACAGAGGCAGGAACACCAGCAAGGGAGGAACGATGATCACACGACGGGAGTTTCTGGACGGCCTCGCAGTTGGCCTGGCAGGCGCGACGATCGGATCGACGGCCAAAAGCTATGCGCAGATTCTTGGCGCCAACGATCGCGTGAACTTTGCCATCAACGGACTCAACGGACGCGGATACGCCCACCTGTCCGCACTGAAGGCAAACCAGAGCACGGCGCGCGTGACCCATATCTGCGACGTCGACTCGAAGACGCTCGCGAAGTTTGCCGGTGCCGCGGAGAAAGGTCTGGGCTATGCGCCGCAGCAGGCAGGAGACTTCCGCAAGGTGCTCGACTCAAAGGACGTCGACGCCATCACCATCGCCACGCCCGACCACTGGCACACGCCCATGGCTGTTCTCGCGCTCAAAGCGGGCAAGCACGTCTACGTCGAAAAGCCATCCAGCCACAATGCGCACGAGGGCGAGCTTCTCGTCCAGGCGCAGGAGAAGTACGGCAAGCTGGTGCAGGTTGGCGATCAGCAGCGCTCCTCCGAACACACCATCCGCATCGTCGGCAAGATTCACGACGGCCTCATCGGCCGCGCCTACTACGCCAAGGCCTGGTACGTGAATACGCGCAAGTCCATCGGAACCGGCAAGCCCGCACCCGTGCCTGAGTCGCTCAACTGGGATCTCTGGCAGGGCCCGGCGCCGCGCACCGCCTATCGCGACAACGTGCAGCCCTACAACTGGCATTGGTTCCGCACCTGGGGCACAGGCGAGACGCTCAACAACGGCACCCACGAGGTCGATGTCTGCCGCTGGGCTCTCGGCGTCGACTATCCGCAGCGCATCTCGACCAACGGCAGCCGCTATGCCTTCAAGGATGATTGGCAGTATCCCGATACCATCATGACCAGCCTCGAGTATCCCGACCACATGATCTCGTGGGAAGGCCGCTGCTGCAACGGCATGAAGATGTATGACCGCGAGCGCGGCTCAAGCATTCTCGGCACCGAAGGCTCTGTGCTCGTCGACCGCGACGGCTACGAGGTCTACGACCTGAAGGGCCGCAAGACTGACGAGTTCAAGACCGGAAGCCAGACCTCCACCAGCGACCTCACCGGCCGCGACTCGATGACCGACGCCCACTTCGCCAACTTCATCGCCGGCATCCAGCACGGCGCCAAACTCAACTCCCCCATTCAGATCGCCAACGTCAGCGTCACCAGCCTGCTGGTCTCGAACATCGCCTGGTTTGTCAATCGCGAACTCAAGCTCGACACCAAAAACGCCCATATCCTCGGCGACGCCGAAGCCATGAAGTACTGGTCGCGCGAATATGAAAAAGGCTGGGAGGTCCGTGTCTGAACCCCATTCTCACGCTTGCCTGTCGCGCAGCCGGACTTTTCGTTGCCGCTGCACTTGCTTTTCTTGTTGTCATTCCCGCAGGGAATTTGCTGTTGCACCCAGCCCACAGATCTGCCAGTTACTTGTCCTACCGCTGCTTGGAAGGACAAGTGTGCAATGAGGGAGGAGGAAACCCTTAATGATCATGACCAGGAAAAAACCAGTAACTTTGGGAGAGACGTTGACCGCAGAGTTCATGGAGCCCATGGGAATTACCCAGACCGAACTTGCAGCGAAGAGCGGACTTCCACGCAAGCACGTGAACGAGTTGTGCCGTAATCGTCGTGCCGTCACTGCGGACACGGCTCTGATCCTCGCCCGTGTCTTTGGCAACTCGGCCGATTTCTGGTTGAATACGCAACGCCGGACAGACCTATGGGAGGCCATGAACACGCCGCGCCGTCTCACCCGCATCCAACGCGCCAGGCCTCTGCCGAGCGCGGTTGTGCGTGGGAGAGCGGAAGATGGACGCCGCACGGCGCAAGGCCACCACCGCTATAGCAAATCTCCTAATGGTATATAGCGAGTCGAGAATCCCGACGCCGTTTTCTCTCAAGGAAAACGGCACTGCACGCCCGTTTCGCGCTTCACAGTATCAGGAGATTTGCTCTAGCGTCCTTCGCGCCATCTCTTCCCTCGAAGAGAATCACGCGAACAGAAACTTTATCCGCTCTTATACCCCATGCCGGCGAGCACGCCCCGCATATACGCGAAGCTCTCCATCGCTCCGGGCAGCGGGTCGGCCGGGTTGATCTCATATTCAAGATCAACCCTGCCCGCGTATTTCGTCGCAATCAGAGCCTCGAAAATCCCGCGAACCGGCATAAGCCCCTGCCCCACCGCGACCTGGCTCTCCTTCGCCTGCAGGTCCGCCAGGTCCTTCATGTGAACGTCAAAAAGACGTAGACCCACCTGGTGGATGGCCTCGACCACATCCGTGCCTGCCCGCACCGTGTGCCCGACATCGATGCAGCAGCCCATCCGCGGATCCATCGCCTTCACCGCCTTCAGCACATCCAGCGGCGAGTGCCAGATCGGGTCTTCCGGGCCGTGATTGTGAATCGCAAAGCGAATGTCATACTCCTTCACGAACTTCTCGATCCGGGGGAGCGTCGACAACGCCGGATCTCCCGCCACGATCACCTTTACCCCGGCGCGCTTGGCGTACTCAAACTTGCTGCGGATATCGTCGTCTTCGTCCTTGCGAAAGTAGACCGCGCCTACGCCATCGAGCTTGATGCCGGCCGCAGCGTAAGTAGCCAGCGCCTCGGCTTCTCCCGCCGGTTCCATCGGAAGATGATCTTTGACGTCTTTCGCATTCAGTTCCTCAACACGAAGCTGTTTGAGAAAACCGATCATCTGGGCGCGATCGAAGTTGCGGAAGGTATAGCTGCAGCAGCCGAGACGGATCGGAGAGTCTTTCTCTTCGGGCCCGGTCTTCTGCGCGAAGGAAGGCCCAGGCTCGGACGAGAGACAAGCAGCTGCAACTGCGGCTCCGGCGTAGATAAAGCTTCGGCGCGAGGGGGACAATTTCATAGCGGGAATACTATGCGCGCCGATATAGTTTTGTCTAACAACTTTTCATCCCCCGATCGCGGCTCCCCCTTCGCAAGACTCCCCTTGGACGATCATGACGAGGTCCTCACAAAGCCACCTGAGAGGAGGACTCCAGTTCGCGCGGCGCGTTCGAGGATGCGACTGACTGTGCACGGAAAATGCTACACAGGCAACTCCGGCAGCATACCCTCAGGCACAACCACAATCGGCTCGGCGCTCTCCCGCTCGCGGAACGTGAACAGGAAGAAGATCAACACCACAGCCGAGCAGGCGCCGGCAAAGATCCAGATCGCATGCCAATCGTAGCGAACGGCCGCGTCCCCGGCGGTGATCACGTAATGCTCCACCACCGCGCCTGAAAGCCACGACCCGACAAACATGCCGATGCCATAGGTGATGAAGGTAATCAGCCCCTGCGCGGCGGCGCGTAAGCCCAGCGACGCCTTGCGATCGATATAGATCTGTCCGGTAACGAAAAAGAAGTCGTAGCAGATGCCGTGCAGCAGAATTCCTCCCCACAGCATCCACATCCCGGCACCCGGATTGCCAAAGGCAAACAGCAGATACCGCAATACCCACGCCGACATCCCCGCCACCAGCATGTACTTCACCCCGAGACGGCGGAAGAACCACGGGATCAGAAGCATGCAGAACAGCTCCGACATCTGGCCTCCGGTCATCTTGCCCGCAGCGTTGAGTACGCCGGTTTGATTGAGAAAAAGATTGGTGAACGCATAATAGAACTGCAGCGGAATGCAGATCAGAAACGAAGCCAGTGCAAAGACTCCCATCGAGCGTTCTTTGAGCAGCCCAACAGCTTCTTTGGGAAAGATGCCGCTCGCTCTGCCCGGCGAGTCCTGCGCCAGCGGCGGCGTATGCGGCAGCGTCAGACAGTAGATCGCCATCACCAGGGAAGCCGCCCCCGCAAGACGCATCGGCACTTGTGTCGCCTCGAAGCGCAGATATCCGATCAGCAGACCCGCAACAATCCACCCCCCGGTGCCGAGCACGCGGACCGGACCGAACTCAATCTTCGGGTCGCGCATCTGACGAAACGCGAGCGAGTTCGTCAGCGCCAGGGTCGGCATAAAGCACATGCAGTACACCAGCACCAGCGCATAGAACGGAACGAAGTGAATCTGTCCCGACGCGGCGAACAGAAGCAGTCCGCCGAGACCATGCAGCACCGCGAGCACCTTCTCGGTGGCGAAGAGTTTGTCCGCCACCAGACCGATAAAGAAGGGAGACAGAATCGCGCCTACCGCGGTGCTCCCCGCAGCCAGTCCTACCTGCTCGCCTGAAAAGTGCAGCGTCTGGCTCAGCCAGGTCCCGACCGTGACATACCACGCGCCCCAGATGAAGTACTCCAGAAACATCATCGTGCTGAGCCGAGCTCTGATTCCCGCGTTCATCTTGTCTCTTCCCGGTTGCCCTTGTGGCACAAGCCTGTATATTACGCACACTGTTTCTCACGCAATAGCGTGCTACGCAGAAGAGGATCATGACTCTTGCCGGAACGCGTTCCTACGCTTCGCGGATGTCTACCCCGGAGGCGAAGCAAACAAAGAAAAAGGGACAGGCGTTCAGGCCTGCCCCAGAATTCACAGCAGAAAACCTAGAAGAAAATCTTGCCCGACAGCTGCATCGTCCGCGCATTATTCAGGAAGACCTTCCCAGGCTGGTTGAAGAACGCGTTATCGACCCTCTGATAGTTGATGTACGTAGTGATGTTGGAGGTCTGGTTGATGTTACTCACCGTGCCCGGCGTGTATTGGGCATGGTTAAGAACGTTATAGGCCTGCGCGCCGAACTCGAACGAGTAGCGCTCGCGGAAGGTGAGGCGTTTGAAGGCAGATACATCGATGTTGTCAATCGGGCGCGTCGCCAACGAGTTCCGCGATCCATTGGGCAGCGTTCCTGCGCCGCCCTGGATGTAATACGCGTTCGGATTGTTTGCTACGTAGCCGACGACGTTGGCGGTACAGGTTGTAGCCTGCGTTCCAGGCGCGCATAGGCTGTCCAGGTTGGTCGCATGCTGCGCGAACACGGTACTTGCCGTGCCCTTTACGCCGTTCGGGTTGATGATGGTCCGGTCGATCGCGGTGCTGTCGCCGTTCAGGTTCGAATTGATGCCGGAAAGCGCCGTGGCATACTCCGGCGACTCATAGGTGTAGATGGGAGCGATCGTCCAGTTGCCGACAATATTCTTCAGTAGGAAAGAGTTGGCGTGCTTGTAGAGCTGCAGATCGTAGACCGCCTCAAGCGAGACGCGATGCGTGCGGTCGAGCGCCGAACGGCTGTAATCCGCCGCGACGTCCTGCGAGTTCTGCGGACGCCGCGGAGTCAGCGTCGTGGCAAAGACCTCCGCTGTGGCATCGTCCATCGTCTTGCTCCACGTATAGGAGAGATTGGTCTGCAAGCCTTTGGTGAAGTTGCGCGTTACGTTGGCAATCAACGCGTTATAGTTGGAGCCGGAAAAAGGTTGATAGGAGGTGATCTTGCTGGTGAAGCCGTTCGCGAGAAAGGGCGACGTGATGTTTGACCCGGCCAGGATGTTACCCAGCGTGTTCGCTGTCACCGGGCTGATGACCGAAGGGCTGCCGGAGAAAGAGGTGGGAAGCTGATTCGCCGTATTGGTTCTCGGCTGAACGTTGAGCTGATCCTGCGTCGGCAGGTGGATGCCGCGGGTGCCGATGTAGCCGACCTCGGCCGTATAGTTCGTCGCGAAGGTGCGCTGGATGGTAAGCGTGTAGGTCTCCGCATACGGCACCGTCTGATTGGGGATGTAGGCCGAGGTCGCGGCCTTCTGAGCTGTGATATCCGGAGTGCAAGGCAACGGGGTGCCTGGTCCAGTCCCCGTCACGCAGAACTGCCGGATGCCGCCAGTACCAGGGGGAAGGCCGCCGTTGGCCAGAAAGTTGGGCGCGCCCGCCTTCGGACTAGCACCAATCCCGACATCGTTCGTCGATGAGTACTGCGGCGGAAACGAGAGTGTCCCCAGGTTGTCGAAGAGCACGTCGTAGGCGATCCCAAATCCGGCTCGCACTGAAGTCTTATCATCCGGGGCGAAGTTAATGCCGAACCTGGGAGCGAAGCTCTTGGTCGCAGGCTGCGGTACGCCGAAGTTGATTAGCCCGGGAACTGATGCAGCCGAGTTCAGGCCTTGCGCGCGCTCGCCGACCGGAACTGCCGTGAACTCATAGCGCAGCCCGCCGTTAAGCGTCACCTGCGGGCTTAGCCGCCACGTGTCGTTGACGTACCCGTAGAGGGCAGTCTGGTCGCCATAGTAGGTCAGGTTGCCGGTCGAGCGCTCCCCGAAGCTGGTCGGCGCGAGGTCCTGCAGGAACTCCGTAAGATTGTTCCACTCGTAATCGCCGCGCGCCCGCTGGGTAAAGCCCTGCGGCGAGATGTACTTGCGGCCGTCGAAGCCGATCTTGATCGTGTGCTTGCCTTTGACATAGCTCACGTTATCCAATGCCTGGTAGAGATTCTGAATCGTGAATTGTGGCGAGTTCGAGTCGGGTCCGAGATTGACAAACCCCTGATCGTCGAAGACCAGGTTGGGAAACTGGTCCAGGCCAGGATAGGTGAAGTTCCCGGAGCTCAAGTTGTTTTGATACCGATTGAAACCCAACCGAAACTCATTGGTCAGGTTCGGCGTAAAGGTATGGAATTCGCTGAGAGCCACAAGGTGATACCGGAAAGGCTCCGGAGTGAAGAAGACGGGGAACGGGATGCCCCCGCCGGAGGTGTCGGTGGCTGTCAGCCGGTTGTAGATATAGCGTCCGCGGAAGCTGTCTTTTTCCGAGATGGTGTAGTCCATGCTCGTGGTCAGGACGTCGAAGTCCGACGGTGCTGCAGCCAGGCTCTGATAATTTCCCAGCGGAATGTTGGTCGACGCCCCCGAAGCCAGCGAACTCACCGTGAGGAACTGCGCGCCCGACGCCTGGCTGCCGCACGCCACATCGGCCGAGGCATCGATGCCCGCACCGCCCGGTCCGGTAGTGGTTGCCGCGGGCGTGTACTTCAGGTACTGCTGTAGATTGGTAGCATTCAACCCGTATTGGGTGCCGAGCGTCTGCAAGGTGGCAAGTCCCGCCGCCGTCGGAACGCAGGAGAAGATCGCCGGGTTCTGCCCGATCGAATTGCGCTCGAAGTTCGCGAAGAAGAAGAGCTTGTCGCGCAGGATCGGTCCGCCAAGCTGCGCTCCGTAACGGTTGTTGTCGTAACGCGGATTGATGGCCGGCTTTCCCCCCTGCGTCCCGCTCTCCGCGTTTAGATTCCGGTTCTGAAAGTACTCATAGAGCCGGCCATGAAATTTGTTGGTGCCCGACAGCACGATGGTATTGAACTGGCCGCCTGAAGAATGGCCGAACTCCGGCGAGAACTGATTGGTGATCAGGGTAAAGTTCTCAACGGCGTCATTCGGCGTGTAGACCAGCGGCCCCGTGACCGCTTTATCGTTGTTGTCAATGCCCTCGATCATGAAGTTATTGTTGCGCGGCCGCTGACCGCCGATCGAGGGGCCGATCCCAATCCCAATCCCACCGCTTGACGCGACGCCAGGGCTCAGCAGCGAAGCGTTCAGCACACCGAAGCCCGTCGATCCGCCGGCCGAGGTCGACGGAAGATCGGTCAGCTCCGTATTGCTGAAGGTCTGCGTCAGATTCGTGGTCGTCGTATCGAGCACCGCGCCCGCCTGCGCCGAGACCTCTACCGTAGTCGTCGAGCCGATCGACAACGTCGCATTCGTAGTCGCAGTCTTATTGAGTTCAACCACAATTCCATGAAGCGTATATGGCTGAAATCCGGGCGAACTGACCATCAGATCATACTTGCCCGGAAGCAGATTGCTCGCCCGGAACTCCCCGCTCGAACCGGATTTGACCACCACCTCTGTCCCGGTATCCTCGTTCTTCACCGTCACCGAGGAGTCGGCGACCGAAGCGCCGGAAGGATCCTTCACCGTTCCGACAAGGTCGCCGCTCGTTGTCTGACCGAACCCAGCGGCAACTCCCGCGAACGTCAACGCAGCCACGGAAAACAAGAAGGAAAAATGTCGCATCAGAGAACTCTCCTGGCTGTATCGTCTATGGGTAGTGGCGATCGATCCGGCGTTCTGAATCGAGCGCATAATCTAGGAAGCAATTCCGCGGCCAAACTCCCTCAATCGCAGCCAGATTGCGATGAAAGGACTTAGGGTGAATCTGAGACCAACGTTTGGTAAACAGCCTATGAAAAAGTAGAGATTCTCGCCTGGTTTTCGCAAACCCGTAGGCGCAGCCAAGCACGTGCGCCACATCCGAGGAGTGTTCGGCATGGGCTCACGCCGTCTCAGCGCCGAGTCTCTACTCCGAGTTCAAAAAACAGTTATGCAGCTGCAATCCTTCGCTCTAAACTTGCGCTCCGCTGCCGCCTCAATCCGGGTACCGCTCCCGCATCCGGCGCCACTCCGAATCGAACCGGAAGGCCTGCCGTGCCGGTGGCTGCGGCGTCTGCGTCTCGATAAAACGCAGCGGCTCCGCGCCCCGCGTATAGATCGCGTGCTTGGCGCCCACTCCAGTCCAGCACAGGGTGCCCGGTTCGACCACGTATTGTCTCCCTTCGAACTCGCAGTCCGCCAGGCCCGAGACGAAGTAGTACGACTCCTCGAACGGATGCGTGTGGTGCGAGCCGCCTCCGCCCGCGGCAAACTCCACCACGAACATCGTCATGTGCGCCGAGCCGAAGTTACGATCGACCATCATCTTCTGGCTGATCAGCCGCGCGCCGTCGCCCGCGTATCCATCCATCTGCAGGTTCCCCGGAGGTGGCAGCTGCCCATCTTCAAAGTGCCCCACGTAGCGCGTGCGCGCGTCTCCCTTGTCGAACTGCTCCACCCGCTCGGGCCATTCGAACGCCCCAACGAAAAACGTATCCTGCCCCACCGGCTTCGCCAGAGGCTGAGGCGCGATCATCTCCATCCAACGCGCGCGTCTCTCCCCGCAAGAACGAATCGCATGCGCCGATCCCACCAGAATTAACGCGTAATCGCCCACGCCCATGCGATACGTCCGCCCATCCATCATCAGGTCCATCTCGCCTTCGAGCAGATAGAGGCTCTTCTCGTACGCGAGCACGCACTGCTCCAAAAAGCCTCCTGCTTCGAGCTGCACCATCTGATGGCCCATGTGCACCGCCGCCGCCGACGTTGTGTGGTCGATGAACGACGCCCGCGAGTAGCCCTTCGCATGACGCACATATCCATCCGGAACGGAAAAGTTCTTATCGTCGAGCTTGACTACCGAATGAGCCATATCGGCCTCCATCAAAATGCAATCCGAAATCCGCCTCACGCGAGAGGCGTCACATCCGAGACCCCAACGTCGCGGCGTCGATCTCGTTCTCCCACCGCGCAATCACCAGCGTGGCCACGCCGTTCCCGATCATGTTGACCGCCGCCCGGAACATCGCCATAAACCGATCGATGCCGAGGATCAGCGCCATGCCGGCCACAGGAATCGTCGGCACCACTGACAGCGTCGCCACCAGCGCGATGAACGACGCTCCCTGCACGCCGCTCGCGCCCTTCGACGTAAGAATCGCCACCGCGAAGATCGTCAGCTGCTGCATTAAGGTCAGATGTGTGCCCGTAGCCTGCGCCACAAACAGAGCCGCCAGCGTCATGTACAACGCCGTCCCGTCCGTATTGAAGATGTATCCTGTAGGCACGACGAGGCCCACCAGCGCCTTTGAGCAGCCGACCGCCTCCAGCTTCTCCATCAGCGTCGGCATCGCAGCCTCGGACGACACCACAGACAGCACCAGCAGAATCTCTTCCTTGATATAGAGCAGGAACTTGAAGATGTTGAAGCCCGCGACCAGAGCCACGCCGCCCATCACCACAATCACAAAAAAGATCGACGTCAGATAAAACGTCCCGATCAGTTTAAGCAGAGGCTCAAGCGAAGCGATGCCGTACTTGCCCACCGTGAACGCCATGGCGCCGAAGGCGCCGATCGGAGCCAGACGCACCAGCAGGTTCACCACCGCGAAAATTGCCTGGGTCACGGTGTCGAGCAGCGTCAGCAGCGGCTTTCCCCGCTGCCCCAGCGACGACAGCGCGAAGCCGAAGAGCAGAGCGACCAGCAGCACCTGCAGGATGTCGCCCTTGGCGAAGGCATCGACCACCGTGGTCGGAATGATGTGCATCAGGAAATCGGCAACGCCCATCGCATGACTTGGACCCACATAACCGGACACAGCCTTGGCGTCGAGCGTAGCCGGATCGACCCGAAAGCTGCCGCCGGGATGGACCACGTTGCCCACCACCAGGCCAAGAAAGAGCGCAACCGTCGAGACCGCCTCGAAGTAGAGCAGCGCCTTTCCCCCCACGCGCCCCACCTTCTTCAAATCCTGCATCCCCGCGATGCCCGAGACGACGGTGCAGAAGATGATCGGCGTGATGATCATCGTGATCAGCCGGATAAATCCATCCCCCAGCGGCTTCATCGCAATCGCGCGGGCGGGGCTGAAGTAGCCGAGAGCGATCGCGAGCGCAACCGCTACCAGCACCTGAAACCAGAAGCTGAGATAGAACGGAGGGCTCCGCTTCTCCAACCCCGGCAGATCAGGCGCGAGTTGAGCTTTCGAAGTGCTCATCATCCGTACTCCTTCAACCCGCCGTACCGACAGCGTGGCCGCACCACAAGCACGCGAGTCTCGCAGGCCATGCCTCTCTCTACGAAAGGACCTTTTCAGGAGCCTCAATCGCCTGCGCCAGGTCACGTAGAAAGGCCGCGGCCTTGGCGCCATCGAGCACACGATGATCGGACGAGAGCGTCATGCTCATCACCGGCCGCACCGCAGCCGCGCCGCCGGCAGCGACGACCCGATCCGCAATTCGCCCCACCGCCAGAATCGCAGCCTGCGGCGGCGTAATGATCGCGCTGAAGGAATCGATATCGAACATGCCAAGATTGCTGATGGTGAACGTGCCGCCGCTGAGGTCCGCAGGACGCAGACGATTCGCCCGCGCCCGCTCTGTCAAGTCCTTCCGCTCGGCCGCAATCTCGCCCAGAGACTTACCCGCCGCCTTCGAGACCACCGCCGACACCACGCCTCCCTCAACCGCCATCGCAATAGCGACATTGATCTCCGCGTTCCACTGAATGCCGTCGTCGACCCAGCTGGCGTTGACTCGCGGGTGCTTGGCCAGCGTACGCGCCACCAGCGCAACCAGAAGGTCGGTGTGGGTCAACTTCACGCCGTGAGACCGATCGACTTCCGGTCCATGCTTCGCGCGGGCCGCGTTCAAACCGCTCGCATCGACCTCCCGCTGCAGAAAGAAGTGCGGCACCGAAGTCCAGCTCTCGGTCGTCCGCTGCGCCATCAACTTCCCGATCGACGACATCGTCTCCCGCGAAGTCCCGCCCTGCTTCCCCAACGTGCTCGAGCTCGACGGCTTACTCCCTGCATCGAGCAGAGCCTGGATATCGGCCATCAGGATCTCTCCGCCAGGCCCCGTCCCGCGCAGCGTGCTCAGGTCGATTCCCGCTTCCTTCGCCAGCCGCCGCGCCTTCGGCGAGATCCGCCCGGTGCTCGCCGTCATCGGATCCGTCATTGGATCATTGACCCCCTCGGGCGCACTCTTCGCCTCAGGCGCCTTCACCTCGGCCGCTTTTGTAACACCTTCAGGTACTTTCTCCCCCGGCGAAAGAATCCACGCGATCGTCTCGCCTACAGGAATATCGGTCCCCACCTCGCCCGTAACCCCCGCGAGCACGCCATCTGCCGTCGCCTCAACCTCCATCACGGCTTTGTCGGTCTCAATCTCAAGCAGCATCTCGCCCTTGGTCACCGCGTCGCCCTCCTGCTTCAGCCACGAAACCAGCTTCCCGGTCTCCTGCGCCATCTCAAGCGCAGGCATTACAACGCTAATCGGCATAATGTTTCTCCTTGGGACGCGCCGGGCAAGCAAAGACTGCGGCGCTAAGCCCCCACCCTTTCCTTTTGTGCTCCAGCAGCCAGCAGCGCGCGAACATCCTCGCTCGGCTCAGGCTCCGTCTCGCGTGTCGTCGGCAGGGGTCCGCCCACGGTGTGATAGTGCGCTCCCGCAACCATCAGCTTCTCGGCCGGGAAGCGCGTAATCACCTCGTGTCCGGTCTCCGTCACGACGATCTCTTCTTCAATCCGCGCCGCGCTCCAGCCGTCCTTCGAAGGCCAGAACGTCTCGAGCGCAAACACCATCCCCGGCTTGATCTCCTGCGGATGCTCGAGCGACACCAGGCGGCTGATGACCGGCTTCTCCCAGATCGCCAGCCCGATGCCGTGCCCATACTGCAGCGCGAAGGCGGCTTCCTCATTCGGAAACCCGAAGTCCGTCGCCTTCGGCCACACCGCCGCCACCTCGCCCGTCGTGCGCCCCGGCCGAATCAGATCGATCGCCGCATCCAGATAATCTCTGCACCGCTTGTACGCGTCCACCATCGCATGCGACGAGTACCCAATCGCAAACGTCCTGTAGTAGCACGTCCGATAACCCATGTACGAGTGCAGAATGTCGTAGTACACCGGATCGCCGGGACGCAGCATGCGATCGGAAAACACATGCGGGTGCGGATTGCAGCGTTCGCCCGAGATGGCGTTGACCGCCTCCACATACTCCGATCCCAGGTCATACAGCACCTTGCTCACCAATCCCACCGCTTCGTTCTCGCGCATCCCCGGCTTCATCGCCATGTACAGCTCGTGATACGCCGCGTCCACCATCCCGGCGGATTGATTCAGCAGCGCAATCTCATCCTTCGTCTTGATGACGCGCGCCTCGGACATCAGCTGCTGCCCGTCCACGATCGTAATGCCCTCGCGCTGCAAGGCAAACAGCACCGGCGGCTCGATAATGTCCACCCCCACCGGCTCCTTGTGCAGGCCGCGCATCTCCAGCTCAATCCGAATCTTCTTTGCCACATCCTCCGCGCGGCCATGCTCGGGAGACATCGTCCCGCGCAGCATCGAAATGCCCGGCCGCGACCGCTCCCCAAGCCACGGGCAATGCAGCTGATGATGCCGCGCCGCCGACCCAAAGTCCCACAGGATCGGCTCATCATTCTGCGGCAGCAGCGTAAACCGGCTCGCCTTATCCTGCGCCCACGTGCCGATGTGCGTCGCGGTCAGATAGCGGACGTTGTTCATGTCGAAGCACAGCAGCGAACCCATCTCGGACTTCGCCAGCAGCTCCTTCGCCCGCGCCAGCCGCTCCTTCCGCAACCGGTCAAAATCGATCCGCTGCTCCCAGTCCACCTGCATCGTTCCGTATGTCGGCTGTCCCATCGTCTACTCCTCTGCTTCCTACTGCTTCCGGCAGATCTTCCGCGCCGCATCAAACACCATCTTCTCGGTCGGCACCGTCAGGTCCTCGAGCGGCGGCGAAAACGGGATCGGCACATGCATCGCGCCCATCCGCATCACCGGGCTGTCGAGATCGTAGAACGCGCCCTCCGCAATCACCGACGCAAGCTCCGCCGTGACGCCATAGCGGTGGTATCCCTCATCGATCACAATCACCCGCGAGGTCTTCTTCGCCGAATCGATCAGCGTGCGCTCATCGAGCGGCCACAGCGTCCGCGGATCGACCACCTCAGCCTCAATGCCCTCCTCGGCCAGCATCTCCGCCGCGCCCAGCGCTACCTGCACCATGCTGCTCGTCGCCACCAGCGAGATATCGGTCCCCACCCGCTTGATGTCCGCAACTCCGAAGGGAATCGTGTACTCGCCCGTAGGCACCGGCCCCTTGAGCTTATGGTGCATCATCTTGTCTTCGAAGAAAATCACGGGATTGTCATCGCGGATCGCCGTCTTCAGCAATCCCTTCGCGTCATATGGCGTCGACGGAATCACCACCTTCAGTCCAGGCACATGGCTGAACCACGCATGCAGCGACTGCGAGTGCTGCGCGGCGGACCGTCGCGAGGCCCCCAGCGTCGTCCGCAACACCATCGGCACCTTCCACTTGCCGCCGGACATATAGTGGATCTTCGCCGCCTGGTTCACCATCTGGTCCATCGTCAGCGTCAAAAAGTCGCCGAACATGATGTCGACGATCGGCCGCATCCCGGTCATCGCCGCGCCTACAGCAAGCCCGGTAAATCCCGCCTCCGAGATCGGCGTATCGAGCACCCGCTCCACTCCGAATTCCTCCACCAGACCCGACAGCACCTTGAACGGCGTCCCCGCCTCGGCCACATCTTCTCCGAGAATGCAGACCCGCGTGTCCGCCCGCATCTCCTCCGCCAGCGCCTCCCGCACCGCCTGCGCAAAGGTCAGCTCCCGCGTCTTTGTGTCCTTCGCACTCTCAAGCTCAGTCATCTTAGGCATAAACGTGCTTCTCCACTTCTTCCGGACCCGGAAACGGCGCCGCCAGCGCGAACTCCACCGCTGTCTTGATCTCGCCGCGTATCTCCGCTTCGATCGCGGATAGCGCCGCAGCATCCGCCAGCTTCTGCTCCACCAGCCACCCGCCATGCAGCTTGATCGGATCGCGATCCGTCTTCCACTCCAGCTCTTCCTGTTTGGTCCGATAGTAGTCGCGCGCAATATCGCCGACATGGTGGCCGGTGTAGCGATAGGTGTTGCACAGTAAAAAAGCCGGGCCCTCGCCGGCGCGCGCCCGGTCGATCAGCTTCTTCGCCGCCGCGTAGACCTCCTGCACATGCTGCCCGTTCACCGTCGCGGTGTGCACCCCAAACGCAGAAGCGCGCGCGCAGATATCGCCCGCCGTCGTCTCGCTATAGTGCGTGTACTCGTTGTACATATTGTTCTCGCAGACATAGATCACCGGCAGCTTCCAAAGCTGCGCCAGGTTCATCTCCTCGTACAGCAGCCCCTGCCCCAGCGCGCCTTCGCCAAAGAAGCACACCGCCACGCGCCCGTTCTTCAGATGCTTCGCCGAAAAAGCCGCGCCGGTCGCGATCCCCATGCTGCCGCCCACAATCGCATTCGCGCCCAGGTTGCCCGTCGTCGGATCGGCGATGTGCATCGAGCCGCCCTTCCCCCGGCAGTACCCCGCCTCTTTTCCCAGCAGCTCAGCGAACATCAAATCCGGTGACGCGCCCTTCGCGAGGCAGTGTCCATGACCTCGGTGCGTGCTGGTTACATAATCCTCCTTGCCCAGCGCCTCGCAGATGCCCACCGCGATCGCCTCTTCCCCCACATACAAATGCGCCAGCCCAGGCATCAGCGCCCGCGTGTACAGCTCATTCACCTGCTCTTCAAACAGGCGAATCCGCAGCATCTGGCGATAGGCATGCATCCACAGATCATTCGTGGCCGTGCTCTCATCCGCACCTTGCTTCATCGCAGTCGTCATCTCCCCACCCCTGTCTGAATGCCCGACATCTGCGCGAGCACATCGAAGATCACCGCAAAATCCAGCTTCTCCCACTTCATCGCCCGCGCCGCCGTCAGAAACTCGTTGCTCACCGACGTCGTCGGCAGAGGAACATTCAACTGCCGCCCCAGCTCCAGCGCCAGCAGCATATCCTTCTGCATCATGTTCACGTCGAACCACGCCTCCTCCGGCTGCTCCAGCACAAAGGGACCGCGATATTTAATCATTGGCGACGCAATCGCGCTATGCGTCAGCACATCCACCGCAACCTCGCGCTTGATCCCGCTCTTCTCCGCCAGCAGCACGCCCTCTGAAAACGCCAGCATCTGCACCGCAAGACTCAGGTTCGAGGCAATCTTCATCGAAAGCGCGAGGCCATTGCCGCCCACATGCGTCACCTTCGGCCCCAGCTCGAGCAGCAGCGGCTTCACGCGCTCAAACGTCTCCGCCCTCCCGCCCACCATCACCGAGAGCTGCCCCTGCTGCAGCGTAATCACGCTCCCCGACACCGGCGCATCCATCATGTCGCTGCCCAGCGCGCGCACCTTCTCGGCCATCGCGCGGCTCTGATCCGGTCCCACGGTGCTGATATCGACGAAGACCTTACCCTTTCCAAGCCCAGCCAGCACCCCATCCGGGCCTTCCATGATCTGCGTCAGCGCCGGCCCGTTGGTCACCATCGCAAACACAACATCGGCCGCCGCCGCCGCCTCGCGTGGAGTCCGCGCCAGGTTCATCCCCTTCTTTACCAGCCAGTCCGCCTTCGCCGCCGTTCGGTTGTAGCCGGTCACCGTGTAGCCCTTGCCGAGCAGCCGGTCCACCATCTGACCGCCCATCACCCCAAGTCCGATAAAACCCAGATTCGTCATCCGTCTTCCCTTCGTCGTTCTCTTTCCCCGCAGTCAATCCAACGTTGCTGTACCCCTCTTTTCGTCGTCATCCTGACCCTCGAGCGAAGCGAAGGGGAAGGATCCCCGTATTTGTTCTCCGAAATACATCCATCTTGCAATCGATCTAAGCCTTCCGCCTCTTCGAACTCCTCACCTCACCGCTCCCGACGGCCGCCGAGTCCTCCCGCACCTGCTCCAGATGCGCCCGCATCGCCTTCCGCGCCTTCGACGCGCTCCGCTGCTCGATCGCCTCGAGAATCAGCTTGTGGTGCATCTGCCCGCGGTCCGGTCCGCCGGTCACCGCGAAGATCCCCATCCTCTGCTCCCGCAGCACCCCCACCAGCGAATCGAGCAGCGAAAGTATCAGCGGATTGCCCGCGGCTTCGGCAAGCGCGAGATGAAAATCCAGATCGGCTTCGATATACGCATCCGGCTGGTCCATGCTGCGGTCCATCACCGCCACTGCCTCCCGCATCATCGCCAGATGCTGCTCGCCGATCCGCACCGCCGCCAGCGCCGTAAACTCCGGCTCCAGGATCTCCCGCATCTCGACCACATACGTCGAGTTCTCGAGATCCCCGCCCTTGAACATGGAATTGAGCGAATTGCGCATCGACTGCGAGCGACCAGACGTAACGAAGGTGCCGCGCCCCGAGTACGCCTCAACCAGGCCCTTCTCGCTCAGCGTCTTCACCGCCTCCCGCACCGCCGTGCGGCTCACCCCGAACTGCTGCGCCAGCTCCCGCTCCGCCAGCAGCTGCTCGCCCGGCTTCAGCCGGCCCTCCCGGATCGACGCTTCAATCTGCTCCACAATCTGTTCATACAGCCGCGAGGCACGCACCGCTTTGTACATAAGCATCTCCTTCGACGGGCCGCTGACCACCGCGGGTCTGGTCGAAACTGTATACAGGATGCCATGGTTCGCACTGCTCATCGTCGGGGCTTTCCTCGCCTTTGCGGTATCTGGAATAGCTGTAGGACCAGATCTTGTTCTTGATCCAACGTCATAATGTCTAGCGGTTATACCACGTGTCCAACAACCCCGTAAACCCGCCTCCTGCTACCTCACTTTTCTATCCAGACCGTTTTGATGTTGGTGAACTCCCGGATGCCAAAAGGGCCCAGCTCGCGGCCAAATCCCGACTGCTTCACGCCCCCAAACGGCACCCGCGGATCTGACGCCACCATCTTGTTCACGAACACCATCCCGGCATCGAGATCGCGGACAAACCGCGCGCGCTCCTGCTCGTCCTGCGTCCACACACTCGCTCCCAGGCCGAACCGCGTGTCGTTCGCAATCCGAATCGCCTCCTCGGCATCCTTTACCCGGAACAGCGACGCAACCGGCCCGAAAAACTCCTCGCTGTACGCCGGCGAACCTTCGGGAATGTCCGTCAGCACCGTCGGCGGATAGAAGCTTCCTTTGCCTTCAAGAGGCTTGCCCCCGGTCAACAGCCGCGCCCCGGCTCGAATCGACTTCTGCACATCCCGATCCAGATCCTCCACCGCACTCGTCGAAGCAAGCGGCCCAAGCTCCGTCTTCGGGTCGAGCGGATCGCCCACCTTGAGCGCCTTCATGCGCCGGACAAACTCCGCCTCAAACCGGTCCGCGATACTCTCCTCCACCAGAAAGCGCTTCGCCGCGATGCACGACTGCCCATTGTTCGCCACCCGCGCCTTCACCGCCGTCGCCACGGCATCGTCGAAGTTCGCGCTCCGCATCACGATGAACGGATCGCTCCCGCCCAGCTCCAGAACTACCTTTTTGATGTGTTTTGCCGCGGAAATCCCTACTTGAACGCCCGCGCCCTCGCTCCCCGTGAGAGTCGCCGCAGCGATCCGCCGGTCGCCCAACACCGCATCCACCTTCGCCGACCCGATCAGCAGCGTCTGAAAGACGCCCTTCGCAAACCCGGCCCGAAGAAACACGTCCTCGACCGCCAGCGCACTCTGCGGCACATTCGAGGCATGCTTCAGCAGCCCTACATTGCCGGCCATTAGCGCCGGAGCGACAAAGCGCACCACCTGCCAGAACGGATAGTTCCACGGCATGATCGCCAGCACGGGCCCCAGCGGCTGATAGCTGACATAACTCTTACTCGCACTCGTCTCCACTACCTCATCGGCAAGAAAACGTTCCGCGTGCTCCGCGTAGTACCGGCACGCCGAACCGCACTTGACCGCCTCATCGATGGCTGACTGGATCGGCTTGCCCATCTCCAACGTCATCATGCGGCCAAACGCATCCTTCTCTGTCTCGAAGATCGCAGCCGCCTTCAGCATCCGTTCCGCGCGATACGCGAAGCTCGTCCTCCGGTACTCGGCAAAGGTCGCCGCGGCCAGATCCACCCGGGCCGCTAACTGCTCGCCGGTCAACTCATCGAAGGTCTTCAGCACCTCGCCCGTCGCCGGATTTACGCTCGCAATCGCCATTACTTGCCCTCTTTCCAGAGCCTCGCCTTCACGGTTGTCGCTGTGGTCTGACACTTATACCGCATCCCACCCAATTTCTGTCAAGCGCCATCTGCGAAAAAGATTTTTTACTTCTTCCTTGACGATTTTGAGCGCCCGGTGGTAATGCTGTCCTACCAAAAAATCAGGGGGCACACCCGAAGTGAAACTTGTCATCACCAAATCCCATCAGGCGAAAACCAAGCGGCGCGCAGTCCTGGCCTGGCTGACCGCCGGCGCACTCTGTCTGCTCGCCTGCGCACCGGCCGGCGCCCAGACCGACACCGGACGCATCCTCGGCGCCGTCACCGACCCCTCCGGAGCCGTCGTTCCCAACGCCACCGTCACCATTACCGATATGCAGCGCGGCACCACCCGCACCCTCAAAACCACCGCCGCCGGAGAGTACGTCGCCCCCAACCTGATCTCCGGAAACTACAAGGTCCGCATCGAAGCCCAAGGATTCAAATCGAGCGAGCGCACCGTCGAGGTCGACGTCGCCACCGACATCCAGAGCGACTTCGCCCTCCAGACCGGCCAGATGAGCGATACCGTCACCGTCACCGCGGAGGTGCCGCTGATGAACACGACCTCGTCGAGTCTCGGCGGCACCCTGAGCAATAAGGAGATCAACGACCTCCCGCTCAACGGACGCAACTACGAAAACCTGCTCCAGCTGCGGCCAGGCATCGTCCGCTATCCCGGCGGCGGCTTCTCGACCACCAGCACCAACGGCCTCCGCGCCGAGGACAACGCCTACATCGTCGACGGCCTCTTCAACAGCGAACCATTCTCCGGCCAGAGCATCATCAACGGAGCAGGCGTCGCCGGCGACTCCGCCACCATTCTTCCCGTCGACTCCATCCAGGAGTTCAACGTCATTGAGAATCCTCCCGCCGAGTACGGCTGGAAGCCCGGCGCCATGGTCAACGTCGCCCTCAAGTCCGGCACCAACGACCTGCACGGAACCGCCTTCGCCTTCGGCCGCACCACAGCCCTCGATGCGCGCAACTACTTCAACACCGTCGCCTCCGGAGCCAAGAATCCGCGCCAACTCACGCAGTATGGAGGCAGCGCCGGCGGACCTATCCGCAAGGACAAGCTCTTCTACTTTGGATCCTATGAAGGCCAGAGCTACTCCGTGAACAGCATCAGTCAGCTGTCGACCCCGGCCACCGTCTCGCAGGGCGGCAACCCGCTGACCAGCGTTCCCGATGCCATCGCAGGCGTCCAGGCCGCGGGCATCACGCCCAGCGCGCCGAGCCTGCAGATTGGCGGCTGCAAGCTCGGCCCCCCCATTACCTGCGACGGCTCCGGCTTCCCCGCCAACGACGGCACCAACGCCGCCGGCCCCACCACCATCAACTATGGCCTTCCCAACGACGTCAAGACCGAAGATGCAGTCGGCAAGGTCAACTATCAACTGAACGACAAACACTCGATCAACGGACTGTACTTCTACGGAAACAACAACGGCACCGTCTCGGACGCGAATCAGCTGCAGACCAAATGGCTCACCCAGATCCACACCCGCGCGCAGGTCGTCGGCGTCAGCTGGACCTGGATCCTCAATCCGAATCTCCTCAACGAAGCCCGCTTCGGCTATAACCGTCTCTACCAGCCCACCTTCCCCAACGACCACAATGTTCCCGCAACTGCCTACGGCTTGAACACCGGCGTCACCAACCCGCTCTACGGCGGCCTGCCGCGCATCAATCTTTCGGACTACTACAACTTTCCGCAGGAGCTCGGAGGCTTCAACTGGCCCAAGGTGCAAGGTCCCGACGTCCGCTATCAGTTCATCGATCACGTCTCCTACACCCGCGGCAAGAACGCCTTCAAGTTCGGAGGCGAACTGCACCGCGACAGCTTCCAGGGCGGCGCCTACGGCGGAGTTCGCGGCCGCGTCAAATTCGGCTACGGCACGGATGCCTTTCCCGGCGCGACCTCGCTCGAAGACTTCTTCGCCGGCGTCCCCGCCTCGGGCTCCCTGCTCACCGGCGACCCAACCAGGAGTATTCACAACTACGGATTCGCGCTCTTCGCGCAGGATGACTGGCGCATCACTAAGAACATCACCCTTAACCTCGGCCTACGCTACGATCTGAACACCGTCGTCAAGGAGGCGAATAACCTGCTCGGCAACTTCGATCCCGCGCGCGGCCTCGTCCAGGTCGGCCAGGGCATCAACGGCCCCTACAACGGCGACCACACCCAGTTTGCCCCGCGCGCCGGCTTCGCCTGGGACATCGCCGGAAATGGCAGAACCGTCGTCCGCGGCGGCGGCGGCCTCATCTACGAGACCGTCAATTGGGAGTCCTTCCTCGCACTCAACAACTCACTCGGCATCAGCACCATCCCCACCGGAGCGCTCGGCGTCGGCCCCGGAGGAACCCCGGGCACAGGCTCCATTGCCGTCGGCACGGTTAACTTTGTCGGCGCAAATCTCAACTGGAACGCCGGCTATAACGGCGGCCCTGCCACTGTCTTCCCTAATGGAACCATTAACTGCGGAGCCAATCCCTGCAGCATCCTCGGCATGTACCAGAACTTCCGCACGCCCGAGGTCTTCAGCTGGAACCTCGATCTCGAACACAGCTTCACGCCCAACCTCACGCTCGAAGCCGCCTACGTCGGCACCCACGGCACCAAGCTGCTCGGAATCCACGACATCAACCAGAATGTTCCCGCGCTCGACACCGCGGGCGACGAGCAGTCCGGACGCCCCTTCAACGCGCAGTACCCCTACCTCAGCTTCATCTATCAGATGGGCAACATCTACCGCTCCAACTACAACGGGCTGCAGATGACCTTCACCGGCCGCAACTACCACAACTTCACCTTCGTCGCCGGCTACACCTACTCCCACGCGCTTGACGATGTAGGGGCAAACTGGGACTTCGGCGCAGGCTCCGGGCTTCCGCAGAACAGCGCGCAGCCGCAGCTCGAATACGCCAGCAGCGACTTCGACATTCGCCACCGCTTCACCCTCGCCGGCACCTACGCCATTCCCGGCCGCGACGGCTTCGCGCAATCGCTCAAGGGCTGGGAGGTCAACTCCATCGTCAGCATCTACGGCGCACAGCCCTGGGGGCCCATCGATACCGGCAACGACTTCAGCCACACCGGAGAAGCCGTCGACCGCTGGGACTTCTTCGGCAATCCGTCGGACTTCAAATCCGGCGCCAATCCCACACCCTATCTCGCCGGCCCCGATGCTCTCAACGATCCTGTCTGCACCGCGCATGCGAGGTCGCTCGTTACTCTCGGCGCAGGCGGATGCTACAAGGTCCGCGGCTCGGTCATGACGCCGCCCGCACCCGGCACCTTCGGCACGATGAGCCGCAACACCTTCCGCGATGCCGGCTTCAACAACTGGGACTTTTCGCTCGCGAAGACCTACCGATTCCGCGAGCGCTTCGGCGCGCAGTTCCGCGCCGAGTTCTTCAACTTCCTCAATCATCCCAACTTCGCCAACCCCTTCGGCGGCCAGAACGGCTGGGGCCACAACGATCCTTCCGTGCCCGGCAACGGAGGCTTCGGCTGCGGCTGCGCCACTCCCGATGTCGCCGCCTCCAACCCCGTCATTGGATCCGGAGGAAGCCGCGCCGTGCAGCTCGGCCTCAAACTCTCCTTCTAGTCCGAACCGGCATCGCTAGATGATGCGCTGCTGTTGCGGTTGCATTTCTGGTTGTCATCCCCGAAGGGGATCTGCTGTTGCATTTCGCAAAACACGCCGAACCCAAAATCGCTCCAACTCGCACCGCTTTTATCAGAACATCATCGACGCCTAAACACTTAGGAGTAAACAGAATGGCAAGTATCCCTTCTCACGGCTTCCACACCCTTGTCGCCGCATGCTTGATGTTGCTGCTCCCCGTCGCCTTCGCCCAGCAAAAGGAACGAACTCTCGACGAGATCAAGGCCGAGGCCATCCATCGCGCCGAAGCAGGCGGCTACCCGCTGATCGGCATGCATCCCGAAGACGTCCGCGAAGCCTTCGACCACATCCACACCAAGGACAAGGACGAGTGGGCCAACGCCTTCATCGCCATCGGCGACCGCTACATGGCCGAAGGAAAAGCCATCCAGAGCACCGATCCCAAGAAGGCCGACACCGACTACATTCGCGCCTGGCACATCTACTCCTTCGGCCGCTGGCCGGTCGAGGCCTCGCCGAGGAAGAAGGTCGCCTATCAAAAAGCCATCGACGCCTTCCTCACCCATGCGCAGTTCATGGATCCGAAACTCGAAGTGGTCCACATTCCTTTCGAGGGCAAAGAGATCACCGGCTACGTACGGCTTCCGAAGGGCGCGACCGGTCCCGTGCCGATGATCTTCGCCGTCAACGGGCTCGACAGCCGCAAGGAAGATCTTGCCGAAAGCTTCGGCGCCATCCTGCCCTACGGCATCGGCTTTATCGCCGTCGACGGCCCCGGGACCGGCCAGTCGCCGGTCAAGGCCAGCCCCACCGCCGACCGCATGCTGTCGCGAGTGCTCGACTATCTCGGCACGCGGCCCGAGGTCGACAAGACGCGCATCGCCATGCACGGCGTCAGTTGGGGAGCGTACTGGGGCGCCAAGATGGCCATCGTTGAAAAGGCCCGCCTGCGCGGGGTAAGTGTGCAATCGCCGCCCACCGACCTCTTCTTCCAGAAAGACTTCGTGCTCAACTCGCTGCTCGGCAATCGCGAGTACCTCTTCGACCAGATTCCCGCCCTGATGGCCATCTTCGCCAACGTCACCACGCTCGACCAAGTCGTCGACGAGTTCACGAAGATGTCGCTGGTCAACCAGCATCTGCTCGGCAAGCCTACCTGCCCGATGCTCATCCTCGCCGGCGTCAAAGACACCCAGGTTCCCATCTCCGATGTCTACAAATTGCTCAGCAGCGGCGATGTGCCGAAGGATGCCTGGATCAATCCCGAGGGAGGCCATCTGGGACGCCAAGTAGGCGTCTGGCCCGACCCCAAAATCTTCGGCCAGGTCATCATTCCCTGGCTCGCCCGCGATCTAGGGGTTCCGCCGATTAACGCAAAACCTTAGTCACGCTCGAGCTCGGAAAGACACGGAATGTTCCACGTGGAACATTCCATGTTAACCGTTTCGCGTGGAAGACTCGTCGGAGAATTGTTCCACGAATTGTTCCACGTGGAACACTTTCGGCATCTGGATGAGAAGATATGAGCGCCCAATTGTCAGGTTGTAGCCCATCTCAGCAGAATCATAGGATCAACGAGGGAAATATCCTGCACCTTACCATGTCTAAGCCCGCCCTCCTTGTCGTACTGCTCGGCTGGTGGCTTGTGCCCGGAGCGCCGGCGCAAGAGCCGAACCTGGAGCCGATCAGCGTGCTCACCCTCGTCGGCAGACCCCTGCCGGTCGTGGTCGGAGAGATGCACGGAACGTTCACCCGATACGGCATTGCCGTGAAGACGCAAAATTTCGCCAACTCCGGGTTGATGAGGAAAGCCTTGGCCGACGGAACCGGCGACCTCGCCTATGCCGCGGTCGACAACGCGGTAGCCATGGCCGAACTCTCAGCAGGCAGTGTCGCAATCGTATCGGGTGGTGAAGGCTCGCAGAACGAACTCATCGTGCAGCCCAACATCAAATCGTTCGAAGATCTGCGGGGCAAGACCATTCTGGTCGATGCGGTGAACACGGCGTATGCCTTGCAGTTGAAGGACATTCTGCTGCTGCATGGAATGCGCGCCGGGCAAGACTACGAACTCAACGCCTTTGGCGCGACTCCGCTCCGCCTCAAGGCACTCATCGAACACAAGGAACTGCCGGGGTCCATGCTGCCGCCGCCCTTTTCGATCGAGGCGAGGCGCGCCGGCCTCGTGAGTCTCGCCTCGGTTCCAGCGGTCCTCGGAGCGTATCAGGCCGGTGGCCACTTCGCCGAGAGACAGTGGGCGCAGCAGCACCGCGACCTCCTGGTGCGCTATCTCGCGGCGTATATCGAAAGCCAGCGCTGGCTGATGGAGCCGGATCATAAACAACAGGTGATCGCCCTGATCATGAAAGAGAATCACCTCGAACGTGCCGTCGCGGAAGAGACCTACACGCTCAGCGTCACGCGCGGCGGCGGCTTCGAACAAGATGCGCGACTCGACCCGGAAGGATTCAAAAACGTGCTCAAGCTGCGGGCCGAGGTCGAAGGACAATGGAACGGTCAGCCACCGCCGCCGGCCAAATACTACGACAGCAGCTACTACGACGCAGCGCTGGCGCGAACCAAGTAACACTCTGTCGAGAACCTCTGGTGAGGTGCTGTTCCGAGTTCCTGCTGCGATCCCGAGCGGGAAAGAAGAATCCCGACGAGCATTACACAACCCAAACCGCGAACAACTTCTCACTTGTCTTCGCATCCACAACCGCAACAGATAGTTCCCTGCGTCTGATCATGGGCAAAGACGCCTTCTAGGCCAGTTTTCCTTTAGAGATACACCGGTGCGGCGTTAAGAAAAATGCGGGGATTCTTCGCTTCGCTCAGAATGACGCGCTGATTTGGTGTACACCCTCTGGAGAACCGCTCTAAGGTAAGCTCTGATTAAGTGGTCGCGTTCGCTTGCCGCGACAAGAGGGAGTCCGACGACTTGAGGCACGCGGGCAGCGGAGGTGCGAAGTGCGGGGATGTCTCCGCTCCGCCGCGCGATAAAGCCACGCGGCTCCGGTCGAAATGACGATTCGTTTGGTGATCGGTCCGGCGGCGGAGACTTGAGCAGAGGCTCCTATAAAAGGGAAAAGGGGAGCTCGAGGTCTCCCCTGATCCGTGTCGCTGATGGTCTATCGTGTGACGAAACGGCGGCGAGCGGCGCTGGCGATGCCGAGCAGCCCGGTGCCCAGGAGGACGAAGCTCTCCGGCTCGGGGGTTGCGGCGATGGAGCCGGTCGAGGCGATCTCTACATTACCGGACTCAAATTGCTTAGGGTTGCCGCCCCCGAATGGGAAGAAGATGGACTCGTAGGCAGTTCCGTCGAAGGTGAAGCAGCCGCTGGACTGGAAGCAGAGGTCGGTGAAGTCACTTCCGAAGAAGCCGAGGTAGTCGAAGGTGGAGCGGGATTCGCCTGAGACGTAGTTGTAGAAGAGGCCGGAGGCTGTGGCGGTGACGCCTGAACCGGAGATGGATTCCGAGGAGTTGGCGGAGGTGAGCGTGTCGGTGTGGGTGGCGTTCGCGAGGGTGAGGGCGTAGCCGGTGATGTCGGCGCTGGACAGGGTGCCCAGATTGCCGTCCGTGGTGATGGTGCCGGTGACGCTGAAGGTCGAGAAGACGTTATCGACCGTGTAGGTGACGGGTGAGGCGGCTGCAATGCCTGGGACGGCGAGCAGGGAAGCGAGCAGAAGTACGGCTTTCATTTTTGTCTCTCCTTGAGGATGGCCGGTGATGTCGCGCGGTAAAGCGCACAGTACAGCGCACGTCGGTGGCCACACAAGGAAATGCGAAGAGGTGCGAAAGGAGCGAATTCCTTGCGTCCCAGTCCGCATGTCTATGCAAGCGAGTGCTATTTGTGGGAAAAAGATTGGACGTTTGCGGCGGGACCTTTTAGCGCGGGAGAGTCGACGGAGTCGGGTTCGTAAGAGTGCTAACGGTTGGGAGAGAGTCGTGGTCTCCCATCCTAGCCGCAAAGAGCGCGGCCAGGATGGGGCACCCATAGTTCAGTTAGCAATTGACGTGAAAACGCGCTAGAACTTCAGCAGGAAGGCGAAGGTCATCCGGTTCTCGCTGTTCCTGAGGTCCGGCGTAAACCCAGGAACCGCCGACCCCAGAGCTCCCGTATTTCCTCCCGGGGGAGTGACGCCTCCGGGACCCGCGAAGTAGGGGACGTTGGCCGCGCGATGGTTGTACTCCAGCCGATAGGTAAAGTACTGGCTGGGCAGATAGTCCGCCGTCACCGAAGCATCCCAGGCTTTGAATGGATCTCCCGGATTTTCGGTGAAGTAGAGCGTACCCGACGCCGCGGTCGCGCCGTTGATCGGCGGCAGCAGCACCAGGTAGCGGCCGGGATTGTTGATGCGTCCTCCGCCGATCGTCACCGCATACTTGTTCTTATCGAACCAGACGCGGTCATATTGCATGAAGCCGAGGAAACTCTGCTTGGGTGCAACGGTGCCGTCCGGATTTTTGCCATTGCCCAGGCAGCTCACGCCGCCGCCGCTCTCGCATCCCGCGTCTCCGGTGAGGGTCAAGGCGGCTTTGCTGATCATGCGATCGGGGTGGTCGTAGTACTTGTACTCGATGCTGTCGTCGGTGTGGTAGCGGGTGCGGCTGGAGATGCCGAGCGCATCCTCGCCGTAGCCGTACTGATTGCCGAGAATCTCGAGCTTGCCCGTCGGGCGATACAGAATCTGTCCGCCGAGGCCAGGCCGGTTGTTGAACCGGCCGTAGGATTGCCAGCCATTGATGAACCAGGGCTCGATCTTCAACTTGGCCGTGGGAAACCACTGCACGCGCACACCATTGAAGAACCAGGGCGTGTTCGAGGAGACGTACGACGGCTGATAGGCCCAGTTGTCGAACTGATAGAACGAGAACAGGCCGACGTAGGAGAGAAAGATTCCGGCATCGACGTTGACGCCATGCTGGATATTGAAGTGGTAGCCGGCGTTGGCCTCGCCCACGTAGCGATACGCATCGGCCAGGTCCCACTGCCCGCGTGAGGGGCTGGCATCATTGCGCGGCGTGGCCGTCGCGTAGAGTCCGATTTGGCTCAGCACCCGCGCGCGCACATTGTTCACGTGGAAGTCGCCGCCGATGCCAAGGTCCGTCAGCGTCACCTCGCTCGACCGGAAGACCTCGCTCGAGCCGACGATGGTGTCGTCCTGCGGATGGTGAAAGTCATAGGTGTAACTGACATCGGCACGAACCTCCGGCGTGAAAAACTTTGTGGCGTACGGAGTGTCCACGGTGCGAGGATTGCCGTTGAGCCAGGTGAAATCGGCAAAGGCAAACGGCTGCGAATGTGGATCCTTGGGATCGGTGCTTTCTGCCTCTGTTTCGCTGGCCGCGGGTGCGGCAATCGAGCCTTTTCCAGTTGCGATAGGATGAACCACCCGGGGCGGGGCTGAGGCCGCCTTCTTCAGTTCCATCAACTCCTTCTGAATTTCTTCCAGCTTGTCCTGCAGGTCCTGAATCTTCTGGTCCTGCGGTGTCCGTGCATTCTCGACGGTTGTCTGCAGATTGGGGGTTTGATCCTGTGCGTCTGCCTTGCCTGCGGTCAACAGCAGCCCCACTCCAAAGGTCAGCCCAAGCAGAGACATTCTCCAGCAGGGCGACTTCCATGTTTGTTTCACGTTACTTCTCCATTCTGGCAGCCCTCGCTTGGATCGAGCATGCGAAGTGACCGCCGCTCACCGTAACAAGGGCACGATAAGGAACTTGTCCGATGGCTTTCGGAATGCAGGCCAGACCGGTGATCCCGACGCCAGTCGACGAGCCAAACTAATCTAACAATGCGGTTATCAGGGAGGCATAAGGGAGCGGCGCGAGCGCTTGCTCCGCCGCTCTTGTGGGGCTATTTCGGCAACAAAGGCGAGGCCTGGTCCAGATCCAGATTCAACACAAGTACGTTGACCCGAGGCTCACCAAGAAGTCCAAGCACACGTCCCTCGGTGTGCCTCGCCACCAGCCCGCGCACCGCTGCCTCGCTCAGGTGCCGCGCCTGCGCGATGCGGCTGACCTGGTACTCGGCGGCAGCGGGCGTGATGTCGGGGTCGAGACCCGAGGCCGACGCGGTCACCAGATCGACAGGCACATCCGACCCGGGATGATCCGCCGATGCACTCGCGGCGTCGCTTTTGATCCGGTCGAGAAGCTTCTGATTGGTCGGTGCATAGTTCGAGCCGCCGGAGTTCGCCGCGTCGTAGCCTGCTCCAGCCACAGAAGGACGAGAGTGGAAGTAGCGGGACGAAGAAAACGGCTGACCGATCAGCTTTGATCCGACAAGCTCTCCGTTCCGGCTCAGCAGTTGTCCGTTGGCCTTGTCCTTGAAGAGCAGTTGCGCGAGGCCGGTCACCAGCAGCGGATAGACCAGTCCAAAGAGCACAGTGGTCGCGACGGTGTAGAGCAGGGCGATCACGAGATTGCGGCGCATGACAAGTTCCTTTAGGCCAAATGAATGGCGGTGATGATGACATCGATGATCTTGATTCCGAGAAACGGCGCGACCAGTCCGCCGACGCCGTAGATCAGCAGGTTGCGGCGGAGCAGCGTCTCGGCCGACAGCGCCTTGTATCCCACGCCCTTCAGCGCGAGCGGAATCAGGCCCACGATGATCAGCGCGTTAAAGATGACGGCAGACAGAATCGCCGACTTCGGCGTCTGCAGATGCATGATGTTGAGCGCGGAGAGAACGGGAAACTTCACCGCGAACATGGCGGGAAGGATGGCGAAGTACTTGGCCACATCGTTTGAGATGGAGAACGTCGTCAGCGCGCCGCGCGTCATCAGCAGCTGCTTACCAATCTCGACGATCTCGATCAGCTTCGTGGGATTGGAGTCGAGGTCGACCATGTTGCCGGCCTCCTTTGCCGCCTGCGTGCCCGTGTTCATGGCAACGCCCACGTCTGCCTGAGCCAGCGCGGGCGCGTCATTGGTGCCGTCTCCCGTCATCGCGACCAGCTTGCCCTCCGCCTGCTCGCGCTGAATCAGGTCCATCTTGTCTTTTGGTTTCGCCTCGGCGAGGTAGTCGTCGACGCCTGCCTCGCGCGCGATCGCCGCCGCCGTGAGCGGGTTGTCGCCCGTAATCATGATGGTGCGAATGCCCATGGTCCGCAGCTGGGCAAAGCGCTCCTTCATGCCTCCCTTGACGATGTCCTTGAGATGGATCGTGCCCAGCGCGCGTCCGCCCTCCGCAACCACCAGAGGCGTACCGCCGGAGCGCGCCACCGTCTCGACATCGGTGCGGACCTGATCCGGCAGGCTGCCGCCATTCTCCTTCAGGAACCCGGCGATGGCATCCGTCGCTCCTTTGCGAATCATCCGCCCTTCCATGTTAATGCCTGACATGCGCGTGGTCGCGGAGAAGGGAACGAACTCCGCCTTGAGTTCCTGCAGCTCGCGTCCGCGCAGCCCGTACGCCTCCTTGGCCAGCACAACGATGCTGCGGCCCTCGGGCGTCTCATCGGGCAAGGACGAAAGCTGCGCGGCATCGGCCATCTCGGCTTTGCTCACTCCCGGCGCCGGGAGGAACTCCGAGGCCTGCCGGTTGCCCATCGTGATCGTCCCCGTCTTGTCGAGCAGCAGCGTGTTCACATCGCCCGCGGCCTCAACCGCCCTGCCGGACATCGCCAGCACGTTGTATTGCACCAGCCGGTCCATGCCGGCGATCCCGATGGCCGAGAGCAGACCGCCGATCGTCGTCGGAATCAG
This sequence comes from Edaphobacter sp., assembly GCA_965277545.1. Classification (GTDB taxonomy): domain Bacteria; phylum Acidobacteriota; class Terriglobia; order Terriglobales; family Acidobacteriaceae; genus Edaphobacter. Next base: position 1,173,057 of record OZ255826.1, read on the forward strand.
GCACACCAGCAGGGAGATCAGCACGAACACCGTCTGCGGCGCGGCCGAGTAGATCGCAATCGGCTGCAACGTCACCACCGCCAGCAGAAAGATAATCGTCAACCCCGCAAGCAGGATGTTCAGCGCGATCTCGTTGGGGGTCTTCTGACGCTCTGCGCCTTCGACGAGCGCGATCATGCGGTCGAGAAAGGTCTCTCCCGGATTAGAGGTGATCTTCACCGTAATCTGGTCGGACAGCACGCGGGTTCCTCCGGTCACGGCGGAGCGGTCTCCTCCCGCCTCCCGGATCACCGGAGCCGACTCGCCCGTGATCGCCGACTCGTCGACCGACGCGACTCCCTCGACGATCTCACCGTCGCCCGGAATCATCGCGCCCGCCATGCAGAGACAAAGATCGCCCAGACGCAGCTGCACGCTCGGCACCTCCTCGCGGCTTCCATCCGGCTTCAGCAGCACGGCTATCGTCTCGGACTTCGACCTTCGCAGCGCGTCCGCCTGGGCCTTGCCACGGCCCTCCGCCATCGCCTCCGCGAAGTTCGCGAACAGCACCGTAAACCACAGCCAGAGCGTAATCTGCACATCGAAGCGCAGCGTATGCCGCCCGGACACCGCATCGGCAATGGTGTAGATCGTCGTAATGACACTGCCGACCTCTACCACGAACATGACCGGATTCTTCATCATCGTCCGCGGATCGAGCTTGGTGAAGGACTCGCCTATAGCCCGGCTGACGATCTTTGTATCCCAGAGCGAACGTTTGCGACTATTTGCCATAAGCTTTTGTAGCCCGCTTTCCTAGTACGTCTTGCCGGCTTGCAGAAGAAGGTGTTCGAGCACGGGGCCAAGCGACAGCGCAGGAAAAAACGTAAGCGCGCCGACGATGATGATGGTTCCGACCAGCAGAACGCTAAACAGTGGAGTGTTGACTGGGAACGTGCCGAGCGACGGCGGCACCAGCTTCTTGCCCGCAAGACTGCCGGCGATCGCGAGCATCGGAACAATCATCAGGAAGCGCCCGATCAGCATCGCCGCAGTGAGCGAGAGGTTGTACCAGTGCGTATTCGCATTCAGCCCGGCAAAGGCCGATCCGTTATTGCCCGTAGCCGACGTGTAAGCGTAGAGAATCTCCGAGAGCCCGTGCGGGCCGCCATTCGCGAGCGAGCTGAGACCCACGTTCGGCATCAGAAGCGCGACTGCCGAGAAGCCCAGGATCGACAGCGGAAAGATGAGCAGGTAGAGCATCGCCATCTTCACGTCGAAGGATTCGATCTTCTTTCCGAGATACTCCGGCGTTCGCCCCACCATCAGGCCCGCGATAAACACGGCGAGAATGACGAACACCAGCATCCCGTAAAGCCCCGCGCCGACGCCGCCGAAGATGACCTCGCCCAGCATGATGTTGACCAGCGGAACCATCCCCCCGAGCGGCATGAACGAATCGTGCCAGGAGTTGATCGCGCCGCAGCTCGCATCGGTCGTGACTGTCGCAAAGAGAGCGGAGCCCGCAATGCCGAAGCGAACCTCCTTGCCTTCCATGTTGCCCCCGGCCTGCATCGTGGACGGATGCTGATTGACATGCAGCGAGGCTGTGTGCAATAGCGGGTTCGGCTGCGTCTCTGCGTAATAGGCGACCGTCACGCCGGCTAAAAACAGCACCGCCATCGCGGCGAACACAGCCCATCCATGCGCAGGAGACCGCACCATGCGGCCCAGCGTGACCGTCAGCCCGGCAGGGATCAAAAAGATCGAAAACATCTCCAGCAGGTTCGACAGTGGAGTCGGATTCTCGAACGGGTGAGAACTGTTCGCATTGAAAAATCCGCCGCCGTTGGTGCCGAGCATCTTGATCGCCTCCTGCGAGGCCACCGGCCCCTGCGCAATGCTCTGCGTGGTCACCGTCTGCGTGCTGCTCTTGCCATCGGCTCCGGACGTCGTGATGGTCATCGGCTGCAGCAGCCTGGCCTGATCATAGGGCCGGAAGTTCTGCACGACGCCCTGCGAGACCAGCAGCAGAGCATAGACGAGACATCCCGGCAGCAGAATCCACAACGAGGCTCGTGTCGTGTCGACCCAGAAATTTCCGATCGTCTTCGACTCGCGGCGCGCGATGCCCCGAACAAACGCAATCGCAAGCGCCATACCCGCGGCCGCCGAGAAGAAGTTGTGATACGCGAGCGTGAGCATCTGGGTGAGATAGCTCATCGTCGTCTCCGGAACGTAGCTCTGCCAGTTGGTGTTGGTGGTGAACGAGGCCGCCGTGTTCAACGCAAGATCCGGAGGTACCGCCGGAAGATGCTGAGGATTGAGCGGCAGCAGGTGCTGCAGACGCTCGATCGCATACGTCGCAAGCAGCGTCACCAGGCTGAACAGGAGCATGGCAATCGCATACTCCGTCCACCGCATCTCATGGCTCTCGTCGATCCCGGTGCACTTGTAAAGCAGGCGCTCGATAGGCCGAAAGAGCACGTCTGCAAAGGTGCGCTCGCACTCGAAGACCCGAGCCATGTATATCCCCATCGGCTTTGCGCAGAGAAAAACCAGGAGAAAAAAAGAGGCAATCTGAAGCCAGCCGTTGACAGTCATTGTTGAGATTTCCCGCTAAAAGTTTTCCGGTTTGAGCAATGCGTATACGAGATAAACGAAGAGTCCGGCAACCACCGCGCCGAGCGACACAAGCTGCACCATCTATTCCCCCGCCTTCTTGCCCAAGCGCTCGCAGGCCCTCGTATAGCCGATGGCCACCGTGAAGAAGAAGATCGCCGCGGCAAAACATCCTATATCCCACATCACGATCTCTCCTTTTCCGCACCGAGCCACCGGAAGCGAAGTCAAACCGCCGTTTGGGCAACGCTCTTTAGTTTCCGGCTCGACTCATCAGGAAGGCATAAGGAATCGTCCTGGCGACCCGGCGCTACGTCGCTTCCTCTCCCGTCGGATCGAAGAATACGTAACCCAGATAGTTCACCGTTCTGAGGTAAACCGGATTCGCCGGCTCGTCTTCGAGCTTTTTCCGAAGCTGCATGATGAAGGTCCGCAGGTACTCCCGCTCGTCTCCATACTCTGCTCCCCAGACCGAGCTGAGCAGCTTTGCATGCAGAACAGGGTGACCTGCGTGGCTCATCAGATAGGCTACGAGATCGAACTCCGTCGGCGTCAGCCGCACCTCCTGGCCGCGCTTCTTTAGCAGCCGCCGCGCGGGATGCAGCTCGAAGATCCCGACCTGGATGGGCTCTTCCCTGGCAGGTGCGGGAGCTCGACTGCGCCGCAGCACCGCTCGGATCCTCGCCGCCAGCTCGCGTATCTGAAACGGTTTGGTGATGTAGTCGTCCGCGCCCGCGTCGAGAGCCTCCACCGTATCTTCCTCGCTGTCCCTGACCGTTACCACCAGAATCGACATCTGGGGAAACTCGCGCCGCACGCGACGGCAGGCCTCGACGCCACCCATTCCCGGCATATTCAGGTCCATCAACACTACGTCATACTCAACCGCGCGCAGGCGGGTAAGCGCCTCTTCGCCGGTCGAGGCCTCGCCGATTTCGAAGCCCATCGCTCCGAGCGTCGCCTTCAGACCGCGGCGGATGGCGGTGTCGTCTTCGACCAGCAAAATGCTCCCCTGCAGGCTATGCATGCTTCTCCTTCTGGTAATGCTGCACCGAAAAAATGAAGCGCGTCGTATCGTCCGAGCACTCTACAGACGCGCTGCCTCCGTGGGCATCGGCGGTTTTCTTCACGATGGACAGACCCAGTCCGGTTCCTGCCGGACCATACGCGGCATCGGCTCCGCGATAAAACCGTTCGAAGATCCGCGTGCGTTCTTTCGGCCGTATCGAAGAACCGCTGCGTGGAATGTTCTCTACCGAGACGGTTGTCTCGGAAGAGGTCTGGCTCACCGTAATGGCAATCGGGCTGCCGATGGCCGAGTACTTCACGGCATTATCGATCAGCTGCTGCAGTGCGAGCTCGACCAGGGACGCATCCAGCTGATCGTTGCGCGGCCGCTCGGGAGCCTGAATCGTGGTGCGATTCCGGGTCTCTGCATCCTGCTCGCGCAACAGCTTCTGCAGCAGTTCGACGATCGACACGTTCGCGCGCCGTAAACGTATCTCGCGCGACTCCAGCACCGCCGTCTGCAGCAGACGCGTCGTGAGCTGCGTCAGCATCGTCACCCGCTCATCGATGATCGACACCAGCTCTGCCTGCGTCGCGTTCAAGTGGTCGAGAGCCAACAGGCCGGAGCTCGCCGTCTGAATGGCGGTCAACGGCGTCTTGAATCCATGCGCCAGGCCGTCGAGCACCGCCGTCCGCAGCCGTTCCGCATCCCGCTCGATCTCGGCCCGGGCCTCCCGCTCGATCGCGCGAATGCGTTCGAAGGTGATCGCTGCCAGCGAAGCCACCGCATCCGCCGTCAGCGGGTCTACCTCCCAGCCGCGCATCGTCATGCCTCCAATGGCAGTGGCGCCGAGACGAAGCACGCGCTCAGAGAAGCGCTCCGCCGGATCATCGTAGTCTCCGCCTGCACCGCGGCCTACCTGCGCGCTCTCCTGCCCTTGCTTGTGCACCTGTTCGTTCTGCGGCTTGGCGCTCTCGCCGAATAACCAGATCTTTACCTCCTCGACGCTCAGAAACTCCCGGACGAGCGCACTGAGCTGCTCGCCTGCGGGACGGCGATGATCGATCAGCAGAATCGCGCGGCTCAGCTCGTACAGCTTCACGGCACGCACCCGTTGTTCTTCCACCTGCGCGCCGTGAATCCGGACCTTCGAGGAAAGTCCGCTTACCAGCAACGCCGTTGCCTCGAAGGTGAACAGCGATACCCAGTTCTGCGGGTCGGCCACAGAGAACCGGAAGATGGGTTCGGTAAAGAGGAAATTCAGACACAGGAAAGCGGCGATGGACGCGATGGTTGCCTGGGCAAATCCAAGACGCAAGGCAGCGAGCAGCACTAGCAGCATCTCGACCGAGCCCGCCGTCGAGAGATTTGTGTGCATTCGGAATGCGCCGGCAGCGATCCCGATCGCGCCTGCGATCAGCAGAACCGCTGTCACCGATTGCTTCGTGCGTTTGCCGGAGAGGAACCGCCAAACAAAGCCGCTTAGTCCGGATGAGGTATCTCTCGTGCTGACGACTCCAGTTGCCAATGCCAAATCGACTCCTCGAGAAGTTGCTCGAAGGCAGAAGGCTCTGATGTCTGACGAGCAAGCTGCCAGGTCATGCCGCCAACAACATGCCCTCAAGGGATGATAGCCCTGAGGCATAAAGGACGAGCGCAATGGCTGCAGCGTGATTTGACTTCGGCGCTCCTGCGGCGCAAGATGGCAGGCCTAAGCGTGTCTCACCATCCGCACCGATCGGATGTTTGTCGTTGGGCCAGGAGGCACCTCCCAGAGAGGAAGGGTCCAATGAGCACATCGCAGATTCCCATCTCCGCCCCCGTTCTTGACATGGACAAATTGAACGCCTTCGTCGGCCGCTTTGTGGGCGATCTGGGCGCGGCTGTGCACGCCGGCATGGTGGTGATCGGAGAAAAGTTGGGGCTGTATAAAGCTCTTGCCGCGGGTCCGATGACCTCCAGCGAACTGGCCGCCAAGACATCGACTGATGAGCGGTATGTTCGCGAGTGGCTTGCCTCGCAGGCGGCGGGCGGCTATGTCACGTATGAAGAAGACTCGAATAAGTTCAGTCTGAATGCGGAACAGGTCTTTACGCTGGCCGAGGAGGATAGTCCGGCGTATCTGCCTGGGGCCTTTGAACTCGCGTTGGGTTCGCTGGCTGCGGTGCCGCGGATCGCCGAGTCGTTTCGTACCGGGGCTGGGATGGGCTGGCACGAACATGCGGATGGCGTCTTCCATGGATGCGAGAAGTTCTTTCGCCCGGGCTATGCGGCGAATCTTGTGAGTTCGTGGATTCCGGCGATGCCGGATGTGAGGGAGAAGCTGGAGGCGGGAGCGCGCGTAGCCGATGTGGGCTGCGGGAAGGGCGCCTCGACGCTGCTGCTGGCGAAGGCCTACCCGAAGTCCGAGTTCTTCGGATTCGACTACCACGACAAGTCCATCGAAGGGGCACGCGATTCGGCGCGCGCACAGGGCATTGCGCATCGCGTTCACTTCGAGGTGTCGAGCGCCACGCAATTTCCGGGGAAGAATTATGACCTGGTCGCGGTCTTCGATTGCCTGCATGATATGGGCGACCCGGTCGGCGCGGCGCGGCACGTTCGGCAGTCGCTCGTCAAGGACGGCGCCTGGATGATCGTGGAGCCGTTTGCCCACGACAGCATGAAGGACAACCTGAATCCCGTGGGGCGGGTGTACTACTCGTTTTCGACGCTACTCTGTACGCCTTGCGCGCGATCTCAGGAGGGCGGATCGGCCCTTGGCGCGCAGGCGGGAGAGGCACGCATTCGGGAGGTCGTCATGGCGGCTGGGTTTACGGGATTCCGGCGGGTGGCAGAAACTCCGTTCAACATCGTTTACGAAGCCCGGCCTTGATCTTCGGACGTCGATTGAGCTGCGAGATGCACAGCATACGAACTATTTGTTGCGGGGAATAAGTTGTGGGAAGCAGGCTTCAGAGAAGGGGTGGGTGAGAAAGGTGCCGGCGATACCGGAGACCAGCACCGAGCCGTCGGGGTTGATGTGTGCGGTGCGGAACTCTTCGTCGGGGAGTTCGTTAAGGCGGCTCCAGATTTCGCCGCGATCGGAGCTTACGTAGACGCCGGTAAGGGCGGAGATGACCTCGCGGTTGAGGTGGGCGGGGTCGACGTCGACACTGTAGGCGCGGACGTTGTTGCCCGCCTCGTCCGAGCTGCGATGGATGAGGAAGCTGGGGTTGGTGACGCGGCGGACGGTTCCCGGGCCGGTGGGGTTGTAGACGCCCCAACAGGCGGCGAGATGGAGACCTCCGGTAACGGACATGCCATGGATGGCGGAGTCGGGGCCGACGCCTTCGACCAGGCTCCAGCGATGGGCGCGGAGGTGGAAGAGGTAGACCTGGTCGCCGGTGCCGACGTAGAGATAGGCGGGGGCGGGATTGGCGGGATCGTCGAACTGCATGGAGAGAATGTCGAGATCGGTGGGCAGGCCGGTGAGCTGGCGGTCTTCGATCCAGGGGCTGGCGCTGTCGTTGGGATCGGCGCGGCGATAGAGGAAGAGCTTGGGGTCGAGGTCGAAGTAGCCGAAGCCAAGGAAGAGGTGCTGGCCGTCGGCGGTGAGGACGGCGGCTCCTGCGCGGACGGGGTCTCCGGAGTGCTTGGCGATGGGGATTCTGGGCGGGGTGACGGGCACGACGGGGCCGGGGATGGGGCGGAGGATGGGCTCGTGAGAGGTAGGCTGCGGGAGGAGCTCGAAGGCTCCACGCTGGGTGGTGAGGACGAAGGAGTGGGCGCCGGGGGAGACGGCGAGGCCGTTGCGAATGCCCTCGCCGAGGGAGGCATCGAAATAGCGCGAGTCGATGCGGGCGAGCTCGGTCCACTGCGCGCCGCCGTCGGTGGATCGCGAGAGGTAGACGGCACGGTTTTGCGGAGGGACGTCGCTGCTGAGGTCGGCGTTAAGGGCGTAGAGGGTGTTGGGCGAGTTGGGATCGGCGGCTAGAGTCTCGATGTAGTCCGCGGCGAAGCGGTGGCTGCCGGGGAGGGTGGTGACGCGGTGGAGGCCGCAGCTGGCTTCGTTGCCAGCCTCGGGTTGTGGAGGCTGCGCCCATGCAATTGCGGAGAGGGCGATCCACAGGAGAAGGCGTCTTGCTGCGACCGCGGCTCGAACAGTAGGGAGGATTGCCGTCACCTGAACATCTTAGAGCCTGGCGAGAAGACGAAAGGCTTGACACCGATGACACCGATTTAGAAACAGGCAACAGCAACGAAGACAAGAAGGGTTCTTCGCTTGGAAGGCGCGACCTGTACATCTTATTCGATCGATCTGCAGCGGTGTACTTCGCGAAAAGAGACAGCAGATCCCCTTCGAGGATGACAATACGAAAAGCAAGTGCAGAAACGTTAGTACAGCATCGCTGGTTAATTGGAAGCACTGCTTGAGGCAGGTGTGGATGCGAAGAAACGGGAAGAAAGGTAGAAAATTTTTGGATGTATGAGTGGTGTGAAGCTTTTCGGGATCCTTCCCCCTTCGCTGCGCTCGAGGGTCACGATGACAGCAGGAAGCCGAAGAGCGCTTCATCAGAGATTCCTAAAAAGTAAGCCACGTGGAAACTCTGCCGCTCTTTACAATCCGTTGCCGAGATGGGTATAACAGGGGCGCTCTTTGTCCGACTGCGCAGATCGATCCAAGCGCGAACAAAAGGAGCCGGCGCGGGATTCCCGAGTGAACCGCGCTGTAGGGGATTCCCCACAGGAGAAGACACATGTTGAGTAGGCCCACCCTGTCCCTCACCGCATTTTCTAAAGCCGCGGCGCTTTCTGCAATGGCGGCGCTGCTGATCGGCGCAGGAGCCGCGAGCGCGCAGACAAATTCTGACCATGAGCGCGACCGCGATCACGGCCGCAGAATTGTGTTCGCGCATTATCTGGTCACCAACCAGGACTATCAATCCGACGACCCGAGCGGGGAGTTGAAGATTGCCGCGTATGAGAAGGAGATTCAGCAGGCGCAGGCGGCGGGCGTCGACGGCTTTGCGCTGAACGCCGGCGGCTGGACGCAGCAGGACTACTATGTGCGCTACTCGTCGGAAATTTTCGAGGCGGCGTACCGGCTCCACTCGGGGTTCAAGCTGATGTTTTCAGCGGACATGTGCTGCGGCAATGCAATCGTGGATGTGGAAGACATGGTGCGGCGGTTTGCCAACAACCCCCGCTACCAGGAGCTCTATTACAAGCGCGACGGCAAGTACATGCTGACGACCTTCGCCGGGGAGGCGCTGGGGCCGAGCTTCTGGCAGCAGGTGAAGACTGACCTGACGACAGGCAGCAACCCGAGCACGTATAACAACACGACGGCGCTGGCGTCGGTGCAGGGCGTGGCTTCGAGCGCGGCGCTTCCGTTGTTTTTAATGCCGGCATTTTTCTGGGGCGGGGAGACGCCGTCCCTGGCGCCGATCCAGCAGGGCTATGCGCAGTACCAGAACATCATCGACGGCTCGTTCTACTGGGGGATCGCGGGGGTGCCGGGACTGGGCACGACGCCGGACCAGATTCCTTCGAGCGAAGACTATGCCAAGGTGCTGCATGGCGCGGACAAGCAGTATATGGCTCCGGTGACGATCCAGTTCTGGGGCGCGAACGCGAACCGCTACTACGAGTACAGCGGATACAGCGGCATGCGCAAGCTGTGGCTGGATGCGATCAACGTCAGCCATCCGGACATGATGGAGATCATTACCTGGAACGATTTTGTCGAAGGGACCTATGTCAGCCCGATCGACGATCCGAACAAATATCAGTTCGCGAACTTTCTTTTTGTTCCGGGCGTGCCTCTGTTCACGACGGGGTATTGGCACACTCACTCCGGCGCGACGGACTTTATGAAGTACTACATCGAGTGGTACAAGACCGGCGAGCAGCCGCGGGTGGACCGGGACGCGGTGTATTGGGCATACCGAACGCAGTCGAAGGCGACGACGGCGAGTACGGCCATGCCTCCGATCGGCAACGTGTATGGTCCGCTGGCGGATGACGTGTACGTCTCGGCGCGGCTGAAGGAGCCGGCGGATCTGAAGGTGAACGCGGGCAACGGCGTGCAGACGCTGCATCTGCACGAGGGGTACAACGAGGTGACGGTCCCGTTTACGGCGACCAACGCCGCGCCTACATTTGAGCTGGACCGCAACGGCCATGCGGTGCTGAGCGGCATGGGCGTGGACGCGATCCTGACGGCGCCGCAGTATAACGACTACTACTATTCGACGGGCGATCTGCTTGGTCCGGAGGGTGGGGAGCACCGGTAGAAGATTGCTCTTAAGGCGGCGCCAGGGTGAAGCTTTCCTGGCGCTGTCGCGCAGCTTAGTCAAATGTCAGTCGCCCAATCGACCACGGTTAGAAACGGGCTGAGGTGCTGGAACGCTTTGTCGTGGGAGACCAGGGTTGCGTCGATCACAATTGCGTGTGAGGCAATAAGAAGGTCGATGTCCGCCAGGCTCTTGCCCGCCGTCCTGAGTTTCGCTCGCAATCTGCTGTATGCCTGGGCGGCACTCGAGTCCCAGGCGAGGATCTCGACAGCCTGAAGCAGCGCCATGACCGAGCCGCGAAGCTGGGTGGCATCGGGTTCAACTCCAACCCAAAGAGGATCTCCGCCTCTGTCAGCGTAGAGATCATCACTGCGGAGTCGGCGAGCCTCTTTTCGAACGTGATGCGTGCCAGGTGCGAACGGCCGTTAAAGACGTATCCAGTAATGTTGGTGTCCAGCAGAAAGCGCGAGATTGTGGTCAAAACAAGTCCCGCTCCACGGGCATCGTCAGGTCCCGCTCCAACTTAAAATCGGCCGCGCCCGCTGCATCGAGCGCGGCGAAGATCTCCTCGATCGAGGGGCGAAGGGGCTTCTCGGAGAGGGTAAGGGCTCCGGTTCTCGGGTCGCGCTCGATGTACACCTCCTCGGTCCGGAAGCGGTACTCGGCGGGAATGCGAACGGCCTGACTGCGGCCATTGCGAAAGACGCGGGCTTTCTCGACCTTTTGCATAGGCTGGATCTCCTGATAAGTATCATGGGATGTATCAAGTGAGGATGTGAAGAGCGCATCGACTCCGGCTTGATGTCGCCGAGGATCACAAAAACACTGACGAAGGCGCGACGCCGAGGACGAAGCGCGGCAGCAGGTCCATCATGCGCGCGCCTTCTTTCTCGCCTTTGCGATGAGCTCGAGCGCGGTCTTTTCACCCTTGCAGCGGAGCAGTCGGTAGGTCTTGCCCTGGAGCCGGTGGTAGTTGACGAAGAACTCCTCGATCTCGCGCAGGGCCTGTTTCGGCATATCTTTCAGCTTTGTAAACTTAGCGTACATGTGCGTGGTTTCGGCGACGGCGACGAGCCGGTCGTTGCGCGTGGGCTTGGCCTTCCCCTTACTCTGGCCCTTCGTCTGGCGCGGCTCCTGCTCGCCTTCGATGACGCCGATGAGCCGCACCGCGATGGCGCAGCCGGGAAAGGCAGGCTGGTCCATGAGCACGAGCACGTCGAGGGGGTCGCCGTCGTCGGCCAGGGTTTGAGGCACGAAACCGAAGTCGTAGGGGAAGACCATGCCTGCGGGCAAGGCAGCTTTGAGACCGAAGATTTTCTGCTCCTGATCGAAGCTGTATTTGTTATGGCTGCCCTTGGGAGTTTCGATGATGACCTGCAGCAGCTTGTCTCCGGCTTCGGCGGTGCCGGTGGTGCTCTCCTCGGCCTTTTTTGTGAAGGGCTTGAGTTGGTTTGGATCGGCGAGAGACTGATCTTGCTTTGCGGATTTGCGTTTCAAAGGATGTTCCTCCTGATGGGAAAGATTCTGTCCTGCCGGACGGGCGTCCTACGCGGGGCGGTCACTTCGTGACGTGTATACGGTCCGGGCGACGTAAAGTGCGTGCCCTCGATAGTCAGAAGTATATGTTCGGACCATGGCAAAAAAAGGCTTTCGCAGAACATGAACACAAAAGGCCATTCCGAAATCCCGCTATGTGGTTGCACAATATATGGTGCAGCTATAGACTTAGCATTGTGGCGAAGAAAGGGCGAACATGTCAGAGAACTCGTCAATCGAATGGACGGACGCGACATGGAATCCAGTCCGTGGTTGTACCAAGATTAGCGCAGGGTGTAAACACTGCTACGCCAAGACCTTCGCGGAACGTTTTCGGGGGGTTCCCGGTCACCCGTACGAGAGGGGGTTTGACCCTCGAACGGTTCCTGAAAAATTATATGAGCCTCTCAAGTGGAAACGCCCAAAGAAGATTTTTGTAAATTCAATGAGCGACCTATTCCACCCCGAGGTGCCTGACGACTTCATCGTTTCGGTGGCGGAAGTTATGATGAAGGCGCATTGGCATACATTCCAGGTGCTTACAAAGCGTTCAGAACGTATGTCACAGCTCTTGAACACAAAACTTATCTTTGCCGCATTGAGCTCTCACATATGGTGGGGAGTGAGCGTGGAGAACAAGAGGGACGGAAAACCGAGGATTGCACATCTCCGAGGCGCGCGTGCGAAGGTTCGCTTTCTTTCAATCGAGCCGCTGTTAGAAGAGCTTGGTACTTTGAACCTCCGCGGCATTTCGTGGGTGATCGTGGGTGGCGAAAGTGGTGCTGGGGCTAGACCGATGCAGAGCGACTGGGTCATCCGCATAAAGGATCAATGCCACGCCTCGAACGTAGCATTTTTCTTTAAACAGTGGGGCGGAGTACGGAAGAAAACAACAGGTCGTCTGCTGGATGGTGTAACTTACGACGAGCTTCCAATTCTGAACTGATCCGAAATCGATGAGCGACACGGATTCTAACTACGAAGACCGGGAACAATCCGAGATCAAGCATTATGCCCTTCGTCTTTATCTGGAGGCAGCGGCGCGTATTCTCGGAAGACTGAAATATGTTGATTGTTGTGCTGGGCCTTGGAAATCGTTGTCAGCGGATCTCAGTGACACTTCATTCAGCATCGCCGTGAACACTCTCAAGCGTGCGGCGAATGAGCTAGCAGGACGAGGCAAGCCCGCGAGCTTTTCCGCTCTGCTCATCGAAAAAGAGCCAGAGTCGTTTGCGAAACTCGACACTTTCGCAAAACAGAGCTATACACCTTCGTTGCAAATTCAAGCTCAAAACTGGGATTTCACTGAACGGCTCCCTGACATAGTTACCTACTGTTCCACTCGGGGAGCATTCCCGTTTATCTTCATCGACCCAACTGGCTGGCAGCTTGCATTTTTCTCGAAAACTCGGCCTCTTCTCCAGTTGAAGCCCGGCGAAGTCCTCATCAACTTCATGTCGTCGTTTATCAAACGCTTTCTCCATGACAACAAAACAGATTTCACTGATTTGTTGGGCGCTGACTATCCTTCTTTACGGAAGTTGTCTGGTGTGGCATTAGAGTCCGCACTCGTCGAGAAGTACTGCGAGTTGGTAAAGCGGGAGGGCAACTTCGATTATGTCTGTTCCTTGCCTGTCATGGAACCCGACATGGATTCATTCAAGTTCCATCTGATCTATGCCACGAGGAATAGAAAGGGTGTCGAAGTCTTCAAAAACGTCGAGAAGCGTACCGAGGCGATGACTCATGTAATCCGTGCCGATTTGCAGCAGAGGGAGCGGGAGGCGAAATCTGGAAACCGAGAACTCTTCACGCCTGAGGTGCAGTATCAGGAGAACTGTTATCAACGACTGGCACGCAGTAATAATGCGCGGGCCAAGCAGTCTGTGCGGCATCTGATCGAGACAAAATCGAGAGTGCCTTACGATACGTGTTGGGGTGAGGCGCTGCAGTTCGCAGCCGTCTACGAGACGGACCTGCGAGCCTGGATCATTGCATGGCAGCAGGAAGGATTCTTAGCCGTGGAGGGTAAAGTGCCCAAAGCACGCGTCCTGAGCGTCGGCAGGGGGGTTAGCCTGGTGCGGAATCGATGAACTGCCGCAGGATTACAGTGCTACGTTGAAGTCGAACCCACAACGATGCGGCTTTGGGTTGCAATGTAGTAGATCATTGGGTCTAGTGCTAAAAGGCGCTGACGCCTTCTTCGATGACGAGTTCTTCGACGGAGATGTTCATGGTTTTTCCGAGGCGTTTGAAGTCTTCTTTCCAGTCGGAGGTCCAGTAGGCGGTATCGCTGCGGCGGAGCAGGTCGTTCCAGATGTTCTGCGCCTGCCAGAGATTGACCTCGAAGGGCATCCTATTGATGGTTTCGGCGAGGATGAGGGCGGTGGCGAGAGCTTCGGCGGCGGATGGGCTGGATTGGTCGCCTGCAGCTTCGGCTTCAAGGCGGATCATGGCGCGCTTCATGCGGTGGCCAGCGGTGAAGCTAAGGAGTTGCGCGTCGAGGGGGACCTGATCCGCGGTGGCGCGGGCGAGGAGGGTCTCGACGATGGCGGGGTCGAAGATTTCGGCCTCGAGCGCGCGACGGAGGCTGGCGTTGACGGCGAAGCGTGCGGCCGAGGCGAGCGCCGGGGGAGCGGTCATGCCGGTCTCGGTGAGGAAATGCATGAGCGAGGCGTGGTCCTCGTAGATCTTGCGCAGCGAGTCCTCCATCTCTGCGATGGTCTGGTCGAGGATGGTGGTGAGGATGGTGTGCTGCTCGTCGGCGAAGAGCGAGGTGAGGGAGTAGTCCATGTCGCCGAAGAAGCGGTCGATGAGGCGGATGACCTCAGGCAGGTTGGCGCGGCGCATGGCGGTGCCGACGTCGGCGGAGAAGGCGGCAAACGCGGCGATGCCCTCGGGGTTGGCGGAGGAGTATTTCTTGACGGCGGCGGAGAGGTTCTGGTCGCCGAGGTGGAGGACGGCGAAGCAGATCTCCTCAGCCTCTTCGGTGACGCGGGAATAGATGAGCGCGCGGCCTAGGGCGACGCGGCCGCGGCCGGAGTTGAAGACCTCGTGGCTCTCGCGGTGAACGTCGAAGCAGAAGAGCTCGCCGTCTTCGGGGTAGGCGCGGAAGATGGAGCTGATGGCATAGTGGGCGCCGACCTCGTCGAGGCCGATCTTCATGCCGGTGACGTAGCGGCGGTAGACCTGAGCGCCGTCGCCGATCTCGGGGACGTTCGATTTGGCGCGAGAGAGAATGTCCAGGAACGGGGCTTCGAGGGCGGCGCCGGGTTCGCCGAATAACTTCGCCGCGAGCTGGAGGACGCGGCCCGCGTAGGCGATGATCTGGATGGTTTCGATGCCGGAGATCTCGTCGAAGAACCAGCCGCAGGAGGTGTACATGAGCTGGGTGTGGCGTTCGAGTTCGAGCAGCTCGAGGGCGATGATGCGTTCGGCTTCGGACAGGTCGTGGGTGGCGTGAGCACGGAAGTAGCGTTCGGTGGAGGAGCCGGAGCGGTCGAGAACGACGTGGATATAGGAGTCGCGGGCGGCCCAGAGATCGTTCAACAAGCCTTCGGCCAGCTTCTCCGCCAAGGGCGCGGTCTGGTCGCGGAGGAAATCCAGGGCCTCGCGCAGGGGGGCGCGCCAGAGCTGGTTCCAGCCCGGTTTGCCGCCGTTGCAGCCGCAGTTGGACCGCCAGCGTTCGATGCCGTGGACGCAGGACCAGGAGGTGTCGTTGGCGACCTCGGCCTCCCAGCGCGGAGGATATTTTTGGAGAAATTCACCGTAGTTGGTGAGGTTGGCCTTATCGCCGTCTTCGATCCAGTGCATGGCGTAGGAGAGGGCCATCTCGCCGTGCTTGTGGTGGTGGCCGTAACTTTCGCCGTCAGTGGCGACGTGAGCGAGCTGGGCGGGTTCAGGATCGTTGGGCGAAGGCGGATGGAAGCCCGAGAGAAGGCGTTCGGCGAAGTCTTTGCCGGAGTTGAGCAGGCCTTCGAAGGCGATGGCGCGAGAGTTGGGGCCGTCGTAGAAGAAGACGGCGATGCTGCGGCCCTGATCGAGCCGGACGAGATAGGGGTGGGTGGGATCGACAATGGCATTGGGGGTTTCAGCCCAAGGGAGCGAAGAGAGGGGAGAGAGGAGAGGCGTGCTGGGCGTGGGCTCGGCGGCGGTTCTATCCCAGGTCTCAGAAGCGAGACCCTTCGGCAGGCTCTGGGCAGGGTCTAGGACATCCGGGTTCGTGGCCGGACTGGATGCGGGCTCGAGGATGCGAACCCGGGCGCACTGAACGGGAGCGAGAATAGTGAAGCGGATGCCCTCCTGCGCCATCAGGTCGAGGACTTCACGGTTGACGGCGGTTTCGGCGAGCCACATGCCTTCGGGCCGGCGGCCGAAGCGGTGCTCGAAATCGGCGATGCCCCAGCGGATCTGCGTGAGCGCGTCGCGGCGGCTGGCAAGCGGCATGATGAGGTGGTTGTAGACCTGGGCGAGGGCCGAGCCGTGGCCGCTGTAGCGCTGTGCGCTGGTCTTGTCGGCGTCAAGGATCATGCGGTAGGTGCGGGGCGCCTTGTCGTGGAGCCAACTCAGCAGGGTGGGGCCGAAGTTGAAGCTCATCCGCGCGTAGTTGTTCATGATGCGGATGATCTCATCGGCTTGATTGGTGATGCGGGAGGCTCCGTTGGGGGCGTAGCACTCGGCGGTGATGCGGTCGTTCCAGTCGTGCCAGGGGGCGGCGGACTCCTGGACTTCGACGGTTTCGAGCCAGGGGTTCTCCCGCGGCGGCTGGTAGAAGTGGCCGTGGACGCAGACGTAACGTGGGGCTTCGGCGGCGGGCTGCGGCTTTTTCGAGATGCGGGATTTGGCCATGTTTTTGAGGTCTGCCGATAGTAGGGACCGATGCCTATCAGTTTACCGGGCCGGGGGAGAGGCGTCACGGGGGCCGCTGCGAGCCGGTTGGCGTTCGCGCTGATGACTGAGCGTGTTCGCGTGCCCGGCTGAACATTAGCCTGATTGCATACGAGCTTGCGGCGCCACTCGTGGTCAGAACATCGTCGGTGACGGAGTTTTGCCTTTGAGGACGTGCGCTTCTCGACGCAGCTTCGGACGAGCCTCTATGCTTATCTCTTATGGTCGATAACGGGCAGAGGATCAAGGTTCAGCTTCCAGATGGTTCAGTGCGCGAGGTGGAGCGCGGTACAACGGCACAGGATGTGGCGATGAGCATCTCGCCACGGCTGGCAGCGGCGGTCGTGGTGGCGCGGGTGCGGCCTTTGGGCAGAGCGGTGTCGGAAACCGAGGCGTCCAAGGCGACCTCTGGAGCACCCGATTCCAATGCGGATCAAGGTTCACAATCCGAAGATGCGATGTATGCAGCGCACGCGAGCGGCGAGCGGCTGGTGGACCTCGCGGCTCCGTTGACCGAGGACGTTTCGCTCGAGTTGCTGAAGGAGAATGACGAGGCCGCGCTGAAGGTGGTGCGGCACTCGGCGGCGCATGTGATGGCGACAGCGATTCTGGAGCTGTTTCCGGAGACGAAGCTGGGTCATGGACCGGCGACCGATGCGGGTTTCTTCTACGACGTGTACCGCGAGACGCCGTTCAGCGAGGGCGATCTCGCCGCGATCGAAAAGCGGATGGCGGAGGTGGTCGCGCGCGATGAGAAGTTTGTCCGCGAGGAGGAGACGCGCGAGAAAGGATTGAAGGATTACGAAAAGCAGGGCGAGTTCATGAAGGTCCACTTCATCGAGCGGTTCACGAAGCCAGGGGAGGAGATTTCGCTCTATCGCAACGGCGGGTTTACGGACTTCTGCCGCGGGCCGCATGTGCCATCGACGGGGCGGGTGAAAGCGTTCAAGGTGACGAGCGTGGCGGGCGCATACTGGCTGGGCGATGAGAAGAACCAGCAGCTGCAGCGGATCTATGGGACAGCATTTTTCAATGAGAAGGATTTGACCGCGCACTTCAAGCGGCTGGAGGAGATCAAGGCGCGCGATCACCGCGTTCTGGGCAGGCAGCTCGATCTGTTTTCGATCCAGGAGATCGCCGGATCGGGGCTGATCTTCTGGCATCCCAAGGGCGGACTGGTGCGGAAGGTGATGGAAGACTGGATGCGCGAAGAATGTATCCGCCGCGGTTACGATATGGTGTTTACCCCGCATATCATGCGGCGAGAGCTGTGGAAGATCTCGGGACATGAGGGGTTTTACGCGCAGAATATGTATCCGCCGATGGAGCTTGACGATGCGGAGTACAGGCTCAAGCCGATGAACTGTCCGGGACATATTCTGATCTACAAGAATTCTCCGAAGAGCTATCGCGATCTGCCCGTGCGGTATGCGGAGCTGGGCAATGTATATCGCTATGAACGGTCGGGCACGATGCATGGGCTGCTGCGGGTGCGCGGGTTTACGCAGGATGACGCGCATATCTTCTGCATGCCCTCGCAGATTGAAGAGGAGGTTGCAGCGTGCATCGAGTTTGCCGAGAGCGTGCTGAAGACGTTCGGGTTCGACGAGTTCAAGGTGGAGCTTTCGACGTGGGACGCGAAGGACCGGAAGAGCTATGTGGGCTCGGATGAGAACTGGGCGATGGCGGAGGGGTCGCTCAAGAAGGTGCTCGACGCGAAGGGCATTCCGTTCAAGACGATTCGGGGCGAGGCGGCGTTCTACGGACCGAAGATCGATATAAAACTCGTGGACGTACTGGGGCGAATGTGGCAGTTGTCGACCGTGCAGTTCGACTTCAATCTGCCGGCGCGGTTTGAGCTCGAGTACACGGGCGAGGACGGCGAGAAGCATCAGCCGGTGATGGTGCATCGGGCATTGTTTGGCAGTGTGGAGAGATTCTTCGGTGTGCTGATCGAGCACTATGCAGGAGCGTTTCCGCTGTGGCTGGCTCCAGTGCAGGTAGGCCTCGTGCCGATCTCGGAGAAGCACCTGGAGTACGCGCGGGAGGTGAAGGCGAAGCTCGAGGCTGCCGGGCTGAGGGTGGAGCTCGATGCGCGCAACGAAAAGATGAACGCGAAGATCCGGGAGTTCACGCTGCAGAAGGTGCCGTTCGTGCTGGTGATGGGAGATAAAGAGGCTGCGAGCGAGGCAGTGAGCGTGAGGACGCGGGGCAAGGGCGATGAGGGGAGTGTGGATCTGGTGAGATTTTTGGAACGGGCCCAGAAATTGAACGCATCGCGCGCGGCTGCGCTGTGACCCCAAGCGGGGTATCTCGTTGCTCGAAAGATTGTGTATGCAAGAGGAGCGACAAAGCCGGTTGTGTATGCAAAACGCATATCAAAAGATTTTGAGTATGGGAAACATATATCAAACTTTTTTGTGTATGATTTGTAGCTGTAAATCATACACAACGGGGTTGACGAATGAAGCCGGCAATTGCGGAGAAGCTGCCGATCAAAACGATCGACTGGACAGCGCTGCTGCCTGTGCTGGGAGAGGCAAACCGCGCGGTGGCCCGGTTTGACGGCATGCTGGCTCATCTTCAGGAGCCGGGCTTGATGCGCACTCCGTTGACGACACGCGAGGCAGTATTGTCTTCAAAGATCGAAGGGACGGTCGCTACGCTGAGCGATGTGCTGCGGTATGAAGCGGGGGACGAGCAGGAGAGCGAGCGCAAGCTGTTGGACATTGAAGAGATCGTCAACTACCGGAAAGCGCTCAAGACAGCGGAGCGAGAGCTGAAGAGCAGACCGTTCAACCTGAACCTGGTACTGAAGATGCATCGGGTTCTGTTGACGAGCGTGCGCGGGCACAATAAGGCTCCGGGTGATTTTCGCAGAGTGCAGAACTATATTGGCCGCCCGGGGTCAACACTGGCGCAGGCGTCGTTTGTGCCGCCGAGTCCGGAGCGGCTGATGAGCGGACTCGACAACTGGGAGAAGTACTATCACGCCGAGGAGAAGGACGCGCTGGCGCAGTTGGCGATGATTCATGCGCAGTTCGAGTTTCTGCATCCGTTCCTCGATGGCAACGGAAGGATCGGGCGGATTCTGATTCCGTTGTTTCTCTATGATAAGAAAATTCTTTCGAGTCCTTCGTTTTACCTGTCGGAGTATCTGGAAGAGCATCGGGACGAATATATCGGCAGGCTGGAGGAGCTGAAAGCAGGCGGAGCGGCGTGGGACCGGTGGTGTCTTTTCTTTGTGCAGGCGATTGCGGTGCAGGCGGAGAACAACGTGACGCGGATCACGGCTGTGCTGAAGCTGTATGAGCGGCTGAAGGGGCAGATGCTGGCGATGACTCACTCGCGCTATGGGGTGACGCTGGTGGATGCGATGTTTCGGCAACCTGTATTTCAGGCTGGAGCACTGTTGAAGCAGCCTGGAATGCCCCAGCGGCCGCAGATGATGAAGCTGCTGGAGCGAATGGTGGAGGGGAAGATGCTCAAGGTGCTGGTTGCGGGGCGCGGAAGAAGGGCGGCGGTGTACTCGCTGCATGAGCTGGTGCGGGCATGCGAGGGTAAGGTGTAAGCGCTTTCTGATCTAGGCGCGGCCAGTCATTTCAAGCCACCATCGCACAGAGAACGATCGCACAGGGAAAGACAGCAGATCCCTTCTGAGATGACACCGAGAGAGGCAGAGGCCAGCAGTGTTGGGGTTGAGTGATCAACGTCACCAAGAGACCTTTTGGTAGGACGGAACAGGAACTGTCATCTCGCTTCAACTATGTCGACTTTGCTCTAGACTTCATGCAGGAGACGCATGTTTACAATCAGCGACAAGGTGCATGTAAAGGCTCCGCTGGAGCGATGTTTTCTGCTGTCGACCGATATTGAGCTGGTCGGTTGGACGCTGGGGATGAAGCCGATCGAAGGCAAGACAAGCGGAAGGATCGCTGCCGGGGACAGGCTGTTGTGGGCGGGATGGAAGTTCGGCTTTCCGCAGATGCATGAGACGTTGATTACCCGGTTTGAGCCGCCGCATTTTTTTCAAGACACTATGGGACGGGGGCGATTCAGGCGGTTTCAGCATGACCACAACCTTGCGGCGCTGGACGGATATACCGTTTTGAGCGACAAGGTTCGGTTCAGTATGCCGTTCGGTTTCCTAGGCCGGCTGGTGGGGCGATACGTGATGGTGCCTTACATCTCGCGCACGTTGCGTCGCCGGATGCTGCTGCTGCAGCGGATGGCGGAGGGCCAGGAGTGGAAGCAGTTTCTGCCGGAGGAGGGGGAGTAGAAGATCCTGTGCTGCCGGAGGGGCCACTGCGCATGGAGCAGCAGCACGACAGGACACGTGTTGCGGAGGAAGCGCATCTCAATGGCTGAGAGGTGGACGCTATGAAGGCTGTCGTGTTGCACGAGTATGGCGGGCCGGGCAAGCTGCTCTATGAGGAGTTTCCGGATCCGGTCGCAGGTGCGGGCGAGGTGCTGGTGCGGCTCGCAGCAACCAGCGTGAATCCGATCGACTACAAGATGCGGAGCGGGGCGGCGAAGGAGCGGTTCCCGGTGCAGTTCCCCGGCATTCTGGGCAGAGACGTATCCGGCATTGTGCGGCAGGTGGGCGAGGGAGTGAGCGGGTTCGCTCCGGGCGACAAGGTCATGGCGCTGGCCACTCAAGCCTACGCGGAGCTGGCGGTGGTTCCGGCGAAGGACCTGACGGAGGTCCCTGATGGGTTGGAGTTGTCGGAGGCTGCGGCGCTTCCGCTGGTGACCACGACCGGAGCGCAGCTGATCACGGAAGGGACCAAGATCGAGCGGAGGCAGACGGTGCTGGTGGCTGGGGCGGTGGGCGGCGTAGGGCGGTCGGCGGTATGGACGGCGAGGAAGGCTGGGGCGGTGGTGATCGCCGGGGTGAAGAAGTCCCAATTGAAGGAGGCTGACGACTTAGGAGCCGACCAGGTGCTTGCCCTTGACGATAAGGCGGCGGTCGGGAAGCTGGGGTTTGTCGATGCGGTGGCCGATGCCGTGGGCGGCGAGACGGCCGAGATGCTGCTGGGGAAGGTGAAGCAGGGCGGGGTATTCGCGTCGGTGGTCGGGTCTCCGGGCAATGCGAAGCTGCATCCGACGGTGCGGATCGTCGCGGTGGGCGCGCATCCGGATGCGGAACTGCTGCGCGCGATGGCCGAGGATGTGGCGGCGAAGCGGCTGGTGATCCCCATTGACCGGATGGTGCCGCTGGCCGAGGCCGGAGACGCGCAGGCGGCCGCGGAGAAGGGCGGGATTGGCAAGATCCTGTTGCTGGCCTGAATCCGCATGCGAGGATGACGAGAATGACGAGCAGGAAAGTCGCTGAGGCGAAGAGAGGTGGACGATGGCGATGGCGATGATGTCGTGGTTGGTCGCGATTCCTCTGCTGGGCGTGGCCAATGGGATGCGCACGATGACGCCGATTGCGGTGCTGTGCTGGTATGCGTATGCGGGCTATCTTCCCGTCGGCGGGGCGGGAGGAGGTAAGACGTGGGCGTTCTGGACGGCGAAGCTGGTGACGGCGATCGTGTTCACGGTGCTTGCGTTGGGAGAATATGCCGGCGACAAGCTGCCCAAGACGCCGAGCCGGACCTCTCCCGGGCCGCTGATAGCGCGGCTGCTCTTCGGCGGTCTGGTGGCAGCGATCGTTGCGGTTGCGCTGAATGGATCGGGGCTGGAGGCGGTGCTGCTGTCTGAGGGCGGCGTGCTGATCGGGGCCTTTGGCGGCTTCCACGTCCGGCGCGCACTGGCGGAGCGGGCGGGCAAGGACTGGCCGGTGGCAGTGATCGAAGATCTGTGCGCGATTGGGTTTTCCGTCTTCGCCATGGGGATCGTTACGGGATAGTGCATTGGTGCCGGACCGCGCGCCGTGCAGAACCCGAGGGGTAAGCGCTGCAAGTCCTCGTTAGTTTTGAAGACGATCGCGTCAGGCGCACCCTCAGGAGGTCGCGGCGTGCGGCGCAAGGAGGAGGCGCAGGATGGACCAGAAAGCTGGCGGACGGGTGGCGGCTCCCCCGACGGACGCGGGCGCGATCTATTATAAGGACGCGACTGAGCTGGCGCGGCTTATCCGGACCGGGCAGATGTCTTCGTGCGAGGTCGTCCAGATTCACCTGGACCGCATCGCTGCCGTGAACCCGAAGATCAACGCGATCGTGACCCTGGTGGCCGATGAGGCGCTGCGGAGCGCAGACGCGGCGGACAAGGCTCTGGCGTACGGGGTCGCGCCCGGTCGGCTGCACGGCGTTCCGTTTACGATCAAGGACGCAATCGATACCGCCGGGGTGCCGACACAACGCGGCTCCCGCATCTTTGCCGGCCACATTCCGTCCAACGATGCGACCGCGGTCACTCGTTTCAAAGCAGCCGGGGCGATCCCGCTGGCCAAGACCAATGTTCCGGAGTTTTCGGCATGGCAGGAGACCGACAACCTGCTGACGGGGCTGAGCCGCAATCCGTGGCATCTCGGACGCACGCCAGGAGGATCGAGCGGCGGGGAGGCGGCGGCGATTGCTGCGGGTCTTTCGCCGATTGGCATCGGGAGCGACCTGGCGATCTCGGTGCGAGGGCCGGCCGCGCTGACGGGCATCGTCGGACTGAAGGCGACGCACGGCCGCATTCCGTACACCGGACATTGGCCGGAGGTGCTTGGCCGCCTCTGGCAGATCGGGCCGCTGGCACGCAGCGTGCGTGACGTTGCGATGGCGTTCTCGATTCTGGAGGGGCCGGACGGTCTCGACCCGCTGGCTATTCCGTTGCCTGCCGGGCGAGACACGAGGCCCGGCGATGAGGACTCAACCGCCAGGCCGCTGGATGTTACACGTAAACCCCTGCGCGTGGGATGGCTGGCCGGGCCGGGGTTTGGACCGGTGGAGCGCGAGGTGGCCTCCGCGGTCGCCGCCGCCGCCGAGCTGCTGCGCGGCCTGGGCTGCGAGGTGGAGCCGGTGCGGATTGCTGCGCTTGAGCAGAACAACTATGTCGACACCATCACGGTGCTGATCGGCGCAGAGCTGGGGCCGTATGTAAGGCGATTCGTCGGAGATCGCGTGCCGGAGCTTCACTTCATCGGCAAGATCGTGGCGACGGCGCCGCCTCCGGCCGCGGCGGATGTTCTGAAGGCGGAGAGGCAGGTTGCGGAGCTGAAATCGGCCTTTGCTGTTTATTTCAAGTGGTACGATGCTCTGCTTTGTCCGGTGGTTCCCTTCACAGCGCCGCCGCCGGGGCAGAGGGGATACACGATCAATAGCGAGAGAGTTCCGGCGTCGCACATGATGCGGGCTACGGCACCGTTCAACCTGACCGGCCTCCCGGCGCTTTCGGTTCCGTTCGGCTTCAGCGCAGAGAAGCTTCCCATCAATGTCCAGCTGGTGGCGAGGTGGTTCGACGAAGCGACGATCCTGCGTCTGGGGGAGCGGATCGAGTCGGCTACGGATGCGCACTTGCAGCATCCGGCGGTGTAGGCCGGAGGGTTGGCAAGGGCTGTGCCTGGGTGAATGAACAGCAGATCCCCTGCGGGGATGACAACCAGAAAAGCAAGGGCAACGGCAACAGCAACGGCAACGGCAACAGCGAGGGCAACGGCAACAGCTTGAGGGGAGTACCCCCCCTCCCCCTCCCCCTCCCCCTCCCCCTCCCCCCTTTTAAGCTCCTTACTTTCTTACACTTACGCGGTTCTGTTCGTGTAAAATATTTAAAGCAGGGGACTTAGCGATCAAAATATTGATTCTAAAGGAGAAAGCTTCGGTGGTGAAAGCAGCGTTCTTGCCACGCGGCTGCTCTATTTAAAGAATAGCAGGTGGAGCATACCTGTTGGCCAACGTTGAAGTCATTTCCTATGTTTCGTTTAGGTCGTTTTGGCACTTGACAAGGTTTGGGCGGCTCTTTTTCCACGGAGCCTCGGCCTCGATGCACCCGGGACTCACCAGTCGCGGCTGTGGTTGGGGACTTTTCCGCAGTCGCCCTCGGTGAGGTAGCAGCGCAGGAGGCCGCAGATCACCGCTGCTCCGCTGCCCACAATAATGAAAAGGACGCCGGTGGTAATTCTGCCGGCAAAGTAGGGCAGCAGGAACACGACTACGCCGGCGTACATCCCGATGGTCAGCACGACTCGCAGAATGCCTCTTGTCATGGCCGCTCTCCTCAGACTCGCCGCATGCAGCCGGAGAGGCTCGCAGGACGGTCAGGATGAATCGCCCGAACCGCGGAGGCGGCTCGAAGTACCGGAAATAGTACTCCTCTCCGGCGATCTTCGGCCAGTTTTTTGTCTTCGGTTGTTCTGGACGGTTTCGGTGCTGATATGGAGCCTGGGCTGAATGGAAACCCATGTCCGGGAATCCGGACATGGGGCACCCGGATGGTTGGGGAAGTTTAGAGCGGTTCTCCTGTAGAGATACACCGGTGCGGCGTTGAGAAAAATGCGGGGATTCTTCGCTTCGCTCAGAATGACGGCGCTGGTTTGGTGTACACCCTCTGGAGAACCGCGCTAGTCGGCGTGGGCGGCCCAGGCGCTGCGGGCGCCGGAGGGGTGGTCGTTGCTTCGTTCGTTGGGCATACGGCGTTCGGGGACCGGCTGTTTTCTGGCGGGGAAGGCGAGTTCGCCCCAGCTGACGCAGTTCCGGCCGGCGGTCTTGGCGCGGTAGAGGGCCTTGTCGGCGGCATCGACGAGGTCGTTGGGCTGGATGGATTCGTTGGGCCAGCAGGTGGAGACGCCGCAGCTTACGGTGGAGAGGCGCGGGGGGATGCCGGAGTCCTCGAGGGCGGGCGATCCGGCGACCTCGATCAGCTTGCGCATGCGTTCGGCGACGAGCAGGGCGCCTTCGCGGTCGGTGCCGGGCAGCAGGACGACGAACTCCTCGCCGCCGAAGCGGGCGGCAAAGTCGTCCTTGCAGCGGAGGCTTTGTTCGAGTAGGGAGGCGACGCGGGCGAGCACCCGGTCGCCGTAGAGATGGCCGCCGGCGTCGTTGGTGGATTTGAAGTGGTCGATGTCGATGACGATGGCGGAGAAGCACTGGGCGGCTTTGACGGCTTCGGTCCAGAGTTTGGCGAACTGGAGCTCGTAGGCGTGGCGGTTGGCGAGGCCGGTGAGGGAGTCGATGGAGGAGATGCGCTGGAGCTCCTGGTTGAGAAAGATCAGCTCGCGGCTCTGGATCTCGGTGCGCAGGCGCATGAGGAAGCTGAGGCGCTCCTCGCGGCCGACGCTGTAGTTGGCGACGACGGTCATGAAGATGGCGCAGATGCCGAGGGTGAGGCCGAGCAGCTTGTCGGCGGGGGAGAGGAAGCGGTCGAGGCGGATAAAGAGAAGGTCGCCGGCGAGCAGGATGGCCGAGGAGGTGACGGCGTAGGGAAACTGCAGGCGCATAACGACGTTGACGAAGATGACGGCGACGATGAGCCCGACCTGGGCGTAGGCCGAGGCGGTGGCATTTTTGCCGCTTTCGAGATAGAGGTGGGTGAGCCCGATGAGACAACTGATGACGGCGATGCTGGTTTCGCGATAGACCTTGCTGGGGCTGAAGCGCATGCTGAAGTTGATGATCAGCGCAATGGGGGTGATGATGCAGAGGCGCATCTGGACGGGGAACCAGGCGGTGCCGCCGCGCAGGAAATAGCTTGCGAGGACATAGAGGTTGAAGAGGGCGATGGCGACCAGGCCTTCAATCCAGAGGCGATGGAGGCGCTGGGTGCGGGTGGCGTTCTCGAAGCCGGTCTCCAGCTGCTTGGGCATGCCGAGCCACTGAAAGCCATTTCCGGTGAGCCGGGTGATCTGTTCGGCGGCGAGTTCCTGGATGGAGGTGCTCGGCATACGGGCTAGGCTTCTTTCCTGCACATGCGGACGGCGATGATAGGTTGGACCGCGCCAGGGGAGAAGACGATTCTGTGCGGCAGAAAAGCTGCAAGAGGGATGAATTCCTCAAAAGTTGTTCCAGATGAATGTTACTCATAGATGGCGCGGATATACGAAAAATTCCGGGCGCGGGATGGTACTTTGGTGTGATTGCGGTGGGGTGGGAGGGGCATCCGGGGTGGGAATCTTGTGCCTAAGACAAACGGTTGTCTTTACTGAAGACTGTGCTGCGGCAGTTCTGCCCTCGGTACAAAGGCCAACTGGCGCGCCTGGCGCGGGGGCTCGTCCATACAATGAAGCCGCCCGCCGCCGGGCAACAGCAGATCCCCTGCGGGGATGACAACCAGAAAGGCAAATGCAACAGCCTAGAAAGGCAGCGGCAGGCGGGGCAAGGCTGGTCCCCGGCAGCAGAGGCGTGGTCAGGAGACGAGAAAGTTGTCGATCAGGCGGGTGGCGCCAACTCGGGCGGCGAGGGCGATGAGCGTGCCTGGGGCGGCGTGCGAGACCGGGGTGAGGGTGTTGGGATCGACGGCGGCGAGGTAGTCCAGCTGGACGGCGGGCTCGGTAGCGAGGACGGTGTGGCCGGTGCGGATCAGGGCCTGGGTGTCTCGCTCGCCGGCGGCGAGGCTGCGCTCGATGACCAGCAGAGCGCGGGGAAGGACGAGGGCCTGCCGGCGTTCGGCGGGGCTGAGATAGTGGTTTCGGCTGCTGAGGGCGAGGCCGTCGGGGTCGCGGACGATGGGACAGGCGACGAGTTCGAGGTCGAAGTTCAGGTCGCGGACCATGCGGCGGAGGACGGCGAGCTGGGCAGCGTCTTTCTGGCCGAAGTAGGCGCGGTGCGGGGCGGCGATGTGGAAGAGCTTGGCGACGACGGTGGCGACGCCGGTGAAGTGGCCGGGGCGCGAGGCTCCGTCGAGGCGGTCGCCGATCTCGGCGACGGTGATGGTGGTGACGGCGCCGGCGGGGTACATCTCGCCGGCGCTGGGGGCGAAGAGCGCGGTGACGCCTTCGGCTTCGAGGAGGCGGCAGTCCTGCTCGAAGGTGCGGGGATAGCGGGCGAGGTCTTCGCCGGGGGCGAACTGGAGCGGGTTGACGAAGAGGGTGGCGACGACGTGGGTGCATTCGGCGCGGGCGCGGCGGACGAGGGAGAGGTGGCCGGCGTGGAGGGCTCCCATGGTGGGGACGAGGCCGAGGGTGCTGGGTTTGCCGGCCGAGGGTAAGCGCAACTCGCGGGAGAGGCGCTGCATCGGGGCGATGGTTTCGATGATCTGCATGGGGCTAGAGATTGAGGGAAGGTGGAGAGGAACAGCAGATCCCCTGCGGGGATGACAACCAGAAAGGCAACGGCAAAGACAAGGGAGGCTGCGGCAAAGACGGCGGCGGAGTTTCAGGTCAGGTGGAGACGGTGGGCATGGCCAGCAGGTCGCGGGTCTCCTGCGAGAGGTGGTAGCTTTCGGCGTCGGCGGGGAAGGTTCGCGCTTCGACGTCGTGGCGGTAGTCTTCGAGGGCGCGGCGCATGAGGCCGGCGACATCGGCGTAGCGGCGGACGAATTTGGCGGGAGGGGAGAAGGTCATCGTCAACATGTCGTGGAGGACGAGGATCTGGCCGTCGCAGTCGGGGCCGGCGCCGATGCCGATGGTGGGAATGCGCAGCTCGGCGGTGATCAGGCGCGCGAGCTCGCGGGGGAGGCCTTCGAGGACGATGGCGAAGCAGCCGGCGTCTTCGAGGGCGAGGGCGTCGGTGCGGAGGCGGTCGATGGCGTCCATGGTCTTGCCCTGGACCTTGTAGCCGCCCATGCGGTGGACGCTCTGGGGGGTGAGGCCGATGTGGCCCATGACGGGGATTTCGGCGTGGACGATGCGGCGGACGAGCTCGGCACGCTCATGGCCGCCTTCGAGCTTGACGGCCTCGGCTCCGGCTTCCTTGACGAAGCGCATGGCGTTGGCGATGCCCTCGCGGTCGTCGGCCTGGTAGCTGCCGAAGGGCATGTCGGCGACCAGGAGAGCGCGGCGCACGGCCCGGCGGACGCCGCGGGTGTAGACGAGCATCTCGTCCATGGTGACGGCGAGGGTGTTCTCGTGGCCCTGCATGACCATGGCGAGGGAGTCGCCGACCAGGACGAGGTCGAGTCCGGCTTCGTCGACCAGGCGGGCGCTGGCGTAGTCGTACGCGGTGATGGAGGTGATGGGACGGCGGAGAAGTTTTTTCTCGAGCAGGTAGGGGGCGGTGATCTTGGCGGGGGGGGTATTCGGGAGTTCCGAGGGGGAATGGTTTGCGGAGGAAGCTGCGCTGCGCTCATCGCGCGCGATCGTCTTCCCGGCCCGGTCGGGCGAGAACGTAGTGAGACTCATGACACTCTCCAGTGCAGTTCCGCCGCGCGGCTCCTTCATGCGAAGAAGACTTTGGCTGGATACCACCTGTCCCCAGCGGCTTCCTGGGTTCGGATAAGAGCCTACGCGCCTTGGGGCAGGGATGGCAAGGGCGGTCCGGGTCTGCCAAGGACGGGACGCGAAGACGCTGTTCGGGGCGGGCGGGAGATCAGCTTTGGGCGGCTTTTTGGACGATCTGCATCAGCCGCGAGGGGGCGTTGGGGTCCCAGGAGTGGCGCGGACCGATGGTGATGCCGCCGTCGACGACGATGTGCTCGCCGGTGATGAACTCGGCCTCGTCGCTGGCGAGGAAGACGCAGGCGTTGGCGATGTGCAGGGGCGCACCTGGCTTGGCCACGGGCTGGGCATGCGGCGAGAGGTAAGCCAGCTCAGCGCTGACACGCGCGGCGGCTTCAACCCCGAGGCCGGCGCCGGCGGCGAAGATGTTGGTGAGGATGAAGCCCGGGCAGATGGCGTTGACGCGGATAGCGTAGCGGGCGAGGTCCGCGGCGGCGACCTTGGTGAGCTGGAGGACTCCCGCTTTGGCCACCGAATAGCAGATCGGCGCGTAGCCCGCCTGCAGGCCGGCTACCGAGGCGGTGTTAATGATGGCTCCGCCGCCGCGCGCCTTCATGTGGGTGGCGGCGTGGCGGATGCCGAGCGCGACCGAACGCAGCAGCAGGGCCTGGGTGCGATCCCAATCTTCGCCGGTGATCTCGTCGATGGGAGCGTGCGAGCCGGCGGCTCCGGCGTTGTTGAAGACGATGTCGAGGCCTCCCCAGCGGTCGACGGCGGCCTGCATGGTGGCGGCGATGTCGCTTTCCCGCGTGACATCGCAATGGTGGAAGCAGAGCTGCTCCTCGCGGCCGCGCGCGATCTCCGGGTAGGCGGTGTCGTTGAGGTCGGCGATCAGGATGCGGGCGCCCTCGTCGAGGAAGCGCTCCACGGTGGCGCGTCCGATGCCGGAGCAGCCGCCGGTGATGACGGCGACCCTGCCGCTTAGCCTGGGCATGCAACGTTCTCCTTATTTATGGATCAAGTAGTTTGGAAGCTCACTGGACATAGGTGATTTTCGGTCGAGTATGCGTGACTCAGCCCGGTGGGATCGACTCATGACCCTACGCTGCGTGGGGAAAGCGTGTCAACCGATGCAGGTGCGCGCGGTTCGGGCAACTGCCTTGCCGGTAGAAATGGCTCTCGAACTTTGCTAAACTCTAGGCTCAGCCCAGATTCAGGGGCGGTAAGGGGCCTGCCATGCGCCTGTTCCTGTTCCGTTTTGCTTTGCTGATTGTCCTGTTTTCTGCCGTATCCACCCTAAGCTCCTGCGGCGGTTCCCGCACGGGACTCGCTCCGTCTCCCGATAAGGCGACCCCGGCAATCGCGTGGGCCGCGCCTGCCGCGATCACGAACCCTGCTCCACTGAGCGCGACGCAGTTGGACGCCACGGCGAGTGTTCCTGGAACCTTTGCGTACACTCCGGCGGCTGGTACAGTGCTCGCCGCGGGAACGCAGATGCTCTCGGTGACGTTTACTCCTGGCGACACCGCGGATTACAACACGGCCAGCGCGTGGGTCTCACTTACGGTAAACCCGGCTCCCATCGTCAAGACGACGCCCACGATTAGCTGGGCGGCTCCTGCGGCGATCACCAACCCTGCGCCGCTCAGCGCGACGCAGCTAGACGCGACGGCCAGCGTTGCGGGGACGTTCGTCTACGTGCCTGCTGCGGGAACGGTGCTGGCTGCCGGAACGCAGATGCTCTCGGTGACATTTACTCCGACCGACACGACCGACTACACCACCGCGACCTCGTCCGTCTCGCTTACAGTGAATCCTGCCGCGCCGGCCAAGACCACGCCTGCGATTACCTGGGCGCAACCGGCTGGGATCACGAATCCCACTCCGCTAAGCGCGACCCAGTTGGACGCGACGGCGAGCGTTCCGGGGACCTTCGTCTACATGCCTGCGGCAGATACGGTGCTGGCTGCGGGAACCCAGACTCTCTCGGCGACATTCACTCCGGCGGATACGACCGATTACAACGCAGCAACCGCGTCGGTAATGCTTACGGTGAATCCGGCTCCGTCGAACACTACTTCTCTCGCAATCAGCGACGCTGGCAACGACAGAGTTTTGATCTACAGCACACCTTTCATCACGGATGAGAGCGCAAGCGTGGCGTTGGGTCAGAAAGATTTGGTCACTTCAGAGCAGAACCAGGGCGGAACTGCAGCTGCCGATACTCTCTTTGGACCAGGAGGATTAGCCATGGACGCAGCTGGGAATCTTTACGTGGTCGACGCGGGTAACTGCCGCGTGCTGCAGTACCAACCTCCCTTCACCACAGCGATGAGCGCCAGCCTGGTTTTAGGTCAGCCTCAGTTCGCTTACAACAGTAGTAATCCTTGTTATGACATCGGCTCTGCTGGCACGAGTGGAATGATTACTCCAGCCTATGTGGCTGTGGATCATCAAGGAAACGTGTGGGTAACCGATGAGAACGCCAATAGGATCACGGAATACGTTCCGCCGTTTACCAATGGCATGGTTGCCACAACTGCCGTAGGGCAGGTAAACCTAACTGACTCCTACAACTGCAACGGTGCGAATTTGACAAGACAAAACCCAGTTCCTCAGGCACCAACCGCAAGTGTGCTGTGTACCCCTGATGGACTAGCCTTTGACTCGACCGGGAATCTTTGGGTCGTCGATAGTGATAATAGCCGCATTTTGCAATTCGTTCCGCCTTTTGTGACCGGCATGGCTGCGAGCCTCGAGATCGGACAGCCGACAGCTACAGCCTTCACTTCAAACGGTAACTCCTATACGAACGGCCTCTCTGCTACATCGCTCAGATCGCCCAAAGCGCTGGTATTCGATGCGATCGGAAACCTTTGGGTGGCGGACTGGGCCGACAATCGCATTTTAGAGTTTGTCCCCCCCTTCAACAACGGAATGACCGCCTCACTCGTTCTCGGTCAGGCGGACTTCACCCACGGGTTGTCGAATCAGGGCAGCGGATTAGCTGCAAATACCCTTAGCAATCCAGTGGGTTTGAGCTTCGATAACCATGGCAACCTCATTGTGGAAGATGCGCAAAACAACCGCACCCTGATCTTTAGCCCGCCTTTCACAAACAACATGAATGCCGCAACTGTACTCGGCCAGCCGAATTTTTCTAACGGTGCACAGAACCAAGGAAAGAACGCAGGAGCTATGGCAAATACGGTATGGGGCCCATTTATCGGTCTTGCCTTTTGATTACCCGCGTTCGCCGCGAATAAAGAGGAAAAGGTTTTACGGGGGCTCTCCCCCAGCTGCGCCCGGTAGTTACCAGACCGTCAAATTATATTTGTCATAATAGACCGTATTGGTTTGTGCTGCGCTTCCGTTATCAATCTGCTGCTCTACGTTGATAGTTTTATTTGGAGCGCTGTAGGGCGCTGCAGAGTATGTATACCCTGCATTCTGGTAGACAGGTGCACCGTCGACAATCAGCGTCTCGTAAGTGTATTGGTGTGTCGATAGATTCATGGTTCCGTATAGCTGGAAGTGATGCCAAGTGTTAGGCTCGCTTGTCAGGTTACAAGCGGCTGGTTGCGGTTGGCCTGGGAGCGGATGAACCCAAGTTCCGTGGCCCATGTCCCACAAGCGCCAATCGCCCGACGCTTCGCATTGCATCGACATGAAGTACTCATAGCTGCCGTCATATAAGTCTGGATCGAATTCTAGCGCTTGCAATTGGGTCGTCGACGACGGAATGTACAGCCAGAGGTCGTCGAGGAAATTCGAGATAGTACTGCAGTTCGGACCGGATGCGAACGTAGTTGTCACGATCGTATTGGTCCCATTCGAATCCCAAGCCTTTATCGCTATTGTATGGGGTCCCGAGAGATTATTGATCGTGTAGGAGATAGGCGTGACTGGCCCTGAAGTGGCGCTGTTGAAGATGAGGTTTCCATCGAGATAGATCTGTATCGCAGTAATGCTGTAGGTGCTATCCGAGGCACTGGCCGTAATTGTTACATTATTTCCTGTGACCGTCAGAGTCGGAACATTGAGTGTTACTGTTCCGGTAGTCGAGGTTCCCCCTGTGGGGACGATCTCGCATGCCAGATGCTTGTAGACAAGGACATTCCAATTGCCCCCACTGTCTACCTGCTCCATGGAAGACCCGGTTAGCGAAGGTGACGAGATGTTTTGGAACACGTTCCCAGAACCGCTGCTTCCCGCACCGCCCGGGTTGCATGTTGGCTCCTCACACACTACCCACGTTCCAGATGAATTCTCCGACTGCAGATTTGCAAACGTAAACGCGTTACTAGGAGGGGTTGGCAAAGACGTACTAGAGGTGCCCACCACGCGAATGCGATTGTTGAATGTATCGGCAATGTACAAATTTCCAGAGGGGTCGAGTGCCATGCCTGCAGGATCAAGAAGTTCCGCACTAGTCGCCGAACCGCTGTCTCCGAAGTAGCCTTCAACACCGTTACCCGCCACGGTGGATATGTCACCGGTGGAGGCGGTCACTTTTCGGATTACACTATTAGAATAGTCCGCAATATAAACGTTTCCGGATGTGTCTACCAGCACATCGGTAGGACCATTTAGCTGTGCGGCAGTAGCTGGCCCACCGTCTCCGGAGTATCCTGAAGTACCAGTACCGGCAACTAAGGAGATGATGCCAGTGGAAGCTGTTATTTTGCGGATGGTATTGTCATAGTTATATACACTGTTGTCCGCAACGTAGATGTTACCCGAAGCATCCACTGCCACACTAGCGGGGCCGCCCAACTCCGCGCTGGTAGCCAATCCGCCGTTGCCGGAATAACCTTGAGTGCCATTGCCGGCAACCGTGGAGATGATTCCAGTGGCGGCAGTAACCTTTCGAACTACAAAAGAATCAGAGTCCGCGATGTAGATATTGCCGGAAGCATCCACGGCCACACCCTGGGGTCCGCTCAGTTCCGCACTCGTCGCAGCGTGACCATCGCCAGAGTAGCCTGCGGTTCCGTTGCCAGCGACCGTGGAGATAATTCCAGTAGAGACGGTCACTTTGCGAATACGGTTATTGGACGTGTCCGCTATGTAGATATTTCCCGAAGCGTCCACGGCAACACCGTAAGGATCACGCAATTCTGCGCTCGTTGCCGGGCCGCCGTCTCCGTAATAACCGTAAGTACCACCTGCCACTGTGGAGATATCACCGGTGGAAGCAGTTAACTTTCGAATACGATAATTCCCCGAGTCTGCAAAGTAGATATTGCCATGCCCATCGACCGCGATACCCCAAGGCCAGTATAACTGCGCCTGTGTGGCCAGCCCACCATCCCCCGAAAAACCATCCGCTCCGCCGATGCCGGCGGCAGTGTTGATGATGCCTGGACCAGGAATTTGAACCTGCGCTATCCCAAACGCTGGAAACAGAAATAAAAAGACGAGTGCGATTCTCAAACGTGAGTGGCGAGCGATTGCGCCGCGTCGTTTTTGGAAAGAGATAACAACGGAACGCGGCGAATGGATAATAAAGGACATTGGTCTAACCATGGCAAATACCTCGATCTCGGATTTGGAGGCGCAGTTCAGTGCAAATCTCAGCAGCGGATGCAGGTGAAAGCTACTTTCAACAAACCCCCGAAAAAGAGCCGCATAGGCGATCAGGCAGCGAGAAAAAGAGTGCTTTGGTAATCGATGTTTCGGAGCGTAGGTGACGCGGAACGGCGGGTCGATAGCTCGAAAGTTGCAGGCGCAGGTGCGCTAGTTGCGCCTAACCTCCCAGTTGCGCCAGCATCTTCGCTGCGGAAAGCGCCAGCACGGGTGCGGGATCGACCGGATTCCGGACGACAATAGGATCGGCGTTACGAAGCCGTAGAGCCGGGATCAGCGTTGAGTTTCGAGCAGGGCTTGGACTTCGGCGAGATGCGGCATGGACGATTGCGCCCCGGCGCGGGTGACTGAGAGGGCGGCGGCGGCGGCGGCAAATCGCGCGGCTTCGATCGGGGCCTTGCCCATCATGAGTCCGGCGGCGAAGGCTCCGTTGAATGCGTCTCCGGCGGCGGTGGTGTCGATCGCCCGAACCTGGAATGGGGACAGCATTTCGCCGGTGGCAGCGTCCGCAGCCAGGTAAGCTCCGCGCGCGCCGAGCTTGAGGACGACTCCCTTCGCGCCTTGACTCTGGAGGGTCGCGGCGATCGCGGCGGGGGCAGCGGCCTGGTGCGAGATGCCGGTGAAGAAGGCGGCCTCGGTTTCGTTCGGGGTCAACCAATCGACTCGTTCGATCAAGCCTGGCGGCAGCTTCTTCGCGGGCGCGGGGTCGAGGATGAGCGGCAGGCCCTCGCGGGCGCAGATGGTCGCAAGGTGCTCGACGGTGGGCATGGGAATCTCGAGTTGGGTGAGCACCATCCCGGCCGAACGCAGGGTTTCGAAGTGGCGGTCGAGGTCTTCCGGGGCCAGCAGAGCGTTGGCTCCGGGCGCGACGACGATCGAGTTTTCGCCAGTCTGGGCGACCACGATGACGGCGACGCCGGTCTCGCCGCGAGTTGTAGACACGCCGGAGACGTCGACGCCTTCGGCCTCGAGATCTCGTCTGAGTTGGCCGCCGAAGGCATCGTCGCCGACACGGCCGATCATCCTGACCGGATATCCGAGACGCGCGACGGCCACGGCCTGGTTGGCTCCCTTGCCGCCGGATTGCGTGCGGAAGCTGGTGCCCGGCACGGTCTCGCCTTCCGTTGGGAGCCGGGCGGTTTGCACGACGAGGTCCATGTTGAGGCTGCCGACGACGACGATGGGTTTGCGGGGTGCGGACATAGGGGCCTCGTGGTTAGATAGTACGCAGACCGGCCGCGGGAGCCTGGAATCTCTCGCCGCGACGCTTTGTGTTTTTATCCTTGCAAATCATTGATAGAGTAAGTGCACCGTTTCGACTACGACAGGCAGGCAAACCCTTATGAGCGACGCCATCGATTCCGCGCTGCTGACCGATACCGCAGAACTGACCACCGAGGAAGTTGTCGCGTGGACCAAGAAGCTGAACTATGGCACCTGGCGATACCAGAAGAGCTGGACGCCGATGCATATTGTCGATGCGGAGGGCTGCTACTTCACCGACGGCCATGGCAAGCGGTACCTGGATCTGTCTTCGCAGCTGATGTGCGTCAACCTCGGGCATAAGAATCAGGCGGTCATCGAGTCGATTGCCGAACAGGCCAGGACGCTGCCCTATGCCGCGCCCTCCTGCGCCACCGACGCGCGCGTGGCCCTGAGCCGGCTGCTGCTCGAAGTTCTCCCTGAAGGTCTGGTGAAGTTTTTCTTCACCACCTCCGGCACCGACGCCAATGAAGCGGCGTTCAAAATCGCCCGCATGTACACGGGGAAGACGAAGATTATCGCGCGCTACCGGTCGTATCACGGCTCGACGATGGCCTCGATCGCGGCGACCGGAGACCCGCGCCGCTGGGCGATGGAGCCGGGCGGCAAGGGCCAGGGCTTCCTCTTTGCTCCCGAGGTCAACTGCTTTGCCTGCCCGATCAAGCACACCTATCCTGGGTGCAACGTTGCCTGCGTGGACTACGTCGAGCACATGATCGAGAACGAGCATGATGTCGCTGCGGTGCTGATCGAGCCGGTCGTGGGGACCAATGGAGTGCTGATCCCGCCGCCGGAGTACCTGCCGCGGCTGCGGGAGATCTGCGACCGGCGCGGCGTGCTTCTGATCGTCGACGAGGTGATGTCAGGCTGGGGCCGGACCGGCGAGTGGTTCGCCGTCGATCACTGGAACGTCAAGCCCGATATTCTCGTCACCGCCAAAGGCATTACGTCGGCGTATGTGCCGCTCGGCCTCTGCGCGACGACAGAGAAGATCGCGAACTTCTTCGAAGATCACTTCTTCGCCCACGGCCACACCTACGAAGCGCATCCCATGACGCTCGCGCCGGCGGTGGCCACCATTCGGGAGATGCAGCGTCTCGATCTGGTCAACCGTTCGCGCCGCATGGGCGTTCTGCTGGGCGAGAAGCTGCATGCGCTCAAGGCAAAACATCCCTCGATCGGCGAAGTGCGCGGACTGGGACTGTTCTGGGCTGTCGACCTGGTCAAGGATCGCGTCACGCGCCAGCCGCTCAACACGAAACAGGATAAGGTCGACGGCAAGGCAACCATCGTCGACCAGGTGGCGGCCGATATGCTCAAGCGCGGCGTCTCGGTGCAGGCGTGGATCAGTCATCTGGTGCTGGCTCCGCCGCTCATCATCGAGGAACACGAGCTCGATGTGGCCGTCGCGGCGCTCGATGCCGCGCTGGCGATCGCTGACGCAGCCGTGCAGCCGCAGGTTCCCGTCTGAACGACACGCCTCGACTAAACTAATCTCCTATGGGTGTACACCACAGAACGTCGTCATTCTGAGCGAAGCGAAGAATCCTCGCATTTAATTCCCTAAAGGGAAACCGCTCTAAAACGTGATCGGCGTGTTCACCCAGAGCAGAACGGATTCAGTCTGTGACGCGTTGAAGAAGCGGTGGCCCTTGGTGCTGTCGAACCAGAAGCTGTCGCCGGATTTCAGGATGTAACACTCCATCTCTTCGAGCCAGAACTCGATGGTGCCGGCGAGCATGTAGATGAACTCTTCTCCTTCGTGCGAGTAAGCGCCGTCACTCCCGGTGCCGGGGGGCACGCGAAACATCATGCACTGCAGCAGCCTGGTGCCGATCGAAAGCACCTCCATGGTGACGGCGCCGTCGGTGTTCAGCACGCGCCGCTCTTTTGGACGAACGACCAGATTTGCGCGCTGGGGAAGATCGAAGAAGGCCATCACCGTAGTGCTGTAGGCGACCGCGAGCCGTTGCAGAGTGGCAACAGAAGCATTAGCGCGCGAGAGCTCGATGGCACTGAGGAAGCCGGGGGAGATGCCGGCCTTCCCGGCGGCCTGCGCGATGCCGATCCCGCAGCGCTTGCGCATAGACCGCAGCCGCGCGCCGAGGTCCGCGGCTACTTTGGGCGGTGGGATGGCGACCGCGCTCTTCGACCGTCCCGGGACTGGTTTTCGGCTTTGCTGTTCCGCGAGCAGCTGCTTGATGCCGGGAACGCTCAGCTGCTTCACGTCGCGCAGGTACTTGATGCGCTTCAGAAGCGCGAGCATCTCGGTGGTGTACAGCCGGAATCGCCCATGGCTGCGGACAGGCGTCACCAGGCCGACGTTCTCCCACACGCGCAGCGTCGAGGCACTCACGCCAAGGACACGGGCTGTCTGGCCGACGGTCAGAAATCCCGCCGGATAGCTTCGTGGCTTGCGGACCTTTGAAGTGTCTCTCTTCATGAGCGGAAACGGCGTCTCTTCTTTCAAAAGATCGGCTTCAAAAGACCGGATGCGCTGCTTCAGCGGACCTGCGGAAATCCGAGGTCGACCTTGCTTGTGCCGGGGTCAGGCCAGCGGCTGGTGACGACCTTACTCCGCGTATAGAACTGCACGCCCTCGGGACCATACATGTGCAGGTCGCCGAAGAGCGACGACTTCCAGCCTCCGAAGCTGTAGTAGGCAACCGGCACCGGCACCGGCACGTTGATGCCGACCATGCCGACTTCGACGTCGAACTGGAACTGCCGCGCCGCGCCGCCGTCGCGCGTGAAGATCGCCGTTCCATTGCCGTAGGGATTCTCGTTGACGATCTTGAGCGCCTCGGCGTAGGTGTCGACGCGGATCACGCTCAGCACCGGCCCGAAGATTTCGTTGGCGTGGCAGCGCGTTCCCGCGGCGACGTGGTCGATCAGTGAGGCTCCGAGGAAGAAGCCGTCGCCCTGCGTGGCCGCGTCCCGGCGTCCATCGACCGCGACCGTTGCTCCGTCCTCGACGGCGAAGTCCAGATAAGAGGCCACCTTGTCGCGCTGCTCGCGGGTGATCAGCGGACCCATCTCGCTCTCTTTCGCCAATCCCGGGCCGACCTTGATCCGTCCCACACGTTCGCGGATGGCCTCGACCAGCGGGTCGCCGACGCCGCCCACCGCAACCACCACCGAGACCGCCATGCAGCGCTGCCCCGCCGAGCCGTATGCCGAGGAGATCGCAGCGTCCGCCGCCATCGCCACGTCGGCATCGGGCAGGACGAGCATGTGATTTTTGGCGCCGCCGAGCGCCTGTACGCGCTTGCCGTTGCGCGTGGCTGTCTCATAAATCGCCTTCGCCACCGGCGTCGAACCGACGAAGCTGATCGCCTTCACGTCCGGATGATGGAGAAGCCGGTCGACGGCGATCCTGTCGCCCTGCACGACGTTGAACACGCCCTCGGGGACCCCTGCGCGTTGGCACAACTCGGCGAGATACAGCGCAGCGGACGGCACCTTTTCGGATGGCTTCAGCACAAACGTATTGCCGCAGGCGATCGCGTTGGCAAACATCCACATCGGCACCATCGCGGGAAAATTGAACGGCGTGATGCCCGCGACGACTCCAAGCGGCTGCCGGATCTGATACACATCGACGCCCGCACTTGCCTGCTCGGAGAAACCGCCCTTGAGCAGCATCGGAATGCCGCAGGCAAACTCGACGTTTTCGAGGCCACGCGCCACCTCGCCGCGCGCGTCGGCGAGCGTCTTGCCATTCTCGGTGGCGAGGATCACCTCCAGATGCCCGCGGTTTGCTTCGATCAGGCTATGCAGCTTGAACAGAATCTCCGCCCGCCGCGACAACGAGGTGGCTCGCCAGCCTGGAAAGGCAGCCCTGGCCACGGTCACAGCGTGGTCGACATCCTCGACGCTGGCGAAGTTCACGCGTCCGATCTCTTTCCCGGTGGCCGGATTCCAGACCGTGCCAAAGCGGCCGGACGTTCCGTGGTGGGTTGCGCCTCCAATGGAGTGGTGAATCTGTGCGGGCTCGACCATCACTGCGGTTGCCATAGCTCTCTCCCCTGCTGTCTCGTCATCAAATTACCCGTCGGCTCGAAGTCCTTGCCCGGAATGGCGGCAAGCCTCCACGAAAGTTTACGCCTCTCCTATCCAGCGCATCGTCTTCGCCGCGAGACGATCGAACGCCCTCACGGCCAGTCCCAGATGCTCGAGCTTCGTATCTTCAATCTTGTTGTGGCTGATGCCGCCGAGGGACTGCACGAACATCATCGCCGTGGGAATGCCGGCCCGCGCCACCTCGGCTGCATCGTGCAGCGGCCCCGATGGCATGGTGTGCGCCGCGCCGCTTGCCTCCGCGATCGCATCGTTACATAGAGCGATCAACTCGGGGTGAAACGGGATCGGCTCGATGCTCCAGATGCGCGACCACTCGACCGTGCAACCCTCCTGCGAGGCAAAGCGCTCGCTCGCCTGCTGGGCCTCGCGCAACATCGTCGCCAGGACGTCGCGGTCGAGATCGCGCTGATCCAGTGTCGTCTCGCAGCGTCCGACGATGGCGGTGACGATGCCGGGGAAGGTCTTTACGCTGCCCATCGTGCAGACGGCCTCCGGATGGCGCTGGGCGATAGGCTTGATTTCAAGCGCGAGGCGCGCCGCGGCCGCCAGGGCATCGCGGCGCGCGGCCATGGGCGTCGATCCTGAGTGCGCCTCCTGCCCGTGGAAGGTGACCGCATGACGCTCTACGCCTTTGGTGCCCAGCACCGTGGCCAGCGGCAGCCCGAGCGTTTCGAGCACCGGCCCCTGCTCGATGTGCAGCTCGAGGTACGCGGCCACCCCGGCCTGCTCGGATGCCGCCTCGCCCACTTTATCCATCTCGATCCCGCAGGTTCGCAGCGCCTCTTCGAGCGTGATCCCGTCGCGGTCGGTGCGAACCCTGTCGGCAGCAATGGTCGAACGTCCCGCGAAGGCCGACGAGCCGAAGAGGCTTCTCCCGAAGCGCGCGCCCTCTTCGTCCGCCCAGTCCACCAGGCGCACCGTCACCGGCGGCGCTCCGTCAAAGTCCTCTGCAATGCCTCGCAGGGCCGCAAGCCCAGCCATCATGCCGAGACAGCCATCCAGCCAGCCGCCGTTCGGGACGGAGTCGAGATGACTGCCAATTAAGAGGATTTTGCTGGACGCTCCTCGCAGCGTGATATACCGGTTTCCTGCGCCGTCCTGGTGCGTCTCTACCGGCAGGCCGGCCAGCTTGGAGGCGAACCACTCCCGCGCGCGCAGCCAGGTTGGAGTCCAGGCCACGCGCTGCGCTCCAGCCGCGTCGCCGGTCAACTCCCGAAGCTCGTGGAGGTTCGCGATCATCTTTCGCGCATCAGCCGGCACGCTCGTGGCTCCTCTCGCGGACTGCCGTCGCAGGCACGACGCGCCGCAGAAATTCGCCGCGTCCACGCTCGCCGACGAAGACGCCGTCGCGCACCTGCACCTTGCCGCGAACCGTGACCACCGAAGGTCGGCCGTCGATCTCGAAGCCTTCAAAGCCGCTGTAGTCGTTGTTCATGTGCTGCGTCTTCACCGAGATGATGCCACGGTGCGCCGTGTCGTAGATCACGAGGTCGGCGTCGCTGCCGACGGCGATCGCACCCTTGCGCGGATAGAGTCCGAAGAGCTTCGCAACCCGCGTGCTGAGCGCGTCGACGAAGCGATGCAGGTTCAGCGTGCCGCGGCTGACGCCGTAGGTATAGATCAGGTTCACGCGGTCCTCGATGCCCGGAATGCCATTCGGGATCGAGGGAAATCCCGCGCTGCCCATCCGCTTCTGGTCCAGGTCGAACGGACAGTGATCCGTGCCGACGGTGTCGATCTCGCCCGCGTCGAGCGCCGCCCAGAGCGCCTGCTGGTTCGCCTTGTCTCGCAGTGGAGGCGACATCACATACTTCATTCCTTCGACGCCTTCGCGCTCCGCATACGTCTTGTCGAGCAGAAAATGCGGCAGCACCGACTCGACCGAAATCTTCACGCCCCGCGCTTTGGCCTCGACCGCAGCCTGCAACGCCCTGGCGCAGGAGAGATGCACGACATATCCGGTCGCGCCGGTCGTCTCAAGGAACGTCGCAAAGCGCCCCGTACCCTCCATCTCAACGGTCTCGGGACGGCTCGGTTCGTGCCACTCCGGGCCTGACCTGCCTTGCGCCATCAACTCCTGTTGCAGCCGGCTGACCAGCTCGGCGTTTTCGCAGTGCGCCGTCACGATGACACCGAGCTCACGAGCGAGCTTCAGCGTCTGATACATCTCTCCGTCGTCGATGCCGAAGAAGTTTTTGTACGAGAGAAAGATCTTGAACGAGGTCGTGCCGTCAGAGACGATCGCGCGCAGCTGGTCCTCGGTCTTCTCGTCGAAGCGGGTCACGGCCATGTGAAATGCGTAGTCGCAGGCGCTCACACCCTCCGCCTGGCTCTTCCATAGCGCGTAGGCTGCGAGCGGGTCGTCCTGCCGCGACGGGCAGCACATCTCGATCAGGCTTGTCGTGCCGCCGATCAGCGCGGCCACGCTCGCGGTCGGGTAGGTGTCCTTGGCGAAAGTGCCCATGAAGGGAAGATAGATGTGGACGTGAGGATCGATGAACCCGGGAAAGATCAGCTTGCCCGCGGCGTCGACGATCTCGGCGCTCTCGGGCGCGCGAAGATCCTTGCCGATCCTCGTAATCGTCTGGTCTTCGACGTAGAGGTCGGCGAAGTAGCGCTCTTCGTGCGTCACGATCTCTCCACCGCGAATCAGCAGCCCCATGGCAAATCCTCGGCGATCATCCGCTTCTCTCGACCGGACTCTCGGCACTGCGCTGCTCCCAGCTCTGCGGCGCAAGGCCGGTATCGACTTCGACCATGGTGATGCATTCCTCGACCGGACACACCAGCGAGCAGAGATTGCAGCCGACACACTCGGTCTCATCGACGCGCGGAATGCGGGCGAGAGGCGCGCGGAATGGCTCGCTCTCTGCGTCTGTTGTCGTCCGGTCCAGCTTCTGTATGGGGGTCATGGCAATCCGGCTCATGCTCGCGGTGGCGACCGCAGCCGGCGGAGTATGCCGTTCAACCGGACCATCGACGGGACCGCTCACCCGGTCGAGATGGATGCACTGATGCGCGCCGTCCCAGCACGCGGTGTAGCAGAGATCGCAGCCGATGCACTTGGCTTCGTCGATATGCGCGACGATCTTGTAATTGAGATCGAGGTGCTTCCACTCGGTCACTCGCTCGAGACTGCGGCCGCGGAAGTCTTCAAGCGTTGCGAAACCTTTATCCGCCATCCAGTTCTCGAGGCCGTCGATCATCTCTTCGACGATGCGATAGCCAAAGTGCATCGCCGCGGTGCACACCTGGACGGTGCCTGAACCGAGCAGCATAAACTCGATCGCATCGCGCCAGTTGGCAACGCCGCCCATGCCGGAGAGGGGGAGCGCCGCGTCAGGATCGCTCATCACCTGTTGCACCAGGTTGAGCGCGATGGGCTTCACCGCCGGACCGCAGTAGCCTCCGTGCGAGGAGCGGCCGCCCACATCGGGCCTGGGCGTGAAGGTGTCGAGGTCGATGCCGGTGATCGAGTTGATGGTGTTGATCGCGGAGAGCGCGTCGGCGCCGCCGCGCTTGGCCGCGCGCGCCACCACGCGGATGTCCGAGATATTCGGCGTGAGCTTGACGATGACCGGCGTGCGCGCCTTCTCTTTCACCCAGCTGGTGATCATCTCGGTGTACTCGGGCACCTGGCCGACGGCCGCGCCCATGCCGCGCTCGCTCATGCCGTGGGGACAGCCGAAGTTGAGCTCCAGTCCATCCGCGCCCGCGTCCTCAGCCTGGCCGACGACCGCATGCCAGGCCTCGCGCGTCGACTCCACCATCAGCGAAGCCACCACCGCGTGGTGAGGATAGCGCTTCTTCACCTCGGTGATCTCGCGCAGGTTCACCTCCATCGGACGGTCGCTGATCAGCTCGATGTTGTTCAGGCCCATCATGCGCTGCCCGCGCCAGTCGATCGAAGAGTAACGCGAGGAGACGTTGGTGATTTGCGCCCCAATCGTCTTCCACACTGCGCCGCCCCAGCCTGCGTCGAAGGCGCGCATGATCTGCTCGCCGCTGTTGGTCGGCGGAGCGGAGGCCAGCCAGAATGGATTCGGCGATCGTATGCCGGCGAAGTTCACAGCGATCTGCGGCCTGCTAGCCAAGGCGCACCTCTTCCAATCTCGACGCCATCGCGGCGCCGGAGCGTTTGCCGTCCGCGACGGCGTCCACGACCTCGCGTCCTCCGTTGATGCAGTCGCCGCCGGCGAAGTACTTCGGATTCGACGTCTGCCCGGTCGCGCGGTCAACAGCGACATGTCCCCCGGCCATCTCCAGCCCGCTGCACTGCGCAAGGAACTCCACCAGCGGCGACTGCCCGATAGCCGCGATGACCACGTTGCAGGCGAGGCGGAAGGACGACTCCGAAACCTGCCGCAGAGTTCCATCCGGACCGAGCTCCGTCCTGACGCACTCGAGCGCCGTCGCTCCGGTCTCTGCTCGATGCGCCGCCACCGGCTGCGTGCTCCACTCGAAGCGGACTCCCTCCTGCTTGGCGTGCTCGTACTCGAAGGCAAAGGCGGAGATCTGCTCTTCACCGCGCCGGTACAGGATGCGCACGTCTTCGGCTCCGAGCCGTCTGGCCGCGTTCGCTGCATCAATGGCCGTGTTCCCGGCTCCGACGACCAGCACCGGTCCGGCGATTCGCGTGGTCCGGCCGAGCTTGTAGTCCTCGATGAACTGGAGCGCGTCGAGGACCGGCAAGCCTTCGCCGGCAAGCTGCAGGCGATGCGAGGCGCCCAGTCCGATGCCCAAGAAGATGAGGTCAAAGTTTTTTTCCAGCTTCCGGAGACCTGCGGCATCGACTTCGGCGCCGAACTCGAACTGCACGCCCAGCTCGCGAATCAACTCAATCTCGCGCAGACTCTCCCTCGCGGCCAGCTTGTACTCGGCGACTCCGTAGGTATTCAGGCCGCCGGGCAGATCGCGTTTGTCGAACACGGTCACCTGAAATCCGCGCTGTCGCAACTCCGCGGCCGCAGCCAGCGAGGCCGGCCCTGCGCCGATGCAGGCGACCTTGCCGGCGCGCTCCTGCCCCTGCCATTTTTTCAGGCTGCCGCCGGCGGCGTGAAACGCATCGATCGCATGACGCTGCAGCTTGGCGATCTCGATCGGCGGCATCTGCTGCGCGTGCATCACGCAGGCTCCCTCGCACAGCACCTGCACCGGACACACCCGTGAACAGCTTCCCGCAAGAACGTTGGCGGCCAGGATCGTGTTCGCCGAGCCCCGCAGATTGCCGCTTGCGATCTTCTGGATGAACTTCG
Source organism: Edaphobacter sp. (assembly GCA_965277545.1). Taxonomy (GTDB): domain Bacteria; phylum Acidobacteriota; class Terriglobia; order Terriglobales; family Acidobacteriaceae; genus Edaphobacter. The sequence goes on from OZ255826.1 coordinate 1,217,799, forward strand.
GCACGTCGATGTGGGTGGGACACGCGGCGGTACAGGGCGCGTCGAAGCAGTTGAGACAGCGATTCGCCTCGACCACCGCGGCTTGGACGGCGAGAGGAGGATGCAGATCCGGAAAGAGCCGAGCGATCTCGGGGTCCTGCTCATAGAGGGTCTGCACTGCGAGACGACCTCCCCTTCGGTGATGTACGTTCGCTCCCGCGCCGGCGGACGGACGCGAGAGGACTTCGATTGTACGCAATCCGCATAGCACGCAGATCCGTTTCGTACCGCTTCTGTCCTCCGCATAGGGCTGACGGAGCGTACCGGCGACACGAAAAGAGTACCGCCGCGGACCCGCTAAAAACTGTAGCCGAAGGCGAACTGCAGAATGCGAGGAGGATTCGGCTGCGAGACCGCCTGAAACGTCTTAAAGCCGCCGGGGCCGTTGTTCGGCGCGAGCGAACAGGTCTGGTTCAACGTCTTGCCATCTCCGCAGGTCCCGCCCGAAGCTGTGTACTCGATCTGGTTGATGCCGCTGCCTGCCTCCACATAATAGTTCGGTGAGTTGAAGAGATTGAAGACCTGCGCCTTGAGCGAAATATTCTGCGTCTCCTTGATCTTGAACCGGCGCTCGAGGCCGAGATCGATCTCCGTAATCCAGGGACCCGTGAACGAGTTGACCCCCTGCCCGGGAGCGAGCCCGAAGCCCGGCGAGTTGCCGCCCACCAGCCCTGCTGCTGTATTCGGCGTGGACTGCAGTGCCGCCGTATCGTTCAGCGAATTGCCTGTCGGCGACGTGCCGATCACTCCGGTGTAGGGCCGGCCCGAGTTGAACTGCGAGATGGTGCTCACGGTCCAGTCCGAAAGCAGAAGGTGCTCGGCCGAGTTGCCGATCGAGACCTCAGGGCTATAGACCGCTCCTATGCTCAGACGGTGACGCTGATCGAGCAGCGACAGACCGCGCGTCTCGCCGAGGTTGAACTGATTGTAGAAGTCCACGCCCGACTGGGTCGACTTCGACAGGGTGTAGGCCACGATCACATTGGCCCCATGCGCCACCTGACGATTTAACTGCGTGAAGAGCGAGACGTAGTTGTTGATGCCCGGACTGATCAGCGCATTGACCTGACTGAAGCTGTTGCTGATCGCGCCCTCCTTCTGCAGGCCGCTGTCGAGATTCGGCTCGACCACGCTGGTTCCATTCGGCAGCACAAATGTCGTCGTGCCGACCGGCTGCTGCAGGTTGAGGTCGTACGCGGTCGACGAGGTCAGGTGCATGCCGTGCGACCACAGACTGCCTACGGTAACGATCGTATGCGGCGCCACCTCCTGGTCCACCTGCAGACTCGCGTTCACCACCGAAGGCGTCTTGTAGTTCGACGAGATCGCCGTGATGTTGCTCGCGCCGCCGAAGCGCGGATCGTTGCTCGCCAGCTTGTTCGGAAACACGACCGCTTGCTGGTTGGGAATCGTGGCGGTTGAAAAATCGAAGAGGCTCAGGCTGGTCTGGGAGACGCCATCGGTCTGCGTCGAGTTCTGATAGTTGCCGCCCACGAAGATCTCATAGTAGAGCCCCGCTCCCCCGCGGACCACCGTCTTCGTGGTCGGCGCGTAGGAGAAGCCGAAGCGCGGCGAGACCCGCTGGTACTGGTTATTGAAGTGCTGCGTGAGAGGGAGCAGCGGGTTGCCGCGCGGGTTGGGATAGAGCTGGAAGTCCTCGCGCACGCCGCCGGTCAGCGTCAGCTTCGTGCTCAGCCGGTATGTGTCGTTGACATAGAATCCCGTGAACGGATCGGTGAAGTTGAACTTCGGATTGCCGGTCGTCTGCTGGAAGATGTTCCACTTGCCGAGCGCGAAGGCCTGCAGACTCAAAATCACATACTGGCCGTTGAAGGTGCCGGGATTGTTGTTGGCGATCGAATCGTGATTGAAGTCGACACCCGCTTCGATCTGATGCTTGCGCAGGGACAACGTGAAGTGATCGGCGAACTGCCACTGATACTCGCGCAGGTTGTTGTAGGAGAACGTGGCGTTCCCGAGCAGGAAGACCGACGGCGAGGTAAGCACGACCTGCGGCGCCGTCGGGTCGACCAGGCCGGAGGGGGAGTAGAGCTGCTCATCCCGCACATAGCTGGCATGCAGGTCGTTCACCGCGGAGGCGCTTAGAATCCGCGTCCAATGCACGGTTCCAACGTGGTCGTGCACGCCGTTATTGCCCAACAGTTCGTCGCCTCCGAACGCCTCGGGGCTGAAGGTGATGATGCCTCCGGGCGAGTTGAACGTGTTGTAGTTGTACAGCGCGGTGATGCGGTCCTTGGCGTCCAGCTGCCAGTCGATCTTCGGAAAGAACTCGAGATCGTCCCGCCGCCGCGCCCTCGGTCCAAGGTTCGATTGAATCTCGTGCAGCGCGTTCGAGACGCCCTGCAGATAGATAGGGTTGGTCGGATTGGCGGTCGCCGTGTCCTGCGAGATGCCGGCGGCCACGGGGAAGTGCGAGTTGGGTGCGGGCAGCGGCGTTCCCGCGGGCACACCGAAGTTCGTCTCGGTCACCGCGGACTGCGCCTGATTCAGCGCATACAGAGGATCGCGGTGCCGCTGCTGCTCGTAATCGAAGTAGAAGAAGAGCTTCTCCTTCACGATCGGACCGCCGATGTCGGCGCCAAACTGCTGCAGCGTATTCTGCAGCTTCGGATTGCCGGCAGCCTTGTCCACGGCGTCGTTCGCGCCCGTGCCGGAGTTGCGGTTGTAGTAGAAGAGATCGCCGTGATATCGGTTGGTGCCGGATTTGGTCACAGTGTTGATGAAGCCCGCGCCCGCACCGCCGTACGCCGCGTTGTAGACATTCGGCTGCACCTGGAACTCCTGGATGGACTGCAGGCCGAAGATGTACGGAATGCGGGTGAAGCCACGATTGTCGCCATAGTAATAGCTGGTGGCATCCGATCCGTCGACCGTGAACGCACTCGCTCCGTTGGCGTTCGATGCGCCGCCGGCAGTGTTGTTGTATCCCGAAAGATCGCCGCCTGACTGTCCGGCAAAGCTGATATGTCCGAACTGCCCATCCGCAGTCACGTTCGGGGTAAGCAGGACAAAGTCGGTGTAGCGCCGGCCGCTGAGCGGAAGGCCGTCGATCGTCTTCTTTTCAATCAGCGTTCCCACGGCCGTGTCGGTCGGATTCAGGTCGGTGCTGCTCGCCTCGACGACGACCTGCTGATCCACACTGCCCACCGTCAGCGTCGCCTCCGCGTCGGCGGTATGTCCGACGCCGACGATCAGGTCCTTCACCTGGGTCTTCTTGAACCCGGCGCCGCTGAAACTCGCGTTGTACGTGCCCACCGGCAACGCCGGGAAGTTGAAGATACCGTCCGCATTGGTCGTTGTGGTCTGCGTGACGCCGGTGCTGTCGCTCACCACCGAAACGCTGACGTTCGGCAGCACCGCCCCGCTTGCGTCCCGCACCGTTCCGGTGATCGCCCCGGTGGAGACGGCATTCTGCGCCTGGGCGGCCTTCCAGGACTCCAGCACACAGGACCCCAGCACGCCGCAACAGACAAACAAGACCATCGCCCTGCAGAGACAAACACGCATCGGTCGTTCTCCTGAGAATCACTGAAACGGAAAGATCGAAAGGAACAGATTGGCACCCCCGCATCGAAAGGGTGCGAAGGAGCAAAGCACGCGGGATAAAAAGAAGAGGCAGCTTTCCCGAGCGTAGGGAACAAGGTGAAGTTGTTTTTTTGGACTGAGTCTGAAACTTAGCCGCGATCCAGGCAAAAGTCAACACTTAAAATGCAAGGTTGTAGTATGTCTCTTATCCTCAAATCTCGCGGGAGGATTCGCCCGCGGCAAGGCTCTGCCCGCCCGCATCGCGGAGCCGCAGCGAGGAGCCACAGTACAGGAGCTAAGCCGCAACGCGCTGGCCGGGCTGCGCCAGATTCGCCGCTTCAAGGAGGTTGCATGGCAAAGAAGGTTCTGATCACCACCGATCCGGGCCAGGATGAAGCGGCTGCCATCCTGATGATGCTGGCCGCCCCGCAGGCCTTCGACATCCTCGGCATCGTCGCCGCCGCGGGCAACATTGGCCTCGAACACACGCTCGTCAACACGCTCAAGATCCTCGAGCTGGCGGGCCGCTCCGACATTCCCGTATTCGCCGGATGCCCTCAACCGATGCGCCGCAAACTGGTCATCGCCGACCACGTTCATGGGCCTACCGGCCTCGACGGCCATGCGCTTCCGGCGCCCACGACGCAGGCGCAGCGGCAACACGGAGTCGGTTTTCTCATCGACACTCTCCGCGCCAGCGCTGCCGGCGAGATTCACATCGTCTCGCTCTCGCCCATGACGAACCTCGCGATGGCGCTGATCGAGGCTCCTGACATTGCAGCAAAGATCGGCAGCATCGTCATGATGGCCGGAGCCTACTTCGAGTGCGGCAACATCACTCCCTCGGCCGAGTTCAACGTCTATGTCGATCCCGAAGCCGCCGACATCGTGCTTCGCTGCGGGGCGCCGATCACGATGCTGCCGCTCGACGTGACGCACCAGATGCTCAGCACACCGGAGCGCCTGGAGGCTATGCGTGCCGTCGGCACCCGCTGCGCCATTGCGGTCGCTGACTGGATGACCTTCTCGCAAAGTTTCGATCTCAACAAGTACGGCTGGACGGGTGCGCCGCTGCATGGTCCCTGTGTCCCTGCCTACATGCTGGAGCCTGAGCTGTTTTCGGGCCGCACCATCAACGTCCGCGTGCAATGCAGCGACGACATGACCGCAGGCGCGACGGTCGCCGACTGGTGGCGCATCACTAGACTGCCTGCAAACGTCCACTACATTCGCAGCGGCGACGCGCACGGGTTCTATCGGCTGATCAACCAGCTCTACGCGCGGCTTCCGTAAGAATCTGCTCTCAACCGGCGTCCACTCCGGAGTGCTCTTCCACTGCCCGAGAGCGGACCTGCGCACGGTCCATCAGGCGAACGGTGAGGAGATAGCCGGATCCCGTCAGGATCGGCGTGATGACCGCGGGCAGCGCTCCGATCGGAAGGGCGTAGTACACCGCTCCGCCGAGAAAGCACCAGAGGACCGCCGTCCCATTCACGCCGTGCCAGTAGTGATAGATGCCTCTCGGCTCGAACAGCGCCGGCACATCGACCCGCATGCGCTGCAGAAAGACGTAGTGAAACAACAGCACTCCGGCAAGCGGAGCGAACAGATTGCCGAGCGCGGTGGTCAGCGGCACCAGCCGGGTGAGCAGCACGGGGAGCGCCGAAAGCCCTGTGCTCACGATGCCGACCACGAGCGTATTCCAGAACCGGCCGGGCCGCTCGAAGATGTTGGTCAGCGAGAGTCCGCCCGTGTAGAGATTCATGACATTGATGGTCGTCTCATCGAGCGCGAGCACGACCAGCAAAATCAAAAGCGTCACCCAGTGTGGATCGACAACCGCCGCCAGCGAAAACGGGTTCGGCTCGCGGCCCAGCGACCCGGCGGCTCCATAGGCTCCGAGCGAGACCGAGAACGCCGTCGCCAGCACGGCCGCCAGCATGGTGCCCCACCACATGTCCCTGCGGCTGCGCGTGTAGCGGCAGAAGTCCGCGGCATCGGTGATCATCGTCAGCCAGGCCGCCGTCATGCTGTTCAGCCAGACCGCGCACAGCAGGTAGTTCCAGCCTCCGTGCGACTGATAGTGCAGCACGGCCAGCGGCCGATAGCTCGGCGCCGGGCCATGCGCGAGCACCCAGAAGAGGTACACGATGCCTGCGATCTTCACCGGCAGCGCAAAGCGGGAGAGCACCTTGAGCCACGTATAGCCGACCAGCGCCAGCGCCACCTGCACGGCTGCGAGAGCCATCCCAACCCAGACGACAGAGAGTGTGCGGCCCGTCCACTCGCGGGCGACGGCCACCAGCACCTCCGCGCCGACGATGGTCTGCATCGCGAACCAGTACGCGGAGGCGATCGTGCGCATCACCGAGGGCAGCCAGCGCGCGCCGCGGATGCCGAAGACCATGCGGCACGCCACCTGTCCCGTGAGGCCGTAGTCCACCCCGACCGTCGCCATGATGGTGTACGCCACGATGGCAAACAAAATGCCGAGCGTGCTTGCGAGGATCGTCGCGCCGAACGAGAGGCCCGCAGCCACCGCTAGGCCGCCGACCACGATCGACGATGGGTTGATCATGAAGTTGCTGACCAGCAGAAACAGGTCCGGCCAGCGTACGGTCTTGAGGGAGTCCGGAATCGGCTCCAGCGCGAACCGTTCGACAGCTCCGCCTCCGGTCATAGTCTCGATGGCCAACCTGTGTCCCTCCTCCTTCATTTGCAATCACTCCAGAGCCATTCACAACGTCGCTGTAATCAGTCTTTTGCGCTTGCCCTTCTGGTTGTCATCCTCGCAGAGGATCTACTGTTTTCTCATCTGGCTATGGTCACTTTGAAAATGCTTCAAATGTCAGCTCGTAGCCGGCTCGCCGTTGAAGATCAATCCGTGATGTCCACCCTCCTGCCAGCAGTAGATCTCCCACAGATTCTGCTCGGGATCGCTGAAGTAGGCGGCGTAGGCATTCCACGGATAGACACGCGGTTCGGTCAGGAACTCCACGCCCTTGCCGGAGAGCTCTCGGTAGGTCGCGTCTACGTTTGCCGCACTGTCGAGCTGCATCGCCGCCATCATCCGCCAGCCGGCCTGCTTCTTCTCGTCCAGGCCGAGGTTCGACGTCATGTGCTTGAGCTCCCACAACGCAAGCGTCGCGCCGCCGGTAAAAAAATCCGCAAAGCCCGGAGCCTGCCGCCGCAGCGCGAACCCCACCGTGTCCCTGTAGAAGCGCGTCGCCCGATCGAGGTCCTCTACCAGCAGGCAGACATCGGTGATCTGCCGCGGAGGGAAAGCCGGATCCGTCATGCGTACTCCTCCTGTGCCGAAGCGCCCGGCAGCGGCAGTGAGTGGGTAATTGAGTGTGTAGCTGAGTGGGTAGCATACCAGCAACCCGCGCTTTGACAACTCTCGTTGCGCTGGCTCCGTTCTTCGTTCTACGCTGAACTGGATGCCCGCGGCACGCAAGGTCCTCATCGATACCGACACCGCCTCCGACGATGCCGTCGCTCTCATCATGGCGCTGCGGTCGCCTGCGGTCGAGGTGCTTGGCATCACCACCGTGGCCGGGAACGTGGACGTGGCGCAGGCGACACGCAACGCTCTCTACACCGTTGAACTCTGCGGCCGCGAGGTACCGGTCTATGGCGGCGCGGCTTCTCCCCTCACCCGTTCTCTGGAAGCGGCGACGTGGTTTCACGGACGCGACGGCCTCAGCGATCAAGGCTTTGTTTGCATTCGCGAGCCCGCCGCTGAGCCCGCAGTCCAGGCGATCCTGCGTCTGATCGAAGCCAATCCCGGGCTCGAGATCATCACGCTCGGCCCCCTGACGAATGTGGCGCGCGCGCTTCTGCTTCGCCCCGATCTCGCAAGCAGGGTCGCGCGCTGCGTCGTCATGGGGGGCGCGCCGTGCTGCGAGGGCAACGTCACTCCCGCCGCCGAGTACAACCTCTGGGTCGACCCCGAAGCAGCACGCATCGTGTGCGCCTCGCAGCTTCCAATCGAGCTGGTGGGCTGGCAGCTCTCGCGCGGAGACGCGGTTGTTTCGCATGCGGAGGTCGAGCAGATCCTCGCGCTCGATACGCCGGCCGCCCGCTTCGCCATTCGCTCGAACGACGCGGCCGCAGCGGCCTACCTTACCCAGACCGGAGAGAACGGCATCGCGCTGCCCGACCCCGTGGCGATGGCGATCCTGCTCGACCGCGGGTTGATCCTCGATCGATCCTCGCACTGGATGACGGTGGCCACCGGCGACGAGCTTACCCGGGGAATGAGCCTCATCGATCGCCTCAACGTAGCCGAAGATGCTAGGAATCAGGCCGCCTGGCGCGAGGTCGTCTCATTCGGCCGCAAACAAAGCGTCGTCTGGCAGATCGACATCCCAGGCTGGAAGCGCGCTCTCTTCCAGGCCCTTGCGCAACCCTGAAGCTCCTTCATGACCCCACCGCGCGCCGTGATCTTCGATACCGACCCATCGCCCGACGACGCCGTCGCCTTCCTCGCCGCGCTCGCTTCGCCGGAAGAACTGGAGGTCCTTGCCATCACCACGGTCGCGGGCAACGTGCCGGTCGAGCTCACCTCGAAGAACGCGCTCAAGGCGCTCGAGCTCGCGGGCCGTACGGACATTCCGGTGTTTGCCGGCGCCTCCGCGCCGCTCAGCCGTCCGCTGGTCACCGCCGAGCATGTGCATGGCCGCACCGGCTTTGACGGCTTCGATCTGCCCGAGCCTGCCACGCCTCTCCAGCCGGCCTTCGCGCCCGACGCGATCATCGACATGGTGATGAGCCGGGCCGCCCGCAGCGTGACCCTCTGCTGCCTTGCGCCTCTGACGAACATCGCCCTCGCGCTCTCCCGCGAACCGCGCCTGGCGCATCATCTCGCCGGAATCGTGCTAATGGGTGGATCGATTTCTGAAGGCGGCAACATCACCGCCGCTGCCGAGTTCAACTTCCACGTCGATCCCGAGGCGGCCGCGCAGGTCTTCGCTTCGGGCGTCCCCATCACCATGATTCCGCTCGACTGCACCCACCAGGCTCTGATCACCGATGCACGGCTCGAGAGGCTGCACCGCGCCGGCACACCTGTCGGAACTGCCTTTTATCATCTGCTGGAGTTCAATAAGAGGTTCGACCGCGCGAAGTACGGCTGGCCTGGCGGTCCCCTGCACGACGCCACCGTCACGGCCTTCCTGCTGGCGCCGCAACTCTTTACCGGGCGGCCTCTTCACGTTGAGATCGAGTGCCTGGGAGCTCACACCGCCGGAGCCAGCGTCCTCGATCGATGGAACGTCCATGGCCTCCAGCCAAACGCGTTCGTCGTCCAAACGATCGACGCGGACCGCTACTTCGACCTCATCTTCTCGCGCCTCCTGCGGTTTTAGATCATGAAAAGCTTCTACTCCAGATCAACGGCCGCTCGCAACGCCCTGCCCAGCGATTCAAGATCCTGTTCCCCGTGCCATTGCCGTAAAAACAGGTCGAGCTCTGCGTACCGTGCCGCCACGCCGGCATACTTCACCAGCGGAGCGGGTCCCAACGATCGAGCAAATCGCCGCAGCACATCGGTGCACATCTGTTCCACGCAGTGCCGCAACTCCATGGCGCGCACCATCGCGTTTGCCTGCGGCTCGCGATCGAATGCCTCCCCTGCCGCGGCAAGCAGAGTCTGCATCGCCCAGACCTCGGCATGCATGGCTCCCAGGTGAGCCAGGGCATGCGCGTCGGCATGTTTCACGCGCAACGCAAAGTCCACCAGCCCCGCGGCGCCGCCGGCCCACGCGGCTGCAGGCCCGCATGCCCCCTGCCAGAATCCAACCCGGCGCGTGTACCAATCGTCTTGGCCAACGATCGACACAATCGGATATCCGCCGAAGGTGATCGCGGCCGTACAGGTTTTGCGGAATGTCTCTGTCTGCCAGCCGCCGGCGTCGATCTGCAGGCGGCCGGGCGCGGTGCGAAGATCGATCTCTACGAGCACCGGCCCAGCTGTGACAAGCGCTCGATCAACCAGGGTTGCGCCGCTGCAGAACTCTTTTCTGCCGCGCAGTTCACCATCTTCAAGCGCCAGCGGTCTGCCTGGAATCTCGCTCGCCCAAACGGCATAGGCCGCACCCGCAGCGGGTTCCCTCCCGGCCTCTTCCAGGATCGCGACAGCGTCCCAGTGCGCCTCGATCAGCTTGGCCAGGCTCAGGTCTTCCTGTCCGGCAGCGAAGATGGCCCGGTGTCGCTCCGCGGTGGCGCCCGCGCCAGGCCTCGCCAGATGCTGTCCGCACAAAGCGGCAAAACGCTCGGCGAGAGACTCGGCTGTCAAGCGGGCACCAGATCGTTGTGCGCCGCCAGCGCATCGGCAAATCCAAGTGGAGCGCGGCCGAGGCGCCTGCCGCTCGTCACCACCTGCAAGCTCCTATCGCTCAGATGCGGCCCCTCCGCCGCTCGCAGGCGACGCCACAGATCGTGATCCTCCGCGGTTGCCAGCGAACCCCAGCCGCCGGCTGTCCGATAAGCGTCCGCACGCACGCCCAGGTTCGCTCCATGCACATGAGGATGTGTGCCATCGGTCGCAGTGTGGTAGCTGCGCCGGAATCTCTCTTCGACCATCGGCAGGTGTTCGGAAAAATCGTGAACGTCGATAATACCCGCCACGGCCGCATAGCCTAGCCGTGCGATGCGCAGATGATCCAGCAGCCACGTCGGGGGCACCTCGCAGTCGGCGTCGGTATTGGCGAGCCAGCAACGGCTCAACCGGCCCCGGTAGCGTCTCAGCGCGACATCCGCCGCCAGTGCACGCGCCGTGCCTACACGGCAGGCCTCCGCATGCAGCACGATGCCGTCCGCGCCCAGCAGCTCACGCGCCAGCGCTTCGGTCCGATCGGTCGAACAATCTGAGATCACCACCACGTCCGAGGTTACCCCCGCCGGCAATCGCGCTCGCGCCGCCGCTACGGAGTGCAGGCACCGCGGCAGCAGGTCCTCTTCATCGCGGGCGGGAATCAACACTGCCAGATGCCAGACGTCCGTCTCCGCCCTCAATCCAACTAACCTGCTCTTATCCATCGCTCGATTCGGAATCCTTCGTGGCGCTCGCTCCATGTGCGCTGCAGCAGCGGGTGCGCGAGAGCAGCGTGCACCTCGTCCCCACTCTGCACGTGGTCCTCTGAGCAGCCAAGCCAGTGTGATGCAAGCAAAACTGTTCCTGGCCGCATGGCGAGCACCATACCGTCCACCAATCGTTTCCATGCCGTCGCAGGGAAGTAGTAGCCGATCTCGCAAAGTACGACTAAGTCGAACTCGGCCCAGGCTTCGCGCCCGGTCAGCGCGGCGCAGCGTACCGTGACCCCGGGCAGCCCCGCGCATCGCACCGTTGCGGCCGCGGCAGCCGTTGGGGAAAAGTCGCACGCCTCGACCGCATCGCATAGCGTCGCCAGCCGCTCGGTCAGCACACCGATCGAACATCCCGGTTCAAAGGCCCGCGTGTACCTCCGGCCCGCGAGCGCCTGCATCACCGTATCGCGCCGGCGCAACTCATACTCCGCAGTCGCAAATCCCCACGGGTCAGCGTTCGGGGCTGCCTGGTACTTGGCTTCGAAGAACTCCGCGGAGGATTTGTCTGGAGCGCTCATGCGGGAAGAAACACCTCGAACGGCCAGCGGGCTGGCGCGAGCAAACGCTCCGGCAGAATCGGTTCGCCGCCTGGCCGATGCAGCTGGGAGCGATATTTCGCCAGTGCGCGGGCTTTTGCGGCCAAGGCGTCTGCGTCCGGATCGAAACGGCGCAGGGGCAGGCCATCCAGCAGCTCCGGCGACCCGCGATGCCACGTCCAGAAAAAATAGGAGAGCAGCGCCAGGCCCTTGGCGTCGGCCACGTGCGCAGCCGCCCTCGCACACGCCTCATGATCGGGATGAAAGTCGCTCTCCCACGGCGCTAGGAGCGTCATGCCTGGTTCCACGAGAGCCATCAGGCGGTTCGTCAGCTCGCGCTCCTCGGCGGCCAGGCCGCCGTCGGTCATCCGCAGCCGCTTGATCGCGGAAGGCTTCACCCCAAGCTCAGCCAATGCCTCTCGCTGCTCCCGCTCACGCACCGCGGCCAGCGCGAGGCGCCTCTCTTGCGAGGTGTCATAGGCGTTCTCACCGTCGGTCGCGGCAACCACCGTAACGGGCACACCGCGCGCCCGCAGCGTGGCAATCAACGAACCGGCCCCCAAGGTCTCATCATCCGGATGCGGCGCCACGATAATTACAGAACCGTTCGGCAGAGCGAGCGGCGGCAACTGGGAGAACAGCTCCAGCCAAACTGCATCGTCAGTCAAAGGAACAATCAAGGAACGATTACCCTTCCTTCTGATGCAGAGTTGTCTCGTGTGCGCCACTCGTACAGCACGCTCTTTATAACGGATCGAACAAAATGCTCAGAAAGGAGGGCTGACCCGCACGCCCGAGGTATCGTGATTCATCACGTAGCCGCCGGTCTGACGGGAAGCTGGAAGACTCACCCACTACTCAGCATCTGCAGAATCTATGCTTGGCCGCGGGACGGATGAATGGATCGATCGGCACATCGAGAATGGCTGCGAAGGCAAGTTCCGGCAGGCGAGATGCACAGCAGCACTTAATCTTCCTGCTCCAGCGCAAACGAAAGATTGATTGCTAGGCTCGCATAGAGAGGACTTCCGGGCGAAAGCGATACTCACCGCCTTCCATCATTGCCTCGGCATACTCACGCGCATCTTCGTCAGTGGCTTGCTCGCGAGTAGCGTCTCGAGAGCCGGTGAGCAGGCGCGCCGCGCCAATATAGTCCTCCTCAGTCAAAGGACGGCTCAGGTCGACAGATTCGGTAGGCACAATCTCTGCATTGCATTTCGGACAGCGATCGTCGCACATGCATGACCACTCATCTGTCCAACTGGTACCGCATTCAGAGCAGATATAGTGATTTTCAAACCACTGTGCGAGAACAGGGTCTTCAGGCGTTTCTTCGTTCATATATGCCTCCTCCGCAGAACATTATCATGTCTGCGTCTCGAAGGACCTGAAGTTGCTGGCGAATTTTTGGCCGTATATGGCGATTGTTCGGAAATAAGAATTGAAGCTCCTTTTCGAATTTATACATGTCTTGAAGTGAGAATTTTCTATCCAGCTGTTCGGTTAATTTGAGGATAGCTGCTGCCCAGGTTCGATTGCTTAACGAGAGTGTGGATAGCCGTTCCAGTTTCGCGAAGGCGTTCCTTGTAACACTCTTCGGCGACAACGCTCCATTGATCATCATCGGTATCTGGCCCTGCGTTGCAATCGCTGGCAGCACGATATGGCAGCCTACCCAGCCTGCTCGCCGTGCGGAGGCAGAAAGGGGATTACGCGGTTGTATAGCCGTTTCGGTGATAAGGGAGTGGTGAATTGCGCGGAGTTGCTGGATCGACCACGATTGGGAATATTCCAACAGCAGGAACGTTGGCGTCCTTCCCTCACGAATCGTCTTCAGCATGGCGCCATAGGCGCCGTCGAGAATTTTGTTGGAAAAGGTTCCGAGTTTGCTTTTAAGTTCGTACCCATGGCTGCATTTCTCGCACACGAAGTCCCGAGTACGCGTGTTTGCTGCCGTCGGACTGAGACGATTCGAGTCGCATCTCAGGCAATATCCGTTCCGGCCAATCCAATCTTCGGTGATACGTCGGGCCTGTTGGGCGCGGCTTGCATAGCCAGTTGCGAGATTAGGGTCACCGTCAAAGATCATTTGATCAACCTTCACGTTGTTAGACATCAACCACCGGCCATCTTGCACGATGACCTCTTCGCAGGAGCGGAGCGGCTTCTTCGTTCCACTCCCAAGTGTCTTTGGAGGCGGTTATCTGGGAGGCGGCGCGACCTGCTTGAGCCGCTTGCGCTGTTGCGGTGTCAACCGGGCAGGGCGCTTTGGGTCAAGACTGAACTTCACGGTAGCTTGCGCGCTCATGGGCATCTGCCTTTCTTGCTGAGATCAGACGGGTGATACTGCCGTCTGTACCATGTGGCTGTAGACCACGGCCTACCATGGATAAAAAGGAAAAATGGATCTTAAAAGGATGGGTCTGCTTCGTTGTTTGGATACATCTTCCCTCCAGACGCAAATTGCTCCACTCGGAACAATTCTGCCTATCCGCTCCTATCCTTCTTTCCCTTTTATCCGTGGTAAGCAGTTCGTTGTACGGACGCAAATTGTTCCACATGGGTTCAACCAGATCGCGTGAACGAAGGGTGAGTGGGTAAGTTCTCTAAGCCCGTCCGCGGGCGGAGCTGGGGGGCGGGGGGTAGTTGGGTTTAAGCTTTTGAGGGGGAAGGGGCGAGGCAGGTTCGAGGTCGATGGGGCGGTTGGCCGCGACCATCTCGGCGATGGCGTATTTGAGCGGCTCGATGCCTTCGCCGGTGACGGCGGAGATGGCGAAGAAGGGGAGCTTGCGACGTTTGGCCATGGCGGCGAGCTTTTTGAGCTTGGCGGGATTGGCGACGTCGGCTTTGGCGGCGACCAGGATGGTCGGCTTGGCGGCGAGGGCGGGATCGAAGCTCTTGAGCTCTTCGGTGATGACCTTGTAATCGGCTACGGGATCGGGGCGGTCTGAACCGACGACCGCGGCGCTCGCGCTGGACTTGGCGGAATCGACGGCGCTGCTCCCCCCGGCCTCAGCTGCCTCTGCAGCTTCCGTTTCCTGCAGCGCGTCTGCTTCGGCAACGATGCTGGAGTCGGAGACGTCGACCAGGTGCACGATGACGCTGGTGCGTTCGATGTGTTTGAGGAACTGGATGCCGAGGCCGTGGCCGAGGTGCGCGCCTTCGATCAAGCCCGGCAAGTCGGCGATGGTGAAGGATTCGGTATGGGGGAAGTCGCCGACCTGGACGACGCCGAGATTTGGCTCGAGCGTGGTGAAGGCGTAGTTGGCGATCTTGGGCTTGGCGGCGGAGAGGCGCGAGATGAGCGTGGACTTGCCGACGTTGGGGAAGCCGACCAGGCCGGCGTCGGCAAGCAGGCGAAGCTCGAGGCGGTAGGCGCGCTCTTCGCCGGCGCGGCCGAGCTCATGCTCGCGGGGGGCTTGATGCGTGCTGGTCGCGAAGTGCTGGTTGCCGCGTCCGCCGCGTCCGCCTTTCGCGATGACGAGGGTCTCGTTGGGGTGGGCGAAGTCGTGGATGAGCTCGCCGGTGTGGTCGTCGTAGAGCAGGGTGCCGACGGGAACTTTCAGGGTGACGGGCTCGCCGGCATACCCGGAGCAGTTGGAGCCCAATCCATGCCCGCCGCGCTGGGCCTTGTGCTCGGGGTTGTAGCGGAAGTGGACCAGCGTGTTGTGGCTGAGGGAAGAGGACATCAGCACATCGCCGCCGTGGCCGCCGTCGCCGCCCGAGGGGCCGCCCTTGGGGACGAACTTCTCGCGGCGGAAGGCCATGCAGCCGTTGCCGCCGTCGCCGGCCTTGATGCGGATTCGCGCTTCGTCGATAAACATGGTTTCTCTTCGAGTGTACTAGGGTCCAGGCGCACGGCCGCTACGCTGGAATGCCTGAACAAACGCCTGATTGCGGATACGCCGCAGTGGGCGCGGTCGCTTGGCGTTGGGTACAGCGCCTTGGAGCGGGGACACTATTCAACAAGATGCCTGGCCATATCGAAGGATCCGTGCAGGATTCGGATAATACGGAGCGGGCTGGAGACGGGATCGTAAACGACTATATAGTTTGGGAAACGGGGTATCGTCCAAAGGCGCAACGGCCGCGGCGTAAGGTCAGGGCGGAGGTGCCCGGCTTGCGGGTTAGACGCCAGAAAGCCAAAAGCTGCGTAGATATGTGCTTCCACTCTATCTGCGGCTTCTATGCTGTCTTGCGCGATGAAGGACCACACCTCAAATCCTCCTCAGCTTGAGGAGTGAGGACACACGAATTCATGCAGGGCGTTGTTGCTTGCTCCAGGCGCGCTTTCTTTGCACCATCTGGGCTTTTACGTCCTTCTCACCGGACAACTCTCCGCGCCCAGCCGCATTCCAGCCCTCTTCGATCTTTCCCGATATTTCCTCTGCGTGGGAGATAAACCACGTCTCCTGCTGGTGGAGCAGGTTTACGGCCCGCTCTACAAATTCATGGACGCTCCGGTACGGCCCGCGCTGAACATCCTGCCGGATCTGTTCTTCCAACTCGGGGCGAAGGTGGATCTCCATGGGGTGTAGTTTACTCCAACGTACTTGTCAGGGCCGGCCGCAAGCAGATCGCCGCCCGCGGACGACCGAGCGCGGAACACAGGTTTAGATCGCGGCTTCCTGACCCGGAAGTAGCCTTTCCTCCTGCCTGCAACTTCGTTAGTCTCTAATCTGCTTTTTCCTGGATGGAGCCGGTGCGGAGTAAGACTCCGGGGAGTTTCCATGCTGCATGGTACGGCGCGCGCGCGACTCTGCGCCGCCGCGGTGAAGACGGTTCGATTCTCGATGCTGTGGGGCCTGGTTGCTGCAAGCCTGGGCAGATGTGCGTGGGCACAGTCTTCGGCGGATGGCGCGATCAGCGGCTATGTGGGCGATGCGGGCGGAGCGGCTCTGGCGGGCGCCTCGGTCGAGGCGCGGAACGTGGCGACGGGCGCGCGGATTGCCGCGACCTCCGGCAGCCGGGGAGAGTTTCTGATTCCGTCGCTGGCGGCGGGCGACTACGAGGTGACGCTCGACTACAACCGCTTTTCGAGCGTAACGCTGGCGCCGGTTACGGTGCAGGTAGGGGAGGAGACGGCGGTCGAGGCGCGCCTGCGAGTGGCCGCCGTGACCTCGTCGGTGACGGTGGTGGCGCCGCCTGAGCCCAGCAGCGCGCCGACCCAGGAGGAGCTCGCGTCCGAGGTGATCGCGAACGTGATCACGCCCGAGGAGCTCGACCGGCTACCCGACAATGGGCGGCGATGGCAGAGCTTTGCGCGGCTGACTCCGGGCGCGCATGCGGACCCCGACAGCGACAGCCTGCTGACGTTTCGCGGGCTGCCGGCGACGCAGAACAGCACGCGCGTGGATGGCGCGGAGGCGGACCAGAGCTTCGGTGCGGTTCCGCTGGGCACGGGCATTGAAAGCAGCGCGGAGGCGGAGGATGCCGAGGAGAGCGGCTCTTCGCCGCGGCGGGGAAGCAGCGAAGGCGGAGGAGGAGCAGGCGGAGGCTACGGCCGCCACGCCGGCATGGCGTACACGTTTTCGCAGGAGGCGGTGCGGGAGTTTCGCGTCAGCGGGCAGAACTACTCGGCGCTGTATGGCCATGCGGCGGGAGGGGTGATCTCGACGGTGTCGAAGAGCGGCTCGAATGAGCTGCATGGCAGCGCCTTTTATCTGGCGCGGTCGAGCGCCTTCGGAGCGACCAACCCCTTCTCGATCGAAAACACCTACGTCAACGGCGTCGTTTCGAGTGCAGCCGTAAAGCCGCGCGATCTTCGCCAGCAGTTCGGGGGCGCGGTGGGCGCCGCGGCGGTACAGGACCGGCTGTTCTTCTTTTACGCCTACGATCAGCAGCGCAGGAACTTTCCCGCGATCTCGTCTCCGCAGGCGGCGAACTTCTTCTCGCTCACAGCGACGCAGACGGCGCTGCTGGCCAACCGCGGCGTCACGGCGGCGAAGACGAACGCCGCGCTGAACTATCTCGACAGCTTGACGGGCAGCGTGCCGCGGCGGCAGGATCAGACGATCAATTTTGCGAAGCTGGACTACCATGCGGAGGAGCGCCATGCCTTCAGCCTGCAGTACAACCGCGCGCGATCGAGTGCGCCCGCAGGTTCACGATCCTCGCCCGTGGTGTACCTGGGGCGGGCGAGCCTGGGCAGCAGCTACTCGAAGATCGACGCGGCGGTAGGGCGCTGGACGTGGAGGCTGACGCCGAACCTGAACCACGATGTGCGCGTGCAGTACGGCCGCGGGCTGCAGTATGAAGAGGCGAAGGCGCCGCTGCCGCAGGAGGCCGCGATCTCGCCCGGCGGCTACTCGCCCGAGGTCGCGATCGGGCCGGAGGGCTTCACCTTCGGCACCTCGTACGCGCTCGGGCGCAAAGCGTATCCGAACGAGCGCAGAGTGGAGCTGGCCGATCTCGTCACCTGGGTGCGCGGCCGCAATCAGGTGCAGGCCGGGGTCGATGTCAGCTTCGTGCACGACGACATTGTCGGGCTCAACAACACGCAGGGCGCGTTCCACTATGACAGCGGCGTCACCAATGGCCACGCGGGCGGCCTGGTCGACTGGATCACCGACTATACCTTCAACACGAACGCGTACCCGAACGGCGGCTGTCCGTCGATCTTTGCGCCGATCCACGACTTCTGCTTCCGCTCGTTCTCGCAGAGCTTCGGCCAGCAGTCGGTCTCGTTCGGCACGCAGGAGTGGGCGGCCTTCGCGCAGAACGACTGGCGCGTGCGAACGAACCTGACGGTGCATGCGGGCGTGCGCTACGAGTATGAGTTTCTGCCGCTGCCGCAGCAGCCGAACCTGGCCCTCGACACGGCCTTCGGCAGCACAGGCGCGACCAGCGTGTTTCCGGAGGACAGGAACAACTTTGGCCCGCGGGCCGGGGTTGCGTGGTCTCCCTTCGGAGCGGGCCGCGGTGTCGTGCGCGCAGGATATGGACTCTTCTATGGGCGGCTGCCGGGAGCGGCAATTCGCAGCGCGCTGGTCGACACGGCCGAGCCCGCCTCCGCGACCCACATCTTGATCTTACCGACGACAGTTACAAATTGTCCGCAGGTGGCGAATCAGGGCTTCGGCTATGTCTGCACCTACGACACGGCTCCACCGGCGGCGGTTGCGGCGACGACTTCGGCAATGGTCTTCGACCGCAGATTTCGTCTGCCCGCGGTGCAGCAGGGCAGCCTGACGCTCGAACGCGAGGTGGGCGCGGGCTTCGTCGCGAGCGCAAGCTACCTGATGAATCTCGACCGCCAGCTGCCGAACTCGGTGGACATCAACATTGCGCCCGCGACGGCAACGAAACTGTTTCAGCTCCAGGGCGGGACCGGCGCGGCAGGGGTGCGCGATGGCGAGACGTTTGCCGTGCCGGTGTATACGCAGCGGGTCAACACCAACTTTGGGCCGGTGACGGATATCGTCTCGAACGCCAATGCAAGCTACAACGCGGCTGTGGTCGAGGCGCGCAGACGCAGCCGCGGCGGCCTCGAGCTGCGCGCCAGCTATACCTGGTCGAAGGCGCTCGACTACGGCCAGACCGCAGGCGCGACGCCGCGCACGAACACGCAGTTCGATCCCTTCAACCTGCACTACGATCATGGCCTCTCGTCGCTGAACTATTCGCACCGGATCGTCGCCGCCGCGGTGTGGCAGCCTGCGCTCGGCAGGCGGTTCGGCTGGGCGGCCGCGGCGCTGAACGGCTTCCGCATCTCTCCTATATTTTTTGAGTCGAGCGGGCGGCCGTACACGCTGCAGATCTTCGGCGGAACGCGGCTCAAGGGCGGTCATCAGAGCATCAACGGATCGGGCGGCGCGGTGTATCTGCCGACCGTTGGACGCAACACGCTGCGCCTGCCCGACCGGTCCCAAGTCGATCTTCGCGTCACGCGCGATCTATGGTCCGGCGAGCGGCTGCACCTGCGCGGCACGGCAGAGGCCTTCAACCTGACCAACCGCGTGAACTACTCGGCGATCGTGCAGCGCGCGTACCTGGCCGGCACAGAACTCAACGGTGTGACGCCGCTCGTCTTCCAGAATGCCGCCAACCTGGCGGCCGAAGGTTTGAACGCGCAGCCCTTCGGCACCTTCACGGCGGCCTCAAGCGGGGAGGCTCCGGAGCGTCAGGTGCAGCTTGGGCTGAAGCTGCAGTTCTGAATCACTTCGTGACGCGTATACCCCTTCGGTGGCCCTCCCGATGGTCGAGAGGAAGAGTTCTCGCGCCGAGCAGCGCGAGGCCCCATGCTGCCGATCCTGCCAAGACCGGTATACACGCCACGAAGTGGCTGCCCCGCGCATAGCGGGCCCGTCCGGCAGGACATGTCTTTAAATCACCGGAAGATAAGTCGTTGAATGAGTCAGCTGCGCCAGTGCAGCGTGACCGGCCCGCGCAGAGGAGACTCGCCCGTTCCCTTCAGCCGCGCCTGCTTGAGCGCGAAGTACCACTTCGCCGGCTTGTCCGCGTCGTCGATCAGCATCAGCGCCGGGTTGTGCCGCAGCCCCCGGGCCTGCTGGATCATCGTCTGCTGGTCCTGCCGCACAAACCGCGCCCCGAAGAACGTGGCGATCGCCGTCACCAGCGGCACGTAGTAGAAGACGTTCCACGCCGCGATTACATCGATTCGGCAAGTCGACGCCGTCACCGGGGTAACCGTCGTCAGACTCGAAAACCACTTGTCTCCGGCGCGGATCGTCTCATAGCGCCGGTTCGGCAGCACAAAGTCGATCATCGTCGTGATCGGTTCGCCGTAGACGCCCAGCAGCTTGTACGGCGCGCTGTTGCCCGAGGGAGCATGCGCCGACATTCTGAAACCGGCGTTGCGGCCCTTGTGCTCGCGGTCTTCGATCGGCTCGAAGTGCTTGGCCTTCTCGTGGATGCTGGCGCGGCTCCGCCACCACCACGCCTGATGCACAAACGGCCCATGCGCCGGGTCCATGAGCCCGATGATGCCGTGGTCTACATTGCAGGGCAGCTCGGCTACCAGATGCGCGCTGCGAAACTTCGCGGAAAACTTCGGCAGCTCCGGCACTGTAGGCAGCGCTTCGCCGCCGCGTCCTGTGCCCGGCTCCGGCAGCCGCCCGGAACCGGGCTCCGGGACAAAGACCCAGGCATACCCGTCGCGCTCCTCGCAGGGAAATGCGCCGGCAAAGATCTTCGTCGGATCGAGCGTCTCGTGGCTGGTCAGCGAAGGGATCTCGACGCATTGTCCACTGCACGGCTCGAATCGCCAGCCGTGGTATTTGCAGGCGACGGTGTCGCCGTCGAACCATCCCGCCGAGAGCGGAATCCCGCGGTGCGGACAAAGATCGCGCATCGCAAACAGCGCGCCGCCGCGCTTCCGCCCGAGCAACAGCGGCACGCCCAGCAGCATCGCCGTCGCCGTCTTGCCCGCGCGCAGCTCGCCGGCGCGCAGCGCAGGATACCAGTCGCCGAAGAGCAGCTCCGCCGGCGGTCCTGCAACAGAACCGAGTTGCACCAGATCACTCATCGTTGCCGCAGATCATCGTTGCCAAAGACCATCGTTGCCGTAGACCTCGTCGCAACCGCCGTTGCTCTCGCTTTTGCACTTGCCTCTCTGGTTGTCCTCCCCGCAGAGGATCTGCTGCTGCTTGTTCTTCGCCCATGGGACTGCACCATCGCTCTCAGGCGGTCCTCTCACCAGAACAAGTCTATTGCAGTCCTACGCTTTCACGCCCCATCACCATAGACTGAAGACGACCCGAAGACGATCCTAAGACAATCCAAGATGCCGCCGCCCAGACAAACCCCAACTCGAATCGCAGTCCGGCGAAACCGCCTGATCCTGCTCGCGCTATGGATCTCCTTCTACGCAAGTTTTGCCCTGGTGACTCCGCCGCTGCTCGACGACGCCGACTCGGTCCACACGGAGGTCGCCCGCGAGATGCTCCTCCGCCACGATTCCGTCACGCTCTACGCCAACGGCATCCGCTACCTCGAAAAAGCCCCGCTCCTCTACTGGAGCATGGCCGCCAGCTTCCAGATCTTTGGGGTCCACACCGCCGCCGCCCGCATCCCGCTGGCCCTTACCGTCCTCGCTCTCGCCCTGGTGATGGAAAGCTTCGCCCGGCGCGCGTTTCGGTCCTCCCGCGCCGGCCTCTACGCCGGGCTGCTCCTGCTGTCGAGCTTCGGCATCTTCATCTTCACGCGGATCAACATCCCTGACGCGATGGTCTGTTTGTGGACCACGCTCGCCCTCTTCTTCTACTGGCTCACGGACGTGGAGGCGCGAGAGTTTGTAGCCGAAGAAGAACCCATGTCTCAGAGTCGAGACCCTTCAGACCTGGGTTCTCCCGCCGCCACGAACCCGCGAACCGGCACCCGCCTCCTCTGCTGGGGTTTCGCCGCCGCGTGCGCCTTAAACGTCCTCACCAAGGGCCTGATCGGCATCGTCTTCCCCGTTCTCATCGTGCTCGCCCATCTTCTGCTCACCCGCCGCAGCCTGCGCGGCACCATCACACGCCTGCGCCAGCTTGCGCCGCTTTCGAGCACCGCCGTCTTCCTGCTGATCGCCGCGCCCTGGCACGTGCTCATCGCCCTCGCCAACCCCACGCACGGCCATCCGGGCAATCTCGCCTTCACCCACGGCCACTGGCAGGTCCCGCTCTCCACCGGCGGCAACGTCCACGGCTGGCTCTGGTTTTACTTCGTCAACGAGCAGATGCTCCGCTACCTGAACCTCCGCGTCCCGCGCGACTACGACACTGTGCCGCTCGCCCTCTTCTGGGGGCTGCTGCTGGTATGGCTCATGCCGTGGAGCGCCTTCCTACTCCGCGCACTCGCGTCCGTCCCCTGGCGCAAGGCCGTGCGCCCGCTCGTCTCCATCCGCGCCCTCAGCCCGCGCGAGAGCACACGTCTGCTCCTCGGCCTCTGGGCTCTCCTTCCCATGCTCTTCTTCAGCCTCTCCACCCGGCAGGAGTATTACGTCCTGCCCGCGCTGCCGGCGATGATCCTGCTGATCGCCGCCTGGCTCGACGACGAGGCCCGCGAAGCCGAGTCCTTCGCCGTGCCCAACCCGCTCGTCCGCTCGGGCCAGGGCATCGCGACCGTGCTTCTGGTCCTCGGCTCGGCTGCTGCGCTGCTTGCGCTGTTCCTCGCGTTCCGAGCACAGCCGCCTGACCCCAACACCGATCTCGCCTCGCTGCTCCAGCAGAATCCCGGCGACTACGCCCTCTCCTTCGGCCACTTTCTCGACCTCAACGCCAAGGCCATGGGAGCCTTCCGCCAGCCGCTCCTCTTCGCCGCCTGCGCCTTCTTCTTCGGTCCGCTCGCCAACTGGCTGCTTCGCCGCGACTTCCATCCGCACGCCGCCAATCTCGCCCTGACCGCCGCGTCCTTCCTCTTTCTGCTCGCGGCGGACATCGGTCTCCAGACCTTCGCCCCGGTCCTCAGCTCCTGGCAGCTCGCGCAAGCCATGGCCCCCGAGCTGCGGCCGGACGACCTGATCGTCATCCATGGCGAGTATGAGAGCGCCAGCACGCTCGGCTTCTATCTGCATCGTCCGGGGGTCGACACCCAGCCCATCCACATCCTCAACGGGCGCAGCTCGAATCTCTGGTACGGCTCCTTCTTCCCCGATGCGCCGCATATCTTCGAAGACGATCTGTCGCTCAGCCTCCAGTGGACCGGCCCGCGCCGCATCTTCCTCTGGCAGGACCTGAGCCAGCAGACGCCGACGCTTCCGGCAAGGACCTACTTCATCGCCCAGAGCGGAGGCAAGGAGATCCTGAGCAACCAGCCCAACCCCTATTGAAGATTCTGTCCTGCCAGACGGGCCGCCTGCGCGGCGAGCGCCCACTTCGTGGGGTGTATACCGGTCTTGGCGCTACCAGCAGCGTAGGGCCTCGCGATGCTCGGCGCCGAGTTCTCCTGCCGAGCATCGCGAGGCCCCATGCTGCTGCCCCTGCCACGACAAGATATACACGTCACGAAGTGACCGCGCGCCGCGCAGGCGGCCCGTCCGGCAGGACATAAGCGGTTGCTAAACTAGCCGGATGGCCATAGCAATCGAGGCTATTGCCGCGCTGCTCACTCTGGCGGGGCTCGCGTATCTCCTGCTTGCGCTCTTTGCCGCCCGCAGCTTCTCCCGCCACTGGGCAGCCCGCATCGCGCGCAGCGGCTTCGCTCCGCCGGTCACCATTCTGAAGCCGATGAAGGGCGTCGACGAGCGGATGTACGCCGGCCTGGTCAGCCACTGCCGCCTGCAGTACGCGGGCGAGTTCGAGATCGTCTTCGGGGTAAGCGACCGCAACGATCCTGTCGTCGCCGAGATCGAGCGCCTGCGTCTGGAGTTCCCCGCCGTTGCGATGCGATGGGTGGAGTGCCGCGAGCGGCTCGGCACCTCCGGCAAGGTCAGCAATCTCGTCCAGATGCTGCGCGAGGCGAGCTACGAGCATGTCCTCATCAACGACAGCGACATTCTCGTCTCGCCGCGTTACCTGACGCGGGTGATGGAGTGCTTCGCCGGCCAGCGAGTCGGCATGGTAACGGCTCCTTACATCGGCCGCACCGCACCGGGTGGACCGGGCAGGACGGTGTGGGCGCGGCTGGAGGCGCTCGGCATCTCGACCGACTTCTTCCCCGGTGTATTGACGGCGAGGTGGCTGGAGGGCGGCATCCGCTTCGGCCTCGGCTCCACGCTGGCCACCACGAAGACCGTGCTCGCCGAGGCGGGCGGCCTCGAGCCGTTGACCGAATATCTCGCCGACGACTACGAGATGGGAGCACGCATCGCCGCGGCCGGGTATCGCGTCGAGCTGGTGGATGAGGTGGTCGAGACCACCGTGCCCGCGTACAGCTTTCGCGGCTTCAGGGAGCATCAACTGCGCTGGGCGCGGTCGACGCGCGACTCGCGGCGCTGGGGCTACGTTGGGCTTGGCGTCACCTACGCGCTGCCCTGGGCGGTGATGACCTGTGTGGCGAGCGGCCTGACGCTGTGGAGCTTCACGCTGCTGAGTGTGGTGCTGCTGGCGCGGGCCGCGGTCGCGCTCTCGGCCGGGGTAGGCGTGCTGCGCGACGAGCAGGTGCTGCGCGACCTATGGCTGCTGCCGCTGCGCGATTTTTTCGGTCTTGCCTTCTGGGCCTGGAGCTTCGCCGAAGACACCGTCGTGTGGCGCGGGGAGCTGTTTACGCTGAAGGATGGAAAGATTCGAAAGGCAGGGTGAAGGGGAGAGGGGAGAGGGCTTAGGGCAGTTTTCCCTTCGACACTGGTGCGGCGTTGAAAAATGCGGGGATTCTTCGCTTCACTCAGAATGACGGCGCTGGTTTGGTGTACACCCTCTGGAGATAGCCCTAGATAGCCTGAAGGCAATAGCGGATCCTCTTCGAGGATGACGGCAAGAAAAGCAATGGCGATCTCTGTCGCCTTCAGTCTTCTAAACCCTCTCCCCTCACCCCTTCCCTCTGCCTCATTCGTATCGCAGCGCCTCGATCGGATTCAAGCTCGCCGCCTTCCACGCCGGATAGATGCCGAACAGCAGCCCGATCGCGCACGAGCTTGCGAAGGCCGCGACGACCCACAGCGGCGAAAGCAGCGAAGGCAGCAGGAAGTGCAGGCCGAGAGCAACTGTGCCGCCCAGCAAGACGCCGATCACGCCGCCCACCGCGCAGAGCGTAATCGCCTCGAGGGTAAACTGCGCGAGAATCGTCTGCCGGGTCGCGCCGATGGCCTTGCGCACGCCGATCTCCCGCGTTCGCTCGGTCACAGAGACCAGCATGATGTTCATCACGCCGACGCCGCCCACCAGCAGCGCCACGCTCGAGAGCGCAAAGAGCAGCAGGAACAGGCCGCCGGTGATCTGGTTCCACAACCTGGTCAGCGAGTCGGTGCC
Organism: Edaphobacter sp.; assembly: GCA_965277545.1. Taxonomy (GTDB): domain Bacteria; phylum Acidobacteriota; class Terriglobia; order Terriglobales; family Acidobacteriaceae; genus Edaphobacter. Next base: position 1,242,856 of record OZ255826.1, read on the forward strand.
GAAGATGGCGAAGTTGTCCGGCAGCGCGTTGGCGACCTTCCGGCGGCGCCGCAGCAGCTCGGTCAGCTCATCTTCGACCAGCGGCCGGTTCTTCGGGTCGTCGTATTTGAGGGTGATCCAGTAGTCGAGCTGCTCGGGGTGCATGCGGTGAAAGGTGGAGATCGGAAACATCGCCTTATTGTCTTCCGGGTTCTTGCCGCCGCCGAAGGGCTGCTTCTGCGCCGCGAGAACGCCGATGACCGTGAAGATCATGCCGTCGGCCTGGACCTCCTGGCCGATGGCGCTCTGGTTGGGGAAGAGCTGATCGGCGGTGTCCCTGCCGAGCACGGTGACCCGGGCGAAGCGGGTCTGGTCGAGGTCCTGGAAGAAGCGGCCCTCGCGCAGCTCAAGCTGGCTGACATCTTTCTCGCCCGGCGTGTCGCCTTCAAGGACGGTGTTCTGCATCTTGTTGGCGCCTGCCTTGATCGCTGTCGTGCCGCCGCGATTCGGGTCGTTGTTGTCGGTGTACTGCAGCGCGGGCGCGACCGCAACCACATGCGGCAGCGCGCGCATGGCCATCGCGTCGTCATAGGTGAGCTGTTTGCGCGTCAGCATCTCGGTCGTGGGGCGCTGGCCAAAGACGGGAAAGCGGAAGACGAAGAGCACATTCGAGCCGAGCGACTCGACGAAGCTCGAGATGTTGTTATTCAGGCCGTTGACCACCGACGAGATGACGATGACGGTCATCACGCCGATGACGATGCCGAGAATGGTGAGACCGCTGCGCAGCTTGTTGGTGCGCAGGGTGTCGAGCGCCATCTTGACGGTTTCCGGTGCGTCGGCGATCTGCATGGCCTTGATTTCCTTCCGTCCACTATTGAGAGCTAAGCCTGAGAGCTAAGTCAACTTTGCCGCGCCCTGCTGTTGCACTTGCTTTTCTTGTTGTCATCCTCGAAGAGGATCTGCTGCTGTTCCGTTCGACTGCACCCACGCTGGAATCCCTTTCTAGTCGGCGCGCAGCGCGACGATGGGGTCAAGCTGCGCGGCCTTGCGTGCCGGGTAGACGCCAAAGAAGATGCCGGTGGAGGTCGCCATCAGTAGGCCGACGAAGACGCTCCACAGCGCGATGGTGGACGGGAATCCGGCAAGCACGGTGACCGCCTGCGCGACGATGATCCCGCCGATCACGCCGAAGATGCCGCCCACCAGCGCCATGGTGGCCGACTCGATCAGAAACTGCATGAGGATGTCGCGCGGCCGCGCCCCGAGCGCCTTGCGGATGCCGATCTCGCGGGTTCGTTCCGTCACGCTCACCAGCATGATGTTCATGATGACGATGCCGCCGACTACCAGCGAGATCAGCGCAATCGCGCCCGCGACCGCGCCGAAGGATTTGGTAATCGTCGAGAAGAAGCCGACCAGCGTGTTGTTGGTGTCGAGCTCGAAGGAGTCCGGCGCGCCCGGCGCATCGTGCCGCCGCGAGCGGATCATGACCCGCACCTCGTCGCCCGCGTTCTGCAGCACCTCGCCGGCCGCGCCCGCCTTGACGTAGATGGTCAGCGTCTTCGAAGTGCCGTAGCTCTTCTGGTAGGCGGTCAGCGGCACCGCGACCCAGTTGTCCTGGCTGGCCCCAAAGGTGCTCCCCTGCTTCTCGCTGACCCCGATCACCGTATAGGGCGTGCCGTCGACCCGCAGCTCCTGGCCGAGCGGATTCACCCCGGCGAAGAGATGCTCCTCGATATCGGTGCCAATGATCGCGACCCGCGAGGCATGCTCTTCGTCGAAGTCGGTGAAGCCCCGCCCCTGCTCGATATTCAGGTTCTGCAGCGCGGGCATCTGCGAGGTATAGCCGCGGATCTGTGTGTCGGTGACCGACTCGGTTCCGCGCACGATCTTGCCCGTGGTCGCCTGCTGCGCGCCGATGCCGGTGCAGCGCTCGCAGTTCTGCTTGACGTAAAGGTAGTCCGGAAACAGGATGTCCTTGCGCTTATGAAAACGCTCGTAGTCCTCCGAATTCGTGATGATGGCCGGCATCTTCGAAACCGTAAAAACGTCCGCGCCGTAGCTGGTGAACTTGGTGGTCACAAAGGTATTGGCCCCGTTGACCAGCGTCACGACCGCAATCACGCTGGCCACGCCGATGACGACGCCGAGCAGCGTCAGCACCGAGCGAAGCTTGTTCGCCCAGAGCGACTGCAGCGCGATCTTGATGGCTTCCTTGAATTCCATAAAACAGAGTGCAGGGGAGAGGGGAGAGGGTGAAGAAAGCAAATACCGCCTTGCCTCTCACCGTGATCTTACTCGCTTTCCAATCCCATCCTCTCGATCATGAGTACGCAGCCCAAGGCGTTGTTGTTCCGCCTTCTACTCCCTATTCCTTACTCCCTCCACCCTGTACTATGAAACTGCAGGCGGCTGGATGATCGCTGCCGTCTTCCCTTCAAGGCTTCGGCCGAGAGGGTGTTGGGCGGGGGAGGAAAGTCCGAACTCCGCAGGGCAGTGTGCCGGATAACGTCCGGGACGGAGGCGTCAAGGCCTCTGGACGGCAAGTGCAACAGAGAACATACCGCCCCAGGCTGGTGACTTATTTCGATAGGTCCGCAAGCGGCCTGCGGTAAGGGTGAAAAGGTGCGGTAAGAGCGCACCGGGCTCTGTGTAAACAGAGTCGCAGGGTAAACCCCACACGGAGCAAGACCAAATAGGCGGGGATTGCGCCGCTCCTCTCCAGGCGGCTGGCAAGCGTGTTGGCCCGATGCGCTCAGGCGGAGAGACTCGACCGGCGGCAACGCTCGCGAGAGAGCCGAAACCCGCGGGTAGGTTGCTAAAGCGCCGCAGTAATGCGTCGCGTAGAGGAATGATCGTCTAAAACAGAATTCGGCTTACGGGCCGCCTGCAAGCTATGGCCTCGAATCCGCTTACCCGGCTTCGAGGCCTTCTTTTTTTCAAAGATCATGTCCTGCCGGACGGGCCCGCTACGCGCGGTGCGGTCACTTCGTGACATGTATACCCCTTCGGTCGACCCTCCCGATGGTCGGGGTCAAAAGTTCTCGCGCCGACCAACGGAAGGCCCTGCGCCGATGATCCTGCCGAGACAAGGTATACGCGTCACGAAGTGACCGCCCGCCGCGCAGGCGGCCCGTCCGGCAGGACCTGGCTCACTACCGGATCGCCGCCATCGCTGCGCGGAAGAGTGTCTCGAAGTCCCTCGCCGCCTCTTTGTCCTTGCCGATCGCCGTCTCGATCGCCTTTTGCGCCACCGGTCGCGGATAGCCCAGGTTCACCAGCGCCGACAGCGCATCGTCGCCCGCCGGCCCATGATGCTGACCTGTCGCGAAGCTCGGCGGGATCGCCGCTGCCAGATCGTCCAGCTTGTCCTTGAGCTCGAGCACCACGCGCTCCGCGGTCTTCTTGCCGATGCCGGGAATGCGCGTCAGCGTGGCATGATCGCCCGACCGGATCGCCGTCACCAGGCGGTCCGACGCAATGCCGCTTAGCACCGTGATCGCCAGCTTCGGCCCGATCCCGCTGATGGTCAGCAGCTTTTCGAACAGCCGCTTCTCCTGCGTACCGGAAAATCCAAACAGCGCGATCTGGTCTTCGCGGACGTGGGTGTGGATGTGCAGCGCGGCTTCGGCGCCCTCGCTGGGCAGCGCGGAAAACGTCGCGACCGAGATGGTAACGTCGTACCCCACGCCCCCGCATTCAATCGTGGTCTGGTTCGGAGTTTTGGCAAGAAGACGTCCGCGAAGGTGGGCAATCATGCTGAGGCTGATTGTAGCTGGCCCATGCGGAGGCTCATGGGCGGTACGTCATTTCCCTTTCGGGAAGGGAGGCAGTCCGGCCTTAGCGAGAACCGCTTCAAACTCCGGCTTGTGATGGAGCGGCAGCAACAGAGGATCCGCTCGCATGCCGATGGCATATGGGTCGCGCTCGCGCACAAGCTCATCCAGATCCCGGATCGCCTGCTCGTCGTGCCCCAGCGCGGCCTCTGCCACCGCCATGCGATCATCGACCTTGCCCTGCGGCTGAAGCTGCTTCTCCTTCGCGAGGATGGTCGACCACATGATGGTCTCGCCTCCATTTTGAAAGCTCTCCTGCGCAGCCGTCATCACGTCGAGAACCTTGCGGTCGTTGCGATACACGGCAAGGCGGCGGCTCTCGTCGAGGAAAAGCGGGATGTCTCTCGGATCGACCAGGCTTAACAGAGCAAGGGCTTGGTGCGCCGAGCCGGCATCACGATCTGTCGAGAGAAGCGTCTGAAGCATGGCGATGGCCTCGCTGCGGCGGCCTGCGAGGCCGATCGCGAGAGCTTTGCTGGCCACGATCGAAGGCGAAGTGGGCTCGATCCGCTGCGCCAGGTTGAGCTGCTCGATCGCCTCGGGAAACAGCCCTTCGTGCGTGAGCATCGAGCCGTACCAGTGATGGGCAAGCGCGGAGTTGGGATTGAGCTGAATCGCCGTCGTGAACTCTTTCGCGGCGGAGGCGGCATCCCAGTCGGAGAAGAAATCGATGAAGCCGAGAGAGGTGTGCGCGTCGGCGAGATTCGGGTCGAGGGCGACGGCGCGCCCGGCCGCGATCTTGGCCATCGCGTACGCGTCCTTCGACGGCATGTTCGAATACTCGCGCAGCAGCAGATACGTGTTGGCCAGTGCGGCGTATGCGGGGGCGTGGCCGGGATCGCTGGCGACGACCTGCTCAAAGGCGCGGCGAGCGTGTTCGAGCGACTCCGGCGTACGCTTCTCTAAGCAGTAGACCCCCTGGAGATAAAGCTCGTCGAGACCCGGCGCCGGGCTCTTGTACATCGTGCGCTCAGGCCGGCCCTCCGCCGCGGGCTTCGGTGGCAACGGGCTGGCAAGCCGGCCGGCGCCGACGATCAAAGCCGCGCTCAGCAGCCCGAAGACACACACCGCCACGGCAGGAGCGGAACGGCCCAGAAGGTGCAACTTGGTCCGGGGCCACGCATGCGGCGCTGCATCGAGGGACATCTCCGCGAACTCGAGCGCCGGCTCCCTGGCTTCGGAATCCCATCGCTCGTCCCAGCCGGCCCTGCCTACCTTGTCCGGAGTATCTTTGTCCAGAGTATCGAGCGAATCCGTGGAATCCGCGGGACCCGCCGGTTCGGCTTGCGCACTCTCCCCGGCAACCCGCTCCTCCCCGCAAGATTCGGCATCCGCCAGCCAGGCCTCAATCTCCGGCACCAGCACATAGACGTTCGCCCGGCCCGCACCCGGAATGCGGCGCACCGGAAGTCCGCGCTGCTTCTCCCAGCGTTTCACGGTGCGCTCGTCGCGCGCCAAGTAGGCTGCAATATCTTTCCAGCCCTGAAGTCGATCCTTGCCTGCGAAGATCACCGAGCCCGTACCTGTCCTAAAGCATGTGGGGGAGGAGGTGCGACTATCGTACTCCCGCGCACCCGAAATTTTCCGTTCGTGAAAAAAATATTGACATGGACGAGAAGGGTCAAGCGAAGGCGGCCTTGCCGCGCGCGAACTTTCCAGAGGGGTGCTCCGGGATGTCGAGGCCGAGAGAACCTGGCAGAAAGAAGCGGCGTCAGCGCGGCTGCCGGTACTCCCGGACCGTAGCACGCTGACGCCTCGAAGACAGAAACCGCCCTGCAGCAGACTCGAAGTTCAGCAAACGGCAAAGCGGCGGCGAATCGTCCCCGCCGCCGCCAGAACACCGGTCCCGAGCAGGACGAAGCTCGAAGGTTCGGGAACGGCGGGTGGAGGCGTGATCCCGCCGCCGACTTCGTCATAGCTGACGGCGAAGGAGCCGGAGTTATCGCCCAGGCAGCTTGGACCGCCGTTGTAGCCGCAGGCGTCGGCCAGGCCCAGGTAGAGCTCGGTTGCGCCGGTCGGCACGTAGAAGGTCTGCGTCGTACCCGAAGCGTCGCCCGTACGCCCATCGCCAACGAAGAAGACCTGATTGACTGCGGCCGAAAGCGAGGTGAAGCCGGTGCCTCCAGTGCCGGTAAAGTCCAATCCCGCAGGAGCGCTCCCGGAGGGACCACCGGCGTCGATGAAAACGCCGGCGATGTAGCCTGCGGTCGGCGAGGCAATGCCGGAGAGAACCCCAAGGCCGGAGTTGTACTCGGCCTGGGCCGAGCCAACACCGTCGGCATCGTTGTAGTTGCCGCCGCTGTTGACCGTGACAGTGTTGCCCGTGGAAGAAGAAAACGTGATGTACGTGGTGCCGGGGGCGATGGCAATTCCCACCGGCGCAGTACCTCCAAAGCCGGCGGCATAGGTGGAATAGGCTCCGGCGGCGTAGACGGAATCGGTGGCGAGGACGGTCGTGGAGCCGAGCGTGTCGGCGCGGGCACCGCAAGCCAGACACGCGGTCAGACCGAGGACGGATAGGTTCAGGCATACTTTCAGGTTCATGGAATAGCTCTCCGACAAGGCTGATTTGGAATGGATAAGCTCCCCGCAGGGCGGATGAGACCCAAGCGAGAGGAGCATTGCCGGAGGTTGCAATCGCATCGCCATTGCCGCGGCTTTTCCTACCTTCCGCTAAGTATCTAAGTCTCTGTAATGATTAGTTTTGCTGCCCTCTTCTGCCCTCCTCGTGTCCCGATTTGCCACGCACTGCGTTGCGGGCACATTGGCATTGTTCTGCCCACTCTCCGACGACCGTCACCGCGTTGCCGCTTCCGGAGATAATCGGATTTTCCGCCTTGCATGGCCGCTCGTTTTGGCGTCATATGAGGAAACATTCCACCGGATGGCCGGTGATTCTCTCGGGTGGAGGCTTTGCTCAACCATGTCCAGCTCCTCGTTGCCTCCGGCTGCGGCGCCGCCTCCGGCTGCGGCGCCGCCTCCGATCGCCGCGCCGCCTGCGGTTGCCACGCCGCCCGTGAGGTCGCGAAGCACCGCGGTCTGGACCTGCTGCGGGCTCCTCGCCGTCGCCGTCCTCGCGGCGAGCGTGTACTACGCCCGGGCCAGCGCGCATTGGCCGTACCGCTACCGCAACGCTGTTCCGCTGCTCGAGCAGGTGCTCGCCAGCCGGATCAAGGTCGAGCACTACCACCGCACCTACTTCCCCCATCCCGGCTTTGTGGCCACCGGAGTCACCCTGCGCCGCGACCACACCCCGGGCCTTCCTCCCATCGGCACGGCTGAGGAGCTGCTCGTGCAAGGCGAGTGGAACGACTTTCTGATGCTGCATCGCGCCGTGCCGCTGGTCTATGTCAAGGGCCTGCACGTCGTGATTCCGCCCGTCGGCAGCCAGGCCAACCACGCGAACTTTCCCCCCGGCAGCAGCATGGACTTTGCCGGACCGACGGTGCCGGTCGAGACCTTGCATCTGCGTGACGCGGAGTTGGACATTCAGCGCACCGGCGGCGGCGAGTACAAATACTCGATTCACGATCTCATCATCAAAAATCTGCAGCGCGGCCATACCGTCCTCTACTCGCTCGACATGAACAATGCGCTGCCCGCCGGCCATATCCTGTCGCACGGCAGCTTCGGCCCGTTGCAGCCCAAGGCGCTGGGCGACACGGCGCTCTCCGGCCAGTTCACCTTCTCCGACGTGGCGCTGAGCGACGTGGGCGGCATCGCGGGCAAGCTGAATTCCTTCGGCAGCTTTCAGGGCACCATCGCCTCGATCGCCACCGGGATCACGGGCTCGATTCCGGACTTTGCCGTAGGCCACGGCACGCCGGTTCATCTCGATGGCACGGTGCGCGGCTCGGTCAACGGACTGAACGGCGACGTTACGCTCGAGGAGGTCGTCTTGAAGACCGGCGCCACGACGGTGAACGCGCGGGGCCGCATCGTCGCGCTAAAAAAAGACGAGCCGAAGACGACCGATATCGACCTCTCCATCCAGCAGGGTCGCGTCGAGGATGTGCTGCGGCCGTTTCTTCAAAGTAAGGTCCCGCTGCGGGGAGCCGCTTCGCTGCACAGCCACGCCCATGTCGAACCCGCCGCGCCCCGCAAAACTTTTCTCGAGCGATTGCGCATGGATGGGGCCTTCGACATTCCCGCCGAGCGAATCACCGATCGCAAGGCCGAGCAGAGCCTGTCCGCCTTCAGCGAGCGCGCCGGCAAGGGCGACGACAAGACTGCCGAAGCCGACGTGCTCTCCTCGCTCAGCGGCCCCGTCTCCATCCGCAACGGCGTGGCGTCGACCGAGCGGCTGCGGTTCGGGGTGCCCGGAGCCGACGCGAATCTGAAAGGAACGTTCGCCTTCCACACCAGCGCGGTCAACCTCGCCGGCGACCTCAGGATGCAGTCCGACGTCTCGCACGTCACGACGGGCTGGAAGTCGGTTCTGCTGAAGCCGCTGATTCCGTTCTTCAAAGGCAAGAACGCCGGCGCGGTGGTGCCGATCAAGATCACCGGCGAGCCCGGCAAGTACAAGATCGGGCAGAATTTTCTGCATTTCTAAAAGACATGTCCTGCCGGACGGGCCCGCTACGCGCGGGGCGGTCACTTCGTGACGCGTATACCGGTCTGGGCAGGATCAGCAGCATGGGGCCTCCCGTTGGTCGGCGCGAAGATCTCTCATCCCGACCATCCGGAGGGCCACCCGAAGGGGTATACCCGTCACGAAGTGACCGCCCGCCGCGCAGGCGGCCCGTCCGGCAGGACATGTCTTTAGCTACTGCACCTCGCCGATCCACGAAGAAAACGGCGGCAGCGTCAGGTGCTGCACCGACGTTGCCGGAATCAAAGACCCGTCGCTCGTTAGCAAAGTGCGCACGGTGGAAGATGTGATTCCCGCCGGCGCGAGATCCAGCGACACCGTCTGCGGCTGCGACGTCATATTCAACGTCACGACGACCGAGGGCTGCGCCGGAGCACTCCCGCCCCGCGCCACGCGGACATAGCTCAGTACGCTGGGATTCGCGTTGTCGAGCATCACCATGCCTCCGTCGCGCAGCGCGGGCAGCTCGCGGCGCAGGGCGATGAGCTGCTCGTGCCAGCGCAGCAGCGACTCCGGCTCCCCCAATTCCGTCTGCACATTCACCGTCTTGTAGTCTGCCGCGACCGGCAGCCAGGTCCGCGGGTTGGTGCTGAAGCCGGCCGAGGGCGGGTCCGGCGTCCATTGCATCGGCGTCCGCTCGCCGTCGCGTCCCTTCTCCTTCGGCCAGCCCGTGATGCCGATCGGATCCTTGACGTCTTCGCGCCGCGCCGGCGTGCTGGTCACCATACCGATCTCTTCGCCGTAGTACATCAGCGCCGTCGCCTTGGAGGTGAAGAGCATGGTCGCGAGAATGCGCGCGATCTGGAGTTTCTGTTGCGGACTGTCCGCGAGCGCACCGTAGCGGTCCCAGCTGCGGGCGTTGTCATGGTTGTCGAACACCAGCAGAGGCTGCGAGCCGTGCACCTGAGTCTCGACCTCGGTCAGGTGCCGGCGGAAGAGCCCGGCGTCGAGCTTGTTCGAAAAGCCGAAGAGCATATCCATCGGAAGCTCGAGCTCGTTGTGCGCGGCGCCCCCGTACCATTTATCGAGCTCGGCGGTGTTGGGCAGATACGTCTCGCCGATCAGCACGCGTTCGCCAGGATAGCTTGCCACCATCGCGCGCATGCGGCGCATCACGTCGTGCACCTCGGGAAGGTTGTTGGTGTAAATGTCGCTGACCTTGGGATCGCCCTGCGCGTTCAGCCCGGCGGCCGCCATCGGTTCATCGCGCAGCTGCGGATCTTCAAACAGCGTCGGGATGGCGTCCAGTCGGAAGCCGGCCACGCCGCGGTCCAGCCAGAAGCGCATCGCGTCGAACGCCGCCTTCTCGACCGCCGGATTGCGCCAGTTCAGGTCCGGCTGCTGCTTGTAGAACTCGTGATAGTAAAACTGGTGCACGGCCGGAACCCACTCCCACGCTGAGCCCCCGAAGACGCTCACCCAGTTGTTCGGCGGCACCCGCCCCTCATGCTCGAAGCGCTTCTGGTAGTCAGTCACGCCCGGCGCATCGGCCGCCTTGCCGTCGTTCCAGATGTACCAGTCGTGCTTGGGGTTCGTCCGCGAGCTTGCCGACTCGACGAACCACGTGTGCTTGTCCGAGGTGTGGTTCAGCACCATGTCGAGAATGACGCGGACGTTGCGTTTGCCCGCCTCGGCGACCAGGCGGTCGAAGTCGGCCAGCGTGCCGTACTGCGGGTCGACGGCGTCGTAGTCGGAGATGTCGTAGCCGAAGTCCACCTGCGGCGACGGGTACATCGGCGAGATCCAGATCGCATCCGCACCCAGATGCTGGAGATAGTCGAGCCGCTGGGTGATGCCGTTTAGGTCGCCGATGCCGTCGCCGTTCGAGTCCTGAAAGCTGCGCGGGTAGATCTCATAGAGCACCGCATGCTTCCACCAGGTGGTGTCGGCCGCGGGCTTGACGGCATTGGCTGCGGCGGGCGCGCCGGCGCTGGCTGCGGCAGACTGCGCGCGCAGCCCGGAGGCAGGCAACAATACGGCAGCCGGAAGCAAAATCCCTGTCAAGGCCTGGGCCAATCGAACACGCCAACTCCGTTTCCCGCTCATGCAAGACTCCTCCGCAACCCACTTCGCAGCCCGCAAGCTGCACCTGCAGGTATATCGCAGGCAGGGCGAAAAGACGAACGCCGCGCCTCAATCGATGGAACGAACAGTATCCGATTGAGCGAATCTGGATACGAATTTCCTCTCCGGCTGCCTCTTGACATATTCCTAAATAAGAATATATTAGCCTCCATGACACGAAAGGCCCACTCTGCGGACATCTTCACCGCCATCGCCGAACCGCGGCGGCGCGAGGTCCTCGCCGTGTTGTCCGATGGCCGGGAGTACGCCGTCAACCAGCTCGTCCTTCGCATGGCGATGGCGCAGCCGGCCGTCTCCAAGCACCTGGGTGCCCTGCGCAAGGCCGGCGTGGTGACGGTGGTCAAACGCGGGCAGCATCGGATGTACCGCCTTCACGCGGAGGGCCTGAAGCCGGTGCACGACTGGCTGACGGTCTTCGAACGCTACTGGACGCATCAGGTCGGCCAGATCAAACAGCGCGCCGAGCGCAAGGCGCTGGAACGAATGATCCGTCTGGACGATGGCGCAAATCGAAAGGAGGAGTAATGGCAGCCACGATAAAGGAAGGCGTCTTGCTGGCCTTCGAGATCACGAAGCAGGAGGAGATCGCGGCCCCGATCGAGATCGTCTTCGAGACGATTCTCGAACAGATGGGGCCGTTGAACTCCACTCCCGAGAAGCCGATGCCGATGGTGTTGGAAGCCTGGCCCGGTGGACGATGGTACCGCGACCTGGGCAACCACTCCGGCCACTTCTGGGGCACGGTGCAGGCCATCAAAGCACCCTCGCTGCTCGAAATTTCGGGACCGCTCTTTATGTCGAACCCCGCCGTTTCGAACCTCCAATACCGCCTCACGGAAGAAGACGGCGCCACCCGCATGCGCTTCGTGCATCGCGCGATGGGCTGGATGGGCGAGAACGAGCTTCGCGCGGACGAAGGCTGGACGCAGTTGATGGAACGTATCCGCGCCGCAGCCGCCGGGCGCGCAGGCAGGTAGATCATTTTTCTGTGGGTGTACGCCATGGCAAAGCTCTTGACGCCGTTTTTCCCAACAAAAACGGCACTCGCATGGATCATCCGGCTCACAGTAACAGGAAAAAGGATCTAGCCATGTGCCCCTTCTGCATGGCGGCCGCGGTATGGATTGCGGCGGGTGCTGTCTCGACGGGCGGCCTATCCGCACTGGCCGTCGCAACGTTTAGGAACAGGAAAGCGCGCGAGCGCGAACAGGGAGGAAGTCATGAACAATAGCAGGCAAAACAATGAGCAGATCGCAACCATGAAGAAGCCTCCGGTCGTGTCGGCGGAGGAGTGGCAGAAGGCGTGGCAGGAGATGCTGGTCAAGGAGAAGGAGCACACCCGCTCGCGCGACGCGCTGGCGGCGGCGCGGCGGCGGATGCCGTGGCTCGCCGTTGAGAAAGAGTACGTCTTCGAAGGTCCGCGGGGAAAGGTCTCGCTGCTCGACCTCTTCGAGGGGCGGCGGCAGCTCGTGCTCTATCGCGCCTTCTACGATCCCGGCGTCTACGGCTGGCCCGACCACGCCTGCGTCGGCTGCTCGCTTGGCGCAGACCAGGTCTCGCACCTCGCGCACCTGCATGAGCGCAACACCACGCTGGCCTACGCCTCACGCGGATCGCAGGAAAACATTGCCCGGCTGAAAGCACGCATGGGCTGGGAGAAAATCCCTTGGTATACGATGACCGACGATTTCGACAAAGACTTCGGAGTCGACCAGTGGCACGGGCACAACGTCTTCTTCCGCGACGAGAACGACCGGATCTTCCGCACCTACTTCATCAACAATCGCGGCGATGAAGCCATGGGCAGCGTGTGGAGCTATCTGGACGTCACGCCGCTGGGCCGGCAGGAGGACGGGGAGGAATTGCCCGATGGCTACCCGAAGACGCCACGTTACAAGTGGTGGCGCTGGCACGACGTCTACGGCAACGAGGACGCCAAATGGACCAACGTGGTCGATAATGCCGTCGTGACGCTGAAGCTCTAAGGAGTGTCCGATTCAATCTTCCGCCGTGCTGCCTGCACCGAACGAATCGTCCTTTCGTGCTGCCGACGCCGGACGAATCGTCATGCCGTGCTGCCTACACCAAACGAATCGTCATTTCGACCGGAGCCGCGTGGCTTTATCGCGCGGCGCAGTGGAGAAATCCCCGCATTTCGCACTTCGCCCCCCGCGTGACCTCAGTCGCCGGTGACTCTCCGCGCAGGCTCACCCGTCCGGCAGAACATCCGCCTTTCCAACTGCATCTGAAGCTGCTATGAGAGATCATCGCCTTCACGGAGCGACACGTGCCCTGGCGACGTTGGGCGGAGCGGCCATCGCCCTCTACGGAGCCCGCATCTTCTTCGACCTGTTCGGCCCGGTGGTCCCGTACACCATGAGCGAAGATGCCGGATTTGCGCTCGACTCCGAGGAGTTCATCCGCTTTCTCAGCGTGGTCACCGATGGAACCATCCGGCGCTCCCGGCTCACCCGGCTCAAGAACGGCAGCGAGTTCTATCCGGCTGAGCTCGAAGCCATCCGCCGCGCGAAACATGCGATCAACCTCGAGTTCTACGAGTTCAAGCCGGGAGAGATCAGCGCCAGGATGCTCGAAGCGCTTGCGGAACGCGCCCGCGCCGGCGTCGAGGTCCGGCTGATCGTCGACGCCCTCGGCAGCTTCGCCACGCCTGACGGCTACTTCGCCGGACTGCGCGCAGCGGGCGGCCGGATGCGCTGGTATCACCCCATCGCCTGGGACACCTGGCCGCGGCTGAACAACCGCACCCACCGCAAACTCATCGTCATCGACGGCGAGACCGGCTTCCTCGGCGGCGCAGGCGTCGCCGACCACTGGGCCAAGCCCACCGCCGGCGGACCCGCCTGGCGCGACACCATGTTCTGCGTCGAAGGCGAGGCCGTCGCCGGCCTCATCACCACCTTCTGCGAGAACTGGCTCGAGTGCGCCGGGGAGATTCTCGCCGGCCCGGCGCAGTTCGGCTTCCGCGCCATGCCGGGAGGCGCCGAGAGCTTCGTCGTCCCCAGCACCCCGCACGGTGGAGGCACCCAGGCGCGCATCCTCTTTCAAGTCCTGATGACCAGCGCCAAACAGGCCATCCGCATCACCACGCCCTACTTTCTCCCGGACCGCAGCGCGCGCAAGGCGCTGATCGACGCCCTCCGCCGCGGCGTCCAGGTGCAGATCCTGACGGCAGGACCGCACATCGACCATCCCATGGTGCGGAAGCTCAGCCGCCGCGGCAGCCGCCATCTGCTCCAGGCCGGCGCCGAGATCTACGAGTACCAGCCTGCGATGATTCACGCCAAGCTGATGACCGTCGACGAGCAGTGGAGCGTGGTCGGGTCCACCAACTTCGATCATCGCTCCTTCGCGCTGAACGACGAGGTGAACCTGGCCGTGCTCGACCGCAGACTGGCAAGGCAGATCGAGCAGGACTTCTTCGACGACCTCAAACAGAGCCGCAAAATGACGGCAGCGATGCTCGCGCCTCACGGGCCGGTCGAAGCGGTCCAGGCTGTGCTCGAGCACGCGGTGGAGCAGGAGAGCTAGGGAGCCTCTGATTAAATGCTGCTCCAAGTTCTTGCTGTCATCGTAAGCACTAGCTCCGAGTTCTTGCTGTCATCGTTCTTGCTGTTATCGTTCTTGCTGTCATCCTGACCCTCGACCCTGAGCATCGCGAAGGGGAAGGGGAAGGATCCCGATATCCTTCACACAGCCCATACCTTCAATACCTTTCTACCCGTCTTCCCGGTGCTCAGCCCCAGAATTCGCGTCGCAACAAAGGACTTCTGACTAAATGAGAACTTCCCAAGGGAGCCTCTGATATAAGTCTTCGCCAAATCCGACAATCACCAAACGAACCGTCATTTCGACCGAAGCCGCGTGGCTTTATCACGCGGCGCAGTGGACCGAGAGCTGCCCTAGACTTTGCCGCACTGCCCCGCGTCCAGCAGAGAGGTTTATCCGTTGGGAACTCCGAACAACAAATCCCGAGACCGTCTCGGCAGGATTTGCCACTTACATTAGGGTGTACTTAGTTTTCACATTGAAAGTGGTAAATGTTTTCCTTTTTGGCGCAACCCGTATGCAAAACTTGCGTCTTATCTGTAGCGCTGGAAATGGGCGTTGCAAACACAGCCGTTGCCCGATCGGGTGCATAAGCAGGGTTTGGCATGATGAGTGCAAATAAGCCGGGTGTACAAGCACAGAGAAGATCCGGCGACCGGCCGGCAGAGCGAAAAGGAGAAACACCATGGCGGCAACCACCATTTACACCTGCCTTTGCGGAATTCAGAAAAAGACCAGCAATCACTGGGTGCTGGCAAAGATCAACTCCCGCGGAATCACCTTCCTGCCCTGGGACAGTGAGCTGGCGCGGAGCCAGGATGTCATCGTGCTCTGCGGCGAAGGCTGCGCCGCCTCCCTGTTGAGCCGCTCGCTCGGCGAGTGGAAGCAGCCGGTAGCCACGATGACGCACCGAACCCTCGAACTCGCCGTCGCTTAACGCCGCAAACTGGCCTTCCTGCCCCGCAAAGCGTCCGGCGGCGCAGACTCAACCAGAGGCTTCGTAACCCAAGATCCCGCTCTTGAGCCTTCATCGAACAGATCGTCACTTCGACCGGAGCCGCTTGGCTTTATCGCGCGGCGCAGTGGAGAAATTCCCGCATTTCGCACTTCGGGACGACTGCGTGCCTCAAGTCGTCGGACTCCCTCCGTTGCCGTGAGCGAACGCGACGACTTAATCAGAGCCACCTTACCTCGACCCGAACCGGAATGAACCGGAAAGTTGTTCCTCGTCCTTCATACGCCGGCTTGTCATGGCAACGAAGAGGAACGCTTCTATCCAAAACGCTGTTTGCTATACCCTCCTCCCTCTCCCTCCACCCTGCCTTAAAGCTCGGAGAAGAGCAGGCAGACCCGGCCGACGATATAGTCCGACGGCGTCTCGTGAGCGGCCAGCGGAATCAGCTGAACCGGGAACTCCCGCGCCCACGGACGAAGCATCAACCGGCCCTCGTCGAAGTCGACGAAACGCAGCAGCAGTGCCGCGCCGCAGCGGGCCGCGTAAAGATTCGGCTGGTGCCCGCGATACGGCGCAAGCGACGTATAGTGCCGGTCGAGCACCGCAATCGCCCCCGGCGCGATGATCGGAGCCATCGAGGCGGACTGCTGCGCATCGGCCCGGATCGCGACAAACCGCTGCCAATGCGCCAGGCGGCTCGCCGGATGCGTACGATTGGCGCGATTGGACCGGTCGGCGCGATGGTCGTACAACCGCGAAGCCGACACCTGCAGCGTCTCGAGCACCGCCGAGGGCGCGATCCGCGGATGGTCCATCGCCGCCGACGGCGAGACCACCGGGATGGTCTCCCCCTGCCCGGCATGGGAGTCGGCATGGGAGCCCGCTTGGGAGTATGACCCGTCCATCGCAGCCGGGCTGCTGTAGCTCTCCGCCGCATCGATCTCGAGCGGAAGCAGCTGGTCGACCGTCAACTCCTGCGAGGCCAGCACGCGGTCCAGCCCCTCAAGGGAAAGCGACCGCTTGCGGTTCAGGAAGTTCGAGATATGCGCCTGCTGAAACCCGGACTGCTGGGCGAGGCGGCTGCCGGTGAGAATTCCCCGGTCGATGCGGCGCAGCAGTTCGACGCGCAGCAGCTCATGCAGATCCTGAAAGTTCATCGTGAGACTCCACCTGGGCGCTGTGTTCCCCCGCTATATCAATCGACAAAACGAAGACAGAGCGTAGTGTGTCTTTTTGCAACATAGGTAACCGAAGTAATGTGACTCTTTCGAGGTATGTACGTGACGATAATAACTGATTGAAGATGCTTTGGACAGATGATTTGTCAAAAGCTATACCTTGAAACTTCCGAAAGCGGGATTGAGATGGCAAGGGACCGCAGCTTGGCAACACGGCAGTTACGGGCCACGGACGTCCAAGATACCGAGGTGGAAGGTTGCAGGGTGCAGGTTAGTTTGTCCCCAAGGTCGTACTCGGACAGCAGACACCCACGACGAATGGTTTTGGCGCAGGCGACGGAGCCAGGCAGAGCACCGCGCACAGCCGCCAATCCATTCCTTAGCAGCCTGAGCGCGGAACGCTCTCGAAGGCAACCGAGAGCCGGACTTGCGCCGGGGGAGAAGGACACCTCGAAAGGACGAAAGTGAACTATCTGCGTTTGGATTTGAAGGTGTGTGAAGGGTGCGGAGCGCTTTGGCTTCGCGGGGCCATGGTCGACAGTGTGTATTGCCGCGGGTGCGCCGGCCGGCTGGCAGAGTTTCCGGCGCCAAAAGGGCGGCATGCGGGGGGACGCCCCAGAACCGGACCAGGCGCCGGGCGCGCGGCCGGGCGCAGGGCCATGCGGACAGCCGGATGCGCCTCGGCTGCGGCTGCGGTAGCGGGAGGTGCGCGATGAGTGCAGCTCTGGTCATTCTGCCCGTCGTGTGGGCGACTGAGTCGTTCGAGCCGGAGAGCCGCCAACCCCAAGCTCCGAACGAGATCCCGCTCGAAGTTCCAGTCGACGTCCTGCCTGAGGAAGCTGCCGAACTTCGCCAGGCAGCTCCCGAGATGGCCTTCTACCGCAAGTACACCGAAGCCATGCTGCGCCGCTACATGAAGATGTCGACCGAATCCGGCAGGGTGCCCTCCATGCTCGGTAGGGAGATGTTTCGCGGCAAGGTGACCAACTGCGTCATGCACGGCTTCGACGATGTCGTGATCTTCGTGCACGACGTCACCCGCTGCCTGAAGCTGCTCGACGACGGTCAGCAGTACCTCATCCGGCGCATCGCGCTGCAGGAATATACGCAGGGCGAGATGGCGGCCATGACGGGCGTCCCGTTGAGGACGGTGCATCGCCGGTACGCCGACGCGCTCGACCAGCTGACGGAGATTTTCCTGGAGCGGAAGTTGCTTGAGCCGAGAACGGCCTGTCACGAGGCAGGAAGCGTTCGGTACTAACTCGTCTCCCTGTTGTCCTTGCAGTTGATTCTGTCTTGCGGTTGGCACAAGCATTCGGGCCGGCCGGTTCCCTGGTAAGGAAACGAAATCGGACGGGAGAAGGCCTTCGCGGCTTCTCCCGTTTTTGCGTGAAGATCGGGAAGACTGTGTCCTGCCGGACGGGCCGCCTGCGCGGCGGGCGGTCACTTCGTGACGCGTATACCCCTTTGGGTGGCCTCCCGATGGTCGGCGTTAGAAATTTGCGCCGAGCATCGCGAGGCCCCATGCGGCTCATCCTGCCCAGACCGGTATACCCGCCACGAAGTGGCCGCCGTCCGCGCAGGACGCCCGTCCGGCAGGACACAGTCTTCAACCCTCCGGCGGCAGTCGCGTAATCACCACCCGCTCGCCCAGCTCTTCCTCGACGAACTCAAGCTCGGTCGGCTCGGCGTAGCGCACGTTATAGCTCACCAGCGAGCTCGCGACCAGATAGAGGTTCGAGCCTGGCACAGGCACCCAGTACACTTCATTTTCCTTATGAATGCCGGCCGCACGGTCGCGAGCCAGCAGCTCTCGCTGAAATCGCTGCGCATGAATCAGGAAGATCCCTTCAAGCTGCCCCGCCTGGTCGGTGAACCAGTTGACCAGCCGTCCGCGATACAAGATGTTGAGGTTGGAGAGCGCGTCGATCTCGACCACTGTCCGCGGATCGTCCGACGCGAGCGCCAGCGTGGTGAACAGGACCTGCCACTCGGAGACGTTCTTAAGCAGGAAGCGATCGCAGAACCGGCGCAGAAAGCTTCCGTCGGCGTAGTCGCCGTAGCTGCGGATCACGCGGCCCGTCAGCCAGCCCTCAAGGGCGCAGAACACCCACAGCACCGCGACGAAGCGGGCCTGTTCCGCAGCGCAGCGCAGATAAGCCGCGAGCAGTCCGGAGGCGTCTGCAGTTTTATCCGACAGCAGCGACGAAAGCACCTCGCGATAGGCCTCGCGCTTGTCGAAATAGTGAAAAGCCGCGGACGTGCGCAGCACCGGTAAGCCGCCCAGCGGCGTATGCAGCAGCAGAATCCAGGCCAGCAGAAACGGAATGACCGTGACGAGCACCGAGAAGACCACCTCTTCGGTCCGGGTGCGCTGAAAGCGTTTGCTCGAAATGTAAAAGGAGAACGCGAGCCGGTAGATCGCGCCCGGAGCCAGCAGATACGCCACGAGAACGAATCCGGCAACAATGGCGATCATGAGGCTTTCAGAACCAAGGCAGTCTCATCGTGTTCTCAAGGGGTGCCCGGCTGGCGCTCGATCAGGTAGCGGTTGCCGTGCTCATCGGTATAGATGGCGCGCCCGCTCGAGTTCAGGTCGGCCTTAATCTTCTCGCTGACGTTGCGCAGGCGCGAGCGAATGTCCCGCCCGAATCCATCCCCCGTCGATGCCGCATTCGATTTGCGCAGCGTCCGGGTAAGCTCGCCTACGTCACTGACCATCGCTTCTCCCCAACCTTCCCACAGTTCGATTATGACGCGGATGTCAAGGCAGCAAAGCACGCCGGCGCGGCGCAGGAATCAAAACAGTATCGGGCGAATCGAATAAGATGGTGTGGATTCGATTTCATCCCGAACCCATCCCAACCTCAAGTAATGGAGTGTTCCCCTTGGCAGAGAAGACGGCAGACAAGACCGCAGCAGGCAAGGCAGCAGAGACGACACCGGCCAACGACACCATCTTCGACGTAGTCGTTCTGGGCGGCGGCCCGGCCGGCTACACCTGCGCCATCCGCGCCTCGCAATATGGCCTGAAGGCCGCGCTCATCGACGCGAACGACCGCCTCGGCGGCACCTGTCTGCTGTGGGGCTGCATCCCCACCAAGTCAATGCTCTTCTCGGCGGAGCTCTGGGACCACCTTAAGCACGCCGACCGCTATGGCATCGACGGCGTCACCCCGAAGCTCAACTGGAAGGGCCTGCTCGCACGCAAAGACGACGTCATCTCGCGCCACGTCAAGGGCCTCGACTTCCTGATGAAGAAGAACAAGATCACCGCGATCAAAGGCTACGGCCGCCTGACCGGACCAGCGAAAGACGGTGTCCATTCGATCGACGTCAAGACCGCCGACGGCAAAAATCAGACCATCAAGGCGAAGAAGGTGGTGCTGGCGACAGGCTCCGACGCCCGCATGCTCCCCGGCTACACGCCCGACGAGACGATCCTTACCAACTACGAGATTCTGACGATCCTGCAGATGCCGAAGTCGCTCGTCGTCGTCGGCTCAGGCGCGGTGGGCGTCGAGTTTGCCTCGATCTTCAAGAGCTTCGGGGCCGAAGTCACCATCCTCGAAGCGCTGCCCCGCATCGTCAACGTCGAGGACGAGGACATCTCGAAGGAGCTGCTGCGGCTCTACAAAAAACGCGGCATCGACGTCCACGTCTCCGCCAAAGTCGACAAGCTCGAGAAGAACAAGGACGGCGTACTGGTCCACTTCACCAAGTCCGACGGCAAGGGCGAGACCAAACAGGCCGAAAAGGTGCTGGTGGCTGTAGGCCGCGCGCCGCGCACCGCCGACATCGGCCTGGACAAGACCAACATCAAGCCCGACCGCGGCTTCGTTATGACCAACGAGTGGATGGAGACCACCGAGCCCGGCATCTACGCCATCGGCGACATCGTCGGCGGCCTGCCGCAGCTCGCGCACGTCGGCAGCATGGCGGGGCTCGTCGTCGCCGCGCGCATGGCCGGCAAATACGCCAAGCCGGTGAATCGTACGCGCATTCCCGGCTGCACCTACACCGATCCGCAGATCGCGAGCGTCGGCCTCACCGAAGCGCAAGCCAAGGAGAAGGGCTACCAGGTCAAGGCCGGCAAGTTTCCCTTCGTCGGCAACTCGAAAGCCACCATCCTCGACGCGCACGACGGCTTCGTCAAGGTCGTCGCCGACGCCAAGTACGGCGAGATCCTCGGCGTCCACATCATCGGCCCCTACGCAACCGAGATCATTGCCGAAGCCGTCACCGCCATCGAACTCGAATCCACCATCGAAGAGATGATGTTCACCATCCACGCGCATCCCACCGTCGCCGAAGCGCTGCTCGATGCCTTCTCCAGCGTCGAAGGCATGGCGGTGAATGTGTAATCGGGCTACTAAATGACCATTTCGTCTGGGTCAACTAATTAGTCGCCTAGTCCCTTCCCATTGCATGAATGGAGTCGCTGATTTGTATGGAGCGTCTGCTAGGTAAGATAGCCCTCATCACTGGAGCCGCTGCGGGAATAGGCGAAAAGATTGCACGCGCATTTGTAGATGAGGGTGCGGTTGTGTTCGTGAGCGACATTCGAGATGAGGTTGGAGCCGCGCTTGCGACCTCTCTCGGCAATTCTGCTTACTATCTTCGTCTCGATGTGCGCGAAGAATCCGACTGGCAAGCCGCAGTCGAATTGATTCTGAAGAATAAAGGCAGACTTGATGTAGTCGTGAACAACGCCGGTATCACTGGCCTCGAGGGCAGCTTGGTTCCTCACGATCCAGAGCATGCTGCTCTGGATGATTGGCGTGCCGTGATCGCGACGAATCTTGATGGAACATTCCTGGGTTGTAAATATGCAATTCGAGCGATGCGTCCAAGCGGTTCGGGATCAATCATTAATATTTCTTCTCGATCCGGGCTTGTCGGAATTCCGGGAGCAGCGGCCTACGCGGCGAGCAAGGCAGCTATCCGTAACCACACTAAGACTGTTGCTCTTTACTGCGCCGAGCAAGGCTGGAGTATTCGTTGCAATTCGATCCATCCCGCTGCGATTCTCACACCGATGTGAGAGCCGATGCTAGGTGACGGGACGGATCGTTCCAAACGAATCGAAGCGATTGTCAAAGACACGCCGTTGCGTCGATTCGGGACGGTAGAAGAGGTCGCAGCTATTACAGTCTTGCTCGCCTCGGATGAAGCAGCGTATATGACAGGGTCGGGGATAAACGTAGACGGAGGTCTACTTGCAGGATCAGCCGCTCCGCTGAAGAGAGCATCTCCTGCATCGAAGGTCTAACCGCAGATGCGAGGACAGTCGCGGCGCGCAACGCAGTGGAGACCGCGATTCGCTTGGCGCGTATCTAGCGCGAAGGACATGCGGCACGCGGAGGACTATACTTTACTCATGCGCAATGAGTTTACAGCGGTGATCGAGCGTGATGGTGAGTGGTTCGTTGGCTGGTCTCCCGAGATTCCGGGGGCCAACGGCCAGGGGCGCTCGGTCGAGGAGTGCCGCGAAAGTCTTTCGCAGGCGATTGCCCTGATCCTGGAGGATCGTCGCGAGGATGGACTGCGTGGGGCGCCGGCCGAAGCGATTCGCGATGTGGTGCGAGTGGCTTGAAGCGCGATGCTCTTCTGCGGCATCTGCGCCTGCACGGCTTCTATTCAAAGCGTGAAGGAGGATCGCACTCCCTCTGGACGAATCCTGCTACAGGCCAAACCGAAGCCGTGCCGCGGCACACCGAAGTCTCAGATCTGCTCGGCCGAAAGATCTGCCGGGGACTCTCTGTCCCTGAGCTTGGCCGCGAATCGCGCTAGTGGAACTTATAGATCGTTTAGCAGCATGCGGGCCGGACGAAGTGGCGTCCTTAAAGTTGCGCAACATCGCGGTTCTAGCTATGAGCCTCTTGACATCACGATGCCTGCATGGAAACATCATGATGTGCGCACCACTCTCACCCTCGACGATGATGTTGCCACGCTTCTTATGAGCGAGCTGCGGCGCACCGGCCAGCCGCTCAAGAAGACCGTGAACCAACTCCTGCGTTCCGGCTTACAACAGGCCGTCAAGCCGGTCAAACCTAAACCCTTCAAAGTCAGAGCGCTGAAGATCGGGCTTCCTGCCGAGTGGACCTCGGGTTCCATCTCGGAGTTAATCGAGATGCTTGAAGGGCCAATGCATCGATGATTGTGCTTGACGCGAACATCCTTCTTTATGCTTACGATGAGACCGCAGCGCAGCATCCTGCCGCCAGCGCCTATCTGCGCGGCATCTTTTCCGCTCCCGATGCCATCGGCATTCCGCTGCATAGCATCGCGGCGTTCGTCCGCATCATGACTCACATAGGTCTGCGCATTCATTTGTCGCTCGAAGATGCAGTCAGTCTCGTAGACGAGTGGCTAAGCCTCCCGCAGGTCCGCTTACTCGCTGCGGGGGATCGCCACTGGGGCCTGCTACGCCGCACCCTCCTTGAAGGTCACGCTGCAGGTCGTCTGGTCACGGATGCGGAGATCGCCGCATTGACCATCGAGTATGGCGGCGAGCTACAGACCAACGACCGTGGCTTCGCCCGCTTTCCCGGCCTGCGCTGGACAAACCCTCTCGCAAAGAACTGATGCACATCAATCTCCTTCCTCTCGGCCGCATCTCCTACACGGAAGGCCTCGCCCTCCAGCAGCAGGTGATCGTCGCGCGCAAGCAGGACCTCATCGCCGACACGCTGCTTCTGATGGAGCACCCGCCGGTGCTGACCCTCGGCCGCAACGCGCGCCGCTCGAACGTGCTCGCAAGCGACGAGCTCCTCGCCCGCCGCGGCGTCGAACTGCACGAGATCAATCGCGGCGGTGATGTCACCTACCATGGTCCGGGCCAGCTCGTCGGCTATCCCATCCTCGATCTGCGCGGCGAGTGGCCCGGCAAAAAAAACCCGGGCCTGAAACACCTCGGCCCCGTCGACTACGTTCGTCTGCTCGAAGAGGCGCTCATCCGCACCTGCGGCGACTTCGGCATTCTGACCCAGCGCATCTGCAAACTCACCGGCGTCTGGACGCTCGCCGGCGGCAGCATCCTCGAGAAAAAGATCGCCGCCATCGGCGTCCACGTCTCGCAGGGCATCACCTCGCACGGCTTCGCGCTCAACGTCACCACCGATCTCCGCGACTTCGAATGGATCGTCCCCTGCGGCATCGCCGACCGGCAGGTCACCAGCCTCGAACTCGAAGCCGGCGCCGATCACACCCCAACCATGGACAGCGCAATGCATGCCGTCGCGCGCAACTTCGGCCGCGTCTTCGCACGGCAGATGCTGTGGTCCGAATCCGTCGAGCAACTGCTTGCCGCACATGCGCCATAAGATTCGGCAGCGGACAAGCCGTTCGCTTACCGCACCGCGCGGCCAGTCAGCCCGCAACAGCCGTATAATCCGAGACGTGTAAGCTTCGGCCCCTCCGGCAGCTGCAGGCTGGAATGC
This sequence comes from Edaphobacter sp., assembly GCA_965277545.1. GTDB lineage: Bacteria > Acidobacteriota > Terriglobia > Terriglobales > Acidobacteriaceae > Edaphobacter. The sequence goes on from OZ255826.1 coordinate 1,266,498, forward strand.
CGGCGTCCGTTTCCGTTTCGAGGGAGAAGAAAGTTCATGCCGACCGACGTAGTCATGCCGCAGATGGGCGAGTCCATCACCGAAGGCACTCTCACCAAATGGCTGAAGAAGCCAGGCGACAACATCCAGCGCGACGAGCCGCTCTTTGAGATCTCCACCGACAAGGTCGACGCCGAGATTCCCTCGCCCTCCGGCGGCACCCTGAAAGAGATCAAAATCAACGAAGGCACCACGGTGCAGATCAACACCGTCGTCTGCACCATCGATGAAGCCGGCTCGGCCTCAGCTCCCTCCGCTCCGGTCGCTGCAGCTTCGGCCGCGGCTGCTGCACCAGCCTCCAGTGCTGAAACCGCTGCGGCTCCCGCGGACGACAGCGCCGAGCCTGCCGCGGTCGACTCCCCCGCCGCGACGCAAGGCAATCCACCTACCCCCGGCGGTCCCGGCACCGAAGTTCTCATGCCGCAGATGGGCGAGTCCATCACCGAGGGCACCATCACCAAGTGGCTCAAGAAGGTCGGCGACACCGTCCAGCGCGACGAGCCCATCTTCGAGATCTCCACCGACAAGGTTGACGCCGAGATCCCCTCGCCCGTCGCCGGCATCCTCTCCGAGATCAAGGTGCCCGAAGGCTCGACCGTGCAGATCAATACGGTCGTCGCGGTCATTGGCGGCGCTGCCGGCAAACCCGCGCCTGCTTCCGCGGTCTCCGCTCCTGCCGCATCTGCGACAACCCCCGCTGCGTCCTCTGTACCCGCGGCTGCCTCCGCCTCGGAAGGCGAGCACGCCCGCTCCTCGCCGCTAGTCCGCAAGATCGCCAAGGACAACAACGTCGACCTCGCCCAGGTTCCCGGCACCGGAGCCTCAGGCCGCATCACCAAAACCGACATCCTCGGCCATCTCGAGCAGGGTCCGAAGGCCGCCGTCGCTGCCCCCCTGGCGTCCACGGTTCCAGCCGCGTTTGCCTCTGCTCCTGCGCCTGCCGCCGCCAAGCCTGCAGCGCCTCAGCCGCAGCCCGGCGAAGTCGTTCCGATGACCAAGATGCGCTCCATCATCGCGCAGCGCATGGTCGAATCCAAACGCACCAGCCCGCACGTCCACACCGTCTTCAAAGTGGACATGACGCGCATCGTCCGCCTCCGCGAAAAGGAAAAGAACAAGTACGAGCAGCGCAACGGCGTCAAGCTTACCTACATGCCCTTCATCGCCCGCGCCGCGGTCCAGGCGCTGCGCAAGCATCCCGTCGTCAACGGCTCCATCGAGGGCGACGCCATCCGCTACAACAAGAACATCAACCTCGGCATCGCCGTAGCGCTCGACTGGGGCCTCATCGTCCCCGTCATCAAGCAGACCGAAGAGCGCAACTTTCTCGGCATCGCGCGCGCCATCGTGGACGTCGCCGACCGCGCCCGCAACAAGAAACTCGCTCCCGACGAGATCTCCGGCGGCACCTTCACCCTCACCAACTCCGGCATCTTCGGCGAGCAGTTCGGCACCCCCATCATCAACCAGCCGCAGAGCGCCATCCTCGGCATCGGCGGCCTCAACAAAGAGGCCGAAGTCCTCACCGACAAGGACGGCAACGACTCCATCGCCATCCGCTCCATCCAGCGCTTCGCCCTCGGCTTCGACCACCGCATCGTCGACGGCGCCGACGCAGGCAAGTTCATGTCCGACTTCAAAGCCTACCTCGAAAACTGGTCCGAAGACATCGGCTAAACAGACATCAAGGACAGAATAGCGGCAGACAAATCCAGTCTGCCGTTTTCTTGTGCTAACGAACCCTCTGATTCAGTCCTCTGCCGGCGGATCACCCCAAGCAAGTCGTCATTTTCGGATCAACGAAAATCAGACCATAACGACTATAATTATGATCGATAGAGGCGAAAGCATATGGCCGTCTGGCAAGTACAGGAAGCAAAGACACGTTTGAGCGAGGTGATCGAAGAGGCCATCCGCAAAGGCCCACAGATCATCACCCGCCATGGCTCGGAAAAAGCAGTCATTCTTTCCATCACGGATTACCGTTCCCTGACCGCCCACAAGCCCAATCTAAGGGAGTACCTACTGAGCGGTCCAAAGGTGGACAGCTTTGAGGTGCCGCGGGACCGCGACAAGGGCCGGAAGGTTACTCTGTGAGCGTACGGCTGCAGTATCTGCTCGACACCAATATCTTGTCGGAGACGCGCAAAAAGCAAGCCAACGAGCGGGTCATCGCATTTCTATCCTCCGCCGAACCGTCCACACTCTTCATCAGCGTCCTCACGCTCGGAGAATTGAGGAAAGGAGTTGCCCTCAAAAAACGGTCCGATAAAGAGGCTGCAAAGAAAATCGCGGCGTGGGTGGATGGATTGGAGTTCAGCTTCGGCGACCGCATCCTCGGCATCGACGCAGCTACGGCGAACCTCTGGGGAGAACTGTCCGCGCAACGTTCGAGGCCGGTCATCGACACGCTGCTGGCCGCAACCGCGACCGTGCATGAGCTGACGCTTGTCACACGCAATACCGGAGATGTGCAGGATATCGACTTGAAGCTGCTTAATCCCTGGAAGAAATAAGAACCAAGGCGCAAGCCCTCACATCTTTATTTAAAGTAGAGCTTTTGCTCTTAGCACCAGCTCAACCGCATCCTCCGCCGTAGTCCCCACCGCCGACAGATGCCCCATCTTCCTCCCCTTCCGCGGCTTGTGCTTCTCATACAGATGCAGCTTCACCCCAGGCACAGCGAGCGCGGCATCGAAGCGCGGCTCCCTCGCCGAGCCGTCGGCATGCAGCCACAAATCCCCAAGCAGATTCGCAATCGCCGCCGGCTGCACCACCTCCACGCTGCCCAGCGGCAGATCGCACACCGCCCGCACGAGCTGCTCGAACTGCCCGGTCACGCACGCACGCGTACTCGCGTGATAGCTGTTGTGCGGCCGCGGCGCGAGTTCATTCACCAGCAGCCTGCCGTCCGCCGTGCAGAACATCTCCACCGCCAGCACACCTTCCAACTGAAAGGTATCGGCGATCTCCTCCGCGATCTTCCGCGCCTCAGCCTCCATCGCCGACGGCACCGGCGCAGGCATCGCGCTCCACGCGAGGATCTGGTTCTCATGATGATTCCAGGCCGGCGGATACACCTTCACCTCGCCGCTGGGAGCGCGCGCCACCAGCACCGAGATCTCGCGTTCGAGATCGATTGCCTGCTCCACCACGCCCGGCCCTTCGCCCAGCGCCTCCCACGCGCCGCGAATCTCATCTTCCATCACGGCACCAGCCGCGAACCCCACCTTGCCCTGCCCCCGCCCGTCATACCCGCCCGTAGCGCTCTTGCAGAAACACCGTCCGCCCAGCGCCGTCACCGCCTCGCGCAGCTCCTCCATCGTCCGCACCGCCCGGTACTCGCCGACAGGAAATCCATTCTTCCGCAGCCAGTCTTTCTGCTCGATCCGGTCCTGAATGATCGCGAGCATCGCCCCACTCGGCCGCACCGGAGCGAAGCGCGCCGCCGCCGCCATGCTTGCCGGCGCAATCTGCTCGATCTCAAGCGTGACCACATCGCATCCGCGTGCCAGATTCGCAGCCTCGCGCGTGTCATCCCAGCCGGCCTCGATACACCCATCGACGACGAACCGTGCCGGACATGCGGGATCGGGATCGAGCACAAGAATGCGATAACCCATAGCGCGCGCCGCCATCGCCGTCATCCGGCCAAGCTGCCCGCCGCCGAAGATGCCGATCGTCGCGCCGGGAAGAATCGGCTTGGCAACTCCAGAGCTCACGCGCCGGCCTCGTCATCCTCGGCCGCATCTGTAACCGTCTGCGCCAGCACCTCATCGCGCCGCGCCGCACGCCATGCCACCAGCTTCTCGCGCAGCGCGGCATCGGTCGTCGCCAGCATCGCCACCGCCAGCAGGCCCGCATTCATCGCCCCCGCCGCGCCGATCGCCAGCGTGCCCACCGGAATGCCCTTCGGCATCTGCACCATGCTCAGCAGCGAATCAAGTCCCTGCAGCGCCGTCGCCGGAATCGGCACGCCCAGCACCGGCACCACCGTCTTCGCCGCGAGCATCCCCGGCAGATGCGCCGCGCCGCCTGCCCCCGCGACGATCGCCCGCAGCCCCCTCGCCGACGCCGACGCCGCATACGCAAACAGCAGATCCGGCGTGCGGTGTGCAGAAACCACCCGCACCTCATGCTCTACGCCGAACTCCTTCAGCACCTCGACCGCATGCCGCATCACCGCGTAATCATTGTGGCTTCCCATCACCACGCCCACCAGAATGCCGCCCTGCCCGCCCGCGTCCATGGCCTCGATTATACGGTCTCCTCCACCCCGAACTCCCACCCTACCGCTTGGCCCACACGCTCGCATTCAGACACATCACCACACCGTCAATGATCGCGCCGAGCCCCGCGGTAAACCGCTCCGGATCGGCAATGCGCTTGTCCGTCACCGCGTCCGTGATGTGGATCGCCGCGCCCACAATCTCAAGCGCGGCCTTCTTCTTCTGCTCGCCGCTCTCGATACCGAACATCGCCTCGGTCCCGTGAATTACGCCCGGAAGCAGCGAAATACTGCGAAAAAACAGCTTCAAGAAATCCATCTCTTCTCCTTCGTAATGCTTTGGTCGAAAGCATCTCAGCTCAGCCGCTACAAAAACTTCGGGTGGACGGGTTCAAGATGCCCCATCCTTTGCGCGTCTTTGCGCAAAGGGTGGGAGACCAGGACTCCCTCCCAGACTCTCTCCCCGACCGTCTCCTCCCACCGAAGAGGCTCTAATGCCGCAGATAGTCGATCGCTACATGCACCATCGTCAGCATCGCTCCGCCCGCGCTCACCAGCCCCTTCATCCGCTGCACCGTCCGCTCGTGCCGCGCCACGCGCTGCTCCAGCTCGACGATGCGTCCCGGCTGCCCGATTCCCATCAACTGCTGCATCTGGCTCTTCAGCACACTCAAATCCGCTAATACCTGCCCTTCGAACTCTGTCATTGGCTCTCCTCCTTTCTCAGTACAGGGGGCAGGGGAGAGGGTGGAGGGTGTAGAAGACACGAGCACGCCTTTCGCCTTCTACACCCTCTCCCCTCCACCCTTCACCCTGCTTTTTAGCTCACTGGCAAATCCGTAAACACCGCGCTCGAAAACCGCGAGTACAGCGGCGGCATCGAGCCGTCGTACATCCGCACGTAGTAATGCTCGATCTGCCCCTCGCGCGGAATCGAAAAACTCCGCACCGGACTGCGCAGCACCAGGTCCTGATCGACGCCCGGCCCAAAGTGCCCATCGCGCCGCCGCACCTCGAAGCCCCCGCCAGCAGGAGGCGCCATCCCCGTGTCCACCTGCAGCGCCGTGCCCGTCGCACTCACCACCTGCAGCTGCTGCAGATTCGCGAGCACATTGCCTCCCGGCGGCAACGGCGAGCTCGCAGCCGTCAGCGGCAGCAGCGTATTCGCCGCAATCGACTCCGACAAGGTCAGCCCCAGCGACTCCGCCCAGTCGTTCGCAAACGCCATCTTGTAGCTCAGCAGCTCAGGCCGCGCCATGCCGTCGGTAATCTCCACCTGCCGCACGATCACGCTCGTCGTCTCGGCACCCGAGACAAGGGCCAGCACATCGCCCGGCCAGATATCGCTCGTCGAGCCGCCTGCCGGCCCCGCATTTGCGGTAACGACCGCCTCATAGCTTCCCGACACCGCCGCCGCCCGGCTCGAAGCAAAGCTCAGCACTGCCATCGCCGCGCTCTCGCAGTCCACCGAGCTGCGCGCCGGCGGCTTGGTCACCTTGCCCAGCCAACGCGCCGTGCCGGGCACATTCCCCGCCGCCTCCGCCGCCACACTCGCCGCATCTTCCAGCCTCGCCACCGCGCGGAATTGCGTGCGATACGTCACAGTTACAAATTCTCCTGCCACCGGAACACGTCCCGCATAGAATGTAATCTTTCCGGATACAGATATCTTGCAGTCCACGCCTTCGCCCGCCACCCCGATCAGCCGCGTCACGGTGGAGCCGCTCGGCAGCGTGCTCACCACCCACGCGGAACCCGTCTGGGTCACCCTGCAGTAGCCGATCGAGCCGAAGAGCTGGACTGCGTTCACTGCGGCGAAGCTGCAGCTCGCCGGCGAGCTCACCACGCTCCCGTCATACAGCACCGTAGCCGGCGTATTGGACGCCACGCCCAGGTCCTGCAGCTCGAAGACGATCTTCATCGGCGCCGGCGCCGTTCCGCCGCCAAAGGTCTCGACCACGCCATCCACCATCGCACAGTAGGCCTGCAGCACGCGCTGCGGCTCGATGCAATGCAGCCGCATCCGCAGCGTGTAGGTATGTCCCTGCAATATCGTAAAGACCGTCCCCACCTCCGCCCCGTCGACAAACGGGATCACGACCGTCGCCCCGCCGCTCTGCCGCACGTTGTATCCGGCGAAGCAGTTCGCGCTCTTCACCGCGCCCGAGTACAGCCCGCAGACGATCCCCTGGTTCGCGCCGCCCAGCTGCACACTCCCGGCCTCGATCACCAGCGTGCCGCCCATCTCGAGCGCATCGATCGCCGTCAGCGTCGTCTGCCCGTCCAGCCCCGTGCCGCCCGAAAGCGCCAGCCCCGCGCCGCTCAGCTTCAGGTGCGATCCCGGGTCCGTCATCTGCCAGATCTGCGTGTCGATCGCCGGCTCGTTGAAGCTGTCGAGCAGAAGCTGCCTCGCCGCCGGCGTCTTCGGACGAAACGGATCCTGCGACAACTGAAACACCGTCGTCGTCCCGTCGCCCGCAAACATCTCCGTGACATACGCTGTCGGCTCCATCTCTCCGCTCACCGTCACATCGTTCGCGAGCTCCTTCACCGAGGTCGACTTCAGAGCCGCCACCTGCAGCGTCCCGTCCCCATCGCTGAAGGTGTGCGTCACCGCACCCGCAGGCTGAAGGCTCAGCGCGCCGCCCAGCACGCGATAGCTCGCATACGTCGAGGCGGCCAGCGCACCCGCGTTCTTCGACCAGCTCTCCGTCTGCACCGGCTCGAACACCCCCACGTTGCGCCCCGCCGCCACGCCCGACGTGGTAAAAGCGCTTGCCGCTAAACGATTGGTCAGCGTCGTCAGCAGCTGCCCCGCGCTCTGCCCCAGCCCGGGTCCGCTCAGCGGCAGCGGCTGTTTGTCGAGCAGCCACTCATCGCTCACCGCAGAGAACGCATAGCGGTACACCGGCCCGGCAAACCCGACCCCCGCGTACACCGCCTCCGGCTCCGTAGCAAGATAGCCGGTAAACAGCACAGCCCCGCTCGCCGCTGTCGCCGTCACGCGCCCGCGCCGCGCCGGCGCCCGCAGTCCCGCGTCGCTCACGTCCAGCAGCCCGCTCGCGATCGAAGGCGTATTCAGCACCCGCTTGATCTTCAACGGACCGTCCGGACACAACGCCTGACTATAGTCCACCGCGCCCGCGCCATCCAGATTGTCGATGGTCAGGATCACTGCATCACCGCCTGTTCCTGCTTCCCAGCTCCCGCCAGGTCCGCCAGCGGCGCGAGCCCCCGCATCGCCCGCACCTCATTGATCGTCAGCACACCCGCGCCCAGCAGCGCCGTCTGGATCTGCAGCTCCTCCATCTCGTCGCGGCTTTCCAGATCGTTGAAGCAGAACTCGAACTCGCGCCAGCCCAGCTTCTTCGCAAACAGGTCGCGCGTGATGTGCTCGGCCAGCAGCTTGGCCACCGGAGCCACCGCGCTCTCGAACGCCTCATCGGCCAGCTCGCCCGCCGTCGAGCGGTTGACGTCCCCTGCGACGCCAAGCAGCATCGGAGGCAGATCGAACGCATTCGCGATCATGCGAATCAGCATCTCCTGCCACTGCAGCCGCAGGTCGGCATCGGTGCCCCCGGCGAACTTCAGCACCTCGGGCTTCTGCTCGCAGCTCAGGAACGGCACGCGTCCCGTGCCTTCGATCTCGTCCTGCCACCACCGCACCAGCCGGTCGTGCTCCTCCGGCGTCGCATCGTTCAGCCATACCGCGTACTGTGCCGCCGAGTTGCTCGCCAGCTTGCCCGCATAGCGGCTCGTGCTCAGCAGCTGATTCACCGTCTCGAACGCCACCTCCAGCCGCCCCAGTCCGAACGGCGTATGCGAGCGAGGATTCAGCCGCACATACATCAGCTCGTCGTCGAGCAGCGGGACCCGCGCCGCGGTATCCAGCTGGCTCCCGAGCTGTCCCGTAAACTGCGCATACCGCGGCTTGGCCGGATCGCCATCCCACTTCACGTCAATCTCGATCGTCGCCCCATCCACCGCCCACAGATGGAACGGCCGCAGCGGATCGCCCGTCGCCTCCATCTCGACCGCGCCAAAGCCGCCCACCAGCAGATCTTCCAGCACCTGCTCGAACAGCACGCGAAAGCTGTCCGAGGTGTTCGGCTCCTCCAGGCACCGCCGCAGCACCTGCAGCCGCGCCTCGGCATCGGCAACCTCCGCGCCCGCATAGCCGCGCCGCACGCGCACCTGCCAGTCCATGCTCGCGACCTTGTCCTTCACCACGTTGATCGCCCGCCGCACCACAGGCGTCTCCGAAAACTTGCGCAGATTCGCCGCCGTCGGCTTCGGCAGCGAGTTCATCCCGGGCCGTGTGATCGGATTCCACGGGCTCAGAATCGAAGGCAGCATCGCCGTCTTCCGTTCGCCCATCCGCGCGTCTCCAGCGGCCGCCTCCACCCCCGCCAGCCGCTGCCAAAGCTCCAACACCCTCGTCCGAACGCCCATTGCTTTCACCCTCTCTCGTTTAATCTGCACGCAAAAGAAAAAGGCACAGCCGCATGGCCGTGCCTCGAAATCGTTCTTGTTTTTTAAACCTACTCCCTACTCCCACCCTGTCTTTCTCAAACTCGCAACTCCACCCGCGCCGTCTCCGCCACCCGCGCCAGATCATTCACCGTGACCACGCGGATCGCCTGTCGCTCCATCGCCTCCACGCCAAACCGGTACCGCTCCATCGCCTCGTCCTCAGTATCCGAAACCGCCCGCAGCGGCTCCACAATCGCCGTCAGCTCGAGCTTCGCCTTCTCCACCCGCTCCACGCCCTCCATCAACTGCGGCGCCGAGTAGGCCAGCCCCTTCGCCGCCTCCACATCGCCTTCGAGCGACACCGCCTGAAACATCCGGATCACGCCATTCGGCCGGTACCCGCAGTCGATCTTCATCGGATCGCCCGCCCGCGTATAGAGCGATGCCGCGATCCGCTTGCGCATCAGCCCCCACACCCCCGCCCGCTCGAACTCCGTCCGCATCGCCCCCGCGATCGCCGCCCGCCCCGTGCGCTGCCGCGACACCTTCCCCTTCAGCGGCTCCACATACATCTTCATCAACTGCTCCAGCTCCGCCGCCAGACTCTCCGCCAGGCAGGCCCGCACCTCGGTCACCTGCACCGAATTTGACAGCGTATCCTCAAGCAGCTCCATCACCGGCCTCATGCCGGGCGCTTCTCTGCCGGACGCCTTCAGCCGAGCCCCGATCTCCCCCTCAAGCGCCTCCAGCAGCCCGACGTCCGCCTCCGCATCCATGCACCTCACCCGGCTCCAGTCGCGCGTAAAGCGCACCACCGCGCCCTCGGGCCGGCCCGCGCCCGCCTCGCGCAGCACCACGCCGATGTTCGCGAACTCGCCCTTCACCACATCCGGCACATACCGCACCAGGAAGAACTCGCATTGGACCCGCTCAGCCAATCCCATCTCTCCGCATCTACATTACAAACTTTGCCCCACCCCTTACATCCATAAACTGCCCCGTCACCACCACTCGCCCTCCCGAATTCCACATCGGGAAAGGCTCGCGGTTTGAGTCGCGGAACTCCGCAATCAGATCCCGCACCCGGCCCTGCCGCCGCAGCATCTGCTCCATCAGCCCTTCGAGCACACCCGTATTCCCGCCGTACCACTCCGGAGGAACCGCCTCCGCGATCTCCCACAGCGTCTCCGCCTTCATCTCCTCCACCCGGCTCAGCCACGGCTCGAAGCTCTCCCACCCGGTCACCCGCGCATACACCCGGTTCCGCGGGTACACCCCGCGCAGCGGCGCATCGGGAAACGTCCAATCGCCCGCATTGAAACAAAACCCCTGATCGATGAACGTCGCCCGGTACTTCCGTTCGCGCGGCTTGCGCTCGAACACCGCCTGCCTCCCGTTGCAGTTGCCTGCCCATTTATCGACACACAGCATCCCGGCAAACTCCGCCAGATTTCTCACCTCTTCGAGCTGCGGCTCGGGCAGGTAATCCACCACCTGCCCCGGCATCAGCCCGCCGACGAACTGCGATCCGAACTGCAGCCCCGCCGCGTATCTTTGCCGCTGCCCGCGCGCCGGTTCGACGTACATCTCCAGCGTATTCGCGATGAGCCACTCGGTCACCTCGACCACATCGCACGCCGGCACCGTCAACCCTACCGCTGCCGCCAGCCGCGTGGCGATCAACTCATTCGCCAGCACCCGCACATCCTGCGGATTGTTCTGAAACTTCACCACCCACAGCTTCCCATCCGCCCCCAGCATCAGCTGACTCTGCGCCCCGCCGCGCATCCGCCGAATTGCCTGCACCGCCAGAACCGCCATTCCAAGCAGGATAACCCCATGTCCTGCCGGACGGGCGTCCTGCGCGGACCGCGGTCACTTCGTGACGTGTATACCCCTTCGGTGGGCCCTCCCGATGATCGGGAGGAAGAATTCTCGCGCCGACCAGCGGAAGGCCCTATGCAGCTTGTAGCGCCCAGACCGGTATACCCGTCACGAAGTGGCCGCCCCGCGCGTAGAGGGCCCGTCCGGCAGGACTATCTTTTCTCCGCTCGTACCGCCTGCGCAATCGCCATCGCCATCAGGCAATCGTCATGCGCCCCGTTCGCCGCCCCCGTCCTGCCCCCGGCCATCGTCACAAACGTCCTGCACTCCCCCAGCAGCCGCCTGCTGTGAAACAGCTCCGGCGCCTCCACCAGCAGCGCGCCCATCCGGCTCACCATTCCCGGCTTCGACCCCGCCGTCGTCAGCCAGCCCGACACGCCCCCATGCTCGTACACATGCGCATACCGCTCCACGCTGTCCAGATACGCGAGCACCCCCGCGCCGTGGTTATTCCGCTCCACCGCGATCATCGCCCCGCCATACTCCCGCGCCAGCTCCGCCGCCACCCGCGCCAGCTCGAGCGTCCCCAGCCGCTGCTGCAGCTCCGCGCACTGCCAGCCCGTCTCCATCTCGATCACCTGCACCGCCGCAAAGTCGCCGTCGCTGCCGCCCCCCGCCGTATCCACCGCCACCAGATACCGCTTGCCCGCGAGCGCAGGCAGCCAAACCTGCAGCGCCCCTCCGCGCCGCGCCGCCATCGGCTCGCCTACGCTAGCCAGCCGCGCCTCCACCGCCGCCACCTCGAAGCAGCACTCCCCCGTCGCCTTGAAGCAGCTCTCCGCATCTTCGGCAAACTCCTGCGACCGCAGCCCGCGATAGTTCTTCTCCAGCCGCCGCCGGAATCCAATCTGCTCCAGCGTCAGCCCCTCCTCCACCACCAGCCTCTGCTCCTCCTCGCGCAGCGCCCCCCGCGCCGCGGCCGCCACATACGTCGGCTCCATCCACCACGGAAGAAAGTGCCGCACCAGACCGTCCTCGTCGCCCTCTCCCGGCGGCTCGCCCGCCCGCACCCACTCTTCATAGAAGCAGCCATACGCTCCATTCGGCGTCGACTCCAGCACCATCTCCCCGCGCGGAGCCAGCGCCGCCCGCAGCCCCGCCAGCGTCCCCTGCGCATCCCCCGGCCACCGGCTCACCTCGCTGCAATGCAGGTTCTGCACTGTCAGCCCGCGACCCGCGCCCTCATCGCCCGCGCTCAGCACGCGAAACTCGCTGTCCAGCGCCGGAAAACACATCTGCCCCACATTCGCCCGGCTGCGCTTCAACGGCCCCGTGCGCGTCCGCTCATCCAGACACTCCCAGAAGCGCTGCACCATGCGAAAGATGCCCTCCGCCGCCTCCTGCGTATGCGCCACCTGCACGCTCAGCACGCCGCGCGCCGTGATCGTCTTCAGAAAAAATCTTCCCGCCACCCAGGTCGTCATCCCCATCTGCCTGGCCTTCAGCACAATATTCCTCTGCCCGCGCGTCTGTTCAAAGGCCATCTGCGCCGCATTCGCCCACAGCGGCCGCTCCCGGCCCCGCTTATCCCGCACCATCAGGAATGTCCCGGCAGCCTGCCTCATCTCCTCCGCACCCGACCGGATCGTTTCTCCCAGCTTCAGCAGCTCCTCAACGTCCCCAAGACTCTTTCGCATCCCCCACCCATCCCGGCTCAAAAAAAGCGGCCCCGCCTCCACCACATAGAACGGGACCGCGCACCCACATCCGCCTGCCGCTTTCCTGAGGACCTCTAATTAAGTCTTCTGCAGCAGGACGGTTCCCGAACGAATCGTCATTTCGACCGGAGCCGCGCGGCTTTATCGCGCGGCGCAGCGGAGAAATCCCCGCATTTCGCACTTCCGCCGCCCGCCTGCCTCAACTCGTCGGAATACATCTTGCCGCCGCTAGCGAACGCGACCGCCTAATCAGAGCTTCCCTGAAACAACTTGGGAAGTCGTCCTTTCGACCAAAGCTGTGCGGCCTTTCTAGCGTGGGCGAAGTGGAGAGATTCCCCGCTCGCCTTCTCTTGCGCCGCGCTCTCCCCTTCACCCTGTCCCCTCTCCCCCGTTCTTTTTACATCTCCCAATGGCATCCCGAAACCGCCTTCGGATTCGGAACATCTCGCAGCGTCAACGTCCCATTCGCCGGCACGCTCACCGCCGTGCCGAACGCCAATCCATTGATCAACTGGCTCCCATTCAGCGGAGCCGCCGTCACCGCAAACCCGCTCTGCGGATTGTGGATCCGGTACACCGCCCCCGACTGCCCCGTGCAGTCCGGCAGCGTCACCGCGCCCGCATTCGTCAGCCCCGCCAGGCTCACCTCGCCGTCGCCCGCCGTCATGCTGTACGGCAGCGACGTCACCCCATGCGGACTCGCCTCGTTCGCGCCGAAGTAGTAGTTCAGCGCATTACTCGCCGCCTGCGCCAGCAGCACGTGCCCCGCCGCCGTCGGATGGATGTCGTCCGCGTAGAAGTACGTGGCATTCGTCGACGCCCCATCCGCCCCCAACAGCGGATTCGCCGCGAAATCAATCACGCCGTCCGCGCCGATGACTTTGTATTGCGACAAGATCAGCGCATCGAGCGCATCCTTGTTCGCGTCGCCCCCCGGACTCTGCCGCGAAACCATCGTGCCGACAAACGCCCGGCAGCCCGCCGCCTTGATCTTGGAGACCCAGGCCGCGATGTTCCCCAACGCTCCCTCTGGCGAGATCCCGAAAGCATCCACGTCGTTGGTCCCCGCGAACAGGATCGCCACAACCGGCCCTTGCGCGGAATGACAGTAGGGCGCAATCCGGTTCGGCTCCGCGCCCGCCAGCGACCCGGCTCCGATATTCGGAATGCCCGCGTTGGTAATCGAGTATCCCGGCTGGTTGGTCAGCGACAGCAGCACCGGCCACGCCTGCGTCGCGGGATTGGCCAGCGTGTAGCCGTACGTGATCGAATCGCCCGCCGCGAACAGCATCGGCATGCCGGACTGAATCGTCTGTGGCGCAGTCGCCACGCCCCGCGTGTTCATGTCGCCCAGGATGGTCTGATAGATCGCCTGCGCCTGTGCGAGCGTGTCCTCCCGCGACTCCGCCACCGCGCGATACATCGTGCCCAGAAACCCGGACCCCACGAAGTAGCTGATGTTCGAGCTGCCGAGATAGAGAAAGCCCGAGGTCTGTGTGCCGAAGGAAGCCGATTGCACGAAGTACGAGATCTCGTTCCCGTTGAGGTAGATGTGGTCTCTCCCTCCCCCGGCCGCGCCCACTGTAAAGGTGATGACATTGAATCCCGAGATCGGGACGTTGCTCTGCGTGCTGAAGTTGTTCACCAGAAACGTCGGCTGCATCGCGGGATTGTTCCCCCTGCCGTCCGACAGCACCAGGTTTAATCCCACGTTGCCGAGCGAGCTGGTCAGCAGCGTATCCAGGCCGTTGCCGAGCAGCACATTCGCCGCATTGGTCAGCGCCGGGCCTTGCGCGTAGAACGCAAAGGTAAAGCTTCGCGCCGCGTTCAACGCTCCCGGTAAAGCCACATTCTGGGTCGGTCCGAACTGCAGTCCGCCCGCGGTCCAAACCGGCGCGTTGCTTCCCGTTCCCAGCGTCCCATTGTTCCCGTTGCCGCTGCTATCCGTCAGCACCGTCCCCGACCCTTGCAGAAAGTTGTAATCCGCCAGCGCCCCCGCGATCGCCTGCGGTCCGCTCGAAACTCCGCCCGCAACCGCGGCGCCCGAACCCGAAGGCGTCGCCCAGCTCCCGTCCTCGCGCAGATACCGCGTCGCCCCCGCCGTCGCTCCCGGGTCCGGCACCGCCCCCCGTGCATGGCTCGCCCCCGAAGCCCCGAACACCGGCAGCTGCGCCGCCCCCACCGCGCCATTCAACGTCGTCGCGTTCACCGTGCCCGCGTTGATCGTCGTCGCTGAAAATCCGCTCTCCCCGAAGCTGAACTGCGCGCCTCCGAAGTTCAACCCCAGCGTGCTCGTCAACGGCTGATACGAGATCTGGTCCACTCGCGTATTCCCGTCGAACTCAAACACGTTGTACCCCGAGTTCCACCGCCCGCAGCCATGCGAGTTGCAGTGCACCCGGAACACGCTCTCCTCGCCCGCCTGCATCTCCATCCCGTACTGCCATATGCCCTGGCTCTGGTACGCGGCATGCGGCTCCGAGTGCGTGCCTCCGTTGCCCAGATAGTTCGCCGCCGGAACCGCATTGTTGACCGTCCATCCGCTCAGCCCGGGACCGACGTTGGACTGGTACTGCACCCCGGCCGTCTGCGCCAGCGTAGGCCGCGGCGTCGTCTGCCCGATGAACTCCAGATCGCCCGAAGTCACCTGCTGGTAGTAGTGCGGCTCCTCCACCGCATCGTTCGCCGCCCACGCCACCGTGTTCGGCGCCAGCGTCAGTTGTCCGTCCACGCTCCGGCTCGCCGCGTCGAACACGCCCAGCACCTCCGCCATCGGATACAGCGCAAAGCCTCCCGTCACCACCGCCACCGTGCCGCCGGACGTCGTGCTGTTCGCTCCCGTCTGCGCATAGGTCAGCGTGTTGCCGCCGGTGGAAGTCACCTTGAAGCTCCCGTTGTAGCTCTGGTCTGCCGCGCCCGCGATCGTCATCGTCAGCCCATTCACATCCACCGGCAGATTCCCCGCCGTCGTCACCGTCACCACCCCGCCGCTGCGCGCCAGCGTTGCGATCGCCCGCGACACGTTCAGATACGCGCTTGTATTTCCCTGTACGCCGACGATCGATGTAATTCCGCCCGCATAATACAGACCCGTCGCCGAGTACGATCCGATCACAGGAAACACCTGCCGGATCTGCCCTGCCGTGTCCGCCGTCTGCTCGAGCCCGTAGCCGCACAATCCGCCGAACGCGACCGTCGCCCCCGCCCGATGCACCTTGTTCAACGTCATCTGCAGATGCGTCGCATCGAGCACCGTGTACCCCGCCATCTCATAGTTGTGCGGCGCGGTGCTGAATGGCTGGTCCGCGACACAGGCCACCCCGCTCGTGCCCGGGATCGCCGTCGTGCTCGTCGCGAATCCCGCCGTCACCCCGCTGGTCGCAATGGCCACCGTCACCGCCCCCGGAGCCACGTTCTTCGCCTGCGAAGGAATCGTCGCCGCCGTCGTCAGAAACACGCTCACCGGAAAGCTCGTCCCGCTGAAGCTCGCCGTCGGCCCCGGCGCCGCAGCCCCGCCGCCCGTCAGCACACCGGTCGTCATCGTCTTCGCCGGATTCTTATTGATCAGGTAGCGTCCCTCGCCCTCTGTGCCCACTCCCGCGCTTACCGCCACCGTCACCGCGGTCGAGCCCGCCGTGCATCCCGCGCTGCACGTGCCCTGAAACACCGCCGAGTCCTCCTGGATCTGCAGATCGTACGGATGCGCGCCTTCATCGGCCTCATCGCGCACCCCGCCAGACGACGTGATGAACTGCGACCCGATCAGACAGTCCCCCACGCCATAGCAGTGAATCGACTGCCCCGTCAGCGAGTGCTGGCCCATCGTGTTGTACGTGCCGACCACGCCCAGCGCCTGGTAGTTCGTCTTGAAGTACGGCACACTTTCGATCGACGCCGGAAACAGGTTCGATCCGCCCGTGAGTCCCTGGTGCTTGATCAACACCCCGAACGAGCTCGGCTCCGACGATCCGCCCGCCGCAACCTCCGCCGCCGTGCTCCGCGTCGACGTCACATCGACCACCTGCCCCGCATCGTTTCCATCGTTCACCGCCGAGGTCGGGTTCAGGTAGCTGTCGCGCCGCTCCCCGTTGCGCTGGTCCTCCAGATGCGTCCCGCCCGAGCCGCTGTTCCAGGCCGCCGGCGTGTAGCCCTCCGCCGCCGTGTAGCTCCGGTCGAGCGTAATATTGCATCCGCTCACGCAGTCCGGACTCCCAGCGGCATTGGCAATCCCATTTGTGCCTAATCCCGTTGCATATTGGCTGGCAAACTCCTGCCCGTTCATCCGGTTCACCTGCAGCTGCGTGCCCGCCGGCTGCGAAACGGTCTGCGTCCCCGCCGGCAGCAGCGAAACCTTCTGCGCCAGCCCGCCGTTCAGCGACGCCACGCTCGCATCCACATAGTGCTTATCCGCCGCCTGATTGGTCGTCACCGGATCGCTCGGAAGCGCCAGCGGCCCCGTCATCGTCGAGCCCGCCACCAGCACATACGGCGAAGAAGCATCCAGCGGATGTCCCGAGATCGCCGTTGCAATCGCCGTGTCCACATAGCTCTTGCTCACCGTCTGCATCGCCACCGACGCCGGCAGCACCGTGCTCTTGATCGAGCTCACCGTCACCGCCGTCTGGCTCGCCGGAACCACCCAGAACTCCCGGCTCACCGTTCCATCGTCGAGGTGATACACCGCCGTATAGTACGTGCCCATCGGCGTCGAACCCGCATTCGGAATCAGCGCCACGCTCAGCGCGCCATTCGGCCCAATCGTAGCCGAGGTCGTGCCGCTCGGCACCGACTGCCCCAGCGCCGTCGTAAACGCACCCCAGCTGACGATCACCGTGCCTCCCGCCAGCGTGCCGTCCGCGCGATACACCGTATCTGTAACCTGCGTGGCTGCAATTGCGGCGGGTGCGCCTGTCTGCGCCATCGCAGCCTCCACATTCCCCGTCACCACCGCTGGAACCGCCAGCAACAGCAGGCCGATCAACGTCCATCCCTTCGCTTTCCAATGCATCGTCATTCTCCTGAACCCCATTCCGCCCTGCCCCAGCCGCCACTTAGCTCTAGCTCTCGCTTTTGCTCTTGCTCTTGCTCTTACTTTTGCTCTTGCACTTGCCCTTGCTTTTCTTGTTGTCATCCCCGAAGGGGATCTGCTGTTGCTATTCCCCGTATGCACTCACCGTTGATCTCAGAATCCGGGGTGCCCCATCCATCGCGCTTCTGCGATGGGTGGGATGTATACAATCGCCCAGCCCGCCGGCACAGGATGACGCGCTTATCGCAAATGCCCTCCTCAAACCGCCCGCATCGCCCCAGGCAGATAACTCCGGAAGCACAACACCATCTCCCCATCATTCCCATCCTTCACCGGCAGCGCGCGAAACGCCCCCGCCAGCTTCACCCGCTCGAGCGGCCCCGCCAGCACCTCCACCGCCTCGGCCGAACCCTGCATCGCCTGCAGCCGCGGATAGTGATACATCACACGATCTCCCTGCTCGCCGTCCATCACAAACAGCCCCGACCACTCCTGAAAAAATCCTCCGCCCTCCCGGTCCACAAACCCAACCAGCGGGCTCACCTGCATCCCCGAAGGCGGAGCCCCCGCCGGCAGCGGCGCCCCCAGCTGCAACACCCCGCCCGCAATCGCCACCACCCGCCCCACGTTCAACGTAACCCGCCGAATGTAATTGACGTCGTTGTTCACCGCCGCCGGCGAGCTGACATACGCCGCGCTGACGCCGCTCCCCACAAAGCCAGTCTGCGCCACATAGTCTTCGTCCACCGCCACCAGCGCGCCAACCGCAAACTGCGCCGCCGCCGCCCCCACATGCAACGTCGTCGCCGTCGATCCCGCGCCCACCGGAACCGGCGCCCCCGCCACGCCGCCGCTTCCATTCGCCGCCGAACCCGCCGCCGTCTCGAGCAGGTTCATCTGCTGCGAGCCCGCCGCCAGCGCCAGCTGCAGCTTGCCCCAGCTCTCGAACTCAAGCCCCACCGTTGCCTCAACCAGCGTCCGCACCTGGCTCTGCACCATCGCCGGCGCGCCCGTCGTCAGCCCCACCAACCCGCTCTTTGGTCCGGCCCCGCTCTTGCGCGCAAACTTCGAGCACCACCCCAGATCCACCCACGGAGCCGGCGGTGCGTCCAGCGCAAACGCCCCCATCTGCGCTGGATCGAACACCGTCGGCGCCCCCGCCCCGCGGTCGACCGGCGCGAAATATGCCCGCACCCGCCGCGCCACCGGAGCTACCGCCCCCACCAACCCAACTCCTGTAATCGTCCCGCTCACAGCTCACCCGCTTCCTGGTAGCTGTACACCGCAACCGTCGCCACCCGCTCCAGCCGCTCCTCTGTAACCGTCAGCGGAGCAAACACCGTATCCCCCCAGAACACATTCGTCCCCATCGCCGCCGGAGCCGCGCCTGAGCTTCCCGCGTAATTCATCTTCAACGCATTCTGCGGAGCCATGCTCACCGCCGTCACCAACTCGGCATCCATCGCCGCCAGCAGCCGCCCGCGGTCCATGCCTCCATTGCCCAGGCTGCCATCGGTCGCATACGTGATCGTGCATCCCATCGTCGCCAGCGGCAGCGCCCCCAGCACATCCACGCTCAGCGTGGTCCAGTGCAGACAGAACACGTTCAACGGCAGCTCCGCCGAGACCAGCTCATTCTCCGCCACCAGCACCCCAGGCCGCACCACCCCCCGCAGCACCAACGTGCGCGCCGGATTCACCGCGGCCAGCCTGTCCCGCAGCGTCACATAAAACGTATCTCTGGCATTCTGCATAAATATGTAACCTCTCCGGTATCTTCTTCACGCCGCCCGCGCCACACCGACCGGGTGCCTCATCCGATCGCGCCCTTGCGATGGTGGGAATACACGACTCCGCCTCGCCAACACCGACCGGATGCCCCATCCATCGCGCTTCTGCGATGGGTGGGAATGCACGACTCCGCCTCGCCAACACCGACCGGGTGCCCCATCCATCGCGCTTCTGCGATGGGTGGGAGTGCATACCTCTCCCCGGCCAGCCCTGGTTTCCTCGTCTAAATCACCACCGCCAGCGGAGCACGCACCACCAGCCGGTAAAGATAAGCCGCCCCGCCCACCTCCGAGTGCGTCGCCGAAACAATCTCCATCAGCACATCATCGATCAGCACGCCATACGCCGTCTGAAACAAAACACTCGCCGCTGCATTGCCGGTCGACCCCAGCACCGCCTCCACCGCCGTAGCCGACACCAGCAGCTCCCATCTCGCCGCCCCACCCTGCGCCCCTGTGCTCCGCGCCTTGCGAAACACCACCGGTCCAAGCACCGCATCCTGAAACACCGGCACCGCCAGCCCAAGCTGTTCCGTCGTATCTCCCGCGCCCGCCGGAGCCGGCATCCGCAGCAGCACCGTCCGCCCGCCTGTCGCCCGCAGCAGCACATCCGCCGTCCGCGCCGCGAAGACCGCCGCATCGCATAGCTCTCCCATCGCACTCACCCCAGCCTCTCCGCCACATACGGCTTCAGCAGCATCTGCACCTGCGGATCGATCAACGAGCTCCCGAAGTAGCTCATCCACATCGTGTCCATCTTGCTCTGCTTCACATTCACCGACGGCGTCGCCTGCGCATTCTTCACAATCTGCACGCACGCCACCTTCACCGCATCAGGAATCACCGCCAGCCCCGAGGTATACGTCACCTCCACCTCGTTGTAGTCCAACCCGAAGAAGTTCACCGGAAACGTCAACTCGCCGATCGTCTGGTTCACATCCACCATCGCCGGATCGAGTGCCGTCCACGTCCCCGGCAACCCAAAGGCCCACACCACCTGCTCGCGAAACGCATCCACCATCTCGCCCCGCCGCGGCCGCGTATACCGCACCCGCACCCCTGCCAGCGCTGACGCCGCGCCCGCAGCCGCCGCCAGCGGACGATAGCTCAGCCGCACCGCCTGCGAGCCCGACGTCAGCCGCATCCGCTCCACATACTCGGTCACCAGCAGGCTCGGCCTCCGGCAGTGCGTCTCGACCAGCGCCGAAGCCATCGTCACCCAGTCATCGGTCGTCTCGGCCGTCAATCCATACTGCACATACTCCGCCGGCGCCAAATACCCCATCGCACTCTCCTCTCAAACAAAAAGCAACAGGAACCGGCACAATTAGCACCGATTCCTGTTGTCTTGGCTTTCTACTCCCTACACCCTATTCCCTAAACCCTGCTTTTACCGGTCGACCAGCACTTGATAGTGCGCATAGCCTGCGCCCTTGACCACCAGGCCGCCGAACTTGACCACCACATACTGCGAGGCCAGCGAGCCAGGCAGGCCAAGCTGGAAGATCCGCGGATTGGGATCGCTCAGCCAGTGATACTCGATCAAGTCCTCGGTCACGATGTAGGCCGGAAGCACAGCCGTGCCCGAACCGGGCGTGCCGGTATAGCTGAGTGTCCACTCAGGAATCAGCGGTATATCGCCGGCCTGTGTCGAAAGCGTCTTGACCGTAAAGCCGGCCGACACCTCGCGCGTGCTCAGCACCACGTTGAACTCCGTCTTCATCTCCCGGTCGATCAGGTCCAGCAGCACCGGATTGGCATAGATCGCCGTCGGACGAACGCCGAACGAGCTGTTGGCCACCATCTGCGCAATCGTCGACTTCAACCCGTCCACAATGCTCTGGCCCGCGCCGATCGTCGTCGTATTGCCGCCGGCTGCGATCTGCCCGGCCGCGCCGAAGTACTGCGGACTGGTCGGCGAGCTCATGCTGGTGTCCGCGCCGTTCCACAAGGCAACGTCATGCGTGCGCAGCACGCCATCGACGGTGTCGGCAAGGTCCTTCGCCTGCAGATAGGCAAACTGGCTCTGCTGCTGGCCCAGCTCCATGTCGAACAGGTTGTAGTTGATCTGGGCCACCAGCGCCTTCAACGGCACGCTGTTCTCCACCCGTGTCGGGTTGACCAGAGGAGCGACGATGTTGCGCGGGTCCACAAATCCGCCCGAAGCCGAAGGCGAAGGAATCGCCGTCTCTTCAAAGTAGCGTGAAGGATGGCCGGTCGCCGGAACCTGCTTGATACGCCGGCCAAACAGGCCGCGGCGGCGCACCAGGTCCAGAATCTCGGTCTGGTACATCGGAACTTCAATCGCGCCCGGCCCAATGTAGTCGGCCGCGCCATGAATGCTGGTAAACTTCGCGTTCATCGTTTCCCTTTCAAAATAAAAAGAGCGCAAGCCGCGGCCCGCACCCTGTTCTCAAACCTCATCTGATCTGAAGACAGTTGAAACTCCCGCATCTCGCTTTGTTTCCACCTGGCTGCTTCAGCTTCCGCCGATTCTCAGACACCTTCTGGAGAAGGGGAAAGCAGTCCAGGACAAAACTACCGGTGCGGGTCTCCCATCCTTTGCGCGTCATTTGCGCAAAGGGTGGGAGACCACGACTCTCCCCAACCGTCTACTCCCTGACCGAAGATCGCCTAAGCCAGCATCCCCGACCGCATCAGCTGAGCCTTCACCGCAATCCTCTGCTCGATGCTCAAATTCCCCAGCGCCGCATCCAAAGCCCCGGCCTCCATCGAATCCACCGAGACGCCCTGCTTGGCCAGCAGGCTCGCCATCCCCACCGGAAGCGTCTTCCGCCCATAGGTAACCGCAGCAGGCACAGAAGCTGCGGCAGCCGCCTTGAGCTGCAAAATCTCCGCCTCAGCCGCAGCCAGCTTCTCTTCGAGCTCCGCCTCGCGCCGCCCTTCCACCGTCGCCACAATCCTTCCGATCGACGCCTCGGCATCCATCGCGAAGTCGCTCTGCCGCTGCGCCAGCTTCTCCACCGCCTGCTCCAGCAGACCCGCAGCCGCAGCCAAACGCTCCACTGTCACTCCCAACTCTTCGGTCATCTCCATCGCTCTCCTGCCTCTCTCAGCTCAATCCAACGCAACCGTGCTTTACCCGCCGTTGCGCCTGCTTTTCTTGTGGTCATCCCCAAAGTTTTTCTTGTTGTCATCCCCGAGGGGATTTGCTGTTCGTCCCCTTCGGCATCCAGGTCACCCCAAGATCGATTCCGTCCGGGGTGCCCCATGTCCCGCGTTTGGGACATGGGTTGCCGCCGACCGGCCTAAGCCGCTGCCGCCGTCGTCACACTCTGCGCATTCAAGATCCCCACCACCGCCGTCACGATGCTCTGGATGTACGCGCTATCCGCAGCGATGCCGGCCTTGCCCAGCAGCCCTGCCACCGACTGCTCGGTCAGCAGCATCACCTCCGACAGCTTCTGCGCGCCCGTGCCGCTCTGCACCCCCGAAGCCGCATACTTCTGCTCCACCAGCAGCACCGCGGTCTGGATCAAAGACGTCGCGTCCGCAATTCCCGCAGCCACCGGAGCCGCCGCAGGAAACAGAATCGCCACCAGCTTCTCCGCCGGCACCGCATACTCCACCGCCCACTTCAAACCCTTCGAGAAATCTTTCCCCACCGTCTTCAACAAACTCGAAAAACTCATCCGTCTCTCCCTCCTGATTTGCCCAGCGCCCAGCATCCACATCCATACAGCCCTTCAGCCGGCAACACCCAACCGAAAGCCCCCGTCAAAAATCCGACTCATCGACGCCAACCGATGCCAAGGAACCTCTGATTCACTGCCGCTCCGAGTTTTTGCTGTCATCCTGAGTGCAGCGAAGGATCCCGAGACCCTTCACACCGCCCACACATTCCGTACCTTTCTTCCTGTATTCCCGAGGCTCAGCCCAAAACCCGCAATGCAATCCATGACTCCAGACTCTATCCGCGCTTACCGCGAAATTCCGCAGTCGAACACGCCCCCTCACCTTGCCGCCACCGCCCGCCGCGCCGCAGCCGCCGGCCGCTTCACCCGGAAACTCGTGCTCCGGTAAGCCGCCTTCTCGCGCAGCAGAATCGCCGCCCCGGTAAAGGTCGCCCGCGTCAGCGTCCACACCTGCGCCCGCATATCGGCCACATGCGCATCCGCCAACTCGTAGCTCATCCCCATCGCGCCTTCGCCCTGCCCGCCCTGAATCTTCGCCTCCATCTCCGGAAAGTCCCGCGCAAACAGATACCCTGCCACCGTCAGCCGCTGGCCTTCGATCTCGGCCGCGGTAATGATGCCGCACTTCTGCCGCGCATCGTGCCCGTCCCACCCCGCTTTGTAGTCCACCGCCATGCCCAGCAGGCTCGGCAGCGCCGTCTCCGCGGCCTCCCGCGTCAACACCACCCGATGCCCCCGCGATCCGCTCGGCGCCTTATCGCTGGCCACATCCACCAGCGTCAGCACGCCTTCAAACGGCAGCCGGTTCGGATGCCCATGCACCACCGGAAACTCCACCGCCATCGCCCGCATCTCCAGCCCCGCCGCCGCCCGCCGCGCGTCCTGTACGCCCAGCGAACCGGCGCTTCGCCGATCGAGCCCCTCCGCATGTCCCATCGCACCTCCTCCACTTCTCTCCGCCTGCGCCTTCCCCTACTCGCCCGCTTGCCCGCCGCCGTCCTTCTTCTGCGGCAGGCTCCTCGCCCGCAGCATCGGATCCTGCGCCAGCCGCTCGTTCAGCAGCGCCGCCATGCTCTTGCCCCGATCCTCCTTCACCGGCTCCGCCGGCTCCTTGTCCAGTCCGCTCCAGCTCGTCAGCAGCCTCGCATGCGCCACGCTCCCCTTCGCCGCCTCCTTCACAAACGCGTCCACGATCTTTGGCAGCGCCCGCGCCAGCTCCTTCCGCGCAAACTTCCTGCAGTTCCGCGGCGCAGGCGGCCGAGGCAGGGGCTTCTTTTCCCCCGCCTCCACCGCCCCTGCACGCTCGCCCCCGGCGCCCAACCCCCAGCCCGCCCCTGGTTCTTCCTCCACCCTTCCAGCCCCCACAACGAAAAACGGGAGAGCAGCCTCTGCAGGCGCTCTCCCGTCATTTCTTTACTACTATTCCAGAATACCAGTTTGACCAAAACTACTACGCCAACTCATTTTTGACCCGCAACTCCCTCCGCCTCAATCATTTACAAAGAATTCTCTCCCCCGTACCCCTTGACAAGATTTTCCACAGGCAGTTTTCCACAGCCCCCGCTCCCAAACCCCAGGCTCCCAGTTCCTGCCGTCATCCTCATCTTTGAGTTTCTGCTGCCATCCCGTCCCTCGCGTTCTTGCCGTCGTCCTGACCCTTGCGTTCTTGCTGTCATTCTTACCCTCGAACGAAGCGAAGGGGAAGAATCCCGATACCCTTCCCTCAACCCATACCTTCCATACCTTTCTACCCATATCCCGACGCTCAGCCCAAGATCGGCTCCGCAACCAAGCACTTCCGACTTAATCAGAACTTCCCTAACCCCTTTCTCCCTATCTTCCCCGTTTCCAATCCACCCCGCTAGCAAGGCATCGTCGGCAGCTTTCAAGCCATGCTCCCGAGCAGCGGCGTGAGAGAATCTGGCCATCCCGATGACGAGGCGTTCTGCGACATGGCTGCTGAGTCTGCTGCTGGCTGTTGCCGCGGGGGTATGCCTGGAGCAGAGTGCGTGCGGCCAGGCTTCGGCCAGCGTGACGCGTTCCGACCGGGACGCAGGATCGACAGCGGAACAGGATGCGCAGCCGGAGCTGAAAGATCCTGCCGGGGTGGTGAGCTTTCACCGGCCCTGGGCGTTTCATCCCGGCGATGATGCGGCGTGGGCGGAGCCGGGATACGACGACTCAGGCTGGGCGCGGGTGAGTTCGGAGCGAACGCTGGCGGCGCAGGGTTTCGGCGGGTTTCACGGCTTCGGGTGGTATCGCATACACGTGAAGCTTCCCGCGGGAGGTATGTCGCTGGCGGTGGCGCTGCCGGAGATCCTCTCGAGCTATGAGGGATACGCCGACGGCCAGAAGATCGGCGGGGTGGGCCGGATGCCGCCGCGGCCTAAGCTCTTTGCTGGTCAGCCGCGTATGTATCTGCTGCCGGACGCGGCGTCAGAGGTCGGCGAGGTCACGCTGGCGATTCGCTTCTGGGCGGCTCCCGGCGAGCCGAGGCCGGGGCTCGGGCCAGGCTCGGTGATTCTCGGCGCGGCCGACCGCGTGCGGGTGATCTGGAACTACACCCGGGATCGCCAACAGATCTTTCCTACCGTCGAGTTCTGGCTGACCACCCTCTTCGACGGCCTGGTGACCTTCGGGATGCTGGGCTTGTGGCTGGCCCAGCGGGATCGCCGCGAGTACCTGATGTTGATCCTGGCGAACGGGTTTGCCGTGGTGGCGAGCGGCCTGACGCTGGCCGTGATGCTCGGACGTCTGCCCTTGCCCTGGGACGAGTTCGCGGCGAGCGCGGCGGCCTACCTTGCCATGGGCTTTGCGCTCGAGTTTATCTACAGCTTCGTGCAGACCAGGCCGGGCCGATGGGCGAGGCTGTTCGACGGATTTCTGGCGGCGCTGGTTGTAGTGGCGCTGGGCTTTTTTTTCAGTGCGGTCCTGGGCGCGGAACTCTGGGCGCCGCTGCTCCATGCCGGCCTGTTCACGACGCTCAACGGAATGGTGCCCCTGGTGCTGGTGGCGTTCACGCTGGCGGTTCTGCTGCCCCATTGGCGGGCGGGCCACCAGGAGGCGAAGGTGATTCTGCCGTTCGCGGTGCTCTACTTCCTGGGAGCCGGAAGCGCGCCGCTGGCGCAGGCCGCGTGGCGGCTGGGCTTGCTCCATACGGCTGCGGGAGCGGGTGCGCCGCCGCAGATCCTGCCTAAGCTTCATCTCGGCGAGGTGGCCATCTCGAACGCGGCGATTCTCGATATCCTGCTTGATCTGGCGTTCTTCGCCATCGTGCTGGTGCGGCACACCCGCGTAAGCCGGGAGCGGGAGCGCACCCAGGCCGAGCTGGCCGCCGCGCGGACGGTGCAGCAGGTGATGCTTCCGGAGCCGGTGGGCATCATTCCCGGTATCACCGTCGAGGTGGAGTACCTGCCGATGGCGGAGGTGGGCGGAGACTTCTACCAGATGATGAAGACAGCCGACGGCGGCTTGCTGCTGGTCACCGGAGACGTTTCGGGCAAGGGCGTGCCGGCGGCCATGCTGGTGGCGCTTCTGGTCGGAGCCATCCGGACCGAGGCGGCCCATACCAGCGATCCCGCGATGCTGCTGAAGGTGCTGAACGCCAGGGTGCACGGCAGGATGAATAACGGCTTTGCCACCTGCGCGGTGCTCTCCCTGCGGGCCGATGGGCTGGCCATGCTGGCGAATGCGGCCAATCCCGCGCCGTACCTCAACGGGCAGGAGGTGGAGCTGGAGGGCGCGCTGCCGCTCGGCCTGACCCCGGAGGTGGACTACCCGACACGGGCGTTCTGGCTCGAGTGCGGCGACAGGCTGACGTTTGTCTCCGACGGCGTAGTGGAGGCGGAGCGAGGCCGGGAGCTGTTCGGGTTCGAGCGAACGCAACGGATCAGCATGGAAGGCGCACGCGAGATCGCGGAAGCAGCCCGATCCTTCGGCCAGGCCGACGACATTACGGTGCTGACCGTGAGGCGGGTATAGGGGAGGGGAGAAGAAGCAGGGACTAGAGACTAGGGACTGAGGACTAGTGTCCTGAGTCTGAAATTCGTTCCTTATGGCATCTCGGTGTCATTCTGACCCTCGACCCTGAGCGGAGCGAAGGGGAAGGGGAAGAATCCCCGCATTTCGCCCGTGTGACCCGCAAAACTCCAGGCCAGCAACCATCAGACCCTATCCTTGGTTATCCTTCTTTCCCTCCTGTCCGTGGTAGGCCTCTGCCTTCGACAGGCAGGGTGACGAAGTGAAGAGAATGCCTGCCACGGATAAAAAGGAAAGAAGGATCACAACGGAGGAAGCACGGCTGGAGTGCGAGTCATAGCTTTTGGCCCTTGAGCGTGCGAGGTGTTGAAGGAACGCTGCCGCAAAGTATTTCGGAAGTCTTCGCTCCTCGCCCAGGACGACGGCCAGGAACGAAGGCCTCCTCTCCTCTCCACCCTTGCCCTGTCCTTCTACTCCCTATTCTCTGCCCTCGCGATCGCGGCGCGCAGGGCGGGAAGGCCGCCGGGGTTTACTTTACCGTGGCCGCAGGCGAAGCGATCGATGGGGAAGGATAGAAGCTTCTTTGCGCTGGCGATCGCCGTGGATTTGCTCCAGGTACCTACATTGGGGAAGAACCAGGGAGGATAGCCGCTGACAGTGAGGCGGCTGAGGCTGCCGAGGGCGTCGCCCGCGTAGAGAGTGCCGTCGCGTTGGTCAAGGAAGCAGAGATGGCCGGGAATGTGTCCGGGCGTTTCGATGCAGAGGAGCGAGCCGCAGCGTTCGCCGTCGGCGAGCAGGTGGGTAGGGGTGGTGCGCATACCGACGACGTTGCCTCTAATCTTTTCCTTTGGTTCGCCGGGCTCAAGGGCCGTGTCGGGTGGAATGCGGAGCAGAGGCAGACTTCGGGCACTGGCGACCACTTCCACGGCGGGCAGCTTTGCGGCGAGTTCGTCGGCGGAGCCGATATGGTCCTTATGCGCGTGGGTGAGCAGGATGCGGCGGATGGGTTCGCCGAATGCCGCCGCCGCGGCGAGGAGATCGTCACCAGAGCCGGGGAGATTGGTGTCGATCAGGGTCAATCCGTCGCCTTCGCGGACCAGATAGCAGTGGATGAGCCCGATGCGAGTGAGCTGACAGGAATGGACGGAGACGGGAGTGGACTTCATGAATGGATAGATGGATGGATAGATAGATGGATGGATAAATGGATAGATGGGCTGAGTGGGGTCAGGATTGAGAGGCCTTCGCAATGGCGGCGCGCAGGGCAGGAATGCCGCCGGGTTTGAGGCTGCCATGGCCGCTGGCGACGGATTGAATAGGGAAGTCGAGGAGCTTCCTTGCGCTGGCGACGGCGAGGGACTTGTTCCACGTCGCAATGTTAGGCAGGGGAAAGTACCAGGGGGCGAAGCCGGACACGGCGAGCTGGCCGACGCAGATCAGCGCATCCCCGGCATAGAGGATGCCGTCGCGCTCGTCAAGGAAGGAGAGATGGCCGGGAATATGGCCGGGAGTATCGATGCAGCGCAGCGAGCCGTAGAGCTCGCCGTCGTGGATCAGATGGGTGACGCTGGTGTCGATCCCGGGAATGCCGCCTTTGATCTCGCCCCGCGGTTCGCCGGTCTCAAGAGACTTGTCCGGCGGCTTGCGCAACAGAGGAAGGCTGCGCGGGCTGGCGGCGAGCTCCAGGTAGGGCTCATGCTCGAACAGCTCGTCGACCGACCCGACGTGGTCGACGTGGGCGTGGGTCAGCAGGATGCGCCGCAGCGGCGCGCCGAGGCCGCGGGCGGCGGCGAGAATGTCCTTGCCGGAGCCGCCGATCGTGGTGTCGATCAGCGTGAAGCCGTCGGACTCGCGAACAAGATAGCAGTTGACGAGCCCAAGGCGGGTAAGCTGGTACGCATGAGCAGAGAGAGCCGTAGACTTCATGAAGATTTAGATGCCCACGGCGGTTTCCAGGCTGTAACCGCGCAGGGTTGCCTCGCAGCGGGACATTCTTCTAGTGTCCTGAGTCTGAAGTTCGTCCCTTACGGTATCTCGGTGTCATTCTGACACTCGAGCGAAGCGAAGGGGAAGAATCCCCGCATTTCGCCCGTGTGACCCACAAAACTCCGGGATCGTTCTTCCCCGCTTCACCGCGACAAACTTGAGACTCACCACACAAGATAGCCTCTGACTAACTGCTGCTGCGAATTAACTCCTGCTCCGTGCCTTTGCTGTCATCCTAACTGCTGCTCCGAGCCTTTGCTGTCATCCTGACCCTCGAGTGAAGCGAAGGGGAAGGATCCCGATACACTTCACACCGCCCACACCTTCAGCAACTTTCTACCTGGGATTCCAATGCTTAGCCTCCAAACCCACCACGCAACCAACTACTTCTGACTTATGAAGTTCGCATGATTGCTCTTCCGGATTATCCGCATCCCGCCCATGGTAACAACATGCACTTTGTTGCCTACAGGAAAACAAAGCATAACGGTGGTCAAAAGGATCAAGGCAACCGCAAAGCGTCCCTCGCTCTGATCCGTCCTTATCCCTCAAACCACCGCAAGACTCGTCCGGCAGTATCGGATGGGTATGATAGCGAGGCGGAGGTTTTTGCATGCGGAGGTGGATGAGTTACATGACGCTGGCGACAGGAATGGGCATGTTCATGTTAGCGACGAGCGCTGAGGCGCAGACCAACGGAAGCTTCGGGCCGACGAACCCCTTTTATCAGGCGAGCACGCTGCCCTTCCAGGCGCCCCCCTTCGACCGGATCAAGGACGCGGACTATCAGCCGGCGATCGAGGCCGGCATGGCCGAGCAGCGCAAGGAGATCGACGCCATCGCCAACAATCCGGCGCCGCCTGCCTTTGCCAACACCGTCGAGGCGATGGAGCGCTCCGGGCAGCTGCTGCAGCGCGTGATGCTGGTTTTCGGCGCAATCGCGCAGGCGAACACGAACCCGGCGCTGCAGAAGGTCCAGGAGGTCGAGGCGCCCCGGCTGGCGGCCCAAAGCGATTACATGAACCTGAATCCGAAGCTGTTTGCGCGGCTCTCCGAGTTGCACGAAAAGCGCGCCTCGCTGGGGCTGGACCCCGAGTCGATGCGGCTGCTCGAATGGGACTATCTGCAGTTCGTGAAGGCCGGCGCACGCCTAAGCGAGGCCGATAAAGCGCAGCTCAAAAAGCTGAACGAAGAGGAGTCGGTGCTTTCGACGGCGTTCACCACCAAGCTGCTGGCGGCGGCCAAAGCAGCGGCCTACGCCACTCCGGACAAGACCAAGCTTGCGGGCTTGAGCGAGGCGCAGATCGATGCGGCAAGTCTGGCCGCGAAGGATCGCAAAGCCGCGGGCTATGTGATTCCGCTGCAGAATACGACGCAGCAGCCGGCCCTGACGCAGATGACCGATCGCGCGGCGCGGCAGGCGCTCTTTGAGGACTCCTGGACGCGGGCCGAGCGCGGCGGCGACAACGACACCCGCGCCACCATCGCCCGGCTGGCGCAGGTGCGCGCGCAAAAGGCCAAGCTGCTCGGATTCCCGAACTACGCATCCTGGGCGCTGACCGATCAGATGTCGAAGACGCCCGAGGCCGCGCTGAAGTTCATGGATGCGCTCGTGCCCGCGGCGACCGCGAAGGCGCGCGGCGAAGGCCAGGAGATCCAGGGCCTGATCGACAGCCAGCACGGCGGATTTCCGCTTGAGCCGTGGGACTGGAACTTCTACTCCGAGCAGGTGCGCAAGGCGAAGTATGACCTCAACGACGCGGACCTGAAGCCCTACTTCGAGATTCATCGCGTGCTCGAGCAGGGCGTATTTTATGCGGCCAACCAGCTGTACGGCATCACCTTCAAGGAGCGCCACGACCTCCCCGTGTACCACCCCGATGTGCGCACGTTCGAGTGCTTCGACGGCGACGGCAAGCCGCTGGCGCTGCTCTACTTCGACTATTGGAAGCGCGACAACAAGGACGGCGGCGCGTGGATGAGCGAGTTTGTAAACCAGTCGAAGCTCCTGGGGACGCTGCCGGTGATCTACAACGTGGCGAACTTCTCGAAGCCCGCGCCCGGCCAGCCCGAGCTGATCACCTTCGAGGACGTCACGACGATGTTCCACGAGTTCGGCCACGGCCTGCATGGCATCTTCGCGAACACGAACTATCCGAGTCTGTCCGGGCCGAACACCGCGCGCGATTTCGTCGAGTTTCCCTCGCAGTTCAACGAACACTGGGCGACCGATCCGCAGGTGTTCCACCACTACGCCGTCCACGACAGGACCGGCGAGCCGATGCCGGAGGCGTTGTTTGCGAAGATCAAAAAGGCCGCGACGTTCAATCAAGGGTACAAGCTGACCGAGGCATTGGCGGCGGCCGAGCTCGATATGCAATGGCACACGCTCTCCCCCGATGCGCCGTTACAGGACGTGGACGCGTTCGAAAAAGCCGCGCTCGAGCGCAAGGCCATCGCGCTCAAGACCGTGCCGCCGCGGTACCGGTCGAGCTACTTTCTGCATATCTGGGCCAATGGCTATGCCGCCGGGTACTACGCCTATGCGTGGAGCGAGATGCTGGACGACGACGCCTACCAGTGGTTCAAGGACCACGGCGGCCTGACGCGCGCCAACGGCGACCGCTTCCGCCGGATGGTGCTCTCGAAAGGCAACACCGAGGACCTCGAAAGCATGTACGAGCGCTGGCTCGGAGCCAAACCCAGCGTGGAACCGATGCTGAAGGTGCGCGGCCTCGAGTCAGATAGCGCGGTCCAGTAAGTACGCTCAGGGAACCTCTGATTTATTGCAACCGAAGGACTGTTCCCAAGCAATCGTCATTTCGACCGGAGCCGAGCGGTCTCATCGCTTGGTGGAGCGGAGAAATCCCCGCATTTCGTCTTTGCTCCCCAGCACCAAGAGCTTCGGGGGCCGCAGCAAGGAACAGCGCCGGAGCTAACATGATCATCATCTCCCTGCATTTCGCATCTGCCCGTAGCGTTAATTCAATTCGTTCGGCCCATCTGTTCGCAACTTCGAAACGAGACGACTTAATCAGAATCTCTCAAAAGCAATCGGGCGCAGTCTCCTAATCTCCGGCGAGGGTCATCTGCGGGATTGCAGAAAGAGGACGACCCCGGTAACAGCAGCCAGGGCAGCGGCGGTCGCCCAGCGGGTGCGGTTGCCGCCCTGGGGAGCAGGCAGGCGGGTGGCCTGGGGCAGCGGACGCCCGGCGGTCGCGGCAAGAATGAGGCGAGCGGTGAGCTCCGGCCGGTCCCACTGCGGAAAGTGGCCACAGTTGGGGAACCAGAAGAGCTGCGCGTCAGGAAACTTCTCGACCGCGCGGTCGGCCTGCCGGGGAAGGCAGACGAGGTCGTTCTCGCCCCAGCCGATGGTGAGCGGGTGGGCGATGGAGCCTTCAGGACTGCCTTGCTGGGCTTCCCCGTGGGCAAGGTTGTCGAGCAGCTCGTCGAAGGAGGGAGAGTCGGCCAAGGAGCGCAGCTCGCGGTAGGCCAGCCGGGCGGGCAGCGCCCAGGGCTGCGGCGAGAACTGCGCAAACAGCGCGGTGCGGCCGATCGGCAGCGCGGTGAGCACGGGCAGGATCGGCTCAAGCGCGCGGACGACCCGGACGGAGCCCGAGATGGAGTGGAAGAAGACGGGAATCTCCCAGCCCTGCCAGAAGCCGCCGGGGTCGAGAGCAACGACCGCGCCGAGGATGCCGCCGCGGCGGGCAAGCTCAAGCACGAGGCGGGCGCCCATCGAGCTGCCGACCGCGTCGATGCCGAGCAGACTGTGCTCCATGAGGTAAGCGGCGAGCGCGTCGGCGAAGCTGCGGATGGACGCTTCCCCATCGAGCGGCGGCGTGGCGCCGTGGCCAGGCAGGTCGACGGCGATCACCTCGCGATCGCCCTGGGCAAGCTTGGGCAGGACAAGGTCCCACGAGCGCCAGCTTCCGCCGATGCCGTGGACGAGGAGAAGAGGTTTGCCGGAGCCGCGGCGGACGGTGTGAAGTTCCATGGCGGTTTGGATGCCATCGGCAGGCGAAGGCTGCAAAAACCGCGGCGGGATTCACGCCTTCGTTTCGCTTCGGCCCCGCGCGAGGCCGAGCCACATCGGCAACTCACCCAATCCACCAGCGAGTAAGGGCCGTCCCCCCATCCCCCCATCGGCTAAATCCAAACTTCCCTAGTAAACTAACCGCACATGAGTCTCCGCAACGCAGTTCTGCTCGCCATCCTGGCCGCCATCGTCCTCCTCTCTTCTCCCGCCCAAGCGCAGACCGGCGTCTACGGCGAGTTCACCGTCAACCGTCTCGGCGGCATCGCCTCCTCCCCCCAGCCCACCCCCAACATCACCAGCGCCCGCACCGACACCGTCGACCCCCTCGGCGGCACCGGAGGCATCTACTACGACTTCAAGAAACTCGGCCCCGTCACCCTCGGCGCCGACCTCCGCGGCAGCATCCTCACCACCAGGCGCGGAGCCTACGTCAACTACAATGGCGGCGGCACCCGGCTCGACTCTGTCCTCGGCGGCGTCCGCTTCGTCTTCCACACCAGGTTCGCCCCGCTCAAACCCTACGTCGAAGGCCTCGCCGGCCTCGGCCGCTCCGACTACGGCCTGCTCTACGGCGGCGGCGGCGTCAACGCCAACGGCATCGTCGGCAACAGCACCGTGCTCAACAACAACTTCCAGTACCAGGGCCTCCTCGGCCTCGACATCAAAATCCTGCCCATCCTCGACTACCGCATCGCCGAGCTCGGCTACGGCGGCCTCGACCCCTTCGGCGCCTACAGCCACAACTATCCCATCCGCTCCGCCAGCATGGGCTTCGTCTTCCACCTGCCGTAAAAGCAGGGTGTAGGGAATAGGGAATAGAAAACCTCCAGACTTCCACGCGAAGCCGAGAATTTTGGATCAGTCCTGCTCCAGGTTCTTGCTGTCATCCTGACCGTCGAGCAGCGCGAAGAAAAGGGGGAAGTATCCCGACACCTTCCCACAGCCCACACCAGTTCTTGCTGTCATCCTGAGCGGAGCGAAGGATCCCCATACCCTTCCCACAGCCCATACCTGCAGCAACTTTCTACCTCTAGTGCCGAACACTTAGCCTCCAACCCGGCACGCAACCAGCTACCTCCGGCATAATCAGAGGCTCTCTTAAGTAAGGAAGCTCTGATTAAGCTTCCGTCGCGGCCCGTCACCGACCGAAGCCGCCGCACCGTCCCTGAACAACTCGGCATTTCGACCGGAGCCGCGCGGTCTCATCGCGCGGCGCAGTGGAGAAACCACCGCATTTCGTCTTGCTTGCTCCCGCCGGAAGACTCCATTCCGCAGCAGTTACCCCGCCGGAGCAACCATGACAACCATCTCCCGCATTCCGCCGCATGCCTCAAGTCGCCGGACTCCCTCTTGTCGCCGCGCAAGCGAACGCGACCAATGAATCAGGGCTTCCCTAAAGCAGTTTGCGAATGGACGGGAAGATGTGAAAATGCATTGGGCGCCATATCTCGATTTTGAGCTGTGGCCTTCGAACGGGCTGGCAACCTCTACACCAGCAGGTTCCTACTCCTTAGTCCTAGCCCGCAGCCCCTACCCCCTGCCTCTATGCGCATAGCCCTCTTCGGCGGCACCTTCGATCCCCCCCACCGCGGCCACCTCGCCATCGCCGCCGCCGCCGCCGACGCCTTCGCCCTCGACCGCGTCCTCTTCGCCCCCGCCGGCCGCCAGCCACTCAAAGCCAAACACAGCGCCTCCCTCTTTGCGGACCGCGCCGCCATGGTCGCCCTCGCCTGCCGCGCCGACCCCCGCTTCGTGCTCTCCCTCCTCGACGCCCCCCACGCCGACGGCTCCCCCAACTACACCGTCGACGCCCTCGCCACCCTGCGCGCCGCCATGTCCACCCCGCACACCGGCGACCCAGCCCAGCTATTCAACCTCGTCGGCGCCGACAGCTTCCTCCACATGCGCCAGTGGCGCGAGCCCGACCGCCTCCTCGAACTCGCCGAATGGATCGTCGTCAGCCGCCCCGGCTTCCCCCTCCCCGGACTCAACGCCACCCTCAAGCCCGCAGACAACGCCACCCTCCACCCCCTCGGCCTCACCCCCCACCAGCAAGCCCGCGTCCACCTCCTCGCCGGCATCGAAGAAGACGTCGCCGCCACCACCCTCCGCGAGCGCCTCGAAGCCGGAGTCCCCTGCCCCGACCTCCTCCCCCCCGCCGTCTCCGACTACATCGCCACCCATCACCTCTATCATCGAACTCTCCGGCCATAACGCCACAGACCTCTTCGCCCTTGCCGTCGCCTTGCTTTCGCTTTTCTTGTCACCCCCAAAGGGGATCTGCTGTTCGCCCTTGCCGTTGCCTTAATCTTTGCCTCTGATTGTCATTCCCGAAGACAGTCTGCTGTTCGCCCTTGCCGTTGCCGCTGCGTTGCCGTTGCGCTGCGTTGCCCCTGCCGTTGCCCTGCCGTTGTCCCTGCACTCGCCCTTGCCCTTGCCCTTGCCCTTGCCCTTGCCCTTGCCCTTGCCCTTGGGATTAGAGCGGGGCTTCAGCCCCGCGTCAAAGCCACGCCGCGCAAGCGGCCTCCACTCTGCCGAAGACGGGGTCCCCAACGAGCGCGTCTTTTGCTCGCTGGGGTGTAACGCCGGAGCGCAGGCGAAGCCGAAGCGACTAAATATCGCTGTTGCCCTTGCCGTTGCCCTTGCCGTTGCCCTTGCCTCGCCTTTGCCCCCCTTGCCTCTCTGGTTCTCATCCCCAAAGGGGATCTGCTATTCGCCCTTGCCCTTATCGTCACCCTCGAAAAGGATCCCCCCGTCCACCTGGATGAGCGCTTCCCAAAACCCATCAACCAGAACCCGTCATTTCGACCGAAGCCGCGCGGCATCATCGCGCGGCGAAGCGGAGAAACCCCGCATTTCGTCTTTGCTTTTCCTCTTCTCTCCGCCGAAAATCTCTATCACTCGCAAAGGACTCCACACCCATGAACAAACCCCACGCCACCCTCCTCGCCGCCGAACCCCAGCTCTTCGTCGCCGACCTCGCCGCCGCCTGCGATTTCTACACCAAAAAGCTCGGCTTCCAGATTGCCTTCACCTACGGCAACCCGCCCTTCTACGCCCAGGTCGTCCGCGACGCCGCCAGCTTGAATCTCCGCCGCCTCGACCAACCCGCCATCAACACCCATCTCCGCGACCGGGAACACCTGCTCGCCGCCTCCATCCCCGTCGACGACACCGACCCGCTCTTCCTCGAATTCCAGGCCGCCGGCGTACCCTTCGCCCAAACCCTCCAGACCGAACCCTGGGGCGCCCGCACCTTCCTCGTCCGCGACCCCGACGGCAACCTCCTCCTCTTCGCAGCCCGCGGCCAGCCCTCCCAGCGAGCCGTCTGATCCCCTGGCCCTTGTCTTCTACCCCTACCCCCTTACACCCTGCTCCTTGCACTTCTCCCCCCGCTCCCGCATCCTTGGAAAGCACATGGCCGAAGTCCTCACCTTCCCCCACACCACCTTCCGCGACCCCGCCGGCTCCGTCGAGCTCCGCCCCGACGCCGTCTACCGCAGCATCCGCCCCCCCTACGACCGGCAGATCCTCGACTTCCTCGCCCTCCCCATCGCCCACGAGCTCGTCCGCGAAGGCCGCCTCATCCCCAGCGAGATCCTCCCCGCCCGCCGCGAAGGCGAAACCCTCCTCCTCCGCCATCCCCGCATCCCCTTCCAGTCCTTCCCCTGGGAGTGGCCCCCCACCCTCTGGCTCGCCGCCGCCACCCTCACCCTCTCCCTCTGCCGCGACCTCCTCCCCCACGGCTACATCCTCAAAGACGCCACCCCGCTCAACATCCTCTTCCGCGGCAGCCGTGCCGTCTTCGTCGACGTCCTCTCCATCGAACCCGCCGACCCCCACCAGCCCCTCTGGCTCCCCTACGCCCAGTTCGTCCGCACCTTCCTCCTCCCCATGCTCGCCCACCAACGCCTCGGCTGGCCTCTCGCCTCTGCCATGACCCGCCGCGACGGCATCGAGCCCGAAGAGATCTACGCCGCCCTCTCCTGGCCCCAGCGCCTCCGCCAGCCCGCCCTCTCCGCCGTCACCCTGCCCACCCTCCTCGCCGGAAACAAAAAATCCACCGCCCGATCGGCCCAGCCCGGAAGCCCCACCGCCCAATCCGCCCAGCCCGGAAGCTCCACCGCCCATCCCAGCCTCGGCTCAGCCGCACGCACCGTCAAAGACCCCGCCCTCGCCCGCCACATCCTCGGCAAAACCCTCACCTCCCTCGAAGCCCGCATGCGCGCCGTCACCCCCAAGCACCACGCCTCCACCTGGTCCCACTACGCCGAGACCGCCACCCACTACAGCGACACCGACCACGACCGCAAGCGCAGCTTCGTCGCCCGCGCCCTCGCCACCGCCCAAACCCAAATCCAAACCCAGCACCCCGCCCAAGCCATCCCACCCCCACATCACACAGAAACCAAAACTCCGGGTGCCCCATCCATCGACTCTGATGGGTGGGTTCCCCCCACGCCCCGCCCCCTGCGCATCCTCGACATCGGCGCCAACACCGGCGTCTACTCCAACCTCGCCGCCAACTACGGAGCCGAGGTCGTCTCCATCGACACCGACCTCCAGGCCGTCGACCGCCTCGCCGCCTCTCTCGCCCCCAATGGCCAACCCACCACCCGCAACATCCTCCCCCTCTGCATCGACCTCGCCCAGCCCACCCCCGCCATCGGCTGGGAAAACCGCGAGTCCGCCGCCTTCCTCGCCCGCTGCCACGGCCACTTCGACGCTGTCCTCATGCTCGCCGTCCTCCACCACCTCCTGCTCCGCAACCAGATCCCGCTCCCCCGCATCGCCGCCCTCGCGGCCGCCCTCACCACCCGCCACCTCATCCTCGAGTGGATCCCCCCCGCCGACCCCAAGTTCCAGGAGCTCCTCCGCGGCCGCGACGCCTTCTACACCCACATCACCGAAGCCGCCTTCCGCCAAGCCTTCGCCGAACACTTCACCACCACTGGCGAAACCACCTTAAGCAATGGCCGCCTCCTCGTCCACCTCGAAAAGGTAGGGAGTAGGGGAGGGGAGAGGGTAGAGAAGGCAGGGAGTAGGGAGTAAGGAGTAGAAAACCAGAAACAGGGAGTTCTGCTCCCGGCACTTGCCTTTGCCTTTCTAGTTGTCATCCCCGCAGGGGATCTGCTGTTAGCCTTTGCCCTTGCCTCCCTGGTTGTCATCCCCGCAAGAGGATCTGCTGTTATCGCGTTTCCACGTCAAGCCTAAACAAAACTTCGGGTGCCCCATCCTTTGCGCGTCCTTTGCGCAAAGGGTGGGAGCCACGACTCTTTCTCACACCGTCTACTCTCACTGCAGATGCTCTAGCTACTGCTACTCGCCTTCTCTCCCCTCTCCCCTGTCTTTCGTCTCCCTCGAACGTGTGATTGGCCCCACCCCCGCTTCGGCATACTGTGAGCTTCGCCGGACCTTCGGCGCCTGGCAGCACGACCGCCGGCGCCGGTCTGGCTCAACGAGGACGCCAAGCCATGCAGGTACTACTCAAAAAATCCGACTTCCGCCAGGATCTCCACTGTACCGTCTGCCACCAGGGATTCCGCCTCTACTGGGAGCTCGCCTCCCCCGCCGAACGCGCCACCATGCGCAACATCGTCCTCGGCGAGCTCCGCGACCACCACGCCCCCGAGCAAGGCGGCGACCCCACCCCAGCGGCCCACCCCGCCGACCTCTTCCGCCTCCCCACCTGGCTCTCCGGGCCCCAGTTCTCCCGCGCCGCCGTCCTCTCCCACTCCTCCCGCTCCAACCCCCCCGCCCAGCACATCCTCCTCGTCCCCGCCCACGCCAAATAACCCCCGGCCTTGACGCACCTCAGCTCAACCCTCAACAAAAACTTCGGGTACAGGTGGCGGGTACAGGTGCCGGGTACAGGTAGCGGGTACGGGTAGCGGGTACGGGTAGCGGGTACGGGTGCCGGGTACAGGTGCCGGGTACGGGTGGCGACTTCGCGCCTTCGCATCTTTCTCTCCGCACCTTCAGCTTCGATCAAACACTAATCTCAAACCGGCGGGCCATTTGTCGAAGAAAAAGAAGAAAAGAGCACACCGACGGTACGGCTTGCAGGTCGAAATGCCCACGAGGCGACAGTAAGAACCGCAAGGACCAGAGGAGCAATCACATGAAAGCCGTATGCGCCGTAGCCGCCCACCGCGGCGCAGGACGCGGCCGCGCCGGTCAGGTCGAAGAAGATGCCGGCATACGCCCATTCCTTGAGCCGAGGCAGACGCGGCCAGAGGATAGCGATAGCCCCGCATAACTTCCAGAATCCCAGAATCGCAAAGAAATACATGGGGTACCCGAGGATGGGTACCACGCCCTGAGGGTTGCCGTGAAACTGAGCCATCTGGGCGACACCTCCGCTCCCGATAAAAAACGCGACAACGACGGTCGTGGTCCAGTAAGCAGCGTTCTTTGCCTTCATGGTCATTCCAACCCCCCAATCACACGCTCCAGCCCGTCGATGAATCTCTGCCAGCCGTAACTTGCCCCCCGATACGCCGCCTGCTGGCCGGGACCGAAGCCGGACTGCTCCATGCGAACGCGGGTCCCGCCCTCTGCCGCAGTCAGCGTCCAGAGCACAACCGAGTCAAGCCCCAAAGCTCGCCAGCTGTAGGAAAGCTGTTTCAGAGGCTCGACGATCAGCACCTCGCAGTCGATCACGCCGTTCCAGCTCGGCATGGGTTCGGCCTTGAATTGGAACCGCCGCCCGGCTACCGGCTCGAAGTCATTATTCATCAGCCATTGCGCCAGCAGCCGGTTCTCGGTGAGCGCGCGCCACACCTTTTCAGGCGGATGGCGCACGATCCGCTCGATCACAAGCGTGCCCGTATTCTCCATCGCCTGGTTCATGGCTCCATCCTTTCCAGCACCGCCTCCAGACGGTCGAACCGCTCCCGCCAGAACCGGCCGTAGAGATTCAGCCAGTCCGCCATCGGAGCCAGCGCACCGGGCCACGCGCGATAGTGACTCTCGCGTCCCGAGCGGCGATGCCGTACCAGCTTCGCCCGCTTCAGCACGGTCAAGTGCTTGGAGACCGCAGGCTGCGACACGCCCGCATACAGCGTCAATGCGTGAACCGTCTGTTCGCCCCGCCGGCTCAACTCCTCGAAGATCGCTCTGCGGGTCGGGTCGGCAAGAGCACGGAACACGAAATGCGCACGGGCCTGCTTCATGCGAAAACCATAGCCAAATGGTTATGCTTTGTCAATGCCTTTGCCTTTGCGCTGTTGCCCTTGCCCTTGCCCTTGCCCTTGCCGTTGCCGTTGCCCACCGCCGGAGTCAGCCAGGGCAAAATCTCCGCCGAAGACCTCCTCGCCAAATCCACCCCCCAGGTCCTCGCCGCCGCCCAGCCATAGCGCGCCTCGCGACCACCCGCTGCACTCCAGGTGCTGTGCGCCCCACGCGCAGCACCCACCCCGCCCTAAGCACCAGTTTCCCCGTTCTTGCTGTCATCCTGAACGCGAGTGAACCCAACCAGCCTGTTTCCCAGTTCTTGCTGTCATTCTGACCCTCGACCCTGAGCGAAGCGAAGGGGAAGGGGAAGGACCCCGACAACCCTCACACGCCCATACAATCCAGCCCCTTCAAGCCCACCTCCTGATGCCGAGCACCGCATTCGCCCTAGAGCGGTTCTCCAGAGGGTGTACACCAAACCAGCGCGTCATTCTGAGCGAAGCGAAGAACCCCCGCATTTTTCTCAACGCCGCACCGGTGTATCCCTAAAGGAAAACTGGCCAAGCAGCCCGCATCAGTCTTCAACCAACAGACCACACCCCGCACCAATCGTCATTTCGACCGAAGCCGCGCGCGGCGGAGCGGAGAAACCCCGCACTGCGCCCTTCACCCTTATCTCTCACCCAAGTTCGTCCAGCCAAATCGTAGGCCAGTCAGCAAACGCGAAGCAACGGAGCGAAAGCTTCCCGAGCCTTGCTCTGCACCACCCGCCCGCTCATCCGTCCGAACGCGTCCCGTCCCGCGTCGCACGCCTCGCCCACCAGGCCGCGATCGCCTCCTCCCGCCGCGCCCCGGGATGAGCCGCAAAGTAGTCGCGAAAATGCCGGTTGAACTCCAGTTGTCGCGGAATCGCCCGCCTGCCCAGCCCCAGCCTCACGCTCGCGTGATAACAAATCGCCGCATCGGCCAGTGTCCTTCCCTCTCCCGTGTGAATCAACTCCCGCATCGCCGCGTTGAAGTGGAACCCCTTCCCGCACACCTCTCGCAAATACGCGCCGAGCGCAGGACTGCATCTCCACCCCGGTCCGATCACCGTCGTCAGCTCGAACCCCTCCGGCATCTTGCCCGTCCTGCGTCGCGTCGCCCTCCTCTCCGGCACGTCGGCATCCGTCACGCCGCCCGCCAGATGCGCCCGAATCCTGCCCTCCAGCTCCAGTTTCGAGCCCGACCGCGCCAGACCAAGCTTCCCGCACAAACTCACCAGCTCCGTCTTGAGCTAATACCACGCCGCAAACTCGCTCGCCGTGATTCTCCGCGACAAAGACGGGCGTCGGCTGATTGGACACATCGCTCGCTTCCTTCCTCGGCTCGTCCCATGGTAAAGCCTGAAAAATCCCCCCTTGCTCCTTCTCCTCCCAAGCATCCCCCCAAAAAAGATGGACCGCTGCCAGCCCGGCAGCGGTCCCAGGTAACACAATCGGAGGAACCTTGTGCTTCAAAACCCGTGGGTGGTGCTTGCTTCGCTTAGGCGATCTCCGGGACGCTTGCCCCGGCCGTCCTCTCCGCTGGCATGTTCTTCTTCAGCCAGACATTTGCCCGCCACCGCCCGACAAACGGGGCGACCGCGACCGAGCCAAACGCTACTGCTAAGGCAATATGCATAAACGTCTCCTTTTTCCTTGTGAGGGATACACATCTCATGCAAGGGTGAACCGGGCAGATTGGGTGTGCAAAATCTTGCATGTTCCTTCTGTTGCTCCCCCACTATCGTCCGCCCGCACCAACTTCGATATCCCACCTTCGTGTTACCTCGGTGTATTCGGTGG
This sequence comes from Edaphobacter sp., assembly GCA_965277545.1. Lineage (GTDB taxonomy): Bacteria > Acidobacteriota > Terriglobia > Terriglobales > Acidobacteriaceae > Edaphobacter. The sequence goes on from OZ255826.1 coordinate 1,308,260, forward strand.
TAGTCCCACATCCCACAGTTGGCACTGATATTGCATACACTTAGCCGCACCGAGCAGCTCCGGCGAACCGCCCAACCGAGATGCCTACCACAAACAAAGAGGAAAGAAGGCCCAGACCGGATTTTGCGCTTTCAACATTTGGGTCTCACTCCAAATCCCCACTTAGGAATCTCTGATTAAGTGGCTGTTCTCCGTTCTTGCTGTCATCTCGACCCCCGACCCTGAGCATCGCGAAGGGGAAAGGGGAAGGACCCCGATAAACTTCACACAGTCCATACCTACAACAGCTTTTCTACCGATCCTCTTAGATTCTGAGCATCCACACCCACTGCGAAAGCAACTATCCCAAGTTCATCAGAGCTCTCCCAGCTAGACGCCTACCACGGGCAAAGAGGAAAGAAGGATCAAACCGGATCTGCAACATCACGTCTGACTCCCGAACCCAAATCCGCACTTATCCTTTGTTCCCTCTTATCCCTGTAAGCCTTTGCCCTTAAGCGGAACCAGCCCATCCGCCACGACAACGCTCTAGAATGTCTTCATATGTCGTACACCGCCGCGGTCGACCACCTCTACGCCATCGGCCACGAACTCGCCCCCGCCACCCCCAACGCGCCCCGCCGCAAGTTCGACCTCGCCCACATGCGCGCCCTCTCCGCAGCCCTCGGCAACCCCCACACCGCCTTCCCCTCCGTCCTCATCGCCGGCACCAACGGCAAAGGCTCCACCGCCGCCTCCCTCGCCGGCATCCTCACCTCTGCCGGCTACCGCACCGCCCTCTACACCTCGCCCCACCTCATCCGCGTCAACGAGCGCATCCAGATTGACGGCGTTCCCATCCCCGATGAAGACTTCGCCCGCCTCTACTTCGAGGTCGACGAAGCCGCCCGCCGCCTCCTCGCCCAGGGCGCCCTCCCCCACCCGCCCAGCTTCTTCGAGATCCTCACCGCCCTCGCCTTCTGCTACTTCGCCGGCCGCCGCGCCGAAGCCCCCGCCCCGCCCGCAGCCCCCGTAGACATCGCCATCCTAGAAGTAGGCCTCGGAGGCCGCCTCGACGCCACCAACATCGTCCACCCCTTGCTCTCCATCCTCACCGACATCGCCCTCGACCACCAGGACTACCTCGGCCACACCCTCGCCGAGATCACCCGCGAAAAGGCCGGCATCCTCCGCGACCACGGCACCCTCATCACCCTCCCCCAGCACCCCGAAGCCAACCAGGCCATCGGCGAAGCCGCCGCCACCCTCCACCTCCACGCCATCAGCGCCGCCGAGTTCGTCCCCCACCTCCCCCCGCGCCCCTCCCATCCCTCCCCACCCTCTTCCCGCCCCATCCCATCTCCGGGTGCCCCATACGCCGATTCTGGCGTGTGGGTTCCGCCACCACCTGCCGTCACGCCCGCGTCTCCGGGTGCCCCATCCATCGATTCTGATGCGTGGGTCCCTACACCGCGAACACCCCCAAAGGCGCCTACATCTTCGGGTGCCCCAGAGCCTGCCCTGAGCCTGCCGAAGGGTCTCGACTCTGAGACTTGGGTTCCCCCCGCACACAAATCTCCGGGTGCCCCATCCATCGATTCTGATGGGTGGGTCCCTGCCACCGCCCTCCCCCGCAACCGCTACACCCTCACCCTCGACAACCAACCCCTCGAAGTCGACTCCCCCCTCCCGGGCCACCACCAGCAGCGCAACCTCGCCCTCGCCATCGCCGCCGCCGCGGAATTACGTAACCCCCACAGCTACACATCCCACACAATAAGCAACCAGATCAGTTACAACATTGCAAACCCCGCCATTGAAGCGGGCATCCGCAACACAAAATGGCCCGGCCGCCTCGAATTCTTCCCCCAGCGCAACGCCCCCGGCATCCTCCTCGACGTCGCCCACAACCCCGCCGGAGCCTGGACCCTCCGCGCCGCCATCGCCCAGCTCCCCGACGCCCAGCCCCGCACCCTGATCTTCAGCTGCCTCCGCGACAAGGACCTCCGCGAGATCGCCCAGATCCTCCTTCCCCTCTTCGACTCCTCTCCCGGCGGCGACCCCGCGCGCAAGCACGACCACATCCTCCTCGCCCCCCTCGACAACCCCCGCGCCGCCTCTCTCGACGACCTCCTCGCCGCCGCCCACGCCCTCGACATCCCCGCCCACGCCGCCCCTCACCCCGCCGCCGCACTCGCCCAGGCCCGCACCGTCACCCCGCCCCACGGCCTCATCCTCGCCACCGGCTCCGTCTACCTCGTCGGCGAAATCCGCCGCCTCCTCCTCGCCGAACAAATCTCCGCCGCACTCCGGCAAGACGCCGCACTCCCGCACGATCAGGTGCAGTCATGAGCCATCGCCGGCTCCACCCCCAGCCACCCTCGCCTCAACCATCTCCCGCTCGACATCGTCATCCTGAACGCAGTGAAGGATCCCCGCATTCGCCGTTGCCGTTGCCCTTGCCTTTCTGGTCGTCATCCCCGCAGGGGATCTGCTTCTCGCCGTTGCCGTTGCCCGTACCCACCCGGTCGTCCTCCCCGAAGGAAATCTGCAGTCCTCTTCAACCGGCACACCTCGCGAGAAGCGCCTCTCCAAAGCGGCTTGCCTCAACCCGCTCCCTCGCCCGCCTCCCCCGCTTTTGCCGTCATCCTGAGCGCAGCGAAGGACCCCGAAACCTCCCCCCCGCCCACGCCATCCACCCCCTTCCGCCCGGAGATCCACCCCCCGCCCAACCCGCCGGCCACCGCGGCAGCTCCCACCCACAATCCGCCCACCCGGTGCAACACCCATGAGCCAGGAACCCGAGGCCCCGCACGCCCCAACCACCCCGGTCCCCAGGTCCCCGAGTGCCCCAGAGCCTGCCCTGAGCTTGCCGAAGGGTCCCGACTCTGAGACCTGGAGCGCCCCCGCGCCCCCACCCCTCCCCATCCTCTCCGCAGAAGAGCCCCCCACCGCCCCAGCCCATCCCTCGAAACACCCCCCACCAACCCTCCGCTGGCTCTCCTACCTCCTCCTCATCCCCCTAATCGCCCTCGCCACCGCCGGCTTCGGCTGCCTCTCACTGGCCTGCGGCCTCTGGGACAAATCCGGCCGCCAGCAGCACTTTATCGCCCGCCTCTGGGCACGCACCCTGCTCGTCCTCAGCTTCTCCCCAGTCACCATCGTCCACCGCGAAAAGCTCCACGCCCACGAGACCGCCGTCTACGCCTCCAACCACCTCAGCTACATGGACACCCCCGTCCTCTTCGCCCGCCTCCCCTTCCAGTTCCGCATCCTCGCCAAGCAAAGCCTCTGGAAGACCCCCTTCATCGGCTGGTACCTCCACCGCTCCGGCCAGGTCCCGGTCGACAGCAAGAGCCCGCGCTCGCTGGTAGCCAGCCTCAGCCGCGGCGTCGCCACCCTCAAGCACGGCCTCCCCCTCGTCCTCTTCCCCGAAGGAGGCCGCGCCGCCACCGGCCGCCTCCAGTCCATGATGTCCGGATGCGCCTACATGGCCATCAAAGCCCAGGTCCCGCTCATTCCCCTCACCCTCATCGGCACCTACGAGCTCCTCCCCATCCACGTCTACGCCCTCCACCCCCGCCCCCTCAAAATCATCGTCGGCGACCCCATCCCCACCACCGGCCTCACCCCCCGCGACGCCGACGCCCTCACCCGGCAGCTCTACACCGCCATCGCCACCGCCTACGAAGAGCACAGGGGGTAGGGTACAGGGTGTACGGTGCAGGGTGTAGGGTGCAGGGTTCAGGGAGTAGAAGACAAAGACAGGTGGAAGGGATGAAGGTGGACGCCCTCGCCCTTGCCTCTCTAGTTGTCATCCTCGCTAAGCGAAGGGGAAGGACCCCGATAAACTTCACACTGCCCATACCTCTATCTCTTTTCGACCCGTGCTCCAAAGACTTACCCGTAGCCCTCGCCGCCACACCAACTCCTTGCACCTTGTCCGAGACTCCTTAGAACCCTCTGATTCAGTCTTCCACCGCAGGACCTTCGGCCGCCGAATCGTCATTCCGCCGCGTGCCTCAAACGCGGACTCCTCTTGTCGCCGCTAGCGCGATTTCCTGTCAGCATTAACAAAGCTACGGGTGCCCCATCCTGGCCGCGCTCTTTGCGGCTATAGCAAATCTCCTGATGGTGTAGAGCGAGTCGAGAGTCCCGACGCCGTTTTCTCTTAAGGAAAACGGCACTGCACGCCCGCTTCACGCTTCACAGGATCAGGAGATTTGCTCTAGGGTGGGAGACCACGACTCTTTCCCAACCATTAACGCGATGACTGAAAATGCGCGAGCGAACGCGACGGGCGAGTCAGCCAGCGATTCCCGAAGCCCATCCCACCTGTCGCGACGAAAGCCGCTTCGGATAGCATCATTCCATGGCGAGAGCAAAGAGTCCCGAAAAGCGCACCGCCATCCTGCGTGCCGCCGTGCAAGAGATCGCCCAAGCAGGCCTCGGCGCCTCCACCGCGAGCATCGCGAAGCGCGCGAACATCGCCGAAGGCACCCTGTTCACCTACTTCCCGACCAAGAACGACCTCTTCAACGAGCTCTACCTCGAGATCAAAAGCGAAGTCTACCGCCGCGTCAACGCCCAATTCCCTCATGAAGCCGGTCTGCGCCAGCGCGCGCGGCACGTCTGGACCGAGACCCTCCATTGGGCGATCGACAGGCCCGACGAACGGAAGGTCTCCCGCCAGCTGAACGTCTCGGACATCGTGACCGCCCGCACCCGGGAACGCATCGGCTCCGAAAGCGACGCGGTGGCGCAAGCCCTGAGCGAAGTCGCCGGAAGAGGCGCATTCAAGGACCTGCCGGCGGCTTTCGCCTCCTCCGCCATCGGGGCCATGCAGGATGCTCTCATGGAGACCCTGGCCCGAAAGCCCAGGCAGAAGGCGATCCTCATCGAAAAGGGCTTCGACGCCTTCTGGCGCATGACCAAGTAGTCCCCTCTCTTAGAGCGGTTCTCCAGAGGGTGTACACCAAACCAGCACGTCATTCTGAGCGAAGCGAAGAATCCCCGCATTTTTCTCAACGCCGCACCGGTGTATCCCTAAAGGAAAACTGGCCTAAGGAACCTCTGAGTAAGTACTCCTCCCAGTCCTCGCCGTCCTCGTAAGTGCGCTCCAAATTCTTGCCGTCATCGTAGGATCGGTTCCAGTTCTTGCTGTCATCCTGACCCTCGACCCTGAGCATCGCGAAGGGGAAGGAGAAGGATCCCGATACCCTTCACACAGCCCATGCCTTCAACACCTTTCTACCCATATTCCCGATGCTCAGCCCCAACATCCGCTCCGCCATCAAAAAGATAAATGAGCAACCACTCACTCACTTCTGAATCCTATTGAACAGGAGGTCATGACATGACCAAAGTCTGGTTGATTACAGGAAGCGGAAACGGATTGGGCCGCGACATCGCCGAGGCTGCCCTCGCCGCCGGAGAGCGTGTCGTGGCCGGAGCACGGCGGCCGGAAGAGCTGAACGCCCTGGTCGAGCAGCACGGAGATCGCATCCACCCGGTCAAGCTCGACGTCCGCGACGAAGCGGCCGCACAGGCCGCGGTCCAGCAGGCCGTCGCCGCCTACGGGAGGCTCGATGTGCTGGTCAACAACGCCGGCTTCGGACACTTCGCTCCGTTCGAGCAGATCACCCCGGACGAGTTCCGCGACGTCATCGAAACCTGCCTCTTCGGCGTCGTCTCGACCACCCGCGCCGCGCTGCCAATCATGCGCAGGCAGAAGAGCGGCCACATCTTCCAGGTATCCTCGGTCGGAGGCCGCGTCACCGTCCCGGGCAACTCGCCCTACCATGCGGCAAAGTGGGCCGTCGGCGGCTTCAGCGACTCGCTCGCAGCCGAGGTCGCCCCCTTCGGCGTCAAGGTCTGCACCCTCGAGCCCGGCGGCATCCGTACCGGCTTCGGCCGCAGGGCAAGCGAGAAGACGCCCGAGCTGCTGCCCGAGTACGAGCCTTCGGTCGGCGCACTGCTCAAGCTGCTGGCCGCGGCGCGCAGCAACGCGGAGGGCGACCCCAAAAGAATTGCCTCCCTCATCGTCCGCCTCGCGCACACCGACGACGTTCCGAAGCGCCTCATCCTCGGCAAGGACGCCGAGACCTTCGTCAAACAAGCCGAATCGGCACGTGCGGAGGAGGCAGCAAAGTATCGCGACCTCACCCTATCAACCGTCTTCCCCGACGCCCCCGCCTTCCCCGGCCTGCCGCAACTGCTAAAAGACCTCTGATCCAGTCCTCTCCGCCATGCTCGCCGTAAGCCTGAGCAAATCGTTGCCGTTGCCCTTGCTTTTCTGGTTGTCTTCCCCGAAGGGGATCTGCTGTTCCCCTCTAGCCGCCCCGAACAAAGGGGAAGCCACATCCCCTCCCCTGCCGTATCATCAACCAAGAGCGAAATGAGCCCGCAGCCACCCACATCCGGCACCCCCCCCCGCATCGCCGTCCCCGTCCCCACCAGCACTGACCTCGACTACAATCGTCGCTCCTGGCCTCAATACGCCGCGGCCATCGAGCGCAGCGGAGGCCAGGCCGTCGAGATCCCCCTCCACGCCACCCCTAAAGCCATTGCCGACTTGATTAACACCTGCCACGCCGTCCTCCTTCCCGGAAGCCCCGCCGACGTCAACCCGCACAAGTACGGCCAGGAGCCCCTCCCCGCGTGCGCCCCCCCCGATCACCCCCGCGAGAACGTCGACGAGCTCCTCATCCAGGACGCCCACAACCTCTACAAGCCCATCCTCGCCATCTGCTTCGGCCTGCAGTTCCTCAACGTCTGGCGCGGCGGCACCCTCCTCCAGGACCTCAGCATCCTCCCCGTCAACCACGCCGCGGGCTCGAGCGTCGCCATCGCCCACACCGCCGCCGTCGCCGCGCCATCGCTTCTCGCCGACCTTCTTCTATTATGCCAAACTATTGATAATAAAGAGCTTATACGCCTGCCAATCAACTCCAGCCACCACCAGGCCATCGCCATTCCCGGTGATGGCCTGAGAATCACCGCACGCTGCCCCCAGGACGGCGTCGTCGAAGCAGTCGAGGGCGGCCAGGCCACCGGCGGTCCCACCAACGTGGGCGCAAACCGCCACTTCGTCCTCGGCGTGCAGTGGCATCCCGAACGCAGCTACGACCTGAGCCCCGCCTCGAAGGCCATCTTCGATCGCTTCCTCACCGAAGCCGCCGCCTGGACACCCCGCCCAGTCCACACCTCCGTCGCCTGAAATTGTTCCACGTGGAACAATTTGAAGAGGCCTGCCAAGGATAAAAAGGAAAAGGGGATAAGAGCGGGATTTCTGCCGCCACCCGGCAGGCTCTCCCCAGACACATAAATTGTTCCACGTGGAACAATTCATCTCCAGCGAGAAAGCATTTGGCTGTGGCACTTGCCTTTCTAGCTGTCATCCCCGTAGGGGATCTGCTTCTCTTCTTCCACCCGTCCGCCTAAATTGTTCCACGTGGAACAATTCATCCTCGGCGAAAGCATTGGGTGCCCCATGTCTCGACTTTGAGACATGGGTTTTGATGCGCTTAGGACTTCTACTCCACTCAAATTGTTCCACGTGGAACAATTCGTTTCAGCCGGAATGGCTGTAGCACTTGCCTTTCTAGTTGCCATCCCTGTAAGGGGATCAGCTTCCCTTCTTCCGTCCGCCTGCCTAAAATGTTCCACGTGGAACAATTCTGCTCGTCCCGCTCTTATCCCTCTTTCCTTCTTATCCATGTAGGTAGTTCACTCCACAGTCAAAATTGTTCCACGTGGAACAATTTCGCTTAGCCCGAGAAAAGACATGTCGACCCTCCCCGAATCCACCATCTCCGAGCTCCTCCGGCCCTATCTGGACCCACCGCCGGCGATTCTCCCGCAGCTCTCCCTCTATCTCAACCTTCTCATCCAGTGGAACGCTCGGACCAATCTCACCGCCATCCGGAAACCGGAGGAGATCGTGCAGAGACACTTCGGCGAGAGCCTCTTCGCCGCCCTGCACCTCGAGGCCGAGGCCGACACCCTGCTCGACTTCGGCAGCGGAGCAGGCTTCCCCGGAATCCCGATCGCTCTGCTGCGCTCAGATATCTCCGTCACCCTGGCCGAGTCGCAGGGTAAGAAAGCGTCGTTCCTGCGCGAGGCGGGGCGCACACTGGGATTGTCCTGCAGCGTCTGGCCCGCCAGGGTGGAAGCCATGCCAAGCGACCGCCAGTTTCACACCGTCACCCTCCGCGCCGTCGATCACATGGAAGCCGCCATGGAGGCAGCGGTCCCACGCGCCTCCCACACGCTCCTCATCCTCGGCGGCGCGAACTTGCAAATCCCGCCCGAGTTTGTCCCGGAAACCCCGATTTCCCTGCCGGACTCCACCTCGTCCATCCTGCTGAAGGCACACCGCCGCACAAGCAGGCAAGAAATTGTTCCACGTGGAGCAAACTAAAGAGGCCTACAAGGATAGAAGGGAAAAAAGGATAAAAGCGGATGTTCCCTCAAATACGGCCAGACTCTACCTATTAAAAGTCGAATTGTTCCACGTGGAACAATTAATAGATCAAATGAGGCATTTGCCTTCCTGGTTGTCAGTCCCGCAGGGGATCTGCTTCTGTTCTCCCGACCCAAAATTGTTCCACGTGGAACATTCCCAAGCTCCGCTCTTATCCTTTTTTCCCTTTGATCCTCGTAGGCCTTTATTCCATCCACCAAAATTGTTCCACGTGGAACAATTTAGAGAGGCTTGCCACGGACAAAAGGGACAAAAAGGATAAAGGTGGGACTTGTCCTCTGGCACCGCCAGACCGTGCCCTGACAAAATCAAATTGTTCCACGTGGAACATCCTCTTTCCCTTTGATCCTCGTAGGCCTTTTTCATGCGCCACAAATTGTTCCACGTGGAACAATTTCAACGCTTCCGGCCATTTCAGCCCGGTTGTTCACAGGTTGGCAACGAATTCGGCGCCACCGGCCTTGCTTCTGTGGCTCCTCTCCCGGTACCCTGCGGGAGAGCCGATGATCACCGTTCCTCCCCCCGAGAAGCCGACGCCCGAAGCACAACCCAGGCCCGCCCTGCCTGCCGCCGCCTCGCGGGTGATGGCTGTCGTCAACCAGAAGGGCGGCGTGGGCAAAACAACGACGGCCATCAACCTTGCCGCCGCGCTCGCGCTCGAAGGCTTGAAGACCTTGCTGATCGACTGCGACCCGCAGGCTAACTCGACCGGCGGCCTCGGTTTTCCGCGCGACGAAGTCCGGCTCAGCGTCTACGATGTGCTCCTCGGCCACACCACCCTCGCCGAAGCCGCCCTCAGCACCGAGATCGACGCCCTCAAGCTGGTGCCGAGCAGCAAGAACCTGGTCGGGGCGACGATCGAGATGATCGGTCTCGACCGTCGCGAGTACAAGCTGCGCGAGGCCATAGCTCCCGCGCGCAGCGAGTACACCTTCCTCCTGCTTGACTGCCCGCCCGCGCTTGATCTCTTGACGCTAAACGCTTTAGTTGCAGCAGATAGCCTCCTCGTGCCGATGCAAGCCGAGTACTTTGCGCTCGAAGGCATCTCGGAGCTGATGAGCACGCTCGACCGCGTCGGCCAGGAGCTGAACCCCGGACTCGCCCTGGAAGGCGTGCTGCTGACCATGTACGACGATCGCACCAACCTATCGCAGCAGGTGACCGAAAATCTGCGCGGCTTCTTTAAGGATAAGCTGCTGAAGACGTCGATTCCGCGCAACATCCGCCTCGCCGAGGCCCCGAGCCATGGCAAGCCGGTATCGCTCTATGACGCTAAGTCACGCGGGGCCGAGGCTTACCGCGAATTGGCCCTTGAATTGCTCACGCGCAACAACATCGCCAGCCCTGCGGAAAAGAGGCGCAAGGCCGCCGCTGCCGCCGCAGCTAACTCGCTCAAGTCCTTTACCGCGCCGCAAAAGAAGAAGGGGAGATTTTGGTAGAAGCCGTGTCCTGCCGGACGGGCCCGCTACGCTTGGTCACCCCACAAACGAGAGACGTGTTTGCGGGACCCCGATTCGCGCGGCCACTTCGTGGCGGGTATACCCCTTCAGGTGGCCCTCCCGTTGGTCGGGATCAAGTTTTGTGCCGACCATCGGGAGGCCCACGCGAAGCGGTATACACACCACGAAGTGGTCGCTGTCCGCGTAGGACGCCTGTCCGGCAGGACACGTCATTCTATCTTTTGTAACCGAGGTACTTACCTATGCAAAGTGCAGCGCAGGACACCAAACGCCGGGCTCTCGGCAAGGGCCTCGAATCGCTTCTCCCTTCGCGCCCCGCGCCACTCGCGCCTGCCGCGGCGCCGAGCGAAGATCCAGGCGGCCGGCCGCGCGAGATTCCCCTCGACCACATCGAGCGCAACCCTTATCAGACGCGGAGCGAGTTCGACGAGAGCGCGCTGGCCGAGCTGGCGCAGTCGATTGCGGCGACCGGCGTGGTCCAGCCCATCGTCGTGCGTCCTCTCGCGGCTGTAGACGGTGAGCCGCGCTATCAACTCATCGCGGGCGAGCGCCGCTGGCTGGCAAGCTACAAGGCGGGACGGAAGACCGTGCCGGCCATCGTGCGCCAGGCCTCCGACGAGCAGACCCTCGAGATGACCATCGTCGAAAACCTGCAGCGGGCCGACCTGAACCCCATCGAGCAGGCGCGGGCGTATCAGCGGCTCAGCCAGGACTTCGGCATGACCCAGGAGCAGATGGCGATCCGCACCGGCAAGGAGCGGGCGAGCGTGGGCAACTTCCTTCGTCTGCTGCGGCTGCCGGAGGCCGTGCAGGACAAGGTAGCCCGCGGCACGCTGTCGTTCGGGCATGCGCGCACCCTGCTGGCGCTCGACTCGCAGGAGCAGATTGCGGCCGCCGCGCAGAAGGTGATGGCGTTGTCGCTGTCGGTGCGGCAGACCGAGATCTATATCCAGAACCTGCTCAACCCCGAAGGAAAGCTGAAGAAGGAGAAGAAGCCGGGGCAGGCTGAGGACCCGAATGTGCGCGAGGTCGAGACCAAGCTGCAACGGGTTCTGGGCCTCAAGGTGCGGATCGAAGACAAGGGGAAGAAAGGCAGAGTGATCATCGAGTACGCGGGACTCGAAGACTTCGACTCCATTCTTTCCGCGCTGCTCGGCAAGTCGTAGAGGGACGATTGGCGTTGGTGCGAAAAGCATAACGGCGAAGCGGCACCTCGGCCGAACGCGATGTGTCTGGGTCCTACTTTACAATGTAACCATTCTTGGTTACTTTAGAGACGGTGACAAGCAAAGAGCTCAAGAGATGGCTCGAGAAGCAGGGAGCCGTCTTTAGCCCCGGCAAGGGTTCGCATCTTCATGTGGAACTGAATGGCAGGTTTTCCGTCCTTCCTATGCACGGTAAAGACCTCGGTCAACTGGCAAACGCCATCAAGAAACAACTTGGCCTCAAGTAGGAGGATGGATGCGATACCCAGTCAGACTTACTCATCAACGAAGCGGAAGCTATACCGTAAAGTTTCCCGACATCCCTGAAGCGCTCACGTTGGGAGATACGGAAGAAGAGGCCCTCCAGCACGCCGCCGATGCGCTCGAAACCGCTCTCGATTTTTATTTCGATCACGACCGGGCTATTCCCATGCCCTCTCTGCCCAAGCGTGGCCAGCGCCTTGTCGAACTTCCCGCGAGTGTCTCCGCGAAGGTTGTTCTGTTCAACGAACTGCTCGCGCAGGAGGTACGGCCGGCAGAGTTGGCGAGGCGCTTGTCGATCCCGCGGCAGCACGTCAGCCGGCTTCTCGATCCACGGCATCCCACCAAAATCGACAGCATCGCCGCGGCGCTGAAGGCGTTGGGAAAGACGCTGGAGATGCACGCGGTCTAAGTCTCCGTCTGCCGCGGTGTCAGACTCCGCAAATGCTTACCACGGATAAAAGGGAGAGGGATAAAGACGGATTCGGCCTGGCTGATCGGCTGGAAGCAGGTGCTCAGTGCGACCGGCGGCGTTTATCGATCTCGCCGAGGATCAGGCCAATGACTCCAACCGTCAGAGCTCCCCCTAATAGGTGAATCCAGGTCTCAAAGGATGCTTGAAACATTAGCGTGTACTCCGTTCCATTCGATACCCACAATGAGTATAGCGCCACAGAAGCCCCATAACATCACACTTTGAGGTGCTGTCAAGTTGCGATCTAACGGAACGAATACCGCTGCGAGGACCGCCAATTCCTGAAGGTGTCCACCAATTCTGTTTAGATAAAAACGCATACGGCCTCTCCTCAACAACAGCTTATGATGCTCCTATCCCAATCTTGCTGAAGCCTGCTGCTTCTTGAAGGAGATTTCTTGTATGCGTGCTGTCACTCCACTGCGTCTTCTCTGTATGGCGTCTGTTTCCCGATGGTTTCTGATTGCGATGGTTATTTGGGCGGGCTGCTCGGTTTTGCTTGCGCAGACCGCTTCGCCGCCGGCCACGGCTGCACAGCGGACGCTGGTGCGGACCGGGCATCTGCTTGATGTGCGGACGGGCGCGGAGCCTGCGGGGCAGACGATTGTGGTGACCGGCGACAGGATTACCGCGGTGGCGCCGACGGCTTCGACGCCGAAGCAGCCGGGCGATACCGAGATCGATCTGACGCGGTACACCGTGATGCCGGGGCTGATCGATGTGCATACGCACCTGACGATGGCGAACAACTTCGATCCGTACTTCGAGCTTTCGATGACGCCGGCGAAGGAAGCGATCCTCGGCGTCGAGAATGCCAAAGTGACGCTCGAGGCCGGGTTCACGACGGTGCGCAATGTGGGAGCGAACGACTTCACCGATGTGGCGCTGCGCGACGAGATCAACGCGGGGCATATCCCGGGGCCGCATATGCAGGTGTCGGGGCCGGCGCTCGGGATTACCGGCGGGCACATGGACGATAATTTGTTACCGTATCAGTATCATATTCAGGGCGAGGGCGTGGCGGACGGGATTCCCGCGGTGCAGCACATGGTTCGCCAGAACATCAAGTACGGGGCGGACCTGATCAAGATCGGCGCGACGGGCGGGGTGCTGTCGAAGGGCGACGATCCGCAGGCTTCGCAGTACACGCTCGAAGAGATGCAGGCGATCGTTGCCGACGCGCATCGGCTGGGGCGCAAGGTGGCGGCGCATGCGCATGGCGCGCAGGGGATCATCTTCGCGACCGAGGCCGGGGTGGATTCGATCGAGCATGGGTCGTACCTGAATGAAGAGGGAATTCAGTTGATGAAGAAGCATGGGACGTATCTTGTGCCCACGGCGTATCTGATCGACTGGATGCAGCAGTATGGGAATCTGCCGCCGCTGTATCAGCAGAAGATGAAGGACGTGTCGGCGGTCGAGAAGGCGAATGCGAAGCGCGCGATCAAGGAAGGCGTGAAGGTGGCGCTGGGGACGGATGCGGCGGTGTATCCGCATGGGCTGAACGCGCATGAGCTCGATGTGTATGTGAACCAGTTCGGCATGACGCCGCTGGCCGCGCTGCAGACGGGAACGATCAACGCGGCGGACCTGATGGGATGGACGGATCGCGTCGGGGCGATCGAGCCGGGCAAGTGGGCCGATGTGATTGCGGTCGAGAGCGACCCGCTAAAGGATGTGCGGGTGTTGCAGCATGTGAGCTTCGTGATGAAGTCGGGCGTGGTTTTTAAGCAAGCGAAGGAATAGGTCCTGCCGGACGGACCGCCTGCGCGGCGCGCGGCCACTTCGTGGCGGGTATAGCCCTTTGGGTGGGCCTCCCGATGGTCGGCGTAAGATTCGTGCCGAGCATCGCGAGGCCCTATGCTGCTTATCCTGCCCAGACCGGTATACGCGTCACGAAGTGACCGCCGTCCGCGCAGGACGCCCGTCCGGCAGGACACGGCTTCGAGAAAGAGAGCATGAAAGCTTCTGCGGTGGAGTTTCGATTTCGGATGTTGCTTCACGGGCTGATTTTTCTGATCGGCTTTACGGCTCCCTGGAACTACGCGCTGCATTGGGATTCAGTGCGGAGCTGGCAGTTCTGCGCGGCGTGGCTGGCGCGGTCGGGGTGGATGAGTTTCAGCGGCGCGACGGTGGCGGTGCTGGCAGCAGGGATTCTGCTGGCGCTGGCGGCGGCGCTGCTGCGGACCTGGGCGGCGGCTTGGATGCGGACGGGCGTAGTGCAGTCGTCTGCGATGCACGGCGGCGAGATAGTGACGGGCGGCCCTTACCGGTTCCTGCGGAATCCGCTGTATGTGGGCGTGATGCTGCACACACTGGCGCTGGCGCTGCTGATGCCTCCGACAGGCGCGCTGTTCTGTGTGGCGGCGATTGCCGTCTTCGAGCTGCGGCTGGTGTTGGCGGAGGAGAGTTTTCTCCGAGGCAAACTAGGGGAGGCTTACCGGGCGTATTGCGCGGCGGTGCCGCGATGGCTGCCTGCGCTGCGCTCGCGCGTGGCTTCGCCGGAGCAGCAGCATGCACGGTGGGGCGCTGCGTTCGCGGGTGAGATTTACTTCTGGGGCGTGTTCGTCTCCTTCGCCGCGCTCGGCTGGGGATACAACGCGGTGCGGATCACGCAAGGCGTGCTGGTGTCGATTGGGGTGGCGCTGATCGTTCGCGCCATGATGCCGCGGGCGCCGGCTCCGATGGCGGACGAGGCGTAAGACAGCTTCATGCACCTCTGATCAAGAGCCGCTCCCAGTTCCTGCCGTCATCCTGAGCGTGCGCGAAGGATCCCGAAACACTTTATGACGCCTAACGCTGCGGCACCTTTCGGTCATTCGTTCACGACCTCGCAGGTCAAAGCAACGACGCGAACCGCGAGAGCACTCCAGCTGCGCTCTCTCCGTTTTGATCCTTTTTTCCTTTTGATCCGCGGCAGGCATCTTCTTCCCTTCGCCGCCCTGCCTGCCGAGGGGCAGAGGCCTACCACGGACAAGAGGGAAAGAAGGATAAACACGGATAGGGACTGATTGTCTCTGGCCCGTCATCCTGATCCCTGACCCTTGAGCCAAGCGGCTCCGGCTTCGCTCCAGATGGTTTGCCCGGGGGACGGCGAACCCGCTACCATGGGGGTCCCAAGGAGATTCATGGCCTCACTCGAAAGCAACCAGCTTCTGCTTGCCGCCGCGGCGGCGTGCGAAGACAAGAAGGCGGAAGACATTCGCATCCTCGCGCTCGACCCCGTCGAAAGCGGCCTCACCGACTACTTCCTGATCTGCAACGGAACCAACGAGCGGCAGAACGTCGCGATCACCGATGAGGTGGAGCTGCGGCTGAAGCGCGAGTTCGGCGTGTATCCGAACTCGGTCGAGGGACGGCGGCAGGGCGAGTGGATTCTGATGGACTATGTCGACTTCATCGTCCACGTGTTTTCGGCGGAGAAGCGCGCGTTCTACGGTCTCGAGCGATTGCGCAAGTCGGCGACGACGCTGAGCGTGGCGGATCTCGACGCCGAGGTGAAAGAGCGCGTTGCGGCGACTCGCGCGAAGGCGACTCGATCGGCGGGGAAGAAGCCAGCGGTGGCGGACGGAGCGGGGAAGAAGACAGCCGCAAAGAAGGCGGCTGCGACGAAGAAGACCTCTACGAAGAGTGCGAAGAGCGTCGCAACGAAGAAGACTGCGGGAGGGAAGAAGATCTCCGCTGCGAGGAAGAGCGGCGCCGCGAAATAGACCTGAGACTCCGAAGTCTGAGGCCGGCCGGCTTTGTGTGGCCTCCCACCCTTTGCGCAGACGACGCGCAAAGGATGGGGCAACCAAATTTTGTGAGCACTCGATAGGAAACTGTAGCGATGTCGGGAGCGGAGAGGCGTGCGAATGAAGCTTCTGCTGACGGCGATTGCTCCGCGGCGCACGCGTGCGAAGTCCGAGACTGCCGACCGCCTGTTCGAGGAGTATCTCGCGCGGGCGGTGCGGTATGTTCCGTGCGAGGCGCAGCACTTCGAGTCGGAGTCTGGTTTTCTGGAGTGGCTTGCGCAGCAGAGTCGTCAGGCGGGCAGGACGGCGCCTGCGGTGGTGCTGCTCGACAGCCGCGGCGAGATGCTGCGCTCGGAGGAGTTTGCCGCGCATTTGGGACGGCTGCGCGACGGCGGCACGCAGCGTGTGGTGCTGGCGATCGGGCCGGCAGATGGGTGGTCGGCCGCGGCGAAGCAACAGGCGGGTCTGCTGTTTTCGCTGGGGCGCATCACGCTGCCGCATACGCTGGCGCGCGCCGTGCTGGCTGAGCAGGTGTATCGCGCGCTCACCATCCTGGCCGGGCATCCGTATCACTCGGGGCATTGAGGGGAGCTCTGATTAGCGCTGAGGTAAGAGCTCGCGGAGCGGTTTTGAGCCGGGCGTGGGGAACACAGGTAGAAAGGTGTGGAAGGTATGGGCTGTATGGAGTGTATCGGGGTCCTTCGCTACGCTCAGGATGACAGCAAGTGCTCGGAGCAGCCCTTAATCAGAGGTTTGTTAAGCTTTCTTCCTCGCGGCTGGAGCAACGTGTCCGCGATCTTTTCTGTTCACGGTGTGAAGCACAGTGCGGGCGATGGAGTTGCCGCGCCGGGGCTGGCGTGATGTTCTATACGAATGGCGGATACAGCAAGCGAAACTACCACGGAGACCTCGCGGCGCGGATTGATTTTGATCAACACGGGACCGGGCAAGGGCAAGACCACGGCGGCGCTGGGAACGGCGTTTCGCGCGGCGGGCAGCGGGATGCGCGTGCTGTTTCTGCAGTTTCTCAAAGGCTCGTGGCACTCGGGCGAGCTCGACTCGGCGAAGCTGCTGGGCGAGGACTTCGTGATCAAGCAGCTGGGCCGCGGCTTTGTGAAGGTGGGCGGCGCGGAGACCGATCCCGAAGACCTGCGCATGGTGGAAGAGGCGTGGGAGGAGTCCGCTGCGGCGATTCTGTCGGGCGAGTGGGACCTGGTGGTGCTCGACGAGATCAACTATGCGATCGGATACAAGATGCTCGATCCGGCGAAGGTAGTCGAGGTGCTGCGCGAGAAGCCGGAGATGGTGCACGTGATCCTGACGGGACGCAACGCGCACCCGAGCCTGGTCGAGATTGCCGACACGGTGACGGAGATGCGCGAGGTCAAGCACGCGTACGAGAAGGGGATTCTGGCGCAGCGCGGGATCGAGTTCTAGGCAGCGTCTGATTCAGTCTTCCGCAGTGCTGACAACGAATCGTCCTTTCGACCGGAGCCGCGTGGGGAGGAAGAGAACGATTCCTCTAAGGATCTCTAGTGGCGTTGGGATTCAAGGACGGCGACACGTTCGCGAAGGTCGGAGATTTCGCGCAGGGCGGCGAGCTCGGACGTCGCCTTGAGTTCGCCGATGGCGGACAGCAGAATCCTGGTTTGCGATTCCATCTGCTTTTCCATCGCTTGGAAGCGCCGGTCGACCGCGTCGAACCGCTCAGCCATGCGCTTTTCGAGAGATTCGAAGCGCTGGTCGACCGCGTCGAACCGCTCAGCCATTCGCTTTTCGAGGGATCCGAAGCGCTGGTCGGTCTCTTTCTCGAACGAGGTGAGGCGCACCTTCAGTTCGCGCACGTCGGGTGCGATCACGTCCTGGATCAGCTTCTGCAGGGTGTCAAGTACGTTGTCGCCCATGATGCCCATCGTACATCGGGCCGTACCTTGCGGATACTTTTTCTGATGCCGGCGCGCGGGGCTTGGGGAGAAAACTGCCTACCAGGGATAAGAGGGAAAAGAGGGATAAGAGCGGGAGCGGGATTTGTTTCCTGTGGAGCATTCCTGGCTCTTTGGCTTTCGTGCGGCGCAAAGTAGCGGCCTCTCACCCTGACCGGGTGGAAGGGCCTTGTGCCTTTCAGCCTGCCCGACCAGTGCGCATGCCAGTCTGCCTGAGCCGCTGCGTAGTAAATCCCTTTTTCCTTTGTCTCCTTGGAAGGCAGTTAAGGCTCGCGGCATGTGGCGCATGTTGGCTCGGGGCGAAGACTGCCTGCCACGGATAAGAGGGGGAGCGGGATTTGTTCTCCATGGAACATTCCTGGCCCTGCGGCTTCATTGCTGCGCTCCCACGGGCCTCCGGTGGACACCCGATACAATAGGAGCTGAGGGACGCCCACCGCGATGAGCTGGTTTAGACGCGAAGAGAATGAGATCGTCAATGATTCGCAGAAGACGGTTCGGACTGAGGGACTGTGGACGCGGTGTCCGGGCTGCGGCAAGCCGCTGTTCAAGGCCGATCTCGAAGCCAATCTGCAGGTGTGTCCGCAGTGCGGGCATCACTTTCGCGTCGATGCGCGGACGCGGGTGGAGCAGCTGCTCGACTCCGGCTACGAGCTTGTCGACCTGGAGCTGCGCTCGACCGACCCGCTGGAGTTTACCGACCTGAAGCCGTACAAGCGGCGGCTGGCGGAGGCGCGGCAGAAGACTGGGCTGAACGACGCGATCGTAAATGCAGTCGGCACGCTTGCCGGGCAGCCCGTGGTGCTGAGCGTGATGGAGTACGGCTTCATCGGCGGCAGCATGGGCGCAGTGGTGGGGGAGACGATTGCGCGCGCGGTGGATCGCTCGCTGGCGACTCGGCATCCGCTGATCATCGTGTCGGCCTCCGGCGGCGCGCGGATGATGGAGGGCATCGTGTCGCTGATGCAGCTGGCGAAGGTCTCGGCCGGCCTGGCGCGGATGGACGACGCGAAGATTCCGTATCTCTCGGTGATGACGGACCCGACGACGGGCGGGGTGACGGCGAGCTTTGCGATGCTGGGCGACTTGAACATCGCCGAGCCGGGCGCGCTGATCGGATTTGCCGGGCCGCGGGTGATCGAGCAGACGATTCGGCAGAAGCTGCCCGCCGGCTTTCAGCGTTCGGAGTTTCTGCTGGAGCACGGCTTCCTGGATGCGATCGTTCCGCGCAGGGAGATCAAGGGGTATCTTGCGCAGGCTTTGACGTGGATGACGGTCTCGCCTGCTTCGTAAGGGCTGGCGTATCTCAGGCGCAAGTCGAGCGTCCTGCGACGGACCGTCAGTATCGCGTCGGGCCGCCGCTCTTTCTACTCGGATGGAACTCTCCACACCCTACAGCCTTCGCCGTGCCTGGCGCCGCGCTGTCCACAGCAGCCACTACCTTCTGAACGTGGGGCTGCACAATGGGCCAGTTGTTCGCCGTCATGCACAGGACTGCCAGCTTGCGGCCCTCCATTGTCTGCTGTGAAGGTATGTTGCGGTCCCCCGTCAGGAACACATCGAACCGGCTTGCTCAGCCGCAGACAGCAGCGCGCCATTGCTCAACCGCTCCCAGCCGAGCTCCGCCGCCGTCTGCACCATGTGCTTGGTCATATAGCGCCGCAGCGGGCGCGGCGTGGATTGATCGAACAGAATGCGTTTCAAAGGGACGATGCGTGTTCGTGTTTGCGGAGGTGGGCAAAGATAGCCCGTATCGGCTCAATCGGCAGATCGTAGTCAGCCGCTAGCTCCTCTGGGGTTTGGCCCAGTTCGTAGCCGTTCTCGATGGTCTCCACCGGCACCCGCGAATCACCTACGGTCGGCGCTCCATGAACGTATCCGGCTCTTACCTTGACTTCCGGGCAGTTCTTCCAGTCCATTTGGCACCCCCGGCTTCAGGATACTCCCCCTAATCGAAATCCTCACTGTCAGGATTAGCTGCAAGATACATCCGCACTTCTTCACAGCACAAGACGTGTTATCTCCGTGTTGATGGCTACAGACACGGTGAGAAAAAACGAGTGGCGCGTGATGGCAACCGGTCCGGCTGGTCCAGTTCCTCGCGCGGAATACTGCACCGCTCAGTGCTGTAAAAAGGGAAAGCCTGAACGGCGGAGCTCCTGCCTATGCAAGGTGTGTCATGGCGACGCGCATGGGCGTGGAAAGCAGTACGCGTTCAATCATGGTTATCTTACGTACTCACCGCCTAGTTCTCACAAGCCGAAGCCGGGCCAAGAGGCGCTGTTCCCGGAGTATATTCAGGTCGAGCTAGCATTCAACGAATAGCCAGGCGGACGTCTGACTGACGAGAAGAAGACTTATGAGGACCTAGTCCGGGTCTCGACATGCGCATTTGCTTTCCCGATCCTGTCGAACCACTGGTGAAGCTCTTCGATACGCTTCTCGGTTAGCCTTACTCGAGTCCTCACCGCATCGAGTTCTCCCTGATTACCATTCATTTGGACTGAAGCGAAAAAGGCACTTTCGCGCCCGACATACTCATCCCACGCATCTTCCATTGCACGAAATGCTTCTCGTTCCATTTTGCTATGCAGGTCTTTCGCGATTGTCTCCTCTAATGCTCTAAGACTGCTCCGAAGTGAGGCCTCCTTCATAGATGTCGCCTTATATGCCTCCGCCCGCGTAGTTGGACCATTTGGATTCAAAAAACGGGCCACTGCATAGTGGCACCCTCGGACAAACGCATAGCAGGAAGAAGAAAGTTTTTTTATGTCCGAGTTTGCGATCAAGTGAAAGCCTTGGCCCTCGTGGCAGATGATGTGGCGGAGTTCGAGAGCGCGCTTTATATCTGCAATCACTCGATCAGGGTCTTTCAGCACCAGCTCGTCTTGATGATCCGCATCAGGAGTTGTCTCCAGCAATCGAACAAAATCAGTGTCGAGCAGCTTCGTCATGAAACCTGCAACGTGTTCAAAATTGCTGAAGCCGACCGTATGAGCGACGAGTTCGCCGACTGTAAGCCTCTTTGAGATAAGAGCGACAGCAACTTCGTGGGTCAGCTTAATAGGTTGATCATCAAGTCGAATATTGTTCAGAAACCGTCCGTCACCGGAATCAAGCAGTGTGCGAATCTGCCATCGGAAATACGCTTCGATAGCGGCTATGCTAGCCACGACAAAATAGGCATGAAGCTCGTCGGGTTGGTCGTCATTTTTCAGCTTCTCAGTCGAAGAAGTGATTGTAAGCAGTTTGAGAATCCCGCTATCGATGTCGCCCACGGCGGTCATCCTACTGCGGACCTCCTGAATCTCTGCTAATACATTGCGTCTCGGAGGCATTGCACTCCCCACGGTACTAATCTAGCTGAAGAATACTGCACTGACGGGAGTAGTCCGCAAAGAGGTACACTGCGAGGCTATTGCCACAGTAGAGCCAAGGTCACGTTCACGTACCCGCAATTCGATTTTCCGGAACGTTCCGCTAAAGATAGTTGCATAGGCATGGCACAGCGCGCTTGCGTGAGAGCTGGTCAAGCGCCCAAACGTGTCTTGTGGTGAGCGAATGGTTTGCGTATCGCGGCTGCGTTCGCGTGCGTTTGGCGGTGCGAACAAGGTAGCTGGCCCAGGTAGACTTGGGGGATGGAAAGGACAGCGGTGGCTTCGCGGACGGCGTTGCGGGTGGCGCTGCGGCGGGCGGCGCACCAGGTTTACGATGGGTTGCCGCGGGTGCTGGACGATCCGTTTGCGGTGGCGATTCTGGGCAAGACGTATGGGGAGGAGCTGCGGCGAACTCCGCGGCGGGCGGACCGCCGGGGCTCGATCGGGCTGCGGGCGTTTCTGGTGGCGCGCAGCCGGTATGCGGAGGACATGCTGGCCGCGGCGGTGGCGCGCGGCGTGACGCAGTATGTGGTGCTCGGCGCGGGGCTGGACACGTTTGCGCTGCGCAATCCGTTTCCGGGGCTGCGGGTGTTCGAGGTGGATCATCCGGCGACGCAGGCGTGGAAGCGCGAGTTGATGGCGAAGAGCGGGCTGCGGGAGCCGGAGGGCGTGGCGTATGTGCCGGTGGACTTCGAAGCGCAGGGGCTGGGGGAGGAGTTGGCGGCGGCGGGCTTCGCTGAGGGGGATCCGAGTTTTTTTGCGTGGCTGGGGGTGGTGCCGTACCTGACGCTGGCGGCGTTTCGGGCTACGGTGGGTTGGATTGGGATGCAGCCGCGGGGCAGTGGGGTGGTGCTCGATTATGGGCAGCCGCGCGAGGTGCTGCCGGCGCGGGAGCAGCTTGAGCATGATTCGCTGACGTCGCGGGTGGCGCTGGCGGGGGAGCCGTTTCGGCTGTTCTTTACGCCGGGGGAGATGGCGGCGGAGCTGGGCGCGTTTGGGACGATTGAGGATATGGGAGCGGTGGAGATCAATGCCCGGTACTTTGATGGGCGCAGTGATGGGCTGAAGCTGCGGGGAAGCGCGGGGCGTGTGGTGGGGGCATGGCGGTAGATGGGGTTGTCGGCTGTTATCAGTAGCAACTGCTTACCACGGATAAAGAGGAAAGAAAGACAGAAGGGGGATGGGCAGAGTGTTCCTCGCGGAACAACGGTGTGTGATCCGTCCTGATCCCTTTTTCCTTTTGGTCCGTGGCAGGTCTTGGGCTTCATGTCTCTGAATCGAGACATGGGGCACCCAAATGCAAGAGCGTGTGTCCTGCCGGACGGGCCCGCTACGCGCGGGGCGGCCACTTCGTGGCGGGTATACCCCCTTTGGGTGGGCCTCCCGATGGGAGGCGTGAGATTCGTGCCGAGCATCGCGAGGCCCTATGCTGCTCATCCTGCCTCGACCGGTATACACGTCACGAAGTGACCGCCCGAATCGGGGTCCCCGCAAACACGTTTTTAGTTTGTGGGGTGACCAAGCGCAGCGGGCCCGTCCGGCAGGACATGGGTTTTGAGAGCGATTCGGATGGCGGGGGCGACCTTGGCTCCGAGGAGCTCGGTGGCGCGGAGGAGCTTCGCGTGCGGCAGCGCGGCGACCGACATCTGGAAGCTGAGGCGGTCGATGCCGCCGAGGGCCTCGCTCATGCGCAGCACCTTTTCGGCGACGGTGGCGGGGTCGCTGACCAGCAGGGCGCCGGTGGGTTGGCGGAGCGCCTCGAACTGGCCGCGCGTCACCGGGGGCCAGCCGCGCTCGCGGCCGATCTTGGTGAAGGCTTCGGCGTAGCCGGGAAAGAAATCGTCGGCCGCCTGCTGGTCGGTTTCGGCGACGTAGCCGAGGGCGTGGACACCGACCTTGAGGGCCTCGGGAGCATGTCCGGCGCGGCGGCCAGCCTCGCGGTAGAGGTCGATCAGCGGGCGGAAGCGGTGGGGCTCGCCGCCGATGATGGCGACCATGAGCGGGAGGCCAAGCGCGCCGGCTCGCGCGAAGGACTGTGGCGTGCCGCCGACGCCGAGCCAGATGGGCATTTCTTTTTGTAACGGCCGCGGATACACACCCTGGCCGGTGAGCGCGGCGCGGTGCTTGCCCGACCAGTGCACGTGGGTGCTCCTGCGGAGTTCGAGCAGCAGGTCGAGCTTTTCGGCGAAGAGGTCGTCGTAGTCTGCGAGCTTGAGACCGAAGAGGGGGAAGGATTCGATGAAGGAGCCGCGGCCGGCGACGATCTCGGCGCGGCCGTGGGAGAGCAGGTCGAGGGTGGCGAAGTTCTGGAAGACGCGGACGGGGTCGGCGGCGCTGAGAACGGTGACGGCGGAGGTGAGCCGGATGGTGCGGGTGCGGGCGGCGGCGGCGGCGAGGATGATGGCGGGAGCGGAGTCGAGGTACTCCTCGCGATGATGTTCGCCGAGGCCGAACTGATCGAGGCCGGCCTGGTCGGCAAGGACGATCTCTTCGAGGAGGTGCTCCATGCGCTGCTCGGCGGTGACCATGTGGCGGGTGATGGGGTCGGGGACGAGGGCGGCGAAGCTGTCGATGCCGATCTGCACGGGTGGGTTCTCCTTGACGGTTCGTCTGCTTCTGCACTGGTTCAGGCGCTGGTGCATGGCGCCGGGCGAACTCGAAACCCATGTCTCAAAGTCGAGACATGGGGCACCCAAATACGTTTGCCACTTGTTCGCAAACTGCTCGCTGGAGGTTCGATGTGGCAGCGGCTCGGATCGGTTCGAGGTTGTCCGGCTTGGGGAATCCTGAGCAGTGGATTGCTTGACTGGTTTGGGGCCAGGCACTGGAATGATCGGTAGAAAAGTGTAGGAGGTACGGGCTGTGGAAGGGTATCGGGATCCTTCCCCTTCGCTTCGCTCGAGGGTCAGGATGACAGCCAAAACTTTATGGGTCGGGATGGTAGCAAATCCTGGCTGAGGTCAGGATGACAGCAACGGATCGAGAGTTACGATGACGGCAAAAAGTTGGGACAGCATCCCGCCAGAATTGGCTCAGGCCTTGCGGAGCATGCGGCGGGTCCAGAGGGTGCCGAGGTAGGCGAGCGCGGCGAAGAGGACGAGGAGGCCGATGGGGAGGCCGACGCGGGTGTAGCTGTAGGCGAAGTCGATGGGCCGGCGGCCGGCGCGGTTCCAGAACAGAAGGGTGATGATGGCGCAGAAGGTGGCGGCGAAGAAGGCGGCGAATCCGACGGCAAAGCTCATCAGCAGGGAGGTGAACCAGCCGAGGTCGCCGAGGGGGACGCCGAAGAGCCGGCCTCGCGTTGAGGTGAGCGGCGAGCCGGAGGGGGAGCCGGCGAGGTTCGGGGGGCCGGCGAGGGGGGAGGGGATTCCGTTCTGCGAGGCGCGCGGCATATCGGTAGAATACTGCTTAATGGCGGAAGACGTGCAGGTCGGGTTGGTGCAGGCGTTGCAGGTGATCGGCGAGGCGGCGGTGCGCAGGGCGGCGAACGGGGTCCGGTTCGCGACGTTCGGCGACAACAATCTCGAGGAGAAGGACCTGATGCGGATGGTGGAGGCGGTGCCGCATGCGGTGGCCGGGGGCGTGGCGCGCAAGACGTACTACTTCGTGCCGCTGGCGCTGAGTGAGGGACGGGGCGGCGAGTCCAGCCAGAGCGCCGGGGCCGCGGGAACGACGATGGTGGCTTCGGCGTACAGCCAGGAGCTGGGGGACCAGGCGATCTGCCATCGCAATGTGACGGCGGGCGAGACGGAGGCGGTGTTCATTTCGACGCGGCTGCTGGGAGACCGGTTCGCGCTGGCGTTCGAGTTTTTCATCAATGTGGGACACGCGTTCGTGGATGCGATCGGGGTTCCGGAGAGCTTCGAGCAGCTGGCGTGGGCGCAGGCGGTGGCGGATGTGCGCGGCGAGACCAGCCAGGATGCATGGGAGAGCCGCGGGCTTGCGCTGGCGGGGCGAAGGAGCGTGATCCAGCACAGCAGCTTGCAGGACGGCAGGAGCCCTGGGGGCGGAGCGCTGCCGGATGAGAAGGCGAAGTCGGAGTTTGTGGCGTCGGCGTTCTCCGATGCGCTGGCGATCTACCAGCTTTCGCTGGCGGTGGACTTTGACTATTCGGAGCTGCGGGAGCGCGAGTATCCTCTGCTGGCGCCGCAGGCCTTGGCGGAGCGGCTGCGGCTGGCGGCGCGGCTGTTTCCGGCCAATCCGGGGTATGAGTTTTCGATTCGGTATCGCCGGCGCGCGTAAGCTCGATGTCGGGGCGCGGCGATGGCAGGCGCGCTGCAACCGTGAGAGCCGCGTGGATGTGAACTTGCCGCGAGGCATCTGTTATTTTATCAAATAGGATAAATTAGGAAGTGTGAGCTTACCTCAGCCCGCACTCTGGACGATTGACTTTTACGTCGACGAGGACGGTTCGTTTCCGGTGCGCGTTTGGCTCGACAGTGTGCCGGAGGAGGTTCGAGGCAAAGTGCTGCCACGCATCAACCTGCTCAAAAGCGGCGGTCCTACGCTTGACTATCCCTACACCTCGCAGATTGAAGGCAAGCTTAGAGAAGCAAGGTTGCGGGTGGGTAAGACACGCTATCGCGTCCTGTACTTTTTCGATGAAGCTCGCACCGCCGTCCTGTTGCATGGCTTCACCAAAGCCACCGCTGCCGTTGAGGAAGCCGACAAAAAGATTGGGCGAATCAGGATGGCCAGGCATGAGGCCAAACTAGCAGTCAAGAATCCTTCCAAACCCGGATCCGGCGCGCCGGCCAAGGAGAAAAGACGCAGATGAAAACCGCATGGGACAGTTATCTCGACCAGCAGCTCACCAACCGCTCCGTCCGCCAAGCCTATGACGAGGAGACCAAAGTCCTCTCCATCGGCTTGCAGCTTGCAAAGCAGCGGAAGCGGAAAGGCCTGACCCAGGCCGAGCTGGCCAAGAAGATCGGCACCAGCACGCCCCAGCTCAGCCGCACCGAACGCCGCCCCGAAAATGTGAACATGCGTACGCTCATCCGCTACGCCGAGGCCATCGGCATGAACCTCGATGTCCGTCTGGTCGCAAAAAAGAGATAGGTTCGGAGGAGAGCTGTAATCGTTTCGGCTCGGCCCATGGCGCGGCGATGGCTGGCGCGCTGCACCCGCGGGCTGCAGCAGGCATCCAATGCTTCGAGACATGAGGTGTGCGATGGCGGCGATTCGAACGTGCAAACACTGCGGGCAGAAGAATCGCGTCGGCGCCGATCACCTGGCGGCTATGGGGCGGTGCGGGGCGTGCAAGCAGGATCTGCCGCCGGTGGATGAGCCGCTCCAGGCCGACGTTGCGCTGTTCGACGATGTGGTGAAGCATGCGCGGGTGCCGGTGCTGGTGGACTTCTGGGCGGAGTGGTGCGGCCCGTGCCGGGCGGCGGCTCCGGAGGTGGCGAAGACGGCGAGCGATCTGGCGGGGCAGGCGATCGTGCTGAAGGTGGATACGGATCGGCATCAGGAGCTGGCGGCGCGGTACAACGTGCGCGGGATCCCGAACTTCGCGGTGTTCGCGGGGGGCAAGCTGGTGCAGCAGCAGGCGGGTGTGGTGGGGCATGAGGTGATGGAGGGGTGGCTGCGGTCGGCTGCGGCGCAGGCGGTCTGACGGTTTCAAAGTGCGACGGGATGCTTGCTTCGGTGGGAAGGGTGTTCAAGATATGGGCGCTGCGAAGTGTGTCGGGATCCTTCGCTGGCGCTCAGGATGACAACGTGAAGGCAACGGCAAGGGCAAGGGCAACAGCAAGGGCAACGGCGAAGGCTGCGGGCAGCAGGGATCACCAACCTCTGCGCGGGGGATCGCATCGTATCGTGCAGCCGGTAAGGAGTCTATTCCGGCTCTCCCCGGCACTCTCCTGGTCCCTGAAGGGTGCCTTCTTTGCGCGAAGTTTTCTGAACGCCCGAAGGCTCGCGAACGCACCTACGCCACGGCTTCCACGTGGAAGCCCCTAAACCCGAACTGACGGAGCCGGCTGATCGCTGCCATTTCGCGCGGCGAAAGGCTCCGCTGAAAGGAACACGATGAAAGCACTTGTATATCACGGACCGAAGAAGGTCAGCATCGACAAGGTTCCCGACTCGAAGATTGAAAAGCAGACGGATGCGGTGATCAAGCTGACGACGACAAACATCTGCGGCTCGGACCTGCACATGTACGAGGGCCGCACGGATGTGGAGAAGGGCAAGATCCTGGGCCACGAAAACCTGGGCGAGGTGGTGGAGGTGGGCAGCGCGGTCGATCGCATTAAGAAGGGCGACAAGGTGGTGCTGCCGTTCAATATCGGGTGCGGCTTCTGCGCGAACTGCGAGCGCGGGCTGACGGGATTCTGCCTGACGTGCTCGGACCCGTCGGTGATGCCGGGGATGGCGGGCGCGGCGTACGGGTTCGCGGGCATGGGGCCGTATGCGGGCGGGCAGGCGGAGTATCTGCGCGTGCCGTATGCCGATTTCAACTGTTTGAAGCTGCCGGACGACGCGACAGAGAAGGAGCGCGATTATGTGATGCTGTCCGATATCTTTCCGACGGGATGGCACTCGACGCGGCTGGCGCAGCTTGAGCCAGGGCAGTCGATCATCATCTATGGCGCGGGGCCGGTGGGGCTGATGGCGGCGCTGTCGGCGAAGATTCAGGGAGCAAGCCAGATCTTCGTGGTCGACCACAAGGCGGACCGGCTGGCGCTGGCCGAGCAGCTCGGCGCGACGCCGATCGATTCGTCGAACGACGATGTAGCGGAGCAGATTCGCGAGCGGACCTATGGCCTGGGCGCGGATTGCGGGTCGGAGTGCATTGGCTACCAGTGCCACAATGCGAAGGGGAAAGAGGTGCCCAACATGGTGATGAATGCGCTGGTCGACGCGGTCAAGGCGACGGGCGTGATCGGCGTGGTGGGGGTGTTCGTGCCGCAGGATCCCGGAGCGGCGGACGCGCTGGCCAAGAAGGGCGAGATCGCGTTCGAGATGGGCAAGTTCTGGTTCAAGGGCCAGAAGATGGGCACCGGGCAATGCAACGTGAAGGCGTACAACCGGCGGCTGATGGAGCTGATCCATCACGGCAAGGCGCATCCGTCGTTCCTGATCTCGCATGAGCTTGCGCTGAGCGAGGCGCCGGATGCGTACAAGCATTTTGATAATCGCGATGAGGGCTGGACGAAGGTGATTCTGCATCCGCATGCGGCTTGAGGCTTGTCCTGCCGGACGGGCCCGCTATGCGCGGGGCACCCACTTCGTGGGGGGGTGTATCTTGCGGCATGGGCGGGTGAGCGGCATGGGGAGCCTTCCGTTGGTCGGCGCGAAATTCGACGCCGGCCATCGGGAGGCGAGATGTCAGTGCAGCAGTGCCTTCCGCGCGGCATCAATCTGAAGCATCCACTGAGGATGCGCGAAGGCGACCTGCCGGGCGTAGTCCAGAGATTGCGTGGTGTTCAGTGTCAGCAGTTGGCGGACATACTGTTCCATCGAGATGGCAGCCCAGGGAGACACCCCGCGATCGCTCGACTGGGTAAAGTACCACTTACCGAATCTGGTCCACGGATCACTAGCCGTCGAGGCAAGCATCTGCGTCCGCAGTTTTTCGATGATGGCGCGGTCCGGAACAGGGGTCTGCGAGAAGCGGGAGCTGCTTGCGGCAAATTCCGCGAGATCGGCGAGCCAGACCGGCGGCGTTTCCGCAGGAGGCATGTCCAGGACCTGCGCAGTGCCGCCTGCAGCAACAAGCAGGCCGGCCTCCAGAGGGCTGAAATGAGCGCTGCTCCCCGGCGCGGTGTAGTGAATCGGCAGGAGCATCGGTTGACCGGTCCTTACGCTCCACACACGAATCGAACGATCCCGCCCGTGCGTGAAGATCAGCGAGCCGTCCGCGCTGAAGCCGCCATCGATCAAGGGCGCATTGTGCTGCAGCAGGGGTGTGAGCGGCTGTCCCGTGCGCGCATCCCATACACGCGCCGTGTGATCGTACGAGGTCGTGAGCACGCGGCTCGCGTCGGGGCTGAATACCGCATCGCTGATGGGGCCGGTTTGCTCGAAGGCTGGACCTGCCGGCATTCCGGTGTTTGCATTCCAGATCCGCGCGGTGTGGTCTTCGGAACCGGTGAGCACCAGACGGCTGTCACGACTGAAGGTCGCGCTGAAGATGGCATTGCCTTGCTTGAGGCGCAGCACGCGTTTGCCGGTAAGAGGGTCGAGGAGGTCGGCTACGGAGTCGCTGCTGCCAAGCAGGGCAGACTTGCCATCCGGGCTGAAGGCAGCGGCATTGACGTCTTCGTGGTACTCGATCTTCGAGGAGAGCCGCTCGCCGGTCAACGCGTTCCAAAGGTAAGCCGTGTTCCCCGCGCTGCCAAGCAGGCGCTTGCCGTCGACGCTGAGAGCAAGAAGTGTCAGCGGGTCGTCAACATGGAAGGGCGTACCGGAGGCCTTCCCGGTGGACGCATCCCAAAGATGCACCATGTTGTCACGTGAGCTCGTTGCGACTGAGCGGCCGTCGAGACTCCACGCAGCGGCTAAGATATCCGCGTCGTGATGAAGGGGTTGGCTGAGCGGCCGGCCGGTATGCGCATCCCAGAGGCGCGCCGTCTTATCGTCAAAGACCGTCAGAATGCGCAAGCCCTCCGGGCTATACGCTGCCATCAGAATGTTCGCGGCGTTGCAGCACAAGGTAATGTGGGTGTCCTGGCGCTGCTCGGAGATGAGTTGAAAGGCAAGTCCGGCCGCCGGGTTGCCGTCCCGCTGCGCACGCAGGCTCTCGGCAAGCTCACGGAGAGCCTCATGCCGGATGCCGTCATTGGCGAACTGGAGAGCAAGCAGATAATGCGTGTAGGCCGCGGGCGCAAGTTCGGATGCGCCGATGGGAGATGCCCGGTCGGCACTGGATGGGCCGGCGAGTGAGGCCTCTTGCGCTTGCAAGGCAGGCAGCGGGGTACCGGCGATCGCTCCCATGGCCAGCAAAACCGGAAGACGACGGAGTTGCTGGAAAAAACGGGGAGCTGCAAGAAGGAGACGCTTCACGAGAATCCTGGAAGATTGCTGGAAGGTGGTTTGACGGTACTGGGTTGCGGCTCTCCGATGACTGATACCCTTTCGTTCCGCGAGGCAATCCCGGCGCGTGGCTCCCAAGGGAGAACCCGAGAAACCGCGCGCCTTCCCGGCCCTGAGTTCGAGCCAAGACGGGAACACCGGCCGCTCCCTGCGTGACTTCGGCAATTACGGCTTCAACACTTCGATGCCGCTGACCAGGGCATTGTCCTTGTCGGTCTTGAAGGTCAGCACGATCTGGTTGTTGGCTGCCGTCACGAGAAAGTCCTGCGAGTAGGCTACGTCCTTGCCGCCGGCGGTCAGGAAGATGTCGAAGTTCGAGAGCAGGGTCTGTTGCGAACTCAATCCTTGATTGGCGATGACGTCGAAGGTGCGCGAGTTGGACGCGGGCCAGTAGGTCTCCGCAAAGTGCAGCCGGACCGTATACGCCGTGCCCGTGGTGAGATTGGGAATGGTGTAGGTGAAGTTACCGTACCGGTTGGTCTGATAGACGGCCATCGGCGCTGCGTTCTTCACCTTCGACAGGTCGATGCTCACGCCGACATTGCCCGTCGCTGAGCCGCCCTGGAAGAACTCATCGGCGGCAAACGTATTCACCGCCGCAGCAGCGCCAGAGTCGACCGCGGCCAGATCAGTTGTCACCGGGGGCGGGGGAGGCGCAGCGGTTGTGGTCAACACTTCGATGCCGCTGACCAGGGCATTGTCCTTGTCGGTCTTGAAGGTCAGCACGATCTGGTTGTTGGCTGCGGTCACCACGAAATCCTGCGAGTAGGCCACGTCCTTGCCGCCGGCGGTCAGGAAGATATCGAAGTTCGACAGCAGGGTCTGCTGCGAACTCAATCCCTGATTGGCGATGACGTCGAAGGTGCGCGAGTTGGACGCGGGCCAGTAGGTCTCCGCAAAGTGCAGCCGGACCGTATACGCCGTGCCCGTGGTGAGATTGGGAATGGTGTAGGTGAAGTTACCGTACCGGTTGGTCTGATAGACGGCCATCGGCGCTGCGTTCTTCACCTTCGACAGGTCGATGCTCGCGCCGACATTGCCCGTCGCTGAGCCGCCCAGGAAGAACTCGTCGGCGGCAAACGGGCTCACTGCGGCCGTGCTGCCTGAGTCGACCTGAACAATGGCGGTCTGTGTCGGCGCCTGACCCGGGATCGTCGCCTGCACCTCGTTGGACCCTTTCGATGCGATCGAACCGGCAAGCGCCTCCACTACGTAGAAGTAGGTTGAGCCTGCGGCGACAGTGCTGTCCGTGTAGCTTGTTCCCGTCAGGCCTGCCACAAGCTGCGTTTCGCCGCCCGAAGACACCCCCCGCAATACTGTGTACGAGGTTGCATTGGCGCTCGCTGTCCAACTCAGCGCGACACTGGACGAAGCGGTGGTTTGAGAGAGAGTCGGTGCAGCAGGCGGCGTCTGTCCGCCAGGGATGCGGCCGGAGATCAGAGCCGTGTCGGCGCTGGTCAGGGTTCCGTCGCCGTTGATGTCAAAGCGCGCGTTGCCCGGAGACACCGCGGCGTTGGTGATGCTGCTGCTTTCGAGCGAAACGTCGTTGCTGTCGACCACGCCGTCGCCGGTGACGTCGCCTTCCAGCACCGTCCACGCAAGGTCAGCCGAGCCGGAGACAACGGAGGTGTTATCGGCCGCTACGATGCCGGACAGATGCAGATTGAGCTTCTGCGCATCGGCAACACCGCTCAGCGCGATGGACACAACGGTCCTGGTTCCATCGTAGGTGATTGCGCCGGCCGTGCCCGTTGCCGCCGCGCCGCTCTGCTGGGTCAGCGAGGCAGCGATGCCGGTCACGGCCTTGGCGAAGTGCGCAACGACGGTGTAGCTGCCCGGCGTCTGGCTGACGCGAGCCTCGGAGATTGGGGCCGTGACCGGGAACAATGTGGTGCCGAGTTGATCCGGAGTGCCGGAAGACAGGAGGGAGTTCGCATCGAGCAGCGTGACCGGCAGCAGATCGGCGATCTGCGACGCGGAGAGCGCCGTGTTGTATAGCCGAGTCTCATCGATCGTACCCTGGAAGCCGAACTGGACCTGATTGCTGCCCGCGGGCAGATCTTCCTCGCCCCATTCCAGGGCGCCGGCGCCGTTGGCAGCTTGCGCCGGTCCTTGAGCGACGGCCTGGCCATTTACGTAAAGCGTGCGCGTACCGGCGGGGCCGTTCTGGACTATGGCGACATGGGTCCACGCAGCCGCGTTGACCGCCGGGCCGGCGACATCGCCGGAGGGTCCACGCATGGCGAATTGGTTGTTGCCGTTGACCAGCAGGCCATACACATTGCCGTTGTTCGCGGACTTGAGAACAATGGGCTGTTCGATGCCCGTCAAGGCGTCTACCTTGACCCAGGTTGCGAGCGTGAAGCTTTGCGCCGCCGTGAAGTCGAGGCTCGGACTATCCTGCACGGTGATGTTGTCGGGGATCTTGGTGCCATGAAAGTTCCAGCCGCCATTGATGTAACCGGCCGGGGTGTAGAGCGCCTCCCCATTCGCGGCGAGCGAACCGGTATGGCCGTTGCCGGTGGCATCGCTCACCGTGTTGCCGGTAGCGTCCTCCATGGGCCAGTAACCGACCAGGCCGCTTTGCGCGTAGGTGGGGTACGTGGTGGCCGGTATCGTATTGCTCGGCGATGAGTCTCCCACGCTGTTGAAGGCAGTCACGCGATAAAAGTACTGGGTATTGGGCGACGCGGTGGAATCAGTAAACGAACTGCCTTGCGCGGTGAGAGGAAGCTGGGTGAAAGGCCCGCTGCCGCTGGTCGCGCGGAAGATGTGAAACCCGGCGAGCGACGGGTCGGTTGCTGCGTTGTTGGTCCACGCGAGACTGATCGCCGTCGACGAGATGGTCTGCGCGGTGAGACCCGTGGGACCGGCAGGGACGGCAGCGGACGCGGTCTTCAGGCCGGCCACGACCAGAAAGCCTTCGGTTGTTCCCGAGTAGCACGTGTAGTACGCATGAGCGTTGGCTACGATCATGGTGTTGAATTTGGTGGTCTGGCAACGGCCGCTGCCGTCGGGAGCGCTGATGTCGTTGTTAAAGGCCGTACCGAGCCGCTGCATGGTGTTGGCGTCGTAGGCGTGAACGTTGCCGTCGAGCCCCCACACGATGCCGTTGCTGGCGCCATTCGACGTGATGAACGGCGAGGAACCCTTAGCGTTGATGTTGCCGCCGGTGCCGACGACGGGCGTGGTGGAGATCGTGGTCACGTTGTTGACGTTGTCATAAACGAGCGATCGTTTGACCATCGGGCTGCCGGCCGGCGCGTAATACACTGCGCCATTGAAGTAGCTGGGCGTGATGGTGAGCTGCGGGGCGCGGGGTTCGGCGAGTTCCTGGACTGCCTGCGCATCGTTGTTGAGGATGCCGCCCAGCACATCTCGATCGATCAGGTACCACACACCCGCCTTGCCGCCGAACATCATCATGTGGGGATGGTCGCCTTGTTGCGCGGGCAGCAGCAGGGGACCTCCGGCGCCAAGATCGGAATCGCCGGGGATGGAGCCGCCGCCGGAGTTCAGCGTGAACCAGTTGAAGGGGGTAAAGTACGCGCTCGTATCGCTCATCGCCATCTGGTATTGCGGTTGGCCGCCCATGGCCGCCGGCAGCTTGAGCGCCGTCTCCCCCCAGTCCATCGAGCCGCTGTTCGGGTCCTGATCGAAGGGGCCGTTGCCGGTGACAAAGATAATGTTCTGGTTCTCGTCGAGCGCGGCCGAGGCGCCGCCCTGCCAGATGCCGCCCTCGCCGCCGCCATTGTTCAAGCCGTTATGCGTGGAAGGGTCAAGTTTGGTGGCGCCGTTGGGCGTGGTGACGAAGCTGTGCGTCAGCTTCAGGGTAGAGCCGTCAAAGCCGAGCACCAGGCCGTAGTAGCGCTGCTCGTCGCTGTGCGAGGCATAGACGAGATAGACGAGATTGTTCTTGGCGTCGAACGTCATCGCGCCGCGCAGATGCTCATGCAGCGGAGCGAAGGGAATCTGGCCGGCCGGAGCCACGACAGGATCGTGGTCGCTTGAACTCGAGTTCGAGATGGCGTATCCCGTGAAGGTAAGATTCGCATCGAGAACAAATGGCGCGACCTTGTCTTTGCCTGTCTTGAGATCGAGGGCGTGCAGTTCCTGGCGATACAAATTGTTCAAGGATTGGCCCGGGAACTTAATGAGGGAGACGACGAACAGCGTGCCGGATGCCGGATCGATGACCGGCGTGGTGGTGATGCCGAACTCGGGGCTTATGTCACCGCCTGCCGCGTCGGAAGAAGGAACCGTGGTCGGTGTGCCAAACTGCGCGTTTGGCTGCAGAAGACTGGTTTGCCAAAGAGGCACCGAATCGTTCCCCGAGGTGTTCGCGCCCAGAGGATCGGCATCGGCGTCAAACGCGTACACGCTGTCGTGCTGGGTGACCACGTAAACGACGTTGTGGCTTTTGCCGTCGGCCAAGCTGCCCGGCAGAGCGTTCAAGGTCGCGGCGCTCATAAACAGGGGAGCCCCGTACACCTGGCCGTCCAGCTTCTGGAAGAACAGCGGCGCAAACTTGGTCGAATCGTTCACCACGCTGGGCGTCAGAACCGTCTCGTGCGAGTTGAGGCCCGTGTGCTGCGGGTCAGCCTTCCACATGGTTACGTCTTGCGCATGCACACGCGAAGCGGCGGAAAGCAGGGATGCAATGGACAACAACAGAAGCAGGGAAAGACGTCTCGAGAATGGCTTCACAGAAGGGCTTCCTTTCCTCGTGGACAGATTTAGCAGATTTTGTGGCGCAGACGTTTTTTTTGTGCTGCGAAGCGGGGCCTGTGTGAGTCTTCCAAGCAACTTAAATTTAACTATGTATCCGGTTAACGTACATCAGGTCGGTACCAGGAATCCTTGTGAAAGCAGAGACGTGCGAATCGCCGGTCGTCCAGCGCAAGCATGGAGTTTAAGCGTTTGTCGACTACACCTGAGAAGAATCGCTGTTGAGCAAAGTGATGCTAACACACCATAGGTGAGTTGTTCTTAGGAGAGAAAAGTTATTGTCTTTTATGCAGGAGTATTGTTACAGGATTGTTGCATGATCTCCGGATGTGTTGGCGCGCCGCTCGGAGTGGCTATTACTTGCCGATGCAGAAGGTGGAGAAGATGAGGTTGAGGATGTCGTCGCTGGTGGTGGCGCCGGTGAGGGCGTCGAGGGCGTGGAGGGATTCGTGGAGGTCGAGCAGCAGCATCTCGTGCGGGATGGCGTGAGAGGCGGCGTGGCCGGCTTTGGTCAAGGCTGCGAGGGCGCCGGTCAGGTGCTGGTGCTGGCGCAGGTTGGTGACCATGGCGCCTTCGCTGGATGGAGCTTCGCCTGCGACTGCCTGCACGATGGCCTGGCGGAGCTCGGCGATGCCCGCGCCGGTGACGGCCGAGGTGCGGATCACGCGGCCGGGCGGCGGGTTTCCTGTATGCGCGGCAAGAGCCGGTGGCTGCGCGGGGTGGGATGGTAAGGGCTCGGCGGGGGGCGGGGTGTTCGCGGGGTGGGGCGCGAGGTCGGTTTTGTTGCGGGCGATCAGCAGGGGGCGGCTGGAGGCGGCGAGGATGGCTTGGTCCTCAGCGTGGAGGCCGGCGGTGATGTCGAGGACGAGGAGGATGACGTCGGCATCGGCCATGGCCTGACGCGACCGGGCGATGCCGAGCGCTTCGGCCTCGTCGAGCGTCTCGGAGATGTCCGCGTTGAAAGTGTCGCGGCTCCCCTCGCGGCTCCCCTTGTCGCGAGTAGCGTTGAGGCCCGCGCCGGCGGCATTGCGCAGCCCGGCGGTGTCGGTCAGCTCGACCGGGATGCCGTCGAGCGAGACCTGCTCGGTGATCAGATCGCGGGTGGTTCCCGGGGTGGCGGTGACGATGGCGCGGTCGCGCTCGACGAGGCGGTTGAAGAGGGAGGACTTGCCTGCGTTAGGGCGGCCGACGATGGCCAGGCGGAAACCCTCGCGGACGATGCGGCCGTAGGCGAAGGTGCGGTCGAGGCTTTCGAGCGGGGCGCGGATGGCGTGGATGCGCTCGGCGATGTGCGCGTGCGGCAGGGTGTCGATGTCGTCTTCGGCGAAGTCGATGCCGGCTTCGAGGGCGGCGATGAGGCGGATCAACTCCTCTTTGATGGGGGCGATCTCGCGGGAGAGCGCGCCGGAGAGCTGGCGGGCGGCGAGGCGGGCCTGCTCGAGGGTGGAGGCGTCGATGAGGTCGCGGACGGCTTCGGCCTGGGTGAGGTCGAGGCGTCCGGAGAGGAAGGCGCGCTGGGTGAACTCTCCGGGCTCGGCGAGGCGGGCGCCGGCGGCTACGCAGCGGCGCAGCAGATCGGCGAGCAGGACGGGGGAGCCGTGGGCGGCGATCTCGACGACGTCCTCGGAGGTGTAGGAGCGGGGGGCGGCGAACCAGGTGACGACGGCCTCATCGATGGGCTGGCCGGCGGCGTCGAGGAGTTGGGCGAAGCGGGCGCGGCCGGGCTCCAAGGGAGCCGAGGGGCGGCTGAGGCGGAGTAGAGGCTGGGCGAGGACGTGAGCGCGCGGGCCGGAGAGGCGCACGATGCCGATGCCGCCGCGGCCGGGCGGGGTGGCGATGGCGACGATGGTGTCGTCGGAATATTCGGGCTGTTCGGCATGCTCGGGCGCACCTTGCTCCCGGCCTTCTGTCCTGTTCTGCGCTTTGTCGCGGCTCATGCGCCCCTGGCCTTTGTTCTTGATCGTGCCTTCTCGGCCTATCTGTGTGTTCTCAGGCTACTGTGTCTTCTCGGGCTGTCTGTGTCTTCTCGAGCTGTCTGTGTCTTCGCGGGCTATCTCTGTGTCTTCGCGGGCTATCGCGCCTCTGCGCAAAACCATGCACTCCCGCGATGGAGTGAGAAGCCAAGCTGCTGAAAACACTATCACCGATTTGGGCCACTCAATTGCTTATGACGCTATCGTCCGCAGTCATTCCGTGCGCAGGCGACGGCAGCCAGACGAGCTGCTCCTGCCGCCGGGCCGTCGTGCTGGATGACGGGAAGACAGGGAGCAGGGGCCGTCGGGAGCGGACTCTGCTCGCCTCCTCTCTACTGGCGGCGCAGTCAGCCCGCACTTTAGAGTTAGAGCATTTTCGGTCAGAGTGTTTACGGCTGGGAAGGAGTCGTGATCTCCCACCCTAGCCGCAAAGAGCGCGGTTAGGATGGGGCACCCGCAATTTAGTTTTCACTTAACATGAAAAGGCTTTTGGAACCTGTTTAGAGAGCTGCCGAACCAAGTGATGCTGAACAGCAAACCAAAAGCGAACTACGGGATTTCTCCACTGCGCCGCGCGATCAGACCGCGCTGCTTCGGTCGAAATGACGGCTTACTGGGTGGGTATATACAAGTTCGAAGGGACCTCTGATGGAGCCGGAAGGATGAGCTTTGGTAGCGCGAGGTTGGGGGTGCTCGGAAGCCGGAGATGAGGTAGAGAGGTCTTGATGGCGGGGGGTGTGAGGTTTATCGGGATCCTTCCCCTTCCCCTTCCCCTTCGCTTCGCTCAGGGTCGAGGGTCAGGATGACAGCGAAATGCGGGGAGATGATGATCCTGCTTGCTCCGGCGCAGTGTGAGCGTTTGGAACAAAGCGCATGGCGACAGCAGGCAAAGACGAAATGCGGGGGTTTCTCCACTGCGCCGCGCGATAAGAATGCGCGGCTCCGGTCGAAATGACGATGGAGGGATGCTTTTGACCGGAGGCATTTACGATGGAGCTCTATGGCGACACATGTTTCTCCTGTTTTTTCTCCGGGGGCGCTGAAGTTTCTGCGGGCACTGAAGCGCAACAACGATCGCGAGTGGTTTCAGGCGCGCAAGCCGGTGTATGAGCGGGAGTTAAAGGCGCCGATGCTGGCGGTGATTGCGGAGGTGAATCGGGCGCTCGAAGATTTTGCGCCGGAGCACATTCGCGCGCCCGAGAAGATTGCGATGCGGATCTACCGCGATATTCGTTTTGCGAAGGACAAGCGGCCGTACAAGACCAACGTTGCGGCGTGGTGGGCGCGGGAGGGGTTGGAGAAGACGTCGGGCGCCGGGTTCTACTTTCACCTGAGCACGACCGAGCTGACGATCGCGGCGGGAGCATATATGCCGGAGCGGGAGCAGCTGCTGGCGATTCGCCGGTACCTTGCGGAGCATCATGTGGAGTTTCGCGCGCTGCTGGCAGGGAAGAAGCTGCGCGGGCTGATGCGCGAGTTCGAAGGGCAGCCGCTTACGAGGCCGCCGAAGGGTTTTTCGGCGGACGATCCGGCGCTCGACCTGGTGGTGTGCCGGCAGTGGGGGGTGTCGGCTACGCTCGAGCCGGAGCGGGCGAGCGCGCCGGGGCTGGTGGGTGAGATTGTGAAGCGGTTTCGGGCGGCTGCGCCGGTGGTGGCGATGCTGAATGTGCCGCTGGTGGGGAAGGCGAAGCGGCCTCTCTTTTGATGACTGCGTGTGTCCTGCCGGAGGGGCCGCCTGCGCGGCGCGCGGTCACTTCGTGACATGTATACCGGTCTGGGCGGGGCGAGTAGCATAGGGCCTCGCGATACTCGGCTTGAAACTTGATCCCGACTAACGGGAGGGCCACCTGAAGGGGTATACCCGCCACGAAGTGGCCGCGTTATAGTCTGGTGAAACCCTTTATGAAGATTCTCCAGACAGCGTCTCTCCTCGCCCTGATCTTGCTTGCCTCCGTCGCCCACGCGCAGGATAAACCCGCCATCTCGCTCGACGAGTTTATGAATACGACCGAGATTCGGGATGCGCGCCTCTCGCCCGATGGCCGGTCGGCGGTGATTGCGACCTCCGCTCCGGACTGGCAGCACAACCGCTTCGCGGAGAATCTGTGGCTGTGGACCGGAGGCGGCGGCGTGTCGATGGAGGCCGCGCAGCTGGCGCGGGAGAAGGAGCGGGCGGCCGCGAGAGCAGGCAAGGATGCGGAGGCGGCCGGCGGAGAGGCGGAGGGCGGCGCGGGTGCGGGGAAGGAGACTGGCGCGGGTGGGGAGGCTCGGCCGGTGGGGAGCCTGCTGGCGCTGACGCATTCCGGGCACGACTCGTCTCCGCTGTGGTCGCCGGATGGGCGGATGATCGCGTTTCTGTCCGACCGTCCGCTGCCGGGCGGGGATGGGGCGGGCGGCGATAGCGAGGACAGCAAAGACAGCGAGGATAGTAAAGACAGTAAGGACAGCAAGGACGAGATCAGCCGGGTGTGGCTGATTCGCGTGGGCGGCGGCGAGGCGTTTCCGCTCTATCGCGAGGTGCGGGACGTCCATGCATTTGCGTGGGCTGCTGACGGCTCCGCGATCTTCTTCTCGGTGAAGGAGCCGCTCTCGAAGGACGCCGCGGAGGCCGAGCGATCGGCGTGGAAGGACGTGATCCGGTGGCGCGAGCAGGAGCGCGGGGATGTGCTGCTGGCGCTGACTGTGGCGCAGGCGGTGGAGGCGAGCACGAAGACTCCGGAGGCGCACGGCGAGCCAACGGGCAAGGCGGACGACGGCAAGGCGGGAGAGGATAAGGCGGCGAGCGGGAAGGCAGGCGGCGGCAAGGCGGAGGATGCGAAGGTGCTCTACCCGGCGGGGGCACGGGTGGTGACGCACAGCGCGTTTGCGATCGACTCGATTGTGCCTTCGCCTGGGGCCTCGAATAAGGCTTCGCCTGGACTTGCGGCTTCGGGTTCGCCGGGGGCTTCCGCGGCGGGCGAGCGCATTGCCTTTACGACGCGGCCGGTCTCGCATCGGCTGGAAGATCCGGCGGCGACGGAGATCTTTCTGGTCTCGGCCGAGGGGGGCGAGGCGAAGCAGATCACGCACAACGAGGGTCTGGAGAGCCATCTGGTGTGGGCGCCGTCGGGCAAGCGCCTGCTGTTTCTTGTGGGCGCGGCGGCGGGGTCGGTGGAGGGGCCGTACCAGGATGAGCAGGGGCGGCTGTATGCGCTCGACGTGGACTCGGTAAAAACTACGGATTCGAAGAGCACGGACTCGGCAAAGATCGCGGACTCGGCCAGGATCACGCGGCTGGGGGCGGACTTTCAAGGCTCGTGGGAGGACCTGGCGGTCGCGCCGGGCAGGCAGGGAAGAGACGGCGAGATCTTCGCGGTGGGCCTGAGCGGGATCGATTCGGCGATCTACCGGGTGGTGGGGGCGAGGGCGGAGAGCGCGGCGACGCTGCCCGGGAGCTACAGCCATCTCGACGCGGCGATCGGGAGCGGCACGCTGCTGTTCACCCATTCGACGATCAACCATGCCACGCAGGTCTACGTCGCGGCGGACCCGTCGGTGCTGAACCAGGCCAAGCCGGCGACGGCGCTGAACCCGGTCTTCGCGGAGCGCGCGCAGGTGAGCTGGAAGCCGTGCCGCTGGAAGTCGGCGGATGGGACGGCGGTCGAGGGCGTACTCATCTTTCCTCCAGAAAGCAAAGGCGGGCCTGCCGGTAAGAAGGACGCGAAGAAGTTGCGCACGTTGGTTCTGATTCACGGCGGGCCGGCGGACGCGGACGGCGACCGGTTCGGCGCGGACTGGTACGATTGGGCGACGCTGGCGGCGGCGCAGGGCTGGCTGGTGTTTCGGCCGAACTATCGCGGCTCGGCGGGCTACGGCGACGGTTTTCTGCAGGCGATCCGGCCGCATCTGGTGTCGCTGCCGGGCACGGATATTCTTTCGGGCGTGGATGCGCTGGTGCGCGATGGGCTGGCCGATCCTGATCATCTGGCGATCGGAGGCTACAGCTATGGCGGGTACATGACGAACTGGATTCTTACGGAGACGACGCGTTTCCGGTCGGCGGTGACCGGCGCGGGGGCGGTGGAGCATGCGGCGAACTGGGGCTTCGACGACCTGACGCGGGACGATGCGTGGTATCTGTCGGGCGCGCCGTGGGAGAAGCCGGAGCTGTATCAATCCGAGGGGGCGCTGTTCCGGCTGGACAAGGTGAAGACGCCGACGCATATCGTGGGCGGCAATCAGGACAACCGGGTGAGTTATTTCGAGCAGATCGTGCTCGACCGCGGGCTCGCGGCATTAGGCGTTCCGCATACGCTGCTGCTGTTTCCGGGGGAGAATCATCCGCTGGGGAACAATCCGTGGCATGGGTATATTAAGGTGCGGGAGGAGCTGAAGTGGATTGAGAAGTACGATGCGAAGTAGCCTGCCGAATAAAGGTTGTCAGCTTGCGCCGTCGCGGATAACCTGAGACAACGACAGCGTACGAAGGCAATTCTGCAATGATCCTCCTGGCGAAGGAAATGCTTCCGACTTTCCTCAGCATCGGCATCCAGACCTTTACCGTACTGATAGGGATTCTGCTCAGCCGCAGCGACATTAACATCCTTCGCAGCGAGCTGCGCAGTGAGATTCTCGAGCTGGAGCAGAACCTCCGCGGGGAGATTGCCGCCAGCCGCAAGCAGTCTCATGACGACATTATGATTCTGGTGGGCATTGCGCGAGAGCATGAAGGCCGCATCACGCGTCTTGAAGCTCGCTCCTGATCGCTCCATGTAGGGAAGCTCGATGAGACCTCTGCTTAAGTCAGAAGTTGTTGGTTGCGTGGCGGCTTTGAAGGCTAAGCATCGGCAATCCAGGCAGAAAGTTGCTGGAGGTACGGGCTGTGTGAAGGTATCGGGATCCTTCCCCTTTCCCTTCGCTTCGCTCAGGGTCGAGGGTCAGGATGACAGCAGGAACTCGGAACAGTACCGAATCAGAGTTTCCCTGAAGGAAGTGGTCCGCGTTCGCCGGTGCGACAAGAGGGAGTTCGACGGCTCGAGCACGCGACGGCGGAGGTGCGAGAGCGGTTCTCCTGTAGATAGGCACCGTGCGGCGTTGAGAAAAATGCGGCTATTCTTCGCTTCGCTCAGAATGACGGCACTGGTTTGGTGTACCCCTCTGGAGATCAGCTCTAGATGCGGGGATCTCTCCGCTGCGCCGCGATCAAGCCGCGGCGGAGCGCCATTCGCGCTAGTTCGATCTCGTTCAGCAACTTCAACCCGCGCCATCTGCGTCCTACGGCTGTGAACGCAATCGCCACGACCGTCGAGCCGAGGCTCTTTCAATTCCTCTCCGCCGGCTCCCACGATCTCCTCTTCTACACCATCTTCAAGATCGGCCCACTGGCGGTCACTCCCGTCTTCCTGATCAAGGGAGCGGTCTTCCTCTTCCTGCTCGTCACCGTCTCGCATCTGGTGCAGCGTGTGGTGCTGGGGCGGCTGCTGCGCCGGCTCAGCATCTCGGAAGGCCAGAAGTTCGCCCTCGGCCGCTTCGCCACGTATCTGCTGTTTCTCGGCGGACTGTTCGTCGGCCTGCAGTCGCTCGGCGTCAACCTGAACTCGCTGGTTGTCTTCGGCGGCGCGGTGGGGGTAGGCATCGGCCTCGGGCTGCAGAACGTCGTCTCCAACTTCGTCGCCGGCATCATCCTTCTGATCGAGCAGCCCATTCGGATCGGCGATCGCATCGAGACCGGCAACACGCTGGGCGACGTCATCAAGATCGCGGCCCGGTCCACCTGGGTGCGCACCAACGACAACGTCATCATCATCGTTCCCAATAACGAGTTCATCAACAACCCGGTCACGAACTGGACGGCCAACGATCCCAACGTCCGCATCAGCCTGACGGTCGGCGTAGGCTACGACTCGGACCCGGACGAGGTGCGGCAGCTTCTGCTGGCT
This sequence comes from Edaphobacter sp., assembly GCA_965277545.1. GTDB lineage: Bacteria > Acidobacteriota > Terriglobia > Terriglobales > Acidobacteriaceae > Edaphobacter. The sequence continues at coordinate 1,350,837 of OZ255826.1, forward strand.
GCCGCGGCCGCGCATCCCGACGTGCTCGAAGAGCCTGCCCCGGACGTGATCTTTACCGGCTATGGCGACAGCTCGATCGACTTCTCACTCCGGGTCTGGACCTCCTCGCATGCGCACACACCGCAGATTCTTATCTCGGATCTTTACTTCGCGCTCTTCCGCGTCTTCCGCGAACACAAGATCGAGCTGCCCTTCCCGCAGCGCGACCTGCACTTGCGCTCGATACCGGCCGGAGTGCAGCTGCCGAAAGACAGGGAGTAGGGAATAGGGAATAGGGAATAGAAGACAGAAGCAGCGGGTCTTCTAGCCCTAGTCTCTAGGCCCTGCACTTAGTCCCGTGCGGCAGGAGGTTTTCGCTCGAAATGCCCGGAATTTCCCATAAAATGTGCCAATCTCGGGACAAAGCCGGGAAAACCCGCAAAAAACCTGTGGAAACCCGAGATTGGGGATTGACAAAGGCTGCGGAAAGCTTGAAGGTGAATGGCGGTACGGTTCGCTGCACCCCGCATGAACATTGAGGATTTCGCATGGCAGCACGATGCGGGACTCGATAGACTCAAGCGGCACGGCGAGCGAAGACCTCGATTCGATTGACAAATCCATCAACGCAGCAAGAAGAAGGAGCACGACACATGGCAAAGGGAATCACCAAGACAGCGCTGGTCCGTCACATGGCGGAGAAGCTCGAACTGACCAACAAGCAGACCTCCGGGTTCCTTGAACTGCTGGCGGACACGGCGGTGAAGGAGACGAAGAAGAACGGGGAGTTCACGATTCCGGGTATCGGCAAGCTGGTGAAAGCGGAGCGGAAGGCGCGGCTGGGACGCAACCCGCAGACCGGCGAGACGATCAAGATCAAGGCCAAGACGGTGGTCAAGTTCCGCGTCGCGAAGGTGGCCAAGGACACGATCGCGCCGGTGAAGAAGTAGGCGCGAGGCAGCGCCGTGAGCGTTGCGGCGCCCATGCGGGCGAGCAGGGCCGCACGGCAGAGGCGGATGGTTCGCGAGCGGCCCTCCCCGCAGCATGAATCCGCCTGAACCGGCGGCGGCGGCAGCAGCAGCAGCAGTGTGAGCCAAGCCCGTCGTTCCCCCACTGGTCTTCCAGTGCGGAGCGGCGGGCTTTCTCAGGCGTCAGGCACGCGGCTTGATAGCGGCGAGGGTTTGCCGTTGTTTGCGGAAGGCTGTTCTCGTTCCGGCGTGATTGCTGCGCTCGAGGCTCTGATTTCGTCGTCGCGTTTGCCGACCGGTACAAGATTTGTCCAGAGGACTTGAGTGAGCGGCGCGGGCAAAGTGCGAAATGCGGGGATTTCTCCACTGCGCCGCGCGATCAAACCGCGCGGCTGCGGTCGAAATGACGATGGGTGAAGGTTTGTGACAGGGTAGAAGGGCCGTGCAGGCAAGCAGTTCCTCGTCGCTGGTTGAAAGTACGTTGCCGGAGCAAGCATGATCATCCTCTGCGGGGGTTTCTCAACTGCGCTGCGCGAGAAGCCACGCGACTCTGGTCGAAATGACGATTGGTGGGGTTCTTAAAACAAGTTCTATGATAGATTCCCTCTATGGCGCTTCAGAACCACAGTCGTTTCCCTGGATACACTCGCTTCCTGGGATGTTGTTGATCACGATTCGCAGGTTCGCGCTTACTCTACGGAGCCGTTAGGCTGCCGCACCCAAAATAAGTAACAGGATGAGTGGCTTTTTGCGAGCGGGAGATGCGCCGTCCGCAGGCCGCCTTCGGGATTCGATGATCTCCAGCCGATTTTTATCGCATACCGTTCCTTCGCGCGTCGAGCCCTGTCGCGGCTCCGCGGGTTGTTGTTGTTGTTGTTTCGTCTAGCTAGAGAAATTTTCAGTCAGGGTTAACGGTTGGGAGAGAGTCGTGGTCTCCCACCCTCGCCGCAAAGAGCGCGGCCAGGATGGGGCACCCGGAATTTTTCCAAGACTTGACAGGAAGACGCTCTAGACTCTCCTCCTTCGTTTTGATCACGACAGGTTTTGATGACGCCAGCTTCAGCGGTCTGCTCTCCATGGGCAGACGTGTCTTGGCTGTGAAACCCCGGAGACTGATTCATGTTCAGACAGATTTCTTTTTTGGCCGTGCTCCTGCTCGCTGTCACCGGACTGCGTGCGCAGGTGGTTGGCGGGACGATCAGCGGCGTGGTCACCGATGCCGGGGGAGCGTTGCTTCCCGGGGCGACGGTGGTGCTGCTCAGCCAGGAGACGGGCAATCAGCGCCGTCTCGATACGGACTCGGGGGGCGCGTATGCCGCGCCGTCGATCCCTGTCGGGCGGTATACGGTGACGGTGACGCGCGAGGGGTTCGCTGCGCAGGTGCGCACGGGGATCAATCTCACGGTGGGCCAGGCGATCCGGGTGGATGTCGCGCTGGCGGCGGGCGCGGTGGCGCAGGAGGTGACGGTGACCGACCAGCCCGCGGCGGTGAATGCGACGACGCAGCAGACCTCGGGGCTGGTCAGTGAGCGGCAGGTGAAGGAGCTTCCGCTGAATGGGCGCTCGTACGATCAACTGATCACGCTGAACCCCGGCGTGCTGAACTACACGGCGCAGCGCTCGGGGTCGGTGGGGACGTCGAACTCTTCGGTGGGCAGCATGTTCGTCGTCTCCGGCCGGCGCCCGCAGGACAATTTGTTTCTGTTGAACGGCGTCGAGTACACGGGCGCTTCGCTGATCAATGTGACGCCCGGGGGGACGTCGGGCCAGCTGTTGGGCGTGGATGCGGTGCGGGAGTTCAACGTGCTGGCCGATACCTATGGGGCGAACTACGGCAAGCGGCAGGGGGCGCAGATTTCAATTGTAACGGCTTCGGGCACAAATATGGTGCATGGCTCGGCTTATGAGTTTCTGCGCAACTCGTACTTCGATGCGCGGAACTACTTCGACCAGGCGCGCATTCCGGAGTTCCAGCGCAACAACTTCGGCGGCTCGCTGGGCGGCCCGGTCCGGCAGAACAAACAGTTTCTGTTTGGGAACTACGAGGGCTATCGCCAGAACCTCGGCATCAGCGACGTGACCCTGGTGCCGGATGCGGCGTCTCGCGCGGCTGCGACTGCGAGCGTGAAGCCGTTTCTGAATCTTTGGCCGGTCGCCAACGGTCCGGAGCTCGGCGGCGGCATCGCGGAGGCGTTCTCTTCGCCGATGCAACATATTCGCGAAGACTTCGGCACGGTGCGCTTCGATGCGAACGCGACGGCGAACGATCTGCTGTTCGCGGTGTACACGATCGACGACTCGACGGCGAATACGCCGACGCAGAATCCTTTGTCGGTGATCGAGGAAAGTCTGCGGGAGCAGGTGCTCAGCGTGCAGGAGCAGCATGTCTTCTCGGCGCGGCTGCTGAATACTTTGCGCGTCGGGTTCTCGCGGGCGAGCTTCTATTTTCTCGGCAGCGTGCCGGGGGACGTGCAGGCGGCGACGCCGAGTTTTCTGGCCGGCAAACCGACCGGCGCGATTGTGATTGCCGGCTCCACTGCGTCGAACGGCAGCTCGCAGATTACGGGGGCGGGTGCGAATGTGGGGTCGAACAACGCGATCGCGCGCAATCTTTACACCTTCGACGACCACGTTTTTTACACACGCGGCAAGCACCAGATCGAGGCGGGCGTCTGGCTGCAGCGGCTCGAATCGAACGACAACCTGGCACAGAACCAGTACGGGCAGGCCTCGTTCGCGTCGCTCGCCACGTTTCTGACGGGCACGGTGAAGACGTTTACGGTGGTTCCTTCGCCGACGGAGCTGGGTTGGCGCACGTTGTTCACGGCCGGCTACCTGGAGGACACCTGGAAGGCGACGCCGGCGCTTGAGCTTCGCGCGGGGATTCGTATCGAGTCGACGACGGGATGGAACGAGGCGCAGAACCGGGCGGCGCGGTACGGATTTACGCCGTCGGCGGTCAGCGGCGGTCTTCCTGTGGCCGGTCTTTCTGTGATCGATACGAACCCGGCGGTGGGGGGCTCGGGCCTTACGGACAATCGCGCCAAGTTCCTGCCTGAGCCTCGGGTTGGACTGGCGTGGAGTCCGTTCGGCGCAAACAAGACGGCCGTGACGGCGGGATTCGGCCTGCACCACTCGCTGCTCGACAACCTGGACTACCGCTTCGATCAGTCCGCGCCGTTCAACACGACGCTTTCGTACAGCAACGTTCCGATCAGCCGGCCGACGAGCGGCACAACTGGACTGATCTCGCCGTCGAACGTGCAGCCCGACATCGCGACGCCGGCGGTGCTTGCGTACACGCTCAAGGTGGAACAGAAGATAGCTGCGTCCACTTCGCTGACGGTGGGGTATGTGGGCTCGCACGGATATCACCAGATTCTTTCGGTGGACCAGAACGAGCCGAACTCGGTGATCTGCCGGGCTTCGGTGGCCTGCCCGGCGGGGGTTGCGGCGGGGAGGATTTATTACCCGACGACGGTGAAAGCCAATCCGGGGGTCGCGAACACCACGTCGTGGGTTTCGGGAGGCTCCAGCAACTACAACGCGCTCGAGGTCGACCTGCGACGTTTGCTGGCGAATGGGCTGCAGCTCCGCGCGAACTACACGTTTGCGAAGAACCTGGACGACGGGTCCGCCTGGAACACGAGCGTGTCGGCGAACACGCCCGCGTACGTCTCGTATCCTGCGAACCCGGCGCTCGATTACAGCCGGGCGGCTACCGATGTTCGCCACAACGCGGCGCTGAACGCCACGTATGATCTGCCGTTCGGGCGGGGCCGGAGGTTTTTGGGCAGCGCCGGCAAGGGGATCGATCGCGCGGTGTCGGGGTGGACGCTGGCTTCGATTGCGAATCTGCAGACGGGCTTTCCTTTTTCGCCGCAGCTTGGCTACAACCCCACGGGTTCGGGGGATACGCGCAACCCGGTGCGGCCGGACATCAAACCAAACTTTCGCGGTTCGCTCTACCGCTCTGGGAGCACGGCGCAACGGGTGGCGCAGTACTTCGATGCTGCGGCGTTCTCCGCGCCGGCGTATGGGACGGTGGGCAATGCGGGGCGGGACACGCTGACCGGACCTGGGTACGCGGACTGGGACCTGTCGCTGCTGAAGACGACGCAGCTTGCCGAGCGGGCTCGGCTGCAGTTCCGGGCGGAGTTCTTCAACGTTCTGAATCACACGAATCTGCAGACTCCGAATGAGGTGGTGTTTTCCTCGGGGCCTACGCAGGGAACCTCGGCCAGCCAGATGGCGCCCGCGGTGGCGAGCCCGACGGCGGGGGTGATCACGGGGGCTTCGACCAGCCGGCAGATCCAGCTGGGGGTTAAGCTGCTGTTTTAGGGAGGCTCTGGGTAAGCCGGGGTTGTTTGGTGGCGGGTGGGAGTGCTCGGAATCCGTAAGTGAGGGCAGAAGGTCTTGGAAAGTTCTGATTCAGCCGGAAGTCCTAGGTTGCGGAGCGAATGTTGGGACTAAGCCAGTTTTCCTTTAGGTATACACCGGTGCGGCGTTGAGAAGAATGCGGGGATTCTTCGCTTCGCTCAGAATGACGCGCTGGTTTGGTGTACACCCTCTGGAGAACCGCTCTTAGCGTCGAGAGTACGGGTAGGGAGGTATGGAAGGTATGGGCTGTGTGAAGGATATCGGGATCCTTCCCCTTCCCCTTCGCTTCGCTCAGGGTCGAGGGTCAGGATGACAGCAAGAACTTAATCAGGGATTTCCTAGCTCGAAGCGGGGGGAGGCGAGGACGGGCTATGGCGGGGTGGCGGGTTTTTGGGAGGCGAGGTCGGCGGCGCGCCAGAGATACCAGCTGGCGACGGAGCACCAGGGCTGCCATTTTTTAGCGCGGCGGAGCATGACGTCGGGCTTGGGGAGGTCGGCGGGGGTGACTTTGACGGTGGGCTTGAGGTTGCCGAAGGTGAGGGCGAAGCCTTTGCGGACGCCGTAGTCGTCGACGGGCAGGACGTTGGGGCGGCCGAGACGGAAGATGAGGAGCATCTCGACAGTCCATCGGCCGATGCCGCGGACCTGGGTGAGATGGTCGATGATGGCCTGGTCGGACATGCGGCGGATGCGGGCGAGGGTGGGGACGGTGCCGTCGAGGGTTTTGGCGGCGAGGTCGCGGAGGGCGAGGGCTTTGTTGTGGGAGAGGCCGGCGGCGCGGAGTTGTTCGTTGGGGCAGTCGAGGAGGTGCTGGGCGCTGGGGTGCGAGCCGATGCCGCAGATGGGATGGAAGCTTTCGAGGAGGCGGCCGTGGATGGTGGCGGCGGCTTTGCCGTGGAGCTGCTGGAAGATGATGCTTTCGACGAGGGCTTCGAAGGGGGATTGAGTGCTCGCGAGGCGGAGGGTGAAGGGACCGGCGCGGGCGATGAGCTTGCCGAGTTTGGGGTCGCGCGCGGTGAGCTCGCGGAGGGCGAGGGCGGCGTCGTAGCGGGGCGGGCGGGGGTTGTGGCGCGGGCGCATGAGGATAGGGTATCGGAAGGGACGGGGACAGCAGATCCCCTGCGGGGATGACAACCAGAAAGGCAAGGACAACAGCAACGGCAAGGGCAAGGGCAACAGCAAGGACAACGGCAACCGCAATGGCAACGCTGCCGTCTGTCTTCTACTCCCTACTCCCTACTCCCTACTCCCTGTTGCCTGCACTTCGCTTGCTCGACCCTCTGCCCTCCACCCTCTCCCCTGCACTTAGCGTTTGCCCTGGATGATGGCGCCGGCGCCGGCTTTGCGGCGGGCGCGTTTGGCGGCGATGGCGCGCATCTCCTGGCCGAGGGAGGTGCGGTTCATCACGGTCTGCTGGATGATGCTGATGAAGTTGCCTACGGCCCAGTAGAGGGCGAGGCCGGAGCCGTAGTTCCAGGTGAAGTAGCCGGAGATGGCGGGCATCATGAAGGCCATCATCTTTTGCTGCTGCGGGTCGACGCCGGGCGAGGGGGTGTAGAACTGCACGAGGAACTGGCTGACCACCATGGCGATGGGCAGGATGTGCCAGGGGTCGGGGGCCTGGAGGTCGGGCAGCCAGAGCCAGTGGGCCTGGCGCAGCTCGACGACGCGGGGCAGCATGGTGAAGAAGGCGTAGAGCAGGGGCAGCGTGATGAGGGTGGGGATGCAGCCGCCGAACATGTTGACGCCGTTGTCCTTCTGGAGCTTCATGATCTCGGCGTTCATCTCGTTGCGTTTGGGGTCGGTGGCTTTGTACTTTTTGTAGCGCTCCTTGATGACGTTCATCTCGGGCTGGATGCGCTGCATCTTGAGGCCGTTCTGCATGGTCTTGATGCGGAAGGGCAGCATGAGCAGGTTGATGAGGATGGTAAGGATGACGATGGCCCAGCCCCAGTTGGGCGTCATGTGGAGATGGATGAACTGGAGGGCGAGGAAGAGGGATTTGGCGACGGGGCCCCAGAAGCCGAAGTCGAGCAGCGGCTCGAGGGTGACTTTGCTGTCGGTGGCGGTGACGGCCTTGAGGACGCGGATGGCTTTGGGGCCGGCGAAGATGCGGGTCTGGGTGCGGCCGGAGGTGCTGCCGAGGGCCGCGCCGAGGAGGGGGACCTCGATGGGGCCCTTGGACTGCGAGATGCTGCCGATGCCGGAGCGCTTGATGGTGGTGGCGACGTCGAGCTGGTTGTTGAGGGTGACGACGGTGGCGTCGGCGGGGGTGTCGGGGAGGAAGATGGCGGCGAAGAAGGGGTCGCTGACGCCGGCCCAGTCGAAGGGGCCGGTGAGGGTCTCGCCGCCGGAGACCTTCTTGGGGGCGAGGTGCTGGTCTTTCCCTTCATGGCCGCCGCGGTAGGTGTCGAACTGGGCGCCGCCGTAGGCCTGGGCGGTGTCCTGGTCGCCGAAGCCGCCGGGCCAGCTGAGGAGAGCGCGGACGGGAGCGCCGTTGCGGGTGACCTCGACGTCGGCGTGGAGGACGTAGGTCTCGTCGAAGGTGAAGATCTTTTTGACTTGCGTCGCGCCGTCGGACCAGGTGTAGGTGAGGCTTGCCGGGGCGGTGAGGGTTCCGGTGGCGGAGGGGAGATAGAGGGCGTGGTTGAGGGCGGCAGTGGTGGCGGGGTCGTAGGTGTAGAGCGAGAGGGGGAAGCCGAATTTTTCGGCGGCCTGGGTGTGGACGAGGTTGAGCGGCTTGCGATCTTCGCTCTTGTAGTTCTTGAGCACCCAGCTGGTGACGGCGGCGCCGCGGTTGGAGAAGGTGATGCGGTAGAGCTGGTTTTCGATGGTGGTGGTGGATTCAGCGGCGGCGGCGATGGTGGCGGCGGCGTGAGCTCCGGCAGGCGCGGCGGCAGTAGGCTGCGGGGGCGCGGGAGTTGCGGCGGCGGGTTCGGCCGTGGCGGGAGCGGCGCCGCTGGTGACGGCGTGAGGCGAGAGGGTGGAGGGGTTGTTCTTCGTCTTGAAGTACTGCAGGCCGAAGAAGACGGTGACCAGGACGAGCATCATGACGACGAGCGATCGGTTGTCGCCGCCGCCCTGCTGGTTGGGATTCTTGAACTCTGCCAAAAGAGACTTCCTATTCTTGATGGTCGCGGCGAACGCACGAAGGCTTGGGCGCGGACGGTCGCTGATCTTATGGTAAATGGTCGGCGGGAGTGGGAGGGTTTAAAGGGGCGACGCATTCGAAATCCAGGTAGAAAAGGTATGGACGGATGGAGGGTGTCGGGATTCCTCGCTGCGCTCAGAATGACAGCGGAACCCGACGGTCAGGATGACAGCAAAGGCTCGGAGCAGCAGTGAATCAGAGGCTCTTTGAAGAGGACTTCGGTTCGGGCACGGGGTCTAGGCCGCCTTTGGCGAAGGGATGGCAGCGGGCGAGGCGGCGGAGGGCGAGCCAGCTTCCGCGCACGGGGCCGAAGCGGAGGAGCGCGATGTAGGCGTACTCGGAGCAGGTGGGAAGATAGCGGCACTGCGATGGGCTGAAGGCGTGCAGGATGGGCGAAAGGATGACGCGGTAGATCCAGTAGGCGGCGCGGGTGGGTTCGGGCTTGGGCTGGGAATCGGATTCAGGCATTCGCTTCTTCCGTCTCCTTGGTTCGCTTCCCGAAAGGAGAACAGCATATCCTCTTCGAGGATGACAACCAGAAAAGCAAAGACAAGGGCAACAGCAAGGGCAAAGGCAATATTCAATCGCTTCGGCTTCGCCTTCGCTTCGGCCTTCGGCAGAGTGGAGGCCGCTTCGCGGCGGTTGCGTGACGCGGGGCTGAAGCCCCGCTCTATCTCAAAAGCAAAAGCAAAAGCAAAAGCAAATGCAAGAGCAACAGCAAACGCAAAAGCAGATCCCTTTCGAGGAGGACAACCAGAAAAGCAAGTACGCCGCCGGGAGACTCTCTATAGCGGTTTCCCTTTAGGTGTAAACCATCGCTGAGGGAATGCGGGGATTCTTCCCCTTCGCTACGCTCAAGGGTCAGAATGACGACGTTCTGTGGTGTACACCCAATAGGAGATCAGCTTTAAGAGAGAGGACCGCGGATGGCACGGATTGAGAATAGTTCTTATCCGCTTCGATCCACGCGGTCCGCGGTCGCGCTCTTGCCGGCGGCGACTTTCTGGATGGCGCGGAAGACGTGGTTGACCTCGCGGTCGAGTTCGCGGAAGTCGAGGTCGAGGACGGTGCGGCGCGGGTGGAGGATGACGTCGACGGGGATGCGGAGGGCGGGGAGATTTTTGCGGATGGCCTCGCGCATGCGGCGCTTGATGCGGTTGCGGTCGACGGCCTTGCCCATGACCTTGCCGACGGCGAGGCCGACACGCGGGGTGCTGTGGGCCGCGTCGCGTAGGGGCGTGCCGTCGGGGCTGAGCTGGGGGCGCAGGGTGACCCAGTAGCTCATCTGCCGGGAGAATTGTTTGCAGCTGGCCTGGTAGATGCGCTGGTAGTCGGCGTGTTTGCGCAGGCGGAAGAGGGAGGCCGGGTTGGGGGTGGAGGGCATGGCTTAGGCGGCAAAACGCTCGCTCTTTGATGATACAAGGCTGGTGTCCTGCCGGACGGGCCCGCTACGCGCGGGGCGACCACTTCGTGGTGTGTGTACGCCTTCGGGTGGGCCTCCCGATGGTCGGCATGAGATCTTGCGCCGAGCATCGCGAGGCCCTATGCTGCTCATCCTGCCACGACCGGTATACACGTCACGAAGTGACCGCACCGCGCGTAGCGGGCCCGCCCGGCAGGACGTGGTTAGGGGAAAGAGAAAGGCCCGCGCTGGGGCGGGCCTTCTCGCACATGTCCGAATTTTTTGAGGCGGTACTGCTATCGCTTCTCCTGGCCTGCGCCTGCGTTTTGGCCGGGCTTCCCTGACGACGAGCCCGAAGATGGGGCGGTCTGACCGCTTTTGGCCGGATCGGACTGGGAGTGCTGCTGCTGTTTGGGGTGCTGCTGCTGCTGGTTGCCCGGGTTTTGCTGCTGCTGGGTTTTTTGATCGTGAGATGCTTGGCCCTGATTCTTCTGGTCCATGACGTTCACTCTCCTTAGCCGGCGAGTGCCTTGGTCCGAAAGGCTTGCGGCAACGTCGACTGGAAAGTCAGATTGCGGGAAGATGTGCGGGGTTGTCCTGGGGAGGGATGGAATTGCAGGCGTTGGGATGGGCGGGGTGTGGAGGTTCGGCAGTTGGCGGTGACTTTACCTGGGTGGAAGCAACAGCAGATCCCCTTCGGGGATGACAACAAGAAAGGCAAGGGCAACAGCAAAGGCAGCTTTGGCGGCGGCAGACTGCACGCGGTTTGGGACAGGGGGGTTGCTTGGGAGGGGGGAGACTAGTCGCGGAAGCCTGCGCTGACGGCGATCTTGTGGCGGCCCTTGGCGCGGCGGCGGCTGAGGACGGCGGCTCCGGCTTTAGTCTTCATGCGGGAGAGAAAGCCGTGGGTCTTGGCGCGGTGGCGGCGGTTGGGCTGGAAGGTGCGCTTGGGCATGACAGAAAACTCCTCGGGCGGGAGACGAGGCTCTCCGCGGAAACTCTAGAGTGTTGCGACAATTTCTGAGTATAACGGATCGGACCCGATTTTGACAGCGGCGGCTTCAGGTTTGGCTGTCTGCCAGTGTCTTCGTGGGTGTCCTGGCGCGGCTTGCTATACTTGTATAGCAACAGGAGGAGATCTAATGCTTGCGATTCGACTGCCTGAGGATGTGGAACGCCGCTTGACTACACTGGCCCGGAAGACGGGGCGAAGCAAGACGTTCTACGCGCGGGAGGCTATTCTGGAGCACCTGGACGACATGGAAGACCTGTATCTGGCTGAGCAGCAGATGACCGCGATTCGAGCCGGCCGGCTGAAGACCATTCCGCTCGAAAAGGTCATGAAGCGTTATGGTCTGGAAGGTTGAGCTGACGCCGCTGGCGGAGAAACATCTTGATAAGCTTGACCCGCAGGTCGCGCGGCGCATTCTTTCTTTCCTCCATGGCCGGCTTGCGGTCCTGGACGATCCTCGCAGTTTAGGGGAGGCGCTGAAGGGGTCCGAGCTTGGCGAGTTCTGGAAGTATCGCGTGGGGGACTATCGGATTATCAGCAGCATCGCGGACAGGAAGCTGACGATCTATGTTATCCGGATCGGAAATCGGCGTGAGGTTTATCGAAGAGCTTAGATAGTTCTTGTGTCGATATGCGGGCTTGAGGGTAGTGGAAACCCGGGTCTTAAAATCGAGACCCTTCGGCGGCTCAGGGCAGGCTCTGGGGCGCCCAATGTTTTGCCGCTCGGATGTCCTTTCCACGATCGCGGGTATCACAGTGCGGCGCGGGCGACTAGAAAAAAATGTTGGTCGCGCGCGAAGTGGAGCGAAATAAATTGGCTTGTGCGGGGCCGCGAAATGGTTCTTCACCGGGATTGGTGCAACTATTTTTTTCTGACGAAAGGCGCTGAAAATCGTTGTGTTTTCCGTGCTACTATCGAACCCGTTTGGTAGTTCGATATTCTGCTCGGCCAGCCGTTCCGCACCCTGTATTCCGTAGCTTTCTCTCTTCGCGCTGTCGTCCCGGATGACGCCTGCGAGCGGAGAGACATTCTGGAAAGACGGCTTTCCCTTCACTTGTCTGACCTGGACAGGGAGGCCGGTTGTTTTTCTTATCGCAGTTTGGTCTGCGACTTCGGAAGGCGCGGGGTGGATTTGCCTGGCCGTCTTACACTGGGAATACGGGCTGGGAACACGGGCTTCGCAACAGGGCTTCGGCATTACGACACAGAGATAAGACAAGGAAGAACGAATGTCATTTGTTCCGACGGCGACGGCCGTGTTGAATTACTGGGTGCGCATCCTGGCGGCATTGGAGAAGAAGATCAACCGCCAGTCGTATGAGACCTGGCTGAAGCCTACGCGGTTCTCGCACATCGAGGGGCGCACGCTGCATGTGCGGATTCCGTCAGCAGACTTTCAGCATGTGGGGGATCGGTACGGCGATCTGATTCAGGAGGCGATCGATAACCTTGGGCTGGATTTGGACGCGGTGACGTTTACGACGCCGGAGCAGGATCCGCGGGCGCCGAAGGTGCGGGAGGATGGCGGGTTTGCGGCGGTGCCGAGCCACAGCCAGAATGCGCCGCGGCATGGGCGGGGTTTGTCGCAGGGGACGCACGGGCACAATGCCAATGCAGGTCCGGGGCCGGAGCAGGCGCGGTTCGACTGGTCGGCGGCGTCGCAGTTGAATCCGCGGTACCAGTTCGATGCGTTCGTGATCGGGAGCGGGAATCAGTTTGCGACCGCGGCGTCACAGGCGGTTGCCGAGCGGCCTTCGAAGGCATACAACCCGCTGTTTCTCTATGGCGGCGTGGGCATGGGCAAGACGCACCTGATGCATGCGATCGGGCATGATGTGAAGCGACGGCAGCCGCATGCTTCGATTTCTTACGTCAGCGGCGAGAAGTTTACCAACGAGATGATCAACTCGGTGCGCTATGACAAGATGACGGGATTTCGCGACAAGTTTCGCAATGTGGATGTGCTGCTGATCGACGATATTCAGTTTCTCGCGGGCAAGGAGCGGACGCAGGAGGAGTTCTTCCACACGTTCAACACGCTGCACGAGAGCATGAAGCAGATCGTGATTGCGAGCGACCGGCCGCCGAAGGAGCTGGCGGACTTTGAGGATCGGCTGCGGTCAAGGTTCGAGTGGGGCTTGATTGCCGATATTCAGCCGCCGGATCTGGAGACGAAGGTGGCGATTCTGCAGAAGAAGGCGGAGAGCGAACAGACGCAGCTGCCGACGGATGTGGCGATGTTTATTGCGTCGAATGTGCGGACGAACGTGCGGGAGCTCGAGGGCGCGCTGGTGCGGCTGATCGCGTGGTGCTCGATGCATGGGGTGGAGATTACGCTGCCCGTGACGCAGCAGTGCCTGAAGCAGTTTATCGACACGCAGGTGCGCAAGATCACGATCGAGACGATTCAGCGGACGGTGGCTGAGCAGTTCGGGATGCGGGTGGCGGAGCTGAAGCAGAAGAATAATTCGCGGCAGATTGTGGTGCCGCGGCAGATTGCGATGTTTCTGGCCAAGCAGCTGACGGAGGCGAGCCTGCCGGAGATTGGGCGGCAGTTCGGGGGCAAGCACCATACGACCGTGATGCACTCAATTGCGAAGATCGATGAGCAGCGGCGGGCGGATAAGGATCTGAATAGGACGATTAATAAGTTGATGGAGACGCTTTCTTAGGATTGGAAAGATGTGTCCTGCCGGACGGGCGTCCTGCGCGGACGGCGGCCACTTCGTGGCGGGTATACCCCTTTGGGTGGGCCTCCCGATGGTCGGCATGAGATTTTGTGCCGAGCATCGCGAGGCCCTATGTAGATCAGCCTGCCACGACCGGTATATACGCCACGAAGTGGCCGCCCGCCGCGCAGGCGGCCCGTCCGGCAGGACTTGCCGTTGCTGACTTGGTGAGCATAGCCTCAGGGAATGCGACGGACTTCCTTTCTTTTCGTAGCGCTGCTGGCTGGCAGCGCGTGTGCCCAATCCATGCCCCACCACCATCATGACGACGCGCCTGCGGCGGGTGAGAGGCTGGGGCGGGTGTCGTTTCCGGTGTCGTGCGCGGCGCGGTCGCAGGCTGGGATGGAGCGCGGGGTGGCGCTGCTGCACTCGTTTGGGTACACGGTGGCGCAGATGCAGTTCGAAGCGATTGCGAAGGACGATCCGGCGTGTGCGATGGCGCACTGGGGGATCGCGATGACGCAGTTTCAGGAGCTGTGGGGGCGGCCGGAGGAGGAGGCGATGAAGCTGGGTGAGGCGGAGATGGCGAAGGCGCGGGGGCTGGCGCGGCCGCCGGCGAAGATTACGCCGCGCGAGCAGGCTTATCTCGGTGCGCTGAGCGCGTTCTTCGCGGCGGGCGATGCGTCGTTTCCCGCGCGCGCGGAGGCGTATGAGGCGAAGATGAATGCGCTGCATGCGGCGTTCCCGGAAGATGTGGAGGGCGCGGCGTTCGATGCGCTGGCGATTCTGGCGGCGACCAAGCCGATGGATACCTCGCTGACGCATGAGCATGCGGCGCTTGCGATTCTGCTTCCGCTGTTTGCGCAGCACCCGGACCATCCCGGCCTGGCGCACTACATCATCCATACGTGCGATACGCCGGCGCTGGCACCGGAGGGTCTGGCGGCGGCGCGGGAGTATGCGAAGATTGCGCCTTCTTCACCGCATGCGCTGCATATGCCGGGACACATCTTTGCACGGCTGGGGATGTGGCAGGAGGATATTGCGTCGAATGTGGCGTCGGTGCAGGCGTCGGAGGAGGCAGTGGCGGCGGGGAAGCCGGGCGGGGCGCACCAGATGCATGCGGATGAGTTTCTGATCTATGCGTACCTGCAGGTGGGCGAGGATGCGAAGGCGAAGGAGCTGACCGAAGGCATGCGGGCCCTTGGGCAAAGGATGGATGCGATGCCGGGGATGGACGATATGAAGGGCGCGGGGAACCGCCTGGATAACGAGGTGCGGGCGGTGTATGGGATCGAGATGCATGACTGGAAGGCGCTGGCGGCGGCGCGGCCGGCGGCGGGATCGAAGGAGTGGGTCACGTTCGATACGTACTGGGGTCAGGGGGTGGCGGCGGGGCATTTGCGGGATCAGAAGCTGGCCGCGGCGGCGCTCGCGAGCTATGACCAGGCGGCGGAGGCGATGAAGAAGTCGCCGTATGCGGCTTATGTCGAGGGGCTCGAGGTGGAGCGGAACGAGATGGTGGGATGGAAGGCGTATGCGGAGGACCGGCCGGAGGAGGCGGTGGCGGCGATGCGCAAGGCGGCGGAGCAGCAGGACAAGCTGGGGCAGGGCGAGGTGGATATTCCGGCGCGGGAGATGCTGGGGGATGTGCTGATGCTGGAGGGCAAGCCAGGAGAGGCGCTGGCGGAGTACCGGGTGGCGCTGAAGCTGAGTCCGAACCGGCTGAATGGATTGTTGAGCGCGGGGATGGCGGCGGAGGCGGTGGGGCGGCCGGGGGAGGCGCTTGGCTACGATCGCGCGGCGGCGGCGCAGACGGATTTCGGCAGGATGAGCGGGCGGCCGGAGGTGGCGCATGCGGTGAAGGTGGCGGGGGCGGAGGAGAGGGCGAGTGTGCGGTAGGGAGGCTTGTGGATCTTCGCCGGGAGCCGTTTGCTTTCTCGCGTGCGGTGGGTTGGTTGGTTGAGCGACGCCTTATCCGTGAATGGGGACATGGGGCAACGCGCCGCTGCGATGTGGGCAGAAAGAAGAGCAGCAGATCCTCTTCGAGGAGGACAGCCAGAAAAACGAAGGCGACAGATAACTGGAAGTTGCCGGCTGGTTGCGCGTATGGGTGTTAAGAATGGGAAAGATGGGTAGGAAAGTTGTTCGATGTATGGGTTGTGTGGAGCGCATCGGGATCCTTCCCCTTCGCTTCGCTCGAGGATCAGGATGACGGCAAGAGCTTGGAACAGCGCTTGATGAGAGGGTTCTGTAGTCAAGGGGAGGAGAGGTATGGCGATGAAGAATCCGCCGCATCTCGGGAGTTTTATTCGGACGGAGATGATTGAGGCCGCGGGGTTGACGCTGACGGCCGCGGCGGCGGCGCTGCGGGTGTCGCGGCCGGCGCTGTCGAGTCTGTTGAATGGGAAGGCGGACTTGTCGGGGAACATGGCGCTGCGGATGGAGAAGGCGTTCGGCGTGAGGATGGATACGCTGATGCGGATGCAGTCGTCGTACGATATTGCCCGGGCTCGCGGGCGGGAGAAGGAGATCGTGATGCGGCGGGTGGTTGGGGTGGGCGTTCGCTAAGCCTCTTCGGTAGGGGTGGACGATCTTGGGAAAGTCGTGGTCTGCCCCATCCTTTGCGCAAAGGACGCGCAAAGGATGGGGCACCGGTTCTTCGGGGAGGGCAACGAGAAAGGCAAAGGCAACAGCAGATCCCCTGCGGGGATGACAACCAGAAAGGCAAAGGCAACGGCAAGGAAAACGGCAACAGTAAGGGCAACGGCGAGGGCGAGGGTGGCAAGCGACGGCAGGGGTCGGGCACCCGGTTACCAGGAGAGATAGACGCCTTTGCGGAGGTATTGGGGGTTGTCGATCTGGGCGAGCATGAAGTCGGCGACGTCGGCGCGGGCGATACGGCTGCCGTTCCTTGGGAGGGCTTCGCCGTCGATGCGGTAGCGGCCTCGGGGCGGGCCGTTGGTGAGCATGGGAGGCATGACCATGGTCCAGTCGAGGTCGCTGTGGGAGAGGTCGCGGTACTGCGCGACCTGGGAGGCTACGGGCCATTTGAGGAGGGTCTTGTAGATGAGGTTCTCGATGAGGAAGCGGCGCCAGGCGGGTTGTTTGTCGAGCGCGGTGGGCAGGGCGCCGGCGGAGCCGAGGACGAGGATGCGGCGGACGGGTTTGGATTCGCGTTTGGGCTCGGCCGCTGTGACTGGCTTGGCCGCGGTGGCGGGCTCGGCCGTGGTGGCCTGCATGGCGGCGAGGATGAGGGGGACGGCGCGCTCGAGGACGTCTTCGCGGCGGAGCGAGGCGGCGCCGAGGGCGGAGAGGACGACGTCGGCGTTGGCGATGGTTTCGCGGACGGCGGCGGGGTCGAAGGCGGTGCCGTGGACGACGCGGACCTGGTCGCGGAAGGGGAACTTTTCCGGGGTCCGCAGCAGGGCGGTGATGGGGTAGCCGCGGGCTAGGCAGCACTCGGTGAGGAGTCGTCCGGTGCCTCCGCTGGCTCCGAAGAGGGCGATGCGCGGGATGGATGGAGGAGGGGTCTGGATGGCGGTCGGCATGGGGGTCAGGTTGCGGACGCTTGGAGAAGTGCTGAAGGCTTTGGTTGCGGGTGTGAGTGCTCGGAATCCCGTAAGTGAGGGCAGAAAGGCCTTGTGGGTATGGGCGTTTGATCGTTTTCGGGATCCTTCGCGGCGCTCAGGATGACGGCAAGAACTTTCAAACAGGACTTGATCCGGAGTTCGGCTTATCAGCTCGGTTATCTCGTTGGTCAGTTCGTTTATCCTCGCACGGCGAGACGTGCTGTGAAAAAGGCGGGTGGAGGAAGTGGCGCGGTTTGTTTCGCTTGGTGAACATTCCCACGGTGGGGGCTGGGTCTTCTCAGGAGCAGGCGAGTTGGGTTGTGAAGAATGAGGGAAAGAGGGGTGTGGTGCGGGCGAGATGGTCCGGTGTTCCTTGGTATGCGAGAAAGCGCGGCGGGATTTCTAAATGAGGACATAGCGGGAAGCGAAAGGCTGTGAAGCAGATGGGCGGGAAATCCACTTTTCAAGCGACAACGGTTACTGCTGCTGGTAGTTAATGTTCTTTTCTCTGTTGGTTCTTAGAAGCAGTTGGGCTGGTTGGAGCACAGTAAGTCGGGAGCAGATGCGGCGTGAAGAACGCGGTCGTGCAACATGCAAGGGGGATATTCAGCCGCTTCGGCTTCGCTCCGGCGTTGGGGCGCGGGGCTGAAGCCCCGCTCTAATCCCAAAGGCAAAGGCAAGGGCAGCGGTAAAGGCAAGGGCGACAGCAAAGGCGGAATGCGGGGATCTCTCCGCTCCGCAACCGACGATGAGACCGTCGGCTGCTTCGGTCAGATGACGGCGCTTCTTTCCAGAGTGGTGTGACGGGGGGAACGAACAGCAGATCCCCTTCGGGAATGACAACCAGAAAGGCAAGGGCAACGGCAACGGTGAGGACAACGGCAAGAGCGAGGGCAAGGGTGAGGGAAACGGCGGGGGCAAGGGCTAGGGCGAGGCAACAGCAGGTTCGCTTCGGAGATGTGTCCCGGGTTTCCACAAAGAAAACTTGGCTTGCAGAGGGTGTTCACCCCTAGAATCGAGCAGACGCTGAAGTGCCCGCGGGAGGCGCTGCCAGCGCGGCGGCGGCGGTCGAGTTTGCGGGAGTTGGCATGAAGGTGGAAGAATCGGAGAGATCTTGCGATGGCGACTGCGACTGAGGAGAACCGGGAGAAGGTGATGACTTTGGCGACCGAGACGAGCGCAACAGCAGCCCCTGTGGGCAATCTGGACATCACGGTTTCGCGGGCGGAGCTGCTGCGCGAGCTGACGGCGGCGCAGAGCGTGGTGGAGCGCAAGACGACGATTCCGATTCTGTCGAACTTTTTGTTTGAGGCGGTGCAGGACGAGGGGGGGGACCGGCTGCGGGTGACGGCGACCGATCTCGACCAGAGCCTGCGGACGAGCTGCGCGGCGAAGGTGAAGAAGCCCGGGGCGTGCACGATTCCGGCGCGGAAGCTGTTCGATTACATCAAGCTGCTGCCCGAGGGCGAGATCTCGATCAAGCTGATGGACAACCACTGGGTGCAGATCCGGGCGGGGCGGTCGAACACGAAGATGGTGGGGATGGCGCGGGCGAACTTTCCGCAGGTGCCGGAGTTTCCCGAGGCGGGCGGGGTGAAGATCTCGGTGGCGTCGCTGAAGAACATGGTGTCGAAGACGATCTTTGCGATTTCGAATGAGGAGTCGCGGTATACGTTGAACGGGGCGCTGCTGGTGCTCAAAAGCGAGTCGATGGCGATGGTGGCGACCGATGGGCATCGCCTCGCGCATATCGAAAAGCTGGGGGAGACGCTGGACGGGGTTTCGGGCGAGAAGAAGACGCTGATACCGCGCAAGGCGCTGAGCGAGCTCTCGTCGCTGCTGGGGACCACAGACTCGGAGACGTTGGAGTTTGCCGATGACGAGCAGACGCTGTTCTTCAAGGTGGGCGGGCGGGTGCTGACCAGCCGCAAGCTGACGGGACAGTTTCCGAACTACGAGGCGGTGCTGCCGCGGGACAATACGAAGTTCGTGATTGTGCGGTCGGAGGAGCTGATGGGGTCGATTCAGCGGGTGGCGCAGTTTGCCGATGAGCGGTCGGGGGCGATCAAGATCCGGCTGGAGCAGAATGAGCTGAAGCTTTCGTCCTCGTCGACCGATGCCGGGGAGTCGGAAGACACGATTGAGACGCCGTATAACTACGATCCGCTGGTGGTGGGGTTCAACAGCCAGTATTTGATTGATTTTCTGAAGGCGATCGGGAATACGGGCGAGGTGCGGCTGGAGTTCAAGGATGCGCAGAGCGCGGGGCAGATGCGGCCCGAGGATGCGAATGAGGATGTGAAGTACCGGTATATTTTGATGCCGATGCGGATTTGAGACAGACGGCTTACCACCGATTTGCACCGAGGCCACCGATTGGAGAGCTGACCGCGGATAGCGCGGATTTTCCGGGAGACGCTGCGGATATTTGCTTGTATGCCGGCATGTGGGCGGCAGGAATGGGAAGGATCGGTAGAAAAGGTTCGACGGTATGGGCGTGAGGAGCTCATCGGGATCCTTCCCCTTCGCTTCGCTCGAGGGTCAGGATGACAGCAAGAACCGGGAATTGCCTGGGCGAAGGTGCACGTGATTGGGCATGTACGTGAAGCGTGCGCAGATTGGAGCATGTGCGTAAGATGCATTCATCATGGGCGTGCTGGGCGTCATGGACTGGGTGCTGAGGCGTGGGGCTGAAGAGGAAGCAGGCGAGATGAGCGCGCGGGATGGATATCGCCACTTTCTGAGGATGGGGACGAGGTGGAAGGATAACGACGTATATGGGCACGTCAACAATGTGGTGTACTACAGTTTTTTCGATACGGTGATCAATCAGTATTTGATTGCGGCGGGTGGGCTGGATATTCGCGGTGGTGCGGTGATGGGGGTTTGCGCGGAGTCGCACTGCAAGTTTCTGGGGGAGCTTGCGTTTCCGGAGGAGGTGGAGGCGGGGCTGCGGGTGGAGCATCTGGGGAACTCGAGTGTGCGGTATGGGGTGGGGTTGTTTCGCGCGGGCGCGGTGGAGGCGGCGGCGGAGGGCTGGTTTGTGCATGTGTTTGTGGACCGGGGGAGCCGGCGGCCGGTGGCGATTCCGGCTGCGCTGCGGGCTGCGCTGGAGCTGCTTCGCGCGGCGGTGGACGCGTGAGGGTGCGGGCGGCGGTGCTGCGGGAGATGGGGAGGCTCGCGCCGTATGCGGAGTCGCGGCCGCTGGAGATTGAAGAGGTGGAGCTGGCTGGGCCTGGTGTGGGGGAGGTGCTAGTGCGGGTGCTGGCGGCGGGGCTGTGCCACTCCGATCTTTCGGTGATCGAGGGCAAGCGGCGGCGGCCGATGCCGATGGTGCTGGGGCATGAGGCGGCGGGCGAGGTGGTGGAGCTGGGGGCTGGGGTGGAGGGGCTGCGGGTGGGGGATCGGGTGGTGTTCTCGTTTGTGCCGGTGTGCGGGCAGTGCGGGCCGTGCGCGAGTGGACGGGCGGCGCTGTGCGAGCCGGGGGCGGAGGCGAATGGGCGAGGGGAGCTGCTGGGCGGCGGCCTGCGGTGGCGGGGTGCTGGCGGGCAGGTGCTGCGGCATCATCTTGGGGTGTCAGGATTTGCGGAATACATCGTAGTGTCGGCGCGCTCGGCGGTGCGGGTGGAGCAGGATTTGCCGGCGGAGATTGCGGCGCTGTTTGGGTGTGCGGTGATGACGGGCGTAGGGGCGGTGGTGCATACGGCGAAGGTGGCTCCGGGGGAGAGCGTGGCGGTGTTTGGCCTCGGCGGTGTGGGGTTGGCGGCGCTGCTGGGGGCGCGGGCGGCGGGGGCGTATCCGCTGATTGCGGTGGATATCAGCGCGGAGAAGCTGGGGCTGGCGCGGGAGCTGGGCGCGGATATTTGTGTGGATGCTTCGGCGGGCGATGTGGTGAGTGCGGTGCGGGAGGCGTCGGGCGGGGGCGTGGAGTTTGCGATCGAGTCGGTGGGGAGCGAGCTGGTGCTGGGGCAGGCGTATGCGGCGACGCGGCGGGGGGGGACGACGGTGGCGGTGGGGCTGCCTGCGCCGGAGCGGATGCTGAGTGTGCCGGCGGTGAGCCTGGTGGCGGAGGAGCGGACGATCAAGGGGTCGTATATGGGGTCGGCGGTGCCTTCGCGGGACCTGCCGCGGTGGATTGCGCTGTATCGTGCGGGGCGGCTGCCGGTGGACCGGCTGTTGACGCACCGGTTGCGGCTGGAGGAGATCAACGCGGGGTTTGACCGGCTGGCGCGGGGAGAGGCGATTCGGCAGGTGGTGATTTTTTAGAAGCCATGTCCTGCCGGACGGGCCCACTGCGCTTAGTCACCCCACAAACAAAAACCTGTTTGCGGGGACCCCGATTCGGGCGGCCACTTCAAGGCGGGTATACCGGTCGTGGCGGGATGAGAGGCATGGGGCCTCGCGATGCTCGGCGCGAAGACTCTTGATTCCGACCAACGGGAGGACCAGTGATCTGCCCTCGCCACCACAAGGTATACACGTCACGAAGTGACCGCGCGCCGCGCAGGCGGCCCGTCCGGCAGGACACAGGTCATTCCGCGCTCTCTGGCCAACGATAAGGGGCTTGACGCACTCCTACCACTGAGCCATGCACGTCGGCATAGAAACACCTGGAGAAGAGTATGAGTTTGGAGAATGTTTTGATCGACGAGTTGCGGGACCTGTACAGCGCGGAGAACCAGCTGGTGAAGGCGCTGCCGAAGATGGCGAAGGCCGCGGTCAGTCCTGAGTTGAAGCAGATTTTTACCAGCCATCTGGAAGAGACCAAGGGCCATGTGGAGCGGTTGAAGCAGGTGTTCGAGCACCTGGGCAAGAAGGCGACGGGCCAGCACTGCAACGGGATGGAAGGCGTGATCGAAGAGGGCAAGGACGCGATCGAGACGGACGAAAAGGGCGCGACGAAGGATGTGTGCCTGATCGGGGCTGCGCTGCGCGTGGAGCACTACGAGATCGCGGGGTATACGGCGGCGATTGCGATTGCGAAGACGCTGGGGCATAAAGAAGCGGCGGGTCTGCTGACCGAGACGCTGACCGAGGAGCAGAACGCGGGCAAGAAGGTGCTGGCGCAGTCGAAGCCTGCGCTGGCGGAGTCGCGGTCGCAGGGCGGTAAGCAGGAGGATGGGGACGCGAAGCCGAAGTCGGCGAAGGAGAAGGAGTCGGACCGGAAGAGCAAGCAGGATGAGGCTGCGGCACAGCCTGGGTTGAGCAAGACGCCGAGCGCGGCTTAACGCTGTTCCCCGTCCCTTCGTTTCGCTCAGGGTCGAGGGCCAGAATGACGGCAGAGGATGATCCTGCTTGCTACGGCGGTGCGGAATGGAGTCTGCCGGCGGGAGCAAGCGAAGACGGAATACGGGGATTTCTCCACTGCGCCGCGTGATGAAGCCACGCGTCTCCCGGTCGAAATGACGATCTCTGGGGGTGCTGCGAGCGGGAATCAGAGCTTGAGACGGAGGCGCTCTCACGCCTCGCCCTCCGTTGAGTTGCGCGCTTGCTCCCAGGGATTCCCGCCGGAGCTAACCGGATGATTTCTCTGTGGGGATTCTTCGCTTTGCTCAGAATGACGGCGCTCTTTTGGCGTACTCAAGTCTAGTTGCAGGCGATTGAATGAATGAGGTCCGGCGAGGGAGCCGGACCTTTTTTGTTGCAGGGCAGGTGATGGAGCGCTCTTGTCTGGGCGGAGCCAGGAGGCTGATTGAGTCATCTGCTCTGCTGCGGGTGTGGGTGTAAGGGGGAAAGGTGTCGGCGGTGTGAGGCAAGGGCAAGGGCAACAGCAGATCCCCTTTGGGGATGACAACAAGAAAGGCAAGGGCAGATGCGAAACGAAAACAGCGATGTGGGGATGTTGGAACGGTTTTAGCCGACGCGTTTCTCTTCCGTCTTGGGCGAGGAGGGTTTGACTGGGGTGCCGGAGGAGCCGCCGAGCCATTTGGGATTGTTGGCGGTGCCGTCGAAGATGCTGGAGGTTTTGAAGGGTTCGAATTTGCCGGTGAGGGCGGCGTCGCGGGTCTTGGCGAGGAAGGCGTCGGTCTGGGTGGGGGTGAGGGGCTTGAAGGTTTTGGCGGCGGTGACGGCCTGGGTGAGGTACTCGGTCTTTTCGATGCCGGTGATAACGACCGAGACGGGCTGGGAGAGGCTGTAGTGGAGGGCTTCGACGGGGTCGATGGTGCCGGAGCGGAGGATGTAGCCGTCGCCGAAGGTCTTCATGGCGAGGACGCCGGTGCCGGCCTTCTGCGCGACCGGAATGACGTCGCGGGCGAAGGAGCGGAAGTGCGCGTCCATGCCGTTGACGGGCATCTGGACGGAGTCGAAGTGGAAGTTGTGCTGCCCCGCGACCTCGAACATGCGGAGGTGGATCTGCGGGTCTTTGTGGCCGGTGAAGCCGATGTAGCGGATCTTGCCTGCCTTGCGGGCGGCGATGGCGGCGTGGATGGCGCCGTCGTCGGCGAAGATGCGGTCGGGATCTTCAAAGCGGATAATCTCGTGGAACTGGACGAGGTCGATGACGTCGGTGTCGAGGCGGCCGAGGGACTGCTCGAGCTGCTTGTCGTAGTCCTTGGCGGTGCGGGCGTCGAGCTTGGTCATGACGAAGGCTTTGTGGCGATAGCCGTCCTTGAGGGCCTGGCCGAGGCGGACTTCGGAGAGGCCGTCGTTGTAGTCCCAGCAGTTGTCGAAGAAGGTGATGCCCTGGTCGGAGGCGGAGCGGACGAGGGCGACGGCCTCGGGCGAGGTCATGCCGGGTTCCTTGGCGAGGTGATAGCCGCCGAGGCCGATGGCGGAGACGCGCTCGCCGGTGGTGCCGAGTTCGCGGTAGAGCATGGCGGGGTTTTCGGGGCGGGCGACGGGGGCTTCTTTCGAGGTGGCGCCGCTGGCGCCGGGTTGCTGCGCGAGGGCGAGGGGGGCGGCGGCGGAGAGGCTGGCGGCGGTGGCGGAACGGAGGAAGTCGCGGCGTTGCATGGGGGCTCCTGGGAGGTGTCAGGAGGTTGGATGCGGGTGAGGGGGTTGGCGATGGGGCGGGGGCTCGCCGGGAAAGGTAAGCTAGAGGGTTTTAGTCAAAGGGCCAAGGGTTTGGGGAGGAGTCGTGGTCTCCCACCCTGACCGCAAAGAGCGCGGCCAGGATGGGGCACCTTGAATCCGCCCACCCGCATCTTTGCGGACGCTTGAGATGAAAGCGCTCTGGAGTTGGATTCGAGCTAGACCAATTTCACTCAACACGTCTACACTGCCTTGGAGAAATCGAGCGATTCACTCGAATCCTTGTCAGCAACACACTTCAGTCCGGGAGATGAATGAAATGAAGACAAATGTGCATCTGGGATTTACCGGTCATTGTGACGCTGCATTTACGTTCTACGAAACCGTGTTCGGCACCAAACGGCTGATGACGATGAAGTGGGGTGATGCACCCGAAGGAGTGCCGTGCCCGGAAGGGGCCAAGGACCTCGTGATGCATACCGCTCTGGAAGTAGGCAGCATGACGCTGATGGGAGCAGATGCACCTCCAGGCCACGGCAAGCCCTTTGGCGGCTTCGATATTTCTCTGGACGATCCTGACGAAGCCGAGGTGAAGCGCCTCTTTGCCGCGCTCAGTGAAGGCGGCAGTGTCATGATGCCGCTTTCTCCCACGTTCTGGACGCCGCTGTTTGGGATGTGCACGGACCGGTTCGGCGTTAACTGGATGGTCAGCGTTCCCGGTCCAGAGGCCTAGGTCGTCTCCGTGTCGATCCGTATCGAGCCCGGAGGACTCGCTTGGGTCGCGCGGTCTGACGGGGGCATCATGCGCTGTTGATTAGAGGTGAGGCAAGGGCAACAGCAGATCCCGCGCGGGTATGACAAGAAGAGAGGCAAAGGCAAGGACAAAGGCAAGGACAAAGGCAAGGACAAAGGCAAGGACAAAGGCAAAAGCAGATCCCCTTCGGGGAGGACAACCAGAAAAGCAAGGGCAAAAGCTGAGGCTACGCCGGGGATCGGACGTCTCTGCTTGGAATACTGTCTTGCTATTTGTTCTTGAGGCGTTCGAGGGCTTCTTCGTGGCGGCCGAGGTCGTGGTAGAAGCGATTGAGATCGGCGCTGATGCGATCGATGCGGGCGTTGAGCTCCGTACCCATACGGTCGATACGGCCGTTAAGGGCGGCATTCATTTTATCTACGCGAGCGGAAAGCGCGTCCAGCCGGGCGCTGAGCTGTTGATAGTCCGCGCGTTGCCAGATGACGCCGGCGAGGACGGTTCCGAGGAGGACGTAGAACTGGATGTTGTTCATACCTGGCTGCTTGGAACTCCTGGAATTGCGGGGGGCACGAGTTAAGCATCGCGCAATGGCGTTGTTCTGTATAGGCATAGTTCCGTGACGGATTGGGGGGTGCACCGTCGGCGTGGAACAGCAGATCCCCTGCGGGGATGACAGCTAGAAAAGCGAAAGCAAAGCCGGGCGGGCGCATGCTTCCCGCTTCTGCTTTCTACACCCTATTCCCTGTTCTCTGTTCTCTGACCCTGCTCTTAGTGGGCGGCACCGGCGGGTGCGCCCTGGCCGGGTTTGTTTTTGCTGAGCAAGAAGGCGCAACCGACCATGAGGAGGGCCATCCAGAAGAGGAGGCGGTAGATGTCCTGGTAGGCGAGGGCGGCGGCCTGCTGCTGGAGCTGCTGATAGATGTTGGCCTGCGCCATGACGCTCGCGTTGGCCTGGTTGCCGGTGGTGCCGGTGAAGTAGCCGGTGAGGCCCTGGAGGGTGGTGGCGTAGGCTTTGCTGCCGGTCTGCATCTGGTTTTGCAGGCGGGCCTGGTGGAAGAGGGAGCGGTTGGTGACCTCGGCGTTGGTGAGGGCGATGAAGATGCTGCCCCCTACGTTGCGGACGAAGTTGATGATGCCGGAGACCTGGTTGGAGGCCTCGCGGGGCAGGCCGACGTAGGCGGCGTTGGTGATGGAGATGAAGGCGAAGGGGATGGGGATCATGAGGATGATGCGCAGCCAGACGTTTTCGCCGAAGCTGATGCCGAGGTTGAGCTTGGCGGAGTTGTAGTAGAAGGCGACGGCGAAGAGGGCGAAGCCGGCGGCGACGAGGTTGCGCGCGGCGAACTTGCCGGTGGCGATGCCGGCGAGGGGCATCATGAAGAGCAGGACGATGCCGCCTCCGGTGAGGGCTTCGCCGGCGAGGGTGGCGGTGTAGCCGAGCCACTGCTGCATGAACTGCGGCTGGAGGACGGTGGAGGCGTTGAGGACGCCGCCGACGAGCGCCATGAGGAGACAGCAGATGGCGAAGTTTTTGTACTTGAAGAGCTTGATGTTCATGATAGGAGATTTGGCGTGCCACTCCCAGTAGATGAGGCCGATCATGCCGAGGACGAACATGGTGGCGAAGAAGCGGATGAAGTTCGAGGCGAACCAGGCGTTCTCTTCGCCTTTGTCGAGCATGATCTGGAGGCCGCCCATGGCGAGGGTGAGGAAGCCGAGGCCAACGTAGTCGAGCTTGAAGAGGTTTTTGCGGTCGGCCTTGATCCAGGGCGGGTCGTCGACGAAGCGGGTGACGAGGACGGTGGCGAGGATGCCGACGGGGATGTTGATGTAGAAGATCCAGCGCCAGGAGTAGTTGTCGGTGATCCAGCCGCCGAGGGTGGGGCCGATGGAGGGCGCGAGGACGGCGACGAGGCCGTAGAGAGCGAAGGCCTGGCCGCGTTTCTTCTCTTCGAAGGAGTCGGCCATGATGGCCTGGGCCATGGGCTGGAGGCCGCCGCCGCCGACTCCCTGGATGACGCGGGCGATGAGCAGGATGGGCAGCGAGGGCGCGAGTCCGCAGGCGAAGCTGGCGCCGGTGAAGAGGGCGATGCAGAAGAGGAAGAAGTTTTTGCGGCCGATGACGGACGAGGCCCAGGCTCCGGCGGGCAGGACGATGGCGTTCGAGACGAGATAGCTGGTGAGGACCCAGGTGCCCTGGTCTTCGCTGGCGCCGAGGTTGCCGGCGATGTGCGGCAGGGCGACGTTGGCGATGGAGGTGTCGAGGACCTCCATGAAGGCGGCGAGGGCGACGGTGGCGGCGATGACCCAGGGGTTTACGCGGGGACGCCAGTTCTGGTTGTGGGAGGTGTCGGCTGTGTCCGGCAAATAGGGCCCCTGGGGAGAGTCTTCTGCTGGCTTATAGGAAGCTTGGGGGTGGGGGGAGGATGCTTTAAATGCAGGGAGTAGGGAGTAGGGAGTAGGGAGTAAAAAACCGGTGCGCTAGGTGGCCCGCAGGTGCCATAGCACAGGCCTGGGCTGCCTTCGGCTCGGTTCCCCCGGCGGTCGGAGCCGTGGCTTGAAGCTCTCGCGCCAAGACGGGGCGCTGGCCGTTTTCGGTATGCAGGTCCGGTATGCGGGGTAAGAGACGGAAGCAGGACGTTGCTTTTGATAGAATCTCGCGGCACGGTCTTGCAAAAAATCTCATGAGCCAACGTCAGCCTGAATGGAATCTTTCTGAGCAGAACGTGACCGCGGCGCCGGACGAACCTGAGTTCGTGCATCTGGCGGATTTTGTCCCCCAGTTTGTCTGGATGTGCACCCCGGCAGGCGACAACATCTACTTCAATCAGCGCTGGGTGGACTACACCGGACTGACGCTCCAACAGAGCCATGGCGCAGGGTGGAGCACGCCTTTTCACCCTGACGATCAAACGATCGCCTGGAAGGCATGGAGACAGGCTGTCGAAACGGGACAAACCTATCAGGTAGAAAGCCGGCTGCGGGCCGCGGACGGCAGCTATCGCTGGTTCCTGATGCGCGGCCAGCCATTTCGAGAAGCCGATGGCCGCATCCTGAAATGGTTCGGCACCTGCACGGACATCCATGATATGAAGTTGACCGAACAGGCCCTCGTTCGAAGCGAAAAGCTGGCGACGGCGGGGCGCATGGCCGCCACGGTGGCGCACGAGATCAACAACCCTCTGGAGGCTGTCGCCAATCTGCTGTATCTCGCGAAGACGAGCGACGAGATCTCCCTCATCCGCTCCTACATCGCGGAAGCGGAGGCGGAGCTGAGCCGCGTGGCACACATCACGCGGCAGTCCCTTGGCTTTTACCGGGAGTCCGCGGGGCCGTCGCTGTCCTCTGTGCAACGGCTGCTGGAGTCCGCGATCGAGCTGCTTAAGGCCAAGATCGCCGCGAAAGACGCAGTCGTCGAGACTCGCTGGGGAGCCGACGTCCACCTGTCGATCGTTGCCGGCGAGCTCCGGCAGGTATTTGCGAACCTGCTTGCCAACAGTCTGGATGCCCTGGCTGCAAAGGGCATCGTGAAGATACGAACTGCGGCGGCTTTTGATCACGCAAGGCAGGCACGGTGCTTCCGCATCACGATCGCCGATAATGGAAGAGGCATTCCAAGCCACCTTCGGCAACACCTCTTTGAGCCTTTCTTTACGACCAAAGGAACGATCGGCACCGGCCTGGGGCTTTGGGTGAGTAAACAGATCCTCGATAAACATCAGGGCACCATCCAGGTGCGGTCGACCACTGGGGGGCGTCAGACGGGCACGGTCATCCGCATTACGCTGCCTGGGCTGCCGCTCTTTGGAGCGGGGCTGAAAGAGCATGCCGGGGAGGCAGCATCGGTAGATTCGCTTTGAGCCTATTTAAAAACGCTGGAAGATCGTGGACTGTGAGGCGTGAAGGACAGAGGCAAAGAGCGAAATGCGGGGATTTCTCCGCTGCGCCGCGCGATGAGACCGCGCGGCTCCGGTCGAAATGACGACTTCTTCATTCATTTGCCAAAGAGCGTGAGGGTTGTTTGTACTCCCTACTCCCTACTCCCTGTCTTTATTGGCGGAGTTCGACTTCGGTGGCTCCCTGGCCGCCCTGGTTTTGCGGGGGTTCGGTGACGGTGGTGACGTGGGGATGGCCGCGGAGGTATTCGCGGAGGGTGCGGCGGAGGACGCCCATGCCGGTGCCGTGGACGATGCGGATGCGGGGCAGGCCGGCGAGGAAGGCGCGGTCGAGGAAGCGTTCGACTTCGGTCTGGGCTTCGTCGGCGGTGCGGCCGATTACGTTAATTTCTGAGGTCATGTAGTCGGTGTCTTTGTTGGCGGTGGCTACGGTGATGCCGCCGCGTCTTCTCGCTGCTTCGAGCGGAGTGACGACCTTCACCGATTCGACTTCGGCGATGTCGGCGAGGTTGGCGCGCATCTTCATGGGGCCGATGGAGACTTCGTAGTTCCTGGCGTCGATGACGCGGTCGACCCGGGCCTGGCGGCCTAGGGATTTCAGTTTGACGAGGTCGCCGGGTTTGATGGCTTTGGGGAGGTGGGGCTGGGCGGCGGGGTCGTTGCGATCGGCGCGGCTGGTGTGGGCGACGATGGTGGAGTTGAACTGTTCTGAAAACTCCCGCTTGAGGCGGGCGATCCTCGCCGAGGAGTCGCGGGAGATCTTCTGGGCTACGGTTTTGTCGTCGATGGCTTTGACGGTTTCGCGGAGCTGCCAGGCGAAGTCTTCGAGGAGGGCGTTGAGTTTGGCTTCGAGTTCTTTCGTTCGTGCTTTTTGTTCGACGCGGCCTTCGACTTCGACCCGGGCCTTTTCGCGGGACAACTCGCGCTCACGTTGCTGCATGGCGGCTCGTTCGGCGGCGGCGGCGGTGAGCTGGTCGTGGAGCTGGTCGAGGAAGGCGCCGATGTCGGCGGTCTGGGTGGACATCTGGGCGCGGGCGGCGGTGATGATGTCAGGTTGGAGGCCGAGGCGGGCCGCGATGTTGAGGCCGGCGGAGGCTCCGGGGACGCCGAGGCGGAGCTCGTAGGTGGGGGTGAGGGTGTGCTGGTCGAAGCCGACGGCGGCGTTGAGGACGCCTTCGTGGCTGGCGGCGTAGACCTTGAGAGAGGTGAGATGGGTGGTGATGGCGGTCCAGGAGTGGAGGGCGAGGAAGTGGGAGGCGATGGCTACGGCGAGGGCGGCGCCCTCTTCGGGGTCGGTGGCGGAGCCGAGCTCGTCGAGCAGGACGAGGGAGTCGGGGTTGGCGAGGCGGGAGATGCGGTCGAGGTTGACGATGTGGGCGGAGAAGCTGGAGAGGTTGCGCTCGATGGATTGGGCGTCGCCGATGTCGGCGTAGATGGAGGTGAAGAGGGGGAGATGGGCGGATTCGGCAGGGATGGGGATGCCGGCCTGGGCCATGAAGGCGAGCAAACCGAGGGTTTTGAGGGAGACGGTCTTGCCGCCGGTGTTTGGGCCGCTGAGGATGAGTTGTCTGGTTCCCGGGGGGAGGGTGATGGTGAGGGGGACTGGGGTTCGTGTTGGGTCGCCGGATTCTGGAGTGTCCGAGGCTTCGCGGGCTTCGGCTCGCATGCGGAGTTCGAGGAGGGGATGGCGGGCGGCGGTGAGGGCGAGGGCTGGTGGGTTGGTGGGATCCCACCCATCAGAATCGATGGGTGGGGCACCCGGAGGGTTGTGGCTGTGGATGCCCGGGGCACCCAGGTGTCGTGGCGATGCGGGCGAAATGCGGGGATCTCTCCGCTCCGCAACAGACGATGCCACTGTCTGTTGCTCCGGTCGAGATGACGGTGTATAGGGAGCGGAGGAATCTGGCTGGGAAAAAACCCACCCATCAGAATCGACGGATGGGGCACCCGGACTGCTAGCGGGGTTCGATTGGTTCGGGGTGGCGGCGTTCGTGGAGAAGGTGGGGCGGGTGCAGTGGAGGGCTTCTGCGAAGCGGGCGCGGGCGGCGTGGGATTCGACCTCGGCGAGGATGGCGGCGCCGAGGTGGATGGCGGTGGCGTGCTGGCCGAGGGCGCGGGTCATGGCAATCAGGATGCGGTGGATCTCGGATTGTTCTTCGTCGAGGAGGCGGACGAGCTCGTTGTTTTGCTCGATGGTTTCGAGGGGTTCGACGAAGACGGTTTGTCCGGACGAGGAGGAGCCGTGGATGACGCCGGGGACTTTGCGCTTGAAGTCGGCTTTGACGGGGATGACGAAGCGGTCGCCGCGGATGGTGATTAGTTCTTCCTGGAGCGTATGCGAGCCGCCGCCTGCGCTGCCGCCTTCGGCGAGGCTGCGGAGGGTTTTGCGGAGGCTCTCTTCGATGGCGCGGTGCTGGCGCTCCATGGCGCGGCGGATGCGGCGGAGTTCGGGGGAGGCGTCGTCGTTGAGGCTGCCGTCGGGTTCGATCTTGCCGCGGAGAAGGCGGAGGAGCGGGGCGAGGTCGTGGTCGAGGAGCGGTGCGGAGAGGGCGGCGATGCCGGTTTGAGCCTTAGGCCGTGGCGATGAGGTGTTGTGGGTGTCCGTGGAGTCCTGGATGTCATGGGAGTCCCCGGTGTCTTGGGGAACCCACGTCCGAAAGTCCGGACCCTTCGGCGAGCTCAGGGCAGGCTGTGGGGCACCCGGATTGGTGGCGGGGAGGAGAAGGTTGCGCCAGGCGGCGATGCGCTCGACGACGGTGAGGAGGTCGCGGATGGCGGTGGCTTCGAGGGCGGCGCCTTCGATGCGGGCCTGGTCGAGGAGGGTGGTGGGGTCGAAGAGGCCGTGGAAGTCGAAGCTGCCGCCGCGGAGAAAGAAGGTGCGGAGCTCGGCGGTGCGCTGCTGCTGCCGGGTGATCCAGGCGAGGTCGGCGGAGGGTTCGAGGGCGAGGACCCAGGCGCGGCCGAGGGGGCTTGTGGTGCGGCCGGCGATGTGATCGCGGAGGCGGGGCCACTCGAGCGCGGCGGCGCTGGTCTCGCGCAAGGGGGAGGGGATCAGCGGGAATAGTTCTGGCGCATTCACTCTTGTTATCGTACCCTCGCAGGGAACCGCGGCGGGGCGGTGCGCGTAGGAACAGGGTGTAGGGAATAGGGAGTAGGGAGCGAGCAGGTAAGGGTAGGACGAGGGGGAGCGAAGGCGAAAGGCAAGGGCGGAAAAGCAAGGGCGGAAAAGCAGATCCCCTGCGGGGATGACAACCAGAAAAGCAAAGGCAAGGGCAACGGCAGAAGCGAAGGCAAGGGTAACGGGCACGGGCGGAAGCGAAGGCGAAGGCAAGAAGCAAGAGCAAGGCGAGGGCGAGGATAGGAGCAGATGTTGCTTTCTACTCCCTATTCCCTACTCCCTACACCCTGCTTTTGGAGGTGTGCGATGGTGTGTTCGGCGTGTGGTGGTTCGGTGGCGGAGGGAAGCTCGTTCTGCACGCATTGCGGGGCGCGGATGGCGGCGGCTCCGCCGGTGTATGCGGCGGGCCCGGCCTATGTGCAGCGTCCGGCGCCGGTGCTGCTGCCGCGCGTGCAGCGTCATGTGCAGACGTTGGGGATTTTATGGTGCGTGTTTGGCGCGTATCGGGTGATTGGCGGGCTGGTGGGGATGTTTGTGCTGCGGGTGATTACGCTGCGGAACTTCAATGGCGGCTGGCCGTTCGGCGATCATCTGCATGGCGGGTTCGGGCCGGCTCCGGGATGGATGGCGGCGCTGTTTCCGTTTCTTGCGGTGGCGACGGCGGTGATGGCCGGGCTGGCGCTGCTGGTGGGGTACAGTCTGCTGACGCGGCAGGCGTGGGGGCGGACGCTTGCGATCGTGGTGGGGATCCTGACGCTGTTCAAGCCGATACTGGGGACGGCGCTGGGGATTTATACGCTGTGGGTGCTGGCTCCGTCGGTTTCGGGAATGGAGTATGACGCGATGGCTGAAGGCAGGGGATAGGGGGAGGGGAGAGGGTATAGCAAACTGGGGGCTCACTGAGCCTTCTCTTCCCTCTTCCCTCTCCCCTCTTCCCTCTCCCCTGCCTTTAGACTGGAGGGATGAACTTTCCTGCTACGCGGTTGCGGCGGTTGCGGCGGACCGAGGCGATGCGGTCGCTGGTGCGCGAGACACGGCTGGAGCCGGGGGCGCTGATCTATCCGCTGTTTCTTTGTCCCGGCGAGGGCGTGCGCAAAGCGATCTCGTCGATGCCGGGGGTGTTCAATCTGTCGATTGACGAGGGGTTGAAGGAGGCGGAGGAATGCGCGGCGCTGGGGCTTGGCGGGCTGCTGCTGTTCGGGCTGCCGGCGGAGAAGGATGAGCAGGGGTCGGGTGCGTGGGCCGAGGACGGCATCGTGCAGCAGGCGCTGCGGGCGATGAAGAAGAACCGGAAGCTGGATGGGCTGGTGACGATTGCGGATGTTTGTCTGTGCGAGTACACGTCGCATGGGCACTGCGGGATTGTCTCCAGAAAGACGGAGGCGCGCGATGGGGAGTCGTATGAGATTGAGAACGATGCGAGCGTGCGGGTGATTGCGAAGACGGCGGCGTCGCTGGCGAAGGCGGGGGCGGATGTGGTGGCGCCTTCGGACATGATGGATGGGCGGGTGGAGGCGATCCGGACGGCGCTCGATGCAGAGGGGTGCGAGCAGACGCCGGTGATGAGCTATGCGGCGAAGTTCGCGTCGGCGTTCTATGGGCCGTTTCGCGAGGCGGCGGATTCGGCTCCGCAGTTCGGCGATCGCAGGAGCTACCAGATGGATGGGGCGAATGTGCGCGAGGCGATGCGCGAGATCGACCAGGACATTGCGGAGGGCGCGGATATGCTGCTGATGAAGCCGGCGATGCCGTATCTCGATGTGGTTCGCGCGGCGCGGGAGCGGTACGATCTGCCGCTTGGGGCGTACCAGGTTTCGGGGGAGTACGCGATGCTGCAGGCGGCGTTCGAGCGCGGGTGGCTGGAGCGGGAGCGGGCGATGATGGAGTCGCTGCTGTCGATACGGCGGGCGGGGGCGGATTTTCTGGTGAGTTACTTTGCGAAGGATGCGGGGCGGGTGCTGGGGTGAGGGGCGGGGATCTAAAGCAGCTTTGATTCGCGCGGGGACGACGTGGTCTCCCACCCTTTGTGCAAAGGACGCACAAAGGATGGGGCACCCGCAGTTTTGATAAGACCTAAGCTGGGTTTGCTCTACCGGGTTGCTTAGCGCTCGGATGGTGCGCTGTTGCCAGGTAATGCTGATCCAGAGCCTGCCGGATGAGTGTCTTGATGACAGCCTGCCGGCTGATGTTCAGTTGCTGTGCGGCGCTGTCCAACTCTTCGAGCATGGGAGAAGCAAAATCTACATTGACGCGTTGGATAGGCTGTATCATCCGGCCTTTATTGGTGAAGAAACGGGAGACGTCTCTCCCATTTTCTGCCGCTCGCGCGATCGCCTCTACGGCCACCGGTTTCTTTTGATTACGAGTGCTCTTCATAGAGTTGCTGCTCCTGCCTGGTCGCTTTCCATAGAGTGACGAGATGGTATTGTTCCCCGTCTTCGTCTTCGCGGATTTCGAAGATGACTGTGTACAGTCTTTCTCCAACCCAACCGATGGCGCGGCACTGTTCTGAGAGATCCGCTAGATCGGAGCGTTGGTCGAGATAGTAGGGCAGCGAGAATATCTCCTGAGCCTCTTCAAATCCAATGCTGCGTTTCGGGTTCTTTCTCAGTCGCTCTTGCGTCGGTCGAAGTGGAACCGCATAGGTATAACTGTTATACCATTTCCCAGACCTGCAATCGGATCAGGCACATCTGCAGAATATTCTCGGAACGATCTTCCGCGAGCACCGCAGGCAGCGGTTCGCACGCGCACTCACAGAACAGCGGCTTCAGATATCTCCTCGACGGTGCGGCTGTTCGCC
The DNA here is from genome assembly GCA_965277545.1 of Edaphobacter sp. Lineage (GTDB taxonomy): Bacteria > Acidobacteriota > Terriglobia > Terriglobales > Acidobacteriaceae > Edaphobacter. The sequence goes on from OZ255826.1 coordinate 1,385,514, forward strand.
TATGTTTCTCTCTCTACTACCTCTCCATCGATATAGTCGCAGTCGTGGCGGTAGGTAGTGGCGAGGTACTCGCTTACGGGAATGAGCGTGGTGCTGGCCATGGGGATGGTATCGCGCAGATACAAGCGATTGCGTTGGGAATCTGTCTGCTCCTGCGATGAACGACCGGGCGCGTTTGCGGATGCGTGTATCGAGGGGGGAAAGAGCAGCAGATCCCCTTCGGGGATGACAACCAGAAAGGCAAGTGCAACGGCGAGGGCAAGGCAACGGCGAGGGCAAGGCAACGGCTGATCCCCTGCGGGGATAGCAATAAGAAAGGCAAGTTCACGATGGGTTTGCGGCGCGGCGTGCTCCGGCTAGCTCAGGGTGAGCATGTCGTCGAGTTCGGCGAAGACCTCGGCGAGGGAGAGGCGGATGGGGGTGTTGGGAACGGTGAACTCGGCGTTGGCGGGTTTGTGGGTGCCGTCGGGGGTGGCAACCCAGGCTTTGCGGGCGACCGGGTCGATGAGCCAGATGTGCTCGACTCCCATGGTGAGATAGTCGTCGATGCGTTCCTGCATGCGGTGGATACGGTCTTCGGGGGAGAAGATTTCGATGCAGATCAGCGGGGCCTTCTGGACGATGTTGTCGGCGGGATCGGAGCGGCGCATGACGCATACGTCGGGAATGCGAAAGTGCCGTGCGGAGGTCTGGACTCTGATCTCGGTTCCCGAGACGATGTTCCATGTGCGTCGATTGACCTGAAAGATGGTTGCTAGGATGCCTTGTAGATAGCCGTGTGGACGTTCTCCCACGTTGCGCTCCTGGAGTTCGCCGTCGACGTAGTCGCAGTCCGGGCGGTAGGTGGTGGCAAGGTACTCGCTGACCGGGATGAGCGTGGTGCTGGCCATGGGGATAGTATCGCGCAAAACGGTGGGGATAGTTGAAGTTTGTGCGGGCTTGATGGCTGCTTGCGGGTGGTGGGGAGCGTGGAAGGGACAGAGTCCCTGCTTTCGGTCCGCCGGGGCTTATGCGGATTTGCTTTAACAGAAAGGCAACCGTAGCGGCAATCACAAGGGCAAGGGCAAGGGCAAGGGCAAGGGCAAGGGCAAACGGCAACGGCAACGGCAGATTCCTTCGGAAATGACAACAGGAAAGCAAGGCCACAGCAGCGATCTAGTTGGCGGCTAAGGGAGGTGGTTGGCGGCGAGGGTGTCGGGGTCGAGTCCGGGAAGTCGAGTCCGGGGGGTGGGCGGTGTCGGGTTGGACCGGGCGGGGGTGTGCGCCCTATGAGTTTGGTCCGGCTTAGCAGAAAGCACGAGCCGATTTCGCGGGAACTATGGTCTGCTTCGGTTTAGGACATCTCAGTCGTTGCCCGCTCCGTAGCGCAGGCCGTCCATGAGCAGGGCGACCATCTTTCGCGCGTAGACGGGCTCTTCGTCGCGGGGGCCTGTGCAGAGAGCGGCGGCGGCTCGCAGCAGGTCGCCGGCTTTCGTGCCTGGGCGCACGGCTCCGGCCTGGAGGGCCGCATCCAGCAGCTTCTCCAGTGCCGGCTGCAAGTGTTCGCTGAAATAGATGGGCAGGGCGCTGTATGCCGGGTTGCCGGAGTGCAGCGCCGCGGCAAGCCCCCGCTTGGCCGTAATGAAGTCCACAAACCGTTGCATCCAGCGAGCCAGGGCTTCGCCCGGCTCGTATTGGCTCGCGAGTTCGGAAGCCGTTTGGGCGCAGGCATCCACTTGGGCTTTGAAGACGGCCACGATCAGGTCAGAGCGCTGCGGGAAGTGACGGTAGACCGTGCCCAGGCCGACGCCGGCCCTTTCTGCGATCTCACGGACGGGAGCGTCTACGCCCGACTTGCGAAAGACCTCGACCGCGGCCTGCAGCAGCGCACTAATCTTGCGCTGGGCATCGGCCCGCTGGCGCCGTGGTACGCCGCCGCCTCGGGGCTTCTGCTCGTCGGTTTGTCCCGCGATTTTCTTTTTCATGTGTGGATAGTTGTAAACGGAACGCCGTTCCGTATATTATGTGGAACAGAGTTCCGGCTGTTTTCAAAGCATACCAAAAGACCGATCTCACTGGATAAAGGAGAGCAATATGCAAAGCAAACGCATCGCCCTGGTCACTGGGGCCAATCAAGGTGTCGGTCTTCAGGTCGCAAAGGAACTCGTGGCGAACGGCCTCATGGTGCTGATCGGGTCGCGTAACTTCGCGCGCGGTGAGGCGGCGGCCAAGGAAGTTGGGCCGGGCGCTATCGCGCTCCAGCTAGACGTCACAGACCGGGCTTCGATTGCTGCCGCGGCGGAGCGCATCCGCAAGGAGTTCGGCCGCCTCGATCTGCTCGTCAACAACGCAGCTATCTCAAATACAAGAAAAGGCAGCTTGTCCCTCCAGGAGTACGCCCAGATAACAGTCGCGAGCAACGCTTCCCTCGATGAAGTACGCGCGGTGTGGGAGACGAACGTATTCGGCGTGCTTGCCGTTTACCAGGCGATGCTGCCGCTCCTCCGCGAGTCATCAGACGCCCGCATCGTCAACGTGTCGAGCAGCGTCGGCTCGCTGACGATCAACGCTGACCCGGCATACCCGTATCACGCGTTTTATGGCCCCGTTTACCCTGCATCCAAGACGGCTCTCAACGCTATGACGCTGGCCATGATGATCGAGCTGGAGTCGACCGGGATCAAAGTCAACTTAGTCTCCCCAGGCTTCACCAAGACGAACCTGAACGGATATGCGGGCACCGAGTCTGTAGAGGATGGCTCCCGCGAGGTGGTGCGCGTTGCACTGCTCGGCCCGGATGGTCCAACAGGCACCTTCACCCGCACAGGCGGAGCGATCCCGTGGTGACGAAGGCTCGAGCGCGGGATCGAAGGAACCACCACAAAATGCAGGTCTGCGCTTCGCCATTCCGTGCGCCGCGTGCATACATCCACAAAATCACGGAGCGACTACATCTATATCGCCGCTTCCCCAAATCAGAAAAGGAGTAAACCCCTATGCCACTTAATTCCTATATAACCCTCGGCCGATCCGGTCTTCGCGTCAGTCCCTTCTGTCTTGGAGCCATGACCTTCGGAGAAGACCTCGGCTTCGGAGCAAGTGTCGAGGACTCCGAAGCGGTCCTGGCGCGCTACCTGGAACAGGGCGGGAACTTCATCGATACGGCCAACTTCTATACACGTGGGCACTCCGAAAAGATCATTGGAGACTTCTTCCGCCAGGGTAAAGGCAAGCGCGACCGCACCGTGATCGCGAGCAAGTTCGCCTTCAATTTCTTCGCCGGCGATCCGAACGGAGGCGGTTCGGGAAGGAAGGCCATCGTCGCGCAGTGCGAGGAATCGCTGCGGCGGCTGCAGACCGACTATATCGACCTGTACTACATCCACATCTGGGATCGCTTTACGCCCATCGAGGAGACGATGAGCGCGATGGATGACCTGGTGAAGTCGGGCAAGGTGCGCTATCTCGGCTTCTCCGACGCGCCGGCATGGAAGGTGGCTCAGGCGCAGACGATGGCTCATTTCCGGGGGTGGAGTTCTCTGATCGCGCTGCAGATTGAGTATTCCCTGATGCAGCGAACCGTTGAAGGGGAGTTGATTCCCATGGCCGACGAGCTCGGCCTCGGCGTGCTGCCCTGGGGACCGCTGAAGAGCGGCGCCTTGACGGGTAAATACACACGGGCGAACGGCGCGAAGATGCAGGGGATGCGCGGCGCACGTCTGGGCGATCTGACAGAGAAGCAGTATGACATCATCGATGCCGTCAACCAGGTAGCGGCCGAGTGCGGCAGCAACGGTTCAACCGTGGCGCTCGCGTGGCTGAAAGCGCAGCCGGGAGTGCAGTCGACGATCATCGGCGCGCGAACGCTGGAGCAGCTGGATGCCAACCTGAAAGCGATTGATCTCGTGCTTGCGCCGGAGCAGATTGCGGCTCTGAACACAGCATCCAAACCGGATCTGAACTTCCCTGCCGACTTCCTTCTGCAGGCGCCCTCCTTCAATCATGCCGGGGCCACGGTGGACGGCGTGCCGAGTCAACTGACGCCGCTTGTTCCAAAAGACGACAGTTCGCGGTGGTAAAGAGCTGGATGAGGAAGACGAAGCTTCGCTCGGTCTTACGCCCACGAGTCATGACAGGCGTGATCGCGGATTTATTTAGAAGAGAGCAGCGATGTTTTCCGCGATTGGTGGCCGCAACATAATGTCGCCTGGCCTCACAGGGGGAGGACGGAACTTCGTCTTCGAATCGTCATGCACCTCGCGGCCGAATGAGAGACTCCTTTGATAACCTAAGCAACTGGTCATCTCGGATAGACAGAAACTCGAGGCAGGAGCACGCATGTTAAAAGACGTGAAGCAGCACGCTCAGAAGACTCTCGTGTGGGTGCCGGCGAACTCGGCATCGCGGTTCTCCGCAACTTAGCCGGTCTCGTCGATTCAGGTTTCGACGTATCTCTCAGCGTTCTTCTTCGTTCCCCGGGCGCGCGCGCAGTCAGCTTACGCAAGCAAGCGGAGATTGAGGAGCTCAAGTCTCTCGGCATAAATTTTGTGTTTGGAGATTTGGCAGCACAGCCCGTGGAGGATCTCGCCCGCGTCTTCACCAAATTCGATACAGTGATTGGCTGCACCGGCTTCGCAGCTGGCAAGAGTATTCAACTTAAGCTTGCACGTGCTGCACTCGCCGGAGGCGTAAAGAGGTACGTTCCTTGGCAGTTCGGTGTCGATTATGAACTTAGGCAAGATCCCGACAATCCTATGAGGAAGTACAGGCTGGTATTCGCAGAAGGCAAGGGAGTGTCCTGGCCAATGGAAAAAACCTTCAACGTCGCGCGAGGCATCCGGGTGGTGGGAGCCGAAGAGTGGTCCCAAAAGCATCTGACGCATTCCCGCAGCTCTTCATCACACAAGGCCTGTGCTGCCTTGTCTCAACTCGATGAACTCGGCCGAGTCGAAATGAAAATGAGCTCGCCGGACGCAGCGGGAGGTGGAGGCATGAAGATAGCGGTTGTCGGAGCGACGGGTGCAACGGAACGCAGGGTGGTAAAGCATGCACTTGCACAAGGGAACTTCGTGACGGCCGTTGCCCGCCATCCGGAGCGGATTTTGTCTGCCGAACGACTGCTCCTCGTCCGAGGGGATGTCCTTAGCGCAGAGGGCCTGACGGGTGCTCTGGACGGCGTTGAGGCTGTGATTCGCTGCATCGGACCAGAGAAGAACCTATCGCCAGGAACGCTCCAGTCCGAGAGTTAGGATGTCATGCCAATGAGTAAGCCGCCGAAGCGGGTTGTGCATGCTCCATTCCTGGGAGCCGGCGTCCGCGTTGAGCCATCGGGGAGGTGCCACATGGCGTCGACGGCTGTATTGCCGCGGCGAACAGCCCATGACCCTCTTGAATGCTGTGCTGAAGGCGCTTCGGATTCGTAGCCGAGAGAGGGGGCGATCGTGGAGATGGAATCGTTCGAAGTCGCCCAGCTTGTCGCCGGCCAGCATCATGCGCCAGCGGGTCAAATACTCCATCGCGGAAAGCCCGACCGCCTCTCTAAATTTCAGAGCGAACGTTGTTCGCGACATGCCGGCGCGTTCGGCCAACGACTCCAATGTCCAACGACGGGCCGGATCACCGTGCATGGCGCTGATGGCCGCACTCATCTGTTTATCGGCCAAGGCGAACAGCCAGCTCACACCACCTTTGGGCTCGTTCGCCAGATGGAGCCGGAGCGCCTGAATCAGCATCATGGAGGCGAGTTGCTGGACCGCCAGGGAGTCTCCCGGTTCCCGGTCATGAAGCTCCTGCCGCATGCGCTCAAGACACCAGCGAAGCGATGCCTTCTCCGATTCTTTCCGGATATGCACGATGGGCGGGAGCATGCCCAGCAGCATGCCGGTATGGTCGCCGCTCAGGACAAAATAACCGCCGACGAAGAAGCAGTCTCCGCCGCCGTTGAGCGAAACGACGCCACCGTTCAAGGGTGTTGCGTAGAGGACTTGGGCCTCAAAGGGAGGCAAACTCAGATCGCTGGCTAAACGAAACGGCCGTCCACTCGGCAACAAGAAGCAGTCCCCTGCCTGCAGATGCACGGCGTCAGCAACGCCTTCGACTTGCAGCCAACACCCTTGCGCTCTTCCAGCAGTGCCTGCAGCGGCAGCAGCAGGTTCAGGTCGACGTTGCGCAGATGCACGTCATGCATGACCGTCATTCTAACAATGGATGAAGCGCGGAGGTCCCTGCGAGCCTCTAACGTTAAGACGGAAGTTGCTGTCTCGCCGGCAGGCTACGTTACGGGTTCTGTCTTCATCGCGGACGGCGGGATCGTTCCAGCAGGGCCTTCGCGGCGGCCAGGTTCCCGCCGACCTGGCGCTCATGCCGACGCTGGCGGCGCAGGCGACCGGCCGCCTTGGGGCGGTTCAGGGCGGTACCTGGGGCAACCGACTCAACGCGGAGTGAAGTTTCGCGCAACCCAATGCGATTCGCAACACCTAATCTTCTAAGGAGAACCACATGCCACTTGATTCCTACGTAACTCTAGGCCACTCCGGTCTGCGGGTAAGTCCATTCTGTCTGGGAGCGATGAGCTTCGGTGAAAACCTCGGCTGGGGCTCCAGCGTGAGCGATTCCGAAGCCATTCTCGCGCGCTATCTCGAGCTCGGCGGTAACTTCATCGACACGGCCAACATTTACACGAAGGGCCACTCCGAAAAGATCATCGGCGACTTCTTCGCGGAGCGCAAAGGCAAGCGCGACCGTGCCGTGATCGCCACCAAGTTCTTCTGCAACCTGTTTGCGGGCGACCCGAACGGCGGCGGCGCCAGCCGGAAGGCAATCGTGGCGCAGTGCGATGAATCGCTGCGCCGACTGCAGACCGACTACATCGACCTCTACTACCTGCACAACTGGGACAGGTTCACGCCGGTGGAAGAGACGATGAGCGCGCTCGACAGCCTGGTGAAAACGGGCAAGGTGCGCTACCTGGGCTTCTCCGACTCACCGGCGTGGAAGGTGACCGAGGCGCAGATGATTGCACGCTTCCGCGGCTGGGCGCCGCTGATCGCCCTGCAGATTGAGTACTCGCTGCTGGAGCGGACCGTGGAAGGCGAACTCGTGCCAGCCGCAGAGGGGCTTGGCATGGGCGTGCTGCCCTGGAGTCCGCTGCGAATGGGCGCGCTCTCCGGCAAGTACAAGCGCAATGACAAGCAGAAGCTCTCGGCCCGCAGCGCCTACATTGGTGAGCTCACCGATAAGGACTACGACGTGCTGGAGGCGGCAGAGAAGATCGCCACCGAACTGCATACGGACATCCCGACCGTGGCCTTGTCCTGGGTGCACAGCCGGCCGGGCGTCACCTCCACCATCATCGGCGCACGCACCTTGGAGCACCTGGAAGCGAATCTCAAGGCACTCGACTTCAAACTGTCGCCGGAGCAGACCGCCGCTCTGGACGCAGCGTCGAAGCCCAAGCTGAACTTCCCCGCCGACTTCAACACAAACCTGTCGCCCAACTTTGAACACGCGGGCGCTACCGTGAATGGCATACCGAGCAAGCTGGGCGGCAACGTACCGACGAACGATGCGTCGCGATATTGATGGTTCGCAGAGAGAGAGAGAGACCGTCTACAACCATGAAGGCGGTCCCCCATCGAATCGAATGGAGGTTATAGACCCGGCGCGCTGCGGCAAAAAGCTCGCTGCTCTCGAAACGCGAAAGCTCTCCACCTATGGGCAGCGTCCGGCTTCCTTTCGCTTGCTTGGGGATCATAGTTTTGAGTCAGCCTATCGGCTGCTTCTTCATGGCGATCAGCCGCCAGTTCTTGAGCGCGGCCCGGCGGTGCGGCGCCGCATCGCGCTCGTAGTCGGCGCTCTCCGCAACATCGCGGAAGGCGGCGTAATTGCCGTACTCCACCAGCACCACATCGTCCCAGAGTTCGTCCGCGGAGTTGACGAGCGCCTTCAATACCGAGCCGACAAAGGCAGGGTTGAAGTTCTTCGTGTTCTCTGACTTTGCCGCGATTTTGGCAAACGCCGGCACATACCGCTGGTAGTAGGCCTCCCGGCCCGAGCACGGCGGGAACTCGCTGCGGCCACCGTAGTCTGCCTGCTCTTTGTAGCGCAGGAGATTCAGCATGACGAATGGGGTATCTTCGCCGACGGCTGCTGCTCCGGCCGTGATCTCCTGTGGGTTTAGTTCGGTCAATTCCATCATGAAGCTCCTTTACCATGCTGCTTGAGTTGTGTGGAACAAACTTAGGAAGCGACAGAGCGCCAGTGTGCCTGTAACGCCTTTGCTGTTTCCGCCGGCGCCTGCAATGGGAACCAATGGCCGGTGTCGAACTTCACGACCCGTTTCGCACCCGCATCCCGCGCAAGCCGGTCCGCGAAGGCGACAGGGCAGGATTCGTCCTCAGCGCCCCAGAGCACCAGCCCGGGCGCCTGGATCTTAGCCAGGTCGGGCTCCCACTCGCTGCCCACGTTCACCGCCGAGCGGTACAGCCGCAGAATGCAGTCCTTCATGCGTTCATCAACGTGTCCGGCGGCTTCCGCGGCAAGCTCCGGCGGCACGCCGAGTTGCTCCAGTTGCCCGCTGAACTGCTTCGGATTGAGCGAAGCCATGAACTCCTCTCCCTTGCCGGGCGTCTGCCAGATCCTGGCGAGCGGATGCCACACGTAGTTCTTGTTGACCGGCCCGTCGCCGCCCGCCCAGGTGCGGACCAGATCCGGCCGGAGCGACGCAACCCGGGCTACGAGGATGCAGCCCCAGTCGTGACCCACGAGATCAACCGGGCCCTGCTGCTGCTCCAGCTGCGCGATGATCCAGGCGACATAATCCTCTTTTGTGGCGGTGAAGCCCTCAGGAAGAGGACTGTCGAAACCGGGCAGAGCCAGCGTGATGACATCCCGGCGCTCGATGTGCCGAAGCACCGGCATCCAGACCCGGTAGGTATCGGGAACTCCGTGAATGAAGACTGCGGGCATCGTGATCCTCCTTGAACGCGGTAAGCAGAGCATCCGTACTTGCGCTGCTTGGATCAGAAGAAGCCCGTCATCTGCTTCAAGCGGCCGTCTTCGCCAACGCGGGAGTAGCTTGTGCCGTTCGCAAGCACCTTGCCCTCACCGTCGTACATCGTCCAGTTGCAGAGCCCCTGGTCATGGTGGTTCAGAAACTTGTCGTTCTCAAAGTGAGACCCCGGATACTCCGACTTGGAGATCTCGATCCGCGCGATCAGGTCCTCGCGTCCATGCCGCTGCTCCATGGGGTCGGTGTACGCACAGTCATCGGCGGTGCAGCTCTCCAGCCGCCGCTTGCGCTCCTCCGCGCTGATGTCCGACCATGCGGACAGGTACATGTTCCAGACCGACAGGTATTCTTGCTTTGGCATAGAAGCTCCTCTCACTCGTACAGCGCAGCAGTTCACTGCAGCGTATAAGGATAGGATGACACTATGGCATGCTGACGTTGTAATATATTTATGTCAACATCTGTGGAAAAAGAATGGCGTTGAAGCAGACCCCCGAAGAGGCGGCCCGCAAGCGGGACCAGATCATCGCCGCCGCGACCGCGGTGTTTCTGCGGTACGGCTACGCACGCACCACGATGAACGATGTAGCGGAAGAGGCCCGCATCTCGCGGCCGGCGCTCTACCTTGTCTTTCCGCGCAAGGAAGACATCTTTGCCGCGGTGACGGAGGGCTTGATTCGCGACAAGCTGCAACAATACAGGGCAGCCCTGCCCAGGATGCGCAGCCTGCGGCAGAAGCTGCATTACTGCTGCGAGCAGTGGGCCGGCGTCGGCTATGACATGACCAAGGCTCACCCCGATGCCCGGGACGTCTTCAACCTAGAATTCGCCCCGGTGCGGGAGATGTACGCGGCCCTTCAGAACTTTCTGGCCGATCTGCTACGGGATGCGGTCGCGGCGTCGAAACTGAAAACTACGCCCGAGGAGCTCGCGCTGCTGCTCATCTTTGCGATGCGCGGATTGAAAGATACCGCCGAAGATGCAGCCCACATGCGCCGTCTTATCGCGCTCCAAGTGGACGTGTTGCTGGCTTCACTCGGAATGGCGTAGATCGGAAATGGCGTAGATCGGAAATGGCGCAGACCAGAGGCGAGTAAGCCCGGCGAAATCCTGCTCTTTTCCCAGAGAAGGCACTTCTGCATGGCCTCCTGTGGCGAGTTCGATTGCGGCTGTGTGGACTGGCCCGGGACTGACCACGTTCACGCGAATATGCCTGGACCTCAGCTCGTTCGCCCACGTGCGTGCGAGGCTCCGCACCGCTGCCTTGCTCGCGCTCAGAACGCCGAACCCGATGATGCCCTTAATCGTCCGGTTATCCAAGTTGAGTTCGTGCTACGTCGCCAATGCACTCAGTGAGCATCTCAGACGAACAAACCGAATGCGACGCCTGAACCCTGCCTGCATCTGATCCCCAGAGGATCTTCATCATGTTTCTGGTCACAGGCATCACAGGCAAGGTAGGCGGAGCGACCGCGCGGCATCTTCTGCAGATGGGCAGGCAGGTCCGCGCTCTCGTGCGCGACGAGGCGAAGGCGGCCGCGTGGAAGGACAAGGGAGTAGCGCTCGTCGAGGGCGAGTGGGAAGACGCAGCCGCGATGGCGCGCGCGCTCGATGGCGTCGAAGGCGCGTACCTGATGATGCCGCCCAGCCAGACACCCTCGCGCGACTTCCGCGAGGCCAAAGCCCTCCTTGCGAGTTACAAAGAGGCTCTGGCCAAAGCTCCGCCGCCGAAGCTCGTCGCGCTGTCCTCGATGGGCTCGGAGAAGACCAGCGGCCTCGGGCTGATCACCGGAACCCATCTGTTCGAGCAAGCTCTCGGCGGCGAGCCCTTTCCGGTAGCGTTCGTCCGCGCAGGCGGCTTCTACGAGAACTTCCTCTTCGGCCTGGACGTCGCGCAGGGCGGCACCCTGCCCACGTTCTCCGCGCCCACCGATCGCAAGTTTCCCATGATCGCCACCGAGGACATCGGCGCCGAGGTCGCCAAGCTGCTCACGACCCAGTGGACCGGACGCCGCATCATCGAGCTCGGCTCCCTGGTCAGTCCCGACGAGGTCGCCGCCGCGTTCGGCCAGGTGCTCGGCCGCGACGTCAAGGCGCAGGCCGTCCCGCGCGAAGCCTGGGGGCAGGCCCTGCAGCAGATGGGCCTCCCCAAGGACGGCACCTGGGGCTACGAGGAGATGGCCGAAGGCATCAACTCCGGCTGGATCGGATTCGGCGTCAAGAACACCGAGCGCGTCGAAGGCGCCACCACAGCCAGGCAGGTCTTTGCCGCGGCCAAGGCAGCGAAGTAACGGCGTCCAAAGTACCCTGAGCGAAGCCGGGAGACCGGGTTAGAAAGTTGTTGGAGGCATGGGCCGTGGGAAGCTTATCGGATCCTTCCCCTTCCCCTTCCCCTTCGCTTCGCTCAGGGTCCTTAGCTCAGGGTCGAGGATCAGGATGACAGCAAGTACTCCGAACAGTACTTAATCAGAGCTTCCTTAGAGGAGAAAGACATGCCAGAGGTAAAGAAAGTAGCCCTCATCACCGGAGCCAACAAGGGCATCGGCTTCGAGGTCGCCCGCCAGATCGCGAAGGCCGGCTGGACCGTGTTTGCCGCCGCGCGCAACGAGGCGCTGGGCAAACAGGCCGCCGCAAAGCTTCAGGCGGAGGGTCTCGACGTGCGCTTCCTGCACCTTGATCTCGATACCAGAGAGACCGCAGTCACTGCGGCGGAGACCATTCGCAACCAGTTCGGCAGACTCGACCTTCTCGTCAACAACGCCGCCATCGCGAGCAAGCAGGACGGCCTTCCGGGCAAGGTCGACCTTGAAGCCCTGGAGACCGTCATGCGCACCAATTTTCTCGGCACAGTTGCGGTCACGCAGGCCATGCTGCCGCTGCTCCAGCGTGCCGGGAAAGCCCAGATCATCAACGTCTCCAGCGGCCTCGGCTCCGTCAGCCTGCACACCGACCCCGATTGGCCGTTCGCCTCCGTCAAGGTGCTTGCCTACTGCGCCTCAAAGGCCGCGCTCAACATGTTCACCGTGCAGCTGGCCTGGGAGTTCCGCGACGGAAGCATCGCCGTCAACTCCGTCAACCCCGGTTACACCGCCACCGACCTGAACGGGAACAGCGGCACGCAAACGGTGGAAGAGGGCGCCGCCGAGATCGTCCGCGCTGCGCTACTTGACTCGCCCCCCACCGGCAAATTCCTCGAAACCGGCGGGGAGCTCCCCTGGTAGAAGCTCTTTGAGTCTGTTCTCCGGACCGATCTCGCAAACGCCTGTATAGCCGGAGATTTCTTTCAGGGAGCCAGGTCTAACGTATACAGGTTGCCAGTCCCTATGCGCGGCTGCACCAAAGGCTCGTTGCTTGGGGTCAGACCGCCGAAAAAATAATTTACCGCTTCATTGCCGTTAAAACTGCTTAGATCTGCTACTTTCTCGGTTGCTCCATCAGGAACACTCACCCGAAGGATCGGCTCGCGCTCTGCCAAAAAGGCATGAACGTAAACCGCCCTGCTGTCTGAACTCCAGACTGGGTCTGCGGCGCTGGTGGATGCAAGCTGCTTCCATCGCCGCAGCTTGACGTCATACAGCATCAAAGTTTTCTGGTCGAGGGAGAGCGCGACGATCCAGGCGCCATCAGGCGACCAGCGCGGACTGAAGAGACCTTCCGAGTTAGGGATGACCTCGGCCTTATGCGTGACAAGATCCAGGATTTGCAGATTTCTCGGACCGCTCTCCTTGCCCATCAGGTCGGGTTCCCGGCCGTAGACCAGGCTGCGGCCATCCGCCGACCATCCAGGATCGGCGGAGTTGCGCGTCTCCTGCAGCAGCGCCTCCGGCCTGCCGCCCGCGGCATCGACAAGATAGGTCTGCCATAAGCCTCCATGCTCCCGGGCCATGATGGCCAGGCGCTTGCCGTCCGGAGACCAGTGTGCGAGAAACACCTCGGTGCCGTCGGAGGTGAGGCGGACCTTATCGGAACCGTCCGCCGCGTGAGCTCGCCACAGCTTCTCGTTGACGTCCGTCCAAGCAACCCAGACGCCATCGCGGGAGTACTCTACGCGGTTCGCGTCGGCAAGGAAGGAGGGCGCGGCTCGGAAGGAGTGGCGTAGCTCGTCCAATTGCTGCAGACCGGAGGGCGACTCCAGACCTACGAAGAAGATTCGCGACCCATTCCGGGAAGCAGCCGGTGAGAGGAACCGTAACGGACCGTTCGTCAGCTGGAACAGTGCTGCCCTGCGACCTGTGCCGGTCAGCTCCCACAGATTGTCCTTGGCCTGGAAGACGTAGGCGCGTCCATCCGCCGTCCACACGCCGCAGCAAGCAGGCAGTTTTCCCGCGTCTGCCTCTTCGACGGGACGTGGTAAACGACTCTTGCTGTCTAGCTCCCATAGACTGGTCGCGTGCGTCACCGGGTTCATCAAGGTGAAGCGGAGCAGCTTGCCATCGGGAGACCAGCGCAGCCAGAAGGCGCGTCCCGGCAGCTTCGCGTAAGTCACCGAGTTTCCGTCATCCTGCCGTATCACGTTTAAATCATTGTCGTTGGCATAGAGGATGCTCGTGCCGTCCGGCATCCAGGTGGCATCGTGAGCAAGCACGTTCGCGACTCTCTGCCCGCTTCCGCCCGAGGACGGAACGATCCAGAGGGGCTGCTCGGATGCAGAGGAGAGACTGCTTCGGATGAGAAGCCTGGAGCCGTCCCGCGTGATATCGGCCAAAGTGCTGGAGGCGATCTCGCCGGGAATCGTAATTCGCTGGACCTCGCCGGTGCTGGCAATGATGACAGACAGACGCGAGCGGCCATCGACGAGGACAGAAGTCAGGATTCGATCGCCGTCCACGGCCAGGGTCAGAAAACTCTCCACATTGGGCGGGCCGATGGAAAGCGGGATATGATGCGTGATCTGAACGATGCGGCGGGGCGGAGCGTCGATCGGCCTGCGCCCCACCCACTGCGCGAGCAAGGCGACCAGCAGCACTATGACCGCAAACAGGAGCAGGCTTTCCTTGAGGGACCAGCCGCGCGGGCGAAGTCGCGCCCTCACGGATGGTACTTCGCGCGTTCGTTCTCGCTCCTGCTCCGACCCGTGAGAGAGAGCAGGCGGCGCCGGATTTGCCAGATCAGCCAAAGATCGCGCGTCCAGAATGGGGGTCAAAGCTGTGGCGGCAGGCGCCCCCGACTGCAGGGGACCTGGCGACTCCGGCGAACTTTGCGTACCGGGTGCGGAGTTGCTCGCGATCGGTTCGGCCTGCCCTGCGCCGCTGGTGGTGATCGGCGCGATAAAGCGATAGCCGCGCTTGGTAAGGGTCTCGATAAAGCGGGGATTATCCGCAGAGTCTCCAAGCGCCTCTCGTATCTTCTTAATCGCGCCGGAGATGGCCTGCTCGGCGTCGACATTGGTATGGGCGCCCCAGATCCGGGTCAGCAACTCATCGCGCGTGACGACCTCGCCGGGGCGGTCCAGCAGAGCGGCAAGGACCTTAAATGGCTGTCCGGCAAGGCGTACACGAAAGCCGGCCTTCCATAACTCCCCCGTCTGCAGGTCGAGTTCGAAGATACCGAAGGCAATCCGTTGAAGCCCTTCTACCGTCGCCACCATAGCCTCCTGCAAAAGATTTCACCAGCATACATCCATGGCATCCAGAGTGCCGTCGCGGGGTCAAGATGACCCCCTATCCCATTCATTTGATGCGGCTTAGTCGATCAGCTTAATTCAAGAGGAACACCACGGGAAATCCATTGACTCCGGCTTGAAGCGGGGCGGATGGTCACAGTCGCTCGGCAGCTGAGTCAAGGGCATCCTCGAAGCAAGGGGCGGCTCAGCGCACAGTGCTTAGCTTAGGAGACCCGCCATGACTTACCCCACGCCTTACCCGAGACAGGACGAACGGATGACAGGAAAACCGCTCAGACTCGCCGCGGTAACTGTGCTTTTGACGTGCTTCATCGCGCTTTTTTCCCCCTGCGATGCCTCCGCCCAGGCCGATGCCGGCCGCGTAGTCGCAACCGTGACGGATACGACCGGGGCGGCCATTTCCAAGGCAACCTTGATCCTGACCAATACCGCGAACGGCAACGTGCGGACGGTAAGCAGCAATGGAAGCGGCGAGGTCAATATCGAGGCGGTGCCGGTGGGGAACTATTCAGCAAAGATGGAAGCTGCCGGGTTCGCGTCGCAGACGGTTCAGTTTAGCGTGATCGTCACGCAGGCGCAGACCTTGACCTTCAGGCTGGCTCCTGGGACCGCCAGCTCGACGGTCGAGGTGACGGGCGCGGCGTCGCTGGTGAACACCTCCGATCCAACGCTGGGAGAAACGATCGAGTCCAGGCAGATCACGGAGCTGCCGTTGAACGGGCGGAATGCCCTGAACCTTGCGTTGCTGACGCCGGGGGTGACGCAGGGAACCTACGTCGAGAACGGCCAGGACACAGTGGGCCGGTTTGGCGATACCGGAGGCGGCGTTCTCGCGGTGAATGGAACGCGTCCTCAGGCGAACAACTTCATTCTGGACGGGGTCGATAACAATGACGGCTTACAGAACGTGATCGTCTTCTTCCCGCCCGTGGACGCCACCGAGGAGTTCAAGGTAGATACCAGTGTGGCGCCTGCGCAGTACGGCCGGGCTGGCGGCGCGCTGGTGGTCAGCTCGATCAAGTCGGGAACCAACCAGTTTCATGGATCGGCGTTCGAGTTCTACCGGAGCGGGAAGTGGGCGGCGAACCCGAACTATCGCTTTCTTGGCGCGCCGGCCGTTCCGAACCCTTCCTACAACCGGAGTCAATTTGGCGGCTCCGCCGGCCTGCCTGTCCTCAAGAACAAGGTGTTCCTCTTCGGCGACTATCAAGGAACGCGGATTCTTACCCCGTTTGGCGGCCACTACGACACGGTTCCAACGGCGCTGATGCGCCAGGGAAACTTCTCCGAGCTGCTCGACCCCGGTCTCAATGCAGGGGGATTCATCACGACCTTTCCGCGCTGTGTGCCGAACGCGGCCACGTTGAACAAGAACGTTTCAGCGAACAGCCAGGGGCAGGTGTACGACCCGCAGACGTGTACGCCGTTTACCGGCAACGTCATCCCGGCCGGACGCCTGAATCCAGCGGCGGTGAACTACTTCAACGCCTTCCCGCTGCCTTCCCGTACGGACCGGGTTCTGAACAACTATCTGACCCATAACAGCTCGAATGCGAAGTACAACACCTTCGATGCCCGAGCGGACTGGAATGCGTCGGCGGCCAATCTGTTCTTCTTTCGCTTCTCGTACGACAACTCCACCTCGAACCAGAGCTCGGAGCTGGACCAGAATGGCGCCAATCCGCCGCTCTCGGCCAACGGGCAGGAGAACTTTCTTCATGCCCGCGGCTACGATCTGGGTTTCACGCACATCTTCTCGCCGTATGCCGTCAACCAGACGCGGATCGCTTACACCCGAATCAACTATGGCTTCGCTCCATCGAACAACGGTATCTCGGTGGGGCCGGCTCTCGGCATCGCGAACTCGGCGCTGGGGGCGGCAGCGGGAACGGGAGGGCCATTGATCGGCGGCAGCGGTCAGATTACCTACACCGGGGATTTCGGATTGTTCGCGGTTCCGCAAAATAACTATGAGGTCACCGATACGCTCAATCTCACGCGCGGCAACCACAGCTTGAACGTGGGTGGAACCTTTCTGCGGCGGCAGGTCAGCTACTATCGCCCGATCCTGGGCAAGGGCGGCTTTTTCGTCAATAGCATCAACTTCACCGGATTCGATGACAGCGAGTTCCTGGTGGGGGGAGTGGATAACTACCAGATCGGATCGCAGACCGGATTTTTCGCAAACATCAACCAGGAAGACGCGGTGTTCGCCCAGGACGACTGGCGCATCAGCAAGCGGCTGACTCTGAATCTCGGGGTACGGTGGGATCTGCTGACCTGGCCGTACGAGGCTCATAACAAGCAGGCCAACTTCGATGTGACGAACGGCACTGTGGTCGAGGCAGGCGTGAATGGAGTCTCGAGGACGATTCTGAAGCAGGACTATCTCAACTTCGCGCCGCGCGTGGGTTTTGCCTACGATCTGCTCGGCGACGGCAAGAGCTCTGTCCACGGAGGCTACGGAATCTTCTACTTCCCCGACTATGGCGGCATCAGCAATCAGCTGGGGCAGAACCCTCCGTTCGGGGGTGATGTGTTCTATCTCGCGAACAATGGGAACTGCATTACATTCACCGGCCAGACTGCCCAGGGCGCTCCTTATACCTGTCCTGGATACACCAGCGGTACGGCCGCTGCGGTCGCGCTGCCGCCGCCCGGGTTTCCCAACTTCGACCCGGCCAATCCACCGCAGGGACTAGGGGGAACGGCGATCAATCCTGACAGCAACCACAGCCGCGTTCAGCAGTACAACCTCCAGTTCCAGCAGCAGCTCACCGGCAAGGACGTGTTCAGCGCCGCGTACGTCGGCACCCGGGCGGACCGCCTGTTGACGCTTTACAACAATGCCGGCCAATACAACGCCTATCACTTCGGCGGAACCACACTTCCGTTCCGGAACCTGGGCTACATTCCCTACATCGAGTTCAACGGCTCGTCGAACTACAACGGCCTGCAGCTGCACTACGAGCATCGCGCGACGAACTTTCTGGCGACCGCGTCGTATGCCTGGGCTCACGCGCTTGACAACACCGACAGCCCCTTCAGCGGCACGCCAGTCACCATCCTGCTGTATTACGACCAGACGGCAAACTACGGCAATTCAACCCAGGATGAACGGCACATTGCCAGCACGTCCTTCGTCTACAACCTTCCTTTTGGCAGGGGGCAGAGGTTCGGCGGCGGGGTGTCGCATGCGCTGGATCTGGCGATCGGCGGCTGGCAGGTGAACGACATTGTGCTTCTCTCGACCGGGCAGCCGGTGGATTTGAATGCGCAAGGAAGCGCGGCGCCGAACAACCGGCCGGACCTGATCGGGCCTATCCGCTACCCCAAGAGCATCAGCGGCCAGTGGTTCGATCCCAGTGCTTTCTCGAACGACATTCCAACCATTTCGGCTACAGATGTGCCGGGGACCTCGGTCTATACCAGGCTGGGCACATTGAGAAGAAACCAGATTTACGGGCCGGGAAACCGCGTCATGAATCTGGGAGTGCAGAAGAACGTGCATATTTCCGAAGGCAAGATTCTCGAACTGCATGGCGATGCCTTCAACGTCACCAACACCGCCAACTTTTCGAATCCAAACAACTTCAACGGCGGTCTTTCCACCAACTTTGGACGGATCACAGGGCTTCGTGGCGCTCCGCGTCAGATTCAGCTGGCTGCTCGTTTCGTGTTCTGAGCGCGAACAGATGCGAAGGAGAGCAGAGGGCGGCTTGCAGTAATGCATGGGGTTCTTTCGCTTCGCTCGATCGTCAGGATGACCGCGGAAGACTCCTTCCGAGTGTTTACGGTTGGGAAAGAGTCGTGGTCTCCCACCCTAGCCGCAAAGAGCGCGGCCAGGATGGGGCACCCATCATTCGCTATAACGAACAGCCGCAAACACATGGGTCATAGCAGTATCCGTGCCGGCGCGAAAGAGCTGGAACTCCGGATCGTAAGGATAGGAACCGTTCGTCATGAAGCCGTTACTTGTTCTATCTCTCGTGGGCTTATTTGCCGTGGCCTCCAGCGCCTTGCCTCAGATGCCGGACGCGCCGTTGAGCCCGGGTGTCACGGCGCCAGGGACCGAGAGCGGCCGCAGTGCGCCTGCATGGCTCGATAGCGCTGTGATCTATGAGATTTTTCCGCGCTCGTTCTCCCCAGCCGGCAACCTGAACGGCATTACCGACAAGCTGGACGATCTGCAAAGGCTCGGGGTAAACATACTTTGGCTGATGCCGCTGCAGCCGGTGGGACAACTGAAGAAGAAGGGTCCAGAGGGCAGTCCCTATTCGGTGCGTGACTACTATGCGATCGACCCAGGCTACGGCACCAAGGAGGATCTGCATCGTCTGATCGAGCAGGCGCACCGGCGGCAGATGAAGGTGATCCTCGACATCGTGGCCAACCACACCTCGTTCGACAGCGTGATGATGGCGCACCCGGAGTTCTACAAGCATGATGCGCATGGCCATGTGCTCTCTCCGTATGACTGGACCGATGTGGCAGCGCTCGATTATGCGAACGCGAAGCTGCGGCGGTACATGACGGACATGCTGGTGTACTGGATCAAGGACTTCAACCTGGACGGGTTCCGCTGCGATGCTGCCGGGGAGGTGCCGACCGAGTTCTGGGAGAACGCGCGCAAGGAGCTGGAGCACGTGCATCCCGGGGTGCTGATGCTGGCCGAGGCGTCGAAGCCCGAGCTGCTGCGAAGCGCCTTCGATCTTGACTACTCCTGGCCGCTGATGGCCGCGCTGAACGATGTCTTCGAGCATGGAACGGCGGCGAGCTCAGTGCCCGCGACCTTCTCGAAAGAAGAGAAGGTCTTT
The DNA here is from genome assembly GCA_965277545.1 of Edaphobacter sp. Classification (GTDB taxonomy): domain Bacteria; phylum Acidobacteriota; class Terriglobia; order Terriglobales; family Acidobacteriaceae; genus Edaphobacter. The sequence goes on from OZ255826.1 coordinate 1,404,943, forward strand.
CCAAAGCACGCGCGACACATGCGGATGTTCGACGATCACGATGAGCAGCGTGCGCTGGCTCGCTATGGCGAAGAGGGATCGCTGGCGGCCGCGGCGCTGATCTTCACCGTGGACGGTGTTCCGATGATCTACAACGGCATGGAGGTGAGCGATCCGACGGAGTCCGGCGCGCCGGCGCTGTTTGAGAGTCTGAAGATCTGGTGGCCGGCGGGGCAGATGCGTCCCCAGTTCCCGCAGTTCTACGGCTTCATGATCCCATTCCGCGAGCGTGAGCCGGCGCTGCTTCACGGCGAGCTGGTTTGGCTGCACAACTCGGAGGAGGCTCACGTCGTGAGCTATGTGCGGCGGACACCGGAGGAGGAGTTTCTGGTCGCGATCAATCTTTCGAGCACACCGTTCCGGGGCACGGTCGAGGCGGCGGCGGCGGGCTGGGAGGAGATCAAGGTGCCGCTGCACCGGCGTCGCCAAGACCATGCGCCGGCCGCGGCAAGCGAGACCGCGCCGCTGCCCGCGCTGTCGCTCGATGCGTTTCAGTTTCGCTTCTTCCGGCGGAGCCTGCGGCCCGGCACAGCCGCTCTGCCCGGGCGCCGGTCAGGGCCATCGCTCTCCGCAATCGGCCAATCTCAGCCATCGGCAAGCTTGACCAGCGCCAAGGCGAATCGTCACTAACACGTACTACCGCTCCAGACAGGAGACTCTATGACAACCCTCTTCGGTACACGCCGCATCCTTCTTCTGCTTTTCCTCTGCGTCTCCTTACTGGCCACTACGCCAGGCCTTGCGCAAGGGGCGCCTCCCATTCCTGCCGGGGACATTCGCGTGCACTACTTCCGTCCGGACGGCAACTACGCCGGATGGACCATCTACGCCTTCTTCGACACCACCGAGCCGAACAACTTCGCGGGCGGCCCTGTGCCGGTGACGGGAATGGACAGCTTCGGCGCCTACTTCGATGTGGGCGTGACCGCGAATGCACAGAATGTGGGTTTGATTCTGCATAACGGAAACACGAAAGATCCAGGGCCGAATCAATCGGTCGATCCTGCGACCCAAGGCAACCAGTTCTGGGAGCTTTCGGGGAGCGACACGCTGCTGACGTATCAGCCGGCGCTTCCCTCGGGAGGCCAGGATCCGCCGATTCCGCCGAATCATGCGCGCATTCACTACTATCGGCCAGACGGCAACTATGACAACTGGGTGCTATATGTCTATGGCGCGACCACGGACCCGAACGGCAGCTTCTGTTCGACGAACGATTCTTACTCGGGGTATGACAGCTACGGACCGTACTTCGATGTGGGCGTCACGCCTGGACACCTGGGCTTCATCATCCATAACTGCATTACCGGGGTGAAGGATCCAGGCCCGGACCAATCGCTGGAGATTCCGCAGCAGCTGGAAGGCTGGGTGGTCTCGGGCGATGCGACGGTGTTCCCGCAGCCTCCGACCACGGCCGAGCTGCTGAGCGGACCGTTCCACCAGCTGCAGGCGTACTGGATTGACGCGACGACGATTGCGCTGCAGCCGCAGTATGCCAAGTCGGGCTGGAGCTATTTCCTGAATGCAAGTGCGACGGCGAGCCTGCAGATTGCCTCTTCCGGCCTGACCGGCGGCACCGCCATCCCGCTGGCGCCGTTCAGCGGAACGTTGACTCCGGAGGAGCTGACGCGCTTTCCGCAGCTCGCGGGCTATGCGCTCTACAAGCTGCCGGCGGGGGTCGATCCTGCGGTGGTGACCGCGGTGCTGAAGGATCAGCTGGAGGTCTCCGCAGTCTCGTCCGACGTGCTGCAGTATGCGACCGGCGTGCAAAGCTTTGGCGCGCTCGATGCCTTGCTCAGCTATAGCGGCAGGCTTGGCGTGGTGTTCCATAACCGCTCGGAGAAGGAGTGGTTCGACTTTGCCGATGATGACGCCGCGGCGGTGAAGATCAAGGTCTGGGCGCCGACCGCGCAGAGCCTCTCGCTGCTGCTGTTCAACAGCCCGATCGATACGGCGCCGGAGAAGACGGTTGCGATGCATGAGCACACGGGCGTGTGGGTGGCGGATGGCGACGCGAGCTGGAAGGGCAAGTACTATCAACTGACGGCGCAGGTCTACGTCTCCGCCGATCAGGCAGTGGAAGCCAACACGACCACCGATCCCTACTCGATCGATCTGTCGCTGAATGGCGTGATGTCGCGGATCACGGATCTGAGTGCGGACGATACGAAGCCGCAGGCGTGGGATCTGAGCGGCTCGCCCGCGCTGGCCAGCCTGAACGACACCAGCATCTACGAGCTGCATATCCGCGACTTCAGCATTGGCGACGCAAGCGTACCTGCGCCGGTCCGGGGCACCTATGAGGCGTTCACGGATCGCGGGAGCGATGGCATGCGCCATCTGGAGGCTCTGGCGGGATCCGGACTGAAGGCCGTGCATCTTCTGCCGTCGTTTCACTTTGGCAGCGTCAGCGAGGATAAATCGACGTGGGCCGATCCGGGGCCGCTCTCGCCTGACCCGCCAGACGGTACCCAGCAGCAGCAGGCGGTAGAAAACGTACAAGCCAAGGACGCGTACAACTGGGGCTACGACCCGGTGCATTACATGGCTCCGGCCGGCCAGTACGCTGTGGACCCGAGCCGGCGGGTGCGCGAGTACCGGGACATGGTGGCAGGCCTGCACGCGGCCGGACTGCGCGTGATTCAGGATGTGGTCTTCAATCACACCTATACCAGCGGGCAGAATCCGACGGCTAACTTCGACGAGCTGGTGCCGAACTACTACCATCGCCTGGATGCCAACGGGGTGCTCGAGACCGGCTCCTGCTGTGCCGATACGGCGAGCGAGCACGCGATGATGGAAAAGTTGATGATCGACACCGTGGTTCTGAACGCCAAGCAATACAAGATCGACGGCTTCCGGTTCGATGCGATGGGCTTGCATTTCGTGTACAACATGGTCGACATCCACAACGCGCTGAATGCGCTCACGCTCGAAAAGGACGGAGTGGACGGCAGCAGGATCTACATGTATGGCGAAGGCTTCCAGATCGCGGGGGCGGCCAACAACGCGATTGGCCCGAACGCCAGCCAGGCGAACCTGTACGGCACGGGAATCGGCAGCTTCAACGACCGCATGCGGGACTCTGTGCGCGGCGGCTACGAGTTCGGCACGGACTTTCAGGTGCAGGGCTTTGCCACGGGCCTTGCCACCGATCCGAGCACGTATACCGACCAAAATACAGGCTCAGCCGACCAGCGCGCCGCCCTGCTGAACGACGCTGACCTGATTCGCGTGAGCCTGGCGGGGGCGCTTAAGAATTACAGCTTCACGGACGCTCTGGGCCAGACGGTTACGGCTGGGCAGATCACCTATAGCGGACAACCGGCGGGATATGCGGGCGCCACGCTCGAAGATGTGAACTACTGCTCCGTGCACGATAACCAGACTCTGTTCGATGCGATCCAGCTGAAGTCTTCGGCGGCGGACAAGATCGCTGTACGCGCACGGCGGCAGGTGCTGGCGATGAGTCTGCTCGCATTAGCCCAAGGTGTGCCTTTCTTCCAGGCCGGCGATGACCTGCTTCGTTCCAAGGATATGGATAACGGCAGCTATAACTCCGGTGATTGGTTCAACAAAATCGATTGGAGCATGCAAGGCAACAACTGGGGTCTCGGTCTTCCGGTTGCAAATGTCAACCAGGCGCAGTGGCCGCTGGAACAGCCGCTGCTCGCCGATGCCGCTTTGAAGCCAGCCTCAGGAGACATCGCCGCCACGGCCAATGCATTTCAGGACTTTCTCAAGATCCGGTACAGCAGCAGGTTGTTCCGGATGGCGACAGCCGAGGAGGTGCAGCAAAACCTCAGGTTCCTCAACACAGGGCAGAATCAGATTCCCGGCCTGATTGTGATGGCTCTCGATGATCATGGCCGCGACTACGACCAACGCTTCCACCACATCGTGGTCTTCTTCAACGCGAGCAATACCCCGGTGACCTTCACGGATGCGTCGCTGCAGGGCATGGCACTGCATCTTCATCCGGTTCAGCAGCAGTCCACGGACGCCGCCGTGAAGACTTCGACCTTCAGCGCTAAGAGCGGTACAGCAACCATTCCTGCTCTCACAACGGCGGTGTTCGTGAGCGAACGAGAATGAGCGTCGGAAGGCGAACACCCCACATCCTTGTCTCCATTCGCCCACCGGCCGCAATCGCGGAACTTTCATCCAGCGATGTGCAGCGCCATCGTTTCACTCCTGCGGCGAGATAGAGAGTGCCTGGGCGATAGCGCTTCTCAAAGACTTCCTCTACCAGGAGCGTGCGCCTTCGAAGCGCACAACCAGGCGTCCACTACGGTCATCGACCGCTGTGTAGCGGGAGCCGTTCGACGGAGAAACGCTGCATCCTCGCTTCCGGCGGCCCTGTACGTCGCTGTGGCACATTTCGGTCGCGACGGATTGCAGGTCGGCAGTGCCGCTACGCAAGGGGCCGCACCAGCTTGCCCAAAGATCGAGGACGACGACCTTGCCTTTGAGGTCGCGGATTTTGAGCTGCTTCCCCGACCCGTTCAAGACACCGGTCAGATCGCTTAACTGCGTACGAGAGTTTGCTTTCGCAAGCGGTCGAGCGTAGCAGAAGCGCCGAGAACAGAATAAGGTGGTTCGAAGAGTTGCCACTCTGTGTATGCGTGTGCTCGGCTGGGCAGAGGTAGTCAGACCGCTGGGATGTGGCGAGTGATGGATCGGGCAAGAGAAAGGTCGTTTGATCATGAATGTGACCAGATCCCAGATCAGGCTCAACAGTGCCAATCTGTTGAAGTTGGAGGCTGGTGTTCGTGTACCGGTCTATGATCGCGGGGCAATCGTTCAACATACTGTCCACATCGGGGTCGGGGGATTTCATCGCGCCCACCAGGCGGTATACCTGGATGACCTGCTGAGTCTCCAGGGCACGGAGCGATGGGGAGAATGCGGCCTTGGAGTGTTGCCATCGGACACCCGCATGCGAGACGCCCTCAAAGGACAGGACTGTCTCTATACGGTCGTCCAGAGAAGCTCCGGGAAGCAGGAAGCTCGCGTGATCGGTTCGATGGCGGACTACGTGTACGCGCCGGAATCCTGTGAAGCGGCGATCGAGAAACTGGCCTCGCCGGATACCAGGATCGTTTCGCTGACGATCACCGAGGGCGGGTACTTTATCGATGAAGGGACGGGCGAGTTCACAGCCGGCCATCCCGATATCCAGCACGATATCCGACACCAAGACCAACCTTCGACTTCGATCGGCTATCTGGTCGCCGCGCTGGAGCGCCGCCGGCTTCGCGGCATACCGCCCTTTACGGTCATGTCCTGCGATAACCTGCAGGGAAACGGCCATGTGGCAAGGAAAGTGGTGCTGGGATTGGCAGGACTGCAGAATGGCGCGCTGGAAGATTGGATTGCCACGCATGTCGCTTTTCCAAACAGCATGGTGGATCGCATCACCCCTGCCACCACGGAGGCGGACAGGAATTCGATCAAGGAGATATTCGGCCTGGAGGACGCATGGCCGGTGGTGACTGAGCCTTTCATACAATGGGTTATCGAGGATACGTTTTGCAACGGCAGGCCGGCGTGGGAGAGAGTGGGAGCGCAACTGGTCTCCGATGTGGCGCCTTACGAACTGATGAAGATGCGTCTGCTGAACGCGAGCCATCTGGCCATGGGCTACCTGGGCGCGCTTGCCGGATACACCTATGTTCATGAAGTGATGCTGGACCCGGTCTTCACGGAGTTCATCGAGGCATTCATGGAGGAGGTGACGCCGGTCGTTCCGGCCATTCCAGGCGTCTCCGTCACTGAGTATAAGAGGGTGCTCATCGAGCGGTTCTCGAATCCTACCATCATGGATCAGGTGACCCGGATCTGCTCCGAAGGGTCGGCGAAGATGCCGAAGTGGGTGCTGCCTTCGATTGTGGAGCTGCAGGAGAAGAGCGGCTCGATTGAACTTCTGAGCGTCGTGGTTGCCAGTTGGATCCACTACCTCAAACAAGGTGTGGATGAACGGGGAAGAAGACTCGACATCGTCGACGCCCGGGCCGGAGAGTTGACAGGAGTGGCGAAGACGATAGGGACAGATCCACGGCCGATGCTTGCTCTGCAATCGATCTTCGGCCAAAAGCTGCCGGCGAACCCAAGCTTCGTTTCTAAGGTGGAGAGAGGGTTGCAAATGCTGGCTGCGCGGGACGCTAAGGCAACCATGCGTCGATATCTTGAAGAAGTCCAATCCACCGAGGGTAAGCGGGAAGGCTAGATTATGCCGCAGGTTGACCTGGTGATCTTCAAAAAAGATGCAGGAAGGAAGATGGCGCCGTGAATCGATCGTCCCATTGGAGCGAAAAATTAGGGATGCACCCGCAACTCGCGGTCGGCTACTTCGGACTTCTGCTCTTCATGATTGGCGACGGGGTCGAGTCCGGCTATCTCTCTCCGTTGTTGTACGACATGCACTTCAGCGAATCTCAAATTGCGCTCGTCTTCAGTCTCTATGGGGCGACCGCAGCCCTTGCCGCGTGGCTCAGCGGAACCTTGTCGGATCTCTTCGGTTCGAAGAGAGTGATGTGGGCGGGGCTGCTGATCTGGCTTGGATTTGAGATACCTTTTTTGCTGGCAGGCGTGGCTCACGCCAATTATCCCGTCATCCTCATTTGCTACATGATTCGTGGGCTAGGCTATCCGCTTTTTGCCTTCGGATTCCTGGTGTGGATCACGAAGGTGACGCCGCAATGGTACATGGCGACCGCGGTGGGATGGTTCTGGTTTGCCAGAACCGGAGGATTGCCGACTCTCGGCTCGCTGTTCGCCAGTTACTCGGTTCCTCGCTTCGGCGCTTATCCGTCGTTATGGTTATCGACCATCTTTGTAGCGGCCGGGGGGCTTATCGCTCTACTCGGTGTTCGCGAACCTCATGGTTCGATGGGAGGAGGGAGTAGGGGAGAAAATCCCTTTTCTGCTCTGTTGTCAGGACTCTCCATCGTGTGGAGAAAGCCTAGAGTAGGTTTGGGCGGAATCGTTGCCATCGTCACAACGACCTCCGAGTTTGGCTTCCTCTTATTTCTGCCGCTCTACTATGTCCATACCGTCGGCTTCACCTTGCCGCAGTGGCTGCAGATCCTCAGCATCATGTTTGCGACCAATGTCATCTTCAATCTGATCTGGGGATATGTGGGGGACCGGATTGGATGGCGCATCGTGGTCACCGTCGTCGGCGCCTGCGGTTGCGCGGTCACCTCGCTTGGACTGTTTTACATTCCGCACATCTTTGGAGCGAATTATTTTCTGGTCGTCCTGGCGGCAATGGCTTATGGCGCTGCCCTTGCGGGATTTGTCCCGCTCGGAGCCATTATGGCGATGCTCGCCCCAGAATCGCGAGGCGCCGCGATTTCAATCTACAACCTGGGCTCCGGGATTAGCATCTGGCTCGGTCCGGCTCTTGCAGGAATCTTTCTACCCAGGGTGGGTGTCGCAGGAGTGATGTGGATCTTCGCGCTCATGTACGTGGTCGCGGCGTTTGTCACGCTCGCTTTGCGAATTGAACCGGAGAAGACCCGCGTGGATACGCCTTTGGGGAACAAGGCAGACGGAGGTGCTTCCGGCTATTTGCCGGGAGCGTCTGCTTCACGGGAGGATATGGATGTTTCTGGGAGTTGATTGCGGGACACAGGGAACCAAAGCCATTCTCATGGACGAGGCAGGAACGATCCATGGCAAGGGTCACGCTCGCCATCATCTCATCGAGGAGCTGAATGGCGCGAGAGAACAGCAGCCGTCATGGTGGGTCGATGCGATGGTGTTTTCCGTCAGGGCCGCGTTGACGGAAGCAAACGTGGATGCCGAAGCGGTGAAAGCCCTCGGCATCTCCGGCCAACAGCACGGCCTGGTTGTTCTCGATGCCGCCATGCAGAGCATCCGCCCTGCCAAGCTTTGGAATGACACGCAGACTTCGCCGCAGAATGCGGAGATGGTGGATCGTCTCGGCGGCGCGTCCGCCTGGTTCGATAACTTTGGGATTGTTCCGCTGACCGGATACACCGTTTCCAAGCTTTTATGGCTGCAGCAGAAGGAGCCCGAGAACTTCGCTCGCATCCGCCATATTCTGTTGCCGCACGAGTATCTGAACTACTGGCTTACCGGTTGCCTTGCCGCGGAATTTGGGGATGCTTCGGGAACGGCGTACTTCGATGTTCGCCGCCGTATCTGGGCCGAGCAACCGCTTGCGGCCATCGATGGCGGCACGGGTTTTCTTCGCAACGCGCTTCCTCCATTGATCGGGGCAGATGACGTTGTGGGCCCGCTGCGCCCGGAAGCAGCGCTCGCTCTTGGTCTTTCCACCCGGTGCCTGGTCTCCGCCGGCGGCGGAGATAACATGATGGGCGCCATTGGCACCGGCAATGTCAAAGAGGGCGTCGTCACCATCAGCCTTGGGACCTCCTCCACGGTCTATACTTTCAGCGAAAAGCCGATTGGCGACAGGCTCGGACGGGTTGCGCCATTCTGCTCTTCGAGCGGCGGCTGGCTGCCTCTTGTGTGCACGATGAACGCCACTAATGTCACCGCCTGCATGCTCAATGTTGTGGGCCGCGATGTCTCCTATATCACTGAGGCGCTCGACGCTACCCGACCCGGGGCCGACGGCATGACCTTTATCCCGTTTCTCAATGGTGAGCGGACCCCGGATCTTCCCACCGCGCAAGGCAGCATGTTTGGGCTTGCGGCAAACAATGTTACCTCTGCGAACATGATGCGAGCGACGGTCGAAGGTGTCACCAATGGTGTGCTGGCCGGCCTCAATCTCATTCTCGAGCACCGCAGCCCAGACCAAATCTTACTCATCGGCGGCGGGGCGAGGAGCGCAGGCTGGCGGCAGCTCATCGCCGACGCAACGGGTAGTCTGATCCAGGTACCCATAGCTGACGAAGCCGGATGCGTTGGTTCTGCCATGCAAGCAATGTGGGCCTGGAAGAAGTATCGGAAGGATCCAGAGCCCTTAGTCGATATTGCGAAACGATGCAGCGCAGTGGATCCAACGAGGACGGCAATTCCCAATCCTGCGAATCGCCCACTCTACGACAATGCCCTATCTCTCTATCGTAAGCGCCTGAAGCAGCAATATGGAGTTTCTGGTTGATCCAACTGTCGGAAAGCTCGCCCATAGGAAGATGTAGCTTGGGAGGATGAACTTGCCTCTAAGAGTGACATGGCCTCAGACGATTTTGCGGAAAGGCATACCAGAAGCTGAATCTCGCCGCTCGCGCAGCATGGCTCTACTATGTCGCAAACAACAGGCAGGATGAGATCGTGGAAAGCTGCATGTCTCGCGTCAGGCTGCACAACGCTTAGTGTCGATGGCCGTGTCGGAAGGGTTGATTAAGTTTCGGCTCGATCATCCGATTACGGAGTGCGTCGAGCTAGCTGAAAGGTTATGCCAAAAATTTAAGCTGAGCTATTGCGATGTTGCTCCGTCGGACACCTCGTCCCAGGGGGCTATTCCATGGCTTGGGAATCTGTGCTGCCGAATATCTTGAAAATTGCCTCGCAGCGAAGATCTCGACGACGCTTGCCTTCGGTACAGGGCGCACCATGCGCGCCATGGTCAGCCAGGTTTCTCCGATGAATAAACCGCAGCATAAGATTGTCTCGGTCGTCGGCAACATGGCCAATGATGGTCGGGCGAGCCACTTTGAAGTGGTGATGCAGCTTGCCGACAGAATCAATGCTCAAGCGTTTTTATTGCAGACGCCGGTGCTGACCAGCACGGTCGAGGAAAGAATTTACTTGCAGCAGCTCACAGCGTACTTCAATCCAGCGGATGGAACAGGCAAGAGCTGGCTGGGACACCGCTATGAGTACACGCGAAGGCTGATCAGGTGAAGTATCCTACCCGCAACCGAATCAATCCAATGGTTATTTCCAGATCCGGGTTCAACAACGGGGAGCTTTGATTGCTTAGCGTCTTCTGCCGTCACTGCGTTCCGCCGAGCCGCCCGGCGAGGGAGAGGCCGCAGCCTGCCGCATCTCCACGCTGAGGGGAACCTCGGAGACGGCGGCAAACCGCGCCGTGGGGAAGGCTGTCGGGTAGTTCGCCTGGATCCAGGCGGTCATCTTCTCCCGCACCTGGCAGCGCAGGTCGAAGTTTTCGCTGGAGTTGCGCGAGCTCATCAGGCAGCGCAGCTCCATGGCGCGATCGGTGAGATTGGTCACCTGCAGGCCGCACACCTGCTTGTCCCACAGCGGTGAGGGGTGCACGATCGCCTCCAGCCGGCGGCGCAGCTCTTCGACCGGGATGGTGTAGTCGACGTAGAGGAAGGCGGTGCCCATGATGTCGGAGGACTCGCGCGTCCAGTTCTGAAACGAGTTTTCGATGAAGTAGCTCAAGGGCACGACCAGGCGGCGCAGGTCCCATATCCGGATCACCACATACGCGGTGTTGATCTCTTCGACGCGGCCCCACTCGCCCTGCACCACGACGACGTCGTCGATGCGGATGGGCTCGGTGATGGCGATCTGCAGGCCGGCGAGGAAGTTGGCCGCGGTCGACTTGGCCGCGGTGGCAAGGATTAGCGAAGCGATGCCGGCCGAGGCCAGCAGCCCGGAGCCGTAGTGCCAGATGCGCGGATCGTTGAAGGTCCACGGCAGCGCGCCGATGTCGATGACGATGATGAAGGTGATCAGGATGCGGCGAAAGAGCTGGAACTGGGTGTGCACGCGGCGGGCCTGCACGTTGTTCTCGGCCGACAGGTCGTAGCGCCGCAGCATGACGGCCTGCAGCACGTAGACGCAGCCGATGGCAAACCAGCCCAGCGCCGCCACCAGGCCCATGACGAAGATCTGGCGCAGCGCCGCCTCCCAGCCGGACGGAAGATTCGGAATCGCGGGCAGCACCAGCAGCACGCAGGTCAGCAGAAACACCGCGCGGGCCGGCCTGCCCAGGTTCCGCTGCAAGCCCCAGCCGAGACCCAGCCCAAGGCTCGCCTGCTCCCTGCGCCGCAGCACGCGGAAGAGCACATAGTGCACCAGGTTGGCGATCACCAGCGCAGTGCAGAAGAGGAAGACGGCGAAGAACCAGCCATGGCGGAAGTGGAAGGCGGCAAACACAGGATGCTCCGGGGAGGTGCTCGGGGTTGAGGTGTGCTGCGGGCAGGGTAAAGGTGAAGAATTCGCCTATTTTCCGTCGCCGAAACGCTGATCATAGAGCCTGGAAACGCGTGTCAGCAGAGCGGAGTATTGAAGAAGCGTGTCATTTTCGTCGATCCATATGAAGGGAAACGGTTCGACATTGCTGGCGGCAAACTTTAAAATCAGGAACTCGTCGAAGGCCGGCCGAGCGAACTCCTGCAATCTCCGGATTGCCTCAGCGGCTTCCTGTGACGGGTGTTTAGCTCTCGCCGAGCCATCTGTGCTGAAGCTTCGTTCGCCTTCGAACGATGTGTAGCGCGCAGAATGATTGACACCTACTACTGCGATGCAAATGGGATTTGCATTCTTTTGAAATTCTTCTACCTGGCGCCGCAGGTCGCTTATAACGCGATCGATCTGCTTAATCATTGCTTTTGCCAAGATCTTCGTCTCCGCGCCGATCTCAATGGCGCTCAGCGGACCCCGCGCGACGACAAATCCGTCGGCGGTCAAAGCAACCGCCACCGGAACAAGCTCGCCAAACGCGCCATCCCCCCGGCGGCTCTGGATGCCGACAGTCTTATTCGCCGTGTTGAGCACTCGCGTCTTTGCATCGACTCGCCGGCTGAGCAACGCGGACTTGTTCAGCCTACGCAGATCTTCATAGAGATAGCGAACGGCTCTGTCGCCTTGGGAAGAATTGCGGTGATAATAAGGCCGGCCTTCGAAGAGGCTGCGGAACTCCGAAAGCAGGGTATAGTCCGCCGAATTCATCTTTGTCCGTCCGCAAGGACGATGTCCACGTCGAATGGTGCAGTGAAGGGACGCGCGATCTGCGCTCTGAAGAGACGCTCGGTTGCGAGAGCAAGGTACTTCGGCTCCAACTCATTCGCGATGCTATTACGCCCAGCGTTCATAGCCGCAATCGTAGTTGTAGCCGTGCCTGCGAACGGATCAAGTACTGTGTCTCCCACGAAAGAGAACAGGCGGATAAGTCGTTCGGCCAGCTCCACGGGATACGGAGCGGGATGACCCTGGCGCGTCGACTCACCCTTGATATCACTCCAGGAGGTTTTCAGCCAATGCTGCATCTCGTGCTTGGAGAGCACCGACAATGCCCGCTGCATCGGCGAAGGAGACCGGTACGATCCACCCTTGCGAAGGAACAGGATGTACTCGAAGTCATTCTTCACGATGGCTCCTGGCTGATAAGGCTTGCCATAAAAGCCCGCGCCGTTGCCTTCCGCCTCGGTGGCTCCGTTGCTGATCTTCGACCACAGGATCGGGGTAAGGCAGTCCAGCCCCAGGCGGCGCGTCCTGGTCATAATATCCGCGTGGAGCGGCATCACATGATGTCTGCCGCCTCGCTTGCGAGGGATGCAGACGTCGCCCACGACACAGCACACCCTGCCTCCGGGCACGAGAACGCGAGCGCACTCCGTCCAGACCTTATCCAACTCCATCAGGAACTTCTCATAGTCCTCAATCGCGCCCATCTGGCGTTCATGAGCAACGTACTCTTTGAGGGTCCAGTAGGGCGGAGAGGTGACGATGAGGTGAACGCTCTTATCGGGAATCCAGGACAGGTCACGGGCGTCTCCGGGATGCAGGCTATGCCTCGTTTTGGCGTACTCGGCGGGCCAGCGGGATGTCCTAAAAAAATCTGCGACCTGCTGCAGCTTCGCTACCGATCCGGGCTCGTTATCCACGGTCCCATAAGCAAGCGCGTTGATCCCACTCTCATCGAGAAGCATGGCGCGATTGTAATTTACCTTTGTTCGAATATGTCGTGCAGGTGAATCAAACCCGGAACTGAAAGCCTAAAATGGAATCGTGAGCTTCACGGAAGAGTTCGACGTCGTGGTGGTGGGGGCGGGGCATGCGGGCTGCGAGGCGGCGATGGCGGCGGCGCGCATGGGTCTGCGCACCGCGATCTTCACGCTGAACCTCGACCTGATCGCGCAGATGTCGTGCAACCCGGCGATCGGCGGCATCGCGAAGGGGCATCTGGTGCGCGAGATCGATGCGCTGGGCGGCGTGATGGGCGAGATCGCCGACGCGACCGGCATCCAGTTCCGGCTGCTGAACACCTCGCGCGGGCCGGCGGTGTGGTCGCCGCGCGCGCAGTGCGACAAGGCCCTCTATCGCGTGAAGATGCGCGAGGTGCTCGAAGGCCAGAAGAACCTGTTCATCAAGCAGGCTGAGGTGGTGGATCTGCTGGTGGAGGACGGCCACTCCGATATCCCACCCTTCGCAAACGACGCGAAGGATGGGGCACCCGGCCCTGAACCCTGTCCTGTGGTGCGCGGGCTGAAGCTGCGCGATGGGCGCACGATTCATGCGGCTGCGACGATCGTCACGACGGGCACGTTTCTCAATGGCCTGATTCACTGCGGCGAGCAGCAGTACACCGCAGGGCGCAGCGGCGAACCGGCCTCGGTGCTGCTGGGGGAGGCGCTGAAGCGGCTTGGCTTGCGCGAGTGCCGCTTGAAGACCGGCACGCCGCCGCGGCTCGACGGCCGCACCATCGACTGGGCGCAGTTCGAAGAGCAGCCGGGCGATGACGACCCCACGCCCTTCAGCTTCCGGTCCCCGGTGGCTAGGGGAGGCGCCCTGCCGCTGCGTCAGATCGTTTGCCACATCGCGCATACGACGCCTGAGACGCTGCGCCTGATCCGCGAGAATGTGCATCGCTCGCCGATGTACAGCGGGCAGATCGAGGCCGTCGGGCCGCGCTACTGCCCCTCGATCGAAGACAAGATCGTGCGCTTTCCGGACAAGACGCGGCATCAGTTTTTCCTGGAGCCGGAAGGTCTCAACACGCATGAGGTCTATATCAACGGCATGAGCACCAGCCTGCCGATGGAGATCCAGGCGGCGATGGTGCGCTCGATTCCGGGGCTGGAGAAGGCCGAGATGCTGCGGCCCGGCTATGCGATCGAGTACGACGCGATCGATCCGACGGAGCTCGACCGTACTTTGCGGGTGAAGGCGTTCGCGGGACTGTATCTCGCCGGGCAGATCAACGGCACCAGCGGATATGAGGAGGCCGCGGCGCAGGGTTTGATGGCCGGTATCAACGCCGCGCTATTTGTAAGGCAGGGCTCAGGGCTCAGGGCTCAGGGCTCAGCCGACAGGAGCGCTGCGCCTGCTGGGGTCTGGGCGCTGGACCCTGAGCTCTCGCAGTTCACTCTCGATCGCACCGAAGCGTATATCGGCACGCTCATCGACGATCTCATCAGCAAAGGCGTCGCGGAGCCGTACCGCATGTTCACCTCGCGCGCTGAGTTTCGGCTGCATCTGCGCATCGACAATGCGGACCGGCGGCTTACGCCCCATGGACGGCGGCTGGGCTTGATCGACGACGCGGCGTGGGCGGAGTACGAGGCTCGGCAGGCGCGGTCTGCGGCCCTGGATCGGCTGCTCCACACCGTGCGCGTTCGCACCGGCGACCTTCCCGCTCCGCTGCTGGAGCGGCTCGATGGGGATGCAGCCTTGGTCCATGGCCAGACCTTCGCGCAGCTGTTGAAGCGTCCGGAGGTCTCGATCGAAACTCTCATCCGCACGCTCCGCGGGGCTATCGCCAGCGAAGCCACCCTCGCCCCATGGTCCGAAACCTTCAACAAAATGGGTGCCCCAGGTCTCGCTTCTGAGACCTGGGTTGTAGGGCCAACAAAATCCCTGGCAAGCGAACCCATCCCTCACATTCCCGCGTGGGTGCGCAACGAGATGAAGTCGGTTGAGACCGAGATCAAATACTCGGGCTATCTCGACCAGCAGCGCCGGTCGATCGACAAGATGCGCAGGGCCGAGAAGAAGAGCATTCCCGCGTGGTTCGATTACAGCTCGATCAGCGGCCTGTCGACCGAGATGAAGCAGACGCTGACGCGGGTGCGGCCGCAGACGCTGGGGCAGGCAAGCAGGATCTCCGGCGTCACTCCCGCGGCGGTTGGGCTGATTCATGTGTACATCGAGATTCAGGGGCGCGGGCGAGTGGCTGCGCGGCAACTCTCGGCACAGTAGACAAAGGCCTACGGGGATAAGAGGGAAAGAGGGATTAAAAGCGGATGGGGATGGCGGCTGATGAACAGAGAGATAAATTCGACAGGCCTTCGCATGAGCTGACGGAGAAGATCATCGGGGTGTTCTATCAGGTTCACAATGAGCTTGGATTCGGATTTCTTGAGGCTGTGTACAAGGAATCGATGCGGATCGCGCTTTTGCAGGCGGGACTGCGGGTTGAAGCTGAGGCAGCGATGCCGGTTTACTTTCGCGGGCTGCTGGCCGGCATGTTCCGCGCGGATCTTGTCGTAGAAGAGCGGATCGTTCTGGAGTTGAAGGTTGCGGACGCGATCTCTAAGTCCCATGAAGCTCAGCTTCTCCACTACCTGAGATCATCGCAATTTGAAATCGGCTTGATTCTCAACTTCGGAGAATCGTCAAAGGTCAGACGCGTCTCGATGACGAACGATCGAAAGGTATCGCTGCCGATGGCGAAGGCTTCGAAGGCCTACGGGGATAAAAGGGAAAGAAGGATTAAGGCGGATGGGGATGGGCTGATGAATGCAGTCGGGATAATGGATGAGTGATGGGGCAGGATTGCGCTCAGGAAGATCCGCACTCATCCTTTTTTCCTTTTTGTCCCTGTAAGTCTTCGAATTCATTGCGTCACTCAACCGAGCCGCCGAACAGCCGATTGACCCTTTGTGCGAGCGCATGCGCGTCTTTGGGGGCGTAGACCTTGGCGTCGTTGTCGAAGTAGATGAAGACGTCGCGGGCGGCGCGTTTGCGGGCGGGTTTCGGGCTGGCATGGTCGCCGTCGGCCACCTCTTTGCCCTGAGCCCACGCCGCTATTCGGGCGGCCCAGCGATCGAGCTGCGCGCCGGTGTACCCGCTCGTGTACAGCACCTCGGAGCCATGCAGGCGGCAATAGACGAAGTCCGCGGTGATGTCCATAAGCAGCGGCCATTCGACCGTGTCGGCGCAGACGAGCGCGACGTTGTAGCGGCGCAGCAGAGCGATGAACTCGGGGGTGACGAAACTTGGGTGGCGAATCTCCATGGCGTGGCGCATGGAATATCGCCGTCCGAGCGCGGTGTAGGCGCGGCCCTTCAGACGTTCATCGTGGCGCGTGGCGAGGTGTGCGGCGGCATGGGTGTCGCGCGGCAGCAGCTGGAAGAAAGCTTCGAGCAGCTCAGGGTGGAATTGGAAGTTCGGCGGGAACTGCCACAGGATGGGACCAAGCTTGTGGCCGAGCGCGAGCAGGCCTGAGGCGAAGAAGTTGGCGAGCGCCTGTTCGACGTGGCGCAGCCGCAGCATGTGGGTGATGTAGCGGCTGCCTTTGATCGAGAAGACGAAGTTCTCCGGCGTCTGCTCGGCCCAGGCGGTGAAGCTCGACGGCCGCTGCAGCGAGTAGAAGGTGCCGTTGATCTCGATGGAGGCGAATAGCGAAGCGGCATAGGCGAGTTCGCGCTTCTGCGACAGGCCGGGCGGGTAGAAAACCCCGCGCCAGGGCTTGTACGTCCATCCCGACAGTCCGATGCGCACCTGGCCGGGCAAGCTGCGGTCCTCCTGTCTGGGTTGGATGGTCGAAAGATGCCTCCTGGCACGCGAAATGAGGGCACGCGAAATGAGCGCGAAATGAGGTGAGAGGGTGTGCCATGTAACCGCTGGGCGGGTTCGCGCGTCCTATAAGAGACGAAGAAGCGTTGGAGAAGTTGGAGAATGAGATGAGCGCGACAGGCAGGACAGTTCTGGTTGGGTTGGGCGTGATGGTGCTGGTGGTCCTGCTGATGGCAGGCATGAGGAGAATGACGATGGGATCTGTGATGGGTGCAGAGAGAACTTCGCCGCTGCCGGCGCCGGCGCTGGACCAGCCGCACACCACGGCCGCGCAGGAGACAGCGGTGTTCGCGGGCGGGTGCTTCTGGGGGGTGCAGACGGTGTTTCAGCGGGTGAAGGGCGTCATGGCGACGACGGCGGGCTACTCAGGCGGCTCGGCCGAGAGCGCGACGTACGATCAGGTGTCGTCGGAGAGCACAGGGCACGCCGAGTCGGTGAAGGTCGTCTTCGATCCCGCGAAGGTGAGCTACGGTACGCTGCTGCGCATCTTCTTTTCGGTCGTGCACGATCCGACGCAGTTGAACCGGCAGGGTCCGGATGTCGGCAGCTCGTATCGTTCGGTGATTTTCTACACGAATCCCGAACAGGAGAAGATCGCCAAGGCCTACATCGCGCAGCTGGACGCGGCGCATGCTTTTCCGAAGCCGATTGTCACGCAGGTGGTGCCGCTGAAGGCGTTCTATAACGGCGAAGACTACCATCAGGACTACGCGGAGAAGAATCCGAACAACCCGTACATCCAGATCTGCGATGTGCCGAAGACGGCCGCGCTGAAGGCTCAGTTCCCGGAGCTGTTTCAGGATTACCAGAAGAAATAGTTCTGCCAGGACGGGCCTACTCCGCGCGGGGCGGCCACTTCACTGGTATCCATCTTTTCTTTTGATCTGTGTTCAGTCTCTGTACGCGTGAGAGCATTGCCCACGGAGACTCGGCTGAGCTTCCGCCAGCGAGTGGAAGGCCTACCGGGGATAGAAAGGAAAAAGGGATAAATGCGGAATTTGACCATGCCGCGCTGAGGAGTTGCGGCGGGCAGAGGCTGGTCGCCTACTGCTTGATCTCGCCTTCGGGCTCGTCGGTGGGGTTCTCGATCTCGGCTTGAAAGCCTTCGAGCAGCCGCTCCATGAAGACGTCGGGATCGGACTTGCCGTTCTGGTTTTGCAACTGGTGGGCCAGCGCGATATGCCGCGCCAAGTCGGCGAGCACGATGCCCCAGGCGAACGGGTCGTCCCAGGTGCCGCTCTGGATGGAGACGTGCTGGCCCTGCTCGGCGATCCAGACGCGCAGCACCTCAAAGGAAGCCTTGTCCCGCTGCGCCGCCGGCGGTAGGTTAAGAGATTTTTCCATTCCCATCGAGGACTCCTACAGCTCGTATCACCAGCTTACATCGCTGGAAGCGTACCTTCTTGGCCTTCAGCACCAAAGCCATCAGGGGACATGAACGGGCTGTGCCACCAGACGCACACCGAGCGCCGCGCAGACACGACTGATGGTGTCGAATCGCGGGGCGCTATCCGGGCGAAGGGCCTTGTACAAAGCCTCCCGCGTGATGCCGGCCGTCTTCGCGATCTCGGTCATCCCCCGCGCGCGAGCCATGTCGCCGAGAGCCGCCGCCAACAACGCTGCATCCTTGGCTTCAAGAATGTCGGTCAAATAGGCAGCGATGGAGGTCTCACTCTCGAGGTAACGGGCAGCGTCGAACTCAGGCAAGTCGGACGCTTTGATTCGTTTGGTCATAGGGACTCCTTTGGTCAATCGAGCAGCGCGGCCAGCCGCCGGGCCCGCTCGATGTCTCTCTTCTGTGTGCTTTTGGAGCCTCCAGCGAGCAGCACAATGATCTGCGTTCCTCGCTGAGTGAAGTACAAGCGCCAACCTGCCCCCAGATGGATTCGCAACTCCGAAACTCCATCACCAACCGGCTTGACGTCTCCCCTCAGACCGCGTTCCAAGCGTTTGATTCTGGCCACGATCACGCCGCGAAGAGTGTCATCTTTCAAGCTATCGATCCAGGCAGTGAACTCAGGCAGCGGTCGGATTGAGACCATGACGAGATAGTAATCGGACGATTACAAAAAAGCAATAAGGAATTCAGGTCGATAGCGCGTTTTCCGAAGTATGCAGAACATCCTCAGACCGCGAGCGGCTAACCTGAAGACAGCCATGGCAGCCTTCCCCCATCTGGTGAACCCCGACGACGATCAGCGACCGGCTTCGGTGCACGCCGAGCGCACGATCCTTGGCGGCATGATGGTCGACCCGGTGGCCATCGTCGACGCTACCATGCTGCTGCGCGCGGAAGACTTCTCGCTCGACTCGCATCGCCGCATCTACGCCTCGATGCTGAAGCTGTCGGAGGCTGGGCACGCGGTCGACATCGTCACCGTCTCCGAAGAACTGCGCAAGAAGAAGGAGCTCGACTCGGTCGGCGGCGTCGCCTATCTTGCGTCGCTCAGCGAAGGTCTGCCGCGCAAGCTGAGCATTGAGAGCTACGTCCGCATCGTCCGTGATAAGGCGTTGATGCGCGAGCTGATGACGGTCTGCGACATGGGCATGGTCGACGCGGCGGACCAGAGCCAGCTTGCGCTCGATGTGCTGAACAACGTCAGCGCCCGGCTGGTCGAGATCTCCGAGCACGCCATCACCAACGGCTTCTCCGGTATCGCGGACATCGTGAAGGATTCGTTTGGGTCGATCGACGCGCTGTATGAGCAGGGCCGCGAGGTCACAGGCCTCGCGACGCATTATCTGGAGTTCGATCGCATGACGAGCGGCCTGCAGGAGTCGGAGCTGACGATCATTGCGGCGCGGCCGTCGATGGGCAAGACGGCCTGGGCCATCAACATCGCCGAGAATGCCGCCGTGCGCAGCGGCAAGATCGTCGCCGTTTTTTCGCTCGAGATGTCGAAGTCCAGCCTGCTGCGCCGCATGCTCGCCTCGCAGGCGCTGGTCAACTCGAAGGCGATTCAGACGGGCATGCTGATGCGCGACGACCGCAGCAAGCTGATCGCGGGGCTGGAGCGGCTGATGGAGTCGAAGCTCTTCATCGACGACACGCCCGGCATTACGCTGGCCGAGATGCGCGCCAAGGCGAGGCGGCTGAAGCAGCAGCACGGAGCTTTGGATTTGATTGTCATCGATTATCTGCAGCTGATGACGGGAAGCGCGACCAACACGAAGGGCTTTGAGAACCGGACGCAGGAGGTGTCGGCGATCTCGCGCGGCCTGAAGGCGCTGGCCAAGGAGATGCGCGTGCCGGTGGTGGCGCTGTCGCAGCTTTCGCGCGCCAGCGAGCAGCGCGGCGGCGACAAGAAGCCGCTGCTGTCGGACCTGCGCGAGTCGGGCTCGATTGAGCAGGACGCCGACGTCGTCTGCTTCATCCACCGTGAGGAGTACTACGACCGCGAGAACGAAGACCTGAAAGGCAAGGCCGAGATCATCATCGCGAAGCAGCGCAACGGTCCCACGGGGAGCATCCAGCTCGCCTATCTCGCCGACTACACGCGATTCGAAAACCTCGAGCACCGAAGCGAGTACTAAAGATTCTGTGCTGCCGGATAAGACCCGCACCGCCTGGAGGCAACTACCTACCACGGATAAGAGGGAAAAAAGGATTAGAGGGATTGAAGCCGATGGGAAGCGCCTTCAGTCTTTAGGGACCTCTGATTATGTCGGTGGTGGCGTGGCGGGTTTGGAGCTAAGCGTCTGAGATCCAGGTAGAAAGTTGCTGGAGATATGGGTTGTGCGCAGGGTATCGGGATCCTTCGCTACGCTCAGGATGACAGCAAGAACTCGGAACAGTGTTTCCCTGGGAGAAATCCGCCTTTATCCCTCTTTCCCTTTTATCCGTGGTAGGCCTCTAAAAAAGCAGGGCCGGCCGGCCGGACAGGAGTGGCCGGAAATGAAATGTAGAGCGATGGGGCTGCGCCGCGAATGGGCTTTGACGTGAATGCGTCTCGGCGCCGTGCATTGTTGCTGGCGCGCAAAGTGCGTCGCCGTCGCACCGTAGACTTGGAATCATGACCAACCGCAAGATGAATTTGCCCGAGGAGCTGCGCACCTGGTCCGCGGATGCGCGGGTGACAGTCAGGCGCGACGGCGAGCCTGATCCGGATGGCAGATGCGTCGTCTACTGGATGCAGCGCGCCGAGCGGGGCGTGGACAATCATGCGGTCGATCTGGCGGTGAAGATTGCGAACCTGCTTGGGCTTCCGCTGGTGGTGTACTTCGCCGGCATCTCGAACTTTCCTCATGCCAATCTGCGGCACTACGTCTTTCTCAATCAGGGACTGCCGGATATCGAAGCAGATCTGGCGGAGCGCAATATCAGTTTCGTGATGCGGCGCGCGCCGCATGAGTCGCATGAGCGCCTGCTCGCCGATGTGCACGCGGCGTTCGTGATCGGCGACGAGAACCCGATGCGGGCGCCGGAGCAGTGGCGCAAGGACCTGGCCGCGCGGATACACATTCCGTTCTGGACGGTCGACACCGATGTGGTCGTTCCGTCGAAGCGGATCGAGAAGGCGCAGTACGGCGCGTATACCATCCGGCCGCGGCTGTATCGTCTGCTGCCGGAGTATCTGCATCCGTATGAGAACCTGCGCGCCGACCATGCGTGGCAGCGGCCGCGCGGATTTCATTCTGACTCGGTGCATGAGGACATGACGCGGGGGTGGAAGGACTTCGATCGCAGCGTGGGGCCGGTGGAGGCGTGGAAGGGTGGAACGCATGCTGCGCTGAAGCGGCTGAAGCTGTTTACCGGCAAGCTGCTGGCAGAGTACGAGACCGAGCGCAATCATCCGGAGGTCGATGGCACCTCGGCGCTGTCGCCGTATCTGCACTACGGACACATTGGGCCGGTGACGATTGCGCTTGCGGTGGATGCGGCGGTGAAGAAG
The DNA here is from genome assembly GCA_965277545.1 of Edaphobacter sp. GTDB lineage: Bacteria > Acidobacteriota > Terriglobia > Terriglobales > Acidobacteriaceae > Edaphobacter. The sequence goes on from OZ255826.1 coordinate 1,426,587, forward strand.
GATCCGAAGCTGCAGTCGGCGCGCGACAGCTACTTCAACGAGCTGATCGCGTGGCGCGAGCTGGCCATCAACTTTGTGCGCTACACGCCGGACTACGACTCGCCCACCTGCGCGGAGAACTGGGCGAAGCAGACGATCGCCGAGCATGCGCGGGACCAGCGCGAGCGGCTGTACAGCCTGAAGCAGCTTGAAGGCGCCGAGACGTATGACGAGCTCTGGAACGCGGCGCAGATCCAGATGGTGCGGCACGGCTGGATGCATAACTATCTGCGCATGTACTGGGCGAAGAAGATTCTGGAGTGGACGCCCGATGTGGCGACCGCGATGAAGTACAGCATCTACCTTAACGACAGATACTTTCTCGACGGGCGCGATCCTAACGGATATGCGGGCGTGGCGTGGGCGATCCTGGGCAAGTTCGACCGCGCATGGGGAACGCGTCCGATCTTCGGCAAGATCCGCTACATGTCGGGCGGCTCGACGGGCCGGAAGTTCGATTCGAAGCAGTACATCGCGCAGATGGCCGCGCTGCCCGAGTAGGTTCGTTTCGCAACGATCTGCTCGTCGAGGCGGTAAGCTGGAGCTGCGATGAGAGAAGACAGCCGTTCTTGCAGGTGCGCCAAGTTTTCCGGGCTGTTTGTGCTCGTTTTTCTGACGGTCGGCGTTTGTCTGGCGCAAGGGATCGAGCATTCTATCTCCGCGCAAGAGCGAGTGCGGATCGAGGTCTCCCCTCAACTTCCGTTCCATCCGGAGCGCTATCTTGTTGTCCCTCCTAACCCCGATTGGGAGTCAGGAACTGTCTCAGGCGTGGCAGTGGGCCCGGATGGAACCATCTACGAGGTGCAGCGCGGTGCGAAGAGCGATCCGGTTCTCGTGCTCTCTCGCGAGGGGCGCATTTTGAATTCGTGGGGCCGGGGAGAGTACGTTCTGCCGCACAGCATTCGACTCGATTTCGCGGGCAATGTCTGGACGGTGGACGCGGCCTCTTCGAAGATCATCGAATACAGTGCTTCCGGAAGAAAGAAGATGACGATCGAAGTGGGCGGCCAACCCAAGAACGGCAGCCTCTTCCGGGGAGCGACCGATATCGCGTTCGCTCCGGGCGGCAATCTGTTTGTGACCGATGGCTACGGTAACGCGCGCGTGCTCGAATACACGTCAAGCGGCAGGAAGGTGAGAGCGTGGGGGCGGCGCGGTGCGGGAGCGGGCGAGATGAATCTGCCGCACTCGATTCAGGTCGCCGGGAAAACCGTGTATGTCGCGGACCGCGAGAACGGCCGCATCGAGCAGTTCGACCTGAGCGGACGCTACAGAGGAGAGATCGCGCATCTAGGGCGCGTTTACTCCATCAAGGTGGCTGGCGGGGCGATCTGGGCCACGATGGGACCATTCGATCAGCCGGCGGGCGCGGGTGGAGGATGGGTGGTGAAACTCGATCGCCGCAGCGGCAAAATTCTCGGACACCTCGATGTCAACGAGGCGACTGCGGGGCACGCTCTGGACCTGTCGCCTTCGGGAGAACCAATCCTCACTCTGGGCAACGGGCTGCTGTGGTTCAAGGCAGACCGGTGAATCCCGCTCCGATCTAGACATCGGCGATTGCGGCACCGGTCGCTACAACTTCGGTGAGATTCGAGCGGTCGGACTCGAATGATAAATTCAGGCGATGGAAGGCTGGATTGGTTCTGCGCGATTCATTCGCGGGTTAGCGAGTCCCGCGCAGGAAATCGCCAAGCCGCGGTAAACATCACGACGTTTCATGAGAGTTTTCTTATCCCGTTCTGGAATCATCGCAGATTCTCTGAGGATTTCCGCGTTGACTGGTTGGCCATCAGCTTGCAGCATGGAGGTCAGTTGTCTGACTGGGTAGAGCAGGTATGGACGGGATGTCGGGCTCACAACTCGCGCGCTGGTTTTGGCTGAGACTCTGGGGGCGCGGGCGAGCGGGCTCCGCTGTCTTCTGCGTGGGTCTTGCGGTTGCTTCTTTTTGCGGAGCGGCGTCGGCGCCGCCTGCGGCTTCGGCGGAGCGGACGGTGTTGCATGCATCCCGCGCGGCGGCTGCGAAGGGGATCGGGGACAGCGTTGCCAGGGAAGGCTCTGCCGCGGCCCATGGCGTGCGGCCCAACCGCTTCGGGGATGGCCGTGTCGCAGCAACGAAGATCGCCTTCCTGCAGGGCGGCGATGCAGCGCGGCAGCAGCAGAGTCCGCTCGTGCATGCGCAGACGCAGCCGGGATCGTTGAAGCCGGGCGCGGCGAATCTGGGATCGTCGAATCTGGGCGCGGCGTGGCAGCCGGTCGGGCCGAATCAGGTGGCGAGCCTCAAGTACGGCGACGTGACCGGCCGCGTGACGGCGATCGCGATCGATCCGGCGGATGCGACCGGCAACACCGTCTATCTCGGCACGACGGGCGGCGGAGTGTGGAAGTCGTTGAATGCGGCGGGGCCGGCCGCGAGCGTCACCTTTACGCCGTTGACCGATACCCTGCCGGTCTTCAGCGCGAATGCGGGAAGCTCGGCGATGCCTTCGCTCAGCATCGGCGCGTTGAGTGTGCAGCAGGGCGTGGTGCTGGCGGGCACAGGAGACCCGAACGATGCGGCCGACTCCTACTACGGCGGCGGGCTGCTGCGCTCGGCCGACAACGGCGTGACCTGGACGCTGATCACCGACTCCGAGGACGGCGTCGGCGGCGTGGACGGGCACCACACCTTTACCGGCCTGGCGATCTCGGGTTTTGCGTGGAGCAGCGCGACGCCGGGGCTGGTAGTGATGGCGGTGTCACAGTCGGCCGAAGGCGCTCTGGTGAACGCCGTCAGCGTAGGCAACAGCGTGATGGGGCTGTACTTCTCGACGGACGCGGGCGTCTCCTGGCAGATGGCGACGCTGATGGATGGCGGCCAGCTGCTGCAGAGTCCGGATCAGCTGGGCGACTATCCCCCCGGGCACGCGGTGACCGCGGTGGCCTGGAATCCGCTGCGGCATCGGTTCTATGCCGCGGTGCAATATCACGGCTACTACGAGTCAGCCGACGGGCAGACCTGGACGCGGATGGCCAATCAGCCGGGGACTGGAATGAGCTTGACCGCTTGCCCGACCTCGCCGTTCACCAGTGGAAGCGCGAGCTGCCCCGTCTTCCGCGGCGCGCTCGCGGTGCAGCCGAACTCAGGCGACACGTTTGCGCTGACCGTCGACAGCAACAATCTCGATCAGGGCTTGTGGCAGGATGTCTGCGCGTCTTCGGGCGGCAGCTGCAGCAACGGCGCGGCGACCTTCGCGACGCGTCTGGGTTCCTCCGCGCTCGAAGCAGGCGGCGGGAACAAGACGATTGTGCAGGGCGACTACGACCTTACGCTTGCGGCGGTTCCCTCCGGCCCGAACGGCTCGACGCAGGACACGCTGCTGTTCGCCGGGACGGTGGACCTGTATCGCTGCTCGCTCGCCGCCGGATGCACGCTGCGCAACACGACCAACGCGGAGAACGCCTGCGGAGCGCCGGCTCACGTGGCTCCGTCGCAGCATGCGATTGCGGCGATGGCGTCCGGCGCGCTGCCTCTGCTGTATGCCGGCAATGACGGCGGCGTGTGGCGCTCGACCGACGGCGTGAATCAGCAGGCGGCGCCCTGCTCGGCCGACGACGCCAGCCACTTCCAGAATCTTAACGGCGGCCTGGGCTCGCTGGCCGAGGTGGTGAGCTTCGCCCAAAGCCCGGCCGACGCTTCGACGCTGCTGGTGGGCCTGGGCGCGAACGGCACGGCCTCGACCTCGGGGGGCTCTCCCGCCGCGGCGCCCTGGACGCAGCTTGCAGCCGGCGAGGGCGGGACGGTGGCGATCGACCCGAATGACCCGCTGCTCTGGTACATCTCGACCGGAGCCGGCGTGAGCCTGCGGCAGTGCCCGGCCGGGGGCGCGTGCACGGCTGCGGACTTTACCGGGCCGGCGACGATCGGTCCGACGCAGGTCTCAGGGGATCATTCGCTGATCGACGCTCCGTGGCTGCTCGATCCCGCGCTGAGCTCGAATGTGGTGATCGGGACCTGCCGGGTGTGGCGCGGCCCTGCGGGGAACGGAACGGCGTGGTCAAGCTCGAATGCCATCAGCCGCGATCTGGCCGGTCCCCAAACCGGACCCCAGAACAGTCCCTGCGGAGGCGGGAATCCGGTGGTGCGGTCGCTTGCCGCCGGCGGCGCGGCGATTCCGTCGAACGCCTCGCAGAACGCCGGATCTCCGGTGCTCTACGCCGGCATGGCAGGCGCGCTCGATGGCGGAGGCAGCGCCGGGGGACATCTGTTTTCGATCACCGCAGCCAACACGGCCACGAACACGACAGCATGGACCGATCTCACAAGCTCACCGGTAAGCAACGGCAGCGGATTCAATCCCGGAGGCTTCGACCTGCCTTCCATCGCTGCCGACCCGCATGACGCCACCGGCAAGACGATCTATGCCACCGTGATGGGTTTTGCCGGCAACGGCGTCAACGCGGCCCACGTCTATCAATCGATCGACGGGGGAGCGCATTGGACCAACATCAGCGCCAATCTGCCGAATGCTCCCGCCAACAGCATTCTGGTCGACCCGAACGACGCGAACACGCTCTATGCCGCGCTCGACACCGGCGTATATGTCACTTCGAACGTTACAAGCTGTCCGGCGACGAACTGCTGGACCGTGTATGGGACGGGCCTGCCGAATGCGCCCGCGGTCTCGCTTGAGGCCGCTGCGGGAATGCCGACCGGAGACGGCCGTCTCGGCGAGCTGCGGGTGGCCACTTACGGGCGCGGCGTGTGGCAGATCCCGCTGCTGACGGCCGCGGTCCCGTCCGGAGCGGCGATCACGCTATCGCCCGCGGGCCTTGTCTTTGGCGCGCAGTCGGCCGGAGCGGCGAGCGTGCCGCAGACGATCACGGTGACCAACAGCGGCAGCGCTCCGCTTCTCGTCAGCCAGGTGTCGCTCACCGGCGACTTCAGCGAAACCGACACCTGCACGGGCGCTGCGGTGGCCGCCGGGGCAAGCTGCCAGGTGCAGGTCAGCTTCCTGCCCGCGGCTGTCGGCAGCAGGACGGGAGTGTTGACGGTCTACGCCGATGTGCCGGGCGGCCAGGCGACGGCGTCGCTCGCAGGCACGGGCACCGCTGCTGCGGCCATCGTGCTCAATCCTATGATGCTGGCTTTTCCGTCCACCACGGTCGGCGCGACCAGCCCGGTCGAGAACATCACGATCTCGAACACCAGCAACTCGAGCATTGCGCTTCAGCCTCCGTCGGTTCTCGGCGCGGGCTTTCAGATCACGGTGAATACCTGCGGTGCGAGTCTGCCTCCCAGCACAGGGTGCACGGTCGCGATTGCCTTCGTCCCGGCCGCTTCCGGAACGCAGACAGGGACCCTCACGGTCAACGATGCAGCCGGCATGCAGACCGCATCGCTGACCGGCATCGGCACCTCGCCCCCGACCGATGCGCTTGCGCCTCTCGCCTTGACGTTCGCTCCGCAGCAGATCGACACGACCGGCGCATTCCAGCAGGTGTTGCTGACTAACGCGGGCGACCAGCCGCTGACGCTGATTGCGGCGCAGATTACAAGCGGCGATTTCACCGTCGTCAACGCGTGCGGCAACTCGCTCCAGGGCCATGCTTCGTGCTCGATCAACGTCGGCTTTGCGCCGAAGAATGTAGGCGTGCTGACCGGGGTGCTGACGGTGTCGGATCAATATCGCAGCCAGACGGTCCTGCTGAATGGATTCGGGCTCGCGCCGCCTGGAGTCTCGCTTGCGCCGTTTGGGAGCCTCAGCTTTGCGGCGACCGGCGTCGGCGTCACCTCGGCCGGGCAGACGGTGACGCTGACCAACAACGGCGGCGGCCCGCTGTCGGTGCAGAGTATGACGATCACGGGAGACTTCGCCATAGCGCCGGACGGCAGCACCTGCGGAGCTACGCTCGCCGCCGCCACGGCATGCACGATGCAGGTCGTCTTCGTGCCCACGGCCGGAGGCCCGCGCACAGGGCTGCTGACCGTGACCGATGACGCTCCCAACTCCCCGCAGACGCTGCCTCTGACCGGAGCCGGTGTGGACTTCACATTTCAACCGAACGGTCCCACGACGGTCGCGACCACCAGCGGGCAGAACGCCGTCTTCCCCATGCTGCTGAGCTCTGCCGCGAACGTCTCCGGCACGGTCAGCTTCACCTGCACAGGCATTCCGGCGAACTCCACCTGCAACGTCAATCCAAGCAGCGTCCCGCTTGGCAACATCACTACCGTTTCGGTGACGGTGCTGACCGGCGTCTCCTCCGCGGCGCCGGCTTCGCGCCCGCGCCGCAGCTATGCGTCCCCGATCGCACTGCTCATGCTCCTTCCGTTTGGCTGCTTTGCGGCACGCGGGAGACGAATGCATCGCCTTGTCTGCTTGCTCCTGCTCTGTGCGCTTGCGGCTGCGAGCGGCTGCGGCACCGGGCGGACCATTCCTCTGGCCAGCGATTCGAATCCCAATCCGACCTCTGCTCCGGCCACTGCGGCGGGCACGTACCCCGTCGTTGTCTCGGCGAGCAGTGCAGGGCTGAGCCGCAGCGTCAACCTGACTCTGATTGTTCAATGAGGCGTGTCCTGCCGGACGGGCGTCCTGCGCGGACGGCGGTCACTTCGTGACGCGTATACCGGTCTGGGCAGGATGATCAGCATAGGGCCTCGCGATGCTCGGCACGAATCTCACGCCGACCATCGGGAGGCCCACCCGAAGGGATAGACGCGCCACGAAGTGGCCGCCCGCCGCGCAGGCGGGCCCGTCCGGCAGGACCTATCTCCCTGTCCTCTAAAAATTGTTCTTGCTTTACTTATAAGTTTGCGCTTATATATTTGCTTGTGCCGCAGAGACGCCAGCTCGCCCTCTTCCAGACCCTCGCCGATCCCACCCGGCTGGCCATCTTCGAACATCTCTCCCGCGGCGAAGCGACGGTCTCGGCGCTTGCCGGCCGCTTTCCCGTCTCACAGCCCGCCGTCTCGCAGCATCTCGCCGTGCTGCGTCGCTGCGGTCTGGTCGCTCACCGACGCCAGGGCCGGAGCGCGATCTACCGCGTGCGCCCCGAGGGCCTAGCGCCGCTGAACCACTGGCTGAACCACTACCGCATCTTCTGGCCGGAGCGTCTGGACAGTCTCAAATCCCTGCTCGCCAACCAACCCAAAGGAGACTTGCAATGAAAGGCAATGAATCCATCGTCGTCGACTACACCTTCGCCGAGCCGCCCCATCAGGTCTGGCGAGCTCTCACCGAGCCCACGCTGCTCTCCCAGTGGCTGATGATGTCCACCGACATCCAGCCGGTCGTCGGACACAAGTTCACCTTTCGCGAACAGCCTCGCGGAGATTGGGACGGCATCGTCTACTGCCGGATGCTCGAGGTAGACCCGCCGCGCAAGCTGGTCTATTCGTGGGAGGGCGGGTCGGAAAAAGACGGCGACACGGCGCCGCGGCTCGAGACCACCGTGACCTGGACGCTCACGCCCACCCCGTCCGGCGGCACGTCGCTGCACCTGGTTCATTACGGCTTCCGTCCCGACGATCACGCCTTCGAGGTTATCGGCAGCGGCTGGCGCAGCATGCTCACCGCCGAGAAGATGACGCGCATGCTGTCGGCTACGCCGGCATGAGCGAACGCGACTGGATAGCCGGGCAGGCGCTTCGGGTCCTTCCGCCGCGACAAGCGGTTACTTCGCAGGGGACTTCGGCAGCGTGGTCGAATCGTCGCGAACGATCTTCCATCCGTCCCTGGTCTTCTCGCACACCAGCAGGTAGTAGCCGTCGGCATTGCCGCCGCCGGCCGCGGTTCGTTCCAGATGAAAGTGACCGGTCACGGTTGCAAATTGCTCGTCGAGCGGCTGCACCTCCACCTGCGAGAAGCTCAGCGTACCCATCTTCTCCCGCGTCGGATAAGCCTCGCGGTAGGTCGACAGCATCGACGCATATCCCTTCTCGATGTGCTTGCCGATGAACAGAATATCGGGCGAGTTTTTGTAGCCCGCCGCAAACGCTTCGAGGTCGCCGCGATTCCAGTCCGCCGCCGTGCGATCCATCCGCGCGAGGATCGCCTGCGCCGGGCTGGGCTCTTGCTGTGCCCGCATTGCGGTCGTGCCACTCAACACCGTTATCGAGAACAACAGAACGAGAGGACGAAAAACTTGCACAGAAGAAGCTCCTTAGGAAGTGGGGTGATGCGAAACAATTCGAGTATAGAGGTGCGCGGACCGGGTGAGGTGTTCTGGGGCCGGCCGGGGCGGACGATGCGGAGTATCCGCGGGAGCTGGCGAGACTGAAGCAGCGTCGAGAAAGGCAAGGGCAACAGCAGATTCCCTTCGGGAATGACAACCATAAAGGCAAGGGCAACAGCAACAGCAAAGGCAGCAGCAGATTCCCTTCGGGAATGACAACAAGAAAGGCGAGAGCAACAGCAGATCCAAGTCGCCGCGCATCGGGGTACCCCGCAAATAGGTCTTCGTTGTGGATGGCTGAGCGTGGCGGGCCCGTCCGGCGGGACATGTCCTTCTCAAATTTCGGCTGGCTTATCGACCTGGCTCTGAAAGACCTCTTCCACCCGCTTCACGGTATCGATCTCCGCCACCGGCTTGTCGGTCCGGATGCGCAGAATGCGCGGAAACCGCAGCGCGAATCCGCTAGCGTGCCGGCTGCTGCGCATGATGTTGTTGAACGCGACCTCAAGCACCATGAGCGGCTCGACGGTACGGAAGAAGCCCTGATCCTCGAGCGTATGCTCCATCATCCATGCGCTCATCCCGGTGATCTCGGCGTCGGTCAGTCCCGAGTAGGCTTTTCCCACATTGAGAAGCTCGCCCTTCCCATCGCGCACCGCAAAGGTGTAGTCGCTCAAGATGCCTGCGCGCCGGCCATGTCCGAACTCCGCGCCCGTGACGACGACATCGAGCGTCGCCAGCTCGCGCTTCAGCTTTACCCAGGCGAGCCCCCGCCGCCCCGGCTGATAGACAGATCCGGCCGCCTTCAGCATCACGCCCTCATTCGCCCGCGCCCGCGCCTCGGCATACGCGCGGTCGATGTCTTCCGCGCTCTCTACCAGCCGCGCCGGCGAGATCATCAGCCGCGGCACCAGCGCCTCTGCCGCGTTCCCCGCGATCTTTGCGCCCTGCTCCGCGCCGAACATCTCACTCTGCGCCGAACCGCGCGGCCGCTTCTCCACAACGACGGGCGAAATCACGCGATCCACCAGCCTCTCGACCACAGCCTCGAGCCGGTTGCGCCGCTCGCGCAGAGGCAGCTCGAGCAGCAGCTCCCCGCCCGCCACCATCAGGTCGAACGCCATGAAGACCACCGGCACCTGCGCCCGCATCTCGTTGGACACGCGCTTGCGTCCGATCCGCGTGCCCAGCACGGCGAACGGCAGCGCACGCGCCTGGGTCAGATCCCAGCCCAGAATCTCCCCGTCCAGAATCAGGCCGCCGCCCTCGGGCAGCATCCGGGCAAACGCCTCTTCCAACTCCGGAAAACTTTCGGTCACGTCCTCTCGGTTTCGCGAATAGATCGCTACCCGGCCCGGCTGTCCTGCATCGCCGCAGTGCACCTGCGCCCGCATCCCGTCGTACTTGTCTTCGAGGAACGCTTCGAGCGTCGCAGCCGAGCCGCCCCCAGCGCCTGACTCACCACCCAGCGAAGAACCGGGTACCCCATAGCTTGCCCTGAGCCCGCCGAAGGGTCCCGCATCCGGGACTTGGGCGTCCACCGACTCCATCAAAGACGCATCCTGAAAGCTCTCTGCATCCGCATCTGCGCTTTGTGGAATCGAAGCCGCGTTCTCCGTCGGCTCATTCGCCGCCTCGACGGCAATCGCAACCTCGGTCTCCCGCTCCGAATCAAGCTCCAACGCCTCCCGCAAAACCTGCTCGCCCTTCTTCCTCCGTCCCTTCTTCGTCTTCGCCGCCGGTGTCTTCGCAGGCTTGCCGGTAAAGCGCTCCACCGCCTCCTCCGGCGTCCCGACGGGGCTTGCCAGCATGAATCCCAGCGGATGAAACAGCCGCATCCGCGCCTCCCCCAGCGTTCCCGCGAACGCCCGCCGCACCGCACCCGCCAGGTCCGCCTCCAGCATCACCGCCCGCCGCACCTCTTCCACCGCGACCGTGAGCTCCGCGTCCCTGCCCTCGGAAGCGGGCTTCGAAGCCGCCACCGCAATCGCCTCCTCCACCAGGCTCTGCTTCACCCCGATCCGCATGTCGCCGAGCATAAGCTTCAGCAGATACTTCGTCTCCAGCGGACTCGCGCGCCGCAGCATGCCTTCCACCAGCCCCGCGCGGATGGCTGTCGTCTTGGCTACGGCCATCGCGCGAAACGCGTCCTCGACCTCCGCCAGCGTTAGTCCGCCATCGTAAGAGATCGTTGCGCCATCGGGTGAGGAGACAGAGATCGAATCGGCCACGGAACTGGGTGCCCCAGAACTCGATTCTGAGATGTGGGCATCGTCGGAATCGGGGTTCCCAGCGAGCGCGTTTGCTCGTTGGGGTGAAGAAGGACAACCATCTTTGACGGCTCTCGCTCCCGGTGCAGACAGCAGATCGAAGGCCGCCGCCCCGAGATCGCCATGCCGCCGGTATGCTGCCGTCAGCGCTGCATCTGTCGCCCCGCTCACCGCGAGCAGCGCCTTGCTCAGCAGCGCGCCGCCCGCATTCAACTTTCTCCCATCGGCCTCCGCAAACGGCATCCCCGCCAGATACAGCGCGAACAACCCCGCGCTCTCCTCATCCGGCGAGGCCTGGTGAACGGCCAGAATCGCCGCAGCAATCGCCGCCCGCTTCTTGAGACGGCCCGCCTCCCCCGCCAGCTCCTCCGCCAACTCCGCCACCGCTAGAAACAAAGCCATGCTCGTAGTCCCTCATGCAACGACACTGTAAGTGGATGCTGAATTCGAACCTGCTGCACGCTGCTTCTTTCGTACGTTGAGGCACATTCGTTTCGCTGGTGTCTAAGGAAACACGAGGGGAAACATGAGGCTGTCGTTCCTGCTCGCCCTGATGTTCGCCTGCTGCGCCTCGCCAGGGCAAGAGGCAGCCGCGAACTTGCGGCAAGTTGAGCATTTCAAGATAACCGGCCGGTCCAGACTGGCGGCCCTTGCCAAACTCGGCGCAGCCACCAGCAGCACGCTGCTCGTCGAAGCGGGCGACATCAGCTTTCTCTCTCAGCCCATTACGCTCTCAGCCGACCACGAGACGGTGGACGAGCTGGCCCTGAACATCCTGCTCGGACGCGAGCACTACGCCACCCGGCGACTTGGCGCACTTCTGATTTTGTATCCTACGCGGCCCTTGACGCCGATCAATCGCATCCTGACCCTGCCTCTCGGCCCAGTCTCATTCCATGGAACAGCGATCTCATCGCTCAATCCGACGCTCGGGTATTCCATACGGCTTGCCACCGGTTGCAATCCCCAGGGTTGGATGTGGGCCGGACCGCCGCTCGACCTCGACATTCCGCCGTTCTCCCTCGATCCGGCCACCTTCGAGACGATCCTCGCGCAGGTAGCGAAGGCCTCGGAACCAACCATGTGGGTCGTCCTGCCAGATAGCGGCAAACCCGGCTGCATTGACAATCCCGAGAGCCAATGGGAGGTCGGCTTTTACAGTTACGGTCCGGACGGCTTCTACACCGCCGATCCGAAATACGATCCAAACTCGGATCCCCGGGTCTTCCGCCAATCCGCCGGACCGGAGATCGTACAGTAACGATCGTGCAAGCTTACTTCGATCCTGTCTCTGCCAGATGCCGGAGGATCGCCTGGGTGACCTCGGCCGGTGCCTCTCGCTGGGGAAAATGGCCTACCCCTTGCAGCAGGAGACGTTGATATCCGGCTGAGAAGTTGCACTCCTGGCCTTCGGTCTCTCCCGCGGCCACGCAGCGGTCCTCGGCGCCCTGCACCATCAGGGTTGGCGTGGACAACGCGTGAACCTGCTCAAGCTTTTTCTGCAAATTCTCGTAGTGCGGCTCCGACTCCTCGCCGCTCAGCCACCGCGAACGGTAGTAGTTCAAGGTGATGCGCGCCCAGTCGGGATTGGAAAAGCTCTCCGCCGTCTTGACAAACTCCGCCTCGTCAAACCATCCCGGCGGGCTCCACGTATCCCACTGGATGCGCGCGAAGCCGATCGGGTCTTCCTTCACCCGCGCCGCACCTGGCTCCGTGCACTGGAACCACTGATACCAGTAGCGCCGCGACTGGTCGAAGGAAGGCGCCTGCATTACGCTTTTAGGAACGAAGGACACCGACAGCGCTGCCAAGGCTGTAAGCCGCTCAGGAAAGAGCGCCGCCGTGAGGTAAGCCGCTCTCGCTCCCCAGTCGTGTCCGACGAGGGCGAAACGTGCGAGGCCGAGGGCATCGGCAAGGTCGATGGCATCTTGCGCCAGGGCGACTCCGGTTCCCACCCTGGGCGTGCCGGCGGAGAGAAATTTTGTAGGCCCGAAGCCGCGAAGATAGGGCGTCACGGTCCGCCAGCCGTTCGCCTCGAGCCCGGACGCTACCGCCGTCCATCCGCGCGGCGCGTCCGGCCACCCATGCAGCAGCAGGACCGGGAATCCATTCGCCGGACCGCCCTCTTCAAAGGCGATCTCCAACCGCTCCGTTCGCACCGTCTTCATGCCGGATCTCCCCATCTGCGCGGCTTACCGATCGCTTCCGTGTCAGATGCAGGACGCACCCTCCGGGCATGCGATAACATCCAGTAAGTGATGCAGAACGCCGCAAACCCGGTGCCTCCTCCCGGCGTGATCGAGTCCGCTCTCCCGAGTGAAGACCGTCACGACTTTGCCTAGCTGCGCCATCTCGCTGTTTTCTACTCCCTACTCCCTATTCCCTATTCCCTGTCTTTAGAAAGAAAATCCATGTTCGACCGCCTCGACCAACTCGAAGCCCGCTATGAAGACCTTGGCCGCCAGATGTCCGACCCTACCCTGGTGCAGGACCAGAAGAAGTTTCAGTCGATCGCCAAGCAGCACCGCGACATGGAACCCACAGTCGAAAAATTTCGCGAGTATCGCAAGATCAAGGACTCGATCGCCGAAGCCCGCGCCATGCTCGCTGAGCTAGACCCCGACATCCGCGAGATGGCCCAGGCCGAGCTCGACGTGCTCGAACCCCGCCTGGCGCCGGTCGAAGAGCAGCTCAAGGTCCTCCTTCTGCCGAAAGATCCCAACGACGAGAAGAACGTCATCCTCGAGCTGCGCGCCGGCACCGGCGGCGATGAGGCCGCGCTCTTTGTAGCCGAGGTCTTCCGCATGTATCTCCGCTTCGCCGAGCAGCACAAGTGGAAGGTCGAAGTCCTCTCCCAGACCGAGTCCGGCATAGGGCATGGGTTGAAGGACGTGACGGCGATCATCGAAGGCGACAACGTCTACTCGCAGCTCAAGTATGAGTCCGGTGTCCACCGCGTGCAGCGCGTCCCGGCCACCGAGACGCAAGGCCGCGTGCACACGTCCGCGATTACGGTGGCGGTCCTGCCCGAGGCCGAAGAGGTCGACATCAAGATCGAAGCCAAGGACCTGCGCATCGACACCTTCTGCTCGTCGGGTCCCGGCGGCCAGTCGGTCAACACCACCTACTCGGCCGTGCGCATCACGCACCTGCCCACGAATACCGTCGTCAGTTGCCAGGACGAGAAGTCGCAGATCAAGAATCGCGAGAAGGGCATGCGGGTGCTGCGCGCGCGTCTGTATGAGGTGGAAGCCGAGCGCATCCACCAGCTCCAGGCCAAGGACCGCAAACAGCAGATCGGCACCGGCGACCGTTCGGAGAAGATCCGCACCTACAACTTCCCGCAGAACCGCCTCACCGACCATCGCATCGGCCTCACCAACCACCAGCTCGCCATGGTGATGGAAGGCCAGATCCAACCCACCATCGACGCCCTCATCGCCCACTACACGGCAGAGAAGCTGAAGGCCGAAACGGCTGCGTGACCGCTGTATCAGTCAACACACCGGAAATCTGAATCAAGGAAGTGGACGATCCCAAAGGTACGAATCGTGCTACTCTAAACCATATCCGCTAGGCTCGTAGGCGAGCACTATCCGCCCCCGCAAGGGGGCTTTTCATTTGGAGATCTCTTATGGGTTGGACCAATCCGCCACGGTCATGGAAAGTCAGATCTAAACCCACCATCGACGCCCTCATCGCCCGCGACATCTCAAAAGTCTTCAAAGCCGAAACCACCTCCGCCTCACCCGCATTATCTCCTGCTGCGAGCCAGTTCCACCTCGGAGCCGATGAATCCCCACGCATTCCACGCCTCCCCTTTGACCACCTCTTTGAAGAGACCCACTGCCTGCGGCATCTCGTGATGATAGAGGTGCCAATTCCCCACGCCGTAGCTCACCGTGTCGAAGGAGAGTTCCGCCTCCACATCGTCCGGCTTCGCAGGTGCCGGCGGCAGAACCTCCTGCTCGCTCAGCTTGGCCTGGTAAAAGCGCAGCAGCCGCAGATAGAAGTACAGGTGAGGCTCGGTGTTCTTCACCCCGGGCGTGATGCGGGTCAGCACCTCGGCTGCGCGCTGCTCGTCGCCCGCCCGGCGCAGCGAGACGTACAGCCAGTTGGAGCAGTCGATCAGGCTGTCGTCGCTTTTGGCCAGTGCGCGCGCAGACCCGAAGGCGGCTGCCGCCTCGCGGAACTCTCCCACAAATTAGTGCGCCAGCCCGAGATGATAAAAGCCGTCAAGATTCTTGGGCGCAAGCTCGGTCGCCCGTTGCAGGTCCTTCCGCGCCGCCGCAAATTCCCGCAGGCCAAGCTCCCGATGCCCTCGCTCAAGATAGAGGCTCGCGTCGTCAGGCGCAAAGACGAGAGCCTTGGTGCAGGTCGCGACGGCCTCCTTATACTGCCTGCGGCCCGCCTCAGCCTGCGAGAGCGCAAGCGCCAGCCCGGCGTTCTTCGGATCTGCAGCGAGTTTGTCGCGCGCGGCGGTCACGGTCGCATCGTCCGGCAGCGCATATAAACTGCGACCAAGGAGAGAAGTCGTCTCGAGAGTCGCTCCAGAGTTCGCGCTCGCGGTCTGCGCAGCGATGCTACGGGGAAGACCGACGACCGAAGCGAGAAGAAGCGCTCCCAACCATACGTGCCTTCCGCTGAACGCGATGCGATTACGCAAACTGAACCGTGTGCCCATTCTTCATCTCCTTACGTTCCTACCTTCGAGTCCCCAAAAGCTGTCGGCATTACAAGCCAGACCATCAGAACACGAGTCGCCTGATTTTGCTGTGATATGTTTGGGCCCGGATGCTAGGGCGGCGGCATCCTGTGTGCATAAGCTGCGCTCTCGTCTATCTCGTCCCCGGCGACCGAACGCAGGGCAGGCGTACCCTCTCGCGCAGGCTCAAGGCGCATTCCCAATCAGTTTTATGGCCTCCAGCGTGTCGGCGTCGCCGGGCTTCAGTTGGAGGACCTTCTTGTAGAGAACCATCGCCAGATCGGGCCGGCCCGCCTGCTGAAAGAGTGCGCCGAGATCGTAGTACGGCGTCGGGTCTGTGGTCTTCAGATCGATCGCCATCGCAAACTGGTGGGCGGCTTCGTTTCCTCTCTTCTCGGCGAGGTACAGCACTCCCAGGTTCACATGCGCGGCACTCGACGCCGGGTCGATCGCGAGCACTCGCTGGTATGCCGCCTCTGCCTTCTCGAGCTCGCCTGCCCGCTGGTACGCAGCCCCGCTGTTCAACAGCACGGTGACATCGTCCGGCGTCTCGACCAGCGCCTGCTGATAGACCGACTGCGCGGCCGCGAACGATCCAAGCTGAAGGTAGACGTCGCCGAGGCTGGCCAGGCCGTGGGGATAATGCGTATCCATCTGCACGACGTGGTGGTATCCGTCGAGCGCGGCGGCAAGGTCGCCTCGCGTGCGGTACGAGTACGCCAGGTTGTACCAGAGTGCGGGACTGTCCGGCGTCGCCCGCAACGAGCTCCGATAGAGACGCACCGGGTCCGACCAATCCCCGACCCGGAGCGTCGTCCTTGCGAGGTTCCATACGCCCCACGCCGCGACGACCACCATGAGCAGATTGCGCATCCGCGCGCGGCTCGGCATCGAGCACACCGCCGTCACAGCGGCAGCCATCCCCATCGCGGCGAGATACGCGAAGCGCTCGGCCAGGCCCTGATAGTTGCGCAGCACCACGAAAGGCGTGATGCAGATGAGAAACCAGAACAGTCCACCGAGCAGCGCCGGGTTGGTTCGGCGGCGGAGGACCGCATAGCCGAAGCAAAGCAGAAGCAGCACCATTCCGAGCGCAATTCCTGGAGGAAGCTGGGTCGAGGCGAGCTGGGTCGAGGCGAGTGAGGTCGAGCGCTCCACGCTCATGTGCAGCGGAAACAGCGTAAGCGCGACATACTTCGACAACGCAAGACTCGCCACGCGTGCAGAAGCAAAGCCGGAGAAGGACTGCACGCCAATCGCAATCCGCCCAGCTTCCACGCCGAAGATCGCAAGACAGATCGTTCCCAACGTGATCAGCAGATTCCTCGACCGCTGCTGACGGGTGAGGAAGACGAGCAGGACAAACAGAGGCAGAATCACAATCCCGAGCTCGTTCGAGAGCACAGCGCACGCGGCTGCGGCAAAGCACGCCAGATTCCAGCCCCAGCCTTCCTCGCTGATCGCGTTCCATGCTGCCAGAAGGCAAAGCAGCACGAAGAGACTGCACAGCGCGTACGAGCGGCCGCTGATCCACGCCACGACCTCCGTATCGATCGGCAGCGCGAGCCATAGCAGGCATGCAGCCGCGGCCGGCAGCACTGGCGCCTTCAGCCGCCGGAGCAGCGCGAACAGGAGATTGCCGTTGACCCAATGGAGCACTAAGTTGGTTGCATGAAAGCCGCCCGCATGCAGCCCCCAGACTGCGCGGTCCACAAACAGCGACAGCCAGAAGAGCGGGCGGTACGTGGACCCGACGTATCCCAGATAGGAGGTGCTCAGCATCACCGGATGCAGCAGGAACCGCTGCACGAACGCGCTCCAGGAGGAGAGGTTCGGGTTGTTGACGATCTGGTCGAGGTCGTCATACACGAACGGCGACGCAAAGCTCCGCCAGTACATGACCAGAACGAGCGCAGCGGACAGACCGAGGAAGGTTCTCCCCGGATGCTTAAGAAGATGCTTGCGAAGCGAAGCTTGAGAGGCCTTGGTCAGGTGCATGGACGGCACGGACTTCCATGATACGGTCTCTGCGTTGTCTGCCCCCTTCGCGAGGAGACCAGAAGACTTTCCTGGAAGTCCTTCGCCTAGGGTGGTGAGTCTGAAGTTCATTGCGGTGAAGCGGGGAAGAACGATCCCGGAGTTTTGTGGGTCACGCGGGCGAAATGCGGGGATTCTTCGCGTCGCTCAGAATGACACCGAGATACGGAAAGAACGAACTTCAGGCTCAGGACACTAGGGAACTTCTGATGAAGTCTGAAGTGATGAATTGCGGAGCGGGTTTGGTGCCTTCGCTGCGCTCAGGATGACAGCAAAAACTCGGAGCAGCACTTAGTCAGAGGTTCCCTAGAGATCTTCGCGTACACGAACTCGTGGCCACTACGATCTGATCGTCTGCCGGCCATCTGAATTACACCACGCTATCGCGTGATCGCGGCGGTAGGCCGCCTTGACCTGCGATCCGATTCGGACAGACCCTGCCCGGAGAGGCTGGATAACTTCTATCTAAGCCGGTAGAGTCACTCCTCAGGAGCGGCTCATCCCGCATCCTCCAGAACGTCTACCGAACGCGTGAAAGGTCCCTTATGCCACACATTGCCCCCGTCGCCGAATGGAAGACCGTGCATGCCAGACTGCGCAGCGAAGCCGCCGAAGCCTTTACCGGAGACGGCCGCCTGCTGAACCTGATGGAGGGCGACTGGAAACAGCCAGGCCATGGACGCCACTGTGAATCGCCCGTCGATGGCAGCAGCCTCGGCCTTCTGCCCATGCTGGAGCTCGACAGCGCAAGGGCGGCGGTGAAGTTCGCCAAGGCGGAGGCCGAAGCCTGGGCAGCGGTCGATCTCGACGAGCGGCGCAGCCGCGTGACCCTCTGCCTGCGGGGACTGCGGGAACACCGGGAGCTGATCGCGCTGCTGTTGATCTGGGAGATCGGCAAGCCCTACGCCCAGGCGCTGACCGATATCGACCGCTGCATCTCCGGCGTGGAGTGGTATGTCGACAGCATGGAAGCCATGATGGATCGCCGCACCCCCCTCGGGCTGATCTCGAACATCGCCTCGTGGAACTATCCCATGTCGGTGCTGATGCATTCGGTGCTGGTTCAGGTGCTGGCGGGAAATGCGACCATCTCGAAGACTCCGTCGGACGGCGGAATGTATGCGCTGACCCTGGCCCACGCCATCGCGCGCCGCGCCGGCCTGCCGGTCTCGCTGGTCAGCGGCTCGGGCGGCCAGCTCAGCGAAGCGCTGGTGCGCAACGAGAATATCGACTGCCTCGCCTTTGTGGGAGGCAAGACCAATGGAGGCGTCATTGCCTCCGCGCTCTACGACGACAAGAAGCGCTACATGCTTGAGATGGAGGGCGTGAATGCGTACGGCGTCTGGAACTTCTCCGACTGGGCGCTGCTGGCCGAGCAGATCCGCAAGGGATTCGACTACGGCAAGCAGCGCTGCACCGGCTATGTGCGGTATGTGGTGCAGCGCGATCTTTTTCCCCAGTTCCTCGAGATGTATCTGCCGGTTCTGCGCGGGCTGCGCTTCGGCAACCCGGTCATGGTGCAATCGCCGGAGGATCCTCTGCCCAGGCTCGACTTCGGCCCGCTGATCAACAGCAGGAAGGTCGAAGAGCTGCGCGTGTTGTATACGGATGCCCGCGGCAAAGGAGCGATCAGTCTGTATGAAGGCAGCGTCCCGGCGAACATGGTCTTCGCCGAGCAGGACACCTCGGCCTATATGGCCCCCGCGGCTCTGCTCAACATCCCGCGCAACTCGAAGCTCTATCACGCGGAGCCCTTCGGCCCGATCGACACCATCGTCGTGGTGGACCATATCGAAGAGCTCGTCTCCGAGATGAATGTTTCGAACGGCAATCTCGTCTCGTCGATCGCCTGCGACAACGCCTGCGAGGCCAACCGCGTGCTGGCGGAGCTGCGCGCCTTCAAGACGGGATGGAATACGATGCGCTCCCGCGGAGATCGCGACGAGGCCTTCGGCGGCGTCGGCCAGTCGTGGAAGGGATGCTTCGTCGGTGGCAAGCACCTTGTCCATGCGGTCACGGAAGGCGTGGCGAGCGAAACACTGTGCGGCAATTTTCCCGCATATACTCAGTCGCCGGTCAGCTTGTACGCGTGAGCTCACTGGTTCTGAACTCACCGCAGTGCTGAGCTCCACTCGCTGAAAGGTCGTGGGCGCTCGCCTTTCGGCGGTGCGCAGGGCTTTAGGGAAGTTCTTGGTTGCGGCGCGGATTTTGGGGTTGAGCATCGGGGATAGGGGTAGAAAGGGATTGAAAGTATGGGCTGTGTGAAGGGTATCGGGGTCCTTCCCCTTCCCCTTCGCTTCGCTCAGGGTCGAGGGTCAGGATGACAGCAGGAACTCGGAGCAGCAGTTAATCAGCGCTGCTCTAGAATGTCCCCTATGCGATCGGCAAGCCGAACCACCTCGCGCCTCTTCTCCCTCACCGTCCTTCTCGCCGCAGTTCTTCCCGCCGCTTCGCTCGCCGCACAACAGTCGGCCCAGATGCCCGACCTCCACTGGCGCATGATCGGCCCCTTTCGCGGAGGCCGTACCCGCGCCGCCGCCGGCATCCCCAGCCAGCCGAACGTCTTCTACGTCGGCCAGGTCGACGGCGGCGTCTGGCGATCGACCGACTACGGCCGCACCTGGACCCCCATCTTCGACGGCCAGCCGACGCAGTCGATCGGCGCTATCGCCATCGCGCCGTCCGACAGCAGGATTCTCTACGTCGCCAGCGGCGAGGGCCTCCATCGCCCCGACCTCTCCGTCGGTGACGGCATCTATCGCTCCGCAGATGCCGGCCAGACCTGGACGCATCTCGGACGTCCGCACGACGCGCTTCGCAATGCCCAGCAGATCCCCGCCCTCGCCGTCGATCCCGCCAATCCCAACCGCCTCTTCGCCGCCGTACTCGGCCATCCCTACGGACCCAATCCCGAGCGCGGCATCTTCCGCTCCACCGACGGCGGCCAGACCTGGGACAAGGTCCTGTATAAAGACGACCGCACCGGAGGCTCCGCCGTCGTCCTCGACCCGCGCGATCCCAACGTTGTCTATGCCTCGCTCTGGCAGGAGACGCTCGGCCCCTGGGAGGACGCCAACAGCTACGCTGGCACGGGCGGCGGCCTCTTCAAATCGGCCGACGGCGGCGCCACCTGGAAGCAACTCACCAACGGCCTGCCTAAAGACCTCGTCCAGATCAACGTCGCGATCGCCCCCAGCAATCCCGACCGCCTCTACGCGACTCTCTCCACCACCACCGAAGGCGGCTACGCCACCGGGCAGGGGCTCGCCGTCTACCGCTCCGACGACGCCGGAGCGTCCTGGCGCAAGATCACCGAAGATCCCCGGCCCGCCCTCAAGATCGGCGGCGGCGATCTCCCTATTCCGGTCGTCGACCCCAAGGATCCCGACACCGTCTACTCGACTTCCATCGTCACCATGCGCTCCAGCGACGGCGGCAAGAGCTGGACGAGCCTCCGCGGCGCGCCGGGCGGCGACGACTACCAGAATCTCTGGATCAACCCGCTCCACCCCGACATCCTGCTCCTGGTCAGCGATCAGGGAGCGGTCGTTTCGGTCAATCGCGGCGAGACGTGGAGCTCCTGGTACAACCAGCCCACCGCCCAGCTCTACCACGTCGCCGCCACGAACACCTTTCCTTACCAGGTCTGCGCCGGCCAGCAGGAGAGCGGGTCAGTCTGCACCTCGACCAGGGGCAACGACGGCGCCATCACCTTCCGCGACTGGCACCCCGCCGGCATCATCGAATACGGCTACGCAGCGCCCGACCCGCTTCACCCAGAGATTGTCTTCGGCGCCGGCCGCACCGAGGTCTCCCGCTACAACATGGTCACCGGCAACGTGCAGAACGTCACCCCCATCCCCCTGCGCGGGCCTGGCCTGCGCGCCGACCGCACCGAGCCGATTCTGTTCGCGCCCACCGATCCGCACATCCTCTACTACGCCGCCAATCACCTGTATAAGACCACGGACTACGGCCACACCTGGCAGACGATCAGCCCCGACCTCAGCCGCCCGGCCACCGGCCAGCCGACCTCGCTGCCCATGTTGCCGCCTGCGCAGCAGGCTAAACGCCGCGGCGCCATCTACGCCCTCGCCGCCTCCTACCAGAACACGCAGACCCTCTGGGCCGGCACCGACGACGGCATGGTCTGGATCACTCGCGACGGCGGCGCGCACTGGAGCAACATCACCCCGCCCAACATCACCGCCTGGAGCAAGATCGCCCAGATCGACGCCAGCCGCTTTGACGACTCGACCGCGTATGTCGCCGTCAACCGCCTCCGCCTCGACGATCTCCACCCCTACGCCCTCCGCACCCACGACGGCGGCAAGACCTGGCAGTCCATCGCCGGCGGCCTGCCTGACGACGCCCCGGTCAACGCCATCCGCGCCGACCCCATCCGGCCGGGCCTTCTTTACGCGGCCACCGAACACGCCGTGTGGACCTCCTTCGACGACGGCAGCCATTGGCAGCCGCTCCAGTACAACCTGCCCAGCACCTCGATGCGCGACCTGCTGGTTCACCACGATGAACACAACGACGATCTCATCGTCGCCACTCACGGCCGCAGCTTCTGGGTCCTCGACGACCTTGCCCCTCTGCGCACCCTCGCCAGCTCAGACGGGTACGCACTGTTCTTCAAACCCGCCGACGCGCTCCGCATCCGCCGCGACGAGTACACCGACACGCCGCTCCCCGCGGATGAACCCACCGGCGAAAACCCACCCGACGGCGCCATCCTCGATTACGAAATCCCTGGCAGTGGGCAAAATTTCACGGCCACCGCGCAGAATCCCACAGCAGCCGGCGCGGGCGATCCCGCCCCCCCTCACTCCGCCTCTCATCCGTCGAACGAACACCTCCCCGTCTCTCGCGTTACCATCTCGCGCGACACCGCCCCGCCTCCTCAGGTCACCCTCGAGATCCTCGACACCAACGGCGCCGTCCTCCGCCGCTACTCCAGCTCCGACCCCGCCATCCCCACCCCCGAGACCATCCGCACTCAGCTCATCCCGCCGTATTGGCCTCTGCTCACCGGCCCGCTCCCCGTTACCCCCGGCATGCACCGCTGGGTCTGGGACCTCCGCGCCTCTGCTCCCACCGCCACGCGCTACGAGTACCCCATCGCCGCCGTGCCCCACCGCACTCCGCTCACGCCGCAAGGCCCGCTTGTCCTGCCCGGCGTCTACACCGTCCGGCTCACCGTCGACGGCCATAGCGAATCTCAGCTCCTCACCGTCAAACTCGACCCGCGCGTCCACACCTCGCCCGCCGACCTCGAAACCCTCTACACGGCCCAGCTTCACCAGGCGGCCACGCTCGACGCTCTCGCCAAGGCGGACCTTGCCGCCCACTCCATCCAGGAACAGCTAGCCGCCCAATTAGCCGCCCAGCTCGCCGGTCAGCCAGCCGCCCAGCCAGCCGCACAACCAGGCTCGCCACCTGCCGACGGGTCTTCCTCTGAAGCCGTCGCTGAACCGCGCACCCCGGCGGATTTGGCCCTCGCTGCCCAGCTCGCCCCCTACACGACCGCCCTGAAGACCCTGCTTGACGGCGGCGAATCCAAAGCGGAATCCATCCCCGCATCCGAGACAGAACCCACCACCGAACCCACGGCCAAGCCCAAATCCGTCCGCAAAGGCGAAGTCAAGGCGGAACGGGAGGCGGCCTCCGGGAACGCCCCCGAGCCTGCGCCCGGCCCCGAACCGGCACCCGGCCTCGACGACGTCACCGCCGAAGCCGCCCAGATCTACAACCAGCTCCAGCAGTCCGACAACCCGCCCACCCGCACCCTCCTCGCCGCCTCCGCCCACACCCAGGCAGAAAGCAAGCAAGCCCTCGAAGCCTGGCAGCGCTTCCAGTCCGCCCAACTCCCCGCCCTCAACCAAATCCTCCAGCAAGCCAGCCGCCCCACCCTCGACCCCGAAAAACACCCCACCACCATGCCCGAAGGCGGAGACGAAGACTAGGCAGTCCCGAAGATCAATCGCGCCCGGCGAGACCTTTGGATCCCTTGGTCTGTTCCGCGCGCATTCAGAGGCACCCTGCGGTAGGAACGTGCAATTAGGTCCGCTTTCTCACCCTCTGGCGGAACGCCGATGCAGACATCCCGCTTTTCAAGCAGGCGCAGATGGAGTCTGCTCAACTGCACTGATAGTCTCTATATTTGCCGCTGCCGGGGATACGCCGGCAGCGGAGAAGCTTGCAGCGCTTATGTCGTTGTAGTTCTAGTGAGCACTTTATAACGTGCAAATATACAAATTGTTGCGGCTGTCCAGAAAATAGCCGCTATAACCGTAAAGATGTATTGTGGCGGCTCCGGTACATACGAAGCAGATAGAGTCAACAAAATAGACATCGCTGATAATCCACAAATAATTTTCTCTGGTCGGCTAGGAGTAAGCCAAATCCCCCTGCTTGCAATTACGGCGCACAAAAGATAGCCGATAACAACTACAAGTGCAAATGAAGATTCGTGCCCGCGATAATTAATTAGTCTATAAATAGATTTGACTAGGGAAACCAAATAGAGACAGCAAGCTATTACAAATGATGTAGTCGATTGAATAAAAGGTTTATGCTCCATATCGCCATTCGTCCCTTCCTGCCCCCTTATTAATAAACTGAGGCAGTGCATACACCGTTTACGTATGTAGCCGCAGCGACTTCTAATGCGCCGAGTCCTATGGTAGCCACAACTCCCCCGCCATTATTCCTAAAAGCGAGTACTCCGGTAACAAATAGGGGAACAAGACCTACACCTGATCTGCGTCCACGAGACTTGTTTAGCGCATCTATGTTCGATGTATTAAGGTAATCCTCCGGATTTAAATAGACACCAACGTGAGCCGCAACGCACAAGAGGTAATCGCTGTACTTTCCGTTTCCGTGAGGACTTGAAGCGGGAGCCTGCACAGAGACACCCGTGTTTGGGGTTGGTTTTGCGAGA
Organism: Edaphobacter sp.; assembly: GCA_965277545.1. Taxonomy (GTDB): domain Bacteria; phylum Acidobacteriota; class Terriglobia; order Terriglobales; family Acidobacteriaceae; genus Edaphobacter. The sequence goes on from OZ255826.1 coordinate 1,450,747, forward strand.
TTAGTTGGGACTCTAGGTTTGCTTCCGTCAAGTCCATTGCCCGGTTGCGCGAGCATCAATGTAGTGAGACCATTTAGGTGGGGATCGGGGTAATAGACGGGTGGCAAATAGCACTTACCATCTTGGCCCAAAGTTGCTAACGAGCCGCAAGGGTTCGCTTCGGCTGCGGCAGCGAAACTGATGCAAGCCGGTGTCGGATTATAGGTGGCTCCCAATTCTCCGGATGCCTGATAAGACTCGGAATTTCCGGTTACCTCTGTTCCCGTACACTCCAGGCCGGTTGGATCGAGGAACCGGAGCGGATTGTTCAACACATACGCGTAGAGGTTGAGGCTCTGCGGGTTGGTCGGATCAGCCGATGCCAACCCTGATGGATCAGCACTCATGAATCGGCCCACGCTGCTGGCGTAATATCTGGCTCCGTAGTAGTCGTTGCCTGACTCGACATCTCGTTCCTTCCCGGTAAAGTGAGTGGGATCGTTTCCGATCAGACTTAGCGCATCCCCAAATGGGAAAGACACGTGTACTACCGAGGCCAGAGTTACGATCCATAGGTAAGAATGACCTCAGTGACACAATCTCAGACTGGTTTTCCGATTGACTATAGCGCCTCAGCCATGTACCAGCCGAATGGCGATGTTTCTTCCTCCGTGGACAGCGTGAATGGCAGTTTGACCCGCGAATATGATCCGGTCAAGGGCCGCCCCGGTTAGTCGGTGGGACTGCCCCGGCCAGTTCCCCAATCGAGACGCTTCAAGCGCCTGAGATCACGGTATGCACCATCAAAACGGCGCCACAAGCCATTCCTGCAGATCACCATGCCCCTTTCGTGGCAGAATCCGCCGCAGCTTCACCCGTTCTTCTCTGCTACCCTGTCTGGAAGATCAAACACCCTCATCCGTTCACGGTCGCAAGAAAGTGTGTCCGTTCGTTATGAAGCAGCTTCGCCGTTTCCTCTGCCTGTCTTTTGTTCTTCTGCTGTGCTCTTCTCTGCCGACGGTCTCCCAATCGTTGCCAACCCGCGCCGAGCCGCGGCTGAAGGGCCCCATCACCGACGCCTCCCGTGCCGCGCTGCCGCACTCGCGCACCCCCCGGCCGCAGTCCGCCGAGGATCGAGGCGCGGTCTTGCCGCAGATGGCCGTTCCCGGCATCACCCTGGTCTTCCGCCGATCCGCAGCCCAGGAAGCCGGCCTGCAGCAGCTTCTCGCCGCGCAGCAGAATTCCGCCTCGCCGCTGTATCGCCATTGGCTTACCCCGGAAGACTTCGCCGCCCGCTACGGCGTTGCCGAGCAGGACCTCGCCGCCACCGAGAGCTGGCTGATCTCGCGCGGCTTCCAGATCGAAGGCGTCGCCCGCAGCCGCGACCGCATCACCTTCAGCGGCACCGCAGGGCAGATCCAGGGCGCCTTCGGCACAGAGCTGCATCACTACCGCGCTGACGGCGAGTCGCACTTCGCTCCCGCCTCCGACCTCTTCCTTCCCGCCGAGCTCGCCCCGGTCACCGCGGCCGTCCTCCACCTCTCGGACTTCCGCCCAAGGCCCAGCGTCAAAGCGCAAATCGAGGCCGAAACGCGGGGCCGCCCCGACTACACCGCACTCTCCAACCAGGCCCACTATCTCGTCCCGGCGGACATCGCCACCCTGTACGACCTCAATCCGCTTTATCAGCAGAACCTCTTCGGCGGCGGCCAGCGACTGGCCGTGGTCGGTCAGTCCTACCTCACCAGTCCCATTTCACCCGTCCAGACCTTTCAGCTCAATCTTACCCAGCCCACCACGATCATTCCTGTTCTGGTCCCCAACTCTGGCGTCGAAGCAATCTCCCAGGGCGACGAGGGCGAATCCGAGATCGATCTCGAATACTCCTCCGGCATTGCCCAGAAAGCGACGATCTTCCTGGTCTATGTCGGCGACAACCAGAACTACAGTGTCTTCGACTCGCTCGCCTTCGCCATCACGCAAAATATCGCACCCGTCGTGAGCATCTCCTATGGAGGCTGCGAGGCGTCGTTCAGCCAAAGCGACATCGATCAGCAGAACGCGCTCTTTGAAGAGGCCGCCGCCCAGGGCCAGACCCTGGTCGCTGCCGCCGGCGACAACGGCTCGACCGCCTGCGCCTACTACACCTCTGCCGACGGCGTGACTCCCGCCCAGCAGCAGGCGCTCTCGGTCAGCTTCCCCGCCAGCAGCCCCTACGTCATCTCGGTCGGAGGCACTCAGATGGCGCCCGGAACCTTCGTCGCCGGAACCAGCCCCTACTGGGCTCCCGCGGGCACCGCCGACAACAACAACTCGCTGCTCTCCTACGTCCCCGAGACGGTCTGGAACGAGAGCTCGACGTTTTTCGGCATCTCCGCCGGAGGAGGCGGCTCAAGCGCTGTCTTTTCCCGTCCCGCATGGCAGACCGGGTTCCCCGGCATCCCCAGCGGAGCCGGCCGCCTGGTGCCCGACGTCGCCCTCCAGTCCTCCATCCAAAGCCCCGGCTTTCTGATCTGCACCGACGACCTCGGCCTGCTGCGAAGCGACGGCCAGTCCGGCAGTTGTGTCGCCGGCCTGAACGGCAGCAACAATAAGTACACTATCGCGGGCGGCACCAGCTTCGCGACGCCCATCTTCGCCGGCTTCCTCGCCATCCTCAACCAGCTCGAACAGACCCAGGGAATGGGCAACATCAACCCCACTCTGTACAGCCTCGCCGCGAACCCCGCCACCTACGCGGCAGCCTTTCACGATATTGCGACAGGAACCAACGCCTGCCCGTCCACGGTCCAGCAATGCCCCGCCGCCGGCCAGTCCAACTATGCGGCCACGCCAGGCTACGACGAGGCGACCGGCCTCGGAAGCGTCGACTTCAACGCGCTCGCCAACGTCTGGCCAGCCTCCGCCAAATCCAGCCTGATCGCGACGACAGCATCTCTCGCGGGAGCCGTGAGTGCAGCGCCGGGCGCCACGGTTCCGGTTCAGATCAATATAGAATCCGCCTTTCAGCCCGGTGGCGCGCCCAGCCCCACGGGCTTCGTCACGGTATCGGTCGACGGAGCGCTCGTCGACCCTGCGCTCGCCCTCTCGCCCGACGCCGCTTCCTTCAACAGCCTCGCAACTTACAACTTCGTGACCCCCTCCGCCCCCGGCTCTCATCTGCTCTCGGTCACCTATCCCGGCGACGCCACGCACTCCTCCTCCACCGCGACCTATGCTGTGCTCGTCGGCAACGTATTCCCCAGCGGAAGCGTCACCCTCGCCGTCGGCAATCTCGCCGTCGCCAACAACGCGACCGGAACCACGCTGGTGACGGCCAGCCCCGGCGGCGGTTATGGCGGACGTCTCGTCTGGTCGATCTCCATCGCCAAAGGTTCCGGTCCTCTGACCGCCTGCTTCACCCTCGCTCCGCTGGACGTAAGCAGCACCTCCACCGCCCAGCTCACCATCGGAGTCGGCAGCGTGTGCACCGTGACTCTGCCCGCCAGTCCCACAGCCCTCCGGCCTCTTATCCGGCTCGCCTCGGCAAACGACGACGCAACCGGCCGCGGATCCGGTGCTCCCGCGGCTGTCCTGTACGCGAGCCTCTTCTTCTGCGGCATGTGCGCCTCCCGAAAGCGCCGGGCAGCTTTGCGATCCTTCGTCGCCCTCCTCGTTCTCGCCGGAGTAGGCGCAGGTCTCACCGGCTGCGGCGGCGGCAGCGGCGGTACCGGGAACACGGGCAACTCCTCCACCCCGGCCGCCGCTGCCTCCAGCTACACTCTCACCCTCACCGGCACTGACTCGGTCAACACCTCCATCATCGCCTCCACCAATTTCGTCCTCACCGTGAACTGAGACAAAGCCAACGTTGTATCGCCGTCGTCTTATTGTTTTTTCGTATTATCTCCCCGGGGAACTGCCGCTATGCACTTCCACACTGGCCTTTCCGGTTGTCCTCCTCGAAGTGATCGCTCCGCCTCGAAAGCTTCTCAGCAGGCTTGACACAGCTGATAGGATTAACTCAGTAGAAAAGAGTGATCCGGCCTGGTGCCGGACTTTTTTGTTTAACCGGAGCCACGGCGGAGGTCCGGGCTTAAGTCGTATGCTTGGAAGAATTTGCGCAACTTTGACGGGGGAGGGGGGTAGGCATGCCGCAGAGGCAGAACGCAGGTGGCTCGGGACGGGGGGTCGCGGTTGCAGTCTGGGCGAGATTCTCCGGCGGCGCGACCGCATTAATGTTGTTATGGCCGCGAGGTTGCTTGCTCCGCGTCCGTTTGCTTCTTCTTGGGGCGATCCTCTGCGCTGGGTTCCTCCCGGCTCGCGCCCAGCAGGACACTCCGACTCCGCCGCTTGGCGGAATTGCCTGGGTCGCCCTCCGCGTCCACGACCTTGCGGCCTCGATCGCCTTCTATGAGAAGCTCGGCTTCGAGCAGTCCTTCGCAGTCGAAGAAACGGAAGCCGCCCCGAACGCCGCTGCCGCAGCCGCCGGCACAGTGCCGGCCTCTCCGTCAGTCCCGGCCCTTCCGTCTCCCGGGCCGGCGGTCGCCGTCCTCAAAATCGCCGTCATGAAAATCAACGACCGGCAGTTCCTTGAGCTGCACCCAGCCACCGCCCGGGAACCTGCTGCCCGCTTCCTTAGCCTCGGTTTCGCAGGCGCCGACCTCGAGGCCCTCAGCGAGGACTACCAGAGCCGGGGCCTCACCCATACTGCGATTCATCCCGATGCCGCCGGCAATCTTCTGTTCACCGTCGCCGGGCCGGTGCAACCCTTCGGCGCGCAGCAGATCGACTTCGTCGAATACCAGCCCGGGTCGCTTCACACCAACGATCTGGGCAGGCACCTTGGCCCCGACCGCGTCGCCGAGTCGCTGATCGCTGTCGCCCTCGCCATGGACGACCCGGACGCGGCCCGCGACTTCTACATCAACGAGCTCAACTTCAAGCCCATCGCGGGCGAACCGATGGACCTGCACCTGCCCGGCACCTCCGGCCAGGAGATCGATCTTGTCCCCGCCGACCTGGGCAGCCATGCGCAGTTCACCCTCAACGCCGCCAACCTCGGCAGGGCCGCCCGCCGCCTCCACAAACAAGGCCTCGCGGTCGAGAAGAGCGGCGCCTCCCTGAGTGTGACGGACCCGGACGGCAACCTGATCCTGCTGGAGACTCGCTAGGGTGGTGAGTCTCAAGTTCATCGCGGTGAAGCGAGGAAGAACAATCCCGGAGTTTTGTGGGCCGCGCGGGCGAAATGCGGGGATTCTTCGCTTCGCTCAGAATGACACCGAGGTACGTAAAGAACGAACTTCAGACTCAGGACACTAGATCATTTTCGGTCAGATTTTTAATGGTTGGGAAAGAGTCGTGGTCTCCCACCCTAGCCGCAAAGAGCGCGGCCACGATGGGGCACCCATCATTCCGTTAACACTTGACAGGAAAACGTTCTAGGATGGCGGCTCGAGTCGCAGGTGCGGTGGGCTGCCTGCAGCGGGAGACTGCTGCGCGGAGGCGGGTCAGAACTGCCGGTGGGACCTCGCCTGGCGCGGGCGGGTTACACTTCCTTCACCAAACTTGGTGCGGGGAGAGTGTCTGGATGAAGTGGAAGCAGATTGGATTGGGTCTGATGGTCGGGCTGCTGGCGGCAGGTTCCTCCTCGCCGCTGACGGGGCAGGAGAAGACTGGGCAGGAGAAGAAGGACAGCGGCAAGGCGAAGGACGAGAAGGTGGTGGTGACGGGCAAGCCCGAGACTCCCGAGACGGCGCCGCCCGAGGGCGACTCCGTGACCGAGGGCTCGGTGACGGTGGGGGGACGGCCGATTGCCTACCGCGCCGTGGTGGGAATCCTGACCGTCGGCGCGACTGACCAGCAGGACGCGACGATCGCGCTCGACGGCCGGATGCTGCCGGATACGGGCGTCAACCCGCCCGAGGAGAAGAAGCCGGAGGAGGCTCCGCCGACGGCGCGGATGTTCTACGTCGCCTATTTCAGGACGGGTGCCGAGGCAGGCAAGTCCCGGCCGGTGACGTTTCTCTACAACGGCGGCCCGGGGTCGGCGACGATGTGGCTGCACATGGGCTCTTTCGGCCCCCGGCGGGTGGCGGTGCCCGATGGCGAACACCAGGAGGGCGCGCCCTACACGATTGTGAACAACGACGAGAGCCTGCTGGACGTCAGCGACCTGGTGTTTATCGACGCGCCGGGAACCGGATTCAGCCGCATCCTGGGCAAGGACAAGGTCAAGGCGTTCTGGGGGACCGATCAGGATGCGCATGCCTTCGAGCGCTTTATCCGCCGTTTTTTGACCAAGTACGACCGCTGGAACTCGCCCAAGTACCTCTTCGGCGAGAGCTATGGCACACCGCGCAGCGCCGTGCTCTCGGCCGACCTGCATCATGTGGACCTGAACGGGATTATCCTGCTGTCGCAGATCCTGAGCTTCGACAACAGCGTGGATTCGCCGGAGTGGAACCCGGGAGTCGAGCAGGCCTACGCGCTGGCGCTGCCGACCTATGCGGCGAGCGCCTTTTATCATCACAAGCTGCCTTCGCAACCGGGGGCGCTCGAGCCGTTTCTCGCCGAGGTGGAGAAGTATGCGCTGGGCGAGTACATGGAGGCGCTGCTGACGGGCTCTGAGCTGCCCGAAGCGCAGAAGCAGGCAGTGGCCGAGAAGCTGCACGGCTATACCGGCCTGCCGGTGGACTACCTGGTGCGCGCCAACCTGCGGGTGAACGGCGGCGAGTTCTCGAAGACGCTGCAGTTGAACGACGGGACGACCATCGGGCGGCTGGACACGCGATATAAGGGGCCGGACATCGATCCGCTGAGCCAGGGGGCGGACTATGACCCGCAGAGCACGTCGATCTCGTCGGCCTATACGGCGGCGCTCAACGAGTACATGCGGACGGACCTGAAGTACGGGGCGAACCAGACCTACAAGCCCGGCGCGTATGAGGATTCGGATTTTCAGTGGGACATTCGCCACCAGGCTCCGGGCGGACCCCCGGCGCACGAGCAGGAGGGCGGGACCAACGTGATGCCGGATCTCGCGTACACCATGAAGATGAATCCCAGGATGAAGGTGATGCTTGCCGGCGGATACTTCGACCTGGCGACGCCGTTCTTCGAGGGGATGTACGAGATGCGCCACCTTCCGATTCCGCAGAAGCTGCAGGGGAATATCAGCTATCACTACTACGAGAGCGGGCACATGGTGTATGTCAACGAGGAGGTGCTGAAGCAGTTCCATGCAGATGTGGCGGCGTTCATCCGGGGGACGGAGGGCGGGAAGTAGGGATTTCAGAGCGGGAGATGGCAAGCCCGGACGGGGCGGATGGACGATCTTGCCGGCCGCGGATCGTGGGAGAAAAGTATCGAAGGGGCGTGATCGAAGAGCTGCCGAACCAGAGAGAACGCTTGAGGAGAGAAGAGTCGGAGCAAGGATTGCCAAGTCGGGCAAGTAAAGCAATCCTATCGCTTATACAGCTGTTGCCGATCCCACGTCGGCGTCAGGGAGCTGGCGCAGAGTGTGCAGAAGGACGGCGAGCAGGAGAGGTTCGGCTAGCAGGAACGCGTGGTTGCCGAGGTGCGGAGCGGCCCAGGCGCCAAGAACGGCTCCGGCGAGGAAGCTGAGGCAGATGAGGCTGAGGTCGCGGGCTTCTGCCCGGCCTTTTTCGCGGTCTTCAGGGGAGGCCCGGCGGTCCCAGGCCTGGTAAAGGCCATCGGCGACGTCGCGCAGGTTGCCGGTGACAAAGGTGGAGTTGAAGGAGAAGCGGTCGACGTGGCGGAAGCTGGCTACCTGGAAGGCGCCGACGTAGGCGACGATGCAGGTGAAAGCCATCTGGGGGAAGCCGTGGGGGAAAAAGCTGAGGGCGAAGAGGGTGAGGGTCTCGAAGGCGAGGCCGAGGAGGGCGGCGCGGCGGGGCAGGCGGGTGCGGAGGTGTCTGGAGCTGGCGACTCCGGCAAAGAAGCCGGCCAGCGGGACGAGATGGGGGATGATCTCGCGCCAGTTGCGGCCGAGGAGGGCGATGCCGAGGAAGACCACGTTGCCGGTCATGGCGTTGGCGAAGACGTGGCCGTGGTCGAGGTAGACGACGGCGTCGAGCAGGCCCCCGGCGGCGGCGAGGCAGAGGGCATCGGGGAGCGAGGCGGCTTGAGGGGACGGACTGGAGGGCATGGGCTTAGGGTGCGATTGTACTTGGCTCGTCCTGCGGGACATGATCCAGGATATTTTCGGCCTGAGGTTGAGCGGTTGGGGAAGAGTCGTGGTCACCCATCCTGGCCGCAAAGAGCGCGGCCAGGATGGGGCACCCGGCACCCGGCCGTCTGCACCCGGCCATCTGCACCCGGCCATCTGCACCCGGCCATCCGCGCAGGACGCTCGTCCGGCAGGACATGATTTAGGATCTGAGTCAGTTGTTGTCAAGTCTCGCATCCTGCCGTGTCCAGCGGGCGTCTAATGGATAAGCCCCCGGTAGATGTGGGCTGAATATTTTGATTTCGATGGGGATAGGTTGATGGCGATCAAGTGGGAGAGGTTGACGGCGAAGTCGCAGGCGGCGGTGCAGGCGGCGGCGGGGTATGCGGGGGAGAACGGGAATCCGGAGGTGCTGCCGCTGCATTTGATGGCGGCGCTGCTCGAAGATCGCGAGGGCGTGGTGATCCCGGTACTTGAGCGCGTGGGGGTGCCGGTGGAGCAGCTGCTCGCGGGGGTGAACTCGGCGATTACGAAGCTGCCGAAGGTGCAGGGCGGCGGGCAGCCGGGGATGTCGCAGGCGCTGACGAAGGTGTTGGAGCAGGGATTCAAGGAGGCGGAGAACTTCAAGGACGAGTACTGCTCGACCGAGCATCTGCTGCTGGCGCTGGCGCGGGGGAAAAATGAGCCGGTGCAGATGGCGCTGGCGGCGTTTGGGGCGACGCATGAGGCGATTCTGAAGGCGTTAAGCGCCGTGCGGGGGAGCCAGCGGGTGACGGACCAGAACCCGGAGGGAAAGTTTCAGGCGCTCGAGAAGTATGCCAAGGACCTGACGGAGCTGGCGCGGCGGGGCAAGCTCGACCCGGTGATCGGGCGGGACGAGGAGATTCGCCGCGTGGTGCAGGTGCTTGCCCGAAGGACGAAGAACAATCCGGTACTGATCGGCGAGCCGGGGGTGGGCAAGACGGCGATCGTGGAGGGGCTGGCGCGGAGGATCTTCCTGGGCGATGTGCCGGAGATTCTGAAGGGCAAGCGGGTGTGCGCGCTCGACCTGGCGGCGATGGTGGCGGGGGCGAAGTTTCGCGGGGAGTTTGAAGAACGGCTGAAGGCGGTGCTGAAGGAGATTGAGGACTCGAACGGCGAGATTATTTTGTTCATCGATGAGTTACATACTCTGGTTGGCGCGGGTGCGGCCGAGGGGAGTATGGACGCGAGCAATATGCTGAAGCCGGCGCTGGCTCGCGGCGGGCTGCGGGCGATTGGGGCGACGACGCTGAACGAGTATCGCAAGTACATCGAGAAGGATGCGGCGCTCGAGCGGCGATTCCAGATTGTGTTTGTGGGCGAGCCGAATGTGGAGGACACGGTTGCGATTCTGCGCGGGTTGAAGGAGAAGTACGAGGCGCACCACAAGGTGAGGATCAAGGATTCGGCGATCGTGGCGGCGGCGACGCTTTCGCATCGGTATATCAGCGACCGGTTTCTTCCGGATAAGGCGATCGATCTGGTGGATGAGGCGGCGGCGGCGCTGGCGATTCAGATTGGTTCTGTGCCGGTGGAGATCGATGACCTGGAGCGGCGGGCGACCTCGCTTGAGATCGAGCGCGCGGCGTTGAAGCGGGAGAAAGACTCCGGTTCTCAAGAACGGCTGGAGGTGGTGGAGCGGGAGCTGGCGGAGGTAAAGGAGAGTGCGGCCGGACTGCGCGCGCGCTGGCAGAAGGAGCGCGGGGCCATCGGCAAGATTGCGGAGTTGAAGGAGCAGTTGGAGGCGCTGCGGTTTCAGATGCAGGAGGAGACGCGGAAGGGGAATCTGCAGCGGGCGGCGGAGCTGCAGTATGGGGAGATTCCGCGGCTCGAGTCGGAGCTGAAGGAGTTGACGGCGCTGCAGGATGCGGCGGTGGCGGAGGATAAGTCTGAGTCTGCTGCAGTGGATCCCACCCTTCGCAAAGGCGCGAAGGATGGGGCATCCGGCGATGGTGGCGATGCTGAAACCCAGGTCGCAAAATCGAGACCCTTCGGCGAGCTCAGGGCAGGCTCTGGGGCACCCGGATCTGTGGCTGTGTCGAAGAAGGGTTCTGTGGCTGGGGGACACAAATCAACGCGGCCGGCGAGGATGTTGAAGGAAGAGGTGGATGAGGAGGATATCGCCGCTGTCGTGTCGAAGTGGACGGGGATACCGGTGGCGAAGATGCTGGAGGGCGAGATGCAGAAGCTGGTGCAGATGGAGGATCGTCTGCGCGAGCGCGTGGTGGGGCAGGATGAGGCGCTGGCGGCGGTGGCGAATGCGATTCGACGTTCGCGCGCTGGACTCTCAGATCCAAAACGCCCGATCGGATCGTTCATCTTTCTGGGTCCGACGGGCGTGGGCAAGACCGAGACGGCGCGGGCGCTGGCGGAGTTTCTGTTCGACGACGAGGCCGCGATGGTGCGGATCGACATGAGCGAGTACATGGAGAAGCATGCGGTGGCGCGGTTGATTGGCGCGCCTCCGGGCTATGTGGGGTACGACGAGGGCGGCCAGTTGACGGAGGCGGTGCGCCGGCGACCCTACTCTGTCGTGCTGTTCGACGAGATCGAGAAGGCGCATCCGGATGTGTTCAACGTGCTGCTGCAGGTGCTCGACGACGGGCGGCTGACGGACTCGAAGGGCAGGACGGTGGACTTCAAGAACACGGTGCTGATCATGACGTCGAACGTGGGCGCGGGACAGTTGTCGACTGCCTGGGCACAGGGCGAGGCGGGTTTTGAAGAGGCCAAGGGACGGGTGATGGACTCGCTGCGGCAGCACTTCAAGCCAGAGTTTCTGAACCGCGTGGACGATATTGTGATCTTCCATCCCCTGGGCGATGAGCAGTTGACGCATATTGTTGATCTGCGGCTGAAGGATCTCGAGAAGCTGCTGGCGGATCGCAAGATTACGCTCGATCTTACCGATGGCGCGCGGAAGGCGATCTTCAAGGCCGGCTATGACCGGGCGTATGGGGCGCGGCCGTTGAAGCGGGCGATTCAGCGGCTGGTGCAGGACAAGCTGGCGGTGAAGATTCTCGATGGCAGCGTGCTGCATGGCGACCATGTGAGGGTGACGGCGGGGAAGAACGGGCTGGAGTTTGTCGTGACGGAGCGGGAGGTGGGTGCTCCTGTCGCGACGGCTTAACACCGATCGGCACCGAGGACGCCGATGGAAAGACGATCGACCGCGGATCTGAGAACACAAGCAACGACGAAATGCGGGGATCTCTCCGCTTCGCAGCAGACGATAAGGCCGTCTGCTGCTTCGGTCGAGATGACCCTTTGTGTAAGGGGGGGGTAAGGGCAACGGCAACAGCAACAGCAGATCCCCTTCGGGGATGACAACAAGAAAGGCAAGGGCAACGGCAGTGACAACGGCAACAGCAGATCCGCTTCGGGGATGACAACAAGAAAAGCAAGTACAGCGGCAGCGGCAATGGCAACAGCAGATCCCCTTCGGGGATGACAGCAAGAAAGGCAACGGCAGCGACAACGGCAACAGCAGATCCCCTTCGGGGATGACAACAGAAAGGCAAAGGCATAGGCAACGGCAACAGCAGATCCCCTTCGGGGATGACAACAAGAAAGGCAAGTACAGCGGCAGCAACAAAGGCAAGGGCAACGGCAGATCCCTTTCGGGGATGACAACCAGAAAAGCAAGAACGGGGTTGTTCGCGCCGTATAGTGGTGGTTTGGGCTATGAGCAAGCGCGCGATCATTATTGGGGCGGGGCCGGCGGGGTTGACGGCCGGGCTGGAGTTGCTGCGGCGCTCGGATGTCGTGCCGGTAATTTTGGAGGCGAGCGAGGAGATTGGCGGGATCTCGCGCACGATCCGGTACAAGGGCAACCGGATGGATATCGGAGGGCATCGGTTTTTTTCGAAGAGCGATCGCGTGATGCAGTGGTGGGTGGACCTGATGCCGCCCGAGGCTTCGGCCGAGACTGGGAAGGACGAGGCGGAGATCAGCTACCAGGGCAAGCGCAGAGTGGTGGCGGTGCCGGCGCGGCAGCTTCAGGAGCCGGTGCTGCGCGGCGCGGGGCCGATCGATCCGCATGCCGCGGATGAGGTTGGGCTTGAGGATGAGGCGCAGGGCGAGCAGCGGGGACCGGTGGAGATGCTGGTGACGGCGGAGGCGCGCGATCCGGACCTGGTGATGCTGATTCGTCCGCGGAAAAGCCGGATTTTTTACCTGCGGAAGTTCTTCGATTATCCGATTACGCTGACCGCGACGACGCTTCGCAATCTCGGGCTTGCGCGGACGCTGCGCGTGGGAACGAGTTATATGAAGTCGCGGGTGAGCCAGATTGCGCCGGAGAAGAGCCTGGAAGATTTTCTCATCAACCGGTTTGGGCGGCAGCTTTACCTGATGTTCTTCAAGAGCTATACGGAGAAGGTGTGGGGGACGCCGTGCGATCAGATTTCGGCGGAGTGGGGAGCGCAGCGGATCAAGGGGCTCAGCCTGACGACGGCGGTGAAGCACTTCGTGAAGCGGGCGTTTGGCGGGCGTGCGAAGAGCGGCGGCGATGTGGCGCAGAAGGGCACCGATACCAGCCTGATCGAGCGATTTCTGTATCCGAAGTTTGGGCCGGGGCAGTTGTGGGAGCACGTGGCGGGGTTGATCTGCGCCGAGGGTGGAGCGGTTCACCTGGGCTGGAAGGTGGACCGTATTCACTGTGAGGGGACGCGCGTGGTGTCGCTGGATGCGGTGAATGGGGCGGGAGAGCGGCAGACGTTTGCGGGGGAGTATTTTTTCTCGACGATGCCGATGCGCGAGCTGGTGGAGGCGATGGATGCTCCGGTGCCCAGGAATGTGCGCGAGGTCAGCGAGGGATTGCAGTATCGCGACTTCATTACCGTGGGCCTGCTCGCGGACCGGCTGAAGGTGCAGGAGCCGGACGGCGGATTGCTGAAGGATACGTGGATCTATGTGCAGGAGCCGGATGTGATCCTGGGACGGTTACAAATCTTCAATAACTGGTCGCCGCATCTGGTAGCCGATGCGACGAAGGTGTGGATCGGCCTCGAGTACTTTTGTTATGACACCGATCCGCTGTGGAAGATGGCGGATGAAGAGTTGAAGAGGTTTGCGATCTCGGAGGCGGTGAAGATCGGGATCCTGCGCGAGGAGGATGTGCTGGACGGGCATGTGGTGCGGGTGCCGAAGACGTATCCGGCGTACTTCGGGACCTATGAGCGATTTGACGAACTGCGCGAGTTTACCGACGGGTTTGCGAATTTATTTCTGGTGGGGCGCAATGGGATGCACAAGTACAACAACCAGGATCACAGTATGTTGACGGCGATGACGGCGGTGGATGGTATTGTGGCTGGCAAGGTGGATAAGGCTGCGCTGTGGGGCATCAACACGGAGCAGGAGTATCACGAGGAGAAGACAGCCTTGCGCGAGGAGAAGACAGCCTTGAGCGAGGAGAAGACAGTCTTGAGCGAGGAGAAGCAGCGGTGAGGAGATTTGCGCTTGCCTGTGCGGTGTTGATCGCGGTGTTCGTGGCGGTGTTCCGGGAGCGGATCTATCTGCGCGATCCGCTGGGCAAAGTGGAGCGGAACGGGGTCGTGGAAGAGGCGGCCCGGGTGTACATCAACTACTCCAATGACGTGCTTCTGGAGGATGCGGCGACGCATGGGTTTGTGCTGGTGCAGGGCCGGAGCAGGGCGCCGGGGGTGCCGCAGCATCTGTCGTGCCTGAATGGGCTGGCGTGCTGGACGGATGCGGATGAGGCTGCGGTGATTCCGCTTCGGGGCGCCGGCAACGGCGTGCCGGCGGAGATGAGCGCGAAGGAGGTCAGCTTCGTGGACACGCGGGGCGAGGGGATCAAGATTGAACTGCGGTAGACGGTGACTGAGTCTGGAGGGGGACGCGTGAGGAGAGGCGTTCCATTCGTCATGAACAAAGGTGCAATGCGGGGATTTCTCCAACTCCGCCGCGCGATAAAACTGCGCGGCTTCGGTTGAAATGACGGTTATTGCTGAGGTTTGACATAAGTAGAATGAAGCCAGGAGCTCGGGTTGTCGCAAGTGCCGAAATAGTTTGTAACCGGAGAGGCGTCATCCGGTCTAATGCTCGGAGAGCGCAATCTGCTTCGCGCCGCAGACGTTTGTGCGAGGCGCAGGAGGGAAGTTCCAATGCCAGAGATGCCGAAAGACGAAAGCGCACCGGCGGAAAAGCCGCCGGTGGAGACGGCTCTCCGGGATGCCGGAGATGCCGGAGCTGTTCCGGAGACGGCGGAACAGACCTCCCTGCTGAAGCAAGGCATGGTAGAGGCTCCGCCGGCTGAGGTGGCGGCGATCGCCGAAGGTCCTGCCGCTGAATCCCCCGCCGAGCTGCTCGCCGGGTCTCCCGTTGCGCGCCCGGTTGAGTCTCCCGCTGAGCCTGCGATTGCCGCTGCGCTGCCGGCTGCGGTTGCTGTCGAAGATAAGGAGCGGCAAGAGCCGGTTGAGCCGACGATCCGGCTGGAGCGGAAGCATCCGCTGGCGATTCGCTGGATGCACTGGGTGAACTTTCCGGTGCTGTTCACGATGATCTGGAGCGGGCTGCTGATCTACTGGAACGATTCGGATAACGCCTACAAGCATCCGCATGCCGTGTACCGGGTGGGGATCGGGTCCTTGACGATCGTGCGGTTGTTTCCCCCGTGGTTCTGGAAGGCGATCAATGCTCCGTATCGCGTGACGGAGGGGCTGGGCTATCACTTCTTCTTCATGTGGATCTTCGCGATCAACGGCATCCTGTATGTGGCCTATCTGCTGCTGTCGGGGGAGTGGCGGCTGATGGTGCCGGAGCGGCGGTCGGTGCGGGATGCGATTCAGGTGACGCTGGTGGATCTGCATCTGCGCAAGGGGCTGCCGCCGCAGAAGAAGTACAACGGCGCGCAGCGGATCGCGTATACGTCGGTGATCGTGATGGCGCTGGGATCGCTGGTGACGGGGCTTGCGATCTACAAGCCGACGCAGGCGCACCTTCTGACGACGATGCTGGGCGGCTACGAGATGGCGCGGTGGGAGCACTTCTGGCTGACGATGGGGTTCTGCGCATTCTTCGTGATCCATGTGGGGCAGGTAGTGCTGGCGGGGTGGAATAACTTCCGGTCGATGGTGAGCGGATATGAGATTGTGCCTGCCGCCAAGCCATCGCTTGACGAAGAGAGGAGGACGCGATGAGTGACGGACGCGAGGAACGCAAGGAGCAGGAGGAGCGGCGGAGGTGGCAGGAAGAGCGTGAGGGCCGCGGCGCGGGTGGGGAGCGCGATGCGGAGCGGGAGGGCGATCGCGAGCGACGGGATTCGCGCAGTGGTGATTCGGCGGTCGCGGATGCGGCGGTGCGGGCGGCCTCGGGTCGAAGGACGCGAAGGAGTTTTCTGGTGGGGGCTGCAGCGGCGGCGGGAGGCTACGGGCTTTATCGTTGGATCGACACTAGTCCGGGCGATCAGCAGATTGCGCGTCCTTTGCGCAAGGCGTTGAACTTCGATGCGAAGGTGTCGCATGGGGTGTTTGAGGATCGGGGTATGGCGCCGACGTATCCGGTGGGCCGGTCGATGGAGCTGCGGACAAACGGAAACTATGGATTGAAGATGGATCTCCTTCCCGCGAGCTATCGGCTGCAGATGGTGGGCGTGGAGAATGCGAAGCGATATCCGCAGTATGTCGACGATGTGACGGCGTGGGAATACCAGTATGCCGGAGTGACGCAGCCTGCGCCGGTGGAGCACGACACGAAGGTGGATCCGAAGAAGAACAAGCCGATGGTGGGGAATGGGCCCGAGGCGAAGGCGGACCCGAACGGCGACGGAGGGATGGGGCAGGGGCCGATGATGCAGGGCGGGCAGGCGAGCACGATGGTGGGCGCGGGCGGCGATGCTTCGCAGACGAAGAAGCAGCCGGACATTCTGCCACAGGCTGCAGCGGCGATTGCGGCCATGAAGAAGGCGCAGGGGCCGAAGCGGCCGCGCGGGCAGGAGGAGGCGGGTGAGTCCGACGATACGCTCGATCCGGGCACGTCCGGATTGCTGCTGACGCTCGACGATGTCACGAGCCTGCCGCATCACGAACTGGTGACACAGTTCAAATGCATCGAGGGCTGGAGCCAGATTGTGCATTGGGGCGGATACCGGCTGGCGGATTTGATTGCGAAGTATCCTCCGGAGCGGAAGCCGGATGGGTCGCTGCCGAAGTATGTCTACATGGAGACGCCGGACGGGGACTACTACTGCGGGTTTACCCTGCAGGCCTGCATGCATCCGCAGACGCTGCTGGCGACGGAGATGGCGGGACGGCCGCTGGCGCAGTGGCATGGAGCACCGTTACGGTTACATATGCCGATCAAGTACGGTTACAAACAGATCAAGCGGATTGCGCTGATTGCGTATACGGACGACAAGCCGGATGATTACTGGACCAAGCTGGGATATGACTGGTACGCAGGACTGTAAGGCAGGGAGTAGGGAGTAGGGAGTAGAAGACAGGGTAGAGGGTCGAGAAGACAGGGAATCGGGAGTAGAAGGGGACAAGCAGGCGATAAAAAGGTTTTCTACACCCTATTCCCTACTCCCTACTCCCTGCTTTCTGGGCTGCGATCCAGAGGTTGGTGCGCTGGTCGAGCAGGTCGAGCGGCAGGACGCCGGCGCTGAGCATCTCGTCGTGGAAGGTACGGAGATTGAAGCGAGGGCCAAGCTCTTTCCTGGCGCGCTCGCGCAGCTCGATGAACTTGAGCTGGCCGATCTTGTAGGCGAGGGCCTGGCCGGGCCATGCGATATAGCGGTCGGTCTCGGATTGAATCTCGGGGCCCTGAAGGCTGTCGGTCTGCTCGAAGAGGGCGACGGCCTGCTCGCGCGTCCAGCCTTGGGAGTGGATGCCGGTGTCGACGACGAGGCGGACGGCGCGGAAGAGCTCGGAGGAGAGCCGGCCATAGTCGCTGACCGGATCCTGGTAGAAGCCGACGTCTTTGCCGAGCCGCTCGGCGTAGAGCGCCCAGCCTTCGGTGTAGGCGGTGAATCCGCCGCCATGGATGCGGAACTGCGGCAGGCCCTTGAGCTGCTGCTGGACCGAACGCTGCATGTGGTGGCCGGGGACGCCCTCGTGATAGGCGATGGCCTCGTCGTTGATCAGCGAGCGGTGGGCGAAGTCGCTGGTGCCAACCGAGACGCGGCCCGGGCGTGAGCAGTCGGGCGTGCCGGTCTGATAGTGTGTCGCGGCGGCGGCCTGGAAGGCGGGGATGGCTTCGACCGTGACCGGGCAGTCGGGAAGCACGGTGAAGAGGTCGATCAGCTTGGGCTGCATCTGGGCGATGTAGTGGCGGAAGGTGTCGAGGATCTGCTCGGACGAGGTGGGGGTGTACTTCGGGTTGGCCTTGATGGCGGCGCGGAAGCTTGGGAGGTCGGCGTATCCGGCCTTATGGGCGAGCGCGGTCATCTCGGCGGTGATGCGGGCGATCTCGTCGAGGCCGAGCTGGTGGATCTGCGCGGGTGTCATGTCGGTGGTGGTCTGTTCGCGGACGGCGACCTCGTAGCGATGCTTGCCGTCGGGCAGCGACTCGACGCTGAGGGCGGTGCGGCCGTGCGGGGCGTAGTCGCGGGCGATGAAGGCGGCGAAGCTGCGATAGGCAGGGGAGACCTCAGTGTCGACGGTAGTCTGAATGGCTTGGGTGAGGCGCTGGCGGTCGGCGACGGAGAAGGATGCGGGCATCTTCTTGATGGCGATCAGGAAGGGCTTGGAGTCTGCGATGCCGGCGGCTTGCAGGCCGACCTTCTCGAGCAGGAAGCGCGGCTGCACCAGCTTGTCTTTGATGCCGAGGCGGAGGACGTCTTCGGATTCAGTGAGAGCTCGGGGGATCTGGTGGAGGCGGGCGATGTAGTCGTCATAGTGCTGCACGGTGTCGAGCGGGACGGCGAGGGGCATGTCGGCAAGTGAGGTGTGGATGCCGTACTGCTGATTGATGGCCATCTCATAATTTTTGAGGTCGTAGTTCTCGATGCTGATCTTGAGGCGGCGCTCCATGAGCTCATGCGACAGGAGGTCCTGCTCGGGCATGCCGGCGGCGTCGATGGCGGCGAGACGGCGAAGGTAGGCCTGGTCGTCAGCGTTCTGCTTCTCGATGGCGGCCAGCGACTCGTCGGCCAGCTTGTCGTTGTAGCGGTAGTCGCCGACGGAGGTGGCGAACTCTGGATTGTCTTTGAGGGTGGCCTGGTAGATCTCGTCGAAGAGGACGTTCTGGGCGGCGATGCGGGTCTGGACCGGGGAGGAGGTTTGTGCGGGGAGGAAGGATGCAAAGGCGCAGAGGCCGGCGGCCAGGAGGAGGTTCACGGATTGGAGGCGCATGGTGGGAGCGTACCAGACCTGCTGTGTTCGAGGATGCGGGAGCTTGGCTGGCCGGCTTCGCGATGGGCGGTGCATCCGGAGGGAGCGAACAGCAGATCCCCGTCGGGGATGACAACCAGAAAAGCAAGGACAACGGCAGGCCGATCTCGATGCGGTGCTTCAGGCGGCGATAGTGCCCTGGTGGAAGAAGAGCTGCCAGCGGTTGTCGCGGAAGATCCAAAGAGAGGAGCGATGAGAGCTGCCGGCCTGAGTGTGGGCGCGGTAGGTGGCGAGAGCGGCCGTGTCCGAGAGTTGGTTGAGATAGAAGTGCAGGATCGTGGCGGAACGCGGCTGGCTGGTGAGCAGGATGTCGATGGTCTGCTGACGGTTGTAGATGCGGCCCGTGGTGCAGAACTCCTTGTACTCGTCGGCGAAGAGGGGGATCAGGAGCTTCCGGTCGGGCTCGCGATCCGGGTGCAGCAGGCGCTCTTCAAGGTTGTAGAGATGGTCCTGTAGCTGTCGGTTTTTCATGCGAAGGTGAACCCTCAACGTTATACAAGCGGCGGTGGCCGCGGGTTTCAATGGCGGCCGCCGCGGCTGCAATGTTGTGGAAGCATTCTAACGGCAGGAGCTAACGGCAGGGAGACTCAGCGGAGGAGGCGTCTGCGAACGAGGTGTGGGCGCCAGGTTTTCTGGCCAGCACGACGCGCGGGATGTGCTGCAGGTCGTCGAGGAAGACGACATGGGACCATGCGGAGAGCATTGCGGCGAGCGCGTCTCGCTGGCCGTGGCCCATTTCGAGCGCGAGCAGGCCGCCTGCTCTGAGCGCCCTCCAGGCTTGCGGGATCAGGCGCTGATAGACGTCCAGCCCGGTCGCGCCGGCGAAGAGCGCGCTCGCAGGCTCGTAGTCCCGCACCTGAGGGTGAAGCGTCTCGCGGTCCGACTCGGGCACGTAGGGTGGGTTGCTGACGATAGCGTCGAAGGGGGACTCTTGCTGGTGTGCGGCGGCGAGCAGGTCGGAGTGCAGGAAGCGGATGCGCGCGTCGACGTGATGGACGCGGGCGTTCGCAGAGGCGACTGTGAGCGCCGCCGGGGAGAGGTCGAGCGCGGTGATTGCGGCCTGGGGCAGGTGAACGGCGAGAGCGATGGCGATGGCGCCGGAGCCGGTGCCGACATCGGCGATGGTCAGGGCGCGGTCTGTCAGAGCTCGTTCTGAGAGATGCGGGGAGAGCTGGGCGAGGACGGACTCGACCAGGTGCTCTGTCTCGGGCCGAGGGATGAGGACCGCGGGAGTGACGTGGAGTTCGAGGCCGTAGAACTCCTGCCGGCCGGTGATGTACTGGATGGGCTCGTGCCGCAGGCGGCGCTCGATGCTGCGCCGGAGTTGCGCCTCCTGATCCGGGGTGATCTCGCGGTCAGGGTGAGCGAGCAGCGCGGCGCGCGTGAGAGTAACAGCGTCGAGGAGCAGAAGCTCGGCATCGCGCTGTGCGGTTGCAGCGAGGTGGAGGTCCTGGGCGAGTTGTTGGGCTGCAAGCGCGAGAGTTTTGCGGAGAGTCATCATGAAAGATTGTTCGCCTGTCTCTGGGATCCGACTGATTCGAAGGCAAGCACATCGAGACAGGCTGCGTTAAGGAGACGACGAAAAGCTGCAGCGGATCTTGCGACAGGCTCCTCCGGGGCCAGAGAATTTTCGCAATCCGGATCGAGCGGCGTGTTCATCCGACGCGGCAGATCAGGCACTTCAAATAGCTGGTCTCGGGCAGCGTTAGGACGGCGGGATGATCGGGCGCGGCTCCGCGGACTTCGAGCACCTGCACGCGTCGTCCCGCATCGGCCGCGGCCGCAGCCAGGACCGCGGTGAAGTCTGCCAGCCCGATGTGGTGGGAGCAGGAACAGGTGACCAGCGTACCCCCGGGCCGGAGCATCTTGATGGCGCGCAGGTTGAGCTCCTTATAGCCGCGCAGGGCGCCTTCGGCGGCACGCTTGGATTTGGCAAAGGCGGGCGGGTCGAGCACGATGGCGTCGTACTGTTCGCCGGCGGCCTCGTACTCGCGCAGCAGCTCGAAGGCGTCGGCCTCGATCCAGTCCAAGGCGGCGAGCGGCGAATCGCCGTCCGTATTCAGCGCGAGATTTCTGTCTGCCACTTCGAGGGCGGCGCGGCTTGCATCGACTCCCGTAACGTGGCTGCAGTGCGCGGCCATGTGCAGGGCGAAGCCGCCCTGATAGGTGCAGACGTCGAGAGCCCGGCCTCGTGCATACCGGGCCGCGGCGGCGTAGTTGAGCCGCTGATCGAGGAAGGCTCCGGTCTTCTGTCCCGAACCAGCGTCGAAGTGAAAGCGCAGACCGTTGATCGTGAACACGGTCGTCAGACTCGCCGCCTCGTTTCCGCCCCCATACAGCGGCTCCGGCGAAGGCGCGGCCAACTGCTCCAGCTCGCGCATCTTGGGGTCGGGGCGCTCCCAAATCGTGAGATTGCCCACGCGGGATTGCAGCTTGTCCCGGATCACCTCCGTCACGGCTTGCCGGACTTCATCCTGCGCTGTGCCCTGGGTGAGAAACTGCAGAATGACGAGGTCGTTGTATCGGTCGGCCATGATGCCCGGCAGCGCATCCGCCTCGGAGAAGATCAGCCGGCAGGCATCGTCTTCCATCGATTCGGGAGCCAGCCCCTCACGCAGCGCCAGCGCTGCCGCAACGCGCTGCCGCACCTGATCGAGATACGCGGCCCGCGTCATCGCAGCCTCCGCCGAGACCATGCGTACCGCAATCTGCGAGGCTGCGCTGTAGAGGCCGGAACCCAGCGGAATACCGCGGCCGTCGATCACGGTGACGAGTGAGCCTCCGGCGATCTCCGCGGAACCGGTCCCCGGAATCAGTGACTCCACGTCTGTCCGGTATACCCACAGATGGCCCGCGCGCAGCCGGTCCGCCGCGCGGCGCGTGATGGCCGCGGCCGGCCCGTATGCCTGGGCCGCAACCATCTTGGGCTCACGCTCTTCCATCTTTCTCAACATAAGTTCATGGTCGCACAAAGGTCGTCGCACAAAGGCCATGGTCTGCCGGACGGGCGCGCAGACAAGATGTCATCATGGAGGCGGAGCCTGGAGTGCCGGTGGAAGGGATGCAGAGGTTTGATGTGGTGGTCATCGGCGCCGGAGCGGCGGGGATGATGTGCGCGCTTGAGGCCGGCCGCCGTGGCCGCCGGGTGCTGCTGCTCGACCATGCCGAGCGCGCGGGCAAGAAGATTCTCATCTCGGGCGGCGGCCGGTGCAACTTCACCCACCTGCACTGCCGTGCGGAAAACTTTCTGTCCGCGAATCCTCATTTTGCCAAGTCGGCGCTCGCTCGGTTTACGCCGGAGGACATGGTCGCGATGGTCGAGCGGCACGGGATCGCGTATCACGAGAAGACGCTTGGCCAGCTCTTCTGCGACCGCTCGGCGCACGAGGTGGTCACGATGCTCGAAAGGGAGTGCGCTGCGGCGGGAGTCCTCGTGCTGCTGGATACGCGGATACTCTCGGTCGTTCGTGAGGCGCGGTTTCGGCTCGAGACCGCGACCTCCACCATTCATGCAGACTCGATGGTGATTGCGACCGGCGGTCTGTCGATTCCGAAGCTGGGCGCGACCGGCTTCGGCTACGAGGTCGCCAGGCAGTTCGGTCTGCGCGTCCTCGAGTGCAGGCCGGGATTGGTTCCTCTCACGTTCACGGCCGCAGACCGGGAGCGATGGTGCGATCTTGCGGGCGTCTCGATGGAGGTCGAAGTGGCGGCCGGTGAACGGAGAAAGGCCGCACGTTTTCGGGAGAAGCTGCTGATTACTCATCGCGGCTTGAGCGGTCCAGCCGCATTGCAGGTCTCTTCGTACCTGCAGCCGGGCGCGTCCGTCGCGTTCGACCTGGCACCTGAAGCAGACCCGATGGTATCTCTGCGCGAGCGGAATGCCCGGCGCGATGAGACCGCCGCGGTGCAGGCGCTGCGCGCCGCGCTGCCGGGACGCATGGCCGAGCGCTGGATGACGCTGCATCCGCCGCCGAACTGGACCAACACCTCTCTCGCCGCCATCGAGAAGCAGCTTCACCACTGGACGATCACGCCGTCGGGAACGGAGGGCTATGGCAAAGCCGAAGTCACCGTGGGAGGCGTGGATACGGCGGAGCTCGACGCAAAGACGATGGAGAGCCGCAAGGTTCCGGGCCTCTTTTTTGTGGGCGAGGTGGTCGACGTCACCGGATGGCTTGGGGGCTACAACTTCCAGTGGGCGTGGGCCTCGGGGTTCAGCGCGGGGCGGGCGGTTTAGAAGCTGTCTAAGAACTCCCAGAGAGTCGTCATTTCGAACGGAGCCGCGTGGCTTTATCGCGCGGCGGAGTGGAGAAATCCCCGCATTTCGTCTTTGCTCTTCTCTTCTCTTCCAATTCCAGCGATAGGTCCGATCCTTTAGTTTTTAAAACAGCTTCTTAGAAGCCTGCGGCTCCTCAGGCAAGACACTTTCGGTTCGTAGCAGGCATCTGAGTGTTCATGGAATACAGGCTGCTGGGCAGGTCGGGATTGAAGGTGCCGGAGCTTTGCTTCGGGGCGGGGACGCTGGGCGCGAACAATGAGTTCTTCAAGGCGTGGGGCGAGACGACGCAGGACGAGGCGAATCGCATCGTTAACACCTGCATGGAGGCGGGGCTGAACTTCTTCGATACGGCCGATGTGTATTCGAATGGAGGAAGCGAGACGGCGTTAGGCAAGGCACTGGCGCAGCATAAGCGCGAGGATGTGCTGATCTCGACCAAGGCGACGTTCCGGTTCGGCGAGGGACCGAACAACGTGGGATCGAGCCGGTATCACCTGATGCAGGCGCTCGAGGGGAGCCTGAAGCGGCTGGGAACGGACCATGTGGATGTGTACCACATGCATGCGTTCGACGGATCGACGCCGGTGGACGAGACGCTGAGCACGCTCGACAAGATGGTGCGCGACGGGAAGGTGCGGTATATCGCGTGTTCGAACTTTTCCGGGTGGCATTTGATGAAGTCGCTGAGCGTGAGCGAGCGGTATGGGTGGGCGAAGTATGTGGGCCACCAGGTGTACTACTCGCTGGTGGGGCGGGACTATGAGTGGGAGTTGATGCCGCTGGCGGAGGCGGAGGGCGTCGGGGCGCTGGTATGGTCGCCGCTGGGATGGGGGCGGCTGACGGGGAAGATCCGTCGGGAGACAGGGATTCCGAAGCAGAGCCGGTTGAACTCGAAGGTGGTGGCGGATAGCGGGCCGCAGGTGCCGGAGGAGTACCTGTACAAGGTGGTGGAGGCGATCGACGAGGTGGCGAAGGAGACGGGCAAGACGGTTCCGCAGATTGCGCTCAACTGGCTGCTGCGGCGGCCGACGGTTTCGACGCTGGTGATTGGGGCGCGGAATGAGGAGCAGTTGAAGGCGAACCTGGGCGCGGTGGGATGGAAGCTGACACCGGAGCAGGTGGCGAGGCTCGATGAGGCGAGC
Source organism: Edaphobacter sp. (assembly GCA_965277545.1). Lineage (GTDB taxonomy): Bacteria > Acidobacteriota > Terriglobia > Terriglobales > Acidobacteriaceae > Edaphobacter. The sequence continues at coordinate 1,474,693 of OZ255826.1, forward strand.
CGGGTGCCGCTTGCGTATCCGTATTGGCATCAGGCGCAGTTTGCGGAGCGGAATCCGTTTCCGGTGGGGCAGGGGTGAGGCAAGAACAACAGCAGATCCCCTTCGGGGATGACAACCAGAAAGGCAAGGGCAACGGCAACGTCAGGCGGCGGTGGGGGTCGGGAGCTGGGCGCTTGGGGTGGAGCGGGAGATTTCTAGTTCTTCGGGGGTCATGTCGATGGAGATGTCGGCGAAGAGGGGCGTGGTGAGATAGCGCTCGCCGGTGTCGGGGAGCATGCAGAGGATGGTGGAGTTCTTGGGGGCTTTGGCGGCGATGCGGAGGGCTCCGGCGAAGGTGGCGCCGGAGGTGATGCCGACGAAGATGCCTTCTCGGGTGGCGAGTTCGCGGCTGGTGCGGTAGGCGTCGGCGTTTGAGATGGTGAGGACTTCGTCGATATATTTTGCGTCGACGGCGTCCTGCAGGAGGCCGGAGATGAAGTCGGGGCTCCAGCCCTGCTGGGGGTGGGGGGTCCATGCCGGGTGGCTGGCGGAGGGGGAGCGGTCCGGATTGCGCGGCTGGGCTAGGCCGCTGGCGAGCATGGGAGCCGCGTCGGGTTCGCAGACGATGATCTTGGTCTCGGGGCGTTTGTCGCGGAGGACGCGGCCTACGCCTTTGAGGGTGCCGCCGGTGCCGAAGCCGGTGACCCAGAAGTCAAGCGGGCCGCCTTCGAAGTCGCGAAGGATTTCCTGCGCGGTGGTGCGGGAGTGCATTTGGGCGTTGGCTTCGTTGTCGAACTGGCGGGTGCGGAACCAGCCGTGTTTTTCGGCGAGCTCGTTGGCTTTCTTGACCATGCCGGTGCCGCGCTCGGCAGCGGGGGTAAGGACGATTTTGGCACCGAGGAAGCGCATGAGCTTGCGGCGCTCGACCGAGAAGGTCTCGCTGAGGGTGACGACGAGCGGATAGCCCTTCTGCGCGCAGACCATGGCGAGGCCGATGCCGGTATTGCCGCTGGTGGCTTCGATGACGGTCTGGCCGGGTTTGAGCGCGCCGGTGCGTTCGGCGTCTTCGATGACGCCGAGGGCGAGGCGGTCTTTGACGGAGCCGAGGGGATTGAAGGCTTCGACCTTGACGTAGAGGTCGATGTCGGGCGGAGCGAGTTTGTTGATGCGGACGACGGGCGTGTTGCCGATGGTTTCGAGGATGTTGGCGAATTTCATTTGGAACCTCTTGTCCTGCCGGACGGGCGTCCTACGCGGACGGCGGCCACTTCGTGGCGCGTGTACCGGTCTGGGCGCTAGTAGCAGCATAGGGCCTTCCGCTGGTCGGCGCGAAGATTTCTCCTTCCGACCAACGGGAGGGCCACCCGAAGGGGTATACGCGTCACGAAGTGACCCCCCCCGCGCGTAGCGGGCCCGTCCGGCAGGACTACTTCTTTTTCTTCACCAGGATTTCAGCATTGAAATAGTCGGGCGGCAGGTCGACGTCGTAGGCGATCCTGGTGCGAAAGGTCTCCGTGTGGATGTCGCCGTCGAGATAACTGGTGATGTTGTAGGCGGTTTGGAGTCCCTGGACGGGGTGGTAGTCGGCGTACTCTTCTTCTTCGTGGTCGAAGTCTTTGAACTGTTCGTTGCGCCACTGGAAGGTGCGGCGCAGGGGCAGGTGGGTGGCGGAGTCGAGCTCGAGGGTGACGGCGTCGTTGTTGTCGCTGAGGATGGTGACCTTGTCGGCGAGACGGCGCTCGACCATGCTGGTGCCCTCGGCGAGGACGATGACGCCCGGAGCCTTGAGCCAGGTGTGGAAGATGGCTTCGACGGAGTGGGCCTGGCGGCGGAAGTACTCGTCGACCTGGTCCTTGGGCAGCTCGACCTTGCCCTTGTAGGTGATCTCGTAGCCGTGGCCGTCGGTGAAGATGTGGACGACGTCGATTTTTTTCCCGGGGAGGATCATGCTCTTGTCGGTGATGAAGCCGATGCGCTCGGCATCGGGGTGGGTGGCGTCGGCGAAGCGGTAGGTGGAGGTGAAGTCAGAGATGAGGCCGGCCGGGGTGCCGCGGAAGGCTCGGCTGCCGCGGCCGTAGGTCTGGAGGTTTTTGCGGTTGAGCCAGGCGTCGCCGCCGAGGGCTTCGAGGCATTGCTCGAGGAGCTTGCGTCCGCGCTGCTCCTGGGTTTCGCCCGCGGCCCGGGTGGGGGCGGCGCTGGGGATCTCGCTGGCCTGAGGCCAGAGGTTGAGGGTGGAGGCGAGCGTGAGGATGAGGAGGAGAGGCTTCATGGGTTTTGGTTTGGAGCGATTCCTGGGTGAGTGTATCGGGTTGAGCGGCGGCAGCGGATGTCCTGGGAGATGAATGGAAAGAGCAAAGGCAATATTCAGTCGCTTCGCTCCGGCCTTCGGCAGAGCGGTAGAGGCGTTACCGCCGAGAGTGAGACGCGGCTGAAGCCCCGCTCTATCCCAAAAGCAGGTGCGACAGCAAAGCAACCACAACAGCAGATCCTCTTCGAGGATGACAACCAGAAAGGCAAGTGCAACAGCAGATCCCCTGCGGGGATGACAACCAGAAAGGCAAGTGCAACAGCAGATCCCCTGCGGGGATGACAACCAGAAAGGCAAGGACAACAGCAACAGCAAGAGCAGCAGCAACGGCAAGGGCAATAGCTGAGACAATGGCGTTTTTTCTAGCCGGTCAGGACGGCGCCGCCGTTGACGTTGAAGATTTCGCCGGAGATGAAGCCGGCGTAGGGGGTGCAGAGGAAGAGGATGGGGGCGGCGATCTCCTCCGGTGCGGCGGGGCGGCCGAGGGGGATGAGCGAGAGCAGTTTGGCGGCGGTTTCGGGTTGGTTGAGGACTTCGGTGGTGGCGTCGGTCGCGACCCAGCCGGGAGCAACGCAGTTGCAGTAGATGCCCTGGCCGATGAGCTCGGAGGAGAGGCTCTTGGTCAGGGAGATGAGGGCTCCTTTGGTGGCGGCGTAGTCGGCGTGGAAGGCTTCGCCGCGCTGGCCTGCGGTGGAGCTGACTAGGACGATATGGCCGCGGGCGCTTGTGCTGTGGTCGCTGGCAGTGGCGCTGTGGACGGAAGCGGCACTGCTGTCGCTGCTCGCGGACGAAGCATGGCCCCTTGCGCCGGCGGCCTGGCCCGGCGCGGTGGCGTTCGGCGGCTGCGCAAGCATCTGGGCGACGGCGGCGCGAACGACGCCGAAGACGCTGTCGAGGTTGGTGGCCATGGTGGTGCGCCACTGACTGGTGGTGAGCTGGGCGATGGGCGCATCATGGGTGGGCCAGATGCCGTGGTTGAGGATGGCGCAGTCGAGGCGTCCGAAGGCCTGCACGGCAGCGGCGACCAGAGCTTCGCCGTCTTCGGGGGTGGCGAGCGGCTGGTGAATGGCGCGGCAGAGGTCGGGGGCGCCGCACTCAGCCGCGAGCGACTCGGCCTGGGCGGCGGCGGAGCGGTAGTTGAACACGACTCTGGCGCCGGCCTGGCGGAAGAGGCGTACGGTGGCGGCTCCGATGCCGCGGGAGCCTCCGGTGATGAGAGCGACTTTACCGGCGAGCGACAGGGTGACGCCGGGCTGCTGAGTTTGCTGCATCTTCGGATTCTGCATCTTCTCCGACGCTACTGGAATCAAACCGCTTGACGCAAGCCGCCAAGTTCTTGAGAATTCAGTCCACACGCACCGCTTACCTATGCCCTGCAAGGAGAGTGTCTGCCTATGAAGATCGCCGTCCTTATCGCGCGCGTGCTGCTTGGACTCGTGTTCCTGGTGTTCGGGCTGAATCTGTTCTTCCACTTCATTCCCGAGCCGCCGAATCCGGGGGATGCGGGCACACTGGGCATGCTGATGTTCAAGCACGGCTGGTTTCTGTTCTACGGCGTCCTGTACGTGGTCGCGGGTCTTCTGCTGCTGGTCGGGCGCTATGTTCCAGTGGCGCTGGTGCTGCTGGGGCCAATCCTCGTGAACATTCTGCTGTTCCATCTGACGCTTGCTCCGCAGGGGATCGTACCGGGGCTGGTGTGCACGCTGGTGGAGATCTTCCTGATCTACGCATATTGGCCTGCGTTCCGGGGGATCTTCGCCCCTAACCTGCTTCGATATTGATGGCTGAGGCAGAGGCTGGGGTCCCCCCGGGGCTCGCTCATTCCGAGCTTCTTCCCGCGATCAGTCTGCACGTATTCAAAATTTCTTCAGCTTCGCGAGGCTTGCCTGGCGGCGAGGAGTTTTCTGCGTTCGGCGATGAGGCGTCTTTGCTGGAGGGGAGGCAGGGCAAGGGTGGCGAGGGTGCGGGGCGGGAGCTTGGCCAGGGTAAGGGCATGGGCGGCGAGAAGTTCCTGCTGCCACTCGGAGGCGCGGAAGACGGTCCAGCGTTCGACAGCGACCCAGTGCAGCCGGGCAACGTAGGGTGCGGGGAAGATGCCTTCGCGCTCGAGCAGCGCGGCGTAGCGCTCGGGGCCGGCGGGGTAGGAGAGGACGCGGGCGCCGTCGCGGTCGAGCGGGAGCATGACGAACATCTTGCCGCCGATGGCCTTGTCGCCGACCCAGAAGACAAGCCCGCCCCACTGCTCAGTCTCGAGGACGTGTGGCAGGGTGAGAAGGAAGGCGCGGAGGCGTTCGGCGTCCATGGGGGCGAGTATACGGTCTGAATCGCTGGCCCGCGCCGTTAGAGCCCGGGCAGTTAGAACCTGTCTAAGAACTCCCGGAGAGCCGTCATTTCGACCGGAGCCGCGTGGCTTCATCGCGCGGCGGAGTGGAGAAATCCCCGCATTTCGCCTTTGCTCTTCTCTTCCGAGTCCGGCGATTAGATCCGATCCTTTAATTTTTTAAACAGCTTCTTAGAGTCTGACGAGCATTTTGCCGATGTTTTCGCCGCGGAAGAGGTTGGCGAAGGCGGTGGGGGCCTGGTCGAGGCCTTCGACGATGGTCTCTCGCCAGGTGAGTTTGCCGGACTGGATCCAGCCTCCGATATCCGCGATGAAGCGGGGCAGGAGGTCGAAGTGGTCGGAGACGATGAAGCCCTGGAGGGTGAGGCGCTTGCCGACCGCGTTGGCGAGATTGGAAGGGCCGGGGATGTGGTCGTTGTAGCCGGCGATCATGCCGCAGAGGGCGAAGCGGGCATAATTTTTGGCGATGGCGAGGGCGGCCTCAAGGTGTTCGCCGCCGACGTTGTCGAAGTAGACGTCGATGCCCTTGGGGGCGGCTTCAGCGAGGGCCGCGGTGAGCTTGGGGATGGCCTTATAGTCGATGGTGCGGTCGACGCCGATCTCGCGGAGGTAGCGGCATTTCGCTTCGCCGCCGGCCGAGCCGATGACGGTGGCGCCGACGGCCTTGGCGATCTGGCAGACGGTGGATCCGGTGGCACCGGCGGCGGCGGAGACGAAGAGGACCTCGCCGGCTTTGATCTTGGCGATGTGGAGGAGGCCTACGTAGGCGGTGAGGCCGGTGACGCCGGCGACGCCCAAGTAGGCGTTGGCGGGGAGGAGCGAGGTGTCGATGGGGCGCACGGCGGCGGCGGGAGCGTTGAAGGCTTCGCGCCAGCCGAAGATGGAGAACACCTGGTCGCCGGGCTTGAAGCGGTCATCGTTCGAGAGGAGGACCTCGCCGACCGCGGCTCCGTCGAGGGGTTTGCCGATCTGGAAGGGCGGCACATAGCTGGGACGGTCCTCCATGCGGCCGCGCATGTAGGGGTCGACCGACATGCAGGTGTTGCGCACCTGAACCTCGCCGGGGCCGGGCGGGAGGAGGTCGACGGTGGCGAAGGAGAAGTTATCCGGGGTGGGGACTCCGGCGGGGCGGCTGCGGAGGCGTACTTCGCGGGAGGACTTGGGGCTGGCTGCGGGTGTGGTTGCGGCGGCGGTTGCGGGCGTGGACATGGCTGGCTCCTTGTTAATTTAGGCTCCGCGGTTAATTAGGCTACGCGGCGGGAGGGTCGCGGCGCGGTGGGAGCGAGTATACCGAGACGCGGGGCGGCGGGCGAGTTCGGGACGATGGCGCGGCGGCTGCAGCGGGTGAGCGGGTGGTGGAACAGGAAAGCAAGGGATTTCTCAAACAAATGCATGGCTTTGCAGCTTCGCGTTGAACTGCGATCGGGGGAAGGGGAGTTTCTGGCTCAAAACACGACGGGGACGGGAAAGGCGGCGTTCATTTGGCGCAATTACGCCGGGGGAAATGTGCGTGGGTTAGTGGGTTTGGGGCCTTGAGGTGAGTTTAGAGCGGTGCGATGGGGGGTGGATCGAGGGAGGAGAGGAGGGTCTTCGCCGCATCTGCGCGGATTGGTCCTTGGCTTGCTTATTACCTGCGATAGAAGGGTCCCCGAACTCTCACACAGGTGCAATTTCATGAAATTTCTTTTCCCCCTCGTCTTTGCAGCCGTGGCACTTGTGCCTCCAGCGTTTGCGAATGTCTCGGTAAGCAGTCCAGCCAATGGCGCGACGGTGAGTTCGCCGGTGACGTATGCGGCGACGGCGACGACGACCTGCGCGAAGGGCGTGTCGGCGATGGGGATTTATGTCAACAACGTGCGGAAGTACGTGGGGAACGGAAGCAGCCTGAACACCAGCCTGGCGTTGAGCGCGGGCACGTACAACACGGTGGTCCAGGAATGGGATGGGTGCGGCGGCTCGACCGCGACGCCGATCGCGATCACGGTGGCGGCAGCGGGCGGCGGCGGAGGCGGCAGTACCAACGGCGTGGTGGTGACCTCGCCTGCCAATAACAGCACGGTGAGCTCGCCGGTGATGTTTGCTGCGACCGCGGGCGCGGCCTCGTGTTCCAAGGGCGTTGCGGCGATGGGCATCTACGACAACAACGTGCTGAAGTACAAGGTGAATGGAGCGGCGCTGAACACGCAGCTGGCGCTGAGCTCCGGGGTGCAGCATGTGGTGGTGCAGGAGTGGGATAACTGCGGCGGGTCGCTGACGAGCTCGCTGACGCTTACCGTGCAGGCGGGTTCGGCGGCGACGACGGTGAGCATGACGGCGAGCCCGACCTCGATTACGGCGGGAGGCACGTCGACCTTGAGCGTGAGTGCGGCGAATGCGACGGCGGTGACGGTGAGCGGGAGCGACGGCAGCAGCTATACGCTTTCAACCTCGGGCGGAACCCAGGCGGTGCATCCGGCGGCGACGACGACGTACACGGCGCATGCGACCGGGGCGCAGGGCAATGCGACAGCGAACGCAACGGTGACGGTCGTGCCTGCGGGAGCGACGACGGTGAACATGACGGCGTCTCCGACTTCGATTACGGCGGGAGGCTCGTCGACCTTGAGCGTGAGTGCGGCCAATGCGACGGCGGTGACGGTGAGCGGGAGCGATGGCAGCAGCTATACGCTGGCGACTACTGGAGGAACACAGGCGGTGCACCCGGCGGCGACGACGACGTATACGGCGCATGCAACCGGGGCGCAGGCCAATGCGACGGCGAGCGCGACGGTGACGGTGGCGCCGGCGGGCGGGACGACGACGGTGAGCATGACGGCGTCTCCGATGTCGATTACTGCGGGAAGCACGTCGACCTTGAGCGTAAGTGCGGCGAATGCGACGGCGGTGACGATCAGTGGGAACGACGGCAGCAGCTATACGCTGGCAACGACCGGGGGAACCCAGGTGGTGAGCCCGTCGACGACGACGACGTACACGGCGAACGCGACCGGAGCGCAGGGCAATGCCTCGGCGAACTCGACGGTGACGGTGGTTCCGGCGAGCAGCACGCAGGCGATCGATCATGTGATCTTCATGCTGCAGGAGAACCACAGCTTCGATAATTATTTCGGCATGCTGAATCCCTATCGCCAGTCGAACGGCTGGAATATCGGCGAAGACGGCAAGACGTATAACGTGGACGGGATCGACGACAAGCTAGGGAAGATCAGCAACTCGGACGATGCCGGAGGATCGCATCCGCTGTTCAAGTTGAAGAGCACGTGCGTCGACGATATGACCTCGGCGTGGCTGGAGAGCTATGGCGATGTCAGCCGGTTTAACTTCAGCCCCACGCGGTCGATTTTGATGGACGGGTTTGTGCATACGGCCGAGGGCTTCGCCAAGAGCTGCACGGCGAGCGGGGGCAACACGTGCGGCGGAAACTTCACCGACATGGCCGGTGTGCGCTCGATGGGGTATTACGACCAGGGCGTGCTGAACTACTACTACTACATGGCGTCGCAGTTTGCGGTGTCGGACCGGTGGTTCTCGCCGGTATCGAGCAAGAGCATCGACAACCGGATTGCGACGTTTACGGGAGGCACGACGCAGGGTCTGGTGCGCGATCCGGGCAACGACGATCACCTGGGGCAGGTTGGGATTTCGACGATCTTCGATGAGCTGGAGCAGGCGAATGTGTCGTGGAAGGTCTACTACAGCGTGACGGACGGCAACTGCCTGCACGCGGATGAGTGCGGGGGCGGCGCGGCGCAATATCCGGCAACGAACTTCAACGCGATCAGCGGGTCGGGAAAGTATCTCTATTCGAATCTAAGCCACGCTGCCTGCCGGGCGCCGCTGCAGGAGTCGAGCGTGGTGGGGGATACGTCGAACTCCTTCTGCATCGACACGGCTCATATCGCGCCGCTGGCGACGTACTTCACCGACTTGACCAACGGAACGCTGCCGAGCTTCGCGTTCATCGAGGCGGGCTATGGGAACAATGACGAGCATCCGGGGTCGGGACAGTCGGTGCTGGCGGGGCAGGCGCAGGTGGCGAATATCATCGACAAGCTGATGGTGAGCCCGGAGTGGGGGAGCTCGGTGTTCTTCCTGAGCTACGACGAGGGCGGCGGGCCGTACGATCATGTGCCGCCGGTGCCGGGCCACTCGAACCAGAATACGGATGCGTCGCTGGGGACGATTCCGGATATCTCGCAGATTGCGGTGAATCCCGATGGGTACAAGCCGTGTCTGCCGGCGGGGGGCGCGGCGACGGCGCATTGCGATCTGGCGGGGAGCGATCCCGGGGCGCATGCGACGGACGCAGCGGCGCAGCAGGGATTTGCGGCGCAGCTTGGCTTCCGGGTGCCGAACATCATCGTGTCGCCGTTTGCGCGGAAGCACTATGTGTCGCACACCCCGATGGACCATACGGCGATTCTAAAGTTTGTGGAGAATCGGTTTATCGGGCCTTCGGCGCATTTGACGGCGCGGGATCAGGCGCAACCGAATCTGCTGGAGTTCTTTGACTTCTCGGCGATTCCGTGGTCGACTCCGCCGGCTCCGCCGACTCCGGCGTCGGACCAGACGCTGGGGTACAACAGCTGCACGCCCGCGAGCATGGGGCCGTAGGAGCGGGGCAGAGGAAAGAGGAAACATCTGATCAAGTAACTGAGTCAACTTGATCGTGTGAGTGGCAGGCATGGGAGAAGGTGGGCAGAGCATTTTCGATACGAGTGTTTCGGTTGGGAAAGAGTCGTGGTCTCCCACCCTGGCCGCAAAGAGCGCGGCCAGGATGGGGCACCCATCATTCAGTAGCAATTGACATGAAAATGCTCTAGTTGTATGGAATTCGTCGGGGTTCTTCGCTGCCGCTCAGAATGACAGCAACAGCACTTGGTCAGAGATTCCCTAGGCTTTTTCGAAGCGCTGGAGGAGTGTCTGAAAGCGGGGCTCGGGCCGGAGCGTGTCCCACTTGGGATCCATGGTGAGGAAGACCAGGTGGACGTCGTGTTCCGCGGCGGCTCGATCGAGGGCTTCGAGAGCGGAGCTGGGGTCGCCGAGGCCCATGTGGATGAGAGCCTGGGCGTAGGGTGGGACGAAACGGGCTACGCCCTGCTGCGAGACGGCGTCGAGGGTGTGGAGAATCTCCTTGGCTTCGCGCGTGCGTCCTGTGCTGGCGAGAAGATAGCCGCGCAGGGAGAGCGCCTTGGAGTTGCCGGCGCTGCATCTGTTGGCTTGATGGAGAGACTCTAACGCGAGATCGTGCTGCTCGAGGTGAACGTAGGCCTGGGCGAGCTGGAAGTGGCCGATCCAGAACTCGGGGTCGAGGAGGATGGCCTCGCGCGCGAAGAGAATGGCGTTGGGCAGGTCGCGGGCTGCGAAGGCGACCTGCGAGGAGAGCGCGCGGTTCATGGCGCTCAAAGGATCGAGCTCGCGGGCACGGCGAATGGAGGCGGCAGCTTCCTCGTGGCGGCACAGGTGCGAGAGCAGGATGCCGAGCATGCGGTGGGCAAAGGCATAGTTGGGATCGGCGGCGATGGCTTTGCGGTAGGCCTGCTCCGCGGCGAGCCAATCCCAACCCAGCCAGAACTGGAAGAAGCCGAGCGAGGTCTGGGCTTCGGCCAGCTCGGGTTCGGAGCGGACGGCTGCGGCGGCGGCGGCTTGCGCGCGCGGGAGGACGAGGAGAGGCGCGGTGTCGCCGGTGACGGGGCTGGAGCAGAAGGCATCGGTGAGGCCGGACCAGGCGAGCGCGTAGCCGGGGTCGATATCGGTGGCGCGGGTGAAGTATTCGATGGCCCGGCGGGTGGTGAGCGGGGTGAACTGATTCCAGAAGAAGCGGCCGCGGAGATAGAGATCGTAGGCCTCCGGATTTTGTGTCTGGCGATTGGCAAGGGCCTGCAGCCGGGCGGGCGAGAGGCGCAGGCGGACCTGCTCTGCGATGGCGGCGCCGAGCTCGCGCTGGAAGGTGAGCAGGCTTGCGGGTTCGCTGTCGTAGGAGGCGGACCAGATCTGGAGCTGGTCGCGCACGCGGATGAGCTTGGAGGTGATGCGGAGACGGTCGCCTTCGGCGCGGAGCGAGCTTTCGATGAGGTAAGAGGCGTCGAGTTCGCGGCCGATCTCGGCGAGCGTCTTCGAGGTGCGCTTGTAGGACATCACGGAGGTGCGGCCGATGACGCTGAAGTGAGCGGGATCGATCTGGCCGATGGTGGCGATGGTCTCTTCGGTGAGGCCGTCGGCGAGGTACTCGCGATCGGGTCCGGCACCGAGGTTCTCGAAGGGGAGCACACCGATTGTTACGTGAGTCAAAGCCGCTTCAGGGTCGGGAGAGGCGGTGGTGCGGACCTCGGCGGTGAAGCAGTAGCCCTTGCCGGGGATGGTGGCGATGTAGCGATTCTCGCCACGGGTCTCGCCGAAGACGCGCCGCAGCGTGGAGATGTTTTGGTTGAGGTTGTTTTCTTCGACTGCGGTGTCGGGCCAAATGGTGTTCATCAAATGCTTTTTGTCGAGCACCTGGCCGTGATTGGCGACGAGCAGGACGAGCGTGTCGAAGACCTTCGGAGTGAGGGGAATCTGGTCGCGGAGGCGAACGAGGACGCGCCTGCCTGGGTCGATGCGGAAGTCGCCGAACTCGTATATGTGGGGCTGGGCTTCGCTCAAGACTCGACTCTCCGAGAGTTGCGGAAGGCTCTCGCTTTCAGAAGATTTCAGAAAGCTTCAGCGCGGGCTAAGGACGTTGAGGTTCGGCTGAGGTGAGTATAGGCCATGCCCGAACGAGTTCGAGCAAATGAGACCTAAGAGGAGGAAGCATCATGAAAAAGTATTGGAAGAGCCTGGCTGTGGCGGCGTTGTTGGTGATGTTTGGAATGGCTTCGGCGCGGGCGGCCTCGTGGCCGGATGAAGACGAGCAGGGGCAGCGGCTGGAGGGGAGCTGGACGTTTCAGATCGCGCTTCAGGATTGCACGTTGGGCACTCCGATCGGAGCGCCGTTCTTTTCCCTGCTGACGTTCGCTCGTGGCGGGACGGTGCTTGAGACGACCTCGAACCCAATGTTCTTCCCCGCAGTGCGCGGGCCTGGGCATGGGGTGTGGAAGCATACGGGCGGCGCCAACTATGAGGCGACGACGACGGCTTTCATCACCGTCAACGGGGCTCTGACGCGGACGCAGACGATCACCCAGGGGATCGAATTGACGGGGGAGGACACACTGAAGACGACCTCGGCTGCGGTGAAGTTTTACAGTCCAGCGGGAGCGCTGCTGGGGTCCGGCTGCGCCGCGGCGACGGGAACGCGGATTGTGCTGCAGCACTGATTCCGTGTTACTACCTTGGGTTGTCGGGATGCGGCGAACGGGCACGGGAGGCTCGTTCGCCGTGGTCTTGTGTGGGCCGCGCCTGCTCCAGTCTGAGCTGCCGCGCCAAGGCGGTTCATCTGACTTCTACCAAACAGGACCTATCGCAGATCCTCCTTGGAGATAACAATAAGGAAGATGAGTGCAGGCAGGTATCACGATGTTTGACCTGGCACGAGGGAGGAAGAGAGTGAAGGGTGGGTTCGATACGATCGTCGTGGGCCTTGGCGCGATGGGCAGTGCCGCGGCATACCAGCTCGCCCGGCGAGGTGTGAGGGTGCTGGGCTTCGAAGCTTTCACGCCCGCTCACGATCGCGGATCGTCGCATGGGGAGTCGCGCATTATCCGGCAGTCTTATTTCGAAGACCCTGCGTATGTTCCTCTGGTACTTAGAGCGTATGAGCTTTGGGACCAGTTGCAGCAGGAGAGCGGCGCGCGGCTGTTGCGCATCACGGGCGGGGTTGCGATCGGACCGCGGTACGGAACGCTTGTCGCCGGCTGCCTGAGAAGCGCGGAGGAGCATGCGCTTCCGCACGAACTGTTCGATCGCGAAGAGATGCGGCGGCGTCTTCCACAGTTTGTGCTGGCGGACGACGAGGTCGCGTTCTATGAAGCGCGGGCAGGCTATCATGATCCCGAGGAGTGTGTCCGGCAGTTTCTAGGCGGCGCGTCGAGGCACGGCGCGCAGCTTCGCTTTGAAGAGCCTGTGCTTTCATGGACCGCTTCTCATCTGGGCGAGGGAGTGAGCGTTACTACGGCAAGGCAGACGTACCATGCGCGATCGTTGGTGATCTGTGCGGGGCCGTGGTTTGCGGAGATGGTGCCCGGCGTGTCGATGCCCGTCGAGGTCTCACGCAGGGTGATGTTCTGGCTCAAGCCACTTCGAGAGTCGCCCGCGTTTGATGCTGAAGTCTTTCCGATCTTTCTTTGGCAGCCTGAGGGCGCACCATTGTTCTACGGGTTTCCGCGAACGAGCGAGGCTGGTGATCCGAAGGTGGCGATCCATTCGGGAGGGGAGGTGTGCACTCCTTCGAGCATCGACCGGGCGGTTCGCGCGGGGGATGAAGTGGCGATCCGGTCCGCTGTGGCGTCGAGGATTCCCGCGCTCAATGGCGAGATTTCGCACGCTGCGACGTGCATGTACACGATGACGCCTGATGAACACTTCTTCCTTGACCTGCACCCGGAGTATCCGCAGGTGAGCGTGGCTGGGGGATTCTCCGGGCATGGATTCAAGTTTTCGTCGGTCGTAGGGGAGATTCTCTGCGATCTGGCGATGCGGCGGGAGACGGCACACGAGACTGCTCTCTTCTCGGGCTTGCGGTTTCGTGGGCTGCAGCAAAAGCAACAGCAGATCCTCTTCGAGGATGACAACAAGAAGAGCAAAGACGAGGCAAGGGCAACAGCCAAGGCAAACGCGAATGAGAGGTCAGCTTGCGGGATTCGCGTTTGCGGCGGTGCGCTGGGCTGAGAATTGAGCCAGGGCGAGGGCGGCGAGGAGCATGGCGGCGGCGGCGAAGAAGGGTGTGCCGGGTGAGTGGACGAGGGCGTGGGAGCCGATGGATTTGCTGAAGATCCAGGTGAAGAAGACGGGGCCGACGAGGCCGGCGATGCCGCGCAGGCTGTTGATGGCTCCCTGGAGCTGGCCCTGTTCGGAGGGGCTGGTCTTCTGCGAGAGGATGCTCTGGGCGGAGGGCCAGGTGAAGGACATGAGATTGAGGACGGGGATGCCGAGCCATAGCAGGAGGCCGGTTTTGGAGAAGCCGATCATGGAGTAGCCGAGAGCTCCGCCGATGAGGCCTATGGTCATCGCGCCGCGCTCGCCCAATCTGGCGATAACGGGTTTGATGAGGAGCGCGCCGTAGATGACCGTGAAGACGCCGACCGCGGCGAGCGAGAGGCCCACCGTGCGGTCGGTCCAGTGGTAGCGATAGTCGTCGTAGATGACATAGACGTTCATGAGGACCTGCTGGGCGAAGTAGCCGAGGAGAAGGACGCCGGCGATGGCGATCATGGCGCGGTGATTGAGCATGTTGAGGGAGCCGACGGGGTTGGCGCGCTTCCAGGAGAAGGGGCTGCGGCTCGCCTTCGAGAGCGACTCGGGAAGGACGAGGAGGCCGTAGAGTCCGTTGATCAGCGAGAGGGCGCCGGCGACCCAGAAGGGCAAGCGCGGGTTGACCTGGCCGAGCAGGCCGCCGACCGCGGGGCCGAGGACGAAGCCGATGCCGAAGGCGGCGTTCAACATGCCGAAGGCGGCGGCGCGGCGCTCGCGCGGGGTGACGTCGGCCATGTAGGCCATGGCGGTGGGGATGCTGGAGGCGGTGAGGCCGGAGATGACGCGGCCGAGGAAGAGCCAGCCCAGGACAGGGGCCCAGGCCATGAGGAGGTAGTCGAGGCCGAGGCCGAAGTTCGAGAGCAGGACGACGGGGCGGCGGCCGAAACGATCCGATAGCGAGCCGAGGATGGGGGAGAAGAAGAACTGCATGCCGGCGAAGACGGTGCCGAAGAGGCCGAGCATCTTCGCGGCCGAGGAGGTGTCGCCGTGGAGGAAGCCTTCGATCAGGCGCGGCAGGACGGGGGCGATCATGCCGAGGGCAAGCATGTCGAGGGTGACGGTGAGAAAGATGAAGGCGGCGGCGGCACGGCGGGCCGGAGAAGGCGGGGCGATATCGGGCGAGACGAGTTCGGGCTCGGTGAGAAGGGGGTTGGGAGCGCCGGTCTCGAGGTCGGAAGTTTGCGGCGGGTCTGTCATGTTGTCATCGGATCGGTGTATCGCGTTCGCTTGTCATCATGCCAGCGGGTTGAGGGGCTAGTCTACGTCAGTTCGCGTGGCGGATTGTGACAGGAGGAAGATTCGTGCATCCTACCGGTTGGATGGAAGGTGCTGGAGCATTTTCAGTCAGCGTGTGAACGGTGGGGAAAGTCGTGGTCTCCCACCCTAGCCGCAAAGAGCGCGGCTAGGATGGGGCACCCAGATGGGTCCCACACTTGACATGAAAACGGTCTAGATCGCGCGGGCTGTTTGAACCTGCGTCTTCCCTGGAGCAGAGAATGATGAATGGACTTTGGCCGCTTCGCTCGATCGTACGGTGGATTTGTATGTTCGCCGCGGGTTTTTTCTCGCTGACGATGCTGACGGGCTGTCTGGTGGCGGGCGTGTCGAGCAATGGCGGGGCGTTTCTCTGGCCGGGCGGGTTGGGGCTGGTGGTGGTGATTGTGCTGGGATTATTTCTGCTGCGCCGCAGGTGACCTCTCATGTCCTGCCGGAGTCACTTCGTGACGCGTCTACCCGTTGGTCGGGATGAGAGATCTGTATGCCGACCATCGGGAGGCCCTATGCTGCTCGTCCTGCCCAGACCGGTATACATGTCTCGAAGTGACCGCTCCGCGCGAAGCGGGCCCGTCCGGCAGGACATTGCTTCAGGCAATCACTTCAAAGGGCCGCATCATGTCGTTGGCTTCATGTTCGAGGATGTGGCAGTGGTAAAGGTATTTGCCGGGGTAGCCTTCGAAACGCATGATGACGCGGGTGACCATGCCGGCGGGGCATTGCACGGTGTCCTTCCAGCCTAGCTCGTTGGCGGCGGGCGGCTCGGCGGGGCCGCGAAAGCGCGGATGGGGGTCGGTCTGGTAGGCGAAGGTGTCGAAGACGCGGCGGTCGAGGATCTGCATGCGCACCAGATGGAGGTGCATGGGGTGGGTGTCTTCGGTGAGGTTGACGAACTCCCAGATCTCGGTGGTGTTGAGTTTTGGGGTTTCGGTGACGGGCTCGTGCCAGTGCTTGTTGTTGAGGAGCATGACCATGGGGTTGCCGATCTTGTCCTGGTACTCGTTGAGGGTGATGGTGCGGGTGACGGCGGCTTCGGATTCCGGGATGCGGGGGACGGGGCGGAGAATTTGGGGAAGAGCGGAGAGAGTCGTGGCACAGGAAGAACCCACGTCCGAAGGTCCGGACGCGGGGCACCCGGATTTGTGGCTGGGTGAGGGCGCGACGCGGAACTGGAGGATGTCGAGGGCTCCGGTGCGGAGGTGGAGGGTGCGGCCGGCGAGCGGGGTGAAGTCGAGGAGGAGGTCGGCGCGCTCGGCGGGGGCGAGGTTGAGGTAGCTGAGCGCGGCGGGGGTGGAGAGGAGGCCCTGGTCGCTGCCGATCTGGATGAGGGGCTGTTTGTTGTCGAGCGAGAGGCCGAAGAAGCGGCTGTTCGCGGCGTTGAGGACGCGGAAGCGGTAGAGGCGCGGCTCGACCTCGAAGTAAGGGCGGAGCTTGCCGTTGATGAGGATGCCGTCGCCGGGGAACTCGGGGATCCAGGGATGATCGGGGTCGCCGGAGGTGGCGTAGAAGAGCTGGCCGTCGGCGGTGAAGTTGCGGTCGTAGAGGATCAGCGGAATCTCGTACCGGCCGCTGGGGAGCCGGAGCGTGTCTTCGGTCTGGTCGCGGAGCAGGAAGAGGCCGATCATGCCGGCGTAGGTGTTCAGGCGGTTGAGACCCATGGCGTGATCGTGGTACCAGAGGGTGGCGGCGTCCTGCCGGAGGGGATAGCGGCAGGTGCGGGATTGGCCGGGAACGAACCAGTCGGTGGGATAGCCGTCGTACTTGGAGGAAACGCGGGCGCCGTGGAGGTGGGCGGTGGTGCGGACGTCGGGGAGGTCGCGTCCGCAGCCGTGGAGGGAGTGGTCGATGGGAAGGAAGTGCCGGGTGGGGAGGCGGTTGATCCACTCGATCTGGAGGGCACGGCCGGCGCGGGCTTCGAGGATGGGGGCGAGCGGGGTGGGGCCGTAGCTCCACATGCGGGTGGCGGGCAGGTCGCGATGGACCTTGGCGTGGATCTCGCGCATGGTGATCTGGAGCTTGCGGGGGGAGGGCTGGCCGAGGGGGGCGGGCACGGGGAGGGCGTCGACGAAGGGGGGAAGCTCGAGGACGTGCAGCATGGGGATGCGGGCGTTGGGGGTTTGGCCCGCGGGGTGCGTGGCGGCCATGTGGTCCATCTGCGCCCAGGCATGGCGTCCGCCGTAGAGGAGGGAGAGGGCTGCGGTTTGTTGCAGGAAGCGGCGGCGGGAGGAGCTGGGGTGGGTTGGATCAGACAACGGGGTAGGGTTCTCCGGAGCGAAAGAAGCACGCACCCTGGTTGGTGTGCGTGCCTTCGATGCTACAAGTCGATTGTGACGGATTTGTGAAACTGATCGGCGAGAGCTGGAGCGATTTCATGACCCTGTGCCCGAGATGCAACGGCTGATCCTTTTCGAGTAGGACAACAAGGAAAGCAAGGAAACAGCAGATCCCCTGCGGGGATGACAACAGCAAAGGCAAGGGCAACAGCGGCGTAACAGCAAAGGCAGCGTCAACCGCGGCGTAGAGCAAAAGCAAGGCAGCCGCGTCGCACAGCGAGGTGATGTTGCTCTAGTTGCCGCTGGTGACGACGCCGGTGGTTGGGTTGAGTTGGACGACGTTGGGGTTGGGGACGACGGCGCCGTTGGTGAAGTTGAACATGTTGTTGAGGGTGCCTGCGGTGGCGTCGAAGGAGCCTCCGCCGATGCGTGCGCCGCCGAGGAAGGTGTCTTCGATGAAGCGCGTAATCGAGGACTGATCCGTGGGTGTGTTGTCGACGTAGTTCTTCTTGGCCCACGAGGAGATGACCAGCAGCGGCAGGCGTGGACCGTGGCCGCAGCGGCCCTGGACGGGAGCGCCGTTGGAGTTCGGACCGGGCAGCGTGGCGGCGGGTGCTGCGGACGGGGCGCAAGCGCCGGTGCCGGTGAGCGCGTCGGCGGTCGTCACCGAGCCATTGACGAAGTCCGTCAGGTGGTCGTACCAGCCGTCGGAGTCGTCGTAGGCGATGATGATGGCGGTGCTGGGCCAGAAGCTGGACTTCTCGATGGCGTTGATGGTGTTGACGACGAAGGTCTGCTCGTCGAGGGGGTCGGAGTAGCCGGCGTGGCCGTCCTGAAAGCCGGGGGCTTTGAGGAAGCTGACGGCAGGCATGCTGCCGGCGGCGAGGGCGGCGGTGAAGTCATTGATGTCGTACTGGTGATTGGCCTGGTCGGAGGCTCCGATGGCGGCGGTGGGGCGGAGGTGGTTCAGGTTGGCGGTCGAGGCGTAGTACTGGAAGGGCTGGTGGTGCGGGATGTAATCGGCCTTGACCGTGCTATTGGTGGCGGGAGGCACGGCGGGGATGACTGGGGGAATGTTGACGGCTGCCGTGGAGCGAGCGCATCCGGTGGTGCCGTTGGCGTTGGTCGTGCTGAGATTGAAGCCGCCCTCGAAGAAGCCCCAGGTAATGCCGGCGGCGTTGAGCAGGTCGCCGATATTCTTGCCGGACATGCTGAAGTTGGCGGAGGTAGAGGAGCAGAGGTCGCCGGTGGGGTCGGCGTCGTTGATGTCGGTGAGGCCGCCGGCTCCGTCGGCGATGGTGGCCGAGGCGACGTTGAGCGGGTTGACGACGCCGTTGGTCTGGCCGGAGATGAGGTTGATCGCGCCGGGGGTGGATGGCCCGAAGGTGGTGCCGAAGGAGTGATCGTTCATCGCATAGTGCTGCGCGTAGTTCCACAGCGCGGTGACGGTGTTGCCGTCGTAGTAGCCCATGGTCAGCGCGGTCGTGTTCAGCAGGGCCGAGCCGTTGGTCGCGGTGGTAAGGACCGCTTGGTTGGCGACGCCGACGGAGAGCGGGAAGAGGTCCATCTTGCCGCCGTCAAAGGCCGTCTGCTCAGGGCCGTAGTTGTGGTCCTGGTCGTTGGTGGCGGCCTGGGCGGGGTCGAGACGGAAGGGATTGGCCGAGAGGGAATTGGTGGCGGTGCTGGTGTTCTTCAGGTTCAGGTTCGGGTTCGCGGTCAGCAGCGCGGGGGTCGAGATGTAGTTGGCGATGTTGGTCGGGGTCGCGGGCAGGGCCGTGGCGCTGGCGGCAGCCGAGGCGGCGGTGGCAGCGGTAAACGGCGTCTCGCCGGCGACATTGCTGGCTTGCGGATAGGTGCCGAAGTAGTGATCGAAGGAGACGTTCTCGCCGTAGATGACAACGACGTGCTGGATGACTTTGGCTGATGTCGTGGGGACTGCGGCGGGCGGGGGCGGCGTGGTGTTGGCGTTGCCGTTGCCTGCGGGGTTGCTGAGCGTGCCCTGGCCGCAGCCGCTGAGAATGAGGGACGAGGACAGCGAGACGGCGAGAAGTTTGCGGATCATTTGTGTGTGGCCTCAAAAGGAATCGAGATTTCTAAAGCGGGATTGCTCCCTATTCTTAGGCGTGGGTTGTCCTGAGTATGTGAACCGGAGTTGAATGCCCGATGAATTTAATGCCAGGGGAGCGCACCAAGCTCAGTCGACTGCGTCATGCCTGACTCGAAGGAAAAGCGAGCCGCCTACAATTTGCCTATGGGGCCTTTGTTGGAGGTGGAGAGGACGGCAGAGGGTGGAGGGCGGCGGGGGCGGATGCGGCTGCCGCATGGGGAGGTGGAGACGCCGGTGTTCATGCCGGTGGGGACGGCGGCTTCGGTGAAGGCGGTGCCGCAGGGGGTGCTTGAGGAGATCGGGCCGGGGGGCGCGGGGGCCCAGATCATTCTGGCGAATACCTATCATCTTTATCTCAGGCCGGGGCATGAGCTGGTGCGGCGGATGGGCGGCGTGCACCGGTTCATGAGCTGGGATCGGCCGATGCTGACGGACTCGGGCGGATTTCAGGTGTTCAGCATGAGCGGGCTGCGCAAGGTGACGGCGGAGGGGGTGGAGTTCCGGTCGCATCTCGATGGCAGCAGGCACTTCTTTTCGCCGGAGCACTCGATCGATGTGCAGATCGCGCTGGGAGCGGATATTGCGATGGTGTTCGATGAGTGCGTGGAGACGCCGGCGAGCTGGGAGCGGACGCGGGAGTCGATGGGACTGACGCATGCGTGGGCGCGGCGGTCGAAAGATCATTTTGAATTACATAAAGAGCGGGTGCCGTGGTTGGCAGAGAAAGACGGCGCGACGCAGAGCCTGTTCGGGATTGTGCAGGGCGGGATGTATGTCGACCTGCGGCGGGAGTCGGCGGAGCGGCTGGTGGAGATGGATCTGCCGGGGTATGCGATCGGAGGGCTGGCGGTGGGGGAGCCCAGGGAGGTGACGCGGGAGATGATTGCGCAGGCGCTTGAGATTCTGCCCAGCGACAAGCCGCGGTATGTGATGGGCGTGGGCTATCCGGAGGAGATCGAGGAGTACGCGAGGATGGGCGCAGACATGATGGACTGCGTGCTGCCGACGCGGGCCGGGCGGCATGGGCTGGTGTTCGCGCGGGAGGATGGAGCGGTGGTGCGGATCAATATCCGGCGCAAGGAGTATGCCGAGGACCAGCGGCCGATCGATGCAGAGTGCAGCTGCATGGTGTGCCGGCGGTATACGCGGGCTTACCTGCGGCACCTGTATGTGTCGGACGAGCCGTTGAGCGCGACGTTGAACTCGGTGCACAATCTGCACTTCTATCTGGCGACGATGGCGCGGGTGCGGTCGGAACTGGCGGGCGAGGTCGGACGGCGAGTTGAGGCTTAACATCGATTTGCACCGATGACGCCGATTTGAAGATCGGGGTAGTCGGAAGCGAGTATGCGTGTGCTAGACTTCCGCGCATGCTCATAATTATCTTGATCGTTCTTCTGCTTGTCTTCGGCGGTGGCGGCTACTACATGGGTCCTGGAGTCGGCTACTACGGCGGCGGAGGACTGAGCATCATTCTGCTGCTGGTGATTCTGTGGCTGCTGTTTGGCCGGGGACGCGGCGGGATCTAAGGGCAGGGAGTAGGGTGTAGGAAGTAGAAAACTTCCCATGCTTACTCCTTCGCTCTGACTTAGCCTCACTCCTGGGCCGCCTCACTCTTGCTCGACTGCTAAATCGCCGCGAGCAGGAGGACCTGCCGCTAGAGTAAGAGCTTTCTACTCCCTATTCCCTGCCTCTATGGGACGAAGCCTCCGGCCTTGAGCGACTTGTAGTCGTCGAGCTCGCCGGCGTCTTTGAGCATCTGCTCGACCTGCGGCTGGGTGAGGTGCGGGGCGAAGGGCTGGGCGGAGTCGGCGATGGCGTAGGCGGTGGCGGCGGTGGTGGCGACGCCCTGGGTGAGGTCGGCCTGGACGACGGAGTCGAAGGTGTCTGACGCCTGGTGGTGCAGCTTGAAGTATTTGTCGACGCTGTTCCAGAGCACGAGGGTGGGGACGCCGGCGACATCGAAGCCCGCGTGGTCGGTCTCGAAGAGGAAGTCGGTGTCGGTGCTGGTGCTGTTCGAGCCGAGGCCGGCAAGCAGCGGCTCGAGATTGGCGAGGTCGGCCTGCTCATCCTTGCGGCCCATGACGTACCAGCCCTTGGAGGGCTGCGCGCCGGTGTCGGAGATGAGCACGGCATCGATCGAAGCCATGTCGGCGAGGTGCTTCCTGGCGTAGGCGTTCGAGCCGACGAGGCCCTCTTCTTCGCCGCCGAAGAGAATGAAGCGCATGGTGCGGCGGGGTGGGCGGCCGAGGGCCTGGATGGCGCGGGCGGTCTCAAGGACGGTGGCGACGCCGGTGCCGTTATCCTGCGCGCCGGTGCCGGGATGCCAGGAGTCGAGATGGGCGCCGACGATGACGGCCGACTTCGGATCTTCGCGGCCGGGGATTTCGGCGATGACGTTGTTGATCCCGGAGCCCGGGCGGATGCGGTTCTGGAAGGCGAAGTGGACGGTGACCGGGCCCTGGTCGAGCAGGCGCTTGATCAGGAGCGAGTCTTCGTAGCCGATCTGCGCGACGGGGAACTTCGAGACGTCGCCGTTGAAGCTGAGCGAGCCGGCGTTCTGGGTGCCGTTGGGGCTGCCCATCATGAGGACGGCTTTGGGCGCGAAGCCGTTCAGCACGCCGAGTCCTTTGATGAGGTCGCCGATGGGCGCCTTCTCGCCGAAGCTGTCTTTGTCGACCAGGACGATGGCGCCGGCGATTTTGCTCTTGTCGGCTTCGAGTTTATCGATGGGGAGGAGATGGGCGAGATAGACGATGTTGCCGGTGACGCCGTCGGGCGGGGTGGAGGGGCTCCAGCCGGCGGAGTAGATGTGGAGGGCCTGGGTGCGGGGCGCGGTGATGCTGCCGGTCGCAGGCGTCTCGGGCTCCCAGAGGTTCGGCATGGAGAAGGATTCGGTATGGACGTTCTGCAGGCCCATGGCTTTGAACTGCTCGACGGCCCAGGAGACGGCGTGGACGTAGTTGTCGGAGCCGGTGAGGCGGGGGCCGATGTCGTCGGCGAGGTGGCGGTCGTAGTCGTAGGCTTTGCCGTTGACGAGAATGTCGCCGATGAGCTTGGAGACCTCGGCGCGGGTCTCGGGTGAGACGGGGATGGGGGCGGAGGCGGGAGTTTGTGCGAGGGCGCACGGGGCGGCGAGAGCAGCCGTAAGAACAGGGATCAGAAATCGCATTCGATCACGCTATCACAGGGTGTCCTGCCGGACGGGCGTCCTGCGCTTAGTCACCCCACAAACGAAGACCTGTTTGCGGGGACCCCGATTCGCTGTCACTTCGTGACACGCATACCGGTCTGGGCAGGGCGATCAGCATAGGGCCTTGCGATGCTCGGCGCAAA
Organism: Edaphobacter sp.; assembly: GCA_965277545.1. Lineage (GTDB taxonomy): Bacteria > Acidobacteriota > Terriglobia > Terriglobales > Acidobacteriaceae > Edaphobacter. Next base: position 1,497,201 of record OZ255826.1, read on the forward strand.
TATTCTGACTCCGACCATCGGGAGGGCCAACCGAAGGGGTATACAAGTCACGAAATGACCGCCCCGCGCGCGTAGCGGGCCCGTCCGGCAGGACACGCTTTCAAGGCAGGCGCAAGGCTGCGTGATCGCGTCCGAGCTCGAGGCAGAGGGCTTCGATGAGGAGATTGTGGTCTTCGCGCTGGGGTAGGCCGGAGACGGAGACCGCGCCGACGATGCCGGACCCGGCGATGTGGAGAGGGAAGCTGCCACCGTGAGCGGCGTAGTCGGCGTCGGGCAGGTTGTAGCGCTCGCCGAAGCTGCGGCCGCTCTGCTGGAGCGCAAGACCGATGGCGTAGGAGCTGCGGTGGAAGCGGGCGACGAGGTTCGATTTGCGCTGCACCCAGCGGGCATTGTCGGGCGTGGTGCCGGCGAGGGCGGCGTAGAAGAGCGGATGGTGCGGCTGGCCGAAGCGGCGGATGGCGATGACGAGGGCGTAGCCGCGCTCGACGGCGAGGGTGCGCAGGCGGAGACCGAGGCGCCAGGCGGTGTCGCAGTCGAAGGCAGGAAAGGTGAGCTCGGCCTCCTGGCGGGCGACGGCGGCGAGGTCTTCGGTCAGGTCTTCCGGGTTGGGCATAAGCTCTGCTCCTTCACATTACGACTTCCAACTGCGGCGGATAACCGACCGTTGCAAGACTTACGTGGCTCGTACGCCGAAGATCAATATTGCAGTTCAGCGTCAGAGTTTTCTTGACACATGATGAAGAGTGTTTCATAGTTGCGATCACAGAATTCAAGCGAGCTAAAAGTAGCAGAGAGACGAACTGCTTTACTTTTCCCAAGTCCTACTCCGAGATGTAAAGGACGCCCTATGCCACTTGAGTTGCGTACACCTCCTTCCCGCCTCGCTCAGTAGTTACTCCAGATGAACAACCAGGACTTACTAGAATTTCCAGACGAGAAGGCACTATGCTTCTGCGTAGTTTCTCATCTATTCTTCTGGCCCTGCTCCTGTTTTGCTTTGGCACGGCGAGACCACTACCGGCCCAACCGGCCAGCGTGGCTTCCACTCCGCTCGACATCGACAAGGTGGATGCAAGGGCGTTTGCTGTCCTGTTCCGGCATGAGAATACTTACTTGAAGATGGCGCGGTCCGCGTCGTCTCTCGACAAGCCTGAAGCGCATCTCGACCGTGTCCTTCCCCAGCAATTCGAGTTGAACGCTGACGACACGGCCAGCCTGGTGAAGGTAGCCGCCGACTGGGAGCGTGACACGAAGGTGCTCCGCACCCAGTTTGTGCAGGTGGTCGATCGATTTCATAGATCATTTCCGAATGGAAGACTGGGTCCGGGTGTCGATCCCACACCACCGTCAGAGCTCGCGGATCTTCGAGGGCAGATGGATGCGGTGACGCTTCAGTACCGCGACAAACTGCGCAACACAATGCAGGAAGCCGCTTTCCAAAAGCTGCGAGTCAATGTTGAGAAGACCTTTGCAAATCAACTGCAGACAACGAATGCTGCGCAGATCTCACCTGCAGCAAAAGCGGAGGTGGCGCGATGAGAATATTCTATGCGTTGCTCCTCGCTGCGGCTGTTTGTTCCTCTGCAATCTGCCAAGACATCGTTGGCACCACGACAATGCGAATCGATCCTAACTCCATCACAGTCACGGCAACCTGCGAAACAGCCCTCAATTCGGCTGACAGCGGGTACTATGCTGCACGGGTTCTGTGCTGGGTTAAAGACCAAAGTGGAAATTACCTGGCTTCGGGTGCATATAGCGATGACGGCGATCGCCAAGGCTCTGCTGCGGTCACTCTAAGCTTCACTGGCGTTCCGGGGAAGACCTACACCGCAACGGGTACGCATTCCGCTGCGCTGGAGGTTCCGTTTGATGCTCCTCCCCCTCAACCGCGGGAATTGTATGATGAGTACAACTTTGAATCCTACGCCGAAAATCCCCAGACTTATTACAACTCCTATAACTGGTATGGTCCCGGTCCTGAGATGACGACGCGGGCGAGTGTCTTACACATCGGCAATACGCAAGCGGTCGCAACGGCTCCGCAAAAGTGTCCCTCTGGCGTTACGCTAGCTAGCGAGGTTTCGAAATCTCTACCAGATGCTGATTATCCGAGTTTTCTAACCGGTGTAGGAATTCTTACGCGAATGGTGGTAACGCCTCAAACGACCGACTTCACAGGAACTGTGTTGCTCGGGCAGGTCATACCTGGATCTAATAGTTGTCCAGCCAATATTCAATAATACACGGCATTCCCCGTGGTTCCTGGCCCCGGTCAGCCTTCGCCCTTTACGGTTGGTGCAACTGCTGTTTGGGAACAGCAGAGCTATCCCAGCGTAATGAATTCGTTTTACGACTCTCACAGACTGTTGTCGAATACTGACCTTTTAGGGCTGACTAATGTGAGCACATGCGCGGCAATCGCAACTCAAATCTATAGCTGCAATGGCCAGGCGATCGGTTCGTTCACGCTGACAAACACTTACGTTCATGGAACACTGTCGGGCCAAGCCGTGACCAACGTTGTCGCGACAAAGCAGTAGCGAACGGAGCAAAGATGAAAGCGGTCTTCTGTTTTCTATTTTCGTGCGGCACTCTATTCCAATTATTATCGCAGGCTCCGCCGTCCATTCAGCAAAAACTGGCGAGCCGGGGGATCGGCATTTCGACCGAAGCGCTGATCGCAGCTTTGAACGATCCGCGGCCTGAAGTTAGAGGCCTAGCAGCAGGTCAACTCGCCGAAGACAAAGACTATGATGCAGCTGCCGCCATAGCTACGGCCTTAGATCATGAGCAAGTACCGGAGCAACGTCTCAACATGGCACGTTCCCTAAGCGCTCTTGACGATCCACGAGGTCGTTTGGCTTACGTTGATCTCTGCGAAAGCGGTAGCGCCCCGGCCGACTTGCGCCTGATGGCGGCTAATGAGATTGCGCCACAGGATGAGGGATGCTCAACTTCGGTTGTGAATATGTTCGCACAATCTAGAAGTGCTTTAGAACAGCTGACCGAGCTGAACTACCTACTTAAGAGATCAGCAGCTACCGGAGGGGCCTTTGCACCTGAGAACACTTTGGCTGTGGGCCTGCGGACAAGTCTCAAAAGCCCGGTAGCATCAGTAAGGGATAAGGCTGCAAGGTGCATCGCAAAATACCAAACGTCAGAGCTTCTTGAGGAGTTGCAATTGTCAATTGCGCGTGAGGCGGATCCTGCGGTTAAAATTTCGATGGAGAATGCAGCAAGACGATTGGCTAATATGAAGCACCCCTGAAAGCTCCAACTGTCGCGCCCCGCACCGCGTTACCAAAAGGATGCTCGGTCAAAAGAGCATATAGTGGAGTCAGAAGCGGTGGATGCGGCCGCGCCATTTGGCGATCTCGCGGCGGTCGCGTTTGGTGGGGCGATTTTCGTTGATGCCGCCGATGGCGAGCATCTGTTTGCGGTCTTCGGCGGCCTGGGCGCGGAGGGTTTTGCTTTCGTCGGTCTCGCGGTAGAGGGTCTGGGCGACGGCGGCGGGGCCTCGGGTGTGGCTGAGCAGGAGGACTTCGACGAAGAACTCGCCCGCTTCGTTCTTGATGCGGAGCATGTCGCCGGGGCGGACCTCGCGGGCCGGTTTGGCGCGGAGGCCGTTCGACTCGACGCGGCCGAGGTCGCAGGCGTCGGAGGCGAGGGCGCGGGTCTTGAAGAAGCGTGCTACCCAGAGCCACTTGTCGATGCGTACGCCGGTCATGACTCCATTTTCGTCGAATTCCAGCGCGAGCGGCATCTCGGTCCGGGTTCAGGCTTCTCGCACTTGGATTCCCCTAACCCCCGGGCTGCTAAAAGGCCTAGAAACAGTCACATATTATAGGCGGTAAAGTATATGATAAATAAGGCTTATTGGCAGCAATATTAACTTTTAAAAGAGAAAGCTCAAGGATTGATGGGAAAACTTGGGAACTTCTGATCTCTATTTAAAGGTTAGCTGACGGCGACTTTTGGGTCCGGTCCGCTGCATGCCCAGGGGATGCTTCTGCTGCATTCCTTCGGTGATGATCTCAGACCGAGCCATGCCACGTCCCGCCCTGCCTTGACACTGGGGTGCGGTTACGCGATGCTTAGGGGCTGAGCCATATTTCAGGCGGAAGCGAAGTTGCGTCTGTGCGGCATACGGGACGCCGTCGAGCTCTGCGGCGGGAGAGACCGCGATTGGAAGGCCTGAGACACGCAGTGGCTGGAATGGAGTGGATCAATGCTGGCGATGTGGGTTCAGGGACTGGGCGGCGGATTGGGCAACATGGGAAGTCTGGCGCTGCCGGTTCTGTTCTTCGTGGTGCTGTATTTTCTGATGATTGCGCCGAACCAGAGGAAGCAGAAGAAGTGGCAGGAGATGCTGGGGCAGTTGAAGTCCGGCGACCGCGTGACGACCAACGGCGGGATTAAAGGCACGGTGCTGACGGTGAAGGATGACGTTGTGGTGCTGCGGGTTCAGCCGGATGGCGTGAAGCTGGAGTTCGTCAAGAGCGCGATTGCGGCGGTGACGACGAATGAGGAAGCGGCTGCGGCGAAGTAGATAAGGGCTTTGCACGAATTTGCACGAATGGGGCTGAGTTGAGAACAGGCAGCGGCAGATACGAAATTGAGGCCGTTCCCTTTTGCCTTTAGGATGACGGCGAAGACAAGCAGAATGAGGTAGTTGAACTTTGCTAGAAAGTTTGCCTAAGGTTTGGCGAGTGTAAACGCAAATTCCCCATGGGAATGACAAGCCGGGAAGTGAACGAAATTCCACGCCAGAATGATAGACGAGAGGCGAGCCAATTGTGGCGTTGCTCGAGCACATAGGCAAGAGATGGAAATATATAGGATGAGGAAGAAGGTAAGGGGAGCGGCGCGGGCCTGAACGGGAGACGCGGACACGCAAGCCTTTTTATAAAGATCATGGGCAAGAATCTGGCCGGGAAATCGGCATTCATCGTGGCTGTACTGGTGGTCTTCTGTTTCGGCATTGTGGGCATACCGCATGGCAGCCTGAAGCAGTCGATCGCGGACCGTATTCAACTGGGCCTGGACCTGAAGGGCGGCACGCACCTTGTGCTTGAGGTGCATGTGGCCGAGGCGATCGGCTCGACGACGGACCGCGATGTGGCGCGTCTGGAGGGCGACCTGCAGAAGGCCGGGATCACGGGCGCGACGGTGGGCAAGACGGATCCGGCGCGGCCGCAGACGATCGTGGTGTCGGGGATTGCGCCGGCGAAGATCAGCGATGCGCGCGGGGTGATGCAGGGCAACGACTATGGGACGTATGACGTCGCCTCGACGCCGGACGGCAATACGACGCTGACGATGAAGCAGGCAGCGATTCGCGATCTGGAGACGCGGACGCTCGACACGTCGATCGAGACGATCCGGGAGCGCATCGACAAGCTGGGCGTGACGGAACCGGTGATTCAGAAGTATGGGCTGGGGGATAACCAGATTCTGGTGGAGTTGCCGGGGATCAGCGATCCGGCGCGGGTGGAGGAGATCATCCAGTCGACCGCGCAGCTTTCGATCCATGCGGTGAGTGGCGGACCGTACGAGTCTGACCAGGCGGCGATGCAGGCGAACAACGGGACGATTCCTCCGGACGCGGTCCTGATGAACGGCGTCGGCTCGGCGGGCGCGCCGGACCAGGTGTGGCTGCTGAAGCGGGTGAGCGAGGTGGAGGGCACGGACTTCCGCGATGCGCAGCCGGGGCAGGACCAGAACGGGCGGCCGAATATCCGCTTCAATTTGACGACCGAGGCGGGGGACCGTTTTTACAAGTACACGCAGGCGCACTCGGCCTCGAGCGCGACGCCGGGTTCGATGGCGATCGTTCTCGACAATAAGGTGAAGGAAGTAGCGAGCATCAACTCGGCGATTCGCGACAGCGGCGAGATCGAGGGGGCGTTCACGCAGCAGCAGGCTAACGATCTGTCGCTGATGCTGCGCACGGGCGCGCTGCCGGCATCGATCTCGTACCTGGAGACGCGGGTGGTGGGGCCGAGCCTGGGCGCAGCGTCGATTCATCAGGGGGTGGTGGCGGCGATCGCGGGCATGCTGGCGGTGATGGTGTTCATGCTGATCTACTACCGCGGGGCGGGCATCAATGCCGATCTTGCGCTGATGTTGAACCTGGTGATCCTGCTTGGGTTTATGGGATTTACGGGGTCGGTGCTGACGCTGCCCGGGATTGCGGGCGTGATCCTGACGATCGGTATGGGCGTGGACTCGAATGTGCTGATCTTCGAGCGGATTCGCGAGGAGCTGCGCGCGGGCAAGACGTCTGCGCTGGCGGTGCAGCAGGGGTTTGCGCATGCGTGGATTACGATTCTCGATACCCACGTGACGACGATCGTTTCGGCGCTGATTCTGTTTCTGTTCGGGACGGGACCGGTGCGCGGGTTTGCGGTGACGCTGGCGTTCGGTCTCTTCGCCAATCTGTTTACCGCGGTGCTGGTGTCGCGCGTGATCTTCGATGCGGTGCTGCAGCGGCGAGAGCGCGGGGCGTTGCTGTCGATTTGAAATGCGCTGCGCAAATTTCTGATGCATTACCGAACGAGCCAGAAACGGCAAAAACGAATACGGGGATTTTTCGCTTCGCTCAGAATGACGACATAAGACAGATAGGCCAATCCCAGGATTAACTAAGCTAAGAGTTAAGAATTGATAAAGGAATCGCGTGAGTCTGGAACTTTTTAGAACGACGAATATCGACTGGCTGGGGAAGAAGTGGTACTTCCTCGGCTTCTCGCTGATCTTTTCCGCGGCCGGGATTTTGAGCATGCTGTTCTGGCACCATATTCCGCTGGGCGTGGACTTCAGGGGCGGCACGCAGATCCGGGTGGCGTTCAACTCGACGCCGAACGAGGACCATATCCGCCAGGCGATGGACAAGGCGGGGGTGCACCAGGCGACGATTCAACGGGTGAGCGATCCGAGCGGGCATGCCGCGGATAAAGTGATCATCGCTCTGCCTGAGTCGACGGCGACCGACCAGTCGCACGACGCCGGCCGGAAGAGTGTGGAAGAGGCGCTGAGCGCGAACTATCATGACTCGAGCTTTACGGTTGAGCAGGTGGAGATCGTCGGGCCGACGGCGGGCAAGCAGCTGCAGAAGCAGGCGTGGCTGGCGACGCTGTACTCGCTGATCGGGATGCTGGTGTATCTGTGGTTCCGGTTCGAGCTGATCTACGGCGTGGCGGCGGTGGTGGCGGTGTTTCACGATACGCTGATAACGGTGGGCGCGTTTTCGCTGACCAACCAGGAGATTACGCTGACGGTGATCGCGGCGATTTTGACGCTGATCGGCTACTCGATGAACGACACGATTGTGGTCTTCGACCGGATTCGCGAAAATCTTGCGACGTCGCGGCGGGAGTCGCTGCACGATGTGGTCAATCGCAGCATCAATCAGACGCTGAGCCGGACGGTGATCTCGTCGGGGCTGACGTTTCTGACGGTGCTGTCGCTGTATCTGTTTGGCGGCGAGGTGCTGCACGGGTTTTCGTTCGCGCTGGTGATCGGGATTCTGATTGGGACGTATTCCTCGATCGCGGTGGCGGCTCCGATGCTGGTGGCGTACCAGGACTGGCGGGTGAAGCAGGGCAAGCGGGTTTCGCTGCCTGCGGGACGGCGAGCGAAGGCGTAGAAGCCAGGTCCTGCCGGACGGGCGTCCTGCGCGGACGGCGGCCACTTCGTGGCGCGTATACCGGTCTGGGTGCTACGAGCGGCATAGGGCCTCGCGATGCTCGGCAGGAAAGTCTCTCTTCCCGACCAACGGGAGGGCCGCCCGAAGGGTATACACACCACGAAGTGGTCGCCCCCCGCGCGCAGCGGGCCCCGTCCGGCAGGACCTCTCTCCAGCCATTGTTAACATCCCGGGAACAATTGGAAAGATGGCGGTGTCTAAGTACTCATAGCTCTTCGTCACGACAAAAAGAGGCTGGACATGTTCGAATCTTCGTTGATGGAATCGGGCGGGCAGATCAAGACCAAATCCAAGTACTGGATGATTGGCACCTTCGTCTTCAATGCCGCCATTCTGGCCACCATGATCCTCATTCCGCTGCTGTACCCCGAGGCGTTGCCGAAGACGGCGATGACCGCGATGCTGACAGCGCCGCCTCCACCCCCGCCTCCGCCTCCGCCTCCGCCGCCGCAGCAGATCGTCAAGCCGATCAAGATGGTGTCGGAGATCGATCAGGGCCTGCATGCGCCGACCAAGATTCCCAAGGACATCAAGATGGTGAAGGAGGATGCAGCTCCTCCGACGGTGGCTGGCGTCGCCGGCATGTCGGGCATGGGCAGCGGCTCGGGCGTCCCGGGTGGCGTGATGGGCGGCATCGGCACGGCGCCGACACCGGTGGTCAAGTTGGCTCCGCCGAAAGGGCCGGCCCGGGTATCAAGCGGCGTGGTTGCGGGCAATAAGATCTCGGGGAGCAATCCGACGTATCCGCCGATTGCGCGGGCGGCTCATGTTTCGGGTGCGGTGGTGCTTCGCGCCATCATCTCGAAGTCGGGAACGATTCAAAACCTGCAGGTGCTGAGCGGGCCGGATATGTTGCGGGCCAGCGCTCTGGACGCCGTGCGCGGGTGGAGGTACAAGCCGTATATTTTGAACGGCGAGCCCACCGAGGTGGACACGCAGATTACGGTCAACTTTAACTTTGGCGGCAGCTAGGCTTGGGTTGAAGTCGCAATGACGTCTCTCGCGACGTCCCCCGCTCGTCGAACTTTTGGGGGATATCCGGGTCAAGATTCCGAAAGTTAGAGTTCTACCAGGAGGAAACATTCCAGTGATTCTCGCTCATCTTGCACAATTCGCTCACGTTCCCGCTCCGCTCGCCATGTACTTCCAGGAGGCCCAGGTCAGCTTCAGCGTCATGGGTTTGTGGGGCAACATGGGCTGGCTGGCCCGCTGCGTCGTTATTCTTCTCTTCATCATGTCGATCTGGTCGCTGGCGGTGATTATCGACCGTGCGCTGTATTTTTCAGCGGCGCGCAAGCAGTCGCGTGAGTTCGCTCCGAAGGTCGCGGGCGCGCTTAAGGACGGACGTCTGGACGAGGCGATCAAGGTTGCCGACCGTTCGAAGAAGTCTCACCTGGCTGAGGTGGTGACGGCCGGCCTGCAGGAGTTCCGCAGCTTCGGCTCGGGCGGTCAGATCACCGACGAGCAGGTCGAGAGCTCCAAGCGCGCGCTCGAGCGTTCCGAGGCGATCGTGCATGCCAAGCTGAAGCGCGGCCTGGGCGGACTGGCTACGATCGGTTCGACGGCTCCCTTTATCGGTCTGTTCGGCACGGTGGTCGGTATTTTGAACGCCTTCCAGCAGATCGCCACGCAGAAGACCTCGGGGATCGGCGCGGTCGCCGGCGGTATCTCGGAGGCTCTGGTGACGACGGCGTTCGGTCTTCTGGTCGCCATCCCCGCTGTGATGACGTTCAACTACTTTACCGGCAAGGTGGAGGCGTTCGACGTCGAGATGGATAACAGCTCAAGCGAACTGGTGGACTACTTCATCAAGCAGAGCCATCAGCGGTAGATTGAGCCATCAGCGATAGATTGAGCCATCAGCGGTAGTGTTGACCGCGAACGGCACAGGCTTCAGTTCCTGAAGCAACAAGAAAAGCAGCACCCTGGCGGGAATCACAGCTCTGCAGCAGGCCTCTGGATGTCGACAAGCGAACGGCGTCCAGAGGCCGGATGAGCACCGCGGGTAGAGCAGGCAAGGCCAACCGGACGGAGCATAACGTTATGGGCATCAACAAGCGGGATGAAGGCAAGAAGGTCAATTCGAACATCAACGTGACGCCGATGGTGGACGTGATGCTGGTGCTGCTGATTATCTTCATGGTCATCACTCCCATGCTGAACAACAAGGTGAACGTCGACCTGCCGAAGGCTGCTGCCGCGGTGGTGATGGAAGACGCCAACAAGGAAGACGCGGTCGTGGTCGCGGTGACGCGCGACGGAAGAACGTTCCTGGGCGGCGATCAGGTGACGATTGACGATCTGGGTCCCAAGATCTCGGCGAAGCTTGAAAACAAGAACAGCAAAGAGGTCTTCATGCGCGCCGACCAGCGTGCGAACTACGGCAAGGTGATGGATGCGGTCGACGGTATTCGCTCGGCGGGTGTGAGTCAGCTTGGTCTGCTGACGGAGCACACGGACGATACGGACGCGGCTGTGACGACGAAGAAGTAGGGGTAGGACGAGGCACGCCGCGGGCTCGCGGCTGAGGCTGCAAGCCGGCACGGATCAGGAGCTTTCAAGGAGAGTTGCTATGGGAATGGGTGGAGGAAATACAGGCGGCGCGGTCTCTGAGATCAATGTGACGCCGCTGATCGACGTACTGCTGGTGCTGCTGATCATCTTCATGGTTATTGTGCCGGTCACCCCTCGGGGGCTGGACACGCTGGTTCCTCAGCCGCCCAAGGACAAGCAGCAGGATCAGCCGAACGATCGCACGATTGTGGTTCAGGTGCAGTCGAATGGCGCGGCCGCTCCTGCGTACAAGATCAATGACACCTCGTTCAACAAGTCGGAGATCGAAGGTAAGCTGGCGGACATCTTCGCCACCCGGCAGGAGAAGGTCATGTTCGTCAAGGGCGATAAGGACCTGGACTTCAGCAAGGTTGCCGAGGTGATAGACATGGGCCACCAGGCCGGGGTAGACAACATCGGGTTGCTCACGCCCCGGGTCGAAGCGGGCCAGTAGAGTTCGATATCGGGGATTCGATATCGGGGAGTGGAAGAAGCGGGCGGCATGGCCATTCGGGTCTGCCGCCCGTGATGTTTGAGGCAGGAGAGGCCATAGGTCCTGGCGGGCTCGTAACCTGCTTCTGCTGCTCGTAGGCATGCGCCGAAAGCAGCCACACGGGCCGCCGGTGGCGGTTGGTTTGTTGCTGGTCAGCCAAGAAGATGTATCCCGGGGTGCTGCTTACGATGGTGGCGTGGAAGACGCTGCTGCGGCGGTTCGATGGTTGGACGCGAGAGACGAGATACTGCGTACGGTACCCGGTTCTCGAGGTACTGATAATCCATTGTGAGTTGTCGGCGGCGTAACGAGCTTTCGGGGATTGCCGATGGCTCCGCGCGGAGATTCTCTGCCTACAAGCTTTGGGCAAACTGTGATCAAGTAGCTGCGTAGGCTGGCCGCGACAAGATGGAGTCCGACGACTAAAGTCACGCGGCGGGCGAAGTCTGAAATGCGGGGATTTCTCCGCTCCGCCGCGCGATAAAGCCACGCGGCTTCGGTCGAAATGACGATTCGTCGGGTCGAAAAGGCAATTCATTCGGTCGACATGACGATTTGTTGGAATATGGCTCTTCGATAGAAGACTTGATCAGAGGCAATACCCCTGCGGCTTCGCGGGCAGCGGCAGAGGAGCATGGCCGGTCGATGGAGCAGGATGCTCGCCCGGCGCTGCATCCCCGGGCACGGTGCCAGAGGGTGGGCGTCAAGGCACGGGCATCTCACGGACATATCACGGACATCGCTAGGGCATCAGGGCTTTGGCGGGGGCACATCGTATAATGGGATCTTTGATTCCTCCTGCGCGGCTCGCGGAAAGCGCTTTGCGAGCAGGCCAGCACACTTCCGGAAGGCCCCATGCCAGAACAAGTAATGAAACGGCTTGCCGAAGAGATCAAGCTGCTGGAACACGAATTGACGACCGAGTTGCCGGCTGAGATCAAGAAGGCGGTCGCGCTGGGCGACCTGAGCGAGAACGCGGAGTACCACATGGCCAAGCAGCGCCAGGTGTTTGTGAACGCGCGGCTGGGACAGCTGAAGAAGCGGATGGGCGAGCTGGCGATGGTGAATCTCGTCAACATTCCGAGCGACAAGGTGGGCTTTGGGTCGCGGGTGACGGTGTTTGATTCGAGCAAGGACGAGGAGATCCGATATCAGCTCGTGACGAGCGAGGAGTCGGATGTAGCGAAGGGTCTGATCTCGACGACTTCGCCGATTGGCCGGGCGCTGCTGGGCAAACGCGTGGGCGATGCGGCGACAGTGATTACGCCGAACGGCAAGCGCGAGCTGGAGGTTCTGAAGCTGGCGACGATTCATGATGCTGAGGACGACCTGGCGAAGACCTAACGCGCACCCACCGCGTCGCGCGGCCGGCCCTGTAGTATGCAAGGGGGTCGATCGGGCGATGGATGGGGTAACGAGGCGGGTTTTCGCTTGCGGCAATTCCTACGATTTCGAGGTAAGGTTTGACCTGGACTAGCGCATTCGGCAAAGGCAGCGGCTGGCTGCTGCAGAAGATCGTGAACGGTCTGGCGCTGACGCGCATCTCGCCCAATGCGCTGACGTTCCTCGGGCTGGTGATCAATATTGTGGCGGCGTGCTTCTTCGGGTTTGCGCGGGCGACGAATGCGAACCGAATGTTTCTGTATGCCGGGCTGATCATCATCGGGGCGGGCGTGTTCGACATGGTGGACGGCCGGGTGGCGCGGAAGACGAACCAGGTATCGGTGTTCGGGGCGTTCTTCGATTCGGTGATGGACCGCTACTCGGATGTGGCGATTTTCTTCGGGCTGCTGATTTATTACGCGCGCGGGAATCGGCTGTTTTATGTGGGGCTGGTGGCGTTTGTGATGACGGCGTGCGTGATGGTGAGCTATACGCGCTCGCGCGCGGAGTCGCTGATTGGGACGTGCAAGGTGGGGTTCATGGAGCGGCCGGAGCGGATTGTGTGCGTGATTCTGGGGGCGCTCGGCAACCGGTGGGGGGTGATGGCTCCGGCGCTGTGGGTGCTGGCGCTGTTTGCGACGCTGACGGTGATCCACCGGATCCGGTATACGTATGTGGAGACGGAGCGAAGGAAGCTGCAGGCGGCGGCGAAGTAGATGTGAGTACGGCTTGGATTTGATCGGTGAAGCGACGGCTTACGGGTACGGGCGTTATATGAACCCAGGTCTCAAAATCGAGACCTGGGACACACGGCGTCGGGCCGAGGGCATGACTCAGATGTGCAGGCTTCAGGCGCGGGTGACGTTCCGCTGTAGTGTAGGCATCAGTGTGCGGGGTTCGACTGGCGGACGGCGGCTTCAAGAGCGGCGTATAGCTTGTCGAGCTCGGTTCTGGCCTTTGATTCGCCAATGGCGGCCATGATGGCCTTGAAGTTTGCATCTTGCTGATCGTGCAGTGCGTCGAAGCGGGCCTCGTTTTGTTTTTCCGCCGCATCGAACTGTTTTTCGAGCGCGGTCATCCGCACTTTGAGCTCGCGCACGTCGGGGGCGATGACGTCCTGGATCAGTTGCTGAAGGGTTTGAAGGACGTTATCGGTCATGAGGATCTGTCGTGATCTCGCATACTTTCTTGTAGCGTAGTGCAGTTTGTTCTAAACACAATGATCTTTCGATGCTTGGATTTGGGGCAGCGCGGAAAGCTTTTTACAACCGGCGCATCGGCTTCGCGGCCCCCCGCGGCATCGCTTAGACTTGAGAGCGTGATGACTCCTGTTTTGCTGATTCACGGTGGCGCGTGGGCTATGCCCGATGATGCGGTGGCTGCGCATGAGCGTGGGATTGCGGAGGCGCTGACGGCGGGATATGCGCTGCTGGAGCGGGGGGCGAGCGCGGTGGATGCGGTCGAGGCGGCGGTTGCGGTGATGGAGGACGACGAGACGTTCGATGCGGGGCGGGGATCGTTTCTGACGCGGGATGGGCGGGTGCAGATGGATGCGCTGCTGATGAACGGAGAGAATCTGCGCACCGGAGGGGTGGCGTGCGTGGAGCGGCTGCGGAATCCGATCCGCGCGGCGCGGCTGGTGCTCGACGAGTCGCCGCATGTGTATTTTGTGGGGACGGGGGCGGAGCGGTTTGCGCGGCAGCACGGCATGGCGCTGTGCGACAACATGGAGCTGGTGGTGCGGCGCGAGCAGGAGCGGCTATACAAGGCGCAGGCGGATGAGCTGGCCGGGCTGCCGGATGAGACCTTTTCCGGCGGCATGGTAGTTCCGGAACGGATGGATTCGCATGATACGGTGGGCGCGGTGGCGCTTGATGCGCAGGGCAATGTTGCGGCGGGGACGAGTACTGGGGGGACGTTGAACAAGGCTCCGGGACGGGTGGGGGATTCGTCGCTGATCGGGTGCGGATGTTATGCGGATAATCTTTCGGCTGCGGTGTCGCTGACCGGGTGGGGGGAGCCGATCATGAAGCTGGTGCTGGGCAAGTGGGCGGTGGACCGGGTGGCTGCCGGGGCGAGCCCGGAGGAGGCGGCGGGGGAGGCGATGGGATATCTGTTCGAGCGGCTGGGCGGGCACGGCGGGATTATTCTGCTGGGGCCGGATGGCAGGTTCGGGATCGCGCACAATACGCCGCGGATGGCATGGGGCCTTGCGACCGCGGCGGGCTCCCAGTTCGGCGTGACGCGCAACGCGTGAGCCGCAATCCGGCAGCTCGCGCAAGCGGAATAAAATGGAGTGGGATGCAAGCTGGCTCGCTTTTTTTCGATTCGCGTTTGCCGGAGATTCACCGCCGTCTGCTGGCGTTCTATGGCAAACCGCCGGAACGCGAGTTGTGGGACCCGCTGAAACAGTTTGTGTATTCGCTGCTCTCTTCGCGCACCAGGACCGAGGTGTCGCATGCGGTGGTGCGGCATCTGGAGGAGCGCTTCGGAGGGTGGGAGAAGGTGCGGGATGCGCCGGTGCTTGAGATCGAAGAGGCCATTCGGCCGGCGACTTTTCCTGAAAAGAAGGCCGTCCACTTGAAGCAGGCGCTCGAACAGATCACGCTGCGCTGCGGGACGCTCTCGCTGGAGTTCCTGCGCAACTACCGCACCCAGAAGATTCGCGTGTGGCTTGAGGGCTTCGAGGGTGTGGGGGCAAAGACGAGCGCGGCGGTAGTGAACTTCAGCACGCTGCGGCGCCGCGCGATGTGCGTGGACAGCCATCATCTGCGCGTGACGCAGCGGCTGGGGCTGGTGAAGCGGAACGCCGACGCCCGCGAGACGGAGCAGCGGGTGATGGAGATGGCGCCGGAGGATTGGACGGCTGCGATGCTCGACGAGCATCACTCGCTCATCAAAGTTCACGGCCAGCAGGTGTGCACCTTTGCTCAGCCGAGGTGCGCTGCATGCCCTCTGCTCGATCTCTGTCCGACCGGCGAGCTTAGCAGGAAGGCGCAATGAGCGAGGCGATAGAAGCCGAAGGGAAGCTCTGATCAAGTGGTCGCGTTCACTAGCGGCGATAGGATGGAGTCCGACGACTTGAGGCACGCGGCGGCAGAAGGGCGAAATGCGGGGATTTCTCCATTGCGCCGCGCGATGAGACCGCGCGACTTCGGTCGAAATGACGACTCGTTGGGGGACTATCTTGTTTCTTTGTTTCGCCCGGTGACTGCAGAGGGTTTCCTTCTGGGGTTCCTCATGGGCTTCCTCAGGGAGCTGTCTTCTGAGGGTGTCCTGGCTCGGCTGCTATGCTTTCGAGATGTCTCGATCTTGAGCGTTCGGCGAGCTGAAACATGGAGAAGAGGAGAAGCATGGAAAGGCGTGAATTCTTGGCGGGTTCGGTGGCGGCTTCGGCAGTGGCAGTGACGCAGAGCGCGGAGGGGCAGATGGTTCAGACGGGGTCTGCGGCGCGGGATGCTCGGGAGTACTACGAGATTCGAAGATACGAGATGCGGTCGGGGCCGCAGACGAAGCTGGCGGACAGTTATGTGTCGGGGGCGCTGATTCCGGCGCTGAACCGGCTGAGGATTGCGCCGGTGGGGGCGTTCAACCTGACGTATGGGCCGGAGACGCCGGTGCTGTATCTGCTGCTGCCGAGCACGAATCTGGAGACGCTGGTGACGGCCGAGCTGCGGCTGGCGGGGGACGAAGTTTTTATGAAGGCGGCCGAGCCGTTCTGGGGCGCGCCTGCGACGGCGCCGGCGTTTCAGCGGGTGGAGAGCTCGCTGCATATTGCGTTTGAAGGGCATAGGAAACTGACGCTGCCGGCGTCGACGGCGACCCATGCGAAGCGGATCTTTCAGCTGCGCACGTATGAGAGCCCGAGCGATGCGGCGCACGTGCGTAAGGTCGAGATGTTTCATCATGGGGAGTTTGAGATCTTCCAGAATGTGGGCTGCAATCCGGTGTTTTACAGCGATACGCTGGTGGGGCCGCGGATGCCGAACCTGACATACATGCTGAGCTTCAGCGATCTGACCGACCTTGCGGCGCGATGGCAGGCGTTTGGGGCGGACCCGGCGTGGACGAAGTTGAAGAATTCGCCGCGGTACAACTATGAGGAGATTGTGAGTAATATTTCAAATCTGATTTTGACGCCTACGGGGTACTCGCAGATTTGAGTTGAGGGGTGGCGGGGCGCGCCGATTTGAGCCGGGCTGGTGCGTTCGCAGGTACAAGCAGATTCTTTTGTGTCTGTGGGGATGACAACGAGAAAGGCAGAGGTAAAACGCAGATCGCCTGCTGGGATGACAACCAGAGAGGCAACCGCCATTGCGAGGCAAAGGCAGCGCCGGGTAAGGGCAAATGCAAGGGCAACAGCAACAGCAACAGCAGAGGCAATATTTAGTCGCTTCGGCTACGCCTTCGCTCCGGCCTTCGGCAGAGCGGAGCCGTCTTGCGGCGTGGCTTTAACGCGGGGCTGGAGCCCCGCTCTAATCCGAGCGGCAATGGCAATGGCAACAGCAACGTGACTGCAAACGGCAACAGCAGAAGCAGATCCCCTGCGGGGATGACAACCAGAAAGGCAAGGGCAGCAGCAAGGACAAGGGGCAACGGCGATGAAACGCGATGAGGAACTCGGCAGGTTGAATGATGCATTCGGAATTAGCGGGGTGCTGGAGTTCCGTGCTGCGGCTTCGGGGTTGGTCTACGCGCGTGTTGCGACGGCCTGGGCTGCGGCGACGGTGTATCTGCAGGGGGCGCATGTGACGGCGTGGCAGCCTGCGGGGTATGGGCCGGTTTTGTTTCTTAGCAGGGAGGCGGAGTTTGTGGCGGGAAAGGCGATTCGGGGCGGGGTGCCGGTGTCGTTTCCGTGGTTCGCGGTGCGCGGCGATGGGAGGCCGGGGCCGTCGCATGGATTTGCTCGGATTCAGGAGTGGACGCTGGCGTTTGCGGCGCTCGCGGGGGAGGAGCTGCACCTGACGTTTACGCTGGGGGCGACGGAGCTGAGCCGCAGTCTGGGGTATGACGACTTTCGGGTGGCGTATCGGATGGCGATCGGGAGCACGCTTCGGCTGCAGCTTACGGTGGCGAATGATGCGGCTGAGCCGCTGGTGTTCGAGGAGGCGCTGCATACGTACTATGCAGTGGGCGATGTTCGGCGGGCGAGCGTGTCGGGTCTTGCGGGCGTGACGTATCTGGATAAGCCGGACGGGTCGCGGGCGAAGGTGCAGGAGGGTGCGGTGACGTTTTCGGGGGAGACGGATCGGGTGTATCTAGATACGGCTGGGGTTTGCGTGCTTGAGGATGTGGCAGGGGAGCGCAGCATTACGGTGGAGAAGGTGAATTCGGACACGACGGTGGTGTGGAATCCGTGGGACGCGGGGGCTCGGAGGCTGGCGGATCTTGGCGATGACGAGTGGCGGGAGTTTGTGGCGGTGGAGACGGTGAATGCGGGGAAGAATGCTGTCACGCTTGTGCCGGGAGAGACGCATACGATGGAGATGCTGGTCCTGCCGAAAAACACGGAGTAGAAGGCGCAGGGATGCGATCCGATGCGGCTGGAGTGAACAGCAGATCCCCTGCGGGGATGATAACCAGAAAAGCAAGGGCAACGACTGCTCACAGCAGTGTGGGGATGGTCCAACGGGAGCATGGGGCACCCCGATGCGGCTGCTTTCTTCACGCCCTCACACCGGCTCGTAAGCTGCTCTGAGAATCGGGAGCAGGTAGAAAGGTGTTGAATGTCTGGGCGGTGTGAAGTTTATCGGGTCCTTCCCCTTCACTTCGCTATAGGGTCAGGATGACAGCAGGAACTGGAGAACAGCGCGGTCGATATTCGCGGAGCTGCAACGCAGGAGTTTTCTTGATCCTCTCCCCTCCCCCCCGTCTTTTAGTCCCTAGTCCCTGTTTCCCGGAGGCGTTTGAAGGCGCTGTAGACGAAGCGGCCGAGGTACCAGCCGTCGAGGTATTTGTAGGGGGTTTCGCCGGTGGTGTAGTGGCCGCAGGGGAGGACTTTTGAGGTGTAGTCGAGGTGAAGGGCGTCGAAGTTTTTGAGGACGTCGAGGGAGTATTCGAGGGGGAAGGTGAGGTCGTAGGTGGCGTGGACGACGAGGACCTGCTTGGGGGTCTCCGCGAAGCGCTGCATGTAGGAGCTGGGGCTGACGATCGAAAACATGTCGCGCACCTGGGCCTGGGTGAGGCTGGCCTGCTCGAAGGCGGCGCGGATGTGGCGCGTGCTCTGGCCGGTCCAGACGACGTCGCCGAAGCGGGTGGAGGCGTGATTGAAGGCGCAGACGCGGAGGCGGGGGTCGAAGGCGGCGGCGATGAAGGCGTAGCAGCTGCCGAGCGAGGTTCCCAGCACGCCGAACTGTTCATACCCTTGTTCCTCGAGCCAGTCGAGGCAGGAGCGGATGTCGGTGACGGCCTGGCGGCAGGCTGCGGTGGTGCGGCCGACGTTGGCGCTGACGGCGTAGTCGGAGCGCTCGAGCTCGGCGGGGCGGCGGACGTCGTGGTAGGGCTTGGAGAGGCGGAGGCAGGAGATGCCGAAGCGGTTGAAGAGGGTGCAGAGGGCGTTGTGGGAGAAGGCGTCGGCGTTCCATTGGGGCATGACAATCATGGCCTGCTTGGGACGGCCGGGCTTTTGGGCTTCGGGGTGGGCGGGGTACCAGCGGGCGTTGACGGTGTCGTTCTCGGGGAAGCGCGAGGGGATGGGGGAGGTGAAGCGGAGGAAGTCGGCGGGGTCGATCTCGCCGGTTTCGGCCTGGCGGCGGAGCTCGGCGTCCTGTTCGAGGGTCTCGGGGCGGACGTTGGTGGGGAAGAGCTGGGGGTGGCGGCGCTCGAGGCGGAAGTCGGTGGGGGTGGTGTAGCCGAAGAACCGATCGGCGCGGGCGATGATGTCGCGGTTGACGGCGACCATGCGGGTGTAGTCGTTCTGTGCAGACGATCCAGCCGGAGCGGAGCGGGCGAGGGGGCTGAAGTCTTCGAGCCAGTCGAAGCCCCATTCGAGCGGACGGACGATGCGGTTGGTGTCGCGGGTGGTGAGCGCGGTCTCCCAGGCGTACATCCACTTTGCGTAGAGCCTTGAGAGCATCGCTTCAGTTTAGCAAGGGAATTGGTGGGGGCGTTCAAGAGATGGGGGGATGGCTCGGCATGGATCCTTTGTGTCGCTTCTTCTCCATGGCAGGCGCGGACGGAAGGCAAAGGCGAACAGCAGATCCCCTGCGGGGATGACAAACAGAAAGGCAAAGGCTCGTTACGCCTTGGTGGCTGGGTGGAGCGTGGGTGTTGGGATGCGCGTGAGGCGGGCACTGTGAGACCATTTCGAAGGTATGGACGAGGGCGGCGCGGCTGGCCGGCGAGGTGCGAGCGCGATGAGTACGTTGGGTCCGGTGACGGGTACGGCGAAGCCGAAGGTGACAGTGGGGGTGTGCGGCGGGATTGCGGCTTATAAGGCGGTGGAGCTGGTGCGGCTTTTGCAGGATGCGGAGTACGATCCGCATGTGGTGATGACACGGGCAGCGGAGGAGTTTGTGCGGCCGCTGACGTTTGCGGCGATCTCGGGGCATCGGGTGATTACGACGCTGTGGGGGGAGGAGGCGGGGACCGGGTCGGGAGCGAAGGATGCTTCGGGGGAGCACTCTTCGGTGGAGCATATCGAGCAGGCGCAGACAACGCGGGTGCTGGTGGTGGCTCCGGCGACGGCGGATGTGCTGGCGAAGTTTGCGCATGGGCTGGCAGATGATTTTCTTTCGACGCTGTATCTGGCGATGAGTGCGCCGGTGATTGTGGCTCCGGCGATGAATGTGGTGATGTGGGAGCATGCGGCGGTGCGGGCGAATGTGGAGACGCTAAGGGCTCGCGGGGTGGTGGTGGTCGAGCCGGGGAGCGGGTATCTGGCGTGCGGGATGGTGGGGGGGGGACGGCTGGCGGAGCTGGGGGAGATTGTGGCGTCGGTTTCTGGGGTGTTGGATTCGGGAGAAGCCCACCCATCAGAATCGATGGATGGGGCACCCGGTACTCGGCGCGGTGGGGGGAGAACCCAGGTCTCAAAATCGAGACCTGGGGCACCCGGAGTGTTAGGCGAAGGGAGAACCTACGGATCAGAATTGAGACCTGGGGCGCTGGGGGATGCGAGAACCCACCCCTCAAAGTCGATGGGTGGGGCACCCGGAGCTGTGTTGGGGGATTTTGCTAGGGAGACGGTGCTGGTGACGGCGGGGGGGACGCGGGAGGCGATCGATCCGGTGCGGTTTATCGGGAACCGGTCGAGCGGGCGGATGGGGTATGCGGTGGCGGCGGCGGCGAAGGCGCGGGGGGCGCGGGTGATTCTGGTGAGCGCGCCTTCGAGTGTGGCGTGCCCGGCGGGGGTGGAGATGGTGGCGGTGGTGTCGGCGGAGCAGATGCGGGTGGCGGTGCTGGAGCGGATCGAGTCGGCGACGGTGGTGGTGATGGCGGCGGCGGTGAGCGACTACCGGGTGGTGGAGGTGGCGGCGCGGAAGATCAAGCGGGAGGCGAACCGGGCGATGACGCTGGAGCTGGAGGCGACGGGGGATATTCTGGGCGAGCTGGTGACGCGGCGGGCTCCGGGAACGCTGGTGGTGGGCTTTGCGGCGGAGACCGAGAATGCGATTGCGCATGGGCTGGAGAAGCTGGCGCGGAAGGGGGTGGATGCGGTGGTGGTGAACGATGTGTCGCAGCCGGGGATCGGGTTTGACGGGGAGGAGAATGCGGGGAGCTTTTTGACGGCGGAGGGAGTGGTGCATTGGCCGGTGATGCCGAAGCGGGAGATGGCGGAGCGGATTCTGGATGAGGTGGGGAGGATGCGGCGGGGGAAAGGCTGAAGGCATAACAGCGATTTGCGCGGATGACATGGGCAAGGGCAACAGCAGGGGGTGGAGTTGAGATTTCTGGGGATCTTGTTGTTGCTTGGGTTGGTGGCGGCGGGGGTGGCGGGATATGTGGTGTATGTTCCGTATGGGCCGCCGGGGGAGACGTTTGTCGAGATTCCGAGCGGGAGCGGGACGCGGGCGATTGCGGCGCGGCTGCGGCGGGCGGGGGTGATTCGCAGCGAAGAGGCGTTTTACGGGATGCGGGTGGTCAACGAGCTGACCAAGGGGGGGACGCTGAAGGCCGGGGAGTACCGGTTCGATCATCCGGCGGCGATGGGCGAGGTGTATGGGCGGGTGGCGCGAGGGGATGTGTATACGCTGACGCTGAGCGTTCCGGAGGGGTTCAACATTTTTGATATTGCGGAGGCGGTGGAGGCGGCCGGGCTGGGGTCGCGGGCGGAGTTTCTGACGGCGGAGAGGGAGCATACGGAGTTGATTTCGCCTTGGACTTCGGAGGCGGGGGGTTCGGGGGAAGCGGCGTCACAGGCGCCGGCGGGCGGGGGCGGAGCTGAGGCGGGCGGTAGAGACGAACAGCAGATCCCCTTCGGGGATGACAACCAGAAAGGCAAGGGCAACAGCAAGGGCAACAGCAACAGCAAGGGGAGCGGCGGAAGTAAAGGGAGCAGCGGAAGCTCTGTGGGGATGGCAGGGACAGGGGGCGGTGGGGCTCCGACTTCGCTGGAGGGGTATTTGTTTCCGGATACGTATCATTTTTCGCGGCATGCGACGCCGCTGCAGATGCTGACGGCGATGGTGCGGCGGTTTGGGCGGGAGAGCGAGCAGCTTGGGCTGCATGGGCCGGAGGTGGTGCGGACAGTGATTCTGGCTTCGCTGGTGGAGAAGGAGGTGAGCCAGGCGGGAGAGCGGCCGCTGGTGGCGGGGGTGTTCGTGAACCGGCTGGCGAAGGGGATTCCGCTGGCGACGGACCCGGCGGTGGCGTATGCGGCGCTGCTCGAGGGACGGTGGCGGGGGACGATCTATGCGTCGGATCTGCAGGCGAGGTCGGCGTATAACACGTACCGGCATGCGGGGCTGCCGCCGGGGCCGATCTGTAATCCCGGAGTGGCAGCGTTGCGGGCGGCGATGCATCCGGCGCAGACGGACTATTTGTACTTTGTGAGCGATGCGGCGGGGCACAGCCGGTTTTCCTCGACGCTCAAGGAGCATGAGGCGAAGGTGGAGGCGTACCGGCGGGCGCAGGGGCGGTGAAGACGGTCCTGCCGGACGGGCGTCCTGCGCGGACAGTCACCCCACAAACGAAGACCTGTTTGCGGGGACTCCGATGCGCGGCCACTTCGTGGCGGGTACCGGTGGGCCTCCCGATGGTCGGCGTGAGATTTTGTGCCGAGCATCGCGAGGCCTTATGCTGCTCGCGCTGCCTAGACCGGTATACGCGTCACGAAGTGACCGCCCCACGCGCAGTGGGCCCGTCCGGCAGGACATTGTCGAGCACCGTGGGGGAACCGGGGGACATCTAACGGCGTAGATCCTGCGAGATGGGAGAGGGAGGCGTGTGTACTCCCATGCCACTCGAAGCAGGGCTGGCGCCGGAGATGCCGGGAGGGAACGATATACTTCAAGTTTGTGCCGATGAGGATCAAACAAGTCTTTGCGATGGGGTTGGTGGGACTGGCTCCGGCACTGACCGGCTGCCTGACGCACGTGCGCAGCGTGCCGAAGACGCGTCCGGCGGATATGGTGTTGAACGCGAGCATGGAGCAGCTGCTCGAGCAGGTGGAGACGCGGTTCCGCCAGATTGACACGGTGACCGCTTCGATTGAGATTGTGGCGACGACGGGCGGGGGGTTGCAGGGACATGAGACCGAGTATCCGAGCTTCAGCGGATACATCTTTCTGCGCAAGCCGGAGGATCTGCGGGTGCTGCTGCGGGTGCCGATTCTGGGCTCGCAGGCGCTGGATATGGTGAGCGACGGCAAGACGTGGAAGCTGTGGATCCCGCGCAAGAACCTGGCGATGGTGGGGACCAGCGAGGTGACGAAGCCGTCGAAGAATGGTCTCGAGAATCTGCGGCCGGCGGTGTTCTTCGACTCGCTGCTGGTGCGCGGGCTCGAGCCGGGGCAGATCGTCTCGCTGACCTCGGATACGCGGGTGGTGCAGGGGGAGAAGAACAAGAAGGACCTGGTGGAAGAGCCGGACTACGACATGGAGATGCTGGCGCAGCCGGAGAACCGGACGGCGCATACGATTCGCGTGATTCACATCAGCCGCACCAATCTTCTGCCATACCAGCAGGATATCTATGGGCCGGACGGGACGGTGCAGACGCGCGCCGTGTACAGCGACTATCAGAAGGTGGGGGACATTCCGTTTCCGATGAAGGTGGTGATCAGCCGGCCGGCGGACCAGTACAAGCTGTCGATCACGATTACGAAGCTGGCGCTGAATCAGAAGCTGGACAATGAGCAGTTCGAGTTGAAGATTCCGGCTGGGGTTCCGATCAAGAGGATGGATTAGAGGCAGGGATAGGGGCTAGAAAACCTAGAGTGCCGCTTACCCAAATAGGGGCGGGACGGAGCTTGGTGAGTCAGGCGCGGGCTTCGAGCCGGGTGATGCGGGCATCCTGCTCTTTATCGCTTCCGAGCAGCATGAGGACGTCGCTGTGGAATTGCGCGCGGGTGGCGGCGAGTTCGCCCCGGAACGCGGCCATGTCGCCGCGAAGACTGACTTCCAGGGCGGAGATGCGAGCGTCGAGCCAGGTCGTATCGTTGCGGTTGAGGAGTATGCCGACGAGAACGGTGACGGTGGGAAGAACTCCGGCTGAGATGGCGAGGGTCGCCGCAATGGTGTCTGTCACTTTGAAGCTCCTGTGAGGCTGCCTCTGCTCCAGAGGTATCTCACGCAAGGCTGCGTGTGTCAAGCGAAGATGTCCAGCTCCGCCGCGACGAAGCCAATGTCTGAACTGTGCAAGAAGGAGTCTTCTGCTCCCTAATCCCTACCCCCTGCTTTTAGCGGCGGCGGAAGCGGCTGCGGATGGCGGCGGTGCGGTCGGCGGCGGTGTTTTGTGTGTCGGCGGAGTCGGGGCTCTGCGCTGGGGCGGGTAAGGGCGAGCCCTGCGGGTAGAGCACGACGAAGCGGCGGGGGCCGAGGCTGGAGGAGGCGGTGGGGAGGCCGGAGCGGGTGAGCATGAGGTGCAGGATGCGGCGCTCGCGGGAGTTCATGGGAGCGAAGGCGTGGGGACGGTTAGTGGCGCGAACGGACTCGACGGCAAGCTCGGCGGCGCGCTCGAGCTCGGCGTGGCGGGCGGCCTTGAAGCCATCGGCGTCGAAGGAGATGCGGTCGTGGTCTTCGGGTTCGAGGCGGAGGATCTTGGCGGCGAGGTGCTCGAGGGCATGGAGGAGCTCGGCGCTGCCGGCGAGCAGAAGCGGGGTATCGGGGCCGGTGAACTCGACCCGGAGCCAGGGGGCTAGGGCTGGGGCGGATGGGACGAGGGTCGCGGGAGCGAGGCCGGCGGCGGCTTGGGGTAGAGCGGGAGTCTCTTCGGCGGCTGCGTCACGTTCGCGGCGATCGCACTCCGCGCATCCGTCCTGTAGCAGGAGGTTGAACTTAAGATCGAGGCCTGTCCGGGCGATCAGCATTTCGAGGTAGGCGGCGATCTTCGCGGCGTCGTCGCCCTTGTCGTGGAAGGGGCTTGTCATCTTTTGGGCTGGGTCGTGGATTGGATTGTGGGTCGGGCCGTGCCTTTTAGTTCGTTGATGAAATCAATCGCGAGCACAGCTTATGTTACAGCATGGATACAGGGGGAGGGAGGGTATCCAGAAACGGGGAAAGCGCAATAGGCGAGCAAGAGACAAAAAGCAAAGACGAGATGCGGGGGATTTCTCCACTCTACCGCGCGATGGAACCGCACGGTTTCGGTCGAAATGACGGCTCGTTTGTCGCTGAGGCTCTTTTGTAGCTTGCGGCTCGTTTGCTGCTGACGGCTCATTTGCAGTTGACTCGTTTTTAGTTCTGGATAGGTTCTGAGAGACGATGGAGGCGGAGACTTGCGCTGCGGCAATTTGCTATTGTGGTGGCAAGAACTTTTCCGGACGGCAGTTTTGATTTCAGACTCTTCGGTTTTGTGCATCGCAGTCCACAAAGGACGCTGTGGTTTAGTCCTTACCACCGGTCTTCTACTCCCTACTCCGTCTTCCCTACTGCCTGCCTTTGTGCAGGCGAAAATCGCACACTTCGATTATCGGATGTAGCAGGTAAAAAAACAGTTGCGAGTGTTCGGTGGGATGGTGGGGCCGGGCTTTTCCACTGCTATACTCAATCTTTCATAGGCATCAATTTCGGGTGTTGGAAGAAGCGACGCCTGCAACGAATCATCGACAGTAGGGCCGGGCGAGCACGACGGCGCGGCGAGAGAACAGCAGGACGCGGGACCGAGGGCAGCAACTTCTCCAACCCAGCCGGCGATGCGGCCGGCAAGACAGAGGAAGCAGGAACGCACTCATGGCGCAGGTTTTTGATCGCAGTTCGAACGCGCTGGCACGATTCAGCCTGGTCTTGTCGGGCGTGATCGTGATCGCGCTGGGCGTGACGTTGAATGAGCTGCAGCGCTCGCCGTGGGTGACGCGGCAGGGGCAGCGGCCAGACCAGCCGATTCCGTTCAGCCACAAACATCATGTGGAGGGTCTGGGGCTGCAGTGCGAGTACTGCCACACGCAGGTGGAGCAGGCGGCGTATGCGGGGATTCCGCCGACCAAGACGTGCATCAACTGCCATGCGCAGATCTGGACGAATGCACAACTGCTCGAGCCGGTGCGGCAGAGCTGGGCGACGGGGGCTTCGATTCAGTGGATCAAGGTGCATGACCTGCCGGACTATGTGTACTTCAACCATTCGATCCATGTGAACAAGGGGATCGGGTGCGCGAGCTGTCATGGGCGGGTGGACGAGATGCCGCTGATGTACCAGCAGAACTCGCTGCAGATGGAGTGGTGCCTGAACTGCCATCGCAACCCGGCGGTGAACCTGCGGCCGACGGCGGAGATCTACAACATGGCGTGGGCCGGGCCGACGAGTGATAAGCCGGTGTGGTGCACGAGCGCGGTGACCGAGCAGGCTTCGGGGACGGGACCGACGGCGCAGCAGGTGAGCTGCACGACGAAAGATCCGACCGGCAAGGCGCCCGAGATTGCGTTTCTGCAGCAGCTGGATGTGCAGCCGCGGAGCATGGGGCGGGCGGATTCGGGCACGATGGGCGGCCCGCATGCGACGAGCCCGGATGTGAATGCGAGCGGGGAGCCGCCGTTCGGGCTGAAGATGCCGGCGGATTATAAGAAGTTCACCAGTCAGGTTGAGCTGGGACGGTATCTGACGACGCAGTACCACATACGCGATCCGCAGCAGATTTCGAGCTGCGAGACGTGTCACCGGTGAAAGGCTGAGAGGCTTAACACGAATTTTCACAGATTAGACAGATTTAGGAACTGGCAACGACAAGAGCGAAAGCGAAATGCGGGGATCCTTCACTGCGTTCAGGATGACGGCGAAGACTTGAGGATGCGCATGGCGGCAATAGCTTGCGGATGCGGATGGTTTTGAAGATTAGCAAGACGGCTTAGGTTGGGCGAGGCCGGGATGGGAACAGACGAGACGATGGCTGAGATGAGAGCACCGGCAGGAGAACCCGTAGTGGTCACGCAGATTACGAACGTCCAGCCTCTGCCGGCGAAGCTGACGCTGGCCGAGGTGCGGGCACGGCTCGATGGCAAGACGGGTCGGCGGTTCTGGAAGAATCTGGACGAGCTGGCGGATAAGCCGGAGTTTCAGCAGCTAATGCAGGAGGAGTTTCCGCGGCAGGCGGGAGCGGGCGAGTGGGTGGATGCGGTGAGCCGGCGCGGGTTCCTGAAGGTGATGGGGGCGTCGCTGGCGCTGGCCGGCCTCGCGGGTTGCACCAAGCAGCCGGATGAGCCGATCTTCCCGTATATCCGGCAGCCGGAGGATCTGATTCTCGGCAATGCGATGTACTTTGCGACGGCGTTTCCGTTTCCTACGGGGGCGATGCCGGTGCTGGTGAAGTCGGACTCGTTCCGGCCGATCAAGCTCGAAGGGAACCCGGAGCATCCGGTGTCGAAGGGCAAGTCGGATGCGATGACGCAGGCGACGCTGCTCGACCTGTATGACCCGGACCGGTCGCAGCATGTGCTGCATCGCGGGGAGACTTCGAGCTGGGGCGAATTCCAGAATGCGTTTGCGGCGGCGGCGCAGGCTTCGAATGCGGGCGCGGGGATTTATTTCCTGAGCGAGACGGTGACCTCGCCTACGCTGGCGGCGCAGTGGAAGCAGGTGCAGGCGGCGTATCCCTCGGCGAAGTTGATCCAGTGGGAGCCGGTGAACCAGGATTCGTCGCGGGCGGCTTCGAAGGCGGCGTTCGGCAGCTATACCGACGCGCAGTACAAGCTTGAGGATGCGGATGTGATTTTGTCGCTCGACGCGGATTTTCTGGGCGGGATCGCGCATCCGGGATTTCTGCCGCTGGCGGCGGGGTATGCGGCGCGGCGGCGGTACGAAGAAGGCAAGCCGATGAACCGGATGTACGTCGTCGAGACGATGCCGACGGTGACCGGGTTTAAGGCGGACCACAGGCTGGCGCTGAAGCCGAGCGAGATTGCGGGGTTTGCGCAGGCGCTGGCGAGCGGGAGTGCTCCGGCGGGCGGGGCGGAGGGCGCGGTGTCGGGATTTGGGCCGGATCAGCAGAAGTTCTTCTCGGTGCTGCTTGCGGATTTGAAGAAGACGGGCGGGCGGTGTGTGGTGATTCCGGGTGAGCAGGCGGCTCCCGAGGTGCATGCGGCGGCGTATGCGCTGAACCAATCGCTGGGCGCAGTGGGCAAGGCGGTGATCTATACCGAGACGGTGAACCCGATGCCGAGCGAGCAGATGGCGGATCTGAAGTCGCTGGTCGCAGATATGCAGGCAGGCAAGGTGGATTGGCTGGTAATGCTGAATGTCAATCCGATCTACTCGGCTCCGGCGGATCTGGAGTTTCCGGCGGCGTTTCAGAAGGTGAAGACGACGGTGCATCTGGGCTCGCATGTGGACGAGACGGGGTCGATTGCGAACTGGCATATCAATAACGCGCATTTTCTTGAGAGCTGGTCGGATGCGCGGGCGTATGACGGGACGGTGACGATCATTCAGCCGATGATTGCGCCGCTCTATGGCGGCAAGAGCTCGCACGATATGCTGCAGGCGCTGCTGGCGGACCCGCAGGCTTCGGGGTACGACGTGGTGTCGGCGAATGCGAAGACGTATGTGAAGGGCGACTTTGCCGCAGGCTGGCGGAAGGCGCTGCATGATGGGTGGGTAGAGGGGACCGCGTTTCCGGGGAAGAGTGGTGGCGTCAACCCAGGTCTCAAAATCGAGACCTGGGGCACCCAAAACCACGGTGGTACACAGAACCCCGGTGGTGGTCCAAATGGTGGTGGTCAGGCGGGTGGGATTGAGGTTTCGTTCCGCCCGGACAGCGCGGTGTATGACGGCCGGTTTGCGAATGTGGGGTGGCTGCAGGAGCTGCCGCGGCAGGTGACGAGCTTGAGCTGGGACAATGCGGCGCTGATGAGCCTGGCGACGATGGAGCAGATGAAGCTCGAGGAGTCGGACGCGGTGAAGGTGGCCTACAACGGGCGCGAGTTTATTGCGCCGGCGCTGATGGTGCCGGGGCATCCGGATGGGGCGATTACGGTGCATCTGGGATTTGGGCGGTCGGTGTATGCGGGGCGGGTGGCGCAGGGGGTGGGGTTTGACGCGTACCAGATCCGGACCTCGGACGCGCCGCTGTACCTGACCGGCGCGACGCTGACCAAGGCGCCGGGAACGTACGACCTGTGCGTGACCAAGGTGCACGATATCGAGCATCGCGGCAAGTTCGCGCAGCACGATCTCGACAAGCCGGCGTACGACAAGGAGGGCACCTACTCGCTGGCCGGACATGAGGCTGAGGAGCGGGCGATCATCCGCTATGCGACGGTGGAGGAGGCGGAGAAGAATCCTGCCTTCGCGCACGAGGGCGGCGCGAGCGAGACGCTGATCGGCAAGGTAGGGTATGCGCCGCAGGGCGAAAAGCCAAGCCGCGACGAGACGTTTTTTCCGGATGCGTGGCATTACAACAAGCAGGACCCGTCGACGCTTTCGCTGCAGAATGCGTGGGGGATGGCGATTGACCTGAACAGCTGCGTGGGCTGCAATGCGTGCGTGGTGAGCTGCTATGCGGAGAACAATATCGCGGTTGTGGGGCGCGAGCAGGTGAAGATCGGGCGCATCATGCAGTGGATTCGCATCGATACGTACTTCGAGGGCGATCTGCATGCGCCGCGGGCGCACTTTCAGCCGATGGCCTGCCAGCACTGCGAAAATGCGGGCTGCGAGCAGGTGTGTCCGGTGGGCGCGACGATCCACTCGCCCGAGGGCTTGAACGTGATGGTGTACAACCGCTGCGTAGGCACGCGGTACTGCTCGAACAACTGCGTGTACAAGGTCCGGCGGTTCAACTTCCTGCTGTATTCGGACTATGACACCGAGAGCCTGAAGTTCATGCGCAATCCGGATGTGACGGTGCGCTCGCGCGGGGTGATGGAGAAGTGCAGCTACTGCGTGCAGCGGATTGCGGAGGTCAAGATCCGGGCGGACAAGGAAAATCGCACAATCAAGGACGGGGAGATTGTGACGGCGTGTCAGCAGGCGTGCCCGACTTCGGCGATCACGTTCGGCAATATCAACGACAAGGGCAGCAAGGTGGCGCAGATCAAGGCGAAAGAGCGCGACTACCAGGTGCTGGCCGATCTCAACTACCGTCCGCGCACGACGTACACGGCCGGCGTACTCAACCCGCATCCGGAGCTGGCATAGATGGCGACCAAAGGACCCATAGACCCGATCGTCGACCCGATGATCGACCCGCGCACGGGCGAGTATGCTGTGATCGCGCCGGGACACAACTTCAAGTCGGTGACGCAGAAAATCGCGGGCATCGTGCTGACGTCGAACACGCCGTTGGGCTGGTTCTTCGGGCTGATCGTGGCCTCGGGCGTGGCGCTGGGGGTGGTGATCGGCTGCACTTGGCTGTTCCTGAAGGGCGTGGGGATCTGGGGCGTAACGATTCCGGGCGCGTGGGGATTTGCCATCATCAACTTTGTGTGGTGGATCGGTATCGGCCACGCGGGCACGCTGATCTCGGCGATCCTGCTGCTGTTCAAGCAGACCTGGCGCAACTCGATCAACCGGTTCGCGGAGGCGATGACGATCTTCGCGGTCGTCTGCGCGGGAACGTTCCCGCTGATCCATGTGGGGCGGCCGTGGCTGGCGTACTGGCTGTTTCCGTATCCGAATACGATGAATGTGTGGCCGCAGTTCCGCAGCCCGCTGGCGTGGGACGTTTTTGCGGTATCGACGTATGCGACGATCTCGATCGTGTTCTGGTATATCGGGATGATTCCTGACTTCGGCACGCTGCGCGACCGGGCGACGATGCCGGCGGTTAAGTACTTCTACGGCATGCTGTCGATGGGCTGGCGCGGCTCGACGCGGCACTGGATCCGGTACGAGTCGGCGTCCCTGCTGCTGGCCGGCCTGGCGACGCCTCTGGTGCTCTCGGTGCACACCGTCATCAGCTTCGACTTCGCGGTGGCGGCGATGGCGGGCTGGCATACGACGATCTTTCCGCCGTACTTCGTGGCGGGCGCGGTGTACTCGGGCTTTGCCATGGTGCTGACACTCGCCATTCCGCTGCGCAAGTTCTATCACCTGGAAGATCTGGTGACGCTCAGGCACCTGGACAACATGGCGAAGGTGATGCTCGCGACGGGCTCGATCGTGGCGTATGGATACGGTATGGAGGTCTTCATGAGCTGGTACTCGGCCAGCCATTGGGAGTTCTTCATGATGTGGAACCGCATGTTCGGGCCGATGGGGTGGGCGTACTGGGTGCTGATCCTGACCAACATTGCGATTCCGCAGGCGACGCTGTGGTCGAGGAAGCTGCGGGTGAATGTGGCGTGGCTGTTTATTCTGTCGTTCATTATCAATACGGGGATGTGGTTTGAGCGGTTCGTGATCGTGGTGACGAGCCTTTACCGCGACTACCTGCCGTCGAGCTGGGGAACCTACCGGGCGACCACGTGGGACTACATGATCTATGTGGGAACGATGGGGCTGTTTACGGTTCTGTTCTTTCTGTTCGTGCGATTCCTGCCGATGATTCCGATGTCGGAGATCCGTACAATGCTTCCGGGGACGAAAATCCGGCGCGGCGGAGAGACCGCGGAAGTGATTTCTCAGGAGACTGTCTGATGCCGCCGCGCGAGGGGATGTACGGATTGGTGGCCGAGTTCGGCACGCCGGGAGAGCTGGTGGAGGCGACCCGGGCGGCGTACGACTCGGGCTATCGCAGGATGGAGTGCTATACGCCTTACCCGGTCGAGGAGGCGGCGGACGCGCTGCACTTTCACAAGACGCGGGTGCCGCTGTTGTGCCTGGCGGGAGGGGTGATGGGCGTGACGACGGCGTTTCTGATGGAGACCTGGATCGCCGTGTGGGCATATCCGCTAAATATTGCCGGGCGGCCGCTGTTCTCGTGGCCGGCGTTTATCATTCCGGCGTACGAGTGGACGATCCTGTTTGCGGGACTGTCGGCGGCGTTCGGGATGCTGGCGTTGAACGGGCTGCCGCAGCTGTATCATCCGCTGTTCAATGCCCCGAACTTTCGCAGCGGCGCGACGACGGACCGGTTTTTTCTTTGCCTTGAGGCGATGGACCCGAAGTTTTCGCTGGGGGAGACGAGAGCGTTTCTGGAGCAGTTCCCCGCGATCTCGGTGGTGGAGGTGGACCATTAAAGTGCAGGGTGTAGGGTGTAGGGTTCAGGGTGTAGACGGCTTGATGCGGAGGGCGACGGCGGCGGCGTGTCTGCTGGGGGCGCTGGTGCTGGCTGGGTGCAGGCAGGATATGCATAACCAGCCGAAGTTTATTCCGCAGCGGGGGACGGATTTCTATGCGGATGGGCGGTCGGTGCGGCCGCAGGTGGAGAATACGGTGGCGCGGAATCAGCTGCGCCAGAATGCTTATTTCTATACCGGCTTTGTCGATGGGAAGGAGGGCGATGGGATGCCGTTCCCGGTGACGGCGACGGTGCTGGCGCGCGGGCAGGAGCGATACAACGTGTATTGCACGCCGTGCCACTCGCGGGTGGGTAACGGGATTGGGATGATCGTGCAGCGCGGGTATTCGAAGGCCGGGAATTTTCATACGGCGCGGCTGAATGCGGCTCCTTACGGGCACTTCTTCGATGTGATCACGAATGGATACGGGTCGATGCCGGACTACTCGGCGCAGGTGAACGAGCAGGATCGCTGGGCCATCGTGGCGTACATCAAGGCGCTGCAGCTGAGCCAGAAGGCGAGTGAGAGCGATGTGGCTCCGGGGGCGCGGGTGCAGCCGATTGCGAGCATCGCCGAGAGCGAGGGGCTGCCGGCGAACTTTGCCGCGGACTGGGTGCTGCCGCCGACGGCGGTGTCGGGCACTCCGGACAATGGGTTGTTCGTGCTTCCGGTTCCGCCTTCGGGCGCGGCGGCTACGCCGCCCTCGGCGAGGACGACCAAGGGTGTCACGACACAGGGTGCAAAGCCCGCAGGGAAGAAGGCAGCGGGAAAGAATACGGCGGGGCAGCAGTAGAGGAACGACTCGGAAGCTTCCAAGGGAAGGCTTGAAAAGCGATGGCATCTGGATACGAACAATACGGAGGGGCGGGCGGGCAGCACAGTCGCGGCCATCATGAAGGGCGTCATCATGAAGAGCATGGCCCGCGCACGCTGCCGGCGACGCTTGCCGCGCCCGAGGCGGTAGCGGTGTGGCGCATGCGGGCGCTGATTGTAGCCGCGGTCGCGATGGTGCTGACGATTCCTTTCGCGTTCACGCATGAGGGCAAGAACCACATTCTGCGCGCGTATCTGATGGGATATATGACGTGCTTCGGCTTCGCGGGCGGGGGCCTGGTGATGCTGATGCTGCAGTATGTGTCGGGCGGCAAGTGGGGCCTGCTGCTGCGCAGGCCGCTCGAGGCGATGACGCGGACGCTGTGGCTGGTGGGCGCGATGTTCGTGCCGGTGATTCTGCTGTGGAAGCACCTGTACCAGTGGGCGGCGTTTCCGACAGCGGGCGCGGTGGCCGAAGCGTTGTCAAAGCATCTGGTGACGCTTGAGCAGGCGATGACGATGAACGACAAGCGGTCGATGCTGAGCCCGGGGCCGGCAATCGTGCAGACTGTCATCATCTTTGCCGTCCTGCTGCTGTTCACGTTCCTGCTCAACAGGTGGTCCTTGCAGCGGGATGCGGACCCGGCGCGCGGGACCGAGCCGAGCTTCGACTTCTGGCGGATCAAGTTCGAGAATCTTTCGGGCATCGGGATTCTGATCTATGTGATCCTGCTGACCGATGGGGCGATTGTGTGGATCAAGTCGCTCGATGTGACCTGGTACTCGTCGATCTGGGGCCTGCAGTTTCTGGTGGCGCAGGGGTACTCGGTGCTGGCGCTGGGGATTCTGACGGTAATTCTGCTGTCTCGCTATGAGCCGATGAAGACGATGCTGCGCGCGACCGAGCAGCACGACCTGGGCAAGTTTGCATTTGCGTTCGTGATGCTGAACATTTATCTGACGTTCGCGGAGTTTCTGATCATCTGGTCGGGCAACATTCCGGACGAGCTGCCGTGGTATCTGAACCGGATTCACGGCGGCTGGTGGACGATCTGTTCGCTCGACTTTATCTGCCACTGGCTGATTCCCTTCTGCCTGCTGCTGTCGCGGGACTTGAAGCGGAACAAGAAGAAGATGATCTGGCTGACGTGCTTCATGATCTTCGCGCGGTGCGTGGATATGTTCTGGCTGATCGAGCCGAACTTTCCGGACGCGGCGGGCAATCTGCATATCGCCGGCAACATCGGGATTCTTGCTTATGTGACCGTGCCGGTGGCTGTGATCGGGGTGTGGACGGCCTACTACCTGACGCAGCTTGCGGCGCGGCCTTTGATCAATGTCAACGATCCTCACGTTGAGGAGATGCTGGAGCCTGAACATGCAGCCTAACCAGAGAGATGGCGATACGATGAATCCGGACACGAAGGCCAAGGGTCATGCGGGTCCGCGCGCGGAAGAGAACCCTGGCTACGAGATCACCGATGTGAACGCAAGCGGCATTGCGGTCTTTCTCGCGGGGCTGTTCGGCTCGGTGCTGGTGTTTTTTCTGTTCTGCTTCGTGATGGGCAAGGTGATTAACTCGGCGATCGAGAAGTCCGACGGGCCGCCGACGAAGTGGAACAAGCTCTCGGCCTTCAGCGGCGCGGAGGCTAACCACGGCAAGCGGCAGGACCTGACGAGCAATGCGGCGATGCAGCAGCAGGAGTATCAGCAGATGACCTCGGCGTTCCCGCAGCCGCGGCTGGCGATCGATGACGGCAACCAGGATACGGCGGATATGCATGCGCGGGAGGATCTGCTGCTGGACCACTACAGCGTGTCGCCGGGGGAGCAGGGATCGATCCGGATTCCGATTACGCGGGCGATGGAGCTGATCGTGCAGCGCGGGCTGCCTATGAATGCGCAGACGGCGGCGCAGGCAGGCAGCGAGATGGCGGGCGAGGAGACCCCTGCGGTGAAAGCTCCGTTGACCTCGGGCTTTGCGCGGACCGGACCGGAGTTGGATGTGATGGAAGCCCGGGCGCAGAGAATGGCGTACGGCAAAGCCGAGGGTGGCGGTGGGGCGGATACCGGTACGCCGGTGGCGGAAGCAGTGAACAAGTAAGGCGGAAGCGGTTAAGATAGAGGGGTGAGGAGTTTCAAGGTTGGCTGTACCTGAGGAGAAAGAAAAGCAGATCCCCTGCGGGGATGACAACAAAAAAGCAAGTGCGAAGACGAAAAGCAAGAGCGAAGGCAGGGCGCAGCACTCTCGGATTCGCTCATATGAGACAGAGCTAAGGCGGACGGAATGATGAAGAGGCGGATAATTCGACGCTGGGCTGCGATGGCGACGACGGCCTGCGCTCTGCTGAGTGCTGCCTGGCTGTCTCCGTCGCTGCACGCGCAGGTGGCGAGCTACGGGGATAAGCAGCAGGGCGAGAATGCGGGGGATCAGCTTCCGCAGGTGCTCGAGAAGGTCGCAGTGACGCAGCACCTGAACGGGCAGCTGCCGATGGATGCGGCGTTTGTCGATGATACGGGTAAGCCGGTGCGGCTGGGAGACTACTTCGGCAAGCGGCCGGCGCTGATGTCTCTGGTGTACTACAACTGCCCGATGCTGTGCTCGGAGGAGATGGACGGGATCGCGAGCGCGCTGATGATGGTGAAGCTGACGCCGGGGAAGGATTTTGACGTCGTGATCATCAGCATCGACCCGAGCGAGACGCCGGCGATGGCGGCAAAGGCGAAGGCGCTTTATGTGAAGCGCTATGGGCGGCGCGAGACGGCCGGAGGATGGCACTTCCTGACCGGGCAGCGGCCGGCGATCGACGCGGTGACCAATGCGGTGGGATTCGGCTATGTACGGATTCCCGGGCCGGACGGGCGACTGACGCAGTTTGCGCATGCGAGCTCGATCGAGTTGGCGACGCCGCAGGGCAAGCTGGCGCAGTACTATCTCGGCGTCGAGTACTCGTCGAAGGATCTGCTGCTGGGGTTGATCGACGCGTCGGGCAATAAGATCGGCTCGCCGGTCGCGAATATTCTGACGTACTGCTATCACTATGATCCGCAGGTGAACCGGCACTCGCTGATTGTGTCGCGGGTGGTGCAGCTAGGCGGCATTGTAACCATGGCCGGGCTTGGCGGTTTTATGTTCGTCATGTTCCGGCGCGATATTCAGATTGCGCGCGAGTACGACCTGACGAAGAAAGAGAATGGATAAAGGGTAACGATGCATATCAGTCCAGTTCTGTGGCAGTTTCTGGTGAAGTGGCTCAACGCTTCGGCGCTGTTTCCGCGCGAGGCGTCGACGATTGCGCCCTACACGGATGCGCTGTATTTTTTTCTGCTGACGATCACGCTGGTGGGCTTGGTGCTGGTGGGCATTCTGGTGTTCGGCTTCTCGATCCGGTACCGCAAGGACAGGAGCCCGGAGGCAACGCAGGTGGAGGGCTCGACGCTGCTCGAGGCGACGTGGACGATTATTCCTCTGGCACTGTTTCTGATTGTGTTTGTGTGGGGCGCGCTGCTGTACTTCCGCATCTACAATCCGCCGGTGAATGCGATGAACATCTACATTGTCGGCAAGCAGTGGATGTGGAAGGCGGAGCATCCGGGCGGGCAGCACGAGATCAACGCGCTGCATGTTCCGGTGGGCAAGCCGGTGCAGCTGACGATGATCTCGCAGGATGTGTTCCACAGCTTTTCGATTCCGGACTTCCGGGTGAAGCGTGAGGTGATTCCGGGGCGCTACTCGACGGTGTGGTTCGAGGCGACGACGCCGGGGCAGTATCACATCTTCTGTACGCAGTACTGCGGCACCAATCACTCAGCGATGATCGGCACGGTGACGGCGCTGACCCCGGACGATTACGCGAAGTGGACGCAGGAGTCAACCAGCGGAATGTCGCTGGCGCAGAATGGCGAGCGGCTGTTTGCCAGCATGGGGTGCAATGCGTGCCACTCGGGGAGCGCGGCGGCGCGCGGGCCGAACCTTGCGGGGGTGTACGGCTCGAAGCTGCAGCTTACCGGCGGCTCCTCGGTGCTGGTGAATGACGCTTACCTGCGGGATGCGATTTTGAATCCGTCCGAGCATGTGACGGCGGGATTTGCGCCGATCATGCCGACCTACCAGGGGCAGATCAGTGAGGACGGCCTGGTCGACCTAGTGGAGTACATCAAGAATTTGCAGACCAACTATCGTGTGCAGCAGACGCTGACCACATCACAGTCAGACCAAGCGGCGCCGATAACGCCGGGGATGGTGAAGCCATGAGTAGCACGAGCTCGACGATCGTCAGTCTTCCTGACCAGAGAACCGCCACGCTGCCGAAGCGCAACTACCTGAACAATGAGGATGGGCTGCTGAGCTGGCTGTTTACCGGCGACCACAAGCGGATTGCGATGCTGTACCTGATCTCGATCACGTTCTTCTTCTTTATCGGCGGCGCGTTCGCGGGGTTGATCCGGCTGGAACTGCTGACGCCGCAGCCGGATCTAGTCGCGTCGGACACGTACAACAAGTTTTTCTCGATGCACGGCATCATCATGGTGTTCCTGTTCCTGGTGCCGTCGGTGCCGGCGACGCTGGGGAACTTTCTGATCCCGATCATGATCGGCGCGAAGGACCTGGCGTTCCCGAAGGTGAACCTGCTGAGCTGGTATCTGTACTGGATCGGCGGACTGTTCATCCTGGGCGCGATGGTGCTGGGCGGCGTCGACACCGGCTGGACTTTTACGACTCCGCTTTCGACGCACTACCTGAACACGCACGTGGTGACGGCGGCGATGGGCGTGTTCATCGTGGGGTTCTCGTCGATTTTTACCGGGCTGAATTTTATTGTGACGATCCATCGCATGCGGGCTCCTGGCATGACGTGGTTCCGTATGCCGCTGTTCTGCTGGTCGCACTACGCGGCGTCGATCCTGATGGTGCTGGGGACGCCGGTGCTGGCGATCACCCTCGTTCTGGTGGCGCTCGAGCGGCTGGTGGGCATCGGGGTCTTCGACCCGACCAAGGGCGGCGATCCGCTTTTGTTCCAGCATCTGTTCTGGTTCTACTCGCACCCCGCGGTGTACATCATGATCCTGCCCGGGATGGGCGTGATCTCTGAGGTCATCAGCACGTTCAGCCGGAAGCGGGTCTTCGGCTATACTGCCGTCGCGTTCTCGTCGGTGGCGATTGCGCTGTTCGGCTTCTTCGTGTGGGCGCACCACATGTTCATCATGGGCGTGTCGAACTACTCGGCGCTGGTGTTTTCGCTGCTGACGATGCTGGTGGCGGTGCCGTCGGCGATCAAGATCTTCAACTGGTCGTTCACGCTGCAGAAGGGGTCGATCACGTTCGAGACACCGATGCTGTACGCGTTCGGCTTCTTGGGCCTGTTCACGATCGGCGGGATGACGGGCGTGTTTTTGGGCGCGCTGGGGATGGACATTCACCTGACCGAAACGTACTTCATCGTGGCGCACTTCCACTTCGTGATGGTGGGCGGGATGCTGATGGCATTTCTTTCGGGCGTGCACTTCTGGTGGCCGAAGATGACGGGACGGATGTATCCGGAGGCGCTGTCGAAGCTGGCGGCGGTGACGACGTTCATCGGGTTCAACCTGACGTTCCTGCCGCAGTTCATCCTCGGCTATCTGGGGATGCCGCGTCGGTATCACGCGTATCCGCCGGAGTTCCAGGTGCTGAATGTGCTGTCGACGGCCGGGGCGACGGTGCTGGGCGTCGGGTATATGCTGCCGCTGTTGTATCTCGGCTGGTCGCTGAAGTATGGCGCCATTGCGGGTAACAATCCGTGGCAGGCGACGGGACTGGAGTGGCAGATTCAGTCGCCTCCGCTGACGGAGAATTTCATCGAGATTCCGGTCGTAGATCATGAGGCGTATGACTACGAGTGGCTGGCCCACAAGACCGCACACGAGGTGACGACCGTTGGATAATGCGATCGTAGCAGCGCATCCCCACACGCATGAGACCGCGGTTGCGGCGGAGCACGAGCACATCTCGCTGCCGCAGCACCGCCACCACTTCGAGACCGAAGACCAGCAGCGGGAGGCGGCGACGTTTGGGATGTGGCTGTTCCTGCTGACCGAGATCATGTTCTTCGGCGGGATGTTCTTTGCCTACCTGCTGTACCGGAACTGGTACTACGAGGCGTTCGTGGTGGGCTCGAACCAGCTGAGCATCCCGCTGGGCGCGGCGAATACGGCGATCCTGATTACGTCGGGTTTCTTCATGGCGCTGGGGGTGTGGGCGGCGGAGGTGCGGAAGAAGGGGCTGCTGGTCATCTTCCTCATCCTGACCACGCTGTTCGGCGTGGCCTTCCTCGGCATCAAGGGCGTGGAGTATCACGAGAAATGGGAGAAGCATCACATTCCGGGCGCGGGCTTCGACGTGGCCGAGTTCGTGAACCCGCATGCATATGGCTTGAAGGAGCAGGCGCTCGCACCCGACATGGCGCAGAAGGTGCAGATCTTCTTCTTTCTCTACTTTGCGATGACGGGAATGCATGCGCTGCATATGATCATCGGCATTGCGCTGCTGGTGTGGCTGCTGCTGCGTTCGCAGCGGGGGGAGTTTTCGGCCGGGTATGTGGCGCCGATTGAAAACTTCGGGCTGTACTGGCACTTTGTCGATATCGTGTGGCTGTTTCTGTTCCCGCTGCTGTACCTGATTAATCGGCATCCGCTGCACTAGGGGTGTGAAGTGGAAGTCGAAGTGGATGCCCTGCGGGAGAGAACAGCAGATCCCCTTCGGGGATGATAACCAGAAGAGCAAAGGCAACCGCAGAGGAGAAGAGGATGACTGAGTACCACGATGCAGCGAATGTCGTGAACCCGGAGCATGGCGAGCATCACGTCGTCACGCCGCTGACGTACATGATGGTCTTCGGCACGCTGCTGCTGTTTACGGCGATTACGGTGGTGGCGGCGTATGTGGACCTGGGGGTGCTGAACCCGGTGGTGGCGCTCGGGATCGCAAGCTTCAAGGCGGTGGTGGTGATCCTGTTCTTCATGCATGTGAAGTATCAGTCGCGGCTGGTGAAGCTGACGGTGGCGGCGGGGTTCTTCACGTTTCTGGTGCTGATTACGATGACGCTCAGCGACTACATCAGCCGCGCGTGGGGGCTGTGGTAGAGACTCGACTTTCCGCGGAGTGCGGTGTGCTTCGAGTTCCTAATGGCAATTTGCGGGGGTGCGCGCGGGTTTTTTCATGTGTGAGTCGGCTCAAGGTGAGGCTGCCTCTGGTTTTCCGGGGGAAGCAACAGCAGGTCCCCTTCGGGGATGACAACCAGAAAAGCAAGGGCGAAGGCGCGGCCGCGGTAGCGACGGGAAGGTAGAGCAAGATCGCCTTCGCGGGGTACGGGCGGGCTTTGGTCGTGCGGGATCGAGAGCTTCGGGGGAAGCGCCTGCGGCGAGGTTCGGCTTCTGCTTGCGTAGGATGGAAGCTGTGAAGAGTTGGCTGGATATCTCAAGGGAGCGGCTGACGGGGAACTACGCGGTGCTGGTGCGGGAGGCGGGCAGCGACATGACCCTTCTGCCGGTCATCAAGGCGAACGCCTATGGGCATGGCGCTACGGTGTGCGCGCCGATGCTGGCTGGAGCAGGCGCGCCGTGGCTGGGGGTGACCGACGCGGCCGAGGGGGAGGCAGTGCTCCGGTCGCTGGCTGGGATGGCGACGGTGCCGAAGGTTCTGCTGATGTCAGGGCTTCTGCCGGAGGACGCAGAGGGGATCGTTGCTCAGGGCCTGGTGCCTGTGGTGTGGGACCGGCAGCATGTGGAGTGGCTGCGCGAGGCCGCGATACGTAGGGCCGCAGGGCATGAGGCCGCGGGGCAGGGGGGAAAGGCCGTCGCGGTGCATCTTGAGATCGACACGGGGATGTGCCGCCAGGGCATCGCTCCGGGGGTGGAGCTTGATGGGCTGCTCGCCTGGTTCAGGGCGCATCCGCAGCTCGAGCTGGATGGCGTGTTCACACATTTTGCTTCGGCTGAGGTATTAGGGTCCGAGCAGACCCGCGTGCAGCGAGAGCGATTTGAGCAAGCCGTTGCGGCGGTGGCACGATGCGGCCTGCGTCCGGCATGGGTGCATGCGGGCAACTCGTCCATGGTGGATACGGAGCCTGAGGACGAGAACCTGAGCTGGCTGCGATCACAGGCTGCGAGGCTTAGCGCGCGTGCGATGGTGCGGACG
Source organism: Edaphobacter sp. (assembly GCA_965277545.1). GTDB lineage: Bacteria > Acidobacteriota > Terriglobia > Terriglobales > Acidobacteriaceae > Edaphobacter. Next base: position 1,538,083 of record OZ255826.1, read on the forward strand.
GGGATTGCGCTCTACGGGTACTGTCTTCCTATGGAAGCTGCGGAGCGAGGTGGAGCCGGCGGCCGGGATGCCGACGGTCAGGGTGCGGTCGCGCGGGAGCTGCGGCCGGTGATGACGTGGAAGACGCGGGTGTTGAGTGTGCGCGAGATCCCGGCGGGGGCCGCGATCGGCTATAACGGCGCCTTTGTCGCGGAGCGGCCGATGCGCCTGGCGCTGCTTCCAGTGGGATACGCCGATGGCCTGCGCCGCGAGCTTTCCGGAACGAACACGAAGGCGGGCGGATGGGCGACGGTCCATGGGCGCCGCGCGGCGATTGTGGGGCGCATCTCGATGAACCTGACTACGCTCGATGTGACCGGCGTGGCTGAGGTGAAGGCGGGGGATGCCGTGACGCTGCTCGGGGACGGGATCACGGCGGCGGATCATGCGAGGATGGCAGGCACGATTCCGTATGAGATTCTGTGCGGCGTGCGTGGGGCGGTCGGTGTGCGCACGAGGGGCTGACCCGGGCACGAGGACCATAGGACGAATACTGTTCGCGGAGCGCGGACGTAGCCGGACCCTTGACGCAGCCGGATCCTTCGAGAGACGGCTGCGTCTGCGGAGAAGCGAGGCATGACGATGCTGCAGCGATTTCCCATGGGACGGTGCACAACAGCAGATCCCCTGCGGGGATGACAACAAGAAAGGCAAGTGCAACAGCAACAGCAACAGAAAGTGCAAAGGCAAGTGCAACCGCACGATACGGCAACCTTGATTTGGCGGTCGAGCGATCTCCCGTGCTGACCGTGATGGGACGCTGTCCGGGCGGGCTGATGAGAAGCTGCAGGTGTGCTACGAGAGGACGGCTGGGGGCGCAGGCGGCTCGCCTGGCTTGACGGCTTTGTCCACGTAAGACTTCAGCAGGGGCAGGATCAGCGGCCAGCCGACGTTGCGTTTGCGGAGGGCTTCGGTGGTGAGGCCGGAGTGGGTGACGCGTACCGTGGTGGCGCCGGCGTGCTCTTCGAGCTCCCAGCGGACGACGGTTTCGACGTTGTCTTCGTCGCGGATCCAGGTGTACTCGAGCAGGCGGGGGCGCTCGATTCTGCGGTATTGGCCGGCGACGGTGAGGAGTTTGCCGGCGGCTTCGGTGACGATGCTCCAACGGCCGCCTACCCGGAGATCGGATCGCATCTCCGTGGCCTGGAAGCGGCCCTGGATGCCCCACCACTTGACGAGCTCCTCGGGGTTGGTGAGCACCTGAAAGATGCGCTCGGCTGGGGCGTAGATGGTAATCTCCTGAACGATCGCGTCCTGCGCTGCTGTGGTTGTGCTCATGATTGCTCCTCGATGTGCTTCTTCAAACTGGCGAGGCTGCCGCTCCAGAAGACGGTGTAGCCGGCGAGCCAGGCGTCGACGGCCTGCAGGGGGTTCGCATTCAAGCTGCAGAGTGTGGAGGCGCCTTGCTGGCGGGTGGCGATGAGTCCTGCCGAGCGCAGGACGCGGAGATGTTTCGAGACGGCTGGACGGCTGATGCGGAAGTTGGCGGCGATCTCGCCGACCGGCTGGCGGCCGTCGCGCAGCAGACCGAGGATGCGGCGCCGGGTGGGATCGGCGATGGCCCGAAAGACGATGTCGCGCTGCTTTCGCGTCATGGAAACCATATGGTTACTCATAACGTAACCATATGGTTTCCGTTTGTCAACGGGTATGATCCCGTGCTGTTTCTCGACCGGTTTCCGGGGTGAGTGGACCTAAGCAGAAGCGAACAGCAGATCCCCTCCGGGGATGACAACCAGAAAGGCAAGTGCAAAGGTAAAAGACAAGTGCAAAGGCAAAGGCAACAACAGAAGCGAACAGCAGATCCCCTGCGGGGATGACAACCAGAGAGGCAAGGGCAGAGGCAAAAGGCAAGGGCAAAGCAAAGGTAAACGTAGACAGCGGGGTACAGCGATGAGCGCGGGGCAGGGAAGTTGCATGCAAGGCATGGCGACCGTTAGCATCAGACAAGAAAACGAGAGGACCACACCTTCATGGAATCCATTCCCAGCGCGCGCAGCCCGGAAGATATCGCGCTCGATCTGCTCAAGTTTGTTGCGTCCCACGCCAATGTCGGCAACAAGTCGGCGGGAGGGACGGGCTTTGGCCTGCCCAGCTCGACGAAGCCGGAAGATCAGGTGAGCAGCCTGCTTGAGCTGTATGCGCGGTGCCGCAAGGCGGTCGAAGCGCCGGTTCCTGCGAAGTAGTGCCGCAGCCTGAGCCATTGCGCGTTGCGGTGATTGGCGCGGGGGCGTTCGGGCGCAATCACCTTCGTGTGTATCGCGAGCTGGAGCAGGCGGGCTGGCCGATCGAGCTTGCGGCTGTGGTCGATTCGGATGCGGCTGCGCTGGCTGCGGCGGCACAGCAGTTCGATGTTCCGGCGTTTGCTTCGGTGGAAGCATGGCTAGATGCGGCCAGCGGTGATGGTAGGAGAAACGGTGCTGCGGTTGCGTCCGTCTGTGTTCCTACGGTGCACCATGCCAGCGTGGCGGAACCGCTGCTGGCAGCCGGGGTGGACCTGCTGGTGGAGAAGCCGCTGGCCGCGACGCTTGCAGGCGCGGACCGGATTCTCGATCTGGCGCGAAGGCATGGGAGGCTGGTGCAGCCGGGACATCTGGAGCGATTCAACCCGGCGGTGACGGCGGCGCGGGCGCATCTGCACCGGCCGATGTTTTTTGAGGCGCATCGGCTGAGCGTGTTTACGCCGCGGTCGCTGGATGTGGATGTGGTGCTGGACCTGATGATTCACGATCTCGATATTGTGCTGAGCCTGGTGGGCTCGCCGGTGCGCGAAGTGCGGGCGGTGGGGCTTCCGGTGCTGTCGGGCAAGGTGGATATTGCGAATGTGCGGCTGGAGTTTGAGAACGGCTGCGTGGCGAACTTTACGGCGAGCCGGGTGAGCACGGAGCGGGTGCGCAAGCTGCGATTCTTTCAGCCAAGGCAGTACCTGTCGCTGGATTTTGCGCGGCAGGATCTGCTGATGATCGACGCTCCGGAGGTGGGCGGGGCGGATCTGGCGCGGCTTGCGGCACTTGCTCAGGAGATGCAGGCGGGAGAGCATCCCTCGGCCGGGCTTTCGCTGCAGAAGATTGCTGTGGCGCAGGGGGAGCCGCTGCGTTTGGAGATTGAGGCGTTTCTGGAGGCAGTGCGGGAGGGGAGTGCGCCGATGGTTTCGGGGGCGGAAGGACGGGCGGCGCTGGCTTTGGCGCTGGAGATCAATGAGGCGATAGCTGCGCATGCACGGAGGGTGCTGCCGGCGAGAGGCTTACAAGGATAAAAGGGAAAGAGGGATAAGAGCGGATCGAGCTGGTTCGGAGTGCGGTTCGGGCCTGATCCGTCTCGATCCTTGTTTCCCTTCTATCCCCGTAGGCCTTTCACTTACGCGGCAAGGGCAACGGCAACAGCAGATCCTCTTCGAGGATGACAACTAGAACGGCAAGGGCAACTGCGAGGCAACGGAGGCTAAGCTGGCGCGGTCTTCAGCCTTGGTGGACGGGTGCGGGGCGGTGCCAGGCGTAGAGAGGGAAGTCTTCGGCGAGGGCCTCGACCTGGTTGCGGATGCGCTTGAGTTTGCCGGGATCGTTGCGGTGCTCGAGGGCTTCGGCGATCCATCGGGCGATGGTGCGCATCTCGGGCTCCTTCATGCCGCGGGTGGTGAGAGCGGGGGTGCCGATGCGGATGCCTGAGGGCTTCATGGGCGGGTTGGTGTCGTAGGGGATGGCGTTCTTGTTGACGGTGATGCCGGCTTCGCCGAGGGCGTGCTCGGCTTCCGAGCCGAAGAGGCCCTTCTGGAAGACGTCGATCAGCAGGAGGTGGGTGTCGGTGCCGCCCGAGATGAGGCGGTAGCCTTCGGCGGTCATGGCTTCGGCGAGGACCTTGGCGTTGGCGACGATCTGCGCGGCGTAGGCGGCGAACTCGGGCTGGAGAGCCTCCCGGAAGGCGACGGCTTTGGCGGCGACGACGTGCATGAGCGGGCCGCCCTGCTGGCCGGGGAAGACGCTGCGGTCGATGCCGGCAGCGAACTGCTGTTCGCAGAGGATGAGACCGCTGCGTGGGCCGCGCAGGGTTTTGTGGGTGGTGGTGGTGACGACGTGGGCGTGGGGGATGGGCGAGGGGTGGGCGTGGCCGGCGACGAGGCCGGCGAAGTGGGCCATGTCGATCATGAGATAGGCACCGACTTTGTCGGCGATCCGGCGCATGCGGGGGAAGTCGAACTGGCGCGGGTAGGCGCTGCCGCCGCCGACGAGGACCTTGGGTTTTTCGCGGAGGGCGATGGCTTCGAGCTCGTCGTAGTCGATGGTCTCGGTGTCGCGGCGGACCTGGTAGCCGGCGATGCGGTAGAGCTTGCCGGAGAAGTTGAGCTTGTGGCCATGGGTGAGATGGCCGCCGTGGGCGAGGTCGAGGCCGAGAATGCAGTCGCCGGGGGAGAGGAGCGTCATGTAGGCGGCGGCGTTGGCCTGCGAGCCGGAGTGGGGCTGGACGTTGGCGTGATCGGCGCCGAAGAGCTGCCGGGCGCGATCGCGGGCGAGGTCTTCGACGATGTCGGCGTACTCGCAGCCGCCGTAGTAGCGCTTGCCGGGGTAGCCCTCGGCGTACTTGTTGGTGAAGACGGAGCCGGCGGCTTCGAGCACGGCGCGGCTGACGAAGTTTTCGGACGCGATCATCTCGAGGCCGTCGTGCTGGCGGTTGACCTCGTTCTCCATCTGCTGGGCGATGGCGGGGTCGCTGGTCTCGAGGGTGGCGTTCAGGTCGATGGGCATGAGGTTATTTTATGTCTTTCGGAGGTGAGAGGTAGTGACTCGATTTCTACCGAAGCGCAGTATTTTCGGCTGCGCGTATCGCATCGGCCGTCAATTCCAGGGTTCCAATGCGGTCGGTGCGGGCATCGTGCACTCCGAAGCGGAGGATCTGGCTTCCCTTGTCCGGCAGGACAAGATTGAAGTGAAAGCGCATGCCGTCAGCTAGAAACTTCTGGTAGTGAGCAGGCTCGAGAGCAAGGACAGCGCGATCCAGCTTTGAATCCACCTGCTTTCCGCTGGGGTCGTAGAGGATAAGGATGAAGTCGATGACAGCGTGCATTTTGCCGTCGGAAGATTCGGTAAAGGATACGGTCTTCGCGTCGACGTTCAGGGTGACGATGTATTGCTCATGCGGAGAGGCTTCGAAGGCAGTCATCCCGACCCACTTCACGGCGGCCGCGCAGGTCTCCGCCGGAGACGATGCCGAACTCCCGACGCTGCTGGGAGAAACTTCAAACAGGATCTCGGTGGCGTTCTGGGTGTGCGGAGCCATCGCTGACTGTACTGCTACGGAGCTTGCGGCGGGAGGAGGCGCGGCAGATAGGCTGGCGGCGGGAGTTCTCGACGGTTCGAGAGACGAATCGGGAAAATATTCGTGGCGATAGGCAAGCTGCAGGCCGCTCTCCTTTACCTTCACCGCAACCTGTCGCGGCTGCCCGGGATGCTCGTTTGGCGGCGGAGTGTAAGAGAGGGTGTAGTAGCTGTGCGCCGCGGCCGTTGCCTTCTCCATTGCGTTCGACAGGCCATTGGTGTTGAAGATGGCCATCCCGCCGGTGGTATCGGCGATGACCTGCATGGTCTCGTGCTCGGCTCCTGTGTCGTGGAAAAACTGAGCGTCCCGTGGGTTGGTGGCGGTTGTCCCATAGGTTAGGCGGTCCGTCTGTGGGTTGCCGGCAGGCTCGCTGGAGAGGGCAGAAGGCGGCGCTTCGAGGCCTCTCGCGTCGACTGGGGAGACCGCGACGCGGCTGCGGTCGAGCAGCGCCAAGGTCTTCCGCACCTCGTCCTCCATGTTTTCGTTGCCGGCGAATTTGTCTCCCGTTGTCTGGGCATCGCGCAGAATCGTCGTCGGAAATGCGCCGGAAAACCAGACCAGATTTTTCCGTCCCGGCACGGCCGCCAGCGCACGCGCCAGCTCGTCGAGTGCAGCAAGCGAGAGCTGCACGCGCACTTGCGTTTTCTGCGAGGACGCGCGGGCATCCGTATCGAGGAGCATGCTCTGGACCTGAATCAGGAGTCCGCTGCTTTGCGGATGCGAGGTGATGAGGTCGGTCATGGTCTTTGAAACTTCGTGGACGTCGCTGTGATTGAGGTCGCGCTGGAGCAGGGGAGAAAACTTTACACCCTGGCTCAGGAGCGCCATCTTCAGCAGGGCGGGATCGCTGGTCGGGCCCTGCAGCATGCGCAGGCGCGTGTTTAGCACGTAGATCGCGAGCCGCGTCCCGGGCTTTGCATGATTGATATAGCTTACGAGCTGATCGCGGAGATACGGCTGGCTCTCGGGCGGCGTATTGAGAGAATCGAGAAGCAGAATATCGACGGATGCGTCCTCCGGCAGCGGAACGGCGTTTGAAAACGTGCCTGCGGGCAGGGCGGGAGGCGGCGTCGCGTGGCTGGCGGAGTCATGCTCCTCGAAGCCTTTGATCGTCTGCGGCGCTTTGTCCTCGAAGATGCTGAAGTCGGACCGCTGCAGGTGGGGAACCGGATTGCCCTGACGGTCGGTGACCAAGACATCGATTTCCACGAGTTGTGCCTTTGCATGGAGGGTACCGGCGCTCTTCTCGACCGCGGCGGCAGGCTGTGGCGCGGTTTGCGCCTCGACAGCAGAGATCAGGCAAAGCAGCAAGACAAGCGCCGTGCGACGCATCGAGAACTCCCGGAGTGGGCCGAATTTCCTGACTGGCCAAGGCTATCACTTTGCAGGCCAGGCCTGTCGAAAGTTCTGACATAATGTCTGCATGAAAAAGCTGCCGTACGGGTGGAATCTGAAGACCACGGCTTGGGCGTCGACCCTCGTGCTCGGTCTTACCTGCGCGCTCAGCTGCACTTCGCTGCGGGCCCAGGCGAGCGCGAGCGCAACGACCTCATCGCAGCAGCCTGCTTCCGTTGGCGATGCGCCACAGCCAATCTCTACGGTGCGTATCTACACGAATCTGGAACAGATTCCCGTGCTGGTGCTGAGTTTCGAGGGCAAGCGAATCAAGCCGGTTGACCTGTCTGCGTTTCGCATAAAGCTGGACTCCGGGCCGTGGTTCGCTCCCAAGTATGTACGGCAGGAGGGGGACGATCCTCTCTCGCTGGCGATTCTGATCGATACGTCGAAGCCGAAGAATGAGCTGCTGCCGGGACTGGCTCAGGCGATCGCCGCTCTTGCGCCGCAGTATCTCCATCCGCAGGATCGCGTGGCGGTGTATCAATTCGACTGCAACCTGATTCGCACGATGTACTTCAAACCAGCGGATTCGGCGGCGCTGAAGGAGGCAGTGGATCGAGCGCTGGAGGGATGGCGGGCGGGACGCGAACGAAAGACTTCCGAACCCTCCTGCAAGGCTTCCATGCCGCTGTTCGACTCGATGGCGAAGACGGTGGCCGATCTGGGGCTGCAGGGAGGAAGACGGGTGCTGCTCGTGGTGACGGATGGCCCGGACCAAGGGAGCCGTGCCACGTGGACCCAGGTGATGAACCGGGCTCAGACGGAGTCGGTGGCGATGTTTGGGCTGACGGCGAATCTTCTGATCCAGACCAAGAGCGACTCTCTGATCGCCGCAACGGTGATGCACCACTCGCCATTGCTGAAGATGCCACTGGAGCAGCTAAGCCAGATCTATGAGCTGAGCGGCGGACTGCAGATCGAGGCCGATCAGCGAAGCGAATCGTGGAAGCTGACGGAGTTCGCGCAGATGGTGCGGGAGCGATACATCCTGGAGTACCCGCGTGGAAGAGACCGGAAGGCGGGAGTTCACAATCTGCAGGTTTCGCTGGGCCGCGACGATCTCCTGATCCGACCCTCCGGGAATTCGGCTCCGGTGGCAAGTGAGGAGGAGCGCAAGGGAGCGAACGTGGTCTCTTCCGGTCCTGCGGCGCCCCCAGTTGAAAGAAAGGCAAATGATCTCCCACCGTCCCCCCAATAAGCTGGGTCAAGTGCTGCACGATCTGTGTGGCCGGGGCTGGAATGCTCGACCTAATCTTTGCCGAACTGAGGCCGTGCCGGTAGGCTTGCGAGTGTGATGTTGATGCTTGCTTCGGCTTCGCCGCGACGACGGGAACTGCTTCGGCAGGCGGGGTTTGCGTTTACCGCGGCGGTGGCTGGGGTGGATGAGGAGCTGCTGCCTGGGGAGGCCGCGGCGTCGTATGTGAAGCGGCTGGCGGAGGAGAAGGCGCAGGCGGTGTGGGAGGCGCACAAGCATCTGGATTCGGCGGAGGATCCGCTGGTGGTGCTGGGGGCGGATACGTGCGTGGTCGCGGACGGCGGCGCGGGTGGGGCGGGTGGCTTGAGCGGCGCGGGCTCGGGCGCTGGCTCGTTTGGCGGCAAGAGCATTCTGGGCAAGCCTGCGGATGCGGGTGAGGCGCGGCGGATGCTCGAGATGCTGAGCGGGCGCACGCATGCTGTGTTGACTGGCCTCGCGGCGGTGACGGCGGCGCGGACGGTGCGCGATGTGGAGGTGACACAGGTGACGTTTCTCGCGCTGACGGATGCGGAGATTGCGCGGTATGTGGCGAGCGGCGAGGCGTTCGATAAGGCCGGGGGGTACGGGATTCAAGGGTATGCGGCGCGGTGGATTCCGCGGATTGAGGGATGCTACTTCAATGTGGTGGGGCTGCCGATTGCGCGGGTGGTGGCGCTGCTGGAAGAGGCGGAAAGGCAGGGGAGAGGGGAGAGGGTGTAGAGCCCAGGGCAACATTACCTAAGGGAAGGTAATGTTGCCTCGCGGGGTATTTGCATCTGCTGTGCTGGTTGTCGTCCTGCAGGGGATCTGCTGTTCTTCCTTCCTAATGGAGTGCCGTGGAATGGCTCGAGGCGCAGCACTCGGGCGAGACACTTAGGCTGAAGTACCCCTTTCCACCCTCTACCCTTCCCCCTACACCCTGCAGTTAGGTGCTGGCGAGCATGGCAGCGAGCAGCGCGGTGCGGGGCAGGAGGTGTTCGATGACGACGGATTCGTGGGCGGCGTGGGCGCCTTCGCCGACCGCGCCCATGCCGTCGAGGGTGGGGATGCCGAGGGCGGCGGTGAAGTTGCCGTCGGAGCCGCCGCCGGTTGCGGCCTCGTCGAGGGTGAAGCCCATACCTGATCCCAGGCCGGCGGCGAGCGTGCGGGCTTTTTTGAAGAGCGCGATGGTGCCGGGTTTGCGCTCCATGGGCGGGCGGTTGAGGCCGCCGGTGACGGTGAGGGTGCAATTGGGGTCGGAGACTTTGAGGCTGCGGAAGAGCTTTTCGACGTGACGCGCGTCGGAGGCTTTGGCGATGCGGACGTCGACCTCGGCGTGGGCCTCGGCGGGGACGACGTTCGGGCGGGTGCCGCCGGCGAGGACGCCGCAGTTGACGGTGAGCTTGCGCTCGAGATCGGTGAAGCCGGAGATGGTCTGCACGAGCCTGGCCAGTTCGAGGACGGCGGAGTGGCCGCGCTCGAAGTCGACGCCGCTGTGGGCGGCGACGCCGGCGACCTGGATGCGGTACTGGCCGACGCCTTTGCGGGCGGTCTTGTAGGCGAGGCCTTGGGCGGGTTCGAGAACGAAGACGGCGGCGGATTCGAGGGCGAGGCGCTCGGTGATGGGGCGGGAGATGGGACTGCCGATCTCCTCATCACTGTTGAGGAGCAGGGTGACGGGGCGGGCGAGTCTGAGGCTGTCTTTGGAATCAAGCAGGGGATCAAGCAGGGTGCGGAGGGCGGTGAGGGCCATGAGGACGCCAGCCTTCATGTCGAGCACGCCGGGACCCCAGAGGCGGCCATCGGCCTCGCGCCAGGGCATGGACTGGAGGGTGCCGAGGGGCCAGACGGTGTCGAGGTGACCGAGCAGGAGGATGGGCTGGCGTACGGGTGAAGGCCGAGGACCGAAGCGGAGTTCGCCGACGTCGCCGAAGCCTGGGTGGCGGTGGCGCTTGATGCGGGCGCCGAGGGGGCGGCTCCAGTCTTCGATCAGCGCGAGGGCGGCGTTAATGCCTGAGGGGTCTTCACTTGGCGACTCCTGCTCGACCAGCTGGCGGAGCGACGCGTGCAGCCAGGCGGTATGGCGGGCGGTGGAATCGAGCGGGGAGACAACCTTTTCCATACACGGATCGTATAGCAGGATCAGGTGTTAGTGCTGGGCGTGGAGGAGAGGGAGGCGGACTCTGGTGTGACAAGGTGTGGCTAATTTGCCACATTGCGGGATTGTGATCCAATTGTAATCTTGACGGTGGATTTGCCGGAGAACCCGCTTCGTGGCCCTGGAAGCTCATTTTGAGCAGACAATTCGATCCGAACTGAGCTTCAGCGGGATAGGGTTGCACAGCGGCGCCCCGGCGTCGATGCGGATGATTCCGGCACCGGCGGGCTCGGGGATCGTATTCCGGCGGACGGATTTGGACAACTTCGAGATTGCCGCGGTGGGGCGGAATGTGGCGAAGGTGAGCTATGCCACCAGTTTGATGCGGCAGAGCGTGCTGATCTCGACGACCGAACACCTGCTTTCGGCGCTGATCGGCACGGGCGTGGACAATGTGATCGTCGAGGTGGACAACCTGGAGGTGCCGATTCTCGACGGCAGCGCCTCGCCGTATGTGGAGGCGTTTTACCGGGTGGGATTGAAGCAGCAGCGGCGCAAGCGCGAGTACCTGAAGGTGGTGAAAGAGGTCGAGGTCCGCGACGGGACGAAGTTCATCGGGGTCTATCCGGGGTCGGGGTACGGCATTCAATACACGATCGACTTTCCGCAGCCGATCGGGCGGGAGACGTTCACGGTGGACCTGGCGACGGGAGACTATCGCGAGAGGATTGCGCCGGCGCGAACGTTCGGGTTCAAGGAAGATGAGGCGATGCTGCGGGATATGGGGCTGATTCGCGGGGTTTCGAGCGAGTGCGCGGTGATCATCTCGCGGCGGAGGGTGGAGAATGGGCCGCTGCGGTTTGCGGACGAGTTTGTGCGGCATAAGGTGCTGGACCTGATCGGGGATCTGGCGCTGGCGGGGCGGCGGATTCAGGGGCGCGTGGTGGCGGAGCGGGCGGGACACGCGATGCATACGGCTCTGGTGCAGCGGCTGATGCGGGACCGGTCGGCGTGGGAGCTGGCGTACGGCTACGATGAGGCGGCGGAGCCGGAGAGGACGCCGATGCGGCTGCGGCCTGCGCTGGTGTCGTAGCTGCGGTGAACGGACTGGCGGCGATTGCGCTGGGGTCGAATCTGGAATCCGGCGTTCCCGGTGTGGGGGGCGATCGCGCGGCGAATCTGATGGAGGCGGTGCGGCGGCTGGGGGCGCTCGGCGAGGTGCGGGCGGTGTCGTCGTTTTATGACACGGCGCCGGTGGGGCTGGTGGCGCAGCCGCGGTTTCTGAATGGGGCGGTGGTGCTTGAGACGGCGCTGGAGCCGGTGGAGCTGCTGCGGGGAATGCTCGCGGTGGAGCGCGCGATGGGGCGGGTGCGGCGGGTGGCGAAGGGGCCGCGGGTGATCGATCTCGATCTGCTGCTGTACGGGGAGCAGGTGGTCGCGAGCGAGGAGCTGGTGCTGCCGCATCCGGAGATGGCGGGGCGGAGGTTTGTGCTCGAGCCGCTGGCGGAGATCGCGGCGGGGATGGTGCATCCGGTGCTGGGGGTGACGGTGGGGGAGATGTGGGCTCGGCTGCGGGGGTCGAGCTCGGCTGCGTGGGAGTGAGAACAAGCAACGGCAATATACAGTCGCTTCGGCTGCGCCTTCGCTCCGGCCTTCGGCAGAGCGGAGGCCGCTTGCGCGGCAGGCTTGACGCGGGGCTAAAGCGCCTCAGAAGCAAAAGCAAAGACAAATGCGGGGATTTCTCCACTCCACTGCGCGATGAAACCGCGCGTTCCGGTCGAAATGACAACTCTATCGTTTCTGGGATCAGTTGGGTTAGGGATCGCCACCCGCCGAATCAAAGGTGAGGCCGGTCGACTGTCGAATCTGGGGTTCGCCTGGACGTTTGGTGTCGGATTGAACTGGTTCGGGAACGTGGAGGTCAGGCTTGGCTGTCCCAGCACCTTTGTGGCGTTCCTACTGTTGGAAGCGGCAGTGAGAAGATCGGGGCAAGCCGTATGCCGTAGACGGCAGACGCTACGGCAGCGCCTGCACGGCAAGAAACCCATACGAGGGTTCGGCCAGCGGTGAGCCAGGTGCGGGCGTCGCTACCCCGTTGGCCACGTTGAAGACATACAGATAGCCGGGCTGGCCATACGGCCCTCCCACGGCGAACAGATGCCCGGCGTTGTCCCAGCGCAGCTCATTTACGCCACCGGCGATAGGAAAGGTGCTCGTCTGGGACAGGACGCCGTTGTTGAAGGAGAAGAGTGTAATGGCGCTGGTGCCTGCGACCGCGAGGGTATCCTGCGCCGGATTGAAGCGATAGTCGCTAACGTAGCCCACATTCGCAAGCACCGAGGAGGCGACTGGGGTCGTCGTGCTGAGGCTGCCATCGCTGCTGTTGATGGTGTACACCACCAGCTGATATGGGCCGGTCAGCTGGACATATTCGGCCGGTGCCTCGGCGACGACCACGTAGCTGTTGCCCCACACTGCCGCCCCATAGGGGAGACCTACGCCAGGGAGCTGTAGCGGCACAAACCCGTCATTCGAATTCGTCAGCAGGCCGCTGGCGCTGCGCTCGTAGCCGACGATGTTGCCATCGCCGCGGAAGGAGGAAGAATCGTAGGCATACAGATTGTTCGAGGTGAACGAGAGCCGCGTGTCGGACTCCGCCGTGGCGCCGTAGGTGTAGCCGAGAAAATTGAGGCTGCCGCCGGACTCGATGGAGAACGATTGATACACATCGTTATTGCCATACAGAGGGTAGATGGATTGGCCTGCGTTGTCGAAGGAGAGAAAACCCGGTTCTCCGCTACTGGTTCCGTAGGGGAAGGCTGCGACGTCGAAGATGGAGCCTGCGGTCAGCGAGCCATTCGCCGCAATCGAATAGGTGTGGATATTACTATCGATCTCGATCGAGTAGAGAGTGGCTCCCGCTATCCCGAGGTCTTGAATCTGCGTTTCGCTGTAGGGCGACCCCGGAACGGGCGAGACAGACCCATCCATGGCAACTGCGTAGCCGGAAATCTGGCCGACGGACGATCCGAACGACTCACTGCTCACGTAGACATAAGCCGTAGCACGGGCTATCACAGCCGGATTGACCGTAATCGTCACCGACGCAGTCGTGCTGTTGTAGTCGGTGGTGTCTGTCGGACTGAACATCGCCGAAAGGGTTTGTGTTCCAGCCGCCAGCACTGTGCCGGCTGACGGCATGTAGACGAATGTGCCGGGAACGCCGGCCGTCGCGTCCAACTGGTCCGCACTCAGCGGCGTTGGATTGGTGATCGCGGCCGGTTGCGCCCAAGTGATCGCGGGCGTCGTCTTGATCGGCGCGGGAGGATTCACCGTGAGCGGAACGGCCGCGGTTGCGGTGGTGTAGTCGGTTGTGTCGACCGGCGTGAACGTCACAGAGAGCATCTGAGTACCCGCGGCCAGTACTATGCCCGCAGCCGGCGAGTACACAAACGTCCCCGTAACGCTTGCGGTGGCATTCAACTGCGACGCACTCAATGGCGTCGGGTTGGTGATCGCAGCCGGCGCAGCCCAGGTGATCGTAGGCGTCGTCTTGACTATAGAAGCAAGATTTACAGTGAGCGTAACGGACGCGGTCGCCGTGGTGTAGTCCGTCGTGTCGGTTGGCGTGAACGTCACCGAGAGCGTCTGCGTTCCCGCAGCAAGCACCGTGCCTATGGGCGGGGTGTAGACGAAGGTTCCCGGAATGCCGGTCACTGCGTTCAACTGGGCGCCGCTGAGCGGTGCCGGGTTAGTGATCGCGGCCGGTGGGGGCCAGTGGATCACTGGAGTTCCCTTGAGCGTAGTCGGACTGCTGCCACCCAAGCCCTCGCTAGGAGCGCCTGTAACCACGGTGCGGCCACAGGAGCTTAGGGTGGAAACGGCAGAGAACAGGACAACCAGGAAAGCAAAGTGAAACAGAATCGTACGCATGTCAGGCCTACGGACGCCCTTAGAACTGGGCTGCCCAGAGCTTAGCAAAGTTTGGCAGGAGTCCTCATACTTAATTTGTGGGCTTGAGCGTGGGAGGTTTTCCGGTGTGCTTCAGGGAGCGGGCTAACTGTTTCCAGTCGGCTTCGGTCTGGTCGGCGTAGGCGAAGGCGAAGGTAGTGATGGCCTGGTCGAAGCGTGCCGAGCCGCCGAGGTAGCCGGCGATGAGGGCGGGGTCGCCGGACCGGCCATGGCCGCGGGCGAGGAGCTCGCCGCAGACGGCCGCGTACTCCATCAGCTCGACTGCGCCGAGGTCTTCGAGGCGGATCGATGCCTTGTGGTCGTTCAACTGGCGGACGAGGTAGTCGCGGCCCTCGAGTGTGGTCCAGCCGAGGAAGGGGTCGGACTGGACCTGCATGGCGCGCTCGCCATCGACCACGCGGCGTCCGTTGTGCCGGCCTGCGGCGCGGCGGCGCCCGGGATCGAAGCCGGCGGCGTAGGGGGCGTAGGCGGAGGCGGTCTCCTCCTTGATCTGCAGGAAGAGTGGGTCCGCGGGGCCGTTGCCGTCGAGATAGACGACGTAGTCGCGCAGGCCGATGGAGCCGGTGCCGACGACTTTGAAGGCTACGTCGATAGGTCGGTACTTGGAGAGGAAGTGCCGGCGCTCGGGCTGCAGGCTGTCGGCGTACACGGTCAAGGAGTTGATGACGCGGTCGGCCATGGGGCCGGTGACGCGCTCCAGCATGGGAGGCTGGGATTTGAAGATCCGCGGTGTGGAGATTGCGGCTGCGTCCTGTGCCTTGTTCTTTGCGCGGGCGGTTTTCTTGGGTGCCTTTGCGGAAGTCTTTTTCCCCGTTTCGGGATGATGCTTCTTCGCTTTGATGAGGGCCGCTTTCGTTAGGGCTTCAAGGGTGTGGACAGGCGTGGCGCTCTCGGCCAGGCGCAGAATGCCCGCGACCGGGGCCACATTGCCGAGGCGATGCACCTTGTAGCGCGCCATCTCGAGCACGGGGCGGGCGAGCAAAGACGGCCATGCTGGTACGGTAGCGATCAAGGAAGGCGGAGACGATGTCGCGGCAGCGGGTGTTCTTGATGCCTGCGGCGCGGCCGGCCAGGATGAGGCTGGTGGCCATGCGTTTGACGTCCCACTCGAAGGGGGCGACGAGGGTCTCGTCAAAGTCGTTGAGGTCGAACTCCATGCGTCCGTCGGGGCCGGCGAAGGCGCCGAGATTGCGCACGTGAGCGTCGCCGCAGAGCTGATTCGAGATGCCGGTGTTGCCGATGAGCGAGAGATCGTAGGCCATGACGGGCACGGCGCCGCGAAAGTAGCCGAAGGGCGAGGCCGCCATCATCTGATTCTTGAGCGCGATGAGGGACGGCACACGGCCGCGGGTCGAGGCCTCGAGCAGGGTGAGCGGACTGTGTTGACGGGCCTTGGGCTTCCATCGTCCATGCTCGGGCCGCGGCATCTGTTTGCGGCGCTCCTGGCCGAGCGCGAAACTTCCGGTGGCTGCAGGGGCATGCTTGCTCATCTTTTCAGCCTACGCCAGTCAGCCTACGCCAAGCGGATACACTGGGCGGTACGATTTCTGTTGAATGGAGCAGGCACACACCAGCATGTCGATTTCGATGCGCATTGGCGATCTGGCAAAACGGGCGGGCGTGACGCCGCGAACGGTGCGCTACTACGAGGGGCTGGGGCTGATTCCGCCGGGCGCGCGCGAAGGCAACGGCCACCATCACTACACCGGCGAGACGGTGGCGCGGTTGAAGAAGATCGAAGAGCTGAAGCGGCTGGGGCTCAGCCTGGAGGAGATCGGCGCGGTGATCGATCTTTACTTCACCGACTCGAGCGGACAGAAGCCGAAGCGCAAGATTCTTGCGATGCTGCGGCAGCATCTGGAGGAGACCGAGGAGCAGCTTGCGGCGCTGAAGCGATTCCGGGCGGATCTGCAAGGGCACATCCAGCGGTTTGAAGCGTGGTTTGCTTCTGCTCACAGGCAGTGACCGCTTTGCCGCAAACATGACGTTTACGTTAGGATCATCTGATTCGGAGGCAATGCGAGATGAGCGAACCGATCGGGTTCCTGGGTCTGGGGAGTCTTGGCTTTCCCATGGCGGCCAACCTGCTCGACAGCGGGTATGCACTGACGGTGTACAACCGGACGGCGAGCAAGGCCGAACCGCTGCTGGCGCGTGGGGCGCGGTTGGCGGGTAGTCCAGCCGACGCGGCGACACCGGGCGGCATTGTGGTGAATGTGCTGTGGGACGCGGCGACTGTCGAGAGCGTGGTCGTAAGCGATGGTTTTCTTGAGCGGCTCGGGTCGGGCGGCGTTCACGTCTCGATGGGCACGCTGCTGCCGGAGCGGGCGAAACGGCTGGCTGCAAGGCACGCCGAGCATGGTTCGACCTACGTGGAGGCGCCAGTCTTCGGCAGACCGGAGGCGGCGGCGGCGCGCAAGCTGTGGATGCCGATCGCCGGCCCGGCGGCGGCGAAGGATCGGGTTCGGCCGCTGCTGACGGCGATGGGGGCGCAAGGGGTGTTCGACTTCGGCGAGGAGGTTGGGGCGGCGACGATGGTGAAGATCATCGGGAATTTTCTGCTCATCTCGGCGGCGCGCTCGCTGGTGGAGGGCCTTGCGGTGGCGGAGAAGAGCGGCGTCGAGGTGAAGGCTATGGTGGACATGCTGACGCAGACGCTTTTTCCTTCGCCGATCTATCAGAGCTACGGGGCGATGATCGCGGAGAAGAAGCTGGTGTTCAGCCAATCGGAGATACCGCGGAAGGATCTCGGGCTGCTCGAGAGGATTGCCGAGGAGCATTCGCTGCCGACGCCGATTGCGCATGCGATTTTGGGCTTGCTGGGAGAGGCTCGGAGCTGACGCTGGCCTGATCTTGGAGCAGGTGGCGGTCCTACCTAGGTCTCAGAATCGAGACCCTTCGGCGGACTCAGGGCAGGCTCTGGGGCACCGGATTTGTGGCTTGATTTCGAACCGGCGCAATGGAGCCGGGAGCGGGGAGGGGAGCACGCTAACCGTCGCTTGCACCGCATGGGCTGGGCGGCATCGTGTATTCTTTCCCGGAACCACAGGCTCCTCGCAAGCGTTGACGATCCCCCGAGGTTCCATGGCCCGCACGCGCAGCTCCGACTTCTCCCGGCTTGAGCCTCTTCTGGTGCTCGGCGGCATTGTGCTCATTCTGTATTTTGCGCGCGAGCTTCTGATCCCGTTCGCGTTTGCGCTGACGCTGGCGTTTCTGCTGGCGCCTGCGGTGACGCGGCTGGAGACACGGGGCGCTCCTCGCGTGGCGGCGGTGGCGCTGACGTGTGTACTTGCGTTGTCGGCAACGCTTGGCGTGGGGTATGTGGTGACGCATCAATTGATGAGCGTTGCCCGCCACCTGCCGGAGTACCGGGTCAGCATTCAGAAGCGACTGGCGGGGGTGCACTCGACCGCGGGCGACTCACTGGAGACGGCGTTCACGGCGGTGGAGGGCATCGGCGAAGACCTCAGCTCGAGCACACGCTCGCAGCCCGCGGCGCAGACTCCCGCGCTGCTGCAGGCGTTTCCGGGGGAGCAGGCGCAGGCGGTGCGCGTGGTCGATCCGAACCGCAGCCAGCTCCAGTCGACCGTCGAGCTGCTGTTCCGCGTTC
Source organism: Edaphobacter sp. (assembly GCA_965277545.1). Classification (GTDB taxonomy): domain Bacteria; phylum Acidobacteriota; class Terriglobia; order Terriglobales; family Acidobacteriaceae; genus Edaphobacter. Next base: position 1,555,723 of record OZ255826.1, read on the forward strand.
TGCGGCCGCTGGGCACGCTCGGGATTGTGATCGTGTTCACGATTTACCTGCTGATGAAACGCGAAGACCTGCGTCACCGCATTCTTCTGCTCGCCGGCATCGGGCGGATCAGCATGATGACGGAGGCGCTGCAGGACGCAGCGACGCGCATCAGCCAATATCTGGTGATGCAGCTTGCGGTGAACGCGGGGTATGGCATTCTGTTCGGCTCGGGGCTCTACCTGATCGGGGTGCCGGATGCTACGCTGTGGGGGGCGCTGGCGGGCATTCTGCGCATTGTTCCGTACGTCGGCACGACGACCGGCCTGGTCTTTCCCCTGGTCGTCTCGGTCGCGGTGTTCTCTTCGTGGTGGCCTCTGGTGGCGGTGCTGGCGCTTTTTTTCACGCTTGAGCTGTCGGCGACGAACTTCGTCGAGCCCTGGCTGTACAGCTCGCGCACCGGCATCTCGTCGCTGGCGCTGCTGACGATGGCGATCTTCTGGGCGCTGCTGTGGGGCTGGCCGGGGCTGATCCTGTCGACTCCGCTGACGGTGTGCTTTGTGGTGATCGGGCGGTACGTGCCGCAGATGTCGTTTCTGCATACGCTGCTGGGGAGCGATGCGGAGCTTTCGCCGGAGGCGCATTTTTACGAGCGCCTGCTGGCGCTGGATGGGAACGAGGCCCGCGAGGTGGCGAACAAGTTTCTGTGCGGCAGGCCGCTGGTGGAGCTCTACGATGAGATGTTCGTTCCGGCGCTGCGGATGGTGGAACAGGATCGCCATCAGGGGACGCTCGACGAGAGCCGCTCGAACTTCTTCTTTTTGTCGATAGGGGAGCTGATTGCCGAGCTTACCGACTATCGGCAGGTGCTTGCCACAGAGGCGAAGTCGCTTGCCGGGGAGGCGGGGAAGAAGCCGCCGGAGCCGGGGAGCTGGGTAGGGCGGCAGCTAAGTGCGGCGCGGAATCGCCGCATGGAGCGCGACGATGTGCGGCACGGGGCGGGTGGGTTCGCGGCTTCCGCCGCCGGGTTTGGAGCCGCAGAGATCTCCGCCGCCGGCGTAAAGTCAGCGGCGCGGGGAGACTGGAGGGGAGATCTGAGCGAGATCGCGGATCCGGTTCGCATGGGGGACTGCGGCGATGGGGAGGCGGGCATCTCCTCTGCCGGGCCTGCGCCGCTGGTGAACGACTTTGCCGTGATCTGCATCTCGGCGAGCGACCAGGCCGATGAGCTCACCTCGCATATGCTGGCGCAGCTAATGGAGCGCGCGGGCCATCCTACGCTGCTGCTGTCGGCGGCGTCGATCTCGCGGGAGGTTCTGGACGGGCTGGCGCTTGAGCCGAACACGGTGATCTTCATCTCGGCACTTCCGCCGTTTGCCTTTTCGCAGGCGCGGGCCACCTGCCAGCGGGTGCGCGGGCAGCTGCCGCACAATCGCATCGTGATCGGCTTCTGGGAGAGCGCGGATGCTGCCGCTTTGCTGCCCGGCCAAAGCGCGGGCCAGGCGCCGGACCGGAGCGCGGAGGCGCTGCACGAGCTGACGATGGAGCGGTTCGGCAGCGGGCGGCCCACGCTGGTGGTCAACACGCTGGCCGAGGCGCTGCGGCAGGTGGAGGTGTGGCAGCAACAGCCGGCGGGACGGCCGTCATCCCCGGCAGCTCGCGTCTAAGGCGGTTCAGTAGCTGGTGTGCAGGCCTCGGGCACAAGCGGAACCCATGTCTCAAGATCGAGACATGGGGCACCCAGATGGTTGTCACTCGGATGACTACACGATTAAGGGAAGTCGCTATGGAGGATGGCGGAGCGGGAGGGGCTCTGAGTAGACTGCAGCGGATAGCTTCGATGGCGGCTTTGGGTGCCAGGAATCGGGCGCTTCGATAGAAAAGTTGTGGATGTATTGGCTGGAGGGAGCTTGTCGGGATACTTCGCTCCCGCTCAGGATGACGGCAAGAACTCGGAACTGTATCGAATCAGAGCTTCTAAGAACCTGTTCCACGATCTTTTGAGTAGGAGAACGAGGAAGGCGAGATGAATCATTTGCAGGCTGGTGTTGAGGGATCGTTCGCAGTTTTTCCAGAGTCGTCTATATTTTTCCAGCCAGGCGAAGGATCGCTCGACGACCCATCGCTTGGGCATGACGGCGAAGGTATGGAGCTGGTTGCGTTTGGCGATTTGCACGGCTGCGCCGAGCTTGCCCTCCACAGCTTCGGCGAACGGCTTGCCGGAGTAGCTGCCATCGACGAGCACACTGGTGACTTGCCTGAGGTTCTCCGCGCAGCGGTCGAACGCGGCCAGGGCGCCGTTGCGGTCGGTCACCTCGGCGGTCGTCACCGCCACCGCATGCGGCAGACCTTGGGTATCCACCGCGATGTGGCGCTTGATGCCGGAGACCTTCTTGCCCGCGTCATAGCCCTTCTGGCCGGCGGTATCGGTGTTCTTCACGCTCTGCGCTCCACGAGCAAGAAGCGGGTCATGGAGCTGCGTCCCTGTCTGGCGCGGTCCTCGCCAACTGATTTTTTTAGGCCCGCTCCAGGACGCTGAGGCCATCCGGACCGAGCTCGGACCACTTCTGGAAATACGAGTGGACGGTGCGCCACCTGGGGAACTCGCCCGGGAGCATCCGCCACTGGCAACCGCTCTTGAGCAGGTACAGCACACCGCAAAACACCTCATACAGATCCACCGTCCGCGGCTTGGTGCGCCGTCGTACTCCCTCCAACAAAGGACCAATCACCTCAAACTGCTCACGGCTTACGTCGCTTCCATACACCTTCTGCCTCATCCAGAAAGTGTCCAAACAAATCGCCCGCTCCGCTAGTCACTAGATCGTGAACACGCTCTTAGGGCGCGGATGCGATCCCATTGCTTCCCCGGGCCGACCCTGCGATACTTAACCGTGCCTACCCTGGACACAATTCAAAACAAAATATTGAGGTCGCGGACATGTCTGCAAAGTACATCTTCGTAACGGGCGGCGTCGTGTCTTCGCTGGGCAAGGGACTGGCGGCGGCCTCGATCGGCTGCCTGCTGGAGGCGCGCGGGATCAAGGTCAATCTGATGAAGTTCGACCCATACCTAAACGTCGATCCGGGGACGATGTCGCCGTTTCAGCATGGCGAGGTGTTTGTGACCGATGACGGCGCGGAGACCGATCTTGACCTAGGCCACTATGAGCGCTTCACGCATGCGCGGCTGACGCGGGACAACAACCTGACGACGGGCCGGATCTATGAGCAGATCATCACCAAGGAGCGGCGCGGGGACTATCTGGGCAAGACGGTGCAGGTGATTCCGCATGTGACCAATGAGATCAAGAACGCGATGCGGAAGGTGGCGGCGGACTGCGAGGTGGCGATCGTCGAGATTGGGGGCACGGTCGGGGACATCGAATCGCTGCCGTTTCTCGAGGCGATCCGGCAGATGCGGCAGGACCTGGGGCGCGAGAATACGTGCTTCGTGCATGTGACGCTGATTCCGTGGATTGCGGCGGCACAGGAGCTGAAGACCAAACCGACGCAGCACTCGGTGAAGGAGATGCTTTCGATTGGGATTCAGCCGGACATTCTGCTGTGCCGGTCGGACCGGGCGGTGCCGCGGGAGATGCGGTCGAAGATTGCGCTGTTCTGCAACGTGGAGGAGAGCGCCGTAATCGCCGCGCGCGATGTGGCGAGCATCTATGAGGTGCCGCTGACGTTTGCGGCGGAGGGGGTGGACGCGCTCGCTTTGAAGTATCTGCACATTGAAACTACGAAGCCGGACCTCTCGCGGTGGCAGGACATTGTGTATCGCGCGTACAACCCGCGGGACGAGGTGTCGATCGGCATCGTCGGGAAATATGTGGAGTACGAGGACAGTTACAAATCCTTGAAGGAGGCGCTGGTGCACGGGGCGCTGGCGCACAACCTGAAGCTGAAGGTGACCTGGATCGAGGCCGAGGGGCTGGAGTGCGAGGACTATGCGGCGCAGCTGGAGGGCTTCGACGGGATCCTGGTGCCGGGCGGGTTCGGCAAGCGCGGCATCGAGGGGATGCTGCACGCGATCCGCTATGCGCGGGAGCGTGGGGTTCCCTACTTTGGCATCTGCCTGGGCATGCAGACGGCGTGCATTGAATATGCGCGCAATGTGTGCGGGCTGCGGGGGGCAAACTCGGGCGAGTTCGATCCGGCGACGCCGTACCGCATCATCTACAAGCTGCGCGAGCTGACGGGCGTGGAGGAGATGGGCGGCACGATGCGGCTGGGCGCGTGGGAGTGCGTGATGGAGCCGGATTCGCTGGCGGCGCACGCGTATGGAAAAACCGAGATCTCGGAACGTCACCGTCATCGTTACGAATTCAACCGCGAGTATGAGGCGATCCTGACCGGCGCGGGTCTGCGGCTGACCGGGACGACGCCGGACGCGACATATGTGGAGATGGTCGAGATCCCGACGCATCCGTTTTTTGTGGGCTGCCAGTTTCATCCGGAGTTCAAGTCGAAGCCGCTCGAGCCGCATCCGCTGTTCCGCGACTTTATTGCGGCGAGCTACCAGAATCGTCTGGTGGTGCGGCATGAGGCCGCGGCGGAGTCGAGCATGGAAGCGATTTAGTCGGCGCGCTAGGAGACTGCGGGCTTGAGCAGGATGGAATGCTTTGCGCGCATGCTGAGCGCCCGGTCGAACGTGACTAGTTCGAGCGAGGCCGAGGCAGCGAAGGCGGCGAGATAGGAGTCCGCCCACTCTTTAGGAGCGGGAATTGTTTTGTCGGCGAAGGATCGGAACTCAGTTTCAAGTCCTAGGGGCTCCTGGCGGAAGACGCCACCACCCTGTTGAAGCCACCGATCATAAGCTTCCCAGGCTTGACGTTGCGTCAGAGTCTCGTGCCGAGCGACGCTCTCAGTGGTCAACAGCCGTAGAAGTCCCAACTGGGTGAAGCGGCAGAAACTCAACTCCTCGGAGAAATTCAAAGAGCGATACCATTTCCACCCGGCCGGCGAATGCACATGAGTTTTGAGGGTTAGGGCGAGCCAGACATTGATATCAGGGAAAACCGATGATGTCATAGATCTTCTCGTTATCTATGTCGAGCGTTCCGGGTTTGCCCGAGTTCAGGAGCGGGAACTTGAGACGGCGTGGATTCCACTTCGGCGGCTGGCTGAGTACCGTCTCTGCGCCGCGCAGCAACAAGGCCTTGATGGTCTCGCATTGTGCCGCAGCTCGACTCTTCAACTGTCGATAGATCGGATCGGGGATGTCGACGGTGGTTCTCATGGAGGGTAATCTACCATATTTATGGCTGGAGCTATGGTTGCCCTAGAACAGCTCTCTCGTTGTGAGATTGTCGCCATTCTGTAAACTCTAGCAAAGCCTATGCGATCTTTTCTGTACGCCGCCGTCCTGTGTCTTGCCTTCTCCTGCGCCTTCGCCCAGACTGCCAGCCAGACCCAAACTCCTACCCCTAACAAGACCGTGCCACCTCCTCCGGCCAAGCAGTCGGGCGTGCTGACTGTGGAGGAGGCGAACAAGACTATGACCGGGACACCTCCGCAGGCGGTGACGTGGAGTCCGGACGGGAAGCGGGTGTCGTATCTTGCGTCCGCGGACGACAAGACGGGTAAGGCCGGGGACATCGTGCAGGTGGATGCCGCGACCGGGCAGGCGAGTGTTCTTGCGACCGCGGCGCAGCTCGACAAGCTGAGCTCGGATGCGATCAACGAGAAGGATAAGGACCATCGCGCGCGGTACGGCATGTCGTCGTACCTGTGGGCGGAGGACTCGAAGCATCTGCTGCTCGACAAGGGCGGCCGGTTGTGGCTGTACGATATCGCGGCGGGGACCGGCACGCTGGCGGTCGACACGAAGGCGGGTTCGGGCGACGATCCGAAGTTTTCCCCTGACACGGCGAGCGTGTCGTACCTGCGCGACCATAACCTCTATGTGCATCCTGTGGCGGGCAGCGGGAAAGAGATCGCGCTGACTGCTACGACTGGGGACACGCTGCTGAACGGCGAGGTCGACTGGGTCTATCTCGAAGAGCTGGACGTGCGCAGCAACTACTTCTGGTCGCCCGATTCGAAGGCGATTGCGTACCTGCAGATGGATGAGGCCAAGGTGCCGCAGTATCCGATCACCGACTGGATTCCGACGCACGCGACGATTGATAGCCAGAGGTATCCGCAGCCGGGCGATCCGAACCCGGGCGTGCGCGTGGGCATTGTGCCGGCCAAGGGCGGCAAGACGAAGTTCCTCGACGTTCCGTTCAGCGCGAACAATGATTACATTCCGCGCTTCGGCTGGGTGGATGCCAATACGATCTACCTTGAGGTGTTGACGCGCGACCAGCAGCACCTGAACCTCTACTTCGCCGAGGTGAAGTCCGGCAAGACGCGGCTGGTCTACACGGATACGGACAGCAAGTATCTCGACTTCAGCTACGACGTTGATTTTTTGACGCAAGGCCGATTCCTGGTGACGAGCTGGCGCGACGGCCATACGCACGTGTATCTGTACCACTTCGATGAGGGCCATCCGCTTGCATCGGAGGCGACGTTGGTGCGGCAGCTCGATCAGGGCGACTACGAGATCGAGCATGTGGAAAGCGTCGATAAGAAGGCGGACATCGCCTTCTTCACCTCGAACGAGGGCTCGCCGCTCAGAGACAATCTGTGGTCGGTGAAGCTCGACGGCACGGGCAAGCAGAAGCTGACCTCGGGCGACGGCGTGCATTATGTTCTGGTGTCGCCGGACGGCGCGCACTTTACCGACCTGTACAGCAATTTCACGACGCCGCCGGTGGCGAGCCTGTGCACGGTGGGCCAGAGCTGCTCGGAGGTGTGGCACTCGAAGACGCCACCACTGGTGACCGGCTTTACGAGCACGACGGTAACGGTGAACGCGGCGGATGGGAACACGCAGCTCTACGGCCATCTCACGCTGCCGGCCTCGACTGCCGAGGCTTCGGTGCCTCTGATTCTGAATCCGTATAACGGTCCGACGCCGGACAGCAGCATTCGCGACTCGTGGGGCGGGCAGGCGTTCAACGAGGTGCTGGCGCAGCATGGATTCGCGGTGCTCGATGTGGACAGCCGAGGCACGGGCGGCCGGGGACGCGAGTTCGAGCAGGCGGCGTATCGCAACTTCGGCCCGGTGCAGTTCTCCGACCAGATTGCGGCACTCGACCAAATTCTGGCGCGGTATCCGCAGCTCGACGCGAAGCGGGTTGGCTGGTGGGGCTGGAGCTGGGGCGGCAGCTTTACGCTGTATGCGATGACGCACACCGATCGCATTCGCGCCGGCGTGGCGGTGGCTCCCGTGACCGACTGGAGGAACTACGATTCGATCTATACGGAGCGGTATCTTGGGCTGCCGGCGGCGAATGAGGCCATCTACACCGCGGATTCGCCGACCACCTCAGCCGCGAAGCTCAAAGGGCGCCTGATGATTGCGCATGGGACCGGAGACGACAATGTTCACTTCGCGAATACGATTCAGTTCCTCGAGCCGCTGATCGATGCCGGCATTCCGTATGACCTGCAGCTGTTTCCGCGCAAGACGCACTCGATCGCCGGGCCGACGGCGCGGAATGAGTTGTTTAATCGGATTCTGTGGCAGTTTGAGATGTATCTGAAGCCCGAAAAGCAGGGAATAGGGAATAGGGAGTAGAAAACTGCGGGCTCAACTCCTTAGCCATAAATCGTGCGAAACGGCAATGGGCATATGAGCGAGAAAAAGTAAGGCACGAGAAAAAGTAAGGCAACAGCGAACATCGAGCTAGTGAGAGGAGATGCCTTCTACTCCCTATTCCCTGCACCCTACTCCCTGCCTTCGAGCTACTTTTCGTCCATGCTTCCTGGCGTGACGTTAGCGTCTTCGGGAGCGGACGGGTTGATGTGACCCAGGCGATTCTCGGGTGTGCTCGACTTTACCTTGGTCGGGCCGGGGCCGGCTGTGGCCGGATTGTCGCCCTTGGGGCCGGACGGCTGTGCCGCATGTCCGGAGTTTTCCGCCGTGGGTTGGTAGCCAGGCTGAGCCGCCTGGGGATTTTTGCTACTTGCTGGAGACGATGAAGACATAGGCGAATCCCTCCGGATGCTGGCTGCATGATTGGAGCGGCGAAGGCGCGAGGCAGTTGCCCGGGGCGCTGGGCATATCGCTTGGGAAGTATCCGTCGCATAATATGGAACACGATTTTGCGGAAGATGTTGCGCCTTGGGTCGAAGAGAGAAAACCGCTTGTCTACTGGGTTTTGAGCCACGAAGAGGCGTTCCCAACAAGTGACTTTTTCCTCACAGCTACATCTAATTCAACAGAGGATACGACAATGCCAAGCACGAAATCAGTTCTCCTGCTTTCCTTGGCGACCCTGTTCACGCCTGCTCTTGCCCAGCAAAGCGCCAACCAGGCCCGCCCAGGAACTCCAGGTACTCTTAATTATGTCGAAGGCCAGGCGTCGATCGATGGAAGCGCGGTGACGTCGAAGTCCGTGGGAACGGCTGAGCTCAAGCCCGGCCAGGAACTGGCCACGGCCAACGGCAAGGTGGAGATGCTGCTGACGCCGGGAATCTTTCTGCGCCTGGGTGACAACAGCGCGGTGAAGATGGTGAAGCCGGACCTGACGCATACCGAAGTAAGCCTGGAGCGAGGAACCGCCGAGGTGGAGGCGGACAAGATCTACAAGCAGAACACGATCCTGATCGACCAGAAGGGCGGTCAGACGCAGATTCTGAAGAACGGCTTGTACGAGTTCAACGCGAACGACAATACCGTTAAGACGTTCGACGGCAAGGCAGCCGTCTACCCGGGCGAGAATCTGCAGTCGGATGTGAAGCCGATCGATGTCAAGGGCGGCCGCGAGCTCGCGGTGACCGGCGAGCCGGTGAAGCCTGTGAAGTTCGACAAGGATCAGACTGAGTCCGGCGATCCGCTGTATCGCTGGAGCAGTCTGCGGTCGCAGTACCTGGGTGAAGCCAATGAAGACCTGGCGTCCGAGTACGCGGGGTACGGTCCCGGATATGGCGGGTACGCTCCGGGCTGGGATTGGGATCCGGCGCTGTACAGCTACACGTGGCTGCCGGGTGGAGGACCGTTCTTCAGCCCCTTCGGCTTCGGGTTCTACTCGCCGGGGTACTTGTATGGCGGCGGCCTGTTATATGGAGGCTACGGCGGCTACTATGGCGGGTACGGCTATCGTGGGGGCTATGGATACCGCGGCGGGTACGGATATCGTGGGGGTGAAGGCTATCGCGGCGGCGGGGTCGCCAGCGGTGGCTTCCATGGCGGCGGCGGCTTTCAGGGTGGCGGCGGAGGCTTTCACGGCGGCGGTGGTGGAGGAGGCCACCGGTAGCTTCGAAGGGGCAGGCAATCACGGAAGCAAGGGCCGGGCGGGATCATCGCTCGGCCCTTTTTGTGTTCGTGGTATCGAGCCGAGGCTTAAGGAAAAGCCATTCCGCGCCAGCACGCATCGAGGCCGCGGCGCATCGAATCACCGAATCTGTTCGCAAGGAGTATTCGCCGCTTATGCCCTTCGTCAGTCTCACCCGCCTGCGCATTCGCTCTGTCCGCTTTCTCCCCGCCTTCGGGCTGTATTTGTTGCGCACGCGGCAGCAGGTGAAGAAGGCGGCGGGATTTCAGCGCGGCGGACTGCTGGCCGATCGCGCCTGGACGTTTTGGACGATGACCGCGTGGGATTCGCAGGAGAGCATGCGCCAGTACATGTCCTCGGGCTCCCACAAACAGGCCATGCCGCACCTACTCGATTGGTGCGATGAGGCTTCGGTCGCGCATTGGAACGAGCCGGGGACCGCGCTCCCGTCCTGGACGGAAGCGGACCGGCGCATGCGCGAGAGCGGCCGGGCGTCGAAGGTGCGCCAGCCTAGTCCGCAGCACGCCGGCCTGAACTTCCGCGCACCGCGGACCACTGGCGCCGGCACCATCACGCCACACTGAACGCTTGTGAGCGAGACGAACCTTTCGCTCCGCCGCTGTCCAGGTTCAGAGTTTCTGCCGTCATGCTGAGCGCGGGATTGAAGTCGCCGCAGGGTGCCTCTCGAAGGATGAGTCATTTGAGTTGTAGAGATTTGCGGCTCAGACTTGCCGGTGCGCTGGCCGGTTGCCAGGGAGCGATGCCGATGATTTCCTTCCATGCCGGGCGCCCGCAAGCAGCCCCCACATCGTCTTCGCCGCGACACGTGCGTGATTGCTGATGGCCCGGGGTTCCGGCGCCTGCAGTCCATGCAAGGACTGCTCGAAGATGTCGGCGCGAAGCAGCGCCTCGTACAGTTTCGCGTCCTGCCTGATCTCTCTTCGACCCCAGCCATTGGCCCGTGCTGTTCGCCCGAGGAAGGCGATGAGGAGTTCGGTCCTGCCGCGGGCTATGTTCTTCTGATACTCCTCGCCCAACTCCGGAAAGCGGTCTGCGTCGCGCGTCACGACGCGATAGAGCGCGAGCTGTTCCTGCGATAGAAGATGTTCAAGATAGGCTTGTCCCGCCTCTCTGAGTCCGCGCTGGGAGGCGTCGTTGAACCACGCATAGATGGCCGTGAGAGCGTCTAAATTCCGCAGATCTTCCGGCGGCACCGGCGTCGTGCATGCTGCCTTCATCACCGCGCTGAACAGCTCGGCCTTGTTGCGGAAATGGCTGTAGATCGTCTTCACCGAGACGTCCGCGCCGGCTGCGATTGCGTCCATGGAGGCGCCTGCATACCCGCTGCGCAGAAAGTTGTCCCGGGCCGCGACGAGGATCAACTCGTGCTTTTCCGCAGCCATCGCGGCTTTCCGGCCCTTTTTCGCTGCTGGACTCTTCTCCACGGACCCAAGAGTATCGGCTTTGAGGTGAAACTACAACGGTCGTTCTCTCATCCAAAGAATCAGAAAACGATCGTTGTAGCGAAACCGAGCCTGCTGCAGGTTTTCTTCCGCGAAATGGCTTCGACCGCAAACACCAACGTTGTAAACACCAAAGGAGCCATCATGAATATCGGCATCATCGGAGCAGGAAACATAGGCGCGGCACTCGCAAGGCACTTCACCAGGCTTGGTCACGCGGTTCTCATCGCGAACTCACGAGGACCTGAAAGCCTGTCAGAACTCGCACGGGAGACCGGGGCCAAGCCGGTATCGGTGACGGACGCCGTCAGGGGAGTGGAGCTGTTGGTGATTACGATTCCCATGAAGAGTGTCCCTGCGCTTCCCAAGAACCTGCTCGAGGGTCTTCCTCCATACGCCGTCGTCGTGGATACCTGCAATTACTATCCGGCATTCCGCGATGGTGTGATCGAGGCGATCGAAAGCGGTTTGACGGAGAGCGAATGGGTCGCGCAGCAGCTTCGCCACCCGGTCCTCAAGGTGTTCAACAACATCATTGCCCAGCATCTTGCTGAAGGAGGGCGACCGAAGGGACAGAGCGGCCGGATCGCATTGCCGGTGGCAGGCAACGATCCATCCGCCAAGACGAGGATTTTCGCACTCCTCGATGAGCTTGGCTTTGATGGTGTAGACGCGGGCACGTTGCAGGACTCGTGGCGTCAGCAGCCTGGGACACCGGCATACTGCACGGACCTGGACAGCACGGCGCTGCCCAAGGCGCTGGCGGACGCGGATAGAAGCAAGGCTGCGCAGATGAGCGAAGAGATGTTCAAGAAGATGATGAGCTTACCGCAGGGCACACCTGCCGAAGAGCTTGTCCGTCAGGCGCGCGCAATGTGGCCCGGGCTGCCCCAGCGGTAACGCAAGTTCCTTCTGCAGCTCCTGGCGGCCCCATCAGGAGCTGCAGGACTGAAGCGGGTCCGTGGCGAGGGTTTGGTCGCGATCGGTCGCGACAAACGCTTCTGCCGAAAGCGTAGGAAGAAGACCGTGCCTCTGGAGCGCAAAGCCGACTGTCTCTTCTTGGCAAGCGATTCCGACGAAATGCACGATGCAGAAGCGGCGGCCTATGTGAATCGCGCGGTGAGAAGGAGAGAGATCCGGATCGCGGAGAGGGCTCAGGTCTAGTAAGTACGGGTGGCCCTTGCCCTTGAAGAGCGCATCGTATAGTTTTGAACACGCACTGAAGTCGCCGGGAGAGCGGACCTATTTCTCTGCGACGGAAATAAATCGCGGCGGCAATCTGCCTGCTCCAAAGGCAATGGGATGCATCCTCTAGTCAGGGCATGATGTATACCATTACAATCAAGCACAAGCCGGGAAAACCGTGATCGAACTTTTGCCTCGCTCTGCAACAAACTTGCGCCCATGTTGAAGGAGACCTTTCGCCCAATGAAACTCACCGCACGGATTCCGGTCACGGCTGCATTGCTTTCGCTGCTGCTTCTTACTGCAACCGGGTGCAATCGCCTGAAGGCGAGGGACCAGCTGACCAAAGGCGTGCAGGCGTTCAAGAACGCTCGCTACGAAGAGGCTGTGGATCACTTCCAGAGATCAATTGCACTCGATCCGAGCTATGAGGATGCAAAGCTGTATCTGGCTACGGCTTACTCTTATCAGGTGGTGCCGAATCTGCAGACGCCGGAGAATCTTGCGATTGCGCAGAAGGCGCGGAATGGTTTTCTCGCTGCCTTGGCGAAGGATCCGACCAACATCACGGCGTTGAAGCAGATTGCCTCGATCGACCGCAACATCGGCAAGCTGGAGGAGGCGAAGGCAGACGAGAAGAAGGTCATCTCGCTTGCTCCCAACGAGGCTGAGGCGTACTACACCATTGGCGTGGTCAACTGGATGCAAGCTTATAAGAACGCGATTACGATCCTCGCGGCGGATGGTTCTACCGACGACGGCAACGGCAACGTAAAGAAGTCCAAGGGCGCGTGCCAGAAGCTCCAGGCCGCCAATACGGGCCTGGTCGCGGAGGGGCTGCAGTATCTGCAAAAGGCGGTCGAGGTCAATCCGACGTACGACGATGCGATGACGTATCTGAACCTGACCTATCGCCGGAAGGCGGATCTCGAATGCGGAAACGACGATGCGCGCAAGGCGGACCTGGCCCAGGCGGATGACTGGAACAACAAGGCCATGGGCGCGCGGAAGGCGAATGAGTTGAAGAAGGAAAAGGCGACGCAGGGCGGCGTTACGATGCAGTAAGTTTGCCTCGCGCTTCTCACACACCGGAGGCCTTCCCGAGCGGGAGGCCTCTTTGCTTGCTAAGTTGAATCTGGAGCTTCGGGTGGCGCGCTAACCAGATCGAGCCTTGGACGCTCGCTTCCTAGATGTAGGGCTTGCCAAGCTGTTGGAGGCGTTCGAGAGTGGAGTTGGAGGGAGCAGAGCGGCATAAAGCTTCGCGGGCGTCTACAGTCTTCCTTGCCGGTTTAATCCGCTGCCATGGATGCCAAGAAAGACTACGCCGTGTACGGTAAAATTGGCGCTTGCAGCAGACTACAGCCAAGACGATTCGTAAAGTGTTGATCGCCAATCGCGGCGAGATTGCGGTGCGGGTGATACGAGGCTGCCATGAGCTTGGCATCGCTACGGTGGCCGTCTATTCGGATGCGGACCGCGCTGCGCTGCACGTGCTGGATGCGGATGAGGCGTACCGTTTAGGCCCTGCGCTGGCGTCCGAAAGCTATCTGCGCGGGGATCTGATTCTCGAAATCGCGCGCCAGAGCGGGGCGGATGCGATTCATCCGGGATATGGATTTTTGTCGGAGAACGCGGACTTTGCCGAGGCTTGTGTGGCTGCGGGGGTGACGTTCATCGGGCCTCCGGCGTCGGCGATGCGCGTTCTGGGTTCGAAGACGCGCGCGCGGCAGGCGGCCGATGCTGCCGGAATGCCGCGAGTGCCGGGCAGCGTGACGGGCCTGGCGGATGTGGCCGAGGCGGTCCGTACGGCGGCGGGCATCGGCTATCCGGTGATGCTGAAGGCGGCGGCCGGCGGTGGAGGAAAGGGCATGCGCGCGGTGACGTGTGCCGAGGATCTTCCTGCTGCGTTTTCCGCGGCGAGCAGCGAGGCTTTGCGCAGCTTTGGCTCGGGCGAGGTGTACTTCGAGAAGCTGATCGAGCGGCCGCGGCATATCGAGATTCAGCTGATGGCGGACGAGCATGGGAGCTGCGTGTATCTGGGCGAGCGCGAGTGCTCGGTGCAGCGGCGGCACCAGAAGGTGATCGAGGAGGCACCTTCGGCTGTGGTGAGTGCGGTGCTGCGGCGGAAGATGGGGGAGGCCGCGGTGCGTCTGGCGCTCTCGGCGGGCTATGTCAACGCGGGCACGGTGGAGTTCCTGGTCGACGCGGAGGAGAACTTTTACTTTCTCGAGATGAATACGCGGCTGCAGGTGGAGCATCCGGTGACTGAACTCGTGACGGGGCTCGACCTGGTTCAGCTGCAGCTTCACGTGGCGATGGGCAAGCCGCTGCCGCTGACCCAGCAGGATGTCCGGCTGCGCGGCCATGCGATCGAGTGCCGCATCTATGCGGAAGATCCGGAGAATCAGTTTTTTCCTTCGCCCGGCCTGATCACGATGCTGCGGCAGCCTGCGGGCCCGGGCATACGCGAGGATTGCGCGGTATACGCGGGCTGGCGGGTGCCGCTGGAGTATGACCCGATGCTGTCGAAGCTGGTCGCGTTTGCGGAGACGCGTGAGGGCGCGATCGACCGCATGCTGCGCGCGCTTGGGGAGTACGTAGTGGGCGGGATCAAGACGAACATAGGCTTATTTCGCCGCATCCTGCTGGATGAAGATTTTCGCGCGGCACGCATCGACACCGGGTATCTCGAGCGGCTGCTTGCGGGCGATTCCGAGGCGCCATCGGAGTCCGCTCCTGACGATGTCGTTGCGTTGGCCGCTGCGTTGTTCAGCGCTGCTACGAAGAGCGAGGCCGCGGTGGCGTCGCATGGGGCGATGGAAAGCCGCTGGGCTGCAGCCGGACGCCGGGAAAGCCTGCGCCTGTGACTTTCTGGATCAACATCCATGGCAAGAGGCGGCGTGTCGATCTTCCTGCCGGCGCCGCTGCGGGCGCGCTGGATTGTGCGGTGGATGGCCGTTCGCTCAGGGCCGATGTGCGCATGCTGCAACCTGGCGTGATGTCGCTGCTGATCGGGGGACGGCAGTATCGCTGCATTCTCGATGGTGATGGCGTTGTTGTGGAGGGCCGGCGTTTTCCTTTCGAGTTGGCGGATCCGCGATCGCTGCAGGGCCGGCGCGGAGCGGGTGCAGGCGCCGATGGGCCGCGTCCGGTGAAGGCTCCGATGCCGGGTCGGGTGGTGCGCGTGCTTGCGGCCGCAGGAGAAGAGGTCGCCGAAGGCCAGGGCATCGTGGTGATCGAAGCCATGAAGATGCAGAATGAGCTGAAGTCGCCGATGGCCGGGCGCGTGGCACGGGTCAACGTGGCGGTGGATGACACGGTTGCGTCGGGCGATGTTCTTGCCGTGATCGAGTGAAGGCTTCCCCAACGCTTCTTGTTCTCCATGCCTGCGTCGAGGAGGGCGAAGGTTCCGCGTTGGACGATGGGTGCTTTTCCGCACAATTCCAAAGCGGATTACGCAGGGGTAAAAAGCAGATCCCCTGCGGGGATGACAACAAGAAAGGCAAAGGCAGCGATGATGGCTCCGCGCAAAGACAACGGCGGCATAAACGCAGAAGCAACTGGTTTGCAGCAACCTTTTTGCAGCAACCTTGATCCGCTGGTTGCGGAGACGGCTCAGAAATACACGCAGTCCTCAGACGGTCATGATCTCTTTTTCTTTGGCCTTGAAGAGGTCGTCGATGCGTTTGATCTCGACGTCGGTCAACTGCTGGACCTCGTCGCCGGCGCGCTTTTCGTCGTCGGCGGAGATGAGCTTGTCCTTGGCGGCTTTTTTGATCTGATCGTTGCCGTCGCGGCGAATATTGCGAATGGCCGTCTTGTGGTCCTCGAGGGTTTTGTTGAGCTGCTTGACGACGTCCTTGCGGCGCTCTTCGGTCATGGGCGGCACGGGGACGCGGATGACTTTGCCGTCGCTCATGGGATTGAGGCCGGTGCTCGAGGTGCGGATGGCCTTCTCGATGGCCGAGACCATGCCGGCGTCGTAGGGCTGCACGAGGATCAGGGTCGGCTCGGGCGTCGAGACCTGGCCCATCTGCGCGACGGGAGTGTCGGTGCCGTAGTAGTCGACCTTGATCTGGTCGAGCATGTGCACGTTGGCGCGGCCGGTGCGGGCCGACAGCAGGTAGCCGCGAAAGTCCTCGACTGTGCTCTCCATCTTCGCCTTTAGCTGCTCGTGTGTTCCCTTCAACGCCACAATACTTGCCATTGCCGATGCCATACATTCTCCTCTGCTGCCAACCGATATTTTACAGAGACGCTTGGAACTGCGCTAAGCGAGCTTGAAAAGATAGTGTCCTGCCGAACGGGCGTCCTGCGCGACGGCGGCCACTTCGTGGCGTGTATACCGGCCTGGGCGGGCTATCTGCATAGGGCCTCGCGATGCTCGGCTTGAAGATCTCTCCTCCCGACCAACGGGAGGACCCATGCTGCTCAGGCAGGCAGAGAAAGGTATACACACCACGAAGTGGCCGCGCCGCGCGTAGCGGGCCCGTCCGGCAGGACATCATCTTCGATAAAATGACTGTATGGCCGCACTTACTGAAGCGATTCACATCAAGCGCAAGTCGATGTTCGAATACGAAAACGCTCCGTACACCTGTCTCGATTCAGACATCACCACGCCGACTGCACGCGGCGGGCAAACGCTGGTGCGGCTGAAGATGCGCAACCTGCTGACCAGCGCGGTGTTTGAGAAGACGTTTAAGGCGCAGGACAAGTTCAAGGAGCCTGACCTGCAGCTGGTGCCGGCTTCGTATTTGTACAGCGATGGCGAAGGGTCATACTTCCTCGATCAGGAGAGCTTCGAGACGCTGACGCTCGACCCGCAGATGGTGGGCGATGCGCTGGAGATGCTGGTCGAGGGCGCGCTGATTCAGCTGCACAAATACAACGGCAATCCTATCGGGCTGCAGCTTCCGATGTTTGTCGAGCTGAAGGTGGTGTACGCGGAGCCGGGGGCGCGCACCGATTCTTCGAGCGGCGGCGGTACGAAGATTGCGCGCCTTGAGACCGGCTTTGAGCTGCGGGTTCCGCCGTTCGTCAAAGAGGGCGAGCAGGTGAAGATCGCGACCGAGACGCGGGAGTTTGCCGGGCGGGTGTGAGGGCGCGGACCACGCGTTCCGCCGGGAACGCACAACAGCATATCCTGTTCGAGGATGACAACCAGAAGAGTAGGTGCAACAGCGGGGCACAGTGCGATTCACTGCTCGACGGAAACGCTGATTAAGTCGGAAGTAGTTGGTTGCGTCGTGCTTGGGTCTAGCATCAGGAATATAGGCAGAAAGATATTGAATACATGGGCTGTGTGGAGCTTATCGGGATCCTTCACTGCGCTCAGGATGACAACAAGAAGTTGGAGCAGTTCTTAATCAGAGGTTCTCTAGACGCTCACCGTGCGGAGGGCGCGCAGGCGGTTGCAGGCTTCGGCGAGGTCGGCGTCTTTTTTGGCAAAGCAGAAGCGGAGGAGGTCTTCGCCGCCTCCAGCGCGGAAGAAGGCTGAACCGGCTACGGCGGCGACTCCGGTTTGCGCGAGAAGGGCTCTGGCTTTTTCAGCGGCGGTTGCGCCGGGCAGACTGCCGGTCGAAGCGAGGATGTAGTAGGCGCCGTCGGGGATGTGCGGGGTCATGCCGGCATCGCGCAGTGCAGCGATCAGCATGGTTCGCTTGGCTTCGTGGTCGCGGGCGAGCCCCTGATAGAAGTCTTCGCCGAGAGTCTCGACGCCATCGGCCACGCCCTGCTGCAGGGGAGCGGGCGCGCAGACGTAGGTGAGATCGTGGAAGTAGCCGATCGCTGCGATCCACCTCGGGTCGGCGATGAGGTAGCCGATTCGCCATCCGGTGACGGAGAAGGTCTTCGAAAAGCCCGACATCAGGATGGTGCGCTCGCGCATGCCCGGGATGGTCGCTGGGCTGACGTGCGTTGCGCCGCCGTAGACGAAGTGCTCGTAGATCTCGTCGGTGAAGACGAAAAGGTCGAACTCCTCGGCGATGCCCGCGAGGGATTCGAGTTCTTCGCGAGTGAAGACCTTTCCGGCGGGATTCGACGGTGTGTTGATGACCATGCCGCGGGTCTTTGGGGTGATGGCGGCGCGCACGGCGGTGAGATCGAGATGCCACTCCGCGCCTTCAAGAGCAACGACCACGGGCGTGACGCGCAGGGAGCGCAGGGTGCCAACGTGGTAGCCGTAGAAGGGCTCAAAGACGAGCACCTCGTCGCCTGGGTTGAGCAGCGCCATGGCGGCGGCGTGAAAGGCTCCGGTGGCTCCGCTGGTGACCAGCACCTCGCGGTCGGGATCGAGGTCGAGGCCCTGGGTTCTGGCCATCTTGGCGGCGATTGCCCGGCGCAGGCGCGCGATGCCGTCGAGGCGCGTGTAGATGTTCAGCCCGTTGCGAATGGCGGCGATTGCGCCTTCGGCGACGACCTCGGGAACTTCGGTGTCGCAGACTCCCTGCGCGAGGTTGACTCCGCCGGCTGCATCGCAGGCGACCGACATGGCGCGAATCTCCGACTGAACCAGGCGCGGCGCCAGCTCACTTAAACCAAGTCCCATTGCTTCCTCCTAGAAACAGGGTATAGGGAATAGGGTCTAGGGTGTAGCAGACAGAGTGGACGCCCTGGTTGCCGCTGCTTCTCTCCGTCAGCGGCCCGCATTGCTTTCCTGCGCGCTGGGGTGGCAACGGAGTTGAACATGTGCAGCTTTCTACTCCCTACACCCTATTCCCTACACCCTGTCTTACGTCACTTCTACGTGTTGGAAGCCGAGGCTGTAGAGCAGGGTGGTCACGGTGGCGCGGGCGTTTTTGCGGGCGGTGTCGAGGATGCCGTCGGCGAGCGCTGCCTGCTGGAGCTGCTGCTCCGCCTTGGCGCGGGTGTCGGATTCGAGATTCTGATCGACGGGAACGAGCAGGCCGGTGGAGCGGGCGTAGACGCGGGTGTGCTGGTTGTCGATGGAGGTGAGAAAGAGCTGGGAGGCGGGCAGGGTGACCCGGATTGAGGTTCCGTCGATCCGGACATCTTCGGATTTGAGCTGGGCGAGGTCGATGCCGGCGATGGACTGGCCGTGCACGACGAGGAGCAGGCGGTCGCCGGCGAGCAGGTCGGGGAGGATGGGGCTGGATTTCGCGCCTTCGACGACCGTGTCGATAGAGTAGACGACGGTCTCGAGCCGGCTGAGGCGCTGGATGCGCTCGACGACGGCAGGGACGGAGGTGTCGAAGGTGGTGGAGCGGCCGGTGATGGCGGTGGCAACGCGGCCGAGGACGCCGGAGGTGGCGTTGCGGAGGAAGACAGCCAGGCCTACGGCTCCGAGGATCAGCGCGAGCAGGATGGCGAGAACGACCCCGGAGACGCTGCGGCGGCCTGAGCTTTCTGGCGTGGTCATGATGTCTGGATGCTACTCCTAGGGGGCGGTTTATGGGACCTCTGACCAAGCCGAAGGGAGTTGGTTGCAAGCGGGTTGAGAGCCAAGCGAATCTCCTGATGGTATATGGCGAGTCGAGAGTTCCGACGCGTTTTCTCTCAAGGAAAACGGCACCGTATGCCCGCTTCACAGTATCAGAAGATTTACTCTAAGCGCCGAGGAAGAGAGGTAGAAAGCTGCTGGATGTATGAGCCGTGTGAAGGGTATCGGGATCCTTCCCCTTCGCTTCGCTCGAGGGTCAGGATGACAGGAAGAATGCGGTGCTCAGGATGACAGCCAGAACTTGGAGCAGTATTTCATCAGAGGTCGTTCAGGGCTTGGCGTAGCTGCGGTCCTTCCAGCTTACGGGAGCGCCCGCCAGTTTTCGCAGAAGGGAGTACCACTGCACGGCGAGCAGCAGGACGATGCCGAGGGGATGGAGGATGGCTCCGCGCCAGCTCTGCCGAAAGCGGACAGCGGCGAGCAGGCGGGGCAGCCAGGCGCCGGCCATGCCGATGAGCAGGTAGACCCAGACGGCGGTGGAGAGGCTGCCGGCGCCGGTGAAGGTCTCGACCGCATACCAGGCGGCGAAGAGGAAGGGCAGGACCTGGCCCATGAGCAGGAGCAGGCTGATGGGCAGGATGCGCACCGGAGCGGCGATGCCTTCGGTGGCGTTTTTGGCGAGGCCTTGCCAGACCTGACGCGCGTCGCGGTACATGCGGCATTTGGCGAGCGAGGTGAGGTCGGCGAGGTCGGTGCGGAACCCGGAGGCGCGAAAGAGCCGGGGCAGCAGAAGGCCGTCGTGCATGGTGGATTTGATCTGCTCGTGGCCTCCGCAGGCGAAGTAGGCGTCGCGTCGGGCGAGGAGGAACTGTCCGCAGCCGGCGGCGTAGGCGGGGTCGGAGGACTTGCGCATGCGGGTGATGGGGAGGAAGCCGAGGAGCACGAAGTGGATGAGCGGAAGCAGAAGCCACTCCATCCAGGTGACGGTCTGCTGGTGGGGGAAGCCGCTGACCAAGGCCAGGGAGGGGGCCGTGTTGCTTTGGTGGAGAAAGGCGGTCATGCGAGTCAGAGCTTCGGGCTCGAGGCGGACGTCGGCGTCGACGAAGCAGAGCAGATCATGCTTCGCGGCGTGGGCGAGCGACCAGCAGGCGTGCTGCTTTCCGTTCCAACCGCTGGGCAGGGCGGGGGCCTGGACAAGGCGGACGCGGGGATCGTCGAGGGCGAGCTGCTGGACGATGGCTATGGTGCGGTCGGTGGAGTGGTCGTCCATCACGACGACCTCGAAGGAGACGTCGCGGCTGGCGAGAACGCTTCGTACGGCCTGCTCGATGACGGCCTCTTCATCGCGGGCCGGGATGAGGACGGAGATGGCGGGCAGTGCTGACGCGTGGCTCAGGTTGGGTGCTTCGGGATTGGGTACTTCGGGGGCCGGTGCTTCGGGCGGCAGATAGCGCCGCAGGTTGACGCAGAAGAGCACGGCCGGCGCGAGGGCGCAGAGCATCATGGCGATGGTGAAGGCGTCAAGCATGGGTGTCTCCCGAGCCGGTCGCAGGGGCCGTGGGCGGGGCGGCCGGAGTGTGCTCCGCGCGGTAGGGGGTGCGCAGGAGCAAGGCTTTGAGGCGATGGCCGAGCGCATAGAACCCGCCGGGACCGATGGTGCCGCGGGCGAGTCGGCTAAACCCGGCAGCGTGACGGCGCAGGGCTGCGTCCTTGAGGCTGTCCATGGCGGATTCGAGGGCGGCACGGGCGCGGTCCTGCACGGCAGGGGCGGTCTCTCCGGCTGCGATCTGGATGGGATTGCCGAAGCTGAGCAGGCACTCGGGGAGGCGCTCGTTCCAGAAGGGATATTCGATGGCGAGGGGAAGGAGGGTGCAGGGAGCCGTACGGACAGCCAGCGCGGCGAGGCCAGGCTTGAAGACGAGGGGGCGTTCGCGCGGGTCGGCGAAGTTGCCTTGCGGCGTGACCCAAAGCGCGCCGCCGGAGCGGAGGATGGTCTCGCCCATGCGCAGGAAGTGCACTGCGCCGCGGGTGGAGTTCGGCTCGATGGGGAAGATGCCGATGCGTTTGAGGATGCGGTAGCGGTCGAGGGAGGCGGCGTCCATCGGGGCGAAGTGTCCGCGGGCGGGCATCTGCTCGGCGAGGAGGACGGAGACCATGGGGTCCCACCAGGAGCTGTGATTGGCGTAGACGATCAGTGGTCCGGTGTCACGGGACGAGAGGGCGAGAAAGTGATGCTGGCCGCGCAGCCAGACGGCGTGAAACTGACGGCGGAAGTAGCGGTGCGCGATGCCGCGGAAGAAGCCGAGCACGGGTTTCGAGATCGCGGGAACTTCCATGCAGTCCTCTAAAGACAGGGAGTACGGTGTAGGGAAGAGGGTGTAGAAAACGCTACAACCCGAGGGCTTTTGCCTTTGCTCTTGCCTTCTATCCCCTATCCCCTACACCCTACACCCTGCCGTTCGCGTCCTGGTCGAGGGAGTCGGCGGCGATCCAGCCGGACATCATCACCATGGGCATGCCGGGACCGGGGTGCGCGGCGCCTCCGGCGAGATACAGGCCGGGCAACTCGCGGCTGCGGTTGGCTGGTTTGAAGGCGCCCTGCCAGACGCCGTGGCTGGAGATGCCGTAGATCGCGCCGTTCAGGACGCGGTAGCGGTCGTGGATGTCCTGCGGGGTGAGCGCGGCTTCGTAGACGATGGATTCTTCAAGGTCGTGCATGCCGGCGGTGCGTTTGAGCTTGTCGATGATGACCTGACGGTAGCCGGGAAACATTTTTTTCCAGTCGTGATGCGGGCGCAGGTAGGGGGTGTGGACGAGGACGTAGAGAGCCTCGCCGCCGACCGGAGCGCTGGTAGGATCGGTCGCGGCGGTGGCGGCGAGATAGCAGGTGGGATCGGGCGCGGGCTCGCCCAGGTCGTAGATGTGGTGGAACTCTTCGTGTGCATCGCGGGAGAAGACGAAGTCGTGGTGGGCAAGCTGCGGGTAACGCTTGTTGAGACCGAGGTAGAGGACGACGCCCGAGCAGGCGGGCTCGTAGCTGCGCTTATGGTCGAAGGCGCGTGCGGCGGCCCCGCCGAGAAGCTCGCGATGCGTGCGGACGGCGTCCGAGTTCGAGACCACGGCGTCGAAGCGATGAAGCTGACCGTCGGTGGTGAGGAGGCCGGAGACTTTGCCGGCGGAGCCGCCGTGAGCGGGAGCATCGGTCAGGACGCGGGCGACGTCGGTGCTGGTGTGAAAGATGACGCCGAGCTCGGTGGCGAGCTTGACAAGCGCTTCCGGCACGGCGCGGGTTCCGCCGAGCGGATACCAGATGCCCTCGTCCATCTGCATGTGGCCGATGGCGCAGAGGATGGCAGGGGAGGCGTCGGGCGAGCTGCCGACGTACTGAACGAAGTGGTCGAGCATCTGGGCGACATTGGCGTCGGGGATGAACTCGCGGATGGTGCCGGCGACGGTTTTGCCGAGGCGCATGCGCATGACGTCGCGCAGAACGTTGAGGTCGAAGGCGCCGGCGACATCCATGGTGTCGCGCATGGAGCCGATGGAGCGCCAGAAGAAGAAGCGATCGCTGATGGAGTGGAGCTGCTTGGAGTTTTCGAGGAACTTGAGGTAGCCGGCGCCCATGCGGGGCCAGATGGCGTCGAGCCGAGCGGCCATCTCCTCTGCATTGTCGTGCAAGTCGAGCCGGGTGCCGTCGTCGAAGAAGCAACGCCACTGGGGATCGAGGCGCACCATGGGGACATAATCTTCCATGCGGCGTCCGGCCTCGGCGAAGATCTTGCGGAGCACCGAGGGCTGGATGAGGATGGTGGGTCCCATGTCAAAGCGGAAGCCCTGCTCGCGAAGCTGCGCGGCTTTGCCGCCGAGCCAGGGATTCTTCTCGAAGACCTCGACGCGATGGCCGCGGGCGGCAAGGGTGCATGCCGCGGCTAGACCGGCGAGCCCGGAGCCGATGACGCCGACGCTTCGTCCCACGCCGCTGCCCTGGCTGGAGTTGCTTTTGATCGTGCTGCTCTGTGTGCCGTTGCTGTTCATTTCACCTTCAGATTCCGCGCTGCCGCGATCGATTGTCTCAGGCCGCGCAAGCGACTGCGCCATGTGCCTGCGTGAGAGGAGAGGATGACTCCGCGGAAGAGAGCTTCGTGCTTCTCCGTTGTCGCCTCATAGTGCTTTGTGGTGTTGCCCTGCCGCACCGAGAGCACCTTAACCGCTGTCATCTCGAGCAGGCCTTCGCGGCCGCGCGTGACGCCGAAGCCGCTTCTGCGCCGGCCGCCGAAGGGCACACGCGGGTCGGCGGTGGGAACGATGAGGTCGTTGACAAGCACGGTGCCGGCGATTATCTTTGCGGCGAGGACGCGCGCCTCCCGCTCTTTGCCGAAGATCGCGGCCGTGAGCGCGTAGAAGCCGCTGTCAAGAACCTGGAGGATTTCCGCTTCGTCGGTTGCGGCCATCACCATCAGCAGCGGAGCAAACACATCCGCATAGGCGATGCGCATGCCGGGCGTCACGTTCTCTACCAGGATGGGCTTCTGCTCGGCGGCGACATGGCCGTGCACGGTTGCACCCAGGGCTGAGGCCTGCTCGAGGAGCTCGTGCAATCGCAGCTGAACCCGGCTGCTCAGCGGAACTCGATCGACGAGATCGAAGCCGGCAAGCAACTGGCCGATGACCTGCTGTCTCCGCTCCGCCGTTGCGCCGGGAAGAAACAGCCGGCGCGGAGCCATGCAGGTGGCCGATCCGTTCAGCCGCATGCCGAAGGTCAGGGCAGCCGCCAAGCGGTCCAGGTCGGCGGACGGAAGCGCGATAACGGCGTCGCACCCGGAGAGTTCCATCACGCAGGGCGTTGCAGTCTCTGCCAGCCGGCGCAGCAGCAGACGTCCGGTCTTGGCGGAGCCGGTGAAGAAGACTTTGTCGGGGAGACGGTCTGCGCCGGGATCGATCTCGGCGATGGCGGCTTCGGCGGACTCCTCGGTGATTCTGAGCAGCGGGAGGGGGAGCCCTGCGTCGCAGAGGATTTGTGCAAGCAATTCGGCTACGGGCTTTCCGCCTAGACCCGGCTTCCAGATGACGGCGTTTCCGGCGGTCAGCGCCTGCAGCGTCTGTACGCCGGGAAGAAACAGCGGATAGTTTGCCGGGCCGATGACCAGCACCTTGCCATAGGGCACGCGGCGCACCTCTGCCTCGACACCGGCGAGCCAGAAAGGGAGGCCATCGCGGCCGAGCTTCCGCGGTGCGAGGATCCCGGCGGCATTTCGCTCCAGGAATTTGCAGGCTTCGAGCAGCGGAAGGATCTCGGCGGCCATCGTGTCCGCCTTGCTCCGCGCAAGCTCGGGAGAGATAGCCGCTGCAAGCGAGTCGGCCTGCTCGGCGATGCGATGACGAGCGGACCTGAGCACCTGCAGCCGATCTGCGACAGGCAAAGCGGCCCACGCGGCCTGAGAACCTCGCCACGGAGGCTCGGCTGGGAGGAGCTGGGATGCTTCAGCGGCCTTCGCGGAGAGGCGGCCAGATAGTTCTCCGGTCGGTTTGGCCTGCCGGTCGGTTGAGAGGTCGTTCGGCCGTTCGCGCGAGGGGGAGCCAGCAGATCTGCTCGACGGCGAAGCGGGAGAAGACTCGGGCGATCGCGGCGGCGGATGCAAAGGGCGCACCTGCTCAGCCTGCGTTTCATCGACAAAGACCGCCTCCCCGCTCGAGGCTGCTACCACCGTGAAGACCGCACCTGGCATGGCTAGGATGCTACCTCAACGAGTTCGTCGCTCGACACGGGTTTCGCTTCGGCCTGCCACTGCGCGTCGATTTTGAGGTCTTCGAGGAGCAGGCGGGAGGTAATGCGCGCTGACTCAAAGATGACCGGCAGTCCGCTGCCGGGATGGGTGCCTCCGCCGACGAGATACATCTGGCCGACGTCCTCGAAGCGGTTGTGCGGGCGCAGGTGGAGCATCTGGTTGAGCGAGTGCGCCATGCTGAACGTGGCGCCCTTGTAGAGGTCGAACTCTCCCTGCCAGCCGGCGGGCGTCACGATCTTTTCGGTGCGGATGCGCTGCCGCACGTCCTTGATTCCGATCTTCTCCAACTGCTGCAGGGCAAGCTCACGGAAGCGCGGCGTCTCCTGCTGCCAGTCCACGTGGCCGGTCTGGTGGGTGACGGGAAGCAGCACGTAGAGCGTGCTCTGTCCCGCCGGGGCCAAAGTGGGGTCAGTAACGCTTGCGTTCTGCACGTAGAAGGACGGATTTGCGGAGAGCTGGTGAAGCTCTTCAATGTCCTTCAGGTTCTGCTTGTAGTCCTTCGCAAGATAGATGGTGTGATGGGAGACATGGTCGTAGCGGCCTTCGATGCCGAGGTACATCATGAAGGTGGAACAGGAGTAGACCTTCTTCTCAAGCTTTTCGTCGGTCCAGTTCTTGCGCAGGTGATTGGGCAGCATGCGGCGCACCGCTCCGGCGAAGTCGGCGTTCATAACGACCGCATCGGCAGGCAGGCTATGGCGCGCGGTCTTGACGCCGACCGCCTTGCCACCCTCGACGAGTACCCGCTCTACCGGCTCGTTGAGCAGAATCTCGACGCCGAGTTCGCGTGCGATCCGCGCCATGGCCCGGGTGACCGCGCCGCAGCCTCCCGTGGGATGAAAGACGCCGTGCTCATATTCCAGGAAGGAGAGAATCGAAAACAGGCTAGGGCAGCGGAAGGGGCTCATGCCCAGGTACTTGGACTGAAAGCTGAAGCCGAGGCGGATGCGGTCGTCCTTGAAGTGGACGCGCAGATCGTCGTCGAGCGAACGCCACGGCGCGAGCAGAGGAAGCAGCTTCAGCATCTCGGGCTTGGCGAGGTCCCTCCAACTTTCAAAGGGCGACTGCAGAAAGGGAAGAAACTTCGACAGCTTGTTCCGGTTGTGGGTGATGAAGGCTCGGAACTTAAGAGCGTCTTCGGGCGAGATGGCGGCGATGGCCTGGGTCATCTGCTCGACGTTTGGGGTGGCCAGCAGCTCGCCGCCGCCGCCGAAGACGATCCGGTACTGCGGATCGAGCCGTGTCATGGGGACTTCGGTGTCGAGGTCGTAGCCGGCGACAGCGAAGATCTCGCGCAGCACCTTGGGATAGAGGAAGAAGGTCGGGCCAACGTCGAACTTGAATCCGTCCTGCTCGATGGTGGAGGTCCGGCCCCCGACCTTCGCGCACTTCTCGACGATGGTCACTTTGACGCCCGATTTGGCAAGCAGGAGAGCTGCGGCCAGTCCTCCCGGTCCTGCTCCGACGATGACTACGTTTCGGTTTTTTGGCTGCATTGATTCGGTAAGTCCTTGTAAGAGCTTTATTTATTTCTTCTTCCACTACTTCAGATTCGAGTATAGGAAGCCACGCTGCGCATCGAGATCCGCGGCTTCAATAGGATCAAGGATCGATCGCGGCAAGTTCATCCTACGCAAATAATGGAAATGTCAGACGCCTGGGCGGCAATCCAGGATTCGCGAGGACTCCCGTCGAGGAGCAGCAAGGACTCCATCGAGGCCCCCAGCGATCGAGAGATGGAGCAGGCGGAGCTCGTCTTGCCGAAGCTCTGGTCGGGATTGCGGTAATACGAAAAACATAGTCCGATCAACGCGTTCGCTGGGAAGGCGCTACAACTTTCGGGTCGTTGAGCAGCAAGGGGATGTCCGATAGGTTGGACCTTAATGCATGCTTCTGGCATCGAGCGAAAGGCGCTCCGCTGAGCAATGAACCAGATCATCGATTTTGTCGTGGTTTTCTTTGTCTTTCTTCTGTTCGCCTCGGTGTATCACAAGAGGCGGACGGAACGGGTGCTGTTCTGGCTGGTGGGCTGGTTTTTCGTCCTCGCTCACTTCTTCGCACTGATCTTCCATCCGGCGACAGACTTAGGGCAGACCGTGCAGGGCATGGCTGCGCTTTCGGCCCTGATCTCCTGTGGGGTCTGTTTCGTGCTGTCGCTGGATATGTTTCGAGATCGCCGGAGCGCATCGGCGGTAGTGCTGTGGGCTGTCGGCGTTCCATGGCTGGCGACGACGGCGCTGGGCGTCCTCGCGCATCCCTGGGTGCCGGCGCTGGCCGCGTGCGCCTACGCCGGAGAGGCAAGCTCACTTCTGATCGCGGTGTTCTTTTGTCGGCGAAACTGGAAGCTGCTCTTAAGCCTACTGCTGCTGATCGCCGGGTGCAGCGGGTGGCTGACAGTCGCGCTGCGGCATGGAAATATAGATGCGATCGTCGAGGTGGTGCTCACGCAGTGCTTCGGGCTGAATGCGGTGCTGTTCAGCTTTGAGGAGCGCCGCCATTCCGCGGGAACGATTACGGTGAGCCTTGCCTTCTACCTTTGGGGGCTGGTCTGGGTGGCCTGTGAGAC
This sequence comes from Edaphobacter sp., assembly GCA_965277545.1. Lineage (GTDB taxonomy): Bacteria > Acidobacteriota > Terriglobia > Terriglobales > Acidobacteriaceae > Edaphobacter. The sequence goes on from OZ255826.1 coordinate 1,583,439, forward strand.
GCTGTCCCGCGTCGCTCAGGGGCTTACGGTGCATCCCGAGTTCTGGAACCTGCCGAAGTACTTCGTTGCGTCAGGAATGATCCTGGTGCTGCTCGAAGAAGAGATTCGCTCGGCCAAGCTGGCAAGCGAGCAGTACCGCCTGCTCTTTGCCGGAAATCCTCACCCCATGTGGATGTATGACAGAGATTCGCTGGAATTTCTGCAGGTCAATGACGCCGCGGTGGCGCACTATGGCTACAGCCGGGAGCAGTTTCAGCAGATGACGCTGCTCGACGTGCAGCCGGAGGGCCGCCGCGAAGCTCTTCCGGATCTGCGAACCAGAGAGCCCAAGCAGCTTTCGGGCCCGTGGGAACATCAGCGCAGGGACGGCTCGATTGTGCAGGCCGACATTGCCAGTCATCCGCTGCTGCATGAGGGGCGAGAGGTGACCTTTGCCTTGATGCAGGACGTCACCGACCGGCAGCGCATGCACGAACAGCTCGTACAGCAGGCACACCACGATATCCTGACGGGCCTGCCCAACCGTGCGCTGTTTGAAGAGAGAACGCGGCGCACCCTGGCCCATGCCCGCGACAACGCTCATAAGAGCGCGCTGCTTTGTCTCGATGCGGACCGCTTCAAGCAGATCAACGACACCTATGGACATGCGGCGGGGGATCTGTGTCTTCGAGAGATCGCCAAGCGGCTGGCGGCGCAGCTCAGGCCAGAGGACACGCTGGCGCGAACCGGAGGCGAGGAGTTTGCGGTGCTGCTGCATGCGATTGAAGACGGCGCGCAGGCGGAGCGGGTGGCCGAGGACATGCTGCAGGCCCTCAAGCCGCCGGTTGGGGTCGACGAGTACGAGATTGAGCTGGCCGCCAGTATAGGCATCGCGATCTACCCGGAAGACGGAGAGGATGCCGCGGCGCTGTGGCGCGATGCGGACACCGCGATGTACCGGGCAAAACACGGCGGCGGAGCGCAGTACGTACGCGTGTCCAAGGCCATCAGCGATTCGGCCGCGGAGGCGAATGATGTCGAGGTCAGCCTGCGGCGTGCGCTCAAGGCGGGCGACTTCGAGATCCAATACCAGCCGTTGATGAACCTGGATGGGGTGTTGTATGGCCTTGAAGCGCTGGTACGGTCCCGCGATCCGAGGCTGAGCGGCCTATCGCCGTCACGCTTCATTCCGATCGCTGAGGAGAGCGGGTTGATTGTGCCGTTGGGCAACTGGGTGCTCGAAGAAGTTTGCCGCCAGAGCCGGGCCTGGATGAGCCAAGGCCTGCCGCCGGTGCGCGTCGCGGTCAATCTCTCTCCGCTGCAGCTTACCCGCTTTGATTTTTCGAAGAAGGTGATGGATACACTGACGCGGCACAGACTGAGCCCAGACATTCTTGAGTTTGAGGTCACCGAATCCACCCTGATGCCGGAGGCGGGACACGCCTTTGACCAGATCGACGTCCTGGCTCGGATGGGGATCAGGTTTTCGGTCGATGATTTCGGCACAGGCTACTCCTCGCTGGCCCGGCTGCACCGGCTTCCTGTCGACGCGCTGAAGATCGATCAGTCGTTCATCGAACGCATCGCCGAGCCTCGAGGAACCTATCCCATCGTTCAGGCGATCATCTCTCTGGCGCATAGTCTGGGCATGAAGGTGATTGCAGAAGGCGTGGAGAACGAGACGCAGATGGCGAAGCTGAGGCAGCTGGGCTGCGACCGCATCCAGGGATTTTTGTTCAAGGCTCCGCTGTCGGTGGCTGAGGTGACCGAGTACCTCCAGAGCATCGAAGGGTCCTGGCACGCAGTGGCGTGACGGCGGCGAGTGCTTGAAGAGAATGTCCCGGCGGACGGCCGCCTACGCCTGGTCACCCCACAAACGAAGACCTGTTTACGGGGTGGGCGGATTCAGGCGGTCACTTCGTGACGTGCACACTTTTGGCGGCGTAAGGACTCAAGGTCCTCCTGATGGCTGGAGGAAAGATCGTGGGGAGCATAGAAAGGGTCCTATGCTGATCATCCTGCCCAGACCAGGGACGACGTCAGGATTGGCTGCGCGGAATTGCGGAGATGAGAGCGCAGCGAGACTGTTACGAACTAGGATTGCGGTCGCTTGTTGAAAATTTCGGGCTGATCACCAGGCCAACGCTTTGCAAGCGTATCAGCTCGGCTGCTGCTCTTAGCACGGCGCGCATCTCTCATCGCTGCTGCCGGGAGCGCGTTTATAGTTACCGGCAGTCAGCCCGGCTGCAGACAGGAGGCGAAGGGACTGCGAGAGCCGCCTTCATAAGACCAGCAAGAGCTTGCCGTGGGCTTGTTTGCTTATGCTGATCTCCGCAGCCTCGCGCCAAGCTTCCAGGGGAAACGTGCGGGCAATGGGCACAGTGAAACGCCCTTCGGCGGCAAGCTGTGCGTACTGACCGAGCACATCATAGCGGGGAACCGCACCCTTCTCCCGGCCGGTGGTGCGGACACCAATGTCATCTTCATCAAAATCGGCAAAGCTCAGCACACGCTTTGGATCCCCTTCCACGATTTTGACAAGATCGGGCAGGGTGCCCGTAACTTGCGCGGTATGCAGCGCAAAATCGGGCGATCCACCCGCGATCTCACGAACTCGCTCTACCATTCCAGCGCCGTAGGGCGTCACCTTCGCACCAAGTTCGCGCAAGCGACCGGCAAACGTTTCGCCTGCCGAGGTAATCACGTGCGCGCCGCGCAGCAACGCGATTTGAACGGCAGCGAGTCCCGTCATCGTTCCGCCTCCGTTGATGAATATGGTTTGTTCTGCGTTCAATCCGAGCAGATTGATGCTGCGTGCCGCTGTTTCAACGGCCATCGGCAAGGCGGCAGCCTCGGTGAGATTCAATCCCTCCGGAACGAGAACGAAGACTTTCAGAATGGCATATTCGGCCGCGCCGGCAGTGGTTTGACCTATGTAGTCAGGAACCCCAAAAACGTGATCGCCCATCCTGATGCCGGTGACGCCCTCGCCGATGGCATCCACAGTCCCGGAGACGTCGAACCCAATGCCGCGCGGGGGAGGAACGGGCAGGAAGCCTCTGCATACAGCCCAATCCGCCGGGTTCAGCGCGCAAGCATGGACGCGCACACGGACCTGTCCCGCCGCCGGGCTGGGAATGCCAACTTCTTCCAGGGAGAGCACGTCCGTGGGCTCGCCATAGCGGTGGAGGCGAAGGGCTTTCATCGTAGTAGGTTGAGCATTCGTCATGGCTTCTCCGTTTGTCTGGTTCGTTACGCATCTCCAGCACTGTGATGGATCTTAACGAGCACATCATGCAAGTCATCGCTAAAATCAACAATGACTGAAGCTGTCCATAACGTCAGTCACTGACGGAATAATATCGCTTATCGTCAGTGACTGACAAGAGGGTGATCCGCTCCATGCCAAGAGATGGGGAAGAAGTGCGTCGGCGTCTTCAAATGGCGGCCTTGGAGCTATACCGAGACCGAGGCTATGAGCAGACGACTGCCGCTGATATCTCCAAGAGAGCCGGCGTCACAGAACGTACGTTCTTCCGCCACTTCCCGGACAAACGCGAAGTTCTGTTCGACGGCGATGCTGCATTCCGCGATGCGCTCACGAGTGCAGTCCGTAACGTTCCTCCAGCACTCGGCCCGTGGGATACGTTGTTCCGAGCCTTCCAATCGGTGGAGCACATGTTTGTTGAGAACCGCTCATTCTCAGAACCGCGTCAACGGGTGATCGCCAGTAGTCCCGCCCTCCAGGAACGTGCGATGGCTAAGACCCGATCGGTGATTGCGGCATTGGCTTCGACACTTTGCGAGCGCGGCGTTTCTGATCGTCAGGCGAATCTAGCTGCACAAATTGGCATGGCTACGATGAGCCATGCCGTCGCGACATGGTTCGATGATGATTCGAGCGATCTGGGAGACCATATCGCCCGGGCGTTCGACCAGGTGCGCGATCTCTCCTCGTCCACTTCGAAGCTCACAAAAGACCAACAGGCAAACCTCAAGCGTCCGAGAAAGGCTGGGCCCTCTCCCGTAAAACGCAGCTCCGGTTCGTCCAAACAGTGACTTCTTGAAATTGCTCCTGGGAAGCCGGCTTGTCGTCAGTGACGGCCGGAGTTGGTTGCGGTTCGTCAGGAAGTTCGTCACAGTCTCGTTCGGCCACAGAACCAGACTGTCACCAAGTTGTAATATTCTGAAACACGGGGCCTATAGCTCAATTGGTTAGAGCAGCGGACTCATAATCCGTTGGTTCCAGGTTCAAGTCCTGGTGGGCCCACCACCATTCGCTGCAATCAAATGTGACAGCAGACGATCTACCTTGATCAGACGATCTCCCTTGATTCGACGATCCGCACAGGCGTAGGTCCCGGTGGAGATTGGCGCGATGGCCCGCTAGTTCTTCCACTTCGCAGGAGCCGCCGAAGCGAAGGGCTAACATTTGCGCGCCGTTTGACATGGTTTTCTCCGGAGTGGTACTTGTTGTTGCGTTCCAGGAGGCCGCTACAGCAAGCCAGGCTCCTCCCCAAGTTAACCCTGGAGGCATCTCCGTGAAATCAGCGATTCCGTTTTGTTCGATGACCACTGTTCGCGTACACGCTTTCGTCTTGCTCACAGCAACTCTCGCATTCGGAACACCAGGCTGGTCACAATCGGTGAACGTAGTCGAGACCACCGCCGACCAATCTGCGCTGCTCGCCCCGCAAGCTCCGCTCAGCTTCACGCCGGGAAGCGGCAGCCAACTTGCGATCAACGTAGACGACACGGTCCGGTACCAGCAGATCGAAGGCGTCGGCGCGACGTTCAACGATTCGGGAGCGTATCTGGTGTGGAACAAGCTAAGCCCAAGCCAGCGCGACGCGCTGATGAACGATCTGTTCAGCCCTAACGGCATTCATCTCAACTTTCTTCGCCAGCCTATGGGAGCGACTGATCTCGCGCTCAGCAGCTATACCTACGATGATGTGCCCCCGGGCGAGAAGGATCCCGAGATGCGGCAGTTCTCGATCGCCCACGACCAGGCGTACATGCTTCCGATCCTGCGTGCTGCGCTGGCCGCCAATCCGCGGATCAAAGTTCTCGCGCTGCCGTGGTCGCCTCCGGCGTGGATGAAGACCAACGATTCTTTGAATGGGGGCACGCTTGATCCGGCAAACTTCTCCGCGCTGTCGCTCTACTTCACGAAGTTCATCCAGGCGTACGAGGCGAACGGAATCCCGATCAATTACGTTGCCGTACAGAACGAGCCTCTGAACGAGAACAGCGGGTATCCCACCATGTTCATGAATCCGCATGACGAGGGCTCCTTCATCGCGGATGATTTCGGTCCTGCCCTGCACAAGATGCGCGCACGCAACCGCGGGTGGAACTTCGATCGCCAGAACGAAGATCCGGAGGACGCAACGCCCGGCATTCTCGGCTACGAGCACAATTGGGATAATCCGAAGTATCCGGAGATTCTCGCCGAGAACCCGGACGTGCGGCAATATCTTGCGGGCGTGTCGTTTCACTGCTACGCGGGCAATGCTCCTGATGCGCAGAACGCGGTGCACGATCTGGCCGGAGCCATTCCGGTCTACTTTACGGAGTGCACCGGCGGCACGTTTGCGCCGAACTTCAATTCGAACCTGGCGTACGACACCGAACACGAGGTGATCGACGTGCTGCGCAACTGGGGCAAGTCGGTGGTGTTCTGGAATATGGCGCTGGACCAGAACAGCGGACCGACGGTGGAGCACGGCTGCTCGAACTGCCGCGGCGTCGTCACGATCGACACCAGCACCACGCCCGCGACGGTCTCGCGCAACGTTGAATATTACGTGCTTGGCCAGCTTTCCAAGTTCATGCAGGCGGGAGCCTATCGCATTGACTCGAACTCGTTCGGCAGCGGGGGTCTCGAGGATGTAGCGTTCAAGAATCCCGACGGCTCGATTGCGGTTCTCGCCTTCAATGGCGCCTCTTCGCCCAGTCAGTTCAACCTTAACTGGCACGGCAAGACGGTCAGCTACGCTCTGCCGGCGGGCGCGGTTGCTACGTTCTCCTGGGCGGGATATACCGGCAACACCTTCGATGTCACCGCAGGACCCGGATCGCAGACGGCGGCTCCGGGTGGCGACACCTACTTCAACGTCGATGTGAACAACTACGGCGGCGACCGGGACGACCAGGGCCGAGTGAAGCTTTCCGTGCAGGGTCTGCCCTCCGGGAGCTTTGGCGAGATCCTGCCTCTGCCCTTCCGAAACAAGTACGTGCTGCCGGTCTTCACACGGGCAAACGCGCAGAGCGGCACATTCCCGCTTACCATCACCGGCAGGCAGGGAGATCAGGAGAAGACGTCCACCGTACAGTTCACCATCGGGGGGCAGGAGACCGCGTTTGGCGGCATACCGTGGACACTTCCCGGTCTGGTGCAGGCCGAGAACTTCGATAACGGGGGCAACTACGTTGGCTATTTCAACCTGGATGCGAGCGATCAGGGAAGCGCGCCCGCCTATCGAGCACCGGCGACTGTCGGCGTCGAAGCCACCGGAGACACAGGCGGCGGCTACGATGTCGGCTACACGAAGGAGGGCGAGTACCTCCGTTACACCGTCCATGTAACACGGCCCGGCATCTACAATTTTCAGGCGCGCGTCGCCTCGCTGGGGCAAGGCGGCTACTATCATGTCTCCTTCGACGGCCGCAACGCCACGGGGACTCTCTTCGTTCCGGTCACCGGCGCCTTCCAGACCTACACGACCATGGTCAGCCCCGCGTTCCCGCTCGAGGCCGGGCAGCACGTGATGCAGGTCACCCTCGACGGGAACGGACCGAGCGGCGGGATGGGGAATTTCAACTGGTTCGCGGTGCAGCCGTTTGTGCCGAGCGCGCCATTCACCGGGACGCCGTCGCAGATTCCCGGACTGATCGAGGCCGAGAACTTCGATGCAGGCGGCAAGTCACTCGCTTACTGGAATGGCGCAACGGCGAACGGCGGAGGAGCCAACTATCGGCCCGGCGAGACGGTGTACATCGAAGCCTGCACCGATGCAGGCGGAGGCTACGACGTGGGTAACACCAATCCCGGCGACTGGCTGAACTATTCGGTCAATGTAGCCGCGACGGGGCCGTATACGTTTCACGTTCGAGTCGCGAACGGAGTGGGCGGCGGTGTGTTTCACCTTGCGGTCGACGGCGAGCGTGTGACGCCGTTTATCTCCGTACCGCAGACGAACGGCTATCAAACCTGGCAGACGCTTGATGTGCCGGACGTTCCGCTTCCGCAGGGCCGTCATACCCTGCAACTGGTGATGGATAGCGGCGGGTTCTACAACGCTGTCGGCAACTTCAACTGGATCTCGTTCGATTAGCTAAGGGATAGATCGCGACTCCGGCCGTCGATCGGGGAGCGCTCCCGCGGTGGTCCAGCAACGGTCCAGAACAGGGTGGAGGCCGCATGGGCGCGCCGGCGCCCATGTGTGCCTGGCGGGCCGCGGGCGCTGGGAATAAAACAGCGTTGCGGTTGTTTCTTCTCACGCATCCCAACTTCAGGACGCAAACGAAGAACCGCGAAGTCGTTCGATGCTTAGCCGTTCCTCGTTGGAAACGGACTCTTCCTCTCGTGTCATTTTTTTCACTTTGAGAATCAACGCTCCTTCCTGTGGCGCTGCACGCCGGCGGCGCACAACCAACACGTCACCTCACCAGAAAGGGTTCTCTAGATGAAGTTTCAGTCGCCCTCCTCCCTCCTCCCCATCCTTTTCAGTACGCTCTTCGCCGGAGCAGTGTCGCTCCCGGTGCAGCAGACCGTTTCCACTCCACCCGCGCTTACTCCGCCGGCCGGCAGCGAACTCATCTTCACGGCGCACGCGACCGGTACGCAAAATTACGTCTGTCTTCCCGGCACGGGAACGAGCACGGAGCCGAGCTGGGTCTTCCTGGGACCGCAGGCTACGCTGTTTGTCGCTCCAAGGGACGACGATGGGCGCGGCGATGACGGCTTTCAGGCATCGCGCCAGGGCAGTCATGCTTCTCGCCAGGTGGCAACGCACTTCCTGAGCACAGTGCCGAACGTTCCGGCGCAGGCCGTTCCCTCCTGTCGCGTGGCCGCGAACGGCACGCAGCTCGATTGCCCGACGTGGCAGAGTTCGGTTGATTCGAGCGCGGTCTGGGGCTCGGCGATTGGAACGGTGACGGCCGGGACGGAGGCAAGCTGCCCGAACCAGGGCGCGATACCCTGCCTGCTGTTGAAGGCTGTGGCGAACCGGCCAGGGACATTCGGCGACGGGATTCTGGCGAACGCTAGCTACATCGGAAGGCTGAATACCCAGGGGGGAGCTGCGCCCGCAGGCGCCTGCACAGTCGGCGATGTCGACCTAGTGCCTTATAGCGCCGACTACTCCTTCTATCGGCATCATTCGGAAGATGCGCGTTAGGCTTTCTGCCTCCGCGGCGGCAAGAAGATGGCAAAGCCGGAGGGCTTCGTGAGCGGCCTTCCGGGAATGTCTAAGCATTTGCGTCAGTACCCGGTCAGTGCTCCCGGTCAGTATTCCCGGTCAGTATTCCAGGATGTGGGGGGCGGGTTCGGTCAGGGTTCCATCCTTGCGCTCGTACCACATGAAGAGCTTGTGGTCTCCATTGACGCGCACGGCGACGATGACGCCGCTGCCAAAGGCCCCGGTACCGTCGGTCTTGGAGATATCGACGTGGTGCGAGACGATCGGGCCGCCGACCGGACTTGCGGTGGTCCAGTCCTCCGTGAAGCGCGACAGAGGGTAGTCGGCATGTTTGCCGGGATGCTGCTTCCAATCCGCATCGTTGGTGTAGATGGCGTAGGCTTTGCCGTAGTCCTTGGCCTCGAGCGCGGTGAAGAAGTCGTTGACCTTGTGCTCCATGGGCAGATTCGAGAAGAACCAGCCGTGCCCGGCCAGGAATCCGCCGACTCCCACCACCGCGACCAGCAGCGCAAAGACGCCGGCGGCGATCAGCATATTCCGGTTTCGCGTCTCGCGGCGGCTATCGTAGTCCGGTGCATTCAGCAGCGTCATGGTGTTCTCTCCTCGAGCGTCCTTTTAGATATTGCCTGCAACCGGCGGAGATGGCCAGCAGCACTCACCATCCGAACGCGCCTCGATACAACTCGCAATCGACTCCGCTGGGAAGCAGGTACACCGAAACGACGTCGAAGCGAACGGCAACCTCCTCGCGCAGGATCTCTGGGAAGGTGCGCAGATATGCCCGCGCCATGCGACGCAACGTTTCCTGCTTGTCGCGATCGATGACCGATTCGGCGGAGACCGCATCGCGCCGGCTGCGGGATTTGACCTCGATGAAACACAGGCGGTCTTGCTCCCAGGCGATCAGGTCGATGTCGCCTCGCAGCTTGGCCGTGGTCCAGCGCGTTGCGACGATGGTGTATCCCATGCGGCGAAGATGAAAGAGCGCCTCCTTTTCGCCGCGTTCTCCGGCCGCGAGATGGGGAGCGATCCCTGGCGCACGGCCAAGGCGGTTCGCCAGAGCCTCCAGCCGCTGCAACGCCCAATCCTGAATCAAAATTCGCGCCATCCCCATGCCTGACTACGCCCCGAAGTCTTGCCTCGTATCGCCCGTTGCGTCTTTGCTCAGTCGTGTTGCCGTCATCAGGTAGAATACGTCTGCTTCCGGACAATGTCTCCAGGCTGCGTCGTTTTACTCCGGGTCCCGGCTTCCACTATCGAGGTATGGCACATGCGAAGCGCTTTGCGAGCATCGTTTCTGCTGCTCTCCGTCTGCGGTCTGCTTCCTGGATCGCCCACTCTTCTGCTCGTGGCACAGGTTGGTGCGAACTCCGCCCCGGCTGCGGATAACGCAACGGATGCGCAGGAGACTCCCGACGATGAACTCGACGCGCCTGCCGTGACGCTGGACGTCTCGCACAGCTCACCGCTGATTCAGAAGCTGTACGAGGCGACGCGCGAGACCAAAGAGCCGGCGATTGTCGGTCGGTTGATAGAGGCGAAGGAGATCATCGCCAGCGGCGCGGACGTCAAAGCGACAGACCAGTATGGCCGCACGGCGCTGCATTGGACGGTCTTCGGTTCCAGCTACAACTCGAAACCATCCGTAATCGTGGCGTACGAAGAAGTCGCCGACCAGCTCATCGAGCGCGGCGTCGATCTCAATCACGAGGATATCTACAACGATACGGCGCTCGATTATCTTCTCTACTCGCCCAACTACGAGATCCAGACGCTGCTGATCGAAAGGGGTGCGACCAGCGGCTTTCTCGCCGCGTCTTTCGAAGGCTTCCACGAAGGCGGCAGCGATCGGCCGCGCGCCGTCTCTTTGCCGCACGCCGACCTTGCTCCAGGGCAGACGTTGAGCATCCGGCTGAACGGTCCGGTGTACAGCGAACACTCGCGCACCGGCGACCCCATCGAAGGAACGGTAACGTACCCGCTCTGCAAGGGCGGCGAGAACATTGCCTGCAAGGAGGGCGAGCTTGTGATTCCGCCGGGCACGCGGGTGCAGGGTACGGTTCTCTTTGCGCAGAAGGCTCCGGACAAGTACTCGCGGCCTCGGCTGGTGCTCGACTTTTCGAACATCACCCATCCCGACGGAAGCCGTTCCCGTCTGTACGCTCACGTCATTGATGTCGACAACGCGCGGGAGACGATTCGCAACAATGAAATTCTGGGCATCATTCAGCCGCATGCGAATACCAAGGGGTCGGTGACGTTGGCGGCAGTGGGGATGGTGAACCCGATCGCCGGCTACACCATCAAGGGCTTCTCCGCAGTGTACGGGCTGTCGATCCGCCGGGAGATTCTCTTCCCTGCCGGGACCGATCTGCAGGTTCAGATCGTGCGACCATCAACGCTCAAACAGAAGGTTAGCTGGACGGGCTGGCCTGTGCTGCCGGAGGATGCGAAGCTGCATACCCTGGTGACCGCTGCGCCAATACGCGTCTTCACCAAAGAGGGCCAGCCGTCGGACTTGATCAACCTCATGTTCCTTGGATCGCGTCAGCAAGTAGAGGCCGCGTTTCAGGAGGCCGGCTGGTTCGAGGCCGATTCGCTCAGTCTCGGCACGGCGATGAAGACGATGCAGGCGACCTTCCGCGGATCCGGCTACACGCAGGCGCCGGTGTCGCTGCTCACAGTGGATGGCAAGCCGCCTGACCTGGTGTTTCAGAAATCCCTCGACACGTTTGCCAAACGCCATCATCTACGCATCTGGAAGCAGACCGGCACCTACCAGGGCCGTGAAGTTTGGGTTGGATCGGCGACGCATGACATAGCCATCTCGACGGCGCGCAAGGGGACCAAATGGTCGCATCGCATCGATCCGCACATCGATCGCGAGCGGGAGTGGATCGAGACCGATCTCCTGTATGCGGGCACAGCAACCTCGTACAAACTGGTCAACCGGCCGCAGGTCCCGCGGAAGACGGGCAACGCAACGGGAGACGAGATCCTTACCGACGGCCAGATCTCCGTCGTCCAGGTCGGGTCGACAAAGCCGAATCTGGCTCCGGCTGTCGCTCCGGTGCTGGAATCGCGGCAATAAGATCCAGGTGCGATCACGCATCCGGCAGGATGTCAGCGGGTGTGGTTCGCGCGGGCTTTGCTACCGCCGGCCTTGTGAAGCTTGCTCGCGGAAGCTGCCATCGCGTCCGACTTCTTTTCCGAAGAGCTCTGGTGGGCCTTCGGTTTGCAGCTTCCTTTTTCGCCGCTTTTGGTTCCGGGCACCGGCTCATAGCCCGGCCAGCAGCGGGAGGTCTGTTTCGCCGGAGACTTTTTCGCTTTGCCGTGTCCTGTGGAGCTCGCGTTGGCGGAGTGTTTGTCCGTCGAAGTGTGTGATTTGGCTCGCCCGTGCGCAATCTTGCTGCCGGTCTTGTGCGCCTTGGCGCCGGTGCTGCGGGTGCCCGCCTTCGTGCTGTGCTTGGCTGAGGTGCGTGAGCTTTCGGCGGCCGAGGATTTTGCGCGTGAGGTCGATCGTTTCGTGGTTGCCATGCTGAATTGAGAGGATCAAATCCCTGCGGGAGTGGCCTGCAGGAGTGCTGCTTGGTTTCGCGCAATCGTAAAGCAGGAGTACCCATTGCAGGAGCACACACGTCGGAGGACGGCCGCTTCCAATGCTGCAGGTATAGAGATGCGCGAGGCAACGCTGCTCTGAACCTGGTCATCGCCGACTCTGCTCATCGAAAGTTGAACAGCCTGGGTCCAATCAAAAACCAATTTAAGCATGAGCCTCCTTATGCCTCCTTGATCGCCCGGATAGGAGGCTAGATGCATGACGCCGACACAGGAAGTTACGGCCGTTCGCGGTTCTGCTTTGGTTCAGGGCTCACCTTCCATCACTCCGCAGGGGTTTTGGTGTCGGGAGCAAGAGCAGCTTGCCTTTGAGCACTGGATGGAAAAGATGGCTGAGGGCTCCTTTGAGGAGGCTTGGCGGATCGACGATGCGCGCGGACGTCACTGGCCTTCAGCTCACCGGCTCTTCGCCGGCAGCAATTTGCATGAGGCGATCAAAGGCGCTCGCGTCTCCATTCGATCTCTGCATGGGTTGGGAGATGCTGTGCAGATGCTTCGCTATGCTCCTGAACTAAGCAGTCTGGCAAGCAGCGTGGAGTACAGAGTGCAAGACGAATTGCTGGCGCTAATGCCTTACTTTCGCGGGGTGGAGGACGGGTGGAATCGCGAGGCGAAGAACTCCCGGGGCGACGTTTCCATCGAGCTGACGGAGCTGCCGTACCTCTTTCGAACTCAATTGGCAGAACTCCCCCTGGCTGACTGTTACTTGTCGCTGCCCTCCTCGTTGTCAAACAGGATGGCAGCTTCCATGGGGTCGGGGAGAAGGCCGCGTGTTGGAGTGGTCTGGAGCGGCGGAGACTGGGATCGCGAGCGTTGGGTTCCGTTCGCACGGCTGAAGGCTTTGCTTAGAGACGATCGCTTCGAATGGTGGAATCTACAGGGCGCTCCCATGTCGAGGGCTGCCCACGATATTTCGATGAGAACCGCGCCAGACCTGCGGGAGGGCGGTCTGGTGACGCTGGCGGCAACCATCGCGAACCTCGATCTTGTTCTTACAATTGACTCGCTTGCGGCCCATCTCGCCGGCGCGATGGGCGTGCCGGCCTGGGTGATGCTGAAGCACGAGGCTGACTGGCGGTGGATGCGAGGACGGAGCGACAGTCCATGGTACCGGTCGGTGCGGCTCTTTCGGCAGGCGAGTCCCGGCGATTGGAGCGGGGTGGTTTCGGCGGTGCATGCGGAGTTGCAAGGTGTTTAGGCCGGAGGCGCACGCAAGCGATCGAACCGGCGCGAAGGCCGGTGGAGATTCGGAGAGCTCCGCGCCAAAGGAATTGGCGCCGCCGACAGGGATGGGCCGCCGCCGCAGTCTGCCTGGTTTTCTGCTCTTCGTCCGGCAGCGGCGTTTAGGCCGCTCAGAGCAGGACGATCCATCACAGGACGACTCATCACAGGACAGCGGAGCAAGCGTGATCGTGTTGCGCGCGTGGGTGTTCCTCGTGCTGCTCTGCCTTGCGGCGGTCTTCGCTGCAGTTTATCTTGTGCGACGCTCGTAAGACTGTTGTTCCGTCGAATCCGCGCGTATTGATCCTCGCGCCTTATGCCTCGCTTATGCATTCCACGTTTCACTGGAAGTGTCGGTTGTTTTCGACTCCAAGGTGATTCGATATGAAAGCTTCAAGAGGCATTTCAGGAGACGTCCGGGATGGATGCAAGGGCGCAGCATTGCGCACGCGTTGCTCAGAGGGACAAGGGACACGCGACGTTGGGCAGAGTGTTCTGCCCAGCCGGCTGGACGGCGAGAGCTGTTTTCGTCTTCGAAATGGAATCCGAAATGGGCGAGGAAGCAGCAGGCTGCTTTGCTCTCTCTTGTGTGTGTTGTCGCTGGCGCTGTTGCCGGGTGCGGCGGCTTCTGCGTTCGGGCAGTCGACCTTCGGCAGTGTTCTGGGAACGGTTCAGGATGCTTCGGGCGCGACCATACCAGGAGCGCACCTTGTGCTGCATAGCGTCGACGAAAACACGGACCGTGCAGTAGATACTGACGCCTCGGGCAACTTCACCTTCGAAAACGTTAAGCCGGGCAAGTACAGCCTGACGGCGCATCGCGACGGCTTCGCAGACACGGTCGTGTCGGGTATCTCGGTCGATGCGCGTCAGGACCTGAGGCTCGGCGCGACGTTGAATGTCGCGGCACAGACGACGACCGTCGAGGTGACCTCGGCTGCCGATCAGATCAATACCGAGAATGCGACGATCGACGACTCGAAGACAAATATCGAGATGACGCAGCTTCCGCTGAACAACCGGGCAACGACAACGAGCCCGCTGGGAGCGCTGGCGCTGTCGCCGAACGTGCAAACCGACAGCTCAGGAAATATCGCGCTGGGTGGAGCGAGTTCTTCGATGGTCAACTTCTCCGTCGATGGCGTCTCAACCGCGAACGTGCGGCAGAACGGTGCGCTGCAGGATGCTTATCCCTCGCAGGAGGGAATTGCGGCGGTGAAGGTCACGGCGTTCAACAACAGCGCCGAATTTTCGCAGGTTGGCGACGTCACCTTCACGACGAAGAACGGCACTAACAGCTATCACGGCAGCCTTTTCGAATATCTGCAGAATCAGGCGCTCGATGCCAATCCATACGGCTTTACCAGCAAGGCGCCGAAAAAGTTCAACACCTTCGGCTTTTCGCTGAGCGGCCCGGTCACCATTCCGCGCCTGTACGACGGGCACAACAAGACGTTCTTCTTTACGGACTATGAGGGCAATCGCCGCAGCACCGCGGTCCTGCAGCAGTTCGTGGTGCCGACGGCGGCGGACCGCGCGGGAAATCTCAGCGACATTGGCGGCCCGATTGTTCCTGCAGCGCGTATCAGCCCGACGGCCAAGGCGCTGCTCGCGTATTACCCTTTGCCGAACGTTCCCGGAGTGACCGGCGCGAGCAACATCAACTACAATAACTTTCAATCCACTCCGGCGCGCACCGATGGCGCGGACATCCGGGTGGACCAGACGATCAATGCGAAGCAGTCGGCGTACGCGCGGTTCAGCCGCAAGAACATCACTTCGGACTTCGCCAATCCGTTCCTGCCGAACGACTCCGATTCGATTCACAACCGCAGCCTGCTGGTGTCGCATACGTATGCGATTACACCAAGAATGCTGAACGAGTTTCGCTACGGCTTCACCAACGTCACGACGAGCGTCAACTTTCCCATCCAGGGCTCGGACGCGTTGTCACAGCTCAACCTGGCGGGCGTAGACATCAGCCAGCATCCGCTCACGCACGCATTTCCAACCTTCAACTTCAATGCGGGAACGAACTTCACCCCGATCGGCCGCGACAAAGCCGGCATTACGCAGTCGAAGACGACACAGTTCAGCGATAACCTGACCTTTACCCTGGGGCGGCACACGATGAAGGGCGGCGTCGACATACGGCGCGTGCGGTACTTCGATCTCGAGAGCTTCGCGCCGGCGTATGCTTCAGATGACTTCGGCAACTTCATCTTCCAGCCGAACTTCACCGGGAATGCCTTCGGCGATTTTCTGGAAGGCGCCCCGACCACGCTCTTCTTTGCCGTCTCGAGCCCGGATGTGGGCGGGACAGCGACGCAGTATAGCTTCTTCGCGCAGGACGAGTTCCAGGTCAGCAGCCGGATGACGCTCAGCTATGGGCTGCGATGGCAGGTTCTGCCGGGCTTTCAAGAGGACGGCGGCAATCTGGCCAACTTCGACCAGCGCAACAACTCGATCGTCGTGCCGGATGCGCTGGCCGGCTATCTTGCCAGCCAGAACATCGTCTCGTCGAACGTGGCGTTTCAGCAGTCGTTCAACGCCTGCACTCTGAACAACACCTCGCTGCCTTGCACGAAGTACGTGACCGCAAGCCAGGACGGGCTGCCGCAGAGCTTGCGCAATACCTACAAAGGCGACTTTCAGCCGCGCCTGGCGATCGCGTATCGTCCGTTCAACGACACCAAGACCGTGGTGCGCGCGGGCTTCGGTATTTACACAATGACCAACCTCGGCCCACTCTCCTTCAACAACAGCGGCAATCCGACATCGAACCTGCATGTCTATTCGAACGCCAACACTGCCGGCCCTAACACGCCGCAGATTGTGTTTCCGAGTACGGCGCCTCCAACGACGGGCGGCCCGGTGTACGGCGGGGGAGGCCTGGATCAGGGCGTCGACCCGAACTATCGTGATCCGCAGGCGAACCAGTGGAACGTGACCGTGGAGCGCGAGCTGAACGACGCGACCTCGCTGCGCGTGAGCTATGTGGGCATGCACGCGTACCGGCTGAGCATCACCGAGGACCTCAACCAGCTCCCCGCAAGCACGACCCCTTACAACTCTGCCGCCGCGGGAACAGCGGGAGTATACGTCGACAGCCGCGCGCCCTACCAGAACTGGACGACGCTCTACAGCACCTTCAACGCAGGCGAGTCGAACTATCACGCGTTTGAGGTGCAGGCGACGCACCGTATGCAGCGCGGCTTGTATTTCGACGCCAACTACACCTATGCGAAGAACGTTGCCGATAATCAGGGCGACGCACCGGGTGCCTTCGCCGGCGAGGTGAACTATGGCCTGCCGATCGCCGATCGCTTCAACATCAAACAGGACCTCGGCAATGTGCAGGGCACGCGCCGCCACCGCATGCTGCTGACCGGTGTGTATCAGCTTCCGTTCGGCAGCGGACGACAGTTCCTGCATGGCGGCCGGCTTACGGACGCTGTGCTCGGCGGCTGGGACCTGACCACGATCACGCTGCTCGAGACCGGGCCGTGGCTCACGCCGAGCATCAGCGCTTCGGCCGATCAATCGAACACCAATGTGGTCAATCGCGGAGCCGTGCTTCGTCCCGATGTGGTGTCGAACAACGTCTATGCGGGGCAGTCGCACGCGCAGTACTTCAATCTCGCGGCGTTTGCGCCTACACCAGCCGGTGCGGGTCGATTCGGCAATGCGGGCGTCGGCATTCTGCAAGGGCCCGGAACGGCAGCGGTGAGCCTCGGTGTGGCGAAGCGATTTGCGATAAGTGAGAAGGTGAATGCGCGATTCGAGACGACCTTCACGAATGTTCTCAACCACACCAACTTTGCTCCGCCGGTGACGGCGATCGACAACTCGCTGTTCGGCCAACTCACCAGCCCGCAGACAGCAGAGAACGCAGGCAACCGCACAGGCCAGGCGGCGCTGAGGATCGACTTCTAAAGCGATTGCCCCATGCAGAGGAGACGGGAGCACGCATGCTCGTCTCCTCTCTATGTCGTGTGCAGGCGCGGACAGAGGGGATAGAGGAGAAGTCCCGCAGGCTTGGTTAGAAGCTTCTGCCAAGATAGATGAGGGCAAAGCCGCCCTATTTTGGTTTCCCTTTCCCACCGCATGGTAGATAATAGACGCCTCTCCGGAGAAGAATGCACTGGTCTCCGGGGAATACGTCTTTTGTTTCGAGCACAAGCCGTCTGCTGATCCCGGGCCAGTCTTCACCGTCCAAGCGATTGTTATCGGCGTTCCATGAGGTTCCTCAAAGAGCAAAACCTCTTTTGGAGGACACCAGCGCGGGCCGGAACGCCGGAGGATGTCCACCGGATGAACTACGCCTTCCTTCCCGATCTACTGGCACTCGCCATCCTCGTCTTCATCTTGTCCGTGCTTCGCCGGCGGCATCCGCAGCCGCGAGCGGACCTGTGGCTGCTGGGACTGCTCGTCACCTTGATCGAAGCGGTAGCGCACACGTTTTACCCGGAGCACGTGGCACCGCCGCGGCTGCTGCACGTAATCGTGGTGGACGGCTACCTGCTGGCGGGCCTGATCTTTGTCTGGGCTTCAGGCGACGAGCCGATCTCGCGTGGGGTGCGACTGCTGTACCTCGGCATGAACGGGCTGCCGCTGCTGGTGATGAATACGCTGTACGGACTGCAGGTCCGCGTCGGGGGGCCCTACGTCCCATGCGTCGCCGCCGGCTTTGCGATCGGGGTGTGGAGCTCGCTGTATCTACGCCGTAGCTGGCGCTTCGCACTGTCCTATGTAGGCGGGTGGATCGCCATCGCCTTCCTTCTTCACGCTGCCGACTATCGTAGCGCGGTGTACTGGAGCCTGTGCTGCGTGTATGCGATCGCGGCGCTGAACTTTAAACGGCGGCTGCCGAACAAGAGCACAGGTAGGCTGGCGATCGTGACCGGCTTTACGATCTGGTCGTTGTGCCTGGTGCTGCATCCCTGGATTGTGGCGCACTACGGCGGCTACGCCGATATCGCCTCGCACGTGTGGAACATGCAGAAGTCGCTGATCTCGATCGGCATGATTCTGGTGATGCTGGAGGAGCAGATCTCAAGCAATGAGTGGCTTGCGCTGCATGATGAGCTGACCGGACTGCCGAACCGGCGGTTGTTTGCAGAGCGGCTGACAGCGGCACTCGAACAAGCCCGGTCTCTGCAGGGGAGCCTCGCGATGGTCATTCTCGACCTCAACGGCTTTAAGGCGATCAACGACAGGCTTGGCCACCAGGCCGGTGACCTGGTGCTGCGCGAGGTTGCGGCGAATCTGCGCAAGGTTGTTCGAACGTCGGACACCCTGGCGCGGTTGGGCGGAGATGAATTCATCCTGCTGGCGGCAGATACCGGACATCGCGACGGAACGGCTACGTCCACTGCTCACGAGAGCGAGCATGCGCTCGAGCATCTGGTGGAGACGGTGCGGAACGCGGTGGAGCGACCGATTGTGTTAGACGGGCAAACGATGATGGTCTCGGCAAGTCTGGGCCTCGCGATCTATCCCGATGACGCCGAGGACGCAACCAGATTGCTGCGAGTGGCGGATCAGAGGATGTACGCTTTGAAGGCGAGGCCGGTGCGGGTGGCGGCGCGCGCAGCTGCGACTCTGGCGGGATAGTTACGCGCGAAGCGACTTGCCGCCGGTGCGCGTGCTCAGATTTTCAAAGGCTTCGAATGGCCTCGACCAGCTTCGTAGGGTGGATCGGCTTCTGCACCAGCCTGAACTCGTTGCCCGCTCTTCGCGCCTGCTCAATCAACTCTGACGATCCTGACTGACCGGTGAAGAGGAGAACCTTGCATGCAGGAACCTCCTGCTGCAGATGATGGGCGAGCTCGACGCCGTTCATGCCCGGCATCATGATGTCCGTGATCAGGTAGTCTGGCGCCTGCGCTCTGGCTGCATCCAGGGCCTCCCTGGGATCGGTGTACGGCACAGCATCGAAGAGGTTCATCTGCAGGATGACCGCGAGCATCTTGGCGATCTCCGGTTCATCGTCGACAACGAAGATGCGCGGGTGGGACTCGAACGGATTTTCCATGGGTGGTTGGTTGGATGCTACAGGGAATCGCCGGAACGGTGTGCAGGGGCTGAACAGCAGATTTCTCCGCTGCGCTTCGGAATGACAAACAAGAAAGACAGCCTAGACACCCGGTAGCAATTTGCCTTAGCTTGCGGCTGCGTTTGCCATGCGCTTCTGCATCTCTTGCGGAGAGACATCCTCAACATGAGTCCCGATCGTCCATTTGTAGCCGAACGGATCGAGAAAGGTCCCGGTGCGATCGCCGTAGAACTGGTTTTGCAAGGGCCGCACCACAGTTGCACCGGCATCCGTGGCCTTCTTTGCGAAGCTGTCAGCATCGTCCACGTAGAGCATCAGGCTGATGGGTGAGCCCTTGTAGTGCTTGGGGCTATACGCCTCCATCGGTGGCGCTTCGTCTGCCAGCATGATTCGGGAGTTGCCGATTTCGACCTCTGCGTGGCCGATGCGGTCTCCCATGGGCAGGCGATAGAGCTCCTTCGCACCGAAGGCTTTTTTGTAGAATTCGATCGCAGCCTTGGCGTCGTCGAAGATGAGATAAGGGGTGACGGAACTGTAACCTTCCGGGATGGATTTCACCATGACACACTCCTCCTTTGCGAAAAACTTCTTCGCTATTTCTGACGCCAAGTATAGCCCTGATATGCGGAGATTTCACTTGCGGCAACGCCCTATACAGGACGTTCCGGGATGAACTTCACATTGGCGGTCAATGACAAAGGCCGCGCTGGCGGGCGCGGTCCTTGTCGCTGGCGGTGAAGTGGAATTAGTGAGCGGCTGCGGCGGGTTCGCTGATCTCGCTGAGGCGTTTGGCGAGGAGCTTTTCGAGATCTTCGAGGGCCTTTGAGAAGCCTTCGATGCCTTCCTTCAGCTTGTCGTGGGCCATGCGGTCTTCGGCGTGCATCTTGTCGAAGGTTGCCTTGTCGATGGAGATCTTCTTAATGTCCATCTTCTCGGAGTTAGCGGGGTCGAGCTTGCGCGGGAGATCGCCCTGGGCGGAGTCGAGCTCTTCGAGCAGCTTGGGAGAGATGGTGAGGAGGTCGCAGCCGGCCAGCTCCTTGATCTCGCCGGTATTGCGGAAGCTCGCGCCCATGACCACGGTCTTGTAGCCGAATTTCTTGTAGTAGTTGTAGATGGTGGTGACGGACTGGACGCCGGGATCGTCCGCGCCCTGGTAGTCCTTGCCGGTGTCCTTCTTGTACCAGTCGAGAATGCGGCCGACGAAGGGGGAGATCAGGGTGACCTTGGCTTCGGCACACGCGATGGCCTGGTGCAGGCCGAAGAGCAGGGTGAGATTGCAGTGAATGCCCTCCTGCTCGAGAGCTTCGGCGGCCTTGATGCCCTCCCAGGTGCTGGCGATCTTGATGAGGACGCGGTCGCGCGAGATGCCGGCCTTATCGTATTGCGCGATGATGTCGCGGGCCTGGGCCTTGGTCTTTTCGGTGTCGTAGGAGAGGCGGGCGTCGCACTCTGTCGAGACGCGCCCTGGGACGATGTCGAGGATCTTGCGACCGAAGGCAACCGCGAGGGATTTGAAGGCCTGGGCGGCGACGTCCTTATCGGAGGCGCTGGAGCCGGCGTCTTTGCGGGCCTGCTTCAGCACGTCGTCGACGATCTGCTGGTAGGCGGGCATCTGGGCGGCGGCTTCAATCAGCGAAGGATTCGTGGTCGAGTCCTGCGGCTTGAACTTCTCGATGGAGTTGATGTCGCCTGAGTCGGCGACGACCTTGGTGTATCCGCGAAGCTGTTCGAGTAGCGATGCCATATTGTGTCTCCTTGGCTGTTCTTGGGAATTTTATCAGGGTCACTGTCGAACGGCCCTGCCGCGTGTAGCGGGAAATGCTTACCACGAGTAAGACGAAAAACTTACTACGGACAAAAGGGAAAAAGGGATAAGTACGAATTCTTCCTGGTCAAAAGCTGGTTATTATCCGTGATCCGGCGTGATCCTTCTCTCCTGCTTATCCGTGGTAGGCCTTTGGGCGCAAAAACCTAGCTCCGGCAGGACCGATCTCATTCGGCGGCGAATTGATTTTCGAGGATGCCGAGGCCATCTACTTCTACTTGGATGCGGTCGCCGGGCTTGACGGCTCCTACGCCGGCGGGCGTGCCGGTGGGTATGAGGTCGCCTGGTTCGAGCGTCAGGAAGGCTGTAATGTAGCGGAGCAGCTCCGGGATGGAGAAGATGAGATCGCGGGTGCTTCCCTGCTGCCTCACGGTCCCGTTGAGCCGGGTGATGACGGTGACCGGTTGCGCGCTGAATTCCGCGGGGTGAAATCCGCAGGGGTCGATCTCGTCCGAGACGATCGGACCGACGGGACAGAAGGTGTCGAAGCCTTTGCCTCGGGTCCACTGGCCGTCCGACTTCTGGAGATCGCGGGCAGTGATGTCGTTGACCGCCGCGTAGCCGCGAATGTAGGGACGGACGTCCTCATCCGGGCCAATGTTGCGGCAGCGGCGGCCGATCACGATACCCAGCTCGCCTTCGTAGTCGACTCGCTGGGAGAGAGCGGGCAAGCGGATGATGCCGCCCGGAGCGAGCAGCGCTGAGGGAGGCTTGAAGAAGAGCAGCGGCTCTGTGGGCACCTCATTACCAAGCTCAGCGGCATGCTCGCGATAGTTGCGGCCGACGCAGACGATCTTTGATGGCGTGACCGGCGGCAGGAGTTCGAGTTCGGTCAGCGGAGCGGGCTGGAAGCTGGAGTCGACCGTCGGCAGAGGCAGGGTGCCTGCCAGGCGGGAGGTAAGATCTTCCTGCGGCGCCTGCATGGGCAGTGTGGCCCAGAGAACTCCCCTGTTCTTTTCCACCAGAGCGTAGCGGGGGAACTGGCTTCCCTCTTCCTTCGACAGATATTTGCAGTAACGCATGGCTTGGCTCCGGGCTAAGGCTGTCTGATGGTCTCCTCGACGGCGGTGCTGGGTGTGCTCTCGTTGCCCGAGGTATCGATTGCGGTGATTTGATAAGCATACCGTTGTCCGGGGACAGCCGTGTGATCGCGGTAAGCAGGAGCGGGCAGGGGCGTTTCGTTGAGGCGGGTGACCGGTCCGTCGAGCGTCCCGGAGGCGGAGATCTGGCGGCGATAGACGAGGTATCCGGCAAGGTCCGGCTCGGTGTTCGGCGTCCAGGAGAGGTCAATCGAGTGGTCTGCTGCCTGGCCGCCTGACGCGTTACCGCCTGGCGCGGCTTCGAGGCCGGTGGGGACCGCGGGGGGGAAGGTGTCACGCAGCAGAACTGTCACCGGCGGAGAGGGCAGGCTGTGCAGGGTGAGGTTACGCCCATCGAGCGAGACGGTAAACACGCGTTCGGCGGTGTAACGATAGGTGGCTCCTCTGGCTGCCGAGGTGTCGAGCGTTCCGCCGGGGTCCGATCTCTGGGTTGGCGTGGTCAGGCGGACCTTCTCCTCGGAGCTGTCTTTGGCGGCGTTGCCGGGACTTCCGAGCGGCTTCTCAGCGGAAGCGCGAGCGGGACGCTTTGAATTGGGCGACGGCGGCGGCGCGACAGCAGAGGGAACGCCAGGAGGTTTGACCGGATGCGTGTTTGCCGGGGCGATGAGCTCCCGATTCAGCTCGACCGCCGCGGTGCTGTTCTGACGCTGCCAGTGGAGCCTGGCGCCTTCGGGAACGGCTTCAGCCTGCAGGGACTCTACGGCTGAGGGGGCCGGGCCGGCGGCGGCGAACAGGATCGGCGAAAGGCCCGCGGAATGTCCGCGCGAATTCAGGAGCTCGACGCGATAGCCGAGGAGCGAAGGAGGGTTGCTGAGCAGCGCGGCCGGCAGCGGGTCAGAGGCCAGCGCAGGTCCCGGGGCGACGGTCAGCCGAGTCACCGGAGTACAGACCTGCGACCCTGGGGTGCTGACTGAAGCAAGAGCAGCGGCAGATCCCGATATAGATCCAGACGTAGATCTTCCGGGAGCCGATCCAGAGCCAAACACAATCCGGCAGATCGACGCAGTCATCGCGCCTTTGATATTCAGGCGGTCTGTGGTTCTTTCGGGCGTGGTCCACCGCAGCTCTGTCCGCTCACCCACGCGCTCAGCGCGAAGGTCTGTGATGATTTGAGGCAGGTTGAGGGAGGGCGGACGCGGCGGACGCGGACTGGCGCATCCGACCGGAAATGCGACCAGGAGGGCGGTCAGCGCAACAGGGAATGAGCTCCGGCGGGCTGCGAAGGTCAAGTCAAGGAAGGGAAAGACGTACTGCGGGCGGCTGGCGATGAGGATCCGCGAAGACGTCATACGACACAGGCTAGCATCTGCGCCCGGAAGTGCGGCTTGGCTGCGTGGTGCGGCGGAGAGCACGTGCTCGATTGCAATTTCCAGTTACTGATCGCATCTGCGAAGACTAAATCGGCATCCTATTTAAGAAGTTGAGCTATTCGTACATCTTTTGACCACATTTCAACATCTTTCAGTATAGTGAACATATACCTATGAGCAAACATTCTTTCGCTTCTTCAAGCATCGCTTCTCTGGAGATGCCGGCTATCTCGGCAGACGCTCCTCTCGCAAACATCCAAAGCCTCCAGATCGATGGCGAGGCCGCTGAGTCCTTCATTGCCGAAAAGCGGATTGGCGAGCGCATTAAATACCTGCGCCTGAAGAAATCCATGGGCCTGGTGGAGCTCGGACGCCACACCGGCCTCTCGGCCAGCTTCTTATCGCAGCTGGAGACGGGGCGCGTGGTGCCGACGCTGCGCAACCTGGCGCGCATCGCCATGGTGTTCTCGAAAGACCTGAGCTACTTCTTCGATCCCGAGCCTCAAACGTTGTTTCGCGTGCATCGGCGCGGAGACCGTGTGCGGCTGCCGCAGACCGGAGCCGATGATCCGGCATACTTCTTCGAGAGCCTCGGATATCTCGTTCCCGACCGCCAGCTTGACCCCTACTTCGCTGAGTTTCTCCCTGGAAAAGGCGGTGCGGCGCGAGCCCACCAACATGTGGGATGCGAGTTCCTCTATCTGCTCTCGGGCAAACTGGACGTGCGGCATGGCGAGACAACCCACCATGTAGAGGCGGGTGACGCAGTTTACTTCGACGCGAATACCATCCATAGCTACGTCTGCGGCGGTGACTCGCCGGCGACCGCGGTGATCGTGACCCTGCAGCATCCTCTGCTGATGCAGATGGGAAGCGGACAGAAGAGCTCGAGCCTGCCGAATGGAAGAGTTCGCGGCGTCCCTGATGCCATGCTGCCTCTGACGATGGCAAAGAAGACTGCTGCTCCGATGCAATAGCGCTGTGGTAAGGAGATCAGGACCTTGCCGCGCTCACCGCCGATCTGGACCATCTGCGGATGAAACGCATGCGGATCACATTTGAATCAATGTTCTTATGTTTCTACGTCGTTGTCTGCATCGGCAGGCGCGGAAGCTGCACTGCCATCACGTCGAGCCGCTGCAGGATCTTGCGCGCCAGACCGGTAAGCGGAAGAGGCTGCAGGCGGCTGGTGCGGACCCAGTGCAGGTTCGTCCTGGCAGCCGGCACAGCGCGTCGCAAGCCCCGATCCGCAGACCCGCGCGCGGCGAAGACCTGAACATAGTAGTTGGTGTTGGTAATGGCGTGGCGCAGGCGCAGCAGAGGCTCGCGTCCCTGCACCGCATCCTGCGGAAGCGGCGGAAGTTCATACATGCTGGGCATAAGGCTAAGGTCGTCCGCGCGCAACTCCAACAAAACTTCTGTTGCTGTCCCGCGCTTGCGCAGGCTGAGCAGATAGGCGGCGGGCCGGCTGAGCTGCGCAGCCCGGCGAGGCGTGATGTGCTCGCCGCGGGTTAGGCACATGGAAAGCAGCGGACATTGCAGGCAAAGTGGAGCCCGGGGCAGGCAGAGGGTAGCACCGAGTTCCATCATGGCCTGGTTGTGATCGCCGGCGGCGTTGATCTGCTCTTGCTTGCGCCGTTTCGGGATCAAGGCTCTGGCCTGCTCCTGCACGAAGGCTCTGTCGGCGGCGTTGCCGGAATGGGAACGTCCGGTGAGGCGCAGCAGGACGCGTTCGACGTTGCCATCGACCACGGCGACGCTCTCGCCGAAGGCAATGCTGGCGATGGCGGCGCTAGTGTACTCGCCGATGCCGGGCAGGGTGCGCAACTCGGCGGCGGTGGACGGCAGGAGGCCCCCCCGTTCGCGAGTGACAAACTGCGCAGCTTTGTGAAGCATCCGAGCCCGGCGATAGTAGCCGAGCCCGGACCACGTAGCGAGCACCGCAGACTCGGGCGCAAGCGCAAGGGCCAGCAGCGTAGGAAATCGGCGGAGGAAGTCTTCATAGTGATCGATGACGGCGGCCACGCGCGTCTGCTGCAGCATAACCTCGGACACCCATGTGCGGTACGGGTCCGAGATGCCGCGCCACGGCAGTTCGCGGGCATGCTCGTAGTACCAGGCCATCAGCTTCCGCCGAAGCAGCGATGGATCGAGTTCCGCTTCCGGCGGCGTGCCGTGTTCCGGATCTGGTTGACGTCCTGCCTGCTCCACTGTGCGGGGCCCCGAAAGAGAATCCATCGCAGACAAGTCTATCGTCTGCCAACGGAAGCGATCCCTTGCCGGAGACTTTATTCCTGACGACAGGCGGCCCTGCGTACGGTTAGGCCGGTCTCGTGGCGGCAACGATCATGCTCTTGCCGAGCAGGGGAATTCGCCCGGAGTGGACGAACCGAAGACCGGCAAAGCCTGCCATCCGGAGAGCTTTGGCCAGGGTCCGTTCGCTGAAAAATTTTATGTGGCCGCCCGGATCGAGCGGATCGGCATGGCGATCCCAGCCGTTGGTGACGCTGATGGCGAGGTTCTTCAGGTAGCCGTGGTAGGGCGTGCTGCACAGAAACATTCCTCCGGGGCGCGTGGCGAGGAAGCATCCCTCGACAAAACTGACGGGGTCGTAGAGGTGTTCGATGACCTCGACGCTATAGACCAGGTCGAACGGAGGCTCTCCGAGATGTTCGAGCATGTGCCGGTCTGCCGCTAGCACCTCGAATCGGCCTTCGGGACAGTGGGTGCGAGCGATCTGGATGCCGTCGCGCGAGAGGTCAATGCCGGTAACGGTGTGGCCCATTCTGGCAAACTCGCAGGTCAACGATCCATTCCCGCAGCCGGCGTCGAGGACGCGGGAACGCGGCTTCAGCCCGGCGCACAGGCGCTGGATCTCAGGCAGCACGTATTGATGGCACCCGCGCAGTTCTGCGTTCCGGTAGGTGCTCGACTCGAGAAATTCCGTCATGTGGTTTGATACTTCCAGTTGCGCTGCCTGCCCTCGGCGATCCATTCGACCGCCTGCGCGATGCGCTTGTCGCGGGTCTCAGGGCGCTTGGCCTCGGCGATCCAGTCCGCATACTCGCGTTGGCAGGAGCCGCTGAAGCCAGCGAAGATCTTGGCTGTGGCCTTGTTTTTCTTGAGCGCTGCGAGGAACTCGGGCTGCGGCTCCTTCGCCACCTTCGCGACGCGATGCGGCCGCTTGTAAGACTGAGTGCGCTGGCCGCTCGAGATGAACCGCGCGGCCTGGCGGAGATAGCCGAGCAGCACCTTGTCGGACGGCAGGTCGGCGAGGCTCGAGATGCGGCCGAAGGTGCCCATGCTGCCTTCGAACTTGACTCCGTCGGCGCGGAGGATCTGCTGCATCTCCGTGCCCCAGATGCCAACGCTGCAGTGCTGCGTGAAGGCGGCCATGTTGGCTACGATCACGCCGCTCAGCACGAAGAAGGGCCGGCTCCACTTGATCTCCTCCTCGATCTCGGGGCAGGCTGCATGAACGAGTTCGCGCAGATGCGTGAGGATCGGCTGGGCGAATGGCTTCGCATGGTGGATGTATGCGTCCACTCTGGGATTGAAGTCAGAGGTTTTCATGTGCAGCAGTGTACCGCTGAGGGCAGGGAGTAGGGAGTAGGGAGTAGGGAATAGGGAGTAGAAGACGGTTTGATCGCTCGCGATCGTTCGTTGCTGCCCGCTACTTGTCGATCTGCCGTCTGTGGCAATCGCGTGATCCTTGAAAACTAATTTCACCGCTGTAGCCTTCTACGCTCTATTCCCTACTCCCTACACCCTGCCGTTACGCAGTGTCTCCGGGTTTTGTCTTCGGCACGACCGGCACTGGTTTGACCGGGTACGGCGGCCCTTTGCTGAAGACCTGCTGCATCTCGGCGTCATAGCCGTAGATGTCGTCGTAGAAGTGCGCCTGGCCGTCTTCGGCGACGATGGCCGTGAGATAGAAGATGACGATCGGAAGCTGCGTCTTGAGCCCGATCGTCTTATTGTCCGGACCTTCGTTCATCGCGTCGTTGACCTTGTTGAGATCCCAGTCGCCGGTGTTGTCCTTGAGCACCCAGACGGCGAGGTCGGCGGGCTTCTGCACGCGGATGCAGCCATGGCTATAGTCGCGCCGCGTCCGATCGAAGAGCGAGACGGCGGGCGTCGAGTGCAGGTAGATATCGTACTGGTTGGGAAACATGAACTTGATCAGGCCGAGCGAGTTTTTGGGCCCGGGCTTCTCGCGCACCATCACCATGCCCTGCGAGACCTGACGCGCGCTGTAGTCGGTGAGCACGACGCCCTTGTTGGTCGTGACCTCGAAGTTCTTAGTCGAGAGATAGCCGGGCGCCGCGGCGATGTGCGGCACCAGCTCTTTCTTCGCGATATCGACGGGAACATTCCAATACGGCCGGAAGACCACATATTTCATCATGTGCGTGAAGACCGGCGTGGCGTGGTTGTCCTTCGCCTGGCCGACGACGACACGCATGGTGAAGTCGAGCGCGCGCTCGGGGGTGTAGCCGCGCAGCAGAAACTCGGGCAGATTGACCATCAGACGCGGATGCAGATACGGCTCGGGCAGCCAGCGCCAGCGTTCGAGCGAGTCCTGGAGCTGGTTGACGCGGAAGCCCAAAGGGACGTTGAGGCTCTTGATGGTCTGTGCGCCAAGCCTGCCGTCCGCCTCGAGGCCGTGGCGGGACTGGTAGTGCTTCACGGCCTCCGACAGCGCGGGGCTGTACGTGGCGGCCGCAGGTGCAGGAGTGTCGGGCGCGGCGTCCCCCTCCAGCTCAAGCCGTGTCAGCAGAGCGTCCGCGGCCGGGTATGGTCCGCCCGCAGCGACCGTCTTCGCCACCGTAGGCAGAGGAGCGGCGTTGGCCTGCTGCTGCTGCTTGACCAGATCCAGATAGTGAGCGAGCGCCTGTTCGGTCTGGCGATACTCGTCGGAGTCAGGCTCGACCCCGGCGACCAGCTTAGGCACGTCTTTCGCATCGACGACGTTGTCCGAGACGTACTCGGCGAGATCGTACTTCTTCTCCTGAACGGGGATTTCGAAGTTGAAGTGAGACGGGTTGACGCGGCCGGTGTGCAGGTCGGAGAGGAAGCGCATCACGTTGACCGTCATCGCGACATCGAAGAGCGAGATCGCGTCGGCTGATTCGCTCTTGAGCGCCTGCGTGCGTGCGTCCCATCGCGAGGCATCGTAGTCTTCCGGAATGAGGCCCTTCATGTCCGCGTCGCGGAACTGCTGGATGAAGGCGAGCGCAGTCGGCGTGGGTGCGCCGTTGCGGGTCCAGGCGACCTCGTAGTTGCGATCGTCGTAAAAGGCGGCGATGATCGGCTCGTAGTCGGAGAAGTTGGGCCAACGCAGGTCGGGTAATTTGGTGGTGTCGACCTTCTCCTGCGGCAGCGACTTCTTTTCGACCAGATGATGCAGCTCGTCCGAGTAGGCGGTGGTGTTGGGCGCGGACTTCGATTTGCGATGGCGATGACAGCCGCCAACCAGCAGCAGCGCGGCGAGCAGGCACGCAGAACCCGCGCTACGGAGCGGGACCTTCATCGTCCGGAGAGTCGTCACAAAGTGCATGGGGGGAGAGCACATCCTTCAGGCGCGGCTATAAGCTTGGGCTGTCGCACTATTATGCCGCAGTTGCGCGTGCAGCAGGGAAAGAAGAGGTCCCGGTGCTGAGCCGGGTACACAGCCCCGCCGCGCGGAGGCGCACTAATGCGCGAAGGAGGGGAGCATCGAGAGGCAGACCAACGCCTGGGTCAGCAGCAGAGCGCCGGTAAGCATGAGGAAGAGCTTGCGCTGGCGGGTTTCGAGTGCATCCGCAAAGACGCCGCCCAGGAAGGTGAAGAGGAAAGGCAGCGCCCACAGCCAGGGCCGCGAGACCGTCTGCGTCGTCGCAAGCGGAAACAGCAGCAGCACCATCACCAGCGGGGCTGTGTTGCCGAAGTAGCGGCAGCGCCGCACGGTGGCATAGAGCAGCAGCGCCACCAGGGTGGCGACGGCGATAGGCGCATCGGCGAAGTCAACAAAGAAGCGCCGTGCGCCGTCGAGTGTGAACCAGAAGCGCGCGCCTCCGCCCGTAAAGACGTAGCTGAACGGAGCCGGGCGGAAGGAGTAGAACGCGAACAGGATCGCCAGTGCGCCAACTGCGGCGAAGACCAGAGTCTGCATGACGTAGCTGCGCCGGCGCTCGGCCAGATAAAGCATCCACACCAGGGCCATCCCGAAGCCCACCATGGCGGCCAGCAGATGCGCGGCCGCGGTGAGACCGAGCGCGGTGGTGAGCAGGACGATGCGCGGACGCCATCTCTCTCGCGGTCCCTGCATGGCATGCGCGACGCCCATCGCGGTGTAGACCAGGCCGTAGAGTCCCCACATGGCGAGCACGTCGTTGTTCGGATTGACGGCAAATCGCACGATTGCGGGACAGAAGCAGTAGAGCCCGAGCCCAAAGAAGCCGCCCTCGTTGCCGAACAGCCGGCGCGCGACCCACCAGAGGCCGCCGCCCAGCCATACGGCGAATAGAACGAAGGGAAGGTGCAGCAGGTACTTGACGCTGTACAGCTCGTGCCGCGCCTCCCACGTGGTGCCGTGCAGCGCGCCGCCGGCATAGAGACGGTTCTCCGGCTTGCGCAGCTTATCCGCGCCCAGCATGACCAGGCGCTGCACAGTCAGCGGAAAGCCAGCCAAGCGATAGGCGAACGTGCCGTCGCCATGGAGATTACCGCAGGTGGTGAAGTAGCCCGCCAGCGGCGAGGGCTGCTCCCACATTTCGCGGCCGCATTCGGCGTAGCGGTAGTCCTGCTGCGAGAGCTGCTGATGTGCGATCACCCAAAGGCACTCCGAGAGGAAGAACAGCAGCAGCAGCGCGGCGAGGCGCTGGGGACGGCCAATCCTGATACGGGGAAGCTTCATGCGCCGGGTTGCCGACCTTTGCGTGTCATCGTTTCCTGGGCCGCATCTCACCCGCCGCCGTGCATCGCGGCTCCAGCGACTGGCATGCGCGGGCAAACCATAGAGGAAGGCGATCTGCGACGGGGACCGCGCGCGAAGACAGATGCGATGGCCCGCACCAGGTTCCATCCGCGTTGGAGGCGACAAACAGCACCGCCTCCAAGTGTATCGTGAGAGATATGCAGTCGCTTTCCTTCGCTCCTGGCCGTGCTTTCCTCTCGTCCAACTCGCCCGCCGTGCCGTGGACCGCGGTCTTCGAAGATGAGGGGGTGGCAGGCTACTTTTATGCCTGCGACCGCTCACAAGAGGTGCACGAGCACAGCATCCTCGATGCCATGCTGATTTACAACGTCGCCGCGCTCGAAAAGAGCGATGCGGAACTCGGCCGTCCCGAGCCGCAGCGGATCGCTTCGATCGAGTGGTCGCGGGACGGGCAGCAGGCGGTGCTCTACCTCGACGGCACGGCGCAGGCGCTGTTCGACTTTCAGGCGCGCCGCGGATACTGCCGGATGAACTTCCCGAACTTCCTGGCCGAGCAAGGGGATACATGGCAGAAGGCTTCGCACGCGTGGTCGGAGGAGGCGCTCCAGCAATTTGAGGCGGCGCTCTATAGCAGCGAGTCGTAGCGCCTGTCAGATGGGCCGCTATGCGTAACGGCAAATGCTTCCCACGGATAAGACGGAAAGAGGGATAAAGGCGGATTTGTAATCGTCAGAGACCGGCTGTGACTTTAATCCGTAGTGATCCTTATTTCCGCCTTATCCGTGGTAAGCATTTGCGCACAGAGGCTCGTCCGGTAGAGCGTGTCTTTACGCCAGGAAAAGCTGTTCAACGTCGAGCCAGTCGTTCACGCGCCTGAATTCCCTAACATGGATATTGTGCGGAGAGCTGTAGAGGATGCCTTCGCCGGAGAAGCTTCGCAACTGGCGAGGATTGTCATCGATCAGATAGTCCGCGCGCAGGATGCTCTTGTCGCCGCAGTACACAATGTGCGAAGCCGGAATGAAGGGGAAGTGCTTTCCAAGCCAGCGGTACTTCGCCTGAAACGAGGTAGGCACCTCCATCGCCGCGGTGGCGATGAAGACCTCGTAGCTCTGCTGCAGCCGGCCGATCACTCGCTGCGCATCAGGCATGACTTCGAGCACATCGAAGAAGTCTTCCGATCGCAGACACGCTTCGAGCACCTCGTGACGGTCAGCCCCGACC
The DNA here is from genome assembly GCA_965277545.1 of Edaphobacter sp. Taxonomy (GTDB): domain Bacteria; phylum Acidobacteriota; class Terriglobia; order Terriglobales; family Acidobacteriaceae; genus Edaphobacter. The sequence goes on from OZ255826.1 coordinate 1,615,119, forward strand.
ACCTCCCAAAGCCACTTGCCATGCAGCTCGGCGCGTGTGATCTGTTCGCCAAAGTGCCGGTTGTAGCGGACGATGTGCTCCCCCAGAGCATCCGCGATCACCTCATCCATGTCTACACAGATGCGCTTCACGTGTTCGTGTCTGCTCCTTTGCTGAAAATACTCACTCCCTATAATGAGCGGATGATCGACGCGCCAATGCTCTCGACCGGCACCGTCTTGCGTTGCGGAGCGTCGCGCGCGGGATCGTAGAAGAGCAGGCGCCCGCAGCTCTCGCACGTCATCATCGTATCCTCATTGGCGCGGTCGCGCAGATCGTTCCAGCGCTGCGGACGCACCATCATCTGGCATGCCATGCACTTCTGATTGAGTGCTTCGGCGACCGCCGTGCCCTTGGCCTTCGCGATCCGATCATAGGTAGAGAGGACGGCCTCGCCAATCTCCGGGCGAAGTGCCTTCCGCCTCTCTTCTACCGCAGCCAGCGCCACCCTGCTGTGCGCGATGGTCTCGGCGGCGCGCAGACGTTCGCGTTCGAGCGTGGTCTTCGCCTCGGTCACAGCATCGTCCGCAAGCTTCTTCTGCGTGTCCAGGCCCTCGCCGCGTTCCATGCTCTCGAGCTCGGCGTCTTCCAGGCGGCCGATCTCAGCCTGGGCAAAGGCGATCTCATGTTCGAAGGCAGTCACCTGCACCGTAGTCGTCGCCAGGTTCATGTGCTTGCGCGTGCGCTCGATCTTCGCTCTCTGGTCCTTGATGTCAGACTCCTGGCGCCGCCGCAGCGCATCCTCCTTGGCGATGAGGTCGACGATCAGAGCTCGCTGCCCTTCCACCGCCTTCGCCTTGGCCTCAAGCGCGGCCACATGTTTTGGCAGAGCGATCATCTCCTCGCGCAGGCGCTTGGCTTCTACATCGTGCGTCTGCAGCACGATCAGCTTTTCAAGGTCAGGATGCATAGAACTCTCTCTCCTTTCACTTCCTTCTCTTCGCGCCTGTAGCGGAAGCGAAGAAAGTTCAATAACGCGTCTGCAATCCGCCGGTCATTGCTTGTTCACGTTGACGTAGTAAAGATCGGTTGCCACCCCAAACTGTTCCTTGCCGAGCGTCGACGGCATGGCCTGCCACTGCGTCGTGGGATCAATGATCTGCCAGTCCTCCTTCAAGCCTACGCGCACTGGCATCGCGAAGTCACTCTCGTCCGCCTGCCATCGGTACGAGACCTTGCCCGGCGCATCGAACTTCAACTCCAGGGTAGGAATCGCCGCGTGCCGCAGGTACTGATCGAAGACCGGCGTCAGGTTCATGCCGGACTGCTGATTGAAGTACGCGACAACGTCTTCGGTCATGATGTTCTGGTATGCGAAGCGCTTGTAGAAGCCGCGCACCATCGCCCACCACCGCGCATCATCATCGACTACACTGCGCAGCGTGTTGATCATCAGCGCGCCTTTGAAGTACTGGTCTTCCGGAGGCTCCGCATTGGCGCCTCGCGCCGTGATGATCGGCCGTTTGTTGTCGATCTTCTTCTTCAGGCCATTCAGATACCGCAGCGCATCAGCGTGGCCCCAGTTGTACTCCACGTAGAGGCCTTCCAGGTAGGTCGTCCAGCCCTCGTGGATCCACATGTCGGACTTGTCGGCTGCCGTGATGCTGTTGCCGAACCACTCGTGCCCGCTCTCATGAATAATGATGAAGTCGAAGCGCGGACTTACCCCGACGCCGGTCCAGTCGCGTCCGTAGTAGCCGTTCTTGAAGCCATTGCCATACGCGACCGCGCTCTGGTGCTCCATGCCCGCATACGGCGCCTCGATCAGCTTGTAGCCATCCTTCTTGAACGGATACGGCCCGAGATAGTGGTAGTACGCCTTCATCATGCCGGGCACCTGCGCGAACTGCACCTTGGCCTTGTCCAGGTCCGCAGGCAGCACGTAGTAGTCGAGATGCAGCCCCTCGAACTTGTCGCCGAAGTGAACGTAATCGCCGATGTTCAATGCCACGTCGTAGTTGTTGATCGGATAGTGCACGCGCCAGTCCCAGCGGGTGTAGCCGTCGCCAAGATCTTTCTTGCCCATGAACTTTCCGTTCGACACATCGATCAAACCGTTGGGAACCGCGACATCGATCTCCATCCCCTTCTGCGGCTCGTCGCGCCACTGGTCTTTATTGGGCCACCATACATAAGCCCCGGTCTCCTCGCAGGCCGTGTTGATCCACGGATGCCCGGCGTGGTCTTTCTTGAAAGTGAAGCAGCCGAAGCGGCCCGTCTCGACCGGATTTCCGGAATAGCGGAAATCGATCGAGTAGGTGTGTCCGGCTCGTAAGGTCTTTGGAAAATCGACAAAGACCGTCGCACCGTCACGTTCATAGTGCAGCGTTGTCTTGCCGAGCTCGATGCCGTCGATCGCGAGCGTCGGATAGAGCTCAAGCTGGATGCGGGTGCCATCGGCGAGCATCTTGAAGCGGATCGTATTGGTCCCACGGATAAACTTCTTCTCGGGATTGACGCGCAGATCGAGATGGTAGAAGAGCAGGTCGTTATTCACGCGGTACGGCCCATAGCCGCCAATCCGGCGATCCGCAGTGGACGCTTCCCCTCCCGTCGGCGAATCGTGCGTCTGCGCGGCAAGCGCGAGGGCGGTACACCCGAACAGGAGGAACGCCGAGCGTATCCAATAACCGGCAGCGCATCTGGCCATTGACTTAGCCTACCGCGTTCCGGCGTGGCTCCCGACTGGCGAAGGCCGATCTCCGACGCAATCCTGCTTCGTCAATACCGCTTTCGTGGCAATAGTCTCAGCGCGGATTGTGAATTTCTTTGCATCGCGAGGCAACCCCCTACAATCGAATCAACAAACATGGCAGCCACTACACTGGAACTCCCCAGCGCTGAGCTACCCAGCGCGCGAAAGCCCCGCCGCGAGCCTGACGCACCGCAGCCGCCAGCCGAACGCCCGTGGCGTCCGCGCATCAACCCGTGGATCGTCGCCATGACGGTCACGCTCGCGACCTTCATGGAGGTGCTCGACTCCTCGATCGCCAATGTGGCCCTGCCGCATATCGCCGGCGGCCTCGGCGCGACCCAGGATGAAGCGACCTGGGTGTTGACCGCGTATCTGGTGGCCAACGCAATCATTCTTCCGGCCGGCGCCTACATGACCACCTTCATCGGGCGCAAGAAGTTCTACATGATCTGCGTGGCGCTGTTCGGCATCAGCTCGGCACTCTGCGGATTCGCGCCCTCGCTGCCGATCCTGGTGTTCTGCCGCGTGCTGCAGGGCGTCGGCGGCGGCGGCCTCGCGCCCTCCGAGCAGGCCATTCTCGCCGACACCTTCCCGCCTGAAAAACGTGGCCAGGCCTTTGCCATGTATGGACTCGCCGTGGTCTGCGCGCCGGCCATCGGTCCTACGCTCGGCGGATATATCACCGACAACTTCGACTGGCGCTGGATCTTCTTCCTCAACATACCCGTCTGCCTGCTTTCGCTCTTTCTCACCTCGCGCATCGTCGAAGATCCGCCTTGGGTCAAAAAGCAGGTGGCACAGTCGAAGAAGGGAGGCATCAAGCTCGACTTCCTCGGCTTCGGCCTGCTCGCGACGACCTTCGGCTCGCTCGAGTTCGTGCTCGACAAAGGCCAGGAGGACGACTGGTTCTCCTCGCACCTGATCGTCTTCTTCACGACAGCCGTAGTCGTCGCCTTCGTCGTGATGATCTGGTGGGAGCTGCGGCAGGTGCGTGTCGGCCGGCGCCCCATCCTCAACCTGACGCTGTTCAAACGGCCGAACTTCGCCATCAGCTTCGTGCTGATGTTCGTGCTCGGCTTCTCGCTGTATGGCACCACTATCCTGATCCCGCAGCTGGTGCAGACGCTGCTCGGCTACACAGCGGAGCTCGCCGGCCTGGTGCTCTCTCCCGCCGGCCTCATGATGATGGCCATGATGCCCGTCGTCGGCTTTCTGGTTGGACGCAACGATCCCCGCAAGCTCATCGGCTTCGGGTTTCTGATCCTCACCACGTCGCTGATGACAATGCACACCATGGACCTGACCGTCAGCTACGGGCGCCTCGTCTTTCTGCGCTGCTTCCAGGCCTCGGGTCTCGCCTTCCTCTTCATCCCTATCAATACGATCGCCTACATTGGAGTCAAGCAGACCGAAAACAACGACGTCTCCGGCTTGACCAACCTGGCCCGCAATATGGGCGGATCGTGCGGAACTGCGTTTATGGCCACCATGCTGACCCGCCGCACGGCGGCACACGAGAGCAACATGGTGCGCAACTTGACCACGGGAAACCAGGGCTTCGTTGACCAGGTGGCGAAGCTGAAGCTCCTTTTCGGAGGCGCGCGCGGCGGCAATCCCATGGCCGGAGCCGCGGCCCACACCGCGCAGGCCTATATCTATAACCAGCTCCACCGGCAGTCGGCCATGCTCGCGTACCTCGACATCATTCAATACCTCACGGTCTTCTGCGCCTGCATGATTCCGCTGCTGTTCTTCATCCCCCGCCCGCCCAAGCACGCGAAACCCTCCGCCGGACACTAGCGTCCACTTCTCCTCAGGACCATTGACACGTCGGGACATCTGGCGCACAATCGATCGGAGATTTGGAATCCGGCCGTGCAGCGTCGCCAAGAGTAGGCGAGGCTCCCCCTCCACTGCGTGATTCCCCGGCCCCTAAGTTCACAGGCTCCAATTACGACAAGGAGAATTTCATGCGTCATTTCAAATCCACTCTATTTGCGGCCGTGGGAGTCATCGCTGTTCTTGGCTTGTTGCAACACAAGGCGCGAGCCGGCGACGACGACGACCGGTCGACGGATGAAGAGCGTATCGAGATTGGTTACAAGATCGCTCCCGTGCCGCTCAACCTGGTGCATAAAGACAAGCGACTGGTCGGACTTGGGAGCTACCTTGTCAACGCAGTGGGCGGTTGCAACGACTGCCACACCAACCCGTCGTATGCTCCCGGAGGCAATCCTTTCCTGGGGCAGCCGAAGCAGGTGAACGCGGCGCACTACCTTGCGGGCGGACAAGTCTTCGGACCATTTATCTCCCGCAACTTGACGCCGGAGAATGGTCTCCCGGCAGGGCACACCTATGCCGAATTCAAAAACATCCTGCGCACCGGGATCGACTACGACCATCCGGGCATGTTGCTGCAGGTGATGCCGTGGCCCTCGTACCAGAGCATGCCGGACCATGACATCCTCGCGATCTACGAATATCTCAGCGCGATTCCGCCGGCCACGCCCGGGCCATAAAGACTGTGTCGCTTCGGAGCCAGACTCCTCGCGCGAGGCGTTGGCACGAATAGCCCCTTCGCGTGCGTGATCGTTTGCAGATCCGCGGTTCGCATCCCGCGTCTCTATGCTTCGCCGCAATCAGACAACAACGCCGTCAACTCCAGCGCGTTGCGCGTAGCCTCGCCCTGGGCCGTGTTGTCGAAGATGACCCAAACCTCCGCCGTCTCGCTCTCCTTTCGCACGCGTGCCGCGAGGTGATCGAGAAACTTCGCGTCATAACCTGACCAGTACACCCGGGGTGCGCCATGCAGTCTCCAATAGCGCAAGCCGGGCCATCCACCCGGCTCCCCCGCTGCCTTTATACCGGGCGCTCCCTTCGGCAATGGGTCAGCCGCCACGCGCGCAATCTCGAATTCGGCGAGCACGCGGCCGACCGGCGCGGCAAACCAGCTTGCGTGCCTCGGCTCCAGCGCCGCCGCGCCTGCATAGAGTTCGCGCATGGTGTGGAAGAACTCACGCGCAATCCCCTCGTTGTAGACGAGCTTCGGTGGAAGCTGAAACAACACCGGACCAAGCTTCTCGCCCAACCCAACCATCTGTTCGAAGAACTCCTGCAGCACCGCCCCACAGTTCACCAGCTGCGCCGTATGCGTCGCAGCCTTCGGAGCCTTCACCGCAAATCGAAAATCGTTCGGAACAGTCCGCGCCCACCGCTCCCAGGTCGAGCTGCGATGCGAACGATAGAACGAAGAGTTGATCTCCGCGCACCCGAAGACCTGCGCATACCGCTCCAGGTGCGAGCCCTCAGCCTCGAAGCAATGCGCGTGCTGCTTCGGCACAGACCAGCCCGCGCAGCCGATGCGCACCGCGTGACTCATATCGCCGCTGGCATGTCGGGAACGAATCGATGCAGTACTACCGTCCCTGCGTGAGCCGGTCACTTTCCCTCCTTTGGCAGAGTGCCGCTCCCTGCGCAGTTATACTCATCCTTGCCATGCCCCAGATACAGCCGGACTCTTTGCCCGATCTCTCCCCCGATGCCTCCCCTGATCCGCAGGCTGCGCCGCAGACCATGGACATCCTTGAGATCATGTCCCTGCTGCCGCATCGCTATCCCTTTCTGCTCATCGATCGCGTGCTCGAGATAAAGCGCAAGCAGCGCATCGTTGCCATCAAGAACGTCACCATCAACGAGCCGCACTTCAACGGGCACTTTCCCGGTTATCCCATTATGCCCGGCGTCCTGATGGTCGAGGCCATCGCTCAGACCGGCGGCGCGCTGCTCTTGAACGAGATCCCCGACCGCGACCAGAAGCTGATGGTCTTCACCGGCATCGAAAACGCCCGCTTCCGCCGCCCCGTCCTTCCCGGCGATCAACTGCGCATCGAAGTCACCGTATTGCAGTGGCGCAGCCGCGCGGTAAAAATGCTCGGCAACATCACCGTCGAGGGAAAGCTCGTCTGCGATGCGACCGTGATGTGCCAGGTCGTTCCACGCGTCATGAAGGCCGCCCCCTCCGCACCCGAGGCGCAGCCGGAGTGAGCATCCACCCCACCGCGATCGTAGCCGCTGGCGCGCACATTCCCGCAAGCTGCACCATCGGCCCGTATTGCATCCTCGGTCCCAACGTTGTGCTCGGCGAAGACTGCGAGCTCGTCTCGCACGTCATCCTCGCCGGCGACGATACCGGCCACCTGACCATGGGCCGCAACAATCGCATCTTCTCCTTCGCCTGTCTCGGCATCGCGCCGCAGGATTTGAAATACGCCGGCGAGCCCACCCGCCTCGAGATCGGCGACAACAACAGCATCCGCGAGTACGTCACCATCTCGCGCGGCACCAACGGTGGTGGCGGTGTTACGCGTATCGGTTCCGGCTGCCTCATCATGGCCTATACCCACATCGGCCACGACTCCTCGATCGGCAACGGCTGCATCCTCGCTAACTCCGCCACTCTTGCCGGCCACGTCACGGTCGAAGACTATGCGAGCGTCGGCGCGCTCTGCCCCGTGCACCAGTTCTGCCGCATCGGCCGCTACGCCTACATCGGCGGCGGCACCACCATCACCCAGGACGTGCTGCCGTATTCGCTTACCAGCATCGAGCGCAACAACCACGCCTACGGTTTGAACAAGGTAGGTCTCGAGCGCAAGGGCTTCACCCCCGAGCAGCTCAAGGAACTCCGCGCCGTCTACCGCACCCTGCTCGCCTCCAAACTCAACACAGCCGACGCCCTCGCCGCCATCCAGCAATCCGTCGCCAAGGGCGCAGGAGAACACGTCGCCTACCTCGCCGACTTCATCGCCAATAGTCAGCGCGGCATTATCAAATGAGCCGTAAGATTAGGAGCTATGCCGTTTTCTTTGCCGCCTCGGCAATCGCTGCCGAGATGATCTGATCGGCGACCCCGTGCTTACGCAGGCTTTCTGTGATCACCTTGACCTGCGAATGCTCCATCTGCATCTGATCTCTCCGGAGGCCCTGGCCGATGTAGGCACGAATCAAAGGTTGATAGCCGGAGAAACCGAGGGAAGGAGAAATCTCCTTTAGATCCTCGATCACGTCCTGAGGCATGCGAATGCTGATCGTCGTCATTTGACGAGCCTTGCTGAGGCGCTGCCGCAATCGGTCACTCACTGTCTTCATATGATCTCCGTTCCTGTACATACGCCAATCGCGTTGAGATGATGCGGATTGAATTATGGTCGCGAAACACGTGTACAACAAACAACAGGCTCCAATCCTCGGTAAGTCCGATCACTGCGTCGCGCTGCTCTTCGTTTGTCCCCGCGTCCTGGAACCGAAGAAACGGGTCGAAGAACACCTGACACGCTCTCTCAAAACTGACGCCATGTTTGCCGATATTGCTGGATGCCTTCTTTGTGTCCCATACGAACCGCTGACCCTGATAGAGAAAGAAGATATCCGTCGCAACTCGCGTATATACAATGTATGTATATCATCGCTATGATGACACGATTTGTTTCCGGGCAGCAAGAACGAAATGGCACTAAGCCTTGCAGGAAAGGGTCCCAACCACATGAACTCCTCCCTATTGTCGAAACTCCTCTCTTCTACTTGGCTCCTCGTGGCGCTCCTCTCCACCTCTGACCACGCGAGCGCCCAGAACACCCAACCCGTCCGCGTCGCGATCGTCGGCCTGAACCACGATCATGTCCGCGGCTTCTTCCATAGCCTCCCGGATCACCCTGAGGTGACCCTCGTCGGCATCTCCGAGCCCGACGCCGCCCTGCGCCAGAAGTACATCGCCTTCACGCATCTCCCCGCCAGCCTCTTCTATCCGACCGAAGCAGCGATGCTCCAGGCGACCCACCCGCAGGCCATTCTTGTCTACACCTCCATCGCCGGTCACCGCGCCGCCATCGCAGAGGCCGCGCCGCTCCACATCGCCGCCATGGTCGAGAAGCCGCTCGCCACTACGGTCGAAGACGCCCTGGCCATCCAGCGCCTCGCGCAAAAGTACAACGTCCAGGTGCTCACCAATTACGAGACCACCTGGTACAGCTCCAACACCGCCGCCAATGACCTTCTCAGCAGCGGCAAGATCGGCGAGTTGCGCAAGCTCGTCGTCCGCGACGGGCACCAGGGACCGATCGAGATTGGAGTCACCCAGGAATTCGGCGCCTGGCTCCTCGATCCCAAACAGAACGGAGGCGGCGCGCTCTTCGACTTCGGTTGCTACGGCGTCGACCTCGCCACCTGGATCATGCATGGCGAGCTCCCCCTCACCGTCACCGCCGTCACGCTGCACATCAAGCCGAAGATCTACCCGAACGTCGATGATGACAGCACTGTCGTCCTCACCTATCCGCACGCGCAGGCAATCATTCAGGGCTCCTGGAACTGGCCCTTCGCCCGCAAGGACATGGAGGTCTACGGCGCGACCGGCTACGTCGACACCATCTATGACGAGAAGGCTCCCAGCTCAAAGCTCCGCGTCCGCCTCCCCGGCGAGGCCGCCGAGCACACCGAGACCGCGCCTGCACTCGCCCCGACCGAAAATAACTCGCTCAACTATCTCGTTGCCGTACTCGCCGGCAAGCTGCACGCGCAGCACGACCTCAGCTCGCTCGACACCAACATCACCGTAGTCCGCATTCTCGACGCCGCCCGCCGCTCCGCCCAGACCGGCCGCACCGTTAGCCTCACCCCGACCACTCCGTAAAAATTAACTCACTTTAGCTTCCCGGCTTTTGTCCTTTGCTTTTCTGGTTGTCATCCCCGTAGGGGATCTGCTGTTTGCTTTGCTCATTCGCCAGGCCGGGTGTCTCGCCAGCCTGTACTATGGACGCCCCGGATACAATGAAAGCGATGACTCCGCAATCAGCACTGCAGAACACCGAGCTGATCCAGATCGACCTGACCCCGCGCAAGCCCGCGCCCAAGCCCACGTGGCTCAAGGCCAAAGCACCGATGGGCGAGACCTTCCACGCTCTCAAAAAAATGGCCCGCGAGCTCAATCTGCACACCGTCTGCGAGAGCGCGCAGTGCCCCAACATCGGCGAATGCTGGAACCAGAAGGCTGCCACCTTCATGATGCTCGGGAACCTCTGTACCCGGCGCTGCGGCTTCTGCGCGGTGCCGAAAGGCAAGCCGGAGCCTATCGATCATGACGAGCCCCGCCGCGTAGCCTACGCCGTCGCTCAGCTCGGCCTCGCCCACGCCGTCATCACCAGCGTCAACCGCGACGACGACAACGTCGGCGCCGCCCAAGCCTTCGTCCGGGTCATCGAGGAGATCCGCAGGCAGGCACCGGCATGCCGGGTTGAGGTCCTCACGCCGGACTTTCAGGGGGTTGAAGAAGCCCTGCGGCTGGTCGTAGCCGCACGCCCCGAGATCCTCAATCATAACATCGAGACCGTCCCCCGCCTCTATCGCGTCGCAAAATCCGGCGGCCGCTACGAGAAGTCCCTGCGCTTCCTCAAGCACGCGAAGGAGATCGCCGCCGAGCTGTTCTGCGACCGCGACGGCGACCAGATCGTCACCAAAACCGGCATCATCGTCGGGCTAGGCGAAGAGATGCACGAACTGCTCGCCGTCTTCCGCGACCTCGCCGCCGCCCGAGTCGACATCCTCACCATCGGCCAGTATCTCCGCCCGTCGCGAGACCATCTCCCGATGGCGCGCTTCTACACCCCCGAGGAATTTGCCTTCCTCAAACATGAAGCCTTGGCCATGGGCTTCCGGCACGTCGAGTCAGGCCCGCTGGTGCGCTCAAGCTACCACGCGCAGGAGCAGGCCGAGTCCACCGGACTGGCCTAGTGGATGCGCCGCAACCCGTGGTCGCAGCAGAGGCGCCGCAGCAGAGTAGATGCTTTGATCTGCTTCCGAATCGGCAACTCTGCTTCGATCCCGCATCGACCGAAAAGGCAGCCGCATGCGCTGACTCGCGCAAAATCAAAAAGCCTGAGCAGCGCAAGTAAAATCGGACTGATGTCCACCTGCCTTCGCTCCTACTCGAAGATCAATCTCGGCCTCGCCATCGGCCCCGTCCGTCCGGACGGATTCCACGGCCTCACCACCCTCTACCAGACCCTTGACCTCCACGACCTCGTCACCGTCACCGCCCGCCGCGCCCAACCCGGCCAACCCACCCGAATCACTCTCACCACCAACCACCCTTACGTCCCCCGCGACCATCGCAACACCGCCTGGCGCATGGTCGAACGCTGCCTCAGTCGGCTGAAGCTTGCTGCCGAAGTCGAGATCCATATCGAAAAGAACCTCCCCGTCCAGGGCGGCCTCGGAGCAGGCTCGGCCAACGCAGCCGCAGCCCTGATCGCCATCGAGCACGAGCTCCAAGTCTCCCTTCCGCCCCTCGATCGCCTCCACCTCGCGGCCGAAATCGGCTCCGACGTCCCGCTCTTCCTGTTGGGCGGCGCCGTCCTCGGCCTTGGCCGCGGCGAACAGGTCATCCCCCTGCCCGACCTGCCCGTCATGTACTGTGTGCTGGCCGTACCCGCCGTCGGCGTCTCCACCCCCGCGGCATTCAAGGAGTGGGACGCCCGCCACCACGCGGCCAGTCCGGACCAGGACTTGACGCATTCCCCACAGCCGGATAGACTAAGGGAGTTGAGTCTCGCTTACTCCTCGATCTCCACCCGTTCCGGCGACAGCCTGCCGGGGACCAGAGAAAGGGATAAGCCCGGCACCTCCGGTATCCTTCACGTTCGAAATCCCGAGAAAAAACGGGGCCAGCCTGATGAAAGTCAAGCCGAAACGCTGAACGATCTGGCCGAGAATCCCCTTCTCGCGCTTGTCCGCACCGGGATTGGACTAGACGCCTCCGAAGGTCTGCAAAATGACTTTGAAGAGGTCGTCTTTCCGCAGTATCCCTCCTTGCGAACAACCAAGCGCTTACTGATGGGAGAAGATTCGGGAAGCCCCGCTTTGCATGCGGCGCTCTCAGGCTCCGGCTCTGCGCTCTTCGGGCTTTACCGCTCCGAAGCAGATGCAAAGGCGGCTCAGCAGCGCGTCCAGTCGGCGTCGTTGCAGTCCTCGGAATCCAAGGCGATCGCGGTCAGGACCTTCCTCACGGAAACCCTGCCCCGCGCCGGCTACTGGGACAATATGTTCGCGGAGTAACCTCGCTGGTCAAGTAATATCAAGCTATACCGGCAAAGGTACTGGGCGATCGACTAATGGTAGGTCAAGAGACTTTGAATCTCTTTGTCTAGGTTCGAATCCTAGTCGCCCAACCAGAAAAGTCGGCGCCAGGCGAGCGACTAAGGCATTTAGGGCTCTTGAAGTGCGACTGCAACCTGTTGCACGCCGAGAGAGCAAATCGAAACTCCGCTTGAACCAACGCGGAAAGAAGAAGTGAGAAGCAAGTAGAACCGAGTCTTTTGAGTTTTTTTGAGCAGTCCGCAACAAGGATCTTCTTCAGAGAAATACGCAAGCCGCAACAAGGCCCGCAAAAGCAACGAAGCAGCAGGAACATTCAAGGTCAACCAGCCTCGGAGGGTTTCACGTGAACGATCAGAACACGACTGCGGTTCTATCCCCTATTTCAGGGCAGGCTGAGGAGACCGGAACATCCTCCCAGCCTGCACCGGCGCCTCCATCGCCGAACTACTCCCAGAACCAATCCCAGAACGGAACAAGACCCGCGCCATCCTCGCGCACCCCCGATGCCCCGATCCCAAGTCCAGCTCCGGAAAGAAAGCGCACCGGCCGCCTCACCGACGACAAGCGCGTCAAGATCTTCTGCGGCTCCTCCAACCGTGCCCTTGCGGAAGAGATCTGCAAATTTGTCGGCGTCCCACTGGGCGAGACCCGGCTGCAGCGCTTCGCTGACGGCGAGGTCCACTTCCAGCTGCTCGAAAACGTGCGCGGCGCCGACGTCTTCCTCGTCCAGCCAACCTGTAATCCGGTCGACCAGCACCTCGTCGAGCTGCTCATCATGATGGACGCTCTCAAACGCGCCTCGGCCGGCCGCATTACCGTTGTCATTCCGTACTACGGCTACGCCCGCCAGGACCGCAAGGACCGCCCCCGCGTCGCGATTACCTCGAAGCTGGTCGCCGACCTGCTCCAGACCGCCGGCGCCAATCGCGCCCTGCTCGTCGACCTTCACGCTGCGCAGATCCAGGGCTTCTTCAACATCCCCGTCGACCACCTCTTCGCCAGCCCCGTCCTGGTCAGCTACTTCCGCGAGCTCGATCTGCCTAACCTCACCGTCGTCTCTCCCGACGCAGGCGGCGTGGAGCGCGCGCGCTTCTTCGCCAAAAAACTCGACGTGCCGCTCGCCATCGTCGACAAGCGCCGCACCGACATCAACGTCACCGAGGTCATGAACGTCATCGGCGACGTCCGCGGGCGCACCTGCCTCATCCTCGACGATATCATCGACACCGCCGGCACCCTGGTCAAGACCGCCGACGCGCTGCTCGCCGAAGGCGCCGAAAAGGTCTATGCCTGCGCCACCCACGCCGTGCTCTCGGGCCCCGCCGTCGAACGTATCGCCAACTCGCGGCTCGAGCAGCTCATCGTCACCAACACCATCCCGCTGCGCAGCGACGCGCTGCAGGTAGAAAAGATCAAAGTCCTCTCGATCGCCGGCCTTCTCGGCCGCGCCATCGAAAGCATCCACATGGAGACCAGCGTCAGTACGCTGTTCAATTAGAAGCAGGGACTAGGTCCTAGGGAATAGGGACTAGAAAAATCCCCGAGCCGAAGCTCTGCAACGATCATGCATCATCAACCAGCGGCTGCGCCGCAAACGGAGCGAAGCAAGGGAGCGAACACCAGGACGCGAGAAGTAGGGAGCTTTCTAGTCCCTAGTCCCTAGTCCCTAGTCCCTGCACTTCGTGCCCGAAAGGAAGACTCACCCATGGCATCCTCTACCCCCACCGAAGCCGTCGTCGCCACCCCCCGCGAGGGCAAGTTCAACAAGAATGCAGCGCGCCGCGTCCGTGTCTCCGGCAAGATTCCCGCCGTCGTCTATGGCGCTGGCCAGGACGCTGTTCCCGTCGCCGTCGACCCCAAGGTCATCACCCGCATCCTCCACTCAGACTCCGGCCACAACACCATCTTCGACCTGAACGTTGAAGGAGCCGCCGTCGTCAAGGCCATGATCGTCGACTGGCAGCATGAGCCCATTAAAGGCAAGCTGCTCCACATCGACCTCAAGCGCATCGCCATGGACAAGGCCATGCGCGTCTCCGTGCCAATTCAACTCACCGGTGTTCCTTCCGGCGTCAAAACCCAGGGCGGCATCCTTGAGCACGTCCTCCGCGAGGTCGAAATCGAGTGCCTGCCGAGTGACATCCCGAGCCATCTCGACGTCGACGTCTCGAATCTCGCGCTTAATGAGAGCATCCACGTCTCCGACCTGCCGCACTCGGGCTCGATCAAATTCCTCGGCGATGAGCATGCCACCGTCGCCCACGTCACCGCCATCCGCGAAGAGGCCGTCGCCGAAGACGCCACCGCCACCGCCGCCGTCGCAGAACCCGAGGTCGCCAAGAAAGGCAAGACCGATGCCCCCGCCGCTGCCGCGCCTGCTGCCGACGCCAAGGACGCCAAGAAGAAGTAGTCACGTAGCTCTACCCACTGTCGTCCCTGCTCTTGTTGCTGTACTTGCTCTCTTGGTTGCCGCTGCCTTTGTTGTTGCCGTTGCCTTTGTTGTTGCCGTTGTCTTTGTTGTTGCCGTTGCTTTTCTTGCTGTCATCCCCGCAGGGGATCTGCTGTTTCTTCTGCCCGGCGCATCGACGCTGACAGCGTAGTCGTACAGAGTTTTTGTTCGAAAGGGAAGCAAAGCGTGAAGTTGATCGTCGGTCTCGGCAACCCCGGCATCGAATATCAGTTCACGCCGCACAATGCCGGCTTTCTGGCAGTGGATCGCATCGCGGACGTCTGCGGCGCGACCCTCTCCAACCGCCGGGGACGTGCACTCACGGCCAGAGCAAAGCTTGCAGGACACGACGTTCTGCTCGCCAAGCCGCAGACCTTCATGAATCTCAGTGGGGAGTCCGTCGCCGCTCTGCTGCATGAGCTTGAAATGCCCGTTCCGACCGAGGACCTGATCGTCCTCTACGACGAGTTGGCCTTTCCGCTGGGCACGCTTCGCATCAGCGAGCGCGGCTCGGCAAACGGGCACAACGGAGTGAAGTCCATCTCCGGTGCGCTCGGCACAGAACAATGGCTTCGCATCCGCATCGGCGTCGGAAAGGCTCCTTTGTCGGATGGGCGCGAGATCAAGGCCGGCGGCAGGGATTATCTGCTCACCCCCTACCGCAAGCAGGAGCTTGTGGTGCTCGACGAAGTCCTCGACCGCGCCCGGAGCGCCGTCGAAACGGTGCTTACCCAAGGAGTCAGCGCCGCGATGAATGAGTTCAACCGCCGCTCGCCAGAATCAGGAGAGCCGGCGGGCAAGTAGAGGTTTGCTAAGACGCACCACAAACCGCAGCACATCTTCCAGACCGGCCCGGTGAGAACAAACACCGTCCCGGTGCGAAGCAGAACTTCGCAGAAAGAAGTAAACCGAATGAATCGCACCTACGAAATCATGTTCATCGTCCGCCCCGACACCGAAGAGGCCGAGCTCGACAAGCTCATCGAAGGCTTCAAGAAGAACGTTACCGATGGAGGCGGTGAAATCCTCTCCAAGCTCGAAGATGAAAAGATGGGTCGCCGCCGTCTCGCCTACACCGTCCGCAAGTTCAACGACGGCTTCTACGTTCTGCTGAAGGTCGGCGCCGCCGGCTCGCTGATCGCCGAGATCGAACGCCGCCTCCGCGTCTCCGAGCCGGTCATCAAGTTCATCACCGTTCGCATGGACGAAGAAGAGAAGCGCCTCGCCAAGGTCAAGGCCATCCGCGACACCAAGGTCAAGCGTAGCGCGCAGCCTATCGCCCAGCCGGTCCAGCCGCAGCCCACCGCGCCGGCCGCCGTCAACGAAGACGACAAGAAGCCCTCCGCTCCCGCCGCCCCGGTCGCCTCCGATGCGCCGCCCGAGCAGGTCGCCTCCGCCGTCTAGCGACTCGCACGGAATGCGAATCGGGTGCCCCATGTCCCGCTTCTGGGACATGGGTTCGCCCGCAGGCTAAACCGCACAAGTCTCTGCGAAGCTGCAACGGCCTCGCACAACTTGTATCAACCCGCCGACCCGGCTTCCATGCCCGCCCTTCCAAGGCGAGCATGTTCAGAGACTCCCCAGCGAGTCTGGAGCCGGCAAAGCCACAACGCATTTTGAAAGGGAAACATCATGGCTGACGAAACCAGCACGCCGTCCACTGAGCAACCTCATGCAGCACCTACACCCCGCCCCGCCTACGCCGGCTCCGGTGGTCCTCGTCCCCCCCGCCCCGCCGGAGCTCCCGGAGCAGGCGGCCCTGGAGGACGCAAGTTCTTCCGCCGCAAGAAGGTCTGCAAGTTCTGCACCGAGAAGATCGACGCCATCTCCTACCGCGACGTCCGCCTGCTGCAGGGCTTCGTCGCCGAGCGCGGCAAGATCGTCCCTCGCCGCCTCACCGGCGTCTGCACCCGCCACCAGCGGAAGCTCAGCCTGGCCATCAAGCAGTCGCGCAACATCGCCCTGCTCGCCTTCGCCGCCCGCTTCTAGCTCGAAATCAACACGGCCGTACCCGTTGTGGTATTTGCTTTTCTTGTATCGGCACTTGCCTTTCTTGTTGTCATCCCCGAACGGGATCTGCTTTTTCCAATTGGGTACACCCCCGTTGGAGTCGCTTCAACGTTCCCCCTGGGAACCGCAAACACTGGCCGCCCACATCGCCGCCAGAGAGGAAAGATCGGAGAAACTGCAATGGAAGTCATTCTCAAGGAAGACGTCAACAAGCTCGGCCACCGTGGCGACGTTGTCAAAGTCGCTGACGGCTACGGGCGCAATTTCCTGCTCCCCGAAAAGCTCGCCATCGAAGCCAACGCCGCCAACAAAGCCGTCATCGATCAGATGAAGGCCTCGGCCGTCCGCAAATCCGTCAAGGAAAAGGCCGGCGCCGAGCAGCTCGCCACCCAGCTCTCGCAGGTCGAGCTCGTCTTCGAGCGCAAGGTCGGCGAGAACGATCACCTCTTCGGCTCGGTCACCTCGGGCGACATCGCCCACCAGCTCGAAGCCCAGGGCTACACCATCGACCGCCGCAAGATCGCCCTCGAAGAGCCTCTCAAGAGCCTCGGCGAATACCACGTCCCAATCAAGCTCCACCGCGAGGTCACCAGCCACGTCAAGGTCACTGTCAAAGGCGATCAGGACGAGACTGAAGCTCAGCCGAAAGCCGAGCCCGCCACCGCCTGAGGCGAGAACACGTCCTGCCAGACGGGCCTCCTGCGCGGAGAGCGGTCACTTCGTGACATGTATACCGGCCTGGGCAGGATCGTTTTCATAGGGCCTTCCGTTGGTCGGCGGGAGAAATTCTTCATGCCGACCATCGGGCGGCCCACCCGAATGGGTATATAAACTACGAAGTGACCGCGTCGCTCGTAGCGGGCCGTCCCGCCGGACAGATCTTTTCAGTCTGTGGTCTCTACTCATATTTCAGCGTCTGCACCGGGTCCAGCCGCGCCGCCCGGTTCGCCGGCAGCGTTCCGAACAGCACCCCTACCAGCACCGAGGTTCCCAGCGCAAACACTGGCGACCACCAGCTGATCGGAATCTTGAACGGCGTCAATAAACCCAGCGTCATCGGCAGCGCAAGCCCAAGCAGCGTCCCGGCCAGGCCACCCGACAACGACATAAACACCGCCTCAGTCAAAAACTGCAGCCGGATCTCGCGGCTTGTCGCCCCCAGCGCCTTGCGGATGCCGATCTCCTTGATGCGCGACTGCACGTTGGCCAGCATGCTGTTCATGATGCCCACCCCGCTGACCACCAGCGTGATCCCCGCGCCAAGCGTCAGCACGATCGTCAGCATATCGGCGATCTTCGCCATGCTCGTCAGCAGCTCGGTCAGCGTCTGCGCGTTGTACACCGAGCCGGCATAGTGGCGCGACCGGATGATCTCGAGAATGCGATCCTTCGCCGGCATGACCATGGACGCGTCGCGCATGGTGAAAAAGATCTCCTTCAACGCGGCGGTGCCGGTGAAATACTGCAGCACCGGATACGGCACCAGCATGGTCGTCTCGCTGATCTCCGACTGCCCGTAGGTATCGACACTCTCGCGGAATACCCCGATGATGACAAAGGGAATGCCCTTGATGCTGATCGTCTTGCCGAGCGCGGCCTCGGAGGTCCCATAAAGCTCGTCCGCGAATGGCTTCACAATCACCGCCACGTGCTCATGCGCGACCGAATCCTGATCGTCGAAGAAGCGGCCCGCGACCACGACCAGATTGCGAATCGCACGATACTGCGGCGAAACGCCAAGCAGCATCGTCGCCTTGGTCACGCCGCCGCCCACGCTCACGTTGTCATGGAACTCCAGCATCGGCGATGAGTCGACGATGCCCGGCACCTGATCCTCGACCGCATGCATATCGTCGAGCGTCAAAAAGTCCGGCGTACTTGTATTATCCGGTCCCGAGATATTGCCGCCGCCATACTGCAGCTCAATCTTATTCGGCCCAATGCTGTTCAGCTGGTCGAGCGCATACTGCTTGCCCGTCGAGCCGAGCGTCGCCACCAGAATGATCGACGCCGAACCGATCACCATCCCCAGCATGGTCAGCAGAAAGCGCGTCTTGCTGGCGCGAAAGCTGTCCACCGCCAGCCGGAAAACTTCGCTGAACAACATCGTCGAACGCGCGCTCGCTAGCGTGTGATCGAACGAGCTCAGTCGCGGAGTGTGTCTGATGGTCGCCATCGGGCTAGGCAATTAGACGTCTTTCAGTATCGCAGCGGTGCACCAATCCCTGCTAACCTTAGAAGCACCTCACGCGGAGGGATGTGTGAGCGGTTGAAACAGGCGGTCTTGAAAACCGCTTAGCCTGAAAGGGCTACGGGGGTTCGAATCCCTCTCCCTCCGCCACAATCTCTAAAATCACACTGTGCGCTAGGGGCTGTCGCAGCTCTTGGCAAACACGGCCACCGGACGCGTTTGCTCGTCTGACAATTCTTATCCGGCCGCAAGCAAACATCTCAACGTTCCGCGGCGAATTCGAAGTGCGGAAGCTTTCGACTCTGTGCTCTCTGCTTTTGGTCCAGCCCGCTTTAGGATGGACTCAGCGACCACAGGAGCGGCTGTTTGTTCAAGCGACTCATCCCGTTCCTCTTCCTTCATGCCTTCCCGCTGCTCGCCCAAAGCAACAGCGGAGAGCTGCAGCTCCACGTGTCCGATCCATCCGGCATCGGCGTCCAATCCGCCATTGAAATCACAAGCCAGGCAAATTCCTATCGCCGGATACTGACCACCGACGAGCAGGGGGACCTGGAGGTCCAGCACCTGCCCTATGGGCTCTATTTGTTCCACGTGGAACATTCCGGCTTCGCGGCCATCTCGGAGCCAGTCTCGATCCGCTCCTCGCTTCCAGTAAAACTCGCCCTCCGCCTCACCCTGACGACGGTCAGCCAGTCCGTCACCGTCACCGCGGAAAACACTCTGCTCGACACTGAGCAGGCCGGCTCCGTCAACCGCATCGGCTCGAGCGCCATCGAGCACCGGCTCAGCTCCCTTCCTGGCCGATCGCTCCAGGATCTGGTGAACTCGCAGCCCGGCTGGCTCTACGAGGGCAACGCCGTGCTGCACCCGCGCGGCTCCGAGTACCAGACGCAGTTTGTCATCGACGGCATCCCCCTCACCGACAATCGCTCCCCCAGCTTCGGCCCGGAGATCGAAGCCGACGATGTCCAGTCGCTGAACATCTACACGGCCGGCATCCCGGCAGAGTACGGCCGTAAACTGGGCGGCGTGATCGAGGTGAATACAATTCAGGATTCCCAGGCCGGACTCCACGGGCAGGCCGTGCTCTCCGGCGGCAGCTTCGTCTCAGCCGGCGCCTTCCTCCAGGCCCAGTATGGCTGGAAGAACAGCACCCTCGGCGGCAGCGCGAGCGGCAGCAGGACCGACCATTACCTGAACCCTGTCGTGCCCGAAAATTACTCGAACACCGGAACCCTTGGCGATTTTTCCGTCAACGGCCAGCGCAATCTCACCCCGGACGATCGCGTGAACCTAGTCGTTCGCCACGAGCTCTCGCGCTACGACCTCCCCAACGAGTTCCTCCAGCAGGCCGCCGGCCAGCGTCAAACCGCGGCAAACGTCGAGACCATGGGCGTCATCTCCTATCAGCACGTCTTCTCGTCCACGATGCTTGCCAACCTCCGCGGCATGGTGCGCGACAACGCCAACGACTTCAACTCCAATGCAGCCTCCACGCCCATCGAGGTCTTTCAACACAACGGATTCCGCGAAGGATATTTCAACGCCGCCGTGACCGTGGATCGCGGACGCCATGAGTGGAAGTTCGGCCTGGAATCCGACAACACCTTCCTCAAGGAAAACTTCCGCTACCTCATCACGGATCCTACCCGGTTCGACAGCGGCACGCCTAGCAGCTTCAGCTTCCTCGCAAACCGCCCTGATCTCGAACAGGCCGCCTTCGTGCAGGATCATATCCATCTCGGCGACTGGACCATCGAAGCCGGTCTCCGCTGGGACCACTACCAGCTTCTTCTGAACCGGCAGGCGTTCCAGCCGCGCCTTTCCGCCTCGCACTACTTTAAGTCCGTCGACACCGTCGTGCACTTCTCCTATGACCGCATCTTTCAAACGCCCTCGTTTGAAAACATCCTGCTCTCCAGCTCTCCCGCGGTCGAAGCGCTGAGCCCGAACTTTCTGCGCTTTCCGGTCGAGCCTTCGCAAGGGGACTACTACGAAGCCGGCCTCACCAAAGCGTTCGCTGGAAAAATCAGGCTCGATGCCAACTACTTCCGCCGCTTCTTCAACAACTTTGCCGACGACAGCCAGCTCGACAACACCACGATCAGCTTCCCCATTTCATTCCGCAAAGCGGTCCTCTACGGCGCCGAGGGCAAGCTTACGGTTCCCGACTGGCGCCGCTTTTCCGGCTTCGTGAGCTACTCCTACAGCGTCGGCAACGCCTGGTATCCGGCTACCGGCGGCCTCTTTCTCGGCAACAACGCTGCGGCGGCCGCGGCACAGCTCACCGGCCACTTCCCGGTCTCGCAGGATCAGCGCAACACCCTTCGCGGGCGCGTCCGCTACCAGATCAAGCCGCGCGTCTGGATTGCAGGCGGCGTGCAGTACGACTCCGGACTGCCGTTTCAGTTCAATGGCGATTCAGCAACAGTGCTCGCGCAGTACGGCCAGCAGGTGCTCGACCGCATCAACTTCGACCGCGGCCGCATCTATCCTGCGCTGCTGTTCAACGCTACGGCCGGCGCAGACATCTATCAATCGGATCGAGTGAAGATGCACTTCCAGACCGACGGCGAGAACCTCACCAACACGCTCGATGTGCTCGACTTCGGCGGTCTCTTTTCGGGCAACGCCATCGGCCCCTCGCGCAGCTTCGCCCTGCGGCTCACCGCCAGTTTCTAGAGCGGTTCTCCAGAGGGTGTACACCAGACCAGCGCGTCATTCTGAGCGAAGCGAAGAATCCCCGCATTTTTCTCAACGCCGCACCGTTGTATACCCCGGTGCGGTGAGCCTCCCGATCGTCGGTGTGAGAGCTTTTGCGCCGAGCATCGCGAGGCCCCATACCGCTCATCCTGCCCAAACCGGTATACGCGTCACGAAGTGACCGCCCTCCGCGCAGGAGGCTCGTCCGGCAGGACATATTTTCTAGGTGGTCACTTCGAAGCGGTCGAAGCGGCGCCACTTGTAGATCGCGATCGACACAATCCAGCACAGCGCAAACAGCGCAATGATGCAGTATCCCAGCACGCCGAAGTTCTCGTTCAGCCGGCCCACCAATCGCCAGAAGACGCCCTTCAGGTGAAACTGTCCGGCGAGCAGCCCGAGCGCCTCGATGCCTCCGATCGCAAAAGCAACAACCACCGAGACAAAGGTGATGGTCAGGTTGTAATAGAGCTTGCGAATGGGCTTCACAAACGCCCAGCCATACGCTCCAAGCATCAGGATATTGTCCGTTGTATCGACCAGCGACATGCCCGCGGCAAAGAGCACCGGAAAGACCAGCGTCGACCACAGCGGCAGACCCTTCGACGCCTCCGCTGCGGAGATGCCCAGCAGGCCAATCTCGGTCGCCGTATCGAAGCCGAGGCCGAAGAGAAATCCCAGTGGATACATATGCCAGCTGCGCCGGATCATGCCGAAGATCGGCCGAAACAGACGGGAAAGAAAGCCGCGGCCGCTGAGCAGCAGATCGAAGTCTTCTTCGACGTAGCGGCCTCCGTGACGCACACGCTGGAACGTTTGATAGATCGATCGCAGAACGATGAGATTGACCGTAGCAATGCCGAACAGGAAAAGAGTCGAGACCAGCGTGCCGATCACTCCGCCAATCTCTCGCACCCCGTCGATGCGATGTTGCAGCGCGAGCGCCGTGGCGGCAATCGCGATCGAGCCCAGCACGACGACCGTGGAGTGACCGAGCGAAAACATCAGCCCCACGGCCACCGGACGCTTGCCCTCCTGCATCAACTTGCGGGTAACGTTGTCGATCGCGGCAATGTGGTCGGCGTCCACCGCATGGCGGAGACCAAAGCTGTAAGCGAGAAAAGCCGTGCCCAGAAGCACAGGAAAGCCGTGAAACGCAACCAGCGCCCAGCCCCAGGCCGCCGCATTGAACACGAGCAGCATGCCGTAGATAACCCCGACCTTCGCTTTGGTGCTCCCGGGTTCGTCGTCGAGCAGGCTGCGCAAGCCGGATGCCATAGGTCCCTTCAGGGTGCATGCATGGACCACGCATCAACACGCATCGGGCCGCACGTCTTCTGAAGGATTGTAATATGTCCCGCTCACCCGAGCCGCTCCAGCGCGCCTACTTGACCTGCCGCTTCTGCCGCATGGACTCGTTCAGCTTGCGCATCTCCTCATTCGTCATCTTCCGCACCTTCTCGAGGTCAAGCTGTTGCACCTCCTGCATCTGCTTGCGAAACTCCGGACTATCGATCTGCGCTATCGCCTTTTGACCTTCCATCTGAATCTTCGGCAATTCGATCTTCATCTCCTCGGTTGTCTTCCGGACCTCGTCCAGCTGCTCTTTGAATCCGGCGCTATTCACAAATTCCCGGACCTTCTGCGTCTCTGCCTGAGCATCCGCGATCTCCTCCTGGAACTCCGGGCTGTTCACCACCTGCTGGGCCTTCGCCGCCTGCGCCCGCGCATCTTCCATCGATTTTTTGTACTGCGCGTTATTCACCATCTCCGACGTCTTCACCGCCTGCGCACGCACATCCTCGATCTGCTTCTTGAACTCCGGGCTGTGAATCTTCGCTGTCGCCTCTGCTATTTCGCGTCTTGCCCGAGCCATCGCCTCATCGACGCGGCGCTTCTCCTCGGAGGTGAGCGGCCGCCGCACGCCGTCCACGATCGCGAAGGGCTCTCCGTGCTGCGGCTCTCGTTGCTCCACAGCGGGTTGCTTTGGTGCATCGGAAGCCGGCTGGGTTGCCGTTGCGGCGGCAGCGGCCGGCCCGACCTGAGCGGATGTGGTCTCCGCGATGCCGGGCGCCGCGGAGGCGGCCAGAGCGGCGGACGCAGCAGTCGAGGCAGCCGACTGTTTCGCGGCGGCACGGGCAGATGCTGCGGCTGCGCGTGCGGCGATCGGGGGGGCGGCAGAATTTGCGGCAAGCGCAGGCGGAGATGTTTCGAGGCGGAGTGCCGCCGAGCTTGCTGCAGCCTGGGTCTGCGCGCCACTCGAGGCCAGCACCGGCGTCAAATGAAACATCACCGCGACTCCAGCTGCCGCAGCCATCGCCGCCGTACCGCCTGCCGCGCGCACCATCCTTGTCCGCATTGTTCCCCTCTTCTCAATCTTCACCAGTCGCATCACTCTCTCCTCCATCGCGTGATTGTTAAACCTACCGCTGAACAGCCCGGCATTCGCCGCCTGCCCTTTAAACGCACGCCGGTCGAACTCCGTTCCCTCGAGCATCTTCCGGGCAAGCGACAGCAGAGATCGCGCATAGACGAGATCAGATTGCATCTCGCCCGCGGCCATCCGATCGCAAGCCATCTCCCGAGCCCGTCGCACCCTGCTCTGCACCCACACCGTAGCCGGATGCCAGGCCACGGGCAGCGCCGCAACCTGACAGATCGCGTTCTCCAGGGTGTCCCGCCGCTTCACATGGGCGAACTCATGCAGCAGAGCGGCTCTGATCTCCTCTGCGCTCCATGTATCAAACCGCTCCGGCAGCAGCAACACCGGCAGCATCACGCCGACGATCATCGGACTCGAGATCTCGACGCTCCCGCGCACCTCCGGCAGACGAACGCGCAATCTCCTGCCATAGTCCTCGAGCACCACGCGATGCTCGCCGGCCAGCGTGATCTCGCTTGCGCTCTCCACCATTCGTTGCGCCGCACGCCACGCCCCCACCACACGCGAAAGTGCGAAGAGCACAACGCCCGCGTACAGTCCCGTGATCCAATGCGCAGCCTTGGTCGAGATCGTCACGCGGTACGGCGCCAGCTTCGCGTAAAGCCGTACGGCACGGGCCTGCTCCACTCCACCGGGCAAGGACATAGACGCGGTCTCGGCCTCTGCCGCGGACGGGGGCGCTAACATCCCTGCTGCCTGTGCTCGAACTTCAAGCGTGGGCCGCGGCCGCGCCGGTGCTGCTCTCTGTGGAGCGCCCATGCCATGCAGGGGAAGCAACACAGCGAGCGACAGCACCGCAAGCCACACCCTGTACTCGGTCTGCGGTCCCGGCCTGCCCGCAGCCAGGAGCAACCAGGCGCCTGCGGCCAGCAAGGGAATCTGCCACAGCGCGTTCGCGAGATATTCGATCAGTGCGTGCTCCATCATCGCCTCTCCTTTGCCTTTGCGCCCGCCGCCTTGACCGTCTCCTGCTCCGCCGCGGCCAGTCGCACCGCCACCCGCGACAGGTCCTCGGCGCTGATCTGCCGCGCATCGACCATCGCCATCACCAGCGCCTCGGGCGAGCCGCCGAACATGCGCTTCACCATATCGCTCAGAGCGCTCCCCGCAGCCCGCTCGCGGCTGACCGCCGCCCGGTAACGAAACGCCCGCCCCTCCCGCGCCCGCTTTACCTTGCCTTTGCGCAGCAGGACATTCAGCATCGTCTGCACTGTCGTGTAGGCGAGCTCCGCCTTCAGCCTGGGCTGCACCTCGCTTACGGTTAGTCCGCCGCTCGCCCACAGCACCTGCATGATCTCCAGTTCAAGCGGCGTCAGCGCCCGAGCTGTCTTCGCTAATCCGGTCACCATCAACCTCCTAAAAACTTAGGCGATTGAACCACGCGATTACTGGCTTTGTCAACTAAGAGTTTAGGACATCATGGCCGCTCTCCGGCCGGAAGAGGCAGCCGGGGCGGTCTTAGAACCTGTTGAGAAATTCCCAGGAAATCGTCATTTCGACCGAAGCCGCGCGGTCTCATCGCGCGGCGCAGTGGAGAAATCCCCGCATTTCGCCTTGCATGCCTTCCTCAGTCGCGTGGTTCCACAGATTTTATTTAAAGGCTCTAGGCAGGCAGATGAATGCGGAACATCGTGCCGCTCCGGCCCGGCCGCACGCTGCTGCGCATGCTGATCTTGCCGCGGTGGCGTTCCACGATGTTCTTCGAGAGCGCCAGGCCCAGTCCGGTACCGCGCTCGCCTTTGGTCGTGAAGAACGGCTGGAAGATGCGATCGCTGTGCTCGGCCCTGATCCCGTGTCCGTTGTCGGCGATCACGATGCGCACCGCTTCGCGACACCGCCGGACACGAAGCGAAAGCAGGCCCCCTATGGGCAGGGCATCGATCGCATTTACGATCAGGTTCGACAAGACCTGCAGCATCTCCCCCAGATGCACGGCCGCCACCACATCGCCAGGCAGGTCTTTCATCAGCTGAACCTTCTTGATCTCAATCTCGCGGCGGTGAATGCGCAGTGCAGCCTCGGCCAGCTTGACCAGCGCGACAGAGCGCGGGGAGCTGGAGACCCGGGCAAATCCGAGCGTCTGGCCGGCGATCTGATGGACCGTCGCGAGCTGCTCCTGGGCCAAATCCATGTACTCCCGCACCTTCTTGCCGTTTTCGGCGTCTTCCCGAGCAAGGTACGCGAGATGTCCCACCGCTTCGAGCGGGTTCCTGATCTCATGCATGATCTCGAGCGCAAGCCGCCCAGTTGTCGCTTGCTCTTCAGCGATTCGCAGAGCCTCGATGGCGTCCGCCAAGCGAGATTCCAGCTCTGGTATCGTGGCCCGATGCATACTCAACCCCTCCTTAGGATGCTCAAGAGAACGCCTTACGACGCACCAGATGGAGGGGGCTTACGCGAACAAGGTCACCACCGTCTTGTTAAGAGGATGCAGCCTGGTGGCGCTTTGTTGCCCAACGCTTTGGATACACGTGGATACGCGACGAGTCTCTTCTCGCGGGTAGAGTCCGATAACGGTCGAAGAGAATGCGCGTGCGCGCTTGATCCCGGCGATTCGCTCTACAGTGCAGCCTGTTCGGGAACTTCACTGCGAACAAGCGTTCGCACGGCCGCAATCAGATCCATGGGATGAACAATGGTCTCAAGAACAGCCGCTGTCCTGTCTTCAGGGAACCGGGAGTATTCATCTGTCATCACCAGAATCCTCATCTGTTGCCGGAGTGCATCTGCCATCGTGATCGCGTCGCAGCGCTCTTGGTCGGAGAGTGTCTGGCAAAGAACAAAGGCATCCATCGGGTGGATGGCGATCATCTCAGCTGCTCTCGCCAGATCCTTTGCGACACTTACTTGAAATCCGGCCTTTTCCAGAATTAGACCCCGCGTGTCCAATAACGTTCCGTTGTGCCCGAACAGCAGAACCCGAGCATGAGCGTACAATTGAGGTCCTCCGCATGCGGATAACCAATCCGCGAAGGAACAGCATAATCGTTGGTATCTTGTCTGCACTGTCTTGTACTGGACACAGTGCTAATAAACGCGCCGTCCCTAACCCAAAGTGAAGGGGACCGCGCATCCTACTCGTAGATGTAATGTCTTGTAGCTGACAGAAATATTTTATTTTCTTGCGTATGCTGACTTGTGTCGCTGGAAAATCAACCCTGATCAGAGACGTGATTAGCCGCAGCCCCCGACCGGGAGCTGTCGTCCTTTGCGAACTGAAGTTCAAGGACCGATCATGTCTGCTCAAGTATCCAACCTCTTTCTCGCTGCCCTGTCTCCGAAGGCTCGTCAATCTCTCTTAACCGCTGCCACGGAAGTGGCTCTGCCGGTGAGATCCATGCTGTATGAGGCCGAGCAGACCCCGCGGTACGCCTACTTCATCACCTCCGGCATCGCCTCCGTCGTCACCGCCATGCCCGACGGCGCGACGGCCGAGGTGGGGCTCATCGGCAGAGAGGGCCTGGTCGGCAGCCTCCATCTTCTCGGGCCCGCGCCCGTCTCGACCAGCTGCTTCATTCAGCTCGAAGCAACTGGTCTCAGGATTCCGTTCTCGCATCTGCAAAAGGCCTTTCGCTCGTCCGACGAGATCCGCGATCGCGTGCTGGAGTTCGTCCAGAGCCAGACCTCCAGCCTCGCCCAACTCGCCGGCTGCCATCGCCTGCATGAGGCAGAGGAGCGGCTCGCGCGCTGGCTGCTCATGGCCCAGGACCGCACCCAGTCCGACGTGCTGCACTTTACCCAGGAGTTTCTGGCCATGATGCTCGGAGCGCGCCGCACCACCGTGACTCTGGTGGCAGGTTCGTTGCAGCGCAGCGGTCTCATCGAATACAGCCGCGGCCGCGTCAAGATCCTGGACCGCGCCAGCCTCGAGTCGGCCGCCTGCGACTGCTACTTCGTCACCCGGCACTTGTTGCAGGCGCTTTATCAGCAGGACCTGCCGTCTCCCCAAGCCATTATCGGCGCCAATGCCGCAAAAAACGGCGCGTAGAACCTGTATAAAAACTCCCGGGCAGTCGTCATTTCGACCGAAGCCGCGCAGTCGTATCGCGCGGCGCAGTGGAGAAATCCCCGCATTTTGCTTTTGCATTTGCACTTAACTCGACCGCCAATTTCAATCGGCGCAGTTTCTTTAACACGCCGTCCAACGCGGCGTGGACGCTTTGTAGACTCGATCCAAGGTATGCTTTCTACTCCGCGACTCATCGCACGAACGGAGGAATCTGTCGGTGCTCACATCTTCGCGAGGCGCAAGGATTCTAGCGTCCCTGCTCACGGCCGGTGTCTTGTGTCCTTCGCTCCTCGCAGCGGCGCAGTCGAGCCCCGGTGAGCAGCCCGCACGGGCCACGCATGCCATGGTGGTGACGATTCACCATGACGCCACCGATGCCGGCGTCGCGATTCTCAAGCAGGGCGGCAATGCGGTCGATGCAGCAGTGGCCGTAGGCTTCGCGCTTGCCGTCGTGTATCCCGCGGCGGGAAATATCGGCGGCGGCGGCTTCATGCTGATTCGCGACAAGCATGGGCGAACCCACTTCCTCGACTATCGCGAGAAGGCGCCGGCGGCCGCAACCCGCGACATGTATCTCGATGCGAACGGCGGCGTCGTGCCGGGGCTGTCGCTGGTCGGGTACAAGGCGAGCGGCGTCCCCGGCACGGTGGCGGGGCTGGCCTATGCGCAAAAGCACTTCGGCAAATTGACGCTCGCTGAGGATATGGCCCCGGCGATCCGGCTGGCCTCGGACGGCTATGTGCTCTCGGCGGCAGAGGCGCACGCGCTGCAAAGCCGCAACCTCACGCAGTTCCCCGCCTCCGCGCGCATCTTTCAGCGCGACGGAAATTTTTACCAGGCCGGCGACACGTTCCAGCAGCCGGAGCTCGCCGCGACGTTGCAGCGCATTGCGGCCAACCCGGAGGACTTCTACAAGGGAGCCATGGCGCGGCAGATTGCGGCCTTTGAAAAGGCCGGCGGCGGCTTGATCACAACCGAAGATCTTGCCGCGTACGAGGTGAAGGACCGCAAGCCGATCTTCGGCAACTACCACGGTTACAAACTCATTACCGCTCCTCCGCCGTCTTCAGGCGGCATCGTCCTGGTGGAGATTCTCAACATCCTTTCCACCTACGATCTGCCGAAGCTCGGCCCGGACCGTTCGGCCCCGCAGGTTCATATCATCACCGAAGCCTTTCGCCGCGCCTACATGGACCGCGCGGACTATCTCGGCGATCCGGACTTCAACACCCTGCCGCTGAAGCAGATGGCAAACCGGAAGTATGCCGCCGCGTGGCGCAGCTCGATCGATCGGGCGAAACCCACGCCGTCCAAGGACCTGGTGCGGCCGTCGGGTTTTCTGCCACCGCCGCCCCAAGCTGCGACGGCACAGGAGCCGACGCAGACCACGCACTTTTCCATCGTCGATCAGGACGGCAACGCAGTCTCGAATACCTACACGCTCAATGGCGGCTTCGGTTCCGGCGTGACCGTCGCGGACCTCGGCTTCCTCATGAACAACGAGATGGACGACTTCACCTCCAAGGCCGGCGTGCCGAACACCTACGGCCTCGTCCAGAGCTCGGCCAACTCCATTGCGCCGGGCAAGCGGCCGCTTTCCGCGATGACGCCCACGATCGTGACGACGCGAGGCCACTGGTTCCGGCACGGCAGACTGGCGTACGTGCTGGGTAGCCCCGGCGGCTCGACGATCATCACCACGGTCGCAAACGATCTGCTCAGCGTGGTCGATAACGAGCTGAACATTCAGCAGGCGGCCGATGCTCCGCGCTTTCACCATCAATATCTGCCGGACCGTCTGGACATCGAGAAGAAGTTCTCCGCAGATACCGCGGCGCAGCTTGCCGCGATGGGATACACGGTGAATCGGCTGGCCGTTGCGGATGAGCACAACCCCGGAATCTGGGGCGACAGCGAGTTGATCGCGATTGATCCGAAGACGCATGACCTGCTGGGCGGCCACGATCAGCGGCGCGACTACGGAAAAGCTGCCGGATACTGAAAAAGCTATGTCCTGCCGGACGGGCGTCCTGCGCGGACGGCGGCCACTTCGTGACGCGTATACCCCTTCGGGTGGCCCTTCCGATGGTCGGGAGGAAAAATCTTCGTGCCGAGCATCGCGAGGCCCTATGCAGATGATCCTGCCCAGACCGGTATACACGTCACGAAGTGACCGCCCGCCGCGCAGGCGGCCCGTCCGGCAGGACACGCGCTTCGCAAGACAAGCGAAGGGCGCTCTGCTAGTGTCAATCCTGAGAGCTTTTTTCTTCGCGCCGGGAAGATGCGCTTCCGCGCCAGAGAGAACTCTTTGGAGTTGGATGCCGGGACAGTCACAACTTTTTCCAGATCCGGAGCCGGCGGTGCGCGTGAGTCCGGCCGCCGGCCCCGAGCCTGCCAGAAGAACAGCGCCGGTGTGGCTGCAGCGGCTCTCGCTCTTTGTGCTGGTTCTGTTCTGCGTCTACTTAGGCGTGCTGGTGATGATTCTGCCATGGTGGCCGCGGATCTGGGATCGCAACGAATTTATCCTCGCCCATCCCATGCTGAAGTCGGTGCTGCACAACGGAGCGATGCGTGGGGTGATCTCGGGACTGGGGCTGCTCGACATCTGGATCGGCATCTCCGAGGCGGTGCACTATCGGGACTTCCGCGGGTGAGATAGGTGAGATCGAGATGACCGCGAGCAGGGACGAGGCGCCCGAAAATCCGCCGCTGGCCTATGAGAATGCCGAGTTTTTGAACTCGCCGGATGGGCGTATGCTGCGCATCCTGGCCGAGTACCAGGAGCCGATGGCGCGCTTCCGGCGCGAGCGCATTCAGGACACGGTGGTCTTCTTCGGGTCGGCCCGTTTTCGTGCGCTCGATGTCGCCAGCGCCGAGCTCGAGCGGCTCGAGAACACGGGTTCCTCGCGGCCGGCGCCCAGGCAGGAGCAGCCGGCAAGCACCGGCGAGATCGCCCGCGGCGAAGCGAGCGCCCGGAGACTGCAGCTCGCCGAAGCCGCCGTCGAGATGGCGCGATACTACGAAGATGCGCGCATCCTGGCCGGTATGGTGGCTGCGTGGTCGAAGACTCTGCCTGGGCGCAGGCATCGGTTTGTGGTCACCTCGGGCGGCGGTCCGGGCATCATGGAGGCCGCCAATCGCGGCGCGTTTGAAGCCGGCGCGAAGACCATCGGGCTCAACATCAAGCTGCCCTTCGAGCAGCATGCGAATCCCTATCTCTCGCCCGGGTTGAGCTTCGACTTCCATTACTTCTTCATGCGCAAGTACTGGTTTGCCTATCTTGCCAAGGCACTGGTGGTCTTTCCGGGAGGCTTCGGGACCCTCGATGAGATGTTCGAGCTGCTGACCTTGGCCCAGACCGAGAAGCTCGCCAAAAAGATCACCGTGGTGATCTACGGATCGGAATATTGGAAGCAGGTGATCAACCTCGACCTGCTGGCGGAGAAGGGCGCCATCGCGGCGAAGGATATGGATCTGTTTCAGTTTGCGGACACGCCGGACGAAGCGTTCCGGCTGCTCCGGGAAGGCCTGACCGAGCATCATCTCAACTCGGAGTACGAGCGCGACCTGCGGCGGCGCGAGGACGCCGATGCGCCGCAACCGACAGCGCAGGAGATGCTGGGCCCGGATATCACGAAGACGCGCTAGAAAAGCCTGATACCGATCTGCACCGGGAACACCGAGCTCAAAACAGGCGAAGACAACAGCAGGCTCCCTGCGGGATGCAAGGAAAAATACAGGTCAAAGGCACGGCAGCATGGGATCGCCGTGCGGAGGGAAACCAGACATGTGCTTTTCGGCTGCGGCAAATTTCACGGGCAGCGGAGCTCTCGGCGCCATCGGCGTGTTGACCTTGACGAAGGTAAAGCACCGGCGGGAGCTGTTGTTCGCCTCGCTGCCGACGCTGTTCGCGATTCACCAATTCATCGAAGGTTTTGTCTGGCTTGGACTCGATGGAAAGCTCTCCCCTGCGACGACGCACAACATGGGCGCGGCGTTCATGCTGTATGCGCAGGGTCTGCTGCCGTTTCTGCTGCCGTTGTCCGTGGTGCTGTTCGAGCCGAATGGGCCCAGCCGCAGGCGGATGCTGCCGTTTCTCGCATTGGGCGTCTTGACCTCGCTCTACATTCTCTGGGGGCTGATGGCATATCCGCTTGAGATCTACGTCCAGGGCAACAGCATCGTCTACAGCAATCAGGCGACGAACATCACTGCCGTAGCCGTCTTCTATGTCATCGCCACCTGCGGCTCGCTGCTGTTCTCGAAGGTGCGCGACATGGTGATCTTCGGCGTCGCCAATCTCGCCATTCTGCTTGTAGTGATGGCCATCAAGCGGTATGCCTTCACGTCCTTGTGGTGCGCCTACGCGGCGATCGCGAGTGTCATCATTCTGGCCTACTTCTGGAACAGTACAAAGCACCGCCCATTGCGCTACACCGAGTAGCCTCTACCACTTTCGTGGAATCCTTGTAAGCAATAGACTTAGCGATTTTGAAGCTCCATTGTTGGTGCAGTCATGAAGCCGTCACATCGACTCTCCACACTGACCTCGTAAGCAGCCTGTCTGGACTTGGTCCACGGGGGGTCTTCGATGAGTCAATCGAGCGTATCGTACCTTTGGCGGGAACCGGAGGCGGCGAAGGGCTTTACTACCGGCGTTTCGCTGCACAGCCATACCAACCAGTCCAAAGAGACTCTCGACTTCATCAACGAGCTGTCGAAGCAGTGGAGCGTCCTGCAGCCGGTCATGCGTTGGGCGGAGCGGCGCGGCAAGCGGCTGACCGGGATCGATCCCGACTATGCGCGGGCTTACTGGACGCCGCCGCTGACGCCCATCCTGGCCTTCGATCTGGAGCGGCGGCAGATCGAGAATGAGTTGCAGCTGCCGGGCCTGGTCTCCTTGACCGACCACGACGACATCAACGCGCCGATGCTGCTGCGGACCGTGCCCTCATCGCGCCATATCCCCGTTTCAGTCGAGTGGACGGTGCCGTTCGGCGAGACGGCCTTTCATCTCGGGATTCACAACCTGCCCAGCGCGACCGGCGCGGCCTGGATGCGGCGGCTGGCTCAATTTACTGCAACGCCCATCCAAACCCGCCCGCCGCGCGTGCTGCGAGAGATGCTGGCCGAGCTCGATGAAATTCCCAGCGTGCTCATTGTCTTCAACCATCCGCTGTGGGATCTCTACCGCGTCGGGCGCGAGCGGCACGAGGTGCTGGTCAACGAGTTTCTCGCGCTGTACGGCCAGTTCGTGCATGCGCTCGAGCTCAACGGCCTGCGCGACTGGAAGGAGAACCGCGAGACCGCAACGCTCGCCGGCAAGTGGAACCAGTTGACCATCAGCGGCGGCGACCGCCACGGCGTCGAGCCGAACGCCAATATCAACCTGACGCGAGCCGAAAGCTTCACCGGCTTCGTGCATGAGATCCGGCGCGAGCGGCAAAGTCATGTCCTGTTCATGCCGCAGTACGCCGAACCGTGGAAGCACAGAATTCTGCAGTCGACCCTCGACGCCATCCGCGACTATCCGAACTTTCCTGAAGGATCGCGCGGCTGGGACGAGCGCGTGTACCACCCGGACGCGCGGGGCGATATCCAGCCCATGACGCGGCTGTGGACAACCGGGCAGGCGCCCGCGTTCTTCCGTGCCGCGCTCTTCGCCGTGCGCATGCTGGGAGCAGCACCTGTCTCAAGCGGCCTACGGATGGCGTGGGAGATACAGGGTGGAGCAGAAGGGGGCGAGGGCGTAGTGAACTCAGCGCAGGTCTAGGTCATTTTCATATCAAGTGTTAACAAAATGTGGGTGCCCCATCCCAGCCGCGCTCTTTGCGGTTAAGGTGGGAGACCACGACTCTTTCCCAACCGTTAACACCCTGACCGAAAATGATCTAGTCCTTCCTCTTCACAATTTATCTCCATCGAGACTCTTTCGAACTGCCCAGCGCAAGTGCTGGTTCGCTCTACCCTTCACCCTCTCCCCTCCACCCTGTTCTTCTGTACTCTGGACCCATGCGTGTCCCGCGCGTCGCCTATCTTCCCGACTCCTTCCACGAGGTGAACGGCGTCGCGCACACGAGCCGCAACTTTGTGGGGTTTGCGCAGAGGCGCGGGCTGCCCTTTCTGTGTGTGCGCGCGGGGACGCGGGAGATCTCCTTCGAGCAGGTGGGAGAGATGCGGACCCTCGAGCTCAGGCGCAGCCGCGGCTCGGTCCGCATGGAGAAAGATCTCGACTTCGACACGCTCTTCTGGCGCCACGCCGGCGCGATTCGACATGAGCTCGAGCGCTTCCGACCCGACATCCTCCACATCACAGGACCCAGCGAGCTTGGGCTCTTCGGCGCGTACTTCGCGTGGGAGCTGGGGATTCCGCTCGCCGCCTCCTGGCATACGAACCTGCATGAGTACGCAGCCCGCCGGATGGGCTGGCTGACGCGAAGGCTTTCGGCAAGCCAAGGCGCGTCGGTGGAACATGGCGTCGAGCGCGGCACGCTGTGGGCTACGTCGCAGTTCTACAAGCTGGCCAGAGTTCTCTTCGCGCCGAATGCCGAGCTTTGCCGCATGCTCGAGAAAGCAACCGGGCGCCAATGCTTTATGATGCAGCGCGGCGTCGACACCGCGATCTTCTCCCCGGCGCATCGCACCAGACCGCCGACGGACCCAACGTTTGTGCTTGGCTATGTAGGACGGCTCTCGGTCGAGAAGAACGTGGCGCTGCTGCCTCATCTGGAACGGGAGCTCGCCGCAATCGGCGCGGAGGGCGTTCGCTTTCTGATCGTCGGTCACGGAGAGGAAGAGGCCGCGTTGCGCAGGGAGATGAAGACGGCTAAGTTCGCGGGCGTGCTGCGCGGACCAGCTCTGGCCGAGGCTTACGCGAATATGGACGTGCTGGTCTTTCCCTCGCACACCGACACGTTCGGCAATGTCGTCCTCGAAGCTCTCGCCAGCGGTGTGCCTGCCGTCGTCACTCCCGATGGCGGCCCGAAGTTCATCGTGCAGGATGGCGAGACGGGTTTCGTCGTGGCCGAGGACGGCTTTGCGGCAGCTATCGCGAAGCTGCTCCGGGATCGACCAGGCTTGCAGGAGATGCGCGCGAAAGCCCGGCAGTACGCGCTGGGCTGCAGTTGGGATGCTGTCTTCGAGCGCGTGTACGCGGGCTATCGAACAGCCGCCATAGAGGCGGTGCGCCATGCTTAGATCGGTTCTCCAGAGGATGTACCCCAAACCAGCGCGTCATTCTGAGCGAAGCGAAGAATCCCCGCATTTTTTTAACGCCGCACCGGTGTATATCGAAAGGAAGACTGCTCTGATCAGTCGCTCATGTACGACAGAGCACGCTGAAAGGCGAAGTCGCTGACGTGAACCCATCCCCGGAAGGGAAGGTTGACATCGTCGATGGCAAGCAGCACCAAGGTGATCAGAAGCGTGAAGGAGAAGACCTGAACGGCATGCAGCGTTGCGTTTCCCGCTCCGAAGAGAGAAGCGGAGACGATCGTCAGGATGGCCCCGACGATGAGAACGCACCAGAAGACGGCAGGAAGCTTATACACGCTCTGGTGCAGGCGGGTCCGGCGATGCTCGGTCATCGAGCTGAGTTCGGAGATCGCATGGTCTTCGGCAAGGAGCTCGGAGGGAGCGGCAGCCTTCACCGACATCAGCGTTCTCCACATATCCTGATTGATGAAGTGGCTCTTCTCCGGAACTCGCCCCCTCGCCATCTCCGGCCAATCGTCGGAGACGACTGCCTCGGCGTAGGAGCGGCACTGCGCCTCAAGCAGCGTTCGTTGCGCCTCCGGAAGGCCTTCGGATAAACGGTAGACGTTTCTCAGCGAATTCGCTTCCAGGTCGGCATTGAGGTTGGCTTCGCCGAAGGTCGTCCAGACGGTGTACAGCATAAACCCAAGGATCACCGCGTAGGTGGTGCCGAGGATGCTGAGCTGCCATCCGATGATGTCGTTGTGCGCCCTGCGGCGATCGGGTGACCAGACGCGGTTGAGCAGCGCCATGAAGAGCATGGAGAAGGTCATGACGGCAAGCAGCAGGACGATGTTCTGTGCGAAGGTCAGCATGGGCTACCCTTTTGGATTCTCCACGGTTATATACCTTCGCGTTGGGCATCGGTCCACAATCCCTGCCAAGAACCTTTCCAGGAACTTTGATATCGAAGCCGGAATTTAAAACTCCCGGAGGTCGTCATTTCGACCGAAGCCGTGCGGTCTTATCGCGCGGCTCATCGCACGACCAAGTGGAGAAATCCCCGCATCTTGCCTTTGCCTGTTCTTCGATCCGTCTGATCCGTACCAAGCCGCGGTCGACCCCCCACACGTCGTCATTTCGACCGAAGCCGCGCGGTCTTATCGCGCGGCGTAGCGGAGAAACCCCCGCATTTCGCCTTTGCTTGCTGTCCCGATCCGCTGCTTACGCGATTCTTAAACAGGTTCTTAGGCTGCCGAGAACAAACTATCCATCCTTCACGAAAAAAGCTCGGGACGGCGGGTGGTGTGAGTGATAATGGGTGCTCTCACAAGCAGCAGGGGCACACGAGGCGCAACATGAGGACCATGGTCGATGGCGTTATTCGCGCGTTGTTGACGGCCCTCTTGGTGGGAGCGTGCGCGGCCTTGCCTCTCCAGGCGCAGGACGGTTGGTATCCCGGCCAATATCCCGGCCAGAGCGTACGGTGGCGCGGCGCACGGGCAGGCTTCACTCCCGGCCCAGGCGCGATCCAGGGCGGTCCTGGAAGCGATCCAAACCCCGGCTCCCCCATGTACCTCTGCCGCGCGCAGGATCAAGGCAGCCTGGTCCCCGGCAAATGGGTTGGAGGCAATTGCAACGTGGCCTTCAACAACCGCGAAGACGTCATGGGCTCCTACGAGGTGGCGTACGGACAAGCGCAGTGGGGCCCGTATCAGGGCACCGTGCAGGGTCTGGTGCAGACCGGCCGCGAACCAGACGGTTCACCGCTCTTCTCCTGCCGCGTCGACTACATCACCAACTTCCCGCATAACGACTTCGGCTTCCAGCCCGGCAAGCTCGTGCAGGATGGCACGTGTCACTTTCCTCTAGGCGGCGCCGAGATCGTCCAGGGCCCTCCCTTCGACGTGCTGTATGCAAGCGGCGGAGCTTACCCCCCCAATCCCTATCCGCCGCAATATCCTTACCCTTACCCGTATCCCAATCCCTATCCGCCCCCGCAGCTTCCGCCCTGTCAGCTCAGCGACCCAGGCGTCGTGCTCAACAGCGACGGCCTGTGGGCTGGGCCGAACTGCACGCCAAGCGACGGCCGCGGACACATACCCGGCGCGCCGCCGCCCCCCAATCCGAATCAGCCGCCGCCCGGCCCCTGGCAGCCCGGACCCAGTTCGGTGAGCTGGCAGCAGGTGCAGTCGCCGTTCACGCCTGGCCCCAGCGCCGTCATGGGCGGCCCCGGGAACGGACCCAAGCCGGGTGCCCCGCTCTACGTCTGCCGCGCCTACTACGACGGTGCCTTGTACCCCGGCAAGTGGATCGAGGGTAAGTGCAGCTTCGCCGACGCGGCAAGCAAGGAAGAGAAGGTAGACCAGTATGAGGTAGCGAACGGCAGCGCCGCGTGGCAGGACTTCGACGGCAACATCGGTGCGCTTGTCCCCGGCGGATACGACGTGGACGGCACCCCCCAGTACATCTGCCGCAAGCAGCTGAACTTCTTCGGCAACAAGGGCTTCCAGCCCGGACGCCTGGCAGCTGGCCAGTGCATCATCGCCTACGGCGGCATGGCAACCTCCTCCGGGCCGCCCTTCCAGGCGCTCTACAACGTCTTTCCCAACCCCGCACCCGGGCCGCAGCCGGGAGCCCCTGCGCCGGATGCGGCGGGCGCTCCCGATCATTCATCCGCGCAGGCGCAAGGAATTCCAGCGGAGCAAGGAATCCCAGCGGAGCAGGGAATCCAGCTAGAGTTCGTGTCGGGCACCGACGACGCCCCGGGTACGGCTTCGGTGACCAATGCCGCCAACGGCAAAACCGTCAGCCGGCCGCTGCATCCGCACTCCTCCTCCGCCGCGTGCGTGTTGGTGCTCGAGCAGGCGGCCCTAGCTGCGGGCCTGCAGATCCAGGCGCTGCCCGACGGCACCGGACTGCGGGTCTACGGCCGCAGCAACGTCGTGAACGTAACCGGAGCCTCCTTCACCGTCAGTCCGTTCTAAGCAGCCTCTGATGAATGCTGTTCCCCAATCCGTTCTATGATCCTGAGTTCCCACTTCTTGCCATCGTCTGAGCGCCCCAGTTCTCGCTGTCATTCAGAGGTCCCACTTCTTACTGTCATCTGAGCTCCCGAGTTCTTGCTGTCATCCTGACCCTCGAGCGAAGCGAAGGGGAAGGATCCCGATAAGCTTCACACGCCCATACCATCAAGACCTTTCTACCCCATCTTCCGGATTCCGAGCACCCCCACCCGCCACTTCCGGCTCATCAGACTTCCCGCTAAACGCAAACAAATGTGATTGCACTCGCTGTTGCACCTGCCCTTCTTGCCATCGGACCTTCCTTGCCCTTGCCCTTGCCCTTGCCATTGCCGTTGTACTTGCTTTTGCCCTAGCCTTTCTGGTTGTCATCCTCGAAGAGGATCTGCTTTTGCTCTTTCAGAAGACCAACTTCAGCTCCCCAAACTATTTTTCTCGAAATCCGGGCCAAATTCGCATGTCAAGCCCCTGAACACGATAAATCAAAGTATCCAAAAAACTTACGCTTGGCGCATGAGTTTATATCCATTGCGTATAATTAAAATAGCAACGAAAGAGACGCCCAGCCAAGCTCCGTGCTGACCTAACTCCTTTGGAATCTAAATTTTTAGGGTTAATTCCCCTCGAATCTATATTTTGCGCGCCAAGATTCCCCCAAGGACAATTATACACTTGACACATAAATAGATTAGCGCGATACTTGAAAAAGTAGTCAAGAGGCGCAGCGATGAATCTGATAGACGTAACCCGCGAGTTTCAGAACGATGATGATTGCCTCGCCTACCTTGAGACCATGCGCTGGCCAGATGGTATCCGTTGCCCTATCTGCGGCGCAAAAGAAATCAGTAAGATCACCCGTAAGACTCCCTCCAAGAACAAGCGCACCCGGATCTACCAGTGCCTAGAGAAGACTTGCAAATCGCAGTTCTCTGCCACGAATGGAACGATCTTCAATGATTCTCATCTCCCCCTAACGAAGTGGTTCATGGCTCTGGCCATCGTCGTAGACGCGAAAAAAGGCATCTCCGCAAAGCAGCTACAGGAGCACTTAGGCATCGGCTCCTATCGCACCGCTTGGTACATGGCGCACCGCATCCGTAAGGCAATGACTGCCGATGGAGTCTTTCAGATGACCGGAACGGTCGAAATCGACGAGACCTTCATCGGGGGAACGGCCATACGCCGCTTTCAGAAAACTCCTAAGGTACGTGCACCTAAGGAAATGGTTCTGGGGATGCGCGAACGTAGCACTAAGGACAAGACGGGCCGGGTCCGCTACTTCCATATCCCAGACGGCAAGCGGAGCACGATCCAGCCCATCATTGAAGCTAATGTTGCGCCGTGGGTCAAGCGGGTTTACACGGATTCCAGCGCGGTTTATGACTTCGCTATAAACGAAACGCTTGCGCCGCGTCACCGCAAGGTCAATCACTCTGAGCAGTGGGTTGTGCCGGGTAGCCGTATCCACACGAACACGGTCGAGTCCAGCTTCTCACTCCTCAAGCGTGGTTTGATAGGCAGCTATCACCGCGTCTCGATAAAGCACCTGCACCGCTACCTTACGGAGTTTGAGTACCGTTTCAACGCACGTAAGGCGTCGGACCGCTTTAGCATGACGTTGGGGGAGATGATGAAGACATCCGCTATGCCTTACGCGGCTTTGACGGCGGGGGAATAGCGGGGATTATCTTCCCGGCTTTCCCCTGAGTCTTTATCCCAGCCTTAGGCTCAGGCGGTGACTTCATCATGCGCTGAAGTAGGCTGTCGAATTGTCCCTTGTCTACCTTCATATCTCCTCACCTCCAAAGGCCTGAGCGACTCCCGGAATACGTGCTC
Source organism: Edaphobacter sp. (assembly GCA_965277545.1). Lineage (GTDB taxonomy): Bacteria > Acidobacteriota > Terriglobia > Terriglobales > Acidobacteriaceae > Edaphobacter. The sequence goes on from OZ255826.1 coordinate 1,654,861, forward strand.
TGCGCCGCATTTGTAGCATTTCACCATACCAGTGTAAGCTCCCGCAGTTTGGGAGAGACACGCGCCACACTCCATGCAACTGGACTCGACAACGGCCATCGGGAAACCCTCTAGCCCAACTCTCACGCATCCATAAGTGACTTCAACTTTATTTTGACGCCACCGGTTGACTTATAATGGGTCAGCGTGTCACTGTAGAGAGGTTGTTTTAGGAGACCACGATGGAGACTACCAAAATTCGCATGAAGATTGGAACTCACGAGTTTGAGGCCGAGGGTCCCGCTGAAACAGTAAAGGAGCAACTTGAGGCATTTCGCTCTCTTCTGAGTACAGGAGAGGCGATTGTGAAGACAATTGCATCTCCTGCCCAGCCTGAAAGTTCCGCTAAAACAGGCGATCCTACTCATGTCAGCCTAGAACGAATTATGCGAGTGCAAGGGCGCATTGTTTCGCTTACTGCCATACCTGCCTCAGAGGGAGACGCGGCCCTGCTTGTGCTATTGGGAAACAAAGATATGCGAAACAACGAAGCCGTCACAGGTATGGAGATCGGAGACGGCTTGGCGCAATCAGGACGCCCTGTCTCCCGCGTTGATCGGGTGATGGAGAAATTGAAAGAAGAGGCATTTGTCATGAAGTCTGGGTATCGGCGAGGCGTCAAGTACCGCCTCTCCAACTCGGGACACACAAAGGCTCTTGCTGTTGCAAGGGAGTTGATCGCGTCTCTTCCATAACGGGAGCGCGTTGGAGGGCACGATGATAAGAAGAGCCGTAGCCCGTCGCCATCCCGTCCACCGTGACGGCGGGTGCAAGCAGAAAGCCTCGAATCGCTAACATCCTGTCGAGGGACGCGATTCGAGGCTTGGTGGTTCCACTGGAGGGGTACTGTCGGCGGCGCGACTAGGAGCCTTATAAACTCCGAACGGCAGTGTGCAACCACTGCGGGTTCGACTCCCTACCTCTCCGCTTCCCTCTAGTGTAAGCCAAGACTTGAGAAATTAATAGGGGTTTTGCGATGGCGCTTTACAGATACAGTACCTTCCTGAGCATTCTTAACAACGATGAATTCGACAAGATTTACAGTCCTGGCGACAGAACATCGTGGTCCGGCATATACAGATGCGAAGGCTGCGGACACGAGGCGGTACATACGATTGACAAGCCACTACCGCCTCAGAACCATCATCAACACAAACCAGGGCAAGGTTCTATTCGCTGGCGGTTGGTAGTAACTGATTCTGTCCCTCCTGCTTAGGCACACTTAGAAACATGGGTGTACACGGCTCCTGCGGACAGTTGCTCCAAAGGAGCCGTGCCATGTTGGGAAGAGCATCCGCAACCCCGATTGCACGTTCTGCTGGTACCTTATCCTTCATGAACTCCAGCACAGCCTTTACGTCCCTGTTCACCTCGATCTGCATTTGATCCTCCTGTTAATCAGGAGATTAACATAAGTAAAATTATGTGTCAAGTGCATAATTCCCCCCCCCCAAGTGACTCATTATAGGCAACTTGCAAAATAGAGGGGGGAGGGGGGTACCCCCTCGTGATCCTAGTCTAAGTAATTCCCTCGCTGCGACGCCAAAATACCAGGGTGCCCCATAACCGGACTCTCGGACATGGGCCAACGACTTCGCCACCAAGCTAGACCGTTTTCCTATCAAGTGTTAACAGAAATTGGGTGCCCCATCCTTTGTGCGTCCTTTGCACAAAGGGTGGGAGACCACGACTCTTTCCCCACCGTTCACACGCTGACTGAAAATGCTCTAAAACCGCAGCGAAGCCGCGATGAACAGCAGGGCGAGGCCAAAACGCAACTATCCTTCGGCTGCCCGCGAACCCAGCAAGGCGGACCCTCCGGCCTACCCCTGCTTGTTCACAATGACCTTGTTCTCGAAGTACGAAGCATTCGCCATGTGGCAGGCCGCGGCGGCATGATGGCCGAAGACGACATCCTCAGCCACCGGCTTGCGCGAGCGAACCGCATTGAAGAACGTCGCCAGATGCGGCTTCAGGTCGTCCCAGGTCGGTCCATGCCAGCTCGTCGTCTCGTCCAGCATGTGCTGGTCGAGAAAGGGATCGTGCTCGGCATGCCACTGCTTCTCGTAAGCCGCGTGCATCGCCGCGGGAAACCCGCGAATGCCATAGTCCGGCGAGCTGTCGATGCCGAGCTGCGGCATCAGCGTGGTCGTGTTATTCGAAACTTCGATCACCCCCTTCGGCCCCATCACGCGGGTCACTTCGGGAGTCTCGGTGCCGAGCGTCAGCCGCACCGTCACCGGCACGGCGCCATAGGAGAACGTGGTCACCATCATATCCGGCATGTTGCGGCCGTCTTTCCACCGCACAATGCCGCCGAAGGAGTACGCCTTGTCGGGAATCCGGTTGATGCCGGTGATGAACTGCATGCCGCTCAGCAGATGCACCATCAGGTCGCCCGCCATGCCCGTGCCGTACTCGTGATACGCGCGCCAGCTGGCAAAGCGCTTCGGGTCGAAGTCTCGCTTCGGAGCATCGCCCAGCCAGGTCTTCCAGTCCAGCGTCGCCGGCGAGAGGTCGAGCGGCGGCGGATACTCCCACGCCCCGCCGGGCGAGTTGCGGCCGAGCTGCAGCTCCACCTGGTGCACGTCGCCGATCGCCCCGCTGTCGCAAAGCTCCTTCGCCTTGAGAAACAGCGCCGAGCTGACCCGCTGCGAGCCGACCTGGACGAAGTTCTTCGATGCCTGGACGGCGCGCACCATCTCCTCGCCCTCGGCGATCGAGTGCGACATCGGCTTTTCGCAGTGCACATCCTTGCCCGCTTTGATCGCATCGATCGTGATCTGCTTGTGCCAATGGTCGGGAACGGCGACGACGACAGCCTCGATGTTCTTGTCGTCGAGAATCTCCTGGTAGCGCCGCGTGGTGCGGATCTCATCCCCGGCGATCTCGCGCGCCAGGGTGTGGCGCCCGTCATAGAGATCGCAGGCCGCCACGCACTTGGCCTGCGGCAGGGTCACCGCGGCGCGCAGCAGCGAAGACCCTTCGATGCCGACGCCGATGCTGGCAAAACGCACTGGATCGCCGCCCGCGGTATCGGCCGCCTGCTTGGCCTGCCCCTGAGTTTGCGCCTGGAGTGCGGAGTGCGCTCCCGGCAACACCGAAGCCACAGCCAGGCCGGTGCCGGACTGCAGGAAGTTTCTACGCGAAAACACTGTCATTCTTCAATCCCTTTTTGAGTGACTTCAGACATGGAGAGGTACGAGCGGCCGGGAAGAACGAGTTCAATCGCACGGCCAGACGGATGGATGCACTCAAGAGAAAGACTAAATGATCGGGAGCACCAGATGTCGAACCATCAGGCTCGCCGATCAATCTACGGAGGAAAAAGAAAGTTGTTCGGGACGACTAGATTCGAACTAGCGACCTCACCCACCATTGTGCGGAGCAAGGAAAAAGTTGGTCGGGACGACTAGATTCGAACTAGCGACCTCACCCACCATTGTGCGGAGCAAGGAAAAAGTTGGTCGGGACGACTAGATTCGAACTAGCGACCTCACCCACCCCAAGGGTGCGCTCTACCAGGCTGAGCCACGTCCCGACTGTTGCTTGGCACGTCAGCCCGGGCGGGCGACGGCGGGGTATCCTGTAGCCCTAAGTGTACACGAACCACTCAGCCGCTCGCGCTGCTTTACTTGCTCGGCGCGACGAACTCCTTCGGCAGTTCCCCTCCGCCGCCAAAGAAAAAGTCGTTCATCTGCTCCACCAGAAACTCCTGCGCCTCCCGCGTCCAGGGCTGCAGCCGGTACTCGTTCAACAGCATCTTCTGCCGCTCCACCCATTCGCCCCAGCTCTTCTTCGAGACGTTCTTGAAAATCTTCTGCCCAAAGTCCGAATCGAACGGCGGCTCCTCCAGCCCTTCCATCTCCGTCTTGAACCGCGTATCGAAAACCATATGCGCCATGTTGTAAGCTCCCTTGGAACTTCTATCTTACGATGCCGTATCTCTCATTGCGCGCCGGGAAACCCAATGACCATCGCCTACGACATAGCGACCGCAACGATAGCTGCCATGATGACAGGCAGCGAATTCGCCATAGCCGCCTTCGTCCATCCGCAACTCCGGCGTTTGCATGACGCGGCGCACGCCCACACCGCTGTCCCTCTGGCACGCTCGCTCGGCAAAGTAATGCCCCTCTGGTACGCCGTTGCTCTCGCGCTCATCCTGGGAGCAGCCTTCGAGCATCGCCCCATCACGAACGGCCCGGGTCTTCTTATCGCCGCCGCCGCCGCAATCTGGGCCGCCGTCATCGTATTCACCGTAACGGCGCTTGTACCTATTAACAATCGCATCGCAAAGATGAACCCCAACCAGCCTCACAGCGGATGGTTGCAGGATCGCGCCCGTTGGGACCGGTTCCATCGGATCAGAGTCATGCTCTTGATCGCCGCCCTCATTCTTCTGCTCACCGGCCTGCTCAGACACGCCGCAGCCGCGGCCCTCTAAAACAAAGTTCAGGTTGCTGTGCCCGGTCTTTGCCGTTGCTTTTCTGGTTGTCATCCTCGGAGAGGATCTGCTGTTCGCCTTTGCAGTTGCCGTTGCTTTTCTGGTAGTCAATCTCGAAGAGGATCTGCTGTTCTTGCCTCGGGTACAGCTATGTTGAGATTGCTCTAACGCCGCTTCCCCTTCGCCTTCTTGCTGCGCTCGCGCGCCTTCGACTTCGTCTTGCCCTTCTTTCCCGAGCGGTTCGGACTCGCATGAGGCCGCGCCCCATCGGCACTTGCCGCCGTCTTCGACCTCCTCAGTGAGCGCGACTCCACCACCACATCCTCCGCCCCCGGCAGCAGCGCAAATTGTAACCTGCGCTGTTGCCTGTCGATCCGGTCGAGCAGCACATGTACCCGCTGGCCCATCTTGAACACCCGCCCGTTGCGCGCGCCCACGATCCGCCGGTCTGTATCGCGAAACACATACCGGTCGTCTGCAAGCGAGGTCAGCGGCACGAGGCCTTCGATGAACAGGTTGTCGAGCTCCACGAAGAACCCGTACTTCGTGCACGACAGGATGATCGCATCGAAGTCCTCACCCACGCGATCCTGCATGAACTTGATCTTCTTCCACTCGATCAGCTCGCGCTCCGCATCATCGGCGCGCCTTTCGGCCTGGCTCGACTCGGTTGCGATCGCCTGCAGCTCCGTCTCCGGGATCGGCCCCTGCAACTCCGCTCTTTCTGGACGAACCGCTGGCCTCTCACTCCAGGGCTGCGGCGCATCCGAAAGGATCGCCCCGCCCCGCGTGTCCGTGCCGCTTCGAATCAGCTCCCGCAGCAGCCGATGCACAATCAAATCCGGATACCGCCGGATCGGCGACGTGAAGTGCGTGTAGCTCGGCGAAGCCAGCGCGAAGTGCCCCACGTTCTTCTCGCTGTACCGAGCCTGCTTCAACGACCGCAGCATTAGGTACGACAGAATCCGCTCCTCCGGCTTGCCCGCAATCTTCGCCGTCAGCCGCTGGTACATCTGCGGGGTGACTGGAATCGCCTCGGCCACCTCATGCGTCTTCGCCTGCTGCCCGCTCCCGCGAGCATCGCGCCGGTCGCCCTTCATCTGTATCCGCTTCACCGGCAGGCTGCTGAATCCAAGCGAATACCCGAACTGACTCGCCGTCTCCTCGAAGTCCACGATCCGCTTCGGATCGGGAATCTCATGAATCCGGTACACGCTCGCCACGCCCTGCGCCTCGATCCACGTCGCCACGCACTCATTCGCCGACAGCATGAACTCCTCGATCAGCCGATGCGACCACCCGCGCTGCGAACGCACAATCGCCTCCATGTTGCCGTCCGGATCGAACTGGATGACCGGCTCCGGCAGATCGAAGTCGATTGACCCCCTTCGGTGCCGCTTCGCATTCAGCTTCAAGGCAAGCTCATACATGCGCTCGAACTCCGGCACCAGCTCCGCAAAATCAGCCCTCGTCGCCGCATCGCCATCGAGCACGGCCTGCACCTGCGTGTACGTCAGCCGCCGCGCGCTGCGAATGACGCCCTCGCACACCTCGTACCCAAGCACCTCGCCGCGCGCATCGATCTGCATGACGCAGCTCAGCACCAGCCGGTCCTCGTCCGGCCGCAGGCTGCACATCCCGCTTGAAAGCTGCGGCGGCAGCATCGGAATCGCGCGATCGGGAAAGTAGACCGAAGTCCCACGCAGCCGCGCCTCGAGATCAAGCGCCGTCCCAGGCCGCACATACTGGCTCACATCGGCGATATGCACCTGCAGCTCCCACGTTCCATCGCCAAGCTCCCGCACCAGCACCGCATCGTCGAAGTCCCGCGCCGTCTCGCCATCGATCGTCACAATCGGCAAGCCGCGAAAGTCCCGCCTGCCCTTCGTCATCCCAGCACGAAGACTGGGCGGCTCAGAGCCCTCGGTCGGAAGATGCGTCTGCTCCGCGCTGGCCGAGGCCTCCGCCAGCACGTTCGCCGGAAAGACATGCGGCAGATGATGCTTGCGGATAATGATCTCGACATCGACACCGAACGCATCCGGCGGCCCGAGCACCTCGATCACGCGTCCCTTCGCCGGCCGCCCGACGCCGGGAAAGTCGGTGATCTCCACATCGACGGCGAGGCCCTCAAGAGGCCGGTGCAGGTCGAGCTCATCGGCCCAGTGCACTTGCTGCACATGAGCCTCTTCGCCAAGCACGCGATGGGGCGTGGCCCTGGCGATCGAAGCCGCCTCCCCGCCTTCCGGAATGAGGATGGGCTGCGTCATGCGTTCATCGAGCGGCTGCACATAGTTGCCGCGCATCATCGACGTATCGTCCCACGCACTGCCGCGATTGGCGCGGGCGTAATGGAAGATCCCGACAACGGTAGGATTCCTCCGATTGAGCACCCGCGCGACCCGCCCCGATCGCCGCCCATCCCGTCCCGGCGGCGCCTCGTCGACCAGCACTTCATCGCCCTGCATGGCGTCGTTGAGTTCGTTCGGCGGAATGAACAGATCGTCGCTGCGGTCCACGCTGCCGTTGGGCCGCACGAATCCATAGCCGTCGCGATGCAGATCAAGTCTTCCGGCTACCAGCCGGTCTCGCGTGGCGCGATGCTCAGCCGGGCGCTCCATGGCTCCCTCTCGCCTTATGCGCCTTGTCTTCTCCGGCACCGCGGCCGGCAGGCTCCATTGCTCGGTGTCGATCTTCACCAGCTCGCCGCGCGCAGTGATGCGGGCAAGCTGCTCCAGCAATAATCGGCGCTCACGTCCGCCGCCTAGCCCTAACTCACGAATCAACTGCTTGTACCCGGCGCGATGGCCAGGCGAACGCTCGATCAACCGCATCAGTGCGCGATCCGTCTGCGGATAGGGAGTCTGGGCCATTGTCTTCGAGAATACAAGAAGGGCAGGGAGGAGGAAGGAGGGTAGAGGGGATAGAAAACTAACAAGCCTCAGCTCGCGGCAACGATCATGCGGTCATGACGGCATTAGTCGCACGGGCCTCAAGAATGGAAGCAACAGCACACCTCGAAGCATGACAAAAGGTGTTTTCTCCACCCTCTACCCTCCACCCTCGCCCCTGCCCTTCGACATCTCGGCGGCCTGCTCGAGTGTCGTGCCCGCCGGCACTCGGGTGAATTCTGTCTGCACTTCATCCTGCTGCTGTCCGATGTTTTTGAAGAACAGCGCCTTGCCCTCGATATGCACATGGGTCTCGGTAATTTGCCAGAGTCCCGGCGCCACCTGCCTCCGCTCGACGCGAAACGTTCCGCCCTGTTTCATCCGTCCCAGCAGCCCCCAGCCGATCGTCACATCCTGCGTCAGCCGTCCGCTGATCGTCTCGATCCGATGCTGCCCCCTGTCCACCACCAGTTCTCCGGCCATCGCGCCGAGAACACGCGACTGGATGTCCGGAGGATTGAAGCCTGGGTTCGGCACAAAGTGCAGCGTGATGGTTTCCGCGTCTTCGCGCTCGAGGTTCCACAGGAACGCCTCCGGCAAAATTCTCAGAAGCTCCGCGGCGCTCTTGCCGTCCTGCGCTGCATCCTTCTTCTGCTTCTCCATCGCGGACGGGTCACGGATCAAGCTCTGCACCTTTGCCTCTTCGTTGCGGGCCTCGGCCTCGCTTAGCGGTTGACCTCCTTTGCGGATCAGCCGCTTGACGGAACCCTGATCGGTTTGCACCACAATGAAGACGAGGCCGAGATCCGTCTGATCGTCTTTATATTTCCAGCGCGAGTGGTCGTTCGCATCCGCGGCGAGCTCTGCCTGCATCGCCGTCGTGACGATCGCCTTCGCATCACGATCCTGCGCTTGCCACGCGGACGACCCAGCCAGCCAAAAACCACCCAACGCCATCAGGCCTAACAACGATCTCACGTGCATACTCCCGCATCTTTGACGATACAGGCTCCTCGATCGTATGCGCGTGACGAAGCGTAAAGATCCACGTAATTGGCCGCTGTAATCATCTGTGCACGGTTGTCATACCGCGCGTTGCCCGCTACTGGTTTCTTCGTTCAGTTGACCCATTTCACCCGCACACTTTTCTTCCCCACCCGCAAGACAGGATCAACTCCGAGTACTTCCGCAGTAGTCGACATCCCGCGAAACTTCTCGCCGTTTGCGCTCACTGCATTCTCGCCGATCTTCCTGTTTGCCTCACCAACCGAACTCGCCAGCCCCGCAAGTTGTAACAGCCTGCCAGTCTTAAGCACTGTTTCCGTCGGAGTATGAAGTACTACTAGTCCCTCGGCAGATCGTGACACCTCCACCACAGGCACGTCCTCGCTCACCCCGCGTTGCTGAAACATCTTCGCCCAGCCCTCCGCCGCCGTATCCGCCTCCTGCTGCGAATGAAAGTCGCGCGTGATCGTCCAGGCCAGATTCTTCTTTGCCTGCATCGGATGCAGCTTGCCGCTGGCGACCTCGTCCTGCATCGCAGCAATCTCCGAGCCGCGCAAGTCCGTCAGCAGGGTCCAATAGCGCCACATCAGTTCATCCGAAATCGACATCAGCTTGCCGTACATCTCGCCTGCGGGCTCGTGAACCCCGATGGCATTGCCGAGGGACTTCGACATCTTCTGTACGCCGTCGAGCCCCTCAATGATCGGCATCATCAGCACAATCTGCTGCGGCTGGCCATCTTTCCGCTGCAGCTCGCGGCCCATCAGCAGGTTGAACTTCTGGTCCGTCCCTCCCAGTTCCACGTCGCTGCGCAGCATCACCGAATCGTATCCCTGCGCCAGCGGATAGAGCAGCTCATGCAGCGAGATATCCTCCTCCGCCTGGAACCGCGTCAGAAAATCCTTGCGATCCAGAATCTGCGACAGCGTCACCTTCGCCGCCAGCCCAATCATTCCTGCATAGCCCAGGTTGTCCAGCCACTCGGAGTTGTATCGCACCTCGGTCTTCTCGCGGTCGAGAATTTGGAACACCTGCTCCTTGTACGTCTCCGCATTGGCAGCGATCTGCTCGCGGGTCAGCGGCTTGCGCGTGACGTTTCTTCCTGTCGGATCGCCGATCAGCGCGGTCGAATCGCCGATAAGGAAGATCACGGTATGGCCGAGCGTCTGAAAGTGCCGCAGCTTTCTGAGCAGCACCGTATGCCCCAGGTGCAGGTCCGGCGCGGTCGGATCGAATCCAGCCTTGATCCGCATCGGCACCCCCGACGCAATCGACTGCGCAATCCGCTCCTTGAGCGCCTCCAGCGGTACGATCTCCGCAGCGCCCTTCGTAATCAAATCCAGTTGCTCTTCCAGCGAAGCAAACGTAGCCATATCCCTAAAGTATAGAGACTGAAGTCATCTTGCCCGATGTGCCGACAGGCAGTGATACATTTGTCACGCGCGGCGTTATCTATCTTCTGAGGTTCCCGCATGCGACCGGCGCTGAAGACTCTCTGTTGTCTATCGCTCTTCCTTGCGGCATACGCCCAGGAGCAAAGCTCGCCGCTTGTTGAAATCGACAACGCGCCGCAACCCTCTGACCGCTTTCCAGCAAGCTGGTACCCTCCCAATGACAGCGTCACCTACCCAGTATCCATTCAGAAGAACGTGCCATACACCGGAACGCTCGTCACAACGTACCTGGATGAGGTTGACGGGAAGATCGTTCCGCGCTCGACTAGTACCCTGCAGGCACGCGGCTCCGCAGGCAGGATGCGGGACGAAGTCGTCAGCGGTGGTCATACCACGAAGGAAGGCGTACAAATCATCGACAGATCCGTCACGGTTGTCGATCCCGTATCGCACTGCAAGTTCCAATGGCGTGAGCCAGCAGACGCTCCACGCAGCGGTTCTGAAAATCCTCCGCCAGACAGCCAGGAACAGCTTCTTGCGGTCGTCGATTGCATGCCACTGACGATCCAGTACGTCAATGAGAATATTGGGAACGATGCGTTTGCCTCTCTCATCGTCAATGAGCGCAAAGAGGAGCACCACGAACTCTGGTCGTCGGTTGAGCAGCCACTGGGCAGGCGAACTTTCGGAGATGTACAGGCCTTGGGCATGCGATCGACCGTGGTAAACACAAAACCCGGGACTGCTGAGACCTTCGAGACGATGAGGGAATTCTGGTACTCTCGGGAGATCGGGCAGGTGGTGGAAATGTTGGACAGAGAGCCGGTCGTGGGAACGAAAACTCTCCATGACAATCTCATTCCTGACATCGAGCTTACGGACATCAAACGCACTGAGCCTCCGGTATCACTCTTCTACCCGCCTGCAGGCTGTGTGATCGTGAAGACGCCTTGATAGCAACGACTCGCACCGAGAACGCTCCCAAATGATCTATGCCGGATCGCAAACCCAAATCCGAACGGCTCACCACACGCAAGGAAAAGATCTGCAAAACTTGCGGACGCGCCTTCGCCTGGCGTAAGAAGTGGGAGCAGGACTGGGATGTCGTCAAATACTGCAGCGACGCCTGCCGTGGGCACAAACCGGGAGCCACAGGCAATGCCCTCGAAGCGGCTATCCTTTCGCTTCTCGCCGAACGCAACCTAACCGGCGGCAGCGTCAAAACCATCTGTCCCTCCGAAGCCGCGAAGGCGGTTGGCGGGACCGAAGCTCGCCACGATTGGGAATCTCTCATGGAGCCCGCCCGCGCCGCCGCCCGCCGTCTCGTTGCCCAAAGCAGAATCGTCATCACCCAGCACAATCAGATCGTCGATCCCTCGACGGCAAAAGGCCCTATCCGTCTACGCCTGCGCTGAGTCCAGCGGGAGAGATCACCTGCCGAACGTATAAGTCACCTTGAACAGCCCGCTGTTCACGCCGGGGTTCGATGAGGCCGTGTAGGCATTTGAGAAATGCTGTATCTGATACTCAAACCGCATCGACTGAGCCGCCGTCTGAAAATACTCCAGCCCCACTCCAGCTTGATACGTGAAGTTGAACGAGCCCGCCGAATCAATCGGAATTTTCTTGGCCGAAAGGAGCAGCCCCGTCAGCAGACTCGCCGTAGGCTGCCATCGGCTTCTTGGGCGGAAGTTGATGCGCATTCCCAGCGGCGAAAGGCCTTCCACGTACGTCCATCGGCGTCCGCAGGTAATGCTTACCGTGCCCGCGTAGAAGACCTGCTGGATGGGGTCGGTGAACGAAAAGTTTTGTGAAAACGGGACGCACCCAAGCACGGCTGCGGGCTTGCTGGTGACCGTCCCGAAAAAAGGCGGCGACGTATAGGCGGTCGTGGAGGTCAGTGTAAGATCGCTCTCCGCGATCAGCGGCCGGAACTCTCCCATGTACTTCCAGACAATCTCGCGGCTCGCCTTCAGCCGGTACTCGTACTGCAAACCCACCTCGGTGAACCTGCGATCCGGAGCTCCGCCCAGGCTGCTCCAATCCGTAGTCGAATAGTCGAAAAACGCGGCAAACGTCTGACGCCGTCCATAAACCGGCTGATCCCGGGCTTGAGCAAATGCAGCAGAACTCTCAACCAGCACGAGAAACAGACACACGATCCCCAATGGCCGCATTCACTCCCCATTGTGCTCACAAGGTACGAGGATTGTACCGCGGTGAAGTTACGGCCTCCGCATCCCGCCCAATAAAGTCAGACTTCGAACAGAGTGTTTCACGCGGTCGACTTCGGGCTGAACTTCGGATAGAGGATCGGGAGAAGGTAAAGCGTCAACAGCGTAGCGGTGATGAGGCCGCCGATGACGACCGTCGCAAGCGGCCGCTGCACCTCGGCGCCGCGCGAGGTGGCGAGCGCCATGGGGATGAAGCCGAGCGAGGCGACCAGCGCGGTGATGAGGACGGGGCGGAGACGGTCGGAGGCGCCCTGACGGACCGCCTCTTCGATGTCTTTGCCTTCGTCGCGCAGGGAGTTAATGTGTGAGACCATCACGACGCCGTTGAGTACGGCGACCCCGAAGAGGGCAATGAAGCCCACGCAGGCAGAGAGATTGAGGTTGATCCCGCGAAGCCAAAGCGCCGCGATGCCGCCGACGAGCGCGAACGGAACGATGGTGAGGATGAGGAGCATCTGCTTTGCATTGCGGAAGGTGGCGTAGAGCAGCGCGGCGATGATGAGGATCGAGACCGGGAAGACAATGAGCAGACGCTGCTGGGCGCGGCGCTGGTTCTCGTATTGGCCTCCCCACTCCAGCCGGTAGCCGCCGGGGAGCTTGAGCCCTGACTGAACAGCGGCCTGCGCATCCTTGACGAAGCTGCCGAGATCGCGTCCTTCGACGTTTGAGGTGATGGCGGCGCGGCGGTGGGCGTTCTCGCGATTGATCAGGATCGGGCCACGTACCTGTTCGATGTCGGCGAGCTGGTCGAGCCGGACGAGCTCGCCCTGGGGGGTCTTGATCTGAAGCGAGCGGAGATTCTCCGGATCGTCGCGAAACTTCAGGGGGAGTCGGATGGCGATGGGGAAGCGCTCTTCGCCCAGCAGCATCTCGGAGAGCTGACGGCCCCCGTAGAGCGCCTCGATATCCTGCTGGATGTCGGCGACGTTGATGCCGTACTGCGCGATCGCAGCGCGGTCGATGCGGATCTGCAGCTCTTCGGCTCCGGAGATAAGCTCCATCTGGGTTTCGGATGCGCCTTTGACGCCGGAGATGATGGCATTGGCCCGGTGGCCCAGCTGCTCGAGTGTGTCGAGGCTGCCGCCGTTTTCGGGCGCGAAGATCTTGAGGGCGAGGTCGCCGCGCGTGCCGGTGATGGTCTCGTCCATGCGCATCTCCATAGGCTGGGTGAACTCGTAGGAAACACCCGGAATCTTGTCGAGCGCGGTCTGCAGGTGGTCGTAGAGAGGCTGGCGTTTCGCGATGGATTGGTTCTGGACCTTGGGCGTGAAGGTGAGATAGGAGTCCGATTCGTATTCGCCCATGGCCTCAGTAGCAAGGTCCGGCCGGCCGAGCTTGGTGACGACACCTTGCACTCCCGGGAAGGTCAGGATGGTTTTTTCGATCTGGTTGCCGATGGCGACCGATTCCGTGAGCGAGATGCCGGGCAGCTTCTTCGACGTGATGACGAGCGAACCCTCGTCGAGCTTTGGCATGAACTCGGTGCCGATGAATTTGAGCGACCCGAGGGCGAGAACGATGAGCACGCCGGCGGTGCTCAAGATGACGCGCGTGTGCTTGCCTGCGCGTTCGAGCGAGCGCACGTAATGAGTGCGCAGTCTGTCGAACCAGTTTTCCTTCTTGCGCCTGGTCTTTTCCTCTGCGTCTTTATCGTTGGAGGCGAGGATTTTTGCGCGGTGTTTCAGCGCGATGGTGCAGAGTGTCGGGACGACCAAAAGCGCAAGGAAGAGCGATCCGGTAAGTGCGGAGACAACCGTGATGGCCATCGGGCGGAACATGCGGCCTTCAAGACTCCTCAGCGTGAGGATGGGAAGGTAGACGGCGATGATGATAAGGACGCCGAAGATGATCGGCCGGGCGACCTCCCCGGCGGCGTCGCGGACGATGTCGATGAGATTGCCCTTGCCGTCGCTGAGTTCGAGACGGTGCATGCAATTCTCCACCATCACGACCGAGCCGTCGACGATGGTGCCGAAGTCGATCGCGCCGAGGCTCATGAGGTTGATCGAGATGCCGAACGCGCCCATGCCGAGGAAGGCGAAGAGCAGCGACAGCGGGATCGTCACGGCGACCACGAGCGCGGCGCGCCAGTCGCCGAGGAAGATCAGCAGGATCACAACGACGAGGAAGGCGGCCTCCAGGAGATTCTTCTTGACCGTATGGATGGTTGCGTCGATAACGTCGGACTGATCGTAGAAGGGAATGATCTTCGCGCCTTCCGGGAGCTTGAGCGCGGCGATCTTTTGCTTGATCTCCTTGATGATCTTTTGGCCGTTCGCGCCGCGCAGGATGATCACTTCTCCGGACACGGTCTCGCCACGGCCATCGCGCATGATGGCGCCATGGCGCGGAATCGGCTCGAGCTTGAGCTCGGCAAGTTGACTGAGATAGGTCGGTATGCCGTTGGCGGTGGAGACGACGATCCGGCCAAGGTCGTCGAGCGACTGCGTGCGGCCGATGCCGCGGATGGTGTACTGCTGCTCGGCATGCTCGATGTAGCTGCCGCCGAAGTTGGCGTTGTTGCTGGAGACGGCCTGGGCGACATCGTGCAGAGTAAGGTTGAAGCGGCGCAGAGATTCGGGATCGACCACGATGGTGTACTGCTTGGACTCGCCGCCCCAGGAGTTGATCTCGCTGACGTCGGGCACGGTGAGGAGCTGATAGCGGATAAGCCAGTCGTGCAGGGTTTTGATCTGCATGAGCGACATCTGCGGTGCGGCGACGGTGTACTGGTACACCTCTCCGAAGGCCGTGGACATGGGCCCCATCTGCGGTTGCAGACCGGATGGTATGCGGCCCTGCATCTGATTGAGGCGCTCGGCGACAAGCTGACGAACGAGGTACTTGTCCATGGAGTCGTCGAAGATGACGGTGACCATGGAGAGATCGAGCTTGGAGGTGGAGCGCACCATCTGCAGCTTGGGCATGCCCATCAGCGAGGTCTCGAGCGGGTAGGTGACCAGCTGTTCGACCTCTACCGGCGACATGCCAGGGCACTGCACCGTGACAACGACCTGATTGTTGGTGAGGTCGGGAAAAGCTTCGAGCGGAAGCTGAAACATGACGTAGATGCCGCCCGCGATCAGCGTAAGCAGCACGGCAGCGACGAGCCAGCGGTTTTCGAGCAGGAAGTGGATAATCTTCTTCATCGCCTAGCTGTCTCCGACCGTGCCCTTGAGCAGCTCGCCCTTGACCATGAACGCGCCGTTCACGACAATATGGTCGCCGGGTTTGAGTCCTTCGATCACCTCGACGCGGCCTTCAGAGCGGGTGCCGAGCTTGACGATCTGCGTGCGGAAGGTTGAGCCGTCCACGGTAGTGAAGACAACCTGATTGCCGTTGATGTCCTGCAGCGCGTCTTCAGGGATGAAGAGGGCGGTGCGGGACTTCGGTCCGGTGATGTGGGCGCTGGCAAACATGCCGGGGCGCAGGCGGGTGCCGGGATTTCGCACCGCGATGCGAACCGGGATGGTGCGGGTCTGCGGGTCGAGCGTGTCGCCGACCATCGCCACGCGCGCCGGGAAGGCGGTGTCCGCGAAGGCTTGGGTGATGACGTCGGCGGCAGCGCCGTTGTGCACCAGAGCGAGGTCCTTTTCATTCACAGCAGCCATGACCCAGACGGAGCTGAGATTGGAAACCGCAAACGCTTCGAATCCCGTGGCGACCACCTGTCCCACGGTGACGTTGCGGTTGACGACCACGCCGTCTACCGGAGACCGGATCGGGATCAGCTCCCGGTCATACAAATTCGTTCGCGTCAGCGACTGCGGAGAGATCTGCAGCAGCTCGGAGAGATGTTCGCGCTCCATGTGGACGTTGGCCTCAGCATCGGCGAGGTCCTGGCGGGATTGCGCGAGCATCTGATCGGCGTGCTGCTTTTCTTCAAGCGATGCCGCCTGGATGGCATAGAGATGCGCGTAGCGATCCACCGCCTGCTCGGAGAAGACGACAGCGCTGCGCTGACGATCCTCCGCGGCAAAAGCCTGGACGAGCGCGCCTACGGTCTCATGCACAAAGTGGCTGTGCAGCTCGGCAAGCTTGGTTCCCCGGTGAACCAGCGCGCCGGGAAGCACATAGACCGAGGTAATGCGGCCGTCGGCGATGGCGCCGATGTGCGAGGTATGCTGTTCGTCCATGGCGACCTGCCCCGCGACGGTGAGCAGCTGCGGCATGCTGCGCACGTCGACCGGCGCGATCACGATGCCGGCCCTTTGCTGATCCTGCGGCTCGATCTTCAAGGTGCCGGGATCCTGCTGCTGCTTGCTGCCTGCCTTGTTTGGGCTCGCGGCTGAGCCGCCGGAGCCGCCCTGCTTCTTCGAACTTTGAGCGTCAGGAGTATCGCTGCTTTGCTTCGAGCAGGCAGCGAGGCAGAGCACGAGCAGGAAAGCCGCCGCATGATAGATCCTCATGGCTGAGCTCCGTAGGCAAGCTGCAGGCGGACCACAGCCTGGTGATAGTCGGCGAGTGTGCGGATGGCGGTGACCTCCACGTCAATGTTCGTGCGCTCGGCATCGAGATACCGGAGCAGGTCCACCCCACCGATGCGGTAAGCCTCGGTGAGGATATTGAGATTCTGCCTGGCGCGCGCCCGCATCGGCGGCAGCGTGTCCTGGACAATTGCGAGTTCGCGCTGGTAGCTCTCGGTGGCGGCGTCGATGTCCGTGCGCACGATAAGCTCGGCCTGCTGGAGGGAAGCGTGCGCGATGTGGAGCTGAGCCTGGGCGCGTTCAATCCCGCCCTGATTGCGGCTGCTGAACGGCAGCGGAATCTGAATGGCCGCATAGAACGTGTTCACGCCGATGTTGCGCTTGTAGCCGCCGAGCACGTCGGGATCGGGGACGGCGAGGGCAT
This sequence comes from Edaphobacter sp., assembly GCA_965277545.1. Taxonomy (GTDB): domain Bacteria; phylum Acidobacteriota; class Terriglobia; order Terriglobales; family Acidobacteriaceae; genus Edaphobacter. Next base: position 1,671,722 of record OZ255826.1, read on the forward strand.
GCTGCAGCTTCAGATCGGCCTCGGCGGCGGCAACGTCATCGTGCGCAGCCGCAATCTCAGCACGCTGAGCGAGTGCCGTGGCCAGTTCGATGGCAGGGACCTGGTCCGTGGTTGTGATGTCGTCGGTGAGGCTGGTGTCCTTCGGCAGGGTGCGGCCGATCTGTCTGAAGAGATTGACACGAGCCAGCTCTGCGTCGCGCCGGGCTGCCTGGAGCGAGAGGAAGATGCGGTCGCGCTCGATCTGGATGCGGATCAGGTCCACACCGCGCGTGGCCCCCGCGTCCACTCGCGCCTTGCTGTAGCGAACCATGTCGTCGACGTCGGCGAGGTCCTTTTGCAGAAGATCCGCAATGTGTCCGGTCGCGGCCGCAGACCAGTACGCCGCGGCGACCGAGCCCGCAATCTGGCGCATGCGCAGCGTGCGTTCGGCTTCGGTGCGGTGCAGGTAGGCGCTCGCAACGGCGACTCGCTTTCCGCGCTTGCCATCGATCTCTATGGTTTGGCTAACGTAGCCATAGTCCTCGGTGCTGTTGGGAAAGGAGAAGTCGCTGGCCCAGGGGCGGAGGTCTTCCGACTGCAGGAAGAGGCGCGGGTTGGGACGAAGGCCGGCCTGGCGAACGTCGCCTTGAGCCGCTTCTACCTGGCCATTGGCAATCTGCGCGCTTGGACTCTCGAGTGCAGCTTCGATCGCGCTATGGAGGCTCAGGTTCTGCTGGCAGAGGGCCATCGGGCTCAGGAGAATCGCCGTCACCGCCACCGCGAGCCAACCCGCCAGGCAAAAGCGCGTCTTGCGTGCGGGGAAGTTGTCAAGAGGCGCTGCGGCCCTGCCGCTGGGAATGGGTGCGAAAGACGTCATATTCGTTCTGAGCTTGTTAAGATGCAGGATGGAGCAATCCGGATGGTGACGAGACCGTAAGCCCCCTCCGATCACACCCCCGTAAATTCTCGAGTCTTTAATACCGATCATTTCAGCTCTGCTGCCGCAGTCCCACTTTCGAGTGAGCTCTCCTCGCAACTTTCTGTGGATTCGCCGCTTTCTCCCGGATATATTCGTGGACGTGAACGCCTCTTTGATCCTCGGCCGCGCGGTTTTGTTGTCCTTGACTGTCTTCCTGGTTCTCCCTTCGAACAGCTCCGCGCAGACGTCCTCGACGGCAGGCAAGGCAGCGTGCAAAGTCGATCCGCGCGCGTCCACCGAAATAGAACTTGCCTTCGATCGCGGGGCGTATGGGAAGGCGATCGAACTGGCGGCCGCCGCCTACAAAGCCAATCCGGCGGATCGCCTCAGCCGGCAGCTCGAGATCGACAGCCTGATTGCCGAGGGCAAACTGGACGACGCGAGAAAGAAGACGGACGCCTGGACGGCGGCCGAGCCCACCGAGCCTGTTGCTATCGTCACCGCAGGCGAGCTCCGGCACGCAGAAGGCGACTGGCTGGAAGCCTACGCGCTGACCCTCAAGGCGCTGAAGATCGATCCGTGCTTTGCCTCGGCCTACGAGGACTTGGCCGAGTTCGAATCGCTCGCCGGCTATCACGCCACCGCGCAGAAGCACCTCGCGCTCGCCCATCGCCTGCTGCCCAACAATGAAAACATTCGCCTCGCGTGGATCGGCTCGCTGAGCCAGGACCAGTCCCTGGCCGAGTTCTCCAGCTACCTGCATGAGGCAAAGTCAGTCGACGACAAACGCCGTGCCACGCTCTCTGCCCGGCTCGAAAAGCAACAAGGGCGCGTGAAGGATCGCTGTGAGCTTTCCTCCGTGACCGGCCCTTTGCGCATTCCCATGACGCCGGTCTACGGGGCCAACGTCGGAATCGATTACTATGGGCTCGAAGTCGCCTTCAACGGGCACAAGCGAATTCTGCAGATCGATACCGGCGCCTCCGGTTTTCTGGTGACGCATAGCGTCTACGCGGGGATGGGCCTGCGTAAGGTGGACACCACGCGGGTGTGGGGATTCGGCGATCAGGGATCAAACTCGGTCGATCAATACGTCGCGGACTCGGTTCGCATCGGGGGCGTTGAATTCAAGAATTGCTCCGTCGAAGCTCTCAACAACTTCAGCGTACTCGGCGGCGGCCACATCGGCCAGGCGATGGATAGCGGCGACGGGCTGGTCGGCGCCGACATCTTCTCCCGTTATCTGGTCACGCTCGATTACATCAAGCACGAGATCCGTCTCGAGCCGCTGCCGCCGCCGCCGGCTGCCGCCGCAGGGCCGCTCGATGCGCTTGGCGGGAGTCCGGACAACGATCTGAGCAGCTTCGACCGCTACAAAGCGCCCTCCATGCAGAGCTGGACGAGCATCTACCGTCGCGATCACGAGATCATCATGCCCACCGTCATCAACAGCAGCAAACCGACGCTGTTCATCGTCGATACCGGGTCCTCCATGAACCTGATCGACGACAAGTTCGCGAGACAGGTGACCCGCTCGCAGGAGAGCATCTATGGACTCCGCGGTCTCTCCGGTTCGAGCAGGCTCTCGGAAACGGGCAGCTTCACCGCCGATTTCGCCGGGCTGCGGCTGCCCGTGACCGGCATGAACTCGACCGATCTTTCGCGGTTCGCCGGCGTCCATGGCTTTCTCGGTTATCCCACGCTCGAACAGCTGGTGATGCACATCGACTACCGCGACAACCTCGTTCTCTTCGAGGCACCCAACGCTCACAAGTAGAGGACGCAGTCTGGTGCGCGTCGCGGCTGAGCTTTGCGCCGTGCGCTCTGGTGGTGCACACTGGCTTCATGGGAGTTGCGTCGATTGAGGAGTCTGGGTGATGCGTGTTGGTCGTGGACTGGCGTTGGCGGCTGCTGTGATTGCGCTGACGTGGGCCGCGGTGGCGGCGCAGAGAACGACCCCGGCGGAGGCTGAGGCGCTGCGGGAGGCGGCGCGGAATGCAACGGCGTATACGCTGACGCCCGCAAAATTGAAGTTGGCCCAGGAGCTGTTTCGCGCGCGGACGATGTTGTACTTTGCCGGGACCGCCTGGGCGATAGTGCAGCTTGTGCTGGTGCTGGCCTTTGGCGTTGCAGCTCGGATGCGCGATGCGGCGGAGAAGCTGACGGCGAATCGCTGGGGACAGTGCTTCGGATTCGTGTTTCTTTTTCTGTCATTGATTACGCTGCTCGATGCGCCGCTGCGGGTGTACGGACATCATGTCGGCCTTGCGTTCGGGCTGTCGGTGCAGGGGTGGGGAAGCTGGGTATTGGATCAGGCGAAGATTTTTCTGCTGACGTGGCTGCTTGCGGGACTGCTGGTGATGGTGTTGTTCTGGGTCATCGGGCGCTCGCCTCGGCATTGGTGGTTCTGGTTCTGGATCCCAACGATGGCGTCGGTGCTGTGCGGGGTGTTGCTTTCACCGATCCTGGTCGATCCGCTGTTCAACAAGTTTGAGCCGCTTGCCGAACGCGATCCCGCGCTGGTGAAGGAACTCGAGAAGGTCGCGGTGCGCAGCGGCGTCGAGCTGCCGCCGGACAGGATGTTCTTCATGCAGGCGAGCCGGAAGGTGACCAGCCTGAATGCGTACGTAACCGGCGTGGGACCTTCGAAGCGGCTGGTGCTCTGGGACACGACCATCGCCGCCTCTCCGCCCGATGAGCTGGCAGGCATCTTCGGCCATGAGCTTGGGCACTATGCGCTGCACCATATTTCAGAAGGCCTGCTGTTCAGCGCGGTGCTGCTGCTGATCGGCTTTTCCCTGGGTCAGCAGACCGCGCAGGGGCTGCTTGAGAGATACGGTGCGCGGTGGGGCATTGGTTCGCAGCACGACTGGGCGTTTCTGGTGGTGCTGGTGTTCGTGGTGCAGGTCTTCGGATCTCTCGCCGAGCCGATTGATAACGCCTTCAGCCGGTCGATCGAGCACGCCGCGGACGTATACGGAGAAGAAGCGATTCACGGCATTGTCGCGGACCCGCAGGGCACGACCGCGCTCGGGTTTCAACGGTTGGGCGAGGCTTCGCTCGACGATCCCACGCCGCACCCGTGGATCGAGTTCTGGACCTCGAGCCATCCTCCGCTTCGCGAGCGGGCTGCCTTCGCGGCGGCTTACAACCCGTGGCGAACCGGTCTGCATCCGAAATACATTGATCGATGACTGATTACAAATGACCGACGCGGCACAAACGATAAAACATGAAAACCAAACTGCAGCCTTTTTCTTCCTCGTCTCCTGACTGCCTGTTCTGCAAGATCGTAAAGGGAATCCTTCCAGCTAACCGCGTCTATGAGGACGAGTGCTGTATCGGTTTTCCTGACATCAATCCTCAGGCGCCGACGCACATCGTTGTTATTCCGAAACAGCACATCGCGTCGCACGCGAAGGCCGTGGCTGAAGACACAACCTTACTCGGCCATCTAATGGCGGCTGCGGCTTCGATTGCGCGCGACCACAAACTGGACCGCGGGTACAGAATCGTGCTGAATACAGGTGCCGATGGCGGCCAGACGGTGAATCATCTCCATCTTCATCTGCTCGGCGGCCGCTTGATGAGTTGGCCTCCAGGCTAGCCCAGGCTGCTCGTCGTAGGACCAGGGTGGGAAGTTCGGCCTAACCTGCTGCCGGCGCGTAGGAAACGCCTTCCACGAATGGTTACGCCCTCGGACCGACTAGGGACGTGGTGATTTATAAAAAAGCTTTTAGTCGTCGGATGAGGCCGTCAGAGTTCTTGGTTTGACACTCCCAAAGAACAAGGACCTTCCAGCCCGCCTTTCGAAGCTCTCTGATGTGCTGCTTGTCTCTCTGAACGTTTCTCTGTCTCTTGGCGTTCCAGTAATCAATATTCGATTTCGGTGAGACCGTTCCGTGTCGGCAGTTGTGGCTATGCCAGAAGCAACCATGGACGAAGATTACTTTCCGTCGAGAGATAAATGCGAGGTCGGGTTTTCCAGGGAGTTCAGCAACATGGAGCACATAGCGATGGCCCATGGAATGTGCGAGCCTTCTCACCCGCATCTCAGGCCCTGTGTTCTTGCTGCCAACTGCGCGCATACATGCGCTGCGTTGTTCCGCACTCAGGACATCTGTCATGCGATCCGCCTATTCGTCTTGGTCCGGGTCTACGCCCTCGGCAGTGGGCATGGAGGGTGTGCTCTCCGCAGATAAGTTGGGAAAGATCACCTCCCCGTCCTTAAGACTCATCAGCAGCGTTCCGTTCTGCTTGACAAAGCGATAAGGAACGTTTTTCCGATAGCGTTGCGGGTATGGGTCCGGATATTCTTCACGCCACCTGTTAAAGAATTCTGCCAACTGAGATCCGTGTAAGTAGCGGAGGTCGACTTCCTTCAGGTTGTCGTAATAGTCGAAGAATAGATGGCCTACTTGGGCGTCCTTTGCCAGTTTTTCCGGTCCTGTGTTGCGATGGTACTGGTATTCGTAGCTGCTGCCCCGCTTCGCTGATTTAACTTCATGATTGGTCAAATCGATTCCCGCTCCGAACTTTCGACCCAAGTCGTTGACCAGCATCGAAGCGAAAACCTCCCAGTCCGACGACATGGCAACGGATCCTCCAGGGATACCGCGCAAACCATACAGGCGAAGCTTGCCTTGTAGTGGACCGTACATGTAGGCATGAAAAAACATGAGCGACTTCTCAAAATCAAGATCTGTCGGCGGAGTCCAAAAACGCTCCGATTCAGACATCGAGGTTACGTCCCGTGGCGACCTGCGATTCGTAAACAGTGGTGCAACTTTCGACGATCTCGGCGGTGTTAGTCCCGATTTTCGCTCGTTCGGCTAACGGAGCTAATAGATGGCGTGTGAGCCAACGCGTGACGGGAACAGCAACCCCGTCCCCCATAGCACGATACCCGTCGTTATACGAACCGGGGATTTGATAGGAATCTGGCGCTCCCATCAGCCTTGCGCACTCCTTTATCGTCATGAGGCGCGAACGCACGGTACCCCGATCAACAATAATCACTGTTTGGCGGCTGCTGCCTCCATTCGGGGTCCGCAAACAACCGGCGACGCCGTCGAAACGTATTTCCAAGCATTGGGTCTTATTGCCAGCCTCATCGGGTCTGGTTCGCCTGTAAGCAGTACCAGCAAAGAAAGTTTTTGCCCTCCTCGCCGCATCAAGCTTCTTCCTGTTCACGGGCGAGAGCATAGAACAAAGTTCTTTCGTCTTGTCTGGCGGATCGCAAAGCGCGTCGGGGTCGCACACGGTGCTGAACGCAGGCCGGACCTCCTTCGGAAGCGGAAGCGACCACCATACCCACTGCGGATCGTCTATGAGAAAGGAGGATCGTACCAAGTTTTTGGGATGGAATGGACTAGAAGGGAGTTGCTGAACTAAGCCACTGAGAGGAACATTTTCTGCCGCGGCGATGATGAATGCCCGTCGCCGGCTTTGCGGAACGAAGTAGTCAGCGTTGACTACTACCGCGCCCAAGCGGTACCCCAGTTCTCGCAGTGCGTAGTATGCCTGTCTGAAATGTCTTCCTTGATCTGCCACGACAAAACCTACGACATTTTCCGCCACCAGAACAGAAGGCTTTTTCCCTTGCTCCTGCATTTCTTGAAGAATCCGTATCCACTCCCAGAACAGACCTGACCGTGTCCCCCTGCTCATGCCGCTCAGGTTCCCGGCGAGAGAAAGATCTTGGCACGGGAACGAGGCCCACGCCAGATCAACATTCGGAACATCGCGGCCTTTGACAACTTTAATATCGGATAAGAGGAACTCATCGCTGGGATAATTCGCTGTATAGGTAGCTCGCTTTTTGGCGCAATTATCGTTGGCCCAGAGCGTTTCGAACTCCGGCGTGAGTCCCAAGCGCACCAAACCGCTTCCGGCGAAGAAATCTAAAGCCGTAAACATACTTGAGCCGACTTTATCAGCGTAAGAATAGCGCGTCAAAGACTCAATGGAGTTCGCCGACTTGCGAGTTCCATAAGCGAACACAATACTGACTTCGGCTAGTCAGCCTCGATGTCTGAGCTGCCATGCCAGCCGGCAGATGAAGAATAGGGACCGTATCATCCATGGTGAATAGTGAGCGCAGGCGGTTGTATGCTGGGGAGAAGGAAAAACGAAGATGTTGGGAGCTTTGCTGGCGGTTGCGGTGGCGAGTCTGGTTTGTCTGATCGTGCTTCTGCTGCGCGGGAGAGCGCCTGCGGTCGTGGCGCAGGATCTGCGGGTGGGGGAGAAGGTAGAGGCGTTGGCGGGGCAGGTGGGCCGGTTGGATGCGGGGTTTGCGGCGCTCGACCGGCAGCTGCGCGGGGAGCTGGCGGGAATTCGCAGCGAAATGGCCGAAGAGGCGCGGCGGACGCGGGGGACGAGCGGGGAGGAGTTTGCGGCACTGCGTGGCGAGGTGACGCGGAATATCGCGGAGCTGAGCGGTCTGCTGCAGGTGGGGCTGGGCGGATTTCGCACCGACAATAAGGCTTCAGACGAGGCGCTGCGGCGGGCGGTGCAGGAGAACCTGGACGGGATCTCGCAGCGGCTGGCTGGATTTGTGACGGAGGCAAACGCGGCTCAACTTGATGCGCGGGAGTCGCTGCATGCGCGGCTGAACGAGCTTTCGGTGTCGGCGAATGCGCAGCAGGAAAAACTGCGCGGCACGATGGAGGAGCGGCTGACGAGGCTGAACGATTCGAATGCGGCGAAGCTCGAAGAGATGCGGGCGACGGTGGATGAGAAGCTGCAGGCGACGCTGCATACGCGGTTGAACGAGAGCTTCGGACAGGTGACCGACCAGCTCAGCAAGGTGCACAGCGGGCTCGGCGAGATGACCAAGCTGTCTGCCGGTGTGAATGACCTGAGCCGCATCTTTACCAACGTCAAATCGCGTGGCGGATTTGCCGAGGTGCAGCTGGGCATGCTGCTGGAGCAGATGCTGGCTCCCGGGCAGTTCGTTCGCAACGCGCGAGTGAAGGAGGGGACCATCGAGGCCGTTGAGTTTGCCGTGCGATTTCCCGGACACGCAGGCGAAACGCTGCTTCCGATCGACGCCAAGTTTCCGCGCGAGGCATGGGAGCGGCTGGAGACGGCCTATGAAGGCAATGTTCCGGAGCAGATCGCCTCGGCGGGAAAAGCCTTTGAAAGTGCCATTCGCATCGAGGGCGAGCGCATCTGCAGGAAGTACATCAATCCTCCGGTCACGACTCCGCATGCGATCATGTTTCTGCCGACCGAGGGTCTCTACGCCGAGGTGATGCGCCGCGATAGTCTGCAGGCCGAGATCCAGTCGAGGTGCCAGGTCACCATCGCGGGGCCAAGCACTTTGTCGGCGATCCTGACCAGCTTTCAAATGGGTTTCCAGATGCTCGCCCTGCAGGAGAAGGGAGACGAGGTCTGGAAGGTGCTGCAGTCGGCCAAGACGGAGTTCGGTAAATTCGGCACGCTGATGGACAAGGTGGGGAGCGACCTGCTGAAGGTGCATGGCAAGCTCTCGGATGTCGGCGTGCGGACACGGGCCATTCATCGCACCTTGCGCGAGGTAGGGGAGTCGGACGCTGAAGCAGGAAACTCGAGCCTGCTGAGCTTTGAGGAGATTGCGGGAGTGGCGCCGCTGCTGGCGGCTGCGACTGAGGAGGAGGGCTGAAGGCTTACCACAGAGAAAACGGAAAAAGGGATCGCTACGGAATTGGGATGACAGAGGATATTGACTGCAAGTCCGCGTCGATCCTTCTTTTCCTTCTTTCCGCCCTATCCGTGGCAGGCCTTGCGCGGCTCGTCCGGCAGGACACCAGCCTTCTCCCTCGATGTGCGGCTTTGCTTTACACTCACCGAGGCGCTCAGTATGCTTGATGCTGGCCCGCTCGCGCGGGGCGCGGACAACTTTCAGGCATGGATTTCAGAGAAAAACAGGAGAATTCGAATGGCAGCAGTTGACGAAAAGGTGAAGCAGATTATTGTCGAGCAACTTCAGGTGGACGAGGCTGAAGTCACACCGGGCGCAAGCTTTCAGGAGGATCTTGGCGCCGATTCGCTCGATGTCGTCGAACTGGTGATGCAGTTTGAAGAAGCGTTCGATATCCAGATTCCGGACGAGGATGCGGAGAAGATCAAGACGGTGAAGGACGCGGTCGACTACATCGAAAAGAACCAGAAGGCGGCCAAGTAAACAAATGGAGCAACGTCGCGTCGTCGTAACCGGCCTCGGGCTGATCTGCGGGGTCGGCAAAACTGCCCCTGAGCTGTGGGATGGGCTGATGGCGGGCCGCAGCGGGATGGCGGAGATCAAGGCCTTCGATCTGACAGGCCACCCGGTGCGCTTTGCCGCGGAGGTGAAGGACTTCGATCCGCTGCTGTTTGTGGACAAGAAAGAGGCGCGCAAGATGGGGCGCTTCATTCATTTCGCGCTGGCCGCGTCGGCCGAGGCCATGAAGCACTCGGGCCTGGTGGTGGACGAGGGCAATCGCGACCGGATCGGGGTGCATATCGGGTCGGGGATTGGCGGCTTCGATGTGATCGAGCGGGAGCACCAGAATCTGCTGTCGGGTGGGCCGAGAAAGGTTTCGCCGTTTTTCATTCCCGGGTCGATCATCAATCTGGCCGCGGGACATGTTTCCATCCAATACGGCGCGCGCGGGCCGAATGAGGCAACGGCGACGGCGTGTACGACCTCGGCGCATGCGATCGGCGACGCATTTCGGCTAATTCAGCGCGGGGATGCGGAGGTGATGATCGCGGGCGGCACGGAGGCTTCGATTACGCCACTGGGCGTGGCCGGGTTTGCGGCGATGCGTGCGCTTTCGACGCGCAATGACGATCCCGAACATGCCAGCCGGCCGTTCGACAAAGACCGCGACGGTTTTGTAGTAGGCGAGGGCGCGGGGATTCTGATCCTCGAAGAGCTTGAGTTTGCCAAGGCACGCGGGGCGAAGATTCTGGCCGAGATCATTGGCTACGGCCTGTCGGCGGATGCGTTCCACATGACGGGCATGGCTCCCGAGGGCGAGGGGTGCTACCGGTCGATGAAACATGCGCTGAAGGTGGCGGGGATTTCGCCCGATCAGATCGATTATGTGAATGCGCATGCCACCTCGACGCCGCTGGGCGATGCGCTGGAGTCGAGAGCGATTGAGAATGTGTTTGGCGAGCGGGCGACCAATCACACGCTGCTGGTGAGCTCGACCAAGTCGATGACCGGGCATCTGCTTGGCGGCGCTGGTGGCCTGGAGGCGGGAATCACGATTATGGCGATGCAGCACCAGATCGCGCCGCCGACCATGAATATCGTCGAGCTCGATCCGCAGTGCCGGCTGAACTATGTGCCGAACAAGCCGCAGCCGGCGAAGATCGACTATGCGCTGTCGAACTCGTTCGGGTTCGGCGGGACCAACGGGTCGCTGGTGTTCAAGCGCTGGGTGGAGTAGTCCTGCCGGACGGGCCCGCTGCGCGCGGTGCGACCACTTCGTGGGGTGTATACCGGTCGTGGCAAGGCAAGCGGCTTGGGGCCTCGCGATGCTCGGCGCGGTATTCGCGCTAGCTGAAGGCAGCAGTGGTGGCGATGCTGATGAAAAAGATCAGGATCCACCAGCCCAGGATGACGGCAGCGGCTTTGCCTCGGCTCACCTTGGCGACGATGGCCGTGCCGAGGATCAGCAGGAGCAGATTCCAGATGCCGATGATGTCCAAGAAGCTGAGCGCGGTCTTGAGCGCGGGCGAGGCATCGGCCAGATAGTAGGCAGGGTTGGTGCCGACGGCATTCTTGAGATCAAAGCTGTCCTGGTTACTCCCGAAGGCGAGGGTGAGCATAGTCAGCAGGCCGCTGAGGAGCCTGGGCAGCGAGGCGTACATCCAGAGGCAGAACATCTGCGCGAACGTAGTCTGCGCGCCGAGGCCGAAGTTGACGGTGCCCATCAGCACGAGGGCGCCGATCGCCGAGAAGGCGAGGATGAACAAGGGTGAGGCATACGAGGTGTAGCGATAGCCGGCCGCCATGCCTTTGACGCGGGCGGCGCGCTGGTCCGGCGTGAGGCTCGCGAGCTGATCTTCTTGTTTCGGGCTCGCGTGGATGGTGTTCTCGACGACGCGGTCGAAACCTACCCGGCGGTCGATAGTGAAGGTGACGGCGAGGGTCACGATCACGGCGAGCAGAAAGGGCACCCACCAGGTCGTGCTGCGGAGGATATCGGCGAAGGTCTTGGAGGGGGCGAGGAAGGTATCGACGACGCGCTCGGTCTGGGTGAGGCCGGCCGCGGCGGGCTGGTCGTGGGTGGCGGCGAGGGAGGCGGGGTCATTCATGCCTGGTCTCCTTGCAAATTCGGTTCGCTGGCTGCTTCTCGTTTCCTGATGCTTGCGGCTCTTTGCGCTGCGGTGCCGTTTTGCCTGATGTTTCCCTCTGTGCCAGTCCGCCTTCGTTGCGGACAGCGTAGGGTTTGCGGTGCTGCCGGATTGTAGCCCGCTTTGGCGGCTCATCCCACGGAAATTTCGCGTCAGGACGGCGAAGGTTTAGGAATGGCTCGAAGTCCGCTGATGGTTTGCGGTGGTCTTGCCGATGACCAGAGCAGACGAACGATGATTGCCGGAGCGGATGTGGATTCGAGCCAGAGTATGGACGAGGACTTAGCGGAGATAATGACTGCGGATTCGGCCTCGGACGAACAGGCAGCTCCGAATGCGGCGCAGGCTGGCGGCGAAGATGCTGCTGGATTCGCCGGCCTCAACGACAGGCGTCACGCGCTGGAGGGCTCGGTCGATCGGCGGGAGCATACCCGGTACACGGTCGATGCATGGGCTGAGGTGATGGTGAAGGACGGCACGATGTTGTTTCGCGGACGCGTGCTGGACCTGAGCCTGGGCGGATGTTATGTGGAGACCGAGGCGCGGCTGCGACTGGCTCCGGGCACTCCGGTGGAGATGGTCTTTCGGCTCGGAGAGCGGGTGTTCCGGTGCGAGGCGGTGAGCCGGATGATGCGGACGCATGGGGCCGGGTTCTTGTTTGACATGGAGGGTGGAAGAATGCGGCGGCAGCTCGAAGGATTTCTGGAAGCGTTGAGCACGTGTGATGCTTAGAGAGGTCCGGTGCCTAGCGTCCTTGTTGTCAGCTGGATTGAAACCCATGTCTGAGAATCCAGACATGGGGCACCCGGTACCCGGCAAGTATTTCATCACACTACTATGCCCGCGTGGGCGGCTATAACTTGCCAAGTCTTGTGAGGAGAAAGGGCCCAAACCGTGTGAACCGAAAATCGCCATTGGCGGGATTGCCACCGTAGGTGCCTGACAACTGCATTCTTACCGATACGACCGCAACGTCATCATCGAGTCAACGTGCTGCTCGGAAGGCTTCAACTCCTTGACCTTGAGCATTCCTGATCGGTGAGCCGACAGATCATCTTCCTTCCCTTGCAACTGGCCTAGATGGTTTGTGAAGATCAGCTCAGGGGCTAACAACTAGTCCAAGGCGCTTACATCCGAGCCAATCATCGCCGCTCTGAGCCTATCTTCTGCATCAATGATCTGAGCTTCCACTGTCTGATTCATAGAGTCTCTTGTAAACAGTGTAAACCGGTTGCCCGAGCGCGTTTCGACTTACGTCGTGTGATCGATGATGATCTTCCAGCCTTTGTCCGTCTTTTCGAAGACGAGGGAGAAGAGACCGTCGGCATTGCCGCCCTCTTTTTTGACGCGGTCGAGGTGGTATTTGCCGAGGACGACAGCGTAGTTCTCGTCGAGCGGACGCACTTCGAGCTCGGAGAAGGTGAGGGTGCCCATGGCGGCACGGGTGGGATAGTCGTGCTTGTAGGAATCGAGCAGGCCGGCGTAGCCGCGGGCGATGCTGCGCGTGATGAAGAGCGTGTCGGGCGCGTCCTTGTAGCCGCTGGCGAAACCGGCGAGATCGCCTTTGTTCCAGGCCTTCTCCTGTGCGAGGAGCACCTTGATGACGTCGAGCTCCTGGCGGGTGGCGGTGTGGAGCGGGTTCGGCTGCTGCGCATGGAGCCGGGCCGGCAGCAGAGCGGGAGTGAGCAGCGGAACGGCAAGAAGAGCGGCGCGCAGGCGAGAGCGTGAGAGCATGATGAAACCTCGGAGTGGCCAGAGCCTGGTTCAGGCTCGTTTCGATCGCGGCGAATGCGTTTCCACCGTGAGTGTACCCGACAGAAGAAACACCATGACGCCGCATGGGAGGAACAACAAGAAGGACAAGCGCAACATCGCGTGCTGTGGCGTTGCCTCAGTCTAGACGGCGGTCAGAACGGTAATCCGGAGAAATCGGCGGATTGCATTCCACGGGACAACGGCGGGGCCACACTTTGTGAAACGATCTTTGCCCCTTGGCGGATTCTCCACAGCATGGGGCAGCGGTGATTCAGCCGTGTTCTGGTGGTCTCTTCTGAAAGTGGGTGACGGCGGCAGTGGGATAAACCCAGACCAGCGTGACCAGCGCGATCACTCCGAGGGCGAGATAGGAGTGACGGAGGGCGAGCGGAATGGCCGTGAGATACAGCAGGAGCGAGAGATAGTTCTTGCGTTCGACGGCGATATCCTCGGTCTCGATAAGGCCGTTCTTTGCCAAGCGATGACGAATGGCGATGCGCAGCAGCAGAAAGCTGAAGCCGATGAAGAGGAGCGAGACGATGTAGAGGATGACGGCGAAGGCGTCCATTTTTTTGTCGATGAGGTAGGACGTGAAAAATGGAATGAGGGAAAGGAAGAACAGGAAGACGAGGTTGGCGTAGAGGATCGCGGTGTCGGCCTCTTCCGTGCGGTGGAGGAGGTGGTGGTGGTTGATCCAGTAAATGCTCACGAAGGCAAAAGAGAGCGCGTAGACGCCGAGCGTGGGCAGCACGGCGCGCAGGCCTGGGAGACCGTCCTGGCGGGGAACCTTGAGCTCGAGCACCATGATGGTGATGATGACGGCGATGACTCCATCGGAGAAGGCTTCGAGGCGGGCTGGGGAACTTGGTTTGTGGCTCATAAGTGTGTCCTGCCGGACGGGCTCGCTGCGCGCAGCGCGGTCGCTTCGTGACGTGTTTACCCTTTCTCGGCGAGTGGAATGCTCCGGGCCTCCCATCGGTCGGCATGACACCTCTTCGGCAGGACTAGAATAATCGCATGGGAACAACTTCCACGCCATCCACGCGAGTCGTCCATGCCGTGTGTTCGCTGGACTGTCCGGACTCGTGCGGCGTGTTGGTGACAGTGGACGAAGGATCGGGCCGGGCGGTGAAGGTGCAGGGCGATCCGGCGCATCCGGTGACGCGTGGCTTTCTGTGCGGCAAGGTGGCGAAGTATCTGGACCGCGTGTACTCGCCGGAGCGGCTGCTGTACCCGATGCGCCGCAGAGCCGGAGTGCCAAAGGGGCCGCTGGTTCATGGGCGCGAGGCAGAGGCGTTTGAGCGGATCTCTTGGGACGAGGCGCTCGACGAGATTGCGGCGAAGCTGACGCGGATCGCGGCGGAGTATGGGCCCGAGAGCATCCTGCCGTACAGCTATGCCGGGACGATCGGGCAGCTGAGCTTCGGGTCGATGGACCGCCGCTTCTTTCATCGGTCGGGCGCTTCGCAGCTGGACCGGACGATCTGCTCGACCACCGGCGGCGCGGCGCTGACCAGCGTGTACGGTGTCAAGCTGGGCACGGCTCCCGAGAACTTTGCGCATGCGGGGCTGATCCTCGCGTGGGGCGCGAACATCCATGGGAACAACGTTCACCTGTGGCCGTTTATTGAAGAGGCGAGGCGTGCGGGAGCGAAGCTGGTAGTGATTGACCCATACCGGACGCGAACGGCGGCTCTCGCGGATGAGCATCTGGCGATCCATCCCGGCACCGACGCGGCGCTGGCGCTCGGCATGATGCATGTGATCTTGCGCGAGGGCCTCGAGGATCGCGAGTATCTTGCGGAGTGCACGAAGGGATTTGCCGAGCTGCGCATCCATGCCCTGCGGCCGGAGCATGCGGCGGAGCGGGTGGCCGCGGTGACGGGCATTGCAGCCGATGCGATCGTGCGACTGGCGAGAGCGTATGGGACGGCGGGACGCGGTGGGGCTGAGAACGTCGCGGAAGCGTCACGGCCAGCGGTCATTCGGCTGAACTACGGCATTCAGCGGAGCGAGTTCGGCGGCGCCGCGGCGCGGGCGGTCTGCATGCTGCCGCTGCTGACCGGCTCGTGGAAACGCAGGGGCGGCGGCCTGCAGCTTTCCACCTCGGGCGCATTTCCCTTCGATGCGAAGGCGCTGCAAATGCCGGAGCTGATGCTGGCCGGCCCGCTGGGACGCGCTGCGCGGGTGGTGAATATGACGCAGCTCGGCGCGGCTTTGACGAAGCTGGGTGCGAATGGAGCTGCGGACGGGCCGCCGGTCAAGGCGCTGTTTGTCTACAACTCGAATGCGGCGGCGGTGGCTCCAAACCAGAACGATGTGCTGCGCGGATTACGGCGCGAGGATTTGTTTACCGTGGTGCACGAGCAGTTCTTTACCGATACGGCGGACTATGCGGATGTGCTGCTGCCGGCGCCGACGTTCCTCGAGGTGAAGGATGTGCAGGGCGCATATGGGCATACCTTCGTGCAGGTGAGCTCGCGGGCCATCGCGCCGCTGGGCGAGGCGCGGAGCAATGTGGCGATGTTCGGCGCGCTGGCGCAGCACATGGGATTTGCCGAGGCGTGCTTTCGCGATACCGAGGACGAGCTGATCGATCAGGCGCTGGGCTCGGGTGATGCATGGTTTGCGGGAGTGACGCGGGAGCGGCTGGAGCGCGAGGAACATATACCGCTGGCGTTGCCGGCGAACGCGGCCGGCGAGGTGCTGCCCTTCAGCACTGCGGATTGGTTTCGCACGCCCAGCGGACGCGGCGAGCTGACGCCGGTGCCGGTCTTTACCGCGCCGAGAGAGTCGCGCGCGCATGCCGCGGAAGGCGAGTATCCGCTGGAGTTTTTACCGCGCAAGGCGGACAACTATATGAACTCGACGTTCGCGAATCTTGCGGCTCATCGCAAAATGGAGTTGCGGACGGCGGGGGTGCTCGAGATGCATGCGGTGGATGCGGCCGCGCGATCGATTGCGACGGGCGATGCTGTCGAGGTTTTCAACGGGCGCGGCAGCATCGAGCTGCAAGCGATGGTCAATGCGCAGGTGACCGCAGGCGTGGTGGCGGCGCGGCTGGACTGGAACAAGCTTTCCCCCCGTGGGGCCAAGTACGGCGGGAATGTGAATGCGTTGACGTCTGAGCGGCTGACCGATCTCGGAGGCGGGGCCACATTTTATTCGACTCTGGTCGAGGTGAGGAAAGTGAACGATGCAGGCAGGTGAAGCGGTGGTGCTGCCGGGCCTCGAAGAGATTCGAGCGGCGGCAAGCTTGATCTATCAGACGATGCCGGCGACGCCGCAGTATAGCTGGCCGCTGATCAACGAGCGGGCTTCGGCTTCGGGCGAGCTGACCGAGGTATGGGTGAAGCATGAGAACCATACGCCGGTGGGCGCGTTCAAGGTGCGCGGCGGCCTCGTGTATATGGAGTGGCTGCGGCGCGAGCGGCCGGAGGTGAAGACTGTCGTGTCCGCGACGCGCGGCAATCATGGGCAGTCGATGGCCTTTGCCGCCGCGCAGTATGGCATTCACGTGGTCATTGTCGTGCCGCGGGGCAACAGCCTGGAGAAAAACCATGCGATGCGGGCTCTAGGAGCGGAGCTGGTGGAGGCAGGAGACGACTTCCAAGAGGCGGTCGAACATGCGACGCATCTGGAGCAGGAGAATGGGTGGCATCGGGTGCCGAGCTTCGATCTGCGGCTGGTGACGGGCGTGGCCACGTATGCTCTCGAGATGTTTGAGGCGAGTCCGCCGCTCGAGACGGTGTACGTGCCCATCGGGATGGGCTCGGGAGTGTGCGGAACGATTGCGGCGCGCAATGCGCTGAGACTGAAGACCAAGGTGGTGGGCGTGGTGTCACGGCATGCGCCCGCCTACGCGCTGTCGTTTGCCGCGGGGCATGTGATCGAGCATGAAGCGCGAACCGAGATCGCCGATGGCGTGGCCTGCCGCAAGCCCGACGCGGCGACGCTTGAGGTGATGAAGGCGGGCATGGATCGCGTGCTGATGATCGACGACGAGGAGGTAAAGAATGCGATGCGGGCGTACTTCGTCGATACGCATAATGTTGCGGAAGGCGCGGGGGCGATCGGTCTGGCGGCGCTGCTGAAGGATCGCGGCGAAGGCGGCCGGGTGGTGGGTACGGTGCTGTGCGGCGGCAATGTGGATAGCGATGTCTTCGCGGAAATCCTCTGCCGCGACGGCGTGAGGGCGATATAGCGATGCATGCGGCGGGGTTCCAGTGTGCGGGGTGTGGGGAGTGGGTGGAGACAACGGTGGATGAGTCGGCTGGGTCCAAGCAGCAGTATGTGGAGGACTGCCAAGTGTGCTGCCAGCCGAATGTGCTGACGGTGCGGTGGGACGGGTCGGCGCAGGAGTTTACAATTTCGGCTGAGCTGGAGAGCTGAAACATCTTGAGCAGACGGCCATCCTGCGTGAAGTCTCAAGCGCGCACACCGGGTGGACCGCTCGCCGACCTTCTCATCTAGAATCGTTTGAGCATGTCTGCAGTGGACTCCGGAACCGAGGCGAAGAGACGAGTTCCGCGATGGATCACGCATCCAGCGACGGTTGCGTTCGGTTTGGCGAATCTGTATCTGATCGATCTGACCGAGCCGGTGATCGCGTCCAATCACGAGCTTCTCTATCACCTCACCGGGGCAGCGTCGTCGATTCTCGTTCCCATCATGGTTTATCTGGTGGGGCTCTCGATTTTAATTGCGGGGCTGCTCCGCCTGGCGGAGAGTCCAGGCAGGCTGCGGATCGCGGTATGGTCAGGCTTCGTCCTGGCGCTGCCTTCGGTTCTCGTGCACACAACGGCGAATCTCTCCGACCAGGATGTGCCGGACTGGCTGACCTGGCTCATTGCGTCGCTTTGTCTCGCGGCTTTCCTCGCAGCGTGCCTCTTCTGGCGGCGGTTTCAGCCGCGATTTGAAGCGATCCAGCCGGCGGCGGCGACCATCCTTGGCTTCTTCGCGCTGAGCGGCCTCTTCATCTTCGGGCAGGTGGCCTGGAATGCCTGGCAGACGCGCGAGCTGAACGCGCCTCGTCCGCTGCACCAGGCGCGAGCTTCATCGAGTCCGCGTCCGCGCGTGATCTGGCTGCTGCTCGACGAGCTGTCCTATCAGCAGTTGTTCGAGAGGCGATTTCCCGGGCTCGAGCTGCCGGCCTTCGATCGGCTGGCCGCGCAGTCGACGGTCTTTACGCACGCGGTGGCAGCAGGCCAGTTTACGCGCTATGTCCTTCCTGCGCTCATTACCGGAATGCCGGCGGAGGAGATTCGTGTCTCGGCCAGCGGCCTTCAGCTCTCGCTCCAGGATCCCGCGACCGGCAAGTGGAATCGCTTTCACCAGCATGAGACGGTCTTTCAAGACGCGATCGATGCCGGCTACGGCACTGCGCTCGCCGGGTGGTACAACCCCTACTGCCGCATTCTGCCGGAGGTGCTCGACCGCTGTGTCTGGACCTACCAGGCGGCGACCCATGGCGATCTTTCCTCGCGTCGTTCGATCGCGGTCAATCTGGTCCGGCCATTCCGCGATCTTCTTCTCGATCTCGAACACCTCTTCGGACATGGCCCCGGCTCGCCGTCCGAAGAGACCATCGATGTCGAGCAGCACACCTCGGACTATCTGCGGCTGGTCGCGGCAGGCGACGCCGACCTGAATGATCCGGCGATCACCTTCCTGTTTCTGCATATGCCGATCCCGCATCCGTACGGCTTCTACGACCGTCGCACTAGGAGCTTTTCCGCGACGCGTACGTCGTATGTCGACAACCTGGCGCTCGCCGACGTCTATCTCGCGCATCTCCGCAGCGTTCTCGAGCAGCGGCGCGAGTGGGACTCTGCGACGCTGCTGGTGATGGGCGATCACTCGTGGCGCACAACGGCGATCTGGAAAGACTCGCTGAGCTGGACCGACGAGGACCAGGCGGCGAGCCATGGTGGGCAGTTCGACGATCGCCCTGCAATGATCCTGAAGCTGCCGCATCAGCGGACGGCGGCTCGGATCGACCAGACCTTCTCGGCGATCCGGACCCGCGCTCTGCTGGATGCTCTGCTGGCACAGCGCCTTCAGAATCCGCTCGAGCTCGAGCGCTGGGTGACGGAGCAAAGATAGTGTCGTGCCGGACGGGCCCGCTGCGCGCGGGGCGGTCACTTCGTAACGCGTATACCTTGTCTCGGCGGGGCTTGCAGCATGGGGCCTTCCGTTGGTCGGCGCGAAGATCTGTGATCCCGACCAACGGGAGGGCCAACCGAAGGGGTATACACGCCACGAAGTGGCCGCCGTCCGCGTAGGACGCTCGTCCGGCAGGACATGTGCCTCAAAAAAAATCCTCGCGTTTGGGCATGACCGCTCCAGCCTTCACCCATCGCTCAACCGTGGCGATGTCGGCCTCCGGCAGCTTGGCGCCCTTCGACGGCATCGGCATCGGATTCCCGGCCGGTCCTTCGTGCCGGATCAGGCGCACCAGCAGGCTCTTCTCGGGGTCGCCCGGCACCAGCGCGGGGCCGCTCTTGCCGCCCTTCAACATGGCCTCGCGCGTCTCCAGGTTGAGGCCGCCGCGATGGTTCATCCAGCCATGGCAGCGATAGCAGTCGGATTGGAAGATCGGCTGCACGGCCTGGGTGTAGAAGGCAGGGTTGGCGGGATCGGTCACCGTCACCGTGGGACGCATCGCCGTTCCCGAATCGCATCCCGCCAGCACGGCCGCAAACAAACTCAACGCAACCGCTTCGGCCTTCATGCGAACTCCCCTGTTGCCTGTTAATAGATAAGTATACGGAACCCACCTGAACACTTACACTGGAAGTGGTTCGTGCCTAACGTGGAAGTTGCTCTGGCGCTTCGCGCCTCCAAAATCATCATGCGTTCGAAGGCTTCCATCGCCGCGCTGACCGTGCTTGCGTTCCTGCTGTTCTCGTCCCGCGGCCTGCTCGCAGTGCCGACGCACCATCTCGTCCGGCGGCCGTCTGCGCGAAGAGCCGCGGTGCATGAGGCTGTCTCCTATCGTCATTCCGTGCGGCATCATGGGGCGGCGCGACGAAGCATCGAGGTGCGTGGTTCGAAGCGCCATCCACGAAGAGCAGCGCGCGAGGGGAAGGCGCGTCTGGAGACGGTCTCGCGTCATCCTCACGTGTCCGATCCTCTGGCAATTCACGGAACGTCGCGCCCAGATGAGCCGCGGGAGGTGAGCCTGAAGAGCCGCCGGGGTGAGGCTGTCTCGCGGCCGGTCGCGGTCGTCAGCGTCATCCGCCCAGCCGCGCGAACGCCGCACCTGAACAGCATCGAGGAGGAAGCGTCTACACCCGTCATTCTGCCGGCGCTGTATAACAAGCGCGGCCGCCTCATCGTACCGCGGCCCTTGAAGGGCTCGCACGAGATCCTCATTCACCAGAACGAAGTAGCCGACCGCGACGGGCTCGAGCGCATTCAGAACGACGATGACCTGGACGGCATGCGCGGCCGCGGACTGCTGGTCGCTCTGCCGCTCAACACCGGCCTGGGCGTCGATGAGCGTCTTCCCGTCAATCGCCGCTACTGCCGCCCGTGGACGGCGCAGTTCCTCGCGAATCTTTCGCGCGCCCACTACGCCCGTTTTCATACGCCGCTGCAGGTCAACTCGGCCGTGCGAACGGTGGAGTTTCAGGCACACCTGATGCACATCAACGGTAACGCCGCGCCGGCCGACGGCGACACCGCCTCTCCGCACCTCACCGGCCAGGCCGTCGATCTGGCCAAGCACGGGCTGTCGCTCTCCGAGATCGCCTGGATGCGCGGCTACCTGCTGCCGCTGGTGCAGGAGGGCAAGATCGACGTGGAGGAGGAATTCAAGCAGTCCTGCTTCCACATCAGCGTGTATAGGCGATATCTGCCGTCGGCCGATGCTCCGGAGCGCGACCTGGCGTCTTCACACCGGGAGAGCGTTGCGGCTCTAGCGGCGGCCGTGCGATAGCGCAAGCTCAAACCACTTCGCGGGTTCCACTACGCCAGCTCCGGTACGCGGCATCGAGCACGCGCATGTTGTGCACGCCGTCCTCGCCCGTAGCCGCAAACGTTTCCTGTCCGCGTGAGGCCAACGCGAAGCTGTCGAGCATCCGCGCATAGCCGTCTCCGTTGTCGACCGTGAGAGTCTCGATCATCGCTCCCGCGCGGCGCAGCACCAGCTCCACGGGACGGTCCACGGTGAGCCCGTTTTCGGCGATCAACACACCTTCGCTTCCCGTCACCTCAATCATCGAGCGATAGAGCGCCCGCGCGCTGACCGCCACATTCGCAAAGCTGCCGGCGCTCATCTCAAGCTGCAGCGAAGCCACCGCTTCGACCTCGCCGGAAGATTTATCTCGTCGCGCGGCCGTGCTGACGCTGCGCACGTCTTCGCTCAGCACATAGCGCAGCGCATCGACGCAGTGTACCCCCACATCGCCGATCGGTCCGCCGCAGGCCAGCGCCGGGTCCGTGATCCATTTGCGGGGAGCCTTGTCGGCCGGGTAGCAGAAGAGCGCCTGCGAGAGCTGCGGCTGGCCGATGTGCCCTGCGGCGATCTGCTCGCGCATCCATTCCAGGCTGCGGTTGTAGCGGAAGTTCTGCGCCACGCCAAAGAGCTTGCCCGCCGCGCGCGCCGCGGCGTTCATCTCCTCGGCCTCCGCGGCGTTCATCGCCAGAGGCTTCTCGCACAGCACTGCCTTGCCATGCTTGAGCGCCAGCAGCGTGTCGTCCCGATGCATGGCGTCGGGCGAGGTGATGAAGACCGCATCGATCTCAGGCGACGCGCAGAGCTCCTCACGGCTGCGGAAGCAGTGCGGAATGTTGTGCGCGGTGCAGTTCTGCCGCGCGGCGTTCTGGTCGCGCCGCCACATCCCGGCAAGAACGGAGTGCTCGCAGCGGGGAAACGCGGGCAGAAGGCGGCGAACGGCGTGATGGCCGAAGCCGAGAATCGCATAGCGAACGGCAGACTGCGTCATACTGAATCTCCTAAGAACCTGATGATTGAATCTCCTAAGAACCTAATGAATCACTCCCCGGAAGTCCTCATTTCGACCGAAGCCGCGCGGTCTCATCGCGCGGCGTAGCGGAGAATCCCCGCATTTCGCCTTCGCATCTGCGCATAATTAGCCGCCAAATCTCAATTGGCGCGGTTCTTAAAACAGGTTCTGAGAAATCGTACATGCTTGTGTGCTGCCGGCCGGCGCCCACCGCGCCTGCTCACCCTGCACGAGAACGGTTTGTGGGAGTAGCAACGAACTCCCCATAGGTCTCACGCAATGCGCATCCAGACAGTTAGCTCGATTGCGAAAGTTTCCTTCGCCGCTCACGGCATATGTTAGAGACTGGTATTTATCCATGCGAGACACTGGGAAAACGACTGCAGCGAAAAAGACCGCGGCCAAAGCCACGAAGAGCAAAGGCCAACCCAGGCTGCGTCTCGGCATTCTCTTCGGCGGCCGCTCGGGAGAACACGAAGTCTCGCTCCACTCCGCCGCCTCGATCCTCCACGCCGTCGACCGCGCAAAGTACGAGGTCGTTCCCATCGGCATCACCAAGCAGGGGGCGTGGGTCACCTCCAGTGAGGCACAGCGCCTGCTCGGCGGCAGTCCGCCGCCGGCAGCTTCGCGCAAATTGCAAAATGCAGGCAGCAGCTCCATCGAACTCAGCGCAAGCGCCGACCTTGCCCAGCAGCGCGGCCCCTTCGCGCAGTCGCTCGACGTCATCTTTCCCGTTCTCCATGGGACCTTCGGCGAAGACGGCACGATCCAGGGGCTCTTCGAGCTCGCCGACATCGCCTACGTGGGCTCCGGCGTCCTCGGTTCGGCGACGGGCATGGACAAGTCCGCGATGAAGCACTTGTTCGCCGCCGCGGGTCTGCCCCAGACGCCGCACGTCAACCTCCTGCGCAGCGAGTGGAAGTCCGAGCCCAAACGCTGCACCAAGCGGATCGAAAAGAAGCTCGCCTACCCTGTCTTCGTCAAGCCGGCCAATCTAGGCTCCTCGGTCGGCATCAGCAAGGTGCACAGCCGGGCCGAGCTTGCCCCCGCGATGGATCTCGCCGCCGGCTTCGACCGCAAGCTCATCGTCGAGCAGGGCGTCGGCGGACCGGGAGTCAAGCCGCGCGAGCTCGAAGTCGCCGTGCTCGGCAACGACACGCCCATCGCCTCGGTCGTCGGCGAGATCGTGCCCAACAAGGAGTTCTACGACTACGACTCGAAGTACGCGGACACGCCCGAGAACCCCAGCGTCCCGATCATCCCCGCCGAGCTGTCCAAGGCCGAATCAAAACAGATTCGCGAGATGGCCGTTGCCGCCTTCCGGGCCTGCGACTGCGCCGGGCTGGCCCGCGTCGACTTCCTCATGGAGCCCGGTTTGCCGTCACGAAAAGGAAAGAAACCATCCAGGCCGCGCATCTATCTCAATGAGATCAACACCATGCCTGGCTTTACCAGCATCAGCATGTACCCCAAGCTCTGGGAGGCAAGCGGGCTGCCCTACACTGAGCTCATCAACCGCCTCGTTGCGCTTGCCCTCGAACGCCACGCCGAAAAACAGCAGACCTCGTTCACCCGCATCTGACCGCCTTCGCACATCGCTAAAGCCGCCTTCCGCAACCGCCTCTGTGGAAAACTCTTGTCAAGCCCCACTTGGCCTTATGTCATTGCACAGACATCTACTTACGACTGGCGTAGTAGTTTTACTCCATTTGGTAAAATAAAGTCATACCGAAAATTTGTTTTTCTCGCACTCGGGTGGTTTGATCTGTTCGCTGGGTAAGTCCTTTATTATCTATATTTTTAGGGTTAAACCCTTTGCTTTGCATATTTTGCAGCTCTATCCCCAAGCCAAGTCGTTTTGTTTGAATATTTTTACGAAAATAAGGGGGGAGGGGGTGGGGGTTAGTGAGTGGCACATATGCCAGCACTCAACCTGGACCCGAAGGCTCCTAGAGAACCCGGCTGTGCCTGTATCCTTCGGCCGTCAGCGCGCCCAGCAGCTCGTCAACCTGTTCTCGCCCGCGTGTCTCCATCGTGATGTCGATGACCGTGTCGCCGAGATTGACGCCATAGTAAGCGCGATTGTGCAGCGTGTCGACGATATTGGCCCGATAGCTTGCGATCAGCCGAGTCAGCTCCGCAAGTGCGCCGGGCTTGTCGAGCAGATGAATGCGCAGCCGGATCAAGCGGCCATCCTGCACCAGGCCGCGCTCGATGATGCGGCTCAGCAGCGTGACGTCAATGTTGCCGCCGCAGACCAGCACCGCCGCGTGAGCGCCGTGGAGCGTAGTCTTCTTCTGCAGCAGCGCAGCCAGCGCCGTCGCTCCCGCTCCTTCGGCCAGCGTCTTTTCGCGCTCCAGCAGGACCAGGATCGCCGAGGCAATCTCATCTTCCTCGACCGTGACGATCTCATCCACATAGCGCTCCACGACGGGAAAGGTCTCCGCGCCCGCGCGCCGCACCGCGATGCCGTCCGCGATCGTCGTCGCCGGATCGAGCGTCACGGGATGGCGTTGCGCCAGAGCCGCGGCCATCGAGGGAAGACGCGCGGTCTGCACGCCAATCACCCGGATCTCCGGCCGCGTCTGCTTGATGGCGCAGGCGATGCCTCCAATCAGGCCGCCGCCGCCGATCGGCACGACCACTGCCTCCAGCTGCGGAACCTGCTCCAGCAGCTCCAGTCCGATCGTGCCCTGGCCCGCCATCACCACCGGATCGTCGAAGGGATGGATGAACGTCATGCCTTCGGCCTCGCATCGCCGCGTAGCCTCTTCGCAGGCCTCGTCGTAGTTCGCGCCGTGCAGCACCACCTCTGCGCCGAAGCCGCGCGTTGAGGTCACTTTGACCAGCGGCGTGGCCAGCGGCATCACGATCAGCGAGCGAATCCCGCGTGCGGTCGCATGGTAGGCGACACCCTGCGCATGATTGCCCGCGCTCGCCGCAACCACGCCGCGCGCCGCCTGCTTCGGCGTCAGCGTCGCGATGCGGTTCAGCGCCCCGCGCTCCTTGAACGAGCCCGTCATCTGCAGGTTTTCAAGCTTCAGGTAAACCTGCTGGCCCGTAAGCGCGGAGAGCATCTGCGAGTGCGGGCAAGGCGACAGATAGATCGAGCCGCGGATCCGCTCGCGAGCCGCGGTCACGTCATCAAGGCTGATCTTCAACGAAGATTCGGAGTGACTCACGGTGGGCCTGCTTCCTTTCGGTTGCCTGCAGCCGGTTGAGAGCAAGCCGGCCAAACTGTCTTCATCGCCGCTGGCGGAAACGGTTGGCCAGCGCGAACTCTTCCCGCAGCTCAGGGGTGCGCAGGTTCTCCCGGACATGCTGCAGCCGCTGCTCCAAGGCCAGCAAGGTCTCGGCGACCTGGCTGGTGTTGGTCAGCGCGACGTCGCGCCACATGCTGTAGGGGCTCGCTCCCAGCCGCGTGGTCTCGCGCAGCGCGCGGCCGCCGATGGCGGCAATCTCTTGGGCGTCGCCGAAGCGCTCTTCGAGCAGCGCTGCCAACGCCGTCGACAACATCTGCGGCAGATGACTGACCCAGGCACAGAGCTCATCGTGACGGGCCGCGTCCATATCGAGCATGCGCGAGCCGAAACAGCCGACCCAGCCGCGCCAGTCCTTTTCGATCGCGGTCATCTCGCCTCGCAGCGGGGTAAATAACCAGACAGCGCCATCGAACAGCCCGGACTCGGCCAGCAGCGCGCCGCCGGACTCCTTGCCCGCCATCGGATGGCCGGGCAGAAAGATTGCCGTTGTGTCGGTGGCGTAGAGCCGGTGAGCCAGTTCCACGATCTCAAGCTTCGTGCTGCCGACGTCCGTGAGCAGTTGCCCCGTCCGCAACACCGGGGCAAGCTGCTGCATCCAGTCCTTGATGGCCAGCACCGGCACCGCGAGCACGATCACATCGGCCAGCCGTATCAGCTCGAGCGCGTTCGCGGAACTCGCCGCCCTGCCGTCGATCGCACCCATCTGTACGGCCGCCGCCATCTCCAGCTGACTTTGGTCCCAGCCGTCGATGCGCCCCGTGAAGCCCGCGCCGCGAAGCGCCAAGCCGATCGAAGCGCCGATCAGTCCCGTCCCGACGATAAAAATTCGTTCGATCATGGCCTCCTGTTGCGACTAAGCGACCGTTCTGCCGACCACCGGAGCAAGTACGCGCAGCTGGTCCATCAGCTTCTGTAACTGCTCAGGGTACAAACTCTGCGCGCCGTCGCTCATCGCCTTATCCGGAGTCGGATGCATCTCCATCAGCAGCCCATCGGCGCCCGCAGCCACGCTCGCCAGCGCCATCGGCGGCACCAGATCGCGAATGCCGACGCCATGCGAAGGATCGGCGAAGACGGGAAGATGGGTCAGCTTCTTCAGCACCGGAATGGCCGAAATATCCATCGTGTTGCGCGTGTAGGTCTCGAACGTGCGGATGCCGCGCTCGCACAGGATGAGCTCGTAGTTGCCGCCGGACAGAATGTACTCGGCACTTAGCAGGACCTCTTCGATCGTGGCCGAGATGCCGCGCTTCATCAGCACCGGCTTGCGCACATGGCCAAGTTCGCGCAGCAGGTTGAAGTTCTGCATATTACGCGCGCCCACCTGGAAGCAGTCGATCAGGGGCAGCATCGGCTCGATCTGCGAGATCTCCATCACCTCGGTGATGACCAGCAGGCCCGTTTGATTGGCCACCTCGCGCAGCAGCTTCAAGCCGTCGAGCCCCATGCCCTGGAAGCTGTACGGGGAGCTGCGCGGCTTGAAGGCGCCTCCACGCAGGAACTGCCCGCCCATGGCGGCCACCAGCTTGGCGCTCGCAAGGATCTGCTCCCGCGACTCAACCGAGCAGGGACCGGCCATCATCACAACTCGCTCGCTGCCCACCACCACGCCATGGGGAAACGTGATGGTCGTCCCCTCCGGGCGAAAGCTCCGCCCGGCAAGCTTGTACGGCGACGAGATGCGGTACGCGTCATGCACGCCGCGCAGCACCTTGAACTCGGTCACTTCGAAGTGCTCCGGTGTGCCTACCCCGGCGAGGATCGTTTGCTCAGCGCCCGTGGTGCGGTGGACGTTGAAGCCGAGCTCCACCATGCGCTCGATTACTTTTTGTATATTCTCTTCCGTTGCCTGGTCCTGCATCGCTACAATCATGATTCGTTCCGCTCTCGTGTGTTACCCGATTCATACAAATAGTGCTCAGGCGGCTAGCGTCCGCGCCGCTGCAAGGTCCGCATCACGTCGATGATGCGCTCATAGACGTGCAAAAGCTCGGTGTCCGATAACGGTCCCGGATTTGCCAGGCGGACGCGGTTGAAGACCTCCTGCTCACGGTTCGGTTCGTAGATGGGGAGTTCCGCCAGGCGCTTGATTTCGCCAATCTGGCGCGCAGCCTCGGCGCGAAGGTTGATGAGGCGAACAATCTGCAGATCCAACTCGTCGATCTTCTGTCTCCATTCGGAGATATCCATGACCTCGCCTCACGGTGCATCGATGCGCCCACGGGAACTGCGGAGCTGTTTTGTTTCCCCCATGATAACTGCTGCTGCAGGGACAGGCGTCTCGCTGCACGGGAAGAGATCATGAGCGCAGTCCTTTGATAAACCTGCCGATGGCGCCGGGAGCTTCTGCTGCCGGAGTGGATTCGACCAGCGCGACGAGTGCGCTGCCGATCACGGCGGCATCGGCAAATTCGCTGACCGCCTTGACGTGTTCGGCGTGGGAAATGCCGAAGCCGACCGCGATCGGAAGTGAGGTAAACCGGCGCAGCCGCGCCACCAGCTCCGAGGCATCGTTTGCGACCTTCTGCTGTGTACCCGTGATGCCCACCCGCGAAATGGCATACACGAACCCTCGCGAGACTCTCGCAATCGCCTGTAGACGCGCATCGGGACTGGTAGGCGCCGCAAGGAAGATCGGATCGAGCCGGTACTTGCTCATCGCCGCGAGATACTCCCCGGCCTCCTCGACGATCATGTCGATCAGCAGCACGCCATCGGCTCCGGCCTCGGCAGCCTGGGCGCAGAACGTCTCCATCCTCATACGGACGACCGGATTCAGATAGGAGAAGAGCACCAGGCCCGCAGCAGGCCGATCCGCGCGCAGCTGTCGAGCGAGCGCGAGCACATCGCTCAGGCGGACGCCCCGCGCCACCGCACGCTCACTGGCACGCTGAATCACCGGCCCGTCGGCCAGGGGATCGCTGAAGGGCACCCCCAGCTCGATAACGTCTGCGCCGTTGTCGATCGCGGCCAGCACAATCTCTCGTGTCGTCGTGAGATCGGGATCCCCGGCCGTGAGATACGCAACAATCCCCGGCTTCTTTCTAAACTCAATAGACATCTCGTTCTCCGTCCTGGTCGCAGCGTCTGTTTTCTACTTGCTGTTGCCCATACCTTGCAGGTTGAGCTCCCGCGCCAGAATTCCCATGTCTTTGTCGCCGCGTCCGGAGAGATTGATCATCAGCACATCATCCTTCGCCATCGTCGGAGCGATCCGAATCGCCTCGGCCACGGCATGCGCGCTTTCGAGCGCGGGCAGAATACCTTCCGTCCGCGAGAGCGTCACAGTTGCCTTCAGTGCGTCGTCATCGGAGCAGGAGACATACGTCGCGCGGCCTGAGTCGTGCAGCATCGCGTGCTCCGGCCCCACACTGGCATAATCCAGCCCCGCCGACACCGAGTGCGTGTTGCTGATCTGCCCGGCATCATTTTGTAACACATACGAGTACGTACCTTGAAGCACTCCCGGTACCCCGCCGCCGGTCTTTTGAAAGCGCGCCGCATGCTCTCCGAGCGCAGTCCCGCGGCCGCCGGCTTCGACTCCGATCAGTTGCACATTCTCGTCCGGAAGAAACTCGTAGAAGGCCCCGATCGCATTCGAGCCGCCGCCCACGCAGGCCACGATCGCCGTTGGCAGCTTGCCCTCCTGTTCAAGCATCTGCGCCCTGGCCTCGCGGCCGATCACGCGATGAAAGTCCCGCACCATCGTCGGATACGGATGCGCCCCCAGCGCGCTGCCCAGGATGTAGTATGTCGTGCGCACATTCGTCACCCAGTCGCGCATGGCCTCGTTGATCGCATCCTTCAGCGTGGCCGAGCCGGCAGAGACGCCGCGCACCTCCGCACCCAGCAGCCGCATCCGGTAGACGTTCAGCTCCTGCCGGCGCATGTCCTCTTCGCCCATGTAGACGACGCATTCCAATCCCAGCAGCGCGCACACAGTCGCCGTGGCCACACCATGCTGGCCCGCGCCGGTCTCCGCGATGATTCTCTGCTTGCCCATTCTCCGGGCGAGCAGACCCTGGCCGAGCGCGTTGTTGATCTTGTGCGCTCCGGTGTGCAGCAGGTCTTCGCGCTTGAGATAAATCTTCGCTCCGCCGCACTGCTCGGTAAGCCGCTTCGCAAAGTAGAGCGGCGTGGGCCGGCCGCAGTAGTGGTGCAGCAGATCGTCCAGTTCGGCGCGGAACGCGGAATCGCTTTGAGCTACTTCATAAGCGCTCTCCAACTCTTCGAGAGCTGCCATTAGTGTCTCTGGCACGTACCTGCCGCCATAGGCGCCAAAGCGCCCCGCAACTGCTGCCTGCAACTCTGTCGTCGTCCCTGCACTCATCGAGGTTTCTCCCTCATTCTTTGCTTTTTGTAAAGCTGCCAAAAGCGAAAGCCGCGACGGGTGGGGTCGCGGCTCGTTTAGATGTCGAATCAACTGAAACGCTAATTTCTCTCAGGTGAGACTAGTCCGCCGAGGCCGCTATGGCGCGCCAATAGCGGAGAATAAAGCAAATTCGGCTGGACTGAATTGTCATCTTGCTATCCATCTCGCTATCCAAGATACATCCTGACCGGCGGAGCCGCAACTCTGCAGTAACGACGCGCGGCCGCATCTGACGTGTCATCGCGATCAGCCAACGCTTGCTGACATCGACATGGCTAATTGCAGCTCTTCGTCTTTAACGTCTCTCTCTCGCCGCATCGCCCTCACTCTCGCTGACGTGAGCGACAGGATCCCGGCCACCGCCAAGACAACGATCTCAGGTTCGATCGGCTGCCGGTAGTCCGGCGAGGCATGGGTGAAGTAGTAGGTGAGAGGAAAGAGCGCGATGAGGGCGAGATAGGGCAACGCGCCGGCACGGTTGTCGCGCCAAATCCTGCGAGCTCCCAGAAGCATCAGGATCGTGATCGCGGTGCAGTAAAGCACGTCCGGCAACTCCAGCGGCTCAAGACTGAGGTAAGCGGGCTGTAGACTCCAGAATCCAGTCCAGTAACTCATCGCACGACGCACGGAAAGTCCCGCAAAAAACAACGGATGCTGCTCGATGAAGTTCAACGCCATTATCTTCTTCTCAGCGATGTAGGCGATCTCTCCGGCGGCTTCGTAGCGCTGCATCTCCTCCGGATTGCTCGCAGGATGCGCCCACACCGCGTTCGACTCGAACGTGTCGCCGTTGTTGCCGGCCCAGAACTCCAGCCAGAAGTTGTCGCGCACCGGCCCGACGAAGTGCAGCGCGCGATAGTTGTGCATCGTCCACGGTGTAAGCACAGCGACGAGGCTCAATGCGGAGATCATGGAAAGCCGCAACCGCGACGTATAAGTCCGTCGCAGCGGCAGAACCGCCAGAAGCAGAAACACCGGGAACATCGGCAGGACCGAGGGGTTCGCCAAAGCAGTAACGCCGTACAGCATCCCGAAACCCAGCCAGGCGCCGCGCTTGCTCTGCCCGCGTAGCCTCTGCGCAAAGTAGAAGCAGGTGGTGAACAGCAGGCTGGTGAGGGCGTAGTCCCACACGCGTGCGGCAGAGAAGTAGATGGCGTATGGACAGATCGCCCATGCCCATCCCGCGATGGCAGCCGTCTTTTCTCCGAAAGCATCGCGAGCGGCAAAGTAAAGCGGAACGCAGGTCAGCGCCGAGAGAACACTGTTGATCGACAAGATCGCGAACGCCGCCTTCGCCGTATACAAGCCAAAGATGCGGAAGATGCAAGCAAGCAGGTAAGGAAACAGCGGGGGCACCAGCGCCGTAGGTCCTGTGCTCGGGAAGAAGGGAGAGCTGAACCCGCGCCCCTGAACAATTGAGCGCGCGACCCAGCCCATCTCCCATCCAAACTCGCCGTGGTCGGCCGACGGGGCAGCCTGGCCGCGGAAGCTGTAGATCACAACTGCAAGGCGCAAGAGCAGAGCCGCCACGATCATGAAACGCAGCGGATGCTTTAACACAATACTTCGCAGTGATTGGAAAGCCGATCGGCT
This sequence comes from Edaphobacter sp., assembly GCA_965277545.1. Classification (GTDB taxonomy): domain Bacteria; phylum Acidobacteriota; class Terriglobia; order Terriglobales; family Acidobacteriaceae; genus Edaphobacter. The sequence continues at coordinate 1,702,907 of OZ255826.1, forward strand.
ACACGCAGCGAATGCCGCTTCTTTTTCAGACTGCACAAGATTCATAAGTTTGATCGTACAAATGGAACCTTCTGCCATTTGTATGCATTTGTCGTGCAGTCATCGGGATGCGTAGTCGCTGGAAAGGCAAAATGCTGCCTCGATTATTGCAGTAATTCAAGGCCGGAAATGGAACTACTCGGTTACGTACTTGGACGGTTAATGCGGCGCAGGTCTACGCGGCAGCGGCTAAATCTTTTGGACCCTTTGTACATCGACGACTCCGGGGACCTTGCGCAGGTTCTGCACCAGCTTGTTCAAATGCCGCACATCCACGGTCTCCACCACGAAGTCCACCATCGTCTGCGCATCCGGCATCGGCTTTGTGTCCACGCTGCGAATGTTGGTTCCATCGTCGGAGATGATCGCCGTAAACTCCTTCAACATACCGGCGCGGTCGTCGCAGAGCACAGTCAGCTTCACCGGATACGTCTGGGCCTTTGCGCTGCCGGGTTGGACCGACGAGGGCGACCACTCCACCTGGATCCGGCGATCCGATTCGTAGAGCAGATTTTGCACATTCGGACAGCTCCGCGCGTGCACCGCCACGCCCTTGCCCCGCGTAACGTAACCAACAATCTCCTCGCCGCGAATCGGGTTGCAACAACGCGCCCGGTAGACCAGCAGATCGTCCTGTCCTTCCACCTGCAGCGAGTCTGAACCTTTGCCGAAGAAGACGCGCTTCACCGCGTCCGACATCTGTCCCAGCGCGTTGCCGATGACCCCCTCAGGCCGCGCGGCCTCAGCCGCCATCGTCGAGCCTGGCTCCAGCTTGTTCAGCACCTGTCGCGCGGAGAACTTGCCGAAACCCACTCCGGCCAGCAGCTCCGCCTGCGTACCCAAGCCGTATTCGCTGGCAACCTTGTCGTACTCCGCAGCCGTGAATTTGCCCAGTGGCAATTTGTACTTTCGGGCCTCACGGTCCAGCAGCTTCCTGCCGATCTCGATCGCGCGCTCGCGCTGATGCTCGTTCAGCCAGTGCTTGATCTTGTTGCGCGCCCGCGAGCTCTTGGTAAAGCTCAGCCAGTCGCGACTCGGAGCATGTCCCGCCTGTGTCGAGATCTCGACGATGTCGCCGTTGCGCAATCTGGTGCGCAACGGAACGATGCGCCCATTCACCTTCGCCCCCACGGTCGTATTCCCGACCTCAGTGTGGATCGCGTAGGCAAAATCGATCGGGCTCGCGTCTTTCGGCAGAACGACGACCTTGCCCTTCGGGGTGAAGGTGTAGACCTCCTCGGGATAGAGATCGATCTTCAGCGTTGACATGAACTCGTTCGGATCGGTCATCTCGCGCTGCCACTCCATCAACTGCCTCACCCACGCCAGCCGCTGCTCATCCTTCGCGCTGACGTTGTCGGAGGCCTTGTACTTCCAATGCGCGGCAATCCCTTCTTCCGCCACGCGATGCATGTCCTCGGTGCGAATCTGCACCTCGAACTGATGGCCACCCTCGGCGATCAGCGTCGTATGCAACGACTGGTATAGATTCGGCCGCGGCATAGCGATGAAGTCCTTGATCCGCCCCGGCACCGGCCGCCAGATGCTGTGCAGCAGACCCAGCAGCGCGTAGCAATCCTGCACGGTGTTGCAGATCACGCGAATGGCCAGCAGATCGTACACCTGGTCGACAGGGATCTTCTGATCCGCCAGCTTCTGCTGAATCGAGTACAGCCGCTTGATCCGCGACTCCACTCTGCCTTCGATCTTGAACTCCTTCAGCTTCGCCTCAAGCTGCGTCACGATCTTCTGCAGGAACTCTTCGCCCGCGGCGCGTAGCGCGTCCACCTCAGTCGACACCTGCCCATACGCATAAGGGTCGGTGTAGCGGAACGCCAGGTCTTCGAGCTCGCCGCGCAGCTTGCCCATTCCCAGCCGGTGCGCCAGCGGAGCGTAGATGTCGAGCGTCTCCCGCGCGATCTTCTGCTGCTTCTCCGGCTTCAGGTGCTCGAGCGTGCGCATATTGTGCAGCCGGTCGGCCAGCTTGATGATCACCACCCGCACATCCGTCACCATCGCCAGCAGCATCTTCCGGATGTTCTCTGCCTGGTGATCCTCGCGATTGGCGAACTTGATCTTGTCGAGCTTGGTCACGCCCTCGACGATATGCGCCACCTGGTCGCCGAACCGTTTCGCGATCTCAGGTGAGGTGACGTCGGTGTCTTCGACTGCGTCATGCAGCAGCCCTGATGCAATCGCCGTCGAATCCATCTTCAGCTCGGCCAGCACCTGCGCCACTTCGAGTGGATGAATGATGTACGGCTCGCCGCTCGCACGCTTCTGTCCCTCATGCTGCTGCAGGCAGAACGTCCACGCGCTGCGGATTACATCGAGGTCGTCTCCCGGACGATTCTCATGCACCGTCGCCAGCAGCTTGTCGAATTTGGCATCGACCTCGCGGATATCGGACGCCGAAGTGCCGTGAAGCCGGCTCGCCGAAGACTCATCCACACCCGCGATCACGAACGTCGAAGTGTCCGGCTCGTCTTCCATCTTCTCGCCGTGTTTCGCTCTCACACGAGGAATCGTCGCCGTCGCCGCCTGCGGTTTCGCGACCGGGAGAGCCGTTTTGAGCTCGACTCCCGTTTCGCTTTCTTCCCTCTCAGGCTGACTCTGCGGTGCGTTATGCGGGTCTGGCTGCGGACCAGCCTGCTCAGAGGCCGGGGGAGCGATTGCCATAGTTCATTATAGGCACCCCTGCCCAACCTGCGCCTATGCATTACGTGCGGCAGGCCCGATCCCACACGCTTCGGCTAGCGTAGGCTTGCGAGCTACCCGGTCTGTCGACTTTACCGCCCGCGGCCACAGACTTCCTTCGCAGCGGTCGCCAGCAGGTAAACTAAAAGCAGACCACACGAAATATAGGAATCGAACTCACATGCCGCTCTACGAATACGAATGTACTGCCTGCCGCAAGCGCACGGAAAAGATACAGAAGTACTCTGATGCTGAGATCACCGCCTGCCCCTACTGCGGAGGCAAGCTCGAACGAGTCATCTCCGCCCCGGCCATCAGCTTCAAGGGCGGAGGTTGGTACGCCGACGGCTACGGCAACGCGAAGCCCAAATCCTCTGGCGACAGCAACAATGCGAGCGCAGAGAAATCAAGCGGAAATTCCCAGCCGGGCGATTCCAAGCCGGACAGCAAAGCAAAGCCGAGCAGCGATTCGAAGTCCAGCAGCGACAGTTCCTCCACTGCGGCCCCTGCCGCAAGCGCGCCTGCTGCCGCGCCTGCGACAACTTCTTCTTCCTCATCCGATAAGAAGTGAGAGCGGCTGCTCCAAGTCACTAAGTCGATTGTTGGCATGCCCGCTCCCAGTGTCCCGTGTTCCTGCTCCGGGACGTACATCGTCTCTTCTGTTGTCAGATGGCCGCACGTAAGTCCAACCTGATCGACCCGCACAATCATCGCCGGTTCCGCTTGCTGAAGCAGCTAGCTCTTGTTTGGATTCGGCGGAACCTTCTTGCCTGCTCTTCGCGCCTCCGACAGTCCGATGGCAATCGCCTGTTTCGGATTGGTCACCTTCTTGCCGCTGCGGCCGCTCTTCAACTTGCCCTGCTTCATCTCGCGCATCTCGGTCTCGACATTCTTGCTCGCCGAAGGACTGTACTTGCGCGCAGATCCTGACTTCTTCGCACTCTTTTTCGCAGGCGTCTTCTTTGCAGTTGTCTTCTTCGTTGCGGTCTTCTTTGCAGACGTTTTCTTGCTCGCGGTCTTCTTGCTGCTTGCCTTCTTCGTGGTCATGAAATGCCTCCACGTACTTGGACTACGTAAGCCGCCCGTCACGTTGCATCAAGAATTGTGCACACACGCTGACCCCGATAGTATTACCGGCCCCGCCTGCGCCGCCACACGACGATGCCGACCAGCAGCCCCATCGCAGCCGCGCCCGTAGCCCGCAGCGTCATCCTCTGCATCCAGGAACGCGCCCGCTCCAGTTCGCCGTCTTGCCACGCGGTCTGAACCGTCTCCAGATCCGCTGCCAGACCGGGAATCCCAATCGTCTGCAGATCCATAGTCGGCAGGGATCCGAAGATTCGCTCGGGCGAAGGAGGCGTACCATCACGGTCTTTCGGGATCGCTGCCATCAGCGCATTCACCTCTGCATCGTGCGGATCGTCAAACAGCGCGCTCTCGGCCGTATTCGGAAACAGCGTCGCCTTGCTTGTCATCTTCTTCTCGATGGCCGCGACCGCATCCTGACACACTCCCAGCGCATAATATCCGCCGAACGGCAGCTCCGGCCTCGCCCGATGCGCATGCATATACGCGACCGTCATCTTGCCCGCAAGCCGCGTCACCTCCACGGCCTCCGCCCCGCGGTACTCATGCGCATGACGCCCCAGCACCCACGCCTGATCGAGCGTGTCCATCATGCGAAACTCCGCCTTGCCATCAACGCCGAAGTACCAGCTCACATCGGCGTTCACCTTGGGCCCGCGTACCTGCCATTCATATTCGGCGTGGCTCACCGGCACCAGCAGCGGCCGGTCTCTGCCAAATATCCCACGCCCCGTCCGCGGCACCGCGATCTGCGTGTTCACCCAGAACGGCATCATGACGTCCTTCCCCTGGTAGTGAAAATGCCCGAAGTTCGCGAAATACCGCGCATCCGCCACCACGACCGTATGGCCCGACTCCATCAGCGCGCGCATGAACTCCTCCGGGCTTCCTGCGCTCCCATGCGCAAACGTCACCATCATCGGCGCATATCCGCTCAGGGCGTTGACACTCAGCCGATTCAGCACATCAGCCAGCCGTTGACTCTCCGCATGCATCGGCGCAAGCTGCGCATTCGGGCCGTCTCCCCGGACCACCCCACGTCCGAGCTCGCTCACCACCCCTGCCGTGGTAAATCCCGGCAGTTGAGACGGAAGACTCAGATCCACAGTCTGGCTCGCCTGCGAATAGTTCCCTAGATCGATGTAAGTCTCACCTGGCGCGGCCGCGTCTGGGGCGCCCGCCGGCGCTCCAGGATGCCGCGCTGCAAGGCTATCGACATCCTTATCTTTCGCAACAAGCCTCCCCGCCACGCGTACTGTCGGGTTGATCTCCCGCATCGTCCAACCCGGAAAGCGATCGAGTCCCTGCCAATCCCTGCCGAGAATCAGCTCCCGCAGCCGCTTCAGGAGCGAAGGCGTCAGCAGCGCCGGCCCCTTCTTGCCGCCCCTGTCCAGCTCCGACAACAGTGCGTCGGTGAAGCCCGGCGTCGCCGACAGCTCGCGCATCATCGTGGAGAGCAGAATCGTGTTCGGCGGCATCGGCTCTTCCGGCACCTGGTAGCCGCTATCGCCGCGGCACCCCAACAAAGCAAGCAGCAATCCCACACACACTCCGCGAGACATAGAGAAACGCATTCGCCCATTAAACGCCAGTGTCCTGGCCGGACGGGCCGCTACGCGCAGCGCGAACACTTCGTGGTGTCTATACCGGTCGTGGCAGAATCATCCGCAGAGGGCCTCCCGATGGTCCGCACGATATTCGATCCCGACCATCGGGAGGACCGACCGAAGGGGTATACACGCCACGAAGTGGCCGCCGTCCGCGCAGGCGGCCCGTCCGGCAGGACAAGATCTTTTACAAAGCATCCAGCTTCTTCACCACCAGCTCATTCAGCAGCGCCGGGTTCGCCTGCCCCTTCGACACCCGCATCGCCTGCCCCACAAAGAACGCCGCCACCGTCTTCTTCCCCCCGCGATACTGTTCCACCTGTTTCGGATTACCGGCAATCACCTCATCGATCATCTTCTCGATCGCGCCCGTATCGGAGATCTGCTGCGGCTTCTCCCGCGCATACACGACCGCGAAATCTTCCTTCGTCGCAAAACAAGCATCGAGCAGCTGCTTCAACATCTTGCTCGAAAGCTCACCCGACTCCGTCAGATCCGCCGCCATCACCACACCCGCCAGCGACACCGGCGACTGCTCCAGCTCGAGCCCCGCCGCGCGCAACCGCATCGTCAGCTCGCTGGTTAGCAGCGCCGCCACCCGGCGCGGACTCTTCGCCTTCTTCGCCGCCGCCTCGAAGCTGTCCGCAAACGCTCGCGTCCCCGTCAGCGTAGCCGCATCCTGCGCGGAGATCTCATACTCCGCGATCATCCTCGCTCGCCGCGCCTCCGGCAGCTCCGGCAGCATCTTCAAAATCTCCGCCTGCCACGCCGTCCCCACCATCAACGGCGGCAGGTCCGGCTCGGGAAAATAACGGTAGTCGTGCGCCTGCTCCTTCGACCGCATCGAATAAGTCCTGCCCTCGGCGGAGTTCCACAATCTGGATTCCTGCACCACGCGGCCGCCGTCCTCGATCATGCCAATCTGCCGCTCGATCTCATACTCCACCGCCGCGCGAATGTAGCGAAAGCTGTTGACGTTCTTCACCTCAGCCTTCGTGCCGAACTCCGTCGCGTCCTTCAGCATGACGCTCACATTGGCATCGCAGCGCAGCGAGCCCTCTTCCATGTTGCAGTCGCTGACGCCTGTGTACAGCAGAATCTCCTTCAGCTTGGTCAGGTACTCGAAGACCTCATCGGCCGACCGCAGATCGGGTTCGCTCACAATCTCTACCAGCGGCGTCCCGCAGCGGTTCAGGTCGATGTAGGTCTTCGACACCGAATCCGCAAATCCATCATGCAGACTTTTCCCCGCGTCCTCTTCCATGTGCAGCCGCGTCACGCCGATCCGCTTCACGACTCCCTTGCCCACCGGATCGTAGGACGGCACCTCGACCCATCCATGCTCGGCGATCGGCTTGTCGAACTGCGAGATCTGGTATCCCTTTGGCGAATCCGGATAAAAGTAGTTTTTGCGCGAAAAGATGCTCGTCTCGCGAATCTCACAGTGGATCGCCTTCGCCGCCAGCACCGCGAACTCCACCGCCCTGCGATTCAGCACCGGCAGCGCGCCGGGAAGTCCAAGGCAGGTCGGGCAGACGTGCGTATTCGGCTCGCCGCCATAGCGGTTGACGCATCCGCAGAACGCCTTGGTCTCGGTCAGCAGCTGCACATGCACTTCGAGCCCGATCACAGGCTGGTACTTGGCGCGAATCTCGCGTGAAATCTCAGTCGAGGCAGCCATTGGTCTCTCGATTCTAACAAGCGGCGCAAGCGTTGCTAAGCTACAACCATGGAGCCCGTTACCCATCTGATGACCGGAGCCGTCCTCGCCCGCGCCGGCTTCAACCGCAAAGCCGCCTACGCGACCATCGTCATGGTGCTCGCTGCCGAAGCTCCCGACCTCGACGTACTCTGGTCCTTCGTCGGCCCGCACGCCGGTCCCGTCGCCGCTTTCCAGCACCATCGCGGCTGGACCCACACCTTTCTCGGCGCACCGCTCGAAGCCGCTCTCCTTATCGCTGTATTCTGGCTCATGCACCGCTGGCGCGCCCATACACGCCCTCTAGCGAAGCCTCTGAAGGCGCCCATCCGGTGGAGCCTGCTCTACCTCTTCGCTCTTATCGCCTTGCTCAGTCATATCCTGCTCGACTGGACCAACAACTACGGCGTCCGTCCCTTCTTTCCCTTCAACCCGCGTTGGTACGCCGGCTCGTTCGTTTACATCTTCGATCCTGTCCTATTCCTCATCCTGCTCTCGTCGCTCGTCGGTCCATCCCTCTTCGGGCTGATCAACAGCGAGGTCGGCGCGCGGAGGCCTGCGTTTCGCGGGCAGAACTGGGCCATCGCCGGACTTCTCCTCGTGCTCACACTCTGGTCCTGGCGGCTGATCGAACACAGCAAAGCACTCCAGCTCGCCATGACAGCGGACTATGCCGGCGCTCCCGTTCTCCGCGCCTCGGCCAGCCCTTCCCCTGCCAACCCCTATCATTGGGATACAGTCGTCGAGACCCCCGACTTCGATCAGCTCGCCGCCGTGAACACACGCACAGGCGCACTCACCACCGATCCCCATTCGAGCATTCTCTACAAGCCGCCAACAACGCTGGCCACCCTGGTGGCGAAACGCACCTGGCTTGGGAAGGTGTACCTGGACTGGTCCAAATGGCCGATGGTCACTGAATCGACCAGCGATCGAGATGGCCTGACCACCGTCACCTTCCGCGATCTGCGCTTTCCCGGCGAGACGCCCCTGCTGGGTAAGCGCGACGACCCGCCACTCTCGGGTAAGGTCATACTCAGCGCCGACCGTCGCGTGCTCCGCATGGAGATGGATGGACGTCCGCAACAATAAGCGTGAATGTAGCTCAGAAACAACATAGCCGCACCGGCAAGTTGCTTCATGCCGGTGCGGCTATGTCGAACCGCGAACAAATACACAGCCAAAGCGGCTGGGGCTTGTGAGCCTTACCGGTTCATATCGTGGATCGTCTGCGCCGCCGCCTGGCCTACCTTGCCGGCTGCATCCTTAACATTCCCGACGACGCGATCCGCCGCGCCTTCATCGGCCATGCGGTCGTTGCCAGTGAGCTGTCCGATTCCTTGCTTCACGGCTCCCGCGACCGATCCCACCTTACCTTCGGCCTCTTTGCCTGCTCCCCAGCCAAACGTCTTGCGGGCCGCCCGCTCTACACTCGTAGAACCGGTCGCATACTCCGGTTGATCTCCGTTGAACAACAGGAAAGTTACCGCGACGCCGGCTCCTACGCCGGCCAAAATCCAGGGAAGTGCTCGCATAATGATTCTCCAGTAAGCTTGGATGCGCCATTGCGGGCTTAGGAATGCACGAGCTACAAGAACATTCCGCAGATTTCTCCGGAACTCCCTCATCGACCCTCGACGGAGTTCTGCTGACAAAAGACCTGCAGGACCTGCGCTTTCAGATCGGGATACGGCATCCAACTCCATCATGGCCAAGCTTAGAAAAGCGGTCTTCCTCACCCCTCTCCTCGCCGCAGTGAGTCTCCTGCCCGCCGGTGCGCAATACGATCGCAGCTCCAATCACGGGAACCAGGACCGGAACTACGGCAACAACCGTACTTACAACAACGGAAACTACAACAACTTCAATAATGGTCTGCGCCAGGGTGGACGTGGGGGAGACTACTACAACGGCCGCGACGACCGTCGATATCATGACGATCACTACCGCGACAATCAGGGCGGCATCGGTCCGGGCAAGGGAGCTTTGATCGGCGGAGCCGGCGGCGCGGTGCTGGGCGCGGTCTTCGGCGGCGGTCTCAAGGGAACCATCATCGGAGGAGCCGCCGGCGCGGGCATCGGCGCGGCCGTCGGGGGAGTAGCTCAAAGTAATCGACGAGATCGTTATGGACGTCCATATTAGACCTCGCCTCTACTACATGTCGTTCGAAGATGGTTCACCTGGAACATTCTTCGAACTGCCAAAGTTTAGGTTGTTCCACGTGGAACATGTTGAGGATCAAAAACTAGGAAGCAAAGACAGAAGAAAGAGAAGGAACGATCCCATGCGCACGATCTATCGCCTCGCCCTAGTTCTTACGCTTGCAGCCGCCAGCCTTGCCGCGAACGCCCAGTCGCCGGCAACCATCAATCCGTCGCCTGACTCAACGGCGCCGCACAACTGGACCGACCAGCAGCTCCTTACCTGCACCGTATCGCAGTGTTGGCAGCTCGCCGGCAAGGACGAAGCAACCTTCTTCGACATGGTGCAGCAGCTTGCGGCGATCTCGGCGCAGAACCGCCAGATTACTCTTCCCAACGACGCTGCGGCCGGTCAGAAGGTCGGAAACTATATCAAAATGAAGGCCAAAGCCGACCATGATGCGCTTCTGTTCGGCATCGTCGATTCCTCGGTGCGCTACGTCGGCAGAAAAGAAGGGGGCGCAGCAGCAGCCAAGTAGGCCCAAGTAGGCCTTGGATGCTAGCCTGTGACCGCGGGCAAACGCCGTGTGCGCACTCCTCCTCTCGTTGCTTTGCATCCCTCTCAGCGCGCCCAAGAAATCGTTAGCGCATCCAAGCAGCAGAGAGGTAGAATGCAAGACTTGCAATGAGGAGCGTACTGCGCTCGAACGACTTCAGTGATCGAGTTGCGCTTGAGTTCACTTCCTCACCGCAAATGTGCCGAAGATCACCCGTGGCGAACTCAGCCTCCAGAGGAACACCAGATGAAGAACAAGCTGAAATACTTTGGAATTACTTTTTTGCTCCTCATCGCGCTCAGCGTCGCATTTGAGCGTCAGGCTCACGCGTACGTCGATCCCGGCTCCGGACTCCTGATCTTTCAGGGGATCAGCGCTTTGATCTCGGGAGTACTCTTCTACTTTCGCCAGCGAATCAAATCGCTGTTCTCCCGCGGTAAGCGCCGGGACTCTGTCGCGGCAGATGCCACTCTCATTCAGCCGGTTTCCAGCCGTCAACCGTAATCAATAAGACAGCAACGCCTCAGCCGAATCAACCGGCTGAGTGGATCGTTCCCAACAGGCACACTCCGTGGCAACGCCCGCGTCTCGCAATCGCATCCTGCTCTCGATGCTGCACGGACCTGTGCGGCAGCCTTGATTGCGCCGATTCCGCGCGAGCGACTTCTTTCACAGGGCCACGGAAGATGCATCGCGCCTCAACGCCACGGGAGACGGACACGTCTCGCATCGAGCGATGTCTCTCTGCGCGCGCTTGACTTGTCCCGCAAAAAACGAACGCCTGATGCGAACTCGCTAACCGCTGGCCGCTCCCATATAATCGAATCTTCGCTGACGGTGCAGGCGGAGCGTCATTTCAAGAGCAGTGAGGGTGTGCGTATCTTTACCGTGAATCGAGAGAGCGAAAGCTCCCTGAGAAGTAAGCCCAAGCCTGTGTGCACGCGCTCCAGACGCCACGCCATCGCCTACGCCTCCGACCTTTCTGCTGCATGTTTCGCCATCCTTTTCTTCGCTCTTGTCGGGCTCCTCGCCACGCCCACGCTGACCGCCCAGGCGCCTTCCGCGGTCACCAATGAGTCAGCCTCGTCGCAGGGAGCGCAGACGCTCTGCCAACCGCAGGTGATCGGCAATCGCAGGATCCCGAAGGAGTCGGTGCTCGCCAGGCTGTTCAGCCGCGAGAACGATCTCTACGATCCCATCGTGGTGGAGCGGGACTTCAACTCACTCTGGAACACGGGCTACTTCGAAGATGTCCAGATCGAGCGGGTCAATACTCCCAAGTGCGTGCAGTTGATCATCTACGTGCGCGAGAAGCCCACCATCCGCGAGATCAACTACAAGGGTTTGAACGCCGTGACCCAGTCGGACGTGCTCGAGCGCTTCAAGAAAGCGAAGGTGGCGCTCTCGGTGGAGAGCCAGTTCGACGAGACCAAGATCTCCCGCGCCATCGTCGTGCTGAAGGATCTGCTGGCCGAGCACGGGCATCAGTTTGCCACGGTCACGCCCGAGGTGAAAAAGATTCCACCGGCCGCCGTTTCGATCACCTTCGCTATCAAAGAAGGACCCACGGTTAAGGTCGGCAAGATCGAGTTTGCGGGCAATAACAACCTGAGCTCCCGAACTCTGCGCGGCGCCATGAAGAATCTGCGGCCGATCGGCATTCCGCATTCGATTATTCTGGAAAATCTGTTCGCGCGCACCTTCGACGCGAGCAAGCTCGACGAAGACACGGAGCGGGTCCGCCAGACCTATCGCGATCGCGGCTACTTCAAAGCCCTGACCAGCGAGCCCACCACGCATGTCCGTAACGCGGGCGGCCTGAATCCGTTCACTCTGCGCCCCTCGACCGGCAAGCGCATCGACATCCTGATGCCGGTCGAAGAAGGAGAGCGCTACAAGCTCGCCGGCATCACCTTCACCGGCAACACGCATTTTACAAACACGAAGGCGCTGCGGGCGCAGTTCACGCAGAAGGATGGGGAGTACTTCAACGCCACGCTGTTCGGTAAGGGCCTCGACAACCTGCGCAAGGCCTACGGCTCACTAGGCTATATCAACTTCGTGGGAACCCCGAATCCCAAAATCAATGAAGCCGCCAAGACAATTGCGCTGAACATTGACATCGACGAGGGCAAGCCGTTCTACGTCTCGCGAATCGAGTTCACCGGCAACACCATCACACGCGATAAGGTGATTCGGCGCGAACTGCTGCTCGAAGAAGGCCAGATCTACAACAGCCAGCTGTGGGAGCTCTCTATCCTGCGGCTGAACCAGCTCAATTATTTCGACACCTTGAAGGTCGAGCAGGACTCCGAGAGCCGCCAGAACACCGACGACGGCACCGTCGATCTTCTGCTAAAGCTCAAGGAGAAGGGTAAAAACTCGATCGGCCTGAACGGCGGCCTGAGCGGCCTGTCGGGAACCTTCGTCGGGTTGAACTACTCGACCAACAACTTTCTCGGTCTTGGCGAGACGCTGTCGGTGATGGCGAACATCGGCGATCTTTCGCGCAATCTGAGCCTTGGCTTCACCGAGCCCTATCTTCGCGATAAGCCGATCTCGGTCGGAGCCCAGGTCTTCGCGCAGAAGTATGACTTCAATCCGTCGAAGGCGCAATCCCCGACCGGCGCTGCGCCGAGCAACCTGACCAATGCGCAGTCCTCGCTGCTGACCAACTACAACACCTCGACCACAGGGCTGACGCTTACCGCGAGCGAGCCGCTGCGCCATCTGTTTGCGAAGACCGGCGTGACGCGTGTGGGCCTCTCCTATTCGTTGTCGCGATCGGCGATCACAGCCTTCAACACGAATACGACGAACGTCTTCCAGTCGCTCGCGTTCCGCTCCGGCGTCGCGGGACAGAATCAGTTGAGCGGCATCATCACCTCGGTCATCTCTCCCAGCTTCACTTTCTCGAGCCTCGACCGGCAGGTCGGACCTCATCGCGGCAAAGACCTCGACGCTTCCATCCAGTTTGCCGGCGTAGGAGGCAACATCAAATATGTCGCGCCGACGATCTCCTACCGCCAGTTCTTTCCGTTCAAAGGGATCAGGCCGAATCGCGAAGGGCACAATGTGCTTGCCTACCGAGTGCAGCTGGCGCACGTGAACGGATTCGGCGGCGAGGTGGCGCCTCCTACCCGGCGGCTCTATCTCGGCGGCGAGGCGGACGTGCGCGGATTCGACATTCGCTCTCTCTCGCCCTACACGTTCATCCCCAACAACATTCAGTTCGCGCTCACCAACCCCGACGGAACCACAGTCCCGCGCGATCCCTCAAACCCGCCGCTTGGGCCGGTGCAGATCCCGCTGCCCATCTACCGGCTGGTGTCGATCGGCGGCGATACCAGCATCGTGTCGAACCTGGAATACCGCATCCCGATCGTGAGCCAGGTGACGTTCGCCTTCTTCTCGGACTTCGGCATGGCCTTCGATGCGCTGCGCGGCCAGTTGCGCCAGAGCACGGCGGGCCAGTCGCTGATCACTGGCGCGCAGTACGGCTGTCCGCAGGTGATCAACGGCGCCTGCTTCGGAGGCAAGTCGGTGTCCTTCCCCAACCTGCTGCAGATCGTGCCGGGAACGAACTATGTTCCGCGCCTCTCGACCGGCGCCTCGCTGCAGGTGGTGCTGCCCATCGTCAATGCCCCGTTCCAGATCTACTATGCCTACAATCCGCTGCGGCTCGACAAGTCCGTTCCGCAGGAGCTGGCCGTGCCGAACTCAGGTCCGGACAACGTAAATACCTTCAAGAGCTACTTCCCAACCAACGGCGCGGGTCAGTTCAGCTATCAGCAGGCGCTGCAGTTCTACGGGTCGGACTACATTCTGCGCGAACCTCGCAAGACCTTCCGGTTCACGGTGGCCACCAGCTTCTAGCGTAGGAAGGAGCATGTCCTGCCGAAACGAGCCACCCTCCAGCGCGGAGCGGCCGCTTCGCGGCGCGTATGCCGGTGGGCAGTACGAGAGTCTGCACAGGTGCCTCCCGACGATCCGGCAGCGCACTCCATGCTTCTCTACCGGAGATAGCACACTCGCACGTCACTGCAACGTATCCCTCGTAGGCAGCAGACTCAGCGCGGCGGCTCCATCCGACTGGTGATTAGTAGCTGCGCTGGTAGGTGCGGGAGATGCGGTCATGCCACCCCATGCCCTCCGCGTCCAGCCACGCCCACAGGATACCGATCCCCAGAGGACAGGCGGCGATCATGGCAGCGAAGACGCGGCGGCGCATGGCGCGGCGCGTGGGATTATCGTCAGAGAAAGTGCAAAGCGCGATCCGCGCATAGCGCATGCCAGGCGTCGCATCTGAAAAGGTGAAGAAGAGAAGTTGATACAGCAGCGCCAGCACCGAGACCGTAATCAGCGTACCGATGGCGGCGGTCTGCACCATGACCGGCCGGCTGAGTTGGAGTAAAACGGTGTTCGCATAAAAACGCGCCGAGATCGCCGCAAAAATCCTCGCGAACGTAAAGGCGAAGCCAAGAAACGCGATGCCGACAATGGTAGCGTCGAACACGCTCGCCAGAACACGCCGGCCGAGACGTGCGGGCTGAGGTTCGCTATGCGAGGAGTGCACCGGATGACCCCAGGACGCTTCGGCTCCGGAGGTAATGGCGGGATGCGCGGCGAGCAGGATAGAGGACCATTCGGGTTCGGCAGCGCCAACATTTTCTTGAAAGGACGGTGCCGTCGCAATCTGGGCGGCCTCGACCTCGAAGATGCGGAGCTGCGCGGGATCGGGCGCTGCGCCGGCCTGCTCACGCAGAGGGCCTTCGGCGAGACGCGGCCGGGCACGTCGGGCTGCGACGAGCTGGCGCGGGAACTCGATCACATTGGCCGGGATCGCAGCCGCTTCGCCGAACTCGTCGAAGACCGGCGATTGGCGAAACGCGATCTCCTCATCGAGCGCAAAGCCTTCGGCTTCATCTATCGGCTCATAGGCATGCGGACGACGCGAGGTGGGCAGCGAGGCAGCCGGACGAGTGGGATCGTCGTAGATCCGAACCGTGAGGCCCTCGGTGGCAAGCGGTCGATTCCCGGAACGGCCGGGCTGCGCAGGCGCGCTGGAGAGGTAGGCTGCGTCTGCGCTCTGGTGAGGCGTTGCATCCGTAGCCGGCGGCGTGAGCTGCCACTGTTCGAGCTCCGCGAGCAGTTCGTGCTGAGCCTCAGCAACGGCCTGCGCGTTGAGCGAAGCGACCTCGGCGGCAGCGTCGGCCTCGCGGGCGGCGGCTTCGGCTTTACGGATCGCATTCTCCGCCTCGGCTGCGAGGAAGGCGCGATAGCTCGGCGAGTTGGCGTAGCGCTCGGCCACCGTAGCCGCAATGCGCGCAGAGCGCGATGGCAAGGGCGCGGACTTCGCAATCGGAGTGACCTGCGGGACGCCGGAAGACGGAACGCGGCGGGCGCGGTGAGCGGCCAGGCGCGCGGCAACCTGCTCCTTCAGAGCGGCGCCGTACGCTGTTTCATCCGGAGACTTTGCGGGCTGCTCCTCGGAAAATCGGGACGAGAATGCCGCCGGAGTCTCTTCCAGAAGCAGCAAATCACGTTGTGCGGCGCTCGTTGTGTTCAATTGCAGACTCGCTTTGCAAAAATCGTTTAGCCTCAAAAGTGTGGTGCGTCCGACGAGCTTCAAACCGAACGAACAAGGTGCTGAGGCCCGCCTGCAGTTCGGCCCGCCTGCGAATCTGCTGCCGTCCGGCGGCAGCTCGTGGTGCTCCATAGAGAGAGTGCTGAAGCGTTGCGCCGCAGACGCCCGCAAAGCTCTATACCTCTTGATAACTACCACGCTGATCGGGGCAAGTCATCCACATCTGGGCGCGCAGCAGGTGACGACTCCGGCAACCCCCGCGCAAGGGGAGCCTTCCAGCATCTCCACGAGCCTGCCCAATGCGCCGGGCTTAGTGCAATATCCCGTCGCTAGCGTGATCCCACCCCCCGACGATACCACCGCCGTGGACACTGAGGCCGACACACAGTCGAAGACCGGCAGCGTGTACGTGCTGAACGGGAACGTGATCATCAAGTACCGCGACCGCGTCGTGCAAGCCGACCACATCGAGTACGACACGGACACAGGAGAGCTGACGGCAACCGGCCATCTGCATGCCACCGGCGGAAAGAACCACGAGGATATCTCAGCCAGCCACGGAACGATGAATCTGGCAAAGCAGACCGGGCGCTTCTACGATGTCACCGGCTCGGTCGGCTTCAGGAGTCCGGGGAACGCGCTGGTCTATGCGAGCAGCAATCCGTTTTTGTTCACCGGTCGGATGGTGGTGCGGACTGGCCCGCAGTCGTACGAAATCTACGGCGGGACCTTGACCTCGTGCCAGTTGCCGAACCCGGACTGGCAGCTTTACGCGGGCAAGTTCGCGGTAGACAGCGAGAAGGCGAAGGCGCAGAACAGCACGTTCCGGCTGCTCAATATTCCGGTAGTGTTTCTGCCGTATGTGACCTACCCGGTGGCCGCGGACGGACGGCAGAGCGGGCTGCTGATTCCCGAGATCTCGAACTCCTCGACCAAGGGCTTCGTGTTCGGCGATCAGTTCTACTGGGCGATCAATCGCAGCGCGGACCTGACGGTGGGAGCCCAGTATTACTCGCTGCGCGGATGGGAGTCATCGGCCTTCTTTCGCTACCGCGGGGCAGGATACGATTTTGCGAAGGCGCGCTACAGCGGCTTGATCGATCGCGGGATTGTGACAGGCGGCGTTTATCTTAACCAGGGCGGCCAGGATGTGACGTTTTCGGGACGGCACGACCTGAGCCCGCAGACGCGGCTGGTGGCTGACGCCGAGTATCTGAGCTCGTATGCGTACCGTGAGGCGTTCGCAGAGAGCTTTAGTCTGGCTGTGTCGAGCGACATCTTTTCCATCTTGTACGGCGTCCATGAGTCTGGCGGATATGCGGCGTCGATCCGTGCCGACCGCTACCAGGGACTGAAGCGGGCGGCGGTGGCGGAGATTCCGGCCACCCCGACCACGCCGGCGATTGCCGCGGTTCCGGAGCAGCAGGTGCGTATCTTCCATGCACCCTCGCTGGACTTTGGCAGCACTGAGCATGACATCGGGCGCACCGGCCTGGTGTGGAGCGTGGAAGCGTCCGAAGCGGGGCTATCGCGGGTGCAGCCGAACTTCGCGACCGGCGGCCTGACGCAGCGGGTGGACGTACATCCGGAGCTTGCGTATCCGATGCACTTTGGCGAGTGGAATCTCCGCGCCTCGGCCGGGCTGCGGGAGACCGGCTACAGCCGCAGCCAGGTGCCCGCGGTGAGAGGAGCCGAGTTGCCGGTAGAGCTGCCGAATGCGTTGAATCGCTCCGACGGCGAGGCCGAGGTCGATCTGCGGCCGCCGGTGCTCGAACGCGACTTCGCTTCGCCTGGGCTGGAGAAGATCTTTCAGCACGATGTTCGTCACACGATCGAGCCGGAGTTTACGTATCGATATGTAGGCGGCGTGAATAACTTTCTGAGCGTGCTGCGCTTCGACGGCGTCGACATTGTGAGCGACACAAATGAGCTTGAGTATGGGGTAACGCAGCGACTGTTCCTGCGGCCGCTGAAGACGCGCGAGTGCCGGGAACCAGGCAAGGCGCGGTCGAATGCCAACCTGGACGAGGATCGCCATGAGGCTCCGGGACCGGCAGCAGACCACGACGACGGGAAAGACGCGCCAGAGTGCGGCAGCCGGGAGTGGATCAGTTGGAGGCTGTCGCAGAAGCACTTCTTCAACCAGAACTTCGGCGGCGCGGTCGTGGATGGGCGGCGAAACATCTTCTCCACGACGTTGGATTTTTCCGGGATCGCCTTTCTCACCGAGCCGCGTGCGATCTCGCCGCTGGTGTCGCGGCTGCGCGTGAGGACCTCATCGCATCTCGACGTGGAGTGGGACTTCGATCTCGACACCGGAGCTAAGAAGTTCACGGCGAATAACCTGTTTCTCGACGTGCATGAAGGCAATCTGTTTGGCGGATTGAGCTATGCCCGGCTCAACGCTCCAGGCAGGTTCTACACCGAGGGAGTGACCTCGGCCGTCTCGAACTTTGACCAATTGCGGCTGTTGCTCGGCTATGGCTCGCCGACCAAGGCGGGCCTCGGGGTGGCGGCGAATGCCGGTCTGGATCTGAACGCCACCAACTCGGGCCTGGTGCAGTATGGCGGCCTGCAGGCCTCGTACAACTGGAACTGCTGCGGGTTTAACGTGGAGGTTCGCAAGTACGAACTGGGCGCGGTGCGCAACGAGACCGTCGAGCGGTTCAACTTCACCCTGCTGAACATTGGGACCGCAGGAAATCTGCGCCGGGCCGAGAGTCTGTTCTAAGAAATCATGTCCTGTCAGACGACCCGCCTGCGCAGCGGGCCCGTCCGGCAGGACACTCTTGCGTGAGATAATCGAGGAATTGTGTTGATCGCCGCAAAGCCCTTCCGAGTCCTGATCTTTGCCCTGATGTTCGCAGCCGCAGGGTGTCACGCGCAGGCTCCTTCAGGTGCATCCGGAACGCTCTCGCCCGAGCTTGCGCGTCGCGTCGAGGTGCTGATCCGTTCGCGATCGAGGGTTCCAGCCGACTACGACATCGAAGTGGGTCCTCGTACGAAGAGCGATACGCCAGGCTACGACCAGATCCTGGTGACGTTCCGTGGCGAAGGGCAGATGAAGCAATCGCCCTTTCTGCTGTCGACCGACGGCAAGACGCTCGCGCAGTTCAGCAAGTTCGATATCAGCAAGGATCCCAAAACTTTGGTGAGCGGAGACGGACGCCCGGCTCGCGGAGGCCCCGCCAGTGCGCCGGTGCTGATTGTCAGCTTCGACGACCTGGAATGCCCGTACTGCGCGAAGATGCATGCCGAACTGTTCCCGGCACTGCTGGATCGTTATAAGAACCGGGTTCACATCGTCTATCGCGATTTTCCTCTCGACATGCATCCTTGGGCCATGCGCGCTGCGGTCGACACGAACTGCGTCGCCGCACAGAGTCCCACCGGCTATTGGAATCTTGTCGATTACATTCACGCGCACGCCGCCGAGATGGGCGGAACCGAGAAGAGCCTGGCGAAAGCGAATGATATGCTCGACTCGTTATCCCGCGATGAGGGTGCGCGGCAGAAGCTCAATGCCCCGGAGCTGAATGCGTGTCTCGCCAAACAGGACCAGACGGCGATCAAAGAATCGATCAAGCTCGGCGAGGGGTTGAACCTCGACGCGACGCCTACTCTGTTCATCAACGGCGAGAAGATCGAAGGCGCGGAGCCCATCGAGGATGTTTATCGCATCATCGACAACGCATTGATCGCCTCCGGCCAGACGCCTCCTCCCCTGCCAGCCTCGCCGCCCGCCGCGGTGCCCGCGCAGGCGCCGCGAGCCGCCAAGCCGGACCACTAGATTCGAAGATGCAGGAGATGTAGATGCGCAAGATGCAGAATGAGACGATGTCGCGGACAGGAAACACGCACTCCTCTGGACGCGTGTCCTTCTGCGATTCTCCAGCCGCTTTCCTAACGGCTTCCCGGGGGCTCCCGCCTGCCGCCGCGCTTATGCTCGGATGTCTTTTCGCACTTTCCCTGCTGCCGATCGCAGGCTGCAAGCATCAGCATAATGCCGATGTGATCGCTACCGTGAATGGCCACGCCATTCTTCAGCCGGAACTGGAGAAGAGCTACGAGGCACAGCTTGGCGCAGCCGCCCAGCAGCAGAAGCCATCGCAGGAGCAGGCCGACTCGCTGCGGCTGAACCTGCTGCGCGAGCTGATCGATGAGGAGATCGTGCAGCAGCGCGCGGCAAAGATGAATCTGACCGCGACCAATGAAGAGGTGGATGCCAAGTTTGCCGAGATGAAGGCGCCCTACACCGATGCGCAGTTCGAGGAGCGGCTCAAGGCGAACCACACGACCGTCGACGATGTGAAGCACGATCTGCGCCGTACGCTGACCATCAACAAGCTGCTGAACAAGGAGATCAACTCGAAGGTGACGGTCACCGACGCCGACGTTGCGAACTACTACAATCAGCATAAGTCGGAGTTCAACCTGATCGAGACCGACTATCACCTGTCAAGGATTGTCGTGACCGCGCAGCCCTCCGCGCAGCCCGGCAACCTGCAGAACAGCAAAGCAACCAGCGACGCCGAGGCTAAGAAGAAGATTCAGGCGCTCAAGAACCGGCTGGACAGCGGAGAGGACTTCGGCGCAATCGCGATGAACTTCTCCGAGCAGCCCGAAACAGCGCCGAGCGGCGGCGACATCGGCTTTGTGCCCGAGTCGCAGTTGCATTCGGACCCCGAGGCTTTTTCGGCCGTAACCAGGCTGAAGGCGGGCGGCATCTCCGACATTCTCCCCATTCTGGATCCGACGACCAAGAAGCCGGTCGGCTACGCCATCTACAAGCTGCTGTCGCGCGAGCCCGCAGGCCAGCGGGAACTGAGCGATCCGCGCGTACAACAGGCAATCCGTCAGCAGCTTCGCGACGGACGCTCGCAGCTGCTCAAAAACGCCTACCTCGAGGTGTTGCACGACCAGGCGAAGGTAGAGAACTTTCTCGCCGAGCAGATCCTGAAGACTGACGCTCACTAGCTGCTCTTCGTGCTGCCGCTTAGGATCTTATGCAGCGTACGACCTCGATTCGTCTGCCTGCTGGGAACACGCTGCGGTTTCGATCGCATGCCTGCTGCTGATATCATCAGCGAAATTGCTATGAGCGATGCGATGAATGGGACGAATGCACAGATGCCTAAGCTGAAAGAGAAGGGCAGGCTGATGTCGGCCTCGGAGATTGAGCGTACGCTGGTGCGGCTGGCGCACGAGATCGTCGAAAAGCATGGTGGCAGTGACAACGTGGGGTTGATCGGAATTAAGCGGCGTGGCGTTCCACTGGCGCAGCGGCTCGGCGTGATGCTCGAAAAAATTGAGAAACATCCTGTCGATGTAGGGACGCTTGATATCAGTTTCTACCGCGACGATCTATCGACCGACGGGCCGCGGCCAAAGGTGAATCCCGGCGCAATCGGCTTTGATGTCAATGGACGGGACATCATCCTGATGGACGATGTGCTGTACACCGGCCGAACCATCCGCGCCGCGCTCGACGCTCTGTTCGACCACGGACGGCCGAAGAGCGTGCGGCTGCTGGTGCTGATCGATCGCGGACATCGCGAGCTGCCGATCGAAGCGACGTACGTAGGGCGGAACATCCCTACCTCGAAGCGCGAGATCATCGAGGTCAAGCTGAACGAGGTGGATGGGCAGGAACAGGTGCTGCTGGTCGAGCTAGCGGACTGAGAAGATCCTGTCCTGCCGGACGGGGCCGCTACGCGCGGCGCGACCACTTCGTGGTGTGTATACCGGTCTGTGCAGGGTAGTCTGCACAGGGCCTCCCGATGGTCGGCACGAGAATCTCTCGTCCCAACCATCGGGAGGGCCACCCAACAGGGTATACATGTTACGAAGTGACCGCCCGCCGCACAGGCGGCCCGTCCGGCAGGACATCGACGTTAGGCTCTAAGATAAAGTTCGATGACGAATTCAGGAACACGCGTGGGGTCGTTGCTGTCCGTCATGGATCTTTCAGTGGCGGAGGTCGCGGCGATTCTGGCGGCGGCGGACCGGATGGAGGCAATGCCCGCGGCAGAGCGGGTGAAGCTTCTCGCAGGGCGACGGGTGGCGCTGCTGTTTTATGAGTCGAGCACGCGGACGCGAACGTCCTTTGAACTAGCCGCGAAGTCGCTGGGGGCGATGACGACGCTGGTCAGCGACAAGTCTTCGTCGATTGAAAAGGGTGAAAGCCTGAAGGACACCGGGCTGACCCTGCGGGCGCTCGGCGCCGAGTGCATCGTGCTGCGGCACCCCAACTCAGGTGCGCCGGTCCTACTGGCGAAGATGACATCGCTGCCGGTGCTCAACGCGGGAGACGGGATGCATGAACATCCGTCGCAGGCGCTGCTCGACCTGCGGACGATGCTGGCCCGGCTGCCTGACCTGGCGGGCGCACGAATCGGTAAGAAGACTCTGGCAGGCAGTACGGTGGCAATTACCGGCGACATCCTGCACAGCCGCGTGGCTCGGTCGAACGCGATGCTGCTGCCGCGGTTCGGAGCGACGGTGGTGCTGTGCGGGCCGAGGGAGTTGTTGCCGGAGGACGCGCTCGGCCTGGGACCGGGAGTCGAAATCGAGCGAGACTTTGACGCCGCGCTCCGGCGGGCCGACGTGGTGATGATGCTTCGCATTCAGCGGGAGCGGCTGGTGAACTTGGAACTGAATCTTGCCGATTACGTAGCGCAATATCAACTCAGCGAGGAGAGATTGAGTAGCTTAGCGCCGCGTGCGCTCGTGATGCATCCGGGCCCCATGATTCGCGGGCTGGAGATTGCGGGCGAGGTGGCCGATGGGCCGCAGTCGGCGATCGAAGAGCAGGTCGAGCATGGATTGTGGATCAGGATGGCGTTGCTGGCCCGAGCCCTGGGCACGTATGGATTTGAAAGTGTAACGATATGAGTGACGTAATGATTTTGGGCGGCCGGCTGGTGGATCCAGCGAGCGGGGTAGATGCGGAACGGGATCTGCTGCTCCGGCATGGACGCGTGCATGCGATCGAGACGCCGGGTGGATTGCAGCATGCCAGGGCGCAGGAGACGATCGATGCGAAGGGTATGATCGTCGCGCCGGGTCTCGTGGATATGCATGTGCATCTGCGGGAGCCGGGGCAGACGTACAAGGAGACCATTGCTACGGGCACGGCAGCGGCCGCAACTGGCGGCTTCACCACTGTGGTGGCGATGCCGAACACGGTGCCCGTGAACGACTCGGTGGCAGCGCTCGCATGGATGCTCGATGCGGCGCGAGGCGCGGTAGTAAAGCTGTTTGCCATGCCCGCGGCGACCTTTGGCAGCCGGGGCGAGGAGATCACGGACTACCACGAGCTCTGCCGGGCCGGCGCGGTGGGTTTTACCGACGATGGCAAACCGGTGCTCGGGTCGCGGGTGATGCGCGAGGCGCTGGTAGCCGCGGGAGGGCTCGGAGTGCCGGTGTCGCAGCACGCCGAGGACACGCGCCTGACCGGCGGATGCAGCATGAATGCGGGACGCGTGGCGTTCCGGCTGGGGCTGCGCGGAATGACCGTCGAGGCCGAGGCCGGGATGGTGGAGCGGGATATCCGGCTGCTGCGGGACATCAAGCAGTCCGAGGGATTGCAGGCCCATCTGCATGTGCAGCATGTCTCGACGGCTCGAGCTCTGCAGGCCATTCGCGAGGCGAAGGCAGACGGCCTGCACGTTACCTGCGAGGCCGCGCCGCATCATTTCACCCTGACCGACGAGGCTGTGGGAGAGTACGACACGAATGCGAAGATGAACCCTCCGCTGCGCATGGAAGACGACCGTCGCGCGCTGATTGCGGCTCTGCTGGACGGAACCGTGGATTGCATCGCGACCGATCACGCGCCCCACGCGCTGTTTGAAAAGGAGCAGGAGTTCGAGCGGGCTCCGAACGGAGTCACGGGGCTTGAGACCGCGCTCGGGCTTGCCCTGCGCGTGCTGCACCAGGGGAAGGGGATGCCGGTGGCGCGAGTGGTGGAGCTGATGAGCTCACAGCCTGCGCGACTGTTGAAGCTGGAGGGCAGAGGATCGCTCGCGGTAGGGAGATTTGCCGACGTGGTGATCTTCGACGGATCTGCTCAGTGGAGCTTCGACGCGAGCAAGAGCCGGTCGAAGTCGAAGAACACTCCCTTCGACGGCGCGACCCTGTTGGGTACGGTTGCGTTCACGATTTGCGAAGGGCGGGTTGTTTTCCGGGCATAGCATTTTTGCCTCCGATGCAGGGATCAATCGGATCCGGACCCACGTCCAAAATAATCCGAACATGGGAACCCGGCGGATTGCAGGGGTTCACATCATGCCCTGCGAAGTGCAAGTGAAGTGTAGCTAGGAAGAGACGGCAGTATGCTTTTCGTATGCGGGTTTTAGTCATTGGCGGGACTGGTTTTATTGGATCGCACGTCTCGCGTCAACTGGTGGAGGCAGGCCACACAGTATGTGTCTTCCATCGCGGCCAGACGAAAGCGAGTCTTCCCGAAGGTGTTCTGCATGTGCATCGTGAAGTGAGTTCCGCCTCGATCGAAGTTTTCCCGGACGAAACACTTCGATTCGCTGCGGATGCTGTGATTCATATGATTGCGATGAATGAGAACGATGCTCAGCTGGCGATGAAGACGTTCGGTGGGAATGCGGGGCGCATGGTAGCCGTAAGCAGCGGAGATGTTTATCTTGCGTATGCACGGTTCACAAGACTCGAACCCGGAGTACCGGAGCCTTCGCCGCTGCGAGAAGACTCTCCGCTAAGGACAAAGCTCTATCCGTATCGAAGCCGGGCAAGTTCTCGAAGCGATACGCTTTACGACTACGACAAGATTTCCGTAGAGAACGCGGTTCTTTGCGATGCTGCCCTGCCGGGAACCGTAGTTCGTTTGCCTAAGGTATACGGGCCTGGAAACAATGCTGATTTTGCCACCGTCCATCGCTTTCGAAACCATCCAGAGTGGCGATGGACACACGGGTATGTAGAAAACGTTTCAGCGGCAATAGTTTTGGCGGCTTGCCACACGAAAGCGGTTGGCAAAGTCTTCCTCGCCGGCGAACTCCGGACGCCTACGGTGAGAGAGAGGCTTAGGCATCTTCCTGCCTCGGATCTGGCTACGGATGATTCCGACTCCTACGACTTTCAGCAGGAGCTGGTATACGACACGCGAAACATCCGCGATGAGCTTGGCTATTCAGAGGTCGTTGGCTACAGCGAAGGAATTCGACGGACCATGGAAAATGTCTCTCGAGCTTAGAGCAAAATTCCTATGGCAAATTACCTGGTGGTGTGTAGCGGGCGAACAGCAGATTTCTCCGCTTCGTCGCGGAATGACAAACAAGAGAGACAAAGACGTACACACCCTGGGAAATCTGCTCCATGCTTCGAGCAGGATGGTCCTGGG
This sequence comes from Edaphobacter sp., assembly GCA_965277545.1. Taxonomy (GTDB): domain Bacteria; phylum Acidobacteriota; class Terriglobia; order Terriglobales; family Acidobacteriaceae; genus Edaphobacter. The sequence continues at coordinate 1,727,696 of OZ255826.1, forward strand.
GTCCAAGCCTTTGGCAGCGCGAACTGATTGTGGTGTGGGTAGAAGCGTTGGATTGGCCTCGCTAGGGACAAGTTCAACATAAAACGAGGGAACTTCTGCGTCAAGAAACTTCCGGCCTACACCCGATTGACAAGCTCGAAGACCCCGGCTTAGTATTCGGCGGCACCAGAAACAGCCGCAAGACAAGCGTTAGCCTACAGGAGATTCCCTTGCATAATCCGATCACCAAACTATTGTCCGACCGATGGACTCGTCCTGCCTTGATGTTGAGCGCAGTGCTTGCCGGAGGCGGGGTGTTAACCTCCGCAGCGATGGCTCAAAAAACCACAGCAAAGAACGCCCCGGACTTTGGTCACAATGTCACGATCATCGATCAGAGCATGACCTCGGCTCAGATCACGACCGCGCTGACTGCGCTTTCCAATGAACCGCAGTTCGGCACCAACCGGTATGCGGTGCTGTTCAAGCCGGGCGCCTACAACGTGCAGGCTCCCGTGGGCTACTACGAGCAGATTGCCGGGCTTGGCGAGACGCCGAGCACAGTCACGATCACGGGCTTCCTGACTCCGAACTTCGGCGTACCCGTGTACGGCACACCCACCTGGCCGCAGGCGAACCTCACCGACGTCTTCTGGCGCTCGATGGAGAACATGGCCTTCAACGTGGTGACCGACACCACGCAGAACGCTCCCGCGAACACGCTGCAGTGGGGCGTCTCGCAAGGTGCTCCGCTGCGCAGGCTGCAGATCAACGGCGGCCTTGAGCTGGTGAACTCCTACTGCGGATTCGCTTCGGGCGGCTTCATCGCGGACTTGGTCGTGTCGGGCAACGTGAACTCCTGCTCGCAGCAGCAGTGGTATTCGCGCAACAGCGTCTACGGATCCTGGTCCGGCTCGGTGTGGAATATGGTTTTCTCGGGCGTGCAGGGTGCTCCGGCGCAGTCCTACCCCACTCCGCCTTACACCACGCTGGCGACCACTCCGGCAAGCCGCGAGAAACCTTTCCTCTATGTGGATGAGAAAGGCAACTACAACGTCTTCGCGCCGTCGCTGCAGCGCAACACGGCAGGGACGACGTGGTACACGGGCACAACTCCGGGACGTTCGCTTTCGATCACGAAGTTCCTGATTGCGAAGCCGACGACGCCGGTGCAGGAGATCAATCAGGCGCTCCGCTCGGGCATGAACCTGATCCTGACTCCGGGTATCTACCAGCTCAACGACACCATTCGCGTGACGCGGCCGGATACGATCGTGCTCGGCATGGGCTACGCCACGCTGGTTCCGCAGACTGGCTCAGCGGCGATGACAGTGGCTGACGTCGACGGCGTCGAGATCGCCGGGCTGCTCATTGACGCCGGTCCGATCACCTCGCCGGTGCTGTTGCAGATCGGCAATGAGGAGGCTGGGGAGTCTGGGCCGCAGCACAAGAGCAATCCGGTCTCAGTGAGCGACGTGTTTCTGCGCATCGGCGGAGCGACCGCGGGCAGCGCGCTCAACAGTATTGTGGTCAACAGCAACGATGTCATTCTCGACGACATCTGGGCATGGCGCGCGGATCACGGCGCTGGCGCGGGCTGGACGACGAACGTCGCCGATCACGGCCTGGTGGTGAACGGCAACAATGTGCTCGCGACTGGCCTGGCAGTGGAGCACTACCAGAAGTCGCAGGTGCAGTGGAACGGCAATGGCGGCGAGACGATCTTCTACCAGAGCGAGCTGCCGTACGATCCGCCGAGCCAGGCGGCATGGATGGATGGAAACGCGAATGGCTATCCTTCCTACGTTGTGGCGAAGGATGTCTCGACGCACCAGGCGTATGGGATGGGCATCTACTCGTTCTTCGACCTCGGCGTTTACATCACCGAAGACAACGCGATCACGGTGCCGAATGCGGCCGGCGTGTCGATTCACGATGCGGGCACAGTGTTCCTCTCGACAGCGGGCACAGGGCAGATTACCCATGTGGTCAATAACACGGGCAATGTGTCGAATGCTACCGACCCGGATACGCTTGAGCCGGTGATTGTGTATCCGTAATCCCGGTGCGAGAACGGCAGTAGAGTGATCTTCAAAGGCGGCAGACTTCATCCTCTGCCGCCTTTGCTGTTCATGCGGACTTGGAGCGAGACCGGCTTGTTTGGCGTCGCGGAAGGCTCGCTTCGCGACGATAAGTCGTCGCGAGTATGGAGTAGCTTTGATTTGTTGCAATCAAGCACAGACGCCGATTCAAGCAACTAGTTTCAAATTATGCGTCGCGGCAAAGCAATCGGAATTATCGAGGCAATCAAGTAAGCTTGAACTGTGATCGTCTTTTCCCGACATGTTCTGCTTTCGGCTGCCAGCATGATGATGCTCGGACTCGCAGCTCCAGCGCTGTCTTCGCAGCGGCTCGATCCGGTGCCGTTGATGTTGCCGGATGCGCCGGCGCCGCAAATCCCGGCGGGCAGCGCGCAGTCCGTTAGGGACAGCTCTTCCACACTGGATCAGGACCAGGCGCCACAGCCGCAAACCACCCCCGCGCCGCCGCCGGCCTCGTCCGGACAGACCGATACGGGGAAGAAGCCCATGACCGATGAGGAGAAGAGGCGGGCTTCGGAAGAGGAGCTGCAACGCGAGCTGCACCAACGCATCGGTGTAGTCGTGCCGAACTTCAATGCGGTGCTCGATGGCAACAACCTGCCATTGACGCCGGGACAGAAGATGCGGGCTGCTTTCCGGAGCGCTGTCGATCCCTATCAGTTTGGGCTGGCGCTGATTACCTCAGCCATCGGACAGGCCGAGAACTCGCACTCCAGCTACAATCCCATTCCCGGTACAAACCCGGTGCAGTATACGGCGGAAGGCTACCAGCAGGGCTGGGGAGCCTACGGCAAGCGTTTCGGCGCATCGTTCACCGACCAGTTCGACGGAACGATTCTTGGCAACGGCGTGTTTCCGATACTGCTGCACCAAGACTCACGCTATTACCGCATGGGCAAGGGACCGATCAAAAAGCGATTTCTCTATTCGATCAGCACCACGGTAATTTGTAAGGGAGACAACGGCAAGTGGCAGCCGAACATCTCGAATGTGCTCGGCAACCTTGCGGCGGGCGGCATCTCCAATCTCTACTACCCGGCAGCGGACCGGGGCTTTGGACTGACGATCGAGCAGGGTTTACTGGTCACAGCGGAGGGCACGTTCGGCGCGCTGCTGATTGAATTCTATCCGGACATCTCAAGGCATTTTCGCAAAAAGCATCTTCCGCTGCCGGACCTGTCCGCCAAGATCGTGACGCCCGTAGGCCAGACTCCGGTGTCGACCGCCGCGCGGCCGGACTGAGTATATGTCGCGCTGGCAGAGATTCCTCTTTCGAGTTTGGAGTAAGGCGCGAAGAGATTCCTTTCCGTACCGTCACGCTTGCAGGACACCCATCTTCCTGGCAACGGAAGTAAATACATCGAGAGCCTGATCGATCTGCTCGCGAGTGTGTTCGCTGGTCATGATGGTGCGGACGCGGGCCTTGCCTTCGGGCACGGTAGGAAAGGCGATGCCGGTGGCCATGACCCCTGCGTCGAAGAGCGCGCGGGAGAAGTCCATCGTCTTGCGGCCGTCGCCGATGAGGATGGGCGTGATGGGCGTTTCGCTCTTCGGCGTGGAGTTGCCGCCTACGTCGAAGCCCGCGCTCGCGAGCTGCTGCTTGAAGTACCAGGTGTTGTCCCAGAGACGCTGGATGCGTTCCGGCTCACTTTCCAGGATGTCGAAGGCCGCGATGCAGGTGGCGGCGACCGAGGGTGGATGCGAGGTGGAGAAGAGGAACGGCCGCGCGCGATGGTAGAGATAGTCGATCAGGTCGCGGCTGCCGCAGACATAGCCGCCGAGCGAGCCGATGGCCTTCGACAGCGTTCCCACCTGGACGTCGACTTTGTCGGTCATGTGGAAGTGGTCGACGGAGCCGCGTCCGTTGCGGCCGAGAACGCCGGAGGCATGGGCGTCGTCGACCATCATGATGGCGCCGTATTTTTCTGCGAGGTGCGCGAGCTTATCGACGGGGCCGATATCGCCGTCCATCGAAAAGACACCGTCGGTGATCACGAGCTTGCGGCCGGGCTCGTGCTGGATCTCCTGCAGGAGCTCTTCGCAGTGTGCGGCGTCCTTGTGGCGGAAGACCTTGATCTTCGCGCGGGAGAGGCGGGCGCCGTCGATGATGCTGGCGTGGTTGAGCTCGTCCGACAGGATGAAGTCGTCCTTGCCGAGGATGCTCGACACGGTGCCTGCGTTCGCGGTAAAGCCGGATTGAAAGACGACGCAGGCTTCGACGCCCTTGAAGACGGCGATCTTCTCTTCGAGCTCTATGTGAATGTGCATGGTGCCGGCGATGGTGCGGACGGCGCCTGACCCTGCGCCATATTTGCGGGTGGCGGCGATGGCGGCCTCTTCGAGGCGCGGGTCGTTGCAGAGACCGAGATAGTTGTTGGAGGCGAGATTGATGACGCGCCTGCCGTCGTAGGTGCAGACCGGAGCCTGCTGGTCGTCGAGCACGCGCAGCTTGAAGAAGGTGCCGCGCTCGCGGAGTTCGTCGAGCTGAGCGGTGAGGTGGGCAAGCTGCGGACGTGCGGCGGCGGTGGTCATCGTTCTATGTTAAACCCGTCTTCCCGCCGGAGCCAATTTACCGCGTGTTGCTCGATCGAGCGGCCGGTGCGGGTTCTCTGCGGTGAAAGGAGAGTCTTCGTAGCGCTCGCGGCCTTTGAGCTAAGCCGTACGACCCGGTGTACTCAGTGATCCGGCAGTGAGCTCCCCGATGTACGGGATGTCTTCAGCAAAATGTTCCACGTGGAACAATCGGAGAGCCCAAATTGTTCCACGTGGAACAATCGTGGCGCATGAAGTTGTTCCACGTGGAGCAGTCGCGCAATTGGCATGCCACGTTCGTGGTATGCCGTAGGACCGCGTGACAGCAAATCTATGCAAGATCGGCCCGGATCTGCGGTACTCTTCGAGAGACTCTGCAGGAAGATGCATAGAAACAACGAGGAGAGCGATGAGATTCGAAGCTAGAGGAATAGCTGCGGCTGCGATGATGCTCACGCTGGCGATGCTGCCCGGGTGCAAGTCGAAGGAGGATGCCGCGCTCGATGCGGCGAAGAAGCAGGCCGCCGCGACCGGGCAGGCGCAGCAGTTCTCGACCGTCGCCAAGGATGGGACGGTGACCACGACAACGGTGCAGCCTCCCGCGCCGGGACAGACGGCCGAGGCCGTAATCACGACGGTGACTCCGCCGCAGGGAGTGGCTCCTGGCGCGGCGCCGGTTGCAGCAGGCACGCCGGCTGTAGCACCGGGAACTCCGGCCGTGGCGCCGGGTGCTCCCGCGCAGGCGGCAAACGCCAGTCCTGGGTATGGCGCGGGCGATGGACCCGGTCCGCCGGGGGCAAACGGGCAAGGGTATGGAGCCGGGTACGGGGCAAACCAGGCGCCGGGAGCGCCTGCCGCTGGCGGCGTGTCCGCGGTGCGGCCGGCCGACGTGAGTGTTCCCGCCGGAACCGTATTGACGATCCGGATCAACCAACACATCAGCGTAAAGACCAGCCGCGCGGGCGACCGGTTTGACGGTGAGGTGGACCAGCCGGTGGCGGGCGCCAACAATCAGGTGGTGATTCCACGCGGCGCGCCGGTGGGTGGGGTGGTGGCGGAGGCGCATCGCCGGGGCCACTTCAAGGGCGCCTCGATTCTCGAGCTGCGCCTGACCTCGCTGACCTTGAACGGCAACCGGTATCGGCTGGATACAGCGGACTACACGCGCACCAAAAAAGGCAAGGGCAAACGCTCGGCGGCGTTCATCGGCGGGGGCGCCGGACTGGGCATGCTGGTGGGCGGAGTGGCGACCGGTGGCGTCGGACTGCTGGTGGGCGGCCTGGCCGGAGGAGGTGCGGGTGCGGCTGTGGGCGGCCTGACCGGCAACCGCGACATCGAGATCCCGGCGGAGTCGATCGTGCGCTTTCGGCTGGCGGACGATCTGGTGGTGCAGCCTTCGTAGCGGTTCTTCGTTTGCCTGGACGCTCGCGACGATCGTCCTCTTGAAGGCGGAAGGGCCTAGCGATAGGGAACCGTGCTGTAGCCGCGATGAGGGTCGAAAGAGAAATTTACCAGCCCGTCGCGATAGTCGATGCTCATTGTGGTCTGGGCCAGGGCGGTGAAGCCGATAAAGCCCGAGATGTCCAGGCCGAGATCCTTGCTGTGTTGCGAGGTGTCGAAGGAGACGACGTCCTCGATGTCCTGGGACAGGCCGGCGAATTTGAAGTTGATCTTGTCAGCGTAGTAGACCCGGTCCACCTTGCCGCTGATTCCCTTGATCTGGTTGACGTCGTCGGAGTGGACCTTGGTGACCTCGGCGGCAGCGCTTGGCGAGATGGAGGTGGTAAAGGCACCAGTGTCGAGAATGAAGAGCTTCTGGCTTGTATTGTTGAGAGCCGCGGGGACGATGAGGTTGTGGCCGATGCGGTAGATGCGGGTCCAGCCTTTCATCTCGGGGGCGATGTAGCGATCGTGCGGACCGCGGGAGAGGAGGTTGTCGGGTGCGGCCGATCCGGGGGCTTCGCTCGAAGGAGACTGGTTGTCGCTGGCGGAGGCCGCCGTATCGAGAGCAGGGGTCGGCGCAGCGGTGTCGCCGGGGCGCGGAGGCAGGGGGCCAAGGATGAGCTTGCGCACGGGATAATCGAGAGTGACGACGAAGCGGGAGAAGACGTCGGTGCCGATGAGACCGTCGGTGTCCAACGCGCTGCGTTTTTCGATGACGTCGACCTGGCAGTCCCGGAACTCGAGCGCGCCTATCTTGATGTCGTCGGCATAGGCGGTGTAGGCGGCCCGCGCTCCCTCGCTGCCGATGCCGCTGACGGTTTCGACAGCGGATCGTTTCAGCCCTGCGCGATCGGCCACGGCGCGGGTGACTACAAGGCCGGAGGCGCCGGTGTCGATCTGCAGGTGTGCCTCGCGGCCATTGAATTTGACGGGCAGGCCGAACGCTTCCATGTGCATCGCGTCGCGCATGATTCGGATGAAGTCGACGCTGGTGGAACCGGCGGGCGAGACCAACCGGCATGCCTTTTGCGGTTCGGCGGCTGCTTGTTTCAGACCGGAGAGGTACTTTTGCCACTGGGTTGTTCTCTCCGGGGAGTCTTCGGTCGCGGAAGCGAGGTACGCTTCGACCGCGGAGATACGTTCTGTGAGCGGCAGGGTATTGAGCCAGGAACTGAAGTAGTTGCTCGCGCTCGGTTCGAGCAGGTGAGCGATCTTCCACTCGTGCGAGGCCGCTGCATAGTTGGAATTGATCGAGAGCAGTTGCGCGATGAACGCGTGCAGCCTTGAATAACAAGGATCGAGCTTCTCGGCTGTATCCGCGGTGGCGGCCGCCAGCGATGGACTGCCCTCCCGGTATTGGGTCTGGGCGAGGGCGGTGAGAAGAATGACAGAATCCGGCATAGCGGCGATGCCGGTGCGAAGGAGCGCCTCCGACTCTTTCAGCTTCTGCTGCTGCCGTAACACCTGCGCGAGGCCCGCGATGACTTGGGGATCCTGAGGTGTCTTATGGAGCTGCTGGCCGAAGAGGTTTGCGGCGCGGTCGTAGTCGCCGTGGAAGTAGGCCATCTCCGCCTCGGTGGCAGGGACCGCCGGTGTGATCTTGCAGCCTACGGCGTAGGCTGATCCAGCGAGGCAGGTGAGCAGGAACAAACACACGACGAGGCGCAGTGGCCGAGCAGGGATGGCAAACAGGACGTGCAAGCGGGAACTCCTCGAAGAGCGCAGCTTGGTGTACATGGATCGCTGTCAGCATACATTCTTCCGCCCGCAGAGCGACGAGGAATTTATCACCCTCACGGCCAAGCCGACATTTGCGACCGATGGTCAAAGGCTGAGTCACCCGGGGGGCGCGGCACAGAGCCACTGCCGACGGTATAGGCGCAGGGTGCGGTGTCCTCAGCAAAAAAAATAGCCTGGATGGACCCGAAAGATGCGAGTTCACCCAGGCCATGCACAAACAACCTGCCTAGTTCTGGCGGCAGGCGGCGAACTGGTCGCCGGTTCTGGTTTGGATGTCGGAGTTGACGCAGCCGAAGAGGCCATGGAGGCCGGGAGCTCCCGCGTAGCCGAGATAGCCTCTGGTCTCGAAGATGTCTTCGAGTGTCTTCAGCAGCGAGTAGTGGTTGTAGGGAATTTCGGAGACCGTGCTCGCCTTCAGGAAGGGAGACAGCAGCACCGTGCCCGTGCGGTCGCCGCCGTAGTTGCCGTAGACGAGCGTGAACGCGCCGAGGTTGGTGGACTGGGGAAAGGTGGCGGCGTTCGGACCGGGCTGCTCGTTGCAGCAATACTGGCCGGGGAAGGTGATGACGGTGCTGCCGGAGGAGCTCTTGCTCACCGTATAGCCGCCCTCGTCAAAGGTGATCACGAGCAGGCCGTCTTCCTTGTATGCGGGTGAATTCGTGATGATGGGCACCCACTTCTGCAGGAAGGCGTCGGCAGAGACCAGGCCGCCGGGCTGGCCGGTAACGCAGGGCGCATCGTGGCCGTCGTCGCAGAGGTTCGGGGTGATGAACGTCAGGTTTGGCGTCGTCCCCTCCGACTTCAGGTCCTGCGTGAGCTGGTTCAGATTGACCACGTTTCGTTCGCAGTCGGGCGAGTCGACAATAGAGTGAAAATAGACAAAGGGATCGTGCCGCGTCGCATACTGGTCACCCTGCGGAACCGTTGCCGAAGGCTTCTCGGCAATTTGCGTCAGGTCGGGGGTGTTCAGTTGCGGATGTCCGCAGGTCGCCGACTCGCGCGAAGGATCGTTTCCCATATCGCCCATGTAGCCGCGCCAGGTCTTGCCGACGGCGGTCATCTGGTCGGGCAGGGTTTTGATCGTGGCCGGGTAGACGCAGCCGGTGCCGGTCGCCTGACCATCGGGCGTGATGCCGGTCTGCACGAAGTCCGCGTAGGTCTGGCAGTCGGAGTGGGTCGCAAGCGTGCCGGACTGGCCGCTGATCATCGACATGTAGTTGTCGAGGCTTACGTGGCCGGTGCCGTAGTACTGCGAGAGCAGCACGCCTTTGGAGACCAGAGTCTGCGAGAGATAGGGCGCCTTCGAGCTTGGACCGAAGGTCGTGTCGTAGCCCTCGTTCTCGAGCACGATCACAAAGACGTGGCGGATGCGGTGCCCGTCGTGATCCTCCCAATCGCGGTTGTTCCGATCCTGCGCGAACATGGGCGTAGTCGCGACGGTGGCGAGCATCACAGCCGCAGCCGTTTTACGAAGCATCCGGGAAAGTGAAAGCATTTCGTTCTCCTGTGAAGTCGATTTAGCCTGCAGCATAAGAGCTGAGGCGCGACACTCGCCTACCGTACCGGCCGGCAATGAACACAGGATGACGAGAAGGTTAATCTGTTCGACGGGCCGGCTCCATGCGCAACTACCTGCCCCCTTTGTGGTATTTAGTTGTGAGCAGACAAGCGTAGTGTGATCTCTGCAGAGTTCAGTGTTTTGACGGTCATTCCTGAGTGCTGTCCGGATCGTCCGCCCGGACGCAGAACAGCTGAAGACCAGGGAGGCAGCATGCTTACGATCGCTCTGGGAGTTCTGATTACGATAATTCTTCTCTTTGGTTTTGGTTTCATCTCGACCGCCTCGGCCGGATGGTTCTTCAAGTACCGAAGGCCACAAGATACCCGTCTTTCAACTCTTAAGCACTAGATCCGCTCCGGGGGAGTACATCCTCGCCCCGGCCATTCTCATCCACCTTAAGAGAAGAAACGGGGAGATCAAACCATGTCCGAGCACCACGACGCACCGAAGAGCCATGAACCACATGCCCTCCACGAAGAACATACCAAGGGCCCCCACGATCCCAAAGAGATCAATCCAAAAATCTCCTCCGACATTCACTACTGGGCCAAGGAGTTCGGCGTCACCGGCGATCAGCTCCACGAAGCCATCCGCGCGCACGGCACTCACGTCGACAAGGTTCGCGCCGCGCTCCATCACCACAAAGCAAGCTAGCGCACGTCCCCAGACCCTGAAGCCATTCCGGTTCCCGTCCGTGAAGCTCGCGGCCGCAGGGGCCATTCTTCGATTGACGCAACGGTTGGAAGCGTAGCTCCGGCAAGAACGCGTTCTGCTTCGGCACGGCTCGTTGACGAGCTTACAGCTCTTCGACCGGCAGCGGAGTGCCGCGCCTGCGGTCAAAGACTCTGCGCACAATGTAGGCGAGAATTGCCAGAACGAGCGTGCAAGCCAGGATCAGCGTCAGTTCCTGATGATGATGCAGCGTCCGCAGCATGGAGCGGAAGATGGCCGGACCGTAGACCATGATGATGATCGAGACCGTGGCGAAGCGAATGAGACGGCCCGCGAGGACGGCGGAGAAGAACCAGAGCGGCTTCATCTCGAAGACGCCGGCGGCGAGCTCGAACACCTTCACCGGGAACGGCGGAGGCATCATGGCGGGGATCATGATGGCGAGGAACTCCTGCTTCTCGAAGCGGTCGCGCAGCTTTTCATACCGAGCGCGGTTGATGCGTTTGAGCAGAAACAGCTCTCCCCCGGCGCGGCCGAGATAGTACGGGAGCAGACCTCCGGCAGCCGCGCCCACGGCGGCCGCAAAGCAGTAGAGGAGGAAGCGTGCATGGTCGCGGACGACGTACTCGACCACAATAGCGTCGAGCGGCATGGGGATCGAGGATGCGTCGAGCGCCGCGATGATAAGCAGGCCGAGAGCGCCGAGCGGTTTGAGGGCAGCGAGCAGCCACGCGTTGGCCTTGAGCAGTCCGATCCCGATCTTCTTCCAGGGCAGCGCTGCCGCAAGCATCCTCACGACTGCGCCTCGGGATCGCTCGATGCGGCCGTGGCGGCTGCTTCGGCTGTGTCGCTCCCGGATAGGCGCGGCGATGCGGCGTGAGTCTGAGACGGAGCGGAAGGCTCATGGTGGGTTCTTCCCGCCAGCAGGTCGACCGCGTGTGGAAGCACAGGCAGAATAGCCGCAAGCGAGCTCTCTGCGCCGGCCGGGCTGCCCGGCAGGTTGACGATCAGCGTTTGCCCGAGCGTTCCGCAGACGGCGCGGCTCAAGGGCGCAAGTGGAGTGTGCCGCAGGCCATCGGCGCGCATGCGTTCGGCCAGGCCCTCGACCAGCCGCTCCGAGACCAGCCGGGTGGCCTCCGGGGTGACATCCCGGGCGGCGAGTCCGGTGCCGCCGGTGGTCACGATCAGGGCTGCGTGCCGAGCGTGCCGTCGAAGCGCTGCCGCAATTCGGTCGAGATCATCGGGCAGCGTCTCCGCATCAATTTCAGATAAGCCGGCAGCCTCGAGCAGCGCGCGAACCGCCGGGCCGGAGAGGTCTGCCTGCTCGCCGCGAGAGCACCGGTCGCTGATGGTGAGTACCGCCGCTCGAGTAGCGGAACCAAATTGTGCAGTCACCCCTCCAGTCTACGAGCCTTCGCCGGGTTCCGCACAACCACGCACCTCGCGCGACTCGCGAGCAAACGGAGGGTGCGTGGGCTATCCCACAAACGTGTCATCCCTGCCTAAACCATCTGGTGTCGCTATCTTTCCGCGAACTTGCGCCATAAAGATGAGAAAATTACTGAGTCTATGCGCTCCGGGATACACGACCCTGAATCGGCATCTATCCCAAGAAGGGATATCCCATGGAGCGAATATTCGGGAGCAAATATCCAGGAGCAAATATCCAGGAGCGAAACTTTAGAGTGGCTTAGACGTCACACCCCATATCCCTCATGCCCTCTCTCCAGACACCGCCCAACGCCGCGCCGCCCAACCCGCCTGTCAAGGTGCGCACCGGCCGCTACGGCGAGCTGGAAGAGCATGAGCTGATCCACCTGCTCGATTCGCTCGATGATGAGCGCGCGCGAGCCCGCTTCCGCGAATCGATCTACATCTCGTTCCTGATCTACTTGGCGATCGCGTGGTTCCTCTTCTATGGTCCGCGCGTTCTGTTTCACCAGCCTCGCCTCATCAGTCCCGCGGATGTTCTCAAGGAGCGCGATCGCCAGCTCACCTTTCTGGACGTGCCGAAAGACCTCTCGAAGCTGACGCCGAAGCCCACGAAGACACTCAGCGACCAGAACCACGTGCAGCAGTCGGCGCACCCGATTCTCGACAAGAAGACGCTGGCCGAGCTCCAGGCGATGCGGCGCGCCGGCACGCCTGCTGCCCCCGCGCCCGCTGCGCAAGCTGCGCCAACCGAAGCCGCCCCGGCACAGTCCGCACCCCGCGCGCAACCGCCTCCGCCGCCCGCGCCGCAACCCGCGCAGCAGGCTCTGGTGGAGGCGCCCAAGCCTGCTCCCACGCGGCCCAACTTCGGCAACCCAAACCAGACCGCCGGCGATACTGTTCGTCAGGCCGCGCAGAGTGCCGCCCGTGATCACGGCACCGGAGGCGACTATGGACAGAACGCGCCGCTTGCTCATCAGGGACTGAACACCGGCGTCGAGGTTCTTACCGATACGCAGGGTGTCGACTTCGGCCCCTATCTGCGCCGCATCTTGAGCGACATCAAACGCACCTGGATTCCGCAGATCCCCGAAGAGGCCCGGCCGCCGCTCAACAAGGCAGGCGAGACCCTGATCCGCTTCACCATCCTGCCCGACGGCACTATCGGCGCGATGCATCTTGACGGATCAAGCCAGGACACCGCCATCGACCGCGCGTGCTGGGGAGGCATCACCGGCGTCGGCCAGTTTCCGCCGCTGCCGGCAAGCTTTACCGGGCCGAATCTCGAATTACGCATCGACTTCCTAACCAACAAGCCCATGCCGGGCTCGCAATAGAACCGCATTGCTCTCGCGCCTTGCCTCTCTGTTGTCAACTCGCATGGTATCTGCCGTTCTCCTTGCACTTGCTGTAGCTTCTGCATTTGCCTTTCTTGTCATCCCCGCAGGGAATCTACCGTTCTCCCAGCACTTGCTGTTGCATTGCGTTTGCTTTTCTTGTCATCGCCGCATGGTATCTGCCGTTCTCCTTGCACTTGCTGTTGCTTCTGCACTTGCCTTTCTTGTTGTCATCCCCGCAGGGGATCTGCTGTTGTCCTTCTCTGTGGGCTCACTCGCCATTGAACCGCCTTAGCCGTTGACTTCTGCTCCCGGCCACTCTCTTGAACTCCCATCCCAAACCCGAACGCCCAACGCACGCAACCGAGCGGCAGATGGAACGCCGCCGCCAGATCCGTGGCCTGCTCCTGCTCGCCATCGCGGTCCTGCTGCTTAGCTTCTTCCGTGAACACATCCGCCGTGAGCTGCCTCCAGGGTGGTGGCATCTGTGGTAACAGCGGCGGAGCGGACGATGACAGACAAGCCCCTGGTCGTCATCGCAGGCCCGACCGCGAGCGGCAAAAGCATCCTCGCCATGCGGCTTGCTGAGCAGTTCTCCGGCGAGATCGTCAGCTGCGACTCCGTGGCCGTCTACCGCGAGATGGAGATCGGCACCGCCAAGCCCACGCCCGAGGAGCGCGCTCTCATTCCGCACCACATGATCGACATCGCATGGCCCGACGAGCCGTGCACGGCCGGCGACTACAGCCGCCTCGCCCGCGAAGCTCTGGCCGGCATCAGCGCCCGCGGCATTTCGGAGAACGCCCGCAGCATCTCGGAGAACGCCCGCAGCATGTCCACCAGTTCCTCCGCCGAGTCCCGCGGCAACCCGGTGCAAGGCCGCGACAACTTCGTCAACGCCGGCGACCACTCGGTCATTGCCCGCGACACCGCCGGGATGGCCTGCCAACTGCCCATCGTCGCCGGCGGTAGCGGCCTTTACCTGCGTGCGCTCCTCCACGGCCTCTTTCCCGCGCCCGCGTCGAAGCCCGGCCAGCGCGAACGCCTCCGTTCTATCGCGACTACCCGCGGCTCCGCCTACCTGCACCGCATCCTCCGGCGTCTCGACCCCGCAGCGGCCGAGGCCATCCACGCCAACGACGTCCCCAAAGCCATTCGAGCCGTCGAGGTCTCGCTCGCCGCCGCCGGGCCTCCGGGCACCCGCGGCCGGACTCCGATCACCCTCCAGTGGCAACAAGGCCGCGACGCGCTCACCGGCTACCGCATCCTTTACCTTGGCCTCAACCCGCCGCGCGAGCGTCTCTATGAACGCATCAATCAGCGCGCATCCGAGATGTTCGACCGCGGCCTGATCGAAGAAACCGACCGCCTCCTCGCCCGCTATGGCGCAGAGTGCCGCCCGCTTGCCTCACTCGGCTATGCGGAGGCGTCTGCCGTGCTGCGCGGCGAACTTACCCGGGAACAGGCCGTCGCTCAGGCCCAGCAGGGCCACCGCAACTACGCCAAACGCCAGCTCACCTGGTTCCGCCGCGAGCCCGCGATGCAGTGGCTCGCAGGCTGCGGCAGCGACGAAGAGATCGTCGAGCAAGCCGCCCGCCTAGTCGCCCAACACCTGCAATCCAGCTAAGCAGGAGCGGCTACAACAGAGCATCGTTCGAGGTTCACGGAAGAATAAAGCATGAGACACAGCGAAATTATCATCGAGGTGGTCGAAGCGTCGGAGGCGGTTATGAGGCGCGTTATTCCGCTTCCATCTTCACTGAGGGGAACCACACGTTCCTCTTATCGCTTCAGAATGAAACGCCACAAAGGGTTAGGTGGATGGGTGTAGGTGCATGGGGCAAACACCCGCGAAGATGAGGCACTCGACTGTGGTGATGATTCAATGTGAGCACTCAGGCTGCAATCGGCAAAGGAGGGTTCTTTCAGCCGCCTTGGACTACACTCCTTCCCGTAGGGAAAGATCTTGTGGCGTATGGAGCACTTATTGAAGGTCTATCTGGATGCTTGCGCTTTGAGTCGATTGTCCGATGATCAAAGCCAGCCTCGAATTCGCGCCGAGGCAAAGGCGATCGAACACATCTTCAGCTTCATTCTGTTGGGCAGGATCGAATGGATCGCCAGTCGAACGCTCGAAGTGGAACTGCTTCAGAACCCAGACCTAGTAAAACGGGCGCACTCCCTGGCACTTTTCTCCCATGCCGCCGCTGTCGCCTCTCCGAGTGATCCGGTTCTCCAACGCGGTAGACTACTCGCGGAAGCGGGATACGAAATCTTCGATGCGCTTCATCTTGCCCATAGCGAAACTCCGGCGTCGATGTCCTGCTGACAACCGACGACAATTTATCCGGCAAGCCGCCCGTGGACTCGGAAATTCGGCAAGCAGGGTAGCGAATCCATTAGACTGGTTCGAAGAGGTGCGATTATGGCTTCGGCAGAGACCGTAGAAAAAATCGAGAGAATGAGCGACGACGAGTTTGAAAAGCACGCGCTCGCTATCCTTCACCGTGAACTCGGCGTGTACGGCCTCGCGCGTTTCATCCGTGTCTACCACGCAGGCTCCGGCGACTACACACGCGACCGGCACCAATGGCTTGACGGCCTAAGCATCCAGGACGTCATCGCCCAGCTTTGATGGAAGGTGGGAAGTTCGGCTCGCTGCGGATGTCATCGCTTGGCCAGAGGGAGTACGGCAAAAGACGTAATGGTTGAGCCGAATTGAATGCTGCGGGAGAAGATGCCAGCGGATAAAAACAGGTAAGGGCGATGCACAAAGGTGGATGGTCCAAGACTTAGCGGATAAATCGAATGCCTAGCCAAAAACTACTTTCGCAGGTTCTCCCTAACTTGAGTAGCAGCGCGGTGCATATCATCTAAGTCCCCGGTGCTTGTTGCATCCAATAGCTTTCTCACCTGTTTATCTTTGATGGTTCTACTAGCAAATGCATATGTGTCTGCGAGAGTGATCCATCGCTGACATGGATTATTATCACCAGCCAATTTATCCAGAATTGTTTTATCGCCCACTAGACACTCATTGAGGTAGTAGTCCCATTGTTCTTGACGCAAGCTTCTAAAAATAATGTTAGCTTGGCTTTCAGCGCCAAAAGAATAACCCCAGCGGTTGCCCAGCCAAACTGCAAGGGCCGCTTCCATGCAGTTCGCAAAAGCGGGCCGAGGTATTGCGCTCCCCATACTCGCGAGTACCATCATTGGCTGTTCCTCATTGTAAAAGTTGTTCCATCCGAAGTGAGCCGATAACACTGCAGCAGCCGCCTGAGTGAACGAATTGGAGCGCAAGGATTCTGGAACAAAATCAAATCCATGCACTTTTATTAGAACGGCGCGGAGACCGCTCGAAGCTGCCCTGTTTCCATCGGCAGTTACTTGAGCGTAGGCTTGCCCAACCTGCCATTTCTCGGGCTGTCTGAGATTCTCCCAAACTATAGGAAGTGCGGACGCCATGTTCCCTATAGCATGTTCCTGCGCTGCGCCTCGTTCTGACTTAACGAGGGTGAGCAGGATACTCAGCGTCGTTCTGACAAAGAAATACGGTGATGACAGAAGGGAGAGGAAATCTTCTCTTTTCAATGTCGCTGAGCTTAGACTCTCTCTGAAAGCACGGAATCGATCGGCCCCTTCAAAGTGCGGTTGGCTGAGAATACTCGATACGCAAGTTTTTAATAGTGAAATTGCCTCCTCTGATGCCATGTATTCAGATTCGCCTTCAGCCTGATCAAGTCTATTGAAATGGCTGACAAGTTCTAGTGAATGCGATAACCGAAGAGCTTGAGTTGCGCTAATGAGTGCGAGATCTTCCGCCAGCGATATCGCGTCATGATCCGAGAGTGATCTAGAAGGATCGGATTCCTCAGTTAGGTCAGGTCGATTGAGGAGTTCACCGACAAAAGCCATTCCGAGCGAGGCGATCTGTCGCTTTAAAGCCGATGCGGCCTTCGTCCAGATGAAGGTGGCTACCATCTCATAGCTTTCAGCCTGAAATGCCTCAACAATTGAGCGGCGGTCTCGTGGTGAAAGCTGGGTCGCTGCATACTCCACAATGGTGGCTGGAGATGAAGCTCGGATTTGAAGCGCTTCACTCGAACGCCACGGTACGATCTGTTTAGTCGTCGACATCTGTCCCCCCGAGGCAAGCCGTATCGCCATCTTGAGAGCGAAAGAAGACGGCTTGGAATACATTAGGCACGCGCATCTTCATCGTTTCAAATGCTTTTCGACGAGCTCCTCCTGTCGTAGAGAGTATCTTCGCTTCAGTTGAAGATACTTTCAAGATAGTTCGGTAACCCAATACTGTACCGTCATTGCCGAACATAACCATGCCGTCGCTCTGGATCATTCCCTCTAATAAGGATTCAATTGCCTGTAGCTCCGCTAGACCCTCTGCAGTTTGTTCTTGCGAAGCCCGCTTGTGCACTAACCTTAGGTTCACAGGCGGGTTCAGCGTGACGCTGTCGCTCAACGCTTTCGTGGTTGCTTTCGTTCCTGCAGGCGCGACCGCTAAGAGAGTTCCATGGCAGCGTTGAATAATCCCAACCAGAAGTCGGACTAGATAAGCACGAAAATCGGCGGTGCAAGAGGGGTCCGCTGCGATTGACCGAACCAACTTACTTATATGAGCATCTAACTCCGGGGGAAGCGCCTGTGTCGCTTTGAAGATCGCGATGAAGCTATGGCCATTGCTGTTGATCACCTCAACAGTCTGATGTCCTCGACTGCGGATCAAAATGATTGGCTGCTCTTTCCCGAGGGAGCGCATCGCTTCGTCCGCGCTGATGGACAGGGAATGGTTCTGAGCCCGAAAGAGTCCATACCTTACGGTCGTTTCAGTTTCCCTCACGATAAAAATTGCCCATCCCTCCACAGCAAGAGGTGCGCAGTCCTTAAGGATAGCCGCCCCAGTGCCATCCGCTAAAGGAACCATATTGATCGGCACGTCCGGCGAAAGCGTGAGAGCCCGTTTACAGGCCGGAGAGTTAAATACATAGACTTCAGGGAAGAGCGGCTTGTCTTCTTCGCGATACCCGGCCAGAGAGGCGACTATATCTCGAATCAATCCGTCCAGGGGTACACAGCTAAAGCCGCTAGCGTGAACAAAATCAAGCAACTTGCCTTGAAGAGATTCCCGGATTGAATACACGTCTTGCGTAGCGGCGCTCCGTTATTGCAGCAGCGTGCCCTCTTCCGGCTGAATCTTAGCCTCTTCCGGTGGAATCACCACCGCAGCCGCCACCTTATCATCCGTATCCAGATCGAGCAGCCGCACTCCGGAGGTGCCCCGGCCGGCGGCGCGGATGGATTTGGTGTCGATGCGGATGATCTTGCCGAACTGGCTGATGACCATGACCTCGCTGGTCTCGTCGACCAGGTTGATGGCTGAAACCTTGCCGATCTTCGGCGTGGCCTTCATGTTAATGACACCCTTGCCGCCGCGGGACTGCAGGCGGTAGCGGTCGACGTCGGTGCGCTTGCCGTACCCATTGTCGGATACAGACAGGATGAGGCAGGGGGTCAGCCCGAGCTGCTTGTCGAGCTTTTCGAGCTTTGCCGCCACCTCGCCCGGAATCTCCGGGGCGGAGAGTTCCGTGGGGTCGCCCGAGAGCTCGATCGGCGTGGCCGACGAGGACTCCGACGCCTCGTCAATAGCGGCTTCGACCTGCTCACTGAGGCCCTTCGACGCGGCGAGTTCGAGCCGCTTGCGATTGCGCGCTTCGTTTGAGGGCGTCACGGCCGCGCCGATCACAAAGTCGCCCTTCTTGAGCGAGATTCCGCGATTGCCCGTCGCCGGACGCCCCATCGAACGCAGGTCGGTCTCGTTGAAACGGATGGCCATGCCGTCGTGAGTGGCCAGGAAGATGACCTGCTGGCCGTCGGTGATGCGCGCCGTGATCAGCTCATCGTCCTTCTCGATGTTGATAGCGATGATGCCGCGCGCCATCACGTTTGAGAAGTCATTGAGCGCGGTCTTCTTGACGGTGCCGTTGCGGGTGGCAAAGAGGATGTACTTGCCCTCTTCCCGCAAGTCCTTCACCGGCAGAATGGTGACCACGCGTTCCCCCGGCTGCAGCGCGACCAGCGAGGCCATCGCCTTACCTTTGCCGGCGGCGCCGACGTCCGGCACCTCGTACACCTTAAGCCAGTAGACACGGCCGGTGTTGGTGAAGCAGAGCAGATAGGCATGCGTCGAATCGATGATCAACTGCGCAACAAAGTCCTCCTCGCGCGTCTTCATCCCAAGCCGTCCGGTGCCGCCGCGCCGCTGCTGTCTATAAATAGAGATCGGCGTCCGCTTCAGATACCCCGTATTTGACACCGTCACCGCCACCTGCTCGTCCGCAATCAAATCCTCAAGCTGCAGCTCCGCCGTCTCGTCGATGATGGTCGTCCGCCGCGCGTCACCATACTTGTCGCGAATCTCCGTCAGCTCCTTCACAATCACCTTGCGCAGCTTCGCCGGCGACGCCAGAATCGACTCGAATTCCATAATGTTGTCGCGCACCTCGGCCAGTTCTTTGAGCAGCTCGTCGATCGAAAGCTGGGTAAGCCGATAGAGCTGCAGTTCGAGGATGGCATCTACCTGCCGGTAGCTAAGGATCAGCGTGCCGGTCGTCGAGAAGGTCATGTCGACGTTGTACTTCGCCGGATCGAGCGTCACGCCGGCAAGCTCCGATCCGCGCAGATTGATCCGCTTGTTCGAAAAGTACGAGAAAAGATTCTCCCGCGCATCCACCCGCGAGGTCGACTGGCGGATGATCCGGATCACATTGTCCAGGTGGTCGAGCGCAATCTGATATCCCAGCAGGATGTGTTCGCGGTCGCGAGCCTTGTTGAGCAGGAACGCCGTGCGCCGCCGCACCACCTCGGTCCGATGCTCCAGAAACGCCCGGATCGCTTGATCCAATGGCAATTCTTTGGGCTGACCGTTATGCACGGCCAGGAAGATCATCGAGAACGACTCCTGCATCTGGGTATGCTTATGCAGCTGGTTGAGCACGATCTGGTGCTCCGCTCCGCGCTTGAGGCCGATCACGATCCGCATGCCGTCACGGTCGGACTCGTCGCGGAACTCGTCGCGTGCAATATCGGTGATCACTCCCTCGTTGACCAGCTCGGCAATGCGCTCGATCAGCTTCGACTTGTTCACCTGATACGGAATCTCCGTCACGATGATCGCCTGCCGGCCGCCCGAGATGTTCTCGATGCTGCACTTGGCGCGCATGATAAACCGCCCGCGGCCGGTCTTATACGTGTTCGGAATGTTCGCCTTACCGAACAGAAATCCGCCGGTAGGGAAGTCGGGCCCCTGCACATGCTCCAGGCAAAGGTCCAGGTCCGATCGATGATCCTGCGGCGACTTGTCCAGCAGCGCAATGCAGGCGTTCGCCACCTCGGTGAGGTTGTGCGGCGGGATATTGGTCGCCATGCCGACGGCAATCCCACCCGACCCGTTGACAATCAGGTTCGGAATCCGCGCCGGCAGCACCGTCGGCTCAAGGGTCGATTCGTCATAGTTCGGCGCAAAGTCCACCGTGTCCGAGTCGATGTCGGCCAGCATCTCGCCCGCCATCCGGGTCAGCCGCGACTCCGTGTACCGCATCGCCGCCGGGGGGTCGCCATCCACCGAGCCGAAGTTCCCCTGACCATCCACCAGCGGGTAGCGCAGGGAGAAATCCTGCGCCAGGCGTACCATTGTGTCGTAGATCGCCGAATCCCCGTGCGGGTGGTAGTTCCCCATCACGTGGCCGACCACCTTGGCCGACTTCGTGTATTTTTTGTTGAACTGGAGACCCATCTCCTGCATGCCGTACAAGATCCGTCGATGCACCGGCTTCAGCCCATCGCGCACATCCGGCAGCGCCCGGCCGATGATCACCGACATCGAGTAGTCGAGATACGACCGCCGCATCTCCTCCTCTATATTGATGGAGAGCATAAAGGCGGCCCCGCGCCCCTGCACTGTGCTGGCGGGGAGGCCGTCGGGGTTTGTTGGAGTATTCGGAGGCGTAAGTGGGAGTTCTGGATTCTGATCGTCTGCCATGAGCGTATAGCTCTATTATAGAGGGTTTTGAGCTCACTCCAAGCGCTGTCATGCGGCGGGTTATCTCATCCGGCAGGGAACGGAAACGGTTCCTTGCTCTTGCCTTTCTTGTTGTCCTCCCGGAAGGGATCTGCTGTCGCCTTTGCTCTTCTGGATGGATCGCCCCGATAGATAATCTGCGGCTGTGCTTGCCTTCCGGTGGTCATTCGGACGCGGATCAGCGGTTGTGCTTGCCCTTCGGGTTATCATCCCGATAGGAACCTGCTGCTTCCTCACACCACCTCCTTCTCCTTCAGCCGAGACCATACAGTTTTTAGAATAAAAAATATCGAAATCCATAAGAAGCGCAACTCAGCCGTCGGCATCCGGCTCCCGACACCACGGTAACTAACACTTTATGTGCATGATGGATAAATATACTGGTTCTGTCTTGCAATTGGCCCCAAAGCTGCATGCTCCTCTCCAACAGCAATCGTGAACAGTTGTGGCATAGGGACTCGGGACTCGACAGGAGAACAGGCATAATGAAGAAGTTTTTGACGCTGATGATGTTGGTAGCCGCCACCGGCACGCTAAGCACGATCGGGTCGACCGCAAGCTACGGCCAGGCCATCTCGCAAACCGGCGGGGCCATCCAGGGCACCATCACCGACCCGACCGGCGCCGTTGTTCCAGGTGCGACAGTAACGATCACGGACACAGACACCGCTTCGGTAAAGACGGTCACGACCGACTCGGCCGGCTTGTACAGCGTAGGTCCGCTGAATCCAGGGCCATACACCATCGCAGTCACTCGGTCCGGCTTTGAGGGGCTCTCGGTCAAAACTGTGGTGCGCACCGGAACTGTGACCCCCGGAAGCTTCAAGCTGACCCTGGGCGCGTCCTCTGAGACGGTTGAAGTGAACGCGGGCGCCCTTCAGATCAACACTGATCAGATCGGCGTCGCCGGCGTCATTACTCGCGAACAGATCGACTCTCTTCCCGTGAACGGCCGCGACATTCTCGATTACGCTCAGCTTGAACCTGGCGTCATTCTTCAATCCGGCCAAAGCTTCGATCCGACCAAGGCTGGGTACTCGGCGATTTCGGTCAGCGGCGTAGGTGGACGTACCACACGCATTCTGCTTGATGGTCAAGACATTACCGACGAGACCGTGGGCACGACCATCTACAACGTGCCCTCCGGCGCCATCCAGGAGTTCCAGCTCAACCGCTCTACCCAAGACGTCTCCGGCTCTGTGACCTCGACCGGCCAGGTGCTCGTCTCAACCCAGTCGGGAACCAACAGCATTCACGGCAACGCCTTCTACAACTTCCAAGATGCCCGCGCGGGTGCAGCAACTGTCGGCGGATCGACAGCTCCCTTCCAGCGTAACCAGTTCGGCGGCTACGCCGGCGGCCCCATCATCAGGGACAAGCTCTTCTTTTTTGGAGGCATTGAACGCATTAAGCAGTCCGAGTTGGACGTTGCGCTCGGCGCGAGCCCGGTCTTCAACTCCATTCTCAATCAGTATCATTTTGTTCCAGCGCCGTTCACCGACACCTTCAGCATCCTGAGGGCTGACTACAGCGGCCCCAAGGGCATCCACTTCTTTGCGCGCGCTGTCTACAGCGTCAACTCCGACCTCGCCACCTTCGGCTTGGCTCCTTATCAGCTCTACCAGAATCGGGACAATGTTCCGGGTATTGCAGGCGGAGCCGACTTCACTACCGGCAGATTCACCCACTCATTCCGCGGCGGGTACGAGAAGTTCCATAACCTGCTGCAGGATGGCACCGGTGCTGCTGGAAGTTCTATTTATAATCCCTCTCTGGCGGACCCAAACCTGGGTGGTTCGGTGACATTAATCGGTAGCTTGAACGCTGGACCCAACTACCTTGCTCCTCAGGGAACCTTCCAGACTGACAAGCAGTTTCGCTATGACGGAACATGGACCAGAGGCGCCCACACCATCAAGTTCGGCTTCGACATGAATCGTCTTGCCAGTGGCGGCTTCGCGGCCTTCTATGGTGCATCCCTCTACACCGATATTGCGGCCACACCAAAAAACCTGGTGGGTACCGACTCTGCGAATCCGCTCGATTATGCAGCCTCGCTTTATGTTATCGGTAACGGTAACGGCCTGTTCTCCGAGCGGCCGGGCTTTAGTCTCCCCGGTGGGCTTTCTCCAAGCTGGCGATTTGCTGCTTATGTTGCTGACACTTGGAAGGCGAGTCCCTCGCTTACCCTGACCGGCGGACTGCGCTGGAGCGTAGATACCGACCGCGCCAACCAGGACCTTGCTACCCCGCTCTGCTCGAGTGTCGATCCTGCCCTTCAGTTCACCGGGTGCACGGGGAACACCCCGCTTTTCGATCAATACCAAGCGGGCCTAGGCGTGACGACACATCAGCCGTACGCGAACTTCGGACCGCAGGCCGGCTTTAACTTTAGTCCGGGAGATCATAAGACTTCGCTGCGCGGCGGCATCGGCATCTTCTTCGAGAGCAGCGTGTTCAACAACACCGGTAACGCCCGCACAGAATCGGTGCAGACGCCATTTCCAGCATTCAATTACGGAGCACTTGCCAAAGGCGGAACAAGTATTAATTTGCCTGGTTATGGCTCAGTAACAGCGGCACCGGATGGAACTCCGGTCTCCACGATTTCAGTCGAGTCGATCGCACAAGCTGCGCCAGAGCTCAACGCAATCAAGGCTGAGTATCAGGCCAAGGTGAAGAATGTTGCCGGATCTAATCCATCCTACATCGGCACTGGCAATGGCCTATTCGCCAATAACATTTACGCTGGCCCCTATAAGAGCCCGTACTCCATCCAGTTCAACGGCGGCATTCAGCGTGAGCTTGCCAAGGGCTTGATTGTGAGCGCCGACTATGTTCACAATGCGACCCTCAAGATTCCGATCTCGCAGGACGTAAACCACGTCGGCGCTGCGCGTACGCTGAACGTCGCTGCTGCCCAAAACGCGATCGCGGCCACTACCGCAGCAAACGGCTGCGCCGGAGGATACTCGCAGGCCGCCATCATCTGCGCGATTGCCGCAGGGGCTACAATTCAGAACTTTGCCGGCAATGGCCTTGATTCGGGCGGAACGTACCTGCAGGGGTATTCTGCCAGCTTCAACGGCCTTACCCCAGACACGGGTGCAGCATTTGGTGGCGTGAACCCCAATGTAGGCGTAGGCAAGTTCATCCTGCCAATCGGTCGCTCTGGATACGATGCCTTGCAGGTAGTTCTTCAACAACAGAAGGCGCACCCTGCTCCCGGCATTCTGACCAGCAATCTTCAGATTTCGTATAGCCTCTCCCGCATTGTGACTGCGAACGGCGGAACCGCTCCCACCGACCAGTTTTTTGCGGGTGGCGCGCCCTGGAACAATGATGACCCAAACCGCTACATTGGTCGCAGCCCTCTCGACCACACGAACGAATTGAGCTTCGGAGGTAGTCTCGGAATCAAGTACGGTCTGCAAGTGGCGATGATCGGACATTTCTTCTCCGCTCCCGCCCAGTCGCTGACTCTTGATACAACGCAAGGAACTACCGCACAGATCTTCCAGACCGATGTGGATGGCGATGGGACCACGGGCGACCTCGTCCCGGGAACCAGACCTGGCGCGTATGAGCACGAAATCAAAGGTAAAAACCTCAATACGTTGATCAGCAACTACAACGCAACCAACGCAGGTGCTTTGACTCCGGCTGGTCAAGCGCTAGTTACTGCCGGTCTCTTCACTCCTGGCCAGCTTTCGGCCTTGGGTGGGGTTCAGCAGCCTCTCGCTGCGGCACCAACCAATCCACTCAGCAACGCCGCTCTTCGTACGTTCGACCTCAGCGCGAATTACCCAATCACGTTCAACCGCTTCCACGAGGGATTGAGCATTGTTCCGGGCGTTGCAATGTACAATGTCTTTAATATGAGCAACTTCAACGCAATCCCCAGCATTCCCAACAACGCCACGGGGCAACTGTTGAATGCTGCTGACGCAGACACGCCTGGGTATTTCAATGGTCCAAACACTCAGACTGTTCTCAATCAGGCTCGCATCACTCGGAACTCGGGTACCTTCGATCAAGGCGGCCCGCGTACCACGGAGTTCCAGCTCAAGGTCAACTTCTAACACGTTTTGCTATGCATTTACTCAACAGTGGAGACTTCGGTCTCCACTGTTTTTTGCAGGTTGCCCATTGGCGTGATGCAATCCAGGTGTCGTGGTTACCGGTCCGCGGCAGCGAAGCATCTGCTCTTCACCTCTCCTCAGCTCCGTTGTTGCTCGGCTGTGCTGCTCAACTGTGCACAAGGAGCAGTTGACAAACTCTTCACCCCCCAATGCCTCCGACCTTAACTGCTCGCGCTGCCACTCCCTTCGCAAGTCACCTGACAACATCTTGAAGTCCAAGGCTAAGTCGTTTCGTTCGAAGACTTTGTGCAACATTCGGTGGGAGGGGGTACCCCGCCCCTCCCACCCGTCAAACAGCGTCAGCTCTTCTTCTCGATCACCGATTCAGGGTGTTGGGCGTACTCGGCCCAGGAGCCGTCGTAGAGGCTGACATCTTTTGCACCGGCCATTTCGAGGCCAAGCGCCAGCACAGCAGCCGTCACGCCTGAGCCGCAGGTCGTGGTGATGGGCCGATCGAGACGCACGCCTCGCTCGGCGAAGAGCTCGCGGAGCTGCTCGGCGGACTTCAGGCGGCCGGCCTCGGCCAGGTCAGTGAAGGGGAGGTTGATCGCGCCGGGCATGTGGCCGTGGCGGATTCCGGGTCGCGGTTCGGGAGCCGTGCCGGCGAAGCGAGCGGCAGAGCGGGCGTCCACGATCTGTCCGGCTGCCGCAGCGTGGGCGTGTTCCGCGCCTCGTCCGTGCGCCGCGATCCTCTGCCGCACCTGAGAAAAATCCTGCACCGCGTTGCGATCGAGCGCGGCATCGAAGACGGCCGGAGCGCGCATGATCTCGCCGGACTCCGTGGAATGTCCCGCTTCGACCCACGCCTGCAGCCCGCCGTCGAGCAGGAACACCTCCCGCGCCCCAAACGCCCGCAGCATCCACCAGGCGCGCGGCGCGGAGAAGACGCCCACCTGCTCATACACCACGATCGTCCTCTGATCGCCCACGCCCAGCGCGGACATGCTTCGCGAGAAAGCCTTGGCGGTGGGAAGCATGTGCGGCAGCAGCGTGGTGTGGTCCGAGAGTTCGTCGATATCGAAGAAGACCGCGCCGGGGATGTGCCGCTCGCGATAGCGAGCCCGAGTATCCACCGGCGGTGTCACGCCCACCGGCGGCAGCGTCGCGTCGAGGAGGACGGTCTCAGGATCGTGCAGGTGCTCGGCGAGCCATTCTGTTGTTACCAGAGGATTCATCATCGTGTAGGACGCGTCTTTCTGCAATCGGCGAATCTGTAGGTTCTCGGGTCTAGTTCAGAGGTCGTCTCTGTTGATCTCCGTAGATCCGACGCGGCACATCAGAACTTTACGGCTTTGCGATCGACTCGTACTGTTCCATCTGGCTTACGGTGAAGGCCTGCATGTCGCGCCCTGCCTGCCATGCTCTGTACCACGCCACCAGCAGCTCGAGCGCACCTTCCAGCCGCAGCTTTGGCGCCCATTCCAGCTCACCCCGCGCGCGGCTTGCATCGAGCTTCAGGTACCCGGCCTCATGCGGGCTTGAGCTCTGGTCGAGCACCCACGTTGCGCCGTCTCCCCAGAAGTGCGTCATGCGTTCCGCGATCCAGGCGACCGGTTTGGCATCGTCCTCCACCGGACCAAAGTTATACGCCGTGGCAAAGCGGGGATCACCACGCAACAGCCGCTCCGCCAGCCGGAGATAGCCCTCGAGCGGCTCCATGACATGCTGCCACGGCCGTATGGCGTGGGGGCGGCGGATGAGGACCGGCTCGCCCGACAGAAAGCCGCGCACCAGGTCGGGTAGCAGACGATCCACCGACCAGTCGCCGCCTCCGATGACGTTGCCCGCGCGCGCAGAGGCGATCGCGACCTGGTGTCCACCGGATGCTCCCAGCTTCTCCACCGGAAAATACGACTGCCGGTAGGCGGCGGTGACGATCTCGGCGCACGCCTTACTGCTCGAATAGGGATCGTAGCCGCCCAGCGGATCGGTCTCGCGATACGGCCAGATCCACTCCTTGTTCTCGTAGCATTTATCAGTCGTTACGGTCACGACGGCCCGCACGCTCGGCGTCCGCCGCACGCAGTCGAGCACCCGCGCCGTGCCGATCACGTTCGTTTCATACGTTCCAATCGGGTCGTCGTAGGAGGCTCGCACCAGGGGCTGCGCCGCAAGGTGAAACACCACCTCAGGCGCAAACCCGGTCATCGCGCGTTCGAGCGCATCGCGATCGCGAATGTCGCCGCGGATATCTTCCACCACGGAGCCGATATGCGACACGGTGAACAGATTCGGACTCGTGGCGGGGTCAAGCGCATAGCCTCGAACGTCGGCGCCAAGCCTGGCCAGCCACAACGCAAGCCAGCCGCCCTTGAATCCCGTGTGTCCGGTGAGAAACACTCTGCGGCCGCGCCAGTCAGAGGAAAGCGGCGCCTTCACCATAGCTTCCATGGCGCCTTTCCGCTGCTCCACAGGGTTTCCAGGTGCTGCTTGTCGCGCAGCGTGTCCATCGCCTGCCAGAAGCCGTGATGAAAAAAGGCATGCACCTCCCCGCCGGTGACGAGCTTCTCGATGGGCTCACGCTCGAACATCTGGGCGTCATCTGTAACGGCGTCGATCACCTTGGGCGACAGCACAAAGAAGCCGCCATTGATCCAGCCTCCCTCGTCCGACGGCTTCTCCTGGAAGGAGTAGATCTGCGTGTCTTTCAGCCCGAGCGCGCCGAAGCGTGCCACCGGCTGGACGCTGGTCAGAGTCGCCAGCTTTTTGTGTTTGCGGTGAAAGGCGATCGAGGCGGTGATGTCCACATCGGCCACGCCGTCTCCGTAGGTCATGCAGAAGGCGTCCTCGCCTTCGAGATACTTCGCGACCCGCCGCAGACGGCCCCCCGTACCCGTCGCCTCGCCGGTATCGACCAGCGTCACTCGCCAGGGCTCGGCCACCGAGTTATGCACCGACATCCTGTTCTCCTTCATGTCGAAGGTCACGTCCGAGGTATGCAGGAAGTAGTTCGCAAAGTACTCCTTGATCACATAGCCCTTGTACCCGCAGCAGATGATGAAATCGTTGATCCCGTGCGCGGAGTACATCTTCAGAATGTGCCAGAGGATAGGCCGTCCGCCCACCTCCACCATCGGCTTGGGCCGGACCGAAGTCTCTTCCGCGATGCGCGTGCCGAGACCGCCGGCTAGGATCACTGCTTTCATGCCTTGGGTTTCCTTCTGTGAACGGGGTGGAGAACCCCATGAAACGATGAACGATGCTGCGGGCAATCCGATAATTCAAATCATACCTTGTAAGCCTGCGGGCGAGCAGTTGATGGAATGACAAACGATCGGGTGACCATCTCGTGATTGAGTTCCATATGTCTTCACGCGTCTGGAGAAGAGCGGAAAGCAGGCTAGGTATGGGTTTTGATCAAGATCCAATCGCAACCCTCAAAGCTCACGCGACGATCCACTGCCCATTGACCTTCGGCGATGCGGTCCATAATTAAACGATCGAACGCTCGGTGAGGAAGAGGTCGACCATCCAGAAATAACCTTTCATGCAGAAGCATGGTGTCCGGCTCGCGTTGATAAAGAATCCATTCCGGTGGCGAGGTCTTCAGATCACTGACCAGATGATCGATCGTAACCTTACTGCTGGTGTCGTACCAGGTCTGCACGTAACCATGCCAAGGAGGAATGTTGCAGAAGTAATTCGCATATGGATATGGGATTGAGAGCAGCCCTTGCGGCGGCCCATCCTTGCTGATGTCATCGCAAACCGATTGGACCAACTGCAACTGATCGCGCTCGATGTACATTGGCCCATAAAGCGGATGGCGGTACCACTGGCGACCGACAAACAAAGGCTGATTGACATAATGAATCCACTCGTAAGGATGTGCTGTTTTCGTAATGAGGGCAGACACTACTACTGATCCGGCAATTGCGACATACGCCGTCGACTGCCACTTTCTTCCAAGCTTGAGCGGGCTGCAGATCGGCAGGAGAATGAGCAGAGTGGCAACTGTGGCATAACTCCATAGCGTCGATTTGCCGGATGTCACCGTCGTGCCCAGCATCTGCAAAAACGGTACCAGCAGGATGAGCTCCCGCGGATCACGATTTGCCGGGCCTGATCCGAAGAGCGTGCGGAGAAGCCGAACCAGTATCCATGTGGCCAGCGCCCAGCTTGCGAGCGCTCCAATGATGGCAATCGAAGCCTGGGGTATACCGCCGTACAGTGCGGCCCGATAGAGGAATGGAAAGGTGACTACGAAAAACCCAATGCCGAGCGCGAGACGTGTTGGTCGCAAACCCCCGTCCGGCCTCCTTCCGTACCGCTGCATGAGAACGCAGACCGTTGCGAGCACGGCGTCGTAGACCAAAACGATCAACGCGTGACGAGTAGTGCGAAGAACGTAGAAAATTTGAAGAGAAATCTGAAACGGCCCATAAAGCGCATGCCCTGTGCCTCCCTTGATCGCGGCGGCCCCGATGATGGAGTTGAGTGCCCAATCGTGGATTGAGTCTCCAGTGAGGAAGACCACTGTGAACAGAGTCAGCAGCGCAGTCATGAAGAAAATCGTCATAGCTAGGATTCTTTTGCCGGAGACTAGGAAGGGGAGGACAAAGCCGCAAGCCACGAACAACGCTGCGCCGTCATTGAGCCGATTGCTCAGCGATAATCCGCACAGTGCCCCGAGAAGCGGGGTCAGCAAAAGGCCGACTTTCTCATTGATCTCATTGCTGATCCGAAAGAGAACGTAGATCGAATAAAGTTCGAGGCAGTCCGACGTGATGTGAAAGTCATCAAACCGGAAGAAACTGGTCCCCATCGTCAAGCCAAAGACGGCTGCGATCACCACTGCTTTTTGTCCATCTTTCCAGAGCGCGAGATCAGCAACCAGTACAAGACCGATACAGAAAGCGAGAAGCTGCGCAACAGCCAGGGCCTTAAAGGCAAGCCAGCTATTGCCGAAGAGCTTCAGAGCACCGACATTCAACAGAACGAAGAGGGGCTGCAGAGGAAGATGCAAGTCTGCGTATAGCCTGTGACCGTCCGAAATCAAATGCGCGTACCAGAACCAGAGTCCTTCGTTCAGCGAATGGATGTTTAAGATTGAAAGCATGCCATAGACGAAGCAAGCCGATGCGCATGCAACTTGCCATTGTCGAGGCTTCAGAGAATTAATGCTCAAACCCATTTGCCTTCGGTCTCTTCTGTTTGGCCGTGAACTCGGATATTTGAGCAGACGCGTGCAAAGATATGGACCCGAGAATCGTCCCGAAGAGGCTAAAGCCTCGCCGAGGCAAGGACCGGGTGCAGAGCTTGTGGCTCAACACACCGTGAATCATTGAATGGAATGGTAGGCACGAGCGGATTCGAACCGCTGACCTCTACCGTGTCAAGGTAGCGCTCTAACCAACTGAGCTACGCGCCTGAAGCCTACGTTTTCAGTCTAAACGCGAAGCCGGGGCTTGAGCAAACCAGCAACGCTTGCGAGTCGCTCGCGTGACATGGCTGCGGTACGATGGAGTACCCGCAAAGTGCCCTTCCTCCATCAATTTCGCGCCGCTCCGAATCTGCTCACGCTGTTGCGGCTATTCATCATCCCGTTTCTTGTGATCGAGATTCTGGACCGGCACTTCGGCGCGTCCTTCGCCCTGTTCCTGCTCGCCGGAATCAGTGACGCCCTCGACGGCCTGTTGGCGCGCTGGCTGAGCCAGAGAACAACGCTCGGGCAGTACCTCGACCCCATCGCGGACAAGCTTTTGCTCAGTACGCTCTTCGTTGTGCTGACACACGTCGGGCTGATCCCGCGGTACGTGACCGTCCTGGTGTTGAGCCGGGATCTCGGTATTTTGCTGATCGCGACGCTGCTGTTTGTGACCGGCAGTCTTCGGGATTTCCGGCCCAGCGTGTTCGGCAAGCTCAACACCTTGGTCCAGATCATGGGCCTGGTGACGGTGCTCTGCGGCAAGGTCTTCGGGGGCTTAGAGCTGAGAACCGTAAGCGATATCCTGGTGCGCGCGATCGCCGTCCTCGCGCCGCTTTCGGCCGCGCAATATGCGGTCCTGGTCATCCAGAGGATGAGTACGCCACCGCAGCAGCAAACTCAAACTTAGCGGTCGTGCCGGCACGAGGTCTCTAGTCCGTGCCGGGAGGCTCGGCCAGTGCCTCTTGTTCTTCAATCGCGATGTCGCTGTACTCTGCGGAATCGAAGACCTCGCCGCACTGCTGGCATTCGACGAACTCGGCGTCTTCCTCACGAGCGACGATCTTGACGATGGGATGTTTGCAAAGAGCGGTCATAGGCAAGGGTTGGAGAGGGCGAATGCTAGGTATTCTTGCCGTCTCAAGGTTTCTTGTCAACACCATTCCGCCGGAGTCAGAAAGCTGTTGCGACGTGGCTGGCTGCCCGAGTGTATGCGGATAGAGCGCCGGAAACATGGTTGCGCGGCCGTCTTTTCAGACGTACACTAACTAGGACTGGAATTGTCGGAGTTCCGTGCAAAGTTCTCTGCAAAGGACCTCCGCAAGAGTTCATTATGTTGCGTCTGACCAAAAAAGCCGACTATGGTCTGATGGCTCTCAAGTACCTCGCAGAGCAGAGAAACGGCTCTGCGCACAGCGCCAAGGACATCGCCGCGGCGTACCACATTCCTCCGCAATTGCTGGCGAAGATTCTGCAGACTCTGGCCCGCGGAGGTCTTCTGGTTTCGCATGCTGGCGCCAACGGAGGCTACGCGCTGGCCCGGCGTTCGAACCAGATTACGGCGTTCGAGGTAATCCGGGCCATTGACGGCCCGCTCTTTATCACCAGCTGCATTACGATTCACGGAACCTGCGACCTCGCCGGACATTGCACCATCAAAGAACCACTGCGCAAGGTCAACGACAGCATCAAGGATCTGCTGAACGGACTTTGCATCGCCGACCTGATCGAACAGCCGGGTGAAGCGGAGCATACAGGAACGGACGCACCAGTGGGCGGTGGTTTGGTGAGTATCGCCGTGTAACGGTGCTGCGCAGTGCAGTTTATAAATTTTGAACGACACGAGTTTGAACATCACAAGGACTAGGAGCAGAGCATGAGCAGCGAGATCAGCAACAACGGCCAGATGAGCGATATGAGCAACAGCGGCATGATTATCAGCGAGAGCAAAGGGCCGCTTCCGCCGGGCGTCACTCTGCCGATCTATATGGATAATCACGCGACGACGCCGATGGACCCGCGCGTACTGGATGCTATGCTGCCGTACTTCGGCAGAGTTTTCGGCAACGCGGCCAGCCGCAATCACTCCTTCGGCTGGGAGGCTGAGCAGGCCGTCGAGAAGGCGCGCGAACAGGTTGCGAAACTCATCGGCGCGACCTCCAAGGAGATCATCTTCACCAGCGGCGCGACCGAGTCGAACAACCTCGCCATTAAGGGCATCGCCGAGATGTATCGCGAGCGCGGCAACCACATCATTACCCAGGTGACCGAACACAAAGCCGTGCTCGATACCTGCAAGAAGCTTGAGAAGCAGGGCTATCGCGTGACCTACCTGCCGGTCCAGGCTGATGGGCTGATCGATCTCAATGACCTGAAGAATGCGATCGACGACAAGACCATCCTGGTTACGATCATGTATGCGAACAACGAAATCGGCGTGGTCCAGCCCATCGCCGAGATCGGCAAGCTCTGCCATGAAAAGGGTGTGATCTTTCACACCGATGGAGTCCAGGCGGTCGGCAAAATTCCCGTCAACGTGCAGACCGACAACATCGATGTGCTGTCCTTGACCGCGCACAAAATCTACGGGCCCAAGGGCGTAGGCGCGCTCTACGTCCGGCGCCGCAATCCTCGCGTGCAGATCTCCGAACAGATTAACGGCGGAGGCCACGAGCGCGGCATGCGTTCGGGCACGCTGAATGTTCCCGGCATCGTCGGCCTGGGCAAGGCCTGCGAGATCGCCGGCCAGGAGATGGAAGCCGAAGGCAAGCGGCAGCGCGAACTGCGCGATTATCTCAAGGCCAAGTTTGAAAAGGCGCTCGACTATGTGCATGTCAACGGCAACATGGAGCATCATCTGCCCGGCAACCTGAACATGAGCTTCGTGTATGTCGAGGGCGAGAGCCTGCTGATGGGCATCAACGACATCGCCGTGTCCTCCGGATCGGCCTGCACCTCGGCCACGCTCGAGCCCTCCTACGTGCTAAAGGCTCTCGGCCTCGGCGATGATGTCGCGCATAGCTCGATCCGCTTCGGACTCGGCCGCTTCAACACCAAGGCCGAGGTCGACTACGTCTCCGACAAGCTGATCGACGTCGTCTCCAAGCTGCGCGAGCTTTCGCCCCTCTACGAGATGGTGAAGGAAGGCATCGACCTGACCAAGATCGAGTGGGCGGCGCACTAAAGAGCTGCACTGAAGGGATCAACGTTTAGCGGCGTATCATCTAACTAACTGAGTTGAGGAGAAACAAAATGGCATACAGCGATAAAGTTGTCGATCACTATGAAAATCCGCGGAACGTGGGTACGCTGGACAAAGCTTCGTCCGAAGTTGGAACAGGCTTGGTGGGCGCGCCGGAGTGCGGCGACGTCATGCGGCTGCAGATTCGCGTGAACCCAGAGACGAATGTGATTGAAGATGCCAAGTTCAAGACCTTCGGCTGCGGCTCGGCCATCGCCTCTTCGTCGCTTGCGACCGAGTGGGTGAAGGGTAAGACGATTGACGAGGCGCTCACGATTACCAACACCGACATCGTCAAGGAGCTCGCGCTTCCTCCGGTGAAGATTCACTGCTCGGTACTCGCAGAAGACGCGATTCGTGCAGCGATCGGCGACTGGAAGAAGAAAAACAGCGTTTCCGAGACTACTGCGGTCACGGCTGCTCACTAAGACCTACCAGCCGGCGACCACGAATTGGCGCGGATGAGCGCGGATAAAGAACAGAGCCTTGCGTTCTCGATTAATCC
Organism: Edaphobacter sp.; assembly: GCA_965277545.1. Classification (GTDB taxonomy): domain Bacteria; phylum Acidobacteriota; class Terriglobia; order Terriglobales; family Acidobacteriaceae; genus Edaphobacter. The sequence continues at coordinate 1,761,622 of OZ255826.1, forward strand.
ATGGCATCCGTTCTTATCCGCGGTCGTTCTAATAGTAGCTTATTGAGGATGGAACGATGTCGACGGTGACATTACAGACTACGGCGGAGATAGAAGCGGCGCACAAGGCTGTCGTCTCCAGCAAGGCTAAGGATCCGCTGGCCGGGATGAATGTGCTTTCGGCCGAAGGTGCGGAATCTGCGCAGAAGGGCATTCAGATCACTGAGAAAGCTCTGAAGCGAATTCGCGTCGCGATGGCCAAGGAAGGCGTCGCGCCGGAGCAGGGTGGTCTACGGCTTGGCATCCAGGGCGGCGGCTGCTCCGGTCTGAGCTACAACATCCGCTTCGACTCGAAACCGCGCGAACGCGACCGGGTGTTCTCCTTCGGCGCCGGTCTCACAACCGCAGGCGACGCGACCAACGCCGCTCCCATCCGCGTCTTCGTCGACCCGAAGAGCTTCATCTATCTTCACGGCATGGTGCTCGACTTTGAAGAGACGTTGATGCGCCAGGGATTCAACTTCATCAATCCCAACTCCACGAAGAGCTGCGGATGCGGTTCGAGCTTCACGGCTTAGGCGGGGAGATGGATGCCGGTGAGTGAGGACGCGCAGAAGGACTACTTCGCTTTTTTCGATCTTCCGCATCATCTCAGGATCGATGTTGTTGCGCTTGAGAAGCAGTTTTATGCGCTGAGTCGCAGACTGCATCCGGATCGCTTTGCCTCGAAGCCTGCGGCGGAGCAGGAAGCAGCACTCGCCGAGAGCTCCCGGCTCAATGACGCCTACCGCACTCTCAAAGACTCCATCATGCGGACGCAGTATCTGCTGACGCTCGAAGGCGTGGAGCTGGAAGAGCAATCGAAGGCCGCGACCGAGGCGGCGCGGTCGAGCGGCGAGCAGAAGAAGCAGATCGTTCCTCCCGAGCTGCTTGAGGAAGTCTTCGAACTGAACATGCAGCTGCAGGAGATGCGCGCGGCCAAGCAGATGGGCGAAGACGAACCTGAGCTGCGGCGCGACCTGATGACCGCCAAGGACGCCTTCGATGCCAAGATGGTAGAGACGCAGGCCGAGTTGGACGGCCTTTGGGCGGCTTGGGACGCGGGCATTGATGCGAACGACGACCCGGCAAAGAGCCGCGCCAAGGACGCGATGGTGACGCTGCTGAACAAGCGCAGCTATCTGCGCAACCTGGTCCGCGACGTCAATGAGGCGCTTGGTCTCTGAGCCGAGGGCACACATCAGCCGGTTCCCCATTGCCTCGCGCGCCAGCCTCGCCGTAGTATCCCGATAGGTGAACTCTTTCCTCTCCAGCTCCGAATCCGAACGTCTCGTCTCTGCCGGCAGGGTCGACGACGATGCGGCCTTTGAGCTCAAGCTCCGCCCCACGCGCCTGGCTGAGTTCATAGGCCAGGAGAAGGCCAAGGAGCAGCTCGCAATTGCGCTTGAAGCGGCCAAGTCGCGCGGGGAGGCGCTCGATCATGTTCTTCTCTTCGGGCCGCCGGGGCTCGGCAAGACGACCCTTGCGACCATCATCGCCAACGAGCTTGGCGTCGGCTACCAGCAGACCTCCGGCCCGGCGTTGCAGATCCAGGGCGACCTGACGGCGATTCTCACCAACCTGCGCGAGAAACAGGTCCTGTTCCTCGACGAGATCCATCGCCTGCAGCCGGTGCTCGAAGAGAAGCTCTACACCGCGCTTGAAGACTACAAGCTCGACATCATCATCGGCCAGGGTCCGGCGGCCCGCACCCACGTCATGGAGATTCGCCCCTTCACCTTCGTCGCGGCAACGACGCGGCCGGGTATGCTGTCCTCTCCGCTGCGCAGCCGGTTCGGCATCCTGCTGCGGCTCGAGTTCTACACCGACGACGAGCTCCGCTTTGTGGTCGAGCGCAGCGCGGAGGTTCTGGGCGTGCCCATCGATCGCGATGGAGCAGCCGAGATCGCGATGCGCTCCCGCGGCACGCCACGCATTGCGAATCGTCTGCTGCGCCGGGTGCGGGACTATGCCCAGGTCCGCGCGCAGGGCGTCATCGACCGGCCTACGGCGCAGGCGGCGCTTACAATGCTCGAGGTCGATGCGCACGGCTTCGACGAACTCGACCGCCGCCTTCTCCGCACCATCATCGAGAAGTACGATGGCGGCCCGGTTGGCTTGAACACCCTCGCCGCCGCGCTTGCGGAAGAACAGGACGCGCTCGAAGAGGTCTACGAACCCTTCCTGATTCAGATCGGCTTCCTCGATCGCACCCCGCGCGGCCGCGTGGCCACCCGCCTCGCCTACGAACACCTTGGCATCGAGGTCCCCCGTAAGATGGGGCTCTTTGGTTAGAGGCCTGCGCTCGAGAAGATCCTACTTCCGTGGCTGCCGCAGCGACGGAGGCAGCAGCGCGCTGCTCAGCGTCTCTGGCCCTTCTGTCAGGTAGTACGTCGGAATCTTCGGGAACTGCTCCTCGACCAGGATCAGGGTGCGGAAGTCGAAGCTCTGTACCTCGGCTCGGAGTTCCATGTGGTTGCGCATGATCGCTCCGCACAGCGCCATGACGAACGCCTGCGGATCGACGGTGTGGTTGGTTACGGGTTCAGCATGAGGCAGAGGCACGGGCAGTCTTGCCACGAACTTGCCGGGCGGATCGTTGGGCAGCGGCAGAATTTTGGTCTCGAGATTGAATCGGACTTTTTCTGCATTGGCTGCCCGCCCGGCCGCTTCGGAGTGCGATCTGCCTGGGCCGGTGCGATAGAACGCTGCGTAGAAGCCGGTGAAGCGGAAGAGCTGCTCGGCGAGCGTGGGGACGTAGGGGCTGAGGAGACGCTCTTGCTCCGCGAACGCCACAGCGACCGGAGAGAGAGCCAGATCGTTCTTCTGGTCGGGAAAATTCGGATGCAGCTTGTCGCAGATGAACGTGCTCTGCGCCTCGGCCAGCGAGAGGTCCCGCACGTACACGCGGTTCTCCATGCTATAGGGCGCTCCGTCAACGCGGCGGCAGCAGTCGGGGTGGAGGAACTGATTGTGGCAGAGCAGCGAGGCGCCGTCGGAGGTGACGCCGGTGTCGGTCTCGAGCGTGGTGCTGAGATGATCGAGGCCGCACTCGAAGGCGGGCAGCGTGTTTTCAGGGCGCAGACCGCGCCCTCCGCGATGGGCCGCGATGTCGAAGCGAGCGAAGCAGGCTGCTTGCTTAGGATGTGCCGCGCGCTCCTGTTTGAGGACAGACTGCAGCAGGTCCGGGCGATCGGAGATGATGCCGTCGACGCCGAGGGTGATCAGTGTCCGCATCTGCGCCGGATCGTTGGTGGTCCACGACACGATCTTGAACCCGTGCCGGTGCAGCGCTGCGACGTCGATCGCGGGGTTAGGGCCGAGAAGCGTGGCGTCGAGCGGCGAGAGTGTCGGCGTCTGCGAGTCGTGCGCCTTGGCGTTCGCGGCAGCGGCGATCATGAGCGCGAGGAATGGATCGGCGTTCCGCTCAGGGGACACGGGGGAATGTCTCCTGGCGCGCGGTCTGCGGTTCCTCCCTTCGATCGAGCAGCGCCGACAGGTTGCCGCGATGTTCTTCAAGTCGCGCTTCGGCGGTGCGGCGGTCGAGGCTGAGCTTCTGCATGGCGATGGCGGTCTTGACGCTGCCGGCCTCTTGCAGCATCTCCTCGGCTGCTGGCCGGTCGACGCCGGTGGCGGTCATGATGATGCGCTGGGCGCGATCGATCAGCTTGGCATTGGTGGGCTGGAGGTTGACCATCAGGTTGCCGTAGACGGCTCCGGTTTTGATCATGACGCCGGTGGAGATCATGTTGAGCACGAGCTTGGTGGCGGTGCCGGCCTTCAGGCGCGTGCTGCCGGTAAGGACCTCGGGACCGGTGACGGGGACGATGGCAAGATCGGCCGCGGCGGCCATGGGCGAGCCGGGGACGCAGGTGAGGGCGATGGTCAGCGCGCCTGTTTTTTTTGCGTGCGCGAAGGCTCCAAGGACGTAAGGGGTGCGGCCGCTGGCGGCGATGCCGATTAGGGTGTCCGGGGTGTAGGGAATATCCGTGGCGCGGCTCTCCCACGTCCCAGAATCGGGACTTGGGGCGTCCTGATCTGTGGCTGCAGGGATGCCGAAGCCGGCGGCGGCGAGGTCGGCGGCGCCCTGCTCGGGCGAGTCCTCGGAGGCTTCGCTCGACCGGCGCAGGGCGCTGTCGCCGCCGGCGATGATGCCCTGGAAGAGGCCGGGCGGAACCGAAAACGTGGGCGGACATTCACTCGCGTCGAGGACGCCGAGACGCCCACTGGTGCCGGCTCCGATGTAGAAGAGGCGGCCGCCCCGGGCGAAGCGAGCCGCGATGGCATCGATCGCCTGGGCGATTTCGGGGAGAACGTCGGCCACCGCGATGGCTACCTTGGCGTCCTCATCGTGGATGAGGCGGAGCATGGCCAGGGTGGGGAGCCGGTCAATGTTCCGGGTCGCGGGATTCTCGGCTTCGGTGAGGAGACCGGCCAGCCGCGTCCCGCCATCCAATTGCGATTTGGTGTCCATGCGCGCGTACCCCCTCCCCCTACAAATGTGTGCAAAATATTCGATCGATGAGACTTAGCTTCGGACTTCCATTTCCGCGAGAGTGCTTCTGGAGGCGCCGGTATAGGGGAACTCCCGAGGCTGGCCGCCAAACGATGCGCCCGTTCTCTACAATTCCGCCCTATCTCTATTGTACGAGATGGAGCAAAACTAATACGCCACGGCTAAATTACTTCGAATGAGCTATATAGAACAGATGGGGCCTTGACAAGATTTGGGAGGATGAGTTCGTTCGCAGGCAGCCCCTTCGAGAAAAAGGACGGGAGCCAGGTTCGACTCCCGTTCGTGAAGGTACTGCGAGCTCGGATGCCGAACTGGCAGTAAGTGTTTGTGGCCTTAGTAGAGCATGCGCATCGCCACGCCGGGAGCTCCCGCAATCGTTGAGGGGAATAGGTTTACCGCAGTCTGGCAAGCCGGTTCGAAGGTGCGGGGGAAAAGGTTTGCACAATGAATCGAAAGACGTTCTTCTTCTTTTCTTTTTCGCATGCCTGGATGTGTCGTCGTCCGGCGTTCGCGGGCACGAGTCCTGGCAATGTGGGATGCCTTGGCCTCTCGAGAATGAGCGGGAGTCGAGGCGGAAAGCTGCTGGAGGGTTGAGGCAGGTTGAGGGTATCGGGATTCTTCCCCTTCGCTTCGCTCGAGGGTCAGAATGACGGCCGGGGGGTAGAGATCTCCATACAAGAACAGGGTCATGTCCTGTAGGGGATTTTGGGAGCAGTGGGGCCAACGTAGAATAGCAATGGGAAGAGCAACGGAACAGTCAAGACAAAGGACGTGCGGGACGGATGAGCGAAGGAACGCAGGAAGAGTTAGCAGCGCAGGTGGAGGCTGCGGCGCGGGCGGCCGGTCTGGCGGTCGCATCGAGCGAGGCAGGGCAGGATTTTTCCGGGGGACCGACGACGCGCTTCCGGCTGGCGCTGGCAGGCAACACCGCCAGAACACAGCTTCTGGAGCTGAGCGACCGCTTCGACTTCAGCCGGGCGGACCTTCTGGCCGAGGTTGCGGTCTACCTGAAGGAGGCGGCCAAGCGGCTGAAGAATCCGCTGCCGGACTGCTATCTGACGCTGCACGGCCTGCCGCTGCGCTTTGAGAAGTTTGCGTGGCCGTTCCATCCTTCGACCTCGGGGGCCGACACGCTGATCGTCCACGGCGAGGTGTGGCTGGAGGACGGATTGAAGAGTCCGCTGCACGCGAAGCTGTCCGCGGCGATGACAGTGACCTTTGCCGAGATCGTGAAGGCGCCCGAGCAGCCGTTCGCCGAAACGTTTATCTACAATGCGGTGCGCAAGACGATGGATCAGGGGCAGCTGGAGCTGGTCAAGAGCGGCAACCGGCAGCCGGTCCCGGTGACGACGCGCTACTTCAGCCTGTGGCACCGGAAGTTCAACTTTAACGACACGAGCGAGGTGCAGCGGCACGACTTCCTGGCGGCGAAGGCCTTCTGGCTGTCGGGCGAACTGGGCGCGGGGGAGCCGGTGTGGATGCTCGACCCCAGGGACGCGCAGTATCTGAACGCGACCGTCGAGGACCTGAAGGTGTCGCTGCGCTGGCTGGCGCAGGAGGGGATGGTGCATCTGGACCTGACCGACAGCGAGTATGCCACGCCGACGGACGCCCTGATGCATCATCGCGGCCGGTACAAGCTGCAGATGGCGGAAGCGCTAGCGGCGATCCGGCCCGCGTTCAACGAGGACATGCGCGGCGGCCATACCAATATGTGATCCGTGAGGCTGAGTGGAGGGATGGGCTCAGACGCTTGCATGTCTTTGAGGCTCAAGCGTAGAGTGTCGGTGCCCGTTAGGAGGGCTCCCCTATGTCTGCAAACAGCATCACGCGCCGCAGCCTCTTCAGCATGGTCTCCACCGCCGCGGTGGCAGGCGCAATGCCGTCCGTCTTCTCGACCCGGCCGGCCCAAGCACAGCAAGCAAACTCGGTCGCAAACCCGCAAGATCTCGCCGCATCCCTGAACCGCGCCTTCAGCTTTCAGAATCTGATGATGGACGCCTACGCCTCCGGCTCAACCATCCGCCTCTCGCAGAGCTACAGCGACGCAGCGCTCCAGGCCACAGGCTTCACCTATGACAACGCCGTTGCCATCCAAGCCTATCTCTCGCGCGGCGAGCAGGAAGATCTCTCTCGCGCCAAGATACTCGGACTTGGACTGCTGCACGCCCAGGCGAATAACTTTCCTGTCGCGGACGGACGTTTCGCCCAGGCCTACTATGTCAATGTGCCCGACGGTACGGGAGCCTACATCACCCCGGCGGCAGCGCCGTACTACTTCTACGGCAGCTCCGTCGGCGATCAAGCCTGGGCGGGCATGGCTCTCGCGCAGCTTTACCATCGCACCCGCGACAAGCAATATCTCGCCGGCGCTCTCTCCGTGGCCAACTGGATCGTCACGAACACCTACAACACCCAGGGTCCAGGCGGCTACTCCTATGGCGCCATCATCAACCAGTACAACCAGTCTGAACCTTCTCCCAACGGTAAATCGACAGAAGGCAATCTCGACACCTACGCCTTCTTCACCATGCTCCACACCCTCACTGAAGGCGGTCAGGCAAACAACGGCATAACGTGGAACGCACTTGCGCAACATGCCTTTGCCTTCGTCTTCGCCATGTTCCATCCGCAAGGCCCGTTCTTCTATACCGGCACGCTTCCTGACCAGGTCACCATCAACCCCTCGCCTATTCCGGAAGACTGCCAGACCTGGTCCTATATGGCGTTTCTCGACGCGCGATCCCGGGGCACCATCGACTGGGCGCTCGCAAATCTACAGACCACCGACACCGCGTCCTCGCCACGATCCAACCTGACCGGAAGCCAGGTGGTTCAGGGATTGACCTTCTCCTCGGCGAGCCTGACTACAACTGCCAACGATCCGAACGCGGTGTGGCTCGAAGGGACCGCACATACCGCGGCGGCACTGGCCGCACGAGTCCTGCGTGGAGGGGAACCGATCTCCTCTCTGCTTGCGGATATCTCCCGCGCCATTCAACTCCTGAAAGACTGCGAGCACGCTCAGCAGATTCTCGGATTGAACCAGACCGCGGGCGGTAAGGTCATTCCCAGCGGCCTGGGCGTCGTCGCGTCCTCAAGCGTTCTCGATACCGGTTTCGGCTTTACCTACGGCCCCTCTCTTCACATCGGCGCGACCGGCTGGTATCTCATCGCCGGCCTCGCCGCGAACCCTTTCCAACTTGGATACCGCGTGATCGGATAAATACAGAGCGGACCGGCGCGTACGTGACCGTCTTTCTGCGGCGCGCCTGTCTCGGGGCGTTTCTGGGGGCGGCGAAACGGATGCCGGCTTCCAGGCGCTCCGCCATGCTTGCTCCGCTTGCCTCGCAAGCACACGACGGCACAGCGGGTCGGGTGGCTTTCTGCGCGTCTGGGGCCTTGTTTCCTGAGGGTTGGGTGCTTTGCGATCGGCTCAAACCCGACGCGAGGTGTGGCGTTGTCAAGGCCGATCGGGCTGTGATAGCTTCCCTCTGGCTTCGAGGCGCACTTCGGCTGGAGGCCAGCGAGGATGTAATGAAAAACCTAATTCGAACCGCAGTCCCCATGATGATCATGGCAGCCTTGAGCGGGGCGCCACTTTTCGCGCACGCCCAGAGTACGCAGGAACAGATCCAGGCTCAAAGTTAGGCGCAGAGCCAGAGCCAACCCCAGACGCACGAGGAGAACGCCGCAGCGGCAAGGAATCCGCAAGCCTACCGCGATGGCAAGGAAGCCGCGCAGCTGGATAAGGCAGCCAAGCGCAAGATCGACGCGAAGTCGTCCCATCTTTACCTGCATCCGCCGGTGAAGGGCGCGGCGCGCGACGAGTACCGCTCGAGCTTCGTTGTGGGCTATGACGCTCAATTGAAGAACGCCGGCGGGGAGTAAAGAGCGCGGGCGAGCTGAATGCTGCTGAGCTTCGGCTCGATCCATGGCGTCGATCCAGGTGCGCTCAGTGCTTCAAGAGGAGGGTTCCTGATCAAGGAGCCCACTTCTTCGTTTGGCCCGCGATGATCTGTTGTCGGATGGCTGACTCGCAGTGCCGCTACGCCGTGCCGGGGCACCCACTTGCAGGCCCAGCATGCCCACGCCACGACCGCGAGGAATTCACAGAACTGCTTGTTCTTTGAGGAGTAGTCACGGATTGTTTTCGCCATCAGGTGCAAGTGTCTGCATAGACAGGCTCGACACCTACACGCAAATGACTGATGCTGTGAGATTTTTGGTTCGGCATGCAACGTGCAGACCGACTTCTCATATCAGACCATAGGTTTTCCTGGGCCCGTTTCTGCCTGCTCCGTTTTCTTGTCCGCATGCCATTGCGCTGCCGTCGACGACTTAGCGAAATTTAAACCATTTAGGAGTGCAGTATGAGGATTTCTCGTTGCTTGTATCTGATGGCCCTGGTTTTCGGGCTTTGCGGTTTGGCGAAGGCGGACCCTGTTGATTTCAAGATGACGGTTCTGGATGCGCCGACGCTGCCACCTACTTTTAGCGTTACGCCCGTGGACGGCTCTCCGTTCTTTGTCAACTTTGGTGGCTGTCAGAGCTTCAGTCCGGCCCCACCCCCGAACACCCCTGACGGCTGCTTCTACTTCACGAACGTCTCGAACGTGACGCTCACTGTTCTAACCCTTGACTTCGCCAATACCGTTGGTCTTGCTGGTCAGACGCCGAATTGCGACACGAGCGGTACCGGGGTCGATTTGAAGACTGCTTTTGGAGCCTCCAGCTGCACTGGACCTACGCAAAATGACGAGTTCTACAACCTGGAGTTCTTCGGTGGTGCGGGGGTGACTCCCGATGTGCCCGGAAGTATGCCCATGATCTACACGATTCAAGAGTTTGGTACCGACCCGAGCAACTTTCCGACGGACATCAGCGCTACACTTACGGCGACCCCGGAGCCGAACTCGGTGCTGCTGCTCGGCACGGGCGTGTTGATGATGGGGGGAGCCTTTTTCCTCAACCGTCGGCGCGGTTTCATCGGATAAAAACACTCTGGCTGCGCCTCTCCGGTAGAATAGATCATGATCCGTGAGGAGACCATGATCCGGTTCGAAGGCGAAGAGGTGCAGCCGGCTGCTGTTCCGTACTCTTCCGGGCCTGCATCTTCTTCGGCAGCGCGCCGGCTTTCCAGTCCGCTGTTGACGGTCTTCCGCCGATGGCAGATCGCGCGCTACCTCGCCGTGGGCGTGTGGAATACGCTATTCGGCTACATCTGCTATGCGGGCTTTGTGGCTCTGTATACGCGGCTGCTGCCGGGGCGTTCGTTAGGTCTGATCGCGGATATGGCATCGGTGTCCGCGACGCCGTTCGCTGTAACCTCCGCCTTCCTCTGCTACAAGTTCCTCGTCTTTCGCACCCGGGGCCAGTACCTGAAGGAGTGGCTGCGCTGCTTCGCGGTGTATGGCAGCGCGGCGATTCCGGGTCTGTTCGCACTGCCGCTGGTGACGAAAGCGCTGCAGCAGTCGGCGAGCGTTCGCGGAGTCGCGCCTTATCTTGCGGGCGCGATCGTTGCGGGGTTTACGACCATCTACAGCTATCTGGCGCACCGGAACTTTACTTTTTCAGCAAGGAAGCCGGCGCGGACTTAGGGGAAAGGCTGTCCTGCCGGACGGGCCCGCTACGCGCGGGGCGACCATTTCGTGGTGTGTGTACCGGTCTGGGCGAGGTCGTCTGCATAGGGCCTCGCGATGCTCGGCGTCAAAATTTACTCCCGAGCATCGCTAGGACCCATGCGGCTCGCTCTGCCGAGACCGGTATACACGTCACGAAGTGACCGCCGTCCGCGTAGGACGCCCGTCCGGCAGGACATCGCTTTTCAGGCCTGCAGCACCTTGAGCCCGCTGCGCGCGGAGGCAACAAAATCCGTCGCGGTCTCGACGATGAAGTCGAGCATGGGCCGGGTGAGCCCCGGGTAGACGCCGATCCAGAAGACCTGGTTCATCACGAAGTCCGTGTTGGGGAGCTCGCCGATGACCCGGTACTCGCAAGACTCGTAAGCGGGCTGGCGGAGGAGATTACCTGCGAACAAGAGACGCGTGCCGATCTTCTTCGTCTCGAGCGCCTTGGTGAGCTGGTCGCGGGTGAAGGGCGCGTCCGTTCTGACGCCGAGGGGAAAGCCGAACCAGCTTGGGTCGGCGTGCTCCCCTGCCTGTGGTAGCATCAGGAACTCTTCGAGCGGCTTTAGGGAGGACTTCAGGTAGGCAAAGTTTTCCTTGCGCCGGGCAATGAAGTGCGGAAGCTTGGCGATTTGAGAGACGCCGAGCGCGGCCTGCATGTCGGTCGCCTTCAGGTTATAGCCGATGTGCGAGTAGGTGTATTTGTGGTCGTACCCGCAGGGCAGAGTGCCGAGCTGCCAGTCGAAACGCTTGCCGCAGGTGTTGTCCATGCCGGGCTCGCACCAGCAGTCGCGGCCCCAGTCGCGGAAGGAATCGATCAGCACCTGGAGGGCGGGCTTGTCGGTGAGCACGGCACCGCCCTCGCCCATGGTGATGTGGTGCGCGGGATAGAAGCTGACGGTGGCGATGTCGCCGAAGGTCCCAACTTTTTGCCCCTTGTAGGTCGAGCCGAGCGCGTCGCAGCAGTCTTCGACCAGCCACAGGTTGTACTTCTTGCAGAAGGCGGTGATCGCGTCGAGGTTGAAGACGTTGCCGAGGGTGTGGGCGATCATGACGGCTTTGGTGCGCGGGCTGTAGGCCTCCTCCAACCGGGTCACGTCGATCTCGTAGGTGGGCAGGGTCACATCGAGGAAGACCGGCACGAGGCGATTCTGGAAGATGGGATTGACGGTGGTGGGAAAACCCGCGGCCACGGTGATGACCTCGTCGCCCGGCTTGAGCTGGCGGTCACCAAGTTTGGGCGAGGTGAGGGCGCTGAGCGCGACGAGATTCGCCGACGAGCCGGAGTTGACCAGCGAGGCCGAGCGGACGCCGAAGAAGCGGGCGAGCTTGCGCTCGAAGTCTTTGGCGAACCGCCCGGTGGTGAACCAGCCGTCGAGCGCCGAGTCGACGATCGAGCAGATGTCGTCGGCGCCGATCACCTTGCCCGAGACGGGAACCGCCGACGTTCCGGGGACGAACTGTTTTTCGGCGAAGACCTCGGCGTGAAACTGCTGGGTCAACTCGAAGATCTGCTGTCGCAACTGCTCCGCACGCTCGGTCATTCTGTCTTTGAGAATACACAAGTCGGTGCTCCTTCGCCGCTGCGCGAAACCCCTCGCAGATTTACCTTTCCACCTTTCCCGGAGGAGGAGAAAGCCGCGCAATTCCAGGAGGTGTGTCCCGAGCGCATGGCTCGTCTGGGCACGGCTGTGCGGCAGACAGGCACTCTCGAGACTGTAGGACAGAAAAGAGCAAAGAAATCTCCGCGAGCGCACCCCTCCTGATTTAGAAGTTGCGGTCCGGGTCAGATCGGCCCGGGCAGAGTTACGTTCTCCTGAATCGGATCACGGTCGTGCCGCGAGACACTCCCCATTACAAATCCCGACGAACTCTCGACATTCCACGACACACCTGCATTTCGGCGAGCCCGAGACTGGCTTATGAGCATTTCATGGATTCCCCGGCTCGGCCGGAGCAACACTGGGCCTATCCCATTGTCTGCGTTCCTTCTGGCATTAGGGTCTTTTTACACTCCCCGCTGCGTCGCGCAGACGGCCCAGCAGTTCATGGACGCCGCATGCGCCAACGAGATCCGCCAGCAGTCCAGCCTGACGCTGTGGGAGAGCACCTCCGAGCGGCGGTCCGGAGGCCATGTCTACCGCGACCGGACAATCGAGACGGCCGATGGCGACGTGGATCAGCTTGTCAGCGTCGACGGCCACGCTCCCGATGGACCCGAGAAGAGCAAAAACGACAAGGTGCTCGAAGGATTGCTGCACAACGCCAAAACGCGCGCGGACATGCACACGAGCTTTGTCAATGAAAACAAGGACGCCGCCACCCTGATGCGCGTTCTGCCGAAGATGTTTCTGCTCGAAGACAAAGGCGAGCGCGACGGCATGGAGGTGATCGCCTTCAGGCCGAACCCCGCGTTCCAGCCGCAGACCTATGAGCAGCGCGGCATTCACGCGATGGCGGGCACCTTCACCATCGAGAAGTCGGGTATGCGTCTCACCGGCATCGATGCCGAGGTTTCTGAGCCGGTGCAGTTCGGCTACGGTCTCCTCGGCACTCTCGAGCAGGGCGGAACCTACACGCTCAACCGGGTGGAGGTTGGACCGGGCGTGTGGAAGACCGAGAGCATGAAGATGCACCTCAGCGGCCGGGTGGCCCTGTTCAAGAACATCAACAAACAGCAGGAGGAGTCGAAGTCGGGCTGGCGGGCGCTCCCATCCGGAACGACCATTGAGCAGGCCCTTGTCATATTCGGAATGCGCCCCTGAAAAGAACCTGGCACGTGGCGCTCTAGCGAGGGGCCGGCACAGAAACCGCAGGTCCGCTGCGTTTGTTCCCGGCACGTACAATTCCTTACACTGTCTAACACTATTGAAACTGTACTGTAGTCCAAAGTTAGACGTTTGCGGACGTAATCTGCTGTTGCCGGCGCTCGGCTCAACTTCCTACTGTCCGGCGCTCAGGCACGCAGCACACAAGCGCGTGTGATCAGACGGGGGAATGCCACCGGCGAAGACCTGCCTGCTGCCCGCGAAGTTGAGTTGGAAACGAGGATGTTGATCGATGACAGATTTCATGATGCGCCACAAATGGCTGACCGTCTCCCTCTGGATGGTGCTGGCGCTGTTTGGCGTACGCTTCGCCGGTACCATGATGCATCGCATGGACTACACCTACACCACCCCGGGCCGGCCGGGCTTTCTCGCCAATCAGCACATCACCCAGAGCTTCGGCGTTGACCCCACCTTCGAGCCCTTCCTCGCCGTGCTGCACCTGCCAAACGGGAGCGGCATGGACACGGCCGAGGGCCGGAAGATGGCCGCGACCACCTTCGCCTCCGCGCCAAACGCCGGTCCGGTCGCGGTTGCGGACTATGCCAACACGCACAACTCGGCCTTTCTGCTCGACCACGGCCAGTCGACCTGGGCGTTGATCAATATGCCAAACCCGGACTTCGGCCCCGGCGCAGGCATCGAAGCACGCGTCGATCCGGCCATGCAAAAAGCTGTAGCGCCGGGCTCGCAGCTTACCCTCACTGGCTTCGCGCAGATGCTATCAAACGCCGGGCCGAACCGGCACAACCTCATTCTTGGTGTCGAGATCGGCGCGGTCGCCGCCTGCATCGTTCTGCTGCTGGTCTTCGGCTCGGCCATCGCCGTCGTGCCGGCTCTGATGGCGCTGCCCGCCATTCTGGTGACGATGTTCTGCACGCTCGGCCTTACCTACATCACGCAGGTCAGCTATTTCGTGCCGTACATGATCATCCTGCTCACGCCGGGTCTGGCGGTCGACTATTCGCTCATCATCGTCACCCGCTGGCGTGAGGAGCGCGAGCGCGGGCTCGACAATCTTCCCGCCATTCGCAGCGCCATCGCGAGCGCAGGCCACACCGTCATCCTCAGCGGAGCCACCGTGGCGGTCGGCCTCTTCTCGCTTGTGCTGCTGCCGGTGCCGTTCCTGCGCTCGGTCGGCATCGGAGGCATGCTGGTGCCGCTGGTCGCCACCTTCGCCGCGCTCACCCTGCTGCCTGTTACCCTGGCCGCCTGGGGACCCCGGCTCGACAAGCTGCGCCTCTTCAAGACCTCTTCGACCTACAGCCGTGCCTGGGAGCGCTGGGGTCAATTCATTCTCCGCTATCGATGGCTGGCCGCCGCCGGCACCATCGCTGTGCTTGCCGTGATCACCGCGCCCGCCTTCTCGATCAACACCGCGGAGCCTCTGATCGGCTCGCTGCCGAACTTCGGCCCCGCCGCCGCGTCCTTTCATGAGCTCTCCGCGAACGGCATCCCCAGCGCCGTCGACTTTCCCATCCAGGTGATCACCCACGGCGGAGCGGAGGGCGTTCGCCAGGCGACGGAAATCGCGCAGGCGACACCCGGCGTCTACACCGTCCTCGCACCCGACTCGCCGGCGTTCCGGCATGGCAACGACGCGCTGCTGACCATCGTTCCCACAGCGGAGGGCGGAACGCGCGAGGGCAAGCAGATCGTCGACAGCCTGACCGAGCGGCTCGCCAACGTGCCTGGAGGCGCGGAAGTAGGCGGGTCGTCGGCCGGCGACATGGCCTTCACCAAAGCCGTCTACGGCCACTTTCCGATGATGCTGACCATCGTCTGCCTGCTCAGCATCATCATTCTCACCCGGGCACTGCGCTCGGTCGTTCTCGCCATCAAGGCCGTGCTGCTGAACGTCGTCTCGCTCGGCGCGGCCTTCGGGTTCATGGTGCTCTTCTGGCAGCGCGGCCACGGCTCCGAGTGGATCTACGGCGTTCCCGCCACGGGCGCCATCCGCGACTGGATTCCCGTCGTCGTCTTCGCCTGCCTCTTCGGGCTTTCGATGGACTATGAGGTCTTCGTGCTGGTACGCATCCGCGAGGAGTACAACCTCTGCCACGACACCGATAGGGCCACCATCGCGGCGCTTGCCCGCACCGGCCGCCTGGTCACCTCGGCGGCGGTGATCCTGATGATCTCGTTCCTTTCGCTCAGCGGCGATCCGAACCAGATTCCGAAGATCATCTCGACGACGCTCGCGGCCGGTGTCGTCGTTGACGCGGTCATTATCCGAACGCTGCTGGTGCCGGCGCTGGTCTCGCTGATGGGCCGGTGGAACTGGTGGACGCCGTCATGGATCGGCGGCTCTGGCAAGCCGCAAAGCGCCGAGGCGCCGATCCGCTAAGCGCAGTGTCGCCGCGAGCCGGTTCTCACCACGCGGCATTCATCCGGGTTAATCGCAGTTCGATAGGCATTCGAAGTCGTAGCCGAACGCTGGGCCAGCACATTTCCCGAATCACTTCACCGTATGCCGACTCGCTTCATTCCGTATCTCAAAGCGT
Organism: Edaphobacter sp.; assembly: GCA_965277545.1. GTDB lineage: Bacteria > Acidobacteriota > Terriglobia > Terriglobales > Acidobacteriaceae > Edaphobacter. The sequence continues at coordinate 1,777,115 of OZ255826.1, forward strand.
TCACCCATCTGTTCTGCCTCGTGCCGCTGCTGATGCTGGGCGAGCGCTTTCGCTCGGGCGAGCTTGGGGCCGAGGCCGATCCCGTCAAGGCGGTGCAACGCTTCACGGGCGACTACGCCTTGTGGATGCTGGTCGCGTCGCTGGCCGTCACTCCGATTCGGAGGCTGCATCCCAGGCTCTCGAACCTGATCCGCTTTCGCAGGTTGTTTGGTCTTTACGCCTTCTTCTACGCCTCGCTCCACCTTGCTGCGTACATGTTCCTCTTCCCGGGCTACGACCTGAAGGCGGTGCTTGCGGGCCTTCGGCAGGCGCATCTCCGTGCGCCTTGGAGCCACTGGACGGCGGTCTGGTCTGCAGTGCTCGACGACCTGAGAAAGCGGCGCTTTCTGCAAGTGGGGCTGTTCGCGTGGGGTCTTTTGCTGGCGCTTGCAATCACGTCGTCCACCGCAGCACTGCGCAGGATGGGCGGCAAGAACTGGCAGAGGCTGCATCGTCTGGCGTATGTCGCCGCCATCGCGGGGTGCATTCACTTCTGGTGGATGGTCAAAGCCGGCGACTGGACTCCCTTGCCCCACACGCTCTGGTTGGCCGCCGTCCTGCTGGCAAGAATCCTCTGGATCATCCGGAAGCGGCGGCGAAAGCATGTCCTGCCGGACGGGCCGCCTGCGCGGCGCGCGGTCACTTCGTGACGTGTATACCGGTCTGGGCAGGATGATCTGCATAGGGCCTTGCGATGCTCGGCACGAGAATTTTCATCCCGACCATCGGGAGGACCAGTATGCTTGACTCGCCACCACAAGGTAGACACCACGAAGTGGTCGCGCCGCGCGTAGCGGACCCGTCCGGTAGGACAGAATCTTTTCAGCTCAGCAAATCACCCACCACATCTGCCGCGCCAGCAAGCGCCCCGTCGAGCGCCCCCACATCGCTCCCGCCCGCCTCCGCCAGATCAGGCCGTCCGCCCCCCTTGCCCCCCACCCGCGCCGCCAGCAGCCCGACCACCTTGCCCGCCTGCACGTGCGCGGTCAGATCCTTCGTCACACCCACGATCAACAACACCTTGCCCTCCGCCGCCGACCCCAGCACCACCACGCCCGATCCCAGCTTGCCGCGCAGTGAGTCCACCAGCGAACGCATCTGCGCCTTGGCCTCCGAGGAGCTGCCCAGCCCATCCACCCGCTGCGCCAGCACCTTCACGCCTTTGACTTCGATCGCCGAGGAGCCCGCATCGGACAACGAAGAAGCCGCCGCCTTCATCCGCGCCTGGTCGAGCTCGCGCCGCAGCTTCTTCATCTCCTCTTCCTGCGCGGCAATCCTCTGCCGCAGCGCGTCGGCGGGCGTTACTGCTTCGGAAGAAGACCCGATTATCTGCCCCACGACACGAGCCACATCAAAGTCGCGGCGAAACTCATGCAGCGCGCCCGTCCCGCTCACCGCCTCTACGCGCCGCACCCCTGACGACACCGAACCTTCGCCGACGATCTTGATCAGGCCGATCTCGCCGGTCGCTCCGGTGTGCGTCCCTCCGCAGAGCTCCGTCGAAAATCCATGCGGACCGCCGATTGTCACCACCCGCACCCGGTCGCCGTACTTCTCGCCGAACAGCGCCATCGCGCCAAGCTCGTTCACCGCGACGTCGATCGGCACATCAACCAGCGTCTCCACTTTGTCGTTCGCGAGCACCTGCTGGTTGACGATGTCTTCTACCTCGGCCAACTCTTCTTCAGCAACTCCAGCAAAGTGCGAAAAGTCGAAGCGCAGCCGCGCCGCATCGACCGACGACCCCGCCTGCTTCACATGCTTGCCCAGCACCTCGCGCAGCGCCGCATGCAGCAGATGCGTCCCCGTATGATTGCGCGTCGTCGCAGCTCTTGTCGCCGGATCGACAACTGTGTCCACAATGTCGCCGATGGCGATCGTCTGGTTCGCCCGGACATGATGCGCAAACACCCCCTGCACCGGCTTGGTCGCGCCACTCACCTCGGCAACTACCGAGTTGTGATCGCCCGAGTACAACCACCCCACATCCCCCACCTGGCCGCCGGAATCAGCATAGAAGCTGGTCGCATCAAGCACCACCTCACCCTGCTCCCCGCCTTTCAACTCTGGTACGCCGACGCCATCACGCACCAGCGCCAGCACACGAGCCCCATCCACCCGCAGCGCCGAATACCCCTCAAACTCCGTCTTCGCCAACTCCCGATACACCGGCGCCGCCGACTTCTGCGACCCACCCTTCCAACTAGCCCGCGCGCGCTGCTGCTCCTCCTCTTTTGCGCGCTCGAAACCATCCACATCGAACTTAATACCCGCGTCTCGCGCAGCATCAACCATGAAGTCGAAAGGAAGACCGTAGGTTTCGTATAGATGGAACAATTCACGACCAGATGGAAAAGTCGGATTTTGTAAATCGTCGACGATTTGGCTCACTAGATCTTCCATCCGAATATCTGCGTCATTGCCTCCCAGGTCATCGATGACCGTTGACAATAGATCGCTTTTCATGTCGTCAGAAGCACTACGGAATTTCGGAGTAGCAACGAGTTCCTGCAGCGCTTCATAGATACCTTCCGACAAATCGGGATGATCCGGTAGTTTGTATGCAAAGTAAAAGAGAAACGTTGGGGAAGTCGACTGTACACCGTGGATCACGTCATCTAGCCGCTTTGATCCGGCTTCCATCACCCTCGCAAACTGCTCCTCCTCCGCCAACACCACCCTACTCACCCGCTCCGCCGTCTCCTTCAACTCCGGATACGCCACCTGCATCTCATCCCGAACCGCGAACACCATCTCGTACATAAACGGCTTCTCCTGCCCCAGCAGCCGTCCGTGCCGAATTCCACGCCGCAGAATCTTCCGCAGCACATAGCCGCGGCCGTCGTTCGCCGGATGCACCCCATCCGAGATCAAAAACGCAGCCGCTCGCGCATGGTCCGCAATAATCCGCAGCGAAGCGCGCGAGCGATCGTCCACCGCACTCTCGGCTTCGACCTTGTGACCCGTCAACTCCTCCGCCCGCGCGATCAGCGGCGTAAACAGGTCTGTCTCGAAGTTCGACAGCACTCCCTGCAGCACCGCCGCCACCCGCTCCAGCCCCATCCCGGTATCGATCGAAGGCTTCGGAAGCGGCGTCAGCGTTCCATCGCTGCTGCGGTCGAACTGCATGAATACCAGATTCCAGATCTCCACATAGCGCTGCTCGTCGAGCGGAAACGGCTTGTCCACGCCTGCTTCTTCGGCGGCTTCGATGCCGAGGTCGTAGAAGATCTCCGAGCACGGCCCGCACGGCCCCGTATCCCCCATCTGCCAGAAGTTATCCTTCGCCCCCATGCCGAAGATGCGCTCCTTCGGCACCCCGGTCTCGATCCAGAATCGCTCCGCCTCGTCGTCCCGAGGCACCTTTGCGTCACCCTCAAAGATCGTCACATACAGCTTCGCAGGATCGATCCCAAAGCAGTGATCGCCATTTGCAGTCAGCAGCTCCCAGGCATACGCAATCGCATCCTTCTTGAAGTAGTCTCCGAAAGAAAAATTCCCGAGCATCTCGAAGAAGGTATGGTGCCGCCGCGTGAAGCCGACGTTCTCAAGATCGTTATGCTTGCCCCCCGCTCGCACACACTTCTGCGAGCTCGCCGCCCGCGTATACTCCCGCTTTTCGTTTCCGAGAAAGACATCCTTGAACTGATTCATCCCTGCATTGGTAAACAGCAGCGTCGGGTCGTTCGCCGGCACCAGCGAGGACGAGTGCACCCGCCTGTGCCCTTTTCCTTCAAAAAACCGCAGAAAATCTTCTCGAATCTGGTTTCCCGACCTGTATTCCATAGCTGAAAGTCTATCAGCGCAGTTCGCTCATCTGCCTGTCTCCGCTCAGCTCGCATCTCATCCCAAGTGATTCATCCAGGCACTCAAATCGAAGCTTCCGAAAGGTCTACCCGCATGAACCGATCTCTTCTTCGCGCGACGTTGCTGGCCGCTTCCGCATTGTTCGCCGCACCTCTCGTGCGCGGGCAGCAGCCCAATCCCATCCCGCAGACCTACTCGAAGATCTACCCGCAGCCCGCGCAGGCCAAGGCCCAGGTGCAGGAGGCGATGCAGCTTGCCGCGCAGCAGCACAAGCGCATCCTGCTCGTCTTCGGAGCCGACCAGTGCGCCGACTGCCAGGCCTACGAGAAGCTGCTCGATGAAGAGGCCAACCGCGCCCAGCTCTCCGAACACTTCCTCCTCGTTCACATCGATGTCGGCCCCGACCGCAAACAGAACCTCGACATCGTCCACCGCTATGGCACCACCGTCCAGCGCAGCATTCCCGCCGTCTCGGTCATCGACAGCCAGGACCACGTTCTCCACGCCGAAACCATCGTTCACGCCCGCAACATGAGCGCCTCCGATGTCACAGCGTTCTTGAACAAGTGGCGCGGTTGAAACGATCATGTCCTGCGGGACGGGCGTCCTACGCGGACGGCGGCCACTTCGTGGCGTGTATACCCTTTCTTGCCGGGTCCAATACTTTAGGTCCTCCCGTTGGTCGGGGGGGGAACAGTTTTCACGCCGACCATCGGGAGGCCCTATACCGCTGACTCTGCCGAGACCCGTACACGCGTCACGAAGTGACCGCCGTCCGCATAGGACGCCCGTCCGGCAGGATGCGCTGCACCCCAGGGCGCCAGGTAATCCCCTCCAGCCGCAGCACCACCTCCTCGGTCGCGCGCAACCCGGCAAACTCCCCCCGCCACCGCGCCATCTCCAGGCAGCACACCAGCGCATCGAAGGCGTCTTCGCTGCCTCGCGCCTTCTCCAGCACCCGCCGCGAGAGACCCGCATACAGCGCATCCTGCCTTCGCCGCAACCGCAGGTATTCGGTCCGCGCGGCCTGATTGCTCTTCGCCACCGGCCCGGTAAGCAGCCGCGTGTATATCTCCACCATCAGCGGCTCGGGCTTGTCCCCATCCAGCCGCGCAGCATCGAACGGCCACACCCGGAATCCTGCTTCCGTCAACCGCAGCAGAAACGGCATCGCCCGCAGACTCCCCGTCCCCACGCTGCCCGACCCGCCAATCTGAAACGGCGACTTCGGCGTGATCCCGAACATCTTTGCCGCTCGCTCTTTATCGCCGCCCTCGACGCGCTGCGCGATCTTGTTCTCGTAGTCGGTCTCCCGCATCATGCGCCGGACGTTCGCACCCGAAAACTCCTCTGGCCGCTTGCCCGTCCGCAGCGCTCCCGTCACCCCCCAGAACCGCGCGTCGTCGCACTCCCGCCCCAGCCACCGCTCGCCATGTCCCGCCGCCACATGCCGCCAGAACTCCACCACCGTCCGGCACCCATGTTCGGCCAGAAACCAGGCCGGAAAGCTGAAGCAGCAGTCCACCCCGACGACCATCCGCGGCGTCTCCCGAGCCAGTTCGATCAACCACGCAATCAGCTCCTCCCGCGAGCGCCCGCCCTCCAGCGTCACTCGCCCCGGCGACGATGCGCCTCCGGTCGAAGCAGAACCAGGTGCCGCCGCGCCGCCCCTTGAAGAAGAACTCGCCGTCCAAACCCCCGCCCAGATCTTCTTCCGCTGCCCCGGCCCCTTGTCCCCCGACCAGTCCACCGCAACCACCCGCTCGACTCCCCCATCCGACTCGTCGCTCATCCCAGACGCCTCATCCCTAACGGAACTTTCTGCCTCAGCCTTGCGTTAAATCGTCTAGGAGAACCATGCCATGCTGAACCTACTTCTCTTCTGCATCCTTGCTTTTCTATGCTGGCCGCTCGCACTCGCCCTGCTGGTCCTATACCCGCTGATCTGGCTCGTCCTGCTGCCCTTTCGCTTGCTTGGACTTGCCGTCTACGGAGCCTTCGCCCTCGTTACCGCCATCTTCCTGCTCCCGATCAAAGCCCTCCGGGCCATCTAGCCCTATCATCGCCCTGGCTGCGGAAGCTGTTGCTTTTGCATTGCTCCGGTACCTGCTATCTAATTCGCCTTGTTTCGTGCCGCCGTTGCCTTTGCTTTTCTGGCTGTCATCCCCGAAGGGAATCTGCTGTTGCCCTTCCCCTCCACGATCTGCCCACTCAAAACTCCGGCAGATCGTCCTCCCGCTCCGCATACGAGTCCGAGTCCTCCCCGCCCTCTACCGGCATCGCTTCCTCCGGCAGATTCCAAGTCCGCAGCACCTTGTAGATTGCGTTTGACGAAAATCCTGCCCGCATCAGCCGGTTCATCACCCGCACCGTTTCCTTCTGAGCGTTCGGTCCGCTCGGCTGCTTGATCCGTTTGCGCGCAATGTACTGCCGCGCCAGCGCCGGCTCATCCACATCCTCATAGGCGGTTTCGAGCGTTGACGCCACCAACTCCTTCTCGACGCCCTTCAGCATCAGGTCCTGCTGTACCCGGCGCCGCCCGAACTTCTCGTGCTCCTTACGGACTCGCGTGTAGTCTTCGGCAAACTTCTCATCACTTAGATAGCCCAGTTCTTTCAACCGAACGATCACCGCATTCATCGCCCGCTCGCCCGCCTCCCCTGGCTCCGCGCGCAGCTTCATCAGCCGCCGTAGATCGCGCACCGTCCGCATCCGCCGCGCCAGCGTCCCCACGGCATACTCGAACAGCCCCGCCTCCCCCACCGGCTCACGCTTCTTCGGTCGAGCAAACGCCATCTTTGCAATCCTCCCCCACCATTCTCCTCCATCGCAGCCGCGCCGCCATGCGCCTCCAACCAGCAGCCGCGCTTCCAACCCGCCGCCGTGCCCATAACGCGATCTTCCCGCCGTGGGCCATCCCATATGCCGCATCACACAAAATCTCGCCGATCGCGTCTATGCTTGTAGTAGCAGGGCTTGTAGCAGCGAGTTTCGAACAGGTTCCAGGCGGCTGGCACCTTGCAATCGTTGCAGGTTGCGCTCACGAGGCTATTAGCTGCCATCCTCCTGCAGCCCGCTTTTCTTTGGAGTCTGTCCCTCATGAAGCTCTTCCGTCTCCGCGCCACCGCCTCCGCCAGCTTGCTGGCTCTGCTCCAGCTATCGGCGAAGCCAGTCCAGGCGTCCGCCGGTATTTTAAATCCAAACGCCTCCGCCCCCGCAGAATCCCAGGAGCCCGCCGGCTTCGGCCCGCTCGACCCCACTCCGCCCAAGGATCTCACCCCCCAGCAGATCATCGACAAGTTCGCCGCCCGCGAGTCCGCCTTCGCCCTCGCCCGCGACAACTACACCTTCCGCCAGACCGTCAAAGTCGACACCCTCAACGAGGACACCAACAAGGTCGACGGCGAGTATCAGCAGGTCACCGACATCACCTTCACCGCCGACGGCAAGCGCGCCGAACACGTCGTCTTCGCCCCCCAGAACACCCTCGAGCGCGTCATCATGACCCCCGCCGACTTCGACGAGATCGAGCACCGCCTGCCCTTCATTCTCACCACCGAAGACCTGCCCCAATACGACGTCACCTATCTCGGCCGTCAGCACGTCGACGAGATCGACACCTACGTCTTCTCCGCCGGTCCCAAGACCATCGTCAAAAACCACAAGTATTTCCAGGGCAAGGTCTGGGTCGACACCCAGGACTTCCAGATCGTGCTCGTCAACGGCCGCACCGTGCCGCAGGACACCCGCAAGGGCCACGAAGACCTCTCCCCGCCCTTCACCACCTATTACGAGCAGGTCGACGGCAAGTACTGGTTTCCCACCTACACCAAGGCCGAGGGCGAGCTCCACTTCCAGGCGCAGAGCGGCGCCCTCAGCCAGGATGTTCACATGCGCAATATCGTCAAATACTCGGACTACAAGCAGTTCCACACTAACGCCCGCATCATCTACAACGGCCAGGACATTACCGACAACAAAGCTCCTGACGCCACCAAACCGGTCCAGCCTGCGGCTCCGCCGAAGTGAGGCGGGCCGATCTTGCTTTCCGTCGATTGGTCAACTTCCAGCCTGCCGGCTATTGCGAGGAAAGTGAGGAGAAAAGTTTGTCGTCAGCTACGAAATGCTATACTCGGCTCCTTCCTGGAGTTCCTTATGGTGCGGCGGTCCTTCCTTCGCCAATTAGTCGCGTCACCTTTTGCCGGTGCGGCGTCTTCATGGGGCCAAGGATCTTCCCACAAATCCTTGAACATCATGATGAAGAGCGCCTGGGGATCTGACGATCCAACCAAAGCAGCGTTTCCTTTCCTTCATGGTCTAGCACTTTCTGAAGCGGGGCACTCGGTCCAGATGTTTCTGCTCGGCGAGGCAGTTTCACTGATGCGAAAGTCCGTCGCCGGTGCAGTTGTGCCAGTCGGCTGGCCGCCAGTGGAACAGACCCTCACCAAGGTAGCTGAAAGACATATTCAGATTTATGCGTGCGGTGCCTGCAGCCGTGCGCGCGCTGTTGAGCAAGCAGATCTGAACCAGTGGGGCGCGAAGTTTGGCAATCCCACGATCTTCGTTTCACTCGTGGAATGGGCCGACCGCGTGATTACGGAATAAATCTCCTCCCTCACGACGGGAATTCGAAATGCGCCATCACCATTTTGAATCGAACTCTCATGACGGCGGAGGTTCTAACGCACAGCCTTGAAGGCGAGCACCGCATTCAATCCGCCGAATGCGAATGAGTTCGACAGGCAAGCCTCCACCTGGCTCTGTCGCGACTGGTTTGGAATCACATCGAGATCGCAGGCGGGATCGGCTGCGGTGAAGTTGGCCGTGGGCGGCAGCACGCGCTCGCGCAGCGCCAGCACAGACGCCACTGCTTCGATCGCTCCTGCTGCGCCGAGGGCATGCCCATGCATGGATTTGGTCGAGCTGACGGCAAGCCGTTCGGCCTGCGCTCCGAAGACCGCGCGAATGGCTGCCGTCTCGGTCGGGTCATTCGCCTGTGTGCCGGTGCCGTGGGCGTTGATGTAGCCGAACTGCTCCGGTGCAAGACCGGAGTCGCGAATCGCCTTGCGCATCGCGGTCTCCGCCCCCAAAGAAGAAGGTTGCGTGAGATGGTTCGCGTCCGACGACATGCCGAAGCCGACAATTTCAGCCAGCGGTTTTGCTCCGCGCGCCAGTGCGGCTTCGAGCGGCTCCAGCACCAGCATCGCCCCGCCTTCGCCGAGCACCAGCCCGGAGCGGTCCGCCGAAAACGGCCGGCACGTATCCTTGCTGATCACGCGCATCGCCTCCCACGCCTTGAGGCCGCCAAGAAAGATCGGAGCCTCGCTGCCGCCGGCAATCGCCATCGGCGCCTGCCCCGAACGCACCATCCAGAACGCCTGTCCGATGGCGTGCGCGGACGAAGAGCATGCTGTCGAAAGCGTATAGACGGGACCGCGTATCCCGTACTTCATCGAGATATGGCTCGCCCCGGCACTGCACATGCTCAGGGGAATCGTCATTGGGTGGACGCGGGTGCGGTTGTTGTGAAACAGCTCCCAGTAGCCGGCCTCCTCCGCGGTGCGTCCGCCCTGGCAGGACCCCGTCACCACGGCCATATCCTCGCGCAGCTCCTCGGTCCACGCGATGCCCGCCTGCGTTACCGCCTCGTCGGCCGCGATCAGAGCAAACTGCGCGAAGCGGTCCAGCAGGTCGAGCTCTTTGCCGGGGAAGGCGACCTGAGGATCGTAGCCGCGCACCTCGGCCGCCTTGCTGAAGCGGAACTGCGCAGGGTCGACTGCCGTGATTTCGCCGATCGCCGAGCGGCCGCTCTCAAGGCCCTCCCAGAACTCCGCCTGGTTCTTCCCCATGGCGCAGATCACGCCCATGCCGGTAATGGCCACGCGATGCATCGAACCATCTTTACCCACGTGTATCGGACTCGTCTACTTCGGCTCGCAGTGTGCGTCGGGGTCGGCATGCTGCGCCGTCATCCACCGGTCCATCATGGTCCCCGCGCAACGGGCGCCGCAAAGATGTCTCACACCCGCTGAATGCGCATGGCGGCTCTGCCAGCGCGTCAGTTTCATCAGCGGCTGATCCTCCTCGGGCTTCTCGCCCTGGAAGCAGTCCACCCAGGCCAGCCACCAGTCCCCCTCGCTCCCCTTCTGGTCGCCGCACACGTCGCACTCATAACTCTCGATGTAAGACATTCCATTCTCCTGCCGCTCAAGCTATCACACAGATATGTCCTGCCGGACGGGCCGCCTGCGCGGCGGGCGGTCACTTCGTGACGTGTATACCCCTTCGGATGGCCCTCCCGATGGTCTGGAGAAAAATCTTTGCGCCGAGCATCGCGAGGCTCTATGCAGATTCATCCTGCCCAGACCGGTATACACGCCACGAAGTGGCCACCGTCCGCGCAGGACGACGCCCGTCCGGCAGGACACGATCTTTCTAAGCCGCGGGCTCGGCCTCGAAGTAGAGATACTTCCGCCACGCCGCATCCGCGCTGCCGATCATGCGCATGATGTGCCGCGAGGTGTGCAGCGAGAACGGCCGGGGCTCCTTCAGCAGCTTCATCTCGGTCAGCTCATGCAGCATCTGGTTGCCTTTGCGCCGGTTGCAGTCATGGCAGCAGGCGACCAGGTTTTCCCACGTCGACTGCCCGCCGCGCGAGCGGGGAATCACGTGGTCGAGCGTCAACTCCCCCGCCGTCAGGGTCACGCTGCAGTACTGGCACGAGTTCCGGTCGCGTAGCAGAATGTTCTTGCGGCTCAGCGCCCGGGTCTGATGCGGAATCCTCCGATACTCCAGCAGCCGAATCACGCTCGGCATGGCGATCCGCATCCGTGCCGCATGCAGCATCGCGCCCTGCTCCTCTTCGGTGCGCGCGACCCCTTTGAGCACCAGCACCAAGGCCCGCCGTGCCCCACAGATGTTGATCGGCTCATACGACGCATTCAACACCAGCACCGGAGTCTGCATCGCCGGCTGGCGAAACACGCCCGCCCGCACATCGCGCTCGGCCAGCACGCGTCCTGAGCCATGTCCCCCGGCATGTCCCGCGTGACGTTTTCCACTCAGCCCCTGCTTCCGCTTGCCCGATTGCATCTCGACTGCCCTCCGATTCCCGCTGCGGTTCGCTCTACCCAGCTCTTGGTTTCCTGCGCCTCAAGCTCGCCTAAATCCTGCATCCATCACCCCGCATCCCAGACGGCCGTCTCGCTCGATGCGTCCCAGGACGCGACCATCTGCGGCTGCGCCCGCGATACCGTAGCCACCCAGACCCTGCTCGCGCCCGCCAGCCGCAGCACCTGTGCGCAAGCTCTCGCCGTTGCCCCGGTCGTGTAGATGTCATCGACCAGCAGAACCTCGCGGCCGGCCACCATCGCGGGCTCCGGCACGGTGAATGCGCCGCGCAGGTTCCTGCGGCGTCCCGACGGCGTGAGCTCGAACTGGCTGCGCGTGTCCTTCACGCGGCGGATCACCCGATGCGCCGCCCGCAGCCTCCACTCTGGCTTCGCCTTGCGCAGCTCGCGTAGAGCTGCATCGGCCAGCAGAACCGCTTGGTTGTAGCCTCGCTGCCGCTGTTTGGCGGGATATAACGGCACGGCCACCACCAGCAGTTCGGGGCCTGCGTCCGCCGCCAGCGTTTCCATCGCGCGGGCGAGCAGCTTGCCCAGCGGCCTTGCCATCGAACGCATCCGCTCGTACTTCAGCAGATGCACCATCTCGCGCAGCTCGTCTTCATACACGGCGTGGGCCACGGCTCGCTCAAACTCCGGAGGCGTCCTCCGGCACGGCGCGCACAGCAGGCCTTCCGAGGGATACTGCCCGGCAAAGCGAACGCTCTCCATGTCGAGCGCCTCGCCGCAGCAGCGGCACAAGGTCATGGATTGCGGAGAGATGGATCGAATACAGAGGTCGCAGACAGGAGAGAAGCCGGCGCGCACCAGAGGACCCCCACAGGTCCTGCAATCGGACGGATAGAACGTCGTAACAAGATCGTCGAACACCGCCAGGACCACCCGTCCCGGCGTTTTCAGCCAATGGGCAACTGTACTGCCGGACGCCATGCCACCCGGCGGCGCTCCGGGCGGACCGCTGGACATGATCCCGAGCGCATTGTCATTCGAGCATTCGCTGAAGACTCACCTCACTCGCAGGTCCAGGCGTGTCCCTGCACCTGATGCGCAGTATAATCCCGCGGGTCTGGAACCGGCCAATAAATACAGCGCCTCTCGACAATTTCTGCACCATAGCAGGTGCGCCCGCGGTGCGGCGTGTGCTACACCTAGGCCATGGGCAGAGTCATCACCTGGTGGGCAAAGTGCCTCTTTCTCTACTTCCTGGTGGCATTCACGGCCATCCGCTACTCCTGGGTGTTCACGACCCCGGTGTGGCAGATTGCCACCCGCCTGCACTGGACGCAGATGACCCAGGTGGCGTACGTGCTCAGCTACTTTCTGCCGATCTTTGCGATCGCAGGATTTCTGATTGGCTTGGTTCCGTTCGATGCGCTGGGCCGCGCGCTAGGCGAACTCTCACGATCGTTCTTGCCGGCCGCTGCCGCACCCTCCCAGCCTGATCCGACCGCAGTCCCACCGATCCTGTGGGCGTGGGTTCCGGTCGCCTTCGCCTTCCTCATCCGCTTCGTCACGTGGCGGTCAAGGAACGCAAGTGTGTTCGACGCGCACCAGCCGCAGGGCCGGGCGGAGAGATTTTTCGGACCGCTGCACGCGCATACGCCGGGCCTGCTCGATCAACGCTGGGTCATCGACCGATTTCTGTTCACCGGCCCGATGCTCTTTCTGCTGGCCTGCGCTGTCGCCGTGGCGTTGCGCCGCAGTTTTGCGCGCGACCGGTCGGCTCCGAAGACCTCGGTCGAGGATTAAGGCGCTGGCGCTACTCGCGCTGATACACTCCAGCGAAGTCAAAATCATGCGCGAGCGCGCGGGAGACGCGTCACGATGGCAGCATCGACATCTATCAAACCAGGGTTCAAACCCTTCGTTGCTGCCGGCGAGACGCGCCCTGAACTTACCGCCCGCGCACTCATTCTCGGCGCTCTGTTCGGTGTGCTCTTCGGCGCCGTCACCGTGTATGTGGGCTTGCGCGCCGGTCTCACCGTGGCCGCTTCGATCCCGATCTCAGTGCTTTCGATCTCCATCCTAAGAGCCTTCGGCCGCTCGAGCATTCTCGAAAACAATATCGTCCAAAGCACCGGGAACGCAGGCCAGTCGATCGCCTCCGGCGTCATCTTCACGCTGCCGGCTCTGATCTTCCTGGGCTTCGATCTTGAGTCCACGCGCATCTTCGCGCTGGCGCTCTTCGGCGGCTGGCTCGGCGTCCTCTTCATGATCCCGCTGCGGCGCCAGCTGATCGTCGAGGAGCATGACAATCTCATCTATCCGGAAGGAACCGCGTGCGCCGACGTCCTGATGGCGGGAGAACGCGGAGGGTCGTTCGCGTCGCGCGTCTTCCTCGGTCTCGGCCTCGGCGGCCTGTACACCCTCTTCCAGAATGACAACCTCTTCGCGCTCTGGCCGAGCCAGCCGGACTATCAGCCCGACTACGGCGTACAGCGGCTGATGAAGGGTTCGGCGGTCCGCGCCGATTGCACGCCGGAGTATCTTGGCGTCGGCTACATCATCGGCATCCGGGTCGCGGCCATTATGCTTGCCGGCGGGGTATTTTCCTGGCTGGTGCTGATGCCGGCGATCTATTTCTTCGGCTCGCATCTCAGCGCGCCGCTCTATCCCGGCACCGTGCTGGTGAAGGATATGTCGCCCTCCGATCTGTGGCGGACCTACGTGCGGCCTATGGGCGCGGGCGCGGTGGCGGCGGCCGGCTTGATTACCCTGCTGCGGACCGCGCCCACGATCTTCGGCGCGCTGACCCAGGGTCTGCGCAACATGGGAAATAAGAATGCAGCCGCGCAGGCAAGGCCCTCCCGCACCGAACACGACCTGCCCCCCTCTGTGGTCTTCGGCGGATCGCTCTTGCTCATTGTGCTGATGTTTCTATTCCTCGAATTCAAGCCCATCCCCGGCGCGCAGGTGGGGGCGCTGGCGAATCTGGCCGCGGCGCTGCTGGTGGTCGTGTTCGGCTTTCTCTTCGTCACCGTCAGCGCAAGAATCGTCGGCATTGTAGGAAGCTCGGCCTCGCCCGTGTCGGGTATGACGATCGCCACGCTGATGGCGACTGCCGCGATCTTTCTGGTGAAAGGATGGACGGCTCCTGCGTTTGGCGCGCTGGCCATCACGATCGGCGGTGTGGTCTGCGTGGCTGCGTCGAACGCCGGCGACACCTCGCAGGACCTGAAGACCGGTTACCTGATCGGCGCTACGCCTTGGAAGCAGCAGGTTGCGATCATGATCGGAGTGATCGTCTCCATCTTCTCGATCGGCGCAACCTTGAACGCGATGAACGAGGGGCTGGAGCAGTTTCAGCGCCTGCAGAAGCCGATCGTCTTCGCGCTCGACCGGCTGCCGGATGGGGTGCAGAACGAAGGCCAGTTCAAGCGGCAGAACATCACGCTGACGCCGCACAACTTGGACAATCCCAGGGACAACCAGACCCGCGAAGAGCTCTCCGGCGCAAACCGATTAGTGCTGCTCAACGCGATCGGGTCGACCAGGGTGGAAGACGGGAAGTACCTCTACAATCCTGCGACGGGCGAGATCGAGGTGCAGTGGATTCAGGGGATCGGCAGCGAGAAAGCGGCTGCCCCGCAGGGTCGTCTGATGGCGACGGTGATCAACGGCATTCTCAGCCGCAAGCTGCCCTGGGCTCTGGTCATGCTCGGGGTCGCGCTGGTGATCGTTGTGGAGCTGCTCGGAGTTCGTTCGCTGACCTTCGCGGTAGGCGCGTATCTCAGCATCGCGACGACGCTGGCGATCTTCGTGGGCGGCGTGATGCGGTGGATGGTGGACCGGGCGATGGCGAAGGGTCGCAGTCCGGAACTGGTGCGTCTGGAGTCGGAGATCAGTCCAGGCAGTCTTTATGCTTCGGGGTTGATCGCGGCGGGCGGCATCGTCGGCTTGATCGGGGTGTGTATCCGGCTTGCCGAGGGACTATCGGAGCAGCGCGGGGGTCACTGGCAACTGGCGCGGTTCAGCGATCACAACCTACTGCATCGTGACTGGGTGAGCGTCGTGATGTTCGCGCTGCTGGCATTTTCGCTGTACTACTTCGCGAGGAAGCCTCTGAAGAATGGCGACTCTCTCTAAGCCATTCTCCCTTGCGCCAAGCGGTTTCCACGGCGGCGGGTAAGTTTCGCCTGAGATGATTCGATGCGGCACCCTTTTGCTCCCCGGTGAGGGAGTAGACGGTATTGGAAAAGGCGTGGCCTCCCACCCTTTGCGCAAAGGACGCGCAAAGGATGGGGCACCCAAAGTTTTACGTTGGTGCGAGCGTCTTATTTGGGTTCGGGCCTTGCTGCAGGAGCCGTTCTGGTTTGCGGCTGAGGCGCCGGACGAGATGGAGCCTGCGGCTGCACTGGCCGAGATTGTGGCTGCGGAGCGGGCCGGAATTGCGGTTGCGGCTGCACCGGGCGGGTTTGCGGCTGCGGTGCTGGACGGAACTGCGGCTGCACCGGTGTGGTCTGTGGCTGCGGAGCCAGTCGGGACTGAGGCTGCTGCACCGGTCTGGTTTGCGGCTGCGACTGCGGTGTCGGACGGAACTGAGGCTGAGTCTGCTGCACCGGTCTGGTTTGTGTTTGCGGTTGCGGTGCCGGGCGGAACTGCGGTTGCACCGGTTTGGTTTGCGGTTGTGGCGCCGGTCGGTACTGAGGTTGCGGCTGTAGGGGACGCTGGGACTGAACAGGCCGAGGTTGCGATGGATTCGGTCTGGTCTGAGGCTGAGCGGGTTGAGGCTGTGATGGCACAGGGTGAATCTGCGGCTGGGCGGGCCGAAGGTCGTTGTGAATGGGGCTCGGTGCAGGTTGGACAGGACGAGTCTGCGGCTGCGCGGGAGCTTGTGGCAATCCCGGTCGAGGGGTGGGCTGCGTCGGCTGAGTCTGCGGCTGGCCGGGGCGCGTCGCAGGCTGGCCGGGGCGGAAGTTCGGCTGCCCAGGTTTTGTTCCCTGTTGCCCGGGAGCCGTCTGGACGCTTGTTGGAGCGCCAGGGTTCGGGCGCTGCAGCTTCTGGTCGGCGACGATGGGGCGGGGAGCTGCCACCAGCGCCGGACGGCCCTTGTTCTGGTTGTAGAACTGTGCGCGATTCTGCGACGCCTCTTGCCGGACCTGAACCTGGCTGGTCATCGGCGCAATACGGGGAGCGCGCATGGCGGCCACTTCGGCGGGCTGGGGACGATACGCGACCCCGCCGCGGCCGCCATTGTAGGAGACGCGCGAGTTATTATTGATGATTACGGTGCGGTTGTAGACATTGGTGATGTTGGTCGTGTCGACGCGATTGACGGCGCGGTTGTAGTAGAAGTTGCGGCCGTTCCAATAGCCGCCGTGATATCCGCTGCCGGTGTAACCGAAGCCGTAGTTGACGCCGCCGTAGAAGCCGATATGCCGGCCCCAGAATCCATGATGAAACAGGTAACGCCCGGCAAAGAAACCCCAGTAAGGCGGGGTCCAAAGGGCGCCGTAGTAGGGCGGAGCGCACCATACGCCGGGTACCCAGTAGTAGCCGACAGGCGCGTAGCTCCAGTAGCCGGGCGTCCAGAGATAGTTCGGCGCCGGCGCCTCCGGCTGCTCGTACTCGGGGAGTGGAGGAGGGGGCTGATCGGCCTCTTCGATGGCCTGCTGGCCGGCGTCTTCCTGTTGGTCGCCGTAGTAGCCTGGCGCGTTGTACTGATAGTTCTGGTCGTTGCTGTAGTTCTGATCGCTCGGATAGCCCTGCTGTGGAGAGTCCTGTTGCTGCTGCGGCGAGTAATTTTGCTGCGGATAGGGCTGATTCTGGTCTGGCGGCGAAGCATATTGCCCTTGTGCCTGGCGCGGGGCGGCTTCGGACCGGACTCCGAGTACGCGTCCCGGAGCAGCGACTGCAGCGGGAGTGGGCGCTTGCGGTTCGCTGCCGTTCACCGGAGCCTGGTTGACGTCCGCAGGGTCGGGTCCGGAGTTGTCCGGGATGGCTGCGGGCGGAATCGCGCGATGGCAGCCGGAGAGACCTGCTGCTCCAAGTGTGATTGCCAAGCCGATCGAAAGAGTCAGAAGCGTCGTCCTAGGCCGAAGATTGTGCATACCGCCGTTCTCCTTACTGCCGATCCCTGTGTTCAAACCCGAAGGCGGTGCATTCGACGCGTTGGCCCTGGGCAAGCTTGGTCTGGACGATTGTAGCTGTGGAGAGAACCGCACGTCCGCAGGTTCCAAATCGTGCTTCAACTCTGTATGGCTCTCCCACAGTGCCGAGTAGCTCCTGCGACAGCATGGCAGGAGAGATTCTGCACCGTCGAAAGACGGAGGGCGCGGTCCTCTCGCGCGGGAGGTAGGGCTGGCGGTAAAATTACGGAGATGGCAGGCTGTCTTGCCAATCCGAAGCGTTTCCGCCACGGTCGCCCTGACCGCGGACGCGCTTAGTTGTATTCCTCTCCTCCCCAGGATTTGATAGGCTTGCAGCCTTCGAGCCTCCCCGCCGCATCCTGAGACTATGGCCCCAACCTCTGCGCTCCGAGTGAGCGCGAAATGGAGAAGACACCATGCCCACCCCATCGCATCCTGATTCGTTCCAAGCAAAGTCCACGCTTGTCTCCGGCTCGAAATCTTATTCTTTTTACCGGCTGCAAGCTTTAGCGCAAGATGGAGTGGAACTGGCGAGACTGCCGTTCTCGCTGCGCATTCTGCTGGAGAATCTGCTGCGCCACGAAGACGGACGAACGGTGACCATGGACGACATTCGATTCCTGGCCTCGTGGGACCCGCAGGCAGAGCCGTCGCGCGAGATCGCGTACATGCCGGCGCGCGTGCTGATGCAGGACTTCACCGGCGTGCCCGCCGTCGTCGATCTGGCGGCCATGCGGGATGCGATGAAGACCCTCGGCGGCGATCCCGAAAAGATCAATCCGCTGCAGCCGGCGGAGCTGGTGATCGACCACTCGGTGCAGGTGGATGAGTTCGGCACGGTGCGGGCGTATGACTTGAATGCGGCGCTGGAGTTTCAGCGGAACCGCGAGCGGTATGCCTTTCTCAAGTGGGGGCAGACGGCGTTCAATAACTTTTCCGCGGTGCCGCCGGGGATGGGGATCTGTCATCAGGTGAATCTGGAGTACCTGGCGCGGGTGGTGTTTACGACCTCTCCCGAGCGGAGTCTTGATGCCGTCGCCGGACATAAAACCAGCGTGGAAGAGGCTCATGCGTTTGCGTATCCAGACACGCTGGTGGGGACCGACTCGCACACCACCATGGTGAATGGGCTGGGCGTGCTGGGTTGGGGCGTGGGCGGGATTGAAGCGGAGGCGGCGATGCTCGGCCAGCCGGTGTCCATGCTCGTGCCGCAGGTGGTCGGCTTCAAGCTGACGGGCAAGCTGAAGGAAGGCACGACCGCCACAGACCTGGTGCTGACCGTCACGCAGATGCTGCGCAAGCTTGGGGTGGTCGGCAAGTTTGTCGAGTTCTATGGGCCGGGGATCGCAGAGCTGCCGCTGGCCGATCGCGCGACCATCGCGAATATGGCGCCGGAGTATGGAGCGACGTGCGGGATCTTTCCGGTAGATGCTGAGACGCTGCGGTATCTGCGGCTCACCGGCAGATCGGACGAGCAGATTGCGCTGGTCGAGGCGTACTACCGCGAGCAAGGGCTGTTTCATACAGCCGACGCGCCCGAAGCGGTGTATTCGGCGACGATCGCGCTCGATCTGGCGACAGTCGAGCCGAGCGTCGCCGGGCCGAAGCGGCCGCAGGACCGGGTGCTGCTTTCGGAGGCGGGTGCGAGCTTCAGGGAGCAGTTGCCTTCGCTGCTGGGGCCGAGCGGGAACAAGAACATCATCCGCCAGATGGTGCGCTGGGAGGGTGAGGGCGGACACGCCAGCGCATCGGGCGATCTGACGAGCAGCACGGGAGCGTCGGCGCCGGTCGTCGAGCATCCGACCGTTCCGGTCATCACGATTCAGGATGAAGAGGTGCCGCAGCTGGAGGCGCCTCATGTCTCGATCAAGACAAGGTTTGGCGTCGATCCGGACCGTTATCTCGATCACGGTTCGATCGTGATTGCGGCGATTACGTCGTGCACGAACACCTCCAATCCCTATGTGATGATGGCGGCCGGTCTGCTCGCGAAGAAGGCGGTGGAGAAGGGACTGAGCACACCGCCGTGGGTGAAGACATCGCTTGCGCCGGGTTCGCGTGTGGTGACGGACTACTACACGAAGGCTGGGCTGATGCGTTACCTCGATGAGCTGCGGTTTCAGGTGGTGGGATACGGATGTACGACCTGCATCGGCAACTCAGGGCCGCTGCCGACCGATGTGTCGAAGTCGATCGAAGACAACGGGCTGGTGGCAGTTTCAGTGCTTTCAGGAAACAGGAACTTCGAAGGGCGCATCTCGCCGGAGGTGCGGGCGAACTATCTGATGAGCCCTCCGCTGGTGGTGGCCTATGCGCTTGCCGGGCACATTGGGCACGACTTCGATAAGGACCCGCTGGGCAGGGACAAATCGGGTTCTCCCGTGTATCTCAAGGATATCTGGCCGACGCAGGCTGAGGTGTCCGAGGCGGTGAACTCCTCGATCGATTCGGAGATGTTTCGCAAGCAGTACAGCACGGTGTCGGACGGCGACCAGAACTGGCAGAGCCTGAAGTTTCCCGGCGGCGATACCTACGGTTGGGAACGGGATTCGACGTATATTCGCAAGGCCCCGTACTTCGATGGCATGCCGGCAAAACCAGCTCCGGTTGCGGACATTCATGGCGCGCGGGTGCTCGCCGTGCTGGGCGATTCGGTGACGACCGACCACATCTCGCCGGCAGGTTCGATCAAGCTGAACGGGCCTGCGGGACGGTATCTGATCGACCATGGAGTGAAGCCCTCGGACTTCAACAGCTATGGCTCGCGGCGCGGCAACCATGAGGTGATGGTGCGGGGGACATTTGCCAATGTGCGGCTGCGCAACAAGCTCGCTCCTGGCACCGAAGGCGGCGTGACGCGGCTGCTGCCGGAAGACGTGCCAATGTCGATCTATGACGCGTCGGTCGAGTACGCGAAGCGTGGGACGCCGCTCGCGGTTCTGGCAGGCAAAGAGTACGGCTCGGGCTCCTCGCGCGACTGGGCGGCAAAGGGGCCGCGGCTGCTTGGAATCAAGTTCGTCATCGCGGAGAGCTACGAGCGCATTCACCGTTCGAACCTGGTCGGCATGGGCATTCTGCCGCTGCAGTTTTTACCGGGACAGAGCGTTGAGTCGCTGCACCTGACGGGCGAAGAGGTGTTTAGGATCGGCGACGAGCCGGGGCAGTTGAAGGCAATGCTCGACCGCAAATTCGCCGGCGGCAAGGTGGTCAGCGTGTTCGCGGAGTCGGATCTCGGGAAGACGATCGAGTTTTCCGTGACGGTGCGGATCGACACGCCGCAGGAGATTCTCTACTACCAGAACGGCGGCATCCTGCAGTATGTACTGCGGACGTTGGCTGTAAAGGCGTGATTCTCAATCTGCAATCGAAAGGAGCTAAGTGCCGCCCTTGCTCACGACGAGAAAGCGATGGTCCCTCGGCTTGAACACATGGTTGAGATAAGTGCCCTTCGACTCCGCCGCCAGGAACTCGGCGTGCTCCTCGGCCGACACATCGAAGTACCGGTATATGGCTCCACTCTGATGAAACTCGATCTCCAACTCCCGACTGAGCGGCTCATACCCAATCGAAGCTATGCTCGTCGAATCCACCACCTGCCTCATCACTTCAGGCTATAACCGCATGATGAGACTGACTCGAGAGTTACTCAGTTCCATGATCTTTAAGCTGGCTGGCGGCGCAAGATTCACAGAGCGTAATGCCGGAACATCGGTCGGCCTTTTAGAAGTAGGTACGCTCGTCGTTCTTCAAGTTGTCTCAGCCTGAACGATCTCGACCAGTTCTTGGAATAGACCTGTGGCTGCGCTTCCGAGGACATAGAGCAAATCCTGGGCTCTCGTGAGACCGACGTAAGCAAGTTTTCTTTCGCTCGCTTCGTCACAGTTCGGTCTTGGAAGCATTTCGATTCCAACTAAAAACACGATGCGGAATTCCAGACCTTTGACAGATTCGATGGTGGAAAGCTTGACGGACGGCGCAGAGAGATTGGAGGCCATTTTGCTCTTCTGCGATTCACTGACCCAGTAGAGCTTGTCCGCGCTGAACCGCTCTTGAAACGCAGTCTGGAAGCGCTCCACGAACCCGGCGTAGAACCTCGATGTGTAAATGACTGCGATGTCGTGCCAGTTCGCTGTACAACTGTCGATGTGAGCTTCAATTTCATCAAGGATGAACTGGATCTGATCGGCAGCATGCAATCCGCAGATGATCTGCGGCTGCTGGCCGTGCCGGTTTACATCGATCGGAAACAGGAGACTTTCCATGGCGGGTTCCTCGTCCGGATCGGGCAGCGTGTCTTGCACCTTGGAGAATCTGCGCGCCAGGCTGAGGATTTCGGACGTGTTGCGATAGCTCTTCGATAGCGTGATCGGTCTCTTCCCAATCACATTGATGCCTGCGCTTTTGTAGGTGGCTGTTCTCCCGAAGATGTTCTGTGCCGGATCGAGACAAACGAGAAGGCTGTCGCTGTGCACATCGAGAAGCTCAGTGAGAGACCGAAGCCATTCGACAGCGAAGTCCTGCCCTTCATCGATCAGGATGGCATCGTACCTCGTCGTCGAAGTCCCAGTTGCGATGGCATGCCGGAGAACCGCGCACGTTCTGTTCTCCCACTCTTCCTGCGTTTCTGAATCAAGTCTGCTCATGTTTGCGCCGGTGAGCGCTTTAATCAGGCCATGGTAGTGATACACCTGGATTCCCGAAGCGTCTGTATACGGCTCTGAGACCGCGAGCAACTGTTGGATGTACTGGCAAAGAGAGATATTGAAACAGACAATGAGAATCTTCCACTCGGGCTGAATCTTTCTCAGATACTTCGCGCGGCACGAAAGGACGAGGGTCTTGCCGCTACCAGCAACTCCTTTCAAGACGCGATGGCCTTCGGGTATGCTCTTGGCCGTTCTTTCCTGATCGAGATCGAGCGCGCGGATCATCTCAGACTGGTCGGCGGTTCTCACTAACCCGGAGAGGCGGCGCGTAGAGTGGATGCGCACCTCCGGAAAAATAAGATAGCGAAGCGTTTTTAGTTCGACCGGAGATATCGGATCGAAGGGAAACCACGCCGCGTATGCTCTCTTCAATTTGGATAGGAAGGCACGGCGCGATTCTCGCGACTCGAAGTCGCCGGTAAGATCGTCGCTGAAGAGGCAGTATGTGGCGCCTAACGCTTGAAGGATGCCTTTCTCTTCGGCTTGCCTTCGTGTGATTTGGGTGAAAGCGGCGCAATAGCCAATGGGAAACTTAATGTTGCCGCGATAGGCGCCAGACTGTTGAAGAAGGTCTGGAGATCTCTGAATCCGCTCCTTGAATTGGATGTAGCACTTTCGAGCTTGCTCCACGGGACTATCGTGTGTCTGCTCTATCCCGCCTATCCTGACTGTCCATCGATCGGGCGAGACCCGAAGGACTTGGCTTTCCGTTGGATCGTAGGTGATCTGAGAAGCCACCCAGTCCTTCACTTCCATGACGAGAAGCCCCCATTCCTGAGCCCAAACCAAAAAGTCAGGGCGCATCTTTACGGAGTTCGGTTCAAACCAAACGATGTAGTCCTCATCCGGAAGCAACGCATCACGAAGGGCCCTGTAGACACGCTTTTCGCCTGCCGTAGCTTCTTTCATGGAAGCAATTGATTCGGGGATCATCTCCGCCATAGGAAGGAACTCCTTGGATAGATCGCCTACAGTTTGCCGAGTTCGATGAGGCGGACGCTGGCGATGGCCTCGACTTTGCGGAGGGCTTCGACGGCGGCGGTTGCGGAGGCGGCAGAGGGCACGTCGATCTGGACGACGGCAAGGGCTTGGCCCTGCGGGACGCGCTGCGAACGAGTGCTTGCCCCGGCGGCGCGGCCGAGTGCGAAGTTAGCGATGTTGACGGCGTGCTCGCCGAGGATGGTGCCGATGCGGCCGACGACGCCGGGGACGTCGTGGTTGCGGATGGAGACGAGGGTGCCGTGGAGCGGCGCTTCGATGTCGATGCCGTCGTAGCTGAGCAGGCGCGGCGAGGTGCCGTGGAGGACGGTGGCGGAGGCGCTGGCGTCGCCTTCCGACGAGTGGAGAACGAGCTTGAGGACTGACCCTGCTCCGCCTGGGGTGAACTCTTTCTTGTCCTCCTGGATGCGGATGCCGCGTTCGGCGGCGATGGCAGCGGCGTTGATGCGATTGGCTGTGGTGCCTTCGCCGTCGGTGCCGGAGAAGATGCCGGCGATGGCGGCGTTGCGGATCAGATCCGTCTTGCCGGTGGCAATGCGGCCGGTGTAAGAGATCTGGATGTTTTCGAGGTTGCCGGGAGTGGCGTGGCTCAGGAAGTGGCCGAGGCGCTGAGCCATCTCGATATAGGGGGCGACCTCGAGGTACTCCTCATGCGAAAGCGAGGGCAGGTTGACGGCGTTCTGCACGACACCGAGCTTGAGGTAATCGCGGACCTGCATGGCGAGCTGAATGCCGATGGCCTCCTGGGCCTCGTCGGTCGCGCCGGCGATGTGGGGCGAGAGGATGACACTGTCGAGCGCGTGGAAGGGCGACTCTTTGAGCGGCTCCTGACGGAAGACATCGAGGGCGGCTCCGGCGACCTGGCCGGATTTCAGCGCGTCGGCGAGGGCTTGCTCGACGATGAGTTCGCCGCGGGCGCAGTTGATGATGCGGATGCCCTTCTTCATGATGCGCAGCGAGGTCGCATTGATGAGGCCTTCGGTTTGGGTGGTGAGGCCGACGTGCAGGGTGAGATAGTCCGATTCTTTAAAGATCTCGTCGATCGGGACCAGGGTGACGTTGTTTTCGCGTGCGATGACCGGGGCGACGAAGGGGTCGTAGCCGATGAGATTCATGCCGAAGCTGGCGGCGCGGCGGGCGACCTCAAGGCCGATGCGGCCGAGTCCAACGATGCCGAGGGTCTTGCCACGCAGCTCCTGGCCTTGCAGGGACTTCTTGTCCCACTGGCCGGCGTGCATGGTCGCGTTGGCGCGCGGGATGGAGCGGGCGAGTGAGATCATCAGGCCGAGAGTGAGTTCGGCGACGGCGACGGCGTTGGCGCCGGGGGTGTTCATGACGACGATGCCGCGATGGGTGGCGGCGGCGGTGTCGATGTTGTCCACGCCTACGCCGGCGCGGCCGATGACGCGGAGCTTCGGAGCCGACTCGAGCAGCCTGGCGTCGGCCTGAACGGCGGAGCGGACGACGAGGGCGTCGGCATCGGCGAGTTCGGCGGCTAGGCCGTTCTTAATCTGGTCGGGCGTAACGATGTGCCAGCCAGGCTCCTGCTGGAAGACGGCGAGGGTGGCGGGCGAGACCTTTTCGGCGAGAACGATCTTCATGGAGCTTCTGATTCCTCTTCCTGCGGACTAGACGCAAGATGGTCGCGGCTGTGAGGTTTTGAATGGGAAAACATGGAGACGCTGTGAAGCTCTAGTGTATCCGGGATTGAGTTTGGACGAGATTCAGAAGGCATGAGAGGATTTTGCTATGAGCGATTTCATACCGAAGGCAGGGGCGATCAAGATTGGCGGGCTGGGCCGGAAGGCGCAGAAGCTGCAGGCGGCGCGGGAAAAGGCCGAGCATGTCAAGAGCGGGGCGAGGCCGGCTCCGGGAGCTTCGATGCAGTCGTTCAAGGCGAAGGATTCGTTCGCGGGGACGAAGAAGACGACGTTTCAGCGCAAGGCGGTGTAGGAGATTGGTCCTGCCGGTCTAAGCGGCCTGACACTCTATTCAAAGATGGAAGCTAGGGCGGAACGGACGGCTGACCGATATGCGGCAGAGAGTCTCCCGACGCGTTTGAGGATAAGCGCCTTCTCAAAGGTGAAGAGTACAGGCTTCGCGGCTGAGGGCTTAAGCAGACCTGCTGACCGCCATTCTGTGAGCCATACGTCGCCGATGGAGAGTGCGGCGCGAAGCTGGGACGTGACGGCCATCAGAATAATGTCAGGTCGCGCGGAGTTGTAGGAGTGGCCGCTGACGACTAGAGCTGGCCGCTTCTTGGAAGTGGAGAAGTTAGTGAAGGGGAACTCAACAAGAACGATCTCTCCGAAGTCATAGGTCGTTGTAGACATCGTCTTCCGGATTATCCCAGATTCGCGCCAGAGAGGGCTGGGTGAGGAAAGCTGCCGATCGCACCAGATGTTCCTCCGTGGGGGTGAGCAAAGACGAAACAAAAGCATCGACCACAGCCAATTGTTCCTGGCTAAGGGCCTGGAGTTTTTCCGTCAGGTTTTCTGCAGTGTGCACATACCAACCTCTCAGCAGATTCTAGCAAAGCGGTCGGACTATGGCGCGCGAAGATGGGGCACTCCGTTTATGCAGTTTTGACGTGCGGTAGCATAGCCTATGTTCCGGTTTAGTTTTTCTGTTGGGCTGTTGTGCCTCTACAGCACAGCGGTCTCGCAGACAGCAAGTTCAGACAAGGCTCTTTTAGGCAGGACACGAGCTCTCTACGACGCACCGTTCACGCGCGACCTCGTCTCCTTCGACTGCGCGGTGCAATTTGACTGGAAGGAGCACTTCGTCGCTGCGCTAGGAACAATGCTTTCGGCTGCGGTTTCGACCGCTAATCGACTGCAAACTATTTCACGTCGGGTGTTCGTCAATCACTTGGGTGTCGTTGTCTCCGCTATGCCGAAGGCACCCGATCTAAGCGGATATTCCCATGCGGCTGACCTTGAGCAGGCTCTTGACGCAATGATTTCTGGCGGTCTAAATGCTTGGCTGCCTTTCAGCACAAATGTCATACTTCCCGTTGGCCCGACTCAATTCACCTTTCAAAAAATGGAACCCGGCTACAAGCTCAAGAAGAACGGCCACGACGTCGAAGCCACTCTCCTTCTAGGAGAAGACCTCCGCGTGACTAGTGTTGTAAGTCAGCTTCCACAACCAATTCGCTTAACGACCGATTTCGTAAGAGGTCCGGATGGATTTCTTCTTGGCTCTGTCAAGACAGAATCCACAACCGATGCAGCTAAGGCTGGCGAAGCGACTTTCGCATTTACATATCAGAACGTTCAGGGATTTCAGATCCCGTCTTTGGTCATCGTGACTCCTGCGACTGCTGAGGTTTGGCGGTACACGCTGACCGATTGCAAAGCAATGAAGGGCATCCAATTAAACGTGGGACCTTCGAGCCTTGATCCGATTCCGATACCTTCTCCGGCTCCTGATTCGATCGTAGTCCAGCGATAGATACTGCGCTTCTGAATCGAAGCGCAGCAAAACGGGATCATGGAGGTTTCGGTTTACTTTGCTCCGAAGGCGGGATTTTGGAGGGAGCAGCAGGCGTCGGTGCGGCCGCAGAGGCATTTGGATTCGGCTGCGGCGGTTTGGCTGCGCTCGGCGTAGAGTTTTTGCGCGGCGATGAGGCCGCTGCCGAACTGGACGGGCTGGCCGTTTACGCTGGCCTGCGGGATGGATTTGAGGACGATCTGTTCGAGGGCGCCGATGAGGGCGATGGTGTCCATGTAGTCGAAAAAGCCGAGGTGGGCGATGCGGAAGATCTGGCCCTTCATCTCGCCCTGGCCGTTGGTGATGATGACGCCGAAGCGGGATTTGAGCTCCTTGACGATGAGGCCGGAGTCGATCCCTGCGGGCGGGATGACTGAGGTGGCTGCCGAGGCTGGGGCATCGGGGGCGAAGAGGGTCATGCCGAGGGCCTGGACGGCGGCGCGGGTCATGGCAGCGATGGTTTCGGCGTTCTCGATGAGCTTCTTGCGGCCTTCGACGAGGGAGCCTTCGGGGTTTTCGGGGGTGGCGGCCTGGGCGGCGATGTAGTTGAGGGCAGCGCCTAACGCTGCGATGAGGGCGACGGCAGGAGTGTAGGCGGACTCGCCGTTCTTGGCGTTTTTGCGCTCCTTGCGGAGGTCGAAGTAGTAGCGCGGGTTGTAGCTTGCTTCCATGCGGTCCCAGGCGCGAGGGCTGACGGCGAGATAGCTGAGACCGGGAGGGATCATGACGGACTTCTGCGAGCCGCCGATGAGGACGTCGACGCCCCAGGCGTCCATGTCGAGGTGCGAGGTGCCAAGGCCGGTGATGGCGTCGACGACGAGGAGGGCGTCGGAGTTTGCGTCCTTGAGGAGCTTGGCGACGGCGGGGGTGCAGTGGCGGACGCCGGTGGAGGTCTCGGTGGCCTGCATGAAGACGACGCGGGTTTCGAGCTTGAGAGCGGCTTTGACCGCATCGATGGAGAAGGTCTGGCCGTAGGGGGCGCTGACGACGTCGACTGCGCAGCCGAAGGCTTTGGCGAGGGCGGACCAGCGTTCGCCGAACTTGCCGGCTGTCAGAACCAGCACCCGGTCTCCCGGTGACGTCAGATTGGAGACGGCGGCCTCCATGGCTCCGGTGCCGGAGCTGGAGAGGAGGATGACGTCGCTTTTGGTGCCGACGAAGTCTTTGAGCTGCGCGAGGACGCGGGTGTAGAGAGCGCGGAATTCGGCGGTGCGGTGGTGGATGTCGGCTGCGGCCATGGCGAACTGGGCGGCAGGCAGGAGGGGGGTGGGGCCGGGCGTGAAGAGACGGGTTTTGCGGATCATGTATTTATTGTATCGAGTACACGGTCCTGCCGGATGGGCGTCCTCCGCGGATGGCGGTCACTTCGTGACGTGTATACCGGTCTGGGCAGGGTGATCGACATAGGGCCTCCCGTTGGCCGGCATGACAGGTTTTCCTTCCGACCATCGGGAGGATCACGTACATCCACTCGCCACCACAAGATATACGCGCCACGAAGTGGCCGCCCCGCGCTTAGCGGGCCCGTCCGGCAGGACATCCCTTTTAGGGAGGCGTGTGAGGACTACTTATAATTAGAGATTGATTTACAGAGATGAGGAAGCGATGACGATTGGCGAAAAGATTCAGGCGGATATTGTGACGGCGATGAAGGCCAAGGAAGAGCATCGGCTGACGACGCTGCGGATGGTGAAGTCGGCGCTGAAGAACAAGGAGATCGACAAGCGCGAGAAGCTGAGCGATGCCGAGGAGCAGCAGATTCTGACGACGCTGATCAAGCAGCGGCGGGAGTCGGTGGAGTCGTTCACCAAGGGTGGCCGGCCAGAGCTGGCGGAGAAGGAGCAGACGGAGATCGGGATGATCGAAGGCTATCTGCCGCAGGCTGCCGGGGAGGAGGCGGTTCGCAAGGTGGTGCAGGGGGCGATTGCGACGATGTCCGAGGGTGGGGCGAAGCCGACGCCGAAGGAGATGGGGCCGGTGATGCGGGTGGTGCAACAGCGGATTCTGGCCGGTGGGTTGCGCGCGGATGGCAAGATGGTGAGCGAGATGGTGAAGGCGGAACTGGCCAAGTAGGACAGTGAGCGCTTGTTGAAGGCGCCGGCGAACTGCCGAATTGAGGTGAAAGTTTCTAGAACTTCCAGACAGGCTTTTGGAATGGTGTACCTGACTGAAATAGCAGATCCCCTTCGGGGATGACAACCAATTTTCGCAATCGCTACGGCATCACCGGCAGGACCAAGTGCGAGGGCTGCGATGGAGTGGAGTAGATACGCTGTGTGGCTTTGACGAAGTCCGAGAGTTTTGCCTGGTAGATGCTGGGGACGAATTTTTGTGGGTTGCGGTCGATGATGGGGAACCAGGTGGACTGGATCTGGACCATCATACGGTGGCCCTTGAGGAAGACGTGGTCGTGATCGCGCAAGGGGACGCTCCAGAGAGTGGGTTGGTTGGCAACGAGCGCGTGGGGGTGCTCGAAGCTTTCGAGATAGCGGCCGCGGCGGACCTCCATGGCAATCGGAAGCTCGTATCCATTCATGGATTGCGCGTACTCGCCGGGCTTGGGGCCTTCTTCGGCATCCCACGCGTTCTTTTGCGCGTCCTGCGGATAGACGTCGATGAGCTTGACGACGAAGTCGCTGTCGGTGCCTGAGGTGGACGCGTAGAGGGCGGCGGAGAGGGCGCCGGCGACCGTGATGTCGTGATCGAGCGGAGCGCTCACATAGGTGAGGACGTCGGGACGATTGTCGACAAAGCGCTGATCGGCCGCCTCCCAGGTGCGCCAGTCGCCGGCAGGATAGGTGGGGGAGACTGGGCGTTGGCGATAAGGCACGGGGTTGGCTGGGTCCGAGGTGAACTGGCGGAAGGGTTGCGCGGCTGACGTGGGGGCTGTGAAGGAGAGAGTGCCGTCGGCGTTGAGGAAGACGCTGGTTGGAGTGGATTTCGGCGGCCAGGCGGCATAAGTGTGCCAGGTGTTGGAGCCGGTCTCGAAGGTGCTCGCTTGCCACTGCGGCTTGCTGCCGGTGCCGTGAAGATAGAAGCGGAAGAACGGCGCCTCGATATTGGTGCTGAACTCTTGCGAGGTGTTATGGCCGCCGAAGGGGACGATGCCGATGCGGTCGCCGTCGGAGCGATGCCAGCCGCCGTGATACCAGGGCCCGGCGACGATGAAGTTGGTGTGATTGGGATCGGACTCGCCGGCATGCTTGAAGATCTGCCAGGGTCCCCAGGGGTCTTCCTGGTCCCAGAAGCCGGCTACGTTAAGGTTGGGAACGGTGGAGGCGTGCAGCTGGCGGACCCAGGCCTCCTTCTTCCAGAACTCGTCGTAGTCGGGGTGCGCGACGGTGTCGTTCCAGAAAGGGATGCTGCCATGCAGATGGTTTGCGTTGATGTTGGAGAGCGGACCGAGGTCGAGATACCACTGGTAGGTGTCGTAGGTGTCGAACTGGAAGTTGGTGTTCTTGTTCTTGTCGGCCTGCTCGAGCACGGAATATTCGAAGTCGTAGCTTTCTCGCAAGGCTCCGTAGCGGTGCATGTCGTCGTTCATCCACTGGTCGACGGGTGAGGCCTGCTCGCTGATGGCCTTGAGCGCGGGATGAGGATGGAGGAGAGTGAGCGCGGCGGTGAGTCCGGAGTAGGAGACGCCGATCATGCCGACGTTGCCATTGTTATTTTTAACGTTTTTGACCAGCCAGTCGATGGTGTCGTAGGCGTCGGTGGTCTCGTTGGTGACTTTGGGGTCGTTGAGGTCGATTGCGGAGCTGAGATGAAAGACGCCTTCGGATTTGAATCGGCCGCGCAGGTTTTGGAAGACGAAGATATAGCCGTCGTGGGCGAGCTCCTGCATGTAGAAGGGGAGCGGCTCAGGTGGTTTGGCCGGCACGCCATAGGGAGTGCGCGTCAACAGAATCGGAAGTGCGCCGTGCCGATCGACGGGGGTAAGGAGGACGGTCTGCAGGTGGACGCCGTCGCGCATGGGGATCATGACTTCCTCGAGCGTGAAGGCCGGCGCGGCGGCAGGCTGCTGCGTAAATGCGGGCGCCGCAAGGAGCAAGGTGAGGAGACAAAAGACCGATGAGCGCATGGTGCACCTCTTTTGTGTTCGGGAATGCGATTTGTAATGCGGACAACGATGGGAACAGCAGATCCCCTTCGGCGATAACAGCAAGAAAAGCAGGTGCAGCAGCAGGTAGAGAGATGAGTGTAGAGGCGGGTTTCATTCCCGCGCTTCTATGGATGAGGCTTGGATAGCGACGAGCGCTCCAGTTGCTCGAAGGTCAGGTTGAGGATGGGATATCTCTGCCAGCCGCGAAAGTCGAAGTGCCACCACTCGAGGGGATAGACCTGGAATCCTTCGGACTCCATGGCGGCGCGGAGTATTTCTCGATGAGATCGCTCAAGCGCGGTGCCGCCGGGATAGTTGGCGTAGGATCGCTCGGACATCTCGTCATAGCCGCCTGGCATGACGACCGCGTTGCCGGTGGCGAGATCGTAAAGCGTGATATCGACGGCGCAGCCGCGGTTGTGGCGCGAACCCTCGGCGGGGTTGGCAACGAATTTCTTCTTGTCGTTGGGAGTGGCGTCCCAGAAGATCTTCGTGACGTACCAGGGACGGTAGGCGTCGAAGATAAGCAGACCATAGCCCTGCGGGCGGAGTTTGGCGGATGCACGGGCGAGCGCCTCGGCCGCTGGGCGCTCGAGGAAGGCGCGCGCTTCGGTGTAGACGGGAGTGCCGAGGAAGTTGCGGCTGGTGGCGTAGCGGATCTCAAGCTTGACGGTGGGGTCGTAGGAGGCGACATTGACTAGGTCGGCGGGCAGCAAGAGACCGGCTTCGATGGGAGGCTTTAATGCCAGGGCCTCGCGGCGCAACTCCGCTACGGGCTTGAGCGGGGTGATCTGGAAGACCGGCTCCGGCTGGCTCTCGCCTGCGGCGGCGGGAGGCGCAGCGGCCTGCGAAGAGTGTGCGCTGAGCGGTGCGGATACGAGGCCGGCAAATCCCGCAGCGGCGATCAGCAGACTTGCGAGTTGCACTCCTCTTCCGGCTTTCATGCTGCTCCCGTGGTGCAAATGGAAGATCTTCGGTCTACTGACCTGTGGTTGGGTTCGAAGAGTTGCCGGTAGTGTGTTCCACGGAATATCCGGGCCCGTACAGCACCATTCCCGGTTTCGCTGCTGTGTGTTTGCCCTGGTCGACCACGACCTGTCCGTTGACGAGGACGAAGTCGATTCCGGTGGGGTACTGGTCGGGCTCTTTGTAGGTGGAACGGTCCTGGAGTTTGTCGTAGTTGAAGATGGTGACGTCGGCCCAGCCGCCTTCGCGGATCACGCCGCGGCCGTTCAACCGCATGCGTTCCGCGGGCCACGAGGTCATCTTCCGGATGGCGTCCGGCAGCGTGAGGACGTGCTCGTCGCGGACGTAGTGCGCAATCACGCGGGGAAAGTTGCCGTAGGAGCGGGGATGCGCGAGTCCGATCGCATCGTCGCCGCCGGCGATCTCCGAGCTGCCGGCATCGCTGCCGATGCTGGTCCAGGGAAACTTGAGCGCCGTCTCGATGTCCGGTTCGCCCATCATGTGATAGACCGCCATGACGCGCGACTGCGGCTGCGCCTGCTCGACAAGATCGAAGGCAGCGTCGGCGGGATCGGTCCCCATCGCGCGTGCGACCTCGGTCATGGTCTTTCCGTTGTACATTGCATTGGCCGGGTTGGCGGCGTTCATCAGAACGATGCCGTTCCACCCACCGGCGGCCTCGATGATGTTCCACCAGCCGGGGGAGCCGGTCTTCTGCTCCTGCTTCAGGCGGGCGCGGATGGCAGGATCATGAAGGCGCTGCTTCAACGCATCGTCGCCGCCCTCCTGCGCCCAGGAGGGAATGGTGGCCTCGAGTCCGGTGCCGCCGGCGGTATAAACGTAGAGATCGCCGGCTACCTCGACGCCGCGGGCTCGCGCCTGGGCGACGCGCTGGCCGATCTGCGGCATCAGGGTTCCCCAACCGGGCTGATAGGCGACCTTCAGGTGGAAGATTTCGGCTGGGAGATGTCCCTGGTCTGCAATCTGGATCAACTCGTCGACGGCCTGGAGCACACCTTTGCCCTCATCGCGCATGTGGCTGGCGTAGATGCCGCCGTACTCTCCTGCCACCCTGGCCATGGCGATGAGCTCATCGGTGGTGGCGAAGCTGGAGGGCGGATAGATGAGCGCGGTCGTCATGCCCATCGCGCCATTCTGCATCGCTGTCGCCATGATGGCCTTCATGCGATCGAGCTCGGCGGCAGTGGGCTTGCGGTTGGCGTATCCGAGGACGGCGACGCGCGCCTGCGTCTCGCTGAAGTAGCTGCCGAAGTTCAAGCTGATGCCCTGGTGCGATAGCTGCGAGAAGTACTCGGGGATTCGATCCGCGGGCACCGGCGTACCGCCCTCGCCGGCAATCGCGGTGGTGACGCCCTCGCGCAACTTGTTGTCGGCGAGTCCGGTTTTGAGCAGGACCTCGCCGGACTGGTCCATCATGTCGATCCAGCCTGGAGAGACGTAGTCGCCCGCGGCGTCGATCTCGCGGTTGCCTTTGCCGGAGACGCGGCCGATCTTGACGAAACGGCCATGGGATATGGCGACGTCGGCGTAAATCCACGGATTGCCGGCTCCATCGAGCACGCGGCCGTTGCGAATGACGACATCGTAGGATGGCTGATTCGCTGTCCCAGTCGCAGCCGATTGCGAGGCAGGTTGGGATGGCGCAGCGCCGAATGCGGTCGCGAGAAGAAAGGCTAAGGGAAAGACCGGCGCAAGACAGCGTGCAGGGTTGCTTGTGGGCGAGATGCGGAAGCGTGCGGTGAATCTCCCGATGCGATGCATGACTTGCTCCCGCGCACGGCTGGACGGCACTGATGCTTCTCGAGAGGAGAAGTCTTCCTCTCGAAGTCTTTTTCTCGTGGACAGACAAATCGAATCTAGGACATTGCTCTACTGGGGGAGCGGATCGTAGAAAAAATCTAGCAACGATTGTTGCGTGTGTCAATATGATTGCTGGATAGCAAGAACGCGTGCCGTACAGAAGGCAGGAAGAACGGGAAGGCCGCAGGTAGCAACAAATGTT
The DNA here is from genome assembly GCA_965277545.1 of Edaphobacter sp. Lineage (GTDB taxonomy): Bacteria > Acidobacteriota > Terriglobia > Terriglobales > Acidobacteriaceae > Edaphobacter. The sequence goes on from OZ255826.1 coordinate 1,810,468, forward strand.
TCATAATCACTGGAGCGCCCCTATCCTGTGAATTTGCGCACCGGGCCAGCCCGACATTTTGCATGGCACGGAGGAGCCGGGCATGAGCATGACGAAGAGGCAGCCGGATGAGAGGACAGCGGAGAGCAGGACCGGACTGGTGCGGGAGCTGGGCCGCGTGGATGGCATTGCACTGGTCGTCGGGACGGTGATCGGATCGGGAATATTCCTGGTCCCGGGGCCGGTCGCCATGCAACTGCACTCGCTCGGCGCAGTGTTGCTGGTGTGGACTGTGGGTGGCGTTCTGAGTTTATCGGGCGCTCTGTCGCTGGGCGAGCTGGGTGCGATGTATCCCGGGGCCGGAGGATTGTATGTGTACCTGCGACATGCGTTCGGAAAGCCGCTCGCCTTTCTGTATGGCTGGGGTCTTCTGTCGATGATTCAGACCGGCAGCATTGCCACCCTGGGAGCAGGCTTCAGTCTGTATCTTTCCCGCTTGATTCCGATGTCGCGCGCCGAGCAGAAGATATCAGGAATCGTCTGCATCCTGCTGTTGACGGGAGCCAACTGCCGCGGACTTCGCCTGGGCAAGCTGGTGCAGAACGTAAGTACGGCGAGCAAGCTGGCAGGTCTGACGCTGCTCTTCCTGCTGCTGATGTGGCGCGGCCATCTGCATCTGCTGCAGGCGAGTCTTGCTTCAACGCAGCCGATGGCAAAGAGCGTGGTTCCCTTTGGCGCGGCTCTGGTGGCGGTGCTGTGGGCGTACGAGGGATGGCACGCGGTTTCGTTTACGGCGGGTGAGTTTCGATCGCCGAAGCGGGACCTGCCCATGAGTCTGTTTGTCGGCACGGCGATCTGCGCGGCCATCTATCTGCTGCTGAATCTCGCCTACTACTCTGTCCTGACACCGCTTGAGCTTCGCGCCACCGACCGCGCGGCGGCTACGGCAGTCCAGACGGCGTATGGCGCGGGCACGACAGCGCTGATCTCCGTCCTGATCCTGACCTCGATTCTCGGCGCGATGAACGGATTGATCCTTACCGGGCCGCGGGTTTACTACGCTATGGCAGTCGACGGAACTTTCTTTCGGCGCCTTGGCCGCATCAGCGGACGCTTTCATACGCCTGTGCTTGCGATTGTCGTCCAGGGCGTATGGGCTTCGCTGCTTACCCTGGTCGGCTCGTTCCAGCAGCTCTTTACCTATGTGATCTTCACTGCGTGGATTTTCTACGGCCTCACGGTGGCTGCGGTGATTGTGCTGCGCATTCGCAGGCCTGACCTGGAGCGGAGCTTTCGGGTGCCTGCCTATCCCTGGCTGCCGATTTTGTTTCTGCTGGCGGCCCTTGGGATCTCGGTCAGCACAATCGTCAGCGATCCTGTTCACGCATGTTTTGGATTGGCAATGATTCTGGCCGGAGTTCCCCTTTACCTGTTCTTTCGCGCGACCGAAAAGCCGGCGGAGGCAGAATCAAAATCGTTAGCCTGAGCAGCCGTTTCCGCAGAAGCTTAGCTTGGTCATGATAAGAGTTGGGTTGTTTTTACGTTGGGCGGACAGTACGAAAAGACGAGGCAGTTTGCATGAAAGCGGAAGAACAGCGGATGTCAGAGAAGGCGATCGGGGCTCCGGATGAAATTGCGGTGGAGGTCTGCACCACACTCGGCGAGATGCGCGAGTGTGTGAAGCTGCAACGCGCGATATGGAACGATCCTGATGAAGATCTCATTCCCTCGTCCTTGTTTGTGGTGGCCAATAAGGCGGGCGGTCAGGTGCTGCTGGCGCGGGACGGCGCGAGGGCTGTGGGATTTGCGCTCGCGTTCCCTGCGTTTCGCGGGGAGTTGCGATACCTGCACTCGCACATTGTAGGGGTTTTGCCGGAGTATCAGAATCGCGGCCTGGGACGCCGGATTAAAGTGAAGCAGCGCGAGCTGGCACTGGCGGCGCAGATCCCGCTGATGGAGTGGACCTTCGATCCGCTGGCCGTCCGCAATGCCTATTTCAATGTAGTGCGCCTGGGTGCGGTGATACGGCGTGTTTACGCGAACCTGTATGGCGTGACCGCGAGTCCGCTGCACGGCGGTCTTCCCACGGATCGGCTGGTTGCGGAGTGGAGGATGTCGTCGGCGCGCGTGGAAGGTGCGCTTGGAGGCAAGGCTCCGACGGTTGCGCCGGATGCAGTCCGCATCGTGGTGCCGGCGGAGATGGAGGAGTGGAAGACTTCGGCGCCGGCTCGTGCGGCCGAGGCGCAGTCAAAATTAAAGATGGAGTTTGAGGAGCGTTTTGCTCAGGGCCTTATCGTGACTGGATTCAGAATGGAAGACCGGAACGGGATATATCTGCTGGAGCCAGAGGAGAGTCGAAGCGCTGTTTCGGCGTGAGATCGGGGTTGGGCAGAAGGGCAAGGCCTTCGACCTCGCCGCGTCTGGTCCACAGATAAAAAGCGCAGGCTGCGACGGTGAGAGCGAGGCCAGCGCCGAACTCGGTCGTGACGTAGAGGGCCTTGCCGACCGGGTTGGTCATGCGGTCGAAGATCGCCTGGATGAAGAGATTGTGGCTGGCATGGAGCATGGCCGCGGGCCACAGGCTGCCGGATTTGAGCCGGAACCAGCCGAAGATGAACGCGTCGCCGATCACCATGATCGTGAAGCAGCTGAGCGCGAAGAGGCGCGGCGTGCCAGCGTTGTAGTCGGCAAAAAGAAGCAGAGGATAGTGCCAGACGGCCCAGATGCAGCCGCTGAAAAAGCATCCGCGGGTGAAGCCGGCGCGGCTGACCAGGCGGGGAAGAAGAAATCCTCGCCAGCCAATCTCCTCGCCGAGCGCGCGCGTCATCGATCCGAGGACGCCCACAGAAGCGTAGGAGGGAATGGCCAGCAGCCATGTGGCTGCGCGGGGCCAATGCGGGAAGCCGAAAGCAGTGGCTGCCTCTGCCGCGAAGCTGGAGAAGGCGAAGGAGCCGGCGATGAACAGCCAGGCGGCGAGATAGACCGGAAGACTGTAGAGGATCGGCAGGAGGTAGGCCCATGCTTCGTAGCGAGCCGGGCGCCACCGCCATCCGAGGGTGGCGATATCGATGCGAAAGACGCGACACGCTGCGAAGGCCGCCAGTGCCGGACACCACATCAGAAGGAAGACGAGCATTCCATGGCCGATGGCGAGATGTCCGGTATGGATGATGAGCGTATAAGGCACGCTGCTGAACAGGAAGACGAGCGCGAGGTAAGCCAGGATCTGCCGGGTGAGAGCGGAGCGACCCGGATGCTCTTCGATGGGTGTGGTCATGGGCTATTTGGTAGTAGTAGCTGGAGTTTGCGAAGGCGTTGCGTTCGATGCTGAAGGCGGTGTTGAAGCAGGTTCTTTGTGGCGTTTGAAGTGAGCGCCGTCGAATTCAAATTCTGAGATGTTGCCGTCGGGATCCTGCGCGAACGTCAGCCGGGTTGGCTCAGTCCGCCGGCCATCAAAGTGAGTCAGGAAGGTGTCGTACTGGAAGTATTCGAGCGGCAGTGTGGTTGCGTGGAAGGTGAGCGCGAGATGGCCGTCCTGCATGGAGACGACACCGCTGCCGTAGAGAGGATTCTCGTAGTCGGCGACATAGGCGCTGAGATCGTGAGAGGGATGAGTGTTTGGAACTCGCTTGGATTGCCAGGACGCGATCTGCGCCTTTTCTTCCGCTTGGCCTTGATTGTCCAATGTCTTGAAGTGGGCGCTCCAGTCCTGCTCGGGCAAGTGCAGCAGCATATCGGCGATGTGATAGCCGAGCGCCTGACGGTAGGAGTTGCCGCCCATGTTCACCAGCACTTCGTAGCCGGTGTGGATCTCGGGGATGAGTACGGTGAGGGCTTCGAACCCGTCGATATCTCCAGGATGAAGAATGAGCTGGTGGCCGCGATAGTCCTGCACGAACCAGGCGAGACCATAGGTGAGCTGCATGGAATCCGGAAAGAATTCCGTTGTGATCCCTCCAGGAGGAATGACGATCTGCGGCCGGTGCATCTCCTGCATGTTTTTCGACGAGATGAGGCGCTTGCCGTCGAAGACGCCATCGTTCAGTTGCAGGGCGATCCACTTCGACATGTCGCGGACGCTGGAGTTGATCGAGCCTGCGGGGCCAGCGTTGTCAAGGTTCCTCCATGGGATGGCCTCGACGTTTTCATTGCGCAGGGTGTGGGGCGTTGCATAGTCCGGAGCTTTCTGTGCATCGATTGTGCTGGTGTCGGAACCGGTCATGCCGAGGGGCTGGAAGATGCGCTGCTTCACGAACTCTTCCCAACTCACTCCGGCGACGCGGCCGACCGCATCGCCTAGAGCGACATACATGACGTTCTGATATTGAAACAAGGTGCGAAATCCGGCATCGGGGTGGATGTACGCCGCGCGGCGCACGATCTCGTCGCGGGGAATCGGCGAGCCGTACCAGATCAGGTCCGCGCCGGGCAGGCCGGTGCGGTGAGTTAAAAGATCGCGCAGGGTTACATTTTCGTCGGCCTCCGGATCGTGCAGATGGAAGAACGGAATGGACTGGTCCACCTTGTCATCCCAGTTTATTTTGCCCTCATCGACGAGCATGGCGATCGAAGCGGAGGTAAATGCCTTGGTGCAGGAGCCGATCGAAAACAGGGTATCGGCGGTGACGGGCTTCTGCGTCTGGATATTGCGGACACCGTAGCCTTTCAAGTAGACCGGCGCACTGCCCTGCACGATGCCGATGGCGACTCCAGGAATTTTCCAGTCCTTCATCGTGCTCTGGACGTAGGTGTCGAGGGGAGCAAAGTCCTGCTGCTGGGCGACGACACCCGATCCTGAGAGAGCGAGCAGCACGAGGGCTGAAGCTGCAACGAGTCTGGCAACATGGCGCATCATGCGAATGTCCCTTCATTTCCGAGGAAGATAGGAGCTGGTGCGACGCTGGTGCAGAGGCTAATCCTTCAAGTCCAGCCAATCTTTGTTCTTACCGCCTGCGCGGTTGATTCACACAACGAGTTCGTTTACCTGCTCATCGCGGGCTCAGCAATGCCGCCAACCGATTGGTTCGCCTTCCACTCTTCCTGCCGGACGGTGAGCTTTTCGATGCGGCTCTTGTTGACCGCAAAACCGATTCCAGGCGACTCCGGCACGCCGATGGTGCCGCCAGGGCTCACCTCTACAGGCGGCAGGATGATGTCTTCCTGCCAGTAGCGCTTGCTGGCGGAGACGTCTCCCGGCAGGACGAAGCCGGGCAGCGACGACATGGCGATATTGTGAGCGCGGCCGATTCCGGACTCGAGCATGCCGCCGCACCAGACGGGCACGTCGTGCTTCAGGCAGTACGCCTGGATTCGGCGAGCCTCGGTGTGGCCGGAGACGCGGCCGAGCTTGATGTTAATGACCTTGCATGCGCCTAGTTCAATGGCGGCCTCGGCATCGCGCAGGTTATGGATGCACTCATCGAGGCAGATCGCCGTTTTGAGGCGGCGCTGCAATTCGGCATGTTGATAGATCTCGTTCCACTCGAGAGGCTGCTCGATATAGGTCAGGTTGAATGCGTCCAGCTGTTCCAGCAGCGGGAGGTCGGACAGCCGATACGCCGAGTTCGCATCCACCGTGAGTTGAATGTCGGGATAACGATTGCGAACCGCGCTGACAACCTGAACGTCCTGGCCGGGCTTGATCTTCAGCTTGACGCGCTGATAGCCGGCGGCGAGTTCGCGTTCGATCTTTGCGAGCAGTTCGCCAATGTCCTTGTGGATGCCAAGCGAGACGCCGGACGAGATCTCGGTTCGGGTGCCGCCGAGCAGTTGCGCGAGACCGACGGATTGCTGCCTGGCCAGAAGGTCCCATACCGCCGTCTCGAGAGCGGCCTTGGCCATCTCGTGGCCGCGCACCGGCTCCATCGCGCGCAGTGCTGCTTCTGGGCTGTCGATGCTCTTGCCGAGAAGCAGCGGCACGAGGAAGTTGCGCAGCACGATCCATGCGGTGTCGGTGGTTTCGGGATTGTAGAAGGGACCCTCGCCCGCGGTGACTTCGCCCCAGCCGCTGCTGCCGTCTTTTGCGTGAAGCTCCAGCAGGAGGATGCGGCGGTCGTAGGTGACCCCGAAGCTGGTCTCAAAGGGTGCTACCAACTGCATGCTGATTTCGCGCGCATGAATGGCTGCGATTTCCATATTGCCTCCGGCATAACGTACGGCCCCAGCCATGAAACGTATGTTTCACGATAGCAGAACACGCGCGACTGTAAAGCTGAGTTAGATACGAAAACTACTCTGAGATGAAGCATGTCGTCAACTACTATCAGGAGCGGATGGCCCAAGAAACGCACCGGTGCAGATGAAACAGTTCATGCACGCGGGAGGGAGAGTCTTTCCTTACGAGCCGCTCGCAACAGGCGCTTAGACATCGAACCAGCGGAAGCCGTGCTTTTGTTCTTCCTCGACCTGCCGCAGCAGCGTCATGGTTCGCGCGCGTTTGAAGCTGGCGCATGCCATGAGAATGGCATTGATCAGCGCCAGCGGCGCGACGTAGGAGGCGCCGAAGGACGGGGCCTCGACCGAGGCCAGGAAGAACTCATTCGCATCCTGGGCGAGGGGGGAGAGATAGGTATCAGTGACGCCGATGCAGTAGGCTCCGCCTCGTTTGGCGCGCTGCATGGCTTCGACGGTCTGTCGGAGTCCGCGGCGAAAGCTGATGGCAAACACGAGATCGGTCCGCTTGGCGCTCAGAGAGACATAGGCGGCGTGACCTGCAGTGGTCGCGATCTGGACCGGCAGGTCGAGCACGAGAAGATGATAGTGAAAGTATTGAATGAGGCTCTCCGCCAGGTCGCCTCCGACGAGGATGATCCGCTTGGCGGCGTAGACGCGCGGAGCAAGCCGGGCGATGCGCGAAAGATCGAGGCTGTTGCGCAGCGCATTGAGGTTGCGCATGTCGTTTTCCAGGCACTCGCGGATGGTGCCGGTCAGGCTCGAATCCTTGGGGCCGGTCTGCATGGTATCGAGTGAGGTGGCGTTGGCAATCGAAAGCTCGTGCAGGTACTGCTGGAACTCCTTGTAGCTGGCAAAGCGCATGCTTCGCGCGATGCGCACAATGGTTGCCGGATCGCTGCCCAGGCGAGCCGCCATATCGCGAACGCTGAGCAGAACAAAGCTGCGCGGGTGATCGAAGACCGGCCGGATGGTCTCCCGTCGTTTGGGGCTCAACTCGGCCAGGCGCTGGGCGAGGGACTCACGATTGTCGGAGGAGGGGTTCTGCCGCGCTTTGGCTGTCATGGCTAGTAGGAGCATCCATTCGGCGGTGCGCGGGTGTCAAGCTTTTTGGGTGGCGGGCAGATGTGTGGCCTCCGAGGAGCGATAAGTGAAACAAAAGCATCACTTGCATCAGGTTCGTCAAGGTAGACGATCGGCAACAGACGCGGGTGCTCATAATTTTTATTGACATCAGCCGCGATAGGCGCGAGACTGCTTCCTACTTCACCTCTCTCCCGCTGTAACGTATGTTTCCACTTTCTCAAAGTGGGCCGACGTGTCTCAGGTTGCATATTCCGGAGGTTTGCCATGAAGCCCTACCGCCCGTTTGGTTCGATCCAGCTTGTGCTGTTTGGCCTTTTGCTGATGGGCTGCCCGCTGTGGGCGCAAATCTCCGGAACGGGCGCCATCTCGGGCGTGGTGCGCGATCCATCCGGCGCGCTCGTTCCCGGTGCCGCGGTCACGGCAACCAGTCTAGCGACGGGTCTGGCGCGCCACCTAGTCTCCAGCGACAAGGGCGACTTCGCGATACAGCTGCTGGAGCCGGGGCATTATCGGCTTGCGATCACAAAAGCGGGGTTCGCCACCTCGAACTTTGCCGATATCACGGTGAACGTGACGCAGGTGACCGGCGTCAACGTTAATCTCACGGTTGGTGGGGCGCAGGAGACGGTGCAGGTGCAGGCGTCGGGCGAGCTGCTCCAGACCGAATCGAGCACGCTTGGCTCGGTGGTGACAGGGCAGCAGGTGCGCAATCTTCCTCTGGTCTCGCGCAACTATACGCAGATCGTCACGCTGTCGCCCGGGGTCGCCTCCGATGTGACGGATGCGGGCGCCTTCGGCCGCGGTACCACCACGTTCGTCTCTGCCGGCACCACTTCTACGGAAAACAATTTCCAGATGGATGGAGTAGAGATCAACGACCTGCAGAGCAGCGGATCCTTCAGCGGCGGCATCGCGATTCCGAACCCCGACACGATTGCGGAGTTCAAAGTCCAGACCAGCCAATATGACGCCTCCTATGGACGCAACGCCGGGGCCAACGTAAATCTCGTCACCAAGACGGGCAGCAATCAGTTCCATGGATCGATCTGGGAGTTCTTCCGCAACGAAGCTCTTAATGCAAACACCTATTTCCGCAAGCAGCAGGGGCAGTCCCGTCCCATCCTGCGGCAGAACCAGCCCGGGTTTACCTTTGGAGGACCGGTGAAGCAGGACAAGGTGTTCTTCTTTACCTCGTACCAGTCCACCCGTCAGGTTAACGGCGTCGACCCCCAATGTTCGAGCTCGCTGAATACGCCTCCGCTGACCAACGATCGTTCCCGCGCCGCGCTGGGCGCGCTCTTCGCCGGGCAGCCGACGTTCAGTCAGGAACTGGGCCTGCCGGGCGGACCGAATGTGCTCCCTGATGGGTCCAACATCGCGCCACAGGCGCTGGCGCTGTTCAACCTCAAGCTGGCCAGCGGACAATATGCGATTCCGACGCCGCAGCGCATCGACCCGTCGCTGCCGTTCGCCGCGCAGGGAGTAAGCACGCTCAGCGATCCTTGCCGCTTCAACGAAGACCAGTTCACGACCAACGGCGACTACGACCAGACCGCGGCCACTCAGTGGCAGGTGCGGTTCTTCTTCGCCAACAGCCAGCAGGCCTATACGCTGCCGGTGGCCAATCTTGGAGGCTCGACCGCGCCGGGGTTCCCCCAGGACACGCCCAATCACTTCCGCAATTTCTCAATCCTGAACAACCACATCTTCACTCCCAATCTTCTCAATCAGGCGGAATTCGGTTTCCACCGCACGTGGGTCGATACAACACAGCAGGAGCAGTTTCAGTACTCCGACCTCGGCGCCACTGTTCCGTCGTTCGACACGCTGCCTGCGATCACTTTTTTGGGCGGCATAGCGTTAGGCGGGAACGGGCAATCGGCCAGGATTGCGCAGGATTCCTGGGTGTACCAGGATACGGTCTCGTGGACGCGAGGCAAGCATGCGTTCCGGTTTGGCGGCGGCGTCACCCGCGTCCATAATGACATCGAGAGTTTCCAGTTTCTGGGCGGACTGCTCTTCGGCACCTATCCGGACGCGCTGCTGGGCCAAAGCGCTGCTCAGAACGGCACCCCATTCAGCAATATGTTTCTCTCATTCGACCTGCCCGGCGAGCTGCAACGGAAGTATCGAACGCTCGATTACAACGCATATGGGCAGGATGATTATAAAGTTACTCCGCGGCTGACGCTGAACCTGGGCTTCCGGTACGACCGCATCGGAGACATCTCGGATGCGCTGGGACGGACCTCGAACTTCGATCTTACTCGTGCCGATCCGAATCCGCCGGCGAGCGGAAGTCTAGCCGGATTCATAGTTGGCTCGAACTTCTCAGGCACGGTTCCTGCTGGTGTGACCAAATCGTCGAGCCTGCTGGGGATCGCGGGAGACGGTCAAAACACGCTTAATCCGCGAGTCGGATTCGCCTATCAGCTTCCAAACTCTGACCGTATTGTGTTGCGCGGCGGATACGGCATCTTTCATGAGACGCCGACCGGCCAGCCGAACCTTCAGCTGCTGCTCACTCCGCCCTTCAGCGCGGTCCGGCAGGTGCAAGGAGCAGCAAACGCGGCGGCAGACTGGGCCACTCCCCTTGCGCCATTCACGGGTACTTTCCCCAGCTTCGCGCCATACTCGCCTACAACGGCGCAAAGTCTGTTCACTTTCGCAAACAACTTTCGGCCCGCCGTGATCCAACACTTCAGCCTGAATACGCAGACATCGTTAACGCGAAGCACAGTGCTCGAGGTCGGCTATCTAGGCACACGCGGTCAGCATATTCTAATTACTCGTCTGCCGGACCAGGCGCTTTCCGCCAGCGCAGCCAACCCCATTCGCGGAGAGACGAGCAACACAACGACGAACGTGGCGTTGCGTCTCCCGGTGCCGGGTTTTCAGCCGAGTCTGTTCCAGCAGATCGAATCGAGCGGCTCCCAGTGGTATCACGCGCTGTTGGTGAACTTCACGCAGCGATTCAAAAACGGATCGCAGGCCCAGGTCGCTTATACATGGTCACGTAGCCTCTCCGACACTCTCGCCGCTTCCACGAGCCCGCAAGGCGGCACCAGGATTGGCGATCAGACCAACCCGCGCGCGGACTACGGTCCCGATTTCTTCAACCGCCCGCAGCGGCTGGTCGCGAACTTTGTGTACCAGATTCCGACACCCTTTCGCGCGACATCGCTCGCCGGCGAAGCTCTCGGAGGATGGGGAGCGACGGGCGTCATCGAGATTCAGTCCGGACACAATCTCACCGTTACCAACACGAACGGTTCTAACGCTTTCGGAATTAATGGGCCAGAACAGGACTTTGCGCAGATTGCGCCTGGCTGTAGCAACGATCAGCTGGGTACTCGCGGATCGGTCACTAGCAAGCTGAAAAACTACTTCAATAAGAATTGCTTCCTCACTAATCCGAATACGCCTACTGCTGCCCCAATTCCCTATCCTGTAGTGGGATCAGATGGAGTGGCGACGGGATTCGGCAACTCAAAACCCGGCATCCTGCGCGGGCCTGCGCAAAACAATGTGGACTTTGCCTTGCAGAAGAGATTTTCCTTCAAGCTGCGCGGGGAACAGGCAAGTGGAGAATTTCGCGCGGAATCCTTCAACACCTTCAATACGCCTCAATTCGACGATCCAGTTTCTACTCCAGGCGCTCCAAGCGCGTATAACGATTCGCCCACCTTCGGCGTGATCACCAGAACTTCGGTCGCCCCTCGAATTCTGCAGTTGGCAGTGAAGTTCAGCTTCTGAAGGTTGCGCAACAGCTACGGAAGCCTCACTGGTCTCTGTACACAGAATGGACGAAGTGGAAGGGCACGGAAAATTTTCCTCGCCCGCCCTCTACGATGCAGTGTTGCGGTGACGATGCGGCCTGAGTAAGAACTTTGCAAGCAGATGCCCACAAGAGGAACTGAGGTCAGGATGTACAAGGCGCTATGGTCCCTTATCATTTGCTGCTCGATCTGCGCTGGAGCTTATGCGCAGAACGAGCAGCCGCTCCTCATGCAGCAGCCGACGCTGAATGCCACCCACATTGTCTTTGCGTACGGAGGCGATCTGTGGAGCGTGGAGCGGAAGGGCGGCGTCGCGCTCAGGCTGACGAGTGGGCCGGGCGCCTCCTCAAACCCGAAGTTCTCACCCGACGGACGATCGATCGCATTCACCGGGCGATACAACGGGAATCCAAATGTCTACGTGATGCCGGCGGAGGGTGGACAGCCGCGTCAGCTCACCTACAGCTCCGGATCGGATCTGGTGGAGGGCTGGGCACCGGATGGAAAGGATGTCCTCTTTCAATCTCTTCGCGACAGCTTTTCCGATCGCTACAAACAGCTCTACACCGTACCCGTTGCAGGGGGCTTTGCCAAGGCGCTACCTCTACCCATGGGCTATGAGGCGTCGTACTCAGCCGATGGCACTCATCTGGCCTACACGCCGTTGCCCCGCGAGATCTTCTTTGGCGGCGGCGACAGCTTCGTGCATACGTACTGGGCGCACTATCATGGCGGCCTTGCCTCTCCGGTCTGGATCGCCAACCTGGCCGACTCGAGCGTCGTCAAAGTGCCGCATGAGAACGCCACTGACTTCAATCCGATGTGGGTCGGCAACAAGATCTATTTCATCTCTGCGCGCGCCGAGCCGATCTCGCTGTATGTCTACGATCCAGCAACCAAGAACGTCTCGCAAGTCGTCGCCAACTCCGGGATGGATATGATGTCCGCCTCGGCTGGATTTGGGGCGATCGTGTACGAGCAGTTCGGGTCCTTGCACCTGTATGACCTGGCGAGTGGGCAGGAGCATGAGGTTCCGGTCACGATCACCGGCGACTTCCGGGAGGTGCGTCCGCACTTTGAGAAGATTGCGGACCACATCCTGAACTCGGGCATCTCCCCGACCGGCGCCCGCGCAGTGTTCGAGGCGCACGGCGAGATACTGACCGTGCCCGCGGAGAACGGCAGCATTCGAAACATCACGAATTCGCCTGGCGTCGCCGATCGCTCGCCGGCGTGGTCGCCCGATGGAAAGTCGATCGCCTACTTCTCCGATGAGTCCGGAGTGTATGCGCTGCACATCAAGGATCAGAGTGGGACGGGGGCAGCGCGGAAGATCGGACTGGGCGCGCCGTCGTCGTACTTCTCGCAGTTGAAGTGGTCGCCCGACAGCCGCAAATTGGCTTACATCGATAAGCGGCTGAACGTCTGGTACATCGACCTCGATCATCCCACGCCGGTCAAGATCGATACCGACACGTTCTTCAACTTCAGCCCCGGGCTGGATCCGGCATGGTCGCCCGACAGCCGCTGGATCGTATACACGAAGCTGCTGAAGAACCGCATGCGCGCGGTGTTTGTCTATTCGCTCGACTCCGGCAAAACGAGCATGGTCACCGATGGTCTGAGCGACACCGAACATGCTGTCTTCGACAAGAGCGGCAAATATATCTTCTTTACGGCAACCACGAATGCTGGTCCGGGCAGCTTCCTGCTGGATATGACCAGCGATACCAGCCAGGTGACTCGAAGCGTGTACGTCGCGGTGCTGCGCAAGGATTTGCCCTCGCCTTTAGCTCCCAAGACAGACGAGGAGAGCGTCGCGGCCGTTGCGAAGGCCGATGAGGCGAAAGGAGCGCCGGCGGCTGACGCAAAGAAGAACAGCGACACGCCTGTGCAGATCGACCTCGATCACATCAGCCAGCGCATCCTGGCACTGCCGGTCCCGGCCGAAAACTACACGGACCTGCAGGCGGGCAAGGCTGGAGAGATCTTCCTGTTGCAGGAGATGGCTTCGCACCAGACCTTCACGCTGGTGAAGTTCAGCCTCGCTAATAGCCAGACAACTCCTCTCCTCGCCAGCGTGGAAGCAGCCGACGTTTCGTTCAACGGCGAAAAGTTTCTCTACCAGCAGGGCAAGAAGTGGGGAGTTGCATCGACCGCAGCCGCAGTCAAGGCAGGCGACGGCTTGCTAAACATGGACGCGATGCAGGTCTGGCGCGTGCCGCGCGCGGAGTGGAAGCAGATGTATGACGAGGCGTGGCGGCTGGAGCGCGACTACTTCTACGCCTCCAACTTTACCGGCTTGAATCTGGACGCGGCGGAGAGGCAATACAGCCGGTATCTTCCCGGTATCGCAAGCCGCGAAGATCTGAATTATCTCTTACGCGAGATGATTGGAAAGCTCTCAACGGGCCATACCTTCGTGGGCGGAGGCGATGTTCCGAGCACGCCGACGACAAGCGTGGGTCTGCTTGGGGCTGATTACAGCGTGGAGAATGGCCGCTATCGCTTTCGCACCATCTATAGCGGGGAGAATTGGAATCCAGAGCTGAAGGCGCCATTGACCGAGCCCGGCATTGCCGTCAAGGAGGGCGATTATCTGCTGGCGGTGAATGGCCGCGAGCTGCACGACACCGACGATGTCTACAGCTTCTTCCTCAACACAGCCGGCGAGCAGGTTGTGCTGAAGGTTGGATCCGACGCGAATGGTGCGGGCGCGCATGACGTGACCGTCGTTCCGATTGCCAGCGAGATCCCCCTGCGCGGACGGGATTGGATTCACGGCAACCTCGAGAAAGTCGATCAGCTGAGCGGAGGACGCGTCGCCTATGTCTATCTCCCGAACACCGCGACAGGCGGCTTCACCTCGTTCAACCGCTACTTTTTCGCGCAGGTTGGGAAGCAAGGCGCGATCATCGACGACCGCTATAACAGCGGAGGGCAGGCGGCGGATTACATCATCGACTATCTGCAGCGGAAGCTCTGGAACTACTGGTACACGCCGAACGGGGAGGTCTCGACCGAACCAGGTGAGGCCATCTTCGGTCCGAAGGCGATGTTGATCAATCAGTACGCCGGGTCGGGCGGAGATCTTATCCCATGGTTCTTCCGCAACAGCGCCGTCGGAACGCTGGTGGGAGAGAGGACCTGGGGCGGCGAAGTAGGCATCACCGGCTATCCGCCTCTGATCGACGGCGGGTTGGTGACTGCGCCGAGCATTGCGTTCTTCAGTAAGGAAGGGAAGTGGGGCATCGAGAACGAAGGCGTCGCGCCTGATATCGAGGTGCCCATCGACCCGGCGGTATGGCGTCAGGGGCGCGACCAGCAGCTGGAAAAGGCGGTGCAGGTCATTCTTGACGAGCTGAAGGCGCATCCTTTGCCCACCCCAACCGTGCCGCACTTTCCGGACTACTCCAAAGCTCAGTAAATAAGGAATGAAACAAAATTTGTTAGAGACGGAACTAATGAAACAAACGTTTCGTACAGGAGCATAAGAATGAAGATGCGTCCGTGCCGAGAAGAAGAATATCGAGCACTTACGCGGTTCTGACCGGAAAGAAGGCTGCAATGAAACTCAACCGCCCCGCCATGCTCCCCTTTGTTGCGCTGATGCTTGCGCCGTTTGTCTTTCCGGCCGGCGCGCAGCGGCCTGCAACGCTTCCGGCGATCCCGCCTGCGGTCCAGACGGGCAATGCCTCGTCGATCTCCGCGCCGGCTGCGTCCGCGCCTGCGCCGATGACAGCGGAGGATGTGAGCGCCTTTCTCGACGGCGTAGTTCCGCTGCAGTTGAAAAGAGAGAACATTGCTGGCGCCATGGTGATCGTCGTTAAGGACGGCAAAGTTCTGTATGGCAAGGGCTACGGCTACTCCGACGTGAAGGCGAGAAAGCCGGTCACGATCGATGCAACGCTCACCCGCCCGGGCTCGGTTTCAAAGCTCTTCACCTGGACAGCCGTGATGCAGTTAGTCGAGCAGGGAAAGATCGATCTCGATCGCGATATCAACGACTACCTGGATTTCAGGATTCGTGCGACCTATCCGAAGTCGGTGACGATGCGCAATCTTATGACGCATACGGCGGGATTTGAAGAAGCGGTTCAGGGTCTGATCACGGCAAATCAAAAAGATATTCCTTCGCTTGGCGAATATCTGAAGACCCACCAGCCCGAAAGGGTGTACGCGCCTGGCGCTACGCCCGCCTACTCCAACTACGGAGCAAGCCTGGCCGGGTACATTGTAGAGCGCGTCTCCGGCATGCCGTTCGACGAGTACATCGCGAAGAACATCTTCCAGCCGCTCGACATGGCGCGCTCTACCTTTCGCCAGCCTCTGCCGGATGATCTCAAGCCGCTGATGTCGGGCGGCTACCGGCTGGCCTCGGGAAAGGCTCAGGCGTTTGAGATCGTGGTGTCGGCTCCCGCCGGTGCTCTCAGCGCAACGGCGAACGATATGTCGCACTTCATGCTTGCGCACCTGCAAGACGGCGAATATAACGGCCAGCGCATTCTGAAGTCGGAAACTGCGAACCTGATGCACTCCCGCCAATACGCGCCGAATCCGGCCACTAACGGCATGTGCCTTGGCTTTTATCAGGAGAATCGCAACGGGCAACGCATTATCGGGCATGCCGGCGACAGCATCTATTTCCACAGCGATCTGCACCTGATGCTCGATGCAGGCGTCGGCTTCTTCGTCTCCTACAACAGCGCAGGCAGCGGCGAAATCAGTCCGCGCACAGCGCTGTGGGACCAGTTTCTCGACCGCTACTTTCCGTACACCATTCCGGCCGGTCATCCTCCAGCCGACACCGTCAAAGACGCGAAGCTGGTCGCCGGCCAATACATCGCGAGCCGCGGCGCCTTCACCAATATCTTCAGCTTCAGCGGATTTCTGGGTGAGCTTACCGTAAGCGCCAAGCCCGACGGAACCATTGTCACCGACGGCATGAAGACAATGTCTGGGGAGCCGAAACATTGGCAGGAGATCGCTCCCCTGATCTATCGCGAAGACGGTAATCAGGATCTGCTTGCCTTCAATCGAAATACGAGTGGCGGCTTGCGCGGATCGATCGATTTTCCCTTTGAAGTGTTCGACCGGACCTCCTTTTTCGACGGCAAGTCGCTCAATCTCTCCTTGGTTATTTTTGTTGCAGCGATCACTCTGTTGGCCTTGCTCTCCTGGCCGCTCGCAGTGTGGATGCGGAAGCATTATCATCGTCCGCTGGTACTCACATCGAGTGAAAAACGCGCCTACCTGATCATCCATGTCGTCTGTTTTCTGGACCTCGCGTTTTTCCTGTCATGGATATTTCTCCTGCAGGCGATCGAGAACGATCTTCAAGTCGCCGGTTCCAATCTCAACCCCGCTCTGCGGCTGATCCAGATAATTGGCTGGCTGGGAAGCCTGGGGACTATTGCGGTTCTCTATTCTGTCTTCAAGTTGCGCACGGTGGAGAACCGCTGGTGGCTGGCGAGACTTGGATATGGGGCCGTCGCCCTGGCGTGCGTCTCCTTCTCCTGGCTGCTTTATCACTGGCACTTGCTGCATTGGAGTGTCCGATTCTAGAGGTGTGGCAATCATGATGACTTGGAAAAGATCTTTGCCGCTGCTGATCCGCCGATGCGCTTTGCTTGCCACGGCGTTTGCGATGATCGCACCGCTTCGCGCTCAATCGTTCACCATCGAGCAGGCGCTGAGTTCGCCGTTCCCGCAGGAGCTTACCTCGGCGGCCAAGGGATCGACCGTGGCCTGGGTCTTCAATCTGAAGGGAGCGGAGAATGTGTGGGCCGCTGCGGGTCCTGCGTTTACGCCGGTTCAGGTGACGCACTATGCGGGCGACAATGGGCAGCCTGTCGCCTCTTTGCAGCTCACGCCCGACGGGCGCACCGCGGTCTATGCGCGTGGGACGGAGATCAATGCCGAGGGGCGTTCGGCGAATGCGACCGCAGAGCCGAAGCAGCCGCAGCAGCAAGTGTGGGCGGCCGATGTGGGCGGCGGCGCCCCGCGGGTGCTGGGCGATATGGGATGCGCCTTTGAAGGCTGCGAAGATATCAAGATCTCGCCGGACGGGAGATGGACGGTCTGGGCGGCCAAACATGAGCTGTGGATTGCGCCGGTCTCCGGCTCCGCGAAGGCGAAGCAGCTTACCGATCTGCGGGGAGATGTCTCGATGCCGCAATGGTCGCCCGACAGCAAGCGCCTGGTGATGGATCTGAACCGAAAGGACCACAGCTTTGTGGTAATTGCCGATCTTGCCGGGGATACCGTCGCTTCGTACCACTACGTCGCGCCCAGTGTCGATCGCGACCTCTTTCCGCAGTGGTCGCCGGACGGCGCGTATGTCGCTTTCCTTCGCGTTCGCGGTTTCGAAGATAAACGCCCGCTGATCCCCGTGCGTCAACAGCCGTGGACTTTATGGATCGGTGATGCAAAGACCTATACGGCAACAAGCATCTGGCAGAGCGGCGACCGACCGAGAGATTCACTTCCGCACTTCGCAGCACAGTCGCTTCGCTTCGCGGGAGGAGATCGCGTTGTGTTCGCTTCCGAGCAGGACGGCTGGAGTCACCTGTACTCGATCGCCGCCGCGGGGGGAACGCCCGCTCTGCTTACCCCCGGCGAGTTCGATGTGGAGGACGTCTCACTCAGCGCGGATAAGAAGCAGATCCTTTTCTCGTCCAATCAGGCAGGCTCCGACCCCGGGGATGTGGATCGTCGTCATCTGTGGCGTGTAAGTGTCTTGGGCGGAGAGCCGCAGAAGGCGCTGACCCAAGGCGAAACGATTGAATGGACACCGGTCGAGACGGGAGACGGCAAGTCGATCCTGTGTCTGGGCTCGACTGCGACTTCACCTGCACTCGTCTATCAAGTCGCGAATGGACAACGAGAGCTGGTTACAAAGGACTCGCTGCCGAAGGATTTTCCCAGCGCCCAGTTCGTGGTTCCGAAGCAGGTCATCTTTAAGAGTGAAGATGGCCTTACGATTCACGGGCAGCTCTTCGTGCCGAAGGGACAGTCGAAGCCTAGGCCGGCACTGATCTACATGCATGGCGGACCGCCCCGCCAGATGCTCCTCGGCTTTCATTACCTGGACTACTACCACGATGCGTATGCAGCGAACCAATACTTAGCCAGCCTGGGATTTACCGTTCTATCGGTCAACTATCGGCTAGGCGTTATGTACGGCCATGACTTCCGCACGCCGCCCGATAGCGCGTGGCGCGGGGCTTCGGAGTACAAAGACATTCTGGCCGGCGCCAAGTATCTGCAAGGTCTTCCGACGGTGGACCCGCAACGCATTGGGTTGTGGGGAGGCTCCTACGGAGGGTTCCTCACCGCACTCGGCCTCGCGCGCAACTCCGATATCTTCAAAGCCGGCGTCGATTATCACGGAGTGCATGACTGGGAGGTCTTCCTGCCGGAGTGGGAAGAGGGCGCGACCTCCGCTCCTGACTTCAAGGCAGCGCAGAAGCTTGCCTGGGAGTCGTCGCCCGATTCCTCGGTGAGCCAATGGAAGTCCCCCGTCCTGCTGATTCAGGGAGACGACGACCGCAACGTCCCCTTCAGCCAGACCGTTGATCTGGCGCAGCGGCTGCGCGACAATCATGTGCCGTTCGAGCAGATCGTCTTTCCCGATGAGATCCACGATTTTCTGCTCTGGCAGGATTTCATTCATTCGTATGAAGCGACCGCGCAGTTCTTTCAAAAACATCTAAAATAGTAGTAAGCACAGAATCCAAAAACATTTTGATTCGAGCTGGTTTGATCTTATCTCCACTTCTCAGCAAATGACTTCTCTCCTTCAGCTACGGCCGGCCACACAGCAAGGCACTCTGCTTACGCCTCGTCGCGCCTGCTGCTTGGTGTTCATTTCGCCGATTATTTCGATCATCGTCGCAAATCGCGGCGGCCCGTAGCTTTCAGCTTCAACTGAAACCACAAGCCGCCACTGCGAAAGCTCTGGCGGCTTTTTCCATTTTCCCGTGACATGCCAGAGGAACCGACGATGCGATGGACCTACCAGATCACCGCCGCTTCAAGACCAAGGGTGCTCATGCGCCTCGTTCAAGTGTTCGATCAACAATCGATGACCATACGCTCTCTCGAACTCGCGCTTCTCGATGACTGTGTGGTGATCAGTCTCACCGTAGACGCAGATCAGGAGCTTGCGCATCGAGTTCGGGCGAAGCTGTACAACCAGACGGATATTCGGGATGTCGATCTGTACCTCTGAATGCATCTCCTCATTTGCCGTCCCGCGACCAGCTGAACTCGGCGCCGGCGACGATGGTGCGGCCTTGCAAGGGGACTTGCGGGATCTCCTGGTAGCCGGTGTTCGCGAGGTTGAGCAGGCGCAGGTAGGGACGCAGGTAGCCGGTGTTGCGGGCGAGGGTGATATTCCACAGCGGATAGGCGGTGTGCTGGGTGCGCTGGACGAGGTTGACCGTGGTGGTAGCGGTGATCTGCGGGGCTGCTGCGCCGAGGAGCTGGCTCGGCAGGGTTCCGGTCCAGAGGAAGACTGCGTTCTGCGCGGCGTAGTTGTAGGCGTACTCGGAGAGGAGGTTGGGCGGCGGCGAGGCGGCGTGGACGGCGGCATAGCTGAACTGGAGAAGCTGGGTGCCGGGAAGGCGGAGGCGCAGGGTGGATTCGGCTCCCGTGAGGTTAAGGTTCTGGATGTTGACGGCCTGGTAGGGTTCGGCGAAGGTCAGTGCGGCGGTGGCGAGGGCGAGCTTGGAGTAGTCGATGGAGTCCTTCTGCTGGAGGCGGAAGGCGGTGGAGGTGAGGGTGAGGCGGCCGCTATTCGGTGTCCAGTCGAGACCGCCTTCGTAACTCCAGGAGGACTCGGGTTTGAGGTTGGGATTGCCGATGGTAGTGGGGTCGGCATAGTAGAGGTCGACATAGGTGGGGAGACGGAAGCCGTAGCTGGCAGAGGCGCGGAGGCGGAGGGTATGGGTGAGGGTGTAGGCTCCGGCGACCGCGGGGGAGAAGACGTTGTCGCCGCCCGAAAGGATCTCGTCGCGGGCTCCGAGGGAGAGCGAGAAGCGGCCCAGCGCGCTGAGACTGAGATTGGCGTAGCCAGCGCCCTGGTTGCGGGCGTGCCGGCCGAGCGAATTTGAGCGGATCGCGTCGCCGTCAGCTTCGAGACCGTAGGAGAGGGTGATATTGGGTGAGAGGGAATCAGCGCGGCGGAGCGCGCCCTCATAGCTGGTGGTGATGTGGTTGTTCTCGTAGATCTGGGGCTGGTCGGCGAACAGAACAAAGAGGTCGGAGTGGCGGCGGTAGCCGAAGCTGGCGGCGGTACGTGCCCCGAGCTGCTGCTGCACGCTGGCGAACCAGCCTTTGGTGCGCTCCTGCGAGTCGTAGGGGCCGTAGAAGAGGTTCGCGCCATAGGGGCGGTCGCTGGCGGCGAAGAGGATGTCGCTTGAGTATTGGGGGGCACCGGGCTTGAGGCTGAGCCAGGTCTCCGAGGCGAGCGCATTTGAGGAGTAGTTGCGGTCGGCGATGAAGCCGTCGGAGGTGTCGCGGCTGCCGGTGAGTTGGGTGGCGGCGGGACCGCGGGTGAAGGAGGCGCGGAGGTGTTGCTCGATGGAGCCGTAGCTGCCGCCACCTGCGCCGGCGACGACGGTGAGTCCCGGCGGAGGCGCTTGAGTGAGGAGATTGACCGCGCCGCCGATGGCGTCGGAACCGTAGAACGTGCTGCCCGAGCCATGAAGGATGTCGATGCGCGTAACAGCGTCGAGCGGGACGGGGAGGTCGAGGTTGAGATGGCCGGTCTCAGGGTCGTTGATGCGCAGCCCGTTGAGCAGGATCAGCGACTGCTCGAAGGTAGTGCCGCGGATCGAGAGGTCGGCCTGGACGCCGTTGCCCGCGCGCGCCTGCAGGTTGAGGGATGGGTCGAGGCGAAGATAGTCGACAACCGAGTTCGTGAGGAGCGGCTGATCGCGCGGGGAGAGAACGTTGACCGAGCGGTCGCTCTCTGCAAGCGGAAGCGGCTCGGCCGTGGTGGTGACGGATATGCTCTGCGGGATCGGCGCAGCATTGGGAAGCGCTGCCTGCTGGGCCTTCAGGCGGCAAAAGGGACTGCCAAAGCACAAGGCAACGATGAAGACGCAAGACCGAAAGTGTTTCATCGCGCGTCGCGCAGCTCGATGTTCCGCTGCATCATTGGCCGGGTTGGTCGAAATACTATCATCGAGCCTTCAGCGCTCTATCGACGTTCTCTTTAAGCTGTTCGCCGACGTGAACCAGCGTACTGACGCGTCGCTGGAAGAGAAACAGCTTTTCGATTCCTGGGCCTAGCTCCTGTGGGGTGGGGTTAGGGTAAGCGGAGAAGTACGCCTGGAGACCAGACCACAGAGGTTCAGCCTCGGCCTCTTGCTCACTGTAACTATGAATCATGAAATTTGCCCCGGAGTAGCGGTTGATCTCTTCGACACGCATCAGGCCGAGAGCCCCCGTGGAGAGTGCGGTATCCCACTGACTGCTGTTGAAGAAATAGAAACTCGGGTGAATACTGGCAACGCGTACGGCCAGCTGAGCCGGATGCTGCCGCAGCTCAGGCAGGTCGCTGACGATCTTCGCCAGAGATGCCTGCATTCCCTGAGTATTTTCAAGCTCCAGCCGGGCGAAGTTTTGATCGATACTCAACTCGGCGCGGAAGTTCTCCCGGGTATCGCGGATCAGCGCATGCTGGTGGATGGTCTCGCGGACGCCTTCGAGGCCAAGCGCGATGAGGATGCCGATGGTAACGATGACGATGTGAATGGCGAAGTCTTTGAAGGAGTTCGTCGGGCCCTCAGGCGCGTGAATGTCCATCGTGAAGGATGTCCTTATGAATCTTCCTGGTTAGGGTGGTGACAGGATACGTGGATGCGTGCTACTCGCGGATGATCTTGACGAAGATGCCGTTGGGAAGCGTGGCATTGCCGAGGATGTGGACGACGCCGTCTTTGGTGAAGCCACGGAGCATGGCGTCGGCGCTGGAGATCGGGACTGCCGTTGCTTGTGGCGCCTGCGAAGCTTTGGGGTAGGGGATGGCTCTGCGCGGTGCTTCCCCCAAGTCCTGAATGGCCGGAGTTGTCACGCTGCCGCCTTGCATGCCGCGGTCCATGGCTTCGTTGGCGAGGCGGTCGGCGTCCTTATTTTTGTGGCGGAGGGCGTGGGTGATCTCAAACGCATCCAGTCGCGCGATGCGACGTCTTGCTTCGTCGAAGAGCGGCTTGAGGTCGGGGCTCTTGACCTGGTATCTGCCCTGAATCTGCTTGACCATCAGCTCGGAGTCGGAGATCACGCGGAGGCGGGGGTGGTGGTGGTCGAGCGCGTACTGCAGGCAGCCGAGCAGCCCCGAGTATTCGGCGACGTTGTTGCTGCGGATGCCGAGGAACTCGCTGAGTTCGGCGAGAACGTTGCCGTGTTCATCCTGGACGAGTGCGCCATAGCCGGCCGGCCCGGGATTGCCGCGGGCTCCGCCGTCGCAGTGGGCGGTAATCCATGCAGCCGTGGGAGGATTTGGAGAGGCCGGCGGGGGATCGGAGAAGAGGCTGGCGGAGGCGGTCGAACGGGGGGACATGGGGTGAGTTTACCGGAGCCGAAACGGAAAGGCCTAGCGCCGAGGCGCGCCGATCCTGCCGATAAAACTTTTGCAAGGAATGGGTTGCCATGCGGCTCGCTCAGCAGAGTAGGCTTCATCCTCTGCCGCCCCGATTTTCTCTGGATCGGTCGTATCCGTGCGGATCAGTATTAAGTAGTTCTCCCGCTGCGCTTACTTTTTGCGAATGAGTGGGTCTATTGATTGTTGTTCGATCCTGACTCCGGAGTCAGACTGATGAATGCAGATGCGATTGGGTTCAAGCCCGGCGGAGGGTTGCTGTCTCCCCTGGCGGCAGGCGCTTCGAGGAGGCGGATAAGTCCGTTCGCGATGGGATTATTAGGTTCCGCAGCGGTAGAATCAGTGCCAGGCATGGCAAAGGCGGCGGTTCAACCCGGAACCCGAGGCGGCAAGCTGACGCAGGCGCAGTTGGATGCCCGCGCCCAGCAGCGCACCGAAGACGACGAGCTGATCCGCGAGGCCCAGAAGGGACAGCGGGCGGCCTTCGACGCCCTGGTGCGCCGGTACGACCAGTCCGTGCTTCGACTGGCGCTGCATATGCTCGGCAATGAGCAGGATGCCCAGGACGTTCACCAGGAAGCCTTCATCAAGGCCTACCGGCATCTGGGAAACTTCCGGTTCGAGTGCAGTTTTTATACCTGGCTCTATCGGATTGTGACAAATCTGTGCCTGGACCAGCTGCGGCGACGCAAGAGCCGCAGGGAAGATCCGGCGACCGTGCTCGATGCCAGCGGCGATGAGCTGGATCTGATGGCGAACGTGACCGATGACCGGGCGATGGCAAACCCTGGCCGGGAGCTCGACCGGAAGGTGATGAGCGAACGGATCAGCGAGGCACTGAGCAAGCTGACGCCGCGGGAGCGGACGGTATTCGAGCTGAAGCACTATCAGGGCCTGAAATTGCGAACGATTGGCGAGATGTTGAGCACGACCGAAGAGACGGCGAAGAATACGCTGTTCCGGGCGACGCGCAAGCTGCGGGCGAATCTGGCAGGACTCCGAAGTTAGAATTTTGCGGAGGAAAGCGGTTGGCGGGCGAACACACGAAGCACGGATGGCAAAAGGGCGAAGCGGAAATCCAAAGACCCTGACGTGGAAGTCAATTTTCTTGAGGCTGGTTGAGGTAAAGCAATGAAGTGTGACAGTGTAAAAGACTGTATCGTTTTGATGAACTATGGCGAACTGCCGGACGAGCTTGCCGGAGGCT
This sequence comes from Edaphobacter sp., assembly GCA_965277545.1. Classification (GTDB taxonomy): domain Bacteria; phylum Acidobacteriota; class Terriglobia; order Terriglobales; family Acidobacteriaceae; genus Edaphobacter. The sequence continues at coordinate 1,834,298 of OZ255826.1, forward strand.
TGGAACAGCATCTGACCGCTTGCGCGGAGTGCCGCGGCGAGTTTGAGTCGGCCCGGCTTCTGGAAGAGTATCTGGCCATGCTTCCGGTGCGGGAGCCTTCCCCCAATCTGCTGGCCCAGTCGCGCATGCGGCTCGATGAAGCGCTGGACCTGATGCCGCCGCACGGATTGCTGACGCGGCTCCGATCCAACTTCTTTCGCTGGATCGGCCACGTGCAGAGCGCGCCGGCGCTGGCAACGCTGCTGGTGGGCGTGGGTTTTCTGGCGGGCAACTTCACCTATCGCTACGAGGTAGCCCATGCGCCGAAGCCTGTGCCGCCGACCGTGACGCTGAGCCATCCGAACGATGGCGTAATCGCGAACGTAACCGGGATCGTGAGGACGCCGGACTCGGAGCTGGTGCAGGTGAACTACAACCGGGTGGTTCCGGAGACGATCGAAGGCTCGCTCGACAGTCCGGAGATCCGCAAGCTGCTGCTGGCGGGTACCGGCGCGGGCGCGACCGACGGCGTGCGGATGAACTCGGTGGCGCTGCTGACCAGCGAGTGCCAGGCCGGACATGAATGCCAGCCGACGCCTGATGGCAACGGGATCCGTCATGCGCTGATGGTATCGCTGCGATACGATCAGGACCCCGGCGTGCGGATGAAGGCGCTGGAGGGTCTGGAGCGCTTTGTCGGCCAGGACCAGCATGTGCGCGATGCGGTGCTCGAAGCCGTGATGCACGATCGGGACGCGAAGGTTCGCGAGACAGCGATCGGCCTGCTGACGCCGGTGCAGTCGGACTCGAGTGTGCGCGAGGTGCTGCGGACGGTGTCGACCCAGGACACCAATCCCTATATACGGACGGCTTCGTTTCATGCCTTGCAATCTGCCGCCGACATTCAGTGAGCGCGAAGGCTTACGAACGCACACGGTGGAAGCCCGCCCCTCCGGCTTTGAAGCGGGAGCAGCTTCGCCCCAGAGGTTACGCGTGATGCATCAGTCGAGGTCGAGAGCGCGCATGGTGAAGACGGTGGCGCTGCTGTCTGGATTTGCTGTGCTGCAGGGCGGCCAGCGGGGCGAGGCAGCACAGCTCCATTCGGTGGGATTGCTGTCGTTCGTTGCGGCGGTGATGAGTGGGAACAACGGCGGCGGCGGATATTCCAGTCACACCCATCCTGGCTATCTGGGGGTCGAGATCCAGGATATCGGCGATGACGAGCTGGGAACCTTGAAGCTAAAAGATGTTCGCGGAGCTCAGATCAGCAGCCTCGACCATGATGGCCCCGCGTGCAAGGCGGGTCTGCGCTTGCATGATGTGATCCTGCAGATGAACGGGCAGCTCATTGAAGGCGGCGACCAGCTGCGCCGCCTGCTGCGCGAGATTCCCGCGGGGCGAAACGTGAGCCTGGTGATCAGTCGTGACGGCCAGACGCAGACGATGACCATGCAGATGGCGGACCGCAGGAAGGTCGAGCGGCAGGCGTGGGAGCAGCACTACTCGGTCTCCGCGCCCGGATCGCAATCATCTTCACCCGAGTTCGAAGGGCGTGGGAGCAGCTTCCTGGGGTCGGCTCCTTCGTCTTCGGGCAGCACGGTGGTCACGCCCAAAGGACATCGGGATTTTCTGGGCACGTCGATGATTCTGAGCCCGTCGTTTACCGGCGCCAAGCTGGAGGTGATGGGGCCGCAGCTGGCGGAGTTTTTCGGAGCCGAGGGAGGCGCGGGGTTGCTGGTGCGCAGCGTCGATGACAACAGCCCCGCCGCGGAGGCCGGGATGAAGGCAGGAGACGTGGTGGTGCGGATCAACTCTGTCGCCTTATCGAACGGCGCCGACTGGACCAAGACAGTACACGACAACCGCGGGCGGCCCATGCCGGTAGTCGTGCTGCGCGACAAGCACGAGCAGACGCTCACCTTGACTCCCGACGGAAAAAAGCGCTCCAGCATGAAACCAGCCTGCGGGCTGGAGGAATTTTTAGGCGAAACGGGGCAGTACGCGCGCGAACTCCTCGCCAAGCTCTAACGTTGTTCGTAACCCAATCCAAATGTGATTCGTGTCGCAATCCCACCAGGAGGGCCGTATCGCGCCGATTCTATATACTTAAAGGCGGCATGTCTTCTGTCTCTACAGCTGTCGCATCGAACGGCACTCATCCTATGCCTGCAAGACGGCGCTGGAGGGCGGTGACGCGCAAGCTGCGGGAGCTGGGCTCGATCGGGTCTGCCATCGCGTCTACCGGGCACCCGTACATGGCGCATATCGTGCCGATGCGGCGATGCAACCTGGCTTGTACTTACTGTAACGAGTATGACGATTTTTCAGACCCTGTGCCGCTCGACGAGATGCTGCGCAGGATCGATCATCTGGGCCGGCTGGGGACCTCGGTGATCACGATCTCCGGCGGCGAGCCGCTGCTGCATCCGGAGCTGGACCAGATCATCGGGCGGATTCGCAAGACCGGCGCCATTGCCGGAATGATCACGAATGGCTACCTGCTGATGCCGGAGCGGATCGAGCGGCTGAATCGGGCGGGGCTGGACCACATGCAGATCTCGATCGACAATGTCATGCCGGACGAGGTCTCGAAGAAGAGCCTGAAGGTGCTCGACAAGAAGCTGCAGATGCTGGCCGAGCATGCGGATTTCCATGTGAATATCAACTCTGTGGTGGGCGGCGGCATTGCAAACCCCAACGACGCGCTGACCGTGAGTGAGCGGGCGCTCGGGCTGGGTTTCAGCTCGACCATCGGGATCATTCATGACGGCAGCGGGCAGTTGAAGCCTCTGGGCGCGGCCGAGCGCAGCGTCTGGGACAAGGTGCGCAAGCTGACGCGGCGCAGTTATTCGCGCTTCAACCATTTTCAGGAGGCGATCGCCAACGGTAAGACGAACGACTGGCGATGCCGCGCGGGCGGACGCTATCTGTATATCTGCGAAAACGGTCTGGTGCACTACTGCAGTCAGCAGCGCGGCTATCCCGGCGTGCCGCTGGCGGAGTACAAGACCGCGGACGTGAAGCGCGAGTTCCTTACAGAAAAGAGCTGTGCGCCAAGCTGCACCATCAGCTGCGTCCATCAGGTCAGTTACATCGATCACTGGCGCGCTCCGCAGACTTCGACGACGACACCCGGCGCCTCCGGCCACGGCGCCGGCGCGGAGCTGGTGCAGATCCGGTAGGGAGACGCGATGAGCGCTGCGAAGCTGCCCGCGGCCAAGCGGATTAAATTGTCAGATCAGCAGATGAATCTGATTGCGAAGGCGCTGGCCGATCCACGGCGCTACGAGCTGTTGCGCCAGATCGGACGGCGCGACGCAGCGACGCGATGTGAAGCCATCCGGAGCTGTCACGCCGTAAGCGCGGCAACCCTGTCCCACCATATGAAGGAGCTTGAGAATGCGGGGCTGGTGCAGGTGGTGCGCGAGGGAAGATTTGCCAGCTATACCCTGCTGCGGAACGTGCTGCAGGCTTACACGGAAGCTCTCGCGAAGCTCTAGTTTCGAGAAATAATCCAATAAACTCCGGGAACTATAGAAACCTTGATGGTCCCTGCCACATCCATTAGATGCTTATCTAACTATCAAAACGATAAGACATAAGAATTGAGGAGTACGGCTATGGCAAAATTAGCGAATAAGGTAGCAATCGTCACGGGAGCATCTAAAGGAATCGGCGCCGGCATAGCAAAGGCGCTCGCTGCCGAGGGAGCTTCGGTTGTCGTCAACTACGCGTCGAGCAAAGAAGGCGCGGACAAGGTTGTTGCGGAGATCACCGGCAAGGGCGGTAAAGCCATTGCGGTAGGCGGAGATTTCTCCAAGCAGGAGGAGATCAGCAGGGTGTTTGCCGAGACGAAAAAGGCGTTCGGCCGTCTGGATACGCTGGTAAATAACGCGGGCGTCTACGGGTTCTCGCCGCTGGGGCAGATCACCGCGGAGAGTTTTCACAAGATGTTCGACCTTAACGTGCTCGGCCTGATTCTGGCCTCGCAGGAGGCGCTGCAGTACTTCGGGCCGGAGGGCGGAAGCATCATCAACATCGGATCGGTCGTCTCTTCGATTCATCCGCCGATGTCGGCGGTCTATTCTGCGACGAAGGGAGCGGTAGATTCGGTGACGGGCGTGCTTGCGAAGGAGCTCGGACCGAAGAAGATTCGCGTCAATTCGATCAATCCGGGCATGGTGGCGACGGAGGGGTCGGCCGATTTTAGAGGCAGCGACATGGAGAAACAGAGCGTCGCGCAAACTCCGCTGGGACGCATCGGCCAGCCTGCCGATATTGGTCCGATTGCGGTGTTCCTGGCCTCGGATGAGTCCGCCTGGCTCACGGGCGAAGTGATGCTCGCCAGCGGTGGCGTACGTTGAGATTGCCGGAGTGAAGACAGCCCCTCCGTTGGAGCTGTCTTCCTTCGTTCCGCTGCAATCAAAAGGTGTGGATGCAGCGGGGAGCAGACAAGGGGCGAAGCGCTTGCCAACCGCCGCTGAATGGCAGATGGTGAGATATGGCGAATCTTTCCCGTTCCCGCGTGCTGCTGTGTGGCGTCTTTCTCGTTTCGTTGATCGTAGGTTGCACAGGAGGCGCGCAGACCGGCGCTGGAACACAGCGTGAGATCAATAAGGCGACGGTTGCGATGTCGAACCCCGGCGCGGGCCAGCCGGGGAGTCAACGTCCTACGAGCACGCCGTACAGCGGGGATGTCTCCATCTTCGAGTCGGCCGGTCGTGACAAGAGGCTCGAGATCGATCGGGTGATGGACCTGCTCGGCATTGCGCCGGGAAAGAACGTGGCCGATATCGGCGCGGGTTCCGGGTGGTTCACGGTGCGGGCCGCGCGGCGGGTCGGTCCAGCCGGCGTGGTGCTCGCCGAAGACATCAGTCCTCTGGCGGTTGAGTACATCGGCAAGCGGATTCGCAAAGAGGATTTATCCAACGTGCGTACGGTGCTTGGATCGCCGGATGACCCCAGGCTTCCGCAGGGAAGCGTCGATGCAGTCATGATGCTGAAGATGTACCACGAGATTGCGCATCCGGTGCCGATGATGAAGGTGCTCGAGCGATCGCTGCGTCCGGGAGCAAAGGTTGGAATCATCGATCGCAATGGCAACGGCACGGACCACGGAGTCAGCCGAGATGTCGTAGTCAAGGAGATGTCGAGCGCCGGATACAAGCTGATAGGAACCTACGACTTCACGAAAGCGGACGGGGAAGATTACTTCCTGATCTTCCAGGCTGCATGAAGAGCTGCTTGCTGCCGGAGGAGAGTCCGGACGGAAATGTTCCACGTGGAACATTTCTAAAGAGCAAAATTGCGCGTAACGGGCGGGTAGCTGAGAGATTGTTCCACGTGGAACAATCTGCCGTGGCAGCATCAGCCTAGGGTTCGTTTTGCTCTGCCTTTACCCTTCGTCCTGCCTTTGCAAAATGTTCCACGTGGAACAATCGTGGAGCGCGAAATTGTTCCACGTGGAACACTCGCGCAATTGGCATGCCACGTGCGCGCTGCATGGCTGGTCCGGCAGGAGCCGTTGAATTATCGATGGGCGGTCGTTCTTGACTTGGCAGGCGCGGCGGCCGGGTTTTCAGCGATGGTCTTGTCAAGCATGGCATAGAGCTGGGTGACGTCGCTCACCTGTTCGTAGCCCTTCTGCGTGACGATAAAGATGGTGGGCGTCTGGGTCAGCCCGACTCGCTCACCCAAGGTATAGTCTGCGCGAACCTCGGCGGTGAAGCGCCCGCTGGGGTCGATGACAAACGGCATCTCGCGCCCGTGAGCCTGGAAGTACTTCTGGCTGAAGGCATTGAGATCTTCTTTGGAGGCGATGGAGGCTTGAGCCTCAAAGACGGCGCGGCGGTAGTCCTCGGCGGCCTGGGGCGAGATCTTGTCCTGAATGTAGCGGGCGATCACCGCCGCATCGAAGCTCCATATGTGCATCTTGAGCGGAAAGTCGTGGTGCATCATGGGAATCTTGTACTTCCCCGCCGCCGCCCGGGTGATGGGGAAGGCGCGAGCGCAGGCGGGACATTCCAGGTCTTCAAACTCGTAGATGGCGACCGGCGATCCGGCAGGGGCGCGGAGCACGGAGGTGTCTTTGAAAGCTGTTCCCTGGGCCGAGGCCGGCAGGCCGGCAGGCAGCAGGAACAGGAGAGAGGCGGCGGCGGCGAGGATGCGGTTCATAGCCATAAGACGCATAGGTTTATGTTTCGTATTCTAGCTGCTTTGCCCAAGGATCACCAAAGCAGCGCGCCTCGCAGGAAGCCGAGGTTTCAGCACCTCCGGATTTCTGCATCGAGGGGGCGATGTGGCACTCTAATAAACGGATATGAAGCCAGCGACAGAGAGAGTTGGACGAAGAAAGACGCTTCGCGGCAGCCTTGCGCCTATGCTGGTGTCTGCGCTGGCGTTCTGTGCGTCTTCGCTGCCGGGGCAAACGGCTGCGGTCGCGCCCTCGCTTCCCTCCGCTCCGGTGCCAAACCTGGTGAAGCTGCCTGGGGGCGTCGTGGTGCAGCAGGCTTCTCCTGACGTGTTTCCGCTGAGCCTGGACGATGCCATCGCGCGAGGGGAGAAGCAGAACCTCCAGATCAAGCTGACGATTCAGAACGAGCGGCTGGTGCACGGCGAACTGCTTACGGTCGAGAACAACCTGCTGCCGAGTCTGACCGCGTCGGCCCAGGCGGCTGCGGAGCAAATCGATCTGGCGGCCATGGGATTCAAGCCGGCTTCCCTCGCTGGGGTGGGGCTTACTCCGGGGTCGATTCCGACGATCGTAAAGGTCAACACCGCGATGGCGCAGATCAGCCTGAACCAGCAGCTTTTCAATCTGCCGGCCTTCTTTCTTTACCGATCGGCTAAGCAGGCGCAGAAGACGGCGAATTTGTCGACGCTGAATGAGCTTGGCGGCATCACCCTGGCCGTGGGGACGCAGTATCTGCTGGCGCTTGCTGACCAGGCGCAGATCGCAAACGCCAAGGCGCTGGAACAAGCCGATCAGGTGTCGCTCCAGCAGGCCGCAGCGTCGCACGATGCCGGGGTGGGGACGAATCTCGATGTGCTGCGGGCTCGGGTGCAGTTGCAGACCCAGCAGCAGACCCTGATCAACTATGAGAACACCTTCGCGAAGGACAAGATCGCGCTGAACCGTTTGATCGGCCTGCCCGCTGATCAGCAGATTGCGCTCATCGATGCGGCTCCCTATGCTGAGTACGCTGAACTGCCGCTCGAGGACGCGATGCGTGTTGCGTTTCAGCGGCGGAAGGATCTGCTGAGCCTGCAGGTGCAGCTCGACGTTGCGAGACAGGCGAAGAAGGCGGTGCGGGCCGAGCGTCTGCCGTCTGTCTCCTTCGATGGATACTACGGTGTGCTTGGCGAGATTGGCGGTCTCTATCACGGCGTCTTCGCGGCGACGGGCAAGGTCAGCGTTCCGGTCTTTCTGGAAGGGACGCTGCGCGGTCAACGCGAGGTTGCCGATGCGCAGGTGACCGCGCTGCGACAGCAGATTGACTCGCTTCGCGTGTCGATCGAGCAGCAGATCCGCTCGAGCATGCTCGATGTGCAGTCCTCGAACGATCTGGTGAAGGTGGCGCGCAGCAACGTCGACCTGGCTAGCCAGGAACTGCAGGACACGACGGACAGGTTCGCCGCGGGCGTCGATGACAACCTGCCTGTGGTGCAGGCTCAGGCGGTGCTGGCGCAGGCGCAGAGCACGCTGGTCCAGACGCTCTATCAATACAACCAGTCGAAGCTTGCCCTGGCGCGCAATACGGGCGTCGTGGAGTCGCAGTACAAGCTTTATTTGGGACGCTGAGCGGGTGGCGAGGGCCGCACAGGCGCAGACCTGCTCAAAGCGCTGATTGCTTCTTGAAGAGGCGGGACGAGGCGTCGGCTGTCGCTGACACAGTGCTAAAATTCCGGCATGAAAGCGCACGCGCGTTGGTCACCGAGGCAGTTGGCGGCATGCGCGATAGGGGCCAGCCTATTTGTCTGCGGCTCGTTCGTGGCTGCGGAGGCGAGCTCGCGGCTGTATCCTCTGTCGTCGGCAGCCGCTGAGTGGCCGTCTCCTCGGAGAATAGCGATCTTCGTTCCCGTGCTCGCTTGCCTTGTGGCTCTGGTGTGGTCTCAGTCGCGGCTGCAGCGCGGCGTGAAGCAGGGTGCCTGGACAGCGGCTGAACTCGAGCCGCTGCGAACGATACTGGAAGCTCCTGTGTGGATGCGACTGTATCTCGCCGGGTTCGCCTTATGGGTCCCGCTCGTCGCCTGGAACTACCATCACGCGTTCTTCTTTTTCGTCATGTTATTCCCGCTCCAGACCGTAACCTCCCTCAGCCAAGCCATTAAGCAGCGGACACCGTCAGAGGCTGGACACCTCAGCGGGTCAATCACTAAGCCACTTCAATCAGAACATTGGGGCGACGCGGGGCGTAGCGGATCAGTCAATTGAAGCTTGAAGCGTCTTTTCGCAGGCGCTGTGTCTGGTCTGCAGGTGCACTTGAGCGCTACAGAGTTACTGGAACCGGATGGGCTGCGATCAAGTCGTGGCTTCTGAGTGGTCGAAGGGATCGGGCAGAAAAGGGGTTGGATCGATGGGCTGGATGAAGTTCATCGGGATGCTTCGCTGCGCTCAGCATGACAACTTCATTAGGCTCAGCAGGAGCGGGTGCCAATCCGTAACGGAAGTGTGAAAGCATAGGGCATGGCCGATGGTTCGGAACGGGGGAGGTTGGAGGCAGGTCTTGACTACCGTTCCGCCTTCAAGTCCCGCGACTTCCGGCTCTATCAAGCTGCCCGGTTGATGGTGATCGTTGGGGCGGAGGCGCAGTCGGTCGCAGTTGCGTGGCAGGTGTATGCGCTGACGCACTCCGCGCTCGATCTGGGTTACACGGGCCTGGCGCTTTTTCTTCCGGGCTTGTTCGTGATGCTGGCGGCCGGACACGCGGCGGACCGCTACAACCGGCGCAATATCATCCTGCTCTGCTATCTCCTGCAGGCATGCTGCACCGCCGCGCTGCTGTGGCTTTCGGTAAGCGCCACGGCCTTACAGGGCGGCCGCATCTGGCCCATCTACGCTGTGCTGGTGGGCATCGGGTTGGGACGCGCCTTCAGCGGACCTGCCGCCAGCGCCATGCTGCCCAGCCTGGTGCCCAAGGAGCACTTCGTCAACGCGGTCACGTGGGGAGCGACTGTCTACCAGATCGCGAACATGTCGGGGCCTGCCATCGGCGGCCTCATGTTCACGCTTCCTTTGGCGGGCTTTGCGGCGATCTGCAACGGCGCTCCCATTGTCTATATCTTCAATCTGCTGATGCTGCTCGGTTTTCTTGTGCTGGTCAGCATGATTCGCAACCCAACGGACAAGAGCGACAGACAGGCCTTCCACGTGAAGACGATGCTGGCGGGCCTGGAATACGTCTGGCGATCGAAGCTGCTGCTGGGCTCGATCTCGCTCGACCTGTTTGCGGTGCTGCTGGGCGGCGCAACGGCGCTGCTGCCGATCTTTGCGACCGATATTCTGCACGCCGGCCCCCGGGGGCTGGGGCTGCTGCGCGCGATGCCGTCGGTCGGCGCGCTGGCGGTCTCGCTCACGATGGTGATCAGGCCCATCAGGCGCAAAGCCGGGGTCACGATGCTGATCTGCGTAGGCCTCTTCGGCGCCGCTACCGTCGTCTTCGGCTTGTCGAGAAGCATCTGGCTCAGCGCAGGCGCGCTGGTGGTCGTCGGCGCGAGCGACATGGTGAGTGTCGTGATCCGGTCGAGCGTGCTGCAGCTTGCCACACCGCCGGAGATGCGTGGCCGGGTGAGCGCGGTGAACTGGCTCTTCATCGGCGCGTCGAACGAGTTCGGCGAGTTTGAAAGCGGCTTGACCGCCCATTGGTGGGGCGCTGTCCGCGCGGTGGTGGTCGGCGGGATCGGTTCGATGGTGGTCACGGCCGCCGCCACGGGATTGTTTCCGAAGCTGCGCCGCGCCGACTCGCTGACGGCCGAGTCGCTGATGGAAACCGAACGCGAGTTGAGCATGGCCGAGCCGCTGGATTAGAGTGCAAGACTGGAGTGTCAAGGCCGAATCGGGCGAAGGAGATTTTTCATGCAGAATGGAGCAAAGGCGGCGATCGGCGGCACCATCGTGCTGATCCTGGCCGTGGGCATCCGAGTTGGGTTGATCTACCGGGAGCGCAACGCGCCCGACAAATCCGTGAAGGCGCCTGCGCGCGAGGTCATTCCCGAGGACGATCTTGTCTTTCTCAAGAAGAAGCGGCCCGACTCGATGAAGGACATCAAGGAGCTGTTCGGCACGACGGTCTGGGTGTCGGCCGGGGGCCAGCTTGCGTATTACCCGATGGCGGGACACTCGGCGCAATACAGCAAGAGCGCCGGCACGCTTCTGGGCGCTGAGCCGATCCTCATCAAAAGTGCGATCGAGCAGGTCGCGCCGAAAGCTGCGACGTTTCGCATTCCCGGGGGCGACCGGCAGGTGCTTCTCGTCTTCACCAAGCCCGGCGACACGAAGGATTACGCGGTGCCTGTAGGCTATCGGCAGGCCGGACAGTACACCTTCTATACGGACGAGGTCTTCTTCTATGACGATCCGCATCAGCTCTATCAACACTGGGGTCCCGCGATCTGGAAGGCCGTCGATACGCATCAGGTGATCCTCGGGATGAACGAGCGTCAGGTCGAGCTTGCGCTTGGTCAGGTCTCGAAGAGCACCAGTACCGAGTACGGCAACCGCATGGTGGTCTTCGCCAACCTCGGCCATCCGATGGCTGTGACGTTTGTGACGAACAAGGTAACGGCGTTCCGGCCGGACCAGGGCTTCTGAAGTAAGCCTGCGTCTTCTCACCCTTAGTCTAGCCATCCTCGCAGCGCCTGTCCGACGTCTCACCGAAGTGTCGGACCGGGAGTGCGCTCCAGCCTTGCTCGACAGCCAATCTCCGGAAAGTCGAGCAGGGACGTTGCCCAATCAGCAGGCTCATCAAGAAAACCTTCCTGAGAAGTGTACGGGGAGTCATTCCATGCCGTTTGGCGCGGAATGGACCGACGATGGCGAGGTTCGCTTCCGGCTGTTCGCTCCCGGCGCCGAACAAGTAGGGCTGGCGCTCGATGATGCCGCGGAGCCGCTGACGATGTCTGCGAAACCGGACGGCTGGCATGAACTCAGCACGTCCAGTGCTGCCGTCGGCAGCCGCTACTGCTTCGTTCTGCCGGATGGAACGCGAGTGCCGGATCCGGCGTCCCGCTATCAGCCCGAAGACGTGAGCGGGCCAAGCGAGGTGACCGACCCTAACGCCTTCTGCTGGACCGACAAGGCATGGCAGGGCATACCGTGGACGGAAGCGATCCTCTATGAATTGCACATCGGCACGTTCACTCCCGAAGGCACGTTTCGCGCCGCGGCGGAACGACTCGGGCATCTCTCGGAGCTGGGCATCAACGCCATCGAGCTGATGTGCCTGTCCGACTTTGCAGGCAAACGGAACTGGGGCTACGACGGGGTGCTGCTCTATGCGCCGGACTCCGCTTACGGCACTCCGGACGAGCTGAAGGCCTTCCTTGACGCGGCGCATGCTTGCGGCATCATGGTCCTTCTGGATGTGGTGTACAACCACTTCGGTCCGGAAGGAAACCTCATCTCAAATTACTTCTCGCAGATCTGCAGTGATCTGCACGAGACTCCCTGGGGCAGGGGCTTGAACTTTGACGGGCCTCTCTGTGCGGAGGTGCGCGATTTCATCATCCACAATGCGCTGTATTGGATCGAAGAGTTTCATGTGGATGGCCTGCGCATCGATGCTTCTCACGCGATGATTGATGACAGCCCGAAACATATCCTCGATGAGCTGCACGACCGCATCGAGGCGCTTCCCCTGTCCCGTCCTGTTCACTTGATTCTTGAAAGCGAGCAGAATATCGAAGCGAGGTTGACGCGCGATGACAACGGCGCGGCCGCCGCTTACACCGCCCAGTGGAACCATGACATCACTCATCTGCTGGGCGCGGTGTTTTCCAATCTTTGCGAAGCCGGCAGAGAAGAAGAGACGGGAAAACTGGGCAAAGCTCTCGCGGAGGGGTTTGTCCTTGCAGCGCAGATGGCCTCCGGCTCGCCATGCTGCACGGTGCCTCCTACTTCTTTTATTGCGTTCATCCAGACTCACGATCTGGTCGGCAACAGAATCTTCGGCGACCGGATCTTCGCCGCCGCGTCGGCGAATGCGATTCGCGCGATCGCCTCCATCTACCTGCTCCTGCCGCAGATCCCGATGTTATTCATGGGAGAGGAGTGGGGCGCATCGACGCCCTTCCCGTTCTTTTGCGACTATCATGGGCAGCTTGCCGCGGCAGTCAAAAAGGGCCGCTTTGCGCAGCTCACAAAGCTCGATCCAGCCCCATCCGAAGACGAGATGAAGCGCGCTCCCGACCCGCAGGCCGAGAGCACATGGCGCAGCGCCCAGCTGGATTGGCGCGAGCTCGATCAGCCGAGTCACGCAACCTGGTTCGATTGGTATAAGCGCATCCTTGCTGTGCGGCGGCAAGCTGTAGTCCCGCTTCTCAAGGAACCGAACCTAAGCTGCGGTGTCAGCGAGATCGTAGGGCCAGGCGCTCTCACCATTCGATGGACGATGGCAAGTGGAGCCACATTGCACCTCGCCGCAAATCTTTGCAAGCAACCCAGCTCAGGCTTTCCGCCCGCGCGAGGCCGCGTGATTTGGCAGGAGGGTGTGCCGGGGACTCACGATGGCGAATTCGAACCGTGGTCGGTTCGCTGGACGATCGAAGATCCTTCGCCGGATGCAGACGACCGCAAGCCGTAGCCGCTCACAATCCTGAAAGCGACCAGCGCACCGACCATGGCCCCAGTTCATGATCTCCCGCCTGTGTGCCTGTTCGCCAGATCGTCTCGCCCGGGTCTCGAGGAAACACGGCGCTTGGCTGGCCGGAGAAGTTTCCGGTCATCCTGAGCGCCTTCCCATCAAACTGCCACTTGACCGCAATCTGTCTCGGTCCGAGGACCTCGTAGTCGCCCGTCGTCGTGTGCAGGCGCTGCAGCAGCGGAAGAATGACTTCGCGACGTGTGCGCAGGATGCGTGTGTACCAGTCCAACCAGGCTTGGTGAGATACGGTGAGCCGCTCCTGCCAGTCCAGCTTGGCGGAGAGAAATGTGTCCTGAGAGGACGGATCGGGAGCAGCGGCGAGGAAGCTGGGATCGGCTCTTTGCTCCGGCGAGGTGAACTGCTCCAGCCTGCCTCGGCGTACTGCCTCCGCGAGGCTCCCCGTGTAGTCGCAGAAGTAGGGAAAGGGTGTCGAGGCGCCCCACTCCTCCCCCATAAACAGCATGGGGATCTGCGGAGCCAGCAGGTAGACGGCGGCAATGGCTTGTACCACTTCAGGCGCGGCAAGGTCGGTGATGCGTTCTCCTCGAATGCGATTGCCGACGACATCATGGCTTTGCAGAAACGAGATAAATCCTGCGGCCGACACCGAGGGTTGTCCCGCTTTCTCCGGATCACGGCGCGGGGCGTTGCGGTGATGGGGCGCCGAGGTAAAGCCTTCGACCAGGCCCCGTCCAAGCAAATCGGTGTCTGCGCGATCCCTTTCGTCGGACCGGCCGCTGGTCAATGCCAGCGCGACCAGCTTCTGCATATCGTGATTCCACTGCGCCGTGGAGGAGAGCGGCTGTGCGAGTTCATCGCGGCCCAGCAGGTGCCACATGCGGTCGTCGCTTTCAAGGATCAGATGGATCGGACGGCCTCCTGACAGCGACCGTACAGTCCGTGCAAGCTCTTCCAGGATGTGCGTCGAGCTGCTATCAAGGATCGCGTGCACGGCGTCCAGGCGAAGACCATCCATGCGAAACTCTTCCACCCAATAGAGCGCATTGTGGACGATGAACTTGCGAACCTTCTCGCTGTGTCTTGCGTCGAAGTTCAGGCCCTGGCCCCAGGGCGTTGTGTATCGGTCGGTCACGATATCGGGGAAGTAGTGGGCGATGTAATTGCCCTCAGGACCGAAGTGGTTGTAGACCACGTCGAGGATGACCATCATGCCATGTTCATGAGCGGCGTCTACAAACGCTTTAAGGTCTTCCGGCCTGCCGTAGCTCGAATCAGGAGCGTACAGCAGAACGCCGTCGTAGCCCCAGTTGCGCGTGCCCGGGAAATCCGCAACGGACATGATCTCAATCGCGGTCACGCCAAGGGCCGCGAGAGACTCCAGCTTCCCGATGGCGGCACGGAAGGTCCCTTCCTGGGTAAACGTGCCGATGTGCAGCTCATAGAGAACCGCCTGCTCCCACGCGCATCCCCTCCAATGCTGCGAGCGCCAGGTGTAAGCCTCGGGGTCAATGACTTCGCTTGGCCCATTCACATCCTGCGGTTGGAAGCGGGATGCCGGGTCGGGCACCCTCATCCCACTGGGCAGAACATAGCGGTACCGCGAACCGGCAGTCGCCGCAGAGGTAACGAGCTCGTGCCAGCCGTCTTCGACAGCCGCCATGGCCGCCGGCTCGTCTGCACCCTCGAGCGCGAGATGCACGTAAGCCGCCTCCGGAGCCCATACCCTAAAACGAACCCTGCCATCCGGCCGCAGTTCAGCCCCGAACGGCATCCTGTGTTTGGCATATTGGCCAACGGCGTCTGCTGTTCCTGCCGCTTCCTCGATTTCGCCGGCTCCTCTGCCATCGGCCATCTTCTTGACTTACCCCCACGCACCGTTGGATGAGAGAAGTCAGCAAACCGTCGCGCAAGATCACTGCGCCGAACGAACGTCCTCCGGCAGATGCAAGGGGCGGACGCTCAGCGCGAGAGCGCCTCACGGCTTTCTTTGCGATGAAAGCTGCGGCCGCGCTGCTCCGGCCCGAAGCCGAAGACGAAGAGCAGCACCACGATGACGCAGACCTCGAACAGCGTAAGCGCCCAGGGATAGCCGAAGCGGTTGCGGAGGAAGTACTCAAACGACACTGCCGGCGATGCGATGAAGACGCCGAGCTGGTAGACGAAGCCGGGAAAGAGGCTGCGGACGGCGTCGGGAGAGAGTTCGTTCAGATGCGCCGGGATGACGCCGAAGGCTCCCTGAACGCCGGTCTGCATCAGGAAGGAGCCGATGACCAGAGTCAGTATCGAGCCGCCGAAGGCCCATGCCGGAATTGCCATCAGCGACAGGATCAAAGCCGCGATGATGGAGTATCGTCTGCCGATCTTTTCGGAGTAGTGGCCGAACAGGACCGCGCCCAGGATCGCGCCGATGTTGTAGAGGATCGGGATTCCATACAGCGGCTTCATGCCGAAGACCAGCGCGTTCTTGATCACGGGCAGCGTCTTGAGGAAGTCGGGATACAGGTCCTGCGTGCCATGCGAGAGGCAGGACATGAAGACCATGACCAGGAGCAGGTAGGAGAAGCTTCGCATGTGCTGGAAGAGGATCTTGAAGATGCTCGCGACCGAGCCCATGCGGTGCTGCTTCCAGGCCTCGGACTCAGGCGACAGATAGGTGAAGACCAGGATGAGCGCGGTTACCGACAAGCCGACGACGAACATGGCCCGCCATCCGAAGTGCGGCATGATGGTCAGCATGCCGACCGAGGCGAGCAGATAGCCGAATGGATAGCCGCCCTGCATCAGGCCCGAAAGCACGCCGCGGCGTTTGCGCGGAGCGTTCTCCATCGCGAAAGAGGCGCCGATACCCCAGTAGCCGCCCATGCCGATGCCGTACAGCGCACGCATGACGAGGAAGAAGAGGTAGTTCGGCGCAAATCCGCTGAGGACGGTGATGAGCGAGAAGTACAGCACGCAGCCCATCAGCGGCTTCCTGCGCCCGTAGCGGTCGGCGAGCGCTCCGAAGAGCAGAGCGCCGACCGGACGCATCGCCAGGGTGATGGAGATCGTCCAGACGATGGCTTTCTTATCGACGTGAAAGTTTGCCGCCAGCGCGTCGAAGAGGAAGACGACGACAAAGAAGTCGAAGGCGTCGAGCACCCAGCCGAGAATGCTCGACGCGACGGCAAACTTCCAGCCGGGGACGTTCGCATCTTCGTTGTGGGCTGGGGAGAGATCCTCTTCAAGATGCATGTTTCATGCTCCGGTCGCACCAGGCTGGATGCCGCATACACGTCGGGCTGGAGTCCCGGAGAGAGCCGGGACCATGGAGTGGCAGTGGAAAACGCCTCCCGTGATTGTAGTCGCGGAAGGACGCCGCGCTAGAAGATCAGCTTCACTCCGAGCTGGATCTGCCGCGATGAGGTGGAGGTCTGGTTGAGTTGGGTGGGTAGGTTGCTCCCATCGTAGTCATACACGGAGTTGTTCTGGCCGAAGGTATTAAGAAAGCCGGGAGACAGGTAGTTGGTGTGATTGAGAATGTTGAAGAACTCGGCGCGAAACTGCACGTTGAAGGCTTCCGAGATGCGCGGCACGGCAGTGTTCTTGAACAGCGACATGTCGAGTTCGTTCAGTTTGGGGCCGTAGAAGCGGTTGCGGCCGGAGGTGCCCAGCACGTTCGAGCAGAACTGTGTGCCTGCCGGGGCGGCCGCGCCTTTGTAGTTGGGGAAGGAGTTGGGAGCACAGCCGTACGGATTGGCCGCGCTGGCGACGCCAATCGAGGTCGGCGCGGTGGGAGGGGTGAAGCAGTCGGTATTCAGATACTGCACCCCTTGCGCGGTGTGTTTAATCCTGGGAGTCGGATTGCAGTTCGGCACGAGGCTGGCAAGATCCATGGAGAAGTCGCCGTTGAAGCCGGTGCCGAGGGGGTCGTTGCCGCCTCCAATCGTCACCGAGAAGGGCGCGCCGGTTTCGGCCGTCAGGATGCCGCCAAGTTCCCAGCCGTTGGTGACGACGTTGGCGAAGGAGCTCTGAAACTTCGGCGCCGGAATGTCCCAGATGACGTTCGCGGTAGCGACCGAGCGGATATCGAAGTCGCAGGAGCCGATGCGGTACTGCTTGTTGAGCAGCAGCGGCACGGCGATGGAGTTCAGGAAGGTGTCGCCGGTGACCGGAGCCGAGCTGAGGTCGGCGCAGTGGCTGTAGGTATAGGAGAGCTGGCCCTGAACCCCGCTGCCGAAGGACTTGCGGAGCTGGGACTGGAGAGCCTCATAGCTGCTGGCGCCGTCAAAGAGCACGGGCCGGATGCCGGCGCCGCCGCCCCAGTTGGGATCGATGCGGGTTCCGGTCTGGTTGTTGGCGCAGGTGTTGGTCCCGGTCAAGCCCGTCGGGTCGCAGGGGAAGGTGAGACCCACGCCGGCGGTGCTGATGGGCTGAACCAGATTGATGTCGTCGGCCGCGGCGGAGAGATGCAGCGAACGCGATCCGACATAGCCGACGATTCCGGCGAAGCCCCGGCCGAAGTCCTGCTGCACATTGAGGCTCCAGTTGTAGACCGCGGCGCGTTGCGGGTTCTGCTGGATGTAGCGATTGCGGATCTTCTGTCGATTGAAGTTGACGTTCGGATCGAGGGTGCCCGTACCCAGGGTCGCGTTCGGGTCGGTCCCGATGATCTGGAAGGGCGCCGTCGCGGCGGTGTTGAGGCCGAACTCATACGGCAGCGGGAGAACGTCGAACATGCCCGCGGCCCCGCGCACAGCGGTCTTTCCGTTGCCGAAGACATCGTAGGCGAATCCCAGGCGCGGCTCAAAGTTGTCGGTCGTGGGATTGGTGGCGATCGGGCTGCTGGTGCCGACCGGACCGCAGGCCGTCGGGCTTGCGAGGCAGTTCTGCAGGCTGGTGATCTGCTGGAACGGCGCCGCGGCGACGGTGTACCCGTTGACGGTGTAGCCCGGCACGGAGCTGGCGTTGCCGGGCCGGGTGGCGCCCTCATACCGCAGTCCGAGGTTGAGCACCAGCTTCTTATTCACGGTCCAATCGTCCTGAAAGTAGAAGGCGTAGAGGCTTTCGCGGAGCTTGACCTCGGTGGAACCGCCGGGAGCAAGCGCGTTGAGCGTGTGGGGCGTGTTGGCCAGAAAAGCGGGCAGCGTGTACGGGTTGAAGCGGCCGTTGGGGCTGAGCTGCTCGAGCACGTTATAGGCGACGTGCTCGTAGGCGAAGCCGGCCTTCATGGAGTGCTTGCCTTTGGTGAGGAAGGCGTCGTCGTAGATCTGGATGGAGGTGTAGTTGTGGTTGAATTTGTTGAAGCCGTTGAGGCCATAGGCTGTGGTGAGCCCGGTGACGGCAATCTGCGGTGGCGCCGCCGCGCCGGGAGCCACAGCCAGAGCCGCGTCCGTCGCGACGGCATCCCCCGAGACCGGCGAGTTGATCAGACCGGTGATGTGACTGACGCCGCCGCGAACGGTGTTGACCAGAGCTGGGCTGAAGATGTGAGTCTCTTCGAGCGAGGCAAGCTGGCGGCGCGACAAGACCTGGTGGACAGCATTGTTCAGCGGATCGGCCTGGGTCTGCGGGCCGGAGTCGAAGAAGTACGTTCCATCGAGTGAGTCGGCGGCGCTGATCTTCTGGTCGCCGCGCACGATCACGTAGTTCTCCTGAGCGCGGGTGGGCGTGTTGACGTTGAAGCTCTGGATGCCGATGCCTCCGGGGTTGGTATCAGGAGCGCCTGCCGGTGCGACGGGCCAGAGCGCGAGATAGGGCTGCACCGAAGCCACGGCCGCGGCGCGGGCTCCGGCGTTCGGAACGAAGATGGGGCCGGAGTTCGATTGGCTCTGCCGTATGCCTTCGTAATCGACGAAGACGAAGGTCTTGTCCTTAACAATGGGAGCTCCCGCGGACCCGCCGAACTGAATGCGGCGGAAGGGCGGGATCGCGGGGCCGTCGAAGTAGTTCCTCGCGTCGAAGATGCTGTCGCGATCAAAGAAGTAAGCCGTGCCGTGAAGATGGTTCGTGCCGGACTTCGTGATCGCGTTGATGACGGCGCCGGAGGTGCGGCCGTACTCGGCCGTATAGCTTGCGGTGAGGACGGAGAACTGATCGATGGCATCGACGCCGAGATTGACCCCGGTGGAACCGCCCGGAGCCGCGTTGGTGTAGTCGTTCTCGACCATGCCGTTGACCCGGTACGTGTTCTCGTTCGGGCGGTGTCCGCCGTCGGAGAGCTGATTGCCGAAGCCGCGGTTTCCCTTATTGGCGGAGAAGCCGGTGGTGGCCTGGTTGGGAACCGAAACGACGCCCGGCTCGAGCGCGGCCAGTTGCGTCCAGTCGCGGCCGTTCAGCGGCAGCTCGCGCACCGTCTTGCCGTCGACGGTGGCGCTGAGAGTGGAAGAAGAGGTCTCGACGGTGGGCGCGACATCCTGAACGACCACGGTCGTACTGACCTGACCGACGGCGAGGGCAGGATTGTAGGTCTGCTCGGCGCCTACCGTGAGCACAATCCCCTTCTGCAGCACCGAGGCATACCCGGCCACTTCGGTCCTCACCTCGTAGCTCCCGGGGAGCAGGTTCGGAGCAGAGTAGAAGCCGTCCGCGTTTGAGGTGACGGTTCGCACCACGTCAGTTCCGGTATTGCGGATCGTCACTTTCGCGTTTGGCACTACGGCGCCGGAGACATCCGAGACCACGCCCGAGAGGGTGGCGCCCGCTACCTGGGCCTCCGCCGGACGCATCCCCGCAGCACCCCACACAATCAAGACGACGGCAAAAGCCGCGACGGAGGAAACGATCGACTTCAACCTGCAAACACTCGCTGCGTTCATGGCTGCTCCTTAAACAAACTAGATCTGCAAGTGGATCTCTACGGCAGTTGGTCTCGTCTTCTCTTCCCGGCGAGCTCTGCGGCCGAACGAGCCTTTTGAAAGCAAGCGCATCCTACTGCGCCGCGACAAGATTCATCAAGACTGTCCGCATCAGCAGAGTGTTATTTGGAGGTAACGGCGTTTCCTTCATGAATGGAACGACTTGATGCCCTGCATCACACGAGTTCTGACGCGGCGATGCAACAAATCTTCTTTGACGGTGCGATTTGCGGTGGCTATAATTCTCGTCGTCTTCAACAAGTCTTGATCAAGGTCGCTCATCGATGGAGTCACCTTCAACCGGGACCCTCTCCAGGGTCGTACGCTTTGGTTTATTCGAAGTCGATCTGGAAGCGAGCGAGCTGCGACGCAAAGGACTGCGCCTTAAGCTGCAGGATCAGCCGCTCAACCTGCTCAAGGTCCTCCTCGAACATCCCGGCGTCCTGATTACCCGTGAGGAGTTGCGTCAACGCCTCTGGAAGCCGGACACGTTTGTCGAGTTCGATCACAGCTTGAATAGCGCGATGATGCGTCTTCGCGAGGTACTCGGGGACTCCTCAGAGAATCCTGTTTTTATCCAAACCGTGCCGCGCAAGGGCTACCGGTTTATCGCGCCTGTTCATGATGCGGAGAGGGAACGTCTCCCGGAACTCGCAGACCGAAGTTCCCCTCCAAGTTCGGCGTCTTCTCTTCAGGAAGTCGTCCCCATCAGCGTCGAGCATGCGGTGGCGCGTTCCCTCCCGGCAGTGGCCAAGTCGGTTCATCCCGTTCGGCGAGTCTCATTGACATGGGCCATCGTCGCCGGATGCATTTCGCTCCTCCTTATTCTCGGCGGCCTTGCGACCGTGCTGCAGCTTCGGGACAGGTTCGGCTTCAACACCCCGCCGTCCGGTCAGATCACGTCCATCGTGGTGCTGCCCATGGAGAACCTCTCCGGAGACGCCGCACAGGACTACTTTGCCGACGGGATGACGGACGAACTCATTGCCAGCCTGGCCAGAATCAGCTCTCTGCGCGTCATCTCCCGCACCACGGCCATGGAGTACAAAGGAACCCACGAGTCGCTCGAGAAGATAGCCCGCGACCTGCACGCCGATGCGGTGGTCGAGGGGACAGTTCTGCGCTCGGGCGACCGGGTGCGCATCACCGCCGAGCTGGTGCAGGTCTCCACCGATCGCCATCTCTGGGCCGACACCTATGAGAGTCCGTTGGGAGATATTCTGGCTCTGCAAAATCAGGTTGCCTCCGCCATCGTCAGCCAGATCCGCATCAAGCTGACGCCGCAGGACAGAAAGCAGCTGGCGGCGAGTCAGGCGGTCAACTCCGACGCCTTCGAAGACTATTTGAAGGGCCGCTACTATTGGGGCAAGCGTTCTGAAGACGGTCTCGATAAGGCGATTCAATACTTTCAGGCGGCTACGGAGAAAGATCCCCATTACGCCCTGGCGTACGCGGGGCTTGCCGACTGTTACGGGATACTGGGAGCAGCCATCGTCGGAACCATACCCACCAGCGAAGTGGCTCCCAAGGCGGAAACGGCCGCGATCCGAGCGGTCGAACTGGACCCGATGCTGGCCGAGACCCAGACGGCTCTGGCTACCGTGCAGTTCAACTACGACTGGAACTGGCCGGCCGCCGAGACCGGCTTTCGTCGCGCCATTCAACTCAATCCCAGCTACGCGACCGCGCATCAACGGTATTCGCTTTATCTGATCGCGATGGGCCGGAAGGAAGAGAGTCTGGACGAGATCAATCGCGCGAGATCGCTCGACCCTCTCTCCCTCAGCATGAACCTCAGCCTGGGCTGGCGGCTGTACATGGCGCGGCGCTACGACGAGGCCATCCCGCAACTGCTCGACACCCTTGAAATGGATCCGACCTATCTGCTGGCGCACATCGTCCTCGGACAAGCGTACGAACAGAAGGGTGAATTCTCGAAAGCGATCGCGGAGTTCCAGAAGGCGGCTTCCTTATCTCCGGACAGTCCTCCGGCAGCGGCTGCCTTGGCGCACGCGTATGCCGTCAGTGGGCGGCGCCCCGAGGCTTTGAAGATGCTTGCCGAACTCAAGGCGCAGTCCGCGCACCGCTACGTTTCGCCCTACTACATGGCCCTTGTCTACACCGGGCTCGGCGATACGGATCAAGCGCTCAGCTGTCTAAGAGAAGCCAAAAGCGATCGTTCGAATAATATGATCTTCCTCGGGGTAGCTCCTGAATTCGACAGCTTGCGGTCGAATCCGCAGTTCCGAAGCCTTCTGCACAGTATCGGTCTTACAACAAATCTCGCAGGCTAGCTGCTCGCCTGCGCGAGTTCAGGCTGGCCGGTTGCCCACGCGCTCGCATTCTTCGGGACACCAAGGCAAAAAGCAAGTCGTCATTTCGACCGAAGCCGCGCTGTCTTATCGCGCGGCGGAGTGGAGAAATCCCCGTATTTCGTCTTGGCTTGCTGTCGCAAAGCACCTTGGTTCTGAAGTCACAGACTACGCCGGAGCTAACCTGATAATCATCTCCCCGTATTTCGCTTTTGGTTGCTGTTCAGAATCACTTGGTTCGGTAGTTCTTAAACAGGTTCTCAGGCATATAGATCAATCCCACGGCAGAAGCCGGTCCTCTCCGCAGTCCGCGATCGGGTTTGTAGCAGGGCTGCGTAGCGGGCACATTGCCGGGCTCTCAAAGAGTGTCGCAAGCTGCTCCTGGCGGAGCGGGTTATGCATTTTTGCCTGCTTCACGCTATATTGACCTATGTTCCGCAAACAGACCACACCTGCTGTGCGAACGCCCTGGAGGCTCCTCCTTGGCGTTCTGTGCGTGGCGTTGGTCGTGCTCGGCGGCACTCTCTCTGTCGCTCATAGCCACGCGGAAAGCGTCTCTCATCCGGATTGCGCCTTGTGCGTCACGGCGCATCTCACGGTGCAGCCGGTTCAGCCGGCGGCGATGTTGTTTGTCGCTTCCGTTGTGGCGTCGGCGGAGCCGGCAGTACCGATCGCAAGAACCGAGCCCCTCAGCACCTTTGCCCTCTTCACCCGGCCTCCGCCTGTCGACTTCGCTTCCGCTTAGTACGGCGTCAGGAAGTCAGGCAGAGAACTCAAAAGGGGGGTAGTGTATGCACTCGTTTTCCAGGCGAGCCGCAGGTGTCTTCGTTCTTCTTTCCATGTTGGCGTGCACGCCGGCGCTCTTTTCCCAGTCGAATTCAGGAGTCGTTACCGGAGTCATCACAGATCCGACCGGCGCATTGCTGCCCGGCGCGACCGTTACCATAGTGAACCCGGTCAGCGGATACTCTCGATCGGCCGTGACCGATGGCGCGGGACACTTTGACTTTACGAATGTTCCGCGCAACTCCTACCACCTGACCGCGACCGCCAACGGCTTCGGCTCGGTCGCACAGGACGAATCGGTGCTGTCAGGAATTCCGGTCAACGTGAAGATCGCTCTCACGCTCGAAGGAACATCCACCTCCGTCACTGTGGAAGCGGAAGATCTGGTGAGCAACGATCCCACCAATCACACCAATATCGACCGAGGCTTATTCAATCGGCTGCCGCTCGAGAGTCAATCCTCCTCATTGAGCTCCCTGGTTACGCTCGCTTCCCCTGGAGTCGCAGCCGATTCGAATGGGCTCTTTCACGGGCTGGGCGATCACGCCTCCAACTCCTTCTCGATCGACGGCCAGCCCATCTCCGATCAGCAGAGCAAGGTGTTTTCCAATCAAATCCCCTCGAACGCGATTCAGTCCATCGAAGCGATTCCTGGCGCTCCACCGGCTGAGTACGGAGACAAGACGAGTCTGATCATCAACGTGACCACGCGGTCCGGCCAGGGGTCTACGACGCCCCACGGAAGCGTGACGACCTCCTATGGATCGTTCGGCTCGGCAACCGGCGGCTTCGATCTCTCCTACGGCGGCCAGAACTGGGGCAACTTCTTCGAGGTCGATGGATTGAACACCGGACGTTTTCTCGATGGTCCCGAGTACTCGGTGTTTCACGACAAGGGCAATGAGCTGAATTTCTTCGATCGCATCGATCGCAGCTTTACCGAGAAGGACTCCATCCACGTGAATTTCAACTACACCCGGTCGTGGTTTCAGACTCCCAATACCTTCGACAATTTGAACGTCCAAAACGTCGTGAGTGGGGGGACAAGCAGCAATCCGGTCTTCGCCGGCCTGGGCAACACGGATCAGCGCGCCAAGATCGAAACCTACGACATTGCTCCTCTCTACACGCATCTGATCGGGTCCAACGCCGTCTTCAACTTCGGCGGCTTTGCGCGAAGAGACGGATTCAACTACTACCCGAGCAACAATCCCCTGGCCGACCTCGGTCCGATCCAAAGCCAGACCATCACGCAAAACCGCACTCTCCTGAACACTGGAGTCCGGTCCGACTACTCTGTCCAGTACGGACGAAACAGCATCAAGATCGGCGGCCTCTACCAGCAGACGTTCCTGCGGGAAAGAGATGGGATCGGCGTGATCAACTCCACATTCAATTCGCCGTGTGTAGACGCAAACGGCAACTCGCTTCCCGGCTTTACGGATCCTGCGCAGTGCGCCGCGGCAGGCGCTTTCTCCAATGATCCTGCCACCGGAGGCTCATTCAATCCTGTGCTGCTGCCCTATGATCTGACCCGCGGGGGCGGGACCTATAACTACTTCGGCCACACCGACGTAAAAGAACTTGGCCTCTATGCCCAGGATCAGATCAAAGCAGGCAACTGGCTCTTTAATCTCGGCATCCGCGGAGACTTCTACAACGGTTTGTCGACAGAGCGGCAGGCTGAGCCTCGCCTTGGCGCTTCCTACACGCTGAAGAAAACCGGGACTGTGCTGCGTACGTCTTATGCCCGAACGCTTGAGACGCCATTCAACGAAAACCTCGTTCTGTCCAGCGAGGGGTGCTCAAGTCCCGTGCTCAATCCGCTGCTCAACTGTCAGGGAGGATCGAACGTCGTGACACCCGGATTCCGAAACGAGTTCCACGCCGGGTTCGAGCAGGGGTTCGGGAAGAACTTCGTGATCAGCGCGGACTACCTCTGGAAGTACACCCATAGCGCCTTCGACTTTTCTATCCTGGGAAATACCCCTATCTTCTTTCCCATCGACTGGCATAACTCGAAGATCTCGGGCTTTGTCATCCATGCCGATCTTCCCAACTACCACCACTTCTCCGGCTTCGTTTCGATGTCTTCTGTCGCCGCCCGTTTCTTCCCGCCACAGAGCGCCGGCGCGGGAGCAACCGTGGGACAGAGCGGCTATCCGTTCCGCATCGACCATGACCAGAGGTTCAACCAGACCACGCACATCCAGTACCAGATCCCGGGCAAACGCGGGCCCTGGATCGGTTTCAACTGGCGCTATGACAGCGGTCTCAACGCAGCCTCGACTCCGTGCTACAACGCCACGGACCCCAACAGCCACTGCGCGGGGATTTCGACTACGCTCAATGGCCAACCCGCAATCGACCTGAGCGGGTTTACCGCAGATCAGGAGTTCGAAGCCGGGCTGTCCTGCAACGGGATTAAAGCGACGCCGACGACTCCGCTTCCCACGCCATGCCTCGCCAACCAACTCACATCCACGCTCCTGTCGATTCCAGCACCAGGGACAGAGAACGACGACCGTCATCCCTCCAGGGTGATCGCGCGTAGTCTTTTCGATGCTTCAGTTGGCGAAGACAACCTCTTCGGCGGCGACAAGCACCGCGTCAGCCTGAGATTGACGGGCGTGAACCTCGCCAACAAGGTTGCGCTTTACAACTTCCTCTCCACCTTCAGCGGCACGCACTACGTCACTCCGCGGGCACTGACGGCCGAGGTAGGCTTCCACTTCTAGCCGACGGCAAAAGCGCCTTGCGGCATGCATCTCCCGGCATACCGCAAGGCGCCTCCTTGTTCCATTCTCGTTTCTCATTAACTGCCCGGCGCGGCAAGGACACTCTCGCTATGTCTTCAGGCCACTATTCCCGCATGGGAACTGCGGATCGCCTTGGAATGATCGCGTCCGCAGTGTGTTTCGTTCATTGCATTGCGACTCCCGTCATCCTCTCGCTTTCCGCTGTCTACGCTCACTTCCTGCCCACCGAAGAGCACACCCATCGTGTTCTTGCCGTCGCGGTGACAGTCATTGGAGCCGTCGCGCTCGGAACCGGCTTCCGCAAACACAGGCGGAAATCCGTCTTGGGCCTGATGGCAGTGGGACTGACGCTGATCTTCTCGGGAGCTTACTTCGGCGACCGGCTGCCCTCCCACTGGAACGAAGTTGCGATCACGCTTGCGGGAAGCTGCTGCATGATCTTCGCGCACCGGCTCAATCACACCTTCTGCGGACACTGCCAAACTTGTCCCCCTGCAGAGCACAGGGACTGATCGTTTTTCTTTGCTCATCGCGAGACCCGCGTAGATACTGCTCAGTATGTCCGCAACCGCCGCAGTGCTGGGAAAGATCGGCCTTCCAGCGCCACTGAAAGTGATCGCCGCGCGTACCTGGGATGTGATCGTCATCGGCGCGGGTCACAACGGCTTGGCCTGCGCCGCTTATCTTGCACAGGCCGGCCGAAGGGTGCTTGTGCTCGAGAGCCGCGAGCGCGTCGGCGGCGCCTGCACCGTCGAAGAGCCCTTCCCCGGCGTACGAATGTCTCCGTGCGCCTACCTTGCCGGACTGCTGCATCCGCTTGTGATCCAGGAACTTGGTCTGCCCAGCCGCGGCTTCGATTGGACCCCCGCGATCAACGGCCTCTTTGTGCCCTTCTTGGACGGCAGCAGTATTCAACTCTGGGATGACGACGCGCGTTGCGAAGAGGAGGTTCGCCGATTTTCTCCGCGCGATCTCGAGGGATGGCGCGCGATGAATGATGTCCTCCGCCGGCTGCGAGACGCCCTTCGCCCCGCGGCCGGCATGCTGGGGCTCCATCCCGAGAGCGGCTCGCGAGACGTCTGGATCGGCGATGCGCCGACACAGGGACAGATCGACGATCTTCTCGCCGGCGACTCCGAGGCGCGCGACCTTCTCTTTCGCTGGTCCATGGCCGAGTTTGTCGAGCGCTATCTCACCGACCAACGACTGCAGTCCGCGTATCTCGGCCAGGGCGTCATCGGCACCAACGCAAGTCCCTTCGACGCCGGCACCGCCTCGATCCGCTTTCATCACGCATCCGGGCGTCTGGGAGGCATGCCCGGCATGTGGGGCTACGTGAAGGGCGGCATGGGCATGGTGTCCTTCTACCTGTGCGATGCTGCGGTCGAGGCGGGAGCCGTCGTCGCTGCGGGCGTGAGCGTAGCCCGCATTCTGCCGGAGGAAGGCGTGCTGCTCGAAGGGGGAGAACGCATCGGCGCACCGATCGTGATCTCGAACGCCGACCCGATGCGCACGCTCGATCTGCTGGATGCGTCTGCCGATAACGCCTGGGCTGCAAAGATACGCGCCATACCCATTGAAGGATGCACGGTAAAGCTAAACGTACTCCTCCGCGAGTTGCCTGACTTCACCGCCCGGCCTGGAACAGACCAGCCGCATCACTACGGCCAGATCAACGCGCCTCTGACGCACGCAGAATGGAGGGCCGGTTATGCCGCGGCGCGCGCGGGGCGGCTCCCGGAGCAGCTCTGGTGCGAGCTTTACTTTCAGAGCGTGCATGATGCAAGCGTCGCGCCCGCGGGCCTGCACACCATGAGCGTCTTCGCGCAATACGTGCCGTACACCTTCGCCTCAGGCACTTGGGACGAACATCGAAGCGAGGTGCAGGAACTCGCGCTGCAATCGATCGGGCGCTTCTGCAGCAACCTTCCGGGCGCGGTGCTTGACGCGCAGGTGCTCGGACCGCCAGACATCGAGCAGAAGGTCGGTCTCACCGGAGGCCACATCTTTCAGGGCGAGTGCCTCCCCGCTTTCATGTGGAGCAATCGTCTCACCGCGCGCACTCCGATCAAGGGCGTCTATCTCTGCGGCGCGTGCACGCACCCCGGCGGCAGCGTCATCGGCATCAACGGACGCAATGCAGCGATGGCAGTGCTGCGCGATCACGGCCAGCCCCTATGAACCCCCCGCCCGGCAGCGTGCCGCACGCGAAGCAGCAACTGAAACGCGAGCTGGGATTCTTCGACCTGACGCTCTTCTACATCGCCGGCGGATTAAGCCTGCGCTGGATCGCCACCGCCGCCGCCGCCGGTCCGAGCACCCTCGTCATCTGGATCTTCGCCTGCCTCTTTTTTTTCGTGCCGCTCGCCGCAAGCGTCCTCGAGCTTTCCGCGCGCTATCCGCAGGAGGGCGGCCTCTACATCTGGACGCAGCACGCCTTCGGGGACTTCGCCGGCTTCCTCGCGGCATGGACGTACTGGATGAGCAATCTTCCTTATTTTCCAGCTGTGCTCTACTTTGGAGCGG
Organism: Edaphobacter sp.; assembly: GCA_965277545.1. Lineage (GTDB taxonomy): Bacteria > Acidobacteriota > Terriglobia > Terriglobales > Acidobacteriaceae > Edaphobacter. The sequence goes on from OZ255826.1 coordinate 1,862,314, forward strand.
GCTGCCTGCTCTTCGCCTTTCCGCACGGACAAAAGCTCGCCGGCAACAGCAGCTACTATCTCCTGTTCGCCGTGATCTGCCTGACTCTCATCACCGCACTCAACGCGCGCGGACTGAAATTCGGCAAATGGCTGAACAGTCTTGGCGCAGTGGGGAGTTGGATCCCGGTCACCCTCCTGATCGTGCTTGCAGGGGTCAGCTTCGTCCGGTTGGGGTCGGCGACGACTTTCACGGCAAGGAGCATGACTCCGCACGCTGACCTCAAAAACGCCATCTTCTGGTCGACCATCTTCTTTGCGTTCGGCGGCTGCGAGACCGGATCTTTTATGGGCGAAGAGATCAAGAACGCTCGCCGCACCATTCCCCCCGCGCTGATCGTCTCCGGATTCGTGCTGGTAGCGAGCTACATCGCCGGCACCATAGCGCTGCTGATCGCGCTTCCTTCCGCCGCGATCAATGGAGTCGGCGGCTTCGTTAACGCGATTCAAGCGATGTGCGCCCGGATCGGGCTTTCCTGGATGGTCGTCGTCATCGCGCTGCTTGTCGCGGTAAGCAGCATCGGAGCAGCGGCGTCTTTTCTTTCCTCTACATCGCGGTTGCCCTTTGTCGCCGGCATCGATCGTTATCTGCCGCGAGCCTTCGGACGCGTCCATCCCAGGTGGGGCACGCCGTGGATCGCCATCATCTTGTATGGTTCCGCAGGAGCGCTCTGCGCCTTGCTGAGCCAGGCCGGCGCCACGGTCCAGGGCGCCTATGACCTGCTCGTCAGCATGTCGATCGTCACCTACTTTATTCCATTCCTCTTCTTATTTCTTGCCATGATTCGCCTGCAGCGCGAGCCGTCCCCGCCGGAAGCGATGAGAATCCCCGGAGGCAGGCCAGTCGCCATTCTCCTCGCATCCATCGGCCTGGTCACGACACTCTTGACCATCGTCCTGGCGGTCATCCCGCCCAATGACGAGCCGCACAAAGGAATCGCCATCGCGAAGGTAGTGGGCTCGACCGCCTTACTCGTTGGAGCGGGCATAGCGGTCTTTCTGAGCCGAAGGCGCGCGGCAGGGCATAACGTGGAGCGGGCAGGGCAATCTTCGAACATCTGACGTCTGCTCCGGTAAGCCATCGGGTCCCTGAATCCGCCTCGCACCAGAGCAAAGACTTGCCACTTCTTCGTCACGTCAGGCGGCAGGGTTCTCCAGGATCTGCGCGAGCGCATGCATCCGCTTGGCATCCTCGGAGTTCTTCGCCTGCGCCGCGTTCGTCTCCACAGAGGCCGCCATCCCATGCAGCTTCGCCAGATCTTTCTTCGCGAGATGCGACTTCTGCGTGCGCGCAATCGCCTTATCCAGATCCGCAATCTGCCCCGAAGGCAGCGCCTGCGAGCGCCCCAATTGATCGAGATAGGCTCGCGCCACCAGCAGTTGGGACGGCCATTCCACCTTCTGCTGATCCTGCACGTTGAGCTCTTTGTACTGGACAAGGTTGGCCGCGTCGATCTCATTTTGCGTAAGGAATTTGCTCGGCACAAGCCTGAAGACATCCAGCCCGCGCGCGATCTCCGACCCATAGATGTAGCCGTTGTACCAGTACGCCGACCAGTCCCCGCCCAGAATCAGCGTCTTCGCGTCCACCGGCCCGCGATCGAAGTAGGCGATCTCGTATGGGTGCGCCGCATCGGTAAAGTCCATCACCGAGATGCCGCCCTGGTACCAGGCCTGCACCTCGATATCACGGCCCGGAACCGGAATCAGCGAGCCGTTATGCGCCACGCAGTTTTCCGTCTCGGTCTGCGCAGCCGGCATCTTGTAGTAGCTTGCAAACGACAGCTTGTCGTCTTTCAGACGGAAGATCGCGTCCGCGCCCCACTTGTTCGGGTCCGTCGGACGACACCGCGGCTGCAGCCCCCCGCCCCACTCATCGGTAAACACGACCTTGGTTCCGTCGTTTGAAAAAGAAGCCGAATGCCAGTAGGAGTAGTTCGTGTCGTTCACCGCATCGAGCCGCTTCGGGTGCACCGGATCCTTGATGTCGAGCAGAAGGCCGTTGCCCGAACACGCGCCCGCCGCCAGCCCGATCGCCGAATACACCGTGATGTCGTGGCACTGGTTGGTGTCCTTCGGCTTCTCCGCATTCTTGTCGTGGCTGCCGCCATTGTTCAGTCCGTTCATGGCGCCGGTACGCGGATCGAGAAACACTCGCGGACTGGAGACGATCTTCGCCTCCTGCGGCGCCGCTACCGGCACCTTGATCACGTCGATCCGGAACAGCGACGTGTTCGGATCCTTCTCCGGCTTCTCCTCCGCCGAGCAGTCCGCAAGCTCCTGCTTCGGCCGCACAAACGACGTTCCCGAGACGTAGAGGTACACGTTGTCCTTGTCGTTCGGGTCCACCACCAGCGTGTGCGTGTGCGATCCGCGGCAGGTCTGCACCGCCGCCACCTGCTTCGGGTTTTTAATGTCCGAGATGTCGAAGATTCTCACACCGCGAAAACGCTCCGGGCTCGCTACCGGAATGCGATGCTCCTTCTCATGGCCGGGCGCCGGCGGAGGCAGCGGGGGAAATCCCTGCACGCCGCAATCCAGCCGGCCGTTCGGCATCTCGACCGACATGAACAGCAGGCTCCCATACACCGAAACATCGCCCTGGCCGCCCGGACACACCAGTGAGGTAATCAGCGACACCTTCGCCGGGTTCGAGATGTCGTAGAAGTTCACCCCATAGAAGTTACCCTGGAACAGGTGGGTTCCCTGGAACGCAAAGTCAGAGTTCGAAAACGTGAGCTGCGCCACGACAAGCTGCATCGGCTTCGAAATCTTCGCCTTATCACTGACGCCGATCAGATCCAGACTCTTCTGCACCTTCGGATCGTCCGGGTCAGTGGACGACAACTGAAACGCCTCGGGCTTTTTGACAAACGCCAGGTGCTCCATCCCCATCGCCGCCTCACCCGCATCGTACAGCCCGGCTTTCAGGCCAACCCGGGGATCGTTCGTCGTCGACCCGGTCATGCCGGGCGGCAGCGGCGTGGCCGGTTTTGGCGTAAACGGGTCGTCGTCCTCGTCCGCGTCCGCCGGCGCAGCCGGAGCCGCCTTTGCTGCCGGAGCTGCTGCCGGAGTCTGGGCCGGAGTTTGGGCCTGCGAGATCTTCCAGGCGGAACAGACCAGGGTCGCGCTGAACGCCACGGCGACCAAACGGAAAGCGAGAGCGTGCAATCGGGTCATCACTTCTCCTTTAACATGCCTTGCATAATTCGGATCTCGGCCCTTTGCCCATTGTCCACATCGGTCGCAAAGTTGAACAGGTCCGCATCCTGGCCGGCGCCGGGGGTATCGAACAGCTGCCGCACCATCACCAGCGCTCCGTTGTGGTGCTGCATCATGCCGGTCAAAAACAGATGATCGAACTCCGCGCCTTTGGCCTGCCGCAGCGCCTCCATCTGAGATGCCGTCAGCATTCCCGGCATCATCGGCATCGGTCCGCCGTTCTTATCCATATCCGGCATACCGGCCATCGCCATCGACGTGGACTCCCCTCGCGCCCGAAGCCAACGCTTCATGAACTTCATCTCGTCGGTCTGCGACAGGCTGATGCGCGCTCCCAGCGACCGAATGTCTGCGTCTTCGGTATGCGACGGGATCAGCGCAGTCATCTCGACGGCTTGTCCGTGATGCATGATCATGCCCTGCATGAAATCGATATCGGCCTGAGATACCTGCGGCGCCTGCCCCGCTGTAGAAGGGGGAAGCGTCTTGCTGGCCATCCCAGGCGCACCAGGCTGCACGATCGGCGCGGGAGTCGGCGGCGCCTGTTGCGCCCGAGCTCCAGCCTGCGACAAGGAAAGCAGCACAGCCCACACGCATCCCCTGCGGACGCACCGGAGAATCGCCCTTCTCCGCGGCTCGTGGAAGCGGCAATCACGCGCCAATCTCAGCCTTTCCACCGTCTCGATCATATTTGGTCCTCCCACGGTATCATGTCGCTGCTGGTCTTAGACGACCCATACTCTTCTCCCCTGCGCGTTCGAGAAGGTTGAAGGATCGTTGGAGTATATATGTCGAGAAGATCCCTGAGCACGCCACGGCAGCGCTTGCGGGCCCGCGCAGTCTTCGGAGTTCTTACGCAAGAGGAGCATCCCGTATGAAGGTTCACCCGGTCCGTAGGCCATGCGCTTCTATACTCGCATCCCTCGCAGTCTCTCTGTTTGCGCCAAGTCTTCAGGCGCAGCCCACGCAAGCGCAGCCAGCCGCGGCTCCCGTCCCGCAGCGCCTGCGCAGCCGTCTCTTCCTCTATGACCTTCAGAGCGGCGCTTCCCGCCTGGTCTTCTCCGCGAACGGGATATGGGAGGCGCCGAACTGGTCTCCCGACGGCAAGTACCTCATCGTCAACTCCGGGGGAGCCATCTACAAGCTCACGCTCGCGCGCGACGGCACCGCCGAGCCCGTCAAGCTGGCGATCCCTGCGGACTACCAGTGCAACAATGACAAGGCTCTTTCCCCCGACGGCAGCCAGATCGCGTTTTCCGCCACCGTCCCGCCGCAAAAAGGATCACAGATCTTTCTCGCTGCCGCCGACGGCACCCATGCAAAGCGGATGACATCCGACTCCCCCAGCTACTTTCATGGCTGGTCGCCCGACGGGAGAACACTTGCCTTCGTGGCGCAGCGAAACGGCAGCGGGCAGTTCGACATCTACGCCATGCCGGCCGCGGGCAGACCCGAAAAGCAGCTCACCTCCAACCTCCATCACGACGACGGTCCCGACTACTCTCCCGATGGCAGATGGATCTACATCAACTCCGATCGCTCAGGAAAGGAGGCCATCTGGCGTTTCCCGGCGGGAGGCGCAGGACCAAGGGACGAACTCGCGCAGAGGATTCTCAGCGACGATCTCGAAGACTGGTTCCCCCATATCTCACCCGATGGCAAGAAGATGGTCTACATCGGCTATCCGGCCGGTACGCCGACGCACAATCCCCGCACAGTGAAGATCGAACTCAGGCTCATAGGGGTCGATCAAGGCCCAGTGGCAGCCTCTCCAAAGACGCTGATACGGGCGATCGGCGGTCAGGGAACGATGAATGTCAACTCCTGGGCGCCCGATTCCATGCGCTTCGCGTACATCACCTATGAGGTTCTCCCGTAGTGCAGCCGATCCTGCGGCCGGACAGTGACTCGAGTCGCTTCCAGGACTTCGTGGGCGCGAGCGAACCCATGCGTCTGGTCTACGATGCCATCCAGCAGGTCGCCGACCGCAGCATCAATGTCCTGATCCGCGGCGAGAGCGGCACGGGCAAAGAACTGGTCGCGCGCGCTCTGGTTGCGCTCAGCCGCCGCGCAAAAAAGCCCTACATTCGTCTCAACTGTGCGGCGCTGCCCGAGAACCTGATCGAGTCCGAGCTGTTCGGCAGCGAGAAGGGAGCCTTCACCGGCGCCACCGAGGCGCGTCCAGGACAGATCGAGCTCGCCGATCAGGGCACCCTCTTTCTCGACGAAATCGCCACGTTGACCTTGCCCCTGCAGACCAAGCTGCTGCGCGTCCTCGAAGATCGCCAGGTCCAGCGCCTGGGCGGACGAAGCTTGCGCAAGATCGATTTCCGCCTCATCTGCGCGACCAACGAGCCCCTCGAAGAGATGGCCCGCACCGGCCGCTTCCGCGAGGACCTCTTCTATCGCATTCACGTCGTCCCTATCCAACTGCCGCCTCTGCGCGATCGCACCGGCGATATCTCGCTGCTGTCCGAATACTTCCTGCAGATCCACTGCGCCGCCAACGGGGTGCCGTTGAAGCAGGTCGCGGCCGACGCCATGCAGGTGCTCGAGGAGCATAGCTGGCCCGGAAACGTCCGCGAGCTCGAGAACCTCATCCAGCGTCTTGTCGTCACGGTGCGCGGCGACGAGATTCAGGCCAGGCACCTGCCCGCCAATGTGCTTGCCCATAGCTACGCCGCACAGGAAAAAATTCTGCTGCCGGAAGGCGGCACCGACTTCGACGAGCAGGTCGAACGCCTTGAAGTCGCCCTGCTCGATGCCGCGCTGCGCCGATCGCAGGGCAGCAAGTCAGCCGCAGCGCGCCTGCTCCGCCTCGACGTCCAGCGCATGAAATATCTTTGCCGAAAATTCTCCCTCTAGAAAGCCTCTGATTAAGTCTTCGCAGTCGGACTCTCACCCAACAAAATCGCCACCGAACGAATCGTCATTTCGAACGGAGCCGCGTGGCTTTATCGCGCGGCGCAGCGGAGAAATCCCCGCATCTCGCACTTACCGGTTAGATTTTCACCTGCTACGTGTAATTTTTCACCCAAATCACGTTTTTGAGAACCGTCTGCTGGGAGCAGCCTCAGTGCAAAAGTGACGAATTGCCCGTGTTTTGGCGATCTTCAGGCGATCGAGAGTTTGGCACGAGCATTGCACTACATCCCGACGTAAGGAAGTTCAAATCGCACTGCGAGGAGTCTCACATGGCTATCACCAAGAAGTCGCTCACCAACACGAAATCCGCCGGCAAACCCGCCACCACGAAGTCCGTTAAAGCCTCCGCGCCTGCGCCGAGCAACACCGTCACTGCCCTGAGAGCGACCTCCGCGATGAAGGCGGTTCCGGCAATGAGGGCCGTCTCCGCGATGAAGGCCGTGTCCGCGATGAAGGCTGTCTCCGCCATGAAGGCCGTTTCGGCGATGAAGGCTGTCTCGGCCAAAACCATCTCGTAAACCCAATCTGCTTTGGTTTTCCGCTATGGAGGCCGTTCTGCCGGCCTCCTCTTTTTTTGCGCCGTTACCAGACATGGGCGCGGAGCAGATCAAGCGTTACCCGAACGGCTCGATCAAACAGACTGCGCCGTCTGCCGAAGAGGATCGCCTCGCCGGAGCTGCCGAGCGGAAGCGGCGACTGCATAGCCGGCAGCGGCACTCTCGCGCAATAAAACGATGGCAGCACGACACCTCGAAAATCCTGGTGCGCCACCAGACCCGCGGGAAGCGTCGTGGCCTCGCCCTCCACGGCCGGAAGCCGCGACCGGATCACCGAGAAGCTCCCCACCGGAGCAAGAGACACCGCCGCGCCGGCCCTCACTCGATCGAGCGCGGATGCCGGTACGAAGAGGCGAGCGACGCGCTGACCTGACTCCGCGAGATCGACAAGCAGCTCGCCCGCGGCGACATCCTGATGCACCAGCGAAGCCGGATCGCGCGTCACGACCACACCCTCCGCAGGCGCTGTCACACGCAACGAAGCTTGCACCGTCTTCGCCAGGGCGGTCGAAAGCAGAGCCGCCTCCTGCGCGCTCGCAGCCGAGCCGATGCTCTGGCGGCGCACCTGCGCACCAAACGTCTCGTACCGCGCAGCATCCGTCTCAGCCTTGGCGGCAGAGTCGATGGCCGCCGCCGTCGCGCTCGTCATACGCAGCAGCGGCTGCCCCGCGTGCACCTGCTCCCCCTCGCTCACCATCACCGCCTCTACGCGGCCTGCCACCGCGGCGTGAACGCTCTCGGAACGCATCGGCTCGACCACGAACAGCGCCTCCTCGCGATCGCGCCAGAGCGGAAGAAAGAGCAGCGCCAGCAGGACGGCCATTGCTGCCAGCCATGCGGGCCGCTTGAAAAGACCCTCTGCGGTAGACCGCTGCCAAAGCTTGCCGGCGACCCCGCGCAGCGAGCGCAGACGGCTGCGAAACAGTCCAAAGGCCAGCGCTCCGGCAGGGATCAAAGCGAACTCCGCCAGCCAGTTGCTCGCCACGTTGTAGGTCAGGCGGATGACCGCGAAGAGCAGCACATAACTATAAAGACCCGAGGCGAAGGCATACAGCACAAACAGCGGCAAGCGGCGCCGCGGAATCACCGGAACCTCCACGGGCAGGCGAAGAATGCGTCCCTGCACCCAGCCGGAGAGAAACGCCGTCGAGCGTTCCTTCAGATCCGGAATGCCGATGCACTCGGTCAGGAAGTAATACCCGTCGAGCTTGATCAACGGGTTGAGGTTGATCAACACGACAGCGATGCCGGTGAGCAGAATAATCTCATACGCGAAATCGTGCAGAGCCTGCCCGGGGAGCGTGTTCAGCCAGGCGATCATCGCAAGGCTGCAAAGCGTCATCTCCACCCAAATGCCGGCGATGATCGTAGCCAGCCGCTGCAGGCGCGACGCCGAGATCCAGCCCTCGGTCACATCCACGAAGAAACATGGCGTCAGGTAAAGGAACATCAATCCCATGCTGTGCACCTGTCCGCCAAAATGCTTGCAGGTCAGCCCGTGCGCAGTCTCATGGAAGAAGCCGAGCAACAGGAACAGAACCCAGAACTCGGCCAGGTCGTACAGGCTCTTATGCGCGAAGTTGTAATAGAGCAGAATATCCGGGCCAAGCGTGCTCCATCTGCTGACGAACACAATCGCCTGAAAGATCAGCAAAGCGACCAGCACAGTGACCGACCAGGGATTGTAGATGAACCATCCTACTTTGCCATCAAGCCAGCCGAGATAGCGATCGGGATCCCAGGCAGAGAAGCTGATATGGGCGAGGTTCACCTTCGACTTCCTCTGGGCGCGCCGGTTGCGCTGCGCCATCAGCTTCTCGTTCATCGCAATGTTCTTTTCTTGCGGAGACTGATACCAGAACTCGGACTCGTCCATGCTCTGTGCGAAGCCGCGCACCAGCTCCGTCGAGATAGCCATCCCGGTCTGCTCGGCGAAGGATGCAGCGATCTCGTCGTAGGAGCGAATCCCGTCGAACAGGGTCGCTAGTTGCCATTGGCTGCGATCGAAGCGAAAGTAGTTCGCCTTCTCGCGCTGCAGCACGCCGACGATCGGTTCTCCGTCGAGAATGTCTTCGCGCACGATTAGCTCGGGATCGAGCCGCGGAGGCCGTGCTCGCGTCAGCCGCGCCCTGGGTATCTCCGGCAGAGCCGCATCGAGCGCCTCACTGAGGTTCATCGTGCTCCGCCATTCCGCAGCGCTGGCTTCTCTTCGGTCCCGACAGGCGGAGGAGCCAAGGCCACCTGCAGCGACATGCCCGGCTTCAGCAGAGGTGAGGGATGCGCAAGCGCGCCAATGACCTGAATACTGCCACTCGCCGGATCGACCACAGGACTGACACGCACGATGCGGGCGGCCTGGCGCAGCTCCGGATAGTCCGGCGTGGTGAGATCGAGCGGAGCACCGATCCGGAAGGCGGACATCGCCGACTCCGGAACGGTGAACACAATGCGCAGCGGCGCTTCGGCGGTGATCCAGAACAGCACCTCGCCTTTCTTCACCTCCTGCGCCGCGCGCAGCGACTGTCTGCCCACCACGCCGGCAAACGGAGCCACGATCCGGCTCTGCTCCAGTTGCAGCTTGGCCGCGCGAAGATCGGATTCGACGGCGGTCTCGTCGGCGCGGTAGCGGGCGACCTCGGCCATCACCTCGTCGAGCTTGTACTTCACGTGCTCCCAGGCTTCTTCGCTCAAGATCTTCTCCGACCGCAGCTGGTCCGCCCGCCGCAGATCGGCATCATCCATCTTCTGCTCGGCCTCCCACTCCCGCACCTGGGCGCGCAGCGATGCCAGGTGCGACGTCTGCGCGTTCACCGCGGCCTGCAGGGCGCGATCGTCAAGCGTTGCGAGCAACTGGCCCCGCTTCACCCGATCGCCGATCTCGACCGCGATGCTGGCCACGCGGCCATCGCTCTCGGCCGCGACATCGGCTTGATGCTCGGCGATCAGCGGACCCGACGTTCTGAAATGCGTTGTCTCGGCTTCGTTCGACATCGCCGGCTCAGCGCCGGAGGACGGCGTCCCCGGCGAAGCCGAAGAAGAGACCGGGGAGGCGCTCGGCTGAGGCTGCACCGTCGCCGCTTGCGCAGGAGGATGAGAGTCGCAGCCTGTCGTCCAGGGAGCGAGCGCCAGCAGCACCCCGGCGGAGCACAGTATGCAACGCAGCGACAGAGGTCTCATAGGCATCACCAGCCGAACCAGTTCCAAATCATCTGCCATGCCCATAACGCCGGCCGCCGCAGCAGAACGTAGCCGGCCGGCCGCCATCCGATCGACACCTTGCCGCGCCCGCTCATGCCGGAACGCAGCACGCCATCGGCGTTCGGCAACGGCACCCGCGCCGCGAATGTTCTCACCCCATCTCCCGTCTGGGCCGCCGGGCTCACCACCGTCACGCGCCCATGCCAGGACCGTTGCGGATAGCTGTCCAGCTTGATCGCGGCGGCTTCCCCGGTGCGCAGCAGGGAAGCTTCACTCTGCGGGATCGCAATGTCTACTACGGCGGAAGCCAGCTCGAGGACCTGGGCAAACGGCGCGCCTGCAGTCAGGTGTTCCCCGGCCGCATTCTGGAGCGCAGGCGTCATGATAATTCCCGCGACCGGAGAACGCAGCGTTGCACTCTCGATGCGGTTGCGGGCGCGCTCCGCCTCGGCCCGCAGGTACTCCACCTCGGCGCGATCCGCACCGGCTTGCGCGGCGCCTCGCGCCAGATCCGCCTGCATCCGCAGCTCCGCCTCGCGGTAACGCGCGTTTGCCGATGTCAGATCGATCTTCCATGGCAGGTCATTCATCGCCGCCAGCAGCTGCCCGGCTTCGACCCGCTGGCCCTCCTGGGCAAAGACCGCTGCGACCGTCCCCTCGGCCGGCGCGGCGACCGTAATCAGATGCTGCGGCGCCACGATCGCCTCGCCGCCAAGACGCATCGGAAGCGGGCAGAAGACCAGGAAGACCGCAGCCGCAATCACTCCGGCCGCGAGCCCGATGCGCCGCCCGCGCGTCGTCCGCAGCAGCGCCTGCTTGCGCTGCATCAGCGGTTCGAGCAGGCTGATCAGCGGCACCTCGCGATACAGCAGAGCATTCCGTATCGCGACCGTCGCCTGGCCCGCGAGGATCTTGATCATCTCGGTGTGCGACAACTCAAGAAAATCCGGATCGCTGCTCTCGTACAGCAGCAGGCCGACGCGGCCCTGTTCGTCGCCGAGCGGCAGCGCATACAGGGCGCGGTTGCCGGTCGCTTCGAAGTGCCGCGCTGTCTCTTCAGGAACTTCCTCTCCGGCAGTCTCCCCCGTCTGCCTCCAATGCATCGCATCCGGCTGCGTCGAAAGCCAGCGCACCAGATCCAGCAGCAAGTCGACCTGCACATCGCCGATCGTGATGTGCGCCATGCCGGAGATCGCCTTCAACTGCAGCTTGCCCCGGTCGTCCAGGGCGATCGCGCAGCGCTCAAACGGCAGCACACCCTGAGGACTGTTCACGATGATCTGCAGCAGCCGGTCCAGACGGAGCGTCGACGTGATCTCCGAGCTCACATGGACCAGAGCTTCAAGAATCGCCAGCTTGCGTTCGGCAAACATCAGGCTTGCGTTTTTCAGAGCGCTCGAGACCGTCTCCGCGATCGAGATCAAAAAGAATTCGTCATCTTCATCAAAGGGCTCGCCGGCGCCATCCCGCACCTTGTTGATCGCCTCCAGCACGCCAACCTCAGCCTCGTCCTCGAGCAGCGGCACCAGCATCGCCGTCCGCACCGCGGTCTGGCTCTCTCCCGTGCGCAGCCGCAGCCGCTCATCCGCCGGATCCGCGATCACAAGCGTCGCGCCCTCTTCCGCCATGTCCGCTACGTACCCCTCGCCGGGAGCTTGCGTCATCCCTACGTAAACCGTCTCATCGACGCCGGCGCTCGCCTTCAACGTCAGCACGCCGCCATCGAAGAGCCACAGATGCACCGCCTGGCACTGCAGCATAGGCAGCACCTTGCGCGGAATCAGCACCGTCACCTGATCCAGATCGAGCGTCGTGTTCAGCGATTTTTCCAGATCGTACAGCTGCGTCAACCGGTGCACGGAGTCGAGCAGGTTCTCCTTCTCCTGTTCGGACTCCTCTGCCTGCAGCAGCGCCGGCGCGGCAAGGCGCAGTAAAGGATCGAGCGCCTCCAGATCCGCCGCGGATATGCGACTCGCGAAGCAAACCACCTCTAGGGCACCCACCAGACGATCCTCTGCTGTGAGCGGCAGGTAGGAGAGCGACGCAATCGAACGCGCAACCTGCAGATGAGCAAAATCTTCGCGTCGCAACTCCGGCCCCGAACGAATCGACACTCCCGCGGGATTTGCCATCAGCGGCTCGAAGAGAGGATGGTCGGAAGCAAGAGCGCTCCGTCCGACAGACACGTCGCCCGCGAAGCCGGCCACCCTCCAGCCCCCGGCCCGGTCCTCGGCATCGAGCCGGTAGACGACGCAGGCTGAATCGGCGAGCATTTCCACCACCACGGCCGCCACCAGCGACGCGCGCGTGCTCACCGAAGACGTCCCCAAAAGAAGCGCGGCGACCTCGATGCTTGCACTTACCCGGCTGTCGGACGTCTGGTCAGCTAGATTCGACATAAAGTGCTGTGGCTCATAGCAAATCTCCTGATGGTGTATCGCGAATCAAGAGTCCCGACGCCGCTTTCTCTCAAGGAAAACGGCACTGCACGCCCGCTTCACAGTATCAGGAGATTTGCTCTAAATCTCCGCTTGACGGCCATCCGCGGAGGGATACACTTTCAGCATGTTGTTCTCAGTAGTCGTACAAATGTAAAGCAATCTTTAAGGAAAGGTAAGGAAATTGTGGCTCTCGATGTCCTGCAGAGCGGGAGTACCTGCACCATCCGCGTCAAAGGTCCGCTAAAGATGGGACCGCCCCTCGATGCGTTCGAAGAGGCCGTTCGTACTGCGCTCGCCAGCAACCATCCCTTCCTCATCCTGAATCTCGAGGCGATGCCCATCATCGACTCCTCCGGCATTGGAGCCGTGGTGAACGCGCTCCAGCAGTCCAAAAAATCCGGCGGAGACACGAAGCTCGTCAACCCATCGCCGTTCGCCGTCAAAGTGCTGAAGATGGTGCATCTTCTCAGCCTCTTCAGCGTGTACGAAACCGAACCGGACGCCCTGGCTGCCTGCGCACCTTAGAACCTGTTGACAAACTCCCAGCAAGCCGTCATCTCAACCAAAGCCGCGTGGCTTTAACGCGCAGCGGAGCTGAGAAATCCCCGCATTTCGCACTTCCGCCGCCGCGTGACTCCTAACGTTGTCGGACTACATCTTGTTGCCATCTTGTTGCCGCTGGCGAACGAGACGACTAAATCAGATACTCGCTGGAACCCATTCGACCGATCCAGACAGCGTCTGAGAGCATGGCTGCCACTTTCCATCGGCATACCGTCACAGACAACCAGCCGTCCCTAGAATCGCCGCCCCGGCGGATAGGCCCGCGGCGCATACCGAGCCCGCTGCACCACCCACACGATCAGCCAGATCACTCCCGCCAGGATCAGCAGCGGCGCCAGCGGGACCAGCAGCCAAGCTCGCGTCGGCGACACCTTCTGGTCTCCATGAACCGCCGCGCCCGGAGCCAGATTCGCCCCGCCCGCCGCAATCGCCACGTCCCCGTCCACCGTCGCGCCCTCACCCAGAGTCAGGTCCCCGCCCAGAGCCGCCACATCGCCTGAGATCGTCTGCCCCGGATCGACCGAAATTCTCCCAAACAGCACCGCCACATCCCCCTGCACGTTGCCATGCACCGTCACCTGGCAGAACGCACAGGCGATATCGTCCGCCGTCTCTCCCGCGGCCACGGTAATATCCCTTCCGAACGACACGCGGTCATTGCTCGATCGGGCAAACGCCGGCAGTGTCAGCGCAAATAAAACTACAACCAGCAGACATCGACGCATCGCAACCTCGTGCAGTGAGTGTACGGCGGACCGGGCCTGCCATGAAGCAGTTTTTGCAACCTGCCGCAACCTCTAGCCGGCCCTGCCCCCGCACCCGCCGCGCCCACCGATGCTACCCTTAACAATCGATGAGCCAACCAGCCAAAAGCCCTGAAACCATCAGCCAGGATCTCCCCAAAGCCTACGACCCATCCGCCATCGAGCAGCGATGGGCCGAGTACTGGGTCCGCGAGCGCCTCTTCGACGTCCCCACCCCAAAGGCGGGCGCCCCACCTCTCGATTCTGAGATGTGGGATCAAAGCGCCAAGGAACTCCCCGCCGCTCCCTTCACCATGATGCTCCCCCCCCCCAACGTCACCGGCCGCTTGCACATGGGCCACATGTTCGAACAGACCGAGATGGACATCCTCACCCGCTGGCACCGCATGCGCGGCCAGACCGCTGTCTGGGTCCCCGGCACCGACCACGCCGGCATCGCCACCCAGATGCTGGTCGAGCGCCAGCTTGCCGCGGAAGGCACGTCCCGCCGGCAGCTCGGCCGCGCCGCCTTCGTAGAAAAAGTCTGGGCCTGGCGCGACCTCTACGGCGGAGCCATCCTCGACCAGATGAAGCGCCTCGGCGCCTCCGTCGACTGGTCCCGCGAGTACTTCACCATGGACGACCGCCTCTCGCCCGGCGTCCAAGAGGCCTTCGTCCGCCTCTACGAGCAGGGCCTGATCTATCGCGGCGCCTACATCGTCAACTGGGACCCCAGCATCCAGACCGCCGTCTCCGACCTCGAGGTCGAGCACGAAGAGCGCACCGGTAAGCTCTACCACATCCGCTATCCCCTCGCCGAAGGCCCATTGCCCGACGGAATCGATTCGATCGTCATCGCCACCACCCGGCCCGAGACCATGCTCGGAGACGTCGCCGTCGCCGTCAATCCCAACGACGAACGCTACCTCGCCCTCCACGGCAGACTCGTCCGCCTACCCCTGAGCGAGATCGACGGAAATCCAGCCCGCGCAATCCCCATCCTCGCCGACGACTGGGCCAGGCCCGAGTTCGGCACCGGCGCCGTCAAAGTCACCCCCGCCCACGACCCCAACGACTTCGCCATCGGCCGGCGCCACCATCTGCCCAGCCCCAGCATCTTCGACGAAACCGCCCACGTTCTCCTCCCCGGTTCGCCCTATCATGGGCTCGACCGCTTCGCCGCCCGCGAACGCATCGTCGCCGACCTCGACGCGCTCGGCTTGCTCGTCAAAGTCGAAGACCACACCAGCTCCATCGGCATCTCGCAGCGCACCGGCGTCGTCATCGAGCCTCGCCTCTCGCAACAGTGGTTCGTCAAAATCCAGCCGCTCGCCGACAAAGCCATCGAGGCCGTCGACAGGGGCTACATCACGTTCACCCCCGATCAGTACCGCAAGACCTACGACGAGTGGATGAAGAACATCCACGACTGGTGCATCTCGCGCCAGCTCTGGTGGGGTCACCGCATCCCCGCCTGGCACTGCAAAGACTGCGCCGCCATCACGGTCTCCCGCGACACCCCCACCCACTGCGCCACCTGCCGCTCCTCCGACATCACCCAGGAGACCGACGTCCTCGACACCTGGTTCTCCTCCGGCCTCGTCCCCTTTACCTCCCTCGGCTGGCCCGGAACGCAGGGCCCAGGGCCCAGCGTCCAAGGTCCAGAAAAACAGGGCCCAGGGCCCAGCGTCCAAGGTCCAGAAAGCCCTGGCACTCTGAGCCCTGAGCCCTGGGCCCTGAACCCTGTTCTGACCCCTGACCTCGCGGCGTTTTACCCCACTTCGCTCCTGGTCACCGGCTTCGACATCCTCTTCTTCTGGGTCGCCCGCATGATCATGCTCGGCTGCCACTTCATGCTCGACGTGCCCGCCTCACCCGCCCAGCAGGCGGAGTTCACCGCTGAAGAACGAAGCGACGTGGCGAGGCGAGGCGGACGCCCCCTGCGCTTTGCCGTCCCCTTCCAGGCCGTCCACATCCACGCCCTCGTCCGCGACGCCAACCGCGAAAAGATGTCGAAGACCAAAGGCAATGTCATCGACCCCATCGACGTCATCAACCGCTTCGGCACCGACGCCGTGCGCTTCACCCTCGCCAGCATGGCCTCCCCCGGCACCGACATCGCCTTCTCCGAGGCCCGCACCGAAGGCAATCGCGCCTTCGCCAACAAGATCTGGAACGCCGCCCGCTTCCTCTTCATGAACCTCGACCGCGCCCGCGAAGCCGGCATCTCGATCGATCTGAAAAAGCTGCCGGATCCGATGAACTTTGTATCGGAGCGTTCTCCAATAGAAGACCAGTGGATCGTGTCAAGGCTGAGCGCAGCTGCGTTTCATGTCGATAAGGCGCTCAAAGACTATCGCTTCGATATCGCATCAACTGTTATCTACGAGTTCTTTTGGGGAGACTTTTGTGACTGGTATCTAGAAATTTTCAAGCTTAGACTCAACTTCCAAGATGGCTCGAAGAGGGCGGTCACAGAAACGGCCCTAACGACAATTATTGCAGTATTCGAAAGCACATTAAAACTGCTTTCACCATTTATGCCGTTCATTACTGAGGAACTCTGGCACGCGCTGCACCACGGCGACGTATTGAAGAAATCCATCGCGCTAACCTCGTATCCGAATACTTTTGGCGATACGCTCTACCACTACGCTGTGTTCAGGATTGAGATTCAGAAAGCGTTGATCACGGAAGTGCGGGCGCTCCGTAAAGAAATTGGAGTTCCCGACAAGGAATTTGTTGAGATTCAGTTTCATGGGAACCCTAAGACAGGCAGCGGGCCGCTAGGTGAGATTACAAACCACCCCGAGCTACTAAAACACCTCGCACGGGTAAGCGTAATTCATAATTCGTTAACGCCTCTGAGCGGAGCTAATTCTCGCAGCACTCCGAACTTTGATGTCGCTATACTCTACGAGCGACAAATCGATATCCCCGCCGAGCGCGAGCGCCTCACCAAAGAACTCGCCAAATACGAAAAAGGCCTCGCCGCCGCCGACCGCCAGCTCTCGAATGAAACCTTCATGGCCAAAGCCCCAGCCCACATCGTCGAAGGCCTGCGCAAGCAATCAACCGAGACCCGCACCTTCTACGACAAAACCAAAGCCGCCCTCGAGGCCATGACCTAGTGTCCTGAGTCCTAAGTTCGTTGATGTATTCTCCGCCGTTATTTTCCGTCGTCATCCTGACCCTCGAGCGTAGCGAAGGGGAAGGATCCCCGTATTTCGTTGTTGTCTGATCTTGTGTCTTAGACCTTGATGAGTACAGTCGAATCATCTATTTCTGCAACGAATTTACAACTCGCCACACTAGGCAATCTCTGTTGAAATACCATTCCAAGTTCCTGCTCTCATCCTGATGCTATTTCTAGCTTTTGCCGCCATCCTGAACGCAGCTTCCCGCTCCCGCCGTCATCTTAAACGCAGCTTCCAGCCCTAGCCGTCAACCCAAGCGTAGCTTCCAGCTTTTGCTGTCATCCTGAGCGCAGCGAAGGATCCCGAGAGCTTCGCTCAGCCCATGAATTCCACGCTTTTCTACCCATAATCTCCCGTTTTTGCCACCTGCACCATCATCAAGATGACTTCCTCACCTCACTAAAACTTGTCTTACGACCTCCCGGAAGTCGTCATTTCGACCGAAGCCGCGCAGTCTCATCGCGCGGCGTAGCGGAGAAATCCCCGTATTTCGCCTTCTCTTGCTGTTCGGAGGCACTTACCAAACAGATCCAAGATGTTCCCGAACTGCCCGCCACAGACCCCGCACCCTCTGCCCCAAAACTTTTTTTTGCGAAATCCGGGCCAAATTCGCATGTCAAGTCCAGAAATGAATCGACCCTTTGACCATCAGTCACTTACGCGTGGCGTAGTAGTTTATGCCAATCTCGTATACTGGATAAAGAGAGTAGAATCAGCAGCTCCGCCACCGCATTAGCCGCCTAAACCCTTTACAATCAAATTTTTACGGGTTAACTCGACTGGAATCAATATTTTAGCCGGACTAACACCGGCAAACTGTTGATCGAAGAAGACTTACAAATAGAGGGGGGGAGGGGGTAGTCACCCCCATCCCCCAATTTCGCTGCCCGAGATCTCCGGCTCCCAGCTATCAGCGATCGCCTCTAGTCTCCGTGCCCGGCGTGAACGACACGCCACGCAGCACCTCGGCGAACTCAGCCTTGCGGATCGCGAAGAACTTCTCCGGTGCCACCGCCGCGGCTGAGGTTGCCGAAAGCTTGTCGATGATCGCGACCAGGCGGTTGGGGTCGGCGCCCTGATCTCCACTTCCGCTCACCGTCGACGTAATGGCGTAGAGCACAGCATAACCGTCCTCGCCCACGATGCCAGTCAGATTGCGGACGCCGTCGGTGGCCGGCGACCAGGGCAGGTTTGTCGCTGCATTGGTCCCGGCCGGGTATTTGGCAACCGTGTACGGCACGCCCAGTTCAAGGCCCGCCTGCAGCGTATAAGCGAGATTCCAGGTCTGCGTCGTGGGGTTGAAGACCCACTTCTGCACCCCGGCCGTCGTCTGCGCGGCAGCATGCGTGTACAGGTCCGTGCCGCCGGCGTACCCGTCGCCTTCGTCGGCGACATACAGTGTGGTCGCATTGGCAAACCAGATGCCGAAGGGATACGCGACAGGATTGGCCGTCTTCGCCGGCGCTGTCGGGAAGCCCGCAAGGATGCACATATTGTTCGGCAGCCCGGAGGTCTGCAGATTCGCCGCCTGGTAGCTGAGCGGCGAGACAGGAAGCGTCGCGCCGGCCGCCGGAAGCCCGACGCCGTTGGGGCAGGCCGTGCCTGTCGTATCGACAAAGTAGACTGTGTTGACGCCGTTGCCGCCGCTGCCTTTGGTGTAGTAGAGAACATTGTTGAAGATCGTCAAGCCGCGAAAGTTGTCGTCTTTTCCGACCTTATCGGCCTTATCGCCGAGTTCGGTGATCGAGAAGCTCCCCACCGGAGTCGGCGTGCCGGGAGTCTGAAAACTCTCAGGAGCATTCGCCGGGTCGAGGATCTGCGCTCCGGCGCCGAGAATCACCCCGGCGGGCTGCGGGTTTGCGCCGTTGCCTGCGTTGCCCGAGGTATAGAAGAAGTCGGCGCCGTTGGTATTGTTCAGAATCGCCGCCCGCCCATTGTTGCCGCTGTACGCATTCGTCTCGGTAAAGGCGAACTTCCCATCCCGGTTGACCGTGGCGACCGCGCGGTAATAACTCACGCCGACCGGATTGGTGGGATCGAGGACGCCTGGAGTATTGGAGTTCGAAACCTCGATCGCATTCACAGGAGCCACATAATCGATCAAGCTGAGCAGCTTGCCATCGGTAGAAAGATTGAGCGCCTCTTCCGACTTCGAGCTGAAGCTCGTGACGAGTTGATTGCTCTCGGACCCGACGCCAGACTGCAAGCTGTTAGGAACCTCAAGACTATCGATACGATAGCCGAACGGAGTGAGCTGATCGAGGTAAACCCGGGACGTAATGCCGAAGCTGCCATCCACAAGGGCGTTGTTGAAGACGTAAGGATAGAGACCGTTGTTCGTCGCGGCAACGCACGGTCCAACCGTGTTGGCGCAGTTCGGCGGAAGCAGAGCGCCTACCTTTACATTGCTTGCCTTGTTGTCGTACACGCTGCGCGAGACAACGAGATTGCCGGGAAAAAAGTGAAAGTCCGCGTCATGGTCACCATGGCGATCCTGGGCCACGGCAGGAATGCCGGCGATCATCGTGCTCAATGAGACGGCGGCCAAAGCCCGAATGAGCAGATGCGGGAACTTTGTGTTCTGGAAGTAGGGACTCATGATGTCTCCGAATGCTTTGAATTTTTATGCGTGGTTACAACACAGAACTCTATGCCGGAGATGTTAGGAACCGATGAATGACCGCGCCCCAACAGCGGAACATCGGAAAGAAAAAATTTACCATTCACCCGCAAAGGAATGCACGAATAGACCAGCCTCTGTCAACGCCTGATGAAACTCCACGTTAACTAAATCTCCTTGCGGCATGCCGGCGTATCCAGTAAGCACTTCCAGCCCCCCGCACCACAGGAGAAGTATGAAAAAGTCTGCTCTGTTCCTCTGCGGCGTCGCCTCAGCGATGTTGCTCTCCACACCCGTATTCGCCGACACCATGTACGACTTCAGCTTTACCGGCAACAACAGTGTCAGCGGAAGCCCCGGAACGCCATTCTCCGGCTCCGGTGTCTTCGATGTCACAGCCACAAAGACGGCGGGAAGATACAAGATCGTTGGCGTCACCGGTACGACGGACGGCGAGACGATCTCAAAAATACTCGCTGCCGGCGCATTTGGTTTCAACGACAACCTGCTGTTCGTGAACAACGGAGTGGCCTCGCTCGATAACAGTGGAGTCGCTTATCAGCTCGCGAACGGCGTAGACGCCAACATCTTCCTCGGTGTGCCGGATCAATATCAGCAGTCTCTCTTTGGTTTTCCAGGAACTCTGGTAAGCGAAGACCAGACCGCAAACGTGTCCATCACATCGTCAGCTTCTGCTGTGCCGGAACCAGGTACGATTGCGTTCCTGGGGACCGGGGTGCTCGGGATGGCTGGGGTCATACGGCGTCGATTCACGATCTAGCTTCACGGTTTGAAAACACGTAAAAGCCGCCTGTATCGAGGCGGCTTTTTGTTCAAGGCTAAGGCTCGGCTTCGCCTGCATGCGATCCGATGACTTGCTGTCCAGGCAATGCACGCGTCTGCCCTCTCCGCAGCCGCGCCGTCTCCCATGTCAATTTCCTGATAATAATGACAGATGCCTAAAGATGTACTTGAAATCAGACCGGCTCAGCGCCAGGCTATCCTCGAAGAACGACGCCGCCTCAAGATGGCGCGCTCCGCCCACGCCTATGTCCGGGGCAATACCATCCAATTCTACGACTGGCTCAAAGCCGGCGCCGGGGACAAGCTTCCGCAAGGACCGCCCATCTGGATCTGTGGCGACTGCCACGTCGGCAACCTCGGCCCCGTCGCCAACTCGGACGGCAAAGTAGAGATTGCGATCCGCGACCTCGATCAAACCGTCATCGGCAACCCCGCCCACGACCTCATTCGCCTCGGCCTCTCGCTCGCCACCGCCGCACGCGGCTCCGATCTCCCCGGGGTCACTACCGCGCTCATGATGGAGCAGATGGTCGAAGGCTACCAGCGCGCTCTCGCCACCCGCCGTTCCCCGAAGCCGGTCAAGGACTCCACCAAGCTGCGACCCGTCGAAACCGTGCTCCGCCAGGCGGCCAACCGGGAGTGGCGCCATCTCGCCAAAGAACGAATTGAAAATGTCAAACCCTCCATTCCGCTCGGAGACCGCTTCTGGAGCCTGTCCGACGAGGAGCAGGACGAGATCGCAAAGCTCTTTGCCACCGAACCCGCCCGCAAGCTCATCACCTCGCTCCAGCATCGCGACGACGACGCCAAGGTCCGCGTCCTCGACGCTGCCTACTGGATGAAGGGCTGCAGTTCGCTCGGCCGTCTGCGATACGCTGTGCTCCTCGGCGTTGGATCGAAGAAGGACCAGGAGTTTTGCCTGGTCGACGTCAAGGAGGCGGTCGCCCCCGCGGCTCCCACATCACCGCGCGCGAAGATGCCTGAAGGCTTCGCGCAGCGCGTCGTGACCGGCGCCTGCAACCTTTCGCCCTTTCTCGGCGAGCGCATGCTGGCCGCGCACTTTCTGCGCCGCCCCGTTGTCCTGCGCGAACTCATGCCCCAGGACCTCAAGCTGGAGATCGATCAACTCACCCGCGAAGAAGCCGTACTCGCTGCCAGCTACCTTGCCGGTGTGGTCGGCAAAGCGCACGCCCGCCAGATGGATCGTGCCAGGCGAAAAAGCTGGTCTGCGGAGCTCGATCGCAACCGCTCCAAGAGCCTCGACGCTCCAGACTGGATGTGGAGCAGCATCGTGGAACTGGTGGCCAGCCACGAGACCGCCTACCTTGAACACTGCCGCCGCTACGCCATGGCCTGAGAATCGCTGCGAGATCGGCCCCCCATCCCAACTGCAGACAGTCGATGCAGCCCGGTCCCTCCAAATTTCTCGAGCTGACAGGTTTAGGATGGCTGCATGGACTGGAAGAGCAAGCGCATCCGCACCATCCTCGAATCCGCACTGGCCGAAGACAAAGCTGCCAACGACATCACCACCGCTCTCACCATCGATCCCAAGCTCCGAGCCTCCGGCACCATCCTCGCGAAGGAGCCCTGCGTCGTCGCCGGCCTCGGCTGCATCCCCGTGTTCCTCGAGATCTTCGGCAAGATGTCCAACTCTCAGGCCGGCCGCTTCGAGGTCGTCAGCCACCCGGAGATCTTCGACGGCGTCAAGGTCCGCAAAGGCCAGACCCTCGCCGTCATCCGCCACAACGCCGCCGCCATCCTCTCCTGCGAGCGCGTCATCCTCAACCTCATGCAGCGCATGAGCGGCATCGCCACCTTGACGAATGAGTTCGTCAAAGCGGTCAGCGGCACCCATGCCAAAGTCCTCGACACCCGCAAGACCATCCCCGGTCTCCGCGCGCTCGACAAGTACGCCGTCTGCTGCGGCGGCGGCGTCAACCACCGCCTCGATCTGCAGGACGGCATCCTCATCAAGAACAATCACATCTCGCTCGGCGGCGGCATCCCCTACGTTCTCGAGCGCGCCCTCAAGAACCGCCAGGCCGGCCAGGTCGTCCAGGTCGAAGTCCGCACGCAGGCCGAACTCGACCAGGCGATCACAGGAGGAGCCGAATCCATTCTGCTCGACAACATGACGCCCAAGGCCGTGAAGAAAGCCGTGAAGCAGATTCGCGCCGCCCTGCCGAAGATCCCGGTTGAAGCCTCAGGGAACATGAGCCTCAAATCGATAAGAGCCTACGCACAAACCGGCGTCGACTTCATCTCCGTCGGTGCGCTGACACACTCCGCCGTCGCCGTCGACCTCAGCATGAGAATCACCGCGGACATCTACTAAGACGCACATGTTCGAACCGTTCGATCTCGCCGGCATCTCCCACTCCCTTCGCGGCACCTGCTTCGCGGACAAGATGCAACACTTCTCCTCCGTCACCTCAACCAACCAGCTTGCGCTCGAAGCCGCTCAAAACGGCGCCCCGCACGGGTCTACCTGGATCGCAGACGAACAGACCGCAGGCCGCGGGCGAGGCGGCCACCAGTGGCACTCGATCGCTGGAGACGGGCTTTACCTCAGTCTTCTCCTGCGCCCCACCATGCCGGTCGCGCGAGCTCTTTGGCTGTCCCTCTCCACCGCTCTCGCCGTACAAGCGAGCATGCGCACGCTCACCGGTCTCGCGCCCGACATACGCTGGCCCAACGACCTGCTTCTCGATGGAAGAAAATGCGGCGGCATCCTGGTCGAGACCTCCGTCGCTTCTGCCCAGACCGACGGCCCCGTCACGCTGCGATACGCCGTCGTGGGGATCGGGATCAACGTAAATCACGAGAGCTTCCCTCCGGAACTTCAACCGCTTGCCACCTCCTTGCGCCAGCAAACCGGCAAGCGCTGGCGGCGCGAACATCTTCTGGTCGAGCTGCTGCGAGAGTTGAACCAACAGCTCGCATGGCTCGAAGCAGAACAGCAAGGCATCGAGGAGGTGCCTCCTCTTCTGAATCGTTTCGCGGCAGCCTCAAGCTGGGTGCGAGGCAAGCGGGTCCACGTCGAAGAAGACGGCGGCTATACTGGCCTGACGGCTGGGCTCGACTCAAGCGGCTTCCTGCGCGTGGCCGCGGACGATGGCACACTGCACACCGTCCTCTCCGGCGGAGTTCGCGCCCAGTGAAGAACACAGAGAGAAAGGAATCAGGGCATGTTACTGGCTCTCGACGTAGGCAACACCAATACCGTCATGGGCCTGTTCCGCCTGCAGAATGCCGATGCCGCAGGCATCCCAGCCGAGATGGTCGCGAACTGGCGCATCTCTACACCCTCTTCGAAGCAGACCACCGACGAGTTCGGTGTGCTCCTGCGCAGCCTCTTCGCGTTGAAAGGCCTGGAGACCGGCGTCGTCGAAGGGATCGCGATCTCCTCTGTCGTTCCGCCGCTGGACTCTATTCTCAAGCAGGTATGTGAGATCTACTTTCACCTGAAACCTGTCTTCGTCGAGCCCGGCATCAAGACCGGCATCCCCGTACTCACAGACAATCCTGCCGATCTCGGCGCTGACCGCATTGTCAACTGCGTGGCCGCCTTCGATCGCTTCGGCGGCCCCTGCATCGTCGTCGACATGGGCACAGCGACCACGTTCGATGTGCTCTCAAGGAAGGGTGAATTTCTCGGAGGAGCCATCGCCCCCGGTTTGGGCATCTCCGCCGAGGCGCTGTTTTCAAGGGCCGCCCGCCTGCAGCGCATCGAAATTAAAAAGCCCGCGAAGGTGATCGGCACCGGCACCGTCGACAACATCCAGATTGGCCTCTACTACGGCTACATCGGCTTGGTCGACGGCATCCTCGAGCGCATGATCGGCGAGATGGGACCGGACACCAAGACCGTCGCCACAGGCGGCCTGGCGAAGCTCATCGCAAGCGGATCGAAGTACATCGGCACGGTGGACGACAACCTGACCTTGACCGGCCTACGACTGATCTACGAACGCAATCAGGACCGCCGGAAGCGCGGAGCCTGAATCTCTCGGCCTGCGCGATATGCTTCTACAAGAGCGGATGCAGAACTACTTCAACTACTTCACCGAGATCGAGGAGCGATTCCAACAACGGCGCGGATCGCTCCTGATGCTCTCCACGCTCGACTGGGCGCTGATCGAGACCTGGCGCGAGTCCGGCATTCCACTCGAGGCCGTGCTGCGCGGCATCGACACTGCCTTCGACAAGCACGACGCAAAGAGGCTCCGGGTCTCACGGAGGCCGCGCAAAGTGAACGGTCTCGCGTGGTGCGCGCAGAGCGTGATGGAAGCCGTCGAAACGGCGATCGAAGCTTCGACGGGATCGAGTGAAGTTCGAGCTTCTACCGAGACAGGATTCGAAGCGCAGCGGATTCAACGCTACCTTCAGCAGAATGCCGCGATCCTCGACGCGGCCGTCCTCAAGTCTCCAGCGGACGCCGTCGCCTCCGAGATCGCCGGGAGACTGCGAGCTTTGTCGACAGGTCTCTCGAGCGAATCAGGGGTCTCGCTCGAAGACCTGGATCGTACCCTGACCGTGCTCGAGGAAAAGTTGTTTGCTGCGTTGCTGACAGCAGCATCCGAAGAGGAGTTAGTGGCTCTGCGGGAGCAGGCGGCCCGCGAGCTCGCACCCTATCGAGGGAAGATGAAAGCGGTCCAGATCAAGCAGGTGGAGCAGCAGTTCTTGCAGAAGCGTCTTCTCGAAGCCTGCAAGCTGCCGCGCTTGAGTCTCTTCTATATGGGCCACGAATGAAGCTGAGGATCGAAGAGATGGTGTACGGCGGCGCAGGACTGGCGTATGCAGCCGAGCCGCAAGTCCGAGGTCACGCGACACTCGTCCCATTCACGCTGCCGGGTGAGATCGTAGACGCCGAGCCGACCGGCAGTATGAGCGCAACGCCCGAGGCGTCTCTGCTGCAGGTACTGACTCCCTCCCCGGAGCGTGTCGAACCTGGATGTGCCCACTTCGGCGCCTGTGGCGGGTGCCACTATCAGCACGCCTCCTACTCTGCGCAGATTCAGATCAAGAGCGCCATCCTGCGCGACACGCTGGAACACGCCGGGCTGATTGGATTGCCCGACATCGAAGTCCATCCGAGCGATCCGTGGGAGTACAGAAACAGATCGCGCCTTCGCTTGGGATCTGTCGACGGCAACTTGCGCGTGGGCTACAACCGCCGCGCGTCGAACAAGTTTTTGCCGATCCACGAGTGCCCGATCTCGGCGCCTCTGATCTGGCGCGCATGCGAAGCGCTGCTGCACATCGCCCAGGAGAGGTCTCCCGCAGGCCGCTGGCTCATCAGCGCTGCGGAGGTGGAGTTCTTCGTCTCGTCCCAGAAGCACGAGGAAGAGCAGAGATTGCAGATGCTTTTGCTCGTCACCAGGCAGCAGCCGGGCTTCAACGAATTCTGCAGCCGCATGCAGAAGATCATCCCGCAATTGATCGGAGCCGGAACCACGCTGCTTCCCTCCGCCGCAAGACAGCGGGGACCACAGAGAAACCGTCCCTTGCAGGAATGGGGCGCGGCCGGACTCAACTACCGCGTCGCCGGGCAAGATTACTGGATCACGCGCGGGAAATTCTTCCAGGTAAATCGCTTCCTGCTCGACCAGCTGGTTGCGATCGTAACCACCGGCCGACGTGGCCTGATCGCCTGGGATCTCTACGCGGGCGCGGGACTTTTTTCGCGAGTCCTAGCGCGTAGCTTCGATCAAGTCGTTGCCGTCGAGACAGCCGCAGCCGACTTGATGCGGACATTCCAAGGACCAGGCCAGCGAGCCGTCGAACAAACAACCCTGAACTTCCTGCGCGGCGCGGTGCTGCAGCGCGAACGCCCGACGCTGGTCGTTCTCGACCCGCCGCGGGCCGGGGCAGGAGACGAGGTCTGTGCCCTTCTGGCGAGAATCGCTGCGCCAGAAATAACCTACGTCTCGTGTGATCCGGTGACCCTGGCGCGTGACCTGAACCGTCTGACCGCAGCTGGATACAGGATTGTCGAACTGCATGTGGTCGACCTGTTTCCCCAGACCTTTCACCTGGAAACTGTTGTGGTATTGCGCAAGTAGCAGCGGTTATGGTGTCGTGGATTCGAGCGGCAACTACGGTCGGCAGGCGGAGATGTGAAGACCCAGGCAAGCAACCAGCCCAACCCTCAACTCTGGCCGAAATTTGCCGCCCGACTACCTGCGCTGGAGTTCCGCCGCGCCCCCTTGTTAGCCGCTGCTTGCTGGTTCGCCTTGGGCGAGGTGATGGCCCGCAACCCGCATCCGGCTGCGGTTCTGCTGATCACGCTGGCAGCGCTGCTTCTGCTTGCCTTCGCGGCGCTTCGCTATTCGCCTCGCGTTGCGCTGCTCCCCGTGGCAGCTGTCTGGATCGCGGTGGGCTCCTGGTGCGCAGAGTTCCAGCCTTTTCCGCCTTCACAACGCGCGTTAGCTGCTTACGCCGACGGACTCAGCCGTCAAGTACGCGGACGCGTCCTGCGTGTCCGCACGCTGCCGCCCCAAGCGGAGGATGCCAATCACGATCAGGAGACAGGCTGGTGGCCTGAGAAAGAAGAGACAGAAGAAGCCGCTGTGGCCGGTGCCTTATCGATCGACCTCCAGGTGGATGCGGTCGAGGAAGTGACCCCCGACGTCACCTGGATGAATCCCACCCCCGGCGGCGTCCGCATGAATGTAGTTGCCGACCGGGCGCGGTCCGAAGGCGCAGTGCCGGATACATCACGAGCCTTGCTGTCGCTCTCCGCCTTGCAATGCGGAGATGGGGTGCAGGCCCCCATGCGCCTCAAGATCCCTGAGCGGTACCGCGACCTCGGCGCATGGCAGTACGCGGACTACCTTCTTGAGCAGGGAATTGGGGCCAGCGCAACCGTCCGAGCCTCGAAGCTGGCACGGCTGCAGGAGTCTTCCGTGCCTATGGCGTCGCGTGCGGATCAAGCCGCTCTCCTGCAATGCAAGGTCTTCGCAGCGCAAAGCTGGGCCTCGAATCGCGTTGTGGGTTATGTCAGCTCGAAAGCCAACCGAACCCTGCCGCTCTACCTGCGCCTCAATCAGAAGGACGCCGGGATGTTGAATGCCATGATGTTTGGCGATCGAACGCGACTCAACAAGGCGCAACGCGTCGGCTTCGAACGCACAGGATCGTTTCATCTGTTCGTTGTCTCCGGAATGCACGTGGCTCTGCTTGCCGGACTGGTCTTCTGGCTGGCGCGCCGTTTACACCTGCGTGACAGCGTGGCCACTGCGCTCACCCTTGCGCTCACCTTCGCTTACGCCATCCTCACCGGCTTCGCCTCTCCTGTGCAGCGCGCTCTCTTCATGACCGCGGTGTTCTTAATCGCCCGTCTGCTGTCGCGCGATCGCAACGTGATGAACGCTCTCGGCGCGGCCGCGTTGGCGGTGCTGGTCTGGACTCCCGATGCACTCTTTCAGGCGAGCTTCCAGATGACCTTCCTGGCGATTGTCGCCATCGGCGGCATCGCGATTCCCCTCGGCGAGCGCAGCTTTCTCCCCTACGCGCGAGCCGCGCAGCAGCTCCCGGACAAGTGGATCGACTCCGCATCACCGCCCCGCGTCGCACAATTCAGGGTTATGCTGCGGCTATGGGAGAGCGTATTCGCGCGCCTGTTCGGACGCTGGTCCCGAACTCTGCCTTCTCTCCTGGTTCAAGGCGTCTTCTGGGCACTCGAGCTTGCCCTGGTGGGACTCGTCGCGGAGCTCGTCATGGTGCTGCCCATGGCGCTCTACTTTCATCGCGCCACCACGTTCGCTGTACCGGCAAATATGTTGAGCGTACCCTTGGTCGGGGTACTCGCTCCCCTGTCCATCTTGACCTTCTGCGCCTCGCTGCTCAGTCCGTGGCTGGCGACGCTTCCAGGCGCCTTCACCG
The DNA here is from genome assembly GCA_965277545.1 of Edaphobacter sp. Classification (GTDB taxonomy): domain Bacteria; phylum Acidobacteriota; class Terriglobia; order Terriglobales; family Acidobacteriaceae; genus Edaphobacter. The sequence continues at coordinate 1,890,513 of OZ255826.1, forward strand.
CCCTGTTGCTGCACGGCATCGCCGGTGTCATCGGGCATGTCAGCGCTCTTCAGGCCGCCGACCTGCGAGTGCCGCCGCCCATGTGGGGCGTTGCCGTGCTCGCCATCGTGGCGTGGGCCTTCTGCTGCTGGGCCGCGCGGCGTTCGGACAGGTGGGCCTGGGCTGCCGCTGCTATCCTCCCGCTCGTAGTGCTGATCGTGCTCTGGCCAGAGCATGCTCAGGCAACCGCAGACGTCCTCGAAGTCACGGCGGTAGACGTCGGCCAGGGCGACTCGATCTTCGTCGTCGCTCCCAATGGCGCAACCATGCTGATCGATGCCGGAGGACAGGTCGGCAGCGTTACGGAAACCGCGGAGGCGACCAGCCGCTTTGACATCGGGGAAGAGGTCGTCTCGCCCTACTTGTGGTCGCGTCGATTTCGCCGGCTTGACGTGCTCGCGCTCAGCCATGCCCACAGCGACCATATGGGAGGCATGCCCGCGATCCTGCGAAACTTCAGGCCCCGCGAGCTCTGGGTAAGCATCGACCCGAACTCCGAAGCGTATCGCAACCTGCTTGCCGAGGCGCACAGCCTCGGGGTGACAGTGCGCCGCTTCCACGCCGGAGATCAGATGAGCTGGAATGAGACTCAAATCTCCGTGCTCGCTCCTGAGGCGGTCTACGCCAATCCGAACCAGCCGGTGAACAATGATTCGCTCGTCTTGCGCATGCAGTTTGGCCAATCGTCCGTCCTGCTTGAGGGCGATGCCGAAGCTCCCAGCGAGCGCGCCATGCTGGACCATGGAAGAATCACTGCCGCAACTCTGCTGAAGGTCGGCCATCACGGCAGCCGCACCTCTACCACTCAGGCGTTCTTCGACGCCGTGCATCCAAAAGATGCCGTCGTCTCAGTCGGCAGGGGGAATACCTTCGGGCACCCCCGCTACGAAGTAATTCAACGAATTGCCGAAGCTCACACTAAGCTGTACCGAACCGACGAGTTCGGCCTGACGACATTCCTGCTCGACAGAGACGGCCGAATCCGCGAACTCGTAGGAGCGTCTAATCGGTAGTGGATGATCGTGCTGCGGAGGTCTGCCAGTGGATGTCAATCAATCGAGTGCCGAGGAGATTGTCCTCACCCCGGAGGAGCGTGCCGAAGAGCAGAAGCTCATTCGCCGCCTGCAGATGATGATGAACATGGTCATGCAGGTCATCGCGCAGGACAGCTCCCTAACCGTGGACGACGCTGCGCAGATGATTGCCGACAGCAGAAAAGCGGCGCTCGCCATGTTCCCCGGTAAAGAGCTCGCCTACGATCTCATCTGGCGCCCGCGTTTTCAGCGGCTCATGCGCGAGCGCTTCCGCATCATGTAATGGAAAGAACGCTTCTGTCGGAGAAAGAGCTCGGCGCGTTCTGGCGCACCCTGCTGCTACTCTGAACCCGTGAGACTTCGGCTCGCGATGCAGAACGATATTCCCGCTGTGATGGCAATCTTGCGCCGCGTTGTACCAGAGATGCTCGCTGCTGGAAATCTCCAGTGGGATGATGCCTATCCCAACGAACTTGTCTTTCAGCAGGACATCGCCCGCTCTCAATTGTGGGTCGCGGAGCTCGACGGCAACATCGCTGGCGTCGCGGCCTTCACCACGGATCCCGAGGTCGAATACGCCCAGGCCGGCCTCAATCCCGACGAACTCGCCATCATCATCCACCGGCTTGCCGTCGATCCCGCCGCGCGCGGAGCCGGCGTCGCCATCGCTCTCATGAACCAGGCTGAGCAGATCGCCCGAGAACGCGGTATTCACACATTGCGTGTCGACACCAACACGCTGAACGAAGCGACGCAAAGACTCTTTCCGAAACTCGGCTATGGCTTCGCCGGGGAGATCAGCCTTCAGATCCGTCCCGATCTGCGGTTCTTTTGCTATGAGAAGCGTCTAAGCCAGCGATAAAGCAGATCGTCCATTGGTAGGTACGTCGCGCATTGCGTCGATCATTCTGTCGGAGAGCATCGAGCGTATTCCATCACCAGTTAGAATGCCGTGTAGCCTGCACCAAAAAGTCGGCTATCTCGAAAGGAACTCTCTGCATGGGCCCTGGCGCTTTCGTGAAAATCCTTCGCTTTGTCGTACTCCTGTTCCTGATGACTCCGAGCTTCGGACGAGCTTTGGACAACGGCCTCGCCAGGACGCCTCCCATGGGCTGGAACAGCTGGAACAAGTTCGGCTGCGACGGCCTCAACGAACAGGTCATTCACCAGACCGCCGACGCCATGGCAAGCAACGGCATGAAGGCCGCCGGCTATCAGTACGTCATCCTCGACGACTGCTGGCAGGGAGACCGTGACGCGGCAGGCAACATCGAGCCCGATCCGAAACGCTTCCCCTCCGGCATGAAAGCGCTCGGCGACTACATCCATGGCAAAGGATTGAAGTTCGGCATCTACACCGACGTCGGCACCATGACCTGCGCCAAGCGCATGGGAAGCATCGGGCACGAGTACCAGGACGCCAGACAGTATGCCGACTGGGGTGTGGACTACCTGAAGGAGGACTGGTGCAACACGCTGCCGGGCCAGAACAGCGAGTCTTCCTACACGCTCATGCGCAATGCGCTCGCCGCCTCCGGCCGTCCCATCGTCCTCAGCATCTGCGAGTGGGGTTCGACCAAACCCTGGTTGTGGGCAGGACCGGTAGGAAATCTGTGGCGGTCGACCCAGGACATTCAGGACTGCTGGGACTGCAAGAAGCCTTGGGGCGGCAACGGCGTCGTCGAAATCATGGATCAGATGAACGGACTCGAAACTTACGCCGGACCCGGCCACTGGAACGATCCTGACATGCTTGAGGTCGGCAACGGCGGCATGACCCAGGAGGAGTATCGCACCCACTTCAGCATGTGGGCGATCTTCTCGGCGCCTCTGCTGGCCGGCAATGACATCCTCCATATGACCCCCGAGACCAGGGAAATTCTCCTCAACCGGGAAGTGATCGCCATCGATCAGGACACGCTCGGCCAGCAGGGTCGAAGAGTGAAGAAAGACGGCGAGCTGCGGGTCTGGTCCAAGCAGCTCCACGACGGCGGACGGGCCGTCGCACTGGTCAACCTCGGGCCGGTTCCGGCAAAGATCACAGTCGACTGGACCGATATCGGCTATCCCGCCGCTCTCTCAGCCTCCGTGCGTAACCTCTGGAGCGCCACCGATCTCCCCAGGCAGACAGGCGGCTACACGTCCGAGGTCCCCAGCCACGGCGTCGTCATGCTGACCATCAAGCCCTGAGCACCGTTTATAAACTTCCAGGAAGTCGTCATTTCGACCGAAGTCGCGCGGTCTCATCGCGCGGCGGAGCGGAGAAATCTCCGCATTCGCCTTTGCGTAAGCCAGTAATCCCTACGGGCTCTGCACAGGCCCCAACTGCGGGGTCTTTACCGGGGCCGCCAGCCCGATCACCTCAGTCAGCGTATTACTGCCGAAGTTTGTCACCCACACATTGCCGCTTGCATCAATCGCAAGGGCGTAAGCCTTCAGCAACGATGCATCCTTCGCGTATCCCGGCGCCGGCGAAAGGATCTGTCCCGGCACAGCAGCAGCCGAACCCGCCAGCTCTGTGATCGAGTTCCCAAGAAAATTCGCGACCCAGACCGTCCCCGAGCCATCAACCGCGATGCCTTGCGGATGATAGATGCTTGCCTTATTGTCGTTGTATCCGCTCGAGATCACGCTTCCGCTGCTCGACAGAAGGTCGACGCTGTCGCCGTAAAAGTCAGCCACCCAGACATCCCCGCGCTGATCGATCGCCAGGCCCCCGGCGCTCATGCAGCAAGGATAGTTGGTGACCTGGCTGCCATCCGGCGATACCTTCGTCACGTTCGTTCCGCTGATATTCGCCACCCACGCGTTATGGCTGGCGTCAACCGCGACCGCGACTGGAAACAGCAGCTGCTTTGAAGCGTATCCGCCTGCACCCGAAAGCGGCTGCCCGCTGCTCGACAATAACGTAAGGCTTGAGTTGCCATTGTTCACTATCCATGCGTTCCCATCGGTAGGATCGATCGCAATCGCGACCGGATAGTCGAGACCCCCGCTCGAAAAACCAGTCGTGCCTGAGACCGGTTGCCCGCTGGAGTTCAGAACGGCGACGCTGCCTAGATTGTTATTCACTGCCGGGCTCCCCTCGTTCGGGACCCATACATTTTCCTCGCCGTCGATTGCCAGTCCATATGAATCCAGCAGTCCGCCCGAGGTAATGCCGGACGGATACATAGGAGCACCGGTAGGGGAGAACTCCGAAACTGCGCTGAAATAGCTTGCAACCCAGATATTCCCGCTCCCGTCGACGCCAACTCCCGAGGGCGAGCTCATCCCTGCGCCGCTGAAGTCGACAAACAGCGTCCAATCCGATGGAGCAGAGGAGAGCGCAGGTTGAAAGACTGCATTCGCCGCCGCTTGCGCGTAGATCGTCGCGATGTTGCTTGCGGGATTACGGACGATGTTCAGCGCAGCGTCAAGCGTGTCGCTCGGCGCACTTGCTCCCGTTGGCGTCGACGCCGTGAACAGCGAACTGCAACCGGACCCCGAGGCTGCGGCCGTGCAGCTGTTCAGCAGATTCGCCAGGCTGTCGATCTTCGCTGCGGGCGAGGTTCCATTCGCCGGAAAGGCTGCTCCTGGCGATGTACCCGTGGTCAGATTCACGAGGCTCGCCACGGTGGCGACCGCATTCCCCAGGCCCTGCGCATTGCTTTCGGTGGCTCCCGCATTGCCGCCTGCGCTGAGAAACTGCGCCAGTCCCCATACCGTTGCGGCCGTGGTCACTTCATTCACCACAAACTGCGCCGATCCATTCACCTGATTGCACTGTCCGATCGGTGCGATCAAGGCGATGGCCGCATTGCTCGAAGCCTTGCCAACCTGGCCTCCCCGAACCACAACATAGAGTTGTGAGCTGGCGGCCGGACACCCGTAGCCGGAAGCCACGGTGAAACTTCCGCTTGTGTCCGACGTCAACGCGCCGCTCAACAAAGCGGTACCGGCCGAACCGTTGCCCGTCGTCCCCATCGCGTAGAGTTGAACCGACGCTCCGGCAATAGGCTGCACCCCCGCCATGGCCTTCCCGGCAAAAGCCGCTCCAGGATTGGAGGCAGGTGGCGGGGGCGTAGGCGTCGGAGTGGGCGTAGGCGTCGGCGTGGGCGCAGGTGTAGGCGTTGGAGCAGGTGTCGGCGTGGGCGAAGGTGTCGGCGTGGGCGCAGGTGTGCCAGAACCGCCGGCCTTGGAGCCGCCGCACCCGCTTAGGCCGAAGCCGAGGACGGCCAACGCCACGGCGCACAGCGTCTGCACCCTGCGCGAGTTCAATCTCACAACAGCCTTCGAAATGGGGAAAGGAAGTCGCACTTATCGTCGATACGGCAGCGTCAAGCTGTCCAGATCCGTTCCACCCAGAAACGTGCGGAGCTGCTGAACCATCGCGTCTCGCGCCACCTGAGCGGGAATCGTCGTGTCCAGCGTCTCCACCTTCAAAAGAATTGGAATCGGGCGCTCCCGATTCTGTGCGAACAGGGCCTGTGCCGTCGGCCTGCTGTACACGAAACCTAAATGCGGGCGATCGCTCGTGTACTCGCCACAGGAACTGCCGTTGCAGATCGTCGTCGCCTCGAGCGACTGCGTAACGCCATTGTTGAAGAACGCACCGGAGAATCGAATGCTGCCGTTCGACGTCGGCAGGGCAAGCTCACTCCGCCACAACGGATCTTCGCCGCGCGCCGAGTGGCAGATCAATGTGTCATGAGAGCCGATCACTGGAGAGATGCCGACAGCGATATGCGGGCCACCGTCAGCCGGGGTATAGTCCGCCCAATGATAGATCAGCGGACCCGCAAACAGGTTTTCATTCCAGGTGCGCGACAGGGAATACTTGCCGATCTGCTGTGGGAATTGTCCTGGCGCATTCCGGTCGGCAACGACGTCGGCGGCATAACGCTTGTTTTGGGTGTGGGCATGCGCCGCTCCGTAGCCGCTGAACAACACCAGCGCGAGCACGGCGGCAAAGCGGGCATAGAAGGACGACGGCACCCGCGCATCCGGAAAAGCGCTTTGGTCCATCGCAGCCGGCCTGCTTTGCCCGGGCGCCGCCTTCAACCAATGCACGGCCTGAAACAGCAGCATCGTGGCGAACAGGAAGAGGCATGCGCCGATCACATAATCGCCCATCTCCGCCCTATTCTGCAGCCAGGGGAAGTGCAGGGCGACGATGTAATACACCACCAGCGTACACAGCCGAGCCAGGTTGAAGACATATCCGAGCAGCACCGCACTCGTGACTACCGCAACCTGCGCATACCAGCGAAAGCGGTAGATATACCCCGCGACCAAAGCGATCAGCCCCATCGTCACAGAGCCGCGGATTCCATCGCAGCCCGGCGCAATAAACATCCCGAACTCCGGCGTAAACATCAGACGCAGATGATCGGGTGTCAGCTTCTGTCCTAATGCAATCGCAAACCCCCGCGCCACATGCGCCGAGGCCTGCTGCAGAGGCAGGTCTACGAACACGTTGAACCCATGCGGTGTTGCATTGACAAAGCACAACAGCGTCAGAGGAAACAGGGCCGCGCGGAACAGCCGCGTGCCTCCAAACAACAGCACCATGCCGGATCCATACGCGAACGCGACAAGGCGATGCGGAGGAATGTAGAACGACCACTCCGGCGAGAAGACGAACACCATGACGGCCTGTTGGCGCACATACACCAGGACCGAGGTCGCAGCCAGAAGAACGAGTCCCCACCACGTCCCGTCCATCTCCCAGCCCAGCGACCGCCAGACACGAAGGATGAGAACCAGGCTGATCAGTGGCACGAACATACCCACCGATCGCAGGGCATCCGTCGTCCACAGGGTCCACATCGCCCTGGACACCGGCCAGATCGTCACGACGCCGACAATCGAAAGCAGGGCAGCCAAAGCCGCAGCCTGCCGGCAGCGAAGCCGGAACGACGCACTTGCTTCGAACGATCCAGCTTCGGACGATGCCGGAAGTGTTGACATACAGGTTGTGTTCAGTGCCGCCGCCGGGAGCGGCCAGTCGATGCTTCCGCTCGGTTATTTAGGGGAGTTGCGGCGTGCTCTCATGCGAGCGCGAACGGACACGAACAGGGCGCCCGCGGTTCCTACCACGCCCAGGATCGCAGTGGGGTTTTCAGGGGAGTTGATACAGCCGGGTTGGCCGAAAGCCGGGAGGGCAACAGTAAAGAGAAGAGCGATGCCAAGAAGGGAAAGACTGGTTTTCTTCATATGTGTCCTCAATTGGGAATCTATCGTTACTGCAGTGTGTTGTCAACGAAGAATCCATGTGGACTTTCTAACACTTTCGTTCGCCAAAAGGGACGCATCTGCACGGATTAGCCTGACTTACAGGCATCCTTTCCTCACACTTCTCCTCACACTTTAAAGTGATTACTTTCGAACTACGCCGAGCGAAAGCCGCCGATCCGCTTACTTCCTGCGTCCCACGCAAAGCCGCGCCGGCCGAAATGCCTTGATGCTGACCGGCTGACCAGCTAATCCCGCAGCGAGACACAACTCCTGCCAGTCCGCAGCAACAAAGCTGCGCCGAATGGATACAGGACCGTCATGCTTGACGAAGCGGTGCCAGGTCGTCACCCGCGTCCAGACGCGAAATAGATGATAGGGCAGCGGCTGCCGGTGAAGGTCGTTCACGAACCAACCCACCTGCGCGGTCGCCTCCATCCAGCGCAAAAAACGGACAATCTCCGCATCCGCCAGATGGTGCGTCAGCAGCGAGCTGATTACGACATCCGTACCCGCCCCAAGGCTGCCCGAAAGAGCGTCGCCCACCTGCCAATTAACCTTCTGTGAGGCCGGAGTCGCCTCCCTCGCTGCCCGAATCGCATGCGGGTTCAGGTCAATCCCGGTAAGTCGCACAGGGATGCCCTGCCGCGAGGCCCAAGCCGCGACCGCACGCAGCGTATCCCCGTATCCGCACCCCACATCCACGATGCGCAGCGGTTCCGCTCGCTCCGGCCGCGATGGAACCACAGTCGCCAGCCACGACAGAGTCGGCCGGTACGCCAACGTAAGCTGGTTCACGCGGGCAATGTCATGCAGGCAGGCGCGCAGCTCGTCGAAACTGCACGGCTGATCCATCATCTCCTGCAGCTGCGCGCGCCGCGAGAAATCCAGCGCTGCGCCCGCCTCGGACTCCGCAGACTCCGCAGCGCCGGAGACGCTGCCGCCATCGTACCGAGTGCCCTGCGCCGCAAGGTCACCCTGCGCATCACCAGGTACGGACGAGCGTCGTTCCATCCCGTCCTCGACTCTAAGCAAGCGCGCCATCCGCCGACCGCGCCACGGCTACCGAGTCGGCCCGCTCGGAGTGCCCCGACATCTCCGACGCGCGCGCCTCCGCATAGGCCGCCGCCCCCAGCAGCGCACACGTGTCATCCAGAATCACCCGCACCGGGATCGACTCCAGCAGCGGCGACAGCCGTCCCTTATCCAGAAACGCCTGCAGGAACGCGCCATTCTCCAGCGTCTTCAGGATCTTCGGCGCAATGCCGCCGCCCAGGTACATCCCGCCCGTCGCCAGCACCTTCAGCGCGATATTGCCTGCCTCGGCCCCATACGCCGCCGCGAAGATCTTCATCGTCTCAAAACATAGGGAGCTCGACCCGTCCTCCGCGCACTGCCCAATGACCGCGTTCGGATCTTCGGTCGCCATCCGCTCGTGCAGCCATTCCGGCTCATGAATCTTCTCCACATCGCGCAAGAAGGCGTACACATTCTTGATCCCGATGCCCGAAACCACCCGCTCCCAGCTCACCCGCCCCTTCAGCGTCCCGCGCAGGTATTCGAGCAGCGCAATCTCGCGGTCGTTGCGCGCCGCAAAGTCGCCATGGCCGCCCTCGGACGCAATCGGACGATGTTTGGCTCCATCCCAGATCAGTAGGGCCTCGCCCAGCCCCGTTCCCGCCGCCATCAACCCCCCGTGCCCCTCCGCCTCCGGAGCGCCCGCATGCAGCGTGAACAAGCTCTCCGGCCGAAGCTCGGGAATCCCATACCCGTTCGCCTCCAGGTCGTTGATCAGCGAGATATGCGGAATCCCCAGCGACTTCACCAGATCCCGCGTGTCCAGCATCCACGGCAGATTGGTCAGCTTCAGCCGCCCGTCGCGCACCGGTCCCGGACATCCGAAGCACGCCGCCAAAATCTCACCCTGGCGGCCCTCGCCCTGACTGCCTTCTCCCGTGCCCAGAAACTTCTTTACTACGTCGTCGAGACAGGCAAACTCGTGCGCTGGAAACTTCTGGTCGCGGATCGGCTGCAACCGTCCATCGGTAAAGCTGTACAGCGCCAGGTGGACCTTGGTCCCCCCCACATCTCCCGCAAGAATCATCTAGCCGAGCTCCAGAGTACCGGTCGAGTTCGAATCCTCCGGTTTTGGCAGCTTAGCCGCTGCGGCTGCATCGAGCAAGAACGTCAGCCGCCTGCTTGCCGGTCGAATGATCTGCGAAGGGTACCTCTCCGGCTCATACGCCCCCAGCAGCACATCGTGCAGCACCTGCGCCTTACCCGCGCCTTCAATCAGAAAAGCAACCTGCCGTGCCTGATTGATCACCGGCCAGGTCAACGTGATCCGCCACGTGTCCTTCTGCGGAACATAGTTCGCCACCACGATGTGGCTCATCTCATCGAGCGCCTCCGTATGCGGAAACAGCGAAGCCGTATGCCCATCGTCTCCCATCCCCAGCAGCACCAGGTCGAACGTCGGCGTCTCCGCGCCCTCGAGCTTGAACCCATTCCGGATCGCCGCCTCGTATCGAGCCGCCGCGACCTCCGGCTCCAACTCGCCCTCCATCCGATGCACCCGCTCGGCCGCCAGCGGAACCTTCGACAGCAGCGCCTCGCGCGTCATCCTGTAGTTCGACTCCGCATCATCCGGCGGCACACACCGCTCATCCACCCAGAACAGCTCCAGCTTGTCCCAGGGAACCTGCTTCGCAAATGGCTGCGAGGCGTCAGCCAACAAGGCAAACATCGCCTTCGGTGTCGTGCCGCCCGAGATTGCAACCCGAGCCACCCCCCGAGCCTGCGCCGCCTTCACCACCGCATCCGCAAACAACTCTGCTGCGGCCTCAGCCGTGGCAGCCGGCGTGGCCAATATGCGATACGTCACCGTCACAGGACGCGGCATACTATTCCGTCTCCTTGCATCTCTAACTTTGTCTTCATTGTGGGACTTACCACTCCTCGTCATTTCGACCGAAGCCACGCGGTCTTATCGCGTGGCGGAGTGGAGAAATCCCCGCATTCCGCTTTTGCTCCGATGCACGCGTCATCTCCGAGCTCACAGCTTCCGCCACTTCCGGCCATCGGTCTTCAGCATCGCATCCGCTGCCGCCGGACCCCACGTGCCGGCCGCATAGTTCGGCAAATCCCTAACCGGATCCTTCGCCCACGCCTCGAGAATCGGCGTCATCAGCGACCACGTCGCCTCCACCCCATCGCGATGCGCAAACAGCGTCGCATCGCCCAGCATGGCGTCGAGCAGCAGCCGCTCATACCCGTTCGCCGACGACTTGCCGAACGCCTCCGCATAGCTGAAGTCCATATCCACCTTGCTGATATTCATCTTCGGCCCGGGCACCTTTGCGCCAAACTGCAGCGTAATTCCTTCATCCGGCTGAATACGCATCGAGAGCACATTCGGCTTGATGCCCTCGCCGCCGCCCTTCTTCTGTGCGTCTTTGAACAGCAGCTGCGGCGGCAGCTTGAACTGGATCGAGATCTCGGTCACCCGCCGCGCCAGCCGCTTGCCCGCGCGAATATAAAACGGAACTCCGGCCCAGCGCCAGTTCTCAATCTCCAGCCGCAGCGCCGCATAGGTCTCGGTCTGCGATCGCGGATGCACCCGGTCCTCCTGCCGATATCCCAGCACCTGCTTGCCGTCGACCGTGCCGGCGCCATACTGACCGCGTACTGTATCGGCCGGATGAATCGGTTGAATCGCCTTCCACACCTTCACCTTCTCCGCGCGCACCGCGTCCGACGCAAACGAGATCGGCGGCTCCATCGCCACAAAGCTCAGCAGCTCCATCACATGGTTCTGCACCACATCGCGCAGCGCGCCTGCCGTCTCATAGAACGGCCCACGCCCCTCGATGCCGATGCTCTCGGCCGCCGTAATCTCCACATGGTCGATGTAGTTGCGATTCCACACATTCTCAAAGATCCCATTCGCAAATCGGAACACGAGGATGTTCTGCACCGTCTCCTTGCCGAGATAATGATCGATGCGAAAGATCTGATCTTCGCCGAACACCTTGTTCACCTCGTCGTTCAGCGCCTTCGCCGACTCGAGATCATGGCCGAACGGCTTCTCGATGATCGTCCGTACCCAGCTCTTCGCGCCGCCCTCTTCGCTCTCGGCTGGCTTGGCCATGCCATGGTCGCCAAGATACTTGATGATGTCCGAAAAATACTCCGGCGCCGTCGCCAGATAGAACAGCCGGTTCCCCTTGGTCCCGAACTTCTCATCGATCCCAGCCAGAACCTTCTTCAGCGCGTCGTACCCGGACGCATCGTCGAAGTTCATCGCGTGGTACTGAATCCGCTCCACAAACGGATCTAGCTTCGCGTCATCCTTCTCGACGCCGCCGCCGCTGATGATCCCATCTTTCATATCCGGCGCAAAGCTGTTCTCCAAAGGCCGCCGCGCTACCCCGACCACGGCAAAATCCTTCGGCAGCAGCCCCGACTGATCCAGGTGATACAGCGCCGGCAGCAGCTTGCGCTTGGTCAAATCGCCCGACGCCCCGAAGATCACCACTATGCACGGGTCGGGCGTGCGCTCCGGCTGCTGAACTGCCGCTGGTACGGTACTCGTCATCGTCGCCATCTCTCCACCTCTCCGCCTCTCACCATCTCATAAGCGCGTCCAGATGTTGGCGCACTTGCTTTTCTTGTCGTCATCCTCGAAGAGGATCTGCTGTTCCTCTTACGGCTGCACCTATCCTGTAAGCGAAACGGCAGGCAGTCTTGCAGCAATAGGACTCCACAAGACACCTCTACGATGCAAGACTTGCCACCATCTCCGCGTGGCGAGCGTCATACAGGCGCTCGACCTCCACCACGCCTCGTTCACTTGCAACCAGGGCGAGCGACGCCATCCCCAAAAATAACCCATGCTCCACAATGCCCGCGATCCCGCGAATCTGCGCCGCCGTCGCCGCAGGATCCAGAATCAGCCCGCACGAACAGTCCAGAATGTAGTTGCCTTCGTCCGTGATGTACCTCGATCCATCCGCATGATGCCGAAGCCTCGGAGCCAGCGCCAAGGCCTCCAGCTTGCGGCCGACCACCGGCAGCGCCATCTGGATCACCTCCACCGGGAGAGGGAAGCGTCCCAGCCGTCGCACCAGCTTCTTTGCATCGGCAATCACGATGAACCGCCGCGCCGCGCTCGCCACAATCTTCTCCCGCAGCATCGCGCCGCCGCCGCCCTTGATCAGCGCCAGTCCAGGCCCGATCTCATCAGCCCCATCGACATCAAGGTCGAGCACCGGCGACTCTTCAAACGTTGTCATCGGAATCGAAAGTGACTCCGCCAGTTGCCGGCTCTCCTCCGACGTCGCAATCCCGCGCACCCGCAGACCCTGCTTCACCCGCGCGCCCAGCTCCTCGATGAACATCGCCGCCGTCGTCCCGCTACCCAGTCCCAGCAGCATCCCGTCCTCGACAAACTCCAGAGCGCGCCGGGCCGCCATCCGCTTCGCTTCATCCTGAGTCATCGGCTCGCTCATGCGGCTCCTGTCGCGCTCGGTCCGCCTACCTTTTCACCAGCTTCTTGGCCTCTTCGACGACGTGCGCCACACTGATGCCGAACTTCTCAAGCACCACCGGCCCGGGAGCCGACGCGCCGAAGTGATCCACGCCGATGATCCCGCCGTTATGCCCGACATACTTCCACCAGCCCATCGTCGCGCCCGCTTCGACCGCCAGCTTCGGCATACTCTCGGGCATCAGCTTCGCCTTGTACGCGTCGTCCTGCTCGTCATAGATCTTGAAGCTCGGCATCGATACCACCGAAGCCGCAATCCCCTCCGCCTTCAGCTTCTCCGCCGCCTCCAGCACCAGCGAAACCTCCGAGCCCGTCGCAATCAGAAGGATGTCCTTGCCCGAGTCATCGAGCGCATACGCCCCACGCGTCACGCCCTCGGCGATCTTGTACTTCGCCGCGTCCAGCACCGGCAGGTCCTGCCGCGACAGCGCCATGAAGCTTGCACTCTTCCGCTCCAGCATCAGCCGCCAGCAGGCCGAGGTCTCGTTCGCATCCGCCGGGCGAAAATCGGTCAACTGCGGAATCGCCCGCAGGCTCATCAAGTGCTCCACCGGCTGGTGCGTTGGTCCATCCGCGCCCAATCCGATCGAATCATGCGTGAAAACGTACAGCGAGTGCACGCTCATCAGCGCACCCATCCGGATGGCTGACCGGCAATAGTCGGAAAACGTGAAGAACGTCGACCCGAACGGAATCAGGCCGCCGTGCGCCGCCATCCCGTTCACCGCCGCCATCATCCCAAACTCGCGCACCCCGAAGTACACATTGCGCCCTGCCGGATCGAGATGAAAGTTGTTCGACTTCGCAAAGATCGTCTTCGTCGAGCTCGTCAGGTCGGCAGCCCCGCCAAACAGCTCCGGCACCGCCTCCGCGATCGCATTCATCACCTGCTGCCCGGCATTGCGCGTCGCAATCGGCTTCGCGTCCTTGCCCGCGGGAAATACCGGCAGCGCCTTCTCCCATCCCTCCGCCAGCTTCATCGCCGTCGTGCGGTCGAACTCCGCCGCCTTCTCCGGATACGCCTTGCTGTACTCCTCGTATTTCTTCTGCCATTCCGCATGCGCCTTCTTGCCGCGCTCGACGACCGTGCCCCAGTTCTTCGCCGCCTCCTCGGGCACATAGAAGCTCTTGTCCTCCGGCCAGCCCAGGTTCTTCTTCGTCTCTTTGGTCGCCTCCGGCCCCAGCGCCTCGCCATGCACCGCCTTGGTTCCCGCCTTCGGGCTGCCATAGCCGATCACCGTCCGCACGCGAATCATCGACGGCCGCGCCGTCTCCGCCTTCGCCGCCTCAATCGCCGCCTCAAGCGCCTTCAGGTCGTTCCCATCCGCCACATGCTGCACATGCCAGTGATATGCCTCAAACCGCTTCGAGACATCTTCCGTAAATGACAGATCCGTCGGCCCATCCAGCGAAATATGATTGTCGTCGTACAGCACAATCAGCTTGCCCAGCTTCAACGTTCCGGCCAGCGACGAAGCCTCATGCGACAGCCCCTCCATCAAATCCCCGTCCCCGCACAGCACATACGTGTGGTGGTCCACCGGCGTGTGGTTGTCATGGTTGTACACCGCCGCCAGGTGCTTCTCCGCAATCGCCATGCCCACCGCCATGCCAAGCCCCTGCCCCAGCGGTCCCGTCGTCACCTCCACACCCGGCGCCTCGCCGTACTCCGGATGCCCCGGCGTATGCGAGCCCCACTCGCGAAACTGCTTCAACTGCTCCATCGGCAGGTCATATCCCGACAGGTGCAGTGCCCCATAGAGCAGCGCTGAAGCATGCCCGTTCGACAAGACAAATCGGTCGCGATCCGACCACTTCGGGTCCGACGGATCATGCTTCATGAACTTGTGATACAGCAGATACGCAATCGGCGCACATCCCAGCGGCGCCCCGGGGTGCCCATTCTTCGCCTTTTCCACCTGATCCACGGCCAGAAACCGCAGCGCGTTAATCGATAGCTGATCCAGATCCTGCTCTTCACTCATGCTCTTCTACCCTTTTCTGTTGAATGCGCCGCACGCGAGCGACACTGAAATTTTCTAGCCTGTAAGACGAGGCGGACATCGTTGACCAGTCGCTGCACTTGCTTTTCTTGTTGTCATCCCGCAGGAGATCTGCTGTTCTTCCCGTCGAGGTACAGGTAAGTTCAATCGCGCGGGTCGATCCACCCCAGTGTACAAGCCGCACCCCCGGCTGCCCAACTCGCCGCGCTCTCACTTCGCCGCCGGCGTAATCGATACCGCAATATTCCTTCCCAGCCAGCGGTCTCCCTGCTCCCCCGCCCACATCAACGTAAACACGATGCTGCCCGTCTGCTCCGCCGCCGTCGCTATATCCACATACGCTCCCACGATGCCGACCATGGCAGACTCCTTCGTCTCCACCGTCCTCCAGTCATCGAAGCTGTACACCACGCGAAATTGCACCGGATCCACAATCCGCAGCGTGTACCCAGCAGGCACCTCCGCCACTTGACGGCTCAGATTGAAAATCTCCCGGTGATTCTTGAAAGTCCGCTTCCCCTCCTCCACTCCATACCGCTCCGCCACCACGTCGATCCGGTCGAACACCCTCCCATCGGCCGCCGACCGCAGCAGCTTTAGATACTCCGCATGCGCCCACACCAGAGGCTGCGCCGAACCCGCCGACCGCCCCAGATACATCCCCTTTGCCGGCAGGTCCGCATAGTCCCACACCTGCTCCGGCAGCATGCCGCCCACCGAGCTGAACCGCTCGATCGCCCGAACATGCCTGCCGTAATCGGCTCCCGCAGCAAGCTCATAGTGCGCCCGCTCGCCCGTCAGAATCGGCCACGCCCGCCCTTGCCCCGATCCATTGAAGGAGCTGCCATCCTTCTTCTCCCCATACCCGTCATGGTTGTACCGCCGCCAGCAATCCCCAAACGGCGTCTCGATCTTCAGCACCGCGTCCACCACCTTCAGCGAGTTCACGATCAGCGGATCCTCCGGCCGCCGAATCCCATACCGCACCAGCTCCAGAAACCCGCCATCGATCACCGCCCGCGCCTCGAACACCGCCTGCTCCCCGGGCTCCCGGTTGTTGATCCGGAACATCCCCTCCGGCACCGAATCATCGTGGAACGGCTCCCCCGCGGCCGGCGGCCGAATCCGCATATAGTGATGCTTCACCTCCCCCAGCAGCACGCCCTCGGTCGTCGTCGTCCACTCATCCAGATGCTCTTCGAGCCAATCCGCGAACACCTCCAGAAATCCCGCCAGCTCCAGCGCCTCCCGGTCCCGTGCAATATCGGCCGCGCACAGCAGACCCGAGATCACCGCCGCCAGCGTCGAAGGCGAATACCCCGCCGCCTCCTCCCATCGCTCCTGCTGGGTCAGCGGAGCGTACCGCACCAGAAATCCCGCCGCCCGCTCCACAAACGGAAACACATCGAAGTCCCGCAGCCCGCCCTGCTTCCACAGCCGCCACGCCAGCATGATCGGATACGCCACCTCATCGAGCTGAATCCCCGTCCAGTACGGCGTCCCATCGATCCAGAAGTTCTGCGCAAAACTCCCATCCGGCTGCTGCGTGCACGCCAAATACACCAGCGCCCGCAGCGCCGTATCCGTCCGGCCGCACGCCAGCAGCGCCGTCGCCGTCTGCACCATGTCGCGCGTCCACACCAGGTGATACCCGCCTATGTCCGAATCCCCCTTCGACGCGCCCCACGGAATCGACGCCGACGCAATAAACGCCCCCGAAAACGTCTTGTCCTCATGCGTCAGCAGCACATTCTGGCTGATCCGCATCAGCCGGCTCCCATCCTTCGCCGCCGAGGCCAGCTTCTCCGGCATCCCCGACCGGCTCCACTGCAGCAGAAATCTCGCCTGATGGTCCGCATACGGCGTCGCCAGCGTCTGCATCATCTGCGCAATCGCCGCATGGTGCCCATCGCCGAACGAGATCGCAATCGTGAACTCACGATGCCGCGTCAGGTCGATCTCCCCCATCACCGCGATATTGCCATCCAGCGCCTGCCCGAACTGCCAACTCATCCGCAGGTCCTTGCACAAATTCTGAAACCCGTCGCTCGACCCCACAAATCCGCACGAAGACCGCACAAACCCGCAGTCCGCCCCCATCACCAGCGACGTCTCCCCCTTCCACGCCAGCAGGCAGCGCCTTCCCGCCACGTCCACCGACCGCGCCGAATTGCCCGCCCCCCCGCCGTTCAAATGCGGCGCCAGCAGCGCATAGCACTTCAGCCGCGCCAACACCTCCTCGTCCCCCTCCAACTTCACATTCATCAGCACCACCGGATGATGCGGATCGGTGATGAACTCCTTGGTCACCCTATACCGCCCATCGAGATCGCTCGCCGACACCCGCACCGCCGGCGCGCAATCGTTGATGTAATGAAAGTCCCACGCGAAGTGCCGCTTCTCCTCATGCACGAACGTCTCGCCGTCGGTGAACAACAGCTCCATGTCGCGCGTCTGCGGCCGGTCGATCGTCGGGTAGTAAATCTCGTTCAGCGTCCCGTGCGACACCGTGAACCACACCCGGCTTGAGGCCGAATACGCCGTCGACACCGCGTCTTTCTGGCTCGAGGTCCAGCGCGGTTCAAACCCCGGCGCGCCAAAGGCGGCCCCATCGTCTTCCAGCCAGCGATACGTAGCAGTCAGATCATTCATTGCAAGTATTAGAGCGCAAAACCCGCAAACGGATACTCCGACTCTCCAAAGAAACGTAAGCAACCCCCCTGCCGCGCTACTGCGGGATCGACATCTTCGAAGCTGGAGCTTTTATGAGAGCGATCAAATTGGCAATCTCGTTCATTCCGGAATGAGCCAGAATCGGTAGCAGTAGACTTCCGCTTCGAGCTCTGCACCATGCGAGGACAAAGCCGCCAAGCATCGGGATCACCATTGGGGCGATATCCAGCGACACCTTGAAATGTGAGTTGACATCTAACCCGTGCCAAAGTCCGAAGAGAACGGAAGTCACAACCGCGCCCCACCCAAGCTCGGCCCCGACGACGCGTACGCGTCCGAGAAATGCCCGGTCCAATAGGGCAAGCAGTACCCCGCGAAACGCTAGCTCTTCCGTTACTCCAGGGGCGGTAAGCTGAAACAAATGATCTTCAAACCTGGGCATCTCTCCCGGAATCAAGAACCACAGGGCGATTGTCTCTAGCAGAAGTATCGGAACGAGAAAGCGAAGAACATCAATACCCGTTCCGGCGTTGAATGAGAGCCGCAGACCGAACTCCTCCCGGCGCCAACCTCTGAACCGAATGAGCAGAGCCAGTACAACGAGACTGACGCAGAGTTCCAAAAGTTTACCGGTCCAGTTGTATTGGCCGGGAATTCTAGGTATCCACGGAAACACTCGTCGAAGATCGGTTGAAGTCGTGAGCATGGTGACAAAGAGAACGCTAAGCAGCACGTAACTCCGGCCACGGCGAGTCTTTAGACCAGGGAGACAGAGGAGCAGGCACATCGCTCCAAGTGCCGCAGCGGTCAGAAGCACACCCAAGTAGTCCTCCGTAAAGTTCGGTCAAGTTTAGTACGGCTCCTTGCGGGAATCGGTTCCGAAAGCCTGGGTGCCCCATATCTCGATTTGTGATATGGCATTGAGCGAAGCTCGACCGATCTCCTTCCCCTTCCACAAACCTCCGCTGTCCGCCATATCGTCGCTGCCATCCCGACAAGTGCATCGCGCCCCGCCATCATGGCATCTCAATCACTGAACCGGTCAGGATCCTCCTGGCTGCCACAACCCAAAGTACGACAGGAGAAACACTATGGCCTTTGAACTACCGCCGCTGCCCTACGACTACGCCGCCCTCGAGCCCCACATCGACGAGCAGACCATGAAGCTCCACCACGACAAGCACCACCAGACCTACGTCACCAACCTCAACGGCGCCGTCGAAAAGCACCCCGAACTCGGCAAGAAGACCCCCGAAGACCTCCTCAAGGACCTCCCCGGCATCCCGGAGGACGTCCGCAAGGTCGTCCAGAACAACGGCGGCGGCCACGTCAACCACACCATGTTCTGGCAGATCATGAAGCCGGGCGGCGGCGGCGAGCCCGACGGCGACATCGCCGCCCAGATCAAGTCCGACTTCGGCTCCTTCGAAGACTTCAAGAAGCAGTTCAACGAGACCACGGCCAAGCAGTTCGGCTCCGGCTGGGGCTGGCTCGTCCTGGATAAGTCTGCGAATGCCGGCGGCAAGCTCAAGATCCTCACCACCCCCAACCAGGACAACCCCCTCTCCCAGGGCCACTACCCCATCCTCGGCAACGACGTCTGGGAGCACGCCTACTACCTCAAATACCAGAACAAGCGCCCCGACTACCTCGCCGCCTGGTGGAACACCGTCAACTGGGCCGAAGTCAACAAACGCTTCGCCACCGCCAAGACAGCAAAGAAGAGCTAGCGCAAAGCCAACCCTCTATCCGTCTTTGCCCTCGCCTTTCTGGTTGTCATTCCCGAAGGGAATCTGCTGTTGCCTTTCTTTGTTGTCACTCCCGAAGGGAATCTGCGTTACTCTTCGCAGCACGCATAACTGGAACGGTACATCCACACAGAGCCAGCAGCCGACATCCCAGCCGCTGGCTCTCCCGTTTTTGCCCTTGCCTTTCTGGTTGTCATCCCCGAAGGGGATCTGCTGTTTGTTTGCCTTCGCCAAGCCATTCCTGCCCGACAAGCCTTTGTTATCGTATGAGCAATGATCGTCCCCCTCGAAACCAAGCGCCTCATCCTGCGCCCACTCCAACTCTCCGATGTTGAAGAAACAGAGCGTATCTTCCCGTAATGGGAGATCGTGAATCGCCTCCGCAACATCCCTCACTTCACGATGTTGATCGGAAGCCGCAGTTGGTGATCCAGGTTGAACGGAACCAGAGGATAAATCTTGCCATCATCCAATTCGATGGAAGTCTTAGTGAGGTCATTGAAGGTGTTCAATTGCCCTGAAGACATGATCCAGGCAAGAATGTGGCCGAACGGCGACTTTCGTATCAGGGCCTTCTGTGAAGGCTACATCTCACTCCAGTGCGCACGAAGGTTCCCCGTGAGCATCGCTCTTCGCGCTGCTCTATCCTGCCTCTGGGGGTAGTGATGAAGCCTTGGCTCGTTGCGCTCTGTCTTGTGCTTGCGTTTGGCAGTCTAAACGCGCAGGTGCCCATCTGGCAGCCATCGCCGGGACGCACGCAAATCCCCATCTGGCTCGGAGTAATCCCCGATGCGCATCCCGTTGCGGGACCGGAGACAATAAACACGGACACGAAGGACCTAGTCGCCGGCAGGCCGTGGGTCTACCTCAACAACGTCTCACGCCCAACCATGACGGTCTACTCGCCGCAGGGAAAGAACACAGGCATTGCGGTGGTTGTGTTTCCGGGCGGTGGCTACCAGATTCTCGCCATCGACCTCGAAGGCACAGAGGTCTGCGACTGGCTGACGTCCAAAGGCATCACCTGCGTGCTGCTGAAGTATCGCGTAACCGACGTAGGGGAGTATCCCAAGTCGGGCCCATACCCGGAGTCGCCCATGGCGCTCGAAGATGCGCAGCGGACGGTGGGGCTGGTGCGCCTCCATGCGGCGGATTGGCACATCGACCCGCATAAGATCGGCGTGCTTGGGTTTTCGGCGGGCGGGCACATGGTTGCGGCGATAAGCACTCACTTCGCGCAGCGGCTGTATCCGGCCGTCGATGCAGCGGACAAGGAAAGCTGCCGCCCGGACTTTGCGGTGGCGGTCTATCCCGGCCATCTATCCATCTCCGCAGCCGAGTGGGATGCCAAGCAAGGGACCAGGAAGTTTGTGGTTCCCTATCCAGCGAATGCCGACCCACAGCTTGGATTGAACCCCGAGATACCTATCACCAGCCAGACGCCGCCCACCTTCCTGCTGCAGAACGAAGACGACAACGTCGACGGCGTCAACCAGGCGCTTGCCTGCTATGTTGGCTTGAAGAACGCCGGCGTTCCAGTAGAGATGCACCTGTACGCGCAAGGCGGCCACGCTTTCGAACTTCGGCGCACGAAACTGCCTGTGTCGGCATGGCCTCAGCTTGTGGAGACATGGCTGAGAACCATCGGGATGATTTCTGAGCCTTGAAGAAGAAGGTAAGTGCTTGTGGTGAAGATGATTAAAACGGCAGTCTTATGCGCGGTGTGTTTTTTATTTACCGTCGCTCTCAGCTCCCAGGAGCCTGCGACAAAGCTCGTCCAGCAGATGCTCCATGGTCCTTCAGCATCCTCTGCTGAGTCGCGGCTTGAAACGAAGGGGGCGGCAAATGCCAACGTTCGCAGGATGCTTTCAGAGCAACTTCCCGCACTGCTTTCTGACACGAAGGACTGGCCAACACGGTCACTGCTAGCTAAGCTGGCTGGGGCGCTTCGCTTGGAATCTACAGTATCTCAGCTTTGTGTGCTGATGACCTTCTCCCCTCCGTTTGTGGCCTCGACCGGCATCTACAGGTATATGGAATTGAAGGATGATCCCGTGGCAGCTGCCTTGGCACAGATAGGCAATCCATCCGTTCCGCAGGTCTCGCTGTTGCTCAGAAATGGCAACCCGGAGACGCGATCCAGAGCTATACGCGTCCTGATGAAGATCAACTCGCCATTGTCTCGAAATGCCCTCCAGCAAGCAAGCAGCGGAGAACGAGACCCCGGAAACAAAGCTATGATCGACGGATATCTCAAGCACTTGTGAGCGATCCCACCAGCGTTCCGTAACCCACAAAGATATCCGGCGCGCGGCAGATATCAAGGATGGCCGCCCAAATCTTGTCAAGTGCCATTCTGGCCTAACCAACTCATTACAAGCGGCTTACAGGTTGGCCAATAGTTTTTGTCAGTCCCTTATAATTAGAGTAGGTGCGAGTGAGCTCTATCGAGTGGCGTCCAGCACTATGCGTTCCTTTAATTCAAACCAGTAACCCAAATAGTTTGAAGACTTTGACGCAAGCAAGTGCGGAATATGGGACTTTTTCCTTGTCTCCGGACCGAAGTCCAACGCTAAGCTCAATTTTTCGAATACTTTGACACATATTGGGGGGAGGGTAGGGGGCTAAGAAATACCCGCTTAGTCGCTCCCCGAACCCTTACGCGGACGCCGGTTCGCCTGCAGCACCCGCTTGCGCATGCGCAACGACTTCGGCGTCACCTCGACGAGTTCGTCGTCGGCGATGAACTCGATGCACTGCTCCAGCGTGAGCTGCTTGTAGGGCACCAGCCGAACGGCATCGTCCGAACCCGAAGCGCGCATGTTCGAAAGCTTCTTCTCGCGCACGCAGTTGACGTCAAGATCGTTGTCCCGGCTGTGTTCGCCGATCACCATGCCCTCGTACACCTCAACACTGTCCGAAATAAACAGCACGCCCCGGTCTTGCAGCCCTTCGAGAGCATATGCGGTCGTCGTACCCTGCCGGTCCGAGATCAGCGCGCCGGACATCCGCTGCGGAATCTCGCCCTGATAGGCGATATAACCGTCGAGGATCGAGTTCATGATGATCGTGCCGCGCGTCTCAGTCAGCATCTCGGACCGCAGCCCGATCAACCCCCGGCTGGGAATGCGGAACTCCATCCGCACCCGGCCCGAGCCGTGATTGACCATCTTGGTCATCTCGCCTTTTCTCGGCCCCAGGCGCTCGATGACGGTGCCGACAAAGTTCTCCGGCACGTCAATCGAGAGATGTTCCACTGGCTCCATCACCGCATCGTCGATCTTTTTGGTGACGATCTCGGGACGGCTGACCATCATCTCGAAACCCTCTCGGCGCATCATCTCGATCAGGATGCCAAGCTGTAGCTCGCCGCGCCCCAGCACCTTGAACGAGTCAGGCGATCCGGTCTCCTGCATCTTCAACGAGACATTGGTCAGCAGCTCCTTATCCAGCCGATCGCGCAGATTGCGCGAGGTAACGAACTTGCCCTCGCGCCCGGCGAACGGGGAATTGTTGACGTTGAACTGGATGGCGATGGTCGGCTCGTCGATGGTGATGGGAGGCAGCGGCTGGGGATTCTCGATGTCGCAGAAGCTCTCGCCGATCGTGATCCCCGGGATGCCGGCGATGGCCACAATATCGCCGATCTGCGTCTCCTCGATGTCGGTCCGCTTGAGGCCGGAGAAGCTGAACAGCTTCGTGATCTTGTGCTTGGTAAACGTGCCGCCCAGCTTGGCGACGTTGTACTCCTGGCCAGTCCGCATGGTGCCGTTGAACACGCGTCCGATGGCGAGACGTCCCAGATAGTCTGAGTAGTCGAGGTTGGTGACGAGAATCTGCAGCGCGCCCTCAGGATCGCCGTGCGCGACGGGAATCGTTTGGATGATCTGCTCGAACAGAGGCTGAAGGTCCGTGCCCGGAACATTCAGATCGTTCGTCGCGGTGCCCAGCTTGCCGTTAGTGTAGAGAATCGGGAAGTCTAGAACAGACTCATCCGCATCGAGATCGATAAATAAGTCATAGACCTCGTTCAACACCTCCTGCGGTCGCGCATCGGGCCGGTCGATCTTGTTGATGACTACCATCGGCGTCAGTCCTGCTTCAAGCGCCTTCGAAAGCACGTAGCGCGTCTGCGGTAAGGGACCTTCGGACGCATCGACCAGCAGCACTACGCCGTCCACCATCTTCAGCGCGCGCTCCACCTCGCCGCCGAAGTCCGCGTGGCCTGGCGTGTCGACGATGTTGATCTTATTATCGTGGTAATAGAGAGCCGTGTTCTTCGCCAGAATCGTGATCCCGCGCTCTTTTTCCAGATCATTCGAATCCATCACCCGGTCGGCCACCGCCTCGTTCGACCGGAACGTGCCGCTCTGGCGCAGCATGGCATCGACGAGAGTGGTCTTGCCATGATCGACATGGGCGATGATGGCGATGTTATAGATAGGCTTAACGGCGACTGCGGTAGAGTTGCTCACTTGCTTGGATGTCCTGTCTATGCGCCTGGGCGTGGGCTTTCGGGCGAAATGCCTGTCTCTCCTAGTTTAGCCTAGTTGCGACCCGGTTGGCCGGAAGTAGGTAAAGATCGCGCAAAAGGATGGCAAAGACGCCGGCCGCATAAAGCTCAGAGATGCACATTTCTCGCGACCGCGACTGCCGCTATACTCAAGGCTCCCCATGCATTCGACCCAGCCTTCCCAGTTCGAGCTCAGCACGGTGAAGAACTATCTGCTGGATCACGCCTACGACGAGATGTTCTCCGGACCGGGAGACCTGCACCAGCACTGCGAGCTGCTGCTCGAACACTTCGCCTCCCTGCCGCCGGACGAGTTGCAGCGGCGCAAGCAGGCGGCAGACCTGAGCTTCCTGAACCAGGGAATCACCTTCACGGTCTACGGTCGCGAAGAGGGAATCGAGAAGATCTTCCCCTACGACCTCATCCCCCGCATCATCACCTCCGCCGAGTGGGATATCGTCGAGCGCGGCTTAACGCAACGCATCACCGCACTGAACCTGTTCCTCAAGGATATCTACAACGAAGGCCGCATCCTCGACGACGGCATCGTGCCGCGCGAGGTCGTCTATAGCTGCAAACATTACCGCCGCCAGATGGCCGGGCTGCAGGTCCCCCGCAATGTTTACATCGCGGTCTGCGGCACCGACCTCATTCGCCTCGAAAACGGCGAGTTCGTTGTGCTCGAAGACAATCTGCGCGTTCCCTCGGGCGTCAGCTACATGCTCACTAATCGCCGAGTAATGAAGCGGATCTTCCCGCAGCTTTTTCGCAGCTACAACGTGCGACCCATCGAGCAGTACACGCAGCTTCTGCTGGGAACGCTGCGCTCGCTCGCCCCCGAAGGACGCCCCGAGCCGAATATCGTGCTGCTCTCACCCGGCGTCTTCAACTCCGCTTACTTCGAGCACGCTTATCTCGCCCGTCAGATGGGCATCGAGCTGGTCGAGGGCCGCGATCTCGTCACCCACGATAATGTCGTCTATATGCGCACGACCAACGGCCTGCGCCGCGTCGACGTGGTCTATCGTCGCGTCGACGACGACTTCATCGATCCAATGGCCTTCCGCGGCGACTCCATTCTCGGCGTCGCGGGCCTCTTCAACGCCTACCGAGCCGGTAACGTCACGCTCGCCAACGCCTTCGGAACCGGCGTCGCGGATGATAAGGCGCTCTACGCCTACGTGCCTGAGATCATCAAGTACTACTTAAGTGAAGAGCCGGTGCTGAAAAACGTCGAGACTTACCTGCTGACCAGACCGAACGAACGCCAGCATGTCCTTCAGAATCTCGACAAGCTGGTCGTCAAGGCAGTCGGTGAGAGCGGCGGTTATGGAATGCTCATCGGGCCGCAATCGACTGAGGAAGAGCGAGAAGACTTCGCCCGCAGAATTCAGGCCGACCCAAGGAACTACATCGCGCAGCCGACGATCTCATTCTCTCGCGCGCCGTGCTTGATCGGCGACGCGCTCGAACCGCGCCACGTGGACCTGCGGCCTTATGTGCTCTATGGCGACAAAGTGACCATCGTGCCTGGAGGTCTGACGCGGGTAGCGCTCAATCGCGGCTCGCTCGTCGTCAACTCGTCGCAGGGCGGCGGCAGTAAAGACACCTGGGTCCTGGCCCAATAAAGGGAGATGCCGATGTTGTCTCGCGTGGCCGATAGTCTCTACTGGATGAGCCGCTACCTCGAACGCGCCGAGCACACGACGCGCCTGCTGGACGTCAATCTGAATCTGATGCTCGATGAGACCTCGACCAGCGCGGAGCGACGCTGGCAGCGGGTGCTCGAAGCGCTTGGCAAGCCGAAAGACGTAGCGTGGGAAGGCGATCCCTACGCGCTCACACAGGCGATGATCTTCGACACAGGAAACAAGACCTCCATCTTGTCCTGCATCATTGCCGCGCGGGAAAACTCACGCCATGTGCGGGAGCAGATCTCGACTGAGCAGTGGCACCGGCTCAACAGCCTCTACCTGCAGGTCACCGGGCCGGAGATGCAGAACTACGGGAAGCTTAAGGCGCTTGCTGCGGGCGCAACCCAGCCGACAGAGTTTCTGCAGTCCATCATGGAAGCGGTGCATCAATTCCAGGGAGTCACCGACTCCACCATGAATCACGGAGAGGGCTGGCAGTTCATCCAGGTAGGCCGATACATCGAGCGGGCCTCCGCCACTGCGTTGCTGCTGGAGGCCTATCACGGAGATCTGTGGGAGCATCCCGAGCGGATTCCAGAGGGAAACGAATATCTGGACTGGATGGGTTTGCTGCGCTCTGCGACTGCCTTTGAAGCTTACTGCAAGGTCTACACCGCTGACCTGACGCCGGACCGCATCTTCGAGTTCCTTCTGCTCGATGAGGAGTTCCCGCATTCGGTGCGGTTCTCGATCGACAGCCTGCAGTGCGCGCTTGAGAAAATTCAAGGCGACAGCGGCAAGAGCCGGGCCGAGGGCCTACGCCGGCTGAGCGGCCGCCTGCAGGCATCGCTCAACTACAGCGCTGTCGAAGAGATCCTCAATCAGGATGTGGTCGGCTACCTTCGCAGTATCCAGGCACAGTGCCGTGCAATCCACGGCACCATCTATGAACTGTACGTAGACTATTCCATTCAGGCTGCGTTAGCGGGATGATGGCGAGCGTCCGGTACGACGCGGGCTAAATTTTGGTGTTTCCCAAAGGAGATGCGCTATGTACTACTCCATCCGCCATCTGACGAAGTTCCTCTACAGTAATCCGGTGAGCGAAAGCATGATGGAGACGCGCATGCATCCGCGCAGCGATCAGTACCAGCGCTGTCTCACGTTCCATCTTTCGGTCAGCCCCCGTTGCCGCGTCTTCAGCTATCGCGATCATCTCGCCAATCAGGTGCATCACTTCGATATTCCAGGAATGCACCGCCAACTGGTGATTGTCGCCGAGTCACTCGTCGAAATGCATCCTGTCCCGCAGGTGCCGGCGTTTCTTGCGCCCGATGCCTGGGAGGATCTGGATGCGATGGTGGAGCAGGGTGACTACTGGGAGATGCTCTTCCCGAGCGAGTTCGCCACGCCCACGCCCGCGCTCGACGCTTTTGCTGCGGAGCTGGATGTGCGGCGCAGAGACGATCCCTTGATGGTGCTTCACCGGCTGAACCAGCAAATCTACGAGCATTTCGCCTACAAGCCAAAGTCGACCAAGGTGGACTCGCCGATCGATCTCGCGCTCGGCACCGGTGCGGGTGTGTGCCAGGACTTCGCGCACATCATGATCACGCTCGTCCGGACGAAGCTTCGCATCCCGTGCCGGTATGTCAGTGGCTATCTGTTTCATGGCGAGAGCGACATGGATCGCTCTGTGAGCTCAGCCACCCACGCCTGGGTCGAGGCGCTGATTCCGCATCTCGGCTGGGTAGGCTTCGACCCAACCAACTGGCTGGTTGCAGGCGACCGTCACATCCGCACCGCTATCGGTCGCGACTATGCCGATGTGCCTCCCACGCATGGTATCTTTCGCGGCCGCGCGGAGAGTGAATTGACGGTGGCCGTGCGCGTGACGCCGAGCATGGGAACGCCGTCGCTCGATCAGGAGCTGCCGGTGCCCGAAGACTGGTCCATCCTGGTCGAGAAGGCGACGCAGCTTCCCGAGCAGCCGCCCCCTCCAACCCGCCAACAGCAGATGGCGCAGCAGCAGCAGGACGCAGGCTGAGCGCGTCTAGTGCGTGAGCCATGGCTACAAGTTGAGCTTCTTGAAGATGCGCTCCGGAATGTGGCGGACGATGAACATGATGGGCTGCCACTGGAACGGAACGTAGAGCACATCGGAGCGGCGGTCGATCGCCTTGACGATGATTTCGGCGACGGCATCGACATCGGCGAACTTTTCGCTGTTCGGCATGGCTGCGGTCATCGCTGTTCTGATCGGGCCCGGCTTGATCACAAGCACGTGCACCCCTTCCCGATCCACGCGATTGCGCAGGCCGCCGAGGAAGGCAGAGAGCCCTGCCTTGGACGAACCGTACACGTAGTTCGACTTGCGGCCTCGATCTCCAGCGACAGACGAGAGCACGGCAATCGACCCTGCGCGGCGCTCGACGCAGTAGTTCGCCAGCCAGGTGAGCAGCGAGACCGGGGCCATCAGGTTGGTATGCAGAATCTGAGCGGCGGAGTCGAAGTTCTGCTCGGCGTCGAACTGGGCGCCGAGGATGCCATGGGCAAGGTAGGCGATGTCGAGCCCGGCGAGTGAGTCGATGGCATGCGTCAGCAGGGCCGGATGCTTGTCGGTGTCGTCGAGGTCCGCGACTGCAGTCTTGACTTCGCCTGCGCCACGCGTCCTGAGGTCAGCCGCTACGGCCTCGAGCCTGCCTTGATTGCGTCCAATCAGGAAGAGCGTCGCTCCCTGGGTAGCCCAGATGCGGCAGGTCGCCTCCGCAATGCCGGACGTTGCGCCGAGGACGAGGATCTTGCGGGGAGTCATGCTGTGCTGCGTGTTCATGGGGCAGATCGTCCGTTCTCGAGGTGCAGTCCAGCAGGATACTGATCGCTATAAATTCTGAGTCACGCGCTCCCAGAAGCTCGAGGTCATGAGCGGGTCGCGGAAGCGGGCGAACTGCTGCCACTGGGGGTAGAAGCTTTGGAACTGCGAGGCGGTCATGGCGGCGTCCTTGGCGGGGTAGAGGCGGCCACCGAACTCGCGCGTCATGTCGCCGAGCCGCTGCATGAGCGGGAAGCTCACGTCAGCCTTGATGGGGAAGTCGAGTGCGAACATGATGCCGGCCTGCGGGAAGCTCATCATGCCGAGGGAGGGGATGTCGCCGAAGGCTTTGAGGACGGCAAGGAAGCTGGCGAGGCCAGAGTTGGCGATCTCGCGCAGGATGGCGATAGTTCCCTCCCGAGCGTACTCCCACGGAATCGCATACTGGAACTGCAACAGACCCTGCTTGCCGTAGAGGCGATTCCAGCGGAGCACCTTATCGAGCGGATAGAAGAAGGGCTCGTAGTCCTGAAGCGCCTTCACGTGCGGCTTGAGCTGCTTGTGGAAGTAGACGCTGTTGAACAGGCTTACCGTGGTACGATTCAGCGTAAATCCGGGCGCTTCGAAGGGGAAGACCAGCTTCGGCTTTCCCGAGGTCTTGAGCTCGGCGGAAGCGCGAGAGTGATCGCCGGTCATGAAGATGCCGCGGGCAAAGTTCTTGCCGGTCGAGACGCAGTCGACCCAGCTTACGGTGTACTCGACGTGCTGGTACTGCTGCTTCAGAGCGAGGAACTCGTCGATGCCGTGGAACTGAATGCCCTCATAGTCGATCATGCGCGAGACGATGGGTTTGAGCTGCAACTGCGCCCAGGTGATGACGCCGGTGAGGCCCATGCCGCCGATGGTCGCGGCGAACCAGTCAGAGTTTTCAGTGGCCGAGCAGACGCGCCGGGTGCCGTCCGAGCGTACCAGCTCGAAGCTGGGCACATGGTTGCCGAAGGAGCCCGCTACCTCGTGATTTTTGCCGTGGATGTCGTTCGCGATGGCGCCGCCGAGGGTGACGTATTTGGTGCCCGGAGTGACCGGAAGGAAGAAGCCTCGCGGGACGGCAAAGTCGAGGATCTGGGCGAGCGTGATGCCGGCCTCGGCAGTCAGCAGGCCGGTCTCGGGATTGAAGCCGATCAGGCGGTTCATGCCTGTGGTCAGCAGCAGGTTGCCGCCTTCGAGCAGGCAGACGTCGCCGTAGCTGCGGCCCATGCCGACGGGCAGCACCCCATTGTGCAGACCGGCCGCGACGCGGGGGAAATCTCCCTGCCAGTGAAGCGGCACGACCTTGGCGTCGTACTTCGGGTAGCGGCCCCACGACTCGAAGGGCACCGGACCCTTGGCCTGCCGGCGGGTTGGAGCAAAGTCCAGCTCGGGCGAGTTTTGGGTCGAGGCAGCCATGAGGTCAAGCATAGCCGATTGCCTGCAAACAGCCGAGAACAGTTTGCGCGTGTGGCAGTAGCCTTCGAGAGTCCTGGTATCGCATCGTTGCTGATGGCGACGAAGAGAGGCGCAGCCTAAGCTGCGCCTCTCTTTGGAACTGGTGCGAGAATGGGACCGCAGCCTGAAGGGAGA
Organism: Edaphobacter sp.; assembly: GCA_965277545.1. Classification (GTDB taxonomy): domain Bacteria; phylum Acidobacteriota; class Terriglobia; order Terriglobales; family Acidobacteriaceae; genus Edaphobacter. Next base: position 1,920,353 of record OZ255826.1, read on the forward strand.
AAGCAGATCCCCTGCGGGGATGACAACCAGAAAAGCAAGTGCAACGACAAAATAAGTGCAACAGCAAAAGCAAGTGCAACGGCCTGGTATCAGGCTGCGGCGGTTGTCTTGCTGCGCTTGTCGGCGGCGTCTTTCAGTGCGACCTTGGCCTGGACGGTGAGCGAGGCGAACCCGGCGGCGTCGTTGGCGGCGATGTCGGCGAGGATCTTGCGATCGAGAGGGTTGCCGGCGAGCTTCAGGCCGTTGATGAAGGTCGAGTAGCTCATGCCGTTGTTACGGCAGGCGGCGTTGATGCGGACGATCCAGAGGGCGCGGAACTGGCGCTTCTTCTGCTTGCGTCCGGTGTAGGCGAACATAAGTCCGCGCTCGACGGCCTCCTGGGCTGCCTGGTAGAGCTTGGACTTGGTGAGAAAGTAGCCGCTGGCGCGCTTGAGGATCTTTTTGCGGCGGTCGTTGCGTTTGGTACTCCGTTTGACACGGGGCATGGTGCTTCTCCTTTTGCGTACTTCGTTTGAGCGGCTGGAGGTAAGAAAAGCCTCTTCACTCGCTTGGCAACTTCAGGTCTCGGTGGATCGGCTAACGCGAAATCCAGGGGCCGGAACGCTTTGCTGGCCCTTTGCTCTCACTTGGAGAGCGGCTCGACGTGAAAAACTTGTTTCTCCCTCCCGGTCCTAAAAGCAGGAGACGGTTGTCTTGCTTTAGGCGTACGGGAGCATGCGGGCAACCTTGTGGTGATCCGCGTCGGAGATCAGGGCGGAGCCGCCGAGCTTGCGCTTGGTCTTGGTGGCCTTCGACGTAAGCATATGGCGCATCTTGGACTGGCCGCGCTTGAACTTGCCGGTGCCGGTCTTATGGAAGCGCTTGGCTGCGCCGGAGTGGGTCTTCAACTTTGGCATGGTGTTCCTGACGAAAACGGTTTTCTGGACGACTCTCCGAGTATATATCAAACCTCGCGGGTGGCTCGCGAACTCCTCAATTGGGGATACCCCTCCCCCCTATGAAGTGTGTCAAATTCTTCGAAGAAAAAGACTTAGCCTGGGACTTGTGGGGCACGACGGTTGGGAAACTTGGATTCTGTGCTTTGAAACGCCGGTTAGAAAACTGGCTAAAGGTATGGGTTACTTGGAGTTCATATCGGGATGCTTCGCTTGCGCTCAGCATGACAGCAGCCCGTTGACCATGACAGCAGCCCCGTTGACGGCTGGTTTCTTACTCGGTTCGGGGATTGGACCCAGCTTGTGCTTCTGGCTGCGGACGTAGTCGACAGCGGCATACCTCAGACCCCCTCCCCCTACAAAGTGTGTCAAATTATTAGAAACAGAAGACTTAGCTTTTGACTTACCGCGCAGCGCGTGGCAATTAGGGACGGGACGGACGGCTCGGGGGATCAACCAGTAAAGCAAGAGCAAAGGCGAACAGCAGATCCCCTTCGGGAATGACAACCAGAACAGCAAGGGCAAAGGCGGCAAAGTTGACGAGCAACAACCCGTGCCTGACGGGAATCCCTGGCCAAAGCTCTACTTCTATTATAGTTGGCAGCCAATAACTGTTGCGCCACATTCTGATGATATTTTTCTCTTCGATAAGTGGTTTGATTCATGGGAGTTACGCCGTCGAGACGAGAAGGAATGGGACAGCGAGGCCTTGACAGCGGAGGGAAGGCGAACTGGAGTTTAGGACTCCGGTTCGGGGTAAGTTCGAAGAGAAGGAAAAGCCGCAATCGATGGTATAATTTAGGTATGGGAAGACGGGCTAGAGTGCAGGTAAAACACTGTAATGAAGCGATTTGGGCTGGTTGCGTCATTTTAGAAACTTGGCTGGACTGACCCGGCAAATCAGCTTCTGCTGAACGGAGAAACATGGCATCGACTGCAATCCCGACCGAGGGCGCACTACTCGAGCTAGACGCCGCCAAGATTAAAGAAGCCGGCAAGGGCCAGCTCAAGGGCGAGCACAAGCAGGGCGACAGCTATTCGGCTGAAAACATTACCGTTCTCGAAGGTTTGGCGGCGGTCCGCAAGCGTCCGGCAATGTATATCGGCTCGACAGGCGAGCAGGGGCTGCACCACCTGGTGTATGAGGTCGTTGACAACTCGGTCGATGAGGCGCTGGCGGGCTATGCGACGCGGATTGATGTGACGATCCATGTGGACAATTCGATCACGGTGGTCGATGACGGGCGCGGCATTCCGGTCGATGACAAGACGATCAACGGGGTGACGATGCCGGCGGTGCAGGTGGTGCTGACGATTCTGCATGCCGGCGGCAAGTTCGACGCTTCGAACTACAAGGTGTCGGGCGGGCTGCATGGCGTGGGCGTGAGCTGCGTGAATGCGCTGAGCGAGGAGTTCGATGTTGAGATCTGGCGCGACGGGTTTGCGTGGGAGCAGGACTACTCGAAGGGCGATCCGACCAGCAAGCTGCGCAAGATGGGCGCCTCGACCCGCAAGGGGACCAAGGTTCACTTTCTGCCAGACAAGACGATCTTTACGGTGACCGAGTACAGCTATGACACGCTGGCCAACCGGCTGCGGCAGCTTGCGTTCCTGAACAAGGGAATCGAGATTACGCTGACGGACGAGCGGACGACCGATGTCAAGACCAACGAGCCGAAGACGCAGAGCTTCAAGTACACGGGCGGGATCGCCGAGTTCATCAAGCTGCTGAACAAGGGCAAGGCGGTGCTGCACGAGAAGCCGATCTACATGGAGGCCGAGCGCGACGGCGTGGCCATGGAGATTGCGCTGCAGTATAACGACGCATACTCGGAGACGGTGTTCAGCTTTGCGAACAACATCAACACGGTCGACGGCGGCACCCACCTTTCGGGATTTCGCACCTCTCTGACGCGGACGATCAACTGGGCGGGGCAGCAGATGGGCTTGTTCAAGGATGTCAAAGAGAACCTGAGCGGCGACGATGTGCGCGAGGGGTTGGTGGCGGTGGTGAGTGTGAAGCTGCCGCAGCCGCAGTTCGAAGGGCAGACCAAGGGCAAGCTGAACTCGGACATCGCGGGCACGGTGCAGGCGTTTATCAACGAGCGGCTGGGCGCATTTCTAGAGCAGAATCCTTCGGTGGCGAAGAAGATTATCAATAAGGCGATCGACGCGGCACGGGCGCGGGAGGCGGCGCGCAAGGCTCGCGACCTTACCCGGCGCAAGGGTGCGCTCGACGGCGGCGGTCTGCCGGGCAAGCTGGCGGACTGCAGTGAGCGACAGCCGGATCGCTGCGAGCTGTATCTGGTCGAGGGCGAGTCGGCCGGCGGCACGGCCAAGCAGGGGCGCGACCGGAAGTTTCAGGCGATCCTGCCGCTGAAGGGCAAGATCCTGAACGTGGAAAAGGCCCGCTATGACAAGATGCTGGGCCACGAGGAGATTCGCGCCATGATTACGGCGCTGGGCTGCGGCATCGGTAAGGATGATTTTGACGCGTCGAAGCTGCGCTACGGCAAGCTGATCCTGATGACCGATGCCGATGTGGATGGATCGCACATCCGCACGCTGCTGCTGACGTTTTTCTTCCGGCATATGACGGAGCTGATCAAGCGGGGCCACGTGTATATCGCCCAGCCGCCGCTCTATCGCATCAAGAAGGGCCGGTTCGAGCAGTACATCAAGGACGAGCGCGAGTATGTGAGCGTGATGGTGAAGCGCGCCTCGGACGGCATGGTGTACCGGTATGGCGAGGACGGCGGCAGGCTCGAGGGCGCGGCGCTGACGAAGTTCATGGGGCAGTTGAACGACTATCTCGGCTTCTTCGACAAGGTGCTGAAGCGGCTGCGGAACGAAGATGTCACGCGGGCGTTTGCGGAGACCTTTGCGCAGGAGGGCAAGGACTCGGCGCGGCGCACGGACTTCGAGTCGAAGGCGAAGCTCGAAGCGATGCGCGGAAGACTGCTGGCGATGCAGAAGCAGTATCAGTTCAAGAACGTCGGTGAGGTGGAGCTCGATGAGGAGCACAAGACATACTCCGTAAGCTATACGGACGCGCAGGGCGCGGTGCGGGCGATCGATTGGACGCTGGCATCGGCTCCGGAGAGCCGGCAGATGCTGGGGAAGCATGCGCAGATCAAAGAGCAGCTAGTGGCTCCGTTCTTCATCGAGTATGCCGCGAAGACGAAGGCCGCAGAGGCGGCGGAAGAGGCCGAGGAGATTGCGTCCGAGGAGGGCGTGGCGGAGAATGCCGCGGCTCCCGGCACAGTTGCCGAGGCCAAGCCGGGCAAGCGCTTCAGCAAGTCGTCGCAGGACCCGGTGGAGAAGAAGACGGCGCGCGAGGTGTTCGAGTACGTGATCGAGCAGGGGCGGAAGGAATATCAAGTCCAGCGGTATAAGGGGCTGGGCGAGATGACGGCGCCGCAGCTGTGGGAGACGACGATGGACCCGGAGCGGCGCACGCTGCTGCAGGTGAAGCTTGAAGACATTGCGGCCTGCGAGGAGATCTTTACGACTCTGATGGGCGAGGATGTGGAGAGCCGGCGGAAGTTCATCGAAGAGAATGCGCTGGATGTGAAGAACCTGGATATTTAGAAGCGTGTCCTGCCGGACGGGCCTCCTACGCGGAGGGGGGCCACTTCGTGGCGTGTCTACCGGTCTGGGCAGGGTGATCAGCATAGGGCCTCCCGATGGTCGGCGCTGAATCTGATCCCGACCAACGGGAGGACCACCCGAAGGGGTATACGCGTCACGAAGTGACCGCTCCGCGTAGCGGACCCCTCCGTCAGGACAGGTGCTAGGATCCGCCTATGCCGATGGGTGAGGTGCTGGTCGAGGCGCGGGGGCTGGTGAAGGCGTACGGCGCAGCTAGTCGCGTGGTGGACGAGGTCTCCTTCGAGATTCGGCGTGGTGAGACGCTGGGGTTGGTGGGCGAGTCGGGTTCGGGCAAGAGCACGGTGGCGCGCATGCTGTTGCGGCTGGTGGAGCCGAGCGCGGGGCAGGTGTTCTATGGCGGGCAGGATCTGCTGGCTATGCGCGCAAGCACGATGCGGGCGATGCGGCGACGGATGCAGATCGTGTTTCAGGATCCGTTCGCGGCGTTGAACCCGAGGATGCGGGTAAGAGACATTCTGGCGGAGCCGTTTGCGATTCATCGCGAGAGGCCGGAGGAGGGCGTGCCCGCGAGGCTGGCGCAGATGCTGCGCAGTGTGGGGATGGAGGAGTCGGCGTTGCGCCGGTTTCCGCACGAGTTCAGCGGGGGGCAGAGGCAGAGGATCAATATCGCGCGGGCGCTGGCGCTGCGGCCGGAGTTTGTGGTGCTCGATGAGCCGGTGAGCGCGCTCGATGTGAGCGTTGGGGCGCAGGTGATCAACCTGCTGCGCGACCTGCAGCGGGAGCATGGGCTGACGTACTTGTTCATCTCGCACTCCATGCCGTTGGTGCGGTATCTGTGCGATCGCGTGGCGGTGATGCAGCGTGGGCGGCTGGTGGAGCTGGGCGGGTGCGAGCAGGTGTGCGATCGGCCGCGCGAGGAGTATACGCGGAACTTGATTGCGGCGACGCCGGAGATGCCTGGCGCGGTGGCGTAAGCAGGTGTTTGCGGATGCCTGCGGACTGCGAGCGCCGCAGACTTAAGCCGCGTTCGAGCTGAAGAATTTGATCGAGTCTACATTCTCCAGCACCGGGGAACGACGAACAGCAGATCCCCTGCGGGGATGACAACCAGAAAAACTAGGACAACGACGGTATCGTCGTGTTGAAAGCTTACTGCTTGGAGAGGGGATTGAGCTTGTCCAGCCCCTTCTTCTTCTTGTGCTTGCTGGAGGACTCGTCGCCCTTGTCGAACTCGGGCTTGCCGGTCTTCTTGCCGTTCGCATTGGGGGCCTGGGCTGCGGGTTGCGGCTTGCCGGCGACGTCATTGATGGCGTCGGGGGCGGCGGCGGGCTTCTCGACGGCGGGCAGCGGGGTGGAGTTGACGGGACCTACTGCTTTGAGGCCGCCGTTGTCATCGGGGAGCGGGGTGCCGGATGGTACTGCCGCAGGCGTGGAGCCGGGGAAGGCAGTGGAGCCGGCCGCTGCGGGAGTCGCGCTCGAGCCGGGATTGACGATCTCTACGCCTACGCTGTTGCCGGCGGGTGCGGCGTTGGCAGGCGCGGCGGTGACGGGTGCAGAGTCGGGAACGCTGGTGTTGGCGGCGGCTCCTGAGGTCGCGCCGGCTCCGGCAGTGGGCACATCCTGGAACTGGAGAGGCGCGGAGGGAGGAGCGGGCGCTGCGGCTGCGGCGGCTCCCTGCGAGACGGAGAGGGCAGGCTCGGAGGCAGGCTGGGCTGTAGGCTGCGGATTCAGGGTTCCCGGAGTGCCCTGCGGCGGCACCGGCTTCAGCGACTCGTTGAAGTCGGCGAGGATCTTGGTGGTCACGTGGGGCGCGAGGGTGGGCGCGGGGTCGGCGAGGGTCGGTTCGCCGTCGCGGGCGGCGAGGACAGTGTCGGGCTGATGGAGGACAAGCAGGCGGGCGCGGTCCTGGAGGCGGTACTGGCGGCGGCTGTTCTCAAGCGCGATGCTGGCGGCGGCTTCCTCGGGGGTGGGCTTCGGAATGGGCAGGCCCATGGCGTCGAGACGGTCGCGGGCGTCCTCGACGTGCGGCGCGGCGGAGTGATAGAGAACGACCTGGCGGTAGGCATTGGCGGCCTGGTCATCGTAGATCTTTTCGAGGCGGGCCTTGCCGGCTTCGGGCAATTTCATGGCGCGAACGAAGTGGGCTTCGGAGGCATAGGCGTCGCCGAGGCCGATCAGGACGTCGTCCATGTGGCTGAACTGGGGATAGGTGTCGACGACGGTCTGGAGGCGGGCGATGGTGGCGGCGTAGTTGTTGTGGGTGGCGTAGAACTCGCCGATGTCGGCCTCGCGGGTGGCCATGACCTCCTGGACTTCGCGGAGACGCTGCTTGGCCTGGGGGACGAGGGTGGAGTCGGGGAACTGCTGGAGCATGAGGCGGTACTCTTCTTCGGCGTGCTGTGCTTTCGCGTAGTCGCGGTCGGGCTTGTCCATCTGGCGGAAGTAGATGTCGCCGACGCGCATCTGGGCTTCAGCAGCCTCGGGGGCGTTGGGGAAGAAGGTGATGAAATCCTTGTACTCCTGCTCGGCCTGGGTGAGGGCCGCGGTGCCGCCTTCGCGGTACCAGCTGTCGCCGATGGCGAGCTTGGCCTTCATCTGATATTGCGAGTCGGGGTAGGTGTTGAGCAGCGTCTGGAGATCGAGGCGGGCTACGTCAAAGTGGCCCTTTTTGGTGGCGGCGACGGCTTTGTCGTAGAGGACCTTGTCCGGCAGGGCGGCGTCGGGAGCCTCAGCAGGGGTCATCTTCTTTTCCTTGCGCAGCTCGCGCTTGGTGTCCTTGGAAGGGACGACCTTGTCCTTCTTGTTGTTCACAGGAGACGAGAGAGTGATGCTCTGCTGCGGCTGGCCGGTGTTCGGGTCGGTCGTGGTCTGGGTGGAGCCGGTGACCTGTGCCGTGAGCGCGGCGGATGACAGCAGCATGGCGGCGATGGCAAGTCCGGCGAGGAAACCGGCGCGTGTGCTGGGAAAGAAGGAAGGCTTGATGTGCTGGAGCGGCGCTTTCGTCTCGTGCGGCGTATTCATCTACGATAGACCCCATCCGCCTCGCGCGATGTGCCGCGCCCAGGCTTGCTTCCTATTCTAATTTGTTGCACCGGCGTTGTGCGGGAGCCAACTCGGATTCCGCAGTGAGTTTCAGGACCTAGCGCAGCTCAGACCTGCACCGGCGAGACGGCCCGCGCCAGATCGAGAAACTCGCGGGCGTTCTGTTCGGTTTTGCCGGGCGAAAAGATGGCCGAGCCGGCGACGAGCATGTCGGCTCCTGCTTCGACGACCTGAGCGACGTTATCGTGAGCGACGCCCCCGTCGACCTCGATGCGGAAGTTGAGCCCCATCTCTTCGCGGAGCTCGGTGAGGTGGGCGATCTTGTCGAGGGCGAGGGAGAGAAACTTCTGGCCGCCGAATCCCGGGTTCACGCTCATGACCAGGACATAGTGCAGCATGGGGAGCACTTCGACGAGGGTGTCGACCGGGGTGGCGGGGTTGATGACGACGCCAGGCAGCATGCCGTGGTGGACGATCTGCTGGAGGGTGCGGTGGAGGTGGCGGCAGACCTCCTGGTGGACGGACATCAGGTCGGCTCCGGCTTCGGCAAAGTCGGCGATGAAGGCGTCGGGGTTCTCGACCATCATGTGGCAGTCGAGGGGGAGTTTGGTGACGGGGCGGAGGGCCTGGACCATGGGTGGGCCGAAGGTGATGTTGGGGACGAAGTGGCCGTCCATGATGTCGACGTGGAGGATGGTGGCTCCGCCGCGCTCGGCTGCCGCGACTTCGTCGGCGAGATGCGCGAAGTCCGAGGCGAGGATGGATGCGGCCAGTTCGATCACGGGGTGCTCCTGCCTGTAAGTTTAGCAGCGGTGCAAACTGGCTGATCTTTGGTATGCACTTTGGATCAAACTGTTTCGAATACTCATTTACTTAGCTGATCGCCTGGCGGGCGTGTATTTGCTGACAAGTAGGATCATCGGTCAGGCGGACTTGCTTCCGATCGCCGACGATCCGTCTTTTGGGTTATGAAACCAAAAGTCATACCTTGTGCAAACTGAGTACCTTGGTCTTTTCTTGTGTCACTACACTTTGCGGCGGCAGGTTCTCGGGATGGGTCGCTTGGCCTGGGTGTAAAGTTGAAAACGCCGCGACCCACCATCAGCTTCGCGTAAGGGCCGAAGTTCTTGAACGTAGCGCGTAAGCTGCACGTCGATTTTAGCTTGGAGCCAAGCCTCTATACTGAAAGACATTTTCTCTTCGCAGCAAATTGTGCTCAGCATGTTAAAAGCCTGAGCACCATCTTGCCAGGCTGCCGAGAACATGGAATGCTAATTAACTTGACATGCCTTTCGTTTCGCGGTAACTATTTTCAGTCAACGATTCGCTCCACAAGGAAGTATTGCATCGCTGGCTGTTCTGTCGATTCCGCTCTTCTGCATCGCATAAACGGTCTTTCCAGATCCACGCATTATTTCCAATCTCTTGTAGATCGGCTTCATGCGAGGTGCACTTTATGCGTTCGTGTGTGTTTATAGTCGCAGTTTTCCTTTGGATGGGAGCGTTGGCTCCTATTCGCCTCTGGTCGCAGAACTCCGAAAATACAGAAGCTCTCGCGACGTCGGTTCCCGAAATGGCGCGGCGAGACGTGGGTGGCGGGTTTTGGAGGCTTGATGGGAATTTTGACGCGATCCTCAGAATCAAGAACGTTCTGGAAGTATCCGACCTTGTCGTGATGCCCGTCCTGTGGATGGCAGACGGTACTGAGTATGAATTGGCCCCGCTGACAATCGAAAAGGCTGGCACGGCGACAATAAGTATAAGGTACGCTCTTAAAGGAGCGCCCCCTCAAGTCGCATCGCATATTTCGGACTTTGGAAGTGCTGGCATCCGCTATACGTGGCGGTGGCGCGACGCTGCAATCGCCCAGATTACAAACATCGATGAAGTGAATAGCCTCACCTATACAACTCATCTAGGAGCTACTGTTGGCCCGAATCCCGAACTCTCTTGAACACAAAAGGAACATGTGTATGAGGGATTGTGGTGGCTACACACGCCTGGAGTTGTCCCCTTTCTTACACTTGTCAACACCTCTGTTATCAGTACTACCGTGCATATCGTGGTATCAGACTCAACGAACAGTAGTTCGCGTGCAGAAGACGTTACGGTCGGGCCTAAAGAAGTGCAATTAGTTACGCTTGGAGGCCTGATCCATCAGCTACCAGTTTCGTCGAAGAGTGGTGGCATCGAGCTTTCCTTTCCAGGTAGAGATGGGGCACTCTCGATCGAAGGAGGCATGGAGGATTTTAGCGCCGGTTATTCTGCAGCCATTCCGCTGCTTTCCATAAATGCCAAACACTTGCGACACTTGGTCTCAGAAACAAAAACAGTATTTGCTGCCACAGGGGTACAGCTGGGCAAGCCAGAGGCGAGAATGCAGTTTCCAGTAGGCACCAACTTCATTCCATACGCCACATTGCGAAATCTGCGAGATGTCTCTACCCAGGTGACTGTCGAAGTAAGCTACATGGATCAGGGAGCACACAAGGTGGGTTTGGGATCTCTCGCCCTCGCTGCACATGAGACTTCGCAACTTGACCTACTGAGCCTCTTACACCAGGCCGGGTTGGCCACATTTTCAGGAGAAGCAAACTTTACTTTCGGTGTTGATGGTGGAGGGGACAGCCTGCTCGTTGCTGTTGGTAGCACTGCGAAAGACGCTAGCTACGTGTTCTCAGTCGATCCTATGATCCTTGTACCCGAGACTGGAAAAATATTCTGTGACTGGGAGGTTTCAGGCAAGACCGACACCATGTTCTCTTTCTGGAATAGCGGTTCAGTTGCGGAGGATGGCGAGCTCGTGCTCTTCTATCCGCGTGGTACGTATCGGCTCCCCATTCATCTTGATTCAAACGAGTCACGCTCCGTTGACCTGTCCTCGATCATCAGCTCCAGATTGCCTGATGCAGATGGGCATGTCATCCCCGTGACGGTCAAGGAAGAAAGTGCGAGGCTAATCAACGCGCGAGGGCGACGAAAGCCAATGGAGATAAGAGCGCATGCGGCGGTGTTCAACGTCGAAACCGCGACCTGCCGTGAACCGTGCCCGTTATGCGATAACGTGGTTTATGTCCTTCTGACGCCAAGCAACGAAGGTGTTCTGGTCGGCGGCTCTCAGCAATATGTAGTTACGGCTACTGATAAGTCTGGGGACCAATGGGATGATTCGTTGAATACAACCTGGTCAACAGATAATAGTTCAGTGGCGACGATGTCGGGCCAGAATGCGACGGGCATGACTGAAGGCACCGCAAACGTACAAGCCGTGGTAAGAGATACCGGAGTTCCAAGCTGGAAGGATGGCAGTCTTTGCAATTATCCTTTTCCGCAATGCCCCGTATACGTAGGGCGCCCGACTGCACCGATCGGTGTAGGCCTCAGTATCGGGGTGTCAAATTTCCAATATCAATCGATCTCAGGTGGAATTTGCTATTATCTCCTTTCCTGCCCGAATGGAAACCAGAATGCAAGTTGTCAAGCGGGGACATTTCAGAAAGCGGCTCCATGTCCCTATGACTACATATCTAATTCTTATGTCGTGGTGCGAAAAGGGACTACAAAGCAGTGTTTCGGCTTTGGAAAAGCCACGGAATCTACCAGCCCGAAGAATTGCACTTAAGGAGATCAACTCGCAGGAGTTCAAGATGAAAAGATATTACATGGTGGTTAGTATCGTGGCCGTAGGTTCTTGCATTTCGCTTTTGCTTCTGAAGTGGATGCCCAAGACGAGCAGTTTGACATATGTCACACCTAATAGGACGGGTTATGTGCGGGTCGATCTCGTGTCTTTTGGGGTGATGCTCGGTGTTTCTGCGCTCATCTGTTTGTGGATGCTACGTAAACAGCCGCGATAGTCACTGCTCCTGCCGCTTTTTACGCATCAATAATGTCTTTTATCATTCGTGAATTAGGCTGAAGAGAGCAGCCGACAGCGGCCTTCTGGGACCGACGCGTTCTCTGCAGAGGATTCTTTCTGGATCACGAGCTATCCGTAAGTAAATCTCGTGGTTCTCGCAAACTCACGTTGTCGACAACCGTCACCGCTTTCAGTTGAGTCCTCAGCCGTTCTTTGGCAGCACTTGCACAACTCGCTCGACGTCGCGGCGGCCTTTGTGGAGGATTTTGGTTTTGAGTTCTTTGGCGGCGGATTTAGCGGCTTCGCGCTGGGTTTCGGCCATGGGTTTGGGGTCGCCTAATACCGTTCGCGCCGCGCCTCTTAGGATGCGGCGGATGGGCCATGCGCCCTTGCCGCCGCCGTCTTCGTTGGGGAGGAAGATCTCGCCGACTCGCTGCTTCTCGGGGCGGTAGTACCAGCGGCGGAGCAGGGAGAGGTGGTCGCTGAGCAGGGCGAGGTCGTTGGTGGCGGAGGCGCGGGATTCGAGTGCGGCGATGGCTTGAGTGGCGCGGGCCTCGGGTGAGCCTGTGGGATCGGCGGAGCTTGCGCCTTCGAGCGGGACGGCGTGCAGCATGAGAGGCTGGGCGAAGAGGGAGCTGCCGACCGAGGTCTGCTCGCGGACGGCGCGGACGCCGAGGGTGGAGAGGCGCTCGGGGCCGAGGAGGCAGCCGGCTTCGAGGAGGAAGAGCGCTGCTTGCTCGGGGTGTTCGTGCTCCTGCGTGGCTGCAGGCTCCGGGGAAGCTTCGACAGCGGTTTGCGGAGGAGGTTCGGCAGCGGACTGGCTAGAAGAACGGGCAGAGGCCTGGGCTGCGGCTTGGACGATGATGGCGCGGAGTTTGGGGACGGGACGGACGATCCAATCGGCGAGCGATTGCACGGCTTTGACCTTCTGCCATTGCGCGTGGAGCGCGGCAGCCTGTTCGAACTGCATAGCAGAGGAGGCCTCTTCGCGGGCCAGACCGATTTCAATAATCATGCTTTCGCCGCGCGTGTCGAAGCACTTTTTTACGGCGGCGGCTTCGTCAGCGTACTGCCCGGGGGTGCAGGCCTGCTTGCAGGGTTCGAGGCACTTGCCGATCTCGCCGTAGACGCAGCCGGGGTGCTCGGGGTAAGGGTGGAGGTCCTCGTGACAGCGGCGGAGTTTGAAGAGGTCGAGGACGGCGTCGCAGTAGCGCTCGGCGGCGACGCGCGAGGGGAAGGGGCCATACATCTGCGTTAGGCCGCGCTTGGAAAGCTTGTTGGTGACGTAGACGCGGGGATGTGGGTTCTCGATCGTCATGCGCAGGAAGTAGGGGGTGTGGAGCTTGAGGCGGCGGCACGCCTCGGGGTAGCCGAAGAGCGCGGCGGCGGCGTGATAGAGAACGAGCGAGGACTCGAAGGCGGAGCCTGTGACGCAGTACTCGATGCGGGCTACTTTTTCGCGGAGGTTGAGGCGTTTCGATTGGGATTCGGGCGGGTCTAGGAGACGCCGCATGCGACGGCGGAGGTCAGCGGTCTGAGTAAGGTAAGGGGCGTCTTCTTCGCGCGCGCCGTAGAGAGCGAAGATGCCGGGCTGCGCGGGGACGGTGCGGAGGATTGTGTCGGCTTCGGAGAGAGTGAAGGGGAGGACGTGATCGAAGTGAAAGCTGGCTGCCACAGAAGAATTGTAGCCGCGCTGAGTGCAAACGTTTCTCAAAGTCACGCGTTGACGATAGTTAGTAGCTGATTACGCGCGGAAACTAAGCCAGTCTGCAACGGGCATAATCCATTTATCAGTAGAAAAGCGAACTGCTGCTGGATGCATCACGGGCATCGCAAGCGCCGGGTGTCCAGACTGACAAAAGTACCAGTAACAGGTACGGTCCACTTCCTGATAGCCTATCATGTCGTTCGACACTGGCAACCGAATCTCCGCCTCTGGCGTTGCCGCAATTGGAGGGCTTTTACTTGGCAGGTTCACCCACAGCTTCTTTCCAAGGACAAGGATCCGATCTGGCTGATAGTCATCGAGAACTTCTTGAAAAGCTTCGGGATTACGCGGGTCACTCCAAAGTTCATCGCTGGGGCGAACGCGTGCTTCTATTCCAGCAAACGCCTGTATGTAATTATAAAAAACGACTTCTCCCCAGAACTCTTCCTTCTTCTTGTCGAACATTTTCGGAATACGGTGCGAGAGGGGCGAACGGTGTGGATTGTCCTTCCACCATCCGACGACTTCACGAATTAGCTCATTGTGGCGTGAAGCTCGATTAACTTCGTGCTTCTTCTCGACATCCGGGATCATCGTCGCAATTGTGATAATGCGACTCGCCAAGTACGAGCACCTTCTGGCCTTGTATTTCTTGCTCGTAGTTTGCACCACACCAAGGCTGAAAAAATGCACTTTTCGAGTTCTTCACTGTTACCCCCCTCTAACTTATCCATGTGCTTATGCGGGTCCCTCGCTGGGAGAGACTCCGAAGCGTGTATCTTCGCCTCGGGGCATAGCCAGCAACAGTTGGTTGCTTGTTCTTCATCCGCTCGTACTCCCGAATGGTGAGCAGTACATGGGTGGGTCGACCGCGATCGGTGATAAACACGGGGTCGTTTGCGGCGGCTTTCTTGGCTGCGCCAACGTTTTGGCTGAACTCTCGGCTTGAAACGATGGTCACTGACGTAGTATCTCCGAATAGACGTAGCAACGTAGCTCAATCTTAAGTGAAACATTTAGCTACGCGCCGGCGATGGTCATGCCTTCGATGCGGATGGTGGGGGCGGCGCTGGCACCGCGGAAGATGAGGTCGTTGCCGATGGCGGTGATGTTCTTGTACATGTCTTTTAGATTGCCGGCGATGGTGATCTCTTCGACGGGGTAGGCGAGTTCGCCATTTTCGATCCACATGCCGCTGGCGCCCTGGGAGTAGTCGCCGGTGACGAGGTTGACGCCGAAGCCCATGGTCTCGGTGACGTAGAGGCCGGACTGGATGTCGCCGAGGATCTGCTCGGGGGTGAAGGGGCCGGCTTCGAGGAAGAAGTTGCCGGCGCCGATGCCGGGGTTGCCGGCAAGGCCTCGGGAGGCGTTGCCGGTGGAGTGCGTGTTGAGTTTGCGGGCGGTGTAGGTGTTGGTGACGTAGTTCTTCAGGATGCCTCGTTCGACGAGCACGGTGCGGCGGGTAGGCAGGCCTTCGCCGTCGAAGGGCCGGGTGCCGAAGCCGCCGATACTGATTCTGCCCAGGGCGTTGTTGGCTTCGTGGACGTGATGGATCATGGTGCCGTCGTCGATGACGGTGATGTTTTTTCCTGCGACCTGCTCGCCGAGTTGGCCGCTGAAGAAGCTGGCGTTGCGGTAGATGGCGTCGCCGTTGGCTGCGTCGAAGATGTTGCCGATGATGCCGCGGGCGATCTCGGGGGAGAAGACGACGGGGGCGCGTTGCGTCTTGACCTGGCGGGCTCCGAGGCGCTTGAGGGTGCGCCGCGCGGCTTCGTGGCCGATCTCTTCGGGGTTCTCGAGCAGGGCGGTGGTGCGCGAGTTTGAGAACCAGTAGTTGCGCTGCATGTTGCCCTTTTCGTCGTGGGCGATGGGCGCGGCGGAGAAGCCGCAGTAGCTGCGCCGGTACTCGCCGATGAAGCCGCGGGAGTTCATGAGGATCTTGTGCGAGGTGGAGGTGTCGAAGTCACCGCCGCCGGAGTTCTGGATGCGGGTGTCGTAGGCGAGGGCGGCGGCCTCGGTGCGGCGGGCGATCTCGATGCGCTCGGCCGGGGGCATCTGGTTTACGTCGTCGAAGTAGAGGTGCTGATCTGTGTCGGTCTTGCCGAACTCGTGCGGCTCGGGCAGGCCGGCGAAGGGATCTTCGCTGGTGATGCGGGCGAGGGTGATGGCGCCTTCGACGAGGCGTACGATGCTGTCGGCGGAGAAGTCGGAGGAGGAGGTGCTGGCGGTTCGTTGGGCTTTCCCGGAGGCGATGAAAACGCGCAGGCCGACGGCGCGGGAACCGGATTCTTTCAGGGTTTCGACCTGGCCGAGACGGACGAGCGCGGAGAACTCGTCGCCTTCGTAGACGACCGCTTCGGCGTCGGTGGCTCCTGCTTTGAGCGCCTTCGCAAGGACATCCGAGGCGAGTTGTTGCAAATCAGAAGGGGCAACGGGCGCTAACTTCGACACGGTTTGCGACCTCAGCGAGCTGGATTCAGTGACATGTATTCAACGTACGGGGGTTTGGGAGAGCCGCGGCTGTCTTCCGTCCGTAGCTTTGAGGAAGTGCATGCCGGCGATGCAGTATTCAGAGTCGGTCTTGAGCTTGTGCTCGATGTGCGAGGCGGCGCCTTCTTCGGTGCGGCGTTTGAAGAGCTTGACTGGGCCGCCGCAGTCCTTGCAGCGAAACTCGGTGTCATTGTCTTCGAGTGCGATGGCGATCGGCTTGACCTTCCAGAAGGGCTCGTAGCCGCCTGTGGCCTTCAGGCGGCGGCGCTTCACTTCGCACTCATAAAATTTTTCGCGTTCGGTTGCCATCGTGCACCTCGGGTTATCTGAACTGTTCGGACGTTCGGTGGATGGAGCTTTCCGGTGTAGTGCCTGTTGCGCCAGCGGCATGGAGAAGAACACTGTGCTCTTCTCCTGGTTCAGGATAGGAAGGTCAGGATGAAATCGAGAAAAGCAGTGGTAAGAAGGCTTCGTTCCGCCTCGACGGAGACTGCAGCGCGTCTATTCGACGGGACGTTCTGAGCGCCGGGGTTCGCGGCCGTCGGTGGCTTTCTTGAAGAGCAGCCCGTTGGCGCAGTACTCAGAATCTGCGGTGGACTTGTGCTCGACATAGGCTACTGAGCCATTCTTGCCGTTGCGGCCGAGGAGCTTGACCTCGCCGTTGCAGTCCTTGCAGCGGAACTCGGTGTCGCTGTCGGCGAGCGCGACAGCGACGGATTTGACCTTCCAGAAGGGCTCATAGCCTCCGCCTTCCTTGACGCGGCGGCGTTTGACTTCGCACTCGTAGATCTTTTCGCGGTCGGCAGCCATTTACTGTCCCGTTCCCCCGACCGTCATGCGGTCGAGTTTGACTGTGGGCATGCCTACGCCGACCGGCACGCTCTGTCCGGCCTTACCGCAGGTGCCAATGCCTTCGTCGAGAGCGAGATCGTTTCCAACCATCGAGACAAATTTGAGGGCCTCGGGACCGTTGCCGATCAGGGTTGCGCCTTTGACAGGGCGAGTCACTTTGCCGTCTTCGATGAGGTAGGCCTCGGAGGCGGAGAAGACGAATTTGCCGTTGGTGATGTCGACCTGGCCGCCGCCGAAGTTAACGGCGTACAAGCCGCGCTTGACGGACTTGAGGATGTCTTCGGGCATGTCGTCGCCGTTGAGCATGTAGGTGTTGGTCATGCGCGGCATGGGGATGTGGTGATAGCTCTCGCGGCGTCCGCTGCCGGTGTTGGGCATGCCCATCAGGCGCGAGTTGAGCTTATCGGAGAGGAAGCCCTTGAGGATGCCGTTTTCGATCAGCACGGTCTCCTGAGTGGGATTGCCTTCGTCGTCCATATTGATGGAGCCGCGGCGTCCGGGCATAAGGCCGTTGTCGACGACCGTGACCTTGGGGCTGGCGACCTGCTGGCCGATGAGGCCGGCGAAGGCAGAGGTCTTTTTGCGGTTGAAGTCAGCCTCGAGACCGTGGCCGACGGCTTCGTGGAGTAGGACGCCGGGCCAGCCGGGACCGAGGACCACAGGCATCTCGCCAGCTGGCGCGTCGACTGCGCCGAGCTGCAGGATGGCAGTCCGGGCGGCCTCGCGGGCAAAGTGCTCGGGAGACTTTTCGCCTGCGAAGAAGTCCATGGTCACGCGGCCGCCGCCGCCGCTGGTTCCGCGGGCGATGTTGGCGCCGCCCTTTGCAATGACGAAGACGTTCAGCCGTGCAAGAGGCTGGGTATCGGAGGCGAAGGTGCCGTCGGAAGCAGCGACGAGGATGCGGCGGAGCTCGTCGTTGAAGCCGGCGCGGACCTGGGTGATGCGAGAGTCGTAGGCGCGGGCGGCTCGGTCTGCACGCTGGATCAGGACCAGCTTGGCGGCGATCTCTGCATCGCTGGTGGCTCCGGCAACCGGATAGAGCGAGGGTGTTTCGGCATGGCGGAAGCCGCTCATCCGCTCTTTGGCGGGGCCGCTGGCGATCAGGGCTGCCGTCCTCGCGGCGCGCAGCAGGCGATCGCTCGAAAGGTCGTCCGTGTAGGCGTAGCCGGTGCGCTCGCCTGAAAGCACGCGGATGCCGCAGCCTACGCTGATGCCCTGACTGGCGGATTTGACGAGCGACTCGTCGATGCCGAGCGAGGTCGAGGTGACCGACTCGAAGTAGAGATCGGCGTAATCGCCCCCGGCCGAGAGCGCCTCTCCCAGGCAGCGTTCCATCAGACGCTCAGAGATGCCTAACTTATCGATGAAGTAGCGTTTGTGGTCGGGAGGAGGTATGGTCATCTACCTTCATTCTAGGCCTCGCGAGGGTCGACGGCAAATGTGTGCGGCCACGCCACGCGGTGCGATGCAGCCGGAGATCGAGTTCGGTTCGAGGATTCGGCCCGGAAATTCAACGCCCGCGCGAGGGGTCGGGCGAGTTGGCGAGGTTCAGGTCGAGCCTCAGGTTCGGCAAGCCCGGGACGGAGCAGTTGCCGTCGGCGGCGTAGGTTTTGCCGCAGGCCGTAGTGATGGACTTGCGGCGCGGTGACTGTGCAAACTGCCAGACGGCGGCGTCCGGCGTTCCGCTGCTGGCGAGAGGCGGAGGCCGCAGGGTGCATCCGTTTGAGGGCGGACAGGCGTCCTGGTAGACCCACAAGGCGATGGGATGGAGATGCTGAGCGGCGACGTGCTCGCGGATATCCTGCGCGGTCGTGATGGTCTTGCCTGCGCCGTCCCCGACGGGCTGACCGCTGGCGTAGACACCGGGACGATAGCTCGAGCGAGCGATGACTTCGGTCCATGCGAAGAGAAAGGCAGCTTGCCCGGTTGTGAGACGTCCGCCTTCTTCCTGATCGAGAAACAGAAGGGCGCCGGCCGGGAAGTGTTCGCGCTGTGCCGCGGCGACGGCGGCCGCTGCGTCGGTTGCGCCGAGAGTCGCAGGTGTCGCATTCGGCGGTTTACTCGCCCGGGTGATCTCCGCGTCGAGGCGGCCGTTGAACAGAATGGCAAATCCGAATCCGTTTCGCAGCAGCGCCTCGCGTTGGCCGCGCCAGGTGTTACGGTCAGATCCCGGCGGATTGTTGAGCCAGTAGCCGGCGAAGGCGAAGCTCCGGCGCAGCACGGGGAGCGCATCGTCTCCCGGATAATCATTGTTGTCAAAGCCGAGGCTGCTGGTCTGGGGCGAGCTGGAACTCGCGGCCGCGCTCGTCTCTGTGCTTGCGGGTCGCGCGGTCGACTGCGCCCGGAGGGCCGGTGCCATGGCCGCCACCGCGGCTAAGAGTTGGAGGGATCGTCGCATTGAGGCTTTGGGTGCGAAGCAGAGGTTTGTCATCAGACTATACGACTGCTTGTGCTAAGTTTTCCTAGAGGTGCGGAGGGAAGAACATGGCACTCATCGATGTCGATGCCAGGTACCCGATTGGCGGCTTCACGGCTCCGGAAAACATTACGCCCGCCGAACGGACAGGCGCAATCGCCACATTGGCGGAGCTTCCGGAGACCTTGCGCAACGCGATCGAAGGGCTGAATCACAGCCAGTTGTCCATGCCGTACCGCGAAGGCGGTTGGACGCTGCGGCAGGTAGTGCACCATATCGCAGATAGTCATATGAATGCCTTCATCCGGGTGCGCCTTGCCCTGACGGAGGATTGGCCGACGATCAAGCCTTATAACGAGGCCGCCTGGGCTACGCTGCACGACTCCGCCGCGCCGGTAGAGTGGTCCCTCGAACTAATTGAGAGCCTGCATGCGCGTTGGGTGATGCTGCTGCAGTCCCTGGAGGACGGGCAGTGGCTGCGCGGCTTCAACCATCCGGAAAACGGTCCCATGACGGTGGAGTTCGTCACGATGCTCTACGCGTGGCATTCGCGCCATCATGTTGCCCATATCGCGCATCTGCGCGGGAAAGAAAAATGGTAGGCGCGAACGCGGACAAAGCATGATTCAGATCGCCGCAACGCCCGCCGATATCGCCCGGTGCTTTCCCGTGATGCAGCAGCTTCGGCCGAGGCTGGCGGCAGGCGAATTCGTCAAGCGCATTCAGACGCAGCAGTCGGAAGGTTATCAACTCGCGTATGGAGAGCAGGACGGAATCGTCGTCTCGTGCGCGGGGTTCCGGTTGCAGATGATGCTGTCGAGCGGCAAGACTCTGTACGTGGACGATCTGGTGACCGATCAGCGATGGCGTTCGCGGGGACATGGCGAGGCCATGCTGCAGTGGCTGATCGCTCTGGCCAGGGACGCGGAATGCACGACCTTCAGCCTCGACTCGGGAACCCATCGGCACGAGGCGCATGCGTTTTACTTCCGTCAGCGAATGAGAGTGACGAGCTTTCATTTCGCTCTTCCCCTGTAGTTCGCAGTGAACGGCTAGGGGAAAGTTTGTTGGCCTGCGGCGGGTTCTGCAGTTCGGGCTTTGTGGTAGCGTTCGGCTATGCCGCCAAGAGTCTCCGCCGCGGAGCCTAAGCAGACGGTGGAGGCGATCTCCGCCACGCTCGATAATTTCCTAGCCGAGTCGCCGCGCGCGGTCGTGCTCGAAGACGGTAAGGTGCTCTTCGACATGCGCGAGGCCAAGTACAAGCTGGCAGCGGAGCACGGACGCTGCACGTTGCATCTGTGGAGCGAGGAACGGAATCTGGTTCGCCGTGTAAGCGGCACCGCGATGCGCAACGGAGTGCTGCGGCTGAGCACGCATCGGTTCGGACAGACGAAGCCGCAGACGCTCGAGATTGCCACGGACCGCGACCGGCGCACCCCCTCCACACGCGAGGCTACGCGGGTGAGATACCTGAAGGTGCTCGAGCGCGTTCTGCTGCGCGAGTTTTCTGGTTTCAAGCCGGATGCGTTTCGCACGGCGATGGATCTCGAGAAGAGCTTTGGTCCGGCCTACGCGCGCGGCGCGCTGGTGCAGGGGCAGAAGGCGTGGGCCGTGATTGCGGTCAACGAGGAAGAGACGCAAGCCACTATTGACGGCATATTGACGCTGGGGATTCTATGGCTGCACCACCTGCGCGAGGCGGGCGAGGGGCGCAGGCTATATCAAGGGCTGAAGCTAATCTTGCCGCGGGGTATGGCGACGTTGAGCCTGTCGCGGCTGGCTTGGCTGAACGCGACGGCGGCGCAGTGGGAGCTTTGGGAACTGGACCAGAAGACCGAGGCACTGGAGCAGCGGGATGCGGCCGACCACGGCAACCTGAGCACCCGGCTGATGCATGCGCCGAATGAGCAGACCGCGCGCGAGCGATTTTCGGCGTCTGCGGCGCGGGTGATGGCGCTCGTGCCTGAGCCGATGCGGGAGGTGGTTGAGCAGCGGCTACGCAGTGGAACGGAACTTGCGTTTCTGCTGCATGGCCTAGAGTTTGCCCGGGTGAAGGCAGGATACGCGGGGAATTCGTTCCAGAGTGCGCAGGAGATCAGCTTCGGGGCAGGCGCGAATGAGACGCCACTGACGCCGGAGAACGAGCGTGAGCTAGGCGAGCTGGTGGCGCGGCTGTTCGCGCGGCGTTCCGCGGACGGCGACAAGCGCGACCCGCTCTACCGCATGCAGCCGGAGCGGTGGCTGGAGAGCGTGCTGCGGCGGGACATCGTACTGCTCGATGCGCACCTCGATCCGGCGCATGTGTATACGCAGGTGCCTGCGTTTGCCGCAGCGGACCGCGGCATGCTCGACCTGCTCGGGGTAACTCGGGACGGGCGGCTGGCGGTGATTGAACTGAAGGCGGACGAGGACCTGCATCTCGCGCTGCAGGGACTTGACTACTGGGTGCGTGTGCGGTGGCATCACCTGCAGAATCCCGACCATATGAGCGGGCTGGGCGAGTTTCAGCGCCACGGATACTTCGGCGGAGTGCGTCTGTCGCCCGAGCCGCCGCGGCTCTTCCTCGTAGCCCCCGCGCTGAGGATTCATCCGGCGACTGAGACGGTGCTGCGGTATCTGTCGCCGCGCGTAGAGTGGACGCTGGTGGCGCTCGATGAACGTTGGCGGAAGAAGGTGAAGGCGGTGTGGCGAAAGCGGAGCGGGACTAATATCGGTCGCTTACATTTGCAGATGCGGAAGAGTATTAGACGCGAATACTTGTACAACTTAGGGTGTAGTTCTCATGGCGTGAAGTCGGGGTAATCTCAAAGGCAACCATGATAAAGTCACGTCTGCAAGCCCTATCTCTATGAGTCATTTGCAATATTCCTTTACTGCTGCCGGAGTCTGTCTTCTAAGCTGTCTGTTCGGCTGCTCGAGCGGGATAAAGAATATGCCGGTGATTTCACCTGCACCAGTACCGGTATCCATACCTACGCCCATAACCGCAGCAAAATCGAAGTTTGCTTATACGGGCAATCAGGGAGCGAGCCTATCTGGCTATGCGGTGAATCCATCGAGCGGAGCGCTGACGCCACTTAGCGGCTTTCCGCTCGCATTAGGCTCAAATCCGACCATCGTGACCCACGACCCACAGAATCGGTTTTTGATTGTTGTCGACAGCGGTGCGGCGGATCTATTGCATGTGTTCGCGATCGATAGCATTACGGGAGGGCTGAAAGAAGTTATCCCTTCGCCGTATATCACCAAGAATGAGCCAGGCTCGGTGATCACCGATCCGAGCGGGACCCACGTCTATCTTTATGTTTCAGGCGAGAATGCTGCGTACCCAAGTCAGGGTGGCAATCAAGTCCACGCTTATGACCTTAGCTTAACGGGGGTTTTAACCGAAGTTGTGGGTTCCCCGTTTTTCACCGGCTCGACGGGGATAAGTGAAAGCCAAGATATTCCTGGCATGGTTACAGACGTGGCTGGCAAATTCCTGTATGTGCAGGACCTAACGAATCTGTACACCTTCGGTATCCACGCAAGCTCGGGAGCACTTACTATGCTTCAAAGACTCCCTCTTGAAGTGGGCGGTGCCCTGGCCATGGATCCGGCGGGAAGCTATCTGTACGAGGTTGGATCGAATTCGATTTTGAGTTACAGCATTGATCCGGCTTCTGGCTTGTTGAAGCTGGCGAAGTCTTCCCCCACCGTTGAGGGATTCGGAGCTCTTACAATTACGCTTTCTCCGAATGGACAATTTGCCTACACGATAGAAGGCAACAACAGCACCTTCAATCTGGTTTCTTACGCAGTAAGCAATGGTAATTTCACCTCAATAGGGAAGGTCTATCCGGATGTGTATGGCGCTCAGATCGCGGTCGATCCTTCCGGCAGCTTCGTCTATGTACCGCAGGCATGCAGCTCCTGCCCAAGCGGGGTGTACAACGTGGTTCATGAGTTTTCGATCGGAGACAGCGGAGCGTTGACGCCGCTTCTCAGCCCAACCGTGGCGGCGGGAGTTACGCCCTGGGGTATAACGCTGGTTAGCCAGTAGGGGATTGTGAGGGTGGTCAGTCGCAGTAGGCGGCGGCGAAGGTGAGCATGGTGTCGTCGATGTCTGCGACGGCTTGCTCCGTTTGCGAGGCTCCGGCGCGATTGCTGAAGAAACGGTCGATGGCTTCGAGCACGGCGTCTCCGTTCTTCGATTCGAAGATCTGTTTGCGCAGCGCGCCGCCGCCGGGGACGCCGTGGGTAAACCAGCTGGCGAACTGCTTCATCTTGCCGACGCAGTCGCGATGGCGCTGGTCGCGCGCGGTCTGGCCGGAGGCGGTGATGGCCGCGGCCCGGGCCGCTTCGGCCGCCTCTTCGATTGCGATCTCGTGGACCAGCATGCCGAAATATTCGCGAATCATGCGATAGCGGTCCTGGTCGGTGGGCTCATCGTAGTTGCCTGTGCCGGTGGCCTCCTTCGAGGCGGTGTACTGGGCGATCTGGCGAAAGATCCAGGGATTTGATGGCGCGGCGCGGCCGATCATGACGGCATCGCAGCGTGTGGCATCGACCATGGCGGCGGCATCTTCGGGCGTGCGGATGTCGCCATTGCCGATCACTGGAATGCGGACGGCGTCTTTGACTGCGGCGATGTACTCCCAGCGGGCTTGGCCGGTGTAGCCGTCCTCGCGGGTGCGGGCATGGAGGGCGACAGCATCGAGACCGCAAGCTTCGGCGAGCCGGGCGAGCTCGACGCAGACGATGTGTTTGTCGTTCCAGCCCATGCGGAACTTGACTGTGAAGGGAATCGTGACCGATGCGCGAACGGCCTTGAAGATGGTCTCGATCAGCGGGAGATCGCGCAGCAGGCCGGAGCCTCCGTTGCAGGCCACTACGCGCTTGGCCGGGCACCCGAGGTTCAGGTCGACGAGATCGAAGCCGGCGTCCTGAACGATGCGGGCCGAGTCGGCCAGCGTCGCGGGGTTGGAGCCGAAGAGCTGCGCGGAGATGGGATGCTCGTCGTCGTAGTACGTCAGGTAGCGTTTGCGCTTGGTCTCACGCATGCGCGATAAACCGTCGGCGGAGGTGAACTCCGTCATGATGAGCCCGCAACCGGACTGCTGGTTCGAGGTGACGCTGTCGATGTTAGCGCCACCTGGAGTGATCGCCGCAGTGAATTGGCTGGCGTTCTTGATGAAGCGGCGGAAGACGGTGTCGGTGACGCCTGCCATCGGAGCAAGCACCGTCGCGGGCGCGATGACGACTTTGCCGATGGAGAAGCTGGCCGGCACGCGCGTGTGCTCGGGCATGGCGTGCTCGGCGGGCGAATCCCAGCGTTTCTGCTCGAGGGTGTAGCGCTTCTTCATAAAGGCGGGTTAGAAGGATAGAAAGCGAAGGCCCCCGCGGTTGGCGGAGGCCTCTCGGTGGATGGTGGCGGCCGCTTACTTGGCGGCTGCGGTCTCTGCCTTGCCGGCGTCGGACTTCGCGAACTTGCGGCGGAAGCGCTCAACGCGGCCGGCGGTGTCGATCAGCTTCTGCTTGCCGGTGAAGAACGGGTGGCAGGCGGAGCAGATTTCAACGACGATGTCGCCCTTGTGCGTCGAGCGGGTCTCGAAAGTTGTCCCGCAGGCGCATTTGACGTGGATGTTTTCGTACTTCGGGTGAATTCCTTCTTTTGGCATGCTGATGATCCTTTGTGTAGTCTTGCCTGCCGGCTCGCGGATCGCTTGCAACGGTAGAGGTCACGTCACATCGAGGGGCCTGTCGCGCCGCCGCTTACGCTCTCGTGCAGAGAGCGCTCAAGCAGTTTTCCTAGTTTACCTAATAAACCTAGATTCGCACAGGAGTGCTTTGGATTCAGGTGCGCGATACTGAGGGCAAAGCTATGCGCGAAGTTTGTTTGATATGCGGCGGCAGAGGATTGCGGGTGGTGCAGCAGGAGGGGAGCCAGTTCGTCCAGGACTGCATCTGCCGGGTGCAGCGCCGGGCAGAACGTCGGGTGGGAAGAGCGCAGATCCCCCGCCGGTATGAGCATTGCACGCTGGAGAACTACGAAACCAGCTTTCCCTCCTCGCACCGCAGCCTGGGCGCGGCGCACCTTCGCGCCAGGCGATTCGTAGAGAGCTATCCGGTTGAGACGGCGGGGACGGGCCTGCTGCTGACCGGCTCGATCGGCGTGGGCAAGACACATCTTGCGGTCGGTATTCTCCAGGCACTGGTGGCCGAGCGCGGAGCCACGGGTTTGTTCTTCGATTATCGCGACCTTTTGAAGCAGGTGCAGAACAGCTACAACCGGCAGGTGTCGGCGACGGAGCTGGAGATTTTGGCGCCAGTCTTCGACGCTGAGGTGCTGGTTCTGGACGAGCTCGGTGCGTCCAAGCCGACAGACTGGGTCTGGGATACGGTGGCGCACATCCTGAACACACGCTACAACGACCGCCGCACGACCATCATCACCACAAATTACGCAAACGCAGGGCCGCTGGGTACGGAAACGGGCCCGCGCGGAGCGATGCGCGAAGAGACGCTCGGCGACAGGATCGGCGAACGCATGCGATCGAGACTGCAGGAGATGTGCGTGGTGGTGGAGATGCATGGCGAGGACTTCCGCCAGAAGGTCAAGCGCGCCAGCTTCGCTTGAGGAGCAGCAATTGGAATCGGAGGGAGCAGTTAGAGCAGCGCGGGCAGCAGCTAAATCAACGTGGCCAGCAGGAACAAACCGGCGGTCAAGGCGGCGATCTGGTACATACGGTCGGCAGCCGCGGAAACAACCGCGCCATCATGGGGGAGCGGTCTAGAGGGAATCGGCAGGGTGCCACGACCGATCAAGCAATGCGATGACGTGCTGCTCGGTGGAATCATCGTGGGCCTCTCCCTTTTTGCTTCGTTTCTTCGATGCAGCTCGTCCGGTGCAGAGGATTGCGCGTCGCTTGCTCGAGAGTCAGGCCGCCCTTCAGGGGTGGTGCCGCTCGTTGACGCCTGCGACAGGTGTTTGATGTGAGTTAACGCGATCATGCCTCAGAAAGTTCTGGTCGGCGGCAAAAATCTTGTCAAGCAAGTTTGGATGCTGCGCCTGCGTGGTCTTCCCGCGCCGCATCGGCAGACGCCCCCCGGTGTTTTTCGAAAGGTATAAAATCTCGGCTTATGAGCGAACTGCAACGGCCAGGCGACCCCGCAATGCCATCAACGACACAGGCATCGGCTGCGGGGGAAGGCTCAAATCGGCCGCCCGCGCGCGGCATGTTTGCAGGCGAGCCGACCCCGACAGGCGGTATTCCGCTCATTGCCTGGGCAGTCGCCGGTCTAGTGGTGCTGGCGGTAATCGCAGTCCTGCTTTTCGGAACACGCCGCAAGCCGGTGTTGCCCAATACCGTCCAGCCGCTTGCCTCTTATGCCGCCAGCCTGATCCTGTCCCAGCTGGCTATGAGCGAGTCGACCAGCCTTTCGGGCGGAAAATCAACCTATATCGACGGCCACATCAAAAACACAGGCGAGAAGACCATTACCGGGGCTGCCGTGCAGGTTCTCTTCGGGAACGACCAGGGCATGCCTCCGCAGGTGGAGACCGAGCCGCTTTCGCTGGTTCGCACGCGCCAACCTTACGTCGACACACAGCCGGTGAGTGCCGCTCCACTCAAGCCTGGCGATGAGCAGGATTTCCGGCTGATCTTCGAGTCGATTCCGGCCAACTGGAACAGCCAAATGCCCGAGATTAGAATCATCTCGGTTGCTGCAAAATAGGTAGGGAGAACACCCGATAACCTCCCAGATAGGTAATACTTACCGTCCAACCACGAAGAATTTGCCGTATGCAGAACACGACATGATCTCACCGAACAACGTGAACTTAGGACAACCCCTTTATTACAGTCAGCTTAGTTCGACATGGCTGCTTTGGCACGAGACCTGCTTCATGTAAGTGCGTGTCGACGTCCGACTTTGGACGGATAGTTCACAAAGGAGAGCACCCATATGATGAAACATGGAAAGACTTTTTCGCTGCCCGCGTTGCTGTTAGGAAGTGCGCTGGGGGTATCCGCCTTCGCACAGTCCACCCCGCCCGCCAACCAGACCTCTCAGAATCCCGATGCTGCGGCCTCCGCATCCACAAACAGCTCTGCCAAGTCAGACGACAGCAGCACCTATGCCACCGGTAAGCCCCTGCAGGGGGAGTCGAAGGAAGGTTTTTGGGGCCATATGAATCCGTTTGCCCGTAAGAAGTGGGTGAACAGGCAGGTGAGCCCGATCAAAGGGCAGGTAAACGAACTCGACCAGCTCCAGGCCAAAAACGCAACTGACATTCGCGACGTGGACTCCCGCTCGCAGACGGGCATCAAGAATGCCATGAGCGCGGCCAACACAGCGGATCAACACGCGCAGGACGCAGCCAATCGCGCGAACTCTGCCAACACCCTTGCGGGCAACGCAAGCACCCGGACTGATGCACTCGGCCACACGGTTGGCAATCTTGACCAGTACCAGACTGTCTCACAGACGGCGATACCCTTCGCCAGCGGACGCACTGCTCTCGGCCCGAAAGCCAAGAGCGACCTCGATACCTTTGCCTCTTCGCTTGCCAATGAGAAGGGATATATTATCGAAATTCAGGGATACAGCCGCGGCGGAGTACAAACCTCACAGGCGATGGCTGACTCTGTGGCGCGGTATCTCGTAACCGACCATCAGGTTCCTGTCTATCGCATCTATCGCACAGGACTTGGCCACACAAAGGCCGCTGCGGACGCGGCAGATCAGCAGGCGATCGTCAACGGCGTACGCGTAACCTTACTTCACAACAGCCTTGCGACGATGGGTTCCAGTTCCGCGTCGAACTCGGCTGTCCCAGCCGCGGGTACGAACGCCCCGCAGCAGGCGAATCAATAGTCTCACCTCACAGGGCGGCGGTTCTTTCCACGCCGCCCGAAAGTTTGCCGAGATCGCGACGTTAGAGCGCACTCGCAAAAACCTCTCCTAACCAGAGAGAACCAAGGCAGATTGGCCCCTCACTTGAGGGGCCGCTTTTTTTAATCTGGCGCCTGCCTGCGAGTACCGGCTACTTCTTCCTTGGGGCGAACCGCTTCGTGTACCGCGAGCAGTTGCTCTAACACACTCTGTAGATTGTCCAAAGCAAGCGCATTTGCTCCATCTGATTTTGCCTCCGTGGGATTGTCATGCACCTCCAGGAACACGCCATCGACGCCTGCAGCCACGGCGGCGCGCGCCAGCACAGAGATAAACTCCGGCTGTCCTCCGCTAACGCCCTTGCCTGCGGAAGGTGTCTGCACCGAGTGAGTCGCATCGAAGACTACTGGCGCAAAGCCGCGCATTATTGGAAGGGAACGCATGTCGACTACCAGGTTGTTGTATCCGAAGCTCGCGCCACGCTCGGTCAACGAAACCCGCTCGTTCCCGCTCTCGCGAATCTTTGCGACCGCATGCTTCATGTCCCAGGGCGCGACGAACTGCCCCTTCTTGACGTTGACCGCGCCTCCGGTTGCCGCCGTTGCTTCAGCCGCAGCGATCAGCAGGTCAGTCTGACGGCAAAGAAACGCTGGAATCTGCAGCACGTCCACGGCCTCGGCCACGTGGGCGCAGTCCGCCGCCTGATGGACGTCGGTGAGCACAGCAAGCCCCGTGCTCTTGCGAATGCCGCTCAGGATACGGCATCCGTCAAGCAATCCCGGCCCGCGAAAACTCCTGATCGACGTGCGATTTGCCTTGTCGTAACTGGCTTTGAAGATATAGGGAAGGTTCAGGTCAGAGGCGATGCGCTGAATCGCGTCCGCCATCCTGCGTGCATGAGTTTCGGATTCGATGACGCAGGGGCCGGCGATGAGAAAAAGCGATCCGTCGCCTGCCGGAACTGTGTGCGGGGCCTTGCCCAAGGTAAAGGTGTGGGTCACATCTAGCATTTGACCATAGCCGGGCGCTGCCAAACAGGCTGCCGGCTCACGCGGCTATTCCCTTAGCGATCGGCCAAAGCCGGAGAGAAGCAGCGTAGCGAACGATAGACCGCGACGGCCATCCTCGCTGCTTGCGCGCCGAAAGATCTGCCACAAGCTTGGCGGCTTCTTCTCCTGCCTCTGCTGTGCAGCCGTCTCGCCGAGCACTTTCGTCAAGCGGTCCAAAGTCTCCGGATCGAGTTCGGTCAGCATCTTCGCCAGAGTCAGCAGAGTGCGTATCGCGGCGATACCTTCGGGCTGACTGGCATACTTGGCCAGAGTGGAGACGAGCGTATCACGGGCTCCAATGGCGCCGTGCAGCAGGTCGAGCAAGCCCTCCTTGTGCGCCGCTTCGAGCACATCGTACGCCAGCAAGAGGGCCTCGGCGTGCTGCTCAGGAGCTCTTTCGAGCTTACGCAGCAGATCCGCCTTGAAGTCAACGGTGGCGGGTTGAAATGCAATCTGTCGTGCCATGAGTGCTCCTGTCAGCAGAAAAGCTAAACGTGGGTGCTCTCGATCTGAACCAGCTTATCGGATGGCCGCGTGCCAGGGAGGTGGTAGTCGGCGCGTGCCCATTTGCGCTCGATCTCAAGTCCGGGCTGCGGCGTGCGCGTGCCATAGCGAAAGTTTCTTCGCGGCAGGGGATTTTCGCCCTGCTCCGGCAGCACTGTCATATGGACCGCCGTTTCTTTGAATGCCGGCGTATGCGTGGCCCGATCGGTGAAGCTGCTGGTTAGCCGATTCACAGGCTCGACCACGGAGTTCAAGGGCATGTAGAGCTGCTTCCCCTTGACCCGATCCGAGACGAGCACCTGGACGCGCACCTTGCCGTGCGGCGATGCGATCTGCACGTAGCGGCCGCTGGTAACGCCACGTTCGGCAGCCAGTTCGGGCGAGACTTCAAGAAAGGTGTTGGGCGTCATCTCCTTGATGCCCGCGGTGCGGTAGGTCATGCTGCCCTGCTCGAAGTGCTCGAGCAAGCGTCCGTTGTTCAGATGCAGATCGTAGAATTCGTTCGTCTCCTCCGACGGAGCGATGTACTCGATCGGGTGGAACTTCGCCTTACCATCGGGGAACGGGAACTTCTCGGTGAAGAGCAGCGGAGAGTCCGTACCATCGGCGGCGACCGGCCACTGCTGGCTGTTGAAGCCCTCCAGCCGCTGGTAACTGACGCCGGCGAACAGAGGCGTGAGTTTAGCGATCTCGTCCATAATCTCCGATGGGTGGTTGTACTTCCAGTTCGCTCCCAAGCGGTTGGCGATCAGTTGGATGATCTCCCAATCTGACTTTGATTCTCCCAGCGGCTCCATGGCCTTGTAGATGCGCTGAATGCGGCGCTCCGTGCTGGTGAAGGTGCCATCTTTCTCGAGCGACGTAGCTGCAGGTAGAATGAGATCGGCAAACCGGCAGGTCTCCGAAAAGTTGATGTCCTGCACGATGAGGAATTCGACCTTCGTGAGGGCCTCACCGACCAACGCCGCGTTCGAATCCGAGGTGATCGTGTCTTCGCCCTTGATGTAGAGCGCCTTCAGCGAACCATCGAGAATGGCATCGATCATCTCGTGGTTGTCTTTGCCTGTGCTGGTGGGAAGCGAGACGCCCCAGGCCGCTTCAAATTTAGCCCGCACGTCGGCATCGGAGACCTTCTGATAGCCGGTGTAGACGTTCGGCATAGAGCCGAAGTCGCTTGCGCCCTGCACGTTGTTGTGTCCGCGCAAGGGGTACGCTCCTGCGCCAGGCCGCATGTAGTTGCCCGTCACTAAGAGCAGGTTGGAGAGCGCCGTGGCGGTGTCCGAGCCGCCGCAGTGCTGCGTTACGCCCATGGCGAAGAGGATGCATACGCCGTCGGCCGCTGCAATCTCGTGTGCGACTGTGGTGAGCGTGGCGGCCGGAACGCCGGTAATGCTCTCCGCGTACTCCAGAGTGAACGGCTCAAGCGATTTCTTGTACTCGTCGAACTTGTTGACCCACCTCTCGACGAAGTCCATCTTGGCGAGACCGCTGTCGATGATGTACTTCGCAACGGCGCACATCCACACGGCGTCGGTCGAAGGCTTCGGCTGGAAGAAGATATCAGCGCGCTCGGCCATCTCGTGCTTGCGCAGGTCGGCGACGATCAGCCGCTGGCCGCGGTGTTTATGCGACCGCTTGACGCGCGTTGCCAGCACGGGATGGTTCTCCGCGGGGTTGGCGCCGACGATCACCACCAGGCCGGCCTTCTCGATGTCGGCGATCGAACCGGAGTCGCCGCCATAGCCGACCGTGCGCTGCAGGCCCATCGTCGCCGGGTTCTGGCAGTAGCGCGCGCAGTTGTCGACGTTGTTGGTCCCGATAACGGCACGCGAGAGCTTCTGCATGAGGTAGCTCTCTTCGTTGGTGCACTTCGACGAGGCGATAAAGGCCAGCGCATCCGGTCCATGTTCGTTCTTAATGCGCTTGAAGGTGTGCTCCACGATGTCGAGCGCCTCGTCCCACTCGATCTCGCGAAAGCGGTCGCCGTCGCGCAGCAGCGGCTTCACCAGCCGATCGTCCGAGTTGATGTGGCCCCACGCGAACTTGCCTTTGACGCAGGTCGAGATGCCGTTCGCCGGACCATGCGTGGGCTCGATCTTCAGAATGTGCCGCTCTCTGGTCCAGACCTCGAAGCTGCACCCGACCGCGCAGTAGGTGCAGACTGTCTTGGTGCGTTTGGTGCGCTCGTTGCGCATCTCTGCTTCCATCTCCGACAGCGCAAGAATCGGTCCGTAGCCGATCGGCGGCTCGATGCCCTTCACGACATCGATCATGTCGTTCAGCGCTTTCCGCGGCAGATCAGTCATGTAGCCCGCTTCGCCGAGCATCGACTTCTCCATCAGCGCATTGCAGGGGCAGACCGTCACGCAGTGGCCGCAGGAGACGCAACTCGAGCCTTCGATCTTCTCGCCGCCGTCCCAGAGCACGCGAGGATGGTCGCTCTCCCAGTTGATCGAAAGCGTCTCGTTGACCTGCACGTTCTGGCAGGATTCCACGCAGCGGCCGCACAGAATGCACTGGTCGGGATCGTAGCGGTAGAACGGATTGGAATGATCCTGCTCATACGGCTTCGGAGTGTACGGCCGCTTCTGATGCTTCACATCGAGTACGGCTGTGGTGTTGTGGATGGTGCAGTTCTGGTTGTTGTTGTCGCACACCGTGCAGTACAGCATGTGATCTTGGAGGATGCGGTCGAACGCTTCACGCTGGGCGACATCGACCTGTTCGCCCATGGTCTCCACCTTCATTCCCGCAACCACTCTGGTCGCGCAGGCTCGCACCAGTTCGCCGTTGGCCTTGACCATACAGGTGTCGCAACTCTGGATCGGACCCATCTGCTCGAGGTAGCACACCTGCGGAACCGCTCGGAGCGCGTGAACAGCGGTGCGCCGGTTGAGCAGATCGATCAGGAGCTCCCCGGAGCGCGCCGGGACTTCGAACCCGTCGAGGGTGAGCTGTGTGTTCGGAGTGGGATCGACGGGAGTGTTCAGGAGCTTCTTCAGGTTCGCCATGGATTCTCTTGTGATGCATGTTACGACGGCTCGCGTTTGCCGCACCGCCGTGCGTTCACCTTACACCCTGTTGTTGTACCAAGGGAAAATGCGGAGATCACGCGAGACGCTCTCTGCGCGATCATCGGATAGCTTGGTCTCGAAATCTCCCGGCTTGCCGAGCAGGAGGGGCGGCCGAGTCGATGACCTGCTTTGCGGCGCGGAGACCCGACCGCATGGCCGCATGAACCGTGCCCCAATGGCCGGTTACGTCGGAGTGTTCGCCGGCAAAGAAGAGCGTGTCTTCGAGAGGAATCGTCATTGCCCGTGAGGCGTCCAGTCCCCCCGCCGCCACATAGCTGTATGCGCCCAGCGCAAACGGATCGTGCTGCCAATCGCGGGTGTAGCAGCCTCGCAGTTGAGCCTTCACCAGCGCCTTGTTGATGCCGAAGACCCTGGCCAGGGTCGCGCAGGCTCGATGCGCAAGCGTTTCTGCATCGAGGTCTGAAAGCCCGGCTGAACGCGGACCACCCACCCAGCCCGTCAGGGTACGGCTCGCCTCCGGATGAGTCGTCCACCACACCGGCGGCAGCTCCGAAAAAGCAAACAGGAAGCTTAAGTCGTGTAGAAGAGGCTCAGGCGGAAGCTTTTCCCAGAACCTCTCGCGAAAGAGTAAAGTGAAGCGTCGCACCTGGCCCATGCGCAGACGCTGCGCCGCAGCCATCACTTCGACCGGCCGCGGCCAGATGCGTAGATCGCCGCTTTGCAGGACTCCGAGCGGGATCGTGATGACGACGTTTGCCGCCTCAAACTCCCCAGCATCGCTTGCGATCGTCACTTGTCCGCGCTGCCATCGTATTTCCTTGACCACAGCTCCGGTCACTATTCTGCCGCCGCGTTCCGCGACGCGCTGCGCCAGATACTCCGGCAACTGGTCGTACCCGCCAACCAGTCGATAGTTATGATCGCTACCGGCCGCGTCCTCGGCCCTCTGCTGTGCTCCCAGGGCGGCGGCGCTTACGACCCGATGATCGGCTGCATTGAAGCCCTCCACATAGCCGATGATGCTCTCCCGCTGGTCCTCAGGCACCCGTTCGTGATCGAGGTATTCGGCAAAGCTGACATCGGTCCCCGCAAAGTCCTTCAGCTTCTCCAAGGGATCGAAGGCAGCATCCATCGCATCGCCGCAATCGCGCAGCCTGCCGTCCTCAAAACACGCCTGCTCCCCCGCACGCTCATACGTTTCGAGCCCGATCTCATCAATCAGCGCCCAGAGCTCCGGGGGTCTGCCGTGGATGAACTCCGCCCCCAATTCGATAACTTCTTCGCCGACATGCTCGGTTAGAATGCGACCTCCGATCCGCTGCTGCGCCTCAAGCACAACTACGCTCAGCCCTGTCTCAACCAACGCCCGTGCCGCCGTCAGGCCCGCCATTCCTGCGCCGACGATCACGACGTCGCTGACCTGCTTATCCCTCTCGCCCATCATTCTCCCAGCCTCGCAGGCTCTCATTCTAAGTGTGTATGCCGCCATGTCCTCCTTCAGACTGCGGCTTGAATTTAGCAGTTTATTTTTCGGTGGAGCGCAACTCCTTCGTCGTCCTGAGTAGGAACTGAAGGGCTGCCAGGGGGTGCACCAAAGCTGTCACGCACCATGCCCATACCCTCTTGAGTCGTCTTCACCCTGCCCTCCAGCTGCGCATCTTCTGCAGCTTCGAGCATCGACTTGAACGCGGGGCCGGGTTTGTATCCGGCGGCAATTAAATCCCGCCCGGTCACCAGCAGCTTCGGCCGCATCTGCTCGGGCGGAACCTCTTCGTACCGCTTTTTCGCGAAGTCATACAGCCGAAGGTCGCCATGCGCCGACATGCAGTCCATGCGGTGCAGCGCAAGATGTTCCTCGAATCTTGGCAGCCGCAGAAAACGCTTCAGCGTGGACTCGCGCATCTGCAGGATGTCGCCGAAGCGCATGTGATTCTTCACCAGGGAGACGATCTGCTCCGTGTCTTCATTCGAAAACCGCAGCCGGCCCAGGATGACCTCTGCGATCCGGACCCCCACCTCGACGTGCCCATCGAAACGAATGCGGTCGCCGGCCTTCTTCGGGTCAGGAGGGCGGAAGGTCGCCGGTTTGCCGATGTCGTGCAGCAGCGCCGCCCAGGCCAGCGTCGGCGATACGCCCGATCCCAGCTTTTCGAGCAGCAGCATGGTGTGCACCCACACGTCTCCCTCAGGGTGAAACTGCGGCGGCTGCTCCACGCCGTGCATCTTTACTGCCTCCGGCAGCACCTGCGCGAGCAAACCCGAAGCATCGAGCAACTCAAACGCCCTTCGCGCCTGGCCCTCGGTTAGCATGCGCGTCAGCTCGTCGCGAATGCGCTCGCAGCTTACCTGCCCAACCTTGCTCGACATCCTCTGCATCGCACTCATCGTGCGCGGCTCGAGGATGAATCCGAAGCGCGCGGCAAAGCGCACCCCGCGCAGCATCCGCAGTTTGTCTTCCATAAGGCGAAGCGCCGGATCCCCGATCGCTCGCACCAGCCCGGCCGCCAGATCCTCGCGCCCACCGACATAGTCGAGCGTCGCGCCCGCTGCGTCTCCCGTCTCCGCGAAGCGAATCGGATCGAGCAGCATGCCGTTAATGGTGAAGTCGCGCCGCAGCACGTCCTCCCTCGCCTCGGTCGAGAACTTTACCGCATCCGGCCGACGCCCATCGCTATACGCCCCATCGTGCCGGAACGTCGCCACCTCGGTTGCAATCTCGCTGCCGCCTGCACCGCGCGTACAGACCAGCACCACCCCGAAGTGCGCGCCGACCGCGTACGTCTTCTCGAAACACGCCATCACGACATCCGGTGTCGCACTGGTCGCGACATCAAAATCCTTCGGCACAACACCCAGCAGCAGATCGCGCACGCATCCCCCCGCGAAGTACGCCTGATGACCCTTCGCGCGCAGCGCTGCCACGATCTCGCGCGCCGCAGCGTACTTCGTGTTGTCAGTCAGATGTTCCACCATCGCTCCCCTATCATAGAGAGATGCGCGAAACCGCCGCGACCGGCCTGATTCTCGGCATCGAAAGCTCCTGCGACGAGACCGCCGCGGCTGTCGTGCGATCAGGCACTGTCGCGTTCTCCAACGTTGTTGCCTCGCAGATGGCTCTCCACGCCAACTACGGCGGCGTCGTTCCTGAACTCGCCTCCCGCGAGCACCTGCGCAACATCGTGCCCGTCGTCCGCGAGGCCCTCTCGCGCGCCGGCGCTGCGGTCGGGCGACCCATTACCTTCGCCGATCTCGACGCCGTGGCCGTCACCGCAGGTCCAGGCCTCGCCGGAGCGCTGCTGGTCGGCATCACCTACGCCAAGGCGCTCGCCTTCGGTCTCGATAAGCCGCTGATCGCCGTCAACCACCTCGAAGGCCATATCCACGCCGTGCTCCTCGAAGTCCGGCAGCGCTCGGAGACGCCGCTCGAACCGCCGCTGCTTGCGCTCGTCGTCTCCGGCGGTCACACCCACCTCTATCTCGTTCAGAGGATGCAGGCGCCGGAGCAGGGAACGAACGGCGCCTGGACCTACCGCAACGTAGGCTGCACCGTCGATGACGCTGCCGGCGAAGCCTTCGACAAGGTCGCCAAGCTGCTTGGCCTGGGATATCCGGGCGGTCCGTGGATGGATGCTCTCGCTCCACTAGGCAATCCCCGCGCGGTTCCATTCAGCTTCGGACAGATCCACACCCGTCCTCCACGCGAGGGCGTCACCAACAAAAAAGCACCAACTCGCGCTGCAGGCCCACACTTCGACTTCTCCTTCAGCGGAATCAAGACCGCCGTCTTGCGCTACGTCGAGACGCATGGCATGCGCAAGAGCATCGAAGCGCGCCGCGCCGCACTCGCCGCCGATCCTGCCCTCAGCGCAAAATTCGAAGCCGCCGCAACCCTCTGCGACCGCCAGACGCTCGACCTCATCGCCTCCTTCCAATATGCCGTCGTCGGCAATCTTCAGCGCCAGACCTTCGCCGCGGCTGAAGCCTTCGGCGCGCACTCCATTGTCATCTCCGGCGGGGTCGCCGCGAACTCCGAGCTCCGCCGGCGCTTCCAGGCCGAGGCAGAACGCCGCAACCTTCCCCTCGCCTTCCCCTCGCTCGCCCTCTCGACCGACAACGCCGTCATGATTGCCGCCGCCGCGTGGCCGAAGTTTCTCGCCGGAGACTTCGCTGCCGAAGACCTCGGAGCCGCCCCGCAACTCCGGCTCGGCCAGCCGTAGCCCGCGCCATCCTCTAAACCGCCTGCATCGGCTAAAATCATCAAGGAAATCTCAAGCGAGAGCAGTCTGCACCGCGCCACGCGCCCGGCTGCGGCAGGATACGAGAGCACGTGGCCACGATCGAACTCTTCAACACCCTGGGCGGCAAGATTGAATCGCTCGCGCCCGTAGACGGCAAGACGCTGCGCATGTACTGCTGCGGCCCCACCGTCTACGACTACGGTCACATCGGCAACTTTCGTACCTTCCTCCACGTGGACGTCCTGCGCCGCGTCATCCGGCAGCACGGAATTCCCATCGAGCACGTCATGAACATCACCGACGTCGACGACAAGATCATCCGCAACGCCGCCGCCGGCGGAGTCCCCATCGCGGAATACACGCAGAAGTTCGAGCGCGCCTTCTTCGAGGATCTCGACGCGCTCGCCATCGAACGCCCCGAGCACATCTCTCACGCAACAGTGTGTATCCCGGACATGGTGGCGCTGATTCAGACCCTCGCCGGCAAAGACATCGCCTACCAGACCGAAGACGGAAGCTGGTACTTCCGCATCGCGCGCTTCCCGGAGTACGGCAAGCTCTCGAAGAAAGACTTCGACGGCATTGAAGACGGCGCCCGCGTCGATGTCGACGAGTACGAGAAGGACGCAGCCCGCGACTTCGCCTTATGGAAGGCTGTCAAACCAGGCGAGCAGAGCTGGGATACGGCGCTCGGCACCGGTCGTCCGGGCTGGCATATCGAGTGCTCCGCGATGGCGAGCAAGTTCCTTGGAGACGACATCGACCTCCACGCCGGCGGCGAAGACCTGATGTTCCCGCATCATGAGAACGAGATCGCGCAATCGGAATCAGCCACAGGCCGCGTGTTCGTCCGCCACTGGATGCATGTGCGCTTCCTGCTCGTGGAAGGCAAGAAGATGTCGAAGTCCGAAGGCAACTTCTACACTCTGCGCGACCTCCTGCTGAAGGGCTATCGCGCCTCCGCCATTCGCTTCCTGCTGATCTCCGTGCCCTACGGCCATCAGATGAACTTCACCTTCGATAGCCTCGTCGATGCCGCCAACGCCGTCGATCGTCTGCGCACGTTTTACAAGCGTATGACGATAAGCGCAGGTCTTCTTGAGGGCGGGTTCGACGATACCCAAACCAGCCATGATCCCAATCTGCCGGCTCTCATCGACAAAGCGCGGAAGACGTACGAAGCGGCGCTTGCCAATGATCTGAATACCGCCGAAGCCAGTGCCGCTATCTTCGAGCTTGTTCGTGCCGGCAACGCCGCAAACGATGCGGGGCGGCTGAGTCCTGCGGCAGCCAAACAAATGATCGAAGTGCTCGATCTTTTCGACGAAGTCTTTGCTGTCGTGAAGGACGGCGAAAAAAACGATGTCGCCATCTCGCGAGCTGCTGTCCAATGGGCGGAGGAGGAAGGCCGCCTCGACGAAGCCGCCCCTGCACTCATCGCTACTCTCGCCTTCTCCGATGCCGACATTGACGCACTTGTTGCCGAACGGACCCAGGCCAAGAAGACCCGCAACTTTGCCCGCGCTGACGCTATTCGCAACGATCTGCTGGCGAAGGGAATTCTCATGGAAGATGGCAAGGATGGCGTCCGCTGGAAAAGAAAGTAAGCTCGCGGGAAAGAAAGTTAGCCAGCAAGGAGGACGTCTTTGCATCGAAATCTATCGCCGGCTGCAGCTAGACGCAGAATCCTTGCAGCACTGCCTGGTCTTATTTCGACCTTTCTTCTGGTGATTGGTCTCTCTTCGATCCTAGGCGCGCAAACCCCCGCGCCCGGCACGACGCCGTGGGAGAGCGAATCGCTCAAGCTGCGGCTCTTCTATCCGTCCATCCTGGTTCAGCAGAATAGCGATCAGGCGATGCGGAACGGCCAGCTCATGCTACCCGGAATCTTGGGCGCAACCGACAGCAAGCCGGCGGAGGTGACTCATTGCCTGCGTCCCACGCTGCTGCTTACACTCCCGCCGTCCAGCCAGGCGCAAACCACGTCCTCGGCGCCGGCTCCCGAAGGCGGCGCCAAGGTGACAGTCACTCCTTTCCTTACCGCATCCCTCCTTTTGGCCGAACTAGACGTCAGCTGCATCAGCGGCTCGCAATCCGACAGCACCAACCTGCTTACCCGGATGGCCGAGATCGTCAATACGGTCCCGGGTATGAACTCCATCGTTCCTCCCTCCACCTACACCATCGGCTGGCAGACGGTGCACATGGCCGCTGCGCAGGGTCAACCTCCGTCGCAGCCCTTCTCCTCTGCGCCAGTACCTGCGCAGCAGCTCTTCACGATGGGCATCTCCACCAATTGGCAGAGTCATCTGCTCTTCTGGTACTTCTGCTCCAACAGCATCGAGACCCTCAACCGGATCACCAAGACGACCGTTCGCTTCGGCCGAGCGCAGGCCGCTCCGCTCTATCCTGTGGTCATCGGCGCCACCGCGCCCTGATCCCCGCCAAAAAAGAGGCAACATTGACCGAACTAACTGACGCTCTGCTTCCCATCGAAGCCATCCAACGCAAACTCGACCTGCCGGATAAATACGTAGAACCGCTCGGACGCTACGGCGCAAAGCTCAAGCTCAACCTGCTCGACGACGCCAGCCTTCCGGTTCGCGGCAAACTGATTCTCGTCACCGCTACCACGCCGACCGTCTCGGGAGAAGGCAAGACCGTCACCTCGATCGGGCTCGTTCAAGGTCTCGCAAAGATCGGGAAGCGAGCCATCATCACCTCGCGCGAGCCGTCTCTGGGTCCGGTCTTCGGCATGAAGGGCGGAGCTGCCGGCGGCGGCCGTTCGCAGATCGAACCCGCCGAGAAGATCAACCTGCACTTCCATGGCGACTTTCACGCCATCACCTCCGCGCATAACCTTCTTGCGGCGCTGATCGACTCGCACCTCTTCCACGGGAACGATCTCGACCTCGATCCCGATGCCGTCACCTGGCCGCGCGCGCTCGACATGAACGACCGTGCCCTGCGCCGCATCGTCGTCAGTGCTGGCGGCAAGCGTGCCGGAGCCGATCGCCATACCGGTTTCGTCATCACGGCCGCCTCCGAGATCATGGCGATCCTGACGCTGGCCGACGGTCGCGAAGATCTCCGCGCGCGCCTGGGCCGTATCGTCATCGGCTCCACGCGCGCAGGCAAAGCTGTCCGCGCTGAAGATCTCAAGGCCACCGGGCCCATGATGGCTCTGCTCGCTGATGCCATTCTGCCCAATCTCGTCCAGACCACCGAAGGCACACCAGCCCTGGTCCATTGCGGACCCTTCGCCAATATCGCCCACGGCACCAGCTCTGTGCTGTCGCAGCAGATGGGCCTTCGCTTGGCCGACTATGTGGTCAACGAGACCGGTTTCGCCTCCGACCTCGGCTTCGAAAAGTACATGGACATTGTGATGCCATCCTCAGGTATCAAGCCTGCCGCTGCCGTGCTCGTTACGACCGTGCAATCGGTCCGCAACCAAGGCGCGGGCGACCTCGAAGCAGGACTCGCGAATCTTAATAAGCACATCGGCATCGTGCGGGGATTCCACCTGCCCGCCATCGTTGCTATCAACCGCTTCCCCAAGGACACCGACGGGGAGTTGAAGTTCCTCGAAGCGAATTGCCAGGCGCAGGGTGCGGCCTTTGCGCTCTCGGAGGCCTTCGCCAAAGGCGGCGCCGGCGCAGTCGCACTCGCCGAGAAAGTCGTCAGCGTCATCGCCGCCAATCCAAACGCCGCTCCCGCCAGCATCTACTCGCCCCAAGCATCCGCGAAGGAAAAGATCCGCGCCGTCGCGCAGAATGTTTATGGCGCAAACGGCATCGAGTTCACACCGGAAGCCGAAGAGAAGCTGGCCCGCTTCACTCAATGGGGCTACGGCAACCTCCCGGTGTGCATCGCCAAGACGCAGTACTCGCTTACCGATGACCCGAAACAAATGGGCGCCCCGGCGGGTTGGATCCTTCACGTCACAGACGTCGTTCTGTCCGCCGGCGCGGGCTTTCTTGTCATCATCTCCGGCAGCATGATGCTGATGCCTGGCCTGCCCAAGGCCTCACGCGCGCTCGCCATCGATGTCGATGACGGAGGCGTGATCACCGGCATGTCCTAATCATTTTTCCTGTCACTATGAGTCTGATGATGTATGCGCGCCGTTTTCATTGGAAAAACGGTAAGAGCCAGGGATACACCACAGGAAAAATGATCGAGCAGCTTCGCATCAGCCTTCGAAGCCGGCCGCGAGATCTTGATCAACCGCACTCGCCACGCCGGCATTCACCTGCGAACTCGTCACCAGAAACACCGCGATAAGAATCGCCGCCATGCCTCCGTACTCGACCGCGGCAAACCGCTCGCCGAGAAAGAGTGCGCCCAGGACCACCGCGATCGCCGGGTTGACGTAAGCATAGGTTGCCACCTTCGACACAGCCACGTGATCCAGCAGGTAGATGTATGCCGTGTAGGTGAGCGTCGACCCGAAGATCACCAGGTATAACACCGACGACCATGCCTGCACTCCCCACCGGGCACCGTGGTAGCCCCGCGTCGCAAACATCAACGTTGTGCAGAACACGCCGCCGAAGAGGATCTCCCATCCTGCCACAGCGAATCCGCTAAGCCGGAACTTCGAACGCCGCGACAGGATCGATGCCGCGGTCCAGCAGAGCGCTCCCGCGAGAGTCACCCCGGAGGCAACGATCGCCCGCAGATCTCCCGCAACACCGCTCCGCAGCTCCGGCCACAGCAGAAGCACAAGCCCCCCAAACCCCACGCATACACCCGCCCAGCCACGCATCGCCAGCGCCTCCCCGCTCGGCATGGCCATCTCGATCAGCGCCGCATACAGCGGGATTGCCGCAACCAGCAGCGCGGCCAGCCCGGTCGGAATGTACTGCTCGGCCCAGATCACAGACGTGTTGCCGCAGCCGAGCATCAGCACGCCGATGATGGCCAACCGTAACAGCTCCTCCCGGCTTGGCCGCCAATGGGAACCCGACATGACACTCAGCCCCAGCAGCAGCGGACCCGCAATCAGAAAGCGCGCGCTCGCCAGCACGAACGGCGGCAGCACCTCGACGCCATACCGCATCGCTAAGTAGGTGGATCCCCAGAACAGGTACACGCATCCGAAAGACACCAAAATGCGGGTTCGATCCGTCGAAGAAGAGGGAGGCATCTCTCCATGCTAAAGCCCGTCACCGCCTCGCTACCGCGTCCACCAGCGTCGCGCGCGCGATCCGGCTTTTCTTCTCTGCGATGCTACGATAACTGCATGTCGTTCCGTACCGCGGCCTTACTGCTCCTCTCCTTTGTCTGTGCTTTCACTCCGGCCGATGTCCTTTCGCAAACCTCCGATTCGCCGTCGGATGCGGCCAGTTCGAACCTGCCGAAGAGCTTTCACGACCCTGCTCTGAACATCACCTACTTCTATCCAGGCCGCTTTACCCCGGATCCTGCGAGCAGCTCTGCGCCTGAGTCGTCCTCTTCGGGCGCGTCCTCGCAGACCAAGTGCGCGCACTCTACGCTGTTTGCCAACTCCATCACGCCGGTCGACACCTCGTCCTTTGTCTTGTCGACGATCGACAACACCTGTCCCGCCGTGCTTCAGGGCGCAGTCAATCTCGGACCCTTCGTGCGCGAGCAGATCCTCCGTCAACTGAAGCAGTACGGCGCCCCCACCGTCACCCAGGAACCCACTCTCTACGCCATCGATGGACATCCCGCAGCCATTGTGCTCGCCTCGGTCCCGATGCCGCCGGTTCCCGGCAGTCTGCTTGCAGGCACGACCTACGCGGCCAAAGTCTGCATGCTGGGCAGTGTTCCGATACCGCCGAAGCACCGGCGCGATCCCGCCGCCCCGGTCCGCCACGTTCTCTGCTTCGACTTCACCACCCTGCACAAAGATGTCTTGAGCATCCTCTTCAGCTTCTCCATGCAGTTCGACAACAACACGCCGCAGCCCATCGTTCCCGGCAGCGTGATTCGCTGATCGTGATTGCTCATAACGGAGATGGGCGGAGCTGTTCTCTCAGAGTGATCCACACCGGCGCACACACGCGGCGCGTCAGGACGCGCGCGGCAACAGAGACACTGCTCTCTTGAATGCGGTATACTCGGCGGCAAAGGAGCGGGGCATGAGATCGCCTTCCTTCACCGCCACAACCAGGCTCAGCCACTTCGCAGCATCCTCGTGCCGCTCCCAGCGGACCCAGATGCCGCGCAGGCACCTGCGTGCGCTCCCCAGCCTTACTCGACCCAGTCTCTTCTCAGGCGACTAGCTCGTCCTCCTCTCGCGACCGCCCAGCGTCATCGCTCGGCATTTCTCGGCAACCGAGATGACGCCATCAAGCCGTTTTCCTCCACCGACGTGTGGAAGACCGCATCAACGCTTGCACTACCGGCAAAAATGGAGAGACTCCCATGACCACTCTGACCCAGGATCGAATGCAGCATTTCACCGGCAGCACCGTTGTCCGAGACGAAAAGATGTACGCGCAGTATGGTCCCAAGCTCAGCACGAAACTCCCCGGCCCCAACGCGCAGAAGATTGTCGCCGCCGACGATCGCCTTATCTCCCCCAGTTACACCCGCAGCTATCCTATGGTCGCGAAATCAGGCCGCGGCCTCCGCGTCACCGACGTCGACGGCAACGAGTTCCTCGACTTCGCCGCCGGCATCGCCGTCAACTCCACCGGGCATTGTCACCCAGAGGTGGTGAAGGCGATTCAAGATCAGGCCGCTCAACTCATCCACATGTCCGGCACCGATTTCTATTACGAAAGCATGACGACCTTCGCCGAGCGTCTTTCGGCGATCGCTCCCATGCCCGGGCCGCACAAGTTCTACTACGGCAACTCCGGCGCGGAGGCAGTCGAATGCGCCATGAAGCTCGCACGCTACCATACCGGCCGCCAGAACATCATCAGCTTCTTCGGCGCCTTCCATGGGCGGACCATGGGCGCGCTTTCGCTCACCGGCTCGAAGCCTCAGCAGAAGCGCCGCTTCGCCCCCTTCGTTCCCGGCGTCACCCACATCCGTTATCCATACGCCTACCGCGGCTGCAGTGGAGGCCCGCAGGCAGAGGAGGCCTTCGCTCTCGGCTGCGCCCGCTACATCGAAGACAAGCTCTTCAAGACCGTCCTACCGCCTGAGGAGGTTGCCGCCATCATCCTCGAACCGATTCAAGGTGAAGGTGGATACGTTGTAGCGCCAACGAACTTCCTTCAGGAGATCCGCAGCATCTGCGACCGCCACAGCATCCTGCTGATCGTCGACGAGGTTCAGGCAGGCGCCGGCCGCACCGGAAAGTGGTGGTCGATCGAGCACTCCGGCGTGCATCCCGACATCGTCTGCATCGCCAAAGGCATCGCCAGCGGCATGCCCCTCGGCATCTGCATGGCCAGGGCGGAGGTCATGGACTGGGTCCCTGGATCGCACGCGAGCACCTTCGGCGGCAATCCCATCTGCATCGCCGCCGCACTTGCTACGATGGACATCCTCGAGCGTGAAGGCATCGCAAACGCCGCCACGGTAGGCGAAAGGATGCTCGAGCGCCTGCGTCCCTGGGTCGCCAAACACTCCACCGTGGGGGACGTGCGCGGCCGTGGTCTCATGATCGGCATTGAGATCGTCAAGGATCAGCAGACCCGCACCCCCGTAGGCCCGATGCGCGACAAGATCGTCGACCTGGCCTTCGAGCGCGGCCTGCTCATCCTCGGCTGCGGCGAAACCAGCATCCGCCTCTGCCCGCCGCTCATCGTCAACCAGCATGAAGCCGACATTGCGCTCGACATCCTCGAAGAGTGCATCGCCATCGCCGCAAACTAGTCGC
Organism: Edaphobacter sp.; assembly: GCA_965277545.1. Lineage (GTDB taxonomy): Bacteria > Acidobacteriota > Terriglobia > Terriglobales > Acidobacteriaceae > Edaphobacter. The sequence continues at coordinate 1,964,780 of OZ255826.1, forward strand.
AGATTACCGCCATCCGGAAATGGGGGGCTTCGATTGACATAATCGAAGCCCTTTCGTTTAGCGCACCGTTGCAGCCGGTCTATCCGCGGAGCACCTGATGCGCATATCTCCTATCGTGCCCTTCCCACTGATGCGATCCGCGCTTCGACCAACTCGCGGCGTGCTGGCGCGTCGGCTCTCTCGGAGACTATAAGTAACTTCCGAAAGTACATCATGGCCCCCGCATGATCGCCGCTCCGTGTAGCCGACTTAGCTGCCCCATAGAGGGACCAGAAGCGATTAGGCTCCCGTTTCAGGGTCGACTCAAACTCCATGCGCGCTTCACTGGGCCTGTTCAATTCAAGGAGTAGATCCCCCAACAGTTCACGTGCGGGCGCGAGCGGCCCCGGCGTAATAACGCTCTTTTCCGTCGCATCTTCCATTCCGGCCGCTACACGCATACCTGCCAACGCCTGGTTGGGCCGCCCTTGCGAGAACGCCAGCCATGCGGCCACCTCCTGCCGCTGAATCTCCACCTCGTTCGCCCAGAAGTCCTCTTTCATTGCCTTCAATCTTTCCCGGCACTCCCCGAGAGAGTCGATCGCAGCGCGGGCAGCCGCAGCGTCCTTCAAGTGAGCGGCCCCCAGACCTCGGGCAAAATAAGTGATGGCATCTGTATATGGAAATGGACTCGCAAGAGGCTGGAGTTTCGCGGCGCTGACCCAGTCTCGCCGTTCCAGATCATACCGGGCGGGAATCGCTGCCCGCGCAAAGTACGCCGCCGACGGACCTCCCGCTCCATTCACCTGCATCTTTGGATCAAAGCGCGAAAAGCTCTGGCCCGCCGAATCCACCACGCGCTTGGAGGCAGCGTCCTGTGCCGTCTGCAAATACGCATACTCCAGGTAATCGCTGGCGTGCAGTTCGTCAGCCGGCTGTCCCGCGTCTCGCGCTGCAGCCGCGGAAGCAATGTTGGCGTTGATCGAAGCCTGCCAGTCTCCCACCCGCGTGAAAGTATGCGAGGGCATGTGCAGCGCATGAGGAGTCGAAGGAGCAATTTGCCCATAGTGCTCTGCCGCTCCGGCCGCCCGCGCCGCAAGCGGTGGAACGTCATAGGTGTGAATGATGTAATGAGCCAACCCCGGATGATCTGGATACCGCGCGTACAGGCGCTCCAGAATCTCTCCAGCTTTGAGCTGCCGGGCATAGGTCTTATCGGCCGGGTCAGCGGCAGCGGCCACGGCTAGAGCATAAAAGATGGCCGCCTCATTGTCCTCAGGATAGGCCGCGCTCACGGCAGCCATTGCGCTCTCATAGGCGAGCTTGCGAGTCCGCTGATCGAGAGTCGCCGTATCGGTAAAAAGATGTGCCACAGCCTCAAGATAGGCCCGCTCGCGCTCGCTCTTCGCAGGCGATCGCCGCCCCTGCTCGACTGCCTTGAGCCCCGAATCAAGTTGTGCCTGGGACTTCAGCCCCGAAGCGAAAGGGTTCCCCCAATCGCTTAAGGCGATACCCCAATAAGCCATGGAACACGTGGGATCATTCACGAGAATGGCATGGAACGCTTCAACCGCGCTCGCAAATTGGAACGAGTGCATCAGCGCCACCGCCCGATTAAACTGCGGTTGAGCCGCGCTGCTGCAGGACGTGCTGAAGCTTACAGTGCCTAACTTCTCGGAGGAGCCATCGTGGTAGGCTTGGGCGAACCTGACCGATGACAGCACGGCTAACGCTATAAAGGACAACATAAAGCGAGTTCGCATCGCGGTTGCTCTTGGCAAACCTATCCTACGGACAATCAACTCAATGATTGTCCGGCCAGTTTACACCCGACCCGTTCGGCTGCCTTCGAACTTCGCGGACCACACTTACGGCAGCAGCCCAAACACCGCCACGCCCGTCGGCGTGCCCACATACACCTTGCCGTTCACGATCATCGGCGTAATGAACTTGTTGCCAGTGCCAAAGTTGTCCCTGCTGTTCGCGTCCTGATTGCTGTTGTAGAGTTCCTTGGCAAGACTGGTCGCATCATAGGCGTGCAAAACGGCGGGGCTGCCGAGCGCCGACTCGACTGCCCACACAATGCCATTCGCGGTGCCATCGGCGGACACGCTCGGCGTCGTTCCCGGGTAGGCAAACGACGTCGCTGATTGGCTTGAAGGCGTCCCGGCGACCTTCGCATCTGCCATGCCAAACGCCTTCAACGGGCTCCCGACCGACCCGTAGTAGAGCGTTCCGTTGAAGTAAGCGGGACTAGAAAAGACTGAGCCAAGCTGCCCCGATACCTGCTGGTAAAGATTGCTATCCTGCGGATTGGTCGCCGCATTGAACTTGCCCATATTGTCCCGGTCGGCCACGTAGATATTTCCGTCCTTGCCCGCGCCGACCACGAGATGATGCACGCTTCCACTCGCGTCCATCTGGTCGGGCAGCAGCAGTTCGCCGCCCGAGCCCAAGTCCTGATCGTGGTTAGACTCATCGACCCCGTTGTACATCTCGAAGTAATCGGCCACTGCGAGCGGTCCCGTCCCGCCGTTGGTGGCGAGCTTCATCATCGCGTTGCCGTAGTCGCCGTGTGCGGGAAATTCATGCGCATCGAAGGCTGTGTCGAAGGTCCCGTTTGCGTCGAGAAAGTAGATACTCCCGCTGCTGTCCGCGGCTGGGCCGTCGCCCGCCATCCACACCGAGCCTTCGTTGCCGTTCGGCGTCACATTCAGCACCTGCGTCTGTGCGAGCGTCGTCTCGCTGTACGCGATCACCCAGCCGGTGTAAGGGCCGGCGTCGCAGTGTGAAGACCAGGCCGTGTAGATGTTCCCATTCAGCAGTAACAACGCCGCTCGCTCCGCATAGAGCGCCGGATTGAACACAACGCTGCCGTTCGTACTGGACGGTCCCGTCCCCGGATAGGTGGCGGCGATCTCGGTCGGACTGCCGGACCTCTCAGCTCCTGTGGTAACGTCGAGCGCATGCAGCCGCTGGTGATACCTTCCCGCGCCATCCTTGGTCTCACCGATCAGGAATAGCGTGCCGTTCGGCCCCGCGCTGCGATCAAGCACCGGCGTCGAGGTGATGCCGATCTCCGGCGTAATCTGCGAGCAGCCATGATCGTCGCTGGTCGTCTCGCCGCTGCCCAGCACCGAGGTCTTCCATAGCTGCGCCCCGCTATCGGCATCGAAGGCGTACACGCTGTCATGCTCGCTCGCGACATACAGCAGATTTTTGTACTGGCCCCCAATCGGCACGTTCGCAAGATAGAGCGGCTGCGCATCCACCTTTCCGTCTACGGCATCGAAGCCGATCTTGCCGAACTGCGCCGCCTTCACGTTCGCAGGCGTCAGGATCGTCTCCTGCGCATTCAGCCCGTCCCGCGCCACGTCGAAGTGGTACGTGGTCACATCCTGCGCAGCGGTCAATCCAGCAGCCTCTACCGTCAGAGGAAATGACATGGAGTGGCTGAGGCTGCCGCTGGTTCCCGCAAAGGTTAGCGGCGAGCTGCTCGCGCCGGTGTTGAGCGCCGCTGTGATGGCTACGCTCTGCGCCGCTCCGGGAGTGAGCGTCAGCGTCGAGGGATTGACCGTCACTCCGGCCGGCGCTCCCGTGATCGCGATGGCGACCGCTCCAGCAAAACCGTTCACCGGGGCCGCATTTACGCTGACCGTGGCTGCCGGGCCTCCGGCTACGACGCTCAACGAAGCAGGTGTGAGGCTGATCGAAAAGTCCGGCGTCGGAGCAGGAGGTGCAGTAATGATTGGTGAGACTGTCGCGAGCACCGTCGCAGAGTGGCTAAGCGCTCCCGAGGTCCCGGTCAGGGTCAGTGTAGCTGCACCCGTCGCCGCGCCGGCGGAGGCAGAGATCACCATGCTTTGCGCTGTGCCTGGAATCAGAGTGAGAGTGGCAGGCTGCGCGGTCACTCCCGCCGGCAATCCGGTGATCGTCACCGTCACCGCACCCGCAAAGCCGTTCGCCGGAGCCGCGTTTACGCTGACCGGTTGCCCCGCTTCGCCGGCAGCCAGCGCGACACTCGCCGGCATCGCAGTCAGCGAAAAATCCGTTGCGGGTACAGGTGCCGGTGCAGAAACAGGGACTGGAGCCGATGCAGCACTCGACACGGCCTTCGACCCGCCGCTGCAGGAAAGCAGCGAAAGACAAAAAACCAAACCCACACATCCACTCGCAAGTTTCGCGCCCAAACACATCCGGCACTCTCCGTCCATCCGAGTCTACCTACAACTCAGCGCAATCTGCCTTCGCTTAGGTAGCCACCCCGGCAACAGGCGACTCCGCCAAATCTTGTCAAGCCCCTTAATGGCAAAACCCCGCGCCAATCAAGGAGATTCGCGTGGCGTATTAGTTTTGCTCCAAACGATATAATTAAAGAAAGATACGAAACAGCATGCATTCGCTCCAGTCGCCTCTGGCGAATTTGCCCCTGCTGGCCGGTGAGGCGCGGAGGCATCTAGCCTGCTTCAACTCTAGAAATACCTCTAAGGAAGACAGCTATCTACTTTGTTTTCAATATTTTTAGGGTTAAGTGGCCTGGATTCTATTTTTTAGCGTTCCAAAACCGCGTAAGTGCATTAAAATAAACGGATTATAGAGATACTCCCCGGGGGGGGGGTAGGTACCCTCTCCAAGGCGTATAAAGTTGAAAATGCCTCTGAATCGACGCATCAGCCCTATGATCACCTTTTGCCGGGCCCGCACGATCGCGCTGCTCGTTTGTGTGCTCTCCGGAGCTCCTCTGCTCAGCTACGCCGCTGGGCAACATGCCGCTGCTCTGAAGCCGGACAATGCCGGACCGCATCGCACCCGCCTGATCCTGAAGGACCACAGCTACCAGATCGTGACCAGCTACCGCGTCGTCGGCAGCGTGGTGCATTACATCAGCGCGGAACGGGGAGGAGCGGAAGAAGAGATTCCGGCCTCTCTGGTGGACTTCGACGCCACCAGACGCTGGGAGACGCAGCACGCGCAGCCCGCCGCGAAGAGCGATCCGGACAACCAGCAGCAGCCTCCCCCGATCGACCCGGAACTGCTCAAGGAGGAGGAGGATCGCGCCGCGCTTACCCCTGAGGTCGCGAAGGACCTGCGCCTGCCGGATGAGGACAGCACACTGGCGCTCGACACGTACCGCGGCACGCCGGAACTCGTTCCGCTCGCTCAGACCGACAGCGACCTGAACCGCAATACGGCCCATAACGTTCTGCGGGCCTCCATCAACCCGCTCTCGAGCGCCCACGATATCGTCGAGATCAAAGGGGAGACCTCGCCCGTCCAGCTCCACGTCAAGGACCCGGTGTTCTACCTGCGCGTCGGCGACGAGACGGTCGGCGCCACCGCAGGCCCTGCCCTTACCGTAGACACGCACGGCGCGACCGGCAATGCGCAGAATAACCCGACCGGCGGCTCACCCGGCAGCCGCTACGTCGTCGTTCGCACCGACGTTCGCACCGGCGCCCGCGTGGTCTCGAGCTTCCGGATCGGTCTGCTCGGCACCGGCCGCGGCCAGCCGAACCTTGTCGAAACCAAATCAGACCTTCTCCCAGGGGGGCATTGGCTGAAGATCGTTCCGCAGGAGCCGCTTGAATTCGGCGAGTTCGCGCTGATGGAAGTGATCTCGGACAAATCCGTGAACCTGGGTGTGTGGGACTTCGGAGTCCATCCGGTGGCCCCGGAAAATCGCGACGTCGTAAAGCCCGAACCCGCCCGTCCTCTGAGCCTCGAGCGCCGCCGCCCGGAGTAACTCCGCGGGCGAGAAGCACGGTGCGCAGCGGATGATTGTGGTTGCGCCGGGAGGGAAAGCGAGAGTGTTCCGCCCTACTGAATCGGATCGGTAAACTGCTCAGCGACAGACTGGCGTGAGACCACACCGGCGTTGTTCTTTTCTATCCGTTCCACCAGGCCCCTGCCGGCGACTGCGATGTTGTCCCGCGTGACCTTAGCCTCGTACATCATGGTGTCGGCGGCGCGCAGGATACTGGCTACGGTGTCACCGTCTTCCGGAAAAGTCGCGAGGCCAAAACTTCCGGAGACACCGAGAGACAGCCCGGCACCCTCGAGAAAACGAGCGCCGCGGAGTTCTTCGCGCAAGGCCATGGTGGTTCCGCTCGCGGCGGATTTGCCCATGCCCGGCAGCAGCGCCACGAACTCATCGCCACCATAGCGGAAAGCCGCGTTGTTCGGTCCGAGGGAGCGCTTGAGCAAGCCGCCGATCTCGGCCAGCAGCCTGCTTCCGATCAGATGGCCATGCGTATCGTTGACGGACTTGAAGCGGTCCAGATCGACAAACATCAGGCTGAAGATTCTTCCGCCCTTCACCTGTTCGTCGAGCAGGGTGTAGAGATGGCGCGCGTTGAACAGCCCGGTGACGTCGTCGGTGATGGTCAGTTCCTGAATGAGCGTCATTGAGCGGGCGTTCTGGATCGCGATGGCCGCGTAGTCGCACAGAATGCGGAGAAAGGAGATGGAGTACTCAGAGAGTAGGTCCAGCTTGCTGTTCAGCAGTTGAATGACGCCAAGCGTCTTATTCGCGGATCGCACGGGAACACAGGCGATGGACCTGATCTGCAGGTCGGGATGCTTGTTGGCGAAGGCCGACCAGTGCGGGTCTAGCGCAACATCCGGAACCACCAGCGGATTGCCGGTAGCCGCTACCCACCCCGCCACACCTTCGCCCAACGGCACCCTAAGCCCTTTCAGGCTCTCCTGATTTTCGCCGACGGCAATGGCGTAGTAGAGTTCGGCCGCTGCCTCGTCGACCATCAGCAGCGACCATCGCTCCGGACCGAAGAACTGCGCCATCTTGTTCATGATGGCGCCGAGAATCTCTTCAAGCTCGAGGCTGGAGGTCAGCGAGCGAGCTACGTCGTGGAACACCTTGAGGTGGTCCATCTGGCGACTCTCAATGACTTCGAACTGCCTCCGGTCTTTCAAGATCTCTCCTCGGGAGCGTTGCGATGGAGCAGACGAATCATTTTCGCAAGAAATTCTCAGCCGCACAGAGGAAAGCGAATGCTGAAGTGCGCTCAACCGCCAATGTGAACCATGTTCCGCGACGGCTTTTCGAACCCGGGCTCTCCGATATGATGACGAGCCTCTTTTCGCATCACGATATTGCGGATGTACGCAGCCAGCTGCTCATCGGTTCCACCGCGCATCATCTCGCCGTAGAGATCGTGGTCGCTTTGCGAGAACAGGCAGGTCCTGATCTTGCCGTCGGAGGTGAGCCGCACGCGGCTGCAATGTCCGCAGAAGGGACGGGAGACGGGCGCAATGATGCCGATCTCGCCGATGCCGTCGTCGAAGGTGAAGCGCTTGGCGGTCTCGCTGGCGGCGTGCGGGGGCAGCTCCACCAGCGGGCGATAGGCGTTCAAGCGGCCTACGATCTCGTCCATCGAGACTACGGCCTCGCGGGTCCAGCTCCGATCCTCTTCGAGCGGCATCCATTCGATGAAGCGGACGATGACGCCTTCCTGCCGCGAGAACTCCGCGAAGCTTTCGATCTGGCCGTCGTTGAAGCCGCGCAGCAACACGCAATTGACTTTGACCGGCCCGAGGCCGACGGCTTTGGCTGCGCGCATCCCGCGAAGCACCTTGTCGAAGCTGCGAGGTACCCGCGTGATCGCGGCAAAGGTCTCGGCATCGACGGCGTCCATGCTGACGGTAAGCCGGCTGAGTCCGGCATCCTTCAGGGGGAGGGCCAGCCCCTCAAGCAGATGGCCGTTGGTGGTGAGTGCGATGTCGAGCGAAAGGCCGTCGCGGCCGGAATTGCCGATTCGGGTGTTGTCGGGCCGGAACGCAGTCCGCAGGCTGGACAGCTCTTGGACCATCTCCGCCAGCCCGGATCGAAGCAGAGGCTCCCCGCCGGTCAATCGGATCTTTTCGACGCCAAGCGAGACGAAGATACGGACCATCCGAAGGTAATCGTCAATCGCCAGTTCGCTAAATTGAGCGCCCTCGTTGCCGGTACGGCAGTAGACGCACTTGTAGTTGCAGCGGTCGGTGACCGAGACGCGCAGGTCGGTAATGGCTCGTCCGAACTTGTCACGCAACCTCTCGCCGGGTTCGATCACTTGCCTCACCGGGTCGAGAACGGCTGCGGAGGACTCGTAAGTAGAGAAGTACGGCATGGCTGCGGATAACCGCTTGATCTTTCTCCCTGAGTTTAGATGCATCAGCATCCGATGCGGACCAATGCCTCCAGCCCATAAGAGAAGTCGGAGGGATCCATTTTACGACTCGAGGCTCAGGTGGATCACGGCAACCGGGATGCGTCAGGAGGGAGTCACTAATCGAAGCACGCGCCCGGCCCGCTCGGCAGCCCGGTTTGCAAGGCTTACATTCCGCATTCTCTAATAGCTGATGAACTCGTTGCTGCCCCGCTTGAGACGCACACCGAGAGCGCCGAAGACCAAAGCCGCCAGGAAGAGAATCGCGTCCCAGTACAGCATCGGGTGAATCAATCCGGGAGACAAGGTAGTGTCCTGGCCGGCCCACAAGGTCACAAGCGATCCGATAATGAGGCACTGAAAGCAGAGAACTAGAAAAAGCTGGCCGCGGCGCCGGCGCCTGTCCAAAAGCGCAACCTGATCCGGGGTCAAATTTCGTTCTTCGATGGGAATCAGTGTGTTTGCCATTGCTTGGTCTCCGCGGCTTGCTTTGGTTCGGGGATGATCCCGGACCCGACTAAGTGTTCAACCGCTTGGCTCTATTAAATCACACCCTGCGGCCGCGACGGCTGGAAGGATCGCAATTGGCTCTGTGCCGGTGTCCAGGCCGATGCTCTGCTAGAGAAAGGCCACCGACTGAATGCCCACGACATCGAAGCGCTTTCGGCAACGCACGTTCTTGCAACCCATGGGATCGTCGCGGCGGACCATATAACTCTGCGCCTTGGCGAACTTGGCCCGGTCGCGGTCGTCGGCTCCGCGGGGCAGCTGCGCCTTCTTTCTTCGCACAATCCAGTCGATCTGATATTCGCCCTGCTGGCCGCAGTGAGGACAGGTCATGACATGCGTCCTCTGCTCGGGCCTCTCATCGAAAAAGTCTCTTTCTTCCATACTGCACCTCTCGTCCGGCGGAGGGGAATACTTCGAATCCCTCCTCTCTGCAATCCTGCCTGACTCGCCCCCCCGGAGGCAAGAGTCGTGCATAATCACGCATGGGCCTTTCTGTTGAGGGGAGCGGGGATGAGCAAGCCGAAGAAGCAGGTTTTCTCGAAGATTAAAGCGGTGAAGGCGAATGCCCGAGAGCGCATCGGCACTCCGCCCGCGCAGCGTGTGCTGCCCGATCCGAAGCGAAGCCTTACGGCCAAGCCGAAGTACAAGCCGGGCCTGGCTGATCTTCTTAGCTCAGACCCAGAGGCGTGAATGATGTGCGAGTAGACGGGCTGAGACGGAATTCGGGAAAGTGAGTTCGACCATGATGCATCAAGCCAATCTGAACAAGAACACAGCTCTTCGCCTTACCGCATTCGCTATGGGTATCTGGGCCTTTGCAGCCGGAGTGGGCGCGCAGACCATTCAAGTGAGTAAGGAAAACCGCACCATCGCCGTGACCGCTACCGACAAGGTGATTGCCACAGCAGACTCTGCGAGCGTCCATATTGGATTTATAGCTTATGGTGGAGACAGTGCGGGCGCGTATGCGAATGGCTCGCGTGTTTCGAACGCCATCATCGAGGCTGTGACCGAAGCGGGGATAGGCAGAAGCGACATCGAAAGTGAGAACCAGAACGTCTCTCCGATGCAGGAGTATCAGACGGAGAAGCTGACGCCCGAGGAGAGGAATGAGCGGAAGTTCCAGGTGACGCAAAGCTGGACGGTGAGAACGGCGGCTGACGGTGCTGCGAAGGTGCTCGATGTTGCGGTGAAGGCTGGAGCGAACCAGTCTGGACAGATCGACTGGACTTTGAGGGACGAGAATGCGCCGCAGGCCGAAGCTGCTGCGAAGGCGCTGCAGCAGGCGCGTGCACAGGCGGAGCAGATGGCAAAGAGTCTGAACGCGAAGCTTGGGGATCTTTTGTATGCAAGCAATGAGGTTCAGGCTGCTGGTCCGCGGCCGCTGATGCGCGTTATGGCAGGGGCAATGCCGCTGGACAATGTGGCACCATTAGCGATCAATCCACGCCGTATCGAAAAGACTGCGACCGTCTACGCTGTTTTTGCCATCCAATAGGCGCAATCGCTGCCGGAAGCGAGAAAGAAGCGAGATATGCCGGTTCTGCCCTATCGCGAGCTCAAGCCAAATCCTGATGCAGAAGCGATCTATCTTCGCTGGATTTCGAGTCTCGATGAGAGATTTACCCTTTACAAGAGCCCTGATCGTCGTGCTGAGGTCGTTCGTGACGAGCTGCAGCAGCTTTATCTGGGCCGTCCATGGCGTACGTCTGGCGAATCTGCGCTAACCGGCGAACTGGCTGTGCACGCCTTGATCGAGTCGTTCGACTGCCGCAACGTTACGCTCGAGCCGGAGTACTACGGAGATATTGATGCCACGCTGTATGCTCCGCGCAAGCCGCTCATCTGGTTCTGGCAGATGTTCGATCGCTCGCCGGTGGGGCTGAATCACTGGCTGGGATTTCGTTTCCGCGACATGCTGGGCAGACATATCTTCAAGCACCTAGGCGAGGGCGTGAAGATCTTCCACAACGTGGAGTTTACCTACGGGTACAACCTGACGATTGAAGACCGCTGCGTGATTCACCGGAACGTGATGCTGGATGACCGCGGTGGGATTGTGATCCATGAAGGTTCGAGCATCTCGGACTACGCCAATGTCTACAGCCATACGCACGACATCCACCATCAGGCGGATGTCACGAATAAACTGACCGAGATTGGACCTCGGGCGCGGATTACCTACCACGCGACCGTGCTGGCGGGTGCGACTGTGGGTGAAGATGCCATGCTGGGAGCTCTGGGGCTGGCGACAAAGCCGGTGCCTCCGCGCACGGTTTCGGTTGGCATTCCGGCTAAGGTAAAGCGGCAGAAGGATCGAACGGGCGAGCGAGGAACATAGCCTCAAAGTCTCCTGGTGCGTCGCGGTTCAAGCATAGGTAAGCTGTGCCTGAGCGTATCGCTGGCCGCTCTCCGACTGCTTCGCGGGAAAATCAGTAGACTTGAGAGGGTATGAATCTTAATGCTGTTCTCATCGCCTTTCAAGTCGTCGTTCTGGTCCTTGCTTTCAGTATCCATGAATGTGCGCATGCGTGGACGGCGTGGCGGCTTGGCGATCCAACAGCGAAGATGCTGGGACGAGTGACGCTGAACCCGCTCAAGCATCTGGATCCTCTGGGTTCAGTATTTATGCCCCTGCTTGCGCTGGTCTATCACTGGCCGCTGATTGGCTGGGCGAAGCCTACTCCAGTGACGGCTCGCAACTTCAAGAACTACAGACGCGACGACATTCTGGTCACAATGGCTGGGCCCTTGAGCAACCTGCTTTCAGCGACCGTAGCGCTGATTCTTCTTTTGATCATCAAGCATGGGGTGCCGGGCGGGGTGCTCGCCATCGGGACGGCGATGGCTCTGGCCTCGCATATTCCCGGAATTTCGACGGAGAACCTGCCGTCGCTATTTCCGATTGCGCTCTTTCTTTATTTTGTGATTCTGATTAATCTGTTGCTGTTCGTTTTCAATTTGATTCCGATTCCTCCGCTCGACGGCAGTCTTGTTCTGCGTCATTTTCTTCCGTATCGCGCGGTGCAGCTCTACGACAGGATGGGGATGTTCGGGATGATTCTGCTGTTTCTGGTGGGGGGCAGCTTCATCTTCAGCGTCTTCTTTTCGCCTCTGCTGAATGCGTTCAATCGAATCCTGTTCACTCTCTAAACGGCAGAGGCTCGGAAATTCTCTGCGTTTGCCGATGAGGACGAGGTCTGAGAAACGTCGATCGCACGCGATCATTTACCCTTCTACCTGAGTGCAATGACAGAAAAGAGCAATGACATCTTCGGTACGACGGTATCTTCCCGCGCCCGCGTTCTTTCGGGCATGCGTCCTACAGGACGGCTGCACCTGGGCAACTATATGGGGGCACTGTACAACTGGCTGCAGCTGCAGCGGCAGTACGATTGCTACTTCTTTATCGCGGATTATCATGCGCTGACGACGGACTATGCGGACCCGTCGCAATTGAGGCAGAACATCCGCGAGGTGGCTATCGATTTTCTGTCGGCTGGCCTCGTTCCCGGACTCTGCACCATCTTCATTCAGAGCGATGTGAAGGCGCATTTTGAGTTGCACGCGCTGCTGAGCATGATCACACCGCTGAGTTGGCTGGAACGCGTTCCGAGCTACAAGGACCAGCAGGAGCAGCTTCGCGAGAAGGACCTGGCGACCTATGGCTTTCTCGGCTATCCGCTGCTGCAGTCGGCCGACATTCTGCTGTACCAGCCGGACTTCGTGCCTGTGGGGCAGGACCAGGCGGCGCACGTAGAGCTGACCCGCGAGATCGCGCGGCGCTTCAACGCCTTGTACGCGCCCAAGCCTGCGACGGTGGCGCGGAAGGTGATGGAAGCGGCCTCGGATAAAGAGAAGCTGGCGGCGCTTGAAGGAGAAGCGCGAACGGGCGCGCAGATTCTGCCCGAGCCGAAGGTGCTGTTGACGCCGTCGCCCAAGCTGCCGGGTACCGACGGCCGCAAGATGTCGAAGAGCTACAGCAATACGATTCTGCTTTCCGATGCCGAGGAGGTGGTGCGGCCGAAGCTCAAGACCATGGTGACGGATCCGGCGCGCGTTCGCCGCTCTGATCCTGGGAACCCTGAGGTCTGCCCGGTTTATGACTTACATAAAGTGTTTTCGCCAGACGGGACGAAGTTGAAGGTTTGGGAGGGCTGCACGACGGCAGGCATAGGGTGTATTGAATGCAAGGGCTGGCTGGCGGACAATGTGGTGTCTTTGCTAGCTCCGATGCAGGAGCGGCGGCGCTATTTCGAGGCGCACCCTGATGAGGTGGATTCGATCCTCGTCGACGGAGCGGTCCGTGCCGCGAGCAGGGCGGAGCAGACCATGAAGGAAGTTCGCAAAGCTGTAGGTCTTCGTTAGCGATGGCAGACGAGATCCTCCATACCGGTGGAGACAGACACGCGGAGGGCGTGGAGACGGCCGCTGCGAACGGTGCTGACAGAGAGGCGGCAGCTTTCCCCCTTGCGAACGAAGAGTCAGCGGTAGGGGAGTTTGCGCTCGAACCCAAGCTAGTGCCGGTTGCGCCAGAGCCGAAGCGGAGTGCGGCCAAGGACAAAGAAGAGGCTTCACAGTCGCCGTTTTCCGTGACGGTCGGCCAAGTGTATGACGGGCCTCTGGACCTGCTGCTGGATCTGATCAGGAAGCAGAATATCGACATCTACGACATTCCGATCGCGCGGATTACGAGCCAGTTTCTGGAGTACACGCACCACCTGAAGCAGGTGGATGTGGATGCCGCGGGCGAGTTCATCTATATGGCTTCGCTGCTGATCCACATCAAATCGAAGACGCTGCTGCCGCGCGATCCTTCGGACATTGCGGGAAGCGATCCGGAAGATCCACGGCGGGAGCTGGTGGAGCGGCTGCTGGAGCATGAGCGCTTCAAAGCTGCGGCGCAGATGCTGCTCGAAAAGCAGCATATTGAAGAGGCTACGTGGACCAACAGCGGACTAAAAAACTTCCGTAAAGATATTGGCGAGATGGGTGCTCCGACGCTCGATGAGGAGCGGGAGATCGATGCGGATTCAGTAGACCTGGTGCGGGTGTTCCGGGATGTGTTAAGTCGTTTGCGCGAGCGGCCCATCCTGAATGTGGACGAAGAGTCGGTGACGGTCGCGCAGATGATCGAGTTTGTGAGGCGGCGGCTGATGATGGAAGACAAGCCGGTGAGTCTGCGGCATCTGCTCCATTCCACGCATACAGAACGGGCGTTAATCTGCATGTTTCTGGCAATGCTGGAACTGGTGCGGCTGCAGGCGGTGCTGCTGCATCAGCCGAGGGTGCTCGGCGACATTCTGGTGAAGAAGGCGGAGAACTTCGATCAGGTGATGACGGAACAAGCGCAGGCTCGCGACGACTGGCGTTGATGTTTGTCCATGAGTAATTGCGATTAAAGAGAACGAGACGGTGCATGCGCAGCGCGAATGCTCACATCTCAGGATGGTGATATGGGCACCCGCCGCGAGCGCTGCCTACCCGTCGACGTTGCTTTGCATCCCACAGGGGAGAGGTGAGCCGGCGATGGATCCTGTCAGCGTTCCTGAACATCAGGTGGTCTCGATTGATCATGTTGCGCCGGGAGTTCGGGGCCTGCGCATTGCATTCGTCAATGTGTTTGCGGTGACGCATCCGGATGGAAGCTGGACACTGGTCGATGCCGCGATTCCGTTCTCGGCAGGACTGATTCGCCGTTGGGCGGAGAAGCATTACTCCAAGCCGCCGAGTGCCGTTGTGCTGACCCATGGACACTTCGACCATGTGAGCGCGGCGAAGGAGTTGGCAGACGGTTGGAATACGCCGGTGTACGCGCACCCTCTGGAGTTTCCTTATCTCACCGGCGAGCGCGAGTATCCGGCGCCGAATGCAGGGGCGGGCGGCGGATTGATGACGCTGCTTTCGCCGCTCTACCCGAAGGGGCCGATTGACCTTGGCAAGCGGCTGGTTTCGCTGCCGATGGCGGCGGGTGGACCGGCGGACCTGCCTGAGCTGCCGGGCTGGGAGGTGGTGCATACGCCAGGCCATACACCGGGGCATGTGTCGTTCTTTCGGACCGCGGACCGGATGCTGCTGGTGGGCGATGCGTTCTGCACGACTAAGCCGGAGTCGTTCTTTGAGGTTGCCGGGGTGCAGCAGCCTGAGCTGCATGGGCCGCCGGCGTACTTCACCTCGGATTGGAATGCCGCGCGCCGGTCGGTGGAGCACCTGGCGACGTTGCAGCCGGCGGTGCTGGCTCCGGGGCACGGCAAGCCGCTGGCCGGGTATGAGGTGGCGTCGGCTCTGGAGCGGCTGGCGCGGGACTTCGATGTGGTGGCCGTTCCGGAGAACCGAAAATAAGTCGGTCTCAGGAGTTTGAAGCTGGTGCCTGTTCCTTGGCGAGCAGACGCTTGTAGATATCGGCTGTCCCCAGGTCGAAGCAGCAGAAGACGACACGCTCGATGCCGTTTGACTCAGCCAGCTGTTGCACCGTGTGGACGGCGATCTCGGCAGCCCGCTGGTGGGGGAAACCGTAGATGCCGGTCGAGATTGCGGGGAAGGCGATGGTCTTGACGTCGTGGACCGTGGCGAGCTCGAGGCAGCGGCGATAGCAGGAGGCGAGGGCGGTCTCTTCGCCGTGACTGCCGCCGCGCCAGACCGGCCCGACAGCGTGGAAGACCCATTTTGCGGGAAGCTTGAAACCGGGAGTAGCCTTGGCATCGCCGGTGCGGCAGCCTCCCAGAGCAAGGCTGGCGCTTGTGAGCTCAGGCCCGGCGGCGCGGTGAATGGCTCCGTCGACTCCTCCACCTCCGCCCAGGGACGTGTTCGCGGCGCTGACGATGGCGTCGACCACGAGTCGGGTGATGTCGCCGCGGATGACTTCAATCTGGATCATAGGCGCGCTCAGCAGAATTGGATGCGGAGGAACAGCTTGTTTGCATTCAGGATTCAAATCCCTGTAATGCGGCATTCTCATTGCATAACTATTGTTGCCACACGCAAAACTCTTATTTGTGAGGCAAACCCATCATGGCTACTCCTGTCATCAATCCTCCTGGATCGCTGCTGGACCAGAAGCTGAAGAGATCATCGCCCGGCAAGATCGGCGGAATCGTGTTCGGGGCGGTGCTGATAGGCGGCTTGACTTACATCGGTCTCAAGCTGGCCACGGATCTTGCGTTCGTTCATACGGCGTCGGTGTTTCCGTTTGTGCTTCTGGGAGTGGCGTTGTTGATTGCGCTAGGGTTTGAGTTTGTGAATGGGTTTCACGACACGGCGAATGCAGTAGCGACGGTCATTTATACGCACGCGCTCGAACCCCACATCGCCGTGGTGTGGTCTGGTTTCTGGAACTTCCTCGGGGTGCTGACGAGTTCGGGCGCTGTGGCGTTTGCGATTATTTCACTGCTGCCGGTAGAGCTGATTTTGAGAGTGAGCAGAGGCTCTGGATTCGCTATGGTGTTTGCGCTGCTGGTGGCGGCCATACTGTGGAATCTTGCGACATGGTGGCGGGGGCTGCCGGCGTCGAGTTCGCATACGATGATTGGCTCTATTGTCGGGGTAGGCGTAGCGAACCAACTCATGCAAGGCAACTCGGGCACTTCAGGTGTGGACTGGGAGCAGGTGGTAAAGGTGTTCAAGGCGCTGCTGATTTCGCCGGTCGTCGGCTTTGTGATGGCGGCGATCATCTTCTACCTGTTCAAGCTCGTGGCGCGCGATCCGCGTCTCTACAAGGCTCCCGAGGGAACCGATCCTCCGCCTTTCTACATTCGCGCGCTGCTGATCTTGACGTGCACAGGCGTAAGTTTTTTTCATGGTTCAAATGACGGGCAGAAGGGCATGGGATTAATCATGCTCATTCTGGTGGGTACAGTGCCGACGGCATACGCGCTGAACCATACCGTAAATGCGAAAGAAGTACAGACATTCGCCGCGGTGTCCACGCAGGTGGCGAGCGCAGTGGCAAGCTATGTGGAACCGACGGCTACGCTGCAGGATGCGGGATCGGAGCTGGAGCGCTTTATCAGCACCAAGAAGTTTGAACCGGGCGTAATGCTGGCATTGCAGCAGGAGGTTACGGACATACGCAATGAGGCGACTTCCTATGGGGCTCTGAGCAATGTTCCGGCGGGGATGCAGGCGAACGTGCGGAACCAGATGTATCTGACGAGCGAGGCGTTAAAGCTGCTGCCGAAGCTGGGGCCCAAGCTGAACGCGAACGATCTTGCGGTGCTCAAGAACTACAGGGCCTTTCTGGACAAGTCCACGAAGTTCATTCCGACCTGGGTCAAGGTCGCGGTGGCGCTGGCGCTGGGCATGGGGACGATGGTCGGTTGGAAGCGCATCGTGGTGACTGTGGGCGAAAAGATCGGCAAGACCCATCTCACCTATGCACAGGGGGCTGCCGCCGAGATAACAGCGATGATCACGATTGGTCTCGCGGACGGCTATGGACTGCCGGTGAGTACGACGCACGTTCTGTCGTCGGGGGTCGCGGGCACGATGGCGGCGAACCATAGCGGGCTGCAGATATCGACGGTCAGGGACATTGCGCTGGCGTGGGTGTTTACGCTTCCCGCAGCGGCGCTGCTGTCGGGGAGCTTGTTCTGGCTGTTCAATATGATTGTGAAGTAATTCGCTTGACAGGGAAGGGCGAGGCTGCGGTCCTGTACAGGGCCAAGTCTCTGGACTCGTCAAGCACCCTATGCACGGCTTCTGGTTGGTATGCTTAGAAGTACGCCGACGAGAATATGAGCCTTAAAGCAAAGATCGAAGCCGTCATTTATGCCTCTGAGGAGCCCGTTACGCTTTCTCAACTAGCCGGACTGCTAGGCTACGAAGCGCAGCATGAGTTGGATCAGTTGAATCCTGCGCAGCACAGTCTAGCCCTCAACGAAGATGGCGACGAGAGAAGCCCGGCTGATCAAAACGCAACGGACGGAGAAGCGCTTGCAAGGGCGGATGAACCAGAAGCGCAGCTGACTGCATCCGAAGCCCGGGCGGACGAGGAACTCCAGGAACATCTCCAGCAAGCCGCAGCAGAAGAAGCTGCCCATACGAGGACGGTGCGCGAGCACGCTGCCGCGGATGAAGCGGCAATGAATACCGCGGATTTTCTAAACGCGGACAAGGCAACGGTGGGCCAGCAGCATCATGGCGGGGATGTTCCTGCCGAAGCTGCTGCGAGTGGGCGGAAGGACGCAGAGAAGAGGTTAGCCCGGGAGGCCAGGGAACGCGAGCGGCGGCTGCGGGAGTATCTGCGGAGCATTCTGGATGAGCTGATTGCGGACTATGCGACTTCGGATCGCGGGCTTGAGGTCCGCGAGGTTGCGGGCGGGTACCGTCTGGCGACCAAGCCCGAATATCACGATGCGGTGCGGGGGTTTGTGAAGTCGTTGAAGCCGCCGTTGAAGCTGACGCTGCAGGCGCTGGAGACGCTGGCGGTGGTGGCGTACAAACAGCCGGTGACGGCTCCGGAGGTGTCGGAGATTCGCGGCGTGGATTCGGGCGGGGTGCTGGGGTCGCTGATGGCGCGGAAGCTGGTGGCGACGGCTGGGCGCAAACAGGTGATTGGGCGGCCATTCCTTTACAAGACAACAAAGGATTTCCTGCTGAGCTTCGGCTTGAAAGACATCAACGAGCTTCCGAGCATCGAAGAGTTTGAGAAGATGGCGGGCGAGCTCGCCGAGCAGGAGGAGATTCCGATGGGGCATCATGCGCCGGAGACGGCAGAAGAAGTTGAGCGGGAGAGAGACGAGACGGAACCGCAGGCGGATGGAGACGGCAGCAGTGTAGGGGAGACGGTGGCAGAGGAGGCGACGGTCGATGGGCGCATCTCCGGGCTGCCGCCGAACTATGACAGCGAGGATGCGAGTCAAGATGAGAACTCGCCGGCGCTCGATGCGGAGATTCAGAGTGATGAACAGGATGCAGCCGGGGAGCGACGATGAGCAACGATCCACTCGATCCTGCGGCAGACCCGCTTGATGCGCCCGATTCACCTGAGGATAACGAACCGGACACAGTGGGAACGCCGGAAGGGGACAACGAAGGCGCACCTGACGCGCCTTTGCGCCCTGCGCCGAATGGAGAGCAGATTCCCCGCGTGATCGATACAAACAAGGTGTGAGCGTGCGTAATGCCTCGGGTCGAACAGTAGACTAGAGGTAGATGGGCAAGGACCGCGACGAGCATCTTCCGCAGTCAGAAAGCCGGAAACACGATGAGCAAGTCTGTATCTTCTGCAAAGAAAAATTTAAGCGGCGATGGTCGCAAGGAGCCGACGGGGGACCGTCTGCAGAAGATCCTAGCGCAGGCCGGGGTTGCGAGCCGCCGCAAGGCCGAGGAGATCATTCTCGAAGGCCGGGTGCAGGTGAACGGTGTAATGGTGAATACGCTGGGCACACGACACGATGCGGCGAAAGACCATATCCGGGTGGACGGCAAGCTGCTGCAGGGACCTGAGCAGCAGCGGTATTACATGCTGAACAAACCACGCGGGTATGTGACGACGCTCGACGATCCGCAGAAGCGTCCGACGGTGATGCAGCTGATGACGCAGAAGCGCGGTCCGCATGGCGACCAGGTGAGGCTTTATCCTGTCGGACGCCTGGATTACTTGAGCGAGGGGTTGCTGCTGATGACCAACGACGGCAACCTTGCGAACGCGTTGTCGAAGGCTGCGGCCGGAGTGGAGAAGACGTATCTGGTGAAGATCAGCGGCGTACCGCCAGACTCGGGGCTGGAGCAGATTCGACGCGGGATCATGATCGATCGCGGGCGACTGGACGAGGTTCGCAGCGGGCGGCGAGACCGCATTATCACGGCACCGGCGAAGGTGGAGCTGGCGCGCGGCGGAGACAACCCGTGGTATGAGCTGACGTTGATTGAGGGGAGGAATCGGCAGATCCGGAAGATGTTCGAGGAGGTTGGGCATCATGTGGAGAAGATTCGAAGGATTGGATATGGCGCGCTGCGGCTGGACATTGCGCCGGGCGAGTATCGTGAGTTGACGCCGGGTGAGGTGATGGCTCTGGACAGGGCGGCGAAGGGAAAGAAAGTGGTGCCGAAGAAGAAGACGCCGGAGTTCGCTCAGTTGAAGTCGCCGGCGAAGAAGTCTTCTAAGCCGCGGCGGCAGAGTGCGGGAACAAGGAGTTCGAGAGGCGTACGCAGGGCACGATGAAGGGTGATGTGTTCGATAGCCGACACAGACTGAAGAGTGACAGGAAGTATTAAATTCTGTCTATGTGGCTTGCACGCACAGGTTGAGCCGCGGCTGGGCTGATCACGCGTTGAGGTGTATCAATTTGATTCTTCTACAACCTTCGTTCGCTTGACACCTGTCGTTGCGCGCGCCCAGAATACTTTCGCCGTGGAGCTTGCCTGTGATGACTATCACAGGTGGAAAGCATCCAATAAGCGTGGTCAACATAGTCGAGGAGTATGCAGTGGCAATCGAAAAAGCAACATTTGGTGCAGGCTGTTTTTGGGGTGTAGAAACCCGATTGGCGGAGATTACCGGTGTGATCGACACCGTGGTGGGATATGAAGGCGGAGAACTGGAGCACCCGACCTATAAGGAAGTCTGTACAGACCGCACGGGGCATGCGGAGGTCGTGCAGGTGACGTTTGATGTGTCGCGGCTTTCGTATGAGACGCTGCTGGATGCATTTTTTGCATTGCACGATCCGACCCAGGTGAACCGGCAGGGGCCGGATTGGGGTTCACAGTATCGGAGCGTGATTTTTACGCATAGCGAGGAGCAGTTTGCACAGGCGCGTGCCAAAGTGGCGGAGTTGAATGCGTCGGGCTCCTATCGGACGCCGATTGCGACCCGCATTCTGCCGGCCGCAACGTTCTGGAAGGCGGAGGAATATCACCAGCGGTATCTGGAAAAGCGCGGGATGGTGAGTTGTCACATCTGAGCAGGGAGTTGCGCCTTCTACTTAGGCGCTCCGTGAGGCGGCTTTTCGAGTTGAATCTTTTTCAATGCGTCTTCGTCGCTCGGCAGCTCTGTCGTACCGGCGAGATATTTGTTTGAGCTAAGAATGAAGGCGAGCAGATCCGCAGTCTGGGCCGGAGTCAGCGATCCTGGTTTTGTGGCGGGCATGGTGGTGTGGATTGTGTCGAACAGGATGGCGATCGACTGGCCTTCGTATTTGGAGAGGAACTCGTCGGCGACCAAGGGCGGATTCTGGCCGACGCCTGCAAGGTCGCTGCCATGGCAGGAGGAGCACTGCGCGGTGTACAGGGCGGCGCCGCGTCCGCTTTGCGCCGCGGTGTAGATGCCCGGAGCAGCAGCGGCCCGGACGTGCAGGACGTGATAGGAAGCGACGGCCATCAGGACAGCGGAGGAGGACAGAAAGATTCTTTTTGCGGACACGCGAGCGGCTCCTACCGAGAATTACACTTATTGTAGCTGGACCGAACTAATGTTGCAGCGATCACTCATGGGACAGCGCGGGAGACGATGAATGAGCTTACGGAAGCGTAGAGGAATGGGATGGCTGCTGGCGGTGGCTGTGAGTGCAGGCGGAGTTGTATCGCGTGCAGCCACTCAACCGGCGTGCGATAAAGATAATGGCGGGCTGGTGCTGCCGGCTGGATTCTGCGCGCTGGTGGCGGCGGACAATCTTGGCGCAGCGCGGCATGCTGTGGTCGCTCCGAACGGCGATCTGTACATTGCGCTGCAGAACGGCGCGGGCAAGCCGGGGGGCGTGGTGGCTCTGCGCGACACGCAGGGCGATGGGCGGTTTGAGACGCAGGAGAACTTTGGCGAGGGGAGCAGCACTGGGATTGCGCTTCGCAATGGCTATCTGTATGTCGCGAAGGTGGACTCGGTCGAGCGCTGGAAGATGACGCCTGGACAGCTAAAGCCGGCTGGTCCTCCTGAGGTGATTGTGGAGGGTCTGCCGACCGAGCATGAATATCACGACAAGGGTCTTGCGTTCGATGGCAAGGGCTTCCTCTACGTGAACATCGGCTCGCCTTCGAATGCGTGTCAGTCGCACGACCGGCAGAAGGGCATCGTCGGGCAGGATCCGTGCCCGCTGCTGGAAACGCATGGCGGCCTCTGGAGATTCGATGAAAATAAGCTGCACCAGAAGCAGTCGGACGGCGAGCGGTTCGTCACCGGGCTGCGGCAGGAACCGGCCATCACGTGGCACGACGGGGCAGTATACATCGTGATGAATAATCGCGACCAGCTCGACACGTTGTGGCCGGGTAAATTCACTGCTGAGGAGAATGCGATGCGTCCCGCGGAGCCGATGTATCGAGGGGTAAAGGGGGACAACTTCGGCTGGCCGTACTGCTATTACGACTATGATCAGAAGAAGCTGTTGCTGAATCCGGAGTACGGCGGGGACGGAAAGACGGTTGGGCGTTGCAGCGCGTTTACGTTCCCGGTGGCGAGCTATCCTGCGCACTGGGCTCCGGTCGATGTGATCTTTTATAACGGCAGCCAGTTTCCGGCGCAGTACAAGGGCGGGGCGTTCATTGCTTTCCATGGCTCCTGGAATCGTGCACCGCTCGAACAGTCGCCGTCGAATGTGACCTTCCAGCCGTTCTCGCAAGGCAAACCGTCGGGGAAGTTTGAGGTATTCGCTTCGAACTTTGCGGGCAAGAGTCCGCTGATGAATCCTTCCGATGCCCTTGCCAGGGCGGATGGCGTGGCGCAAGCGCCTGATGGCTCGATCTTCATTACAGAGAGCCAGAAGGGGAAGGTGTGGCATGTCTTCTATCGGGGAGCCGATAAGTAGAGCGCGGCGAAGCTGGCAGGCCGCTCGTGCTTCTACCAGGCAAGGCATTCGGTTCTCACTGCCCCGCCCTGATCTCGGGAAATCGATCGCGTCCATTTCGGTACAATTATCGCCCGGAGGTTTCCATGAACAAGTTCGTTGCCCTCAGCGTCCTCGCTTTTACCCTCACTACGACCGGTGCCTTCGCAGAGTCTTTCAAAGGCTTTGTGTCCGATTCGATGTGCGCAGCCAAGGGGAAGGCCAACTCTCCTGATTGTGCAGCGAAATGCATTAAGGGAGGATCGGCTCCCGTACTGGTGGTTGGCGACAAGGTTTATAAGATCACAAATCCCGACACTCTGATTCCGCATGCAGGGCACAACGTTGTCGTCGAGGGCAGCGCGAAGGGCGACTCTCTTACGGTCGAGTCAGTAAAGATGTAGGGCTGGAGTGCGGCGCGGCGGCCTTCTGGCGTCTAGGCCACCGCGCCGCCGTCAGATTTGCAACGCGTACCCGCGAGGTGCGGCTGCGAGCGTATTAAGCTTCTCGACGTACGACGGAAGCGGACAGACACTGTAATTGTGTGGCCGGCATGAACTTGTCATGCGCGGAACGTTCCGCGTTGAGCGCATGCTGAACCTTTACGTTCTTACTTCAGTTCACGGAGTGCCTGATCGAGAGACTGAATCAGGCTATTGTTCTCTGACTCCGTCCGGATCGCAAGGCGCAGGTAGCCGCCGCCGAGACCTTCAAAGTCTGCACATGACCGCAGCACAATGTGACGGGAGACAATCATCTTCTTCCAAAGCAGATCGACCTGCACGTGATGCGGGAAGCGCAGAAGGAGGAAGTTTGCGTTCGAGGGAGAGGTCATGATTCCGAGGCGACTAAGTTCTCGCTCCAGCCATGCTCGCTGGCGTTGGTTGGCAAAGCGCGATTGTGCAGCAAACGCGTCGTCAAGCAAAGCGGCACACACCGCGGCGGAGACGAAGCTGGTGACTGGCCAGGGAGCGATGTAGCGGTTCAGGAGGCCGGCGTCCGAGGAGTGGCTAAGCGCATAGGCGACTCTGAGGCCGGGAATGCCGAAGAATTTTGTCAGCGAGCGAAATACAACGAGACCGGGGCACTCGGGGGCCGATTGGGATAACGAATGCTCGGAGCAGTAGTCGATGAATGCCTCGTCCAGCAGGATTGTCATGTCTTTGCTATTCGCGATCTCGATAAGGCGTTTGATGTGCTGCGACGGGGAGACAACACCGGAGGGATTCTGCGGGTTTGCCAAGAGGATCGCATCGCAACTGTGGGCTCGAGACGCTTGCGCGAGCGCTTCCGGGTCATATCGAAAGTGCTTATTGGCCTCAAGCTGGTAAGGAACAACCGTGACCTGCGCATTCTCGAGCGTTCTCCGATATTCGCTAAAGCAAGGGATAGGGAGAAGGCAGCGTTTGATGTGGCGGGAACGCAGCGCGGCGTCAAGCAGCGGGACGAATCCGTTTGCAATGGAGATGTGACAGGGTTCGACGGCGAGACTGCTCGCGAGTGCCAGCCTAAGCTGGGTGAGCTCGAGATCGGGATAGGCGGTGAGGGTTACCGGGTCAGCGAGGGCGCTCTGTAGTGCGCGAATGACAGAGGCGGGCGGACCTATGGGATTGATGTTGGCGCTGAAGTCGAGCAGATTGCCGGCCTGAACTCCAAAACGGGCGGCGATGTGACGGAGCTGACCACCGTGGGGTAAGGTCGGCAAGGTGACGATTTGTTTCATCGTCGTCGGCCTGCCGTAAGAAGGGCTGCAAGCACGCCCAAGGCAGATACCATCGCAGCGATGTGCAAGGCAAGCTTTGCTGCTTGTGCCGTAGGCGGAGCAAAACCTGGGCCAAGCAGAGGCGTTTGAATCGGCATCCCTGCGTAAAAATTCTCGCCCCCGAGCCGGACCTTCAGCGCGCCGGCCATTGCGCTCTCCGGTTGACCGGCGTTTGGGCTCTTGTGCTTCATGCCGTCGCTCAGCCAGGCGCTGAGTGCAGATGAGGCGTTGGCGTGCTTGAAGAGAGCAGCGGAGGCCGCGATGGTGAGTGCCGTTAGTCGCGACGGCAGGAAGTTGGCGATGTCATCGAGCCGCGCGGCGAACTTGCCGAAGTAGAAGTAACGTTGGTCGGCATGGCCGATCATGGAATCAAGCGTGTTGATGGCTTTGTAGGCCATCGCGAGCGGAACTCCGCCCAGCGTTAGATAAAACAGGGGGGCGATGATGCCATCGGAGGCGCTTTCGGCAAGGGTTTCGATGATCGCGCGACGCATCTCTTCGATGTCAAGATGCCCGGTGTCGCGGCCCACGATTCTCGCCAGCCGCAGCCGCGCTAAGTCGAGATTGCCGCGCTCAAGCTGTGCTATCACCGCAATGGCTTCGTTGTGCAGACTCCTTGACGCGAGACATGTCCAGGCGAGGAGAGTCTCGACGGCGGATCCATGGGAGCGAGATCGGCTCCTCGCAAACGCGATCGTTGTGGCGGTGACAAAGTAGGCTGAGGCAACCAGGCTGAGGCTCAGGACTCCGCCTGCCAGGAACTCCTCTGCGGGCGACTGTCCGGGCTTGCGTAACGTGCGCTCGCCAGTGACGATCAGTCTGCCCATGATCCTCACCGGGTGGGGAAGCCACTCGGGATCACCGGCTACCCAATCCAGCGCGTAGGCTGCGGTGAGGACCTTGCCATCAATCACGGTGCGCCGCCACAGGCGACCGGAGAACCTCCCCGGCTGTTGGCTGGTGAGCTGGCCGATAGGAGAGCCCTACCCAGCGAAAGATCTCTTCCATATCGAGGGCGCTCTCGACCTCTCGTGCCAAACGATTCATGGAAGCTTCGCGAAGTTGTTTCCACGGGTGCAGGTCACGCGGAGCTGCCAGATGGTGGAACGCGCGCGCGGCGCTGAGGATGAGATGTCGAAAGGCATCGTCGTTGAAGACTCCATGGAAGTAGGTGCCGAAGATACGGGTGCTGGCGCTGACGCAGCCGTCCTGGTTTGCCCCGTTTGGTGCAGCGGCGTTAGCGAGAACGGCGAAGTGCGCTGCGTCGGGCCCGTAGGTCGTCTGTCCGATGTGAATCTCGTAACCGGAGAGATCACAGTGCTCTACTGGTTGCTCAAACAAAATCGCGGCTGCGAGCTTGCCTGTTGTGTTGCGAGTCAGCTTATGTGGATGCATGGTCGTCCAGATGGGGAGAAGGCCAAGTGCAGGGAACGATCCTTCGCGCTCGATCCCGAGCGGGTCGGCAATGCTGATGCCCAGCATCTGCATGCCGCCGCAGATGCCAATCAACAGCCCTGCCCGAGCGTAGGTATCAATAGCCTCTTTAAGGCCAGCCTCTTGCATCCAGATTAGGTCGTCGATGGTCTGCTTACTGCCCGGGAGCACGACGAGATCAGCTTGCGCGATAGCCTTCGGATTGCGAGAAAACAGTATCGAGACGGACGGTTCGGCGTGCAGTGAATCAAAGTCTGTGAAGTTTGAGAAGCAAGGATAGGCGACTACGGCAATGCGCAAAGGCCGGCTTGGGGAAGAGTCCGCCAGCTGTGCCACCGTCCAGTGGCTCTGCATTGCATCTGGAAGACCAAGGCTGTCTTCCTCTTCAAGGTGCAAGGAGTGCAGGTAAGGGATGACGCCGAGACAGGCCTTCTGCACGCGCTTTTCAATCATGCGAATACCAGGTTCGAGGAGAGTCAGGTCGCCGCGGAATTTGTTAATCGCGAAACCTAGAACGCGGTCTCGTTCGCCGGGCTCGAGGAGTGCGAGGGTGCCGAGCAGCGAGGCGAAGACTCCGCCGCGGTCGATGTCTCCGACCAGCAGGCATCGCGCGTCGGCCATCCTAGCCATGCGCATGTTGGCGATATCATGTTGCTTGAGATTAATCTCGGCGGGCGAGCCGGCTCCTTCCAGAACGATCACGTCGTGTTGGAAAGCAAGCATCTCGTAACTCTCTTGCACAAACGGCATGAGTTCCTCGACGCGGCGAAGATGATAGTCGGCGGCGGTGAGTCGTCCCCAGATTTTTCCGCGCACGACGATCTGCGAGGAGTTGCCGCCGGTGGGCTTAATTAGGATGGGGTTCATGTGAACGGATGGTGCGACTCCTGCGGCTTCGGCCTGCAGGGCCTGCGCCCGTCCGATCTCGAGTCCCTCAACGGTGGCAGCGGAGTTCAACGACATGTTCTGCGACTTGAAAGGCGCCACCCGGTGGCCGTGCTGCGCGAAGATGCGGCAGAGTGCGGTGGTAAGCAGCGATTTACCTACGTGAGAGCTGGTGCCGAGCACCATGATAGCGCGCGCCTTTTTCACAGGGTCGCTTCCTCGTCCCAGGCAGTGTTGTAGCTGTCGCTGGAGAGAACATGCTGGAGCGGCGTGCGCTTCTCCCAGCCTGATCGTTCGAGGTCGGGCTCGGAGGCGAAGCTCTCGACATAGCCGAGACACAGGTAGGCTACGGGGGTGATGTGCTGCGGAATATGTAACGCATTGCGTAGCAGAGTGGGATCGAGGATGCTGACCCAGCCGACACCGACACCCTCGGCGCGTGCCGCAAGCCAGAGGTTCTGGATTGCGCATACGACGGAGTAAAGAGCGGTCTCGGGCATGGTGCGCCGGCCCAACTGGCGGCCTTGACTAGAGTGCGCGTCGCACACGATGCAGAGATTCTGCGGTGCCTCCAGAATGCCTTCGAGCTTCAGGCGGCCATAGCTGTGTTGGCGTCGCCCCTGGTAGTCAGCGTGTGCGTCGCGGTTGGCATCGAGGAAGATGTGGTGAATCTGCTGTCGCACCTGAAGGTCGCGCA
The DNA here is from genome assembly GCA_965277545.1 of Edaphobacter sp. Taxonomy (GTDB): domain Bacteria; phylum Acidobacteriota; class Terriglobia; order Terriglobales; family Acidobacteriaceae; genus Edaphobacter. Next base: position 1,991,975 of record OZ255826.1, read on the forward strand.
CAACGATGAAGCGCCAGGGCTGCATGAGGCCGACCGATGGCGCGTCGTGCGCAGCTTGCAGGAGCCGAAGGAGCAGTTCGTCGGGGAGCGGCTCCGGCAGATAGCCGCTGCGAACGTCTCTCCGTTCCCGTATGGCGCGATACACCGCCTGCCGCTCACCGTGATCGAAGCCGGATGCTTTGTTCATTTCCACGCCCTCGACCAACTCGGACCGGAGACGTCGCTGCGCAGTCGGGCGTCGACGCCAGCCCTTACTTCGATGAGTCTGCCAAAAAGCCAGATCAGATCGGAGAGGCGATTGAGGTAGGCGAGTATCTCCGGCTTGACTGGCGCGCCGGTTGCGGCGAGGCGAACGGCATTGCGCTCGGCTCGGCGGCAGACGGTTCGCGCCACTTCGAAGACCGCCGATTCGGGATGGGCTCCGGGCAGCGACCAGTCGGACAGGATGCCGTCTGTGGCTTCGATTTGATGGACCAGTCCGGTCAGGTTGTCGACATCCTCTGTCATAATGTCAGGCGGCGATTTTCTGCTTTCGGGCGGTGTCGCGAGCGCCGATCCTATCCGGAAGAGCGTGCGTTGGATGCTCTCGGTGTGGTTGCGAATCTCCGCGTCCGTGCAGATGCTGCGAGCAAAGCCCAGGACGGTGTTCAACTCGTCGACCGAACCGTAGGACTCGACGCGCAGGTCTGCCTTCGAGATGCGGATGCCGCCGGCGAGTCCAGTTTGGCCGCCATCTCCGCGTGTGGTTGCAATGCTCATGATTGCTCTCTTTCTCCTGAATTCCTGTCGCTGCATGGCTCGAGCGTGTGCTCGATATGGATTTGGATGACTTTGCGTAAGGCAATCCGCTGATAGCTCGAAGTAAGTTCGTCCTCGAGAAAATCGGCGAGATGCGGCGGCCGTTCCGAGAACAACTGGTGCTCGGCGAAGAACCACGGCTCGGTTGCGCCGAGCTCCTCGATGGTTCGCGCGCGAACGACGATTGCTGGCATGTGATGAATGCCTTGCCGCAGAAGATGGTAGGCGCGGTGATAGCCGTCGCGCAGGAACCAGCGGCCGCGGAATTCGGCGACTTCAAAGTTAGGACTGCCGCCGTGGAGGGCGAGCGGGAGAGAGCCGTTGATGCCTGGTTCGATTGTGCGCCGCACCTGTAGATCAGGGTTGTTCGATTCCAAGCGGAGGCATGTGCGATCTGGAAGGAAGCTGCTTTGTGTGATGTGGTGCTCGGTGGATCTTCTTCGGCCGAAGGCAAGCTCAAACAGTTGCGCCCAATCCTGTTGGCGGTGAGGTTCTGTGGGTTGCTGAGTCGGAGAAATGATAAGGCGGCGCTGGAAGGCCAGGAGGCGATGCAAGTCGACGATGGCGAAATTCCAGTCAAAGCCGCGATAGTATTCGTGCAGGTCTGGTCGCACGGCTATGCGGTCTAAGTGGATGTGCGCTTCTTGTGTGTCGGCTTCGAGCACGGCTGAACTGGACTTGTATGGGTGACGGCGAGCGAGACGCGCGTGCGCCCGGATTATTTTCCGTTGAAATGCGTCGCGATCAGATACGCTTGATGAGCTGCGGAACTCGTATTCATCGAGGTCCCAGGCGATCAGCTCGCAGACGTTCACCAGCGATGGGTTCACTGTTTCACCTCGTGGTGTGACTCGAGCGATGAAGCTTCGATAGTATGCGGAACGATGCAGCAGTAGTTCGCTGTCCTCTGCCATGCCTCGCTTGCTGAATAGTTCTGCAGCCTGCCAAGGATGATGCGCAGAACGCCGGCGTGGGTAACCACGGCGAGATTGCGATTTGGTTTGCTCTTGGTAAGAAACTGCACAGCGGTGAGGACTCTTTGCTCAAACTCGGCGAAGGGTTCGCTGCGGGGGGCGGGCAGGTCAGGGTACTCGGCCAGCCAGCGATTGGCGTAGGCTGGATCGCGATCGAGGATATCGTTCCAGCGAAGACCTTCCCACGTTCCGAAGTTAATCTCTCGCAGTGCGGAACACGGATGGCATTTGACACGGAATGCGTCGGCGATTGCCTGGGCGGTCGTGCAGGCGCGGCGCAGGTCACTGGTATGGACCGCGGTGATGTCCTGGCCGCGAAGTTCTTCGATCAGCGCGGGAAGTTGCGCGTAGCCACGTTCGTTCAAATCAGGATCGGAGTGGCCGCAGAAGGTTCCGGCCATATCGGTTTCTGCGTGGCGAATGAACAGGATCATCATGTATTCCACACTCCACAGAAGTAGACGGCGATCTCAGTGATCTGACTAGTCGCGCCGAAACAGTCGCCGGTTACACCTCCAATTTTTTTTAAGTAAAAATATCCGCTCAGAGCGACTATGAAGACTGAGATGAGGATCGGCTTTGCGGCTGACGATTTCAGCAAGAAGAGGAGCGTCGCAAAGGTGAATACGGTTCCGAAGAACAGCGAGGGGATAGAAGTGCGCCTGGCAATTCGTGCACCTTGACCATCGTGCTCTCGAGCGGGGGAAAAGAAAAAACTGAGCGGCAGCGTGGTCCAGCGGCAGAGCACATGAGCCGAAATGACGTAGGTGGCGAAGTGTTCGAGGGCAAATGAGCTCAGCAGGAGGTATCGCGCGAGCAGCGACAAGACCAGAGCGGACGCGCCGTAGCTTCCGATGCGGCTGTCTCGGAGGATGGCGAGAATCTGGTCTTTGTTCCAGCCTCCGCCGAAACCATCCGCTGCATCGGCCAGAGCATCTTCGTGCAGGCATCCGGTGATCAGGACCAGGTAGGCGAGAACAAGGAGGGAGGTGAGCGGACGCGAGAGGTGGGGCAGCAGCAGCTTCTGCAGCAAAACTGCTCCTGCACCGACGATCAGACCGACGAAGGGAAAGAACTTCAAGGACCGCGAGAGTGCATCTTCGCGATGCGGCGCGGATGGCATGGGAAGGCGTGTGAGGAATTGAAAAGCGACGATGATCTCGTCAGTCCAGGTGCGAAGGTGTCGACGGATAGTCATAGTTGGGCCACGCTGACGCCCGCCGAGGTGAAAGTCGCCATGTGGTTGTAGAGGGCCATGGCTGATTCGATGAGCGGCATGGCGAGGACTGCGCCGCTGCCTTCTCCGAGCCGCATCCTCAGCGAAAGAATGGGTTGCAGGTTGAGGTACTCGAGAAGCACACGGTGGCCGGGTTCTTCGGACTGATGTCCTGCAAAGAGGTAGCCACGCACGTTGGGTTCGATAGCAAAGGCGATGGCCGCTGCGGAGGTGGAGATGAAGCCGTCAGCGACGATGGCGATACCGTGTCGCGCTGCGCCGAGGATCATGCCAGTCATCGCGGCGATCTCCAAGCCACCTACGCAGCGGAGGATGTTCAAAGGCGCTGCCGGCGCGCCCTCCGCTGCACGGGGAAAGTGCTTCTCGTTTATTGCTTCGACGACCTGCTGTTTTCGCTTGTACGCCTCGGACGCCAGGCCGGTACCTCTTCCTGTGACGAGTGCGGCAGGCTGATTCGTGAGCAGGGAGGTGATGGCGCTGGCGGCAGTTGTGTTGCCGATGCCCATCTCTCCAATCGCGAGGAGAGTGTGCGCATGTGCCTTCGCTTCCTTGGCAAGCGCCAGTCCAACACCCAGAGCCTGCGCGAGTTCGGCTTCGCTCATGGCCGGTTCTCGCAGCATATTGCGGGTGTCTCGGCGTACCTTGTGGTGCAGTATGCCTTCGACCGCGGCGAAATCGGCATCGACGCCGACATCTACGATGTTTATCGCGACATGATGCAGCTCTGCAAGAACGTTGATGGCGGCTCCATGGCGAAGAAAGTTGAGCACCATCTGGTAAGTGACCGCGCTCGGATAGGCGCTGACTCCCTCGGCGGCGACACCATGGTCGGCTGCGAAGACGTAGACGGCCTTACGCAGCGGCTCCGCGAACCGTTCCTGGCGAATTGAGACCATCTGCGCGGCGATGTCTTCTATTTGTCCGAGGCTGCCGAGCGGCTTGGTGAGTGCATCCAGATGAGAACGTGCTCGTGCGAGCCATGTTTCACTTGGGGAAGCAATGGACGAGATCACCTCAGAAACGAGAGATTGCGCCGACGTATTCATACTGCCTTCTTTGTGTTGCGTTCCAGGCGCTCCAACAACACTGGATGTCTGCGCGGAGGACAGTTAAAGGCCTTCTCAAGAAGCGACGGCTTTAGCATCTCCTGCGGGGTGCCCGTCAGCGGCGGAGCGTCAGCGCTCAGAAGGACGACAGAGGAGAAGTTGCCCTCGATAAGCTGAAGGTCGTGGATGGAGGCGAAAATAGTGAGACCCTCCGCGTTGAGAAAATGCAGGAGATCGATCAACTCGACCTGCCGCCCGATGTCGAGATTCTGCGTGGGTTCATCGAGCAGCAGGAGTTGGGGCTGCTGGGCGAGCGCAAGCGCAATCTTAACGCGCTGACGTTCGCCGCCGCTGAGTTCGTTGAATGTGCGATGCTGCAGTACACTCACGTCCGCGAGATCGAGGGCGCGGTCTACAGCGATGCGATCCTCGCGGCCGAGGCCTCGCAAGGTGCCGAGGTGCGGAGTTCGACCTTGCTCCACCACTTGACGGACTGTAAAGGGAAATGGAAGATCGAGTTGCTGAGGCACGAGCGCGATGGTGCGTGCGACAATCTTCGGGGCAAGCGTCCGCAGCGATTTGCCGTGGAGCAGAACGTCCCCTGCAGAGCTCCGCAGTGTGCCTGCGGCCAGGCGCAGCAGGGTGGTTTTGCCTGCGCCGTTCGGCCCGATGAGAGCGCCGCAGCTTCCAGCGAGCAAGTCAAAGTTGGCAGCACGGATCACATCGCGATCTCCGTAGCGAAACGAAACATCTTTGAATTGCAGCAGAGAACTCATACGGTGTAGCTCCGTTTGGTTTTTCGCAGGAGGTAGAGAAAGAAGGGGCCGCCCAGAAGAGCCATCACAATGCCTACGGGAATCTCCGTGGGTGAAAGAATGGAACGGGAGACAGTATCGGCGAGTACCAGGAAGATTGCGCCGGACAGCGCGGTGACTGGCAGAAGCCGCACGTGGTCCGGTCCGAGAAGCAGGCGCGCGACATGGGGCACGATAAGCCCGGCGAAGCTGATCAGGCCTCCAAGAGAGACCGCGATGGCCGTAAGCAGCGAGCCCGTCAGGATGATGGCGACGCGTGTGAATTCAACTCGGAGTCCAAGTTGATGCGCGTATTCATCGCCGAGCGCGAGCGTATTGAGCTGACGCATGAGAGGACTCGCTGCGATGCATGACAAAAGCAGGATAACTGCCGCCACATAGAGTTGGGATTGCCGCGGAATTCCAATGGCGCCGCGCAGCCAGGAGAGAAGAATTGCGTTATTGGAACCATTGCTGGAATCGAAGAGTTCGAACAAAGAGCTGGAATAGCTAAGCATGGTGCTGACCGCGAAGCCTGCCAACAACAGGGTGATCACGTTGGTTCCGCCATTCGACCGCGCCAGAGAGTAGACGATGGCCATGGTTGCGACGGAGCCGGCAAAGGCGAGCAGAGCGGTGGCGCTAAAGCCCAGGACGGAAAGCTGCGAGAAGAAGAAGATGCCGACACAGGCGCCAAGCACCGCACCGCCGGAAGATCCGATGACGTAGGGATCTGCCATCGGATTGCGAAAGAGCCCTTGGAACATCAGGCCGGCGATTGCCAGTGCCGCGCCGACGATCGCGGAAGCCAAGACACGCGGCAGGCGGATCTGCAGCAGGATGATCTTCTGTGTTGCGGTCAGCGGCGTGTGTCTCAAAAGCGCGCGCAGGATGGCTGCTGGTGGTATGGGGACCGCGCCGACTGCGACCGAGACAAGAGCGACGACGATTAACACGAGAAACAGCAGCGCGATCAGCGTGAGGAATCGACTTCTGCGCTGTGTCGTGTGCTGGGCCACGGCGGGTCTCGCCGGCGGCTCTGAGACAATCCCAGAGCTACGTCTCGAATGAGACGTCTTTACGCGAATGGATTCAGGAGTTACTTCAGTCGCCAGGACTCGCCTCCAAAGTTGATCTTGATTCCCGACCGAAAGGTGAACGGCAGGGAAGGAAAGCCGAATGCTTCCGCATAATGCTCGCTGAGCAGATTCTGGATATCGGTGTACAGCGCCACGCGCTGGGTGGCTTGATAGCCTCCGCTGAGGTCAAGCCGTTGGTAGGCGCCGTCCAGATTTCGATTCGGCAGGAGCAAGGTCGTACCGAAGTTGGCGTCGTAGAGGAAGTCGCTGTCGTCGCGCCGGCCTACGAGCGTGCCTGTAAGCGCGCCGAAGAACTTCGAATGAGTGTAGGTAAGACCAAAGTAGCCGGTGTGAGGAGCGACTCGAAACGGCCTTGCGCCGACGAGCGGCGAGAAGGCACCAATGTTGACACCGGGAAAGGTTGGGTTCTGATTGCAGGCGGGGCAGAGCGCGTCGCTCGAAAAGGAGTGCTGCACGACAGCGTCGGTGTAGGTATATCCGCCACGCGCAAAGAGGCGGTTGTTGACCTTATATTCGGCCTCGAATTCAGCGCCCTGGGAGCGAAACGCCTCGGAGTTGATGTAGGCTCCAAACCCGAGCGCAGGCAGATTGGCCGCTGGAACGCCAAGTGCCGCCAACCCGGCCTGCGGAACGTACTCAACACCATTGGTGAATTGGTTGTGAAAATACGTCACGCCGAGTCTTGCACGTCCATTCAAGAGCTCCTGTTCGATACCGCCATCGTAGGTGCGCGAGTTCTCCGGGCCAATCTGGTTGACCTGATACTGCGAGATGAGGGAGCTGCCGTTGGGAAGCGCCGACAGGATGTCATACAACGAGTTGATCTGCTGGAAAAGATTCGGCTCCTTGATGCCCTTGCCGAAGCTGGTGTGGAGTTTAGTGCCGCTGAGCCATCGAACGGCGGATGGACGCACGAGGTAGTAGGCGAGCGATGCTCGGGGCGTGGCGGCGAGCCCGAAGAGGCCGTTGTCTTCGATGCCGCTGCCGAGGTTGTAGTAGAGCCGATTGCGAATGTCTCCCGCAATTTGCAAGGTGTAGCTGTAATTGCCGCGGCTGATTGAATTGAAGCTCGGCGGCACACCGGTGTATACGTTCGATCCGCGCTCGGCTTCATATCGGAAGCCGCCGAGGGCAAGCAAATGGGGAGTTACGTGATAGTCGGTCTGCGCATAGACGAAATCGCGATTGGTTGAGGTGAGCGACTGGTTCGGATAAGCGCCGGCGAACTGAAAGATTCCCTGGCCGGAGACGCTATAGCCGTTCGCGCCTTGAATGGTGACGGGCGCTCCGAGAAAGTTGCCGGAGCCAGCGGGGTCGGCGATGCCGGTGGCAGCGAAGTCATCGAATTGCGATCGGAGACGCTGGCCCCCGTAACGAACCTGGTTGTGCCAGCTGATGGTGGCCTGATTGTTCCAGACACCGGTGTAGTAGGTGTTTTGCGCCTTTGCGGCGGCGTCATCTGGAATGCCGAACAACAGGATACCGTTCGGCTGACCGCCGGACACCGTGAGATGGCGCACGGTGAAGCGAAGGTCGTTGGCGGGATTTGGATCCCAGCCGAAGTTGCCGACGTACGTGCCGTTGTGAAAGCTGTCGTTCGGCAGGTTATTCCTGCTGTCGAGACGATAGAACGCGCCGTAGTAGTCGAACTGCCGGAGCGCTCCGCTGCCGGTCAGCTCCTGATGGAAGGTGCTGAAGTTTCCGCCGTCGCCGGCGTAGGTGAAGAGCGGCAACTTCGTTGTTCCACGCGCCGTTGTTAGGTTGACGACACCCGCCAGCGCATCCGAGCCATACAGCGCGCTGTCCGGTTCACGCAAGACTTCGATCTGCTGAATTCCTACGGTTGCGAGGTTTGCAAATTCAACAGCACCTCCGATGTCATTGACGGGCACGCCGTCGATCAGCACCTTGTTGGCATCCGTGTTTCCGCCCCGGATGGAGAGACCGGTCGTGCCGCCTCTCTGTCCGATCTGCGTGACCTGCAGTCCGGGGACCAAGCGCAGGGATTCCTGCACCTCCGTGAACTGACGATAGTCTCCCGCCCTCAGCACTGTGACGGATGCGCCGCTTTGCGCGATGGGCGTTGGCGTCGCGGTAGCGGTGACGGAGACCTGCTGGGTGAGAGTCTCGGTCGCTAAAGTGATGTCCAGTTCTGCATTCGAGGATGTTGAAACGAAGATAGCGTCGCTGGTGGTTGTTTGAAAGGTCGCCGCCGCCGCGCGAACGCGATATCGAGCCGCGATTTGCACTTCGAAGGAGTAGTCTCCGGCGGCGTCGCTGGTCGTGGTTTTCAGTGTAGCTGTTCCATCAAGTAGCTCGACGCGGGCGCCGGGGACGATTGCACCCAGCGGATCTTTTACTGTTCCATGCAATCGGCCGTGAGTTGCTGCGAATACATACGTAGAGGACGTGAAGGCAAAAGAAGCGATAAAAAGGAAGGCAATCCAAAGAACGGACGGCAATTTACGAATGGACGAATACATGTTTCCCCCTCGGGTCGATCCAGCGAGGCCGGTCTCCTGACTTGCGCTTCATTGAGCCTGGGCTGCCTTCCCGGGGTGCTCTCCAGTGGCGTTGCGCGTCCGTGCCAAGGCTCTCGGCGCTTACAGTTACGGGGTAGTGGCGGATTTTCACCGCGCTTCCCGACACCTTGCTGTTGGTGGATGGTGGTGAGCTGAACGGCTCAGCTCAAGGATGAAATTGTCTGGCGAGATCCTCCAATGCGTCGATCGCTACGGGACTGGATAGATTGATCCGGTCGTCCACGTAATACACGCGGTGGTTTTTGATCGCAGGCATGCTGCTCCAACCTGGGCGGCTCTCAAGGACCAGCGGCGTGACCTTGCCGCCGCGCACCAGGAGGAGGGCCTGCGGGGAACGGGCGAGCAGGACCTCCATGCTGATATGCGGCCAGTCGGCGTTCAGATCGTCGGTGATGGAACGTCCTCCGGCGGCTGCAATGATGTCGGTGATAAAGGCGTGTTTTCCGATAGTGATGATGGGGTCGTACCAGACTGGCATGAAGAGGGTGACCACGGGGAAGCCCCTTGTCCTGGCCTTTACTGCGTCGATGCGTGCCTGCAGTTGGAGCATGAGCGCGTTGGCCGCTTCTGGCCGGTTGAGCGCACTGCCAATGGTCTGGACGGAGTGGAGGATGCCGGAGAGGCCGCGGGGATTGACGAGAAAGACGGGAAAGCCGAGGCGCTCGAGCTGACCGGTCGATTCCATCGGTCCCTTGGGTTGAACGCCGATGATGAGGTCGGGATGTAGTGCGACGATGGTCTCGACGGAGGGCTTGATGAGCTCGCCGATGCTGGGTTTCTTCAGGGCCGCGGCGGGATACTTCGTGTAGTCGCTAATGGCGACAACATCCTCCCCAGCGCCGAGGGCGAACACAGTGTCGGTGACACTCGGCCAGAGGCAGATGACGCGGTGGGGATGATCGGGAACGACAACCTGCCGTCCTACCTCATCGGTCAAGGTACGGCTGGCGAAGCAGGGAAACGCCAGCATCGTGATGAAGAGGGTGCAGATCTTCAGGCATCTCATGCGGTCACCGTCAGGAGCGGACGCGCGTCGCGGGCGGCGGTAACGAGACTCTGCGCTAGGTTCGGGTTCGAGCGAAAGTGAAGATGAATGTAGCTAGCCAGCACGTTGTTTTGCTGGAATCCTTCGAACTCCTCGTTTTGCGATAGGGAGTAGAGCACACGGAACTTCTTTTCGATCTGCCCCTGTGCCGCAATACGCGAGTGGTGAAAGCTGTGGCCGCGAACGAGAGTTCCTTGAAGACCCAGCAGGCAATCCGCAACGAACTCGACCGTGACGTATCCGAACTGCACAAGTTTCTCGGTCATCTGCGTCGAGAGCGGCAGCACACCCGCCATGGGGAAGCTTGTTCCGTCAGCAGAGATAAGGGTCTGCGCGAGATACATCATTCCGCCGCACTCCGCGTAGACTGGCCTGCCGGAGGCGGCGAACGCATGCACCTTCTGAAGCATTTGGAAGTTGCCGCTCAACTTTTTTGCATGAAGTTCAGGATAGCCTCCGCCGAAGTAGAGCGCGTCGAGATTGCTCGGCAGAGAACGATCCTGCAGTGGACTGAACGGAATTGTCTCGGCGCCGTGATGCCGGAGGAGGTCCAGATTGTCCTCGTAGTAAAACGAGAATGCGAGATCGGAGGCTACGCCGATTCGGACCGCTTCTTGTTTCGATATGGGGGAGCTTGCGATTGATTCGTCTTCGCCGATCGACAAGCCGCAAGTCAATTCAAGGATTTCATCCAAATTGAGATATGTCTCAGCAAGGACTGCGAGCCGATTGATAGCGGCGTCCTGATCGGCGTCGTTCTGCTCGATTGCGCTCTGCAGTCCGAGGTGCCGCTCGGGAATCGCAATCGCGGGCTCGCGCGGCAGCCAGCCGAGGATTTTGGTGTTGCAAGAGGAAGTAATTGCTTCGCGCAGCATGTCGTAGTGCCGCTCGCCGGCGACGCGATTGAGGATCACTCCGGCTAGCCGCAGCGCAGGGTCGAACTTCTCGAAGCCCAGCACCACGGCGGCGATGCTTCGGGCGCATTTTGATGCATCGAGGACGAGGAGGACGGGAAGCTTCAAGAGCTTGGCAATTTCGGCGCTGCTTCCAGCTTCGCTGCCGCCGCTCTTTCCGTCGAAGAGCCCCATCATTCCTTCGGCGACAAGGACATCGGCACCGCGCGCGGCATTCCGCAGTACGCTGCGGTTCGCCTCTTCGCTCAACATCCAGGTATCGAGATTGCGCGACACGCGGCCGGCAATTCGGGTGTGATGGCCGGCATCAAGAAAGTCCGGGCCGCATTTGAACGGCTGCACCGTAAGGCCCCGCCGTCGAAGAGCGGCCATGATGGCGAGCGCAACCGTCGTCTTCCCGACGCCGCTTGCTGCACCTGAAACCAGCAGCCCCTTCACGCCGTCACCTCGAGGTGGCCCTTGAGCGCAAGCGGCAGGCCGGCTACCATGAGCACGACGATGTCGGCGATCTGGGCGATGCTCTGGTTGATTTCGCCGAGCAGATCGCGATAGGTGCAGCCAATCGCATAGGACGGAACGACGCCGCTGCCGACCTCATTCGAGACCAGTACCACGTCGGGCGCGGCATGGCGCAGCGCATCGCACAGGGCAGACGCTCTACGGTCTATGGTGTCGCCGTGGCCGCCTTCTGCCTCGAGCAAGTTCGCGGCGAAGATCGTCAGGCAGTCGATCAGGATCAGGTCGCAGATGGCTTCGTGCTCGGCCAGCACCTGCGGCAGCTCGAGCGGCTCTTCCACGGTCAACCAGTTCTTAGGCCGGTCCGCGCGATGCCGTTCGATCTTGCGGCGCATCTCTTCATCGGTGGCCTTCGCCGTGGCGACAAAGACCACACGTTGCGATCGCTCGGCCAGCTGCTGTGCATAACGGCTTTTGCCGCTGCGCGCGCCGCCGAGCACAAGGGTCACCGAACCTCGGCGCATCTCCTGCATCGTCAGCTCCTTATCCCGCGCGGAGACGAGTCCTCGCAGGTCAGAGCGGGAATAAAATATAGGCAGCGCTCGGGCAGACTTGAACTTTCAAGTCAGCGAGAATGCTCTCCAGCTCTCCCAGCGAAGCTGAATGAAGCCTGATCGGCCTCTGGCAGGTCTCCTGACTCACGCTTCATCGAACCTTGACTCACCTTCCCAGGACGAATCCCAGTGGCTTAGTGCAACCTGTCAAGACTCTCGGCGCATACAGTTACGGGGTAGCGACGGATTCACACCGTCTTCCCAACACCAGATTAGGTAGAGAGTATCTCTCGTTGGACGGCGGGTCAACTATCTCGTGACGCTTTGCTCGGGAGTGCAGGTATAGGCTGATGTGCGCGGAGTTAGAGCTCACTCGCCACACGCTGGGCCGCGGCGCGGGCGTCCCGAATGAGATCGGGGAGGCCCACACCGTGATATCCATTGCCCAAGAGCGCCAGTCCGTTCAGCTTCGCTACACGTTCGGCGAGCTGTGTCATGCGTTCGAGATGGCCTATTTCATATTGAGGGAGACTGCGCGGCCAGCGTCGCACGATCGTTAGCTGAGGCTCGGGGAGAGGTCCGAGAATTCGCGCCAGTTCCAGGCGCGCGATCGCGGCGATCTCATCGTTACCACGATGCATGAGCCGCTTCGCGGAATCGCCTCCGAAGAACGCCCGCAGAAGCCTCCCGCCCTCCGGCACGCGATGATTGAACTTCTGATCCACGAACGTGCAGGCGAGTAACAGGTCATTTGAAGCCGGGGGAACCAGGAAACCGAATCCCGGCGGCAGACTGAGCTCGGAGGCATTGGCAAAAGCAAATGCGACGACGACGGACGAGCTCGCATCCATCTGCATCAACGCTGCCGCTTGCGAGTCGATGGGCTGCAGCAGCGCACGCGACACGTCGATGGGTGTGGCAAGCAGCAGTGCATCGAAGTGCTCTTCTTCACGCGCTGTGCTGACCCGCCAGCCCCCCTTGTCATACGAGACGGACTCTACCTCCGTTGTCAATCGGATTTGCCGCGGAGGAATGGCTGCGACCATGCGATCGAGGAGCGTTCCCATGCCGTTTCGTAGCGTAGTAAAGACAGCAGGATTCTCGCTTGAAGCAGCTCGGTCCTGCAATGCGGCGATCAGGCTTCCATGCTCCCGCTCCATGGCGACGAACGTCGCCATGACTGCGCGAACGCTGAGCTTCGCGACGTCTCCGCCAAAGACGCCGCTCAGCAGCGGAGCACCGATCTTCCGCAGTACCTCTTCGCCGAAGTGCCGTTCGACAAACGCGGCGACGCTCTCATCTGCCGCGGGAGCAGTCTTCTTCAGCTCTTCAGCCCGATCAAGCTCGGCGCGATAAGCCTGCTTTGCTACGGGGCTAAAAAGCTCCGAGCGATCGAGCGCTTCCAGATCAGCCGGGACCATCATGCGCATGCCGTCTGGCATCGCCTGCAGCTTGTTATCGATCAGCACGTAGGTCTTGCGGGCGCGGTCGTTCGAGGCCATCACCTCGCCGCCTAGCCCGAGCTCCTCAGCGAGTTCCCGCGCCCAGGGTTTTTCCGTCACCCAGGCATCCGGTCCGCACTCGATGGTGAATCCACCTTCGCGCACTGTCTCCACGATGCCGCCTAGACGAGACGAAGACTCGAAGAGAGTTGACTGAATACCTGCGCCGCCGCGGGCGAGCCGCGCTAACTCATACGCCGCCGTCAGACCCGCCACACCCCCGCCGATGATGGCAACCCGCTTCATCTATTCTCCACATCAGGATGTGCGGACCAAGGTCTCACGTCTGCCTCTACTCACTCTAGGCGGTCACCGGAGTTACAATCTCGTCCACGGTTGCTTTGTACTCTCCGGACACGACTTCTGCCAGTGCCTTCACGAGCAGCGGCGAATCGTTCAAGCTCTCGGCACGCCAGAGTTGCAGCCCAAGCCTGCTTGCTTCTTCTCGAAAGGCTATGTCGATGTCATAGAGAATTTCAACATGGTCGCAGAGAAAACCCACGGGTTGCATGACGACGCCCGTGTACCCCTCGGCGCGAATCGACTTGAGCGTGTTTTCGACGGCCGGTCCAATCCAGGGACCGCCGGAGACGCCCTGACTTTGAAACGCGAAGTACCAGTCTTTTTCGCCGAACCCGATCGCCGCCATGAGGTCGGCCACCATCTGCGCCGTCCGCTTGGCTTCCACGGGATAGGGGTCGGGCGAGGTCTGCATTGGCGTTCCGGGCCGCGCTCCCGCCACGGAAGCCTCTCCTGTCATGATCGTGCGACATGGCACACTATGCGCGGTAAAGAGAACCGGCACACGCCTTCCCGACTCGGCACAGGCCTGCGCCCAGACGGGCCAGAGCCTTTCGGCAAAGGCGAGGGCCAGGGTCGGACTCTCCGCCCATCCTGCAACGAACTCGACCTCCAGACCACCTGCCGCTGCAAGCACCGCGCGCCGGTAAAGACCGACGCTGGTGCGCGAGTTCTGCGGGGCAAGGCAGACTGCCTTGATGTGGGTCACACCATCTGACCGCATCTCCGCCACCACATCGGCGATATACGGATGCCAGTTCCGCATGCCGACATAGACTTTGCTGCTGCCTAAGGCCTCTTCGAGCAGGCGGCCCTGTTCCACTGTCCATTTCGTCAGCGGGGGCGGATCGAGGCCGGGTGTCTGCTGCAGGCCAATCTGCGCGTAGCGATGCTGGAGTTCTTCGACGACCTCCTGCGGCAGGTTTCGTCCGCCGGTAACTTTGCTCAGATAGTCTGACATCTCGCCCAGCACATCCGGCGTACCGTGCGCGAGCAGCAACACTGCACTCTGTCCCATCTTCGTTCTCTCCAGCTCTTCGATCACAGTGCGCTCAATTCCTTCACCCACTGCACGACGCGAATCACATTGTCGACCGGCGTTCCCGGCACGATGCCGTGCCCCAGATTGAAGATGTGTCCCGGGCGTCCTGCGGCCGCATCGAGCACGTCGCGCACTTTCTGCTTTAACACATCCTCGGGCGCAAATAGCGCGATGGGGTCCAGATTGCCCTGCACAGCACAGCCCGCGCCTACGGAGTTCCACCCCGCTTCGAGCGGCACTCTCCAGTCGAGGCCTACAACGTCCGCACCGGTCTCGCTCATGGCCGGCAGCAGGGAAGCGGTCTCAACGCCGAAGTAGATGACGGGCACACCCATTGACCTGATCCGCTGCACAAGCTCGGTCGTCCAACTAAGGCAGTACTGCTTGTAGTCGGCGACGCTGAGTTTGCCTACCCAGCTGTCGAACACCTGGATCACGTCAGCGCCGGCCTCTACCTGCTGCGCTGCATATGCAACCAGCACGGTTACTATCTTTTCCGTCAGTAGAGACCACGCTGCAGCGTTCGAATACATCATCTTTTTGGTCTCGATGTAGTTGCGATCGCCGCCGCTCTGCTTGCCGCCTTCGATCATGTAGGCAGCCAGTGTCCACGGAGCGCCACAGAAGCCGATGATCCCCAACGTATCGCCATCTGCTCTCGGCTCGGCAAAGTGCTTCGATACCTTCTCGATGGCGAGCGAGACGTAACGCAGGTCCGCGTCCCGGTCAGTGCGAAGGGCTTGCACGGCCTCGAGTGAACGAATGGGCGTATGCACTACTGGTCCTTCGCCGGTGACAAACTCGAAGTCGAGACCCATTGGAGTCAGCGGCAGCAGAAGGTCGGCGAAGATGATGGCGGCATCGACGCCGAGCCGCTCCGCTGCGGTGATGGTCACCTCTGCGGCGATATCCGGCGTCCTGCAGATTTCAAGCAGGGTGTGATGCTTCCGTACGGCCATGTACTCGGGCATGTATCGGCCAGCCTGGCGCAAAAACCATACGGGCGTCCGGTCTACGGGCTGGCGCAGGCAAGCCCGCACAAACCGGCTCTCGCCTGTCGCCAGGGCGGACGGATGCCCAAGTGTCTGACTTTCCATAAAAGTGTCGCCCAACAGGTTCTCCGTAGCTCCACCTTGAGCCTAGCACCCGGCCTGCACGCGCGCGCTCACCGAAGCGGTTCGCCTTTGATGCTGCATCCACAGGACAAAAGATTTGCAGTCGCGTTCCGCAGAAAAGGTGCGGTCAACCCTCAAGGCGAAAGGTAAATTCTTCGATCACAGGATTGATCAGCACCTCGCGCGCGATCCGTTCGACCTCGTCCTGTGCAGCGCCATCATCCATCCCATCTTCGAGAGTGAGCAGAAAATACTTTCCCTGCCGTACATCGGCGATGCCGCGATACTGCATTCGGCGCAGTGCATCGGCTACCGTCTGCCCCTGGGCATCCAACACCGTTCGTTTCAGCGTGACATAGACATGAGCCATCATCGTGTCTGATTATAGACATGAGGCCGGCTTGCCTCGGCCTACTGATCCGGTCGCAAGCTCCGTCGCAGCACGCGGCAAGAACACGCTACACGTTGCGAGCGCAAGACTTTTACCTACGAGAAGAGATGCCTGACCTTATGCCTAATTATCTGGAGCTCCCCGTCGGAGCCCACAGCCCCGAAGTCATCAACGCTGTCATTGAGATTCCGTACGAGGGTGTCAATAAGTACGAGTACGACAAGACGCTTCATGTCTTTCGTCTGGACCGTAACCTGTATTCGCCGGTTCACTATCCTGGCGACTACGGCTTCATTCCGAGCACGCTGGCCGATGACGGCGACCCGATCGATTGCCTTGTGCTGGTCGATACGCCCAGTTTCTCGGGATGCGTTATGGAAGTCCGTCCCATTGGAATGCTCGAAATGATGGATCAAGGCCTCGGCGATGAGAAGATTCTGTGCGTGGGAAAGGGCAACCCGCGCTATAAGGATGTCTGGAATTTTTCGGAGATCTATCCCCACATGCTGAAGGAGATTACGCACTTCTTCGCAATCTACAAGGATCTAGAAGGGAAGCGGGTTGAGGTAAGGGGCTGGCGCGACGCCTCGTTTGCGCGCAATAAGGTGCTGGAGGCTCAGCAGCGCTTCATCGACAACAAGACGACGCCGGAACCGAAGCCTGTCCCTCAGAAGTAATGGTCACCATACGAGGTTAGGTTATGTGTCAATTCTCGTTTTCACAGGACAGGATTCTTTTTGCTCCAAGCTTGTTGTGCTGCGTACAGTATCGGTCCCGCCAGGGCTAGAAGGGCCCCGAATTCTAAGGCCGGCAGTCCCGCGATGCGCTCTCCGCGGGCGGCCCACATGGCGAACACGATCAGGACAGCCGGTCCGAGTCCGACTATGAGCGCGCCCCAGAGGCCTCCCGGGATTCGGAACGGCCGCGCCAGTTGGGGTTCTTTGATACGAAGCGCTACCAGGGCCACGAACTCCAGCAGTAACGCGCCGCCATACAGCACTAGGTCGATGGAGATGAGCCGCTCGAAGGACAACTGGAGTGCGAGCGCCCAGGCCGCTGAACAGAGCACCACGCTCACCCAAGGGACGCCTCTGTTCGTCCTCGCAGCCAGTACCTTCGGCAGCATCCCTTCGGCCGCCATGGCATACGGTACCCGCGTGTAGCTCATCATCAGCGCGTTGAACATACCCAGCCCGTTGATCGTCCCTCCGGCCACGACGCATAGTGCAAGCCATGGTCCCACCAACTCACGCGCCGCATCGGTCCATGCTCCTGTCGAGAACCGGTCTGCCGGCAATCCTGCGAATCCTACCGCGGCTAGGGGCAGCACGTAGGTGAGGGCGACCAGGCCAGTGGCCCATAGCATGGCCCGCGGGTAGTTCCGCTGCGGATTCTCCACCTCTCGGGCTACGGTCGAAGCGTTGTCGAAACCCATATAGTTCCAGAGCGCTACCGAAAATGCTCCCGCGAGGTCTTCTCCAGCAAGCGGTCCACGGAGTGCGCCGAAGTGCTGTTCTCGATCGAGGCCCTTCCACACGGCCACAATAGTAAGCACGACAAAGGGCGAGAGGAGGAGGCAGAACATGCCCACCGAACCGGTCCCCACTGCTCGCGCTCCTCTCAGATTCCAGGCCGCGCATATCGCCACGACGGCCAAGGCCCAGAGGGTGCCGCGGATCCCTGCAGTCCAAGCGGGCTCAACTCTGCCGAGGTACAGCACGAAGATGACAGGATAGATCGCCATATCGAATACGCTCGCGGCCAGGCTCAGCCACGCCTCCTGAAACCCCCAGAAGGGGCCGAGTCCGCGCCGCACCCAGCAGTAGTATCCGCCCTCCTCCGGCACGGCTGCGGCGAGTTCTCCTACCATGAGGCTGGTGGGCAAGCTCCATAGGATTGGCACGATCAGCAGCATCAACAACGCACGGCCATACCCCGCCTTGCCGATAATGTCCTCTAACCCGTAGGGCCCGCCGGCCACCATGAAGTAGGTTGCGGTGATCAGGGGGAGAAGGCGCAGCTTCGATGATGTGCTGTTGCCGCTTCCTAGCGCGCTTCTCAACGATGGCCCCCACCTGGTCTGCCCGTCATGTTCACACTTTACGTTATTGCTTTGACTGGTTCTGGCGGCGGCGGTCTCCGCAAGTCGCATCTGGATGATCGATGCGAGCAATGAGCCGAAGGCGCCGGCAGCGGGTGTCTTCGTGCTTGTCTTTCTTAGGCCGCCTCAAGCTATAATCAGCTCAGCCAAAGCGAAACCAGGCCGCAGGAACGAGATTTCGCTGAAGTAAGACCAAGAGACGGAGAGTTGGCCGAGTGGCTGAAGGCGGCGGTTTGCTAAACCGTTATAGGGCGAAAGCTCTATCGGGGGTTCGAATCCCCCATTCTCCGCCATATCCTCATCGACAGGCTCCTCACTCCAGCGATGCAGGTAAATGTCAGGGTCTCTGGATCCGGCTTGTCTGCATTTGAATTCATGAATGCCTGCCTTGCAGGTTGCTGGCCTCTCAGCATCGCGTTATCGTGCTGTTGCCGCTTGGGGCGAAGCGATACTGACTGCTGGCAATGGCGGCAGGTCTTGATAGCTTCCACAGGAAGCTCGACCGCACCGACTTTAGCGCCGCTCAGATCGTGAATCCCGATGTTCTGCGGGTATTGTTCTCAAGCAACGTGAAGTCGATCGCTTTGAGGTTGCGCAACGGGTTTTTTGTTGCGGTCCGTGACGACGACGCCCACGACGACCAGCCGCGTGCCAGTGTGCAGCGTGACTTCGGAATCTCGCGGCCTCAGAGTCTGGGCGTAGATCGGCAGGAGAGTACGGCAATAGCAAGGAGCAGGAGAGAACGCGGCATGAAGTCTCCACAGTGCACCGTGTCAAGTCAAACACAAGGCTTGTAGGTTGTCGTGTTTTTTCGCCTTCTCGGGACGGTGCTGGCGTGGCGAAGAATAGCTATGCGTGCGGTAGACTGGATGTAATTGCGCACGTCCGGTCGTGAAATCGAACGACAAGCCGCGGCGATTTACTTGTTGATCTTTGGTCGCACAAGGAGTTTAGGGATCAAACTTTCGGATTACGTTTTGGGTCAACTTCACGAATGGGGCGTGCGGCACGTCTTTCTGGTCACTGGCGGGGGCGCCATGCATCTCAATGATTCGATTGGGAGTTCTGGCCTGCATTATGTATGTACCCACCACGAGCAAGCAGCAGCGATGGCAGCGGAGGGATATGCCCGTATCACTAATTCTCCCGCATTGCTCAACGTCACGACTGGCCCCGGCGGCATCAATGCGCTGAACGGTGTCTTTGGCGCCTGGACTGATTCCATTCCGATGCTGGTGCTCTCAGGGCAGGTGAAGCGAGAGACGTCGATGGCGACCTACGGTATCCAGAACATGCGGCAACTTGGCGACCAGGAGGTCGACATCATCCGCATGGTGAAGGGGATTACGAAATATTCCGTCTGGGTGGATGATCCTGCGACCATTGCCTATCATCTGGAGCGAGCGTGGCATCTGGCTCAGACGGGGCGTCCGGGTCCGTGCTGGCTGGATATTCCCGTCGATGTGCAGTCGGCCCAAATTGATCCGGAAGCTCTGCGTCATTATGATTCATCAGAAGACGACCTGATCTTCCCGAGCGAAGAAGTGGCGCAGCAGGTCAGCGATACTCTGAGGCGCATTCGCGAAGCTAAGCGTCCTGTTCTGTTCGGCGGTACCGGCGTACGACTCGCCAACGCATTGCCCAAGTTCCTGGCCCTGGCCCGCCGCCTGCGCATTCCGGTCGTCACCGGCTGGACTCACGACCTCATCGCCTCTGACGACGAATTGTTCTGCGGTCGGCCGGGCACGATCGGGGAGCGCGCTGGAAATTTCACGGTGCAGAACTCGGACGTGCTGCTGGTGTTGGGTTCACGTCTCAACATCCGCCAGACCAGCTATAACTGGCCTTCCTTTGCGCGCTTCGCCACGAAGATCCAAGTCGATATTGATGCCGCTGAACTGGTTAAGCCGACCATGCGGCCGGATATCGGGATTCATTGTGATGTAAAGGTGTTTCTAGGCGAGATGCTCCGCCAATTGGAAGAGGTCCCCTACATTTCAAAACAGGAACATGAAGAGTGGCTTCGCTGGTGCAAGCAAAGGCAGGCGAAGTTTCCGGTGGTGCTGGAGAAACAGAAGCAGCCCGGCCCCCCTCTGAACCCGTACTACTTTGTTGATAGACTATTCGATATTCTCGCGCCGGATGATGCGGTGGTCTGCGGCAACGCCACTGCCTGTATCGTTCCGTACCAGGCGGGCAAGCTCAAGCTTGGGCAACGTCTTATCTCTAACTCTGGTTCAGCCTCCATGGGGTATGATCTTCCCGCAGCCATTGGAGTAGCCCTTGCGAAGGGCGGTCGCGTGATCTGCCTGGCGGGTGACGGCAGCATTCAGATGAATATTCAGGAGCTCCAGACTGTCGTCTGCAATCAACTGACGGTGAAGATATTCGTCCTCAACAACGGCGGGTATCTTTCCATACGCCAGACACAGATGGGATTTTTTCAGGGCAGGCTGATCGGCACAGGGGAGACGAGCGGAGTCAGTTTTCCGGATATGGTGAAAGTTGGCTGCGCCTACGGTATCCCTTCATTTCCCATCAGGCAGCTCGATGACTTCGCCCTCATTCAACGGGAACTGAGCAAGCCAGGCCCCACCATCTTCGACGTCTTCCTTGACGTAGCTCAGGAGTTTGAACCCCGGCTGCGTTCGCGCATTCTGCCGGATGGAAAGATCCAGACCCCGAACCTGGAAGATATGTACCCTTTCCTGACGCCGGAAGAACTTGCCGAAAATATGCTCGTCGGCGACGAAAGGTAGAGCTTGATGAGCATGGACCCGATCTTAAGCCCGCCTCAAGCCTTG
The DNA here is from genome assembly GCA_965277545.1 of Edaphobacter sp. Taxonomy (GTDB): domain Bacteria; phylum Acidobacteriota; class Terriglobia; order Terriglobales; family Acidobacteriaceae; genus Edaphobacter. Next base: position 2,012,691 of record OZ255826.1, read on the forward strand.
TTCTTCGATCTCGATGGCACTTTGCTCGATTCTTTGCCTGGCATTGCGTTCTCCATTGAAGACGCTTTCGCCGTCTCCAATCTGCCGATGCAGTCTATCGACCTGCGCGAGGCAATTGGGCCGCCGATTCGAACGATTCTTTCCACGACAGCCGGAAATGCAACGGATGCGGATCTCGACCTCCTGGAACGGTCGTTCCGAAGAAGCTACGATTCGATTGGATGGCAGAAGACGAAATCATACCCGGGCGCGCGGGTCGTCTTAGAAGAGGCGCATGCTCTCGGTATCCTTCTCTTCGTGGTCTCGAATAAACCCCGTGCAGTCTCGGTCAAAATACTGAAACGCGAAAACATGATCTCCTTTTTTACGGCTGTGCTTACACGTGACTCCAGAGACCCGCCTTATTCCGGCAAGGCCCAGATGTTGGGTCGCCTGCTGGAGGAGTTCGAACTTGAACCACGCCGATGTGTCATGGTCGGCGATACAGCGGAAGATGCCGACGGAGCCGCGGCGATGAAGGTACCATTCGTATGGGTGACTCATGGCTACGGCAAGCTGCCTGCTTCTCCGGCGGTCCTGCATCGCCTGGAAGCCTTTCCAGAACTTCTCACAAAATTAGTCAAGGAGTCGAAGTAGTGATAGACAACGATATCTTCGAAGATCTTTTTGTATTGGAGCTCGCCAACAATCATCTTGGTAGCGTGGAGCGTGGGCTCAAAATCATCCAGGAGTTTTCTCAGGTCGTCCGTTTCAATAACGTTAGAGCGATGATCAAGCTCCAGTTTCGCGATGTCGGCCACTTCGTTCACAAGGGATTCGTAAACCGTTCGGATCTTCGCTATGTCAAGAAGACACTTGATACCCGCCTATCGGATGATCAGTACGCTACTCTGGTCAAAGCAATTCGCAATGCAGGCTGTATTCCCTCAGCAACCCCCTTTGACGAACGTTCGGTTGATCTTTGCGTCGAGCTTGGCATTCCGATGATCAAGATAGCCAGTTCCGATTTGAACGACTGGATGCTGATCGAAAAGATCGCCAAGACCAAGAAGCCTGTCATCGTGTCGACCGGAGGATCTTCCCTCAAGGACATGGATGACATCGTCACATTTTTTGCCAATCGAAACATTCCGCTGGCAATCAATCACTGCGTCTCAATCTATCCTGCGGAAGATAGCGAACTTGAGATCAATCAAGTTGATTTCCTGCGGAATCGCTATCCGGATAACACCATCGGCTACTCCACCCATGAGTGCACCGACTGGTCTAACTCGATGTTGATTGCCTATGCAAAGGGAGCGCGCACGTTTGAACGGCATGTCGACATCGATTCTGATGGAACCAAGGTCAGCCCCTACTGCAGTCTCCCGCATCAGGTAGACGAGTGGTTTCGCGCTTTCAAAAAGGCTAAGGAGATGTGCGGCGCACCGGGCACCCAAAAGCGCCAGCCCCCAAGAAAAGAAATTGAATACCTCGATGCGCTCGTTAGAGGCGTCTACGCTAAGGCAGACCTTCCTATCGGCCACATACTTGCCGATGACGATGTCTATCTTGCCATACCGTTGCAGAAGGGACAACTCTCCTGCCGTGAGCTTATGCGCGGAGAAGTCCTTATGCGGGCCGTAGCCAAAGATGCTCCGATCTCGATCGACGACATCGACAGCCCGTACTCGCAGGTTCCGTCGCTTCGCGAAACGATTTATAAGCGCGGACTCGACGTTGCGCCGAAGGCCTGACCCATACCCGATGAGCTCGCTCTAACTCGCATCTGCCAAAGGCACGGCACAGTCGCGTCAGTGAGAAGTGCGCTTTACTTCGGCAAAATTGCAGTTCCCGCGAAGTCTGGCAATTGCACAAGGGGAGATCCAACAGACTCGATGAACTCGTCGACTGCGCGCCGTACACCCTTGTATCGGCGGTTGTTGTAGTCGTGTATGAAGATGCAGCCACCTTTAGCGAGACGAGGATAGAAGTAGTGCAAGCCCGCAACAGTAGGCTTATAGAGGTCGACATCCAAGCTGACAAATGCGAAGGTTTCCTCTAGATCTTCCGCTGTCTCGGGAAAATAGCCCTTTTTGATGACGATTCGATCTGGTTCAGGCATGCGCGAGAGAACCATATCGATGCTCGTATTCTTGAAGTCGCCTACGGCAGCCTGCGAGTGCTTTTTTTCCTGGCCATCGTAGAGGTCGTTGGTCGAGAACCCCTCGAACGTGTCGAAGAGATAGAGTGTTCGTCCCGCAAACAGTCGGTTTAGAATTGCCGCCAACTCGCCACGGTAGACACCAAGTTCCGCAACTGCTCCCGCGATGTTCTTCTCGACGATTCGCTGAGCTGCAAGCTGCACAGACATAATACGGCAAAAGTCGTCCTGAGAGGTCGTCCCCTCCGATGTGCTCTCCGGCCAGAGTTGCATGGTGCACAGCGACAGAGGATGCAGTCCGATTCCCATATGACGATTCAGCGCTTCCATGTCTTTATTGATCGTCTCACGCAGACTGCCGTCGAAGCTCGAATAAAACAAAAGAATGCGGTCGCGCTCTATACCGATATCGACGAGTTGGTTTCGCATTGCTTCGCCCGCTCGCGCGGTAACAACAACAAAGTCGAAAGTGAGTTTGGCGATCGAGTCCGGAGCATACACCCGGTATCCCAGAACTTCCGTTCCGTGCTTTGTGGGATCATTGTCGGCTAGTCCAACTATCTCAATGTGAGATGGTACGAGGCTCAGGAAGTCGCTCAGTCCGCTTCCCGCGCCGAAAAGCAAAATACGCATCAATCACGTCTCCTGTGCTCTGTGTCTTGCAACTCACTGGTCCTACTATATATCTACGGGGGCGAGATATAATCCGAGGCGAGACTATGGCACAGACGCCTCTACCCACAGCAGACCTCGATCACATTTTCTTGCAGACGAGGCCGACGTGGGAGGAGATGCGGGGACTGCATCTGTTCATGACTGGCGGCACTGGGTTTTTCGGCTGCTGGCTGCTCGAAAGCTTCCTCTACATTAACGGGAAACTGAAACTCGATGCGAAGATCACTGTACTGACGCGAGATCCTGGGGCCTTCATGCGGAAGTGCCCTCACCTCGGGACCGATCGAGCTCTCCTCCTCCTGAAAGGAGACGTTCGCGACTTCGAATTCCCCAGCGGGACGTTTGAATATGTGATTCATGCGGCTACCGAAGCCAGCGCCAGGCAAGCAACCGAGCAGCCGATCGAGATGCTCACCACTATTCTCGACGGAACCGCCCGTGTACTTGAGTTTGCTCGGACTCACTCGACTCGCAAGTTTCTCCTCACCAGCTCCGGCGCCGTCTATGGGCGGCAACCCGAGAGCCTGACTCACATCCCTGAGGAATATGGTGGCGGTCCTGACCCGCTCGATCCGGCGAGCGTCTACGCTGAAGGCAAGCGCGTCTCGGAGCAGATGTGCGCTCTTGAAGCGAGCCAGAGCAAGCTAGAGATCAAAATAGCCCGGTGCTTTGCCTTCGTCGGACCCTGCCTTCCTCTCCACACTCACTTTGCGATAGGCAACTTCATCGGAGACGCGCTTGCAGATCGAGCGATCCGGATAAAAGGAGACGGCACCTCGCGGCGCTCCTATCTCTATGCTGCCGATCTCGCGATCTGGCTGTGGACGATGCTGTTTCGGGCCCCGAGTCTTGTGCCAATCAATGTAGGTTCAGCTGACGACCTAAGTATCTTGGAACTCGCTGAGGAAGTTGTGCGGAGTCTCGATCGGTCTCCGGACATACAGGTCGCGATTGAGGCAACGCCAGGAGCCCCGGTAGCGAGATATGTTCCTTCTGTGTTGCGGGCTAGTGAGATGCTGAATCTCAAGCAGACTGTTAATCTGCAGGAAGCCATTCGCCGCACGGCCGCGTGGCACGTCGAGGGAGATCGATCATGAAGCTCATCAGCATTGTCAGCCCCTGCTACAACGAAGAAGGCAATGTCGAAGCATTGACGGATCGAGTGCGCGAGGTATTCGCAGGCCTGCCCCATTATCGTTACGAGCATATTCTTATTGACAATCACTCTTCCGATCGGACAGTAGAGATCCTGCGCGAAATCGCCAAGAAGGATTCCAATGTTAAGGTGATTGTGAATGCAAGAAACTTCGGTCATATCCGGTCGCCTCAACATGCGCTCTTCGAGGCGACAGGAGATGCAGTCATCGTTGTGCTGTCGGACCTCCAGGATCCGCCCGAGATGATCGTCGACTTCCTGCAGGAATGGGAAGCTGGGTATCCGATCGTGGTCGCGATTAAGAGTAGCAGCGACGAGAATGGGTTGATGTACCGGGTGCGGTCTGCTTATTACAAAACCGTAGCGCGGCTCACCGATGTAAATGTTCTCGAACATTTCACCGGGTTTGGCCTCTACGACCGCCGTGTCGTCGATATCCTCAGGTGTGATTTCCGCGACCCTCAGCCCTATTTCCGCGGTCAGATAGCGGAGATTGGACTGCCGCATAAAGCGCTCTACTACAATCAGAAGCGCAGGATGCGCGGCATCTCCAAGAACAATTTTTACAGTCTCTACGATATGGCGATGCTGGGCATTACAAACTTCTCCAAAGTCCCGCTTCGCCTGGTTATCTTCGTCGGTTTCGTCTTCGCTGGTCTAAGCATGATGGCGGGATTCTTCTACCTCATAGCCAAGCTACTCTTCTGGAGCAAGTTTGAACTGGGCCTCGCGCCAACGATGATCGGGCTGTTCTTTCTTGGCTCGGTGCAGCTGGTCGCGCTAGGTATCATCGGCGAATACATTGGATCCATTCACACGATCGTTCAAGCCCGTCCCTTGGTGACCGAAAAAGAGCGAATTAACTTCTGAGATTGTCCCGGGATCTCGCGCTTGAAACGCAATGGCTGAAATTCTTCAGGTCAGTGTCCTTGTGCGATGGGAAGACTAATGGTAAAGACGGATCCGTGCCCTGGCTGGCTGGTCACACTCAGGCTGCCGTGATGAGATTCCACAATCGCGCGGCTGATGGCGAGACCCATACCCGTACCCTTCGTCGTTCCACTTTGAGCACGCGACCGGTAGAGCCGATCAAAAATAAGGCTCTGCTCTGCAGGATCGATACCGATGCCTCTGTCCGCGACACTCAGCTGAACGTATTCGCCCTTCTGCTCTGCCGAGAGGAAGATAGGAGAATGGGACGCGGAGTACTTCGCTGCATTTTCCAGCAGGTTGGAGAGCACTTTGCCAATCATTGCGGGGTCGGCTGAGACTTTGGGAAGACTCGGCAAACTGACCGACACCGGGTGCGTCATGGTGATCGAGGTGCAGCTGTCTTTCGCCTGCGCCACCAGATCGGCGATCTCTACGGGCGCAAAGTTTATATGGACTTCCTGAGCCTCTATCTGGGCCATCTCCATTGCCTGCGCGACGAGGCGACTGAGTCGGTCGCTTTCCTCATCCACGACCGTCAACAACTCGCGATGCTCCTCGGTTTCGTTCATCCTGCCAGATAGGAGAGCACTTGCTGCGGCTTTGATGGAGGTGATGGGCGTGCGAAGTTCGTAAGTGATTGAGTCCAGAATCAGTGTACGGAGGCGCTCGCTTTCCTTGTTCGCTTCTCCCTTTGCGACGTCTTCCAAAGCCTGAGCGCGATCAAGCGCGATTGAAACCAATCCTCCGATGGCCTGAAAAGTCCCAGCAGAGAGTTCTACGCCGCGAAGCAGCAGAAGACCACGCGGGCGCACGCCGGCACGCAGAGGAATGCGCGTCTCTGCGTTCAAGCCGAGTTGCGGCTCAGACAGGCTCAATGCGAGCTGCCGAAGATGCGGCACCTCTATGTTGGAGATCTGCTGCAGGCCAGTTTGGTAAAGACGGTCGCCCTCCAGCAGATACAACACGATCGACTCAGCATGTGAGGTATTCTTGATCAGCTTCGGCAACGCATTGACGAGTACGCTCACGTTCTCTGTCTGCAGCAACTCGCGGCTTAGGGTAAACAGCAGCTCTACTTCGCGTTGACGCTTTTGGGCCTCTCCGGTCTCATCACGAGCGCGCTGCGACAAGCGGCTGCCGGTGATTCCTGTGGCAAGAAAGGCGAAGAGTGCAAGCCAGTTCTGCGGGTCGGATATGGTGAACGTTCCGACAGGTGGAAGAAAGTAGAAGTTGTAACACGCTGTGGCGGCAATCGAGATCACAACTGCGTGCCGCAAACCCCACTTTGCAGCTATTAAGAGAATGAAAAGCAATAGACTGATTGCGACAGTGGTGGGATTCACGTGGAGCCATCGCCGGTAGACGAGTACAATTCCGGCCAGAGCGCTGAAAGCCAGCACCCAACGGGTGACTGCCACAAATCGCCGGGAGTTCATGGAGGAATTGTACGACGTGGACGAAAGATGGGATGACGGGCGAAAGTCTCCAGAAGACTGGCTGCTTGCGAGCGAAACGGAGAAGCAGCGCGGCCGTTTCAAGGTATTTCTCGGTTATGCTCCCGGCGTAGGCAAGACCTTTAGCATGCTCAGCGAAGGAGTCCGGCGCCGTAGCCGTGGAGAAGATGTGGTGATCGGAATCGTAGAAAGCCACGGACGCAGAGCAACGTCCGAACTGGCATCGAAGCTGGAGCAGGTTCCGCGCCGAGAAATCGATTACAAGGGCACGCTGTTTAGCGAGATGGACGTCGACGCGATTCTCGTACGCAAGCCGCAGATTGCACTGATCGACGAACTGGCTCACACCAACATCGAAGGCAGCCGCTTTGCAAAGAGGTTCGAAGACGTCCTGCTGCTGCTCGAAAACAATATCGATGTACTGAGCACCATCAACATCCAGCACGTGGAGAGCCTGGCGCCGCGGGTTCAGGCGCTCACCGGCATCAGCGTCCGAGAACAGGTTCCGGACTGGGCGTTGGATCGCGCAGACGAGATCGTGATGAGCGACTTGACTCCGGAGGCTCTGGTGACTCGCATGCGTCGCGGTGATATCTATCCCATGGACCGTGTGGAACGCTCACTCTCGAACTTCTTCCGGCGCGGCAACTTAATAGCTCTTCGCGAGATGGCGCTCCAGCGGGTGACGCGAGCCGTCGACCGCACCCTGGACGATTATGTCAGGCGAAAGCGGCTGGGGGCACATTGGGCTGTTGCCGAAAAGATAGCCGTTTGCATCAGCTCGAACGCACAGGCGCGTGATCTGATTGTGCGTGGGGCGCGGCTGGCTGAGGCACTCAGCGCGGAACTGTACGTTCTGCATGTAGCGAGTGCGCGCGACAACGATGCAGATCGTCAGCGAACGCTCGAATCAAACCTTCAATTTGCAAAAAATCTGGGAGCATTCATCGTGAACCTTACTGGCAGCGACACGGCTCGGACGACCGCGGCGTATATCCGCGAGCATCGGATAACGCAAGCCATCGTCGGCAGATCGGCTTTGGAGGGGCTGCAGAAGTATCTCTATTTTCTGGCCATTCAGAAATTTATATCGGAGGCTCCGCACGTCGATCTGCACATCGTCACGCAGGAGAGCCATTGAAACCGTTTGCGGCCATTGCGAGCGGCAGAGGTCCATTGCAGGTTCTTCCTGGAACGGCGTCAAAAGCCCGGCTCGGACGATAGAAGCGGAACCCTAAGCGCAACGTTGCGTCGGCGGCGAGGATAAACAGGAATGTCCCCTATGATTGATCTACACGGCGGAAGATCAACCTTCGGCGGCGACTCGCGCAGGAGGTCCGTCGCAACTTCTGCGTTCCCGGGTGACCTATCGCAAGGCTCATCGTAATGGCTTGGCATGGAACAAGGTGTCGAAAATTCTCTTCGAGCGTCTATAAGGCATGTAAGTACTTTCCTACACCGCCGACCGACAGTGCCTCTTTGCCCGGACAACTCTCCGGTTTTTCCGATCGCCGCAGCGCACTCTCGTTACGTTTTTTTAAATACACTTCTACCTTATGGAGCAAGCCGATGAAGCATCTTGCAACATCACTTCTAGTCACCTTTTCGATGTTCTTTGGCTCCGCATACGCGCAACAGCAAACGTTGCACATCAATCCGGAGAGCAGTGACGTAAGCTTCACGCTTGGCGGCTCCGACCATGCGACTCACGGAACCTTTCACGTCCAAAGTGGAATGGTCGTCTTCGACCGCTCTACTCCGAAGATGTCGGGATCTGTGATGGTTGAAGCGGGCAGCGGTAAGACTGGAAACGACAAGCGGGATAAGAAGATGTGGAATGAAGTTCTGGATGCTCCTCATTTCAGCGATATCACGTTCGCTCCTATGAGCTACGAGGGCACAGTCGCCCCGGCCGGAGATTCAACGGTCCAGGTCACCGGCACTTTTACGCTGCACGGTACACCTCATCCGTTGACTGTCCCCATGCAGCTTCACATCGACGGCACGAAGTGTACAGCGAAGACCCATTTTGTGATCCCCTACGTGAAGTGGGGACTGAAGGATCCAAGTATCTTCATTCTCAAGGTCGCCAAGGAAGTGGACGTGGATCTTACTCTCAGTGGAGACCTGTCGAGTTAGCCTTGTGCCGCAGTGAGAGGCTGATTCCTTCGCGCACTGACATCCGAAGAGAAAGCATGGCTCGCTGACTCTGCTGAATGAAAAAGTTTGTCTTCCGGAGGGTACACAGTTGTTTCGAATGGACTCTTTTTGATGGCAGGTATAGAAGCTCGCTCGATGCTCACCCGCAGGCGCTTCGGACAGCTTTCCGGACTTACAGCGGCATCCCTGCTGCTTGGCGAAGGAGTGGGTCAGACGACAGCTCCGCATATCTCGCTTGAGATCGCACCGTACAAGCTTGAGGTCTCGCCGAAGCGTCACATCGAGACCCTGGCGTACAACGGACAGGTTCCTGGACCTCTGATCCGAATGCGCGAGGGTCAAGAGCAGAACGTTTCCATACGCAACCTAACCCGGGATGCTGAGATCGTGCATTGGCATGGCCTTTTTCTTCCTTCCAGCATCGACGGCGCAGCCGAGGAGGGGACGCCGATGATCGCTCCCGGAGCTACGACTCGATACGCTCTAAAGCCGGATCCTTCTGGATTCCGCTGGTACCACACTCACACGTTTGCGGGCAAAAACCTCATGAAAGGGCAGTACAGCGGACTGCATGGCTTTCTACTCATCGAACCGCGCGAGAATCCAGGGCGTCACGACCGCGAGATCTTCTTGGCTCTTCACGATTGGCACGGTTACCTGCAGGGCGGCGATGACGGCTACATGAATCCTGTCTACGATGTGTCCACGATCAACGGTAAGACGTTTGGATCGGGCGAGCCAATACGTGTCAAGCGAGGTGAGCGTGTGCTGATGCACATCCTGAACTCCAGCCCGACGGAGACTCATTGGATTGCGCTTGCAGGTCACACCTTTCAGGTGATCGCGCTCGACGGGAACACTGTCCCGCAGCCGCAGATGGTCTCGATGCTGCGCCTTGCGCCCGCCGAGCGTGTGAGCGCCATGGTCGAGATGAATGCATTCGGCGTGTGGACGCTCGGTGAAGTGCGAAAGCATGTTCAGGCTGCCGGTATGGCTATCGCGGTCGAGTATGCAGGCGCTTCCGGTCAACCTGCCTGGCAGCAGCCGGAAAATCTGGTGTGGAACTACCGCCAGTTCGCCGCGCCCGGTGAGTTCAACGCGAGCGGAGGCAAGGTTGACCGCATCGAGCTCGCCTTCAGCTCCAAGTTCCAGGGCCACGGGAACGAGGAGATCTGGCTGATCAACGGCAAGGCGTATCCGCATACGGAAGAGCCTGTTCTGGTGAACGGGCAGCACTATCGGCTGGTCATGAAGAATCTGAGCTTGGACGATCATCCGATGCATCTGCATCGCCACACCTTTGAAGTGCGTCAGGTGGACGGGGGCCCGGAGATGGCCGGTCTGAAGAAGGATGTCGTGCTGGTCGCTTCAAAGACGACGGCAGAAGTTGAGTTCGTCGCAAACAATCCTGGAAAGACGCTCTTTCATTGTCACCAGCAGGACCACATGGATCGCGGTTTCATGATGGTGTTTCGCTATGCGTAGTGCTTCAGGCGGGACTTCACAGCCAATGCGCGCTTCTACGGCAGTCCTGCTTTGGGCTGTCTTTCTCTTGTCAGCCCCAGGTGTAGCGCAAGCTCAGGGAAACTACGAGATCCAGGTGTACGGAGCGGATACTGTCCCGGCGAAGAACCTTATGGTGGAACTGCATTCTAACTACACCATCTCCGGGCAGACGCGAACGATTAATGGTGTCTTCCCAACGAACCATCAAGAGCACGAAACTATCGAGCTGACCGAAGGAATCAACAGTTGGTCCGAGGTCGGCTTCTATATCTTCACCAGCCAGCAGGACGGGCACGGAATCCAGTGGGTGGGAGATCACATTCGTCCTCGCGTCCGCGCGCCGGATCGCTGGCATCTACCCGTCGGCCTCAGCCTGTCGACCGAGATCGGCTATCAGCGCGCCGTCTATTCGCCGGACACCTGGACCTGGGAGATTCGGCCAATCATCGATAAGACGATCGATCGCTGGTACTTCGCAGTGAATCCGGCCCTCGAGCGCACTTGGCACGGACCTGATGTGAGCCAAGGCCTGGGATTCGCCCCTGCAGTGAAGATCAGCTACGACTTCTCCCGCCAGATCAGCGGCGGTGTTGAATACTACGGTGACTACGGGCGGGTCTGGAGTTTCGACGTACTGCGTCAACAGCAGCAGCAGATCTTTGCAGTTACGGATCTCAACGTTTCGCCGAAGTGGGAGGTTAATTTCGGCATAGGGGTAGGACCGACTGCCGCAACCGATCACCTGATTGTTAAAGGCATTCTGGGTCGACGCTTCAACTGGAGCAAGAGTTCGCCCGTCGATTGAGAGTGGCCACCTGGTACGAAGTGTCGCGTGTAATCCAAGGCTTGCTGGTGCTGTTTATCGGATGGGCCTGACGATCCCACGAAAATACTCAGGTCTGCAGCATTTCGCGCGAACTTTCGATCAGCATGTCCTCTTCCACCAGGTCCAGCCCATACTGCTGGTTCCAGTACTGCACCGTGTGTTTTACAAACGCCTGGCGCGCCAACTGCGAGTTGCCGGTTCGAATACCTTCCAGGATTGCCAGATGTTGTTGCACCGCGGCGATTCTCTCGCTCATCGCATTGGGGGCGTCAGGCCAACGCCCTACAACCGAAAACACAAATAGACGGAAGGTAATCATCTCCAGGAGATCATGCAGGTACTCGTTATCCGCCAGCTCCCAGATCTTTCGATGAAAGAGAACGTCAGAGTCATGGAAGCTCTTTACGTCGACGTCCTTGCCTGTTCCCGCCATGGTCATGACGAGGTCGGTCAGCTCCTTCTCTGATGCAGGAGTCAATCTCTTCGCGGCTCTGCCAATTGCGACTGCCTCCAGCGGAATGCGCGCTTCGAGAATTCTCCGGTAGTCCGCCGGACTGAGCTCCGTGACATAGGTGCCGCGCTGGGGGACCTTTCTCAGCAGGCCCTGATGCTCCAGCTCTCGCAGAGCCTCACGCAGAGTGGGTTGGCCGATACCCAAACGCGAAGACCAGTTCTGTTCCAGAACCCTGTCGCCACCCTTCAACTCTCCCGAGATGATGGCCTCTCGAAGAGCTTGCGCGGCCGCCTGGGGAGCTGTCTGAATCGCCAACTGGCCGGCCGGCCTTCGAGATGAGAATGGCCTCACAGGTTCTCCTCCGCTATTCTCTAATCTATATCACGCCTGTTTTTCCCAAGCCGCGGTGAAGGATGCGCAGGCGCTGGGCGACATGGGTAGGAAGACCGCAGTCTAAGGAACGTAAGAATTCGGCGGGGCGCCTCCGCGACGATAAGGCGAGTACCAGTTGTGCCGTGCCGGCCATTTCGTTTGGTACTTCCGGTTCTGGGTTCCTGTAGGCAGGCTGTCTTGAACTCGTATGATCCACATCGCAAGCTCAGCCATTAATTGCGCCTGCTCGCTGGCGACTTCCGGTCTGCCGAAGAGGTTTTTCAGCTCGCAGGGATCATCGCGAAGATTGTAGAGCTGACCGTACCCCATCATGTCGTAGACAAGCTTCCAGTCGCCCATGCGAACCATCTTCTGGTTGCCGCTTTGCGTGACCTTATTCAATTCGTCGAACATGCCCGGCCGATCGGGTTCGTGCGCGGCCGAGTAGGGGATATCATCGGAAGCCTCGTAGTACAGACCGCCGACGCCGACGCCTGCGTAGATGCTGCGAAACTCCACCCGAGGAAAGTCTTCGCCCTGAAGGAGCGGCCACAGACTTCTTCCCTGTACGCCGTGAGGAATCTCCGCATCCATGACCTCGCACAAGGTAGGCATCAGGTCTGCCATGGAGGTGAACGCCTCGAGCGCCGCGGCGTTGGACTTGACTCCGTAGCCGTACCAGATCTGCGGCGTATGGGTGAGCGTCTCGTACAGTCCGATACCTTTGTGGCCGATGCCGTAGTTCATCAGAGCGTCGCCGTGATCCGCGGTGAAGACCACCAGCGTGTTCTTCATCAGGCCCTTCTGTTCGAGGTGATCCATCAGGCGCTTGATCTGATCGTCGACCATGCGCAGCGCGCCGAAGTAGTTGGACCGGTAGCGCCGCCACAGCTTCTCTGTCTCCGGAAAACTGTCCTCCTGCTGGCGATACTCCCACTGCGCACGGAATCCCATGTGGGCAAGTGCCTCGGGCCCGGCGCAGCGGTCTGGGATGGAGTCGGGCGGAAACATGTTCCAGTAGGGAGCCGGCACCTGCTCAGGATCATGCGGCTCCGGAATGCTGACCTGCGCGATGAAAGGCTGCTCTGCGACGCCATCGATGAACGCGATGGTGTCCGAGACGATGCGATAGGGAAGCTGAACCTCGAGCGGAAACGGCGTCGGCTTCTCGGAGATATTGAAGTTCAACGCCCGCAGCCACTTGTCGTAGGCAGCGGTCTCCGGCGGCGAATCCGGATAGATCGGGCCGCCGTCGTGAAAGTACTCGTGCCAGACATCGAGATCCGGCTGCTTTAGATACGTGTGATTTTTGCCGATCAACGCCGTGCGATAGCCCTGGCTCTTCGCTACCTGATAGACGTCCTTCTCGAAGAACGCCGAATCCGGCTTTGTCTGCAGATTCATGCGCACGTGGGTCGCCTCCGGCCAGCGGCCTGTCAGCATGGAGGTGCGGCTCGGAACGCAGACCGGGATCGTGCAATAGTTCTTCTCAAACCCGACGCCTTCTCGCTGCATGCGATCGAGCGTGGGGCTGGTGTCGAGCGGGTAGTCCGTGGCTTTGCTGTAGCCGAAGCTGCGCTGGTCGCAGATGATGAAGACGATGTTCGGCTTCTTGCCTGCCGGAGTCTGCGCCTGTGCCGCAACGGTATAAGGCAGAGCTGCCGTAATCGCAGTGGCCGCGCTCAATTTGATAAAAGCCCGTCTCTCCATGGTGATCCCTCGATCGAAACCGATGTTGCTCTGTCCGCTCTTGTTTTGCTTTTCTCGTCGTCATCCTCGAAGAGGATCTGCTGTCGCGTTAACCGTGTACAGAAATCGTGAGATCGGTTCAGGCCGTCGCCCGCGTAGCCCCGGTCGATATGCCGCCGTCGACCAGCAGCGTCTGTCCGGTAATGTAGGCGCTTGCGTCGGAGGCGAGGAAGACGACGGCTCCATTCAGGTCGTTCGGCTGCCCCGGACGCTTCAGTGGAATGCGATCGGTGATGTACTCGACCCACTTCTCGTTCTCGTACAGGACGGAGTTTTGCTTCGTGCGAAACCATCCCGGGGCGAGGCAGTTGACCGTTACACCGCGTGATCCCCACTCGTCGGCGAGACTCATGGTGAGCTGCTTGATGCCTCCGCGGCTGGCGCAGTATGGGCCGATCCCGGCATATCCGAAGACGCTCGTCACTGAACCGATGTTGATGATCCGGCCATAGCCGCGCTCGACCATGCCACGTGCGAAGGCCTGGGCTACGAAGAAAGAGCCGCGCAGGTTTGTGTCGAGCACCAGATTCCAATCGTCCCACGTGACATCGAGAGCCGGCTTGCGCACATTGCAGCCCGCATTGTTGACAAGAATGTCGATCTTGGCGAAATGTGACCCAGCGGCGTCGGCCGCGGCGCGAATGCTTTCCTGGTCGCGCAGATCGAGCTCGAGCGGCAGCGCCTTACGGCCCAGGTTCTCGATCTCGGACTGAAACGGCTTGAGGTCTGCAAGACGACGGCTGGTAATTACCAGGTCTGCGCCGGCGCGCGCGAGGGCGCGGCCAAGGTACTGGCCCAGGCCGCGGCTTGCGCCGGTGACCACGGCAACCTTTCCCGTCAAGTCGAATTCGTTTTCCGTCATGGCGCTTCTTTCAGGGTTGGAGAATGACCTTCATCAGACCAGGTTCTTTCGCGTAGAGGCGATTGAACCACTCCGCGCCTTCGCTCAAGGGAACCGTCGCCGAGATCAGCGGGTCAACGTTGATCGCTCCGCTTTCCATCAGAGCGATGCACTCGCCGTACTCACCCGCCGAGGCGCAGGAGCCGAGCAGCCGGATCTGGCGTGTGACCACAATCTGCAGCGGGATCTCTACCCGCGGCGCGAGGTTCCCGATCAGCGTAACGGTGCCTCCGCGGCGCACCGATTCAATCGCGGTGAGGATCGGCTTCTGCGCTCCGACCACCTCCACGGCGATGTCGGGCCCGTAGCCTCCGGTCGCCGCATGCAGCTTCTTCAGCAGCTCAGGATCGGAGCCGAGAAAGGTCTCGTCCGCGCCAAGCTTGCGCGCAAGTTCAAGCTTGCTCTCTTCGAGATCGACGGCGATGACCTTGCTGCAGCCGAAGACGCGAAACGCCTGCACGGCCAGCAGCCCGATCATGCCCGCGCCGATTACCACCGCCGAGCTGCCCGGCTGGATATCCGTAATCTTCGCCGCATGCACGGCGATCGAGACTGCTTCGATCAGCGCTGCCTTTTCATAAGCGAACGAATCGGGCAAGGCATACACGATGTGTTCAGGCACCGAGACATACTCGGCAAACGCGCCGTTGCGTCGATAGTCGCCGCAGGAGACGCCGAGCACCTGGCGGTGGTCGCAGAGGTTTACATCACCGGCGAGGCAGAACCGGCAGATGCCGCAGGAGACAGTGGAGTCGAAGGTGACGCGGTCGCCGATCTTCAGCGATCGAACCTCTGAGCCGGCCTTCGCGATGATGCCCGCGGCTTCATGACCCATGATCAGCGGAGGAATGCGGCGTCCGCTGCTTCCGTCGTAGCCGTGCACGTCGCTTCCGCAGATGCCGCAAGCCTTCACCTGGATGACGACGTCGTGCGGCCCGCATGCGGGCTCCGGGACGTCTCGCATTTGAAGGTCGCGTGAGTTCTCAAGCAGAAGGGCTTGCATATCTAAAAAGATAATCTATAATTCACTGCGTGTCCAGGCACACCATTCCGCCTCCGTCAAGCCTCCCAGCAGCTTCTCGGGAGGCCTATGTCTTTACTAAAAACGACCCTTTCAATCGTACCGCGCCCATAGAATTCGTCGTTCCTAGGTTGATCGAAAGCCAACTCTATATGCAGTCCATCCGCGACCTTCCTGTACCGAAGGACGCGCTCGCGATCTGGTTTCTGGGACAGAACGGCTTCTTGTTGAAAGACGCCGAAGGTCCACTGGTCGGCATCGATCTCTATCTCAGCGACAGTTGCGCCACCTCCTTCGCTCATCTTCCTTTTCGGCTTGATCGTCAACTGCCGGTCTTCATCGAGCCTGAGGATTTGGACGTCGATATCTTCGTTACCACCCACTCGCACCAGGACCACGCCGACCCTGAAACGATCCGCCGCATCCCGCAGACAGGGAAGACGCAGTTCATCGGGCCATTCGATTCCATGCGCATCTATCGCGAGTGCGGTCTGCCGGCGTCTTTCTGTCACCTCATTCATCCCGGCGAAAGCGTCGATCTGGGTCCCACAACAACGCTCCAGGCGACCTTCGCCCTGCCAACCGACGCGACCGACCTGAACCACACCGGTGTGCTGCTTGAGTTCGCGAGCGGAATACGCTTCTTCAACACTGGGGATACCGCCCATGCCGAGAGGCTCCCGGCGCTCTTGCCCACAGAGGTCGATATCTGCGCGATCTGCATCAACGGAGGCTTTCACAACCTGACGGCTACCCACGCGGCGAGCATCGTCAAAGCCATCCGCCCGCGCGTCGTCACGCCGTGCCACTACGACCTGATGATCAACAACGTTGGCTCGCCGGAGATGTTCCGCGTCGCGCTCGATCTCGCCGGATGCGATGCCGCGTTCCACCTGATGAAGTATTACGAACCATGGCTGTACCGGCGAAGGGAAAGCGGATCGTCGCCAATTTAGAGAAGGTGGTTTATGAAAATCTCGCTTGCCGGTAAAGTAGCTGTTGTCACCGGCGCATCGTCCGGTATCGGTCTAGCCATCACGCTGGCCTATCTCGAGTGTGGCGCCGCCGGCGTCGTTGCGGTCTTTCGCAGAGCGGAGCTCCCGGAAGAGCTTGAAGCAGCCCTGAAGCGCTATCCGGACAGACTGGTAGTCGTTCGCGGCGATGTGGCCGAAGAGCAGGCGGCGATCGACATGACAAAAGCCGCGCTCGATCACTTCGGGCGTCTTGATATTTTGGTCAGCAATGCCGCGCTCAGCATCGTCAAGGCGATCCACCTGCACACGCCCGCGGAGTGGGACACGGTGATCAACGCGAATGTGAAGAGCCTTTACTGGGCGTCGCGTCACGTCATTCCGGTCATGATGAAGCAAAACAGCGGGCTGATTCTGATCAGCGGCTCGATCTCGGGAGAAGCCGGAATACCGACTCAGGGAGCCTACGCACCCTCGAAGGGCGCGCTGCACCAGATGACGCGGCAGATGGCGATCGAGTATGCGAAGCACGGCGTCCGCGTAAATACGGTTGCCTGTGGAACGGTCGACACGCCTATCGTACACAAGTCCGCCGCGGCTTCGGGCGATCCCGAGGGCTACTGGGCCATGCTCAAGAACGCTCACCCCATCGGACGTATCGCCAGCGCGGAAGAGGTCGCCAGCTTCTACGCGTATATGGCGACCGACCTGGCAAGCTTCTTTACCGGCGCCATCCTGATGATGGACGGCGGCTACACTGCGCAGTAGGGAGGCTCGATGAAGACCATGCTGGCTGCACAATATCTGGGACCGGACCGCATCGAAGCCGAAGAGGTCAACGTGCCCGCGATCGGAGACGAAGAGGCGCTGCTACAGGTGGAGGCGTGCGGCTTCTGCGGCTCGGACATCAACATCGTTGCCGGAACCCATCCGCGCGCCAAAGCGCCTTTAACCGTTGGCCACGAGCTGTCCGGCCGCATCGTGCAGATCAGAAGCTCATCGTGCGGGCTGGCCGTGGGCGACCGAGTGACCGCGTACCCGCTGATCTCGTGCGGAGTGTGTTACGCCTGCACGCACGGCAATCCGCACGTCTGCCGGCAGCTTCGCCTCTTCGGCTTCGATGTTGACGGGGGCATGGCGGAGTTCATCAAGCTGCCCGTGTCATCGCTGATGCGACTTCCGGAAGAGATGCCCGCTCACATCGGCGCGCTTATCGAGCCTCTTGCAGTAGCCGTCCATGGCGTAGCGCGGACAAACGTCTCGGAAGTCAACCTCGCGGTGGTGCTCGGCGCCGGACCGATTGGCCTGCTCACGGCGCTGGTGGCGAAGGCGCGGGGTCTGCCGCACGTGATCGTAAGCGATGTGCTGGCCTCGCGGCTGGAGCTTGCCCGCAAGCTTGGTCTGCACGCGGTTGCGGCGGGGGAAGAGCTGCGAAACCTGGTGATGGAGCTGTCCGGATCGAATGGCGCCGATGTGCTGTTCGAATGCGCCGGCCACCCATCCTCTGCGCGAGAGATGACCTCGCTGGTTCGTTCGCGCGGAGCGATCGTCAACCTCAGCGTCTTCAAAAAGCCAGTCGAGATCGACATGCAGGCGATCAACTTTAAAGAAATCGAGATGGTCGGCTCACGCGTGTACGAGCGGAAAGACTTTCAGGATGCGATCGAGCTCGCCATGAAGCTTCCTCTGGACCTGATCGTGTCGCATATTTTTCCGCTGCATGAAGTTGCGCTCGCCTTCGAGCAGTTCCGGTCGGGTGAGGTGTGCAAGGTGATCATCGTTCCCCAACAGGCGGCGTGATGAATCCGTTCGGCGTGGAAGGAAAACTGGCGCTCATCACCGGAGCCACGCGCGGCATCGGACTGGGTGCGGCACGCGCCCTGGCTCAGTCCGGAGCTGGCGTGATCCTGGTCGGACGCGATGAGAATGAGCTCGAGCGTGCCGCCGATGAGCTTCGGCAACTGACCAAACCTGTTCATGTCTCGCCCTACGATCTACGTGAGACAGGCGGAATCGCGGAGTGGTTCGCTGTCCTGTGCTCCACGGTCGGGACACCGGATATCCTTGTCAACTCAGCCGGTATATCCAGGCGCGGCCTGGCGGTAGACCTTACTCTCGAAGATTGGAACGAAGTGATGGCGCTGAATGCCACGGCCATCTTTGAACTGAGCCGCAGCTTTGCCAGGCAGTTGATCGGTGAGCACAGAGAGGGCCGGGTGATCAATATTGCCTCTCTGATGACCGCGGCAGCGCGGCCCGGAACCTCGCCTTACACTGCGTCCAAGGGAGCCGTCGGGCAACTGACAAAGGCGCTGGCGGTGGAGTGGGCCAGCAGCGGGATCCTGGTGAACGCCATCGCTCCCGGCTACATCGACACGGAGCTGAACAAAGCTCTCGTCGCCAATCCTGCATTCGACAGCTGGGTAAAGGGGCGATGTCCGCTTGGACGCTGGGGTTCGCCCGAGGATATTGCGTGGCCCGTGGTCTTCCTCGCCAGCCCCGCGGCTGGTTTCATTACCGGCCAGGTGATCTATGTCGACGGCGGCTGGCTGGCAACGTTCTAGCGTCTCCGGACGATATGGCTGTGGAGAAGACAGCGGATCCTGCTCTAGGATTCTCTTTGGATATTGCCACGCTCTACCCGCACGCTCAAGCTCGCGCAAAATTGTTCCACGTGGAACAATCCGGCAGGTTGAAAATTGTTCCACGTGGAACATACGCGCAATTGGCATGCCACGTGCGCCGGAAAGCGTCTGCAGCCCACCGGACAAGGTACGCTAGCGCCCGGTGCGGTCGGCTCCGAGATGCTGTACCGAGAGGCAGCAATAGCAGATCCTCTTCAAGGAAGACAACGAGAACAGCAAAGACGAAACACAACAGCCCCGACACAGAGGGTGTCAGTCAGAACGTGAGCTTGCCTCCGAACTGCAGACTGCGCGAAGGTCCGGCGGTGATGACCTGGCCGAAGTTAGGGGTTCCGAGAACGGTTTGGATTCCTGCAAAGTTGGTGTGGTTGAAAGCGTTATATCCTTCAGCGCGAAGCTGGAAGTTCAAGCCTCGTTCCAGCTTGATGTTTCGGTAGACGCTGAGGTCCCAATTCCCGTAGGCGGGGCCGATGATGTTAGCCACGCCGTCGTTGCCGGGCCGATACTGGCCGGCGGGAACGTTCTGGAAGGCGGCTGTATTGAACCACTCGGTGCGGGAGTGTGGGGCGCCGGTGTTGGGATTGGAGAGATAGTCGGGCCGCGCGGCTGCGGGGCCGGCGAGAATGCCGAGGCCTCCCGGGTCGACGTTCTGAGTCGTTGCGGTGAGATATTGCCCAAAGCCGTAAGAGATGATGCCGCTGGTTTCGAACCCCCCAACAATATGCCCGACAAGACCTCGTTGGCTCTGGTAGAAGGGCAGCGGGTAGACGAAGCTGGCGTTGAAGACCTGAGCCCGGTTGTTGGGTGTCACCCCATACTCCGGGGCGAGATTGGTGGAGTCCTGCGGGGTCCGCGCGTTGGTCAACGCCTTCGCGTAGGTATAGCTGGCGGTGATAATGGCTCCGCCGTGGATCTGCTGGCGGAGGGTAGCCTGCAGGCTGTTGTAGCTGGAGGTGAAGATGTGCGCCTCGGTCGAGATGGCGCTATAGCCCAGATAAGGACGGATCTGGTTCAACACCTGCGTATTGCCCTGGGTTACAACATTTCCCGCGATCAGTTTATTCTGCGCATAAAGACCCGCGGGAGCTTCATTGGCGTCGATGTTGGCAAAGAGATGGACGCCGTGATTTCCGTAGAAGCCGACGTCGACCACCGTGCCGGAGCGAATCTGCTGCTGAAAGTCCAGGCTGTACTGCTCAGAGTAGGGCGCAGGCGCGTTGTTCTGGAGAGCCTGCAGGACGGTGGGAGCGCTGCTCGTGACCGCTATGCCATTGCCCGGGTTCGCAAACGTCGTATTCGAGATGGTGGTATTGATGGTGTTCGGGATGTCCTGGGCGGTGGCGAACTTCGCCTGGTTGGCAGGCACGGCGAAGTAGTAGAGACCGAAACCGCCGCGGAGAGCGGATTTGCCGTTGCCGAAGAGGTCCTCGGTGAAACCTACGCGCGGGGCAAACTGCTTGGTGGGTGTGGACTGGACGGCGGCTCCATACGGCGAGTTTTGTCCGCCGATGATGATGCCGTTGATGGGATTGTAGCCAACGTTGGGCGTTCCGCCGCCGGTACAGGGAGCTTTGGTGCAGATCAATCCGCTTGAGTCGATGGTCGGCGCGTTGGCGCGGTTGAAGCTCGCGGGATCGAAGTTCAGCGTCGGATACGAGGGAAATCCGGGCAGGTTGGCTTCGGTGGCGGCGGCAAAGTAGGAGTACCGCACACCGCCTGTCAGGGTCAGCCGGTTCGAGGCGTGAAAATCGTCTTGGAAATAGCCCTCATAGATATTCGTGCGGTTGGTCCCGGCATTGTTATTGTTGGCCTGGGTAAAAGTGGCCACCTTGCCTTGAAGGAAGTTCGCGAACGCCTGATCAAACTGGGTGGCCCCCCCGGTGGGCAGGGTGCCCGGTGCAAAGGTAAAGGTTCCGGCGTTGCGCGTAGCGTCGGTGCTGCCGCCCGTCATCAGCTCGACGTTCAGGCCGAGTTTAATGGTGTGGCGTCCAACGGTGTTGGTGTTATTGAGAAAGATCTGCTGGAGGGGGTTGCGCTCATCATACGGTCCGGTGACCGCATAATTGGAGCCGCTGATATTGATGTGCGGCACCTGGCCGAGGGTTGCGGTGTAAGGAAGCTGGACCTGAATGTCCGGTGAGTTCGCCGCGACCAGATAACCAAGAGGTTGGCCCGTTACCCAGTCCGCGCGCTGCGAGTAGCCGCCTTCGAGCACATGATTGGCACCGAAGACGTAGGTGAAGTGACCAAGCCAGTTCGTCGAGCCGTTAGTAATACTGGAAGTGGCAACTCCGGGAATCTCCGAGGTAGCCTGGAAGCCATTAGGCACGACTAGGTTGAATGGATCGTCCAGGTAGCGGAAGAAGACGCTCAGCTTTTCATTGAACTGATGGTCGATGCGGATGATGGTCTGGGTCTCGTTGTTGAAGCCGGTGGATTGCGTGATAAGTCCTTGGGGATCGCTGGGATTATTCGGTAGCGGAAGATTATTAATGATGTCCTTGAGGTAAGCCTGGGCCGTCGGGTCGACCAGTGCTATCGAATTGACCGTGACGGTGCATTTGCCCGCAGTGTAGACGGTGCACACCGGCACGCCGAAGTTTCCAGCGCGCTGGGCCGCGGTGGGAATGTTGGTGATGTTCTGCTGGACCGATGACGCACTGCGCAGATACTCCTGGCCGAAAAAGAAGAAGGTCTTGGCGTTCTTACGGTCAGTCAGCTTGGGAATCCAGACCGGGCCGCCGATGTAGTAGCCGAAGTCGGCGTAGCGCTCACCGCCGCGGGGAACGCCGGCGAGATTGTTGAAGTAGGTGTTGGCATTGAAGATCTGGCTGCGGAAGAAGCCGAAGGCACCGCCATGGAAGTCAGTGGCTCCGGACCTGGTCTGGACGCTGATGAAGGCGGCTCCTGCTCCGCCGAACTCCGCGCCGTAGTCTGCGCGCTGCAGGTTGATCTCCTGAATGAAGTCGATGCCGGGAAAGGCGACGGGTTGCTGGCCGGCACGCTTGAGAGTGTCGGCGCCGTCAATGAAGTAGCCGTTCGCTGCGGTCCCATTGCCGTTTACCGAGAAGATCTGCGTGTTCACCTGGCCGTTGGTGGTGATGTTGCCGCGCGAGTCAGGCCCAGGGATGCCTCCGCTGATGCCGGGCTGGATGTAGAGCAGCTGGAGGTAGTTTCGATTGCTGAGCGAGAGCTGGGTGACCTGCCTGCTGTCGATCAAGGTGCTCGACGCTGCCGAGTCCAGTTGAGTGGTCACCGCGTCCGCAGTGACATTCACCGTTTCCGACACCGCGCCAGTGGCAAGCACGACAGGGACTGAGGACGGCTGGCCGACGTGTACCTGCAGCCCGCCGATGGTGGCGCCGTTGAAGCCCGGAGCCGATACCGAGACGGAATAAGCGCCGATCGAGAGCAGGGGCGCGGTGAACTGGCCCTGGCCGTCCGTCTGTACGGTGCGCTTGACCAGGTTTTCGTCCGTGTTGGTCACGGTCACCGTCGCATTCGGGACAACGGCGCCTGAGCTATCGCGGACCGTGCCGTCGATTTCGCCGGTCAGCACCTGGGCGTTGAGCTGCGGCGTCATCCAGACCAGCAGCAATGCGCTCAGAAGCAAGAGCGCCGGGAACATTCGGGCCAGTCGAACGTGGTCGAGCTTTGGGGAAGATGTTTCGATGGAAACGGAGTTCATGTGTTGCTCCTTGTCGCCTGCTCCCCGGTACGCGTTGGAAGCGGCTGAGGGGAGCGGCGAGGGTATTCCGTGTTTCGCAGCTTTGAGAAGCAAAAGAATAGACCTTCCAAGCTGCCAAAGTTTATAGAATATAAATAATAGATCTGTCAACCAGGGGTTCGGAGTTATTCACTTAGTTCTCAGCTCTGCCCTTCAAATTCAATCGATATGCATGCAAGCCTTGCCCTGTGGAAGGAGTCGCTTTTGCTTTATGAGCGGTTCTCCAGAGGGTGTACACCAAACCAGCGCGTCATTCTGAGCGAAGCGAAGAATCCCCGCATTTTTCTCAACGCCGCACCGGTGTATCTCTAAAGGAAAACTGCCCTACGGGTGGTCGAGGCAGAGGCGGTCAACTGAAAAGGAAGATTCTGTTCTCAGGGAAGTCCTACCCTGCTGCTGGATCGCAAGGCTCTTGCGGAGATCTCATGCTGCTCGCGCCAACAAACAGGCCGGAGCGCAAAGCGGGTGTTTGAAGCAGAACTTAGAGCCGGTCGTGACGGAGGTAGGGCGGCGCGCCCATGGCCCCTTCTTTTTCTTCTGGCGGTGTCTCCGGCATGGGCCACGGCTGCACTCCCACGCGATTGGCCCAGGCAGCGTAGGCAGAGGACATCTGCTTGACGCGGTCGGGATACTGCGCAGCGACGTTGTGCAGCTCGGTGCGGTCGGCCTTCATGTCGTGGAGCTCCCAGGCATCAGGGAAGCGGGAGACGAGCTTCCACTTGCCGCCGCGCATCGCGGTGTTACCCTCGTGCTCCCAGAAGAAGGGCTTTCGACCGGTGCGGGTGTGACCTTCGAAGATGGGACGCAGGCTGGTGCCGGCGAGTGCGGGCGGCGTGGCGCCTGATTTTGCTTTGGCGGGGTAGGGGACGCCTGCGACGTCGAGGCAAGTGGCCATGATGTCGGTCTCGTGGCCGAGCTGGTGGGTGATCGCGCTCGTCTGCTGGATGCCTTTGGGCCAGCGGGCGATGAACGGCGTGCTGATGCCGCCCTCGTGCGCATAGTGCTTGTAGAGGCGGAAGGGCGTATTGGCGCAGTTGCCCCACGGAATGCCGATGCTCTGGTAGGTGTCCTCCGGTCCCGGCATGATATCGGGTTTGTTGCCGCGGTGGACGGGCCTCCCGTCGCGGGTGACGTAGGGGAGCCAGTCGGGGCGCGGGACGGAGATGCCGGGGTCATTCATCTCTTCGAAGTTGCCGCCATTGTCGGACATGAACATGACGAGAGTGGTGTCGGCGATGCCTAGCTCATCAAGCTTGGCGAGAATGCGGCCGACGCCGCGATCCATCCGTTCGATCATCGCGGCGTAGACGGCCATGCGGCGCGACTCCCAATCCTTGAAGGAGGCGTTCTCCCAGGCGGGGACTCGTGGGTCACGGTCTGTGATGCCCCACTTTTCGTCGAGCAGGCCAAGCTGGATCTGGCGGGCATGGCGGGTGCGGCGAAGCTCGTCCCAACCGCCGCGATAGGTGTCTTTGTACTTGAGGACGTCCTCCTCGAAGGCGTGCAGCGGCCAGTGAGCCGCGGTGAAGGCAGTGTAGAGGAAGAACGGCTGGTGCTTATCCTGATGCACGAACTCGTCGATGTAGTTGGTGGCGTTTTCGGCGACCGCGTCCGTGTAGTAAAAGTCATCGCCGGACTGGATGGGCGTATTGTCGCGGGTAAGGCTATAGGGCTGGAAGTAGCTGCCTGCGCCTTCGAGGGTACCGAAGAATCTTTCGAAACCACGCTGGAGCGGCCAGTTGTGCTTGCTGAAGCCGGGCAGCGGAGGGGTGAGATGCCACTTGCCCGCCATTGCGGTGCGATAGCCGCCGGCGCGCAGAGCTTCGGGGATGGTAACGGCGTCTTCGCTCAGATCGCCCTTGTAGCTAGGATAGGGATAGCGGCCAAAGTCAGCAGTCATCAGTCCCATGCCCGCCTGCTGCGAGTAGAGGCCCGTCATCAGCGACGCTCGCGAGGGGCAGCAGCGTGGGTTATTGTAAAACTGCGAAAATTTGATGCCGCCCTGGGCGAGTTTGTCCAGATTTGGCGTGGAGACCTCAGAGCCGTAAGGGCCGATGTCGGAGTAGCCCATATCGTCGACCAAGATCATGACGATGTTAGGGCGAGCGTCAGACTCCGCGAGCTTTTGCGGTGCCGCCTGAGCGCCCGGCAGGAGAAGGACGGCCGTCGCCGCGGTGCCCGTCTGCAGGAACTCTCTTCTGGTCGTCTTCATTCTCCGCCTCCGCTAAGGACTGGAAACACTCTGTCGTTGCACTGGCTTTTCCTGCTGTCCTTCTCGAACAGGATCTGCTGTTCGGTCTTGCAAACATCAACTCGGAAAGTTGGAGACGCTCTTCAAGCTGTCGCGGTAGGGGAACTTGTCGCCCGAACCTTTGATCCACTCTTCGATGGCTGCGTCCAGCTTCTCGATCAGCGGCTTCTGCGCCGGATCGTGGATGAGGTTTTTGAGTTGGTAGGGGTCGGCGACGTTGTCGTAGAGAAGCCATCTGCCAGTCAGCGCGACGGCGTAGGTGTGAGTTTTGGTACGGACGCCGCGGAAGCTCGGCTGGTTCACAAACTCCTGATGTCCTCCACGCCCCTCCGGTCTTCCACCTACGCGGTGCCCGTTCGAAGGCAGAGGATCGCTCGGTTCGCCGCCGCTCGCGTCAGGGCCGCCCGCATCCCCTTCCACCTGATTCATCAAAAAGACCATCTCCGATTCCTTCACGCTCTCTCCTCGCATTAAGGCAGAGAGGTCCCGCCCGACACAGTGCTTCGGCACGGGAATGCCTGCCAGCCCGCAGAGGGTGGGATATTTGTCGACTGCAGCGAAGAGAGCGTCCGACTTGCCGGCCCGCGGCGTCACCCCGGGATACCGCACCATGAAGGGAACGCGGCATGACTCCTCAAACGGGGCCTGCTTCTGCATGCGACCGTGCGAACCCATCATCTCGCCGTGATCGGAGGTGTAGATGACGATGGTGTCCTCCGCGTGGCCGGTCTCATCGAGCGTCTTCAGCAGCCGCGCGAACTCGAGGTCAATTCCCGTGATGGCGCCGTAATAGCCCTGGGTCGCGGTCCGAAGAGCTTCGTCCGAAAGCAGAAAACGCTGGGTGCCTTTGGTGTCCTCCTCATGCGGGCGCGTGATCACGTTGGGGCGCGGCTTCAGCGTCTCGACAGGGTACTTGGCCAGCTCCTCCTGGGGAGGATTGTAGGGCGGGTGCGGAGGATTCCAGGAAACCATCAGCAACCAGGGCTTGTCGTTCTTCGGCTGCTTCTGCAGGAACTGAATGGCTTCATCCGTCATGCGGGTGGGCTGCCAGCCCTCGGGAAAGATCTTCTCGCCGGTCTCCTGGTTGTAGGTCCAGGCATGATAGTGCTCGTTGGTCGCGTCCCAGACCTGCCAGTCGTCGAAGCCAAGACGTCTTGAACCTGCGGGGATGAAGCCGGGAGACTCGCCACGTCCAGCCAGATGCCACTTGCCGATATAGCCGGTGTGGTAGCCATTCTTCTGGAACGTCTCCCCAAGAAATCCCTCTTCCATGCTGAGCGGAACATTGTTGTAGATCACCCCGGACTGGCTCGGCCATTGCCCGCTCATCAGGATGCCGCGATAAGGAGAACAGAGTGGATAGTTGGAGATGCACCGGTCCATCGAAAAATTCTGGCGCCGAAATGCGTCGAGGTTGGGTGCACTGGCTTGGTTGAAGGGCTCGCCCGGCAGCGAGGCAGCGCGATGCTGATCGCTGAAGACATACAGGATGTTGGGCCTCTTCGACTTGGCGTGGACATCGAGGGTTGCCGCGAAGGTTGCTGCTGCACCGCTCTTCACAAAATCTCTTCGATTCATCGACTCTCCTGTGCTCTGATTGCGCCCACTGGAGGAACGGGTTGTCGGCCCGTTCGATCGCTATCCCAGCATGATCTCCAGTTTGGCGACCGAAGCGGCGGGCAGACTCACGTTCACCATGCCGCCATTAACGGTCGCGCCGAGCGCCGCAGATTTGACAGCGTCCGGCTGATCGAAGGTGTTGTGCGCGTGCATATCGCTCGCGGCGAGCACCGTGCCGGTCACGCCCTTTATATTCGCGCCGCAAGGCTACCTGCGTATCTGACGGGCTCGACAGCGCGGGATTGACCATCGTAAGCGTGACGACGCTGCCCTTGCGCGAGGCCGAGCCGTTAAGTCCCCAGAAGCTTGCGGGCTTGCCGTCGCGGTCGTAGTGCACGTCCGGCGCAGAGAACTCCGCCCGCACCGACTGGCCGCCCTGATGCGGCGCATACATCTCGAAGATGTAGAAGTTCGGCGTCGAGAAGAAGCGGTCCTCATGGCAGAGAAAGAGCGCATTGATGTTGTTTACCAGTTGCGCGCACGTGGCCATGCTGACTTTGTCGGCGTTGCGGTTGAAGGCGTCCAGAGTGAGCGCCGTCGCCAGCGCATCGCGCACCGTGACCTGCTGGCCGAAGATATGCGAGATGTCGACCTCAGTGCCCTCGCGGTACCAGGGGCCGTACTCGTCGACGACAAGCTTGACCTTGTGCTGCGGGTCGTACTCTCCCATCACGGCCCATTGGTCGTCCATGATCTGGTCGATGCGAGCGCACTCGCGCATCAACTCGTACCAGTCGACCATCTCGAACTGAAGGGCATCGCCTTTGCCGAGGATCCAATCCTTGGTCTTGCCGCGGCTGAGATTCGAAGCGTAATGATGGATGGACCATCCCGTGAAGTGCTGGCTCTTATAAGTATGGCCGGAGTAGAGCTCTTCGAAGAACTTGTGCGTCCAGTCGCGGTCGTTGCCGTTCGGACCCGCACCGATCAACTGCAGGTCAACGCCGTAGCTCGGAATCCAATTGGTGTAGCGGCGAAACTCGGACGCGTACTCCTCCGGCGCAAAGTTGCCGCCGCATCCCCAGCTTTCGTTGCCGACGCCCCAGAACTTGACGTTGAAGGGGTCCGAAAAGCCTCCGGCTGCTCGCGTTTCGGCCAGCGTGGTGCTGCCCGCGGGCGAGTTGCAGTACTCCACCCACTGATCGAAGTCGAGCGCGGGCAGACTACGCAGGTTGGCGGCGAGATACGGCTCCGCCTGGGTAAGCTTGCAGAAGCGCATGAATTCGTCGGTGCCGAACTGGTTGGGCTCGAAGATCTGCGGCCCCTTCTCGTGCAGCCGCGCGGAGTCCGGATTATCTTCCCAAAAGTTCGTCCGCGTGGGTCGCTTCGCCTTGGGTCCGATGCCATCCCGCCAGTCGTAGCTGTCGGCAAAGCAACCGCCGGGCCAGCGAATCACCGGTACATGAATCTGCTTCATCTTCTCGACAAGTTCGCTGCGGATGCCGTACTGGTTGCGGATCTTCGAGCCTTCGCCGACCCACACGCCGTCGTAGATGACGCCGCCGATATGCTCGGTGAACTGGCCATAGATATTCGGGTTGATCTCGCCGCGTGCGTCGTCAAGGAAGATCTCGACGCGGGCATCGGCGGATTTCGCCCAAACTCGCTGTCCGGAAAATGCCAGCGCTGCGCCGGCCATCGCCGAGCCCTTGAGAAACTGTCTACGCTCCATCCATCCACTCGCTTTCCCGATGCAGTCACAGTGCTTTTGCTTTTCTTGTCATCATCCCCATAGGGGATCTGCTGTTCGCAACCCTCGGCGATCCGCCGTGTTTAGTTTGTCTCCAACTGCTGCTGCAACTGTTCCAGGGTAAAGCCCTTCGTCTCCGGGAAAAAGCGCAGTACGACGATTAGCTGCAGCACCATCATCGAGGCAAAGAAGATGAACGGCACCGACGCCGAATGGACCGCGGCCACCGGGAAAAATTGTGCCAGCATGGCGCAGGTCAGCCAGTGGGTGAAGCTTCCCAGGCTCTGCCCCTTGCCGCGGACAGAGTTCGGAAAAATCTCGCTGATGTATACCCAGATCACCGAGCCCTGCGAGACGGCGAAGAAGGCCACGAAGCCGACCAGAGGATAGAGCAGAAGGTTCTGGTGTTTGCCGGTGAAGAAGAGCGCGGCGATGGTGGACATGCAGACGAAGGTACCGACCGAACCTACGATCAGCAGTTGCTTGCGCCCCACCCTGTCGATAATGGACATCGCCACCATGGTGAAGATCAGATTGGTCGCGCCGATGGCCACCGACTGCAAATCCCCGGACACCTTGTTGAATCCAGCCTTCGCGAAGATGTCGTTCAGGTAGTAGAGAATCGGGTTGATTCCGGAGAACTGGTTGAACAGGGCGAGGGTGACGGCGAGCATGACCGGGACACGGTAGCGGCGGGAGAAAAGAGGCTGGCTGCCGGCAAGGCGATCGCTCGCGAGGGACTCTTCGATGTCAGCCATCTCCGCTGCGGCAGCATTCCCGGCGATCCTGTCGAGCACCTCGCGGGCTTCGGCGAGTTTGCCCTTCTCAACCAGCCAGCGCGGACTGCGCGGGATGCGGAAGAGCATGAGGAGAAAGAGCACGGCGGGTAGGGCAGAGACGCCGATCTTCCAACGCCACTCCGTCGCGCCGAGATTGAAGGTGCCGATAAGGTAGTTCGAAAAGTAGGCGACCAGGATGCCGAAGACGATATTCAGCTGGAAGCTGCCGACCATGCGGCCGCGCCACTGCGCCGGTGCAATCTCGGCGATGTACATGGGGCCAACCACCGACGAGGCGCCGATGGCCACGCCCGCGATGAAGCGGAAGACCATGAAGGAAGCCCAGTTCCACGAGACCGCGCAGCCCAGGGCGGAGGCGACGAAGAACAGGGCGAGAACGCGCAGGCTGTATCTGCGGCCGAAGCGGTCTCCGGCGTATCCTCCGCAGGCCGCGCCGACGATCGTGCCCCAGAGCGCGATCGCCACTGTGAACCCCAGCGAGGTCGGCGACAGGTGGAATCGAGCAGATAGCGCGCCGGTGATACCCGCAATGACGGCAGTATCAAATCCGAAGAGCAGTCCTCCCAGTGCCGCGGTGATCGTGCTCGCGACAACCGTTGCGTTGAGCTTGACCGAGGTCGTAAGTTCCGATTTATGGAGAGCAGGAGCCAGGTTCATTGCGACCTCAGGTGCCGGAGAGCAGTCAGGCGAGTTTATAGACTATATATAGTTTGATTGTCAATGCGGAACACACTTGCCCGTTGACTACCAGGTGATTGCCGTTGCGGTTGCGGCTGAAGATGAGCTGCCCGGACGGGTCGCCTACCCTCGTCGCTCACGCCGGGATGCCTTCGGGTGCGATCGTGGGAGCGCGCGAGACGCAGCGGAAGCTGAGATTCGAAGTGGAGCTGTCGGGCGTATTCGAGCTCCGCGCCGCAACGCGGTAACGGTTGCAATACGACTTGTGGCACAGAAACGAGCCCCCTTTCATGACGCGGGCCTGGCCGGACGGCGGTCCCTGCGGGTTCGGCGGCTGCGGCGTGCGGTGAAAGTCGGTGTCAAACCAGTCGGCGCACCACTCCCAGGCATTGCCGGTGATCGAATAGAGCCCGAATCCATTCGGCGGAAAGGCATCGACCGGGCAGGTCCCGGTGTAGCCATCTTCCCCGCTGTCGTGCTTCGGGAACTCGCCCTGCCATATATTGCACCGATATTCGCCATCGGGGCGCAGCTTGTCGCCCCAGGGATAGAGCTTCTGCTCGAGACCTCCGCGCGCGGCGTACTCCCACTGAGCCTCGGTGGGCAGGCTCTGGCCCGACCACGCGCAGAAGGCCTGCGCATCGTTCCAGGTGACATGGACTACCGGGTGAGTCGCCCGGGTGGCGATGTTCGAGCCTGGACCCTCGGGAGCGTTCCATCGGGCTCCGCGTACCTGGCACCACCACGGAGCGCCTACGACGGTGTCGGTGACGAGCTCGGCGAACCGCGCCTGGGGAATGTGAGACCAGAAGACAAACGACCATCCGAATCGCTCGGCCTCCGTACGGTAGCTCGTGGCAAGGATAAAATGACCGAAAAGCTCGTTGGTGACCGGGTAGATGTCGATCGCGAATGGGTCGACGGTGACCCGGCGGATCGGGCCTTCCCCATCCTGCGGGAAGCCGTCGGGGTTGTCCGTTCCCATAAGAAAGGTTCCGCCTGGAAGAAAGATCATCCTTGCCAACGTCTGCTCGCGGGGCTCTCCGTACCTCGCAGTCGGCTCGTGAGAGTAGTGCCCGGCTGCAGCAGCGTCTCGCGCGGCCGAAGGGGTGCAGCAGCCTGACGGTTTATTGTTCGTCTCGATGACACTTTCGTTTCCCATAGCGTATGCGGCTGCTTGCGTCTTTGCTCCGATCGGTGAAGAACCTTCCCAGTTCGAACGGTAATATAAGTCGCGGACGGTGGGTCGGAATGGCTCGCCGCAGCGACGCTATACGGTGGACGCTGACGGAGCCAAATGGACTCGTTCGAGCTTCCCCAGCAGAAACAAATAGCTCACAATGCCAAGCAGTAAGATGATGCCCGCTACCGAGAATGCTGCTCCGAAGGTGTGCGTCCGCGTGCTCAGATAACCGGTGAGCACCGGCGCGGTGATGGCGGCGATCTGGCCTGAAAGGTTGATGATGGACCCTGCGCGTCCGATGCCGCCCGGCGGCGCCAGCAGCGAAGGCAGCGTCCAGGCGACTGGAGACTGCATGGAGATCCCGCAGAGCGCAAGCGTGAGGCAGATCAGGATGATGCGTGCGTCATGCAGAAAGGCAGGCGCGAAGATCAGCAGCCCGAGTGTCGACCCGCCGGCCAGTACGGTTCTGCGGACCCGATCGGCGTCTTTTCCGCGGCGCAGCAGTCCGTCGACCAGAACGCCGCCGACACCGAACCCAGCCGCTGAAGCGAACAACCACGGCACCGCGGACCAGAGCACCGCACTCTGCGGCGTCATCTTCAGACCGCCCTGCAGATAGAACGGCAGCCAGGTGAGCAGCAGATAGAAGCAGTAGTTGCAAGCCCCTGAGCCCAGGGCCGCGCCCCAGATCTTGGGCTGCCGCAGCAGTTCCGAAATGCCTACACTGCGGGCTTCGATCTCCTCGCTTGCTTCCGAGCGTAGAGCCTCATCCGGCGCGGGATCACGATAGATCCAGGCGAAGAGGCCGGCGTAAACCAGGCTCAGCACGGCGGTAATGGCGAAGTTCGCGCGCAGCCCGTAGCGCAGCAGAATCAGTCCCAGGACAGGGGTGCCCAGTCCGATCGAAAGCTTGGCGGCGGCGTCGAAGGTTGCGGTCGGAACGCCCCGTTCGCGCGGCGAAAACCAAAGCCCAATGGCTTTCGCGTTGGCTGGAAACGCCGGCGCCTCTCCGACCCCGAGAAGATAGCGAGCCGCAAAAAGAAGCACGATGGTCGGCGCGACCGTCGCCAGGCCCGAGGCGAGCGCCCAGAGCAGAATGGCGACCAGCATGACGCGGCGAACTCCGAAGCGGTCGAGCAGCGTGCCGCTTGGAAGCTGCATCGCCGCATAGGTCCAACTATAAGAGCCCAGCAAGTAGCCGAATACGATGTCCGAGATTCCGAACGTTCGCTGCAAAGCGTCGTGAGCCACGGACAGGTTCACGCGATCCAGGTAGTTGACGAGCACCCCAACGCCAAGCAGAATTGCGATCGATCTTCGTTTGCGCTCCTTATCGATCATCGACACTATATCCATTTCGATCGACGACCTCTGCAGCAGCGATCCAGGTGCACGTGCGGCGAATGGACTTCCCCATCTTTGCCGACCAGGAAACGAAGCACTCCGTCGGTGCGGCAGCCACCTCAAAGTTTGTCCGCGTGCTGGTAGCAATCAGTAATGCTACTCGATCAGCAGGAAAGATATCTCTGATGTCTCGAGGCTGATCCGGACACTCTGAGGGCCGCTGATTAAGTCTTCGCCGCCGGACCGTCCCCGAACGAATCGTCATTACGACCGGAGCCGCGTGGCTTTATCGCGCGGCGGAGCGGAGAAATCCCCGCATTTCGCAATTCGGCTGCCGCGTGCCTCAAGTCGAATTCCATCTGTCGCCGCTAACGAACACGACCACCTAATCAGAGCTTCTCTGAGCCGCAATTGGCAAAGGCACGAATCCTGCAACCCGCTGAAGCACACACTGCAGGTCTTCCGCATAGATTTACCGGACGCTGGCTGACGAAAACTATCCTTGGATAGGCTGCTCTTGTCGCAAAGGCATGCTGGACTTCGAAGGGACTTGATTTTATATACGTTCGAACGTATTATTTCGGAATGGGACGTCACTCTTTTCGAAATAAGCTTATTACTTCGGGAATGAAGACCGTGCACCAGCGCGGATTCGCAACCGTCGGTTTGCGAGAAATCACCGCCGCGGCCGGAGTCGCGCAAGGATCGTTCACCAATCACTTCGCCTCAAAAGAAGAGTTCGGTGTGGCGGTTCTCAATCACTACTTCGATCAGATCCGTACTGTCATCGCACAGACACTCAACGACGGAAGTCGAAGGCCAATCGAGCGTCTTCGTGCCTACTTCGACGGGATTACCGATCTCTTCGCCGCTGCCGGTTGGAGGTACGGATGTTTGGCGGGGAACATGGGACTGGAAGCCGCGGAGCATAGCGAACTCATCCGCCTGCGCCTCAGCGAGATTTTCGCCGAATGGACACCGCCTTTCGCAGAAGTCATCCGGGAAGCTCAGAGGGTCGGCGAAATCCGCGCTGATCTGGACGCCGGCGAGGCTGGCGCCGCGCTGCTCGAAGCATGGCATGGAGCGATGCTCCGCATGAAGATCGATCGTACCCCGGCGCCTCTCGATCGCTTCAAGCGATTCATTTTTCCGGCTCTGCTCCCAGGCCCCGCGCTCTGATGACCCAACGCGCTTCATGCAACGGGCGCCCGCGAAACGGCTGCCATCCGCAGCAGGGATGGGGCGCAATCCGATCGCTTACTCTCACCAGAAAGGTTCTGATGTATGCCTGATAAACGCGTGGAAGTCTACGAACTCTATCTCGCCGCATGGTCTCCAGTCTCTGACGCCGAGCGGGCACGGATGCTCCGCGAGAGTCTCTCCGAGCAGATCGTTTTCTCGAATCCGATGCAGACGCGCCATGGCCTGTCCGATGTCGCGGAACATCTGAGGGGCTTCCAGGTGCGGAGTCCGGGCGATTCGTTTCGCATGAACAATATGCTCGGCTGGGGAGAGTACGCACTGGCCGAATGGCAGTGGGTTCACGCAAAAGGAGATGCCGGTTTCTCGGGCTACGACGTGCTCACGTTTGATGAACAGGGGCTTATCGCAACCATCCTTTTGTTCGGCAATGTGGAAGCGCAAAAGCTGGCATGGCGGCGGCGTGATCCGGTATCGCTGGAGCCAACCGGCTGAATTCCGTAATCCTGACATCACGCACTATTTGTTTCTCCCGATGGAAGAAGGAATTTGCTGATCATGTTGAATGAGAATGAGGTATTGGTTCGGCCTCTTGACAAACCAGCGCTTACATTCTGAGGTCATACACTAACGCCCTGCTCCACCTTGAACTCCGCAAAGGTTCTCCCCTGGCTGGCAAGTTCCTTGAGCAGCGGAGCGGGCGCCCAAAGATCTCCGTGCTGGCGCTGAAACTCGCACACGCGATCGTAAACTTTCTTAAGCCCGACCGTATCGGCATACCACATAGGGCCGCCGCGGTACGGCGGAAAGCCGTATCCGTTCAGGTAGATGACATCAATATCCACTGCGCGAAGCGCGTAGCCCTCTTCGAGGATGCGTGCGCCCTCGTTCACAAGGGAATAAACGCAGCGATCGACTATCTCCTCGCTCGAAATCTGGCGCTGTGGGATGCCGTCAGAGGCAGCCCACTGGTGCACCAGATCTGCGACCTCTGGGTCTGGCGTTGCGCTCCGGTTCGCGTCGTACTTGTACCAGCCCGCGCCGGTCTTCTGCCCAAAGCGTCCCAGTTCGCAAAGGCGATCAGCGGCCATAGCTCGGCGAACCCCGGGGATCTCCGCTTCGCTCGCCTCCTTCCGTATACGCCAGCCGACGTCGAGTCCCGCAAGGTCGGACACCGCCAGCGGACCCATTGCCATGCCGAAATCATAGAGCGCCTTGTCCACTGCCTCTACGCTCGCGCCTTCCTCCACCAGGAACACCGATTCGCGCACGTAGGGGTGAAACATGCGGTTGCCGACAAATCCGTGGCAATTTCCTACCAGCACGCCGATCTTTCCCAGCCGCTTCGAAAGCTGCATGCACGTGGCCAGCACCTCCTTGCCGGTCTTCATTCCGCGGACGATTTCGAGCAGGCGCATTACGTTGGCAGGGCTGAAGAAGTGGGTGCCGACGACAGACCTGGGCCGCGCCGTCACCGACGCGATCTCGTCAATGCTCAAGGTCGAGGTGTTGCTGGCCAGAATCGCGCCGGGCCTGCATCTCCGGTCGAGCTCGGTGAAGATCTCCTTCTTGAGCGTCATGCCCTCGAAGACCGCCTCGACGACCATATCCACCTCGTCGAAGCCGTCATAACTCAGTGTCGGACGGATCAACTTCAGCCGCTCATCCGCGAACTGCTGCGTAAAGCGTCCGCGCTTCACCGAACCCGCATAGTTCTTCTGGATGTTGACCAGCCCGCGGTCGAGCGCCTCCCGAGTGGACTCCCTCAGCAGCACGGGAATGCCCGCATTGGCGAACACCATCGCGATTCCACCGCCCATCGTTCCGGCCCCGACGACGGCCACCTGATTGACCGGGAGGATGGGCGTCTCCTTCGGCACATCGGGAATCTTGGCAACCTCGCGCTCGCCGAAAAAGACGTGAATGAGCGCCTTCGACTGATCCGAATGCAGGCACTCGAAAAACAGCTTCTGCTCCAGCGCAAAACCTTGCTCGAACGTCAGCGTGGCTGCGGCTTCAATCGCATCGATCGCCGCAAGCGGCGCCATCATCCCCCGCTGTTTCTTTCGTGCGGTATCCCGCGCAGCGGCGAACACTGGAGCGTTCTGCTCGGGCGTCCCCAACTTTTCGTTGCGCTCGCGGGTCTTTCGCAGCGGCTTTCCAACCATCTCTCGCGCGAAAGCTACGGCGTCCGTTCGGAGATCCTCGCCAACGATCCGGTCAAGAATGGCGAACTGCAGCGCCTCTTCCGCCTTGACCGGATTGCCGCCCACGCACATCTCGACCGCTTGCGCCACACCAATAAGGCGGGGCAGACGCTGTGTCCCGCCCGCCCCGGGAAGCAGTCCAAGCTTTACCTCGGGCTGACCCACCTGCGCGCCGGGCGCGGCCACGCGGTAATGGCCGGTCATGGCAAGTTCCAGGCCGGAGCCGAGCGCCATGCCATGGATCGCCATCACGACAGGTTTGCTGCAATCTTCCACCTGCAGCAGCAGCGGCAGCAGGGCCGTTCCCGGCTTGCTCGCGCCGGAGGTGATCTTGATGAACTCCTTGATGTCCGCCCCAGCGACGAAGGTGCGGCCCCCGCCGATCACGACCGCCGCAAGGATGTCCTCATCGCTCTCCACCTCGGCGATCGCGTCCGAGATGCCCTCGGGAACGCCGGGGCTCATCGCGTTCACCGGAGGATTGTTGATCGTGATGATCGCGATGCCATCTTGTTTCGTCAGTTGAATCAGTTCACTCATTGCAGATATTGTCCTCTTGAACTCTGACGTCTTCCTACTAGATGCGGGTCATGCGCGGCAGATCAGTTCTCCGACGGAAATAGTGGACGTCTCGATGCGCGCATCACCACCGACTTCGCGCATACCGGACCTTACTCGACAACTCTTTTCGACTTGAGGTCTCCCTGCGATTCTATCCGTAGACTTGCTCAGGTTCGCAAAAGCGACCCGAAAGGAATTCGATCGCTCGATCCGGAACGGTCCATCTTCAGATCGTTCCGGATTCTTCTTGGCGTGTTCTAGAACAAGAACGACGCGCTACCTGCACCGCACGCGCCGGACCTGATTGCTGTAGAAGAGAGGCGAGAACTGCTGCGTAGTGGTCGTCGGCTTGCCGCCGCGCAGATTGAACGGTCCCGTCGCAAAGTTTGATCACCTGGTTTTCGGCCCGAACGAACCCGCGGGCAAGACTGCCCCAGTCGAGTCAACCGTGTCGACCGAATTCGGAAAATAGTTGTAGACGTCAGAGTAGTTCTCTCTGTTGAAAAGATTGCTGGAGTCCATTTCAAACATCAGGCGCTGCGCATTGTCTTTGGTGAGAACAAAGGCCTTCATTACTTTCAGGTCGAAGGAGTTATAGCTCGGGCCTTGACCCGAGTTTCGTTGTACGTTGTAGGGACGGGACATAATGTTCGGCAGCGGCGTCCCAAGATTAGAAGAAGTACTGCAGGCCGACCTGTGCCGTGCGGGGAGCAGCCTGCCCCGCGTAGTACAGCGCCTGGCCGGACTGGGTCTGTGCTAGGGTAGTCGGCACCACGCCATGTGCCCTGAAAGGCCCAGTGGCGAAATTGATCACTTGATTTCCCCCCGCTGTATAGAGATTGCTGCCGCTGGCGACCGCGCTGGGGAAAGTGCTGTTGACGGTGTTGAAGTTCGCGGAATTGAACAGGTTGGTGACGTTGAGCTCGATAGAAAGACGCTGCGAATCGCTGCGGTTGAGCGCAATGGCCTTCGTGAAGCGGAGGTCTGTTGAATCGAAGCCAGGACCTTGGCCCGAATTGCGTTGTTCATTGTATGGACGCGAAGTATAGTTCGGCAGAGGAGCTCCGTTGTTGAACGGCGCTGCGATGACGAAGTCGAAGGGGCTGCCGCTTGACAAGGTGAGCACCGGACCAACGGTCATATTAGAGAACGCGTACCGCACCCAGGCGTGCTTGCTGTTAAGCTTGAGCGAGTCATAGACCCCCGTAGCGACAAACACATTGGTGCGATTGAAATCCGAGACGCCCCTTTCCTGCGCAAGGCTCAGTCCATTCGGGCGGAAGGATGCAAACGCGTTGTTGAAGTCTGTGGTGTCATCGATAGACCTGCTCCAGGTGTAGTTGCCCTGAAATTGATAGTGATTGCTGAAGCGCTTGGTTACGGACACCGTTGCGCCGTGGTAAATGGAGCTGCCGTTCGACGTGAACTCGAACGTTTCCCCTCCGGGAACGATCGAGGCGTACGGTTCGACCGGGCAATAGTACGGGCCTAGCACGGAGTCGATTGTTGTACCGCCCGTGTAGCCGGTCTGGCACGCCGCCGACGGCTGGTAGCCGACCAGGACTGGAGCCGGCAGGTGATTGCCACGGTAGAAAATGTAACCAAGCTCGACCGCCAGGTCTTTGGCCAATTGCTGCTCGATGCTTAAGCTCGCCTGATAAACCTTCTGATTGGTGAAGTTGGGATCTGCGAACTGCACCAGCCTGCCGGCTGCGCCGGGTGCCAGGCCGGCTGCCGTTTGTTGTGCTGGGGTCACAGCATTCAACGGAACGCCGTTGGCGCCATAGTTCTTTTGGTACAAACTCGCGATGGCGCCGTAGTACTGGAGATTATTACTGATCACGTTAGCTGCCGTCGTTGCGAGATGGGGATTCGCTCCTGTGAGGGGACCGTAGAGATTCGTGTAGAACGGCTCCAGCCAGTTGGTTGGCGCCACGAAGATTCCACCGCCGCCGCGCACCAGCGTTTTTCCATTGGCGTATGCGTCCCATGCGAAGCCCGCGCGCGGAGAGAAGTTCTTGTAGGTCTTGAGTGGGCTCGGTTCCGCGTCGAAATCAATACGGCCGCCATAGGTCAGTGTGACGTGCGGAGTGATCTTCCAGAGATCCTGGGCGTAAACCGCCGCATATTGCGCGTTGAAGTTCACGAGGCCGGTGCCCCCGGAGCCTTCAAAGCTGTAGGGTAGGCCGTCGGTGAACAACTGCGCACCCGACAGGGCTGTGCTGGCGGGAATGCAGGAAGCCGCAGTGCCGCAGAATCCTAACGCTGCTGCCAGGAAAGGAAGAGCTGTGTACGTAACCCCGCCGGCGGTCGTGGCTGTTCCAGTAAAACCGGGAAAGGCTGAACCGCCGATGGGAGTCAGCGGGAAGCCACCGTAGAAGTCGAACTCACCATGCGACCAGTTCGGGTTGTTGATGCTGTAGATCGCCGGGCGGTAGGAGACACCGGCCTTCAAGTTGTGCTTGCCCTTGGTGAAGGAAAGGTCATCGCTCGCCTCGATGCGATGCTGGCGTGCAAGATAGGTGGCCGTACCAATGTGCCCGAACGTGCCCAGATACTGGATATTGATCTCCGGACCATTGCTGTTCACGGTGTCCTGGTCGAAGCGGTTGTAAGCGTATTGGAACAAAAGCTTATTGAAGATAGTGGGCGAGAAGATGTGTACCCAATCGACCAGGGTCTCATAATCGCGCGTCGGGTTAAAGATGGCATACGGTTGCGTGCCACCGATATACGCAGACCCGTGTACCAGGGAGAAGGTGCCGGTCACAATGTTTTTGTTGCTGACCTGGTAATCGAGGCGCGAGTTCAGGTTGTGGGTTCGCGTCGGGTTGTCAAACACGCCTTGAACAGCGCCTACAAACTTCTGCAGGTTAGGATCGTTGTTTGTGTAGAAAGGATTGGGCAGGCTCGGGTTTGTCAGCGATACGTTTGGTGAATTGAGGAATTGCTGTGCCAGCGCTGCGTCCTGTGGGTCGTAACCCGTAACCTGCGAAATCGCTTTGAAAAAACAATATTGACTGGGAGTTGTCGTCGGGGTCGTCAGACAGCTGGTATCGCCGTAGCTTCCGTTGAACGGTTGGTAGTACGGACTGGTCGCGGGATTGTAGATGACCGCAGAGTCGAAGTGGTCGTATTCGTAGGCCCCGAAGAAGAACAGCTTGTTCTTCACGATCGGTCCACCCACCGATCCGCCGGTGTAAAACGATTGCGTGTAGGGCTTGGAGACGTTCGGGTTCGTCAGCTTCGTCAGGTAGGGTTCCGCCACGGTGTAGCGGTCGTTGAAGTAGCCGAAGAGGTCGCCGTGGAAAGCATTCGTGCCGCTCTTTGAAACCACGTTGATGGCCGCGCCGGAGGTGAAGCCGAATTCCGGTTGGAAACCGTTGCGATTCACCTGCTCTTCCTGCACGGCATCCAGCGGCGGAGAGTAGCGCACGGAGCCTGTGCCGTAGTCGTCCTCGCCACTGTTGAATGTGATCAGGTTGCCGCGGCCGTTGCTTCCGCCGATGCTCAGGCCGGACGTGGCGAAGTAAAAGCCGGCGAACTGGGCCTCCGCGCCGCCTGTGCTGCCGACACCGGGCAACGTGGTCACTTCATTCAGGAAGCCGCGGCCGATGTTGGGCAGATTCTGAATCTGCTGCACGTTGAGGGTGTTGGCCTGTTGGGTCTGCTCGATATCGATCAGCGGCGTTACGTTGCCTGAGACCTCCACCACATCCTTCGTGGAGCCCACCGTAAGATGTCCGTCGAGCACAGCGGTCTGCCCCACCGTGAGCACGACCTCATTGGCCCGCTCCCCCTCAAAGCCCGGCGCGGTTGCCTGGACCTGGTAGGTGGCGGGATTCAATTGAGGAATCTGGTATGTTCCATCGCGTCCGGTGACGGTTGTTCTGGTAACTCCCGTGGCCGGATTGATCGCAGTCACGGTAGCGCCCGGAATTACGGCGCCCTGCGGGTCATACACGGTGCCGCGAATCGTGGCCGTGGCGTTGTCCACCTGCCCGTAGCTCCACCCGCAGACAACACACGAGACCAGAAACACTCCCGCCACCCTAAGCGCCCACGTTACCGCCGCCATCTTCATTCGCCGACTCATCGTATCTGCCTCTCCGAAGCACGTCATGCACGGTGCCTGAACGGTTCCCGCATCGCAAGGTCCGTTCTCACCATCGAACGGCAACCTACTCTCGCATTGAATAGTGAGTCAAGGCCAAAACTATATAGTAGTTATATAAAGCAATGAAAGCTGACGCTGACATTAGGTTTTCTCTCGGAATATCGCGGCCGCATGCCCATCATCAGCTTGAACTCTCCGGCAGCTTTGCTTTCGAACGCTTTCTCTTCGCGGAAAGCTTTTCGATCACCTCGGACGGAAGTGGCACACTCCGCAACCGCCGCGCCTCTTTGGGATGAGCCGATGCCCATACGTGCGTCTCCCAGCCCTCCACCGCCAGCTCGCCATCGCGCAGGAAGCGGTGATGGATCACAAAGCTGCTCTTCTTCCACTCCGTCACGCAAGACTCCGCCGTCAGTTCGTCGCCGTAAGTGGAGGACGCAAGATAGCGTGCCCGCGCCTCGACCAGCGGGATGAGCACGCCCTCTTTCTTGAACAACTCCTCTACGGGCACTCCCGCTGCGCGAAACAGCGCCGAGGTGCATCGATCGAACCACTCGAAGT
The DNA here is from genome assembly GCA_965277545.1 of Edaphobacter sp. GTDB lineage: Bacteria > Acidobacteriota > Terriglobia > Terriglobales > Acidobacteriaceae > Edaphobacter. The sequence goes on from OZ255826.1 coordinate 2,053,596, forward strand.
ACCTTGCGAAGTAGACAATGTTCGCCGGGTCGCAGTCTCCGAACTCCACCCGGATGCGCACCCGATTTACAAACATGCTCGGACCATTTGCCGAAGCGAGAACCGCCTCCCGCCCGCCCGCTCGTCACGTCTCACGCACGCGCACGCCACCGGCCTCTGATCCCGCAGGCAGGTCGCGCTCATTTGCCATCGACCGAAAACGCCAGCAGCACATTTCCCGGAACGCCGCCCCACGTGCCGTAGCCGGACGAAACATACACCATGCCGTCCACGATGGCAGGGCCCGAACCATCGATGGATCCTCCTTTGGCTGGAACCTGATTCACCGTGATGTAGTCGCGGGCCGTGTCGAAGTCCCAGAGCATGTGGCCGTCATCGGTCGCATACGCCCGCATGTGCCCATCCTCCGAGCCCGAGAAAACCGCCCCAGGAATCGCGCTGACCGCTGCCGACTGAGCCGGGCTGCAGTTCTTCCGTCCTAGACATCCAGGAGGCGGCGCAACCCAAACCTTCGCCCCGGTATCGGCGCGCAGAGCAAACATTCCGCCGCCCTTCGCCGGGTCAAGCACGTTGAAAGCCAGCCACGACATATCCGACAATGCCGCATACACGTTGCTGTCATCGGCCGCCGTTCCCCATTCAATGCCGCCGATCCAGCCGCCCTTGCCGATGCGGGTCTGCCATAGGATCTTGCCCTGTTCATCGGGATCAACCGCCGTCACCACGCCGGACTTCTGGCCCGCCACCAGCGCGCGTCTTCCGTTCGGCAGCTTCACCAGCATCGGCGAGGAGCCGAAATCCGAATCAGGACCAAACGTCTTCGGGCAGTTCGAGCGATCGAGGCTGACACAAGCCACGTTGTACGCGTCATTCTCCGTGATCTGCTTGGACCACAGCAGCTCTCCGGTTTCCATGCTCAGCGCCATGATCGAGTCGCTGGTACCGGTCGGCGGATCCGAAAAGTTGTTGCCCGTCCCGACGTACAGCGCCTTCTTCTCCGGGTCCAGCGTAGGCGCGCTCCAGACGCTCACGCCCGAAGGACCCCAGAGCTGCGTGCCGTTCGCGCTCTTCCCGGTCTGCTTCGCCTCCTGATCGATGTTGTAGTGGCGCCACAGCAGCTTGCCCGTAGCGGCGTCGAGCGCGACAATGCTCGGCCGTGCGCGGCAGCATTCATACTTAGGACTGATCGCAGAACCCTCCTCGGTAATCGCGATCGGCACGTACAGACGATCCTCGTAGTAGACCGGGCTGCCCGTAATGCGCGCTGCGGGAAACTGTTCCAGATTGATCTTCCACAACAGGCCTCCCGTGCCGGCATCGACGCCATACACAAACGCGCGGCTGTCCCCGAAGAATGCAGCGTAGTGCGGCAGCCCGGATGGCTTCGCAATCGTGATCCCGGTGCGCACCCCCGCATCCGGGCGGAACATCCACTCCGTGCACCCCGTCTTCGCATCCAGCGAATAGACCGCTGCGCCGGCCGAGCCGACGAAGACGCGCCCGTTCACCACCGAAGGCGCGCCGTACGAGATCACCGCTCCAGGAAGCCCAAACGACCACCGCAACTTCAATTGCGACACATCGGCTGCCGACAAGCCGGGTGTTGTTTGAAAGCGTGCATTGGTCAGGCCCGGACTCCAGCCGTTCCAGTTCGGCAGCCCGGCGGGATCGGAGAACTCCCCGGAGCTCTTCGCGCAGGTGGCGCTTGCCTCCGCCGGCGCGCGGGCGGAGCCGAAATTCTTACCCGCAACGTAGGTCGCCACGGCACGCTTTTCCTCCGGCTTCAGCGACGCGGCCATCGGCTGCATGCTGCCTGTCGTGATGATCCGCAGCACGTCTTCTGGCGACAACTGCCGGAGTACGGCGATCGGCGGTGCATGGGTCGCCACCGCTTCATGACAGCTTGCGCAGTTGTTCTTAAAGAGTGCGCTCCCATCCGGAGTCTGCGCACACACAGCCAAGCTGCCGCATGCGAGCATCAGGAGCGTGGTAATGCAAGACCTTTTCATCAGATTCTCCAAACTTTAGACGGCGGCAAACCAGGCAGATTTCGCAATCGGTTGCTCTACTCACCGCAAGCGATCGCGCTTCGTATTGAGACTTTTCATCGCCGTCTCCTACTCACTTGGCCTGCGCGCTCGTCCCCTTCAGATACTTATCAAACCAGGCAATCGCTAGATCGCGCGCCTGATCCCGAGCCGGCAGCAGATTGTAGATGCCATAGTGCTGGATGCCGGGAATCACCACCAGATTCTTGGGACCCTTCGCCAGTTGATATGCCCGCAATCCGTTCGCCTTGTTGTCCACCAGCTCATCATTGCCCGCTAGAACGAACTGCGTCGGAACATTCGGAATGTGATCGATGTATTCCACCGGAAACCACGAGGCGAACTGCTCGAGGATCGGCGCGCCGATAAGATGAGCGATCGTGACCGCGCCGGGCAGAGGATACGGCGTATCGTCCTCGGCCCGCTTGGTCGATTCGCTGTAAGTCGAACCGCGCATGTTGTTCGCCAGCACCCATCTCCCGTCAAGAGCCGGCACCTGGCTATGGATCACCTTCACGCGCGCATCGCGCTCCGCCACCGAGACCACCAAACCTCCCGAAAGGCTCGATCCCCATAGGCCAATTCGATCCGGGTCGCATTGTGCATCCCCCACGACGAATGCCAGTGCGTTCTGCCAGTCCGTCACCATGTCGAGCGGAGCCGCCACTTCGCGCACCTCCTGCACCTCCGCGGTCAGGCGGTGATCCTTCACATCGCCAGGCTCGACCTTCCCGGTCAACACCACACGCGAATCGCTCGGCCCCCAGCCGCGGTAGTCGAACGTCAGGACCAAATATCCTGCCTCGGCAAACGGAACGGCCTCGCGCTCCAGGTACGCGGCCACGCCCCCCCAGCCATGCGCCATCAGGATCGTCGGCAGTTTCTTGCCCGCGTACTTCTTATCGGAATAAAACTGCCCGGACATCCGCGTGCCTTCGCTGTAGATATCCACGTGACGAACCACAACGTTGTCCGGAACGTGGAAGGGCGGTAAAGGCGGATAATTGGTATTTTGCGCGGCTGCGGCCACGACGCTCAAGACGCCGAACACAGCGGTAGCGGCGGAGCGAAAAACTAAGTGGGACATATTGGGTTTGCCTCCGGGAAAACGAGGCTGAGATTATTACAACGATTGTAGACTTCGCAATACCTCAACTATGCAGTTTAGGTATGTAACGATCTCACGCGTGCTGGCCGGGACAGCGCCGCAATGCCCTCGGGCACGTCCGCAGCCCGGTGCACGGGCCGGTTGGTCAGCGCGCTGTGCGGATCCATTTTGATAATGCTTCGCCGAAGCTCTTCCGTCTTCGGGTGATGATGGCGCCGATACACCAGATACAGCGCATACATCGCGAGAATCCTGCCCATCGCCAGGCTGATACGGCTCAGGACCGATCGCCCCCGCTCAGGAATCGATTCATACTCTCGGAGCAGCTTTTCCAGTTCTTCTATCGTCGGCTGATTCAGCTGCAAAGGATCGGAGACCGTAAGATTATCGAGTGCGCTGTCCAGCAGAATCCAACGCCGTATGCCGGGCAGTTCGCGCGCTTCATGCAGAGCCTCCGCCGCAAGCTGTTGCTTCCTTCGCACCGCCGACAGCAGCTCGGACAGGCTCGCATCCTTGGCCTGCAGCAGCAAACTCTGTCCCAGACGGAACTTCAGCAGCGGGTCGCTGCCGGTTCGCAGCCGCCGCTCCAGCAGATCGATGGATTGGTCAATATCGCCCAGATAAAATAACGATCGGCTGACGTCGGCGGTGGCGCGGATATTCGCAGGATCGAGCTGTAGGATCTTGGTGCTGACTCCGTACAGATTGAACCAGTCCGACCGCAGATAGTACGCGCGCGCCAGATCCGACAGCGCCTTGCGATTTTGCGGGCTGCGGTCCAGCCCATTCAAAAGCCGGTCGATCTCGCGGTTCAGCCCCATCTCCGACAGAAACGTCTCGCTGGGCAGGACGTGCTTTCGATTAGGCCCGACGAATAAGTGCGTCGAGCGGTATGTCTCCGCGCTGAAGGCAACCCAAAGCGACTCCCTCCGGCTCCAGTGCGCAAACTGGTCGAACGCGTCGAGCGCCCGCAGAGCCGTGGCATAGTCCCCGCGGGCGGTGTGGCTAGGATCGATCGCGCTGCGAAACTCGACCAGCTCCGCCTCCGTCTCTTTCTCAATCCGCTCCGCCACCGGACGCATATCTTCAAGCTTGATGCCGAGCTGGCACAGCTTCCAAATGCTTCGAATCAGACCGGCCGTATCCGGCGGAAATCGATTACCCCGTACGTGAATCAGCTCGCACCGGCACAGCTCCTCGAGCCAGCCCTCGGGAGGCGTCGGCTGCAGGGTTGCCAAAAGCTGGTCGGCCGTCAGAAATGGTACCCGCGACGCTACCGTCCGCGGATTGGGAGCAACGTTCTCCTTGAAGTCTTCCAGTTCGCTGCGGACACGCCGCGCGTCGTACTGCGCGTTGCGGATAATCCCGCCGATCTCCTCCAGAGACAGCCGCAACACATCCTGACATTCCTTGATCGCCTTCAGCAGATCTACGGTCTCTCGCGGATACAACGCGTAGGTGCGGCTGGTCCGATGCGGCTTCGGCAGCAGGCCGATGCGAACGTAATAGTGAATCGTCTGGCGAGCTACCCCGGATTGCTGCATCACAGCGCCAATGCTGATCGGCGCGTCATTTCCATTGACAGCAGATGGCTTCGCGGCACACACTGCGCCAGTATATCCCTCGCGCGCGACGATCTTCATAGTCGAAGTGCATAATTTTCCCCGGCGGCAGCTCGCTTTCGGCCGCTTTAGCCCAGTGAGCAGATCGCGCGAACTTCACAAAATAACGAGGAGGAACCTAGATATTGTTCGCCCCACGCAAAGAGAGGCCTCTCAGGTCACTGCTATGTCTACTCGGTTGCGCCTTCCTCTTCGCCGGCGCTTTCACTCCGGCGCGGGCTCAGTTCAAGGCTTGGACCATGACGAAGCTCCCCGACACGCCCGAGGGTCTCGGCATCGACTCACACGGCAACCTCTTCGCCTCCCTCTTCCACCGTGGCGAAGTCGTCATGCTCAAGGAAGACGGGAGCTACGATCATGTCGCCTGGGTTCCGTCGCAGCAAGAGAGCGGCAAGGGAGATCTCATAGGACTCAGTCTGGATCAAGACAACAACATCTACGTCGACTACAAAGCTCATTCGAAGTACGACGCAGAAGACCTCTCCAACCCCTTCCATCCAGCCTGCCGGGACGCGACCGTCACCCGCTCCGGTGTGTACAAAATAGACGCGAAGACCCGGAAGGTGACCGCCCTCGCTACCAGAGCGCAAGGCTGGCCCTTCTGTTTTCCCGACGACGTGGCCATCGACGCCAAAGGCAACGTCTACATGACCGACCTCACCTACTCCGGCATCTGGAAGATCTCTCCCGACGGCAGCAAGGTCGCCCTCTGGTCGGCAAGCCCTCTCTTGAACTGGTCCTCCCGGCCCTACTCTGGTGCGCCGCTGGGCGTCAACGATCTTGTGCTCGATGCCTACGGGAAAAATATCTATGCCGTCACGGATGGAGAGCCCATGCTGCTCCGCATCCCCATTCAGGACGACGGGACCGCCGGCGAGCCGGTGCCGCTCGCGTCGGGATTCTCCGTCCTCGATGGCGTTGAACTCGATTCCAAAGGAAACATCTATCTCTCCGAGATCACGCTCAACCAGATCTGGGTGCTTTCGCCCGATGGATCGCAACGCATCCTGATCGCGTCCCAACGCAACGCGGCGCTCGACAACAACACCAGCCTCGTCGTCAAAGGCGACATGCTTTGTACGGCCAACCTCGGTGAGGCTCACGCAGCCCCCGCGGACGCAGACCGCACCGTGGTCTGCATGAACGGCTTCCCTCTGCCCAGATAGCTCACGACGCAGCAACTGTCTAGCTTCACTCAACAATAATCTGTACTCTTTGCCCGGCCAGCCGAGACAGCTGCAAACTTGCGATGATAGTATCGTCCCTGCTTTGAGTCAGAATAATCCTCAATCCCGCAACAACACGATGCTCACTGTGCTTGTGCTGTGCGGCATCAATCTTCTGAACTTCTACGACCGGCAGGCGCCCGGAGCACTTCTCGAACCCATTCGAAAAGAATTCGGCCTGTCCGACACGATGATCGGGCTGATGGGCAGCCTCTTCGTCTGGGTCTACGCACTCGTCGGTCTGCCACTTGGCCGGCTTGCCGATGTCTGGAGCCGCAAGAAGCTGCTCGCCATCGGCGTCACTGTCTGGTCTGCGCTCACCGCCGCATCGGGTCTGGCCGTCGGCTTCACCTTCCTGTTGTTCACCCGACTGGGCGTCGGCATAGGCGAGGCAGTCTGCGGACCGGTCGGAACCAGTTGGATCGGCGACCTCTTTCCGCCCAAGCGCCGCGCTCGCGTCCTATCGCTCTTCATGTTGGGCGTACCCGTCGGCGGCGCGCTTAGTTTTCTGTTGTGCGGCCCGATCGCGCAGTTCTGGGGCTGGCGCACAGCGCTCGTCAGCGCGGCAGCGCCTGCCCTCCTGCTGGTACCGCTGCTGCTGCTGGTGAAGGAGCCTGTCCGCGGCGCATCCGAAAAGGCGCCTGCGGCGAACACCAAAAATTCGATCGCCGTCATTCTCCGCATCCCCACCCTATGGTGGATCATCTTCTCGGGCGCCCTGTTCAACTTCAACATGTACGCGCTCGCCACCTTCCTGCCGGCCTTCATGACGCGCGTCCATGGCTACTCCCTCGCCCGCGCCGGCGTCTCGAGCGGCATCGTCTATCTCATCGGCGGAGTCTGCGGCGGCCTGCTCGGCGGCTACCTCGGCGACCGGGTGCCTAACCACGCTCGCAGCGCCCGCCTCTGGATGGCCGCGATCGTCGCGCTCCTCAGCGCACCCATCATGTTCTTCGCTATCCGGCAGCCCCTCGGTTTCGCGCCCTCGGCCCTCATTGCCATGGCCGTCGGCTACGCGGCATTCAATACCTATTACGGTTTTGTCTACTCCTCGATTCAGGACATCGTCGCTCCCAACCAGCGCGGCTTCACCATGTCGGTCTACTTCATGGCCATGTATCTGTGCGGCGCGTCGTTCGGGCCGCTGCTGACGGGTGGACTCAGCGACATCTTGGCTAGGCGCGCCATGCACGCGGCGGGCGCCGCCAGCATCGAGGCATTTCGAGGAGCCGGTCTGCAGCAGGCCATGCTGGTCATGCCGATCCTCTCCGTCGTGCTGGCGGTCGTCCTCTTTCTCGGCTCGCGCACTATGACGGCCGACATCGCGCGTCGCGACGCAAGGCTACAGGTCCAATAACGCGGAAAGCGTCGCTGCACCCATCTGGCCACTGCCTCTAAAAACGTGTTTAGGAACTCTCAGGAAGTCGTCATTTCGACCGGAGCCGCGTGGTTTTATCGCGCGGCGGAGCGGAGAAATCCCCGCATTTCGGCTTTGCTTGCTGTCCCAAGCACAAGTCGCTCCGCAGTTCTTACACAGGCTCTAAGGCAGCATCACCAAGCGGTTCATCCACAAGATATTGTCCCAGCTCAGAAGCTTTTCCTTGCCATCGAACAACTTCGCGTAGCTGCCGCCCGCAGCCTTGAACGAAAACTCCTTCACCCGGTCCGGAGGAGTGATCGTCACATTCCTCAGAATATCCAACCGCTCTTCCTCCTTGGAAATCTGGTAAAAACTCGGGTTCTTCGCCGAATAGAATTTCACTTCAGAAGGTCCGATCTTGAACCCTACCCCCCGCTCGAATCGGATGTGCATCTCCAGATGCTCACCGCTCGGCGCCGCGAACTCCCAATCCTGCGATTCGATCACCGGCCCCGTTCCGCTCGAAACCGAGCGACGCATCGTGTGCGTGGAAGCCGGCAGGTAGACCCCGAACGGACCCGCCGCGTCCGCCTGATTGTCGCTCATGCCGCCAATCACCAGTTGTGCATCCGCGCCGTTCGCATCCTTCACCGACGCGACCAGATATACAAGCTGGCTGGAACCCGTCCCGGCCGCCTTGCCATCCGGACCAGTGACCGTAATGCGGTCGATAAATACCACCCGCAGATTCGCATCCTTCGCCGGTCCTTTGGCAGCCACGCTTGAGCTGAACCCCGCCGGCAACAGCGCCTGGAGCGCCGCATCCGGAACATGGCAATCAAGCTGAAAGCGGGTCTCGGCGCTGGACTCGGCCAATGTCTGCCCATGCCCTGCCACTGCTGCCACCGCGCACGCCGCGAGCACTCCGCACAACACTCGTGCAAGTTTATTTTTCCCCATCGTTCTCTCCCTTTGTTTGCACCGCCGGCCGGTTATCATTGTGTGCTGAAACGGTCTTGATCGTTCTGCCTCCCGGGAGCATACCATAGTTCTCAAGATCGAACAGGTTCGTTCCATCGCAACACCCTGCCTTATCTCCCTATTGCTCAACCAATAGCTCAGGCGGATGTTCAGACCTCCACGGCTCTTCGCTTCGCGCTCGGCTTTACATACGCATTCGTCTGCGATTCGAAATACGTTACAATTCAGCGGAACCGGAAGCCGGACCTGCCGCCGGGTCAATTACGCACCGTGGCCAGTAAAGTAGACTGCGTACGGTAATTCTGACAACACTAGGATCACAACACTAGGATCTAGGACGAGGAGAACGGCACATGGGAAGTCGTCTCACAGGCAAAGTCGCCATCATTACTGGAGCGACCAGCGGCATCGGCGAGGCCACGGCAAAGCGCTTCGCCGCTGAGGGGGCGCTTCTGGTGCTCGCCGGACGCAGCGTCGAGACTGGCGAAGCCCTCGTCCGCTTCCTCGGTAACTCCGCCGTCTTCCAGCGCGCCGACATCCTCCACGAAGCCGAAATCGCCGGCCTGGTCGACACCGCCGTCTCCCGCTTCGGTCGCCTCGACTGCCTCTTCAACAACGCCGGCGCGCCCAGCCGCGGCACCATCGAAACCGTTACCGAGGAGGACTTCGACTACAGCATGAAGCTTCTGCTGGGCAGCGTTGTCTTCGGTATCAAACACGCCGCCCGCGTCATGAAGCCGCAAGCGAGCGGAAGCATCATCAACAACTCCAGCATCGCCGCCCATCGCTCCGGGCAGGGAGGCTATCTCTACTCCGCCGCTAAGGCCGCCGTCAGTCATCTCACGCGCCTCGCCGGCGTCGAGCTCGGTCCCTCCGGCATCCGCGTCAACGCCATCTCGCCCGGCGCAATCGCCACGCCCATCTTCTGGGGAGGCTCCGAGCGCGCCCGCACCCTAAGCGACGAGGAGAACCAACGCAAGCAGGCCAAGCTCGAAGGCAGCCTCGCCCGCGCCACCCCTCTTCCCCGCCAGGGCCTCGGCGAGGACATAGCACAAGCCGCCGTCTATCTCGCGAGCGACGAAGGCAGCTACATCAATTGTCACGACCTAGTCGTCGACGGTGGCCGGGTCTCGCTCTTCTATGAGAGACCGGCCGGTCTCTAATCGCCACGCCATGCAGGCAAGCCTCACCCCGCGCACAGCGAGCCAAGGATGACGACCGCCATGTCGGCAACGGAATCGAGCAAAACTGCCGGACGCAGCCCGTTGTGACCGGACATACCCTATGTCTCAGATACGTGAAACGGGTTTGCGAAGAGTTCCCATTTGACTTCGTGCAATATTCGCTAAGATACTGACTCAAGAACCTGTCGAAGACATACCGGCGTTCTCAATTGTCTGACGGAGCAAACAAGTTGACGTTCATGGAACAGGCCGATCTGTCCGCGGAGATTCGACGGTACGTCGAACAGCCCTTCGGCGTCTTCGCCGACCTAGTACGCTTGCAGGTGCGCGTGCATCCGCAGAAAACCGCCTTGATCTGCGGAGAAGACCGTCTCAGCTACCAGCAGTTGGATGATCTGGCCGATCGCATCGCTACCGCACTGCAGCAGGAGCAGGTAGGACCGCGAGGCGTTGTAGCCATCTGCGCGGCAACCTCGATGCCGTACATCGCCGTCTATCTCGGCGTCCTTAGAACGGGAGCCGCTGTGTCGCCGCTTTCCCCGTCCGCAACCCCTGACCAGTTACTGAGCATGCTCGGCGACAGCGGCGCGACCCACCTCTTTCTCGATCAAACCGGCAGTCTCGCATTCGAACTTGTATCCAGGCGGTTCACAGCTCATCGCATCGCTCTTGAAAACGGCGTAGACGGTGAGCCCCTGCGCGACTGGCTCCCGCCGGAAGGCGCCCGGCCAACTCCTGTCGCCATCCGGCCCCTGGATCCGTTCAACATCATCTATTCGTCCGGCACTACCGGCACTCCCAAGGGCATCGTTCAGCCGCATTCCATGCGCTGGCAGCAGCTTCATCTGCTCGACCCGCCGGGCTATGGTCCGGACGCGATCGCGATCCTCTCGACGCCGCTCTACTCCAACACGACACTGGTCAGCCTGCTGCCTGCTCTCGCTGGCGGAGGAACCGTCGTGTTGATGCCGCGATTCGATGCGCGCTCCTTTCTCGAGCTCAGCCAGCGCCACCGCGTCAACGTGGCCATGCTCGTGCCGGTTCAGTATCGCCGTATTCTGGACGTGCCTGACTTCGACAACTTCGACCTGTCAAGCTACCAGCTTAAGTACGCAACCTCGGCGCCCTTTTCGGCGGAGCTTAAGGCGGAGGTGCTGGCGCGCTGGCCCGGCGGTCTCATCGAATATTTCGGCATGACCGAAGGCGGCGGAACCTGCATGCTGGTCGCCCACGAGCATCCCGACAAACTGCACACCGTCGGTCAGCCGATCGAAGGAAACGACATGCGCGTGATCGACGAGCAGGGACGGGAGCTTCCGCGAGGGCAGGCAGGGGAGGTGGTCGGGCGGTCGAGCGTGATGATGACGGGCTACCACAATCAGCCCGGCAAGACGAGCGACGCCGAGTGGTACAGCCCGGAGGGAGACCGCTTCATTCGCACCGGCGACGTAGGCCGAATCGATACGGAAGGCTTCTTCACGCTCATCGGACGCAAGAAGGAGATGATCATCTCAGGCGGCCTGAACATCTATCCCAGCGACCTCGAAGCGGTCCTCCGAGCGCATCCAGCGGTGTGCGAGGCTGCGGTGATCGGAGCACCCTCGCAAAGGTGGGGAGAAACACCGGTAGGCTTCGTCACCCTGCATGACACCGCTCAGGTTTCGGCGAAAGAATTGAAAGAATGGGCAAACTCAAAGCTGGGCAAGATGCAGCGTCTTGCCGACATACGCATCCTCGCAGAGATGCCGCGAAACGCCATCGGAAAGATCCTCAAGCGTGAACTGCAGCTCATTTGCGCACAGCAGCCGGTCGACTAGAGTCCTTCCCAACTTTAATCAGACCTTCCGTGGAAGGCTTCGATCCCTGCCGTCGTCATAGAGTCGTGAGCAAGCCTTAAGAACCTGTCCAATCATTTGGAAAGTGCGTCCTCTGACCGGAACCGCGTGGACGCATCGCGCGGTGGAGTGGAGAAATCCCCGCATTTCGTCTCTGCCTCTTGCGTCTTCGCCATCGACAGTCTTGTTTTCCTTAGTTTCCGGACAAGTTCTAAGGCTCCGCAACTACGAACCCCGCCTTCCCAAGTTCTCTCTTGCCTTGCGCCCCGGAGCTTTCAGGAACCGTGGCGCCTGTGGCGTCACCGATCTCCTTCCAGGCCGCCGCCACCTGCTCGCCGGCGTCCTCGCTCTGGCCGACATGAATGCCCTGAGTCAGTGTGATGTAAGCTTGCTCGAAGCTGCCGCCGCCGGCACACAGAATCGTTCGCGTCGGCGCGTTCTCTGCCACCAGGGCAAGCACGCCGGGACTGACCAGCTCGGGTTTGAGCCTGTCGAGGATCTCCGCCGGCATTAAGCCTTCCATCATGCGTGTCGCCGCCGTAGGCGCGATGCAGTTCACATGGATATTGTTCTTCTTGCCCTCCAGCGAGAGCGTCTGCATCAATCCCACCAGCGCCATCTTGGCAGCCCCGTAGTTGCTCTGTCCGAAGTTGCCGTAGAGGCCCGTCGAGGACGTCGTCATCACAATTCGCCCGTAGTTCTGCGCGCGCATAATCTCCCACACTGCCTTCGTGCAATACACCGAACCCATCAGGTGAACGTCGATCACAGCGCGGAAGTCCTCCATGTCCATCTTTGCGAACGTCTTGTCGCGCAGAATGCCCGCATTGTTGACGAGAATGTCCACGCGGCCCCAACGTTCCATCGCCTCCGCCACCATCGCTTGCACCTGTTCGCGGTCTGCCACCGAAGCTGCGTTGGCGATCGCCTCACCGCCTGCAGCGACAATCTCGTTGGCAACAGCTTCGGCTGCCGTGGGCGACCCTTTGCCGCCGCCGGCTCCACCGCCCAGATCGTTCACCACCAGCTTTGCGCCGCGCCGTGCCAGCAGCAGCGCGTGTGCCCGGCCTAGACCACCGCCGGCGCCCGTCACAATGGCCACACGTCCCTTCAGATCAATCGACATGAGTCGCTCCTCAAAATCAGCTGCTGGGTTTAGGTCTGCTGCTGCGAGCAAGAAACTCTTGCGACACGCTCGCCACGAGTTCGCCTTCGCGTGTAAATACCGAAGCCTCGGAGAGACCCCGCCCGTTTCTCGCAACCGGGGAACGCATGACGTGCAGCATCCAGTCGTCCGCCGCAGCCTCGCGATGAAACCAGATGCTGTGATCGAGGCTCGCCGTCTGCACCTGTCCGTAGGCCCCCGCATGACGAAGCAGCCCAACCCGGACTAATCCCACGTCCGAAGCAAATCCTATCGCGGCTTGATGCACGCTCTGATCGCCCACGATCGCCCCACGAGACCGAAACCAGATCGCCTGCACCGTCTCCGCGCCCACTCGTTCCGCCGCCGCCAGCTCCACCGGTCGAACATCGAGCATCAAGTCGGCGAGGTACTGTCGCCGCGGCTTGCCAAGCTGCTCCGCATGCCGATTGCGCGTAATGGAAAAATCCTCGACGCTGTCGGGCGGAGGAGCCTCGGGCATCGAAATCTGATGTTCCGGTCCCGCGTTGCCGTCGTGGTGCGAGCTATACCCTGCAAGCAGAATCCGCTCGCCCTGATGGATCTGAATCTGGCGCGTCGAAAAGCTGCCTCCATCGCGCGTGCGCTCCACCGCAATTTCGAACGGCACCTGCTTCTCTCCCGGGCCGATAAAGAACGCGTGCAGCGAATGGCAACGCCTGGTCTGCCACGAGGCCGCCACGATCGCCTGACCGATCACAAGGCCGCCAAAGACCATGCGCTCATCGGTGCCAGGAGCGCCAGGCGCAGTCCATCGGCCAGTGCCGGAGGGCGTCAATGCAAAGAGATCGTCGAAGGTCATATCGCCCGGGAAGGTTCGCCTAAAGAATCTCGAACAACCCCGCTCCTCCCATGCCGCCGCCCATGCACATGGTCACGACACCCCAGCGCGCTCCACGCCGCTTTCCCTCATGCAGAATGTGCGCTGTCATTCGCGCGCCCGACATGCCATAGGGATGCCCGATCGAGATCGCGCCGCCGGAGACGTTCAGCCGGTCGTTCGGAATCCCAAGAAAATCGCGGCAATAGACCGTCTGGCTGGCGAACGCCTCGTTCAACTCCCAGAGGTCGATGTCCTTGATCGTGAGTCCATGCTTCTCCAGCAGCTTCGGAATCGCATAGATCGGACCGATTCCCATCTCGTCAGGCGCGCACCCCGCAACCGCCAGACCACGGTAGGCCCCCAGCGGCTGCAGCCCGCGGCGTTCGGCCTCGCCGCGCTCCATCAGCACCACAGCCGCCGCGCCATCCGATAGCTGCGAAGCATTGCCCGCCGTAATAAATTCGCCCTGCTTCACCTTCTGCCCGTCGGCGAACACCGGCTTCAACTTCGACAGATCTTCCAGTGTGGTCTGCGGCCGATTGCCTTCGTCGCGCCCGATCGTCACCTCCCGCTTGCTGACCTGCCCGGTTGCCTTATCCACCTGATTCATCATCGTCGTAATCGTCATCAGCTCCGCATCGAAGCGTCCCGCCGCTTGCGCCTCGGCAGTGCGCTGCTGCGATTGCAGCGCGTACTCGTCCTGCGCCCTGCGGCTGATCCCATAGCGGCTGGCAACGATCTCCGCAGTCTCAATCATCGCCATGTACAGTGCCGGATTCTCGGCCTTCAGCTTAGGATCGCCCGCACGATACGTGTTCGCATGCTCGTTCTGCACCAGCGAGATCGACTCGACGCCGCCGGCCACCCCGACGCGCAGTTCTCCGCTCATGATGCCCTTAGCAACGGTTGCAATCGCCATCAGACCGGAGCCGCACTGCCGATCTACTGTCATCCCCGGAACGCTATCCGGCAGTCCCGCCCACAGCGCGCCCTGGCGAGCCACGTTGAAGCCCGTCGACCCCTGCTGCATCGCGCAGCCCATCACCACGTCCTCCACCTCCTCCACCGCAACGCCCGCGCGCCGCACCGCCTCCCCAATCGCAAACCCCGCCAGCGCCTGTCCCTGGGTATCGTTGAAGGCGCCGCGATACGCCTTTCCGATCGGCGTCCGCGCCGTCGATACAATCACTGCTTCCGCCATGCCTGCTCCTGATGTTCTGTCATCTCTCAACGAATAAGAAAATGAGTATGGAAAATATATCTGTATTTGCTGAGTTCCGCAAACGATCTAAGACATTCTGCATGACCGCAAACCAAACCGCTGCATCCACACGGCCGAACCGCTACCGCTCCTCCACAAAGGCCCGCAGGCCGGTCAGCAGGGGACGAACATACAGCTCCGCGGCATTGTCTACTGTAGCCGCCTTCACCCAGCGGCTCAACTCTTCCGACGAGTTGATCATCGCCGTCGTCATCTCCGCCGCGACGCGAAGGTTGCAGGCCCGTACCGAGCCATCGATCAACCCATCGTTCAACATATTGCTGAAGCGCAGTGTAAGCCGCGACATCTGTCCCGCCATCTTCATGCGCAGTTCGGGACCTATCGAAGTAAGAGCCGCCGTGCGTAGCAAGGTCCCGTTATCAATCATCTGCCGCCGGACCAGCGCCACTGCCGCCGCCGCGACCCGTGAGACCCCATCGGACTCACTCGCCATCGCGGCGTCCTGCGCCTCGCGCACACGCGCAAAGCTGTGTTCGAAGCAGGCGACCACCAGCTCGTCCCGCGTCTCGTTGTGGTGGTAAAACGCTCCCTTGGTCACGTTTAGCTCGGCTGATATGCGGTCGACTGCAGCGCCGCGATAGCCGCAGCGGTTGATCAGCGAGGTCGCCGTTCTCAGAAACGTTCCCTGCGAAAGGCGATCTTCTTCCTTCACCGGCAGCACCTGCGAGGCCGCGAAGTGCGACAGATCAACCTGTCCAGAAGCAATCCCGTCAAGCAGAATGTCCCCAAACGCCCGCGTGATCAAACCGAAGTCCTGCGGAAAATAATCCTCGGTCCAGACCGGCGTCCAAAGCAACTGCGACAGAAGCATGTGCGCGGCTGCATTCAGCCGAGCCGAATCCCAGCGGACCTCCGGCGTCTGTAAGAGTCGTCGAATCGACTTGAACATGCGGCTGTACGCAGGCCACACCACGTCGGAGTGAGGCGCGGTCAGTGCACGCAGATCGCCGAAGTAGACGAACTCAGGCCGGCTGCCCAGGCGCACCGCGGCGAGCAACTCAAAGTAGCTCTGCACAAAGCGCCGTATCCTCGCCTCAATCCCATCTTTGGCAAGCGCCTCCCGCGCCAGCTGTTGATGCAGATCAATCGAGCGCAGGAACACCGCGGCCACCAGGTCCTCGCGCCGCTGAAAGTAGTAGCGCAGGCTCTTGAGATTCAACCCGATCTCCGCCGCGATCACGCCAAGCGTCGCATCCCGCAGACCATGCCGGTTGAACAACGCACTGGCTGCGTTCAGTATCTTTTCCGTGCGCTGATCAAAGCGACTCATCGGTCCGCCGCCGTCCTGATCGTAAAGGCGCAAAACTTCTTCGGTTGGCAACGAGCACGACCTGTGTAAAGCGAACGCCGTATATGGATGAACTGGTGGACCTGATCGCGATCGAACCGATGACCTCTTCGATGCCCATGGGACGGTAAAACCAGTAAGTTTTTGACGGATGATAATTTATGGGCCGGTAAAGCCGGTCCAGTCGGCGGTCTTTGACGCAAACTTTCGAGCCGTGAGTTGGGTCGTGGCGGGCCAGCTCACAATCACTTTCCTGGTTTATCGAGTTCATACTTGCTCTTATGACAACGATGGTCGAGCCCGGCTACAGCGATGTACGCTCCGAGTTCGTCGCGCTGCTTAGTGCGGCGCGGATCGCCTCGCCCGCAGTGTCAATGCTCTCATGACGGCGACGTAATGGGAGATCAGCCGGCGCATGCTCCTTGAGCCCGCTGGACTTCAGCCCTTACTGACCCAAAAGAAAGAGGTACATATGCGTTTACTTATCGTCGGAGCTACCGGCCGCGCTGGACAGCACGTAGCAGCACAGGCGCTTGAGAGAGGCCATAACGTAACGGCTATGGTTCGCAATGCTTCGCTCGGCGACCAAAAAGGCCTCACGACGGTGATCGGAGACCCCTGCCGCGCGGAGGATCTCTTGACTCTGCTTCCTGAGCACGATGCGGTTATTTCCTGCCTTGGTCACCGGCCGGGTGGAAGTCCATGGCTGGTACGAGATGCGGCCAAAGCCATCCTCGCTGCCATGCAGCAAACGGAGCAAAAGCGCTACCTGGTCATTTCTGGCGCTCTGCTTTATCCCAGTTACAACCCCTTGGTCCTTGTGCTCAAGACGATGATGGCGGATAGACTCGCGGATGCGCGTGCGATGGAAAGCGCCCTGTCGACCAGCGATACGAATTGGACGGTCGTGCGTCCACCTCATCTGCGAGAGGGGAACCGCAAAATGGGTTATCGCATTCAAGCAGGTGCCCGACCCAAGCTTACGTGGGGTCTTCAGTTTCGCGACCTTGCCGATTGTCTGCTGGATCTCGCCGAGGGTTGTAGTCACATTCATCAGATTGTCGGGGTGGCTTCGACATAACTCCTGACGGCGCACGAGCGTTGCGACGGATTTACCCTGTACAGAGACAGTGGCTGAATTAGCCGGAGATGACTCTCATTCTCAAGCCGGAGCCCTATAAGGCCACACGGGCGCGGAGATGCTCGATGTCCTGCATCGGAGGATTTCCGAAGAAACGCCGATACTCCCGGCTGAACTGCGAGGCGCTTTCATATCCCACCCGGCGACTCGCCGTACCTGCGTCGAGGGACTCCGAGAGGAGGATACGGCGAGCCTCCTGGAGCCGCAACTGTTTCTGGTACTGAAGCGGGCTCATGGAGGTGACGGCGCGAAACCAGCTATGCATGGCTGATGGGCTCATCCGCATCTCGCGTGCGAGCTCTTCCATGCGGATGGGTCGGTCAAGATTTCGTTTGAGCCATGCAAGACCAGCCGCGACGCGCTGCACCTTTCCGCTGTCGGCCGCTATGCGGCGCAATAAGCCGCCTTGCTCACTGAGTAAGAGTTTGTAGAAGATCTCGCGCCGTATGAGCGGTGCGAGCACAGGGATCTGTGCGGGCTTTCTGAGCAGCTCGGTGAGCCGGACTACTGCATCCATCAGATCATCGTCCATCGAACCCACCATCAGACCTGGACGCAGCGGCGGAGCGATCTCTCGTGGAAGATCTGTTTCGCGCATGAGCGAACTAATCTCTTCAAGATCAAGCACCAAACTCAGCCCAAGGAAGGGTTTTGCCCGGCTGGCTTGCTCGATCTGGCCCACCAATGGCAGGTCCAAGGAGACGAGCAGGTACTTGTCAGGGTCATAGACGAAACGTTGATCGTTGAGCAATGTCGACTTGGACCCTTGTGCAACCACACAGAAAACCGCTTGGTTGACCGACGTACGCGGAACCTCTGTTGTGGAGTATCGGGTAAGAAAGAGGCCACTGATCGCGGTCTCGTGAGAGCCGTCCCCATGGCATTGCCCTTGAATAATTTCTGCAAGCCGAGCCGCTTTTTCCATTGAGATCCTCTTCTAAGCTTCGTCTATTGGACGCCGCGGCAATGCGCACGATCCAGCGATTCGTAGGAATAGGCAATACTTCAGGCGGATCGTTCAATTCGGTCGGCAGATCAAGCTCATCTGACATCCAGATCGACATAAGCAACGGAGCGTGACGAATGGGCAAACTGGATGGCAAGATCGCACTGATTACAGGCGGAAGCGAAGGCATGGGCTTCGACACAGCGAAGGAGTTCATTAACGAGGGCGCATTTGTCTTCATCACAGGCCGTCGAAAGACGACGCTCGACCAGGCCGTCAAGAGTCTGGGAGAGAGGTCGGCGGCCATTCAGGCTGACGCTGGCAAAGTCGAAGACCTGGAACGTATGTATGCCGAGATCAAGGAAAAGAAAGGCAGGCTCGACGTGGTATTTGCCAATGCCGGCATCTATGAGCAGATGCCTTACGACAAAGTCACGGAAGAGTTTTACGACCAATGTGCGGATATAAATGCCAAGGGCGTGTTCTTCACGATTCAAAAGGCCATCCAGTTGATGGATAAGAACGGCTCCATCATTCTCAACGGTTCGTTCATCGGCAGCTCAGGTTTTCCGGGTATGGCTGTGTATGGAGCGACGAAAGCTGCCGTCAGGAGCTTTGCGCGCACTTTCACGGCGGAGCTGAAGGGCGTCGGTCCTCGCATCAACGTGATCAGCCCGGGGCCGATCGACACGTCAGGCAATGCTTCAACGCTCGGCAGCGTTAAAGAGATACGAGAATACGTGACCAACATGGTGCCGCTCGGTCGAATCGGCCAAGGCAGCGATATCGCGAAGGCAGCGGTATTCCTCGCCTCTGAGGATTCAAGCTTTGTGGCCGGAGTAGAGCTCTTCGTCGATGGTGGCATAGAGGCGGTCTAGACAGCGATGCGGGCCTATGATCCTGTTGCCCGCGCGCCGCCAGGTGAAAAAAGTCCGACAAGGTTGTCGGCATCGAATGCGTCAGATGTAAAGGTGATGAACGTGGCGAAAACAATCGGTGTAGGAATCATTGGCGCCAGCGCGGAGCGCGGATGGGCAAAGCTTGCGCACATTCCGGCTATCCGGCATCTTGCCGGCATGGAACTCGTCGCCGTCGCTTCAGGCAGCCAGGCGAAGGCGGACGCTGCCGCAAGAGCCTTTGGCGCGAAAGCGGGCTACGCTGATGGCAAAGACCTGATTCAGGACCCGAACGTCGATCTTGTTACGATCGCCGTGAAAGTTCCCGATCATTGCGATCTGGTGCTGGCAGCGCTTGCCGCAGGCAAACACATCTACTGCGAATGGCCGCTCGGACGCAATCTCGCCGAGACAGAGGAATTGGCGAAGGCCGCGGAGGCAGCAAAGGTTCACGTCGCCATTGGCCTGCAAACACGCCTCAACCCTGCGCTTCTGGGGGCGCGCGAGCTGGTCGCCTCCGGAGCCATTGGTCGTCTGTTGAGCGCACGCGTCCTCTCCACCACGGTCGCCTTCGGACCGCAGGTGGAAGCAGCCATGGCCTTTGCGGAAGATGCCGAGAACGGCGTAACGCTTGTGACCATTCAAGGCGCCCACACAATCGACTTCGCGATCGCTCTCCTCGGCCCATGGGCGGACCTGACAGCCCTGACCACGACCCAGTTCCCCAACATTCAAGTCGGCGATCCTCCGGTGCAACAGGTTCGTTCAACGCCGGACCATCTCCTTGTTCAGGCTCGCGGCCGGGACGATGTCGCCCTATCAATCGAAGTGGCCGGTGGTCGTCCCCCTGAAGTGGTGCCGTTTCGCATGGAGGTGACAGGAGAGAATGGTGATCTGGTGCTGGAGGGCGGAGCTATGCGAGGATTTCAGTCCGGCAAGCTCACATTGTCCCTACATGGCAAGCTTCAGAAGGTAGACGAGGGTGAAGTCGCCGCGCTTCCAGCCGAGGCCGCCAATGTGGCTGCGACGTATGCAGCTCTTCGCAATGACATCATCTTCAGGACCTCGACTGTTCCGGATTTCCAACACGCGGCGCACTTATCGAAGCTGATCCAGGACGTGTTGTCTTCAGCACAGACTGGGGCACGCAAGAAAGATGAGGGCTGGGCGGTCTAATAATGAAAGCGAAAGTTTCCGAGAAGGCGCTTTGGATCATCGATGTTTTCCCCCGGGGAAACTGGACTATGTTTACCGGTTTAGAGCCGAATCGCGGTATCGGAGTACCTGGCGTCGGACAAACTACTCCTTGAACACGCCCGGACAACTGTCTGCTTCCGACAAGCGACTGGGCGGTACTAATCTTTGCCCATGAAATGCCTTGGTGAGCAGCCCACAGTGCGTGTGAACGCCGTGCTGAATGCACTGCCAGACAGGAAACGGATCGCCAGTGCTATCTCGCCGACGCTACTCGTCCCTCGCCGTAGTTCGTCTTTGGCCAGCGCGATGCGCCACTGCTGCAGGTATTCAATCGGACCTACCCCGACAATCTTGGACGTCGCCGAAAACCGGCAAGCAGCATATTCGCTCCAGACATCCATCGCCTTCAAAAAGCTCTGACGCGACCGGTTGCCGCACTCAAGCGGCTTTCCATAGCTGTCGGGAAACATCCGGTAGAGATGGCTCTCATGCTCCACATGCGCGGCTTCGTGGGCGATGCAGCCCAGCGCCAACCGCTGCATCTCCGGCTCCGGAGAAAGTATCGACAACGCCAGGCCGCGGCGCAACACTATATGGAAACGCAGGTCTCCCTCGCGCCGGGCCGCAGCCGTTCGTGCCATCTCCATGACCTCGGCTGGGGGTTCATCTCTAACGGAAACTGGCCCTGGGGAAGGTCTTGCAGGGCGCACGCAGCCGCACGGCAGTCCGAGGTGACTGTCACGCCGTCCAACGCCTGCAACTCAATCCCGGAAACGTGACGACGTAGAGTATTTCTTCGATGGCGGTAGCCAGTGCGTCTTGTACCTCGGGCACTTCAAAGCAGGAAAGATCAAGACTGCACCGATCCGGCAGCGGCAGGCGCCCTCCACCTTTCGGCACAAAGGTCAGTTCGCGAATGGCACTCATCGCGATGCCCCGTCGCTCTCGCACATCGAAGTTTTATGCGCACAAAGCCATGCCTCCATCGTTTGCCTAAGGGCAGCGCAAATCCTTGTCTCGTGGACACCGGCAAGAACCATTTCTGGAAACAGCAGGCGGGATCAGCATAGCTCCTCAATCGGAAGGGTGGGAAAACGTCTGCGGTACGCCCCCGCAAACAACCCTACAACCCGTGATCGGGGAGTTCGAAAACCGGCAAAGCACGGTTCCTATAACCTTTAGCTTTGTATTCCTTCGGCAATGTTTTGGAGATCGCGAGACAGCGCCCGACAGCCACGAAAGTAGCGGGCATGTATGCGTGGAACCAGCTTGGCCGCCGTGTCGCCGCCCTTACTGCGGGCAGTTCGCAAGCCGCATGGCTGCGCGAACAAGGGCTATGTGGGAAAAGGCCTGCGGGAAGTTGCCGGTCAAGCACTTAGCCTCGGTGTCGTACTCTTCCGAAAGTAAACCAACGTCGTTCGCCAGGGCGAGAAGCTTCTCGAAGAGCGCGCCTGCCTCCCTGGTTCTGCCCGTCATGGCGTAGACCTCCACCAGCCAGAAGCTGCACGCGAGGAAAGCACCTTGTTTTCCTTTGCTTTTCTGAGGAATGTTGCGGAGCAGGAGGCCGTCGTTGAGGAGTTCCTGTTCCAGGGCTTTGATGGTCGAGAGCATACGAGGATCGTCTGCCGGAAGGAAGCCGAAGAGCGGCAGCAGAAGAACCGAGGCGTCCATGCGTTTGGAACCGTAGTGCGAGACGAAGCTTCCGAGGTGAGTGTTGAAGCCGTGCTTGGCCACGTCGGTATGGATCTCGTCACGCAGCTTCTTCCATTCCTTAAGCGGGCCATTCATCCCATGAAGCTCGATACTCTTAACGGCTCGATCAAGGGCAAGCCAAGCCATGACTCCGGAGTAGGTAAAGCGCTGGGGTTTGTCGCGCTCCTCCCACATGCCTGATCCCGGCTGTATCCAGATTTCGGCAAGATGCTCAGTAAGCGCCTGTTGCAACCGGAGCTCTTCGGGCTCGCAAGAGATGCCGGCCTCACGAGCGTCAAAGAGGGCCGCGGCGATTTCGCCATAGATGTCCTGCTGGATCTGCTGCTGGGCGGCATTTCCGATGCGGACGGGCATAGACGCTTTGTAGCCTGTCAACCATGAGACCTCCCAATCGGCGATATGCCGCTCGCCTGAGATACCGTACATGATCTGCACTTGAGAGGCGTCCTGTCCGATTGCGCGAATAAGCCACTGCTTCCAGGCGATCACCTCCTCTGTGTATCCCGCCTCGATGAGGGCAGACAAAGTAAAGGTCGCATCGCGGATCCAGCAGTACCGGTAATCCCAGTTCAGCGGGCCGCCGATACGCTCTGGAAGCGAGGTCGTCGGCGCGGCGACGATGCCGCCGGAAGGACGGTAAGTCAAAGCCTTCAAGGTGATGAGCGAGCGTTCGACGGCTTCGCTATATTGCCCCTGGTACTTGCTGGTCGCGGTCCATTCCGTCCAGAAGCGATTTGTATCGAGAAGCTCTTGATCCACATCGACTGGAGAAGGCACGGATCCGTAGGAGCAACCGTAGGTGAGAGCGAAGGTCTGGCTCTCGCCGGACTTGAGAGTGAAGTGCGAAGAGAGGATGCCTGGCGCGGACTCTATGACAGATGCCGTGGTGCGAAGGACTGCAAGGTCCGGGCCGGCCTTGGCGACCCAGGTGGATTCGCCTCCAGAAACACCTAAGAAGTCGATCCACGGAACCGTGCTTCCGTAGTCGAAGCGTGGACAGAGCTCCATGTTCATCCTGACGCTGCCGTCCATGCAATGAACCTTGCGAATCAGGTCGGAGTGGCGGCCACGGATGGGCATGAAGTCGGTGACGGTCACGCTTCCTTCCCGTGTCTTCATCAGGGTTTCGAGAATCAGCGTATGCGGCCGATAGCGGCGTTTGAATTCCACATGCTTCTTGTCGGGAGCAAGGGTCCAATGCCCGTTTTCCGGCGATCCGAGCAGCGCGGCGAAGGCGGCAGGCGAGGAGAAGTTGGGCCAGCAAAGCCAGTCGATCGAGCCTTCGCGACTGACCAGGGCCGCGGTCTCGCAGTCGCCGATCAAAGCATAATCCTCTATCTTGCGAGACTTCATGTTGTCTCCCGATGAAACGACACTAGGATTGGGGCGCACCGATCTGGGTTCCGCTGGGCAGGTCGCGGGAATGCAGGAAGCTGAGCAGGTCGTTGACTTCGTTCGGTTTCAGAATTCCCGCGAAGGACGGCATGTTGTGACCGCCGTTGAGAATGCGCCACTCCATCTGCGAGGTAGTGAGGCGGTCTGCAACGCGGGAGAGGTTTGGGCCGCGGAGACCGCCGTAGCCCTCGACCATGTGGCAAGACTCGCAACGCTTGTCATGAAAGAGCACGGCCCCGCGCTGCGCACCGGGACTGAGGGAGGCAGTCATCGACGTGGGAAGCGGCGGCGCGTTGAAGCGCGGCGACCAGGGCGAGATCTTTCCCTCGTACCATAGCGTGCAAACGCCCACGACCACAATGACGACCCAGGCGGCAGCCCAGGGCCGACGGCGCAGGCTTCGCTCCCCGCTGTTGAAGAAGAACGGCAAGGCGAACATGGAACCGAAGACCAGCAGAGGCGCAAGGATCATGATTGCAGACTCAAGGCTGTGCGGACTCATGGCGAGAATCGCGAAGTACCATAGCAGATACCAATCGGGCCGGGGTTCGGCATTGAGCAGGGTCGGGTTGGCGGGCGGAGCCAGGTGAGGAGGTCCATACACAAAGGCCAGCGTCACGATTCCTGCGATGACGAGGCAGCCGAATAAGGCATCGCGCCAGGCGGCGTCCGGCCAGAAGGGCACCCCATTCTTCTTGACGAGTTGTTTGTACTGGCGGCGGTAGGTCTTCGGATCGACGGGAACACCGGCTTTTGGAGGCTCCGAGATCCCGTTATAAAGAACGAGGTAAAGGTGAACGCCGATGAAGGCAAACATCATTCCGGGAATGATGAAGACGTGGAGATCGAAGAAGTGGTTGAGGGTCATGCCGCTCAGACGGTCGCCTGCGTAGACGAACTGCTGCAGGTACTTGCCGAGGAACGGCACACGCACGGCCTGGCGCGCGGCGATGTTGACGGACCAGACGGCATCCTGGTCCCAGCGCAGGAGCTGCCCGGTGAAGCCCATGCCGAGGGTGAACATCAACAGCACGACCCCGGTCAGCCAGTTACCCTCACGCGGAAACTTGTAGGCTGCATAGAGGAAGACACGCAGCATGTGGATGCCTATGAAAAGAATCATCGCCGAGGCGCCGAAGTAATGCAGCCCGCGCACGAAGCCGCCAAGCGTCGCCTGCCGGCTGATGTATTCGAGGCTGTGGTAAGCCCCGGTCGCCGATGGATCGTAGACCGTTGCAAGCGCAACGCCGGTAACGACCTGGAGAACAAAGGCGAACAGAGTGGCCGAGCCGAAGACGTAGGCCCACTTGCTCTCCCTGGGAACGCGATGGTCCATGATGGGCTTGAGGTTCTTGGATATGCCGAACCGGTCGTCCACCGTGTGCCAGAGGTTGAGAAGGACCTCGATCACGCGTCCACCTCCAGGTTGTCCTTGTGCGGACAGATGCCGGCAACAGCGGGGAGTTTGCGCCATTCCACCTGCACCGTGTTGTTGAGGATGCGCACTGGAAATTGTTGCAGCGCGTGCGGCGGCGGCCCCGCAGCCACCTCGCCATCCTTGTAGTACACGCCGCCGTGACAGGGACACATGAAGAGCTCGGCCGAGGCCTCCCAGCGCACAGGGCAGCCGAGGTGCGTGCAGTCGACGGCGAAGGCCTGAAAGGTCTTTTCGTCTACGCGGCGGAGCCACGCCGCGGTCTCGGAGTCGCTACCGCCCCAGGCTAAAGCGGAGGAGTCTTCAAACGTGACTTTAGAGGTTTCGCCAACGGGAAACTTGCTGAGAGAACCGACATCGCGCCAGACCGGCGGCTCGCGGCGGAAGAGAGGCGCGAGGAGAAACCCGACCAGCGGCAGGCTCACGATGGCTGCGGCGAGGCCGCCAGCACCGACGCTGACAAGCATAAGGAGATGACGACGGCTCAAGAGAGAGGTAGAGGTTTCATCCTGATCAGTCATGCAGGAGTTCTCCGATCCACTTTGCGATGGCGAGCACAAAAATGATGCCGCCGATCATGCTGAGAGGCCATTTGGTAACTGCGCCGAGAGCGATGAAGACGATGCCGAAGGCGGTCATCGCGGGGGCATAGCTTGGCGCAGCGAGCGCGGAGGGACGCGGTACATGCCAGCCCGGGGTCTGTTGCGTAAGGAGCTGTGCGGCCTCAAAGTTCGGCTCGGCAACCGGCAGCGCCAATTGAGCGGCAGGTTCTTCGATGGCGTCATGTTCCAGAGTTGGATTGTCATGGGGATGCAGATCATGACGGACGGTTCGAACGAGGTCCGCGACGGAGCTTCCGAGCTTTGCCAGGGAGGAGAACAGGCTGGTGCTCCGCGGACTGCGCTCAGCCATGGCGCACCTCCTTCTGTGATTTCGAAAGCGAAATCAGAAGCAGTTGTTTCTCCGGATCCGGGGTGCGCAACCAATGGCCCAACTCCACGAGCAGCACGATAAAGTAAACCATGCATCCAGGCACCCACATGATCAGGCCTGCGAGCTTCTCATCTTCCGTGGCGGAGATGCCCCATGTATCACGGATGAGGTGGAGCGCGCCTAATTCGTCGATGGGATGCAGATACGGCTTGTACAGCCCAACCGGCAGAAAGGTGATGAGGATGCCAAGCAGCGTACTGACAACAGCGGCTCCGAACAGATAGAGCATCGCCTTCGCAGGCTGCATCCGCTCTTTCTCAAGCGGCGTGAAGATGGGCCACCAGAAGATGCAACCCGTTACCAGGAAGCTGAGATGCTCAAAGATGTGGATCGACGTATTTGCGTTCGCGGCGTTATAGAGCACGGGCAGATGCCAGATGACCATGACGAACATGCTGGAAAGCCATGCCACCGCGGAGTTGCCGAGCACACCCTCGGTACGCCGCACCCAGGCGTGCGCCATCCACCCTGTGACGCGCTGCGGCGTGAGTCCCAGGACGAGTAACGGACAGACGATCAGGATGAGCAGAAGATGTTGGAGCATATGTACCGAAAAAAGGTACGTATCTCCCAACGGATCGATGGGAGAGATAAGCGACAGACACAGGATGACGACGCCCAGCACGAACGGAGCTGCATACCTGGAAAGACGCGGAGCAGCGCTGAAGTACCAGGCGATCAGTCCCAGGCAACCAGCCATGACGGTGGGATGGATCTCCCACGCGTGGAGAAGAAGCGCGGTCGGTGTATCGATCGACGTGTTCATCGGGCCGACCAGAGATAGACCACGCTGAAGACCATGATCCAGACGATATCGACAAAGTGCCAGTAGTAGGAGACGGCCTTGAACGAGGTATCGCGCTTCTCGCCGAGCTTTCCTGAGAGGATCAGGTCCAGAAGCGTAAGCAGCATCAGCAGGCCAAGCGTGACATGGATTGCATGGAAGCCGGTGAGCGTGAAGTAGGTGCTGCCGAAGAGATTGCGGCTGATGGAGATGTCTTTATGCAGCAAACTGGAGTATTCACGCATCTCGCCAAACAGAAACACGGCGCCAAAAAGGACGGTTGCGGACATCCAGAGCGTGAAGCGTTTGCGATCTCTCCCGAGAGCACGCTCCGCCATGTAGATCGTGCCACTGCTCGCCAATAGGAATACGGTGTAAATACCGGTCTTCCAGGGGATGAGGCTGCTATGGGCGGTCGGGCCGCCGATCTCCGACGGCTGCGAATAGATGTAAGCGACGATCAGGAATACGAAGAAGACTCCCTCGGAGATGAGGAAGAGCAGGACCGCGAGCCGGACCTTGTCTTCAAGCAGAGGCTTGCTCATGGCTGGTCCTCGCGCATCCAGTCTGCCTCGTCCGGATGGTGAAGGTCCCAGAGCGGGCGGCGACTATGCACGGGGGGCACCTCGGCGAAGTTGTACGTAGGGGGCGGCGAGGTAGTCGCCCACTCCAGCGTCCAGGCGTCCCATGGATTGTCTCCGGCGATGGCGCCGTGTTTGCGACTGCGGTAGAGATTGACCAACAGGAAGAGCATCGAACCGCCCAGGAGAAAAGCGCCGATGGTTGAGATCATATTGAGCAGGTACCATCCGGGCAGATCGGGATAGGTCCAGACCCGCCGCGTCATGCCGCGAAAACCGAGAAGATGCTGTACGAAGAAGGTTGCGTTGAAGCCGACGACGGTAAGCCAGAAGTGCCACTTGCCGAGACGCTCTGAGAGCATGCGCCCGGTGATCTTGGGGTACCAGTAGTAGATTCCGGCGAAGAGGGCGAAGAGTGTTCCGCCGAAGAGCACATAATGGATGTGCGCGACGATGACGTAGGTGTCAGTGAGTTGCCAGTCCATCGGGACGACGGCGAAGATAACGCCGCTGAGGCCGCCGATGGTGAACTCGATGAGGAAAGCCGAGGCAAACTGCATGGCGGCGGTGAATCGTATTTTGCCTCCCCACATGGTGGCGATCCAGTTGAAGATCTTGATGCCGGTGGGAACCGCGATGAGCGCGCTGCCCGCCGCGAAGAAGACATCGACATCGTGGCCCATACCGGTCGCGAACATGTGGTGCGCCCAGACGGCAAAGCTGAGAAGAGCGATAGCGACCGTGGAGCCAGCGACGAAAGCATAGCCGAAGATCGGCTGCCGCGAGAAGACTGGAATGACCTCCGAAATAATCCCGAAGGCTGGCAAGATCAAAATGTAGACCTCAGGGTGCCCGAAGTTCCAGAAGATGTGCTGCCACAGGATGGGCGAACCGCCGCCCTCGGGGTTGAAGAATCGGCCGTGCAGGTTGCGGTCGATGAGCAGCATAAAGAGCGCGGAGTTGAGGGCCGGCAGCGCGAGAATAATGAGAAAGGAATTGACTGCACTCATCCAGGTAAAGAGCGGCAGCCGCGTGAGGCTCATGCCGGGCGCGCGCGATGAGGCGATGGTAACGAGGAAGTTGATGGCCGTGGATACCGTCCCTATCCCCATGACGAGGAGTCCGAGAGCCCAGTAATCAACGCCGCCCAGCGAGGAGTAGGGCTTTTCGCTGAGTGGCGCATAGCTGAACCAGCCCATGTCCGGCGCGTTGCCGGCCAGGATGCTTCCGTACAAGAGCAGGCCACCGAAGAGCAGGAGCCAGAAGCTCATCGCGTTGAGCCTGGGAAAAGCGATGTCGCGCGCCCCGATTTGGAGCGGGATGAAGTAGTTGCCGAAGGCGAGCAGAGCGGGCACGGCGACCAGGAAGATCATCGTGGTGCCGTGCAGGGTGAAGAGTTGGTTGTAGGCCTCGGGCGTGAGGAAATGATTCTCCGGCTTCGCCAATTGCCAACGCATCAGCAGGGCCTCCACCCCGCCTACCAGGAAAAAGAAGAGGCTTGTGAGCATGTACATCACGGCGATCTGCTTGTGGTCGACGGAGGCGACCCACTTCAGCATGCCCGCATGCCGTTCGTAGCGCTCTAATTTCTCGATCTGCTCCGGAACGATTTGGGATTGACTCACTTGAGGGTCTCCAGATATTGCACGATGTCGCTGCGCTGGTCGTTGGTCAGCCGCAGATTGGGCATGTGGCTGCCGGGCTTCCATGCATCCGGATCGCGAAGCCAGGCGGAGAGCTGGTCTGGGGTGTCGCGGAGGCGTCCGGCAGCGAGCGTCTCACGGCTCGCGAGATGTGTGAGGTCGGGCCCGACGACACCGCGGGCCGAGGTGCCCGAGATCCTGTGGCAGTTGGCGCAAGGCATGTTCGTCACGTACTGAAGGCCGTGCTGCTCTGCGACGGTCCTCGGCGCTGCGGCGTTGGTCTGCTCTTGCGTGTACCAGGCGGCGAAGGCTGCAGGGCTATCCGCGATGACTCGGATACGCATCCAGGCGTGTTCTATGCCGCAGAACTCGGCGCATGCTCCAAGATAAGTGCCGGGGTTGTCGGCGGCGAGCCAGATCTTAGCGTGGCGACCCGGAATCATGTCGATCTTGCGTCCAAGCTCCGGAACCCAGAAATCATGAATGACGTCGGCAGACTCGAAACCGAACTGCACATTCTTGCCTGCGGGAATGTGGATTTCATTGGCCGTGGTAAAGCCGAGCTTGGGATAACGGACCTCCCACCACCACTGATGGCCTACCACGACGATATCGTCGCCACTTGCCTGCGCAGGCGGGTCGGAGGTGTGCATTACATGCAGCGTGAATCCAAAGATGACGGCAAGGAGGAGGGACGGAAAGATGACGTAGACCATCTCCCATTTGGTGCTGCCGAAGATCTGTTTCGGATCGGCCTCACCCGGCCGCGCGCGAAACTTCCATCCGGCGTAGGTCACCAGACCCGCCACAAGCAGAAAGATGGCGAGGCAAACATAGAGCACCCAGACGGAGAGCTCGAAGATCGAATGCGCGTAATGAGACTGCGGGTGCAGCACAGGCACCTGAACCGCTGAAGCAACGAACGAGAGTAAAGAACCTGCCGACATTGAAAAACCCTCGTCTTGATCCAACTGCTTGGTCCAACTGCCTCTGCTGGGATGGAAGCTGCTACTTGAGCCGAGGAACTCCCTTGCCCCAGGTTTCGGGCGGAGCAAGTTCCCGCCGGATCGGCGGAGCAGCCATGTCGCGTTCGTTGCTGGAGAAGATCAGATTGCTCTGGGAGATCAAGTAGTCGGCGGTACGAGCTGCCAGCGCCTGAATGGTCAACCCGGGATTGGCAGAGCCCTGGGTGGGAAAGACGCTGCCGTCGCAGACGAAGAGGTTTGCGATGTCATGGGTACGGCCAAACTTATCGACCACCGACAAGCGCGGGTCCGAGCCCATGCGGCAGCCGCCAACGAGGTGGGCATAGCGCGCCTCCTGGATGACCTCCGTCGCACCGGCGGCCCGCATGACTTCCTCGGTCTTTTCCTTGGCTGCCTTGATCAGTCTTTTGTCGTTGCCATGCAGGTTGAAGCTGACGTGCGCGACCTGCTGGCCGAAGCGGTCCTTGTCTTCCGACAGGGTGACGCGATTGTCGTCCCATGGCAGGATCTCACCGAGCAGACCGAAGGCGGCCCAGTGGTTGTAATCCATCATCTCACGCCGGAGGCCCCAACCCCAGGCCTCTTTCGCGGCCAGCATCTGCTTGCCAAAGGCGACCGGAAGAGGACCTACCGTCTGGATCGCGAAGCCGCGCGCAAAATCATTCTTCGGGTTCGTCTCGTAGAACTCCTCGGTTAGCGCATGGGCCGGAGGCGCCTTATACATGCGTACTGGTTGATCGAAGCGGCCGAGCACGACGTTTCCTGCCTGAGCCATCAGGTAGTGTCCCAGAGTGCCGCTCGAGTTTGCGAGGCCCTTCTCGTAACCTGGGCCATCGGAGTTCAAAAGGAGGCGCGGAGTTTCGATGGAGTAGCCGGAGATGATAACGGCCTTTGCCTTCTGAAAATGTGTTTCGCCATGGATGTCGAAGTAATGGACCCCGGTTACCCTGCCGTGCTTGCCTAGCTCCACACGGAAGACCATACTGCGATCGCGAATCTCCGCGCCGGTCTTGAGCGCGTCCGGCACATGGGTAATCAGCGTGCTGGCCTTTGCGCCGACCTTACAGCCTTGTATGCAGAAGCCGCGATAGATGCAGTGGGGACGGTCACCGTGTGAGCCGGAGAGAATCGCTACAGGGCCGCCAATGGAAACCGGGATGTTGAGGGCAGTGCAGCCTTTGATCAGAGCGTTGCCGACGCCGCCCATCGGATGGGGTCCATAGGCATATCCGTGTGGGTGTCCCCAGGGGTAGTATGCAGGCCCGGCGACCGGCATCTCCAATTCCAGCTGCTCATAATACGGCAGGATGTCCTGATAGGTAATGGGCCAGTCTGCTCCTACCCCGTCGCGTGTGTACACTTCAAAGTCGGATGGGTGCAGGCGGGGCGTGAATGCGGCCCAGTGAACGGACCCACCGCCCACACCCTTGCCGCAGTTATTCGCGCCAAGAGCCAAAGGATCTTTGCCGCCGGTAACGCGCGGCTCTGTCCAGTAAAGCTCATGCGAGCCGGCTTCATCGCTGACCCAGTCGCGCTCGGTATCCCAGAATGGCCCGGCTTCGATGCCCACTACATTGAACCCGGCACGCGCCAGCCTTTGCAGCAACACGCCACCCGCCGAGCCGACGCCGACGATGACGTAATCTACTTCGTCCTGCTCTTGGAAGCGGCGCATCGGCGTCTGGATATGCTGGAGTGTGCCAAGCATATGCTTGTCGGATTTGGGAGCTTCGAAGGATCCCAGAAGAGGTTTTTTCACTTCGCTCCTCCGCGAGGCACAATGCTGTGTTGACTGGCCTCGGTGTGGTGCTCCCGCGCGGAACCGGCCTCATCGGAGACAGCGAAAGCTGGTGCGAGCCAGTCGTAACGCTTCTCCTCGACCTCCCACGGCTCCGGTTCGCCTCGCTCCAGCCGGGTATACGCGCGCGGGTAGGCCGGTCCGCCGAAACCGATCTCGTCCCAGGCCCAGGGGTGCGCATAGTAGGCGTCGACGGCATCGCCCATGATCATCTGCCAGAAGCGATGAACGGACATCTCTTTCCATATCTCAGGTGCAGCTTCAGGCTTGCCATCGTGAAGGGCCTGGAGCACCAGGTCCTGTTGCCGATGTGGAAGGGAAAGAAACTTCCCGGCAAAGCGATGTTCCGCTTCACGGTCGATCGCTTCAATTCCTATGTGGTAGACGACGCGGTCTTGCGGCATGCTTTCGTAGCGATAGCCGACGGTCTGATTCTGGGATAGACGATGGTCGAGTACGGCCGCGATCGGAATCTGCCGGTCCGGGGTGCGATCCGTCTGCGGAATGAGATGTGCGAAGACCGCATCCCAAAAGCTCCACTGGGCCTCTGTGAAGAATTTGCGTGCGGGCGGATGCTTAACGCGCTTGTCGACAATCTGGCGGGTTGCATCGTCCCAGAACGGACTCTGCGAGAGCGTACTGAATCCGGCATAATAGCCGGGCTGGCGACGGGGCGCGAGAGCCTCTTCCGTGACGTGGTCACGCGGGCACAGGGCAGGATCGGTTGCGGTATGCGTCGATTTCATTTGCGCCTCCGTCGAAGGAGGCTGGCAAGCGCTCCTAGCATTCCAGCAGCTCCGAAGAGCAGAGGAGCAAAGATCGGCGGGCCATACATGATGTTGTAAAGTATCCGCTTCCTCCCTCCCGGCCTGCGAAGTACACCGCGTGCATGGTAGAAAAAACCGATAGCCGCGTCCGCGCCGGCAAGTACCGACATGGCAGGGAGAGCCGTCGTTGCGAGCCTCCGGCTTTTGACCGAGGCAAAGGCTGTGCCCGCAAGCACGGGGGCAAGAAGGACCGGAGTCCACTGAACCCAGTAGCGGAAATTGTTTTTGTAATGCGAGTAGTACGCCTCAAATCCGCTGAGCAGCGCGCTGATTCCGGTGACGATGGCAACCTGGCGCTGGAAGCGGCCTTCGCGAAGGTCCTGCTCCGCGGAGAGCAGCGCGCGGCTCTCTTTGGGAGGAAGCAGACTACGGAAGAACGTGTCCTTGCCTGTGCGGGAGGCGCTGCCCGTGCTCTCCTCACGCTGCAGATAGGAAGCGATCAATCCGAGATAGGCGCTAGTACCAAACAGCAATGGGGCGAAGATCGGCGGCCCCATGATCATGTTCGTCATGGGCAACCGCCAGCCGCCTGGTTTCCGCTTGATGCCCCGTATATGGAAGTAGAAACCGATCAGCGCATCGACCAGCGTTACTGCCGATGTCAGCCGAAGCACAGTGCGAGCGGCGCGCCGGCTGAAAAATCCCGCGATGCCGGCTACCGCCAGTAAGAAGCTGAGGATGACCGGTGTATACATCACGCGGCGGCTGTAGCTGCCACGATAATGCTCGTACGCCACCTCAAGCCCACTCACCACGCTGGTGGCCGCAGTCAGGAGAGATAAACTGCGCTGAAAGCGGCCTTCGCGGATGTGATTGCGGATGATCTCAAGATCCTTCACAGGATTATTCATCGCGAGTTCGGTATCCGTGCTCACCGGCTAGATGACCTCCCTAATCTCGTCTTCAGCCACTGTCTTGATGATCTTCATCGCATCTTTCTGGCCGCGCGCCAATGCCTTCGTGAAGTGAAGGGCTTGTTCTGTCGTGATCTTGCCGGGCATGGGAGGTTCATTCGGGTCGACAACCGCCTGAACGAGCGTGGGCCCCTGATGCGCCAGTGCTTCGCGCAGGATTCTTTCGGCGTCCTCGGGCCGTTCGATCGTGTAGCCCTTGGCTCCGCAGGCGGTGGCGACCATGGCGAAGTCGATCGGTTCAAGCTCCACCCCGAACTCCGGGTTGCCCTCCAGAATCATCTGCTCCCACTTGATCTGCCCGAGAACGTTGTTCTTGATCACAATGACACATACCTGCAGCTTGTACTTCACCAATGTCGCAAGCTCGCCCATCAGCATGGTCAAGCCGCCATCGCCGACAACGCACACCACCTGCCGCCCAGGATACGCAACGGCCGCGCCGATACTGTAGGGCAGTCCGTTCGCCATCGTGGCAAGCGAACCGGAGAGCGAAAATTGCATGGTGCCGCGAATATCGACATGGCGCGCTGTCCAGGTGGCGATCGTGCCGCTATCGGAGGAGACGATGGCATCCTCGTTCAGGAGCTTGTTGAGAGTGTGAGTGACCACCTGCGGCTTCATGGGCATGTCCTTCCGCGTGCCGCGCTCCTCCATAAGCCCGAACCAACTCTTCATCCGCTCTTGAGACTTCTTCAGGAACTTGTCGTTCTTCTTCTTCAGCAGCGGGAGCAATGCAGTAAGAATGCTCTTTGCGTCGCCGACAAGACCGATATCGACTGGATGGCGGAGACCGATTCGCGTAGGGTCGATCTCGATCTGCACGCACTTCGCCTGACCAGGCTTCGGCAGAAACTCCATGTAGGGATAGCTGGTCCCGATCATGATGATCGTGTCGCACTCCTCCATCGCATCAACGGAGGGGGCCGTTCCAAGCAGCCCGAGACCGCCTGTCGTGTAGGGACTACGGTCCGGCAGCACAGCTTTGCCCAGCAGAGCTTTGACGACCGGGCCGCCAACCGTCTGTGCCAATTGCGCAACCTCTTCGCGGCTGCCGAGCGCACCTCTCCCGACCAGCACGGCAACCTTCGATCCCGCATTGATCACATCCGCAGCCTTCTGGATCAGCGACGGGGCGGGTTTGGCCGAGGACGGAACGCTCCAGTCTCCGCTGTGGTGGGAGACGTTGGCGCTACTGCGATGCTTGTCGCTGACTTCCCACTCCTGAATGTCTTTCGGAATGCAGATGTGTGACACGCCTCTACGTCCGTATGCGGTCCGCACCGCCATATCCACCACGTTAACAGCGTGCGCGGGTCCCATGACCCGTTCGTTGAAGACGCTTACGTCCATGAACAGCTTGTCGAGATCGACGTCCTGCTGGTAGTCCATTCCAATGAGGTCATGGAACGTATGCCCCGTGATGGCGAGCACCGGCTGCAGATCGCACTTGGCGTCGTAGAGGCCATTGAGCAGATGCACACCGCCAGGTCCTGACGTCGCGCAGCACACGCCAAGGCGCCCCGTATACTTCGCATAGCCCACGGCCGCGAACGCCGCAGCTTCTTCATGACGGACCTGTATGAATTTGAGCTTGTCCTTGTGGGTCCGCAGTGATTCAAAGAATCCGTCTACACCGTCGCCGGGAAAGCCAAAGATTGTATCCACGCCCCATTCAATAAGTCTCTCCACAATCAGATCTGAAACCTGCTTCGCCATGACGATTCTCCTTGGTGCGCGTTGGGCGCCGGGCGGCGCGTGTAAATGACTTAGTTCAGCGGAGTCTTGTCCGCAAAATGAGATTCAGACCATATAGGGAGCGGCGTCCTTCTCCTTGAGTGTTAGCCCGTTGCCAGGTTTGGAACGGTCAGGCGACATGATGCCCTGAACTGGATCGCAGAAACCGTCGAAGAACATTCTCTCGATACGAGCGTGATCATGAAAAAACTCCATGTGAATGGCGCGTGGCACAGCACAGCAGACGTGGAGATGCATGCTCGGCCCGCAGTGCGAAGACAGCGGAACGTTTGCGGCCCAGCACAGAGAAGCTGCATTCAGAAACCCGCTGATTCCGCCGCAGCGGGTAGCGTCCGCCTGCAGCACGGTTACTGCCTTGGCACTGAGCATGCGCTCGAAGTACCAGGCGGTGTATCCATACTCACCTGCTGCGATGTCCATGCCAATCGGCGCTCGTGACCGGATCTCGCATAGCCCTGGCAGATTGTCGGAGCTGACCGGCTCCTCAAACCAACTCACGTCGTGTTCCGCAAAGCGGTGCCCGAGTTGGAGAGCTTGCGTCACGGTATAGGCCCCGTTCGCATCGACGAACAATTTTGGCGTAGTGCCGATCGCTTTCCGCGCTACCTCGACCCGGCGCGGGTCATCGTTAGGATGAGTGCCGACCTTCATCTTCACCATCTGAAAGCCCTGCTCTGCCCATCCGCCCAACTGCTTCTCCAATTGTGGGTCGTCGTAGGAGGTAAAGCCTCCGCTTCCATAGATCGGGATTCCTTGCCGGACCGAACCCAGCATATTCACGAGCGAGATATCCAGAAGCCTCGCCCTGAGATCCCACAGTGCATTGTCAATCGCAGAGATTGCCATGCTGGTGATGCCGGTCTCGCCGGAGTTGCGCACTTGGCGATACATCGCCTGCAGGACGGCTCCCTGGTCGAATATGTTGGCTCCCTCTACTGTCTTTGGCAAAAGACTCTTTACTAAATTGCCGGTCGCAGCATCCGCGTAGGTATAGCCGATCCCCATTTTACCGCCGGCCTCTACACTGACGAGAACCATGGTTGTACTGTCCCAGGCAAAGGTTCCGTCCGCCTCCGGCGCATCGGTTGGAACGGTGTAGACCCGCACCTTGCTCGCCGTGATGATGCACTCCTGGAACATCTCTTACCTCAGAAATCGGTCATGACTCTTGCCCCATTGGAAGTCACTGCAATTACGTTGCAGTGGCGCATGCCGCCGTAGCCCTCAAAATACGCTGCCGGCTCAAGATTGAATGTCATGCCGGACTCCAGCACGTCGTGTGAAAGGGGGTGAATCCGCGGCAGTCCATTCGGGTTTGCAGCTGCAAACCCAACACCGTGTCCGGCAGCGTGCTTGAACGCGCTTCCGAAGCCATGAGACTCCATGACGCTGCGTGCAGCGCGGTCCACCTCCTGACCGGTTGCGTGGGGGTGAATCGCATGCAAGCCCGCAGCCCGAGCCGCATCGATCGCTGTTCGCATATCGTTCTGCCGTTGCGTAGGATCGCCTGCCGTATAAGTTCGCGTAAGGTCCGTCCAGTAGCCATCGGCACAGGTATTCGCATGAATCATCACGAGATCGCCCTTCTCCACGATGCGCTGTCTGGTTCGCGCATACGCTGCGGCCGCCGTCGCAGAGTTCGGCCCGGACATACAGAAGAAATAACCATAACTGCGCTGCAGGCTCTCTGCTTGTGTTGCCGTTTCGAATGCGGCTTGGATCGTAGCTGCCACTTCTGTCTCGCGCATCCCCGGATGAATCGCGCTCTGCGCCACATCGAATCCTGCTGCGGCAACATCGCAAGCTTTCCGCATAAGCTCGAGTTCTCCGGCCGTCTTCACAGCCTTCATCTGCTCGAGCAATTCATCGCAGGGCGCATAACTTGACTCAGGCTGCAACTCCTGCAGAAGCCTCCAAAGAGAAGACCGAAACTGATAAGAGACAGCGTAACTGGATGGCTGAACACCCTCGTCAAGCTGCAGCCCGATCTTTGCATGCGGCGCCTTCAAATCTCGCATCGCAGAGCGCAGAGGATCTCTCAGACTCTGCATGGGGCTATTCAACTTGCAGAGATCCTCGGGCTTATAAGGCATGATCTCTGCGCAAGAAGTCTTTACAGCCAACTCTACCTCGTCCTCAGGAAGAATGACCTTCACTTCACCGTCGGAGGAAGCAATGGCAACACTCGCTCCCATGACCGGCCAATATCCTGTCAGCAGCAGAACTTCCGAGGCGGAACTACAGATCAGAATGTCATGACGAGAAGCAGTCAGTGCGGCTACAATCCGCGCGTGGCGTTCTGGATCGATAGCCATACTTCTCCTCTCCGTAATCTATTGGGAGCTTTCCCTTTCGAACTGCTTCGTTAGATAGATGACAAAACTCTTTGACTGGTGGTTTCACATGTCTGACTTAGGCATCCTACTGCTTATCAGGGAGCGCGTTCTGTTCTTGAATGCGAAGGTTATCGATGCAAAATCAGCCAGTCGTTGTTATTACCGGTTCTTCCGCGGGCTTAGGCCGGGCCATCGCGCATGGGTTCGCCAAACGTGGAGCTCGCATCGGCCTGATCGCGAGAAACCCAGAAGCTCTCCATGCGGCGAAGGAAGAGTGTGAAGCGCTAGGCGGGCAAGCGCTCGTGCTTCCCGTCGATGTCTCGGACGCGGCCGCGGTCGATGCAGCAGCCAGTCGCGTCGAGGAAGAGTTCGGCCCCATCGACATCTGGATCAATGACGCCATGGTCAGCGTCTTCTCTCCAGTTAAAGAGATGGAAGCATCCGACTATAAGCGCGTTACGGACGTTCTTTACCTGGGCTTTGTCCATGGAACACTATCGGCGCTCAAGCGCATGCTTCCGCGTGACCGAGGCACCATCATCCAGATCGGTTCCGCGCTCGCTTATCGCTCCATCCCCCTACAGTCTGCATACTGCGCCTGCAAACATGCGATTAATGGATTTACCGATTCGCTGCGCTGCGAGCTCTACCATGACAACAGCAATGTGAAGATTACGACGGTGCAGATGCCTGCGATGAACACGACTCAGTTCAATTGGGTGAAGAACCGCATGCCGAACGATACACAGCCAGTTCCCCCGATCTTCGAGCCGGAACTTGCCGCGGAGGTCGTGATTGCAGCGGGTTTTGCAAGCAATCCTCGCCGCGAGTACTGGGTTGGATCGCCCACCGTCTTGGCGATCCTTGGACAGAAGTTTATTCCGGGCATGCTGGATCGGTATCTCGGTAAGACAGGCTACACATCACAGCAGATCCCGAACGAGCCCAAGAACCCGAACGCTCCTAATAACCTTTATGAATATGTTCCAGGAGTGCATAGTGCGCGCGGCAAGTTTGATGATCGTTCCACGCGGACAAGCGCCGAGATCTTTGTGTCGCTTCACCGTAACCTTGTGGCCGTGGGAGCAGTTGTGGCACTCACAGCCATAGGCAGCGCCTGGATAGCGAAAAGGAGGTCCTAGTGGAAGTTCCTCACTCGGAACATAGCTCTTCTCTTTCCGGCGGTCCGGCCTTGGCCGGCGCGTGCTGCGTCGCGCTGGCGACACTTGTGCCGGTAGCCCTCTATCAGACTGGCGTTCTCTCCCAGCTTCCTGATCCCCCGGGCGCACTTTTTGACTCCGAGCGAATCACAACGTCACAAGCGGCCCATCCGTTCGGGATTCCGGATGCCCTCCTGGGATTGGGCAGCTTCGGAGCGACGCTCGCATTGATACTGCTCGCGAAGCGCAGTGCCACGGCGAGAAAGCTGCTTGGCGCTAAGCTCACGCTCGATGCTTCGGCTGCAGCGTTCAATGCAGCCCGTCAGGTGGTCAGCTTTGGAAAGCTCTGCTCATGGTGTACTGGAACGGCCTTAGCCGCGGGGGTGATGGCATACGCCGGCCGCGAGACGATTCGAGATACCTGGGCTGCTGTAACTTCGGGTGAAGAGACACGTGTTGGGACGGATGCAAAAAGTGCGTAGCGACGCAGCCCTGCAAGTTGGCCTGAGATTCCACTCCGGCAGAGTTAAGACAAAAGGAACAACAATGGATAAGGCATAAGATTTGCTTCGCCGGTTACGCCGTGATTTCGCACAGCTCACAGGTCCTGACCTCCCAGCGTTGGTCAACATGGACACGGAAACACAACTCAGCATTACCGAGAGCATCTCTCGGCTGGTATCGACCATTGCGGCACAAGCGGGTAAAAGTAGCCTCCAATTTCTGGATTACGTTGGAGCTTTCGTCCCCTGATAGCGAATGAACGGAAGAAAGACGGAGCCATGACGAAGCTGGTCGGGATCGAAGAGCATTTTTTGACTGCGGACATTCGCGCCGCCTGGGCAGCGTCTGCGATTGGACAAGAGGGAACCGGCGGGTTCGATCGGGGGGAGATTGAGGAGCGGCTCGACGATCTGGGAGAGCAGCGACTGGCGCTGATGGATGAGAGCGGAGTTGATGTTCAGGTGCTCTCCGTGACAACGCCTGCGTTGCACAACCTTGCGCCGGAGATGAGCATAGCTCTGGCACGCCGGACAAACGATCTGGTTGCGGCGACGGTGGCGAAGCACCCCACACGCTTCCAGGGTTTTGCGACGCTGCCAACCGCAGCGCCGGAAGAAGCTGCGGTAGAACTTGAGCGGGGGGTCACCCGCCTGGGATTAATGGGGTCCATGCTCTGCGGTCGTACGCGCGAGAAGAACCTCGATCACCTGGACTTTTTCCCGATGTTCGAGACGGCTGCGAGACTTGGCGTTCCGCTCTTTCTCCATCCGCAGATACCGCAACGCGCCGTGAGAGATGTCTATTATTCAGGCTTCAACGACCAAGTCGATACCGCCTTTGCGGCATTCGGCCTAGGGTGGCACTACGAAGCCGGTATCCAATTCGTCCGTCTGATCCTTGCCGGCGTCTTTGATAAATATCCTGATCTGCAGATCATCCTCGGCCATTGGGGCGAAGTTGTTCTCTTTTATCTGGAGCGGCTCGGTTCACTGGCGCGTGTGACCCATCTGCATAGACCTATCGCCGACTACTTCAAGCAAAATCTATACGTGACGCCGAGCGGCATGTGGAGTCAATCCTATCTGCAGCGCACGCTTGAAGTGGTTGGACACGAGCGTATTCTGTTGTCCACGGATTACCCGTACCAGTACCGCCCGGGTAAACCGGGCCGGTTTTTCATTGAAGAAGCGGCACTGTCTCCGGAGCAGAAGGAACTATTTGCTCACGGGAACTGGGAGCGGCTGATGAAATCAGTACGCCGAAGCTTACGGTAAGCAAGAGGTCGCTAGCGCTGAGCATCACCTTCTTGAGCCAACCAACCCGGGTCGACAAGACCGTGAGGGACCACCTTGAGCCGTTCGGTCAGCACCGACTCGATCATCTCCAGCTTGTCCATACCAATCTGTTCGGCCCATTGAGCACGGAGTTTGTCAAAGATTTTCTCTCCCGTACGTAAGACCTTGAAGCCGCGCGGTGTGAGTTGCAGGCGCTTCCGCCTTGCATCTTTTGCATCCAGGCCTCTTCCCACGTACCCTCGCTCCTCCAGCAACGCGATGGTCTTTGCAGCTGCCTGTTTTGACACGGAAAGGCGTCGGCCCAGCTCGGAGGCATTGTCGGCTCCTCCCGCGATCGCTCGCATAGCGAAGTCATGGGCGGGCCGAAAATCTTCAAAGCCGCGAAGAGCAAGCTGCTCGGTCGCTGCTTGGGCAAGCGAACGAAAACTTCCAAGTAAGAGAAGCGCCAGATTTGCACCGGATCGGCTCATAGAGCTCATCGTAGAGGTTGCCTTTCAAGAAGGACAACTGTGTTGTTGATTTCCTTTGCAAAAGACAACCCTATTGTCTACTCTCTTCTAGAAGACAACAGGGTTGTCGATAAGGAGAGAATATGCACACAGCACACATTGGCGCTAC
The DNA here is from genome assembly GCA_965277545.1 of Edaphobacter sp. Lineage (GTDB taxonomy): Bacteria > Acidobacteriota > Terriglobia > Terriglobales > Acidobacteriaceae > Edaphobacter. The sequence goes on from OZ255826.1 coordinate 2,094,453, forward strand.
ACTGACCGGCGTCCAGCATCATCAGGTAGAAGTAAACGCAACGACGCTTCACTATGTCTCGGCAGGAACGAGCGGATCGCCGATCCTGCTGGTTCATGGATTCCCGGAGACATGGTGGGCCTTCACAAGCTGATCCCAATCCTCGCGATGACGCACCGTGTCTTTGCCGTAGACCTGCGCGGGTTCGGCGATTCCGCCAATGGCCGGGGCAACTATGACAGCAAGACCTCTGCCGAGGACTTACACCAACTCATTGCTCACGTGGACGCAGGCCCCGTCCATCTGGCCGGGCAGGACATCAGCGGAGCCACGGTCTTCCGTCTCGCCGCGACCCATCCCGAAGATGTTCTCAGCTTGACTGCGATCGAAATGGGCTTGCCGGGCTTTGGCCTGGAAGGCTTCGCCGATGTCACCCATGGTGGGGCCTGGTACATCGGCTTCCTGGCGGCCGCCGGCGTGGCCGATATGTTGCTCGCCGGTCGAGAACATGAGTTTCTGACGAAGGTTGCTTACCCGGCCATGTGTGCTGTTCCTGATGTGGTCACTGGCGCGGATATGGACGAGTTTGTTCGGACCTACTCCAGGCTTAACGGCTGGCGTGGTGCGAGCGGCCTTTATCAGTCCATGCTGCAGGAGGGTCCGGAGATTCAAGCACTGGCACAATCGCGGAAGATCAACGCGCCGGTGCTCACGATCGGAGCAGGGGGTGGAACGTTTACCGCGAACACGATGGCAGCCGCTGCGACAGAAGTCCATTCGGTGTTGCTCGATGGAGTCGGGCATTACGCCGCGATGGAAGCGCCCGAATCCGTCGCGCAAGCTATGACGGAGTTTCTTGAGGGTATTGACCAATAGTGATAGGAGGGCGCCTGATACTTTGCGCGAGGATGAAGGCTCCGCTTCATCAAGACTCGCAGGTACCGTGAAGGCGCACGGTTGAGACCTGATTTTCGAGGAAGCTGGCCTTTAGACGCGACAGGCCTCGGCTGGTTTGTTTCGGACCTGTCAAGCATCCTTCGCAGCAAGCGTTTGGTGAAGGTTCTTGTGAAGACGTACCGACATGCAGGTTCCCGATCTGAGCGTGCTTTGTGCTGTCAACGTGCCGCCATGCACGGTCGCGATCCATCGGGCGATCGGCAGGCCGAGGCCTGTTCCCTCTGCATCGAAGAAACGCGCATTTGAGGCGCGGTAGAAGCGGTCGAAGACATGTTTTAGTTCGGCGGGAGGGATGCCGATCCCGGTATCCGCCACCTCGATCAGGGTTTCATCTTGCTGAACACTCAACGTCAGCCGGACTGATCCGCCGGTTTCCGTGTAGCGGCAGGCGTTCTCGATGAGAATGAGGAGCAGGCGTCGAAGATGTGGACGATCTCCAAGGACGATTACGGGCTGCGCATGGATTTCCATTGTCCAATGCACGCCGCTTGCTTCGGCAAGCGTTCTGCCCCCGGCGTCAATCTCTTCAATCACAGCGCGCAGGTCCATCTCTTCCAATTTCAACTGCTCGGTGTCGGCATCGGTTCGCGCTAGGGTCAACAACTGTTCGATCAACGTCGACGTTGACTCTGACTCACGCAGAATGAGCCCGACCATCTCTTTGAACTCTGCAGTGGAGCGCTCTCGTTCGAGGATGACCTCCGCAGTGGTCCGAATGACCGTGATGGGCGTGCGCAACTCGTGGGAGGCATCTGCGGTGAAGCGCGTGATCCTGGTAAAGGCTGATTCCAGCCTGGCGAGCATCGCGTTGATGGTCTCGGCAAGCTGGCGCAGTTCATCCTGCGCGAGCGGCACGGCGATGCGCCTAGACAGACTGGCGTTCCGAGATGTCGCGGGTGGAACGGACGAGGTCATGTACGGGCTTCATGGCTCGCCCAGTCAGCCAGTATCCGCCCAGGCCGGCAAGACAGACGATGAGCGGCAGGACGGTCCATGCCCACTTCCTGAACGTCTCCAGAACGGCGTAAAGCGGATTGACGTCGGTCGCGACCTGGATCCGGTACGTCTTGTCTCCGAGCTGAACGAGGGATGCCAGGACGCGAACGTCGCCGTGCCGACGGTAGTAGGTGGTGAAGTCCCCGTGGTCGCGATGGTGACGGTAGTGATGCTGTAGCTGGTTAAGCTCGAGCGGCACCTCAAGCTCACGCATAGCTGGTGACTGGAAGAGCATGGTTCCGGAGGCATCGTTGACTTGGTAGAGCTCATCGCCTGGCGCCAGTCCGGCCGCTGCTGGGAGCAGTTGAGGCGCGGCGTCAACTTGCTGTGGATGGTTCGATTCCAGAAAGCGTTTAATGGTGTCGCTGCGCACTTCGAGTTGCGTGTCCACGGTGTCTTCAATCGCCTTTTGTATGCCGAAGTACATCGCGAGGGAAGACACTGCGAGCGTAATGAGGATCACGACGAGATACCACGCAGTGAGCCGTACCCGAATGGGTGGGGGCTTCACGATGGGACCTCGGCATCCATGCGATAGCCGACGCCACGAACCGTTTCGATGAAGCTTTGCTCGCGGTCGACGTCTATCTTGAGGCGCAAGGTGCGAACGAAGACCTCGAGTGTGTTGGCAGCGACGTCTGGTTTGTTGCTCCAGATGCGTTCGAGGATCGCTTCACGGGTGAGCACGTGGCCGGCGCGCCGCATGAGGTATTCCAACAGCGCGAACTGCGTGCGGGTAAGCGCCAACGGCACGCCCCCGCGGCTGATCTGGCCGTTTGCGGGATCGAGAACCAGATCGCCGACCTGCAGGCGGACGCGATTTACCGCTGGTCCTTTACGTGCTACTGCGCGAAGGCGCGCAAGGAACTCCGCCATGGCGAAGGGTTTGGTGAGGTAGTCGTCGATTCCCAGATCAAGGGCAGCTACGATGTCACGGGCGGTCAGGGCCAATACTGGCAGCAGATGGCCTCCGTGGCGCAGGCGCCGGATCACTTCGAGGCCATCGATGCGCGGCAACATGATGTCGAGGACCATGACATCGAAGAGATCTGTCTCAGCGTGCGCCAGGCCCTCTTCCCCGTCGAAGGCGAGAACGACCGTGTGGCCTTTTTCTTCAAGGCTGGTCTTCAGCATCCTGACGAGACTACGCTTATCCTCCACGATCAGGATGTGCACGGCATCGCGCCTCCTAGCTTTCCATTATCGGTGATCTAACCGCATAGCCTCAGATCAACAACTCTGCGGAAACGGGCTTTGCGGTCAAACCTCAGGCCGTGTGCGGATGCGTGAGGTAATGCTGTCTGAGAAGATCCTTGCCGTAGTCTTTTCCGTTCGGGGTACGCAAGACAGTGTGGATATGCTGGCGTGTCGCTTTGTCTGGGTCGGTGGCGAATCGCTCAAGGTTGGCGGCCGCCTGATGATCGAACTCGATGACGATGACGGGGCTCTGAACGCGGTAGTAGTACACGCTGTCTGGTGCGGTGCCGCCGATCCAGGCGAACCAGGTGTTGTCCAGGTGTTGGTCGACCTCGTTCATCTTCACATGGGCATGCTCCTCGTCCATGTTGCTGACGTAAAGCTGGACCAGGTCACGAAGGCTCTTACGAGCGTTGGCCGGCAGCTCGTTGGCTCGGAGACCGGCGTAGTCCAGGATGACGTTGTCCTTGAAGGCTTCAGTAAGGTTGTTGTTGCCGGTCTTCGAGAACTTCAGGACGGCTTGCTGCTGCTGCAGTTGCGGCAGGGAGCGCACCAAGGTGAGACCGTCGTTCTGTTCCTTCTGCAGAACAGATAGGCCTTTGTATTTCCCCGATGCGGCGTGCGTCGGCTCGGAGCCAAAGAAGAGCGGAGTCGCGACGACCTGATTGCTGAGGACGAAGTAGTTGATGATGGCGTGCGGGCCTTGGAACTGCCATCCCCAGGGTTCCACTACCGATGGCTTGCCCATCACAGTGAAGTAGTAGCCCCATTCACCGTCGACGAGATGGTCGTTGATCATCTCGGCCAGGGTTTCGTTGAGGCGCATGATATTGCGCGTCAGCTCGAAGCCTTTGGCGCTGAGCGAAGCGCGCATTAGACTCAGTGCGGCGTTGCGCTGGGCGGACGTCATCTCACGCATGCTTACGCCTTCGCGAACGTAGTATCCCTGATTCATCCACTTTTGCCACTGCGGATCATCGACCGGGAACATGGTGCGCACCAGTTGCTGGTCGCTCAGCGTTGCCATGTAGTGGACTGCGGCGTTGCGGACAGCGTCGGTCGAGCTGTGCGTGGGCGCAATGTTGTACAGGTCAGGGATTATGATGCCATTGGTAGTGATGCCTTTGAACGGCTCAGTAAGGCCGGCTCGCTCCTTGGCTTCGGAGGTCCGGCGGTAGCCTTCGACAAGGTCGCCGCGATCGATCTCGCGGGCGTGGCCGAAGGCGTAGGGCGCGATCACGCTGGCTGCAAAGAAGGAGGAGATGAACTGGCGCCGTGTAGGCGGCGTCGATGCATGATCGTGCGTGTAGGCGTGATGGTCAGCGGGATGAAACAGTTCCATGGTGTTGTGGCTCCGGTGATGAATCTCTTTCCTTCTCACGAGGAAGGCTACCGGTGCTGACTGAAGATTTGCTGTAGGACGCGGGCCTCTGCGCGCTGGAGATCTTCAGGATGCTGACCTAGAGTTCCTTTGCGTGCGTGCGCCGAAGAGGACAGCAGCACGACATAAAGGTTTGGAGCAAGTGTGAGTGAACAGAGCATCGAGGAACAAGCGGCCATGGTAAGGCGGCCTTCCATTATCCGGCCCATGCGCTTCGGCAGCGTGCCGGCTATCGACGCGCGCTATTGGATCGCGATGACTCTAGCAAGCATCTTCGGCTGCAACACTGGTGACGACTGTACGTACTACGCCGGTTGGAATCACTGGATTGGCTTAGGTCCTCTGGCGCTGATCTTCGCTGCGCTGCTGCTCGGCGAGCGCCGGTCTGCAGGCCAAACCCGAGCGTGGTACTAGGGCCGCCGTGATCGTATTGCGCACTGCGGCCACGAACCTTACGGACCACGCCACACACACCTTCGGTTTGCGGTACCTCAAGATGATTCTGGGGCTGACCGTTCTTCAGGCTCTGGTGGTCTGGGCAGTGCCACCCCGGCTGCTTGCGGTGAACGCAGACCTGCCCGGGCGCCCGGCGACCGATGGCTGGTATTGGCTCTCCTTGCTGACGGCCATCTCGTCTAGTTCGCGAGAAGGCGAGAGCGCGCCTATCACGGTCATTACGCTTTCAACACATGTGCCGTTTCATCTTGGAAAGTGAAGAGCTCGACAAGCGCTCTCACGCGCTCGTTCTGACGGCCGCGCGGAAATCGCTTGGTTCTTGTGAGCTCGGCGATACCGTGGAGGCTCGCCCAAAACAGTTCAGATATAACCTCTGACTTCGAGCTCTGCCTCTGAAACAGCTCCAGAAGTTGGGAAAACGCGAATCGCATCTCCAGAGGAGTAGCCGCGTCATCGAAGGGTACGTTCAGGCTGAGCGAAAACATCGCTTCATACAGTGCTGGTGAAGACGCGGCGAACTGCAGATATGCGGCCGCTACCGATTCGACCGTACTTCCACGCTTAACCCGTTTCCGCGCCTTCTCCAAAGCCAGTCCTATCTCCTGAAAACCCTCGACAGCAACCGCGGCGAGAATTCCTTCGCGGCTTCCAAAATGAGCGTACAAGACGGGTTGGCTGTATGAAATTTCGTCGGATAGCCGCCGAACGGTTACGTTGGACCACCCCTCAAGCTCCGCGATTCGTCGTGCGGCACTGATAATCTGTGCCCGGCGGGCCTGCTTGTCACGCAGTTTTCGTTCCGCAATTCGGTTCACTGCCAGCTTAGTCGCCATTGATAGAAAGTATAGCGCCGCTAGGGTCGATCTTTTCCCGGCGGACTGTGAATCCTTCTTCGAACGCTTTGCATCGTATATAGCGTTGCTATTTATTCTATTGGTAAAACATTTTATGCATAACGCTATCCCGCTTTCTCTAACTGGTCTCCTGGCTGTCGCGATCATTGTCATCGGTTGTTTCTACGTTATATCCCCTCAACGAATGACAGGATCATTCGGCCTTAAGCCGCCTGCACCCGATGCTGACACTCGTGCCTGGCTACGCCTGAAAGGCATTCGGGATATCGTATCTGGATTGGTCGTGCTGACGCTGATGGCGACCACGGACACGCGGACGGTAGGCATAGCTCTGCTCGTTCTTGCCATCACCCCTCTGGGCGACATGTCAAACGTTCTAGGATCGGGCGGGTCGAAGTCGACAGCGTTCTCAGTTCATGGCGTAACCTGCGCGGTGATGCTTGTCGTCGGCCTCTTCTTGATCCATGTCCTTTGAGAGAAATGCCTCTGGCCGTTCTTGTTCCGCATGTTGAGCTTCTTCCCTTTGCGGAGCCTTACCTTTTACGACAGATAACGATCAGCGCAGTCGTCTGTCGAAGCGCAAACATGAAGTGGAGGATTCATCCGATGAAGGTTCTGGTTATTGGAGCTGCGGGGAAGAGCGGTAAAGCTGTTGTCGAGCAAGCCCTGGCCGCCGGTCATGATGTCACGGCCTTTGTTCACAAGACTGAGGGCTATGCACCAGACTCAAACGTGCGCGTTATCGAGGGCGATGCCAGGGACCGGTCCGCAATGGATTCGGCCATGCTCGGGCAAGATGCCGTGATCGACACGATAGGCGGCAAGCTTTCGTTCAAGACCACCACGCTTGAAGCAAGTGCCGCCGCGACCATCATTGCCTCTATGCAGTCAGGCGGAGTTCGCCGCCTCGTGGTCATTTCCGTGATTGGCTCAGGAGAGAGCGTGGCGAATACGAACTGGTATGAACGATTGTTCCTGTCGACACTCCTGCGGAGCGAGATGAAGGATAAAGCAGCCATGGAGGCGATTGTGGATGCAAGTGGGCTCGACTGGACTGTCGTTCGCCTACCCTTTCTCAGCGATGATCCAGGTACGGGAAACATTCACGTCTTCTCCCCTGAAGCTGGAGAGATTGCTCATAAGCTGACGCGTGCCGACCTCGCCGCTTTCATGGTCGCTCAGCTTTCCAGCGATGAATATCTTCAGAAGGCCGTGGCGATCGCCAACAGCTAGTAGGCCGACACCGAGGCTGTAATCCAATGGCATCAATTTGGCCGCTTACCGATCTGGATCGCTACCTCGACTGTTTTGTGGATGTTGGCGATTTTGTATTCGGTCACCGTTCTCGTGCCGATCAACAACCGTATTAAGTCCAATCCGTCTCCCGATTGGAAGACGTACCGGCGTAGATGGGATCTGCTTCACCGCTGGCGTGTTGTACTCCTCACGACAGCTTTCGCATTTCTAATCGTGGGATTCGTTAACAGGTAGTCATCTTTGGCCGCTTCCGCAAAGGGCAGCTATCGCCGGAGACCGGAGCCGTGGCAGGCTTCGAGACGGTGTCCGCGCTCAGCTTATCTTGCCCACAGGTGCGAATTCGTCCCGCTCTGTCGCATTCTCGCCACAAGACTCGGGAAGAGATCAGTTCACACAGATGCCACTTGATCGAGGAGGTCTTCAGTCCGCGAACGGGCTTCGGCTCACAAGAACTACTCGTCTCAACAACGTCAGGTATCCCCAACTCTCCGGCCCACGGCTTCCGTACGTCTGCTTGGCTTTCGGCACCAGGGATGGAGAGTAAGTTGCTAGAGAGTAAGTTGCTAGTATGTTGAGCGCGAACCGGTGATGAGGATGTCGACCAGACGGCGAGCGCTCGGCTCCCATCCCGGCAAGGCGGTAGTGTGGAAGATGCCGACCAGAGCACGGACAAAATCGTCAGGATCGGTATCAGCGCGGAGATCACCGCTCGAGATCGCGCGTTTGACGAGAGTGATGAACGCGGTATGGATCAGGTTGCGCGAGCCTTCCACGAGACGCAGGGAACCTCCGGTGACGGTGTTCATGGCAGGGAGGATGAGCAGCTTGCCGGCGACATGATCGATAAAGAGGAGCATCCAGGCGCGTAAGGCATCGAGTGGAGGCATGGTCGCAGCGAAGCGTGCTTCGGCAGCGGCGAGCTTTTCGACTTCGCTGCGGTAGACGGCTTCGATGAGGGCTTCGCGGGTAGGAAAGTGACGGTACAGCGTGCCGGGACCGATGCCTGATTGGCGGGCGATATCGTCAAGCGTGGCCTCGGCCCCGTGCGCCGTGAAGATGGCCTTCGCGACGTCAAGAATGCGCTCGCGGTTACGCTGCGCGTCGGCGCGTGTCTTACGAGGCGGTAGAGGCGTCGGCAGCTTCTTTGCGGGCATACACAATCTTTACAGAAATTCTTCTGCAACCGGAGGTGCTCTCCGATACTCTAAGCATACGGAGACTGTCTCCGTTTTTGAAGCGGAGACTCGGATGTGAACACGGTCAAGGCTCAGGGCCCTGCCGTAAACAGATTGGGGATGGCTATGCGTGTATTTGTGACGGGAGCAACGGGCTTTATTGGGACGGAGCTTGTGAAGGAGCTGATCGAGGCAGGGCACCAGGTGCGCGGACTGACGCGCAGCGAGGCCGGCGCGGAGCAGTTGCAGGCGGCGGGTGCGGAGGTGCATCGCGGAAACTTGAAAGACCTGGACAGCCTGCGCAGCGGCGCCACCGGGATGGATGTGGTGGTAAACCTGGCGTTCAATCACGACGACATGTCTAAGTTCGCGGAGAGTGCTGAAGACGAGCGCAATGCCATCGGAGCACTGGCTTCGGTTCTGGACGCGGGAAAGCTGCTGGTGGTGACCTCGGGCGTTGGCCTCGCGAGCGGCGGTCCGGGCCATGTGCGCACCGAGAACGATCTACCAATAGACCATCCCGCGATGCCGCGCAATCCGGAGAAGACGGCCCGGGCCGCGGCGGAGCGTGGTGTGCGTGTGGCCATCGTCCGTCTGCCGCAGGTGCACGATACGCGCAAGCAAGGATTGGTAACGATGCTGCTACCGATCGCGCGTGAGAAGGGGATTTCGGCTTACGCGGGCGACGGCTCTGCTCGCTGGGCTGCGGCTCCGCTGAAGGATGTGTCGCACCTGTATCGGCTGGCCGTCGAGAAGACGGGCCCGGGCGTGACGGTGTACAACGCTGTGCAGGAGGAAGGGGTGTCCTTGCGCGAGATCGCAGAAGCATTGGGCAAGGGGTTGAAGGTGCCGGTGAAGTCGCTCACTCCGGAGCAAGCTGCCGAGCACTTCGGTCATTTCGCACACTTCGCCACACTGGATATGCCGGCCTCGAGCGAGTGGACGCGCAACGCGCTGGACTGGAATCCGACCGGGCCGGGGTTAATCAAAGACTTGACGAATATGCAGTACTGACAACGTGAAGTGAGCAGTCTGGACAGCAGGATGGTCATAGTGAAGGCCCGGGACAATCCGGGCCTTCGCTATGTGGCTTATGCAGGCGAAAAAACTGTGAGATGCTCGGCTGCCATAGCATGCCGTAAAATCCACGTCTCGGAAACTAGACGGGAGGCGCCCCGCCTAGATTACGCACGACAAAACGCTTTCAGAGTACGAATGGCCTCGCCGCGCGAGAAGCCGAATGTCGTTACGGCTTCCAGAAGCCGGCCAAGTAGGTCAGGCGACTCTGTTGTTCGTCAAAGCGGGCGTAGCTGTGCCCGTTCACAAGTGGACGACCGCAAAGCTGGCGAGATTGTGTGGAACATCGCGTTCTGCGCTGAGCGCGCGCTTTTTTGTCCGGAAGCGGTTGAGGAGTTTGAAGGGATTCTCTGCCGGGCGATCGAAGACAGCTTTGCAGCGGCACTGGAACAGATCAAGGCACACCGCGAGGGGCGTGGTGCAGGCGATGTGTTTCGTGAGCTTCAGCAGATCTTCGGGGACGTATTCATTTGTGCCTGCTACCTGCTCGGCCATGTCCACGGAGTGGAAAGAAATCTGAAAGATCGCACCTCGCGCCTGGACGAGGTCTTCCAGAGGAATCCGCAGGTGAAAGGTCTCATAACGCGGTTCGAACGCATCCTTAGTGAACTTTGGCTACAGGAATACGTCTTGGAATCGATCGAAGTATTCGCGCCTATCTATGATCTGATCTGCGAGATGATGGCCCAGTGCGGACTGGTCTTTGCCCGACACGAAGAGGAGTGGCGGATTGTGATGTATGAGGAGCGGGAAGCAATTGAAGCGGCTAACAAAGCTCTGAGCACGTGGGCCAATTCGTCTGGGCCAGAAGTAGATGAAGAATAGGACATAAACCCCTGCTGATCGAAATGCCTTTGCGCCGGCATTGCGTTGAAAGCAGTCAGGGCGCCTCAGATGGCCTATTTTTGGAGCCCTGAGACACCCTTGGCAAGCTTTATGGCACCCTTATCGAACCCCACGTCCTCTGTCCGTCTGACCTCTGCCCACGACATTTGTTTTTTCACCCCCACCTGCACCCAGATGGCGCATAGCCACCTTCGTTCGTGTGCCGCGGACGGGGCGCTGGTCCCGGATTTCAAGCACCAGCCGCTTTCCCAGCACACGTGCCGCTCGTGAAAGGGTCTCGATTGACACCGTTGTATTCTGCGGATCGAGAAGGCGGTCGAGCTGTGATCGGCTGGTCTTAAGCTCCTTTGCCATCGCTCGTTTCGTCTTTTGTTGTCGTTCCATTTCTTGTTCGAATTGCCATGCCAAAACGCGCTTGATCGCAGCTGACTCGACTTCCTCGTGAAGGCCCTCTTCGATCAGGAAATCATCGAAAGATGACCCGCTGTGGGGCTGGAGTGGCGGGCAGAGCACTTGGGCGAGGAAGGCGAGAAAGATCTCGGCATCAGTGGCGGCTTCGATGGTTATCGTCTCGATCATGCCGCGCAGGGTCGTCGCGCCCAGGATCGTGAGGATTCTGCGTCTTGTCTGGCCTGACGTTGAATGTAGCTGTCCATTGCCGCAATGCCACAAGAGAAGGGAGTTAGATCATGCTTAGGACCTGGCACTCGATCTTGTCTTCAGGGTTGGAGGTATTCAGGGGCACTAAGCGCGCACTCGTTCCCTGTAGCGTTTGGCTGCAGACTTCAAACGGGCACTGGGCTCTGAGGAATTAAGCGCCGGATGTTCCACCATCCAGGGCTTCGGCGTGAGAGCTATGGCGAACTCATAAAGATCGACAACAGCGAGCATCGCTGGTTCGAGAACTGCGGCGAGCCGTTCACGCTGTTGGTCTTCATCGACGACGCAACCAGGCTCCTGCGACGCCGCTTCATGCCCAGCGAGAGCACGGTCTCGTACTTCGAGACCCGGCGCGGCTATCTCGACTCTCACGGTTGCCCTGTTGCTTTTACTTGGAAAAGCACTCGGTTTTCGATCGTCGAGCTATACGACTTTCCTAACCGACCTCTCGAGGTTCGCTGAAAGGGATATAGTCTTTCACACTTCGTCTTCTGTAAGGTTGAGCGTGTGAGTCTATGCGGCGACTTCATGTATCAGCGTGAGGTTGGTGCCTTCTCGTTCAGCTTCCCGTAAGAAAGTCATTGAGCGGTCCACCCACCATCTACGGCAATACTTTCTCCTGTGATAAATCTTGCGGCTGATGAAGCGAGAAACGCGACTGCATCGGCGACTTCCGCCACAGTGCCAAGACGGCCCATTGGAATGCGACCGACCACCGAGGCAAGAAATGCAGGATCTCGGGCGAACCAAGGAGAGGTTAGAGGTGTGTCCAGGAATGTGGGAGCGACCGCATTCACGCGGATACCGCTGGCAGCAAGCTCGATGGCAAGCGCTTTCGTGAATCCTTCAACGGCATGTTTGCTTGAGCAATAGATCGTCCGCTGCGCAGCACCAACCCGGCCCATCTGAGAAGACATATTGACGATAGAAACGGCCCCGCTGTTTAGGTATTCGGCGGGGAGTTGTTGCATCTTTCGAACCGCCTCGCGGGTGACGATGATTGTTGATCGAACATTCAAAGCAAAAACGGTATCGATGTCATCGTCCGTTGTGTCAACAAGAGACGAAGGACGATTCGTGCCCGCGTTGTTAATGAGCGCGTCGACACGGGCCAATGATTCGAAAAGTGACCTGACGGCTGAGCTTTTCGTCACATCGCAAACCTTGACTTCCGCTGCATCGCCAACGCTCTGAATTGCATTGGAGACTTCTTGTAATTCACTGTCGGTACGACTGACCAGGACAACGTGGAAGCCATCTCGTGCCAAAGTACGCGCAACCGCGGCGCCCACCCCACGGCCAGCTCCGGTAACTACTGCCGTCTTTCTCCCCTTGAGTTCCATGTTTATTGGGCTTGACCGAGCTCAGGCTGCGCTCCATAGCGGCGGACACGAAGATCTGCCTGCTCTTTGTGACCCCAAAATCTTTCAATCTCACAGAGGCGCGAACCGTACTTACCAATCATCGCACTGGCTTCAGGCGTGATCTGCTGGTAACTGCATGTCTTGATGAACTTGCCAACCCACAGACCGCCGGTATACCGTGCAGCGCCCATCGTAGGTAAAGTATGATTCGTGCCAATGACTTTGTCACCATAGGCCACATTCGTTTCCGGACCTAAGAAAAGGGCGCCGTAGTTTTGCATGTTATTGAGAAACCAGCGAGGCTCGTCGGTGAGAACCTCGACATGCTCGTAGGCCAGGCGATCCGCTTCTGCGAGCATTTCTTCGCGTGTGTCTACCAGAATGATCTGACCAAATTCCGTCCAAGCTTCTCCTGCGATAGCGGCGGTCCGCAGAAAACCTAGCTGCCGTTTGATCTCTGCCGGCAATGCTGCCGCCAAGTCGGCTGATGACGTGATTACGACGGCGGGAGAAGTCGGACCATGCTCGGCCTGTCCAAGAAGATCGGTGGCAACCATCTCCGCATCGGCAGTGTGATCTGCGAGAACCAGGATCTCGGTCGGACCAGCGAAAAGGTCGATCCCCACTTTGCCGTACAGCTGACGTTTGGCCTCGGCGACGAAGGCATTGCCGGGCCCCACGAGCATGTCTACGGAGGCCATACTCTCGGTCCCGAGCGCCATGGCGGCAATGGCCTGTACGCCGCCAACAAGGTAGATCTCATCCGCGCCTGCCATGACCATCGCGGCGATCGTCTCCGGGTGAGGCGCGCCGGCAGTCGGCGGAGTGCAAGCAATAATCCGTCCGACACCCGCGACTTTCGCCGTCACGATGCTCATGTGAGCCGATGCAACCATGGGGTAACGGCCGCCTGGGACGTAACAGCCTACACTGGATACGGGAACATTCTTGTGACCAAGAAAGACGCCGGGCAATGTTTCCACCTCAATATCCACCAACGCGGCGCGTTGATGTTGAGCGAAGTTGCGCACTTGATCTTGCGCAAACTGAATGTCTGCGATGGTCTCTTTCGGAACCGAGGCGACAAGGTCCTGAAGCTGATCTTCCAACAAGCGAAAGCTCGATGGCACCCAGTTGTCGAATTTTCCGGAGAACTCACGTAAGGCGTTGTCCCCGCGTTCCCGCACAGCTCTTATGATCTCCTCCACAGTTGCTCGAACTTTCATATCGTTCGAGTCAGAGATTTCGGCTTTGCGGGCGGACTTGAGTATTTGAATCATCGATCTCTCCTGGGCCGGCTGACCTTTGAGTTGTGCGGTTGTACGACCCGAAAGCCACACCAGCATAGTCGCTACTACGAACTCCGGCTCTAACACGCGGTGATGATTCGAGCGTCGAACAATGTCATGACGGCACAGCAGAAAAGCTCTCGTGCAATCCGGCAAAAGAATATTTTCATACTGAGCACAAATGTCATCCTGACAGGAATGCTAATAAGGTGTCAAGAATCCTTAAGCGCTCTGCGCTTGAATGGCACCGGAAGGGCGCGGTCGGTTTGACGGTTGGGGACTTTGCAAACAACTACGAAGCAGAGCGTCCTGAAGCATCGATTCTTCGCGGACCTGGTAGCGTGCGTCTCATTTCGTCCCCGAACACACGGGTGCGATCTTCGCTTTACACGCGGTGGCACTCTCTCAGTTTGTAGGAGCCGACCACGCAGCCATCTATCTCGTTGCCATGCGGGGTGACGCTCTGTCATTATGACGATATGGCGATCATAAGTCAGCGTTCAGCGAAGTCCGAAATTAGGGCGATCCGAGTTGTTTCCGGTGAGAATCATCGGGTGCGTGTTGCGCGGGAGAAGCGGCAGCGCATGCGTGCGCATCTCCTGCAATCCGTGATGAGTGTCTGCGCGGATCGCACGTTAACCGGCTTTCCGGTTATTGAAGACGTAGTCAAGCACGCAGATATCTCACGAGGTACGTTTTACAAGTACTTCAATACCCTTGAAGAGGCCGTGACGCAGCTCGCTTTCGAACTCGCCGAACAGATGACGGCCGGAATCGCGAGCGTTCACGAGGTATTGGAAGATCCGGTGATGAGGACGGCAACTGGATTTCAAACTTTCTTGATGCGGGCCCGCATCGATCATAACTGGGGCGGCTTTATCACTCATCTAGGTCTTATCGACGGCGAGAACGGGCTAATCACGAGCAAGATCAAGGGCGATATCCGGATGGGGATCCGTCATGGCGTTTACGCTGTGCCGTCCGTGGAGTACGCCGCCGATGTGCTGATGGGGGCCAAACACGAGGCGATCCGGCGGATCATATCAGGCCAGCATGATCCGGCCTATACGCGCGGCATCACCGCAATGGTGTTACGGAGTTTCGGCGTTGCCTCCGCGAAAGCTGAGAGAGCGGTAAGCAAAGCATACGACCGATTGCTTGTTGAAGGGCCAGGAAAGCTGAGTTGGTGGCGTCCGATCGACTGAGCTGCGCCGTCCCAAGGTCTATCGAATTGATGCCCTCCAACTGCTGCATGCAGCCTGGGTGAAGATCGAGCAGGTGGACTCTAATAGCGGCTCCGAAAGCTGAACATCTGTTTTACGGAGCGCGCTGTTTCGATCGGTCCTCGCAGCTCGATGTACTAATAAGCTACTGCCAGCACACCTGGCAGGTCAGTCGCCCGCTACCCCCTCCAGGAGCTACGCTTTAGCCCGTCATAATCCCGCTTGTGTCATTATGATGATGGTATACAGTGTGGCTTATGCGCTGGCAGTAACTGAGGGAGACTGCAGGTGAACAAGATCTACGATGTCATCCAAATCGGCTATGGACCGGTGAGCCAGATGCTGGCTCTGATCCTCGGTCGCCAGGGGCGTTCGGTTGCGGTTTGTGAGCGTTGGAAAACTCGATACCCCTTGCCTCGTGCAGTTTGTATCGATCACGAGATCTACAGGATATTGTCTGCCAATGGTCTTGGTCCGCTCTTACCTCAGGTGACTCACAGCGGGCCTCGATATCAATGGTTCAACGCGGAGTGGAAAGAGCTTTTGAGTATCGACTGGGGTGCGCAGTCGATCTCGGGGGGCGCTGAAGTCAATTTCGTTCACCAGCCGACATTAGAAGCCACGTTGGACAGTGCTGTGGCGCAACAGGAGACCGTGGAGCTTTATTTGGGATGGCAGGCAACGGCCATAGAGCAGACGAGCGATCTGGTCCATGTTCATCTGCTTGAGGCCGATACAGGATTGCAGCGAACCCTTTCGTGCCGTTACCTCGTGGGATGCGACGGCGCGAATTCCCTAGTTCGCGGGATCATCGGATCCGGACAGGAAGATCGCGGCTTTGAGGCGGACTGGCTCGTGATCGATGTCCTGTTGAAACGAGGAGTCACAATCCAGACGCTTGGCATTCCCGCGGCAGGTCAATACTGCGATCCACGGCGCCCGACTACGATTGTTCCCGCCGGAATTCGGGACGGACGGGTTTTTCGACGCTGGGAGTTCATGCGCCTTCCTGGAGAGGAGATTGAAGATCTCGAGCAGGAAGAACGGGTTTGGGAACTCCTTAAGCCATGGGTGAGTTCAGACGATGTCGAATTAGTTCGACACAAGGTTTACAATTTCCGTTCTCTTTTGGCTCAGAAATGGAGAGATCGGAGAATTTTCGTTGCAGGAGACGCGGCGCACACGATGCCTCCATTCCTGGGTCAAGGTATGTGTTCCGGCATTCGGGATGCAGCAAATCTCTCCTGGAAGCTTGGCCTTGTTCTCGACGGCATCGCTGACGACGCACTGCTTGATAGCTATCAGCAGGAGAGAATGCCCCACGTCAGTCAAATCATTGACATCTCCATCTACCTTGGCAAGATCATCTGTATCCCGGACTCGGAGGAGGCGGCAAGAAGAGATCAGACCTTTCTCAGCGGCATAGCGGACCCACCCCCTCCCTTTCCCATGCTTATGGATGGAGTCTTTCATCGCGATGGGCAGGGCCATGTGGACCGCGGTGCCGGCTTGCTTTCGCCGCACGCGATTGTGGAGCGCCACTCCGAGCGCCACAGGCTCGACGACATGACCCGGCCGGGCTTCACCATCATCTCGTGCGAGGGAGACCCAGAATCCGTTTTAGCTCCAGAGCAACGAGAGGCTTGGTCGCGACTAGGCGCGAACTACATCTGCCTGGGCGACTCATCAAGCAGACATTTCGTGTTCGACTTCGAACACAAGTTGAGTTCGTTTCTCCGACAACACGAATGGGACGTGATGATCGTCAGGCCTGATTACTATGTCTACGGAGGCGCGCGTAACCTGTTCGGGCTGTCGAGGCTCTTAACGGATCTTTTTTCGGATGTCACAGGTTCCTGCCTCAGTGTTTGACAGATGAATAACACCCTGTCCGTGGCCAACGAATTTGTAGACCTTGACGCGATCGCAGCCAATCCGTTTGCGGACGTGCGATGGGATGGCTTAGTAAAGGTGGTTGAGCGTCTTACGCCGAGAGCCCGCCCGGCAATTTCCAGATGAGATGCCGGCAAGTTTCCAGCGTCGAGGTTCGAGGGCGACTTGCAGTGCGACGCACAAGACGGTTGAACTACCAAGGAGTTTTATGAAGATACGCACCATCTTCCAGGCCGGCCTCGCTATGCTTCTCTTGATACCGAGAGTGCAGGCACAGACGCAGAATTCCGGTAAGGAAACCGCGCTGATTGAAATCAAATCCCAAGGCAAAGTGCAGGGGATGCGGAAGGAAGATGGTTCTCTATCGTTTCAAGGAATTCCATATGCCGCCCCGCCTGTTGGTCCTCTGCGCTGGCGCGAACCGCAATCCCCGCAGCCTTGGAACGGAGTGCGAGACGCGTCGATTCCGCCTCCGGCTTGCATGCAGATGGACTGGGGATGGAACAGGGAGGACGCTCAGAAGAGCAGCGAAGACTGTCTCTATCTGAGTATTGCGACACCCTCGCCTCACCCGGCGAAGCCGCTTCCCGTCATGTTCTGGATCCACGGCGGCGCGAACTACAACGGATCAGGAAGATCGATCGCCGGGCAGACCCTCACGAAACATGGCGTCGTGCTGGTAAGCATCAACTATCGCCTCGGCGTCTTCGGCTTTCTTGCGCATCCGGAGCTCACCGCGGAATCTCCACATCGAAGCTCTGGAAACTATGCTCTGCTCGATCAAATCCAGGCACTTCGGTGGGTTCAAGAAAACATCGCCGCCTTTGGCGGAGATCCAGCGAACATCACTATCTTCGGGCAATCGGCGGGCGCCATGAACGTTGGGATGCTGCTTGTAAGTCCGCTAAGCCGCGGCATCTTCCAGCGGGCGATCGATGAGAGTGGAGGACCGATCCTTCCAGCGCCCATACTTCCGAGTCTGACCGCTGCGGAAGACACGGGCTCCGCACTGGCAGAGTTCTCAGGCTTCACCGGTACCGGACAGCTCGCGAAACTCCGTCAGCTTCCAGCGAAACAACTGCTCGAAATAGTCAATCGCTTGACCGCTCCGGATGCCGAGGGAGTGCCCACCCGCCCCGGTCCCAACACGAATGTGGATGGATGGATCCTCCCCATGCAGCCGGCCGCGGCGGTTCTTAGCTTGAACGTAGCGGACGTTCCGTACATCATCGGCAGCAACATTCAAGAGTTCACGTTTGCCCGTTCCAGCGTCATCTCTTCAGCCGCTCCTGCGGAGCGGGCCGCTGCGCTCCGGCAACGCATCGAAGCTGTGTTTGGGAGTGATGCCTTGAAGGCCATTGCCCTGTACGGCCTGGATCGGAGTGACCACCCGGCACCCGATCCGCTCAGAGGCTCTGCCGGAACGCAGCTCATGACGGACTCTTACTTCCGATGCCCGGCGGCCACCATGAGCGAGTGGTTGAGTGCCAGTGGAAGGAACGTGTGGGAGTACTCTTTTGAGCATCCGCTCCCCGGGTCGGGTTCTCCGACGACTCGGCACGGCGGAGAGGTGCCCTACGTCTTTGGCGCCGCGCAAGACCCTCACTCGAAGATGATGGGAGCAACTTTCGGCGACTTCGACGCAATCCTTTCCGAACAGATGCAGGTGTACTGGACCAACTTCGCAAAGCAGGGGAATCCCAACGGCGACGGTGTTCCCCCGTGGGCTCCGTACAAGGAAAGAAAGAGTGAGATGCGCTTCACCTCGCAAGGCCCCGTTCTTGACCAGGGCCATACGCGCCCTGTCTGCGACCTCTACGAGCATCAGCTTGCGATCGAGTTGAAGCAGTAGGAGCGACCGCTTCGCCGCTGGGCGATCGCTCTAGGCGCGATCCCACCGGCGAGTGTGATGAATCAGGCCGCACGGCAGGAACTCAATCGAAGTACATCCAGAAGATGCCTCACCCACCACGTTCGCCTGCCCCCCTGCATACGAGAACGGTGTTCGGCTCAAATCCGCAAGCTGTTGCTTGAGAGAGAACAGCTAGCCGGCGGCAATCAGCTCGGCCGCTACCTTTTCCGTGGGAACCTCCGCCTCGTAGTTCGTCACGAAATCCTTAGGAAGCTCAGGACCCCAAAGGTAAAGCCCGTCTTCAGCTGGGTGATCGCCGGCTTCCCAATCGCAATTAACCGGGATGTAATCGATGTCGGAAGAATACTCCGAGTAGCTGCCCCACGGGTCGCGTACGTAATGGAAGTAGTTCGAGCCCAGCACATGGCGGCCAAGCCCCCAGCCTGCGGTGAAGCCTTTGTCGGCCATCTGCATCGCGCCCAGACCGACTAGGTTGACGTTCGGCAGATCCCAACTGACGTGGTGGAAGCCGGGCGCGGATGAGCGGGCGAAGGCGACCATGTGGTGATCGCTGCCGTGGATGCCGTGCAGAAAGGCGATCCCGTCGCCAGAGCGATCAGAAAGGCGCAGACCCAAGGTAGAGTGATAGAACTGGATTGCGCGCGGTACGTCCGTCGTGAACAGCAGAATATGCGCCATGCGACGCGGACGGACCGGATTGGCAAGCCTGCGGTAAGGTGCGCCGCGTTGACCGGGATCACACGACTGCATTTCGAAGCTGACTTTGTCATTCGGCGAAGACTTCTTGGCGACTTTTACCTCGATCAGGATGCCGTCAGGATCGGCGAACCAGAAGCCATCGGAGTCGAGGCCTGGCGGCGGTTCAAGTAGTCTGACACCTGATTTTTCGACACGGGTCCGCAGCCCGGCGACATCCTCTTCGTAAGCGCCGAACGAGATGTACTTGAGCTTCTTCGATGGCCCCTCCGTCAGCAGGCCCCAGCGATGCGGATTGTCGAAGGTCGTCAGGCCGAGATGATTCCCGTCGGTCTTCAGGTCGAGACCAAACGCGGCGTAGAAGTCTTCGGCTACGCTCATCTTGGGGACTGATACGCTGAAGTGATCGAGCGAGTGGACGCCCAGTTCACCAGGCCGCTTTGCCGAAGGAGTAAAGCTGCGGATCATCGTCATCATGCACCTCTGAAGTTGCCTTATCTGTCTAAGATCTTTATCCCTGCTGAACGATGGGATTGGAAAGCAGTCCGATCCCTTCGATCTCGACCTCACACACATCGCCAGGTTTCATGAAAACCTTGGGATCGCGCGCGAAACCAATGCCGCTCGGAGTTCCTGTAACGATCACGTCGCCGGGCTTCAGCAGCATCGCATCGCTCATCAGTGAAATCTGCGTTGCCACATCGAAGATCATGTCGGATGTCGAGGCATTCTGGAGCTCGACGCCGTTCAGTCGCGTCGTCAACCGCAAACCTTTGGCGCCTGATTCCAGTTCATCCGCACTGACGAAGAGCGGCCCGAAGGCTCCTGTAGCGTCGAAGTTTTTGCCGATCGTCCATTGCGCGGACTTGAATTGATAGTCGCGGATCGAAGCGTCGTTGAAGATCGAGTAGCCGGCGACGTGTTCGAGCGCACGCTCTTTCGGTATGTTGCGGCCGGCCTTACCAATGATCGCGACGAGCTCCCCCTCATAATCGAGCTGATCGGAGACTCTGGGCCGAACGATCGCGGCATTGTGGCCGATGAGACTCGAAGCGAACCGCCCGAAGAGTGCCGGGTACTTTGGCGCCTCGAAGCCACTTTCGGTGGCGTGCTCACGGTAATTTAGTCCGACGCAGATAACCCTTTCCGGAAACGGAAGCGGCGGCAAGTACTCGATGCCAGTTGGATCGATCTCTTCTCCCTTCAACAATGTCTTATAGGCCTGCCGCATCGCCTCGGCACCGGCAAGCAGCAATAATTGCAGGTCGGTCGACGCAGTGGCTGTTTTGATAGCGAATACCTTCGTTTCTTTAATTGCGCCCAAGGCAACTGCGCCATTCCGTCGGAAAAGAACAAATCTCAAGTTATCGCTCCAATGTTTCTTGCAGACGGCCTCATCGTTGTGTTCACAGTTTGCTTTCTTCATCTCGGCAAGAAGTAAGTAGTACGGGTGATGAGAAGAGCGAATGCAGCCGATCAAGTGTTACTTATAGGTGACAAAATGCTTCGTCATGGACATCACGTGTTTGGACTGGATCGCGCAATTATGGCAGCTCTACGCAAGTTCGATATAGACGACATTGTTCGTGCGCTTCCGATGCTTAGACTAGACGGCACCCGCTTGTGCTATTCAGGAGGGTAGCCTGTACATCGTTCCTGACGACATGTTAGCACTCATGTCAATATGACATCAACGTACATTCTTGAAAGACTTCGGGCCGCGTCGTTTGGCATGAGCACAGTGCGGGGCCTCGTTGCGACGCAGTTTGGCAGAAGCGTGAGAGGCGCTAAGGCGCGGTAGCCGCTGTTACTGCCATGTTCGCTTTTGCTTGGCACGGCTGTGTCGGCCGTCGAGACGCTCATCTTCCGAACATCTTATTTATGTAGACGGCACAACACACCGCGTCACTTCTCTAACGGGTCAGCTGCTCCCCGGCGATACGCAGCTTTAGGCTCTTTGTGTATATGGGAAATCCTTCGTGATGCTCGAATAATGCTTCCCAACTGGGATCAAACGAGGCGAGAAGGGTTGCGCTTTCGGAGCATAGATGAAATGTTGACTGGCATTTGCGTAGAACGGGGCTCCTCGGCGACTTAGCCAATAGCTGCAAGACGAACCGCGTTCATTACGGGTTACACGTTGTGCTTCGTTGTGACTTCTCCCGCGTTTGTCGGCAGTGACAGGATATCGAAGATCGAAAGCAGAGCTATCCCGCCGACGATCAAAAAAGCCACGTGAAAGTCTTTCAAGGCCGGCGTGGAGCCGACATTGCGATCCCCAATCCGGGCGATGCTGATCGCGAGCGCTCCGACCGCCGCACCCATACTCAAACTAAGTTGATGAACCGTACTCTGCAACGTGTTCGCGTCCGTAGTTAGCTCTTTGGGTACTTCCGCGAAGGCGAGCGTATTGAGGCTGGTGAACTGCATCGAGCGGCAGGCTCCGTTGAAGACGAGGACCGCCAGCAATACGGCCAGCGGGAGGCTGGGCGAGAGGAATCCGCAGAGCATGGTTGCTGCGGCCGTGCAGAGGCTGCTCACAATGAGGACTCGTTTGAAGCCAAAGCGCCGAAGAACGGGCGTCGTCAGCGGCTTCATCCCGAGATTCCCAGCGAAGAGCGCGAGGAGCAGAATCCCGGAGTGGAACGCGTCCACGCCGAACCCGAGTTGGAACATCAATGGCAGCAGGAATGGCGAGACGCTAATGGCAATGCGGAAAAAGGAGCCTCCGTAAATGGTGACTGCGAAGCTGCGAATCTTGAGCGCTTCGAGGCCGAACAGTGGATGGGGGCCGCTTCTGACAACGCGGATGGCGGACCAACCGGCGGTGAGGCTGATGATCCCGGCAAAGGCCGCTGACGCAAAACGCTGGCGCGTGTCTGAGAGGTATTCGAGCATGGTGACGGAGGCGGTCAAGGCGATGCCAAACAGCGTGAATGTCCTCCAGTCGAAGGATGTGTGTACTTCGGAGCGGCGATTGTCAATCCACACAAAGGTTAGGCCAAGAGCCGCTACGCCGAGCGGAAGGTTGAGGAAGAAGATCCAGCGCCAGGTGGCGACCTCGACGATCCAGCCACCGAGCGGTGGGCCAAGCACTGGAGCGACAAGTCCCGGCCAGGTGATCCATGCGATCCAGCGGAGTAGGTCTTTGCGCTCGGTGGTGTGGAGCACGACGAGGCGACCGACGGGAACCATCATCGCTCCGCCAATTCCTTGCAGGATGCGTGCGAGCACGAACGACGTGACGCTGGTCGCCAGTCCGCAGAGCATCGAGGCGAAGGTGAAGATACCGATGGACCAGGCGAAGACGGTGCGTGTGCCGACCCGGTCGGCGAGCCAGCCTGTGGCAGGAATGCAAACAGCGACGGCCAGCAAATAAGCGGTAATGCCGATGTTCAGACTGAGAGCCGTAGTGTGGAATGCGACCGCAATGCGTGGTAGTGCCGTGGCGATAACCGTGCCGTCTAGCATTTCCATGAAGTAGGCGCCGGCAACGAGCACGACGCCGTAGCTAATCCGCCTTTGGGGTGCGGGTTCGGTTGGCTGTTTGGGCATCGTCTCATCTATGGCTTGAAGTCAAAACAACGTTCAGAGGCCGAGGAATTTACGGTTCGCTGCTGCATCGATTGCTGTGCCGGCAAAGTCATCGAAGGAGCGGTCGATGACATGAAGGATGTGCATCCTCGGTCTCGAGCAGGAAAGTCCCGAGACGCGCAAAGGTGGCCGTGCGACGGACGACGGTGGCACGGTCCGCGTCCATGCCCGGTGCCTGATCGTCGTAGGAATATTGCGTAGGTCCTTGCGAGGCTACCTGGGCGCGCTCGCGGGCGGTAATGTCCGTGATGTTCGCGAGGACAACGGACGCGAAGAAATGGGCGAGAAAGATGTAGGAGGAATGGCGGTCAAGGTTCCATCCACAGCATATGGGGAGCAGTCATAATAGTTGATTAGGTAGCGCCTTGGATTTTTCGTCGTGCCCGTGCGACGAAGCTGCACGGAAACGGAACATCCGGGTCTAAGAGGCCTCTGCGATGTAACGCTTGATCATCTGTTGATGTTCGCGGACGGTCTCAAAGGTATCGATGCCGGTGGGGCCTTCGTACTCGCTTGAAAGCCAGCCTTTGTAGCCGGTCTCAACCAGCACTTTGACGAAATCCTTGTAACGCAGGTCCGGCTCGTCGCCATCGACCATGGTGTAAAACTTGCCATGGAAGTGGATGACATACGGCATGACTGTGCGCAGGGCTTCGGGATCGGAGTGACCATAGGAGCTCCAGATACCTTCCGCGGTGCCGAGCTGAGCGGATGTCATGCCGTGATTGCCAAGCTCCTCCATCGAATCGACTACATTCACCTTCTTGCCCCAGAGATCGACAGCCATCTGAATGAGCTCATCGGACATGCCAGTCTTCTTCATCTCGGTAAGGCGATAGGTGGAGACGGAGCGGGCGAAAATTCCAGCATCGGGAATGATGCCAAGGTGCCGCGAGCCTATGCGCTTCACCTGCTCGATGAGCAGTTGCGTCTCTGGCGATTCGACGGTGAGGGGAACGTGAAGTTCGTAGCCCATCCTGAGGTCCAACCTCTCAGCGTAGGGAAGCAGCTTCTCGATGATCGGTTGCGCGAAGTACTGCAAGCGCACAATTGGAAAACCCAGACGGGCCGCGGCCTCGAGCTGCGGGATATGGTAGACCACCATCTCATCAGGAGTGAGGTCGCGCTCTAGAAGTGTAAACGGATCTGTATAGGAGCCATAGCTTGTAGGCGTGAGGCCGTTCCGGTCGACAGCGCTCTTGAACTGGCGCTCAAACTCATCGCTGAGATATGGAAAGCCGCGCTGATGTGACGGGCCGACAATCTCGACGCCGCCGCCAAGAGCGGATGCTAAGACGAGTAGATCTTCAAAAGACCAGGTGAACGAGCAGTATTCATTGGTGAAGCTGTGCAGGCTCACGCCGACTTGAAAGCTCATGAAAGGACCTCCGCAAGAACATCTTCAAAAATTAGGGTCTTCTTTGCTGAGTTATAAAAAGAGAATCGGCCAGCGGTGAGATAGGGTTCGACCGTGATGAGCGTACCTTCGACAACGTGCGGGCCGGACTTTAAAGCCATGGGAATAAAGATCGTCGCGAGATCGAGAATGAACCACCACTTATCGCTGAGAGCGGGCAGATCGGCAAGCTTGTGCTCGTCGTTGTTGAGCAGGAAGGTTATGGTGCTCATGTCAACTTCGGCGCCGTCGATCGAGAGCTTCATATCCTCGATGCAAGAGAGGGGAAGCGCTCTATAGCTGGTGAGCCGCACCTGGAAAGAAATCCCTTTTACGCTGCCGCGCACGGTGGAGATCAGAGGATGCCCGCTGATGAAAGCGCGATCCTTACCTACGTTGCGCAAGATTTTCTTAACCTGATCCGAGAGTTCCGTTTCTGTAACCATCGCGTCTCCTTGATCCGATTTTGTCGAGGAACCTTGCAGCAAATTAGAACTCGACTGCTTTGCCGGTGGCGGCGGATTTGTAAATGGCTTCGAGAATCATGGTGACGACGAAGGCCTGCTCTGGCTTCACCACCGGGTCGCCGCCGTTGATGATGGCATCAAGCCAGGTCTCCTGCTCAGGGTCGCCAACGCGAACGACAGTATCGTCGAGGTGAGCGGCGGCCATGGCAGAGGCGACGCCAGGGTGCGACTCCATCTGCTCGTCGTATTTCATGTAGTTGAAGTTGGCATGGCCGGTGTGAACAGGCGAATTCGGTGCGGCAGCGCCTTCGCCGAACATCTCCGCACCGGCCTTGGTTCCGGCAAGGGTGACCTGTCCTTCTTTTGGGCGCAGGAAGTTTATGGCCCACGCGGCTTCGAGATAGATGGTCGCGCCGTTCTCCATCTTGATCAGTCCGAAGGCGGAGTCTTCGACTTCAAAGGTCTTTGGGTCCCAGGGGCCGAACCAGTTGCCCTCGAAGTTGTCGCGCATCTTCTCGAACACCGAGCCCATAACCAGCTTCGGCTTGTAATTGTCCATCATCCAGAGTGTCAGGTCGAGAGCGTGGGTGCCGATATCGATGAGCGGGCCTCCGCCCTGCTTAGACTTGTCGGGGAATACGCCCCAGGTGGGAACCCCGCGGCGACGGACAGCGTGGGCCTTGCCCATGTAGATGTCTCCGAGGTCGCCTGCGCGGCAAGCCTTGTAGAGCATCTGCGAGTCGGCGCGGAAGCGGTTCTGATAGGCGACAGTGAGCTTCTTGCCGTTGCGCGCGGCGGCATCGAGCATGGTCCGGGCCTCGGCGGAGCTGATGGCGATGGGCTTCTCGCACATCACGTGCTTGCCGGCGTCGAGCGCGGCGACGGAGATTTCGGCGTGCGATACGTTGGGCGTGAGCACGTAAACGGCGTCGATCGACCTATCGGCGAGCAATTCTTGATAGTCGGTGTAGGCTTTCGCACCGGGCTCGCCGAACTTTTCGGCAGCGTTCGTTGCCTTGTCGAGTGCGAGATCGCAAAAAGCCATCATGCGCGACCGATGCTTCTGTTTTAGTAGCGCGGGAAAGTGTTTCATGGTGGCGATTGCGCCGCAACCGATGAATCCCAGATTCAGCTTCTCCATAACAGATATCTCCCTGAGTACATCGCAAGAACGACCGCGGCGTCGGTCCAGCGGTAAACCATCGTCGACATACAGCAACGGTTGTTCAACAAAACCGGTTTTGTAAACGAAACCGTTATAGCTGAATGCCTGAAGTATTGTCAACTTCTGTCTGACATTCTCTGAGGAAAGTGTAGGGGTGGTCAGTGCCAGTGCCGTGGCCTTCCGCAGACGTTGAACATTGTGCTCCGATTGGCCGACCGTTGGGAGTATCTATCTTGAAGTCGGTTGACAAGAATGATTGGTCTGCCAATCTGGACCGCCGCTGATACGCTACGGAGATGCCGAATCTGAAGTTCAGCCAGCCCGAAATACCTCAAGAGCGTGTCACCCTCAAGGTGTTGGCCGCGCACCTGGGGCTTGCTCGTGGCACTATCTCGCTAGTCCTGAACAGCTCACCGGGGTATGAGGCCATTCCCGAAGCCACGAGGAACCGAGTGATAGCAGCAGCTGCGAAGATGGGGTATAAACCCAACTTTTTCGCTCGAGCACTCAATACCAAACGGACCTATATGGTCGCGGTTCTTACGAGTTCGCTTTCGACTGGCTATGACACTACGCTGCTTGGAGGCGTTGAGGAGCGGCTGAGTGAAACCGATTATCTGTATGTCGTTGCAAGTCATGGTTTGTCGAAAAGTCGTTTAGAACGCTCAATAAATCAGCTCTCTGAAAGGGGGGTAGAGGGTCTGATCCTGATCAATGCCAATGTAGAGCACAGACTTCCTCCTCTCCCTTTCGTTCTTGTCGGTTCCGGTCCGCATGTCGACAATGCATGTCGCATTTCAATGGACAATCGGGAAGGCGCTCGGCTGGCGTTGCAGCACCTCCATGAGCTCGGACATAAGCGGATCGCGTTCTTCAAGGGAAATGACGAGAGTGTGGACACAGCGGACCGCTGGCTAGGCGTGGAGCAAGCTGCCCAAGCTATCGAACTTCCCATAGATAGGAAACTCGTGTTTGTGACTCCCGAAACGGTGTCGATGGCGGACAGTATGCTAGCTATTGTCGATAAGCTCGTACAGACGATTCCTCCTTTCACTGCTGCTCTTTGCTTCAATGATGCTTCTGCCATCTCGCTTATGACCGCGCTTACACAGCGTGGTCTGTCGGTGCCGGAGCAAGTCTCGGTCGTCGGGTTCGACGACATACCTCTCGCGTCGTTTGTCACACCACAACTCACGACAGTCAGGCAGCCGCTTATGAAGATCGGCGGCCTTGCGGCTGAACAGCTGATCGCTCGAATCGAGAAGCAGTCCGACGCGCTGTCCTCTATAGTCTTAAACCCCGAGTTCATCGTACGAAGGTCATCGGCTCGGGCCCGAACTCTCAATGCGATTCGTGATACGCGGGTGCCAGGCGCTATGAGATGATTCACGCCGGCCTGGCGGTCTACAAGTCAATCCCATACTCTTTTGCTTCTGGATCGGCAATGGCTTGCTGCACCAGCTTCAGAGGCGCCGTGTCGCGACTTTAGAGCGTTTTCATGTTGCGTATTCACAGAATTGTGGGTGCCCCACCCTAGCCGCGCTTTTTGCGGCTTCGGGTGGGAGCCCACGACTCTTTTCCAACCGTTCACACTCTGACTGAAAATACTCTAGGGCAGAAAAACGGACGACGGATTGCGAATCCGATGCGCAACTCTGAGCTGCAATGGCGCGAGATTGTCAGCAAATCGTGTATCCCCATCTACGTAAAGCACCTGACCCCGCAGAAATGTGCTGCCGAGACTCACTACCCGAAGAAGGCGCGCCGTCTACCGGAGATCCTCAGCCAGCGGGAAGTGACACGTCTGATCGATGCGACGAGACACCCTTCCAATGCATCCTGCACATGACGCAGCGCTGCTTTCGAATCGGCTGTCCCTTCGACGGCCGGCTCTGGGCAACGAAAAACAGTTCGTTTTGCGCTTGACTTTTCTGGTTTGTTGCACGTATACATTGATGCGTTTGGGCACGTATGTCATCATGACAACCATGCTGATTATGAAACATTGTACTGCACAGCAAAAATACCTAAGAGGCACATATGACCAGCAGGGTCTTTTCATCCGCAAAACTTCTATTGAGGCTTTCCCAATTCGCTCCGTTGTATAAAGACGTCCATGTAGAGAAGTCGTGCCAAAGCGACCCATTACACGTGGCAGAACGGCATTTCTCCAGGCTGGCCGTGAATTTTGTTTGTTTATTGGCGATCGTTCTTTTTGTGACACCTCTGCAGGCTCAGGTAACTACAGCCGATATTCTCGGCACCGTCACGGATACAACTGGCGCCATCGTACCGAGCGCGACCGTTACGGCCACGAACACAGCGACGGGCTTGGTCCGTACACAGAAGGTAAGTTCGAACGGTGAGTTCACGTTTACTCAGTTGCAGCCAGGCCCCTATAGGCTTGTGGTTTCTGCGAATGCATTTAAGACGCTGACAATCTCGGCACTCACCCTGGCGGCTGGGGATAGAACGCGTGCTGACGCCAAGTTAGATCTAGGAGACGTATCTCAAACCGTCGACGTGCAGTCATCTGCAGTTGGACTTCAGACGGATACATCGACGGTTAGCAGCACCATTAACCAACAGGCCACCCAGAATCTACCTTTAAACGGGAGAAACTTCGTCAACCTGGTTCAAGTCCAAGTCGGCATCAATCCGGGAGTGCCGAACTCTGTCGCGGGTGGCAACCGCCCGGACGACAGAAGGCAATCTTCGTCTATCTCAGCAAATGGGGAGGAAGAACTTTTCAACCTCTTCCTCTTGGATGGTCTCGAGAACTCTGATCGGGCTTCAGGATTGATTGCGGTTCAGCCTTCCATTGACGCCATTCAGGAGGTGAAAGTAAACACGAATCTGTACAATGCTGAGCTGGGCCGTACGGCAGGCGCAGTCGTGTCCATTATTACCAAGGCTGGAACGAATACACTTCACGGTACCGTCTACGAGTTTTTCCGCAACGATATCACTGACGCGAGGAACTTTTTCGCGGCGGGCATTCGCAAGCCCGAACTGCGACAAAATCAGTTCGGCGCAAGTGTAGGCGGACCGATCTTGAAGAATCGAACATTCTTTTTTGGCGACTACGAAGGTTTTCGGCAGATTGATGGAACGCAAACGGTTTATACAAGCACGGTTCCCACATTGTTCGAGCATAATAACCCTGGGAATCTCTCGGATATTAGAGATCCTGCGAGCGGTCTCCCTGGACCGATCATTGCAAATCCAGATCCGACGTCCCTTGGTTACTTCAAGCTTTTGCCAGCGCCAAACCAGGCGGGAATCGTCGATCCTTCTACTGGAATTGTGAGCAACAACTTCCTGTATAACCCAACTCGCAACCAGCAAGGCGACACGTTCGATGTTCGTATAGACCACAGCTTCAACCAAGCCAATTTATTGTTCGCTCGCTACTCCTTCAACAATGTGAATACTCAGGTTCCGGGTGAACTTCCGCCTCTAAACGGCGTTCAAGCCGGGGGTGCCTTTGCAGGAACTTTTCCAGGTTTTGCTAAAGAAAGAGCGCAGAACGGACAAGTCAATTACACCCGCATCTTTTCTTCCGCTCTGCTCCTGGAACTGCGTGGAAGTGGAACACGACTTGTGATCGATTCTTATCCGCTGAATTACGGCAGCAATCTTAATAACACTCCCCCCTACTCAATCCCCGGAGCGAACTCTGCACTGGAAGCGTCGGGGCTCGCTACCATGGTCCTTAACGGTTATGCACCGCTCGGTGATGCAATCTTCGTTCCGATCGAAAATACTCAGAATACTTTTCAGTTTGCTGGTGCTGTCACGTATACCAAAGGTAGCCACACTTTCAAAAGCGGCGCCGGAGTCATTCGTCGCCAAATCTCGCTTTTTCAGAACCCCTTTGGCAAAGGTTTCTTCATTTGGGCTCTGGGTGGAAATCAGTTACAGGATCTAGCTGAGTTCCTCCGCGGCACACCCTTTCTCTACGAGCGCACCAACCAGTTGGAGCGTTTGCCTCTTCGTATCTGGGAGCCGAGCGTCTACGCTCAGGATGATTGGAGAGTCACAAAGGCATTCACGGTGAATCTCGGCATTAGGTACGACATCTTCGGTGCTGCCAAATCTCCGACGAATCAGCTTTCGAATCTTGACCTGACAACCGGCAAACTAATTGTGAGCAATACAGGTGGCGTGACAACCCGATACACGAACTTAGCCCCACGTCTAGGGTTTACATCAACCGTGGCTCCGCACACGGTGCTTCGTGGAGGTTTTGGTATTACATTCTTTCCTACTGATATTCAGGGAGCTCTACCAGTCGACAACCCTCCAAACACCTTCGCTTCGGGTGTTCTTCTAGATATGGGAACTCTTTCCGGAGGTATTCCAGCCCCAACTGTACCATCTACTACAAATTTGACTGGTTCTCTGAATAGCAAGCCGCTCCACTACCGCGCAGGCTACGTTGAGCAATTCAATCTGATCCTTGAGCGAGAGTTAGGGCGCAATATCTTTAGTGTAGGATATGTGGCCGGTTTAGGCCGCCGTCAGTATCAGCAAGTCTTTAACGCCAACCTGCCTGATCCAGGCGGCCCGACAGGGATTATTGGACCAGCACCGTATGCAACTCTATTGCCGAACGTCAACACAATTGGGCAATTCCTCGACAAGGGCGCATCCTCTTACAACTCGCTGCAGACCAGCTTTACTCGGCAGTATTCGAATGGGATCAATATGAACGCGAACTACACATATGGTCGCAGTTTAGACGATTTAAATGATGGTGCTGCATTCTTAGGAACAGCATACTCGTTGCTTCCACGCAATATTGGGACTTACGATTATGGTAATTCCAGTCAGGACATTCGACATCGCTTCGCTGCAACTGCGAACTACACTCTGCCTTTTGGAAAAGGCGCAACAGGTGCGCGAGCGCTTGCCGTCGCTGGTTATGAAGTCAATGCGCTGGGTTTCTGGCAAAGCGGCTCAGCGTATACCGTCCTCAACAGTAATGCGCAAATCAATCTGCCAACGGTAACTACAGATCGTCCCGATATCATCGGGAACCCTGATGGCAACCACTCATTGGCACAGTTCTTCAACACGTCGGCCTTCGCATACCAAACGTTTGGTACAGCAGGAAATGAAAGCCCTAACAAGCTATACGGCCCGCATCAACGGCGAGTGGACCTGTCCATCTTTAAGACTGTCACTCTGCACGAGCAAACGAAGTTACAGTTGAGGGCGGAGTGCTTTAACATATCGAACACTCCCAACTTTGGATTGCCGAACAACACCATATCTTCCACTGCCCTGGTGAATGGAAGAGAAGTAGCTACCAACGCCGGTGGTTTTGGCAGCGTCACTACCACGACACTGTCTGCTCGCCAGTTTCAATTTGCTGCCAAGATTATCTTCTAGTTGTGATTATGGCCCGGGATCCTTATAAAAATTAATCTGGAGGGGACACTGGCTCGACGACGCTCCATGTCGAGCCAGTGTTCGACTCGACGATATATCGGAAATGCAAAGATGCGAGGACCGGATTTGGCGCATCGGGTTTACCGCCGGCTATATATTGGTGAATCCTGATCCCCGTTGGACCTATCTTCCAGAAGACGGCTTTTGTCAGGAAAGAAGACGAGGATATATGCGAAGTGCTTAAGGAGTCGAAGCAAGCGGAAGCCAGATATTCGACCTCAACCCGCCGTGTACAAACCGTAGGTGTGCTGCTCTCCTTCGGTGCGTTCGGACTCGTATTGAGCGCTTGGCAATCGGCATTGCCCGATTTCCAGGCCGCAGCTCATCTGTCTTCGTCAAAGCTGGGGTCAGTCATCACCATCGGCTATCTTGCAGCAATACCGCTTATGACAATGGGCGGCAAGTTCGTCAACCGATTTGGATCCAACGTGATCGGCGCTTTGTCTCTGATATTCATGGCTTCAGCTCTCGTGACTATCTCAACAGCTCATGTATTCGCGCTGCTCGTGGCCTGCTCGATTGTCTTCTTCGGCGCTACAGGTATGCTGGACATCGCAATCAATGCGGCAGCCATTGCGGAAGAACACATCTCGGCACACCCCCTTCTACCATCAGCTCATGGATTTTTCAGCCTGTTCGCAATGTTCTCAGCTCTGATGTACGGTCTGCTTCTTTACCTCGGAACCTCACTTCGGGCATGCTATCTGGTCGTAGGCGTCTTGATCTGTCTCTACGCTTGTTACATGATCATAGGACGCCCCATGCCGGAAAGCAGGCGGCTGGCAGGAAACCAGGTCGGCCACTCCTTTGGTCTCCGGATGTTCGCTGATCGGGCAATCCTTGCAGTCGCGTTTATTGTTCTACTTGGCTTGTTTGGCGATGCTACGATCGGAAATTGGTCCGCAATCTACGTTCGCAAGGTGTCTCACGGGAGTTCGGTTATCAGTTCCTTAGCCGTCGCGGTGTACCACGGAGCCATGGCCACAGGCAGGTTTCTTGTTAACCACATGCTGCAACGATTTTCGCGAAGATTGACGCTCATGTTCGCAGGAATCTTCGTAGCTTTAGGGATGCTGATTGGCATCACCCTTCACTCTTCCACGGCGGCGATCATCAGCATCTTTGTCGTAGGTCTGTCACTGGCCATGGTGATGCCAATTAGCTTATCTATTGGCGGTGACCTCCGTCCGGATGTGCCCGGCGACGTCAGCTCGGTTATGATCATGGCGGCCTATCTCAGTAACTTAACGGCTCCGGTGCTAATTGGGAGCCTGGTTGACCACTTTGGCTTCCAGAGTGCTTTGTCGACGGTTGTCCTGGTAGGCTGCGCGATTGCCATATTCGGCCCACGAGTCGCAGCAATGGCGACAAGAGACATCAGCAATGTGAACGCGTAATTCAGGCATGTTGACAGTAAGCCAGCAAACCAATCCTCTTCGTTATCACTGGCAGAAATCCGAATGGTTTCTGTGAACTCGGCCTGGCGCATGCGGCTGAGAAGCCGGTCATTCAACTGACTTAGGATAAGGCGGAAGAGGCTCCGACAGATATCAGGCACCTTCCTAAGCGTCTGACTCTTCCATCTGACTCTGTCGCGGGTTTGCCCTAACAATGGTCTGATGGAAGATGCTGAAGTGTTGGTGCGGCAGGTGCGGAAGCGCCGTAAGCGTGCGATCTGGCCGTCCTAGCTTTGAGGTAGAGGCAGCCTTCTCCTAAATCTCCTTCCCCGCCGCCTCGCTCTCCTCCGCCACCCTCTTCAAACTCACATGCTCCACCTGCGCATAGATCAACCCCGCCGGAATAATGCAAAGCGAAGTCACCACCAGCAGCACCGCCCCGCACGCCGTCGCTGCCTCAATCGGCGCGCCGAAGAACGTATGCATCGCCGCCGCCGTAATCGCAATCTGCGTGAACCATCCCACAATCGGAAGCTGCAGCAGCGACCCGCCAATGCTCGCCGCCATCAGCAGCATCGTCCGCGAAAACGTCACGCTCGCCAGCTCAGGAGTCTGCACAAATGCATGCGCCGTCTCAAAATAAGCAAACCCGATCATCAGCCACATCGTCAGCGACAGCGCCGCCGCCACGCCAAAATCCCGCGCCGACGACAACGCATTCAGCCCATCGCGAAATCCAAGAATCTTCGTCGCCATACTCTCCCCCGCCGGCTTCGACACCAACCCCACCGTCGCCCGCGCGAACCCCGCCACCGTCCCGCCCGCAATCCGCACGGCACCGGCAAACGCCGCGATCGCCAGCGTAGCTCCCATACTCAGCACGCCCGACCGCACAAACACCTCATGGTGCGGCGAACCATTCGGCGTAAACGCCAGCGCCCCCGAAAAGATCAACGCCGCCGCCCCCAGATCGAACATCCGCTCAATCGTGTACACCGCCACCTGCGAGCTCAGTGAAAGCTGCGTCCGCCGCGCCAGCAGATACGGCCGCGTCAAATCCGCCAGCCGCCCAAACAGCGCCACCGCCGTAAACCCAATGAACTGCGACCCCAGCAGCGCAGCCGCCGGAACCTTCTTCGTCGGCGAAACGAACACCGCCCACCGCACCGCCCGCAGCCAGTACGTTCCATAGATCAGAGCCATCCCCGCCACAATATGCCCCGCACTCACCAGCCGCAGCTCGCGCCAGAACATCCTCCAATCGAACTGCACCTTGTACTCGAACACCAGCACCAGCACCACAAGTGCAGCCGCTCCCAACCCCCACGCCACTGCTCTGCGCTTCGTCATTTGCACTCTCTCAGTGATGGCAGTTTCCATGATGGTTTGAAAGTTTTGAAAGGGTAAACGCTCCGGGTGCCCCATGTCCGGACTTTTGGACATGGGTTTCAAACGAGCACGCACCCACACACCAGCATGCAAATTGCTCTATCCGAAGAAGACACCCGCACCAGACCCTACTTCGCCTGCGCCACAAGAGCCATCTGCTTCCGCCGGTTGAACTCACGAATCACCCGCGCCACATACGCCCGCGTCTCACGATACGGAGGCACCCCATGCCACCGGTCCACCGCGCCCGGCCCGGCGTTGTAAGCCGCCAGCGCCAGCGCCGCATTGTCGTGATACCGCGTCAGCAGCTCATCGAGATAAGCCGTCCCGCCCGCAATATTCTGCTCAGCCCGAAAGCTGTCCGCCACCCCGAGCGTCTTCGCCGTGCCAGGCATCAACTGCATCAGCCCCTGCGCTCCCGTCCGCGACACCGCCCTCACATGGCCGCCGCTCTCCGCCCTTACCACGCTCGCCAGCAGATCCTCATCGATGTGGTGCGCCGCTCCAGCATGGGCTAGCATCTCGTGCATCTCTTTCTTTGTGGGAGCCGCTTCCTCTGCTGCGGGTGTCGGCGCGGTCAGAGCCTCAGGAGCGTCCGGAACCGTCTCTACCCTCGACACCGCATCCGCAGCCACATCCTGATAGTTCGCGCTATCCGCATCTCCGCCCTTGTCCGCAAAGAACAGCCGAACTTTGTCCCCCACCGCCTCGCGCCGCACACAATGAAACGCGAATCCATTCTTCAGCGTCACCAACTCCGCCCCGCGCGCCAGCGGGCACACCGCTGCCAGCAGCACCGTTCCAGCTACCAGCGCACTCAGCCGTGTCACCACCCTCAAAGGCTATCACTTCCACCGGCTCCCAGCATCCCCCAGCAGGCCGGTGTTCCCGTCAGCCTCGCCGCGCTGCTTCGATGGCGGCGACTTCGATCTTCTTCATGGGCATCATCGCTTTGAAGACACGCTCTGCCTCACCTCCGCCTGCCGCAAGCGAGTCGGTGAGCGCGCGTGGCGTAATCTGCCAGAAGAGGCCCCAGCGGTCTCTGCACCAACCGCACTGAACTTCGCTCCCGCCATTGCCGACGATCGCATTCCAGTATCGGTCCGTCTCCTCCTGATTCTCCGTTGCGATCTGAAAGGAAAAGGCCTCGCTGTGCCGGACGATTGGACCGCCGTTGAGACCCAGGCACGGAACGCCCACGACGGTAAACTCCACCGTCAGCACATCGCCCTTCTTGCCCCCCGGATAGTCAGACGGCGCCTCGTGAACAGCGGCCACTTCGCTGTCCGGAAAGGTAGCGGCATAGAAGCGCGACGCCTCATGCGCGTCTTTGTCGAACCAGAGACAAATCGTGTTCTTCGGCTTCATCGTCGTGTCCTCCGTGCTCTCGGTCATGGCGAAACCCCGTGATCCTTGCGGCGATCCGCACCGGCAGCCAACTCGTCTCTGCTGCCCGTGAGAATGATATCGCTGCCGGAGACTTGCCGTAACCTGCCGCTACCGGGCCACCGTCAGCGGCACCACCGTCTCCCGCCCCTCCAGAGCCGCCTCGATCGCCTCCGCCACCCCATCCTCCTCGTGCCCGCGCCCAATCACCCAGCCCCTCTCCGCCGCCATCCCCTTCAAATCCTCCGGAGCATTCCCCATCAGCACCGCCCGCCCCGCCACCTCCAGCATCGACACATCGTTCCAGTTATCCCCGATCGCCAGAATCTCCTCCGCCCCAATCCCACGCGCCTGCGCCAGCCGCAGCAGCGCCGCTCCCTTGCTGCACCCCGCCGGCAGAATATCCACAATGCTCAAATCCCGCGCTGCATATTCTGTCCGGTGCAGCGCCGCCTCCGCCCCGGCGCTCCCCTCCTGAGCCGTCACCCCCACCGCCGACACCCCCGGATGCTCCAGCAGCCGAGCCTCCGCCCGCCGCATCCGCTCCACCGTCCCGCACAGCATCATCTGAATCGGCGCCTCCCCCTCAAGCGCTCTTTCCATCGGCGCCACTCGCTCAATATAAGACTCATTCGCCGCCATCCACCGCCCGATGCTGGCCGTCAGATCCGCCAGATCCTCCACCACCAGCGCCCCCCGCTCATCCTCGCCATCCGGCCCAACCTTATCGAAGGTCATCACCAGCGCATTGCGAAACTCGTCCATATGACCACATAGCCACCGCGCCGTCTCTACCGGCAGCAGCGTCCGTTCGAGCAGCCTCGTCCCAACCGTCCGCACCACCGCGCCATTCGAGCTGATCACCGCACCGTCCTCCCCCAGCCCTAACCCGCGCAGCACCCGCATCGCATAGCAGTGCCTCCGTCCCGTCGCCACCACCACTTCGATCCCCGCCCGCTCCGCTGCCTTCAGAGCCGACAGGTTCCGCCCGCTCACCAGCCCGTCCGGCCCAATCAGCGTCCCATCCATATCCACCGCAATCAAACGCATGCCGCCTCGATTCCCTGCATATTCTCTCATCCGCACTGCATAGAAATCCATAAAACTCACAGAGTCAGGCATTTACAGGAAATTCACTGGACTTGGCCCCTCGCCTCAGGCCAGAATAGTGACAGGCACCACAAAGGCTTGTTTATGTTTCACAAAAATCTTTACCCCTCCTTGCGGAGCGTCTCCCCCCGGCAACTCCCGAACTCACCTCCCAACGACACCAGGAACTCCCCGCCGCGCCTCGTCCTTCTACCTCCGGGCGGCGGAGTCCTCCCCCACCGGGCTCCCTCTCCACTCCTCGACCTCGTTGCCGTCGCCGCGCCCCGCTGCTCCTCGTTCTTCGCCGAAGCCGCCGTACTGGTCCTCGTCCTGGCGCTGCTCGACCGCTTCATGCTCAAGGGCCGCATGGAACTCAACTGGGTCGTCAGCGCCTTCGCCATCAGCCTCGGCCTGCTCGCCGCCAGCATCCTCACCGACTTCTCCTCCCGCCGCTGGCTCCGCCATCGCTAGTGCTGGTCTCCATAGGGTGTCCACCAAACCAGCGCGTCATATAGGGTGTACACCAAACCAGCGCGTCATATAGGGTGTACACCAAACCAGCGCGTCATTCTGAGCGAAGCGAAGAATCCCCGCATTTTCTCAACGCCGCACCGGTGTGTATCATCGGTGCTCAATCTGTCGATCAAATGCGCCAAGTCGCGCGCTCCATGGAGTACGCGCAGCACAGTGATTGCGCCACGCTGAGGTATGTAAAGAGAATGTAGTGATCGAATCGGCGAACCACAAAAGCCCGCAAGCCGTTTAGTTCACTGCTTCGATGTTCCACCGCCCGGCCCACCTGCGGATATTTCGCGAGCAGCTCCACCATCTCCTGCACTGCGAGCAGGAATCTCCGCCCAATCGATGGGCTTTGCGACTCGCTGCGTAGATAGTTTGCAATTCCGCGGATCTCTCTCCCGTGCCTCCGGCGTTAGCCGGATTGCATTCATGACGTGTGCCGCTCCTTGGAAGATCTCTCCTCCAGCTCTTCATGGAACCGCTTCCATTCCAGCGGAGTCATCTCGATTGCAGGGCCGCTCCGAAGCCCGGGCAGCAGCTCTTTCTCCAATTGCTCGTGCGTCATCTGCGTCTCTTCGGTCTTACCCCGCGTCTCGCCCGAGCTATTAATCTTAGCCATCGCGAAACCTCCTCCAGTCCATCTCCCTGTTCGTGCCTTCCATTAGCATGAAGTATATGCCCGCCATCGCCTTCCTGGAATGTGTCCGCTGCCATCACCACGTCTCCGCCGACACCCCGCAAACCCTCTGCCCCCTCTGTGCCGGCTCCCTCTACGTCCGCTATGACATGGCCGAGCTCAAGCGCACCGGCCGCCGAGAAGACATCGCCGCAAAAGCCGCAGCCAGCCCCGCCAGCCTCGGCATGTGGCGCTATGCCAGCGTCCTGCCTGACGTCACCCCAGTCACCCTCGGCGAAGGCTGGACCCCGCTCCTCCGCAGCAAGCGCTATCCCGGCCTCTACATCAAGGAAGAAGGCGCCAACCCCAACGGCACCTTCAAAGCCCGCGGCCTCGCTCTCGCCGTTACCATGGCCAAGCACTACGGCCTCGAGCACCTCGCCGTCCCCAGCGCAGGCAACGCCGCCGGAGCACTCGCCGCCTACGCCGCCGCCGCCGGCCTTTCCGCCCACATCTTCATGCCGCGGGACGTTCCCTTCGCCAACTACCTCGAAGGCATCCTCTACGCCGCCGACCTCCACCTGGTCGACGGCCTCATCTCCGACTGCGCCCGCCTCGTCGCCGACACCATCCGAGCCCAGCGCGAAGCCAACACTCCCGCCAACCAGACCTGGTTCGACATCTCCACCCTCAAAGAGCCCTTCCGCGTCGAAGGCAAGAAGACTATGGGCTATGAGCTCGTCGAGCAGCTCGGCTGGACCTACCCCGACGCCGTCTTCTATCCCACCGGCGGAGGCGTCGGCCTCATTGGCATGTGGAAGGCCTTCGAAGAGATGGAGCAGCTAGGCTGGGTCGAGCAGGGAAGCGAGCGCCCCCTAAAACGACCAAAGATGTACGCCCTCCAGGCCACCGGCTGCGCCCCCATCGCCCGCGCCTGGGACGCCCACCAGCCCGCCAGCGAGTTCTTCCAGAACGCCCAGACCTTCGCCTCCGGCCTCCGCGTCCCCAAACCCTACGGCGACGCCATCATCCTCGACATCGTCCGCGAATCCGGCGGCCGCGCCATCGCCTCCTCCGACGAAGCCATCCTGGCCAGCATCCTCGACTGGGCCCGCCACGAAGGCATCTTCCTCTCCCCCGAGGGAGCCGCCGCCACCGCCGCCTACGACCAGCTCCTCGCCTCCGGAGAACTCAAGCCCACCGACAAGGTCGTCCTCTTCAACACCGGAGCCGGCCTCAAATACGCCGACACCGTAGCCGAAGCCATGCGCCTCCAGCGCCCCGGCCAAAATCGCCCCACCCTGCCCACCAGCATGCCCGTAGGCGGCATCATCACCCCGCAGTAGATCTGAAAAAGCCTGAACCACCGTTTGTGTGCTATCTCCGCAGAGGATCATCCTGTTAGCTCCGGTGCTGCGCTTCGGGCATTCCGAGGGAGCAAGCGCGTAGCTCGACGCTGGTGGAGCGTGAGAACGCATCCGTCTCAAGCTCTGATCACCACTCGCACTACCTTACTCCACGCACGACCCCAGAGATCGTCATTTCGACCGGAGCCGCGCGGTCTCATCGCGCGGCGTAGCGGAGAAATCCCCGTATTTCGCCTTTGTTTGTTCCTGCCAGGAGACTCCATTCCCCCGCCGGAGCAAGCGTGAGAATCAACTCCCTGGCTTCCACCAGGAGCAGCCGCAGAAGTTCGCGGCGACGCCCCTCCGTTCCACCGTCTACGGAAAGGGTTCAACCCACCTCCACCGCAATCAACCATCCCTAAGCCGCCCTGCTCGAGCCGCCCGAAATCGCTGTCGGCTTTACCCCCACCGCCTGCGACGTCTTATACAGCTTCCAGAACGCAATCCCGCAGCTCGCCAGGATCAGCGTCCACAGCACGATCAGCACCGGCACGGCGTATCTCTCCGAAAGCTTGTTCCAAAGATGAAGAATGTGCCGGCCATAGTGAATGCCCAGCCACGCCGCTACGGCATGCCGCGCACAGCGGCTGAGCGTAAACGTCCAGAGAAACTTCTTGCGCGACATGTTCAGCGCCCCCGCGGCGAGTACAAACGGACTCAGCGGCATGGGCGGAGGAAGCACCGCCGGAAGCGCAACCGAGAGAATCGCATGGTTCTCCATCCAGGCGCACACCCGTTTGAAGATGCGCGGCGGAACATGCTTCTCGAGAAACGCCATCCCACCCGCATGTCCCACCTGGTAGCTGAAGTACCCGCCCAGCGCCGAGCCTGCGGTGGCAAACAGAACCAGCAGAATCCAGCTATGGTGCTGCGCCGCCAGCAGAATCACCATGATGTCGGTAATCCCAGGCAGCGGCAGCGGTACAAACGAGCTGTCCACGATCGACACCAGAAACACGCCGAACAACCCGAAGCTGAACAGCAGATGCAGCAGCGGACTGTGCGCGTGGCGCTGCGCCGCAACTGCACCCTGTCGCGCAATCGTCCCTGCGTGCTTCGCCGCAATGCCGGCAGCTCTCATATCCATAGGACGCGCTCGCTCCCTCAGAAGTCGCTATCATTCATTGCTTTAGTAAACCAGGCAGCACATCGAGGCGCACCACTCGCCTCGCGCTACAGGAATCGCAGCGGACCCAACGGCGGCAGAATGTCCCAGGAAGCCGCATACTCACGAAACACCTCCACCGCACGAATGCACTCGCGGTCCAGCACGTAATGAATGTTGCGCGTCAGATAGTGGCGAATCGTCCCGGCCGAAAGCGCAATCCGCGGCGTCCACTCCGACATCAGATCTTCAATATGCGCCAGCCCTGCATCGCGTGATCGCTGAAGATCCTCAACCAGCCGGGCAGCCGTCACCGTCCGCTCCCCCAGCGCCTCCGGCCGAGCCGCCCACACCGCCGCCACCCACGGCAAGCCCGTATGCCCACGCCACTGCTCCGCCATATCGAACCACTGGCAGCGGCCTGCCTGCTCTTCAATCTCCTCCCGTCTCTCGAGCGCCAGCAGAGCCGGGTCGCCGATCAGCAGGCAAGCATCTGCCTCCTGCAACATCGCCACCGGATCGGCCGCGGCCGAAAAAAATCTGGGAGAGTTCCCCGCATACTTGCGAAACAGAATCTCCGCATACGCGAGCGAGCTGCGCGAAGCCTTATCGGCTGCCACCGTCCGCACCGCCTCCAACCCCATACCATCCCGCACGATCAACTGAATCGACCGCACCGCCCCCAGCGACGCGATCGTGCATCCCGGCACAATCGCCAGCTCCGGAGTCAGCGCAGCAATCGGGATCAGTCCCAGATCCGCCCGCCCGTCCAGCAGCTCCGCCGCGCACTGCGAAGGCTGCGTGGCGTGCACACAATACCGCGTCGCCAACTCCTCAGCCATCGGAGCATGCTCAAAATCCCACATCAGCGGAGCGGGATTCAGAAAATCGATCGCAGCGACCCGAAGCATGCGGGATGAAGATTCAGTGCGCAAAGTCCTAGACGATTGGATGTGCGCAATCGCCGCGCGATGCTGCGATCTGCCAGGGGAGTCGGCACTCTTTCGTCCTACTCAGCAGGCAAGCACACCCATGACAGGTGATTGACAGAACGGTTGAGCGTGATACTCTCCTGCGCATGCACGGGGATTCACCCAGTAGCCAGGCTCTTCGGAGCCGCATTTTTCACACCCGCACGGAGGAAGATGAGCACCACACTCGGCGTCGAGCACCTCGCCCCAGCCCGCCTCGAAGCTGCCAGAACCGCCTGGATGGCTCTCGCCCTCACTCCCGGCATGGGCACAACCCGCATCTGGAAGGCCATGCACCGCCTCGCGGCAGCCGAGCATCTCTTCGACGCCTCCCTCACCGAACTCGAATCCCTCGGCATGCCCGCGCACTCCGCGCAGTTCATCTTCGAAGGCAAAGCCCGCGCCGCCGCCGAGGACCAGCTCCGCCGCACCCTCGAAGCCGGCGCCGCTATCCTTACCCCCGAAGACTCCGCCTACCCCGAGCGCCTCCGCGAGATCTACGATCCTCCCGCCGTCCTCTGGATACGCGGCAACCCCGGCCTCCTCGCCCGCCCCGGCATCGCCGTCGTCGGTACCCGCCACCCTACGCCCTACGGAGCCGGCATGGCCGAGCTGCTCTCCCGCGACCTCGCCCACCGCCGCCTGGTCATCCTCAGCGGCATGGCGCGCGGCGTCGACACCGCAGCCCACAAAGGAGCCATCGCCGCCGGCGGCAAAACCGTCGCCGTCTGGGGCACCGGCATCGACGTCATCTATCCCAAGGAGAACAAGAAGCTCGCCGAATCCATCGTCTCGACCGGCGGCGCCATCCTCAGCGAGTATCCCCTCGGCACCTTCCCCGCCCCGCAGAACTTCCCCATCCGCAACCGCATCCTCAGCGGCATGAGCGTCGGCGTCCTTGTTATCGAAGCCGCCGAACACAGCGGCACCCGCATCACCGCGCGCTGCGCCATGGAGCAGAACCGCGACGTCTACGCCGTCCCCGGCAACGTCACCAACAAAAGCGCCTGGGGTCCCAACACCCTCATCAAACAGGGAGCCAAACTCACCGCCACCTGGGAGGACATCTGGGAAGACCTTCCCTCCCAGATCCGCCGGCAGCTCGAAGACGAGCTCTCCGCCGCCGGCGGCCGCGATGAATCGAAACCCGGCGGCGCAGCATCTCTATTTAGCGAGACGCCGATGCCGCAGCACGAACGCACCGTCTTCGATCTTCTCCGGCACGACGAGTCGATACAGCTCGACGAGCTCATCGAGCAGCTCGAAGGCGAGTTGAACTCAGCCGAGGTCTTCACCGCTCTCTTCGAGCTTGAGATCGCAGGCCGCATACGCCAGCTCCCCGGAAAAAATTATGTGCGGTCCTTTTGATCCGCTCGCGGCACGGCTCGCCCGAGCGCATCGCGAAGAAATCGCCGCCAGACACTAGAGCGTGTTCATGTCAAGTGTTAGCAAAATTGCGGGTGCCCCATCCTGGCCGCGCTCTTTGCGGCCAGGATGGGATGCTACGACTCTCTCCCAACGTGAGCACTCTGACCGAAAAATGCACTAACGTTTTTCACAGCAGTTCGTCACTCCAGCCAACCTGGCAGGATGACGCGTCTGCCGAACCGTGGTAGGTTCGCATTGGAACAGGGAAAGTTTGTGGAACGCTTTGCTCAGGCTTCGCGTTCTGTAGGGATGAAGGGAAGAAATGGCTAAATCGCTTGTGATCGTCGAATCCCCCGCCAAGGCGAAGACGATCAATAAATATCTCGGCTCGGAATACATCGTCGAGGCCTCCATCGGCCACATTATGGACCTGCCGAAGAACGACATCGGCGTCGAGCTCAAAAGGCGCACCTTCGAGCCCACCCTCATCGTCTCGCCCGGCAAGGAAAAGATCGTCGACCGCCTCAAGAAACTCGCCGCCAAGGCCGACATGGTCTATCTCGCGCCGGACCCCGACCGCGAAGGCGAGGCCATCGCCGCCCACCTCTCCCTCCAGCTCATGCCGATGGTCAAGGACAAGTCGAAGATCCGTCGCGTCACCTTTAATGAGATCACCAAGAAAGCCGTGCAGGCCGCCTTCCTCCAGGCCCGCGATGTCGACGAAAACCTCGTCGACGCCCAGCAGACCCGCCGCGTCCTCGACCGTCTCGTCGGCTACCAGATCTCTCCTCTCCTCTGGGATAAAGTCCGCCGCGGCCTCTCCGCAGGACGCGTCCAGACCGTAGCCCTCCGCCTCATCGTCGAACGCGAGAACGAGATCAACGCCTTCCAGCCCGTCGAATACTGGACCATCGACGCTGATTTAAGAGCGGCCGACCTCGCTGCCAGCAATGCCCAGTCCTTCACCGCCCGCATGACCGGCATCGACGGCAATCCCATCCGCGTCCCCAACGGCCTCGACAAGGAGGGCAAGGAGCAGTTCCTCGCGAACGCCCTGCCCGACAAGGAAGCCGTAGACGAAGTTCTCGCGCAGCTCAAGTCGGCAAAGTGGTCCGTCCGCGGCGTCGAAAAGAA
This sequence comes from Edaphobacter sp., assembly GCA_965277545.1. Lineage (GTDB taxonomy): Bacteria > Acidobacteriota > Terriglobia > Terriglobales > Acidobacteriaceae > Edaphobacter. The sequence goes on from OZ255826.1 coordinate 2,138,085, forward strand.
AGAGCGCAAGCGCAACCCGCAAGCCCCCTACACCACCAGCAAACTCCAGCAGGACGCTGCAGGCCGCCTCGGCTTCAACGTCCGCCGCACCATGGGCGTCGCCCAGCGCCTCTATGAAGGCGTCGAGATCGGCAGCGAAGGCACCGTCGGTCTCATCACCTACATGCGCACTGACTCCACCCGCGTCAGCGCCGACGCCATTCAGGACGCCCGCGACTTCGTCGGCAAACTCGGCCCTCAGTACCTGCCCGCCAAACCGAACGAGTACGTCGGCAAGAAGCAGGCGCAGGCTCAGGACGCTCACGAAGCCATCCGCCCCACGGCAGTCAGATACACCCCCGACTCCATCCGCAAATATCTCTCCGACGAGCAATTCCGCCTCTACAAACTCATCTGGCAGCGCTTCGTCTCCAGCCAGATGACTCCCGCCGTCTTCGACCAGACCACCGTCGACGTAGCCGCGAAGGCCGCCAACACCTACGACTTCCGAGTCAGCGGCAGCGTGCTCAAGTTCGACGGCTTCCTCAAGTTCGAAGAAGAAGACAAGCGCGCTCGCCAGGTCGCGAAAGAGAAAGCCGGCAGGGAAGAGCAGGCCGCCGCAGACCAGCTTGCACAGAAGGTTGCCCAGCAGGAAGACGACACCTCCAACAACGAAGCGAATGAAGACGCAGCCGAGAGCCGTCTCCCCGAGCTCAGCCAGGGCCAGCAGCTCGACCTCCAGCAGCTCGACCCGCAGCAGAAGGCCACCGAGCCGCCGCCCCGCTACAACGAAGCCTCCCTCGTCCGCGTCCTCGAAGAGCGCGGCATCGGCCGCCCCTCCACCTACGCCTCTATCATCAACACCATCCAGGACCGCGACTACGTCAAGAAGATCGGCGCCAAGTTTGTCCCCACCGAGATCGGCACCGTCGTCACCAAGCTGCTCGTCAAAAACTTCCCTTACATCTTCGATCCCCAGTACACCGCCAACCTCGAAGTCGAGCTCGATGCGGTCGAAGACGGCCAGGAGCGCTGGACCGATCTGCTCAACGGCTTCTACGACCACTTCGAAAAAGAGCTCAGCGTTGCCGGCGCCAACATGGAAGACATCAAGCGCATGGAGGAGAAGACGACCGAGGTCTGCGACAACTGCGGCAGCCCCCTCATCCTCAAGTGGGGCAAGTTCGGCAGCTTCTACTCCTGCTCGAACTTCACCAAAGTCAAGCCGATCCTCATTGCCGCCGCCCCCTGGAAGAAAGACCCCAAAGCCATCACCAAAAAGGTCACCTCCGCCTTCGCCTTCCCCATGATCGTCAAGGCCACCACCGAAGACGTCACCGAATACTCCAAGGAAATCGGCGATACCAAAGAGATGGCCTCCGCAATCAAAGAAGCCGCCGAGCAAGGCAAAAAAGTCACCGTAGAGCCCGTCAGCTGCGACTTCACCAAGGAAAACTTCGCCGCCAAGCCCGACCTCAGCGCCCCCGGAGCCGACGAGGTCGCCGAAGAGGAGTTCTGCGACAACTGCGGCCGCGTCATGGTTCTGCGCAACGGACCTTGGGGGCCCTTCATGGCCTGCCCCGGCTACAACGAAGACCCGCCCTGCAAGACCATCCGCAAGCTCAGCCAGAAGGTCCAGCAGAAGCCCCCCGTCCAGCTCGAGGAAGCCTGCCCCAAGTGCGGCAAGCCGCTGCTCCTCCGCAACGGCCAGTACGGCGAGTTCATCAGCTGCAGCGGCTACCCCAAATGCAAATACATCAAGCAGGAGCTGCTCGACGTCAAGTGTCCCAAGGACGGAGGCGACATCGCCGTCCGCAAGACCAAGCGCGGCGACCTCTTCTACGGCTGCGTCAACTACCCCAAGTGCGACTTCGCCTCCAACCTCAAGCTCGTCAACCAGACCTGCCCCAAGTGCGACAGCGCCTATCTCCTCGAACTCGTCAACGACAAGGGCACCTTCCTCGTCTGCCCCAACAATCACGACGCCCTCCCCAAACGCCGCAAAAAGAAGGGCGCCCCTGAAGAGGCCCCGACCGCTCCACTCTGCACCTACGAAAAGAAGATCGCCGCCCCAGCGTCCATCCCGGAAGTCGCTCGCCCCGACCCCGAGAAGACCCGTCCCGTCGTCGAAAGCGTCGCCTAGTAGTCCCGAGTCAGAAGTTCGTTCTTTCCGGTATCTCGGTGTCATTCTGAGCGAAGCGAAGAATCCCCGCATTTCGTCCGCGTGACCCACAAAACTCCGGGATCGTTCTTCCCCGCTTCACCGCAACGAACTTGAGACTCACCACTAGGGAAACTCTCGTCACCGAACGAATCGTCATTTCGACCGGAGCCGCGCGGCTCTATCGCGCGGCGAGCGGAGAAATCCCCGCATCTCGCACTTTCACCGCCGCGTGCTCAAGTCGTCGGACTATATCTTGTTGCCGCCAGCGAACGCGACAACTTCGTCAAAGTCTCGCTTCAGCCTTCGCCTCTCTGCTTCAGCCTTTGCCTCTCCTGCTTTGGCCCTCCGACCTAGGATCGACCTGACAGCCGCGAGTCCAAGGCCAGCAGAACTCGACCCACAGGCAAGGAGGGACGCCATGAGAATGAACGTACACCTGAACTTCCCGGGCAACTGCGCAGAAGCATTTCAGTTCTACCAGAAGGTCTTCGAAGCCAAAGACGCCTTCGTGATGAAGTACGGCGAAGCTCCTCCAGGTTCGCCCACGCCGCCCGACTGGAAGGACAAGATCATGCATACCTCGATCCCGATCGAGGGCGCACTCCTGATGGGCTGCGATGCGCCTCCGGGAAGCTCGACGCCCATCGGCGGCTTCCAGGTCTGCATAGAGTCAAATAAGGAAGCCGAAGTGAAGCGCATCTACCAGGCTCTCGAGCAGGGAGGCACCGTCCAAATGCCGCTTGCCCCCACCTTCTGGTCGCCCCTCTTCGGCATGTGCACCGACCGCTTCGGCGTGGCATGGATGGTAAGCCTGATGTGAACCGGCCAGGGCTTGAGCCCAGGAACTTATCTAAATTTTAAGAAGTCCCCAAGAACTCGTCATTTCGACCGAAGCCGCGCGGTCTCATCGCGCGGCGAGCGGAGAAATCCCCGCATTTCGTCTTTGCTGTTTGTCTCTTGCCCTCGCCAATTGTGCTTGCCCAAGTTTCTGGACAACTCCCCAGGCAGATCCTCAGGAGGCCCTCTTTTTCACGAAGATGTAAACAGGGAAGCGTGCCGGCTTTCCTTTTTTGCACAGCTTCTGTTACAAAGGGATTGGCCTCCCGCGTGAACCGCACTCCGCGACGAGTCCCGACGATACGGCATTATCGCCGTAAGTTGCTCAATAGAATGCAGGTAGTGGATTATGGCAAAGGCAGTTTGGAACGGTCAGACCCTGGCCGAAAGTGAAACCTACGAAACTGTGGAAGGCAACATTTACTTCCCCGAAGAGGCCGTAAAGAGGGAGTTCCTGCGCCCCAGTTCCACCACCTCAAGCTGCCCCTGGAAGGGCCAGGCCCGCTATTACAGCATTGTCGTTGACGGTCAGGACAACCCCGACGCCGCCTGGTACTACCCCGACCCCAAGCCGGCCGCCCGCAACGTCAAGCACCACATCGCCTTCTGGCGCGGCGTCGAAGTCACCAAGTAACCCTTGTAGCCATCGTTTTCTTGCAGCAATAGTCTTTATTTGTTGCCTTTGCCCTTTGTTGTTGCCTTTGCCCTTTGTTGTTGCCCTTGCCCGTTGTTGTTGCATTTGCCTTCTGGTTGTCATCCCCGCAGGGGATCTGCTTCTTCTCTCAACAGCATTAAGACTCGCCCCCCATCAATACGCCTCCGCACGATCCAGCGGCAGACGCACCTGAAAACAAGTCTCCCCGGGCTTCGAATCCACTGTCACAAAACCCGAATGCTTGCTCACGATGCGCTGCACCGTATCCAGGCCCAATCCCAGACCCCGCCCGGGCGCTTTGGTCGTGAAGAACGGCTCGAAGATCCGCGACCGTATTCCCTCCTCGATCCCGGACCCCGTATCCCATACCTCCACCAGGGCCAGCGATCCGCTCAGCCGCGTCTTCAGGCGCAGCGTTCCATGCTCGTTCATCGCATCGAGCGCATTTTCAATCAGCGCCGTCCAGACCTGGTTCAACTCGCCGCCGTACGCGCTCACCGGCGGCAGCTCAGGATCGAACTCCAGCTCCACCTGCACATGCTGCAGCCGCGAGTTGAACATCACCAGCGTATTCTCCAGCGACTGCGCCAGATCCACATCCTGCACCGGAGCCTGATCCATGTACGAGTAATCTTTGATCGCGCTGATCAGGTCAAAGATGCGCACCGTCGAGTCGACCACCGTCTCCGCCATCCGCTCCACCCGCAGCGATCCTGCGACAGTAGCCAAAGCCACCGGAAGAACCTCCGGCGTTACCACCTCCACCAACTCGTCCAGAATATCCAGCCCCAGCTTGGTCTCGGAAAGCGCCGGCGCAATCTTCCACGGCTCAGGCACGTTGTGCTCCGTCAGCCATTGCAGCAGTTGCTGTTCCAGATCCACCGTCGCGAGCGGGCTGTGCGGAGCCTGCGGCAGCGCCGTATACGCGCCCATCCGAGCCCGCGCCTTATGCACCCATTCCACATAGCACTTCGACTGCTCCTCGGTCAGATTCAGCCTGCCCAGCCGGTACTTCAGGTCGCCGTACTCCCGCAGCTCCCGGAACAGCCCCGCCGCGGATCGTTGCGCGGCCGAAGCCGGATTGTTCAACTCGTGCGCCAGATTGGCCGCCAGCTTGCCCAATGCACTCAGCTTCTCGGCTTGCTGCTCCATCCGTGTCACCTCACGCACACGGTCCAGCATCAGCGAAACGCACCGCTGCGCCATCGAGGGAATCGTCGCCAGCATCTCCGGAAACAGGTCTTTGTCGATGTCGAGCGCCCACACCGGCCCAACCGCATACCCGTCCCCGCCATATCCCTTCATGCGCGAGAACGGCAGCAGGCCTGTCATCAGCCCCGCCCGCCCGATGAAAAGCGCAATCGAGCCCGTATGCCGCCGCCGCACCTGCACCTCGCCCTCGAGGATGATGTTCATGGCCCCGGCCGGCTCATTCTCGCGGAACAGCAGCGCACGGTCCTCCCCCTTGCGCTCCTGCCCATGTGTTGCCAGCCACCTGTACTCCTCCTCGCTCAGTCCATCGAGCACGAAGATCCTGCGCAGCGCCGCGATCACCTCCGGCAGCGGCGTGGGCTCAGCGGGAGGCGCGGCAAGCACCAGAGGCTCGGACGCGCTCCCCATCAGGGGGGAAAGCAGATCTTCGTAGCTATCCAGAGTGGCCATCCCGGACCTCCTTCTGCCGCATCGGCATTGCGTCAATCACCTTGATCAACTTCTCCATTGTGACAGGAGTTCGCGAGCGAAGCTTCTCTCCCCCGTCCTTGCCGATTAAAATAACCGTGAAATCACCTTCACTCACATGAAACCGCCGGCGCGCCGCTGCCTCTTCGCCGGCCTCCAACTGCACCACGTCTTCCTTCCGCAGCTTCGACTCGTCCCCTCCAGCACTCTGGTGGGTCAGAATCGAAGTCACCACCACCACCTGCCGCTCCTTCAAATCCTTCTCGCGCGAGGCAAGCAGCTTCCTCTGCTCGCGAACCTGTTCGTCTTCGGCCGGCGCAAACACCAGCAGAGGACGATACTCATGGCGCAGCGAAGCAATCGTCACGCCGCTCTGACCAGACGCGAGAGACAAAGCCGGCATGACGGCAAACGTGATCATTGCGGAGAGAAAGATCATAGGGAATAACGGGAACAGCCAAAATCTACGAGATTAGACGCGGACACCCGAACTCGGAAGCAGAGACTGCTGTCTTTTATTCGTCAGCGATTGTAAGCCCATCAACCCCAGCCACCTCATTTTCAACTCACCGTCCCGTTCAACGCCGGCCCTAAGCCTTCACCACCGCCCCATCCTTCACCACAACGGGATCGAGGAACGGCATCGACTTCCGCAGCTCCGCGCCGACCTTCTCAATCTGCAGCTCCGCCTCTGCTCTCCGCATCCGCGAAAACTCATGCCGTCCGGTCTCGTTCTCCTCGATAAACTTCTTGGCAAAGCTGCCGTCCTGAATGTCGTTCAGCAGCCCCTTCATCGCCTTCTTCACCTCTGCGGTCACAATCCTCGGCCCCGCCACGTAGTCGCCCCATTCCGCGGTGTCCGAGATGGAGTGCCGCATATACTGCAGCCCTCCGCGATAGAGCAGGTCGACAATCAGCTTCAACTCGTGCAGCACCTCGAAGTACGCCAGCTCCGGCTGATATCCCGCTTCCACCAAAGTCTCGAAGCCCGCCTTCACCAACGCAGAGGTCCCGCCGCACAGCACCGCCTGCTCGCCAAACAGATCCGTCTCGGTCTCCTCGGTAAACGTCGTCTCGAGCACACCGGCACGCGTACAGCCAATGCCCTTGGCATAGCTCAACGCCAGCTTCAGCGCACTTCCGCTCGCATCCTGCTCCACCGCCACCAGTCCCGGAATGCCGCCGCCCTCGGTAAACACCTCGCGCACCCGATGCCCGGGACCCTTCGGAGCGACCAGCGAAACATCGACTGTCTTCGGCGGCGTAATCGTGCGAAAGCGAATATTGAACCCATGCGCAAACATCAGCGTCACATCCGGCTTCATATTCGGCGCAATCTCCGCGTGATACACCTTCGCCGCCGTCTGGTCCGGCGTCAGATTCATGATGACATCGGCCCACTTCGAAACCTCGGCGACGGTCCCAACCTCCAGCCCAGCCTTGCGCGCCCGCTCCGCATTCGGTGAATTCGCGCGCAACCCTACCCGCACCTCCACCCCCGAGTCCTTCAAGTTCAAAGCATGCGCATGGCCCTGCGAGCCATAACCGATGACGGCAACTTTCTTCGCCTGAATCAGAGAGAGATCTGCGTCTGCGTCGTGGTATGCCTTTGCCATGTCTTAAATAGCTCCACTTTCTTGTGTCTGTTTTAGTTTCGATTCTAAAGTTTCGCGGAACAGTTCGATCGGTTGACCCCAGTCTGCACTCAGGTCCTTCCAATCCGGATTTGTAGACACAATCAACTCCAGCTTGCGCACGCGAAGCCAGCCTTTCAACTGCTTCTCCCGAGCAATCGCCGCCGTGATGGAAGTGAACCTCTCAAAATAAACGAGCTTGTCAATGACGTATCGTGCAGTGTGACTACCGAGGTCCGAGCCACGCTTGTGTTGAGCGACTCGTATCTCAATCCGCGTCGTCACTCCAATGTAAAGCTTCTTGAAGCTGCTCGCCATGATGTACACATATGCTGTCGTTTCCATCTACCCTCCGCCATACTATCTGTCCCAATTACCTACCGGAACAGCCCTCCCCGCCTAGGCCGTCATCCTGAACGGCCTGAACGGCCTGAACGGAGTGAAGGATCCCCGCATTTGCCTTTGAATTTTCTCTCACTCTCACAGCTTTCACTCCTCCTCATGCACATCCTCAAACTGATTCGAAAGAATGTCGTCTCCAGGCTTCTGAGCAAACTGCAATCCCGCATCCTCCTCATTAGGAGTTGTCCCCAGCGCCTTCAACACCCGGCTCGTATGATGCCCCCGTCGCATCGCCATCCGGCCGGTGCGCGAGACCTCCAGAATCGTATACCCCGACTCCGTAATCACCTGAATCAACCCTTCGATCTTGCTCGCCGCCCCTGTCATCTCCAGCATCACCGACTCCGGCGCCAAATCCACCACCCGCGCCCGAAACACATTCGCCAGCTCGAAGATCTGCGACCGCGAGTTTTGCCCCAGCGGATGCCCCGGCCCAGCCGCCACCTTGATCAGGCACAACTCGCGAATCACCGCCTCGCTGCGCCCCACCTCATCCACATCGACAGTGATCTCAAGCTTATAGAGCGAAGCCCGAATCCGATGCGCCGCATGCTCCGGCGCTTCACACACAATCGTCATCCGTGAGACATCCGCCCGCTCACTCTCGCCGACGGTGAGCGAAACAATATTGATATTCAGGCGCCGAAACAGCGAAGCCACCCGCGTCAACACGCCAGGCTTATCACTTACCAAAGCGACAAAGGTGTGGAGCATAAGATCGTCTCGATTCTCTTGTGCTTCGTTTAAGATCTGCTTGCCTGTGCTGCTTACTGGCCCTGTGGCCTTTCGTCCGAGTGCGGCAGCGAGCTCGCTGGCGGATGCGGGTAAGTCGGCACATACGTCTTCGGAGTCACAAACAGAATCAGCTCCCCGGGTGTAGCCGCCGGCTGAGCACTGCTGCAGAGATTTCCCGTCGTGATGCCATCCCGCCGGATCGTAGCAATCGAGTAGTCGGTATAAAGCTCGGCGCGTGGCCGGCAATCGGCATACATGTTCGAGAGAATGCGCATTGTCCTCGCCTGCCCGGTCTGCACTTCGATGAGTCCCTTTTTGTCCGTAGGCATTGCGACGGAACCGATCTGGGCGCTATGCAGCGCCACATTCAAGCTTTCATTCGTGACCGGCTTCCCGGTCCTGGCATTAATGATTCGAATCTTGATCGTATCTCCCGGCGTCTGCGCCAGCGCTACGCACGCAATCAGCATGAACACTGCGCTTCCAAGCAGAAGACCAATCGTCGTTCTCAACCAAACGCCCATCGCAAACCTCCTCGCCGCCATAAGATCTGGCCGTGCCGGAACAACCCTGAACTGCACGAGAAAGATTACTTCCCGATTGCTAGCCGAAAGAAGAATGTCCCTGCTTCTAGAGCGTCATCATGTCAAGTATTAACAGGATTTTGGGTGCCCCATCCTAGTCGTGCTCTTTGCGACTAGGGTGGGAGACCACGACTCTTTCCCAACCGTTTACACTCTGACCGAAAATACTCTAATCGTCTTCGGGAGTCTCCAACAGCGGATCCTTCGTCGGCCGCCGCACCATCTCGTGCAGCGCCGCTCCGGGCGCAATCATCGGATAGACGCCGTCCTCTTTCTCCACCTGGAAGTTGATCAAGAAAGCCTTCTTCCCTGTCCGTGCCTGCGTGACTGTCGGAATCACATCCCTGCGCTCACGCACGTGCGCTCCATCAATCCCGTGCGCCGCGGCGAGCTTCACAAAATCCGGCGAAAGGATCGGCGATGCGGCATAATTCTTCTCGTAGAACGCCTCCTGCCATTGCCGCACCATGCCGAGAAAGCCGTTGTTGATCACGGCGATGTTGATGGCGAGTCCCTCCTGCACAATCGTCGAGAGCTCCGACGCCGTCATCTGAAAACCGCCGTCTCCGGCTACCACCCAGACGTCCTTCTCGGGACAGGCCACCTTCGCCCCGATCGCTGCCGGCAAAGCAAATCCCATCGTTCCCAGGCCGCCCGAGGTCACCAGCGACCGCGGAATATCATGCTTGAAATACTGCGCCTCCCACATCTGGTGCTGCCCTACATCCGTGACGATGATGGTGTCGTTTTCCCGCCCGGCAGCGTAGGCCTCGCGCCATATGTCGTTGATCACATGTGCGGCGTACAGATGACCGTTATCAGGAAGATTGATGATGTCGTGTACTGCCGCGTCGCCCTTCATCGCGTTGATCTCGCGGATCCAGCCTGCATCCGGCTGCTTCGGAAGCAGCGGCAGCAAAAGCTCCAGTGTCTCGCGCAGGTCCCCGATCAGCGCCACGTCCACCTTGACGTTCTTGTTGATCTCCGAAGGGTCGATCTCGATGTGGATCTTCTTCGCGTTCTGCGCGTAGCTGCTCAGGTTGCCGGTGACGCGATCGTCAAACCGCATGCCGAACGCCAGCAGCAGATCCGCCTGCTGGATCGCATGATTCACCCACGACTCCCCATGCATGCCCATCATGCCCAGCGATAAGGGATGATGCGTCGGAAACGAGCCCAGCCCGAGCAGCGTGGAGGCGACCGGAATCTGCTGTCGCTCCGCAAAGGCCAGCACCTGCGCCTCTGCGCCCGAGTGCGTAATGCCGTGGCCTGCAAGAATCAGCGGCCGCTTCGCCTGCTGAAGAAGCTCGATCGCCTGCCGAATGGAAGAAGACTCGGCTCGCAGCATCGGGTGCGGCCGGTAAGCCTCAGGCGCCGCAGCCTCGAAGCTGAACGAAGCATTTCCTTGCTGCGCGTCCTTGGTGATGTCCACCAGCACCGGTCCAGGCCGCCCCGAACGCGCTATCTGAAAGGCCTGCCGCACCGCCCAGGCGATGTCTTCAGCCCGCGTCACCAGGAAGTTGTGCTTCGTAATGGGGAGCGTGATGCCAGTGATGTCGACTTCCTGAAAGGCATCGCTGCCCAGCACCTTAGAAGACACCTGGCCGGTGATGCAGACGATCGGAATCGAATCGAGCATCGCCGTCGCAATCCCCGTCACAAGATTGGTCGCGCCCGGCCCGCTCGTCGCCATACACACCCCCACCTTCCCCGAAGCGCGCGCATACCCATCCGCCATGTGCGAAGCCCCCTGCTCATGCCGCACCAGAATATGGTGGATCGGAAACTTGCGCAGCGCATCGTAGATCGGCAGAATCGCCCCGCCCGGATAGCCAAACACCTTGTCCACACCTTCGCCTGCAAGAGTGGCCCAGAGTATTTCGGCTCCAGTGAGCGTGGTAGTCGGAATTTCCTTGTTCGTTGCCATCGTCGTCTCCTGAACGCCTCACTTGCTTGCTAGCGTTGAACGTTGCATTCTCAGACCGCCTAAGTGGTCACCGCTCCTTCACTCGCACTGCTGACCGAACTTGCATACTTCGCGAATACGCCGCGCTGATAACGCGGCTCGGGAGCCTTCCAAGACTTCAAACGTGTCCTAATCTCATCTTCTGGAACGTTCAGTGTGAGCTTGCGATTGGGAATGTCGAAGGTGATCGTATCGCCTTCACGTACAGCGGCGATCGTACCTCCCAGCTGAGCTTCAGGAGCGACGTGGCCAGCCATCAGTCCCCGTGTTGCCCCGGAGAAGCGCCCATCGGTGAGCAGAGCAACTGTATCCGACAGCTCTGGAATGCCTTTGATGGCCGCAGTAACCGCCAGCATCTCGCGCATGCCAGGTCCGCCCCGCGGACCCTCATAGCGGATCACAAGCACATCGTTCGGATGGATCTTCCCGGCCTCGACGGCAGCATGGCAGTCGTCTTCGGAGTCGAACACCCGTGCAGTCCCAGTGTGGTAAATGCGCTCATGGCCGGCAACTTTGATCACGCAGCCTTCCGGAGCGAGGTTGCCTTTCATGATCACAAGTCCCCCAGTCGGCTTGAGCGCCTCGTCCCAGGTGTGGATGACCGGCTGGTCGGGGGTCTCCACGGCCATGGCCGCCTCTTCGGCAATCGTCTTGCCGGAGACGGTGAGGCTGTCGCCTTTTAGCAAGCCCTTCTCAATCAGGCGCTGGGCGAGAACACGGGAGCCGCCCGCATCCTGGTAGTCCTTCGCGGCGTACTTGCCGCCGGGGGACAGATCGCAGATGAACGGCGTCTGCTCCGAGATGCGGTCGAAATCTTCCATGCTGAGTGGGAGGTCAAACTCATGCGCGATAGCGATGAGGTGCAGCACAGCGTTCGTGCTTCCGCCAGAGGCGCAGACGGCAGCGATCGCGTTGTCTATGGATTGCCGGGTGACGATCTTGCGCGGCGTCAGGCCGGCGCGCGCGAGATCCATCACCATCCGGCCGGCCTGGCGCGACGCCTCATCCTTCTCAGGCGACATGGCGGGAACGCCGCTGATCATCATGGGGGACATGCCCAGGAACTCTCCGGCCATGGCCATGGTGTTCGCGGTGAACTGGCCGCCGCACGCTCCAGGTCCCGGGCAGGCAGCAGCTTCCAGCGCTTCCAGCTCTTCATCGTTAATCCTGCCCGCCGCATGAGAGCCCATGCCCTCGAAGACAGAAAGAATGGTGATCTCTTTCGTCGTGCCGTCGGGCTGCTTCAGCGAGCCGGGCGCGATGCTGCCGCCGTAGAGCATAAGCCCCGGAATGTCGAGCCGTGCGAGCGCCATGATAGCGGCCGGCATATTCTTGTCGCAGCCGGCGATGCAGACGATCCCGTCGAACGAGTTTCCGCGCGCGACAAGCTCGATCGAATCGGCGATAACCTCCCGCGAGATCAGCGACGCCTTCATGCCTTGCGTCCCCATGGTGATCCCATCGTGGATGGTCACCGTGTTGAACTCCATTGGCGTGCCGCCGGCGTCGCGGACCCCCTGCTTGACGGCTTCGGCGACTCGGCGGAGATGAAAGTTGCAAGGGCCGATCTCGGTCCAGGTATTTGCAATGCCGATGATGGGCTTATGCAGGTCTTCCTTGGTAAAGCCGACGCTGCGAAAGTAGGAACGCGCCGCGGCGCGCGAAGGACCTTCGGTGAGGACGGAGGAATTTTTCTTCGGATTTACTTCGTTCGGCATTCAAACTCCCGTTCGTAAGGCAAGAGCAAGCGAGGCGAAAAGCATTCGCTTTGCTGCGGAATGGCAATCAAACCGGCTGGATGTGCGCGCCTTCTCTCGCGCGCGGGCTGAGCCAGAACTCGGCGTCGTGCTTGGATTCATAGTCATCTAGTTTCGCGTTGTGCCGCAGGGTAAGGCCGATATCATCGAGGCCATTCAGTAAGCAGTATTTGCGAAATGGGTCGATGTCGAAGTGCGCGCTGAAGCCTTCGTCGTTCGTGACGCTTTGGGCTTCGAGATCGATGGTGATCTGATGGTTCGGCTTCGTCTTGCTCCGAGTCATGAGGTGCTCGACATCTTCCTCAGAGAGACGAACCAGGATCATGCCGTTCTTTCCGGCGTTGGAAAAGAATATGTCGGCAAAGCTGGGAGCGATCACCGCGAGGAAGCCGTAGTCGCTGAGCGCCCAGGCCGCGTGCTCGCGCGAGCTGCCGCAGCCAAAATTTTTCCCGGCAATCAGAATCTTCGCGTTTTGGTGAGCAGGATGATTCAAGACGAACTCCGGATCGGGTTTTCCAGCGTGTTCGCCCTCCTGCATGCGGCGCCAGTCGTAGAACAGAAACTCTCCGTATCCCGTGCGCTCGATCCGTTTCAGAAACTGCTTGGGGATGATCTGGTCCGTATCGACGTTGGGACGGTCGAGGGGAGCGGCGTGCGAGGTGAGTACATTAATCGGCTGCATTATTTCGCCTCCTGCGAGGATTGATCCTTGAAATGCCATGCGCGTATATCAGTAAAGTGTCCGGTGATGGCGGCGGCAGCGGCCATGGCCGGGCTGACCAGATGGGTGCGGCCGCCGCGTCCCTGGCGGCCTTCGAAGTTGCGGTTGCTGGTCGAGGCGCATCGTTCGCCGGGAGCCAGAATGTCGGGGTTCATTCCCAGGCACATGCTGCAGCCCGGTTCGCGCCAGTCGAAGCCCGCTTCCAGGAACACCCTATCGAGACCTTCCTCTTCGGCCTGAGCCTTGACGGCCTGTGAGCCCGGCACGACCATCGCGCGAACCGTCGTGGCGACGTGATAGCCGCGGACAACAGAGGCCGCCGCGCGAAGATCCTCGATGCGAGCGTTGGTGCAGGAGCCCAGGAAGACACAATCAATATTAATTTGTTCGATCGGTTCGCCCGCGTGGAGCCCCATGTATTCGAGTGCGCGCTCAAAGGCCTTCCGATCCGGTTCACTCGCCGCCGGGTCAGGCAAAGGCACTCTATCCTTGACTCCCGTGATCATGCCCGGACTTGTGCCCCAGGAAACCGTAGGCGTGATCTCAGCGGCATCGATCGTAAGCTCGCGGTCGAAAACTGCTCCTTCATCTGTTACAAATTGCGACCAGTGCGTCACGGCATCACTCCACGCCTCGCCTTGGGGGGAGAAGCGCCGGCCCTGCAGATAGTCGAAGGTGGTCCCGTCAGGCGCGATCATACCCGCGCGCGCCCCAGCTTCGATGCTCATATTGCAGATCGTCATGCGGCCCTCCATCGAGAGCGATCGGATCGCGAAGCCGGCGTACTCGACAACATATCCCGTTGCTCCGGCAGTGCCAATCTCACCGATGATGTGCAGCACGATGTCCTTGGCGGTCACGCCGGCGGGCAGCTTACCCTCAACGTTAATGCGGAAGGTCTTCGGCTTGTCCTGCGGCAAAGTCTGCGTCGCCATCACATGTTCCACCTCGCTGGTGCCGATGCCGAAGGCCAGCGCTCCAAACGCGCCGTGGGTGCTGGTGTGCGAGTCGCCGCAGACGATCGTCATGCCCGGTTTGGTGAGCCCAAGCTCAGGCCCGATGATGTGGACGATGCCTTGACTGGGCGATTGCACATCGAAAAGTTCCACGCCAAACTCCGCGCAGTTTCTTCGCAACGCTTCCACCTGCTTCGAGGCGATCTGGTCCACAATGTGGAGACGATCTTCGACGCTGCTGGTTGGGACGTTGTGGTCCACCGTAGCCACGGTGCGGTCCGAGCGGCGCAGCTTTCGGCCTGCCAGGCGCAGCCCATCAAAGGCTTGCGGACTGGTGACCTCATGAATCAAATGCAGATCGATATAGAGGATGGTCGGCTCGCCTGCCGGTTCGGCGACGACATGCTGCTGCCATACTTTTTCAAAGAGAGTCTTCGGTGTCATCTTCATGGGTGTGCTTTCTGCTCGGATTGAGACCGGTTGAGAGTGTTGGCGCCTACGGCGACCGGGGCAACCTGATGCGGCGTGCCGTCGGGATCGATAAGAATGGCGCTGGTGATGTGCTGCAAGGCGGTGCTGCCGGACGGAGGCTCGGCAGTCCAGCGGGCCACGCTGTGAACCAGAGCCGCCGGAATGTGACTCGCGTCGATAGACTGATTCCCGAAGATCCACATCGTGTATTCCGCGCCCGGATCGTTCGGCGTCTTGCTATCCTTCACCCAGTCAATTGCGGCGAAGACGACAAGAGGATGCGCAAGTCCCAGGTCGACCCAGAGCAGACCTCGCGACGGGCAGAAGCGAAAGACACATCCTGTGATCGACAGGTAACGGTTGTCGTCGGCAAGCACCTTATCGGGCACAGATAGAAAATCGAGCGCTGTTTCCGACAGTGCTTTGTAGCCGCTCTTCGGGTTGCCCCAGAAGGTCTGCGGAGCGGTGAGATATTGCGCTAGAAAAGGCCGGAACCTCGGATCAAGAACAAGCTGATTTTCGCGTCCCTCGGCAGGCGGAGGGCTGTATTGCCAGAGCCACTCCACATTGTCTTTCTGCTGTTTCTTCTGCTTCTTGATCTGAGGCGAAGATATCTGCGCGCTCACCGCAAGAGGAGCGAGTGCGAGCACACAGGCGGCGACTTGGAGACGCACCGTCACAGTGCGCGGCTCGAATCTTATTCGATATCGGACCGAATCTCTCATACCGCATGCATAGCCTGCCGCCGATCGATCGACTCGGCAAGCGCCTGGTGCACCAGTTTGCCCATCTCCCGCGTGCTGACCGGAGTCTGGCCGGGCTGCTGGCCGCGCGCGATGTCGGCGGTACGATAGCCCGCATCAAGAACCTTGTGAACCGCCTGCTCTACCGCCTTGGCATCCTGCTCCAGATTCGCGGAGTGGCGCAGCACCATCGCCGCGGTAAGGATCGCACCCAGCGGATTCGCCTTCCCTGTCCCGGCGATATCGGGCGCCGAGCCGTGCACCGGCTCATACAGATTCACCGCGCCCCCAATCGTTGCCGAAGGCAGCATGCCCAGCGATCCCGTAATCACGCCGGCTTCGTCCGAGAGGATGTCGCCAAAGAGATTCTCCGTCAGCACGACATCGAAGTGGCGCGGAATATTCATGATGTGCATTGCCATCGAGTCGACGAACTGATGCTCGAGCGTCACGGACGGGTACTCCTTCGCAACTTCGGTCACCGTAGCGCGCCAGAGTTGCGACACTTCAAGAACGTTTGCCTTATCCACCGAGGTGACCTTCTGGCGCCGTTTGGCTGCCAGCTCAAAGGCGACGCGGGCCACCCGGACGACCTCATCGCGTGTATACCGCATCGTGTTGATGGCTTCATTCGATTCGCGATTCCACCAGCGCGGCGCGCCGAAGTAAAGGCCGCCGAGAAGCTCGCGCACAAACAGAATGTCCGCGTCTTGGATGACCTCGGCACGCAGCGGCGAGCTCTCCGCGAGGGCACGATAGGCAATCGAGGGCCGCAGGTTAGCGAAGCCTCCAAGGGCTTGCCGGATCTGCAGCAGGCCCGCTTCGGGACGCTTGTCGGGCGGCAACGCGCTGAACTTGTTATCCCCAACCGCACCGAGCAGCACAGCGTCGCTCTCTAAAGCCGACTCAAGCGTCGCGGTCGGCAGAGGCGAACCGGTTTCCGTGATAGCAACGCCGCCGATTAATCCTGTGACGAACGTGAAGTCATGTCCGCCAAGTTCGGCTACGGCGCGCAGAATCCCGACAGCTTCCTGTGTGACTTCGGGTCCGATGCCGTCGCCGGCGAGAACTGCAATCTTGAGCCGCATGCCTCTGTTCCT
Source organism: Edaphobacter sp. (assembly GCA_965277545.1). Lineage (GTDB taxonomy): Bacteria > Acidobacteriota > Terriglobia > Terriglobales > Acidobacteriaceae > Edaphobacter. The sequence continues at coordinate 2,154,469 of OZ255826.1, forward strand.
CTGAAGCGAAGATTAGTGGGTCGTGACCGGAGATCTGTCAGGCTGCAGCAAGCCAAGCAGGTCCTGGTCGTAGATGGACTTCTTACGATCTGCCAGTTCGGTGAAACGGTGATAGACCACATCGAGCTGATCGCGGGTAAGCGGGTGCCCTAGTTTTTCCAGCCGATCCGCCAGTGCGCGCCGGCCGCTATGTTTGCCGAGAACCAGATTCGTGTTCGCCACCCCTACCGAGCCCGGCGTCATGATCTCGTAAGTGAGCGGATTGGCCATCATTCCATGCTGGTGAATGCCGGATTCATGCGCAAACGCGTTCGCTCCCACCACGGCCTTATTCGGCGAGCAGCCAAAGCTGATGAACTCCGACAGCAGCTTGCTCGTGGGATAGAGCTGATGCATGCGAATGTTATTGCTGTACGGAAACTGATCGCGGCGAACCATCAGCGCCGCGGCGATTTCTTCAAGAGCAGCATTGCCGGCCCGTTCGCCGATGCCATTGATGGCGCATTCCACCTGCCTCGCACCGCCTTGAATACCGGCTAGCGAGTTAGCGACCGCCATGCCGAGATCGTCGTGGCAATGTGTGGACAGAATCACGCTCTCAATTCCAGGAACACGCGCCTTCACAGTGGCGAAGATCGCCTGGTACTCGGCTGGCGTCGTATATCCAACCGTGTCGGGGATATTGATCGTCGTCGCCCCAGCCTGCACGGCGACAGTGATCATCTCGATCAGAAACTCCGGATCGGTCCGGGTGCCGTCTTCGGTCGAGAACTCAACGTCTTCGACGAAGCCGCGCGCAAGATGAACGGCCTCTGCAGCCTGTTCAAGAGCCTGCAAGCGGGAGATCTTCAGCTTGGCCTCGAGATGCAGATCCGAGGTAGCCAGGAAGACGTGAATGCGGTTACGGGCAGCGGGTTCTACAGCGCGAGCTGCCGCCTCAATATCCTCGCGCTTGCAGCGAGCCAGCGACGCGATTCGCGTCCCTTTTACCTCGCGCGCAATCGTCTCCACCGCATGGAAATCGCCATCCGAGGCGATCGCAAACCCCGCCTCCAGAATGTCCACTCCGAGTTCTGCAAGTTGATGCGCCATGCGCAGCTTTTCGTCATGATGCATCGTGCAGCCGGGAGATTGTTCTCCATCCCGAAGCGTCGTGTCGAAAAATACGATGTGTTCAGCCGAGGACATAGAGGTAGACACTCTCGATCTAGACTCAATCATAATGCATGCTTATGATGATCTGCGGATATATCACGGATTCTAATTGCCTCATTCAAAATGGCGATGATCCGCCGCGAGGAGGTAAGCCTTGGACCTGGTCCAGATGGAAACGTTTCTGGCCGTAGCGGAGGAGCGAAGCTTTTCACGAGCGGCAGCACGGCTCCATCGTACTCAGCCCGCGGTCAGTCAGGCAATAGCCAAGCTCGAATCGGAGCTGGGCGAAGTGCTCTTTGAGCGATCCTCGCGCGACGGTACCCTCACCGACGCCGGCGAGATCCTGCGGGAATATGCCGCAAAATTGCTGAATCTACGGAGCGATGCCACTGGAGCGCTCTCAGAGCTGCGGGAACTCCACCGCGGCAGACTCAATCTCGCCGCGAACGAGTACACCTGTCTCTATCTGCTCCCGCTGCTCGATGAGTTCCGGCGGCAAAATCAGCGCATCAAAATCACAGTCCACCGAACCCTCGCCAGCAGAATCTCAGACGAGGTACTCATGCATTCGGTGGAGTTGGGCGTCTTATCGTTTCGCCCCGACGATGCGCAGATCAAATCCATGGTGGTGTACCGGGATGAGTTGGCATTTGTCGTCAATCCGCGGCACCCGCTGGCTGGGGCCGGGAAGGTCTCCATCCGCCAGCTCGGCGCACAGAACTTCATCGCCCACAACATACCTTCGCCGCAGCGCCAGAAGGTCATCCAGACGTTTAAGAGACACAAAACCCCGTTGCAGATGGGCGTGGAGCTGCCTTCGCTCGAGGCCATCAAACGCTTCGTCGAAATGGGCAACGGGGTCGCCTTAGTGCCGGGGCTGACAGTGCGCCCAGAATTGGAGCGCGGCGCCCTCGTCCGGGTCCAGGTACCGGAACTCCAGATCGAGCGCAAGCTGCGGCTTGTCCACCGACGGCAGGCAAGCCTGTCCCATGCAGCGCTTGCATTTCTGAAGGTGGTTGAAGCATATGCGGCAGCGCATGGCGACCCGTTTTGCTTTCTGCCCGATCGCGGGGCTTGATCGCACATCGTTCGCCAAGACAGGAACTCTTGCCGCAAAAACGCGTCTGTACGTTTAGAGATACGCCTGGAAAATCTCTTCCGGCGAATGTGGAAGAAAGTGAGAACCAATGAATACAATATTTTCGAAATCAAGCTTACATGCGGTCATATTGGCGCTCGGTGCAACGATGATAGGCGCTGTGCCCGCTCTGGCGCAGAATCAACCAGCCCCGCAACAAGACCGGGCAGTTCCGCAGGACGGCCGCGGCGGACCCGATCAAAGGCAAGAGCACCAGCTTCAAATGCTCACGCAAAAACTGAACTTGACGCCCGATCAAGTCACACAGGTGAAGGCCATCCAGGACGACTCGCGCACACAGATGATGGCGTTGCGTGACGATACTGCAACGGCTCAGCCGGACAAGCGGGCAAAGATGATGGATATTCGCAAATCTTCTCACGATAAGATTCGCGCGCTGCTCACAGACGAGCAGAAGCCGAAGTACGATGCGATGATCGCGCGGATGCAGGAGCATAGACACGGCCAGCAGAGTGGGGAAGAGGGGCCGCCGCCTCCCGCGCCACAGCAGTAGAACGCCCTTCTCCTGACCAGCGACGAAGAAGGCCGGTGCAAGCACATCAGCCTTCTTACGCTCTCACCCGCTTCGACCGTTCCGTGCGGTTACAATGGAGGAGTAGTGGTTACGGCGCTTCGTACGCTTGTACACGTCTTGCCTGCGGGCTGCGGCGGTGTAAGAGGCTACAGGCGAAATTGAAGGGATCTAGCGAAGAATGAAGAAGACGATGTTGTTGCTGGTTGCGCTGATTGTATCCGCGGCATCTGGTCATGCGCAGGAGAGCCGGCAGGATGTAAGCATCAGCGGCACGGTTCCGTTTGCCCCTCAAGTCACAGGAAACAGCGTCCAGAAGAATACAAGCATGACCATAGGCGCTCTTGTCAGCTATCGCTATATGCTCACGCCGAGAAGCGCCTTGGAAGGCAACTACTCCTACGCGCAAAATACCCAGTACTATCAAGTCTTCGGCAAGGCCTATGGCGGGATTCATACGCTGCAGCAGGAGATCAGCGCAGCCTATGTCTTCAATCTCAACTTCAAGAACTACAATCCATTTGTCGAAGCGGGTCCCGGCGCCATCATCTTTTCGCCGCTGAAGGATAACGGAACGACAAACCTGGACGCCAAGCAGACGACGGCGATCGGCGGCCTGTTTGGCGCCGGGGTCGCCTACGAGCTTAGTCCAAGCTTCGACATCCGCGTCGAATACCGGGGCTTTATTCTGAAGACGCCCAACTTCGGCGTGCCAGGCAATATCTTCAATACAAATCGGTACGAGGTGATCTCAACCCCCGCAATCGGTATCGCCTACCACTTCTAGCTAGAGCATTTACATGTCAAGGGTTAACAGCATTGTGGGTGCCCCATCCTAGCCGCGCTTTTTAAGGCTAGGGTGGGAGGCCACGACTCTTTCCAAGAGCTAACACTCTGACCGAAAATGCTCTAATCAACGGCTTTCGGTTCTCGCTCGATCACAGCAAATTACGCGAGCCAGGTGCAAAGCCTGAACAACGCGAGTGGGGAACACGCTTATGTCTAGTGGAATACGTACGCTGCACCCACCGTTATCGCCGTGGGAGTCAGACCGCTGGGTGGGAAATTAGGCCAACTCTGGTATTCGAAGTCGATAGCGCGCACGTTGATGCGACGGGTCGCTCGATATTCAAGCCCGCCGCCAAACGCATACATCCCGTAGGTGGAGCTGGACCCGTTTCCGTAGCTGCCTTTTTGGAATTGAAATTGGCCGATGCCGAATAAAACCTTTCCGTAGATCCCTACGCGCTTGCGATGATATGTATACCGTGGCCCTATGAGATAGGTATTCTCGCCTATGTCGTTGGGTGTGCTGAGACTCGCAAAGTGAAGCTCACCCTCCACCCCAAAGTTATGCGCAAAGTCGAAGTCGGCATAGGCGGCCACGCCTTTTGCTGTCTCTGTCGTGTAATCAGGCGATACAAACGTCGCGCCCAACCCGACTTGAATTGTCCCCACACGCGAAGCCGTCGGGACAGCTTGAGCGTGCGACCATGTCGCTAGACCCAGCACGCAAGCGAGACAGCCAAAAACGGTATGCCGCTTCAACAGAGTGCCTCCGTAGGAATAAGATCGAGCTGCTTCGACTTGAACAAATTCCGCCGATCCCCAGAAAACACAAGAACTCTACCGCTGTAGTTGTACACCATCTTCCGTCACTTCTGTTGTGGAGGTGTTGTCGGTGCTGATGCGGGATTGGGTGCTGCGTCCGCCGGCGTTGCCGTGTTGTCCACCGCACTTGGAGCGCCCGCATTATCGGCCGGCGGTGCAGCCGCTGCCGGGGCAGCCGTGTTATCCGGCGGAGTGGCATTTGCAGCGGCGGGCGCGGCAGCCGGCTCTGGCGGAGCTTTGTAGTAGCTCAGCTTCAGGTATACCGGCTCCACCTCAAAGGGCATCTTGTCGGCGGGAGTGAGAAGCGGCTCGAATGCGGCATGCAGCACATATAGCTGGTCCGTCCAAGGATCAAAGCGAAGGAAACTCGACAACGGCATGGCAGCCTGCTGCTTGAGGTCCTTCATGTTCAGCTTCGGCCCCTTGGCCATCATGGCCTGCATCCAGAATGTCGGGTCCGCATCGCTTTTTACGAGGCCGTCGCCGATCATCGGCTCATTCAATGCTTTCAGACTCTTCACTCGCTGCTGCAATTGCTGCAGGTACAGCCCGAAATATTGCTGACCGCTCTCGAGCTCCTTCGCATTCAGCAGCTCCATAGCCTTCTTTGCCGCTGCGGCATTGTCCGCGTCGGTGTGGTGCATCGGAATCCGATTGAACACCGAAGTGGTTGGGAAAAGCAGCCGATCGTTAAAGGCATACTTTGTGTCGAGCCTGTGAGCCAGAATGATGTGCGCAATCTGAAACGCCAGGATAGCGTTCAAATTGCCCATCTGCTGCGCACCATCCTGGGTTACGACTCCAGTCGTATCCAGCAGGCTCTTCGAAATGACGATCGTATTGCCGATCGCAAGCGATTCGAGCGGCTCCGTCAACAACGTACGGCAGCGGATCGGCCGCGAAAGTGTGATGTTGTTATACGCAAGGATGTTTCCCGCCAAAGCTTCCAGTGTCTTGTCAAATTCGCTCGGCGCATCGAGAAGGCCGGCTTGGAAGAGGCGCTCGACCACATTGTCTTCCGCTTGCTGCACCCAGGCACGCTGAGCGCCCAGAGGACTCACATCCTGAGCATCATTGCTGACGTCGGTAGCCCCGACCACATCGATCGAAGTATTTTCAGATTCCGGCGGAGGAACCTTCAAGACATAACCCCAGATGTGATTAATCGCTTTGAACTTGAGCGTTCTAGAGACGCTGTTTGGATCGCTTTCCTCAACATAAAACGAAGTCGGAAGCCAAAGATCAGGCTGAACGTTCGTCCGCCAGCTGTCAAAGTGATAGAACTCCTTCTGATCTTCTTCCGTCCCGGCGAAATCCCCATTGAATCGGACAACATTGCCGTTGCGCGTTTCGATCCAGATGCGGCCGAAGAAGCGCCCAAAAGCTTTTTTCCCTTCCACTGGAGTGACATCAAATACCGCGGTCGGCGTGTTGCCGAGGAAGTCGTTGCGAACATAGCCGAAGGTGTAGTGCTGCCGATCGAAGCCGTTCGAGTCCATCAGGAGCATCTGAACGAAACCTGCTTCGTGAAAGGTGAGGTGAAGGCTCCCACCGAGACTGCCGACATAGGAAGCCGAGTGCTTGAAGAAGCCAAGCTTGCTTCCATTGTCGCCCTTGGAGGTAGCCTTGTTCACCTTATAGGCGTCATCGTTAATGACCTTATTGAAGTCAACACGGCCGAGGAAGTGCTGATCGGAGTCGGGAATCTGGCCGAGCACCGGGTCAGGACGCATGTTTTGAATGTAGGTCTCGACCACCGGGGCGCGGAGCTGCACCGTCTTGATCACGACCTTCTCCCGCGCAATCGACTTATTGATCAGCTCGTTTTGCGCCGCCGTCGGCTTGCGGTCTGAAGAGAGATCCTCATCCTTCTTCTTCTTGCCGAGATGGAGCTTGCCCGCCACCGCTGGCGTGGGCAGCGTCGTAGCGATCAGAAATGCCAGCAGCAGACCGGCAGTAGACTGTTTCCCGAAAATCATGATGTGCGGCTCCTGCGCTGACCCCTTCGGTCAGCCTGATATTGGACTAGATGCTAGTGCATGAAAGGACAATCATCCAATCATTGTTTTCTTATCCGGCAAGCTGAAACGCGATGTTAACCACGCCTTCCCAGTCGATAGGACGTCCAGATGCGTCGGTTGCGGGTTGGAAGCGAGTTGCCTGAACAGCACGAACGGCAGACTCGCCAAGACCATGTCCCAGGTCGCTGGTAACCCCCAGCACCTGCACAGTGCCGGAGGACGAGACTCGAAGCCGAACGGAGACGACTCCCTCAATATGCAGCCGGATGGCCTCTGCGGTGTACTCTGGCTTGGGTTTAAAGAGAACCTTGGGTCCGCTTCTGGTGACAGCTGAGGTAGCTTGCGACGGCTTCGGCATCGGAGGCGGAGCATTCTGACCCAGGTTTACCACCCCCGCGGAGTGCGAGTTCATCGGCCCCGTTCCGCCGCTCACCCCAAGCTTCACCCCGACCACACCACCGGAAGCGTTATCCCGACCTTTCATATTCTGGCTGCCGGCCGAGCCGGAACCAAGGTTGACAACCTTCGAAGCTGCCCCCATGCCGTTATTGGAGGCCGGCATGCCGGCCATTCCCCTGTTTCCGAGATTGACCGCGCTCGTCGCTGGCCGATTCGAGGGGGCAATCGGATTGTTCTGCGATCCCAAAGAAACTGCGGTGGGCTTCGGTGAGTCGTTCACCACCGAAGCCGGACGAGCCTGAGCGAGACTCACCACCTTCGGCGCCGGAGGCGGCTGGACCAGCTTCGGTGGCGCGGGAACGATCACCGGCACCTGCTGCGCCATCTTGATCTCGGGCGGCTTCGGAGGCTCAGGCAGCTTGATCTCCGGCAGCTTGATCTTCGGAGCCTCCACCTTCACAACGGGAGGCGTTGGCAGCTTCGGCACCGGCTTCAGCTTGATCGGCGGCGGATCTGGCTTCTTGACCGGTAGAGGCTCGTCCAGATGCGTAAGCTTAATATGGTTGTCCATGGTCTTCTTCGCCGCCGCACCGATGATGATGGCGCACAGCGCTAGAACAATGTTCAACGTAATCGAGGTGAACAGCGAAGCTTTGCTCTGGCTGCCGTCGTTGAGGACGCCGAAGTGGGCAAACTGCATATTTTGCGGTGCGGGATCATCACTGCGAAGCGGCTTTGCCATAATCAATCCTTGATGTGTCTCCTCGTGAGGAGAAGAAAGTGAGACCGTTGGAAAGCGATACGCGAAAATCAGCTTGAAATGGGACCCGGTGCGGCACTCTATGTTGAACTATGTCGTTCGATACGATCCGATACAGTGGTTACTACTCACCGGCTGAATGAAGATTGCGCTCATTCAAAAGAAACGCAAGCTGGAAAACAAATGGTTGTAGCAGTCATCCGCGTTCTCAACTCTGCTGTCAGATTTCTTAGATGCTCTGCTCGTTCGCCTACTGCAAGTATATTGCCGTAACCGTAAGTGATTGACACTGGTACTTTTGTTGTATTCATAACCAAGAGGCACGGAGGCCGCGCATGAACGTATTGATCACAGGCGGGGCGGGGTATATCGGCGGCGCAGTCACCCGGCTGCTGCTGGCCCGCGGACACCGGGTGACCGTATACGACAACCTTTGCCACAGCAAGCGTTTAGCCGTCGCCCAAGACGCCACGTTCATCGAAGGAGACATCGCCGACCGGGCTCTGTTGGAGACAATCTTTCGAGAGACCAGGTTTGATGGGGTCATGCACTTCGCCGCTTTGATCGAAGCCGGCGAAAGCATGAAGCATCCCGAGCTGTACTTTCGCAACAACACGTCGTCCGCCTTGTCTCTGTTCGAGGCGATGCTCGCCACCGGACACGACCGGCTGGTGTTCAGTTCCACGGCTGCCTGCTACGGTGAGCCCGAAACCGTTCCCATCCCGGAAGACGCCCGGCTGCTTCCCACCAACCCATACGGAGAAAGCAAACTGCTTGTTGAAAAAATGCTCGTGTGGCTCAATCTCGCCCACAAGCTCAAATATGCGAGCCTTCGCTATTTCAATGTCGCAGGCGCGATCGAGGGGTATGGCGAGGCCCACGAGCCGGAGTCGCACCTCATTCCGCTGATTCTCGATGTCGCATTAGGTCGACGCGCCAGCATCAAGATCTTCGGTCGCGACTATCCCACGCCCGACGGCACCTGCGTCCGTGACTACATTCATGTGCAGGATCTCGCGAACGCTCACCTCCTGGCGCTTGAAGCCCTGTCAGAAGACAGAAGCCGGCTGATCTACAACATCGGCAATGGCAAGGGCTTCAGCGTACTGGAAGTCATCGATTCGGTGCGCCGGGTCACCGGCCGCGCCATCGCCATCGAGGAATGCGAGCGCCGCCCCGGAGATCCCGCCGTATTGGTCGCCAGCTCCAACCGGATCAAATCCGAGCTCGGCTGGAACCCGCACTTTGCGGAGATCGACACTATCGTCGCCAGCGCCTGGCACTGGCATCAGCAGCGCTACGCCTGAGAACCTGTCCATAAACTCGAATGAGCCGTCATTTCGACCGAAGCCGCGCGGTTTTATCGCGCGGCGCAGTGGAGAAATCCCCGTATTTAGTCTTTTCATTTGCACACAATGTTCGCCAGATCCCAATTGGCGCAGTCCATAAAACAGGTTCTGAGACAGAGCGTTGCGCCCTCGGCTTCAGACTGCTTGGCACTTCAACCGCAAGGAGATCTCCTTGATCGAAAGCATGTTCCATCTGCACCAGCCGGTGCTTGAAAAAATCCTTCGGCCCATGATCGTCTACCTGAGCCTCGTCGTCTTTCTGCGCTTGTTCGGCAAACGCGAGCTGGCCCAGCTCAACCCCTTCGACCTCGTCGTCCTGCTCAGCTTGTCGAACACTGTCCAGAACGCGATGATCGGCGACGACAACTCGGTCTCCGGCGGCGTCATCGGGGCGCTCTCGTTGCTCACCATCAACTGGCTCCTCACTCGCGTCCTGTTCCGGCTGCCGAAGCTCAACTACGCCTTTCAGGGCGACGAGACCGTCTTGATCCGCCATGGCATCGTCGACTGGCAGGCAGCCAAACGGGAAGCCCTCACCGAGATCGAACTTCGTTCCGTTCTGCACCGGCAGGGATATAACGACTTCAACGAAGTAGAAAAATGCGTTCTCGAGCCGAATGGGAACTTCTACATCGAAGGCATCAAGGCCCTCAGTGACGATTCACAGCGAGCCGTCATCCGCCAGGCCGTCCAAGACCTCACCGCTGAGGTCAAGCAGCTTCGCGCCGAGCTGGCAGCCCGGTGACGCTTATCCAGATTCCGCTATCGTGGAACAATTCGTTTCCCAAACGCGTTTAACTCGATACTTCGCATAGGAGGACCAAGTATGAACAGAGTATTCCCCACGGAACGGCTCGCCCAGGCGTCTCCGCGATTCCAGGCAAGACTCGCCGGTTTTCTCTATCTGCTCATCATAATCGGGGGCTTTTTTGCGCCATTCGCGGTTGCGCCCTCGGGAATGATGCTTGGAGAAGCGGCATTGCCGAGCCCCACCAGAATACTGGCCTCGAAACCGCTGTATGCCTTCGGTGGCGTCGCCCAGCTAATCGTGTACGCATGCGACGTCGGAGTTGCGCTGCTCTTCTACGAGTTGCTCAAGCCCGTCAGCAGGAGCATCGCCTTACTCGCAACCTTCTTCCGACTGACCTTTGTGGCCGTAGCCAGTGCCAACATGTTTAACCACTTCGCGCCATTAGTCTTCCTGAGCGGCGCAGAATACCTGAATGCGTTCCAGCCCGGTCAGATACAAGCGCTCGTGCTCGCGTTCCTGCGGCTCCGGACCTTCGGATTCGATGTCGCCTTACTATTCTTTGGCGTTCATTGTCTTTTAGTCGGATACCTGCTCTTCAGGTCGACTTATCTGCCACGCACCCTTGGGGTCGCCCTTGCAATCGGGGGACTCGGCTACCTGGCCAACATATCGGCGACTTCGATTCCACCCGCGACCGCCGCCCATCTCTTTCCCTACATCATGCTGCCTGCGGGGCTCGCAGAGATAGCATTGACGTTGTGGCTCTTGACCATCGGCGTCAACGTTCAAAAATGGAAGGAGCAGGCAAGTGCAGCGGAAATCCAGGTATGAACACCGCACTCGCTTGATCTCCGCAATCCACGTCACTGCTTACCGGACTGCTTCTCTAGCGCACTGACATACCGCTCGGGCGGGTCGGTCAGGCGCGCATCGCGCACCGCCGCACGATACCCGCCCATGTAAATCGAATACATCACCGCCAGCGCGCACCCCACCCCGAACCCAAATCCAAGAAAGAAGCCGATGATCGCCGGCCAGTAAGAACTCACGATACCCGGAGTCTACAGCCACGCTCCTCGAAGCAGCTCCCGGGAAACGTGCGGACAACGCATCGGCTGCAAAGACCGGCCACTGCCCATCAACATTCGGTCATCAGTATTCGAGTGTCCGAATGCTCAACATAGCCAGCGCAACGTGCAGTGTGGGACAATCCAACGATCTTCAGGAGACACGATGAACAAGCAGCAGCGCTGGTGGATTGCCCTCGCAGGAATCCTGCTTCAAATGGCCCTCGGAGCCGTCTATGCCTGGAGCGTCTTCCGAATTCCTCTCGCCAAACTCTTTCACGCCACCATCTCCCAGGTCACCGTCACCTTTACCATCGCCATTATGGTCCTCGGCTTCGCCTCCTTCTTCGGCGGCCTTTGGCTCAAGCGCGTAGGCCCCCGCGTAGTCGCCATGACCGGCGCTGCCCTCTATGGCGGCGGAGTCTTTCTAGCCAGCTTCTCGCATGGGCTGCCGTGGCTCTACCTGTCCTACGGCGTCATCGGCGGCATCGGACTCGGCTTCGGCTACATCGTTCCCGTAGCCGTCCTGCTCAAGTGGTTCCCTGATCGCCGCGGGCTGATGACCGGCATCGCCGTCGGCGGCTTCGGAGCCGGCGCCCTCGTCACCGCGCCCATCGCCACCCGCCTCATCCAGACCGTCGGCGTCCTCAGCACCTTCGCCTATCTCGGCATCGCCTTCCTCGTCGTCAGCGTCGTCTCCGCCTGGTTCATGCAGAATCCTCCCGACGGATGGCAGCCCGAAGGCTGGACGCCGAGCGAGAAACAGCGTGTGCAGAGCAGCGTAAAAGCCTTCACCCTCGGCGACGCGCTCAGAACCTGGCAGTGGTGGGCTCTATGGCTTCTGCTCTTCCTCAACACCTCCGCCGGCATCTCCATCATCTCGCAGGAAGCTCCCATGTTTCAGGAGTTCGGCAAGCTCACCGCCATCGTCGCCGCCGGTATGGTCGGCATCGTCAGCATCGGCAACGCCCTCGGCCGCGTCTTCTGGGCCTGGGCGTCTGATACCCTCGGCCGCCGCATGACCTTCGCCGTCATGTTCATCCTGCAGATCGCCCTCTTCTGGTTTCTCCCCAACATGCATTCGGTCGCCGCCATCACCACCGTTGCCTTCATCATCCTCATGTGCTACGGCGGAGGCTTCGGCACCATGCCGGCCTTTGCGGCAGACTACTTCGGCGCAGCCAACGTCGGCTCCATCTACGGCCTCATGCTCACCGCCTGGGGCTTCGCCAGCGCCTTCGGTCCTTTACTCATCGCCCACATGCGTCAGGCCAGCGGAACCTACGCAAGCGGCCTCCACATCATCGCCCTCGTCATGCTCGTCTCGGTCGTCCTTCCGCTGCTCGTCCGACCTCCGGCCGAAGCACGATAGGGCCTCCATACAGAGAACACGGATGCAGCGTTAGGCGACCCAGCCTTGCTCGGAGTCTTAGATGTCGTTGCTCGCCAAAAATTGCCGCATCGCCCGTGCCACATCCTGCACATTCGTTTCCAGCGCAAAGTGGCCGGTGTCGAGAAGCTGTACGGTCGCGTTCGGGTCATCCCGTTTGAATCCCTCTGCACCCGCCGGAAGGAAGAATGGATCGAATCGTCCCCAGATTGCCAGCAGCGGCGGTTTCGATTCGCGGAAGTACTTCTGAAAGGCCGGATAGAGCTTTACATTGTTGGCGTAGTCCAGAAACAGATCGAGCTGAATCTCCATATTTCCCGGACGCGCGATCATGGCCGCATCCAGCGTGTAGCCCTCAGGCGCAATACGCTCGGGGTTCGGCACTCCGTCGGTATACTGCGACCGAATCGCAGCCGGGCTCAATACCTGACGCAAGACCTCGCGATGCTCCACGGTCGGTTCGCGCCAATACTGCTGAATCGGCGCCCACGCATCGCCAAGCCCCTCTTCATACGCATTCCCGTTTTGCGAAACGATCGCCGTGACCCGCTCTGGATGCGCCATCGCGAGCCGAAAGCCTGTCGGGGCGCCGTAGTCGAACACATACAGCGCATAGCGGTTCAGGTGAAGCGCCTCGGTGAAGAACTCGACAGTCTTCGCCAGAGCCGCGAAACTATAGGTGTAGCGGCGCTCAGCCGGGACCTCCGTGAAGCCAAAGCCCGGCAGGTCCGGCGCAATGACCCGATACTTGTCCGCTAACCGTGGAATCAACTCTCGGTACTGAAAGGAGCTTGTGGGGAACCCATGCAGCAGCAGAAGGACCGGTGCATCTGCCGGCCCAGCCTCGCGGTAAAACATGTTTATCCCATCGGCCTCCACACGCCGGATGAGCGTGACCGGGACCTCAGGATGGCTTGTTGCCGGCGCCGCGGCAGCTGCCGGTAATGCAGTAGAGGCAAGGGCGGTAGTGCCTTTCGTAAAGAAATTCCTGCGAGTCATGATCTTCTCCTCTGTCTTCCAGCCGCAAAGGGCTAGCTTTATGTAACCTGTAAATATGATTTACAATGGTTACAAAACGATGCAAAGAAAATAGGCATCTATGAAACTAGGTGACGAAACCCGAAACCAGTCAGCCTTGCTGAGCGACCACCCAGTCCTCGAGTTCCTGAATACAACGTTGATGGTCGAAGGAAGGCTGGAAGATCAACTCCAGTCAGACGCCGATGTCCTCAGCACGCTCCACAGCCTCGGTTGGCCCACACGGTGCACATCCACACAATTCGAAGGGGCGCTGATCGCTGCAGCGAGAGGCCTTCGAGAAGAACTCCGCCATCTCATAGAACGCCGCAAAGCCGACAAGCCTCTTGCCCTCGCGCGACTCAACAAGTTCCTCGGAGAGGCTAGAAGCCACCTCATGCTGCGCCACGACAGGGAAGGCTCGCTCCTCACGGGCAGAGTGTGGGAGTGTGAAACGCCGCAGCAGGCCTTAGCGCCGGTGGCGGAAGCCGCCGCCGACTTGCTCTCCAGCGGAAACTTCAAGCTCATTCGCCGTTGCGAGAGCGAAACGTGTGTGCTCTGGTTCTACGACCGCACCAAGTCCCATCGACGCCGCTGGTGCAGCATGGCTTCCTGCGGCAACCGTCACAAGGTGACCGCGTTCCGCAAGCGCCATGGCGAGGCTTGAGCCGTGAATCAGAAAGCCACCTCTTAAATGGCTCTTAGGAATCTCAGATTAAGTGCTGCCTCAATTTCTTGCTGTCATCCTGACCTTCGAGCCCTTGCTGTCATCCTGAGCATGGCGAAGGATCCCGATATCCTTCACACAGTCCATACATGCAATACCTTTCTACCCATATTCCCGATGCTCAGCCCCAAAATTCGCCCCGTAACCAACAACTTCCAGCTTAATCAGAGCCTCCCTTGAGGTAAAAGTTATCGTCCCAGCAAGTTGCCGCAAAAACCTGTATAGGGTACCTTCGATCTGCTGGACCAGCGACGGAGGAACGCGACCTTGGAACACAGCACCAACCTCGATTCGAGCCTGCGCGAGAACCGCGTCTTTCCTCCACCTGCGGACTTTTCCGCAAAGGCTCACATCAAAAATCTCGCGCGGTACGAAGCCATGTACCGCCACAGTGTCGAGCAACCGGACGCATTCTGGGCCGAAGCAGCTCGGGAGCTCGACTGGTATTCCCCTTGGACGCAAGTGACCGAAGGCGAAGCCGCTCACGCAAAGTGGTTTGTCAACGGCAAACTCAATCTGTCGCACAACTGCGTCGACCGCCACGCGCTGGGTTCTCGCAAAGACAAAGTAGCTCTGCTCTGGGAAGGCGAACCGGGCGAAGTTCGAAAACTCACCTATGGCGACTTGCACCATCAGGTGCAGCGCTTTGCCAACGTGCTCAAGGATCTCGACATCAAGCGCGGCGATCGTGTCGCCATCTACATGGGCATGTGCCCCGAGCTTGCGATCGCCCTGCTCGCCTGCGCCCGCATCGGCGCCGTGCACTCTGTCATCTTCGGAGGATTCGCCGCTCACGCCATCTCCGACCGCGTCAACGACTCCGGCTGCGTCGCTATCCTCACCCAGGACTCAAGCTATCGCCGCGGCGCCGAGATTCCGCTCAAGTCCATCGTCGACGAGGCCCTCACCAATTGCCCCACCATCAAGAACGTCATCGTCTTCCGCCGCTCCGGTTCGCCCGTCACGATGCAGCCAGGCCGCGACCAATGGTGGCATGAAGCCATGGAACAGGCCGCCCCCGAGTGCCCTCCCGAGTGGATGGACGCCGAAGACCCGCTCTACCTCCTCTACACCTCCGGCACCACCGGCAAGCCCAAGGGCCTCGTCCACACCACCGGCGGCTACTCCGTGCAGACCTATCTCACCAGCAAGTACGTCTTCGACCTGCGCGAGCAGGACGTCTTCTGGTGCACCGCCGACATCGGCTGGGTCACCGGCCACAGCTATGTCGTCTACGGCCCGCTGCAGAACGGCGCCACCGTCGTCATGTACGAAGGAGCGCCGAACTGGCCGGAGTGCGATCGCTTCTGGAAGATCATCGACGACCACAAGGTCACCATCTTCTACACCGCCCCCACTGCCATCCGCGCCTTCATCAAGTGGGGAGACGCGTGGGTCGACAAGCACTCGCTCGCCTCCCTGCGCCTGCTCGGCACCGTGGGCGAACCCATCAACCCGGAGTCCTGGATGTGGTATCACCGCAGGATCGGAAAAGAGCGCTGCCCCATCGTCGACACCTACTGGCAGACCGAGACCGGCGCCATCCTGATCGCCCCCATCCCAGGCGCCGTCCCCGCCAAGCCCGGTTCTGCAACGCGCCCCTTCTTCGGAATTGTGCCTGAAATTGTTACAAAAGAAGGCGAGCCCGTTCCCGACGGCAAAGGCGGTCTTCTGGTCATCCGCAAGCCCTGGCCCTCCATGGCACGCACCATCTACGGCGATCAAGCCCGCTATGAAGCCGCCTACTGGAGCGAAGTCCCGGGCAGCTACTTCACCGGCGACGGCGCGCGTCGTGATGCCGACGGCTGCTTCTGGCTCATGGGCCGAGTCGACGACGTCATCAACGTCAGCGGCCATCGCCTTGGAACCATGGAGGTCGAGTCCGCCCTGGTCGCCCACCCCAAAGTCGCCGAGGCTGCCGCGGTCGGCCGTCCGCACGAGATGAAAGGCCAGGCCATCGCCGTCTTCGTCACCCTCGAAGGCGGCCATGAACCCAGCGAAGAACTGCGCCAGGAGCTCCGCCAGTGGGTCGCGAAGGAGATCGGTTCGCTCGCACGCCCCGACGACCTAACCTTCACCCAGGCCCTGCCAAAGACCCGCAGCGGCAAGATCATGCGCCGCCTTCTGCGCGAGCTTGCCACCACAGGCGAAGTCAAAGGCGACACCACCACCCTCGAAGACCTCACCGTCATCGCGAAACTCCGTGAGGGCGAAGAATAGATACCATTGGTATATACTTATAGTGAGGCGGCCAATGACGACAACACAGAAGCGCGCAAAGCTCTTTCAAACCGGCCGCAGCCAGGCGGTGCGACTGCCGAAGGAATTCCGCTTTATCGGAAAAGAGGTTCGCATACGAAAGGCGGGAAGTGGAGTCTTGCTGGAACCGATCGACGAGGTCTGGGAGTGGCTTGAAAGGCTCCGTCAGCTGGGACCCCTCGATGAGGATGTTATCGCTGCCATTCAGCAGGAAGTCCCGCAGCAGCACCGCCCCAAGTCGGACAAGCTCTTTCGCTGATGCGTTTTCTACTCGACACAAACGTCATCATCGACATATTGAACCGTGCGCAAAACAAGGCATTCGCCACTATGCGCAAATACCGCTCCGAGGAGATCGTCACCTCGTCGATTGTCATGCACGAGCTCTTCTATGGAGCCTACAAGAGCGAGAGGCAAGAGAAAAATCTTGTGTTGCTCGAAGCTCTTCAGTTCAACGTGCTGCACTTTGACAGCGAGGACGCTCGTGAGGCAGGGAAGGTCCGCTCACAGCTGGGGGCAGAGGGTTTGCCCATCGGACCCTACGATGTGCTCATCGCTGGACAGGCGCTTAGACATCGCCTCATCCTGGTAACAGCGAACCTGCGCGAGTTCCGCAGAGTGAAAGGGCTCGCGTGCGAGAACTGGTCCCGCTAGAGCGTTTTCATGTCCATTGCTGACGGAAGGATGGGTGCCCCATCCTCGCCGCGCTCTTTGCGGCTAGGGTGGGAGACCACGACTCTCTCCCAACCGTAAACACTCGGATCGAAAATGCTCCGGCGTCGTGCGTCTGAAGTTCGTTTCTTAAGGTATCTCGGTGTCATTCTGAGCGAAGCGAAGAATCCCCGCATTTCGCCCGTGTGACCCACAAAACTCCAGGATCGTTCTTCCCCGCTTCACCGCAACGAACTTGAGACTCACCACACTATTATAGCCTTCGCTATCGAAGATTCGTGCTCGGCTTGGTCGGCAGGGTGAAGTGAACGGTAGTCCCCTCATCCGGCTTGCTGGTCGCCCAGATGCGTCCCCCGTGCTGGGTAACGATGCTGCGGCACAGCGCCAGCCCCAGACCCGTCCCGCCCTTGGCCCGCGAGTCCGAGCTGTCGCCTTGCTGAAAGCGGTCGAAGATGTGCTCCAGCTTTTCGGCAGGGATGCCGCGCCCGTGATCGCTTACCTCGATCAGAGCCTCATCGCCCTCCAGATTCCGGGCCGTCAGCCGGATCTCGCTTCCCGGCTGCGAGAACTTGATGGCATTTGAGATCAGGTTGCTCAGCGCCTGCAGAATGCGGTCCGGATCCGCCCATACATTCACGCCGTCCGCCGCAAAGAAGATGCGGATGTTCGGCTTCGGTGTCCGGCCCTGCTGCACCCCCGCCGCGCGCCGCAGCAGATCTTCCGCGCTGCACATTGTCAGATGCAGCTCGGTCTTGCCGCTGCTGATGCGCTCCAGATCGAGAATGTCATTCACCAGGCGCACCAGCCGGTCGGAGTTGCTGATCGCGATCTCCAGCATCTGCCGCGTCTTCTCCGGCCGCTTTTCTAGAGCTCCTCCCGCGAGCAACCCCAGCGCCCCGCGCAGCGAGGTCAGCGGAGTGCGCAGCTCATGCGACACAGTCGAGATGAACTCGTCCTTCATCCGGTCCAGCGCTCGTCGCTCCGTCGTATCGGTGAACGCAACCACCACGCCGACCGTCTTCGGGTCGCCTGAGTCCGAATGCGCATCAATCTGCGGCCGCGCTACATATTCCACCGGGAAGCTCGTGCCATCCTTGCGCCAGAACACCTCGTTCGACACGCGCACCGTCGCGAAGTTCGTCAGTGTCTTGCGAATCGGAGAGTCGGCTCCCGCATAGGGAGTGCCGTCGGCTTTCGAATGATGAATCAGCTGATGCATGTCGCGACCCAGCATCTCCTCCGGCCTGTAGCCAACCATCTGTGCGGCGGCCGAGTTCACCACGGTCACCTTGCCTTCCAGATCGATACCGTAAATCCCGTCGCCCACCGACTCAAGAATCGAGTCCGACTGCCTGGTCAGCGTGCGCAGACGTCCCTCGGCACGCACCTGTTCGCTGATGTCGACGCCAAAGCCGAGCACATACGCAGCCCGTCCCGGCACCATGATCAGCTTATTCCGGTATGCGACCACGCGCAGTTCGCCGTCGGCGTGCTCAAGATGCAGCAGCCCCTGCGCCTCTCCCGTGTCCGCAATCTTCTTCAGGTAGGCAGGCATTGCGGCCTTACGATCCGGCACGATGAACTCCGAAAGATTATGCCCCACCATCTCTTCGAGCGTTCGTCCCAGCGTCTCCGCGCCATGATGATTGATCGACAGAATATTGCCGCGCAGGTCATGCGTGCACACCATACCGAGCGATCCTTCGATCAGTTGCCGATACCGCGCCTCACTCTCTCGCAGCGTAGCCTCCGCCCCGCGCTGCGTCGTCACGTCGATGCCCGTGGCAATGATGAAGGCCACCTCGCCCTGCGTGTCCAGCAGCGCCGTCGCCGACCACGCAATGCGTCGGAGGCTGCCGTCGCGGTTCAGCCATTGATTCTCAAAAGCAGCAGGGAAGTGGCCCGAGCGCAGCCGCTCGAAGTTTTCAATCGCCTCCGGAATCTCCTGCCGCGGAATCAGCTTGTCCCACGCATAGCGGCCCACCAGAGCGGAAAAATCGTATCCCGACGCCGTCTCGCACGCCCGGTTAAACCGCACAATCCGTCCCGCGGGATCGAACACAGCGACCAGGGCGCCCACCGTATCGAGCACCGCGGAGACGAAGTTTCGCTCCACCGTCAATGCCGTCTCGACCCGCTGCCGCGAACGCGCAGCCCGGTCCATCTGCCGAATCCTGCCATTCAGTTCCAGCCGCGTAATCACCTGCCGGCTCAAAATCGTCAGCGCGGAAGACTGCGCCTCGGTCAGTGTGCGCGGATGCCGGTCAAGCACCAGAAGCGCGCCGATGCTCACCCCGCCCGGCGTAGTCAGCGGAGCCGCAGCATAAAAACGGTAAGATCGGCCCTCCACCAGAATGCCGTCGGGCGCATAATCCGGGTCCGTGCGCGTGTCCGGAATCTCATACACCGTATCGCCCAGAATCGTCGTCTCGCACGGCAGGCTGCCCAGGGAAAGTTCAAGCGACTCCAGCCCCACCCTGGAACGCAGCCAGATCCGGTCCGAGCCCACCAGAGAGATAGCCGCTACCGGAGCCTCGCAGATCTGCGCGGTCAGCGCCGCCAAATCGTCAAGAGCCGAATCAGGCGCGGAATTCACCACCTCATACTGATTGAGGGCTTCGATCCGCAGAGCTTCGTCTTTGATCAGGAGGGCGTTCATCTCACGTCTTCAGATCGTAGGAGTGTGCAAACAAATGCGCACTCCTACTTTTGTGGCATCAATCATTTACGGCTTTGGAAGCGTGCAGCATTGGTCCCCTGCGGCAGGCTCTTCGGCGCTTGCGTCCAGGGCAACCTTCCAGTCGCCGTTCGGCAGTTTTTTCCAAACCGTCATGTAGCGGCCCGAGGTGACCACAGGCTGGCCGTTCTTGTCGCGGGAACGGCCTTCATAATGCCCCCAGGTGAAGCCCATATCGTTCGACGGACCCATCTGCGCTCCCTGAGGAGCCCAGGTAAGCTGGTAGTCTTTCGGGTCCCACTGTGCTTTAGATGCGATCGCGGCGCGCCCGAGCACAGCCGCTTTGCCGTTATTCAACGTGACGCCATCTTCGGTAAACCAGCTCGCGAACACCTTGCCGCCGCCCGCCGCCACCGCCTCGGAGAAGCGGCCATCGAGCTCCAGCAGCAGCAGCGTGCCGGAACTGAGCGTCGGCTGCGTCAACGGACTGGAGATCCCATTCGAAGCTGCGCCCAGACTCCCGTATGCCGGCGCCGCGCCACCGCCCGCTTGCCCGCCTGGCTGAGCACCTGATAGAGCAAAGACCGATGCGGAACAAAGGACAACAAAAAAACTGCAAGTGAACGTACAACGCACGACGCAGCGATGCATGCTGTGTATGCTAACAGTGGGCCCGTCCGGCAGGACATTATCTTTTCAGCTTCTAACTCCGCCCATTCTCGGCCCACTCGTACACCACCACCCCCAGATCATTCAGCGCACTCACCACCCGCTCCACATTCCGCCGCACCTCCGGCCGCGCCCGCACCGGAATATCGTGCGCCTCCTCGACCGCAATCACCCGCCCATACGGCCACCACTCCGCCGGAACCGCATTCAGCGCCGTCCCCAGATCGCTCACCCGCACATTCAGATTCTGCCGCCGCGCCCCCACCGGACGCAGGATGCCGCCCACCCCCAGCTCGCTCTTATTCGCATCCGCCGCCACCACATGCAGCGTCACCATCTCACCCTGCACCGTCAGATACGGATTCTCCCACACCGACAGGCTCTTCACCGCCAGATACCGCGTCTTCGAAGGCGGCGGAATCCGGCTCATCTCCTGCCGCGACATCTCCGCCTCCTGCCGCCGCTCCGCTGCAATCGCCCGCGCCTCCGCCGCCGTAGGAGCCGCACTGCGGATGCACCCAATCATCATCCACACAAAGAGAACCGGAGCTATCACTAAGAGTCGCCGCACACCCAACAGCATACCAACCCTCAGCACCACTCCACCTCGCGCTCTCCCGTTGTGCCCGTCTTCTATACCCTCTGCCCTCTCCCCTCTCACCTGCCTCTCCAAACCGCCCCCCGCTTCTCGAGAAACGCCCTCGTCCCCTCCGCCTTATCCTCGGTCCCGCACAGCCGCCCGAAGATCTCCGCCTCCACCGCAATCGCCGCCTCCAGCCCAAGCTCGCTTCCCCGCCGCACCGCCTCTAGGCACCCCGCCACCGCCAGCGGAGCCATCCCCACCATCGTCCGCGCCAGCGCCTCCCCCCGCTCCATCAGCCTCTCCGCCGGCACCACCTCATCCACCAGCCCGATCCGCAGCGCCTCCGCCGCCCCCACCATCTCGCCCGTCAGCAGCAGCTTCAGCGCCCTCGCCTGCCCCACCAGCCGCGGCAGCCGCTGCGTCCCGCCGTACCCCGGAATCACCCCCAGCTTCACCTCCGGCTGTCCCAGCCGCGCCGTCTCGCTCGCCAGTCGCATCGTGCACGCCATCGCCAGCTCGCACCCCCCGCCCAGCGCAAATCCGTTGATGCACGCAATCACCGGCCTCCCGCAGGTCTCGATCCTCCGAAACACTGCCTGCCCCCGCCTGGCCTTCGCCTCCCCCTCCGCCGCGTCGAGCGCCACCATCTCCCCAATATCCGCCCCGGCGGCAAACGCCTTCTCCCCCGCTCCCGTCAGCAGAATCACCCGGACGCCTGCATCCCCGGCAAGCGCTGCGAACACCCGCTCCAGCTCATCGAACACCTGCGCATTCAGCGCATGCAGCACCTTCGGCCGGTTCAGCGTCACCCGCGCAATCTGGTCCTTCACCTCGCACAACAGCGTTTCGTACGTCATCCCATCCTCCCCATCGCTCCGCAACTCCAGACGATACAATCGAACCATGCGCAAGGGAACTCGAATCACCAATCTCATTGAACTCCCCGCCGCCACCCGTCCCGCCGCCAACGCACCCCCCGCCGCCAGGCTGACCTCCGCCAGGAAAGTCTTTGCTGTCATCCTGAGCGCAGCGAAGGATCCCGACGACCTCCGCCCCACCCACACCGCCCCCAGCCTTTCCGCCGCTACCTTCCGCGCACCAAGCCACGAAGCCCACGCTATCACCGGGAGCACATTCAGCCCAGTCTTTGCTGTCATCCTGAGCGCAGCGAAGGATCCCGACGGCCTCCACCCCACCCAGACCGCCCCCAGCTTTCCCACCCTCACCTTGCGCATACGAAGCCGCGATCCTTACTCCACAGCCAGCGCCCGCCGCCCTCCTCCCGCAAAGGCAAGATCATGATCAAAGGAATCACCCTGGTCGCCCCCATCGCCTCGCCCGCCGAGTTCGACCGCCTCTCAAGCCTCTTCGCCTCCCTCGGCTTCGAGCCCGGCAAGGGCTGGTCGGTCCACGAAGCCCGCGGCGCCCCCTTCCTCGCCCCCATCGGCAACCTCGAGCTCGTCACCGGCCGCACCCCCGCCGAGCCCTCCCTCCTCATCGAGGTCACCCAGCTCGACGCCGTCCACGCCGCCGTCCACCAGTGGATGCTCGCCGCCCACCGCAGCGAAGAGATTCCCGCCCTCCTCTCCGCCCCCGAGCCCACCCACTGGAACTCCCGCCTCTTCTCGGTCAAGCTTGCGACGGGCGAAGCTCCGGGCCTCACCCTCGGCTTCTGGCAGTCTGAAAACCCCCTCCACCACCAGCCCTCCGCCGTCGAAGGCAGCCTCAGCGCCGCTGGCATGCGCTTCGCCATCGTCACCACCCGCTGGAACACCGTGATCACCGACCGCCTCCTCCAGGGCTCCCTCGACGCCCTCCACCGGAGCGGCGCTGCGAAGCAAGACATCGCCATCGTCCGCGTCCCCGGAGCATGGGAGGTCCCCTCCGCCGCCCGCACCTTCGCCGAATCGAAGAAGTACGACGCCATCATCACCCTCGGCTGCCTCCTCCGCGGGGAAACCGCCCACTACGAAGCCATCTACACCGAGGTCGCCCGCGGCATCGGCCAGTCCCAGCAGGAGACCGGCGTCCCCCACGCCTTCGGCGTCCTCACCTGCGAGACCCTCGAGCAGGCCCTCGACCGCGCCGGCCTCAAAGCCGGAAACAAAGGCTTCGAAGCCGCCATCGCCGCCATCGAGATGGTCTCCATCCAGCGCAAGCTCGCCTCTCCAATACCCGTCCTCCCCATGCCATCTCCCACCTCCCCCCATCGGTCAGGCCGTCCAGCCCAGAAACCGGGTGCCCCAGGTCCCGATTCTGGGACCTGGGAAGAGTCGCCACGAACCCCGGGTGCCCCATACGGTGCGGTCTCATCGCAACGTGTGGGATCAGACGAGGCTCCTGACCTGCCGCCGTCGAAGGACGAACAATAAATGGGCACCCGCCGCAAATCCGGCAATTTCACCAGACCGGGTGCCCCATACGGTGCGGTCTCATCGCAACGTGTGGGATCCACGAACGCTCCCGCCCCCCCATCCTCCAAAGGCAGCAAATAAATGGGCACCCGCCGCAAATCCCGCGAACTCACCATGCAGATGCTCTTCCAGGGCGACCTCGGCAAACAATCCCCCGAGCAGGTCGCCAGACTCTTCTGGGCCTCGGTCGAAGACGTCGACCTCGAGACCCGGGGCTTCGCCGAAGACCTCCACCGCCTCGCCACCACCCGTCAGCCCGAGGTCGACGCTCTCATCGAAGCCCACGCCCAGAACTGGCGACTCGAGCGCATGGCCGTCGTCGACCGCAACCTCCTCCGCACCGCCGTCGCCGAGATGCTCGGCTTCCCCAATACCCCAGCCGCCATCATCATCAACGAGTCGCTCGAAATCGGCCGCCGCTACGCCGCCCCCGAATCCATCCACTTCCTCAACGGCGTCCTCGACGCCATCGCCCGCGACCTCCTCAAAAAACGCCTCGCCTGAAGCAAGCCCCCGCCTCGCCTGAAGCAAGCCCCGCCTCGCCGCCGTTCTTCCGTCCCCGGCCGCTCTTCCGTGCACCGCCGCTCTTCCCCCCAGGCTGCTTCTCCGTTCCTGCCGCTTTTCCGCCCCGGTCCCTTCTCCCTCCCGCCGCCGCATTCTCGTTTGGCCCATGCTTCGTCGTCGCCGCATTCCCCTCTAGCCATTGCATAGCTGGTCGTTGCCTTTGCTTTTCTTGTTGTCATTCCCGCAGGGGATCTGCTGTTCCACATCTTCCCAGTCACAGACTCAGCAATCTCTCGCAGAACCCGAATGACATATGGGCACGTCAAATCGAAGGTCCCGCCCCGTCCTCGGCTTCAACGTCCCTCCAGGGAACCTCTGATTAAGGGAATCTCTGATTAATTGCTGCTCCGAATCCTTGCTGTCATCCTGACCCTCACGTTCTTGCTGTCATCCTGACCTTCGACCCTGAGCGAAGCGAAGAGGAAGGGGAAGGATCCCGACACCTTTCACACAGCCTATATATTCCGCCCGTTTCCATCTGTATTCCGGATGCTCAAGCCACAGAACCCGCAGCGCATCCACGACTTCAGACTTAATCAGAGCTTCCCTAGGCAAGCCGCCTCGAAGCGTAGTTTTCCTTGTCAAGCCACGATTTGCTCTATCTGTATCAAAATATTAGGTTTAATGCGTGGCATAGGAGTTATGGTCAAACCGCTATAATAAAAGTATGCGCTAAGGCCTCGGAACGGCTCTCCGGCTCCTCGGCCATGCATCCCAACGCGAAGTCCAAAGCTAACTGCTCTCAATAGAAGAATTTGCGCAACTTTGTAGGGGGTGGGGAGGGTGCCCTCGCGGAACGGGAGCACTCCCAGGCAAAAGCCCACAGTCGTCCGGTGAGCGTCCTGGTGCACAGCAGGCAGCGTAGCGCCCGCTGGCAAGCCACACCAACCGAAGTCCAAAGCTAAAACGTTTCAATAGAAGAATTTGCACAACTTTGCAGGGGTGGGGGCGGGGCATGCGCGTTCCCGCTTCCTCCCCCTTGCAATTGCCTACGAGGTTGTCTTCCGAGGCTTCTGCACCAGCAGGTTCGGCGTCGCAATATTTCCGTTTCCGTCCATCAGCTTCGGAGCGATCGGCGTCTTGGTATCCGCATATCCGTTCGCGCCGTTCGTAATCAGGTGGACGACATTGTCCCCCGAAGTCCCCACAAAGAACGTCTGGTTATCCGCGCTTACCACCCCGGCCACCGGAGCGATCGGCGTCCCAAAACTCGATGTCTGGAGCGCTATGCTGCCCAGCGTTCCGGCACCGCCAGCCTGCGGCGTATACGTCGGCACCATGCCGCCGCTGCCGGTATAGGTCACAAAAGCGATCTTCGAGTCCGAGGTCGGATCGACTCCGGTGATCGCCGTTGCCGTGACGCCGGGCAACGCACCGGTAAACGTCGGCGTCGCGCCGAAGGTAACCTGCTGTGTCACACCCGTGGGGGTCGTGGGGCATTGCCCCACCGGCAGACCGGCCGGAGCAGGAGCCCCTGCCGGCGCAGGCGTCGACAGCAGAAAATCGGTGAAGTTGGCAGCCCCGCCGGCAGGAACCGCTGCGCCGAGAAGATGAAGTCCGTCATTGGTCGCCGCCACCTGATCGGTCTGCGGACCCGTCACGCCAGCGTCCGGAAAAAACAGGTTCGCTGTGGTCGACGAGCCGGCCGTCTGACCGGGGACAGCCGAGATCGTCGTGACCGAACAGTAGGACCGCGCCGTCGTCGGATTGCCGCCGAAGAAGGCCCCTACACTCGGAACCGCCAGCGCCACGCTGCTGGTAGGCTGCGATGACGAGGTTGAATACCACCCCGTCTGGGTGGAGTGCACCAGAAGCTGGTTGTTCGGCGTCGTCACTCCCGTCGCCGCGTCATAACTGCCCAGGGTGATGTACACCGTCGTGCTGTCCGGCGTGAACACGGCGTGCGTGCCCACCCCGCCATACTGCGTCAGCACACTCGCACTCGCCGCCGGCGGAGCATTCGTCGTCCCTGTCGTCGTCGTCCCGGAAGTCCCGGTGGTCGGCGCGGTGGTCGTGCCCGTCGTGCCAGTCCCGGCGGCGGCGGTGCTGTAGAGATACACCAGCTGCCGGGTCGGGTCCGTGATCACCAGCGTCGTGCCGTCGGGCGATACCGCCAGCACCTGCCCGGTCACGGTCGGATCTTCTCTGCTCAAAGCATTGGTGGTCGCGCTGAAGGTCATCAGTTCAAACGCGCTGCCCATGTATACCGCCGTGCCGTCGTCGCTGATCACCATCGAGTTCGGCACATATGGCAGGCGCACCGGCGAGCCGAGCGTGTTCTGCGTGAAGTCTACCGGCACCAGGAACAGGGAATTCGTGCTCGCGATGTACAGATTGGTGCTGTTGTTGCCCGGCGTCGTCACCGTGATCTCATTCGAGGTCGCCGGCTTGCCGTTGCCAAACAGGCCGATCTGATTGAACGGCGAAGGATTGCAGGTCGGCGGCTGGCAGGTCGCCGTAATCGCCGCCGCACCGGGGAACAGCGGAGTCACGGTGCCGGCCCCGGCAGGAATCGTCGTCGGCGTGGTCGACTCGAACGTAAGCGAGAGCCCGGTGAGAACGGTCCCGTTGGCATCGGTCGCCACCGCGGTAATCGGCTGCGTGAAATTCTGATTGACGACCACATTGGTCGTGGTGGTGTTGTTGATCCCAGGCACACTCAACGTGATCGTCTTCGGAGGACACGTGGAGAAGAACCCGGCTGAGCTTCCCGCGTTCGAGATGCCTGCCGTGATCACGGTCGAGCCCGGCTTCTGCGCCGTCGCCACGCCGTTCTGGTCGATCGTCACGATCGAGGCAATCTGCGGGGTATAGGTGAGGTGGCCCACCTGGCAGCTGATATTGTCCGCCAGCGTCGCCGACGAGTTCTGGAAGACGCGCGCCGCCAGCTGTCCGGTCACGCCCTGCGACACGCAGCTGTTGGCATTCGCAAAGGCAGCCGCCGAGGTCACCGGCGTCGTGCAGCACCCGGTCGCCGGGTTGATCGTGCAGCTGGTCTGTGTATTGATAAACGCGGCAGGACTGCAGTTGGTTGCCGGATCATTAATACAGTCCGTCGACAATGGACCCAGCACGACGCTCGTCACCACTGGATGCACATAGATCGGCAGAGGATTGCTGCTTGCACCCTGCGCGCTGGCCACTAGATAGACCGTGCCGGTCTTGCCGGTCGAATTGCAGGTCGTAAAGTCCGCGATGCCTCCGCCCGTGTTGCGGTTCCACGTGCCTCCGCACACCGCGCCATTCGTCGGATTGACGTCCGCCACGGTGAGATCGGGAACTCCGTTGGCGTCAAAGGTCGCGTACCTGTAGCCGCCCGATGCCGTCTCCGTCGTTCCCTTGCAGTCGGTCGCCACCGGTGCGCTCACCTGCCCGATCTGCGCGAAGTTCAGCGAGACGCCGTAGATCTTCGGTTGCAGGGTGATCGTCGTAATCTGACCGACAGGAACTCCGGAAGAGCCGCCGTTACAGAAAACTGTCGAAGTCTTCTTCGCACAACCTGAAATCGAGACGCCAAAGGGAATGGTGAAAAGCAGCAAAAAGACGAACGTAACAAACCGACGCATTGAACCTCCCCGTCCAACCGGAACGCAAGCTGAACGGTTCACACCGCAACCGCTGAGTAGCTGAGACTTCAGTGTAAAAGCTGCGCACACCGGAAGCAAATCGTCCGCGTATTCATTGGACGCAGCTCGCAGCCCTTCGCAAGCATGTCCTGCCGGACGGCCCTCCTGCGCGGAGAGCGGTCACTTCGTGACGCGTATACCGGTCTGGGCGGGTGAGGGGCATAGGGCCTCCCGATGGTCGGCGTGAGGAGTTCTGTTTCCAACCATCGGGAGGACCCATGCGTTCAAACCGGCAACAAAAGGTATACGCGTCACGAAGTGACCGCCCGTATCGGGGTCCCCGCAAACTAGGTCTTCGTTTGCGGGGTGGCCAAGCGTAACGGGCCCGTCCGGCAGGACAGATCTCTTACTGCGCCGGCATCTCGGTCGCAAACCAATTCAGCGCCCGCTCGAGCACATCGCGGCGATGCGCAGGATCGCGGAAGGCATGTCCTTCGTTGGGGTAGATCACCAACTGCGTCTTGACTCCCTCGGCGCGCAGCGCATGCCAGAACTCGAAGCTCTGCGGCGCCGGGCACTCGCCATCACGATCGCCCACTACGACCAGCGTCGGCGTCTTGACTTGATGGATGAAATCGATCGCCGAGCTCTTCGCATACACCGCCGGATCGTCGTACACGCTCTTACCGAAGAAGGGCGTCATCCACTGGTCGATCGAGTTCTCGCCGTAGTAGCTCTTCCAGTCACTGATGCCCGCACCCGCGACCGCCGCCTTGAAGCGTGTCGTCTGCGTTACGGCGAACATAGTCATGAAGCCGCCGTAGCTCCACCCCGTTAGTCCTTCGCGGTTCTTGTCGATGGGAAAGCGCTGCTCGAGCACGTCCATTCCGGCGAGAATGTCGCGCAGATCGCCGTAGCCGAAATCCTTCACGTTCGCCTGGGTGAACTTCTCTCCCTGCCCATAGCTGCCGCGCGGATTCGGCATGAAGACGAAGTAGCCGAGCGCCGAAAACGGAACGCCGCCATAACCGACTCCGGGCCAGCGCGGCGTCACCGCACTCGATGGGCCACCATGTACGCTGACGATCAGCGGATACTTTTTGGCTGGATCAAAGTCCGCCGGATACAACAGCCAGCCCTGTACCTTGAAGCCGCCATGGGTCCACTCGACGTTCTCCGTCTTACCCCAGGCCGGCTTGAGACCGTCGTTCAAATGCGTAATCTGCTTCAAGTTGCTGCCGGGGCCTGCCCACACCTCAGGCGCCTTCTCGAACGAGCTGCGGATCAACGCGATGTTCTGCTGATTAGAGATCGATACGCTCATAACGAGGTCACCCGCACCGATGGACTCGGGAAAGTTGACGTTAAGTTGAGGGCTGTCCTGCCCGGTCGTCAGATCGAGCGCGGTGAGACGGCTATCTCCGCCTACATGTTCCGCGAGGCCAATCAGCTCCGGCCCGAGCCATGCAATGTAAGCGACCGAAGCAGCGCGGCCTGGGGTCACGTCTTTCGGCTCGCCGCCGGAAGATGGAATCAGGTAAAGATCGCCTCCAGTTGAGCCCTGATCGCTCATCAGGCCGCCGATGAAGGCAATCTGCTTGCCGTCCGGCGACCAGCGGGGCACGGCAATTTGCAGGCCGTGAAGCGGACCGGTAACAGTTGCCGTATCCAGAATGGACTTAGTTTCGCTCGCGGCAAGAGTTTCGGTATAAAGCTGAGCTACCCACCAGTTGTTTTCGCCGGGAGGATTCGCCGCCACAAACGCCAGGTGCTTCGAGTCCGGAGACCAGTCGAACTCGTAGACGTGTAGCGCTGCCGGAGTTACCTGCGTGAACGTGTTGTCTGCCAGCTGAACGATGCCGACTCGTTGGATCTCCACGCCGTCTTCGCCGATCACACCGGCCCAGGGCTTCATCGCCGCCAGTGCGCCGGCGCTTCGCGTTGCATTCTCGACGAATAGAAAGGCGATTAATCTCCCATCGGGCGACCATGTCAGGGAATCGATGCCGCCGGTGAGGTGGGTTAGCTGTTTAACTTGTCCTGTCTTCTTCGACCAGAGAAATACCTGCTCCTGGCTGGTCTTGGCTGACGCTGCGGTGCAGTCGGAGACAAAGGCAAGCGTCTCTCCGTCGGGCGACCACTTCGGACCGGAGCTCGCGCACTCGGCCAGCTTCGCTCCTGTGCCGACTATTCTGTCCTTTGCCGGGTTCGCGACTTCGGTCAAGTGAACCTCCGAGGCCCCGGCGCCTCGCAAAGTCCAGGCGACCGTGACCCCGTCGGGTGAGATGGCGGCGGAGGCCGGCGTTCTGGTCTTCTGCAGGGTCTCGATCAGGGAACCGATTCTTGGATTCTTCGCGGAATCTCTTTCGGGATTCTTTGCGGCCGCAGGCGCGGCTTGGGCGAAGCCGAGGTTACAGGAAAGAAGAAGCGCGCTAATCGCAAGCGACCTGAAAGGCGAGAAACGGTTAGATTCGGCGGAAGTCATCGAGAAAGCCTAGCACGTCGGTATGGGCGTCTCCTTCCGCCTGGGATCGAAGCTGCTCGGTCTTTGGAGCGTTGTGTCGGGGCGAATTCATTCGGAGATGCCCGCGAAAAAGTTGACGGCGAGCTTAGCCATTGATATGGTTAGAAGGTTCCGCGAGTATCCGGTCCGTGCCGTTGGGAAACCTTCAGCAGAGTGGGTGCAGCAAAGCCCGGCAAACTTCAGACCGCAATCTGTTGGAAGACAGAAAAAGTCTGTTTGCGTTAGACTGGATATTAGACATTTCACCGCAGAGCGAGTTGGGTCATAAACGACTCAAGCGCTGTTCGCCTGCGGCCTATCGCAATCGTGCCTGCGACACCCTCCACCCTGCCGGGATCCAAAGGATGGGCTATGCGGGCCGGGACAGCGAAACGGAGTCGGCTCCTCTCTGAAGGGTAGGGAAGACGCTCGACCACCGTCGACTGTTTACGTCTGATTTGTTGTATCGCTTCGCAGACGCAACAGCAGGGAAGGCCTTCGTGTGAGAGACGCTTCAGCGTTCTCAAACTTTTGCGTGTACGACAGAAGACCGAAGCAACTCTCTTTGTATGCGGCTGACACATGGCTTCCGGCAAGTTTTTTGCGCGCAGTTTTGAAGGAGTTCTAGTGCCTACGTTCCATCAGCTCGTTAAGCAGGGCCGCACGCCGACCCGCTATAAGACCGCCAGCCCAGCGCTGCAGGGTTCGCCGCAGCGCCGTGGCGTCTGCACCCGCGTGTACACCCAGACCCCGAAGAAGCCGAACTCGGCCTTGCGCAAGGTAGCTCGCGTTCGGCTTACGAACGGGATCGAGGTAACGACTTATATCCCGGGCATCGGCCACAACCTGCAGGAGCACTCGATTGTGCTGATCCGCGGCGGCCGCGTGAAGGATCTTCCCGGGGTTCGCTACCACGTCGTTCGCGGCACCCTCGACTCGGTCGGCGTGGCCAACCGTAAACAGAGCCGGTCGAAGTATGGCGCCAAGCGTCCCAAGGCTGCTGCGAAGTAGATTACTGAACCCTGGACCCTGAACCCTGGGTCCTGTTACCCAAGTCCAGCACTTGAGAAGTCCGGCGCTGGAGGAAGACGAGAAGAGAGAGCAATGCCAAGAAAAGGTTATATCGCAAAGCGTGAAGTGGCGGCAGACCCGGTCTACCACTCCACCCTGGTGACCAAGTTTGTGAACTCGATGATGTGGGGCGGCAAGAAGTCAACCGCACAAGGCATCTTCTACACCGCCATGACCAACCTTGAGCAGAAGGGCGGCGATGAGGCGCTCAAGCTGTTCAAGAAGGCGATCGAGAACTGCAAGCCGCTGCTCGAGGTCAAGAGTCGCCGGGTCGGGGGAGCCAACTATCAGGTTCCGATCGAAGTTCTTCCCGAGCGGCGCACCTCGCTCGCCATTCGCTGGCTGGTGACGTACGGGCGGGCGCGCGGCGAGAAGGGCATGGTGGAGAAGCTGACCGCCGAGCTGCTCGATGCCGCTAATGGCCGTGGCGCTGCGATGAAGAAGAAGGAAGACGTTCACCGCATGGCGGAGGCGAACAAGGCCTTTGCGCATTATCGGTGGTAGAGGAAAGCTTCTCAACCAGTAGTTCTTTGTTTCTGCTTTAGCAATTTTTTACACCGCGGGCGTCGAGCTCGCAGATGAGAGAGTAAGACCGTGGCACGCACTACACCTCTAAATCGTTGCCGGAACATCGGGATTATGGCGCACATCGACGCCGGCAAGACGACGACGACCGAGCGCATCCTCTTCTATACGGGCATTACGCACCGTATCGGCGAGGTGCATGAGGGCACTGCGACCATGGATTGGATGGAGCAGGAGCAGGAGCGCGGCATCACGATTACCTCGGCCGCGACCACCTGCACCTGGAAGAATATTCGCATCAACATCATCGACACTCCGGGCCACGTTGACTTCACCGCCGAGGTGGAGCGCAGCCTGCGTGTGCTCGACGGTGCGGTGGCCTGTTTTGATGCGGTCGCCGGCGTACAGCCGCAGTCTGAGACTGTCTGGCGTCAGGCTGACAAGTATAAGGTGCCGCGCATCTGCTTCATTAACAAGATGGACAAGGCTGGCGCGGACGCAGTGTATGCGACCTCGACCATCGTCGATCGCCTTGGCGCGCGCGCGGTTCCCATCAATATTCAGATCGGCGCTGAGGCGAAGTTTCTCGGCGTCGTCGATCTCGTTACCATGAAGGCGATCTACTGGCACGACGAGACCATGGGCGCGGAGTATTCGGTTGAAGAGATACCGGCCGACCTGCTCGACAAGGCGAAGGCCGCGCGCGCGTATCTCATCGAGGCCGTTGCCGACTCCGACGACGAGATCATGCACCTGTACCTCGAAGGGCAGGAGCCGAACGAGGCACAGTTGAAGGCTGGCATTCGCAAAGCAACCATCGCTATGAATATTTTCCCGGTGCTCTGCGGATCGTCGTTCAAGAACAAGGGAGTGCAGACGCTGCTCGACGCGGTCGTCGACTACCTGCCAAGCCCGCTCGACATTCCTCCCATGATTGGCCACAATCCCGACAACATGGAAGAAGAGGTCATCCGCAAGGCGGACGACAGTGAGCCCTTCTCGGCGCTCGGCTTCAAGATCATGACCGACCCCTTCGTCGGCCAGCTGATCTTCATTCGCGTCTACTCGGGCCAGTTGAAGACCGGCGATTCCGTGCTCAATCCGCGCACCGGCAAGACCGAGCGCATCGGCCGTCTGTTGAAGATGCATGCCAACAAGCGCGAAGAGATCACCGAGATTCTCGCGGGCGATATCTGTGCCGCGGTCGGTCTCAAGAATCTTGTGACCGGCGATACGATCTGCAACGACCGGCACCCGGTGGTGCTTGAGTCGATCGACTTCCCCGCGCCTGTGATCGAAGTTGCGGTCGAGCCGAAGACCAAGGCCGACCAGGAGAAGATGGGCATGGCACTGGCGAAGCTGGCGCAGGAGGACCCCACCTTCCGCGTCCGCACCGACATCGATTCCGGCCAAACCATTATTGCCGGCATGGGCGAGCTGCACCTTGAGATTATCGTCGACCGTATGATGCGCGAGTATAAAGTCGAGGCCAATGTCGGCAAGCCGCAGGTCAACTATCGCGAGACGATTCGCACCAACTCGGATGCGGAGGGCAAGTACATCCGGCAGACGGGCGGGTCGGGCAACTACGGCCACTGCAAGATCCGCATCTCGCCGAACGAGCCCGGCAAGGGCTATGAGTTCTCAAACGACACCAAGGGCGGCGCAATTCCCAAGGAGTACGTCAAGCCGATCGATCAAGGCATTCAAGATGCGATGCAGCGCGGTGTTCTCGCCGGCTACGAGATGGTTGACGTCAAGGTCTCGCTCTACGACGGCAGCTATCACGATGTCGACTCGAACGAGATGGCCTTCAAGATCGCCGGTTCGATGGCGTTCAAGGAGGCTGCGCGCAAGGCCAAGCCGGTGTTGCTTGAGCCTGTGATGTCGGTCGAGGTGACGGTTCCGGAAGAGTACATGGGCACGATCATCGGCGACCTCAACTCGCGCAGAGGCCGTATCGAGGGCATGGAGATGGTCGGCACGACGCAGGCGATCCGCGCAACCGTTCCACTGAGCACGATGTTCGGATACGCCACCCACATGCGATCGTCCACGCAGGGCCGGGCGAACTACTCGATGCAGTTCAAGCAATACGAAGAGGCCCCGCGGTCGGTCTCCGAAGAGATCATCGCCAAGGTGCAGGGCAAAGAATTAAACGCGAAGTAACGCGTGACGCTGCAAGTAGAGCCGCGATCCTAGAAGTTAACTATTAACGCAGGAAGGAACCACGGAGAGAGTCATGGGCAAGGAAAAGTTTGACCGGTCGAAGCCGCATGTGAACATTGGGACGATCGGGCACATCGATCATGGCAAGACGACGCTAACGGCAGCGATCACGAAGGTGCTGTCCAAGCACAACCCGAAGAACACGTTCCGGTCGTTTGACACGATCGACAACGCGCCCGAAGAGCGCGAGCGCGGGATTACGATTGCGACCTCGCACGTCGAGTACGAGACCAAGAACCGGCACTACGCGCACGTCGACTGCCCTGGCCACGCGGACTACATCAAGAACATGATTACGGGCGCGGCGCAGATGGACGGCGCGATTCTCGTGGTTGCCGCGACCGACGGCCCGATGCCCCAAACCAAGGAGCATGTGCTGCTCGCCCGTCAAGTGGGTGTGCCCTTTATCGTCGTGTTCCTGAATAAGTGCGATGCGGTGGAGGACGAAGAGCTCATCGAGCTGGTCGAGATGGAGGTCCGCGAGCTTTTGTCGAAGTACGACTATCCGGGCGACGACACGCCGATCATCCGCGGCTCTGCGCTGGGCGCGTTGAACGGCGAAGCCCAGTGGGAGGCCAAGATCGACGAGCTGATGGATGCGGTCGACAAGTATGTCCCGCAGCCGGAGCGCGCGGTCGACCTGCCGTTCCTGATGCCGATCGAAGATATCTTCTCGATCTCGGGTCGCGGGACTGTAGTCACCGGACGTATCGAGCGCGGCAAGGTGAAGGTGGGCGAGGCCTGCGAGATTGTCGGCTTCCGCGAGACCCGGCAGACGGTCTGCACCGGCGTCGAGATGTTCAAGAAGCAGTTGGATGAGGGGCTGGCGGGCGATAACGCCGGACTGCTGCTGCGCGGTATCGCGAAGGAAGATGTGGAACGCGGCATGGTGCTCGCGAAGCCCGGCTCGATCACGCCGCACACCACCTTCAAGGGCGAGGTCTACGTGCTGTCGAAGGAAGAGGGCGGCCGCCACACGCCGTTCTTCAACGGCTACCGTCCGCAGTTCTACTTCCGGACGACCGACGTGACCGGCTCGGCGAAGCTGCCTGCGGGCACCGAGATGTGCATGCCGGGCGACAACATCCAGCTTGAGATCACGCTGCATACTCCCGTCGCGATGGAGAAGGGCCTGCGCTTTGCCATCCGCGAGGGCGGCCGGACCGTCGGCGCAGGAACGATCTCGGAGATCCTCAAGTAAAGAAAAGCTTCACCACAGAGTCTTTTGTTTTGGTCTTTATAGTTCAAGAATAACGAGGGCTGCCGGCAGGTGCAGATGTTCATCCCCGGCAGCTACTCCAAACGATCTTTGCAATAGAAAAGAGACACGCCATGGCTGGACAAAGAATCAGAATTCGTTTGAAGGCGTATGACTACCGGGTGCTCGACACATCGACCGGTGAGATCGTTGAGACAGCAAAACGCACAGGCGCTCAGGTAGCGGGTCCGATTCCGCTGCCGACCATGAAGAACAAGTACTGCGTTCTTCGCTCGCCGCACGTCGATAAGAAGTCGCGCGAGGCCTTTGAGATTCGCACCCACAAGCGGCTGATCGACATTCTCGAGCCGACTCAGCAGACGGTAGATGCGCTGATGAAGCTCGATCTGCCGGCAGGTGTCGACGTAGAGATCAAGACGGTTCAGAAGTAAAGAAAGAGCTTTTCAGCAAAGTCATTGTTCAAGGTTTCGCAGGAATCAACCCGGCAGTGCTGGTCGCTTAAGCCAGCATGATGAGGAAAGGAAGCTTCGATGTCTGTTACAGGAATTCTCGGAAAGAAAGTCGGCATGACCCAGATCTTCGATGATCGCGGGGACATTCATCCCGTCACCGTGCTGAAGGCTGGCCCATGCGTCATTACCCAGTTGAAAACCCTTGCGAAAGACGGCTATGACGCCGCGCAGATCGGCTATGTCGACTTCGTCAAGGCCTCAAAGATCAACAAGGCGATGACCGGCCATTTCGCGAAATCGGACGTTCCTCCCGTCAGGATGATCAAGGAAGTTGCTCTTGCAGCCGCCAAAGCCACAGACGGCGAAGCAGCAGCCACAGCGAAGGCCGGAGATCGTGTTCTGGTTGACATCTTCAATGAGGAACGGTTCGTCGACGTCGTCGGCACCTCCAAAGGCCGAGGCTTTGCCGGTGTAGTTCGCCGGCATGGCTTCGGCGGCGGGCCTAAGTCGCACGGGCACATGTTCCAGGTGCAGGGTTCGATTGGCGCATCGTCGTTTCCGTCGCGTGTCTTCCCTGGCCAGCGTATGCCGGGCCACATGGGTCACGCGCAGATCACCGTCCGCAACCTGCGTATTCGCGGTATTGACTTTGAGGACAATCTTCTTCTTGTCGAAGGCGCAGTTCCGGGGCCGCGCGACGGCTTCGTGCTGATCTCGAAGGCCAAGGCTCCGCCGCGTGAGCGTCGCGGTTTTGCCGGTGCCGCGACCAAGGATGCGTTGAAGGCTTCGAAGAAGGCTGCACCTTCGAAGAAGAAGTAAAGAAGATTTAAACAGAGAGCTTTTAGTTTAGAGCTTTCTCGATCAAAGTTTTGGCCTGCCGCATCGATGGCAGGCGTGAAGAGAGAAGAACGATGGCAAACATCAACGTAGTCAATCTCGGCGGATCGAAGGTCGGTGAGTTCGAACTCGCCGACGAGGTCTTCGGAACAGAGATCAACGATGCGCTCCTCTGGGAGGCGGTCAAGCACTACCGTGCTGCGCTGCGGCAGGGAACCGCCGCCACTAAGACGCGCAACCGGGTGTCGGGCGCCGGCAAGAAGCTTTGGAAGCAGAAGGGGACGGGCCGCGCCCGTGTCGGATCTATCCGGACTCCACTGTGGCGGGGAGGCGGCACGGTCCACGGACCGCAGCCGCGCAGCTACGAGTATGCTTTTCCGCAAAAGAAGTTGATGGGCGCGCTTCGCTCGGCTATCTCCGCGAAGATCAATGACGGCAAGCTTACCGTGGTTGACTCCTTCGAGGTGGCCGAAGCCAAGACCAAGCTCTTTCGTCAGGCTTTGAACAAATTGGAGACCGGCAAGACGACGCTGCTGGTCGAAAGCAGCCGCAAGCTTGACGAGAAGCTTTATCTCGGCTCGCGCAATCTAGCCGGTGTGGAACTTGTCCTCAGCTCCGAGGTTCACCCCTACGATCTGCTCCGCTATGAACATGCCGTCTTTTCGCGGGATGCCATCGAAGCTCTCCAGGAGACGCTCAAGAAGTTTGTTTCGAAGCGCAGCAAGACAGCAGAGCAGCACGGCAACGTCGCCGCGCAGAAGGAGGTTGCGTAATGCCGACTCTCTATACCGTTATCCGCCGCCCCCTTATTACCGAGAAGGGTATGACGATCAAGGAGACGCAGAACACGCTCGTCTTCGAGGTTGCCCTCAAAGCTACCAAGACCGAGGTCAAACAGGCTGTCGAGACCTTATTCAAGGTCAAAGTCACCGGTGTTCGCACCGCCTCTGTGGAAGGTAAAGAGCGCCGCCGCGGCAAGTTCGCCGGCTATCGCCCCGATTGGAAGAAAGCCTATGTTCGCTTGAAGGACGGTGAAAAGATGCCGGAGTACCTCAACAGCCTCTAAGCGAATGACTGCGTTGCTCTTTCGCAAGCAGGACGAATTCAGACCGAAGCGGGCGCTTGAACGAGCGGCCGCCAGGGCAAGGGAACAAAGACGATGCCGATCAAATCATTTCGACCGATTACCCCGTCGCTCCGGTTCACGACCAGCCTGGTCAACAATGACCTGACGACCGACAAGCCGCACAAACCGCTCCTCGAAGTCAAGCAGCGCACCGGCGGCCGCAAGAATACCGGCGGCTTGAGCATGCGCCACCATGGCGGCGGCCACAAGCAGAAGCTGCGCTTGATTGACTTCAAGCGCGACAAGTTCGGCATTCCCGGCACGGTCGCTACCGTCGAGTACGATCCGAACCGCAGCTCCCGCATCGCGCTGATCCACTACGCGGACGGGGAGAAGCGTTACATTATCCAGCCGATCGGTCTCACCGTGGGTCAGTCCATCATGAGCGGACCGGACGCGGACATTCTCGTCGG
Source organism: Edaphobacter sp. (assembly GCA_965277545.1). Classification (GTDB taxonomy): domain Bacteria; phylum Acidobacteriota; class Terriglobia; order Terriglobales; family Acidobacteriaceae; genus Edaphobacter. Next base: position 2,192,165 of record OZ255826.1, read on the forward strand.
CAATGCGTTGCCGCTCAAGAACATTCCTTCCGGCACGACGGTGCACAACATCGAGCTTCGCCCCGGCAAGGGCGCGCAGATGGCACGTTCGGCCGGCGCGCAGGTGCAGTTGATCGCCAAGGAAGGCGACTATGCGCTGTTGAAGCTGCCTTCGGGCGAGACTCGCAGAGTACTGGTCGATTGCATGGCCACGATCGGCCAGGTCGGCAACACCGATCACGAGAACACCACCACGGGCAAAGCAGGTCGCAATCGCTGGAGGGGAATTCGCCCATCTAATCGCGGCGTCTCGATGAACCCGGTCGACCATCCGCACGGCGGCGGCGAAGGCAAGACCTCGGGCGGACGTCATCCCGTCACCCCATGGGGCCAGCCGACCCGCGGGTATAAGACGCGCAACAATAAACGCACCGATGTTTTCATCGTGAAGCGCAGGAGTAAGTAAGAAGCTTTTGTTTGTTTTTCGATATACCAAGTCTCGCAACCAAGAGATTCGTCGTATCCAGCATCGCCACAAAGAAAGTCGGAGTTCAACACCATGTCCCGTTCAGCCAAGAAAGGCCCTTTCATCGACGCGCACCTCATGAAGAAGATTGAGGGAATGAATCAGGTCAACGACAAGAAGGTTCTGCGCACCTGGTCCCGCCGGTCCACGATTCACCCGGACTTTGTCGGGCACACCATCGCCGTGCACAATGGCCGCAAGTTTATCCCCGTCTACGTCACCGAGAACATGGTCGGACATAAGCTCGGTGAATTCTCGGCCACCCGCACCTTCAAAGGCCACTCGGCGCGTGCCGCGGAGACATCGGCAAAGCCGAAGTAGGCAGGTGGTTCGAAGTTACGCATTCTTATTGTGAAGCAGAAGTTGTGAAGGGCGAAGATTATGGCGAAGGCAGCAGAAAAAGTCAGGGAGTTCCGCGCAGAGGCGAAGTTCCAGCGCACCAGCCCGCAGAAGGCGAAGCTGGTGCTCGACCTCATCAAAGGCATGCGCGTCGAGCAGGCGCTCAACACGGTGCACTTCAGCACCAAGCGTATGGCGCCAGTTGTTGAAAAGGTTTTGCGTTCCGCCATCCAGAACGCCACGTACGTCTCCGGTGAGCAGGGCCTGGACGTCGACGTCGATAACCTTTACGTCCGCACCGCAATCGCGAATGAAGGTCCGCGCATGAAGCGTATCCGCCCTGCTCCGATGGGCCGGGCCTTCCGCTACCAGCGCAGGCTGGCCCACATCATCGTGACCGTAGCTGAGAAGAAGTCAGTAGCCTCCGCCACCGCGGATACCGAGGCTAACTCAACTCCAGGGATGAAGAAAGCCGCCAGGAAGCCGGCCAAAAAGACTGCGGCGAAGTCCGCAGCGAAGAAGAGCACGACCAAGAAGACGGCAGCGAAAAAGGCTGCGAAGTAAGCATCTTCTTGTAAACTTAAAGTTTTGCACTACCGCCCGCCGGCTCAACCGGGAAGGGCATGCAGGTAAAGGGAAGATATGGGACAGAAGGTCCATCCGTATGGGTTGCGCCTCGGCATCAACAAGCCGTGGAAGTCGCGCTGGTTCGTCGAGCGCGGCTACGATAAGCTGCTGGTCGAAGACGTCAAGCTGAAGGCTGAGCTGCGCGAGAAGCTGAAAGCTGCCGGCGTCAGCTCGGTCGAGGTCGAGCGTCCCGGCAACAAGCTGCGCCTGATCATCCGCACCGCGCGTCCGGGCATCATCATTGGCCGCAAGGGCGCCGAGATCGACAAGCTTAAGGCCGACATTCAGAAGCGCACCAGCCGCGAGGTCTTCATCGACATCCTTGAGGTTAACAAGCCCGAGCTTGACGCGCAGCTGGTCGCCGAGAATATCGCCCTGCAGCTTGAGAAGCGTGTGAGCTTCCGCCGCGCCATGCGCAAGTCGGTTGATTCCGCTCTCCGCTTCGGCTGCAAAGGCATCAAGGTCCGCGTCTCCGGACGTCTCAACGGCAACGAGATCGCCCGCTCCGAGTGGTATCTGCAAGGCCGGCTGCCGCTGCATACCTTGCGGGCCGACATCGACTACGGGTTTGCCGAGGCGCACACCACCTACGGCATCATCGGTGTGAAGACCTGGGTCTATCGCGGCGATATCTATGAGCAAAAGAAGCGCCGCGACCAGGGCGTCACCACGGGCGCGTTCGCGTCGTAAAAGTTTCTCCCGGAGTTGCAAGGAGCGCGTCTTGCTTGTGTCGGGCGCGCACCTGGAAGAGTAAAGAGGATTTTTTATGTTGATGCCAAAGAAGGTCAAATATCGCAAGCAGCAGCGCGGCCGCATGTGTGGTAAGGCGTGGCGCGGCTCCGATCTCTCGTTCGGCGACTACGGCCTGAAGGTCATGGAGTGCGGTTATATCACCGACCGCCAGATTGAAGCCAGCCGTATCGCGATGACCCGCTTTATCAAACGCGGCGGCAAGGTTTGGCTGCGGCTGTTTCCGGATAAGCCGATTACCAAGAAGCCTGCCGAAACCCGTATGGGCAAAGGCAAGGGCGCTCCCGATCATTGGGTCTGCGTTGTTCGCCCGGGCCGCATTCTGTTTGAGATGGAGGGCGTCTCTCCGGATCTCGCGAAAGAGGCGATGCGTCTGGCAGCTCACAAGCTTCCGCTCAAAACCAGCTTCGTGCAGCGCCACGACGTCAAGGTAGCGGTCGCCGCAAAGTAGACCGAAGCACTAGCACAAGATCGCAGGATCGTATCCAAGGAAATGATGATGGAATTTGAAAAGATCAGCAATCTCAGCGACGAAGAGCTCAAGACCGAGCAGGCCAAGGCCGGTGAGCAGCTCTTTCGTATCCGCTTCCAGAAGAGCCTCGGCAATCTCGAAGGCATCAAGAAGCTGCGCACCCTGAAGCTCGACATTGCGCGCATTAAGACGGCCGAACGTCAGCGCAGCCTGACTGCAGCCAAGGCTGCCCGTCCGGACGTACCGAACACATCTCCGGCGAAAAGCACACGCACCGCCCGCAAGAAGGCGAAGAAGGATTGAACATGGCAGAGACAACCAACAATACCGTTCCGGAAGCCAGTGAAGCGCATCTCTCGCATCGCAACGAGAAGGTCGGCCTCGTGGTCTCGACCAAGATGCAGAAGACCATCGTGGTCGAGATCGAGATGCGCAAGGCGCACCCCAAATATAAGCGAGTCATGAAGTCGAACAAGAAGTTCTACGCGCACGATGAGCAGAACTCCGCCCGGGTCGGTGACGTGGTTCGCATTCGCGAGGCGCGGCCTTTGTCGAAGCTCAAGCGCTGGTCGCTTGAGGAGATCGTTCGCCGTTCTTCGCTCGCGCTCGCCGAGGGAAAAGCGCCCGCAGCTGCTGTCGAAGTGAAATAAGTTGTAGCCATGGGGATTTCCTCCTCCGGCCGTACCGCCGCCTTATCTGTCTAGGAGAAGAACGATGTCAGTGCAAATGAGAACGATGCTCGACGTGGCCGACAACTCGGGCGCGCGTAAGCTGCAGGTGATCCTTCCCCTGGGCGGTGGTCTCGGCAAGAAGGCCGGCCTTGGCGATGTCGTCACCGCCGCGGTGAAAGAAGCCTCGCCCGACGGCACAGTGAAAAAGGGAAAGGTCGTCAAAGCGGTCATCGTCCGCACCCGCAAGGAGTACCGTCGCCGCGATGGCACCTACATCCGCTTTGACCAGAACGCCGCGGTCGTGATCAACGATGCCAATGAGCCCGTCGGCACTCGCGTCTTCGGCCCGGTCGCCCGCGAGCTGCGCGAAAAGAAGTTTTTGAAGATCGTCTCCCTCGCACCTGAAGTTATCTGAAGCGCCACCGCTCGCATTACGGCGCAGTCAAACTTTTAATCAACCGGAGTCCGGCTCCGCGGCAACAACGATGGTCGAGGAAGAGGCAGTATGGCAGGCGTCAAGATTAAGCGTAACGACAGAGTGGAAGTCATCGCCGGAAAAGACAAAGGCAAGCGCGGCCGCGTGCTTCGGGTGCTCGGAGAAAAGAACCGCGTTCTCGTCGAAGGCGTCATGATGGTGAAGAAGCACATGAAGCCGAATCCGCAGCGGAACATTCAGGGCGGCATCGCCGAGCAGGAGTCCACCATCCACATCTCGAATGTGATGCTCGTTGACGCCGAAGGCAACAAGACCCGCGTCGGCTCGCGCGTGGAGGGCGACCGGAGGGTGCGCTTTTCTAAAACCAGTGGAAGTACGATTGCGGAGAAGAAGAAATAGAGGAAAGCGAACCAGACCTTTCGTCTCTCTGAATTGAAACGGAACATCCACGTAACGGTACACGGAACACGAAACTCCAACCCGTCAACCGTGGAGAAAGCGAAGGACACGATGGCAGCACGATTGAAAGAGAAGTACCAGTCCGAGATCAAGCAGGCGCTCGGCAAAGAACTGAATATCGAGAACACGATGGCGATTCCCAAAATCGAGAAGATCGTCATCAATATGGGTCTGGGTGAGGCCACGCAGAACGTCAAGATCATGGACCCGCTGGTGGCCGATCTCGCCTCCATCGCCGGCCAGAAGCCTGTCACCACGAAGGCGAAGAAGTCGATCGCAGCCTTCAAGGTGCGCGAAGGCATGCCGATCGGCGCGATGGTCACCCTGCGCGGCGACACCATGTATGAGTTCCTGGATCGCCTTATCTCGATCGCCCTTCCGCGCGTCCGCGATTTCCGCGGCGTCTCGACCAAGAGCTTCGACGGACGGGGCAACTACACCTTGGGTCTGCGCGACCAGCTCATCTTCGCTGAAATCGACTACGCGAAGGTCGACAAGCTCAAAGGCATGAACGTCACGATCGTCACTACCGCGAAAGACGACAACGGTGCCCGCGCGCTGCTGAAGAGCTTCGGCATGCCCTTCCGAGTCGGCGCATAAAGAAGATGAACTGAGTTTGCTTTTGAACTCGAACCGGAGTTTCGCAACAAAGATAGAGAGCACACATCATGGCAACCACAGCAAAACGCGTCAAAGACGCACGAAAGCCGAAGTTCAAATCACGTCAGCACAATCGCTGCCAGCTTTGCGGCCGCCCTCGCGCTTTCCTGCGGAAGTTCGGCGTCTGCCGTCTCTGCTTTCGCTCGCTGGCCCTAAAGGGCGAGATTCCGGGCGTCGTCAAGTCAAGCTGGTAGAATAACCACAGCCGCGCGGGCAATCTTCGCGCGCTTCTTCCCAGAGACCTCATCAGGGCGTTTGCTTGTGATGCAGCAGTCTGGCCGCAGTATCTGAAGACGCATCACCTGAAACAGACATCCCCGCTGGTTCTGCTTGAGAGACACTCGTCGAGCGAACGGGGATGAAGGAGAATGAATGAACCTCACCGATCCAGTAGCCGACTTCCTGACGCGCATCCGCAACTCCATCCGCGCGCGTCATCAGAAGCTCGACGTTCCCGCATCGAAGCTCAAGGCCGAGATCGCCCGCATCCTCAAAGAAGAAGGCTACATCGCCAACTACAAGCCCACGGAAGAGAACGGGCAGAAAGTCATTCGCGTGTATTTGAAGTACGGTCCGAACAATGAGGCCGTCATTCGCGATCTGCAGCGCGTCTCGCGTCCTGGATGCCGCGTTTATCTTGGCCGCGATGAGATCCGCCGCGTTCAGGGCGGTCTCGGCATCTCGATCATGACCACCCCCAAGGGCGTCATGACCGGCCGTCAGGCTCGCCGCGAAGGCGTAGGCGGCGAGATTCTCTGCGAAGTCTGGTAACGAAAAATGAGCAAAGTCTTTTAGAGTTCTGATTCTGGATTCCGCAAAGAATGGTTCGAGCCTTCGGCTCACTTGCTGCAGTGGAACGAGCTATCCCTCCCCTGAGGCTCGGGACTCGCAAGCACACAAGGATTGATATGTCACGTATTGGAAAGAAGCCGATCGCACTTCCTGCCGGAGTCAAGTACACGGTGAGCGAAGGCGGCAACACCGTCCTGGTCGAAGGCCCCAAGGGTAAGGTCAGCGCCATGCTGCCCGGCGGCATCACGCTCGTCCAGAAGGACGGCCACCTCATCGCCGAGCGTCAGAACGACAAGCAGGCCGCCTTTCATGGCCTCGCGCGCGCGCTCGTCTTCAATGCAGTCACCGGCGTCACGACCGGATGGACGAAGGGCATTGACATCGTCGGCATCGGGTACCGCGCCGAGATGAAGGGCAAGAACATGGTGGTCTTCACCCTGGGCTACTCGCACCCGATCGAGTTTCCTCTGCCCACCGGTATCGAAGTCGCAATCGACCCGAAGCAGACGCACCTCACCATCTCCGGCATCGATCGCCAGAAGGTGGGCCAGATCGCCGCCGACATGCGCTCGCTTCGCAAGCCCGACCCATACAAGAACAAGGGTGTCCGTTACACCGGCGAGAAGCTGAAGAAGAAGGTCGGCAAGACCGGAGCGAAATAAGAGGGCTCAGGGTTCAGGGCTTAGCGAGACACCGTTTTTTGAGCCCTGAACCCTGAATCCTGGCAACTCAACCGAACGTCCCCAGCATTCTGGGTACGCTACTAGGAAGGAAAGTGAACCATGATCAATCCTCGTCAACGCAACGTCATCCGCCAGAGGGTCCACACGCGCATCCGCGAGAAGATGTCCGGCACTGCCGATCGCCCGCGTCTCAACGTTTATCGTTCGCTGAATCACATCTACACTCAGCTGATCGACGACCTCAACGGCGTCACCATTGCCTCGGCCTCTTCGATGGGCAAAAAAACCGAAGAGAAAAAATATGGCGGTAATGTAGCTGCGGCTGCAGAGGTCGGCAAGCTGATCGCCGAGCGCGCAAAGGAAAAGGGCGTCAAGAAGGTCGTCTTCGACCGTGGAGGCTATCTCTACCACGGCCGGGTCAAGGCCCTCGCCGAAGCGGCCCGCGAAGCTGGTCTCGATTTCTAAGGTTTTTCGACGGCGCCCAAGCAGGGCAGCCAGAAAGCTGGATAGAACACTATGGCAATGAAGAAAAAGATCGATGCGAACCGGCTCAACCTGAAGGATGAGGTCGTCTCCATCAACCGCGTGACCAAGGTCGTCAAAGGCGGCAAGAACATGTCGTTTGCCGCGCTGGTCATCATCGGCGACCCAGGCGAAGGTGTCGTCGGCTACGGCTCCGGCAAGGCAAAGGAAGTCCCCCAAGCCATCCGCAAGGGCATCGAGTCCGCCAAGAAGAACCTGCACAAGATCAATCTGACCGAGAGCACGATTCCTCACCAGGTGCTCGGCCACTTCGGCGCCGGACAGGTCATGCTCAAGCCTGCGCCCGAAGGTACCGGAGTCATCGCCGGCAAGACGGTACGCGCCGTCATGACCGCCGCCGGCGTGCAGAACGTGCTGACCAAGAGTCTCGGCTCAGCCAACCCCCACAACGTCATCAAGGCCACCTTCGATGCTCTCATCCAGCTTCGCAACAAGGCCGAAGTCGCCGCCCTGCGCGGCAAAGCAGTGGAAGAGCTCTAGGCTCAATCCCTTGCTCGAACGATCTTCTCAGGAGTTTTCTCATGGCTGACACCAACGCAAGCGCCAAAATCAAGCTGCAGTACTTCCGCTCCAAGATCTGCACCCCGGTCAAGCACAAGCTCGTCGTCAAAGGCCTCGGCTTCACCCGTCTCAACCAGATCGTCGAGCGCGAAGACACCCCATCCATTCGCGGCATGGTCGCCAAAGTGCCGCATCTCGTTCGCGTCGTCGAATAAGGACAGCTTCTAGCTCTTGACTATGAGCTCTTAGTTTCACTACTGTGCCGGTGAATCGTTCCGGCCAACCACATGCGAGTCGGCTAACAGCTAATGGCTAGAAGCTAATAGCTGCTTCGCTGGCGTTGAGCGAGGAAACACATGGCAATCCGTAATCTCTCCAATCTGCGCGCCCCCAAGAAGGCGAACGAAAACAAGAAGCGTGTCGGCCGCGGTATGGGCTCGGGCATGGGTAAGACCTCGACCCGCGGCCACAAGGGCCAGGGCTCCCGCACCGGATCCTCGCTCATGCGCGGCTTCGAAGGCGGCCAGATGCCGCTACACCGCCGCCTGCCCAAGCGCGGCTTCACCAACATCTTTCGCGTCGAGTACCAGGTTCTCGGTCTGGACCGCATCGCCGAGATCGTTGCCGCGGAAAACGTCTCCGAGTTCACCCTCGACAAGATCATCGAGCTCGGCCTGCTCCGCAAGAAGGGCGCTCTGCTCAAGGTCTTGAATAACGGAGAGATCACGACTGCCGTCACGGTGCATGCGCACAAGTTCTCGAAGACCGCGCAGCAGGCCATCGAGAAAGCCGGCGGCAAAGCCATTCTCATTGGCTGAACAGAGTTAGAATGGATTGCGACGCGAGTGTCCGCAACTCGCGGCACCAATTCACCGAATGCCCCGCCGCACCTGAGAGGTCTCCGCCGCCGATGCTCGAGAAGATCGCAAACATCTTCAAAATTCCCGACCTGCGCAAGCGCGTTCTCTTCACGCTTGGCATGCTGGCCGTTTATCGTCTCGGCTCGCACATCCCCACTCCCGGCATCAACGCCGACATGCTCGCCCAGTTCTTTAACCAGAACTCCGGCTCGGCGCTTGGCCTGGTCGATCTCTTCTCGGGCGGAAATCTTCGCAAGCTGACCGTCTTCGCGCTCGGCATTATGCCGTACATCACTGCGTCGATCATCTTTCAGCTGCTCACCGTCATCTATGAGCCGCTGGCCAAGCTGCAGAAGGAAGGCGAACTTGGCCGCCGCAAGATCACCCAGTGGACCCGCTATGTCACCGTCCTGCTCGGCATCGTGCAGTCCTTCGCGATCGCCCTGACCTTGACCAACACCAGCACCGGTCAGTCGATGGTCACCATTACCCGCGCTCTCTTCATCCCGCTATGCGTGATCACCCTCACCGCCGGCACCGCCTTCATCATGTGGCTGGGCGAACAGATCACCGAACGCGGCATCGGCAACGGGATGAGCCTGCTGATCTTCACCGGTATCGTCGTCGGCTTGCCGAAGGGCATCGCTGATCTCGTTCAGAAGGCTCGCGACAACGCATGGGGAGCACTTACTCCTATCGTGATCGTGATCTTGATCGCCGGCATGATCGCGGTCGTCGCCTTTATCGTCTATGTCGAGCGCGCCGAGCGCCGCATCCCCGTTCAGTACGCCAAACGCATCGTCGGCCGCAAGATGATGGGAGGCCAGTCTACCCACCTGCCGCTCAAGGTCAACTCCGGCGGCGTCATGCCGGTTATCTTCGCCTCTTCCATCCTCTCCGCCCCGCTGCTCTTTTCCGGCGCCCATGTCTTCGGCTACTCGCTGCAGGACTCCGTTTTCTTCGGCCCCATCTTCCGCGCCCTCGCTCCCGGCGAGCCCTGGTACGTCCTGCTCTACATGGTAGCGATCATCTTCTTCGCCTACTTCTACATCTCCATCGTCTTCCGCCCCGATGACATTGCCGACAACATGCGCAAGTACGGCGGCTTCATCCCTGGCATCCGGCCCGGCAAGCGCACTGCCGACTTCATCAACGACGTGCTTACCCGCATGACGCTCGTCGGCGCCCTCTACCTAATCATCATCGCCATCATCCCGATGATGCTCATCAGCGGCATCCACTTCAACCACCTTCCGCTCATCGGTCCCGTCTTCGATCGCCTCCCCACCTGGGTCACCAACGGGCTAGGAGTCAACTTCTACTTTGGCGGCACGTCCTTACTCATCGTCGTCGGTGTTGCCATGGACACGGTCCAGCAGGTCGAGTCGCAGCTCATCATGCGCCACTACGACGGCTTCACTCCTAAGAGCGGCCGCATCCGTGGCCGGAAGAGCTGGTAAGGAAGTCGATCCAGTGAGCACCAGCGCTGCATCACCATCTCAAACGGCTTCGGCAGACAAGAACTTCCTGCCGGGACCGGTCATTCTCCTCGGCGCCCCCGGTGTCGGCAAAGGCACACAAGCGAAGCTCCTCATGGGAGCCTACGGCATTCCCCAGATCTCTACCGGCGACATCCTCCGCGCCAATATCGCCAACGGCACAGAGCTCGGCAAAGCGGCAAAGGCGCTGATGGATCAAGGTCAGCTTGTCCAGGACGAGATCGTCAACAAGATGGTCGCCGCCCGCCTGCACGAGCCGGATGTAACTCGCGGCTTCATCCTCGACGGCTACCCCCGAACGCGCGAGCAGGCGGGCTACGTCGAGACGTTGCTCAGACTCAACCGTTCCTCAAGTGCATCCACAGCCAGCTCCGACGCTGCCTTGCCGCTGATTGCCATCAATATCCACGTGGACGAGAGTGAGCTTCTACGCCGCATCACAGGTCGGCGCACCTGCGTGCAGTGCCGCCACATCTACAACATCTACTCTCATCCGCCCAAGCAGGAAGGCATCTGCGACTTAGACCGCTCTCCGCTGCAACAGCGAAGCGATGACACGGAGCAAGCCTTTGACGAGCGTATGAACGAGTACCGCGCCAAGACCGCGCCTGTCGTCTTCTACTTCCGCGACAAGAAGGATCTGTTTCGGAGTATCGAGGGAAACCAGCCGATCCAGCAGGTGAACGAAGCGATCGTCGAGGCGTTGCATGAGCTGCGCGCGACGACGAACTCCTGACCCCGCCATGGCCATCATGATCAAAACGCCGCAGGAGATCGAGAGGATGAGGACCTCGGGCAAGGCCCTCCGCCAGGTGCACGACGCCATCGCTCCTCATGTCGTCGCCGGGGCCTCTACCATGGACCTCGAAGACATCGCTGCGCGCAAGATCGCTGAACTTGGCGCCATTGCCGCGTTTAAGGGGTACCACGGATTCCCCGCTGCCCTCTGCACCTCCATCAACGAGGAGGTCGTCCATGGCATGCCCAGCGGCAAACGCATCCTCAAAGACGGCGACATTCTTTCGATCGACTGCGGGGTCATCGTCGACGGCTTTTACTCCGACGCTGCCGTCACCTACCCCATCGGCAATGTGAGCGTCAAGACCCGCAAGCTCCTCGACATCACCCGGGCCTCGCTCGACCGTGCCGTCGCGCAATGCAAGGTCGGCGGCAGGCTCGGCGACATCTCCTCCGCCGTCCAGCAACTCTGCGAAGCCGAGGGATTCGGCGTCGTCCGCGAGTTCGTCGGTCACGGCATCGGACGCGCCATGCACGAAGACCCGCAAGTCCCCAACTTCGGCGATCCTGGCAAAGGCCCCCGCCTCAAGGCCGGCATGGTCCTCGCAATCGAGCCGATGATCAACGCCGGCGGCCCCGAAGTCCGCGTCCTCAAGGACGGCTGGACCGCCGTCACCATCGACGGCAGCTACAGCGCCCACTTCGAGCACACCGTCGCCATCACAAAAGACGGCCCGCAGGTGCTGACCCTCTAGAAAAAGTGCTGTGATCTGAGTTATTATAAGAGGTGCTGCGTATGCCATGCCTTCGATGGTGTGACCGGCCGCAGCGAACGCCCTTAGTCATATGTAGTCGAAACAAAGAGGCTATCTGCCTCGCTTTTCAAAGGAGAACGTTTGTCGAAGGAAGATGCAATTGAAGTGATGGCAGTGGTCGTAGAAACTCTGCCGAACGCGATGTTCAAGGTCGAGCTTGAAAACAAGCACCAGGCGCTTGCACACGTCTCCGGACGTATGCGCAAAAACTTCATCCGCATCCTCCCCGGCGACCGCGTCGCGATTGAGCTCAGTCCATACGACCTCAACCGCGGCCGCATTGTCTACCGCTACAAGTAGTCCATAGGCAAGCGTCGGCACCCCTACCGCCACGTTTTGGCTTCTAGGTAAGCCAAGTCTTTTGCCTTGGCATACAAGGGGTATGCACGAACGGGACTTAGCCTTGGGGTAATGTCCTCCGTTTCATCAGTAGTACGTTGTAACAAGAAGGGAATTAAAATGAAGGTCCGTGCCTCAGTCAAAAAGATCTGCGACAAATGCAAAGTCATCCACCGTCGCGGCGTAGTACGTGTCATCTGCGAGAACGCGAAGCACAAGCAGCGTCAGGGCTAAGGGACTGACCGGGGTCGCTTTTTACACCCTACACCCTACACCCTGTCTTTCCGGTCCCGTCCGGGCTAGTTAGCCGAAGTCAAGGCTTGCGTCGAACCCGTCGGATTCAACCGTCAACCACCACCCGCTCCGTGGCGAAGCCGCCGAGCCCAACGAAAAGGACCCCTATGGCACGTATTGCTGGAGTCGATGTCCCTAATAACAAACAGGCGCGCATCGGTCTCACCTACATCTTCGGAATCGGCGACTCTCGCGCCGCCAAGATCCTCGCCAAGGCCGATGTCGACCCCTTCGCGAAGTTCGGCATGCTCGACGAGGACGCGTTGAACCGCATCCGTCAGGTTATCGAAGCCGAAGGCCAGATCGAAGGCGACCTCCGCAAGGACATCTCGCTCAACATCAAACGCCTGATCGAGATTCAGTCCTATCGTGGTCTCCGCCATCGCCGCAGCCTGCCCGTTCGCGGCCAGCGCACCCACACCAACGCCCGCACCCGCAAAGGCCCGCGCAAGGGTACCGTTGCCGGCAAGAAGAAAGCGACGAAATAAGCCATGGCTAAGACACAGAACACCAAGGGCACGGCAGCGAAGCCCGGTAAGAACAAGAAGTTCAAGAAGCGCGAGCGCAAGAATGTTCCATTCGGCCTCGTCTTCATCCAGGCTTCGTTCAACAACACGATCGTCACCATCACCGACCAGGTCGGCAATACGCTCTCCTGGAAGTCGTCCGGTTCGCTCGGCTTTCGCGGCTCCCGCAAGGGTACCCCGTTCGCGGCCCAGCAGGCCGCCGTCGGCGCCGCCAACGCAGCCCGAGACCATGGCGTCCGCTCGGTCGACGTCCGCGTCTCAGGTCCCGGCTCCGGCCGCGAGTCCGCCATCCGCGCGCTCGCCACCACCGGCATCGAGGTTCGCAGCATCCGCGACGTTACGCCGATGCCGCATAACGGCTGCCGGCCGCCGAAGCGCCGTCGCGTCTGACGCATCTTCTTTCGTCTTTCGTCTCTGCTGTCATCCTGAGCAAAGCGAAGGATCCCGAAGAAGCTTCACCTGCCGCAAACATTTGGCTGTTTCATCCACGAATACGGACAGCCTCAGAACTCCGGGGCTATCCGGAAAATCGCAACTGGATCGGGACCAGAAGCGCGCCAGCGCGTAAACCGATCGTCACCCGAAGTTGGATCATTAGGAGCAATAAAATGGCACGTTACACCGGACCCGTCTGCCGCCTCTGCCGCCGCGACGGCACCAAGCTCTTCCTTAAAGGAGCCAAGTGCTTCTCCGAGAAATGCCCCGTCGAGAAGCGCAACTTTCCCCCTGGCCAGCACGGCCAGTCTCGCAAGGTCAAGAAGGTCGTCGGCTACGGTCTGCAGCTCCGCGAGAAGCAGAAAGCCAAGCGCATCTACTTCACGCTCGAGACCCAGTTCCGCGCCTACTACCAGAAGGCCTCGAACAAGACCGGCGTCACCGGCGAACTCCTGCTCCAGCAGCTTGAGACCCGTCTTGACAACGTCGCCTATCGCCTCGGCTTTGCGATGAGCCGCCGACAGGCCCGCCAGGTCGTGCGCCATGGCCACGTCCAGGTGAACGGCCGCAAGGTCAACATTCCGTCGTTCCAGGTAAAGGTCGGGGATGAGATTGCCATCCGCGAAGGCTCGAAGGCTCTCGTCATGCTCGAGGAGTCGAAGAACTTCGCCGCCGGCCAGAATCAGGTCCAGTGGCTTGACATCAACCGCGACAATCTCACCGGCAAGGTCATCGCCCTGCCGAAGCGCCAGGACGTCAACCTGCCCGTCAACGAGCAGCTCATCGTCGAACTCTACTCGAAGTAGAAGGAAGGGTTCAGGGCCCAGCGTCCAGGGTCCAGAAGGCAATTCGGAAGTTCTTCCGCCTCGTCTTCTGGGCCCTCGGCTCTAAGCCCTGTACCCTGCACCACACAACTCAACCCGCAACCGAACCACCCGCCAGTCCGCAGAATGCATCGCGGCTAGGCCGGAACAAGGAGAATCACCATGCTTTGGAGAGGTTTTCAAAAGCCCAAGCGTCTCGCAGTCGACACAGAAACCCTTAACGAAAAATACGGGAAGTTCTCCGCGCAGCCGTTTGAGCGCGGCTTCGGCACCACCATCGGCAACGCCCTCCGCCGCACCCTGCTGTCCTCAATCGAAGGCGCTGCCGTCACCGCCGTCCGCATCGAAGGCGTGCTGCACGAGTTTCAGTCGATCACCGGCGTCGTCGAGGATGCGACCGACATCATCCTGAACCTCAAGCAGATTCCCTTCAAGCTCGCCGGCGAAGGCCCCAAGGCCCTCTATCTCCGCGCCGACCAGGCCGGCGTCATCACCTCCGGCATGATCGAAGCCGACGGTGATGTCGAGATCCTCGATAAGAACGTCTACATCTGCACCGTCTCCGAAGGCGGCAAGATCGACATGGAGATGCGCCTCAAGCGCGGCCGCGGCTACATCTCGGCCGACAAGAACTTCGACGGCGATCTCGGCCTCGGCTTCATCCCCGTCGACTCCGTCCACTCGCCCGTCCGCAAGGTCAACTATCTCGTCGAAGCCGCCCGTCTCGGTCAGATCACCGACTATGACAAGCTCACTCTCGAGATCTGGACTAACGGCACTATCCTGCCCGCCGACTCGCTCGGCCTCTCCGCCAAGCTGCTCAAAGACCATATGACCATCTTCATTAACTTCGAAGAGGAGATGGAAGCCGGTCACGATGGAATGCACGACGGGCCGGCCATGCGCAACGAGAATCTCAACCGCTCGGTCGAAGAGCTCGAGCTCTCCGTCCGCAGCTATAACTGCCTCAAGAACGCCAACATCGCCACCATCGGCGAGCTCATCCAGAAGACCGAAGCCGAGATGCTCAAGACCAAGAACTTCGGCCGCAAGTCGCTCAACGAGATCAAAGAGATTCTCGCGCAGATGGGCCTGTCGCTCGGCATGAAGATCGACGAGAACGGTAACCCGCAGCCCGGACCCACCTCCGTCCTGCCCGCCGCCACCCTCGCCGCCAGCTTCGGCAACTTTGACGATGACGATGAAGACGAAGAAGACGAGGACGAAGATCTGGACCTCGTCGGAAGCGAGCCGGAAAACTTCTAAGAGCAGGGTGTAGGGAGTAGGGTGTAGCAGACTGAAGACATCCTTCTCCCTTTTCTTTCACTGGTAGGTGGAATGGCAGAGTCTTACAGAGAACTTTTGGTGTGGCAGCGCGCAATTCAGATGAGCTTGTCTATCTACAGGTTGACCGCAGGCTTCCCCAAGGAAGAGTTGTTTGGTCTCACCAGCCAGATCCGCCACGCAGGCGTATCGGTTGCAAGCAATATCCCAGAAGGCTACGGCCGTATGTCTAATGGCGAGTATAAGCAATCCTCGGTATGGCGCGAGGCTCGAACTTAGAAGCACAGACGCAGTTAGTCATAGCACGGGAACTAGGTTATGGAAATCCGCAGATGCTTCAGGAAGCCGAAGATTTTTCGATTGAGACAGGCAAGATGTTGACAGCCATGTTCAAGAAACTCTAAGCCCGCTAGCCTTTGCAAGCTACACCCTACACCCTATTCCCTACACCCTGTAGTACCGACTTACGGCCATAGCCGAGTCGAAGGAGATCACACCGATGCGTCACCGCAATGCAGGATACAAACTAGGCCGCAACACCAGCCATCGCCGCGCCATGCTGCGCAACCTCGTCACCTCCGTCATTCTGATGGATCGCGTCGAGACCACCATCACCAAATGCAAGGCCACGCGGCCTGTGATCGAGAAGATGATCACCCTCGGCAAGCGCGGCACCGTTCACGCCCGCCGTCAGGCCGCAGCCTACCTCATGACGCCCGAATCCGTCGACCGCCTCTTCGCCACCGTGGCTCCCCGCTATGCCGCACGCAACGGCGGTTATCTGCGCATCACGCGCCTCGGTGCCCGCAAAGGCGACGCCGCTGAGATGGCCTACATCGAACTCCTCGGTGCCGAGCACGAGCTCAACGAGAAGGCCCAGAAGCGCGCCGAAGCCCGCACCAAGAAGCGCGAAGATCTCGCTAAACAGATGGAAGAGCGCGAACCCGGCCAAGAAGGCGATCCCAACGCCGAAGCCTAGATCGAAAATAAGCTTCGCGGTGTTCTGCTCTTGCACTTGCTTTTCTTGTTGTCATCCCCGAAGGAGATCTGCTGTTTTCTGCCGGGCATCCATGGTGGAATCGCTCCAGGCTTCAGCATATGCGACATCAATAAAGAGGCGCACCCATCACGGTGCGCCTCGCCGTTTAATCTCCAGGCGCCCTCATCCGCCGTGCACGATCACGCGATTTTTGCCCGCTCTCTTCGCGGCATACAGCGCCTCATCGGCCAACTCCACCAGTTGAAATCCGTTCTCCAGCGAATCGTTCATCGCCGCCATCCCCACGCTGATCGTGAGCGTCTCGTTCTCCCACTCCTCCGCTGCCACCCGCTGCATCACCCGCCGCGCCAGTCCCATCGCACTCGCCTCGCCGCTGTCCGGCAGAAGCACCACGAACTCCTCACCGCCATACCGCGCCGGCAGGTCGGGCAGACGCACCGTCGTCCGCAGAATCGCCCCCAGTCGCCGCAAGACCTCATCGCCTGCCGCATGACCCCAACAATCGTTGATCGTCTTGAAGTTGTCCACATCGATCAGCAGCACCGAAAGCTCCCGCTTCCTGCGCCGCGCCAGCGAAAACTCCATGACCAGCCGCTCCTCGAACGAACGGCGATTTCTCAGTCCCGTCAGTTCATCCGTAACCGCCAGCTTCCGCAACTGATCGTTTGCCTCTTCGAGTTCCCGATGATATCGCTCGAGCTCAGCCTGGTACGCCACCTGCTCCGATACATCCACCGCCACGCCGGCCAGCAGCATATTTCCAGCCGAATCATGGCAGGGAAACTTGAACGACCGCAGCGAGCTGAAGCTTCCGTCCGCATTGCGAATGTGCTCCTCCGTCTCCACCATGCGTCCCCCGGCCATCACCTCAAGATCGTGGGCCCGCACCGACTTGGTCAGCCTTCGCGACCATAGCTGCTCATCCGTCCTGCCCAGCCACGCATACTCGCTGACTCCGAACCGCTGCGCGAAGCTGCGGTTGTAGAACAGCAGCCGCCCGGCTGCATCCTTGATATAGCTCAGAAACGGGCTTGCATTCATGAACGCGCGAAACAGCTCTTCGCTCGCCTGCAGGCCTGCACTGACTCGCTCTCTCTCATCGAGCGCCTGCTCCAGTTCCCGCCGTTGCACCATCGACTCGAGCCGCAGACTCATCTGCCGCCCCAGCACCTCAAGCGTTTGGCTCTGCTCTGCAGTCAAAATCCGCGGCGACAGATCCACGACACATAAAGTCCCAATCGGCTCACCCTCGGTCGTAAACATCCCCACACCAGCGAAAAACCGGATCGCCGGCTCTCCCGTCACCAGTGGATTGGTGCCAAAACGCGAGTCCATCAACGCGTCCTTCACCATGAACACTCTCTCCTGCCGAATGGCATGAGCGCAGAACGCCGCCTCCCGCGGCGTCTCCCCCATCCTTAACAAATCGGACGCACGAAACCACTGGTGGCGCTCATCGAGCAGCGTCACCAGCCCAATTGGAGTTCCACAAACCGAGGCGGCAAGCCGAACCAGTTCGTCGCGTTCCAGATCTGGTTGGGAGTCCAGCAGTTCACGTATCCATGCAGCCCTTAAACCAGCGGCTTCAGTCTCTGTCCGACGAACACTCATCTGTCACCGCAAAGTAAAGCCAGAATATAAGCGGCAACATGCAGATGCTATAAGCAATTTCAGCAGCTTACGAAAGTAATCCTTACCTTCGTACCCATTGTGGCAGCGGCCTGCCACTCCATCCTAGAGGTCAAACCGCCCCTTCATCACCGCGATGCATGTGCTTTGCCGGCGGAAGTCACGCATTGCAAACGCCAGCCGAGGTCAGTGCTTGATCAACCACATCACCCAGCTCGCCGCAATTGTGCCGCCGACGAACAGCACAAAGCAGAACGCGCCAAACCGGACCATCAGCCGCGGCTCGCTTCGTTGGGTAATGCCAAACACCACCGAGGTGAACAAGGAGAACAGCAGCACCGCGCCGAAGTGAGAGATCGTCACGAGCGCTTCCTCCCCGTCGCCAGCGAATGCGCATCGACAGCGGACACAACGTTCAACAAGCCGGCCACCACCATGAACTTGGTCCCATAGTCCGCTGTCGCCACCTGCACCGTCACCTGCCCCAGATCGAGGAGCCGCGCCAGAAAGTACAGCAACCCATTCCCCAGGTCGCCCGCAAAGTTCAGAATGTCCAGCAGGTCTCCGGTATTCGGCGAGTAGATCCTGCCCTTCAGCGCCAGCCCGATGGTGAACATCGCAACCAGCGAAACCAGCAGCAGCCCGCCGCGCCCCCATTTGCGCAGCATCATGTGTCCAGCGCCCGGCACCAGCCAGCCGGCCAGCAGCACCAGCATCGGAAGCGAAGAAGATCTTCCAGCGATCCGCGCTGGTACGGTTGCCTGGGTCGTCATCGTCTCTTCAGATGATACCAGCTACACCCTCACCAACTCCGTCTGCAGCCGCCCCGTAACCTTCGCCTCACCCGGTCGCACCACCATGTTCACCTCACTGCGCACGCCGAACTCCCCGGGAAAGTACAGCCCGGGCTCAACCGAAAAGCACGTATTCGGCAGAATCAGCCGCTCATCATGCGTCTCCAGATTGTCCAGGTTCGCCCCGTTTCCATGCAGAATCGTCCCGATGTTATGGCCCGTGCGATGCGTAAACCACTCGCCGAAACCGGCCTCCCGAATCACCCCCCGCGCAGCATCATCGGCCTGCCACCCAGCCATCTTCGCTCCCGCCGAAAATGCGGTCTGCACCGCCGAGACCGCGGCATCCCGCGCGCCGCGCACCGTCTCGAATACCATCTGCTCCTGCCCGGTAGGCTCGCGATCCACCACGCCCGTCCACGTAATGTCGTACCACACTGCATCCGCGCGTCCGGCAAGCCTCGCCCAGATATCGATCAACACAAAATCGCCGCTCCGAATCGGCTTCGACGACTCCCGCGTAGGCTCATAGTGCGAGTCCGCCGAGTTCGGCCCGACGCTCACATTTGGCCCATGCTCGGTCACCATCCCCTCGCGTTCGATCGCCTCACAAAACCACGTCACCATCTCAAACTCATGCGTGCAGGCACCCGACCGCACCCGTTGCCCCATCACCTTCCAGCCCTCGGCCAGAATCGCATCCACCCGCTCCTGCGCGGCATAGTGCGTCGCAATCTGCTCCTCGGTCAGCACCGCTTCGAACTGGCTCACCAGATCAGCTGAACTCACAATCTCCTTGCCCATTCCGCGCAGCAGCTCCACCGTGCCCGCATCCACCAGCGACACATACATGATCGCGTTGCGAGGCGAATACTGCATCGCAATCCGCCTCTGCCCCGCCAGCATCGCTTCGAGCTGCGCCTCCAGCTCCTGCCATGAACTATAAGCCGAGTAGCCGCCCTTCGATCCGGGCAGCGCATCCAGCCGCCCCGACTCAATCCGATGCACCAGCTTTCTCGGCTCCCCCTCCGCCGGCACAAAGTAAAACCACCGCCGCGTCACATGCAGCCCCTCCCCCAGCCCAAGAATTCGATACGCCAGCGGATCACGATAGTGATGATCATAAAAGAGCCAGCCATCGAGCTTCTGCTCGCGCAGCGCAGCCTGAATCGCAGCAAGGTCCATAGCCAAAATCTTACCTCTTGGTAAGCTTCCAGCCAGGTTCAGATCGTTCAGCCATACACTGCTCGTGCTGGTTATAAGGATCGGAGCACTATAATTACCGAAGTGAATGCATCGAGTTTTCGCCAGAATCTCAGCGAGATGCTGAATCAAGTCCAGTATCGCCATGACAGCATCGTCATCAGTAAAGATGGCGAGCCGGTCGCAGCAATTATTGACGCAGAGTTATTTGCGAGCATTCGCAGCATGAGGGAACGATTCGACGTATTAAGCATGCGACTGGCCGAAGATTATGCGGAGCTCCGGACTCGCGGAGATTGAGGCGGGGGTAAGAGAAGAACGGAAGAGCTGATACCCGGTATTCGAGTCGTAGGACATCAATGTTATTTTGTCTGCTCTAGCCTACCCTACAGGTATTCCTGGCAGAATTGTGGCGGTGTGGCGTCAAGGCGGCATCGAAATCGTCCTGTCGCGGTACATTCTCGACGAGGTAGCAAGAGTGCTTCCCCGTCTCGCTCGAAACCGCTTGAATCAAGCCGAAATTCGAGACCTGGTGGACAGCGCCATGTTCCTTGCCGATATCGTCGAGCCTGATCCCGGACAAGAACTGAGCCTGCGCGATCCTGCGGACCAGCCGGTGCTTACTACATTGCGTGCTTCGCAAGCCGACTACCTGGTCACCGGCGACAAGGATTTACTCGCTCTCGCCGAACATACCCGATCCTGACACCCGCCGCCTTCTGGCAGCGGCACGGATAAGGATGAGATCAGGGGAGCTTCAGAAAACGGACAACAGCGCACAGCAAAATTCAGAGATTTTCAGGTTGACGCTTCTATCGTCGCTACATCCCTGATTGAACGATGAGATCTCCTTGCCGCGGACCGGGAACTAGCTTCCAACCCGGCTTTAGCTCTAAGGTCCACCCATCGCCCTTGATACTCTTGCCGCTCGTATTTGCCGGGGCGCGGACGACCACCGCGCTCCAGTCGGGTTTCATCAAGGCTCCGTTAGTGGCCTCCAAGATGCCCCAATTATCAGTGATGCGCATGGTCGGATAAACCGTGCCGGCGTTTCCTAGAGGCTGGAGGTTTCGCGGGTCAAACTGGACATGCATCTTTCTGAAGGTGAGAGTGAGCACCGGCCCGTCGATGAGTTGTGCGCGGTAGTGAGCAATCACCTGCTCATGCTTCACCTCTCGCTCGATCTCTGCGGCTTTCAGAGCTGTGCCGTCGTACTGAGTGGCATCTTGCGCCGCCGCCTTCTGGAGGTTTAGCGGTAACGACATCTGCAAAGAGCGCTGGAGCAAGTCTCCAAGCCCCTTTTTGTCAGCCAACTTGGTATGCCAGCCTGAATCGTATCGATCCAGCAGTAGACCGTAGGACGGCCCAGTTGCATACGCAAAAGATCGTACGAAGGTCGGAGCCTTGCTTTGGGTCTGCAGGTCGTTCAGAGTGGCTCTGACCTGTTCCTCAGGAGAGGGGTTCCCGACCCGTACACCTGTGTATTCGGCCAAGCCTTCATTTAGCTCCAATGCCCTCTCCTCCTGAACCGCCTCCGGAAAGAGTCGATAGCGCTCGGCTCGGAAAACAAGGGCGTTTTCGGCCGCTCGTCTGCGATCCGCAGCGGTGTGAGCTTCCAAAGCCCGCGCCAGTGCCCGCCACTCCAACTGAAGGTAATAACGACCGTTGATCGTGTCGAGCTGAGCGTTGTCACTGGATGGGACGCTGGGAAGCTTTAGCTGGTCCTGGATACGGTGGAACAACTCGTGCGCGATTAGGGTATCTCGCTGACGCTGGTCGTCGGGCAAAGGGCACAGGATCTGAGTCCAATGGATGCCAGCCCAATCGGTGGCTGTGTTCGCGACATTCTGATCTTTAGGAAGGTAGCCGACAAACACGTCGTCTTCAGCCTTGAGAACCCCATTTACATCGGCTTTATCGGCAATGACATACCTGCTTTGCGGATCAACAAACATGATGGGACCGCACAGAGAAATGCCCCAAAGCTGGCCGTGGTCGAGACTGCAAAGCGTTTGCGCCTCTTGAAAGTATTGCTGGGCTTGGCTTTGCGCAATAGGCGTCTCGGGGGGTTGGGCTGAAGCATTGACCCGCAGCAACCCGATGGCGAATGCAACTCCTGCGATAAATTTCATGGTTCTTACCCGCCCATCGCTACTGGTCTGAACTTACATTCTGCGCGTTGTTCGGTTCCAGAGCCAGAGAGAAGGCCGGCAACTTTACCGGCCTCCTCATCAGTGTTTACTGATTGGGTTATTGAAGATGAGACTAAGCGTTGACCGGGTTCTCCGCCGTCGCAGCGGCCGCCGTAGCAGCAGCCTCTCGCTCCTTCTCCGCCTTTTCAGCTTTTCTCGCTGCAGCAGAGTTCTGCCCCAACTCCGCGGCCAGCGTCTCTGTCGTGAACGATTCGATCAGATCGCCTGCGCGGATGTCCTTGAAGCCGGCGAGGTCGATGCCGCACTCGACGCCCTGACGGACTTCGGAGACATCGTCCTTGACGCGCTTGAGCGAGGCGATCCGGCCCTTCCAGACCTCGACACCGTCGCGCAGCACGCGAACCTGCGCGTCGCGGCGGATGAGCCCGTCGGTGACGCGGCAGCCTGCGATTTGGCCGACCTTGGTGATCTTGAAGACCTGCAGCACCTCGGCCCGGCCCGCATAGTTCTCCTTGAAGACCGGCTCGAGCAGCCCGTACATCGCCTTGGTGATCTCGTCCTGCAGCTCGTAGATGATCGAGTGCAGCCGGATCTCGACGTTCTCACGCTCAGCCACCTCGGACGACTTCCGGTCGGGCCGCACGTTGAAGCCTATGACGACCGCGTTTGATGCCGAAGCCAGCAGAACATCGGATTCGGTGATCGCGCCGACGCCCGAGTGCAGCACACGCACCCGCACCTTCTCGGTCGACATCCGCTGCAGCGAGTCGGCCAGCACCTCGACCGAGCCCTGCACGTCGCCCTTGAGGATCAGGTTCAGGTCCTTCATGCCGGCCTGCTTGATCTGCTCCGCCAAGCCCTCGAGCGAGACACGAGAACTCTTCGCCAGCTGCGCCTCGCGCTCCTTCATCTTGCGATACTGCGCGATGCCCTTGGCCTTGTCGCGGTCCGCCATGACGAGGAAGGTGTCGCCTGCATCTGGCATACCTTCAAGACCGAGAATCTCCACCGGCGTCGACGGCCCGGCCTCGGTGATCGATCGCCCACGATCGTCGAACATGGCGCGAATCTTGCCGAAGGTGTTGCCGACGATGTAGCTGTCGCCCAGGCGCAGAGTTCCGTTCTGCACCAGCACGCTCGCCACCGCACCGCGCCCACGATCGAGCTTGGCTTCGATGACAGTACCGACCGCAGGCCGCTCCGGCGTAGCCTTTGGAGATGCAATATCCGCCACCAGGCAGATCATCTCCTCGAGCAGATCGAGATTCTGCCGCTTCTTCGCCGACACATCGACAAACACCGTGCTTCCACCCCAGGCCTCCGGCACCAGCCCGCGATCGCCCAGCTGCTGCTTCACGCGATCCGGATTCGCCTCCGGCTTGTCGATCTTGTTCACCGCCACAATGATCGGCACGTTCGCCGCCTTCGCGTGGTCGATGGCCTCGAGCGTCTGCGGCATCACCCCATCGTCCGCCGCCACCACGATGACCACGATATCGGTGATCTTCGCGCCGCGCGCACGCATCCGGGTAAACGCCTCGTGACCCGGCGTATCGAGGAACACGATCTCGCGCCCGAACGCAGGTGAGTCCGGCTTGGTGACGTGAACCTTGTAAGCCCCGATATGCTGCGTGATGCCGCCGGCCTCACCAGCCGCCACATCGGTCGAGCGAATGGCATCGAGCAGGGAAGTCTTGCCGTGATCGACGTGTCCCATCACCGTAACCACCGGCGAACGGTTGATCTCGACCATGCCCGTCGTGTCTTCGAGGAAGCCTTCGATCGCCTCGTTCTCCAACTGTTCTTCGACCGAGATGATCTGCGCATCCGCGCCAAAGTTGCGCGCCACGTCCTTCACCAGCTCGCCCTCAAGCGACTGATTCACGGTGACGAACACGCCCTTCATGAGCAACGTTGCAATCAGGTCTTTCCCGCGAACATCGAGCTTTTCGGCGAGGTCCTTAACGCTGATTCCCTCGGTCACCGTAATCGTGCGCGTAATCGGCACCGGCTCCCGCGAGATCTGCTGCCCGCCGAAACGCGGTGGCGGTTGGAAGCCCTTCATCGGGCCTTCTTTGCTCTTCTCGTAACGCTGTCCGCCGCGGCGTTGTCCAGGCCGTGCCGCAGGACGCATGCCAGTGGGCGATTCGCCCGGCCCCGGCGCTACCCCAGGCGCTCCGCCCGGCCGTGCGCCAAAACCCGGCCGCGCTCCAAAGCCCGGACGCGGCGCTCCCGGAGCAAATCCAGGACGTCCCGGCGCACCTCCAGGTCCCCCCGGAAACGTGCGCGTCGGATGCATCGGCCGGCGAGCCCCAGGCCCGGTCGGCGACATGGGCCGTGCGCCAGGAGCACCCGGAGCCTGTGGCCGAGGCCGCTCAAAGATGGGCCGCCCGCGAGCCGGAGTGCCCGCGGCAACCGGAGGAGCCGTGTAGATCGGCCGCGGCCCCGTCTGCGGCATGATCACGCGGCGCACCGGAGGTCCGGCAGGTGCAGCAGAGGCTACCGGCGACGCATCGTTCGCGGCGGCCGACGTATCGCTGCCCGCTGCCGAAGCAACAGGCGCTGAGGAAGAGTTCTCCACGGTCGCTAGAGGCGGCGGAGCAGGAGCCGCAGTGGAAACCGCTGGCGAAGCTGCAGCGACCGCCGGAGCTGCAGGCGCAACCGGTCTTGCCGCAGCCGGAACCGCCACCGTTGCCGGCGCAGCCGCCGCTGGCGCAGCCACCACCACAGGAGGACGCGCAATGACCGGGCCGACCGGCGGCTTGGTCGCGATCGCAGGCGCAGGCGCAACAATATTTGCCTGCTGCCGCGGCAGCGGAACAATACGCCGCGGCGCAACCGCCTGCCCCGAAGCCGGCGTAGCACTTTGCGTTGGAGCCGGTACACTCGCCGCCGGTGCAGCCACCACACGGGGCGCCGTAGAACCCGCACTGCTAGCCGCCGGCGGAGCCGCAACGATCGCAGGACGTTGCTGCGGAGGCACAACCTTCACCGCAGCCTCAGCCTGCTTGCGCTCCAGAATCGCCTTCAACGCATCGCCCGGCTTGGACACCTTCGACAAGTCAAACTTCGGCTTAGGCTCCGCGGCCTGCCGTCCCGCGCCGCCGCTGCTCCGGCCGCCGTTGTTCAGATACTCCCGCACCCGCTCGGCCTGGTCGGATTCGATCGAACTGGAGTGGGTCTTTCCCGACACGCCAATCGCTTCAAGCGCATCCAGAATCGGCCTGCTCTTTACTTCCAGTTCTCGTGCCAGATCGTTGATTCGAACTTTGCTCATCCGTCCCTTTTCCGCTTGCCTGCGCCCTTAGCTGCTCATATCAGCCTCATCGGGGGTTGACTCTTCGTTATAGGTATTATCCCTGAAATCGCCGCCATTGCATCCCAGAGAAAAATCCTTTGCGCGGCTAAACTCGCTAACCACGATCGTGCCCGTCGTTGTCGATCCCCTCATCGGAGACCTCCTGCGCCTGATCGACCAGCGTGTCCACGGTATCGTTATCGAGCTCGATCCGCTCCTCGCGCGCATCCGCATCGCTGAAGGCATCGCTCGCCGCATCTTCCGCGTCGGCAATATCCTCGGTCGAGACGTCGCCTACTTCCTCTGCCGTACCAACTCCAGCTTCCTCAGCCAGAATCGCCTCCGGTGTCTTCTCCACGCTGCCCTCCTGTACCTCTGCTTCTGTCGTCTCACTCGCCGCCGCAATGGCCGCCGGGCGCTCTTCACCTTCTTCGTACTGGCCGAAGTAGTGCCGCACCGCAACCGAAATCTTCTCGACGGTCTTCTCGCCGATTCCCGGCACTTCTTCCAGCTGCTCCGGCGTCATATCCGCCAGCGCTTCGACCGTCGTAATCCCCGCCGCAATCAGCTTCTCGAGAATCTGCTCGCCCAGCTCCGTCACCTGCTCAATCGGAGTCGTCGGGCCGCCGGCCATCGCCTGCATCTGCTGCTCAACCTCCTGCCGCTTCTCCTCTTCGCTCTTGATGTCGATCTTCCACTGCAGCAGCTTCGCCGCCAGGCGCACATTCTGCCCCTTCTTGCCGATCGCCAGCGACAACTGCGTATCATCGACGATCACCTCGATCTGCTTGTCCGCAAGGTCGGTGATTGAAACCCGGCTCACCTTCGCCGGCTGCAGCGCCTTCTCGGCAAAGGTCGTAATCTCCTCCGAGTACTCGATGATGTCGATCTTCTCCCCGCGCAGCTCGCGAATAATCGACTGCACCCGCATCCCCTTCATCCCCACGCACGCGCCGACCGGGTCAACGTCCTTGTCCCGGCTCATCACCGCAATCTTGGTCCGCTCCCCGGCCTCCCGCGCAATCGCACGGATGGTCACGGTCCCGTCGTAGATCTCCGGCACCTCGCTCTGAAACAGGTTCTGCACCAGCGCCGGCGCAGCGCGGCTCACGATCACCTGCGGTCCCTTTGCCGCCCGATCCACCCGCAGCAGCACCACGCGCACCCGCTCGCCGACAGAGAACTGCTCCAGCCTGCTCTGCTCCCGCTTCGGCATCCGCGCCTCCGCCTTGCCCAGGTCGAAGATCACATCCATCGGCTCCAGCCGCTTCACCGTCGCATTCAGTACCTCGCCCGCGCGGTGGTTGTATTCGTTGAACACCGTATCGCGCTCGGCCTCGCGCACCTTCTGGAAGATCACCTGCTTGGCCATCTGTGCCGCAATCCGCCCCAGCGGCGTCGTGTCTTTATAGAAGCGCAGCTCCCCGCCGATCTCCACCTCAGGTGCCAGCTCGCGAGCCTGGTCGAGCGTCATCTGGTTGACATCGTCTTCCACCTGCTCCGGCGACTCGACCACGGTCTTGAACACATACGCGCGAATCTCGCCCGTCTCGCGGTCCATCTCCGCCCGCATATTCTCCTGCGTCTTGTAGTACTTCCGCGTCGCCAGCGCAATCGCGTCTTCCACGGCCCCAACCACCACCGCGGGCTCAATGCCCTTGTCGCGGCTCAACGTCTCAATCGATTGATACAAAACACTTGCCATCGTTCCCTCATCCTTCATCTTCAAAACTTCAGCGAACTCTCAGCTCGCCTTGAAACTCGTATATCTTCAGTCACCGTAGAAGCCCAGAGTCACCGTAGAAGCCCAGCGTGCGGGCTTTCTACTCCCTACACCCTCTCCCCTACACCCTGCTCTTCAAATCTCCGCCACTAAATTCGCCTTCTCCACATTTCCCAGCGCAATCTCCACGCTCTGTTCCATTCCCGCCACAGCCTTCTTCGCCTTTCCCTTCTGCTTCACCGCCGAAAGATCCAGCGTCAACACGCCATCCACACACCTCGCCAGCCTGCCAGTCCAATGCCGGTTCGCATTCACCGGCGTAAACGTCTGTACCTTAATCAGGCTGCCCTGAAACCGGCTAAAATCCTCAGCCCGCACCAGCTTCCGTTCCAGCCCCGGCGAAGAAACCTCCAACGTGTACTCCGCTCCGGGGATCAAATCCTCCACATCCAGCACCATGCCAAAATCCTGCGCAAACACCGCGCAATCCTCATGCGTCACGCCCGAAAGCCTCTCCACGGGCACACCCTTCGGCAGATCCTCCAGCTCTCCCTTCGCCGCCAGCTCTGCCAGTCTGGCCCGCTCCTCTGCGTCCTTCTCGACAAACACCCGCAGTGTGCGAAATTTCCCTCCGCCCTGAAACTCAACATCCACGAGCTCCAGATGATGCGAGGCCGCAACCCGCTCCGCCATCGCCCGAATTGCCTCGATCTGCACTGCCATAGACGAACTTCCGGTCCAGCCTGCCCTATGCCGCCAAATGCATTTTGGAGCAAATAAAAAGTGGGCTTCAGCCCACTCATCTCTTCCGTCAAATCAGCCGGCACGTCCACGGCGGGTCATACTACGACGGAACAAAATCGTTCGCAACACCTACGATACACCTCTTCCCACCACTCAGCAACGCCTCACGTCTACTGGTTAGTAGCTCGGTTTGAAATCGCGATCGTTTTGAAAGTACGATTCTCACCTGCAGGTGCTTCCGGATTGCCCATATCGGGAGTACCTGTAACCTCCCGCAAGCCGAGTTGTGAGGACGAATTCGGCGTACTGATAGAGGACGATCAAGGAGCATCCTCCACTGGACGAACCGCAAAGGAAGTCACCTCTGAGGTGAAGTATCTTCGTCTCATCCAGAAGGCGACATTGACTAGCCCGATCAGGGCTGGCACCTCGATCAGAGGCCCTACCACTCCAACGAACGCCTCACCTGAACTTAGGCCGAAGACCGCCACTGCAACCGCAATCGCCAGCTCGAAGTTGTTGCCGGCTGCCGTGAAGGACAGGGTTGCCGATTGCGCGTAATCGGCCCCCAGCTTCTTGCCCATCCAGAAGCTCACCAGGAACATGATGAGGAAGTAGATGACGAGAGGAATCGCGATTCTGACCACATCGAGCGGGAGTCGTACGATCAGATCGCCTTCAGCGAGAACATGACCAGAATCGTAAAGAGCAGTGCGATGAGGGTCAGAGGGCTAATCCGGGGTACAAAGCGGGTTCTGTACCACTCCTCACCCTTGGCCCGGATCAGGACGTACCGAGTCAGGAAACCCGCTACGAACGGAACGCCCAAGTAAAGACCAACGCTCCTCGCGATTTGGCCGATGCCGATCTGGATGACGCTTCCCTGTAAGCCGAACCACTTTGGCAGAACGGTAAGGAAGACCCACGCGTAAAAACTGTAAAAGAGCACTTGAAAGACGCTGTTGATGGCCACCAGACCGGCAACATAATCCGTGTCGCCTTCGGCCATCTCGTTCCAGACCAGCACCATTGCGATGCAGCGGGCGATCCCAATCAAGATCAGGCCGCGCATGTAGGCCGGTTCGCCGCGGAGGAACACGATGGCCAGAAGAAACATGAGCACAGGGCCGATGATCCAGTTCTGCACGAGCGAGAGAGTCAACACTCGCTTGTTGCGAAAGACCTCACCAAGCTTCTCGTACCGGACCTTCGCCAGCGGCGGAAACATCATGATGATGAGCCCGATGGCGATGGGGATGTTTGTCGTACCGCTCTGAAAGAGGTTGACGAAACAGGCAGAGGACGGAACAAAGTAGCCGACCGCAACACCGATCGCCATGGCGAGAAAGATCCAGAGGGTCAGAAATCGGTCGAGAAACGAGAGCTTTTTGCGGGCAGCGGGAGCGCAACTCTGACCCTGCGTGTACGGAGCGGTGGACATTAGCAGATCTTGCACGATGTTTCTTGGATTGTTGTGGGGAGAGGAGCGCCATCGAGCAGGGGATACTTTGCCGGAGAGCAGCAGGCTTTGGTGAGCCGCGCCAGGTCAGTCTGCATCGCCTTCTCATCTTTTACCAACCGAGGATCTGTTTGAGTATTTGTGCCGCTCCAATGTGCGGCGGCATGACGATCCGGTAATGCATCCATTTTCCTTCGCGCCGCGCTGCGACGATCCCCGCGCTGCGGAGATAGGCAAGATGCCTGGAAATCTTGGGCTGAGGATCACCCAGAATCTCTACGAAGTAACAGACGCAAATCTCCTGTTCCCCGATCAGATTGAGTAGACGGAGCCGAGTCTGATCTCCGAGTGCCTGAAAGAACCGCTCGATCTTGAATCCATCGCGCTTTGCCATATCCTTATATATTCGCATTGACAGATGCGTTGTGCAAGCAATATATTTGCCTAACCGCATATGGAGGCGGCCAACATGACCGTTCAAGCCCTAAGAGTCCACGTAGCGATTAACGTCCGCAATCTGGCCAAAAGCATCGAGTTCTACCGGAATCTATTCGATCTTGAGCCGGCGAAGGTCAGAACCGGCTATGCCAAGTTCGATGTTGCCAACCCGCCTCTCAACTTCTCTCTCAACGAGCACCCATTCAACGAGACCGGTGCGCTTTCGCACCTCGGCATCCAGGTCGCTTCCACCGAAGACGTGCTTGCGATTCGCGAGCAATGGCACCAGCGCGGCCTCATCACCCGCGACGAGATGCAAACCGATTGCTGCTTTGCCACACAGGATAAGACTTGGGTTCTGGACCCCGATGGCAACGAGTGGGAGGTTTTCGTTGTGCTGAAGGACAACTTGCCGGAGAAGGCCGAAACATCGACTTCGTGCTGCGCTCCGGTTTGCTGCGACGCTCATGCGAATTCGGAAGCTGCAGCGAACTGCGCCTGCGCTACTAGCTGAGAGAGGGAGCACAATGCAGACCTTTATCTTCGCTTGCATACACAACGCCGGTCGCTCGCAGATGGCTGCGGCGTTCTTCAACCAGCTCGCCGATCCTCATAAGGCTCGCGCCATCTCTGCCGGGACGGAGCCGGGTCCGCGTGTTCACCCTGAAGTGCTGGAGGTGATGCACGAGATTGGCCTTGATCTTTCCACGGCTAAACCGCAGCTCCTCACGGAGAAGTTGGCACGCGATGCAAGCCTGCTCGTAACCATGGGGTGCGGCGAGAAGTGCCCTTATGTTCCAGGTCTGCGTCGAGCCGACTGGCCGCTCCGCGACCCTAAGGATTTGCCTATTAAGGACGTGCGGCAAGTGCGCGACGAGGTGAAGCACCGTGTGCTGGAATTGATCGGTCAGGAACAGCTGCGGATAGTAATGCCAGACGGGTAGCACACACGAAACTCGTCCTCATCGCGCTGGCACAACTCGACACCCACGTTACTGTAAAGAAGAACATGTCAATCACCCGCATCGCCGACCGCAATCCCTGAAGCATTGTCAAGGTTGAACCGTATCTGTGCCGCCCGTCATGGCACTTGCCTCCTTGCGTCATCCGACCTCCGATGCAGCCTGATGCACCCTATTGACACGCCTGATAAAATTAAATCAGAAGCAAAGAGCAGGCCCGGCCAACCGCCGGGCTTTCTTCTTGCCCGAAGCGCACCTTTGCACAGACTGAGGTCCAAAGCTAAAGTCTTTGCTTCGAATATTTTGCGCAACTTTGACGGGGGGGGAGGGGTGTATGTATCCAACAGCACGGCAGCGGAAGCGCGGGCCGCGGATAGCTCACGGTAAACTGAAGCTGGGAGGATCAACCATGCCGCAGACAGTTGAGGAGCGTAGAACGTTTCCGCCTCACGGGGACGACGGCAAGGTGACTCTGAAGAAAATCCTCTATGCGGTCGAAGAGATCATCCATCGGGCGAACCCTGTAAAAGTCCTGGCCTTCGGATCGCGAGCGCGCGGAGACCACCGAGCCGACAGCGACCTCGATCTGGCCGTGATCGTGGACAAATACGACCGCACCGTCGACCGGCGGCCGCTCTGGAGAGCCGACCTCGACGTTTGGATGGATATAGACCTCTTGATCTACGACGTGGACCAGGAGAAACAGAAGGCCGATTCGCCGGCCTCCCTGCAGTCGGAAGTGAAGAAGGAAGGAGTGCTCCTGTTTGACCGCCAAACCGGCTTCATCGACCAGGCAGCTGCTGCGCGCCTCCTCTGACGACGAAGCAGCCTTGGCTTTTCCGCTTCCCCACAGCGGCTTTGGCTTTCACGCGCAGCAGGCGGTCGAAAAGCTTTACAAGGCGCTGATCGCGGATCGCGAGGGCAATCACCCCTTCGGCCACGACCTCGTATCCTTGCGAAAACGTGTCGAGTCGTTGCGACTGCATCTGCCGGTCTGCGCTTTCCAACTGGAAAGGCTCTCGGATTACGCCGGCGATGCCCGCTACGAAGAGCCCATACCCTTGGGGGAGAACGAACGCAGCTTGCTGCGGACCTGCATCGCCGAACTCCGAGCATTCGTCCTCTCCGAGCTTCGAGCAGACCCGGCCTCACAGCACCCCAATCAGCGATAGACTGGCATTCAATTATGATCAGCTCCCCCGTACCAGAAGCTCTGACCTTCGACGATGTCCTCCTCGTCCCCGCATACAGCGATGTCGTCCCCACCCAGGTCAGCACCCAGACCCAGCTCACCCGCAACATCACCCTCAATACCCCGCTCCTGTCCGCCGCCATGGACACCGTCACCGAATCGCGCCTTGCCATCGCCATGGCACAGCAGGGGGGGATGGGGGTTGTCCACCGCAACCTGACCATCGACCAGCAGGCCGGCGAAATCGACAAGGTCAAACGCTCCGAATCCGGCATGATCGTCGACCCCGTCACCATCGACCCCGACCAGCCCATCGCCGACGCACTCGAGGTCATGCGCCGCTATAAGATCTCCGGCGTTCCCGTCACCAAGAACAAGAAGCTCGTCGGCATCCTCACCAACCGCGACCTCCGCTTCGTCTCCCGCACCGACCTCCGCATCGATGAGGTGATGACCAAGGCAAACCTGATCACCGTCCCCGTAGGCACCACCCTCGAGCAGGCCGAGCAGATCCTCCACCAGCACCGCGTCGAAAAACTCCTTGTCGTCAACGATGACTACGAGCTCAAAGGCCTCATCACCGTCAAGGACATCCAGAAGAAGCTCAAGTACCCGAACGCCTCCAAGGACTCGCAGGGCCGCCTCCGCGTCGCCGGAGCCATCGGAGCCACCGGCGACTTCCTCGAACGGGCCGCCGCCCTGGTCGCCGCCCGCTGCGACGCTCTCGCCATCGACTCCGCCCACGGCCACTCCTCCCGCGTCCTCGAAGCCGTATCTCAGATCAAGAAAAACTTCCCACAGATCGACGTCCTCGCCGGCAATATCGCGACCTACGAGGGGGCCATAGCCCTGATGGACGCCGGCGCGGATGCGGTCAAGGTCGGCATCGGTCCAGGCTCCATCTGCACGACCCGCATGGTTACCGGAGCCGGTATGCCCCAGATCACCGCCATCTCAGAAGCCTTCCGCGCCGGCCGCGAGCGCAATATCCCCATCATCGCCGACGGCGGCATCAAGTACTCGGGCGACGTCACCAAAGCCATTGCCGCCGGAGCCTCGGTTGTCATGATGGGTTCGCTCTTCGCGGGCGTCGACGAGAGCCCCGGCGAGACCATCCTCTACCAGGGCCGAAGCTTCAAAGCCTACCGCGGCATGGGCTCGTTGAGCGCGATGGCCCAGGGCGGAGGCGAGCGCTACTTTCAGGGCAGGGAAGATATGACCGACGCTGCCAGCACCGAGCGTCCGTCGCTCACCGCCCGTGAGTCCCCCAGCTCCAATCGCCTCGCCAAGTTCGTCCCCGAAGGCATCGAAGGCCGCGTCCCCCATCGCGGTCCGCTCGAAAGCATGGTCTACCAGCTCGTCGGCGGCCTGCGCTCCGGCATGGGCTATCTCGGCTGCGCCACTATCGCCGACCTCCAGGCCAACGCCCGCTTCATCCGCATCTCGAACGCCGGCCTGCGCGAATCGCACGTCCACGACGTCATCATCACCCGCGAAGCCCCGAACTACCACGTCGAATGACAGCGGACGCACGCAGCCAACCTACGCTTTGTCCATCACCATGGCATCAAACCGATGCCGCGTAAAAAACCCAAGCTCTTCATAGAGTCCAACGGCCTGGCGGTTCGCCTCCGTCACCGTCAAGGTGATCGCCGAAAAAGCTGTGCGCGCAAGCTGCCTCGCACAATGTCTGAGCAGCATGCGTCCGAGCCCTCGGCCGCGAAAAGCCGGAGCCACACAAAGCTGCGTGATGTGCGCAACATCGTTCGCAACCCGGGAACACAGAATCATCCCGATGAGCGTCCCGCTGCTCTTGTCCTTGAGGATCCACGACGAGTCCGCATCAAAGACGCCGCATCCGGGAAACCGCACGATGTTGTGCAGAAACCGCAGCGAGCCGTGCAGCGAACAGTACTGATCGTTGATCTGCGCGTCGATGTGCCCTGTATACGCCTGATGGATGAGCTCCGCGGCCGTCTGATAGTGATCTCCCGTCCACCGCATCAGTTCCACCCCATAGGACGGCACTTCTTGCGCACGATGCTCACCTGCAGCTTCGCGCGAATCGTGGCCTTTAAGATCGAACTCCATAAAGAGCCGCGGGTACATCGCGAATCCAGACTTCAGGAAGACTTCATCCACCGAACCCGACTCGTACAGCAGAAGCTGCGATTCGATTCGTCGAATGCCAGGAGAGTGCTCCAGAAGCTGCAGCAGTTGATGCAGAAGAGTCTGCGAGATGGACAAGGCCTGCCCAGGCTCATTGGCCATCGCAAACGCATCCCCCACCACCGCCTTATGTCCTTCGTACACGCAGAACGTAAAGCCGCAAACGCGTCCCTTCTCGAGCGCCACAAAGCCGGGGAGAATGCGCGAGTCCAGGTACTGCAGCAGCAGATCTGTCGAGCTCCGGTAGTTCCAGCGCAGCTTTCTCTCCCAGACGCGTGCCTCGGTCTCGAGCAGCGGCCGCAGTTGACGCGCGGAGAAGTGACGAAGGTCCAGGATCTCGAGTTGGGTCGCCACTGTCATGTCGGCTACAAGTATGCGTCGAGCTTATAGGAATTAGACTCATGCAGATACCCGCAAGACGCACCCTGGTCTCGGATCAGTTACGGCAGCGCGCTGACCCGATACACTTCGAGACCCTGCGATTCATACAGGAACAGCGGCTCATAGACTCTACCCGCCAGCCAGTGTTCCAGGTCCGCCGTGTCGTTGGAGCGAATGACCAGGATGTGCTCCGATGCCGGCACGCCGTCCTTGGCATAGTGGATCATCGGCTGGTTGCGATAGAAGGCTAGACCGTAGTCCATGTCTCGCTTGATCTCATCGGTAGCCACGAGCTTAACGTCCGGAGCATGTTGCTGGATCTCGCGGGCAAGCGGACGAGCCGAGTAGTTGATGTCCAGCTCCTTGCCGTAAAAGCCAAGCAGGAAGACCAGCATTGCAAGGATCGGCACAAGGGTGGCATTGCAGACCTGAGATACGCCCCACCGGCGTACCACCAAAAACACGATTGCTCCGAAGAACACCGCGGCGAGGCCGGCAATCGACAGCCACTGGGCCGACGGCACCAGCGTCTCGTACTTCATATGCTGCGGCGCGAGAACGAGAACGAAGACTAGCAGGCCGCATATCCCTGCATGCGACCATAACAGCCACTGCGGCAATCCCTGGCGGCGTACGCGGTTCAAGTAATCCGCGGTCAAGATGGTGAGGGGAGGAATGGAAGGCAGAATGTATCCAGGAAGCTTCGATCCAGAGAAGGAAAAGAAGACGATCGGGAAAAGAGCCCAGAGCACAAGGAACTCAGGAAACGCATCGCCCGCGCGAGTGTGTCCAAGATAACGCTGGGGGTTGTGACGCACCTTCCACTCGGCAATGGAGACCTCAACTGAGTCCACGAGCGCGCGTACCGCCATCACGGTCCAGGGCATCAACCCGATGAGAAGAACGGCAAAGTAGTACCAGAAGGGCTGGTGATGTTGATACCGGTTGGTGGCGAATCGCTCGAGATTATGCTCCAAAAGGAAGAAGCGATAGAAGGTCGGATTACTCCTCTGCACCGCGATATACCAGGGGAGAACCATGACCAGATAAAGCAGCACTCCAGGAAGCCAGATAGTGCGCCGCAGCACCGACCACTCGCGCCGAAGTCCCGCAAAGAGGAGAATGACACTGAGCGCGAGAAACGGAGCAATCGGGCCCTTGGCGAGGGTAGCTGCGGCACCGAAGAAGTAAAGGTCGAAGAGCCAGAACTTTTTGCCCGTCTCATACCAGGCGTACCAGCCAAGCATTCCGATGCAGAAGGGCGCCGCCAGCTGCATGTCCGTCGAAGCTCCTCGCGCGAAGCTTACAATCGCAATGCAAGAGGTGGTGATGAGAGCTGCGTCCAAATGCCCGCCGGGGCGAAACCGCCGCATATGCAGGAAGACGAGAACGACCAGAGCCAGAGTCGCTGACGAGGACGGCAGACGAGCGGTCCAGTCCGAGATGCCGAACTCCTTGAAGAAACTCATCGCGCGCCAGTAGTAAAGCGCCGGCTTCTCCAGCCACGGCTTGCCGTACAACAGAGGCGTGATCGTGCCCCCGGCGATGCACCGAACGGAACTGCGGATATCTTTCCAACGAAGACTGTGCGGAAACATCTTCGCATCCACTTCGTGACAGACGTCCGAGTGCGCCTCCAGCATCTCGCGCGCAACCTGCGCGTATCTCGGCTCGTCCGCCCCCACGAGACCAAGCTGATCGCCCCCGAACATCGGAACGAGACCGTAGAGCAGCAGAAAGATGGACACAATTATAAGGATTGCGAACTCCCTCACTGTCATGGCATCAGGGAGCTGTTGACGGAACCATGCGGCGAACGACCGATTCTCCGCGGCAACAACTTCGGCAGATTGCGGCATGGCATCCATTTGGAGCAACGAGAGAGGCAAGGTTAGCAGAGTCCTGTTCGCAACTGTCTGAGAATACGCTCAGTCGCTGCCGTGAGAGGGCCGTCCAGAGTGCATCCGCTTGCACTGCGATGTCCTCCTCCCCCAAAGTGCTCAGCTACGCGGGCGACGTCAACCTTGCCTTTGCTCCGGATGCTGAGGCGGAACTGGCTCGCATCGGCTACCTCCCGGAGGAAGACAGCCGATTCCACTCCCGCGATGCTGATCAGATAGTTGACGACTCCTTCGCAATCCTCCGCGACCGCGCCTATGCCTTCCATCTCTTGCTCGGTGATCCAGGTCCACGCGAGGTCCCCGTCACACTGCAGATTGGAGAGGGCCTTCCCTAGCAGGCGGATCTTACTTGCCGGGTTTGAGAAGTAGATGTCGCGGGCGATCTGGCTGGGATTGGCTCCGCGGGAGGACAGATCGTGCGCCAGGGCAAAGGTGTCTGTGCTTGTACTGGAGTAAGTAAAGCCGCCCGTGTCGGAAAGTATGCCGGTGTAAAGACAGGTGGCCATGGATGGCGTGATCTCGACCTGAGCCGCCACCGCGATGCGATAGACCATAGCGGCGACCGCGCAGGCGTTCTCGTCGATCCAATTTACGGCGGCAAAGGGTCGCCCGCTGGCATGATGGTCGATATTGATCAGCGTGCGGCCGTCTAGACCATGCAGCCCGGTCCGGTCGATCCCATCGCACTCGAGAAGGATCGCCCAGGTGTCTGGATTCGGATCTACATGATCGGCTGAACGTGCATGGTGTATGCGGCTGAGGTTGGGGAGCGTACGGTAGATGTCCGGTATGGGATCGGCGAAGACGATATCGGTGTGACAACCGAGCTGATCAAGCACCTCCGCGAGCGCGAGGACCGAACCGATCGCGTCTCCGTCGGGCCTAGCGTGCGAGGTGAGTAGAAACCGGTTCTGCGAGCGAAAGGCCTCCAACAGCTGCTCGATCTGGGCAGCGGAAGTGGAAGGATCGCGAGCCTGAACGATCTGAGATTGTGATTCTAGAGTCATGATTTTGCAGCCGCTGACATGGTCTGTTCCGCATCGGCCCGCCTACGATCGCGCTTGCGGGTGCGTGCGAGAAGCTCTTCCATCCGTCCCGTCATCTTTTCCGAGCGGTCGATCGCGAAACTGAGCTCGGGGACGTGGCGTACCCCCATGCGGTCGCGGAGCTGTGAGCGAATGTAGGCTTTGGCGGTGGTGAGGCCCTCCAAGGTCGAAGCCTCCTCCTCCTCGTTCCCGTGCACGGCCACAAAGATGCGCGCGGACTTTCCTCCGGGAGCGAGCACGACGTCGGTCACATAGCTGGGAGCGATGCGGGGATCGGACAGCTCGCCTTCGAGCATGGCTCCGATCTCTTCTGAGAAGGTCTGGGCGACTCGGTTGCGATGGTAAGTTCTGGCTCGTTGCTCGGGCATAGGATATGGACTGGGTCCGACCCTTGAGGATATCAAAGTCGAGGCGTTCGACCTAACGCTTTCGATCCAAGACTACGTCAACAACAGATTGGTCTCCGCGGCATCGGTGAGGAACTCTGCATAAGAATCAATGATTTCGGCGCTCAATTGAGCTGCCAACCGATGTGCCGCGCGGTCGATCTGTTCCAGCTGGCCGGTGAGATAGGGGGTGGAGGGGGAGATGACGGCGATACCCAGAGTGGCTCGATTCCAGACCGTGCCGGCATCGAGTTCCACAACCGAGGCGTTGAAGCCCTGGCGGAGTTTGTCCTTCATCGATCGCACGACCTGCCGTCGATCTTTGAGGGACCGCGCGTGAGCGATCTCGAGTTCGATGGTGACCTTGGCTACTGGCATGTACCCCCCTCCCCTCCCCGATATTTGCGCAAATTCTTCGAACCATTCGACTTAAGCTTGGACCTCGCGCGGTGGACAAGCGTGTTTTAATCGCGATTGGCGAACAGCTCCTGGGAGGGTCTCCCTCTGAGCCTGGGATACTGAGTCAAATTTGCTGCTGTTCCGGCACACGGTTTTGTCAACTTTTGCGTGCTGCCGATGCATTCCTGGTGTTTATTCTAGCAAGCTGTAAGGCGAGATTCTTCGGCGAAGATGTTCATGAGCGGCCATCGATCTTTGCGTATTCAGTTGGCCTCAGGTTTGTTTTTTGCACTGGCCGGCTTCTTCCGTGCCGGTTTGAGTATGGGCGGGGCGCCGAACTGCCGCCTATGGGGATTGGAGTGGGGGCCGGCGACCTCGGGTCCAAGGTGTTTCGCTCCCTGGTCGTCCGATTCGCGGGTTTCGGGACCGACGTCGCGGATGGCGACGACGCCGCCGGTGATATGGAAGTCGGAGTCCCGGATGGGGGCCGCGGTGAGGCTGATCCAACTGCAGGTTCCTTCCGGATGCTGGTAGAGGATCTCTTCGGGGCCGGTGGTCTCGCCGTGCAGAATGGCCCGCGCGAGAGGGTACTCTTTGGCTTCGACGATGGTTCCGTCGCGGCGCACGGATCCGGAGCGCCGATATTCGTCGATGGTCGCGACCGCCGCGCGGCGCGACCCGAGGATGGCGTCGGCGCGAGGGTTGCTCATCACCACCCGGCCGTCCGGAGCATCGGCGATGAGCAGGCCGACCGGCACAGCGTTGAAGACGGCGTGGAGGCGAGCCTCGCTGAGCCGCAGCGCTTCGTCGGCCTTCCTCTGGTCGTCGACGTCTTCCACCGAGCCATACCAGCGCAGAATTCCGCCCGATTCGGTCCTCCGCGGCGCGGCCCGGGCCCGCATCCAGCGCCACGCCCCATCGGAGCGGCGGATCCGGTATTGCGTGTCGATCGGGGTTCCGGTACGCACGGCTTCGTTCCAGACGCGGAGCGTGGGCGCCAGATCGTCAGGATGCAGAACGCTCAGCCAGCCTGTGCCGAGGGACTGATCTTTGGTGAGGCCGGTGAGCTCCAGCCACTTTCTGCTGACGTCTAGGATGGCTCCGCCGGAGTCTGCGGTCCAGGGAATCTGGGGGTTCAGCTCGACGGTGTTGCGGTAGTGGTCCTCGCTTTCGGCAAGCGCCTCTTCGGCCTGCTTGCGCAGACTGATATCCACCAGCGAGATCGAGATGCCGATCACCTCCTCAACCTCATCGCGTGCGGGTTGATACGAGATCAGGCAGGTGCGGGCGGCGCCGGCGGCGCCTGAGGCAGGGAGACAGATTTCAAGACCGGTGGTGGCTACGCCGTCGAGGGCGCGTTGCAGATGAAGCTCGGACTGGGGAAACCGGCCGGGCAGGACCTCGGCGAAGTAGCGGCCAAGATGCGAGGCGACGGGAAGGTTGTTCATCTCGGCCATGCGCTTGTTCACGCTCACGTAGCGCAGGTTGCGATCGAGGAAGCAAAGCCCCACCGGCACACCGTCGTAGATGGCGTTGAGCTGGGCCAGACGCAGGGTAGGCAGACCCTCCAGGCGCAGCGGCAGGTTGGAGCGCGTGGCAGCGGCGCGCGGCTCGGAGGCCGAGGCGGGAGAGGGCGATTGCCTCAAGGCGGCAGCCTCCGGCAGCTGATCCGGGGGGACCGCACGCCCATACAGCCAGCCTTGCCCAAGATCGCAGCCCAGCCAGAGCAGGATGTCGGCCAGAGTCTGGTTCTCCACGCCTTCGGCGACCGTCGTCAGGCTGAGGCTGTTGCCGAGACCTATGATGGCGGCGGCGATCTTGCGGCTCTCGCGGGTGTGGGTAATGGCGCGAACGAAGCTGGCGTCGATCTTGAGCTCGTCGAAGGGCAGCATCTGCAGATGCCGGAGGCTGGAGTAGCCGGTGCCGAAGTCGTCGAGCGCGAGCCGCGAGCCTTGCTCCTTCAGTTCGCTGGCGATGCGGTAGGCGTGTTCGGTGTTGCCGACCAGGGAGCTTTCGGTGATCTCAAGGATCAGGCGGGTGAGGGGAAAATCAGCCTGGTCGGCGGCGGCGCGGATGTGGCGAGGCAGGGAGAGGTCGGTGAGCTGGGTGAGAGAGATATTGACTGCGAAGGTGAGGTGCTGCGGGATGTCTTTCGCCGCCGCAAAGACGGTGCGCAGGAGGCTTCCGGTGAGCAGGCCGTTCAGGCCGTTGGTTTCGGCGACGGGGATGAACTCGTTGGGCGGGATGAGGCCGCGCTGGGGGTGCTGCCAGCGGGCGAGCACCTCGAAGCCATGGAGCAGACCGGTGCGCAGCTCTACCAGAGGCTGGAAGTAGGGGACGATCTCGTTGTTCTCGAGCGCGGAGCGCAGGTCTATCGCGTCGTCGGCCACCATGGTAAGCGACGATACTACGACCCGGTTTCAACTTATATAGAGAAGTTTGAAGGATTTTGTGGAATGGAGCCGAGGCTGCCTGGCTTTCGAAGGCGGCGGTTTCTTCTGGGTTGATCCTGCGGTTCGGCAGGCTTTACGAGCTTCCCCCACTCAGACATACCATTACTAATCTGCGGAATGGAGGTCTTCTTCAGGATAAGCGTTGACCATGCCGAGCAGGCCTGGACCCTGGCGCAGGAGGGTGCCGGTTCCGGAGTTTACCCCCCTCTGTGGTCCGGGTTTCCGGGTTGAATCGAGCCGCCCACGCCGCAACGTGGACGGATCTCAACGCAGAACAGCAAACCGCAATGGAGCAGGTGCTTTCATCACAGGACCGAGTCCCTTGGTTTCTAGGAACGAAGAAACCTGCGGCGTGTGGCTCCCGCAGCGCCAAGCAATCCTGTTGCCAGCAGAACCAGGCTCGAAGGCTCGGGCACTGCGGGGGAGCTTGCCACGGCCTGGAATGTGGATCCATCGTCGCCCTCGATATTGAATAATCCAAGACCGGTTCTGGCGAAAACATCAGAGCTGTAGATTGCTTCCCCGTTGATGGGGCCGATGGACGATTGAAGATTGTAGTTTCCGAACGCGGACCCTCTGACAGCGGTCGAGAGAAGCTCGGCATTCTGCGTAACGTCGCCCACACCAGCCAGGTGATTTGTCTGGTTGACGGAGAAGTCCATGGTGTCTTTGAACGTGGTACTCCCGATCCCGGCGACCGTAAGTTCAGCGGGCAGAACGATGGAGTAGGTCCCACCGCCGTCATTCACGACGGAGTTGGTGTTGCCCGTCGCGGTGATGGTCACCAACGCATCAAGAAAGTAATTCCGGCCCAACGTACCGGAGAGGAGGCCGGACTCGGTGTAGGTAATGGGCTCTGCGTGAACGGTGAGAGTGGAGGCGGCTAGAAGGAGGGCGGTTGCTACAAGGGAACCGGTGCGCATCGAGGGATACCTATGGGCCTGAAGTTTGTGTCTGTGAATCTGCTGCCACTTTAGTCGTACGCACAGCTCGATACAGCTCCCATGTGGGAGCTACCTTGCCCCTCGGCAATACTGGCCGCTGATACAGTCCGGAGGCGCGGATGCCGGCTCGGCGGGCACTTCCTGGAAAGCTCCCAGATGGGAGCGCTGTCGTTGCGAGAGGCGAACTATTGTGAGGACACACAGCAAACACCAGGAGCCTAAATGCGTCTCATTTCGATCATCGTACTTGCAGCCATGGCGTCGACCAGTCTCTGCGCACGCGCGGACAACCTTCAAACTTTCAACGTGGAGGTCTACGCGAACCTCGATCAGACGCACTTCGCGAACCTGATCTTTCTTGTGACGTTCGACCCTTCGCAGGACTACAGCAGCTTCACTTCCGGTGTGCAGTTGGTCACCGCTGTAACGAACGACCAGCCCCTCCTAGATTCCTTTTACCAGCCAGCCGAGTTTACCTATCAGCCTTTTGAACCGCAGACTCTGTTCATTGAGAGCAGTTCCAGTGCTGATGGAACTATTCCACGTTATGCACTTAAGATCTCGAACCCTCTGTTCGATGCCAGCTTCGGCGGTCTCCTCGTTGCTGGAGACACGCCAATTGGCACGTATACCGGCACGGCAAGTGTCGAGTCGAATCTTTCCGCCGTCCCCGAACCCTCCAGCCTCGGTCTCTTGGGAACAGGTCTGCTTGGACTTTTAGGCGCCGTAAAGCGCTTTGCGTAACTCGTCGAAGAGCAGTGGGCGCCGCGTATATTAGGCCAGTTTTCCTTTAGGTATACACCGGTGCGGCGTTGAGAAAAATGCGGGGATTCTTCGCTTCGCTCAGAATGACGCGCTGGTTTGGTGTACACCCTCTGGAGAACCGCTCTTAGCGCTCACAACGCGCCAAGGGGACAGGTCAACTATTCCGCAGCTTCCGAACCTCAGATTCAACCCTGGGCCGGGATGGCAAGCAGCAACCGAAGCAGCTCGGTCTGCCGGGTGGTATTGGTCTTGCGGAAGATCTGCTTCAGATGAAATCGAGTGCTCGCGTAACTGAGCTTCAGCTCCTCGGCCGCCTCTTTCAACTCCCGGCCTTGCAGGAAGAGGTCAGCCAGTCTCGATTCCATGGGTGTGAGCCTATACAACTCCTGCAGGATGCGCGCGCGGCTGGGAGGAACGGCGCCCGGGTCTGCGATAAAGACCAGCACGGCGGGATTCACTCCCGTGAGCGCCCGGCTCGAACGCGCAGGCAGAACCCGCACCTGCAACGCCAGCGGTTTGCCGGCCATGGGCAACAGGAGCGAACCACCGGGCTGTACAAGCGTGCCGGCAGGATCTCCGAGCTTCAAATCGCCGACGCGGGCAGCACAATCGATAAGGTGCTGCAAGATGCGATTCCTCTCCGGATCGACAGCGTGTAACCTTCCGTCGTGACGGCGGAGGACCTCCTTTCGGCTGAGCATTGCTTCCGCCGGCAGGGAGGCGGTGAGAATGCGCCCGTCGGATCGAAGCGCGAGCACGGCGGCGGCGGTCGCGTCCAGTGTGGAGTGGAAGGCCTCCCTCTCCACACGCAGGCTGGTCAGGTTGGCATGAAGCTGGAAGGCCTGCTTCAGGTGAGGCGCGAGCAGCTCGGTCAAGTGAAGCTGCTCCGGGCGAAATGGGCCGCTCGACCGGGGACGCCACGCGGCCAGGCCGAGAGCGGCATACGGTCCTGTCTCTCCAATCATCAGGCACGACGCGTAGTGCATGTCCATCTGACGATAGTGATCGTTGTAGATCTCGCTTGCTTCCAGTTCACGATACGGCAGAATCTCCTCGAGCGGGCCGATCCACTGGCTTTGCCGCTTCATCGTATCGAGGCCTGCCCGCACGACCACATCACACTGCGAGTAGTAGTCGGCATAGGCGCGCACCTCGGAGTCGCTGTAGCCTTGCAGCACGACTTTCGTGCATTCCGGCTTCGCGGCGACCGCGGTCAGAGCTCCATGCGTGCCATCCATGGCTCGATAGAAGTTGTCGAGAAAGCGTTCCCATTGTTCAGGATCGGAAGCTGCTTCATAGAGCGTTGCCACGAGGGATGAAAAATCAGTAAGCGCAGACATTGGGGCCTTGCTCCAGCCTACGGCAGAATCAGAGGTGCGCCGCCGATTGATTGCAGGTGAATGCCATACCCGCTCTGCTGCGACACCACCGCCGGTCACTCCTACGTCCTCAGGTTGCAGCCCCAGAAGCAAGTTACGTGGAGCAAGTTGGATAAGTGGACCTCTGAGATTGGCGACCTGGACATGAACTGCTGGGAAAGTTGACGGTTAGAGCACAGGAGTCACTGGTCGCTCGATGCCGCAGGCAAGCGATGCGGAATAGATCGTTCTTCGCAGGAACCACCGAACCTTGCTAACTAATGCATTAGTTGCTCGTCTGAATGATTGTGTTGCGAGTGGAGTTGTTGACTGCGATATGCCTCCTAAGAAGTCCATCACGTTGACCGAAGCTGAGTTGCGGCTGATGAAGATCCTGTGGGCGCGGGGTGCGTCGGCGGTGGGCGACCTGGTGGCGGCGATGCCCGAGGGTGCTGCGCTGGCCTATAACTCGGTGCTGACGACGATCCGCATTCTCGAGCAGAAGGGGTATGTGCGGCACCGGCAAGAGGGCCGCGCCTTCATCTACAGCGCGTGCGTGGCGGAGCAGGAGGCGGGGCGGTCGGAGATGCGGCATATGATGCAGCGGTTCTTCGGCAACTCGCGCGAACGGCTGCTGCTGTCGATGCTGGGCGACGATGAGGTCACGCCCGAGGAGCTGGAGCGTCTGAAGAGTGCGATTGCGGCTGCGGTGGATGACCGCCGGGAGGAAGCATGACGGCATCCGCAGCGATGGATTGGAAGCTGATCGCGGGCGGCGTGCTCTGGAGCGTCGAGGCTCTTTCACGGGTTGCGGCGAGCTCGGCTGTCTCAGAGCTCTGGCAGGGCGCGGTGCTGGCTGCCGGGGCCGGCTTGTGTCTGCGCATCGTGCCGAAGACGACCGCGGCGATGCGCTTCGCGCTGTGGTCGGCGGTGTTTGGCGTGCTGGCTCTGCTGCCGCTGCTTCCTATGTCTCTGTGGCACACCTCAGTCAGGAGCAGCGGACGGGGCGCGATGATGCATGTGGATGCCCGCTGGAGTCTGGTCATTGCGGGGCTGTGGATGGTGCTGTCGGCGGTGCGCGCGGTGGATCTGGCGGTCGGGGCAGTGAAGCTGCGAGGCATAGGGAAGCGCGCCGTGCCGGTGGGCGGGTCGGCGCTCGAGGATTCTTTTGCGGCATTGGATGTGTGCGGGCTTGAGGCTGCGGGCGCGGCGGTCCGGCTGCGCGGGGTCGAGCTGTGCACGTCGGGCGAGGTCGACCGTCCAAACGTGATT
This sequence comes from Edaphobacter sp., assembly GCA_965277545.1. Taxonomy (GTDB): domain Bacteria; phylum Acidobacteriota; class Terriglobia; order Terriglobales; family Acidobacteriaceae; genus Edaphobacter. The sequence goes on from OZ255826.1 coordinate 2,236,887, forward strand.
GGCTTCGTTGCGCCCAGGATTTTGATTCCCAGGGATATGTTTTCGCGGTTAACGGCGACCGAGCTCGAGCAGATTGTGCTGCATGAACTCGGCCACCTCGAGCGAGCCGATCAGTGGTGGAACCTGATGCAGAAGCTGGGTCTGGTTCTGTTTCCTTTGAACCCCGCCCTGATCTGGATCGAGCGGCGGCTGTGCCTGGAACGAGAGCTTGCCTGCGACGATAACGTACTGCGCCGGACCAAGGCGCCGAAGGCCTACGCGACGTGTTTGACGAGTCTGGCGGAGCGCAGACTTGGGCGGCGCGCGGCGGCGCTTTCCCTTGGCGCCTGGGAGAGACAGTCGCAACTTGCCTGCCGGGTGCATCGCATTCTGCTGCGCGGCGACGCCATGAGTCCGAGGCTGGGGCGGCTTGTGCTGGGTACGCTTGCTGTAGGGCTGCTGGGCGGTGCGGCCGAGCTTGCACGATACCCGCAGGTTGTTTCGTTTACCGCGGAGAGTGGATCCGTCGCGAGCGAGGCGCAGGGCCTGGCGCCAGTGGGATTTCAACCGGTGGTGTTCCGTCCGGCCGCACATTCGCCGGCACGCGAGCTGGGAATGACGCGGAACCTAAATGGTGCGGGATCGGCGCGTGAGGTTCTGCTGAAGGCCTCGATGCCGGGTGCGGTCGAACGGAAGCGAACAAACCGCGACCTGTCGAAGCAGCGTCCCGGTGCGGCCCATGGGCTGCCCGCCGGTTCGGGGCACGTCTTGCGCGCCAAGCTTGCTGATCGCGGCAGGCTGCGGCAGAGACAAGCATGGCTGGTGTTGTCGACCTCGTCGACCTCTTGGAGCGATTGGAGCGCAGGCCGGGTAGAAGCGCAGCCCGCAGTGTTTGCGCCTGGTTTCAGTGCGTCTTCGGCGGAACAAGAGTTTTTTCCTTCGTATGCCGCTGTGCCTACCGAGGCAGGCTGGCTGATTATTCAACTTTAACCAAGCAGCTCAACCTTGTGAGGGATTCTTATGTCGTTTTCAACTAATCAATTAGTAGCGAAGCTGGGCCGGGCGGCCATTCCTGCCGGCGCGATTGCGACCTTGGCTCTGGCCGGGTCGCTGTTCTTCCTGCACAACGGCGTGCACGCGGCAATGATTTCCTCGCCTGCACCGCTGAACGATCAAAGCGTGGCGCCGCTGGTGTCGCTTGACGATGCGATGGAGGCGGTGGCGGCGCGGGTAACGCCTGCGGTGGTGAACGTAGCGGTGACCTCGCGCGGCGGCGGCGAGGAGGAGACGAGCGAGAACGAGTCGCAGCAGGGACAGGATCAAGGCCAAGGTCAGATTCAGGGACTGCCGCCCGGCTTCGCTCAGTTCTTCGGGTTCGGGCGGGGGAATGAGCAGGGGCAGGGCAGGCAGGCGCCGCAGCAGCAGCAGCTTGAGCACGGCATCGGCAGCGGGATCATCATCTCGCCCGATGGGTACATCGTGACCAACAACCATGTGATCAACGGCGCGGTGCAGATCCGCGTGACGCTGAACGATCGCCGGGTGATGACGGCGAAGCTGATCGGCGCGGACAAGCTGACCGACCTCGCGGTGATCAAGGTGAATGCAACCAATCTGCCGAGCATCGCCTGGGGCGACTCGACGCAATTAAAGCCCGGGCAGACTGTGCTGGCATTCGGAAGCCCGTTCGGCTACTTTCAGTTTTCGGTGACGCGGGGCATTGTGAGCGCGGTGAACCGGCAGGATCCTTACTCGCAGGATGCGCGGAAGCCGGGCGGGTTTATTCAGACCGACGCGGCGATCAATCCGGGCAACTCGGGCGGTCCGCTGGTGGATGCGCATGGCGAGCTGGTCGGAATCAACACCTCGATTGTGACCAACAGCGGATCGTTCGCGGGCGCGGGGTTTGCGATTCCGTCGCAGATTGTGCGGGCGACGGCGGAGCAGCTGATCAAGACGGGCGTGGTGCATCACGGCTATCTGGGGATCAGCATGAACGACGTGACGCCGGCGAACGCGAGCTTCTTCGGCTTGAAGGAGGCGACGGGGGCGATTGTGGCACAGGTCACACCGGACTCGCCGGCGAGCCGCGCGGGGTTGAAGAACGGGGACGTGATCGATCAGCTGAACGGTCAGAAGATTGTGAATGGCGGCGCGCTGCAGGTTGCGGTGAGCGAGGATGCTCCGGGCACGACGATCGAGCTTGGGATCCTTCGCAATGGCTCGCCGCAGACGGTGAGCGTGAAGGTAGGCGAGTTCCACAAGGACGGCGCGGAGATAGCGAGCAACGATGGCGCCGGCGCTCCGAAGAGCGGCAAGCTGGGCCTCGCGGTTGCGGAGTTGACGCCGGATGTGCGGCAGCAGCTTCACGTTCCCACCGAGGTGCAGGGAGTTGCGGTCGAGACGGTTCGCCCGGCTAGCCCGGCAGACGACGCGGGGCTGGCTCCGGGAGATGTGATCCTCGAGGTAGATCGGCATACAGTGTCGTCACCGCAGCAGTTTGTCAACGAGGCGCACGCCAATGCGGGCAAGGATCTGCTGCTGCTGGTCTGGTCGCAGGGCAACGCGAGCTACCGCGTGGTTCGTCCCGATGCTGCGAACGAGAACGGGATGTAAACGTGAGAGTGGGCCGCCTGGGAGCTCTCCAGGCGGCCCACTCTGATCCGATTCCGTCTCTGTGGCAAGCCCGGATCGCGCTTCCGCGAGTTTGCCTGAGGAATGGCGTGCAGCGTATGGAAATCATCTGCGCTTGCCGCCGAACTGCTGCCAGTTGCTCACGCTGCCGGCGAGAGGAGCCCGCGCAGCTTCGAACGCGCTCTCGCCAGGCGCGACATCACCGTGCCGGCAGGACAATCCAGAAGACTTGCTATCTCCTGGTACGACAGATCTTCATACTCGCGCAGCAGGATCACCTGGCGGAATCCGATCGATAGTTCCTGGATGGCTGCCTGGACTCGCCCTTTGTCGACTTCGCTGACATAAAGATCGTATGCGTCGTGACCGGGATTCGCTATATTCGCGACGGCGCTGCCTTCCGCATCGGTCTGAACCATCTGAGGGCCATTGCGCAGCTTTCTCAGTTGGTTGAACCAGACATTGCGGAGAATTCGGAAGAGCCATCCTTTGATGTTGCTTTCAGGGCGGAGCCGCCCCATCGCGGAGAGGGCGCGAACATAGGTCTCCTGAACCAGATCTTCCGCTTCGGCGTGGTTACGGGTCAGAACCAGGGCATAGCGATACAGTTCGTTGATGTAGCGGCTGCTCATGGCATCCAGTTGGATTGTGCTTCCGGTTTCGCAGAACATGAACCTGACTCCGTGTCGATAGACAAGCCGTATTGCGACGGCTGAGGTGGATCTTCGAGATCTGAAATGACGAGAGATGGGAGAGATGGGGAGGTACCGAAAACTCAGGAAGATCTTCCTCGCCGAGAGACCACCGTGCCTCTCTGAAGAAAGAGAGCCATTGCGCGTTTTGGTATGGATCAACCTGTTTCGGCGGCTTTTCAAGGGCGGAATCGCCATGGTCTGTTTCGCGGCTACAGAAAAAACAGATAGACAAGTCGGATGATCATTACCAGAGAGGACACGCTGTACAGCCTTAGGATGGAGGAGCATGGAATCGTTGAACTCGTCATATGTGTTTCTCCTGTACCTAAGAATGCGCAGAGAAACACTGGAATCGATCACTCAGATCTATAATCTATCGGTCGCGCCGGAGCATAATCGAGAAGACTTCGCGCGCCATTCCTCAGTGAGTCTCGAGCGCCAGCCCGCAGTCCCGCCACCCCTGCGTTCCGTCGATCAGAATGCCGACATCGCAGGCGACACCGCGGAGGAAGACACTGACCGCAGTGGCCGCGCGGTACCCTTCATGGCAGTACACGAGGCTCGGTTTGGAAAAGTCGATGGAGGCCGCTTTGGCGTTCAGATCGAGCAGCGGCAGGGACAGCGCTCCGGGCAAATGCCCTTTCAGCCATTCCGCCGAACTGCGAACATCGATGAGCTGGACGGGGCTTGTGCCTTGCAGATCCGCGCAAACATCTTTGCACCAATGCACAGAAAGGCTGGCGAGCTGAAATCCGTGCTGCTGCCAGCTTTCGTTGTCTGCAAGCGCAAATCCCACCACATCCTTAAACCCGACGCGCGCCAATCGATTCCTGGCTTCTTGCGCACAGGCTGCATCTTCGGCAATCAGTAAGAGGCTCTGCGCGGGCTCAATCAGGAGCGCTGACCAGCTTGCAAAGGGTCCTCTGAGGCCAATCTGGATCGCCCCGCGGATATGGAACAGGGCAAACTGCTCTGCGTCCCGGGTGTCCAAAATGAGTACGCCCCGGCGCTGCTCCCGCTCAATCTGTGTTGTTGTCAGCTCCTTAAGTTTGGATGGGTCCGGCAAATGAGATATCCCTCTTCCTGGATATGCGCAGAAGCCCCCAAAGATCGATCACGGTGTGCTCGATGTATTTTCCTGGTCCATCAGCTCTTGCGCAGGGGAGCGTACGATCGATTAAGCAGGTGCTCGACGCGCTGCTGTTCGCGCTCGCTCTCCGGAGTCGCCGCGCCTCGCCTCTTCCACGTGCTCCAGATATCCTCGCTCTTCTGGTACCACGCACGCGACTCGGTCTGATCTGCCGTTCGTTCCACCGGAGAAAGAGCCTGGTCTATCGCCATGCTGTGCTGCACGGCTGCTTCACTCTCATCGCAGAATGCCACATCCCGCAAGACGAGCAGGCTCGAGGAATTCGTCTGGAACTCCTGCAGCAAGGGCAACGCCGCAGTCGCATACTGCCGGGCATGCGAGGTGTCTCGCAAGGCCAGTTCGGCATCGCTCAATTTGCAATACGACCGCATCAGGTGAAGGCGGCCATGCGGACTCTTCTTGGACAACTCGCCGCGCACCTGATTTGCCTCCAGCAGCAATCGCAGCCGTTCCGGGGCCTGCTCGTCACGGCTCAAAACCTCGGCCAAGGCCTCATCCATGATGGCGAGCCAGTGCCGTCGCCCAGCCCCGTACCCGGGAGCCAGGCTCTTCGTCCGGCGAATCGCCTTGCGATACCAGGCGGCAGCCATGTCTGGATTGGTCAGCCGGTACGAGTCGCCGGTTACGGTTTCGGCGAGCGCAAGATCGTAGTGCGCCTGAACATTGCCGCTGTCCATGCTGACCAGCGTCTGCGCGGTGGCAAGAGCCTTGCGGGCATAGACCTGCGCTTGGCCGAAGTCGCCGATGTTGAGCGCATCTCTTCCCGCCAGAGGCAGAACGATGGCCTCATAGGCCGTGAAGAGCGACTGCCGTGCCTTGGTGGAGGAGGGATGCCGCTGCACCAGCGCCTCGGCGAGCGTGGCCGCGCTGCGCATGTTATTGAGAGCCTCCGGTTGTCTTCCCAACTCGTTAAGCGTTCGCCCCGAGTCGAGGTAGAGGCCGATCAGCATCCGGTCGTGATCTTCGTCTCCATTCGGGCTGCGTTCGAAGACGTCAAAGGCTGCCGCAAACTCCTTTAACGCCTGATCCGGATCGAGGCTGCTCAGCTCGACATCTGCCAGGCCGGCGTAGTCCTTCGCCAGGAGCTTCTTGCGCGCCGGATCATCCGGTTTGCGCTGCCAGTAACTCTGTGCCAGGCTCAGCCCCTGCCGGTAGTTGTCATGCGCTTCCCGCAGATTGGACAGAAACGCGTCGATCCCTCCGAGGCGCTGATAACTTTCGATGAGCGCTTCCGTGCTCTGATCTCCAGGCATGCGGGCCTGCGCCTCGCGGGCTAGCTGCCAGGCCTTCTGGTAGCTGATCACCGCGGTTCCCGAGTCGCCAAGATTGGCGACAAAGGGAGAGCCCTCCAGGTCGCCGACGCGCAGATAGGCATTGGAAAGCTCAAGCAATAGATGCGGATCGTTTCCCGTGCTTCGCCGCAAGCCATCCAGATAGGTGAGCGCGCTGCGGAACAGAGCTGCCTGCGTCTGGGTAGACTCGGAAGAGTGTTGCAGCTTGTCCGTCATGTCCCAGATCGCCGCGTCCGCCAGCGTCCGCACTTGCGTCACCCGGCGATCGGCCTCGCGCGATTGGCGGGAATACACCAGAATCGAGCCGGTCAGCACCATAGCCGCAGCGGCAGTCGTCAGCGCAAATGTCTTGTTGCGCTGCAGCATCTTCTTGAACGTGTAAAGGTGAGGAGCGTTGCGGGCCGTGATCGGTCTTCCCTCGAGATAGCGGCGCAGATCTTCTTCGAGATGCTGGGCCGAGGCGTATCTCTGGCACGGATCGGCATGCATCGCCATCCGCACGATGCGGTCGAGGTCTCCTGCGATCTCCTTCTTCTTCCGTCCGCATAGATCCGCAACCGCGCTCGGCTTCCGGCTATCCTGCGCGAACAGCAGCCGTTCCGCTTCGACCGGGGAAAGGTTGCTGAGCGTGTAGGGACGTGAACCCGTCAGCAGTTCAAAGAGGAGAACTCCAAGAGAGTAGACGTCGGTTGCAGCCGTGAGCTGCTTTCCCTGCACCTGCTCCGGGCTGGCATAGTCGGGAGTCATCAATCGAAAGCCGGTCTTCGTCGGGGTGTCGTCCGTGAGCACCAGCTGCGGCTCGAGCGGCTTTGACGTCCCGAAGTCGATCAGCTTCACGACCCCTTCGGGCGTCACCATCACGTTGCTTGGCTTGATGTCGCGATGGAGGATCAGCTTCTGATGCGCATAGTGGACGGCCGAGCAGAGCGGGCGAAAAAGCTCGATCCTTTGCCGGATGGACAACGAGCGACCCTCGCACGCAAGCGTGATCGGCTCACCCTCTACGTATTCCATGACGATGTACGGGCGGCCGTCTTTAGTCTCGCCGCCGTCGAGAATGGCGCCGATGTTGGGATGATTGAGCGTTGCCAGAACCTGGCGCTCGACGCGAAACCGCTGCACCAGCTCTGCCGACTCCATGCCCTTCCGGATCATCTTGATGGCCACGATCTGAAAGTAGTGATCGTCGGAGCGAACGGCGAGGTACACAACGCCCATCCCGCCGCTGTCCAGCTCGCGCACCAGAAGATAGGAGCCGACGTGCGTACCGAGTTCCAGCGAGGCGGAGCTCCGCCGCATCTCTTCGAGATCGTCCGCGACGACCGAGTGCAGCACCTCTTCCGCGTTGTGATCGCTTTCGAGCAGAGACAGGATTTCAACGAGCAGCTCCGGATCGTGCCGGCATGCCTCTGCCACATATCGCTTTCGTTCCGCGACCGGCCGCTCGAGTGCGCCCTGGAAGATCTCTTCGACCACACTCCAGTGGTTAGTTTTCATCGTGAGTATTTGACGCCGGACGCGACATTTCGCGTCGCACCCAGGCTTGGCCCAGACGAAGTTCGCGGCCGACCGTTGCCACGGAGATTCCCAGCACTTGTCCGATCTCCTCCGTGGTCAGGCCGCCGAAGAACTTGAGCTCGATCGCCTGGCTCTTTCGTGGATCGACTTCAGACAACTTCGCGAGCGCTTCGTCCAGCAGAATAAAGTCCGGCGAGCGTTGCTCGACCATCCCCATTCCGGTTTGCAGCGTCACCTTCAATCCTCCGCCTCGCTTCTGTGCCATGCGCTTTCTCGCGTGTTCGATCAGCACACGCCGCATGGCATTGGCGGCGATGGAATAAAAGTGTAGCCGGTTTTCGGCATGCAGGTGATTCTGGTCAGCGAGCCGCAGATACGCTTCGTGAACCAGGGCTGCCGGTTCGAGCGTGCACTCGCCATGTTCGCGACTCAGCCTCGCCCTGGCGACGCGGAGCAGATCGCCGTAGATCATCGGCGTGAGCTGGTCCAGCACAGACCGATCGCCTTCCCCCCCAGCGAACCAGAAGCCTGGTGACGTCTCCCTTGTTCGTGGGAGCCGAGTTGCTTGGCGCCTCATCTGTCAACCTGATCTCCTCTCCTCTCGCGGTAGCTATTTTAACCAATGTGCGGACGGTTGGGAGCGCATGCGTCTCCTTCGGTTCTCTGTCGTTAGGATTTTCTGTTGCGTGGTTAAACGAGGATGAATTCGGATAGAACGATGAATCTGGTTGTTCTTTGCAAACGCTCTCTGCCGATCCTTGCGTGGCGACAGCCGCAGTCGAGCTGAAGGCTGCTTGATGGCGAGCCACTGAATAGAACAGACGATTGTGTGTTGTATTCCCTGCGGCGAGCGTTCCGCGGCCCGCAAGGCTTCCTTATGCGCTTGGTATGAAGAAGTAGACGGCTCCCCGGGCAAAACGTTTCTGCCAAGGGTCATGTCGGATCGAGGGAATAAGCTCTGGCTAAAAGTGTTTTGTCATGCAGTCCTGGAACCCGCGGCAAGCAATCTGAAAGTTGGATGCGCTTATCACCCTGGCCAGCTTTCCGGGAGCAGACAAGCTCTCGGCCATATCCGTCAACTGCTGTTTTAAACGTCTCCCGACGACTCGGGAAAGAGATGGAGGAGTGATGAACAAATTACGTTCGGTGAAGATTGCTCAAATCGCATTGACCATGGTGCTGACCGCTACCGCTTTCGCAGCGAGCAAGGGTACGATGCACTTGAATCAGTCCGAAGAGGTGGCGGGACAAAAGCTCGTTCCAGGAGATTACACGGTGCTGTGGAACGGCACTGGTTCGGACGTGGAGCTGAAATTCATGCAGGGGAAGAGAGTTGCGGCAACCACGTTGGCTCATGCCGTGCCGCTCCAGGCCGCTTCTCCCAATGATGCCGTCGTGCTGCGCACAAGCAAAGGCGGGGATCAAAGTTTGGCGGCGATCTTCTTCGAGGGCAAGCGGGTCAAGATGGAGATCCCAAGCAGTGCCTCAGAGACCATCGGGGCTGCTGGCAGCAACTAAGTGTCAAGACGCCGCGTTCTGACGGCCCGGCAAGTTCTCAGAAGCTGCAACTCGACCTAAGATACTCGGTTGCAGCTCTCGCCCCACGGCTGGGAACCATGATCGATCAGCTTGATGCATGACCGTGATCAACGTCCTCATGCATCCAGGCTCCTGGGATTCATGCTTGTGGGTATGCCATCGGTGGGTCTTCTCTCTAACAGACACAAACGGAGGAACGACAGATTCTTCGAGGTCGTTCGTGCAGGAGGATAAGCTCATGCTTTATCGAAAGGTGTTGCTTGCGGCTGCATCGCTTCTCTGTGCAACGGCGTTCGCTGCTGAGAAGGTAACGTTCTACGTGCCATTCAGTTTTGAGGATCATGGACAGCACTTCCCGGCAAGCGAATACGAGGTGAGGTTGAATGACGGCCATACCCAGTTCATCCTGTCCAGCATGGATGTGCCGTCCATGAGGCTCGCGCTGGCCGTGCATCCGGATGCAGCAAAGGTCAACACTCCCGAGCTGAGCATTCGATTCGATCATGAGTGCAACTCCCGCGAGCTGCGATACATTCGGCTCGGGGGCTATGAAACCAAACCCTTTCGATGATGCAGGCCTATAGGCTCCGGCGCTGGTGAGTAGACGCATGCACAGGCTCGCATTTGAGAAGGAAACCAGCCTCTGAAAGATGATCCATATAGTCGTATTTCTATCCCGCTGAGGAGTAATTCGGATGACTGCTGCGTCACGTCTGTGCTCAGGACCTGAAAACGAAAGCCGAAGAAGTTGGCGAAACACTCCAGAGAAGATGGATGAGTTTTTTTCGCGCTATCGTCTTCTTCTTCTTCCTGTCGCGCGTCGGGTTCTGGGGTGTGAGGAACAATCGGAACTCGCTGTGCAGAACTGCTTGTCGGCGGCCTCGCGTCACCATCGGCGGAGTAGAGACGAGGGAGCCTTCCGCAGCTGGCTGGTACGAGCTCTCCTCGATGAAGCCTTGGCGATTCGACACAAGTAGATGTTCGGGCCGGGGATTGCGCGGAGCTGAACGCTTTCGTTGGCGGCAGTCTCTCACCTTCGCCGATGTCAGGCAGGAGACTTTCGGATAAAGTCGACTTAGAGGTCCACTCTTTCCATCGGAAGGAAGGGCCTTTCAATCTTCGCCTCTGGAGTCGATGCGCAATGGGCTTTTTCCTGGGGATCGACGCGGGAGCGACCAAGACAGATTATGTCCTAGCCGACGAGACCGCTCTGCTGGCAAGGGTTCGCACCGGCACCATCAAGCGCATGCGCGTCGACGCGGCGACTGCGGCGCACCATCTCGACGAGGCGCTCTCGCAGCTCGCCAATCTGACTGGCGTCCGTCTGCAGGAGATCACCCGGACCTGCATCGGAACCGCGGGCAACACTGTCCCGCTGGTAATCGATTGGCTCCGCGAGGCCTTTGCCCAACGCGTTGGCGGCGACCTGTTGCTCCTGGGCGACGTCGAGATCCTGCTCGATGCCGCCTTTCCCCGAAGAGGAGGCGTGGTCGTCATCGCAGGCACCGGATCGAACGTAGCAGGCCGAACCGACACCGGCATCATGATCACACGCGGCGGCTGGGGCCCCGCACTCGCAGACCAAGGCTCAGGCAACAGGATTGGACAGCAGGCGCTCCGGGCGGCCTTTCTGGCCAAGGATGAAGGCTTCCGGTCTCAGCTTCTCGACGCCGTACTGCACTTCTGGAATCTTGATTCGATCGAATCTCTGGTCGCCTACGCCAACCAGGTGCCTTCCCCCGACTTCTCACGACTGGCGAAGATCGTCATGCACTGCGCGGAGCAGGACGACGAGGTCGCCCGTGAAGTTCTCGCAGCGCAGGGAAGGGAACTGGCATACCTCGTGCGTCTTACCATGCGACAGCTCCGGCTCTCCTCCACGAGCGAAGGATGGACTCCGCCGCTCGCCTTCACCGGCAGCATCCTCGAGAACGTATTGCCGGTTCGCGAAGCGCTGATGGACTCGCTTCGAGAGGAGTTCCCCGCGGTCCAGGCGCTCGAAGGCGTCGTCGATCCCATTGCAGGCGCCGTGGCCAGAGCACGCCAGGGCTGAGACCTATGCGTCCTTAGCTTTGACTGCTTCAGGCTTTCCATTTTCTTCCTCACCCGCAACCACGCTGTCCTGCACTCTGCTCTTCAGCTTCGCCACCGCGTCCGCGAAGTGATCCAAATCTTCAGCGCGCATCGTCCCGTTCGCCTGGCTCGCGCGGACGCTGTTCCTGAGAGCGGCATGAATCTCCTGAACACCTGAGATCGCGAGCGCCTGACGAACCGTAGAGAAGCCGATGCTGCCGCAAAGAATCATCCCGATCCGTCCGGCAGCTGCCCTCCGCAATCCAGCTACGGCCGGAGCTCCCAGAACAGCCGTCGCGCTCGCTCCCGAGGTCAGAATGCGATCTGCCCCAGCCCGAAGGACCTCCATCATGGCCTGCTCCGGATCGATCGTCGCATCGAACGCTCGATGAAAGGTAACCTGCATCGGTCTGGCGCCGGCCACCAGCTCGCGGGTCCGCTCGACGTCCACCGTCCTGTCCTCGCGCAGAATCCCAAGGACGACCCTATCCATTCCGATCTCGCGCGCGAAGAGCACATCCTGCCGCATCACCTCGAACTCGGACGCAGAGACCGTGAACGGTCCGGTGCGCGGCCGGACCAGCATCGCCAGAGGACGATCGATCGCCGTCCGCGCCGCCCTGGCCAGACCCGCGCTCGGCGTGATCCCGCCGCCGTGCAGCGGTCCGCACAGCTCGATCCGGTCTGCGCCTCCACGCGCGGCCGCCAGCGCCAGGTCGAACGAGTCGACGCACATCTCCAGCGTCACGCTCTTACGCATACCTGGACTCCGGCACAGTCGCTTGGAGGAGAGGTTCGGCGCCTCCGGCTATCTATGGTGTTGAGGTCGCATTCTGACGGCATGAGGGGCCAAGAACTCCATCTGCGTTATGCAACGAGAAAGTGGGCGTCTCAAAAAAAATCAGACACAGAGTACACGAATCTTCGCTTGTTCAAACTGCGCCACCAGCTCGGAGGGCGCGTTCCTGTCGGTGATGATCGCGTCGATCTTTCCCGGCTCGCAGACCTTAACGGCGCTGATCATCCCCAGCTTGCTCGCATCGACGACGGCAATGGTCTGGCGTGAGTGCTTTACCATCTCGGCCAGGATCAGAGCCTCGTCCGATTCGATCACGCTCAGGCCATGCTGTGGATGAATACCCGTCGCCCCCATGAAAACCTTGTCGAAGTACAGCTTCTGGATCGCGTCGAACGCCGTCGCCCCGACCATCGAAAACGATCCCGGCCAGCGAATCGCTCCTCCCGTCAAAGTCACATGGGTGTTCGGCAGACTCGAGAGCTCCATGCCGATATTCACCGCACTCGTCACGATGCGGATGCCCTCGCGATGACGCAGACTGCGCGCAATCTGCGTGGTCGTCGTGCCGGGCGGCAGGCAAACGGTCTCCCCTTCGAGAACCATCTCCGCGGCCGCCACCGCGATCCGGCGCTTCTCGTCGGCGAACCGCGCCTCGCGCAGCGGAAACGCAGCATCGAAGCGAAACGGCTCGTAAGTCAGCTTGCCCGCCAGCTCCACGCTGCCATGGGTGCGATGCACCAGCCCTCGCTGCTCCAGCTTGATCAGGTCGCGGCGCACACTCGCCTGCGAAGTGTCGACCAGTGCCGCGAGGTCCTCCACGCTGCTCGTCCCCATTTTGAGCAGCAGGTGCAGAATCTGGCTCGCACGATCATCCGTCTTTAGCGCCATCCTCAAGCTCACCTTTCATGCAATACACGAGAATCATGCATCAACAGTCATCTATTTGCCACATAAATGCACGATCTTGCGAAAAAATGACAATTTGATTGACATTTCTTCATCCATATTTCTATCCTCAGCCCCAGAGAAGCGTATCCCGGCATTCGGCATCCATCCCTGGCCGCCGGTGCGAAGCCGTCCCGTAGATCGCCATTCAAGCCCGACCGCTCAGGCGGATGTCTTCCACACCAACGTCGCCGTCCGCCGTAGTCTTCAGCGATTTCAGCCCGCAGTTTTGGAGAGTTTTTGATGAGACCCTTTCCGTTCTTACGCGTCGCCCCGATGGCCACCTTGATGGCCGCTACCGCGATGCTCTCCGTCTCCGTGGCCCAGGCGCAAACCGTGACGGGCACCATCACCGGAACCGTGCTCGACCCGAGCAACGCCGTGATCGCCAACGCGACGGTTGCGGCCGTGAACGTCGCCACCGGCGTGCGCACCACCGCCGTCACCAACAGCGCCGGCGTGTATACCATTCGCTTCCTGCCGATCGGCCAATATCGCATCGAGGTCTCCGCCCAGGGCTTCTCCAAGGTCTCGGTCCCATCCTTTACGCTTGAGATCGACCAGACAGCCCGAATCGATGCCCACGTCAAGCCGGGGGCCGACACCAGCGTCAGCGTTCAAGCCGAGGCCGCGCCCATCCTCGACACCACCGATGGCACTGTCGGGCTCTCGTTCTCGCAGAAGCAGATCGAGACCATCCCCCTCAACGGCCGCAACTTCTCCTCCGTCACCCTCTTTCAACCCGGCGCCGTCGACACGAATCCGCAGGGCCTGGTCGGCTCCAACGCCTACGAGCGGAACACCACCGAAAGCGGCATCGTCGCCGTCAACGGCAATCGCTCCCAGGCCAACAACTACACCCTTGACGGCGTCGATCTCAACGAAGGCCAGAACAATCTCATCGCCTACAACCCCGCGCCAGACGCGCTCCAGGAGATCCGGGTCATCTCCGCCGACGCCCCCGCCACCTACGGCAACGTCAACGGCGGCGACATCGTCTCGGTCCTGAAGAGCGGCACCAACCAGTTCCACGGCTCGGCCTACGCCTACCTCGAAAACCAGAACCTCAACGCCAACAGCTTCGCCAACAAGTACACCAGCCCCATCATTCCCATCAACCCCTTCACGCAGACCCAGTTCGGCGGCACCTTCGGCGGGCCCATCAAGCACGACAAGCTCTTCTTCTTCGTCGACTACGAGGGCCTGCGCGAGCACCAGGGCGGCAGCGGCACGGCCAGCGTCTTCACCGCCGCCATGCGCCAGGGCGACTTCTCCGCGGTGCCCAAGCAGCTCTACGACACCCAAAACAACCTCACCCCCTACGCGAACAACCAGGTGCCCATCCTCAACCCCGTGGCTGCCTATCTCTTCGCCCACCCGGAGCTCTATCCCCTGCCGAACGCCACCCCTACCGACGGCCTCGTCCAGAACGACTTCATCGGTCCCACCCGCAGCTTCCACGTCAATAATCAGGGCGACATCAAGATCGAGTGGGATCCGCGCAATCGCGACAAGATCACCGGCTTCTACGCCCAGTCCAACGCCTCCGACGGATCCATTGCCGTCCTGCCCGTCTTCTTTCCCGCGCAGAACGTCTTCCCGACCAAGATCTTCGGCGCCACCTGGGTCCACACCTTGTCCGCCAACACCGTCAACGAAGGCCGCATCGGCTTCACCCGCGTGCGCTGGGACCAGGGCGTGCCCACCGACCCGAGCGGCGTCTTCGGCCTCACCGGCAACCAGACCGTCGGCATCCCCTTCGGCGCGCAGAACTACGTCGGCTTCTCCAACCAGTCGCCCGGCGACAACTTCAGCTCCTTCGGCACCCCAGGTGCGCCCCAGATCCTGCGCGACAACACCTTCTACTACGGCGACAACCTGACCATCCAGAAAGGGAAGCACCTGCTCAGCTTCGGCGTACAGGCCGTGCGTTACCAGCAGAACTACGCGCTCACCGGCGCCCAGGGTTCGCTCGGCCAGTTCAACTTCAACGGCATCTTTACCGGCGACGGTACGGGCAACACCGGCTATAGCGGCGCTGATTTCGTGCTCGACCGTGCCAGCTCGGACAGCATCGCGCTCACCGGCAGCGGCCTCGCCGGCAACCGTCAATGGCGCACCGCCGGCTTTGCCCAGGACGACTGGAAGGCCACCGACCGCCTCAGCCTCACCGCCGGCCTGCGCTACGAGTATGACCAGCGCTGGAACGAGGCCCACAACCGCACCGGTAACGTCCTGCTCACCGGACCGCTCGCCGGCACGGTCGAGTATGCCGGCAGCATCCCGGCCGGAGCACCCGCGGGCTCGATCGTCTGCGACAACATCTCCTGCTATCAGCCCACCTTCAACCAGTTCCAGCCCAGGCTCGGCTTCGCCTACCAGGTCACACCGCGCGTCGTCCTCCGCGGCGGCTACGGCGCCACCAGCTTCTTTGAAGGCAACTCCAACAACCAGCGCCTGACCTACCAGAGCCCCTTCCTCGCCTTCGCCAACCCCACCGCACCTACTCCCGCCATCGCCTCCGGTACAACCTCCTATAATTCGGGCGCTCCCATTCAGGTCGTCAACGGATTCTCTGTCAATTCCATCAACAACACCGGCGCGGGCTTCGGCGCGTGGCCGCAGCACATCCAGCCCGCCTATGTGCACGAGTTCAACCTCACCACCGAGTTCGAGCTCTCGAATACTCTCTCCGTCTCCCTCGCCTATGTCGGCGAGACCGGCCAGCACATCGAGGACTACCGCAACGGTAACCAGCTCACCCTGGCTCAGGCCGCCGACATCTCAGCCCTCCCCCCGAACACACCCGTTCCTGCCAAAGACGCCGCTCCCTTCGCGGGTCTCGTCGGCCAGGGCGGCGCCCTGCTTATCACCGAGTCCGAAGCGGGCTTCAACTTCAACGCTGGCCAGGTCACGGTCCGGCAGCGCGGCTCCCGCGGCTTCACCTGGACCGTCAACTACACCTACGCGAAGGCCCTCACCAACAGCGCCGGCAACTATGCTGCTGTCTCGCTGAATAACATCAACGGCCAGAACGGAGCCTATCAGGACGGCTACAACGGCTTGGCGGACTACGGTCCCGAGGGTCAGGACGTTCGCCACAACCTTTCCGCCGTCGGTCTCTACGCCATTCCGTACGGACGCGGCCAGCAGTTCGGCGGCCACGTCAATCGCGCCGTCGAGCTTGCGCTCGGCGGCTGGTCGGTCTCAGCCACAGCCGTCGCCTACTCCGGTCTCCCCGAGACCATCAACGGGCCCAACAACAGCAACACCAACACCTTCGGCCAGGCCCGCGCCAACCACTACCGCTCGCTGAAGATCGTCAACCGCAGCCTCAACAATTGGTTCGGCACCGACCCCTCGGCCACGCCCTGCACCGGACCTGACAACGGCGTCTGCGCCTACGGCCCGTCCCTGCCCAATTCCTTCGGCACCGCTTCGGTCGGCTCCGAGCGCACCCCCGGCTACGCTCAAATCGATTCGTCGGTCTTCAAGGACTTTCACATCACCGAGCGCCAGGCCGTAGGCTTCCGCGCCGATGCCTACAACGTCCTCAACATCGCCAGCTACGGGAACCCCGACAACGGCATCACCGACGCCAACTTCGGCCAGCTCAACCAGACCCGCAGCCTTCCCCGCATCCTCCAGCTCGCCCTCCACTACACCTTCTAACGAGCTGACGCTACCGGCCGGCCTACATTCTTGCCATCGTCCTGTCCTTGCCTGCATCCTTGCCGCCGGCCTACATTCTCGCCGCCGTTCTGTCCTTGCCGTCATCCTGAGCGGAGCGAAGGATCCCGATGCCTCTTCACGCGCCCATACCTCATCACCTTTCGGCCTGCGGTTCGCGCGTTTCTGCTGACCTACCTTCTGTTGCCCTTGCCCTTCTAGTTGTCATCCTCGAAGAGGATCTGCTGTCGTTCTATTCAGGCATGCCCACTCTGGAATCGGATCGAAGGCACGGCTAACCCTTGACACGGCTGGTAAAATCGAACTAGAAAGAAAACGAAACGCCCGGAATTCCTCGGGCGTTCTTTTTTGCTCTTTGACAATCCGCCGGAAGCCCTGCGCAAGCGTCCAGTTCCAAGCCTAAGTCTCCTCATTCGAAGAATTTGCGCAATATTCGGGGGGGGGAGGGGGGCATCTCACCGGGCTTCAGAAGTCACTACTTCCGCTCCGGCAGAACGCTCCAGATTGCATCGTCCTCCTGCCCCAGCACCCACATGCACACGCTCTGCAGATTTTCTTTTTCGGCTAGCCGGTAGCGATCCGAGAAGCCGCGCTTGTCGGTATAGAAGATCCACTCCCGCGTCTGGTCGCGATAGAAGTAGAAGAACGCGCTATGGTCCTGCGTGTCCCACTGCTCATCGGCTTTGTAGGTGTCGCGCAGCGTCTTGACGTCCTCGCCGCTGATGTAGTCCGCCGTGATATGCGGCTTCTGCTCTTTCTGGTTCACACCCGGGTCGCCCGCGTACCAGTGGTATCCGTAGAGCGCGATCCCGAGCGACAGCTTCTCGCGCGGCACGAACTTCAACGCATACGCCAGGTTCTCGCTGGTCCATAGCCACCCGCCCACCGGCCCGGGCGGCGTAAACCGCGTGTGCTGGTCGTAAGTCATCAGGCAGATCAGGTCGACCGACTTCGCGAGCGCGGCAAGATCGAACACCCCGCGCCAGTCGTTGAAGATCCACCGGCTGAAGTCCGAGTGACCGGGATACCCGGGAGCATTCGGCACCACCGCGATCTGAAGCTGCAGATGCTTCCCATGCATGGCATCGGCGATCCGCTTCACCGTCGCCGAGAGCGCGTCGCGGTCCGGGTACGCAATGTTTTCAAGATCGAGCTGGAACCCGTCGTACCCGTTTCGTTCGCACGCGTCGATCAGCGAGGCGATCATCCGGTCCTGCGCCTTCTCGCTGGTCAACAGCTCGTGCGATCCAGCCTTGTCGAACATTGCGACGATCGGCAGAAGGGTGATGTGTCTTTGCTTCACGATCGCCATCACCAGCGGGTCGGGCTCGCCGTAGACCAGACCGTCGGCATTGACCCCGTACCAGGTCGGAACGATGATATCGATCTTGGCCTGATTGCGGACAAAGTCGCGCACCGAGTCAGGATGGTCGGTCATGTAGAACAGAGTCTTGACCTCTCCATGCGCCGGCATCGACAGAGATAACAAGGACAAAAGCAGGATGAGAATAGGCTTCATGGGACCTCATGGAAGGAGTAGCCGTCTATCGTCATTAGACTCGCCCGCAGCATCCATGTGTATCAGGAGATGAAATACTCGATGCGCATGAAGACCCTCCTCGCTTTGTCCATTGCCGTTTTCGCTCACACTGGTCTGTCGACACCGGCAGGCGCGCAGAATCGTCCTCCAGCGACGCCGCTGATCGTGCACAACCCATACTTCAGCATCTGGTCCGACACAGACCGCCTGACCGACTCGCAGACTCGCCATTGGACCGGCCATCCGCAGCCGCTCGCCGGCATCGTCAGGATCGATGGCAGGCCGTTTCGCATCCTCGGACCTGATCCGTCCGAGGTGCCGGCGCTCGAGCAGATCTCAATGACGCTGACTCCGACCCATACCGGGTACAGCTTCGCGGGTGCAGGAGTCGCGATCGATCTCGTCTTTTTTACGCCCGCGTTTCTTGACGACTTGGATGTGCTATCGAGGCCGGTCACCTATATCACCTGGACCGTACACGCGACCGACGGCGGACAGCATGCGGTCTCGGTGCTGCTCGATGCAAGTCCGGCGATTGCGACCAGCTTCGATGGCCAACCCGTCGTCTTCTCGCGCAATCGAATCGCGACCAGCGAGGTGCTCTCGGTAGGCACACGCGATCAAAGTGTTCTCAATCGTTCCGGCGACGATCTGCGTATTGACTGGGGCTACCTGCATCTCGTCGTTCCGGACAATGAGCCGTCGCAGACGACGATCGCAAAGCATCCTGCGCTCACCTTCGCCGCAAGCGGAGAACTGCCGGTTGCGGATGAGATGGAGGGCGTCAGCTCATCGAGTCGCCATGGTCCGCATCTTGCGGTTGCGCTTCCGTTCGGCTCCGTCGGGCGCGCCTCGGTTTCGCGGCATCTCTTGATCGGATACACCGAAGGCTATGCCATCCAGTTCCTGCAGCAGAATCTGCGGCCGTACTGGGAGCGCCATGACAAACCCGTCGCTGAGATGCTAGACGAGGCCGAGCGCGATTACGAGACCCTCGACCGCCGCGGCATCGCGTTCGACCGCGACTTGACCGCCGACCTGAAGCATGCGGGAGGCGAACACTACGCCTGGATCTGCACCCTGGCTTATCGTCAGGCGATCGCAGCGCATGTGCTGGTTGCGGATGCCAAGGGCAGTCCGATGCTCTTCGCCAAAGAGGACTTCTCGAACGGCGATATCGCGACCGTGGATGTCTTGTACCCTTCGGCCCCGCTGTTCCTTTTGTTCAATCCTGGCCTTCTCGAAGCGCAGCTGCTCCCGGTGCTTGAATACGCGGCGATGCCCAATCGCTGGCGCTTTCCGTTTGCACCGCATGACCTCGGCAAATACCCACTTGCAAATGGGCAGGACTATGGCGGCGGTGAGCGCACCGAAGAAGACCAGATGCCCGTGGAGGAGAGCGGCAATCTGCTGATCCTGGTCGACGCTATCGCTCGCAGGACCGGCGATGCCGCTCTGGCGGCGCGCTTCTGGCCGCAGCTCACGCAGTGGGCTCAATATCTGCTCGCCAACGGGCTCGATCCCGCCAACCAGCTTACGACCGACGACTTTGCGGGCCACGTTGCCCATAATGCGAACCTCTCGATCAAAGCGATCGTGGCGCTTGCTGCCTACTCCGATCTCGCTCGCCGTCTTGGGCACACAGCCGATGCGTCCAGCTACCACGAAGCCGCGAAGAGCCAAGCGGCGCAGTGGGTCCGGATGGCGGCAGAGGGCGACCACTACAAGCTGGCCTTCGATAGTGCGAACACCTGGAGCCAGAAATACAACCTGGTCTGGGACCGGCTCTTTCACCTGAATCTCTTTCCGCCGGAGGTGCACAGGAAAGAAATCGCTTACTACCTTACCAAGCTCAACAGATTTGGCCTGCCGCTCGACGTTCGCGCGGACTACACAAAGCTCGATTGGGAGCTTTGGACTGCAACGCTTGCGGACAATCCGGCAGACTTCGATGCGCTCGTTGACCCCATTGACCTGTGGACCAGGGAGACTGCAAGCCGGGTCCCGCTGACTGATTGGTACGACACGAAGACAGGTAAGAAAGTAGGGTTTCAGGCGCGGAGTGTCGTCGGGGGCGTCTTCATCAAAGCGCTAAGCGACGAGGCAGTCGCTGCGAGATGGGGTGCGCATGCCCACCAGCCCCGGCAGTGATCTCTTCGAGGGATTGTGCTCCTGAGATGCAACTTTGTGACGAATCATTCCGGCCCTTTTCGACTGAACCTCTCTGCGCCGCACGGACTGGAGCGCGGAAGAGTGGTGGCAAGCGATTGCGATGCTGGTGTATCTCAGAAGAGTGGTCGGGGCGAGAGGATTCGAACCTCCGACCCC
Source organism: Edaphobacter sp. (assembly GCA_965277545.1). Lineage (GTDB taxonomy): Bacteria > Acidobacteriota > Terriglobia > Terriglobales > Acidobacteriaceae > Edaphobacter. The sequence goes on from OZ255826.1 coordinate 2,257,069, forward strand.
CTGGTCCCGAACCAGGTGCGCTACCAGACTGCGCTACGCCCCGAACCGATGATGCGGTGAGATGCCGGTGGCAGGAGCTATCCGTTTGCCCTGACCGCAAGACTGGACAGGATAGCTGTACCGGCTGCGGATAGTTTAGCAGAGATCGGTTTGATGGAGTGCCCGAGGGCGAATTGTGCGGTGGACGACGCGCTTCGCCGAGACGGGCGAAGCCGATCCGCCGCCGGGCAGGGATGCGTCTCATATATTACGAGAGTTCTACGAGCGCGCGAAGGTGGATTCTTGCACGGTGTGAACTAGACTTACATCACGGGATGACTCATGAGAGAACGCAGACAGATTGTTCGAAAGTGGCGGGAAGGCGGCGCGGCTGCTCTCGTAACGCTGGTGCAGGCCGAGGGTTCGAGCTATCGTCGCCCGGGCGCGCGGCTCTTGCTGGGCGAGCGCGGCGACTACGCCGGAACGATCAGCGGCGGTTGTTTGGAGAGCGAGGTGGTGCGGAAAGCAGCCTGGTTGGTCAGAGAGGGAGCGGTCATGGAGCGCTACTCGACCATGTTCGACGACACGGCAGAGGTTCCGTTCGGGCTTGGGTGCGGCGGAGTGGTAAATCTGCTGCTGGAGCCGGCCGACACTGAGGAGTGTAGCGCGTTGTTGCAAGCACTCGAGAGATCGCTTGCGGGCGAGTCGAGCACGGTATGCACGTGGCTGCCCCGCGGCGGTCAGGAGTTTGCGCGTGCGGTGCTGAGTGCGAGCGGGGGTATTGTGTTTGCCAGCAGAGGGTTGAGTGAGCAGCAAGTGGAGGCGGCACGTGCTTCTGCTCCGAGATCGCTGACGGCAGAGGGCCTTGCGGGATTGACCTATGTAGAGGAGATTGCGCCGCCGCAACGTTTGTTCGTGCTGGGTGCGGGCGATGATGCAAAGCCGCTGGTGAGCATGGCGGCATTGCTAGGATGGAGCGTGCAGGTGATGGAAGGACGCGCTCACCTCACGCGGCCGGAGCGTTTCCCGGAGGCGGAGCGCGTCCAGGTTCTTCAAGACGTCGATACGGCAGAGTTGGTTATAGGAGAAGCAGATGCCGTGGTGCTCATGACGCACAGCTACGAACAGGACCGGGCGTTGTTGGCAGCCGTTTTACCGATGCGGCCAAGGTACTTTGGTGTGCTGGGCGCGCGGCACCGGAGTTCTCTCCTGGTGAGCGAGGCTGCGACGATGCTGGGGTGGAGCGTTGCCGAGTGTTGCGAGAGAATCTATGCGCCGGTGGGGCTCGATCTGGGCGGGGATGGGCCGGAGTCGATTGCGCTGGCGGTGATCGCGGAGGCGCAGGCATGCTGCACGGGCAAGCTGGGGACTTCGCGGAGGCTATCTGCCGAGGACGTGGCGAGACATGTGCGGGAGGGAGGATCCGCGCGATATCTAGAGCCTCAGTGCGCGCTGGATGTTGCCTGATGGCAGTAGCCGCTGTGATTCTGGCTGCGGGTGCTTCGACGCGGATGGGCTCGCCCAAGCAGCTTATGGTGATCGGCGGAGAGAGACTGCTGGAGCGTGCTGTTCGAGTGGCGCGAGAGGCGGGATGCTCGCCAATCGTGGTGGTGCTGGGGGCTTCGGCCTTCTCCATTCAGGCGCGGTGCGCGCTGGGCGATGCGATGATCGTGCAAAACGAGGCCTGGGCCGAGGGGATGGGTGCGTCGATTCGTGCCGGGGTAAGTGCGCTGGGCGGTGTCGATGGCTGCGTAGTGATGACGTGTGATATGCCTTCGGTTACTTCGGGCCATCTGCGAAGGTTGATGATTTCGGGAGAGCTGATGGCGTCTTCCTATGCGGGAAGGCGCGGTGTTCCTGCCTACTTCCCTGTGGCGGCATTTCCTGATTTGTTGCGCCTGCAGGGTGACGAGGGCGCAAGGGACGTGCTGAGGTCCGCGCGGGCGTGTGATTTACCCGGCGGGGAGCTCGATGTGGATACCTTGGAGGATCTGGAGCGAGCCAGGCAGCTTTGAATTGGAGGGTGTCGCTGCACCGTGAGTCGAGTCCGGCTAGTTCTCCGGCGGGTTCTTCGATTCTTGTTCCAAAGGGACAGAAGAGACGATTTGATGTGGGAATGCCAGAAGCCACGCACTGGTGCATTAAGGCGTAATTCGATATACGCGAGAAGAGACGCTGGTCGATGGCGGCAGAGAGAGGAACGGGATTCGTTTCCGGATCACTGGCCGCCCGGCATCGATTGTTGGAGATGTTAAGGAGAATTCATCAGGCGCTCACGTGGACGTGAGGCAATGGATCGACCGCCGTAGAACCCATCGGCAAGCTCTCCCCATGTGGCCAGTTTCTCCGCTTCCTCTTCACCAGGAGTTCTTCATGACCGTAGATATTTCCGTTATGTCTTCGCGCAACAGTCTCGTTGCGTGCGCCGCCATGCTGCTTAGCGTTGCCCCGGCGTTTGGCCAGGCGAACGCTCCCACGCCCGTGAAGGGCTACAAGCTCAGTGTTTTCGCTACCGGAGTTGTGGGGCAGTACACGAAACCGGATTCAATTGCTGTCTTCGAGGACCATGTCTACATCGCGTATGGGGACGGCAATGATCCGACCGGCGCCGATGGCAAGTCGAACAAGATCGTGGAGTACACGCGGGAGGGGCAGAAGGTATACAGCTTCAACGTGAAGGGCCACAACGACGGCATGAAGGTGAATCCCTATACCCACAAGTTGTGGGTGATGCAAAACGAAGACGCGAATCCCAACCTGGTGATCTTCGATCCGGAGACGCGGATCAGGACGTTGTACTCGTTTGCGGCTGCGCCGGCGGCGGGAGGCGGGTATGACGATATTGCGTTTCGCAACGGCAAGATGTATCTAAGCGCGTCGAACCCATCGCATAATCCAAATGCTTACCCTGCAATCGTGGAGGCAAAGCTGGAGGGCAGTCAGGTAGTTGTGACGCCGGTGCTTGAGGGCACGGCGATGGCGACCAACATTCTCAACGGGGCGCAGGCTGCGTTGAACCTGCAGGATCCGGACGCGATGACGACGTCGCCTGGAGGCGACCTTCTGCTTGACAGCCAGGGAGACTCCGAACTGGTGCTGGTGCGCAAGGCAGGATCGCAGAACCAGAGTGCGTTGTTGATTCCGCTGAGCTCGCCTTATGGTCAGCCGCAGGTGGATGATTCGCTGTACACGCCATCGAGCGAGGGTTTCATGTTGATTACAGACTCGGACTCGAACATTACATACAAGCTCGAGAAGGCAGCGTTCGCACCGGGAGTTCTCTACTCAACTGCGGTGGCCGGTACCAGCGCCGCGCCGGGATTTGTGGGACGGGTGGATGTCGAGTTTGGGCAGATCACTCCGGTGGTGAGTGGACTGATCAACCCGAGTGGGCTTGCATTTGTGAAGACGGGCAGGGAGGACAATGCAGAGAAGGAAGAGTTGAAGGATGCTTGCCAAGCGATCTTCCCCAATCTGTAGGCGGGAGGTAGTTTGCTCGTCAATCACTGAATCAGCGAGGCCATGCCGGGATAAACGGAATGGCCTCTTTCCTTTATGGAAGGCGAGCCCATCCCTGGTGGCTATTCGCGACAGAAAGGATAGCCACCGTCCGTTCGACAAAGACAAACAAGCGAAGCAAGCGCAGGCGGGCGAAGAGAGGTCGTTCTGCACAAAATGCGGTTTACTTTTCCGACTTTCCTCACACTATTTCTTGCTCGTGCCTTTGCTTTTCTTGAGCGGCTGTTTCCGTACCGCCGTTTTTGCGATCGGCCTCTTCGCCGGTCTTTTCAAGTTTTTTGTGGCCGCGGTGGCCGGCTTTACGGCGGCGATCAGGGCGGTGCCGATGGGCGATCCGAGGCCGGTGCAGGGGTCCCAGCCGGGGCCCGCGCTAAAGCCTACAGGAGTGCCGGAGTAGTTCGTGCCCGAGGTGATGTCGCCGAAGGCGGAGGCTGCGGCTGGGGTGTAGAGGGCGGGTTGGAGGAGGCCGGCGGATCTGCCGTTCTGCGCATTGGCGAGGGCGATCAGGCCAGCCCAAAGAGGGGCAACGGCGCTGGTGCCTCCGATGACGATGGTCTGGCTGTCGACTCGGATGGTATAGCCGGTGGAAGGGTCGGCGTTGCCGCAGACATCGGGGACGCCTCGGCCGCCGCCTGAAACAGTGGGCGCGGGGATGTTGGCATTCGATTGCCAGGAGGGAAGAGGGAAGAAGTTGCTGACCCCTCCGCCGGTTGCGCCCTGATTGGCGGCTAGCTCGTTCCAAACGACCTCGGAAGAGATGGAGGAGCCGCTGCCCTGAAGCTGAGTGCCTCCGCAGGCGAGGACGTGAGGGCTGGAGGCGGGGAAGTCGACGTGATTGGCGCCGTCCGTCACGCCATCGGTGGATCCGCTGTCGCCGGCGGCAACAGTAATGGTGATACCAAGGGCTGCGGCGGATTGGCACGCGGCGTCGAGGGCGGAGAGGGACTGAGCGGACCAGGAGGATTCGGGACCGCCCCAGCTGATGGAGATGACGCTTGGATTATTGGCGGTGTCATGGACGGCGGTGGAGATGGCGTCGATGAATCCCTGGTCGGTGTTGGGCGCGAAGTAGACGGCGATCTTTGCGCCGGGTGCGACGGCGGCGGCGACTTCGATATCGAGCAGCACCTCGCCGTCGGCGCTATTGGGGGTACTCGGGCTGTTGGTACCGCCGTCAACCGAGACAGCTGTGACCGAGGGAGCTTTCTGGCCGAGAGTTTTGAAGTAGGCGGTGAGGTCGGCGGTCTTGTAGCCTCCGCCGAGCTCGATGATGCCGATGGTCTGGCCGGCAGCGCTTTGGTTCGCAGGGAACTGATAGAGCTGGGCTACCTGAACCGGGGTGTAAGAGGTGCCAGCCGCGAGGAAGTGGGGCTTGGCGACGCCGCTGCCCTGGGCTGCCTTTGCTGTGCGGTCGCCGCGCTGGCCGGCGATGCGGAAGTGTGGCTGAGCCTGTGGACGCGTGTCGAGGCCAAGGACGGCTTCGACCATCCCGAGGAGAGGCGCGGGCAGGGTAATCTCGCCCTGACGCATGCGGTAGGTGATGTCGCCGGCGGTCTGGTGGGTGAGGGTGACGCCGAAGGCTTTCTGCATGGCGTCCACGGTGCCGGTGAGCTGGATGGTGCGCCGGGCGATGCTGTTGGGGTCGGCGACCAAGGCAAGGCCGAACTGCCGGGCGAAGGTCTGAACTAGCTTGACGGCGGCGGGGTCGGCTCCGTGCTGTTGGCGGAACTGAGAGCGGGTGAGACGCTGCTGCCCGAGTCGGTTCGCGGGGGTAAGCGGACTCTTGCGCTTGACGATTACCGAAACGGTGAGCTTTTTGGAGGGTGCAGGAGCAGCAGCGGAGGCCGCGCCTGGTCTGGCGGGTGGGAGGGCGGTTCCAGGCAGAACGACGCGAGGTGCAGTGGCGAACGAGGAGGAATTGCGAACGGGTGGTTTAGGGAGAGATTTTTTCAGTGCCAAGGGAAGGATCCTCCGGTTTAGTTGCTGCTATCTTCGACGTGCTCGGTTAGAAGTGGCGGAGGTTCTCGGCAGCGGCCGGATTCTTGTAGTCGGGGTCGGCCGGAATGGGATCGAGCGAGGTGCGGAGGTCGGCGCTGCGCTCGAGCGAGCGGCTGACGATGTCGCGGGAGCCGAGGCCGACGGCGAGGGCTAACGTGAGCACGATACCGCCGAACAGGATGCCGAAGGCGAGCTCAACGACGGCACCGCCAATCTGGAGATGGTCAAGCACCATGGCAGCGGTGAGAACGAGGACCAGCCATTTGACGCCGAGCGAGAGGAAGCGTGCGTATTGGAGCTTGGCGTTCACCGCTCCGATCAGCACAGAACGCTCAAGAAAGCGGGCGATGAGGCTGCCGGCGATCAGCAGGAGGACCGCGCCGACGGCGTGAGTGAGGTAAGGGAAGACGTAGCCGGAGATCACGGTGCCGCCCGGATAGGCGGAGTCGAATGCGGAGATGCCGATGAAGCAGCCGATAAGCAAGCAGGTCCAGAAGGCGAAGCGAGCGATCAGCGCGGTGGGGCTGTGCGCAGGGGACCAGTCGGAGATGGCCGTGGAAGCGCTGCGCGCGAGGCGCTCGTCGAACTTGGCTGCAGTCAGTCCGCGGCGAAGCAGGGCAGCGAGGCCTAAGCCGATGGCGGTCATCACCAAGATGGCGAGCAACAGAGCGACCAGGCCGGGAAGAAAGCTGGCAAGTTTGACCAGGACCTGCTGGGCGGATTGTCTCAGTGCGATTTCGATTTGCTGCCACATGGGTGTGTCTCCTTGCTTGCGGTGCTGGCCGATCCTTGAAGCGCATTCGCGCTTCGGCGCGGGGCTTAGGGGTTGAAGCGGTCGGGCCAGCGCCAGCGTGAAACGAGATACGGTTTATCGGCCTCGAATGCGGCGGTGAGGTCCTGGATGTGCTTTTCAGGAGCGGTCCCGCTGCTGACGAGGGTGAGATGAGAGGCAACCCAGGCAAGATAGAGAGGAGTGAGCGCGCCGAGGAGGTGTCCTCGATTGATGGTGCGAAGGCGGTAGGCGAGAATGAAGTCGTAGACGATGCGTGCCCACAGGTTGTCGGGCATACGAAAGTTGTCCGGCGGCAGGAGAGCGAGTTTTTTCAGGCCGAGCAGAGAGTTGGGCGGCAGGACGAGGGACCAGATGTCGTGGAGGTTGGTCCAGGCGAGGCGAAAGGCTTCAAGCATAGCAGCCGAGTCGCTGGGCACCTCCGTGACGGCAGTGGGCTGGGGGAAGAGGCGAGCGGCCGGGATCGTGCGGGCACGCTGCCAGAACGTAGCCTTGCTGTCCACGTCGGCAAAGAGCGAACCGGCGATCTGAGCGAGCAGCGCGTTGAGGTCGGGTGCTCCGGGCTGCGGCAGCGTGCGGTGGTCCACGGGCACTTCCGTGATGTTGTAGTTGGCTGCGGCAGCTTCGGAGACGGGCCAGAGGAGTGCGTCGTTCTGCCCGGCGGAGGTGGAACGCTGCGCGGCGGAGGCGAGCCGTTGCGCCATGCGCAGGGAGAGGCCGAGATCGATAGCGAGCGGAAAGCGTGGCCGCGCAGCGAAGAGCGCACGAGTAACAGGATAAAGAATGGCCGAGTTGACCAAACCTTCGCGCGGGCCGAGATTATAGTGAGCGACGGTCAGGTCGCATTGCGAGGCGCTGTTGGCTAAGGCGCGAATGGTTTCGGGAGCGAGCGACTGGCACTCAGCGCCGAGAAGAAGACAGGATGTGGCATTGTTTTCCTGCGCGATCTTATAGGTGTTGAGGTAGTCGGCGGCAGTGAGCACCCAGCTTGTGCCGGATGCGGCGGGAGCCGAGTAGGGAAGCACGCGAAGAGGGCTACCTGAGGAGAGACGAGGAGCGGCGTCTGGAGTTGCGACCAGAACGCCTTCACCAGGGAAGGCGAGAGCCAGATTGGATAGCGTGGCGTCGAAGGACTCGGGGGAGAGAGGGACCAGGCTGACGAGGATGCCGCCGTTTGCGACTGCGGGGCCGGAGCTGGGATCGAGCTGAGTTTGGGTTGAAGCCATCGTGCAATCCGGTCTTTCCTGCTTCTTTGAGTGGGGAGATGATCATGCAGCCTATGCTGCAATACCTTTCACGCCATAGCAGCGATTCTACTTGGAGCCGAGCTTGGAATAACCTGATGCTATGGAATTTATTGCGATTCGCTATTGTGAGCTCCCGGTACGTCTGAGGAGGATTGAGCTGCTGTTCACAACTTCAGAGGACGGTCCCCTGTTCTGAACATGACGGCGATCGCTTGTATCCTAGAGCAGAGGTTCACAGTTCTCCAGCTGGCGATGCGTCACAGGAGAGGCACGTTTTCTGAGGAGACACACGAAGGGTAAAGCGAGGGCAAGTGGCAGAACGCAAGAAGAGTAAGGAACCGCTGCACGGCGCAAGGATTGAAGATTACTGCTTAATCGGAGATTGCGAGACGGCGGCGCTGGTTTCCTGTGATGGATCGATCGACTGGCTCTGCTGGCCTAATTTTTCCTCGTCGGCCTGTTTCGCCGCTCTGCTGGGGACTCGGGATCACGGCTACTGGAAGATCTCTCCGGTGGGGAAAGTGAGGAGAACCCGGCGGCAGTATGAGGCGCATACGCTGATCTGCGAGACGACCTTTGAGACACGGCACGGTGCGGTAAGCCTCACTGATTTTATGCCGCTGCGGGAGGAGCACTCGCATGTGATCCGTGTAGTACGTGGGGTCCGCGGCGAGGTGAAGATGCGGATGGAACTGGCGATCCGATTTGATTACGGCCGCACAGTTCCATGGGTGACGAGCGCGGATAACGAATTGCGAGCAGTGGCAGGGCCCGACATGGCGGTGCTCCGGACCAAGATTCCGCTGCGGGGAGAAGGTATGACGACTGTGAGCGAGTTCACGGTGAAGCAAGGCGAGACGGTGAGCTTCACGCTGAGCAATCTGGGTTCGCTCGAGAAGATCCCGCCGCCACTTGCCGTAGAGCAGGAGCTACAGCAGACGCGGGAGTTCTGGAGGGAGTGGAGCGGGAGAAGCAACTACAAAGGCGCCTATGCCGATGCGGTGGAACGCTCCTTGATGACTCTTAAGGCGATGACCTATGGACCTTCGGGCGGCATTGTAGCCGCCGTGACGGCATCGCTTCCGGAGAAGATTGGGGGCGAACGAAACTGGGATTACCGCTACTGCTGGCTGCGGGATACTGCGTTTACGCTGCTGGTTTTAATGCAGGCGGGGTACGTCGAGGAGGCAGTGGAATGGCGCAAGTGGCTGATTCGAGCGGTCGCGGGAACGCCGGACCAGGTGCAGACGATCTACGGCATTCGCGGCGAGCGGCAGATGATGGAGTGGGAGGTTGACTGGCTGCCGGGATACGAAAACTCGAAGCCGGTGCGAATCGGCAATGCGGCGGTAGACCAATTCCAGTTGGATGTGTTTGGCGAGGTAGCGGCCGCGCTGTTGAAGACGCCTGCGGCAGAAGACGATCTGCGTGTCTCCGCGACTGCGTTGCAGTCTTCGCTGATCAATCGGCTCTGCCATATCTGGCAGGAACCGGACGAAGGCATCTGGGAGACGCGGGGCGGGGCAAAGCAGTTTACGCATTCGAAGGTGATGGCCTGGGTCGCGCTCGATCGTGCGATCAAGCATCATGAACTCCACGACGGCGGCGGAGATGTGAAGCGATGGAAGAAGAATCGCGACATGATCCACAAAGAGGTGTGTGAAAAGGGATTTAACAAGAAGCTGAACAGCTTCGTGCAGTCCTATGGGTCGAAGCAACTGGATGCCTCGTGCCTGCGGCTTGTGCTGGTCGGCTTTTTGCCGCCGGAGGATCCGAGGATTCGCGGCACCGTAGAGGCAATCGAAAAGGAATTGATGAGAGATGGATTGATCGAGCGATACGACACCAACAAGACTAAGGATGGGCTGCGAGGCGGCGAGGGAGTTTTTCTTGCGTGCAGCTTCTGGATGGTGACGAACCTGTGGCTGATTGGACGTAAGGCGGACGCGAAAGCGATGTTCGAGCGGCTGCTGACGCTGCAGAATGAAGTCGGATTGCTGTCGGAAGAGTATGACCCCAAGGCCAAGCGGATGGTGGGAAACTTCCCTCAAGCTTTGTCGCACATCTCGCTGCTCCACACCGCGTTCGCAATCTCGGGCTTGTGGAAGCCGGAGGTGGCGGGTAACGGGTCGCCCGGCGAGCGGCGACCTGGGCATGCAACCTAGGCAGTTTTGCGGGCCTCTAACTCACAATCCGGACAAGCCCGGCTACCTCTTATCCCCTGGTTCTCGACAGCGCATCTTCTCCTGCCCTGCTCTTACACGTAACTCTTGATTGGTTGATAATTCCATGCTTCGAGTCCCAAGCTCTACTTACAGACTGCAGCTGCATAAAGGTTTTACCTTTGATGATGCAGCGGCTATAGCAGACTACCTGCGACGGCTGGGGGTTTCGCACGTGTACTCGTCTCCCTATCTGCAGGCTGCGCCTGACAGCATGCACGGATACGATGTGGTGGACCATCAGCGGGTAAACGAAGAGCTTGGAGGCCAGGAGGCGCACGAGCGGTTCTGCGCCAAGCTGGGCGAGGTGGGGCTTGGTCAGGTGCTGGACATCGTGCCGAATCACATGTCGCTGGGCAAGGAGAACCGGTTCTGGTGGGATGTGCTGGAGAATGGACCTTCGAGCCGGTATGCGTCCTTCTTCGACATTGACTGGCAGCCGCAGGAGGAGCGTCTGCGGGATAAGGTGCTGGTTCCGATCCTTGGCGATCAGTATGGCAGGGTGTTGAAGAGCGGCGGGATCAAGGTAGCGCGGCAGGGGACCAAGTTTCAGGTGGAGTGTGCGGACCAAACGCTGCCGGTATCTCCGCTCTCGCTGCCGGTCATTCTGGCGCGCGCGGCGGAGTATGCAAAGTCGGACACGCTGAGCTTTCTGGCGGCCTCGTTCGGCAGGCTGCCAGCGCCGGAATATGTGGATCGCAGGACCATTCTGGCGCGGCATCGCGACAAGATCGTGCTCGTCGATCTGCTGGCGCGGCTGTCTGCTGAGGAGTCCGGCATTGGGGATGCGATCGACCGCTCCGTAGCGGAGCTGAATGAAAATCTCGATGCGTTGGACGATTTTCTGAATCAGCAGAACTACCGCCTAGCCTACTGGAAGACGGCAGATCAGCAGCTGAGCTACCGGAGGTTCTTCGATGTGAATACGCTGATCGGACTGCGTGTGGAGCGGGAGCACGTCTTTGAGGAGACCCACGCTCTCGTGATCGACTGGCTGAAGCGCGGCGTGCTTGATGGAGTTCGGATCGATCATCCGGACGGTCTGCGCGATCCGCTGGAGTATTTCCGCCGTCTGCGGCAGTTTGCTCCAGAAGCTTATGTCGTGGGAGAAAAGATTTTGGAGCCGGGCGAATTCCTCAGAGAGAGCTGGCCGATCGAGGGCACGACTGGCTATGACTTCCTGAACGTGGTCGCCGGCGTGATGGTTGCGCCTGAGGGCATGATGGAGCTGAGTTCTATCTATGGTGAATTTACCGGGCAGCCAACGGACTTCCATGCGATCGCGCATGAGAAGAAGATCAACGTGACGCAGGAAGGTCTTGGAAGCGACGTGAACCGGCTTACCTCGATCTTCGTCGAGATCTGCGAGGCCAATCGCGACCGGCGCGACTACACGCGAGCTGAGGTTCGGCGTGCGATCCGCGAAGTGGCGGCCTGTTTTGCGATCTATAGGACCTATGTCGTGCCGGAGCGGGACGAGATCACCCCTGAGGACCGGCACTACATCCTGGAGGCAACCGACTGTGCCAAGCAGAACCGGCAAGACATTGACGGCGACCTCTTTGACTTTCTTCGCGACGTCCTCACGATGAAGGTCAAGGGCAAGCTGGAGAGCGAATTCCTGCTGCGCTTTCAGCAGTTCACCGGTCCTGTGATGGCGAAGGGTGTGGAGGATACGGCGTTTTACTGTTACGACCGGCTGACCGGAATGAACGAGGTGGGCAGCGATCCTGGCCGGGACGGGTTGAGCGTCGGCGAGTTTCATTCCTATTGCGAGAGGATGCAGGCGACTCATCCCTTGACGATGACGACGCTTTCCACACACGACACCAAGCGCAGCGCCGATGTGCGGGCCCGCCTGGCTGTGTTGTCAGAGATTCCGAAGAATTTCGCATCGGTAGTCCAGCGATGGTCACGGATGAACAACGCCTTCCGAACGAAGCAGGGTGGAGGCGAGTCGCTGCCGGATCGGAATACGGAGTATCTCTATTACCAAACGATGATCGGTGCGTGGCCGTTGTCAACCGAACGAGTGCAGGCTTACATGCTCAAGTCGGTTCGCGAAGCCAAGCAGCAGACCTCATGGGTAGCCAACAATAAAGATTTCGAAGATGCACTCATAAAATTCATTGACTACACAATGCAATACACGCCGTTTATGAAAGAGCTGCAGCAGTTCGTCGAGAAGATCAAAGACGCAGGCTGGGTGAACTCGCTGGCGCAGACACTACTGAAGTACACCGCACCCGGAGTGCCCGATCTCTACCAGGGAGCGGAGATCTGGGACTTCAGTCTTGTGGATCCCGACAACCGGCGACCCGTGGACTACGAGCTGCGTCGACGAATGCTGCGCGATCTTGAGCAGATAACCGGAGACACGGCCGGCGCCCAGGTGATGAAGCGAAACGAAGAAGGTCTGTCGAAGATGTGGACGATCCATAAGGCACTTGGGTTGCGGCGCGAGCGGCCGGAATGTTTCGGCGCCAAGGCAGCGTATCTGCCGCTGGAAATCGATGGCGACAAGCGTGACCACGCGATTGCCTATGTGCGCGGGGAGGAAGTGGCTACAGTAGTTCCGAGATTGACGCTGAAGCGTGGGGACAATTGGAAGGATACAACGGTCGATTTGCCGCCAGGCAGATGGGAAGACCGGTTGAGCGGTGCGATGGTCGAAGGTGGCACCGTGTTCTTGAAGAACCTGCTGCAGGACTTCCCGGTCGCGCTGCTTGCACGCGTCAAGTTTGGGGTGAAGTGATGCATGAATTCAAAGTGTGGGCGCCGCGTCCGAAGCACGTGGTAGTGAAGGTAAACGGGACCCAGGTCGGAATGTCAGGCCCTGATGAGCGGGGATGGTGGAGAGCCGAGGTCGAGACTGCGGGGCCAGGAACCGACTACGGGTACATTTTGGACGATGAGATGAGCGCCTCTCCCGATCCGCGGTCGCAGTGGCAGCCGCATGGCGTGCACGGACTCTCGCGGGTGTATGACCAGGCTGCGTTCGTGTGGAGCGATTCGAATTGGTCAGCCCCCTCGCTCGCGCGCGCGGTGATCTATGAGCTGCATGTCGGCACATTCACGAAGGTGGGTACGTTCAAGTCGGCAATCGACCGGCTGGATTATCTGGCTGCGCTCGGAATCACTCACGTGGAGTTGATGCCGGTGGCGGCCTTCCCGGGAGATCGAGGCTGGGGATACGATGGCGTCGCACTGTTTGCTGTCACAGACCTTTATGGCGGCCCGGATGGGTTGAAGCGATTTGTGGATGCAAGTCATCGGCGCGGGCTGGCGGTGCTGCTTGACGTGGTCTACAACCACTTCGGACCGGTGGGTAACTATACGGGCAAGTATGGCCCCTACCTGACCGACAAACACCATACGCCATGGGGCGGGGCGGTGAACTTCGAAGGCGAAGGAAGCGACGAAGTACGCCGGTTCTTCTGCGACAATGCGCTGATGTGGATGAGGGACTATCACCTGGACGGGCTGCGTCTGGATGCAGTGCATGAGTTTGTCGATCGATCGGCCATTCACTTTATGGAACAGTTGTCGAGCGAAGTGGCCACGCTGGCACGAGAATCCAACCGGCGTCTGGTATTGATCGCGGAAAGCGACCTGAACGATCCGCGTGTGGTGAAGTTACCCGCGCTGGGCGGGTACGGCATGGATGCTCAGTGGAGCGACGATTTTCATCACGCTCTTTTTACCGTGCTGAATACGGAAGAGTCAGGCACTGGCTACTACAACGATTTCGGTTCGATCGCGAAGCTGGCGAAGTCTCTAACGAAGACCTTTGTGAATGATGGCGTGTACTCGACCTTCCGAAAGCGTAATCACGGCCGTCCGGTTGAAGACGTTTCGCCGCAAAAGTTCCTGGGGTTCATCCAGAATCACGATCAGGTAGGAAACCGAGCGGTAGGCGATCGGCTCGAGCAGATGTTGGGGATGAACGTGGCAAAGCTGGCGGCGGGGCTGGTGTTGACCGCTCCGTTCATCCCCATGATCTTCGAGGGCGATGAGTTTGCCGCCTCGACGCCGTTTCAATACTTCGCTGACCACGAGGATCCGGAGATGGCCAAGTCGGTGAAAGAGGGCCGCAAGAAGGAGTTTGCGGGTTTCGGCTGGAACCCGGATGAGATTCCTGACCCCGAAGATGTGAAGACGTTCGAGCGCTGCAAGTTGAACTGGGACGAGGTGCACGAGGGCTGTCACAAAGAGATGCTGGACTGGTACTCCGCGTTGATCCGAATGCGCAAGGGATCCGCATCCTTGAACAATGGCGAGCCCGGACAGACGAAAGTTCGGTTTGACGAAGAAAAGGGCTGGCTTGTGGTCGAACGTGGCCTGGTCACGGTTGTGGCTAATCTGCGCGCCGAGACGATGCGGGTGGAGCATACGAAAAGAACTCCGCTGCTGCTGAGCTCACAGACAGCAGTCGAGATTCAAGAAGAATGGGTGACGATGCCAGGGATGAGTCTCGCGATCTTCTCGGACGAACCCAGTCAGCCGGTTGGTTAGACTTCCCAGCCACGTTCACGACTATGCAACTTACTCTCGTGAATGCCTGACCGAGAGCAGCCTCAAAGCAGCTAAACTTATGGAGAGCGCTGGAAAACCGCTTCGTCTTGTGTTCGCTTTGCGCGGCACGAACCTGAGAGGAAACTTTTGCGTGCCGGAGCCGTCTTGATGAGAAATGTCGAGAAAAATGGCGGATGAATAATGAGTCTGATTCCTTAATGCGGGGGAAGAGCAAAATTGGTGTTGAGGTTCGGTCGAATAATGAGCAAAGCGGAAGGTGTGCGTAAGGCACGTGGATTGCTTCTCGCGATCGGCTGCCTGGTGGCGGTGGGCCAGGCGGGCAGCCAATCCATTGCTGGACCGGCGTCGAACGTTCCGGCGCGGCAGATCGGCACGGTGAAGTCTGTCGCCGGCAGCAGCCTTGTGCTGACAACCGAAGCCGGGCAGCAGATCGAGGTGAACGTGACCACCGGGACGCGCGTTCTGCAGATTGCGCCGGGAAGCACGAGCTTGAAAGGGGCGCAGGAGATCGCATTGACCGTCATTGAAGCCGGCGATCGTGTGCTGGTCACCGGCAAAGCCGGCGATCAGGCGACCGCGTTTGAAGCGACTCGAGTGGTTCTGATGAAGTCGAGCGACATCGCACAGAAGCACGCGAATGAGACGGCAGATTGGCAGAAGCGTGGCGTGGGAGGGATTGTGAGCGGGATGAACGCGGCGTCGGGTGCGCTGACGATCAAGCAAGGCACGAAGAGTGTGCAGGTGAATACGTCAAATAAAACGGTGTTCCGGCGATACGCGGGCGATTCGGTGAAGTTTGAAGATGCGAAGCCGGGGAGCTTCCCTCAGATTCAAGCCGGCGATCAGCTCCGCGTGCGAGGGGAAAAGTCAGCCGATGGTGCAACGATCAACGCCGAAGAGGTGATCAGCGGCTCGTTTAAGAATCTTGCCGGCGTGCTCACGACCGTCAATCCCGCGGCCCAGACGCTGACTTTAAGAGATCTAGCGACGAAGCAGATGATGACGGTGAAGGTTGTGGCGAACTCGAGTGTGCATGCACTGCCACCGGACGCGGCCGCCCGGTTTGCGACGCGGGCCAAAGGCGGCGCTGGCAGCGCGAGTCACACAACAGAGGCAGGTTATGCCGCCCCGGGTGGGGAGGGAGTTCGATCCGCCGGGACAGATCTCTCACAGCTGGTGAATCATCTGCCGAATGAGACTTTGTCTCAGTTGAAGGTTGGCGATGCGGTGATGATCGTAGCATCGCAGGCCGAGCCCGGCAGCCCGGAGGTAACGGCCGTCACGCTGCTGTCAGGCGTGGAGCCCATCCTGGCGGCCACGCCGAGTGGTACGCAGAGCATGACGTTGTCGCCCTGGAACATCGGAGGCGGTGCGGGGGATAGCGGGCCGCCATAGGAAGCGAACAGGCGAATGGAAACGACGAAGACTACATCGAGGAGCAGGAATGTCATTTCGCGCAGTGTTGAAGCTTGCCTTGATGGTGCTTCTGGCTTGGACGCCGGCCTCTACGACTGCCCAGCAGACGGGTGCGACCGTACGAGGACTCGTGGCAGATCCTCAGAACGCCGTCATTCCGGGAGCGACGGTTACCTTCACGCCTGCCTCGGGCAAGGCTTTGATGACGCAATCGCAGAGCGATGGAAGTTATGTAGTACAAGATGTTCTCCCGGGTACGTACTCGGTAACGGTCACGATGCGCGGGTTCTCGTCGTTCGTGAAGCTGGGCGTGAGGATCACACCGGGGCAGAGTCTGACGCTCGATGCGCATTTGGCGATCGCTCAGCAGAAGCAGGAGATCAACGTAAATACCGAGGGTGTGCAGGTAGGCGTGGACGCCGACAGCAATGCCAGCGCAACCGTGATCAAGGGCAAGGATCTGGATGCGCTATCGGATGATCCGGACGAGTTGTCGTCTGAACTCACGGCGCTTGCGGGCCCAGCAGCCGGGCCGAACGGCGGCCAGATCTATGTTGACGGGTTTACAGGAGGGCAGCTTCCTCCGAAGTCTTCCATCCGCGAGATTCGCATCAACCAGAATCCGTTCTCGGCTCAGTTCGACAAGATAGGGTACGGCCGGGTTGAGGTGTTTACCAAGCCAGGCTCCGATAAGTTTCACGGACAATTTAATATGCAGGGGATTACCTCCTCGCTGAACACCGGAAATCCCCTGTTGAACGCTTTCAACACGCAGGGTCAGCAGTTTCAGACTCAACCGCCATACCATACGATCTTTGTGCTGGGGAACTTGACGGGACCGATCTCGAAGATCGCTTCGTTTACCTTGTCCGGGTCCCATCGCGCGATCCAGGATAACAATTTGGTGAATTCGACGATTCTGAACCCGACGGTTCTGGATACGACGCTGACCTGTCCCGCAGGCGAGATTTTTTGCAACTATGCGGTGGCTTACCCCGAGCCGCAATCCCGTACCGACATTACACCTCGCGTCGATCTTGCGCTGGGTGAGAAGAACACGCTGATCACACGATTTCAGTATGAAGTGAACGATCAAACGAACCTCGGCGTGGGCGGCTATAACTTGCCGAGTACGGGCTACTATTCGAGTGCGTCGGAGGCAGAGCTGCAGGTGAGCGACACCCAGATCCTGAATCCGAAGGTGATCAATGAGACTCGATTCGAGTTTGGACGAGACCTGACGACGGAGACGGCGAACAGCACGACGCCGACGATCCAGGTGCAAGGCAACTTCACCGGCGGAGGCGCCAATACGGGCAGCAGTCAGGACCGTCAGATTCGCTATGAGTTGCAGAACTACACTTCGATCGCACTGCAGAAGCACTTCATTCGCATCGGGGGAAGACTGCGGACCAATCAGGATTCCAACAGCACGACGGCGGGAACGAATGGCCAGTTCACGTACGACTGCCTGGTGAGTACGCTATGCAACAACAAGACGACGAGCTCCTTCTATCAGGATAATGTTGCCAGCCAGTTCAGCATCACGCAGATCGTGCATCCGGTGTCGGTGACGTACGTGGACCTCGGACTTTACGCAGAGGACGAGTGGCGAGCGCGTCCGAACCTGTCGATCAGCTACGGCCTGCGCTATGAGACGCAAAACCATCTTGCCGATCATCGTGACTTTGCACCGCGCGTCTCCCTTCGTTATGGCATAGGCGGCTCGAAGACGTCGCCGGCGACGGTGCTGAACGCCGGGTTCGGCATTTTCTATGATCGCTATCTTCTGGCAAACATCCTGAACACGTTTCAATCGAACGGAGTCAATCAAATTCAAACGGTCCTGATCAACCCGCCTGCTGCCTGTACTCCGCAGAATATTGCGGCGTGTACGGGAGGAAGTGCAAGCATCGGCAACAAGACCTACTCCGCTTCGCCGAACCTGCGCACTCCGTACACCCTGTACTATGCGGCGGGCGTAGATCAGCAACTGTCCCGCAGCGCCAGCATATCGGTGAATTACATCCGAGCCGATGGCGTGCATCAGTTCTACAGCGAGAATACGAACGCGCCGGTCAACGGGGCTTCTCAGGGTCGCATTACTCCCGGAGCCGTCACCTACCAGTATCAGTCGGGCGGCATATTCCACCAGAACCAGTTGATCGCGAATGTGAATGTTCGCACCAGCCGGAGGCTATCGCTTGGCGGATACCTCGTGCTGAACGATGCGAAGGCGGATACAAACGGGATCACGTCGTTTCCGTCGATCAATCCGTACAACATCGGGCTGGACTATGGACGCGCAAACTTCGATACGCGGTACCGAGCGTTTCTATATGGCACGCTGTCGCTGCCGTACGGGATCAGTGCGAGCCCGATTGTCATTCTTTCGGGCGGCACCCCCTACAACGTGACGCTGGGCACAGACCGGAACAACGACAGCGTCTACAACGACCGGCCGGTGCTTGGGCCGGCGAATGGCATAGCAGCGGGGACCGTCGGCACCAATACCATTGCCGGTTGCGGAAGCTTTGTTTCGCCTCCTGCCGGCGTGCCGTATACGCCGATTCCGATCAATTACTGCACCGGGCCACGACTGGTCACGGCCAATATCCGCCTCAGCAAGACGTTCGGCTTTGGAGGACGGACTGGGCCTCCCGAGGCGGCCAATAGCGGCGGACCTGCTGTCGGGCGATTTGGCACGGTGCGGCGGGGCGGTCCGGGCAGAGGCGGACCTCCGGGGTTAGGCAGCAGCAGCGGCAAACGGTACAGCTTCTCCATCGGGGTTCAAGGATTGAACATTTTCAACAATGTGGACCTCTCGACGCCGAATGGCCAACTGACCTCACCACAGTTCGGCAGATCCACGCAGCTCGAAGGAAGGCCATTTACGACGAATTCCGCGGTAAGGCAGATTGCGCTACAAACCTCTTTTTCGTTCTAGACGGAGGAAGTGCGTGGCCCACATTCACCCGTGGGGAGCTATCCTAAAGCGGTTATTTGAATTGCGTCGTTAATTAGCATAGGCCGCCTGATGGGGAGCGGAGGTGGTGTCCCCAATCACGCGACCTATGTGACCCAGAACGTAGGGTCCAGGTGGTGATTTTAGTGTAGACCTTCGGTCAAAGCGACGCCACTCTAAAAACAACATTCATAACATTTAGGGAACAGAGGGTTGTGCGGAAAACGATCGGAGCGACCGATTATCGATAGCTGGTTGTTTGACACCCGTGCAACCGCTTTGCTAAAAGTAGGTGTACCTCGAACTATCCTTTGGCGCGTGCAGCTGCCCCGTGGTGCACAGAGCAGAATACGTGGGATAGCCCGGAGACGAGACTTCCAAGCGGCTTCGCCCGACCCCAATTCATGGATCAGATACTGAACGAACTCGGTGGACTTGTGCTCGGCTCTGTGCCGACGATGGTTCTTTTTATACTACTGGTGGCCGCATACGGCTTTCTGGTTCGCCGTCCGCTGGATCGCATTCTCGGCGAACGCCGTGAGCGTACCTCGGGTGCGGTAGAGCAGGCGCGTGGGGCGATCGCCGCGGCGGAGGCTGAAACCAGCGTGTATGAAGACAAGCTCCGAGTGGCCAAAGCCGAGATCTTCCAGGCGAGGGATGCGAAGCTGAAGCAGTGGAATCAGGAGCGTGAGGCGGCATTGGCGCAGGTCAGGCAGGCGGCGCAGGACCGCGTTCAAGCGGCTCGCCATGAGATCGAACAAAGCGCCCAGGAGGCGAGACTTCAGATAGTACGGATGAGCGATGAGCTGAGTTCGTCTATTGTGAAGGCGGTGCTGCCGGCTGGTTCCACGGAGGCAGCGCTGTGACGCTCTCCAGGCTGAAGAAGATTTCGCTGGTCCTGGCGCTGACTGTGCCGTTGTTGGGCTCCTGGTACGTGCTCGGCGCGCAGAAGGCTGATTCGGCCAATGCCGGCGGCGGACGTCTGAGCAGTCCGGAAGGCCAGTCTGCGGATGCCAATAAGGCCGAAGTGAACGAAGACGATCAGTATTTGCACTCCGCTTCGGTGCGCAAGATTGGTTCGATGATGGGAATGGGCGCCGAACAGGCGGCGACCGCGTTCACGGTAATGAACTTCGTCGTTCTCGCGGCGCTCGTCGGTTGGCTGCTGCTCAGAACGCTCCCGAAGACTTTTCGCAATCGTAACACTGCGATTCAGAAGCATTTGGTTGACGCGCGTATGGCAACTGAAGAGGCGAGTGCCCGTTTGAACGTTGTGGAGGCGCGGCTGAGCAAGCTGGACGAAGAGATCGCGGCCATGCGCGCGCAAGCCGATAAGGACTCTGCCTTCGAGGAGCAGCGCATCAAAGGGCATGTTGAAGAGGAGAAGCAAAAGATACTTGACACAGCCGAGCAGGAGATTGCCGCCGCTACAGCGCTGGCGCGGCGCCAGATCCAGCAATACGCGGCCGAGCTTGCGGTCGATCAGGCAGCACGCAAGCTTGTGGTCAGCGCCGAGACGGACCGCCTGCTCATCCAGAGTTTTGCGCAGCGGCTGACCGGCAGCGGCGGCAAAGGAGGACAGAACTGATGTCGATCCTCTCCATGCGCTACGCGCATGCTTTTGCTTCAGTCGCAGTCTCAGCACATCTGGACGTCGCTGCGGCCGAGCAGCAGTTGCAGGATTTTAGCGGCACGTTAGCCGACAGCCGGGAACTTCGCGAGTTTCTGATGAACCCCTCTATCCAGAATGCACAGAAGTTGAAGGTGCTCGACGCTGTTGCCGAACGCATTGGCATGATGCCGCAGATGCGCAACTTCGTGGCTGTGATTATGGACCACCAACGGCTTGGTGAGTTGGGCGAGATCCTCAATCAGTACCACGCGGTCGTCGATGAGCAGGCCAACGTAGCCGAGGTGCAGATTACCAGTGCGAACCCGTTGAACGATCAGGACCGCGCCGAGTTGGAGTCGCAGGCCGCCAGACTTGCCGGAGGCCGGCTGCGCGCGACGTATCTTCAAGACCCCAGCCTGCTTGGTGGCGCCATCGTTCGTATCGGCTCCACGGTATACGACGGCAGCATACGCGCACAGTTGCAGCAGTTGAAGCAGAAGCTGATCCACGCATGAAAATGCAAGGGTGAAAAATTCCAGGCATGGACTCTGGCGCATAGGGTGGGTTGAGCGACGGCGCTTACATCTCTTGAAGGTTCACAGGAATTGAGTAGAAGGAAGATATGGCAAAGATAAGCGCAGGTGAGATCACAAACCTTCTCATCGAACAGATCCAGAACTACGAACAGCGTATCCAGGTTGACGAGGTTGGCACCGTGATCTCACTCGGCGACGGCATCGCACGCGTGCATGGGCTGGATAAGGTCATGGCCGGCGAGCTGATCGAATTTCCGCACGGCGTCTCCGGGCTCGCGATGAACCTCGATGAAGATCAGGTCGGAGCAGTGCTGCTCGGCGACTACACCGAGATCGGCGAGGGCGATCAGGTCAAGCGCACCGGTAGAATCATGTCCGTGCCCGTGGGTGAAGCGCTGATCGGCCGCGTGGTCAATGCGCTCGGCCAGCCGATCGACGATAAAGGGCCAGTCAACACCGACCAGTTTTTGCCTGTCGAGCGACTTGCGCCGGGAGTGATCGATCGCCAGTCTGTACGCGAGCCCATGGCGACTGGCATCAAGGCGATCGACACGATGATTCCAATTGGCCGCGGTCAGCGCGAATTGCTGATCGGCGACCGTCAAACCGGAAAGACGGCGATCGCGCTCGATACCATCATCAACTCGGCGAAAAATGACCTGATCTGCATCTACTGCGCCATCGGACAGAAGCGTTCGTCGGTGGCGCAGGTCGTGCAGACCCTCGAAGAGTACGGGGCGATGGCCTATACGATCGTAGTTGCCGCAACCGCCTCTGAACCCGCGCCGATGCAATACCTGGCTCCGTTCGCCGCGACGGCCATGGGAGAATACTTCCGCGACAACGGCAAGCACGCCTTGATCATTTATGATGACCTGTCCAAGCATGCGGCTTCGTATCGCGAGATTTCGCTGCTTCTGCGCCGTCCCCCAGGCAGAGAGGCCTATCCTGGCGATGTCTTCTATCTCCACTCACGTCTGCTGGAGCGCAGCTCTAAAGTGTCGGATAAGCTTGGCGGCGGCTCGCTGACTGCGCTTCCCATCATCGAGACGCAGGCGGGTGACGTTTCGGCTTACATCCCGACCAACGTTATCTCCATTACCGACGGACAGATCTTCCTTGAGACTGACCTCTTCAACTCGGGCATCCGGCCTGCGGTCAACGTGGGCCTCTCGGTTTCGCGCGTCGGCTTCTCGGCGGCCATCAAGGCGACCAAGCAAGTTGGCTCTACCCTGAAGCTCGATCTGGCGCAATATCGAGAGCTCGCAGCATTCTCTCAGTTCGGCTCCGATCTTGATAAAGTGACGCAGCAGCAACTAAACCGCGGTCAGCGCCTTACGGAGCTGCTCAAGCAGCCGCAGTTCCAGCCGCTTCCGGTCGAGAAGCAGGTGGCGATTCTTTTTGCCGGCGTCAATGGTCTGCTTGATGATGTCGAGGTGAAAGATCTCCGCGCGTTCGAGGACGGCTTCTACCCGTATCTTGACTCGGCCCAGCCCGCGATTCTCAAGGATATCGCCACGAAGAAGGCGCTCGATGACGATCTCAAAAAGCGTCTGACCGACGCTGTCAAGGAATACAAGGGAAACTTTCTCTCCGAGCTGAAGAGCAAGTCGGATGCCGACGCCAAAGCGGGCGCGAACGCCAAGAAAGACGTAAACGCTAAGCCGACTTCGAACTCAAAATCGGACGCTAACGCGAAACCAAGCTCGAACGGCGACACGAAGGCCGGCAACGACCAAGGCCCTAGCTCAAACGGGAATGCAAAGGCCGAGGCTGCGCCAGAATCTCCGAAGGCGACCGTCATGGCAGGTAACAAATAAACGATGGCGAATGTTCTCGATCTTCGACGGCGTATCCGGAGTGTGAAAAACACACGGCAGATCACGCGCGCTCTCAAGATGGTGTCCGCGGCCAAGCTGCGCCGCGCCCAGGAGCGGGCCATGCTCGCGCGACCCTACGCGCAGATGATCTCGAACGTACTTGAGTCGATTGTGCGGCGCACCGACCTCTACAATCAGCAGACCGGCGAGATTATGCATCCGCTGCTGGTGCAGCGCGAAGAGAAGAACGTCCTGGTCGTCGTCATCGCGGGCTACATGGGCTTCGCCGGCGGATTTAACTCGAACATCGGCAAGGCAGCTCAGAGGTTTATCGATGAACGCGTGGCAGAGGGCCAAAACATCGACCTCGAGCCTGTCGGGAAGAAGGCCATCGGTTTCTACAAGCGCCGATTTCCTGCCGCGAACTACGAGAAGAAGGAAGAACACTACGACAACGATCTTTCGACGCATTTCGAGATAATCCGCCATCGGGTGGCGCAGGTAGAGGTTGCCGCTGAACACATGGACTTGTTGCAGAAGCTTGAATTCGACGCAGTTTCGGGTGTGGCTCGCGATATTGTCGAACGCTACGAGCGCGCCGAGATCGATTCCGTCTATCTGGTATACAACGAGTTCAAATCGGTGATCTCGCAGCGTATCGTGGTTGAAAAGCTGCTGCCCATTCAGAAGCTGGGCTCGCATGAGATTACGGTCGCCGAGGTGATGAGCGAGGAGCAGCGCGAGGCTGCCGGACACGCCGCGCAGACCGCCGGCATATCGCTCAACGAACCCGAGGAGTCTGTTATCGACCAGGAGGCGAAGAAGTTCGGCACCGCCGAGGTCGACTATATCTTCGACCAGTCGCCGGAGAAGCTCTTTCGCCACCTGATGCCGCGGTATATCACCACGCAGTTGTTCCACGCGCTGCTGGAAAGTGCAGCCGCGGAACAGGCCGCGCGTATGACCGCCACGGAAGCGGCTACGAAGAATGCCGGCGAGCTGATCGATTCCTACACGCTGCAGATGAACCGCGTCCGTCAGGCGGCCATCACCAAGGAGATTATTGAAATCGTGAGCGGAGCCGCCGCTCTGTAGCTGTGAGCCTTAGCAGTTTTGCGGTGACGCAAGAACTAGTGGGATTGAGAGAGTTATGGCAGAAAACAAAGAGAACATTGGAAAAGTAATTTCGATCAGCGGTCCGGCCGTTGACGTTCAGTTTGAAGAGACGCACATGCCGCCAATCTTTCAGGCGCTGCGCATTGTAAGCGAGGGCTTCGATGTGCCGAACCCGCTCGACGTGGTCGTCGAGGTGCAGCAGCATCTTGGCGAGGGCCGTGTGCGCTGCATTGCCATGGTAGCGACCGAAGGCATGGTGCGCGGGATGAAGGCGATTGACACGGGCGCCGGCATCACCGTTCCCGTGGGCCGGGAGACGCTCGGCCGCGTGCTCAACGTTCTCGGCGAACCGGTCGACGAGCTAGGTCCGGTGAACGCCAAAGTTCACATGCCCATTCATCGCCTGGCGCCCGCGTTCGATGAGCAGTCCACCCAGGAAGAGATGTTCGAGACCGGCATCAAGGTCATCGATCTTATCCAGCCGTTCATGAAGGGCGGCAAGGTCGGCCTCTTCGGCGGCGCCGGTGTGGGCAAGACCGTCATCATCCAGGAGCTGATCAACAATGTCGCCAGCCAGCACGGCGGCTTCTCTGTCTTCGCCGGCGTGGGCGAGCGCACCCGCGAAGGCAATGACCTCTGGATGGAGTTCCAGGAGTCCGGCGTCATTGATCTCAAAGACCTGCCTAAGAGTAAAGCCACGCTGGTCTACGGCCAAATGACTGAGCCCCCGGGGGCGCGTTTGCGCGTTGCTCTCACCGGCCTCACCGTGGCCGAGCACTTCCGCGACGAAGAAGGCGCGGATACGCTGCTGTTTATCGATAACATCTTCCGCTTCACTCAGGCCGGCTCTGAGGTTTCGACCCTCCTGGGACGTATGCCCTCCGCGGTGGGATACCAGCCAAACCTCGCTACCGAGATGGGCGAACTGCAGGAGCGCATCACCTCCACCAAGAAGGGTTCGATCACGTCCGTGCAAGCCGTCTACGTGCCCGCTGACGACTTCACCGATCCTGCTCCGGCGACCACCTTCGCTCACCTCGATGCCACGACTTCTCTCTCTCGTCCACTGTCAGAGCTTGGCATCTATCCAGCCGTCGATCCGCTGGCGTCTACCTCCCGCATTCTTTCTCCACGTATCGTCGGCCAGGAACACTACGACGTCGCTCAGGGAGTCAAGAGAATCCTCCAGCGCTACAAAGATCTGCAAGACATTATCGCTATCCTCGGGATTGATGAGCTTTCAGACGAAGATAAGACAACCGTCGCCCGTGCCCGGAAGGTCCAGCGGTTCCTGTCGCAGCCCTTCCACGTAGCTGAGATCTTCACCGGCATCCCCGGCGCCTACGTCAAGATCGAAGACACGATCCGGAGCTTCAAGGAGATCATCGACGGCAAACACGATGACATTCCGGAACAAGCCTTCTATCTCAAGGGCGGCATCGAAGATGTGATTGCCGCGGCGGAGAAGATGAAGCAGACAGCGTAAAGACAGGGTGCAGGGAACAGGAGTAGAGAGCGAAACGAATGGCAGACACACAACAGTCCGGGCAGCTTACCGTTCGCCTCGTGACGCCGGATCGAGTTCTTCTCGATGCGACGGCGGACGCAGTGGAGCTCCCATCCATGTCCGGGTACCTGGAGGCGCTCTATGGCGCGGCGCCTCTGCTCGCGGAACTGGGCGCGGGTGAGGTGCGGCTGCACGGCGGGACTTCGGGCGATCAGAAGTTTTTTGTCGCTTGGGGCTTTGTTGAGGTGCTGCCGGAGCGCGTGACCATTCTGGCCGAGACTGCCCTGCATCCCAACGAGATCGATACGGCGGAGGCCCAGCAGGAGCTGCAGGAGGGCGAGAAGCTGTGGCAGGAGGCGGGCGATGACGGCGAGAAGTACGATGAAGCTAATGCCGTCACGCGGCGCGCCGAAGAAAAGATCGCGTCCGCCCAAGGCGGGAGTAAATAAATCAAAGCGGCTATGCCTTGTCCGACAGAACCCGTGTCCCGAGGTGCGGTCATTTGGCTGACATTTATTCGCCGTCTCGCCAGTGGAGAGGTTCAGAAAGAACATCCGCTGCAGAAAGTTCCTAAGAGACCTTCTTGCTCTTAGCTCCTACCGCAGGTACGGCATTCTCCGCTGCGGCCGCTTCCGCTTGTTGGCGCAATGCATGAATGACAACGCGAAGCATCTCCTCTTCGGGCGCGGGCTTTCCCGTCCAGATCTCGAACTGCCTCGCTCCCTGCTGGACAAACATCTCGATGCCAGTAATGATCGGGATGTTCTGCTGTCGCGCCAGACGCAGCAGCGGTGTCTCAAGCGGGTTGTACACGAGATCATAGACGAGCTTGGTGTTCAGGTCTTTGGCTTCCAGCAGCGGGGCGCCCTTGATTCCCGCCATACCGACCGGAGTGGCGTTGATGATGACGTCGAACGGCGACTTGGCCAGCGCCTCTTTCTTGATGGTCTTTGAGCCTGATTGCCTGGCCAGCTTCTGCGCAGTTTCGGGTGTGCGGTTGAGGATGAACACCTCGGCTCCCTTGTCTCGCAGCCCAAATACAGCAGCCCGGCCTGCACCGCCTGCTCCTAGAACGAGAGCCTTCGCGCCGCGCAGCGATATGCGCTTCTCGAGCGGAGCCACGATACCGGCTACATCCGTATTGAATCCGTAGAGTTTTCCGTCCTGCGCTCTGAGCACGGTATTGCACGCCCCGATCTTCGCCGAGAGCGGGTCAGTTTTTTCGAGATGCGCCATGATCTCCTGCTTCAACGGCATGGTGACGCTCAGGCCCTGAATAGGAATCTCGTGTACAAGTTTCAGGAGGTCGGCGAGCTTCGCAGTCTGCAGCGCGAGATAGACAGCGTTGACGGTCTCCCGCCGGAACGCCGTGTTCATCATGATGGGCGACAGCGAACTGCGAACTGGATTTCCGGCCACTCCATAGACCTTGGTAGCAGCATCAACCTGGTCGATGCGGTACGTCTCTATCAAGGTTCGTGCGGCGATCTGTCCTGGTCCTGTCTCATCTCCCAGGCTGGCTGCGGCGAAGGTGAAGGCGCTTCCGGCACGAAGGCCAAGCACCCGCGAGATGATACCGGCGTCTCCCATGCAGATGCCGATAATGTTCGTGTGATTGTCCATGCGCTCGATAAAGCGCATGAGAGCGACATTGTCGGTGAGGGTCTTGGCGGTGGGAACAATCTTGATAAAGTCCGGTTGAAACGCCTGGATGCGTTTGTAGATTCCGTCCAAGTCCTTGGTGGCGCTGAAGTCGTGATGGCTGATGATGAGGGCCACTCCGGTGTCTCGAAGCTTTTGCAACTCGCCCTTCTTCATCGTTTCGACAGATTCGAGTTCGACATCGACGAGGTGAAATCCGGCGGCAGCGGCCTTCGAAAGCACTTCCATTTCGGCAGCAACGGCTCCGGCAAATTTGCCCCCCGCGGCTGAGCGCCGACAGGTTGCAATGGCCGTCAACGCCGTGTTCTCGGTAAGGAATTGCTTCAGCTTAGGTAGCGCGAGTAACGGTTTTTCGAGGTAATCGAGGCGGAACTCGAGAAATGGCGTTTCTTTGACGACGGCGCTCGCCTTGTCAAGCATTTCGGCAGGCGTCGAGCCGATGATGGCAACGCACACCTTGCCGATACGGGAACGAAGAAACTGGGGGGCTGCAGTAGGCACATTCACTCTCATGGATACAATCGCGGTATCTTACAGACCCACGGGCAAGGATGCAAATTTCGTTGATAAGGAAGGTACTTAGGGTGAAGCTCCTTACTTCTCATGCTTCCGGTATTTGGATGCAGTAAAGTCAGTCTCCGCACCAGAGGTAGACGAAAAATGGACCGAAATGTCACTGCTTGGGGCGCCTATGCTGACGTCGAACCCCCTGCGATGCCGATTGCAGCCAGCATACGTCCGGTGACGCCGCGTTCCTCACGATGGGAGAAATACCTGAGCTGACCGCGGCCATCGCGCGAACAGGCTGTGCATGCCCCTAAGAGCGTGATGCGCGAGTCCAACAAGCCTGCAACAAGCAACTGCTGCCGGTTAGCCTCCCAAAGATCGAGTTTCGCACCTTCGTAAGGTGATACCTGGTGCGGTTCCGGGGGCGAGCCGTTCAGTGGTTCGGGGCTTCGGGGAGCGCCGTCACTGTCAGCACGGAAGAGAAGACGGCCATAGTTGAACTTCAAGACGAATTCCGCCTGAACATCTTCTCCAACCGTGTAGCAGCAGGGACCGATACTGGGACCGATGGCTGCGACAAGGTCTTCGGCCCGGGAACCATAGCTCTGCCGCAGCCGTGCAATGCCAGCTTCGACGATGCGCGACGCGGTCCCGCGCCAGCCTGCGTGGAAGGCGGCAACGACTCTCTTGCGGACGTCGGCCACCAGGACAGGAACACAGTCCGCGATGCCCACTGCGATGAGGACGCCGGGAACATCGGTGATGAGGCCGTCTCCCTCCAGTGCCGGCCGACCGTCTGAGGTGGCGAGCTTGCGTTTGAGCGCGCCATCAGTCTGCCGCACATCGTGCAGGACGGAGGAGTGAATCTGGCGCAGTCCTACCAGCGCAAAAGCTGGATTGTTCTGCTGCGGCTCGCTGACCGCCTGCACGAAGCGCCCGCGATTCTCCAAGACGGAGGCAGGATCATCCTCCCTGGTCCAGCCTAAATTTAGTGATGCGCCACCATACACGGAGGAGACTCCACCCTCGCGTGCGCTGAAGCCATGACGCAGCCAGGTGAACTGATCCCAGGCTCTTACGCGCAAGAGGTCGATGGCTTTCGGCGACTGCTCCATGGCTCATTCTAGGTGAGAGGCTAGAAAGTGTTGCCGGGTGGGCGCTCTTCCTTTCAGCGAGGCATGTACCCCCCCCGGGGGGTATTCCGCTAAGCCACTTGAAATCAATCAGTTACTGAAATATTATCTTGTAAAATATTCAAAACAAATGCTTTAGCGGTCAAAATATAGATTCTAAAAGAGAAAGCTCCGGGCTCCCGGAAGTTTTAATTCATTTCATATTCTCTATTAAAAGGTTAGCAGACCGAGCATAACTGTTGGCCACAGCGGAAGGCTATTTATTTGAGTTACTTAGGGTAATTTGGCACTTGACAGGAATTTCCTGGCGGGTTTTCCATAAGGCTACGTCTTGCAGAGCTCCGCGGCAAGTGTTTCGCGGTGGTTTAGCGCGATGGAATCGAGACGGTTGAGGGAATGCACATAGTACGTGAAGGCAAGGAGGCAGAAGGCGAGCAGGGCAGGGACTATCAGCCAGACATGATCGAGGCGGCGGCCGAGCCAAAAGACGCCACAGCCAGCGCCGAGGCAGGCGCCAACGACGGCGAGCGCGATCAGGGCGCTGAGTTGGGACGTCTGCTGCCGGCCGATCTTCGACACGTCAACTTTCTTGGGAGCCGTGAGAGAACGGTAGTTGCCGACTGCGCTATTCGTGAGGACGGTAAAGATCAGCCAACAGAAAGTCGAGATCGTGGTAAGCAGCGAGGGTGCGCGGCCGGTGAAGCGAAGGACAACATAGATCAGCAGGAATTCGATGAAGTTAAGGCAAAAGCCTATTAGGTTCTTTGCCAGAAAGACCTCACGCAGCCGTGCGGGAGCTACGAAGTAAAGCTGCACACCGCCGCCGTCCATGCCGAGGCAGTTATAGGAAAGGATTGAGACGCCAAGGATGGAGTAGGCCACAGACGTAGGAAAGATGAAGCCGTTAAGGTCTCCGCCTGCCCCGAAGCGTCCTGCGAAGAGGAACACCATGAAGACTGGCGCGAGGAAGCCGAAGAGCTGATTGGTGTTGCGGCGGAGATAGAGGAGCTCTTTTTGCAGGCAGGCGGCGAGGGCGGCGCTGAAGGGGGACGAATTGGTCGCTTTGGTGCTGCTTTGGGAAGAGGCGCCAAAAACAGTCGGCTCGGCTCGAAGAGACCCGGCAGAAGGCTTTCCGGCCATGGCCTCGCTGAGGCTTTCCCCGGCAAACTCGCGGTGCATGCGCCACGCGTAGACGCCGAGGAAGAGCGCACCGAAGGCGAAGAGGCCGAAGAGTGACATGACTGCTGCGGGATAGCGGCTTTGATGGAAGCTTTGCATAGAGCCTGCAGTCAAGCCGGGCGGCAGGAGCGCGGCTATGGGCTCGGTGCGATGGAAAAAGTTGAGCGCCAGGGGGAGTCGATTCGCGTGATGGCTATGCCCGTCCTGCAGACCGGGGTTAAAGGTGACATTGAGATATTGAAAACCCAGAGAAGAGACAAGCAGAATTGCGGTGAGGAATTCGCGCGCCCGGCGGGTCGAGAGCCATCGGTCGACCCAAGCGAAGATCATGCGGGCAAAGAGGATGTTGACGGCAGCGAAGGAGGCCAGAAGCAGCGTGGCCCAGAGCAGGAGCGCGTGCCGCGCAAGGCCGATGCCGATGACGGCTGACAGCAGCGCGAGTGTTCCGATGACGTTCGAGGCGCTCAGCAGACCGAAGATGAGGCGGGCGCTGAGATAGCGCGGAAAGCTGATGGGAAAGCGGAGAATGATGTTGATGTCGAAACTAAGAGCCGGAGCTGAGATATTGATGCTGATGAGCAGCCACAGGACGAAGATGCTCCAGGTAAGCGCTGGAAGCAGATCGAAACGAGCAGACGAGACGATGTAGTAGCCTGCCGCGCCTGCGCCGAGGACGGGCCCGGCAGCAATCAAGCAGAGCAGAGGAAGAAAGAGGGCGCGGGCGACCAGTTCCCCCATTCCACCCTTGCGGCGAAACGAGTTGCGAAAGAGGGACCACCGTAGCCGGGCGAGAGCGGCAAACTGCGCGCGAGTCTGCACACCGGTCCAAGGCGGAACGGAATTTGGGCTTAACTCAGCCACGAAAGTTCCTGGTCGGGATGCGCGGCTCGGTCGTCTCTGCCGACGATGCTGAGGAAGATCTGTTCGAGGGTGAGTGGACCCTGTTGGCGGTCGTCGGGGTCTGCCGGTGTGCGGGCATAGACGCCGGCGCGCAGCTCATCCAGTGAGCCATTTGCGATGAGCCGGCCGCGATCGATAATGGCGATGTGAGTGCAGAGACGCTCGACAATCTCAAGAACGTGCGAGGTGAGGAAGATGGTTGCTCCGCGCGCGATCATGCCTTGCAGCATAGCCTTGAGCGTGCCCGAGGCAATCGCGTCGACTCCCTCGAACGGTTCATCCAGGAAGAGAATCTTGGGTCCGTGAATGACTGCGGCCGCAAGAGCGAGCTTCTTCTGCATGCCATGAGAGAAGTCGGTAACCAGCTTCCGGCTTTCGCCGGCCAGGCCCATGAACTCGAGCAATTCGATGGTGCGGCTGGCGGTCGTTGCGGTATCGAGGCCGTACATGCGGCCAACGAACCGGAGGTACTCGGCGGCGGTGAGCCGTCCGAACAGCGCAAGCCCTTCGGGAACGACACCGATTTGACGTTTGACTGCGATGGCGTCGGCTGCGGTGTCAAGCCCGAGTATCTGGATGGATCCCGATGTCGGAGCGAGCAGACCTGTCAGCATTCTGATGGTGGTCGATTTGCCTGCTCCATTGGGTCCTAAAAAACCGAAGAATTGGCCCGGAGCCACGGTAAGATTCACGTCTTCGACCGCGGTGAATTCGCCAAAGCGGCGGGTGAGTCCACTCGTGATGACGGCGGGAGTCATGTGTGGAAGAATACCTCAGGGTAGCCAGGCGGTTTCGAGCGTCCAGCAGAACTCCAGGGTTGATATACTTGAGTTTGACGCCTTCTGCGGCTGGTTTGCGGCAGGCTGTGGAGCAGTGCCGGAACGCTCGATCTCCGGTCTGCGGAACAGGCCTAAGGATGAGCAACATTCTCGAGACGATCGAATCGCCAGCCGATGTGAAAAAGCTCACCATTCCCGAGCTCACGCAACTGGCTGAGGAGATACGGGAGCGGCTCATCGTCAGTGTTGCGAAGACAGGCGGCCATATCGGCCCGAACCTGGGCGTGGTCGAGCTGACGCTGGCCATGCACTACGTCTTCGATACCCCGGCCGACAGCTTCGTCTTCGATGTGAGCCATCAGGCGTATGTGCACAAGCTGCTGACGGGACGCGAGAAGCTGTTCCATACGATCCGGCAGCCGGGCGGCCTGAATGGCTTTATGCTGCGCACCGAAAGCGAGCATGACAGCTATGGCGCAGGCCATGCAGGAACGGCGCTAAGCGCGGCGCTGGGAATGGCCGTGGCGCGCGATATGTCCGGCGGCAAAGAGCATATCGTCGCGCTGGCGGGAGATGCGGCCTTTACCAACGGTATTTCGTTCGAGGCGTTGAACAATATTGCCGCCCAGACCAGGCGGCTCATCGTGGTGCTCAACGATAACGCGTGGTCGATCGATAAGAACGTCGGCGCGATCGCAGAGTACTTCCACAAGATTGTGACCAACCCGACGATCTCGAGCCTGCACGATCGAGCCGCGGGCCTTCTCGAGCGTTTTGGCGGCAAGACCGTGGCGCACGTCGCGCGCAAGGCGGAGGAAGCCGCGAAGGGACTTATCGGGCCGGGCATGCTGTTCGAGGAGTTCGGGTTGAATTACTTCGGGCCGATCGACGGACACAACCTGCCACTGCTCATTGAGACCTTCAAGTTTCTCAAGCAACAAACCGGCCTGTCGTGCTGCACGCGATCACCCAAAAAGGAAAAGGATTTCGGCCTGCGATCGAGAAGCAGAAGAAGTTTCATGGCCTGGGGCCCTATGACGCCGAGACAGGCGAGACCAAGCCCGCAGGACAGAAGACGTACTCGGAGATTTTTGCTGAGACGCTGACGAAACTGGCGACGGGCAATGACAAGGTCGTAGCCATTACGGCGGCCATGCCAAACGGTACGGCGCTTGATCTCTTCCGGCCGCATCATCCGAAACGATACTTCGATGTCGGTATCGCCGAGGAGCATGCGGTCATCTTCGCCGCAGGCATGGCGACCAAAGGCTACAAGCCTTTCTGCGCGATCTACTCGACCTTCCTGCAGCGAGCGTTCGACCAGGTGGTGCACGATGTCTGCCTGCAGAACCTTCCTGTGGTGTTCTGCATGGACCGCGGAGGGCTGAGCGGCGATGACGGGCCAACGCATCATGGGCTCTTTGACATCAGCTATCTGCGCAGCGTGCCGAACCTCGTCCACATGGTTCCCAAAGATGAGGACGAGTTGGCCGACATGATGTACACGGCGATGTTACACAGCGGGCCGAGCGCCATCCGCTATCCGCGCGGCACCGGGCCGGGCGCTGCTATGAAGACACAGCCGAAGGCTCTGCAGATCGGCAAGGCCGAGGTGATTCAAGGCAAGGCGGGGGCAGAGATTGTGATCTTCGGGTTGGGCGCAATGTTGCCCGAAGCGCTCCGGCTTGCTGAAATGCTGAAGAAGGAGGGTTTTTCGGCGGCGGTGATTAATCCGCGCTTTGCGAAGCCGATCGATAAGGATTGTGTACAGACGTTCGGCGGTCAGTGCGGTCTGGTTGTCACGATGGAAGATCATGTGCTGGCCGGCGGATTCGGTTCGGCCGTGATGGAGACCTTGAACGAGCCTGGATTGCAGGTACCGGTGGTACGGATAGGCTGGCCGGACGAGTTCATCGAACACGGTAAGGTCGAGGCTCTGCGCACGAAGTATGGAGTCACTGCGGAAGCGGCGCTCGAAAAGACCAGACCTTACCTGAGCACGATGATCGATCACGTACTCGCCAAGCACTAGAGCATTTTCGTCAGAGTGTTAACGGTTGCGAAAGAGTCATGGTCTCCCACCCTAGCCGCCAAGAGCGCGGCTAGGATGGGGCACCCATCCTAGCTGTTAACACTGGACAGGAAAACGCTCTAATACCTCATAACCGCATAGGTTTGCCGGATCAGGATCGCTGTGCGCCATCATAAGTACACGCATCACGAGGGGCCGCTTCCGAAGAAGACTCGTCCGGCGAGTCACACTCCTGATGTTCCTTGTGACAGTCTAGCGAGTAACTCTTGGGTGCGGATATGACGATAGTGAAAGGTGCTGCGAAGCTGGCGCGAGATGAAGAGGACGTTTGCCACCTCACCCAATCTGCCGAGTGGAGCTTCGTATTCAACCTCATCTTTGAGTAGCGTTCCCGGGAGTAGCGTTCCCGGCGAGGAGAAGCTGGTCTCATCGGGGCGACTCTCCGCTCGTACGCTATGGCAATGATGCCAGTACGCAAAAGGCCCGCGGAGCTGGCGATCGCAGAAGTGATCGTTCCAGGCAAATTCCGTGATCTCCGCCTCCCACGGAATGCGGAGCGGTGAGAGAGGAAAGGCTCTGAAGCTTATCGTCATCCGTGTGCCCGCACCGGCGGCCACGCCCTTTCCGTAGCGGGGCGAAGCCGTCGGGGGCTTTGGGGGAGGAGGCGCAAACGCAGCTTCCTCGATGCGGGCCTGCTGCCAGCGGGGCATAAGACGAGGAAGATTTTCCGGATTGGCAAAGAAGGCAAATACCAGATCTACCGGGTAAGGAAGCCATTGCTCGGATTGATATCTGTGTCTCATGCGGCTGTCCGGCCCTGTATCGAAAGAGTGCGTCGCAGGTGTGAGCTTATAGGAGAACCGCAGGGCCCGTCCCTGCTATAGCAGGCCGACAAACAACTTGCTGCGAATTGAGTCGTATAAGCAAAAAAAAAGGCGCCCCCGGAAGAGGCGCCTTAAGGCATGGGAGGAACAACATCGAACTAGCTGGGCATCAGGACGGTGTCAATGACGTGAATGACGCCATTCGACTGGAAGACATCGGCGGTGGTGATGGTGGCCATGCCGCCCTTAGCATCGGTCAGCATGATCTTGCCGTCGGATGCGGTCGCGGTGAGATCTTCGCCTTGCACCGTCTTGAGAGTGGCTTTGCCGCCGCCCTTCTTGATCATCTTCATCAACTGCTTGGAGCTGATCTTGCCGGGAACTACGTGATAGGTGAGGATCTTGACCAGAGTATCTTTGTTCTCCGGTTTGACCAGCGTGTCGACTGTGCCGGCGGGAAGTTTCGCGAATGCATCATCGGTGGGAGCAAAAACGGTGAACGGGCCCGCGCTGTTGAGCGTATCGACTAAACCGGCAGCCTTGACAGCGGCGACCAGCGTCTTGTGGATCGGGGAGTTAGCTGCGTTCTCGACGATCGTCTTGTTGGCGGACATCGCAGCGCCCCCTACATCGGGGTCCTTCTGAGCCTGGGCCGCGAGAGAGGTGAGGGCGAGAGCAGCTACCGCAAATGCGGTGAGGAAGGTCTTCTTCATAGTCGTTATCCTTTATCGTTCTTCGATCTGTAAAGCTCGTTAGTCGTTGTCGAGCTAGCTCTATCAGAGCACTCATATGCATCTACGTGTCTCTGCATGCAGTGGATTTTATTAATGGAAAAAAGGCCAGCGGATTCGTCGTCGTACTCGAAGCATTGAGGCGTCAAACACAAAAAGGCGCTGGGTTTGTTGATCGAACAAGAACCGAGCAAAATGTAGCTGCTTTGACAATTCCAACCTCGGGCCATCTACTGAAGGAATCGAATGCAGACGGCACCCGGCAGCAGCGACAGATTGGCGAGCAGCCAGGGTTCTCTCCCTCACCCGCATACGCGAGACCGCGGACTGTTCCTCATTGCTTTATTCAAAATGGGCAAAGCAATCTTGTTCTTCTGCATCGGTGTGGGCGCGGTACATCTGCTCCACAAAGATCTGGCAGATGAGGTGATGAGGCTGGCGACCAAGCTTAAGTTCGACTCGGAGAGCCGATTCGTCGCGCTGCTCCTCAGCAAGGCAGATCTCATCGACCCACATCGGCTGCGGCAGATCAGCTTCGCAACCTTCGGGTACTCGGCGGTGGCGTTGACAGAGGGCTGGGGCCTGTTGATGGAGAAGCCGTGGGCGGAGTACCTCACGTTGGCGCTCACAGGGTCGTTTTTGCCTTGGGAGCTTTACGAGTTGACTCGGCGTCCGGATTGGTTTCGCCTGGGCCTGCTGCTGATTAACATTGCAGTGTTTGCCTACCTCATCTTGCGCCTGCGCTGGGGTCGTTCTCAGAGGTCATAGCCTTCGCCTTTTCTTTGCCTATCAGAGTCATTCTGCCGTTGCAAGAGGGCCTAGCGATGTGAACCAGCTCGGCTAACACTATAGGTTGTGGGAACCTGTTAAGGTTCCCCTAGAGGCTGAGTTTTCCACAGCACAGTTCGGTAAAGCAGAAGATTTGCACAAATTATCTCTTTACAGGGTGCAAAGCCTCAGCGAGGATGGTGGAACGAAGTGGAGAGTTTTAGAGTTTTGTGGACAAAACTTCAACTTTGATGTCCAAATTGTAGCGCTTGGAGCAGTCTTTGGCAGGGTTCGCTCCGGACAGGTATCGAGGCAGGCATGTTTCGGGGAAATCACCCAACCCGTGTGGATGAGAAAGGCCGACTGAAGCTGCCGGCTGAGTTCAAGCGCAGGGTGGACGAACTTTACGGGCCCCAGTTCTACATCACGAGCATGGATGGCAAGCGGGCGCAGATTTACCCGCTGAAGGAGTGGGAAAAGATTGAGGAGTCCATGGCGAAGATGTCGCCCATGGATCCGGTCCGCAGGAAGTTCCAGGACGTAACGAACTTCTATGGACAGATGGCCGAGATGGATGCACAAGGCCGGGTCCTGATTCCGCAGCAACTGCGGGAGATGGCCAAGGTAGCGGGCGATGTCAACGTTTTAGGTTCGCAGACGCTGCTGGAAGTTGTGAACGCTGAGATGTTTGCCGCAGATATCAAGAAGGCCAGCGGGGCGGTGGAGTTGACTGACGCCGACCTGATGGCTTTCGCAGAGAAGACGAAGCTAGTTTCGTAGCGCTTGCAGGGAACGCCCCCAGGGGCAGCACAGAGGCGGTGGCATGAACAGTCCGCACCATGTGCCGGTTCTTTTAGAAGACGTTTTGGAGTATTTGAATGTGCGTCCGGGCAGCGTGACCGTCGATGCCACGCTGGGTTTGGCTGGTCACTCACTTGAGATTGCGAAGAGGCTGGGCAGTACGGGCAGGCTCATATGCTTTGACCGCGACCAGGAGGCGATGGAGGAGGCCAAGCTCAGGCTAGCGAGTTTAGCCGGCGACCTTGGCCAGCAGATGCCGGAAGTGGTCTTCGAACCGAGGGCGTTTTCTGAGGCCTTCCAGGTGATTCCGCCGCTGAGTTTAGACGGCCTGCTTGCAGACTTTGGCGTGAGCAGCCTCCAATTGGACGAGGCGCACAGAGGATTTAGTTTCCGGTCGGAAGGCCCGCTCGACATGCGGATGGATACGCGCAGCGGGGATACGGCCGGGCAAGTGGTAAATCAGGAAGACGAAAACGAACTCGCCAACCTGATTTACGAATTCGGAGAGGAAAGGAGGTCGCGAAGAATCGCCAGAGCCATTGTGAGGGCCCGGCCGGTTACGACTACAGCGGAATTGGCTCGAATCGTATCGGCCGCGGCCCCTCCAATGAAAGGCGACAAAATTCATCCGGCGACGCGTACCTTTCAGGCGCTTCGAATTCGTGTGAACAACGAACTGGGAGAGATTCAATCGCTGCTCAAAAGCGCGGGATCTCTGTTGAAGCCGGGCGGCAGGTTGGTGTTGATCAGCTTCCACTCGCTGGAAGACCGGCTGGTGAAAGACGCGTTCCGAGATTTGAGTAAGGCCGGAATGCTCAAGGTGCTGACGAAGAAGCCGATTGTGACTGATGAGCAGGAGCAGCTAAGAAACCCGAGGTCCCGCAGTGCAAAGATGCGGGCAGCGGAAAAAGTTTAGAATTCTTCCTCTCTATTGCACAGGAAACAGTGCAATGTTAATAGAGATGACAACAGATCGGGCCGGGGTTGTCCCACCTTCTTTCAGGCGAAAGACAACTCAGAACCAAAAGTCCCTTCCTCCATAGCGATCCCGGCCCGGTTCGCACTTTGGAGGAGGCGGCAGAAGTTAGAGCCAGGGGTTGATCTCCGGGCATGAAGGGCAAGAGAGGTACGCGATGGCAGCTGCGGCGATTTCAGGACGACAGTTGGAGATGCTAAGTTCGCGGGCGCAGAGCCGTGCGGAGTCATTAGCTGCGCGCAACCGTGAGTTATATGAGGCGCAGAGGCGGGCGCGGCGCGGGCCGACGCCGGAGGTGTTCTTCACCAAGCACCTCGACAACAGCCGTATCGTGAAGGCTGACGACCCGGTGCGCCGCCGGGAGATGCGGACCTTTACCGCGGTCATGAGCATTCTGTTTATGCTCGTTATGGTCTATGTCTGGCAGCACTTTTCTGCCATTGAGATTGGCTATCAGGTCGAGGCCCAGAAACAGCAGGTCGAGCAGCTCCGTGAGGACAACCGTCAGCTTCGATTGACCGAGGCTCAGTTGTCCGACCCCGGGAGAATCGACAAGATGGCGAAGCAGTTGGGTCTCGATGCCCCTCAGCCCGGGCAGGTAGTGCGGCCCGAGGGTGGAGATCCCAATGCTCCGGTGGTTGCGCAGGCCAACGTACCGGGCGGAATACCGATCGGCCAATAGACAATTCGTAAGATCATCTCCACAAAGCAGGGAAGAGAATGGACAAGGCGCCTCGGCAGACGTTGACCGCTCCGATACGGAGAATCCGGTTCGTCTACGTGACGCTGTTTTTTTCCGCCTGGACGGCGGTGATCGCGCTGCGGCTGGGATGGCTGCAGGTGGTGCGGCACTCGGACTTCGTGCATCGCGCCGCCGAGCAGCAGCAGAGGACCTTCGAGGTCGCTCCGCGGCGGGGCATGCTCTACGATCGCAACCTGCGGGAGCTTGCTGTGACCGTGCAAGTGGACAGTGTCTATGCGGTGCCGTCGGAGCTTGGCGACAACCGGGCTAGTGCCGCCGAGATTCTCGCCGAGATCGTGCACGACGATCCGAAAGATAACTTCACTTCGAAGCAGCAGATGGTGGCGCGTTTCAAGGCTTCGCGAAACTTCGCCTGGGTCGCGCGGAAGATTCAGCCCGAGATGGCCACGCGTATCCGCGAATTGAATCTCAAAGGGATCTATTTCCAGAAAGAGTTCAAACGCTTCTATCCGAACAACGATCTCGCGGCGCAGGTGCTGGGGTATGTCGGCACCGATGACGTCGGGCTGGGCGGTCTCGAGCGTGAGTTCGACGAAGACATGCACGGCGAATCCGGCCACATGCTCACGGCGCTCGATGCGAAGCGGCATGTGCTCGGCAGCGAAGAGAATCAGCCGATGCCGGGCGAGAATCTGGTGCTGTCGATCGACGCAAACATTCAGTACATGGCCGAGCGAGCGCTTGACGTGCAGATGAAGAAGGTGAAGGCGCTGCATGGAACCGTCGTGGTGCAGGACCCTCACACCGGGCAGATTCTTGCGCTCGCCATC
This sequence comes from Edaphobacter sp., assembly GCA_965277545.1. Lineage (GTDB taxonomy): Bacteria > Acidobacteriota > Terriglobia > Terriglobales > Acidobacteriaceae > Edaphobacter. The sequence goes on from OZ255826.1 coordinate 2,296,157, forward strand.
TCTCCGCGCTTCAACCCGAATGACTCTCGGCACATGAACTCGGGCGAGCTGACCAATCTTGCCGTAAGCGATGTGTATGAGCCCGGCTCGACGTTCAAGCTGGTGACGTATTCCGCGGCGCTTGATGCGGCCGGAGTTAAGCCGACGGACCTGGTGGACTGCCAGGGCGGCGCGATGACGATGTTTGGCCGAACGCTGCATGACGACAAATCGGACCGCTTCGGCGTGGTGACGGTGCAATACGCGCTCGAGCACTCGAGCGATGTCGGCGCGGCGAAGATGGCCTTCAAAGTGGGTGCTGACAAGTTCTACGAGTACATCCGAGGCTTCGGCTTTGGCGCGCGTTCCGGCGTCGAGCTGCCGAGCGAAACCCGCGGGCTGCTGCGTCCGCCAAAAAAGTGGGGCGCGACCAGCATCATGTCGATCGCCATTGGTCAAGAAATTGGGGTCACGCCCGTGCAGTTGGTGACGATGGTCTCGGCGATTGCGAACGGCGGCGTCTATATGCCTCCGCATGTGCTGCTGCAGTCGACCGATGAGATGAAGGGCGATCCTCGGCTCAAACCCGCCGCATTTCGCCCTGAGTATCAGTTGCCCGAAAAGCTGCCGGACGGCTCACACCGCGTGATCAAAGAGCTGACGGCTGCGAAGATGCGCTCGATGATGCAGGGCATCGTGACCGAAGGAACAGGCAAACCGGCGCAGTTGAACGGCTACAGCTCCGCAGGCAAGACCGGCACGGCACAGAAGATCGATCCTGCGACGCATACCTACTCGCACACGAAGCTGGTCGCGAGCTTTGCCGGCTTCGCCCCGGTGAGTACGCCGGCGATTTCGGTTGCGGTGGTGATCGACACGCCTACGGTCGGGAACCTGTATGGAACCACCGTGTCAGCGCCGGTGTTTCACGATGTGGCGCAGCAGGTATTGGAGTATCTCGGCGTGCCGCACGATCAACCGTTGAAGACGCCCAAGGAGATGATGGTTGCGGCGAAGACCTCCGAGGTCGATGATTCTCCCGCAGCGAGCACCGCGGACCTGAGCGCGATGTTCGACGATGTCAACAGTCTGCCAGCAGATGATCCCTTGCGCCAGAACACCGCTGCACCGGCGGTTGAGGTCACTGCGCAGTCGCAGGACGTAAAGGAAAGATCGAAGAGCCCGGAAAGGAGCAACAGCGCTCTGGGGCTCTCAGCCTCAGTGCTCGCCGTTCTCCATGCAGGCGGTGGTCCACCTCCCCCTGTGAGGCAGACTGAAAATTCGAATGCGGGTGTGGGTGTTCCAGAGGCTGTGGCAACGCCGGTATTTCAGGAGAACGGTAGGAATGCAGTCGTGGTGGACGGAGGCTCCCGGGTGCCTGTGCCGTCGTTTCAGGGAGCCGGATTGCGAACCGTCGTCGAGCTTGCCGACACGTCCAGTCTGCGGGTGCGCGTTTTGGGAAGCGGGCTGGCGCGGGAGCAGGTGCCGGCGGCAGGGACGATGGTGCCGGCAGGAACCGAGATTGTGGTGCGCTTTGCACGATAGCTTACGGCCTCTCCAGAAACTTTCCGCTTCGCTAAGATGAGACCTATGACGTGGCAGGACGTATGTGCGGCCTTGGGTGTCGTTCCATGCAATGGCACGCCCGGCGAAGTGTGCGGAGTCGAGTATGACTCGCGGCGCGTAACGAGCGGCAACGTTTTTGTCGCCATGCGCGGCGAGTCCGCGGATGGAAATCGATTTATCGAGGCGGCACTGGCGCAAGGGGCAGCGGCGGTCATCACGGACTCACCCGAGGCTTACGAGCAGCTAAAACGCGAACATCCTGGTGCAGGAGCGGCGCTGGTCGATAGTGGGCGCCGGGCGCTTGCAGAGGCCAGTGCAACCTGGTTTGGGCATCCCGAACGCAGGCTCGCGATCAGCGGCGTCACGGGCACGAATGGAAAGACGACAACGGCTTTTCTGCTCGAAGCCATGCTGAAGAGTGTGGGCAGAACTTGTGTCCTGATCGGCACGATAGAGACCCATGCCGGGAACGAAGTTCGTTCGTCGCCGCATACCACTCCTGAGTCGCGCGATCTGCTGGCGACCTTCGCCGATGGAGTCGAAGCCGGAGCGACCGAGGCGGTGATGGAGATGTCGAGCCATGCGCTGGAGCAGGAGAGGGTCTGGGGGCTGCCCATGGACGTGGCGATGTTCACGAACTTAACGCAGGACCACCTCGATTATCACGGTACGATGGAGCGGTATTTTTTGGCTAAGGCCAAGCTGTTCGAAGGAGTAGGAACTCCTCCGCCGAGGGTTGCCGTGATCAATGCGGAAGATCCGTACGGCTCCCGACTGGCTGGTCTAACAGTATCGTCGCACACGATGACTTACGGGTTCGAACGCGGAATGTACCGTGCGGAACAGGTGCGACTCGCCGCCGGAAAGACGCAATTCGTCTTCAAGACGCCGCAGGGAGATGTGTCGGTCAGCTCTCGCTTAACCGGCAGAGTAAACGTCTACAACTTGCTTGCTGCGTCATGCGCCGCACTGGCGCGAGGTTTGACGCTGGAGGAGATTGCAGCTGGCGCATCTGCGGGGACGCAGGTTCCGGGCCGATTCGAGGTGGTACCTTCCGACCACGATGTCACCGTCGTGGTCGACTATGCCCACACCGACGATGCGCTACGCAACTTGATCCAGCTCGCGCGAGAGTTATTAAAAGAGCGAAGCGGCCGAGTGATCACTCTGTTCGGATGCGGCGGCGACCGCGACAGGACCAAGCGGCCTCGCATGGGCCGCGCCGCCGGGGAGGCCAGCGACCTCGTCGTGCTGACCAGCGACAATCCTCGCAGCGAAGATCCTCTGACGATCATTAACGAAGCCCTCGCAGGTGTGCGGGAGACAGGAGCGACCTGCATCGTGGAAGAGGATCGGGCGGCAGCCATCGAGATTGCAATTCGCGCAGCGCGCGCCGGCGACATCGTCCTGCTTGCCGGAAAAGGCCACGAAAAGATGCAGATCCTCAGCGACAGGACGATACCGTTCGATGATGTAGCGGTGGCAGCCGCAGTGTTGCAGGAGATCGGATGAAACTGACGCTGGGAAACGTTGCCGACTGGATCCATGCAGACGGGGAGTTTGATACGGCCGCGGAAGCTGTCGGATATGCGATCGACTCCCGCAAGATTGGAGCAGGAGAGTTGTTTTTCGCGGTTCGGGGCGAAAGGCTCGACGGACACGAGTTTGTGCTGGCTGCGCTTTCGAATGGCGCCTTGGCGGCCGTGGTGAGCAATCGGTGGGTCGTGCCGGCCGAGGTAGACGAGTCGAAGTTGTTGAAGGTCGCCGACGGCGAGGACTGCGTCTTGCGCGCACTCCAGCAGCTTGCCCATGCGGTGCGGCGCGACTGGGCCGGGCGCGTGATCGGGGTTACGGGATCGGCGGGAAAGACCACCACGAAGGATGCCGTGGCGCAGGTGCTCTCGGCTCGCTTCAAAGTGCTGAAGTCAGCGGGCAATCTGAACAACGGCTTTGGATTGCCCCTGCAGTTGCTGAAGCTTGAGCCGGAGCATGAAGTCGCCGTGATCGAGATGGGGATGAATCATGCCGGCGAAATCGCTGCTCTATCGAAGATCGCAGCACCGGATTGGGCGGCCGTCTCAAACGTCGGCCCCGTCCATCTGGAGTTCTTCGACGACGGGATTGCAGGAATCGCCAAAGCGAAATACGAACTGGTTCAGGCGCTCCCCGCGGATGGACTTGCATTTCTGAACTTTGACGATCCATACGTCGCCTCGTTCGGGCGTGGATTAGGGGGGCGGGCGATCTTCTACGGAACCGGCGACGGCGCACACATAAGGGCAGTGGACGTGATCGACACAGGGTTGGAAGGCGTGCAATTTACCGCGCTGGCTGATGGTGACCGCGCGAATGTCCAACTGAAGATGCTTGGGCGGCACAATGTTTTGAACGCGCTTACGGCCATCGCCGTCGGGGTGCGGAGCGGGATCTCGCTTAACGAGTGCGCGGCCGAGGTGGGTAAACTCCTCGCAGGAGACAAGCGTGGAGAGATCATTCGCTGGCGGGGAGCGAGCCTGATCAACGATTGCTACAACTCGAACCCTCGTGCGCTCGACACGATGGTAGATGCGCTGATGGCCACGCCGGGCGAGCGACACATTGTCGTGGCGGGTGAGATGCTGGAGCTCGGTCGGGAGGCGGAAGCACTCCATGCCGGCTGCGGTTTGCGGATGGCCGAGTGCGGAGTGGATCTGATTCTCGGAGTCCGGGGCAAGGCGAAGGCTCTCACCGAGGCCGCTCACGCCGGCGGTGCTCAGGCTGCCTTCGTCGCTGAAGCCGCAGAAGCCGGCGCATGGCTGCTCGCGAATGTGCGTGCAGGCGATGTAGTCCTGCTGAAGGCCTCACGAGGGGTTGGCCTGGAGAAGGCTCTCGCCGTGATCGCGCAGACGACGCAGTAGCGCTGCGAGTGCGAATCGCATCCTACTCCACTATGGCAAAGGATCTGGTAAGAGGCGGCAACGAACCTGCAGGCGGCGCGATCCGGAAGAGGAGTGGGACTTTGTTGAAGAAACATGCAAAGAAGGCTGCCAAGCATGCCGCGAAAAAGCACGCCAAGAAGGCGGCAAAGCACACGGAAGATGAGGCTCCAGCGCTGAACCGCAAACTCGCCGAAGATGTCGGACTCATGACTGCCTTCCACCATATGCAGCGCGCTTCAATCGTGATCTCTCTGATGGAAGAGGGCACTGGTGAAGACCTGCGCGATCTGCTGCAGCGCGGCGTAGAGCTTTATCGAAAGGCCGCAAAAGATGGGGAGGCGAGGAAACACGTTCTGCGGGCGATCGGAGTTCTACGGGCGGCTGAGCACCTTTCGCTGGCCGGTCTCTACGCAGCCAGAGAAGTTCACCGCCAGAAGGTCTCCGCTCCAGGACCAAAGTTTCTCGCGCAATTTATCGATCAGACCGAACATCGTCTCGGTAAGCTGGAAGACCGAAAACACGGCAAAGCCCCCGATCTGTTTCCCGCAGCGTTAGAACTCTTGCGTCGCGCGGAGGCAGCGGGCGACGATGCTCACATGGCCTTTGAACTGGCCCTGGCTGCCGATGCGCTGTGCTTTGCCATCGAGAATGGGCTTTGATCCACTTTGCGCGTGCGTGTAGGGATGCGCCTTGGTTCAGAGATCGAGATAGCTGCGAGGGTTGAGCGCTTCGCCTGTTAACATAGCCGTGACTCGAACGAGCTCGCGAACACAATGCGATTCGAAGGCGGAGGCGTCTTGCTCTACTGGCTGCTCTATCAAAAGCTCTTTCCCTACTTTCGGCTATTTCGCATCTTCCGCTATCTGACCTTTCGCACCGTGTTTGCAAGCCTGACCGCACTCCTTATCGGGCTTCTTATTGGCCCATTCATCATTGAAAAACTGCGCGAGTTTCAGATCGGGCAGTACATCCGCGAGGAGGGTCCGCAGTCCCACCAGAAGAAGAGTGGGACGCCAACCATGGGCGGCGTGCTGATCTGTATCTCCATCCTGGTCCCGGCGCTACTGTGGTCGGATTTGTCGAATCCCTATGTATGGCTGGTGATGCTGTCGACACTCGCCTTCGGGGCGATCGGGTTCACCGATGACTACATCAAGGTGGTGCATCGCAGAAACCAGGGACTGACGGCGCGTGCGAAGCTCGGCCTGCAGTTTATCGCGAGTGCCGGCGTGGGCATTGCTTTGGTTCGAATGCAGCTCGCGGGAGGATATTCCACCCGGCTGATGGTCCCCTTTGCGAAGAGGTTCCGTCCTGATCTGGTCTGGAACTGGATGGGCCATGTTCCCCACTTGCACTGGCTGGTGTTTGCTCCGTTTGTCATCTTTGTCGTTCTCGTCATCTCGTTCTCGAGCAATGCAGTGAATCTTACGGATGGATTGGACGGGCTGGCGATCGGCTGCACCATCATCGCCGCCGGCGCGCTGACGGTGCTCACCTACGTCAGCGGTCACGTCGTGTTTTCGGACTACCTCGAGCTGCAGCGCAATCCCATGGTGAGCGAATTGACCGTCTTCTGCGGCTCGATGGTGGGCGGCAGCATCGGCTTTCTCTGGTACAACGCTCACCCTGCGGAGATCTTTATGGGCGATGTTGGCAGCCTTGCACTCGGAGGCGCCATTGGCACCATAGCTGTCGTAATCAAGCAGGAACTGCTGCTGCCGTTTATCGGAGGCGTGTTCATCCTCGAAGCGGTCAGCGTCATGCTGCAGGTGGGGAGCTACAAGCTGCGAAACGGAAAACGCATCTTCAAGATGGCTCCGCTGCATCACCACTTTGAGCTGATGGGATGGTCTGAGTCCAAGGTGATCGCGCGATTCTGGATACTCGCCCTCGTGTTCGCTCTGCTTGCGTTGACGACGTTGAAGCTGCGATGAGATGGTGAAGGAATCATGGATCTGAAGAACAAGCGGGTGCTGGTGGTAGGGCTGGGCAAGTCCGGGTTGTCTGCGGCGATGTTCCTGCGTTCGCGGGGGGCCCGGGTGACGGTGAGCGATACCCGCAGCGCTGTGGCGCTCGAGAAGGAGATTCCCGCGCTGCTCGATGCCGGGATCATGGTGGAGTCGGGCGGCCACGGCCTGCTGACCTTCCGGCGGCAGGACTTGATCGTGATCTCCCCCGGAGTGCCCATGGATACGCCTGAGGTAAAGCAGGTCAATGCGTTTGGCATGCCGATCATCGGCGAACTTGAGCTGGCCAGCCGCTACCTCAAGGGGCAGATCGTCGCGATCACGGGCGCGAATGGAAAGACGACCACGACCGCTCTGGTAGGAGCGATCTTCCGTGAGGCAGGATTCCCGACAAACGTGGGCGGCAACATCGGCGTTCCGGTGATCGACCTGGTAGCAACAAGTTCTCCTGAGACGGTGAATGTGCTCGAGGTCTCAAGCTTTCAGTTGGAGACGGTGCAGGAGTTTCATCCCAAGGTCGCGGCCATTCTGAACATTACGCCGGACCATCTGGATCGGCACGGCAGCTTCGAGAACTACGTTGCGGCGAAGGAGAAGATCTTCGCGAAGCAGGATGCAGGCGACTTTCTAGTGCTGAATGCGGACGATCGCGTGACCCAGATGTGCGCCTCCCGAGCCAAGAGCGAGGTGTTCTGGTTTAGCGGGAGTAAGCTGGTGCGCCGCGGTGCCTGCCTGCGCGAAGGTGTGGTTGTCTGGCTAGGCAAGGAGGGGGGTGTGACCGAGCCGGTGATGCAGGTCTCGGAGATACCGCTCAAAGGCGCCCACAATATAGAGAACGTCCTGGCTGCGGTCTGTGTGGCCCGGCTGATGAACGTTCCCGCGGAGAAGATTCGAACGGCAGTTGCGGAGTTCAAGGCGGTAGAGCATCGGCTGGAACTGGTAAGAAAGCTGCATGGGATCGAGTATTACAACGATTCCAAGGCTACCAACGTCGACGCTACGTCGAAGGCGGTCGCGTCCTTCGCCGGCGGTATTCACCTCATCCTTGGAGGCAAGGATAAAGACTCGAACTACGCCGCGATGGCTGAGCTGTTGAAGCAGCGCGTGAAGACTGTTTACACCATTGGTTCGGCGGCGGAAAAGATTGAGCGCCAGCTTCATGGAGTAGTGAAGATGAAGCGAGTCGGGACACTGCAGCATGCAGTAGACGAGGCGGCGAAGAGTGCCGAGGCCGGCGATGTAGTGCTGCTTTCGCCTGCGTGCTCGAGCTTCGACCAGTTTGAGAACTACGAGCATCGGGGCCAGGTATTCCGGCAGCTGGTCGAACAACTGAATTGAGCAGGAAGCGGGAACAGACGGCATGGCGAAGAGAGTAGGGGTGGACAAGTGGCTCTTCGGAGTGGTGCTGCTGCTGGTGCTGTTTGGGCTGGTGATGGTGTTCTCGGCGTCGGCAGTGATGGCGCAGTCGAGCCTCGGTTCTCCTTATCCTTATGTCGTGAAACAGGCGATCTGGGCGGTGCTGGGCCTGTTCGCGATGGTTCTGCTGATGCAGGTGGACTACCGGTACTACAACAACCCGAAAGTGGTCTTCCCGGCCGTTGCGGTGACGATGCTGATGCTGATCGGCGTCTTTGCGATGAAAGACTCGCATAATACGCATCGCTGGGTGCGGTTCGGCAACCTGTTCACGTTCCAGCCGTCGGAGCTGGCCAAGCCGGTTCTGGTTCTGTTTCTCGCGCATTTTCTGCAGACCCGCATTCACCAGATGGATGACTGGAAGAATACGATCCTCCGCGCCATCGCCATCCCCCTGATGTTTACGGCGCTGATCCTGAAGGAGCCTGACCTGGGCACCGGGTTGGTGTGTGTTGCGGTGACGGGGCTGATGCTCTATCTTGCAGGGGCGCGGACGAAGTACTTCGCGGTGGGAGCCGTGGCTGCTGCGCCGGTGCTCTACTTCATGCTCTTCCACGTGGCGTTCCGGCGGGCGCGCATGCTGGCCTTTGTCAATCCCGAGGCCGATCCGCGAGGGAGCGGCTTCCACATTCTGCAGTCGCTGATCGCGGTCGGCACCGGCGGGATTCGCGGTCTGGGCTTGATGGAAGGGCGGCAGAAGCTGTTCTATCTGCCTGAGGTGCAGACCGACTTCATCTTCGCCAATGTCTGCGAGGAGCTTGGGCTGATTGGAGCGCTATTGGTGGTAGGACTCTTCGTCGCGCTGGGATATCGCGGTCTGCGCGCGGCCTATCTGTCGACTGATCCGTTTGCGCGCTTTCTGGCGTTTGGAATCACGACGGCGATCTTGATCCAGGCCTTCTTCAATATCAGCGTGGTGCTGGCGCTTTTGCCGACCAAAGGCATTCCGCTGCCGTTCATCTCTTCGGGAGGAACGTCGATTTTTATCACGCTGGCCAGCATGGGTGTGCTGCTGAATATCACGCGCGAGATCGACTGACAGCAGGCAATAGGGTGTAGGGAGTAGGGAATAGAAAGCTTAAAACAACTGCGGGTTTTGATTGCGGGTGGGGGCACCGGCGGGCATGTGATTCCGGCGCTGGCGATTGCCCGTGAGCTGCGGGATGCGCATGGGGCGGAGGTTCGGTTTGTCGGAACGGCGCGCGGACTCGAGACGCGGCTGGTGCCCGAGGCCGGGTTCCCGCTGGAGCTGATCCGGGTAGGGCAGCTAAAGAACGTCAGCCTGGCGACGCGGGCGATCACCCTGGCGGACCTTCCGCGAGGCGGAACGCGCTGCTGGGCGCTGCTGCGCCGCTTTCGCCCGCACGTAGTGGTGGGCGTGGGCGGATACGCCTCGGGACCGGCGATGATGGCGGCGGTGATGCTGCGCATGCCTACGCTGGCGTTCGAGCCGAACGCGGTTCCGGGGCTGGCGAACCGTCTGGTCGGACGGCTTGTCACCGCGGCGGCGGTCAACTTCGCTGAAACCAGGCGGTACTTCCGCAATGCGCGGGTGACGGGCATCCCGGTGCGGCGGGAGTTCTTCGCGGTTTCGGCGAAGGGCCTCGGCAGCTCGCGGCGGCTACTGGTGTTCGGCGGCAGCCAGGGGGCGCGGGCGTTGAATCAGGCGATGCCGAAGGTGGCAGGCCGGCTGCTGGAGATGTTCCCGGGGCTCGATATCGTGCATCAGACGGGCGGCCGGCATGGCGACTCCACCCCTGCGCTGTATGAGCAGGCGGGACTGGCAGAGCCGTTGGCCGCCGGCCGCTTGCGGGTGCAGCCATATCTCGATGACATGGTCTCCGAGTTCGCGCAAGCGGATCTGATGCTGTGCCGGAGTGGAGCGAGCACAATGGCGGAGCTGGCAGCCGCGGGCAAGCCGTCGGTACTGGTGCCGTTTCCGCAGGCGGCGGACGACCACCAGAAAAAAAATGCGGACGTGTTTGTAGCCGCCGGGGCTGCCGAGATGCTCCCGGAGGCAGAGTTGACTGAGGACCGTCTGCTGGGTGTGGTCGAGGCACTGCTCTCCGACGAGAGCCGGCTGCGGGTCATGGGGACAAGAGCGCGCGAACTGGCGCACCCGCATGCGGTCGAGGAGATTGGCGCCTTGGTTCGGGAGTTAGCCGGCCGCATGGGTTATGCAGCTGGTCCGGGATGACACGTCCGGACGGTTCCATGCCACGGGTCGATCGTTCGAGTTTCGGGGTACCCCCCCTCCCCTCCCTTGTTCTAACAAGTCCCCTGTTTACAATAGGATAGATGCGTCGCCTGCTGCAAAATATTCCATCTAAACGGGTTAGCGGTCAAAATATTCAAAACAAAAGGCTTACAGTGCAGAAAACGAGTGCTGCTAAAGAGCAGAAGAAGACCACTCCGTCTGGACGCAATCGCTCTTGCAACGAGAAAACGCCCCGGTAGACTTCCCGAGGCATTTCTTCTTCACTGTCTTAATTCTAGTATATGGACCAAAACTAGTACGCCACACGAATCGTCAGGACTAGTGCGGGTTTTCGCGATTTGGGACTTGACAAGTTTTTGGAACCTGTGGAAAAAGGTCCCGCCATCCGGTTAGCGGTGCGTGCCGCCGCCGTGAGAGGCTCCGCTGCCCGTGGGTGCGCTTCCGCCATGGAAGCCCCCGCCTGACGGAGCGCCGCTGCCGTGATATCTCCCGCCGGTAGGGGCGCTCGGGTTGCGAGAGCCGCTGTAGGAGCTACTGGAGGGAGAGGTTCGGGTAGCGGAGTAGTTCGACTGCGGCTGAGCGGGTTGGGCATAGCTCCGGCCGGCGTTGTAGCTGCCGCTGTAGCTCGATCGCGTCTGGGAAGAGGGGTTGTAGCTGGAGCGCGGCTGGCTGGAACCGTTATAGGAGCCGTTGTAGCCGGAGCGGAGCGCGCTGGCGCTGGATGGGGACTGGGTTCCGCCCTGTGATCTGAATTGGGAACCTGCTTGGGAGGCAGGCTGGGTGAAGCTACGGCCGTTTACCGTGGAGCCGCGAAAGTTGTTGCCGTATGCACCCTCGCGGCGGTAGTTGACGTGGACGAAGCTGGCTCCGCCGGGACGGCCCGAGTAGCCGTTGTAGGGATGCTCGTAGACGTGAAAGCCGCGACCATAGCCGACGTTGCAGTAGGCGCGGTTGTAGAAGAAGCGGCCTCCACCCCAGTAGCCGCCGAAGAAGCCGACGCCGAAGTAGCCGAAGCCATAGTTTATGCCTCCGTAGTAGCCGACGGTGGGCCCCCAGTAGCCGGCGTTCCAGAAGTATCCGGCGGGTGCGTAGCCCCAGTAGCCCGGAGTCCAGAGAGCGCCGCTGTAGGGGGCGGCGACCCAGGCTCCCTGCACCCACTCGTATCCTTCGCCATCCCAGGACCAGTAGCCGGGGGTCCAGATGAAGCCGTCGCCCGGGGCTGGGGGCTGCTCGTAATCGGGGATGGGGGGCGGCGCCTGATCGATCCCGGAAGGCGCGCCGTTTTGCGACGGCGGGGGGCCCTGCTGCGCGTACTGTCCGTCCTGCTGCGGGTACTGCCCGTTCTGCTGCGGGTACTGTCCGCCCTGCTGGGCGCCGGAGGGGTCGTTCTGTTGGGGATATTGGCCTTGCTTGGGGTCGTACTGGCCATTCTGCTGGGGAGGTTGGCCTTGCGGCTGTCCGCCGTTCTGGTCGTTCTGCGGTGCGCCGTACTGGTCTCCATTAGCGTCGGCGGGAGGCGCTGGCGGGGAGGTGTATTGACCGTTGTTCTCGCCGGTGGGGGCGCTGTTCTGAGCGTAGGCCGCGAGCGGGAGCAGTACCAGCGTTCCTGCTAGGGCCGCCGTGCCGGTGAGTCGCGCGTAACGACGAGAGAGCGTCATAGTTCTGCCTTCCTGTCCGTTCCTTCGTTTGATCCGCTGAGCTGGACTTCGCGGAATGGCACAGGATCCAGGCTGCAACCCCGCCGGCAAATTCGAGGGGTTTACGCCCAGTCCATTAGACACGACCGGCGGAGTTTTGTTGCACCTTTGTTACGCGGGGTGTGGATGATGCGAGAAGGCGCCCTGAAACCTGTTCCATCACTTGGAAACCGAAGAATTTGAGGGTCGCGGCACGATGTAGAAGCCAGGTGCGGGGATTTCTCCACTCTACCGCGCGACGAAACTCTGCGGCTCCCGGTCGAATGACGATTCTGCGGGGCTGCGGGAAGATACGCGGCATAAACAACAGCAGATCCTCTTCGGGGATGACAACAAGAAAAGCAACTGCAAACGCAACTGCAACGTCGGGGCCAACAAGAAACGCAACTGCAACGTCGGGGCCCCAGCGATGTTCCTTCCGCCATTGAAGTTTATCTGGCGGTGAAGAGGGATTTTGGGCACATGGTGTGGACGCCTTTGTTGCCGTCGACGAGCTCGGTGATGTCGACGTCGCAGGCGACCGAGATCAGGGCATAGGCCTGTTCGCGGGAGAGGCGGGGGTGATCGGTCATCTGTGCGGAGAGGAAGTCGATCATGTTGTGGACGGAGATATCGGCGGCTTTGGTGAGGTCCTGGTCGAAGCCCATGGCGATGTAGTGGGTGGGAGTTTCGGCGCGCGGCCAGAGGAGAGGCGCCTGGCCCGCTGGCTGCTTATGAACGAGGAACTGGAAGGTGCCGGTGAGCTGGGTTTCGAGCGCGGTGATGTCGACCTCGCCGTTGCCCTGGCCGGCGTGGCCGTCGCCTGCTTCGAAGAGGGCCCCTTGGACGTGCACGGGGATGAAGAGGGTCGTGCCGGCGACCAGCTCCTTATTGTCCATGTTGCCGGCGTGGGTGTTGGGCGGGGCGGAGTCGAGCTTGCCGGATTCGGGCGGCGGAGCGATGCCGAGGCTGCCGAAGAAGGGATGGAGCGGGATGGTGATGCCGGGAGCGAAGGCTGCGGTCATGCGCTCGCGGTCGAGCGGGTAGACGTTCATGAAGCCGGTGGGGAAGTCCTTGGAGAGGAAGCCGTTCTTGCTGGTGCCGTTGCAAGCCCAGGGAACGTCGAGGTGAATCTTCTCGATGCGGACTTCGAGGACGTCGCCGGGCTCGGCTTCTGCGATGGCGACGGGGCCGGTGAGAATGTGGCCTCCGGGACCGCGCTCCGATTTGGGGACCTTCTCGTAGATTTCGCCGACGTAAGGGGGGATGTCGGCTGCGGCGACGCCCTTGGATTCGAGCCGCGCGGGCGGACCGCAGGTGGAGAGCGTCTGGATGGTGACGGTGTCACCAGATTTGACAGTGAGGACTGGTTTGGCCTCTGACCAGTAGTAGCCCCAGGCCACTGTGGAGGGCGTGGCGAGGAGCATGTGGGTCTGCTGGGCTTCGGCGTGGGATAGGGCAGCTACAAGCAGGGTAGGTAGGAGAAGCTTGCGGAGGGGCATGGCTTTCTTTGTACAGCATTCGGGACCTTTGGTACTGGACGGGTTTGAACTCGGGGGCGAACAAGGTTACCTGTTATCTCGTTTTATATGCACTCCAAGGGGAGGATGATTGCTTCGGGATTGCCTACAATGCAGTGGTAATGATCGATCACTCAACGCAAGCGCGCGTTTACGAGGACTTACGAAGGTTCTCGCCAGTGCTATGGCGGCCTTCAGCAGGCATTATCGGCTCGACAAGTGTTTCGATGGCTTTCGCCATCTGCTCGGCCGGCCTGCGATCTTTCGTCTGAGCCCAGCGGCTTGCGCCCCCAAAGATGGCCCAGGCGAGGGTTGTTGCGAAGGTCTCCAGATCAACGCCAGGCGTGAGCATGTTGCAGTCAACACTATCGCGGAAGAGAGCTTCCAAGACCGGGATGACGAAACGATCCTGCGGCATTTTGCTCAAGCTACTAGGGCAGCCCAGAGCTTTGGCAAGGTAATCACATACGCCGAGCGCAATGGCGTACAGCGCACCTTCGCCCCTGGGTGAGGTGATGCCGCGCTTTCGAAGCATCTCGCCGAAGCGATCGGCAGACAAAGCCTGTAAAAGTGAGCCTTTGTCGGGGTAGTGGAGATAGAAGGTGGCCCGGGTCAGGTTCGCTTCGTCCACGATCTCCTGAACGGAAAGCTCGTTAAAGTCTCTCTTCCTAAGCAGCTTGCCGAGGGCGTCGATCAACATCCGCCGGCTACGAAGCACGCGCCGATCTGTGGACTCGGTGAGTTCGGACTGCGCTTGCGCAAGGGGCATGCCTAAGAATAGCTTTTCTGAACCCTTTCGCAAAGCCATACATCTGTCTATTATTGTTGGTAGACAGGTGTCCATGAATGGCCATCTGTATCACTAAGGAGAGACCCTATGCCTACCCTGCTTCATGTTGATTCAAGCCCTCTCTACGGAGTGTCAGTCTCCCGCGAGCTGACCGCGGCGTTCGTGACCGAGTGGAAAGCCGCTCACCCCGGCGCGACCGTACTTAACCGTGATCTGAACGCTACCTCCATTCCGCCGGTGACGAGCGCGTGGGTTGCGGCTGCTTTTACGCCCGAGCCGTCGCGTACCGAAGAGCAGAAGCAGCAGCTCGCCCTTTCCGACACCCTGATTGCGGAGCTGCAGCAGGCCGACGAATGGGTCATCGGCGTCCCGATGCATAACTTCAGCATCTCCTCGCCCCTCAAGCTCTGGATCGATCAGGTGGTGCGCGCGGGCAAGACCTTCGCCTACGTCGAGGGCAAGCCGCAGGGGCAGCTCCCCGGCAAGAAGGTCACGTTCGTCGTGGCCAGCGGCGGTATGTATGACGCCGGCACGCAGATGGCCTCGTTCAACCATGTGGAACCCTACCTCAAGGACGTGTTCGGCTTCATCGGCGTAAAGGAGCCGAAGTTTCTGACCGCGGGTGGAACGATGGCGCTCCGCCAGGGCAAGGACCGGAACGAGTTCCTCGCTCCACACCTCCAGGCGGTCCAGACGCAGGCAAGCCAGATCCAGTAGTGCGTCGGCTTCGGAGGCGATGCCTTGGAAGCCGGTCGTAATTCAGGAGACGAACGTGGTAGATCAGGACTTCCTTACCTTTGGAGCGGTTCATCTGGAGGTCAGAGACCCCGAACGGACCGCACGTTTCTGGCAGCAGCTCTTCGGGTTTCAGCGGCGGCCGAGTGATGATGGCAGCATAGCGGTCGGGACTGCGGAAGAGACCCTTCTTGTGCTCCACGATGGCGCCAGCGTCCCCTTCAAGAAGGGACACAGCGGCATCTACCACGTTGCCATCCATCCGCCGGACGCCCGTGATTTCGCGCGCATTCTCAAGCGGCTCATCGACGGCAAGTACCCGATATCTCCGACGGACCACACCTTCTCAAAATCGATCTACCTGGACGACCCAGACGGCATCAATGTCGAGATAACACTTGAAACTCCGGAGCGGTTCCGGGAGTGCGTGCCTGGTCCCGGCAACCGGCTGACTTTCGTCGGCGCAGATGGAATCGAACGGCCCGGGGCTTATGCCCTCGACCTTCACAAAGTTTTTGAAGCGTACGAACCCGGTTCAGAGCGCGAGCCGGCGGCCAGGGGAACAAAGGTCGGGCACCTTCACCTGTACGTCGGTGATCTCGAAAAAGCCCGGGACTTTTACATCGGCCTTGGCATGAAACTGGCGCGGTGGTGGCCTCCCATGCAGGTTGCTGATTTCGGCGCTGGGGGACAGTTCACGCATCGCATTGCCATCAACACCTGGCAGGGAATCGGCGCTCCGCCGTCGCCTGCAGGCACGGCTCGGATGCGTCACTTTGAGATACGCTTCGCGACGCCCGAACATCTGCAAGCTGCGTTGGCTGCAAACCCTGCTGCGATCGACACCGAGAATGCCTACGAAGTAACGGACCCTTCCGGCATCAGGTTGCGACTCGCCAAAGAGCCCCACCAAGTAGACCGACGAATAACTGCGAAAGCTGCCCAGCAGACGTGGTAATAAGGACGATTGATAACGGGAAGTCGGCGTGTAGTTAGTAACATTCGCCCTTATGACGGGCAAACCGGATGTAACCCTTAGTGCCCGCAACGCCGGGTTTTCGGAAACGTCAGTCATTCACTCCAAACTGACCCACGACCGACCTTCGGGGAACGGATTGTCTAGCGGAATACGCTAGAGTGGAACGATATGTTCGTTCCCGGTCATTTTCTGTTTGCTTCGACGCAGCGAATTCACTTCATTGGTATCGGCGGGATCGGGATGAGCGGGATCGCGGAGATTCTGCTGACGATGGGATATTCGGTGTCGGGTAGCGACCTGCGGCGGAGCGCGGTGACGGACCGGCTGGTGGGGCTGGGGGCGCGGGTGTTCGAGGGCCACTCGGCGGCGCATGCGGCGGCGAGCGATGTGGTGGTGACGAGCTCGGCGGTGGCGGGGAACAACCCCGAGGTGGTGGAGGCGCGGGAGCGGAAGATTCCCGTGATCCAGCGGGCGGAGATGCTGGCGGAGTTGATGCGATTGAAGTATGGGATTGCCGTGGCGGGGATGCATGGCAAGACGACGACGACGAGCATGGTGGCGGCGGTGTTGGCGGGCGGCGGCCTCGACCCGACGGTGGTGGTGGGCGGGCGGGTGAATGCGCTGGGATCGAATGCGCGGCTGGGCAACTCGCAGTATCTGGTGGCCGAGGCCGATGAGAGCGACCGGAGTTTTCTGAAGCTGTCGCCGGTGCTGGCGGTGGTGACGAATCTGGACCGCGAGCACATGGACTGCTACCGCGATATGGCCGACGTGGAAGGCGCGTTTGTGGAGTTCATGGACCGGCTGCCGTTCTATGGCGCGACGACGGCGTGCGTCGACAATGAGGCGCTGCGCGGCGTGCTGGCTCGGGTGCGGCGCAAGGTGTATACGTACGGCGAGAGCGCGGATGCGGACTTTCGCCTGGAGATGCTGCCGAAGGACGAGGACTGCCATTCGAGTTTTGCGGTTAATTACAAGGGGCTGCTGCTGGGGAAGTTCCGGCTGCATGTTCCGGGGCGGCATAATGTGCTGAATGCGGGCGCGGCGGTGGCGGTGGGGGTACAGCTGGGCGTGGCGCCGGACCAGATTGCGGCGGGGCTGGAAAGCTTTCGCGGCGTGGACCGCCGATTTCAGGTCAAGGGGACAGTGCACGGGGTGACGGTGGTGGACGATTATGGGCATCATCCGACGGAGATTCGGGCTACGCTGGCAGCGGCGCGGGAGTGCGGGTACAAGCGGGTGCATGTGCTGTTTCAGCCGCATCGATATACGCGGACGCGCGATCTGATGGCGGAGTTTGCGACCGCGTTCAAGGATGCGGATACGGTGCGGGTGCTGGATATCTATGCGGCGAGCGAGGCTCCGATTGCGGAAGTGGATGCGGCTGCGCTGGTGAGGGCGGTCGGTGCGGCGGGCGGCGGCCAGGTGGAGTACGCGGGTTCAGCGGGCGAGGCAGTGGCTGGACTGGTGAGGGACGCTGCGCCAGGCGATGTGATTCTGACGATGGGGGCGGGGAGTGTGTCGCAGGCTGCGTCCGTGCTGCTGGAGGCGCTTTCTGCGCATGGGGCGACAAATGGAACGACGCATGGGTGAGTTCCTGAAAGGGTACATAAGGAAGATGGCCAGCAGAGGCGCTGCGGGGACGGGTTATGCTCAGGACGGCGATTCTCGCGGCCTGGCTCTGGTTTGCGACAGGATGATATGTCTTCGAGGCGTGGAACAGCGGTGCTAGAGGCGCCTGAGCGGAGGTACGCCACGGAGGCGAAGCAGGCCCGGGGCTCGCGGCGCGGGGCCGGTATGCTCGATGCTCCGGAGCGTGCGCTGCGACGTGATTTGAGTGAAGACTTCGCCGGCGATTTGCATCAGGATTCCTATGAGGATGAGGCGCTGCCCCAGCGACGCGGTGCGGTGAGAGTCCGGTTCGGCGGGCTGCCGAGAAGCGGGCGGGGCTGGATCGTCAGCGCGGTGTTTCTCCTGCTGTCGCTGGCGGCCTGCGCCGGGGCGGGGCTGATGCTGCGGGATCTTGTGCTGCGGAATGAAAAGTTTGTGATCCCGTCGGCTTCGTTTATTGAATTTGAAGGCAATCGGCATGCGACGAGAGCGCAGCTGCTGAGCGTGTTTGGCGGAGACTTGGAGCGCAATATCTTCCAGGTGCCGCTGGAGGAGCGGAGAGCGGCGCTTAAACAGACGCCGTGGGTCGCGCATGCGACGGTGATGCGGCTGCTGCCGAACCGGCTGCGGGTGTCGATTGTGGAGCGGACGCCGGTGGCGTTTGTGCGCGAGGGCAATCACGTAGAGCTGGTGGACGTGAACGGCGTGCTGCTGAATATGCCGGTCGGCAGTGCGGCGAAGGAGCATTATTCCTTTCCGGTGGTGACGGGCATCGTAGCGGGCGATCCGCTGTCGACGCGGTCTGCGCGGATGAAGATCTTCAGCCGGTTTACGTCGGAGCTGGACGCCGGCGGCGAGAAGATTTCGGAGAAGCTGAGCGAGGTCGATCTCTCCGATCCGGAGGATGTGAAGGCGCTGATCCCGGATCATTCGTCCGACGTTCTGGTGCACTTCGGAGAGGACGATTTTCTCGGCCGCTACCGGCGATATGAACAACATCTGGCGGAGTGGCGAACGGTGTACCCGAGGCTCTCCGCGGTCGATATGCGCTATGAGCGGCAGGTAGTATTGGAGATGCAGCCGGGGTCCGGTGTTCCCATGACATCTTCAACCAATGCAGGGGTGGGGGAGAGCTCGTCTGCCGGTGCCGGGGAGACGGCGGCGGCGAGTTCAGGGGCGGCTGCGCATGCGGAGAAGTCGTCGGGACGGATTGCCCCGGCGGCTCACTCATCGAATGCCGCTCATGTCGCGAAGAGCGCGGGAACCGAGAAGCGCGCGTCGCACGGCAAGACATGGAGCGAGGCTGCTTCCAGGGCGGCGCACAAGAGCACGGTCAAGGCGAAGTCTCGCACGACGGTGAAGCAGCCGGTCGCGAGGCCATCGCAAACGACGACGCTCTATCATCCTCCGCAGGGGATGCAACGATGAACCAGAAGCAGGAACACCTGATCACTGTGCTCGACGCGGGAAGCACGAAGAGCTGCGTGCTGGTGGCGGAGCTGCTGGACGGCGTGCTGCGGTATCGCGGCCATGGCGTGGAGCCGTCGCGTGGGATGCGGAAGGGATTGATTGCGGAGCTTGGGCCGGCGGCTGAGGCAATCAACCGCGCGGCGCTGATGGCGGAGCGGATGGCCAAGGCGGGCATCGAGACCGCGGTGGTGGGGATCGGCGGGACGCACGTGCGGGGGATCAACTCGCGCGGCGGCATCTCGATGGGCAATCGGATGCGCGAGATTACCCGCGAGGAGGTGCGCGCGGCGGTGGACCGGGCGCGGTCGGTGGCGCTGCCTCCGGATCGCGAGGTGCTGCATCTGCTGCCGCAGGAGTTCCTCCTCGACGATCAAGCCGGGATTCACGACCCGGTCGGGATGGTGGGAAACCGGCTCGAGGTGAATCTGCATCTGTCGACGTGCTCAGGCGGTGTGGCGCAGAGCGTGATCACGTGCGCGAACCGGGCGGGTCTCGAAGTGCAGGATACGGTGTACGAGGGCATCGCGGCGGCGGAGGCGGTGCTCAGCGCGGATGAACGCGAGCTTGGTGTGTGCATGGCCGATATCGGGTCGAGCACGACGGAGCTGGCGGTGTTCTTCGAGGGCTCGATCGCGCATACGGCGGTGCTGCCGATCGGCGGCGATCACTTCACCAACGACCTTGCGGTGGGGCTGCATGTGACCGTCGACGAGGCTGAATATCTGAAGAAGATGTACGGACACTGCGTGGTGACGGCGGTGCCGCAGTCGAATGAGATCGAGGTCGGCGGGAATCTTGCGTTCTCGGGCGGGCAGCCGGCGCGGCTGGTGCGGCAGCGGTTTCTGGCGGAGATTCTGGAGCCGCGGGCGCGCGAGCTGTTCACGATGCTGCGCGATAATCTGCGTCAGGGCGGTGTCCTCGAAGCACTGGGGGCCGGCTGCGTGGTGACCGGCGGCGGCGCGAATATGGCTGGGCTGCTCGATAATGCGGAAAGCCTGCTGCGGGTGCCGGCGCGGGTGGGGTATCCTGTGCCGTTGTCGCGGATGCCTGAGGAGCTGATCCGGCCGGAGTATTCGGCGGCGATCGGGATGCTGCTGTATACGCATAGGACGCAGATACGGCGCGCGAGCGAAGAGCAGGGGCTGCGGGCGAAGCTGAAGGCTATCTTTGCGGGAAGCTTTTAGAAGCTGATGTCCTGCCGGACGGGCCCGCTACGCGCGGGGCGGTCACTCCATGACGTGTATACCGGTCTGGGCAGGTGAGCAGCATAGGGCCTCCCGCCGGTCGGCACGAGAGATCTTCATTCCGATCATCGGGAGGACCGACCGAAGAGGTATACGCGTCACGAAGTGACCGCCTCCGCGCAGGAGGCCCGTCCGGCAGGACATGATCTCGATGTCAGCCGTGGGCGTTGCGGATGTGGCTTGAGAGCAGGCTGGTGACCTGATCTTCGGCCTCCTCGATCAGCCAATGCGTTTTTCCCTTCAGGCGCTCGAAGCGATAGGGGCCGGTCACGAAGTTGGCGGTGTTGATCGCGGGTGTTTCGCCGAGAGCGGGATCGTCTTCTCCCCAGAGATAGAGCGTTGGGGTGGAGATCTTGCCCACCGGGCCAGCGGCGCCGACGGCGCGGTACCAGTTCAGGGCGGCGGTGAGCGCACCGTGCTGCGAGAGCCTTTTGACGTTCGATTCGATTGCCTCCGGGGAGAGTTTGCCCTGGTATCCGGCGCGCAGCATCTTCGCGTGGAAGGCGAGCAGGGCAGTTTCGGCGATGACGGGACGCTGGAAGAAGGGGACGTACCATGCCTTCCTGAGCTGATCGACGTCGGACTTCATGGCGTCGAAGTAAGCGTTGGGATGGGGCACCGAGAGCACGGTCAGCGACAGAACTCGATCCGGTGCGAGAGCGGCTACCTGCCAGGCGACGAAGCCTCCCCAATCGTGGCCGACCAGATGAAAAGAGGTGGCGCCGAACGCGTCCGCGAAGCCCAGCGCATCCGAGGCCAGAAGAGGCAAGGCATACTGCGCGGTATCGGTGGGCCGCGCTCCGGGCGAATACCCTCTCTGATCGACGGCAACGGCATGAAAGCCTGCTTGCGCAATGTGCCGCATCACAGGAATCCAGGAGTCGGCAAACTGCGGGAAGCCGTGAAGGAAGAGCACAAGCGGTCCCGAGGCAGGGCCCATGGAGAGCGCGTCGAAGTGGAAGCCATTCACATCCAAAACAATCTGCTGCAGCTCATTCTGACTGGACGGCATGCGTTCTCCTCCACAGAAGTCGACTTTGTTCACTACGAGGCGACTCTGCGCGTGGCCCGAGGTTAGGATGAACTGGACAGATCAGGATATAGCTCGTCACTTCGCGGTCGGGGGCCTCGGACTGATAGAGCTTCTGCAACTCTTCAGTCTTCTTCTGAAAAAGGCGTGATGCGGCTTTCGCTAGTGCTGGATCGTCAAGCTGGATATGCATGGATAAGAGCAGCTTCTGAGGTGGTGCATCAAAGCCTCGCCGAAGTAGTGTTTCGTAATTTGCCGCGAAGTTCGGATCAGTCTGGGCGCGCTCATAGAGCGCGACTGCGACTATAGCGGCGTAGAGATAATTCACCAGATAGAGCGAGTCTTCGAACAGCAGCGATTTACGCATCCATTCGCGGGAGTTCCCGACATCGCTCATAGGCCAATACTCATATGGAGCAATGGACTTGCGGTAAATAGCATCGATGCTGGCTCTGTCGAGCAGTGGGTGTCCGCTGGCTTCTGTGTAAAGACTTCGCTCGAAGGCAGTCTCCTCGGCTGACATGAAAAGCTCAGCGGACAGCTTCCATAACAGTCGCTCCAGTGCGTACTCACGCTCTGTAGGAGTCTTTGCCACCTGGGTGGCATGATCCAAGAGAAGCAGTTCATTGAAAATGGCGAAGCCTTCGAAGAGGTAATGAGGGCCGGTTCGTTCGTATACAGGTATGCCACTTGCGTTCATCAGTTCCCGATGAATGGCATGCCCGCTCTCGTGGGCGATTGTGCTGACGCTCTTCAGCGATCCATCGTAACCGCTGAAATAGAACGCTACCGGGGCATCGTAGACGCTAATGGACGTTCCTGTATGAGCGCGATGGCTCCCGCCGGTGAGGTCAAGTCGGCCATTTGCCGGGTTAAGCAAGTCGGCAAAACGCCGGGTGTAATTCTGTCCAAGAGGCTGAAAAGAGTCCAGGATGAGTTGTCTTCCCTCCGCCAAAGAGATTTGCGGCGACGGGGCATAGGCAAAATCCTGCTCGGCTGAAAGGATCGAAGATATTCCAAGTTTCCGGGCAGCACGTTCCGCGAGGACCTGCTGATAACGACGGTAGACCGGAGCTTCGGCCTGAACCGCCGAGAGCGTCTGGTCGATGAGCGTTGTGCTCAGTCCAAGGGAGCTGTACTTGCGGTCGGCGGTATTGGCGTATCCTTGCGCGGCAGCGTCTCTGTTCTCGATCTCAATCAAGTTAGCTAACCATGTAGCTGTGACAGGAGCAGCCTGATCGTATGCTTGGTTTCGCAAGGCGATGGCCGAACGACGTGTGGCCATATCGGGGGACGTGATGCCTTTGTTGCTACCAACGGTATCAATCAGCCGATCATAGGCATCCGCTATGCTCTGCTCAAAGGGACCTGTGACCGCACCTCGATAGCGCTCGGCATCCGCAGAGAAATCATGCGCTGCATCCTGTCGGGCCAGTGCTGCCAGATGGGCATATCGTCCGAGCCCTGCAACCTGTCCCGGAGGTACTTGCCGCAGGCGGCTTCTCATCGCGGCATCCAAAACGGCTTCGTCGGCGCTGACGGCAGCTCCGGCTGCTTTCGCATCCTGATCTTGGGTGTTTTCCAAAGTCTGCACACGGAGATAGGCCGCATGTCGCTGTAAGGCGATGATCGTTTCTTCGGACATAGCGAGGTCTCTGCCAAGCGAAGCCGGACTGGATGCGGCGAGTTTCTTCTCCAGCAGAGCGACACGTGCATGGAGCGCATTCCGGCTCGTCAACTCTTGTGAAGCAGAAAAAAAATATAGTGTTGGCGAAAGGTGTGCAGTGTTCGTCAGAGAGGGTTGAGCAGCCGCCTGAGCGAATACCTGAATCCATGCACTCGCAAGCAGGTACACCATGACCAAAGCGGCACAAGTTGCTAAACACTTATAGATTTGATCGGCGCTTGACTTCAGAAAGCCTCCTGTGTTCGAGCGTCGATCGAGCGATCGAAGAATCTTTGCTCTCTCCTGTTTACTCTCCTGGGGAATGATACGAGGAGCTCGAAATGAATTCAATCGATCGCTCGTCAAGTCCGCAATTGGTAGATGCTGGTAAGGAGCTGATATGCAACTCGCAGAGGAGGAAAGGTTCACCTGTTCGTTTTGAAAGCAGCAATGAGAGGCATCAATTTCAGAGCCTTGAACCATGCGAGGTACGGGCGGTGGAAAACGAGGTCGTCGCTTGGGCGCGGAGATGGGAGAATCAGAAAAGTCTCATCGAAAAGTCTTCTCAAGGAGCGCCGTTTCCCATGTCCAATCTGCCGCCGAACCTGCCTGACGACCTTCGCATTCACTACCACGACGAGATTCCCCGCGGCGCTCGGATCAAGGTCATCGGCGTGGGTGGAGGCGGGAATAACGCGGTCAATCGCATGATCTCGGCGAACGTCGTAGGGGTGGAGTTCATTGCGGCGAATACGGATGTGCAGGCGCTGCAGGGCTCGAACGCCCCGGTGAAGCTGCAGCTTGGAGTAAAGCTGACCAGCGGGCTTGGCGCGGGGGCAAATCCCGATGTGGGGCGGAGGGCGGCGCTTGAGGATTCCGACAAGATCATCGAGGCGCTCGAAGGCGCGGACATGGTGTTTGTGACCGCGGGGCTGGGCGGGGGGACGGGGACGGGGGCCGCGCCGGTGATTGCAAGCCTGGCCAGTGAGATGGGCGCGCTGACCGTGGCGGTGGTGACGCGGCCGTTCGCGTTCGAGGGCAAGCGGCGGATGCAGCAGGCCGAGCGCGGCATGCAGGAGCTGCTCGATTCCGTCGATACCGTGATCGTGATCCCGAACGAAAAGCTGCTGGCCGTGGCGAAGGATGCGGGATTTTTCGAGAGCTTCCGAATCGCCGACGATGTGCTGCGGCAGGGCGTGCAGGGGATCTCGGACATCATCACGATCCCGGGGGTGATCAACCGCGACTTTGCCGACGTGAAGACGACGATGGCGGGCATGGGCTATGCGGTGATGGGGACGGGCGTGCGGTCGGGCGCGAACCGTGCGGTGGATGCGGCGATGGCGGCGATGGCCTCGCCTCTGCTCGAAGCGGGAGCGATCGATGGCGCGCGGGGGATTCTGATCAACATCACGGGCTCGAGCAATCTGAAGCTGAGCGAGGTCAATGAGGCTTCGAGCATCATTCAGAACGCGGCGCACGAGGACGCGAACATCATCTTCGGCGCGGTGCTCGATGAGTCGATGGGCGATGAGGTGAAGATCACCGTGATTGCGACGGGGTTCAAGCACCAGGAGATGCCGCAGCGGCGGGAGCGCATGCTGGCCGAGGCGACGCTGCCGACGATGCGCTACGATGTGCCGATTCAGCCTCGGGTGATGACGGCGCGGCCGGCATCCTCGTGGAGCGACCACGAACCGGAGAAGGCGTCGACTGAGCCGCCGGTTGCGAAGGTGCAGCACGCGGTGCAAGATGAGCGTGCCGGAGTTCAGGTCTCAGCGCCGGATGCTTCGGCGGAGCTGGTGCCGGTGCCCGCATCGGTATTTGACGATGACTTTTTCCGGGCGGCTTCGGCGCGGGAGGCGCGCGCGAATGAGGTGGACCTGCGCGCGGGTGCAGCGGTGGGGCGGCTGCGGGAACAGAATCACCTTGCAGGAGCGGCACGCGTCCAACCGGAGCCTGTTCGCGGCGGAAGCGAAGATTCGCCGAGTACGGACAGCGGGATACGCGCGGCATCCTTCGCGGGTGCGATAGCTGCGGCGCCCGATCCTGCTGAGCCGGACGAGCTCGATATCCCCGCATTTCTGCGCCGTGGGAACTGATGGAGAGCTGTACGACGCGAGGTGCTTCTAACCAGAGCGAGTTGGAACCCTCGGGCCGTTTCACCAGGGTGCTGCTGCTGGAACTCCGCTGACCAGCATCGTGCGAACGCGATCATAGGCACGGTTAAAAGCTGCTGCATGCGTCCGAACGGAGTCTGTAGCTCCGATCCCACGAAAGTGGCACAAGCAACCTGGCAGGGATGGTGTGAAATAGGAGCTTCTTAGACAAGTTCCACGTAACGGCAGATGAATTGCAGTGGCAGCGGATGATAGTGTGACATCAAGGGGGTCCTCGGTGACGAAGCGGGCGAACTATTACGGCGCGATCCTTTTCAGTGTGCTGGTCTTGTGCGCTGGGGTGGCTTTCGGGGCAAACGTCACTGGTGGGACCAAACGGCACTCGGCGGGAACGGCGCGGGTTTCGACGAAGGTAAAGGCGCACGCCAGGGCTTCGCACACGAAGAGCAGCCATTCCGCGGCGGCCACCGCATCCGCTGGGCAGGCGGTCACGGCCAGGAGTGTCAGCCATCATCATGGCCACGGGGCGCGGCCGACGCTTGCTGT
This sequence comes from Edaphobacter sp., assembly GCA_965277545.1. Taxonomy (GTDB): domain Bacteria; phylum Acidobacteriota; class Terriglobia; order Terriglobales; family Acidobacteriaceae; genus Edaphobacter. The sequence continues at coordinate 2,321,608 of OZ255826.1, forward strand.
GAGACGGACCAGACACAGATACCAGGAGCGGTTTACGGCAAGCTCGTTTGCCGACAATCTGACGCTGGGCGATGTGATCGACGGCGAGGATTCGGTAGTTCGCGCGGCGGCCATTGAGGCTCTGGGCAACATGAACGGAACCGCGGTGGCGATTGACCCCGCGACGGGACGCATTCTCGCCATGGTCAACCAGAAGCTGGCCTTGTCGCGCGGGGCGGAGCCTTGCTCGACGATCAAGCTGACGGTGGCGCTCTCGGCGCTCGAAGAAGGATTGGTGACGCGGGATACGCCGGTCAATCTAGGCGGCAAATACCACATGACCATGACCGAGGCGCTGGCGCATTCGAACAACCTGTACTTTGAAACGCTGGGCCGCATGCTAGGGTTCGAACGGGTGAAACACTACGCAAACGAGTTTGGGCTGGGCGAGCTGGCGGGATATCACATTCAAGGCGAGCAGCTGGGGACCTATCCCGATGAGGTGCTGCCGGCGTCGCTTGGGGGAGTGGGCCGCATGTGCTCCTTTGGCGAGAGTGTCTCCATGACTCCGCTGCAGCTGGGTGCTCTGGTTTCGGCGATCGCAAACGGCGGCACGCTGTATTACTTGCAGCATCCGGAGAGCACGGCGGATGTATCCACCTTCGAGCCCAAGGTGAAGCGCATGTTGAATATTGCACCGTTGATTCCCGAGATTCAGACCGGAATGCAAGGCGCGGTGCAATATGGAACTGCGCGCTCGCTGCGAGCCAACTTCAAAGAGTTTCCCGTGATGGGCAAGACCGGCACCTGCTCGAATAATGGGACGCGCTTCGGCTGGTTCGCTTCCTTTGCCGATACGCCGCGGGGACGAATCGCCACAGTGATCTTTCTGGAAGGCGGCCGGCCGACGTTTGGACCGAAAGCGGCCGAGCTGACCGGAGCGTTTTACCAGGCTCTCTGGGACAAAAGCTACTTCCTGCCCAAGCCTGTGGTGGCAAGCAACAGCACGCCTGTCGGCGCCTCAGAATAGAAAGCGACTCCGGCTGCAGGAAGCAACCGGTGAGCTGTGACCCTCGGGTGGAGGGTGACGGCCCATGAATCCTTCTGCAATGCAATGAATCCTTCTGCAATGCGATCCTTCTGCAACATAGAAAACGCGCCTGGTCCCGCCTAAACTGCATCTCACGGTCTGAGTTCCTATTACCGGGAGCTCCTGCAAACCATGATGCTCCTTGCAATAGCCTAAGTAGTCGGCTGCGTCGTAAAGGATTTTGTTGCATGGCGTGTCGTCGACTCGGCGCTGCCGCCGGTTTTGTTGCCGTGCGCGGACAGCAATGGATGGGTTCGGTCGAGACGAAGGATAGAAGATGAAGGTTTTGAATGCAGCAGAGATGAAAGAGGTGGATCGCCGGACGGCCGAAGAGTTCGGAGTTGCGCTGGAAACGTTGATGGAGGCCGCCGGCCGAGCCGTATCCGAGTTCTGTCAGCAGAAGTATGCGGCGGCATCGCGAGTGGTCGTATTGTGCGGACGGGGCAACAACGGCGGCGACGGACTGGTGGCCGCGCGGCGGTTGGCGCAGGCAGGCAAGTGCGTCCGAGTCGTTCTGCTGGGAAGCATCGATGACCTGAAGGGCGAGTCTGCGACGGCGCTGCGGAGCTTGCGGCAGGATGCGAGCGGCGTCGCGATCGATGAGGCGTTGGATGAGGGTTCGCTCGAGCGACTGGCAGCTCCGGTGAGCGAGGCTGAGTTGTTGATCGATGCTGTGGTGGGGACGGGTTTCAAACCACCGCTGCGGGGCTTGGCCGTGAGGCTCAGGGAGATGGTGGAAGGTCTCGACGCTCCGGTGGTGGCAGTGGATCTGCCGTCGGGGTGGGATGCCGATTCGATGGAGCAGAATGCCGCAGGCTCTTTCCGGGCCGATGCGGTGGTGACCTTTACCGCGCCCAAGCTGGCTCACGTCTTTGGACATCTGACCCGGAATGAGAAGACCGGAGGAATCTTTGGCCCGGTGGTCGTGGCGCGGATCGGATCACCGGTCGAGGCGGTCCAGTCGGCGTCCGGGCTGACGTGGACGGGCAGTTCCAAGTTGCTGGCTGAGAAGCCGCGCGACGTGAACTCGAACAAGGGCAAGTTCGGACACGTGCTGGTGATTGGCGGAAGCGAGGGCAAGGCGGGAGCGCCGGCGATGGCCTCGCTTGCGTGTCTGCGGGCGGGCGCTGGGCTGGTCACCGCGGCCACGCCGAAATGTATTGTGAATACCGTGGCGGCGATCGCACCGGAGTTGATGATGGCTGCGCTTTCCGAGGGGAGCAAGGGCGAAGTCTCGTTCAAGAACCTGGACGGCGCGAAGCTCGATGCACTGCTGAAGAAGATTAGCGTCGTGGCGCTGGGGCCCGGCTTATCGACGGAGGGAGACGCGCCGGAGTTTGCCCGGCATATGGTCGAGAAGACCAATCTGCCGGTGGTCATCGATGCCGACGCTCTAAACGCATTTGAAGGCAAGGCGAGGCTGCTGAATGGCACTGGCCGGGTGATGGTGTTGACTCCGCATCCGGGAGAGATGGCGCGGCTTGCGGGTCTGACCGTCAAGGAGGTCGAGGCAGACCGGTTGGGATTGGCGCGGCGATTTGCGAAGAAGCACAAGCTCACCCTGGTGTTGAAGGGATGGCGAACCCTGGTAGCGCATCCGGATGGCTCGGTCGCGGTCAATACAAGCGGCAACCCGGCGATGGCGAAGGGAGGAAGCGGCGATATTCTCACCGGCATTGTTGCGGCGATGCTCGCCCAGTTCCCCGACGATGTGGCTCGCGCAGTCGAGGCCGCAGTCTATCTGCATGGCCTCGCAGCCGACTTCGCCGCGCATGCGATGGACGAGCATGCGGTGCTTGCGACCGACACGATTACACATCTATCCAACGCGTTCCGTTACCGTGTTAAGGATGCGGGCGGGTTCGATTGGATCTGCGGGTTGCGGCAGGAGCAGCCGGAGCGTTGACTTCGTGCGTGCTCACATTGCGGCTCGATGATCCGTCACAGGCTTACTTCGAAGAGCTGCGGCAGCGTCATTTTCCGGCGGAGCGGAACCTTGTCCCCGCGCACGTGACCTTATTCCACACACTCCACGATGAGCCTGCGGTGCGAGCGGAACTGGAGAAGTTGACGGAAGGCCACGCCAGGTTTGTCGTAGACGTGACGGGGCTGCGCTCGCTCGGCAAAGGAGTGGCGTTCACGCTGTCGTCTCCCGCGCTGATGCAGTTGCACTCCACGCTGCGAGCAGCGTTCGACGAGTGGATGACCGCCCAGGACAGACAGCGCTTCATGCCGCATATCGTGGTGCAGAATAAGGTCAGCGGGGAACAGGCGCGAACTCTCCTGGAGGAATTGCAGAAGAAATTTCGCCCGGCAGAGGCAGAGGCTTGCGGGGTTGACCTTTGGGCGTACCTTGGAGGCCCGTGGCAGCATCTGCAGACGTATCGCTTTCAGGACCCGCCTCCGGAGCCGAAGCAGTGGCGCGATACGCCCAAAGCGTCATAGCTCACCTGGCGGCGGCCGCTGACCAGATCACCCGGCCGGTCCTGACAGTCGCCCGAACATCCGCAAATGCACTGATATTCTGCGCGGGATCGCTGCCAAGGACAACCAAGTCCGCCAGCTTGCCTCTTTCCAGAGTTCCCTTCTCTCCAGCCTGCCCAAAACGCGCTGCCGGCGCAAGAGTAAGCATGCGCAGGATGTCGGTCGCATTCAGCCCGCAGCGTGTGAGCGCGACGAACTCATCTTCTGTCGCGTAGTCGGTCATATAGCCGACGTCGGTGCCGAACATGAGATGACCGCCGTCTGCGTGGAACCGTCGCACTACGTCGTAGATGGGTTCAAGGTAGTGCGGATTGGTGGTCACAGTCGTGGCGAACATCTTCAGGGTAGGGATCATCGTCATCTTCCGGGCCATCTCGGCGATCAGGGCATCGTCGATCCCATCCGTGGTGTCGGGCGCATGGGCGAGCACGTCCACTCCGCTTTCAAGCGCAATCTTCACGCCCTGCAGATTGGATTCATGCGCAAACGCAAGCTGACTGTGTCGATGCGCCACCTCTGTGGCGGCTCGCGCGATGTCGAGGCGCATCGGCTTGATCTGATCTTTCGCTACATAGGAGCCGGTAAACAGTTTCAGAATGTCTGCGCCGTCGGCGATGTTGCGTTCCTCGTCCCGCACGGCTTGCTCTGGAGTTGCGGGCTGCGGCAGAAGCATCAGGATGTACTTCGGGAGTGTTTCGCGCAGGTAAAACGGAGTGCCGTCTTCAGGATAAAGAGCCGACCCCGCGGTGTAGATCAGCGGTCCGCTCAACTCGCCGTTCTCGATGCGGCGTCGCAGGGGCACGGTGACACGAAGGTCGGAGCCAGTGTCGACTACAGTGGTAAACCCGCGGCTGCTCAGCATGTCTGCGAGTTGCGCGTTCAGTTTCGCGCTTGGCTGCCACTCGGCGTTGATCCACTTTGGCTGGGTGAAATGGACGTGCGTATTCCAAAATCCGGCCATGACGACGCACTGGTCACATGCAAGGACCTGTGCGTCGGGTGGAATGACGAGATTCTCGCCTACGCTCACAATGCGACCGTCTCGAGCGATCAGGGAAGCATGACGAAGCGGAGGCAAGTCGGGCGAAACATAGATGGTGGCGCCGGACACTGCGACCGCGCCATGCGGGAAGAGAAGTGGAGGATGCTTGCTGCGCAGAGGCCAGAACGCCAGAAGGTAGGCCGCGAACATCCCCAGGACGATCAAGACTCCGAGTGCTCTCAGTGTGCTCTTCACGGGCTCATTCTTGCATGGCGTGGCCCGTAGAACCTGTGACAATTGTCATCTTTGCGCGGGTATGTCTACACAGGGTCCGTGACGCTGAGAGCTCGAATTACCTGGGTGCTGTCCGCGACGTGCGCGAATCCGCAGCCGTTTCGTCTGAGCGCCGTGGCTGCACCTTGAGAGCTCCGCGGGACTGAAGTGAGAAGATGAAGAACAGCGAGCGTGAGGTGATTGGGTGAGGGGAGAGCTGCGCGAGAAGAAACGCTTCAAGACGCGAAGCGAGGCGGGCACGCTGGCCATGGGAGAGCGAGTCGCGGAAATGTTGCTGCCGGCGCCGAAGCTGTTTATCCTGCGCGGTGATCTTGGCGCGGGAAAGACTACGCTGGTGAAGGGGATTGCGGCGGCGCTGGGAGCGGCTGAGACCGCGGAGGTGACGAGTCCGACCTTCACGCTGGTGCATGAGTACCGCGGAACGAAGGTGCGCCTGTTGCATCTGGATCTTTACCGGCTGGAGACGGAGCGCGAGTTGCAGACGCTTGGGCTCGAGGAGATGGCCGAGGACCCCGATGCGTTGATGCTGGTGGAGTGGGGAGAAAAGTTCACTAGCGTGGTGGAGCGAGCCGATGGCGAAATTCTGATCGAACATGCCGTCGGCGACGAGCGCATGTTTTATGTGAGAGTGAAGGTGTAAAGGCTCTTGCTGCTGTGCGGCGCGCGACGTTGAAAGCATCGAATTCAAGCCTGCCGATTTCGTTGCTTCGTAATCCGGCTCGCGCTTAGAATGATCCTGATCGCCGGAGGCTTGCGTATGGTGCTGCGCGGAAGGGCATCCCTGTTGTGGGGTTGTGTTCTGGTCTTTACCCTGGCGAACTCCTCTGCTTATGCGCGCGGTCCAGCCCAGGAGGCGAACGCGCAGGCCGCAGTGCAGGCGGCGGAACAGGCCAGCGCAGCGTGGCTGAAGCGGATGGATGCAGGCCAGTATGCGGAGTGCTGGAAGACTGCCGCGACGGCGATTCAGTCCGCGATCACCGAGCAGCAGTGGACGACCGCGATGGAGAACGTGCGCGCGCCGCTCAGCAAGGTACTCACCCGTGCGCAACAGAGCGCGACGGCCACGTCGCATCTGCCTGGCGCCCCGGATGGCGAGTACGTGGTGATTCTTTACCAGACCAGCTTCGAACACAAGCAGACAGCGCAGGAGACCGTTGCGATGAGCCGGGAGAAAGATCAGGTCTGGCGAGTCTCGGGCTTCTACATCAAGTAGACCGGTGATACCGCGAAATCTGACCATCGCCGCTCCCGCGAAGCAAATCCAGCGTGGACCCAAGTCGCTTATGCAGTCCATGGCAAGTTGATTCCCCGGTGTCGCGAATATTTAACCATCCTGCAGCATCCAGGTTGCTCCGCGCGGCGTTTACCGTACACCGGGCAGCACGAATTCAGGATCGCCTCCGCCGTTCGTTCGAGCAACCTTCCTCCTTCCGCGTCTCGACCGCGCAATCGCCTGCTTATAAACATCGATGAACCATCGACAGCAAAGCTGTGGCCTAAGGAGGGCCAAGTCATGAATGGAAAGAATGTAGTTGAGATCGTGAACGGCGCTTTACCTCGCCGTTCGTTTGTTACGCGCGCAGGTCTGGTCGGGCTGTCGGCGGCCGCGGCGGCTTTTCTTCCCGGGACTCCGCTGCGCGCCGATGACGACGAGCGCGAGGGCCGCGACAACCTGAGCGGCGATACGGCGCAGGAGATCTTCACCGCGGCGCTGATTGCGGAGGATCTGGCCTCCACCTTTTACTACAACGGGCTGGTGGGTCCGGTCATCATGGATCCGAATCTTGCCGGGCCGGGCGGCTCGGCCACCAACGTGACCTCCGCGGGAAACCTTGGCAACGTGGAATATTTTCGCGCGGCGTTGAGCGAGGAGATTGCGCACGCGAACCTGCTTCGCTCACTGATTGGCAAGACCGCTTCGAGCACGGACCCGGTGCAGAAGTTCTATCTGCCGACGGGCACCTTCGACACCCTGGCTGCGTTTACCGGCGTGCTCGACGCGCTCGAGAATGCGTTTATCGGGGCCTACCTGAACGCTACGATCGAGTTTGCGCAGATGGCGGTCGACACCAGAGGGTATGAGAGTGTTCAGCGGGACGCGAGCGGCAAGCCATACAAGACGACCGACCTCGAGTACTTCGCTCAGGTGGCGGCGTCGATCATGGGCGTCGAGTCGGAGCATCGTGTGCTGGGACGCGTGGTTTCGAATACGAATCCGGCCAACAATCTGAACTACGAGCAGACGGATGGATTGACCTCGGTGTACAACGGCAAGAAGTCCGCGGTCGTGGCTTTGACGCCGTTCCTGGCACCGGGAAATGGATTGACGGAGTATTCGCTCCAGACGGCGCTGACTAACGCCGGAAGCGTCTCGCTGGCCGCGCAGGGAGCGCCGCCCGCTCCTCCGGTGTATCCGAAGAAGCGTGGTGACTGGTAGGCTCCATCGCAACAGAGTCGAAGAAGAGCGGCCGGAGCGCGATAGAGGTGTCGCGCTCCGTCTGCTTTAGCGCTTCCAATAACGCAATGTGCGCTCCTGGTCTCCAGGCCCATCTAGGACGAAGCCACACTGTTCGAGGATTCTGATCGAGCCACGCAGTTCCGGAAAGGTGTTTGCCACGAGGGCGTCAATCTCGCCTGTCTCCTCAATCCATGCGATCATGGCACGCGCTGCTTCGATCGCATAGCCGCGCAACCGATACTGCGGCACGATTGCGTAACCGATCTCGGCAACGCGGCGGTTCTCCGGCCAGCGGAATCCGCCGGTCGAACCGATGAGGACCGGCTTGGCATCGTCGTTCGAGCGCAGCACGATGTAACGATGCCATCCGATGTCCGCGGGGTCTCTTGCAAAGCTCTGCAATAGCAGCTCCAAGACGGCCGGTTCCCAGTCGGCATGGGGCCACTCGGCAGTTACGTTACACCGGAGGATTTCGCGCAGCCGTCCGTCGGACTCCTGCTCGGATCGCAGACTCTCCGGAGTAATCGCGACCAACTCGAGTCGCGCAGTAAGAATGCTGGGAATTGGACGAGGCGCAGCGGTGGATGCGGATGACATAGGAATCTCCTGAATGGATGGCGGTGCGCGGCACACGAGCGACTTCGCCTTGCGGCGAGACACTCGTAGACAGATCGCTGACCCTTCAGGCACTAATAGGCAAGTCAACAGCCTACCACTCTCTGCATGGAGAGGAGTAGATCAGGACTTGAGGGAGCGGCCGGTCAGACGGTAGATGGCGCACTCTTCGTCTCCGGTCGAGCCGTACTCTTTCTGCTGGGCGATCGCGGCCAGATCCGCGACGTGGTCTTCCGGCGACATGGCCACCGGGCCGAGGAAGAGCCGGGTGAAGGCGGGATGGCGGTCGAGCACGTCACGGCACTCGGAGTTGACGTAGAGAAGGTCGAAGGGCGGGGTGCGGGAGCCTGGGATCTTCGCGAAACGGGCTTCAATGCGGCGCAGCAGGAGCTTGAGGACCGGAGCCTCGAAGGGGTGAAAGAGGAAGGCGAGCGTGGGACTGCGGGGAATCTCGAAGGTGAGAGCGTCCTGCTCATGGAGGCGTATCGCAGTGAGGCGGCTGGCGGTAGGGTCGGCGGCGTGCCCGGCGAGCCAGCGATCGATATTCTGCTGGGCGATATCGGCGAGAGAGGGATTGAGTTCGACGCCGATGACCTCGTGGAAGGGAAGCTCGCTGGCGACCAGCAGGGCGCGGCCTTTGCCCGCTCCGAAGTCGATGAAGTTGTAGCGTTCGATTGGCTGCGGCGGTTGGGTGTCGCGCCAGCGCGCAATCAGAGCGCGGAGAATGCTCGGGGCCACGCCATAGTAGGCGGTGACGTGAGCGTCGTTCGGATGGCCGGTGGTGAGATGGCCGGCCGGGATGATGCCGCTGGTGTCGACCCCGTGGGCTGCGTCGAAGGGGTGCTGCGGCTGCTGCGGCGCAGCCATGACGAGGACGGATTTGGGCTTGCGTCTGGTTGGCGGCATCGGGTTAACGGATTTGGATCAGGTTGCGGTTGCCGTCGAGGCCGAGGGTTTTGCGGCCGGCGGGTGTGATGTCGCGCGGAGACCATGCCGGTTGATCCAGCAGCACGACGATGGTGCGGCTGACGGATTCCAGGCCGGCCATACGATTGACGATCTGCGCCTTAAGGTGAGCGATTGTGGCGGACTCGGCGGACGCAGCGGTCTCGGCGGGAGTGAGAGCGATCTGCACTACGTGCTTGCGCGGAGCCCCGGGGATGCCGGTGCCGGGTGCTTGCTCGTCGGCTATCACGGTCACGGAGCGGACGATGCCGAGGTCGACGATGTTGCAGGGCAGGGTGGGATCGTAGCAGTCGCGAAGTGCGGCGAGGATGTCGGCTTCGCTGAGCATCTGGATTGACGTATATCGCTACGCCGAAGCGCATGCCGGTGGGAGTGAGCTATAGCGAGTTAGCTGGTTTGGCGGACTGTAGCGGATTGTTGTGGCGGTCGGCTGCTCTGCTGCTCCTGCAACTGGCGATCACGCACGGCCTGCTCCTGCTTCATTCTTTCGATTCGTTCGGTGACTTCCTTCCGCTCCGGCATGGAATCTGTGGCGATAGTGCTGAATTTCATGGAACGATCCCTCTGTTAAAAGCTTAGCTGGTAAGCCGATTTTCTTCGACGCGCGCAATGGAAGTCGCATTCCATTCTATCTCGCCGGAGACTACGCGTAAATTGACTCTGAGCCAGACGATGTGAGCTTCTGAGCGTAGATTCTGCTTCGTTTGAAGTTAATCCATATCCAGACGCCTCCCACTAGGAGTGTACTGAACTTGATGATTTTGTCGAAGACATCAAGCCAGAATGCGGCCTCTTTGTGAGGCGAATTGGTTGTTAGTGGCGGGTTGAACATGAACATTTTGCTGTAGGAATCGGATTGTTTCGATCAGTGTTTGCGCTCTACCAGGTAGGCGGCGAGGGACTTAAGAGGATCGGCGGCGGAGCCGAAGGGTTCGAGCGCGGCGAAGGCGTCGGCGATGAGGGCTTCGGCGTCTTTGAGCGATTGAGCGATGCCGAAGACGGCGGGCCAGGTCGCTTTGGTGCTGGCGGTGTCCTTACCTGCCGTCTTGCCGAGCTCCGCGGAGCTTTGCGTCATGTCGAGGACGTCGTCGACGATCTGGAAGGCGAGTCCGGCGTTTTCGCCGAAGGTGCGCAGACGCGAGATGGTATCGCCGCCGAGGTTGCGGCACGCGCCTCCATATAGGCCGCCGGAGACGATGCTGGTCGTCATGAGGGCGCCGGTTTTGGCACGATGAATGGCCTCGACGAGCTCGGCAGTGGGGGCGACGCCTTCGGACTCGAGGTCCATGACTTGACCTCCGATCATGCCCGGCGGGAGCTTGGTTTCGAGGTCGCCGACGCGGCCCGCTCCGGTGCCGACGGCGAGGGAGATCTCCTTGAGAATGGCAACCACGGTGGCCGGCGGCGCGGGCAGATGGGCGAGAGTCTGGAAGGCGAGAGTCTGGAGCGCATCGCCCGCGAGGATGGCGGTGGCTTCCCCGAAGACGACGTGGCAGGTGGGCTGGCCGCGGCGGAGGTCGTCGTTATCGAGGTCGGGAAGGTCGTCGTGGATGAGCGAGTAGGTGTGGAGCAGCTCGAGCGCGGCGCCGAGTTCGGCTGCGCCTTCGGGGATGGCGTCGCCTCCGGAGACCATGCGGGCGGCCTCGATGCAGAGGACCGGGCGGAGACGCTTGCCGCCGGCGAAGGTGCTATGCCGCATGGCGCGATGGATCGAGTGGGGCAGGGTGTCGGGTGCGGGCAGCAGGCGCTCCAAAGCGGCGTCGGTGAGCTGCGCTCCGAAGTGCAGGATGTCTTGTGCGGTGAAAGGCATGTCGTGTCGATGATAAATGCTTGAGGGCAGGGTGGAGGGGAGAGGGTATAGGGGATAGCTGACTCATGCTATTCACCGCATCCGGTGACTACTCCGGGAGAGAACAAAGCGTCGTTTTTGGATGGACGCCAGACGTGAGCGGCAGGTGGAGCGGGGCTGAGGTCTACGCGGCAGACTTTGCGCGAAGACGGAAGACGAGGACCAGCATGGTGAGAGAGGTAAGCGAGATGGCGTCGCCTAACGTCTGATCGCGAGTCTGGGTGTAGACGAGGTCGACCATGGTGAGGCCGGCGGGGATCGGGAGAGTGATGAGGCCGTCGTCTCGCTGGGATGGATCGCCCCCGCGAAGGGAGGCGCCGTTCCGGGTGATGCGCCAGCAAGGATAGGCGCGCAGGTTGAGGATGAGGCTCTGCGGGACTAGCGAGTTGAGTATGAGGTGCGTGGGTGCCGGGCCCGGGATGGAATTCGCGGGAGCTTTGGCGTCCGGATCGTCGGACAGCCAATAGGGTGGGTTGGCCTTCGCGAGTGAGTCGTTGTCGGCGGTAGCGGGGGTGTACTCGTCGGTGGGTTCGCTGCCCCGTTCGGAGCGGAAGAGCGCCAGGCGTGCGGAGACTGTGTCTTCGGGATCGCACGTTTGCTGAAATGCGCTGTAGGCGGGATACGCAAGACACGCTGCAAGCGAGAGCGTGACGGCGATGGTGAAGGCGGGACGGCTTCGGAAGAAGGGAAGTGCAAGCGCAAGGGTGAGACTTAGGACGGCAGCGAGAATGGCCACCAGGCGCCAGGGAAACTGCAAGAAGGCAAGCTCCGGCAGGTGCTTCCAGATCGCCGCTGTCGCAGGAGTCAGGAGGAAGAGTATGGCTAGGGTGAGAATCGCGAGGGGAAGAAGGAGTCTGCGGCTGTCCGATAGCCGACGGTACGCTTCGTCCCGCTGAGACTGCTCCCGGTGGGGCTCCCGGCGCTTCGTGGTCAAGAGCAGCACGGCCAGACCGAGAATGGCTGCCGCGAGCAGGATGACCGCAATCAGCGACGCGGTGTGGAGGACCTCGTCGTGCGCAAGGTCGCCCGTGTGGTGGAAGAGGAAGTTGTCCTCGATGCGCATGCCCGGCAGGAGCGCCATGGCGATCTGGACGTAGCGGCGCTCCCAGGCGGCGGGGACGATGTAGAAGGCGGCGAGACCGAGACCGAGAGCCGTGCCTGCAAAGGTGTTGCGCGACTGCTGCCGCCTGGATTGGAAGGTTTGCGCTTGTGAAGAAACCCATGTCTCAGAATCAAGACATGGGGCACCCGGTTCTTTAGCTGGGATTGAGGCTTCTTGTTTGGACGACGGGTTTGAGGTGACGATGCGAAGGGAAGCAAGCAGCGCGAGCCCGTAGCAGGACATTACGGCCGCGGGAGCGTTGGTGATCCAGAGCAGCGCTACGGGGATAGCGATACGGATCACGGTGATCCGCCGGCGAAGGATGGCGTGCAGGAGAAGCGGAATCCACGCGGCGGCAAGCAGTTCGGCGTAGGCGGTGCGCTCGTACGCGGTAAAGAGCATGTACGGGTTGACCGCGTAGAAGATCGAGGCGAAGAGCGCCGGACCAGGCGAGCTGAATTCGCGCGTCAGCAGATACATGGCGAAGCCGCTGAGGGTAAGGGCGAGCCAGGTGTAGACGATCGGCGTCCAGGCCCAGGGCAGGAGCAGGCCAAGGACAGCACCCAGAGTCCAGGACGCGGGCGGGTAGAAGACGAAGCGGGGCTCGCCGGCATCGTAAGCAGCCGTGTAGGCCCAGTGCGGGTGAAGATTGCCGTGGGTGAACTGGCGAGCCGCCTCCATCCAGTTGAGGAGATGGAAGTCGAAGTCATGGCCGCAGGAGCAGCCGTGGATTGCGAGCGGAAGGACGGCGACGAGCGCGCTGAGGGCAATCAGGAGATAGGCGAGCTGTTCGCGCTGCATGGCTTGAGAGTACCGCAGCGCTTGAGGGTACCGCAGCAAGGACTCTAGAGCTTCTCGACGACCACAGCGGTGCCGTACGCGAGAACTTCCGTGACGCCGTTCATCACTTCGTTTGCGTCGTAGCGGAAGGCAAGGACGGCGTTGGCGCCGAGCTGGGCCGCGTGCAGGGTCATCATGGCGTAGGCGTCCTGACGGGTCTTCTCGCACAGCTCGGTAAACAGCGTGATGTCGCCGCCGATAACGGTTTGCAGGCCGGCGCCGATGGTGGCGAAGATGTTGCGCGAGCGCACGACGATGCCGCGAACGATGCCGCAGTTGCGGACGACGCGGCAGCCGGGAAGCTCGAGCGCGGAGGTGACGAGGGCGGGGTCGAGCGATGGTGTCGGCGGCGGGTAGGTGGGCATCGGGGTTCGCTCCTGTGGCCATTCATGGTGAGTGCACTCAACCGATATAACAGCAGCAGATCCTCTTCAGGAGGACAATAAGAAGCAAGTGCAGCGGCACTGCATCCAGCCCGGGATCGATCGAGCATATCCCGTAATCAGGAGATACGTTGGAGTGCGGCGACAAGTTCCGTCACGGCACCGCGTTCGATTGTCTCAGCCGCGAGCTGAAGACCGGCGCGAAGATCGGGGGCGAGTTCAGCCGTCACCAGGACGGCCGCGGCGTTGAGCAGAACGACGTCGCGGCGCGGCCCTCTTTCTCCGGCGAAGATGGCCGTGAGGACGGCGGCATTGGCCGCGGCATCTCCGCCGCGAAGCGAGCTGATGGGCGCACGGGCAAGGCCCAGGTCTTCGGGGACGAGGGTGCTGTAGGTGATCGATGCGCCGTGCACCTCGGCGAGGTGGCTGGAGCCGCTGATCGAGAGCTCGTCTAAACCTTCGCTGAAGGCTCCGCCGCCGTGTGCGCGGGTTGCATTGGCGCTGTTTTCGGTCTCCCCATGGACGACGAAGGCGTGGCGGGCACCGAGCAGCACCATCGCCTCGGCCGCGCGGGCAACCAGATGCGGCGCATAGACGCCCATCACCTGCGCGCGGGCGCCGGCGGGGTTCGAAAGCGGACCGACCACGTGGAAGATAGTGCGTATGCCGAGCGCGCGACGGACGGGCATCACCTTCTTCATGGCCGGATGCAGCGCCTGGGCATGGAAGAAGGCGAAGCGATGTCGACGCAGGGAAGCCGCGCCTTCGAGCGGAGAGAGGCCGACGGGAATGCCGAGCGCTTCGAGCACGTCCGCCGATCCGCACGCCGAGGTGACGGCGCGGTTGCCATGCTTGGCGAGCGTGGCTCCGGCGGCGGCGGCAACCAGCGCGGCCGCGGTGGAGATGTTGAAGGTGCCGGAGAGGTCGGCCCCGGTCCCGCAGGTGTCCACGAGCAGGTCTCGCTCGACCGGCGTCAGTGGGACTTCGATGGCGGCAGCGCGCATGGCATCGACGAAGCCTGCGATCTCGGCGGAGGTTTCGCCGCGGGTGGCGAAGGCGCTGAGCAGAGCCGCGAGCTGGATCTCGTTCAGGTCGCCGGTGAGGAGTTGCCGCAGAAGCGAGGCGGCCTCTTCGCGGCTCAGCGTCTCGCCATCTTCGATGATGCGTTTGAGATGCGGCTGCAGAGACATTTCCTCTTCAGCCTAGCAGGTGAGAACAGTTCGGCTTCGCATGCGCGCATCACAGTCTCCAGGGTAGGAGGATGCATATGCTGGAGTGGATTGCCTGGGTCTCAATCGGGATAGCGTTGGCGAGCGCCGTGGTGATTGCTGTCGATGAGGTGCGGCATCCGCAGAAGATGGCCATTATGAACGTGGTCTGGCCGGCCACGGCGCTGTATCTGAGCCTGGTCGCGGTGTGGTGGTACTTCCGCTCGGGTCGCAGGATGGCAAAGGACGCGCCTGCGAGGAACAGGAACGGAAACGCTAAGGAAAAGGAGAAAGAGAAAACTCCGACCTGGCCGCAAAGCGCGCTGGCGACCAGTCACTGCGGAGCGGGATGCGCCCTGGCCGATGTAGCGACGGAGTTTACCGTCTTCGGTCTGACGCTGACCGTTGCGGGGTCGGCGCTTTGGGCAAGCTACACGTGGGACTTTGTCGCGGCATGGACGCTGGGGATCGTCTTCCAGTACTTCACCATCGTGCCTATGCGGCATCTCTCCCCGGGCGCGGGCTTGCTGGCTGCGATGAAGGCAGACACCTTGTCGATCGCGGCCTTCCAACTGGGAATGTATGGCTGGATGGCGCTGGTCTGGTTCGTGCTGTTTCCCAGGCCGCACATCGAGGCCGATCATCCGGCCTATTGGCTGATGATGCAGGTGGCGATGGTGTGCGGCTTCCTGACTTCGCTGCCCATGAACCGGTTGCTAATCAACTTAGGCTGGAAGGAGAAGATGGGCTGATATATTTCCACTATGCATAGACCAATCAGGTTCTCGCGTTGGCTGGGGGCGGCACTTTGCGTCGTGTGGGTGGGAGTGAGTGGGCGACTGGTCGAGGGGCAGGCAGGCGACCGGGTGGTGGCGCTGCTGGAGCGGCTTTCAAATGCGGCCGGTCCTCCGGGCGCCGAAGAGCCGGTGCGCGCCATCATGGTCGGCGAGATGAAGCCGCTGGCGACCGAGGCGATCCGGTACGACGGCTTGGGATCGGTGATCGCGCAGCAGGGCAAGACCGGCCCGCGCATCATGATCGACGCGCACATGGACGAGCTCGGCGGCATGGTGCGAAGGGTCACGCCGTCCGGCTTCCTGTCGATGCAGATGTTGGGCGGATGGCTCGACCAGGCACTTGTCGATCAGCGCTGGATCATCCTGGGATCGAAGGGCCCGGTGCATGCCGTCACGGGCATTCGCGACATTCACGTGCTGCCGCAGGAAGATCGAGGCAAAGTCTTCGCGCGAGAGACGGTGTTTCTCGATGTCGGCGCGAAGGATGCCGCGGCGGTCGCGGCGCTGGGCGTCGAGCCGGGAGATCCGGTGGTGCCGGACTCGCCGTTCCTTGTCATGAATGGCGGCGGAAATTATCTGGGCAAAGCGTGGGACGACCGCATCGGATGCGCGGTGCTGCTCGAGGCGATGCGGCGCACGGCCGGCCTGCCGCATGCCAATCAGCTCTTCTACGTCGCAACCACCCAGGAGGAGGTCGGGCTGCGCGGGGCGCGGGCGGCGGTCGAGACGGTGAAGCCCGATATCGGGATTGCACTTGAAGGCGGCATCACGGGCGATGTGCCGGGCGACAAGCCGGAGGAGACGCAGGTGAAGCTCGGCGCAGGTCCGGGGATGTTCTTATACGACTCAAGCACGATCGCCAATCGCAAGATGGTCGCCTTCACGCGCAAGACGGCAGCCGCCAAGGGTCTGCCGCTGCAGGCCGACCTGGTGCAGGGCTATGGCGACGACTCGGCCGAGATGCAGACCATGAACGGCGGCGCGCCGACGATCAACCTGGTGGTGCCGGTGCGCTACACCCACTCGCACAACGGAATCGTCAACCGGCAGGACTTCGATCAGGCGGTCGAGCTGCTGACGGCGATGCTGGTCCAGATGGACGCAAAGACGGTGGCGCAGTTGCGGGACTTTGCGCCTGCTCCGTGACGATCCGCGTATTTTCGGTACGCAGGCCGGCGGCTTGATCGAAACCCATGTCCGACCTTCCGGACATGGGGCACCCAGACCGTTGGCGCGTTCCCACCTCAACCACGACTGCTTATGGTTTAGGCAGCACGGTGAACGGCGAGGGGACGTCGTGGCCGGCTAGGAAGGCGGGACGGCGCAGGTTGGCGGAGGAGAAGGCGAGATCCCAGGCGGGGGAGCGGAGCTCGGGCATGGGTTTGGCTGCGAAGAGCTTGCGGCACTGACGGGCCGTCCACCGTGCCCAGGTCTTCGACTTTTTGCGCCGGGCAGAGTCGGTGGAGATGCCGGTGCCGGCGTACATCTGCCGGTAAAGCTTCGACAGGAACATGAAGGCGACTCGCGCGCGCAGCGTGGGCGTGCAGGCGGAGCGCTGCCAGATGGCAGACCAGTTGTAGAAGCGGTCCCAGACCTTCTGCGTCCGCTGGCTGATCTCGGCGGAGCTCATGGTGGGGTGCGGAGTAAACATCTTGGGCCGCGTCGCCGTCGGGATGAGCCAGTAGCGGGTGATCGGAACGTCGCCCACCGGCGTTGCTACCAGCGTCGGAGCTTTGGCCTGTTCCTTCTCCCATCGGCCGAAGTCGACCGTGCCAGGAAATGGAGTCATCATCACAAATTGCGCGAAGGTGACGCCCGCCTTGAGCGCCATGGCGACCGTGGCGTCGAAGGTGGCAGGCTTGTCGGTCGGCAGGCCGAAGATGAAAGAACCAAGCACGTGGACGCCGTGCTTCTTGAAGGTCTGGAGCTGCCTGGCTAACGCGTCGCCGGAGTAGTTGAAGTCCTTGAAGACGGCTTTGAGGCCTTCGGGGGTGACGGCTTCGACCCCGACCAGCGCGCCTTTGATGTTGGCCTTGCGCATGGCATCGAGGTACTCGCCGTCTTCGCCTGCCTCCATGGTGATCTGGGTGAAGAACACCATGTCCTTGGGGAGCTTGGCGAGCTCGGCCATCAACTGGAAGCGTTCGGTGCGGATGGCGGTGAGCTCTTCGAGCTTGGCCAGATTGCCCTGTTCGCGGGCCAGGCGTAGGTCGGTCAGCGTCACCGGGTAGAAGTTGTCGTCGGCCAGCGCGATGAAGCGAAATCCGATCTGGCGCAGGTTGACGATCTCGTCGATGACGGACTGGAATCTGCGCTGTCGCGGCTGCTGGCCGTCGGTGCGCCAGACGCTGCAGAAGGAGCAATGCTTGGGGCAGCCGCGGATGGTCTGGACCGAGGCCCACATGTACTTGTCCGGCGGCATGAGGTCCCAGCGCGCGGCCAGGAACTCGCTGCCTCCGATCCGTCCGCCGTCATAGATCTTCGTTGCGATCCCGCCGGCGAGCCAGTCGGTGACCACCTTTCCCCACGCGATGTCGCCGTCCCCCTTGACGACCGCGTGTGCCTGCCCGCGTTCGAGCGCTTCTTCGGGGAAGAGGGTGGCATGAATGCCGCCGTAGACCACCGAGGCGCCGCGTTCACGGGCCATGCGGCCTACCTCATAGCCGCGCAGCGCATTGCCGGTATGAACGCTGATGCCGACCAGGTCGCCCGGCTGAATGCTCTCGGGAACGATCTGCTCAATCGATTCATCCACCAGGATAGGATCGCCTGCGGCGGCCGGTGTGGCGGCGGCAAGCACAAACAGCCATCGTGGTGTAATGACAGCCGTGCCAAAGGAGTTGTCGCTGGGATTGACGAGGTGAACCGAACTCAAGCACTGACCTTTCGTCGTACCGGGAGACGTTAGAGTCGCAGCGTGCTTGAGGGTGGAGGAAATCGACGCCAAGATGCGGCTTGGGACGAATGGCGGCCAGGTAGATCCTGCCGCTCACTTTATGTTGTCCATCATACATAAGGAAGCATAAGGCTGACCGAAGCAGCCGGAAGCAACTGTAGTC
The DNA here is from genome assembly GCA_965277545.1 of Edaphobacter sp. Taxonomy (GTDB): domain Bacteria; phylum Acidobacteriota; class Terriglobia; order Terriglobales; family Acidobacteriaceae; genus Edaphobacter. The sequence continues at coordinate 2,339,714 of OZ255826.1, forward strand.
TATTCCTCGGAGTTGCTCGCTTAGGAGCTCTAAGCCGCAGCCACCTGATGCCCCTTGCGGCCCCAGCGATGCTCTAGAAAATCTGGCAGATAGAGGCCGTCATCCAACTGCGGCCACCATACATTTACGCCGTGCGGCCCCACCACAAGGTCCTCCGCCTGTTCCGGCGTCGCCTCATTCAACTCGCTTAGGTCTTCCCGGGCAATGAGGAGGCGGCGTCCATCGCTCAGCTTCAACATCAGGAACTCGAGTCCCGGCTCAGGATGGTAGACAGCCTCCACGATGCGAACTTCCTCGGGGGCATCCCGCGCGGCTTGCAGCGCCGCATCGATCTCTTCATCGGTTGTCGTCAAGACCCAATCAGCCATGTGTGACCCTCCAAAGATTAATCAGTTCAGCGGCAAATCGCGTAGCCGTTCGCAGGATATGGTTCACGTCCGACTGTTTCGCGTTCCGAGGACGAATTGCTGTCCTCCGGTGCGCCAAGCTTACCTCGCCATTCGCGAACTCTACAATCACCTGAACTCCCGTATACCACCCGTGAACATACGGCGGCGGGTGGTCATGAGAATACGAGGTAAACCACACGCCTTCGAACCCACCTTTCTAATCTAAGCCGCTGCATACGAGCAAGCAATCAATTTATCCGGACTGACAAATAGAGCAGACAAAGGCCGACTCCTGAAGGATCACCTAAGACTGCTTGTTTCGCCGTCTTCGACAATCCATGAAACCTCCCCACCCAAGCACAACCCTAATCGCGGAGGAGGACTCTCACAGGAGTGCTACAGGGGAGTGCGCTGCAGGTATCGAACCGAAGGCCACTCACCCGAACTTTCTCTCTCCATTCCTCTGGACTGCGGTATAAGTACCTCGCAGCATCGGGCCCCCCAAATTCAGCACGAAAAAGGAGAACGCAAAAATGTTCATCATCTGGTGGATTATTGTTGGCCTCATCGCCGGCTTCATTACAGGCAAGCTGATGAAGGGCAGCGGCTACGGCACGATCGGCGACATTGTGATCGGTATCGTCGGAGCCATCATCGGCGGCTTCATCATGCGCGCGGTTGGCTTTACCGGACAGGGAGGCATGATCTACACCATCCTGGTCGCGATCGTCGGGGCGGTGATTCTGACGCTGCTGCTTCGTCTGGTTACCGGGAATCGAGCCCGAAACCTCTAACGTGGTCGACCGCGAGTGGCAGATGCCGACCTGCCGCTCGCGTCTCGAGTGCCTCTCCGAGCCTTCCGGCTGCTTGACAAAACGCACGGCTCAACTCCCCGTCCTAAGGCGAGCAGGCCGCCAGGGCAAGTACCTGCGGGATAGGATAGGTCCAAAGCTAAGCTCTGTGTTTCGAAGAATTTGGCGCATTTCGACGGGGTGGGGTCTGCTCTCGGCGCTGGCCCCGGCACTCCCCTCCGTGATGTACTAAAGGTGGAGTCGAAGATGCCCTTTCCCATCAAAATCTGCGCCGTCTGCCAGGAGGAGTTCGAGCTGAAACCGGATAAGCCAGGGTTTGCCAATCGCTGTCCGCAATGCAGCGAAGAGGCGGACAGCGCTGCTTCGGGTATCAGCGCGAAAGACCGAATGACCGCGGAGGAGCGCAAATCCGTCGCCGAGGCAAACGAGGCGCGGCGGCAGGCCATGCGCAACCTGCTCTACCGCAAGGACAGCTGATCGCCCGTCGCATCTAACGCTGAGCGGGGGACGGTCCTGCGAAGGCGGCCAAATGGTAGACGCGGTACTCTGTGACATCGACGGCACACTGGTGGAAAGCAACTGGCTGCATGCAGCCGCTTGGCGGGATGCCTTCGCGACCGTCGATATCCACCTCGATCTCGAAGCCGTACGCCGCCAGATCGGCAAGGGCGGCGACGAACTGATCCCGGTCTTCGTGCCCTGGTGGAAGCGGAAGATGGTGGAGGAGCCGCTGAAGACCTATCGCGAATTTCTGTTCCGGCAGGATTATCTTGCGCAGGTCAAGCCGTTTCCTAAAGTAAGAGAGTTCTTTTTGCGGATGAAGGACGCGGGCATCCGCACAGCGCTGTCCTCCTCAGCGAAGAAGAAGGATCTCGACGATTACAAGAAGATTGCGGATATCGGCGATCTGGTGGATGAGAGCACTTCTTCCGATGATGCGGATCGCTCGAAACCGCACCCAGACATCTTCGAAGCCACGCTCAAGAAGCTTGGGGTAAAGCCGGATCAGGTGCTCGCTCTCGGAGATACGCCCTATGACGCCGAGTCGGCGGGTAAGGCCGGCATTCGCACGATCGGCGTCACTACCGGCGGCTGGTCGGAGCGGGAGCTGCTCAATGCGGGCTGCATCGAGGTCTACAAAGACATTGCCGGTCTGCTGGAACGATTTGACTGCAGCGCACTGATGAGCTTCGGCCGGCGCGGCTGAGAGCCCCACAGTCTAGGCGGCTGCACGTTCCATCTGTCGCTGCAGCAGCTTCATCACCGCAATCTCTTCCTGGCGCAAAGCTTCGGCTTGGGAATCGGAGCTGGAGTCGGCATCCGCGCGGGAGTCGGCGAGCTCCTCTTTCACGCGCTGCTTGATGCTGCTCCACATGCCTCCGCTCATATAGCAGTCGAGCACAGCCGGATGCACATAACACTTGCGGCACACCGAAGGCGTATTGCCGAGCCGCGCCGCGACTGCCTTGATCGCCTCTACGACATTTTTTTTGGCCTGGGTCTCGGACCGGAACTCCTCGAACTCCTTAAGCATGGTGCAGGCGAGAACGGTGCCTGCCCAGGTGCGAAAGTCCTTCGCGGTAAAGTATTGGCCGCCCGATGCTTCGCGCAGGTACTCGTTGACGTCGGCTGAGTCGACAGCGTGATGGGTCCCATCGTGATCGACATACTGGAAGAGCTCGTAGCCGGGGATGTCCTGGCAGCGTTGCAGAATGCGAGCCAGACGGCGGTCATCGATGTCGATGGTGTGTTTGACCCCGCTCTTACCCTGAAACTTGAAGGTGACGGTCGACCCTTCCACCTGTACGTGCTTTCCGCGCATCGTCGTCAGGCCGTAAGACTTGTTCTGCCGCGCATATTCCACGTTGCCGACGCGGATCAGCGTGATCTCCATCAGGCGGACGATGGTGGCGAGAATCTTTTCGCGAGGCAAACCGGCGCGGGCGAGATCGTGCTTGACCTGCACGCGAATGGCGGGCAGCGCGGCGCCGAAGACCAGCATGCGTTCATACTTTGTCTCGTCGCGCACCTCACGCCAGCGCGGATGGTAGCGGCTCTGCTTTCTTCCTCGTGCATCGCGTCCGGTCACCTGCAGGTGCCCTTTCGGGTTGGGACAGATCCAGACTTCGGTCCAGGCCGGGGGGATGACCAGCGACTTGATGCGTCCAAGGGTCTCGGCATCACGGACCGGAGCGCCGTCGGGATCGAAGAACCGAAAACTCTTTCGCCACGGCTTGCGCGTAATTCCCGGTCTGATATCGGTGACGTAGCGCAACCCTGCAGCCTTCGCGGATTCGGCGGGGTCGATCGCGGACTCGGAAACCGGAATTGTGGTTTGAACTCTGCTAAGCTGCTGCCGCTGTTTGCGATTGGACAATCAAATTCTCCTGCGCACTACCTGAGCAGCTTGGATGCGAAGCGGAGAGATGAAAGCATTCTTGTTCTATAAGCGCACGGCAGAGCGGAGAAAGAAGCAAAGCAAACCCGGAGACCTGCTAGACCGCAAAGAGTATCTCCGTGACCCGCTGTGCGAGTTCCTGCGGTTGCGAAAACTGTGCGGGGTTGTCGCCAAATCCCTCTCGCACGACGAATGCGTCGTCGTCCGCGACTTCGAAGGCGAAGTGGCAGGTCTTGCGGTCGAGCGCGCGATCTGCCGCCACTCCGCGTCCTTTCGCGTAGTCGAGAAGGATGTTGACGTCTTCATAAACGATGCGGGCGTCGAACCAGGGAAACCGGCTGCGAAACAGCTTAACCTCAGTCGGACTGACATTCTGGACTGTTGTCTCCGAAGCCGTGACATCGCCTTGCAACTCGCGTCTTATTTCGTTCACGTTGTCTTCGAGGGCGGAGACAAACGCGGCAAAGAAACCCTGCCCTTGTGCGGCAACGATTGCCTCCTTGTGTTGCTTTTTGCCGAAGCCTTCGGCTGCTTCGCGGTTTTTGTTCCGGATATCTGCTGCCAGAGTGACGATCCATTCCTTGCCCATGCCGGTCACACGCTCCCGTCACCAATTCCTCATCGCTTGGAAGCAGCCTGCGATTCGGTGGCGTAAAAGTTTGACGGCGCTGCCCGCGCAAAAGCCGCCTTACGCGACTCGGGCACCTGCAACCAGGACGAAACGTCGAGAAGCGATGACGGATGGTAGCGACGGATGGTAGCATCGGCGTGCTGCTATGCAAGGACTCATCTTAGGACATGTGGAGGTGTTGATGGGTGACCAGGATGATCGCGGAATAGTTCAGTTGCGGAGCTTGCATTCGTGGGGCGAGACGCTCGAGCGCCTGAAAGATCTCGTAAAGGCGCGCGGGCTTGCGGTTGTGGCCGAGGTGGATCATAGCGGAGCTGCGTCCAAGGTCGGGCTAAGCATGCGGCCGGCCGTATTGGTGATCTTTGGAAATGCGAAGTCCGGCACACCGCTGATGGTCGCGTCTCCAAGCCTCGCGCTCGACCTTCCTCTGAAGGCTTTGGTTTCGGAGGATGAGGAGGGTACGGTATGGGTCTCTTACAACAGTCCCGGCTACCTGCAGCAGCGGCATGACGTCCCTGAAGAACTCATGCGCAATATTGCAGGAATCGAGGCGATTGCGGCAGAGGTCGTGCTTTAAAAGGGCAGCAAGATTGGCGCTCGTCTCAGGGCCATTACTGTGCCGCTATGCCGTTGAGTGGGAAAATCTTTTCCCACAAGGTGCATTCTCTTGCGTCATCCCCGCGCTAATATTTTCAATTACATAAGGCCTGGATTGTATTGGGCAAAAAATTGCAACGTGGCAAGGTAACGCACTGGTCCTCGAATGTGAAGTCTGACCGGTCGGCGGGGCTGCCTCGGATAGAGGCGGCCTGCAAAGGACGATCATCATGTTTTTCTCGAAACTCTGGACGCGTGTTGTACTCTCTGCCTTCGTTGCACTATTCCCCTGGTCCGGTTTCGCCGATACCTACCAGATCCTTAACCTGGGTACGGCCGAAAGCAACTCCGTGTACGGCATCGACGCGGCCGGTGATGTGGTGATCCGCGGCGCGACCGGCTGCGGCGAATTTTTCTACTGTTACAAGACGTACGAGGATGGGGTGGAGACGGCCGTGTCCGTGGCGCCGCCCAAGCTGGATTATGACAACGGAACCTCGTGCAGCCTCGCCAGCGATGGCGAAAAGGGTGGTTGTGACAACGGATATGAGGCTTATGGCTGGGATCACGAGGTGTTCGCCGGACCTGAAGGCACGGCGAGTTATCTGTACTCGGGCACAGTCGATGCGATTGCCATCAACGCAGCGGGCGACTTCGCTTGGACGGATGGACGTGACGAATATAACTATGAGGCCATCGACCTTACGCCGAGGCCGGTCCCGGAACCAGGATCGCTGGGTCTGCTGCTAACCGGCGCGCTGGGCGCCGCCGCAACGCTCCGCAGGCGTCTGTCACGGCCTTATTGACCAGAGGCGGTTTGAGGGAGCGAATGCGAATTGCATCACTGCCACTGCGATTTATGTTTCTCCAGCCACCAGCAGGCAGGGTGGCCCTGCTGAGGAAAGATCGAACGGCTGCAGAGCACCGGTGAGCTGCCCATCAAATCGTATTCGACCTTGTTTCCCTTCAATGGAGTAGCCAGAAATTGATTGACCTCGATGGAGCCAAAGGCGGTTCCGCGAGCGATGTGGCTTCGCAGCGCCAGGCGGTCGCCGGCATACACAAGCGCGAGCAGTGCCGCCAGGGCAGCAAGAGAACGCAGGGAGCGGGTCGCCCAGGGAGTCATGATTTCTTACGCCGCACCCCGGCGTGTCCTAAGGACGGTTTCTTTCCGGGCAGACGCTCTTGGATAGCCCAAAGTTCAGGAATCGCGATTGTCATCTTCACCATCCTTTCGCCGATAAAGACTTAGCAGGGCGGCTCAACAGGCAGCATGTTGACGGTACGCTGGGTTCTGCGCAGGGTTGTAGGCTGCGTCCCGCCTGCCGCACCTTGAATGGGGTACCGGAGAGCCAAACTCTCGTCCGGCATCTCAGTCTAAGCTAGTCTAGAGCGACGACGTAAGGGGATGGAATGAAGTCTATATTTTCGCGAGTCAGGTTGGTTTGTCTTACGGCCTGCTTTGCTCTGGTCCTGTTCAGTCTTTTGCCGGTAGGTGCGGTGCGATCGGCATCGGCCCAGGGTATACCCACGGCCACGCAGAAGCTGCAACTTTCTGCCTTCGTTGCGGGCACGGGTACGTTCACGAATCTGGAAGGGGGCAAGAACCTGGACATTACTGCGGGCGCGGATCTCACCTTCCTGCGTATTCGGCGTATTCGGCCGGCGTTCGAGGTTCGCGGCAGCTATCCCATCGATTCCGGACACATTAGCGGACAAAAGAGCTTCCTGGTTGGCCCCAAGGTAGAGTATCCGATTGCCGGATTGCATCCTTATGCCGATTTCCTGTTTGGACGCGGTCAGATCGATTACCTGAACGGCGGATTTGTCGTGGGCGATCTTGCGTACATCAGTTCGAACACGTTCATCTACTCTCCGGGCGTTGGCGTCGACTACGATTTCAGCCATTACTTCGCGGTGAAGGCGGACGTTCAGTTCGAGCATTGGAACACGCCGGTCACGCCGTCCGGTTCGATCCATCCGACGGCTTTGAGCCTTGGTCTGGTGTACAACTTCGACTTCAACCACGGGCGCCCTCATCTGTTCTGATCCCTCCTGTTGAGGCGATGGAGGAAATCGGGCGTTTCCAGGACACGGCTCTGGACTCGGACTCCGCGGTACGGTATCTTTCTGGCCGAAGTCTATTTTGCTGAAAGTACGGAGAGAACCTATGCGCCGCCGCTTTTTAACTTCTGTTGCCGCCGCTTTTCTCGGGTTTGTCATCGCCGCTCCCGCCGCTCTGCCGCAGAATGTCGCACCTGGGCAAGCCGCAGCGCAGGAAGACTCCGCCGGAGTCATCCGCCAGGTGCAGAAGAAGCTTGCTGGACTGTCGAACTTCGGCGTTTGGGACTGGCTGACCTTTGATATACGAAACGGCAACCTGACGCTTAACGGCTATGCGTCGCGGCCTACGCTTAAGACTGACGCCGAGCGGGCGGTGAAGGGCATCGAGGGAATCAAGTCGGTCGACAACAAGATTCAGGTTCTGCCTTACTCCCCGAACGACGACCGGGTGCGGGCTGAGGTTTACAACCGCATCTACACGCAGCCCTCGCTGCGCAAATATAACGCGAACCAGGGCTCTCTGGGTCGCGCGATCGGTCCCGGCAACAGCATCGCGCTGGCCGCCGGGGGCGTTACCAATACCCCGCCGCTGGGGTTTCATGCAATTCACATCATCGTGAACAACGGGCAGGTGACGCTCTACGGAGTCGTGATCAACAAATCGGACTCACAGATCGCCGGCATGCAAGCCAACACCGCGCCGGGGGCCTTCCACATCAACAATGACTTGATCGTGCAGAACTCGGCTTCGGAATCGAAGTAGCGAACCGCCGCGTCGTGAATGGATTGCGAGGATGCGCGGGCTACGATCGATTGAGTTTAGGCAATCAGGGCCATTGATTCGCGTCAAGTACTGTCCGCTGCGGACGACACTCCGGTTTGCGTCACAGCGGAGTTCGCTAAGCTCATGCCGGCGACCATTTTCCGCGCGATTTCGCGAGAGCCGCGCCCGGGCTATTCCAGCAAGAATAGGTTTGAGCTAAGCGTAGAAGCTGGCGATCGTGTCGACGACGATCTGCTGCTCGTCTTCGCGCAGGTCAGGATAGATCGGGATCGCGATCACCTCGGCAGCAGCGGCCTCGGTGATGGGGAAGTCTCCGCGTTTGTAGCCTAGACTCACAAGGCTGGTCTGCAAATGGAGCGGCAACGGATAGTAGATTTCACTGCCGATCTGCCGGTCGGTGAGGTACTGGCGGAGGGCATCGCGTCGTGGCGCGCGCAGGACGTACTGATGAAAGACGTGGCCGGCGCGGGGATCGGTGATCGGCAGGACGACGCCTTCCGCGGTGCTCGACGCCGCCAGTCCGGCGGAGCGAAAGAGCTGGTCGTAGCGCGCGGCCAGGTCTCGGCGTTTCTCGTTGCCCTGGGGGAGATAACGGAGCTTGACTTCGAGGACAGCTGCCTGGAGTGAATCGAGGCGGGAGTTCCAGCCGATCTCGTCGTGATAGTAGCGGCGGCGCATGCCGTGGGCGCGGAGGATGCGGGCGTGGTCGTCGAGGGTAGGGGAGTGTGTAGTGACCAGACCGGCGTCGCCCATGGCGCTGAGATTCTTGGTCGGATAGAAGCTGAAGGCCGCTGCGTCTCCGAGGGCGCCCGCGGGCGTTCCGTTCCAGGTTGCGCCGAAGGCTTGGGCGGCGTCTTCGATCAGCAGCAGGTTGTATCTCTGCTTCAAGGCGGCGAAGGCGTCCCAATCAGCGCACTGGCCGTAGAGGTGAACGGGAAGAACGGCCTTTGCATTGGCTCCCGCGGCGGATCGAAGCACTTGTTCGACCGTGTCCGCGGAAAGATTGAAGGTAGCTGGGTCGATATCGGCGAGCAGAGGCTGTGCGCCGCAGCGCAGGATGGCGCTGACGGTCGCGAAGAAGCTGAAGGGCGTCGTGACGACCACATCGCCGGGTCCTACGTTTGCCGCAGCGAGGGCAAGCCAGATTGCGTCGGTGCCGCTGGCGCAGCCGACCGCGTGCGGCACCCAGCAAGCCGTTGCGGCCGCGACTTCAAAGCTTTCTACCTGCGGCCCTAGAATGAAGCGCTGGGAGTCGCACACCGCCGCGATGGAGTCAAGCAGCTCCTGCCGCATTTTGACAAACTCGCGGGAAAAATCGAGCATGGGGACGGGTTGTGGATTGCGGGCAAGCACCTGAACCCATCGTATATCGCACGCGGTCCTCGTAGATTGCAGGCGCGGACTGTCGTTCTGCATTTCGGTTCGTCTAATTGCAAGTGCTCGTAGAGAGGCACGCTGGTTGTAAATTGCCGGGGATACTCGTATCGTTGACGAACTTGGCTTTGAACTCCGGTCGACGGGGTTTTCTTTCGAAGCTGATGAATCACAGCGGGACCTTGCAGCGAAGTCAATTGCATCGAAGTCTAAAAAGATAAGGAGATCGGCCCCATGGAATCAAAGCCGGCGCAGAACATCCAGGATACTTTTCTTAACACAGTGCGGAAAGACAAGAGTCCCATTACGATCTATCTTGTCAGCGGTGTGAAGCTGACGGGTAAGATTCGCTCGTTCGACAAATATTCGGTGCTGCTGGAGAACAACAGCCAGGAGCAGTTGATCTTCAAGCATGCTATCTCGACGGTGGTGAGTGGACGCGCGGGAGCCCATACGGAGCTTCGTTCGGAGGCTCGACCGGACGTGCGGGCGGGGGCAGGTCCTGTGTCCGCCTCTGCGCTTCCCGTGCATGAGGCGACCGGAACACAAGGCCGCTAGCCGTTGCGCCGAGACGAGACGACGGCCAGAGCAGAGAAGGCGGACGGCGTTGCCGGACGTACCTTGGTCAGTCTTCCTGAGAAGACGGTGCGTAAGGCGCCGACGCATGCGCGGTTGCCCAGTACACCGGCCGAGCGCGCCGTTCTGATTGCGGTCGAGTTCACCGCAGGACGTCGCAAGCTCACTGCGAGTGCAAGGCTGGCTCGCACGGCAGCCGCCGTGTCCGCGGATGGGTCGAGCCGCATGCTTGACTCCGGTGAGCCGTCTGCCACAGGCGCTCTGTCCCAGCCTGTTGGATTCCGTCAGCAGGAAAGGGCCACTTCTGACGACGAGCTGGCGGAGTTTCAGGATCTTGCCCGAAGTGCGGGAGCTGAGGTCGCGGCAACTCTGGTGCAGCGCAGACCGCGGCCCGACCCAGCGACGCTGGTGGGTCAAGGCAAGCTGGAGGAGATCGAAGCGGTCGTCGCTTCCACCGGCGCCGATCTGGTGCTGTTCGACCACGATTTGACTCCATCGCAACTTCGCAATCTGGAGAGTAAGCTTCCCTGCCGCGTGATCGATCGGACGCAGCTGATTCTCGACATCTTCGCCAGACATGCGCGCACCCGGGAGGGTCAGCTGCAGGTGGAGTTGGCGCAGCTTGAGTATCAGTTGCCGCGCCTGGCCGGCCGGGGCAAGGCGATGTCACAACTGGGCGGAGGCATTGGCACACGAGGGCCGGGCGAAACGCAGCTCGAAACCGACCGCCGCAAGATCAATCTCCGCATCGACCATGTCAAAGAGCAGCTGGAGTCGGTGCGCCGCATCCGCAGGCAGCAGAGGCAGCGGCGAGAGGCGGTTCCGGTTCCGGTGGTCGCGCTGGTCGGATACACGAATGCGGGCAAGAGCACGTTGTTCAACGCGCTCACCGAAGCTGGCGTGCTTGAGTCCGCGTGCATGTTTGCTACGCTCGATCCGAAGCTGCGGCAGTTGCAGCTTCCTTCGCGCCGGAAGATCCTGCTGTCGGACACGGTCGGATTCATACGCAATCTGCCGCATACGCTGGTCACGAGCTTCCGCGCGACGCTCGAAGAGGTGGAGCGCGCCGAGCTGCTGCTCCATGTTCGAGATGCTTCCAGTCCTATGCTCGAGGAGCAGAAGCTTCAGGTCGAGCGGGTGCTGGCGGAGCTCGATGTGTCGAAGAAGCCTGTGATCGAGGTCCTGAACAAGATCGATCTGCTTGAGAGTTCCGGCAGCTCCGTGGGTGCTTTCGAGAAGGCTGCAGCGGGCTCGGGAAGTGTGGCTGTTTCGGGCCTGCGGCGCGAGGGGCTGAACGCACTGTTGGAGGCTATTGACGAGATGCTCATTGCCGATCCCCTGATTGAGGTGGAGCTTCGTCTTCCGCAGTCGGAAGGATCGATTCTGGCAGCGCTCGAGGCTGGAGCAGTCATCCAGCAGAAGCGCTTTGAGGGCAACCTGGCTTACCTGACGGTGAAGGGTCCGAGCTCCCTGCTGAACCGATTCCGCCGATTTCGCGAGCATCGCTGAGCGGCAAGCCGGCGGCGCAGCGCACTCACATGTTACAGATGCCTCTGCGCGGCCGTAGCCGACGCTTCATGAGGGTAGGCAGAGGTGCTGCTTTGCTGCGGATACGTCTGCTTCGCGGGCTGGCTTGAGGCCTCGGCTGCCGCGATGACGACGGTCTTGGCATTGAGGAACTCGCGCATACCGGCGGCGGAGAGTTCGCGGCCGTAGCCGGAGCGCTTCGTGCCTCCGAAGGGCAGGCGCGGGTCGGCGGAGACCATGGCGTTGAGGAAGACGGCTCCGCACTGGAGCTCTGCGATGAGCCGCTGCTGCTCCGCGGGTTCGCGCGTCCAGGCGGAGGCGCCGAGGCCGAAGGGAGAATCGTTGGCGAGGTCGATGGCCTCGTCGAGGTCGCGGACGCGGAAGAGCATGGCGACGGGGCCGAAGAGCTCTTCGCGGAAGACCGATGCGGTGCGCGGGAGGCCGGCGAGGACGGTGGGCTCGAAGTAGTACCCGTGGCCGAGCATGCGTTCGCCGCCGATGAGGATGCGGGCCCCGGCGCGGGTGGCGGCTCTGACCTGATCTTCGAGCGTGTCGATGGCCTGGGCGGTCGCGAGCGGGCCCATGCCGATGCCTTCCTTCATGGGGTCGCCGACGCGGATGGACTCCATGGCTGCGACGAACCGGGCCTCAAAGGCGCTGTAGATCTCGTCGGCGATGATCAGGCGCTTGGCGGCGATGCAGGACTGGCCGCTGTTGGCACAGCGCGCGAAGACGGCGGTTTCGACGGCGAGGTCGAGATCGGCGGAAGGCATGACGATGAAGGGATCGCTGCCGCCGAGCTGGAGCACGGACTTCTTGATGAGCCATCCGGCCTGCGCGGCGATGGCGCGGCCGGCGGTCTCGCTGCCGGTGACGGTAACGGCGGCGACGCGCTCGTCTCCGAGCACCTTCTCGACCTGGAAGACTTCGAGCAGGAGAGCCTGGAAGACGCCGCGCGGGAAGCCTGCGCGGCGGACCAGAGACTCGATGGCGATGGCGCATTGGGGCACATTGGGCGCGTGCTTCAACAGGGCGACATTGCCTGCCATGAGAGCGGGCGCGAGAAAGCGGAAGACCTGCCAGAAAGGAAAGCTCGAAGGCATGACGGCGAGGATGACGCCGATCGGATCCCAGCGGACGTAGCTCAAGCTTTCTTCGGCCGACATGGATTCGGGGGCGAGCATGCGGGCTGCGTGTTCGGCGTAGTAGCGGCAGGTGTGGGCGCACTTGAGGATCTCGAACCTGGCGGCGTCGAGGGGTTTGCCCATCTCCTGGGTGATGAGCGTGGCGAGATCGTCGGTCTCCTGCTCGAGCAGGGAGGCGAGCTTGCGCATGCAGAGGGAGCGATGTTCGAGCGGCACGGCGGTGTAGGAGCGGAAGGCGTCCGCAGCGATCGAGATTTTCTGGCGGATGGCGTCGTCCGAGAGAGGATCGAAGCGGCGCAGCAGCGTGCCGGTCGCGGGATTGATCGATTCGATGGCCATGCCGGGGAGGTATCCGATTTGATGTTAGCAAGGGGCGAGACAGGGTCGGATATCCCACCTGCGGGTCAGGCGGGCAGGTTTCTGAATTACGCGCCCATTTTGGGACGGCGCTGGAACGCTGCCGGAGCCATAGGCCTGGCTATTTTCCCGGCGGCGAGCTGTCCGCCGGTTGGGCTGTCGCGGCGCCAGGGGTTGGGGATGGCTTCGGGCGGGGCTTGCGCTTTTTCGCCGCGGGGGCGGCGGGAGGGCACGGCGCGGGTTGAGGCACCGGCGGGGGGACTGCCCGGGCCGCGGCCTGGAGATCGTGCACGGCTCGATCCTGGCGGGCGGCGGAGGATTGAATCTGGTCGCCGAGACTGCGCCGGGCAGAGTCGAGGCTGGTCAATGCCTGATCGAGCGAGGCGCTCTGTTGAGGCGGCGCGGCGAGGCGGGCGGCGGCGGAGATGCGCAGCAGAACGTCGTAGAGGGCTTCGACGTTGCGGTAGGCGGGCAGCACCTGGGTGACGGAGCTCGGCGCGGCGTCGGCAGTCACAAGCAGCGGCGCGAGGGTTTGATCGAGGTCGCGGCGGATGGATTCGATGTTGTTTTCGGTGTCGTCGCGGACGACGCCGGAGGCCTTCCATTTCTCTACCCGGACGCCGTCGAGCGACGCCTGGAGCGTGCTGATGGCCGGGTTGAGGATGGAGGAGGCGGAAGAGGCCGGCTGCGCCGGGGCGGGCGGGGCGTCAGTCTGGGCGCGAAGCAGCACGGGGGAGCAGGTGGAGACGAGGAGCAGCAGAGCTCGGGAGAGCGCGCGCGTAAGAGGCGGATTCATAGAGGTGGTCTCTGTCCTTTTGCCGGATTGCGGCACGTCTGAGGAGTTGGGCTTCTGCAGGCTGCGAAGCATTTCTCGGTTATCTTGCGGTTTCCGGCGGGGAAAAGCAACCGGCAGAGTGGGCGCGGCCTTGGTGGCGATGGTCTGGGTTAAGTCGGAAGTCCTTGGTTGCGGGGCGAATTTTGGGCCTGGCATCGGGAATACGGGTGGAAAGGTGTTGAAGGTATGAGCTGTGTGAAGGATCTCGGGATCCTTCCCCTTCGCGATGCTCGAGGGTCAGATGACAGCAAGAACTTTAGAGTCAGGATGACAGCAAGAACTCGGAGCAGCACTTAATCACAGGATGACAGCAAGAACTTGAGAACTGCACTTAGTCAAGGGCGAACAGCAGATCCCCTTCGGGGATGACAACCAGAAAAGCAAGGGCAGAGGCTCGCTAGAACCAGGTTTTGGCCTTGTAGCGGGTGTAGGCGTCGCCGAACGCGTCATGCAGGGCCTGCTCTTCCTTGCGGGCGCGGTAGATCTGGATCGGGCCGAAGAGGAAGCCGAGGATCAGCAGCAGCCAAGGCCGCTCGAAGTAGAGGGTCAACCCTGCCAGCAGCAGGGCGCTGAAGAGATAGATCGGGTTGCGCATGCGGGCGTAGAGGCCGGTGGTTACCAGAGCACGGGCTTCCGGCTTGATGGAAAAGGACGAACCAAGCTGCAGCCGCGCGACGACCAGGAGCACACCGGCGACGAGCGCGAGCAGGGCTCCGGCGGCTCGCATAGGGGACCAGGCGGTGTGCGGGCCGTAGACGAAGACGAGCATAGCCAGGGCTGCGATGCCGACGAGCAATGAGGAGATGTTTGCCTTCATGGTGGTCCGTCGGCTTGCGATCGCGATTCCGAGATCAGGCGGTCGCATGGGTCGACCTGGAAGTTTGAAGCCAAGAGCCTGAGGTGTGTCGGCGGGCGATCGACGTTGGCGGCTTGATTCACCACCCCCTTCCCCCCCTTCTTACCCAAGTAATTCTGAATCAGTAGTTTACGGGAAATTGATCGCGCAAAATACAGATTCTAAATGGTTTATCGGTAAAAATATTGATTGTAAAGGAGTTATGAGGGGAAACGATCGATTGCAGAGAGTTCAGCTTGATTTAATCCCTCTGTTTCAATTATAGCGGAATGGCGGTAACTCCTACGCCACGCGTAAGTCTTTCATTGAAGGAGAGTTGTTCGTTTTTGGGGATTGACAAGAAAATTTGGCCCATATTTCGCGGAAAATCCTCCCCCTTAGCTTGGCTAGGCAAGGGTAGTCTGGGCGAATTTGCGGACCATGGCGAGCAGGAGGCGGCGGTCGCTCTCGGAGAGGTTGGCGGAGTAGCGCTGGATCTGGGTGAGAAAGCGGATCTCGTCCTCGCCGAGGTTGAGGCCGGACATCTCCTTGGCGACCATCTCTTCGGCGAAGAACTCAGAGAGCTGGAGGTCGAGGGCGCGGGCGATCTTCTGGAGGGTTTCGAGCGAGGGGACGGTGTGGCCGTTTTCGACGCGGGAGAGATAGCAGCGCAGCAGGCCGGTGCGCTTTTCGATGTCGCCCTGGGACATGCCTTTCTGAAGGCGATAGCCGCGGATGGTGGTGCCGATGTTCATGGAGATGGAGACGGCGGCCACGGGTGGGCTGGTCAGGTTCGCGGGAATAGTTTGCATGTCGGCCATTAGCCACAAAGTAAACAGGTTCGGATGCGCGGTCAATGACTATCTTGGGGGAGATGGGTTGTCGTACCAGCTTTGGTTCATGAGGAAGGAGTTAGTGATCGAGAGCTGAAGAGTTACTTTAAGGCCGGACGGGGAGTGAACCGCGGGATGCATTAGCGGATGAGTAACGGGCGGGTGCCTGGACGCTGGGGGCTGTGTGCTTAGCCGCGCGAACAGCAGATCCCCTTCGGGGATGACAACCAGAACGGCAAAGGCAACAGCAGCGGCAAGTGCAAGCGTAAAGGCAAGGGCAACGGCGAACAGCAGATTCCCTTCGGGGATGACAACTAGAACGCAAGAGCGGGATCAAGGAAGGGGCGATGACCCGGTCCAGCGGATGAGGCTGCAGAGGTCGTTGGGGGAGAGGAGGGGGTCGGCTGCTGTGTCCTCTTCGGAGGCGGGTAGGGGGCCGGTCCAGAGGAGCTCGAAACCGGAGTGCGCGGCGAAGAGATCGGCGGACTCAGGGTTGAAGTAGAGGATGTCGAGCGATCCGGGGCGGTGGGCGAACTGGGCTTCGATGCGGGCGATGACTTTGCGGAGGACTGGGGCCGTAAAGGGGTGGAAGAGATAGAGGAGGCAGGGTCCGGGGGGAAAGAGGAAGCCGGCGGCGTCCTGGCAAAGGATGGTGACGGGGCAGAGGGCGGGCTGGGTGCGGCTCCACAGGGCGAGGTTGGCATCGGCGATGCGGGCAAGGGCGGGATGGAGCTCGACGCCGATGGCCTGGCGGAAGGGGAGTGCGGTGGCGAGCATGAGGGCGCGTCCTTTGCCGCAGCCGAGATCGATGAAGCTGTAGGCGGCGGGGGCGGGATGGAGGGCGCGGGGGATCCAGTGCTCGACGGCTGCTTGGAAGCGGGATGGGGCCATGCCGTAGTAGGCGGTATTGAAGGCGTCGTGGGGGTGGCCGGTGCGGAGCTCGGGACCGGGGATGAAGCCTCCGGTGTCGGTGCCGTAACGGCGGTCGAAGGGGTGATGGGGCTGGGTTGGGGTGCGGGGGAGATTTGGCGACAGTGTGTGCATTGCAAGGGAAGCCCGCAGCCTGGACCATGCGAGGGCGAGCTTTGTGGTGGCGCGGCTCATCAGAGCGACTCCAAAGTGGCTGCGCCCGCGGACGAGAGCAGCAGATCCTCTTCGAGGATGACAACCAGAAAGCAGGGACAAAGGGCTGAGAACGGCGGGGTTGGATGGCGTGAGAGGGAAGGGAAGCTGTGGTGGCTTGCCTTTGCGATCAGGCCATGTGCAGGCCGCCGTTGACGTCGAGGGTATGGCCGGTGATGTAGCCGGCCTGCTCGGAGGCGAGGAAGGCGACGGCGTGGGCGACTTCGCTGACGGTGCCGACGCGGCCAAGGGGGATGTGCTGGGCGGTGGCGGCCTTTTGTTCGGGAGTGAGGACGTCGGTCATGGGGGTTTCGATGTAGCCCGGGGCGACGGCGTTGACGGTGATGGAGCGGCTGGCGAGTTCGCGGGCGAGGGATTTGGTGAGGCCGATGAGGCCGGCTTTGGAGGCGGCGTAGTTGGCCTGGCCGGCCTGGCC
Organism: Edaphobacter sp.; assembly: GCA_965277545.1. Taxonomy (GTDB): domain Bacteria; phylum Acidobacteriota; class Terriglobia; order Terriglobales; family Acidobacteriaceae; genus Edaphobacter. The sequence goes on from OZ255826.1 coordinate 2,356,429, forward strand.
GGATTCGCCGACGATGGAGGTGATGTTGATGATGCGGCCCCAGCGGTTTTTGACCATGGCGGACATGACGGCCTGGGACATGAGGAAGGCGCCGGTGAGGTTGGTGGAGAGGACGTCGTCCCAGTCCTTGCGCTTCATGCGGAGGGCGAGGATATCGCGGGTGATGCCGGCGTTGTTGACGAGGATGTGGACGGGGCCGAGCTGGGCGGCGACGGCTTTGGCGCAGTCCTTGATGGAGTCCTCATTGGCGACGTCGAGGGCGAAGCAGTGAGCGGCGCCTCCGGCTGCGGCGATCTCGGCGGCGACTTCAGAGAGCTTGGCCAGATTGCGTGCGGCGAGGGCGAGGGTGGCTCCGTCCTGGGCGAGCTGGAGGGCGCAGGCTCGGCCAATTCCCTGGGAGGCTCCGGTGACGAGGGCGATGCGGCCGGCGAGAGTGGTCATGAACCTCCTGGAGTGACTCGGTCATTATACGAATCGGCGATCGGAAGCTGCATGTGAGCCGTGGGAGTTGAAGTTCTCGGAGCCCGAAGGGCAAGTGCAACGGCAAAGGCAACGGCGAACAGCAGATCCCCTACGGGGATGACAACCAAAGAGGCAGGGGCGGCAGCGACGGCGGAGCTTCGGTGATGACGATTGGTTTTGTGGTGAACGGCTAGCGGTCTTCGCGGAGGGGCCAGATGAAGACCTGGAGCTCACGGGCGAAGTGGAGGACGGGCGGGCGGTCGGGCAGGGCGATGCCGTGGGCGGCGGGCAGGTCGTTGCGGGCGATCTCGGCTTCGGCGGGTTCGAGGGGCCAGGGGAGGTGGTGGATGTCTCCGACGAGAAGGCGGCCGCGGCGGGTGGTGAAGAGGCAGTAGCGCTCGGTGAGGAAGTGCTCGAGTGTGCCGGTGGCGGCTGGGGTCGGCGGGGTGGCAGTAGATTGGGCTTCGGCTGGGGCTTGATGGTCGGCTGAGGTTGGGGGTTTGTATGAGGCTTGGGGTTTGGCCGGCTCGGGCACGGGTGCCGGGGTGTGGGTTCCGGTGGACGTGGCCTGGAGGCTGCGGTACTTTGCCCAGAATTCGACTCGGCGATGGGAGAGGAGGCGCTGGCTGCGGTAGCGGATGGCATTGCCGGGTTCGGGGCGGCTCTGCATGCGGGCGAGATAGTAGGGGAGATGAAAGAGGGTGCGTGCGCCGAGGACGGCGAGGGCGCTGGCGGCGTCAAGGGAGAAGAAGAAGACGCCGGGGAGCCCGGTGGCGCGCGAGCGGACGTAGGTGCGGAGGTTGAGCTCGCAGAAGTCTTGGGCCGTGGGGATGGTGATGGTGCGGGCGGGGGTGACGCGGATGCGGACGCGGTCCATGCGGAAGGGCACGACGCCGGCCCAGGCGTAGCCGTCGAAGGTGTCGGCCTGGAGGCTGGGCGGGAGCAGGCGGCCCATGGCGTCGGCGGAGATGGGCCAGTGGGCGAAGAGGAGATCGTTCCAGCGCTGGGACATGCGCCAGGGGCCGGTGGGCAACGGGTAGGTGCGGTGCGCGACGGTGGTGAGGATGTCCGGCATGAGAGTGAGAGGCTGTCGAAGATGAGGATACAAGGGCCTGAGTCACGCGAAGAGACGCGGCTCGGCGCGGGTTGGATGGGATCAAGTATTCTGGGGGTCACCATGGCAGAGGATGAGAAGAAGACGGGCGGCGGCGGGATGGACGTGTATGCGATTCACGGTGCGGAGCCTGAGGTGCTGGCGTATGCGATGGCGAAGTACTCGCGGTCGTCGCTGACGATGAAGGAGTCGCTGGCGGAGATCAGCTCGCAGCGCGCCGAGCAGTTTTTGAACACGTTTTATTTTCAGTATGGACATCGGTCGATTGCGGACCTGGCGCATATTCCGTTTGCGATCGAACGGCTGAGTCTGCTGGCGGCGATTGAGCTGGTGGATGAGCAGCGCTGGGACGGACAGGAGCGCTCGACGCGGTATCAGAACTTTCGCCGGTCGGGATGGTATACGCCTGCGCTTGGGGCGGAGACGGGGAAGTTTACCGCGGCGGTGGAGGCGCTGTTTGCGGCGTATGACGGGGTGAGCGCGGGGATGCTGGAGGCGCTGAAGGGGGCTGTGCCGCGGCCCGAGGAGATGAAGGCGGAGGCATATGAGCGCACGTTGAAGGCGCGGGCATTCGATGTGGCGCGGTATGTGCTGCCGCTGGCGACGAATACTTCGCTGGGTCAGATTGTGAACGCGCGGACGCTTGAGACGCAGGTGTCGCGGCTGCTGACGAGCGAGTTTGCGGAGGTGCGGCGGCTTGGGGAAAAGCTGCGGGCGGCGGCGACGGAGCCGGCGTGGAATGTGCAGCAGACGGCGGCGCAGGTGCTGTGCGAGGAGATTGCTTCGGTCGATGCGGGGCTGGGCGGGCGGGCGGCGGAGGCCTTGATGCGGCCGGTAAAGACGGCGCCGACGCTGGTGAAGTATGCGGTGGCGAATGAGTATCAATCGCAGAGCCGCGGAGAGCTCGCGCAGGCGGCGGCCGAGTTGATGCGGGGGCAGGCGATGGCGGCTGCGCCGGTGGTGGATCTGCTGGACGATGCGGAGGGGCTTGAGGTGGAGCTGGCGACGTCGCTGCTTTATCCGCACTGTCACTACAGCTATCGCCAGCTTCGCGGGCAGGTGGCGGCGCTAAGCGCTAATCAGAGGTCGGAGATTGTTGGACTGGGAGCGCGGCATCGGGGGCGGCATGATGAGCTGCTGCGGGAGTTCAGCGCGGGGCATGGTCTGCGCTTCGATATCTTGATGGACATCGGCGGGTTTCGCGACATGCATCGGCATCGGCGTTGCGTGCAGCTGCTGCAGGGCTATACGGATGTGCATGGGTATGAGGAGCCGGTGTGTCCGGGGCAGCCTTCGCTCGCTGAGGCGGGTTTGGAGACGAAGTACGCCGCGGCGATGGGGGCGGCGTATGCGAGCTACGGGCAACTGCGCGACTGCGGGGAGGCGGAAGCGGGGCAGTCGGCGCGGTATTGCCTGCCGCTGGCGACGCGGTGCCGGTCGATGTTCAAGATGGATTTTGCCGAGGCGCTGTATATCGCGGAGCTGCGGTCGGGGGCGGCGGGGCACTTCAGCTATCGGCGGGTGGCGTGGGAGATGTACCGGGCGGTGGCGAAGCGCCACCCTTCGCTGGCGCAGTATTTTCGGATTGAGGATGTGCATGAGCCGGTGGATCTTTTGCGGCGGTAGTCGAGTGGTGAACGGGGAAGCTCAGATCGATTCGAGAGGCCGGGCAGGACGAGACTGGTTGAGGCGCTCTGGTGTAGAGGCTCTTAGCCAGGTCGAACCCCATGTCTCGAAATCGAGACATGGGGCACCCAATATGCCTGCCGGCTTCATGTCCTGGCGCTTGCAGGCGAGGCTGCGGCGGCGTTGCCGATGTGGTCGAGGCTGTCGAGGAGGTTGCGGGGGAGCTGGAGGGAGGCGGCCGAGAGGTTTTCGCGCAGGTGGGCGACCGAGGAGGTGCCGGGGATGAGCAGTATGTTGGGGGAGCGTTCGAGCAGCCAGGCGAGAGCCACGACCATGGGTGTGGTGTGAAGGGTCGAAGCGGCGTCGTTCAGGATAGAGGACTGCAGCGGATTGAAGCCGCCGAGAGGGAAGAAGGGGACATAGGCGATGCCGTCGCGGGCGAGATCGTCGATGAGCGCGTCGTCGGACCGCTGGGCCACGTTGTACTGGTTCTGCACGCAGACGATGGGGCAGATGCGGCGGCCTTCGGCGATCTGCGTGGGTGTGACGTTGCTGAGTCCGATGTGGCGGATCAGGCCCTGACGCTGCAGGTTGGCGAGCACGGTGAGCGGGGCTTCGATGGACCCCTCGGCCGGCCCTTGCACGCTGAACATGGCGCGCAGGTTGACCACATGGAGCGCGTCGAGCGAGAGATTGCGGAGGTTGTCGTGCACCGCCTGAGTAAGCTGCTCGGGCGACAAGGCAGGGTTCCACGATCCTTCGGTGCCGCGTAGAGCGCCGACCTTGGTGACGATGGTCAGGTCTTTGGCATAAGGATGAAGCGCCTGTTGGATGATCTGGTTGGTGATGTGCGGACCGTAGAAGTCGCTGGTGTCGATGTGATTGACACCGCTGTCGACGGCGGCCCGCAGGACGGCGAGGGCGGCGTCGCGATCTTTGGGCGGCCCGAAGACGTGGGGGCCTGCGAGCTGCATGGCTCCGTAGCCCATGCGATGGACGGTGAGGGAAGTTCCAGGAAAGGTGAAGTTGCCGCCGAGGTTGGTCTGTGCGTTTGTATCCATCGGATCATTGCTCCTTTACACTGCGTAGGTATTGGATGAAGAAAGCTTCAGGTCTGGAGTTCGCATTTGAATAAAGCGGCAGCGATACGGTTCGAGCCACGAAAGAGGCCGGTTCAAGCGCGTTCGACGGCGAGCGTGGGGGCGATTCTGCAGGCGACTGTTCAGGTTCTGCTCAAGAACGGCAAGTCGAGATTGACGACGACACGGGTGGCGGAGCGGGCGGGTGTCTCGGTGGGGACGTTGTATCAGTATTTCCCGAACAAGGGTTCTCTGCTGCAGGCGCTGTTGCAGGAGCATCTCGACAACGTTGCGGCGGCGATGGAGCGGGCGTGCGCGGGCGCTCACGGAGCGCCTCTGGCGAGGATGGCGGAGGCGGTGACCTCGGCCTTCGTGCGGGCGAAGTTTCGCAACATCGACGCCAGTGTGGCGCTCTATGCCATCAGCGACGATGTGGAGGGCAAGCGCATCGCTGGGGAGATGCACGTTCGAGCTACGGCGGCCATGACGGCGATGTTTGAGACAGCGCGCGAAGAGACGGTGCGGGAGCCGGAGCGAGTGGCGGCGACGGTGCTGAGCGCGATGGCCGGGGTGAGTCGCGCGATGCTCGAGCGGGATTTGACGCCTGCGACGATGGCGGTGATGGAGCAGGAGCTGACGGTGATGGTCCGGGCTTATCTCGAAGCTTCGGCGGCGGGACGGCGGGATGGCTGACGCACGTGCAGGAGACTGCCTGGCTGCCGCGATAGCCTGAGACTTGGCGTCGAGGTAAATGTGGAGCGGACGCACCTGAATGGATAACAGCGCGATACCCGCGGAACTATCGTAAAGTAAGGCATTGAAGAGCCGCCCGGCCATGCCAACTTTTGCAGGCCGGTTGGGTTTAGAAAGATGCAGGATGGATAGGCTTAACAGAATGGAGAACGGTCATGAAGAAATGGTTAGTCGCTGGCATCACTTCGGCAGTTCTTGCAGTTCCGGCGTTTGGTCAGGTTGGGATTTATATCGGGCAGCCGCCGCCGCCGTTGCGCTACGAAGTTCGCCCACCCTACCCGGGGGAAGGCTATAGCTGGGTGGATGGTTATTGGGGCAACCAAGGCGGACGGTATGTCTGGGTTCCCGGCCGCTGGGATCGGCCGCCCTACGCCGGCGCCTATTGGAGCCATCCTCACTATGACCACTACCAGGAGGGATGGAGGATGCACGAGGGTCATTGGGATCATGAAGATCACGGCGACCACTATGAACATCATGACGACCATCACGATCATGGAGATGATCATCGTTAGCGAGAGCGGTTCAGGCTGGCGGCAGGGATCATTAAGAAGCAGAGACGAAATGCGGGGATTTCTCCACTCCACCGCGCGATGAAACCCGCGCGGTTCCGGTCGAAATGACGGACTTTCCAAGTGATTGGAGAGGTTTGAGAGATCGCTGGTGGGCCCCGCATACGATGGGCAGGAGAAGCGGCAGCTACGGTCAGGGTTGACCTGGAGCTGCCGTCTTTTTTTGCGCGTGGCCGGATGAACCTGGCGCGTGAGCGGGTGAACCTGGCGGCTGTAACGCGTTAGTTGTATTCGCCTTTTATTTGCTTTTCTCATTTCGGGTGCTAGTATTTGCACTGGATGTTCAACCTTCCCTAACTACCCACAACTCAGGAGAGAAATCACGTGGCAGATGACCGTAGCAAGGCGATAGAACTGGCTCTTTCGGGGCTCGAAAAGCAGTTTGGCAAGGGCTCGATCATGCGGCTGGGGTCGAAGGATGTGGTGCCGATCTCGGTGATCTCGACGGGGTCGATTTCGTTCGATGCGGCGCTTGGGGTGGGGGGAGTGCCGCGGGGAAGGGTGATCGAGATCTTCGGGCCTGAATCTTCGGGGAAGACGACGATTACGCTGCAGATTATTGCCGAGGCGCAGAAGGCGGGGGGCCTGGCGGCGTTTGTCGATGCGGAACATGCGCTCGACCCGGCGTATGCGGGAAAGCTGGGGGTGGACATCGATAACCTGCTGGTGAGCCAGCCGGATTATGGCGAGCAGGCGCTCGAGATTGTGGAGGCGCTGGTGCGCTCGAATGCGATCGATGTGCTGGTGGTGGACTCGGTGGCGGCGCTGGTGCCGAAGGCGGAGCTCGATGGGGAGATGGGCGACTCGCACATGGGACTGCAGGCGCGGCTGATGTCGCAGGCGCTGCGGAAGCTGACCGGGACGGTGTCGAAGTCGCGCACGTGTTTGATTTTCATCAACCAGATTCGCGAGAAGATCGGCGTGATGTTCGGCAACCCGGAGACGACGACGGGAGGCAAGGCGCTCAAGTTTTACTCGTCGGTACGGATCGATATCCGGCGCATTGGGGCAGTGAAAGATGGCGATGCGGTGGTGGGTTCGCGGACCAAGGTGAAGGTGGTGAAGAACAAGGTGGCGGCGCCATTCCGGGATGCGGAGTTCGACATTCTTTATGGGGAGGGAATCTCGCGCGAGGGCGATGTGCTGGATCTTGCGGTGCTGCACAACATTGTGGACAAGAGCGGCGCGTGGTACAGCTATCAGGGCGAGCGGATCGGACAGGGGCGGGAGAATGTGCGGGCGTTTCTGAAGGAGAATAAGGACGTGTTCGCGCGGGTGGATGGGGAGTTGCGCAAGAAGCTGGGGATCGCGGGCGGGGCGGTGCAGGCTGAGGTGCCGCCGGTGCCGGCGGATGGACCTTTGCAGGCGAAAGAGGCGGTGCGGGGGAAGAGATAGCTTGGAAAGCTGATCAGTGCGGAGCGCCGGGAATACACCCGGCGCTCTTTCTTTGAGGCTATTCGCGGTGAGTGTGCTCAAAGCATAAAGAACAACAGATTCCCTTCGGGGATGACAACCAGAAAAGCGAGTGCAACAGCACCTCTGCTCCAGAGGTGAGGCAGTAGCAACAGCAGATCCCCTCCGGGGATGCAAGCAGAAAAGCAAAGGCCAAGACTGAGTGCAGGCGAGATTGACCTGGACTTCGGGGATGACAACCAGAAAAGCAAAGGCCAAGACTGAGTACAGGCGAATACAGGTAGAAAGGTGTTGAATGAATAGGCTGTGTGAAGGATATCGGGATCCTTCCCCTTCGCTTCGCTCGAGGGTCAGGATGACAGCAAAAACTCTGAGCAGCGCTTTACGATGACAGCGAGAACTCGGAGCAGCAGTTAATCAGAAGTGCCCTCTAGAACATCCCTGGGCCGTTCGGCGTGCCGGGACCTCCGGGCATGTCGCCGTGGTGCATGCGCATGGATCGGTGCTGCTGCCATTCGGCCTGGAGCTTGGGCCACTGGTCGGAAGTGAGGACTTCGCGGATGCTGAGGAGCATGCGGGCGTTGGCTTTTTCGAGTTCCCCGCGGGCCTGGACCATGCGGTCGACCTGATCGAGCACCTTGGCGGTGTCGGGCGGGTTGGCGGAGAGCATCGGTTCCATCAGGACCTCTTGTTTTTCGACGTTGGCTCGGAGGTCGATCAGATGGAGGCGGCTCTGCTGCAGAATGTCGTCCATGCGCTTCTGTTGGTCGGCGGTGAGGGCGAGCTTCTGGATCAGATCGGGATTATGCCACCAGGCGCCGGGAGGTCCGATGCGGAGGCCGGAGCGCATGCCTGCTCCTTCCCACGGTCCGCGGCTTTGGTCCAGCTTGGCTGGCGGCGGGCCTTCGGGCTGCTGGGCGGTGAGCAGCGGAGTGGACAGGGAGGCGAGCAGGGTTAGCGAGAGTACGGGATGCAGGCGCATGTCAGTTCTTTCTTTGTGCGGAGGTCAAGGAGGTGGATGCGTCGGCTGTGGGATCGGCGAGCGCCTCCATGGACGCGGGGACGTCGCCGGAGAGGGTGCGGTCGATGTCGGCGAGCAGGGCGGCGTCGGATTGGATTTGCGCTTGAGGCTGCGATTGTAATTCTGCGAATGGGGAGCGAGACGGCGGCTGGGCGTGGACCGGAGATGCGGGTTGCGGATGGCGCATGCTGAGGGGAAAGAGCGCTGCGACGAGGACCAGGACCGCGGCGGCCCAGTAAAGGGGCTGGGTGAGATAGCTCTGCGGGGGGGCGATGGAGGAGCGGCGGAGATGAGAGTGCACGAAGTGCCGGCGGGTGTAGGAGACCGAGGCGTCGCGGAAGAGGGTGAGGGAGTCGCGCAGGTTTCTGAGCTCGGCCGAGCAGATGGGGCAGGCGCGAAGGTGCTCGTGGAGGACGCCGGACTTTTCTGCCGGTTCGCGGGCCGCTTGCGAAGAGAGGTCGGCGGAAAGGAGGTCGCAGAGCTGCTCGTGCGAGAGGTGGAGGTTCATAGGGACTCCTTCAAGGAGGCGGTGTGCCGTGCCCGGATGGTGGCGAGGGCGCGATAGAGGTGGGTTTTGACGGTGCTGATGGGAAGGCCAGTGATGCCGGCGATCTCGGCGAGCTCTAGCTCTTCGACAAAGCGCAGCAAGAAGATGCTGCGCTGGCGGACGGAGAGCTCGGCGACGGTGTCCCAGACAAGAGTCATCTGTTCGCTCGCGATGAGGCGGGATTCGAGGGAGCTGTCGCGATGGGGGATGTGGGAGGAGATGTCGGCGACGTCGATGGCGGTCTGGGAGACGCGCTTCCAGAAGCGGAAGCGGTTGGTGCGGGTGTGGTCGCGGACGAGGTTGAGGGCGATGCGCATCAGCCAGGTGGAGACGGAGCAGTCACCGCGGAAGTGGCGGCGGCCGGACCAGGCGCGGAGGAAGGTGTCCTGGGTGAGGGATTGGGCGAGGTCGCGGTCTCGGACGGAGATGAGATGGAAGCGGAAGATGCGCTGCTCATAGAGGGCGACGATGGAGTCGAGGTCGTCGAGCGGCGTGGTCCGGGCGGGCTGGTCCACGGTAAGACTCTCGGAGGTGAGGGTGTGTGAGGGCATAGGGAACAACGGCGTTCCCGGCTCTGCTCGACCGGTGTGCGCTTGTTGGGAGAGACGTGTGGGGGCGGCGGGGAGACTACAGGCAATGGATTTAATTTTTGCGGGCCGGGCGGGTTATGCTTCTGGAGCATGCATACCGTCAAAGCGATCTATCCTGGAACGTTCGATCCGTTGACCAATGGGCATTTGGACCTGATTGCCCGCGGGGCGAAGATCGTCGATGAGCTGGTGGTGGCCATCCTGCGCAACTCGGAGAAGGGCGCGCCCTTGTTTACCGTTCCGGAGCGCGAGGAGATGATCCGGGAGGCGACGCGGGGCTTCGGCAATGTGTCGGTGACGACATTTCATGGGCTCCTGGTGGACTTTGCGCGGGAGCAGGGGGCAAAGGCGGTACTGCGGGGCATTCGCGCGATCAGCGACTACGAGTATGAGTTTCAGATGGCGATGATGAACCGGAAGCTGGATCCGGAGCTGGAGACGCTGTTCATGATGCCGGCGGAGAAGTATACGTATGTTAGCTCGCGGCTGATCAAGGGGGTGTTTCAGCTAGGCGGCGATGTGACGGCGCTGGTGCCTCCGCTAGTGGTGGAGCGGTTGAATGCGAAGGTGCCGAACCGGCTTTGAGGAAGCCTCGCGCGCCGGTCCTGTTCCGAAGGGACTGGCTCGACCGGCTCAGACGCTGGTATAGCGGTCGCCGGCGAGCTCTATCCCCATGTCTCATAATCGAGACATGGGGCACCCAATTCGTCGGCAGTCTTCACGCCCTCACACCAACTCGCAGACTGCTCTAGTCGAGGGCGTCGAAGGTGATCTCGAGGGTGTTTGCGGTGGATTTCGCGGTGACGCCGTCGAGGGAAGAGATGACCCAGGATGCGGCGTGGAGGTCCTGGCGGGAGTGGGTTCCGAGGACGCCGAGCACGCGGCAGCCGGCGGCTACTCCGGCAGTGACGCCTGAAGGCGCGTCTTCGATGACGAGGCAGTCCGCCGGGCTGTAGCCGAGAAGCGCGGCGCCGCGCAGATAAGGCTCGGGATGGGGCTTGCCGCGCTGGACCATGTCGGCGCTGATAATTTGCTCCGGAACGGGCAGCCCTGCGACGGCGAGGCGGCCGAGCATCAGCTTGCGCGTGGCGGAGGTGACGATGGTCCAGCGGTCGGGTGGGAGAGACTTAAGGAGATCTCTTACGCCGGGCAGGACGGTGAGGTCGACCATATCGTCAAGCTCGATGTTTTCGATAACGCGCAGACCTTCTTGCGGGTCGATATCCGGGCGAAGCGACTGGACGACTTCGATGGCGCGCATGCCGTGCGGAACGGTGTAGTGCTCGGCGCCGGGCACGCCGTATTGCGCGGCCCAGATGCGCCAGCTGCGAAGGACGGAGCCGATGGAGCTGATCAGCACGCCGTCCATGTCGAAGAGTAGACCCTGGGTGGAGACGACGGTTCGGCTCACCGCACGCCCACGTGCACAGCGACGGTGCCGTCTGCCTGATAGCGCTCGAAGTCGGTGCCGTAGAGGCGGTCGAGCGGGGTGTTCCAGACGGTAGACCAGGCCTGGACGACACTCTCGGGCACTTTTCCGGTGGCGGGAAAGACAGCGTACCTTCCCGCCGAGACGACTCGCTTCTCCATGCCCTCGGGGACCGGGGTGAGCTCAGGGACGGCGCATCCGATCAGGACGGTGAAGCTTCCGGTGTGGTCGCTTTCGTAGTCGGTATAGACGCTGTAGAGGGAGTCGTCGAGGCGCGGCGCGATCTGACCGGCGGCATTGGATTGATAGAACCGGCTCCAGAGCTCGCCGATCTCATGCGCTGTCTTGTTCGAAGTTCGCACGGCGATGCCGACTACGGTGAAGCTTGAAGCATATTCCACGTCGTGGCTCATCTGTTCTTTCTCCTTCAGGGGCTAATGGCCGGCGTCGAGTACGAACGCTTTGGCGGCGGCGAGGATGCGCTCGACCGACTCGACCGAACAGCTCTCACAGTAGATGCGCAGCAGCGGTTCGGTGCCGGAGGCGCGCAGCAGCAGCCAGGTCTCCGCGGGCGGTGCTCCGCTGCTGGAGGTCCGTCGGGTGCAGGAGGGGTTCTCGAGAAAGAACTTGATGCCGTCGAGAGTTTCGACGCAGAGCACCTTCATGCCGGCGAAGGTTGCACCACCGGCTCGGGCCCTGGCAATGGCGGACTGCTTGATCTGCTCGTCGATGTGCATATCGATACGGCCATACTGGTGCTCGCCGAACTCCTGCTGCAGCGCGGAGACCAGCTCGCCGAGGGTTTTTTTCTCGTCGGCCATGACGTTGGCGAGGAGGAGCGAGTTCAACAGGCCGTCGCGCTCGGGAAGATGGCGGCTGATGCCTACGCCGCCGGACTCTTCGCCGCCGATCAGGATGTTCTGTTCGAGCATGAGGTCGCAGACGTATTTGAAGCCGATGCCGTGCTCATGCAGGCGGCGGCCGTATCTTTGGCAGATGCGGTCGAGCATCTTGGTGGTGTTGAAGGCGCGGGTGACGTCTCCGGGCCACTGCTTGCGATCGAGGAGCCACTTCAGGAGCACGGCGAAGATCTTGTGCGCGTCGACGACGTTGCCGTGCTCATCGACTGCGCCGATGCGGTCGGCGTCGCCGTCGGTGATCAGGCCGGCATCGCATTTTTCGGCTACGACGGCAAGCTGGGTGGCACGGATGTGCGGGAGGATGGGTTCGGGGTTGATGCCGGGGAAGGCGGGATTGATCTCGGCGCGCATCTCGACGAACGGGATGCCGGCGGCGGTGAAGATGCCGGCGAGGACGCCGCGGCCGGCGCCATACATGCAGTCGATGAGGAAGCGATAACCGGAAGCGCGAATGGCGTCGAGATCGACAAAGCGGGCGATAGCGGCGATGTAGCCGGGGTTGAAGTCGACTGTGTGGATGGGAGCGGGATGGGGAGACTGCGGAAGCGGTTTATCGAGATAGCCTTCGATCAGCGCCATGATGGACGGTTTGCCTGAGCCGCCATAGCTGGCCTTGTACTTGACGCCATTCCATTCCGCCGGGTTGTGGCTGGAGGTGATCATGATGCCGCCGGCGGCTTTGCGCTCGCGAACGGCGTAGGAGAGGGCCGGGGTGGGGGTGATGGTGGCCGCGAGGGAGACCGGAATGCCTGCGCCGGCCAGCACCTCGGCGACGACTTTGGCGAAGGAGTGAGAGCCGAACCTGGTGTCGTAGGCGATGCAGACCCCGGCTGCCGGATTTTCGTGCGCGAGGACGTAATTGGCGATGGCGGACGCGGCGATCCGGAGGTTCGCGTAGGTGAAGTCGTCTGCGATGATGCCGCGCCAGCCATCGGTGCCGAACTTGACTGTGTTGGTCTGTGCCATGTGTCCTGATCGAATGTTCCGAAGGTTGCTGGAGAGGGGCGTGGGCTGGATTAGATGAGGTCTTCTCTGCCCGCGGCCTTCAGCTCGGCGACGACCTTGCCGACGTCCTGGGAGCGCTCGCGGGTGGTGATCAAGAGCGCATCTTTGGTTTGCACGACGACGAGGTTGGTGACGCCGACCAGCGCAATGACCTTGCCGGGCGCGTGGACGTAGTTGCCGGTGGAGTCGATGGCCACGCAGAGGGGATCGTCGCCGTCGAAGACGTTGGCGACCGCGACGGTCTCGGGAGGGCAGCCGGAGGCGTGCTCGTGCAGCGCCGACCAGCAGCCGAGATCGTTCCATTCGAAGTCGCCGGGGAGGCAGTAGATCTCGGCGCCCTGCTCGCCTTTGGCGGAGCGCGGCTCGAGAACGGCGTAGTCGATGCTGATGTTTTCGCACTGCGGGTAGACTTCGGCGAAGACGCCGTCGAATTCTGCTTTGGACACGCTGTGAGCGGCGGCGATCTTTTCAAGCAGCGGCGCCATGGCGTGACAGTGCTCGCGGATGGCGTTGGCCAGAGTGCGCGCGCTCCACAGGAAGATGCCGCTGTTCCAGACGAAATTTCCTGAGACGAGGAACTGCTCGGCGAGGGCGCTGTGCGGTTTTTCGGTGAAGCGCCGGACGCGCCGGATGGGGATGCGAGGGTCAAGCTTATCGGAGTCGGGCACCTCGGCGGCTTCGACGGTGGCGCCGAGCTCGATGTAGCCGTAGCCGGTCTCGGGGCGGGACGGCGGGACGCCAAGAACGACGATCTTTTCTCCGCTTGCGGCGAGTGCGATGCCGGCGCGGAGGACCTCGGCGAAACGAGTCTTGTTCTTGACAACGTGATCGGAGGGGAAGATGCCAATGACCGTCTCGGGCTCGGTTCTTTCGAGCAGAAAAGCGGCCAGGGCACAGGCCGGCGCGGTGTTCCGGGCCGCGGGCTCGCTCAGGATCTGGCTGCGGGGAATGTGGTCCAACTGCGTCGCGATCAGGTCGCTGAGATGATCGTTGGTAATGACCCAGACATCGCTTGAGGCGCTCAAGGGGGCGAGGCGATCGACTGTCTGCTGGATCATGGTGCGCTCGCCATCGAGGGCGAGCACCTGCTTTGCTCTGGTCTTGCGGCTGCGCGGCCAGAATCGCGTTCCACTGCCGCCTGCCAGAATCACCGGAGCGAATCTCTGCTCCGTCTTACTGTGTTTCGTGGGCATACGCCTCCATTTGAGTGGAACTGTGGCACGAACATCGATTGATGCTATCGGTCCGGACGACGACCTTCCCGCGCCTAAAGGACCACTGATTAAGCCGGAAGTGTATGGTTGCGCGGTAGGTTTGGGGGCTAAGCATCGGGAATGTGGGGAGAAAACTGCTGGAGGTATGGGCTGTGTGAAGGATATCGGGATTCTTCCCTTTCCCCTTCGCTTCGCTCAGGGTCGAGGGTCAGGATGACAACAAAACCTTGGAGCGAGTACAAAGTCGGAGGTTCTCTAAGTCAGTTTTGCAAAGTACTCCCGCATGCGCTTCACGCCCTCATCGACGACCTCATGCGAGACCGCGTAGGAGAGCCGGATGTGCTCGGCGGTGCCGAACGCCTCGCCGGGAACGACGACGACGTGGGCGTCGCTGAGCAGCTTGGCCGCGATGTCCGATGCCGACCGGATGCCTCCCTTGCCGATAAAGCGGCTTACGTTGGGATAGACATAGAAGGCGCCCTGGGGCACGGTGCAGGTGAGGCCAGGGATGGACTGGAAGCCTTCGAGCACCCGGTCGCGCAGCTTGATATAGTCTGCGCGCATCTCGCCGACGCACTCCTGCGAGCCGTGTAAAGCGGCGATTGACGCCTTCTGCACCATGCTTGCCGCGTTCGAGGTGCTCTGCGACTGCAGCTTGCTCATGGCGGCGATGACGGGCTTCGGACCGAGAGCGAAGCCTGCGCGCCAGCCGGTCATGGCGTAGGTCTTCGAGAGCGAGCCGAGGATGACGATGTGCTCCCTGCAATCGGTGAAGGAGCCGCCGCTGACGATCTCGCCGGTGAAGTTGAGGTAGACGTAGCACTCGTCGAGCAGGACGTAGATGCCTTGCTTGTGCGCGAGGCGGACGATGGCTTCGAGGTCTCCGGGAGCAACGACGGCGCCGGAGGGATTGGACGGCGTGTTCAGGATGATCGCTTTGGTTTTGGGGGTGATCGCCGCTTCGATCATTCGCGCGGTGATGCGGAAGTTTTCTTCCTCTTTGCTTTCGACCAGCACGACCTTGCCGCCGGCGTACTGAATGATGTCCTTGAAGGAGACCCAATAGGGCACGGGCAGGATGACCTCGTCGCCGTGGTCGACCAGGACCTGAATGGCGTTGAAGAGCGCGAGCTTGCCGCCGGTGGTGAAGACGCACTCGTCGGGGGAGTAGTTGGAGCCGAAGTCGCAGGCGTGGCGGTCGACGACGGCCTTGCGCACCTCAGGGATGCCGGCGACGTTGGTGTATCGGGTGAAGTTTTTCTCGATGGCATCGATGGCGGCGTCTTTGATGTGCCGCGGGGTGGCGAAGTGGGGCTCGCCTGCGCCGAAGTCGGCAAGGTTGACGCCTTCGGACTTCAACTTCAAGGCAGCCGCCGTGATGGCCATGGTGGCGGAGACTTCGATACGGCCGATGCGGTCTGCGAACACCTTTGCTTCTGTCGCTGTGGTCATAGTGTCTAGTTTGTCAGATTACGACCGCGAGATAAAGCCGACTTTGGTTGTAGGGTGACTGGGCCGGTTCTTTGGGTGCTGCGTCTGTGAGAGAAAAACGGTGCAGCGAAGAACAGCGCCGGTGCGAAGATGGCACAGCAGCGCCCTTTGGGAACGCTTGGTCCACCCGAAGTAGTTGCGTTTGTGGCTGGTCTGGGAGCTGCGAATTTGGATGCCAAGTAGGAAAGTTGTTGAAGGCGTGGGCGGTGTGAAGCGTATCGGGATCCTTCCCCTTCCCCTTCGTTTCGCTCAGGGCCGAGGGTCAGGATGACGGCAAGAACTTGAAACAGCATCGGATCAGAGATTTCTTAGAACGGGTTTGCGCGGTGGCGCAGGATCAATTCGACGCGTTTCAGATCTTCTTCGGTGTCGACGCCGATGGTGTCGAGGGTAGTGGTTTCTACGTGGATGGGGATGCCGTTTTCGAGGAAGCGCAGCTGTTCGAGGCGCTCGGTGAGCTCGAGCGGGCTTGGCGCCAGGGCGTGGAAGCGGTGGAGGGCGGCCTTGCGGTAGGCGTAGAGGCCGATGTGCTTCCAATAGGGCGGATGGGCGGCGTCGCGGTCGTAGGGAATGGTGGATCGGGAGAAGTAGAGCGCGCGGCCGTCGGCGGTGGTGACGACCTTTACGGCGTTGGGGTTGCGGATGTTCTCGTCGGTGCAGAGGACCTTGAGTGTGGAGACCTGCACGTTGGGGTCAGTGAAGGGCTGCAGCAAGGTCGTGATGTGCTGGGGCTGCAGCAGCGGCTCGTCGCCCTGGATGTTGACGTAGATCGCGGCGTCGATCTGCTGGGCGACGGCGTGTACGCGGTCGGTGCCGCTGGGGAGATCGGGCGAGGTAAGCAGCACGGGCCAGTGGTGCCGGGCGCAGAGGCCGGCGACTTCAGATGAGTCGGTGGCGACGACGATGCGGTCGAGCTGGGGGCAGGCCTGTGCCGCCTCGACGACCCAGGCCAGCATGGGTTTACCGGCGATGAGGCGCAGAACCTTGCGGGGAAGACGCGTGGAGGCGAGCCGCGCGGGGATGACTCCGAGAGTTCGCGGCTGCTTTTCGCTGGGGGCCGGATCAAGTATGATGGACTCTGGCTGTGCCGTGGCGACGTCTCTTTCTTGCGCGAAGAAGTTCTGTGCCAGCACGCTCCAAGCACATCGGCGGTGTAGCTCAGATGGTTAGAGCGACGGACTCATAACCCGTAGGTCGGCAGTTCGATTCTGCCCACCGCCACCAAAGTGCTATAAGCGCCTGACACGCTGTTCCGGGTTCGAGAGTATCATTTTGAGGATGGGGTACGTCTAACCTGTGCTGTGGTGCGCCGGTGGCCACCCTGGAGTCGCTCAGAACCATGCCAAAGATCTCGAAGATTGTCCTCCTTGCCGTCTCGGTTGCGCTAGTGGTGGCGGTGTTTCTCGGTGTCAATGCGAGCGGCGTGAGCGCTGCCACCGAACCGCAGGACGGCGCGTACCGGCAGGTGAACGTGTACAGCGAAGTGCTGCAGCATATTCAGACCGATTACGTGACGGTGCCGGATATCACGACGGTGACCAATGGAGCACTGCGCGGGCTGCTGGAGTCGCTGGACGCGGATTCGAGTTATCTGTCGCCGACCGACTATGCGGCGTACAAGGACGACAGGGGCGGCAAGGCGCAGGTGGGGATCAACGTCTCGAAGCGCTATGGGTATGCGACGGTGGTTTCCGTGGTGGCGAACAGCCCGGCGGACAAGGCGGGGCTGACAGATGGGGACATCATCGAGGCGATTGGCGGGCAGGACACGCGCGATCTTTCGCTGGCGATGATTCAGCGGCTGCTCGAAGGCCAGACGGGCTCGGAGCTGACGATTGCGGTGGTTCGCCCACGCAAGGCGGCACCGGATAAGGTGGTGATGATTCGGGTGGCGACGCCGCCTCCGCCGGTGGCCGAGACGATGTACGAGAACGCGACGATTCTTTCTCTGAAGCCTGGGGTGCTGGATCACGAGCATGTGCAGCAGATCGAGGCCAGGCTGAAGGCGATGCCCAAGAACAACAACAAGAAGGTGCTGCTCGATCTGCGGGATGTGGCCTCGGGAGATATGGGCGAGGCGACGCGGCTGGCAAACTTTTTCCTGAGCTCGGGGACGATTGCGATGCTCGAAGGGCAGAAGGTGGAGAAGCAGACGTTTATGGCTGAGCCGTCGAAGGCGATCAATGCGACGGCGCCGGTGGTGGTGCTGGTGAATCGGGGCACTGCGGGGCCGGCGGAGCTGGCGGCGGCGGCGCTGCTCGATAACAAGCGCGCGGAGGTGGTGGGCGAAAGGACGTTCGGCGAAGGCGCGCAGCAGAAGACGTTTGAGCTGCCGGATGGCGCGGCGATCATTCTCTCGGTGGCGAAGTACGAGTCGCCGGATGGCAAGAAGCTGCAGGAGGACGGGGTGACGCCGAATGTGACGGTGGCCTCGAACAACAGCACCGACGACGAGGAGACGGTTGAAGATCAAACGACCGGGACGACCGCTCAACCGCCTTTGCATAAGCCGAGCGTGACGGTGGACGAACAGTTGAGCAAGGCGCTGGATTTGCTGAAGAACAAGCCGGCTTAAGACAGGGCGACGTGGGCGGACCCCAGCGCGGGGAGCCGGCAGATTTGTTGGCAAGAGGCTTTAGTAATCGGCGGATGTAACACTGCTGGTGTCATTCTGTTCGTTGACAGGGCAGATGCAACAGCAGATCCCCTTCGGGGATGACAACCAGAAAAGCAGGTGCCAAGACTGAGTGCAGGCGATGTTGACTTGGACTTCGGGGTGGACATCCAGAAAAGCAGGAGCAAAGACGCGGGATAGCGCTGTCGTTTTGTCTTTCTAGGTGCGGCGTTTGGCGTGGCTGAAGGGACTCGGGCGCATGCTATCGTGAGAAGGCGTGCAGAGCCTCTACAGCCGCGATCCTAGAACGCGTCGCCGGCGCGAAGAGCCGCAATGGAAGCAGGTTCTTCGGCGCGCCACGCTGACCGGACCGGACTATCCCAGTCGGCGCATGGCCCGGCGAGTGACCTTCTTTCTGCTGCTCGGATTGTCAGCGGTGTTCGGCGGCCTTTGCGGCCTGATGTTCGTGTACTCGATTGACCTGCCGCAGATGGACGACCTGGCGCGGTATCGCCCGAATACTACGACGGAGCTGCTCGATGTGCATGGCCAGGTCTTCGGCTCGTTCGCGCTCGAGCGCCGTGTGGTGGTGCCGTACTCGGAGTTTCCGCCGGTGCTGATCCAGGCGATTCTCTCGATCGAAGACAAGAGCTTTGAGAGCAACTGGGGCGTCAATCTGTTTCGCGCGGTTGCGGCGGCGTACCGCGATCTGCATTCGAACGGACGCGCGCAGGGTGCCTCCACGCTGACGATGCAGCTGGCGCGCAATCTCTTTCTCTCGTCCGAGAAGACGTATGGGCGCAAGCTGCAGGAGATATTCCTCTCCGTCCAGATCGAGCGCCGCTTTACCAAGCAGCAGATCTTCGATCTGTATGCGAACCAGATCTACCTGGGCCACGGCACGTATGGATTCGAGGCGGGCTCGGAGTACTTCTTCAGCAAGCATGCGCGCGATCTTTCGCTGCCCGAGGCGGCGCTGCTGGCGGCTCTGCCGAAGGGGCCTGAATCCTACTCGCCGTTGCGCAACCCGGAGCGGGCGCTGAAGCGGCGCAACCTGGTGCTGAGCGAGATGTACGCCGACGGCAGGATTACGCGGCAACAGGAAGAGGCGGCAAAGGCTGCGCCGCTGGGCCTGAGCATCGAGCCTCCGGCGAACAGCATCGCACCGTATTTTGTCGAAGAGGTGCGGCGCCAGCTGGAGAAGGAGTATGGCGTCGAGCAGGTGCATGGCGCGGGGCTGCGGGTATATACGACGCTGGACCTTAGTCTGCAGCGGGTGGCGAATCAGGCGGTGCTCGACGGCGTCGCGGCATACGAGCGCCGGCACGGCTGGAAGGGCGGCTTGCCGAACGTGGTGATCGAGCAAGTGGATCTCGAGAGCTATCGCCATCCGGACTGGGTCCGGCCGGTGGAGACCGGCAGCTATGTGCATGGCCTGGTGACGGCAGTGACGCCGAAGAGAGCCACCGTGAAGCTCGGCTTGGATCAGGTGGAGCTTACGCCGGAGGACTGGAGATGGACGCAGAACGAGGCCGCCGACAGCTTTCTCCATGTGGGAGATATTGTCTACGTGCGTGTGGAATCGATCTCGCCTGGACGCACGCTGCGGGCCTCGCTTCAGCAGGACTCCGGCGCGCAGGCTTCGATGATGGCGGTCGATAACGCGAGCGGCGAGGTGATTGCGATGGTGGGCGGGCGCGATTTTGCGTTGTCGCAGTTCAATCGCGCCACCCAGTCGCAGCGGCAGGTGGGCTCGTCGTTCAAGCCATATGTTTATACGACGGCGATGGAAGCCGGGGCGAAGCCGACGGACATCATCGTTGACGGGCCGACTACTTTCCCGACGCCGAGCGGTCCGTACACGCCGCACAACTACGAGGGCAACTACGCGGGCCCGATGACGCTGTTGAGCGCGTTTGCCGAATCGCGCAATATTCCGGCGCTGAAGCTGGCGGAACGCTACGGGATTCGCAAGGTGATCGAGACGGCGCATCGGTTCGGGATCACAAGCAACATTCCCGTGTTTCTTCCTGTGGCGATCGGGTCAGCAGGGATCACGCTGGCCGAGCAGGTGGGGGCATACAGCGTGTTTCCCGACGACGGTATACTGATCGAGCCGCACTACATTCGTAAGGTGTCGCAGGCGAATGGGCTTCCTCTGGATGAGAAGCCGGCGGCGGTGTCGGAAGTTCTCTCCGTCGACACGGCGAGGACGATGATGCAGCTTCTGCAGGCGGTGGTTCGTCAGGGAACGGGCGCGGCGGCGCTGCAGTTGAAGCATCCGCTGGGGGGCAAGACGGGCACCACGAACGACTACACCGATGCGTGGTTTGTGGGGTTCTCGCCTTCGGTGACGTGCGGCACGTGGATCGGGTATGACAATGGGCAGTCGCTCGGCGAAAAGGAGACGGGAGCGCGCGCGGCTTTGCCGATGTGGATGGCTTTTATGCGCGCAGCGATCGCGGGCAAACCGGACGAGATGTTTCCGGCTGCGGGCGCTCCGAAGAAGCAGTTGAATGTAGCTGCAAACGGGGTGGTGGAGAAGGGGAAGAAGCCACCGGCTGTCATTGGGGAGGCCGGTATGGGTGGCTCTAGCGCCACGCTGCATCCGAATGGGATTGGAGCGGTGCCGCGGTGAATGTCGTCCAGCGGGCAACAGCAGATCCCCTCCGGGGATGACAACAAGAAAGGCCACGGCAACAGCAGATCCCCTTCGGGGATGACAACAAGAAAAGCAGGGGCAAACAAAGGGTTCAGCAAGGGTGGTTTCGACTTAAGAGATCAGCAGGCGCTCGTTTGGGTGTGCGCTCGATGTTTTCGCAGCGAGTGCGCGGCAGAGACGGAAGAATCGGTTGGCGGCTCGGACGTCGCGGCCAATCTGGTCTTTCAGGGCTTCGGGATTAGGCCAGCGCATTTCGGCGCGCAGTCTATGTAGAAAGGTCAGCGTCAGGGGCGTGTTCTGTTCGAGCGCGATGGGATGAAAGTTCAGCAGGTGCGACTCGACGGCGAAGGAGTCGGCTCCGAAGGTGGGCCGGTTGCCGATGTTGGTGACGGCGTCGAAGGTCTCTCCGGCCGCGCCTGCTCCGACGGTGAGCGAAGTGATGTAGACGCCGTTTGCCGGGAGCAGTTCGTCATATGGAGCAAGATTGATGGTCGGCACGGTGTAGCGGGCGCCGTATCCGCGTCCGGAGGCCGGGGTGCCGGAGACGGCGAAGCTGCGGCCGAGCAGAGCGCGCACGTGGCTCACGTCACCGGCCGCGATCATGCGCCTGACGAGGGTGGACGATACCGCCTCGCTCCGGAGGTTGCGCGGCTGATAGACGCGGACGGTGAATCCTAGTTCGGCGCCGAGGGTTTGCAGGCTCTCCACGCCCGCCTCGGCCTGATAGCCGAAGCGAAAGTTCTCCCCCTCGTGCAGCTCGATGACCCCGAGGCTCTGCTCGAGCACTTCAGAGGCGAAGTCGCGTGCGCTCTTGCGGGAGAACTCCTGTGTGAAGGCGAGCACCAGGATGGCATCGAGTCCGGTTGCTTTCAGCAGCTCGAGTTTCTGATCGAGTGGAGTGATGAGCGGCTGAACCGATGCGGGGCGAAGGACGCGCGCAGGATGCGGATCGAAGGTGATGGCGACAGATCGCGCTCCGGTCTCGCGGGCTCGCGCAATTACCTCCGAGATGACCCACTGATGTCCGCGATGCACGCCATCGAAGTTGCCGATGGTGGCGATCGAAGGCCCGAAGCCGGCGGGAATGTCGGAAAGCTGGCGGAATATCTGCATCAAGCGATCTCAAATTTGAGTTGAAGGCCATCGTAGGCCAGGCGGATGTGCGGGGGAAGGCCGGCCTCGGTGGTGTCGTGATCGAGCTCGTGGCTCATGTGGGTGAAGAAGGCGCGGCGCGGCTTGAGCTGCTCGACCAGCGCGACGGATTTATCGAGATGCGAGTGGCTGGGGTGGGGTTCGCGCCGAAGGGCGTCCAGAACGAGGACGTCGAGATTTTGGAGCAGGGCAAGACTGCCGGCGGGAATGTCGCTCATGTCGGTGAGGTAGGCAGCGGATCCGAAGCGATACCCTGTGATCTCCTGGCGGCCGTGATTTACCGGAACTCGCCGGAAGCAGGCGCCGAAGAGATCGAAGCCTGCGCCAGGAGCGGGGTCGATGCGGTGAATCTCGACGCGCGCGCTGGTGGGATAACGATCTTCGGTGCGGAAGGTGTACTCGAAGATGCGTTCGATGTTCCTGGCGGTTGCGTCGTCGGCATAGATAGGCAGACCGCCTTGCACGCGGAAGCTCAGCGGGCGGAGGTCGTCGAAGCCCAGAACGTGATCAGCGTGGCCGTGGGTGTAGAGCACGGCGTCGACGCGACGCACACCCTCGCGCAAGGCCTGCGCATGGAAGTCGGGCCCGGTGTCGACGAGGACGACATGGCCGCTGTACTCGAGGCGGATGGAGGGCCGGGTGCGGCGGTTGTGGGGGTCGGTGGAGGTGCAGACCGCACATTCGCAGCCTAGAGTGGGCACGCCCATCGAAGTGCCGGTGCCGAGAAAGGTGAGGGTAGCTTCCATCGCGTCGGCGTGGCTGCTCAGCGCACGACGCTGGGGCCGGAGGGACCGGACCGCAGTGGAGCGCCTGCCGGGGCTTTGGCTGCCGCCTGCCGCGCGAGGGCTTGGGTAATTTCGAGAAAGGCCATTCGCAATTCGAAGAGCGCGCTGGCGAGCATCCTGGATTCGTCGGTGGAGAGATTGCCTTTGGTCTTTTCTTCAAGCACGGCAAGCATGTCGACGCTCTGGCGCGCGCCGAGGATGTCAACCTGAGGCTGCTGGCCTTCCTGCGCGGTGCCGCCAAGCTGCATGATGGCGGTGAGATAGACGGATTGGACCAACTGCTCAAAGCTCATCGCAGGCGGGTGGTCCATGCCTGGGTTGGCGGAACGGATGGCGGTCTCGAGGCGGTCGGCGGTCATCTCATAGGCGCGTTTGGCCTGGTCGTTCTGCTCGGCGGTGGGCGGGGGCGGCAGCTCGGGCTCGGCCGTAGCGTCAGGCGCTTCGGGGGCTGCCGGCGGAGCAGGTGCCGGCTGCGCGGCGGCTGCGGTCTCGGCCGGCCGGCGCTCTTCGCGCGCGGGGGACGGGTCGGCGTCGGGCCGCAGCTCTCCCTCGGCGTTGAAGCGGCGGCGATCGGTGATGACGAAGGGCTTGTTCTGCTCAGGCATGATTCACACTCTTTCCGATAGTTCAGATGCAGGACGATGGCGCGAAGCTGCAGCGGCCAAGGAGGACAGCGCGACCGGCAGCGCGACGGGGATGGCGATACCGCCTGGGTAAGCGAGAGGCAAACCTCGCTCGACGGCTTCGCGCCTGACGTAGCCGAGCGCAAGCTGCGCGAATGCGGCGGGAGTCTGCGAGGAAGGCGAGAGAGGGATGGCGGCCACGCTGGTCAACTCGCCTACGGCTTTGCCCTCGACCTCGAGTGTGGCGCCGGCTGCAGGCAATTCTCCTTCAAGACGAAAGCCGCCGAAGGTGCGGTGCACGCTGCCCCGCGAGCGAATCCGCTCGACGATCTCCTGGCCGAGGTAGCATCCCTTGGAGAAGTGGAGTGCGCGCTGCTGGCCGGTCTCCTGCGGGAGTTCGCGGTCGCGCATGTCCACGCCATAAAGCGGCGTTCCTTCGAGCATGCGCAGCTGTTCGAGAGTCTCGGGTTTGAAGGGGATGGCTCCCGCTTGCTGCAATGCTTCGGAGATGGAGGCGAGAGCGGCGTGCCCGGTGTTGCGAGTCCAAATTTCGTAGCGCGGAACGAGCGGGCTGTAGGCATGGATGACTTGGATTCGAGCGTTTTTCCAAGCTGCGGTGTGGATAGCAGGGGGCCTCGCTGGATGGCTGGCGATTCCGATCTTGTTCATCACAGACGCGGCCTGCGGTCCTGCGATCAGAAGCCCCGACCACTCGGCGCTCACGTCGCGAAGCTCCACATCGTCCATGATGATGAAGTGGTCCAGCATCGACATCAGGCCGGCGACCTGCTCGCGTGCGGTCTCGATCCAGAGCGCGTCCTGCTGTGCAGGGTCTTCTGCAGGTGCCTGGAAGATGGTGCCATCTCCTTGAATCCGCCCTTGCGCATTGAGGAAGAAGTTGTAGGCTCCTTCGCCGGGCGCGAGATGCTGGACTGAGTTGGTGACCATGCCGTTGAGCCAGCGCACGCGGTCTTCGCCGGTGACGCAGATCCAGCCGCTATGCCGCAGCGGCGAGAGGCCTGCTCCGCGCAGCAGCGTGTCGAGCTCGGCAGCGGTCTTTTCCGCGTGCGAAGCGGGGGTCCCGGATTGTGCAGCGGATGTCATGGCGAGGCGCGCGGGCAAACTTGCGTACACTTGATTATAGCGATCGATCGAGAGGTTTATGTATCAACGCAAAGTGAGCAGAAGCGGCAGATGGACACGACACTACGCAGCCGTCGGGCTTCTTGCTGCAGGATTGGCGGCATGCGCGAGCCAATCGGCCGCTGCCGCCGAGCCGGCGCAAACCGCACCGGCGCCGCAAGCGCCACAGACGGCGACTCCTGGGACGAGTTCGGGGGCTGGTTCGACGGCGAAGGGGCAGGAGAATCAGCCGCCGATGACGAAGGCGCAGGCTGAGGAACTATTTCGCTCGGTCGATTCCATTCTCAAGTTCGCCAGCTCGGACTCCGGACTTCCAGTCGATCACACGGTCAAACGCAAGTTGATCTCACGCGACGAGATTACGCGGTATCTCCGTGAGAAGTTCGAGGAAGACAAGGGAGCGCAGCGGCTGGAGCAGTCCGAAGTTGTGCTGAAGAAGTTCGGCCTGCTCGATCGCGACTTCCAGCTTCGTCCTTTTCTGCTTTCGCTGCTTTCCGAGCAGATTGCCGGCTTTTACGACAACAAGACGAAGACGGTCAATCTGCTCGACTGGATTCCGGCGGATGAGCAAAAGCCGGTGCTTGCGCATGAGCTGACGCATGCGCTGCAGGATCAGAAGGTGGACTTGACGAAGTGGTCTGAGACCAGCCTGAACGATACGTCGCATAATGTGCAGCAAGACAACGAGCACATCCAGGTGGACGAGGCCGATACGGCGCGCGAGGCGGTGGCGGAGGGCCAAGCGATGGCAGTGTTCATCGACTACACGCTGCGGTCCACGGGCAAGACGATTGCGGACGCGCCGGGCCTGGCGGCTCGATTCAAGGACCAGGCGAGCGATACCAGCGGATCGCCTGTGATGGCGCGGGCTCCTCTGCTGCTGCAGCAGTCGCTGCTGTTTCCCTACACGTATGGTCTAAGCTTCGAGCAGGCGGTGCTGGTCAAGGCGGGCAAGCAGGCGGCGTTCGCGGATGTGCTGGCCAAGCCGCCTTCTTCGAGCTTCGAGATCATGCACCCGAATGCCTTCATGGCGCACACCCCTGTGCCGGTTCTCCGGTTGCCGGATATCCACCCTCTGCTCGATGCGGAGTACAGGCCGTACGACATCGGCGTGATGGGCGAACTGGATGTGCGCATTCTGACGGAGTTGTTCGGCGGCCGGGACATCGCCGCGGCGCTCTCGCCGGAGTGGAATGGCGGCATCTATTACGCGGCGCAGCGAAAGTCGGCGGTGACCGCAGCGGAGAAGGGTTCGACCGCGTCGCTGGCGCTGCTGTACTACTCGCGCTGGAAGAACGCGGACTCGGCGCGATCGTTTATGCACGTGTATGCGACGCAGATACCGCGCAAGTACGATGGGGTGGTCGAGCGCGCGAAGGACGAGGCGGCGGGGGATGACGAGCTTGTCTACTCGACCAGCGAAGGCGATGTGCTGGTTTCGCGAAGCGGCAGCAGCGTGTTTGTGGGCGAAGGATTTGCCCTGGCTCTTGCCCGCAAGCTGCGCGACGAGATTGCGAGCGCGCAGCCGATCGGGCCGATACGGCAAGCGGCCGCGCCTCCTGTGTTTTCGCTGCGGGAGCCTGCGCTCGCGATGGCGCATCTGTACGCGTCGATGGGCGACCTGACCCGCGCTACTTTTGAGCGATATACTTCACCAGGGGCGAAGTAGAATCCCACATTGGCATGGTCAGAGGAGCATTTACGTTTTGAAGAAGGCAGAGATCGGGATCATTGGAGGCAGCGGCCTGTATGCCATGCCGGGAGTCAGCAATGTCAGCGAAGAGCGCGTTTCTACCCCGTTTGGAGAGCCCTCTGACGCCTTGGCCGTTGGTGAACTGGAAGGGCGCAGTGTCGCCTTCCTTGCGCGCCACGGACGCGGTCACCGCATTCTACCGAGTGAGCTAAACTTCCGGGCGAATATCTTCGCCATGAAGATGCTTGGAGTGGAACGTATTCTTTCAGTGTCTGCAGTGGGATCGCTCAAGGAGGAGCACAAGCCTACCGACTTCGTGATCCCGGACCAATTCATCGATCGCACGTACGCTCGTGTTTCAACTTTTTTTGGCGAGGGTATCGTCGGCCATGTGGCCTTTGGGGATCCTGTGTGTGCGACGGTCGCTTCGGTGTTCCAGCAGGCTTGCGATGCGGTGGGCGTCGTGGGCAAGACCGGCGGCACGTACGTCTGCATGGAAGGCCCGCAGTTTTCGACGCGCGCAGAATCGAATCTTTACCGCAGCTGGGGCGCTGATGTGATCGGGATGACCAACCTGCAGGAGGCGAAGCTCGCCCGCGAGGCGGAGATCTGCTATGCGACTCTGGCGATGGTTACCGATTACGACTGCTGGCGCGAAGGCCACGACGATGTCACGGTGGATCAGGTTGTCGCCGTGCTTCACCAGAATGCTGATCATGCCTCGAAGGTAGTTCGCAGCGCCGTAGCCGCGATGCCGAGCGCGAGGAGGTGTGCGTGCGCGGACGCGCTCAAGTACGCCATCCTCACCGACCGTAAGGCGATTCCGGCAGAGACCAGGCAGAAACTAGCGCTTCTCCTGGACAAGTACGTGTGAGCGACGCACGCGACATATTTTGTAACCAAGTCAAGCACAAAATTGCTTAGGACCATTGCAGTGCAAAGGAGTTTATGGCAATTCTGGTCGTAGGATCGGTAGCATTCGACAATATCGAAACGCCCCATGGCCGAGTGGACAACTGCCTTGGCGGCGCAGCGACGCACTTCTCCCTGGCCGCGAGCTACTTCACGCCGGTCCGGGTGATCGCTGTCGTCGGCAAGGACTTCACGTCCGAGCATGAGGCTGTTTTTACCAGGCATAAGATCGACATTGAGGGAATCGAACACTCAAACGGGCTGAGCTTTCACTGGACGGGTTCCTACTCGGGCACGATGGACGAGGCGAAGACGCTCGGCACTGACCTGAACGTCTTTGAGACCTTCGACCCAAAGATTCCCGATGCGTATAAGGACAGCGAGTATCTGTTTCTGGCCAACATCGATCCCGTTCTCCAGGCCCGTGTGCGCGGCCAGATGCCGAAGGTGAAGATGGTCTGCGGCGACACGATGAACTACTGGATCGCGGACCATGCGGCGAATTTGGCGAAGGTACTGCGCGAGTTAGACGTGCTGCTGATCAACGATGGTGAGGCGCGAATGCTCGCTGGGGAACGCAATCTGGTTCGCGCTGCGGAAAAGGTGCTTGCCATGGGCCCGCGGACGCTGGTGGTCAAGCACGGCGAGTACGGCGCGACTGCTTTCTTCAGCGACCGGTCCTTCCCAGGCGTGAAGAGGACTCACCCGTTTCGCGCGCCGGCTCTGCCACTGGCGGAGGTGGTCGACCCGACGGGAGCGGGAGATTCGTTCGCCGGGGGTTTTTACGGCTATCTCGCCTCGCAGACGACGCTGACGCCAGCTGTCTTTCGGACGGCGATGTTCTATGGCGGCGTGATGGGCTCATTCGCGGTGGAACGGTTCGGCACCGAGCGGCTTCAAAGTGTGTCCCGGGAAGAGATCGATGAACGCTTCAAATTGTTCCGTGAGATCTCTCACCTTGAGCATGCGGAGGTCTAGACCGTCTCGCGCACAGCGGCTTATGGGATCCGCGCGTGCCGGAGCTTCAGCGGCTGCGCCGTCCGATCCCGACCAGGTGCGGCCGGCTACGCGCGAAGACATTTTTCCCGTATCAATGGCGGCGGTGCTTGTTTCCTTTGTTGCGCTGATCCTTTCCTTCACGCGCGGTTACGTTCTTCTCTACGGCGATGCGGTCGCCCACCTTGGGATTGCGCGGCGGATTTTGGACTCGCGGAACCCGGGGCTGGTGCAGCTCGGCGGGGTCTGGCTTCCGCTTCCGCATCTGCTGATGCTGCCGTTCGTGCAGCGGCTCGACTGGTGGCAGAACGGGCTTGCGGGAGCGTGGCCGTCGTTGATCTGCTACATCCTCAGCGTCATCGGCATGTATTGCCTGGCCCGGCGCGTTCTCGTGCCGCGCTGGGCGGTAGCTGCGACGGCGTTCTACGGGCTCAATCCAAACCTCCTCTATCTCTCGACAACCGCGATGACGGAGCCGCTCTTCCTCGCGCTGTTTTTGTGGACGACGGAGCTCACGCTCGAGTGTGTCGCGGCGCTTGACGCGGCGCAGGTCGGAGCCGCGGGACGCCGCATGATTCTGCTCGGGTTGTTGATTCTCGGCTCGGTGTACACCCGGTACGACGGATGGATTCTCGGCGCGTGCGTCTGGTGCATCGTGGCCTACAGGATTTTTCGCAGTCCGGATCTGTTCCGCAGACTTAACCCGTCCTTTGCTATCTTCACCCTGCTCGCCATCGCGGGTCCGATCAGCTGGCTGGCTTACAACCAGCACTTCATGCACGATCCGCTTGACTTCCTACGCGGGCCATACTCCGCCGCGGCGATTGAGAAGAAGACGATGCCGCCGAATGGCCATCATCATCGCGGCTGGCACAATCCGGCGTGGGCGCTGCTCTTCTATACGCGCACGGCGCAGGTGGACGCGGCGTTCTGGGAGACCGGCTTCCTGGTCATGGCGGCGGCTGTTGCGGGCGTCTACCTCGCCATTCGGCGACGGCTGGCGCTCTCCGCGTTGCTGCTGTGGATTCCGCTGCCGTTCTACGTGTATTCGATCGCCTATGGCTCGGTGCCGATCTTTATTCCGCAGCTCTGGCCGCATGCATATTACAACTCGCGGTACGGCATGGAACTTCTCCCTGCGCTTGCTCTGTTCGGGTTTGTCGCTGTGGCATGGCTGGAGCAGCGCTGGAGCAAATCTCAACCACTTTTCCGGCGGCTGCTGCAGCCTTTCGCTCTGGTTGCGATTGCGCTGAATACGGTGGGCATGCTGCACAGCACGCCGCTGGTTTTGAAAGAGGGGCTGGTGAATGCGACGACGCGTATTCCGTTTGAGGAGGCTCTCGGGCGCCAGCTTAAGCTGTTTCCTGATGGCTCGATGATTCTGATGTACAACTCGGAGCACGTCGGTGCGCTGGAGGATGCCGGTATTCCGCTTCGTCAGACCATCAATGAAGGCGACTACGACAGCTTTCATGCGGCGCTTGCTGCGCCTGCCGATCACGCGGCCTACGTCGTCGCGATTGCGGGCGATCCCGTCTCGGCTGCGGTCGCGGCACATCCGCAAGGGCTGACGGAACTCTCGATCCTCTGCACGACTGGCCAGCCGTGCGCGCGCATCTACAGGTCCGATCGTCCAAGCCCCAAGAAGTAATGCCGGTGCGAGATGGAGTCAACAGCTGTCTAAGAAACAATCTAAGGCACAATAAGACGAGCATGATTCCCTTCGTCAAAGCGCACGCTTGCGGCAACGACTTTTTGATCGTTGAAGATTCGTACGCGCGGCGGCGCCATGCTGAGCTCGCCCACAAGCTGTGTGCGCGCAACACGAGCATCGGGGCGGATGGCGTGGAGTTCCTCGACCGGAAGACCCATGGCGAGGTATTTCTGCGGCTCTTCAACGCCGATGGAAGCGAGGCCGAACTCTCCGGCAACGGCACCCGCTGCGTCGCGGCGTGGCTCGCTCAAAGCGAAGGCAAGAACGAGGTCGCGCTCGGCACTCATGGCGGCCTGCGCACTTGCCGAGTCGTAGAAGCGAAGCCGCCGGTCTATTGGATTGAGACTGACATGGGGATTCCCCGCGTAATGCCGCGGACTATTGTTCTCGCCGAAGGGGAAGGCAGCGCTGCTCTGACGATTGAGGGTGCGATGGTCAATGTGGGCAATCCTCACTTTGTCCTCTTCGTGGATAGCGAAGATTTCAGTAGCCACGGACACACGTGGCAGGAGCTTGGAGCGAAGATCAGCGTGAGCCCGCTCTTTCCGCACGGCACGAATGTGGAGTTCGTCCGCGTCCTGAATCGCGACGAGATCGCCTTCCGGATCTATGAGCGCGGCTGCGGACCGACCACGTCGTCGGGCACGGGCACCTGCGCGAGTTCTGCCGCTGCCATGGCGCTGCGCAATTCCGCCCGCGAGCTTACAGCGATGGCCGAAGGAGGATCACAGCGGACGGTATGGGCCGCCCCCGGCGCCGCGATGCTCCTGACCGGCCCGGCTGAGATCGTCTGCACCGGCGAGGTGTTCGGGACATGATGCGCTCGCTTACCAAGCCTCGTGCGCTGTACTCCGGAGCGACGCTTGCCGTCCTGTCACCGGCCAGTACACCCAAGCCCGAACTGGTTCAGGAGGGTATCGCTCAGCTGACCCGTCGCGGTTACAAATGTGTTCTCTCTCCCCACGCTCTTGATCGCGGGCCTCTCTACTACGCGGGTTCGGTGCGAGATCGCGTCCGGGATGTGCATGAGGCGTTCGCCGATCCTGCGATTGACGCGATCCTGTGTACGCGCGGCGGCTGGGGATCCGCCGAACTGCTTCCTCATCTCGACTCTGTTCTCATACGCGCCAATCCCAAACCGTTCATCGGCTACAGCGATCACACCTCGCTTCACGTGTGGCTGCACAACGAAGCCAAGCTCGTCACGTTTTACGGCCCGATGGCTGCGGCTGATTTCTCGCGCGAAGATGGGTTCGATCAGGCAAGCTGGAGTCACAGTCTGCATCGAGCTGATGCATGGGAGCTTGGCTCAGCAGATGGTTTACGTATTCTGCGCCCAGGCCGCGCTGAGGGCGTGCTTACCGGCGGCTGCCTTTCGATCTATGTCGAGGCGCTGGGTACACCCTACGCTCCCCGCATGGACGCTCCGAGTCTTCTTTTTCTGGAAGACATTGGCACGAAGCCTTATCAGTGGGATCGCATGATCCTCCACCTGCGCTACGCCGGATTGCTCGATCGCGTCACAGGGATTGTCTTTGGCGATATGCGGCAGTGCGTTGAGGGCGGTCAGGAAGATTATCTTGATGAGGCGCTTCGGTACGCTCTGAAGGATTTTCGTGGACCGATCGCGATCGGTCTTCGCAGCGGACACGTCAGCGGGCGGAACGTTACTCTGCCTCTGGGCATTGCCGTCTCGCTCGACCTGACGGAGTCAGAGAACCCAAAGCTGCACCTTCTCGAAGCCGGTGTCACGGTCTAAGCTTTCATCTTGTACGTTATGGCAAATCCTCAGTCAGCTCCGAAACACATTCACCTGATCGGCATCTGCGGCACGGCGATGGCCTCGCTGGCCGGCATGCTGCAGCAACTGGGGCACCGTATCTCGGGATCTGACACGGCGGCGTATCCGCCGATGAGCGAGCAGCTCGCCGCGATGCACATTCCCATTCACGAGCCGTACGCAGCGGCGAACTTGAAACCTCGCCCCGACCTGGTCATCGTGGGAAATGCAATTTCGCGGGGCAATGTGGAGCTGGAATATGTGCTTGATGAACGCATTCCGTTTACCTCGATGGCGGCGGTGCTGCACGATGAGTTTCTGCCCGGCCGGGAGCCGCTGGTGGTCGCGGGCACACATGGCAAGACGACGACCACGAGCATGCTGGCCTGGATCTATGAGGTGGCGGGCCGCGCGAATCCAGAGCTGAAGCCATCGTTTCTGATCGGCGGCGTCGCAGAAAACTTCGGCGCGAGCTTCAGGGTGCGTGCGACGCGTCCCTTCCTGCTCGAAGGCGATGAGTATGACACAGCCTTCTTCGATAAGGGACCCAAGTTCCTGCATTACTTTCCGGACGCGCTGATTCTCACGCACGTCGAGTTCGATCACGCGGATATCTACGCCGATCTCGCTGCCGTAAAGACAGCGTTCAAACGCCTGGTGAATCTTGTCCCGGGGCGGGGGCGGATTGTCGCGTTCGATGCGAGTGAGAATGTGACTGAATGTGTTACAAAGGCATTCTGTCCGGTGGAGCGCTACGGATTTGCGCTGGAGTCGCATTGGCGGATAACCGACCTGACGCACGAAGGACCGGTGACGCAGTGGAGACTTTGGCGCGAGGGGCATATTTTCGCCGAGCTCACGCTTGCCATGGCTGGACAGCACAACGCGCTGAATGCCACGGCAGCCGCGGCACTGGCGGCCGGCCAGGGCGTTCCTGTCGAGGCAATTGTCGAAGCGCTGGCGAACTTCAAGAGTGTGAAGCGACGCCTTGAGGTGCGTGCTGTCGTCGACGGCGTTACTATCATCGATGATTTCGCGCACCATCCCACTGCGATTCGCGAGACGCTGCGCGCGTTGCGCGAATCATACCCTGGCGGTCGCCTGTGGGCGGTGCTCGAACCGCGCTCCAACACACTGCGGCGCAATGTCTTTGAAGCGGAGCTGGTCGACAGCCTGGCTTTGGCTGACCGCGTCGTTCTGGCGTCGGTGTACGCGTCGGAGAACATCCCCGCTGCTGAGCGGCTTGCTCCTGAGCACGTGGTGGCCGCGCTCAACCAGCAGCATATCCCGGCTTCGCTGCACACGGATGCAGACGCAATCGTGCATTATCTTGCTCCCCAGCTTCAGGCTGGAGATGTCGTCGTTATTCTGTCGAATGGAGGCTTCGGCGGCATCTATGAGAAGCTTCCCGCGGCGCTGACGTCGCGGTTCGGCGCGAGCTGAAGCGATTCTGCAGTGAGGGTACGCCGGGCTGAAAGAACAGCAGATCCCCTCCGGGGATGACAACAAGAAAGGCAAGGACAACAAGAGATTCTTGGGTGACAGTAAGGCAAGGACAACAGCAGATCCTTGGGTCACAGTAAGGCAGGGACAACAGCAGATCCCCTCCGGGGATGATAACAAGAAAAGCAGATGCAACAGCGGGTTCAGCATCTGAAAGCTCATCCGGCAACTAAACTAGTGGGCGACGGCTGGGTTCTGGTCGATGTCTTTGCGGCGGGAGGCGATGAGGCCGAAGGTGGCGATGTAGACGTAGCAGAGGGTGGGGATGATGAAGGCGTGCTGAACGCCGATGCGATCGGCGAGATGGCCTTCGGCGAGGGGAAGGAGCGCCCCGCCGACGATAGCCTGAACCATAAGGCTGGAACCTTTGCTGGTGAGTTCGCCCAAGCCCGCCAGGCCGAGGGTGAAGATGCTGGGAAACATGATGGAGTTGAAGAAGCCGACGGCGATAACGCTGACCATGGCGACATTGCCGTGGCTGAGCATGGTGGTGACGACGAGCGCGCCGGCGATGAAGGCCGCAGCGGCGAGGGCTTTGCCGGTGCTGATGTAGCGGAGGACCCAGGAGCCGATGAAGCGGCCGATCATGGCTCCGCCCCAGTAGAAGGCGACGTAGTGGGCGGCGGTCTGTTCGTCGAGGCTCAAGACCTGAGGCAAGCCGAGATAGTTGATCAGGAAGCTGCCGATGGAGACCTCGGCCCCGACGTAGAGGAATATGGCGAGAGTGGCCATGAGCAGGTAGGGCTGATGCCAGATGCTGCCGGCGGCGGAGGCGGTGAGCTCGCCGGGGCGGAAGTCGCGGGTGAAGTCGGTGGTGGGCAGTTTGATGAGACCGATGGCGACGGCGAGGACGAGAAGCATCAGAGCGATGCCGAGATAGGGCAAGCGCACGGATGAGGCCTGCTGGGCGCGATAGGTCTGAAGCATGGCGGCGGAGAAGGATTTGAGGCGTTCGGGCGAGGCTTGCGCGGCGCCGAGGATCAGCGCGCCTCCGAAAAAGGGAGCGACGGTGGTGCCGAGGGAGTTGAAGGCCTGAGCGAGGTTGAGGCGGCTGGCGGAGGTGGCGACGGGGCCGAGATTGGTGACGTAGGGGTTGGCCGAGACCTGGAGCGCGGTGATGCCGGCGGCGAGGATGACGAGGGCGGAGAGGAAGAGCGGGAAGGAGGCGGTGGTGGCGGCGGGCAGAAAGAGCAGTGCTCCGGCGGCCATGACGATCAGGCCGATGACCATGGTCTGCTTGTAGCCGCGCCAGTCGACGAGCTTGCCGGCGGGAAGAGCGAAGATGAAATAGGAGGAGAAGAAGGCGAACTGGACGAGGAGAGCCTGGCCGTAGTTGAGGCTGAAGATGCCCTTGAGGTGGGGGATGAGGATGTCGTTGAGGCAGGTGAGGAATCCCCACATGAAGAAGAGCACGGTGGCGATGCTCATGGCGCGAATGTCGGTCGACTGCGGGTCCCGGGTGCTGGTTTGGTGCTGGGTGGTCGTGATCAAAAGAGATACCTGCCTTCGCCTGGGTAATTTGCCAGCGAAGGAGATTCTACAGGCAAATAGGAGCAGCGTTCGCGATTCGTTGAAGGAATGAGCTCGGGTTTTGTTTGTTGCGACTGGAACGGATTGGCGATTCGGGCAGAGTAACTGCAACCTGCTGTGGGCGCTGGCCATCCTAACGATTTGTTGATGCGGGTTTCATGCCGGTGCATTGCCCTTGCCGAAAGCCCTGTGGCATTGCGGATTTTGACGAGGTGTTGCGGGATGAAGTCGCAAAAGATGTCACGGAAGAAGATCGGACTGATCAGCGTATATGTGATTGCAACGATCCAGTTCGTGTGGTGTTATCTGTGGCTGACCCGCCCCTATGTGAATACGCTGCTGTATGAGCAGGGGCGAGAGCGCATGCCGTTTCAGGGGCGCAGCCTGATGATGCTGCCGATGCGGTGGGCGCACGAGAGTGGGTTGCTCAGAAGGCTTGCAAGGCCGTTTGCGGGTTCGCACTTCTGGTTCCCGAAGCCGGTGGCGCCGGAGGTGCTGGCGCAGGCGGCGATCGATGTGGCTTGCCTCCTGTTGACGGGATATTTCGCGACGAAGATCTATCAGGCAAGCTCGCGGCGGAAGCTGCTGACGCCAGTGGTGTATCCGCTGCTGCTGGTGGTGTGCGGCGCTACGTATGTGATGCATACGGTGCAGAACTTCCGGTTCATTTATGACTTTCCGAGTCTGGCGTTCTTTGCGACGGCGATGTACCTGATGTATTTCCGATGGCATTGGATCTACTTTGCGGGTTTGTTTGTGCTGGCTACGCTGAACCGCGAGACGACGCTGCTGCTGCTTCCGCTCTATATGCTGAATGAGGCGGTGGAGGGCGGGGGGCTGCGTTGGCCGCTGGTGTTGCGGGGAAGGACGCTGCGGGTGGTGGTGCCGTTGGCGCTGGGCTGGGCCGGGTGGCAGATCTTTTTGCGGCATGTGTTTGCCCAGAACGCATCGGAGTTCTATCCGCGGATCGATTGGAATGTGAAGTCGCTGGTGGTGCCGCAGGCATGGCCGCAGTTGTTGAGCGCGTGCGGGTATCTGCTGCTGTTCGTGGTGGTGACGCGAAGACGCATTGCGGATCCGAGGCTGCGGGCGTGGCTTTGGCTGGTACCGATTTGGCTTGGATTCATGTTTGTGTATGGGATCTTGATTGAGACGCGGGTGTTCGGGGAGCTGATTCCTTTTGTGGTGTGTGCGACGGCGCTGGTGATGGAAGATATGCTGTTGGCGCGGATGGTGCGGCCGGGACGGGTGGCTGCGCTCGAGATGGCGGCTTCGGGAGAGTCGAAGATTGGGGTTCGCGAGGCGGCTTGAAGGATAGGTCCTGCCGGACGGGCCCGCTACGCGCGGGGCGGTCACTTCGTGACTTGTATACCCCTTCGGGTGGCGTTCCCGATGGTCGGAAGGAGAGATTCATACGCCGATCAATGGGAGGACAGTGCTGCTAGGTCCGACAAGACAAGGGTATACGCGTCACGAAGTGACCGCCCTCCGCGCAGGAGGTCCGTCCGGCAGGACCTAAGCTACTGCGCGGCTTCGAGAGTGGCTTGCTGTGCGGCGAGGAGTTCGCGGATGCCTTGTTCGGCGAAGTCGAGCATCTGGCCTAGCTGCATTCGGGTGTAGGAGTCGCGTTCGGCGGTGGCCTGCGTCTCGACCAGACCGCCGGAGGCGAGCATGACGACGTTCATATCGACGGCGGCGCGCGAATCTTCCTCGTAGCAGAGATCGAGCAGGACGTTGCCATCGACGATGCCGACCGAGGTGGCGGCGACCATCTGTTTGAGTGGCGAGGTCTTGAGGGTTCCGGCTTTGACGAGTTTGCCGAGTGCGAGGGCGAGAGCGGCGCAGGCTCCCGTGATGGCGGCGGTGCGGGTGCCTCCGTCGGCCTGCAGGACGTCGCAGTCGAGGATGATGGTGCGCTCGCCGAGCGCCTTCATGTCGACGACGCTGCGGAGGGAGCGCCCGATGAGACGCTGGATCTCGTGGGTGCGGCCGCCGACCTTGCCGCGCTCCGATTCGCGGGCGGTGCGGGTGAGGGTGGCGCGAGGCAGCATGCCGTACTCGGCGGTGACCCAGCCGCGGCCGGAGTTGCGCAGCCAGCCGGGGACACCCTGCTCGATGGTGGCGTTGCAGAGGACTCGGGTGTGGCCGGACTCGATGAGGATGGAGCCTTCTGCCATGGCGACATAGTGAGGCGTCATGCGGGTGGTGCGAAGAGCGTCGGCCGCGCGGTGATCGGGACGGAAGAGCTGGGAGTGAGGCGGGGCAGCGGACATCGCTCGATTATAGTTGCGCTCCCTCGAAGGCAAGGACATGCGGGGAAGGAGAGTCGGTGTCTGGAAGGGCGATCAACAAAGCTCGGGTGAACTGGAGAAGATGGCACTGCAGAAGACGGTGAGGCGTACCGAATTGGGAATGGTTTCAGTTTGGGAACAGTGAGAAAACCGGGCTTTTGTTGATTCTTCAGCGAAAGTTGTAGGGTGCAGTTCTTTTTTGGGAATCCCTGAATCAGGAACGCGCGTTAGGATGATGCTGTTAGTTGCTCTGACGCAAGCACTTAGAGAGGAGTTCCAGTTTGGCACGCGAAGTGATTACAGAAGTGCACCTGCCCAAAGTAGAAGACGGGACAGGAGAACGGTGGAACAGCAAGTATGCAGGCAACCGCGAGCACGCATGCCACGGAAATCAACTTCAGCTCAGAGAATCTCGATTGGGGGAAGTTTGCTGCGCTTCGTCACGTCACGCGCGAGATGAGTTTGCGTGGATCGGCGATGCCGGCGGTTCGGCTCGGCTTGGTGCCGCCGGCCTCTCGGCGGGAGGTCGCGGAGATAGCCGAAGGCGCGGGGCTGGCGCACGACGCGGGCAATCTGCTTGGGGCGTTGAGCCTCTACTCGGACCTGCTGGCGATGCCCGGCGTGCTGCATGAGGAGCATCGCGAGTACGCCTCGGAGCTGCGCATGCTGAGCGATCGCAGTTGGGCGATGATCGATCGGTTGGTGAACCATGCGCGGGCGGGAGGGAGCTCGAAGGCCTCGCGCGAGAGGGCGGTGTTGCCGGATGTGGTCGATCGGTGCAAGGGGCTGCTGAGTCGAGTGGCGGGGCGGGCGGTCGAGGTCTCCTGTGGGATTGGGGCCTTCCAGCCGGTGCCGGTTGCGGTGGAATCGGTGGAGAGGATTCTGACCAACCTGGTGAAGAATGCTGCGGAGGCTACGCCATGGGTGGGAGCGATCTCCATTCATGTGGATGGTTTGGTGGAACGAGCGCAAGCCGAGCAGGGGAGCGATTCGGACGAGGGCAGCAAGGTGCGCCGGAGAGTGGTGATGACGGTGCGAGACCGCGGCTGCGGCATGGATGCGGCGGCGGTGCGTCGTCTGATGCAGGCCGGCGGGGTCTCGAATTCCAGCGGTCGCGGCCTGGGATTTCGCGTAGTGCGGGAGCTGGCGGCAATGTCGGGAGGCTGCGTGAGAGTGGAAAGCCAGCCAGAGTTGGGAACCAGCGTTTCGGTGGAATGGTATGCGCTGGTGGAGCAACAGGAGGGAATGCAAGCCGCGACAGAGCCGCGGGAGCCGGAGAGCCAAGCGGGCGTAACGACGGCGCTGAGAGGAGAGGCGGAGTGGATGGCGTGTTGAGCGGGAGCGGGCGGCGTAAGCGCGAGAATACGGGCGTTGCTTTAAACCAGGCGTCGCGGCGCACAGAGATGGCCGCTGCAAAGCTGGTACAGGTCGATGTCCTTGTCTAGAAATGTAAGGCGAACTTGGTTCGTGCTGGTTTATTGGTCTGGAGAAGATTACGTGATCACGGCAGGGGCTCTACGGAAGGCAAGGAACGGGTTGGGACGATGAGAACGGCAGTGAAACAAATATGGGAGCGGCAAGGAGAGCAGGCATGGGAGCAGCGATAGGGACGGCGATGGGAACCGCGATCGGAAGCGCGACTGGAGTAGGGCCGGAGAGAGTTGGGAGCGCCGCGCCGATGGCCTCCGGCGAGCTCGCGGGAGTGCCGCCGCTCACCCTGTATGCGGCAGCGCAGGCCTCCGCGAAAGGTGTCCCGGTAGCCGAGCATTTCGAACTGATTCATGTGCTGGTGGTCGACGACGACGAGGCAGTTCGGCAGGCGTGCTGCGAGCTTGCGCGGGAGATGGGTTTCGCGGTGGCCGACGCTGCGACGGCGACCTCCGCACGCGAGCTGCTGAAGCACCAGAGGATCGATCTGCTGCTGCTCGACCTGAAGCTGCCGGGCGGAGGCGGGCTGCCGCTGCTCGAACAGGTGAAGACGCTCTATCCGGATACGGCGGTGGTGGTGATGACCGCGTTCGCGACGGTGTCGTCGGCGGTGGAGGCGATGCGGATCGGTGCGGGAGACTATCTGACCAAGCCGTTTGTGCTTGAGGAGTTGAGGAAGGTGATCGAACGCGCCGGGCAGCAGTTGAAGCTGGATGTGCAGAGCCGGCTTCTGCGCGAGCGGCTCAGGACCAAGCACGGCATGGGAGGGCTGGTCGGGCAGTCGCCGGAGATGGAGAAGATGTACCGGATCTTATCGAAGGTGGCGTTTTCCAGTCATCCGGTGTTGATTCTGGGCGAGAGCGGCACGGGCAAGGAGCTGGTAGCGCGGTCGATTCACTTGAACGGACCGAATGCAGCCAAGCCGTTCGTCCCGGTGGACTGCGGATCGCTGACGCCGAGCTTGATCGAGAGCGAGCTGTTCGGTCATGTGAAGGGAGCGTTTACGGGCGCCGACCGGAACAAGGAAGGGCTGCTGGCGGCGGCTGATGGCGGCACGGTGTTTCTGGATGAGATTGGCGAGCTGCCGCTTGACCTGCAGGCGAAGCTGCTGCGGGCGTTGCAGGAGAAGGAGGTTCGGCCAGTCGGGTCGACGCAGACCAGGCCTATCTCAGCGCGGGTGCTGGCGGCCACTAATCGCGATCTGGCGGCGATGGTGGAACAAGGACGATTCCGCAAGGATCTTTATTTCCGGCTGAATGTGGTGAACCTGCGCATTCCTCCGCTGCGCGACCGCCGAGAGGATATCGCGCCGCTGGCGATGCACTTTCTGGAGGAGATGGAAAGAGATCAGGAGGCGAAGCGGAGTTTCTCCGACTCGACGCTGCGGGTGATGGCGGAGTACGACTGGCCGGGCAATGTGCGAGAGCTCGAGAATGCAGTGCAGCGGGTTTGCGCGCTCTCGTCGGGGCCGGTGCTGCATCTGGGGGATTTGCCGACGCAGCTGCAGAACTTTCGCCTGCAACAGGCTCCGGCTGAGACCGAACTTGGCGGTGATGCGGATCTTCAGTGGAGCGAGGCGGTAGTGCCGCGGAGAGGAGGCATTGTTTCGATTGCGGAGATGGAGAAGCAGGCGATTCTCGAGACCATTCGGCAGTTGAAGGGCGACAAGCTGAAGGCGGCCAAGCTGCTCGGGATTGGCAAGACGACGCTCTATCGCAAGCTGAAGGAGTATGGAATTGCGGAGGAGTTGGCAAACTGACGAGTCGTACGGGCAGCTCGGGTCATGCGCGCGGCAGCGTGTATGGAGCGGGCTCTACGGAGCAGCGCAACGAAGGCTTAGAATCGGTAGCGAAGGCAGGTGTTTCATGAAATGCACGCATATGGGTGAGATTCGCAAGGTCAAGCCGTCCGGCAAGGGGTGTGAGGAGTGCTTGAAGATTGGAAGCAGTTGGGTTCATCTTCGGTTATGCCTGGAGTGCGGGCATGTGGGATGCTGCGATTCTTCGCTGCACAAGCATGCGACGAAGCATTTTCACGCGACCGAGCATCCGATCATGCGGTCGTTTGAGCCGGGCGAGAGCTGGGGCTGGTGCTATGTGGATGAGATGGAGGTGGATGTCGTTTGAGTCGAAGCGGCGTTCGGCGGAGAGTTATAAAGAGAGCCGCGGCGTGCCTGACAATCTACCAACTATGGAAGCCATCGCGGCGGAATGCGACATTCTCGACACCGGCACCGCCTCTCTCAACGAAAGCGTGGCGTGGATCGTCGCTCTCCTACAGAGTGAAACCGTTCGCAAAGCCTAGTTCATGCAGGTGGTAGGATGGCGGTTCGAGTATGAGAAAAGAGATGCAGATTGACCTGTTCTCTGGAGTTTGGGTTTTTGACGCGACGCGGTCGACTCTGACCTCACCGCCACCGATATCCTGGGTCCAGCATGTCAGTTCAGCAAACGGACGTTTTCGGATCCGCGAAGAGATTGAGCGTCCGTCGGGGACGACGGTGGTCGAAGTGGAGGCTTACGGGGACGGCGCTTTCTATCCTGTCCGTGGCTCTGCTGTGGCGGATGAAATTTCGTACCTGATCACAGGCTCTGTGATCACAGGCGTTGCGCGAAAGGTCGGTACCGTCTCTCTGCGCGAAACCATCGACTTCTCCGTGCCAGATGTAATGATGATGAACCTTGTCCTTGTCATCAGCGAGAAAGAAGTCCCGTTGGGAATGGCTTACTTCCTGAAGCACACTTGAGGTCGCGAGTTTGCGGCCGACCGATGTAGGACGCTGCGATGCAGCACTAGAGAAGAGTAATCGAGAGAACAATCGGGGCGAGGCGGTTTCGCCGGGCACGTCGGCATTTGCTATGCTGGCTTTGGTCGGAGTGTCTCGATCCGCTCCAATGTCCCCGTCGGGATGTATTCTCAAAAAACCAATATGGCAGCGGCGCACGGTGAGCCGGCCTGAGTGTAGCGACATCAAGTTGATGTGAGCAAGAACTAGAGTGAGGGAGTTTTATGTCTAATGATTTGTTGAAGGATGCGGCGCCGGCTTCTGCTCCGGCGGTGAAGATTACGGTTCGTCCGAATGGTCCGTTTCGCGTGGAGGGGCCGATCTCGCTGGTCGATGTGAATGGGCAGGAGTGGGACCTTACGGGCAAGCCGGCGATCTCGCTTTGCCGCTGCGGGATGTCGTCGAAGCGGCCATTTTGCGATGGCACGCACGGCAAAGAAGGATGGAAGTGCGAGGCGAGTCCGATCCCGAGGGAGCCGGTGGCGCAGGGATAGGTCCGGTTCGCTGGGTCCTTGGGCTAAAGATGATTTCGGGGCAGAGTTGTGTCTGATCGCCCTCATCGCAGCCAGTCGAAGTTATTCGGAGTGTGAGCGCCATGAAGGTTTGCCGCTGCTGTCAGCCGGTTGCGTTATTTTTTCTAGTGGGCTTATCCGGGATGATGGTCAACGCGCAGGAGATTCCCGCCGCTGCTCCTGTCGATGCGAAGGAGTACATGCGGACCGAGGCGATGGTTCCGGTGCGGGATGGCGTGAAGCTGCACGTAGTCATTCTGCGGCCGGCGGGATCGGAGAGCTCGGGGGAGCCGCTGCCGTTTCTGGTCGAGCGGACGCCGTACGGCATCGACACGAGGAGATCGGAGAGCGTCAACAAGAACAAGCCGGAGTTGGCGGCGAGCGGGTATATCTTCGTCTTCTGCGATATTCGCGGGCGGTATGAGTCGGAAGGGACGTTTGTGATGAACCGCGCGATCGTCGCGCACGCCACGAAGAGCGACGTGGATGAGACGACGGACACGCGAGACACGATTGACTGGCTCGTGAAGAATGTGCCGAACAACAGCGGCAAGGTGGGCGTACTGGGCATCTCGTATCCGGGATTTCTGGCGATGATGGCGGGGATCGATGCGCATCCGGCAGTGAAGGCGATCTCGCCGCAGGCTCCGATGACGAATGTCTGGCTGGGCGACGATTTCTTCCACAACGGCGCATTTCGCGAGACGTATGGGTTCGATTACGTGCAGGAGCTGGAGGGGCAGAAGACGGATGCGCGGGTGGAGAGCAAGGAAGATACATACGACTTCTTTTTGCGCAATGGGAACTTTGCCGGGGCGGCGCAAGCGGCGAAGATGGAGAACCTGCCGACCGCGAAGATATTTCTGACACAGCCGGCGTACACGGCGTTCTGGCAGGCGATGGCGGTGGAGAAGCACCTGAACAAATTAGAGGTGCCGACGCTCGAGGTGGGTGGCTGGTGGGATCAGGAGGACATGTGGGGGACCCAGGCCGAGTATGCTGCGCTCGAGCTGCATGACCGGGAGCATGAGGTGTTTCTGGTGCTTGGCCCGTGGAATCATGGCGAGTGGAACCATCCGAACGACAGCCTGGGAGCGATCCACTTCGGGAGCGATACGGGGACCTACTATCGGAAGATGATCGAGGCGCCCTTCTTTGAGAAGTATCTCAAGGGACGTCCGGGTTTCGAGCTGAAGGACGCAGCCAGCTTCCGAACGGGTGCGGATGTCTGGGAACGGTACGATGCCTGGCCGCCGAAGCCAGGATTCACGGCGGTCGATCTGTATTTAATGCAGAATCTGGGACTGAGTTTTGCAGCGCCGCAGGTGGGTGGAGTAGCAAGTTCGTATGTGGCCGATCCCGCGAATCCTGTGCCTTACCGGAACCGGCCGATCCAGGCGACGTATGGGAAAGACTCGAAGTGGAGCACGTGGCTGGTGGAGGACCAGCGGTTCGTGAGCGGGCGAAAGGACCTGGCGAACTTCGCAACGCCAGTGCTGGACCATGACATCACTGTCACGGGCGAGGTGATGGCGGACCTGTTTGCCTCGACTACGGGGTCAGACGCGGACTGGGTGGTGAAGCTGATCGACGTGTATCCGGACGATGCGGGCGGGGCCATGGCGGGATATCAGCTGATGATTGCGGATGAAATTTTTCGCGGGCGGTATGTGAAGAGCTTTGAGAAGCCAGAGGCGCTGACACCGGGCAAGGTGACCGAATTCAAGTGGAGTCTGCATGGGGTGGACCACACGTTTTTGAAAGGACACAAGATGATGGTGGAGGTGCAGTCGAGCTGGTTTCCGCTCTACGACCGAAATCCGCAGACGTATGTGGCGAACATCATGACTGCTCCAGCGAGCGCGTACAAGGCGCAGACGCAGACGATCTATGGGTCTAAGGAGTTCCCGTCGCATCTGGAGTTTTCCGTTGCCCAGTAAGTTCTGCTGCAATTCGATGGAGTTGGAGTGACGATCAAGACGATCAGCAGCCGTGAGGTGTACCGGAATCCCTGGACGAGCGTGCGTGAGGATGTCATTGAACGCGCGAATGGGCAGCGCGGGATCTATGGGGTCATCGATAAAGACCCGGCGTGCATCGTCATTGCGCTCGAGACCACGCCGGAGGGAGAGTCTGTTTATCTGATCGAGCAGTTCCGCTACACGGTAGGTAGGCGGCACTGGGAACTTCCGCAGGGTGGATGGGAGAGGGCAGATGTGGTTCCCGAGGAGCTAGCCCGTGGGGAGTTGCGCGAGGAGACGGGGCTGACGGCGGAGCGGATGACTCAGTTAGGGACGCTGCAGATTGCGTATGGAGTGATGAACCAGAGGCATTATGTGTTTCTCGCCGAGGGACTGGTGAAGGGCGCTCCTGCTCCGGATGCGGAGGAGACCGATATTGTCCTTCGCCGGGTAGCGGTGAGGGAGTTCGAGGCGATGGTGCTCGACGGAACGATCGTCGATAACTGCTCAGT
The DNA here is from genome assembly GCA_965277545.1 of Edaphobacter sp. Classification (GTDB taxonomy): domain Bacteria; phylum Acidobacteriota; class Terriglobia; order Terriglobales; family Acidobacteriaceae; genus Edaphobacter. Next base: position 2,400,261 of record OZ255826.1, read on the forward strand.
GGCGGCGTGGGGACTGTACAAGATTTGGCGGGAGCGGCAGTAGGCTGTTCAGGCGGTCCCCCGCGCTTCTGTAACGCTCGGTTCACCGGAGGAAGAAGGCAAAGGAGACATTGACCTTCGCTGCAGCCGAGGAAGGAGAGAAGCAGATTCTCTTCGAGGATGACAACCAGAGAGCAAGAGCGAAGACAGGGGAACGGCGAAGAGTGGAGTTCGGCTGTGAGCTGTCAGTTGGCTCCGGCGCGGTCTTCAAAGGCCGGTTCGGCGGGGTTGGGCATAATACCCATCTCGATGTAGATGGGCCGCATGACCGCGCGGATGGGTTTGAGCTGGGTGGCGAACCAGGCTGCTCCGACGAGGCAGAAAGAGCCGGTGAGGATGACGGCATGGGGTGCGCCGAAGCGGTGGGCGAGGGCTCCGGCGAGGAGCGTGCCGAAGGGCGCCATCCCGACGAAGGCCATGGTGTAGTAGCTCATGACGCGGCCGCGCTTGTCCTCGGGAACGAGGGTCTGGATGACGGTGTTGCTGGCGGCCATGCCCTGCATCATGCCGAAGCCGGTGACGAGCATCAGGAGCAGCGACAACCAAAGCCGATGGGAGAGCCCGAAGAGGATCAGGCCGCTGCCGAAGAGGATGGCGGCGATCTGGATCATGGAGGTGAGGCCGCGGACGGATCTCCGCACGGCGAGCGAGAGGGCCGAGATGAGGGCGCCGATGCCGGAGGCTCCCATGAGGTAGCCGAGGGTGTGCGGGCCGCCGTGCAGCACCTCAGAGGCGAAGACGGGCATGAGCACCATGAAGGGCATGCCCATGAGGCTGATGACGGCGAAGAGGGTGAGGATGGTGCGGATGGGGACGAAAGAGGTGACGTAGGACCAGCCTTCCTTGAGCTGGGCTGTCAGCGAGGCGGCTTCGCGGGTGGATAAGGCTCGGCCAACCGCGTCCGCGGCTGGGCCAAGCGCGATCGGTGCGACACGCATCATGAGCAGGGATACGACGACGGCGATGTAGCTGACGCCGTCGATGGCGAAGCAGTAGCCTTCGCCATAGGCTGCGATGACGAGACCTGCGATGGCCGGCCCGATGAGGCGGGCGAGGTTGACCATCGAGGAGTTGAGGGCGATGGCGTTGCCGAGGTCCTGCCGGTCTGGTTTCCCAGCGTCGTCGGAGACCATCTGGACGAGGAAGGACTGGCGAGCGGGCATGTCGAAGGCGTTGATGAGGCCCTGGCAGGCGCTGAGGACGATGATCTCGCGGATCGTGATGACCTTCGCCAGGGTAAGAGCGGCCATGATGAGCGACTGGACGCCGGCGAGGACCTGCGTCCAGACAAGCAGTTTGCGGCGGTCGATGCGGTCAACGAGAACGCCGGCGACAGGCGCGAGCAGAAAGGTGGGTATCTGTCCGGCAAAGCCGACGACGCCGAGCAGCAAGGCAGAACCGGTGAGCCGGTAGACGAGCCAGCTGGTGGCGATGCGCGTCATCCAGGTGCCGATCAGCGAGATGCTCTGCCCGCTGACGAAGAGGCGGAAGTTGCGGTGCCGGAGTGCGCGCCAGGCGTGCGAGAAGCGGCTGAGCGGGCTGCTTGCGATCACCTCCGATCGATTGTCTGCATTCACGTTCATACGATGCCTTTCAGAGATTGACGATTCCTGCTGCGCTGGACTGTACAGGTAGATCGTTCCCTCGATCGTGACGTGATAAGCCCGAAGACAAGCGATGCCGACCCGCTGTTTATTTTCCAAATGGCGTAGGGAGGGGAAGAAAAACTAAGTCTCAGTTCTGGGCGAAACAGACGAGTTGCCAAGAGGTTCGATTCGACTGTGGACGTACTCGCAAGAAGAACAGCAGATCCCCTTCGGGGATGACAACAAGAAAAGCAGGTGTAAAAGAAAACGGTATAGCGCCGCTGACTTCAATCTATCTTCGCCGAGCAAAGCGCAGTGCGCTTTCGCTGAGGATGAGGGCGAGGCCGGCGAAGAGGAGGATGCCGTTCCAGCCGGGCGGGAGGTTGAGGCGGGGCGCTCCCCAGCGCATGATGGCAAGCCAGAGGAGGATGGCGAGGGCGAAGGCGTAGTCGTCGACGAAGAGGCCGAGGATCTCGCGGAAGATGGTTTTGATCGAGTTCATTGCGGGCTTCCTTGAGGCAGCGCTGCGGGCGCGGTCTGGCTGCGGCAGAGCGGCACGAGGGCAAGCGCGAGGACGAGATAGGCCGCGATGAGGGCGAGGATGGACCAGTCGTCCGCGGGCCAGGCCACGTGCATGCCTTCGCCGACCCAGAAGGTTCCGAAGGCCGAGAGGAGAACGCCTACGGTGAACTTGAGCGTGTTCTCGGGGAGGCGGGCGAATGGCCGATGGAGGGCCAGACCGAGCGCCGTGACTACGAGGAGTGCGGCGACGGCGCCGAGGCTTGCGGGGAGGAGCATTCCCGCACGGCCTGCTCCGATGGCGATGACGATAAAGACGACCTCGGTGCCTTCGAGCATGGTGATGTTGAAGGCTGCGGCGAAGGCGACCTTGTCCCAGGTGCCGGCGCTTCTGCCTGTGATGCCGAAGGCGGCGGACTGTTTGGCGAAGATGGCCTGCTCGTCGTGGAGCGGGATGCGGCCGGCGGAGCGGAGGATGGCTTTGCGCAGCCAGCGCAGGCCGAAGAGAAGCAGGAGAGCGCCGACGACGAACTGAAGGATGGGGAGCGGGATGCCGGTGAGCGCTCTGCCGAGTGCGGCGACGATGAGGAGGAGGACGGCGACGGCGGAGGCGGTGCCGATCAGGGCGGAGCGCCAGCCTCGGATGCTGCCCACGGCGAGGATGACGGTGAGGGCTTCGACACACTCGACCATGGAGGCGAGGAAGGAGGCGGCGATTGATGTGCCCATGTGCGCCCAGCTGGTGACCATGTCCTCTCCTTTCGCGAGGTGGTGGTTATGCCCTGTTTCTTTGCGGCTTCTGGGAGCGAAGGCATATCTCAGGGGCTAAAGCCCCGCATTCGCTTATCGATCCGATGTCCGGGCTAAAGCCCGGACCTATCACAAAAGCAAGAGCACCAGTAACAGCAGATCCCCTTCGGGATGACAACAAGAGAGGCAACGGCAAGAGCAACAGCAGATCCCCCTTCGGGATGACAACAAGAGAGGCAACGGCAAGAGCAAAGGCAATGGCGACAGCAACAGCAGATCCCCTTCGGGGATGACAACAAGAAAGGCAAAGGCAAGAGTAAAAGGCAAGGCAACAGGAAGGCGAAGGCAAGGGCGAACAGCGGACTGATGCTAGTGGACGGTTTTCATGCGGCGGGACATGAAGTCCATCAGGAGGTAGTTGCCTAGGTTTTGGGGGGTGGTGAAGTAGGCTTTGCCGCGGCACATGGCGGAGACCTTTTGGACGAACTGCATGAGGGCGAAGTCGCTGGCGAGCATGAAGGTGTTGATCATGATGTTGGAGCGCTTGCAGCGGCTGACTTCCTCCAAGGTCTCGGAGATGACGAGGGGGTCGAGGCCGAAGGCATTTTTGTAGATGCGGCCGTCGGGCAGGGTGAGGGCAGAGGGTTTGCCGTCGGTGATCATAACGATCTGCTTCATGTCTTTATTCTGGCGGGCGAGGATGCGCTGGGCCATGCGGAGGCCTTCGCGGGTGTTGGTGTAGTGGGGGCCTACCTTGACACGGGAGAGTTGCGAGACAGGAATCTCTTCGGCGGTGTCGTGGAAGAGGACGAGGTTGAGGGTGTCGCCGGGGAACTGGGTGCGGATGAGGTGCGCGAGGGCCATGGCCACTCTTTTTGCGGGCGTAAAGCGGTCTTCGCCGTAGAGGATCATGGAGTGAGAGCAGTCGAGCAGGACCACCGTTGCACATGACGACTGGTAGTCGGACTGGTGGACGTGGATATCGGAGTGATAGATATTGAGCGGGGCGTGCTCCTCGCCTTCGATGGCGGTGGCGAGGCCTTCGCGGGCGAAGACGCTGGAGAGGGTGGCGGTGATGTCGAGGTTCAGGGTGTCACCGAACTCGTAGAGTTTCGAGGAGCCGTTGGTCTCGACGCCGGCGGCCTCGTGGCGGGTGTCGTGGCGGCCGAGGTTGGATTTGCCCAGGGGACCGAGGAGTTCGCGCAGGGCTTTGTAGCCGAGGAAGTCCATGCCCTTATCGGTGACCTCGAAGCGGGCTTCGCCGTTGCCGTCGCCCTGGTTGCCCTGACCTTCTTCGGGCTGCTCGGCGTTGATGAAGTTCTGCTCCTGCATCTTCTGGATGATCTGGTCGATGAGTTCTTCGACCTGGTCTTCGGAGAGGGTTTCATACTTCTCCTGCGCCTCCTCGTCGAAGAGCTCGCCGGAGTCGAGGGCCTGGCGGATGGCGTCGCGGAGGTTATCGAGGGTCTGGTCGCCGTTGAACTCCTGGAAGCGGGAGAAGGGGTCCTGGAAGCCGGAGTCGAGCAGGAACTCGGAGAGCGCCTGCATGAGGTCTTCGAGGCCGAAGGAGGAGGCGAGATCGCCGGTGAACTTTGTGTAGCGGATGCGCTTCATGGACCACCCCTGACCTATGTTAGACGAGATACGGCTGGCGTTCGACGCGGGGTACCCCACCCCCCGTCAAATGAGTGCAAAATCTTCGAATCAGAGACTTTAGCTTTGGACCTCGAGTTGGAGTGACTCTCCCGGGCTCGGGTAGGACTGTACCCAACTTCGGAGAGAAGCAGATCCCTTTCGGGGATGACAACAAGAAAGGCAAGTGCAAAGGCAACAGCAAAGGCTGCTGCAGATCCCCTTTGGGGCGATAACAAGAAAAGCAAGTGCAAACGCGACAGCGGCTCTGGGAAGGATTTGCGCGCGTTTGTTGCCGGGGTACCCCCACCCCGTCTGATGTGTGCAAATTCTTCGAATCAGAGACTTTAGCTTTGGACTTCGGTTGGCCTTACGTTTTGGTAAAACGCAGAGAGGCCCGGCTGGGATGGCCGGGCCTCGAGGTTTTGCTCCTAAGTTAATTGTATCGTGTGTGTCAAGCCCACAGCTTGTTTCCCGGTCTGTCGCTGGGCTGGCGGAGGCATGAGTGCTTGCCTGCTGGTGATTGATCCAAAGCTATAGGGTGAGCTGGATGGCCGAGCAGGTGGGGTTGACCTCTTCATGGGCTAACTGTTCGAGGGAAGATGTTGCTTTGTTGATGGGTGAAGAGCCAGGTAGAAAGCTGCTGAAGGTATGGGCAGAGCGAAGTGTATCGAGATCCTTCGCTGCGCTTCAGGATGACAGCAAGGGCCGGGGACAGCAGTGATCGGAGATGTCCTCATCGGCATCGGCTGACTTCTTTATTCATCCTGCGGTTGACTTCTTTGTTCTTGCGATTGACCTCTTTATTAAAGATAGTCTATAAAAATCAACGACAGAGTTGTGCTTTCTTTGGAAGTCTTCGCCTTGCGCTTGAGCGTCCTTAAAATGATGACGGTTGCTGTCACTATCCTGTATTCGTGCGTTGGATTTAGCTTGCCCGGGTCCGGGGCGCAGACTTTTGTGAACCCGATCATCGCGCATGGTGCGGACCCTTCGGTGCTGTTCCATGCGGGGATGTACTACTCGGTGCAGTCGGGCTGCGCGCACCAGGGCACCACACCGGTGATCTGTATCCGTGCTGCGGCAACGCTGCCGGCGCTGGGTGCGGCAACGCCGGTGGTGGTGTGGACCGCGCCTGCGACGGGGCCGAATGTGACCAACGTTTGGGCGCCTGAGATTGAGTTTCTGGGCGGTCACTGGTACATCTATTTTTCCGCGGTGTCGAGCACGGACGCGACGGGAACGGCGCACCGGCTGTTCGCGCTGGCGCCGAGCTCGCCGGGTGAGCCGCTGGGGACGTGGGTGGAGGCGCCGACGGGCAATCCGGCCGGACAGCTTGTGACCAACTGGGTGAGCACCTGGGCGATCGATCCGAATGTGTTTCAGGCGAGCGACGGCAATCTGTACCTGGTGAATGCGTGCCGGCAGGACAACTCCGGATCGCCGAGCGGCAAGGCGCAGTCGCTCTGTCTTTCGGCGATGAGCGATCCGCTGCATCTGACGGGACAGACGGTGGCGCTGTCGAAGCCGGTCGACGCCTGGGAGACGCGCGGTTTTCCGACCGAGGAGGGCCCGTTCGGCTTTACGCATGATGGAGTGGATTACATCCTTTATTCGGCGAGTTTCAGCGGCAACCCGGACCAGTACGCGACCGGGGTGCTGATCAACGACCATCCGCCGCAGCCGAAGGGGGCGGGGAGTTCGCTCACCAATCCGGCGTCGTGGATCAAGCAGGGGCCGATCTTTGACGGGCATCATGCCTCGTATGGGACGGCGAGCGTGGTGACGGCGCCCTCGCCGGATGGGACGGAGATCTGGAACGTGTATCACGGGACCGATTGCCTGCTGAACTGCAACCGGGTGGCGGGAAAGACGTGGGTCGACCGGTCGGTGCGGACGCAGAGGGCGGGTTTTGGCTTCGATGGGTCGCTGGTGCTCGGGTACCCGGTGGATATCGCCGATACGGATGGGGGCGGCGAGGCTGTGCCGCTGAGCCTGCCTTCGACGGGCGGGGCTGGTTCGATGACACAGCCGGCGTGGGGAGCGGCGTTCGGCGATGCGGCCGAGAACGACGCGACGAGCGGGCAGGCGGTGGGGAGCTGGGAATGGTCGCCGCACGATCCGCATGCGATCCGCAATACGAGCCTCGACCCGGGCCAGTACGACAGGCAGTTTTTCGGAGCGAATCCGAACTGGCAGAACTATGTGATTCGCACGAAGGTGCGGATGGTTCGGACGGGGACGGGCGACGCGCATCCGAAGTATGGGGTATATGGCGCGTATGTGGATCGCAATGACTATTATGTCGCGATGATCGATGTGACCTCGTGCGCTGCGCCGGGGTGCGTGGCGACGGATGCGGTGGTGAACGGGGCGGATCAGGGCTGGGAGAACTGCCCGCTGCCGGCGGGCTTCGATGCCGCGGCGCCGAACACGTTGGTGGTGGAGTCGGTGAACGGGATGTTTCATCTTTCGCTAAATGACGAGGCGCTGGCGGGAGCTTGCCAGGGCCGGGCGTTTTCGCTGAAGAACGGGCAGAACGCGGCGAATGGGAGTAACGGCCAGGCCGGGGTGGTGGTGGAGAACACGGAGGCGGAGTATCGGGAGTTCGAGATTTCGCCGGGCGTGCCGCTGGACAGCCAGAGCTCGGGGCAGACGTATGCGTTTCGCAATGCGGCGAGCCGGCTGAATCTCGACAACGGATGTGACGGCGGGTGCGGTTCTGGGACGGCGGAGGGGACGGCAGGGGGTACGCCGGTGGTGCAGCTTCCGGCGGCGGCGGCGTATCCGCTGACGACCTCGCCGACGCAGCTTTGGACGCTGGCGGCGCAGGCGGGCGGGGCGTTTAAGATGGTGAGCTCGTTGACTGGGTTGTGTGTTGCGGATTCGGCGCGGGCCGGCGGCGCTTCGCATGGGCTTTCGCAAGGGGAGGGCGGCAGCGGACAGGTGGTGCAGCAGCCGTGCACCGAGGCGGCGAATCAGCTATGGCAGCTCGTGCCCTCGGGGGAGCCGAGCAGCTTTGTGATCGAGAATGAGGCTTCGGGGCTGGCGCTCGATGGGCGTGGGAAAGCGGAGGGACGGCGGGTTGGGCTGAGCCGGCGGGGAGAGGGTGACCGCTCGCATCAGTGGCTGCTGATCGTTCAGTAGAGGTGGCCCTGTATCGCGAGGCTAGGGGACCCAGCGGGTATTGACGACAGTGAGCTGGGGGCAGCCGGCTTTTTTTGCGAGCTGCTGCGGGGTGAGGGTGGGGCGGCCTTGGCGGATGCCGGCCTGGAGGTCTCGCGTGTCGGGGAACTCGAAGATCTGGCAGCCGCGGAGGAAGTCGACGATCTGGCCGGTGGTGCGGTCGACGGAGTACATGCGGAGGAGATGGGCTTTGCGGTAGAGGCCGATGGAGTCGAAGCCGTCGTCGACGTCGGGGGTCATGCGATCGAGGGTGTAGTCGGGGCTGCCGAGAGGCCAGCCTTCGTCGTGGGCGAGGAGGGTGGCGATGTCGTTTAGCTTGCGGGCGGGGATGTGGTGGGGCCTGGCGGGTGGGGTGGTGAGGGCGAGGATGGCCAGGGTGGAGGCTAAGAACATGGCTGTTCTTTGAGATGCTCTGGAAGATCGAGAGGAGCGGGGTGCGCGGTGTGTACGTGAGGGTAGTTCGCGTAGTTCTTGCGGATGGGGTTCTGGGCGATGTAGTGCTTTTGCGCCTGGAAGTCGTCGTGGTCGCGGATGCGGTGTTCGTGATAGCCGGGGTGCCAGATCTCGCCTGGGAACTGATGGCGGATGTCGAAGGAGATGCCGCCTTTGATAAGTTGTACTGCTTTGGTGATGGATTCGGAAGGGGTGATGAGGAGGTGGATGTGGTCGTGCATGACGACGAAGGCGTGGAGGAGGAACCTTCCGGCATCTCGATACCGGAGGAGGGTGGCGATGAAGAGCTCGGCGTTTGCGGTGCGCTGGAAGAGGCGCCGGCGGCGATGGGTGAGGATGGTGATGGCGTACGTCTGTGGCTTCAGGCGCATCGTGGCTGGCTCCATGGCAATGGCAGCGGCGAAAACAAAAGCAACGGCAATGAATCAGTCGTTTCGCCTTCGGCTTCACTCCGGCCTTCGGCAGAGCGGAGGCCGCTTCGCGGCTGGTGCCGGGAGGCACAAGGCTGAAGCCTTGGGTTACCTCAAGTGCAACGGCAAAGGCAAGAACGAGCAACGGTAGAGGCAAGAACGAAGCGGTGACAGAGGCAAGAACGAAGCGGTGGAGACAATCATGCGAGAGTGGGCGACGTTGAGAGCAGCGGTTGGGTTAGTTGAAGCCGCGGCGAGTGCGGTTGCGGGCGGCTTCGTCGCGTTCGGTTTCGCGTTCGCGCATCTTTTCGGCGTATTGGGCGGCCTGGTCGTTGCGGGATTTTTTCTCGGCGGCGGTGAAGGATCGCTCTTCGCTGCGGCTGAGGCGCTTGTGGGAGTACATGCCTTCGAGGAGGAACTCGGCAGCGCTGACGGCGACTTCGGGTTTGGATTTGGCGTTGATTTGCAGCGGTGAGAGTTTTTCGAAGAGGCCCTGGATTTGCTTGAGCTCTTCGAGGGAGCCGGCGGAGGGTTGTTCGTCGTTGAGCTGGACGGTGCCGCCGAGGTTGAACCACTGTTCGATCTGCTGGGTGTTGGTGGCGGCGAAGTACTGGTCGAAAACGGTGGCGACGCTTGCGCGGATGATCTCGCGGATTACAGTGTCGGCGCCGCGCATCTCGCCTTCGTATTCAAGCTCGATCTTGCCGCTGATGCCGGGCAGGGCGGTGTAGATGTCGCCGACGCGCGGGACGGCGGCGGCTTCGCCGTGGATTAATGCGCGGCGCTCGGCGTTCGAGATCACGAGCTCCATGGTGGAGATGGGCAGGCGCTGGGAGACGCCGCTGCGCTTGTCGACCTTCTTTTCTTCGCGCGCGGTGAAGGCGATCTGCTCGACGATCTGGCGGATGTAGTGGGGGATTTCGATGTGGTCGGAGGCGGGGCGGCCGTTCTTGTCGTTGCTCTTCAGGCTGCGTTTGGTCCAAGCCTCCTGGGCGGTGATGGCGATGCCCTCTTCGATGTCTTCGGGGTAGTGGGTGCGGATCTCCGAGCCGATCCGGTCCTTGAGCGGAGTGACGATCTTGCCGCGGGCGGTGTAGTCCTCGGGGTTGGCGGAGAAGACGATGGCGACGTCGAGGGGGAGGCGGACGGGGTAGCCCTTAATCTGCACGTCGCCCTCCTGCATGATGTTGAAGAGGGCGACCTGGATTTTGCCGGCGAGGTCGGGGACTTCGTTGATGGCGAAGATGCCGCGGTTGGCGCGGGGGAGCAGGCCGTAGTGCATGGTGAGCTCGGAGCCGAGGTCCTGGTTGGAGCGCGCGGCTTTGATGGGGTCGATGTCGCCTACGAGGTCGGCGACGGTGACGTCGGGAGTGGCGAGTTTTTCGACGAAACGGTCGTCGGGGGAGAGCCAGGCGATGGGCGTGTCTTCGCCGTGTTTGGCGATGAGGTCGCGGCTGAACTTGGAGATGGGGGCGTAGGGGTTGTCGCGGATCTCGGAGCCGGCGATGTAGGGGCAGTGCGGATCAAGCAGCGTGGTGAGGGCGCGGAGGATGCGCGATTTGGCCTGGCCGCGGAGGCCGAGGAGGATGAAGTTGTGTCTGCTGAGGACGGCGTTGACGATCTGGGGGACGACGGTGTCCTGGTAGCCGACGATGCCTGGGAAGAGGGGCTGTTTGTTGCGGAGGACGGTGATAAGGTTTTCGCGGAGCTCGTCTTTGACAGAGCGGGCGAGGCGGGCGGGGGTGTATTCGCTGGCGCGGAGGGCGCCTAAGGTTGCTGGGAGAGAAGTCGCCATATCCCAGTATAGACGGCGGTGATGGGGCGAAGGATTCGTGTGCGGTGGCGCGTGGTTCGATGGGGATGGAAAAATCCGGCTGCGCGTTGAGCGGGGTGGCGGCTCATGGCTTCGAATCAGGTCAGACGCCGCGGCCCTTGCGGAAGAGAGGGTCTGCAGAGGGATGGGCTGTCATCGTCTCTTCCTCATGGGCTCCGGGCACGAATCGAAGGCGGTACGCAAAGTCTTCTGGACAGGCGTGCGCCTTTCTTCCTAGAAAGATGACGGCAGGAACAGCATTTACTCAGAGGCTGCCTTGGGCAGGTGTTTGCGGTGGGTGAAAGCTCGTGGGGCGTTGGGGCCGCGGTAATCGCCTGCTCCCTGGCCCGAGCCGCGGAGGATGTACTTGTAGGTGGTGAGGCCTTCGAGGCCTACGGGGCCACGGGCGTGGAGTTTGCTGGTGCTGATGCCGACTTCGGCGCCGAAGCCGTAGCGGAAGCCGTCGGCAAAGCGGGTGCTGGCGTTGTGGAAGACACCGGCGGCGTCGACTTCGTTGAGGAAGCGCCCGGCGTTGTGCGGATCTTCGGTGAGGATGGATTCGGTGTGAGAGCTGCCGCAGGTGTGAATGTGGTCGATGGCGGCGTCGAGAGAAGGAACGAGCTTGAGGGCGAGGGTGAGGTCGCCGTATTCGGTGTGCCAGCCGGCGACGCTGCCGGCGGGGATGTGGTGCGCGGCGAGGATGGCGCGCGTGGGCTCGTCGGCGAGGAGGCGGATGTTGTTTTCGGCGAGATGGGCGGCGAGGCGGGGGAGGAGGGTGTGGGCCAGGCTGTCGTGAAGGAGGACGGTTTCGACGGCGTTGCAGGCAGAGGGATAGTCGCGCTTGGCGTCGTCGACGATGTGGAGGGCCATGGCGGGGTCGGCGGAGGCATCGAGGAAGATGTGGCAGACGCCTTCGGCGTGGCCGAGGACGGGGATGCGGGTGGTGCGCTGGACGTATTCGATGAGGGACTTCGGGCCGCGGGGAATGATGAGGTCGATGAGGTCGTGATAGCCGAGCAGTTCGGCGGCCTGTTCGCGGCCGAGGATGAGGGCGACGGCTTCTCTTGGGAGGCCGGTGCTGGCGAGGGCGGTGTGGATGAGGCCGACGAGGGCGGCGGCGGTGTGTTCGACCTCTTTGCCGGGTTTGAGCAGGAGGGCGTTGCCGGTTTTGAGGGCGAGAGCGGCGATCTGGGTGACGGCGTCGGGGCGGGCTTCGAAGATGACGGCCACAACGCCGAGGGGAACGGAGCGTTTTTCGAGTTCGAGATTTTGGTCGAGCTCGGTGGCGGCGAGGAGGCGGTGGAGCGGCTCGGGCAGGGCGGCGACGGCGCGGATCTGATCGACCATTTCCCTGAGCTTGGCGGGTGTGAGGCGGAGGCGGGAGATGGCGGCTTCGCTGAGCTCGCCCGCGGCGTGGAGGGAGGCTGCGGCGGCGAGGTCGAGGGCGTTGGCGGCGAGCAAGGCATCGGTGGCGGCTTCGACGTGCCGGGCGATGGCTTCGAGGGTGGCGTTGCGGAGAGATTCGGAGGCGGGGGCGAGCTGGCGGGCGGCGCGTTTGGCGGCTTCGGCGGCGGCGCGGACGGGGCTGGGCTGCCGCGGAGGATCGCGATGTTTCGCATCTTCCCCAGGTGGGGCGATGGGGCTTGTCGTCGTCATGCGGCAGCCTCGCTTTCTCCTGTCATCTGAGTCTATCGGAACCTGAATGAGGCGCCTGAAGTTGCACGAAGCTCCGTACTTTAATCGGGATCAGCGAGAAGCAAGGGCGAAATGTGGGGAGTTTTTCGATGCATGCGCGTTCAGCAGGCATTAACTGCGTATTTTTCCCCATTCGCAGACTGTCCTCAGCGCACTAAAGTCGTTCTGCGATTCCGCCCCACTCTTCTGGCGCTACATCCGCTATCGATTGCGAAAACGTCCAGGGGTACCCTGCAAAATCTTCCGCCGTATACTGCCGCTCCCCATATGGATAGGAGAACGGTTCCTGGAGGATTCGCGCGCCACGATCCCTGGCACGTCGGCAGTGGGAGTCTGCATCTTCGATACGAATCGTGACTGACCATCCGAGGCCCAGCCGTGCGTTGATTTCATGCGGGCGCGGTTCTCTGACGATGACCGCACCCTCCCCCACGTTCAGCTGTACGCGATGGGCTCCGATTCTTATGCGAACGCTGAAATCGAAGGTCTCACAGAGCCAGGCCGCAGCTTGATTGGCATCGGGGTATGCAAGGACTGGGATGACGATGGCGGGAGGGAGAGACCGGTTTGCAATCATGCGCATCCTCCTGCACCATTATGCCCAACCACTTGGCAAATGGCTGTACGGATACCTAACGGGGTCTGGGGAGGAAGATGGTGCCGACGGGGTCGCCGGCGCAGATTTGTTCGAGCAGGTGCGGGGTGCGACCGTTGGCGATGACGGCGGTGCGACCGGCGTCCATGACGATGCGGGCGGCTTCGAGCTTGGAGGCCATGCCGCCTCGTCCGCGGCCGTTGCCACCGTGGGCGAAGCTGCGGATGCCGGGGGTGATGGCCGAGACCCAAGGGATGAGTTTGGCGTCGGGGTCGCTGGGATGGCGGTCGTAGAGGCCGTCGATGTCGGAGAGCAGGACGAGGAGGTCGGCTTCGATGTGGCACATCAGGAGGGCGGAGAGCTTGTCGTTGTCGCCGAAGAGGCGAGCTTCGTTGTGCTCGGAGGTGCCGGCTTCCCTGGTGGTTGAGAGGGGGGCGTTGTTGTTGGTGGAGATAGGTGCTTCGTCGAGGACGGGGAGCGGAGTGTCGTTGAGGACGGGGAGCGGAGCGTCGTTGTTGGAGAGGCGAACTGAATCATGGTCGTAGAGAGGGGATTCGCTGTCGGCGATGAGAGCGGCGGCGGGGCTTTTGCGTTCGGGGGAGGTGTCTGCGGCGGGCCGGTCGAGCTCGACGGTGGAGACGGAGTCGTTTTCGTTGACGATGGGGATGACGCCGAGGGCGAGGAGGGCGCGGAGGGTGGCGCGGAGGTTGGCGTGGCGGTGGGGGGAGCGGAAGTCGTCCTCGGTGAGCAGGACCTGGGCGATGCGGCAGCCCATGGTTTCAAAGGCCTCGTCGTAGAGGCTCATGAGGCGGGACTGGCCGGTGGCGGCGCAGGCCTGGATGAGGGGGAGTTCGGTGGGGCGGGTGGTCAGGCCGAGCCGCTCCATGCCGAGGCCGATGGCGCCGGAGCTGACCAGGAGGACTTCGATGCCGGACTGGCGGAGGGCGGCGATGGATTCGACGAGACCGCAGAGCAGGCCGAGGGCGACGCGGCCGTCGTGGCGCATGATGACGTTGGTGCCGAGTTTGACGACGACGCGGGTGGGGGTGGGGCGCCGCTGTCGCAGAGCGGCTGCCGATGTCGTCGCAGCGGTGGGGATGGTGGTCACTGCTCCATCGTATACACGGTGCGCAGAGAAGCGGAGAGGTTTCTGGATGGTAGAGCTTACTAATCGGCTTAATAGGCGATGGCGGATCTCTGGGGAATGATAGCCAGCGGGAAGGCGACAGCAGATGCTCTTCGAGAATGACAAAGAGAGCAAAGACAACAGCAGATCCCCTTCGGGGATGACAACAAGAAAAGCAAAGACGAAAAGAAAAGCAATGGTGAGAAGAGAAGCAAAGGCGACAAGCAGGTCGTCTTCAGGATGACAACCAGAAAGGCACAGGCGGCGGCAGAGAGAGCCGCGGATTGTACTTGCGAATGACAAGAGAGGCAGGGGAAGGAGCGGATACTGCGGTAACGCGAAGACCTCCCATTGCGGGAGGTCTTCGGCTGATGCTGCGGTGGAGTTAGCGGGTGGCGGCGGTGGAGGCGAAGGCGCTCTTCCGTTCGGCGCCGGTATTGACGGTGTCGGAGATGGTGCTGAGGAGCTTGTCTGCGTTCTTCTCTTCGGTGAGGATGCCGTCGAGGACGTTGGCGGCCTGGTCGTTGCCGAGCAGCTCGGCCCAGCTGCGGAGGGTGCCGTAGACGGCAATCTCGTGGTGCTCGACCTGCTGGCCGGCGGCGATGAGGGTGATGTCGCGGATGTTGGGGTCGGCAGCGTCCTTGATGCCGTCCTCGGCCTCGGTGACGAGAGAGCCGATGACCTTGCAGGTGGCGGCGGAGGCTTCGCCGGTGGCGTCGCGGAGTAGGCTTTCGACCTTGGAGACGTGGCCCTTGCTCTCTTCCAGGTGATTGCGGAAGGCGGTGGCGAGCTGCGGGTCGGTGGATTTTTCAACCATGGTGGGAAGGGCTTTGACGATCTTCTGCTCCATGTCGAGGGCTTTCTTGAGGTTGGCAACGTAAAGCGTGCGGAGGTCTTCGATGTTTTCGGAAAATAGCTTCATGGTGTGTCTCTCCTTGGGAATTGAGAAGGTGAGGGTGCGGTTTGGGAGGGCGCGGAATGCGCCTTGGACGGCCAGTGAGGGGCGGCGGACGTTCGCGCCGGGCGTGCTCACAGCCCGTTCGGCTGTATCTGGTAGGTGAGATGCGCGGCGGAGATGATGGTTGGCTTTGGTGGAGCGGAAAGCCGAGGAGATATGAGGTGGCGGCGAGATGCTAGATGCGCATGCGTCGTATACTTACGCGATAGGTTGGCACCAGCAGCGGGGGGAAATGATGAGCGAGCATCGGAGTGGGGCGGCTTCAAACGGAAACGGGAATGGCTACACGGTGCCGGCGGGGCGGGCGGAGTGGATCGTCAAGCGGAAGGCGGAGGCGGAGCGGACGGGCGACGGGAATATGTCGCAGATGCACTTTGCGCGCAAGGGGACGGTGACCGAGGAGATGGCGTTCGTGGCCGCGCGGGAGAAGACTTCTCCGGAGCTGGTGCGGAGCGAGGTGGCGAAGGGCACGATGATTATTCCGGCGAACATCAACCATCCGGAGCTGGAGCCGATGGCGATCGGAGTGGAGTCGCTGTGCAAGATCAATGCGAATATCGGGAACTCGGCGATCGTGTCGGATGTGGATGAGGAGCTGCGGAAGCTGCACACGGCGGTGCACTTCGGCGCCGATACGGTGATGGATCTGTCGACGGGCGGGGATATTCCGATGATCCGGGAGCAGATTCTCAGGCATTCGCCGGTGCCGATCGGGACGGTGCCGCTGTATGAGGCGCTGAGCCGGGTGAAGCGGGTGGAGGATCTGAACATCGATCTTTATCTTGAGGTGATCGAGGAGCAGGCGCAGCAGGGCGTAGATTACTTTACGATCCATGCGGGCGTGCTGATCGAGTATGTGCCGCTGGTGGCGAAGCGGATTACGGGGATTGTGAGCCGGGGCGGGGCGATTCTGGCGCAGTGGATGACGGCGAACCATAAGCAGAATTTTCTGTATGAGAACTTCGACCGGATTACGAAGATCATGGCGAAGTATGACGTGAGCTACTCGCTGGGCGATGGGCTGCGGCCGGGGTGTCTGGCGGATGCGAGTGATGCGGCGCAGTTTGCGGAGTTGAAGACGCTGGGTGAGCTCACACGGCAGGCGTGGAAGAGCGATGTGCAGGTGATGATCGAAGGGCCTGGACATATCCCGATGGACCAGATCAAGCTGCAGGTGGATAAAGAAGTCGAGCTTTGCGATGGGGCGCCATTCTACGTCTTGGGGCCGCTGGTGACGGACATTGCGCCGGGGTATGACCACATAACGAGTGCGATCGGAGCGGCGATGATCGGGTGGCATGGCGCGGCGATGCTTTGCTATGTGACGCCGAAGGAGCACCTGGGGCTGCCGAATGAGAAGGATGTGAAGGACGGGATTATCGCGTACAAGATTGCGGCGCATGCGGCGGATGTGGCGCGGCATCGTCCGGGGGCGAGGGACCGGGATGACGCGATCAGCCATGCGCGGTATACGTTCGACTGGGACAAGCAGTTTGCGCTGTCGCTCGATCCGGAGACGGCGCGGGGCATGCATGACGAGACGCTGCCGGACGACTACTACAAGGAGGCGGCGTTCTGCAGCATGTGCGGGCCGAAGTTTTGCAGCATGAACTGGTCGAGCAAGGTGGATGAGTTCAATGCGAAGGAGCATGGGCTGCACAAACAGGATTTGACGCAGATTGTGACGGAGCAGATGGCCTTGCGCGGGTAGGATGCGGCAGGTTGCGATTGAAAGAACAAGGCCGCATCCTTTGAGGATGCGGCCTTCGGTTTTGCTGGGGTGGCGGCTGGAGCGGTTTTGAATTAGGTCGAAGGAGTTGGTTGCGTGATGGGTTTTGGGGGTTAAGCGTCGGGAATACAATTGTAAAAGTATGAATGTATGGGCGGTGTGAAGGGCGTCGGGATTCTTCCCTTCGCTTCGCTCGAGGGTCAGAATGACAGCAAGAACTCGAAGGTCAGGATGACAGCAAAATTTTAGGCAGTACTTATCAGAGGCTCGCTGGGACTCTATGGCGATTTTCGGTGAGGTAAGCGGCGAGTGGGGGACTGGGGGCGACGCTTCCCCGCATTTTAGAAGGTGTCCTGCTCTTCTTTGTCGGAGCGCATGGCGAGCAGGGCAGGCGTGATGATCATCGCGAGAAAAACCAAGGCAAGAACGAGATCGTGAACCATTGGGGAGTCTCCTTTTTGGCGGCTCTAGCCGTCTGAGAGACATCATGCGCTGGGGGATGCTAGAGAGTAATCCCACGACTGCGGGCACATCTACAACTTAGGTGGGATGTTTTGCCTGAGTTTGCGCACGAACGTAACCGCTTTGCTGCGTCAGGTCAGGCGGCCTCGGCAGGTACGAACGAGGCGTATTTAGGGGATGAGCCGCATTCGTCAGTGGACGTATACCGAGCGGAGGCGTTCGGCGGGGCATTCCTCGATAATCCTTACAATATTCACGGCCTGCCATCCGTCTACAGGGATAGAAGATGTCTATGGCGACCGAAAACGGGACGATCGTTGAACAGACGATCGTTGAGCAGAAAATCGTTGAGCAGAAAATCGAAAATCGCTGAGCAGAAGATCGTGGAGCAGAACCGGATGGTCACGCAGGCGGTGGCGCGTGAGGCATCGCGGCTGCGGAGCTTCATTCGCAAATACGTCTCGGATGCAGGCGAGGCGGAAGACATTCTGCAGGAGGTTTTCTACGAGCTGATTGAGACGTATCGGCTGCTGCGGCCCGTGGAGCATGTGACGGGATGGCTCTTCCAGGTGGCCCGGAACCGGATCATCGATCTGTTTCGGAAGCAGAGGCCGGAGTCGCTGAACGCTCCGGTCTCGGCCGAGGAGGAAGCCGGGACGCTTGAGGATCTGCTGCCGTCGGCCGATGCGGGACCGGAGGCGGCGTATGCGCGGGGTCTGCTGCTGGATGCGGTCGAGGACGCGATCGAGGATCTTCCGGCGGCGCAGCGGGAGGTCTTTGTCGCTCATGAGCTGATGGGGCAGAGCTTCAAGGAGATCTCGGCCGAGACGGGCGTGAGCGTGAACACGCTGCTTTCGCGCAAGCACTATGCCGTGGTGTATCTGCGGGAGCGGCTGCAATCGATCTACAACGACTATGGAAGGCAATGAGGAGCTTAATATGCAACAACGTCGCATCACCAAGGCAATCAAGATCGCGATTTCGGCGATAATGATCTGCGCATTGTTCGGGTTCCTGGTGCGGGAGCTGTGGAACGCGCTGATTCCTTCGATCTTCGGATGGCATACGATCACGTTCTGGCAGGCGGTCGGGCTGCTGGTTCTGTGCAAGATGCTGTTCGGCGGATTTCATCGCCCGTTCGGCGGCCGGCGCGGGGCGTGGAAGCAGCGCATGCGGGAGCGCATGGACCAGATGACTCCGGAACAGCGGGAACAGCTTCGCAGGGGCATGCGCTGCGGCCGCAATCCCTTTGCTACGCCCGCGGAGCCGCAGGCCGCGGAGCCACAGATATGACGCATACGGACGGAGATTCCATTTACAGCCACGGGTCTTCGGTTTCGCCCGGCTCGGCCGGTGGCGCGCGGCTCCAGCTTCGCGCGGCTGACGAACCGGACCGCATCGCGGAACTGGAGAGAGAGAATGGCCGGCTGCAACGGCTGGTCGCGGA
Organism: Edaphobacter sp.; assembly: GCA_965277545.1. GTDB lineage: Bacteria > Acidobacteriota > Terriglobia > Terriglobales > Acidobacteriaceae > Edaphobacter. The sequence continues at coordinate 2,418,661 of OZ255826.1, forward strand.
GCTGCTGATGAAAAATCAACAGCTTCGCAGAGCGGAGTAGAAACTCGAATCAAGAGGAACGGCCTTGGATTGCGCTTAGAGCGATTCCAAGGTGGCTATATCCGCGGCAGAGAACAGCAGATCCTCTTCGAGGATGATAACCAGAAAAGCAAGGCAGGGGGCTGAGTACAGCAAGGTGCGCTTCGATCCTGGAAATTTTGCTTGTGTCCGGTGCGGCGGGTTCGCCCGGTGTCGAAGCCTATGCTGCGTGTGATAGAAAAGTCACTTGCGGTTTGTTCGTTGAACAACGAAGAAGCGGGCAAAAAAGAAATTGGCGACGTCGGCGACGATCGCTCCGGAGAGAAAGATGCCAGAGGCAAGTTGCGACATCGGTTTGATTGGGCTGGCCGTGATGGGCCAGAACCTTGTGCTGAACATGAACGACCACGGGTACAAGGTGGCGGTGTTCAATCGGACGGTGGCGAAGGTGGATGACTTTCTGAAGGATGAGGCGAAGGGCACGCAGGTGGTGGGGACGCACTCGGCCGAAGAGCTCTGCGCCTCGCTGAAGCTGCCGCGGCGGGTGATGTTGATGGTGAAGGCTGGCGAGGTCGTTGACCAGACGATCGAGCATGTTCTGCCGTATCTCGAGAAGGGGGACATTCTGATCGACGGCGGGAACTCTCTGTTTACCGATACGACGCGCAGGACGAAGGAGCTGGCGGCGAAGGGAATTCTGTTTATCGGGACCGGCGTTTCGGGCGGCGAGGAGGGCGCGCGGTTCGGTCCTTCGATCATGCCGGGCGGCAATGCCGCGGCGTGGCCGCATGTGAAGGAGATCTTCCAGGCGATCGCGGCGAAGGTGCAGGATGGTACGCCGTGCTGCGACTGGGTAGGTGAGGATGGCGCCGGGCACTACGTGAAGATGGTGCATAACGGCATCGAGTACGGCGATATTCAGCTGATCTGTGAGGCTTACCAGTTGTTGAAGGATGGGCTGGGGCTGACGGCGGACGAGTTTCATGATGTGTTTACGGAGTGGAACAAGGGCGAACTGGACAGCTATCTGATTGAAATATCGGCGACGATCTTCGCGAAGAAGGACGAGGACGGGAAGCCGATGGTGGACAAGATTCTGGACACGGCAGGACAGAAGGGCACGGGCAAGTGGACGGCGATCTCGGCGCTTGATCTGGGAATGCCGGTGACGCTGATTGGGGAGAGCGTGTTTGCGCGGTGCCTTTCGGCGCTGAAGGACGAGCGGATGGCGGCGTCGAAGGTGCTGGAGGGGCCGAAGAAGGTGCTGACGGTCTCGGAGAAGAAGGAGTTCATCGAGGATGTGCGGCGGGCGCTCTACTGCTCGAAGATGATCAGCTATGCGCAGGGCTATATGCTGCTGCGAGCGGTGGAGAAGGACCAGAAGTGGAATTTGAACATGGGCGGGATTGCGCTGATGTGGCGCGGCGGGTGCATCATTCGCAGCGCGTTTCTGGGCGATATCAAGGCGGCGTTCGATAAGGATTCGAAGCTCGAGAACCTGTTGATGGACGATTTCTTTTCGAAGGTGCTGAACAAGTATCAGTGGTCGTGGCGGAAGGCCATTATTCACGCGATCGAGATTGGGGTGCCGATGCCGGCGTTTTCGACGGCGCTTGCGTTTTATGACGGGTATCGGTGCGAGCGGCTACCGGCCAACCTGCTGCAGGCGCAGCGGGATTTCTTTGGAGCGCACACGTATGAGCGCGTGGATAAACCGCGGGGCGAGTACTTCCATACGAACTGGACGGGGCGGGGGGGAAAGATCTCGTCGTCTTCGTACAACGCTTAGGATTGCTTCCGAAGTGGCTGTATATGAATGAGAAAACAGCAGATCCTCTTCGAGGATGACAACCGTAAAGCAACGACGAAGACTGAGTACAACGGCGAAGGGCTGAGTACAGCAGTGAGCCGTACTGCTGGGTCGTACACGTCAAGGGCTTACTTCCTGCGAGAGCTGGGAAGCGGTCTACTTGAGGTGCTGCCAGGCGTCGTAGGTGAAGATGCCGAGGATGCCGGCGGTCATGGCGGCTGCGGCGACGCCGAAGACGCGCAGGAAGGGTTGAATCTGTTTGACTTTGCGGACGATTTCGCTTTGCACCTGCTTTTCGTGGGCAAGGGTCTCGCTGAGGAAGAGTTGATCTTCTTCGTAGCGGGTCAGTTGTCCTTTGTAGGCGAGCAAGCCCAGGAAACAGGCTGCAACCAACGCCCAGACGATCAGCAAGACGGGTATCGCGCTCATATTCTTTCCTCCATCCGATCAAGAAGGCTGACGTCTCGAAAGGTCCACCTGCCGAAGGCTATCCGTTACGCTCAAAGTGCGGTGGATCGTTTCGCGCAATGATACTCGATAAGCTGAGCGGGAAAATAGTCTTTTTTCATTGGGGTATCAAGCAGATATCGGTTGCGATGGGTCAGCGGTGAAAGGCGATGTGAAAGCGACGGCGGCGGGTGAGTCCCGGGCCTGCGGGTGCGCATCTGATTTGTAAGCGGCTTGCGCTGCAGGATAGGTTGCGGCGGCGGCGGCGGGCGCATACACTTAAGAGTGTCTGCAAGAGACGAAGCCGAAAGACTTCTGAATTAGGCGTCTGAATCAGACAAGGAGATTTGCCGATGGCTACTGCCTCAGTTACCCCGGAAGTTGTGGTTGGAACGCCTGCTTCGACGACGCCCGTGACGCTTACACCGAACGCGATCCATAAGGTGCGGGAGATTATGGCGACCCAGAACCCGGTTCCCGCGGGTCTACGGATCGGCGTGGTAGGCGGAGGCTGCTCGGGTTTTCAGTATTCGATGTCGTTCGAAAACCAGAGCGGGATGATGGACAAGGTGTACCGGTTCGAGGATCTTAAAGTATTTGTGGATGCGACCTCGGCGATGTACCTGCAGAACTGCACGGTGGATTATGTGGAGACGCTGGAGGCTGCCGGGTTCAAGTTCGAGAATGCGGCGGTGAAGAGCACCTGCGGATGCGGGTCGAGCTTCAGCGTATAAGTGGTTTTAAGAAAGCAAAGATCCTCGGCCGGCTGCCGAGGATCTTTTGCGTTAAAGCATGTCGATCAGAATACTAACGATTGGAAACGAGTCATCGTCTCCCACCCTAGCCGCAAAGAGCGCGTCTAGGATGGGGCACCCAGCGTTTTGTTAACACTTGATATAAGAACGCACCAAGGTGCGATTCTGCTGGTTGCGCTCAGACTTTTTGTTCCTGATACTGCTCAATGTGGTGGTAGACGGAGTCGGGAAACTTGAGATTCCGGTAGAGGTTGCCGCAGTCGGGATCGTTGGGGTCGGGCAGGATGGGAAAGTCCTGCTGCGCCTGCCACTCGAGAATGCGATCGCGTTTGGGCGGGTTGTAATCGCGTCCTTCGACCTGGCGCAGCATGACGGTGGCCTCGGGCTCGGGGAAGTCGGGATCGCGCAGGAGCCAGGCAAGGACTTCCTCGTCGGACAGGAAGTGGCGCGCGACCATGGCAAAGACCAGCCGTCCATAGTGACCGATGTCGCGGCCTTCGGCGAGCGAGTCGAGGAGGTGAGCCATCATGGAATCCTTGCGCAGCTCCTGCTCGCCGGTGGCGGAGGTCTGTCCGCGGGATTGCTCTGTCTGCTGAGGGTCGCCATGATTGGTGGACTGGGCTGCCGAGCTGTGGGCCGTTGCATTCTTCAGACTAGCGAGCTCGGCTTCGGCGCGTTCGGCTCGCTGGGTTGCTTGCTCGAGCTCGGCTGAGTTGCCGGCGGGTATTTGTGGCGCGGATGCATTTTGCGTAATCATGTTGTGTTCTCCACCTGGATTTCTTATACGCTTTTTGTTCGCCATCTCAATGGATGCGCCTCATTATGTGAGAAGTTGCCTGCTGGAGCTTGCATGACTCGTACCCCGAACTGGGAGCAAGGTCGTCTGGGGAACGCGAGGGTTGATCAGGGTACCGGCTGTGAGGTCCGGAGGCTTTGGCTGGCTGCGTAACGGTAGGTCTCAGCGAGAGGGAGCGTGATGCGGACGAGCAGTCCCGGCCTGGCGTTTTGCGCGGTGATGGCGCCGTGGTGCTTCTCAACGGAACGCTTGGCGATAGAGAGGCCGAGGCCTAAGCCGCTCTGCGATGCGGAACGGGCGCTGCTTACCTGGAAGAAGGGGTCGAAGATTCGCTGGAGCGACTCCTGGGGGACTCCTGGGCCTAAGTCGCGCACGGTGATCGAAGACTCTGCGAGGGTCTGTTGGAGGACGACCTCGATGGCGGCCTCTGGGGGCGAGTGGAGGACGGCGTTGCGGAGGACGTTGTCGATGGCGCGCCGGAGGTGCTCCCGGTCGCCGAGGATGAGGTTGGGGGCGGAGCCTGTGCAGGCGACGAGGCAGTGTTTGGAGGCGGCTTCGAGTTCGCAGTCGTGCACCGCTTCGAGGACGATGGCTTCGAGGTCGATCAGGGTGGTGGGGGCGCCGAAGTCGCCGCCGAGCCGGCCTGTGCTCCATGCCGTGAGCTCTGAGACAAGAAAGGCAAGCCGGTCGAGATCGCGTTTGACGTCGTCGAGGGCAGCGTCGCGGTTTTGCGCGGTGCGAGCGAGGTCGGTTGAAAAGGTAAGTCTGGCGAGGGGGGCGCGCAGCTCGTGGGAGAGGTCCTGAAGGAGCTGACGCTCGCGCTCGAAGGCTCCTTCGAGACGGTCGGCCATGTCGTCGTAGGATCTTGCGAGGGCTCCGATCTCGTCCTTGCGCGCGGTTCGGATGCGGGCGCTCATACTGCCGACGCTGAAGCTCTGGACGACGGCGGCCATGCTGCGCAGAGGGAGCACGAGGTAAGCCGTGGCGAAGATGCCGAGAGCGAGGACCAGGCCGACGATGAGCAGGTAGAAGGGGAAGAACGAGACGGTGACTGAGGGCAGCGAGCTGTTGGCGACGAACCAGTAGCGGCCGTCGTCGGAGCGCTGCGAGAGGGTGAAGCGACCATCGCGGGTGCCTCTGGACTGGGTGAGCGGGGCGGGGGGAAGTTCGTCCGCGTGGCTGGCGCCGCTGTCGACATCGATGCCGCGCGCGTCGAGCAGCAGATGTTTGCCGCCGAACTGTTTGTCCAGCCGTCCGAGATAGTGCCGCAGCGCCGGCAGGCCGCCGTCTTCAAAGGCTGAGCTTGCGTCCTGCAACTCCATGCGGTCCATGCGGTGGAAGACCGGCTCGACGTAGACGTGCTCGGTCTGCACGGAGATGGCGTGGGCGAAGAAGAGGCAGATGACCAGAACGCAGAGACAGGCGAGACTGAGGGCGGCGCTGAGGGAGCGCATCAAGGCTGGACCTCGTCCATCGAGGCGAGCACGTAACCGACTCCGCGCACGGTGCGGATGCTCGACCCGGCGCGGCCGAGCTTGGCGCGGATGTGGCTGATGTGCACGTCGAGGCTGCGATCGAACGGGCTGGGCGGGCGGTCCTGAATGGACATGGTCAACGCATCTCGCTGCACAACGCGGCCGTAGGAGCGGCTGAGCATGAGAAGAAGCTCGAACTCGATCGAGGTGAGGTCGATGCGCGTGCTTCCGCTGTGGACCTCGCGCGAGGCTTCGGAGATGGAGATGGGTCCGAAGGTCCCGGTCTCGTGATTGGTCCAGCTCGTTTGAGAGCGCCTGAGGACGGCACGAATTCTGGCGAGGAGCTCCTCGGGGTCGAAGGGCTTGCAGAGATAGTCATCGGCGCCGCGGTTGAGGCCGGTGAGCCTGTCGGCAGCGAGGCTTCTCGAGGTCAGCATGATGACGGGCGTGGTGCTGCTGCGGCGGACCTGGTGGAGGACGGCGAATCCGTCGAGCAGGGGTAGAGTGACGTCGAGCAGAATGAGATCGTATGCGCCGGAGATGGCCTGGTCGACGCCGTCGCGGCCGTTGGCACTGCAGGCGACCTCGTAGCCGGCGCGGTTCAGGTACTGGCGGATCAGCCGGCAGAGCTCGAGGTCGTCGTCGACGAGCAACAGCGACGCCTGGGCCATGCCGGCAGCCGGTGGGGTTTCGGTTGGACTCATTCAATCTCGACCAGACACTTGCGCGCCGTGAAAACAGTGTACCCGCGTCCGGGATAGCTAGCGTGGGCGCGGGGACACAGACTTACTTGCCCCCGGCGCTTGCCACGTCCGGGCCGGCGGGTTTGAGGATGATGTTGGCTGTCTTGACCTGGAAGCCTTCGAGAACCATGTCGCTTCCTTCGGAGTGGACTTTGACGGTGGTCGGCCCTGCCGGGCGAGCGGTGATGGTGACGGGGAGGGAGAGCTTCTTGTGATTGCCGGAGATGGCGAGGAGGCCATCCGGAGAGCCGTCCTGCCAGGAGATGGAGTAATCGCCCGCTGGGAGCACGGTGGATCCCGCGTGGACGGGCTCAGAGATCGTGACCGAGGCAGAGTGCTTGTCTGCAGCGTAGCCCACGGTGGAAAGAGCCAGGATGAGAGAGGATGCGGCCCAGAGCTTTGTCATGATGTTCTCCTTTTGGCTGACCTGCGCGGTCAGCTGAGTCTGGTATATGGGAGCGGGGGCTCGATGAAACCTAAGAAGTCTTAAGGATCCTCCCGCGAAGGCGGTGCGCATGGGAGCGGGAACGTGGCTCTGGATGGCAGAGGTGCGGGAGGTGCCATAGGGAACGTCTAAGATGGAGGGAGTCGGCGATGCAGGCGGATCGAGAGGCAGAGGTCTATGGCTGAGTTTGTGATCAAGCTGGCGGATGAGCGGGGCCGAGTGCAGGAGCAGAGCCACGTGGCGGCGACGGCGGAGGAGCTGCGCTCCCGCTTTACACAGGCGGGATACTACGTCTACTCGGTCAAGACGAAGAGCGTGCTCGGCGGCGGCAAGAAGAAGGTAAAGCTGGAGACGTTTCTGGTCTTCAACCAGCAGTTTCTTACGTTGATCAAGGCGGGATTGCCGATCCTGGGTTCGCTGGAGCTGCTGGGGAAGCGGCAGAAGCTTCCGCACTTCCGCGCGCAGCTGGAGGATGTGGCGGCGCGGGTGAAGACGGGGGAGTCGATCTCGCAGGCGTTCGAGGCGCAGGGCGGGTTTCCGGTCGTGTATACGACGACGCTGCTGGCGGGGGAGCGGTCGGGCAACCTGGAAGAGGTGCTGCAGCGGTATCTGGAGTTTCAACGGGTGTCGCTGACGTTTCGCAAGAAGCTGAAGGCGAGTCTGATCTATCCGGCGCTGCTGGTGGTGATGGTGATTGCGCTGTTCATCTTTCTGATTACGTTTGTGGTGCCGCGGTTTGCGCAGTTGTACGACCAGCTAGGGACAAAGCTGCCTGCATTGACGGTGTTTTTACTGCAGCTTGGGCAGGAGGCGCAGAGCTACGGGCTCTATGCCGGTGCGGTGGTGATCGCGGCGGGGTTTCTGCTGTACCGCTGGTCGAAGACGGATGCGGGGGCGAGCCTGATTGACCGGATACGGATCTCGCTGCCGGTGTTTGGGCCGGTGTGGCTGAAGTACCAGGTGGGATTGTTTTCGCGGACGCTGTCGACGCTACTGACGGGTGGCCTGCCGCTGGTGCCGTCGCTCGAAACCGCGGCGAAGGCGATCGACTCGCGGCAGATTGCAAATGCGGTGTACCGGTCAGTGGACACGGTGCGCGAGGGCAAGGGGTTGTCGGTGAGCCTGCAGGCGACGAAAGTGTTTCCGGAGTTGGCGGTGGAGATGGTGGAGGTGGGCGAGTCGACGGGCGCGCTGCCGCAGATGCTGAACTCGGTGGCGGAGTTCTTTGAGGAGGACGTGCAGACGAATCTGACCGCGGCGATGAGCCTAATCGAGCCGGCGATCCTGATCCTGATGGGGCTGGTGGTGACGACGATTCTGATTGCGCTGTATCTGCCGATCTTCAGCTTGAGTGCGGGTGGGGCGGCGGGAGGGCAGTAGACGCGGGAGAGTTCGTGCGCTTGAAAGGACGGTCATGGTTCAAGCGGTCGTTTCTGGCAGAAAATTTACATTAGATCGCGCGATTGAGGACGCGTTTGGCGGCGAGGGAGAGCATGAGGCGGGAGAAGCCGCTGAAGATCATGCTGATGCCGACGAGAGTTCCTATGACCCAGACGGTGCTGGCGGGCCAGGAGCGCCAGATCATGAGGGCGAGGATGAGGGTGACGGCGGCGTCTACCAGCAGCCATACGGCTCCATGACGCGGGCGAAGCTGGAAGAACTGGACGATCTCGACGACGCCTTCGAAGAACAGGTAGACGGCGAGGATCAGCGTGAGGGCGATCAGGGCTGAGAGCGGGTGCAGGATCAGGTAGACGCCGGTGAAGAGATAGACTGCGCCGATGAAGAGCTCCCAGACGAGGGTGCCGGTGGTGTGTGTCTTGAAGGCGAAGACGAAGTGGGTGACGCCGCTGAAGATCATGGCCCAGCCGAAGAAGAGGGTGATCACGATGCCGGAGATGGAAGGGATCAGCATGGCGAAGAGGCCGGCGACGATGAGCAGCACGCTGAGGGCGATGGACCAGTTGACTGCCTTGGGAGCGAAGGCGGAGAGGCTGACCGGGGCTGTGCTCATGGTGTCCTCCTAACGGGGTAGAGACGGATGGGCGTGATGGGCGGAGGATAGCACAGAGGCTTCGGGCGGCAGCATGGGTTTCGACGAAAACATCTTGTTCGCGCTGGCACTCGTACCTCTGAGGGACTTTGTTCGGTGCAGGCTGACATGTGAATTGGAGGACTGATAACCATAGTATGATGACTATGGTGAGGTGCGGGATGAAGACGATGGCAGCGGGGAAGTTCAAAGCTACTTGCCTCGCAGTGATGGATGAAGTGCAGGCAAAACGTGAGCCGGTGCTCGTCACGAAGAACGGAAAGCCAGTGGCGAAGCTGGTGCCGGTAGATGTTCACGAAGATGATCCTTTGGCGATCTACAGGTTTGGGAAGGGAAAGATAGTTGGCGACATCGTCTCCCCCATTGAGCCGCTGGAGGACTGGGACGCACTCCAGTGATCCTCGCCGATACACACATTGTTCTGTGGCTTGCGTTGGAACCGAAGCAGTTATCGCCAGATGCAATAAAGGTATTGACGGAATCGCGTGCAAGATTCGACGGAATAGCGATCGCGGACATCACCCTGTGGGAGATTGCGATGGCGGTCTCTCGAGGCAAGGTCGAACTGGAGACTTCTCTGTCGGCTTTTTTGCGATCGGTTCAGCAGACTTATCGGATACTTCCGATGACCGGTGAGATCGCGGAGCGAGGTATGAAGCTTTCGGAGAGGTATCCGCGTGATCCTGCGGATCGAATGATCGGAGCTACGGCACTGACGTATGGTTTGAAGCTGGTGACTCGAGATGAACGTATTCACACTTCGGGCGAAGTGCCGGTTGTATGGTAACGAGGTGTCGGTAGGGGAGTCTTAGAGCTATGGCAATGGCACCGTTGGCAGTACCGATCAATGAAGCGGGGATGGGCGAGGTAGAACGGGCGCAGATGCTGGCGCGGCGCTATCACGCGGAGTTTGTGGACCTGAAGAACTTCAAGATTCAGCATGAGCTGTTCAAGAGTGTGCCGGTGGACATGATGTTCCGGTACAACTTCGTTCCGCTAGAGCAGCTGGAGGGGCGGCTGGCGATTGCGGTGTCGGACCCGTCGAAGCTGATGGTGCTGGACGAGATCTCGGGGCTGCTGGGGCAGCGGCTGGTGACGCGGGTGGCCACGCTTTCGCAGATTACGGAGCTGCTGAAGAAGACCGAGCAGTCGCAGCGCGTGCTCGATGAGGCGAGCGAGGGGCTGGCGTTCGATGTGTTGTCGGGCGAGGACAATCAGGATTCGAATATCTCGATTGAGCGACTGACGGGCGAGGATGATATCTCGCCGATCATCCGGCTGGTGGACACGACGATCTTTACCGCGCTTGAGCGGCGCGCGTCGGATATTCATTTGGAGACTTTCGACGATTCGCTGCTGGTGAAGTACCGCATTGACGGCGTGCTGCAGCAGGCGATGGCTCCGATTGCGCGGGAGCATCACCAGACGATTCTTTCGCGTATTAAGGTGATGTCGGAGCTCGACATTGCGGAGCGGCGGGTGCCGCAGGATGGGCGCTTCCGGGTCAGGTACAAGGGGCGGCTGATCGACTTTCGGGTGTCGATCATGCCGACCGTGCACGGCGAAAATGCTGTGCTGCGCGTACTCGATAAGGAATCGATGTCGGAGAAGTTTACCAAGCTGTCGCTCGACGTGGTGGGCTTTGCGGCAAAGGATCTGGCGCGGTTCCGGCGGTACATCAAGGAGCCGTACGGGATGGTACTGGTGACCGGGCCTACGGGCTCGGGCAAGACGACGACGCTGTACGCGGCATTGAACGAGATCAAATCGGAAGAAGACAAGATCATCACAATTGAAGATCCGGTGGAGTACCAGATTCGCGGGATCACGCAGATTCCGGTGAACGAGAAGAAGGGACTGACGTTTGCGCGGGGATTGCGGTCGATTCTGCGGCACGATCCGGACAAGATCCTGGTCGGCGAGATTCGCGATGCGGAGACGGCGCAGATTGCGATCAACTCGGCGCTCACGGGCCATCTGGTGTTTACGACGGTGCATGCGAATAATGTGGTCGATGTGCTGGGAAGGTTTCTGAATATGGGGGTGGAGCCGTATAACTTCGTCTCGGCGCTGAACTGCATTCTGGCGCAGCGGCTGGTGCGGCAGGTGTGTGAGTTCTGCGTGAAAGACGTGCACTACAACGAGACTGAATTGCTGGCGAGCGGGCTCGACCCGGCAGAGTGGAGAGACTTCAAGTTCCGCGAGGGTCCGGGGTGTATCGAGTGCAACGGCACCGGATTTCGCGGGCGGTCGGCGATCCACGAGCTGCTGGAGCTGGATGATGAGATTCGCGAGATGCTGCTGGCCAAGAAGCCGGGCAGCGAGATTCGCAAGAAGGCGAAGGAGAAGGGAATGGCGTTTCTGCGGGATTCTGCGCTGGAGCGGGTGCGGGATGGGATTACGACGTTGCGGGAGATCAATAAGGTGACGTTTATCGAGGCGGGACGATAAAAGCAGGGTGTAGGGAATAGGGTGTAGGGAATAGCAAGCGGATTTGCTGCGGGGCCGGGAGAGCGATTCGCGCGTGGCGCGAGTAACCGAATCTTGTTCAGGCGCAAAGGATGGGCCACTCGGATCGGCGGGAGCAGGGTAGTCTAGGACGGCATGGAATTTTTACCGAAGACGTTGGGTACGCGGCCTCGGCTTGCGGTCGAGATGCGGGCAGAGGGTGTGGTGGCGGCGCGGGCTGAAGATGCAGCGGCGCTGTTGTGCGTGGTGGCGCGGGCCGATTTTGGCGAAGGTGTGGTTGCTCCGGGATTGCGAGCGGGCAATATCGCTGACAAAACGGCGGTGGTGGCGGCGTTGCGGAAGGTGCTCGACGCGGTGGCGGGGCGAAGCGCGGAGCGAGGCGGGGGAGGGCGGCTGCGGGACGTTACGGTGGTGGTGCCGGATTCGGCGGCGCGGGTGCTGTTTCTGGACTTCGATCAACTGCCTTCGAAGGCCTCGGAGGCGCTGCCCGTGGTGCGGTTCCGGTTAAAGAAGCTGCTGCCGTTCGATGCGGATGATGCGGCGATCAGCTATCAGCCGATGGCGAGCGAGAAGGATTTGGTGAAGCTTCTGGTGATTGCGATGCCGCGGGCAGTGCTCGAAGAATATGAGGGCGCGGTGCTGGCGGCCGGATATCTGCCGGGAGCGGTGCTGCCGAGCACGGTGGCGGCGCTTGGGGGGCTGGAGGAGTCGGATGCGCCTGCGCTGGTGGTGAACGCGGGGCTGGGTGCGGTGACGACGGCGATTGTGCAGTCGGGAATGCTGCTGCTGCATCGCTCGGTAGATATGGCGGGGGCAGGCGGCGGGGCCGAGGTCGAGCTTCTGGCTGCTCTGCCGGTGGGGAATGGGGAGAGTATGCCGGAGGGGAGGGCGCGGCAGCAGGCGCTGAGCTCCGCTGGCTATGACCGAGTGGATGTCGAAGGTGAGATGCAGAGGTCTTCAATGCAGATGGCGATACTGCGCGAGGCGGGAGTGAGAGCAGCGGCGCGCGAGGTGGCGCAGGCGGTGAGCGTAGCGGGGGCCTACTTTGAAGACACGCTGCAGGCGGTGCCGGCGGAGCTGCAGGTGGCCGGGCCTCTGGGCGCGGAGGCGGTCAGTGCGATGATGGCGGAGAACGGGATGGAGGGTTTGCGGGTGCGCGAGATGGTAGAGGCAGGCATGATCGAGCCGGGTGCGGCATCGGCGAGCGTCCCCCGCGGGTGGCTGGCGGGTGTTCGCGGAGCACTGAGGAACTGATGCGGCTTTCGGTCAATCTTGCGACACGTCCGTTTGTGGAGCTTCGGCCTCTATTTGCGCGGCTGCGGCTGGCGATGGTGCTGCTGGCGGCCCTTGCGGTGGGGCTGGGATTTGCGCTGCGTTCGCTGAGCGCGAAGGCGGCGGTGGCGCAGGCGGAGATGAGCGCGCTGAAGGCGAAGACGACGCGATTTGAGAATGAGCGCATGGCGAACGAGTCCAGAATGCGGCAGCCGCAGAATATGGCGGTGCTGGAGCGATCGCAGTTCCTCAATGCGGTCTTTGCGATGAAGAGTTTCAGCTGGACTGCGGTGATGATGGACCTGGAGCGGGTTCTGCCCGCTGGGGTGCAGGTGACGAGCATCGATCCGGTGGTGACGAAGACAGGTGACGTGAACATTCGGCTGCGGGTGAGCGGGGATCGGGATCGGGCGGTGGAGCTGGTGCGGAATCTGGAGAAGTCGCAGCGGTTCGTGTCGCCGCGGCTGATCTCCGAGCAGGCGCAGACGCAGGAAGGCAATCGCAATCCCAATGCGGCACAGATCAGCGCGCCGGGAGCGGTGGTGTTCGATATTTTGAGCGACTATAACCCATTGCCGGAGCGGCGCATGGTTTCCTCCGGGGCGGGGAAGACAAAGAAGGCCGCCAAGCCGGGTAGGACTGGGCAGGGCGGCTCAACTAGCCGAAGGGGAAAGATTGCGATAAGCGGACAGAGCGGGCCCGGAGCTGCAAAGGCGCCGACGGCGAACCTTGTACGGCCGTCGCATAAGGCTGCGAAGGGCTCTGCGGCGACGACTCCGGCGCAGAGGGAGGTGCCGCGATGACGGCGACAACGGCGGTGAGGCGTTCGGCGGCGACACGGCAGTGGGTGGAGAAGACGCGCCGCCTGGGCACGCTGCGGAACCTGCATATCGCGGGTGTGGCCGTTTTATGTCTGGTGAACTTGTATCTGCTGGCGCATATGGCGTTTGCCTGGAGCGCGGCCAACAGTCAGAATGCCCAGGCGCTGACGGACCAGAAGATTGCGATGAATACGGCGGAGATTGCGAAAAAGCCGCTGGAGGGGCTGGACCAGAAGCTGGCGCAGGCCACGAAGGACTCCGACCGGTTCTCGCTGCAGCGGCTGCCGTTTGCGGAGTCGGAGGTGGCGGCTGAACTCGGCGTATTGGCGAAGAAGCAGGGTGTGAAGCTGACGCGGGTGCAGTACGCCTACAAGCCCGTGATGGTGGGGACCGCGGGGGCGCTGACCGAGACGGAGATGGATGCGAGTTTGAACGGTGATTACAGGCCGCTGGTCTTGTTCATCAACAGCCTGGAGCGGGATAAAACGTTTTTTCTGATCAATGCCGTGACCTTGACGGGGCAGCAGAGCGGCATGGTGGGTCTGCGGCTGCGGTTGACGACGTATCTGCGGCCTGCGGTTGGGTTGGAGAACACGGAGAGCGGTGTGGCCGCGAGCGCAGGGGGCAAGGGTGCTGCGACTTCGGAAGGCGATTTGAATGCGGGTGCTGTAACGCGCGGGGGCCGTCCATGATCAAGCTGACCCCGGACCTGCAGAAGAAGACGGCCGCGGTGGTTGCGTTTGTGCTGGTTGCGGGCGGCATTCTGTACTACGAGCTGCGGAATGACGGCCCGGCTCCGGCGGCTCCGGCGGCTGTAGCCGCTCCCCCCACGTCCCGCAGCGCCGCTACGAGCCCTGTGGCGGCGGGCGGCTCGGGCGGGGAGGCACGGAAGCTGGGAACGACGTCGGCGCAGCTGGACCCGACGCTGCGGATGCAGCCGATGCTGGTGACGGAGTCGCTGGTGTACTCGGGCAGCGGAAGGAATATCTTCTCCGCGAACTCGGTGCCGGTGGCGCTGCCGAAGCTCATCGCGCCGGTGCGGACGAAGGGGCCGGCTGCGGGATCTCCGACGGTACCAGCGGGACCGCCTCCGCCGCCGCCGATCGAGCTGAAGTTCTTCGGCACCGTGACCTCGGAGGATGGGACGCGGCGGGCATTTCTGCTGCACGGCGACGATGTCTTTCTCGCGTCTAATGGAGATGTGGTGCAGCGGCGGTACAAGATCGTGTCGGTGCTGGCGAGCTCGATTGTGGTCGACGATCTGTCGCACGACAATACACAGACGCTGCCGTTGCTGACGCGATGAGGCAAGCGGGGATGCCAGAGACGATAAAAACACGGACGGAAGAGCTTGCTGTCGGCCACGCCGAACCGCGAGCGTGCGGGCGCGAGGCGGAGCAGGGCTTTCTTCTGGTGGGTCTGGTGGTCGCGATTTTTTTTGTGATGCTGGCACTTAGTCTAGCGGCGCCGACCGTCGCCAAACAGCTGCAGCGCGAGCGCGAGATAGAGGCGATGCAGCGCGGGAAGCAGTACGTGAGGGCGATTCAGCTCTACTACCGAAAGACGAATACCTATCCCGGCAACATGGAGGCGTTAGGAACCTCGAACAACATACGATACCTGCGCCAACAGTACGTCGACCCGATGACGGGGAAGGCGGACTGGAGACTGATCCATGTGGGCGAGGCGAAGACGACGGTGAAAGGATTTTTCGGCAAGCCGCTGGCAGGGTTGGCGCCGGGATTGGGGACGGCCGCGGGTCTGGCTTCGTCGGGGCAGATCGGCGCCGGGGCTGCGGGGGCCGGGCCGGGTTCAGCGTTCGGCGGGTCAAGCGGGTCTTCGCCTGGGTCAAGCGCGTTTGGTTCTCCATCTGGTCCGGGTGGATCAGGAGGCTTTGGCTCGTCGTCCGGGCCGGGCGGCTCCAGTGCTTTCGGCGGCTCGGGCTCGAGCGCGTTTGGGTCATCTTCGTTCGGTTCGCCGGGTTCGAGTTCGTTCGGGTCGACTACGGGCGGCAACGGGCCGGGAACGGACGCCTCCGGTGCTGGAGGAACTTCGGGCGGCCAGACGTCCGGGGGCGGGCCGACGGGATCTACGGATGGCTCTCTCGCGGGCGGCTCGAACACGACCGCGGGACTGGGGACGGGGCAAGCCGCCGGGCAGGGTCCGGGTCAGGGTCCGGGAGGTGCGGGAGGAATCGGGTTTCCCGGTTCGTCGACCGGCGGCGGATCGCCGTTTGTGGGCGTGGGGCTGCCGAAGCATGGTGACTCGATCGTGGTGCTGAACGAGCAGAAGACTTATCAGACTTGGGAGTTTATCTACGACCCCAGAATCGAGCAGTTGAAATCGGGCGCGAACATTCTGGGCGGCGGAGGTCCGGTTGGCGGGAACTCGGGGGGGCTGGGGTCTGCGTCAAGCTTCAGTTCGGGTATAGGGGGAGCGGGTAGTCCAGGCTCCGGCTTCGGGCAAAATTCCAACGGCGGCTTTGGCAATAGCAGCAACTTCGGTTCTTCGCCTGCGGGCTCGTCTGGCTTCGGCTCCTCGGGTGCGGGTGCAGGGGCGTCCGGCTTCGGTTCCTCTGGGGCGGGGGGGTCGGGGAGCAGTCCGCAGAGTGCTCTGCCTCGGCAATAGTGTTCTTTGTGGATGACAGCGGCTGTTCGCCCCCCCCGCGGGGGCGGGGGGGCTAAGTTATTTATTTGCATAAACTTGCGCGATTTATCTCTCCTAAAATATTGAAAATAGGGTAGTTATAGATCAAAATATTTATTCTAAAGGACAAAATCTTGATGGCGGCGGGGCTTGGCCTGACATTTTGCGCCGTATTCTTAGGTTAGCAGATAGAGCATAACTGTTGGCCACGTAGGAACCTTTTTAGTATGAATGGCTTAGCTGGTTTTGGCACTTGACAAGATATCGGAAGGCCGTTTTCCACAGGGGGCATGCCAAGGTGGGGTTTTTCTCACAACCTGTTTAAGCGAACGGGAAACAAGCAAAGCCGGAATGTGGGGAGATGATAATCCTGCTTGCTCCGGCGCAGAGTGAGGGTTTAGAACCAAGCGCATGGCGACAGCAAGCGAAGACGAAATGCGGGGTTTTCTCCGCTGCGCCGCGCGATCAAACTGCGCGGCTCCGGTCGAAATGACGATGGAGGGATGCTTTTGACCGGAGGAGAAGGGCCGCACAAGCTGCCGGCCGCTCCTCCCGCTTGGCGGAAAGAACGCTGCCGAATCAAGCATAATCATCTCTGCGGGGGTTTCTCCACTGCGCCGTGCGATGAGACCGCGCGACTTCGGTCGAATTGACGACATCCTGGGAGCTGGTAAACAGACTATGAGAACCCTCTGATTCCGTCGGAAGTGAGGGTAGAAAGGTCTGGATGGTGTGGGTGTGTGAAGGTTGCCGGGATCCTTCACTGCGTTCAGGATGACAGCAAAGACCGGGGGAACAGCCTACAGCAGAGGTTCTTCGGGATGGGAAATCAGACGTTCTTACGGACGCCTAAATCAGAGTTCTTAGAACCTGTCTAAAAACTGCGGAAACAGGTGCCTCCGGACAGCGAGCAAAGACGAAATGCGGGGATTTCTCCGCTCCGCCGCGCGATAAGACCGCGCGGCTTCGGTCGAAATGACGATTTCGCGGGAGTTCTTGAACAGGTTTTTAGGGACGGCCGGAGGGCGATGGGTCATTTGCGATTTGGATGGCGTGCAGGCGGCCGATGCGGCCGTTTGGACCGACGGCAAAGGGAAGTGAGATGGCGTTCCAGTTTTTGTCGGCGTCGGGAGCGTCTCCGTCGTATGGCTTCAGCGGCTGCCAGTTCCGGCCGTCGTCAATCGAGATATCGGTGCCGTTGGGTCCGACGGTGATCCAGAGTTTCTGGGCAGGATCGTAGGCGACGGCGCTTCGGTAGCCGTGGGGTGGAGTTTGGGCGGGCTGCCAATCATCGAACCCGTCGTTACCGTAGGCGGCAGTTTGTACGGTTGATTCAGGTAATTTATAGTCGCCTCCAACCGCGACGATCTGATGCTCATGATTGGCAATCGAAAAGATGCCGCCCGTCTCTGTCTGCGGAAATGGGGCTGCTCCCTTCCACCAAATATTGAGCTCTCGCGTCGCTTTTTTTTCGGTTACCTGTGGGCACACACAGAAGGCGCTACAGAATTCTTTATTGCTTGGAAACTCGTTATTGCCTGGAAATCCGATCGCAGACCGCTTTTACCTCCAGTAGCCACTACAGCATGAAACCGATCCCGGGCAATGATCGACGAGTTACTAGCAGCGAAGGCTGCCGCATCATCGCCGATGGCAAAGTCGCTAACTTTCCGCTCCCATGAAATCCATGTCTTAGCTCCGTCGATTGTTTGCTTGAAAACCACACGTTTTTTCGTTGAACCAGCGACCGGGACTGGATCGCCTAGGAGAAAGCCGTGAAGTTTGTCGGTGAATTGAATTGCGTCCCAGAAACCGTCTTTGTCCGGATTGGTGAAGATAAGCTTCCAGGTTTGGCAGCCGTCGGTGGTTTTGTAGAGGCGGGACTGGTCGCCTGGGCCGGAGGACATGACGATGGCGGTGTTTTTGTTAAAAGCCTGGATGCCGCGGAAGTCGAGCTTTTCGCCTCCCGGCGGGATGGCGCAGGTTTGCCAGAGTTGGCCGTCTAGGGTGCGGAGTACGGTGCCGTCGGTTCCGCTGGCCCACACCACTCCGCCGCCGACGTTGTCGACGCCACGGAGGCTGGCGGTGGTGTGGGATGGTTCGATCTCCCACTGGGCATAGGCCGGAAGTGCGAGGCTTACGGTCGACAGGAAGACAACACTTGAGTTTGCAATATGAACTGAGATGGTTTTCACGATTGTGTCTCTTCTTCTCAAGGGCTGGAGCTACTCCAGCGTGATCGTGGTGAGACGGAACAAAAGCAGATCCCCTTCGGGGATGACAACCAGAAAGGCAAGGGCAACGGCAACAGCAACGGCACGGCAGAGCCACTGCGAAAGGAGTTGCGAGCGGCGGCTAGAGAGTTGTGAGCGGCGGCTAGTTGGGGGTGAGGGTGAGGGTGTGGGTAGTTGCGGCGGTGACGGCGGGTTGGGTGAAGGGCAAGGTGAACGTGGTGCCGTGATACCAGGCGGGCCACTGGTCGAGGAACCAGGGGCTGATGGGGTTCGAGGATTGGCCGAGGACGAGGTTGAGGGTGCTGCGGTCGGGGTCGGCGAGGTCGGCGGTGAAGCGTTCGGAGGGGCCGAAGCTGCGGCCGACCTGTTTGATGGTGGAGTCGTCACCGCTCTGGGGTTGGACGCCGGTGCCGGTGGGGCGTCCGATGAGACGCTGGAGCAGCGGAGATTGGCTGTAGATGGGATGTTCGATATCGATGGGGTGGCTGTCGCCGTAGTGCCATGATGCGAGGTCGTAGGGGGAGTGGGCTTCGCGCAGGCCGGCCCATACGGCGGCGGCGAGCAGGTCGTCCCAGTTCGAGTATGCCGCGGGCAGCCACCGGCTGGGGGTGTGCATGATGAGCCACTCTTCGGCGTAGGACTTGTTGCCCCACTTGTAGAGCGCGGCGAGGTCGGGCGGGTGCGCGGAGGACTTAGTCTTCTGCTGCGGGTTGGCCTGGGCGCCGGCGTGGGAGTTGAGGAGAATGACCCAGAGCGCGGACCGGGTGGCGTCGACGATGGCGGGAGCGGAGGCTTCGGCGTCGACGCTGCCGTTCCAGTCGCGAAGGATGTCGGCGGCCTGATGGAGGCGCTTGCCTTCGAGCTTGCCGGGGGAGAACTGGGAGAGAGAAGTGTGGTCGATGCTGTAGGCCAGGCGCTGGGCGATGGCGTGGTCGAGATCGGAGTAGACGTCGGTCTGGATGGCGAGCATGTCGGCCGGGGTGAGGCGGTTGTGGGTGGCGGCGGTGCGATCGGCGAGGAGCTTCCAGATGCGCTCGTTGCGGTAGGGGGCGGCCCAGTCGAGGGTGATGGGGTAGGGGTAATCGTCTGCGGTGACGCGGCTGTTGGCGGTGGCGAGGAAGCCGTTGGCCGGGTCGCCGGCCTGGGGGAGCTTGTCGTAGGGGATCGATCCTACCCACTCCTGCGCGGGATCGAGGGCGTCGGTGGGGACGGAGGCGATGGGGGTTGGTGAGGCGAGGCTGCCGCGAATGGGGATGCTGCCGATGGCGTGGTAGCCGATGTGGCCCTGGTCGTCGGCGTAGACGAGATTTTGCGAGGGGCCGCCGTAAGAGGCGAAGGCAGAGACGAGGCCGGCGGCGCTGTCGGCTGCGTTGATGGGCAGGAAGGAGGGAGAGAGATTGGCGGGATCGTAGATGGTCCAGCGCAGGGAGAGCGTGCGGGTTTCGCCGGGAAAGAGGGTGGAGAGGATGGGGGTCGCGGCGGCGCCGTGGCGGGTGGATTGGACGTCGAGAAGGAGGTCGCGACCGCCTTTGACGTGGATGGTCTCCTGCTGGTGGAGGATGGGATGCCAGGAGCCGTCTGGGGACTCGTATTCGGCGGTGGCGCCGGCGCCGCGGGTGTGTTCGATGTAGACGTTTTGCACGCTGGCGCCGAGGTTGGTGAAGCCCCAGGCGACGTGATCGTTATGGCCGACGATGATGAAGGGCACGCCGGGAAGCGAGACGCCGGTGACGTGGAGGCCGCCGGCGGGAGTTGGAGCGGCAAGGTCGGCCTCGTACCAGATGCCGGGAACGCTGTGGGCGAGGTGCATATCGTTTGCGAGAAGCGGCTTGCCAGAGGCGGTGTGGGCTCCGGAGACGACCCAGTCGTTTGATCCGGCTCGGCAGCCGTCGCACGGAGCGGCTGCGAGGACCGGGGTAAAGATTCTTTGTGCGGCGAGTAAGCCGGCGGGCGAGGCTCCAGGTCGGATGAGGGTGGGGTCGTCTCCGGAAAGCCCATGTCCCAGATGCGGGAGATGGGGCGCCCGCAGGTGGATTCGGCTTGTCGGCTGCGGTTCGTAAGGGGGAGTCTTCAGGCCGGTCTGAGACTCGTCGAGAGGGATGTCGGGAATGTTGCTCTGCGGGGTGGTGAGGTCGACTGCGGATTGTGTCGGAGGGTGATCGCGCCAGGTGGTGACGGGATAGAGATCGGCGAGCAGAGACTGCGGCAAACGGGTGGAGAGCGCTTCGCGGTTGAGCTCCTCGGGAAAGCTGTTGGTGAGGTCCTGGAACATGATGAGGCCGATGAGGATGGAGTCGCGCGGGGTCCAGGGCGCGGGCTGGTAGCGGAGCAGGCGGAACTCGAGTGGGAGGTGGGCGCGCTGGGCGGCGATGGAGGCGTTGACGCCGGCTGCGTAGCGCTCGAGGAGATGGAGCTGATCGGGGGGGAGGGCGGCGGTGACGTGGTCGGCGGCGGCGCGGAGCTGGAGGATGCGCTGGGCGCGGTCATGGTCGATCAGGTTGGCGCCGAGGATTTCGGCGAGCTCGCCCGCTGCGTGGCGGCGGAGGGCGTCCATCTGCCAGAGGCGGTCCTGCGCGGTGACGAAGCCCTGGGCGAGGACGAGGTCGTCGAGGGAGGCGGCGCGCATATGGGGGATGCCGTGCGTGTCGCGTTGCACGGTGACCTCGGCGGCGAGGCCGGGGAGGGTGAGGCGGCCGTCGAGTTGCGGCAGAGAGCGGGTGAGGGTCTGGCGGATCCAGTGGCGGCCGAAGAGAAGGCCCAGGATGCAGAAAAGGAGTGCGAGCGTGGTGAGCAGAGCGGCCGTGCGAAGGAAGGCGTGGCGGCGCTGAGCCTGCAGCAGCAGAGAGCCGCCGGTTCGAGAAACTGTCCCGGAGTGAGGGGAAGACAGACTCATGTCTGAAGGCAGTGTAAATGCATGAGCGAGACGGGAAGCAAAAACGGGCGGCCGGTCTGGCGCGGCCGAGGAGTTTATTTTGGAATCGGCGCGATTTCTGTTGCCGTGCGGCAGCTAAACTGTCTCAACTGTATGTCGAAACGCGCCATCCTTGCGGCTAAAGCTTTTGCTCACATCCTCTGTCTGGTTCCTCTGACATGGCTGCTGCACGTCTATACGTCGGGCCGGCTTGCGGAGTATGCGGACCCGGTCAACTACATCACGCACTTCACCGGCGATTGGACGATTTACGTTTTGTTTGCGTCGCTGGCGATCACGCCGATTCGCCGGCTATCGCCGCGTCTGTCGTGGCTGGTTCGTTTGCGGCGCATGGTCGGACTGTATGCATTTTTTTACGCGACGCTTCATCTGGCGACGTACATCTTTCTCTTTTCGGGGTATAACGTGCAGGCTGCGGCTGCGGGCCTCGGCAGCGGTCATGCGGGCGCGATCCTGACGCAGGGAAAGGCGATCTGGCCGACGGTCCGTGAGGATATTCTGAAGCGTCGCTTCATCCAGGTGGGCTTTTTCGCGTGGCTGATTCTGCTTGCGCTGGCCTGCACCTCGCCTGCGTTTATCCTGCGGGCGATGGGTGGGAAGAACTGGCAGCGGCTGCATCGGCTGGTGTATGTCGCGGCGATGGCGGGGGTGAGTCATTACTGGTGGCTGGTCAAGAAGGGGGTTCACGCGCCGTGGAAGGATACGGCTGTGCTCGCTCTGCTGCTGGCCGCGCGCCTGGCCTACGCTGCTGTGAAGCGGAGCCGAAAGCCGGCGCCTGTTCCGGCACGGAGCTGAGGCGCTGGCTCTTTAAGGAAACAGCCGTTCTTTGCGCCAGCCCTCTCCGTCGCGCGTGAAGAGGAATCGGTCATGCAGCCGGCCTTCGCCGTCCATCCAGAACTCGATGCGTTCGGGACGCAGGACATAGCCCTGCCAGTAGTCGGGACGCGGGATTTCGCCGGGGAATTGCGCTTCGAGTTCCTTCACGCGTGCGGTCAGCACCTCGCGGGATGGGAGAGGACGGCTCTGCTGCGAGGCGGCCGCTCCAAGCTGGCTGAGGCGGGAACGGCTGTGGAAGTAGGCGTCGACGTCGGATGGCGGCAGCTCGGCGACAGGTCCGGAGAGGCGCACCTGGCGGCGCAGCGACTTCCAGTGGAAGCACATGGCGGCTCGCGGATTCTCGGCCAGCTCGTTGCCCTTCTGGCTCTCCTGATTGGTGTAAAAGGCAAATCCGCGCTCGTCTGCCCGCTTCATCAGGACCATGCGCACGCTGGGCATGCCATCGCGGGAGGCTGTTGCGAGTGCAATGGCGATGGGGTCGTTCGGCTCGCTTGCTTCGGCGTCCTTCATCCAGACGCGAAAGATGGACATCGGATCGAGTCCAGTCTCTGCGGTCATCTCCGCCATTGCACACCTCAAATCCTTCTCGCCACACCCGCGCCTCCAACGAGTGTAGATGACCTAAGCGAGAACGCTGTGCACAGATGGACAGCACCAAAAAATCAGGCGAAAACTTGCAGGCGAATGAGGCAACTAGACTATTCGAGACCTTCGAAGAGGTCGATGAGCAAGCGCATCTCCTGCGGCTCGCCGGCGGCCACTAGCGTGTAGAACTCCTGCGCTCCATGGCGGGTGAGGATCTCGCGGTTTTTCTCCATGAGTGGAGCCTGCGAGATGTGTTGGGCGAAGGCTTCTTGCTTGCGCTGCTGCACCGAGCGGATGTCAAGGGTGACGTTCCAGGGGATGAGCATGACTGGCGTCCGGTCGGGGAGTGTGAAGTTCGACGAGAGGTAGTAGAGGCGTTTGGCCTGGTGCAGACTCTCGGCCTCCGGATAGCGCTTGGCCTGCCCCGCCCAATGGAAGGCTGCGGTCGTGAGCATGGAGACCATCATGTGGTCGGGGTGGGTGTTCAGGCCGCCGTCGCCGCTGAAGGTGATGACGACATCGGGCTTGAAGCGTTGGATCTTTTCGGCGATCCGCCTGGACGCGGTAGAGAAGTCGACGAACTCGAGCTGCTTGTCCTGATAGTCCATCAGCTCGTAATGGGTGACGCCAAGCACCTTGCAGGAGGCGGAAAACTCGGCGCGCCGCATGGCGCCAAGGTCGCCTGACGAGGACGCATCGCCACGGTTGGTGGCCGCCTGGCCGTCAGTGAGGCAGACGACGTAGGTCTCGATGCCGCGATCGGACGCCAGGGCCAGTGCGCCGCCGAAGCCGAAGCATTCATCATCGGGATGCGCCACGACGCACATTAACTTCAGGCCCACGCAGCATCCTCCAGACCTGCATCGAGGTTGGCATCGTCGAAGAGCAGCTCTGCGGAGATTATGCCTTCGAGGGCGGCGTCGGGGTCGACCGCGCGAACCGGCGCGAAGCTTCTGCGATGCAGCGGGCACGGCCCGATGGCTTCGAGAGCGCGGCGATGCTCGGGTGTGGCATATCCTTTGTGCGAGGCCAGGCCGTAGCCGGGATGCGTGGCGTCGAGCTCCCGCATGCGCGCGTCGCGGTAGACCTTGGCGACGACCGAGGCGGCGGCGATCGAAAGGCTGAGCGCGTCGCCGTAGATCAGCTTGGTCTGCCGGCACGGGTGATCGAGGCGCATCGCGTCGATGAGCAGATGGTCGGGGTCGATGGTCAACCCCTGGACCGCTGCCAGCATCGCCAGCCGGGTGGCCTGATAGATGTTGACGCTGTCGATGGTCTCGGCGTCGATCTCGGCCACGCACAGAGCCAAAGCCATGGCGCGAATCTGCGCATCGAGGGCTTCGCGCTCCTCGCGGGTTAGCTGTTTGGAGTCTTTCAAGCCGGCCGCGGCGAGGGAATCGAGGCACTCCGGCAGGATCACTGCCGCGGCCACCACCGGCCCAAACAACGCGCCACGTCCTACCTCGTCGACTCCTGCAATGCGCTGGAAGCCGTAGTAGCGGAGCGCCTGCTCCGGCGCATCGCTGCAGACGAGAAGCTTGAGCATGCGCTGCTTGGCGGTAGCGGCGGTGACGGTGCGTAGGGCGCGTGTGCGGGGAGTCGAAGCCATGCCTTCTTTATTGACGAGTGTAACCCCACCGCACTGAACGAAGCCACGACCGGAGTCGTGGCTTCGTGGAAAACAGGACAGGAAACTTTACTTGGCGGCGCGCTCGACCTCACGCAGACGGGCAGCCTTGCCACGCAAACCGCGCAGGTAGAAGAGCTTCGAACGGCGAACCTCGTAGGAGCGAACTTTTTCGACCTTGTCGACGACCTTGGAGTTGTAGGGGAAGATGCGCTCGACGCCCTGGCCGAAGCTCATCTTGCGCACCGTGAAGGATCCCTGCGCGCCCTTGCGGCAGGCGATGACCATGCCCTCGAATGCCTGCAGGCGCTCTTTTTCGCCTTCACGAATTTTGACCTGTACACGAACGGTGTCGCCGGGGGCGAACGCGGGTAGATCGGTCCGCTCGAACTTGGCGGCCAGTTTCTGCATGATTGGATGAATGGACATGACGCAACTTTCCTAGGTTGGACTCGTCCTCCAGTGTACACCAACAGGGGCGTTTTACCGGGGCTTTGACTCCAAGAGGCTGTCTAGGGATTGCGGAACCAAGCGGGATTGCGGACCAAGCGTCTCGGGCCGTCGAGAAAAAGCGAAATACGGGGATTTCTCCACTGCGCCGCGCGATGAGACCACGCGGCTTCGGTCGAAATGACGACTTTTAAGAGTTCAATGACGACTTCTAAGGGCTCAATGACGACTTCGAAGGGCTCTCAGACAGGCTCCAAGGCGCAGAGGGAAGCACGCCGGGCGGTATGCTTGAAAGTGTCATGTTCGCTACGTTTAAACTTCTCAGCGTTTATCTCACCTTAGGTCCACTCGCCGGCATCGCCGGCATTCCCTACACCTTAATGGTCGGCGATATCAGCTTGCTGTATCGTGTGGCGATGCGGATTGTAAGCGCAGGCGTTCGCGCAGCGGGCATTCGCATTGAAGTCAGCGGGTTAGAGCATGTTCCCACGGACCGCAGCTGCATCTTCATGAGCAATCATGTCTCGAACCTGGACCCGCCGGTCACGCTGCCTGTTCTGCCGGGCCGGAGCTCGGTGCTGCTGAAGAAAGAGCTGATGAACATCCCGATCCTGGGGCGGGCGATGCGCATGGCGAAGTTCGTTCCGGTGGAACGCGGCAGCCGCCGGGATACGGCCAGGGCGAGCGTCGAAGCTGCAGCCGATGCGCTTGGCTCGGGCCTGCACATCCTGGTCTATCCCGAGGGCACGCGATCGCTCGATGGGCGTCTGTCGGCGTTCAAGAAGGGACCGTTCTTTCTGGCGCAGCAGACGCAGGCTCCGATTGTGCCGATTGCGGTCTCGGGCACGCAGGACATGATGCGCAAGGGCAGCAGCGCGATCACGCCGGGAGTAGCGCATGTGCAGCTTCTGCCGGCGATCCGGCCCGGAGATTTTGCGACGCGCGAGGAACTGATGCAGGCGGTGCGCACGGCCATCGCTTCGGTGTTGCCAGTCGAGATGCAGCCGGCGGATTACTTGACGATGGCGTTGTAGCCGTCCGCCTGCAGGCGCTGGCGCATGGTATCGGCTTCCTTCTTGGTCGCGAAGGGTCCGACCTGCACATGCAGGAGCTTGTCCTGCGGGACCTGGCGAATGGACACGTCGTAGCCGCGCGCTTTCAGGGCAGTTGACAGCAGGTTGGCGTCTTCCTGATGCGAGACGGCTGCGACCTGCACCACGGCTGTGCCGGGCCCGACGGGTGCGGTCGCAGGCAGGGGCTTGGCGCTGGAGCTCTTTGCGGCCGGCGAAGAACGCGTCTCCGATGTACGGGCGGCGAGGGAGGTTCTTAGCGGAGCGGCTTCGGGGGGAGCTTTATCGGCGGCCTCGGAGGACGAGTCGCTGTGCGGTACTTCGGCACCGGCCGGCTGGGCTAGCGGGTCGTCGCTGCTGTCGCTTCGGGAAGGCGTGGCTGTGCCGACGGGGGATGGTTTGGAAGGGGCGCTGTCCGGTTCGGAGGACGCCTCGGCGGAGCTTGGCGCAGGGGGCGCGGAGTGCCGGCCCAGCGAGTAGCCGAAGCCGAAGAAGACCGCACAGAGCAGCGCGAGCGCAAAGAAGATGCCGAGGATGGTGGCGGTTCCGAGGGAGATCTCGCGGTCCGGTCCGTCGGGATCGTGGCGGGCCTGGAAGTCGGTGTCTCTTTCGTATCGGCTATTCACGGTCAAGGCTTCTTCTCCAGGGCGGCGTCGGGTGTGAACGTCTTATTAAGCAGGTTCATCAGCTCCATGGGAAGAGGAAAGACGATGGTGGTGTTCTTCTCGACACCTATCTCGGTGAGGGTTTGCAGGTATCGGAGCTGCAGGGTCATGGGCTGGGTGGCCATCAGCGCGGCGGCTTCGACGAGCTTGGCTGCGGCGTTGAACTCGCCCTCGGCGTGGATGATCTTGGCTCGGCGCTCGCGCTCGGCTTCGGCCTGTTTGGCCATGGCGCGCAGCATGCTTTCGGGCATGTCGACCTGCTTGACCTCGACCGAGACCACCTTGACGCCGAAGGGTGCGGTGTGGCCGTCGATCAGGGTTTGAATACGCAGGTTGAGGGCTTCGCGGTGGGCCAGCAGGCCGTCGAGGTCGACCTCGCCCAATACGGACCGAAGCGTGGTCTGGGCGAATTGCGAGGTCTGGTAGATGTAGTTGGCGACCTCGATGACGGCGCGTGTGGGATCGACGACGCGGAGGGTGATGACGGCGTTGACTTTGAGGGTGACGTTGTCCCGGGTGATGACGTCTTGCGGGGGGACCTCCATGGCCTCCTGGCGCAGGCTGACGCGGACGATTTGATCGAGCGGGCGGAAGACCCAGATGACGCCTGGGCCGGCGGCGGCCTGCTTGACTCGTCCGAGGCGGAAGATGACACCGCGCTCGTACTCCTTGAGGATCTTGAGAGAGTTCGCGAGGTAGAGCAGGACGATGACGATTGCGAACAGAGCGGGAAGAGACAGCATAGGGGAAACCTCTAGCGAGCCGAAGTCTGCCGCCACTCTCGATTGTAAAGCAGGGCTTCGGGGCACGGCGGAACATTAGGGAAGCTCTGATACGTCGTCACGTCCGCTTGACGCGACAAGATGTTGTGACGACTTGAGACGCGCGGCGTTTGAAGAACGAAATGCGGGGATTTCTCCACTTCGCCATGCGATGAGACCGCGCGGCTTCGGTCGAAATAACGACTTCCTGGGAGTTTCTGAATAGGTTCGTTAGAAGTGCAGGAAGATGCCGATTGCGGGCTCGATGCTGGAGGTGCGCTGCTGAATGGTCAGGTAGTTTGTCTCGAAGTCCGGCGCCTTGAAGAAGGACTGGCGGAACTGGGCGCGAAGGCCGAAGTGTGGCGAGAGGACTGTGGTCTCCGCGCCGATGCTGTAGTAGTAGGTGGCGCGCGCCTGCGGCAGATAACTGAGTCCGCCTTGGGCGGTGGGGCTGAACTCATAGGTGCCTGCGCCGACGGCGGCAAAGGGAGTCACGCCGTAGTATTGTTTGCGCGTGTGCGCGACGTAGCCGAAGGTGTACCCCGACCTATTCTGCTGTATGCCGCAGACCGAGGGAGGCGTGGTCAACGCGCCACAGGGGGTGAAGGTGTTGGTGTAGCGGGCGTAGCTGTAGTTGAACTCGATGCCGACGAGGGGCGATTTGGTGTAGCGGATAGTGATGAGCGGGGCGACCGTGCTGCTGGGGTGGAGACGAACGAGGGTGGATTGTCCGTCGGCAATGGCGGTGCCGCTGGAATCGCTGTTGAGAAATCCGGAGCCGAGAATGCCGAGATCGAGGCGAGAGAGCTGACGGCTCAAGGTAGAGCTTTCCGTGGTCTGAGCTTCCGCAGTGAATCCTGCAACGGCGACGATGAGGCAAAGCAAAACGCTGCGGACGCACGACCCGCGAGACACATTCAACATCAAGACCAAACTCCCTTATGCAAGAAACTGCTGTTGTTTTCAGTCTACTCTGGCGCGGGTTCTCGCGGGGCGCGGGGGCGGGAGATCAGACGGAAGGATGGGCAGCGTCCACGAGTAGAACCAGACCGTCTACGGCGCGGACCGAGACCGCGGAGCCGATGGGCAGCGAGAGCGGAGAGTCGAGTCTCGCCTGCCAGAGCTCGCCGCGAATTTCTACTTGTCCGGTGGGCGCGAGCGCGGTGCGTGCGATGGCCATGCCGCCGATCATGGCGGTGGGTCCGGTGAGGACCTTGGCGCGGCGGGCTCGCAGTGCGATCCAGGCCAGCGCGAAGGAGATGATGCCGAAGCCGAGGCCTGCGGCGAGCGCTGTCGCGGTATGGACCTGCAGCTCGGGGATGGGGCCATCGACCAGAGTGGCCAGTCCGAAGACGAGCGCGAGGATGCCGGCGAGCGCGAGGATGCCGTGGCTGGCGTACTTGGCTCCGAGCAGCATCATGACGAACGCGGCGGCGAGGAGGGCAATGGCGGTGTGCCGTATGGGAAGCAGATTGAGCCCGAAGAAACCAAGCAGAACAAAGAGCGTGCCGATGGCGCCGGGAACCACGGTGCCGGGGATGTTGAACTCGAGATAGACGAGAAGGGCGCCGAGGACCAGCAGCACAACGGCGATGTCGGGATTGGCCAGTCGGGTGAGAAGACGCTCACGCAGCGAAGGGCTGACGCTGACGATCTGCGCCTGGCGAAGATGAAGCGTCTGGACAGATCCGTTGAAGCGATGGATCTCACGGCCGTCCAGGTGTGCAAGCAGCGTGGTGTCGTCAGGAGCGATGAGATCGATCAGATGGAGATGGAGAGCTTCCTGGTCGGTGTAGGATTTCGAGTTGCGGACGGCATCCTCAGCGACCTCGACATTGCGCCCGCGGCGGGCGGTGTAGGAGCGGAGAAAGGCGGCCGCATCGTTTTCGATCTTCATCTTGAGGATTGGGTCGAGGCGTTTGCCTTCGATGATGGGATGCGCCGCGCCGGCGTTGGTTCCGGGGGCCATGGCGGCTATGTCGGCTGCCTCGAGCAGAAAGAATCCGGCTGAACCTGCTCGGCTGCCGGAGGGTGAGATGAAGAGGATGACGGGTACGGGAGAATCTTCAATCGCCTGCACCATGACGCGGGTGGAGTCGAGCAGGCCTCCGGGGGTTCCGAGGGAGACGAGAACGGCTGCGGCATGTTCGAGCGCGGCGTCACGGAGGCCGCGCTGAAGATAGTCGGCGGTGATGGGCTGAATGGTGTCGTGGATGGTGAGTTTCAGCACGACAGGAGCCGGGAGGGCTGTGAGGGCTGCGGGATGCAGCGGCAAGGTTGCTGCGAGGAGCAGGATGTAGGTGAGAAGCGGCGCGGGCTTCATGGGACGCTGTGTCCGTGCGCTTGGATGGCCTGCCGCATGCCGAGCGCTGCCGAATCCTTCGGCTCCAGTTGCAGAGCTTTGCCCACGTTGCTTTGCGCGCTGTCAAGTTGATTGCTTTGCAGATCGAGACGCGCGAGCACGATGTAGGCAGCCGCGTTGGGATGCAGATTGATGGAGGTCTGGGCTTCGGCGCGGGACTCGGCGGTGTTGCCGGTGCGTTCGCGTACCTGGGCGAGGCCCGCGTGGGCGGCGGAGCTGGCGGGGTCGGCGGAGATTGCGGCCTGAAACTCGCGTTCGGCTTCGGGGGCAAGTCCCTGGGCGAGAAAGTCCTGACCTAATTGCGTGTACTGCGCGGCCTGTTCTGCGCGCGGAAGTGCAGCCATGCGGATGGCGCGCATCTGGTCGAGTTGGAAGGCGGCCTGACGGAACGAGGCCTCAGAGTAAGTTCTTCGAATGCGCTCAAGGGGATCGAACTGCGGGATAGCTTCCGCGGCTGGCGTTGGGGTATGCGAGGAGGCAACAGTTGCGTGGGCGCGGAGGCGGTCATTGAGCTCGGCCGCTTCCTGGTCGGCAGGATGGAGCTTGAGAGCGCGATCGACTTCGTGTTGAGCGGCAGGGAAGTCGCCTCGGCGGAATAAGGCGACGGCGAGGTTGTAATGGTAGTCGGCGTCGTTGGGGTCAGCGGCCGACGCTCTCTGAAAGAGCGGGACGGCATCGTGGCCCTGGCGGCTGGAGGCGACGGCCTGGTTGTTGACGACCTCGGGAAGCGGCAGGCGGTTGGTAATGAAGGCGAAGGCGGACTCTGCCTCGGAGTACCTGGCTGTGTTGAAGCGCGCGAGGCCGATGTAGAAGTTTGCTTCGAGCGCGCGGCGGTCGTTGGGAGAGATGCGTGCGAGGGTGACCGCGGCCTGGTCGTACTCGCGCTGGCTGTATTGCGCCTTGCCGAGGGCAAGCAGGGCTGCGGGATAGTTGGGGTTGACCTGCACGGCCATCTGCAGGCGCTTGATTCGCTCCTGTGGGGAGGTCGCATCGGTGCCGCGGATGTAGTCCTCGAGCGCGGCGAGTGGGATGCCGCTCGATGCGGCGAGAAAGGTCTGCTGCGCCACGTGGAATCCTGGATCGACGGAGCGCGCTACCTTCCAGGCAATGGCATTCTCGACGTCGAGGAGGTGAGCGAGCTCGTTGGCTTCAGAAAATGCCGGAGAGAGGCGCAGCTTGTTGACCTCGAGCACCTGGGCCTGGGCGGAGATATGGCCCTGATCCGCGGTGTAGCTGCCGACGACGACGAAATCGGCGTCGAGGGTCTGCGCGATACGAATGGTGGTCGCGCGGGAGGGCCGGAAGTCGACGGGCAGGCCGAGGTGCTCGAGAGCATACTGGCGGTCGTCGCGGGTGATGGTGAGAAAACCGGCGGAGGTCAGCCGCTGGTTGAGGATATCGGGGAAGGAGTCGCCGATCCACGCGAGATTGGTTTGGCCGGAGCGGTTGTCGAACGGCAGAACGAGCACGACGCGGCCGCCCGTGTCCCCGGCAGTAGCCGTGGGGTCGGATTTGCAGAATGCTTTCATGCTGATGAGCAGGAGAAGAAGGACCGGCAGCAGCGATGGTAATTTGCGGCGCTCTCGGGATGTCTTCGTCACAAAGATGCCCTCATCACAGATACGAGTATAGAGGGTGACGGGTCATGGGCGCTCGAGTGGAGCGAGGCGGGCTTCGACGATGCGGGGGAAGTGCAGCACGGCGGCCCACTCTCCCCTGCGGTGCGCTTGCCAGACGACTTCGCCGTGCAGCAGCACTGCGATTTCAGCCGGTGAGAGATCGCGGTGGAAGTCGAAGTATCGTGTGTCGGCGGACTCGTTTCTGCGGCCCAGATTGATCCTGTTGGCGGGAGGCGCCCACTTGGTGGAGAAGACGAGTGCTACATCGTAGCTGCCGGGATCGGATGCGGCTTTTTCTATCTGATCGAATGAAAAGTTCTGGATCGCGACTGTGGGGATGGAGTGGTCGGTATAGCCGATTTCGGGGCGGTTGAGTTCGGAGGTTGCGGGCCATGCGGTCAGGACGGTGGCAGCCGGGTAGGTGCGATCTATGAAGCGGACGGCCTGCTGATGGAGCAGAATCATGTCGCGATAGGTGAGGTTGTCTTCGGGCGCGAAGGCATAGGGCGGGTTGATCCAGATGCCGGCGAGAAAGGCGGCTGCGCTGAGTGCGGCGATCGGCCACCAACGTTGGAGATGGCGGCGCCAGGTGACTATGCAGACTAGCAGGATGAGCGGATACATCGGCAGGAGATAACGCGTGAGCAGCGCGCCGCCGAGGATGGAGAAGGCGATCCAGTTTGCGACCAGGACGACAGCGATGGCTGCACGCTGCGGCTTGGGTATGGCTGGGGGAGCAGCCTGCGGCGAGGGGACGGGGATGAGCACAACGGCGACGGTGCAGAGGACCGGCACAAACATGTTCATGTGCATGGTCAGGTGGAGCAGACGATGCCAGAGACAAAGGGCGATGCGGTAGGCGTCGAGGTTGGCGGTGGCGTTATAGCGCAGGAATTCGGGGTTGCCGAAGACGAAGCCGGTGCGGTGATAGTGATAGGCGTACCAGGCGAGGAGCGGGATGAGCGGGGCGGAGAGGGCGACGATCCAGAGTGCATGCGATCGGGTCTGGGATCCGGTTTGCGATCCGGTTTGGGAAGACCGCTGGCGATTTCTGAAGAGGAGCACGGCCTCCCAGAGTGCGAGAGCGGCGGGCGTTACGATTGCGGTTTCTTTCGAGAGCGAGGCAAGCGAGAACATGAGCGCCGCGAAGAGACGGTTCTTCAAGAGGGAGATTCGAGTTGCATCATGATCACCAAGGACGGCGCTCGGTTCGAGATAAAAGGCAAGTCCCCAGAGGGTGAAGGCGGCGGCGAAGATGTCGGCGTGGGCGAGAGTGCTCTGCGTGAACCAGATTGGGTAGATGGCCGTGAGAACGACGGTCACAGTGGCGACGGCTGTGCCCGCGAGGCTTCTTGCAAAGCGAAAGACGCCGAGCAGCGCCGCGGCCGCGATGAGGCAGACGAGTGTGCGGGTGCCGCTGACGACGAATCCGGAGAGGTGCCACCAGGCAGCGAGCAGGATGGAAGGCAACGGCGGGTGAGCGTTGGTGACTGTGCTCTGCGGGATCAGCGCGCCGGTGCGAAAGAAATCCCATGCAGCGGGGATATAGTAACCGGCTTCGTCCCAGAAATAGGGGAGGCGAAGCAGACGAAGATGGCTGAGGTAGACGGCCACGAAGAAGAGCGGATACAGCATCCAGAGCGGAATGTCACCCGGTTGCTGATCGGCAATTTTGTCTTCGCTGCGCGGATCTGGCACGCGCTTAGTTTACGGGGCCTTCGGCGTGGGGAAGCTGCTCGAGCGTGATGGAGCCGAAGGTCTGCTCGTATTGCTGGAGATTATGGCCGAGCACGTTCCAGAGAGCTTTCGCCTGCTGCGGGCTAAGATAGACGCCCTGAAAGTTCTTTACCGTGACCTCCTGCGGGTTGTCCTGGCTCATGGTGCCGAAGACGAGCAGGAAGTCCCACACGCTCATGCGGACCTGGACGCTGTTGGCGTAGCCGTCGCGGTAGTCGTCTGTGGAGGTGAGCCTGAGCGTGGGCTGGTCTTGCTGTTGGGGCTGGTTCGGGTTCTGCTGACTCATCGAATCTCTTTTCAGGTCGGTGTGGTGTCGATCAATTTCTGGTGCGGGAGAAGGGACTCGAACCCCCACGGATTTCTCCGCTTGGACCTAAACCAAGTGCGTCTGCCATTTCGCCACTCCCGCGGATGGTGCGGCATGGACGCGCGTCTCCATGCCAAAGACCAGCCTATCGGGAAGCGGCGGCTGTGGCAATCGGCCGGGAGGAATTTGGGTGCAGGAGCGTAGGCGTTTCGGGCGCGGGCGTTCTACGATAAGAGGATGACTCCAGTGGAAGAGCAGGAAGTGAAGGTGGCGACGGGGCACGGGTCAAAGTACACGCGCAACAACCCGTTTTTGTCGACGGTGACGGTGAACGAGCTGCTGACGGGCGAGGGTTCGGAGAAGGAGACCCGGCATGTGGAGCTGACTCTCGATGAGGGGATGACCTATACGCCAGGGGATGCTGTCGGGATTCTGCCGGAGAACCGGCGCGAGGCTGTGGACGAGGTGCTGGCTGCGCTTGGGTTCAAGGGCGATGAGCGCGTGCTCGACCATTACAAGGTGGAGATCGACCTCGACGAAGCATTGCGGACGAGGCTCGCGATCGGCAAGCTGACGCGCGGCAGCGTGACCCAGTTTGCGAAGCTTGCGCCGGAGGGCTCGACCCAGCAAGGGGGATTGAAGGTGATGACGGGGCCGGAGAACAAGGCGAGGGCGGAGGAGTACTGCTGGGGCAGGGAGTTCGTGGATTTGGCAACGGATTTTCGCGAAGTGGTGAAGGAGCCGCAGCAGCTGTTCAACATTCTGGCGCGCTTGACTCCGCGGATGTACTCGATTGCGTCGAGCCAGGCGATGCATCCGGATGACGTGCAGACGACGGTGCGGGTGGTGCGGTATGACGCACATGGCCGCGAGCGGCAGGGTCTGGCGAGCGGGCATCTGGGGGAGCGCGCGCCGGTAGGCTCGATAATGCCGATCTTTCTTCATGCCAATCAGAACTTCCGGCTGCCGGAAAATAGCTCGGCGCCGGTGATCATGATCGGGCCTGGAACAGGAATTGCGCCGTTTCGTGCATTTCTTGAGGAGCGGCAGGCGACCGGACAGACGGGGGAGAACTGGCTCTTTTTTGGCGAGCAGCGGGAGGCGCTCGACTTCCTGTACAAGGACCAGTTTTTGTCCATGCAGACAGACGGCGTGCTGACGCGGCTGGACACGGCGTTTTCGCGCGACCAAGCCAAGAAGATTTACGTGCAGGACCGCATGCAGGAGCGCGCGAAGGATCTGTATGCGTGGCTGGAGCGTGGGGCATACTTCTATGTCTGCGGAGATGCGACACGCATGGCCAAGGATGTGGAGACGGCGCTGCTCGATGTGATTGCGAAAGGCTCGAACGGAACACTGGATCATGCGGCGGAGTACCTGGCGGGGATGAAGAAGCAGAAGAGATACCAGAGAGACGTCTACTAATCTTCTCTAGACGCGATGGTGGTCGGCGCGCCAGGAGACGATGCTTTCCTTGATGGCTTTGGGCTCGAGATTTTGAGTGAGTGTTTTGTGCACGAGCGCGGGGATTTCGGCATCCGAGGCGAAGCGAAGAGCGATGAGCTGTCGGATGGAGAGCTCGTCGATGTGGCCGCGCTGTTCGGCTGGGAGCAGGGTGGCGAGGCGGAGGCGCTCTTCCAGGCGAATCACGCGATCCTGCGACCGCAGTGCCGCCGCGCGGGCTCGGTCAGCCATGAGGAGGAAGACGATCGCCATGACAATCCACCAGAGATTGGTGTGCTGTTGGGCGGGCCAGCGATGGATGGTGACATAGAGGGAAAAGATTAGGTTCAGCAGGAGCAGAGGGATGATGATGAAGTGAAAGAGAGGATCGTAGCGGGTGTGATGTTTGAGGTTTTGCTCGGCGGGCATGGGAGTGTCCTTTCCGGTGGTTTCGGGGAGGGAGCCAGCATAGCATTTGGACAGTATGGTAATTTGAAGGCGCTTGTCTGGGACTTTGGCATCCGGGTGGCCGGGATTCTAGATCCCACCCTTCGCAGGGGCGCGAAGGATGGGGCACCCGGCAGATCTCCCTGCCGCCTAAGTTAGGCTTTGAGCATGGCGGATTCAGGCAAGAAGCGGATTGGGGTGCATGTCGGCACGGCGGGTGGAACGTGGACGGCAGTGGAACGGGCAGTGGCAGCGGGGGCGAATACATTCCAGATATTTTCGTCCAGTCCACGGCAGTGGCGGGCGGCGGAGGTGAAGCCTGAAGAGGCGCGCAAGATGCGAGAGTTGAGGGCGAAGCACGACGTAGGCCCGGTGTCGTTTCACGCGAGCTATTTGATCAATCTTTGCAGTCAGACGGAGAGCGTGCGGACGAGCAGCGTTGCGGCGTTTCGTGGAGAGGTGGAGCGCGCGCTGGCGCTTGGAGCCGAATATCTGGTGCTGCATCCGGGAAGCTGGAAGGGGTTGACGCGCGAGGAGGGACTGCGGCTTGCGACACAGTCGATCGAGCGGGCGATCGATGGTCTGGATTGGCAGGGAAAAGACTTCAGGATACTGATCGAGAATACGGCGGGGGCGGAGTTTTCGCTTGGAGGCAAGCTCGAACAGGTGGCGGAGCTGGTGGAGCGGCTGAAGCCCTGTGCGCCGGTAGGGGTGTGTCTCGATACGTGTCATGTGCATGTGGCAGGGTATGACCTGGTATCGGTCGATGGCTACATGGAGACGATGATGCTGGTGGGAGATACGGTGGGGTTCGAGGCGGTAAAGGTGTGGCACTGCAATGATGCGAAGGCGGCTATGGGATCGAAGCTCGATCGGCATGAACATATCGGCGAGGGGACGATCGGAGCGGAGGTGTTTCGCAAGCTGCTGCATGATGCGCGGTTTGGGCACGCGGCTTTCATCGCGGAGACGCCGGTTGACGCTCCCGGCGATGAGGCGAGAAATGTTGGGGTGTTGCGGACGCTGGCTGCGGGCTAGGGCTTCGGGGGAGTCGGGCTATTTTTCTGAGGTTTGGTGCGGCCAAAGCCATGCAGCTCCGCGCACTCCGCTGGAGTCGCCGTACTTCGCCGGGAAGATGGGAGTGGAGGCCTCTCCGCCGAAGACATAGCCGGGCAGTCGTTTCGGCAGTTCCTGATAGATGTGCTGCACTTTGGAGACGCCACCGCCGATGACGATTACGTCCGGGTCGATGATGTTCATCAAGTGCGCGATTCCGCGGGCAAGACGGTCCTCGAAGCGCTCGATGGTGGCGGCTGCCTGCTGGTCCCCTTGTTCGAACCGTTCCACGATCTGCTTGGTGGTGAGCGTGTTGCCGGTCGTATTTTTGTGATCCAATGCGATTCCGGTGCCGGAGAGCCACATCTCGAGGCATCCGTTTTTACCGCAGTAACAGGGCGGCCCCGGGTACTCCTCGGGACTCATCCAAGGCAGCGGGTTATGGCCCCACTCGCCTCCCAGGCCGTTGGGCCCGGCGTGAACTCGCCCGTCGATGGCTACCCCACCGCCGCATCCGGTGCCTAAGATGAGACCGTATACGACGTGCCGACCGGCTGCGGCTCCGTCGGTCGCCTCAGAGACGGCGAGGCAGTTGGCATCGTTGGCGACGCGCACCTCGCGTCCGAGAGCGGCGGAGAGATCTTTGTGGACCGCCCGGCCGTTCAGCCAGGTTGAGTTGGAGTTTTTTACCAGTCCGGTGACCCGAGAGATGCTGCCGGGGATTCCCGCACCAACGCTTGCCTGGCAGCCCGTTTCGCGCTCCAGACGATAGACCAGGCCGACCATCGCGCTGATGGTCGCCTGGTAGTTTTCGCGCGGTGTGTCTACTCGATAGCGAGCCAGCTCAAGGCCGTCGTTATCGATCGCGAGCGCTTCGATTTTTGTGCCGCCGAGGTCAATTCCGATCCGCATGTCTGTCTTTGTCATGAACCCGTTGTGAGTTGATTTTGCGTGCGATTGAGAGCTCTCTAGCCTCTTCTTTCTTCGACGGCGGCGATCTGCAGGGTTGACGACGGTGCGCTGATTCTATCCCCGCGGTGGGTTTGGGCCGGCGGAATGCCGTCGCTCTCTGCCCCAGGAGTACGCGAGCCTGGCTACGACTCCTGAGACGAGATAAGCCATCGCCAGAACGATCAGCATGTACTCCGAATAGAGGATGATGAGGGCGCCAATGACGGCAATGACGGCGACCAGCTGAAATGGATGACGGCCGCCGGTGGTGATCTCCTTCGCGCTCCAGAAGCGCCAGTTGCTGACCATGAGAAAGCTGGTAAACAGAAGCAGGCACAACCAGACCACAGCGATTCGTGGATCGTCGATCGGGGAGCCGCGCTGGAAGTGAACTACGGAGGAGATGACGCCGGCTCCTGCGGGGATCGGCATGCCGACGAAATATTTTTTGCCGGGCCGTCCCGGGTTGCGCGGCTGCGGGTTGATGCTGATGTTGAAGCGCGCCAACCGGGTGGCTCCGCAGATGAGAAAGATGAAGCAGACGAAGACGCCGATGTGCGTGATCTGTTCCCGAAGCTGGGGATGATTGGTGAGCGGGAGCATGCGGAAACCCCAGGCATAGGCGAGCAGACTGGGGGCGACTCCAAAGGTGACGACATCTGCGAGCGAATCGAGCTCTCTGCCAAAATCGCTGGTTGTATTCGTGATGCGTGCGATGATGCCGTCCAACCCGTCGAACAAGACGGCGATGCCCAGCGCGAGGGCAGCCCGGTCGAAGTAACTTTGATCGGAGGCTGAACCCTGGATGCTTTGGGTGATGGCATAGTATCCGGCGGCCATGTTCCCGGCGGTGAACAGCGACGGCAGCACGTACATCCCACGACTTGGTTGCCGTTTGGACTTACCCTCCGGACGGCTTTGATACCCTGCAGGCGATTCGCCGGGCATCAGACCCCCACTGCCGATGCAGCGGCGGCTGTGTGGGCGGCAGGATTCGGGAGCACTGCAACGACGGTCGAGCCGCCCTTAACCCGGGATCCGGTTTTCACCTTGAGGTTTGCGGCTGCAGGCATCAGCACATCGACGCGCGAACCGAACTTGATCAGCCCAATGCGCTGTCCGCGCTCGACGCGATCCCCGACCTTGAGGTTGCAGACGATACGGCGTGCCAGCAGACCCGCAATCTGTTTGAAGCTCACCTCATAGCCGCCGGCATCGATGGTGATCAGCGTCTGCTCGTTGTGGACGACAGATTCGGGATTCATCGCATTGAGGAACTGGCCTTTGCGGAATTCGCATACTTTGATCACTCCGCCGACTGGCGCGCGGTTGACGTGCACGTCAAAGACGTTCAAGAAGATGCTGAGACGTAAACGGCTTCCGCTGACGGTTTCGATCCACTCCGCTTCGGTGACGACGCCGTCGCCGGGGGAGACGATCTGGCCGAACTCCTGCGGGATGGAGCGATGGGGGTCGCGGAAGAACCAAAGGAAGAAGGCGGCGAGCAGGATGGGCAAGAGGATCAACGCTATTGGCATTTTGAGAGCCCAGAGCGCCGCAGCCACTAACCCGAATCCCAAGGCATAAAAGAAACCGTCTCGCACCATA
The DNA here is from genome assembly GCA_965277545.1 of Edaphobacter sp. Taxonomy (GTDB): domain Bacteria; phylum Acidobacteriota; class Terriglobia; order Terriglobales; family Acidobacteriaceae; genus Edaphobacter. The sequence continues at coordinate 2,457,102 of OZ255826.1, forward strand.
TCTGTTTCAATTATAGAGCCATTGGGTGCTCAGACTGGGCAGTGTGTCGGCGATGGTTTGAGCGGCATGGTGGTTGTTCGTGCGGGTTAGACGACTCACGGCCGGGGCAGCGGCCGAGCGTGGCGATTGTGGGATTATTTGCTTTTGACTGCGATGACTTCTATCTCGAGGAGAGCCCAGGGCGCCGCAAGCGCGGCTACCTGAAAGGCCGAACGAGCGGGTTTGTTCGGCTGGTCCGTGGTGCCGAAGAACTTGATGTATTCAGACTGCATCCCCGCGAAGTCGAGTTTTCCCGTCGTTGGATCGGGACCAAGAAAGACGGTCATCTTGACGACGTCTTTCATGTCGAGGCTTTGCTCTTGGAGCGCCTTCTGGATTTTTGCGAATACGCTGGCTGCTTGCGTCTTGGTGTCGCCGTACTGGGCGGCCGTGCCCTTGGCCGGATCGGCGGGAGTCACCGGGCTGGCAAGCTGTCCGCTGAGATAGAAGGTGTCGCCGGCCCAGACTCCGGCGGCTATGGGGGATTTGTCGTTCTGGATGTGTTTGACTGCGACCTGTGATTGCGCCGCGCTTGCGACGGCCAGGATCGCCGGCGCCAGACAAAATGCACTGAGCCTCTTCATGGAACTCTCCTCATTGCGATGGGCTTATGGAATTCTTTGGTGCGCCGCGGATGCCGGCAGCAACTCGGTACCGAATGAACCAAGGTTCCTCAGGCGTTTCGCGCCTTGACTCTGTCGGCTACCTGCTGCACGGCTCGAAGGGCGCTGAGCGCCGCGCCCTCCTGCCATGCGACGACGTGGCTTACGTGGTCGCCGGCGAAGATGATTGGGCCGTCGGGCTCGATGATCGTCTCGTAGTCGGGGTTGGTTTGCGTTCGTGCAGCGGCGGGGGATCGTGCCTGACCAGTTTGTCTGGTCAAGCCAATGCCGGGGGATCGGTCCTCCGCGGGGCCGTAGCTGCGGATCCAGGAGCCTTCGTTGTACGGGGTCTTTCCCCAACTGACATACATGGGCTTTTCGAGTTCCTTGCCGTGGCCGGGATGCAGGCGCTCAATGGACTTGCGGCTTTCCGCAAATTTGCTGTCCATCGTCAGTTTGCCGAAGGACGAATCTTTCTCATCGCTATACCCGCATACCAGAACACCGCGTTCGGTGAAGAGTCCTGCAGAGGGAAACCAGATGGGACTGCAGCCGACGTTGACGAACTCGAGACCGCCGTAGATGTTGTAGTCCTGCTCCCAGAAGCGGCGACTCTCCCACGCAATTTTGTAGGCGCTTGCGTAGGTGCATTGCTCAATCACCTTCTTGTAAGGCGCGCTCAGGTCATTGGGAATGGTTTTGAGAAGCGTCAAGGGGAGAGCGCAGATACAGTATTCGGCTGCAATCTGCTGGGGCACTCCGTTCTTCTGGTAAGTAATGGTGACGCCTTGTGAGCTTTTCCGCATTTCGGTTACGGGCGCGTCGTATTGGACAATATCGCCGAGAGACTTGGCGAAGGCAAACGGGATACGGTCCATGCCTCCGACCGGCTGGAACATGGTTGCCTGCATGTCGAACTGCTCGCTGAAGAGCATTCCCTGCCAGAAGTTTTCCTCAAGCAGCGTGTGCATGTCGATGGGTTGGCTCAAGACGCCTATCTCATCGCCCGCGCCCGCCTGTCGTGCGTAGCCGGCGCGATCGCTTCCCTTGTACTTGTCTGCGTCGTCGAGCGGCCCATAGATCCGCAGGAAGCTCAACATGCGATCGCGATCCTCTGGGGAGATGTCCTGATCGAGCGTTCCCTGATGAATGCTTTTTGAGAGCAACTCGCTGACATGCCCGCGGGTGTCGTTGACGGCCTGTCGCAGGACGACGGGTCTACCCTGGTTGGCGTTGTCATTCTGCAGGAAAGCGGAGTGGCTCATGTTGACTTCCACCTGCAACTCAACACCGAGCTTGCGGCAGTACCCAAGAATGGTGGAGTGGATGGAAGGCAGACGAGCGGGGCCGAAGTTCTGGTAGTGGCTTGGATCCCAGGTACACGATTGCGTGGAACCGTCGAGCAGATTGACCTTGTCGCCGCCGCGCACAGTCCAATTGCGTCCGCCGGGCCTGCTTCGCGCTTCGAGAACCACACAGTCGTATCCCAAGGCCCGCAACTCGTAGGCAGCGACTAGGCCGGCGATGCCGGCACCCAGCACGACGACCTTCACGGTAGAGCCGGAGCCGGGGGACGCGTGGAGCGAAGCAGGCGGGGCGGCGTTCGCCTCCATGAGGCCAAGCCCCCGCAAAGCGAGGAAAGCGGCGCTGTAACCGCCGGCCTGACCAACTTGCTCCAGAAATTCGCGTCTCGTCCGCTTCATACCACTCGTCCTCCAGAACCTGCTTTGTGCTGCATCTTCGTGAGCTCGCGATGTGAGGCGAGCTAGACTCCGGCTTTACGCTTGTAAGTCACAATCGCGCCGAGATGTGGAACGAATGGCGAACATCTGCGGGCTCTTCAAAGACCGGCAGGAAAGCACGCGAGAGTCGTGAGGTGAGTCTCACTGTAACTCAAGAACGCATGCATTCTTTTCCATATTGAAAAATAATCTTGCAAAAATTTTTCGATCAGGATAGGGTTGGCTCACTCTTAACACATTTTGCCGTTTTCGCCACACTTCTATCAGCCGTTCGGCCCTTGGAACCGTAGTGACGCATCGCAGCACGTCTGCGATATCGGCTTTTCTATCCCCGAAAACAGTCGCTTGAAAGCGATAACGATATTCCATTGCCTTTCTCGGAGGTCCCATGCGCCGGTTATCTCACCTATTTTCTCAAGCTGTTCTTTCATGCCTTGCAGTAGTTATTTTTCTGTACGGCCAAGCCGGTCTCGCACATGCGCAGACTTTTCGAGGCGGCATCACCGGCACCGTGACAGACAAGACCGGGGCGGCTGTCTCGGGAGCAAGTGTGTCCGCGGTGGAGACTGCAACGAACGTGTCCTATCAGACGGTCTCGACGAGTGCCGGCGAGTTCGAGTTTGCCAATCTGCCGGTCAGCAGCTATACGGTCACGATCACGGCCGCCGGCTTTGCCACGTCCAAGTACGACAAGGTGCAGGTGGAAGCGGCTGGAAGCTACGTGCTTGCGGCGAAGCTTGAGGTCTCTTCTTCAGCCGAGACAGTGGAGGTGACTGCGGCTGCTCTGACCCTCGATACCGCAACCGATGTGCAGGCGACCGTCTTGCCTGAGAAGGTTGTCCAAAATCTTCCGAACAGCGGCCGCGACTTCACGCAGTTTCTTTCGCAGACGACGGGTTTTGCCGGTTTATCCGCTGGGGGTGGAGCGGGTGTCTCGAGCGTAAATGGAACGCGGTCTAACTCGGTGAACTGGCAGATCGAAGGAACGGACAACAACGATCTCTGGTGGAATATTCCAGCGGTCAACCAGGGTGGAGTGTCGTCCATTGCCGGGGTGATTTTTCCTATCGATGCTATCCAGAACTTCTCCTTTGTGACCACGGGCTCGACGGAGCTTGGACGCAATCCGGGGGGGACTGCAAACCTTACCATCAAGTCAGGAACAAACCAGCTTCACGGCACGGCTTACTACTTCAACCATAATGAGTTTTTTGAGCGGCAGAATCCTTTTTCCGCGACCAAGCCTGCCTCGAGAGATGAGAACTATGGCTTCTCAGTCGGCGGACCTTTGATGCGAGATAAATTCTTTTTCTTTCTTTCTGGAGAGCACCAGAAATTTCTCATAGGCGCTTTGAATCATGCCACGGAACCGTCGGCGGCGTATCAGGCCGCGGCTTACTCTGTGCTGGACTATTACGGAGTGCCTCACAGTCCAGTGTCCGCCAATCTGCTTAATGGCAACGGAACACTGCAGAGCCTCTGGCCGGCGTCCGCGCTTACTGGACCTGCTCAGCCGGCAAACTACCAGGCGTCAGGCGATCTCACCGGTCACAGCTTCAACGGCTTGATTAAACTCGACTACAACCTATCGGAGAAGGACCATCTTTCGGCGAGGTGGTTTATCGGGCAAGGCACGCAGACGGCGCCGACCTCGTCTGATCTGACACCCTACTTTGAAAATGCGCCGATCCATGTCGATAACTTCTCTTTGATCTACAACCGGGTTCTTACTTCGTCGATGGCCAATCAGCTGGCCGCGGGAGTCAGTTACTTCAACCAGGTGTTCAGCGACGCGAATACGGGATTTGATCCGATCGGACTTGGACTGAACACGGGTGTTACCGATCCGGCTCTACCGGGATCTCCGCACCTGATCATTGGACCTACCGGAAGCGGCGCCGGGTTGACCGCGGGGAATACTGGATTCGATCCGCTTGGGGTTACGCCTCCGGAGGGTCGCAACGACATTACCGGGCATCTAGACGATGACCTTACCTGGACCAAAGGAGCTCATCAGCTCCATTTCGGAGGAGAGTTTCGTCAGGCACAGGTGGACGACTTCTACCAGACGGGGCAACGCGGCACGCTCTACTTCGACGGATCGCAGGGGCCGTGGAATACCTCGAACTTCACGAACGGAGCGGCATCGACTCCTTGCGCCAATCTGGCGACGCAGAATCAAGGAACAGCGGCTCCAGCCGGCACGACCTCGAATGTCTTGTTTCTCGCTGACTTTCTGGCAGGATGCATTAACCCGACGGCGTCCAGCATTATTCTCGGCAACCCGAAGCGGCAAGTGTTCGTCAACACGTTTGCTCTGTACGGGCAGGACGGCTGGCAGGTAAGTAAACGCCTGAACTTCAACTACGGCGTGCGTTATGACTATGAAGGCCCGGTTCATTCCGCGTATCCAAACCTTTCGATCTTCGATCCCAACAGTCCGACCGGTCTGACGGTCGCCGGCCAGGGGGTCGATAACATCTATCACAAGTTTTTCGGGGGAGTGAGCCCGCGGATCGGATTCGCTTACCAGCTCGATGGAACGGGCAACACGGTTCTTCGTGCAGGCTACGGCTATTACTACGACACCGTGTTCATCAAAGCCGTTCTGCAGAATAATGGCGTGCAGAACATCTCGGTGTTCGGTCCAAGCTTGAACCCGGCCGGGAGCGATCTGGTGGTGAACGCGCAGGGAAAAAATCAGGTCATTCAACCTGGCCTGGACATTTATCCTACGATCGAGCAGGCCAGCGGCGGCGCTGCCTCCCCGGGCAGCGTCAACATTTCAACCTTCGATAGGAACTTCAGGCCTTCGGCTACGCAGATTTGGGACTTGAACATTCAGCACAGCATTACGAACTCAGTGGTGATGCAAATCGGATACGTGGGGACCAAAGGCACCCATCTCCTGGGCATGTTCGACATCAATGCTGCTCAACCGAATGTTTCCGAATCGCCTGACACGACGACGCGCCCCTATTACGCCCAGTTTCCAACTTTCGGGGTGATCGATGAAGCTAGGAGCAATCTCGGGTCGATCTATCATTCGCTGCAGACGACACTGCGGGTGCAGGGCTGGCATGGTCTTACCTCGCAGTTGGCTTATACGTGGTCGCACGCGCTCGATTATGAGACGGGGCTTCTGCCGTACCTTCCGCAAGATCCGACCAACGAAAGAGCGGAGTACGGCAACTCCGACTTCGACGTTCGCAATACCTTCACCGGTTTTTTCGACTACGCCATTCCTGCCTTCCGCGGGCCGCAACGGCTTACTCATGGCTGGGAGGTGAACTCGGGGTTCTCTTTCCATGGTGGAACCCCGTACACCGTGACTGCGAGCTCGAATGTCAGCGGCAATGGGGACAATGCGGATCGCGCGGTGCAGGTGGTTGCCAATCCCTCGGCCGGCGGCTCCCATGCAATCGTCGACGGCGCTGTGCAATGGTTCAATCCGGGCGCCTTCGTCGATCCTGCGCCGGGAACCTACTCTCCGACGCGTCGCGGACAGAACTATAACCCTGGCTATGAATCGTTCGATCTCTCCGCGATCAAGACGACTGCGATTACGGAGAGAGTCGGCGCGCAGTTCCGGGTGAATATGTACAACCTATTCAACCGCACGAATCTAGCGCCTGTCGGATTCCCCGCGACTGGCGAGGGCGGAACGATCGGATCGACGATTGGGCCGTATCTCGGCAATCCAACGATAGGTCCCGGTGAACCGTTGAATGCTGAATTATCCCTCAAGATTTTGTTCTAGCGCCGGTCCGCGATAAGTTTGTGCCGCGGTGTAACGACGATCGCAGTCGGCAGGTGTGTGCGGGGGCTAGACACTCGACGCAGGAGTGGACGGCCGTAGCTGTCGAATGTATTCAGTATTTCGCGGAGAGTGGACGGCTGATGGATTCAAGCGATCTGCCTTCGGCCGCAATGCCGAGAAACCACTCGACGACGGCGGCCGCGATCATCAGGAGGGCGGCGGTCAGGTAGCCCCAGGTCAGCGGAGTGCGTGACTGCGATTCGATGAGAGCGCCGAAGAGGGCGGGCGCGCCGGCGCCACCGATGAGAGTTCCTATGGCATAGAAGATGCTGATCGCCATCGCCCTCACCTCGAGGGGAAAGACCTCGCTGACGGTGAGATAGGCGGAGCTGGCGGCGGCCGAAGCGACGAAGAAGATCGCGGTCCAGCAAGCCGTCTGGGTGGTCGCAGTGAGGAGGTTCTGGTGGAAGAGCCAGCCGGTGACGATGAGCAGAACTCCGCTGAGCGCATAGGTCAGAGAGATCATCTTCTTGCGGCCGACCGTGTCAAAGAGATGTCCGATCAGAACCGGCCCCAAGACGTTGCCGATAGCAAAGGGGAAGATGTAGTAGCCAGCCTTAGTCGGTGGGATTTGGTAGTACCGCTCGAGAACGAGGGCGTAAGTAAAGAAGATGGCGTTGTAGAAGAAGGCCTGCGCGATCATGAGGGTAAGACCGAGGAAGGTACGCGAGAGGTTCTCGCCCGTCATCGCGCCCCAGATTTCCTTGAAAGAGGTGTGTGTCCGCGGATGAATCTCGATGGCGTCTTCTTCCTGCGGGGGCAACGCGGAGCGCGTCTCCTGGGAAACGGTGGCTTCTACGTCTGCGACAATTTTCTCGGCTTCGTCATTCCGTCCGTGGATGACGAGCCACCGGGGACTTTCGGGAACATAGTGGCGCAGGAAGATAATGCCGAGGCCGAGGACCGCGCCGAGGCCGAAGGCGAATCGCCATGCAATGTCCTGGGGAACCAGATGACCATTGAACAGGATGACCGTAACGCCGGCTCCCAGAGCAGCGCCCAGCCAGTAGGTGGAGTTGATGATGAGATCGATGCGGCCGCGGACGCGCGCGGGGATGAGCTCATCGATCGCCGAGTTGATGGCGGCGTATTCGCCGCCGATGCCGAGGCCGGTGATGAAGCGGAAGAGCGAGTAGCTATGAAAGTTCCAGGAAAAGGCGGTGGCAGCGGTGGCGACGAGATAGACGAGCAGCGTGACGGTGAAGAGTTTCTTGCGGCCTAGCCGATCGGTGAGCCAGCCGAAGAAGAGCGCGCCGATCACAGCACCGGTGAGATAGAAGGTCGCAGACTGGCCAACCTGCGCATCGGACATATGGAGACTCTCTTTGAGCACTCCGCCGATGGTTCCGGCAAGCGTGACTTCGAGGCCGTCCAGCACCCAGGTGATGCCCAGTGCGATCACGATGAGCCAATGCCATCGCGACCAGGGCAGGCGATCAAGGCGTGCAGAGATGGTGGTGCGAATCGTTTCCGGCATACGTTGGACTTGGATGCATGTGGGCATGGCAGAGGCTAAAGCAAATCTCCTAATACAGTGAAGCGCGAAGCGGAGTGCCATGCCGTTTTCCTTGAGAGAAAACGGAGTCGGGATTCTCGACTCGCTCTATACCATCAGGAGATTTGCTAGCGGACCTATTGCTTGAAGAGATGTTTCCGAAGGTGCCAGCCGTGGCGCTGAAAGGTCACCTTGAGTTTGTCACTTAGAGAGATTGACATAGGTTGAGTATTCGCGGTCGCCGACATCGGAGAAGGGAACCATGCGACGAGCGCCTGAGGAACTCATTGCGGTCCACTCTCTCGGCCCTGTTCGTGTGGCGCCCAGGAGTTCCTCGCGGGTAAACGTCAACGGACCTTTGTCGGTCGGTTCCCGTAGAGGGAACAGGACGAGCGGCCCCCGCATAACAGCGGCCGTATGAGGATGAAGCGTTGTGCCGTCGGCTGGCAGGAACTCGAGCCGCAAAGACATCGGCAGTTGCAGCTCGACTACATCGCCGGTCCGCCACGTGCGCTCAATCGTTGTGAACCCGCGGCGCATAACGATCGGTTGCGGCCTCTGGTTGACCGTAAGGCGCACCTCTCCGGTTGCCCATGCGGGCACTCTGAAATGAAGGGCAAAGGCCGTGGGATGCGATGCAACGATGCGAAACCGTACTGTATCTTCTTCGGGATACACGCCGGTTTGCTCTAAGGCAACAGAGCTCGTGCGGTTGAACCAGCGCAGTTCTGAGGGCTGATAGAGATTGATCCAGACTGCGGAAGGTTCGCGGAGATATCCATTGATGCCGTAATCAGCCACCACCTGAGGAAACGTTCCCGAGCAGCACGGCCAGCGGTGCAGGGAATAGACCCGCTTTCCCGCATAGTTGTAATCGGAGCTGTAGAAGGAGCGCCCATCGGCTTCGAGCGGCAGCGCTCCGAGGACAGTATTGAGCATTATCCGTTCCATGCTGTCGCCGTACTGCCCATCGCGCGTGGCTCGCAGCAGATAGCGCGTCAGCTTCATGTGCGCATAGCTGCCGCACGGGGTTTCAAATCCGTTTTTGCTTACCGTCAGGCTTTTGGCTAACTCATCGTATCCCTGCTTGCGCAGCATCTCGTCAGGTCCCCAGCCTCCGGTGGCGAAACTCTGTTGTTGCAAGAACGAAAAGCCATGGATGGCGGCTTCGAGATGCATGGTGCTGCCCGCGATCAGGTAGGCCTGCATCGCTGAGCAGAGGCTGTTCACATAGCTGTACGCGTGTTTGTCCGCAAGGACGTCGACTTCACGCGACAGCGGCTCGAAGAATGTTGAGTCGAGGAGATACACCTCCGCCATGCGGCGGTACTTGGGATCTGCTCCCTGTTGGGAGATGAGATATAGATTCTCCGGCATGGTGTAGTTCTCATCCCACACCCACGAGAGATCCGCACCCATCTTCCACTGCACGTCACGGTCGATCGCGTGTCCAGGGAGAACAGGAAGGGCTGCGGTGGTGGTCTTCTCCAGTTGATCAAGAGCAGCGCCATCTTCCACCAGACGATGGGCGTCCATGAATCCGCAGACAAGTTTGTCGTAGGTGTATCCGGGAAACCGGGTCCTCTCAAAGAAGCCGGTAGTGAGACTGTCGGCGAGCAAGGAGTGCAGCCGCTCCACGCGTGCGGCCATGTCGGCGCGACCTGGAGAGCTGCCGAACTTTGAGCCTGCGTAAAGCCTCGATAGGCTGGACGTCCACTGACCAAACGTGGCGCCCGGAGCCAATCCGAAGTCATCGTGATGGTAGTTGTAGTCGGATTTCCAGGCATACCAGCCGCCGAGACTTACGCCCGGCGCGGGCTGCCCGCTCATCTCGCGAAACGGCTTGAGAAGGCTGTCTTCGTCCAGCCCCATGAGAATCTGGCTTACATTGTCGCGCTGAGCGATTTGGGTGAGGCCACGCACGCTGACCTGCTCGTAGGTAAACTCCTCGAGCGGAGCTTCCGGGTGCTCTGGTGCGGCTGCGAGGCCTGACCGTTGCAGCATTGCTATCGAACTACCGGCTGCGACGGACTGCAGAAATCGGCGCCGCGAACTTTCGAGTCTCATGTCATGTCCAATCCGCATCGCAAAAGAAAATCTTGTTCGGTTCGCAACACTGCTGAGAAACTCCCACAGACTGCCGAAATGGCTTCAGCTTCCAGCAAACACGAGGGTAGATTGCGTGTGGAAGTAGCCGCTGCGATCGCTCCCGTGAGGCAATGGGCCGCCGAAATCGACTTCGTAATCACCGTTGGGCAGGAGACGGCTCGTTGCGCCTTTGCACTCGATTAGCTTCCAGCGCGTTCGTACAAGCATGGAAGCACCGGACGCCGGGTGAACATCCGCCTCGATCGAAAGAGTTCTCCTCCGCAGTGTGAGACTCGTCAACTTCATATTGGTGCTTGGATCGCCCACGTTTATCTCTGAACGATTCTCCACAAAAGATAAGCCGCCTTCGATTTGGAGATGACAGTTGCTTCGACCGGAGGGAACCTGCAGGGAAACTTTCGCATGCTCATCCTCAGAGAACATCTCAGTCGCACCCGGAATTGTGCGGCCTTGATACTCCGCACGCAGCAGACGCGCTCCCAGGGGAATTTGAGGCTCGAAGATCAGTTGTGTTGGCGACCCTTCATTCTCGATATCGAGATCGACTCCGGTCATGCCTTGGCTCAGCGTGAAGCGCATGGTGGCGTGGGTCAGACGGATATTTTCGATTACGATTCTGTTCCAGTCCGGTGGCAGATGCGGCATGAAGTCGATTCGATTCTCCACGCCGTGGACTCGAAGGCCGAGCAGACCGAGTGCCGTGGAGTCGAGCAGGCCCGCCGAGGACCAGGTTTGTTCGGGGACAGATTCCGTCTGCTCGTGGAAGAAGTTCCCTGCCAATACTTCGTGGAGGTGCCCGAGGGAGTCGAGCCGATTCCAGGCCAGAACATCCCGCCAGATCGAGATCGCGGTGTCGGGCCGATGCCCGGCCCAGAAGGCGACTGCTGCGTGCGTTGTGGCGGGCGCCGAGACACTTCCTCTTCCGTAGGAGTACGGGTCGTAGTCGGGCGAGCTCAACGCTACCTCGCGCAGCCCCCAATCCGTGCGAAAGTCGGAGGATGCGAGTTGGCGGAAGAGAGACTCACTCTTCTCCGGTGAGAAGACGCTCTGCGGAATCAATTGCGTCGGTCCGCGCCGGCGGCTTGCGATGGGAGTGCCGCTCTGGGTATGTCCGTCGATCCAGAAATTGTTTTTTTCATCCCAATAGTGGTCCGCGATCGCATGCCGCAGCGCTGCACCTTCAGCAAGCGATTCGCCTTCCATCTCAGGATGACCGGCAAGGGGGGCCAGTTTTGCAAAGCCTGAGAGAGCGTTTAAGACACCCGCGGAGAGAGCCAGATCGTCTCCTGGTCTGGCCTGCTCGTCTCCTCCTTCCTTGTCAGGAGGAATGTGCGGGAGATGGTCGACGCTGCCGTTCAGCGAACGGCAATATCCGTAGGCCTGCAGGATCGAGGGCCAGTGATCCGTGGCGAAGGCGACGTCTCCACTGGCGATGACATAGCGCGCCACCGCCGCAAGGTAGTCCGCGGTGATGTCGACATGCACGTACATGTAGGGATATTTGGACCAGTCAATGTATCCGGCGCTTTGCGAGAGCTCGTGCCAGATCATACCGGTCTTCGGCTGCTGATACCGTGCAATGAATTCCAGCTCCTCCTTCGCGCGGCTGTACTCTCCCGCGGAGACCAGCGCGTTGGTGGCGATCAATCCGTCGCCGGCGAAGAACCAGGCGTATTGCGGCCTGCGCGCATCGCGGGACGGACCGTAGCCCGCCACAATGCCGCAGCCAAGAAGAGGATTGCAGACCCATGCCTGATCGAGCGCGACCTCGGACCAGGCGAACGCGCGGTTTACCTCTGCGTCCGGCGTTTGGAGGCGCAGGGCTCGGTCTGCCAGATTCAAATAGTGTGCTGTGGATTCGTTCCGGTACTCGTCCACATGCGCCGCTAGCGCATGCAGTGCGGCGCCGGGATCGCTCGTGTTGGCTTCGTTGAGCACAATGTAGACCGAAGCGGATGCGGGACCTTTGTCTACCGGTCGAGGTCGAGTCACGAAGGAGAGATCGGTCTGCTGTCGAATCGTGCTGTTTCCGGCGTCGTCGTGCGAGATCGTTTCGGGCGAACCGATTGCGGCGCTGAAACCGTGCTCCGGTTCCGCAATCACATAGCCGGGAATCTCTACATTCCAGCGCGTATATTGACCGCCCAGGGACGCGGGCCACATGAGATTCATTGCTGGTTGAAAATGGATGGCAACGTCTACCTGCCTAGCCCCTTCCACCTCAAAGCGGATGACGGCGTCAGGCTGGTCGAGTGGAACAAAGAGCTTTTCGCGGACGATGTAATCCGGACCGATGTAAATACGGGTGATGGAGTCCGAACTATAGTCGACACGCCGTAACAGGGATCGCCCATCGGTCTCAGTCGCAGTGCCAACCGGTCTGAAGCCAACTCGATAGCCGCTGAGAATCTGGAAGGGATAGCCCCATACTTCAAGCCCCTGGCCGTTATATCCCATGATCACGGAACGTCGACCGTGAGCTGCAACAAAGCGCATGGCGCTCCCAAAGTCAGCGCTTAAAGTGGTGGCCTGGGGAGAGGCGCGCCCTTCGGAGGCGGGCTGTTCCGCAAGCATTCGCAAGTTTATGAAACACAGGAGGCACATGACAAAGAGCGAGGGCAAACATCTGACGTCCAGGTTGTCAGATCGCAACTGATCTCCTGCAGGGGCTCCATGCACCTTGCCACTATAACCGAAGCTGCGTGAACGTGACGCTAGAGCGATTTCAAACTGGCTGTGCCCCGCGGGAGAGACCAGCAGATCCCCTTCGAGGATGACAAACCAGAAAAGCAAGAGCAAAGACTGGGTACAGCAACATTGGAATGGCGCTAGCGGGGATGGAGAAGAATAAGCTTCGCGCTGACCCCGACACCTTTGCTGATGCCGATCTGCAGCACGGCTTCGAAAGGACGCATCTGTCCGTTGGCGGTTCCGGCCTGCTGTGCAAGGGTCGCGACGTTCTCGGGCCGGCACATGAATTCTACGGCCGCCTCCGTCCCAAGTGTGGTCAGTCCGCTGATCACCAGAATATGGGTTTTGGATTCCACGCCCGGAACCAGCGCCACGATTGCCGTCTCTTGCGTCTTGTCGTTGGTAGGAAAGCTCGACGGCTCCCCGGGGAGAGGATGCCGATTGGTGATGGAGCCATTGCCTGCCTGATCCACAACGATCGCAAACTGCGAGAGCGCGGGGACATCCTGTAGAGCGGTATTCTGGCTTGGCGCTCCGACGAAGATGAGATTGCTGGAGCGGGCTTCATCCCATGTCACCAAGCGGCTTCGCTTCAACATGAAATCTGCGCTGTGGGCGTCGAAGAAGCGAGTCAGCTGTCGAATGGCCGCAGCTTCTCCTGTACCCGTGTAAGTTTCGTCCTCAAGTTCATGGTTGGCCGAAGTTGAACCGGGGTCTACCAGCTTGAGCCCGGTATAGGGCGTGCCATAGAAGAGCGGATTGCTGTAGATCACCAGGGTAGGCGGCAGCTTCGAAAAGAAAGGAGACCAAAGGAGTTCGGTTCGGCGCAGGTCCGCTGTGGACCAATGCCGGTAAGACCATCCACCCGCAAGGAAGGCGAGGCTGAGCGCAAAAAGAATCAGCAGGATGAGAGCAGTATCCCCCAGACTTCGTAAGCGAGCCCACCGGACCGAAGACGGCTTCGCGTTCGCAGGCAGGACCGCCGGCCTCGGTTCGAACACAGGTTGTCGTAGAAGGGTTGCGGAAGAGATCGCTCCACCGGTTAGTGTGGCGGATGCTGAATCACGCTCGCGGAACACAGCAAGGTAATGCCCTTTAGGCATCTCAATGATCTGGGTCTCGTCCTGGCCTTCTGTTGAGAAATAGGTTGCGAGCTTGATGCGAAGCAGACGCGCCTGGGACCTCACGATACTATCGTCGCCGGAGTTGTAACCCGCCGGGCGGCCAAATACCTTTATGCCGATCTGCTGTTCGGTGGCATCCTCAGGTTGTCCGCGGAGTGTGCAATCAACGATGTAGAGGAAGAAAGCGCGCAGCTTGGGCGCGGCGGCGAAGTGCGAACTTGCGGCAACACGCTCCACCAGCTCCTTTCTCAGCATCTGGGGAGGTGCTTCGCTAAACTCTTTTTGAATCAATGACATATGGCGCTGGTGAACGGGGTGAATTCACGTGTGCTGATGATACATCACGGTGAATCTCGCTGACAAACAAGCAAAGGTAAGGCGATAGTGAGCAGCCGTACGGAAACCCCTTGTTTTTCCTTTGGAGGCAGTAAATGAGTTTTCAATACATCACAAGAATTAGAGTGTTGGCAGTTGTGGCGGCAGCCTTTCTCACGGTGGGAAATCAGATTCACGCCCAGGCTGTCTACGGGTCAGCCTATGGCACGGTGAGCGATCCGTCGGGCGCCGTCGTCTCTGGAGCTACAGTCACCGTCACTGATGTGTTGAAGGGAACCGTCCAGACGGTGACCACCAACGGATCCGGAGATTGGTCCGTCGAGCATCTCATTCCCGACACATACACCGTAAAGGTCGAGGCAGCGAACTTTTCGAGCACACAGACCGCGCCTCTGGAGATCCACGCCGACGCCTCGCAGAAGGTAGACATCAAGCTGGCGATCAGCGGCAACCAGGTCGTCAACGTCACAACCGATGCCCCTCCGCTGAAGACCGACCGGGCCGACGTCTCCGAGATTCTGGATGAGCGCACCATCTCGAACCTGCCCAACCTGACCCGCAATTTCACGGGCTTTCTGCTGCTGACGCCTGGGGTCCAGCACTCCAGCTTCAACATCGCCGGACCCGAAAACCCACAGGGCGGTCTGGCGCTGAACACCAACGGTTCCAACTACGGCGAGCAGGGGTTTATCCTCGACGGCACCGACAACCGCGACCCTGTGCTGGGGATCATCGTTCTTAATCCAACTCTGGACTCTATCAGCGAGACCAAGGTCACCACCCAGAACTATGACGCCGAGCTGGGGGGCGCGGCCGGCGGTATCGTCAGCGTCAGTACCAAGTCAGGGGGCAACGAGATCCATGGCGATGCGTTCCTCTTCAGGCATTCCGATGCGCAATATGCCCGAAACCCTTTCAACCAGTTTGCTCCTGATCCGGTCACCGGACGGACGATTCCAAGTGAACTCTACAGCCAGTTCGGCGGCTCGGTCAGCGGGCCCATTCGCAAGGACCGCTCCTTCTTTTTTCTCGACTACCAAGGTTTGCGTAACCGTCTCGGAACGAGCATCCTGCAAAATATTCCAAATGCAACGGTGCAAAACAGCTGCGTCAAAGGCGACGGCACCGGCGTCTGCGATCTGACTGCGTACGCAGGCGGCCTGCCCCTCTATGATCCGGTCACCAAGCAGCCCTATCCCACACCGGCCGGTACGATTCCCTTCGCAGCGGTAAGCAGTCAGGCTAAAGCTCTGCTCACTCTGCTTCCAACGCCCAATGCTGGGGCTGGGATTACGAATAATTATGCTGCCTCCGGGAACGGCGTGCTCAACAGCGACCAGGCCGATATCCGACTCGATCAGCAGTTCGGCGAAAAGGTGCATGCCTTCGGCCGCTATGACTACGCTCTCTTCCGCCTGGTGGGTGTTCCCGCCTTTGGCGCTGCAGGTGGAAACGGCTTTGGCTTAGGCAACACGACAGGCAATACCGTGACGCAGAACCAGAGCGCGACCATTGGGGCCGACTATGCCGTAAAGCCTTCGCTGTTGACCGACCTCCGTCTGGGTTTCCTGAGTTATCACGTATCGGAGAACAAGTACGCCGGATTGACGACCGCTGCCGCGCTTGGCATCGTGACTTCCACCCCGGCCAACACCGTCAATCCCTCCGACACCCTGAGTCTGCCCAGCTTCAACTTCGCCAACACTATCAGCCCGCTCGGAAGCCAGGGATGCAACTGCCCGCTGACCCAGAGCGAACAGGTCTTCCAGTTGACGAACAACTGGACGAAGACATTCGGCAACCACGCGGTGAAGTTTGGCGCGGATCTGCGGTATGCGAAAAATGTGCGCAATGCGAGCGACAATAACCGGGCTGGTCTGTTCACTTTCTCGAACTCAACCACAGCCTCTTCGACCGGGGTTGGCGGAAGCGATCTCGCGGCGTTCCTGATCGGCGATGCGGCCATGTTCCAGCGCTTCGACGTCTACATCAACGATCAATACAACTATCAGAAGCGTGCCGCCTTCTATGTGCAGGATAGCTGGCGCGTCACGCCGAAGCTTACTGTGAACTACGGGATTCGCTGGGACCTCATCTTTCCCGAGACAGTCAACGGGCTCGGCCATGGAGGCTTCGCGTCGATCGCCTCCGGCGGTATCCGCGTCGCGGGAGCCCCAGGGATCGGCACCAACGGCAATCAAAGCATGGATTATACGAACATAGCTCCACGCTTGGGAATCGCCTACCAGGTAACGCCTTCCACGGTGGTTCGCGCCGGCGGCGGAACGACCTACGATACGGTGGGATACTTCGGCACGCTGTTCGGCAGCGCCCTATCCCATAATCTCCCGGTGCAGGCAAGCGAAAACATTGGAAGCACCGGCAACGCGGCTGCCAATGCCTTTGCCACCACCCTTGCAACACCTCCTCCCGTAGCTGCGCGGCCTACGATCCCGGCCAACGGCATCATTCCCTTCTCCAATAACATCGGCCAAAGCGTTCGCCCGCAGACGATC
This sequence comes from Edaphobacter sp., assembly GCA_965277545.1. Lineage (GTDB taxonomy): Bacteria > Acidobacteriota > Terriglobia > Terriglobales > Acidobacteriaceae > Edaphobacter. The sequence continues at coordinate 2,473,576 of OZ255826.1, forward strand.
ACCCTGCCACGGGTCGATCAATACAACGTCGCTGTGCAACAGCAGTTCGGCGCTTCGAGCTCCCTGGAGATCGCGTATGTCGGGAATATCGGCGAACGCGTATACCCTGGCGAGACCTTCGGCGAAGATCTCAATCAATATCCTCTGCCTAGAACACCAGCCGACATTACTGCTGGAAGTTCGGCTCGCAGGCCGTACTATAACTTCTTTCACGGCACCTACAACGGGCTGCCGGCGGTCTGCTGCTCCAACAGCATCGGATCGCTCAGCCCCAATGGGCGCGCCACCTACAACGCACTACAAACCAAATTCGACAAGCGGCTCTCTCGAGGTCTCTCGTACAACGCCAACTACACCTGGTCGAAGGCGACGAACTTCGGAAGCGACGCCGCCTTCGCCCTTGACTCGCAGAAGCAGATCAGCTACGGCCGCAACGATACCAATCGAGCCCAGATCTTTGTGCTCAGCGGCGTCTACGCCCTGCCGTTTGGAAGAGGCAAGCAGTTCCTGGCCGGTTCGAACCGTATCGTGGACACTCTGATTGGCGGCTTCACCTTAGCCGGCCAGACCACGTGGGAAAGCGGTCGTCCTTTCACTCCTACCTATGCGGAGTGCGGCTCTGACCAGGACATCGACACCAACTTCGGCCAGTCGGGCGCTACCAGTGACTGCAGGCCGAACGGCCAGGCTAGTGGGTTCAGCCTACATACCAGCGGCTTTGATCCTGCAACCCACTCACGCACCTACTTCACTCCCGTCGCACCTCTCACCAACAACGGGTCAGTCTCCGGTCCCTTCAGCCGTCCCGCCTTCGGGACCTTCGGCAATGTAGGCCGCAACTCCCTCGTCGGGCCTCGCGACTACTTTGCGGATGTGTCCTTGATCAAGGACATCCCGGTTACGGAGCGAGTCAAGGGTCAGTTCCAGTTCCAGGCCTTCAACGTCTTCAACCATGCCGCGCTTGATGTTCCTAACTCGAACAACTCACATTGCATCGACTGCACTGTCGCTCAAGGCGCCGGTGTCATCACCAGCCTGGAGAGCAATAGCACCATGCGTCGCCTTCAGTTTGCCGCCAGGATTACCTTCTAGTGAATCGCTATCACGGGGAGAGGACTCATTCCGGTAGATTCGCCTCGTGAGTGGATTCTCTTTCCAGACTTGCAACATAGAACCGACAAGGGCTGCGCAAAGGCAGCCCTTCCCTTTATCGCTGTTCTCGATCAAGGACCGCATGTCTGGAGAACCTGTGAGATACCTTGCAGCCCTCATCTGTAGTGTCGCCTGCTTTTCGACAACGTTATCCTTGCACGCGGAGATTGCCTTTGCACCCGTTCCAGACTTCTCGCTTGATGCGAACTCTCTCGTTATCGACCGCGCAGCTCGGCAGAACCAGCCATTTTCTGTAGTGGGCCAGCAGGGCGCGATTCTCGGCCAGCAGGATGGAACCTTCGAACTCTGGTCGCTCCCTGTCAAGGTGCTGCACAATGCCCGTCTCACCGCGCATGTAGAGGGATATGATGTGCCGATCGAACTCAACGAGTGTGCCTCCGCGATACAGGTCCGTCCCGATCACACCACCATCGTCTACTCGCATGCGGCCATTACAGTTCGGCAACACATGTTTCTTCCGCGCTCGGGCTCCCCTGGCGTAGCCTCCGCAATCGTGCTCTTCGAGATTCATGCCATCCGCCGTGCCGAGGTGACGCTCTCCTTCGCGCCCAGTATGGAGCGGCAATGGCCGGCTCCGAACCATGGCCGGCCAAGCGGCAGTTGGCTGGCCCTCGGCACGGGCGGCGCGTACTCGCTCCAAACCGACGACCCGAGCTTTTTTGGCGTCGTCGCCATGCCGAATGCGGTCTCCGGGCCGCTGCGTCCCTATCAGGAGCGTCCCAAGACTGAGCCACTTGAATTCCACCTTTCGTACGACCCGGCGAAGGACGACCACGTCTTCTACCCGCTTTTAACCGCCGTCTCCGATGGGAAAAGCTCGGGCGAGGCGGCCCGCTCTGCGCTGCTCGATCGTCTGCTTGCCCAGGCTGTGCGCATTCCGGAGCTCTACCGCGAAACCGCTGACTTCTACAGCCATTTCTTCGATACCCGTCTCATCGTGACCACTCCCGATACACGCCTCAACGAAGCCCTGCGCTGGGCGGAGATCTCCATCGAGCAATCCCGTGTGACCACCGCCGCGGGCGCTGGCCTGGCAGGCGGCTGGTTTACGTCAGGCGACTCAGCCAGGCCCGGTTTCGGTTGGTTTTTTGGCCGTGACACACTCTGGACGCTCTATGCGGTCAACAGCTATGGCGATTTCGCGCTGAGCCGCGATGCAATGAACTTCCTGCTGGCACACCAGCGTGCCGACGGCAAGATGATGCATGAGTACACCCAGACCGCCGCCGAAGTCGACTGGAACCATATGCCTTACGAGTACGCCGCCGCCGACGCGACTCCGTTGTTCGTCATGGAACTGGAGGACTATGTGCGCGCGAGCGGCGATTTAGCCTACATGCGGCAAAATTGGGACGCAGCCAAGCGCGCCTATGCCTTTACCAGGAGTCATACCTCTTTTGGTATCTATGACAATACGCAGGGCACGGGATGGGTAGAGGAGTGGGTACCCCGGATGCCTCATCAAGAGATCTATCTTGCGGCTCTCGATCAACAATCGTCTGAAAGCATCTCGAGGTTGGCGCACCTGATGGGGGATGATGTCCTGTCCGCTTCGGCCGCAACCCAAGCCGCCAAGATCAGTCGCAAGCTGGAGGACTATCGCACTGCCGACGGCGTGTATGCCTTCAGCCGCAATGCTGACGGCTCCTACGAGTCAGTGCCCTCCATCTTTCCCGCTGTAGCATGGTGGTCGGGACGGCTCTCCCTGCCAAATGCGGCCCCCACGTTACAAGCTTGGAGCAGCCACCGATTCGCAACCGACTGGGGCATCCGCTCGGTCTCGAACGATGCCGCCATCTACGATCCCATCAGCTATCATCATGGGTCCGTGTGGCCCTTGTACACGGGCTGGGTGGCGATGGCAGAGTATCGCACCGGGAGAAGCCTGGAGGCGTACGCCAGTCTCTACGCTGACGCGCAACTCACGTGGCTGCAAGATCCCGGCGCGATCACCGAGGTGCTCTCGGGTGAGTTCCTCGAACCGCTGGGACGCAGCTCTTCGCACCAGCTCTGGTCCTCAGCCATGCTCCTCTCCCCGTCGATCCGCGGGCTCTTCGGCATTGAAAGCGATGCTCTCAACCACAGCCTCTCCATCAACCCTCAATTGCCGGCTCAGTGGGAGGAAGCCTCCTTGCACCATGTTCCGGTCGGTGAGCATCTCTTCGATGTTCATATCAAACGGGTCCAGCGACGGTTGGAGATCGACGTCTCCTCTGCGCAACCAGAGGTGCTCTGCCTGACGCAAACCAGTGCCACGACGCCCTGCAAGTCGCCAGCGGAGTTGCATCATCACACTAAGCTTTTGCTGCCGGAGGTTGAAGTAATGGTCGAGTCAAAGGCCGCCGCAGAGGGTGACCGGACTTCGTCACTTAAGGTGCTCGACCAGAAACGAGGCGATCATTCGCTGACCCTCTTGCTTGAGGCGCCAGGCGGTACAACTCAGCATCTACACCTTCGCCGGAACGAGCCCACGGTCCACTTCGTAACCGCCACCGGCGGAGGATTGCAAGGCGAGGAACTTTCGATTCCCTTTGTCCCATCCTCTGGCGAGAATTACCAGACTGCAACCGTAAAATTGCGTTGGGAGACTTCTGCGATGGCTAAGGACAGGCATGCGCACCTTTCGCCCGACTAAGGCTATGGCCCGACGGAAGCCTGGACCAGGTTGTTTGCCGTTCCATCGTCTGAGGAGTGCTTGTAACCTGCTAAATTTGTGGCTCCTGAGGTAGGACTCGAACCTACAACCCTTCGGTTAACAGCCGAATGCTCTGCCATTGAGCTACTCAGGAGTGTGTGTATGCGCGCAGCACCCGCGCCCTTACTGTTATAGCAAATGCGGGAATGGGGGTCAAAGCTATCTGCCGCCGAGCAGAGATCTTCGACGTATGCCAACTTCCCGATTTCTCACGCTTGAGAGAAGAACAATTATCCGAAATCGGTCAGTGCGAGGTCGAGCCAAGTTGCGGAAGGAAACGGCACTTTCCAGCAACCTGCGTCTGAATGCATTTAGCGTACGATTCATCAGTTACGAGCGTTGCCGGCAGCATTGTCATTCTCTGGGGATGGACCATCCCTGGACGGCGGAGCCGCCGAAGATTCCGCGATTTATAGGTCCTTCAAAGAGGGCATAGAAGTTCGCGGGCCCGAAGGCGGTTACTTCTTGCAGCCGTGTCAGTTGGTCATCGGGAATCGCAAACTGCAGGCAGGCGAGATTGCCTTCGAGTTGATCGAGTCGTGAGGCTCCCAGGATCAGCGAAGTAATTCCTGGCCTACCTAGTGCCCAGGCAAGCGCGACTTGGGACATAGGCTTGTCCAAATTTTGACTGACTTCGCGCAGGACGTCGAGGATCTTCCAGTTCTTCTCGGTGAACATGCGAAACGGCTGATTGCTGGAGTCAAGTCTGCCGCCGCCGGTCATGGGGTTTCCGTGATCGTCGCGGCTGTACTTTCCGGAAAGAAAGCCTGCGCCGAGAGGGCTCCAGGGGGTGATGCCGATGCCGAGGGCTTGTGCGGCGGGGATGTGTTCGTGTTCGATGATGCGCTCAGCGAGCGAGTAAACGAGCTGGAGTGCGATCGGCCCGGGCACGTTGAACGACTGCGCGAGAGTGGCCATGCGCGCGGCATACCAGGCGGGAACATCCGACAGGCCGAAGTAGCGAATCTTTCCGGAGCGAATAAGGTTTCCCATCGACTGGAGCAACTCCTCGGCTGGCGTGACCGCGTCCCAGACATGGACCCAATACAGGTCGATGTACTCCGTTCCGAGACGGCGCAGCGAGCCTTCGAGGGCGCGATGGAGATTCTTACGTCCATTGCCTCCGCTGAAGCTGAACTTGGTCGCCAGCACCACACGATCGCGGAGTTTGCGTTCAGCAATGAAGCTGCCGACCAGTTCTTCGCTGCGGCCGCCGCTATAGACATCGGCAGTGTCGACGAAGTTGCCTCCCGCCTCGACATAGGCGTCGAAGATGGCTCGGGAGACGTTATCGGCTGAGCCCCAGTTCGAATTGCCGAATGTCATGGTACCGAGAGCGAGCGGGCTGACCGGCAGGCCGGAGCGTCCCAAGGTGCGTAGGCTGGAAAGTTCCATCATGTTGACTTCGATGCCGGATAGGAGATTCGGATACGAAGGATTATGACGGCATCCAAGTGCGTTTAGGCTTGACGTCTCCTCCTTGTAGGATGATGGATGGCGACCGGCGGATGAACTCGAACCGCGGCCGATGTTCACGAGGCAGGGCAATTTCGAACGAAGCGCTCTGCAGGTGGTGCTGCCTCCATCTTCCTCAAGCCTTAAGGAGACCGTATTCATGGTTGTTCTCTGCTGTCGAGACGTTCGGGATCAACCATTCCGATCCATTGCAAGCGCGAACCGGCGATGGGCACGCCTGTTGCTCAGTGTTGCGATCTTGTGTGCGGCATTTGTTTTCAATGAGGCTGCGGCTCAACCCGCTGCGAGTAGTGAGCCGGCCCAGTATGGGCCGTATAGCGGAGTCTTTCTAGACGATGGGATGGGTCTTCGATTTCCTGTGGCGAACTTGCATGATTCGGTTCTGCTGGCCGACTCTCCCTGGACGCTCTATTGCTGGATCAGGACGAGTGGTCCGGTGCATGCTCCCGAGCTGGTGGCCGGCCTGGGCAGCGTCACCTCCGAGTATCCGCGCTATCTTGCTGTCGCCGATGGGAAGGTGACGTTGTGGATGGGCGATGGAAACGAGTTGAACGGGACGGCAGATATGAAGCCGAATGTGTGGCATCTGCTCACGGCTACGTTTGATGGGAGTCAGTTTCATCTGTACAGCGACGGCGAGGTGGTACGCAGCGGCTCGCTTGTGCTGGGCAGCGCCGACGCTGTGCTGCAGATGGCTCCGGCCGAGTTCGCGTCTGCGGTGTCGAAGCCGGCGCAGCAGAACTACGGGATGGCGCGTTCTCGCTCGAAGGCGTCGCGATCTCCAGATGTTTCGGGTTCGGAGCCGCAGTCGGTGGCATCTGGTCCGCCTGAGGCACACTTCGCGGGAGAGCACTTCGGTGGGCGCATCGCTTCGTTTACTTTGCTGCGTCGCGCGCTTTCGGATCAGGAGGTGCGCAAGCTTCATCAGACGCCGCCTGACTTCGCTGCCGTTAATTTCGAAGAGGGATCGAAGGCGTGGCCGCTGCAGACGCGGGGACAGGCCGGCTACCGTGGTCCGCAGGATGCGTCGACGCTGCCGGTGAGCCGTGCTCCTTTCTCGCGTCCGGTCGCGATCAAGCGCCTGGCTGCCGGCCCGTCGCTCAGCAAGACAGCAGCGGGAGAGTGGACATTTTCCGATGGCTGGAGGCTGCGCGAAGCTCCGAAGGTGGATGCAGAAGGAGCCGCGCTTGCCTCCGCTTCGTACGCTGCCACGGACTGGATGCGCGCTACCGTGCCCGGCACTGTGTTGACGACGATGATCGACGACGGCATCTATCCTGATCCAGACTTTGGCCTGAACAACATGGCTATTCCGGAGACGCTTAACAAGCAGGACTACTGGTACCGGAATGAGTTCACCCTGCCGGCTGCGATCAGTGTGGAGAAAGGCGCGCAGCATGTGGAGCTCACTTTCGAGGGAATCAACTATCAGGCCTCGGTGTGGCTCAATGGCAAGCTGCTCGGGAGCATAAAGGGCGCCTTCGAGCGCGGCAGCTTCGATGTCACTCCGCTGCTTCGAGCCGGAGAGAAGAATGTGCTCGCCGTGCGCATCTCTCCTCCGCCGCATTCCGGGATTCCGCAGGAGCAATCGATCCTGGGCGGCCCTGGTGAAAACGGCGGGGCGATGGAGCTCGATGGCCCGACGTTTCTGGCGACGGAAGGCTGGGACTGGATCCCTGCGATTCGCGATCGCGATAGCGGTATCTGGCAGCCCGTGACTCTCAAGGTGACGCGCGGATTGAAGATCGGCGATGCGCAGGTGATTTCCTCCTTTTCCAATCACGACACGAGTCAGGCCTCGGTTGAGGTAGACGTGCCGGTGACTAATTTTTCTGACAAGCCGGTGCAGTCCACAGTCGTAGCTTCGATCGAGCAGGTCAGCGTACGCAAGAGCGTGTTGCTGCCGCCGGGCGAGAGCGTGGTCAAGCTGAGGCCCGCAGAGTTTGCGCAACTGAATCTGCAGCACCCGCGCCTCTGGTGGCCGAACGGATATGGCAAGCCGGAGCTCTACGATCTGAAGCTTTCGCTGCAGGACGACGATGAGGCCGCTGCCGCACCTTCGGACACAAAGTCTATTCGCTTTGGCGTTCGCGAGATCAGCTATGAACTCAGCCTGCTTGATCGCACCGGCCACTTGCGGCGGGTGGAGTTCTCGCCGACGGACGCTCGCGGCTCTTCGCAGCCGGTTGTCGATGTGAGCCACGAGGGCATGCGCGAGATTCCGCCGGCAGATGCCGCCGCTCTAAACATCCCGGAAGAGGAGCGCGGCTTGTATCACTCTTACGTGGCGTCTCTCGCGCCGGGAGGGGAAAGCTCGCCGTCGATCCGGGCGGTAGTCGATGCGGGGCCAGCGCCTTATCTTGTGATCAAGGTCAACGGCGTTCGCATCGCGGCGCGCGGCGGCAACTGGGGCATGGACGACTCGCGCAAGCGTGTGTCGCGGGCGCATCTGGAGCCGTTCTTTCGGCTGGATCGCGATGCCAACCTGAACATCATCCGCAACTGGGTCGGCCAAAATACGGAAGAGACGTTTTACGAGCTGGCCGATGAGTACGGGATGCTGGTGTGGAACGACTTCTGGGAGTCGACGCAGAACTACAACATCGAAGCCCAGGATCCGGATCTGTTTCTCGCGAACGCGGCTGATACGATCAAGCACTTTCGCAATCACCCCTCCATCCTCCTGTGGTGTGGGCGGAACGAAGGGGTTCCGCAGCCGATCTTGAATGAGGGGCTGGACAGGCTGGTGCGGACGCTCGACGGGACGCGGTATTACTCGCCGAGCTCGAACCAGGTGAATCTGCAGAACAGCGGGCCGTACAAGTACCAGGATCCGGCGGACTACTTCACGGTGCTCAATCGCGGTTTTTCGGTCGAGACGGGGACGCCTTCGATGTCGACTCTCGAGTCGTTCGAGAGCACGGTGGCTAAGCCCGACCAGTGGCCGATTGACGATGTGTGGGCATATCACGACTGGCACCAGAGCGGGAACGGCGATGTGGCTCCGTTCATGGCGGAGATGCAGGCGGAGTTCGGCGCGCCGACCAGTCTTGAGGACTTTGAGCGTAAGGCGCAGATGCTGAACTACGTCGACCACCGCGCGATCTTTGAGGGCATGAACGCGAATCTGTGGGCTCCGAACAGCGGCCGCATGCTTTGGATGACGCAGCCAGCGTGGCCGAGCACGATGTGGCAGATCCTGAGCTCGGACTACGATACGCAGGCTTCGTTCTACGGGACCATGAAGGCGTGCGAGCCGGTGCACATCCAGCTCAACCTTGCGACTGGGCAGGTGGATGTGGTGAATACGACGACGACGGCGCGCGAGGGCCTGACGGTCAGCGCGAAGGTTTATTCGCTCGGCGATGCGCTGCTCTTCGAGGGGAAGGAGACGAAGAGCGTTGGGGCGGATTCGTCGGAACGAAGTTTGAAGCTCGATCTGGCTCCTTCTCTGGCGAAGGGCATGGTGGTGGTGAAGCTGGAGCTGCGTGATGCGGGCGGCGGTCTGGTGTCGCAGAATCTTTACTGGCTGGGCGAGCGGTCGTCGTCGTATCGGGAGCTCAATCGCCTGCCGGCAACGCTGTTGCAGGCGAGGGCGAGCGCCGGGCGTGCGGGAGATATGGTGCAGGTGAAGGTGGAGCTGACGAATCCGGACAAGGCGGTCAGCCTGGCCAATAAGCTGACGCTGCTCGATGGGAAGAGCAAGGAGCGGATTCTGCCGGCGTACTACTCGGATAATTATGTGTCGCTTCTGCCGGGGGAGACTCGGAGCCTGGAGATTGAATACCCGGCGGCGGCGGCGAAAGGCGATGCGGAGATTGCGGTTCGCGGATGGAATGCGACAGCGCAGGTGATTGGGGTGCAGAACGCGAGATGACCGGAGTGCAGCCGGGGGACGTCTGAGGAACGATGGGCGGGTAAAATGATTGAGGAGGTGCTCCATGGGATTGAGCGACCAGCCGTTTGATGTGATGTGCCCGGACTGCGGCGCCATGCTGAAGGTCGATCCGGTGACCCGGTCGATCATCGCCCATACGTCTGCCCCGAAGAAAAAGATGTTCGAGGACTTTGGCGAGGCGGCCCGGGCGCTCAGGGAGGCCGATGCGCGGCGGGACACGATCTTCCAGCAGAGTGTGGATGCGCAGAAGAATAGCGGCGATGTGCTGGCGAAGAAGTTTGCCGAGGCGGTGAAGAAGGCCAAGGAGACGCCGCTGACGGAACGTCCTCTGCGGGAGTTCGACCTGGACTGATGGTTCGTCCGGCGGGCGGCTTGGGGGAGGCGAACAGGCTTGTGAGCTGCGACGGTCATGTGCCCCCTCCCCCCTGATTTGTGTCAAATTCTTCGAACAAAAGACTTTAGCTTTGGACCTTCCAGGGTTGGAAGGCCGGTTAAATGCGAAGATCCGGCGGGTGGCCGGATCTGGCTTGCTGACTTATCTACTGAATCAATTATATCGGGCTTGTCAAGGAACGGCGCTGAAGCAGGGCAGCTAGTGCCGGAACGGAGGCAATGGCAGATCCTCGTTTGGGGGTGAGAAGCAGAAAAGCAAGGGCAACAGCAGATCCCTCCGGGGATGACAACCGGAAAAGCAAATGCAACAGCAGGGATGATAACTAGAAAGGTAAGGGCAACAGCAGATTCCTATTTGGGATGACAACCAGAAAGGAGAAGGCAACAGCCTTGGCTTTCTGTGGTTTGTGCTGTACTGGTGGGAGGCGATGGAGGAGAAGACGGGCATGGGGATGGTGAAGAAGTTTGATTTTGCGCATGTGGCGGAGGGGATTGCGCGGCAGGCGGGAGCGCTGCTGCGGGGGTTTTATGCGAAAGGGGTGGCGACCGAGTATAAGGGCGATGTGGATCTCGTGACAGAGGCTGACCGGGCGAGCGAGCAGATGATTGTGGAGAAGCTGAAGGCGGCGTTTCCTTCGCATGGGGTGTATGGGGAGGAGGGGACTCGGCAGGGTCTGGAGAGCGAGATGCGGTGGTATGTCGACCCGCTGGATGGGACGACGAACTTTGCGCATGGGTTTCCGGCGTTCTGCGTGGTGCTGGGGTTGGAGCGGAGGCGGCCGGGGCTGGCGGCGGATCAGGATGGGGAGATGGTGGCGGGGGTGATCTACGATCCGCTGCGGGATGAGATGTTTTCGGCGGAGCGGGGCAAGGGGGCTTGGCTGAACCAGCGGCGGCTGGCGGTGTCGAAGACGGCCTCGCTTGATGAGGCGCTGACGGCGACCGGGTTTCCCAGCAAGAAGCGGCATGACAGCCCGAATGTGCATTTTTACAACGAGATCACGCTGCGGTCGCATGGGGTAAGGCGGGCGGGAAGCGCGGCGCTGGATCTGGCGTATGTGGCGGCGGGGCGGCTGGATGGATTCTGGGAGTTCAATCTGAATCCCTGGGATACGTCGGCGGGGTATCTGCTGGTGGAAGAGGCGGGCGGGCGGGTGACGCACTTCGATGGCGGGAAGTTTACGCTGGACAGCCGGGAGACGCTGGCGACGAATGGGTTGATTGCGGGGGAGCTGGAGCATTTGTTTGGGGAGATGTTCGCGGGGCGGGAGATGGGAGCGATCCCTACGCCGAAGGAGTTTGCGGCGCGGCGGGCGGGGAAGGGGAAGGCGGAGTAGCCTTCCTGGATGGAGTGCGTACTGGGGACAAAACAGCAGATCCCCTGCGGGGATGACAACCAGAAAGGCAAGGGCAAAGGCACCGCAACAGCAAAGGCAACAGAGATCCCCTGCGGGATGACAACCAGAAAACCAAAGGCAACAGCAGATCCCTTGTGGGAATGGCAACCAGAAAGAGCACCAAGGACGGCTGAAGATCGGGGTGCGTTCGATGAGGAGGCGGCAGACGGCGCGTGTGATGCTGTTCGATCCTGGGGGTGATGTGCTGCTGGTTCGGTTTGCAGTGCCGCGGGCGGAGGGGGAGTTCGTGTTCTGGCTTACGCCGGGCGGGGAGATCGAGGCGGGGGAGACGGAGATGGAGGCGGCACGGCGGGAGGTTTGCGAGGAGGTGGGGATCGGGATGGAGCTGGAGGGGCCGGTGTATGAGGAGGAGAACTGTTTCGAGCATCAGGGGGAGATGCGGGCGAACCGGGATTATTTCTTTCGCGGGTACTGTGCGCGGGAGGCTCCGCGGCTGATGGGAGTGACGGCGGAGGAGATGGCGGTGATGAAGGAGATCCGGTGGTGGAGCGCGGAGGAGATTGAGGCTTCGGGCGAGCGGATGTTTCCGGTGGACCTGGCGGCGAGGGTGAGGGAGTGGAGGGGGCGGAGGGCTCTGCCGAATGCAGTTTAGCGATGATCTGATTACGCCTCTTTAGCGGGTCGATAATGTCCTCAGCGGCTGAAGCCGGGTTGGTTGGGTTGTGCTATGTACGGCCTGAAGACCGTAGCATTCAAAGCCTGCAGTAGATCAGAGGTTTCCCTAGAAACTATCTGAACCGCAGACTCCGAATTAGCACACGGCGAACGAAAACGAAATGCGGGGATTTCTCCACTCAGCCGCGCGATGAGACTGCGCGGCTTCGATCGAAATGACGAGCGTTTTTTGGTTCCCAGGCAGGTTCGAAGCGGTTTACGCGACAGGATGAGCGGTCGCATGGAGGTTGCGGACGAATGCGGGTGTGCTGGTAGAATCGATACTTGAGCTTGATTCGGGGCGGCAGTTGGCGCGAAAGTTTCGAGCATACAGTGTCTAGCTGACAAGGGAGAATTTGCGAGATGGCTTATGTGATTGCGGAACCGTGCATCGGGACGAAGGATTCGGCGTGCGTGGATGCCTGCCCGGTGGATTGTATTCACCCGAAGAAGGATGAGGCGGGTTACGGCGAGGCGCAGCAGTTGTTTATCGATCCGGTGGAGTGCATCGACTGCGGCGCGTGTGTGCCGGTGTGCCCGGTGTCGGCGATCTATGCGGGGGATGACCTGCCGGAGAAGTGGGCGGAGTATCAGGTGAAGAACGCGGCTCACTTCGGGCGGTAGATTGCCTTGGAATGGTTGGCGACCGTGCGGCTGCTGAGGCTGTGCGGTTTTGCTTTTAAGCAGGCTCTGATTGAGTCGGAGATCATTGGTTGCGGAGCGGATTTTGGGGCTGAGCCTCGGGAATACGGTAGAAAGGTGTTGCATGTATGGGCTATGTGGGGGATATCGGGATCCTTTCCCTTCCCCTTCGCTTCGCTCAGGGTCGAGGGTCAGGATGACAGCAAGAAACTTGGAGCAGCACTTAATCAGAGATTCCTCAAGCAAGCTGTCCCGCGGGCAGTGTAGCCGGATGGAGAACAGCAGATCCCCTGCGGGGATGACAACAAGAAAAGCAAGTGCAGCGACGTCTACTGCGCGGACTATCGGGCCTGGACGCGGGTGGCGATCTGGTTGTACTCGGGCCGAGTGAGGATGCGGCGGGAGACGAGGTCGGCGGAGTTGCTGTAGGGGCGGCCGGCGATGATGCGGCGGGCGCGGGCGCGATCGATGCCGGGCAGGGTTTCGAGATCCTGCTGGGAGGCTTTGTTGAGGTTCATGGCGCCCTTTTGCTTGAGGCCGGCGAAGACGCCCTGGACGATGGCTTTAGTGTTGCGGACAGCGCCCGCGGTCACGTTCGCGGAGGCTTGGCGGACGGCATCGGGGCTGCGGCTGGCGGGCGAGCAGGCGGTCAGGGCGAGGGTCGTCGAGAGGGCCAGCAGCGATAGGAGTGGGCGCTTCATGGTTATAGGATGCCATGAAGGATAACAGCAGATTCTCTTCCGGGAGAACAACAAGGGGGCGCGATTACAAAGGTCCGTTTGCAGAGCCTTTCGGTCAATCGTAGTGCTGGCTTCTTCAGTGCTGAGTGTGTCCTCCGTCCACCACTGGGGAAGATCGGTAGAAAGGTGTGGAGGGTGTGGGTGGGTGCGGAGCGTGCCGGGATCCTTCCCCTTCGCTTCGCTCAAGGGTCAGGATGACAGCAAAGCCTCGAAGCGGCGCCGAGATAACGCTCGAAGAAAAGACACGGGCACTCGGCATAATGTAGGAGGGATGACGCAGCGGCAGGGAGAGGCGATCGTGTTGCGGGTGTGGCCGTTTCAGGAGGCGGACCTGCTGGTGAGCCTGTTTACGCGAGAGCAGGGTCGGCTGAAGGGGGTGGCGCGACATGCGCTGCGGTCGCGGCGGCGGTTTGGCGGGGCGCTGGAGCCGATGACGCATGTGCGGGCGAGCTATGCGGAGAGGCCGCGGCAGGAGCTGGTCAGGCTGGATGGATTCGAGATTTTGAGCTCACCGCTGTCGCGGCCGGTGGACTATGCGCGGACGGCGGCGCTGCAGCTGGTGGCCGAAGTGGTGGAGGAGGCGCTGCCGGAGGGTGCTCCGGAGGACGCGGTGTTTCGGCTGGTGGTGGCGGTGCTCGAAGAGATGCAGGTCGGGCGGGTGTGGATGCCAGTGACGTACTTTGCGTTGTGGATGAGCCGGTTGATGGGCTGGATGCCGGAGCTGGAGCGGTGCACGGTGTGCGGGCTGGATCTTCGCGGGGGGGCGGTGTGGTATTCGGCGACGGCGGATGGGGTGACGTGCGGGGATGACCGCAGAGGTGGGAGTGTGGCGCTTGGGGCGGGGGCGGTGGCGGAGGCGCAGCGGATGTTTCGGGGCACGGTGGGGGAATTGGCGGGGGAGGGGTGGGCGCAGGATTTCAAGGAGCGGGGGGCAGATCTGCGGCGATTTGCGGTGGAGACGCTGGAGAGGCATCTGGAGCGGCGGCTGGCGAGTGCGCGGGCGTTGGGGAGGGCGTAGGCGGGGGATGCGATGAGGAAGCGGGAACAGCGAATCCCCTGCGGAGATGACAACCAGGAAGGCAAAGGCAACAGCAGATCCCCTGCGTGGATGACAATCAGAGAGGCAAAGGCAAAGACAACAGCGAACAGCAGATCCCATTCGGGGATGACAACCAGAACGGCAACGGCAATAGCAAGGGCGAAGGCGAGCAGCAGACGTGGCGGTGGTGTCGGGTGTGGGGGTTCTGGCATACTTCCGGGATGATGGCGTTGCGGGGAGCGAGGCGGGTTGGCAGAGGTGTTGTGTGGGGTGCGGTGTGGGCATGTGGGGTTACGTGGGCGTGGGGCGTGGTGGCCATGGGAGGGCAGGAGGCGGACGCCGGGACGCCTACGCTGCAGGCGTATGCCGATTTGGTTCAGGTGCCGGTGCTGGTGCTGACTGAGGGACAGAGATCGATGCCGCCGGTTAAGCCGAATCGATTTGCGGTGAGCCTGGATGGGGGGCCGTGGTTTCGCGCGGTGCATGTGCGGCAGGAGGGGGACGATGCGATTTCGCTGGGTGTTCTGCTGGATGTGAACGGCGATGAGGCGGAGGTGATGCCGGGGATGGCGGACGCGGTGGCGGGGCTGGCGCGGGATTGGCTGGGGAAGCAGGACCGGGTATCGGTGTATGCGATGGGATGTACGCTGGTGCGCTCGGAGTACTACGTGCCGGCGGATGCGGCTACGTTGCGCGCCGGGGTGGACCATGCGCTGGCGACGTGGAGGGCGGCGAAGGCGGAGAAGCATGCGAAACGCTGTGCGCGGAGGGCGAATCTGCTGGACTCGGTGGCGTATGTGACGGGGGAGATGCGGAGTATGGCCGGGCCGCGGGTGTTGCTGGTGGTGACCGATGGGATCGATGGAGGAAGCGCACGCACGTGGAAGCAGGTGAGGGCGGCGGCGGAGTCGGCTGGGGTGGCGGTGTTTGCGATGAGCGCGCATTTGGGTTTTGGCCATATCGACTCGCCCAGGGGTCTCGAGGCTGAGGACGAGTTCCGGCTGATGTGCGAGGCGAGCGGCGGAATGGTGATGCCGGCTGGGGCGGCGGATCTGGAGAAGGCGTTTGAGCGCTTTGCGGCGTTGGTGCGGGAGCGGTATATCGTCGAGTTTCCACGGCCATACAACGGGACGGGCGGAGAGCACAGCATGGTAGTGAGGATCGACAGCGGGGAGAGCTATGTGGTGCGGGCGGCGGGGATCTCGGTGCCGGTGGAGATGCGGGCACGCAGGGCGATCCTACGGTGGTTCCGAAGAGTGCGGCGAACAAGCCTGCTCTGGGGCAGCGGAGGGTTGTGTCCCCGCAATGAACGAGAGCGTGACGGCGGTGGGCGGTTAGAATCGGAGGCTAGAGCATTTTCGGTCAGAGTGGGAACGGGTGGGAAAGAGTCGTGGTCTCCCACCCTAGCCGCAAAAGAGCGCGACTAGAATGGGGCACCCAAAATTCTGTTAACACTTGACATGAAAACGCTCTAAGCGATTTTTCCGTCGAAAGAGAGAGATGCGTGTGGCGGTGTCCGGGGTTATGAGCGGGGGGCTGACGTTTCAGGAGCTTCTGTTTACGCTGCAGCAGTTCTGGGCGGAGCGCGGATGCGTGCTGCAGCAGCCGTATGACGTGGAGGTGGGGGCGGGGACGATGTCGCCCGATACGTTTTTGCGGGTGTTGGGGCCGAAGCCGGTGCGGATTGCGTATGCGCAACCTTCCCGCAGACCAGCCGACGGGCGGTATGGGGAGAATCCCAATCGGCTGTTCCGGCATACGCAGCTGCAGGTGGTGCTGAAGCCGCCGCCGGTGCGGATTCAGGAGATGTATCTGAAGTCGCTGGAGGCGATCGGGATCGATCTGCGCGAGCACGATATCAAGTTCGAAGAGGATAACTGGGAGTGGCCGGTGGGCGGGGCCTGGGGGGTGGGCTGGCAGGTGATGCTGGATGGGCTCGAGATTACGCAGTTCACTTATTTTCAGCAGTGCGGGGGGATGGATCTGGATCCGATCAGCGGCGAGATTACGTATGGGCTGGAGCGGATTGCGGGGTTTTTACAGGATGTGGATTCGATCTACGACATTGTGTGGGCGGTGGAGCCGGATTCCGGAAAGCAAGTGACGTACGGGGAGATGCGGCTGGCCGAGGAGGAGCAGTTTTCGGCTTACAGCTTCGATTATGCGGATGTGGGGTCGTTGTGGAAGCACCTGGAGCTGTATGAGGCGGAGTGTCTTGGGCTGCTGGAGCGGGCGAAGGCATTTGCGGGTATGGATAAGTTGCGGCTGAAGCGGTTTCCTGTGCTGGGGGCGTATGAGCTGGCGTTGAAGTGCTCGCATGTGTTCAATCTGCTGGATGCGCGCGGGGCGATCTCGGTGACCGAGCGGGTGGGGGTGATGGCACGGATTCGGACGCTGGTGGTGGGGGTGGCGAAGGCGTATGCGGCGCAGGGACAGTTGCTGGCGCGTGAGGAGAAGCAAGTTGCGGCTGGGTAGGGTTTTACACTCCCACTCATCGCGATGAGACTGCGATGAATGGGGCACCCGGGCTTTTGTGGCTGGAGGCTCATGTGGGGATTTTTGCGCTGCGCTGCTCACGATGAGACTGTGAGCGGCTTCGGGCGAGATGACGGCTGTTTGTGTATTTGTGTGTTGGGAGATGAGGATTGAGGCGGCCGATGGCGGAGTTTCTGTTTGAGATCGGATTGGAAGAGATGCCGGCGCGAATGATTGCCGGAGCGCAGGCGGCGCTTGGACGCGAGATTGTAGATATGTTGGCGCGCGAAAGATTGCTCGAATCGTCGATACGAGAGGGATTTACTACCGTTTCAACGCCAAGCTTTCGAACGTTTTCCACGCCAAGGAGATTGGCAGTGCTGGTCGAAGGAGTTCGTGAGCGCCAGCAAGACAGCCAAGCTGAGATGTTGGGACCGGCAGTCAGTATTGCATATAAGAACGGCGCAGCTACGCCGGCTGCGGCTGCATTTGCTACAAAAGCCGGCGTGAACGTAGGCGAACTCAAGACTGTCCTAACGCCGAAAGGTGAGTACCTGGGGGCGACGGTTGTTCGGAAAGGACGGACGGCATCTGAGGTCATCGCGGCGGGAATCCCGAAAGTCTTGGCGGGGATCTACTGGGCGAAGACGATGTATTGGCGGCCGGGGCGGCCGGAGAGGTTTGTGCGGCCGGTGCGGTGGATGGTGGCGCTGCTGGGTGGCGAGGCGGTGCCGGTGCCGGTGGAGTTTGGCGGATATGTCGCCGGCAGGGTTACGTATGGGCATCGAGTGCTGTTTGGCGATGGGGCGATCGAGCTGCGTGCTGCGGGGGAGTATGAGGAGGCGCTCGGCAAGGGCTTTGTGGTGGCGGATGTGGAGGCGCGGCGGCAGCGGATCCGTAAGGCGCTGGACAAGGCGACGCGGGTGGGAAGTCCGGCTGGCTCAGAGGCGATGTCCGGGCTGCGATGGCGGGAGGATCATGGGCTGGTGGATAAGCTGACGCATTTGACGGAGTGGCCTTCGGTGGTGCTGGGTGAGTTTGAGCGCGAGTACCTGAAGCTGCCGGAGGAGGTGCTGGTGACGGTGATGCGGGATCATCAGAGCTACTTCGCGGTGGAGCAGGGAATAGGTGAGGGTTCAGGGTTCAGGGCTCAGGGCTCAGAAGGCTCGGGGGCCGGCAGGCTGGCGCCTTATTTTCTGGTGGTGCTGAATACGGAGGCGGATGAGGCGGGGCGGGCGGTGATTCGGCATGGCAATGAGCGGGTGCTGCGGGCGCGGTTCAACGATGCGCGGTTTTTCTGGGAGTTCGATCAGCGAGTGCCTTTGGTGGAGCGGGTGGCGTTGCTGGAGCATGTGACTTTCCAGAAAGATCTGGGGAGTTATGCGGCGAAGACGGAGCGGATGCGGGTGCTGGCTGCGCGGTTTGCCGAGGGCGCAAAGAGCTTGGGTGCTGCGGTGATCGATGCGAAAGTGCTGGATGAGGCGGTGACTTTAGCAAAGACCGACCTGACGACAGAGCTGGTGAAGGAGTTTACGGAGCTACAGGGTGAGGTTGGCGGCTTGTATGCGCGGGCACAGGGTTTTTCCGCTGCCGTGGCGGATGCAATCTATGACCAGTACAGACCGACATCGATGGAGGATAGAATCCCGCATACCGTCGAAGGGCAGTTATTGGCGCTTGCGGACAAGGCCGATACGATCTCGGGAATGTTTGAGTTGGGACTGGAGCCTACCGGTTCAAAGGACCCGTTTGCGCTGCGACGGGCGGGGAATGGGATTGTGAAGATCCTTGCAGAGGGTAAAGTGCCGTTGGGTTTGTGGTTTATTGCAAGGTCATCTGCCGATTCGGAGTTGGTTGGGGAGACGATCGGCGCGTTCTTTCGGGAGCGTCTGGAGTTCTATCTCCGCGAGGCGAAGGGGCAGGCGTACGACGTGGTCAAGGCTGTGTTGGCGGCGGGTTCGGATGACGTACGGGACGCGGTAGCGCGGGCGGAGGCTGTGACGGCGGTTCGCGGGTCGGATGACTTTGCTGCGGTGTCTTCGGCCTTTAAGCGGATGAAGAATATTCTTGCGCAGGCTAAGGAGAAGGGGATGGCGGCAGGAGTTGGTGTGAACGCCGCGCTGTTGACGGAGGCGACGGAGAAGGTGCTGGCGGAGCGGTCGGCAGAGATAGCTGGTACGGTAAAGGCACTGCGGGAAGAGAAAAACTACCGCGAGGCGCTGGAACAGATCGCTATGCTTCGGCCTCAGGTGGATGCGTTCTTCGAGGCGGTGATGGTGATGGATCCGGACGAGGCGGTTCGGGCGAACCGGCTGGCGCTGCTGGAGCGGGTGCTGCGGGATTTTTCAGGGATCGCGGATTTTTCGGAGATTGTGGTGGCAGGGTGAGAAGAGATCACCGGTCTACGAAGCCTGTTTCGGCCTGTGAGTGCACGGTTCCAATTACATGGAAGATGGCGCTGGATCACGGAGAGAACAGCAGATCCCTTTCGGGAATGATAACCAGAAAGGCAAGTGCATCGTGGGCATAACGCGTTGCGCTCGATCTAAGCGCCAAACTATGCGCTAATTGTGCGTGAGCAGCATGACGGCAAGCATACAGAGCAAGACGGCGAAGAGGGAGCCGAGGGGAAGCAGCACACCTTCGTAGAGCCCGTACCATTCGCCTGGCTGCTTGCCATCCTCGGCGCGGATGCTGGTGGAGTAGTGTTGTGGATCGTCGAACTGTGGGATGGATTGCATAAGTTTTCTCCTGTGAGGTCTCTGAGAAGCCTCTGAGAGGTTGGGCGGTGGGGCCAGCGGGGCGGCATTGAGAAGTGGCCACTCCTGTTTGAGGACAGTAGCAGTGCGGCCTGGATTGATCGATACAACTTTGGTCTACTGCAGTGGCCGCAAGGATCGCCGATAGACATAGCCGGGTGCAAGGGAGCGATGCGGTGTGGTGCCTTGGACGCCACCTGCCTCCGCTAATTCAGCGCCGAAGCGGAACGAGCCCTGACGGCTGGTGAAGAGGCTCGAAGACAGAAAAGCCGGAGATGTGGGGCAGCGGAAGTTCCCTCGCTGCAATTTAGCTGAAGCACATTCGTCGCTGGCGCGTCATAGATTATGCAGGCCGGGGAAGGAAGTAGAGGGCAAGGGTCAAGCGACTCCCTACTGTGGCTTTATTTGGACGGTTTTGAGCTGGGCAGCCCAGATGGACACGGGCAGCGACTTGCCGCTTGATGCGGGGTTTTTGCGTACGAGGTATGGGACTGGTGGAGATGACGGCGGCCAACACGAAGCGGATGCCGGCGCTGGACGCGCTGCGCGGGCTGTTTCTGGTGTGGATGACGTTTGCGCATATGCCGACGCACTTCAGCGATCTGGTGAATCAGCCGCTCGGGTTTGTGTCTTCGGCGGAGGGCTTTGTATTCATGTCGGCGGTGCTGGTGAGCTACGTGTACCTGCGGGAGGCGAGCGAGGATCCTTCGGGGATGCGGACGAAGCTGTGGCGGCGGACGCTGAAGATTTACGGATATCACCTGTTGATGCTGGCGCTGGCCTTTACGGTTGCGGCTGAGTTCGCGACGCGCACGCACCGGCTCGCAATCTACAACCTGTTGAACTTCTACCTGGCGCATCGGGTGGTTGGGATCATCGGGGCGGTGCTGCTGATCTATTGCCCGCCGCTGCTGGATATTCTGCCGATGTATGTGCTGTTTCTGTTGATCACGCCGGTGCTGCTGCGGACGGCGGTGCGGCGCGGGTGGGGGTGGGTGCTGGCGGGGAGCGCGGCGGTGTGGGTGGCGGCGCAGTTCGGTTTGCGGGATATCGTGCATGACGCTCTCGCGCGATGGACGCATCTGGAGATTCCGGTGCAGGAGACGGGCGCGTTTAACCTGTTTGCGTGGCAGGGGGTGTGGATTGCGGGGCTCTGGCTGGGGGCGAAGGGTGTTGAGGGGGATGTGCCGTTGAAGCGTGTTCCGGGCTATGCAGTCGCGTTGTGCGGGGTGGTGTGCGTGCTGTTTTTCGGACTGCGGCATGACTTGCTGGGGGCGTACCTGACGCAGGAGTCGATGGGTTTGCAGCTGGATAAGTGGCGGATCGGACCGATGCGGCTGGTGAACCTGGCGGCGTTCGTGGTGGTGTGCTACTGGATGCGGAAGTATCTTCTGCGGCTGGTATCGGTGGAGCCGTTTTTGACGCTGGGGAAGGCGTCGCTGCAGGTGTTCTGCGTGCATGTTTTTTTTGTGTTTGCGGGGTTGGCGCTTTTGTACGGGGATGTTCCGCAGCTGCATGGCGCGCGGGCGTATGGGATGCTGCTGCTGACGTTTTCGGGGTTGATGCTGGTGGCGATGCGGCAGGCGAGACTGCGCAGGGAAGCCCGTGCGGCGGCGGCGATGCGGAAGGATGCTTCGGTGGTGAGCTGAGGATGTGGTGTTGGCCCTTATTGGATATTGAAAAAACAACAGCAGATCCCCTTCGGGGATGACAACCAGAAAAGCAAGGGCAACGGCACGACTGGTTTGGAGAGGGCCGACGGCCTTCTGATGCGCGGCGGCGTGTACCGGGAGCGTTATGCGCATCAGGAGTGGGCTGAAAGCCGCTGAAGGTTTGGGTGGTGTGGGCCGTATAGGGATCCTTCCCCTTCGCTACGCTCGAGGGTCAGGATGACGGCAGGAGCTTGGGCCGAGGCTTCGTCAGAGGTTCTTTAGTGGACGCGCTGGAGGCGGTCGATGAGCTTCTGAGCGAGGGGTTCTCCGGATTCGGTCCAGAGGAGGCGGCTGCTGATGCCGCAATGTTTTTCCACGGAGAGGGCAAAGGCGAGGAGCAGTTCGACGTTTTGCTGGATGTGTTTGGAGGCGGCCTGGTCGAGTTGCTGGTCGTCGAGGGTTTCGGCGAGCCAGGGGGTATCGAGGCCGAAGTCGATGCGGATTTGGCCGTTCTGTTCGAAGCTGGCGTCGTCGAAGAGCGGGCCGATGCCGAGGATGCGGACGGTAGCGGGCTGAAGCGTCCAGAGGGGGTCGAGGGCAGCGCTGCCGTGCTCTCCAGAGTCTGGGGTCGGGTCGAGATCGTCTGCGGGATTTTCGACGGGACGGGCGGCTGGGGTGAGGGATTGGAGTTGAGGCGACCAGAGCTTCCAGCGCATCTCGAACTCGTAGGCAGTGTCGTCGTGGAGCTGCTCGGTGGCTTCGGCGACGGCGTTTTCGATCAGGGCGGCGGCAGTGTCGGCGTTTTCTTCGGCGCGGTCATCGTTGACGTAGATGCGCTGATAGACGGGAGGTTCGGTGAAGCTGATGGGGCAGGCAGAGGCGGCGGCGACGCGGTTGTCCCGGCTGATCGCGGCGAACTGGCGCATGACCGAGACGAGGGCGGCCGGCAGGGATTCGAGGCGGAAGTTAGGAAACCAGAGGCTGAGATAGAGTTGATCGGACATAAGAAGAGGGTAGAGGGAAGAGGGGAGAGGGTGGAGAAGACTGGGTTGGAGTTCCGACTGCTTTCTATACCCTCAACCCTACACCCTCTACCCTGCCTTTCGGGTGAGAAGATAGAGGAGGATGAATGTATCGGTAGAGCGGCTGCGGGTCGGGTTGCTGGTGGGGGTGGGCCTGCTGGTGGCGGTCACGGCTGGTTTTCTAGGGTATGCGCGCTATCGGACGCATCGTTTTCTCACGGATCTGCCGAAGAAGCTTGGTGCGGATGTCCGGCGCGAGACCAACGGATACACCTATTCGCAGTCGGTGCAGGGCAGGACGGTGTATACGATTCATGCGGCGAAGGCGGTGGAGCGGGTGGACGGGAAGGTGATGCTGCACGATGTGGGGATCGTGCTGTATGGGCGGAATCAGGACCGGGCGGATCGGATCTACGGCAATGAGTTCGAGTATGACCAGGCTGCGGAGGTGATTCGCGCTGTGGGGCAGGTGCATATCGATCTCGCAGCGCCTGCGGGAGCGGATGCGGCGAAGAAGATGGACTACGCGTCGGGGAAGGATCTGCGCGGGGACGGTGGATTAGCGGAGCCGAAGGACGCGCGGCTGATCCATGTGACGACGAGCGGGCTGATCTTTCTGCGGAAGCTCGGGGTGGCGTCGACGGACAAGGAGATTGAGTTTGAGTCGGGTGGGATGACGGGGCGTGCTGTGGGGGCGGACTACAGCTCGGATACGGGTGTGGTGGTGCTGCACTCGGCAGTGCAGGTGAACGGGCTGGAGCATGAGCGGCCGGTGGTGCTGACGGCGGCATGGGCGGAGCTGGACCGGCCAAACCAGAAGGTGCTGCTGAACCGGGCGAGCTATGTCTCGGTGGGCGGCGCAGCGGGAGGGCAGACGGCGCGGGGCGAGCATGTGATGGTGGATCTGCGGAGGGATGGATCTGCGGAGCGGGTGCAGGCGGAAGGTGAGGTGACGCTGACGAGCGGGGAGGGGAGAGTGGCGGCTCCGCGCGGCGAGATGATGTTGAATGCGCAGAATCAACCAGTTTCGGCGGAGATGACGGGTGGGGTGCGCTATGCGGCTGAGGATGCTCTTCGGCAGGCGCGAGGAGAGGCTGCTGAGGGTCGGGCGAGGTTTGATAAGGCTGGACACCCCGAGCAGGTGACGATGATGGGCGCGGTACATCTGCTGGAGAAGACGAGGCCTTCAGAGCAGTCGGGGGCGCTGTGGAGCGAGCGCGAGTTGAAGGCGGGCGCGGTGGAGATTCGGCTGGGCGTGGACGCTGCGGGGAAGGCGCAGTTGCGGGATGCAAAGGCAAGCGGGGATGCGCGTCTGGATACGGTGAATGCCTTGGCTGCAGGTGGAAAAGGAAAGGATACGAGGAGCTCGTTTGCGGGCGATGTATTGACCGCGCATTTTGTGGAGATAGCTGGGGCGGATCATCTTGCCGAGGTGCACGGCGACGGGCACGCGGTATGGAAGAGGGTGGACGCGAAGGGTGTGGAGAATACGAGCTCGGCAGACTCGCTGGTGGCGCAATTCCGGCCGGCGGCGGGGATAACTGGCGCGGTTCGCGGTCGAGCACGTACTGGGTTGGGCGGAGACGAAATTTCGACCGCGGTGGAAGAAGGTCATGTGGTGATGACGCAGCTTGCGGTGCAGAAGGCCGGGGCTGCGCCGCCGGTCGACCAGCGGGGTGTAGCGCAGAGGGCTGTATACGATCATGAGCTTGAGCGAACGACGCTGACGGGGAATGTGCAGCTGAGCGATGGGTCGAGCGTGCTGTGGGCGGACCGCGTGGTGAGCGAACAGCAGAGCGGGGATGCGACGGCAGACGGTTCTGTGAAGGCGAGTTATGGACAACCTCAAGGAACAAGTGAACCGGTGCACGTGCTGGCGGCGCGCGCTGAGATGAAGCATGATTCAGGCGTCGCAATTTTTCTAGGCATTGCGGGAAGGCCGGCTCGACTTTGGCAAGGGGAGTCGCAGGTGGACGCGCCGGTGTTGCAGTTTGAACAAAGGCAGAGGCGGCTGACGGCCCGTGGTGCGGGATCGGGAGCTGCGATGGCGGTGCATACGGTGCTCGCGGGCAGCGGCTCCGGCAGCCAAAAGGGAAGCGGGAGCAGTGCTGCGAAGGCCGGTTCGCTCGGCGGGAAGACGAATGTGGTTCGAGTGCAGAGCCGTGAGCTGGTGTATTCGGATGAGGCGAGGAGGGCCGACTTTACCGGGGGAGTGGAAGTGGAGAGTGCGGATGGCAGCATGCGGGGGCAGCAGGTGGTTGTGTATTTGAAGGCTGCGCGAGGTGCGGGTGGCGGGGAGCCGGCGGCAGCCGTGAATGCCGCGGTTCTCAGCCAGGGGAAGAACAGTGGCGCCTCCGGTGCTGGGTTTATGGCAGGCAGTGTAGAGCGCGTGGTCGCCAGCGGAGCCGTGGAGATGGAGCAGCCGGGGCGTAGAGCGACCGGAGAGCAGGTGGTGTATACGGCGAGCGATGGCATGTTCGTTTTGACAGGAACGCCGGCGCTGCTGCCGAAGGTGGTGGACGCGCAGCGCGGTACGGTGACGGGGAGATCGCTGCGGTTTCATGCGGGTGATGAGGACGTCTTGATTTCTAATGGAGGAGACAGCAGCGCGGGACAACGGGTGCATACGGAGACGCGGGTGAAGAACAAGCCATGAAGACTCTTGCGGCCGAGGAGATCGGCAAGTCCTATGGCGGGCGCCAGGTGGTGAAGGGTGTGAGCCTGGAGATCGAGCAGGGCGAGGTGGTGGGGCTGCTGGGGCCGAATGGCGCGGGCAAGACGACGAGCTTCTATATGATTGTCGGGCTGGTGCGGCCGGATGCGGGGCGGGTGCTTGCGAATGGACAGGACATCAGCCGGCTGCCGATGTATCTGCGGGCGCGCAACTATGGGATCAGCTATCTGCCGCAAGAGCCTTCAGTGTTTCGCAAGCTGACGGTACAGGACAATATCCTGGCCGTGCTGGAGGCGCAGCAGTTGAGCTGGGAGAACCGGCGAACGCGCACCGAGAAGCTGATCGAGCAGTTGAATCTCGGTCATGTGCGAAAGACGCAGGGCTATGCGCTGAGCGGAGGAGAGCGCAGACGGGTGGAGATTGCGCGATGCCTCGCCATCGAGCCGGCGTTCATTCTGCTGGATGAGCCATTCTCGGGAATCGATCCTATTGCGGTTCTCGATCTGCAGGAGATTATCTTCAATTTGAAGAAGAACGGGATTGGGGTGCTGATTACGGATCATAATGTGCGGGAGACGCTGTCGGTGACGGACCGCGCTTATATCATCACGGAAGGACGCATCTTTGAGCATGGAACGCCGGCGGAACTGAGACGTAATCCGGAGGTTCGCCGGATCTACCTGGGAGAGAATTTCTCGATGGATTGAACGGTACAACTTCTGTTGTAAGAGTAAGTTGCTATCGATGCAGCGTGCGTTACCGGAGAGAGAGTTAGACTTACAGCCATAACACGTCAAGGCGTGTAGGGCGTGGTTAAGCCGGTAGTGGCACTTTGTTTTGCAGATGGATTGCACGAGGAGCGCCAGACTGGCCACTCACACCAAGCATGAATCAGCAGATGAGAGGTTAATGTGTTGCTGCAGCCGAAGCTGAACTTGAAGGTGTCTCAGCGGCAGGTTCTGACGCCTGGGCTGGTGCAGATGGTCAGCGTGCTTGCGCTGAACAAGCTTGAGCTGAAGGAGATGATCAATACAGAGATGGTGGAGAATCCGGTGCTGGAAGAGCTGGAGGAGTCTGCCGTCTCGCTGGAGGAGAGATCGGGGCTGGAAGGCGACAGGGAACGGTCGGCGGAAGAGGTTGCGGCGGCGAACGAGAAGGTGGAGAAGGATCCGTTCGACGAGATCGACTTCGGGAGCTATTTTCAGGATTATCTTGATCCTGGATTCAGAACGGCGTCGAATTTTGAGGAGTATGACAAGCCCTCGTTTGAGAATTTTCTGTCGCAGCCGAGCACGCTGAGCGATCATCTGGCCTGGCAGTTGGGGGCGCTGACGTTGAGTTTGGAGGCGAAGGCGGCGGCGGAGCTGGTGGTGGGGAATCTGAATGAGGACGGTTACTTGACGGCGAGCGACGAGGAGCTTGCCCGGTTGTTGGTGCAGTTCCGAGAGCCGGCGCGGTCGGAGCCGATTCCGTTTGAGCGCGGGGCGAAGGTAAGAGGTGTGCAGCGCTGGGATGAGGCGGCGGGAGAGCAGAGCGGTGAGAGTGCGGCGGAGGCGCAGCCGATTTCGATCGCGGCGGCTGCGGATGAGGCGCTGGAGTCGGCGCTGGCTGCGGTGCAGGAGGCGCGGGGGATCGTCAATTATCTGGATCCTGTTGGAGTCGGGGCGCGCGATCTGCGGGAGTGTCTGCTGATTCAGATTTGCGCGCAGCAGCGGGAGGCGGCGATCGTGCTGCGCCGTCGTCAGATGGTCGCCAACAACATCGCTGTCAACCGTGAGGGCGCAGGGGATGAGCCAGAGGGGTTGATCGCGGCGATTGCGGCGGAGAGCGGTTCAGGCCGTGAAGATGTGTTCAGCATTGCGACGCACGTCGTGACAAATTGTCTGCCGCTACTGCAGAAGAAGGATATGCGAGAGCTGACGCGAAGCTGCGGCAGGGCGGCGGAGGAGGTGAACGCGGCGGTAGATTTTATCCGCACGCTCGACCCGCGGCCGGGGCAACGCTATAACCAGAGCGAGACTCGGCTGATCGAGCCGGATGTTGCGTTTGTGAAGCGCGATGAGCAGTACGTGGTCGTGGTAAACGAAGAAGATATGCCGACGCTGCGTCTGAACCAGAGCTATCGCAAGATGCTGCAGCAGAAGCAGACCGAGAAGGATGTCAAGGAGTACGTCAAGGAGCGATACAAGTCGGCGATTCAACTGCTGCGGAATATCGAGCAGAGAAAGAATACGATCGTGCGGACCTGTGAGGTGATCGTGCGGCGGCAGACGGAGTTCCTGGAGCATGGGGTGAACGCGTTGAAGCCGATGATGATTAAAGAAGTGGCGGAGGAGATCGGGGTGCATCCTTCGACGGTGAGCCGGGCGGTGGCCAACAAGTATGTGCATACGTCGCAGGGCGTGTTTGAGCTGCGCTTCTTTTTCTCCGAAGGCGTCAATGGGCCGGAGGGCGGTGATCTGCCACTGGTGCTGCTGAAGCGCAAGGTAAAGAAGCTGATTGAAGACGAGGACGAGCGGAAGCCGTTGACGGACGATCAGCTGGCGGCGGAGCTGCAGCGGCAGGGCATTCAGGTGACGCGGCGAACGGTTGCCAAGTATCGCGAAGATATGCAGATTCCAAGCACGCATCAACGTCGTGTACGCTGATTGTCTGCGAAAGACTGCGGGCGCGAGGTAAGTCGATGGACGTCGAGTACACGGGAAGACAGACCACGGTTGCAAAGAAGCTCAAGGTTCAAGCGGAAGCAGGTCTGGCGCGGATTGCGAAGATCATCGGCAATTCGGCAAACGTGCATGTGATTTTGTGCAAGGACAAGTACCGGCACAACGCGGAGGTGACGGTGCAGACCAGACACCAGAAGCTGGTGGCGAGCTGCGAGGCGACCGAGATGGAGGTCGCGCTGCACGATGCGCTGGCGAAGCTGGAGCACCAAGCGGTCCGGCATAAAAAGAAGTTTTCGACGATTAAGCGACATCCCAAGAAAGACTTGAAGGCAGCGGCTGCGGAGACGGACTCTAGACAGCCCGCTGCAGGCAAGGGATCCGTAGCGGTGAAGGTGGCGGCGAAGAGCAGCGCAGGCAGGAAGGCGGTCTCGATGCTGGTCCACTCCTTCCCTTCGCACACCCTGCTGCCGGAGCCTCATGTTGTCCGTTCGAGCGATGGCGTGGCGTTGCGGCCGATGTCTTTGGAAGAGGCTGTGAAAGAGGCGGCGTTCCGGGATAGGGATGTGTTTGTGTTCCGCGATCATGGTGGGCAGGCGATGGTGTTGTGTCGCAAACGCGATGGGAAGATGGAGCTGATCGAAGTTCCTTAGCTGGAAGACGGCGAGTTTCTCAGGATGACGCGCAAGCAGGTCTCGAAAAAGACGATCAACGCGGGTGCGAAGCGGAGAGTGCCCGTCTCGCAGTCGGCGCGTGCGGCTGAGTTGGTGATTTTGACGGGGCTTTCGGGATCTGGCAAGCTTTCGGCGCTGAAGGCCTTTGAGGATCTTGGATACTATTCGGTCGACAACCTGCCTTTGGAGCTGGTGCCGCGGTTTGCCGATTTGGTGCGGCAGTCTGCGGAGATCGAACGCGCGGCTCTCGTGGTTGACGTGCGCGAGGGCATGCGGCTGGATCGGTTTCCGGCGATCCTGAATAAGGTTCGCAAGGTGCTTCCGACGCGGGTGGTGTTTCTCGAGGCGAGCGATGAGGTGCTGGTGCGGCGTTTTTCCGAGACGCGGCGGCCGCATCCTCTGGGACGAAGCGAGACGGTGGCGAAGTCGATCCGAGCGGAACGCAAGCGGCTGGATCCGGTTCGAAATGTCGCGGACATCGTGCTCGACACGACGAAGTTCAACGTGCATGAACTGCGGGCGCACATCAACTCGCAGTTTGAGCGGGAGCCCGGCGATTCGGATTTGATGATCTCTTCGATCAGCTTCGGGTTCAAGAATGGCGTGCCGACCGAAGCGGACCTGGTGTTCGACGTTCGATTTCTGCCGAATCCGCATTTTGTCCCGGAGTTTCGCAAGCTGACCGGCAAGGATCCGAAGGTGGCGAAGTATGTCCGGCAGTTTCCGCAGACGAAGGAGTTTCTCGATAAGGCGGCGGAGATGCTGAAGTTTCTACTGCCGCACTATATCAGCGAGGGGAAGAGCTACCTGACGGTGGCGTTTGGGTGCACGGGCGGTCAACATCGGTCGGTGTTCATTGCGGAAGAGATAAAGAAGATGCTGGCCGAATCGGGCTACCGGGTAAAGACGGCGCATCGCGATATGCCGAAGTAAGCTGCTTGGATTTGCGGTGCGCACTAGAATAGCGGGATGGACAGCACGAGCGAGATAGACGGGAGCGTGGCGGCTTGAAGCGTATCTGGCGATTGCTGCTTTACGTTCGGCCGTATGCTCTGTACTCGCTTTTGTCGGTCGTGCTGATGGCGGTGGTGGGCGCGATGGCGGCGTTCCGGATTCTGCTGATCAAGCCAATCATCAATAATGTGTTGAGTGCAAAGGCCTCGCCAGACAGGGTGCTGCGCTTTAGCATCCCGCACACGCAAATCACAATCGATCTGCAGCGGCTGCTGCCGAGCCATTTTCACAATGCGTGGACGGTGGTGTCGGTGGCGCTGGTTGGCTCTGCCATCGTGAAGTCAATCTGCGATTACCTGGGCACGCTGCTGGCCAACAAGGCAGGGTTCGGAATGATCACGGATCTGCGCAACGATCTCTACGATGCGCTGCTGAGGCGATCGGTGGCGTTCTTTCAGAAGCACACGACGGGAACGCTGCTGTCGACATTGATCAATGATATCGAGCGGGTGCAGATGGCGATGTCGGCGGTGCTGAGCGACTTTCTGCAGCAGCTATTCACGTTGATCTTTATGGTTGGGGTCGTGATTCTGGTGGGCGGAAAGCTGGCCTGGGTCTTGCTGTTGTTCGTTCCGGTGATCTTCAGCTCGGCGCGGCGGATTGGACGCAAGGTGCGGACGACGACGCGGACGGGCCAGGATAAGCTGGCCGAGATACAGAACATTGTGCATGAGACGATCACCGGGAATCGGATCGTGAAGGCGTTTGGGATGGAGTTGTGGGAGATGCGACGGTTTCGGCGGGCGGCGGATCGTCTGCTGAGCGCGAATATCCGGTCGGTGGCGGTGCAGTCGATCAGTTCGCCGCTGATGGATTTTCTGGGTGCGGTGGCGATTGCGCTGCTGCTCTACCTGGGGCGGGTGAGCATTTTGCATGGGGATAGCGCGGGCGGCTTTGTGACGTTCTTGAGCGCGGTCATCATGCTCTACGATCCAGTACGGAAGTTTCCGCTGTACTACAACAGCTTTCAGCAGGCGCTGGGGGCGAGTGAAGAGATTTTCAGGTTCATGGATGCGCAGGACGATGTGCAGGAGAAGAAGCGGGCGCATGTGCTGAAGACTTTCCGGGAAGAGATCAGGTTTGAGGATGCCGGCTTTGCGTATGAGGGCGACGGAGAGACCAAGCAGGTGCTGCACGGCATCAACCTGACGGTTCAGCCAGGGGAGGTGATTGCGCTTGTGGGTCCGAGCGGCGCGGGAAAGTCGTCGCTGGTAAATCTGATCCCGCGATTTTTCGACGTCAACGAAGGCAGGATTGTGATTGATGGATACGATCTGCGGGACGTAACGATCGCGTCGCTGCGGCAGCAGATTGGCAAAGTCACGCAGGAGACTGTGCTGTTCAACGACACGGTGCGGAACAACATTGCGTATGGCCAGCCGGATGTTCCGATGAAGAAGGTGGAGGAGGCGGCGCGAATGGCGCTGGCGCATGACTTCATCCTGAATATGCCGGATGGATATGAGACGAAGATCGGCGAGAAGGGAACGCGGTTGAGCGGAGGAGAACGGCAGCGACTGGCGATCGCACGGGCGATCCTGAAGAATGCGCCGATTCTCATCCTGGATGAGGCGACCTCCGCGCTCGATACGGAGAGTGAGCAGTATGTGCAGGCGGCGCTGGCGAACCTGATGCGAGGACGCACGGTGTTCGTGATTGCGCACAGGCTCTCGACGGTGCGTCGGGCCACGCGCATTGCTGTGATTGAGGGCGGACAGATCACTGAGGTCGGAACCCACGAGGAGCTGATGCAGCATTCAGGCACGTACCGGCGGCTGTATGAGATGCAGTTCAGCGAAGAAGACATGAGATCTTCGGCGGGGATTGAGTCTGCCATGCCGGCGGCCATGGAGAAGACGACATGAGCGGAATCTGCTCGATGACCGGGTATGCGAGTGTGCGCAGTGAAACAACGGAGAGCGCTGGGTTCACGCTCACGATCAAGGCGGTCAATCATCGTTTTCTCGACGTGCATTTGCGTCTGCCTTCGTCCTGCGACGCGTTCGAGGTTCCGATTCGCCGCCTGCTCAAGGAGAACTTGAAACGCGGGCATATCGAGGTGACGCTCCAACTGGAGCGCAGGGCCAGCGCGGAGATTCAGTTGAACGCCGACGTGCTGGGAGTCTATGTACGAGCGTTTCGCCAGGCTGCGGCGATGAGTGGAGTCGCGGGGGAGCCCGATCTGAATGCGATGCTTCGAATTCCTGGAGTGATGAGTGCTGAGGGCAATGGGGGATCGGAGGAGCTTGACGGTTTGAATGCCGCGGTGATGTCGCAGATTGGACCTCTAATAGGCAAGCTGAACGAAGTTCGAATGCAAGAGGGCGCTTCGCTGGCGGATGAGCTGCAGGTCTCCATGGGCCGGCTTCAGGAGTTCGCGGAGGAGATGTCTGCATTGCGGCGCGGCGTGCGGGAGATGCAGTTCGAACGGCTGCGCGGACGATTGGCGGAGTTGACCCAAGGTGTGCCTGTGAGCGAGGAGCGGCTGCTTGCGGAGGCGGCGGTGCTCGCGGAGAAGAGCGATGTGGAAGAAGAGATTGTTCGCCTGCGCGCGCATGTGGAACACTTTGCCGGCATGTTGGCCACAGGGGGAGAGGTGGGCAAACGGCTGGATTTTCTGCTGCAGGAGATGAACCGCGAGGCGAACACGATGCTGTCGAAGACGAGCGGAGCGGCGGGTGTGAACAGCCTGCGCATCACGGAACTTGGGTTGGAGATGAAGGCGGAGATCGAGCGGGCACGGGAACAGGTGCAGAATCTGGAGTAGGACCCCGCACGTTGCGGTTGTTACACTGGGAGCACTACGGCTGATCCCGGCTGTACGACTCAATGGCAGGCATACTCTTTATCATTTCGGCGCCTTCGGGCTCAGGAAAATCCACGCTGGTGAGCATGCTGCGCACTCTTGTGGAGGGCCTGGATTTTTCCATCTCGTATACGACGCGCGCTCCGCGAGGCTCAGAAGAAGATGGACGCGAGTATCACTTTACGACGCGCGAGAGATTTGAGGAGATGATCCGGGGCGGAGATTTTCTGGAGTGGGCCGAGGTTTTCGGCAACTATTACGGGACCGCGGCTTCTGCGCTGGAACATGCAGCTGTTGAAGGCAAGGATCTGCTGCTGGATATCGATGTGCAGGGCGCAACGCAGGTGATGGACAAGCTGCCGGAGGCGGTGTCGATTTTTGTTTTGCCGCCAAGCCCAGAGGTCCTGGAGATGCGTCTGCGCAACCGGAGTCTGGCGGAGCATGTGACGTCGGAGAGCATCATCAACAGCAGACTTGCCGAGGCGAGGAATGAGTTGAAGAAGATTCGCAGCTATAAGTACGCGCTGGTGAACGACGTTCTGGACCAGGCGGTGAGCGAGATGCGAGCCATCGTGTTGTGTGAGCGCGGGGAGCGGGACGGGGTTGCGGCCGTGGCTTCGAGCTGCAGGACGGACACGGCATCGCCTCGATTGCAAGAGGCTTTGCGCGCCTTCTGCATTTGAGGAGGCGTTCTCTCCTTGAGAATTGTGTTGCGAATTGTGTTGGGGATTGGATGGTGCTGAGTTATAACTTCAGACATGGGGTGAGATGCATGACGATCGAAAGTGCTTTTCAGAACAAGTACAGCCTGGTCAAAGGCGCGGCGCGGCGGGCGCGGCAGTTACAGTCCGGAGCGGTTCCGCTGATTGTTGCCAAGTCGATGAAGGCTTGCCGGGTGGCGCAGGATGAAATCCGCCAGGGGCACGTCAAGTTTGTCTTGCCGGAGCGTGTGGTTGAGCCTGTGCTGGATTTGCCACTGCAATAGGCTTCCACACAGACTGTGTAATCTTTGACTCAACCTGTGCGATACGATGGCGTGATGGCCTTCAATGCAGGCAGTGGAGCGGCGAGCCAGCCGCTGCGGGATTACGTAGAATATCTTCGCGATTTAGGAATACGGGACTTTTATCGTCACACCCTGATTCCTGCTGAGCTTGATCCGCCGGTTATTGTCGATTGGGGAGTGCAGTCTTCGCCTGCGATCGCTGAGAGTCGTGTGCCAGAACCTGAGCCTTTTGCGGCCCGACCTTCGTATTTGGAGCCTCCCATCGGAAAACTTGTCAGCTTCAACGAGCTTGCACCGTTTCCGCAGGTCCGGTTGGCCGCGGGGAAGCGGGCGGCTGCGCTCGACATGATTCGCAAAGAGATTGGCGATTGCACACGGTGTCCGTTGGCCTATGCAGGGCGACGCTCGATCGTGTTCGGTGATGGCGATCCCACTGCGGAATTGATGTTCGTGGGGGAGGGGCCTGGCGCTGACGAGGATGCTTCTGGAATTCCGTTTGTCGGAAAAGCGGGACAGTTGCTGAACAACATGATTCAGGCGATGGGCTTGAAGCGGGAGCAGGTCTACATTGCCAACATCGTAAAGTGCAGACCGCCGGGCAATCGCGTTCCTGAATCGATCGAGGCCAATACCTGTGACCCGTTTCTGCTGCAGCAGATCGATGTGGTGCAACCGAAGGTCATTGTGGCGTTGGGCGCGACGGCGGCGATGTATCTGCTGGGCGTGAAGCAGTCGCTGAGTTCGTTGCGTGGGCAATGGCACGATTGCAGGGGAGCGAAGCTGGCGGTGACGTATCACCCGGCGTTTCTGCTGCGCGATCCGCGGCAGAAAGGCGAAGCCTGGAAGGATTTGCAAAGGGTAATGGCTGAGCTGGGTTTGAAGGCGCCGGTCAAGGGATGAAGGCACGAGTCCTCTGTCTGGCAGCCCGACGTCAAATGCTTGTGCGTAGGTCTGACAGGATCACGCTGTAGAGGATCACGGAAACACTTCGCATCCTGAGTCATTTCGGAGCATCCGATAGGTGTGCTATCCCGACTCTAGTTGACAAAACTCAGGGGATGGCCGAGGCTAATTGTAGATGCATATCTTCCCCGCCAACACGGCTTGTCGCCTCTACCGCAACTTCTGTTGCTGTATGGCCTGTCCGTGTGAGTGCGAGTGTTGTAGATAGTCTCCTCTATCTCGATATCTCAAGAAGCTAAAGCGCCCACACTCTTAACGCAGACTGTGGGTTTCGCTTTTTCGCTCCCTAAAAGCAAATTCGAATTCGGGTACATTCCATGGCATCGTCCGTCCCAACTTTCCCGGTACCACTGTCAGCCCACTTGCAGGCGCCTGCGCGCCGGCTGAGTCATCTGGAGCTGCTTGAAGCGGAGAGCATTCATATCTTTCGTGAGGTGGCTGCGGAGTTCCAGCGTCCGGTGATGTTGTATTCGATCGGAAAGGACTCTTCGGTGATGCTTCGTCTCGCGCAGAAGGCGTTCTTCCCGGGACCGATTCCATTTCCGCTGCTGCATATCGACACGGGATACAAGTTTCACGAGATGATCGCGTTTCGCGATGAGACCGCTCGATCGCTTGGCCTGGATCTTAGGGTTTGGCGGAATGAACAGGCGCTTGCGGATGGCGCGAACCCTGTCAGGCTGGGCACGCAGCGCTGCTGCGGTCTGCTGAAGACGACGGCGCTGCTGGATGGACTACGCGAACACGGCTTCGACGCGGCGTTCGGGGGTGCTCGCCGCGATGAAGAAAAATCGCGGGCGAAGGAGCGCATCTTCTCGTTCCGCGATCGGGCCGGTCAATGGGATCCTAAGAATCAGCGGCCGGAGGTGTGGAACCTGTACAACAGCCGGATCTCTCCGGGTGAGAGCATACGCGTGTTTCCGCTTTCGAACTGGACCGAGCTCGACATCTGGCACTACATTCTGCGGGAAGAGATCCCGATCGTTCCGCTCTACTTCGCGAAAGAGCGCAAGATGATCGTTCGCGGCGATAGCCTGATTCCGGTGGAGCAGTCTTTCGTCAAGACGCTTCCTGGCGAGGAGCAGTGGGTTCGTTCACGATTGCGATCGCTGGGCTGCAGTCCATGCACGGGTGCGATCCGCTCGGACGCCGATACGATTCCTAAGATCATCGCTGAATTGGTTGGGTTCCGCTCCTCCGAGCGGGCCAATCGAGTCATCGACCATGACCAGGATGGATCGATGGAGATAAAGAAGCGCGAGGGATATTTCTGATGTCCAGCCGAGAGACTATCTACGGAGAATCGACCCACGGACAATCGACAGCTGTTTTGGACGAAGCGCTGGACGACGTTCCCCGCGAAGCGGCGTTCGCGATTGAGGAGTTCCTTGCGTCGGAAGTGACGAAGGATCTGCTCCGGTTCAGCACGGCGGGCAGCGTGGACGATGGCAAATCGACGCTGATCGGACGGCTTCTTTACGACTCGAGAAATGTCTACGAAGATCAGGTGCGCGCCGTCACGGGAGTTGTGGTCGCGGCCGGCCAGAATAAGCCCAGCATCGATTTTGCGCAGCTTACCGATGGCCTTCGGGCTGAGCGTGAGCAGGGGATTACGATTGATGTGGCGTATCGCTACTTTTCGACGCAGCGGCGGAAGTTCATCATCGCCGATACGCCGGGCCACGAGCAATACACGCGGAACATGGCGACCGGGGCATCGACGGCCGACGTTGCGATCATTCTCATTGATGCACGGAAGGGAATACTGACGCAGTCGCGCCGCCATGCGTACATTGCTTCGCTGCTCGGGATTCGGCATCTGGTCGCAGCGGTCAACAAGATGGACCTCGTGGATTTCTCCGAGAGCATCTACGGCGAGATTGAGCGGGATTTCGCTGTCATGATTAAGCAGTTCGGTTTAGCGAGCGTGGTGACGATCCCGGTGAGCGCGCTTGAGGGGGATAACGTGGTCGACGCGAGTCTGCGGACTCCGTGGTACACCGGGCCTACCCTGCTGGAATATCTTGAACACGTGCCGGTGCGTGGCCATGACCTGAGCAAAGGTTTCCGTTTGCCGGTGCAGCGCGTGATTCGGCCCGACCAGAGCTACCGCGGCTTCGCAGGGCAGATCGCGTCGGGCACCATCCGCGTCGGCGATGAGGTCGTTGCTGTTCCCTCAGGGCGGACGAGCCGCGTGGCGTCGATTACTACCTATGACGGCGACCTGAACGAGGCGAATGCGCCGCAATCGGTCGCGGTGACACTCCAAGATGAGCTGGACATTAGTCGTGGCGACATGATTGCCAGCCTAAGGCTTCCGCCGCAGCAGGCGACTGAGATGGAAGTCTCGCTGGTCTGGTTTGATGGCACCCGTCTGGAGAGCCATAAGCCATATCTGCTCAAGCACGGTGCGCAGACGCTCAACAGCCGCATTACGAGCGTACGGCATCGGATCAACGTGCAGAACCTCGCAGAAGAGGCAGTGCATACGCTGGGGATGAATGACATCGGTGTTGCCGAGATCGCGACCACTCGGCCACTTTTCTTCGATCCTTACTCTGAAAACCGCTCGACGGGCAGCTTTATTCTTATCGATCCATCGACGAACGCGACCGTCGCGGCCGGAATGATTCGCAGCGCCCTCAGCAGCGATGAGGGAGCCGGAGAGATGAAACAGCGCGGCGCGCTGCTACTGGTTTCCGAGACCGAACGCGCCAACGAGGTGGAACAACTTCTGCTTGATCGAGGCATGGCTGTGGTGCGCACGCGTGTTTCCTCGAGACGCGTCTGGAAGGAGCTTGTCGAGATCGGAGTTGTTGTCGTCCTGGAAGGCTCTACTCCAGAGCACGCGCAGGCAGAGGCAGGTGAAGTTTCTCTGGAGATCTTCGATTCACGATTTGCGAGTTGTGCGGAGTTTGTTGAACAGCTGACGGAGAGAGGTGTCCTCTTGGCGGCGAATGGAGGCCCTCAATGATGGTACGCCTGGGTTCAAGCGCAGTCGTCACTCGCGTAGCCGATATGGAAACCTTTGATGACAAAGTGCGTACTGCTCAGGATCTCATCCATCAGGAGCTTGCGCGGAGTGGGCAGGATCCTTGCTTGACCAACAGCTTTCAAGCTGAGGACATGGTGGTCTTGCATATCGTGAGGCAGGTTCTTCCTGACCTTCCCGTGATTTTTCTGGATACCGGATACCACTTTTTCGAAGTCTACGAGTATCGCGACCGCATGGCAAAAGCGTGGTCGATGCATCTGCTCAACCTGATTCCTGAGCAGAGTGTTGCCGAGCAGGAATCGCAATTCGGCATTCTGAACCAGACGGATCCGGGGCGCTGCTGCGCGATGCGGAAGGTGAAGCCGCTCTTCGCTGCGCTCGAGAACTACAAGTTGTGGTTTACCGGCCTGCGGCGGGAACAGGCGAAGAGCCGCGCAACACTCAGGACTGTCGAGGACTTTGCGTTGCCGACGGGGAAGGCGATTCGGAAGGTGAGTCCGCTTACAGAATGGACCGCGAAAGATGTTTGGAGCTATGCAAGGCAGTACGCGATTCCTCTACTCCCGCTGTATGAAAAGGGATATTCGAGCATCGGATGC
The DNA here is from genome assembly GCA_965277545.1 of Edaphobacter sp. Lineage (GTDB taxonomy): Bacteria > Acidobacteriota > Terriglobia > Terriglobales > Acidobacteriaceae > Edaphobacter. Next base: position 2,511,006 of record OZ255826.1, read on the forward strand.
GAGCCTTGCACCAGTCTGCCGCTCGACCCGGGCGATCCCCGCTCCGGCCGCTGGGGCGGGCAAAAGCAGGAGTGCGGCATTCATCTGCAGGCTCAGTAGAACGGACCGGAAAGCGTGTCGGCATGGATTTCGTGATTGGATTTTCGATCGCTGTTGTGATCGCGCTCAGCGGGGTTGGGGCGGGAGTGATCACGGCTCCGCTGCTGATTCTGTTCCTGCACGTTCCAGTGGAAATTGCAGTCAGCACCGCACTTGCGTATTCGGCCATCGTCAAGTTGATTGTGGTGCCGGTGCAGGTTGTTCGTCGACAGGTGGACTATCGGGTCCTTGGCATCATGCTAACGGGAGGTCTGCCCGGCGTGGTTGTGGGATCGATTCTCTTCAAGCATGTTGCTCTGCATGGTCCGAAGACGGCGCTTTATTTTGTTCTTGGAGCCATTATTATTTTTACCTCCGGGTGGCACCTGTACAGGCATTTTCGTCCGGTTGGATTAGGCCGTCCTACCGCGGATCGCTCCAAGTGGATTTCGGCGATCATGCTGCCCATTGGGGCGGAGGTGGGGTTTTCGTCTTCGGGCGCCGGCGCGCTTGGCACGGTCTCGCTACTCAGCCTGACCAACCTTACGGCCGCTCAAGTGGTCGGCACCGATCTTGCGTTTGGCCTGGCGATCGCTCTTGCTGGAACCGGCGTCCACATGATCGGGGGCACTTATGATGGCGTGCTTCTCACGAAGCTGGCCGTGGGTGGCGTGATTGGTGGCATTGTAGGTAGCGGCGCTGCGCCGAAGGTTCCCAATCGCAATCTGCGCTTTGCGCTTTCGGTGTGGCTGATGGCGATCGGCCTTCAGTTCTGCTATCAGGCTGCGACGCGATAGCTGACTATTCGCTAGGCTCTGGATGAAAGTCACATTGCCGGTATGCGGATGAGGCGCTCGATAGATGTCATTCTGCGGATTTGCTAGCCGGGGGAGGTGGGATGGAGATGTCGAGGTTGGTGACCTTGCCGAGCGCGTCGAGGTTGGGAGTGATCTCGGACTGGTTGCCGACTACAACGATGGCCAGTTTGGAGACGTCGATGTATTTGTTGGCTACGCGCGCGACGTCGGCGGAGGTGACTTTTTCAATGCCAGACTTGTATTTTTCAAGCGTGTCCGCGGGATAGTTGTAGAAGGCCAAGGTGACTTGCTCGGTGAGGATTTTGTCGGGTGTGTCGAAGCGAAAGATAAAGGAGTTGAGGAGCTGGTCTTTGGCTTTACTGAGCTCGCCTGGGGTGGGCGGCTCGGTTTTGAGGCGGCCGATTTCAGCGAGCAGGGCCTGAGTGGCTGCGACCGTGGTGGGGCTTTTTGTGGCGGCTTGAACGTAGAAGATGCCGGGATGGTCGTAGGAGGCGCTGAAGCTGCCGCCGACCTCATAGGCGAGGCCGAGTTTGGTGCGGACGTTCTGGACGACGCGGGAGCCGAAGCCGCCGGAGAAGACTTCGTTCATGACGCTGAGGGCGTAGTAATCGGGATTGCTGCGTTCGGTGCCGAGGCCGACGATGAGGACGTTGGACTGGTTGACGTCGGATTTTTCGGCGAAGTTAACTCCATTTTTGGGGTCGGTGAAGGAGACTTTGGCAGACTGGAAGGATTGGCCGCGTGGCAATGGCTCAAAGGCGGCGCGGAGTTTGCGCTCCATGGCGGCGCCGTCAAAGTCTCCGGAGACGGCGACGATGAGATTGTTGGGAACGACGGTGCGATCGTGCCATGCTTTAAGGTCGTCGAGCGTGACGGCATCGACGGTAGAGTATTCGGTCTGGCGCGCGTAGGGATTCTTTGGGCCGTACGCGATTTGAATGGCTTCGCGGATAGCGATTCCAGAGGCGTCATCGTTGCGGCGAGCGATGCCGGTGTTGAGTTGATGGCGCGCGAGCTCGAGTTTGTCCGCCTTGAAAGCGGGGTGGAGAAGGAGATCGACTGCGTTGGCGAAGACGGAGTCAAAGTCGCCTTTGAGGCTCGACCAGTTGAGCGATGTGGATGCCGTGCCGCCCTCGGTTTCAACAGAGGCCGCCTTATTTTCAAGTTGGTCGTCGAGCGTGTCGCCATCGATGGCGGGGGTGCCGCTGGTGCGCCAGCTTTGACTGTAAAGGGAGATGAGGCCGGTCTTCTCAGCAGGTACATCGCGGCTCCCTCCTCGAATGAGGATGCTGCCAGTAATGAAGGGAAGCTCGTGGTCCTCCTGAAGGAAGAGGACGAGTCCATTCGAGAGCTCGATGCGGCGGGGCTGCACGGGTTTGAAGGAGTGCAGGGGCGGAATGGGAATAGTCTGCCAAGGCTTGGCCTGGGAGACACCGGAGGATAGATCGCGCGACGTTCCGGCAGCGGTCTGAGCCTGTGTGAGCGATGGGGAGAGAAGCAGGGCAACCGTGGCGATGCGCGTAGTCGAAACGAACTTGAGCCTGGTCATTTCGCACCTCCTGGGTTCGGCTGGGCAGGTGGTGTTGTGACGGCCGAGGAGGCCTGGCGTTGCGGCGGAACGAAGTCGATCTGGGCGCTGGTGCGATTGCTCTCGGTGAAGATTTTATTAGCAACGCGGCGTATGTCGGCTTTGCTCACGGCGTCAATCCGGCTGAGCTGGCGGAAGAGTTCGCGCCAATCTCCATAGCGGGTCTGGTACTCGGCGAGCTGGTGGGCGAGACCTTCGTTGTCTGCGAGTCCGCGGAGCAAGTCGGCGCGGGCCCGGGTCTTAAAGCGCTGGAGCTCGGAGTCGGTGACGTCCTCCTTCTTCAAGCGATCAATTTCGGCGTGAATCGCTTTGCGCATCTGCTCGGGGTTGTGGCCGGGAAGGGGTACGGCGTACACGGCGAAGAGGCCGGGATATTTTTGACCGGGAAATCCGCTGAAGCCTTCGGCCTCCGCGGCGATGCCCTGATCGCGGACGAGGGAGCGATAGAGGCGTGCGGTGCGGCCGTTGGAGAAGATATCGGTGATTGCGTCATAGACGGCATCGTCGGGGTCGCGATAGTCAGGACGGTGATAGCCCTCGATATAAAAGGGCTGGGTGGATTCGCGGATGGTGACGAACTTTTCTGCCGTTTGGGGAGGCTCGATGGTGGTCATCGGCTCGGGCTTGGGGCCAGGAGCGATAGGCGAAAAGTAGTGTTCGAGGACGGGCATGGCCTGGGCGGCAGTGACGTCGCCTACAACCGCGATCACGATATTCGAGGGGACGTAGTATTTTTCGTGAAAGGCGGCGGCTTCGGTGGCGGAGACCTGGCTGATCTCGCTCTCCCAGCCCACGCCGGGGACGCGGTAGGGATGGGCGACGTAGGCGGTGGCGAGGAACTGTTCGACCATGCGGCCGGTAGGAGAGGAATCGACCCGCATGCGGCGCTCTTCCTGGACGACGTTACGCTCCTTATAGAACTCGCGTTCGACGGGATGGCCGATGCGCTGGCTTTCGAGATAGGCCCAGAGTTGGAGCCGGTTAGACGGCATGCTCCAGAAGTATTGGGTAGAGTCTTCTTCGGTGGAGGCGTTGATGCCGACGGCACCGTTCTGTTCTGCGATTTCGGAGAACTGGTTGGGGATGACGTACTTCTGCGCGGCGGTCTGCGCGTCTTCGAAAGCTTTGCGAAGCTCGGCAAGCTTGTCCGGGTTGCGGCCTACGCGCCTGCGATACTCGGCGTCGTACACGGCATAGGTAGACTCAACCTTGGCGAGGGCGAGTTTCTCGGCGGGATAGTCGGTGGTGCCGATTTCGGTTGTACCTTTGAAGGCCATGTGCTCGAACATGTGGGCGAGGCCGCTCGCTCCCTGGGGGTCGTCAGCGGAGCCGGCGTCGACCAGCGTATAGAAGCTGAACACCGGCGCTTCGGGGCGTTCACAGACTACGAGGGTCAAGCGGTTGGGGAGCACTTTGACGGTGGTGCGTTTTTCGAAGCTGGCAAGATCCTGGGATTTTGCCACCCAAGTGAAAGCGATCGCACAGACCGCGACGGCTGCAACACTGCATTTTGCTCGCAAAAAGGCTTCTCCTCAGCACGCGGGGTAGCGCGCATTTCCTGCCAAAGTATTTATGATACCGAAGCAGAGCCGCCTATTTGCCGAAGGGAGACCTGCTGCTGAAGATAAGACGCATCCAGCGGGCGATCCGCGTCCATACGCTCTCTGCCTCAGCTTTGATCGTATCTACAACCGCATCGAGAAACTGTTGGCGGGTCCACGCGTTGCGGGCGGGACCCGGGCCACTGCGGAGGCAACGCTCAGCGGCTTGTGCCCAAGCTCCGGCCCGGACTGCAGCGATGAGATGAGGGAAACCCCGAAAGAGACCTTCAGGTCCAAGATTGTAGATCATGTCCAGGAGAGCCATCTTTACGCTGGCTGGGAAGCTGTCGTAGAGAGGAAAGTGAGAGCGGAGGTCGGTGTCGAAGCTTTTCAAAACGGTGTAGAGTTTTGCGTCGATCGTCTGTTGTGTGAGTTGCACGAGGTGATCCGATCGATAGAAGGCGGGAACGCGGCCGAAGGGAAGCGCGTCGACCCGGGCGAACTCGACGGATATTTCCTGCGCTGTCGCGGGACGGGAGCTTACCAGGAAGGGGAGCGATTCAGCCGCCCGCGAGTTGGGCAGCATAAGGCCTACGCCGACGGTGATCCTGCCGACTGTGTCACGGTACATCCATGGAACGCTGCCCTCGAACTGCTTGAGCTTTGCGAGCGATTGCTCCAGGTAATTCGCAGCCATTGCGAGAGGCTAGCACGGACCGACGTCGGCTCCTGCCACTCGAAGGAGGTACCCACAAAACCTGACGCGAATGATATAAAGACACGTCACGCGATCGCAGGCGAACCATGCTCGGGACGGCAGTGTGCGGCGCGGGTCGTTGCACGATTTGCTACGCGCAAGATACGTTCACGATCTGTCGACCATCCGAAAGATGCCCATGTCCAATTCTTCGTCGACTCGATTCACGTTCACTCGCAAGCAAAGCGCCACGAACAAGACACCTCGGCAGATTAACCGGAATCTCGTTTTCAACCTTGTGCGCACGCGGCAGCCGCTATCGCGGGCAGACCTTGCGCGGGTGTCCGGTCTGCAGCGAAGCACGGTGTCGCTGATCGTCGAGGACCTCATCAAGGAGCGGTGGATCCTTGAAGGATCGACGGGCAGGCTTCCGCGTGGACGCAGACCTACGTTTCTTGAGCTGAACCATCAGCGCGCGGTGATTGCGCTCGATATCCACCCGATGCAGACGACGGTTGCCGTGACGGACCTGGGCGGGAAGATCGTTTCCCAGAACGTAGTGGCGCTGCCTGCGGATCCGACCAAAGCAATTCAGTCCATCATTTCTGCGATCAAACGGCTGGTTGCCGCGCATGGTGACAAGTCGTTCGACGGGATCGGGATCAGCCTGCCCGGGCGCGCGGACCCGCAGATGGAGAAGCTGATCTTTGCGCCCAATCTGAACTGGCCGGCGGCGAGCATCAAGTCGCGTATCCAACGCGCGACCGGGCTGCGCGTGGAGATGGACAACGTTGCGAATGCGTGTGCGCTTTCCGAGGTCTGGTTCGGCGACAGCGACGGCTTGCATGATCTTGTCGTCGTCAATATCTCGGAGGGGATTGGAACAGGAATCTTTGCGAATGGGCAGCTGCTGCGCGGGGCAAATGGGATGGCCGGCGAATTCGGACATGTGCAGATGGACAGCAACGGGCCGGCGTGCGGGTGTGGAAGTCATGGATGCTGGGAGACGGTGGGCTCCAATCGGGCGGGTCTTCGTTATTACGAGGAGATGAGCGGAGTCGGTGGGCCGCCGAGTTTTGCCGCGCTGGTGAGAATGGCGCAGGCCGGTGACTCCCATGCGGTCAAGGCTCTGGAGAAGATGTCGGTGTTTCTTGGTCGCGGACTCCGGATGATCGCTTCGGCCCTGGCCCCCAGCGAGATTGTGATCGTCGGCGACATCACCTCGGCGTGGCACATGTTTGGGCCGACCGTGGAGGCGGAGTTGCGGCAGAATGCGCTGTCGAAAGAGCCACGGCTGCGGCCTTCTTTTGAAGGAAACACGGCGCGTCTGCGCAGTGCCGTGGCGCTGGTGATGAATGGCAGCCTGGTCTAATGGAGAGGTCGCCGGAGTTCGTTTCGGTGGTCACGGTGCGGCTGCCGGTCCTTGGAAGTGTGCTGAAAGCTGCGTTCGCCGGGATCGTCTAAGTGGATCATTTCGCGGGGTCGATGAGGATAGACTTGACGGACTGAATGGTCATTCAGTATGCTTCGCATCGTTAGGGTCCGTTACCCGCCGGAGTTTTTATCCATGCCGCAAAGCATCCTCGCTGCGCCGGAAGAAGGCATCTCGATCGCACCGAAACATCTTCGACAGATCCATAAGGTAGCGGTGCTTGGAGCCGGTACGATGGGTTCGCGGATTGCAGCGCATATTGCCAATGCGGGGCTGCCGGTGGTGCTGCTGGATATCGTGCCGCCCGGCATCGGAGCCGATGCTCCGAAGCAGGAGCGCAACCGGATTGTGCTGACTGCGCTTGACGGATTGAAGAAGTCGAAGCCTGCTGCGTTTTATACGCCTGAGAGTGCGCGACTGCTTACCATCGGCAACTTCGAGGATGATCTGGCATTGATCGCCGATGCAGATTGGATCATCGAGGTGGTTGCGGAAAATCTTGCGATCAAGCGAGCGCTTCTCGATAAGGTGCAGCAGCATCGGCGTGCAGATTCTATCGTGACCAGCAATACGAGCGGTTTGCCGATTCACAAGATTGTGGAAGGCATGCCGATGGAGCTGCGGCGCCACTGGTTCGGCACGCACTTCTTCAATCCTCCGCGCTTTATGCGGCTGCTCGAGGTCATTCCAACGCCCGATGCCGACCCCGCGGACGTTCTTGCAATTGAGCATTTCGGCGATCTGCGCCTCGGCAAGGCGATCGTGCATTCGCATGACACGCCGAATTTTATCGGGAACCGGGTAGGTACCTTTTCGATGGGAAACGCGATCCGGCTGATGCAGGAGCAGGGATTGACGATTGAAGAAGTCGATGTGCTGACGGGCTCGGCGCTGGGATGGCCGAAGACCGGGACCTTCCGGCTGGGCGATCTGGTTGGAGTGGATGTGCTGGCGCACGTGGCAATGAACTTCTCGAAGCAGGCAGCGGAGATCCGTGATGAGCGGGCGGAGGTCACGCTGGCGCCTTTTATCCAGCAGATGCTCGAGAAGAAGTGGCTGGGCGACAAGACGAAGCAGGGCTTCTACAAGAAGGAAGGCAGAGATGCCGAGGGGCGCGACCTGCGGCATGTGCTCGACTGGCAGACGCTGGACTATAAGCCGAGCGCGCGGCCGAAGTTTCAGGCCATTGAGATGGCGAAGAATGTGGAGGCGACTGGAGCCCGGATCGCGCAGCTTCTACATGCGGACGATTCCAAAGACAAGGCGGCTGCGTTCTACTGGCCTTTGCTGACGGAGTTGTTTACTTATAGTGCAAACCGCATACCGGAGATTGCGGATAACCTTGTCGAGATCGATCAGGCGATGAAGACGGGGTTCAATTGGGAGCTTGGGCCGTTTGAGATGTTCGATGCTGCCGGTGTGCGCCGTACGACGGAGAAGATGCAGGCAGCCGGGAACGCAGTCTCAGCCAATGTCGAGAAGCTGCTGGCGTATGCGGATGCGCATGGGGAGGCGAATCCCACCTGGTACAAGAATGACGCTTCGGTAGCGTCGGGCAGGCTGTTCTTCGATCCGGTGAAGGGAAGCTACGAACCGGTAGTGACTGCCGAGGGGGTCAGTTCGCTGGGCGTGATCAAGAAGGCGCATGGGGTGGTGAAGAAAAATCCGGGCGCCTCGGTCATCGATCTTGGGGATGGTGTGGCAGCGATTGAACTGCACTCGAAGATGAACGCACTGGGTGAAGACATTGTGAGTCTGATCACGCAGACGTTGAAGCCGTCCAGCGAAGCCGTGAAAAATTTTGAGGCGTTTGTGATCACCGGCGATTCCGCGAACTTCACGGTAGGCGCGAACTTGATGCAGCTTATGCTGGCGGTGCAGGAGGAGGAGTGGGACGAAGTCGACCTGGCGATCCGGGCTTTTCAGAATATGACGCAGGCGATCAAGTTCTGTCCGCGCCCTGTGGTGGCAGCGCCGTATGGGATGTGCTTAGGCGGTGGCGTGGAGATTGCGCTGCACTCGGCTGCGCGGCAGCCTGCTGCTGAATCGTATATGGGATTGGTGGAGACGGGTGTGGGGCTGATTCCCGGCGGCGGCGGATGCAAGGAGATGGCCATCCGCAGCGTGGAGGCAGCGTCGAACATTCGCCCGGATGCGCGCGGCGAGGGGGTCGAGATCTTCGAGGCGTTGAAGAAGAACTTCGAGACAATTGCGATGGGGAAGGTGTCGACCAGTGCTGCGGAGGCGCGATCGATGGGCTTTCTGAAGCCGTCCGATCTGGTCACGATGAATCGCGAGCGGCTGCTGCTGGATGCGAAGATGCGAGCGCGGGGGCTGGCGGACGCGGGATACAGCGCTCCTGCACCGCGTGCTGATATTGCTGCTCCCGGAGAGAATGCGCTGGCTACGCTGAAGCTTGCGGTGTGGACGATGCGCGAGGGGCAGTACATCTCCGATCATGATGCGAAGGTGTCGAACTGGGTTGCGTATGCGCTGTGCGGAGGCAAGGTGACGCCGGGTACGCTGGTGTCGGAGCAGTACCTGCTGGACCTGGAGCGAGAGGCTTTCCTCAGCTTGTGCGGGGAGAAGAAGACGCAGGAGCGGATCGCATTTACGTTGAAGACGGGAAAGCCGTTGAGGAATTAGTGGCGAACTCTGCGCTCGTTCCTGGCTGGTGCGTGTCGATTCGTTGAAGAATGAGCTCTCGCCAGGTGCACGAAATTGGAAGTCAGGAGTTGGTGATGAGAGAAGTGGTTATTGCATCGGCGGTACGAACTGCGGTAGGCAAGGCGCCTCGCGGGACGCTGCGCACGACGCGACCGGACGATCTCGCAGCGATTGCGATTACGGGAGCGCTCGAGCGGCTGCCGCAGCTGGCGAAGTCGGAGATTGAAGATGTGATCCTCGGCTGCGCGATGCCTGAGGCAGAACAGGGAATGAACGTGGCGAAGATCGCGAGTTTTCGCGCGGGACTGCCGATGACGACAGCGGGAATGACGATCAATCGTTACTGCGCCTCGGGCCTGCAGTCGATTGCTACGGCTGCGGACCGGATTCGCGGTGGCGGAGCGGAAGTGATTGTCGCAGGCGGGACGGAGAGCATGTCGTATGTTCCGTTCGGCGGGAACAAGATCTCGGTCAATCCATGGCTGGTCGAAAATTATCCTGGATCGTACATGTCGATGGGATTGACGGCGGAGCGGGTGGCGAAGCACTACGGCATTACGCGTGAGGAGATGGATCAGTTTTCCTATGAGAGCCACCGAAAGGCGTTGGCGGCGATAGAGGAGGGAAAGTTTTCGGATGAGATTGTACCCGTAACTGTGACGAATTCGGCGCCGAATGGGAAGGGTAAGCCGAAGGTCACGGAGAGCACGTTCCGGCAGGATGAGGGGCCTCGCGCGGATACTTCGCTCGAGGTGCTGGCGAAGCTGAAGCCGGTGTTCCACGCGAAGGGGACCGTGACCGCGGGCAATTCGAGCCAAACGTCGGACGGCGCTGCGGCTGCGGTGGTGATGTCGGCGGAACGCGCAGCGCAGTTGGGGATTACGCCGATGGCGAAGTTCGTCGCATTCGCCTATGCCGGGTGTGATCCCGAGGAGATGGGCATTGGACCTATCCATGCCATTCCGAAGGCGCTAAAGATGGCCGGACTTTCGCTTGAGGACATCGATCTATTTGAGCTGAACGAGGCATTTGCGGCGCAGTCGCTGGCGGTGCTGAAGGTGCTGGGAATCGACGCGGCGAAGGTGAATGTGAATGGGGGAGCGATCGCGCTCGGACATCCGCTGGGATGCACTGGCGCGAAGTTGACGGCTACTCTGATGCGTGAGATGCCTCGGCGCAAGGCGAAGTATGGGATTGTGACGATGTGCGTTGGCGGTGGCATGGGTGCGGCTGGGATTTATGAGGCTGTGAATTAGATCATGCACCGCTACTCCATACCGGAGCGTACAGCTTGGACGAAGCTGATACCGAGGAGCGCCCCGGACCGTCGTCGGCTTCGAGCGATTTGCGGCTTTGCTTTCTTCTTGACGGTATTTCTAGCGGCCTGGATCTTTTTCAATCATCGCCGTCACGAAGATGTGGAGCTTCACTGGGACAGCGCGATCGCTACGATAGAAGATGTCCGGACCAAGCCGGTCGCTTTAGTAGATGGCCGATTCGGCAGAGCGATGCTCTATGAGGTTTCGGTCTTGGCACGGTATCGCAAGGGCAACACCGACGAGGAACGGCGGATCACCGTGCAGCAACAGCCGAGACTTCTGGCTGATGCACAGTTGGAAGCGTTTCGGTGGCAAGGTAAACAGTGCACGGTGCGGTGGAATCCATCGAACCCAAGTCAACGGATAGCGGAAGTAAGTTAGATAGCATCGAGCCAATCGAATTACAGAAGGAGCGACAGCATGGCAACCATGACAGCACCAATCGCAGAGCCGAAGCGCATCTCAGGCGGCGGCTTTTTGATCAACGAAGTGGCTCCGGCTGACTGTTTTTTCCCAGAAGACTTTACCGAGGAGCATAAGCAGATTGCCGAGACCACGGCGAACTTCGCGACGAACGAGGTGATGCCGGCTTCTGACCAGATCGAGGCGAAGGACTTCACGGTGACCAAGCGGTTGTTGAGAGAGGCGGCGGAGCTTGGGCTGACGGCGATCGATATTCCTGAGGAGTACGGCGGCCTCGAGATGGATAAGGCCACGGCGGCGATTGTGGCGGAGAATATCTCGAAGCAGGCGAGCTTCTCGGTGGCGTTCTCGGCGCACACCGGAATAGGAACGATGCCGCTGGTGTGGTACGGCAATGATGCGCAGAAGAGGAAGTATCTGCCGAAGATTGCCTCGGGTGAGATCGTCTCCGCCTATGCGCTGTCGGAGTCGACCAGCGGGTCGGATGCGGTGAATGCGCGAACGCGAGCGGTGCTTTCGGCCGATGGCAAGACGTACACGCTGAATGGCGAGAAGATGTGGATCTCGAATGCCGGTTTCGCGGACCTTTTCACGGTGTTTGCCAAGTGCGCGATTCCTGATGGGCCGGATGCGGGCAAGGAGAAGCTGACGGCGTTTTTGATCGAGCGGGGCACGCCCGGTTTTACGAACGGCAAGGAAGAGCACAAGCTGGGCATTCGCGGCAGCTCGACCTGCCCGCTGATTCTGACCGACTGCGTCATTCCGTCAGAGAATCTGCTGGGCGAGGTGGGCAAGGGGCATCATATCGCGTTCAACATTCTGAACGTCGGCAGGTACAAGCTCGGCAATGCTGCCATTGGCGGCGCGCACATGGCGTTGAATAACGGCATCCGGTATGCGATCGATCGCAAGGCGTTTGGCAAGTCGATCTCGGAGTTTGGCCTCATTCAGGAGAAGATCGCCAACTGCGCTGCGGGTGTGTTCGCAGGCGGCGCAGTCTGCTATCGCACGGTTGGTCTGATCGACAAAGCTCTGGCAGGGGTGGACAAGAATGACACCAAGGAGATCCAGAGGCGGATCGAGGAGTATGCGGTCGAGTGCTCGATTGTGAAGGTCTGGGCGAGCGAGATGCTGGACATGGTAGTCGATGAGGTGCTGCAGATCTTCGCTGGCTACGGCTACGTGGAGGAGTTTCCGGCGGAGCGCGCATACCGCGATGCGCGGATTAATCGGATATTCGAGGGCACAAACGAGATCAATCGGCTCATTATCACGGGCTGGTTGATGAAGTCTGCGATGAGCGGCAAGCTTGCACTGATGCCGGCTATCAAGAAGCTGATGGACGAGGTGATGTCCGGGCCGGCGGAGAAGATGGATCGGGAAGGTCCGCTTGCTCATGAGTTGGACCTGCTTGCAAATGCCAAGAAGCTGACGCTGTTTGTGGCGGGAGCGGCTACGCAGAAGTACATGGCGCAGATCGCAGACGAGCAGGAGGTGATGGGCGCCATCGCGGACATGATTATCGAGGTGTTTGCGATGGAAAGCGCGATTTTGAGAGCGGTGAAGATGAGTCCGGAAAGCAGAGATACTTCCTTCTCGATGCCGGTCTGCCTGGCGCGGATCTATGCGGACAAGGCTGCGTCAAGCGTTGAGCTTTCTGCGCGCAAGGTGATTGCCGCTGTGGCAGAGGGCGATGCGTTGCGGACGCAGCTTACGATTCTACGGCGGCTTGCCAAACACGATCCGACGGATACGATCGTCTTGCGACGGCAGGCGGCGCGACATATGATCCAGGCAGGTAAATATAGCATCTGATGCATCCCTCTCAATGGTTCGACAGGCTGAAGCCTTGCGCCGGCGGATGGTGCGAAGGCGCTCGCGGTGCAGAAAGCCAAACCAGAATGGTTCCATTTTGGTATTGGGAACAACGGGTTATGCGAAATAATACTTTGACCGAGCGTAGACGCAACTTTATGCGATATCGTCTGTCTAAGCATGTACCCGCAGTTCACAGAACCAGGTGTTTCGAGCGAAGTTTCGTGTAGGGGAAGAAGTCCACTCCGTAGCCCAGCGGTAAGGTAGAACAAATCCATGCGCAGCCGTTTGATCTCTTTCCTCCTTCCCGCGACTCTGATTTTCACTGGATTGACGCAGGTAGCCCAAGCCAGGGTTCAGAGTCGGATTGCAAGCATTCAAGACGGATCACAGGCGCCACTGCACGGGACGATTTCTAGCCGGGTGGAGCGGGCAGCCGACCTGGGGGCTGCTCCTGCGGATCGGAAGCTGAGTTCGCTCACGTTGTTTTTCAGCCTGACACCCGCGCAGCAGGCCGACCTCGATCAGTTATTGGCGTCCCAAGTCGATCCCGGTTCGGCGAACTACCATCAGTGGCTGTCGCCTGAGCAGTTCGGAGCCCGCTTTGGGATGAGCAGCTCGGATATGGCCAAGGTGTCGAGCTGGCTTACGAACCAGGGGTTTACGATTACGAGCACAGCGCGCAGCTCTACGTTTATTCAGTTTGCGGGCACGGTTGCGCAGGCGCAGCGGGCGTTCGGCACGACCATTCACTCGCTGTCTGTCGATGGGGAACAGCACATCTCGAACCTCACTGACCCGGTCCTGCCATCTGCGATCAACGCGGTGGTGACGTCGATCACGGGGCTAAACGATTTCAGGATGAAGCCCCATTTGCGTCCGAGCAACATACCGATTGATCGGTCTAAGCCGCTCAACACGCAGATACTGAGCGGGGTTGTGAACCACTTCATCGCTCCGGGCGACTTGTACACGATCTATGACTTTCCTGCCTACTCGCCGACGGCAGGCGCAGGCGTAACCATTGCGGTGGTAGGCCAGACGGATTTGAATCAGGGCAACACTCTGCCCGATAGGGATGTAGCTGCGTTCCGCGCTGCGGCAGGTCTCCCCGCCATCAACCTAAAGCTTCAGTTGGCCGCGAACACAGACCCCGGCGTGTCAGCGTCCGATATCGATGAAGCACATCTGGACGTGGAGTGGTCCGGTGCGGCTGCACCGGGGGCGACGATCCTCTACGTGTATGGCGCCGATGCGTTTGCGAACTCGTTAGTCTACGCGGTGGACAACAGGTTAGCTCCCATCCTATCGAGCAGCTATGGAGGATGCGAGCTTCAATTCAATGCGACGGCGAGCACGATCAGCGGGCAGTCGGAGCTAGCAGCCTACAACAACATTCTTGCGCAGGCGAATGTGCAGGGGATGACGGTGGTGAACTCGGCAGGGGATGCGGGAGCAGCGGACTGCGACACGAGCGCATTAGCCACAGAAGGATTGAACGTCGATTTTCCGGCTAGCTCTCCTTACGTGACGGCAGCCGGGGGCACCATGTTCAGCGGCGATGTGAGCACACCGTCGACGTATTGGAGTGGGACGAACGGCGCCAACGGCGGCTCAGCGCTCAGCTACATTCCTGAGCAGCCCTGGAATGAAACATCGACGGCGACTGGTTTGACGGCAGGCGGCGCAGGTGGCGGCGGTGCGAGTGCCTTTTTCGCCAAGCCGTCCTGGCAAATGGGAACCGGGGCGGGAGCAACTCCAAATGATGCTTCGCGAGACGTTCCGGATTTTGCGCTGAATGCCGCTTCCATGCATGATGGGTACTTTGTCTGCTCGACTGGAACCAATGCACAAGAGTTGCCCTGCAGCAACGGATTTCTGGATTCGACTGGCAACCCGAATGTCTTCGGCGGCACATCCTTTGTTGCGCCTACCATGGCGGGCATTCTTGCGCTGGTGGAGCAGCATCTTGGGGTGGGTAGCACGGCAGCGACGGGTTTGGGAAACATCAATTATGTCCTCTACGGACTGGCGAATGGACCCACCTACAGCAGCATCTTTCACGACATCACCTCCGGAAGCAATTCGGTTCCGTGTTCTCAGGGAACAGCAAACTGCAACAACGGCGGCGCAATCGGATTTAGCGCGGCAACAGGCTACGATCAGGCCAGTGGTCTGGGCAGTGTCGATGTTGCGAAGCTGATCAGCAGTTGGAGCAGCGCCGTGCCGACTGGTATTGGGGGCACTGCCTCGCAGGGCGGGATCAGCACGACCGTGCTCACCACGACGGCTGCCACGTTGGGCGGGGTATCCGGTACTCTTCCCTTGAACGTCAAAGTCGCCGGTTCAAACGCGAGTGTGACGCCTACCGGTACGGTACAGTTCTTTGTCGACAGCGCGCTCGTCTCAGGCTCATCCACTCCACTGACGAACGGGGCAGCGACTTACACGCTATCGGCGACGGGTCTTTCCTCTGGCGGCCACACGATCAGCGCCGTCTATTCCGGCGATGCAAACTATGCTGGATCGAAGGGAACCCTCCTCGGGGCGGACGGCACACTGGCCTCGGTCGACATCGTTTCCGCCACAAAGCCGGATTTCTTTATCGCTCCTTATACTGCAGTGGTGACTGTGAATCCAGGCGCAACGGCGCCGGGCGTAGCTTTCACCATTACTCCTGCGAATGGGTTCACGGGCTCGGTAAGTATGACTGCAACCAACAACAACGATATGATCGCGACGACGAGCTTCAGCGTTAGTCCGGTCAGCATCACCTCTGCTGCTGGCGTATCGACTTCGTTTGTTGTTGTCGCGTCGCAACCCGCCAGCACAGGAGCGGCAACGTCCGCGGCTTCTTCCCGAGGGGAACGGGAGCAGCGGAAGGGGACCTGGTATGCAGCGGGTTCAGGAGCGACGCTCGCCTGTGTGCTCCTGTTCACGCTTCCTCGCCGCCGCCGCTGGGGCGCCCTGCTGGGAGCTGTTCTCTCGATTGCGGCGTTTACTGTGTCCGGCTGCTCCAATACTTCAACAACGGGTGGTACTCCTACGACGCCCGCCGTTACGGTCGCAGCCGCAGGCACGTATACCTTCACGATCACAGGCATCGCATCGGGTGGGCTGGTCCATAGCGCCCAGGTTACAGTGAAGGTTCCGTAGACGGTGAATTGGCTGGGCAAGGAGTCGCATAGCCTGGCTTGAGCACGCATGACTTGGACCGGCAAGGCTCGTGAGGTGGAGAGAAGCGGCTCGGCTCTCAGGATGTGATCGAGGAGCAATCGGCTCACGGGCGTTTGCGTGCAGCAAGTCGAAGGCGAGGAGTTCAGGCGCTTGTAGTTCTTTCGAGCTTTGCCGGAAGGGGAGCTTTTTCGTCTGCGCCTTCGGCTACTCGCATGAGGTAGTCCTGGGCGTTGAACGCTGCTCCAGTGTGAGGCGCGCGGAGATACTCGCCATCAGGCTGCAGAAGCCGCGCCTTCACGTTGTCTGCGAGGTAAGAAGCCAGGATCTCTTCACGCAAGCGTTGGTGCAAGTCAGCCTGCGTGACAGGAAACACCACTTCGCAGCGTTCGAGCAGGTTGCGCGGCATCCAGTCGGCGCTTCCGCAGTACATCTCTTCTTTGCCGCCATTGGCAAAACAGAAGATTCGGCTATGCTCGAGGAAACGCCCTACGATGCTCCGCACGCGTATTCGTTCGCTCAGGCCCTTCACTCCCGGACGCAGAGAGCACATGCCTCGCACGACGAGGTCGATCTGGACGCCGGCCTGCGAAGCGGCGTAGAGCGCTTCGACGGTCCGCCGGTCCAACAATCCGTTCATCTTGGCGATGATGGCTGCCGGTTTTCCGGCTTTCGCGAAGGCTGCCTCTCGTTCAATCAGGGCCACCAGGCGATCTGCGAGCGTCAGGGGAGCCACCATCAGTGGCTTGTAGGATTCAGACTCCGTCTCTGCAGTCAGATAATTGAACACCTTCTGCACGGCTTCGGTCATGTCCGGCTTGGAGGTCAGCAGGCTGATGTCGGTGTAAAAACGCGAGGTCACGGGGTTATAGTTGCCGGTGCCCAGGTGAGCATAGCGGTGGATGTTCCCATCCGTATCCCGCCGGATTAGCAATGCGAGTTTGCAATGTGTTTTGAGTCCGAAGATGCCGTGGAACACTCCGACGCCTGCGTCTTCCAGTTCGCGCGCCCATCGAATGTTGGAGTCTTCATCAAAGCGGGCCATCAATTCAACGACGACGGTCACTTCCTTTGTTAGCCCCGCTTCAGTGAGAGCCTTGAAGATGGGCGAATCGCTGCTTGTTCGATAGAGGGTTTGCTTCATGGAGATCACGTTCGTGTCTTGTGCTCCGGCTTCGATGAAGTCCTCCACCGTTTTGTACGAGTCGAACGGGTGGTGGAGCAGAATGTCTTTATTGCGGAGCTCATCGAAGATGTCGGTGGATTTTGGATGGAGCTTGTACTCCTTGGGAGAAAAGGCGGTGTACTTCAATGCCGGCCGCTTCACTCCGGAGTAAAGGTTCATCAGTCTGGACAGGTTTACGGGACCTTCGGTCTTGAACACCTGTTCCGGCTGAAGTTCGAAGTTGACACGAAGCCGCTCGACCATCTCTTCTGTGGCGGAGCTTTCGATTTCCATGCGAACGGCATCTCCCTTTCTGCGGTTGTGCAACTCCGCCCGCACGCTCTCGAGAACGGACCTGGACTCTTCCTCCTGCATGTAGAGGTTGCTGTTGCGTGTGACGCGAAAGGCGGATCGCGACAGCACTTCGTAGCCTCGAAACATCCGCTCCACCTGCGACTCGACCAGTTCATGCAGAAGGATGAAATCGCAAAATCCCTCCGCACTGATGAGTGGCACCAGCCGCGGCAGGGAACGCGGCACAGTCACTACGCCAAGCGCCGTGAGGGGCTTTCCTCCGCGGCGCTTGTGACGCAGCAGGAGGCCGATGCAAAGTGCTTTATTGAGCACTCTGGGAAAGGGATGAGAGGGGTCGATGGTCACGGGCGTAAGCAGCGGATCGACCTCGCTCTCGTAGAACTGAAGGGCCTGTGCCGCCGCTTCTTCGCTCAACTCGCTCCATCGCAGGATCCGAATCTTTTCCTTTTGCATTGCCGGGAGCAACTTTTGATTCCAGCACGCGTATTGGGCATCGACGAAGCTGCGGATGGTCGCCATCAGCAGGTCGAGCCGTTCCTGGGGAGTCAGACCGCCTTCGTCGGGCGGCTGCGCCAGAGTGTAGCCGTCCTCGATGCGTTGCAAGAAACCGGCGACACGGATTTCGACAAATTCGTCCAGATTGCTTGCTGTGATGGCCAGGAACTTGACTCGTTCGAGCAGCGGATTGGTTTCGTCCTGGGCCTCTTCGAGAACACGCCGGTTAAATCGCATCCAGGACTCATCTCGGCTGATGAAGAGACTCTCGACAGGCTTCGCTGCGGACTTCTTACCGCTGGCATACTTCCGGGCGAGCTTTTTTTTGGCAGTCATAGAGGGATAGAGCTTACCTCACGTGCATGAATAAACTAGAAAACGGCACGCTTTGTTGTGTAGGGTCACTGTTCTATCGCTTTTCACTTGCCCGGCTTGCCAATTTATTGAACGCCTCGTGTATACGCTAATTGAAGAGACACCGGCGTTCTGCGCACTGCCGGCTTACCTGGAGCTATTTTCAGCGCTTTCAAGAACGCCCGCGGAGCGGTTGAGTGCGGCGACGAGTTCTTCCAGCTGCGCTTGCGCTCGGGGAGTGTCTGCGCTTTCGAGAGCTTCGTTGACTCCCGGAATGACAACGGCTGCATATCCGGTAAATTCGCCCGGCGCGTAGATGGTATGTCGATACCAGGGACGTTTCGGCAGACCGCCAGGATTGAGGAGAGCTTCTTCGGCGGCTCGGAGGGCTTGGTTCAGGCTAGTGACATCTGCGGGAGGTGCGGACTGGAGGGTGCGGGCACCGGTGCCGGCTGTGACGAAGCGTCTTGCTGCGGAGAGGGCAGAGCTGAAGTCGAGAGTCATATTTTTCGTCTTCGCCTGCTTTTGCGCGGACTCGATGTAACCCAGAATCTCCTTGCCGTAGAACTCGTAATCGTAGGGCAGGACATCAGCGTCGGCCATGTGCATGACCTCAAGACCTAGGACGCGAGCCTGCTGCTGCTCGTAGACGAAGGTAGGGTCGGCGAACTTGATGAACCAGTTGTAGTCGTCGAAGGTGGAGTGATAGACCCCATAGGGTCCATCGGAGCCAATGTCCGTAGAAGGCACTCCGAGGTGTTGCAGAAAAGGAGTGTAGTCTGACCCCGAGCCCAGTGTTCCGATATGCGCCTCGCCTGCCGCCGCGGGCTGGTGGCGCCGACTGTTGCTCGATTCCGATTGTTGCTCTGCCTTCCACTGCTCGTAGACTGTGCCTCCCTTCGGGCTGGGCACCTCTTGAGTGACTTCGCGGACGAATTGCATGAGGGACGGGACGGCGGCGGCAGTAAAGTTGGGGCCTGAGACGGCGACGTCAGTGTTCAGATAAGCGACTGCGTGGGCGAGGACCTTCTCATGTTGCTCGGCCCATTCTGTCGAGCCGATCAGTCCTTCTTCTTCCGCATCCCAGCTCGCCATCACGATGGTGCGTGTGGGTTTCCAGCCTTGTTTGAGAAGGGATCCGAGTCCGTGCACGGCTTCGAGCATGGCGGCCGTGCCGCTATTGGGATCGACGGCGCCGTAGACCCACGCGTCGCGATGGTTTCCGGCCACAACCCAGTCCTCGGCGTGGTCGGTGCCGGGGATCGTGCCGATGACATCCCAGATAGTGCGCAGGGCGATGTCCTGCTCAAGATGCATGTGAACCGTGACGGCGGGAACTTGTGAGTGGTCACCTGTCCCAGCGGCTCCGAGGTGATAGGTGAAGGGCAGCGCTCCCTGCCAATCTCGTGGAGATTCCTGACCGCCGAGGGCTTGAAGGATGGGGGCTGCGTCTTTATACGAGAGCGGATTAGTGGGAATGCTGGCCTGATTGTTCTGAAGCTTGTCGATGGGGATGCGGCGGGAGTCGGGAAGGTCAAGCGTGGACGCAACACCGGGAGTGGTGGGATCGCCGGGGTAGATGGGAAGGAACTGGATGGATCCGCGCTGTACTGCGGAGTCTGGGCGCCAGGGACCCTTCGGGTAGACGTCACCGCGGAAGTAGCCGTCATCAGCCGGATCGGAGTAGATCAGGACGCCTTTGGCGCCGTACTGTTGGGCGATATAGGCTTTGATGCCGCGGAAGTTTTCACCGTAGCGAACCAGAACGATCTTGCCTTTAACGCTGACGCCAAGCTTGGCGAGCTGCTGGAAGTCGGCCAGGGTGCCGTAGTTGGCATAGATGACAGGGGCGGTGATGTCGCCGGAGGGCGAAGAGCCGTTGAACGCGGGCAGAATGCGGGGGTCGTTCTGGAATGGGTCGCCGCCATTTTTTGCTGGGTCGACATGCTCCGCGCTGGGGCCGGACATGATCTTAGCGCCGCTGGCATCGAACGCCTCGACGACGATCTTAACGGGCTTGTTCATCAGAACTTTGTAAGGGACGATCTCGGTCTCGAGGCCGGCGGCTTTGAACTGTTTCTCGACGTAGAGGGCGGTGGCATAGTCCTCTGGGGAACTAGCCCAATGGGGCGCGGCCGTGAGGATCTTGAGGTGCTGACCTGCTAGAACGGCATCGGGAACGGCCATGAAGGACGCGTCCCACTTGGCTTGCTGCGCAGAGTCACGGAAGCCGAAGAGCGATGAGGGAGATTGCGCGGTGGCTGCGAACGCAACGATGGGAAAGAGGCAGAGCAGAGCGCGGTGACGGATCAAATCGAAGCCTCGAGCGTGGTGTGAAGAGTTATGAGGTAGGGTATCGCACATCAGCCAAGTCGCGGGAGCAAGAATAGTGGGTCGTGCATTTGATGCGATTGGCACAATAGTTCACGCAAAGCTCAATGCTTGTACGGACCGGTGATTGGAGCACCGAGGCTGAACGTCATTTTTGAGAAGTCCAACGTGAAGCTCCGGAACCCCGCGACCACATCCTGCCCGAGGTTCCCGTATAGTTCATCGATATCGGAGCCCATAGTCGCGGTGAAGATTGGCACACGCTTCAGAGTCGAGCTCTTGTCGCCAATCATGAGGCGCAGTTTCGGTTGAATGTAGATCGAACGTTTCTGCATTCCCCCTGCACCGAAACTCTTGTTCTGGCCTTTCTTCCACGACCCAACCGCTCTGCGAAACTGTTTGTAGTACCGGATCGAAAGGTTGGTCCCCGACGCGCCTGTATCGAAGCTGAAGGGAAGATCCTTTCCGTCAACGCCACACTCGATCACCGGCATGAGCAGCTTCATAAACATTTGCGCCCCATTTGCTGGCCGCCGAACGGTTTCGCCAGCCTCAAACGCGCCGTTTTGCACGAAACTGATGGTGCTGAGTGCCTGAAACACCGGATAGCCGACGATCGCGTTGATCTGGTACGACTGCTTGCCTATGCCGATCTTCAGATTGGCGTCATCTAGAATCAGCAGCACTACATTGTGCAGCGTCGCTCCTCCCAGCTGCAGAGTTGGAAGCAAAGCTACCTGCAATGGATTCTCAATTCCAGTGATGCCCGCCATAGTTTGCCCAAACCCGGGCAGAGGTTTGAGTCCAAGCTTTTGCGCAAAGCTGCGGCTAACGACCGACATGTTTGCGCCCGTATCAAGTATCCAGTGCTCCTCGACGCCGCTTACCATCAGATCGGTGACGACAGAGCCAATCGGGTTGCGCTCGGTCTTGAGCCGCGTGGGGCCGTGCCATTCGATCGTCTGGGCTGGAGCCAGACGCAACAAGTGCGCCACACCGGAGTCATCTCTCGTGCCCTGCAACTGAGAGCTGCTCATTCGATTTCCAAAGTGTGTCAGCAGATCGTCGTAAGCTTGCGCCGCGTCACCGTAGCGAAAGTTTTTGATGTAGTCGTCGGCCAGCGTATCCAAGGCAACCGCTGCTCGATCGGGTTGATTTTCCCGAATACCCGGCAAAGCGTCATTCAGCAGCTGAATCGACTCCGAAAGGCGGCCCGCCCGGTTGGCCAGCACGCCAGCGAAGTAGTCGTGCACAGTGCCCGGTGGGATCGTTCGCAGTGTCGCTTCCAATTCGTTCAGGCGAAACAGCCGCACGTCGGCGTCCGGCCCAACTGAGGCAACCGCGCGGCCAACAGGGGGAGCCGCATGAAGCGACGGCCGCATGCAACCCAACAGACAGAACAATACAGATGTACGTACGACTACGATCTGAAGCCAGCGAGGCAAGCGGCTACCCTTATTCATGGCAGGAATTTTACGACCCCCTCAACTGGTCGAATTTGACGAAGTGTTATCTCGCAAAATGATGCTGGCTGAAATAAGTTAAACAGTGACGGGCTGGGTGCAGAACTTGCAGCGGGTGGCCGCCACTGGAATGTCGCCGAGGCATTGCGGGCACGGCTTGGTGGATGGAGGCGCGGTCACAGGATGGAACTTCCTCATCAGGTATTGAACGGGGAGCACCAGAAAGAAATACACGACTGCGGCGATGAGTAAGAAGTTGATGATCGCCGTAAGGAAGTCGCCGTAGCGAATCTCGCCTCCGTTAACGTGCCCGACGAGGTAACCGAAGTTGGGCTTGCCGATGACCGCACCTAGGAGGGGATTAATGATCTTTTCCGTAAGGGAGGTGACGATGGCGGTGAAAGCTGCGCCAATGATGACCGCGACAGCAAGATCGATCACGTTGCCACGCAGAATGAAGTCGCGAAAACCCTTTAGCATGTCAGTCTCCTGAAGGTGAGGTGTCTAGCCACTTACGGAACTCTCGCAACGCAGCTCGTTCCGGTTCGCCGAGTATAACGCAGAACATTCGGAGTTACGGTCCAGGCGGTTTATGTTGGGAATAGGGGCTTCCGAGCAGCCACTGCGGGCGCGTGCGTTCGTTGGCGATAGAAAGGGCGAGAGCGGCGTAGAAGCGGTTGAATTTCCCGGCAGCCTCCCAATCGATTGGAGTCTGCAGATCGTCCTGAGGTTTGTGGTAACGGCGCGCGTACCAATCGCGGTAGACGGCCTCTTCCGAAGAACCCTTGTCGTAGTTGAAGATGAAGCTGGCGATGGGAACTCCGATGTGGACGAAGTTGTAGTTGTCGGCGCGCCGAAAGAGATTGCGTTCGGGCTCAAAGTCGGGTCGGATCTCGATGTGGAACGGCGCAGCTATGGTGCGAACGGTGTTGCCCAGAGTGGAATCATTCAAGCCTTCCATGGTGAGAATGTGGAGCGGAAAGATAGGGCGGAGCTGGTCGAGGTTCAGGTCGGCAACGATGTTCTCTGGCGGTACCGTTGGATGTTGCGTGAACCAGGCGGAACCTAATAAACCCTTTTCTTCTCCGGTGAAGATGCAGAAGAGCAGGGAGCGTGCGGGAGCCGCGTGCTGCAGGTTCCTGGCGAGTTCGATGAGTGTGGCGACGTAGGCGGCGTCGTCGAGTGCGCCGTTGTAGAGATTGTCGCCGAGGACGGGTGTGCCGTATCCGTAGCCATCGAGGTGCGCGGAGAGTGCGACGTACTCGGAGGCGAGGACTGGATCGGACCCAGGAAGGATTGCGAGGATGTTTGGGGAGGAGATGTCTTTGCCAGTGGAGCGGATGGCGACTTCGAGCCCGGCGTGCATGGGAAAGCTGGGAAGCGGAAGGCCATTCTCTCCATCACGAAGAATGCCTGCGAAAGGATGGGTAGGGTCCGCGGCGAAGAGCTTTGTGGCCGCCTCTGCACTGATGCGAAGCTGCTGCGGGGCGTGGTGGGCTGGCGCTACAGAAGGCGCTGAAGGAGAGGGGCCAGCAGGCTGAATGACAACGCTGCGGGCGTAGGCTGCGGGCCAGTGAGCAGGTTCGATCGCTGCGGGGTTGTCGATGGAGAGGACAGCGGTAAAACCGGCTTTCGCGATTGCCTCCCTTCGCCGGACGACGAAGGCGGCGGACGCTTCAGGTGTTAGGCCCGCAGGTGTGTTGTTGAAGATGACGGCGATGCTGTCTTTAAGATTTTTGCGGTTCTCCAAGCGCTCGTTCGGCGCCGGGAGCGGAAGACCATACCCGAGAAAGACCATGGGGCTGATGAAGCTTACAGCCTGCTGTTGAGGCGGTATGGCGGTCACTTCTTGCAGAAGCTTGAGCGGAATCGGTCTCCGCCTCTGGTCGGAATACGTGATCTCGATTGAGGAGTCGCTGAGGTCAAGATCGGTCTGGTGCATGGGCACGCGCTGGAAGAAAGTGGGCTTACCGTTGCGAGGATCGCCGGCAGGCTTGAGGCCCGAGGCCGCAAACTGAGTCTCGACATATTTGGCGGCGCGCTCATAAGCCTCAGTACCTGTGTCTCGGCCTTCCATGGAGTCGTTCGCCAGAGCAGCCGTTTGGGACCACCATTCTGCAGTAGCTGCGTCGGGGGGCGGAACAGATTGTGCTGCGGAGGCAAGCTGAAGCTGTAAGAGTGCGAGGAACAAAAAAGCATGATCCAGTCGGGAAATGCTAATGATGCGCATCTTCTTCGTTCGCCTCCAGTCTGCTTCGGCAAGGGTGAACTGATTGTAGTGGGTTGATGTGGGGCACTGGGTGCGTCAGCTGGAAGAGGCGATCCATCGGGTGTAGGGATAGAAGAGGAAGAAGAGGATCATGCAGAGAGCCATCAGGTCCATGTAGATGCACAGCAGCACGCCCCCGTGATAGAAGTTCCATCGGCGCTGCATGCAGCGGATCGTGTCGATGGTGCCCAGCGAGGCGACCATTGCCGGGAGGATCAGGAAAGGGTTGGCACGATTTTGGGGGAAGTCTGAAAGCAGGAGAGCTGCGCCGAGGCTAACGAGGACCAAGGTGTTGCCGCGTATCAAGGATCGTCTGCGCGGATTGAGGAGGGGAGCTCTCACGCTTACCTGTCGATATAAGGATAAGCGTGTCGATGCCGTGGGGCCAGAATGCCGCAGACGGCGTGTTCAGGGACGCAGCGGAATGGAGATTTTGTTGATTGTGGCAAGAAAACTTTGCGATGCACAGCATCATGGCGCAAAGGACGTCAGGGGGTGGCGAGTTCCAGTTCCTGGGTGCCGGGGGTGGCCATGCTCCGGATGGATGGCCCGAAGGGCGCCTTAAGAACCCCGCGCTCAGTGATGATGGCGGTGATGTACCTGGCGGGGGTGACGTCGAAGGCGGGGTTCTCGACGGCGACTCCGTGAGGGGTCATCTGCTTACCGTTCGAGTGGGTGACCTCGGAGGCAGCGCGCTGCTCGATGGGGATGGCGTCGCCGGTGGCAGTCTGCAGGTCGATGGTCGACCAGGGGGCGGCGACGTAGAAGGGGATGTTGTGCTCGCGGGCGAGGATGGCGACGCCGTAAGTACCGATCTTGTTGGCGGTGTCTCCGTTGGCGGCGATGCGGTCGGCTCCGACGATGACGGCCTGGATGCGACCCTTGGACATCAGGTGGGCGGCCATGTTGTCGCAGAGGACGGTGGTCGGGATGTTGTCCTTCATCAGCTCCCAGGCGGTGAGGCGGGCGCCCTGGAGGAAGGGGCGGGTCTCGTCGGCGAAGACGTCGATCTTGTGTCCGCGCTCGATAGCGGCGCGGATGACGCCGAGGGCAGAGCCGTAGCCGCAGGTGGCGAGGGCGCCGGCGTTGCAGTGGGTCAGGACCGTGCCTTCGCGGGGGAGGAGCGCTGCGCCGTGGGCACCCATCTGTTTGCAGGCGGCGATATCCTCGTCGTACATGCAGCGGGCTTTGGCGACCACGGCGGCCTTGATGTTGGGGATAGCGGCGTCCTTTGCGGCGAGTTCGTTGTAGAGGCTTCGGATCTGGCCGATGCCCCAAAAGAGATTGACTGCGGTGGGCCGGGTTTCGGCGAGCGTCTGGCAGATGACGGCGACCTCGGCTGTCAGCTCGGGCAGGGTTGTGGCGGAACTACGGTCGATGCCGATGGCTACGCCCATGGCGGCCGAGACTCCAATAGCGGGCGCACCGCGGACGATCATGTCGCGGATGACGCGGGCGACCTGCTTGTAGTCGGCGGCTAGAACGTAGGTCTCTTCGAGCGGGAGCTTGGTCTGGTCGAGAAAGCTTACGCCTTCCGCGAGCCATTCGAGGGTAGGGATCATGTCCCTTCCAGTTTAGACGAGTTCGCACCGAGGCGCTCCCGGCAGGCGGCTTCACGCTGGGGCGTTCTGATTCAAAAGGCTTCGCGCCGGGTCGCTGCCTGATGGGGCTTGGGGGCGTAGAAGCGGCGGGTGCAGCAGGTGCAGCGCATTGGGCGGAGGCCGATGAGGTGGAAGAGCCAGTCGCGTCCGCGGCGGTGCGAGCGGTGAAGTGAATCTGTGTGGCAGTGCGGGCAGGTCTTACCGTCGGAGAACGTCATGGCGTGTTTATCGGCGGGGGCTGTTAAGGTATGAGGGCGATGTGGGCGGCACGGACGTCGGCGGCGGTGAAGACGGCCAGGAACGGGATGCCGGGGATGACGGCTTCTATGCTGGCGCGTCCTCCCTGCTCGCGGTCGACCAGGCAGAGGACGCCGGCTACGTGCATTCCGGCTTCGCGGGCGGCTTCGATGGCGGTGATGGTGCTGCCGCCGGTGGTGCATACGTCGTCGACGATGACGACCTGGGCGCCGGGTTGGAGGAAGCCTTCGATGCGGCGGCCGGCACCATGGGTCTTTTCCGCCTTGCGGACGAGAAAACCCTGAAGGAGACCGGGGCGGGGACCCTCGTCGCTGCGGTCGTCTTCGTCGAGATCGAGCTCCTGGGTGAGTTCGAGGATCTCTTCGTAGTCTGAGAGCGCCCAGGCGCTGGCGCTGGCGGTGTTCGAGACGAGCGGGTCGGCTCCCAGGGTGAGGCCGCCGACGGCCTCGGCTTGCGGGATGCGCTCGCGAATGAGGTTGTAGAGGACGAGGCCGGAGAGCCGGCCTCCCTGGGCGTGGAGGGTGGTGATGCGGCAGTCGATGTAGTAGTCGGACCTCTGGCCGCTGGCGAGGGTGAAGTCGCCGAGCTTGAAGGAGAGGGAGGCGATCAGGTCGAGGAGGGTGGCTCGGATGTCTTTGGGCATGGGCGTTCTCCGGCAGGTTTCGACGGGGGGGGACCCCCGGCAATATTGCGCAAATTATTCGATTTATTCGGTTTAGGTCTGGACCTCGAGCGGAGATAAAGCAAAAAGTCCCATATTTCGCAGGCATCGCCGGCAAATTCTTCAAAAGGCGTCAGTTATGCAGGGCGAAGAAGTCTTGAGCTTGTGTTCTCCGGGCTACAGCTACTGTCTTAATTTTAGCAGGTAAGCATAAACTACTACGCCAACTCTATCTTCAGTGGTTGCCATCATTTACGGCAAAATGGGGCTTGACAACGCATTTTCGGGTTTGCGGCGTGCAGCAGGTGCTGACAGTACTCGCGGAACGTTGCGGCTCGGGATTGGAGTGCCGATCTTCATAGACCTCATAGGTCCGCAAGGAGGAACGGCGGCCCCTGCGAGGATGACGGCATGAAAGGAAAGTGCAAAGGCAAAAGCAATATTCAGTCGTTTCGGCTTTGCCTTCGCTCCGGCCTTCGGCAGAGCGGATGCCGCTTCGCGGCAGTCTGGGTGACGCGGGACTGAAGTCCCGCGTCACCTCAAAGGCAAATGCAAACGCAAAAATAATGGCAATGGAATGGCATTGCAATGACAACGACGACCGCAAAGACGACGGCAAAGGCAACAAAGACGGCAGGTCCAACAGCAGATCGCCTGAGGAAATGACAAGCAGAAAGGCGAGCATAAAGAGCAGGGGCCAAATTTGCAGCAAGCTGAACCTGGCGGGGAGGTGCTAGAAATGGAGGGTATGGCGAATCGAGATCACATTCTGACGCCGCGTGAGGCCGCTCACCTGCTGGGGGTGAGTTATCCGACGATCAAGCAGTGGATCCTCTCCGGCAAGCTGAAGACGGCGCGGACGCCTGGGGGGCATCATCGGATCACGGAGGCGGCGCTCAAGCCTTTTCTCGCGAAAGACCGTGCGAAGCCGCCTGCCAAATCGCGGGACCGGTTTCGGCGGGTGAGCGGGAGGAATCAGCTTGCCGGGAAGGTGGTGAGCATTCGCGTGGAGGGTCTGCTGGCGGAGGTGGTGCTTGCGGTGGGGGAGGATCACGTGACGGCGATCATTACGGCGAGCGCGGTGCGGGAGTTGCGGCTGAAGAAGGGGGACGCGGCGGCGGCTTTGATCAAGTCGACCGACGTGATGATTGAACGGCTGGGAGATTCATGACGTGCGAGGAGATTGCTTGCGCTACTGCGCTGGATGCGGCTGCGCGGCTCCGGTCAACCTGGTAGGCGGAGAGGTGATCTATCAGAGGTGGGATCACTGCACCAGACCTGCAAAATCGTAGACAAGACTTCGTTGCGCCAATCTGTTGCCAGCGGCTAAGCAATCGCAGCAGCCGTTAACAACTCGAAGCTGCTGATTTTCACGCTTCGCTCTGTGCCTCATGGAAACGTTGTTTGCGCAAGGCACCCAAGGTTCAGCCGCTCCCGGTGAGTGCATCGGCGATTTGTCACTCAGTGAGCAGCGCCGGTAACGAGAGAACATTTATCAGGTCTCACTGACGGACTTGTGGAGCGCGTGCTCGAACGGTACTACGAAGATAGAGGGTCGGGGGCGAGCCTGCGAGCTTGCGAAAATCGTTGATAAGATGCGCCTGGTCGGCATAGCCGAGGTCGAGCGCAAGCTGGGCGCCGTCCATCGCCTCGCCCGAGTGCAAGCGTTCGAGTAGCTCATGCAGTCGGAAACGGCGTATGACCCACTTCGGCGACACACCTACATATTCCTTGAAGAGCCGCTGCAAGGAGCGAATGCTCAGGCCGCTGAGCCTGGAAATGGTCTCGACGCTGAGGATGGTGGGATCATGCAGGATCGCGTTGACAAGCGTTCTGGAGAGTTCAGCATTGGTGTCGCGTTCGGGAAGGCGTCGCGCAAAGTAATCAGTGGCGATCGTAGCCATGATTTCAGGACTGTCGAGGGCGCGGAGCTGTGTCGCGAGCAACAGGATGTCTGGGCCGAACACCTCCGCAGCAGGGACGACGCGATCGGTAAGCATGGAGACAGAGCTCTGCAAGAACGGCCTAAGGCCTCCGGACTGAAACTTGAGACCGAAGACGCGGCCGTGGCCTTCCATTGTGCGTGAAAATTTGCCGCTGGTTACGCCGGCGATCTCGGCGCGCGAATGCACGCTGGGATCGTCGGTGGGCCTTTCGAGGTCGTGTTCGAACACGAGATAGCTGCTCGGATGAGGAAGGGTCTCCGCAGTGCTCGGCGCGGCACCGCGCAGGTCCCATTGAACATACCAAAAATGCTGGACGAAGGGTGCGAGTTCCGGCGACGGCGCAAGCCGCTGATGAAAGAAAGCGCTGCCGCGATCCTCGGCCGCGTGGAGCACACCCCGCGGCGGCCCAATCGTTGGCGGAAAATGCGCGGGCTCTCGTCGCGTTTCTTCAATCCTGCTGCCGCGCATTGTCCTAGTTTGGTTGTCAGGAGGCATCGGCATGCACCTATTCTTCAGACTACTATCAGCGGCTGCGATTATGGTACCGATCGGCGGTCATGCGAACACAGGAGGAAAGCACATGGAAGCGAGAGGAACATTTGAGGTCAAGGTCACGCCGGCAGAGGCCACACCGTTCGAAAAGGGCATGAGTGTGGGTCGATATGAGGTCGTCAAAAACTGGGCCGGCGACTTCGCGGGAATGTCAAGGGGGGAGATGTTGACCAGCTTTACCGAAAGCACGGGTTCGATGGCCTATGTCGCGATGGAGCAGGTGACGGGCAAGCTCGGCGGAAAAAGCGGCACCTTCTACCTGGCGCACAGAGCAACGATGACGAAGGGCGATGCAGCCTCGGGTGAGATGAATATTGTCATCGTAAAGGGCTCGGGTACAGGAGAACTAGCCGGGATATCGGGTGGCTTGACGATCATCATCGATGCGTCCGGCAAGCACTCCTACGTCTTCGAATATGAGCTTCCTTGAGAGAGTAACGCCCGCATCAGCGAGTACCTGATGCCCGAAGCACTCATCGCGATCTAGATTAGTAACGATAAGTCTTCATGCAAGTCGGGTTGTGTTTACTGATCGCCAGTGTAGCGAAAGCTCAACTGGCGATATCAGGGCAATGCACTCATCGAACCGAGGTGACCTGGGCGGCAATCGCGTTGAGCGCCCAGTCTAGTTACTTAGCGTACGGTTTTGAACTCTTGGTGGAGTGACCACGAGTTGGGTTCGAGGTCATGGTGATGCGGTTGGCGTGCCAAGCCGGAATGAAGCGGCAGAAAGGTGCTGGAGGTTTGGGTGGCCGGATCGGTCTCGGGATTCTTCCCCTGCCCCTTCGCTTCGCTCGAGGGTCGAGGGTCAGAATGACAGGGTAGAAGTTTGGAGTCGTGTGCTCGGGGAGGCAAAGGGATATGGTGCTTGGTGAGGCAAATGGATCATGTGCCCGGGCGGAAACGCTCCCAGAAACGGCCTCCGGGCTCGGCTTTCGCACAACGGCCTGCGGACACCGGCTTGCGGACAGTCGTGGCTACGTTCAGGATCGCCGTTAGGAAGCTGTCGTGGGCTGCGACGGCCGATGTTACCAGAGGAGCTTGAGGGCGAGCTGGGTTTGGCGGGAGGAGGTTGCGGTGCTGGTGATGAGGCCGGCGGTGGGCGAGGTTCCGGAGGGGGTGAAGGTGATGGCGTTGGGGGCGCTGAAGTTGGCGCGGTTGAGCAGGTTGAAGAGCTCGGCGCGGAACTGCAAGGTGAAGCGCTCCCGCAGCGGCGTGTTTTTCAGGAAAGACAAGTCCCAGGTTCCGAGGCCCGGACCGATGAGGGTGTCGCGGCCGAGGTTTCCGTAGAAGCCGCTGTTGTTGGGCGGCGCGAGAAAGGCGGCGGGGTTGAAATACTGCGAGGGCGAGCCGAGGATGACCGGGCCGTGGAAGTTGGGGTTGACGAACGGGCGCACGGGGTTGCGGGTGTCGCCGTCGTTGGACGGGTTGTAGCTGAGCTGCGGGGTGAAGGGGAATCCGCCCTGGATGGTGACGATGGAGTCGACGTTCCAGCCGCCGGCCAAGGTGTTGCGGATGCCGGAGAGATTGCCGCCGAAGCGCTGCCCGCGGCCGAAGGGAAGGGAGTAGACCTCGCTGAGGACGGCGACATTGCGGACGTCGAAGTTGGCGAGTCCGCGGTCGGCGCGGAGGTTGAAGGGATTGGAGACGGTGGCGGGCTCTCCGCCGGAGGTGGTGGAGTTGAGGGAGTCGCCGTCGTCGATGGCGCGCGACCAGGTGTAGACGCCGCGCAGCGCGAGGCCGGTGCTGAAGCGACGGTTCACATCGACTTCGAGCGCATGGTAGGAGCTGTCTCCGCGCGAGAAGTAGGTCCAGGTGTTGGCGATCGCCGCGTTCGTGCGCACGGCTGTGGGAACGTAGTACGTTCCTGCGGGAACCGCCGTTCCGGCCAGCCCCGCGGGAAACGTAGAACCGTAGTTGACCGGGCAGGCCGGGTTGGGGCAGATGACGGGGAAGGGCTCGTTCGCGTCGATGCCGATGAGCTCGTGGTAGCCGTGTGAGCCTACGTAGCCGACCGTCAAAGACGTATTCGGGGTGATCTCCCGCTGGACGCGCAGGGACCAGGAGATCAGCGTCGGCGTCTGCAGGTCGGGCTGCACGCCGCCGGGGACGAGCTTGGAGGTGGCGACCACGGGCACGGCGCCTACACGGTAGTTTGCCTGGCTGTAGGTGGGATTGAAGGGGGCGTTCTGGTCGGTGCGGTAGCCGAGGGCATCCTGCAGGTCGTTGTAGATGCCGAAGCCGGCGTTGAGGACGGTGCTTCGGCGTGCTGCGGGGAAGGGGCTCCAGGCAATGGCCGCGCGGGGCTCGGGGAGAAACTTGGCGCGGTTGACGGTGAAGGCGGAGCTGGAGACGTTGGGCTGGGTGGAGATGATGCCGTTGGGGTAGGTGTAGGTGGCGGCGCGGCCGTGCGCCTCGTTCCAACCGGTGCTTGATTCGCCCCGGAAGCCGATCGTGGCGGTCAGTTGCCGGCTCAGGCGGAAGGTGTCCTGTCCGTACCAGGCGCCGAAGAGAGAGCGCCAGTTCAACGGCGTGGGCGCGGGGTCATAGAGCAAGGTGCCGGCAACTCCCTGGAGGAGAGTCTGCAGACTGGTGAAGGTTGCCTGGCCATACTGGCTCAAGGCGAGCGTCTCGTTGGACTGGAACTGCTGGACCCAGGCTCCGAGACTGAACTGGTTGCGACCTCTGGTCAGCGAGACCTTGTCTTCATAGGTGAAGAGGTTGCGCGCCACGTGGAGGTTGCTGCCGTTGTTGCTGCCCGCGAGCGCCAACTGTGCGGTGGGGTTGGAGGCGGCGCTGCCGCCCACGACGATGGCGCCGATCTGCTTGCCGGCGAGGAAGCCTGGCAGCGAGGCCGCGGGCGTGCCGGGGGAAGGCTCTCCGGTGAAGAAGTACGCGGCCCGCGAGTAGCCGAAGGTCGCCTGGTTCAGCAGCGCGGGCGAGAAGACATGGGTCTCGGAGAGGCTGGCCACCTGCTCGCGCAGCGTCTCGATATCGGTGGAGTAGAGGTTGGTGCTGGTGGGCGTGTTGTCGGCGCTGTCGTCGATGGTGTAGATGGCGTTGCCGGTGTCCTTGGGCGAGAAGACGCGATCCACTCTGACGGTTCCGAAGTCGTCGCGGATGATCTGGAGGGGGCTGTTGAAGGCCTCGGAGATGCCTCCGAAATCCGGCGCGCCTGGGCTGGCGACCGGCCAGGCCGAGACCAGCGGAGAGACGCCGACGAAGACCAGGCCGGAGGCGGGGCAGGGATTCGGCTTGGGGGTGATGATGGCGCAGGGCAGCGAGCCGGCCCGCGCGTTATTGTCGGGGACCAGGTCGACGCCGGTCTGGTGCAGGTGCTGCCTTAGCCCCTCGTAGTTCGCGAAGCCGAAGGTTTTGCCGTGCTGAATGGGACCGCCGAGGGCTCCCCCGAACTGGTTCCGCTGGAAGCCGGGCGCGGAGCCGGTGTCGAAGTAATTCGGCGCATCGAGCGCGTTGTTGCGCAGGAACTCGTAGGCGGACCCGTGGAGCTGGTTGCTCCCGTTCTGCGTGACGATGACCACCTGGGCGCCGGGATGTTTCCCATACTGCACGTCATAGGTGTTGCGCAGGACGTTGAACTCGCGGACGGCGTCTACGCCCAGCAGCTGCTGGCTGACGCCGCCGGGCTGCATGTTGTTTTCGGCAGCGCCGGTAAACTCGACTCCGTTGAGCAGGAAGAGGTTTTGCTGGGGGCGGTTTCCGGAGACGGCAAAGTTGTTGCCTGCGGTGGAGTTGGAGACGCCGACGCCGCCGACCTTGGCGGAGGTGAAGTTGACGACGCCGGGATTGAGGGTGAGCAAGAGGTCGTAGCTTCGTCCGTTGAGGGGAAGGTTTTTGATCTGCTCGGCGCCGACGAGGCCGGAGATGTCGGCGGTGGTGGAGCTGAGGATGGGGGCGTCGCCGCGCACGGTGACCTGCTCGGTGACGGGGCCGAGCTGAAGCTGCAGCGCGAGGACGGCGTCCTGGCCGACGGCGAGATGGATGCCGGTGCGGACCTCTTGGCGAAAGCCGGGTTTGGCGACGCGGAGCTCATAGCTCCCGACGGGAAGAGAGCGCAGCTCGTAGCGGCCGGCGGTGTCGGTGGAGGCGGTGCGCTGGAGACCTGACTCGGTGCTTATGGCGGTTACGACGGCTGCGGCGACGGCGGCCCCGGTGGGGTCGGTGACGGCGCCGGAGAGCTGGGCGGAGACCTGGGCCGAGGCCGGCGAGAGAAAGAAGGCTGCGATCGCGAGGAGACACGCGCACTTCAGGCTGAAACGAATTCGCTTGCAGACAGCCCGCAATGAGACCTCCAGAGATAACGACTTTATACGATTTATATCGTTATAAGCCGGAGGACGCAAGCGGAGGAGGGAGCGTTCGCTGCGGGAGGAGCTGGGGGTTCTGCTTTCGCGATGCTAGGGGAAGACAGCGGCGGCGAGGGGGGAAGGTCTATGCGACCGAGCCAGTGTTGCAGGAAATAAAATCGAGAGCGAGGATCGATCGCCTCGCTCCGGAAGAGAGCACGAAGGGGACTCTGATTAAGTCAGAAGTAGTTGGTTGGCGGGTTTGACGGCTAAGCATCGGAAATCCAGGTAGAAAGTTGCTGGAGGTATGGGCTGTGCGAAGGGTAACGGGATCCTTCCCCTCCGCTACGCTCGAGGGTCAGGATGACAGCAAGAACTCGGAACAGTACTTAATCAGAGTTGCTCTAAAGCTAGAGCGTGCTGATTACGCGACGCGTTCGATGGTGACGGATTCGAGGACGACTGGGGTTTTGGGGCGGTCGCCGCCGTCCTTGCTGACTTTGCTAATTTTTTCAGCGATGTCGTAGCCTTCGACCACTTCGCCGAAGATTGTGTGCTTGCCGGTGAGCCAGCTGGTGTCGGCGACGGTGATGAAGAACTGGCTGCCGTTGGTGTTGGGGCCGGCGTTAGCCATGGCAAGTTTGCCCTTCTGCTGGAAGCCGTGTTTGGAGCCCTTGGTCTCGTCGGCGAATTTATAGCCGGGGCCGCCCATGCCAGTGCCTTCGGGGTCGCCTGCCTGGATCATGAACTGAGGAATGACGCGGTGGAAGATGGTGCCGTCGTAGAGCTTGGGGCCTTTTTTGCTGCGGCTGTTCCACTCTTTGGTGCCTTCGGCGAGGCCGATGAAGTTGGCTACGGTTTCGGGGGCGTCTTTTTCGAAGAGTTCGCAGACGATGGTTCCTTCCGAGGTCTTGAAGGTGGCGTAGGTGCCGGGCTTGGTAGGCATTTGAAGATTTCTCCTTGCGATGGGTCGGTTTTATTGAGGTGGTTAGCGGATGCTTTGGCAATTCCTAGTGTAGCGATCGGAAGGCTGTAATTCAGGCCGTTGCGGAGTGAGTGCTGCGACGGGAAGAACAGCAGATCCCCTGCGGGGATGACAGCAAAAAAGACAAGTGCAACAGCAACAGCAGATCCCCTGCGGGGATGACAGCAAAAAAGACAAGTGCAACAGCAACAGCAGATCCCCTGCGGGGATGACAGCAAGAAAAGCAAATGCAATGGCAGATCCCCTGCGGGATGACAACAAGGAAGGCAAATGCAACAGCGACAGCAGATCCCCTTCGGGGATGACAACTAGAAAAGCAAATGCAACAGCGACAGCAGGCGAGACAGAGGTGTGCGCAATATGGCGTTGCCTTAGTTGGATGCCGGCGGGGGTGGAGCGGCGGCGGCTGGTGCGATCGCGGGGGCGGGAGGCATGGGCTGGCCGTCGCGGACGATGGTGACGCGGTCGATGACGACCGGGGTGAGGGGTTTGTCGCTGGGGTCGCGTTCGACGCGGGCGATGGAGGAGACGAGCAGGACGCTGTGGGCGTCGCACTGGCCGAAGATGGTGTGCTTGCCGTTGAGCTCGGGGACTTCTTTTTCAGTGATGAAAAACTGGCTGCCGTTGGTGCCGCCGCCGGAGGGTCCGGGGCCGGCATTGGCCATGGCGAGGCGGCCGGGCTGATCGAAGGTGAGGGTAGGGTCGATCTCGTCGGCGAAGAAGTAGCCGGGGTCGCCGGTTCCATCGCCCATGCGGTCGCCGCCCTGGATCATGAAGTTGGGAATGACGCGATGGAAGGTGGTGCCGTTGTAGAAGGGCTGGTTGTGCTGCTTTTTGAGGGTCTTGGGGTCGGTCCAGTCTTTGGCGCCATCGGCGAGGCCGATGAAGTTTGCTACGGTGACGGGGGCCTGCTTGTCGTAGAGCTTGCAGGTGAGGCGGCCCATGGACGTGTCGATGACGGCGGTAGGCCCGGTGGGTGCTACGGATGGAGCGGCCTGGCCGGCGGTGCTGGGAGCGTCGGGGAGCTGATCGGATGGGTTGGCCGCTGGAGGAGTCGATGTCTGCGCGTAGGCAGAGGCGGTGAGGGTTAACGTGAGGGCGAGGGTGCGAAGGGTCATGCGATGTGCAGCTCCGGCGTTTGGTTGCGTCAGGCAGGCGAACATTGGTCCATTAAGCAGGCTAACGCAGACGGAGCACTGGGGCAATTCGGTGGGTATATTGGCGAGCGTTGAGGAGTGGTTTGGTTGCCTCATACAGGCATGAGGGGTTGATCAGAAAAGTAAGCACTTAACTTGGATTTCACCGATGAGGTGGATTTAGAACAGGCGAAGACAAATGCGGGGATCCTTCACTCCGTTCAGGATGACGACGAAAAACAGACAACGGCAAGAGCAAAGGCGAAATGCGGGGAATACTTTCCCTTCCCCTTCGCTGCGTTCGAGGGTCAGGATGACGACGAAAGGCGAACGAGCGGAGAAAGTGACTAGAAGAGGCGTCGCAGCAGGCTGCGGACGAGTTCGAGGGAGGCACCGTAGACGACGTGGGAAGCCCAGTGCTGGAGGTGGTCAGTGGGTGCGGTCTCGGTGGGCGGGGGAGCGAGATGGAAGGCGGGGACGGCGACTTCGTCGGCGCTGAGGAAGAGCAGGGTTCCGAAGGCAGTGCCGGCTCCTGTGGTGATCTCGGGCAGGAGTTCGGCGGAGACGCCGTAGACCACACCCATCAAGGTGCCGAAGGTGTAGTGAACGATCTGGCCGGCGCTCTTCTTTCTTTCTTTATCGAGCGGCGTACCGGCAGCCTCGGCCAATTTGCGGGCGACTTTTTCGGTCGAGCCCTCCTGCTGCGCGGCCTGCTGCTCCTGTTGGACCTGCTCGTGGGCGATCTGCCATTCGGATTCCCCTTGCGCGAGCTTAATCTGTTTCTGCGCGGCTTTGTGGCTGGCGGAGCTGAGCTTCTGGAACTGATCCATGATCAGGGTTGCAGCGATGCCGGCGGCGACTCCGGTGATGATGCCGCGGACGGCGGAAGGACGTTTTTTCTGCATACACACCTCACTCAAAAGCTGAGATGCGAAGCGATGTAACGGCGCGAGGGATTCTGCATCCTACGTACCAGGAAATAACGGCACAAGGAAACAACAAGGAGGATGTTGCAATGGCGAAATTTGCGTTGTACGCGGAGTTGAAGGCGAAATCGGGCAAAGAGGCTGATGTGGAGGCTTTCCTGAAGCAGGGCGCGGAGATGGCGAAGGCTGAGGAGGGGACAGTGCACTGGTACGGGTTCAAGGAAGACAAGGGCGGGGTGTTCGGCGTGTTCGATACGTTCAACGATGAGGCGGGGCGGCAGGCTCACCTTAACGGCGAGATTGCGAAGGCGCTGATGGCGAGGGCCGGCGAGCTGTTTACCGAGGCGCCGAAGATTCACCAGATCGAATTGATTGGCGAGAAGTAGGCTCGCTTCGGGTTGTGATACCCATTCGTCTGGGTAGCCTTGCGCTGATTTGGATCTGGGCCCTAATGTCCGAATGGCAGGTAAAAAGTCCGCAGAGGTATGGGCTCTGCGAAGCTCTTCGGGATACTTCCCCTTCCCCTTCGCGATGCTCGAGGGTCAGGATGACAGCAAAAACTAGGAGCAGCACCCAATGAGAGGGTGCCCCGGCAGAAAGCAACAGCAGATCCCCTTCGGGGATGACAACCAGAAAGGCAAGTGCAAAGAAAGGCAAGTGCAAAGATGGGACACTTCAGCACTGATTTTGCGCTATGGGTTGTGGTCGGCGGCGGCCAGGACTTCGCGGAAGACGCGGAGGAGGTTGCCGCCGAGTAGTTTGTGCATGTCGTCGGCGGTGTAGCCGCGCGCCATGAGGGCTGCGGTGACTTTGGGCAGGTCGGCGGCGGAGTCGATGCCCGCGGGGGGAACGGGGATGCCGTCGAAGTCGGTGCCGATGCCGACGTGATCGATACCGGCGATCTTGATGACGTGATCGAAGTGGTCGATGAGCGAGTTGAAGGGAGCGCGGCCGAGCTTCGCGGCGAACTCGCGATCGACCTTGTCGGAGGCGGTGTAGGGGACGGGTTGACCTTTGGCTTTGTACTCGGCTTCGAGGGCGTCCTGCGCTTTCTTCCGCTCTGGCGCTTGCGCTGTCCAAGCCTTGCGCCAGTTTTCGTCGATGAAGCCGGGGAAGAAGTTGACCATGACGACGCCGTTGTTTTTCGCCATCGCCCGCAGCATGTCGTCGGTCATGTTGCGAGGCGATTGGGTGAGGGCTCGGGCGGAGGAGTGCGAGGCGATGACGGGTGTGCGGGTAGCGGCGAGGACGTCCCAGAAGGTCTTGTCGGAGACGTGGGAGATGTCGACCAGCATGCCGAGGCGGTTCATCTCCTGGACGACTTGTTTGCCGAAGGGCGTGAGGCCGTTGTGGTGAGGAACCTTGGCGTCGTCGATGTCGCCGGAGGAGTCGGCCCAGTTGTTGGTGTTCGACCAGGTGAGGGTCATGTAGCGGACGCCGAGGCGGTAGTAGTCGCGCAGGACGCCGAGCGAGTCGTCGATGGAGTGGCCGCCCTCAATGCCCATGAGCACGCCAAACTTTTTATTGGCATGAGCAGCGACAATGTCGTCGGAGGAGAGGCAGAGCTGGAGCTTATCGGGATGCCTGCGGACCTGCTCGAGGGTGCCGTCGATGAGGACCAGGGTGCGGCGGATGCTGGCGTTGGCGGGATATTGGCCGGGGTCGACCCAGATGGAGAAGAACTGCGCGGCGAGGTTGCCTTTGCGGGCGGAGTCGTAGTTAAGCATGCCGCCGTTGAGCGGATCGGTGAAGTCCCAGTTCTCGTCGACGAAGCGTTGCGGGGTGTCGGCGTGGGTGTCGATGACGATGGCGGACTGGTGGACGGCGGCGGGGTCGTGCGGGTTGGTCGAGATGGCCATGGGATCGGTGGTCTGCTTCTCCGGGGACGTAGGGGGATGTGTCGTGTTCGTTTGCGCGTGACACAGTGGCGCCGCCGCAAGCAGGGCGAGGGAAAGCAGATAGGAGAGCTTCATGATGAGAGCTATTGTTGCATGGGGGAAGAAGCTCCGGGCGGATATCGCGGTAGAAGCAAACGCGGATTTGCGCGGGGATGACCAGCGGAGGGGTAAGAGCAGAGTGAAAGACAACGGCAAGTACAACAGCAGATCCCCTTCGGGGATGACAACAAGAAAGCAAGGGCAACCGCGAAGAGCTCAAGGTCAACCGCGGAAGAGACGACGAGAACCGTAGGAGCGATAGCGTTGGCGCAGTATCGCAGGCAGTGCGGCGAGCGTATTCAGTTGGCGATGGGGGACTCGTTGCGCATCGGCCAGAGGACGGCAGCGGCTAGGGCGACCAGTGAGATCCAGTAGAGGTCGGCGCCGAGCAGATGAAGGATCTGCATCCATACGGGCGCGAGCAGCAGGACGTCGGCTGTGCCGAGGGCGAACTGGAAGATCAGCAGAGCGACGACGGCGCGGGCCAAATGGCCGTCCTGCGCGCGCTTTGCCTGCGCGACCAGCCACAGCACGAAAGCCGCGGCGAGGATGGCGCTGAGCGGATGCACGCCGCGCAGCCGCAACAGCCAGGGCGCACCGGCGGCGAGATCCTGCGCGAAGGCAGCACGCAAGGAGGAGGCAGGGAAGAGGGTGTCTCCGAGGGCAGCGAGCGACCCGCTGACGCCGACGACGAGGGTTGCCGCGAGGCCGAGGATGGCCCATGTCTTCTTGACGCCGGGGACGGTGAGAGATCGAGTCCTCTGTCCGGTGCCGAGCAGTGTGGCCGTCAGGGTGAGGGCGGCGAGCAGCAGCAGCGTGTTGCTGAGGTGGATGGAAAGGATGACTACGCGGCCGATGGACTGGTTGCCGGTCACGTAGCCGAGCTTGACCAGCAGCGCGCCGAGGAAGGCTTCGTTGAGCAAAAGCAGCATGGAGGCCAATGCTGCGACGCGTGCAGCCTGTCCCTTGACCGTTCCGCGAAATGTCCAGACCAGCAGACCGAGTACGAGGAAGGCGGAGCCGCCGGTCATGCAGCGATGGGTGAACTCGATGATGGTGTCGATGCGCGGCGAGAGCGGGATGACCTGGCCGTTGCAGAGCGGCCAGTGGTTGCCGCAGCCCGCGCCGGAACCGGTGGCGCGCACCAGCGCTCCCCAGAGAATGACGAGGATGTTGTAGGCGACGACGGCCCATGCGAAGCGCACCAGGGTGGTCGGGGTGCGCCTGATCGGAAGCGCGGCGGTTGCGGCCATGGCTTTATTCTACGCGGCCGTCGCGACTTCGACTCAGCGTCTGGAGCCGTGGGTTCCGCGGGAAGGTACGCGGCTGAATCACAGTAGGTTTTCTTCGAGGAGGTCAACCAGAAAAGCTGGTGCAGCGAAGGTAGAAGGCGAGAGCAGCGGTGGCGGCTCACGGAGTGCTGCTCTAGCCTTCGGCGAGTTCTTTGGCTCGTTGCGTGGCGCGTTTGACGGCCTTGATCAGGGTGACGCGAAGTCCGCCTTCTTCGAGTTCGAGGATGCCGTCGACGGTGCATCCGGCCGGGGTGGTGACTGCGTCTTTGAGCAGCGCGGGGTGGGACCCGGTCTCGAGCACCATGCGCGCCGAGCCCAATGTGGTTTGGGCCGCCAGCAGAGTGGCTATATCGCGCGGCAAACCGACGTTGACGCCGGCCTCGGCGAGGGCCTCGATGATGATGTAGAGGAAGGCGGGGCCGGAGCCGGAGAGTCCGGTGACCGCGTCCATGTGCTTCTCGTCGACGACGACCGTTCTGCCGACAGTTTGAAAGATCGCCTGCGCGACGGCCATCTGGTCTGAGGAGACGAAGCGCCCGCTGCAGAGGGCGGTGATGGCCGCGCCTAGCGTGGCGGGCGTGTTGGGCATGGCGCGGATGACGGCAAGCTCGCACGCGGCGGCGTTCTCGATGCTTCGCGTCTTGACGGAGGCGGCGAAGGAGAGCAGGGTCTTGGCGGGGGTGAGCGCGCCTTTGATCTCTTCGATGAGCGCGGGAACTTGCGTCGGCTTGACGCCGAGCAGGATGACGTCGGCCTGGCGCGCGGCGGCAAGATTGCCGGTCGTGACTTCGACTCCGAACTGCGCGGACAATGCTTGTGCCCGTTCGGGATGCTGAACCGTGGCGCGGATCTGATGCGGAGACAGCAGGTGATTGTCGAGGAAGGCCTGCAGCAGAATCCCGCCCATCTTGCCGGCGCCGAGTATGGCAACGCGAAGCTCGGGCATGGCCGGTGCAGCAGGCACGTTGTCGTTCCTCTTGCTCATGCCCAAAGGCTACCAGATGGCCTGACCAGCGCTAAGGCCACGCCGATGATGCCCGACGTATCTTGAAGCCCGAAGTAATTGCGTTTGTGGCGGGTGTGGATGCTAAGAATCGGGGCGTGAGTAGAAAAGCTGTTGAAGGCGTGGGCGGTGCGAAGCGGATCGAGCAACTTCGCTCCCGCTCAGGATGACAGCAAGGGTGAGGAATGTCGCTTCATGAGAGTTACTGAGAGAATTATTTTTTCTGCGCCGCGGTTTTGGAGGCGATCCAGGTGTCTACGCGGCGCTCGAGGATGTCGAGCGGCAGCGCGCCTGAGTCGAGCACCTCATCGTGGAAGGCGCGTATATCGAACTTCGGACCGAGAGCGGATTTGGCCTTGTCGCGCAGCTCGAGAATCTTCAGTTGACCCATCTTGTAGCCGAGAGCCTGCGCAGGCCAGGCGATGTAACGGTCGACCTCGGCCTGAATGTTGGTTTCGTCGATGGCGGAGTGCTCGTGAAAGTAGTCGACCATCTGCTGGCGTGTCCAATGCTGCGAGTGCACGCCGGTGTCGACGACGAGGCGAATCGCGCGCCAGATATCTGCCTCGAGGCGGCCATAGTCGCTGTAGGGGTCTTTGTAGAAGCCGATGTCCTTGCCCAGCCGCTCGCTGTAGAGGCCCCAGCCTTCGGTGTAGGCGGTGTAGTAGGTGTACTTGCGGAACTCAGGCAGGCCGGTCAGCTCCTGCGCGATCGAGATCTGGAGGTGGTGGCCGGGGATGCCCTCGTGGTAGGAGACGGCCTCGACCGGCGCGAGGGAACGCTCGGCGAAGTGGTAGGTGTTGACGTAGACGCGGCCGGGCCTGCTGCCATCCGGCGTGCCGTTGTCGTAGTAGGCTGCCGCCTGATCCTTCTCCATATAAGCGGGAACGGGCACGACGACCAGCGGCGCCTTCGGAAGGACGCCGAACAACTGCGGCAGTTGCGGCTTCATGCCTGCGATGTAGCCCTTGTAGGTTTCGATGAGACCTTCGGCGGAGGTGGGATGTTCTTTCGGGTTGGTCTTGAGAGCGGCGCCGAAGCTCTTGAGGTCCGAGAAGCCGAGGCTCTTGACGATGGCGAGCATCGCGGCTTCGTCCCGTTTGACCTCGTCTTCGCCGATCTGATGAATCTCGGCGGGAGTCTTGTTGAGGGTGGTGCTTTGGCGCACGCGGAAGGCGTAGTAGGCGTCGCCGTCCGGAATGGACCAGGTGCCGGGGTCCTTGCGCGCTTTGGGGATGTACTCCGCCTTCAGGAAGGCGGCAAATCGTGTGTAGGCAGGCTCAACGTCGGAGGAGACGGCGGCGAGGAGCTCGGACGAGATGCGCTTCTGATCCGCCGCGCTGATGGTCTTCGGAAACTTTTGCAAGGGCGTGGCGAAGGGACTGTCGGAGGGCTTCTGATCGGCGAGCGTCTGAATTTGGACCAGCACCTTTTCCATCAGGTACTGGGGCGGAATACGGCCGTCGTCGGCGCCCAACTGCATGTTGGTGGTGATCTGGGAGAAGGCGACGGGAATCTTCTTCAGTCGGGCGATGTAGTCGTCGTAGTCCTTGACCGTATCGAAGCTGGTGCGGTCGGCAAGCTGCGGAAGTTCGGTTTGGAGGCCGTCGAACTGATTGACCGGCATCTCCCATTCCTTGAACCTGGCAGCCTGCTGATCGTCGATCAGCGAGCGCAGCATGAGTTCGGCGGAGAGCTGTTCCTGGGCAGTGAGGCCGGCGGTATCGATGGCGCCGAGCTGCTCGATGAAGCCGAGGCCTCGCTGAAGGGAGGCATTGACCTCTTTGACAGAGTAGTCGGTAAGCTGGTCGTTGTAGCGCTTGTCTCCGATCGATGTGGCGAACTCGGGGGCGTGCTTGAGGCGGTCTTCCCAGATGTCGTGCAGCAGCGAGGAGAGCGATTGACTGCGCGCCTCGACTGAAGGCGCGATCTGCGGCGGCTGCGCCAGGACGTGCTGCGCTGCTGTGCCCCACAGGGACGCCATTGCCAGACTCATCAGAACGCAACTGAGAACACGCTTCATCCCTGCTCCTCAAGATCCTCCTCAGTCTATCTTGTGGTCCGGGCTGAAGTGGGGTGCTCTGGGAACGGCGCAGCAGTATGATCGCCAAGCAGGATGCATCGTTCTGGCTTGGTGGATGATTGATTCCACCTGGAGGCTTGCGCCAGTTAGATCATTTTTCCTGTTACTAGGAGCCGGATGATGCATGCGAGTGCCGTTTTCATTGAGGAAAACGGCCTCAAAAGCCACGGCCTTGGTATACACCTACAGAAAAAATGATCTAGCGCAGGAGCTGCGATGTGGAGCCGGCTTCGAGCATGCGATAGAGCGTAGAACGGCTGATGCCGAGTCTTTCGGCGGCACGCAGCTTGTTTCCTCCGCAGGCTTTCAGGACCAGCATGACGTGCCGCTCGATAACATCCTGCAGGCGAACGTTGGCTTCGATCTGCTCGGCGGCCAT
The DNA here is from genome assembly GCA_965277545.1 of Edaphobacter sp. Lineage (GTDB taxonomy): Bacteria > Acidobacteriota > Terriglobia > Terriglobales > Acidobacteriaceae > Edaphobacter. Next base: position 2,554,016 of record OZ255826.1, read on the forward strand.
AGGTGTCTGGTTGGAAGAGAGCGGCGGAAGATGGCGCAGCTCGATGGTGCCGGCTTCGCATCGCGCTGCTGCGCTCTCAAGGACAGCTTCGAGCTCCTGGAGGTTGCCGGGCCAGGAGTAATCGCGCATGTGTTCGAAGGCCTCAGGCGAGATCGTGAGCCTGGCGGCGGCTGCGGGCTGGGTGAGGCGATCAAGCGCACGCTGGATGAGCTCAGCGAGATCGCCGGTACGCTCCCGCAACGGCGGAACGACAATCTCGACCGCTGCCAGACGCTGATACAGCTCCTGAGCGAAGCGGCCGGCCGAGGCGAGCGCCTTCAACCCCTCGCTGGTGGAGGCGATGATGCGACAACCCAGCCGCTGCGCGATGTGGCCTCCCGCTTCGGCGAACTCGTGCCGGCGCAGAATGCGAAGCAGCGTTGCCTGTGCGGTGGGCGACAGCTGATCTACCTCTTCGAGGTAGAGTGTGCCGCCGGAGGCGCTCGCAGCGAGCGTTTCGAGCGATCGTTCGCGCAGGAGGCGTGGCGCGGTAAGGGCCGGAGGGACATCTTCGGTCGTGGCGGGAGTTCCGGATCTTCCGGGCCGGTCGGTCTTGTCGGGTCGGTCTGGTCGATTGAGGCTGAAGAGGCTGGCGGCGGAGCAGTGGATGAAGTCTCCTGCGGCCTTATGGCTCAGGGCATGGAGAGTTCGTGCGACCTGCACCTTTTCCGTTCCGGCCTCACCACGAATCAGGACGGAGCGAAAATGCGGCCCGATGCGGTTTACCTGCAGGCGCAGGCGGTGGACGGCGGCGCTGTCGCCGATCAGGGAAAGTTCACGCTTGCCGTGAGGGTCGGACTTCTGTCTTGTCGCGTGCCCTGCCGTGTGTTTCGGCACGCTGGGAAGTGTCCTTCCGGTTTTGTGGGTCTGGTCTGTCTTGTCAGGATGGTCAGTCTTGTCACTTTTGCCAGTCTTGTTTTCATCGGCAACAGCTGGCAGGCGTGGGCGGCTGAAGGGCAGCGAGGCGGCAGCGCGATGGGTGGGATAGGCAGACATGTCTATCCTCTTGATCGGCGGGAGGGCGCCCGGGGATGAGGCCCTAAGCGCAAAAAGCCGAACTCCCGGGAACAGTCGAGGGAGTTCGGCTCTTGCTGCATCGCCTTTATTGGGCTAGGCGGTAGCCTTGGTGCAGTAGGTGTCGAAGGCGCGGGTGAGCTCCTGCGCGATGGCGGGGGCGGTGGAGGTTTCGATGGCGGAGCGCTGCATGAGGTAGACGAGCTGGCCGTCGCGGAGGATGGCGATGGCGGGGGAGGTGGGGGGATGGCCGCCGAAGTAGCCGCGGGCCTTCTCGGTGGCTTCGCGGTCCTGGCCGGCGAAGACGGTGACGGCGTGGTCGGGCTTGGCGGCGTGCTGCATGGCGAGACGGACGCCGGGACGCATCTTGCCGGCGGCGCAGCCGCAGATGGAGTTGACCACGACCATTGTTGTGCCGGATTGCGCGACGGCGGCGTCGACATCGGCTGCGGTGCGGGCCTCGGACAAGCCGGCGCGGGTCAGTTCCTCGCGCATCGGAATTACCATAATCTCTGGATACATCGATCTCTCCCCCTGGATTGGTGCTGGCGAGTAAGACTCGCACCTTTTCATTCTACTGCACGGAAGGGCGCGACCCCCTCCCCCCGCCGAAGGTTGCGCAAAATCTTCGAACCAGGGAACTTAGGTTTGGACTTGCAAGTGATCGCCACGAATTGAGCGGCTCGTAAGTTGCGCCAGGCCGGACGTCCCCCTGGCTTGCCGGGTGCTTGCTTTGTCAAGTGAGGGCCTGTCTTAAAACTGCTGGAGACCGCAGGAATGTCGGCAGGAGTATCGCAGGCAAGAACGGAATGCGGGGATTTCTCCGTTCCGCCGCGCGATGAGACCGCGCGGCTTCGGTCGAAATGGCGATTCCGGAGGGGTGCGATCGTTGTTCGAGCGGTTCCGAATGGGTGTGGTGATGGAGACAACAGCAGATCCCCTCCGGGGATGACAACAAGAAAAGCAAATGCAACCATAAGAAGGCAACGCAACAGCAAAAAGGCAAATGCAACAGCAAAAAGGCAAATGCAACGACAAGAAGAGCAAGTGCAACAACGAGAAAGGCAATGCAACAACAAGAAGTGCAAGTGCAGGAGTCTGGCTGGCGATGTTGTAACCTCAAGGCCGTGAGTGCTACTTCGCTTGGAATGCAGGAATCTGTGCTGCTTGCCCCTTACACGACGCTCCAGATTGGCGGGCCGGCGCGGTTCTTCTGCGAGGCGGGGAGCGAGGGTGAGGTGGAGCAGGCGGCGCGGTTTGCGCTGGAGCGTGGGCTGCCGCTGTTTGTGCTGGGCGGAGGAAGCAATGTGCTGGTCAGCGATGCCGGCTTCGATGGCGTGGTGGTGCGGGTGGGGATCCGGGGTTTGAAGATGCCAGGGGTGAGGCAGAAGCGCACCGAGGGCGAGCGGGTTCTGCTGACGGCGGGGGCGGGGGAAAACTGGAATGAGCTGGTGCTGCACACGGTGACGAAGGGGTATGCCGGGATGGAGTGCCTGGCGGGGATTCCGGGCGATGTCGGGGGGACGCCGGTGCAAAATGTCGGGGCGTATGGGCAGGAGGTTGCCGAGACGATCATGAAGGTGCGGGCGTTCGATCGTTCCGTTCTGAGCTACGTCGAGCTCGATCCTGCGGCCTGCCGGTTTGGGTATCGGCAGAGCGTGTTTAACACGGACGAGCGCGGACGGTACATCGTGACCGCGGTCACCTATGCGCTGCGGCCGGGCGGCGAGCCTGCGCTGCGGTATGCGGATGTGGCGCGGTGTTTTTCGGAGGCGCTCAAGGCGGGAGAGAAGCCGAGCCTGCGGCAGGTGTACGACGCGGTGCGGTCGATTCGTGAGGGGAAGGGGATGCTGGCGGGGCAGGGGGGCGCGGACGGGCGCAGCGCGGGTTCTTTCTTCAAGAACCCGGTGGTCTCGTCCGAGGCGATCCCCGGGGTGGCGCAGGGCGCCGGGTGTGCGGAGGAGGAGGTGCCGCGGTATCCGGCGGGTGAGGGACGGGTGAAGCTGCCGGCGGCGTGGCTGGTGGAGCGTGCCGGGTTTACCAAGGGGTTTCGGATGGAGCGGGTGGCGATCTCGTCGCGGCATACGCTGGCGCTGGTGAATCTGGGTGGGGCGAGTTGTGCGGAGATGATCGCGCTTCGAGATGCGGTAGTGGGCGGGGTGGAGACGAAGTTTGGGGTTCGGCTGGAGCAGGAGCCTGTCCTGCCGGACGGGCGGCCTGCGCTTTAGGCCCCCTGCATACTAAGACCTGTTTGCGGGGACCGCGCGCAGCGGGCCCGTCCGGCAGGACAAAGCTCTTTTGAATGAAGTCGCAGCTGTGCGGCTTTGGTGGAAATGATGTGAGGGTCTCGGCGAGAGAACAGCAGATCCCCTTCGGGGATGACAACCAGAAAGGCAAGTGCAAGTGCAGGTCTCCTTCGGGGAGGGCAACAAGGAAGGCAAGAGCACAGGCGAAGTGCGCGGGATGCCTCGTTCCGCCGTGCGATGAAGCTGGCAGCTGCGGTCGAAATGACGACGGCCTTGTGCAAACAGGTTCTTCAGGGACGGCTGCCCAGGCGGGCGAGGAGGCGCTCACGCTCGACGGCGAGGACGGTCGCGGCGGGGCCCTGGCTGAGGAGTTTGCCGTCGGCGATGCGGAGGACTTCGGCTTCGAGCAGGTGGCACTCGCCGACGTCGTGGGAGACCGAGAGGACCGGCACCTTCCGGTGAGCCAGCCAGTTGCGCAGGTCGAAGGCGAGCTCGTCGCGCAGCACGGTGTCGAGGCCTGCAAACGGCTCATCGAGCAGCAGGAGGGCTTTGCCGGGGCCGTCGAAGGCGATGGCGGCGGCGACGGCTCGGGCGACGGAGACTCTCTGGCGCTCGCCTCCGCTGAGAGCGGCGGGGCGGCGATCGGCGAGGGCGGCCACCCGCATCAGGGCGAGGACGTCGTCGAGGAGCCGGCGACCGGCGGCGGCGCGCGCGTAGGGTTCGCCGAGTCCGTAGCTTACGTTGTCTCGGACGCTGAGTTGGGGAAAGAGGCGCGGGGCCTGGCCTGCCGTCCTGACCGGCCTGCGGTGGGGTGGAACGAAGAGGCGCTTGCCGGTGTCGACCAGCACACGATCGAGCGGACCGTAGAGGATGGTTGCTGACTCGAGGCGGACGAAGCCGGCGAGGATGCGCAGAATGGTGGTCTTGCCGCTTCCGGAGGGACCGAAGAGGATGGTCCAGGGCTGGGTGAGATTGAAGCTGAGGTCGAGAGAGAGGCTTGCCAGGCGATGCTGGATGGTGGCGGTGAGGACTTTAAGGGGAGACGGGCCTGCCAGGGGGTCGGCGCAGGGAGGATGGGATCGGTTATCGGGCGTGTCACCGGGCGGATTATCGGACAAGGTCAGCCTGCCTTCGGTTGCCGCTGCGGACGGCGGGCGCGAGATAGATCACGGCGAGGGCGGCGAGGGAGAAGGCGAGCAGCAGCAGGGCGGTGCGGTTGGCGGCGGCGTAGTCGAACTCCTGGACGCGGTCGTAGAGGGCGATGGAGAGGGTCTGGGTGGCTCCGGGGATGTTGCCGCCGAGCATGAGGACGACGCCGAACTCGCCGATGGTGTGGGTGAAGGTGAGGACGGCGCTGGATAGCAGGGAGGCGCGGGTCTGGGGGAGGACGACGGTGCGGAAGACGCGCCACGGGGAGGCTCCGAGGCCGGAGGCGGCTTCGAGGTCGGCGGCTTCGACGGCGGTAAAGCCCGCGACCAGAGGCTGCACGGCAAAGGGAAGGCTGTAAAGGATGGAGCCGAGGAGCAGGCCGGCGAAGCTGAAGGCGAGGGGGTGGCCGAGGAGGCGGATGAGCAGGCGGCCGGGAGCGGTCATGGGACCGAGGGCGACGAGGAGATAGAAGCCGAGGACGGTGGGGGGCAGGACGAGGGGCAGAGCGACGATGGCCTGGACGAGGGCGCGGGCGATGCCGCGGCCTGCGGCGATCCACCAGGCGAGGGGGAGAGCGAGGGTGAGCAGGATGGCGGTGGTTCCGAGGGCGAGGCGGAGGGTCAACCAGAGTGCGGTGGAATCCATACAGCGATCAGTCTATGACAGCGGCCATAAAAGGATCTTGACTGTGGGGCCGGTCTCCTTGCGTGTTCACCCCCGGAGAGCGTCGTTGCATGGACACAATTAGGTGACCGAGGTTTACATGCTCGGGCTCGCCGTGCGCGACGGGCTGGTACTGACCACGTTCGATAAGGCGTTCCTGCATCTGGCCTGAGAGCACAAGCGACATGTGCTCGTCCCAGAGGGAAGCTGAGCTGCGGCAGGTGTCTACGACCTGTTCCCTTCCGGATAGCCGCCACTCGGGACACGCCCTAACCGCCGAGAAGCTCTTGTATCCGCACCAATCAGGCTTAAGGAAGGCGCGCGGGCGACATCGCAACGGTTGCCGATCGAGAGATTCCGCGCACGATCCGGACCTCCAGGCGATGGATTTCAGAAGGATAGTGATCTGGGTACACTACACTCCATAAGCAAAAGTGATGCGAACTCTCCTTCGCCAATTCGCTCTCTTCCTCTGCACATCCGGCTGCCTGGCGGTTTGGGTGCATGCCCAGGCCGCGGCCAAGAGCTTTCACCCGGCCATCTTTTCATTGGATGCGGAGCGGCAGCCAGTGATCTCGTTGGACGGATATTGGCGATTTATGCCTGGAGATGACCCGCGATTTGCTGAAGCTTCTTACGATGATTCGACATGGGCGCTGCTCCGATCCGACGCGTCGTGGGCTCGGCAAGGCTATGCCTCCTTACGAGGATTCGCCTGGTATCGGTTTCAGATCGTGCTGCCGGCGGGTACAACGCACCAGAGCCTGCTACTGCCTGCTATTTCGAGCGGCTATCAGTGCTTTCTGGATGGCAAGCTTTTGCGTACTGAAGGTACTGTGAAGCAGCACGGGGCAGCACGGTATTCGATGGCCACGGTAGTTGACCTGCCAGTCGAAGAGCGTACACATGCGCAAACCCATACGGTCGCTCTACGGGTCTGGTTCGATCCGCAACTTGATGGTTCTTCCGAGGGAGGGCCGAGTGGGAGCAGCGTACGGATCTCAAGCTTGGGGGAATCGGCGGTTATCAGGAACAGTCTCTCAGACTTCTTTTCGCTGCAGAGACAGACAGAGACCGTGATGCTGGACCTGTCTCTATTGTTTATCTTGGCAGCGATGATATGCATACCGCTGTTCGTGATGCAGCGGTCGAACAGGGAGTATTTCTGGTACGGAATCGCGGCTACTTCATACGGTTTGGACCTCGCGATCTATTTCGACCGGGTAACGCACGGTTGGCGTATCTCTACGTTTGTGTTCGTAGACTCGCTGCTCGATGCGGGAATAGTCGTTGGGCTGGTCTTTTTCTTTTGCTATCTGCTGCGGTTTAGAAGGAACTGGCTTACCGCTCTGATTTTGATCGTTTACCTGACGGGAACGCTATCCAATTGGCTTCAAAATGCTGGATTGATCGTAAGCTCCAGCAGCAACGCCTTGGAGGCACTGGGACTATGCCTTTTTTCCTGCTGGGTCATTCTGATAGTTGGCCGTCGAGCATGGCAGCGAGTCCTGGAAGCAATGGTGCTTGTCTTGCCTGTAACGTTTGATTTCGGAATTTTGTTCCTGAACTCGTTGCGCTTGCAGTTTCCGACGGCGGGCGAACCTATTGAGAGGCTGACCCAGTATCACCTCGTGACCTACCCGTTTCCGGTCAGTTTGAGCGACGTGTCGGCCGCATTTGTACTCCTGGCGCTGGTGCTGGTCTTACTGGGTAGGTTCGTTCGACTTCGACGTGAGCATAATCGGATCATCGCGGATATGAGCGCGGCGCGGTCCATCCAGCATCTACTCATACCCGATGTGCTCCCCCCATTGCCTGGGCTGAGGATTGAAGCTGCGTATTATCCCGCGCTGGAAGTGGGAGGAGATTTTTTTCAAGTCATACCTGCTGGAACGGGTAAGACGCTGATTGTGCTGGGTGATGTCTCAGGGAAAGGACTGCCGGCAGCGATGACCGTTTCTCTTGCAGTCGGGGTGATACGGACGCTGGTGGACTTCACGGCTTCACCGGGAGCCATTCTGGCAGGGCTGAATACCCGGTTGTTGGGAAGAGGAGCAGGCTTTACCACCTGTCTGGCGATCCTGATCGATGCGGATGGGACCTTGATCTTTGCCAATGCCGGTCAGTTGGCGCCGTATCACAACGGAGTTGAGATTGCGTCAGAGGCCGGGCTGCCGCTGGGGATCATGCCAGGCATGGTTTACTCCGAATCAACGCTGCAGCTCGCCGCGGGGGACCGGCTGACGCTGATGACTGATGGGATTCCTGAGGCTGCTAGCGATCGCGAACTGTTTGGCTTCTCGCGGACCGAGCAACTGAGTCGACAGTCCGCTGAGCGGATTGCTGAAGCCGCCCGTGATTTTGGCCAGACGGACGACATTACCGTGCTTTCGGTCGACTTCTGCGGTGACGGATGTTGACCAGCCTACGTGCAAGGCGCCCTGAGGAGATGAGGGAGGGCGGCGCAAGCGCTCTGGCTGGAGCCCGTCTTTCGCGCTGGAACTATTGTGCGGGGGCGAGGCCGAGTTTGAGGAGGTCTTGCTGGATGGCGGGGGAGAGGAGCCAGTTGAGGAAGATGTGGGCTTCGGCTTTGTTTGCGGACCTAGCGAGGATGATGGCGCACTGGCGGATCTCGGGGTACTGGGAGGTGGGGACCAGGACGTAGGTGCCGATCTGTTTGAAGTGCGGGGTGCTTGCGGTGGTGAGGGAGAGGAATCCCAGCTGGGCGTTGCCGGATTCGACGAACTGGGCGGTTTGCGCGATGTTTTCGGCGGAGACGAGCTTGGGCTTGAGGCGGTCGTAGAGCTTCATTCGCTGGAGTGCCCGGGCGGCGGCGAATCCGTAAGGGGCGTGGAGCTCGTTGGCGATGGCGATTTTGGTGACGCGGGGATCGGTGAGGCGGTCGAGGCTGAGGGGGAGCAGGCCGGAGTCTTTGCGGGTCCAGAGGACGAGGGTGCCGCGGGCGTAGGGGGTTGGGGCTGCGGCGTCGGCGAGGTTGGCGGCGACGATCTGTTCGGGGTGGACGTAGTCGGCGGAGAGGAAGAGGTCGAAGGGGGCGCCGTTCTCGATTTGTGTGGTGAGGGTGGCGGAGGAGCCGTAGCTGACGTTGAGCTGGATGCCGGTCTTCTGCTCATAGAGCTGGGCGAGGACAGGCATGACGGGTTCGAGGTCGGCGGCGGCAGCGATCAGGAGCTGTTTCTGAGGGCTGGAGGTTTTCTGAGCGTTGGCGCGGTGGGACGCGAGCAGACAAGCCAGGCAGGCGAGAAGGACGAACGGGCCCGGGGCCTTGCGGTAAGCTAACAGGAACCATGAGCGTAGCGACACATCAGCTTAGATGCACCGAGTGCTCGGCGGTGATCGGAAAAGATGAGGTGAGCAGCGACTTTCGCTGCCCGCGGTGCCACGGTTTGTATGAGGTGGTGTATGCCTGGTCGAGCTCGGGGCCGGGGGCGAAGGCTGGGGGGGAGATAGAGGCTCGGCTGCCGAATGCTTCGGCTCTGCGGTACCTGTGGGAGGAGCGGCGCACGTCGACGCTGGCGGTGGATCAGTCGGGAGTGTGGCGATTTCGCGATCTGCTGCCGATTGTGGATGATATGGAGCGCGTGGTGACGTTGCGGGAGGGGAATACCCCGCTGTACGATCTGCCGCGGTGCGCGAAGGCGGCGGGGATCGACTGGCTACTGGCCAAGCATCAGGGGATGAATCCGACGGGCTCGTTTAAGGACACGGGGATGACGGCGGCGCTGTCGGTGGCGGCTGAGCGGGGATTTCAGTGGGTGGCTTGCGCGTCGACGGGGAATACATCGGCGGCGATGGCGGCGTACGCAGCGCGGGCGGGGCTGCGGAGCATGGTGTTTATTCCCGAGGGGAAGATTGCGTGGGGGAAGCTGTCGCAGTCGATGGACTATGGGGCGCTGACGATTCAGCTGAAGACGGACTTCGATGGGTGCGTGAAGATTCTGGGCGAGCTGGTGCGGCGGTTTCCGATTTATCTGCTGAATTCGGTAAACCCGTACCGGCTGGAGGGGCAGAAGACACCGGCGTTCGAGATGGTGGAGCAGATGGACTGGCAGGTGCCGGAGCATGTGATTGTGCCGGGGGGAAACCTGGCGAATTCGGCTGCGCTGGGCAAGGGGTTTACGGAGATGTTTCAGCTTGGGCTGATCGCGCGGCGGCCGAAGATCAGCATCATTCAGGCGGAGGGGGCGAATCCGCTGTACCGGTGGTTTATGGACGAGAACCGGGAGATGCGGGCGGTGACGGCGGATACGCGGGCGACGGCGATCCGGATCGGGAATCCGGCCTCGTGGCGGAAGGCGGCGGCGGTGATCGACGAGCTGGGCGGGTGGTGCGAGCAGGTTTCGGAGCAGGAGATTGCGCTGGCGAAGGCGGAGATTGGGGCTGAGGGCGTGGGCTGCGAGCCGGCCTCGGCGGTGACGCTGGCGGGGCTGAAGAAGCTGGTGGCGCTGAGCAAGGTGACGCGCGAGGAGCGGGTGGTGCTGGTGCTGACGGGGCATACGCTGAAGGACTCGGCCTATACGATCGACTACCATCGCAACGAGCTGTTTACCGCAGGGGAAGAGGCGCAGTTGAGCGCTGCCGCGAGCGCGGCGCATGCGGCGATGCGCAAGCCGCCGATGGTGCTGGAGGCGGATTCGAATGTGGTGTTGCGCGCGCTCGAGCGGCATATGAGCCAGCCGCAGCTGGTATGAGTTTGGCGAGCGATTCGGCGGCCGGTCCGGTGCATCTGCGGATTCCGGCTACTTCCGCGAATCTGGGTCCGGGATTCGATGCGCTTGGGCTGGCGATGGGGTTGTACCTGACGATCGATGCCGGAGTGGCGGGGGCGTTTCACATCGAGGCGAGCGGGCGGGACCGGGAGCTCTGCGGGGCGCTGGAGAACCACCTGATTCTGACAACCTACGTGGATGTGCTTGCGAATGCGGGCCTGTTCGCGCCTCGGCTGGATTTGCGGATGCACAATGAGATTCCGGTGGGCATGGGGTGCGGGTCGAGCGCGTCGGCTTTGGTGGCGGGCGTTTTGCTGGCCAACCACTTCGGGGGTCTGCAATGGAGCACACAGCAGATTCTCGAGGAGGCGTGCCGGAGGGAGGGACATCCGGATAACGTGGCGGCGTGCCTGCTGGGTGGAATGACAGTCTCTGTGCAGGATGGAGATGCTGTGCTTACAGCCACCTGCGGCGAAGATCTCCCCTGGAGCGTTCTGCTGGCGGTGCCGCCGGCGGGGCTGGCGACGGCGAAGGCGCGGGCGATGCTTCCGGCGAGCTACCCGCGTGAAGATGTGGTGGCGAATCTTCAATCGACTGCGCTGTTGGTGGCGGCGTTTTCGCAAGGGCGGCCGGAGCTGCTGCGTGCGGCGATGCGCGACCGGATTCATCAGCCGTACCGTAGCCAGGCTTGTCCGCTGCTGCCGCTGCTCTTGCCGTTAGCGGATGGGCACCCGGCGGTGTTCGGGGTTGCGCTCAGCGGGGCGGGGCCGTCGGTTTTGATTCTGGCGGAAGGAGGCGATGTTGAAGCACTTGTTGCTGACATTCGTCAAGCCGCAGATGACCCTGAGCTCGAACTCATCGCGACTCGAATTGCTGAAGGGGCGCTTGGCGGGTGAGCCGTTAGTCCAGCAGGGGCAAGAGCTTAGGTATAGAAATCAGCAACATGGTAACGCAGATGGTGCATTACCTAAGATTTCTTTACGTGGCGGGAATTTCTTCGTACCTTAGCTCGTGTGGGCAGTTCTGGGGAGGGCTGCTACGCCGCCCGTTGACCTCTTTCGAGAGGTCCGGGCGTTTACCACTTAAGGGTCATATCCGGTCCTGAAACCCCCGCGAATGTTAAGCATCTATTATTGTGGAGGCTGCGCTGAAGCCGTATGGGTGTCAGGGCTTTTCGCGCACTCCGGAGGAATTACATGGCAGGACAGTTTGTCACTGAAGTGAGCGATGCAAACTTCGAGAAGGATGTACTCCAGTCGGAACAGCCGGTTCTGGTGGATTTCTGGGCCGCCTGGTGCGGTCCGTGCCGCGCGCTTGCCCCGGTCGTCGACGAGGTAGCCAATCACTATCACGGCAAGCTGAAGGTGATGAAGATGGATGTCGACGCGAATACGGCTACGCCGATGCGCTACGGGATTCGCGGCATTCCGGCTCTGCTGCTGTTCAAGGGCGGCAAGGTGGCTGAGCAGATTGTCGGCTTCGTGCCGAAGGATACGATCGATAAATCGGTAAACAAGGTTCTTGCCTAAAAGGTTTTAGGCAGGCAGGTTCGACTGTTCCGGTTAGATAGTGGGTAGTGGAATGGCCCGGTGGATAGAATCTGCCGGGCCGTTCCGCGTTTAGGGTTTCGCTTGTCTGGGCTGCGAGTTGGCGCGAAGATGGAGCATGGCGCTGCTCTTTACGAACTCATACCTTGAAGACTCGATTGAACTCTTTCGGCAATACAAGAGCCTGGCTGAGCGGGCTTTGGCGCAGGCAAGCGATCGGCAACTTCTCGAATCGTTGGACGAAGAATCGAACTGCATCGCCGCGATTGTAAAACACATGAGCGGGAACATGCGGTCGCGATGGACCGACTTTCTCGAGAGCGATGGCGAGAAGCCTGACCGGCTGCGCGATACGGAGTTTGTCGATCCGCCTGCGACACGAGAGGCTTTGCTTGCGGCGTGGGAGGCGGGCTGGACATGTCTGTTCGAGGCGCTTTCCGGACTTTCGGAGGCGGATCTGTCACGGACGGTGAAGATTCGCGGGGAGGCTCACTCGGTGATGCAGGCGATTCATCGGCAGGTTGCGCATTATGCCTATCACTGTGGGCAGATTGTATTTCTAGCCAAGCACCTGAGTCACCGGGAGTGGACGGCGTTGACTGTTCCGCGTGGGCGGTCGGAGGAGTTTACTCGCAGGGTGAAGGCGGGGGAGTTGAGTCAGCGGTAGACCATTTTCACGTGAGTGTGGATGCAAGAGATAAGGGCTAGGACCTCTCGTGTCGCGGTTCAAAAGGCGGCGCTGCGAGCGTAAGAAAAGCGACAGTAGATCCCCTGCGGGGATGACAACTAGAAAGGCAAGGGCAACGGCAAGTGCAAGTGCAGAGGCTACAGCAACTGCAAAGGCGGACAGCAGATCCTCTTCGATAATGACAACCAGAAAGGCAAGAACAACGGCGAAGGCAGCGGCGAGAGCAGATGCTGTTTAGCGGATGCCGACTTGGCCCTTTACGCTCTGAAGCAGTTTGGAGGAGTCGTATCCGAGGCCATCTTTGAAGACGATCTGGACATTCTCGATGTCTTCGATGCGGATTGCCGGATCGCCCTTCACCAGCACCAGGTCGGCGTGTTTGCCGGCTGCTAGAGTGCCGATGGTGTCGCTGCGTCCGAGGTATTCGGCGCCGTTGCTGGTTGCGATCTTGATTGCCTGAACAGGGGTAAAGCCGGCTTCGACAAGCAGCTCCACCTCGCGTTGATCGCCGAAGCCGGGGAGCACGCCGCCGTTGCCGGTGGGATCGGGTCCGGCGAGCAGCAGGCCGCCGGCTTTGACGAAGGCGACCTCGAAGTCCATCTCCTTGCGCAGCAGGGCGGTCATGGGAGAGTCGAGCGGAATTTCAGCCCGCATGGTGAGGTAACTCCTGGCTGCCGCAGCGGACATGGCATCGAGCACCCGTTGCTGGAGTTTCGGGCGGCCGGGCACGCCGAGCTCGAAGACGGGCAGCGTGGAGGTGACGGCTACGTGATGATCCACGAGATCGCGTATGAGTGCCTGTACCGGTTCGCTCTGAATTGGCGCGTTGAGCCATGAGGCGCTGCCTGCTCTGCCGACTGGGCAGAGGTCGGGCTTCTTGTCAGGGACCAGTCCGGTGTCCGCGAAGACGGGACCATGCTCGAGGTCGTCGATGCCGAGCGCGATGGCCTCGTGCCAGGTGACGGAACAGAGATGTCCGGTGAGCTTCCTCTTGTGGGCGTGGGCCTGCTGGATGGCGGCGCCGAGCTCGTCGCGGGTGATGTTCATGTACGCCTTGAACGAGGTCGCGCCCTGCTGGGCCCAGAAGTCGACCATGCGTCTGGCGTCGTCCGGTCCGGTGAGCTCGTGCATCTGCGCGAAGCGCGTCGGAGCGCCTTCGAGGTAGGGAGCCGAGACATCGATATTTGGGCCGGGCATGAGATGAGCGTCGATGAGGCTTTTGATCTTCAGGTCGGTGTAGGGCTCGATGCTGCCGGTGGTGCGCATGGTGGTGACGCCGGCGGCGAGATAGAGACGCGGTCCGGAGAAGGGCACCTCCGCGAGCACGATGCCGGGCTCCGCGATGTGGGAGTCGGAGCCAAACTGATCCGCAGCGGAGTCGGTGATGTAGAGATGGTCGTGCAGGCCGACCAAGCCCGGAAGCACGGTGTACCCGGTGCGATCCTGCTGCTCGAGATTGGAAGGAACTTTGGCCGAAGCGGACGGCTGGATGGACTCGATTTTTCCGTCGGCAATGATGACGGTCTGGTCGTCGAGCGCAGGCGCTCCTGTTCCGTCGATGACGCGGACGTGCACGAGGGCGAATCGAGGCGCCGATACAGCAAGGAAGGGTGTGAGGTCAGACGGGTTTTGTGCGTGCGAAGTCATCACGAAAAGCAAAAGGGACAATGCCTGGCGGCTCATCAGATTCACCTCGAGCTTTGAGTTTGCGCAAGTGTACCTTACGTCTTTGTCTCGTGGCCGTGACAGCCAGCCATTACACTGGCAGCAATGGTTGAATGGATGCTCTTCCGCGTGATTCTGGTGGCCTTTTTCATTCTGGCCAGCAGTTTTTTTGTCGCGGCGGAGTTTGCGCTGGTGAGCGTTCGCGAGACGCGGGTGCAGCAGTTAATCGCGCTGGGGCGGCCGGGGGCGCGGACGGTGCTGAAGCTGAAGCACTCGATCGACGAGTTCCTGCCGGCGGTGCAGCTTGGCGTGACGGTTGCGGGGCTTGCGCTCGGCTGGATCGGCGAGCCGTCGGTGGTGCAGGTGCTGCTGGCGATTGCGACGGGCTGGCTGCACGTTCTGCCGCCGCACGCTGTGCTGTATGCGCATACGGTCGCGGTGGTCTTCGCGTTCTCGCTGATCACGTACTTCGAGGTGCTGCTGGGCGAGCTGGTGCCGAAGTCGCTGGCGCTGCAGCGAACCGAACGGATTGCGCTGGCGGTGGCGGGGCCGATGGACGTCTTCATCCGCATCACGCGTCCGGTGGTGAAGCTGATGAACAGCTCGGCCGCGCTGGTGCTGCGGCTGTTTCGTGCTCCGCTGCGCGCGGAGGGAGCGGTGCACTCGCCGGAGGAGTTGAAGCTGATTGCGACGGCGACGCGGAGGATGGGTCTGCTGCCGGTGTTCCAGGAGGAGATCATTCACCGCGCGATCGAGCTGAACCATGTCACGGTGCGGGAGATCATGACGCCGCGCGGGCAGATTTTTTCTTTGCCCGCGGATATGCCGCTGCAGCAGGCGTCGGGGCGCATCGTCGACGAACAGCACTCGCGGGTGCCGGTCTACGATCCCGCCGGGGGGGCGGAGAATATTATCGGCATGGTGTACTCGAAGGACATCTCGCGGCTGATGCACTTCCGCACGGTGGCGCTGTCGCTGGGCGGCAAGGGCGAGTCGGCGCTTACGCTGCGGCAGGTGATGCGGGAGCTGGCGGTGGTGCCGGAGACGAAGCTGGCGATCGAGCTGCTGCAGGAGTTTCAGGAGCGGCGGCGCCAGATTGCGATTGCGGTGGACGAGTTCGGCTCGACCGTGGGTTTGGTGACTGCGGAAGATGTGCTGGAGCAGATTGTCGGCGAGCTGGACGATGAGTTCGACGTTCGCAGATCGCCTCTGCTGAGCACGACCGGAGTGATGACGCTCGACGGCAGTACGACCCTGCGGGATCTGGGGAATCAGCTGCACTGGATCTTTCCGCGCGAGGCTGGAGTGGAGACGCTGGCCGGGTTTCTTCTGGCGCAGTTCGGCCATATTCCTGTTGCAGGGGAGAGTCTGGAGGACGCGGGGCGACGCTACACGGTGGCGGAGATGAACGGCCGGCGGATCGGCCGCGTTCGCGTGGAGGATTTGGCTGCTCCGGGTGGGGCGGGCGGTATGGGGGAAGGTCTGGACGCGACAGAATGAGGCTGCAACGATCGATTGCGGTGTGGAGGCCGCTGCGGCGCACGCTGGTGACGCTTCCCGTGCTTTGGGTGGTGATCACGGTGGTGTTCCTGCTGATTCATCTGGTGCCGGGCGACCCGATTGTGCAGATGCTGGGCGAGGGCGCGACGGCTTCGGATGTTTCGGCTCTTCGCCATGCGTATGGGCTGGATGCGCCGCTCGGCCTGCAGTACAGCCGGTATTGGCATGGCATCCTGCATGCGGACCTTGGCCAGTCGCTGCGGCTCCATGACTCGGTGTCGCACCTGGTGTTGCAGCGGTATCCTTACACGGTCGCGCTTACGTTGGCTGCGCTTTTGATCGGAATTGCGCTCTCGATTCCCGCGGGGATTGTGTCGGCGCTTCATCGCAGCCGGTGGCAGGACCGAGCGCTGGGGGTAGCTTCGCTTGCGGGTTTATCGTTTCCTAACTTCGCGCTTGGGCCCATTCTGATTTTGCTGTTTTCAATTCAGCTTGGCTGGCTGCCGGTGTCAGGCGCGGGGGATGGCACGGCGGTGAGCTTTCTGCTGCATCTTCTGCTTCCCGCGGTGACGCTCGGTCTATCGCTGGCGGCGATTCTGACGCGAATGGTGCGCACGGCGATGCTGGAAGAGCTGAACCAGGATTACATTCGGACGGCGCGGGCGAAGGGTCTGACGGAGCGTCAGGTGGTCTATCGCCATGCACTGCGCAATGCGCTGATCCCGGTTCTGACGGTGATCGGGCTGCAGTTCGGCAGCCTGCTGGCGGGGGCGATCGTGACGGAGACGATCTTCAGCTGGCCGGGGATCGGACGTCTGACGTTGTCGGCCATCTCGAATCGCGACTATGCGCTGGTGCAGGGCTGCATTCTGGCGGTGGGGCTGACGTATGTGGCGGTCAACCTGCTTACCGATGTTGCGTACACGTTTGTCAATCCCCGAATGCGGGTACAGTGACACTTCCGGCAGGCGCGTCTCATAGACTAAGCTGAAGACTCGCTGCCACCAGAGAAGGGAAGCATGAGACTGACTACCGGCCTGTTGTGTTGCATGATCGCGCTCCTCTCCACCTTCGCCTCAGCGAATACTCAGACGAATGCCCAGGCAGGCCCGCAGGCGGGACCTCCTCGGGGAGTTCCGGAGCCGGTTCCACCGTTTTTGCAGAATCATCCGGTCGCCGCCGAGCCTACGACGCCGCCGGCGCGGACGTTTCGCGACAGGCGATATGGCATCTCGTTCACGGTTCCGGCGGCATGGAACGTGACGCGGAAAGATTATGAGGTGAGCACGTTTCATCTGGACGCGCGCAATGCGGCGCACAACGCGCAGCTGCGGGCGGTGGCGACGATCAGCTTCAATCCACACCCGACGTCTACATTTGCCGGAGCGCTGTTTTACTTCAGCGTGGCGCCGCACACCTCGGCGAGCCAGTGCAGCGCCGAGGCCTCGACGATCCGATTGCATCAGGTCACGATGCTTGAGATCGGCGGCGTCAGTTTCAGCCATGGATATGCGGAACATGGCGGGATTTGCACGGAGTCGCGCGATGAGATCTATACCACCACGCGCAGGGACACCTGCTATCGTTTCGACGCGGTGATCAACAACTTCTGCGGCGGGGACGTGAGCGGCGTGCGGGATATTACGGTGCTGGAGCTGAATTCGGTGCGGCGGCGGATGCAGGATATTCTGGATACGGTGAAGTTCGACCATGAGTGAAGCCCTCCGGGTGGGAGGGCTTTTGGGCGCGGGATCGATCGGCAGGACTCAGAAAATCTTGGATCAATGAAACAGCTTCAGCAGTGGTTGGATGCAAGCACGAAGTAGCGGGCAAAAAGGTTTTGAATGCGTAAGCTAGATCAAGCTCATCGGGATACTGCGCTCTCGCTCAGGATGACAGCAGAAAGCGAACGGCACCTGATCAGGGTTCGCTAGAAGGGAATATCGTCGTCGGTGATGCCGACGTCGGCGTAGTCGGGCTGGCTGGCGGGGGTGCGCTGGTCGTAGCTGGTGGTGCTGGATTTGGAGTAGCCGCCCGCTGATTCACCGCCGCCACTGCCTCCACCGGGTTTGCCCAGCAGAGTCAATTCATTGACAAGAATCTCCGTTCGGTACTTCTTTTGGCCGGAGTCCTTATCGTCCCAGGAACGAGTCTGAATCTTTCCTTCGATATAGAGCTGGGTGCCTTTTTTTACATAGTCACGGACGATCTCCGCGGTGCGATTGAACGCGACCAGATTGTGCCACTCGCTCTTGTCAGTCCAGTTGCCTTGAGGGTCTTTCTGGCGGTCCGCCGTTGCGAGGGAGAAGCTGGCTACCATGGTGCCGCCGGCGGTAGACCGGATCTCCGGGTCTTTGCCTACGTTGCCGAGAAGAAATACCTTGTTGACGCCTTTAGCCATATAAGATGCTCCGCTGAAGATTGTATCAACGGTTCAGGCTGCCCATGGCACGAGGGTTCGACGAATTAAGAAACTTGCTTATAGGCGATCCTTGAAAAGACGGCTACGGGTGTTTTCCGAAGAGGCCGCCTAGCGCATTGCCCAAGGGGTTGGCTTGATTCTGCGTTCCCTTGCCTTTGAGTTGTTGATTGAGCAGCTGCTTCGCGGCGCCGGTTCCGGCGGCTGTGGCCAGGCTCGCGACGTTCGGGCTGAAGGTGGGATTGCTGGTCGTGCCTCCGATGGCTACCGGGATGCCGCTCTTGAGGATGCTGCCGAAGGCACCGCCCATGGCGCCTCCGGTGGCGGCGCCGCCCGGTATGAATCCGGAGAGGGCGCCCGCGAGTCCTCCACCGCCTGCGCCTGCTGAACTCGCCGGAGCGGGACTGGCCGGGGTGGAGGCGCTGAGCCCGGTGAGCTTGAGGATGACGTTGTATGCGAGCGCACCGCCTGCGCTCACGGTGCCTGCGCCGGTGGCGGTTCCTACGCCTACGACATCGAGCGCGATGTTGCTGGTCTGGATGGCTCCGGCCTGCTCGCGGATGTTCATGCTGAGCGACCGTATGTTGGTGCCGGAGCCAGTGGCGGAGCCGATCCTTCCCCCGGTGAACTTCGCGAGCGTCTGGAGTTTAGAGCCGAGGTCGAAGCCGGCGAGCTGCGTGTTGTTGACCTTGACCGGCCCGCTGATGACGGGGCTGGCAGTCGAGCCCGAGACGACCAGAGCTGTGGTCAGGGTGCCACCCTGAAGACGCGAGCCCTGCGGCAGATGCACACCGACGGCGGGGAGGAAGGCTTCGAGCGCGTCGATGGAAAGAGCGTTTGCGATGACCTTCATGTCGATCGCGGTAGTCGGGCCGCTGGTCTGGTAGGTGCCCGAGGCGTTGATGACGGCTCCACCAATGTTGAGCACCGCCTGCTGGACGACGCCTGTCTTGGCGAGTTCATTCTGCGCGATGGCGAACTGCAACTGGACGGGTTTGGGCGAGGGCACACCGTCTTTCGCGAGCTTGATGCCCGCGACGTTGACGGTGCCATTAGCGTTCAGTGTCTGTCCGTTGGACTGCACCTTGGCCTGCATGTCCGCTATTCCGCTGATGCCGGCGTCGGGCGGCAGCACACCGGCGGAGCCAAGCTCGAAGTGCTTGAGAGAGATTTGGGCGTTGAGCGGGGTTCCTGCATTGTTCTGCTGGTTGAAGGGTCCGGCGTTTCCATTGGCGCTGAGGCTGCCTCCGTTGGGTAGCTGCGCGCTGGCGGTGAATGGGGAGGAGCTGGTCGGGGTAAGGTTGGTGACCTGCGCATTGACTTGGCTGTACACGGCAGCGCTGCCGGTCTGTCCCGCAGTGGCGAGGGTGATCGTCCCGTTCTTGATCTGGGCATCGTCCACCGAGAGGTTCTGCAGCATGGAGGTGCCTTCGGGGTTGGCGGCGGCCGGTTTGGGCTGCTTCGGAGCACTGCTGTTGACCACGGTCAGCTTCGGCGTGTCGACCAGGAGCTTGGTGACGTGCATCTGGGTGCCGCTCCAGGAGGCATCAAGGACGATGCTGTCGATCGTGCCCGTGATGCCGGCCGAGGCATCGACAAATCCCGCGGCGAGGGGATCGAGATGTTTGATCTGCAGGTTGCCGGAGAAGGGTGAGGCCGCGGCGTCCTGCGGGTTGATCGGTCCGGCCTGGCCGCTGAGATTAACACTGCCGCCCGCAGGCAGCCCGGCGGAGACGGTAAACGGAAACGCTTTCGCAAAGGCGAAGTTTTTGACGTTGAGATTGACCTGATCGTAGACCCGGTCGGGCGCGGCAGCCGCTCCGGTTGCACCGGGTCCGCTGCCTACGGAAATCCGGCCATTCTCAACGTTGACCTCGGCGACCGTAAGATCGGGGAAGGTCTGCTTGGTGTCGGGGTTCTGGCTGCTGGTCTGGCTGGCCGAGCCGATGCTGGAGTAGTTCCAGGTCCCTCCGGCGGCGCGGAGCAGCTGGATCTTCGGGGAGACCATGGAGAAGCCGTGAATGACGACCTGCTTATGAAAGATTAAGGGTAGCAGCTCGACGTTGATCTTGACGCTGTCGGCCTGCAGAAAGGGCTGGCTGCTGAACTTCGGGTCATCGGCGACGACGGCATTCTCGGCGACCAAGCCGCCCGACAAGACTGAGAGGTTGAGCTTGCCGATGGTGACCTTGCGGCCGAGAGATTGCGTTAGGGTGTTTTCGATGCGAACGCGGAAGCTGTCCGTGTTGAGGAACAGCGGGACCGAGACGGCCGCGATAAGGATCAGCGCCACTACGGCGACTACTGCAATCAGGGCAACTCGTACGGGTCTCTGCATGCCATCACCTCAAAGGTATCGCGTTTCAGTTGGATGCCTGCAGTGCAGTCAAAGGTGTCTGCTGTTTCGACTGCGGTTTGATGTACGGCAGAATCGAAGGGGTGAGCGTACACGCCCGGTGCCCAGGTGATCGACAATTCCTTCGCGCAGAGGTGAGGACCTGACATGCATGCATGCTCCCTGAGTGCGGGAGGATAGGTCCGCCGTGCTGCTCGCCGTGCCTGGAAGGGGTTGCGTTCTGCGCTTTGCCTAACCGAGGTCAGGTCTGCCGGATCTCGCCGAGCCGGGGTACAAGGAGCTGGAAGATGGCGAGTGCGATGACGTAGGCGAAGCCGGCGAGCAGGAAGATCGGCAGGGGATGAAGGGAGAAGAAGTGGGAGACGAGCCAGGTAAAGACCGCTCCGCCCACGGCGCCGACGGCGCCGCCGATACCGACCACGGTGGAGACAGCGGAGGAGGGAAACATGTCGGTCGGGGTGGAGAAGAGGTTGGCAGACCAGCCCTGGTGGGCGGCCGCGGCAAGGGAGAAGAGTCCGATGGCAGGCCAGGCGTTTGTGGGAAAGAGCACGTGCATGTGCGGCACCAGCATGATGGGAAGCACGGAGACGGCACAGATCAGGAGAGCGAACTTGCGTCCGCTGTTGACGGTATGGCCGCGATTCATCCACATGCCAGAAAGCCATCCGCCGCTGATGGAACCGACGCTCGAGACGCTGTAGATGACGATGAGCGGGTATTTGGCGTGGTTGAGATCGAGGCCGTAGTTTTCGTTGAGGAACTTGGGGAGATAGAAGAGATAGAACCACCAGATGGGGTCGGTGAGGCCCTTGCCGATGGCGAAGGCATACAGGCCGCGGTTGCGAAAGAGCTTGCGGAAGAGCGGGCCGCCCTGCGTCACGGGAGCCAGACGTTGCTGCGTCGCGGTCGAGCCGCGGCGGAGACGGTTGTACGGGAAAAGCAGCCAGAGGACAAGCCAAACGAGGCCCATGGATCCGGTGCAGAGAAAAGCCGATCGCCAGCCGAAGCGCGCGGTGACGGCGGCGATGAGAATGGGAGCGATGAAGAAGGAGGCGTTGGTGCCGGAGTTGAAGAGGCCGGTGGCGAAGGCGCGCTCTTCGCTGGGGAACCACTCGGTAGTGGCTTTGATGGCGGCTGGGAAGTTGCCGGATTCACCAAGACCAAGCAGCGCCCGTGCGATGCAGAAGCCGACGACCGACCCGACCAGGGCGTGGCTCATGGAGGCGCAGGCCCAGAGGAGAATGGCGGCAGCGTATCCAATTTTGGTGCCGACCCGGTCGATGAGACGGCCGGCGGTGAGCAGGCCGATACCGTATGCGATTTGGAAGCACTCGATGATGTGGCCGTAGTTGAGGTTGTAGGCGGACTGGAGCTTTGGGTCGAGGTGCGGGACCCAGCCCATGAAGGGGAGGTGAAGCAGCGGCTCGATCAGCGAGAGGACGGAGCGATCCATGTAGTTGATGGTGGTTGCGGCGAAGAGCAGGGCGCAGACGAACCATCGCAGGCTGGATCTGTCGGGGACGGAAGAGCTGAAGCCGGGATGCGACAGGCTTTCGGTGCGGATCGGCATTTAGTTGCAACTCCCGCGTAATTCTAGCGTAGGGTGCCGCCGTGGGAAGGGTGGGTTGGGAGGATGCGTCTCGGGCGGCCTGCGGCGGCGAGCGGCCTACGAGAGGCTTTGCGCCGGCGGGTTCTGCTTGCTGGAAGCGGATGGAGACTTCGCCGCGGAGAAAGGCCGCTACATTGGATTGAGATGCGATGCGTCTCCAGCGCGATATGATCGCTGTCGTGAGGGAACCGAGCAAAGCGGCAAAAGACGAGGTCGCACAGATGGTGGAGCGACTGCGGAGCGGTGACGTTCGGACGCTGGCGCGGGCGGTGTCGCTGGTGGAGGACAGGACGGCGCTGGGGGGCGAGTTGGCGCGGGCTTGCCGGCAGTTTGTGGGCAGCGCGGTGCGGATCGGCGTGACGGGACCTCCGGGAGCAGGCAAGAGCACGCTGGTGGACCAGATGGTGCGCTGGCTGAGGGCAGACGGGCAGAGCGTGGGCGTGCTCGCTGTGGACCCATCGAGTCCGTACACCGGAGGGGCGCTGCTGGGTGACCGGATCCGGATGCAGGGATTCGCCGGCGATGAGGGGGTGTATATCCGGAGCATGGCGTCGCGGGGGGCGATGGGCGGGCTGGCGGAGGCAGCGGCGGATGCGTGCGTGGTGATGGAGGCGGCGGGATGTCAGACGATTCTGATCGAGACGGTGGGCGTCGGGCAGGATGAGGTGGAGGTCATTGGGCTGGCGGATGTGACGGTGCTGGTGCTGGTGCCTGGTATGGGTGACGATGTGCAAAGTTTGAAGGCGGGCGTGATGGAGATCGCCGATGTGTTCGCGGTGAACAAGGCGGATCGCGGCGGCGCGGAGCAGATGGAGCGGGAGATTGTTGCGGTGCAGAGCCTGGCGGCGGGTGGGGATGCGGCGCCGGTGGTGCGGACGGTAGCGACCACGGGCGAGGGGATAGCGCAGTTGATGGAGACGGTGCGGCTATGTGCGCTGGACAAAAAGATAAAAGCGAAGCGGCTGGTGGTAGCCGGCTCGGTGGGTTCAGGGCTGCGGCTGGATCATCTGGGGGTCGTGGTGAAGAGCATCGCTCAGGCGCGAGGGTTTTATGAGCAGCTGGGGCTGCGGGTGAGCCACGAGGAGGTCGTCGCGCATGAGAGGGTGAAGACGGCGATGCTGCCTTTGGGCGAGAGCCGGATCGAGCTGCTGGAACCGACCGAAGAGAGTTCTGTGGTTCAGAAGTATCTGGCGAAGCATGGGGAGGGGCTTCACCATATCGCGGTCCATGTCGATGGGGTGGATGCAATGTTTGCCAAGCTGCAGGGCGAGGGGATTCGGCTGGCCAGCGATGCGGTGCGCATTGGGGCTGGGGGGCATCGTTATTTCTTTGTGCATCCGGCGAGCACGGGCGGCGTGCTGCTGGAGATCGTGGGCGACGGCGAGTTGCAGCATGAGGTTGCAGGCTGATGCGTCTGCTGTTGATCGATACCGCGGGGGACGAGGGCAGTGTGGCGTTGGCGGATACGTCGCTGGCTCAGGTCGTGGTTGCTTCGGAGCGGCTGCCCGGAAGGAGTTCGTCGGAGCGGTTGGTGCCGGCGGTGCGGAGGCTGCTGCTGGGCGCGGATTGGATGTTGGGTGAGATGAGCGCGATTGTGGTGCTGCATGGGCCGGGATCTTTCACCGGGGTGCGGGTGGGGGTGAGTGCGGCGAAGGGGTTGAGTGAGGCGGCGGGGATTCCGGTGATTGCGGTATCGCGGCTGGCGGTGCTGGCTGGATCTGTCGAGGAGAATGGGCTGGTGTATGCGGTTCTCGATGCGGGGCGTGGGGAGTTCTACGTTGGGGAGTATGAGGGCGGCGTGTGCGTTCGGGAGGCTCTGCTTTCGCGGGCGGAGTTGATGGCGGCGGCGAGCGTGGGTGTGGTTGTCGTCTGCCAGGCGGCGGTGGCAGCGGACTTGGCTGCGCTGGAACCGCGCGTGGTGGAGGAGCCGGGTGCCGGTGCGGCCTGGCCGATGGCGTTGAGGCGGATGGAAGCGGGTGCGTTTGACGATGTTGGCCTGCTGGACGCGAACTATCTGCGCCGGGTGTATGCCGCGGCGCCAGCGAGTGCGTCCGAGCCGCGATGAAGGATTTGCTCGTGCGTGAGGCTGAGGCTGCGGATGTCGCGCAGGTGATCGCCTTGGAGCGGGCTGCGCCGGAGGCTCCGCACTGGAGTGAGGCAGAATATGACGCGATCCTGGGTAGCGGAGGCGAGGATCGGAGTGTGCGGCGATGCCTCCTTGTGGCGGAGGCGGATGGTCTTCTGGTGGGCTTTGCGGTGGGAAGGATGGTGATTGGTGGGGCTGCGGGGATTTCGGATCTGGAAAGCGTCGTTGTGGATGTGAGATCACGGCGCAAGGGTGCGGGGAGGGCTCTTTGCCAAGCGGTGATCGGTTGGAGCCGGGGTTGGGGCGCGGCAGAGGTGCAGCTCGAGGTGCGGGCGGGCAGCGTTGGGGCGATTGGGTTGTATACCGGGTTGGGCTTTGAAGCGGTTGGGCGCAGGGCGGGCTATTACCGAGACCCGGCGGAGGATGCGGTGCTGATGCGGCTGGAGATTACGGCTGCAAAGTGACTTTACCTTGAGCAGACAGCAGATCGCTTGCGAAGGACTGGCCGAGAGGTTTTGCCGGTACGGGTGTGTGGAGTCTATCGGGATCTTTCGCTTGAGTTCAGGAGGACGGCATGAGGTGGGAGCGGTGGTTGGGAGGACGGCTTCTAGATTTTGACGTAGATGCGTCTGTGCCACAGGAGCCAGTTCGGGAGAAAGCAGACTGCGGTGAACACGATGGCGAAGGCGAGTGAGGTGAGCTCGGTGGAACGTCCATGCGAAAAAAGGTGGAGATAGATCCAAGCCGCTGCGGTGATGGTTGTGCCGCGGTTCTGCAACGTGATCGATGTCAATATCTCGCTGAGAAGCTCGGAGATGACGTAGGCGACGATGGCATTTGAACCGAGGACGAGCCAGGGCCACAGCATGGCGCGTGCGATGGTGCTTCGTTCCTGAGTCTTCCTTTCGTCCACGAACCAGAAGGCGAGCGTGAGGCCGAGCAGAGAGCAGCCGGCGGTGAAGAGAACGAAGGAGCTTGTCCAGAGATTTTTATTGATGGGAAAGCTCACGTTCCAGAGCTCGCCGGCTGTGAGGAAGAGAACGGCTCCGAGGCCGAGCAGGTTGCGCTTGCGAGTGGACGGGATATTGGGGAGCTTCAGGACGAGGCCGGCGATGGCACCGAGCAGAGTAGTGGCGACGGCCGGCAGGGTGCTCAGCAGGCCTTCGGGATCGCGAGTGCCGCGGTAGAGGCGGCCGGTGTGAAGGAGGCGCTGGGTGACGCCGTTGAAGGCGCGATCGATCCAGGAGGTCAGATTGGCGTTGGGGTCCATGAACGGGATATCACGTCCGGGAAGTCCGAGTCCGGGCACGGGAACAAAGCGCAGCAGCAGCCAGTAGGAGATCAGCAGAGTCGCGGCGATCACGGCGAGGAGCTGGATTCTGCGCGTGACGAGGCAGATCAGGCTTACGCAGAGATAGCAGAGGGCGATGCGGGTGAGGACGCCGAAGAGGCGGAGCTGGGTGAGTTCGAAGTGCGGGAAGGCGGCGAGGAAGAGGTCGAGCGCGAACAGGATGGCGGCGCGGCGAAGGATGTGCGCGGCCAGCTTCGCGCGGCTCTCTCCACGCGCCATGCGTGACTGGAGGGAAAAGACGATCGCCGCGCCGATGAGGAAGAGGAAGTTGGGGAAGACGAGGTCGGTGAGGGTCCAACCGTTCCAGGCGGAGTGATCGAATTGGGTGTAGACGTGGCTCCAGTCGCCGGGGTCGTTGACCAGGATCATGAAGGCGATGGTGACGCCGCGGGCGACGTCGACGGAGAGAATACGTTGCGGATGGGCGATGGTTGTCGTGATGGTTGCCTCGGAGTTGTCCGGCATATGCGGCTTGGAGCCTTTCGCACCTGTGGAAGCGGTCCATGGTGAGTGTAGCGATACTGGACGAGCAGCAGATCCAAAAGGCAGAGGACCGCAGGAAAGCATCGGCAGCAGCGGGGTAGAACGAGCCTTGTCGATCGAGTGTTGGAGTCGTCAGCCTATGCTTGCGTCCGCGAAAGTTGTGAGCCGGTATGATGTTGGCGAGCCGTTCGTGTTGCGCGCTTCGGATCGGTTCGTGGAGGATGATGTGCGTGTAGGTCTGATGACGCGGGAGTACCCGCCCCATGTTTACGGTGGAGCTGGCGTGCATGTCGAATATCTGAGCCGTGAGCTGGCCAAGACGATCGACGTGGAGGTGCACTGCTGGGGAGAGCAGCTTCTCGATCAGGGGCGTCTGCATGTTCGTGGTGCGGAGCCGTGGTCTCAGATTACGCAGAAGACCCAAGGCAAGTACAAGACGGCGCTCGAGGCGCTGAGTCTCAATCTCGCGCAGATGGACGATCTGGCTAGCATCGACCTGGTGCATACGCATACCTGGTATGTCTCGATGGCGGGCTTCTGGGCCAAGAAGCTGTTCGGGATTCCGTTTGTGCTCACAACCCATAGTCTGGAGCCACTGCGCGGATGGAAGGCCGAGCAGCTGGGAAGCGGATATGCGATGAGTTCGTGGATGGAGCGGACAGCGATCCTGAATGCGGATGCGGTGATCGCGGTCTCGAAGGGGACGAGGGATGACATCGTGCAGGCTTACCCGGAGATCAATCCGAGCCGCATTCACGTGATCTACAACGGGATCGATCTGGACGAGTACAGGAAGACCTTGGAGACGGGAGCGCTGTCGCGGCATGGAATCGATCCATCGCTACCGTATGTGCTGTTTGTGGGGCGAATTACGCGGCAGAAGGGCGTCACGCATCTGGTGGAGGCGATACGCTATCTTCCGCCGGAGACGCAGGTGGTGCTTTGTGCGGGAGCGCCCGATACGCCTGAGATCGCGGAGGAGATGCGGCAGATGGTGGAGGCCGCGCGGGCGCTGAATCCGCGGGTGATCTGGATCGAGAAGATGGTGTCGAAGGCGGAGGCGATCGAGTTGTACAGCAATGCGAGCGTGTTCTGCTGTCCGTCGGTGTACGAGCCGTTCGGAATTATCAATCTTGAGGCGATGGCGTGTTGCGTGCCGGTGGTGGCGAGCGCGACGGGGGGGATTCTCGAAGTGGTCGAGGACGGGGTGACCGGCTACCTGGTGCCGTTCGAACAGGATCCGACGACCAAGTTTCCTTCCGACCCGCATCGTTTTTCGCGGGATTTGGCGAAGAAGATCGCGGAGCTGCTGGGCGATCCGGCGAAGGCGAAGCAGTTCGGCGAGGCGGGGCGCAGGCGGGTGGAGGAGCGATTTTCCTGGTCCGCGATCGCGGTTCAGACGATAGAACTCTATGGCGGGCTACTCGGGCGGTAGACGGCGGCGCATTTCAGGTGTTTCGCGTGGGACGCGGCCCGAGAAGCAGCCGTGCAACGAATTAGGCGATTTGCCAGCATATTTCATGCAGCTTTCATATTTGCGGGCATCTGTCGGAGTTGAGGTGATGTATGGCCACGCCGATTGATGCTCGCAAAGCTGAAGCCGGGAAGCACGATTTCTCCGAGATGGACAACGCGGGGATCTCGAAAGAGCACTGGAAGATCATGTTGATCTCGGGCATGGGCTTCTTCACCGATGCCTACGATCTGTTCATCATCGGGGTGGTGATGGCGCTGCTGAAGCCGATGTGGCATGTGGGCAAGCTGGAGGAGGGCCTGGTGGACTCGACGGCGTTGCTGGCGTCGGCGATCGGCGCGCTGCTGTTTGGGCGAGTGGCGGACATGGTCGGGCGCAAGCGAATTTATGGGGTGGAGGTGCTGGTGCTTGCGGCGGGGGCGATTGCATGTGCGTTTTCGCCGAATATCTGGTGGCTGATCGGGTTCCGCTTCATCCTCGGGATAGGCATCGGCGGGGACTACCCGGTGTCGGCGACGATCATGAGTGAGTACGCGGGCAAGGCACATCGCGGGATGCTGGTGACGCTGGTGTTCGCGATGCAAGCGGCAGGGCTGATTGTGGGACCGTTGTTCGCGGCGGCGCTGCTTACGACGCATGTCTCGCACGACATCATCTGGAGGATTCTGGTTTCTTTCGGCGCGATTCCGGCGCTGGCGGTGTACTGGTCGCGACGCCACCTAAAGGAGACGCCGCGATTCTTGAAGGCCTCCGGACATGAGGAGGACGAGTCGGGCAAGCTCAAGCAGTCGCAGCACTTTGATAAGAAGACGCATTCGGTGTCGTTCTGGGATGGATTTCACCGGATGGTGGACAACAAGATGATCCTGTCACGGCTGGTGGGGACGAGCGCGGCGTGGTTTCTGCTGGACTTTGCGTACTACGGCAATACGGTGTCGAGTCCGCTGGTGCTTTCGGCGCTGGGCAGCAGCCACAGTGTCTTGCAGAAGACGCTGACCCAGCTTGGAATCTTCGCGGTGTTCGCGGCTCCGGGGTATGCAGTGGCGGCGCTGACGATGGATCGGCTGGGACGGAAGACGATTCAGTGCCTGGGATTTGGCATGATGGCCGGGGCGTTCGGGCTGCTGGCGTTGATTCCCAACGTGGAGAAGCTGACGTATACGTTCCTGATCATTTATGGGTTCAGTTACTTTTTCACCGAGTTCGGGCCGAATGCGACGACGTTTGTCTATCCTTCGGAGATCTTTCCGGTGAAGGTGCGCACGACAGGACACGGGATTGCCGCGGCAACGGGAAAGATCGGCGGCTTCATCGGAGTGTTCACGTTTCCCTTTTTCATGCATTGGCATGGGCTGACGGCGGCGGAGGGAGCGGCGGCGATCGTAAGCGTGCTGGGTCTGGTGGTGACGATCTTCCTGCTTCCCGAAACCAAGGGTAAGAGCCTGGAGGAGTTGTCCGAGGAGCCGTCTACGCCGGTAGAGAAGGCGGCGGCTTAGAGCCGAGGAAACGGGTGAGTATAGCGAAGTGCTCTCGGTTGCTAGACGTGGAGTTTAAGTGTTGACGCAGAGGACAGCAGATCCCCTTTGGGGACGACAACCAGAAAAGTAAGTGCGTCATCGCGTATGCGGGCAAAAAGGACGGCAGATTCTCTGCGTATGCCAGTTAGGGCAAGTGCAGAAGCAGATCTCCTTCGGGGATGACAACTAGAAAGACAACGGCAACGGCAACGGCGGCGAGATGTTTCCTGCGTAGGATGACGGCTGGGAGTTGTTCGAGGCGGGTTGGTACATTGGCTTCGATGGGAACAGAGCGGCTTCAGGATTTTTTAAGCTGAGATGTGGTGGAATGGGCAGCATGCGAATGCTGTTGATCGAGGACGAGACGCGGCTGGCGCAGAATATCGGCGCGGCGTTCCGAGAGGGTCCCGGATTCGCGGTAGATTGCGCGGAGGACGGAGCGATAGGGCTCGACCTGGCGGGGAATGGCTGCTACGACCTCATCGTGCTTGATTTGATGCTTCCCGTGGTGGACGGCATGACGGTGCTGAAGCGGCTGCGCAGCCGGCGGGACAGAACGCCGGTGCTGGTGTTGACCGCGCAAGGGGGAGGGCCGCGTTCGATCGTGGAGCTGCTGAATGCGGGGGCGGACGACTATCTCAATAAGCCGTTCGATCTGGGGGAGCTGATTGCGCGAGCGAAGGCTTTGGTGCGACGGGCGAAGGGTCTGGCGGACGCGATGCTGCGGGCGGCAGACATCGAGTTGAGCACGATCGACCAGACGGTGCGCCGCGCGGGCGAGGAGATCGAGCTATCGCCGACCGAATATAGGATTCTGGAGTACCTGATGCATCGGCCGCGGGTGGTCGTATCCAAGCGCGAGATGCTGGAGCATCTGTACGACTACAACTGGGAGCACCATTCGAATGTGATCGAAGCGCATGTTTCGAACCTGCGGCGGAAGCTGGATGGAGCGACAGGGCAGCCGAGCATTGAGACGCTACGCGGGCGCGGGTACAGGCTGCTGGAGGCCGCGGAGGCGAGAGACGGAGACCAGAGGAGCGCGGATCCCAGAGGCGCGGACACGAAAGATAAGGATCTCAGAGGCGGGGATCTTAAAGACAGGGAGGCAACGCGGTGAAGACATACTCTCTGCGGCGGCGGCTGCTGATGTCCGTCCTGCTGGTGCAATCGGTGATGGCTCTCGCGATTACCGGCCTCGCGGTGGTGTATGAGCGGCATACGCACTTCCGGTCCTTCGATGTGATGCTGCGGGGAAGAGCGGACTCACTGCTGGGGGCGGTGCAGGACTCGGAAGACGCGCAGGACAACGTGATGCTCGATGGGACCGAGATCAGCCTGCCGGCGGCGGATATCTATCAGGTGTCGGACATGAAAGGACGGCTGCTGGGGCGGTCGGCAAACTGGGCGGGCGTGGGCTTGTCGCAGGAGAGTCTGCACGCGGTGAGTTTTTCGAAGCTGCGGCTGCGCGGCAGGACGTACCGCGTGTTGACGATGGGCGGCCTGCGGATGGTGGACCCGGGGGACAAGAGCGGGGGGATTCCGCGCTATGTGACCGTAGTTTACGGATCACCGACGGGCGGGGTGTGGCGGGCGGTGTGGCGGACGGTGGCGTTCTATGCGGCGGGGAGCTTGGCGCTGCTCGCTGTCTCCGGGTGGCTGATCTTCTGGATGCTCGACCGAGGGCTTGCACCTCTGCGGGAGCTGGCGGCGGAGGCGGCGGGGGTGTCGGTGCGGTCATGGGACTTTGCGCCGTCGGAGCGGGTGCGCAGGGTGGAGGAGCTGGCTCCGGTGGCGGTTGCGTTTGAGACGGTGATGCGCGGGCTCGAGCGGTCGTTTGTGCAGCAGCGGCAGTTTGTGAGCGATGCGGCGCATGAGCTGAAGACTTCGGTGGCGGTAACGAAGTCTTCACTGCAGTTGATGACGATGCGGCGGCGGACGGCGGAGGAGTATGAGGCGGGGGTGGAGCGGGCGTCGCTGGATTGCGAGCGTATGCAGGAGATCGTAGGGCGAATGCTGACGCTGGCGCGGGTGGAGGATGAGGTGCGCGGCGAGAAGCAAGTGGCGGAGGCGGATCTGGCGCAATCGGTGCGAGAGGCGGCGGAGGAGTTCGAGACGATGGCTGCGGCGAAGGAGCTGAAGCTGCGGGTTGCCGCAGAGGGACGGGTGGTGGTGACGGCCGGGACGGAGGAGCTCCGGCTGCTGTGCTCGAATTTGATCTTGAATGCGATGCAGCATAGCGCAGGCGGCGGCGAGGTGCGAGTGGTGATGAGGCAAGAGCAGGAGACGGCGGAGCTGCGGGTGGAAGATGATGGGTCGGGGATCGCGAAGGAGGCGCTGCCATATGTGTTTGACCGTTTTTATCGGGAGGACCGGTCGCGGAGCCGGCAGACGGGTGGCACGGGGCTGGGGTTGGCGATCTGTAAGGCGATTGTGACGAGATGCGGCGGGGAGATCAGCATCGAGAGCGAGGTGAATGTAGGCACGAAGGTGACGGTGCGGATGCCGGCCGGGCTGGACCGTGCAGCTCCGAAGATTGGGAAGGCTTTGCCTGTGCGGGCGAGGGTTTAGCTTCTTCAGGATGGATTAAGGTAGGGATGAGAGATTGAATCTTAACAGCCAAGCAGTACAGGAGCGTTTCGATGAATCGGAAGGGTGTGGGTTTGAAGTCTATCGTTTTGAGCGGCTCGATTGTGTTTGCCGCGGCAGTGCCAACGCTCGCGGCGGCACAGGCGCCCTACAAGATTCTGGACCGCTGGACGATCGGCGGCGAAGGCGGCTGGGACTATCTTGCGGCGGATGCGCCGGCGCATCGGTTGTACGTCACACATGCGACCAAGCTTGAGGTGGTCGACACGCAGTCGGGCAAGATGGTGGGGAGCATCACCGGCATGCAGGGGCTCCACGGCGTTGTGTTTGATGCGGACGGCAAAGTTGGATACATTAGCGACGGCAAGGCGAACGCGGTGATCGTGTTTGACCGGTCGAGCCTTGCGAAACTGGCCACGATTCCAACGGGAACCAACCCGGATGGAATGACGTTTGAGCCGGTGACGAAGACAGTGTGGGCGTTCAATGGGCGGAGCAGCAATGCTTCGGTGATTGACACTGCGGAGCGGAAGGTGATCGCGACCATCGCGCTGCCGGGCAAGCCGGAGTTCCCGGTGGCCGACGGCAAGGGGACAGTGTTTGCGAATATCGAGGACAAAAACGAGATTGTGCGGATGGATGCGGCGACCAAGAAGGTGACGGCGACATGGCCGCTGGCGGGCTGCGACTCGCCTTCGGGGCTGGCGATGGATGAGGCGGGACGGCGTCTGTTCGCGGTGTGCGATGGCAA
Source organism: Edaphobacter sp. (assembly GCA_965277545.1). GTDB lineage: Bacteria > Acidobacteriota > Terriglobia > Terriglobales > Acidobacteriaceae > Edaphobacter. The sequence goes on from OZ255826.1 coordinate 2,585,892, forward strand.
GAAGATGGCGGTGGTCGATGCGGACTCAGGCAAGGTGCTGGCGACGCCGCCGATTGGCGATGGACCGGATGCGGCTGGGTACGACGCGGAGCGCAAGCTGGCCTTCTCGTCGAACGGAGATGGGACGCTGACGGTGGTAGATGCAAGCGGGACGAGCTATCCGGTGCTGCAGACGGTGAAGACCGAGCGCGGGGCGCGGACGATGGCTTTCGATTCTGCCAACGGGCGTATTTACCTGGTAACGGCGCAGTTCGGTCCGGCTCCTGCGGCGACGGCGGCGATGCCTCATCCGCGTCCAACGATCTTGCCGGGCAGCTTCACGGTGTTGGTCGTAGGCCGCGAGTAAGGACTTGAGGGATGAAGTTACTGTACGTTGCGCTAGGGGTGTGTCTGACGGGTGTAGTGCCTGCTGTGCTGGATGCGCAGCAGGCGGCCGCCACGCCCGCGGTTGCTGCCCCCGCGCAGGCGTCTGCGCCCGCCGCGTCTCCACTCGCGGTCAGCCTGGAGGATGCGATCAAACGCGCGCAGGTCAGCGAGCCGAGCTTTGCCGCGGCCTATGCGGCCAGCCGGACGGGCTCGCTCGATGTCGCCATCGCAAAGGCGGCGCTGCTGCCGACTGCCATCTATCACAACGCGTATGTATTCACGCAGTCGAATGGATCGAATGCGAACGGGGCGATCAATCATCCGGGGGTGGGAGGAATTCAGTCAGCGCCGCGATTCATCGCGAACAATGCCGTCCACGAGTACGCGAGCCAGGGGATCGTCACGGAGACGATCGGGGTGCAGCAGTTCACCGCGGTGGCGCGCGCGGAGGCAACGGCGGCAGTCGCTTCGGCGGAGTTTGAGATTGCGCGGCGCGGCCTGGTCGGAACGGTGGTAAGTCTCTTTTACGGCTCGCTGGCAGCCGATGAGAAGGTGGGCGTGGCTCAGCGGGCGGCGGACGAGTCGAACGACTTCACCAGACAGACCGAGCAGCGGGAGGCCGCCAGGGAAGCGGCGCACGCCGACGTGGTGAAGGCGCAGCTGCAGCAGCAGCAGCGGGCGCGCGATCTTGCCGACGCGCAGCTGCAGCAGCAGCGGTCGAAGCTCGAGCTGGGCGTGCTGCTGTTCCCCGACCCGAGTTCGCCGTACAGCCTGACGACGCCGACGGCGCCTCCGGCATTGGGTACGCTGGCCGAGGTCGAATCGGCGGCCCACCTGCACAATCCCGAGCTCCAGAGCGCCTTGGCCTCCCTGCGTGCAAGTGCGCTCGACGTACGGGCAGCGAAGGCGGCGTATCTGCCCGACCTGGCGCTGAACTACACCTACGGCATCGATGCGGAGCAGTTCGCGAAACGGAGCGCGGATAATCTGCCGAACCTCGGCTATTCGGCCGGGGCGACGTTGGATATACCGGTGTGGGATTGGCTTTCGACGGCGCACAAAGTGAAGCAAAGCGAGATTCTGCTGGGCGCGGCGCGCACGACACTGAGCGCGACACAGCGGCGGTTGATCGCGCAGCTGAACGAGACCTATGCCGAGGCGGCAACGGCCCGGGACCAGATTGATTCGCTCGAGCTGAGCGTGAAGACCGCGCAGGAGAGCCTGCGGCTGACGCGGCTGCGCTATACCGATGGCGAGGCGACGGTGCTCGAGGTTGTGGATGCACAGAATTCGCTCATCGTTGCGGAGCTTGCGCATGAGGATGGGATGGTTCGTTACCGCACGGCGCTGGCAAATCTACAACTGCTGACAGGAACGATGTGATGATAGCTCGCACTCGAAACTCTGCATGGAACATCGCGCTTGCCGTGCTGTGTGCTGCCTCTTTTCTGGGCACGCTTCTGCTTTCCGGCTGCAGCAAGAAGGAGGCGGCGCCGACGCCGGAGGTCTCGGTGCAGGCCGCGCATCCGACGACGGGCACGATCACCGAGGACATCGCAGCCGATGCTGTGCTGGCGCCGCTGGCGCAGGCCGCGATTGCGCCGCGGATTACGGCGCCGGTGGAGAAGTTCTATGTGCAGCGCGGGTCGAAGGTGAAGCAGGGGCAGTTGCTTGCAGTGTTACAGAACAGCGATCTGGAGGCAGCGGCACTCGACAACAAGGGGTCCTATACAGCGGCGCAGGCGGGGTTTGAGACGGCCACGCGCGCGACGGTGCCTGAGGATTACAGGAAGGCCGAGCTGGATGTGGCGCAGGCGCAGGCGACGCTCCATCTTGACCAAAGCATTGTGGATGGGCGCACGAAGTTGTTTGCGCAGGGTGCGATTCCTGGGCGCGATCTCGATACGGCGAAGGCGACGCTGGTGCAGTCGCAAGCCGCGTACGATATTGCGAAGCAGCGGCTGGAAGGGCTGAAGCTGGTGAGCAATCAGGCGGCGCTCAAGACGGCGGAGGGCCAACTGGCTTCGGCCAAGGGCAAGTACCTGGGAGCGCAGGCGCAGTTGAGCTTCACCGAGATACGCAGCCCGATCAAGGGCGTCGTGACCGACCGGCCGCTGTTTGCGGGGGAGACGGCGGCAGCGGGTACACCGGTGGTCACGGTGATGGATACGTCGGCACTGATTGCCAAGCTGCACATCTCGCAGATGCAGGCGCAGCAGCTTTCGCTGGGTTCGGAGGCTTCGATTGATGTTCCAGGAGTGAAGGAGCCAGTGACGGCGAAGGTGTCGCTGATCAGCCCGGCACTCGACCCAGGAAGCACGACCGTCGAGGTGTGGCTCCGGGCGGAAAACGCCGGCGGCAAGTTGAAGGCTGGGACATCGGTACATACGTTCCTGGCAGGGCGGAGTGTTTCGAATGCACTGCTGCTGCCGACGATGGCAGTGCAGACGGCTGACGATGGGACGACGAAATCGGTGATGGTGATGGGCGCGGACGGCAAGGCGCACAAGCGGCCGGTGAGGCTGGGGATTCAGACGAAGGACGATGTGCAGGTGCTCGAAGGGGTGACGTCGGCGGATAACGTGATTGTCGAGGGGGCCTATGGGCTCGACGACGGGACCAAGGTAAAGATCGGGGCGCCTGGCGGGGACGATGCCGAGGGCGGCAAAGGCGATAAGAGCGGTAAGGACGACGAGAAATGATTGCGACACCAGAGCTCGAGGTTACGCAGACGGAAAAGGCTTTCTGGCTGACGCGCGCCTCCAAGCCGATCTTCTTTTTTCTGATTGTGCTGACGTTCGCGGGCGTGTATGCGGCCTTCCAGGTGCCGATCTCGGTGTTTCCGGATACGAACTTTCCGCGGGTGGTGATCGGCGTCGATAACGGGGTGATGCCGGTCGAGCAGATGCAGGTGACGATCACCAAGCCGATCGAAGACGCGCTGAACAGTGTGCCTGGTCTGGTGACGGTGCGGTCGACGACGAGCCGGGGATCGGCCGAGATCAGCCTGTTCTTCGACTGGTCCGTGGATATGTTCCGCACGCTGCAACTGGCGGATGCGGCGCTGGCGAATGTGCAGCAGGCGCTGCCGTCGACGGCAAAGATTACCGCAAACCGGCTTACGTTCGCGACGTTTCCGATTCTTGGGTATGCGCTCGTGGCAGAGGATCGCGGGGTGAACACGGTTCCGCAGACACGGCTTTGGGAGATTGCGACGTACAGCCTGAAGCCGCCGCTGAACCGCGTCATTGGGGTAAGCACGGTGACGGTACAGGGCGGACAGGTGCCGGAGTTTCATATCATCCCGAACCTGGCGCGCCTGCAGACGACGGGTGTGACGCTGCTCGATCTTGTGAATGCGGTGCAGGCGTCAAACATCATTGACTCGCCTGGGCTCTATGACGCGAATCATCAGCTGATCCTCGGGCTGATCGGAGCGCAGGCGCATAGCGCGGGGGAGCTTGGCAACCTGGTGGTGAAGACGACGGCGGGGGGCGCTCCGGTGCGCGTCGCGGATGTGGCGGCAGTCGAGCCTTCGACGCTGCCGGTCTACACGATGGTGAGGGCGAACGGGGTTCCTTCGGTGCTGCTGAATATTGCGCGGCAGCCGGCGAGCAACACAGTTGCTGTGGCCGATGCAGTGGCGGCGAAGATCGAAGAGCTGAAGAAGACTCTGCCTAATGGTGTGAGCCTGACTCCGTTCTACGATCAGTCGGAGCTGGTGAGGGAGAGCATCAAGAGCGTCCGCGACGCGATTCTGATCGGGCTTGCTCTGGCGTGTCTGATTCTGTTCTTGTTCCTGCGGGATTGGAGCTCTTCGCTGATCGCGGGGCTCGTCATTCCAGTCACGGTTGCGGTGACCATTCTGTTTCTGTGGTTGATCGGCGAGTCGTTCAACCTGATGACGCTCGGAGGACTGGCGGCGGCGATCGGCCTGGTGATCGACGATGCGATTGTGGTGGTTGAAAACATCGTGGTGCATCGCGATGGCGGTCAGTCGCGGGTGGAGGCGGTGAAGAGTGCGCTGAGCGAGATCACGATACCGCTGGTCTACTCGACGCTGACGCCTGTGGTGGTGTTTCTTCCGCTGATCTCCATTACGGGGGTGACGGGAAGTTTTTTCCGTGCGCTGGCGATTACGATGACGGCGGCGCTGCTGACTTCGCTCGCGCTGGCGCTGAGCTGGACGCCGGCGCTGGCGATTGTTTTCCTGCGCAAGTCGAAGAAGGCTGGGGCGGCTGCGCAGGAAGAGGGACTGGCGGGTGCGGAGATTCGGTCGGGCGAACAGCCGGTCACCGCGGAGCATAGGACAGGGGCAGAGCACGGAGAGGACGGGCCGATCATGCGGCGCGTCCTGCATGTGCATGAGCGTGTGCTGACGTGGGCGCTGGCAAAGCCACTGGCCTTGGCCGCGATTTGTCTGGTGCTGATCGTAGGAGCGTATTTTGCCTATGGGGCGCTGGGCTCGGACCTGCTGCCCGCGATGGATGAGGGCGCATTCATTCTCGATTATTTGACTCCCGCGGGAACATCGCTAGCTGAGACGAACCGCATTTTGCTGCATGTGGAGAAGATCCTTCATGACGTGCCGGAGGTGGAGATCACGTCGCGGCGCACCGGGCTGCAACTGGGGCTCGCAGCGGTGACGGAGGCGAACTACGGCGACTTCACCGTGCGGCTGAAGACGAAGCGGTCTCGTTCGATCGATGAGATCATGACCGATGTTCGCGATGAGATTAAGCGAACCGAGCCTGCGCTCGATGTGGAGTTCACGCAGGTGCTGCAGGACATGATCGGCGACCTATCGAACTCGCCGGAGCCGATTCAGATCAAGCTGTTTTCGACTGACACGACGCTGCTGCACCAATTGGGTCCGAGGGTAGCCGATGCCATTGCGAAGATCCCGGGAGTGGTGGATACGCAGAACGGGATCGACAATACGATCAGCGGTCCGGCTACGAACTTTACCATCGACCCTGTGGTGGCAGGACGGCTTGGATTTACGCCAACCGAGGTCGCCGAAGATGCGACTTCAATTCTCGATGGCTTGCCGACGAACGATCCGATCATCTTGAATGGGCGGCCGTACACGATTCGCGTGAGGCTGCCGGATGCCAATCGCGCTTCGCTCGACGCAATTCAGAACACGGTCTTCAACAGCAGCACGGGCAAGACGGCGACGCTGGGCTCGATGGCGAAGGTAGAGCAGCTGCCGCCGCAGGACGAGATCAAGAAGGAAAATCTGCAGCGGTTGATTACGGTGAGCGGGCGGCTGGAAGGATCGAACCTTGGCGGCGCGATGGTGCAGGTGAAGTCGACCGTGGCAGCACTGAATATTCCTTCAACGGTGCGGGTGGAGTACGGCGGGACCTATCAGGAGCAGCAGAAGTCGTTCGCAGACCTGCTGCGTGTGCTGGTGCTGGCGCTGGCCCTGGTGTTCGGGGTGCTGCTGACGGAGTTCCGTAACTTCTCCGCACCGATTGCGATTCTGACGAGTTCGGTGCTGTCCATCGCCGGAGTTGTGTTCGCGCTGCTGATTACGAATACCAACTTCAATGTCGCGAGCTTTATGGGATTGATCATGGTAATCGGCATCGTGTCGAAGAACGGGATTCTGCTGCTCGATGCGGATGAAAAATTTCGCCACGCCGGGGCAAATGCGCGGGATGCGATGCTGCATGCGGCACAGCGCCGGCTGCGGCCGATCGTCATGACGGCGGTAGCGGCGGTGTGCGGCATGCTGCCGCTCGCATTCGCGCTGGGAGCGGGGTCGCAGATGCTGCAGCCGCTGGCGATCGCGGTGATCGGAGGGCTTTGCCTGTCGATCCTGCTGAGCCTGGTGGTGACGCCGGTGATCTACTATCGCCTGACAAAGGATTGAGCTTTTCTTTCTCGGAGTAGCGCTTCCTGCAAAGCGGCATGGCTTTGGGGGGCGGGATTTTTATTCGCCCGACCTTGTAGACTGAGGAAAGGCGATTGAAGAGATGCCGGCTCGTGCTGCCGGTGACCTGCGGGAATCATTCCAAGCCGGGAATCATCCTAAGAGAAGATAGGAACGAAAGGCTCGTTGTGGGCGACGAGCGAGAACGACCCTGGAGCCATGTGCAATGGAATTTCATATCTCCCGCAGCCTGCGGGAAAAGCTTAATTTCGACGATCTGCTGTTCAGCTACACAGGCAATGTGGTGTTTGGCGACCTGGCAGCGAGCCGCAGACTGGCGGCGCAGTGGAATGCGATGCGCGAGGCCGCCGGGCAGAAGGAGCCGGTTCATGCTGGCGCATTATTTGCGATGGGCTTGATCGACGAGCTGAGTCATGCGATGGTGGCGCGGTATCGCAAAGACGTCGATCCAGCGGTACTTGCCGAGGCGCTGCGATGGTTTGAGAAGAAGGTGCCGAAGGCGCAGGTGGAGCGGCTGCTGCTTGCATTTACGGAGCGGTTTCCGAGTGTGGCGGTGTATCGCGGAGAGATAACGGCGGCCAAGTGGCTGGCGGGGACGACCGAAGGGATGCCAAACCGGGAGGCGGCGCTGGAAGAGCTGCTGCTGCTGTGGCTGGCAAATCTGAATACGGCGTTCAAGCCTTTCAAGGAGTTGTTCGAGGACGCGAGGCTGAGGCGGGGGACAGCCTATCCCACCGTGACAGCGGATTTTAAGGAGTACTTCGCGACGCGGCCTCCTATGGCGCCTGAGGTAGAGACGCTGCTCGACGCGCTGCGCGCGCCGATGCTTGCTTCGCCGGACTCGCTGACCGGGCAACTGGACTACATACGCGAGCACTGGGTGAAGTACCTGGGGGAGGATGTCCGGCGCGTGCTGCTGGCGGTAGATGTGCTGCGCGAGGAGGAGATAGCGATCTGGATGCGGTTTCATCCTCCCGGGACTGGGCGAGGAGGGCAGGGAGGACTGCAATGGCGGCCCGAGGGCTTTGCAGGCGACGAGTATGTCGGATTCGAAGACGAGTATGAGCTGGGTCCGGATGGGGTGCGGCGAAGGAGGAGATACGCGGCCGATCATCAGGCGCCGCTGAACGAATATGAGGCGTTCAGCCAGGATCAGGCGTGGATGCCGAATGTGGTGCTGATGGCCAAGAGCACCTATGTTTGGCTGGAGCAGTTGTCGCGCAAGTATCAGCGGCATATTCATCGGCTGGACCAGATTCCCGACGAAGAGCTGCGGCTGCTGGCGGAGCGGGGAATGACGGGGCTTTGGCTGATTGGGCTGTGGGAGCGCAGCACGGCTTCGCAGACGATCAAGCGGCTGCGGGGGCAGCACGATGCGGTGGCGTCGGCTTACTCGCTGAAGGAGTACCGGATTGCGGAGGACCTGGGGGGCACGAGCGCGTATGAGCATCTGCGCAATCGCGCTGCGGCGTATGGGATCCGGTTGGCGAGCGATATGGTGCCGAACCATATGGGCATCGATTCAAAGTGGGTGATCGAGCACCCGGACTGGTTCATCTCGCGCAATGAGAGCCCATTTCCGTCGTACAGTTTTGAAGGGCCGGATCTGTCGACCGACAGCCGGGTGGAGATCAAGATCGACGATCACTACTACGACCAAACCGACGCGGCGGTCGCCTTCCGATTGCGGCAGCACTATGACGGCAGGACGCGGTACATGTATCACGGCAACGATGGGACGACCTTTGCGTGGAACGATACAGCGCAGCTCGATTACTCGAAGCATGCGGTGCGCGAGCAGGTGATTCAGACGATCTTCGAGGTGGCGCGGCTATTTCCGATCATCCGCTTCGATGCGGCGATGACGCTGGCCAAGCGCCATGTGCAGCGGCTGTGGTTTCCACTGCCCGGGGTGGGGGGAGCGATTCCGTCGCGATCGGAGAACGCGATGTCGCAGGAGGAGTTCGATGCGCTGATGCCGGCCGAGTTCTGGCGCGAGGTGGTGGACCGTGTGGCGGTGGAGGTTCCGGGCACGCTGCTGCTGGCCGAGGCGTTCTGGCTGCTCGAAAGCTACTTTGTGCGGACGCTCGGCATGCATCGCGTGTACAACAGCGCGTTCATGAATATGATGCGCGATGAAGAGAATGCGAAGTACCGGTCGTACCTGAAGAAGACGATTGAGTTCGACCCGGACATCCTGAAGCGGTATGTGAACTTCATGAGCAATCCGGATGAGCGAACGGCGATCGATCAGTTCGGGACCGGCGATAAATTCTTCGGGACGTCCATGCTGCTGGCGACGCTGCCCGGACTTCCAATGTTTGCGCATGGAGAGATCGAGGGGCTGACGGAGCGGTACGGGATGGACTTCAAGCATCCGCGGCTGGATGAGAAGCCGAACGAGGACCTGTTGGCGCGGCATCAGCGAGAGATTGCGCCGCTGCTGAAGAACCGGCCGCTGTTCGCGGAGAGCAGCAACTTTGTGCTGTACGACTTCTGGACCGAGCACGGAACGGTGGATGAGAACGTGTTCGCCTATTCGAATCGGGTGGGGGATCAGAGGGCGCTGCTGCTCTACAACAATCGTTATGAGAACACGCGGGGGACGATCCACATCTCGGCTGCGGCAATGGATAAGGGGTCGGGAGCGCTGGTGCAGCGGTCGCTGCGCGACGGGCTGGCACTGCCGTGGGATGAGTCGGTGTTTATCTCGTATCGCGATACGATGCGAGGCCTCGAGTATCTGCGGCGCGGGGAGGAGATCGCACATCGCGGGCTGTGGTTTGAGCTGAATGGATTTGGGTACATGGCGCTGCAGGATTGGCGCGAGCGGCGGGCTTCGGCGGAGCAGCCGTGGGGCGAGTTGTGCGATGCGCTCGAGGGCGGCGGCGGCGTTCCAAGTCTCGATGAGGCGATCTCGAAGCTGCGGCTGCGGCCTTTGCATGAGGCGCTGCGGCGGGCGCTTGCCTTGGAGAACGTGAAGGCGCTGGCAGAGATGGCAGAGGCGCGGAAGGACAACATCGGCGCACCTGTGAGCGAAGCGCCTGCGGGCAAGGGAGTGAAGAAGGTTGTTGAGAGGGCCGTGGGTGTGGAGCGAACCGCGAAGAAGAGCGCGTCGCTGAAGCCGCCGGAACCGGTGGCTCGCAAGGTGAACGGCAGGACGGGCAAGGCTGCGAAGGCGGAGGACTCACCAGGAAAGGCCGCGCCGCAAACCGCAAACGGGCGTGGCCCAGACGCACGGCTGGATGCGCTCGTGCAGCAGAGTCTGGCTTACTACACCAAGTGGAAGGAGATGAGCGGCGGCGAGCGTGTAGGCGCTGCTCCGCTCGAGAGCGAAGGCAAGACTGCACGCAAGACCAAACACTCGGTGGAAACAGCAGACGAGGCGTATGCGCGCCGGCTGCGGCAGGGGCTGGAGGCGGCGCTCGCTGTCTCCGCAGGGTTGCAGAAGCGAAAGGTCGAATGGCCTCACGCGGCGGCGACAGTGCTTCCGCTGAAGAGTGCGGGGACGGCTCCGGAACGCATCTGGGCGCCGATTCTTGCGTGGATCGTGCTGCGCAGCCTGCCCGATGAGGAGGGGCAGCGGGAGATGTTCGACCGGCTGCAGCTGCGCGGGTGTCTGGCTGAGAGCTTCGACGCGCTGGGAATTGCGGGGGAGGATGCGTGGCGCGCGGCGGCGCGGGTGCGGCTGCTGCTTTCGCCTGAGAAGGAGATTGCGAGGGCGACGGTGGAGTCCAGGCGGTTCTGGGATGATCCGGACGTTCGCTGGCTCGCCGGGATCAACGTGGCGTTCGGAATCTTCTATCTTCAGCGCGAGGGGTTTGAGGAGCTGATGGGCTGGCTGCAGTTGCCGGAGCTGATAGCCGCGGCTGAGGGAGGGAAGAAGCTGGAGGCCAATGGCGCCTCGAAGTATGTTGCGCAGGCATGCCGGGCTGCGGCAGCCGCGGGATATGACCTTGACCGATTCCTCGCATCGGGCACAACTCTACCGAGCCCGATGCGACGGCGCGGGCAAGCTGCGAAGGCGGTGGCAGGAAGATCTTAGGGGTCCATGTTACGGGGGTTCGGCCTCCGTGCTTGCAGTAGTGGAGCGGAACGCGGGGGATCGCCTCGTTGCCGCGCGGCTTTGGTCGAGAGGGCCGGTTTCCTTTTAGATTTGAAGGGCAATCGTCAGGAAACCTCGCTGGTCACCCCGTGGTCGCGAGAAGTCGAACCCGGCTGTGTCGGGCGATCGCTGGTACTTGCAACAATTGCATCTCGTGCGGAGCTTCGGCAGACGGTAGACTAAATCCATCGCAGCTTCGTCCTACTTTGCATACGCGGCTCTTACTTCGAGCGCTAGAGGTGTGCAAGTCTGCTGCCGTAGTCCCAGCAGGTTGCCGGAGACTTGGGATGAGTACAGTACCGACCTGATTCTATGAGGAATGACGAGCACGCGATGAGTTCAAGTAAGCTTTGGCGGTCCGCGATCTTTCTTTTGAGCTTTGGATTATGGGCTCTGGAGGGCTGCAAGGGCAAGCCGCCCGATGAGAAGAGTGAAGCGCCTCCGACTCCCGTCGTGCAGACCGATACGGATGTGAGTCTGGTGCGGGTGGATCATCCGGAGCGGTTCACGGTGGTCGCTGCGACGAACTATGAGGCTGCCTCGGCGCTGCAGGTGACGGGTACGGTGAACCCGGACATCTCGCGGACAATTCCTGTGATCTCGATCGCCTCTGGACGTGTGCTGGAGATCCATGCACGCATCGGCGATTACGTGAAGAAGGGTCAGCTGCTGATGGAGGTGCAGAGCACAGACATCTCCGGCGCCTTCAGCGCGTACCTTAAGGCCGTGAACGATGAGCGCCTGACGCAGGTGCAGCTGGATCGCACGAAGCTGCTGAACTCGAAGGGCGCGCTTCCGAACAGTCAGGTGGAGGTGACGCAGAACGCGGAGGACGATGCGAAGGCGGCGCTGGTGGCGGCCGAGGAGCAACTACGCGTGCTTGGCGTGGATAAGGACCATCCGGCCGCGGCCGTAAAGGTCTACTCTCCTGCTTCGGGGTACATCATCGCCCAGAACGTCACGAATGCGGGCGCGGCTGGAGTGACGTACTCGGGCTCCTCGAACGCGTTTACGATCGCTGATCTATCGCATGTTTGGATCGTCTGCGACGTGTACGAAAACGATCTGGCGCAGGTGCATCTTGGGCAGAAGGCGGATATCCGGCTGACTGCGTATCCAGACCGCGTGCTGACGGGCGTGGTGAGCGATATCGGCGCGGTGCTCGACCCGCAGATACGGACGGCGAAGGTGCGGATTCAGGTGGAGAACCCGGGCACGCTGATGCGCGTGGGCATGTTCGCGACGGCGACGCTGCATGGCGGGAAGCTGGAGGAGCATGCAACTGTGCCCTCTACCGCGGTGCTGCATCTGCACGATCGGGACTGGGTCTATGTGCCGGCGGGGCAGGGTGCGTTCCGGCGGGTCGGCGTGACAAGTGGCTTTACGCTGCCGGGGAATATGCAGGAAATACTTGCCGGCATTGCTCCCGGTCAGTCGGTTGTTGCCAACGTACTCACGCTTCAAAATACGGTGGACCAGTAGATGATTCGGGGCTTGATCGACTTTGCACTGAACAATCGCTGGCTTGTTCTGGGAGCGTCCCTACTTCTGTTTGCGTGGGGCGCCATCTCTTTCCACAATCTTCCTGTGGAAGCCTACCCCGATGTGGCGAATAACTACGTCCAGGTGATTACCCAGTGGCCCGGCCGCGCCGCCGAAGAGGTCGAGCAGCAGGTCACTACACCGATCGAGATCCAGATGGCCGGGATACCGCATATGGCCCATCTGCGCTCCACCTCCCTGGCCGGTCTCTCCAGTGTCACGATGGTGTTCGACGACGATTCCGTGAACCAGGAAAATCGCGATCAGGTTTTCCAGCGCCTCGGCCTGGTTACGCTTCCCGCCGGCCTTCAACCTCAAATGGGGACAGATTGGAGCCCGGTCGGCCAGATCTATTGGTACACGCTTCGCTCGACCAACCCAGCCTACGACAGCATGGAACTCAAGTCGCTGCAGGATTGGAGGCTGGTCAAGGAGTTCAAGTCTGTCCCGGGCGTCGTCGACGTTGCGACCTTTGGCGGGGAGACCCGTGAGTACCAGATCCGCGTCGATCCCGACAAACTGATCGCCTATGGTCTATCCATCAGCCAGGTCGAGCAGCAGCTCGCCAACAACAATCAAAACGCAGGGGGCAGCTTCATCGAGCAGGGCCAACAGCAGGTGAATGTGCGTGAGGTCGGCCTCTTCCGCAACGTACGTGACATAGAAGAGACCGTTTTGAAGACGCAAGGCGGCGCTCCCATCCGTGTAAAAGACATCGCAACCGTCGTACAGGGCCCGAAGATTCGGCTCGGGCAGATCGGGAAGGCCTGCCGCTTCGGCACGACTCCGGCTCCGGAATCGGGAGCTTCGTTCAGTGCCACTGATCCTTGTGTGGATCATGTCGACAAGCCAGGTGCAAAGCAGGCCATTCGTCACGAAGATGGCAAGATCATCGACAACGACGATGTTGTCGAAGGGATTGTCCTGCTGCAGAAGGGCGTGGATTCCGATGGTGTTTTGGAGAGCATCCACAACAAGGTAAACGAGCTGAACGACCACGTACTCCCGCCTGGGGTTAGGATCGTCCCGTTTCTCGATCGCAGCGAGCTCCTGCACTACACGACGCATACGGTCCTTCACAATCTGACCGAAGGCATTATCCTGGTCGTCGTTATCCTGTTCCTGTTCCTCGGCAACGCTCGCGGAGCAATCATCGTTGCGCTCACCATCCCGTTTGCTCTGCTCTTCGCAGCAATCTGCCTCAACCTGCTGCACATTCCAGCAAACCTGCTTTCGCTCGGCGCGCTCGATTTCGGCATGGTTGTAGATGGCTCGGTGGTGATGGTAGAGAACATCGTTCGCCATCTCAGTCATCAAGGCAAAGATTCACTCTCTCCTTCCCGACAGATCCGCGAGGCCTCGCATGAGGTGCAGCGCCCAGTCTTCTTCGCGCGCGGCATGATCATCACGGCATACCTGCCTATTTTTACGCTGCAGGCGGTCGAGGGGCGGCTCTTCCGGCCTATGGCCTGGATGGTGAGCTTCGCTCTGCTCGGCGCGCTCGTGTTCTCTTTGCTGCTGGCTCCGGTCCTCTCAAGCCTGCTCTTCCCCAACGGAGCCACGGAGTGGGAGAACCCGGTGATGACATGGCTCAACCTTCGCTATCGTCAAACCGTTACGTGGGCGGTCGAACATCGCCTGGTGACGTTCTCTCTCACGGGCGTTGCTCTCGGCCTCGCTCTGTTCCTTGGATTCAGCGGAGCGATCGGATCCGAGTTCCTCCCACACCTCGACGAAGGCTCCATCTGGGTGCGTGGAACCCTTGCGCCTTCGACCGGTCCCACCGAAAGCCTCCGCGTGATGAACGAATCGCGGCTGAGGCTTTCGGCGTTCCCCGAAGTGTATAAAGTGGTCAGCCAGACCGGTCGTCCCGACGACGGGACGGATACGACCGGATTTTTCAACACGGAATATTTTGTCGATCTCAAGCCGAAAGCGAATTGGCGGCCCGTCTTCAGGCAGAACAAAGAAGAACTCATCTCTGCAATGGAGCGCGAACTCGATAAGACGCCGGGTGTTCAGTGGAGCTTTTCCCAGCCGATCTCGGACAACGTGGAAGAGGCCGTCAGCGGAGTCAAGGGCGAACTCGCCATTAAGATCTATGGAGACGACCTCAAGACGCTCGAAGAGAAGGGCAATGAGATTGTCTCGGTCATGAGTAAAGTTCGGGGGGTTCAGGACCTTGGCCTCTTCCGCGTGATCGGTCAGCCAAACCTGAACTACACCGTCAATCGCGCAGCCGCTGCCCGCTATGGGATCAACGTGGCCGACGTTCAGGATGCGATTCAGACCGCCGTCGGAGGCAACGCTGTCAGTCAGGTCCTCGACAAGGAGGCGCGCTACGACGTCGTCGTTCGCTATCTGCCGAAGTACCGTGATACCGAAGATGCCATCAACAATATTCGCCTGCTCTCTTCAAGCGGGGAGCGCGTCTCCCTCGCTCAGCTCACAACGATCACAACCGAAGACGGCGCAGAGGAGATCTATCGCGAAGCCGGCCAGCGTTACGTCGCCATCAAATACAGCGTTCGCGACCGCGATCTCGGTTCCACGGTAGAAGAAGCCATCACGAAGGTGAACGAGCAGGTGAAGCTCCCAACGGGGTACAAGACCGACTGGGCGGGAGAATATGAGAGTCAGAAGCGCTCCTCGCGCCGCCTCATGCTCGTCCTGCCGATCACCATCCTCCTTATCTTTCTGCTCCTGTACACCATGTTCCACTCCGGCAAGTGGGCCACGCTCATCCTCGTCAACGTCTCCCTGGCGCCCCTTGGCGGCTTAGTTGCGCTGTTCTTCACGCGCACCAACTTCTCGGTCTCCTCCGGAGTAGGCTTTCTTGCGCTCTTCGGCGTCTCCGTACAGGTCGGCGTCATCATGCTCGAGTACATCAATCAGATGCGTGTCCGCGGCCACTCCATCGAAGAAGCTGCTATTGAAGGCGCTGTTCTGCGCTTGCGGCCCATCATGATGACGATGCTCGTCGCCACCCTGGGCCTGCTTCCTGCCGCTACCTCGCACGGCATAGGCTCTGACTCACAGCGTCCTTTCGCCATCGTGATCGTGGGCGGACTGGTCGGTGCGCTGTTGATCAGCGTGTTTCTGCTGCCGACGCTCTATGTGTGGATTGCACGGCCGGATGATGTGCTGCCGAGTCCCGAGACGGAGTTCGAGAACTGATGCATGTGCTGCGCTTAGTGCGTGAGGGGTTCGCCTCCTTCTCGTCAGGCGGAGGGAGGAGGATGGCGTGCGTGCGCCGATGGTCTGTAGTCGCAGTCTGCGCGGCCGGCTTGTGCTCGGCAGGATGGACGCAGACCTCGCTGCCTCCGGCACCTGCTCCGCCCGCCGTGCCTGCGCCCGCTCCTGGTGTTTCGCCAGCAGGGTCGCAGGCAGCTGCCACGCTGACTATGCAGCAGGCGGTCGATCTGGCGCTGATGAAGAATCCGAATTTGCTGGCGGCGAAGCAGAATCTCTTGTCGGTCAAGGCGCAGGAGCTCCAGGCGGGGGTTCGGGCGAATCCCTACTTTGGTTTTGTCGGGAGCAATGTAAGTTTGCCGGCGGAGGGAGCTTCGAACCCCTACGCGTATGCCGTGCAGCTGTCGCGGCTGTTCGAGCGCGGGGAGAAGCGCCGCTGGCGGCTGGATATCGCGCGCTCGACGACGGCGCAGACCGACGCGCAGTTTCACCTGCAGGAGCAGCAGACGATTCTGGCGGTGCGGGAGGCGTTCACCAACTTTGTGGTTGCGAAAGCGGCGAAGAAGCTTGCGGATGAGAACCTGAGCGACTACCGGCGAGAGCTGGCCATCGGGCACGACCGCTACACGGCGGGCGATATCTCGAAGCTGGACTTCGAGCGGCTCGATCTGCAGTTGGCGCAGTTTGAGTCCGACGAATCGAATGCGGTGACCAACGGGCAACAGGCGAGCATCCAGCTGCAGGCGCTGCTCGGCTATGATAAGCCGCGGGCTGACTTCGACGTGATCGGCGATGTGGTTCCGCCGGTGGTGTCGGGAACGATGGAGTCGCTTGAGCAGAAGGCTCTCGCGGCGCGTCCGGACTATCACGCGGCACAGCTTGGGGTGGCGGTTGCGGACGCGAACGTGAAGCTAGCCTACGCGAATGGGACGGCGGATCCGACGCTCGAAGGAGAGTACGACCGCAGCGGTACGTACAATTCGGCAGGGTTCAACCTGAATATTCCCATCCGCATCTTCGACCGCAACCAGGGCAACAAAGAGACGAGTAAATATGTCGCTCAGGGAAGCCGCTTTACGGAACTGGCGACGCGGAATCAGGTGGTGGCCGACGTGGATGGAGCGTGGGCGGGTTACGTCAATGCCAAGGTGCTCTCGGACCGCTACAACGGGCATTATCTCGACGAGGCGAAGGACGTGCTGGACATCTCGCAATTCAGCTACCAGCATGGGGGGCTCGCGTTGATCGACTACCTCGATGCGCTGCGGGAGTCGCGCGCGGTCACCGCGGATGCGCTGAATGCGTATGCGCAGACCTGGACGGCAATTCACCAGTTGAGCTTTGCTGCGGCGACGGACCTTCCCTAGCATCTCGTCTGGGTGCACGTCGCTCACTGCGATCGAATGCACGATGACCTGCGTCCGCCAGAGGCGCCTTTAGGGACGGGTGAAGAGCGGGTCGGCTTTGCTTTCGATCTTCGCTTCCGATTTCGACAGCAGATGATCCTGGATCTCGGCGGCTACGTCTTCGGCAGGTTCGAGGTTGTTCAGGTCTTCGTCCGTGAAGCTCTCCCCGAGGCCGCCGAAGCGGCGTTCGCGACGCTGATAGGCGCCGATGGCTTCGAGGAGATGGACGCCGTTGAAGTCCGGCCAAAGACGGTCGGTCACGTAGATCTCAGAGTAGGCGATCTGCCAGAGAAGGAAGTTGGAGATGCGCTGCTCGCCCGAGGTGCGAATGACGAGATCAGGGTCGGGCATGTGAGCGGTATAGAGGCCGCGCGCGATCGTCGCCTCATCGAGCGATTCGAGCGCGCCGGCGCCGAGCAGGTCCTCGACCGAGCAGCCGCGGGTGTGGGCTTCGGTGGTGAGATTGGTGAGGATGGTGCGGAGCGCGTCGACGATCTCGGAGCGCGCGCCATAGTTGAGCGCGAGAGTAAGGGTGGTGCCGGTGTTCTTCGCCGTCGACTCGGAGGCCCACTGCATCGTGTCCTGGACCTCCTGCGGAAGATCGTAGGTGCGGCCGATGTAGGCCATGCGCACGTTGTTGTCGTTCATCCGCTTGACGTTTCCGACGAGATAACTCTTAAGCAGCTTCATCAGGAAGCTGACCTCGGATTTGGGCCGGCGCAGATTGTTTTCAAGCGAAAAGGCGTAGAGGGTAAGCCAGGGAAGATTGATGCGCGAGGCGGTCTCGACGACGAACTGGACGGACTCCGCACCCTTCTGGTGGCCGAGAAAGCGTTTCAGCGAGCGCTTGCCGGCCCAGCGGCCGTTGCCGTCCATGATGATGGCGACGTGCTGGGGGATCCTGGACGGGTCCAACTGGCGATAGACAGCCCGCTCTTCGGAGGAGAGCTCGTGTGCCCGGTTAGGATTCGATGGGGGAGTGGATGCCCGCAAAACGACCTCGCAGATACTGACGCTAGCACACCGATGTGGCGCGTGCAATCGGGCTCTGAGGATTCATTCTGGGGCGGGAGAACACCGCTCAAAGATTGCGGAGAGGAGAGCGCCTGAATGGCTGCAGACGCTCTCCGGAGGGAATGATCTTCACTTGCGGGAGCGCGCTACGCGGTGCGGCGCCGTCCCGCGGCAAGTTCGCGAACGTGATTCAAAAAGATGGAGCGCTGCAGGGCATCGAGCTGCGAGGTGTACAGTGCGATCTCTGCCAGGAATGGATCTGTCATCAGCACCGCGGTCTCATCCTGATGGCGCGTGTTGGAGTCGCGCAGCAGGGTAGAGATGTCGACCTGGAGCGCGCGGGCGAGCCGGTCAAGCGAGGAGAGCGTCGGCATGGCCTTGCCGTTCTCAATTTTTGAGATGTAGGTGCGCGGCACTCCCATGCGGGCAGCGAGCTGGCGCTGGGATAAGTTGCGGACGTGACGCAGATCGCGAACTGCGGTCGCCACCTGCAAACCGCCCTCCTGAGCTGCCGGCGGCGGAACGAGAGCCAGCGGTGCGGGTGCCGGCTCGGGCTCTTCGACCTCGAGGCATTTGCGGCAGCGCCGGCACATTGCGTTCGCTGTGCGGAACTGCACCAAACTGCAGTGGTCGCAACGCAGGACCTCACGTTGTTCGACAGGTGCCATCATGGTTGCCATAAGTTGTCGTGTAGCGAAGGGACCCAGAGCAAGGACCCGGCACATGTCCGATAACGGAGCGTGTGATGTGCCTAGATTGACACTGGGATGCAGACGAGTCAAGAGGAATGCCGTGGATAATCGGTCAAAGACCCAAAATAACCGAAGTCGAACCAAGATGGTAAATCCAGCGTAGCGTTTGAGGAAGAAGCAGCAAAGGACAAAGGAGACGGCGCGATGAGCCATGAGCCTAGACGAGAGCAAGCGATGGTGTTGCTCGAAGAGTGGACCAAGGGCGAGAGCCTGCGGAAGCATGCCATGGCGGTGTCGGTGTGCACGGAGGCTTACGGTGCGCTTGAGGCAGCACGGTTAGGGTTGAGCGGAGCTGATCAAGCGGAGTTCGTCGAGAGGTATGCCTGCGCGGGGCTGCTGCATGATATGGACTACGAGCGGCACCCCACGCCGGAGGAGCATCCCTTCGTGGGCGTAGCTCATCTTCGCGAGATGGGATGGCCGGAAGACATACTGCATGCGATCTTGGCGCACGCCGACTATTCGGGAACGCCGCGCGAATCGCATCTCGATAAGGCGCTGTTTGCGTCCGACGAGCTGGCTGGCTTTTTGACCGCCTGTGCACTGGTCAAGCCGAGCCGATCGATCCACGAGGTGGAGGTCGGTGGGGTGAAAAAGAAGATGAAAGACAAAGCGTTCGCGCGGGCGGTTTCGCGAGAGGACATCATGCTTGGCGCGGAGTTGCTCGGCTTGAGCGTGGAAGAGCATGTGGGAAATTGTCTGCGCGCCATGCAGCAGCGAGCGGGAGCCCTGGGGTTGGCAGGTGCCGCTTGAGCCCTCGTCATCGTTGCATGGCAGCCGTCGGCTAGAGCCTGCTCACAGAGCCGAGGATGGCCGGCACTACGATCACAATGTCGGCTCGATCTAGCGACAACTTCGAAGCACGACGAGCCATGCCAGCGAAAGCAGGATCGACCCTGCAATGCCAACTGTCAGGATCGGAGACCTGGTCGTGCTGGCGCTTGCACCTGAATCGCGGCCTCGGCTGTTTTGCTCGGGTTTGAGCGGATTGTAGGTGATGGAGAAGCCCTCGTTCTGAGGGATGGCGGTGCGGGAGTCGAACTCGCCGGAGTAAAGCTGTCCGTGGGCGTAGTAGTCGAATGTGATGCGAAACCTCTGCGTGGTCTGGAAGCCGAAGGCGATCGTGCTGAGCCCCCGCGATTGATAGCGGCACGAAGTGACGATCGCTTCCGTGGCAATCCAGGGTTCTGTCACGCCGCGGCTTTTTGTCATCCAAAGGCCTCCTCTCATTGGACGCGCGGAGCATGCCTGAAGGCCAGAGCGGCGTGCGGCTCTACCGAGTGGCGAAGAGACCGCACACATGGATCTTACTTGAGATGGGCGGTGCTTTGAATGGTGCGGATCTTGATGTCCGACTCCTTGCAGGCTTTGTCGCGGCAGATGCCTGCGATCCAGACCTGGCCGTTGCCGATCATGACCCCCTGATAGTTGACGAAGAGGTTTTCATACCTTTGCCGCGCAATGGCGGCAGTGATCTCCGGAGTGAGAATGCGGTCGTAGTGCTCGAGGAAGGAACGCGGGGTGCGTAGGATCGTGCTCTTTCCGTTGAGCTTGACCGTAATGGGATAGCGGACCATGGAGGCCACCGTATCCTTGTCCTGCCGGGCGGCCGCCTGCTGAAGGCGAGTGAAGAACTGATGAACCTCGACAGGATTGCCGACATTTTTCTCGATGGCCTGGTCAACGGCTGCGCTCGATTGGCGGCCGGTGCGAGCAAGCCCGGTGAAAGTGCTTGCCAGCACACAGGCGAGCAGGAGCAGCCGAGACCGATGCAAGATCCTTCTCATTCTTCTCCCAAGGTCCCGTCCTTATCTCTTAGCTTAAGCTACCGCTTCGGACGACTGCCGGGCAGCACCGGAAAAGCGCGTACCGCGAGATTTGACTAAGATGCTAATTTGACCGCTTTTCGGAGTTGACGCGGAAAGCGGAGGAGCGGGAATTGGATACGCTGGAAAACGGGTTGATGACGAAGTTGGATACCAGAGCGACGCGCTTTGTCGCAAATCGTGAGGCACTGCGGATTTTGATGGAGGCTCTGCGGACCGAAGAGAGCACGATGCGCCAGGGCGGCGGCGCGAAGGCGGCAGAGGCGCAGCGGGCCAAGGGGCGGCTCACGGCGCGGGAGCGGCTGAAGCTGCTGCTCGATGAAGGGACAGAATTACTGGAGCTGGGGCTTTGGGCTGCGTACGGGATGTATGGCGACTACGGCGGGGCGCCGGCCGCGGGAGTTGTCACTGGACTTGGAAAGGTCAGCGGACGGCTCTGCATGATTGTCGCAAACGACGCGACAGTGAAGGCGGGCGCGTTCTTCCCGATGACGGCGAAGAAGGTGCTGCGGGCGCAGACGATTGCGCTCGAGAACCGGATTCCAACGCTGTACCTTGTCGACTCCGCAGGGGTGTTTCTTCCGCTGCAGGAAGACGTCTTTCCCGATACCGACGACTTCGGGCGAGTGTTTCGCAACAATGCCGTGATGAGTTCGCTGGGCGTGCCGCAGATTACGGCAATTATGGGGATGTGTGTGGCGGGAGGCGCGTACCTCCCCGTGATGACCGACACGGTCTTGATGACGGAAGGGTCGGGATTGTTTCTTGCCGGACCTTCGCTGGTGCAGGCCGCGATCGGACAGAAGACCGGAGCGGAAGAGCTTGGAGGCGCCGCGATGCACGCGGAGATCTCGGGCACGGTCGATTTCAAGGAGCCGAACGATCATTTGTGCATCGCACGGTTACGTTCTCTGGTGGGGAAGATCGGGCAGAGACAGGGTTCAGGACTGAGGGCTGAGGGCTCAGGGGGCACGGAGGTATTTTCGCGCGTGGCGTTCGATCCGGCGAAGGATAGTCCGAGGTATGCAGCGGAGGAGTTGTATGGGTTGATCGACCCCGATCCGGCAAAGGCGGCGAGCAACGTGTACGACATGCGCGAGGTGATTGCGCGCATTGTGGATCGCAGCGAGTTCGATGAGTACAAGGCGGAGTTCGGACGAACGCTGCTGTGCGGGTATGCGCGGATTGGCGGCCGCGCGGTAGGGATTGTGGCGAATCAGAAGATGCATCAGTCGCAGACAGTGGCGGTGGGGCCGCAGGCGGGGGAGAAGAGGACGGAGTTTGGCGGAGTGATCTATACCGATGGCGCGCAGAAGGCCGCCCGATTCATCATGGATTGCAACCAGAGCCTGGTGCCGCTCATCTTTCTGCATGACGTGAATGGGTTCATGGTGGGCAAAGATGCGGAATGGAGCGGCATCATCCGCGCAGGAGCAAAGATGGTCTCTGCTGTGTCGACCTCGGTTGTTCCCAAGATCACGGTCATCGTAGGCGGGAGCTTCGGGGCAGGGCACTATGCGATGTGCGGAAAAGCATACGATCCGCGGTTTCTGTTCGCTTGGCCGACGGCGCGATATGCCGTGATGAGCGGGGCTTCGGCAGCAAGCACGCTCGCTGAGGTGAGGGCCAAGCAGATGGAGCGCGGCGGCAAGGTGCTCTCGGAGGCGGAGAAGAAGGCGCTCTATGACGAGATCAAATCATCCTACGATGCGCAGGCTGACCCGAGGTATGGGGCGGCGAGGCTTTGGATCGACGCCATCATCGATCCGGCAAAGACACGCGAGGTGCTGATGACCGCTCTCGAGGCCGCGAGCTTGAATCCTGACGTGCCGAAGTTCAATCCGGGTGTTTTGCAGACGTGAATACATCTTCACTGACGGAGCCGATTGCAACATAGAGCAGCAACTGCACAGACTGGGGAATCAATTGTGGCAATGGATTTAGTAAAGATTGTGGAGTGTCCGCGGGATGCGTGGCAGGGGCTGCCGAAAAGTATGCCGGCGGAGTTGAAGGCGGACTATCTGCGGGTGCTAGTTGCGGCGGGGTTCAAGCACATCGATGCGGTGAGCTTTGTGTCGCCGTCGGCGGTGCCGCAGATGGCGGACTCAGAACAGGTGCTCGAACTTCTCGACCCGCCGGACGATGTGGAGATCATTGGAATCGTGGTGAACGAAAAAGGCGCGGAGAGAGCGATCAAGACAGGAAGCGTGCAGACGCTCGGGTTTCCGTACTCAATCTCGGCGGGATTTCTGGAGCGCAATCAAAGGCAGACGCCGGAGGAGTCGCTGGAGGAGTTGGAGAAGGTGGGGGAATTGGCGGATAAGGCGGGGCTGGATGTGGTGGCATATATCTCGATGGCTTTTGGCAACCCGTACGGCGATGCGTGGGACATCGATGAGGTTGTGACGGCTTGCGATCTGCTGGCGGAGAGCGGGGTGATGCAGATCTCGCTTTCGGATACCGTGGGGCTGGCTACCCCGCAGCAGATCGCCGATGTGGTGGCTTGTGTCGTCGGGGTGCATGACGAACTGGAGATCGGCGTGCATCTTCACGCGCGGCCGGACCAGGCGGCAGCGAAGATTCGCGCGGCATACGAGGCCGGGTGCAGGCGGTTCGATGCGGTACTCGGCGGCCTGGGCGGCTGCCCCTTTGCGCAGGACACGCTGGTGGGCAATGTGGCGACGGAGACCCTGCTGGCGGAGTTGAAGGCCCTTGGCGCGCAGCTTGAGCCGCTGCATCCACTGGATGCGTTGCTGACTGCGAGCGCGGGCATCGCGCAGAAGTTCGGCATGAGCATCCAGTAAAGCTGGAGAGTAGAAGTCGCAAGGCTCGATGGCGCCGTGGAGGGTTTGTGGGATATGTAGCGATTCTGGTGACGGAAGAAGATGGCGTGCGCACGGTAACGTTGAATCGGCCGGAGCGGCGCAATGCGATGACGCCCGAGATGCAGGAGGAGTTGATCTCGGCGATGGAGGGTGCCGCGGCTTCGGACTGCCGGGTGGTGGTGTTTGCCGGAGCAGGCGAAGCGTTCTGTGCCGGGCTTGACCTCAGCGTGCTGCAGGCGATGAACGGGAGGTCGGGGGAGGAGTATGCGGCGGATGCGCAGCGCGTGGCGCGGTTGTTTCGCACGCTCTATGAGCTGCCGAAGCCGACCATCGCCGTGGTGCAGGGACCTGCCATCGCTGGTGGAACAGGGCTGGCAACAATCTGCGACTTTACCCTCGCCGGGCCGGGAGCGAAGTTCGGCTACACGGAGGCGCGAATCGGATTTGTGCCGGCGCTGGTCTCCGTGTTCCTGACGCTGCAGGTGGGAGAGAAGAGGGCGCGGGATCTGCTCTTGACGGGCCGGTTCTTTACGGGTGAGGACGCGCTGACGCTAGGGCTGGTGAATGAGGTTCTTCCGGCCGAGCGACTGACCGCACGGGCGCTGGAATTGGCTGGAATGCTGAAAGCAAACAGTCCGGAGTCGATTGCGGCGACCAAGCGGTTGCTCGCCGCGCAGCAGAAAGATTGGCTGGACGCGGCGATCGCGCGCGCTTTGGCCGCCAATGCCAAGGCGAGAGAAACGCACGATTTTCGTGAGGGAGTGGCGTCGTTTCTCGAAAAGAGAAAGCCGCTCTGGAAGAGGTGAGCGGGAAGGCTCGCGCTTTGCTCTCCTCGCCGATGAGTACACTGAACGGATGACTGTAAATGGAAGCAACCAGCCTGTGAGCGAGACCCAGGTGCGCGTGCGGTATGCCGAGACCGATCAGATGGGCGTGGTATACCACTCGAACTATCTCATCTGGTTCGAGGTGGGGCGGGTGGAGTTTATGCGCCAGCTTGGACTGGACTACAAGCGCCTGGAGCAGGAAGACGGCTGCGGAATTGCCGTGGTGGATGCGCATGTGCGGTATCGCTATCCCGCTCGCTACGATGATGAGCTGGTCATTCAGACTCGGCTGCTGGCCGCACGCGGCGTGCTGGTCCGCTTCGAATATAAAATTCTGCGGGCGGAAGACAGGCAGCTGCTGTGCGAAGGCGAAACCTCGCATGTGGTAGTTGGTGGCGGTATGAAAAAACGATCCCTACCGCAGAGATATGCGGAGCGTTTCGCCGCACAGCTTCATCCTATAAGCGGCTCGCACATCGCTGCGAGCAAGGAGAGAGTGCATGAGTGAAGCGAAGAGAGTTGCTCTGATCACCGGAGCGAATAAGGGAATTGGTCTCGAGACGGCCCGGCAGTTGGGCAAGCTGGGAGTTACGGTTCTGGTGGGCGCGCGCGATGCAGCCAAGGGCGAGACCGCGGCGGCGGAGTTGAAGAAGGAGGATGTCGATGCGCGCGCGATCAAGCTGGATGTCGATGACGCAAAAGACTACGCGGCGGCTGCGAAGACGATCGAGAAGGACTTTGGCAAGTTGGATATTCTGATCAACAATGCGGGAGTTTTCCTCGATTCTCGCAAGGGCAATGAGACGAGCACGACGTCAGAGGATGCGCTGCGAAAGACATTCGATACGAATTTCTTTGCGGTGGTGGGACTGACGCAGGCGCTGCTGCCTTTGTTGCGGAAGAGTGAGGCGGGACGGATCGTGAACCTGTCGAGCATTCTGGCTTCCCTGACGCTGCATGCGACCAAAGGATCGTTCGTCTACGATGCTAAAACCTTTGCATACGATACGTCGAAGGCGGCGCTGAATTCGTACACGATTCACCTGGCGCATGAGTTGAAGGGGACAAAGATCAAGGTGAACTCGGCGCATCCCGGCTGGGTGAAGACGGATATGGGCGGCAAGGGCGCGCAGATGGAGATTGTGGATGGGGCGAAGACCTCAGTGCAGTTGGCTACGCTGCCGGAAGACGGCCCTACGGGCACCTTCGTTCACATGGGCAAGCCGCTGCCCTGGTAGTGCTAAGTGGTAAGCAGACCACGCGGCTTGACGTGTTCGCGGATGAAGGAGACGGTGTTTTCAAGCGGCGTTCCCGGTCCAAAGATGGCCGAGACGCCGTTTTCTTTCAGCCTCGGCTGATCCTCATCCGGGATGGTGCCGCCGAGAACCAGCAGAATGTCATCGGCCCGCTGCTCTCGGAGCAGGGCCGTAATACGGGGCACAAGGACGTTGTGCGCGCCCGAAAGGATCGACAGTCCGATGCAGTCGACGTCTTCCTGAATTGCGGCTGAAACGATCATCTCCGGCGTCTGGCGAAGACCGGTGTAGATCACCTCCATACCGGCATCGCGAAGCGCGCGAGCAATAATCTTCGCTCCGCGGTCGTGGCCATCGAGGCCAGGCTTGGCTACGAGCACCCGGATTGGAGGATTCGCCATGCGGTGTGAGTATACGGGAAAGGGTCAATCCATCGCATCCGCGGCGCGAAGAGCCTCACTCCACCGGCCTGCTCCACACCGTATCGAGAAAGAGATAGCGGCTGCGATGTGCATCGGGGCGCGCCTGCGAGATCGCGTCGAGATGCATCACCTGCCAACCGCCCTTTGCGTTGTACGTGGGCCACTCGGCGAGGCCCGTGCTGTTCGGATCTCCGGTGCGCGCAAAGTTGGTCCAATACGCGCCGATTTGGTCGGAGAGCTTGCGGTCCTCCGGCCTCCAGACCGCAAGATTGCGGGAGTCGAGGGTGCCGAAGACGTACTCGATATCGTCCGAGTGAAAGGCTCCGTAGGCTGCAGGGTGGTACTTGTCGCCCGGGGAGCCAAGATCAAGTCGATAGCGATAGACGGGGGACTCTCCCGTACTCACCTGAGCCTCGAGCCACCTCCATGTGGAGAAGGCGATGAAGCGGTCTCCCGCGAAATCGCCCGCGGAGACGACCGATTCAGCGTCGTTCGAGTCCGGGTACACGGTGAGAAACTCTTCGGCCCGATCCTTGAACTCTATATGCGCAGCAGCGGAGAAGCTCTCTGCAGTTGTAGGAATCTTAGCGGCCGTTACCCGGCTGCGCGCTTCATCGGCGTTCCAACCCGCGAGAAGGGGTACATGAGCCTGGTGGCCCGCGGCATAGATATTGGGAACTGAGTCAGGCAGAAAGAAGCCGTCTACGTCCGGGAGAAACTGCGGCCTGGGCGAGCTGGCATTCTCCTTGGCTCCTCGCAGGATCTCATCGGCGGAGAGCTTGCGCAGCTCGGCAAGATTTCCCGTATGATAGGCCGCCTTGGCGAAGGCGAGATCTTTTTCTTCGCGCATGCTGCGACTCTCGAAGGGAAGCGTGTCGCTCGAAAAGGCGCCTCCGCTCTCTCCGATGGCTTTGCTGAAGAGGCCGCGTGCCATAGGCGAAGCCATCTGAGCACTGACGGAGAAGGAGCCGGCAGACTCGCCGAAGAGGGTGACATTGTTAGGGTCGCCGCCGAAGTTCGCGATGTTGTCCTTCACCCACCCAAGTGCGGCTGTCTGGTCGAGCAAGCCGTAGTTGCCTGAGGCATGGTGGGGCGACTCCGCGGTCAGCTCAGGATGGACGAAGAAGCCGAAGATGCCCAGGCGGTAGTTCATCGAAACGATGACGACATCGCGACGGGCGAGAAACTGGCCGTCCTGGCGGGGCTCGGAGGTGCCCCCAGCGGCGAATCCGCCGCCATAGATCCACACCATGACGGGCAGGCTGCCGCGCTTGGCTTTGGAGGGCGCCCAGACGTTGAGGGTCAGGCAATCTTCACTTTGACCCGGATCGCGAAAGGTCATGTCGGAGTAGGCGGCGGCCTGAATGCACCGGCTCCCGAACTGCTTCGCGGAGAGCGTATGCCTCCACTTCGCCGCCGGTTGAGGAGGCTGCCAGCGCAGATCGTCAACCGGCGGCATGGCGTACGGAATGCCTTTGAAGGCGATGACCACTTTGTCGACCGTGAGTTCGCCTTCGACCTCGCCCTTATCGGTCTTGACTTTGACCGAGTTATTTGCGCCCTTCAGCGGCTTGATTTCCAGCCTCTTCAGCGGATTGCTCGCATGGGCAGTGGCCGCGCTGGCAGCGGAAACAAACAAGACAATCACAAGCAGTCGCGGCAGGCGCAAAGACATTGGCTCTTCTCCGACAGCCAGCTTATCAGCAGTGGGCGAGAAGCACCTGCGTAGCGTGGGTATGTTGTCAGCGGCGCCTGCTTTTGCTGTCATCCTGAGCGCAGCGAAGGATCCCGACACCGTTCACACAGCCCATACATTTAATACCTTTCTACCTATATTCCCGATGCTCAGCACCAAACCCGCTCCGCAATCCATTACTTCAGACTTAATCAGAGGTTCCTTAGAAGCTCTTCTCCTCCGCAAGGCTCACCTCCACGGAGTCTTCTGCTCCTCCCTCCCAAGCCTTGGCGCTCTGCCAACTGATGTAGATCGCATGATAGAGGTGAAGCAGAAGACCTTCGCGACCGTCCAGAAAGCCGAGCCGCAGGATGTAGTCACGAATAAAAACGAGGATGGGATAGAACAGAACACTTCCGGCGAAGTCGAGCGTGGACCGGCTGATCTTCCCCTGGTCGAGCAGCGTCTGCGATCCGAGGGTGCTGTAGTGATTCAGATGCTCGATGTAATTCTCGACGGTCGGATACGCGTAGTGGATGAGGTCGTGGTGGAGAGTTTCTAAAGCGCCCTGAATCGCAACGGTCTCATGAACGGGCCGGTCGGTGAAGCGCGCGGGCGGGGCGAAGTTCGCCGAGTAACGGCGGAACAGGCGGAGCTTGGCATCCGGATAGTAGCCGCCATAACGAATCCAGCGGCCTAGAAAGATATTGCGGCGGCGAAGCAGATAAGCATCGGCCTCCGGCGTAGCGCAGAGCAGCGTCCTCATCTCCAACTGCAGCTCTGGGCTTAGAGCTTCGTCGGCGTCTAGAGAAAGAATCCACTCTCCCTTGCATTGCTCGATCGCAAAGTTCTTCTGTCCCGCAAAGCCTCGCCAGGGCTCAAGGTACAGTTTGGCCTTGTAGGAGGCGGCAATCTCGAGTGTGCGGTCGGTCGAGCCGGAGTCGTCGACGATAATCTCATCGGCGAATTGAACACTCTCCAATGTTCGCGCCAGGTTCGCCTCTTCATTCCGCGTAATGATGGCTACCGATAGCTTCAGCGGCATGACGGCTATCCCTTTGCTCGTGGAGCAAGCGTGAGGCGGTGATGTTCTGCTGCGCGAACGTTATGCGTCGAGAGGTGGTGTTATACGCGACATCTTGCGTGGAGACTTGGCTTTAATGTAAGTGGATTCAGCAGCGATGTACACAATGATTGTGCTCGAATTAACATGCCAGAACCAGAAATCAGCCGCTCTAAGCCCTTCGAACGCAGCCCTCAGACTTCACAGATGGAACGAAGACAGCATTCACGCGAGAGTGATGCTGGGATCCGCGAGGTGTTCTCGCAGAAGACGCTCGATAAGTTTGCGGAGTGTTTCGCCGGTGCGAGGCAGCGTGAAAGCGCCTGGCGTCTCCGACCAGTCGAGCTTGTAACTGGTAGCCTGCGCCGACACCCAGACCTGCCGAATGGGGGTATTCGGCGTAATCACAAACTTGCTCGAGCCGTTCCCGAAGACGATGTTCATCACCCCGTTGTTGTCTTCAAACTCGAAGGTGCCGTCGTCATCTTCCGCAGCGATGAGAGACTGCTTAAGCGCTTCGAGGGCGCGGTCGGATTCGCGGCGAAAGGCAGCTTCATCGATCATGAATCTAGTGTAGCCGTTTGGCTGCGTAGGAGAGTGCCGCCAAACACCGCTTCTCCCCGCCGCCTTCGCACGATCGGACCATAATCAAAGCTGCGCCTTCAGCTCAGGCAGGCGGTCCCGGTAACGCAGCAGCAGCGCAAACAACTTACGCGCACCCCAGTAACGCGGCACATACCGCTTCGGCTCGGAAAGGGATCGAAACAGCCAGCCCAGGTAAAATCGGTCAGCCCACACCGGAATGTGCACCTGATCTCCGCTGAGAAATGCGATAGCCGCGCCGACGCAATGGATCGCGGGAAGGAACGTGAGATTGCGTTTCAAGTAAAGCCCGAGACGCTCCTGTGTCCCCCCGCCCAGAGTCACGACGACATGCTGCGGCCGCAGTTGCTCCAGCGTCTCCAGCAGGGCAGGATCAGAGAGGGTTCCCTCTCCGTACATGGGAGCGAGGTAGATACAGTTCTGCGCAACCGCAATGCCTTGCTGCGCCAGCCAGTCGACATTTTGACTTGCACTTCCTGGACTGGCCATAATCCACAGCGTATTACCGGGGCGCCGAATATCCGCCTCGTGCAGCAGCGCGCGCAGATACTCCAAACCCGAAAGCCGTCGAATCCTCTCCGGTTGCAGCACATTCCAAAGCATCACCATAAAGGCTGAGTCCGTGATGGCAACATCGGCGTTCAACAGCGACTCCCTGTAGTCAACGTTGCTTTCCAGGTCCTTCAGCGCTGGAGCCGCAGGCACCACCAGCAGACCGCCGCGACGAAGGATCGCGATCGCCTCGGCCGCCGAGCCGTCGAAGAAGTCGATGCCGAGAATGCGATGCACAGGATACCCGAGCGAAGCCATCCCGGCTTCGGCGGTGGTCCCGTGTATGCTCGGCGCGCCTATTTGGCTGCTCCTACCAACATCTCGTTTTCGATCCACGCGTAAGTCTTTGCCAGGCCCTCGCGCAGCCGGATGGAGGGCGCCCACCCGAGCTTCTCCTGGATCAGCGTATTGTCGCTGTTCCGTCCATTGACGCCCTTCGGCGCGTTCAGATTATAGGTCCGCTTCAGCTTCACCCCTGCAATCTCTTCGGCGATATCGACTAGTTGATTGATCGTCACCAACTCATCGGATCCAAGGTTCAGAGGCTCATGGACCTCGCTTTCGGCGATCATCTCCGTGCCCCTCGTGCAATCGTCGATGTACATGAACGATCTGGTCTGGTTGCCATCGCCCCAGATTTCGATCTCATGCTTGCCCGACTGTTTGGCCTCGATCACCTTCCTGCAAATAGCAGCAGGAGCCTTCTCCCTGCCGCCAGTCCAGGTTCCCAGCGGACCATAGACATTGTGATATCGCGCCACCCGCACCTGCAGCCCATAGTCCTCTTCGAAGTGCCGGCACATCCGCTCGGAGAACAGCTTCTCCCATCCATAGCCATCCTCGGGAAGCGCGGGGTACGCGTCGGACTCCTTCAGTGCGACGACGTTCGGATCGGTCTGCTTGTCCGCGTTATAAACGCAGGCTGAGGACGAGTAGAAGAAGCGTTCTACTCCATTCTCCCTCGCCGCCATCAACATATGCGTGTTGGTCAGCACGCTCAGCATGCATAGGGCTTTGTTGTTTTCGATAAAGCCCATGCCGCCCATGTCGGCCGCAAGCTGAAAGACAACCGAAACACCCTCTGCAGCCTTCAGACAATTTTCCTTGTCCTTCAGATCCAGTGACAAGCTTTTGACACTCTTCGAAACCTGATACCACTCTTCCAAGGGCTTGATGTCGACCGCCCGCACCACATCGACGCCCACTTCCAGCAGCCGCTCTACCAAATGTCCACCGATAAATCCGCCGGCGCCGCAGACGACCGCGCGTTCACCTTTCAATTTCATGGGGGGAGGGTTTCCTTTTTCCTTTGAAGTTAGTCTGCTTTCACTTCTCCTGCCGTTCCAGTATGTCGAGCCGTTGTTGCTAGTATATCGGGGCCGTCAAGGGAGCATTGAATTTACAGTGCCGAGAATCCGATCTTGTCGCCTTATCGCCCGGAATGCCATACCACAAAAGTGAACGATCGTACACGGGCAGACTTGTCGTGAGGTCGCGGAGCACGTTCGAAATATTGCCTCTCAGGAAGCAGCAGCGATCGGCAGAAGACTCGCAAACCGCAGCGGCAGCCCGAGCCCAGCAAGGCCGCACCGCCGCTGGCATTTCAGACAACGCCGCCTGCTCGCCGCCATGTAGCATCGAACCGTGCCTGTTCCCCTTACCGCCAAGCCCATCCTGCGCGAGATGGAGCGGCAGCCGCTCGCCGCGATCGGACTCGCCCTGATCGTGCTGTTCCTTGTCTGCGCCGCCTTTGCCCCCTGGCTCGCACCGCAGGATCCCGCACAGCTCGACCTTACCGGCCGCCTCATGCCGCCCTCCGCCGCGCACTGGTTCGGCACCGACGAACTCGGCCGTGACATCTTCTCCCGCATCCTGTTCGGCGCCCGCATTTCCATGATCGTTTCAATCAGCGTCGTCGGTCTTTCCCTCTCGGTCGGCCTGGCCGCCGGCTGCGTCGCGGGCTTTTATGGCGGATGGCTGGATACGCTGCTGAACGTCTATCTCACCAACGCCTTCCTTGCGCTTCCCGGAATTCTTCTCGCCATTGCCCTGATAGCCTTCCTGGGTCCCGGCCTCGGCAACGTCATCCTGGCCCTGGCCATCTCCGGCTGGGTTGGCTATGCCCGCCTCGTCCGCGGTCAGGTGATAGCGATCAAACAACGCGAGTTCGTCGAAGCAGCCCGCGCCCTCGGCGCCAGCGATCTTCGCGTCATCGCGCGCCACATCCTGCCGAACATCCTGCAGCCGCTCATCGTGCAGGCCGCCATCGGAATGGCCGGCGCCGTACTCGCGGAAGCCACCCTGAGCTTCCTTGGCCTCGGCGTGCCGCCTCCCGCCGCGAGCTGGGGATCGATGCTCAACGATGGCCGCTCCCACCTCTTCGACTCGCCTCATCTGGTCTTCTTTCCCGCCATCGCCGTGATGCTGTGCGTCCTCTCTTTCAACTTCATCGGAGACGCGCTTCGCGACTACCTTGATCCGAGAACCAGAATCACGACCGGCCTGTAGCCCTTGCGATCGACCCCAAGTCAGCATCCAAGCAGGGAATCAGATATGCTTTCCCCTAGCTTCGAAAAGGAAAAATATGCGCAAGAGCATCGTCTCACCCGCCGCCGCCAACGCCGTTGCCAGGCACGAGCTATGGCGCGATTTGGAGCGCATCGCCCGCGTCGAGATCACCTCCGAGGACGAGATGTTCCCCATCGAGCACGCGCTCGGCAAGGCCAACACCACCGGCTGGCGCGCCGCTACGACGGGCCCGCAGATCATTCGCCTCCACTTCGACGAGCCCCAGGCCATCCGCCGCATTCAACTTCGCTTCGTCGACCGCGACTCGGAACGCACCCAGGAGTTCGCCATCGTCGCCGGCTCAGGTGCCGAACGGCGCGACGTCGTCCGCCAGCAGTTCACCTTCAGCCCGCAGGGCTCCGCCGAAGAGTTTGAAGACTACGACGTCCGTCTCGACGGCATTACCACGCTCGAGCTCCAGATCGATCCCGACCGCAGCCACGACCCTGCCGCGAGTCGCAGCTACGCCTCGGTGCAGAGCCTCAAGCTCGCCTGACCGCGCCATGTTGATTGGAGTCATCTCAGATACTCACGGCCTGCTGCGGCCCGAGGCACTCGCCGCATTCTCCTCCGCGCGCGTCGAGCACATTCTCCACGCCGGCGACGTTGGTAACATCGCCATCCTCGATGCACTCCGCCGCGTCGCGCCGGTCACCGCCATCCGCGGCAATGTCGACCTGTCAGGCCCCTGCTCCACACTCCCCGCCACCGACGCCGTCGAACTCAAGGGACGTCTCTTCTATCTCGTCCACTCGGTCCATGAGCTCGATATCGATCCCGCTGCCGCTGGCGTAGCCGCGGTCGTCAGCGGCCACTCGCATCGTGCCTCGGTCGAGATGCGAAGCGATATCCTCTTCTTCAACCCCGGGAGCGCCGGGCCCAGGCGCTTCTCGCTTCCGGTCACCGTTGGATTTGTCACGGTAACAGATCACGTGGAGGCGAGCGTATTCGAGCTGAACCTAGACCATTCCGCTGAGCCGCACCGCAACGCTTAATAGCAAAAGCTCGTAACCCCGCTGTTCTTTCTTGCCCTTGCTTTTCTGATTGTCATCCCCGCAAGGGATCTGCTGTTCGTTTTGCTTTTGCCTTTCCAGTGGTCACCCGAAAAATCTGCTGTTCGCTGTTCGTCTTGCCTTTGCTTTTCTGGTTGTCATCCCCGAAGGGGATCTGCTGTTCGTTTTTGCTTTTGCCTTTCAGTGGTCACCCGAAAAAATCTGCTGTTCGCTGTTCGATCTCGCCTTTGCTTTTCTGGTTGTCATTCCCGAAGGGGATCTGCTGTTCCCTGCCAAATAAATCCACTCACGACTCATTCGCTCTACCCTCGCTTGCTGCTCTTGATGCGGGCGATCTCCTCCATCCGCTGCGCCAGCATCTTTTCCCTACCTTCCTCAGTCGGGTGATAATACCTGCGTCCCGCCAACCCCGCCGGCAGACACTCCATATCCGCCACCCGCCCCTCCACATCGTGCGCGTACTGGTACTCCTTGCCGTAGTCGAGCGACTTCATCAGCTTCGTAGGAGCATTCCGCAAATGGAGCGGCACGGGCTCCGCAGCCGTCGCTTCGATATCCTTGAGCACCGCGCCGTACGCCGCGTACACCGCATTCGACTTCGGAGCCAGCGCCAGGTAAACCACAGCCTGTGCCAGCGCGAGGTCACCCTCCGGCCTCCCTAGAAAATGCATCGCATCGCGCGCGCTCAGGCAAAGATTCAATGCTTCGGGAGCCGCCAGGCCAATGTCTTCGACGGCCATCCGCACAATGCGCCGCGCGCAGTACATCGGATCCTCGCCCGCTTCCAGCATTCGCGCCAGCCAGTACATCGCCGCATCTGCGTCCGAGTTGCGCACACTTTTATGCAGCGCCGAGATAATGTCGTAGTGCTGCTCGCCCTTCTTGTCGTACAGCAGCACCCGCCGCTGCATCGCCTCTGCCGCCAGCGCCTTGGTAATGAGCTTCTCCCCGCGTCCTTCCGCAAGCTTCGCTGCCACATCGATCGCATTCAGCGCATTGCGTGCATCTCCGCTCGCATACGAAGCGATGGTCGCCAAAGCCTCATCGTCTGCCGCAACGCCCGTTGCCCCCAACCCGCGCTCCCCATTGGCCAGTGCCCGCCGCAGCAGCCCGACCACCTGCTCCTCCGTCAGTCCGGTCAGCGTATACACCCTGCACCGCGACAGCAGCGCCGCATTGATCTCAAACGACGGATTCTCCGTCGTCGCCCCGATCAGCCGGATCGTCCCTCTTTCGACGTACGGCAGAAAGGCATCCTGCTGCGCCTTGTTGAAGCGATGAATCTCGTCCACAAACAAAATTGTGCGCGACCCGAAACTGGCCGCCTTCTCCGCCTCCACCATCACGTTCTTGATCTCTTTGATCCCGGAGAGGACGGCCGAGAACTCGATAAAACTGGCCTGCGTGCGCTGCGCGATGATCTTCGCCAGCGTCGTCTTTCCCGTCCCTGGAGGCCCCCAGAAGATCATCGAAGTCGGATCATCACTGGCAATCGCCAGCCGCAGCGGCTTGCCCGGCCCGAGCAGATGCTCCTGCCCCACATACTCCTCCAGCGTTCGCGGCCGCATCCTCTCCGCCAGCGGCGCCCGCCCGCCCCGCCCCGCAGGCGCACTCATCGGCGATGTATCAAACAGACTCATCTTTACCTCGTTGCACTTGCTTTTCTTCTTATTGCGCTAGCTTTCTTGAATTTGCACTTGCTTTTCTTGTTGTCATCCTCGAAGAGGACTCTGCTGTTCGGTTGGAATAAGCCAATACTGCATCGGTCTATAAGTGTGCGCTCGTTCGATTCATCAACACACACGTCATCTCGACCGAAGGCGGCGCACTTTGCCGCCGAAGCGGAGAGATCCCCGTATTTCGCCCTCGCCGCGTGTTATTGGGGTCGCGCTTCGACGACAACCCGCCGCCCCGCCTTCCAGCGGTCCACAATTCCGTGCGCTGCCGTCCAATTCGCCAGCGGGTCTCCCGAAAGCACTAGGAAGCTCGCCTCGTATCCAGGCTTCAATTCGCCGATCTTCCGTCTGGGAAATATGTCTTTAGGTGTCGTCACGCTCCACATTCGCAACATCTCCAGATTTGTCCAAACTCCGAGAGCCTGCAGATAATCCGCCTCATGCAGGGCATCTTGTCCATAATGGTCCGATCCCACGACAACGGTGACGCCGGCCTT
Organism: Edaphobacter sp.; assembly: GCA_965277545.1. Lineage (GTDB taxonomy): Bacteria > Acidobacteriota > Terriglobia > Terriglobales > Acidobacteriaceae > Edaphobacter. The sequence goes on from OZ255826.1 coordinate 2,620,974, forward strand.
CTTCAGCCGCGACAAATTGTTGATCTGCAACGTTCGTCGTGCTGCAAGGTCCGCAGCGGGTGTGTGCTCATCCACATCGATGCCCGCGGTGGCCTGGACGGTCACATGTCTCTTCGCCGTCAGCGCAACATCCTCGTCCGAGATGCGGAACCGCGCTGGATCATCCTTTGCGCCCATGGAGTAGCCAGGCGTATGGCCTATCTCATCCACTCCGCCGATTAGGGCGACGTGATAGTCCGTCGCTGTATCCACATGCGCCGCCACTTTCAATCCTGCTGCATGCGCCCGCGCCGTAATCAAAGGCACAAGCGCCGGATCGAGGCCCTTTCCGAATACAGGATGCAGGTGCGAGTCCGGCGTGTAATCTTCACTCTCAGATAAGTAAATCTTGATCAGGTCCGGCTTCGTCGCCAGGATCAGCGGCCACTTCCTTTCGAGCACCGCCGCCGAGTCTATCTCCCAGTAAGCCTTTCCCTCCTGCCGGTGCGATCCGATCACCGTCTGGCGCTGCGCTTCCGTAGCCGGGTAGTAAAACCCGTTCGCCAGCGACTCGTACACATCCTTTGGATGCCCATCGACTGCTGTGAGTCCTCCATGGGCATACGTCACATCCACCGTAGAAGGCGTATTCACCATCTTGGCCGCGACGACTTCGCGCGCACCGGCTAGATTGTCGGTCATTCCCTGCGCATAAAAGATGCCATCCTCTAGATACGCTGCCGTGACGGCGGCTGTCCCACGCACAGAGTCAAAGTTGTGTTCATGCGCATCGCCATAGGGGGGCACCACGAATCCACCGTGAAGGTCGACAGTCACTAAATGATGAAGCGAGCTAGGCCTGTGCGTCAGCCGACCGTCTTCCGCATAGAAGTCGGTGGGCACAAAGCCGGTGCCATCGAACCATTGCCCATGGACAAAGTGCGTCACCGGCCCTAAGCCCTGGGCTGAACATAGTCCGCAGCTTACGATCCACAGGCAAACACCCGTCACGACCTGCCTCGTCTGCATGCGATCCAGCTTAGCAGCCGGCTTCGCTCTCGATGCTTACGCCATGAGCGCTGTCCGCTGCCGGCTCGCTTCATACAACAGCAGGCTTCCCGCCACCCCCGCATTCAAACTCTCCACCGGTCCAGGGCAGGGAATCGTCACCCGCGCCTCGCACATCTCCAGCCACTCCGGCGTCAATCCGCTGCCTTCATTGCCAATCATCACCCCGCAGCCCACTCTAAAATCCATCTCCCGCGCCGAAATCACTCCGGCACCCTCCGCCCCCACCGCGCCGATCAACCGCACCCCTCCTTCCTTCAGCTTCGCGACCTCCGCCGCCGTCACTCCCACGACCGGAACCCGAAACACACTCCCCGCACTGGCCCTAATGGCCTTCTGATTCCACGCGCTTACCGTGCCCGGCGTCGTCAGCACTCCGCTCGCTCTAAACGCCTCCGCCGACCGCACCAGGGTCCCCAGATTCCCAGGATCCTGTAATCCGGCCGCAAGCAGAATCAGCGGAGCGCCGGAACCTCCGAGCACATCCTCCAACGCCCAAACCGGAGGTGCCATGAGCGCAGCCACGCCTTGAGGCGATTGCGTCTCGACCGCATTCCCAAAAACTTCCTCCGTCAGCCAAACCACCTCCACCGAGCGCGGCACCATCGGCGGCGCCTCCCGCCGCTCGCTCAAAAACACCGTCTTCAACATCATTCCGCTCCGCAGCGCTTCATCGAGCAGACGATCGCCCTCAATCGCGACCAGACCGCCGCTCAGCCGGGCATGCCCCTGAAACGCCGCCCGCAGCTGCTTCACCCGCGCATTCGTCCGGCTTGAAAGAACGTCTGCACTCATTCGGGAATCTTACCGCTAACCCATTGACTTGCTTAGCTCTCGCCTTCCGATAGAATGGTCTGCGGCAGCAAATGCAAGCGCCATCTACTGTCTGAGTCAAGTCCTTTGCTTCGAAGATTTTAGCTTGCAATTGCTTCTGGCGACTCCGGAGGTCCAAAGCTAAGTCTTGTAGATGGAAGAATTTGCGCAAGAAACAGGGGGAGGGGTACCCCCGCCGCACTCGAATGCCGGACTCGAACCACACCATCCCAACAGGAGCAAGACTTGACGGCCGAAACTCTCCGCATCCATCCCGACGAACCCGAACCCGCGCTCATCGACTACGTCGTCTCCAGCCTGAACAGCGGCCAGGTCGTCGCCCTTCCGACCGACACCTTTTACGGACTTGCAGTCGACCCGGTCAATCTGCGTGCCGTCGATCGCATTTACGAGATCAAAACTCGAGCCCGCCACAAACCCCTTTCGCTGCTCATCTGCGAGGTCGCCCAGGCCTACGAACTCGCCCGCCAGATCGACTCCGCCTTTGACCGCCTGGCCGAGAGGTTCTGGCCTGGCCCCTTGACCATCATCGTCAAAGCCGGGTCGAAGCTCCCGCTCCGCGTCACCGCCAACACCGGCAATCTCGCCCTCCGCGTACCCGAAGCGGCCATCCCCCGCGCCGTCGTCGCCCGTCTCGGCCTGCCCATCACCGCCACCTCCGCCAATCTCTCCGGCCAGCCCGAGTGCGCCTATGCCTCCGGCGTCCGCGAGCAGCTCGGCGACAAGATTCCCCTCATCGTCGACGGCGGCCCTACCGCCCGCACCACCGCCACCACCATCGTCGATCTCTCCGGCGGCGGCAACTCCTGGATGATTCTGCGCGAAGGCGCCATCCCCACACACGAGATAGCACTTGCCCTGCAGCATTAGTGTGCGCGGTAGACTAGGTCGATGCAGAGTGAATCGACAGCGCTTTTCCGTCATCCCGACTAAGACTGAGCATAGTCTGTGTCTCAGTCGCAAAACATGATCGTCCCGAAAACGAATCTGGACCGCCCACGCAACCCGCGCAAAGTCTTTCTCACACGCTTGTTGACGCTCGTGTTGCTCGGCGCGGTCGGCTGGTGTATCTGGGTCTACCGGCAGATCGACGCGGTTGCCAACCACGATGAAGCTCAGAGTGCCGATGCCATCGCCGTCTTCGGGGCAGCGGAGTACGCCGGCCATCCGTCGCCCGTCCTCCACGCCCGCCTTGATCATGCCGTCGACCTGTACCGGCAGCATATCTCTCCCCTCATCATCACGCTTGGAGGCGGCAGCGATCGGGACTCCGGCAAGACGGAAGGCGGCGTGGGACGCGACTACCTCCTGGCGAATGGCGTGCCCTTCGGCGACATCATCGCGGAGACCCGCTCCATCGATACCGAGCAGCAGGTGCACCGCCTCGCGGCCATTGCAAAGCAAAACAACCTTCGCCGCATCGTCGTTGTCTCCGATGGCACGCATCTCTTCCGCATCCGGGAGCTCTGTCACGATGCCGGGCTCGACGTCTACACCTCGCCCCGTCCCGCCCTTGGACATATCAGCAGCTATGACATGGCAATGCGCTACCTGCATGAGATCGTCAGCTACACCGCCCTGCGGCTGGACCTGAACAGCACCCCGCTACGCAGCTGGGTGGCGGGTAAGCCCGATCTTTAGATCTCTTCTCAGAAGCAGTTCACCTCAGCAGCGAAGTCAGTGGCGAAATCAGCGAATTGACTGTATGCTCGCCCGGGCCTTATCTGCCGCGCAGTGATTTACAATCGACCTTAAGCACAGCCAACACCTGAACTATCGCGGGAGCAGTTTTGCACTTAGCAAGAGTTGAAGTAGAAGGAAAGAGTCAATCGCGGCCACCTCGGCGCTCCATGCATTCTGTCTCGCAGGCAGCAGGGCGCGCATTCCGGACTGGTGTGGCAGCGGTGATGCTGGCGGGGACGCTCGCGGTCGTTGGATGCGGCACGAACTATCGGCCGGTCGTCAGCGCCATCAACCCGGTTGGTCCTGCAGCCCAGACGCAGAAATTTGCAGTCGCCATATCGAACACGGGAACTGCCCTACACCCTACTCCGGGCTTGGTCACATTTGTCGATTTTGCCGGAGACACCGTGTTGATCACGGCCAACATCGGCGTTGATCCTTATTTTCTTATCTTGAACAGTGGTGGTACGCAAGGATACACGCTCAACAGTGATCACACGCTCACCACTTTTGACGTAGACACGGCGCTCCTGACTAGCAATATCAATCAGACCACTCTCTTGCCAGGCGCCAATCCGGTCAGCATCTTTCCCGAAGGAATTAATACTTACGTCGCTGATCCAGGACAGTCAGCCGTGTCGCAGTTCACCGGAACGCTCGCTCTCAGCCTTCAGCAGCAGCTGCAGATCCCTGCAGGCTTCAGCCCCATTTACACGGTAGGAGTAGCCGGCGGCCCGCGCTCCTACGCGATTGCCCAGCGCACCGGCGGAGGCGCCGGCGAGGTGTTCACGATCGAGACCGCGAGCAATACCTTCGATCCGACTCCGATTCCCGTCGGAGCAGCGCCCGTCTACGGCGTCATGACGGCGGACGCGAAGCGGGCCTTCATCCTGAACCAGGGGGATGGCACAGTCACTGTGATCAACTCTCAGACTAACCTGCTTGACGTTCCCAACAGTACGATTCATGATCCGAAAGCGGTGGGCCCCATATGGGCAGACTTTGCTCCGGCGCGTAATGAGTTGGTGGTCGCGAACACTGGAGATGGAACCACCCCGGGATCGGTTAGCATCGTGAGCATTCCGCTTTGTTCGGCGACGGCGCTGCCGACTAATCCGAACTGCGATCCTGCCAATCCTGTCGACGCAATCGGATTCGGCACCGTGCTTGCGAATGTGACGGTCGGCGTTCGGCCGGTGATGGTCGGCGTGCTTCGGGATGCAACCGACAGTCGCGCCTATGTCGTGAACGGTGGAGATGCCAGCCTTCCTTGTTCCACCGATGGAACTGCAGTTGCGGGAGTCAGCACTGGCTGCACTGTGTCTGTCATCAATCTCAACACAAATACCGTTACGGCAACGATTCCTCTTGCCAACAGTCCGGTGAACGCGGGCGCTTCCAACCTAAACGGGCACGGGAACTATATCGCAGTCACCAGCGGAACTCCGACCGGCAAAGTCTACGTTACTTCAGCCGAATCCACCATGATGACCGTCATTCGCACCGATACAGATGCGGTTGACACCACTGTGCCACTTCAGGGGCTTGGCGTCTCAGTTCGCATCACCGCTCCGTAGCCTGAGCATGAACCGTATCCAACAGGAGAGCCTTCTCTGCGAAGGAGGCTCTCCTGTTGATCGTTTATCTATTGAGCTCAGGCTCTCATCTACACTGAAAAGCCTCTTGGACTGTTTCGGCTCACAGCCAGATCAGAGATGATTTGCTATGTCCCGACAAGGATGATCGGCAGTGTCGGTGTGCTCGCACCACCCTCGTCCTCGACGGTGACACCGAATGCCTTCGCTTGGACTCCCTTGGGCAGAGGAGGCATAATCACGGTGGCATTGCCTCTTTCATCCGGACGGAAGGTTCCGGCTGGAATCGGTGTGGCTCCCGCTGCCGCCGGGATTAACCAAAGCTCGTAGGTCTTGGTGGGCTGCAGGGGCTGAAGGTTGTTCGCTAGGAAGATTAATGTTCCCTTATTGGGAACATAAGTCGCTCGCCCTTGCGGCAATGCAGGCGCTTGCCCTTTCTGCGTCAATGTCACCCGCATGGCGGTTGGGTCTGTCATTGCATCGAGTATTTGCCGCGCGGATGCCGCATCGGCACTCAAATGATCCAGCTGCACTGCCTGTTGATCGAGCTGAGTCTTCTGAGTCGTCAAGGTGCCCCGCAGCGAGTTCCGCTCGCGGTACAAATTTCCAGTTGTTACCGCAAGCGCGGCCGCAACGCCCCAGCCGACCCAGGGCATCACCCTGGCTGCAACACTCCTTTGCGTGCTGCCCTCGTTCGTCAGATAAGCTCCACTGCCCAATCCTCGTGAATTACTGAGGGTGGCAGCGAATGTACCGTTAGGCGCTAGATCCGGAGTTGCTCTGGTAGAAGCTTCAGAGGCGCGATCGATCGGCACCAGCTTTTTCTCGCGCGCCACCTGCTTCGTCAGGCGCTCCCTGGCCTGGGCGGGCGGCGAGTGCAGCTCAACGGTGTGAGCATAAAGCGCGAGATCACCCTGGATCTCTGCCAATTCCCGCCGCGCTGCAAGGGACTCATTGAGATAGGCCGAAACTTCCGCGGCCTCTTCCCTTGGGAGCAGCTGCATGGCAAACAAAGCCAGATCTTCTGAGGTGATGCGTCTCTGTTCGCTCATGAGGTGAACGCCTTTCTCAGCGAGCCCAGAGCGCTGCGTATTCTCGTCTTCACCGTGCCCAGCGGATCACCCGTCATCTCCGCGATCTCCGAGTGGGTCAGACCGTCGAAAAATGCCATCTCAAGAGTCTTTCGTTGCTCGATGGGAAGCAGGCGGATCGCGCCCCGCGCCTTTTCCATCAGGCTGTTCCGCTCCGCCTCATTTGCCAGGTTATAGTTCGAGGCAAGCGCCATATCATCTACAGACTCCGTGGGTCGCTTTCGGCGGAGTGTGTCGATCGATCGATTTCTCGACACGACCGCGAGCCAGCCACCCAAACTCCCACGCGTCGCCACAAAACCCTCGGGATTTCGCCAGATCTGCATGAAAATCTCTTGTAGAACATCTTCAGCCGAGGCCGGATCTCTGAGGACCCGAAGCGCGACCGAATACACAATCTTCGAGTAACGGTCGAACAGCGACGCCATGGCGTACTCGTCTCCTCGCTGCACAAGCATGAGCAAAGCAGCGTCATCCTGGCCGGATGGAGGTGGTGAATTGACGAGTCCCGTCTCTCTATACATGGAACGCACCTGAACGTGTCACAGATTGCTCTACCGATGAACTTTCAAAACGTCCGCAGCCACGATGTGACCGCTATCCGACATAGCTTCAACTCAAATGACGCCAAGGTAACTTTATCTCAAAATCCAAAGTTGCATTCATTGATCCCTTCAAAAACCAACCGGTAACAGCCAGCCATGAAAGGATAGATGCATGATTTCTCGAACAGTTCGCTTCGATGAATCACAGAATGACTGATCCGCTGAGGCCGCAGCTTACCGGAGCCAGCCCGGCGAAGCTGCGCCTGGATAAGCTGCTGGTCGATGGCGGCTATGCTGCCTCCCGCGAACGCGCCCAGGCATTGATCCTCGCGGGCCGCGTCCTGGTCGACGAACAGCGCATCGATAAGTCTGGGTCCACCGTTTCCTCTTCGGCTGCCATTCGCCTGCTGGGCTCGGATCTCAAGTATGTCAGCCGCGGAGGACTGAAACTCGAACATGCCTTGGCTCACTGGTCTATCTCACTGGCCGGAGCGTCCTGCATCGATATCGGCGCCTCTACGGGCGGATTTACCGACTGCATGCTGCAGAACGGAGCGACGTCGGTGCTTGCCATCGACACAGGATATGGCCAGATTGCCCAGAAGCTTCGCGATGATCCACGGGTTGCTCTGAGGGAGCGCACGAACGCGCGTCGGCTCGGCGCTGGCGAACTCCTTGTCCCCAGCACCCCCTCTCCGATTTTCCTTGCGCTCGATGTCTCTTTCATCTCCGCCACGCTTGTGCTGCCTCCGGTGCTCGCCGCGCTTAGTCTGCCGGAGCGAAGCTGGCAGGGCACGGCCATCATTCTGATCAAGCCTCAGTTCGAAGCCGGCCGCGCGCACGTCGGCAAGGGCGGCATCGTTCGGGATCCAGGTGCACGCCAGTCGGCCATCGACCGGGTTCGAGATTGCGTTGTCGCGCAGCGCGGCGAAGATCTTGACCTTATCGACTCGCCCATCCTCGGCATGGAAGGAAATCACGAGTACCTGCTTCGCGTCGAATTCCGCTAAAAATTAGCGACGGAGAGATCTCTGGAATTTCCGGCAGAGTTTTGACGGTATAGCTGTCGTGCTGCGACCATGGAAGCATAGGGCGAAGCGGTGCTTCGATTCGGTCTGTCGCGGTTGATTGCCTGGGTCACCAGGGCGTCCATCGGCGCAGGCGGCAGAGCAGGGATAAGTTATCCAGCATCCAAGAAGCGAGTAGAGGTAAGGGAGCAGGCGATGAATACGAAACCAGTGTCTTTGAGCGAGCGGCCGGCCTGGAAGGCTCTGGCTGGACACTCCGAGCAGATCCAGAGATTTACTCTTCGCCAGCTCTTTGCGGACGATCCGGATCGCGCCAACCGTTTCACGGCTGAGACCGACGGAGTCTTTCTTGATTATTCGAAGAATAGAATTACGGATGAGACGTTGAAGCTTCTGCTCCGGCTTGCCGAAGAGTCCGGGTTGAAGGCTCGGATGGAGGCGATGTTTACGGGCGAGAAGATCAACGTGACAGAAAAACGCGCTGTGCTGCATGTTGCGTTGCGTGCTCCCAAGAGCGAGTCGATCGTCGTAGACGGCAAGGATGTAGTGCCGGAGGTTCATGCTGTCCTCGATAAGATGGCTGGCTTTGCCGATCGCGTTCGCAGCGGCGAGTGGAAGGGGCACACCGGCAAACGCATCCGCAACGTCGTGAACATCGGAATCGGCGGCTCGGACCTCGGGCCAGTCATGGCTTACGAGGCGCTGAAGCATTACAGCCAGCGCGATCTGACTTTCCGCTTCGTGTCCAATGTGGATGGAAACGACTTCGTCGAGGCCGTCCGCGAACTCCATGCCGACGAGACGCTATTTCTGGTGGCGTCGAAGACGTTCACTACGCTCGAGACGATGACCAACGCGCACTCGGCGCGGGAATGGGCGCTTGCCGGATTAGAAGGAGATGAGAAGGCAGTTGCGAAGCACTTCGTTGCGATCTCGACGAACGCGAAGGAGGTGGCGAAGTTCGGCATCGATACCGCAAATATGTTCGAGTTCTGGGATTGGGTTGGTGGGCGCTACTCCATGGACTCAGCGATCGGTCTATCGACGATGATCGCGATCGGACCGGAGTATTTTCGCGCGATGCTAGACGGCTTCCATCAAATGGACGGGCATTTCCGCACAACCCCTTTCGCCAGCAATCTGCCGGTGTTGATGGGGCTGCTCACGGTCTGGTACACGGACTTCTTCGATGCGCAGACGGTTGCGGTGCTGCCGTATGAACAGTACCTGAAGCGGTTTCCGGCGTACCTGCAGCAGTTGACGATGGAGAGCAACGGCAAGCACGTTACCCTGGATGGCGGCCGTGTGCAGACGCAGACGGGGCCCGTGTACTGGGGGGAACCGGGAACGAATGGGCAGCACTCGTTCTACCAGTTAATCCATCAGGGCACGCGGCTGATCCCGTGCGACTTCATCGGGTTTTATAAGACGCTAAATCCACTCGGGGCTCATCACGACACGCTCATGGCGAACGTGTTTGCGCAGGCCGAGGCGCTGGCGTTTGGCAAGACGGCCGAGCAGGTGAAAGCTGAGGGAACGCCGGACTGGCTGGTTCCTCATCGGGTCTTCGACGGGAACCGGCCTTCGAATGTGATTCTCGCGGACAAGCTGACTCCGCGGGTTCTGGGCCAGTTGATCGCGCTGTATGAGCATGCGGTATTTACTCAGGGAACGATCTGGAGCATTGACTCGTTCGATCAATGGGGCGTCGAGCTAGGCAAGGTGCTGGCGCAAAAGATCATCGGCGAGCTTGAGAGCAAGACAGAGCCGGAGATGAAGCACGATGCCTCCACGGCGAATCTGATCCGCAAGTATCGACAAAACAAGTAAACGAACTCTGCGCATCGCAGAAACAACCGAAGAAGGAGATTGCATGCAACTTGGAATGATAGGTCTAGGCAGAATGGGCGCCAATATGGTTCGGCGTTTGGCGGCAAACGGACACAAATGTGTTGTGTTCGATATGTCGCCGAAGGCGGTGGACGATCTGGCAAAGGAGAAGGGGGTTGCGGGTTCCTCTTCGCTTCAGGATTTTGTGAGCAAGTTGGCCAAGCCGCGGGCGGTGTGGATGATGATCCCGGCCGGTGTAGTGGAGAAGACAATCGGCGAGATCGCTCCTCACCTGGAGTCGGGGGACATCCTGATCGATGGCGGCAACTCGTACTACATCGACGATATAAGCCGCGCGAAAGATCTTGCACCGAAAGGGATTCAGTATGTGGACGTGGGCACGAGCGGCGGCGTGTGGGGTCTGGAGCGCGGGTACTGCATGATGATCGGCGGCCCGAATGCGGCGGTTGAATTTCTCGATCCGATTTTCAGGACGATTGCGCCCGGCATCGGCGATGTCTCACGCACGCCGGGCAGGGAGAAGCTTGGCGGCACGGCGGAGCAGGGGTATCTGCACTGCGGATTGAACGGCGCAGGGCACTTTGTCAAGATGGTGCATAACGGCATTGAGTACGGCATGATGGCGGCGTATGCCGAGGGGCTTGGCGTGTTGAAGGCGGCGAACATTGGCAAGCATACGGCCGAGATCGATGCCGAGACGACGCCGCTGCGCGACCCAGAGCATTACCAATACGACTTCAACCTGCCCGATGTGACCGAGGTGTGGCGGCGCGGGAGCGTGATTGCATCGTGGCTGCTGGACCTGACCGCGGGGGCGCTGGTCCAGGATCCAGAACTGATCAAGTTCGGTGGCCGGGTTTCGGACTCGGGCGAAGGACGATGGACGATCAAAGCGGGCATCGACGAAGGCGTTCCGACGCCGGTGCTGACGACGGCGTTGTATGAGCGCTTCAGCTCGCGCGGGGAGGCGGATTTCTCGAACAAGCTGCTGTCGGCGATGCGATATGAGTTTGGCGGGCATTTGGAAAAGCCTGGAAAGTAGAACCTGTAACGCGATCGCGAAGGTGTTTTCGTGACGGAAGAACAGCAGGTCCTCTTCAAGGATGACAACTAGAAAAGCAAGCGCAACGACAACGACGCTAAGAGCAACAGCCGATCCTCTTTGAGGATGACAAATAGACGAAGACAACTGCAACGGCGGACTTCGAAGGAGACCAGACGTGAACCAACCTCATTCCGATGCGCTGGTGTTCTTCGGCGCGACCGGCGACCTTGCCTACAAGAAGATTTTTCCTGCGCTGCAATCGATGATCAAGCGAGGCACGCTCGACGTTCCGGTGATTGGCGTGGCCAAGGCCGGGTGGAACCTCGATCAGTTCAAGGCACGGGCCAAGGACAGTCTGGAAAAGCATGGCGGCCTGGATCAGGGAGCATGGACGAAGCTGGGTGGTCTGCTGCGGTATGTCGACGGCGACTATGAAGATCCGGCAACGTTCACGGCGGTGCGGCAGGCGCTGGGTTCGGCTGCGTCTCCGGCACACTATCTGGCGATTCCGCCTTCGCTGTTTGAGAAGGTGGTGAAGCAGCTGGTGCAGTCGGGTTCGGCCAAGGGCGCGCGGATGATCGTCGAGAAACCGTTTGGGCACGATCTAGCTTCGGCGCAGGAGCTGAATCGGATTCTGCTGTCGGCGTTTCCTGAGTCTTCGATCTTTCGCATCGATCATTATCTGGCGAAGGGACCGGTGCACAACATGGTCTCCTTTCGATTTTCGAATACGTTTCTCGAGCCGCTGTGGAACCGCAACTACATCGAAAGCGTGCAGATTACGATGGCCGAGAACTTCGGCATCCAGGGCCGCGGGGCCTTTTATGACCAGACGGGCGCAATTCGGGATGTGGTGCAGAACCACATCTTCCAGGTGATGTGCAACCTGGCGATGGAGTGCCCGGCGGCGAAGGACAGCGAGTCGATGCGGGACGAGAAGGTGAAGGTGTTGCGTGAGATTCCTTCAATCCGGCCGGAGGATGTGGTGCGGGGACAGTTCCGCGGCTACCTGGAGGAAAAGGGCGTGAAGCCGGGGTCGAAGGTGGAGACGTTTGCGTGTTTGAAGCTTGAGATCAAGTCGTGGCGGTGGGACGGGGTTCCTTTCTATATTCGGGCCGGCAAGGAGCTACCGGTTACGTGCATGGAGGTGATGGGGACGTTTCGCAAGCCTCCGACGACGAATTTGACGGAGCTGGATGTACCGCAGAACTATATGCGATTTCGCATCAGCCCGGAGCAGACGGTGGCAATGGCAGTCTCGGTGGCTGCCGAGGCGCAAGGGGGCAGGCGTGAGGAGGTGGAGCTGGTGGCGAGCCGGCATCCGCGCCCGGAGGAGATGGAGGCCTACGAGCGAGTGCTGACCGATGCGATGGCGGGCGACGCGACCCTGTTCGCGCGGCAGGATTATGTGGAAGAGGCGTGGCGGATCGTCGATCCGTTGTTGCAGGCGGATACGCCGGTGTACGAGTATGAGCCAGGGACGTGGGGTCCTGAGGAGGCTCGTCATAGGGTGGTTCCTTGCTGCGGGTGGGACTGCCCGCGAGGAGAGGAGCCGGAGGACTTCCGAATTGTGAAGTGATGGAGTGGTTGCCTTGGTGCATGATCTGAAACGGCGGAAGTCCGTACGTCGGAGTACATATATAGGCGGTCTGCACACAGCAGACAGGAATGAGTAAAGGCGAAATTTCAGTCGCTTCGTGTTTGGTCCGGCCTTCATAGCGGAGCTTCGCGGCGCGATCGAAACACCCGCCATCACGTAGCCGTGCCTACACGGCGGCTCAATGTCCGCAGGTCGGACACCTGCAGCAGGATCCAGCGCAGTGTGCCCGGGCAAGCATGGCCGACGCTTTCCTTTTGCGTCTTCCCCCGACTCGCGCACCGTCGGCTCTAATCGAACAGCATTTCGAACTAATCAGAAAATTAGCTAATGTACCAACGCTGGAGGGGGGCGGTGGGGTTGGTGCGGGCGCGCCAGATGTCGAGCAGGGTGGAGGCAATGGTAAAGATGACTGGGCCAAGGACGATGCCTAAGGGCCCGAAGACGGCGATGCCGCCGAGGATGGTGAGCAGGATGGTGGCGATGTGGGCTCGGATGTGCGAGCCGACGAGGATGGGATAGAGGATGTTGTCGATGGTGCTGACGACGACGCCGCCCCAGAGGATGAGCAGGGCGGCCTTGCCCCAGTGGCTGTTAAGGCCCAAGTAGAGGGCGACGGGACCCCAGACGAGGAAAGCCCCGAAGGCGGGGATCATGGCGAAGGCGGTGAGTGTGAAGGACCAGAGAATGATGTTGGGGACGCCGAGGACCCAGAAGGCGAGGCCGGCGAGGACACCCTGAACGAGAGCGATGGTGAGACGGCCGAGGGCGGTGGCGAAGATGGTGTTGTCGATGCGGTCGAGGAGCTCGGCGGTCTCGTGGGGATCGAGGGGGAGGAGTGAGCGGAGGGTGGCGAGGGATTGTGCGCGGTCGCGGTAGAAGAAGAAGAGGAGGAAGAGCATGACGACCAGCTCGGTGATGAGCTGGACAGAGCCGCCGACGATAAGGGCGAATTTGCTGCCGGCGTAGGCGGCGGTGGAACGGGCGGCGTTGTTGGCGTCGATGGATGCGGACATGGTTTCGATCTGGTCGGCGAGGGCGGGATGGTCGCCGATGTAGTCGTTGATGCGGCCTCGGGTGGCCTCGCTGCGGAGGGCGGTGACGGCGTGAAAGATCTGGCCGCTGAGGCTGCGGGCGAGAAAGAAGCCGGGAATGATGACGGCGAGCAGGACGAGGGTAATAGCAACTGAAGCGCAGAGGGTACGATTGCGGACGCGGGCGGCGAGCCAGTTGTAGGGGTGCTGGGTGATGACGGCGAGGATGACCGCTCCGACGATGGCGGAGAAAAAGGGGCGGAGCAGGAGCGCGCAGAGCAGGAGGACGCCGAGAGTAAGGAGAAAGAGAGAGATCTGCTTCCAGGGGAGGTCTCGGGGACTATTCTGCATATTCGGGGGCTCCGTAGATGGGTGGGCTCGCGAGCTTCGGCGGGTGCTCTGCTCTCCATTATGGCTTGAACGAGTGCCTCGGCGTGATGGTTCGTAGAGTAGATAGCGGGGTTTTCAGGATATGCTTGCGGACGCCGGCGAAACGCGAACCGGCGGGAGAAGATGCGCGGAGGTAGGAAGCATGGTGCGACTTGATCCTTGGTTGGCATTGGGTGTCCTGTTGTCTACGGCTGCGACGGACGCGGTGTATGTGTTGTTTAATGCGGCGGTGTCGTCGCAGCGGCGGGTGTCGGCGGCGAGCTGGAGCAGCGTGTGGTATCTGCTTTCGGCGTTTGCTGTAATCAGTTATACGAAGAATTGGGTGTACGTGTGCTTTGCGGCGGTGGGGTCATGGATTGGCGCTTATGTTTCGATGACGCTGTTGCGCAAGGGTAAGGGCGTGAGCGGGCCGGAGACTGTGTAGGTGTCGCACGCGATCCGATCTTGTCTCGGGGGCTAAGAGCTAGGCTGCGATTCTTTGACCACAGAGGATCGACGGGGCTGGCGCAGAGGGTTGGAATGAAGCAATTTTCGTAATATCCCTGGGTGCGCAAGTGCCGCGTGGAACCAGGCCCAAAGTAGATTTACGGAAAAACTACTTACAGCAATGAAGCTTAGGGAACTCGACGGAAGCTCAACTGCATACGCCTGTAACTCATCCAGAGATTGAAAAAGCCATATTCAACGTCCAAGCACCTCTGGTTGTGCTGGGCTACGTAGCTGAGCCACTCCTGCTCATGCGTCTGAAAGAAAAGGCAAATACGTTGCAGGTCAGTTTCATTGTGTTCGCAATCAAAGGCAGTCCGCTTGAGCTCGGTAAGGACGACTCGGTCAAATTGATTTCGTCGTGTGTTGGAAGCCACTTTTAGAGTTTCATCGCGAATTGGTGGGATGGGATGTAGAGGTTGGGTTTGGGTTCGGTGGCGAGGTCGAGGATGAGGCGTTCGAGGACGAGGAGTTTATTGGCGGGGGAGCTGCGGAGTTCGAGGTCGGCGCGGGCGACGAGGCGGATGGCGCGGTTGAGCTCGCGGCGGGATTTGTAGCGGCGGGCCTGCTGGATGAGGTTTTCGGCAGCGAAGGGAGGCATGCGGAAGCCCTGCCATAAAGCCTGCCAGATGGCTCGGCTGTCGCGCACGTTTTTTTCCGAGATGATGAGTATCTGGCGGAAGGTGCGGGCGAGCATGTAGAGATGGCCGATGGCGGCGTCTTCGCCCCCAACTGAGGCATTGAGCAGGCCGTGGAGGAGCAGCAGGGCGCGGGGGCGGTCGTGGAGAGAGATGGCGTCGGTGAGCTCGTAGAGGCTGCGCTGCTTGGCGGCGAGGACCATGGTCTCTACGTCACCGAGGGTGACTCGGTTCCTGGAGAGGGAAAGGGGAGGTGGAGGGGTGGAGGCCTCGTTTGGTAACCCACCCTTTGTAAACGACGCAAAGGATGGAGCACCCAGTTCTGCCGGAGGAGTGGGTGGCGTTTCTATCCCAGGTCTCAGAGTCGAGACCTGGGGCACCCGGTGTATGGGCGCTGCGGGTGTGGGGGATGACTGTTTCTGTGGAGATGCGGGTGATGGGGCGGAGACGTAGAGGAGGAGTTTTTCGAACTCGCTCGAGATGAGCATCATGTCGGCGCCGAGGGCGTCGACGAGTTCGCGGGCGGCGTCGGGATCGAAGCGGATGGAGCGCGATTCGGCTTGGCGGAGGATCCACTGGATGGCGTCGGATTCGTCCACGCGTGCGAGTTCGACGAAGCCGCACCAGTCGCCGAGGGTCTCGCGGATCTTTTCGTAGCGGTCCTTGTCCTGGTAGTCCATCTTGCGGAGGTCGGTGGGGATGCGGAGGTGGTCGGCGACAAAGATCACGACGGCTTGCGGGTTGGGCGAGCGGAAGTAGGCGTGAATGGCGTCGAATTCGGCCTTCTTACTGCCTCGAGTGTAGAGGCTCTTCAAATTGCGAACGAAGAGGACCTGGAAAGGCGCCATAAGGGATGGGGTCTGAGCGCGGTCGAGTACTTCGAAGATGCTGGTGTCGGCGAGGTCGAGGTCGTGGAGGCAGAAGTCGCGCGTGGCTTCGGGTGCGAGGGTGGCGAGGACGGCTTTGCGGCAGCGGTCGTAGAGGAAGACTTCGTCCCCGATGAGGACGTAGCCAGGGCGGAGCTGGGGCGAGGAGATCTCGGCGAAGAAGCGGTCGGTCGAGGCGAAGCTGCGGAGCGGGGTGAGCATGGGTTGGGGCGAAGGCAAGACTGACCGCGAATATACGGATTAAGAACTGATTTTACTTCTCTGGAAGAGGACAAGGATTGGGGTGAGGAAAGCAAAGGCGAATTGGGCGGGATGGGCCAGAGGGGTTACTGTGCATCGGGATTCTAGCGATTGCACCGTGACGACGCCAAGCTGGAACGAACATATCTGCTGCGGGAATAACAAGCAGAAAGACAAAACGCGAACAGCAGATCCTCTTCGAGGATGACAACCAGAAAGGCAGCGGCAACGGTGAGTATCACTAGAAGGACTCGAGCATGTCGCTGACGAGGGCGTGGGCGAAGTCGTTGGCGATGCGGCGGACGGCGTATCCGTCCTCTTGGATGAAGCCGCTGAGGTCCTGGGTGGACTGGTACTGCTCGCGGTAGACGATGGCGTCGTTGCGGTAGACGACGTGGCCGTCGTGGGCGGTGAGCAGGACTTTGGCGGTAATCGTGACGAGGTAGCTCGAGGACTGGCCGGTGCTGGAGTCGTAGGTGAGGGGTGCGACGGTCTGGGAGAGGATGGTTCCTTTAAGAGTGGCGTCGGCATCTTCGGTGGCTGCGTCCTTATTGAGGATGCGGTAGCGGGTGCGGGTGTTGAGCTCGCGGATGGCGGCCTGGGTGAAGGCGACTTCGGTGTGGAAGGCCTGGGCGTCGGTGGAGAAGATGGGAACGGCGAGGGTGCGGACGTTGGCGGGAAGATGGTTGGCAGAGCCGGTCTGGTGGTAGCCGCAGCCGGTGAGCAGGAAGACGCATACGAAGGCTGTTCGTTGCAGCAAAACGCTTGCGGGAGCGGCTGAGTGGCGAGAGGGCATGCGACGTTATTTTTTATTGTCGCATCTTGGCTGAATCGGTCGCCTGTGGATGGATAGGCTGCATCTTATTGCAGGTAAGCGGAACGGAAGAACGATAAATCGGGATTCGAGGATTTGCCCTATGTATCACCATGTGAAGAAGCTGATGTACACCGTTAATATTGGCGAGCCGGATGTGAAGTTTGGAAAGATGCTGCTGGAGCAGTTTGGAGGCGCGAACGGGGAGCTGGCCGCTGCGATGCAATACACGATACAAGGATGGAACTGCGTAGACGACCTGGGCAGACGGGACCTGCTGCTGGATATCGGGACCGAGGAGCTCAGCCATCTGGAGGTGGTGGGTGCGCTGATCCGGATGCACCTGGCGCCGATGAAGACCAACCGTGAGGCGGCCGAGATTGACCCGCTGGTGACGATTGCAGGCGGCGGCGGCGTGGGCTTGTTCGATTCGATGGGCAACGCGTGGACGGCCAACTATTTGAAGGTGACGGGCGAACTGGATGTGGACCTGCGGAGCAACATCGCGGCGGAGGGACGGGCGAAGATCGTATATGAGCGGCTGATTGATCATACCGACGACCCTGGGTCGATCAATACGCTGCAGTTTCTGATGACGCGTGAGATCACGCACATGAAGGCTTTTACAGCAGCGCTTGAGAGCCTGGAGAAAAAGCCGTTCTCGGTGGGCATGCTGAAGCCTACGGCGGGGATTGTGGATGAGTACTTCAACGGATCGACTGGCGAGGGCAATGAGGGCGACTCGGATATGCGCGGGCCGTGGACATCATCGTTCGGCCTGCATGTGGTGGAGTCGCAGATGAACGGAGGCAAGGGTCTGTCGGTCGGCGACATCAACGGCAAGATTATCGGTGAGGACCGGGGCAAGCAGGATGACGCACAGAAGGCTACGACCTCGGTTGCCGATGAGTCCCTGGGCAAGCAGCTGGTGGGCGCAGGGGCGGGGAAGAATGGTGCGGCGAAGCAGTTCTGAAGTTTTGCATGTCAGTGGATCGATCGGGTGTTCATGACGCGAGAGCGGACGCCGGCACCCGGTTGTTCATTGGAGATGTAGAGGAAGGTGAAAGGCAGACTTCTTTCGGGGATGACAACCAGAGAAGCAAGGACCACGACGAGGACTGCGACCTACGGGGCAGCGGATGCGAGGCAACAAATGGAAGAGGCAGCCTGTGGGCTGCCTCTTCCATTTACTGGGGTGTATTTTAGGCGGGGGAGGGTTGGCCCTCGCCGTAGCCGGGTTTGCGGCCGGGCTGGCCGTTCTCGGGCTTGAGAATCTTCTGGGTCTCGCCGCCGTTTCCGGGGTCGACTCCGGAGAGAGCAGACTTGGTGGCGGGAAGCTCTTTGCCTTCAATGATGAGCTTGATCTCGGCGGCGTCGAGGGTTTCCCGCTCGAGCAGGGCGGCAGCCATGCGGTGCATGATGTCCTGGTTGGATTCGAGGATGGTATAGGCGGACTGGTAGGCGGCGTCGACGAACTTGCGGACCTCGGCGTCGATCTGCTTGGCGGTGTCGTCGGAGAAGTCGCGGTGCTGGGCGATCTCGCGGCCGAGGAAGATCTGCTCTTCCTTTTTGCCGAAGGTCATGGGCCCGAGGGTGGACATGCCGAACTCGCAGACCATCTTGCGGGCGAGGTCGGTGATGCGCTCGATGTCGTTGCCGGCACCGGTGGTCATCTGCTTGAGAAAGATCTCTTCGGCGCAGCGTCCGCCCATGAGTGTGGCGAGGCGGGTTTCAAGATATTCCTTTGTAACGGTGTGCTGGTCCTCCTCGGGGAGGTAGACGGTGACGCCGAGGGCCATGCCGCGGGGGATGATGGTGACCTTGTGGAGGGGGTCTGAGTGCTCGCGCAGGGCGGAGACGAGGGTATGGCCGGCCTCGTGATAGGCGGTTACGCGCTTCTCTTCGTCGGTGAGGAGCATGGACTTGCGTTCTGCGCCCATCATGACTTTATCTTTGGCGACTTCGAAGTCGTACATGTGGACCGATTTGCGGTTGAAACGGGCGGCGGTGAGGGCGGCCTCGTTGACCATGTTGGCGAGGTCGGCGCCGGAGAAGCCCGGGGTGCCGCGGGCGAGGATGTTGAGGTTCACATCTTCGGCCATGGGGACTTTTTTCGAATGGACCTTGAGGACTTCCTCGCGGCCGCGGATGTCGGGGCGGTCGACGATGACGCGGCGGTCGAAGCGGCCGGGGCGGAGGAGCGCGGGGTCGAGGACGTCGGGCCGGTTAGTGGCGGCGACAAGGATGACGCCGTCGTTGGCTTCAAAGCCGTCCATCTCGACGAGGAGCTGGTTGAGAGTCTGTTCACGCTCGTCGTGTCCGCCGCCGAGGCCTGCGCCGCGGTGACGGCCTACGGCGTCGATCTCGTCGATGAAGATGATGCAGGGCGCGTTTTTCTTGCCCTGCTCGAAGAGGTCGCGGACGCGGGATGCGCCGACGCCGACGAACATCTCGACGAAGTCGGAGCCCGAGATGGAGAAAAAGGGGACATTGGCTTCGCCGGCGACGGCGCGAGCGAGCAGGGTCTTGCCGGTGCCGGGAGGTCCGACGAGCAGGACGCCCTTGGGGATGCGGCCGCCGAGGCGCTGGAACTTCTGAGCTTCGCGGAGGAACTCGATGATCTCCTTGAGCTCTTCCTTGGCTTCATCGACGCCAGCGACGTCCTTGAAGGTGATCTTCTTCTGCTGCATGGAGAGCAGGCGGGCGCGGGACTTGCCGAAGCTCATGGCCTTATTACCGCCGGACTGCATCTGGCGCAGGAGGAAGAACCAGAGGCCGAGGAGGAGAGCGAAGGGCGCGATGGAGATGAGAAGGCTAAGCCATTGGTTGGGGCTCTGGTCTTTGATGGTGATGTTGACGCCGTGATCGCGCAACGTCTTGTACATGTCGGGGTAATTGCCCGGTATGGTGGTCTTGAAGACATTCTTCGCGTCGTCGCGGTATTTGCCCGTCACCTCGGCCCCGTTGACCGTAACCTCAGAGATCTTGCCCTGGTCGGCGTCGTTCAACAGCTGGGTGAGGCTGATGTTCTTCTCCTGATTGCCGCCAGTTGTTTTGACGACGACCTGCCAGAGAAAGACTAGGCAGGTAATCATGAAGACCCAGATCAGAATTTGTTTAACGGTCGAGTTCAAGCGAATTTCCTCATTTTTCCGGTCTGCGGCGGGGTCGGAGATCGACATCTGCCTGCTAAACCTGGCCGCTCGGTGTGTTGCGAGAGAAGCCGACAACGGTTAGACGGTAGCTGCGACGGAAGGTTCCGGTTTGGCGATGGGTTCGAGCGCCAGCAAAAGCTCCGTCTTGGTCAAGTAGTTAGATTCTACGCTTAGGGGGATGGATTCGGAGTGCAAAAGGTGATTTGGGTGGGAACGAATGTGGGATGGGCGGCCGAGCACGGATGGGCGGGGATAGAGACGGCGGGTAGGGTCAGACGGGGCTGTCTTCGGCGGGATGAGAACCAGAAAAGCAAAAAGCAACAGCAGATCCCCTTCTGGGATGACAACCAGAAAGGCAAAAGCGAACCGCAGATCCGCTTCGGGATGGGGTATCCGAACTTTTGTTCTGAGGCTTGTTCTGAGGTTTTGTTCTGACTTGACCTGAAGATGCTCTAGGGTTGGAGGAAGAGGCGGAGTTCGCGGGGGGAACGATCGGCGCGGAGGTTGTGGGCGATGTAGAGGGCGGCTCCGGTGCGGGCGGCTACGGTGGGTGTGCCGGTGAGCGGGTAGGTCTGGAAGCCGCAGAGGGCGAGCAGGCGGGCGGTGTCATCGAAGCTGAGGCGCGCCCCGAGGGTGCGGGCGGCGGCACGGAGGACGCGGCGACGGAGAGCGGGGTCAAGGGCACGAAGGCGGTCGAGTTCGAGGGAGACGGACGAAGTGCAGGCGGTGGTGCTGACGGCGCGACCTCCGCCGCGGACGGGCTTGCCGGGGAGGAGGAGTTGTGGAAGGAGGCGGGAGAGTTCGGTCTGCCAGCGGGACTCTTCTTCGCGGGCGAGTTCGGCTAGATGGGCTAGCGTCTGGTCGAACTTGGGATTGTAGGTGCGGAGTTGGGGGAGGAGCTCGTGGCGGATGCGGTTACGGGTGAAGGCGGTGTCGGCGTTAGTCGAGTCGCTGCGCCAGGGCTGGCTGGATTGGGTGAGAAATCGTTCGATTTCGGCGCGGTGGGTGTGGAGGAAGGGGCGGAGGATTCTGCCCTTTGCGAGGGTGAGGACGGGGTGGATGGCGGAGAGGCCTTCGGTCCAGGCGCCGCGGAGGAGTTTCATGAGAACGGTCTCGGCCTGGTCGTCGAGAGTGTGGGCGGTGAGGATGCTGTCGGCGCGGCCGGTGACGAGGAGGGAGGCGAAGAGGTCGTAGCGGAGGTTGCGGGCGGCTTCTTCGAGGCCTTCGCCGGTTTCGATGATGCGGGTGGGAACGCTGGCGTGATGGAGGTGTAGGGGGATGGCGAGGCGGGTGCAGAGGTCTTCGACGAAGCGCTGGTCGGCGTCGGCTTCCTCGCCGCGCAGGCCGTGGTGAATGTGGATGGCGGAGAGGCCAATGCCGAGGGAGGTTCTGGAGGCGTAGAGGGTGAGAAGGAGGGCGGTGGAGTCGGCTCCGCCGGATACGGCTACGCAGGCTCGGTCGCCGGGGCGGATGTTGTTGCGGTCGAAGGGGAGCAGGGCTGGCATCGAACTTCATGTTAGATGTTGGCGGCTAGTGGTCGTTCAGAAAGTGTGGAACACGGGTGCTGGTGTTAGGAAAATTGATTCGGTCGGAAGGAGCTGTCTTCGTGGCGGCTGTGGGTGCTTAGGATGGAGACGGTTGGAGAAAAGTGATGAAAGGTATGGGCTGTGTGTAGCGTATCGGGATCCTTCGCTGCGCTCAGGATGACAGCAGGAAATCGTATAGCGCTGAATCAGGATGGCAGCAGAAACTCGTGTTGCGAGACGTACAGCAGGGAGACGTAACGGCTGATTCCCGGGATCTAATGATGGATGTTTCTTATACTCAAGAGATGTTTGAGACGAGGCTGGCGGTGGCGGGGGATGCGGAGTTGATTGCGCATCAGCGAATGCGGATGTTTGTGGATGCGGGGCAGTCGGAGGATCATGCGCAGCTACAGGAGATGATGCGGAAGTTTGTGGTGTGGGTGCGGCCTAGGTTGGCGGGTGGGAGTTATGTAGGATGGATTGTAGATGAGGAGGGCGTCGCGGCGGCGGGGGCGGGGATGTGGCTGATGGATTTTCCTCCGCACTGGATGGATGCGGAGCCGGTGCGGGCTTATCTGCTGAACTTTTATGTGGACCCGGGGTTTCGCGGGCAGGGGCTGGCGTTCGATCTGCTGCGGCGGTCGGTGGAGGAGGCACGGCGGCGGGGCGTGAAGGTGGTGTCGCTGCATGCTTCGAAGTTCGGCAGGCCGCTGTATGAGCGGAATGGGTTTGAGGCATCGAACGAGATGCTGCTGCGGCTGTGAAGGCGAAGGCAAACAGCAGATTCCCTTCAGCATGACAACCAGAAGAGCAAAAGCAGACGGCAGATCACTTCGGGATGCCGGCAAGCAGGGTTAGGGCAAAGGCGCATGGGCGGGCTGGCGGTATCTTGTATACTTCGCAGGTTATGCGAGTGTTTGTGATACTTCCGGCAGCGGGTATGGGAACGCGGATGGGTACGGTCGCAGTTGCGACTCCGAAACAGTTTCTGGAGATTGGCGGAGTGCCGGTGCTGGTGCGGTCGGTGCGGGCGTTTCTGGCGGTGCCGCGGGTGGATGCAGTGTGCGTGGCGGTGCGGGCGCAGGAGCGGGAGCGGATGGAGGCGCACCTGGTGGCGCATCGGCTGGTGGCGCGGGTGCATATGGTGGAGGGCGGAGATAACCGGCAGGAATCGGTGGGCAACGCGCTGGCGGCGCTGGAGTGCGATGCGGACGATGTGGTGCTGGTGCACGATGCGGTGCGGCCGCTGATCGATACGGCGACGATTGAAAGAACGATCGATGCGGTAGTGAAGCATGGGGCGGCGATTGTGGGGCTGCCGGCGGTGGATACGATCAAACAGGTCGAGCGGACGGCTGACGGGGCGATTGTGACGGCGACGATTCCGCGGGAGAGGATTGTGCAGGCACAGACGCCGCAGGGGGCGCGGTTCGGGCTGCTGCGACGGGCCTTCATGGAAGCCGATGCGGACGGATTTGCGGGGACCGATGAGGCGAGCCTGCTGGAGCGGGCGGGGGTAGAGGTGGCGGTGGTGGCGGGATCGGCTAGAAACTTCAAGATCACGCAGCCGGGGGATATTGAGCTGGCGGAGTTTTATCTGGGCAGGGCGACCGCGGATTTGCGCGGATGAGCACGGAGTTAACAATAAAGACGCATGGAAGGTCGGAAAAGCAGAGCTTTCGCGAATTGCATGCTGAGATTACCGAGAAAGTGATTGGGGCATTTTTCGAGGTCTACGAGGAATTAGGTGACGGGTTTCTGGAGAGTGTCTATCAACAGGCGCTGAGGATTGCGCTTGTGCAGGCTGGGCTCCGGGTTGCGCTGGAAATTCCTGGTCCAGTTTATTTTCGCGACGAAGTGGTCGTTAATTTTTGGGCAGGTGCAGATATTGTTGTCAACTAGAGTGTGCTGCTGGAATAAAGGCTTTATCGGCTTTGGATAGTGCTCACGATGGACAGGTGTTGTACTACCTTCGCGCGACGCGGTTTGAGGTTGGAATGCTTTTGAACTTCGGACTGAAGGCTCAGTTTCGGCGGTTCGTACTGGAGAGAAGAAAAGAATCCGTGCTCTTCCGCGTGAATCCGCGGTCGAAGCTTTGAGGAATTGTTAATGGGAATGAGGATTGGGTACGGGTTTGATTCGCATGCGTTTGAGAAAGGGGTGCCGCTGGTGATCGGCGGGCTTGCGATTGAGCATGCGGAGGGGCTGGCGGGGCACTCGGATGGGGATGTGCTGCTGCATGCGATTACGGATGCGCTGCTGGGCGCGGTGAGCGCGGGAGATATCGGGACGTTTTTCCCGCCGAGCGATCCACGTTGGAAGGGTGCGGCTTCGAGTCTGTTTCTGCGGACGGCGCTCGAAGAGATTGCTACGGCGGGATACAAGATTGTGAATGTCGACAGTGTGCTGATTATGGCGCGGCCGAAGATTGTGCCGATTGCGGGCGAGCTGCGGGAGAGCGTGGCGGCGCTGCTTGGAGTGAAGCCGGGTGAGGTGGGGATCAAGGCGAAGACGCCGGAGGGGTTGAACCAGGACCATGTGGCGGTGGCACATGCGACAGTGCTGCTGGAGAGCCTGGAGATTCCGGAGGCGGTAGGGGTGATGGCGGCGGCGGCGGATGTAGACGATGAGGTGGCGGTGGTGGTAAAGACGCTGGTGGGGGATGGGCGGGATGTGTCGGCGCTGGGGCGGAAGGTGACGCCGTTTGATACAGATGATCTGACTTGAACGCGACCGAGGATCTTCGTGGATGAGCGCGGATGCACGGTGTAACGGTGATTAGAAGAATTAAGGCGCATAAGAGCGGACTTTGGCCGTGGATCAATGGCAGTTGCGAAATGTCGGGAGCTCGGGGATGGTGTGTATGGGTGGATTGGCTCGATCTGGTTTGGTGATGGCACTGGCGGCAGGATGCTGTGGGATTTACGCGCAGACGGTGATGCTTCCTAGTTTGCAGCCGAAGGCGGCAGCTGAGCCTTGTGTGGTGGATGGGGAGAAGGCCTGGCTGACGCCTGCGGAGGCGACCTGTTACCGGTCGACCCCGGACTATGCGGAGACGATGGGGTATCTGCGGCGGATGGAGGCGGCGGTACCGAGACAGGTGCGGGTGGAGGGGTTTGGGAAGACGGGAGAGGGAAGAGAGCTGGACGTCGTCATTGTGTCGCGGGATGGGGTGTTCGATCCTGCGGCGCTGCATGCGGCCAAGCGGCCGATTGTGCTGGTGCAGAATGCGATTCATGCGGGCGAGATGGATGGCAAGGACGCCTGCCTCGCGCTGCTGCGGGATATGGTGATCTCGAAGGCGAAGGCGGCACTGCTCGAGCGCGCGGTGTTTGTGTTCATCCCGATCTACAACGCGGATGGGCATGAGCGCAGGAGCGCGTACAACCGGATCAACCAGGATGGACCAGAGGAGATGGGATGGCGCGGGAATGGGACGAACCTGAATCTAAACCGCGATTACATGAAGGCCGACACGCCGGAGGCGCGGGCGTTTCTGGCGATGTTTCATCGCTGGCTGCCGGACTTTTTTGTCGACGATCATGTGACCGATGGAGCGGACTTTCAGTACGACGTCACGTTCACGATCGACGACGGGCCAAATCTGCCGAGTGCCACGGCGAAGTGGGTGGACGAAGTAGCGACGCCGACGCTCGAGAAGTACGTCGACGCGCATGGGCATGTGGCTTCGCCAACCTACATTACGCTGGTGAACGAGGACGATCCGGCGCAGGGACTGGGATTCAACGACGACCCGCCGCGGTTTTCAACGGGGTACATGATTCTGGAGGGCCGACCGGGGATGCTGGTCGAGCTGCACATGCTGAAGGACTACAAGGCGAGGGTGACGGGGAACTACGAGATTCTCGCCGGGTTGATGGAGTTGATGAATCGCGATGCGGACAAGGTGATTGCGCTGAACGCTGCGGCGGACCAAGAGGCGGAGCAATTGGGCGCGCATCCACTGAGCGGCGTGAAGTATCCGCTGGCGCTGGGGTGGAGCGGACAGACAACTCCGTTTCTGTTCCGCGGGTATAAGTACACGCGGGAGCTGAGCGCGGTGTCGGGGACCACGTGGGTGAAGTACACGCATGAGCCGTGGGATGTTTCGCTGCCGCTTGAGACGGGTTATAAGGTGACGGCAGACGCTACGATGCCGGCGGCGTATTTGATTCCGGCGCAGTGGACGAAGGTGATCGAGGTGCTGGCTGTGCACCAGGTCGAGATGGAACGGACGACGGCGGCTTGGACGGGGGATGCGGAGCGGTATCAGTGTGCAGGGATGACGTGGCAGGAGCCGCCGTTCGAGGGCCGGCATCCGACCTTCAATGGCGAGGCGATGCGGCTGCCGGGAAAGTACGGGAGCTGCGTGCTGGTGCGGGAGAAGATGAGTTTTCCGGCAGGGTCGGTGCTGGTGCGGCTGGACCAGCGGCTGTCGAAGGTGGCGGTGGAGTGGCTGGAGCCGGCGGCGCCCGACTCGGCGCTGCAGTGGGGATTTTTCGATTCGATCTTCGAGCAGAAGGAGTATGGCGAGGCGTATGTGCTGGAGGCGCTGGCGCGGCAGATGATGGAGAAGAATCCGAAGCTGAAGGCGGAGTTTGAAAAGAAGATCGAGAGCGATCGGGAGTTTGCGGGCAATCCTTATGCGCGGCTTTCGTTCTTCTATGAGCGGTCGCCGTGGTTTGTGGCGAATCGGGTGGGGATGTATCCGGTGGGGCGGCTGCTGAGCGTGGACGGGATTCCGATGAAGTGAATCACTTCCTGTTTTATGATGGATGGTCTCAGGCGGGTGAGGAGCTAAGCTATGCACGATCTGGTCTTCGATCTGATTGCGATTGCGGCGTGCGGTGCGCTGGGCGGTTTTGTGAATGTGTTTATCGGGGATTCCGGATTTCACCTGCCGATGATCGAAGAGGGGATGTTTCGCCCCGGGTACATTGGTGTGGTGTTTGTGGGCTTGGTTGCTGCGGTGGGCGCGTGGCTGGCGACGCAGAGCTCTTTGATTACGGTGTCGATGGCGCCTTCGCCGCCGGTCACACTACATCTTTCGGAGCTGAGTGCGGCGATTGTGGTGGGGTTTGGCGGGGCTCGCTGGTTTAAATCGGAGGGGGAGACTACAGTTTTCCGCAGGGTGGCTGCGGTGGCGGCGAGCAAGGCGGCGGATCCGGCTGCTGCTGCTGCGATTGCGTCATCGAGTGCAAGCCGCGCGCTGGCGATTGCGCGGGATATGCGTTGAACCGGTGCGGGCTGTTCGGACTGCTTGTGCGCTGCGGTTGAGCAGACGGAAAGAAGATTCCGGCATGTTCGTGCAATGAAGGTTGCGCAGATGGATGATGGAGAGGCGAGTGGCCGTCGCATCCCAAGACTTGTACTGGGGATTGAGAGCACGGTCTCGATCTCTTTGCATGGGCGCTTTGCACATCTAGAAACGGAGTCATTCTTATGTCTACTACACGCTTTGAAACCACCCTGCACGCTCTCAAGCAGGGAGCTAAATCGTTCACCATTGAAAAGGCTACAAGCAACATAGAAGGATGGGAGGAATATCTCTCGAAGCACGATCATGAAGGCGTGAAGAAGGTTGTTCAGGATCTTGGAAAGCTGAAGCAGCTGCTGCAGGCCGGGGAACTGGACGGTGCAGCGATCCGGACGACTGTGCACAAGCTAGGCAAGGAGACGGTCGCGGTCGCCGCCGATGAGAAGAGCGCTACGGCGACGCACATCAAGCAGATCGGAGAGGCTCTTTCGGCAGCTTGAGGCTAGTGGACGCTGGAAGCGAGCGTTAGCTCTGATGAGCAGAAACCGAGCACTTGGCTAGATTGGTCACTCGCCGCTTCATCCCGAAACCGAACGGTTGCGAGGCGAAGCGGCGCACAGTGTCTAGTGGATGCGGCGCTCGAGGGACTTCGCATATATGCGAAGAACTGCTTTTCATAACATATCTAGATGGGGATGCTAAGAATTGGGAACATGGTTAGAAAGCTGATGGATGTGTATGGTCCTGCAAAGACTTCTCGGGATACTTCTATACGCTCAAGATGACAATATCGAGTAGTGGCTCGTTAATAGTGGCGGCTTGTTATCAGCTTCGTTAAGAGAATGTGTTTGACTTAGCTTTGTGGTTTGGTCTCGACTAAGACCAGGGATCGCGCAGGAGGTATGCGACAGGATGACAGTGATGGCGGGGAAGTGATTTCGTTTGAGGCGGTGGTGACAGATATTCGAGAAGAATCGCGGCTGGGCAGACGACAGCGGTGGCAAGTGGCATTGGACCAAACAGAGTTTTTGGCGGGAGATAGTGGAGAGTTGCTAGCGGTGGCCCGGGGTGGGGCACGGCTTCTGGTGCCTGTGCTTGTGGTGTTTGCCGATGGTGAGGAAGAGGTATGGCATGTAGTGGAGAAGCCGCTGGCAGCGGGAACCCGGGTAACGGGGCGAGTAGCGAGGCGTTTTCATGGTCCCGAGGCGGAATTGTTTTAGAGGAGGCTTGATTCAGTCTCTTTGGCGCGCCGTCGGTTCCTCATTTGCCAAAGCCGCGTAGACGACTGAATGATGTGCGTCGTGAAGGACCGCACCCTACAAAAGCTGGACTTACGGGTTCTAGATTGCGCGGTCGCGTAAAGGTTGAGTGCGACAAAGGTTGCTGCTACACTCGGAGAGTTCATTTGACGCGGCGGGCCGCCTGAACCTGGTGTGTGGGGCACGTCAAGTGGGGCTGTAGCTCAGTTGGGAGAGCGCCTCGTTCGCAACGAGGAGGTCAGCGGTTCGATCCCGCTCAGCTCCACCAAAAAACTTTTTCTTTTTCGGTGTGTGGAGAGCGCGGGGATTCCCGTTGCGAGATTATTCTGTCTTCGCGAAGCGGCTCGCCTAGCGGAGGATGGCGGAGAGCGTGGGAAGAAGGACCAGCGTCTTGCCTCGCCAGTAGCCAATGATCCCGCGCTGAGCTACCCTTGGCTCGGCCTCGCGTTGAGCTTCGGGCGAGTGCTCAGAGATGAACCGGTCAATGCTGGCTATCGTCTCGAAGACGACGAAGTCTTGCGGATGCGCGGCAATGTCTTGTCGAAGGCTGGCCAGCTTGGAGGTCTGTTCTGTGCGGCTCCCGGTCCGGTCTTCAATTGCCTCGGGAGTTCGGCGAGACTCGAATCCGGTCAGTTTGGCAAAGGCGGGAAGCGAACTCATGGACGCGAGGAGAACCGCAGTGATGAGATTTTTTTGTGGTTTCGACAGCATTGAGTGCAGAATGCCAGACAGAACTGCCGGTGGCTATACCCAGATTGTGGGACTGCGATACGGCTTGTGCGTTGCATGCTGATGGTCGATGAGACTGAGTTGCAAAACCGAGTTGCCTACTATAATGAGGAAAGAAGCGGGAGTAGCTCAATGGTAGAGTAGCGGCTTCCCAAGCCGTTGGTTGCGGGTTCGATCCCCGTCTCCCGCTCCAGAAATAGGCAAATGAAAAGGCGATCAGGCAGATGCCTGAGCGCCTTTTTTGTGTGTCTCCAAGCTTTGCTGATTCTCAGGCGCGGGACATAGGGTGCCAAGCTCTGGATAATATGTCCTAGCGGCTTGCGGTGTTCTGTTGCGTGACCTTAGAGTGGTCTTCGAGGGTCTGGGCTTCAGGCAGGTAGGAGACGGCCTTGGCGATCTGCGGATCCCACTGGGCGCGGACCTTGAGACCTTCCACCTCGCCGTACTGGGAGGTGAAAAGGTCGCTCTTGATGTTCTCTTTGACCCAATCACTGACGCCGGCGATGTCCTGGTCGGTGTAGTCGATCTGTTTGGACTTAAGGAAGTCTTTGAACTGCTGCAGGACGGCATCATCCACGACGAAGTCTTTGGTGACGGGGTGGGTCGCGAGGTAGTGCTTGCTGAAGTTAAAGAATGCGTAGTTCAAGAGCAGGCTTTCCTGGAAGTGATTGTCTTTGACGTTGGCGATCTTTTCGTCAGGGGTGATGCCGCCGCCGCCGTAGACGGTGCGGCCAGAGTCGGTGAGCTTGACCTCGAGATTGCTCTTGTTCTGCTGGGCTGCGTCGTCGCGCACGTAGTAATAATCGTACAGGGAGACGTGGTCGTAGTTGCGCTGGATGAGCCGTCCGGACGGCGTGTAGTAGTGGTAGGTGGTGAGGGCGAGACCGGTGTTTTCGGTGATCTGGAAGACGGTCTGGACGAGGCCTTTGCCGAAGGTGGTCTCGCCGACGATGAGGGCGCGGTCGTGGTCCTGAAGGGCGCCGGAGACGATCTCGGCGGCGGAGGCGGTATTGCGGTTGACCAGGACGACTATGGGATACTTGGGACCTTCTTCGCCGTGGGTGACGCGGTAGATCTGATCGGGGAAGGCGCGGCCGCGCTGGGAGACGACGAGCTGGCCTTTCTGGAGGAACTTGTCGGAGGTGTTGACGGCTTCGTTGAGCAGGCCGCCGGGATTGCCGCGGAGGTCGATGACAAGGCCGTGGAGGTCGCCGAATTTGTCGAGCGCGTCGCCAACCTCGTGGCTGGTGGTCTCGATGAAGCTGGAGATGTGCAGGTAGCCGACGCCGGGGCGGATGAAGAAGGCGAGGTCGACGGAGGGCCGGGTGACTTCATCGCGGACGAGATCGAAGACGAGGGGACGGGAAGCGCCTTCGCGGGTGATGGTGACGGCGACGTGGGTACCGCGCGAGCCTTTGAGCAGGTTGGCGACTCCGGCGGAGTCCATGCCGTCGGTGGGCTTGCCGTCGACCGAGATGATGACGTCGCCGGGCTTGATGCCAGCTTTGTAGGAGGGCGTACCTTCGAAGGGATAGAGGACGACGATCTTGGTCTTGGCGTTGCCGTCCGGTTGAGGCTGGATGGTCATGCCTACGCCGTAGTACCTTCCGTGCTGGTCTTCGCGCATCTGGGCGTAGGCTTTTGGGTCGTAGAAGTTGGAGTGGGGATCGAGGACATGGAGCATACCGGGGATGGCTCCGTCGTAGATCGCTTTATCGGTCTTGTCGTTGGTCATGGGATCGGCGTAGTTCTGCTCGACCAGCGAGTAGACGTTGGTGAAAGAGTGGAGCGAGTCGCGCAGGGTGGACTCGTCGGTGGCTGATTGAGCGGAGACCTTCTGGTTGATGAAGGAGCCAGCGATGGCGCAGGTGGCGAGGAAGAGGGTTGCGGAGACAAATGCGCGGCGGGTGCGGGGAGCCATTGGCTTTGGGT
Organism: Edaphobacter sp.; assembly: GCA_965277545.1. Classification (GTDB taxonomy): domain Bacteria; phylum Acidobacteriota; class Terriglobia; order Terriglobales; family Acidobacteriaceae; genus Edaphobacter. The sequence goes on from OZ255826.1 coordinate 2,651,637, forward strand.
GACCTCAGAGGAAGAAGGGGCGCTTTGCTAGGGCGCGGATATTCGTCCTGCGTTGGACGAAGTATACCATTCTGGGGTGAGCCGGAACGTTGGAGCTAAAGGGGGATTCGCCGGTTGGGCTTGTGGCAGTTAGAATAGTTGTGGATACCGTTCTGATGCTGGATGGAGTCCAAAGTGCGCGGCTTGCTGGTGCGATCGAAGTTGATTTGCGATCGAAGGCGCGGATGTAAACGACGATTCGAGTGACGATGACATTGAGAAATTCGCGGTTTGCGGTGGTGTGCGGGCTTGGCCTGCTGGCACTGCCTGGAGTGGTGTCGGCTCAGGCACCGCGGTATCAAAGTCCTTTGAGCGTTCCTTCGGAACCCGCGCCGCATTACATTTTGCCCGCCGCGCAGCCGATCACGCCGAATGGAACCGTGGTTGAGGATGTGGTCGCCCATATCAACGATCAGATCATTAGCCGCAGCGATGTGGAGCGAGCCGAAGAGCAGCTTGCGGCGGAGGATCAGCAAACGGGCGCGACACCGGCAGATGCTGCTGAGCGCCAGAAGAACTTGCTGCGCGACATGCTGGACAAGCAACTGCTGCTGTCACGCGGTAAGGAGCTTGGCATCAACGCCGATGCGGAAGTGGTGCGGCGGCTGGATGAGATTCGCAAGCAAAACCATCTGGATACGCTGGAGGACCTGGAGAAGGCTGCGCAGCAGCAAGGGGTCTCGTTCGCGGATTTCAAGGCGAGCATTCGGGACAATGTGATTACGCAGCAGGTGGTGCGGGATGAGGTAGGCAGGCGGCTGCAGTTGACGCAGGGACAAGAGCAGGCTTACTACGACGCGCACAAGCAGGAGTTTGCGCAGCCCGAGCAGATCAAGCTAAGCGAGATTCTGGTGCCGACGGCAGCGGATGCGAGCGATGCCGCGGTGGCGCAGGCGAAGACGAAGGCGGAGGGGCTAGAGGAGAAGCTTCGGTTGGGGGCGAAGTTCGAGGATCTGGCGAAGTCGGATTCGGGCGGACCGACGGCGGACAAGGGCGGCGATCTTGGCTTGTATAAGCGAGGCGCGCTGGCGAAGGTTCTCGAGGACCAGACCTTTAGTTTGAAGGCTGGAGAGTGGGCGCAGCCGATACGGACGCGGCAGGGTTTTGTCATCCTGAAGGTGACCGATCATCTGGCGGCGGGAGTGCCACCATTGAAGGACATCGAGCCGCAGATCCAGGAGGCGATGTACAACGAACAGATGCAGCCTGCGCTGCGAGCGTACCTGACGAAGCTGCGGGAGGATGCTTACATCGATATTCGGAGCGGGTATGTGGATTCCGGGGCGAGTCCGCGGGAGACAAAGCCGATCTTTACGGCCTATACGCCTCCGACGGTAAAGAAGAAGAAGGTGGTGGAGAAACGTAGGTTCGATCGCGGGACGAAGTATTCGACGGCGGTGAAGACGCCCGCTGCTCCTGTAGCGACTCCTGTGGCTGCTGTGGACGCCGCTTCGGCGCCTGGAAAGCTGCGATCGCAAAAGACGGCGAAGACCACGAAGCCGAAGAAGATCAAACGCGAGAAGGTACGGTTTGGGCAGGCTCCGAGGAATGCTCTGCCGCCGGGGCCGCAGGAGACCGCTTCGGGAGCGGATACAGGGCTGGGGGCGGCGTCGGTGACGGAAGCGCCTGGCGCAATCGCTTCCGCGGCTGCCCCTGGGACTGCAATTGCGCCGGTTGCTGGGAGCCAGGAGACTTTCTCTAGCTCCGGAGCGGCGACCGATGCTGCCGACCCGCTGGCGACCAAGACGACGCCGGCGGCGGGCAAGACGCGCTTCAGCGATCGGGCGAAGGCGTATGAGGCGGCGAAGAAGACGGCGAAGGTGAGGAAGGTGAAGGAGAAGATTGCTGCGACGCCGGTGGCCGAGACCGATGAGGAGAAGCAGGCAGCCAAAGTGCAAGCGGCGCCTCTGGGGCTGAATGGCGATACGGCAAAGAAGAAAAAGAAGACGAAGGTAAAGGGAGCGCCGAAGGAGCGTTTACAGAAGCAGGCGCCTGCTCCGCCAAAGCCTGCACCGGTGGAGACTCCTTCGAAGGCGAAGGACCGTGGGACCGCGACGGAAGGTGTGTTTGGATCGGGCGCTTCGCCGAAAACGAGCGATCAGACGACGCTGCCGCCGGTGACCGAGCCTGTGCCTGGAGCTCCGGCAGGTGGCGGAGAGGCGCCGGCTACGCCGGGTACTCCGATTCCGACGCCGCCGCAGTAGCAAGTCGAACGAATGGTGGGTGCGCGCGAGGGCTTTGGCTCTCGCGCCGCCGTATTTGAGGCTGTTGCTGCGCGAGCGCGGTATGCTGAATGCGATGAAAGATTTCTTTGTTGAAGATGCACCGAAGTTCGACAGCGCTACGGTGACGACCTATTTTGTGCTGTCGTCGCTGCAGGTGCGGGAGAAAAAGCAGGGCGGCCAGTATCTTGCTCTGCTGGTGACCGACAGAACGGGATCGCTTGAGGGGCGGATGTGGGACGAAGTGGCCGAGGCGATCGTGACGTGCTCGGAGGGCTGCTACGTCAAGGTGCAGGGCGACATCTCGAGGTATCAGGGCAAGTTTCAGATTACGCTCAAAAAGCTACGGCTGGCGGCGGAGCATGAGGTGGACCCGGCGGATTACCAGCCGTCGACGCGATTTGACGTGGAGCAGATGTGGACGGAACTGCGCGGGTATGTGGAGTCGTTCGGAGATACGGACCTGCGGCGGTTGGTGTTTGCGTTTCTTGACGATGAACGGATTGGGCCTGCATTCAAGTGTGCTCCGGCGGCGAAGCGACTGCATCATGCGTGGCTGGGAGGGCTGCTGGAGCATGTGCTGACGCTGGTGCGAGTGTGTCTGGCGGCGGCGCCGCTTTATCCGGAGGTGGATCGGGATCTACTGGTCACTGGCGCGATTCTTCACGATGTGGGGAAGGTGCGCGAGCTCGATTGGAAGTCGAGCTTTCGCTATACGCTCGAAGGCCAGATGATCGGGCACATCAGCATTGCGCAGGGTATGCTGCGCGAGAAGGTGCGGGAGCTGGCGCCGTTTCCGGAGAAGCTGCGGGTGCTGGTGGAACACATGATTCTGAGCCATCATGGAAAGCATGAGTTCGGCTCACCGAAGCTGCCGATGACTCCGGAGGCGATTCTGCTGAGCGCGCTGGACGACCTGGAGGCGAAGATGCAGGCGATGCGGAATGAGTTTCAGTCGGCGGCGGCGAGTGGGAAGAGCAGCGGCGAATTGACGGATTGGGTGAGGAGCATGGACCGGTCGCTGCTGAACACGCAGGAATATCTGAAGGATGAGTAGGTCGCAACGGTTGGGCAGCGCATGGAACAAGCGGTGTCGATTTTGTGTGGTAAGTAACGCTCGATGCCGTTTCGAAACTTTTAAGAAGTGATTGGTGTACAACCGACCGGGCTGAAAAGCTAGAGGACAAGGATGCTGAAGCGCACGGGACGAGCATCTGAGATCGCGAAGCTGCCCCTGGCTGCACTCCTGGTGATGGTTCTTCTGAGCGGCGGCGCTGTGCAGGCTCTGGCGCAGACGCTTGCTGCGGGGACGGGACCCGCTCCTCGGGGAACCATTGCTGCTATCGGCAATGACGCTGCGCTGAGATCGGCCGAAGACGGGCTGCCGGATGCGCCGGGCGTGCAGGTGAACGGGCAGAAGGCGGGCAGGAGCATCAGCGGCACTGCGACAGATGCGAATGCAGCGGAGATCGCGGGCGCTGAGGTGGTTCTTTCCAAGGTCGAGGACCTTCAATTTGAACGTAAGCTGACGACGGATGCGGCTGGTCACTTCAGCTTTTCGGATGTGGGTCCGGGCAGGTATGAGCTGACGATTACCGCGATCGGGTTTGCGACGTGGGTGTCGAAGGAATTCGTTGTGCAGGCCGGCGAGAGTTACGAGATGCCCGACGTCACGTTGCGGGTGGCATTGACGACGACCGAAGTCGAGGTGAGCTTTACGCGGTACGACCTTGCGCAGGAGCAGTTGAAGGCACAGGAAAAGCAGCGTGTGCTGGGCATCTTTCCTAACTTTTACGTCAGCTATGTCTGGAATGCGGTTCCGTTAACGGCAGGACAGAAGTTCCAACTGGCGCTGCGAGAGCAGGGCGATCCGGAGGCATTTGCAGGTGCGGCATTTGCCGCGGGTCTGGAGATGTGGCTGGGGGATTATCGCGGATATGGCGAGGGCGCGAAGGGCTTCTTCACACGCATGGGAGCAGCTTATGGAGATGGTTTCAACAGCTCTTTGATCGCTGGCGCGATTCTGCCTTCGCTGCTTCACCAGGATCCCAGGTATTTTTACAAGGGCACTGGAAGTAAACGGTCGAGAACTCTCTATGCCCTCTCCACGGTGGTGATCTGCAAAGGCGATAATGGACGGTGGCAGCCGAATTATTCGAATGTGATGGGTAATTTTGCGGCTGGCGGAATTTCGAATGCGTATTATCCGGCGGGAGATAAAGGAGCGACGCTGACGGTTGTGAACACGTCGATCGGCCTTGGCGTCAGTGCGGTGGGGAATATCTTCCAGGAATTTTTTATCAAGAAAATTTCTACGGGTGTGAAGCCTTAAAGACATATCTGCTGTGCAAGCGCCCATCGGCAGGGCTCGTTTTGATTGTTACAATCTAGGTTGATCTTTTGTGGGTTTGGTGCGGTCTTGCGCCGGTAAGCGAGTGATATGCTACGATTTTCTACGGCGGGAGAGAGCCACGGCGAGAGTTTGGTGGCAGTAGTCAGCGGGATGCCGGCGGGCGTGACGATCGAGCAGGCGTTCATCAACCGCGAGCTGCAGCGTCGGCAGAAGGGCTATGGACGCGGCGGCCGGATGCGGATCGAGCGCGATACCGCGCATATTCTGAGTGGCGTGCGGCATGGGAAAACGATTGGCTCACCCGTTGCCATGTTGCTGGCGAACAATGATTGGAAGAACTGGACCGAGATTCTTCCGGTTGAGGTGGGTGACCCCGGCAAGCATAAGGCAGTGGCTTCGCCGCGGCCTGGACATGCCGATCTAGCGGGCAGTTTGAAGTATGACTTTCCCGATGCGCGGTATGTGCTGGAGCGGGCGAGCGCGAGGGAGAGTGCGGCGCGGGTGGCTGCGGGCGCAGTGGCGAAGCTGCTGCTGCGAGCGCTTGGGGTGGAGGTTGCGAGTCACGTGATTCGCGTAGGGAAGGCGGAGCTGCGGCGGCCGGCGGCGTGGGAAGAGATTGCAGCGCTGCAGAGCAAAGAAGAGGTTCTGCTGAACTGCGTCGATGAAAAGAGCGAGCAGGCGATGAAGGCCGAGGTGGACGCCGTGTTGCACACGGGGGACACGATCGGCGGCGTGTTCGAGGTGGTGGTGCATGGGCTGCCGCCAGGAATAGGAACGCATGCCAACTGGGATGAGCGGATGGATGGGCTGCTGGCGCAGGCGGTGATGAGTCTTCAGGCCGTGAAAGCGGTGGAGTTGGGCCGCGGGGTGACGGCGGCGGAGTCTCTTGGGTCGGCGGTGCACGATGCGATTGGATACGAAGGCGAGGGATTCACGAAGTTTTCACGCGAGCAGAACAATGCCGGTGGCCTCGAAGGTGGGATCTCGAATGGCGAGGACCTGGTTGTGCGGGGATATCTGAAGCCGATTTCGACGCTGCGGCGGCCGCTGGGGTCTGTGAGCTTTGCGACGCGCGAGCCGGTGAAGGCCGCGTATGAGCGGAGCGATGTGTGCGTGGTTCCGGCGGCAGGTGTTGCGGCGGAGGCGATGGTGGCGCTGACAGTGGCGCGGCTGGTGGTGGAGAAGTTTGGCGGCGACTCGCTGCGGGAGATGCAGCGAAATTTCAATGGCTATTGCGAGCAGATTCGAGCATATTGAGTGACGAAACAGGGGAGCGGCGAAGAGGTGAGTGGCGAGAAGGTGAGTGGCGCGAAGCCGAATGAAAAGAGCGCGAAGATACATACGGTCGTGAAGTGGCCTGACCCGGTGCTTTCGAAGCCGGGCGCGGCGGTGACGGTGTTCGACGCGAAGCTGAAGAAGCTGGTGGAGGAGATGTTCGAGTCGATGTATGCGGCTCAGGGGATTGGGCTGGCGGCCCCGCAGATCTCGATCTCGCAGCGCATTACGGTGATCGATGTCAGCTTCAAGAAAAACCCGGCGGATAAGGTCGTTCTGATCAATCCGGAGATTGTAGAGCGCAGGGGTAAGCAGGTAGAGGAGGAAGGCTGCCTGAGCCTGCCCGAGATCCGGGAGAAGGTTTCGCGTGCGGAGTGGGTGAAGGTGAAGGCGCAGGACGTGACGGGAAAGTGGTTTGAGCTTGAGGGCGATGAGCTGCTGGCGCGGGCGGTGCAGCATGAGATCGATCATCTGGATGGCGTGCTATTTATCGATCGGCTGAGCCGGTTAAAACGAGATCTGGTGATTCGGAGGATCAAGAAGCTGATCAAGAACGGCGAGTGGTGATGAAGTAGGGGGATAGGGTGTAGAAGACGAAGTGCAGGCGGGGCGGACTTGGAGGGTGTGTGAGGTTGGTGTTTTGTGGAACTCCAGCGTTTGCGGTGCCTACGCTTGAGGCGGTGATCGCAGCGGGGCATGCGGTAGAGATGGTGGTGACGCAGCCGGACCGCGGGGCGGGGCGCGGGATGGAGATTCAAGCGCCTGCGGTGAAGCTGGCTGCGCTGCGTTATAGGCTGGAGGTGGTGCAGCCGGAGAAGATCAAGAACAACGTGGAGTTTCGTGCGCGCCTGGAGCAGATTGGGCCGGATGCGATCTTAGTGGTGGCGTACGGGCGCATTATTCCGCAGTGGATGCTGGAGCTGCCGCGGTTTGGCAATATCAATCTACATGGCTCGCTGCTGCCGAAGTACCGTGGAGCGGCGCCGATACAGTGGGCGGTGGCCAGTGGAGAGAAGGTGACGGGCGTGACGACGATGCGCTTGGATGCGGGACTGGATACGGGCGATATGCTGTTGGCGCAGGCGGTGCCGGTGGGTCAGGAGGAGACGGCGGTGGAGGTGCATGAGGCGCTGGCTCCGGTAGGCGCGGCGCTGATGGTTGAGACGTTGCGGCAGTTGGAGATGGGTACGCTGCATCCACAGACGCAGAACCATGCGCTTGCGACGCTGGCTCCGATTCTGAAGCGTGAAGATGGGTGGATGGATTTTTCTCGCACGGCGCAGCAGATCTATGACCGGTGGCGGGGGTTTCAGCCGTGGCCGGGAGCGCATTCGACGCTGCGAGGCAAGAAGCTGATTGTGCAACGTGTGCATGTGCTGGGGAACGGCGCAGCAGAAGAAGAACCGGGGATACTGCGGGTGGAGGGCGATGCGCTGACGGTGGTTTGCGCGGATGCAACGGTGCTGGCTCTGGACGAGGTGCAGATGGAAGGAAAGCGGCGGATGAGCGCAGCGGATTTTCTGCGGGGATATCAGGTGAAGAGCGGCGAGCGGCTGGGTGCATGATGAAATCGAGTGGACAGGAGAGGGGACGGTCAGCGACGCGCGCTGCGGAGCGGGTGAGGCGGCGTCCGGCTTCGGCCGGGCCTACTGCTTCCGCGGAGAGCGCGGTGGCGAAGATCACACCATCGCGCATGGCAGCGTTTGAGATACTGAGGTGGGTGGGCGAGGGCAAGGGACACAGCGATGAGTTACTGCACTCGGCGCGAGTGGATGCGCTTTCACTGGGGGACAGGAATCTGACGACGGCGCTGGTGATGGGCGTGCTGCGATGGCAGATTGCGCTCGATGCGCGGGTGCGGCAGTTTCTGGAGCGGCCGGAGCAAAAGCTGAGCGCAACGGTGGCGATTGCGCTGCGAATGGGGGCATTTCAGCTGCTGCACCTTGAGCGGATTCCGGCGCATGCGGCTCTGAGTGAGAGTGTGGAGCTGTGCCGGGCAGGGGGAGAGCCACACGCGGCGGGCATGGTGAATGCGGTGCTGCGGAGAGTTGCTTCGTCAAGAGCCGCATCGCAGAGTCGAGCTGTGGAGCACGCGGCCGCGGCCAAGCCCACCTTGCTAGAACGAACGGCGGGAGGTAGCGATCGTACTACTCCTTTGTATGAATCAGTGGCGGCGGTTGCAGAGCGGCTCGGACATCCACGATGGCTGGTAGAGCGGTGGGCGGCGGCGTACGGGCGGAAGGCGGCGCTGGCAATCTGCGAGGCTGACCAGAGGGAGCCGGGTGAGGGCGGGATGTTCCGAGAGAACGGGGGCGATCTGCCGCAGCTCGATGACGGATCGCGGCTGGTCGCGGAGTTGGCGGCGGCGGCTGTGCCTGGGGCGAAGCAAGTGTGGGATTGCTGCGCTGCGCCTGGAGGCAAGACACTGATCCTGGCTTGGCGGTTACCTGAGACGAAAGTTTTCGCAAGCGATGTGAGTGCGCGGCGGCTGGCGCAGACGGAGGCGAGACTGCGCCGGTTTGCCTACGCTGCGCGAATCGGGTTCGCGGTGGCTGATGCGTCCGACGCGAAACAAGTGCAGGGCGAGTTCGACCTGATTCTTTGCGACGTTCCCTGCTCGGGAACTGGAACGCTGGCGCGCAATCCAGAAATTCGCCATCATTTGAGGATCGAGGACCTGACGCGGCAGGTGGAGCGGCAGAGGAGAATTCTCGCGGGAGCCTTGACCCGGCTGGCGCCGCGCGGGCGGCTCGTGTATTCCAATTGTTCGCTGGAGCGGGAGGAGGGCGAGGATGTGGTGGATCCCCTCGTCGATTCCGGCGAGTGGAAGAGAGTTCCATTGGCTGCTTTGCTGCGTGAGATGGCAGAGGGCGGAGTGCTGGCGGGGGGCGCGGGGCTGGAGTCTGCGGTGTGGGACGATGCGCTGAGGACACTGCCGGGGGTACATGGGTGTGATGGCTTCTTTGCGGCGGTTTTGGAGAGAAGCTAAACGCGATCTTGTGCCGCGCTTTGCATTGCTGATTGCATGTCAGACGGTGGAGGCTGCTGATGAGCTTATGTTGTCAGGGAGATTTGAGTTCTTCCGCGACTATTTTTGTGCGCTCACCAGCTTGTTCCGGGTACAAGGAAACGACTCACCTGGCCTCGGGGCAAGTAAGCTAAACAACTTCCTTTCTAAAGCGGCGAAGATCAAAAACACGATTTTGAGAGCGTAAAACAGGCAGGAATAGATGAATCGATGCTATAAACGCTGGACTGTGACTTTGTCTGCGAACGGTTTCTAGGCTCGACGTGGCGCGAGATCGACGGGCAAAGATCCGGGCGATGGGCAGGCGACAGGCTGGATACGGGATCTTCAAGCTGGCGGGCTCTAACACCACTTTCTAAAAAATGAGGAGAGACTTATGACGATGATTAAAAGGACGACCCAGGGCTTCTTTTTTAAGCAGAAGAGACACCATGTCTATCCGGACTGGGAGATGCACCCATCCTTGCTGACGGGACTTGCGGGTCTTGAAGCCTATAACCGATGGGTAAGCGAGGTGCTGATGCCTATTGTGTATCAGTGGATTGATGAGCATAAGGACGAGGTGTACAAGAGCGTACCGGAGAAGTACAAGGATGATGTCGGGGTAGTAGTAGCTGCTGCCTTCGGCATTGTCGAGGCGCTGCCGGGCTATCAGAAGGGGCTGCAGAAGGCTCAAGAGTACGAGGAGGAAGTCAAAAAGGGGGAATGGGATTCTTCAACCATCAATCCCTTATGGGCCGGTATCGCGAAGAAGATACGCGAGGGAACGAAACGCAGCTTTGAAGAGGATGCCGAGTATCTGAAGGATACGATTCGTTAGTCAGGCTAATCACAAATATCGTGTCTTCTCTGTAGCTTTGCGAGTCAGAGGGTCTGGATGACGGTCGAGAGATCGGTTGATTCCTGGCCAATGGGAACGCGGATCAGGGTGACGACGGTGATGTCGTCATCCTGGCCGAAGAGCACAGCGGCCTCTGTGGCCTGGGCGGCGTTGGGACGCGTAGCGAAGAGTTCTCTGATTCGGTCGAAGCCGTAGAGCTCGCCATTTTTGCTGCGTGCTTCGAGAAGACCGTCCGTGTAGAGAGCGAGATGATCCTGAGGCTGCAGGTACACGCAGGTCTCCTCGTACTCGACGACAGGAAAGAGGCCGAGCGGGAGAGAGCCGGAGATAGCGAGCTCCTCGCTGTTGAGGTACGGTGGGGGATGGCCGGCGCTGGCGATCGAGCAGTTTCCGTGCGGGTCGAGATGAAGGCTTACACAGGTCGTGAATCCGTTCTGCAGCCGGCCATAGAGCTGCCGGTTCAGTTCGGCGAGCAGTTGACCGGGACTCTTTATGTCTTCGACCAGGAGTCGCACGAGGCCCACGATGAGAGAAACGGCCATGGCCGCCTTGACTCCTTTGCCGCTGACGTCTCCCAAGATGACCAGAGTGCAGTCGTTGGGGAGGGGGATGATCTGAAAGAAGTCTCCGCCTACCTCCAGGGCGGGACGATAGGCGCTGGTCACGGCGAAGCCTGGGACGGAGGGGATTATTTCGGGGATGAGGAACTGCTGGATCTCGCGGGCGCTGCTCATCTCCTGCTCAAGCAAGATGCGGCGGCGGCGATCTTCAATGGAGTTGCAATAGACGGCATAGATGACGGCGAGGAGCAGGAGGGTGCTGGTGAGCGTGGGCAGCGAGATGGGATTGCCGTAGACCAGGAAAAGGGGCTCGCGCAGCTTGTCGGCGAGGGTCCAATGGGTAAAACGGCTGCCTTGGGGTGCCATTCCCTGGACGACCTGGATCATGCCGGAGAGAAATGCAGCTATGGCAAGGAGGCGGCGGGGAAGGTCCAACCGATGTCTCTGACGGAGGGCGAAGGCGACTAGCAGGAGGGGCAGGGCGGCGGTGAGGAAATAGACCAATGTGAGGATGGCGTCGGCGATCTGGACGAGCCAGAACCAGCGGACGCTTGCATCGAGGAGCGAGAGCAGTCCATCGCCGGAAGCGACGAACAAGCTGAGGACAGCGAAGCGGCGGGTAAGCCGTATCAAAGACGGGTTGCCGTCAAGACGCAGGAGCCAGAGCAGCAGAAACCAGAGGGAGATGTCGCGGATGGAAGATAGAGGCGGCCCGAGGGCATTGGATAGGCCGACGGGCCAGGCGAGGCGCATGTTGTAAAGAAATGAGCGCATGACCGGGCTGAGCGTGAAACCGGTCATCCACAGGAGCAGACGCTGGCGACGATCCCGGAGCCAAGCGAAGAGGCTGATCAGGCCGGTGAGGGCGTAGAGCAGGTATTCGCTGAAGAAGAGCTGGTGCGAGCGCAGCCATTGGTAGTCCAGGGTGGTGTTGTAGGCGGCGAGAGGCCCGGGAAAGCCGAGGACTGGAGCGCCCTCGAAGCCTCCGGATAGACCGGAGTCGTCGGAGAGCAGAGGCGCTTTCCAGAGGCGAAAAGCGAGAGTCCCCTGAAGGATGGGTGTGGAGTTCGAGCCGGAGGTCGAGGGCTGGATGTGGAGGGTGTAGATGGTCGGTCTGTCGGTGGCGCGGTACCAGATGGGATAGGGGGGAAAGCTTCCGCTGCGGCCGATTGAGTGACCATTCCAATAGATCTCGTAGACGTCGTCCAGATGGGGGACCAGCAGGGAGAGATTGGTCGGGCCGGCGGGGTGGGTTGGGTCGAGACGAAGGTGCAGGCGGTACCAGGCGTAACCGGTGTAGCTGGGATGGTTTTGTTCACCCCACGGCTTGGCCGCGGTGAGTTTCTCCCATGACGAGTCGTCGAAGTTGATTCCTGCCCAGAGTGGGTCGTCGCCAAGGTGAAAGTGCCAGGGACCGTTGAGAGGCGCGACGTCGTTGCCGAGCCCTTCGATGACGACGTCTGAGATAGAGGATGCGGGAGGGGATTGCGCCGCAGTCTGCCCCGGCAGAGAGACCGAGAGGGAGAAGGCAAAGAGCAGAAGCGCGAATGGGAAGTTTGAACGCAGGCGGCGCCAGGCAGGCGGAGGCATGTGGCCAGCATACGCCGGGTAGGTGCGTTTGAGAGAGGGAAGAGGAGAGGCGGTAGGGTGGCTTGCGGTGGTTACCTTCTGGCGGCGGCGAGTTTCTTCTGGGTGTCGAGGAAGCGGCGGAGGCGGTCGAGGGTGCGGGCCTTGCCGAAGACGATCATGCTTTCGAGCAGGGGTGGCGACATGGTGCTGCCAGTGAGGATGGCGCGGAGGAGCATGAAGTTTTCCTTGACGGACCACTGTTTCGATTCGCCGAGTTGCTTGAGGGCGGGTTCCAGTGCTTCGTGAGTCCAGTCGGTAAGTTCGAGGAGGGCGAGTTGCTCGGCGGCGAAGGCCAGAGTGTCTTCGAGAGTGCGCTTTTTAGGGATGAACACGTCGGCGGTCGGCAGTATGTCGTCGGCGAAGAAGAAGTGGGTGAGATTGCCGAATTCTGCGAGGGTCTCGATGCGAGTCTGGACGAGGGGGGCGATCTGTTTCAGGTAATCGTCGGAGAGGACCGTCTCGCGCAAGGCGAAGAAGAATTGTTCCGCTGTGAGGGCGCGGAGGTATTCGCCGTTGAGCCACTTGAGCTTGGTGAGATCGAAGACGGGGCCGCCGAGGCGGATGTTTTCTACCTGGAAACGGGCGATCATGTCGTCGAGTGAAAAGATGTCGGCTTCGCTAGCTTTGGTGTCGGACGGCACGGGCATGCCGCCGCCCATGAGACCGAGGAAGTTAATCATGGCTTGGGGAAGAAAGCCAGCTTGGCGGTAGTAGATGAGGGAGACGGGATTCTTGCGCTTGGAGATTTTGGATTTGTCGAGATTGCGCAGGAGCGGCATGTGCCAGAAGCGGGGGCGCTCCCAGCCGAAAGCCTGGTAGAGCAGGACGTGCTTGGGGGTGGAGGAGATCCACTCTTCGGCGCGGATGACGTCGGTGATGCACATGAGGTGGTCGTCGACGACGTTGGCGAGGTGGTAGGTGGGGAAGCCGTCGGACTTGAGCAGGACCTGGTCGTCGACGTTGTTGTGGTCGAAGGTAATGTCGCCGCGAAGCTCGTCGCGAAAGGTCGTTTGGCCCAGCGGAACTTTCACGCGGATGACGTAGGGGCGTCTCTCGGCGAGGTAAGCGTCGATTTGTGACTGTGAGAGTTCGCGGTGGCCTCCGTCGTAGCGGGGCGGAAGTTTGGCAGCCATTTGGCGCTTGCGGAGGTCTTCGAGCTCGTCGGGAGTCTCGAAGGCGCGGTAGGCGGTGCCGTTGGCGAGGAGAAGTTCAACGTGATGGCGATAGATCTCGGTGCGCTCGGATTGGCGATAGGGACCGTAGGGGCCGCCGACGTCGGGGCCTTCGTCCCAGGTGAGGCCGAGCCAGCGGAGGGAGTGGAAGATCTCCTGCTCGGAGGTGGCAACGAAGCGGGTGCGGTCGGTGTCCTCAATGCGGAGGACGAACTGGCCGCCGCGCTGGCGGGCGTAGAGGAAGTTGATGAGGCCGATGTAAGCGGTGCCTACGTGGGGGTCACCGGTGGGGCTTGGGGCGATGCGGACGCGGACGGGTGCTGCGGTGGCGGTTGCGGAATTCGTCATAAAGGCCAAAAGTTAATGCTAGCAGAGGGTTTGGAGGCTTCGCCTCGGCCTCGGCAGCTTGCTGAATACAATTATTTGTCGTGTTGGGCAGTCCAGTTAGACTCGCCGATCCTACTGAGCTCTTGATCTGCTAAGGGACCGTCGTAAAATAGCGATAAAGAGAATTGCAACGGATGGAGGCGGGGATGATTTCCGCAATCGTCTCGAGCGTGTCTGCACGAGTTATTCGATGACAGTATGTTCGGTGCCCACCAGGAACTCGCAGGCATGCAGGTCGAGGAACTTCTCCTCGTCTGGCCGGATCGTCTTCATATATCCCGCTGACTGGAAGACGCCGGCGAGTCCTGCCAGGTCGTCGAACCAGAGTTCCGTCGTTCCGTCGATCTTTGAGTCCGGCATGCCGGGAAGCTGATCACCGGTGGCATGGCACTGGACATAACGGCGAACGTGCTGCTTAACCTCTGAAAGAGAAGAGAACAGGGATGCGTGCACGTTGCGGTGGTGGTCCACGAACTCTGCATGCGTAAGCTCAGGCTTGCGCCTCAGGATGATAGTGAATTTGATCATGTTCTCACCCCCTGTGGACTATATCCATCCAAGGTAAGATGCAGACTTCGAAGTCGGAATACCTTCCTTGTGACGACAGTGTCTCCCGACTATGAGGGCCTCCGCGCACACGGAGTTGACGTTATTTAGCGCTACTGCAAATCTCTGATCCAGATGTTGCGGAAGCTGATGGGTTCGCTTCTGTCGCCGTGGGCTTGCAGTTTGACGGGGGCACGGTCGTAGTTCTTATAGAAGGGTTTGCCGATGTATCTCGTCTCGCCCTGCAGCTGAAAGTGATTCTGGACGAGCACGCCGTTGAACAGGACAGTGACGTAGGCCGGAGTTTTGAGCGCGCCGTCTTCATTGAAGGTGGGGGCGGTCCAGACAATGTCGTAGGTCTGCCACTGGCCGGGTTTGCGCGCGGGATTTACCAGGGGAATACCCTGCTTGTAGATGCTGCCGGCCTGGCCGTTGACGTAGGTTTTGTTGTTATAGGAGTCGAGGATCTGCAACTCGTATCCGTCGTCGCCAGGACCGGTGGAGGCGAGGAAGACGCCGCTGTTGCCGCGGCCTTGATCGGAGCCGGTGACGTTCTCGGGGACTCTCCATTCGACGTGGAGCTGGTAGTTTTTGAAGCTTCGCTTTGTTTCGATGTTGCCTACGCCCTTTGCCTTGTTGACCGTAAGGATGCCGTCCGCGATCAGCCACTGTGCAGGCGCATGGTCCTGAGCCGACACCCACTGGTCAAGATCCTTTCCGTCGAACAGAACGATGGCGTCCGAGGGAGGCATCGCGTCGGTGGCTCCGGGCGTGATCACTGGGGGGACCGGCTTGTAGACTTCGGTATCTTCATGTTTCGGCGCGGCGGGTTGCTGTGCTAAGAGGAGTGCGGCTGATGCGAGCAAAGTTGCGAGTGTGAGGAGTTTCGAAGATCGGAGGCTCATAGTCGCTCATGAGAATACACCTGATTTGATACGAGCCGGAGCAGTTGAGGGTGGTATCGAAGGCATCGGTGACTCGTTATCCTTGCATAGGGTGTGCCCAGGCTGAGGCGTCGGTGTAACGACCCACCGAATTCTCCAGGCAGGGTCACGATGGAGAATGGGCCTGTGCGGGCGCGCAGCATTTGTGCATCAGATCAAATATTCCGCACGAAAAGCTTGAGCCAGGCCGGTAGCGACAAGTCTCGCGCTTTGGAGAATACCTCCGCCCTGCAACGTGGATGCAGCCTCCAACCGTCACAAGAGCCATGGATGCAATGCGCCGCATGGAACTATTCGAGATACATGATCAACGCTGGTTCCCGGCGTTGCTGCGAGACCTGGTGACGGATGCGCTGCAGGCGCTATGGGATTTCAGCAACTCGTACAAGCCAATTGTGCCGCTGCTGTTGAACGCGCTGAGCCGCACGGGCACGAGCGAAATCGTCGATCTTTGCTCGGGGGGCGGCGGGCCGTGGTCGCGACTTGTCCTGGACCTCGAACGCGAACAGCAGGGCGCGATCCGGGTGCGCCTGACCGACAAGTATCCCAATCGAGAGGCTTTCGAGCGGGCGCGATGCTCGGCTTCGGAGAGTGGAATAGCGTTCGAAGAGCGAAGGATAGAGGCTACGAAGGTGCCGTCTGATTTGAGCGGATTCAGGACGATCTTCTCCTCATTTCATCATCTAGGGACGGAAGAGGCGCATGAGGTTCTGGCGGATGCGGTGGAAGGCAGGACGGGGATCGCGATCTTCGAGATGGCGCGGCGTGAGCCGAGGATCATACTGGCGATCTGCCTTTTGCCGCTTGCTATTTTGCTTTTGACGCCACGGATGCGTCCCTTCCGCTGGTCGCGGCTGCTGTGGACGTACCTGGTTCCCGTAGTGCCGTTTGTGCTGTGGTTTGATGGCTGGATGTCGTGTCTGCGCTCGTACTCCCAGCAGGAGCTGAGCGA
Organism: Edaphobacter sp.; assembly: GCA_965277545.1. Classification (GTDB taxonomy): domain Bacteria; phylum Acidobacteriota; class Terriglobia; order Terriglobales; family Acidobacteriaceae; genus Edaphobacter. Next base: position 2,667,585 of record OZ255826.1, read on the forward strand.
GTTGGTAAGCGAGCTGCCGCAGGAACATTATTGCTGGCAGTGGGGAACCCAAGGCGGCGGATTCCTGCCGGTGACTTATCTGATTGGGTATCCGGTCACAAATTGAAGCGTGGCGCGATGCTACGAACGATGTGTCAGGTTTCGATGGTTGCCACGGGGGCGATGCGGGCGGTGCGAACTGCGGCGGCTAACTCTCTGAGGGCGACTCTGGTTTCCTCCCAGTCGATGCAGGCGTCGGTGATGGACTGGCCGTAGGTGAGAGGCTGTCCGCGGACCAGCTTCTGTGAGCCGGCCACGAGGTTGCTTTCAAGCATGACGCCAAGGATGCGGTCCTCGCCGGAGACGATCTGCGCGGCTACGTTGCGGCAGACGCTGAGCTGCTGGGTGTGATCTTTGTGACTGTTGGCATGGCTGCAATCGATCATGACCTGAGGACGGATGCCGGCCTTTTCCATTTGACGACAGGTCTCGTCGACAGAGGCGGCATCGTAGTTGACGGTCTGACGTCCGCCGCGCAGGATAATGTGGGTGTCAGGATTGCCTTTGGTGACGAAGATGGCGGTCTGGCCGTGTTTGGTGTGGCCAAGGAAGTTGTGGGATTGACCTGCTGAGAGGATGGCTTCGATAGCGATCTGGACGTTGCCGGAGGTTCCGTTCTTGAAACCGACGGGGCAGGAGAGGCCGGAGACGAGCTCGCGGTGGACCTGGCTTTCAGTGGTGCGGGCTCCGATGGCTCCCCAGCTGACCAGCGAGGACATGTACTGGGGCGAGATCATGTCGAGGAACTCGGTTCCAGCGGGAACTCCCATGTTGCCGAGGTCGAGCAAGAGATGGCGGGCCTTGCGCAGGCCATCGTTGATTTGGAAGCTTTCGTCGAGGTGCGGGTCGTTGATGAGTCCCTTCCAGCCGAGCGTGGTGCGCGGCTTTTCGAAGTAGACCCGCATGATGATGCAGAGCTCAGCGGCGTATTCTGCAATGGCGGATTTGAGGAGCTCGGCATAGGCGCGTGCGGCGACGGTGTCGTGAATGGAGCACGGGCCGACTACGACGAGCAGGCGGTGGTCCTTTGCCCTGAGGATATTGATGATCTGGTTGCGAGCCTTGAAGACGGTAGCAGATGCTGCTTCGGTGATGGGGATTTCTTCTTCCAGGAAGACCGGCGGCAGTACGACTTTGGTCCAGGTGATGCGAAGGTCGTCAGTGGGATAGAGCATAGGTCTCGCCGGATCTAAACTTTCTTGCACAGCGCAGGGCTACCCGTCGCTCGTGACTTTTAATCATTTTATAGGGTTCGGGATCGATTGACCTGGCGTGTCAACCACCGGCGTTTTCTAGGCACTAGAATGGATCGGGCACGCGGTTAGCAGAAACAAACGCTGTGTGGCCGCGGTGCGGCAGAAGAGGGTGGGCTTTGAAGGCATTGGTAAAGAGCCGCGAAGAGCGCGGTCTGTGGCTGGAGGATGTTCCCGAACCGGAGATGGGCATCAACGACGTGAAGATTCGCGTGCTGGCGACGGGCATCTGCGGGACTGACTTGCATATTTATGAGTGGGACGCGTGGGCACGGTCGACGATCCGGAAGGGGCTGGTGATCGGGCATGAGTTTGTCGGGGAGGTCATGGCCGTTGGATCGAACGTCAATGACGTTCCGATAGGGCAACTGGTGAGCGGCGAGGGGCACGTGGTTTGCGGGCGGTGCCGGAACTGCCTGGCGGGGCGGCGGCATCTTTGTGCGCACACGCTGGGGGTGGGAGTTAACCGCGATGGCGCCTTTGCCGAGTACGTCGTGCTGCCGATGTCGAACGTCTGGATTCATAGCCCCGGCGTGCCGCTGGAGATTGCGGCGATCTTTGATCCGCTGGGCAATGCCGTGCATACCGCACTTGCGTTTCCGGTTCTCGGAGAGGATGTGCTGGTGACCGGAGCGGGGCCGATTGGGATTATGGCCGCGGCGGTGGCCCGGCACGCGGGAGCCAGATATGTGGCGATCTCAGACCCGAATGAGTACAGGCGCAAACTGGCGGAGAAGGTTGGGGTCACGCTGGCGGTGGACCCTCGGGCTACGCCGCTCCAGGAGATTCAAGCGCGGTTGCATATGCAGGAGGGCTTTGATGTTGGGCTGGAGATGTCGGGCAATCCGGGCGCGTTTCGCGAGATGCTGAAGAACATGAGTCACGGGGCAAAGATCGCGATGCTGGGAATTCCTTCAGAGGAGATTGCGATTGATTGGAATCAAGTGGTGTTCAACCAGCTTACGATCCGGGGGATTTACGGGCGCGAGATGTATGAAACCTGGTACAAGATGACCGTCATGCTGCAGAGCGGACTGGATGTATCGGGTGTCATTACGCACAGAATGAGCTGGCGTGATTACGAAGATGGGTTTGCGGCGATGCACAGCGGAAACTCGGGCAAAGTGATTCTGGATTGGAGGGACGTTGCGTAGGTGGAAGCAGAAAAACAAGCTCATGGAATTCGATTGTATCGCTTGTTCATACGTGTCTTGCCTGAGCAGCCGGATGGGAAGGCCGGTGGCGGAGGGTACGAATCCGGCAAGGCTGGAACGGCGTAACTCTGGCCAGGGAATATGCATCGAATGCGCTGAGCCGCAAAATGTTGAAGACGGGATGACTGTAGCGTTTATGATCAGTTAGCCGAACGACGTGCTGGATGTAATTATCGAAGGGTACGTTCAAACCGTTTAAGGGCTTCGAATGGAATCGAGCGACTGCGAAATGACTGGCGGAACTTTGAAACACAGCACGGCCCATCCGCCGGATAGCCTTTTCGAAAGCTGCTCCTGGTTTTATGCCCTGTGCCGGGAATATCTGTTTCGTGACCACACGCAGGAGATTGCGAGAGCGCTTTTTCCTGTGGGCGATCCGGAGCCGGGTACTCAGCTTCTTGAGCTGGGGTGTGGGCCGGGATTCTATGCTTGTCGACTCTCGCAGGAATATCCACAGATCTTCACCACAGGAGTCGATCTCTCCCGCCGGCTCATCGCACGAGCGCAATCGCGTGCCGCCAGTCGCAGTCTTCGCAACTGCACCTTCGCCCACGGCGATGCCCACTCTCTTCTCAATTCTTCCAACTCCATCGATGCCATCGTGGTTTCGCGGCTTTTCCTGATTGTGCCGGAGCCCCAGGCGGTGCTGCGCGAGATTTTCCGGGTGTTAAGGCCGGGCGGACGATGTTTCATTGCGGAGCCGACGTCCGGATTTCGTACGCGGATTCCTCTGGGATGCATGTGGCTGCTGTCCAAGCTGACGAGCAGCCCGGCCGGAAAATATCGCGAGCCTAGGCAGGCGGAGGTGATGACGGCTTCGAGTTTTGAGGCACTGATGATGTCGCAGCACTGGGGCACAGTGCAGCTCGAGTACGACGGCTGGTATCAGTATGCGGTATGTGCGAAGCCTCTTACGGCAGTGCAAGGCAACGAGTTGCAGGAGCAGCGGGTTGATTGGAGCGCGGTGTAAAGGCGATGGCTGGAACGGCGAGCTTCTCCTACCCAATCCTTGACCCCCATGAGCGAGTCGCTGCACGTTCGGGTATGTGCGCACTTGCCGTGATGGCAAAAGCTCCGCGGCCAGGCAAGGTGAAGACGCGGCTTGCTCCTCCGCTGACGTTGGAGGAGTCCGCTGCGATCAATGTCTGCTTTCTTAGGGACACGGCGGCAAACCTTGCGGCAGTGGCGGCGCCAGGCAGTGCAGCATGCGTGATCTCGTATACGCCTGTTGGCGAAGAGTCGCTATTTGACGGCTTGCTGCCGGCACAGTTTGCTTTGCTGCCGCAGCGGGGGGACGGATTCGGAGAGCGGCTTCTGTCGAGCGCGGAAGATCTTCTGGGCTGTGGTTACGGGAGCGTGTGTCTCATTGATTCGGACTCGCCCACTGTTCCAGCAGAATTCTTCGGAGCGGCAGTTACGGCGCTCGATCAACCCGGAGATCGCATCGTGCTTGGACCCTCCGAGGACGGCGGCTATTATTTGATCGGGTTGAAGCAGGCGCACGCTCGACTATTCGTGGATATTACATGGAGTACGGCTTCCGTGTTCACCGAGACGATGGCGGCCGCGGAGTCTGTCGGACTTGAAGTCGTTACGCTGCCGCGCTGGTATGACGTGGACGATGCGGCCACACTGGCAACTCTGACGGCTGAGTTGCTGCATGGGATTGCTCCGCCGTTCGCGACAGTGGAGGGGTACGCAGCCGAACATACGCGTAAGTTCCTTCGAGAGCGCGCAGAGTGGGAGCACGATGCCGAATGACGACGGCGACCAATCCGGCGAGGGCCTTTCGATCTGACACAGGAACGCGTCCCGCAGGGGGAGCGCACTGGTCAGTGGCTCAGGCATGGCAAACGAATAGCGCGCTTGTCCTGATCGGGGTCGGACTGTTCGCGCTGACGCGGCAGCTGATCAGTGAGTATGACCACTTCACCATCGGCTTCTCCGGTGTGTCCGGATGGTCGGTGATTCTGTACCTGCTGGCGGTGTTTCTCATTCTTACGCAGCCGGTCGATCGGTTTACCTTCTCCATCATCTTGACCGTGGCGATCGCCTGCCGGCTGGTGGCGCTGTATTCTGATCCGTATCTTTCAAGCGACGTGTACCGGTATGCGTGGGACGGCGTGGTGCAGCACGCCCACATCAGTCCGTACCGCTACGTCCCGGGCGACAGGGTGTTGACCTTTCTGCGGGCACCGAATCAGGATCTTTTCGACAACATGAACCGGAGGGATTACGCGCACACGATTTATCCTCCGGGGGCGCAGATGTTGTTTTATCTGATCACCGGGATCTCGCCGACAGTGACCTTCATGAAGACGGCGATGGTGCTTCTTGAAGGTGTGACGATGTACGGTCTGGTCACGCTGCTGCGGTATCTCGGGGTTCGGCGGGAGCAGACACTGCTGTATGCGTGGTGCCCGCTGGCGATCTGGGAGATTGGCGGCTCGGGGCATCTCGATTCTGCTGCGATGGCGTTTATCCTGCTGGCGCTTATGGCGCGCTATCGGAAGCGGGCGGTGCTTACCGGCCTGTTTCTTGGTATCGCAGTAATGCTGAAACTGTATCCTCTGATCCTGTTTCCAGCGCTGTACCGTCGCGGCGACTGGAAAATGCCGGTCGTGATGGTCGCGGTAATCGCAGCGGGGTACGCGGCGTATTCGAGCGTCGGGAGAATGGTCTTCGGCTTTCTCGGCGGCTACGTGCAAGAGGAAGGAATGAAGACCGGAGCGCGCTATTTCCTTCTGGAGCAGACGCAGAGGACTCCGGGCCTGCATGGACTGTCTACGGCTGCGTACTATGTTTTCTGCGCAGCTGTGTTCGGTGCCATTACTGTGTGGTGCTGGAAGGCTGCGAGCCCGGATGGGCCAAGCGCTGGGCCATTTGGAGGAGATGCGGCGTTCCTGCGTCCGGCATTTGCTTTGGCTGCCGCTCTGATGTTTCTGTTTTCCCCGCACTATGCCTGGTACCTCCTCTGGCTGCTTCCGTTCTTTACCGTGATGCCAAATCTTCCGATACTGGCGTATCTGCTGGGATTCTTCTATCTTTACAGCACGGAGCTTGGCGAACCGGGTCCTAAGATGTTTCTGGCTAATCAGATTCTTTACGTTGGAGTTCTGGCTGCTGCCGTAGTCCAAATAGTGCTTCTGAGATGGCCGGTTCACCGGAGTCTGTTCTTCCAACCCGCAGCAACGAGTGAATCCCTATGAGTACACTGCTTCCAATTCTCCCCCCTGACGATCTTCTGGATACAAATGACAAGTTGAGCGAAGCTGCACAGCAGGCGGAGGAAGAGAAGAACCGTATGCGCCGCTACTTTGAGAAGCCGGAGACGCAGCTTGGAGCGGTTGCCGAGCAGGAGCCGGTTTGCCTCTACCTCGAGACGACTAACCGCTGCAACCTGCTTTGCACGACGTGCCCGCGAACCTATGAGCAGCTTGAGCCTGAGGCGGATATGCCGTGGGAGTTGTTTACTTCGCTGATCGATCAGTACCCGAAGATCGCGCGGGTGGTGCTGCATGGGATCGGCGAACCGATGCTGGTGAAGGACATTGCGCAGCGCGTGAAGTACCTCAAGGACCGAGGCATCTATGTGCTCTTCAACACGAATGGAACTTTGTTGACGGAGGCGAACGGACGGGCGCTGATCGATGCCGGATTGGACGAGCTGCGGGTCTCTCTCGATGCTGCCGAATCTGAGACATTCCAGATGGTCAGGGGCAAAGACTTCTTCGATAAGATCGTTGCGAACGTGAAGAATTTTACGCGGCTGCAGCGGGAATTGAATGCTCCGAAGCCGCGGGTCAGCCTTTGGCTTACTGGTCTGCGCGAGACGGTCGACCAGCTTCCGGATTTTGTTCGGCTTGCGCATTCGATTGGCGTGACGGAGGTGTATCTGCAGCGGCTGGTGTTCTTCGACGATCCGATGAATGAGAAGTCGCTGGCACGCGCGGAGTCGGCTTTGTTCGAACATACGACGGACCGCGAAGAGGCTTTGATCCGCGAGGCGGAGTCGGTGGCGGAGGAGCTTGGAGTGATGTTTTCGGCGTCGGGCGCGGTTGATCCGGGAGAGTCGATCAAGATGCAGCGGTCCGACAGCCCGTGGTCGCTTTGCCGACGGCCATGGTCACTGATGTACATCACGGCGAATGGTCGTGTGCTGCCGTGCTGCATTGCGCCGTTCAGCATGAAGGGCTATGGAGCGTTCACGCTGGGCGATGCAACACAGAATACACTGCGTGAGATCTGGAACGGCAGCGAGTATCAGCATTTTCGCGAAGGTCTGCTGACCAGCGCGCCTCCTCCGGCGTGTACGAACTGCGGACTGCGATGGAGCCTCTGATCGAGCTGGGCCCGCAGATATCGGTCATTATTCCGGCGTTAAATGAGGCTGAGTCGATCGGTTATGTCTTGTCGGAGATGCCGTGGGCGCTAATTGCGGAGTGCATTGTGGTGGACAACGGCAGCACGGATGCGACGGCAGAGATCGCGGCGGCGGCTGGGGCAAGGGTAATTCAGTCGGCGCGTGGATATGGAGCCGCCTGTCTTGCAGGATCGCAGGCGGCGCTGCCGGCATCCGAAATTCTTGTATATATGGACGGAGATGGGTCGGACGTGATCGGCAGTTTGCCACTTTTGGCGGGCCCCATCGCCAGAGACGAGGTGGACTTTGTGATCGGCTCCAGGCTGCGGGGAATTCGGGAGCCCGGGTCCATGCTGCTTTCGCAGGTCTTCGCCGGCCGTCTGGTCGGCAGCCTGCTGGCGCTCCTGCAGTTTGGCAAGCGCAACCGGGTGCAGTACACCGACATGGGACCATTTCGCGCGATCCGCAGAACGTCCCTCGAACGGTTACATATGTCCGAGATGACTTATGGCTGGAATCTCGAGATGCAGGTGAAGGCGATCACGCACGATCTGCGTGTGCGAGAGATAGCGGTGGACTATCGCAAGCGCATCGGTGGCGTCAGTAAAGTTTCGGGAGACTTGAAGGCCAGCGCGCAAGTTGCGATCCGCATCTTCGAGGTGCTGCGCCGGACGGCTCTGTCGAGGGCGGTTAGAGGTGAGGATGAACGGATTGCCTGAGCCGCGTCAGAGTCTGGCCCTAGCCGTATACTTCTGACGTTGCTCAATGGGAGAGTTTGTCATGCAAAATCGAATTCTTGGTACCACGATGCCCGTGCTTGAATTTCTGCTGGGGTCGAATGACGCAGTGATCTCGGAGGCCGGCGAGCTGTCATGGATGTCGGCTTCAGTGCAGATGACGACGCATACGCAGCATGCCGGTGGAGGCGGATTCTTCGGCGCTATCCGACGTGTGGCCGGAGGCGGGTCGCTGTTCATGACGGAGTATCGCGCTCTGGGGGCGCCCGGAGAGATAGCGTTTGCAACGCGCGTTCCGGGTCACATTGTGCCGGTCGAGGTCAGCGCCGGCCATGAATACTTTGTGCACCGTCACGGATTCCTGTGCGCAACCGCGAACATCGAACTCGGCGTCGGCTTTCAGCAGTCGCTTGGCGCTGGAATCTTTGGGGGAGACGGCTTTCTGCTGCAGAAGATCGCAGGGGTGGGAACTGCGTGGCTGGAGCTGTCCGGGGAGCTGGTCGTCAAGGATCTTGCGGCGGGCGAGACGCTGCGAGTGCATCCGGGTCATATAGGAGCATTCCAGTCGACCGTCGCGTTTCAGATTCAGCGCGTGCCGGGAATCAAAAATCTGATCTTCGGCGGCGATGGTGTCTTTCTGGCGGCATTAACCGGACCGGGGCGCGTGTGGCTGCAGACGCTGCCGATCTCGCGGCTTGCGCACCAGATTCAGGAGTATCTGCCGAAGCAACGTGGAGAGCAGGCTGTCGAAGGTGGTGTGGTCGGCGGAATAGTGGGCTCGATTTTGAAGGGAATGTGACCGTCCCATCAAACAATCCATGGTTCAGTCGCGGAACGGACTCCGAGTAAGCTCGAGATTTTCGTCTTAAAGAAGAGAGGCCGCATGACTGCAATTGCACTCGACATTCGCCCAGGCCGTTCGAAGAAATATCCGGCAGGCCCGCCATTTCTTCCGCGCCTCCTGTCAGGCCGCATGTTTCGTCAGAATGCTACCGACGGAATGACGAACTCGGCGCGGGCGTTTGGTGACCTGCTGCATTTCAAGATGCTGCGCCGGGACTTCTACCAATTGAATCACCCTGATCTGGTGGAGGATTTTCTCCTGAAGGACGCGGGCAAGCATCATCGCGGCATCGTCATGCAAAGGGCCAAGTCGATTCTCGGCGAAGGTTTGCTCACGAGTGAAGAGCCATTTCATATGCGGCAGCGGCGGCTGGCGCAACCGGCGTTTCTGCGACAGCGAATCGAGGCGTATGGAGAGGTGATCGGCGAGAATGCGATTGCCATCTCGCGTAGCTGGCGATCGGGCGAGGTGCTCGATCTGCATGAGGAGATGCTTGAGCTGGCGCTGCGCATTGTAGGGAAGTGTCTGTTCGATATGGATGTGCAGTCGCGTGAGGAGGTGAAGAAGATCTCGGCGGCGGTGGATGCGTTCATGGGTTTTCTGCCGCTGGCGGTTCTTCCGTTTTCCGAACAGATCCAGCGGCTACCGCTGCCGGCGATGAAGCGCATCCGCAAAGGCCAGGTTGAGCTGGATGCGATGATCTACAGGATGATCGAGGAGCGCCGCCGTTCGCCGGGTGACCGGGGCGATCTGTTGTCCATGTTGCTGGAGGCGGTCGACCCGGAAGATGCGACGGCGACGATGTCGAACCAGCAGATCCACGATGAGTGCCTCACCATCATGCTGGCGGGACACGAGACGACGGCGAATGCGCTGAGCTTCGCGCTGTGGCTGCTGGCCAAGCATTCTGATGTGCAGACGCGGCTGCATGAGGAGTCAGCGTCGGTACTGGCGGGACGTGTGCCTAAGGCGGATGACTACGGAAAGCTGCCATATGCGACGAAGGTTTTTTCGGAGACGATGCGGCTCTATCCTCCAGTATGGGCGACTGCACGCACATGCGTGGAGGAGTACCAGATTGCGGGGTATACGATCAAGCCGGGCGCGGTGCTGCTGGCGCCACAGTTCGTCGTGCATCGCGATCCCCGATTTTTTCCCGACCCGCTTCGATTCGACCCGGAACGTTTTGCTCCTGAGAACAAGCACGGTCGGCCGCGATTTGCGTTCTTCCCCTTTGCCGCAGGGAGCAGGCAATGCATCGGCGAAGGACTAGCGTGGATGGAGGGCGTTCTCTCATTGGCTGCGATGGCGCGGGACTGGCGGTTGAGCGTGCCGGCGGGTGCACCGGAAGAGCTTGCGATGACGCCGGCGATCAGCCTTCGGCCGAAGCACGGAGTGCGGCTGCTGGTGGAACGCCGCGCTTAGCTACGCGCCAGCCACGCGTCGATGGACCAGCCGTTATGCCGAAGCAGGAAGAGCAGGGCGGCATAGACGGCAGCATAGATGAGTTGCGTGCCTGCTGTGGACCAGTCCTGAAGGAGCGCTGAGCCGAACGTGAGCACGAGGATCAGCAGGCTGCCGCCGATCAGAGCTGCACGGGTTCGCAGGCCGGCGAGCAGCAGAAAGCCGAGGATGCCTTCAACCACGGGCAGGGTCAAGCCGAACGCCCAGACGCTCCAGGCAGGCAGCGGAGCGTGCTCGAACTGGGTGACGAGTTTCGCGGCGAACTCACCCGTGCCGGCGAGAGCGCGGCTTACGCCATGCATGAGCAGGTTGACCCCGAGGGTGGCACGGAGCAGGGCATAGGCGATTCTTTGATCACTGATTCCCGGTGCGGCTGGCATCATTTCTCCCGTTTGGCGGCAGCATCTATTCTGTAGGTAAGATGCCAGCTTTTCTCGAATTAGCACACGTGCATGTGGCGCGCGGTGACAACGTCGTCCTGCACGACATCAACCTGATGGTGAATAACGGCGAGCATCTTGCGATTCTCGGGCCGAACGGCTGCGGCAAGTCGACGCTGATCAAGACGATTACCTGTGAGTGCTATCCGCTGGTGAGGCCGGAGACGAAGGTGCGCATCTTCGGGCGAGCGCGCTGGGATTTGACGGAGTTAAAGAAGAGGCTGGGAGTGGTTTCGCCGGAGTTGCCGGGAAGAGCAACGCTGAAGACGACTGGAAGAGACGCGGTGCTGACGGGATTTTTTTCGAGCAGCACGCTTTGGCCGAATCTCGCAGTGACCGACGAGATGCGGATGCGCGGGGAAGAGGTGCTGGAACTGGTAGACGCACAGGATCTGGCGGAGAAACCTGTGGGGGAGATGTCCGCGGGGCAGCAGAGACGCATTATGATCGGCCGAGCTCTGGTGGGATCGGGAGCTGCGGCCGCGGCGGAAGGAGGTACGCAGATGCTGCTGCTCGATGAGCCTTCAAATGCGCTGGACCTGCGGGCGCAGGCGGATCTGCAAGGTTTGCTACGGAAGCTGGCTCAGCAAGGAACCGGAGTCCTCTTGATCACGCATCACATCTCGGATATTTTTCCGGAGATCGACCGGGTGCTGATGATGCGGAAGGGACGGATTGTGGAGGATGGACCGAAGACAGAGCTGCTTACGCCGGAGAGATTGAGTGATTTATTTCGGATTGAGGTCAATCTGACGGAGAAGGACGGTTTTTTTCACGCCTGGTAATGCGACTCATTGATTGGGCGCGATGGTTCCGGTTTGGAGCTTGACAAGCTCAGGAGCAGAGATGCGGCTGGGACCAAGTATGGCGATTTTGGGTAAAGGTCCGCGCACCATGGCGACCTCATCGCAGGCGTAGAGGCGCGGGCAGGTCTGGCAGTCCTTGTAGATTTTGTCCGGAAGAGCAGTGCGGTCGACAATCCGAAAGTCAAACTGGGAGAAGAAATCGGGCATACGGGTGAAGAGGCAGACTGCTGTGACTTTCTGGTCTTCGGCTTCATCGAGAAGAGCGCGGAGGAGCTTGCCGCCGGCGCCATGGCGTTTGGCTTCGGGCTTGACGACGATGGAGCGGACTTCGGCGAGGTGGGGACCGTAGAGGTGAAGGGCGCCGCAGCCTACGAAAACCCCAATGTCGGACTCGGCGATGGCGAAGTCGCGGATGTTTTCGCAGATCTCGGCGTAGCTGCGGCGGAGGAGGGTGCCGTCTTGGGAGAGGGAGTTGACGAGGTCGAAGATGTCGGCGGCGTCGGGGAGCTTGGCCTTGCGCACGGTTGCGCCGCCTGCGCGGAGGCGGGATGAGAAGGGATATTCGCTTACGGTCATCAGAGGAGTGGTAGGCAACTGAATCGTGCTCCTTTCTTTATCTTCTCAGAGTGGTGGACGATCTGACGTTGAAGTTCGGCGTTGTGTTGAGGAGTGCGGTTCGCGCCTTCGCACGAAGTCCGCCTCTCAAAATCGAGATTTGGGGCACCGATTATATGGCGAGGCGTGCTTTTGCTTCGGCCAGGGCTGTGCGCACGCGGTGGCGGGCGGTACCTCCGAGGACGTCATGGCAGTCGAGGGTAGCTTCGAGGGTGATGGCGGCATAGAAGTCTTCGGCGAAGCGGGTGTCGAGGGTGCGGAGTTCTTCAAGGGTGAGTTGGTGGAGTTCGCGGCCCGATTTGAGACCTAGGCGGACGGAGTTGCCGACGATCTCGTGGGATTTGCGGAATGGGACGCCTTTGTTGGAGAGATATGTGGCGGCGGCCATGGCGTTGAGGTAGCCAGTCTCGGCGGCGGTCTTCATGCGGTCGTAGCGAAACTTCACAGACGCGGTGAAGGCGGGTAGGACGCTGAGGATGCCGGCGATGGTGTCGGCTGCGTCGAAGACCGGCTCCTGGCCTTCCTGGAGATCCTTGTTATAGGCGAGGGGCAGGCCTTTGATGAGCGTAGCTAGTGTGGTTGCTGCGCCCAAGAGGCGGCCGGTTTTGCCGCGGAGGAGTTCGATTAGATCGGGGTTTTTCTTTTGCGGCATGGCCGAGGAGCCGGTGGAAAAGGCTTCGGGCAGGTCGAGGAAGCCGAACTCGGCTGTTGAGTACAACGTGAGTTCTTCGGCGAAGCGGGAGATGTGGATGCCAAAGGTGGCGATGGCCTGGGTGAAGTCGAGGGCGAAGTCGCGGTCGCTGGTGGCGTCCATGCTGTTGGGCGTGGGCGCGTCGAAGTTGAGGCAGCGAGCGGCGAGGTTGCGGTCCAGAGCGAGGGTTGCGCCGGCGACTGCTCCCGAACCGAGGGGACAGAGGTTCATTCGCTTGCGCGCGTCGATGAGGCGGCTGGCGTCGCGCTCGATCATCGTCACGTAAGCTAAGAGCCAATGGGCTATTAAGACCGGCTCGGCGCGCTGGAGGTGGGTGTAGGAGGGCATGGTAGCTTCGCCTGCGGATTCGGCGAGGTCGATGAGGGATTTGCGCCATGCGGTGAGGCCCGCGAGGGTGTTGTCGATGGACTCGCGGACGAAGAGGCGCATGTCGGTGGCGATCTGCTCGTTGCGGCTGCGGCCGGTGTGGAGCTTGAGGGCGAGGTCGCCGATTTGTTTGGTGAGTTCGAGTTCGACGTAGTGGTGGACGTCTTCGGCCTGAGGATTGGCGGCTACGATGGCTTCGCCTTGTTCAACTTGCAGTTTCGCTACGGCGCGCAGGCCTTCTTCCATTTGCAGGAGCTCTTCGCTGGTGAGGATGCCGGCGGCTTCGATGGCGCGTGCGTGGGCGATGCTGGCTTCTACTTCGTAGGAGACGAGACGCCAGTCGAAGGGAAAGGAGCGCTGCCAGGATTCGAAGGTGGGATCGAGTGGTTCGCGGAAGCGTCCGGACCACATCTTGCTCCCGGATTGGTTCATTTCAGCCATATCTTTCTATGGTTCTGTGGGTGCTCCAATACTATCCACATCCATATAAATCGAGGTCATTTCCCCTGCAGTATCTGCGCAATGGATTTTGCCTCTAATCATTACGCGTCGATCTTTCCATTTCGCAGCGGGAAGCTTGGTCAGCGGCTGCAATTCAAGTCCCAAAAAAAGAGCTTTAGCTGCTTCGTCGGAGTGCAATCGAAATCCGTTTGGCTAGGGATTGCCGTCACAGGCTTCACTGTCATAACTGCCCAATAAGTTATGCGGGCATCGCGGTTCGGCGTTTCTCCATAACCGGGAGGACCAAAACCATGCACGAGCCGGATAGTTCCTTCGAGTGAGATCGGTTGGTTCTCAGGTCGCTGAATGCTTTGTGCTTGTGCACAGGCCGTCATTGCCACAAATGGCAACAACGAGAGAGCTATTGAGATTGATAATTTCGCTCGCTTGCGCATCATTCGGCCCTAATCCGTGGACCTGTTGATGTTTAGTTGGGGTATCTCGGAGCCTTTGCTTAGAGTGATTAGGCCGCTTTGGGCGTAGGTGATGAGTTTGGCGCGGGTGTCGGTGATGTCGAGGTTGCGCATGGTGAGTTGGCCGATGCGGTCGCGGGGCGAGAAGGTGGATTCGCCCTTTTCCATGGTGAGGCGCTCGGGATGGAAGGTGAGGTTGGGCGAGGCGGTGTTGAGGATGGTGTAGTCGTTGCCGCGGCGGAGTTCGATTGTCACCTCGCCGGTTACAGGTTTGGCGACCCAGCGCTGGGCGGCTTCGCGCAGCATGATGGCCTGGGGGTCGAACCAGCGGCCCTGGTAGAGGAGGCGGCCGAGCTTGCGGCCGTTATCGCGGTACTGCTCGATGGTGTCCTCGTTGTGGATGCCGGTGATGAGGCGCTCGTAGGCGATGAAGAGGAGGGCGAGGCCGGGTGACTCGTAGATGCCGCGGCTCTTGGCTTCGATGATGCGGTTTTCGATCTGATCGCTCATGCCGAGGCCGTGGCGGCCGCCGATGCTGTTGGCTTCGAGCATGAGGGCTACGGGGTCGGGGTAGCGAATACCGTTGAGGGCTACTGGGAAGCCTTCTTCGAAGCAGACGGTGATCTCTTCGGGTTTGATCGCGACTTCGGAATCATCGCGCCAGAAGGCGGTGCCCATGATGGGGGCGACGATCTTCATGCTGGTGGTGAGGAGTTCGAGGTCTTTGGCTTCGTGGGTTGCGCCGAGAATGTTGGAGTCGGTGGAGTAGGCTTTTTCGGCGGACATCTTGTAGCCGAAGCCGGCTTTGGTCATGAAGGCGGACATCTCGGCGCGGCCGCCTAGCTCGTCGATGAAGGAGGGATCGAGCCAGGGTTTGTAGACGCGCAGGTCGGGGTTGACGAGGAGGCCGTATCGGTAGAAGCGCTCGATGTCGTTACCTTTGAAGGTAGAGCCGTCGCCCCAGATGTTGACGCCGTCTTCCTTCATGGCGGTGACAAGAATGGTGCCGGTGACGGCGCGGCCGATGGGTGTGGTGTTGAAGTAAGTGACGCCGGCGGTAGTGATGTGGAAGGCGCCGGATTGGAGGGCGGCGATGCCTTCGCGAACGAGAGGGCCGCGGCAGTCGATGAGGCGTGCCTTTTCGGCACCGTACTCGAGGGCTGTGCGGGGTATCTCGTCGTAGTCGGCTTCGTCAGGCTGACCGAGATTGGCGGTGTAAGCGTAGGGGAGGGCGCCCTTCTGCTTCATCCAGTGAAGCGCGGCACTGGTGTCGAGGCCGCCGGAGAAGGCTATGCCGACTTTCTTGCCGACGGGCAGGGTTTCAAGGATTACGGACATTTGATGCGGACCTCAATAGTTCGACAGACGGCAACGGCAAAGACGAAATACGGGGATCTTCGCTGCGCTCAGAATGCCGACACTTACTTTTGCGAATGCTGATAATTCCTGCAGATAGTCGTTTCAGGAGCTTTTGCGTGGCTGAATGCCGCGGCTGCGAGAGTTGGAGATGCGCTTTGCTCCTCCGAGGAGCATGAGCAAGAGGGCTTTTTGCGCGTGCATGCGGTTTTCGGCTTGCTCGAAGACGAGCGATTGCGGACCGTCGAGTACGGCGTCGGTGACCTCGGCGTTGCGATGCGCGGGGAGGCAGTGCATGAAGACGGCGTCGGGTTGGGCGCGGGACATGAGGGCTTCGTTGACCTGGTAGGGCTGGAAGATGGGAGCGCGGCGGGCGGCTTCGTGCTCGAAGCCCATGCTGGTGCAGACGTCGGTGTAGACGGCGTCGGCTCCGGTGACGGCCTTGATGGGGTCTTGCATGAGGGTGATGCTGCCGCCGGTAGACTCGGCGATCTCGATAGCGCTGTGAATGATGTCGAGCTTAGGTCCGAAGCCCTTGGGTGAGGCGATGCTGCAGTGCGCGCCGAGCTGCGCGGCGGTGAGCATCAGCGAGTGGCAGACGTTGTTGCCGTCGCCGACGTAGGCGAAGTGGAGACCTTGCGCGGAGCCGAAGCGCTCTTCGAGAGTGAAGAAGTCGGCGATGGCCTGGCAGGGGTGCTCAAGATCAGAGAGCGCGTTGATGACGGGGATGCGGGAGCAGGCGGCCATCTCGGTGATGGTCTCGTGGGCGTAGGTGCGGAGGACCATGATGCTCATCCAGCGCTCGACGTTGTGGGCCATGTCGGGGAGAGACTCGCGCTCGCCGAGAGGAGATTGCGTCTGATCGACGAAGACCGTGTTGCCGCCAAGGGTGTTGATGGCGGCCTCGAAGCTGAGGCGGGTGCGCAGGCTGGCCTTCTCGAAAAAGAGAACCATCTGGCGGGCGTCGAGAGCATGGCGAAAGTCTTCGGGATGATTTTTGACGGCATGGGCGAGCTCCATGAGGGCGGCCATCTCCTGCACGGTGAGGTCGGCGATGGAACAGAGATCGCGGCCGCAGAGTCGCTTGGCGGCTTCGGAGAACGCGCTGTCCGACTGTATGCCGAGTGCTGTGGGCGCCGCGGTCGAGGCGCGTTCTTCGGCTGCTTCCGGTTTGTTGTTCATTACGACGGTTTTGCTACCCATGGGCCTGGTCTCCTGCCGGAGCTGCGCCGGCGTAGGCTGCGCTGAAGATGGCATCGAACGCGTCGATGGCGATTTGGACGTGCTTGCGCTCCAGCAGAAAAGGGGGCAGCAAACGAAGGACTGTTTCGCTGGTGCGGTTGACGATGATGCGGCGCTCCATCATCTGCCCGGCGACGTGCTGGGCGAGCTCTTCAGAGTTGAGTTCGAGACCGAGCATGAGGCCTTTGCCGCGAACGTCGACGATGGCGTCGTGCCGTACGGCGAGACGGGATAGCTCGGCGTGGAAGAAATCGCCTACTTCGCGGATGTGGGCCAAGAGATTGTCGCGCTCGATGGTGTCGATGACGGCGATGGCTACGGCGCAGGCGAGCGGGTTTCCGCCGAATGTTGTCCCGTGCATGCCGGGAGTGAAGGCTTCGGCCGCAGCGTTGGTGCACAGCATCGCGCCCATGGGGATGCCATTCGCGATGGGTTTGGCGAGAGTGAGGATGTCGGGCCGGATGCCGTAGTGCTGGTAGGCAAACCACTTTCCGGTGCGGCCCATGCCGGATTGAATTTCGTCGACGAGAAGGAGCGCGCCGGTGGAGTCGCACAGGGTTCGCGCTGCTGCGAAGAACTCCTGATTGATGGGTCGTATGCCGCCTTCGCCCTGGATGGGTTCGATGCAAATGCCGCAGACGTCCGGCGAGAAGCTGGCGCGGAGATGGGCTACGTCGTTGAAGCGGATGAACTCAACTCCGGGCATCACTGGCATGAAGGGCTCGCGATACTTTTCTTTCGCGGTGGTGGCGACTGAGCCGAAGGTGCGGCCGTGAAAGCTGTGGTCCAGCGCAAGAAACTTCGTACCGAGATCGCGGCCCTGCGACCGAAGCATGCCGGCGTGGGCACGGGCAAGCTTAAGTGCGGCCTCCCAGGATTCGGTGCCGCTGTTAGTGAAGAAGACGCGATCGAGGCCGCTGATCGCGGTGAGGCGTTCCGCCAAGGCGGCGGTGTGCTCGTGCAAGAAGAGATTCGAGGTGTGGATCAGTTTTTTGCTCTGGCGTTCAATCGCCTCTTCGACGGCCGGATGCCCATAGCCGAGTGCGCTGACGCCGATGCCGCTGAGCAGGTCGAGGAAGTCTTCGCCGTTCTCGTTGCGCAGGTAGACACCTTGCCCGCTGACGAAGAGGTAAGGATTGCGTTGATAGGTCTGCAGGAGCAGCTTGCTCTCTGCGGCCTGCGCAGAGGCCAGGCTTGGGGAACGTGTGTTCATGCGACCATTACCTCGGTTCCATCGTTGACTCGTGTTGTGCAGAGGTCGGGCAGAAGAGACGCGGCCTCGGCGGGGAGAATGCGCACGCGCTTGACGCCGTGGGTGAGGGCGGTGCGGCAGGCGTTAAGCTTGGGAAGCATGCCGCCGAAGACGACCTGCTGTTTTTCAAGTGCAGGGATGCGGTCAAGCGTAAGCCAGCGCATCACCTCGCCATCGGGGCCGCGGACGCCGGGCACGTCGGTGAGAAAGACGAGGGTGTCGGCCTTAGTACAGACGGCGCATGCCGCGGCCATCTCGTCAGCGTTGATGTTGTAGTACTCGCCGTCAAAGCCGAGGGCGATGGAAGAGATGACGGGCACGGCTCCCATGGCCCAGATGGCCTCGAGCCAGCGCGGATCGGTAGCGGCGATCTCGCCGACGAAGCCGAGATCGGGGACCGTCTTCTTTTTGCGGGCGCGAAAGACATGGCCGTCTCCGCCAGATAGCCCGACCGCGGCCTGACCGTGCGAACCGATGGCCGCGACCAGAGACTTGTTGACGCGGCCGGCGAGGACCATGATGGCGGCGTCGCGCGTCTCGGCGTCGGTGATGCGAAGGCCGGAGATGAACTCGCTCTTCTTCCCCATCTGGGCGAGGGTGCGGGTAAGCTGCACGCCGCCTCCATGGACCACGGCGACCTGATTGCCGTCGGCTACCAGGTCGGCGATGGCTTTGCCGCAGGCGTGAAGGATTTGCGGATTCTCGAGAGCGGCGCCGCCGAGTTTGATGACAAATCTCACAGCAGCCCTTCCTGTTCGTTCCAGCCGCACATGAGATTCATGTTCTGTACCGCCTGACCGGCTGCGCCCTTCAGCAGATTGTCGAGGCAGGAGACGAGGACGAGACGTTTCCGATCAGGGGCGAGCGCAAAGCCCAAGTCGCAAAAGTTGGTGCGCAGGACGTGCTGAATCTCCGGGAGCTGGGGCGTACCGTGCAGCCTGACGAGAGGGTTGTTCTTGTAGAACTCTTCGAAGAATCCACCAATGGCGGCAGAATCGGCTTCGTTCCTTAGGCGCACATAGATAGTCGACAGAATTCCACGCGGGATGGGAAGCAGATGCGGGGTGAATTGAATCTGGCCGGAGGTGAGATGCAGCTGCTCGAGCAGTTCGCCGGTGTGTCGATGTCCGAAGACGGAGTAGGCGGAAAAATTGTCTGCTGCGGACATGAAGTGAGTTTTTGGTGTGGGGGTCTTTCCCGCTCCACTTACGCCCGACTTCGCGTCGCAGACGATGCCGTGGTCCACGTCGACGAGGCCGGCTTGGAGCAGAGGCGCAAGGGCGAGGAGGATGGACGTCGCGTAGCAGCCAGGATTGGCGACGAGCCGGGCGCGGCGGATCGCATCGCGATGCAGCTCCGGGCAGCCATATACGGCCTCGGACTGAAGCTGCGCGGCCACTGCTGGGTCGGCGTCGTGCAGTTTGTACACCTGGCGATTGTTTTCCTGCTGAAGACGCCACGCGCCGCTGAGGTCAATCACCTTGATTCCATGTTCGATGGCCCGTGGAACCCACTCACGCGATTGCTCGTGCGGTGTGGCAAGAAAAAGAACTTCGATGCCAAGGTCAAGCAGGCGCGGCCAACTGAACGCGAGTACCTGATTTTGCCCTGCTTTGCCCGCACCAGCAAGAGCGGGATGCAGCTCTGCAAGCAGAATGGGAGTTCGGGACGAGGCGCTTGTAAGCTCTTCAGCACGTCCAAAGAAAGCAGGCGTGACTCCATCGAAGCCAGGGTGGTGCAGCAACAGTCGTGCCAGCTCACCGCCAGCGTATCCGCCGACCCCCGCGATGGCGGTGCGCGGCGCGCGCCTGATAGGGGCGGCGGATTGGCTTGGTTGCCTATGAGCAGCTGTTTCGGCTGTCGCCGGCTGCGAAGAGAATGTCATCGTATTAGCCAAGGTAGCCTTCGATTCGGCTCTTGAGGGCGGCTGCCTGCTTCTCATCCGGGCAGATGATGAGCACGTTATCGTCTCCTGCAATGGTTCCCACGACTTCGGGCCAATCCTCGTAATCGATGCCGGCGGCGATGGGTTGCGCACTTCCCGTCGTGGTGATCATGACGAGTAGATTGAGAGCCTGGCGCACTTCGAGACCAAAGCTTTCCAGCACCTCGCGGATGCCGGGAAGACCGTCTTCGCCGGATTCGCCATTGCCGGGAAGCGAGTAGCCCGCCGGGCCCTTGTTCAGACGCAGCTCGTGAATATCGCGTGATAGAGTCGCCTGTGTCACATGAAATCCACGTGCTGCGAGTTTTCGCCGGAGCTCGTCCTGGCTGGCGATAGGTGTCTTGGCTAAGAGCTCTCGAATTGCGGCGTGGCGTTGTTGTTTCATCTCTGGTTGTAACAGCTTCGTGCCGATTAGGACTTCAAGATCGTTCAATAGTGAAATTAAACGCTCGTGTATAAATATACATTATTTGTGTATATTTATACACGAGCATTCTTTGCAGCGAAAAGAAACGACAAAAGGAAGGTGTCGAGGACGGAGCGTTTGCTTGCCGCTCGACGTATAGTGAAGCATGGATAGGCTTCACGCAAATCACCTGAATCCGTTGGTCGGAGAGGTTGGCGCGCCAGCAGCTCGGTCTGCCGGAACATTGATCGACGAGCGATTCGATCACGACTCCTGCGGCGTGGGATTTGTTGCGAGCGTCGACGCGGCGCCAACCCACAGGATCCTCGAACAAGCGTTGATCGCCTTGGCGAGACTTGCGCATCGCGGCGCAACCGCGGCGGATGGAAAAAGCAGCGACGGGGTCGGTGTGTTGACGGCAGTTCCGCGTGCGCTGCTGGTTCGTACCGAGCGACTGACGCTCAAGGCGGAGCAGGCGCTAGCTGTTGGGATGGTGTTGATTCCGGCGGAGGAGACCCGAGCGGAAGGCATCCTTGAGCGATGTCTGCTCTCGCATGACTTCGAGGTGCTTGGCTGGCGCGACGTTCCTATCCGTACGGAGTTGCTGGGGGAGATGGCACTGGCGACGATGCCGAAGATGCGGCAGGTGCTTGTCGTCGACACGCAGCAAGCCGAGCCTGGAACGATGGAACGCCGGCTATACCTCGCGCGGAAACAGTACGAGCGCGCGTACGAGCGGGGCGATGTGACGGGATATATTAGCTCGCTGTCCTCGCAGACGATTACGTATAAGGCGATGTGTTCGGGCGCTCTGCTACGGCGCTTTTTTACCGACCTGGACTCGGAAGACTACGTGACACCCTTTGCTGTCTTCCATCAACGGTATGCCACCAACACGCTGCCGGCGTGGCATCGCGCGCAGCCGGGACGAAAGCTGGGCCACAACGGAGAGATCAATACGGTGTGGGGGAACCGCGCCCGCATGGCGGCACGGGATTCTACACTGCCGGTTGAGTGCAAGCCGGTGCTGACGCAAGGCGGAACCGATTCAACCAGTCTCGATGAGGCAGTGGAGTTGCTGTCGCAGAACGGCAGGACGTTGGCCGAAGCCGTTCGTATGCTGCTGCCGCCGGCCACGGACGGCCATCATGCTTCTTCGTTCCTGCGATATCACACCGACTGCGCAGAACCCTGGGATGGGCCGGCGGCAATCGCGTTCAGCGACGGCAGAATCGTAGGAGCGGCGCTGGACCGCAACGGGCTTCGGCCGTGCCGGTTCGCCATCACCAAGGGAGGGCTTGTCGTCGCAGGCTCGGAGGCCGGCCTGGTCGACCTTGACCCAGACGAGGTGATCCGCAGCGGGAGGCTTGGACCCGGTCAGATGTTTGTCGTCGACCTGGCGAACCACAAGGTCTACGAAGATGAAGAGCTGCTGGCGATCTTCGACGCGGGCGAAACAAGTGCACGGGTGATGGAAGATGCGCCGATCAATCCTGCGGCAACTGGTGCGGTCGATGCGGCTGCACTTGCTGCGACGCAGCGAGGATTCGGCTACACGCGCGAAGACGTGAAGATGATCCTGCAGCCAATGGCGGTCGAAGGTAAAGATCCGGTGTGGTCGATGGGCGACGATACGCCTCTGGCTTTCCTGGCGCGTTCGCCGCGGCCTGTGTACGCGTATTTTCGGCAGCGATTTGCGCAGGTCACTAATCCGGCGATCGATCCTTTGCGTGAGGCCTGCGTTGTCTCGCTGCATACACGACTGGGGCCGTGGCCGCATATGCTGGACAGAAATGCTCCGCTGCCGGGACTGTCGCTGCCTTCGCCGTTTCTGTCTCTGGGGCAGGTGGAGGCGCTCCGGCAAGGGGAGTACCCGCACCGGGCGGAACTCCACTTCGCTGAGCTGGCTGCCTTGTTCAGTGCGGAGAAGACTCTGGAGCAGGGCCTCGAGGAACTCTGCGGGCATGCTATTCGACTGGTGCGGAATGGCGCTCGTATTCTGCTGCTGACGGACCGCACCGGCAGCGCCGAGATGCTGCCGATCCCGATGGCGATGGCGACGGGCGCGGTTCATCAGGCGCTTGTCGGGGCTGGACTGCGTACCCTTGCCGGACTTGCGATCGAGGCCGGGGACTGCCGCGACATCCACCATGCGGCTGTGCTGATCGGCTATGGGGCGGGCGCGGTGTGCCCGTGGTTGGCGCTGGAGACGGGGCGGAGTCTTGCGCCTGCAGGAACCGATGCCGCGACCGCCGAACAGAAGATGCTCAAGTCGCTTGACGCCGGGCTCGCGAAGGTGATGTCGAAGATGGGTATCTCGGTGGTGGACAGCTATCGCGGATCTCATCTGTTCGACATCCTGGGGCTGCACGCAAGCGTGGTGGCGCGGTGCTTTGTCGATACGCCTGCGCCCTTGTCCGGCATCGGGTTTGCTGAGGTGGAGCGACAGCTGCGCCAGAGCTGGATGCAACGAGAAGACGGTGCTGGTTTAGCGGAGCTTCCCGATTACGGCTGGGTGCGATTCCGTAAGGCGGATGTGTCGGAGCCGCATGCCTGGCAGCCGCCGACAGTCAAGGCGCTGCAGTCGGTGGTGGGGAGTGCGCGCAACGTTCCGCAGCCGGCCGACCCAACCGAGGCATTTGCGATCTACACGAAAGACGTCATTGCGCGTGATCCTGCGGTGCTGCGGGATCTGCTGGAGATTCGCCCAAGCGGACCCGAACTTGCGTTGCACGACGTCGAGGCTCCAGCGAGTCTGTGCAAGCGTTTCGTTGCGAGCGCGATGTCGTTGGGGTCGCTGAGCCCGGAGGCGCACCAGACCATTACGGCCGCGATGAATATGCTGGGCGGCCGGTCGAATACGGGCGAGGGCGGGGAAGACTCTGCCGTGTATCGTCTGCATCCGGCGGATACCGGGCGAACGGCGCCGACCGACGGGATGAGCCTGCAGGCGCGCTCCGCCGGCATGACGGCTGTGGCTGAGCCGATTGTCGAAGCACCCGCGGTGCATGTTTCGCTGAACAACAAGATCAAGCAGATCGCCTCCGGCCGGTTCGGCGTGACGGCGGAGTATCTGGCGCATGCCGAGGAGATCGAAATCAAGGTGGCCCAGGGGGCGAAGCCCGGGGAAGGCGGCCAGCTGCCCGGGCACAAGGTAAGCGGGCTGATTGCGCGGCTTCGGCATGCCCAGCCGGGGGTCTCGTTGATCTCGCCGCCGCCGCATCACGACATCTACTCGATCGAAGACCTGGCGCAGTTGATCTACGACCTCAAGCGGGTAAATCCGCGGGCGGCGGTCGGGGTGAAGCTGGTCTCGAGCTGCGGCGTCGGCACGGTCGCAGCGGGCGTGGCGAAGGCCTATGCGGATTTTATTGTGATTGCAGGGAACACCGGCGGCACCGGAGCGGCGGCGTTGTCCAGCATCAAGTACGCCGGCAATCCATGGGAGCTTGGTTTGGCCGAAGCCCAGCAGGTCCTGCAGCAGAACGGCATGCGCGGCCGCGTCCGACTGCGCACCGATGGCGGGCTTGCGACGGCGCGGGACATTCTGATCGCGGCGTTGCTGGGCGCGGATGAGTATGCCTTCGGGACCGCTGTGCTGGTGGTGCTGGGCTGCGATATGGCACGGCAATGCCACTTGAATACGTGTCCGACGGGCATTGCTACGCAGAAACCGGAGTTGCGAGCCAAATTCCGTGGCAAGCCGGAGCATGTGGTGCGCTTCTTCGAGCAGCTTGCCGGCGATCTGCAGCATCTGCTGGCGCGGTATGGGCTGCCATCGATCGAAGCCGCGATCGGACGCTCGGATCTGCTTGAGCAGGTGCGATTCGACGGCAATCTCGATCTGCAGCCGATGCTGGCGCGGGTGTCGGAGACGCAGGGACGGTTTATGGGCCTCCGCAATCAGCAGCCGATGGCGCAGGCGCCGATGGATGAAGCGTGGGTCGCTCCTGCGCTGGCGGCTGCCGAGGCAGGCGTTCCGTTTGGCGTTGACGCGAAGATTGCAAACTGTGACCGGGCCGTGGGAGCGCGGCTGGCCGGGGAACTGGCGCTGCGGCGCGCGCAGGGTGACTTCCCGGCGGACATTACGTTCAACCTGACCGGCACGGCAGGCCAATCGTTCGGCGCTTTCACCGTTGAGGGTATGAAGCTGGTGCTGTGGGGCCAGGCGAATGATTTTGTCGGCAAGGGTCTGTCGGGCGGCGAAGTAGTGATTCGGGGCCGGGGGCAGGCGGCGAAGGATAGCGGACAGCATGTGATCCTGGGCAATGTGGCATTGTATGGCGCGACTTCCGGACAGCTGTTCGCCGCAGGGCGCGCGGGCGAGCGGTTTGCTGTGCGGAACTCGGGCGCGATTGCGGTGGTGGAAGGCATCGGCGACCACGGATGCGAGTACATGACCGGCGGCACCGTTGTTGTCCTGGGACGCGCCGGGACGAACGTTGGCGCGGGCATGACCGGCGGGCTGGCCTGGGTCTACGATGCCGATGGAACATTTCTATTGAGCGACAGATTTCATCCGGAGTTCCTTGCCGCGGAGCGATTCAGCGGGATGGATGACGAGTCTCGGGAGCACCTTCGCCTGCTGATTGAGCGGCATGTGGAGCGCTCCGGAAGCGAACTGGGCAAGGCGATGCTGGCTGACTGGACGAACCGCGCAAAGGCCTTTGTGAGACTTACCCCGCTACCTCAGGCTTAGAACGCAGCTGCTGAGGTTGAGTGAGTCGGCCCTCCTTAAGGTGCAGGCGGTACCCCCCTCCCCCCCCCTGTCTCCGCAAGTCTCCTGAAATCAATGGCATAAATATACTTGGCTAACCCACGTCAAGTTTTGAAAAGCGGTCCCTCAATGGAACGCGGCGTGGGCTGTGGCGGGACAATTTTTAGGTCTTTGATCCCAAGTTGTTTCGGTCGGTCTTGCAACTTACCGTCTGTCGAGTACATTACTGAGCAGCCGATGGTCTGAGCGGTCGCGATGTGAAAGCAATCCCATCTGCGCCTCCGATTTTCGCAAATACGCTCAATCCTTTGATCTTCGGTTTCCTTACCGGCCTTTTGCTGCGGGTCGGAAATGTCCTTCAACTCAGCCTCTCGATGGGCCGCTGTTAGAGCCACGTCTTTGGTGACCCCGTAGATGCGAGCCAGCGCGTGTATATCCCCATAGGTGTCCTTTGACTTAGCGCCCCGCCGGTATACCGCCACGGACATCTCTTGCACAGTAATCACCGACGTATAGATCCGAACTTTCTCTTCAACTAGTTCCTTCAGTAATCCACGCAGTTCCTTGGCCAATTTACTCTTTGGATTCGCCAATTCGATAAACACCGAAGTGTCGAAGTAGACAGTACGCGCCATGCCTTAGCCTCTCAGATCTTCCAAGACCGATTGGGAACTTTCGTTGCCGAGAAGTTTCCCATAGTTCTTCTGCAAACGCGCCAGTGCCGCCATGTAGTCGCGTGGTTTCTCCTCGCTAATCTCGGCGGCATCCAATCGTGGGCCACGGGTCCTAAAGTAGGCTGCATTGCCGGAAACCACGACTTGCTTTGTGAATAGCTTCTGAACTTTCCGAAGGTCTGCGGTATTAAATCGGACGCGCCACACGTTTCCGCTATCCTCTCGAATCTGACCCCAAAAGTAATTGCTTTCATCCGCCTCACTGAAATCGGTTAGCCGTTTTAGTTTGCCGTACAGGGTCACGGACTCAATTGCTAGTTCGGCAGTGCCCATTGCTCTTAGGGCCGCAACGCCGATGGCAGAGAATCGAGTCTCCTTCGGTTTGCTCCGACCAGCAATAAGCTGCATCTTCAGTTCCGTACTGTCCTTCTCCTGAATCTTGCCCACTAGAGCAAGGCGGCGCAGAACGGGTTCACCAAAGTTGTCCACGGAGCGAACGGATTTCTTCTCTACCGTGTCTGTAACTTGGAAGATTCTAGAGATGGTTTCTAAGCCATTTCTTACATCGCGGGTTACTGCCGCTTCTGCTCTAAGGCTGCTGGCAAAGAATGCCCCCCCGGTCTCACCGGCGAGCAATTCGATACCGAAGTCACCATCTGGAGACTCGACGCCGTTAGCGCGTTGCACCTGTATCCCGACCTCGCGAATCATCTTTGCGATTTCACTGAGCGTCTCCAACACGTGCGTCAATGGCAGGCGATGTTTGTCCGCAGTGCCCTTGCTGAAAACGATGGAGAAGACCGGATTGGTGGGTTTCTGGCGATTAGGCATAAGGGGATCTCCTCCTGATACACTTCAGGTAGGCCATCCGTCGGTATTAGCCGAGAGGACAGTTATATGTCATCTTCGTCAGGATCGTCCAAAGGAAACTCCCGGCTGGCACCAGGGGAATCTCAGGCGTTCACAAATGCACTGTCAAAAATCGCTAAGGCAGACGCGGTTTCCTCCCGCGCCGCAATCCAGGCTTCCAAAGCAACGAAGCCTTCTCTTCATACTCGATTCGTTTATGGCCCCGCAAAGGACCGTGCTTAGGCTGTTGAGCCCGCCTCCTTTCCCGTCAGTTCAGCGTAGGTGAGGCGACGGTTTACGCACTGCGAGAGAGCCTTACTAAAGCGGGTTCCATCGTTATGGCCGATCCGGTTGTTGAAGCGAAACATCTGCTCATCCAAGTAGCGATCAAGGTGCATCGGCTCTACGGCAACGTAGGTGCCATTCAAGCCCCGCTTGAGCAAGCTCCAAAAATTCTCGATTGCCTGAGTGTTGACTCCACCAGCGGTCACATACTCCGTCATATGGTTCACGGTTTCGTGAACGAACTCCTTTGCGGCTAGACCGTCGTAACCCGGCCACTGGTCAGTGTGGATCGTGGAACCAAAGCCTACGTTGTCAAGGATCGCTTTCTGTAGGGTCGTGCGCTTTACGTTCGGGATTACCTGAGCGCGAACCTGACGCGTGCCGGTCTCAAGCATCCCAAACACCGCAGTCTTCTCGGCATACCCGTTCATCCCGAGCTTTAGCTTGAGGCGACGCGAGCGGTGCATGTTCTTTGGCTTGCCACCAAGAAACGCTTCATCCATCTGAATTGGCGTACCCGAGTCACCCATCGGAGCGACCGTTACATCCTTCAGGATGAAGCGGAGACGCTGAAGGACGAACCAAGCCGACTTCTGAGTAATGTCCAGATCGCGCGCAATCTCATAGCTGCTAACCCCATTTTTGCAGCTTGTCAGAAGCCACAGAGCCGTCAGCCACTTGTCCAGTCCAATCGGGGAATCCTCAAAGATTGTGCCAACCTTAACGCTGAACTGTTTGCGGCACGAATAGCACTTCCAACGCTTCTGATTCTTCAGCCACATGTGCTTCCGATCACCCTCGTTCACAAAGCACTTCGGGCAAACAGGCTTCCCGTCAACCCATCGAAGGACTGCGATAGCATCAATGCAGGTCTGCTCGTCCGAGAAGTACCGGACTGCTTCAATAAGGCTAGTGGGCTGTACGGTTTGCATAACGTTCACCTTGACTAACCCAACTCTACCTAATCACGATGGGTTAGTCAAGTATATTTATGCCGACGCAAAATATAGATTACAGGGGGTTTAACCTTAAAAATATAGATTCGAAAGGAGTTGCACGCGGTAAAACCTCCGAACCGGTTCGAAAAGTGTCTTTGTGTGAGCTATATTTCAATTTTACCTGAACAATACAAACTCATGCGCCACGCACAAATTGTTCCATCTAAAGCGCTTAGCGGGTTTAGGGGCTTGACACGCGAATTTGGCCCATTTTTCGCGAAAAAAAGTTTTTAGGACTGCGGGGTGTTCGGAGTGCTCCAAGAGCTATTCCACAGTGGCTGTACCTGCGGAAGAGAACAGCAGATCCTCTTCGAGGATGACACCCAGAAAGGCAAGGGCAAGAATGACAGCAACGACAACGGCAACAGCAGATCCCCTGCGGGGATGACAACCAGAAAGGCAAGGGCAAGAATGACAGCAACGACAACGGCAACAGCAACAGCAACAGCAGATCCCCTTCGGGGATGACAACCAGAAAAGCAAGGGTGAAGGCGGCTTTCGGTTGAATCGCGATTCATTATTGGCAAAGTGCACGTGATTCATTAGAGTGACCACACCGGAGATTTCCGGGGCGCGAGGCCTGGACTGAAGCAGACAGCGAAGAGGATAAGGCCTGGCGAGATGGAGGCCGCGGGCGTCGAAGCGGGGAAGAGCACGGAGACTTCGAGTTCGGCCGGCGAGAAGTACCAACGTATTCTGAACGCCGCGGTGGACGTGATTGCGGAGAACGGCTACTTCAACTCGCCGGTGAGCGCCATCGCCAAACGAGCCGGGGTGGCCGATGGCACCATTTATCTCTACTTCAAGAGCAAGGACGACGTGCTGCGGACGGCGATCGATCAGACGTTCGACCGATTCCACAGTCAGGTGGAGCAGGAGTGCCGGGCACGAAGCGATCCGCGCGAGCAGCTGGAGTACATCGCCAGGCTTCACCTGGAGAGCCATCTGGTGAACCGGAGCATGGCGATCCTGATGCAGACCGAGGTGCGGCAGAGCGCGAAGTTCATTGCCGAGTTTTCGCATCATCATCTGGTGAAGTACATTCAGGTGGTGCGTGAGGTGGTGCGGCGCGGACAGCGGGAGGGAATCTTCCGGCGCGATGTTTCGGATGGCGTGGTGGCGCACTGCATGTTCGGAGCGATCGATGAGCTGCTCAGCTCGGCTGTTTTCACCGGGCGCATCTATGATGCCAAGGCGACGGCGGAGCAGGTGATTGATGTGCTTTTGCATGGGATTGAAGGGCAGGGAGTAGGGAGTAGGGAATAGAAAGCGGGACCTGTTGAGTGTTGCCGGCGGGATCGAAGTTTGCGGGCGGTGGTGTGGAATGCGGGGATTTCTCAGCTATGCCGCGCGATGAAAGCTGCGCGGCTTCGGTCGAAGTGACGATCCCAGACGCAACAGCAACGGCAACAGCAGATCCCCTGCGAGGATGACGACCAGAAAAGCAAGGGCAAGAACAACAGCAAAGGCAACAGCGACAGCGACTGGCGGGGAGACGGCATGTTTGATCTGGTGACGTTGAATGATGTTCTGGCGAAGGTTACGGGGCGCGGCGACAGGGCGGTGATGCTGGCGCAGGAGACGGACGGGACGTGGCAACCGATCTCGTCCGATGAGCTGTATGGGCGTGTGCGGGCGCTGGCCGATGTGCTGCGCGGGTGGGGCGTGAGCAAGGGCGACCGGGTTGCACTTCTGAGCGAGAACCGCTGGGAGTGGCCGGTGACGGACTTTGCGACGCTAGCGATTGGGGCGGTGGATGTGCCGTTGTATCCGACGCTGACGCCGGAGCAGATCGGCTACATGCTACGCGACTCGGGAGCGAAGGTGGCGGTGCTGTCGTCGAAGGAGCAGTACGACAAGCTTGCCGCGGCGGGCGATCTGCCGGATCTGGAGCATGTGGTGGTGATGAATGCCGGGTCGTTCGAGGGCGCGGAGAGCTTTGCTTCTCTGATGGAGGCGGCGAAGGCGAAGCAGCAGCGGGACAGCGCGTTCGATGCGGAGTGGAACGCGGTGAAGCCGGAGGACCTGGCGACGATCATCTACACTTCCGGCACGACGGGCGAGCCCAAGGGCGTGATGCTGACGCACGGGAACATTGCGAGCAATGTCAATGTCTCCACTGGGCCAATCGGCTTTACGGACAAAGACAGCTGCATCTCGTTTCTGCCGCTGTCGCACGTGACGGCGCGGCATGTCGACTACGCGCTGATGTGCCATGGCGCGCGGCTGGCGTACTGCCCGAAGTTCGATCAGTTGTCGGCGGCGATGAAGGCGGTGAAGCCGACTGTGTTTGTCGCGGTGCCGAGGGTGTATGAAAAGATCCGGCAGGCGGTGGAGGGGAAGTCGGCGGCTTCTCCGGTCAAGTGGAAGATCATGCACTGGGCGCTTGAGACGGGCAAGAAGCATAGGGCTGAGACGTTGGCGGGGAAGACGCCGGGGTCGCTGGGATGGAAGCTGGCGAACAAGCTGGTGTATGGGAAGATTCGCGAGGCGTTCGGGGGATGTGCGAGCACGTTTATCTCGGGTGGCGCGCCGCTTGGCATGGACACGGCGGGGTGGTTCGCGGATATGGGGATTCGCATCTTCGAAGGCTATGGGCTTACCGAGACCTCGCCGGTCATCGCGCTCAACTTTCCGAATGCGCACCGGATGGGGACCGTGGGCAAGGCGCTGCCGGGCGTGGCGTGCCGCTTCGCTGCCGACGGCGAGCTTGAGGTGAAGGGGTCGCTGGTGTTTGTCGGCTATTGGAAGAAGGAGAAGGAGACCGCGGAGGCGTTTACGGGCGATGGGTGGTTCAAGACGGGCGATATCGGCAACATGGACGCCGACGGATATCTTTCGATCACCGATCGCAAGAAGGAGCTGCTGAAGACGAGTGGAGGAAAGTTTATCGCGCCGCAGCCGATCGAGAACAAGCTGAAGGCGAATGTGCTGGTGGCGCAGGCGGCGCTGGTGGGGGATAAGCACAAGTTCGCGTGCGTGGTGATCTCTCCGAACCTGGCGGCGCTGGAGGGTTGGGCGAAGGGGCAGGGAATCGCGGTGACCGATGCTGCGGCGCTGGTGAAAGAGCCTAAAGTGGTGAAGGCGTATCAGGAGATCGTCGATAAGGTGAACGGCGGCCTGGCGAACTTCGAAAGCATGAAGCGAGTGTATGTGGTCGGGGAGGAGTGGAGCGTCGAGGACGGGACGCTGACCCCAAGCATGAAGCTGAAGCGCAGAGTGGTGGAGCAGAGATATGCCAAGGAGATTGCGAGCTTTTATGCGGATGAGGCGACTTCGTCGAAGTGATCGGCTGCCGGGGATGAGCGAATCAGGCGGTGCGTTTGCGGTGTGTGACCCGCAGCGGCTATACCATCGAGAGATATGGTGATGTTGCAGCGGGCGAAGAAGGCGGGGCGGAGATTTTTGAATCCGGTCCCAACCGCAATCGGCGGGTTGAGCACGATGTTGAAGGTGCTGCCGCGTTTTGTTTTCAATACAGCCGAGAAGGTTCCGAAAAGTCCGCCGGGTCCATTTCGCACGGATGTTACGTGCTTTGCGACTGCTCCGGCAAGCGGACTGCGCGTGACCTGGATGGGCCACTCGTCGATGCTGGTGGAGATCGATGGCGTGACGGTGCTGATTGATCCGGTGTGGGATGAGCGGGCGTCGCCGATGCGCTGGGCCGGGCCGAAGCGGTTCTTCGCGGCGCCGATGCTGCTGCGCGATCTGCCGCCGGTCGATGTTGTGCTGGTGTCGCACGATCACTACGATCACGCGGGAGAAGCGACGATTCGCGAGCTGGCCGGGCTTGCGTCGATGCGCGCGGCGAAGTGGGTGACTTCGCTTGGGGTGGGGGCGATGCTGCGGGAGTTTGGGGTCGATGCGGCGAGGATCTCTGAACTGGATTGGACCGAGAGTGTGGTTGTGGGCGACGGCGCGCTTACGATTACCGCGGCGCCTGCACGTCACTTCTCGGGGCGCAGCCTGTTCAACCGTTTTCACAGCCTGTGGTCTTCGTTCGTGCTGAAGACCAGCAAGCATACGGTGTACTACGGGGCGGATTCGGGATGGTGGGACGGTTTCGCGGAGATCGGGGCGAAGTATGGTCCGTTCGATCTGACGATGCTTGAGATCGGCGCGTTCGATGTGCTTTGGGATGCGATTCACCTAGGGCCGGATGGAGCTGTTCGCGCCTTTGAAGCGCTGGGTGGCCGCGGCTTGTTGATGCCGATTCACTGGGGGTTGTTCGACCTTGCGCTGCACGCATGGCGTCAGCCGATCGAGCGCATGCTGGAACTTGCGGATGCGCGCGGGATCGCCCTGTGGACTCCTGAGCCGGGCCGGCCGACGGAGGTGGTCGCGGGCGTTGAGGTGCGGTCGGATTGGTGGCGCTGAGGGAGCGGTGCGCTGTTATGATTTTGTGAGATCGGCAAAGGAGAAATGATGCGGGTTGGCATGTTGACGGGGGGCGGAGACTGCCCTGGGTTGAACGCGGTGATTCGGGCCGCTGTGCGCAAGGGGATTCTGCATCACAAGGATGAGTTTGTCGGCTTTATGGAAGGCTGGCGAGGCGTACTGGACGATGTGACGATGCCGCTGACGCTTGAGTCGACGTCGGGGATACTGCATCGGGGTGGAACGATTCTGCGGTCTTCGCGGACGAATGTGAAGAAGATTCCGGGCGGGTTTGATAAGTGTGTTGAGGTGCTGGGCAGGCACAAGCTGGATGCGCTGATTGCGCTGGGCGGGGATGACACGCAGTCGATCAGCCTGGCGCTCAGTGAGAAGGGCGTGAAGTGCGTGGGTGTGCCGAAGACGATCGATAACGATCTGAGCGGCACGGATGCGTGTTTTGGATTCGATACGGCGGTGAGCATCGCGACGGAGGCGGTGGACCGCCTGCACTCGACCGCAGAGGCGCACAATCGCGTGATTGTATGCGAGGTGATGGGACGGGATGCGGGTTGGATTGCGGTGACGACGGGGATTGCGGGTGGGGCCGATGTGACGCTGGTGCCGGAGGTGGAGATTGATCTCGAGGAGGTCTGCCGCCTGATTACGTATCGGCGCGAGCACGGCAAGAAGTTCTCGATCGTGGTGGTCGCGGAGGGCGCGAAGTTGCCGGAGGCCGAGCAGGCGACCCATGGCACGGCGGTGGACGCGTTCGGGCATGCGCGGCTGAGCGGGATCGGGCAGATGCTGGCTGAGGAGATCGAAAAGCGTACCGGGTATGAGACGCGGAGCGTGAACCTGGGCCACACGCAGCGGGGAGGGACGCCTACCGCGTACGACCGAATGCTGGCGACCCGCTACGGGGTTGCTGCGATCGACCTGGTGCATGCGGGCAAGTTCGGGCGGCTGGTGGTGCTGAAGGGAACGCAGATTACCGACATACCGATCGCGGACGCGATTGCGAAGACCAGGACGGTTGGGCAGGACCTGCTTGAGGTCGTGAAAGGACTTCAGCCGCCGGCTTCGAGCTAGAAGAAATTTAGTTGTGCGGAGGGCGGAAAGCAGGTACAAAGAGGTGTCGGGTGGCTCTCACCCGGCGCTGGTGCGAGCAAAAGTTCGGGGAGGCCATGATGGCTGGTTCGGTGCAGACGATGGTGCGCGAGGTCATGGACATCCGGCAGGCGTCTGAGTACCTCGGCATCAGCGGCGACACGCTGTATCGCTACGCCTCCGAAGGCTTTGTGCCTGCGTTCAAGCTCGGCAACCGATGGAGATTCAAGAAGAGCCTGCTGGATGCGTGGATGGATGAGAAGTCCGGGATGAAGCCGGTGCATCCGATCTCGATCATGCCGAAGCAGAAAAAGCCGGTTGCGAGAGCGCGGTAGACCGGCTGCGAATCTTCTGTCAGCTTCGCAATTTGCGGTAGACGATCGCCAGCAGCATGGAGGCGGCGATCACCCATGCCAACTGGTACCAGTAGAAGAATGGGATGCCCCACAGCGCAGGCGTGGCGCGCGCGTACAGTGCAGGAAAACCTAGGCCGAGGTAGGGAAGCGCGAGGAGCCAGAGCCACCGTCTTACGCGTCGCCGCGGTTTGGAAGCTGGTTGAGGATCAATGGCCATACTGGGCAAAGGATACTGGATCTCGGGCCCTGGTGAACACACGTTTGTCTTCAAGTAGATTCGGGTAGAGTGGAAAGCATGGCCACGCCAGCGCACCACCATGATCCGGCGGAGTCCGGGCGTCGAAAGTCCGATCCACTTGCCGAATCGATCGGGATTATGGCCCGGCTGCGCGCGCCGGACGGTTGCCCTTGGGATCGTGAGCAGACCTTCGACTCGATCAAAAGACACACGCTGGAGGAGACCTACGAGGTCTTCGACGCGATTGAGCGCCGCGCGTGGCCTGAGCTCAAGGATGAGCTGGGCGATCTGCTTTTACAGGTTCTCTTCTACGCGCAGATGGCATCGGAGGCAGGCTATTTCACCATAGAGGACGTGGCCGAGAGCTTGAATGCCAAGCTGATCCGCCGCCATCCTCACGTGTTTGGCAATGCCGAGGCCACCGATGCGAACGCCGTTCTTCGGAACTGGGAGCAGATCAAACGGAGCGAGAAGCAGTCTGCGGCAGCCGCGAAGGGTTCCATGCTGAACGACGTGCCGCGCACCATGCCTGCGATGCTGGAGGCAGCAAAGCTCGGCAGTCGCGCCGCCAAGGTCGGTTTCGACTGGCCGGATGCGAGCGGGCTGTTTGAGAAGCTCCACGAGGAGATCGCCGAGCTTACGGCAGAGCTCGTGCCCGCGGACGGGCCGCCGTCACCCGCTGCGATCGAAGGTGAATTCGGCGATCTGCTCTTTACGGCCATTCACCTGGCCCGTCATCTGAAGCTCGATCCCGAGTCTGCTTTGCGCGCGGCAAACGCCAAGTTTCGCGCGCGGTTCGCCGTCATGGAGTCTGTAGCAGGCGGCCGAGATGCACTGGCAGCTTCTACGCCTGCGGAGCTCGACCGGCTGTGGAATGAAGCCAAGAAGAACGTTGGCGGGACCCCGGATGAGTGATCTTGCCGCGAGCGGTCTCCGCATTCAGCAGATCACCGATCTCGAACATTGCGAATGCTGCGTGCAGCTTCAGAGCGAGGTCTGGGGTTACAACGACGGCGACGTGATACCCCGTCGCGTCTTTGTGCTCGCCTCTCGCATCGGCGGGCAGGTGATCGGAGCTTTCGCTGGGGAACGACTGGTCGGCTTCGCGATGGCTCTACCCGGATACCGGGAGGGTATGCCCTACCTTCACTCGCACATGCTGGCGGTCTTGCCACAGCACCGCAACGCCGGCGTTGGCCGCCGCCTCAAGCTTGCGCAGCGCGATGACGCGCTCGCCCGCGGATTCGATCTGATGGAGTGGACCTTCGACCCGCTGGAGATCAGGAATGCTTATCTCAACATTCATCGGCTGGGGGCGATCGCGCGCCGTTATCAGCGTGATTTCTACGGTCCGTCCTCCTCCCCATTGCAGGGAGGCCTGCCGACGGATAGGCTATACGCGGAGTGGTGGTTGCGCTCCGCCCGGGTCGCGAGCATCCTCGGCGGGCACGTCCATCCGATCGAAGCCTCCGAACGCGTCACCGTCCCGTACGCCATCTATCAGTGGAAGCAGGATCCACAGCAC
Organism: Edaphobacter sp.; assembly: GCA_965277545.1. Lineage (GTDB taxonomy): Bacteria > Acidobacteriota > Terriglobia > Terriglobales > Acidobacteriaceae > Edaphobacter. Next base: position 2,702,679 of record OZ255826.1, read on the forward strand.
CGAGATCAGGCACTCACGCTTCAGACCAGAAACCGGGAAGCACTCGAATCTGGATTTCATCGTGGCCTCACCGTGATCGGGTATGAGCGGGACCTGAACGGTAACGGCTGTTACCTGCTGGGCGATTGGCAACCTCCCGGGCTTCGGAGCTGCCGTACGCAAACTTTGTAGGACCTCATGGCGCCAGCCGCTTGAACCTTTGAACCTTAGACAGAGCGAGAACACAGGAACAACACATGCTCAACATTGATGCCATTCATCTGCGAGAGATCAACATGCCGCTGGCTCAGCCGTTTGAGACCAGCTTCGGTGTCACCACGGCACGGCGTATCCTGCTGGTTGAGCTTGAAGCGGACGGCATCACGGGGTGGGGTGAGTGCGTCGCCGGCGAACATCCATACTTCAGCGACGAAAGCATTGACACCGCCTGGATGATTACCGAAGCGGAGCTTGCGCCTCGCCTGCTCGATGCGAACGTCGAACGGGGCGGGAGCTGTCCCCGCATCTTCGGTCAGGTCCGGGGTCACCGGATGGCGAAGGCTGCCCTCGAAAATGCGGTCTGGGATCTCGAAGCTCAAGCCAAGCGCGTCTCCCTTGCCGAACTTCTAGGCGGAGTCCGCGAAGTGATTCCGTGCGGGGTTTCGATCGGCCTGCAGCCTTCGATTGAGCAGCTCGTGGAAAAGGTCGCTGTGGAACTCGCGGCCGGCTATCAACGCATTAAGCTCAAATGCAAGCCCGGGACGGATACGGCACTGTTCGAAGCCGTACGAAAGCGCTGGCCGGAGATCAGCCTGAGCTGCGATGCCAACTCCGCCTACCGGATGAGAGATCTGGACCGAATCGTCAGTTGGGATCAATATAACCTGCTCATGATCGAGCAGCCGCTCTGGCATGATGACTTCTATTTTCATTCCATGCTGCAGAAGAGGCTGCTGACGGATATCTGCCTGGACGAATCGATTCGCAATCGGCGCGATGCGCTGGCGGCAATCGACATGGAATCCTGCCGGGTGATCAACATCAAGGTTGGCCGCGTCGGGGGCTTCAGCGAGGCCATCGCCGTGCACAACGCGGCGGCCGAACGCGGGATTCCAGTCTGGTGCGGAGGAATGCTGGAGACGGGCATTGGACGTTCGCATAACATCGCGCTTTCGTCCCTTTCCAACTTCTCTCTTCCTGGCGATGTCTCTGCGTCCAGCCGTTACTGGTCCGAGGACGTCATCGAACCGGCAGTCACGGTGAGCCCGAACGGCGAGATCGAGGTTCCGCGCTCGATCGGACGCGGCTTTGAGGTGCAGCGGGACCGTATCGAAAGGCTCACCGGCCGCCGACAGACGCTTCGCGCCGAGGCGCGCGTGACGGCCTAAGCCAACTCACTACGGAACCACCGGCGGCGTGTCGAGGAGCGTGTGAATCGCACTCTGATAGCTCATCGGTGCAATGAATTGAAAGTTGCCTGCTTGCACATGCGAGTCTACTTTCAATGTCTTCACCATCAGCGCGCGGACTATAAGGTTCATCGAGAAGTCGGTGAAGATCCAGCGATCTTCGCCGGCTTCGGTTTGATTGAGGGCAAGCTTGCCGCCCGGATAGATGTGGGCGAGCATGCCCCACCCGAAGTTCACCGCGTGTGAAATTGTGCCTTCCATCCGGACCAGATATCCAGTCTTCGCATCGATCCATACCCTGCCTTCCAGTCCCGTCAGAGCTTGAGCCTCCGTCGTCGGCGGAACAAAGTTCGGATTGGGCCTGTAGTCGATGACAATCTCCGGCCTGCCGCTGTTCGAGCCTGTCTGCGGTTGCCCGGCGACGTAGCTAAAGAGTCCCGCATCCGGCATCAGCGGCACAAGCCGGTCAGCCGTCTTCTTCTCCGATTCGCTGTTTCTAGCATGCCTGGCGTAAGCGGAGGGAGAGGCCAGCAGATCCGTCAATCGCTGCCGCTCGGCCGCATCCTGCTCCGGGGTGAGCGGCTTGCCATCTCTCATGATCAGACGGGCGACTGTTCCATCCAGGCTTTCGATCACGTCGCGTACCTGGTCGCCCTTCTCATTGACCGAATGCATGCGGTACCTGAGGTGGGAGTCTTTATGGTGGAGGGCGACGATCTCGTTCGCTGCGGCGCGCTCGATCCAGAATCTTGGCGGCTTCTCGATCAGCTTGCCGCCTGTTTGATCTCCCGCGGCGACTGCGTCCTGCCAGGAGGCGCGCATCGGCGAGGCCGGGCAGAGAAGAACAAGCGCGGTCGCGACCAGGTATTGCCATCTAAGCTGCGGTCGCGCCATCATCCCGGACTGCATCGCGCAACCGGAGATCCAGCGAGCCAATCCGGCTGCGCCCATCGCGGACCCATGAGTTGCCTAGAATCACTCGCCATAGTGCTCATCTTACCTAAGACGCTTAAGTCACGCGTAAGACGCTTGAGTCGTGCCAAAGTTTAGCGGTTTGCCTCATGCCACGCGCTTGGGTATAGTTCGGGCAAGACCCACATCCCAAGAAAGAACGCCAGGAGATAAAACTTTTATGAAGCCAGCAGAAGGTTCCACCGTTATCGGCAAGTCGGTCATCATTCGCGGAGATCTCTCCGGCAACGAAGACCTGTTTCTCGATGGAGACGTGGAAGGCACCATTACTCTGAAAGAGAGCAGCCTGACGATCGGGCCGAATGCGCAGATTCGCGCAAACATTACTGTCCGCGACCTGATCGTCTTTGGCAAGCTGGCCGGCAACATTCAAGCTACCGGACGCGTTGATCTGCGCCAGTCGGCGTCAGTCAAAGGAGACATCTTCGCAGCCAAGCTGTCGATCGAAGAGAGCGCAATTCTGAGCGGTCGGGTTGAACTCAGCTCGTCTGGGCAGCCGGGGCCAACTGCGGGTTCCACATCCGCGAAGACCACGCCGGCTCCAGCAGCGACACAAGCTTCTCCTACAACGGCTTAGACCAGAAAGCGACCATGTTTCATGCGCAGTTTTTTCGGCGGAGTGGAAGGCGGCAGCAATAAAGGTGGAAACGAGCGCGGACGTGTGCCAAGACACTCAAGCGGGTGGAAGGAGCTACTCAAGCACCTGAAGACCGAGGAGTCTCTCCGGATCCTCGACATAGGTCCTACGTCTTCTACTAACATTAACTACATCACCAGCCTCGGTCATAGTATCTACATGGCCAATGTCGTAGAAGAAGCGTCCAAGCCCGAATGGGTCTTGCCGGGAGTCGATGGCGGGCCGCCCAGCTTCGATGTTCCGCGATTTCTGGAACACAATCTCAACTTTTCGGGAAGGATGTTCGACGTGGTCATTCTGTGGGACACCGCGGACTATCTTCCGGAATCCCTGCTTGCTCCAGTCTTTGCCAGGATTCACGAAGTGTTACAACCGGGGGGCCTGATGCTTGCTTTTTTTCATGCAGCCACTAGTCCGGACACGGCGTTCTCCCGCTATCACCTGACCGATACGGAGGTGGTCGAGATACAACGGGCTGGTGAGTACCCGCTGCTCCAGATCTTGAGCAATCGCAAGATAGAAGGCATGCTCAGCGGCTTCAGTAACTACCGTTTTTTTCTTGCGAAAGATAGTCTGCGCGAGGTGATCATCACTCGCTGAGACAAAACGCTATCCATCCTCAGCCACTATGGCGGATCGATGGCCGCTATGAGAATTTACGTCGCAGCGATTCTGTAAAAAAAACAAAGGCGCCCGTAGCGCGGGCGCCTTGACTACATAAAGGCCAGCTTATCCCTTTGCAGTCACCTTCCGCCGTTCAGCCCAGCGTTTCTTCATGGCATCCGCAATTCGTTTGCGGCCCTCGGGGCTTAGTTTGCGCTTACGGGGCGAAGCGGCGGGCTGCGAGTCCTGCGGAACAGCGTTCCTGCTGCCCTTGGGACGTCCTCGTCCAGGGCGCGTTGCGGATGAAGCCGTCCCGGCAAGTAAGGTCCGAGCCTGCTGGAGCTTCGCGATCTGAGCGTCAATTTCAGCAATAATCTGGGTAACTTCCACGTATTTTTCTCCTTCGTCGTAAGACTACTATCGAAGCTCGTGATTCGAGCTTAGCTTCAGATATATTTTTGATCATACCGAAGCCTTGCAGCGAAGGTAAGCGCTGATAGGGAGAAGGATAAAAGCAAGAAGCTAATTCATTAGAGCAAATCTCCTGATACTGTGAAGCGTGAAGTGCCCATGCCGTTTTCCTTGAGAGAAGACGTCGTCGGGACTCTCGACTCGCTATACACCATCAGGAGATTTGCTATAGCCGCTGTGCTCCTACTCTGGAGAGGAGGACCTCGTTCGCTTGCGCGCAGCTCGACGCTCTGCAATCGACATTGCGAATCGCTACGGCTAAGAGAGGACAAAAGGAACGGCTCTGGGATGGCTTTTATAAAGCAGTGATGCTGACGCTTCCATCGGAGGTGTGGATGGTGATCGGTGTGCCGCCGGCGTTGAGATGGCCGTGAAGGTGATGTGCTCCGGATCCCTTGGTGCTGTAGTGATCCATGGTCAAGGGAAGGGTGCAGTCCAGTTTGCCATCGCCAGTCGACACATCGAGATCTGCAGAGAGCGTCTGGGGCAGGCGGATCGAAACCCTGCCGTCCGAGCTTTCGATACGCGACGCAGAGGTGAGCTGTGAGCCTGGCTTGAGGGCGAAGTCCAGGTGGCCGTCGGAGGTGTGGAGCTGCACGGAGCTGAACTGGCCGTCGAGCTTCATGGATCCGTCGGAGGACCGCGCTTCGAGGGACCCCGAGGCGTTGTGAAGGCTGATGTCGCCATCCGATGAGCTCAGGCGCAGATCGCCATGCACGTCATCCAAGGTCACAGCGCCGTCGGACGAGTGGACTTGCAGGCTGCCGGTGAGTTGCATGGCAGAGAGGCTGCCGTCCGAGCTATGGGCGTCGAGATCGAGTTGCGACGGGGTTTCGATGGTCACCTTCGGCGCGGGGGTTGGCTTCAAGTGAAGGTTGAAGCTGACACGTATTTTGTCTTTAAAGGAGAAGTAGACATGGTCTTGCTCCTGGCGCTCCTCCAGATGGTATTTGTCGAGATTGGAGCTAGTCTCGACCCGGATACGGATGGACTTACAGTTGCCGCAGGAATGAATTTCCACGTTGCTGTCGCCTGTGTCGAGGCTGAGGGTCGGCTTACCGCTCAGGGTATATTCCTTCTGCCAATGATGATCGGAGTCCTGAGCTAAGGCGACAAGTGGTGAGATAGAGGCGAGGCAGGCGGCAGCGAGGAGGGCGGCGATATTAATTGAGCGTTGAGGAATCGAGAGCATAGATCTTTCTCCTGGATATCTTTATTACGGATGTTGATACGCAGCTATCCTCGGCGCGGTTCCGAGCTGCGACGAAAATCTGAGTTGCGCTGCGGAATCAATGAGGCTAACCCACTCGAATTCGAGAGCGACGTCGCTTTGCCTCGCGGCCTCGATGAGGTCGCGGCTGAACCGACAGGCGGGCAGTAAGGCGTTCGCATGCCGTGGAGTCTAGCATGTGCGAGCCGTCTCCTTATTGCGTCGCGTCGCGCTTGAGCGCGGTGAGAACGATGTCTTTGGTAAGGAGCTCAGGAAGAACGTCAGGGTTGCCGGTCCGCGCGGCCGGGTAGATGACATACGTAGGCACTCCGCTGCGGTTGATGGAGGCAAGCTGCTGGGTGATGGCGGGGTCGTACTGCGTCCAGTCGGCGCGGAGGAGGGTGACTTTGTTCTTGCTGAACTGGTGCTGAACGTCGGCGGACTTGAGCACGAGGCGCTCGTTGACCTGGCAGCTGAGACACCACGCCGCCGTGAAGTCAATGAAGACGGGGTGGCCGGAGGCGCGCGCCTGGTCGAGCGTCTGCTGACTGTAGGGTGCCCAGATGAGGGTCGTGTCCTTCGGCTGGTAAAGCGGCAAGGCAAGCGCGACTACAGCGATGAGTGCGGCAGCGATCGTGCTCTTCCAGCGCGCTGGCCATCTGCCAAGCACCCATCCGGCGACTGCGAGAAGAAGGAAGCAGGCGAGCAGCAGCGAGACTCGGTAGATAGCCTGGGTGCCGGTTGCGCCCGCGGCGCTGCTGCCGGCGAAGAGCGAGCCGTAGACGTAGGTGAGCCAGATAACGGTGGCAAAAAAGATGACCGCGGTAAGCTGTTTGAAGATCTCCATCCAAGCGCCGGGGCGGGGAAGGATGCGCGTCCAAGCGGGCTGGAAGCTGAGCAGGAGGTAGGGCGTCGCCAGACCGAGGCCAAGAGCGGTGAAGACGGCGAAGGTGATGCCGGCGGGCTGGGCGAGCGCGAAGCCGATGGCCGCTCCCATCAGCGGAGCGGTGCAGGGAGTGGCGACGACGGTGGCGAGGACGCCAGTGAAGAAGCTGCCGGTGTAGCCCTGCTTCTGGGCGAGTTCGCCGCCGACCGAAGTGAGCGAGAGGCCGATGTCAAACAGGCCGGCCAGCGAGAGGGCGAAGAAGAAGATGCCGGCGGCGAGCAGCGTGAGGAAGGTGGGGGACTGGAGCTGAAAGCCCCATCCTGCCTGCGTGCCTCCGGCGCGGAGGATCAGCAGCACAGCCACGATCGTCCAGAAGGACACCAGGATGCCGAGGGTGTAGACGAGACCATGCCCGCGGAGGCGGCTGCGCTCATCGCCGGAGGATTGAACCAGCGCGAGGCCTTTGAGGAAGAGCACGGGAAAGACGCAAGGCATCAGGTTCAGGATGACGCCGCCGAGAAAGGCGAGGCCGATGGCGCTGAGCGCGGTAACGCTGCTGGTCGAGGGGGCGCCGTCTGTCTTACTGCCAGTGGCCTCAGCAACCTCGCCTGGAGTGACGGGCGCGGTGACATCGTAGGCGACGGTGTCAGAGAGCTTGATGAGGCCGTGGAGCTGGGCAGGAAGCGTCTTTAGGTCTTCCGAGCGGGGAACACGCAGGCGCAGACCGTTGGGTAATGGTTCTACGGTCTGTTCGGCGGCGTTGGCAATCTGATCCTGATCAAAGGGATAGAACTCGGCGTCGGTCTCGCGACGGCCAGTGATGAGGGTCAGAACGAACTCGGATTTGCCGCCGTTCACTGAGAGCGTGGTGTTGGGCGGCAGCGGTTTGGGAAGCAGGCTGAGAGCCTCGCCGAGAGCACCCACCGGTGGAGCGGACGGGGCGGTGCCGGGTGCCACAGCGACGACGCTAAGATTCAGGCCTAGGTGGGCCTTGCCGGGGATGCAAACCTCGCGGCAGACCAGCCAGGTAATTTGTGCGTCGAGGTGGACTGGGCCGGGTTTGACAGAGCTGGCGGCCGTGAGCTGCACGGGAAAAGCAGCGGTGTCTTCGTAGCCGAAGTCCATGAGCGGGCCGAGGGGCAGCCGGCTGGGAATCGGGAACTGCATGGGCCCAGCGGTGATACCGGCGGGCAGGGTCCATTGAATGTGAGGCGGCTCCCCGGAGTCGCCGGCGTTAATCCAGTAAACGTGCCAGTGCTCCTCCAGCGTGAGAACGAGGCCGGCCTGGACGGTGCCGCCTGCGGTGATGGTGGGAGCGAGGGAGACGAGTTCCGCGGTGAGGTGCTGGGCCTTGACGGGACCGGGGCCGCCGTCGCCGACACTCTTGAGCTGCGCGCGTGCTGCCGTCGGGAGCAGGACGATGGAGACGGCGAGCAGCAGCAGAACGTTCAGGCGACGCAGGTTCATGAACCTCAATTGTAGGACTTGATATGCGTTAGGCTTCGTCATGCAAAGCTCTGACGGCGATGCTCGACCATGATGCACCGGTCCATGACGACGCGGATTCCGGCGGCTTCGGCGCGGGCAGCGGCTTCACGGTTCACGATGCCCTGCTGCACCCACAGATTCGCGAGGCCGAGCTCAATCATCTCCTCCACAATCGCCGGTAGGAACTTCGGCAGACGGAAGACGTTGACGACATCGGGGCGGACCGGAAGCGCGGAGAGGCTGGGCGAGCACTTCTCCCCGAGCACTTCGGCAATGGCAGGATTGACGGGGTAAAGCTTGTAGCCGTGCTGCTGCATGTAAGCCGAAACGTAGTGGCTGGGCTTGGCAGCATCTTCCGAAAGCCCGACGACCGCGATGGTGCGGGGATGGTCTTTGCCGGAACGGCCCAGCAGGTCGCGAATGGTTCCAGGTTCGTTCATGGGAATCTATTTATGCCATGCGCCAAGCAGGCGGCGCAGCACGATGAGTTCGCCGAGGTGATATGCGGTGTGGTCGGCGACTAGAAGCGCCTCGCGGAGAAGGTTCTGGCCGTCACCCCAGCGAAAGGGCTTGAAGAGGTCGGACTTCGGGTTTTCGATGATCTTGAGAAAGGCTTCGAGGTCGCCGTGAATGGCTTCGATGGTCTGGTCCCAGGCGCGGGAGCTGGGCGGCTGCGGGTCTTTGGGCCAGTAGTCCTCCGGCCACTGGATGGGCTGGTAGCCGCCGGTTGGAGGCGCGGAGAAGTTGAGGATATCGCGCTGGGTGATGCGGAGATGCTCGAGCAGCTGCCAAGCCGAGTACGGCAGACCGGCGGGAACATTGCCGCGAAGCTCCGCGGGCAGATCTCTGACTGCGTCGTCGAAGGTGACGTGGGCCTGGCCGCCTTCGAGGAGAGCGTCAAGCTGCCGGCGCAGCGGCCCGTGCTCATCCCGTATGTCTGTGGTTGCGCTCATTCGATCCTGCTCCTCTCTTTCCGCATCATTGGATGCGCTGGAAGGGCGAGAGTTACAGTAGCCGCTGATGGCCGCCGGTCCCAACCTTGTTTAGACGATTAGTGCTGGTGAAACGCCCGCGAGAATAGCTAGGCGTCCTCGTCCGCGGCGACCTCAGCGGGAAAGTTGCCCTCGCGGCGCATGCGCAGATAGCCGCGAATGAAGGGTTCGAGATCGCCGTCGAGGACCTTGTCGACATCGCCGACTTCGACGCGGGTGCGGAGGTCCTTTGCCATGCGGTAAGGCTGCAGGACGTAGCTGCGAATCTGCGAGCCGAATTTGATGTCGAGCTTGGAATCTTCGAGCTTGCGGCTGACCGCCTTCTTCTTGTCCAGTTCGTACTCGTAGAGCCGGGAGCGGAGGAGCTTCATCGCCTTCTCTTTATTCTTGTGCTGGGAGCGCTCGTTTTGGCAGCCGGCGACGAGGCCGGTGGGGAGATGGGTGATGCGGACGGCAGAGTCGGTGGTGTTGACATGCTGGCCTCCCTTGCCTCCGGAGCGATAGGTGTCGATGCGGAGATCGTCGGGCTTAATGTCGATGACGATGGTGTCGTCTATCTCGGGCGAGACGAAGACCGAGGCAAAGCTGGTGTGGCGGCGCTTGGCGGAGTCGAAAGGCGAGATGCGCACGAGCCGGTGAACGCCGGTCTCTCCGCTCAAAAGGCCGAAGGCGAAGTCACCGGAGATGGTGAAGGTGGCGGACTTGATGCCGGCTTCATCGCCATCCTGAACCTCGTTGATTTCGACCTTGAAGTTCTGGCGCTCGCCCCAGCGAATGTACATGCGCATCAGCATCTCGGCCCAGTCCTGGCTCTCGGTGCCGCCCGCGCCCGGGTGGACGACGACGATGGCGTTGAGCGGGTCGGTCTCGCTGGAGAGCATGGTCTTCGATTCGAGCTTTTCGGAGAAGTCGACGAGAGCGGGGATCTCGCGGATGAGGTCAGGCTCGGTGCTCTCGCCTTCGCGGGCAAGCTCGAAGTAAGCTTCGATGTCGTCGGTGCGACGTGCGAGCTCCTGGTCGTCGGCCAGCAGGGTTTCCAGCCGCTTGCGCTCGCGCATGAGAGGCTGCGAGCGCGAGGCGTCCGCCCAGACGGTGGGGTCGGCTATTTTTTCTTCGATGACGGAGAGTTCGCGGCGCAGTCTGGCGGAGTCAAAGATACTCCCGCAGATCGCGCACTTTGTCGCGGACCGGGGAGTAGGAGTATTCGAGATCGCTAAGCATGTGCTCTAGTTTACGGCATTTCCTCAATGTCGCGAGTGTCTGGCCGCCGCGACCGTCTGAACGTTCCGCAGTCAACGGTTTGGAGCGAGCCCAGCGTAGAACTGTCGACTGCCGCTTGAATCTCGTGCAACTTGGAATTGATCGTCTCGAAGTTCTGCGCAGACAAGATCACCAGAGCGATGCTTCTTCCCTTCATAGATTGTTGATAGAGAAGATTCCGGTCGCCGGTTATGAATACTTCCATACCGGCAGCCTCGGCTACTTTGAGCAGATCGCCGTTCTTGAGTCCACTCCAGCCGTTGAAGCTGACGGTCTCGACGATATGGCCGGTGATATGTTCGCGAAGCCTGTGGGGTAGATTTTCGTCCAGCAGAACTCTCACGAAGCGAGTTGACCGCGCTGTGAGTGGGCAAAGCGAATCAATGCGCGGATGATCTCTACATCGAGCGAGGGAAAGTCTTCGAGTATCTCGTCAATGGGCGCACCTTGGTCGGAATATTCAAGGATTGTTTCGGCAAGAACTCTTGTTCCGCGCACGATGGGTTGGCCCGAAACCTTTCCAGGAATCCTTTCGACAAGTTCGCATCCGCTCCAGTCCATATAATGGCCTCATCGATTATCTTATTGCTTTTCAGTTGTCTCGTCCCTTGAAAACTTCTCCCTGGGGAGCAGGCCGAGGGCGAGGCCGATGGTAGTAATGAAGGCGCAGGCGTAGGCGAAGAGATCACCGTGCTTTGCGTAGAAGGTGAGATCGTGTTCATAGCCGAAGTGGACGCGAATGCTGGTGCGGATGTGGCGAGGGGCTGAGGCGGTGACGCGGCCGTAGGGGTCGATGGCAGCCGTGACGCCGGTGTTGGTCGCGCGCAGCACCCAGCGGTGGTTCTCGATGGCCCGTATGCGGACCATGTCGAGGTGCTGCCAGGGCGCGCTGGTGTCGCCGTACCAGCCGTCGTTGGAGATGTTGATGAGGACGTCAGCTCCGTGCGCGGCGTACTGGCGGATCTCGTCGGCGAAGATGGATTCATAGCAGATGAAGACGCCGTAGCGATGGCCGCCGGTGGCGAACGCGGTACGGCGGGTGCCCGGGGCGAAGGTGCCGACCTCATTGAGAAGATCTTGGGCGAAGAAAAAAAGCTGCTTGTAGGGCACGTACTCGCCGAAGGGAACCAGATGCATCTTGTCGTAGTGCGCGACGTAAGCGCCGTCGGGGGCGAAGAAGGAAGCACGGTTATAGGGCCTGTAGCCGGACTTTTGCTCGCGGTCCGGTTCGAACCCTGTATTCCCCGCGATGATGGGCGCATGGGTCTGGCGAGCGAGCGAAGCCATCGCGGCGAGGAACTGCGGATCGGAGTCCTGGAAGGGCGCTGGAGATTCCGGCCAGACGATAAGATCGGCCGTGATGGGCGCCGGCGGGTCCGGATCTCCGCCTTCGCTCGGAGCAGGACGGCGGATGAGGAAGACGGAGCGGGTGCTTGGGAGTTCCGGAATGCCCAGCAGGTAATGAGAAGAGGGATAGCGGCTGAGATACGAGAAAGCCTCGAGGTACTGCTGCGTGGTGGGCTGCGGGCCGGTGTTGGCAGCTCCTACCTCGATGTTTTCCTGAACCAGAGTCGCAGTGGCCGTGGTCGGCGAGGCGGCCGGCGGCGACAAAACACGCAGACCGAGCACGTAGAGGACGACGAAGACTACGCCGGCAGCGGTAAGGAGCGGTCGGGTATAACGGTGCTCCCGGACGCGGATGCGGATAAGGAATAGGGCATTCACGGCGGCGATGACGAACGAGATGCCGTAGGCTCCCGTGATGGGAGCCAGGCGGATCAGCAAAGGATTGTCGACCTGGGCGACGCCGAGCAGGTCCCAGGGGAGGCTGGTGATGCGTGCCCGGGCGAGTTCCACAGCGACCCAGGCAAAGGGAACGAGAAGGAGGGTGATCTGGCGTCCAAAGCGAGAGACGAACGCAGCGGCAAGGGCGCCAAAGACAGCATGGTAGAGGCCCAGGTACAAGCAAAAAAGAATAAGGATGCCGGCAGCGATGGGTTTCGCGAGCGCGCCATAGAGGTACATCGTCTGGTAGATCCAGTAGCAGTCGCCCAGGTACCAGACAAAGCCGCACGCGTACCCCAGAACTCCGCCTTGGAGCAGAGTAAGACTATCCCCATTTCTGTTCTTCGACAAAAGCGCCCAGAGCAGAGGAACCAGCGCGATCCAGCAGAAGGCGGTGCGCCAGAGAGGGGTCGGCCCAGCGATGGGAAACGGCAGAACCTGAAGGACTCCGGAGAGCAGGGCCATCGCCCAGAGCCGCGGGGAGATTTGTCGCATCGCGTCTGAAGTCTAACATTGGGAGTTCGCCTCCAAGCTGGCGGGAGATACAATCTAGGCATGGACGTTGCTATTCATTTCGTAGCTCGGATCGTCGTGCCGCTGTTTTTTATCGGCATGGCAGGATCCGCAGTGGTCGTCGTGGTGAGTTTCGCCGAAGACCTCAAAGAGCTGCTGGAAGACGATGATTAGCTGAAGGAGACGGTTTGAGATCGAACAGGCCGGTGGATCGTTGCCCGGAAATACCGCGAGTCGTTCTCTCGCTCTCCGCCTGATGACTGTACGGTCTCTTGAATACAAGCCCCACTATGGCGTCCAAACAAATCAGAAATCTGCCGCAATCGAATCGCGTTCGCCTGGTCGTGGCGTCCTCGGTCATGCTGACGTTCATCTCGTTCTGGCGAGCGGCGGCGATCGTTCTAAACGATCTGGGATCGTCGGCCTTTTATGCCGGCGGTATCGCGGAGGAGGCCGTTGGCAAAGCCGCGCCGTGGTTCATCCTCGGTGTGATGCTCTTCAGCTTCGCGGTGCGCGCGGTCTACGTCGAGAGCTGCAGCATGTTCACGCGCGGCGGCGTTTATCGCATCGTGAAAGAAGCGCTGGGGGGCACGTTTGCCAAGCTGAGCGTCTCGGCACTGATGTTCGACTACATCTTGACCGGACCTATCTCAGGAGTGTCGGCGGGCCAGTACATCGTAGGGCTTTTGAACGAGCTATTGCGACTTTGTGCCGCGCACCACTGGATGAGCTCGGTGGTCGTCCATGCCAATGGGGCCGCTCGCCAGTTGCACGTGGATGGCACCTCGGCCGTCATCGCCGCGCTGATCACTCTCTACTTCTGGTGGCAGAATACCAAGGGCATTGAAGAATCAAGCGATAAGGCTCTGAAGGTGATGAAGATCACGACCGTCATGGTGGTGATTTTACTTTCCTGGGGAATCCTGTCGGTCCTCCACGTGGGCGCGCATCTCCCACCTTGGCCGACCCCGGGAAATCTGCACTTCAGCAACGATGCCCTGGGCTTTTTGAAGCACACCGGGTTTGCGCGGACGATGGGACTGTTCGGCGTACTGATGGCCTTCGGGCACTCGGTGCTGGCGATGAGCGGCGAGGAATCTCTGGCTCAGGTCAACCGCGAGATCGAACATCCCAAGCTCAAGAACCTGAAGCGCGCGGCCATCGTCATTGCAATTTATAGCTTCATCTTCACCGGGATCGGCACGCTCCTGGCCGTCATGTTAATCCCCGACGCTGTGCGCGTGCCGCTCTACCGCGACAACCTCATTGCCGGCATGGCCATGTACATGGTAGGCCCGCTGGCGCTGCGAATCGCCTTTCGCGTCTTCGTGGTCATCGTCGGATTTCTGATCCTCGGCGGCGCGGTCAATACGGCGATCGTTGGATCTACCGGCGTCCTGATGCGTGTCGCCGAAGACGGCGTCCTTTCAGACTGGTTTCGCAAGCCGCAGCGCAAGTATGGGACGAGTTACCGCATCGTCAACCTGGTGACAGGACTTCAGATGTTCACCATCATTGTCACTCGCGGCGACGTCATCATGCTTGGGGAAGCCTACGCTTTCGGCGTGATCTGGAGCTTCACCTTCAACGCGCTGGCGATGCTGGTCCTGCGCTGGAAGTACAAAGGCGAGCGCGGCTGGAAGGTTCCACTCAACCTGCGCCTCGGTAAGACCGAAATTCCGCTCGGACTTCTTTCCGTATTTCTTGTTCTACTGACTACAGCGGTGGTGAATTTATTTACTAAGTCCGTAGCTACGGTAAGCGGAGTGATCTTCGCAGCGGCCTTCTTTGTGATCTTTTCGCTGTCAGAGAGAGATAATAAGCGTCGGCACGATTTGACCACGCTTCAAATGAAGGAACATTTTCAACTGGAGCACCAGGACAACGTCGGGCGAGAGGCACTCGACATACGTCCCGGCGCAGTCGTAGTAACGATGCGCGATTCGGCGGCGCCGTTCGCCTTGAAGTGGGCGCTGACCCATACCAACACAGAAGAGCAGGACCTAGTTGTACTAGCCGCACGAGTCATGGGTGCGGGCGGCCCCGAGTACCTGGATGCATCCGAACAACTGTTCAGCGAGCATGAGCAGATGTTGTTCACCAAAGCGGTATCGGTGGCCGAGAGCTTCGGAAAGCATATTTCCTTGTTAGTCGTGCCGGCAGGAGATATCTTCGCGGCGCTGGTGCAGACGGCTAACTCGCTCGATGCCGCGGCGGTCGTATCAGGCTTGTCGACCAAACTTACCGAGCAGGAGCAGGCTTACTACGTCGGGCAGGCCTGGGAAGCTTTGCCGGAACCGAAGCGGCAGTTTACCTTCTACGTAGTCAGGCCGGATGGGCAGTCTGTCAGCTTCCACATCGGTCCACACACGCCTGCCATCGAGCCGCATGAGGTGCAGCTAGTCCACCGCCTGTGGCTCAATATCCGCCGCTCTCCCGACATGCAGGATGTGCATCACAGCGATATCCTGACCTACGCGCTCACCCGAATGGCAAGCGATTTTGCGCGCGATAAGCAAAGCGTTCTCGACGACCTGCAGCGTTGTATCGATGAGACCAACCAGCGTCGGCGGCTGGGAAGCTCACGTCGCGAAGACTTCGACGCTGCCGGGCCGGGTTACTCGATTGAATCATCACATGCATCCATTGATCGGGAAGAGAATAGGCTTCATCCCCAGAAGACAAATTAGTCGTTACTGGAGGGAGCGGGCTTTTGTAAGGCGATCGAGCCATTCGACCAACAAAGCATGTTCAGCTTCAGTGAAGATGTTCGGTTCAGACGGATGCTCCTCTCGAACGCCGGTGACAAGAGCTCGCAGTGTGATGGCGGCCGCGGCAACAGTCGGAGCAGGCAAGATGGATTGATCCATGACAATGGCTGCCAATGCCGCATCGCATGCTATCTCCGACAAGGACATATCGCGCTGCTCGCCTGTCATGCCGAGCAGCGTCATCACGATGCCGCAGGCGGCCGCATGAAAGAGATGCGCTGCTCGTTCTTCGCTGACGCGCAGCCGTCCAGCCGCCGCTATGCGTTGCATGTGATCTCGCAGCATGCGATGTGATCGCTCGGCAGCCCAGCTCTCCGTCCCTGAAGGGGGGTCTGCATACATCAGCAGATAAAGCTCAGGGTGGGTAAGCCCGAACTGGATGTGCAGCTTCCAGCCCGCTCGAAGTGATTCGACGGGATCTTCTGTTATGACCGGGAGCCGCTTCTTCGCCATGTAAATGCCGAAACCATAGTCCGCTACTGTGTTCAGCAGGCCGGCTTTGTCTTTAAAAAGTCGATAGAGAATAGGCGGCTGCACGCGCGCAGCTTCGGCTACCGCGCGAGTCGTGAGTGCGTCGCGGCCGCCCTTTGCGAGCAGAACCATCGCCGCCTTGAGGATGCGCTCACGATGATTGGCTAAAGGAGCGACCATGGAAACGCCTTCCTTGCGCTTCTTCAAAGCGGCTGTCTGAACTTTCTTCACCACAAAATCATTCTACTCGTATGTTTCCATCGTAATCCGTTTCATGGTAACAATGGAAACAGCAGGCATATTCCAGTTCTGCAGCGAGAGGGGAATTAGGATGATCGTCGTGACAGGTGCGACCGGACAGTTGGGCCGGCAAATTGTGGAAGGCCTTTCGAAGAAGCTTCCGAGTGCTAAGATTGGAGTAAGCGTTCGTAGTCCAGAGCAGGCTGAAGATCTGAAGCAGCGCGGCATCCGTGTTTGCAAAGGAGACTTCGCAGACCCAGCCAGCTTGACAGAGGCGTTCGACGGGGCTGAGCAAGTCCTGATTGTCTCTGTGAATAAATTCGGGGAAGAGGCCGTCCGGCAGCATGGCAACGCGATTCAGGCGGCTAAAGACGCGGGTGTCAAACGCATCCTCTACACCAGCCATCAGGCAGCGAATCCATCGTCCGCCTTTGTGCCCGCCAGGGATCACGCAGCAACCGAAGCGCTGCTTCAATCATCAGGTGTTCCATGTGTCTCGCTACGCAACGGCTTCTACGCGGAGTCGGCGCTGTACCAGCTGAGCGGCGTAAAGAAGACAGGGAAGATTTCCCTTCCCAAAGATGGACCAGTCTCCTGGACAGCACGTGCTGACCTCGCGGAAGCGGCTATCGCGGCGCTCACCGAACCCGGCCTCTTTGATGGTATCTCGCCACCACTGACCAGTTCGCACACATTGGACTTCGCAGACATCGCAAGAATTGCCTCGGAGAGTCTTGGCCGCGACATCATACGGGAGACGGTTAGCGATGAAGACTATCGGACGGCCCTGATCTCGCACGGTCTTCCCGAGATGATGGCCGATGCACTCGGGACTCTTTACAAAGCAGCTCGAGCGCGCGAGTTTGCAGTCGTCGATTCAACCCTGGGGCGTCTGCTATGCCGCAATCTCACGGCCATGAAGGATGTTCTGAACGACTTTCTCCGGCGCCTCTAGAAGTTCCGTGGTGTCGTTACGAATGGACACTGCGCGTCAATGAAACGAAAGCCGAATCGGTGGGCAATTGAGTTATCGATCCAAACCATCAGAACCGAATTCGACTAGGGAACTCGCTACTCATGTGACTGGCTAAACCAACAGAACTCCATGCTTTTCTAGAACCCACGACGTAAAGGTTCTGCTTTGCTCGAGAGACGGCGACGTTCAAGATGTTCGGTGTCCCCGCAGCCCACTCTCGGGCACCATTCTGAGATTCGGCAGGCGCTCCTAGAAGCAATAGGACGGTGTCAGCCTCGCGCCCTTGAAATGTATGGATCGTACCCACACGATCTTTCAGCCACTGGGCGCCATCACGGCTTAACACGCGCAGGAGATCCGGCCGGTTCTCTAAGGAACGAGCCATCTCGTGCGCAACGATGCGGAAGGGCGAGATCACGAAGACGTCCAAATTTCCTATGGCCGATGCCAATCTGGTAAGCAGATCGATCACGGCTTTGCCTTCTGTTGGCGACCACTTTGAATCAGCTTCTCCTTCTACGTCGATCCATGTTGAGGCACCAAGCACAGCTTCAACATTCAACTTCCTGGGACCAACGACTTGCACCATCTGACCGGCGTAAGCGATCTTGTTTGAGATCGCGAACATCGGATTCTGACAGCGGCGATGCACAAGTAATGGGAGACCAACGCGTCTCTCCCCCGCGACAGCTTCGAAGCTGGATTGATAGCGTGAGGCTCGATCCGTAAGCGTCTGCGTCGAGGCCGTTGGAGCCGTCCAATCCAGTTCATTCACTTTGAAGAAGTCACAGATGTCTGCGTTCAGGCGCTCTGGTAGCGAGACCACGGGCTGGATCTGCAGCGGGTCGCCTACAGCGATGGTGCGCTTTGCTCGCAGGATCGCACCGATCGCAGCCTGCGGCGTGGCCTGGCCGGCTTCATCAATCAGGAGCCATCCCAGGGTGTTTGGCGGCACATCGCCGAGCATTCGTTCTACCGAGGCGAATGTCGTCGAGAGGACCGGCACAACAAGGAAGAGTGTGGACCAAAGATCCCCGAGTAACCTGCGCCGTTCCTCGTTCTTCTGTATGCCCGCACTCGACACCTGAAGCGCACCAAGATTGTGGAGAATTTTGGAAGCTGCGGCATCAATGAAGGCACGGTGGAGAGCCAAGGCGGCGATGAAGAGATTCTCGCGCTTGGCGTTCAGTGCTTCGGTAACCCAGGGCGTCGATTGATTCCAGTTTGTGTGTCCCTCCTGAAACTTCTCTCGATCCACAATCCGACCGCCAAGCCGCACGCGGTGCTCGGAGATGAGTTGCGACCTTGCATCGAGTTGTCCCCGTTCTCTGTCAAGATCCGTGTCAAGAACTTGCGCCTTCGCGGCAGCGAGCGAGCGGGCACGTTCCGCTTTCTTGAGACCATCTTCTGACGCCGCTAACTCGCTCGCCGCCGCGTCCATCGGTCTCTGCCAAACAGCAGCCTCCTCTGCCCAGGCCTTTGCGTCACCTGTATGCGCCAGACGCGCAAACAACCCAGGACGCGAGCTTTTGTGCCGACTCCAATCTGCTGAGGCTTGTGCGTGGCGTGCGGAGGCTTGATCGCGCTCTTTACGAAATATCTCCATTCTTGCGGCAAACTCGTCATGTTCTGCTTGTAGGCTCTCCAACTCCCTTTCTCTGCCGGCTAACTGACTCCGGAGTTCTTCCAGCGCAACGCAAAGACGACGCACCTCTTCAAGCGCCTGCAATTCAGCGTCTATCTCGGCTTTGAGAGTAAGAAATCGTGTTCGCGCTTTCGGCCAATTTTCTTTTGCTTGTTGCGGCGTAGGCGGATGCTCCCGAAGCACGACTTCGGGTGTTCGTCTCTCGACGACGCCTGTGGCTGAGTCTCGACTCTCAATCAGAACGGAATGATTCATTGCAGTCTTGAGATAGGTTCTAAAGCCGCGGTCCTCGTTCCACCAAAACGCCTTCCAGAAAGCCGATCGATTGCTTTTGTTGCCGAGTACCGCTGCGATTAGACCCCATGTCTTCACTGGCTCCGGCGCGAGGCCTTCCTCAGCCGAATCCTCCTCCCGCTTGC
This sequence comes from Edaphobacter sp., assembly GCA_965277545.1. GTDB lineage: Bacteria > Acidobacteriota > Terriglobia > Terriglobales > Acidobacteriaceae > Edaphobacter. Next base: position 2,721,406 of record OZ255826.1, read on the forward strand.
GTGGACCGTGGACGAGATCGCTGATCGACTTGAAGTAACTCAGCTGCTCATGCGAGTGGGCCACGGCGTTTTCGGCGGGCAGCTCCTTGCTGACATTCTCGACCGCCTTGTTATTACTGGAGGCAACCAGCATCTCGTGCCCCTTCAGACTGTCTTGCAGGCGGTAGATGTCAAAGGAAGTCTTCCCCGCTTCAACACGCTCCTCCGTCTTGGTGAAGGCCTCCTTGGGATCATCAAAGGCGCTCATAGCCACAGCTCGATCCAGGACGCACATCGCAACAACGTCGCGTAGGAGCGTGGTCTTTCCTGTGCCAGGCGGCCCGTTCACCGCAAGAAGCCCTTCCTTGCCGTTCAGTTCTTGCCCGATCAGGTTTACCGCAGCCTGTTGCAGCACAACGAGTGATCTGCCCTCTCCGGCAGGCCACTTGGCCGCAGGAATTTTCGCAGGAGCAACCGCCTCCTCTAAGAGAGAATGGTTCTTGAGCACATCCAGAGGATTGGTCTTTGGAACCGCGCCAAGATATTGCAGAACACTGGTCGGAGCCGTCCCATTCTTGACATGACTGGCCACTCGGGCCAGATCATACAGGAAGAACGAGTTGAGAAGCAGAGCCTCCGGTTGCGTCTTCGATCCGTACGGAGAGTAGTGTCGCAACACAAAGATCGGGCGCTCAATCAAGCCATCTGGAACCTGACACCTCTCGACGAGCCACTGATAAGCCCGTTCCATCGTGGAGATATTAAGTGGAATGGGTTGACCGTCGGAATCAACCTTATGCACGATCGCATCTAAACCGCGCTGCAACTCATCCTCTACTGTCGGCCAGCTTCCAAGCTCTTTCAAACGAAGCTGGAGTGCAAGAGGAAGCGCCCATGGAAAGCTGGAAACCGAGATTGCCTTCTCGGCAAGCACCACGCCATGCTTGTCCAGCAAAACTTCTGCCGCGACCGCTCTCTTCTTCGAAGAGCGGACTCTTGCCTCGTCATCACCGAAGACTTTAATGAGAGCCTCGGTGGCTGGATCCATCAGCATCGATCCAAGTACGACGCTATAGAAGAGCTGCTTCCCGGGCGGAGGCTGTGTGGATGTGGTCCAGGGCAGAGGTCCATCTTCAAAACGGACAACGCGACTTCGATCACCGTACACGAGATCGTGCGGTGCGTTGTAGGTTGCAGGAGAGAGCGCTTCGAGCGCCGTCCATGTACCGAGGACGGCGGCCGGTTCGTTTTTGATTTTGCCACTAACAGTCGACGAAAGTAATGATGATGGTGATGTGGTCTGCCCGCGACGAATCTCTGAGCCCATGTCGAATCTTTCGCCCCTTCGAAGTTCCCAATTCTCTCCTTATTCTCACCTAAGACACACACAGGGGGTTTACGAGGCGGAAAGCTGTGAGATCAAGCAACAGCGTGCTGCTCGGTGACGGACACCAACGCCAAGGTCTATCTTCGGTGATTCTCTCGCCTAGTTGGGCTGCGACTGAATAACTGGGTGTACTCCGCAAGTCACTCGTCGGCTTTGCGCGAGCGCGAGTCCAGCAGTTTGGGGTCGAAGATCGGGGACGAACAGGTGGAGGCCGTACATACAAAAGCGGCTGCCCTAGCGAAAGATGGGTACTGCACATCCGCATGCGGCAGCGGACCTTCCGCAGGATCCCACCACTCCACTCGCTCGTACACACGGCCGGTGCCAAGAGCCGTGCGAAAAAGACTTCCAGCGACTAGGTCCTTCTTGCTTCCGACGATCGTGAGATGAATCGGGGGCTCTGTAAATTGCATCTCCGCCAGCAACACGGGCGCGGAGAGCCAAGCTATGGCGATGTCGGGCGTTGCCAGATAGCGCATGGAGAGCGTCGCCGCCTCTTTGTCGCCCCCATTGCCGGTGTATTGGGCGAGCAGATTGGCGAAGCGCGCCATCTGTGCATTCTCGTCGCGCTCCGGATGAGGCTCATAGGGCTGATCGGCCGATATCTTCGAAGTGACGAAACCGGCATGGCTCGCCGCCTCGAAGTGCGCGGAGATGAACCGCCGGGAGCCTTCGGCTCGCTTGAGCCACTCCCGGTCGCCGGTGACCTCATAAAGCGCCAGGAAGCCCTGTCCCATGGCGAGCGAGTCGCCGAGGTACGGGCCCGCGGCGTCATGGTCCCCGTGAGCAAATCCTCCATCGGGTAGGCTTCGATGCGCGAGCACCCACTCCGCGGAACGCCTGGCTTCCTGCGCGTACGAGGCAGTACCGGTGGCGGCATAGAGATCACAAAGGGACTGGATCATCCACCCGTTCTCGCGTGCATAGAGATGCTTGTCGACTCGCGGAATACCAACGGCGCGGCGCTTGGCGTCGTTGAGCGAGAAGAAGTCAGCGCTGTGCTTGCCGACGACCACATCCGCGTCCTGACTGACGTAGAAGGCACCCTCCGGACTGGTAAGGAAGTCCTTCACGTAACGATGAACGTTCTGTGCGTCGGCCAGGAAATGAGGATCGCGCCACTGGCCGTACGCATTGGCATAGGTGCGCATGACTTGAGCTTGAATGGAGAGAAGCTTTTCAAAGTGAGGCTCGTCCCAGTTGCCTCCGGTCGAGTACTGATAAGCGCCGCCCCACACCGGGTCGAGCAACTTCTCCGCCGCCTGCAAGGTCTCGCGAACATGCCGCTCTTGTATCTTGTCTCCCCGGCGCGCGAGATCGCTGGCGTACTCGACTGAATCTGCGTCGAGATACTTGTGTCCGAACGCCCACCCTCTTCCTTGCACGTCATACTGCTTTTCGAATTCCTTCTTGACGTCGACGAGCAGCGAAGCCTGCAGAAAGGGAGTGGTGGCGTAGATGATCGGCTTGTCCGCTTCGACGGAAGGTCCGGGGGATGGATCGTCGATCACCGCTTGCAGGATCGATGCCATCTGCACGGGGGGCAAGAAGCCCTGTCGTTTTACAATCTCGCCATGGTCAGCATTGAAGATCACCGTAGCCGGCCAGCCGTAGTCCTCGTAGCGATTGGAGATATCAGGGCGGGAGTCCTGATCGATCTTCACGGCGATATACTTCTTCGCAATGAGGCGCCGCACCGCGGGATCGCGGTAGGTTTGCTGATCCATGACGTGGCACCAGTGGCACCAAACCGCTTCGAGATCGAGCAGGACGAACTTGTGCTCCCGTGTAGCCTGAGCGAACACGTCGTTCGACCAGGCAGCGTGCCATACGATGGGCGGGGCCGGTGCCTGAGCATGTGCCGACACAGCGAGGAATGCCGGGAGCAAAAGTCGCCGTATGCTCACTGAACTCCGATGAAATCGGGAGCTTTGCCGCAGAACCAGCCCAACTCCGCGGCATGGGCAGAGTAACCCTGGATCTTCGCCGCCTGGACTTCTTCGGAAAGCTTGCTGTTCGCGAACCAGTCGACGACCGGCTTTTCCGAGAGAATATGGCTGTAGTGGGGAACCCGTAGGCCAATTCCAACACCGAAGTCGGTAAAGCCGTTGAAGCGGTTCGCTGGCATTGTCAACTCCCGTGAGTAAGACGAAAACACGATGGAGGCCTGAAGAAAACTTCAGGCCTCCATAACATCGGATGGACTAGGTCTTCGGCGGTGTAGAACCGTCGGTAGCGCAAGCGCCTTTGCCCTTGCAGCTGTTCTTTCCGGCGTGCTTCGCATCGCCGCCGCCCTGACCTTTGCAGTCATTTTTGCCTTTGCAGGAGTGTTTGGTGGTGTCTGGGGTAGCCTGGGCGAGAAGCACGCCAGCCTGCGTGGACGTCGTCCCATTCTGCGACGTCTGGGCGTTGGCGCGGACGGCAGTGCCACCGAGTAGACCTGCAAATGCGGCGGCCAATGCGAGCGATTTCGTAGTGCGATTCATAAGATGAGCCTTTCTTTCGGTTGGGCCTCGCACACGGTGCGCAGGACGTTAATGATTGGTGCTCGGAGAAGTACTTAGTGCCAGAATCTCGACTTGAATCGGAATCGACTCGCAACTTGTAATTCGAATCCCATTTTTCTGCACATTGGAGGTGTGAATCGCAAATCGGTTACAACGTTGTTTGAGCCACGCTCTAAGTGGCTGGCGAGCCGTCGAAGCAATCTCACCGAATTAAAGTTGTCGGTCTCTCTTTTCTAAACATGCCACTGTTCGGCGTCGCTCTTATAAGGTACAGACACTCCATTAGAGTTGCTGTCTCACTCCGGCTTCGTTCGAGATATGCTTAACCTGATCTCGCAACGTACCTTCTATAGCCTGCTTGGCAGCCTTCCGCCTAAATGTCATTCGGCTGGGCTTCTGTTGAATATCCTCCAACAAGAAGGCGAGGCCGCTGTAAAAGGCGAGGAGCGCGACCAGTGCATCAAGGATCGCACTGAGGGTATCCATGCTGCCGTGAATGCCGAACTGGCAGATCGCTGCGCTAACCGAGCGCAAGATAGCTGTAGTCAGCAGGACGCCAAGCAGCGGCTTTCCGGAGAACGTAACCACTGTCAAGATAACCAGGCAGATAGCGAGCAGGATCAGGAACAGTGCCGCCGCCCGGCTTGGCCTCGCGGGATCGCTCGTTAGCAGTTGTACACCCATCACGATCCAGGCCGACGCAAAGATTCCCATAGCTGTAGCCGCGCCCGTATCCCGAGACAGAAAAGCCATGACGCAAGGAACGAATTCAAGAGGAGCGACGAATCCCAACAGCATGATCGCCAGAGTCTCCTTCTCGATCGCCGGAATCCAATGGAGGACAAACGCGGCGAGCAGCGCATTGCCGATACCGAAGGCGAAGCATCCAAGCGGCAACGCGCTAGCATACGGCCGGAGTACGATTCGCACCGTCATTTGTTGTTCCGCGAGATTAACGCTTCTATCCGCAGCTTGCATTTCACCTGCGATCGGGGGATACCCTAGGTTCTATCAACTAATCGTTTAATCCGGCTTTTCAAGAGAGATTGGGACACTGGGTGATAAACACGTTTACATGTGATAGACCGCTCCGATGACAACTCCGAAGAGGATATGCGAGGCCATGATTGCTATAGGTGTGCGAGGGCCATAGTTCAAGGCGAGGAACCCGGGCGGTTCGAGCTGCCGGCGTACGATTGGACCCTGACGCTCCGTTGCCATCCTCGGGTGCACCTCTGGGATGAGCGGCATAACCAGAACCAGCAAGATCAAGCCTTGCGCCAATCCAAGCAATCCACCGAACCACCAATTTGCAGGGTGCAGTGTATTGAATAGAAGTATGTAGATGGCTGCAAAAATGAGACCATTCAATAAGTGATTGAAGAGCCCCAAGACCCTGGCTTTCGATCGATTGTCCGTATATGCCGACCCAAGCAGGAAAGGCAGACTCATACGGGTCAATCGCAAAGCTTGCGTGGTCACCTCAAAGAGCAGTTGGGCAAAGGTGGCGATAGCTCCGGCTACTAACCAGCTCACACAGTGCATGAGGAGCCTCCTGGGGAAAGTCCTGCACGTTTCACAAGCGCAAGCGCTGCATTGATCAGTCCGACATGGGTAAAGCTCTGCGGGAAATTGCCTAACGGGGCAAGCGTGCCTGGCTCATTTTCCTCCGCATATAAGCCGAGATCGTTTGCACATTTCAGCATGTTTCCGAACTGCTCCTCAGCATCCTCGAACGAACCGCCGCCCATGGCGAGGAACTCCGCTGCCCAGAACCCGCAGATTCCAAAGGCACCTTCGCTTTGAGAACCGGCTTTCGGTTCGTTGCGCAGCAGGAGTCCATCTCCTGCACTCAGTTCACTGCGTAACTTCCTGTAGGTTTGTTGCAGTCTTATAGAACCGGAGTCCGCGAAGTTATGCAGGGCGAAGAGCAACAAAGTTGCGTCCACACCGGAACTTCCTGGCTCACTCGCATAGCTCAAACTATCTTTATTCCAACTTTGGTCTTCGATGCTATTGCGGATCTTCTCCCGAACCTCTTTGAGATTGTCAACATTAGCCACGGAAACAAAACCATCGTCGTGAAGACGGATAAGTTCCTCCAGCGCTACCCAGCAAAGCAGGCGCGAATGGGTGTGGACGATAGGCTTATCCCTGGACTCCCAGATTCCGGCGTCGGGGTCTTCCCAATGCTTTGCAACAAACTGGCCGAACTGCATCAGGACCTTCTGAGTCTCGCGGTCGGCGAAACGTCTTCCGCGAATCACCTTTGCCGCGCCGCAGATCACCTCACCGTAGGTGTCGAGCTGATGTTGTTTCCCCGCCAGATTGCCTATGCGCACCGGCTGCGAAGATCGATATCCTCCCCATGAAGGCAGTTCCTTCTCCTTAGGTACAGGATTCCCGAACAGGTCGTAACAGGTCATGAGCCTAGGCTGTGTAAGCCGAGTGGCGTGAAGCATCCATTCCATGAATGCGCCGGCCTCTTCTCCATAACCGGTGGCGCAGAGTGCCTGCAGATTGAATGAAGCGTCCCGGAGCCAGCAGTAGCGATAGTCCCAATTCAAGGCCCCGCCGGTGTGCTCTGGAAGAGATGTAGTCACCGCAGCCACGAAAGCGCCTGTAGGCGCAAACTGAAGGAGTTTGAGCGCCAGAATGCTGCGCTGCACCTCCGTTTGATGAGGACCCTTGTAGGTAAATTTCGATGACCATTTCTCCCACCACTCGAGGGTACGATCGAGTTCTAAGTCCGCCCCGTCAATCATGGGCATAACCGACGGCGCTTCTGTCGAATGAGTCAGCGCAAAGCTGTGGGTGTCGCCCGCGTTCATGGTGAATGCCGCTCGGGCTTCAGCGCCGTCGACACTCCAATCAAGATTCGCGTAAAGCGCGAGCATCCCGGTTTTCAACTTCACACGAAGTCCAAGAACGCCTCTGTTCTTGAGCGGCGGGCACTGCTCCTCGAATCCGTTCGAAGCCCGAAAGACTACGTGAATCTCAGTGCTGCCCCGTTCGCATCGCACCGTGCGCCATACCATGCGCTCCGGAACCAAGTGTTGACTCTGATATTCTTCATCCGCGACGGGCATGAAATCAGTCAGGACAACAGTACCCTCGGCGGAATCAAACGTCGTCTCAAGTACGTTTGTATTGCCGACGTACCTTCTTCGTATCGAAGTGGCGGTTCTCGAAGTCACGCTCCACGTACCTCCGTTCTCAGGATCAATAAGGCGGGAGAGCACAGGTCCACTGCTGAAGTTGGGCCAGCAAAGCCAATCGATCGATCCACTCTTTGAGACCAGAGCGGCCGACTTGCAATCGCCAATAATGCCATAGTCGCCGATAGATGGCAGCTCACGTTCGCTGCTCTCGACTACATCCACAAAGTTGAATTCTCGTACTTGGGTATTTTGCTGTCCGTTCACAGGACCTCCTTATTTAAAATGGTCACTGTTTCCAGCCTCGCCAGCAGCAGCTAAGGGTAGAACGAAACCGGTACGCCAAAGAGCCATCGATTACTTGGCCTAAACAGCCTTCCGCGGGCTGCTCTCGTAAGGAGGAGGAACATGCCAACAAACCTGAACTCTGAGCCGCCATTTTCGTTCGAAGATCGCGATGCGAATCCATCATCGGTCTCAAAATTTCATGACTCATGTGCGCGGTGACTTTTTCGCTAATTCTGGTGTAGCGCCGCTTCGATTTGATATCCATGGATGGTCTTCGTGCGAAGAAGTCTGGTGCGTCCCGTGTGCATGCTTTGTAAGGACTTCTCGCAAAGTAGCGACGAGAATGTTTACACCTTTTCGCACTTGTTGCGTGGCGGCCGCCGTATAGCAGATACGGAGATAGGTTGATCTCGCTTTGTTCGGGAAGAAGGCGTTGCCCGGAGCTACGCTTACACCTCGATCTTCCAGAGTGGAAAGAAGGGTGTCGAGATCTAACGGCTGACATAGCTTGACCCAGAGAAAGAGTCCTCCTTCCGGCTTGTGAAATTTAATAAATCCACTCTCCTGGGCGGGCTGTAACGCGGATGCTGCCGTCTCCCGCAACACGCAGTGGTGTTGCCGCATGCGATCGAGGTGTCGGAACATGCTGCCAGTCTCAATCATGTCTGAGATGGCAAGTTGGTTCAAACCGCCGGTGAAGAGGCTTGCCCTCATCTTCATGAGGCTTAGCTGCTTTACCATGTACGGCGGTGCAACTATCCAACCGACGCGCAGGCCCGGCGCAAGGATCTTGGAGAATGTGCTGATGTATATGACTTGCGACTGCCGATCCAGCTTGACCAGAGAAGGCGGCGGGCATACCCCATCCAGGTAAGTTCGTGAGTAAACGTCGTCTTCGAGAATCGGGACATGATAGCGTGCCGCGAGTTCGAGCAGGTCAGTTCTTACCGACTGGCGCATTACCCTTCCGGTTGGATTTTGAAAAGTTGGGGTCGTAAAGATGAGCTTCGGTCGAAAGCGAAGAATAAGCTCTTCCAGTTTTTCAAGAGACCAGTTGGTGTCCCATCCGGTCAACTTTGCTCCGCCTGCCCGCAAGCACTGAATTGCTCCCGGATAGGTTGGATCGTCCACGATGGCGTGATCGCCGGGCTGGATGAGACATCTTACCAGCAGATCGATTGCCTCTTGCCCTCCCGAGGTAATCATCACTCGATTAGCATCCACGCCCATCCAGGCGGCGATGGAGTGGCGCAAGCGAGATTGACCTGCTGTCGGAGCGACCGCCAAGGCGTTCGGGAATGAGCTGTCTATGACTCGGTTGATGCTGACTCGATAGTCCTCCACGGGAAAACATTCCAGTGAAGGGGTGCCGGCGGAGAGCGGATGTGGCAAACCGGAAGCGCCGCTCCAAGCAAGCATCTCCAGAATGGGCTCATCCAGAAGGTGTGCGTTGGTGGATATCTTTCCACTCCAGGAGAAGGCTTCTCCCTCAACCTTTCGGTTGCAGCAAAATGCTCCCTTCCCCCTGATGCGGCGAATCAATCCGCGCTGCTCCAGTTCACTGTAAGCGGCCGTCACTGTGTTACGGCTGATGCAAAGGTTGTTTGCGACGGTACGTTCGCTGGGAAGCCTTTCACCTTGTTTGATCTTGTCGCTGGCGAGAATCTGCTCGAAGTGCTGCACAACACGACACGATAACCTTTCCACTCCATCTCTCGTCATCGCGTGGATAGGCGATGCCGGACGTGTACGTTGTTGCATCGGCATAGATCGAGTATCGGTCATGTGTTTGGAGGTCCGGTGCCACTCTGAGAGTGGCTCTTTATTTTTATCCGTACACTAGCAAGCCTGTTCTCCTACCGTGTCATCGCTGACACCGATTCATCCCCGTGCTCATCCAACACTAAGGAAGCTATCCGCGGTGCGCAGCGACAAAGCCATGATGGTGAGTGCCGGATTCGCCGGGAGCGCGGATGGAAAAACGGAGTTATCGCAAATCCACAGATTGGGCACATCGAAGCATCGGCCCTCTGCATTCACCACGTTTGCACCAGGATTCGTTCCCATGCGACAGGTACCGATCGTGTGGGCTGAGCGCTGGAAGGTCCAGATGTCAGTGGCTCCAGCAGCCTTCCAGGCCTGCGTCATCAATGCCTCAGAGTGCCGGCTCATCCTAGTTTCGTTTGCGCCATAGCTAAAGTGGACTCTCGGCTTCTTCATTCCCGTACTGTCGATCTCATCTGAGAGTTCGAGAAAGTTACTGTGATAGGGCAGGCAATCCCCGTTGATCCCGATTCCAGCGACGTGGTTGTATTGTTGGAGGTAGTCAATCAGAGGCTCTCCCCACAGTCCCCGCCTGCGAGCCACCTGCATCGCCCATGTCACTGGAACGATACCTAGGCTCTGGGCAATGTACCCTCCCGCAAAGTCGGCTCCAGCAGGTCGAACCATATCTTCACTGATGAGCGACGCCGGAAAACCTTTGTTCGGGCGGGTCTCCTCGGCGAATGTTCCCCACACCTGCGTAGCCACGTGGGCCATGAAATTGCGGCCAACCTGACCGCTGGAGTTTGCCAGTCCCTCCGCCCGTTTCTCATTGCAATGCAACAGCAAGCGAGGTGTTTCGATCGCGCCCGCGCATAACAAGACAGCTCGGCAGCGCTGGCGAAAATCTTGCCCGTGGTGTCGATAGACCACCGCCGCTATGTTTCCATCGCTGCCTAACTTCAAGCCATGTGCGAAACATTGCGGACGAATTTCAGCGCCGGCAGCGACTGCGAGAGGCAGGTAAGTCACATCCATGCTGGCCTTCGCACCGTTACGACATCCCTGGTGGCAATACCCGCGATTTACGCACGCATGGCGCGTCTCATATCCCTCTTGTCGATAATCGCGTGAGACTGCGGCCACCGGCGCCTCACTGGTTCGGAGTCCAAGTTCGCTGAACCCCCGCTGCATCAACTCTGCCGGCGCGTTCAGCGGAACCGGCGGCAGCGGATACCTGCGCGCGACGTCCCAGGGATAGTGAGCAGGCCCGGATACTCCCAGGAAGCTCTCGAGTTCCTCAAAGTAGGGCCGCAGATCATCAACACTGATTGGCCAGTCTGCGCCTACGCCATACTCTGCGTGGATTCTGAAGTCGCGCGGGTCCGGCCGCGGCACGAAAGCGCCCCAATGGAGTGTGGAACCGCCAACGCCACTTCCACTGTTGTTGGCACCGAAGGCTGTCGGAGTCTTTCCGGCGCTGAGCCGTTCTTCCAGCCAATAGATCTGCGACGCTGCCACCTCATCTGTGGCGAAATCAGTTGCCGGATCCCAGTTTCGTCCAGCCTCGAGAGCGACGACTCTCAATCCCGCGCGAGCCAGTTTCGCGAGCAAAGGCGCGCCGCCAGCTCCCGTACCAATCACCACCGCATCGACGACTTCATCTATGCCATAGCTTCGCATCACGCTGAGATTCATTTGCTCGTACCTATTGCTCTCGGTTCCCACGACTCAACTTTGCCGAGACCCAGCTCCACGAAACCAGACAACGCCGCAGAGTTCGCGCCGTCGGCGATGCCGCTATAACCCATCAGCGCCAGAGTCTCCGGATGCGACATGTACAGCGAGGTAATATCCCCGCGAAGGTCTTCAAACCAGCGCTGCATCTGCGCCGCATCAAGAAGTTCGGAATCAGGACCCGATTCGAACTGACTGGCTACCAGCTCTCCACGTTGAATCAGCGTAAGCGTATGAATCTGTTCCTCGGTTCGCAAATGGACAAAGCTCGAGTCGAAATTGTCGAGACAGAATTGGTCGACCGTCTCGATCGCAGCACGATAAGCTGCCAGATCGGGTGGAAGCTCGGAGTATCGCCAGCCTTTCCCCTCTCCGCTTGCGAGTCGAGCGTTGATGCGCAGCCCGAAGTCGATGGATCGATTAGTCGTGGGCGCGATACATTCGGCCATCGTTTGCAGCGATCTCACTGCTTCGCGCGATAGACCGCCCGTCAAAGCGGGTTCTTCTGCAGGTTCCAACCGTCCGAGGAGAACGGCACGCGTCGTCGCACTTACACGATCAGATTCGATCAGGGCCTTGTACTGAGAATCAAGCTCGCTCATAGGTCGCCGCCTCCACTGCAGGTGCAATTCGGTTGATAAATTCGACGATCAGTTGTGCCAGTTGAAGAGACCGTTCCAGAGGAATTACATGAGCTGCGCCAGACACGACTTGCAGTTGCGACTTGAGAAGATGAGGCATCACAAACCTCTCTTGAGCGTGAGGGCCCAATGCTTCATCGTCCTCACCGGCCACAACCAGGGCTTCAAGGTCCAGGTCTCCGACTCGCTCAGACCAATCCTCTTTGCTGCCCGAGTCCAGCCATGCCGTCCATGCCTGGCAGTTCATTCGCAAGACATCGCCGACCGCCCGCTCAAACACATGCGGCGGAAGCTCGTCGGATGCGTTCTCCCGAATGAACTCCTCGGCATGCTTTCTGTAGTGAACGCCCGGCTTTCCGAGATGTGCCTTCATCTCGGCCCGTTTGTCTTCGTTCATCGGCTCCGGGGACGGCGGCGACGAGGCGACCAGCACCAGACCACTCAGCCCGGAAAGTTCCGGTCTATTCTTGGCCTGGCTGGCAATCACCATCGCAACCTTGCCACTCATGCTGTGGCCTACCAGGACAAAGCGTCTCAACTTCAACGATTTCACTCGGTCGATTACATACGCCGCCATATCCGCAACCGAATAGCCCCTTGTTTCTGCGGCCTCGCCAAACCCCGGCAAGTCAACGCCAATGCACCGCAGCTCTGACGGAAGCGCGTCGATCACTTCCGACCACTCTTTCCAGCTACCGCCCAGAAACGGCATCATGACCAATGCGATGGCAGCTGGGTCTGCGTCCGGTTCCGTCTTCGGACCTACCAGGAAGGGTGACTCATCGACCTGACTCTGCACGTACCACCTCGTCGCAGCCCAGTACAGAGGGTGCATAGTGCTTTGAGACATCCATGCTTCATTTGGTTACAAGATTCCGCTATCCGGGTCCAATTTTGGCGCGCCACCTGCGAAGTGGCCCCGCCCCCCTTGAGGGTTCCTTGTAACTTTGGAGGACGTAGGCTCGTCTGACGGGTGCAGGGCTGGCCTTACCAGCGATCCATTGCGCTGGCTTACCAGGATTGAGGTTCGCGAAGAGCAGGGAAAGGGGTTTTATGAGCAACAGGGATGGGGTCCGCAGTTCACCATCAATGACGGCTCCCGTTTCGATGCGCCTGACTTCAGCCACCCAATCCGCTTAGGACAGCGAACCGTGCTTAAAGGAACGGCGTTTGCCGGCGACCGTGGCGTGCGCGCAGTTCAAGTGAGCGTGGACGGTGAAAAGACCTGGCAGCCAGCGGAGATTACCTATCACGGCTCAAAGTCGGCATGGGCGCAGTGGAGATTTCCCTGGCAGCTTACGGTGCGCTGCATTGATGATCAAGGCAACATCCAATCCGGAGAGCAGAAGGGATCTGGTCCCGAACCGGCAAGCGGATATCACCGCGTGAAAGCCAAAGTCGAAGCTTGATTTGCTTCCCGTTACGACGACGGGCCGAGAAGCAGGCGGCATCCGAGCCAACTTCCAAGGGTGCTGGTCGAGTACATCTTCCATTTCACGATCACTGGACGGCAGCATCTATGCCTAGGTCACGATTCCCCACTATGGGGTCTCCAGTCAGCATGAACTCATCGCCAGTTGTTGTGATTACGGGATCATCGGCCTGGGTCGCGCCATCGCGCATACCTTCGCCCGGCGCGGCGCCAGACTTGTCTCCTTGCGAGAAGCGTCGAAGCTCTCAACGCAGCGAAGGATGAGTGTGAGCATCTCGGTGGCCAGGCCCTCGTAGTCTCCGTAGATGTGTCCGATGCCGCTGCGGTCGAACACGCGGCCAACCTCATCGAAGAGATAACTTTCTTTCGGAAAACTCTGTTCCTGGTGCACCGCGACTGCCTTCTGTACTGGAGCGATGTTGTTCGCGGGCAGGAAGGTTATGAAGGAAATAAAATAATTCGGTTTCGCACGCAAGACGCGGCTCGGAGAAAGCTCTAGAAATAATTGCCGTGAAGCCTCTTGTGGGAAATCAGTTCGGCAACCACAAGAAGAAGCGTTAGTACGCTAAGCACAAATTGCAATCGTTCCATGTGCCTCTTCTGAGGAGTAAGAGGAACGACGCGCCACTGCGATGCAGGCCGCGCGCGAAGGTGTCTCACCTGCCACAGCACACCGAGATTGATCAAAGCTCCAGCAAAGGCAAAAATAAGCATTGGCAATCTGATCCTGTCGCTATGCAGATCCTGGGAGGGTGCAGAGACAGCAATCGATGTGATGAGCCCCGCTATTCCCAAGGCAAAACGCATACCACTGGCTGCAATAACTGCCGTGCAGACGCTCTGAAGAAAGGCAAAGCCGAGAGCTGACCAAGCAATCACCCGGCCACGCTTTTCAATTTGGTCGATCTTCTGGAGTTCTGCCTCTGGAGTTGGCACCACTTTTTTTACCTCGGCGGTTCATTGGAATACGACTCAAGGGGCAAGCTTCAACTTAGGGCAAAGGGCCATGCATGGTCAAGGAGGCCACTCGCCAACTGGCGCTGATCCCGTCGCTGCTGGATAACATCGTCAGTTCAAAGAACAGGTGCTGATAACCCAATGTGTCAGCGAAGTGAAATTGTTCAACAATGCTACAGGCTCCACATTAATGTTCACGACGGAAAGGCTGATGTCTTGTTCCCTTCAGCGAGGGTTTCAAGAGTTTGAAGCACGATCTCGTTTTCCCTTGACGAGCTACTCGCGGGCGAATCGCCAAAGAAGTGCCGTTCAGGTTAGCTCGCTGTTGCTTTAGCCGCAGCCGGATCGGCCACATTCCCGGCTGCTTTTCGTCTCCAGTACCGCATCAGCAGGCGTCTCACAAACTCAGTCACAAAGCCGTACAGCGCATGTGTGGCGATCTCGCTGGTTTGTTCCTGCAAGGGTTGCTTTAGGGGTGGTTCTACCAAGCCAAGTGCCGGCAACACCGACTCATGCGTTCCCACCAATACCACCCATCCGAAGGCCACTCCATACAACGCGGTCACCTGCGGCACGAACTCCGCTGCCACACCATATGCCGCGCCAAGGCCTGGCCCGAAAGTCCAGTGGAAGCCCTGCGATGCGAGAGTCTGCTGGCTCTTGGAAATCGGATGCCCCATGATCTTCTCGACGAGTAGCGCAGGGGGAGGCTCCTGCCCCAGGGTTCGAGGCGGGTAAATAGCTTCGCCAATCAGTTTCGCGGCGGATCCTGCGATGCCACCTATAAATCCCGCGAGCAGACCCTTTGCAATCATTCGACGTGGATAGTTTGAGATCAAAAGTCTGCTCCTGGTATTCATCGCGGCTTTATCGATCAGGATTAGGATAAGGCTGATCCTGTCAGATACTACGCCACTTGCAAAGTGGCTCTGGCGTCGTCACTTCCTTCAAACTCCGTTCCGGACTTCACGCCGGCAAGAAAACGCACCTTATCCGGCAATCGCTCAGTGCTCTTGAAGCACGACTCGATTCCAGGCAGTTTCTACGGATTCACCGTTCTACCATAGTGCAGCTGGATCGAATTATTCGTATAGATGCGCTCTCAAACCGCGACTGCCAAATCATTCTTAGAGATGGTGTTGTCCTTCGGGTCAGCCGCACTTACAGCAACGGACTGTGGACCGTACTCCGGGGCCACGAATTATAAAATTTTTCAGGATGGGACACATAAAAGATCTAGCGTTGCCGACGCCTGTCGGATGACAGAACAACGATAACTCCAGACTGATTGGTGTGCGGGTTCTACGGGACCGCCGCTCGGTTTTGGACCGGGCTGGGACGAACTTGCGGGAGTAGCAGTCGTGGAACTGGTTACCGCTCTGGCGTATCGACCGATCCGGGCGCGCACTTTTCAACGCGCAACTGAACTGTAGACGCCGCTTCACCACTGGACATCGTAAGACATCGTTACGCCCTGTGAATCAATCAAGAAGAATTTGAACGCATGAAGCAGCAGCTTTCCTAGCTGCTCCTCGCCTACATGGTGGGCGAAGATTGTGGGAAAGGGAAGTCTGCGAGATGGTCAAAAGGGCGCCCCCCCATCTGCGCAACTTCAGTGGAACAGATCCGCTTCAGAACTTGGCAATGAGCGTAACGCCGCCGATGAGAAGAGCTGCGCCCAACCTTCGCCAGATGTTCATTGGATGGCGATCCATACGAAGAAACCCGAAGTGATCGATCGCTAGAGACGCGATCGGCGCTGCCGTGACGGTGAAGCCCATAAATGGTCCAGCCCCGACCTCGTTGACATAGGAAAGGCCAGCGTACACCTGAACTGCTCCGACGAGGCCACCAATGACCGCCCACCAGGGAAGCTCGGAGAGATCCTTCGTGGTTGGCAATGGATGCGGCATGATGAGAAAAGCCGCGACGAAAAAGAAAGTAATTAATGCGAACGACACAGCCGAGGCCAGCCATGAGTTATGAAGTGATTTGTTCAGCTGTCCATTCATGGCGGCGCCTACCGACTGAAGAGCTCCGCCAATGATGATGAAGGGGATAATCCACGCAGCTTTCATAGTTCGTCCTTGGGTTGAGTAGAGCGAGGTCATTGAGCTGGCGCAATCATCTGCATGACGATGGCGCCCGCAAGAGAACACAGCAACGCTATGGGCATAGCGATCATTCCCACTTTGAGGAAGTCCCAGAAGCTCACGGTGAGTTTTTCTTTCCGAAGAGCCAGCAGCCACAAAATGGTTGCAAGGGACCCGGTAATCGAAAGGTTGGGCCCAAGATCGACGCCGATCAGAACGGCACTCGCAAGGAGGCCCTTGGCGTGAGCCGCCTGCAGCGTCCCGCCCGCAATCAGTCCAAGCGGCAGATTGTTGACCAGGTTGTTTGAGACCGCGACTGCGAAGCCCGTTATCATCGGCCCTGCGCCAGACGGAAGATGCTCTGCCCAGGCCAGCCAGCTACTCGTCAATCTGAGCGCACCGATGCTTTCTACAGCATCGACCAAGACGAACAGGCCAGCGACGAGTGCGAGCGTTGCCCAGCTGATCTCACGCGCCAACTTCAAGGGATTCGACTTCGATTTGATCGAGACAACCGCTGTAATCACCAACGCCGCAAGGCAGGTAGGCAGGCCCAGATCTCTCTTGAGGGTCGAGGCCACAAGCAGGACGGCGATCATCAATGCTAATCCAGCCAGCACCAGCTTGCCTTCACCGTTCAGCGGTTTCGCTTCCGGCTTGCCTTCAAGGTTTGCGCGAAGGTCCTTTCGGAAGATCAGACGCATTACCGCATAGGTCGCCGCGATCGAAAGCACGGAGGGAACACCGAAGGAGAGAAGCCAACGGCCCAGCGGAGGCATCCCTCCACCATGAAACACGACTAGATTCGCCGGATTTGAGATTGGCAGAACGAATGAGGCCGCGTTTGCGATCAAAGCGCAAGCAAAGAGGTACGGCAGCGGCTGCACCTTGGCTTTGCGCACCGCGGACAGGATGGCGGGAGTGAGTACGACCGCTGTCGCATCATTAGACATGAAAATTGTGACCAGGGTGCCTATGCCATAAACCAACGTGAACAGCCGGGTACACGATCCATTTGCTCTTCGGATCGCCGTCGAGGACAGCCAGTCGAAGACGCCGTTCTCTCGCGCCAGCTCCGAGAGCAGCATCATGCCGATCAGGAAAAAATAGACATCGGACCCTTCTGCTATCGCCTTTCCGGCAAGCTTCAGGGAAACCAACCGCAGCAGAACTAACAAGAGTGCGCCACTGCCGATCCAGTAAACCTCCGGGATGCCGCGGGGACGAATCAGCATCAGCAAGATGCTGATGCCAACGATGGTGGGAAGCAAAATATGAGTCAGCGCAGGAGAAATCATCTACCACTTTCTCCCATTCTTGTTTGGTCCGAGCTGCGTTCCGAGCAGGCCGTGCTCGGGCCAGGCTTCGAGCGCGTTGTCCTGATCGCGCTCGGCACGCTTTCGAGAAGGCCGGTCCGATCCGATCAGGACACGAATCTCATCGACCGCTGTGTTGCCTTCCGCGTCCGAAACAGTAACGCGCAGGGAGCATATACCGGCGTCCGCCTCTCCAATGGAGATGGTGCCTTGATACACATTGCTGCTGTCGACCTTATGCAATGGGAAGCTCTGCCCGGCAAAATGGTCTTCAGCTTTGCTGATGCTGGTATGCGACGAAACCTTCGCGCGAATGCGCAGATCGGCTTGATTGGAGCTGTCGAGCTCAGCATCATCGGCCATCAGGCGTTCGTCAGCAGGTGAGGTAATGATGACCGCGGGCAACTCTCCGAGTTCCAGAAAGCGCCAACTTACCACGCCATTGTCGATGTTCGTGACGGAAAAGCCGACTGGCCCTTCTTCGACCTGTCCGGTGGATCGCGTGGCGGTATAGATCGTCTTTCCGTCATGTGAGATCTCGTTATAGTGCGTGTGGCCCATATCAACTAATTTCACCTTGTACTTCGCAACCAAATACTTTAGCTCCTCCCCGCCCTCCTTCAAATCGCTGGGATAACAATGCAAGAGGAGAACGATCAATTGGTTCTGTTCAGCTGCCTGATTGAGCTGATGTTCTGTCCAACGAAGTTGAGCGGGAGAGACCGCGAATGACTTAGGATCCGGCTTGTCAAAGGCATTCAGCGCCAGAAAGCGAACGTCACCGATGGTGAAGGCGTAGTAAATCTGCTCGGATAGAGCAGCCAGAAAATTGTCGAAGCTTTTTTCCTCGACATCGTGGTCGCCGACAATCGCACACCACGGAACCTGAAGCCGATCGAGAGATTGACGTACGACCGCATAGGCCGGCAGGTCGCCGTGGTCGGCGTTGTCCCCAGGTAAGAAGACGAAACTGGTCGAGCTGGCAAAGACTGCATTGATTCGCTTAACGATGGCCTGTAGATCGACGTCGTTCTGCTGATCCGCCTCCCTCATGTGTAGATCTCCTATGTGAATCCATGAGAGGACACCCGCGGCATCTGACGGGTTCGGACAAAAGGAACGCAGAGTCGTAATGTTGTTCATGCTCTCGCCTCCTCAGCGAGTTTGGAAGTCGAAGTGTCATCGGAGCCAGTATTTTTGCTTAGCGTCTCAGGCATGGCGAACAGGAGAAGCACAAGGGCTAACGCTGCAACCCCACCGAGGGCTAGAAACGACACTCGGTAGCTGCCGTGCTGGATGAGCTTCCCGCCAAACGTTGTGCTCAGGGCCGCGCCAAGACCCACAGCCGTCGCAAGAGCACCTTGCACGAGATTGAACCGCCCTGTGCCTCGCGTACAGTCTGCCACAACCAGGATGGAAACGACGCCGAAGATCGCATTCGCTACGCCGTCCAAAAGTTGCACCGATACCAGGCCGGCCTTTTGATGAACAACGGTGTAGAGCAGAGCACGCAGTGGCAGCACGCCAAATCCAAGAAGCAGGAGCGGTTTGCGCCCATGCACGTTCGCCCATCGCCCGATCGCGGCGGCAGAGCACATGATGACAAATTGTGTGACAACGATGCAGGCGGACATAAATGGTGCAGCGGAAGCCCTCGATCCGTTGGAGAGCATCTCTCCGAGCTGCGGCAGCATGGCTGCATTGGCGAAATGGAAGAGAAACGCGCAGACCAGGAAGATGAGAAGGACGCGATCTCCGAGCAGCGCCTTGATGACGGACTCTTCCTGTTTGGCTTGCTCCGCTGTCGCGCTTATCCCCCCGCGCGCGAGTTCATAGCTGATGTCTTCTCCCCGAATGCGAAGAACCGAAAGCACAGTAGGGACGGTCAGGATAGCCGCAGCGATGAAGATGGCCCGGTTGCCAAAGAGCTTGCTAATACCGGCGATGAGCAAGGCGCAGAAGACGTTTCCGCCAGAGTTGAAGGACTGGTTCTTGCCGAACTGCTGGTCGAAGAGCTTGCGTCCGACCAGCCCCATCGTCACGGCCGCGAGAGTGGGACCAAGGAAGGGGCCAGCTCCGCCGATGAGCAGCTGCGAGGTATAAACCGCCCAGGGCGCGACCGTCCAGGAGAGGAGTACAGCTCCGCAGGCCAGCACTGCGGAAGCGGCGACTAAAATGAGTCGTTTAGACCGGACACGATCCACAATTGCACCCGCCGGTGTTTGTAAGAGGACGGTGACGATTCCCCCAAGAGTGAGCACCATCCCCACTCGGCCAGGTTGCCACCCAGCGCCCGCAAGGTACGCCGCCAAAAAAGGTCCGAGGCCAGTCTGCACATCGGCAAGGAAAAAGTTTGTCGCCTCGAGCGCCTTGAGGCTGCCACTGTTCTCCTGTTTGGGCTTGGTCTTCTCGGGCATAGCTTCCTGTTCCAGAACTAGTTTGTGGGAAGAGGCAGGGAGCCTGATTGGTTTGGATGTGGGCTCCCTCGAGTGGCGATTACACGTTAACTAGCTTCAGATGCGACGTTCCTGCCTCCAGCTTCTCTTGGCCATGCTTCTTCACGTAAGCCAAGGCTTCGGAATCTCTCGCCAGGTCTAAGAAATGCCGGGAGGCCCGACGGAGGTACTTTGCCTCCTGCCGTTTCGCATCGGCGTGTTTCGCTGCTGCCTTCTTTGCTGGCGTTCGTTCGCTCCTGAGTAATTTTAGATGTGGGGCTGCGATTGATCTCTGCCGCGCAGCCGATCGGCTTACGGGACGGAGAGTGGCTCCCTCTCACTTCTGCTAGGGCAATCAGTAAGCCAAACGACGGGAGGCCGTTTCGAAAAGAAATGAACCACTCGGTGCGGAGGAATAGGCGCTAGGTGTCCGCATAGCGGACATTGAATGTGTCCAAACCGTACACTGTGGCCGCTCCGACGAGGAGCACTGACCGACTGAATCCGGTATTTGATTGGGTTTCAGATTGGCTTTTTCAAGCCAGAGGTCGGACGAATGGCTTCTGCCTTCGATCATCAAGACTTGCGAACTGCGTTGGGCGAGTAAGCGTATCACAATGTTTCGCACAGCAGAATAAACTTGTGATGACACGGTGCATCTTTGAGCGGGCTGGATGCCAGTCCGCTCTAGCTCAAAATCGAGAACCATGACACTAGAATCGAGAGCGGCCCCGGGAATTGGCATCCGGTCATCAACTGCTTATCTAAAACATCGTGATGAGCCGAACACGCTTGATGGATGGCTCATATTTCAAAGAAACGGTAAGCTTTATCGGTTTTTTCACATCCGCAGGAGTGAAGTTAAGGATCGTGTTGAACTTCATCGTTTGATGTTCTGGAGCGTAGCTCATATTAAAGATGTAGTTCTCGGCGAGGCGCTGGCGGATTTTGGCTTGAACTTCCTCACGCGTCAGGGGCAGCAGCCCAGATTTTTTCATGCTGCCCTCTTTCTGTTCTTGTAGGTATCTCAGCTTGGGATCCTCGACAATAACTTCACATTCCTCAAGAGGGACCACAGAGTTGCTAATTGCATTCAGAGAAAACAGTGTGTCCGATTCAAACCCGGGATAGACACCGCGTTCAATCTTGTAGTGCAAGAACAGGTCGTTATACATGGACTGAAAGCTCTTGCATGTATAGCCATGTTCTTCGAATGGATAGCCCACCATATTTACGTCTTCACTATTATCTCTGTCATCCTCGTGCCCCTGGATGATCATCAATTTCTTTGCTTTCAGGAAGACATTGCAGAGGATAAAAGACAAGTACGTCTTCAGAAACGACGGAGAGTAACAGTTGACCCAGCCCACGTATCCCGAACAATCCACGAGACAATTTTGAATGTCGAAATGCCTTTGACCGGTAAGATTGTTGATATATACGATGAAGAACTGGCTGCTATGCCTCCATGTGCACGATTTTACGAACACTACCTCCTGAGCAAATGCTTCGTAGAGACGACGTTGTATCCCATTCTCGCCTATCAAGGTCTCCACACAAAACACTGTGAGTCGCATCTGGATCGAACGCAGGCAAGATGTGCTGAAAAATTTCCATCCCATACCAATTCGATTGGATCTGTGTTGTATCGAAGATAAAAGCAATTTCATTTCTGTCTGTGGACGGGATGAGCGCGTTCTTCAGTGCTCTATAGTCAATTTTCTTAGCCTTCAGAATCTCGATCGTCTCCAAGAACAGGTGTTGATCTCGTTTAGCATATGCACTGGACTGAGATTGAAGTGGCTCTGCACCACTTCGAGCGTGATGTTTCCACGCGCATTCACAGTGAAGATCGGCTGGCTCATGCGTCGAGTTTAAATCAAGCCGATGGAGCCACGGCAAGCATCCATTTAGGATCACAAGCCTTAAACGCCAATAAAACAAAAGATACTCGTTGCAGCCATTGCGAACCAAGAGCAAAAGGCATAACGGCTACATAACCAACGATGCCCGCTTCTTCTAGATACGGTACGAACCGCGACCGAGTATCAAATTCGCCCTCACTTTCCTCGCGAGGAAACAATGGGTCGGAAGGGTGCTGCTTTGGACGCCGCAGAGAATTTGGCGGTCCATTACTTCTGCTTTCTTGCCTCTGACTTCGTTGTGCGCCTGGGACGGATTTCGATACGCTTAGGCAAGCGTTCCTCGTCTAGTGCAAGCCCGATCTCATCCGAACTGGCTTCCGCAAGTTCGCGAAGCCTGTCGAGCATGCCGAGTGCAAACAGGACAGCGGCATACGTTCCAATGGCTACACCTGGATAGCCCTTTTCTAATTTCACCAGCGTAGTGCGGGAGATGAACGCACGTTGGGCCATAACTGCTACGGGAATGCGGCGGCGAAGCCTAGCATCTCGGATGTCCCCTCCGAGTTTTCCAAGAGCGCTTTTCACCGGAATTGGTAAAGTTTCCATGGCTTGTCTACGTTCACTATTATGAACGCAATAATCCATTGTGTCTACAATGATGAACGCATTAGCCTAGTACGCCTTAGCCAGCAATTCGCTCAGGATGGTCGAAGCGGGCGTACTGCCTCAGGTCCGAGACTGGGATCAGGACCCTCCCGCCTATTCTCCGGGCGGCCAATCGCTTCGTTGCCACCAAGTAGTCAAGCGCACGCTGGCTGATAGACACATCTGGGATGCTTCCTCGCGGCTCACGAGAATCTTTTTCCGGCGCAACCGTAACCCGTTGTGGAGGCTTCCTGCGATCAGGCTTGAACCCTGCTCCTGAATGCTCCCTTTTTGGTGACTTGGTATCGTTGTCGAAATCGATGAATCGCTGTGCCGACATATCCCTATCCCCCCGTTGCAGATTCCCGTACCCATTTCTGGAGCTCTGCTGCGTTCAACTAAACTCCCTTGTTGCCACAACTCTGTTCTGTGCTTGTGCGGTATTCCACCCTTGCTAAGAGACTCAAACCAAACCCCATACTCAAATCCTTTTCATGCGCTGGCGACGGCACGATCTTCTGCTGAGCCAAGCCAATAGCTTGCTCCGGCCCGTAAGCGCTCTGGTGCGAAACATCACGCCCTAATGCCTGTGGCAACTTGTCCCGGTTGTCGGTAAATATCTGCGCGTCGAATTGTCCGCGCGAGATTGAGACATATGCCATGCGACTGTTGAGCAGATCCTTTGCCGCAAGCTCCGTGTCTACGTTGACCAACACACGCTCCGCGGTCTGGCCTTGGCTTGAATAGCTTGTGACGGCATACCCATGATCGACATGCGGATGTTGTTGCGGATTGAATTCAACTTTGCGCTCATCATCCAGCCTTAGCCGCATCGTTCCATCCCGTCCGATGCTCTCGACGATCCCCAGGTCACGATTGGCAATCTTCAGTTCTTGGCTGGGTGCGGTGAACTGGATGCGATCTCCTACGGAGAACCTCTTCTCATCCTCCCGGTAGACGGAGACTTCAACCTGGCGGCGTGGATCATAGGTGGTCCGCTCCCCGTTCCCTCGCACCACCGTCAAAGTGTTCGCCTGAGAGTTCACAGCAAGGACGCGGGAGTACTCGCCTTTTTCGATGCCGGTCTCCTTCGATGTGCGCGAGTACCGCAAGATGTCATCGACCTGGTACTGCTGTGCCCAACTGCGATCCGCACCAGTCATCTCCTGACGCGGAACAAGCGTCCGCACGGAATGGTCCTGCCTGTTCACAAGTCCGCGCGATTGCAACTCGTCATGTATCCGCAGATTGATCTCGCTGCGGGAACGATTGTCGGGTGAAACGACAAGTGTGCCGCCGGGAGACTTTGCGTACTCTCTCGCAATGGCTGCAATGCGTTCATCGTGTCCCCTTACCTGATGCACACGTCCCTGCTGGTCAAGACTTTCGACAGCGGCTCTAATCTGGCCGCTTGCCAACTGCTCAACGACTGCTTCAACTCTGGATCACGCTGCCGAAACGATGTCATTCAGAGTCGCCGTGCGCATTCCTGCTTCTTGGAGTTGCGCGAACGGACGGCCTGCTTCGACGGCCTCATGTTGACGACTATCTCCTACCAGCAACACTCGATCATTCGGATGGAGACGTTCGATGAACTCGTGCATCTGGCGCGTAGAGGCAAGCGAAGACTCATCGAGCACATACAGACGCTTCTCTCCAGCGTCGGGCTGTGTACCTTTCACAAGGTGACGCTGGAGAGTCGAGGTCTCCATGCCGGCCTCAGCAAGCTTGTGGGCCGCGCGAGATGTCGGCGCGAATCCTTCGACCTTATAGCCCTGCGCTTCGGCACCCTCGCGGACAACCGATAGCGTCGTTGTCTTGCCCGCACCGGCAACGCCATCCAAGCCGACAATCTTCTCTCGACTGATGAATATCTCATCCACCACTTTGCGTTGCGAACGATTCAACTCAGGATGCCGATCTTCTGTGCAGATTCGCAACTGTGGCGACACCAACATCGGGTCGCTATAGCTCCACTGATTGCCGCGCTCCATGTGACCCACAATCTCTCGC
The DNA here is from genome assembly GCA_965277545.1 of Edaphobacter sp. Taxonomy (GTDB): domain Bacteria; phylum Acidobacteriota; class Terriglobia; order Terriglobales; family Acidobacteriaceae; genus Edaphobacter. Next base: position 2,745,623 of record OZ255826.1, read on the forward strand.
TCCATGCGCATCATCTCGGCAGTCGTATACAGCGGCGCTGCACGGCCATCTGCTCTCGCAATCGCCCGAAACTCTCCACGCGCGACACGCTGCTCGAACTCGTGTCGAACCTCGCTGTAAGAAGCCTGGCCTATGCTTCGGTCTATCGCCGCTTGCAGGATTGCGCGTTCATCCTGAACAGCAGAGCGTTCAAAGACGTGGTTGCGTGAATATGTCACTGACTGTTGCGCCGTCTTCTCCGGCTGCACATCGTGGCGCGGCTCCCGTGCCATTGCAACGACACGATCTGCTTGATGGCCGAACCTCGCTGCAAGTTCACGGTGCTGCTTCAAGACTTCTTCCGGTGAATGAAGCTCTTTACTATCGCGTGTGCGATGGGCAGCGACTTGTGCTGCGCCCGCACCCTCTCTACCGATCTCTTGCAGGTGCTCTCTGATCTGCACACGGCGCGGGCTCGATTACCTCCAAATACTCTTGCGAATATCCTTTGATCTCGGGCTGACCATGCTTCCCGCGTTCAACTTCATATCCGAGACTTTGCAGCTTCATCGCAAGCTCGGATCGGTACACGGTTGTCGCGTACTGTTGCGACTGGAAGAGGCTGCGCTCTTGCAATGCGCGCGTCTGCCCATTGTCCCGCTCAGTCACATTGAAGACGACTGCGTGAGTATGAAGCTGCGGCGGCGCAGCGTAGCCTTCCACTGGACGAGCGGTGTCATGCTCGAAGGTTGCGGCGACGAACTTACCGGTTGTCTCCGGCGCATGGACGTTACCAATGCGAGCCTGTGTGTACCGCTCCAACTCCTGCAATGCTGCGCGAACACTCTCGCGATGCGCTTCGCGCACGCGATCATCGCCACCCACAAGCGCGGTAAGCGAAACGGACTTGGGTGCAGAGAACGTCGCATCCCATCCTGCTCGATGTTCTGAACTGGTGATCTGCTTGCCATATTGATTCTCGTAGGTCTTGGCGGGCTGGTGCTTAACGAGCTGCGCATCGCTCTTGGGATGACGACCTTCGCTCAACCGAGCGAACTCTTCAGCTCCTACAACTCCGCTCAGACGCCACTGCTGCGCAAGCGAACTCTGCCACTCGCTATGCCCCTGTTGATCAAGACTCCAGTATTTCTGCCGTTCGGAGGTGAACTCGCGAGCGTGGTAGGTTCGCGCTTGTCCAGCAGACAACGATTTAGAGATGGTCAACATACCTGGGCCCGTGAGACATGAAGCTAGTAACTAGCTTGATTCTCAGAGTAACCCAGATTTGCACAATATATGACCGCTTTTGCGGATATTTTTCTTGACAAGGATATCGACGAAACCCTTATGTCTATTGATCTTGATGTATATTATTGCCGCATTGTGCTGGCATTAGCGACGCTATTACTCATAAGTCCGATGGGCAAGTAGCGCGCAAATCAAGTAGTTTATTGAGGCGTGTAATCAACGAGCAATCAAGGCGCGATACTACGACCTATTAGAGCGGCTTATCTAACTTGATTGTGGTTGTTGGAAGTAAGGAAAAAATCAGTGATCCGGCCTATTCGATCCATTCAGATTCGTGCCATATATCAGCGTCCTTTGGCGGAACGTAAGAGGAAGACGATCCGGTAAACACAAGATGAATGTTACATATAAACCATTTAGAATCTTGATGCCGGGAGGGGGGGTCGAACCCCCACAAGGTTGCCCTCGGCGGATTTTGAGTCCGCTGCGTCTGCCAGTTCCGCCATCCCGGCGTTTTCAGTCGCACATCGTTTGTGTCGTCAAGTGAGATTCGACTCGTTTGCGCCTGCGACTCGAATTATCGCATAAGCCCTTGTGCGGCACTGTGCTGGTCGACCACGGTGAAGCCGTCGGGCAGCGTGAAGAACTTCGGATCCGGCTCCGAGGTGGACAGGTCGGTCGCGGTAAAAAGCTGTCTGCCCGACTGCGGCGAATTCAGTTTCGAGATCAGATTCAAGCCAAGCTGAGGAGAAAACCAGAATTCGCGCGTGGTGACCATCGGCTGATCGTTTCCGAAGACACCTGGGTTGAGCGTTGTGGTCTCGCGATACCCGATCGTGTCGACTCCTGCCACATCGTTATGGCCTAAGTCTTCATGCTGGTGATAGCCACTGTTGTTCGGCAGTGCGCCGGAGGGCTGGATCGCAGGCTGATAGGAGGCCGAAGTGGAGCCGGTGTAAGACAGCAGAAAGCACTGCTTGATGTCGATCTGACAGTTATAGAGCGTGTGTTCGGCGGGGTTCGAGATCTGGATGAAGTCCATCTCCGAACTCATCTTGCCGTTCTTTGGAACGAGCAGCCAGCGTTCCTGGTAGATGCGCCCAGCGCCATCGCGCATGATGCGGCGTTTGTTTACGAGGGTATACGTGCCGTTGCTGCTTCCAAACGGCCGTGTCCATTCGGTCTCGAGCGTCAGGCTGAAGGGTGCGTGGGTCATGGGCGGGATGAAGATGCTCTCCAGCATCTGTCGCGTTCCCCCGTCGTAGGTGCGTACAGCCGGAGAGGGAGCTTGCGAGAGAAGGCACGTGCTCGAGGCGAACAGAAACACGAGAAGGCGAAAGGATCGAAGGTTGGACCGGGCAGCGGGCATGCTTGGCTCCACGACTTTGTGTGAATTATAGGGCAGCCATGAAGCGCGCAGCCGATGGTAAGAGTGAAAATTCGTGCGAGGAGATATTTCTTTACAATCGAGAGATATGTCAGAGAAGGTTAAAGCCGAAGTGGAGCAGCAGGTCCAGCGATATATGCCGGCCGAGATTGAGCCGAAGTGGCAGGCGCGGTGGGATGCTGATCCCGCTCTGTACGCGGCCGAAAGCCACGATTCCGGCAAGCCGAAGTATTACTGCCTTGAGATGCTGCCCTATCCCAGCGGCGCGCTGCACATGGGCCATGTACGGAACTATGCGATCGGCGATGCTTTGGCTCGGCATATGTGGATGCGCGGGTACAACGTGCTCCACCCGATGGGTTGGGATGCGTTCGGACTGCCGGCTGAGAACGCCGCGTTGAAGAACGGCGTGCCGCCGCGCGAATGGACCTTCCGCAACATCGCCGCAATGCGTAAGCAGTTCCAACGCCTCGGAATGGGCTTTGATTGGACGACCGAGGTGACAACGTGTCTGCCCGATTACTACCGCTGGAACCAGTGGTTTTTCCTGAAGATGTTCGAAAGGGGCCTGGCATACCGGAAGAAGAGCAAGGTGAACTGGTGCCCCGAGTGCCAGACTGTTCTGGCCAACGAGCAGGTCGTCGGCGGATGCTGTTGGCGGCACGAGGACACGGTCGTTGAGCAGCGCGATTTGACGCAATGGTTTCTGCGGATCACAAAGTATGCAGACGAATTGCTCGCTGGTCTGGACAAGCTGGACGGCTGGCCGGAGAAGGTTCGCACCATGCAGCGCAATTGGATTGGCCGCAGCGAGGGAGCGCTGATCGATTTCGCCGTCGAAGAGACTAGGGCCGAGGGACAAGGGCCTAGCGAGCAAGAAGCTGTGGCGAAGATCGCGGTATTTACTACGCGGGTGGATACCATCTTCGGAGCCACCTCGATCCAATTGGCACCGGAGCACGCGGTGGCAAAGGTATTCGCGCTCGAAGATGACGCGCTGCGAGTGCAGATCGAAGATCTGCTGGAGCAGCAGCAGAGGGCGCGGGAGACCGATGCGCTCGGCGCCATGGAGAAGCATGGCGTGAATACAGGCCGCTTCGCCATCAATCCGTTTAATGGCGAACGTATCCCGATCTGGGTGGCGAACTACATCTTGGCGGACTACGGAACGGGCGCCATCATGAGCGTACCGGCACACGATGAAAGGGACTTCGAGTTCGCCCAGAAGTACGGATTGCCCACGCGCAGGGTCATTGCTGCGAACGTCGATACAAGCGAGTTGGCGCTGCCTTACCTCGGAGAGGCTGAGGCGGTGTTGATTGACTCGGGCGAGTGGACAGGGGAGAGCTGCCTCGAGGCGCAGCAGAAGATGGCGGCCTTTGCGAAGACAAACGGATTTGGTACTCCTACCGTTACATATCGGCTGAAGGACTGGGGCGTGAGCCGACAACGGTATTGGGGGACGCCGATTCCGATGGTGTACTGCGACACCTGTTCGCCGGACGAGCCGATTCCGGTCGCCGAGAGTGACCTGCCCATCCTATTGCCGGAGCAGGTGGACATCACGCAGAGGAACGGTTCGCCGCTGGGGCGAATTCCGGAGTTCGTCAACGCCAGGTGTCCCAAGTGCGGCGGCGCGGCGCGGCGGGAGACCGACACGATGGATACCTTTGTCGATTCAAGCTGGTACTTTTACCGCTATACCGATGCGCAAAACTCAACCGCGCCATTCGCATCCGCCAAGGCGAACTACTGGTTTCCCATCGATCAGTACATCGGCGGGGTGGAGCACGCGATCCTGCATCTGATCTACTCGCGCTTCTGGACCAAGGTGATGCGCGACCTCGGCCTCATCGACAATGATGAACCGGTGTCGCGCTTATTCACGCAGGGCATGGTCATCAAAGACGGCGCCAAAATGTCGAAGTCGAAGGGCAACGTCGTTGCGCCCGACCTGATGATCGAGCGGTATGGTGTGGACGCGACGAGAATGTATACGCTGTTTGCAGCGCCTCCAGATCGCGATCTCGAGTGGCAGGAGGAGGGAGTCGCAGGGATCAGCCGCTTTCTGAGCAAGGTGTATCGGCTCACCATGAAGTACTCCTATGCCAAACACGCGAAGGAGTCTGCTCCGGCAGCAAAGGATCAGGCGCTGCTGCGGAAGCTCCATCAGACCATCGCCAAGATCACGCAGGACTTCGACGGCCGGTGGCACTTCAACACGTCCATCTCGTCTATCATGATCCTGGTCAATGAGATTACCGCGCACGAGGCCGCGATGGACGCGGATCAGATTTCGCCTGCTGCGATCGCGGAGGTGTTTCGCAGTCTGATCCTCCTGCTGGCTCCCTTCGCCCCGTTCCTTGCCGCCGAGATGTGGCAGCAGATGGGCGGCAAGGACCAGGTGTTTCGTACGGCCTGGCCGGCGGTGAACGAGGAACTCGCGCGAGACAATGAGATCGAAATTCCGGTGCAGGTGAACGGAAAGCTCGTCCATGTGGTGAACGTGCCGGCGGGGACCGACGAAGCAGCGGTCAAAGCCGCGGCACTTGGCGACACCAAGGTGCTTGCACGGATCGAAGGCAAGAGCGTCATAAAGGTGATCGTTGTGCCGGGCAAGCTCGTGAATCTCGTGGTGAAGTAGTGCGAGCTTCAGAGAAGCGGGCGCCGCAGGCCAGTGTGGCAGCAGCGGGTACGGTGCGTGGAACGCAGACCTTCGTCCACACGCTTTCGGCATGCTGGCAACGGCCTTCCGTTACGGCGCTGGAGGTGCTGTGGCGATGGACCTACGGAATTCCGGTGCTTCTGGTGCTGCGGCATGAGGTGATCCGCATTCTGAGCGAGACCCCGATCGATGTCGCAGCTTTGAAGAATATGACGCTCCTCGATCCCATGGGAGCGGCAACGATCATAGCCAAGGCAATGGCAGCACTGTTGCCCGAGACGGTCAAGGTTGCGCTTTGGCTGGCTCCTCTGCTGGTCACTCTATGGGTTGTGGTTTCGTCGATCGGACGAACCTTCGTGCTGCGCAGGGTAGACGCCACGCTGCATGCCCGGGTAGGAACGCTGATCGCATTGCAGGCTATCCGCGTGGCGGCGCTGCTGGGGAGCTTTGCGTTCTGGTTCTGGTGCCTGGGACGAATCGCCGGCATGACAATCAGCGGTCCGCTGTCCGCGGGCGGCGAGCCGAATCTGGTAGGCTACTTTTCCCTCGCAATTCTGGCGACCCTGGGACTGTTTACCACCTGGGCGGTCACTAGCTGGGCACTTTCGGTCGCGCCGCTCTTGGCCATGCTCCGCGGGTCAGGTGTAGGCGCAAGTCTTGCCGCGGCCTTCCAGCTGGGGCCACTCAAAAGCAAGCTGGTGGAGATCAACCTTGTCATGGGCATCGTAAAGATCGCGCTGATCGTCCTCGCCATGGTGTTTTCGGCCTGCCCGCTGCCATTTGAAAGCGTGACCACGCCGGCCTTTCTGTTCTGGTGGTGGGTCGCAGGAGCGCTGTTCTATTTTGTCGCGTCGGACTTCTTTCACGTCGCCCGCCAGGTTGCCTATCTGCAGCTTTGGCGCGAATATGAGTACTAAAGTTTTTGTGCTGCCGCGCGAAAAGGGAGCATCTCAGGTTCAGGTCGCTCACTTCTCACCTGGAGAAAAGGCCATGTCCACGATCTTCTACGCGCTTACTACCCTGCTGCTGGTGGCTGGTGTTTCGTACCTGGCGCATCTCAGCCATATCCCGCAACCCTACATTGTCGCTATCGCTACCATTCTGCTCGGCATCGGAGTCGTGAACGGGCTCGAGGATGCGAGGCAGAAGCGCTCAGACTGGTGAGCAGAGGGTTCGCCGCCCCGATTTACACTGGATAGGTGGATACCTCAACGATCGTCATTCTGGATTTTGGATCGCAGTATACGCAGCTGATTGCGCGGCGTATTCGTGAATTCAACGTGTTCTCGGTCGTGCTTCCTTGCACGGCGCCGCTCGATAAGATCAAATCGCTGAATCCGAAGGGCGTCATCCTGTCGGGAGGCCCCAGTTCGGTTTACGACACCGAAGCCCCAGCGGCAGATAAGGGAGTGCTCCAGCTTGGCGTGCCCGTGCTGGGCATCTGTTACGGTCTGCAATTTATCGTGCATCACCTTGGTGGAAAGGTGGTGGGGGCCGCGGCGCGCGAGTACGGCCATGCCGAGGTTTCCATCGTGGCCGAGACGCCGCTGTTTCGCGGGCTGCCCGGTGAGATCGACGTCTGGATGTCGCACGGAGACCATGCCGAAGAGCTGCCGCTTGGCTTCGAGCTGACCGCCAAAACCGCTAATGCCGTCGCAGGCATTGCGGACGAGGTGCGGCGCATCTGGGCGGTGCAGTTTCATCCCGAAGTGGCGCATACGCGGCAGGGAATGGAGCTGCTGAAGAACTTCTGCCTTGACATCTGCGGTGCCCGGCAGGACTGGACGCCGGAGCACTTCATCCAGTCAACGGTCGAGCGCGTCCGGGCGCAGGTTGGAAGCGGACATGCCATCTGCGGGCTGAGCGGCGGGGTAGATTCGAGTGTGGCGGCAGTGCTGGTGGCGCGCGCGATTGGGGAGCGGCTGACTTGCATCTTCGTCAACAACGGCGTGCTGCGCAAAGACGAGTTTCCCAAGGTGCAGATCACCATGCGGGAGCAGCTGGGACTGAACGTCGTCGCCGTCGATGCTTCGCAAAGGTTCCTTCGCAAGCTGGAGGGAGTCACTGATCCCGAGCAGAAGCGGAAGGTGATCGGCAATGAGTTCATCGCCGTGTTCGACGAGGAAGCCAAAACAATATTCGAAGCCGAAAAAAGCGCAGGGGAGGAGATCGCCTGGCTGGTGCAGGGAACGCTCTATCCCGACGTCATCGAGTCGTCGAGCGTGCACGGACCTTCCCATACGATCAAAAGTCATCACAACGTGGGCGGCTTGCCGGCAGACATGAAGTTGAAGCTGATCGAGCCTCTGCGCGACCTTTTCAAGGATGAAGTCCGCCGCATCGGACGGGACCTCGGCATGCCCGAAGAGATCATCGAGCGGCAGCCGTTTCCCGGGCCGGGACTCGCCGTGAGGATTCTAGGCGAGGTGACGGCCGAGCGCGTGGCCATTCTGCAGGAGGCCGACCACATCGTCGTCGACGAGATCAGAAAAGCCGGACTCTACCGGAAGGTCTGGCAGAGCTTCGCGGTGCTGCTGCCGGTAAAGTCGGTCGGCGTCATGGGCGATCAGAGGACCTACGCCAATACCTGCGCGGTGCGGGCCGTCGAGAGCGACGACGGCATGACAGCCGATTGGGCGCCCCTGCCCTACGAAGTCCTGCGCGCCATCTCAAGTCGTATCGTGAGCGAGGTGCGCGGCATCAACCGAGTCGTCTACGACATCACGTCCAAGCCTCCAGGCACGATCGAATGGGAGTAGAACGACTTGATTCTTCTGGGGCAGTCTTGGTCGTTCTATGCCATACTTGCTCTGAGGTGTCATATGTCTGCAGAGATGGCGCATATGAGTGAAAATGGCAGAATTGTTATCCCTGCCGCCTACCGAAAAGCAATGGGTCTCAAGGGCGGCGAAGCTCTGATTATTCGGTTAGATGAGGATGGATTGCATATTCAAAGCCGGGCACAGGCAATCAAAAGGGCGCAAGCGATCATACGGAGATATGTGCCTGAGGGCGTTAGTCTGGTCGACGAGTTGATCGCAGAACGCCGCAGAGAGGCGAAGCGTGAAGAAAGCGGCTTTTGACTCCTCCGCCTTATTGGCGGTTCTGAATGTCGAGGCAGGTCGCGAAAGAACCTTAGAGATGCTCTCCGAACTGGCGGATGAGTCGCTGATCAGCGCGGTCAACTTATCAGAGGCCCACGCTGTGCTCATTCGTCGAGACATCCCGGACGATGAGGCTTGGAGACTGCTCACTGCATTCGAGATCGCGATCGTTGCTTTTGACGCGGAGCAGGCGAGAATCGCCGGCGGCCTTATCGCGCAAACCAGGAAGTTAGGCTTGTCGTTTGGCGATCGGGCTTGTCTTGCACTGGCGCTGCAAGAGAATTGCTGCGTGGTGACTGCGGACCGGGCTTGGAAGAAGTTGAAGGTTGGGGTGCAGGTGGAGTTGGTTCGGGGCTCGACGGAGGGCTAAGATTCGATTTCAAGCGGGGATCGTGTCGAGTCGGAGCCAAGGCCGTGAGGAGTCGCAGTATCGTGAAGAAGTCACTTTCTCAGCTATCATCATAGAAGATGAAGTTTCGATCCTCCCTGCTTCTACCGCCGCTTCTGCTCACCTGCTCGTTCGCAAGGTGTCAGAATGCAACGGTTACGCTCCCTGCAGGTACCCCCCTTCCAGTGCAGACAGACGACCACCTTCCCATGCGAGTTGGTCAGCCCATCCGCGCCGCACTCATCTACCCTGTCTACTCCGGCGACACCCTTGTCCTTCCCGCCAAAACCATCGTCAACGGCACCGTAACGGGCCTGCGGTCCGATCACGATCACCGCATCAACTCGCGGCTTCGCGCCGACTTCACCCCGTTCCACATTCCCATCGTCCGCTTTACCGGCATCACGCTGGCCGATGGCACTGCCGTTCCCATCGTCACCGGCACCGCTACTGATGGCGCGCCGATTTACCGGCTGGTCGCGCCGCCGCCCCGCAAAGGCGGCTTTATTCATCAGCAATGGGACAACGGAGTGCAGTTCGCCCGCGATCGCCTCGCCGTGATTACCGGACCAGACAAGAAAGATCGCGCCGTCCAGTTCCTCTACACCCAGCTCCCGTACCATCCGCAGCGGATTGAGAAGAACACCGCCTGGACGGTAGAGACTGCGGAGCCCATCGTCATTCAGCCTCAGCCGCAGCCTACTCCATCTTCGGCGCAGTCACAGATCGCCGAAGCCACGCCTCATCCTTCCGGCGCGCCGCACAACGATCCCCGGGTAGTGCCACAAGAATATTCCAATCCTGACATCCCCAAGCCATGGATCATTCAGGCTTACCTTGGTGAGCCGCTCAGCTCCGCCACCTCACGTTCTGGCCAGGAGATCAAAGCGACAGTCGCCGAACCCATCTACAATCCTGATCACACCATCGCCGTTCCCGTAGGCGCAACCATGATTGGAGCCGTCACTCAGGCCAAGGCCGCACGCCGCTTCGGACGCGGCGGCGTCCTCCACTTCGACTTCCGCCAACTCGTTCTTCCTACCGGCACCCAGAACGTCCAGGCATCGCTTACCGGAGCCGACTCTGCCTCCGGTCAAAAGCTCGCCCTCGACTCGGAAGGCCAGGTAAAACCCAAGCCGCAGGACAAGTTGCTTGTGCCCTTCATCCTGCTCACCCTCGCCGCCCGCCCGTTGGATCGAGACGGTGGAGATGCCGGAGGCGTCGGCAAGAATGGAGTTGCTTCCAACAGCCTCGGCATTCTCGGATTCGTCGTTGGCACCGCTGCGGGCGCGCCCAACTTCGCCGCCGGCCTCGGCTACTACGGCGCAGCCCTGTCTCTCTATGAGCGCTGGATCAAACGCGGCCGCGACGTCAGCTTCGCCCGCGATACGCGCCTGGTCCTTCAAACCACCCCGCGTCACTCCGCTGTGCTCCACCCCGAAACCGTCGCGCCTCGTCCGCGCTAGATCATTTTTTGTTTCGTGTGTTAAAAAACTGTGGGTGCCTCATCTAGCCGCGCTCTTTGCGGCTAGGGTGGGAGACCATGCAAAGTTCGCCGCTGAAGCATCAACGATCATGATGAGACTGCAGCCGGCAGGGAACAGCCGGTCCGATCCTCCTACTCTCAAAAAGAAGAGCGCCGCATTAAGCCGCGCGGCGCTCTGAGCCTGACGTGATCTGGAAGCACTAATTTGATTCGACCTTGTCGTGCCATGAATGGGCGTGCTCCAGCGCCTTGTTCACGTTGTTGATATTTTCCACGCCGGTCGTATTCAGCCAGTCTTCAAAAGCCTTGGCGCCCTGCTTGGCGAAGATAGCGATGCCGTCCTTCCAGGTTGCACGGCCGCAAAGAACGCCATTGAAGGTCGTGCCCGATTCGGCCGCTAGTTCAAGCGTCTCAATGAAGACCGGGTTCGACACGCCGGCAGAGAGATAGATAAACGGCTTGTGCGTCATCGTCGCGGCGTCCCGAAAGTGCTGCAGGGCCTCCGCGCGCGAGTAGGCTTTCTCCCCCTTGAACGCCTTGGTGCCTTCGACGAAGGACATCTCCACAGGCACCTCTACCTTGAGGACGTCGACGTTATAGCGCGCCTTGCCGAACTCGGCCATCGAGCCGGAGACGATCTCGGGTTTCTTCTTTGCATAGTCGAGCGACTTCTCATCGCCGCCCTGCGCATCGTAGCCGACGAACTCCAGGAAGAACGGAATGTCATGCGCAATGCACTCGTCGCCGATGCGCTCGATCCAGGCGTGCTTAAGGTCGTTGATCGGCGATCTCTCGAACGGCGTGTAGTAGAGCAGGATCTTGATGCAATCGGCCCCCGCTTCCTTCAGGCGGCGAACGCTCCACACGTCAAGCAGATCGGGCAGCCGGCCGGCCGTGTTCGCATCGTAGCCGGTCTTCTCATAGGCCAGCAGAAGACCCTTGCCGTTGCGGTGTTTGGACGCCGGCAGACCGTACTCCGGATCGAGCAGAATGGCCGAGGCATGCTTGGTCAAAACACTGGTGACCAGCGTCTTGAACACTGCGAGATCGTTCGCATCGGCTGCGGCGCCGCGTTCCTTGGCGAGAGATTTCTGCAGGGAGCCGCGCTGGTCCATGGCTGCGGCGGCAATCACGCCGCGCTCGTTCGAGACCGACTTCAGTCCCGCTAGTTTTCCTAGGGTCAACTTGATCATTGCTTCGCGTTCTCCTGAAACGGTTGGAGGAATGAAAGACTACGAAAGGCCATTTTACACAGGATTGAGTGCCTTCTGTGCTTATCCCCGGTCGACGAAAGAGAAGAATCCAAGCCGACCATCGGGAGGCCCATGGCTGCGTGTAGCGACTCGACCGGGTATACCCGCCACGAAGTGGCTGCTCTCCGCGCAGGAGGCTCGTCCGGCAGGACATGCTGTCCCTACGCGCCGTATCCCCGCAGCTCCGCCAGAGTCTGCCGATCTTCGTCGCTGATCTCAACCGCCTCCAGCAGGTCCGGCCGATTCTCGAGCGTCTTTTTCAGGGCCATCCGCCTCCGCCAGCGCCGCACCGCCTCATGATCCCCGCTCGCCAGCGCCTCCGGAATCGCCACTCCCATGAACTCCGCCGGCCGCGTGTAGTGCGGATAATCGAGCAGCCCTCCCGATCCGTACGTAGACCGCGGCGGCCCATCCGCCGCAGCCTCCTGCTCTCCGCCATCGTCCGCGCCAAAGCTCTCGAACCGCAACGAATCCGGATTGCCGAGCGCACCCGGCAGCAGCCGCACCACTGCATCGACGATCACCGCCGCCGCCAGCTCCCCGCCCGAAAGCACATAGTCGCCGATCGAAATCTCGCGGTCGCACAGCAGCTCATTCACACGCTCGTCCACCCCTTCATACCGGCCGCAGACAAGGACCACCCGTTCCGTTGCTGCCAGCTCCTGCGCCAGCGGCTGACGAAACGGCTTGCCCTGTGCCGAGAGCAGAATCACCGTCTCCTTCCGTGGCAGCCGCTCCTGCTTCGGCCGAAGCCCCAGCGACCGGATCGCGTCAAAGACCGGCTGCGGCTTCAGCACCATCCCCTCACCGCCTCCGAACGGGCGATCGTCCACCGTGCGATGCCGGTCATGCGTAAAATTGCGCAGGTCATGCATCGCAATCTCGACCAGCCCTCCTGCGCGCGCGCGCTTCAGGATCCCATAGTCAAACGGACCGGAGAAAAACTCGGGAAAGATCGTAATGATATCGAAGCGCATAGGCGATTATCGCTTCTTGCTCCGCTCGCTCGCCTCTCGGCCACTCACGCCTCTATCGCCAACGTCCACTCGATTGACCTCCACCAGTCCCGCCGGCAGCTTCATCACAATGCGCCTCATGCCCGTCTCAACGGCGATCAGAAACGCCTTCGCAAATGGGATCAGGATCTCATCACCCTCCGCCGAACGAACCGCCAGCAGCGGAGCCGCATCCCCCAGCCGTCGCCCCCCGTCGGCGCTGGTGGCGAACTGCACGTCCTCGACGATCCCTACTGCCGCATCGCCGTCATACACCGTGCACCCCACCAACTCGCTGATGTAAACAGCGTCCTCATCAAGCGCCTGCCGCTGCTCACGCGGGACGATCACCTCAAGGCCGCCCAGAGGCTCGGCATCGGAGATCGACTCCACCCCGGCAAAGTGCAGCACAATGCGCCCTTCGTTTCTCCCCACCGGAAGCCAGTACGCGGCCACTTCAGCCTCGCGCGCCGCCGCGGGCTCTCCCTCAAATCCTGGCGCAGCCAGATATACCCGCCTCTGCTGCTCGAAGCGATCGGGAAAGTCGGTCAATAACTCCGCCAGCACCTCGCCCTTGCGACCTTGCGGCCGCAGCAGATGTGCCAACACGATCCACCCTGGTGTGCTTTGCTTCATAGAGTGGGTTCGCCACCGTCCGGGAGCAAGCCCGACAGCACCTGCATCTACTGGGCCGCCGTGCTGTTACCCTCTTCAACGATGTCCAGCGCGAAGCGATGCTTCAGCTTCATGCTGGCCGCGCTGAGGATCGTTCGCATCGATCGCGCCGTTCGCCCCTGCTTGCCGATCACTTTGCCGATATCACTATGCGATACCCGCAGCCGGATCACGGTGCTGTCGCCGTCAACGATCGCTTCGACTGAGACAGCGGCCGGATCATCCACCAACGCACGGGCAATCTCGGTTACAAGGCCTGTCATCTCAGCCACGGGATTCTCCCCCGTCGGCTTATCCACTGCTTGCGTCATCGCGTACCTTCCGGGTCTAAAGTCGCCAGTACGCCCCAAGCCCGAATCCGTCGTCTCGTCTTGCGCGAGATTGTTCGGAAACGCTGAAACGAGCGAACCACTGGCCGTGGTCAAAACAGGCTCTTCGCCCTGATCTTCCACTTTGCAGTCAACACAATGCGTGAGGTGCAACACCAAGGAGTCTACGCGAAACGTGATGCAGGACATGCATCAGGAATCAATTCTGTCAGCTATCTTTGGGAACCATCACAACGTGTCCAAAGATAGCCCGGTCAAGTGACCGTTAGGCAGCGGCTGCCGATTCGGGTGCCTTCTGCGCCATCAGCTTGCCGACCCGCTCGGACAGTTGCGCTCCCTTGCCGGTCCAGTAATCGATGCGCTCCCGCTTCAGGTCAAGCGTCGCCGGACTGGTGCGCGGGTTGTAGGTGCCCACCACCTCGATCGAACGGCCATTCCGGGCACGATCTTTCTCAATAACGACGACACGGTAGTGAGGTTGCTTCCGCGCTCCAACGCGCGACAAACGGATCATCAACACTGGCATTGCCTTTCAAAACAGAATTTTCGTCTGGGCGAGATCGCAGTCTTCAAGATCGCATAACTGCCCTTTGCAGTCACGCTGCACTGAAACAGAACCCAACATCTAAGTATCTCGAAATCTCCGACTTTTCGCAATCTTCTCCACCGGCAAACTTCTATCGCGCCGGAAAAAGAAATCGCAGCACATCGCCCCATCGCTCTGCCCACGCCGTCTCGTCATGCGTGCCCCCAGTCACCTTTGCATACGCGAGATCAAGCCCCAACCGCCATCCCCGCCGCACCAGCGCCTGCTTCAGCAGATCGGTGTCCCGCACATGCCGGGGGCCCTCGGCTGTGCCGATATCCAGCCACAGGCGCAACTCCGGCCGCACTTGATTCACCACATGAAAGATGCTTCGGTGATCCCACCAGATCGAAGGCGACATCACGGCCAGCCTGCCGAACACCTCAGGATGTGTAAGCCCCAGATAGAGCGAGATCAGCCCTCCCAGCGACGACCCACCCAGACCCGTGTTCTGCGCCTCCGGCAACGTTCGGTACAGGGCATCCATGGCCGGCTTCAACTCCTCCATCAGCATCCGCCCGTAGCTCGCGCCCTCGCCTCCGCCCATCCGCGGATCCCGCGTCGGCGTGTACTCCGCCATCCGCCGCACCCCGGTATTCGCTATCCCCACCAGGATCACCGGCTCCATCGCGCCTTTGTCTACCAGTGCGTCCGCCGTCGTGTGCGCCCGCCAGGTTCGCCCCGCCAGGTAAGACGTTCGCCCATCGAACAGATTCTGCCCATCCTGCAGGTAAAAGACAGGGAAGCGCCGTGCACTCTGCTCGAAGTACTGCGGGGGCACATAGACCATCACGTGCCGGTCGTCCGGCAGAATCTCCGAGTGGAGCGCATACACCCGATAGCGCGGATTCCGCTGAAGGTCCGGATCCATCTTCCCTTCGGAGCGTCCTGCTGTCGCTGCTGCCTCTCCGTCTTCGGCCGCTGAAGCAGGCCGCGCCTGCTCTCGAGGCGGCTCCTCCGCGTCAGGCAAGGACGCTGGCTGTATCAGTTCCAGTGAGATACGGCGGCTCCAGTAAAATGGCGGTGGCATCAGACTAGCAGAGCGTTCAGCTCCACAAAGCAAAGCGTTCCTCCAGGCACACTAGCGTCGAGAAGGGCTCACGATGAAGCGCGAATACCATAAGTGGTTCTCCCCGTCCCTTGGCCGCGACATGGAGCTTCTCGTCTTCGGTCACGACGGTCAACCCGCGCTCGTCTTTCCCACCTCCTGCGGCCGCTTCTTCGAGTTCGAAGATCGCAGCCTGGTCCACGCCGTCGCAGAAAAGATCGAGCACGGCCGCCTGCAGCTCTTCTGTGTCGACTCGGTCGACGGCGAGAGCTGGTACAACCGCGACGTCCCACCCCGCTGGTGCATCGCTCGCCAGGTCCAGTACGAGCAGTACATCCTCAATGAAGTCGTTCCGCTCATGCGCCAGAGCAGAAGCTGCTCGCTAGCCGCCATCGGCTGCAGCTTCGGCGGGTATCACGCCTTCAACACCGCGTTGCGTCACCCCGACGTCTTTACTGCGGCCCTCTCCATGAGCGGAGCCTTCGACCCGTCCAACTTCCTCTCCGGTTACTACGACGACGACTGCTACTTTCAGATTCCCACCCACTACCTGCCGAACCTCAACGACCTGTGGTACCTCGACCGCTACCGGCGCAACACCTACGTTCTTGCCACCGGCGAGCACGACCATTGCTGGAACGCCAACGAACGCCTCGCGCAGATCTTTCGCTCCAAAGACATTCCCGTCCGGCTCGATGTCTGGGGCGACGGCGCACGCCACGACTGGCCGGAGTGGTACCGCATGCTCCAGACGTATCTCTAGCTCGCTGTCTTCGAGCCATCACCGCAGCGCTTGCCTCATCCAAGGAGATCCACGTGAAGAAGATTGGCGTCCTGTTTGGAATGGAAAACAGCTTCCCTCCCGCCTTGGTCGACAAGATCAACGCCATGCAGATCGCAGACATTCGCGCCGAGCCCGTACACGTCGGCGGCGTCACCATGGCCGCGCCCTCAGGTTATGCCGTCATCGTCGACCGCATCTCGCACGACATGCCCTTCTACCGCTCGTTCCTCAAGAACGCGGCGCTCACCGGCACGCAGATCATCAACAATCCCTTCTGGTGGTCGGCCGACGACAAGTTCTTCAACTATGCGCTCGCGATCAAGCTCGGCGTAGCTGTCCCGAAGACCGTCCTGCTCCCGCATAAGTGCTACCCGCCCCAGATCAATACTCTTTCGCTGCGCAATCTCCAGTTCCCGCTCGATTGGGACGGCATCTTCCAGTACGTCGGCTTCCCGGCCTTCCTGAAACCGCACGACGGCGGCGGCTGGCGCGACGTCTTCCACGTCCACTCGCCCGACGAGTTCTTCCACGCCTACGACCAGACTCGCGATCTCTGCATGACGCTCCAGGCCGCCGTCCACTTCCAGGAGTACTTCCGCTGCTACGTCGTCGGCCAGTCCGAAGTCCGCATCATGCCCTACGACCCCCGCCTCCCCTATGAGCATCGCTACGTGCTCGACGCGCCGGCCTACGACCCCAAGCTCCTCAAGCGCGTCGAAAAGGACGCCCTCACTCTCTGCAAGGCACTCGGCTACGACCTTAACACCGTTGAGTTCGCCGTAGAAGACGGCATCCCCTACGCCATCGACTTCATGAACCCCGCCCCCGACGCCGACCTCCACTCCGTCGGCCAGGAGAGCTTCGACTGGATCGTCGAAAAGGCCGCCGCTCTCGCCATCAAGAAAGCCCAATCCGCCGACAAACAGAAGCCACAGATGAACTGGGCATCCTTTCTGAGTCCTGAGACCTTGGCAGTGAAAGCTGATGAACCCGCTCCAAAGAAAGCTGCTGCGAAGAAAGCCGCGCAAAAGAAAGCTACTAAGAAAGCGACGAGGGCAGCGACGGAGTCATCGGACTAACGTTCCGTGTCAACCTGGTAAGGCATGAAGAGATTGAAAGCGGCCATCGCAGGTGTAAAATTCGTTCAGATATGCGTCAATTCAGCATCTTTTTCGACTCGTTTCTCGATGGATTCACGATGTCCGGTTTCCTGAACCGGCTTCAGCGCCCTGGGCAAGCCACCCGGATGTTTTCGCCCGCACGTCCTGTCTCCGCCTCAGCATGGCAGCCGCTGACATTTGAGCCTGCCTCCGCTCCGTCGCACGAAGTCGAATTGGCCGGTGACCTAAGCCGTGTTCCGGAGCAGGCACTGCACGCGATGGTGGAGATTCTCACGAAGGAAGAAGAGAGTCGCAAGGCCATCCCCGCTCTGAAAAAGGCCATGCATGGCGTCTCCAGATAGGTACCTGCTGCCGCCCAGCCTGAACTTGAATCGCTATCGGATGAGAAGGTCAAAGTTATAGTTGCTCTTGCCGATAGCGAGAGCCGCAGATCGAACGGCTATGCCATCGTAGGCATGCTCTGTGGCACATTTAGCTTTCTTGGCTGCCTCGGCTCCTATGTTTACCTCGTCACCCCAAATCATGACGCTGCCGCAGGCGTCATCCTCGGCGCAACTGTGATTGGCATCATAGGACGCATGATCCGCGGTAAGTAGCCAGCCATTACTCGTTATTCGAACTCACGCTCTCGGATATCTCCGCTGCTGGGTCTGACGGATCGCGAGTACGATCAGCGCTCCGGCAACACTGGGAACCGTCAGACCCAGCAGCCCAGGCTGGTAGGTGCCGGTGAAGGTCTTAGCCACACCCATGCTGTACGGGCCCACAAAGCCCCCCACCATGCCGATCATGTTCATTGCCGCGATCCCGGCAGCCGCGGACTTGCCCCGCAAAAACGCTCCCGGAATCGACCACAGCGGCCCTTGCATGCTGAAGAAGCTGACCGCGGCGAGGGCAAGCGAAAGGACGACCAGCGGTGCGGAGCGTGAAAGTCCCGCGATGAGGAACCCCGCCGCCATCAGCAGAAACGGAACGGCCACATGCCAGCGGCGCTCGCCAGTGCGATCCGAGTGCATCGCATTCAGCAGCATACAGGGCGCGCCCAGCAGGTTCATCAGCGCGACCAGGTACCCGATCTTGGCCGCACTGAGCGTCGTGATCGACTGGAGGATCGCCGGTGCGGAAAAGGTATAGGCGTAGTTGCACGTCAGGTTGCAGAAGAACAGCAGACTGAGCGTCCACACGTGAGGATCGCGCAGCGCCCGGCCGAAGTCCTCGCCGTGTCCTCCCGAAGTCTCTTCGCTCCGAAGCTGGGACGACAGCCAGTCCCTCTCGTCTGCACTCAGCCACCTCGCATCCGCAGGACCATCCGGAATGAGCCTGAGGAAGACAAAACTGAGCAGCACCGCAGGCATTCCCTCCGCAAGAAAAAGCCACTGCCACCCGGCCAGATGCAACCTCCCATTCAGGTTCAGCAGCCCGCCCGCGATCAGCCCCATGAAGACCGTGCTCACCGGCATCGCCATATAAAACCGGCTGATGGCCCGCGCCCGAATCGTCTTCGGAAACCAGAGCGTGAGATAGTAGATCACCCCGGGAAAGAATCCCGCCTCGGCAGCTCCGAGCAGAAAGCGCATCCCGTAAAACTGTACCGGCGTCCGGAGAAACATCATCCCCATCGCAATCAATCCCCAGCTGAACATGATCCGGGCCAGCCACCGCCGCGCGCCAAAGCGATGGAGCAGAAGGTTTGAGGGAAGTTCGAGCAGGGCGTAGCTAACGAAGAAGAGGCCCGCTCCCAGCCCGTACACAGCTGCGCTGAAGTGCAGATCGCGATTCATCTGCAGCGCGGCGAAGCTGATGTTGACGCGGTCGATGTAGGCAATGCCGTAGCTGACGGCAAGCAGCGGAATCAGGCGCAATGTGGCTTTGCGAATCGTGCGTGCCCCGATCGCGGCGTCTTCTATGCTGGTGTCCTCAGACGGCGGGATGGGCTCGATGACGGACATGAGCGCAGGTTGCGTGACTATACCATGCATGTGTCCTGCCGGAGTCGCTTCGTGACGCGTACACCTCGTCTTGCTGATCCGCACAGCATGGGTCCTCTCGATAATCGGAATGGAGAGATCTTCAAGCCGACCATCGGAAGGCCCTACGCAGCCGGTTTCGCCCAGACCGGTATACCCACCAAGAAGTGGTCGCACCGCGCGCAGCGAGCCCGTCCGGCAGGACCTTACCTTCTAAAATGTTACGCTTTTCACTCCAACCGAAAGCGAGGAGAACCATGCGGCCATC
Source organism: Edaphobacter sp. (assembly GCA_965277545.1). Taxonomy (GTDB): domain Bacteria; phylum Acidobacteriota; class Terriglobia; order Terriglobales; family Acidobacteriaceae; genus Edaphobacter. Next base: position 2,764,906 of record OZ255826.1, read on the forward strand.
CTTCACCCTGGGCATCGAAGAGGAATACCAGACCATCGACCCCGAAACCCGCGACCTCCGCTCCCACATCGCCACAGAGATGCTCGCCAAAGGCAAGCTCCGCCTCGAAGAGCGCGTCAAGGCCGAGATGCACCAGTCCGTCATCGAGGTCGGCACCCGCATCTGCCGCACCATCCAGGAGGCCCAGCACGACCTCTTCGACCTCCGCCGCAACATGATTGCCCTCGCCGAAGAGCACAACCTCGTCCTCGTCGCCGGTGCCACCCACCCCTTCGCCGACTGGCGCGTTCAGGAGATCTACCCCGACCCCCGCTACGCCCAGGTCGTCGAAGACCTCCAGCTCGTTGCCCGCGCCAACCTCATCTTCGGACTCCACGTCCACATCGGCATCGAAGACCGCGAAGCCGCCATCCGCGTCATGAATTCTCTCCGTTATTTCCTTCCCCACATCCTCGCCCTCTCCACCAACTCCCCCTTCTGGCTCGGCATGGAGACGGGCTACAAGAGCTACCGCGCCAAGGTCTTTGAAAACTTCCCCCGCACTAATCTCCCCGACAGCTTCGCCAGCTACTCCGAGTTCGAAAGCTACGTCAACCTCCTCATCAAGACCAACTCCATCGACAACGCCAAAAAAATCTGGTGGGATGTCCGCCCGCATCCCTTCTTCGACACCGTCGAGGTCCGCATCTGCGACATCCCCCTCCGCGCCCAGGAGACCATCGCCATCGCCGCCCTCATCCAGGCCACCGCCTGCAAGCTTTGGCGCCTCCACTCCGGTAACGTCGACTACCGCCAGTACTCCCGCGCTCTTCTGATGGAGAACAAATTCCGCGCCGTCCGCTACGGCCTCGACGGCAAGATGATCGACTTCGGCAAGCAAGCCGAAGTCCCCGTCCGCGACCTCATCCTCGAGTACCTCGCCTTCATCGACGACACCCTCGACGAGCTCGGCAGCCGCAGCGAGATCGCCTACATCCACACTATGCTCCGCGAAGGCTCCGGCGCCGACCGCCAGCTCAAAGTCTTCCGCGAAACCAACGACCTCAAAGCTGTCGTCGACTACATGGCCGCCGAAACCAAAGCCGGCTTGTAAGCAGTCCTGCCGGATGGGCCTCCTGCGCGGAGTGCGGTCACTTCGTGACGCGTATACCGGTCGTGGCAGCATCAGCAGCATAGGGGACTCCCGCTGTCGGCACGAATATCTCATCCCGACTAACGGGAGGGCCAACCGAAGGGGTATACACGTCACGAAGTGACCGCCCCTCGCGCAGTGGGCCCGTCCGGCAGGACAAACTCTCTTCATCCAATTTTTACCCGCCAGCAATAAAAGCCATCAAGAGAACGATCACAATCGTTGGCGGAGGTCTCAATGAAAAAGTTTGTTGCTCTCTTCTCCCTGGCCGCGGCATGCACGGCTATGACCGCGCTCGCTCAGGATTACGATTCCCACGAGGGCCGCATCAAGCGCGTTCTGCTGGTCAGCATCGACGGCATGCATGCTGTCGACTATGCGAACTGCGCCAGCGGCATCAGCACGGTCAACGGCGGCGAACCCTACTGCCCGGCCCTCGCCGCCCTCGGCAAGACCGGCATCAACTACGTCGCCGCCAGCACCTCGAAACCATCCGACTCCTTTCCCGGCCTGGAAGCCATCGTCACCGGCGGCAGCCCGGCGCTGACCGGCGTCTACTACGACGTCGCCTACGCCCGGAACTACGACGCCCCCGCGAAGACCACCGGCAACGGCGTCGCGGCCGGCCCATGCACTCCCTACGCTGCCCCCACCGGCACCCGTACTGAATATGAAGAAGGCATCGACCTCGACCAGAGCAAGTTGAACGGCGGCGCACCCGGCGCGTCCTTGACCGACGGCGGCCTCAACTCCATCGATTCCCGCAGACTCGTCCGCGATCCTAACAACGGCTGCAATCCCGTCTTTCCCTGGGACTTCGTCCGCACCAACAGCATCTTCAGCGTCATCCACAAGGCCGGCGGATACGCAGCCTGGTCCGACAAGCACCCCGCCTACGCGTCGGTCGCCTCCGGCATCGGTCCCGTCGCTCTCGATGACTTCTACGCGCCTGAGATCAACTCCAACGTGATCGGTCTGCCCGGCGTCAAGACCCCCACCGGCGTCTCCTGCGCGACGGTCCGCGACAGCGGCTCCGACCTCACCGCCTGGACCAACAGCTTCGACAACATCCAGTGCTACGACACCCTGAAGGTGAACGGCGTCCTGCACGAGATCGAAGGCAAAGACCACCTCGGCCTCCGCAAGACCGCCGTCCCGAACATCTTCGGGCTGAACTTCCAGGCTGTCAGCGTCGGCCAGAAGCTGGTCGAGAAGAGCAACGGCGAAAAGGGCGGCTATCTCGATGCCACCGGCACGCCCGGCGCGCCGCTGCTCGGCGAGATCAAGTTCGTCGACGCCTCCATCGCCGCCTTCGTCGACGAGCTCAAAGAGCAGGGCCTCTACGACTCCACCATGATCGTCATCACCGCCAAGCACGGCCAGTCGCCCATCGACTCCAGCCGCTACGTTGGCCAGACCATCAACGGCACCTCACCCGCCACGCTGCTCTCGAACGCCGGCTACCTCCCCTACTCCGAATCCACCAACAACCCCACCGGCATCGGCCCGACCGAGGATGACGTCTCGCTGCTCTGGCTCAACAACCCGTCCGAGACCGATGCCAGCGTCAAAATTCTTGAGGAGAACGCCTCCGTCTCCGGCATCGCGCTTGGGCAGATCTACTACGGCAGCTCGCTCGCCATCAACTTCAACAAACCCACCGAAGATCCCCGCACGCCGGACATCATCGTCGCCCCCAACGTCGGCGTCACCTACTCCGGCAGCACGGCAAAGCTGGCCGAGCACGGCGGCTTCGCGCACGACGACACCAACGTCATGTTGCTCGTCTCCAACCCGTCCTTCAACCCGCACATGGTCCGCGCCGAAGTGGGCACCGCCCAGGTCGCGCCCACCATCCTGAAAGCCCTGGGCATCGATCCCCGAGCCCTCGATGCCGTTCGCATCGAAGGCACTGGCGTCCTTCCCGCAGTCCCGCTCCAGTAGTCCATCCGCAAACTGCAGGATCAATCGGCAACGGACGCTCCCCACGGAGCGTCCGTTGCTTTTATTGTTTTCATAGAAATTAGCTTTCTATACCGCTGTTGCCCTTACCCTTTGCTGGTGCAGTTGCTGTTGCTGTCGCACGTGCCTTTGCTGTTGCACTTGCCTTTCTTGTTGTCATCCCCGAAGGGGATCTGCTGTTTTGTCGTTCCGCAGACTCACCGTGGTATCGCTCAAAAGTAAAGATCAGCCCGCGCCCAAGCACGTCAGGCAACATGGACATCGCAGCCGCAGCGGCTGTAGTTCGAAGTTACCGCGCCACCGCGTCGAACGGCAGAAACAGCTGAAATACCGTGCCGCTGCGGCCTTCCCTCTCGCTGCTGCGTGCACGAAGCGATCCTTGATGACGCGCGACGATCTCCTGGCTCACCCACAAGCCCAGCCCGGTTCCCCCGATGCCCTTGGTGGTGAAGAACGCGTCGTACATCTTCGTCAACACCTGCGGACTCATCCCTGCGCCTGTATCAGCCACGGTAAGCACCAGCCCCCTTCGTCCCGTCCGCCAATCCGTTGCCTCCCGGCTGCGCAGCAGCAGTCGGCCGCCCTTCGCATGAAGAGCATCGATCGCATTGCCAATCAGGTTGTTCAGCACCTGCCGGATCTCGTCCTCGAAGCACAGCACCGGCGCCTTCGCTCGCTTCCGCTTCTCGACAAACACGCGCGCATTGACCAGCCGTCCCTGGTAGATGGAGAGAACGCTCTCGAACAAATCTTGGCAACCCACCGCTTTCGGCTTGGTCGACTGCTTGTAGAAGCGCAGCGTCTGGTTAGTGATGACCGACACTCTCCGCAACTCCCGCTCCGCCGTCTCGAGATACTCCTGCGCTTGTTTCAAGTCCCCGCTGCTCCGCGCCAGATACAGCAGGTTGGTCACCGACTCCAGAGGGTTATTGATCTCATGCGCGATCGACGCCGCAAGCCGTCCTACAGCCGCCAGTTTCTCGGTCTGCAGCAGTGCGGCCGTCGCCTTCTTTTGCTCGGTCACGTCGCGGAAGAAAAGAACGATCCCGTCCGCGGTCGGCCGCACCTGCACCCGGACCCAGATATCCAGCGGCTCCGGATAGAAGGCTTCAAACTCGCCCGCGATTCCTTCGTCCATCGCTCGATAGTAGTGTTTTAGAAACGGCGAGCCTTCGTACACAGCTGCCGGGAAAGCTACCCAGAAATTCGCTCCCACAGCATCGGCCAGGGGCCCGGCGGCCTTTCGCGCGGGAGGATTCATGAAGCTGATGCGCCATTCTCGATCGATGCTCAAGATCGAGTCGGTCGTCGCATCCAGCACCTGCTTGAGCCGTTCGGCAATTGCATTCCGTTCCCGGTTCGCAAGCACCGTCGCCGTGACCTCCCGGCAGATCACCAGCACGCCGCCGATTCTGCCGTTTTCGTACGCGGCGCTGTAGGAGTAATTCCAATAAAGATCCTGCATCACCCCATCTCTCTCCAGCGGAACCAGCACCCCTTCATGGTTGGTAATCGTGCCGTCGGCCATCGCCTGCTCCACCTCAGGGCCGATGATGTGCCATGCCTCTTTCCAGACCTCACGGGCCGGCTTGCTGAGGGCATTAGGGTGCTTTGTACTGACCAGCGGAACAGCAGCGTCGTTATACAGCACCACCCGCTCCGCGCCCCAGTAGAGAAACATCGGCACGGGCGAGGCCAGCACCGCATTCACCAGCGCCAGAAGTTCCGAAGACCAGCCTTCGAGCGACCCCAGCGGAGTGGAGGCCCAGTCCCGCGAAAGGATCAGGTCAGCCACAGATCCGCTCGCCAGGATGGGACCGCGCTTCAAGATCGCGATCACGCCCCAGCCTGCATCCTCGCCTACATTCTCGCCTGAACCGGGCAAGCCTTCCTCCCCAAACAGCGATCCCAATCGATTGAGTCTACCGTAGGTGTCGCCGGAGCTCGTCTGCCCTGGTTCTTCAGAACTTAGGCCGAGTCCAGCCGACGTCCAGCGACGCCTCCCCCGACATGCCGTGGAAGGCTCTTCGGAGGGAGCGCAGGGCTTCAGCCCTGCAAAGAGCTTCGAGTTCTTGCTGTCATCCTGACCCTTGACCCTGAGCATGGCGAAGGGGAAGGGGAAGGATCCCGACATCCTTCCCACAGCCCATACCTTCAACACCTTTCTACCCGTATTCCGAGTTCTTGCTGTCATCCTGACCCTCGAGCATCGCGAAGGGGAAGGATCCCCGCATTCTTCCCACAGCCCATACCTTCCATACCTTTCTACCCGTATTCCGACGCTCAACCCAAATTCGCTCCGCAACCGACAACTTCCGGCTTAATCTGAACTTCTTTAACTACGACAACGCGACCTGAGTCGCGGACAAAACGCCGGCGACGCAACCAAGCCCCTCCTAAAGCTGTGGAAAATCTTGTCAAGCCCCTAAATGGCAAAACCCCGCGCCAGACAAGGAGATTCGCGTGGCGTAGGAGTTTCCCCGCATCGGCTATAATAGAAGTAGCATCAAAAGCAAGCCCTGGCCGCAAAGCCGGGGTTTTCTCTTTCTGGTTCAAAAGCCTAATCTTTTGAAGAATTTGCGCGATGCACTTCGCTAACAGCCAATGTTTTCAATAATTTGCCGCACGGGCACGATGGAGGTCCCAAGCTAAGTTCCATCGATAGAAGAATTTGCGCAATATACCACCCGGGGGGAGGGGTGCTTGTTCCGGCTCTTCTGTAACCCGGCAGCAACCAGTATGCTAAGGACATGTTTCACCCGGAAGGCAGATCTCCATGGTTGACCAGGCAGCACCGACAGCAGTAGACCTTCGCTCCATCCCGTTCCCCGCCGAGTTCACCCCAGGAGCCCGCAACGCCGTCACCACCTGCCTCCGCATCCAGCCGAACGAAAAAGTCACCCTCATCACCGACGAGCGCTGCCTCACCATCGCCGCCTCGCTCGCCGCCCAGCTTGAGGCCATCGGATGCACCTGGAACGGCTTCGTTCTCGAAGCCCTCGCGCCGCGCCCGCTGACCGATCTGCCGGCCGCCATCCTCGCCGACATGGAGTCTTCCCAGGTCAGCATCTTCGCCGTCGAAGTCCAGCCCAACGAGCTGCACAGCCGCATGCAGATGACCGACGTCGTCAACCGCCGCCACATGCGCCACGCCCACATGGTCAACATCACCCCCGAGATCATGACCCAGGGCATGACCGCCGACTTCCTCGCCGTCGATCGCCTCTCGCAAACGGTTCTCGACAAGGTCCGAGCCGCTACCTACGTCCGCGCCACCACCCCCGCTGGCACCGACATCCACGCCGAGCTCAGCCCCGAATACCGCTGGTTCAAGACCTCCGGCATCATCAGCACCGAAAAATGGGGCAACCTGCCCGGCGGCGAGTGCTTTACGGCCCCCGCCGAGGTCAACGGTGTCTTCGTCGTCGACGGCGTGGTCGGCGACTTCCTCTGCACCCGCTACGGCATCCTCCGCGACACTCCCCTCACCATCAACATCGAAGCCAACCGCATCACCAAGGTTTCGAGCGACAACAAGGCCCTCGAGAAGGACTTCTGGGACTACACCCATACCGACGCCAACTCCGACCGGGTCGGCGAGTTCGCCATCGGCACCAACATCGGCATCGAGCGCGTCATCGGCAACATCCTCCAGGACGAGAAGTTTCCCGGCATCCACATCGCCTTCGGAGACCCCTACGGCGCCCACACTGGTGCCCCCTGGAAGTCCTCCACCCACATCGACGTCGTCGGCCTCGAATTCAGCATCTGGCTCGGCGACGCCGAAGGCGAAGAACAGATCATGCGCGACGGCCAGTTCCTCATCGAAGCCTGAGCGGCCTCTTAGGGACTAAGGTCGTCATTTCGACCGGAGCCGCGCGGCATCATCGCGCGGCGGAGTGGAGAAATCCCCGCATCTCGTCTTTGCTTCTGCTTCTTGTCGCTCGAAGGTTTCTACTTGTGCCATTTCTTAATAGATTCTTATATGAAGGGAATTATGGAAAAGAAGCAGCTAGGTAATTCCGATCTACAACTGAGCTCTATCGGCTTCGGCGCGTGGGCTATCGGAGGCGGCGACTGGGCCTTCGGCTGGGGGCCGCAGGACGACAAGGACTCCATCGCAGCCATTCACAAGGCCATCGACCTCGGTATCAACTGGATCGACACCGCTGCGATCTACGGTCTTGGCCACTCCGAGGAGGTCGTCGCCAAGGCCATGAAATCAGCCTCCGCCAAGCCATATCTCTTCACCAAGTCGACGATGGTCTGGAACGGCAAGCGTGAGGTCTCGAACTCCATGAAGCAGATCCGCCGCGAGGCCGAGGACAGCCTGTGCCGCCTCCAGGTAGAGGCCATCGATCTGTACCAGGTCCACTGGCCGAAACCCGACGAGGAGCTTGAAGAGGGTTGGGGAGTCATGGCCGACCTGCAGCGCGAAGGCAAGGTGCGCTGGATCGGCGTCTCGAACTTCTCGGTCGCGCAGATGGAGCGCGCCGCGAAGATCGCTCCGATCACCTCCAACCAGCCGCCTTATTCCATGCTCAACCGCGCGGTCGAAGCCGAGGTTCTGCCCTTCTGCCGGAAGCACAACATCGGCGTCCTCAACTACGCTCCTATGCACTCCGGCCTGCTCACCGGCGCCATGTCGAAGGAGCGCGTCGCCGCCTTTCCGGAGAACGATTTCCGCCGCAACGCGAAGAACTATCAGGAGCCTCTGCTCTCCCGCAATCTCACTATCGCCGGCTTCCTCGAAACCGTCGGCGCGCGCCACAACGTCTCAGCCGGCGTCGTCGCAATCGCCTGGACGCTGCACAATCCGGCCATCACCGCCGCAATCGTAGGCGGCCGCAACGCAAAACAAGTCGAAGGAACACTCCCGGCCGCAACCTTCCGCCTCACGGAGAACGAGTACGCCGAGATCAACGCCTTCCTCGCGGCGCATCCGTAAGTGGGAGAGGCTCGGCTGCAGCAGCGGATACACTAGCTCCCATGCTGCAGCCTTATCGCAACCGGTTCAACGCTGCTTTTACCCCTGGCGCCTACGCCGGCCTGCTCGCGCGGCTGAACAAAATCACCCGCGCGGAGATCAAATTTCGCGTAGCCGAGACGCCCTGCTTTTTCGCGTCATCGCTGATCGATAACCTGACGCAAACCGGGATCGAGCTGACGCATCAGCTCCTGAACAACCCCGAATACATGCAGGCTTCGGACCAGTGCATTCCAGCTCCGTTCCGCGTCCCCAACCAGGACGCTCATCCCAACTTCATGACCGTGGACTTCGGCCTGGTCCGCGGCGAGGACGGCATTCTCAGCCCGAAACTGGTCGAACTCCAGGCCTTTCCGTCCATCTTCGGCTACCAGGACGTGCTCGCCCGCCAGTATTTGGAGGCTTACGATCTCAACGCAGAATTCACCTGGCATCTAGGAGAACTCAACCAGAAGACGTACTGGGATCTGCTCCTCGAGGTCATCGTCGGGCAGCACGATCCGGAGAATGTGATCTTGCTGGAGATCGACCCAGACCACCAGAAGACCTTGCCTGACTTCCACGTTTACGAAGACAGGCTTGGTATTGCAACCGTCGACATCACTCATCTCCGCAAGCGCGGCAACCGCCTCTTCCATGATCGGAACGGCCGCGAGACACCTGTCTACCGGATCTACAACCGCACCATCGTCGACGAGCTCCAGCGCAGGCACATCCAGCTGCCGTTCGACTACCGCGATGAGCTCGACGTCGAATGGGCCGGCCACCCCAACTGGTACTTCCGGATCAGCAAGTTCTCTCTGCCGTACCTCGAGCATCCTGCAGTCCCAAGGGCCGTCTTCCTGGACGACTGGTATGCGCAGGGAAACAGCAACCCTCTAGCCGCGGATCGCGACAAGCTCCTGCTCAAGCCGCTCTACTCCTTCGCCGGCAAAGGGATTCAGTTCGCTCCTTCGGATGCAGAGCTGAACGCCATTCCGGCCGCCGATCGCCACCTTTATCTTCTGCAGGAGCGCGTCGCATTCATGCCGGTTATCGAAACCCCTGCCGGTCAAACGCAGGCGGAGATACGGATCATGTATCTCTGGCCCGACTACGGCGACCTGCAGCCGGCCATCAGCCTGATCCGCCTCGGAAGGGGCTTAATGATGGGGGTCGACCACAACCGAGATCAGGCATGGATAGGGGGATCCGCCGCCCTGATCCCCGAGCAGTAGCACAGATGCAGAAAAAAGGATGAACCAGCGCCCATGTGCTGTAGACTGCAGTGTGTTACCAAAGGCAGGGCGCGTGGAGTTCCAGACGGAATCGCAAGGGGGACGTGTGGCTCAGTGGCAAAAGCCGACCGGAGAAAATCCAGTTCGCACTGCAGTACGTTTTCCCATGAGACTTGCACTTCGGATTGAGACCGAAGATGGAGAGGTGGAGGCTGTCACCGAAAACATCTCTGCGAACGGACTCCTATTCGTAAGCGACAGGCTGCCGGGGCTTGAGTCCAAGATAGAGTTTACGATAGCGATGCCCTCGGCAGTCATGGGCACGGAGACAGACATTACCATACACTGCACTGGCCGGGTGGTTCGACACTACCTGCAAAACGGCCAGAAGAAGGCAGCCGCAGTGATCGACGAGTATTTTTTGAAGGCATGATCTATGACGGTAGTCAATTTCGAACCAAATCGGAATAACGAGGAAGATCCCGAAGAAATTGCCTCGTCCGCGGGAATTCGCGTCATCCTCGCCGACTCTCAAGCGATCTATCGGGTCGGCATGAAGAAGGTCTTCGCGCTCGAAGACGACGTGCGTGTGGTTGCGCAGGTGGAGACGCTCGCCAATCTGTACGCCGCTCTCCAGCGGTATCCCACCGACGTCGTCGTGCTGGAAGGACAGCTGATCTCCGGAACGATCGATGCCATCCCCGAACTCGTGCGGCAGGCCCCTGAAGCCAAGCTGATTGTCCAGGTCTCGGAGACGGACGAAGCCAATACAGTAGAGCTCTACCGCAGAGGAGTACGCGGCGTCGTGCCCCGGTCCATCTCCCCTGATCTGCTGGTCAAGTGTGTGCGGAAGATTGCAGAAGGCGAAACCTGGATCGACAATCAGTCGATAAGCTGGGTCATTGAAGCTTACCGCTCGCAAGCCACGAATCTGACCGATCCCAAGGTCCAGCCGAAGCTCTCGAAGAAAGAGCTCGCAATTATCAGTTGCATCACCCGCGGCATGCGGAACAAAGAGATCGCGTATCAGATTGGAACCACCGAACAGGTGATCAAGAACTACCTTCGAAAGGTCTACGATAAGTTAGGGGTGTCGGATCGCCTTGAGCTTGCGTTGTACTGTCTTCATCATGAACTACTGAAGAAGTACCTGGCCGAGGAACCAGCCACTGTCTCCCTGACCGACCCTTCGCAGCCTCTTCGCGCAAAGATGTAGCGAGCGTGCGGCATGGTTTCCGTTTCCTGACGATGGTTGCCTCGAGCGATCGACTGGTCCGTTTATGCAATCGGGAGTCCCCTCCGGTGCGAACGCATCCAACAGTTAGAGGGCATCGTGATGCGAAAGGTGCTGACGACAATAGCTTTGCTGGCGACGTGCGGAGCAGTCTCCATGATGCTTGAGGGTTGTAAGCGCCACGCGGTCCCGCCTGCGCAACCGGCCGTGCGCATCGCTCCCCATGTTCCGCAGCCCGACGTTCCCGGTCCTCTGCCGATCCAGGGAGACGACCAGGGTCCCGTGGAGAGACGTCCGTCTTCAGGCCGGCGTCTCCGAGCTAACCCTATCGCCAGCCCGGCGCCCGATGTCCAGGCTGCGGCTGCCGCACAGCGACGGCAGGATGCCAGATTGCTCCAACAGCAGCGCGTCGCCTCGCAACAGCAGCAGAACGAACTCAACGATGAGGTGCTACAGGTTACAAGGCAGCAGCAGCAGATCCAGGAGGAGCCTCGGATTCAGGATGCTCCTGAGCCGCCAGCCTCGACGGGGCTTGGCCCAGACGCGCCTAGAATCCAAGATGCACCGGGGCCGTATCAGGGACAGGACGGGCAGACCACCCCACGCATTCAGGATGCTCCGGGGCCTGCGCAGACACAACCCTCACCGACTTCACCACCGCCACAAAATTGAGGCAAATACGAGTTGTTCCTGTAAATAATCAGCACACGCGCCAAGATGGCTAACGTGCCGGGCTGATTGCATTGACCGCCTGTAGACGGCCTGCGCGCGAAACTAGTTATTCAGCAGGCTAATAACGAGGTATATGAGGATCGATGGTTCTGGACCACTCGTCTATCCCCCCGGCGAGCGACTGGACCTGCTCGAACCCCTGATTGCGCAGCCACATGGTGACGTTGAGCGAGCGCGCCCCATGATGACAGAGCACAACGATTGCTGCGTCAGGATCAAGCTCGGTGTGCGCGCGGGAGGGAACTTCCCCCATCGGCATGAGAATGGAACCCGTGATATTAGCGGTCTGGTGTTCCCACGGTTCACGGACGTCGAGCAGTACGGGCGGGTCGGGCTGCTCCCGGCGGCGGGCGAAGGCTTCAGGCGCAATCTCAGGGTCTAACATGATTCAAGGATATCCTTAGAAGAGGCGAAGAGCGCCAGGTCCAAGATGGCCAGGTGTTGTTGCGGCAGGTTTGGGAGCGGAATGAGCAGGCAGGGAACGACAGAGACCTCTCAGACGCTAGAATATGTCTTATTTGGCTGAGTTGTTGGGGTTTATTCATGAAAAAGAACGGGGATTGTCTTGGAAAAGGTTTTGATCGTTGAAGACGAGATGCACGCACGGAGCGGGTTGACCGAGCTGGTAGAGAGTTGGGGATACCGGGCTGAATGCGCGGCGGATGGTCTCGAGGGGCTCGAAAAGGCGATAGCGTGGGCTCCCGCAATCATCGTGACCGACCTCAAGATGCCGCGCATGGACGGAATGGAGCTGCTGAATCGGGTCGGGGAGCTTCCCCAGCGGATCTCGGTCGTCATGCTGACGGCGCAGGGCTCAATCGAATCCGCGGTCGATGCCATGCGGATGGGCGCCTACGACTATATCCCGAAACCGGTAGATCCTGTTCGACTCAAAACGATTCTGCAGAATGCCAGCCGGCAGCGGGAGACCGACGTTGAACTCGAAGCAACGCGGCGGCAATTAAGAGACAACGGAGTTCTTGGATCGCTTGTTGGTTCGTCCCCTCAGATGATGGAGATCTTTACCATGATTGAGAGGATCGCTTCTTCCAACGTGTCTGTTCTGGTGACGGGCGAGAGCGGAACGGGCAAAGAACTGGTAGCGCGATCCCTTCACGACCTCAGTTCGCGGCGTCTTAAGCCATTTGTCGCGGTGAACTGCGCGGCCATCCCAGAGACGCTGATCGAAAGCGAGATCTTCGGCCACGAAAGGGGTGCTTTCACCGGAGCTTTGGAGCGGCGCGCGGGGTGTTTTGAACTCGCGGAGGAAGGAACACTGCTGCTCGATGAGATTGGTGAGATGCCGATGGCGACCCAGGCCAAGCTGCTGCGCGTCCTCGAAGACAGGAAGCTGCGCCGGTTGGGCAGCAAGATTGAGACGCCTGTCGATGTGAGGGTGGTGGCTGCAACGAACAAGGATCCGGAGAAGGCGGTGGCCAACGGAGAGTTGCGCGGAGATCTCTATTATCGTTTGAACGTCTTCAACATTCATATGCCTCCGCTGCGGGAACATTTGTTGGACGTTTCGGCGATTGCCGAGAAGATGATTGACGACATGAATGAGCGCCATCACTGTACGGTTGCCGGCCTGAAGGACTCTCTGATGATCCGGTTAGAGGAGTATAAGTGGCCTGGCAACGTGAGGGAACTCCGCAATATGATTGAGCGTGCGGTGATCCTGGCCGGAACGGGCATGTTAGGCACCGAGCATCTGCCGCCGCACTTCGGAGAGCCTGGATTTGCGCCTCCTCCAAGCGGAGCTGCCGGGGTAGCATCGGCAGCAGAACCTGCTGTGAGGACAACCCATGGAGCGCCGGGCGATATGCGGCGCTCTCTGGATGAATCGAACTCGGTGCGCGTGGAAGTAGGTACGACTGTCGATGAAGCAGAACGTCAGCTCATTCTGAAGACGCTGGTCTCGACGCATAACAACAAGACGAAGGCCGCGGAGATTCTCGGGATCAGTTCGAAGACGCTGCAGAACAAGCTGAAGGAATATTCGAATGCTTCTTCCGTGACGGAGTAGAGATGCGGCTGAAGACCAAGCTTGTCGTGTCCATCACAGCCTTGATGTTCGCGATCGTGTTGATGCTTTCCTCGCTATTTGTGGGTGAGTTGCTGCGTCAGCGGGTGGAGCAGACGGCGGCAACCAACGAAGTGCTGGCTCATGAGGTTCTATTGATGACCAAGCAGGCCGTGGAACTAGGCTTGCGAGCACACCCGCCGGCGGATGGAAGTGAACAGGCTTTTAACGCGGCGGTAGTAGACGCACTGCGCAGCCAGACTGCCTTGATGGATGTGATGAATGCAATTGTGCGGTACTCGCCTACTGTTCAGGACGTGAGTGTAACTGATCCTCACGGAACGACGCTGCTGAGCACGGATCCCGATACGCTCGATCAGCGAGCTCCGTTTCGGACCAGCCTTGCAGCCGTACAGATGGGCGGAATGCTTTTTCAGGTGCGACAGGTATTCGGCAAACCACGGGTGCTCGACATCTCCCAGTCTCTGGAGCGAAAGGGGCTTCCGTTTCTCATCGTCCACGTGGGCGTACGGACGACCTTCCTGCGGAACTCGTATGCGCCTTGGCTGCGTGCTGCGATGTTGTTCGCGCTGCTTGCCGGCGGCGCGTCCATGGTGGCGGCCGGTGTGATGGCGAACTCGGCACTACGTCCTATCGAGCAGATCGGAAGTGAGTTGGAGCGGCTTACCTTAGGCGGCTCAGGATCGGAGCCGATGCCGGAGATCGGGCCGGGCAGTGACGCGATGGTCAGAGTGAGCCAGACGATTAACCGCCTCGGAGAGCAGATGCGTACCCAGGAGGCTGGGTATACTGCGCTCCAGGCGAATCTGAACCAGATGCTGGACACCCTGCGCGACGGTGTGCTCTTGTTCACAGCGGATCATCGCGCGGTCATGGTTTCAGATGCAGTGGCATACTTTCGAGCGGCTCCAGAAGGCGGCCGTCATCAGGAGCTTGTGGGCAAGCGCCTCGAGGAGCTTTTCTTTCCGGACAGCATCTTGGGAGCCGCATTGCTGGAGGCATTCAGCGAGGGCGGTCAGGTGAGCGCGCAAGTGCTGACCCTCGAAGATGGACGGCAAGTCCAGTTCTCGCTGGACCGGATCGATGATGGGACTGCGAGTGGAGCGAACCTGGGTACGCTGCTTACCTTGCGGAATATGGAATCGTTCGTGCAATTGGGACAAGAGCTTGAAGTAGCACGCCGGCTTGCGGCGATTGGGAAGTTGACCGCCGGAGTAGGTCACGAGGTTAAGAACCCTATCAACGCCATGGTGCTCCATTTGGAGCTGCTGCGCGGTAAGCTGCTGCCGGGAGGTTCGGAGGCCCTTGGCGGTGCGCGGCGACATGTGGACATTCTGGCGGGAGAGATGCAGCGGCTAGATCGAGTGGTGCAGACACTGGCCGATTTTTCTCGGCCCATGGAACTGCACTTGAAGGAGCATGACCTGCGGCAGGTGGTGTTGCGCGTGATGGATCTCACTGCGGCAGAGATGGAAGAAAACGGCATTCAGGCGAGACTCCAGGCGCCCAGCGATGCGATTATGGTTCGAATCGATGCAGAGTTGATTCAACAAGCTCTGCTGAATCTTCTGTTGAACGGAATGCAGGCGATGCCGGAAGGAGGTGCGTTGCAGGTGCGCATCCGCAACGAACTGCAGTCGGCCTCGGTAGAGGTCAGCGATGAAGGGGAAGGCATACCTGCAGAGCTGTTGCCGCGTATCTTCGAACTGTATTTCACAACCAAACCAAAGGGGAGCGGAATTGGACTGGCAATGACGTACCGCATCCTGCAACTGCATGGCGGAGCGATGGAAGTTCGCTCTAACGCGGACACGAACTCGTCAGAACGGGGTACGACCTTCACGTTCCAGCTTCCCCTTGCTGCAGGAGGTGGAGTGGATAGTAGAAAAGTTGTTGCGGCCGGCATCGGCACGAAAGCGATGGGAGAAAGAGCTTGAATCAGACGAACGATGTCATGCACAGGCTGACCGCTGTGACACTTTGCCTTGGAGCCGCCATCGGATTGGCAGGGTGCCGCCACCGAATGGTTATTCCTCCTGTGCTTCCTGCACACGCACCGGTAGAGCCAGTCAGTGTTCCTGTCGCACCCAGAGATCCTGTGATCGAGGCTCCACAAGTAAAGCTGCCGCCCATTCCAGTTGCGGCAGCCGCAGCCAAGCCCAAGCGAGAAAAGAAACACCCTGTGAAGGCAAGCGCGCCGCCCGTTGTGCCGGAACCCGTTTCGGCGCCTGCGCCCGTTCCCGCGCCTCCTCCGGCGGAGACGAACTCCATCGGCGCACTGACGGCAGCTTCACCGGCGGATCCGCAGACCAGGCAAAATGCCGCGGACCTCATAGCCGCGATCGAAAAGAGACTGAGTGCGCTGCCTGCTCAACTGAACGACAGCCAAAAGGCGCAAGTCAATAAGGTCAGGAACTTCTGGCGAGATGCGCAGGACGCTCTCAAATCCGGCGATGTCGAAGGCGCAATGACTCTGGCCACGAAAGCAAAGCTGCTTCTGGACGATCAGGAGCAGTAGAAATGTAAGTCATGCTGTGGATGCCACCACTAACCTGCACGCGACCTTCGAGCTTCAGGGCAGCCCAGACTGCCCATAGAGGACCGCTAGCTTGCTTCGGCTCCGTGACATTTCTTGTACTTCTTGCCAGAACCGCAGGGGCACTCATCGTTGCGGCCGATCTTTTCACCCGAGCGCCGCGGAACAGCGCCATTGGTGGCCGATGCCGTTGCGCCTGCAGAGCGAGCCTGTTCGAGTTCGCGCTGCTTCTTCTTCTGAAACTCCCGTTCGAGAGCGTCGATTGTCGTGGACGGTGCGCGACTCGGGGCGGCTTGCCGGGCTCCGGGCGCGTTCGTGTGCTGCGGGGGGCCCGGAGGCAGGCTCGGTCGCGATCCCGCAGCAGCCAATTGCTGCTGGTGCGCCTGCTGAGCCTCGGCGAGCGCTTGTACATGCGCCTGAGCCTCGGCGAGTTGTTCTGCTGACTCAATCGGCGTACCGTCGGGGCCAATAATCTGCATGCGATAAAGATGACGTGCGGTATCTTCCTGAAATCGCATCATCATGCCTTCGAACATCTCGAAGGACTCCTTCTTGTAGGCGACGAGAGGGTCCTGCTGGGCATAGCCACGCAGTCCAATGCCTTCCTTGAGATGGTCCATGGCCAGCAAATGATCCTTCCAGAGACCATCGAGCACAGAGAGCATCACGATGCGCTCGTGATAACGCATGGCTTGCGCGCCAAGAATCTGCTCCTTGACCTCGTAGCGGGCACGGAGCTTCTCAAAGATGGCGTCGCCGAGTTCGTGACGGTTGAGTTGAGCAGCGTCAACGTCCGTCTCCAGGTGGGTGCCGAAGATGTCGTAGACCTGGGAGAAGAGCGGCTCCAGCTTCCACGCGTCGGCATGAGCTTTTTCTGGGGCGTTCTCATCGAGGATGTTGGAAAGAATGGTGGAGAGATAGTCATCGGTGATGAGCTGCTTCTGGTCGATGCCTTCCATGAGTTGCCGACGTAGCCCATAGACGGCTTCGCGCTGCTTGTTCATCACGTCGTCGTATTCAAGGACGTGTTTGCGCGACTCGAAGTTCTGCGTCTCTACGGCTTTCTGTGCGGCTTCGATACGCTTTGAGATCATGCGGCTCTCGATTGGAACGCCCTCTTCCATGCCGAGACGCTGCAGCAGTCCTGAGACCCACTCACGAGCGAAGATCCGCATCAGGTCGTCTTCCAGCGAGAGATAAAATCGTGAAGATCCTGGGTCGCCTTGACGACCGGCGCGCCCGCGAAGTTGATTGTCGACGCGGCGAGACTCGTGACGCTCCGTGCCGAGAATGTGGAGGCCGCCTGCTTGTATCACCTTATCGTGTTCTGCTTTCGCTGCGCCTTCGTGTGCTGCAGTGGCGGAGTCCCACGCAGGCTGGATGGTTTCGAACTCCTGTCCGCTGTAGTAGAAGCGAACCATCCCGGGGCCCGCGACAGGATTGATCGTGCCCTCGGCAGCGGAGACTGCACGAGCCTGTTGCTTGCGAACCAGATCCTGGCGCGCCATGAATTCTGCGTTTCCCCCAAGCAGAATGTCGGTTCCGCGGCCGGCCATGTTCGTAGCAATCGTAACCATGCCGAGCCGCCCCGCCTGGGCGACAATCTCTGCTTCTTTTTCGTGAAACTTGGCGTTGAGGACGACGTGGCGAACGCCTTTGCGCTTGAGTATTTCGCTGAGCAGCTCGGACTTTTCAATCGATGTAGTGCCGACCAGAACTGGCTGCTTTAGGTCATGAAGACGGACGATCTCATCGGCAACAGCAAAGTACTTCTCCTTCGAAGTGCGGAAGACGACGTCGGCGTTCTCGATACGCTGCATCGTCCGATTCGTCGGAGTGACGACTATATCGAGCTTATAGATCTTGTCGAACTCGGCCGCCTCGGTCTCGGCAGTCCCAGTCATGCCGGAGAGCTTCTTATACAGCCGGAAATAGTTCTGGAAGGTTATCGTGGCCAGAGTTTGATCTTCCTTACGGATCGCGACCCCCTCCTTTGCCTCGACAGCCTGATGCAGGCCGTCGGACCACCGCCTTCCGGGCATAAGACGCCCTGTAAACTCGTCGACGATGATGACTTCGCCTTCTTTCACGACGTACTCAACATCGCGCTTGTAAAGGTTGTGCGCTTTGACAGCCACTTCGACGTGATGCTTGAGATCCCAGTTCTCCGGGTCGGCAATGTTGCCAATGCCCAGCAGGCCTTCGATCTTCTCCCAGCCTTCGTCGGTAATGGTGACCGCGCGCGCTTTTTCGTCGATGACAAAATCGCCGGACCAGGTCTTGTTCTCGAGTGTCTCGATTAACTCGCCCTGCTCAAGCTTGGGAATGATGAGATTGACGCGGGCATACTTGTCAGTCGTCTGATCAGTCGGACCGGAGATGATCAGCGGAGTACGGGCTTCATCGATCAGGATGGAGTCGACCTCGTCCACGATGCAGTAGTAATTGCCGCGCTGAACCTGATCCTTGAGCTCGAACTTCATATTGTCGCGGAGATAATCGAATCCGAATTCGTTATTCGTACCGTAAGTGATGTCTGACGCATAGGCTTCGCGGCGCTGGTCGTCCGACAGATCATGGACAATCACGCCGACGCTGAGGCCGAGAAAGCCATAGATTTTGCCCATCCACTCTGCGTCGCGCTTGGCCAGGTAATCGTTGACGGTGACCACGTGGACGCCGCGGCCAGCGAGCGCGTTGAGATAGCAGGGAAGCGTCGCGACGAGAGTCTTGCCTTCACCGGTCTTCATCTCTGCAATCTTGCCGGAGTGAAGAACTATGCCGCCGATCAACTGCACGTCGAAGTGGCGCATTTGGACCGCGCGCTTGCCAGCTTCGCGAACCACTGCGAAGGCTTCGGGCAGAACGGCATCGAGAGCAACCTTCTCGGCAGTGTAGCGCTCGTCGGCATCCTCGATGCCTTCGATGGCGGTGGCGATACGCTGGCGGAATTCCGCAGTCTTGACGCGAAGTGCATCGTCTGTAAGCGATTGCGTCTCCGGCTCGAGAGCATTGATTTGAGCGACCAGAGGCATCAGCCGCTTGATCGCGCGTTCATTGCTGGTGCCAAAGAGTTTAGCTGCAACTGAGTTGAACAAAACTGGTGTCCTTCGTGGGCTCACCTTCTCCCAACCATTAGTGTAAATGGTTGGGAGCGCATTCGAACGCTTCGCAGGCAATGGTGCAGCCGGATTGAGGCATCAGCCTACGGCAGGAGCTTTATGGTGCGCTTGATCCGCCGGTTGAATAGCTGTGTCGGCAAGATGGTCGTGTTCGCTCGGAAGCCCAAAGCTCATGTGAGAGTGCAGTGGGCTCGTAATCCGATTTAATCTTTGCCGTGGAAAAGTGCATGGTTGATATCGGGCCAGAACTCATGAGCCAGGAAGGTGGCTGCATCAATGCCGATATTTTGGCCCCATTGGCCAGCGGTGTTGCTGAAGCTTCGTTGCGCACGCGGGTAATAGAGGTTTGAGATGCCCGCTGCGGCGCCTGCACCGACTACTTCGCTGATGTTGAACGTGTCCTGGCCCTCGTCATTTCTCGTGATGACGGCGCGGCTGAGTGAATAGCCGGCGCGTTTCAGAAAGCCTCCGTGGCCCAACGTGTAGTAGCGTGTATCCTCACGGGTAATTGTAGGGACAATGAACTCGACAAAGTAGTTTTCGCTAGTCTGGTCAACAAAGCTATGCCAGAAATAACGGCCGTACCCGGCGGCTCCCTGATGAAACTCAGGTGTATTCTTTCGGGCCTGGTTATACCCTGCGACGGCGGCGGGTATGACGATGGAAGAGTAGTCGAAGCTGTCGTGTGTGGCCGTCGTGAACTTATCCTTCACGGTCTGCGGAGGAAGATGGGCATCGGCGCTGACGGCCCGAAAGTTTGGGAAGATGAAGAGAATGCGTTTGGTTTGCTGACCCTGTCCGGCTGCTGCCGCCTCTGCTCTAAGTTTGTCATTCGCCTGCTGTGACTTGGACGGATCGGCTTCCGTCTGCTGGACTGTCGCTTCGCTGCCTGTAGCGGATTCGAAGCTGGAGGACACCCCGGTTCCACTGTGCTCGATTTCGGGAGCGTCCGGGAGAGTGGCGATCTGATTCGCCTGGCCGTTTGCAATCCCGGCGAAAAGTAACAGCGACAGAGACAGATTCACAGGAAAGCGACAGCCTAAGTTTGTCTTCTTCATAGGACTCTTCAATTCTCTCCTGTTGTTGGGCGTAGGTATGTCAGGTTTCATGTAAGTGTGTAGAGTGTGACGCAAATTCAGATGTTTTGGCAGCACGGGTGGATTCACTTCGCCATCATTCGCTAACTTCTGAACACCACTCATACCCATTTAGGATGAATGCAAGATGATGGTTCGACACGGCAACAGCAATCTCAACAGCAGGGGCGGACCTGTATACTGCACTCCGCACAAACATGACCTCCCGTCACTAGGATGAGTTTGAGGAGACCGAAGATGATGAAAATGGCGGCAGTGACGTTTGCACAACAGAGCCGAAACCGGTTCGTCGAAGAGTTGAAGGCGTTGCTGAGAATTCCTTCGGTTTCGACTGATCCTGAGCGGGTGGGAGATGTACGGCAAGCCGCTGAGTTCGTGGCGGCTGAGCTGAAGCGCATCGGCATGGAAAACGTTCGCCTGATCGAGACCGGCACCGCGGAAGAGGTGATCACGGACGCCGCGGGCCAGTCGCGGATGATTCCTCCGAGGATCGGGCATCCGCTTGTTTATGCGGATTGGCTGCATGCTACGGCAGGGGCCGATGATGCCGCAGCGCCGACAGTCCTCTGCTATGGGCACTACGACGTGCAGCCGGCTGAGCCGCTGGAGGAGTGGACGTCGCCGCCGTTCGAACCGGCGGAGCGCGACGGCAACATCTACGCCCGAGGCGCTGTCGATGATAAAGGGCAGATGTGGATGCACGTGAAGGCGCTGGAATCCCTGATGGCCGCAGGCGGCGGGACTCTGCCGGTGAACGTGCGCGTGATCGTCGAGGGCGAGGAGGAGATTGGAGGGGAGGGAATCGCAACCTTCGTGCGCAAGTATGGAGAGCAACTGCGGGCCGACGTCGCGCTGGTGTCGGACACCGAGATGTTTGCACCGGAGCTGCCTACGCTCTGTGTGGGTCTGCGCGGCATGATCTATACGGAGATAGAGGCGCGGGGGGCGCGTACGGATCTGCACTCCGGCATGTACGGCGGGGCGGCGCCAAACCCATTTGTCGCACTCGCTCAGGTCATTGCGCAGCTGAAGAGCGCAGACGGAAGAGTTCTCATTCCAGGGTTCTATGACAAGGTAACCAAGCCGAGCGACGAAGAGCTGAAGGCGTGGAAGGCGCTTCCGTTCGATGAGGAGTGGTACCGAGAAAATGAGATAGGATCGGTTGAACTCGTCGGCGAGGCTGGATTCAGCGTGCTGGAACGTACATGGTCGAGGCCGACGCTGGACGTGCATGGAATACCGGGCGGATTCATCGGCGCCGGGGCGAAGACGGTGATTCCGGCCAAAGCGTTGGCGAAGATCAGCATGCGGCTGGTGCCCGACATGACCCCGGCTGAGACATTTGCCAAGTACAAGGCGTATGTTGAGTCCATCACGCCGAGAGGAATTGTGCTTGAGGTACGGCTCATTCATTCAGGCGATCCGATCGTTGTAAGCACTGACAACCGGTTCGTGCGCGCGGCGACGTCGGCGATGCGTGAGGTCTTCGGTAAGGAGACGGTGTTTGTGCGTGGCGGCGGATCGATCCCTGTTGTCGGCGACTTTGTGCGTGAGTTGAAGATCCCCACGGTAATGATGGGCTTCGGTCTTCCCGATGACAATCTCCATGCTCCGAATGAAAAATTTAACCTGGCGAACTTCCACCGGGGCATCGAGTCGATCGTGCGTTTCCTGTGTGGTCTAAGCGCCTGATGGCCTCGCGACGGCCATCCCCGGTCGGCGGGTATGTTCTGGCGGGAGGCAAGAGCTCACGCATGGGGCGGGACAAGGCTTTGCTGGAACTTGCGGGGAAGCCGCTTGCGCTGCATGCCGTCCTCAAACTGCGGCGCGTCTGCAGCGAGGTCTATCTTCTCGGCAATCGATCGGAGCTGAGTGCTTTTGCTCCCGTGATCGAGGATCTACATGAGGATTGCGGCCCGCTGAGCGGGATTGAGGCGGCGCTCGAGCAAACAAGGTTGGAGTGGAACTTGTTCATGCCGGTCGACGTGCCGTTTCTTCCTTCGACCCTTCTGGGTTGGTGGATGGAGTTGGTGCAACAACGCCAGAAGGATGGCGTCCGGCTGGCGATCTTCACGGCCGGCGGATATCCGCAACCTGCTCTTTGTATGCTGCACCAGGATGTAAGGCCGTATGTTAAGCGGGCGATGCAACGGAGCGAGTTCAGACTGTTTCCTTTGTTCAACGCGATTGGGCGTGAGCTGGACGTCAAGCAGGGGCTGCCGTCCGGTACGAGCTTTTTCAACTTTCCGTTGGGAGACGACGGGTCCCCCGTGATGCTCGGACAAGATGAGCATGAAGCGGAGTCGAGGTGGGTGCCGACTATCGCTCAGCAGGAGACGAGACATCTGTGGTTTGCCAATCTGAATACGCCCGAGGAGTTTGCGCTAGCGGAACAGAACGCGAAGGCGCTCGATACCTAGAGCAAAGCTCCTGATCCTATAGAGTCCCCAATGGGTGTGCAGGGCCGTTTTTCCTTGGGTGAAAACGGCGTCGAAAATCATGGCCGCTCTACACGTTCAGGAGATTTGCCTTTGCGGGCTAGAAGCGGCCGAATCCGAAGTAATCCTTGAACAGCAGGATGAACCAGAGCACGGGGGCTGCCAGCAGCAAGGCGTCGATGCGATCGAGCACGCCGCCGTGTCCAGGTAGCATCGTGCCCGAATCCTTCACGCCGGCACCGCGTTTGATCGCGGATTCGAGCAGATCGCCGAGCTGGGCGGCCATGTTCAGGACTGCGGCAAGCAGCAGACTCTGCCAAAGCGGCTGAGAGATGTGAAGCAGCAGGTTGCCGCGCGCGGTGAGCGCATTCGCAATCTCGACTACCAGCGCAGCGGCAAGAACACTGCCAAAGATGGAGGCTATGGCACCTATCCAGGTCTTGCCGGGACTCAATCGCGGCGCGAGCTTTCTGCGTCCGAACGCCCGGCCGAGGTAAAGTGCGGCAATATCACCGGTCCAGACGCAGACCATAAGAAACAGAACAAGCGCGGGGCCGTCCTCCTGCTTCCAGAGCAGAGGAATCAGGGTCATCGGATAGGCGATGTAGAGAAGGCCAAAGAGGCCCTGCGCGGTGTCCGGAAGAACCTGAATCAAGGGAGCGCGAAGGCCATTCCAAGCAAAGAGCGCAAGCGTAAGGGCACTCAGAACCGGCAGTTGCGCTTCGATGGGAAAGTTCGGCAGCGTGACGGCGAACGCGAGGGCGGTGCCTAGAACCATCCACCAAACCGGGATGCGGAGCTTTGCGCCATGGGCTTCGGCGCCGACGGCGGCAAGCTTGAGGTACTCGTAGACGGCAAGCTCAGCGACGATGGCGCTGAAGAGGGTGATCATCCAAAGCTGGCCAAAGAAGATCAAAGCAAAGACGGCGAGGATGAGAAGGACGGCAGTCAGAATGCGTTGCATGCTTTGGTGAGGATACCGGAATCGCTCGCTTTGCGACCCGCCGAGGGACACCTTCGAAGACTAGGTTTGCCAGCGCATCGGTTCAGCAGAGCCCTGCTCCAGCATCGAGTCTCGCGCAGGAAGGGCGAGAGTTCTGCGATGGAACAGAGACAGTTTCAGGACTAACCCAAGCTCTTGCCATTGCCACTTTTTCTCTCCGGCTCAGACGCAGCAGAACATAAACTGGGGATCGCCTATATGTATAAATAACCGTTACAAATGGATAATGATTCGTGTTGACGCGGGTTTTGTGATGCTCCATGGTGGTTATGGAGACACATTGTCATGAGCACCCAGCCCCTCGAGATCACCTCAGCCGTTCCGGCGGCCGCCTTTTCGCAGCACCCTACCTTTTTGATGTGTCCGCCGACGCTCTACGACGTGGACTACGTCATCAATCCCTGGATGGCGGGCAACGTCCACGGCTCCTCACGCGAACGCGCGGCGCAGCAATGGCAGCGGCTCTATGAAGCGGTGAGCTGTATCGCCGAAGTTCGTCTCGTCACTCCCGAAGCAGGTTCTCCCGATATGGTGTTCACTGCCAATGCCGGGCTGGAGCGCGAGGGCACGGTTGTCATCAGCAGCTTCTTTCACGCCGAGCGTCAGGGCGAAGAGCCGCACTTCCGGCGCTGGTTCCGTGAGGCGGGCTACCGCATCGTCGACGTTGCGCGCGCGACCCCCTTTGAGGGCGAAGGCGATGCGCTGTTCAGCGTGGACGGCATGCGGCTGTGGGCCGGTTATGGACCGCGGACGGCGCCGTCGAGCCACCAGGCTTTGCGGGAAGCCTGGGACATCGAAGTGGTTCCGCTTCACCTGACAGATCCCCGCTTCTACCATCTCGATACGTGCTTTGCGCCTCTAGCAGGCGGGTATGCGATGTACTTCCCGGACGCTTTCGATGAGCGCTCGCGATCGCGGATTGAAGCATTCTACCCGGCGGAAAGGCGCATCCTGGTGAAGGAGGCCGATGCGGTTTGTTTTGCCTGCAATGCGATCAATGTGGACCGTACGATCATCCTGAATCGCGTGAGCGGGGAGCTGAGCACCGAGCTTGAAGCAAAGGGATTTCAAGTGGTTCAGATCGAACTGACGGAGTTCCTGAAGGCAGGGGGCGCCGCCAAATGTCTGGTCATGAGGCTAGGCTAGCCGCAGTGCCCAGCGGACCGGCTCATTCCCCGAGGCAAGATGCGTCTGCGCACTGACGATCCTGGGACTGGTACATGAATAACGAACCGACCTTTGGTGCCCGGGCGGGGGCATCGAAGGGGTGTGTTCTATCCTTCTGAACTGCGTACCCCCCCGGGGTACGAATAAATCTTCTATTTTGAACATCTTGCCGTGATCGATCCTCACAAAATTTAAATTCTAGAGGGTTAGCGGTCAAAGCATAGATTCTAAAGGGTTTGCTCGTTCATCAGAGAACGCTCAGTCGCCAGTTGCGGCTAACTTTTTCTTGTTACTGTTATCTTACCAGATCGAACGAAACTCCTACGCCAACTCTATTTGGCCTGGAATGATGAAGTTAGGTGGTTTGGGGCCTTGACAAGGTTTTTTGATCTGCGGGATGGCTTTTAAGTTAGAAGTGGTTGGTTGCATGGCGTGTTTGACAGCTAAGCATTCGAAATCCAGGTAGAAAGTTGCTGGGGGTATGGGCTGTATGAAGGGTATCAGGATCCTTCCCCTTCGCTTCGCTCAAGGGTCAGGATGACAGCAAGCACTTAGGGTCAGATGACAGCAATTTACTTACCTCGGAGGTAATTGCGGGTGGTCATGGAATGGTTGAGGATTGAAAACAGAAGTAAACCGATATGAGTTTTCGAACAGGAGAATGCAATGACGACAATGACGATGACGAAGATGCCACCGCCGGAATGGCTGCTCGCTTTCTGGAAAGAGGTCGACGATAAGACGTTCGGGAAAGGTTTTGACTGCTTTGTCGAGGATGCGACCTGCAGGCTGGGCGTGGCGGAGTGGAACGGGCGAAAAGCCATCCGCGAGAATCTTCGCGCCTTCATCGACACGGGGTTTACAGCACACCACGACGTGGTCGAGTACTGGGATGGAGGATCGATCAAGCTCTTTCGCGGGATTGTGACGATGAAGCCGGATGACGGCGCCAAGCCTACTGTCAAGCCGGTGATGACTCACTTTTTCTATATGGACGAGGCCGATACGACCAAAGTACGGAGCTGGATTGGCGCAGTGGGCCCGGTGCAGTTCTAAAAAATCTTGATCAAATGGAAAGGGTAAGTTTTTGAATGTGTGGGCTGTCTAAGAATCTGTTTTTAGAACTGCGACAATTGAGATTTGACGGCAAATTATATGCATAGGCAAAGGCGAAAATGCGGGGATTTCTCCACTGCGCCGCGCGATGAGACTGCGCGGCTCCGGTCGAAATGACGACTTCTGAAAGTTTTCAGACAGTTTCGGGGGCTCATCGAGATTCTTCTTCTTCGCTTCGCTTGATGGTCAGGATGATGGCGATAGCGCGTAACAGTTCCGGATCAGAAGCTCCCTAGCAGGCATGGCAGCGGGGTGCGGCGGAGGGATACGATGATGGCTTCCAACCTGATGGCGCAGCAACCGGAGCAGGAGCTGGGCGGCTTCCTGCGCTACTGGAGACAGAAGCGCGGAAAGAGCCAGCTTGATCTGTCTCTGGATGCGGGCGTCTCTCAGCGCCATATCAGCTTTGTGGAGAGCGGACGAAGTGTTCCGAGCCGGGAGCTGCTGCTGCATCTGGCGAAGACCCTGGATGTTCCTCTGCGGGAGCAGAACATTCTGCTGCTCGCGTCGGGATATGCCCCGGTGTACTTCGAAAGCAGGTGGGAGGCTCCGGAGATGGCCGTGGTGACGCGGGTGATCGACCGGATGCTCGAACAGCAGGAACCGCATCCGGCCATCGTGCTGGACCGCTACTGGAACGTTCTGAAGACGAATGCTGCGTCACCTCGCTTTTTTGGGTCTTTCGTGGATCTATCGAAGAGAAAGGAGCCGAGAAATCTACTGCACCTGATGTTTGATCCGGATGGGATGAGGCCTTTCATCGAGAACTGGGATGAGGTGGCCGCGGGGCTTCTGCAGCGGGTGTATCGGGAGGCCGTGGGACATGTCGCCGATAAGAGGACGAACGAGCTGCTGGAGGAGTTGAAGCAATATCCGGGAGTGCGGCAGTTGAGCGTCGGACGGAGGAGCGGGAGCGCGGTGTTGCCGATCACGTTTGTTCGCGGCGGCGAGAGGACCTCTTATTTTTCGATGATTGCGACGGTTGGCTTGCCGCAGGATGTGACGGCGCAGGAGTTTCGGATTGAGAGCATGTTTCCGGTGGAGTTCTAGGAGCGATCAGAGTCTTCGGCGATTGGAATGGGTCGCGATGGACGAGGCAGGGTGAGGAGCGATCAGTTGCCGGGGAGGGTGAGATGGGAGCCGCGCTGGGCAATTTCGATGGTGGTTTCGA
This sequence comes from Edaphobacter sp., assembly GCA_965277545.1. Taxonomy (GTDB): domain Bacteria; phylum Acidobacteriota; class Terriglobia; order Terriglobales; family Acidobacteriaceae; genus Edaphobacter. Next base: position 2,791,864 of record OZ255826.1, read on the forward strand.
TGCGGATGAGGCGGCGCTCGTGGTCGGTGACGGCGCGGGAGAGGAGTTTGGTCTCTTCCGAGAGACGGGTGAGCTCTTCGCTGACGAGAAGAATTTTTTTAGTGGTGGCAAAGGCTTCGGCGAGCAGGGTCATGCTTTGGCCTGCTTCATGGCCTGGATTTTCTGAAGGTTTGCGTGGACCTCGGTGCGGGCGCAGCGGATGGAGGCGAGGGCTCCGTCGAGGGCTGTGTTCATGTCGGTAAGGAGGGTGGCGAGGGCTTCTTTTTCAGAGGCGGAGGTCTGTTGTTCGTAGGCGTGGAGGGAGCGGCGGAGGATTTCGCCGGAGGAGACCTGCTCGGCGCGGGCGAGTTTTTCGAGGCGTTTGCGCTCACTGGCCCGGAGTAGGACTACGGTGCGAGTGGAGACGGGCTGGGAGGGAGTGGACATGAGGACATTGTAGTACATGTGCATGACATGTGCATGAAGCAACTTCAATAGCCTGCGTGTCAGGCGAGAACAGCAGTTCCTTTTCGAGAATCACAACGAGAAAAGCAAGAGCAACAGCAGATCCTCTGCGAGGGTGACAACCAGAAAGGCAACGTAAGGACCAAACGCGGTTGGTTCAGCGGGCCATTTTGTCGAGGTGGCGGAAGCCGTCGGTGGCGAGGAAGGCGGTGAGAAAGATGGTGAAGTTGTAGCTGGCGTGGATGAGGGTAGAGGCGAGGACGGAGCGGAGGCGGAGGCGGACGGCGGCGAGGATGAGCGCGACGGTGAAGAGGAGGAGCAGGACGGGCCAGGCGAAGGCGACCTGCTGGCCGTGGACGGCGGCGAAGAGGATGCTGGTGAGGACGGCGGAGAAGGCCCAGGCGGGACGGGAGATTTTGTTGTTCGAGTTCCAGAGGTCGCGCGCGGCTTCGGTGCGGGGGAGCGCGATCCAGTCGTAGGCGGTGGCGAAGGCGGGCAGGAGGAAGCCGCGGAAGGTGATCTCTTCGAAGAGCGGAGCGAGCAGGGTGCCGAAGAGGGCGATGAGCCAGACGTCGGAGGGGGTGCGGAAGAAGTCGTCAATGGGGATGCTTTTGGGCAGGGTGGCGAGCGAGGAGGCGGCCTGGACGAGAAGGGAGAGGGCGATGCCGATGGGGATGAGTTTGAGGGCGTTGCGGCGGACGGCATCGGGATTGGCGTGGATGCCTTCGGGGAAGGGACGCTTCCAGAGCAGGGGGAAGAGGAACCAGGAGATGGCGATGGTGGCGAGATAGGTGAGGGCTTCGGAGGCGATGAGGAGCTTGGGGGGAAAGGCGTCTTTGGCGGCGGCGAGGCTGGTGTGGGTGAGGGGAAGCAGAGCGAGCTGGGTGAGGATGAGGAGGAGGCCGGCGAGGGTGAGAAAGAGGAGGGCGTGGGCGAGATTGGGGATGCGGGTGGGAGGGTCTTTAGGGGCGTCGTTGGGTGTGTTGTCCATGGGCGGCTGGAGGATGGCTTCGCCGTCGGGGAGGATGGGACGAACGACGGCGGGGACGTCGGACTGGCTGCGGGCCTGAGGGTGGGAGGGATCTGAATTTGGGTGGAAGAAGGCGGTCGTGCTGCGCACGAGGCCCATGTCCCAGAAGCAGGACCCTTCGACGACCTCAGGGCAAGCTATGGGACACCCGGCGCGTGACATATTAAAAGCGGAATGCGGGGATTTCTCCGCTTCGCCACGCGATGAGGCTGCGTGGCTTCGGTCGAAATGACGATCTCTTCTCTCGAAGATCGAAAGACCGGAATGCGGGGATTTCTCTGCTTCGCCACGCGATGAGACTGCGTGGCTTCGGTCGAAATGACGATTCATCTGTTTGTCGATGGAGATTGCGTTTGAGGAAGGGGTCATTTTGCGGCCTTCTTCGGGGTCTTCGCGGCCTTCTTTGCGGGTTTGGCGGGGCGGCCTTCGGCGGGCTTGATGGAGCTGGGCTGAGCGCGGCCTGTCTTCTTTTCGAGGGCGATGAATTTGCCGCGGACGTCTTTCTTTCTATCTGGGGCGGCGAGGTGGAAGGGCTGGGGGCCGGCGTGGCTTTGGCCGTTGCGGCTGGCGAAGTCGCTCGCATGGGCGGTGTAGTGGCGGGCGAGAAAGCTGCCGGTGTGGGATTCGGCGACGGTGGCGATCTGTTCGGGGGTGCCGTGGGCGACGATGCGGCCTCCGCCTTCGCCGCCTTCGGGGCCGAGGTCGAGAATGTAGTCGGCGTTGCGGATGATGTCGAGATTGTGCTCGATGATGATGACGGTGTTGCCGAGGTCGGTGAGGCGGTGGAGGACTTCGAGGAGCTTGCGGACGTCGTCGAAGTGAAGGCCGGTGGTGGGCTCGTCGAGGAGATAGAGGGTGCGGCCGGTCTGGCGCTTGGAGAGCTCGCGGGCGAGCTTCATGCGCTGGGCTTCGCCGCCGGAGAGGGTGGTTGCGGACTGGCCGAGATGGATGTAGCCGAGGCCAACGTCGACGAGGGTCTGGAGCTTAATATTGACCGTGGGGATGTCTTTGAGGATGGGGACGGCGTCGGCGATGGGGAGGTCGAGGAGGTCGGCGATGGAGTAGCCGTTGAACTTGACGGAGAGGGTTTCCTGATTGTAACGGCGTCCGTTACAGACTTCGCAGAGGACGTAGACGTCGGGGAGGAAGTTCATCTCGATGCGGCGCTGGCCTTCGCCCTGGCAGGCCTCGCAGCGTCCGCCCTGGACGTTGAAGGAGAAGCGGCCGGGCTTGTAGCCGCGCTCGCGGGATTCGGGGAGCATGGCGAAGAGGTCGCGGATGGCGGTGAAGACGCCAGTGTAGGTGGCTGGATTGGAGCGCGGGGTGCGGCCGATGGGGGACTGGTCGATCTGGATGACCTTGTCGAGCTGGTCGATGCCGATGACCTTGCCGTGCTGGCCGGGTTCTTCGCGGCTGCCGTAGAGCTCTTTGGCGAGGGAGCGATAGAGGATGTCGTTGACGAGGGTAGATTTTCCGCTGCCGCTGACGCCGGTGATGACGGTCATGACGCCGAGAGGGAAGTGGGCGGTGACGTTTTGCAGGTTGTGGGAGTGGGCGTTTTCGACGGTGATCCAGTTGTCGGTGAGGGTGCGAGGTTTGGCGCGGGCGACGATCTCGATCTTGCCGGCGAGGTATTGGCCGGTGATGGAGGCGGGGTTGTCCATGATTTGCTGAGGGGTGCCGTTGGCGATGAGGAAGCCGCCGTTCTTGCCGGCGCCGGGGCCGAGGTCGAGGACGTAGTCGGCCTTGCGGATGGTGTCTTCGTCGTGCTCGACAACAAGGACGGTGTTGCCGAGGTCGCGGAGGTCTTCGAGGGCATTGATGAGGCGCTGATTATCGCGCTGATGAAGGCCGATCGAGGGCTCGTCGAGGACGTAGAGGACGCCGCGGAGGCGGGAGCCGATTTGTGTGGCGAGACGGATGCGCTGGCCTTCGCCGCCGGAGAGGGTGGCGGCGGAGCGGTTGAGGGCGAGATAGCCGAGGCCTACGGCGTTGAGGAATTCGAGGCGCTCAATAATCTCGCGCTGGAGGCGGTCGGCGATGATGCGGTCGCGGCCGGTGAAATTCATGCCGCGGGCGGCGGTGAGGGCGCGGTCGAGGGGGAGGTTGGTGAAGGCGGCGATGGAGAGTTCGTGGGCCTCTGCGGGTCTTTGTGGCGCTCCATCCCAGGTCTCAGAATCGAGACCTGGGGCACCCTGCGACCCACCCTTCGCAGAAGACGCGAAGGATGGGGCACCCGGACCCGGGGTTGTGGAACCCGCATCCGGAGTGGCGGCGGCATGGATGGGGATGGTAACGGCGAGGGATTCGGGGCGGAGGCGGTTGCCGTGGCAGCGCGGGCAGAGGGTGGCGGACATGTACTGCATCATGTACTCGCGGTAGCCTTCGGATTTGGTGTCTTCGAGATTGGCGCGGAGATAATTGAAGATGCCGTGAAAGCCGGTGCGGCCGGCCTCGTTGCGCGGGGGCCCGTAGAGGAAGAGGTTCTGCTGTTCGGGGGTGAGGTCTTCAAAGGGCTGCTTGATGTTGATCTTGTACTTTTCGGCGGCGAGCTTGATGAGGCGGAGCAGGTAGGCGGAACCGGAGCCCGGACCCATGGCGCCGTCGAGCAGGGGCTTGGACCAGTCGGTGATGGTCTTGGCGGGATCGAAGTCGTAGATGCTCCCCAAGCCATGGCATTCGGGGCAGGCGCCGTAGTTGGAGTTGAAGGAGAAGCTGCGGGGCTCGAGGCGGGGCACGTTGATGCCGCAGTCGGGACAGGCCATGGAAGAGGAGTAGAGGGTTTCGTCCATGCCGTGGATGGCGATGAGGACGAGGCCGTTGGCCATCTGGAGGGCTTTGAGGACGGAGGTTTCGAGTCTTCTGGTGTCGTATGGAGAGGAACCCACCCTCACCGACGATGAGACTGCCGGTGAGGGTGGGGCACCCGGAGAGGGGGGAGCCGGCGAGGCATCCGGGCTGGCGGGGAGGGGTTTGAGGATGATGCGGTCGACGATGGCTTCGATGGTGTGGTTCTTGCGCTTTTCGAGGCGCATGCCTTCGGTGAGCTCGGTCATCTCGCCGTCGATGCGGGCGCGGAAGCCCTGCTGGTCGAGGGCTTCGAGTTCTTCGCGGAACTCGCCTTTGCGGCCGCGGACGATGGGAGCATAGACGGTGATGCGTTCGCCGGGAGACAAGCTGGCGATGCGCTCGACGATCTGCTCGGCGGATTGGCGGGTGATGGGGCGGTGACAGTTGGGGCAGTGAGGCTGGCCGACGGAGGCGTAGAGGAGGCGGAGGTAGTCGTAGATCTCGGTGATGGTGCCGACGGTGGAGCGGGGGCTGCGGGAGGTAGTCTTCTGTTCGATGGAGATGGCGGGAGAGAGGCCGTCGATGGCGTCGACATCGGGGCGCTCCATCTGATCTAAGAATTGTCTTGCGTACGCCGATAAGGTCTCCACGTAGCGGCGCTGGCCTTCGGCGTAGATGGTGTCGAAGGCGAGGGAGGATTTGCCGGAGCCGGAGAGGCCGGTGACGACGGTGAGGGTGTTGCGCGGGATGCTGACGTTGACGTTGCGCAGGTTGTGCTGGCGGGCGCCGCGGACGGTAATGTGTGTGATGGCCATCGAGTGATATGGGCGGCGTTCGGCCAAATTTCCCAAGCTTCTAGGATACGACATGCGGCGAGGAGCACCTGCGGGTGCTCACTAAGCCGCAACAGTCAGAGGAGGAACCCGGGAAGCGACCAGCTACGGCGAACATTCGATGGGATGCGGGACGACCAAGCAGCAGGCCAAACGACCGGAAGCAACCGGGGGCCGGGGGAGATGAATCCGAGTCAACAACACATCACCGTTTCGGGTCATTGCAATCGGCGGCAGCTTTGTAACAATAGCGCAGGAAAGCGATAGTTGGCGGCCTACAAGCCTGCCGAAAGTGGAATTGGTTCGGATTGGACCGAAGGAGCGGATGTGAGTTCGACGATTATGCTGGTGTGTGCGGTGCTGGTTTCCCTTGGTGCGGGGGTGCTCCTGGCCTATGGCCTATGCGTTGGGATGTTTCAGGTGTTCCGGATCCATGCGCGGCAGGTGGCGGCACAGAAGACGCCCGGGCATGTGGCGGGAACGGCCCAGGTGGCGAAGGGATAAGCTCGGAGCCGGGATCGGTGCAGGGCTGCGAAAAATCTGTGTGGCAGGCGCTCTACTGAGGGGTTGCTTGCAGGCGCAGACGTTCGAGCTGGTCGTAGATCTGCTGCGGGGTTTTGACGCCGTTGGGGGATAAGGGCACGTTGGTTGCCGCTGGGGGCGGACCGGTGGATCCGGACGAGACAGGGGGACCGTTCGAAGCGGGTGGAGACACGGTGGTTAGGGCTTGGTTCTGGTCCGCGTCGCGAGCAGTTTCGGATTCGGCGGCCGATTCGGGTGATTCGTTGAAGACGGGGGCCGTGGGAGGCGGCGGGGTAGGGCCGTCCTGGCGTGGGGTAAGAACCAGTTCGGCGGGGGAGTTGCCGTTGCGGTGAAGCAGAAGCATGTTGCTGCCGGTGCCGTCGAGCAGCGCGGCGAGGACCTGTGATGGCGCGGATGGACCATAGCGGCCGAAGACGCGCTCGTCGGCAACGCCGCCGCTGATCTTCATACCAGTTTCGTGCGAAATCTGACGAAGGATCTGATTGAGGCTGGAGTTGTCGGCGGAGACAAAGAGCAGGCCCTGGGTATAAGCCACCCTCGCGTGCCGTGGGTCTTGAGAATACTGGGGATACTGGCGGATGGCTGCGGGAGGCGCCTGCATCATGGGTGCAGCGGTGGGCTGGGTGGGCGGCAGGGTTGAGTTGGTGGGCGAGGGTGCGGCAGGCTGTTTCGCTTGCCCATTGGCATGGGGAGGAATCAGGTAGATGAGAGCGGCGCAGGCAAGGCTCGCAAGGGAGAGTCGAGTTGGCGGGTTGCTTGGCATGGGGTTGTCCCGGGCGTTGGCGCCTCGATACGTCCATCCCGCCAACGGTGCATCCTGAGGTCGAAGTGGAGCGATCAGCTTCGGGCGGCCGTTGACGGCTTGATGCTGCGATTTTAGAGCATTTTCGGTCAGAGTGTTACCGGTTGGGCGAGAGTCGTGGTATCCCACCCTAACCGCAAAGAGCGCGGCTAGGATGGGGCACCCACATGTCGTTAAACACTTCACATGAAATACGGTAGCTGGGTGAGTCTGGATGCGCCGGATTTGAAGGGGACTGCGCGGCGGGAGGAGAATCTACAGTCGGCGCGAGGTTTGTACTAGACTGACAATGGTCTTCAAAGGACCTCGGCAGTCGCTGGGAGAGGCAAGACAGCGGATGAGGGCGGGTGCGATGACGAGATGGGGATGGACGTGTGGGGCACTGCTGATGCTTGTCGGCGTAGCGGCGGCCGAGACCTGTACGACGCAGTCTCAGATGACGGGGGCGGAGCGGAGTGGGCTTGTCGATGCGGCGAAAGGCCTGGCTGCGAAGGTGCAGGCCGGCGAGGTGAGTGGTATACAGGCGGCTGCGGCTCCGGAGTATGCAGCATCATTCAATGGGATCGGCGGCGTGGTGACCAGCACGTCGGCGAAGATCAAGGGCGGGACGGCGGTGGTGGAGCAGGTGTATGTGCTCGATGCGAGCGGGTTGAAGCCAGGAGCCAATGGGGCGGCGCCGGATGCGCAGTTTTTCTGCACGTTGAACAAGACCGAGGCAGAGGCGGATTTTCTGATTCCGGGTCTGCTGCCGGGGCGGTATGGGTTTGCCGTGGTCGATGTGCGGGGCGGGTCTGAGCCGTGGCGGCTGTCTTTCCTGCTGAAGCAGGAGCAGGGCAGGTGGACGATGGCGGGTTTGTATCCGAAGCCGCTGACTGCCGCGGGACATGACGGGCTGTGGTATTGGACCGAAGCGCGGACGATGACGGCGGATAAGGAGCGGCTGAGCGCATGGCTGTACTATCAGCAGGCTGCAAATCTTCTGGTGCCGGCAGGCTTTGTGCAGAGCACACACCTGGAGAAGCTGAGAGCGGAAGAGACGGCGGCGGCTCCACCTACGTTGTCGGATGGAGTGAGCGCGGAGTCGCCTTTGGTGGTGAAGGGCCCGGATGGAGCGGAGTACCACTTTATCGGGCTGGGTGTGGACGATTCGCTGAGCAAGAGCAAGATCGACGTGACGGCGCACCTGAAGGTGGACCAGATGGGAGACTTGGCGGCCGCGAAGAAGCGGAACAGCGATGCGATGGTGGCTCTGGTGACGGCATATCCGGAGATGCGGAAGGCATTTGAGGGCGTGTGGATCTTCGCAGAGACGCCGGGGCAGAATCCGTTTATCACGGAGGAACGGATGAGCGAGATTCACTGAGTCTGGATGATGTTCGAGTTCGTCGGCGCCATCAACAGAACGGCTGCAGCGGATTTTGGCGGGATGACAACTCTTCCTGGGCTGGAATGGGAAGTGTCCGGGCAGGAACTATCATTGGAACTGGTCTGCGGAGCTGTGCTGCGGAGTTGGGCTGCCGGGGTTTGACTGCAGGATTTCAAGAAAGAGAAGAGATGACAAGGACTGAGAAAACACTCTCCCAGGCGATCCAGGAGAGACGAGCGACGCCGACCTTTGATGGAGCTCCGATACCGGCGGCAGATCTGCGACAGATCCTCGAGGCCGGACTGCAGGCGCCGAGCGGATACAACCTGCAGCCCTGGCGTTTCGTCGTGGTGCAGTCCCATGAGCAGAAAAAGAAGTTGCGCGCGGCAAGTTTCAACCAGGGGAAGGTGGAGGAGGCCTCGGCGGTGATTGTGGCGTGCGGGGATGCGGACGGGTGGCGCAAGGACCTGGACCTGATGCTGGAGCTGGGACGCAGGGGCGGGATGCCGGAGAGCTACGCGGCGCAGGCGCAGAGCAGCGTACCGAACTATATGTCGAGCTTCAGCAGCGGGCAGATGCAGGGCTGGCTGAACAAGCAGGTGATGCTGGCCTTTACACACATGATGCTGATGGCCGAGGTAATGGGATACGACACGGCTCCAATGGAGGGGTTCGAGCAGGACAAGGTGCATGAGGCGCTGCGGCTGCCGCTGAGCTACTGGGTGGTGGCGCTGCTGGCGATCGGGCAAGGGAAGGGAACGGACAAGTTTTATGGTGGGCGGTTTGATATGGCGCATACGGTGTTTGGCGAAGAGTACGGCAAATCGCTGAAGTAGAGTGATACCGGAGGCGGTCAGGCGATGAAGATTCTGCTTCGCGGGTTGGCGGTGGTTGTGCTTCTGGTCGCGGTGGCCGGCGCGGTTTTCTTCTTCAATCCGATTTGGGCGGCGGATCAGCAGATTCGTTTCGGACTTTGGCGCCAGGGAGTGAAGAGCGAGTACGTGGAGGCGGGTGGGTACCGGCTTCACTACTTCGAAGCGCCGGCTGCGGCGGGCAGTGCGGGGACGCCGCTGGTTCTGGTGCATGGGCTGGCAGCGCGGGGCGAGGATTGGGCGGCGATGATTGCTCCGCTGGCGGCGCAGGGATTCCATGTGTATGTGCCGGACCTGCTGGGGTATGGGCGTTCGCCGAAGCCGGACGTGGACTACTCGATTGCGCTGCAGGCGAAGACGGTGGCGAGCTTCATGCAGGCGGTGCAGGTGCCGCGGGCGGATGTGGGCGGCTGGTCGATGGGCGGCTGGGTGGTGATGAAGCTGGCGATCGAGCATCCCGAGATGGTCCAGCGGCTGGTGATTTATGACAGCGCCGGCGTGTATTTTCCGGCGACCTTCACGGCTGAGCTGTTTACTCCGGCAGATGGTGCGGGGCTGCGGCATCTGATGGCAATGCTGACGCCCAGGCCGATTGCGCTGCCGGGGTTTGCCGAGCGGGCGGCGGTGCGCAAGCTGCAGCGGAACGCCTGGGTGATCGATCGCAGCGTGGCGTCGATGCAGCAGGGGCGGGACCTGCTGGACTTTCAGCTAAATCGGATTTCGCAGCCGATGCTGATTGTGTGGGGCGCGCAGGACGAGCTGATTCCGCTGTCGGTGGGCGAGACGATTCATAAGGGCGTTGCGCAGTCGGTGCTCGATGTGGTGGAGGGATGTGGGCACCTGGCGCCGGCGGAGTGCGCGGGGCCGGTGCTGGCGGGGACGGTGGATTTTCTGAAGGCGGAACCGGCGATGAAGGGCGGAGGCAAGACTTGTTCTGCTCCGCACTGAGGGAATCCAGATGACGGAGGTCATTGCGCATTGCTTACTCAGGCGCCGCGGAGAGCGTAGGCGATGAGGGTCTGGCCGTACAGGTTGTTCGCGGCGTCGAAGGCTTGATTGCTGGCTTGCTCCTGTGCGGCGAGGGTGGGGTCTAACTCGCCGGCGGCGATCTCTTCGGTGGTGGCGTGGGTGAAGCAGAGCTCGCAGGTGGCGAGATTGAGTTTGCCGTTGTCGCCTGGGGTGCGCAGGGGTGGGCCGAAGGTGCGGCAGAGGATGGGACGGTGTTCGTAGAGGTCACAGGTGCCGTGGTCGGGGTCGAGGACGGGGCAGGGCTCGTCGTTGGCAAACTCCTCAAAGAGGATGGTTTGTTCGTAGTCCGGGGCGAGGTTTCCGGTGTTGAGATCACCGGGGAACCAGGGGTCTAGGCGGGTGAGGGATGCCTGGACGCGGTTGCGGATGCGTTGGGATCTTTCGGGGTCGGTTTGATCGAGGATGGCGAGGCCTTCGCGGAGGCGGGCGGCGTCTTGTTGTGCGATGGGGAAGACGCCGATGCAGCACTGAGAGCAGCCGGGACGGCAGACGAGGTGTGCGCCGCCGCGGTGGTAGGCGTCGGCTACGGCGGTGCCTACGATCTGTACGAGGGATGGCATACTGGGCGAGCGTATATGCTTTCTAGTATCCATTCGAGGAGCGAGGAATGATTCGGATTAGCGACGCGCTTGCCTTCAGGCGCCGAGCGGGCTTTTGGCTCGTTACTTCATTGGCAATTCTACTTGCTCTCATTAGTTGGATTAATCGGTACATTGTACGGTTTTTCAACCTTTACCTTTTCCACGCAGAAATACAAGGTAGCCTTGATCCTCCGGGCTGGTGGGTCTATCTCATTGAGGGTTCCGCTTACCCTAGCACTGGTTTGGTTAGTCTTCCGCTTTCCGGTGCGTTCGCCTAAAAAAGCGGTCGGAGCAGTGACTATAGGTCCGCGCTCGTTCGATCCTTTGATGGGATTGCGTGCTCTTGCGTTCGTAATGGTATTTATGGGCCACTTCTTCAGGGTTGTGTTTCCGTTCACGCCGGTCGGTATACACCGTTACTTTTTGATGTTGCTGCTGTCCTCACCATGGGCAGGCGTCTGGCTATTTTTCACACTATCCGGGTTTCTGATGGGTAAAGGATTTGCAAGTGGCAGATACTCTCTCGACGAGAAGGGAGTGCGACTATTTTTCCGCAATAGGTGTCTTCGTATTTTGCCAATCTACTATGCTGGACTCTTTATTGTTAGCGTGTACCGGTATCCAGAGATTTTCTTTCCCAGAAATTGGTGGATGGCCATAGAGATGGTTATTTTCGATTATAGGGCCGACATTCCTTTGAATCCAATTGGGGCGTTGTGGTCAGTCAGCACCGAGGTGCAGTTCTATCTCCTCGTTCCTTTCCTAACATTTGTGCTTATGCAAATTAAGAGGGTCTCGGGAAAATTATTTATTGTTATTCCTGTCTTGTTGATAATTATCGAAACAATGGCAAGAGTGTGGATCGTGCAGCATCGTCCTGCGTACACCTACGTCTACTCTCCGCTACTTACAAATCTTGACCTATTTGTTGCTGGCATGTCGATTAACTACCTTCCACGCCTGCCTTCTCTATCGACATCAGTCAAGAAATCACTGGGACCATTGCTAATCGTAGGGCTGGTCTTCATCTATTGCTCCATCTGTTATGCGACATATTACTCGGAGAGATTTTTCGGCCCCTCCCTGGCTTCCTATTGGGCGAAGGCACCGGCCCTAAGTGTTGTTCTTGCGAGCATGTTCATATATTTGGCGGAACTCCGCGGAAAGATCCTGATTCCTTCAGGAATACTGGGAGCTGGTTTGCTGTTTGTACAGGCGATCGGAACACTAACATATTGCTTGTATGTATTTCACCCTGAAGTCTTGATCATCAACGGAGCGTTCTTACCGGTAGTTCATTCCCTTGGTGGGAGTATGAAATTTCTACCCGTAGTAGTCGCGGAACTGGCAGGAGTGGCACTATTTTTCTACTTCGCAGTAGAAAAACCTCTGAGTTCACGAAAGATGGTCAGCGACACGGCACTTACTGACGCTCCGTAGCTAGACGCATGAAGCCATGGTTAATGTTCAACTCTTCAGGACGCGGGTGAAGATGGCGTCTACGTTGGCTAGCTGGCGGTGGTAGTCGAAGGCGTGAGATAGTTTTTCGGGAGAGAGGCGGGCGGTGATCTCGGGGACTTTTGCGATTTCATCGCGGAAGGTGAGGTCTTCTTTCCAGCTGCGCATGGCGTGGGTCTGGACGAGGCGGTAGGCGTCTTCGCGGGACATGCCGGATTCGGCTAGGTCGAGCAGGAGTTGGCCGGAGAAGATGAGGCCGCCGGTGGATTCGAGGTTCTTGAGCATGCGCGCGGGGTAGACGAGGAGCTTGGCGATGAGGTTTTCGGTCTTGGCGAGGAGATAGTCGGCGAGGATGGTGGAGTCTGGGAGGATGACGCGCTCGGCGGAGGAGTGGGAGATGTCGCGCTCGTGCCAGAGGGCTACGTTTTCGAATGCCGCTTGCGCATTGGATCTCATGACGCGGGCGAGGCCGGAGATCTGCTCGCTGGTGATGGGATTGCGCTTGTGGGGCATGGCGCTCGATCCCTTTTGTTTTTCGCTGAAGAACTCTTCGGCTTCGCGAACTTCGGTGCGCTGGAGGTGGCGGATCTCGGTGGCGATCTTGTCGAGGGTGCTGGCGAGGACGGCGAGGGTGGCGATGTAGGCGGCGTGCCGGTCGCGTTGGACGACTTGTGTGGCGATGGCTACGGGTTTGAGACCGAGAGTGTTACAAATTGCTTCTTCGTGTTCGGGCTTGAGGTGGCCGAAGGTGCCGACGGCTCCGGAGAGCTTGCCGACGCGGAGGTCTTCGGCGGCGGCGTCGAAGCGGGTGAGGTTGCGCTGCATCTCGGAGTACCAGAGGAGCAGCTTGAGGCCGAAGGTGCTTGGCTCGGCGTGGATGCCGTGGGTGCGGCCGATGATGGGGGTGTGCTTGAACTCAATGGCTCGGCGTTTCAGGGTTTCGGAGAGTGCTACGATGCCGGCGCGGATGATCGCGGAGGCTTCTTTGAGCTGCAGGGATTGCGCGGTGTCGACTACGTCGGTCGAGGTGAGGCCGTAGTGGAGCCAGCGGGAGTCTTCTGGCGAGTCGATGTGTTCGGCGACGGTGGTGGTGAAGGCGATGACGTCGTGACGGACTTCGGCTTCGATCTCGTTGATGCGGGCTACGGTGAAGTTGCCGCGGTCTCGGATGGCGTCGGCGGCGGATTGGGGGACGAGACCGAACTTTGCGAGGGTCTGCGAAGCGGCTACTTCTACTGTGAGCCAGCAGCGGTATTTGTTTCCGTCGGACCAGATGCGGCCCATGGCGGCGCGGGTGTAGCGGGGGATCATGGTTGGGTCCTTGGCTTCAGAGTGGCAAATGGATCCGTTAGTCGGTGGGTAACTTGGGGCCGACTTGGGCTAAAGGACGAAGCGAAATGACAGCAGATCCTCTTCGAGAGGATGACAACCAGAAAAGCAAGTGCTCGGCAATTAGAAAAAGCGAGTGCAACAGCGGGTGCCGGAAGGTAGGCTATTTCGCGATGCCGAAGAGTTCTGCCATTTCGGCATGGAGGAAGCCGCGGCCGGGAAGATAGGGCTGTATCCATTTGCCGTCGAGGACGAACTGGGGGATGGCGCGCTTGCCTACGTTTTCGATGACCTCGTCGGCGGCGCCGGGGGTGTTTTCGATGTCGATCTCTTTATAGGGGATGTTGTGGGTGGTGAGGAAGCGCTTGGCTTCGCGGCAGTCGCGGCACCAGGAGGCAGAGTAGACGGTGAGATCCATAGATATCTATTTTAGCGTCTTTGACCGAGAGAGACGTGCAGCTCATGGAGGAAGGACTTTGCTGAAAAGTTTTCTCTTTACTGCTCGTGGTAGTTGCGGATAAGGCCGCCGTCGAGGAAGTAGGTGGATCCGGTGACGTAGGCGGCGTTGTCCGAGGCGAGAAAGAGGGCGAGGCCAGCGACCTCTTCGGGTTTGCCCATGCGGCCGAGGGGGATGTTGACGAGGAGTGCGTCGAGCTCTTTGGGGTTGGCCATCATCTTGTCGTTGATGGGCGTGGCGATGGCTCCTGGGGCGATGTTGTTGACGGTGATGTTGAGGGGGCCGAGTTCAACCGAGAGGTCGCGCATAAGCATGCGCATACCGCCCTTGGAGATGCAGTAGGTAGAGAAGTTGGGGAAGACCATGTCCTCGTGGACAGAGCTCATGTTGATGACGCGGCCGGGTTTCCTGGCGTCGCGGAGTCGGCGGACAAAGGCCTGGGTGAGAAAGAAGGCGCCTTTGAGGTTGACGTTGAGGACGGCGTCATAGTCGGCCTCGGTGACGTCCCAGAAGGCGGCTTCCTTCTCGATGCCGGCGTTGTTGACGAGGATGTCGCAGCTGCCGAGCTGCTGCCAGGCTTCGTCGACGAGCTTTTGGGTATCGGGCAGTTTGGAGACGTCGGCCTGGACGAGGATGGCTTTGCCGCCGGCGGCTTCAACTTTGGTTTTGGTGTCGTTGGCTTCGTCGATGTGATTGCGATAGTCGACGACGACGGACGCGCCTTCACTTGCGAAGCGCATGGCGATGGACTTGCCGATGCCTGAGCCTGAGCCGGTAACGATGGCGACTTTGCCTGCGAGACAACCTGACATGGATTCTCCGTTATTTCGTGTGCGATGCCTTGCTGGCCGATTCCCGGGAGGATTTCTTCGCAGGTTTCGTTGCGGCTTTTTTGGATGCGGGTTTCTGCGGCTCTTCATTTCGCTTTGCGATGATGCCGGATAGCAGCGACTTGGCTTTTTCCAGTTCAGTGTGGCGAGCAGGCGGAAGGTTTTTACCGGCGCGGTTGATATAGAAGTTGAGCATGCGCATGCCGGAGGTGGGGCCTTTGGGAGAGACTTCCCTGGAGGCGAGCTCGCGGGCGATGGTGGCGGCATCCTCATTGAAGAGGCCTTCGTGAGGGTGAGTCGAGTCGGTGTCTACTTTTGCGGACCATTTTTTCTTTGTGGCCATGGAGATCTCCGGGACTGCTGCCGCATCGCTTTGTAGGATGCGGGCGGAGGAGCCAGCTTGGCGACGGCGGCGAAAAAAGTTGGTGAGGAGGGCGCTGCACTCTTCCGCAAGCAGGTCTGAGGTGAGTTCAACTTTGTGGTTGAGCTGGGGGTGGTTCATTACGCTGAGAACGCTGCCGCAGGCACCGGCTTTGGGATCGGGAGCGGCGTAGATGAGGCGTGCGATGCGGGCATGGAGAATAGCTCCGGCACACATGGCGCAGGGTTCGAGGGTGACGTAGAGGGTGCAGTCGGTGAGGCGGTAATTTTCGAGGGTTAAGGCGGCCTGGCGGAGGGCCACGATCTCGGCGTGGGCGGTGGGGTCGTGGTCGCGGAGGACTCGGTTCTGGCCGCGGCCGATGATTTGGTTTTCGCGGACGACGACCGCGCCTACGGGAACTTCGCCTGCGACCTCGGCTGCTTGGGCTTCGGCGATGGCGGCGCGGAGGTAGTCGAGATCGTCACTCACTTCGTGCGCTCCAGAATAAAGCGAGTGTCTTCACTTTCGAAATATGCGAGCCGACCAGTTAGACAGCAGAGAATCGTGCCCATCTCGCGCCCGATGATCTTCCGTAGTATGTCTTCCAGCGGAACCTCTTGGCGATCGAGATTTTTGAACTCAGAGATGGCCTGGCAAGTTGCTGTTGCGCCCGGCATCTCGAGTAGCGCAAGAATGCCCTCTGAGTTTTGAGAGGAAGGTGCGATTGGAACTATCAAATGTGGATCAAAGTCTCCGAAATGCGACAATTCCGCAATAAACTTTTCGCGACGCTTAAATTTCGAGACAGCTTCAACGTAACGTTCCCGCTTTTGAGGAACTACGAAAGCTCGAATTGTCTCTATCTGCCAATCCATACTCATGCGGGTTCCTGCTGGGTGAGGCAATGGAGGGTGCCTAGTCCCCAGACGAGGTCGACGGCGTGGATGCCGATGACTTCGCGGTCGGGGAAGCAGGCGGCGATGGTGTTGAGGGCGTGGCGGTCGCGCGGGTCGTTGAAGGTGGGGACGAGGACGAGCCCATTGGCGATGTAGAAGTTGGCGTAGCTGGCAGGGAGGCGCTGACCGGCGAAGACGACGGGCTCGGGCATGGGAAGCTTGACGATCTTGAAGGGCTGGCCGTCGAGATTGCGTGCGGTGCGGAGGCGGTCCAGATTTTCGGCGAGGGGAAGGTGATTTTCATCGTGGGTGTTGGATTCCACGCAGGTGACGATCTTGTCTGTCTTGCCATCCAGGCTCGGGACGAAGCGGGTGATGTCGTCGATGTGGCCGTGGGTGTCGTCGCCGGCGCAGCCCTTATGGAGCCAGATGGTCTGGTGGATGCCTAAGAAGTCGTGGAAGGCTTGTTCGAGGCGGGCTCGGGTTTCGGCTTCGTTGCCGAGGCCCGGGTTGCGCTGCTGGATCTCGGAGAGGAGGCACTCTTCGGTGGTGAGGAGGAGACCGGCGCCGTTGGCGTCGATGCTGCCGCCTTCGAGGACAAGGCGGTGGGGCTTGATGCTTGATGGCGTTGCGGCTGGAGGCGGAACTTCGGGTTTGAACTCGGGGATGTCGTAGTGTTGGGCGACGTGGTGAGGGATCTGATCGTCGCGATGCCAGTTGTCATACTTAGCCCAGGCGTTGAACTTCCAGTTGGTGATGGCGAGGTCGCCCTGAGGATTTTCGACGGAGCCTCGAGATTTGATGAAGATGGGGCCGAAGTCGCGGAGCCAGACGCGGTCGGTAGGCCAATGGTGGAAATGAAGACGGGCGAGGTTGGCTCCGGCGCGGCGGAGAAGGCTGGTGGCGCGAGCTTCGGCGTCGGCGTTGTTGACGAGGATGTGGACGTCTTCGACGCGAGAGAGGTGGCGGACGATCTCGGAGTAGACCCAGGGGATGGGCTGGAATTTGCCGGGCCAGTCTTCGGCGTTGTGGGGCCAGGCGATCCAGGTGGCGGCGTGCGGAGACCATTCGGCGGGCATACGGTATTGGAGGTCGCGAGGCGTGTTCATGGATTAGGGTCTCAGCTCTTCGTACTTCCTTTTGAGGTGGGTACCCCCCACCCGGTATATGTTGCGCAAATTCTTCGAATTAGGAGACTTAGGTCTGGACTTCGACGCAATACGCAATGCGCAGAGGCACATTAGAACCGATCCAGGTCATTGTGCGCGGTGCAGTACGAACAAGCAGGCTTTGCCTCCTCTTTTAATTATATCGGCCAGGGAATAACTCTTGGCCAAGGCCGATGTGCCTGAAAGGAAAACAGTTGGAGCGTTTGGGGGCTTGACAGGTTTTTTGCAAGCGCGGTGTGCGGCGTTAGGAGAGGACGGGCGTGGGAGGAGGGAAGCCGTGCGGGAATAGATCGTTGTGCAGAGGGTTTGATTGGTTCAGAGAGGAGTTCTACATGTCCGATACGGCCTATGTTCTTGGCAGCGCACCGGGGGAGGTGTCGCGTTTGATCCTGCAGGCGCACATTCTTCGACCGGTTACGGAGCGGCTCCTGCGGCAGATTGGGACTAGAGAGGGAATGCGCGTTCTGGATCTTGGTTGCGGGGCAGGAGACGTCTCGATGCTTGCGGCGGAGATGGTGGGACCACTAGGGACGGTTGTTGGCGTCGATCCGTCGGCTGAGGCAGTGTCCAAGGCCAGGGCTCGTGTTCGCGAGAGTGGTTATCCGCAGATCAGCTTCTCCGTCGCTTCGGTGGAGGAGTGTTCTTTTCCGGAACCGTTCGATGTGGTGATTGGGCGCTATGTGCTGATCCACCAGCCCAGTCCGTCTGACTTCCTGCGTGCCGCTCAGCGGCACGTTCGCCCTGGAGGTGTGCTCGCTTTTCACGAGGTTGCGTGCCACCACGAACTGCGTAGTCTGCCCGGATCGCCGCTTTTTCAGAGGATGGCCAGGCTGCTGCGTGTCGGTTTGAGAGCACTTCCCAGCTATGACGCTGCAGGACGGCTGTTGGAGCACTTCAGGGCTGCAGAGCTTCCTGATCCGGAGTTGTTCGCGGAAGTGCCGGTAGGCGGGGGTGTGGATTCGCCGCTGTATGCGTGGATGGTTGCGACGATCGGCGCTTTGATGCCTTTTCTTGTCAGTCTTGGAGTGACGGAGGAGGAGATAGCGATCGATACGCTGGAAGAGCGGCTACGATCCGAGATGGCAGGAATGCAGTCTCAGATGTTTGGGCCTCCGCAGGTGTGTGCCTGGGTAAGGCTTCAGGATTCCGGGGAGAGCGATTGGTCAAAGGTGATCCGCGCCAATTTTGAATATGCCTGGACGAGATTTGGCGATTGAGGAAGCGGGCTGCTGCGCTTGCTTGCGTGCGAACGTGCCGAGGGAGAGGCTAGCGGCATAGGCCTTCCTGGAAGAAGCGGAGGTAACGTTTGGCTTCGGTCGATCCGGCGGTGAGCCTGGGCAGGATTTGATGATAGTCGACCATGCCCGGGGGCTTTGTGGGCCAGAGCGAGGTGTCAGCGAAGCCCATGGCCCAGTCGCTGAACTCGGGGCGCTCGATGGACTGGCGGGAGAGGGTCTTGGCATTGAGGTGGCGGGGGTCGCGTTTGATCGAGGCGAAGATCAGGTCCACGCTTGCTTCGGGACCTTCGAGGACCTGCAGGAAGGAGCCGGCGTCGTAGAGGAGCATGCCGGTGACGTTGTAGACGGAGTTCCGCAGCCGGGCTTTCTGGAGGAGATGTTTGAGGTCCTCGGGGGTGAATGGGTTTCTGGCTGCGCTGGAATAGACGAACTGGATCATGGGTGATGAAGCCTCCTATGGAGACTTATCGGCGATGGGTCGCAAGGGGATGAGGACGCGAGGTGGCGGAGACAGCCGCAGCGAGGGCGGTTCGCGTAGAAAGAACACGACTCGCGCTTGGCGCGAAATCCCATTCATGTGGCTGCATGAATGGAAGCACTCGGCGTGTTTGATTGAGAAAGATGGTTCGCGCGTTGCGCGAAAGCCCACATCTCAGAATCGAGATATGGGGCACCCGGTCTTCTTGATTATCCGAGCGCATTTACATGAACTTCCTGCGTTTGAACGCGGCTATATCAGAGGCAGATAATGCAAACCACTCCCCATTACCGCGCTTTTCAGCAAACCGCTCGTGCCAGTAAGCTTCTATTCCTCGCATATCATCAGTCCGAATCAGATGGATAATCTCTCCGCCTTCCGGAGATAGACCGCTTACCACAGAAGCTCGGCTCAAAGCGGCTTTCGAATAACCGATCTTGTACTTCCTGGCGGAAAGAATCAAGTACACATAACCGAACTGGATATCTGGATCGGTATCATTGGTCGACGGGCTGACCTTCTCTGAGGAGGGTGTTGCTTTCAGTGTGTCTAGAACATCTTCATAACCATGATGTGAATAGCAAAATTCAAAAAGTTCTTTGAGAAGCCCTGATCTTGCGCCGACGCGGAGCAGACTCGATGTGTTCGGAAAATGGGGATCGGTTTTCCTTTCAAGACGCATCTCAGGTACAGTCGGGAACCGTCCAAGTGTGCGGGTCAACTGAGCTACCTTTCGCAATGAGGCTAGCCGATCATTCTTGCCTTGCAGTTGGAGAGGTGTAAACCCGGCCTCAATAACTACGGCCGACCACCGCGACCAGAATTTCCCCAGCCAATCAGATTCCTTTATCCCTGTCTCAATAAAGAATCGCTTCCTGCCAAGAGGCTCGCCACCATTGGCAGCGGCGGTTCGACGAATTTCTGCAAGAATTTGTTCTCTGTCCATGAATTGCGCTGTCGTGGGGTATTACAACTAGAGGAAAGTCCTGTTCCGATCGCTATAGCAGCGTTAGGATGCGCACAATATAGAGACTAAAGCATAGTCTGGCCGTATCAAAAACGAAACCGCAGCCTAGTCGAGGAAGCGGCTGGTGAGGCCGGTGTAGGCGTCGATGCGGCGATCGCGGAAGAAGGGCCAGTTGCGGCGGGTGTCTTCCTGGAGCTTGAGATCGATTTCGGCGAGGAGGATCTCTTCTTTGTCGCGGCTGGCCTGGGCGATGATGCGGCCGAATGGGTCGGCGATAAAGCTGCCGCCCCAGAACTCCAGTCCGGACTGGGGGGTGTGATCGCCGGGACCTCGCATCTCGACGCTGTTGTGGACGACGTCGCCATGTTCGTGGCCGACGCGATTGACGGCTCCCACGTAGACGCCGTTTGAGATGGCGTGAGCGCGCTGCATGGTCTGCCAAGCGGAGAACTGGGCCTCGCCGTACTCGGCTTTTTCGCTGGGATGCCAGCCGATGGCGGTGGGATAGAAAAGGGTGTCGGCGCCGCGGAGGGCGGTCTCGCGGGCGGCTTCGGGGTACCACTGATCCCAGCAGACTAAAGTTCCGATATTTCCATGCGTGGTAGACATGGCTTTGAAGCCGAGATCGCCGGGGGTGAAGTAGAACTTCTCGTAGTAGAGCGGGTCGTCGGGGATGTGCATCTTGCGGTAGATGCCCAGGATGTTGTCCTTAGCCGGTGCTGAGGGATCGAGGATGGCAGCCGTGTTGTGGTAGAGGCCCGGGGCGCGGCGCTCAAAGAGGCTCGCGATGACGACGACTTTTTCCTCGCGGGCTACGGCGCTCAGGCGTTCGGTGGAGGGGCCGGGGATGGACTCGGCGGTGTCGAAGAGGGCGTGCTCTTCGCGCTGGCAGAAGTACTGGGCGCGGAAGAGCTCGGGGAGGCAGACGATGTTAGCTCCGGCGCGGGCGGCTTCGCGGACGCGGGTGACGGCTTTGTCGAGGTTGGCCTCGGTGTCGGGGGCGCAGGACATCTGGATGAGGGCGATGCGTTTGTTCGCGAAGGTCATGTTCTTGCCTCAATTCTACTTCCCGTGCCGCGGACAGGCACAGGTCTTGGTCATCGCACTTGTATCCCGCTGCCCTGCTGCGTTGCCTACGGAACCGCAGGCTACGCTTGCGCGCGCCCGATTCCTCGCAAATACTCGGCCTCTTGATTGCGGTCGCTCCGAGGTGTCAGACAGCGGCGCGCTGGTGGCGAGTACGTTCACTGTTCCAGCCGGACGGGCTCAGGATGGAGCTTTTCGCGAGCGACTCGAGCTCACCTTCACTCAAGGTTTCGATGGCTTGCCGATCTTTCTTATCACGCTTATCACGTGCTCAACGGAGCTGCGTGGAACATGTGTGAGAAGTTTCAGGAGGCATTCGAGCAATGCGGCGTGACAACCCCGAGAGCTTCCAGGCGTGCCTGATGAAAAAGAGGGAGCAGGTCACCGCTCTGTCTGATAAACTTACGTAGTCATCGCTGGGACAGGTTTGTTGTTCGTCTCCCTATGGATTTGGGTCTCGAATCTTGTGCAAACCCAAAGCAAGAAACAGCGGCATGACGAGGAAAAAGCGAATGCTGCGAACTTCGTCATGTGATGTGGTTACGACCATGATGTTGAAAGATAATGTGGGGACGTAGCTCAGTTGGTTAGAGCGCTGCCCTGTCACGGCAGAGGTCGCGGGTTCGAGCCCCGTCGTCCCCGCCACTTAATCTAAAGTACTTATGATTGAGTGGGACCCGAAGTGACAATCCAACAGGGTCCGATATGGTCCAATAAACTTGCGAGATAGCCGTTGTGGGTAGTCCGCAGGGTGTCGTTTGCTTGTTCTGTCTTAGGCGGATTTCCGCTCGCGGAAGAATATGGAGGGTATATCTACCAGCCGCGGGTAGAAGATGACGGGGGACCTACGTCCCGATATCTACATGAATGAGCTTCTCGTAGGCATGAGAATCATCCATCAAGTCATGCCAGCCATCCTAAAGAAGCTTGACATTAACAACTTCGAATTGGATCAATCGAACTTGCGCATCAACATGCCCCCACGCACCTATACGGATGCCGCAGTCTCGGCGAACGTCGAGGCCACGCCTACCGATGACGAGTAACGCAGTCTCGCCGATTTGCGCCAGCCCAATAGCGGTAAAAACGATCGTGGATGCTATTACTGCGTGACGATGTGAGGGGTGCCGGGCGTCCGGCATGACCTTTAGCAGTGATTCAGGACGGATCGCAAGTTTCCCTCAATGAAGGGCCGAGCGTATGCCGCGATCAGCAAAAGTACACGATCGCGCCAGTGGAGAAGAGGGCATCTGGTCGACTGCGTGACGATCGTGTCGGCGACAAGCTAGCACTTCAGCGGGATGTGCTGGACTGACGAAGGCGCAAGAGACAGCGCGACCGGATGCGCCTGCCAGCAGGAGGTCAACCGCCTTTTGCTCTATATGAATTCAGAGACTTCGGGTGTTCCTCCAGACGGTGTGCGGGAAGTCTCAGATTACGTTGCTGCTGATGACTTCTCCAAAGGGCATCTCTAGTATGCAGTTGGCGAAGGAGATCGGCATTGCTCAGAAGTTGGCATGCTTCGTGCTTCGGCGGCTGCTCGAATGGCAGTTGGTCGAGAACTCGCAGCGGGTGGACGTTCACTCTACGAGGAGGAGCAGGGCTTCCAACGCTTGCTCGACATCCCGTTAGAGTCCCAAAGTTTAGAACTCATCTTAGGATCTACGCTCACGGCCAATAAGGTCGTGTGCCGTTTCGAACTTCGGCCGCGCATTCATGCCACACTCAACGTATTCTCACTGCCCATTGGCGAAAACTTTAACCATGTACGAGTTCTAACTGGTTTGCATGAGCCTCTCTCATCTGCTCTTCTGAGGGAATAGCGGAAGGAGGACGCCGGCCATATTGCCGTGGCGAACAGCCCATGACCCTCTTGAACGCTGTGCTGAAAGCGGCTTCAGAGATATAGCCGAGCGAACGTGAAATTACGGACACAGGATCGCTGGAATCCTTTAGTCGTGCTCCAGCCAACAGCATTCGCCAGCGCGTCAGGTACTCCATAGGTGACGCGCCGACTTTCTCTCTGAATTTCACTGCGAAGGCTGACCTCGACATACCGGCGCGCTCCGCCAGCTTCTGAATCGTCCAGTTGTGTGCTGGATGGTCATGCATGCAGTAGATGGCTGCGCTGATCTGTTTATCTGCCAAGGCGAAGAGCCATCCAACACTCTCGCTAGATCCCTGCGCAAGGTGCAGACGCAGAGCTTGTACCAGCATCATGTGGGCAAGGTCTTGTGCGACGAGGTACCCGCCGGGCTGGGGGTCTCGCAGCTCTTGTGCCATGCGATCCAGGCACCAGCGTAGGGCAGCTTTGTCACCATCTTTCTGCAGATGCACAATGGGCGGCAACACCTCCAACAAGATGCTGAGATGGCTGCTTGCCACGGTGAAGTGCCCACCGATCAGGAAGAAGTCTCCTCCGCCATTCCACGAGACCACCCCACTGGACTGTTCCTTCGAATAAAGGTCGCTTGCGTCGGTCGCCGGTAGGTTGAGGTCGCTGGCAGCACGGAATGATCGCCCGCTCGGCAGCAGGAAACAGTCGCCCGCTTGTATGTGTACCGCATCGGGAACACCATCGACCGCTAGCCAGCACTCGCCTGAGATGACGGCAAAGCACTTCATGCCTTCATGCTCGGGATACCGGATCGACCAATCTCCGCCAGCGTCGAAGCCTCCGGAACTGTAGCTGCGCGGTTTTAACAGAGACAGTACATCTGAGAGCGGATCCATGGCACCTCGTGGACGATTGCAAAGATAATGTGGACTCCGACGCATAGATTGTATCGTGTTGGCCGCATATCGTTAAAGTCATTGGGTCGTGAACTGCGATATCACCTCATGAACTCAGGCCTGATCTAGGAGACTTCGCTATGCGTATTTTTGTTACTGGTGCTTCCGGGTTCGTCGGGTCCGCGGTCATTCAGGATCTGATGCTGGCAGGCCATCAAGTGCTTGGATTGGCTCGGTCAGATGCGGCAGCCGACGCGCTCATCGCTGCGGGTACCGAAGTGCATCGTGGGGAGCTCGAAAAACCGGAAACCCTGCGAGAGGGTGCCGCCGCCGCAGATGCTGTCATTCACACCGCCTTCATCCATGACTTCTCGAGATTCAAGGAAGTCTGCGAAGTGGAGCGTCTTGCCATCGAGGCTCTCGGAGCCGCGCTCGCAGGATCGAACAAACCTTTGCTCATTACCTCTGGAACAGCGTTCGTGTCGCCGGGCCGCGTCGCTACTGAGAACGATCTGTCGGTCTTCAGCCCGGACGTGATTCCCCGGGTCATTACGGAGCAAGCTGCGGATGCCGTTGCGAAACAGGGAGTGCGTGTATCCCTCATACGGCTGTCCCCTTCGGTCCATGGTGATGGCGATCATGGCTTCGTTCCTACCCTCATTCAAATCGCACGCGAGAAGGGCAGCTCGGCCTATATCGGAGATGGAGCGAATCGGTGGAACGCCGTCCATCGGCTCGACGCCGCCCACCTCTACCGGCTTGTGCTTGAGAGGAATTTGCCCGGAGCCAGATATCACGCGGTCGGCGAAGAAGCAGTTGCATTCCGCGACATCGCCGAGGTCATTGGAAAGAGCTTGAACGTTCCTGTGGTGTCAAAGTCGCCCGAAGAGGCAGCTGAGCACTTTGGCTGGTTCGCCAGCTTCGCGGGGCTGGACTGTCCCGCTTCAAGCAGCCAGACACAGAAAGCTATGGGGTGGAGTCCGGTGCAGCCCTCCCTCGTTGCTGATCTCGAACAGGGAAGTTACTTCAAGCTATAAAACAATTCTCTCCAACTAGATTCGCTTGTAGTCGTGCGGAGTTTAATTATCCGCTATTCCCAAGGCAATCACACGAAAGGAGCCACACATGAAGCTTCAGAACAGGACGATCCTAATCACCGGAGGCACCAGCGGAATGGGCCTCGAATTGGCAAAGCAGCTTTTAGAGCGTGGGAATGTTGTCATCATCACGGGCAGAAGCCAGGAAAAGCTGGACGAAGCAAAACGCGAGCTTCGCGGCGTACAGACTATCAAGAGCGATGTTGGCGACCCCGCCGCAATCGCTGCGCTCTACGAGAATGTAACTTCACGATTCCCAGAACTCGATACCTTGATCAACAATGCCGGGATTATGCGTATTCAAAAGTTCAACGTAGAGCAAGGCTTGGATGACATCACGCGAGAGATTGAAGTCTGCTTAAGCGGTCCGATTCGGATGGCGAAGCAATTTTTGCCGCATCTCAAGACCCGCAAGGGTGCGCTTCTCGTCAATGTATCGTCGGGAGCTGCGCTCATCCCTTTCCCTATATCGCCGGTATACAGCGCGGCGAAGACCGCTCTTCACTCTTTTACCGCTTCCTTGCGCGTGCAGATGGAACATACGGGGGTGACGGTGGTTGAGGTGATTCCGCCAGGGGTCGAAACGCCGCTCTTTAGAAATGAAGCATTCGAAAGAGAGATGAAGGTCCCCAAAGGTATGAACGCGACGGTATTCGCGAAGAAAGCTATTGCGGGTATTGAAGCAGGCAAACCAGAGGTGCGCCCAGGTCTTGCAAATATGTTGAACATCCTGAGCCGTGTCGCTCCGGGGTTTGCGCTCAAACAGTTTGCGAGGATGACGCCGGCATTTGGACCCAAGTCCTCCACTACAGCAGCCAAGTCCTCCACAGCAGGGGCCCGGGCTTAACCTTCAACGGAGAAACAACATGAGTGGAACAGCAATGTCGCTAAAAGGAAAACGAGTCGTGGTCATTGGGGGTGCGACCGGCATTGGCTTCGCCATAGCCGAAGTCGCTCAGGAGCAGGGTGCCTCTGTTGTGCTTGGCTCTAGTAATGAGGAGAACGTTCAAGCCGCCTCGAAGCGTCTGCAAGGTGCGGCGGGCTATGCTGTCGATCTACGCGACGAAGGCAGCGTCAAAGACTTCTTCAAACAGGTCGGCGCGTTTGATCATCTGGCAATCACTGCAGGCGACTGGGGCGGACCGATGTTTGTTTCCATTCAGGACATAAACCTCACAGAAGCGCAAGAGCTCTTAGCGGTACGTTTCTGGGGCGCACTTGCTGCGGTGAAGCACTGCTGCCACACAATCGCCCAGGACGGCTCTATCACGCTCACCAGCGGCATGATCGGACATCGGCCTAGAAAGGGCACTCCCATGATGGCTGCAGTCGGGGGAGCGGTAGAACACCTGGCTGCAGGCCTGGCTGTGGACCTCGCCCCAGTGCGGGTCAATGCCGTCAGCCCGGGCTACGTTCTCACTGAACAATTGAAGCGGATGCCAGAGGCAATGCTGCAGTCGGTGGTAGCGCCCTTGCCCATTCCCCGCGCCGCAACGCCTGCTGAAGCCGCTCAAGCCTATGTTTACCTCATGCTCAACAGCTATGCGACGGGACAGATTCTGCCCGTCGATGGTGGCGGCCTGCTGGTCTGAAGGCCGAGTACCACTCGAAGGACTCGTTCAAGATCCCGCCTCACGGAAGACAAAGGGAAGTTCCTATGCCCCATATCTCCGTAGTCTTGAACGAGCCCTCCGAGTTCCTTTAGCGAACAGCCCTTGACGTTTGTTGTGGTATCCCATTAAGTCCGTAAGTACTACAGTTTTCCTTGTGCGAGGAGGGTCAGAAAGAGGTCCACAGATCCCTCCGCCCACGTCAATTGCTGCTTTTTCGTGTCGCTCAATGTTTTAAGCCCGAGTGTGCTGCGCATGCTCATGTCTCCAAGTAACAAAGCCAGAAATATTTCCGCGGCATAAGCTGGGTGCGCAATCTCGGGTTTACCGCGCCGATTCTTGGCCGCAAAAAAATTCTTGACGACCTCAAGAGCACGACCATACCCCTCATTCCAGAAGTTTCTTGCGAGCTCCGGGAAGTTTCTGCTTTCGCCTATTACAAGCGAATGTAGCCCACGAGTGTCAGGCCTCGCCATCATGGCGAGCATCTCCACCGCGTAGGTCACTAAGGCTTCCCGCAAATCGCGCTCTGGGCTGAGCGGCCCCATCGCATCAAATGTCCCTGACGCCTTTCGTGTAATGAGTGCCCCAAACATTTCCTGCTTGTTGGGATAGGCAGTGTAGAGAGTTTCAAGGGAGCATCCGGCTTTCTTGGCAATTGCCGTCATTGTGGCTCGCGCGAAACCTGCTTCTAAAAAAACTTCCGTAGCGGAGTCGAGTATCCGGCTGTTCCGGTTTGCGACTTCGCCCGCAGGGATACGGCCTCTTCGGGACGGCGGGGCGGTTTTCTTTTTTAGTGTCGTCACACAACCACTGTACAAATATTTGCCTCTTACTTGCAAGAGTAACGTAAATTACGCTACTGTAATTTTAACCATCAAAGACCGGTAGCGTCTCGAAGTCAGGCGCCAGAGCAGAAATTACAGGATTTTTGGAGAACCACAGTATGTCTGATGGATGGAAGCCGAAGCACAATCCGTGGACGATCGCCCTCACCGTGACGATTGCGACGTTCATGGAGGTGCTTGACACCTCAATTGCGAACGTAGCTTTGCCGCACATCTCAGGAAGCCTGGGAGCCGGCCAAAGCGAGGCTTCCTGGGTGATCTCGTCGTACCTTGTTGCCAATGCAGTCGTCTTGCCGATCAGCGGCTACCTGGCGACTCTCGTGGGCCGAAAGCGGTTCTACATGGCCTGCGTTGCAATCTTCGGTGTCAGCTCCTTTCTTTGTGCAATTGCGCCGAGCCTGCCGCTTCTTCTTTTCTTCCGCGTGCTTCAGGGTCTGGGTGGGGGTGGATTAGCGACCTCTGAACAGGCCATTCTGGCTGACACCTTTGAACCAGCGAAGCGGGGGCAGGCCTTTGCGCTGTATGGGTTCGCAGTCGTTCTTGCTCCAGCGGTCGGGCCACTAGTGGGTGGCTGGATCACAGACAGTTTCAGCTGGCGTTGGATTTTCTTCATCAATGTCCCCGTAGCAATGCTGTCAATCCTCCTTACAAATAAATACGTTGAAGATCCGCCGCGGCAAGAAGCTGAAACCAGGAAGCTACGCGGCAACCCCGGCGCTATTGATTACACCGGCTTCGCACTCACTGCGCTCGCATTCGGAAGCCTGGAAGTCGTCCTCGACAAGGGCCAGGAGGACGACTGGTTTGGATCGTCATTCATCACGACCTTCATCGTCATCTGTGGCGTTGCGCTTCTTGCCCTGCTGGCATGGGAGTTGTGGCAGGCCCGAAAGGGAAAGAAGCCGGTCATCGATCTCAGTCTGTTCAAGAACGGCACATTCTCGATCTCGTTTGGGTTGATGTTCGTCGTCGGCATTGTGCTCTACGGGACGACGCTCCTTATCCCGCAGTTATTACAGACTCTGATGGGTTACACGGCAACGACCGCAGGAAAAGCACTCTCGCTGGGAGGCCTTGCAACGCTCATCTTTATGCCTTTTGTTGGATTTCTAATCTCGAAGGTCGACGGTCGATATCTGCTGGCGTTCGGTTTCACCATTTCTGGTATTGCGCTCTTCCATATGACTCATATCAATCTGCAGATGACGACGGGATATATGGCGGAACTCCGTTTTTTTCAGGCCGCAAGTTTGGGTTTCCTGTTCATTCCGTTGCAGACGCTTTCCTACACCGATATGCCTGAGGAGAAGAATAACGATGTTTCCGGTCTGACCAACCTTGCCCGAAACATCGGCGGGTCCGTGGGTACATCGCTGGTGATTACCATGCTTGCTCGACAGTCGCAGAAACACCAGGGCTTCCTTGCCGGGCATGTCACGGGCGGCGAAAGCATGGTCCGCTCCGCCACGTCATCGTTACAGGGTCAACTGTTCGGCAGCGGCTTCGCACACGCACAGACGCATGCCGGGGCGTTGGGAAGGCTTTACGCGCAACTCGTTCTTCAGTCGAACATGCTTGCCTATATCGACATCATTCAGGGATTCGCAATCGCTTCTCTCGCCGTTGTCCCTCTCGCTTTCCTGATGAAGAAAGTCAAGCCGGGTTCGGCATCAGCGCATTAATACACGCGAACTAATTGCTGCTCGAATACGGATCGTCAGTCATTTCACAGAGAGACTTTGAACGTAACCGGAACTTACGAAAGGCAACCAGGTCAGATGACAGATCAAAACAAACCGAATGACCCAGCATGGCATGCATGGCTGGCAATGAAATTTGCCATGATCCTTTGTTTGCTCTTGAGTGGAGCCGCATTCGCACAGACACAGATGACTCAACAGCCAAGTGCCCGCGCGCAACAACTCCCGTTGTCCATGAGGGGACAAGGCAACGTTTCTGCACAGCAGAGTGCAGGACCGGGTGCCGGCGCAAGCGTCAATACGGTGCAAAGCACAGTCAACATAACCGGGCAGTATCAGGGCAGCGTTCCTAACCCTTCTGCGACCACGAAAACCGTCGTCCTCTCGTTCAATGATGCGATTCAAATGGGATTGCGCTTCAATCTTGGAGGCATCACGACTGAAAATCTGCAAACCCAGATTCGCGGTCAACGGCTAGCGGCACTTAGCCAGTTGCTGCCAAATATCACAGGCGTCCTGAGCCAATCGGTTTCGCAGGTCTACTTACCCGCGGAGGGCCTGTCGAGCTCAACGTTTGGCGGCGGCGGCGGCTTCAAAATACCTGACACGACGGGACAGTTTCACTACTACACCCTTCAAGGCTCGTACAGTCAAGATGCGTTCGACCTTACGGCGGTCCATAATCTGCGCGGAGCCGAGGCGGCAGCTGCCGCTGCCAAGCTGAGTGCGAGAGATGCGAGAGAATTGATCGTTCTCGGGGTTGGTGGCACCTACATACAGACTATTGCCGCGGCTGCGATTGCCGACGCTCAGCGCAAGCAGGTCGGGCTAGCGGATGCTAGCTACAAGCAGGCGTCGGCACAGCATGGGGCTGGCACGCGCGCCAACGTCGATGCCAACCGCAGCCTGGTCGAATTGAAAACGGAGCAGCAGCGGCTTGCTTCGGACGACGCGGAATTATCCAAACAAGAAATTCGGCTTTCCCGCCTTATCGGTCTTCCGCCGAGCACGGCCATGACTCTGACGAGTCGACTTGCGGATTCGATTCCGGCGCCCGGACCAATTGCGGAAGCGATTGAGCGAGGGCAGGCGCAGCGGTACGACCTGAAGGCAGCGGAGCAGCAAATGCAAGCCGCCGTTCAGGCCCGCAAGGCCGCTCAATCCGAGTATCTGCCGACGGTAAGCATTACCGGCAACTACGGACTTCAGGGCACAAGCCCTGAGGTCGGAAGGGTCACCTACAACGGTGTGGCTTCCCTCAATATCCCGATATGGCAGGGCGGTCGCGTGAAAGCTGACACAACGCAGGCAGACGCTGTTCTGGCACAACGCAGGGCTGAGTACCAAGACCAGAGAATTCAGGTGGAAGCCGATATAAGGACTGCTTACATTGACCTCAACGTAGCAATACTGCAGGTGAGGGTCGCGAGGGAGAACCAGGCTCTGGCGTTGCAGACGCTACAGCAATCGCAGGATCGGTTCTCTGCGGGAGTGACGGACTCGGTAGAAGTCGTCCAGTCGCAGGAAAGCCTTTCTTCGGCAAATCGTGACTATGTTTCCAGTTTGTATGCACAGACGCTTGCTCGTCTTCACCTTTCCCAGACGACCGGTGAAGCGGAAGCGCAATTCTCAACCCTGTTTGAAGGAGCCAGATAATGCCCGCGATCACAGAAGAGAACTCAAACGACCGGCAGCAGAACGCTGGCGACAATGAGAAGCATGGGAACAACGACGCCCAACAAAAAGAAGGCTTGGAAGAGCAGCAAAGCAAAGATCAAGACAAAAAAGAAGAGAAGCCGATGGACCCGGCAAAGAAGGCGAGATTCATCCTTATCGGATCTGTTGTCGGAGTCATTCTGGTGATCGGAATCATTATTTGGCTTCTTTATGCCAGGACCTATGAGGAAACTGATGATGCCCAGATAAACGGCCACATTAATAGCGTTGCCCCGCGGATCGAAGGAACGGTCACAAACGTCGCGGTGGATAACAACCACTACGTCAAGGCCGGCGAACCGCTTGTTGATCTGGACCCCAAGGATTATCAGGTTGCCTATGACCAGGCCAATGCACGATTGCTTCAGGCAAAGTTGAGCGCTACGGCTGCTCAACCTAATCTTTCCATCACTCGCAGCAGCAACCGTGCGGATACGGCAAGCGCGGCCGCCGACGTTGCCACTGCACAAGCAATGTTCTCTGCGGCTGAGAACGATGTTGCGCAGGCAGAAGCACACCTGAGGCAATCGGAGGCAAAGAATTTACGCGCCCAAAACGATCTCGGCCGCTACAAGCAGCTCGTCGACAAGGACGAGGTTTCTCAACAGCAATATGATCAGTACCTGGCTGGCGCCCGTGCGCAACAGGCGACTGTAGAGGCTGATCAGGCCGCGGTCTCTTCGGCGAAGCAAACCGTTCTCCAACGTGCCGCAACGATCCTCCAGCAACAAGCCCGGCTTGCTCAAACCAATGCCAACGGCCCTCGACAAGAGGCGATTCGTTCGACGGATATAGAAAACCAGAAGGCCGGCGTAGCCGTGGCGCAGTCCTCTTTGGAACAAGATCAACTCAACTTGTCCTACACCCACATCGTTGCCCCTACGGCGGGCATTGTGATGTTGCGCAGCGCGGAGATCGGAGATCGCGTATCTGTCGGACAGAGACTCTTGCAGATCGTGCAGATCGACGATCTTTGGATCGACGCCAATTTCAAAGAGACGCAGCTCAGAAAAATGCGTCCCGGTCAGCGAGTCACCGTTCGAGTCGATTCGCTTAAGGAAGACTTTGAAGGAACGATCGACGCGATGCCTGCGGCTACAGGTGATCGAGCAAGCCTTTTTCCTGCCGAGAACGCCACTGGAAATTTCGTCAAGGTCGTTCAGCGACTTCCAGTGCGGATTCGTTTGAAAGCAGGACAACGAGATCTGGGGAAATTGAGACCAGGTATGTCAGTCGAGCCAAAAGTCTCGCTCGATTGAGATTCACTGTGAACGTCCGACGTGCTCGCAGCAGCTCGACTCTCGGCCTACACATTCCATCATGATGTTTAGCCAAAAGGAGAATAGAACCATGCCGACTACACGATTTGAAACAACCATCAAGGCACTGCGCGATAAAGCCGATCTTTCGCCGGAAGCCGGAATCAAGAACATCGAAGGCTGGGTCACTTACCTGAAGGACCACGACACTCCGGGCGTGAAGAGTATCGTCGCCGATCTGGAGAAGCTGAAGAGCCTACTCGGAGCAAAGGAACTGGACGGAGGCAAGATCAAGCAACTGGTCGTCAAGCTCGGCAAGGAAACGGTCGCGCTTGGCAAAGGCGATGTTGCCAATGCCGGTCATATCGAGGAACTTGGAAAAGCCCTTGAGAACGCCGCCTAAAGCTCAGGACAGAGGGGAGGTCAGCTTAGAGCTGGCCTTCCATCTCCACACCAAATTGAGGCAACGCTAACTAGCATGAGATGAGGAGAACACCAGTGATCGTCATCACGACGCCGACAGGCAAGATCGGTTCAAAACTTGTTGAAGAGCTTCTTTCCGCCGGAGCGCCGGTGCGCGTCATCGCCCGCGACCCCGACAGGCTCGCACCTGAAGTCCGCGATAACGTCCGAAGTCGTCAAAGGTTCGAGCGACGACGACAGTGTTCTGTCCGAAGCGTTGAAAGGCGCGGACAGCCTCTTCTGGGTGGTACCTCACTCATTCCGAGCCAAGAACCATGAGGAGTATTATCTGAAGTTCACACAACCGGCGTGCTGAGCGATCAAGAAGTATGGCGTGAAGCGGGTTGTAGCAATATCTGGCTTGGGACGGGGCGTTTAGGTCAAGGCGGGGACTAATTACAGCGTCTTTTGTGAAGGATGTAGAAATTGAGAAGACCGGCGTGGACTCCCGTGTTTTGCGGTGCCTCGGATTTATGGAGAACATGCTGAGTAGTGTAGCGACCATCTGTTGCACAGGGCCAAGGCCAGTCCGCAAGTGCCACACAATGTGAGATGTGTGCGCCATAAAGGATTCGACCATTGTTGAGTGAAATGGCGCACAAGATTCGGTCATGGTGCCCCATCCCGCCGCTCATCTCCTCTTCGCTCAAGAACCTCGATCGTCCCACCTTTGAACCGTTAATGGATCTTCCCTAGGCCGCTTCGATCCTCGGAATGCACTGGAAGACGTTGGAGGGGGAAGGCACGCCACGGCGACGTGCCTGCGTTCAAGGTCGATAAACGCTGGTGTTTCAGGCTAAGTTCGCTGAATGTTTGGCTGGAGCATGGAATAAAATCCAAATACAACCGATCAGGCCGTCGTGATTGGACATGAGCAGCATCCTTGAAATTCACTCGACGGCGTTTTCAGCGCGGCAGGTTGCGCGGGCAAACAATCAATGGGTTTGGGAGTACCGATACCAAGACCCTTTAACCCTGAAGAGAAAATCCTTGTTCCTTGGCCTTGACAAGTTTCCCACGCAGACTGCCGCTGAGCGGCATCTTGAAGCTTTCGTCCTGAAACTCAACGTAGAAAATCCAACGCTGGCTGTGATGGAGCCGACCTTCGATGCCATTCTCGACCGCTTCATTGAGGACGAACGCATGATGGAAATCAAGCAGATTCGGCCTGGTGAGCAGCGCGAGGATGACGGACTGAGCTATTCGACGGTTCTGTCCTATCTGAGCGTCATCAAGCGAGTCGCGCGAAGTGGGGAACAACCCGCATCGTCCGGATGAAGCCGATGCTTATACAGGCTTGGCTCAAAGAATTGGAAGCCACCCCCAAACCAAAGGCCACATCAGGGCAGTCATGTATCGCCTGTACGAGAAGGCCATGCTGTAGGAGTTGGTTGAGTGGCAGCGGAATCCAATGGAGTTGGTCGAAATCAAGGGCGTCAGCAAGCGGCAGAAAAGGCCGATCATCCTGACTGTCGAGCAGTATTACCAGATCCTCGCTTTGCTGCCGGAGCCCTACCAGACGATGGTGGTGGTCGCCCAATGCACCGGCCTCCGTGCCGAAGAGATTCTGGCGCTCGAATGGGAAGACATCGACTTCGAGAACCTCTGTATGAAGGTCGTCCGGGCCGTCGTACATGGCCGAGTCAAGACCGTGAAGACTGACTATTCCGAGGACGAACTTCCGCTTGATCCCGGTTTCGCAGAGATCCTTCTGACCTGGAAGCGCAGGTTGGGAGCCGCACGCGAGGCGCAAAACGGGATTTCAACCCCACTCGTGGGGTTGGACTTGGTGTTTCCGAGCACTGCCACCGGCAGGCACTTCCACGCGGCGCCGGCGCAGCAGGACTACATTCGTCCGGCTGGCTGCTGTCTTGTGGCATGCCCGAAGTGCGGTGCGGGAGTTGGCGTCTGGTGTCTCCAAGACGCCAAGACGCCAAACGGGAAGCGGCTTCCGCTGCACGACGAGCGGTGGGATGCTGCCGGGAAGTATGGCAGCGTAGGTTGGCATACGTTCCGCCACACCTACCGTTCCTGGCTGGATAGCACGTCGGCACCTATCGGCGTGCAGCAGAAACTGATGCGGCATGCGCAGGTTTGACCACGATGAACGTGTACGGAAATGCCTTAATGACGGCCCAAGCGTGAGGCCAACAGCAAGGTCGTGAAGATGGCATTGAGGAGCGCTTAGGCCCATGCAAAAACGCCAAACCGATATCAGACAACTCCCAAGGCGATTTCTACGACCGCTGTTATTTGGGGTTATCTAGGGTTGGGCGGTAAGGGCGGCGTCGGCAAGACGGGCGTCATGGTGGCCCTGGCCGAATGGTTCGCCGCAAACGACATCCCAGTCACCCTGCTCGATCTGGACACAGAGAACAAAGCTCGCGGCTCGCTCAAGCATTTCTTCAACGGCTCAGTCACGAAGGTCAACATTCATACACCCGCCGGCCTCGATGCCTTGGTCGATCATCTCGACAGCGGTTCGGAGATCATCCTTGTATCTCTAGACGAGGCTCAGTTTTCGTATTTATTGGAGACTGTGTTGGTGGGGGAACCGTGTGTTCTGGTTCCCCCGCGGGCGTCCGGCTCCCGTTCATCCTGTGGTGATCAATCACCGTCGCTCAGATCAGGGACCGTAGCCCAAGTCACGCACGACCGCACAGTCGCAAGACAAGCCGTCGCACTACAAGGAAGGTTACCGTGACCCAGATCATTTGTGGAGTGGACGTATCCTCGACCTCGCTGGCAGCCTCCATCGGCCGCGGCGGTGCCGCCGCCAGTTTTGCCAACACAACCGAAGGCATCGCTTCATTAGCTGCCTTCTGCCGATCCCACCGCGTCACCCTGGTCGCGATGGAAGCTACCGGAGGCTATGAACGGCAGGCCTTCGCTCTGCTCTCCGCTCAGACCTTCGCCGTGGCCATCCTCAACCCCCGCTCGGTTCGTCAGTTCGCCTCCAGCATGGGCAGGCTGGAGAAGACCGATCCCATCGACGCGTCCATGATCGCCTGGTTCGCCGAGACCAAGCCGCCCACACCCACCTGCCTCGCTCCAGCCCAACAGCACCGCCTGCGCGCACTCGTCACACGACTGCGCCAACTCACCTGCCTGCGCACCGCGCAGCTCAACCAGCAGCGCCTCATCACCGACCCCAGCGTCGAAGTTTCCTTCCACCAGATGCTTGCCTTGATCAACCAACAGATCGACTCGCTCGCCGCCGAGGTCTCCACCCTCATCGCCGCCGACCCCCTGTGGGCGCAGTTGGACCACGCCTTCCGCTCCATCAAGGGCGTTGCCGACCGCACAGTCGCTCGCCTCATGGCCGATCTGCCCGAGATAGGAACGCTCTCCAGCAAGGCAGCCTCCAAGCTCACGGGCCTCGCTCCTCTGGCCCAGGACAGCGGCAAACATCAAGGCAGGCGAACCGCACGAGGCGGCCGGTCCTCGGTGCGCGAAATCCTGTTCCTCGTGGCCAGCGTCGTCGGCCGCTACGAACCCGACTTCATCGCCTTCCGACAGCGCCTGCTGGCCGCCGGCAAGCCACCCCGGGTAATCCGCATCGCGCTGGCCCACAAGCTGCTCGTCCGACTCAACGCCAAGGCCCGCGACATCCGCCGCCAGATCACAGCATCCAAGCCAGCCCAACAACTTCTCGCCTTAGCCTGACTTGACCTCTTGTCGCCGCCGGGGTTGTGGGAAAGACAGAAAATACGCCCCACCATTTTCCGCCTTTTCCATAACCCACCCTTGACAACCAAGACAGTCGCTGGCCGACATGGGAGCCGGTGCCGGACAGGTGGCGGCGGACTGGTTCGAGAGCATGTATGAGGATGTGGCCGCGACCGGTGTCAGCTTTACCGCCGTTGGCGTCGTCACGCCGGACCCGGCAAGTGTAGAAAGCATCCTCGCATGGGCAAACCAGCTACAGGACCGTGTTGAGTATGTGGTGGTTGAGAATGCAACCAGTACGCTATCCGACTTCACCTACTGGAAAGCAACGGAGCAAGCCAAGCGTTTCCGTGAGGCGTTCTCTCCAACTGTCCTCCAGATGGAGTTCCGACTGGCAGAGCTGGAAAATCCAGTTTGTCAACACGGGATCAAGCTTGGAGATGTGGCGGATCGCAAGGCATCTGTAGATGAGCTGAAGCGAGCATCGCTCGTAATGCGCGCGCAGAGCTACCGTCGTAGGCTGTTCAGCGAGTTCGACCGCACAAAGGAGGTCTTCCTTCCATGAGCACCGTTCCCACGTTGCATGAACTTGATGAAGCACAGGCGAGAGAGTCGACTTTGTTCGACTCTCTCGCCCGGTTCGTACCGGAAGAACTGCAGACCGCCTACTATCGTGTTCTTGCTCACACCCGCACTCTGAGTCCAGATGACGAGATGCTCCGCATCCTCGAAGCCATGGGCATCCTCGCATTGCTGACGCGGCATACGCCAAAGGACATTGCTGATGAGCGTGAGCGTATCCAAGCGATGCTCGATGCGCACCTTCAGTTCTCCGATGAGGCACAAGAGAAGATGTTGGGGTACGTCCATTTCATAGAGAGTCGTCTTGCGGAACTGCCTTCTGAGATTGAAGTCGGCCTCGACCCTCAGCAGATTGCCAAGATTCTTGGTGAGAGTCTGCGGCAGCACTTTGTAAGTTCGGGCGTACCTGAAACCGTGGCAGGACTTCAGGCGACATCCACTGCAATGGGAAACGTACAAAAGCAATTAGTCAGTGCGCTGCGCGACCTAACAGACAGAGACGGCGGTGTGGCTGCTAGAGTCGAATCCACAAATCGCCAGATCGTGCAGACACTCGAACGCCGAACTAAGGCTTTGGATGAACTCTTACACGAATTCAAAACAGACCTGCTCCGTATCTGGATTCCGATAGCGACTGGCGCAGCAATGCTCATCGGATTGTTCGCGGGCATGGAAATACAAGGATGTCGAGACTCGGAACCCCCGCCGGTAACTCAATCTTCGCCTATGCCACCGCAGACACCTCCCATCCCAAACTCACCTCAAGAACGCACAGACAAAGCCCCTAGCCACCAGAGACAGGGACTGCCTTCTAAACGAGCTGAGCATATTGATAGGTGAGATAGCGTTGAAGGCACTCGTCCTTGATTGGGAAAGCTGTTGCAACTTGTTTTGTGGGTTCATTTCAAGCGGGGAAAGCCCTGCAGGCTATTTCCCAGAGAGGTATGCGAGGCCAATGTGGCTTCTGTGTCACGGTTATCAGTTGAGACGAGGAATAGCCTGGAGGGCTTTCCCCGCTAGGGATGGCCGGGATTCACCGCTCAAGTACACTAGTGATCTCCTGCAGGCGGACATGCAGGTGCTAGGGATGGCCGGGATTCACCGCTCAAGTACACTCACAGTGATAAGGCTTCCGTCTGCCTGACGCTAGGGATGGCCGGGATTCACCGCTCAAGTACACTGCACCCTTCAGTTTGGATGATGACGGAAGGAGCTAGGGATGGCCGGGATTCACCGCTCAAGTACACTCGGAAGCGCGACCAGCTTCGAGCCCGAGGCGCTAGGGATGGCCGGGATTCACCGCTCAAGTACACTGCAGACCTTGGGAACATGCCGAACGACTGGCGCTAGGGATGGCCGGGATTCACCGCTCAAGTACACTCGGCGGTGAAGTGGCGCTT
Source organism: Edaphobacter sp. (assembly GCA_965277545.1). Classification (GTDB taxonomy): domain Bacteria; phylum Acidobacteriota; class Terriglobia; order Terriglobales; family Acidobacteriaceae; genus Edaphobacter. Next base: position 2,829,499 of record OZ255826.1, read on the forward strand.
GATCTTCTCCCGCTAGGGATGGCCGGGATTCACCGCTCAAGTACACTGCGAAAGGCCGGGCGACCGGCTGTATTCCGCTAGGGATGGCCGGGATTCACCGCTCAAGTACACTGGCACTCGCAAAGACGCCTGTCGTCGTGAAGCTAGGGATGGCCGGGATTCACCGCTCAAGTACACTCCACCTGTAGCAGAACCTAGCGTGTTAGGGGGCTAGGGATGGCCGGGATTCACCGCTCAAGTACACTCACGGTAATCAGCGTTGCCGCGCCTTTGAGCTAGGGATGGCCGGGATTCACCGCTCAAGTACACTGGAGTCATAGCGCACGCCTTGACCGAACGCCGCTAGGGATGGCCGGGATTCACCGCTCAAGTACACTGACGACACCGCAGGACATTGCGAACTCTAAGCTAGGGATGGCCGGGATTCACCGCTCAAGTACACTCACGATCTGGATTCGGTCTCTATCTTTGGCGCTAGGGATGGCCGGGATTCACCGCTCAAGTACACTGCTCATTCAAAAAGCCGAGAACGCCTTCGGCTAGGGATGGCCGGGATTCACCGCTCAAGTACACTCTCTTACATCCTCGACGAGGCACTCAGTCAGCTAGGGATGGCCGGGATTCACCGCTCAAGTACACTGGAGTCATAGCGCACGCCTTGACCGAACGCGCTAGGGATGGCCGGGATTCACCGCTCAAGTACACTGAAAACCTCTTTAGCTCGGTGCCATAGACGCTAGGGATGGCCGGGATTCACCGCTCAAGTACACTTCACGATCTGGATTCGGTCTCTATCTTTGGCGCTAGGGATGGCCGGGATTCACCGCTCAAGTACACTAACTTTTGTTATCAGGATTGGTGACAATATGCTAGGGATGGCCGGGATTCACCGCTCAAGTACACTGCCGCTTTAGCGCACCATCTGGGTACGGACGCTAGGGATGGCCGGGATTCACCGCTCAAGTACACTCGAAATCCAGCGCGGCCACCACGGTTTGACGCTAGGGATGGCCGGGATTCACCGCTCAAGTACACTGGCTCTGCTGCTGCTGTTCGCGCTGCTGCGGCTAGGGATGGCCGGGATTCACCGCTCAAGTACACTGGCGATCCTGTTTGCCGGCACCAACGATGTGGCTAGGGATGGCCGGGATTCACCGCTCAAGTACACTACTAGGAACGCCACCTTGAGCTTCGATCCTGCTAGGGATGGCCGGGATTCACCGCTCAAGTACACTGGCGCCTTTGCCGTAGTCTGCAGCGGCTAGGCTAGGGATGGCCGGGATTCACCGCTCAAGTACACTACCACGGTGATGCTAGGGAGCTAACCTCTAAGCTAGGGATGGCCGGGATTCACCGCTCAAGTACACTTGAAAAAGGTCAGGTCCGCGAGCCTCAACTTGCTAGGGATGGCCGGGATTCACCGCTCAAGTACACTGTTCAGAAGTCCTGATGCAGCATCTTGCAGGCTAGGGATGGCCGGGATTCACCGCTCAAGTACACTACGCCCGCAATGAATACTCAGACCGCGCAAGGCTAGGGATGGCCGGGATTCACCGCTCAAGTACACTAAAGACAGGAGCTTGGATCTGGCCGAGGGCGCTAGGGATGGCCGGGATTCACCGCTCAAGTACACTTAGGAGGTTGCGCCCTGCGAGGAGATCGGGCTAGGGATGGCCGGGATTCACCGCTCAAGTACACTGCAGGTAGTCCACGCCCAAGTTTGCTAGGGATGGCCGGGATTCACCGCTCAAGTACACTGAACTTCCGGCGGCAGTTTTGCGCCATCGAGCTAGGGATGGCCGGGATTCACCGCTCAAGTACACTTGCAGAGGAGACGAAATGAAGAAGGCAGGGCTAGGGATGGCCGGGATTCACCGCTCAAGTACACTACATGCGGTAGCAGTACCAGACAGTTGGGCGCTAGGGATGGCCGGGATTCACCGCTCAAGTACACTTTACCCCGCGCGAGTGTGAGCGACTGCAGGGGCTAGGGATGGCCGGGATTCACCGCTCAAGTACACTCCATATGCCGCAGGAGTACGTTGCAGGGCAGCTAGGGATGGCCGGGATTCACCGCTCAAGTACACTCCGCAGCCAGCGGACACGCGCCGTTCTCCGGCTAGGGATGGCCGGGATTCACCGCTCAAGTACACTCACCAAGCGAACGTCCAGTCCTGGACTTTGGGCTAGGGATGGCCGGGATTCACCGCTCAAGTACACTGTCCGCCTGCCAGCCCGTGTTGCCGTTGCCTGCTAGGGATGGCCGGGATTCACCGCTCAAGTACACTGCGAAGCGTACCGGGAGTTGGCGCGATTCTGCTAGGGATGGCCGGGATTCACCGCTCAAGTACACTGGTTGAAGCGCAACTGAGGCGGAGCCCGTAAAACCCAGGCTAGGGATGGCCGGGATTCACCGCTCAAGTACACTGCCCATCAGTGAATCCGCCTGCACTGTATTGCTAGGGATGGCCGGGATTCACCGCTCAAGTACACTGCCAACAGGAAAGGCCCACGAACCGAGAGAGCTAGGGATGGCCGGGATTCACCGCTCAAGTACACTTTCTGGGTGGGATGGACGCGCTCGTCTGTAGCTAGGGATGGCCGGGATTCACCGCTCAAGTACACTAGGCCGCGCCGAACTCGCTGAAAAGCAGAGAGTTCGGCGCGGCTTATCTCTTCAAAAAAGCAGAATCTGATCTGGAACTGGCTCAGGTTCACGAGGTTTTCGTCCATAGAACACCTCCATCTTGCCGAACTGGTGGTCAGTCACGGTCATCAAGCGCACTTGGCCCAGCGGCGGAATGATCGCCCGGATCGTAGTCCGGTGCGAGTCTGCTGCTTCTTCGCTTGGCAGATACCTTGCGTAGATCGAATACTGCAACATCATAAATCCATCTTTGAGCAGCCCTTTACGGAAGCGCGTGTAGTCGCGCTTATTCTCCAACGTCTCCGTTGGCAAGTCGAACATGGCTATGAGCCACAATGATCGATACGCAGAAAGAAGCTGTCCTTTCATAGCAATCCACGACCGCATCCATAAAGTAATTCCTAGCTAGCAGCAACAGCGGTTCTCACGTCTTCAGCCTCGACCCGGCGAACTCCGCGCTTCCTCGTAACTTCTTCCTCGCAAGGAATGAGCAGGCTCGGTATCTCAGGATCGCGAGCATCCCCTGTGATGCACTTTGCCAAAGAGTTTGCCGTTCGCAAGACGATATCGAACAAAGATCGTTCCTCTCTGTCGAGGATGTAACGCGATGTCGTCGCGCCAATCATCCAGCTCTTCGTCTTTGAGTCGAACAAGCCCTCCGCATCTTCCTTAGCGATCCATTGGCAAACTCGCCTATCGACCAGGGGACGGAACGGCTCCATGACGTCTGCGGCCAGACAAAAGGCATCGTAGCGGTTCTTATGCCTGAGACCGATTGAAGGATGTAAACCAGCGGCACACAATGATCGGGCAACCGCTGCTCGAAGCACTGTATAGCCATAATCGAGATGGCGGTTTTGATCGGGCTTATCAGAGCCGCGCCGGAACTTACTATCGCCAAAGATGAGGCCCCAATACTTGCGGGCGGCCTGCGCTTCAAGATTGCCTTGATCTCCGCTACGAACCCGTGCGGCTATTGCAATCAGTCCATGGTCGTTGCCGTGCAACTCTCTGAGCAACTCGCCCTGGGCTTTGATCTTTGATCGCACGATCTGCTGCCACAGCCGCTTGCGAGTCGGAAGAGTCATCTCCATCTGCTTTGCGAAACGCTCCGTCTGTATGAAATGACTTTGAATAGGTAGGAGCATAGACGCCGGTAAGAAGTTTCCGTCGATAGTTACGACGGAGCCGCCGGCCTCGGCGATACGGGAAAGAACAGCCTGTGACAGGCTAATTTGGGGATTTATATACATGACTACCTTTCTTGAGCATCGACCTTTGCTTTCTTCGCCTTGCGAACCCGCTTCTTTCCGCCCTTCGATTTGGGTTTGGGGCGGTAGGCGAGTACCACGTCGGTTATCTTGTCGAGGAGTTCGGGTGTCTTCTTCACGCGGTCAACCTTTCGTAAGTCAGTCTCTTGCCATCAACGGCAAGGATGAAGCTGTCGAGCCTGTCGAGGGTGTGTTGTGCAACGTTGCCGTCATTCAGGCGAAAGGCAACCTCATCCACATAGCGTGCAAGATGCTTCGGAGAGACGTGGTGCCATGTGCCGTAGATGCCGCGCTTCAGGAGTGCCCAGACGCTCTCAATCGAGTTCGTATTGACATCACCACGCGCATACTCGCCTTCGCCGTGGTTGACGGTTTTGTGATTGAACCAGAGGCCATCCAAGCCCTCATAGCCCTTAGCCTCATCGGTGTGAATCATCGAACCCGGCTTTACGTGGTCATGGATAGCCTGATGCAGCGTGCGGAGTTCGGTTCCTTCGATGACCATGCCACGGACGCGTCCAGTGGTGCGCTCACGCATCCCAAGCACGATGGTCTTGCCGACAGAGCCACGACCCATGTTGAGTTTCTTGTGCTCATGCTTGTTTTTTTCCTTGCCGCCGACGAAAGTCTCATCCACTTCGATCAGACCAGCGAGACGGTCATCCTTGCCGCCTTTCCCCATGCAAGCCTCACGGAGCCGCTGAAGCATAAACCATGCGGTTTTCTGTGTGACGCCGATCTCTTTGGCCATCTGCATCGAACTGATGCCCTTACGCGCCGTCACAAGCAAGTACATCGCGTAAACCCATTTGTGAAGTGGTACATGCGACCGCTCAAAGATGGTTGCCGTGCGGACGGTGAAGTCGAGCTTGCACTGGTTGCAGCGGTAGAACCCATTCGGACGAATAGTGATGCGCTTGCTGGTAATGCAGGACGGGCAGACAGGGCCGTTGGGCCAAAGACGTGTTTCAAGGTAAATCCGCGCTGTCTCAGCATCGGGAATCAAGGCGAAGAGTTCAAAGGTGCTAATAGTGGATTTGCTCATTTAGGCACCCATGTAAGGCTGATCGCGTTGGATTTGGTAATAGGTGCAGGATTCCGCCTCTTCCATCACCTTATGCTTTGCCTCAAGCAGAGTATCCGCATAGCCGCTTACCTGTCGTCCCATGCACCACGCTCCCGCTGCATAGTAGAAATTACCCTTCGTCGTATCCTTTGCCTTCCAAACCTTGCCGACAACCGCACCCACGCTGCCGCCGTCCTCACCAGTGAGCGCCTGCTTTGCCATCCAAATGTCATCAACTTCAATCCATCTAACCGGAGTGAGCCAAGATGTTGTTTTCATGCCGTCACCGCCGATTTAGGAATTTCAAACTCCCAAGTGTCTTGGCAATCCCGACGCGCCATCACATCGAAAACCTCGACAACCTTTGTGGAACTGTCGCCATCCTTCGCATGACGATCCGCATGGTTTTTCGCAATCTCAGACGCTTTCTTGAGGCTCGTTGCCGTTTCGACCAAACCACAGCACGAGTCGGTTATTTGGTAACGATCATGCACGGTTGTAGACCTCTTGCGCGGCTGCTCGACTTCATCATTTTCAAACATGTTCATTTCCTCCATGAGCTAATAGTACATAACTCCCTCATGGGTGTCAAGTATATAATTCCCCTAATTTGTGGGTGCGCGAGAAGCAGCACAGCTATCTCGCTGACTGGCGTCGTGAACGGGAGAGTCAGTTGCTCTTCCTTTGGTCGCTCGATGACGAGTTGTGCGTCGCGGATACTCAGACGCGCTGGATTGGCGATTTCGATGATGCGGTCAATCATTGGTAGGTCACTCGTCCCAAAGGATCGACGTTCACCTTCTTGCAGTCTAGACTGCGTAGGTCGTCTATATTGCCTCGAATTCGAATACGATCTCCACGGCTTATCTGGAGCTGGCGGAGCTGGCTTGTGGTAAGTCCAAGGTCCTTTGCGGATGGCATACCCATATTGTGTCGTATGAATGCGTAATCATTCTCGCTCATGCTGGAAACTCGATAGATATCGGTCACATCATTTACGGGATCTCTCATCTCGACGCAATCGCCTTTCATCAAAAACATTATGAAGGTGTTTGAGCCATCCTTAGTCGTGACAATTTGATGTGGAGGGCCTTTACCTTCTCGCTTTGCATTAGTAAGTCTCGTCATCGCTTCAAAGCGGGACACTGGCCCATGCGTGTACCAACGATTGTCATCTCCTGTAGCGGGCTGTCGGAAGATGACGACATGGTGATTATTGTTTTCAATGACGTGCCGTCTGTTCCCGTTGCTTCCAATCCCAAGAGGTTCCTTATTTCGACGGTTCTTCAGCGTCACCTTTCGAATCGTAATGAGGCTTCCATCGGGTTTGCGCAGTGCGGGCCAGTTTCTCTGCTTTTCGCAAAGTTCGAGTTTCCCCAGCTCTGCAGCTTTCTCCCTAACCGCAGCCTTTACAGCTTCATCCTGAATGACTTCAATCTCTTTATCTTTGAGTCGGTGGACCTCTTTCCTGGAGTGAATGAATATGCCTTCGCTGTCAGATCTCGGCTTCCCGATAGCGTTTGCATCATGAAGTTCACCTTGCAAACGATGATTGACCCGATGCGAGATGGTGATGGCCTCTACGGTAGCTCTTATCTCTTGACGGAATGCGTAAATCCGCTCTTCGATATCGCCATTTGTTGGCCAGGGTGGAGGGAAGTAACGCGATAGCAGGTGGCCGCTGGCGCGGTCGTGGCGCTGGGCCTCAAAGGCTGCGCGCTGGATGGTGGACTCCGTGGTCAGTGCGATGACGATGGCATCTACGGCGTGGTGACGGTGGTCATCCCGCGACTTGGTGTCTTTGCGCTCGGCCTCGGCGTTATCTCGCTTCGGCTTCAGGATCGCGTTCAGGCCCCAGCGTTTGCGCATCTCTGCGGTCAACGCGCCCGATGAGGCATAGACGCAGCGGCGGGCTCGGTCGTCCCATTCGAGTTGCGCGTCGCGTCCACCGTAGAGGAGTTCGACGTACTCGTTTGCCAGCTTGCTGATGTAGCGCGTGTCGGAGAGGTGGCGGTTCGTAAATCCCTGCAGCTCCTCTTCGGTCTGGATCATGAAGCGATCAAGCATGGCTTTGTCTTTTAGAGCATGCACGAACTTCAGCATCTCGTCCCACTCCGGGCTTGGGTCCCAGGCCTGTCGGGGTGTGCGATCGGCCTTGCGGACATTGCAGGCACGGTGGGCAAGCACCTTGTTAGAGAAGGAGTTGTCGTTGCAGCGGCGCGGGAGAACGTGCTCGATCTCGATGCCGGAGTTTTCGGAGAAGACGTATTCCATATCGCCGAGAGCCTGCACACAATAGGCGCAGCGACCCTTCGTGCGATTGTAGAGTGCTACTCTCTCGACGAGGCGGTCGGTTGGACGCCGTCCGCTCTCTTCGATCCACTTCCTGGCGGTGATGCGTTCGCGTTCGCGCTCCTTGTTACCCTTGTGAATTCTCTCGCGCTGCTCGGCGTTGCGCTTCAGGTCACGAGCCAATTCAATACGGATGTGTGTTGGGCGACCATGCTGACGAATGATTGCGTTGAGTACCTTGCGCAACTCGGTGAGTGCGCGCTTCACGACTGGATTGGGGATGCGCGGAAAAACACTTTCTAACGGCGGGAGAAACTCGTGCTCTTTTCCTTCGGAGAGCACATTGCCATAAACTTCCTTGACCGCCTCGGGATACGTGAGGCCCTGCTCCATGTGCGGCAGCAGTTTGAGCATCGCGACATGAGAAAGCGCGGAGTAGCCTTCTTCGGCTTCCAGGCCGGCGAGTTGCTCGGCTTTAGCGTCGTCAAGCTTCCACTGCGTCCTGGCAATGCGGAAAAGCTTCTCCGGTGAAGATTCGGTGATCCACTTGCGGACGATGCGGCGGCACTCCTGCTCCTCCATCGCACTCCAGCGTTCTACACCGAAAGCATCCGCCATGATTGCGTTTGTTCTGTTGCCTCGAAGGTACGTGCTGTCCTCATCGTCATCCAAGTTCAGCTTGGTTCGTTTGTGCAGGCCGAGTCGGACCTTCACCTCTGCGAACGGCAGGCCAAAGAAGGTCTGGGTGCCCTTCTTAGTCTCCTTTTTGAATATGACGGTGGAGAGCATAGCTATCAGCTCGCGTTGCTTTTCGCGCCAGTCAGTGCCGCTGATCCCTTCGGCCTTCAGGTTATTAACCGTCTGCACAAGCCTAAAGTGCTGCGCCAGCAGCGAAGACTTCGGAGCGCGTGGCAATGGGGGATCACGCTCCAGTTCGCATTTGCCGGGCTTGCCAGCGGAAACATCGCGCTGCTTAAACATCAGCCGCTCGATGCGATTGTAGAAGTTGGGCGTCAACACCTCCGGGTAGTGCGCTTGTTGTGTCTCCCATATCTTCCTGAATTCGTCCTGGTACATCCGCCGCGCCGTCCAGATGGGCGCGATGTCGGAGCGCTTGCGATTGCGGATGGCGGCCAGGTGCGGGTTAACGAACGCAAGACGCTGACCCAGTGTGTGGCCGCTGGAGTCGAGTTCGTCCTGGAGTGTGGCAATGGAGGATTTGATCTGGCTGCGCTCGTCTTCTGCCTTCTTCGCATCCGCTGATGCGAGTCCCGAGCGTCCCTCGCGACGATTGCTCTTGAAACCGCGCCTCTGACCGAGGTGATATAGCGCACGACCTAGCTCTGGCAACTCCAGCTTTTCGGTGGCTGCCTTCGCTCGGAGGTAGTAGCAGATCACTTGGTCGGGGTCGGCGATTGTAGGGGCCTCGGCGCGGATGCGCTCCCTCCACCCCCACGCCAACTGATCATCGCGTGTCTTGTCGCTCATCAGGTCTTTGTCGAAGTCGGTCAATTTCTTGTGGCGATCTTCGGCCTTCTTGCCAGCGAAGGGAAGCATCCCTGCGCTTTGCAGAGCGAGGTAGAGGTCCCGATGGCGAGCCTGTCGTCTGCTGGTTTGACGGCGTTGCATCCGGCTTTTGCGGCGAATTGCCGCTTTGGAGCCACCTGGTTCGCCAGCCTCGAATTTAGCGACATCCATGGGCGCTTCAAAGATGCGAACTCCGGCATCGACGATCTGTTGGTCCTCGACATCTGCGAGCGCCCAACCGATAGAGGTGACACCGAGATCCAAACCCAGGGTTAGGTTGTTGCTATCCACAGTTACTCCTTGATGAACTCTTGACGAATCATAGGGGGCCGGGTAGAGTTCTGTCAGTGTACTTGAGCGGCGAATCCCTTGCTATTTTTAGTAAGCTAATCGTCGTAAGGCTACCGCTCACTGAGCGACCTTTAGAACGCCCCGATGCCTCGGCAAAGGGGCGTTCTTGTTTTTGTATGCTTCCAATTGCTATGTCGTACAACATCGAACAGCTATCGGACAACCTCGAACGATGTTCGACCCCGTTCGATGTCGGTTCGTGTTCTATTTTTGTCACCGCATTCCTAAGCCGACAGGCTTAGGGATGGTGTCTCTTTCTCACTTACGCTTTTCGCTTCCGCTCATCCGATTGTCACTCGGAGTTCTGCATATTGCCGTTCTCAGCTATTGCTTGCCACCCGCGGCTGTCCGGCTTGTTTCAAGGCCTCCTGAAGCCACAGAGGGAAGACGGATGCATGCTGTCGGAGTTCATGGATTGCAGCCTCGGGAACCTTTTCGACAATCTGACGAAGCACCTTACCAGCGTCGGTAGGGCCAGCCCACGCTAGCGCTCTGACCAACTCCCCAGCAGGTTCGCGCCAGAGGACGAGCTGCCAATCGGAAACGTGTTGCAGGTAGACCGCAAATTTGCCAAGTTTGTACGAGCGAGTTCGACCGGAAGTCCAATAGACGGCATGGGCGGGAACTTGGGTGGTCAGACCAAGAGCGTTCGCAGTCGCCGCCCCAGACGGGGCTATGGCCTCTCCTGATCCGACGGAGAGATGTTTAACGAAGAGGTGAGCTGGGGGCGCATGGCGGCCAAAGCGACTGGTGATGCTGGCTACATAGACTCCACGAGTAACTCTGAGGATCGCGCCGCCCGCTGCTAAGGCGCGTAACGTCCGGGATACAGCTTCCCGGTCTGCGAGATGGAGGAGCGCTGCCGCAGTGACGGGCGCTCCCTCGGGTATGCTGGAAATTTCCGCACTGACGGCTTTTGTTAGGTCTGACATCCCAAACGAAGTATAAAGTTGCGGAGGGCCGACTCCAGTCTGAGTCGATCTTCAGCCCGTCGGGTGGGCCGATTTAGGCGCTTTCGCTCTCTTGAGAGCTACCTTCAGGGTGGGAAGACGAGCCGATTCAATAATCTACTCCGAACTTCCATTTAACGAGGTGACGCATGGGGAAGATAAACGCTTACGGAATAAAGATGAGGCGGCGAACGTCTCGCCGTGCTCTTGCTAGCAAACCCGCAATGCTGCAGATCAATCTTTCTGGGTCTATGGCTCGGAGAGTATTGAAGTCGTTGTTGGCCCCTGTGCTGCCTCCGCCCCCGCCTGTCGTTCCGCGGACGACTCCTACTTTAAGACCGACCCTAAAGCCGTGGTCCGCTTTAATTGATCGGATGATCGAAGGCGACGCTGCCCGTCCTAAGCGTCTTCGCACTTCTGCGATGGAGGTCTTTCGGACGCTCAGAGACAAGCATGCGTATACGGGCTGCTACAACTCCGTTCAGGAATATTTACGCTGTGATAAACCCGGAGCGAGCTAAAGCCAGTCGTCTGCGCGAGTCACAAAATGCCCGAAGAGGGCGAGATTCCGTGGCCCCGCAGGAGATTGCGCGGACCGCGGGCGTTATTTTTCAACCCATCAAAGCGCCCGAATGTGAGCTAGAGTCTGTTCCCTCCCCGGACCAAACACTAAGCCTCGTGCCGAGAGCCCCCGCTCCAATGCTCTATCGGAATTCATTGAGACTTCAAAAGGAGCGCGAGCCAGAAGATCAGGCGCTTGCCTGGATGCGTACCTCCAGCAGGGTGTGATACCGCTCGATGTCCTAACCCCGCAGCTTCCGGACATTCCAAGCAACGAACTTGAAGTGCTGCTTTTAGCGGCAACCAAGGGGAAACTCGCCGAACGTAATCGAGCGGTGACCGTCATGAGCTACGTTCGAGGAATCAATCGCGACCAGATTTGTTCATTTCTTCAGATTTCGACTGGTTCGCTCTTCCGCTACTGGCGAGCCTTCAGGGAAGGCGGTCCCAAACAGCTCCTTAAAAGAAAGGAGAGAAGCGATAGCTCTCCAATAAAGAAGAGGTGAAGAGTGCAATTTTTGCATTACTTCATTCGCCGCCCTCGGCGCACGGTATCAATCGAACCACGTGGACGATCGCGACGCTTGAAGAAGTCTTGATTCGACAGAACCAACCGACAGGAGCTGCGACGATCCGTAACGTAATTAAGGAAGCCGGTTTCAAGTGGCGCCATGCCCGTGTTGTTTTGACCAGTAATGATCCCGACTACAAGGCCAAGGTAGAGGCGATCTCAAAAATACTCTCTGAATTGAAGCCGGATGAGGCGTTCTTTTCCGTTGACGAATATGGGCCATTTGCAATCAAGATGAAGGGTGGGAAGAAGCGAGTTGCTCCCGGCAAGCAATATGTAGTTCCTCAATGGCAGAAATCAAAAGGCTGGATGATCCTAACTGCCGCTCTTGAACTCTCGCGAAACCAAGTCACCCATTTCTACTCGCGCAAGAAGAACACTGCCGAAATGATCAAAATGGCGGACACGCTGCGAACGCAGTACCGCAACTGCACCACGGTCTATATCTTATGGGATGCCGCCTCTGGCATGTCTCGAAGGACTTGGTTACGCATTTAGAGAAGATCAACCAGAGAGCCGTTGTGGAGGGCTTTCCGATAGTGAAGGTCGCGCCACTCCCAGCGGGCGCTCAGTTTCTCAACGTCATCGAGTCGGTCTTCAGCGGAATGGCGAGAGCCATTATACACAACAGTGACTATCCCTCTGCCGAGTTGGCGCGGGAGGCTATTGACCGATATTTCTTAGACAGAAACGACCATTTCCTTAAGCACCCGGAGAGGGCTGGAAAGACAATCTGGGGTAGAGAGCGGGTGCCGAGCATCTTCGCTGAGGGTCAGAACTGTAAAGATCCGATGTATCAATATCTCTGAGGTAAATGCCGGTAGCGCGTTTTACGTCTCGCTTGGAAGACCGGAATAAAGCGAGGAGCCTGTCCCTTGCGGACAGGCTCCTCGCCGAAATTAGGCAGCGTGCGACGCGATAACGCCTCGCTCCTGCGACAATCTCGAAGCCTTGCTCGGTGATGGGACGAACAAGCAAGGGTGAAAGAAGTCCCTGAACGCGGATTGACTCAGCGAGTTCCTTGAGAGCGGCATCCTCTAAGACGCGACGCGGGTTGGTGGTGGACTCGGTAAGGACATTGAGCGGAAGGTTGCGATACTCGGTAGCGGTTTGGGTATTCATGGCTGCTCTCCTTGAGCGGTTGAACGTGCGGGGGCGGTGGAGCGGACAGCATGAGGCCGTCCGCCGATTCAAATGGTTAGCTCGCTTCCGCCAGTTCCGGCGAATCTTCCTTTGTGGTGGCGACTTCCGCTGCGGTACTTTCAAGTGCGGAGAGGATGACGGCTGAGGTTTGCTGGATGACCTCAAGGCTCTCGGTAAGGAGTGCCGCGTTGCCGTGGTACAGGTGGATGTAATCGGCGGATGCCCGTCCGGTGTCGAGGCCGATGGTCTTGCCGACCACAAAGGCGATTGCCTCGGCTTCCGTCTCGCGAACTGTCTTAGTTGTCGCGGTGCGCCGCTCGGCCTTATGCAGGAGTTCGTGACTCGCCTCGTGGACTAGAGTTGAAAATTCCTCCGCTGGCGACTGACCCGGCAGAATGGCAATCTTGCCGCCGTAACTCATCCCCAAAGCGGGCGCGATGCTCTCTTTGAACTCAAGCCGGATGCCCTGGGCGGCGATGAAGTCGAGCAACCGCTCCCGGTACTCTCCGACATTGCCGGTTACGCGCTCCGACAACTCGGGAAGGTCTTTGCCTTCGGTCTGAGACATCGAAAACGTATGCTGAGCGGAACCCAACCAATAGGGTTTGATTCTGGGTGCGGATGTCCTTCTCGGCCTCTGAGTCTTTCTTCCGGCGAACGCCGATCACAGGGGCAAGGATGCGAATGCCGCGCTCTCCTTTCCTGACCTTCCGGCCAAGCTGATTCCATGCGTATAGCCCAGCGACGCGGGTTGCGTTTGGCCGCTGGCGGGCGATCTCAAGGATGTTTCCGAATGAGTAGTTATGGAATCGGCCCATTGCGGTGAGGTAGGCGGTCAATCCCTCCGAGTGGCCCTGCTCCAGTTGCTCGATAAGGGCTTGGACGTTGGCGGCAATTGCCTCTTTCGCGGTCTGCTGCTTTGGCTGCTGCGTATTCACGTTTTGGACGAAAGGGGTGACGTTGGACGGGGCGGCGATGGTGGCGGTGTTCATGGGTGTTCTCTCCTTGGGCTGTTGCCGTTGCTTTTCATGCCATGCGTGGCATGTACCTACATGCCGAACGCCTCCTGGCGAAGGCGGGGTAGCAAGGTGCAAGGGAGGGGTCTCCCCACCCTTGGAGAGGGAGTCGAAGGCGGAACGGAAAGGGCGAAGCGCAGCGGAGGTCTGCACAAGCGAAGCGCGGAAGATTGGGGAAGCCCTTGCGCCGCGCGAGGGCAGCGCCCTTAGTAAGGTTTGGTTTCCCTATTCGCGCTCATCAGAGCGCATGATTTGTAGGGACTGCGTTGCGGGCAGGAACAGGCCCGCTTAGGAGGGTGACGGAGGACGCAAAGCGGCCGCAGGCAGGGAGGCGCTTTCCTCCCTAAAGAAGAAACTCGCCGCTGTAGTTGAGTGTGATTTCTGTGTGTTTGTGAGGACTATTCGCTGAGATGCACTGAAGAATCTCGTGCTCGTAAAGCCTCATAGAGCTGTGCTGGTCCTAGAAGAACTTCCTTAAGCCCACTACGGATATGCTCAGACTCAAGCGCCTGCTTGCTAAGGGACGACAGCGCCGAAGAAGCATCCATGATGGCGTTGATGAGTTCGTGATTAAGATCGGGCGAATTCGCAAACTGTTCTTTGCTATTGCTCACCGCTTGCTGTCTCAAAGTATCCGACTCCATCAACTTGCCCTTGATGACATCGTTCACTTAAACGAGCTTGTCACCCTCGGTAGTATCGGCTCCGAAAAGGTCATTGACCTTGGCAATGATCTCTCCGAGACGCGCCTCTTCCTTCTCCTGCACCGAGCCGGAGCCTGCGTCGGTCAGTGGCTTCAACGTCGGCGAGTCTCCTTCGCCAAGAGGCAAAGCGCGGCTTCCGCGATCACGCAGGATGTGGTGCGTGAGCACCACCTGCGATAGATCGACTCCGTCCCGCTCGCGGCCAAACTCCAACAGTGGCGTAAGGCGTTTGTAAAAGATGGCTCGCTTCTCGAGCCCTGTATTGCCGTAGTCGAAGATCTGCGACAGGAAGGTATAGGCATGACCGAAGCTGCCCATGTCACGTTTGAAGAGCATCAGCGTCTCCATCTCAGCGTGAGCATCTTCGACCGCACTTTCATCAGATTCCGCCTTCGCGACCTTCCAACGCTCATGAGCGGCTTTGAACTGGCGCACCAGCCTATCGGCCACCGGCTCCAGAGCGCGCACTAAATCGCTCTGCTTCGACTGCGGATTCAACTCAACCGTCGCCACCCGGTCTACCGCGAACTCGTCATAGTGCCCGGCGGCATCCAGCTTGGCACGCAGGTTATAGACGAGGTTAGGGTCGGTCACATCTTCCAATGTGGCGGTTGTGTAGTACGTACGGAAGGCTTCCAGTACGTCTTCGGCCTCATTCACAAAGTCCAGAACGAACGTCGTGTTCTTAGTCCCGAACGTGCCAGAGTATGCCCGGTTCAAGCGTGATAGCGTCTGTATGGCCTGAATACCACCGAGCCGTTTATCTACATACATCCCGCACAACAGTGGCTGGTCGAAGCCCGTCTGGAACTTGTTGGCGACTAGAAGGATTTGGTACTCGTCCGTCTTGAAGGCCTCGCGTATATCGCGCCCACGCAGATTCGGATTCAGCACCTGGCTGTTCTCGGTGAACGGGTCTTCGCCAGACGCGTTATCGTTTACCTCACCGGAGAACGCGACCAACGCGCTTAAGCGATAGCCCCGCGATTGAATGTACTTCTGCATGGCAAGCTGCCAGCGCACTGCCTCCAGCCGACTCCCATTGCCTTTGCGTGGCCTGTAAGCAGCGGTTGCACATTCTCAAGGTAATGCTCGACTACAACTTGCACCTTCTGGGAGATGTTGTACGGATGCAGCCGTACCCAACGCATGATGCCCTTCATTGCGGTGGAGCGTTCGACTTCCGTCTCGTCGTACTCCTTGCCGTCATGCGCCAGCCTGAAGGCGAGCTTGTAGGTCGTGTAGTTCTCCAAAACGTCGAGGATGAAACCCTCCTCAATCGCTTGCCTCATGCTGTACACATGGAACGCCTCAGGCACGTTCGTCGGTCCTGCTGGCTGATCTGGCTCTGGCCTGCGGCCAAACAACTCCAAAGTCTTTGCCTTCGGTGTTGCCGTAAACGCAACATAGGTAATACCCGCGTCGGCGGTGCGAGCCGTCATCTGCGCCCGTAGCACGTCATCGAAGCCGACCTCACCGCCGTCTCAATCTCCTGCCACTCTTCGGCGCTGAGCACCTGTTTCAGCTTCGCGGCCGCCTCGCCTGTCTGCGAACTATGCGCCTTATCGGCGATCACAGCGAAGCGTTTGTCTTCCGATGCCGCAAGCTCACGAACCTTCTCCAGGGCGAACGGGAAAGTTTGGATCGTGCAAACGACGATCTTCTTATCACCGGACAGCGCCTCTGCAAGTTCCTTGCTCTTGCTACCGCTTACGCCCTTGATGCTGGTCACGACGCCTGTCGTGCGCTGGAAGTCGAAGATGGCGTCTTGCAACTGCTGGTCGATCACGTTGCGGTCGCTCACTACGATTACGGAGTCGAAGACCTTCTTATGCTCGGCATCATGCAGGTCAGCGAAGAAGTGCGCCGTCCATGCAATCGAGTTCGTCTTGCCCGAACCTGCCGAATGCTGGATCAGATACTTTCCGCCCGCACCCTCCGCCTTTACGGCGTTCAATAGCTTCCGTGTCGCGTCAAGCTGGTGGTAGCGCGGGAACAGATACCGGGTCAGCTTCTTCTTGTCGTCTTTTTCGGTGACGAGGTAGCGACCCAGGATGTCGAGAAAGCTCTCGCGTCCCCAAACCTCTTCCCACAGATTGCTGGTGCGGTGGCCGGCGGAGATGGCGGATTACCGGCCGCGCCGTTGTCTCCTTTGTTGAATGGCAGAAAGCGGGTCGCTGGCCCTGCCAGCCTGGTCGTCATCTGAGCTTCGGAGTTGCTGACGGCGAAGTGAACCAGCGCACCACCGGGAAAGCTCAACAGAGACTCGGCCTTTTGGCCCTTCGGCTGCGGATGCCGGTCGAAGCGGTACTGGTCTACCGCGTCCTTCACGCTCTGGGTAAAGTCTGATTTCAACTCCACCGTGGCGACCGGCAATCCATTCAGAAAGAACACAAGATCAAGGCAGTTCTCATTGCCCTCGGAGTAGCGCACCTGACGGACGACGCGCAAGCGGTTGGCAGCGTATCGGGTCATGATCGCGGCATTGATGCCGGAGGCAGGACGGAACTGCGCCAGCGCAATCTTGCTCTTCACCGGGAATAGCTCAATGCCGTTCCGCAGAACGTCGAGTGTTCCGCTCGTGTCCATATTCTGGCGGAGCTGGTCGAGCAGCCGTGTGTCGGCTCCAAGGCCATGTGTCCCTTCACCAATGCCTGCCATGCTTCCGGCTGGGACTCCTGAACCCATGCAATCACATCCTCAGGAAACAAAGCCCGCGCACAGTCGTATTGGGCGGAAACGCCCTCCTCATAAAACCAGCCATGCCGCCCGAGGTGCTCAGCGATCTCTACCTCGAAGTGAATCTGTTTGTGCAGGCTCATGCGGCCTCTTTCGAGGCGTAGTCGCGAACATCAATCTTGCCGGTGACTGCTGCGGAGATGAGGGCGGAACGGCGCTCTTGGAGTAGCTCGATTGCGCTTTCCGCTTCATTTTTCAATATATCTAGGTCAGAAGTCCGCTTGTCCAGATACTGAGCTATCTCATCCTGTTCAGACCTCAGGGGAAGCGCGATTAGTGTTTGCGCATAGCGCGTCGGATTCAAATTGCACTGCCCAATTGCAACGAATGCATTTGATCTCGCTAATGCAAGAATTCCGTCGGTATTTAGAAGGTATGCAAAATATGCAGGGTTAGACGCATCTCCTGTCCGAAGGCGCACTAAGTAGGAAGCAAAGCTCACCGGCTGATGATGGATTCCAGTGAAACATGCCCACCTTGCCGATTAGATCAAGGCTATTGGTGCGGTTGTACAGCAGGTCGCCCTCCTTCAGGATGAGTGCAGGGTCAACAGCGTCGATGTACTTCAAATCGTCCATAACGATTTGACCGTTCTGGATATTTCCCATGCGAAGAATTGCGGCTACCCCCTCTGAGTCGAGTGATTCTGAGATGCCGTAGTCCATTGATCTGAAGGCGCGCTTCAGAATATGAACGGGCCAATGTGCTGGAACGTCTCCGAGCCACTCAACCTCAGAATCCTTCGTCGGGGCATCGCCGTTGAGGCCCTTGGTGACTGCATGCGAGATGACCGCCTGACGCTTCTCCTTGAGCAAGTCGATGAGCCGCCGTTGCTCCTCAATCAGCGCATCAATCTTCGCTGTCTCATTATCCAGGAAAGAAGCAATGGCTTCCTGTTCTTCCAATGGAGGCAGTGCGAGTTTGATTGACATGAATGTTTCCGGTCGCACAACCTTCCGTAGACCTGTGTACCAGGGTCGCAATCCTTTGAACTCGTCTACATGAAGATAGAAGTAACAAACGTAACTTGGCAGTGCGACAGGTCTGCATCTTAAAACCTCGTAGGCACCGGTAATAATGCCTTCGTGGTTCGCCAATCCGATGGTTCGCGGCGTCTCGTCTAAATCAAAGAGACAGAAGACTAGGTCGTTAGACTTTACAGCTTTATACGAATCAAATTCTGCCGGAAACTTCCCTTTACCCGACGCGATGTTGCGCACGATTACATCGGATAGCGTCAGCGAGAGCAGGATGAAATCCGACGAACCCGTCCCAACGAGGTCATTTGTATTGCGGAGAAACGCCTTGTTGGACATTACTCGCCAGTGGGCAGGCACTTCGCTGAGCCAGCCTTCGCCGCTATTCTTGTATCGCTCATAACGAGGGAAGCTCATTCAGCCTCACCTTCCCGCGAGTCTTGGATGTAAAACTCCTGGAGCTTGGCCTGAAGCAGCTTCCTATCGGGAAGCGCTGTCTGATACTCGGCATGAGCGCGGGCGACAACGTGCGGCTCAGCGCATATTCCACCACCTTATCTTCCTTGCTGGCACAGAGCAGTACACCGATGGAGGGTTGTTCGTGCGGCTTACGAACATCACGGTCCAGCGCCTCCAGGTAGAAGTTCAGCTTGCCGAGATGTTCAGGCTCGAATCGCTGCACCTTGAGTTCAAATGCAAGGAGGCAGTTGAGGCCGCGATGGAAAAAGAGCAGGTCGAGCGCAAAGTCCCTTGTCCCCACCTGCACGGGAAACTCTGACCCGATAAAACAGAAATCCCGGCCAAGCTCCAGCAGAAAATCCTTCATCCGGCTAAGTAATGCATGGTGAAGGTCGTTCTCAGTATGTTCGCGTGGCAAGCCGAGGAACTCGACGTTATAGGCGTCCCGAAAAACATCGACTGCCTCTGGGTGCATTTGTCTCACCGCTGCCGAGACTTTTGGAGGAGACAGCACTACGCGCTCAAACAGAGCTGCATTGAACTGGCGCTCCAACTGGCGGCTTGACCAGCGTTCCTTCGCTGCCATGCGGACATAGAACTCGCGCTCTTCGGGCCGCTTGCTCTGGCCAAGGATTATGAGGTGATGGGTCCACGGTAATTGTCTCAGCAGTGCCGAGACAATTGCTTCATTCCTATATGCCTCGTAAAACTGCTTCATTCTGAAAAGGTTGGGTCGGGAGAAGCCGCGCAGCCCTGGATGCGAATGCGCGATAAAACGGGTCAGATTCTCGACCGTCCCAGAGCCCCACTCGGCAGCTTCAATCTTGCGGCTAATGTACTCACCCACTTGCCAGTACAGGTCGATGAGAGCAGTGTTTACGGCGCGGTAGGCATTTTGCTGAGACGTAGCGATCAACGCAACGATCTCGGCGAAACCGTCGGGATCGGGCTGCGGCACAGCCAACGCGGACTTCTGCCGTTTCGGCTTTGTCGTCATGCGCTCAACCCGCGATCATCGTCAGGATACGGTCGGTGACGACCTTGACTTCGGCGTCAATCTCCGCGAGCTCCCGTGGCGGCTTGAAGACGTAGAAGTGCCGATTGAACGGTATCTCATACCCAACCTTCGTTTTTTCATGGTCGATCCAAGCGTCCGGCGCATGCGGCAACACCTCCCGCTCGAAGTAAACCTCCACATCCTCACTGAGCGGAACATTCTCGGTGTCGCGTAGGTCGGCATCGGGCATCAGCTTTCCCGTCATCTTGCCCTTGGTGCCGAGGACAACCTTGCCCTCAGCGTCGCGCAAGGGGCGCTCGACCGTGATCGTTCGATAGCCAAAGCTCTCGTTCGGGAAGATGAGCGAGATCGGCACACCGTCGCGCCGAACCTCCTTGAACTCGCAAAAGATGCGTGTGATCTCGTCGATGTGCTCCGGGCTAAGCTCCTTGCGCTTGTCGCCCAGGCTCTTGCGCATCCGCTGCCAGAAGCCGGAGGCGTCAATCAACTGCAGCTTGCCCTTGCGGTGCGGCAGCTTGTGGTTCGTCACCACCCACAGGTAGGGGTGATGGTGAAATTCTCCAGCGACATATTCCGTTGCAGTGGACTGAAGCACAGAAGAAGGACATCTCCAACTATCAACCCGATCAGGTGCTAGTGTTTCATCGTGCCTCACACGGTATAGATAAGCATGAGGCGTTGACTGTCACTGGCGTTTCGGGTGCCAGCATCCACACGATGAACGAGCGTGGTGAAGAGAAGTCCGTCAGTCTCACACAGGCAAGATCGTTTTCCGTGCATGAGCGCACGGAGATTGAAGCCGCTGCCGGGGACAAACTCCTGATGATGGGCAATCGCAAAGACCCGGGGTTCCGGGCAACAAACGGCGAGCTGACGACCGTGCGAAGCGTCGAGCGAGGAATTATCAATTTAGAAGACGGGCGGAGCGTGCCGGCGAACTATCGCGAGTTCACGCATGGTTACGCCGTCACTGCACATCGCAGCCAAGATAAGACAGTCGATCAGGTCATCATCTCCGCTGACGTTATGAAGCAGGAGCTGTTTTACGTCGCTGCGTCGCGTGGCCGTGAGGGGATTGCAATCGTCACTTCAGATGTAGAACGCCTTGGTCAATCGTTGGGTGTCTCGATGGCACGTCCGTCCGCAATAGAGCTTGCAAACGAGATTTCACAGTCGAAGCAGTCGCTTGAGCATAATGCGGGGATGAACCCGAAGCAGGTCATCGAAGCGCTTAAGCCTCCGCGCGATATGGGGTTTGAGCAAGGTATGGGATTGGGATTGTAGCCTCTCACTTCATGCGCGGAATTTGCTCCAGCCAACCGGCACTAATACCGGCAATGTAATCCACAATTCTCATGTAAATTCTTACAGGTGTATACTTTGTGATAGATATGAAACCGGCAAAAAAAGCGCCCATGCCGACACCTTCCTGGATGGAGCCAATGCTTCCATCGGACGGAGGCAGAGCACTGGAAGATATTGCTTTCGACCTCATCTCCAGCGCCAATGCACTCGCAGGTCAGATTCATCCCATCGTTACTGAGTCAGTCGGCAACTTGGTCCGTTCGATGAACTGCTACTACTCAAACCTCATCGAGGGGCACGACACGCATCCGCGTGACATCGACCGCGCATTGCATAAAGACTACTCAACCGAACCTCGCAAGAGAGCCTTGCAGCTCGAAGCGGTCGCGCACATCGAAGTGCAGAAGGCAATCGACGACGGCCTCGACCCGAAAGACTTTCCGGCTTCATCGGCATACGCCGTCTGGCTGCATCGCGAGTTCTGCCGTCGTCTGCCGGATGAGCTGCTATGGGTCGAAGATCCCGAGACAAAGCGCCGCATACGGCTTACGCCTGGGGCGCTACGCGACGGGGAAGTCGTTGTCGGTCTGCACCTGCCGCCACCGGCTGCCGCGCTCCCTGGATTTCTTAAGCGTTTCGAGCAGGTTTACAGCCCACAGAGTTTATCCAAGGTGCGACAGGTGACCGCCGTAGCGGCTGCACATCATCGCTTCCTCTGGATACATCCTTTTTACGACGGCAACGGTCGCGTGGCGCGATTGATGTCACACGCTCTGTTGCGTCGCCTCGGAGTTGGCAATAGCCTCTGGTCTGTGGCGCGGGGTCTTGCGCGGAACGTGGGTGATTACAAATCCTTGCTGATGGCGGCGGATGCTTCGCGCCGTGGCGATCTGGATGGTCGTGGGAATTTTTCGCAGGCGGCTCTTGATAGCTTTTGCGAATTCTTCCTGCGTGTCTCGAACGATCAGGTTTCGTATATGAGCACGATCCTTCAGCCTTCTGAGTTGCTCCGTCGCATGGAAATATACGTTGAAGACGAGACACGCGCGGGTCGTCTTCCCAAGGGCAGCTTCCCATTACTGCGTGAGGCTCTTCTTGCCGGTGAGTTTGAACGCGGGCTGGCTCCTTCGCTTACGGGATACAAGGAGCGGATGGCACGGACGGTCGTATCGAAGCTGCTGGATGCGGGGCTGCTCGTTTCCCCAAGTCATGTGGCGCGTTTGCGACTCGGATTCCCGCTGCCAGTTGTCGAGCGCTGGTTTCCAGCGTTGTATCCATCAGCTAGCTATCGCTTCTATGCCTAGCTCAATACGGTCAGAACTGCTTCCAAACTATTTTTAGCTAGTTTTCCACAGGCGAATAGAGTCCCAAGCGTTCCCAAGAATTCCTTAGAAGACACTGTAACGACAATAAAGGCCTCAGAGTCCGAAAAACCTCTTCCCAAAGGGCTTCGTGAGCATCTGGACAAATCTTTCGCACAGTTTGATCGTGTGTTCAGGAGGCGCACGAGCCATGTCCGATTTCAAGTTTTCAACGGAGCCGTTCCTGGATAGCGATCAAGCCGCCGCTATCCTTCGCGTTCACCCCAAGACCCTTCAACGTCTGGCCCGACACGGTCGCGTCATTGGGAACGAACAACCCGTAAACAAGATGAAACCGATGGCGATGGAGCTGTGGCTGCGTGATCTGCCGCTCGCTCCAAAGTCGAAGGTTTATATACGGAGCCTGATGCACCTTGTCTTGAAGTGTGCTAAGCGATGGGGAGTCATTGAAATTGGAAAGAACCCCGTCACTCTGGTGCGCGTCAAGAATGCGAGCAAGCGACTGAAGCGGCCCCAGATCCTCGAAGTGGCTCAGTTCTTCGAGATGCTCAAGCATCTCGCGGAGCCGTACCGCACGATGGTGATGGTGGCGCAGTGTACGGGGCTTCGCATCAGCGAAATCCTGGGCCTGCAATGGGGTGACTTCGACTTTGAAGCGCACACCTTCATGGTTCAGCGCAGCTCTGTCGGTGGGCGGATCGACGCGGCGAAGACGGAATACTCGAAGGACTATGTTCCGCTCGACCCGCGTCTGGAAGAACTGCTGCTTCGGTGGCGGAGCTTCAGCACCTATTCCAAGGATGCGGATTGGGTTTTCGCCAATCCACAGACTGGAAAGCCGTATCACCAGGAGAGCCTCAAGAAGCGCCAGCTTCGCAGGGTCGCTGACATCATCGGTCTGCCGGAAGGGATCGGTTGGCATACGTTCCGCCACACCTATCGCTCATGGCTCGATGAGACCGGCGCTCCGATGAAGGTGCAGCAGGAGTTGATGCGTCACGCCTCTATCCAGACGACGATGAATGTCTACGGAAGGGCGATGACAGACTCGAAGCGCAAAGCCAATAGCCAAGTCGTAGGGCTGGTGTTTGGCGAAACGCTGGACGTAAGAAAGGGGGACTTAAACACCACAGTCCTTCAATGAAGAAGGACTGTTCAGGAGGAGCCATTTCCGATTGGGGGATAATGGGATCTTGTTTGGGAAATCGAAGTCTGCAAGTGATTGATTCTTTGGTTGCGGGGGCCTGCAATGCACCGAATTTGCTGTCCTTGCCATTCCATCTAGAACTGATCCGCTCTGCTGCTTAGGATACTTCTTGCGAACTGTTTATGGAATCGAACCGATGACCTCTTCCATGCCATAATAGACTGTTTGCTAACCCCTGTATTTACAAGGCTCTGGTCGCTGCACAAGCCCTGTAAGCGCCCATGGAACAGCTTAGGGTTCCCATGATGTTCCCAAATCCAGGTTTTGTGTTCCCATGCTCTAATGCCTTGATTCTACGTACTATGATGTAAAACCATGGAAATGGGTCGGTCATCAGTGGGGGTCTCCAAGCTATACCTATGCCGCCCAACTGGGTGTGCTTTTGGGTGAGTAATGGTGCACCTCGGCAGGCGCATCCGCCCGGAGCATCCTTGAATAAGGGGGTACCCTTATTCAAGGATATAGTTATATGCTTTAATAGAAGGTGAGCTAATGAAGACATGCCCCAAGATCGCAAAGTCGGCACCCGAAGCCATTACGTGACTTCAACCCTCTCGGGTGAGAGAGTCCGAGCCTTCGTTCCACCGCCCCTGCCCCCCGATCCACGGGCGCTTGACATAACCTCGCTGCAAGCCATTCTCGCCGAGGCAAACCAGGCGATTGGCCGACTGGATGGTATGACTTCCGCTCTTCCCGACCTCAAGCTCTTTCTCTACTCCTACGTTCGGAAGGAGGCCGTGCTTTCTTCTCAGATCGAGGGGACACAGTCTTCGCTCTCAGACTTGCTGCTTTACGAGAATGCAGAGACGCCAGGTGTTCCGCTGGACGATGTTCAGGAGGTTTCGAACTACGTGGCGGCTCTGAATCATGGTCTCAAGCGGATGCGTGGCGGCTTTCCTCTCTCCCTCCGTCTCATACGGGAGATCCATGAAGTCCTCCTGGCGAAGGGACGTGGCAGCCGTGCCCAGCCAGGACAGTTCAGGAAAAGCCAGAACTGGATCGGGGGTAGCCGGCCTGGTAACGCGGCCTATGTGCCTCCGCCGCCGGAACATGTGCCGGACTGCATGGGAGAGCTCGAAACGTTTATCCATCAGGAGGCTGCGCCCCTTCCCCTCTTGATCAGAGCAGGGCTTGTGCATGCGCAGTTCGAATCGATACACCCTTTTCTCGACGGTAATGGCCGGGTCGGCAGGCTGCTCATTACTTTCATGCTCTGTGCCGAGGAGGTGCTGCGCGAACCGGTTCTCTACCTCAGCCTGTTCTTCAGGAAGCATCGGCGTCTGTATTACGACCGCCTCAATGGAACCCGAGGAGAGGAAGGGTGGAAGGAGTGGCTTGATTTCTTCCTGCAGGGGGTGCGGGACACTGCGAACCAAGCGGCGCGGATGGCCGGAAGTATCGATGAGATCTTCGGTGCGGATAAAGAGAAGATCGAACGATTCGGGCGTGGCGCGGCTTCAGCGCTACTGGTCTACAGATATGCTCAAGCCAATCCGCTCTTTTCTATTAAGAACGCGGCTCGTGAGATGAAACTAAGCTTTCCTACTGCCTCCTCGGCAGTGGTTCGTATGATAGAGGCAGGCATTTTGCGAGAGTCGAGCGGCAAGCGACGGGATCGTCTGTTTCTTTACGAGAGCTATCTGGACATCCTCAATCGGGATTCTTGACGCCCGCCTCTGCGTCATTCCTGTCGAAGTACCCTCCGTGTTTATTCACGCACAGAAATCGTCATTGACCTGCAGCGGATAGAGATGCTTGAGTGGATGGATGCCTCTAACTCTTGATTCCGAAGGCGCACGGCTGCTGGAATATCTCGTGCGGATTGCGCCACGCGTTGATCCCACCAACTTGAGTACATTCCCAACTTATTCGGGAGTTCATACAGCACTTGGGTTCCAAATGGCTGGGCGCACCTGGGGCGACAGTCTGGATCGGCAAGGGATGGGCTCTCTAGCCAATTGGGCTCATGACGCTGGGCACCCTTCGCTAACCGGATTCATCGTTGATGGGGAAAAGAAGCAGCCCGCCGATGGGTATTTCAAGTTCTACGGCAAAGACCCTGATGCGGACGGGGCGTGGTGGCTTTCCGAAGTGGCGAAGGCGAGACTGTTCCCATGGCCGCAGCAGGCTATGGCGACGAAGGCCGTTAGCGAAGCGAACAATCGATCCCAGGAAGTGGGAAACGACACTCCTGGATCCTTGCAAGATGCGCGTGCCGTCGGGGATCTGGCCTCAATGGACAGCAGGTTCTTCCTCAAATCTGAATGGGGACCTATCTCGGAAGGCTGGCCAGATCTGAGCTTCTCGAAGCGGTCCGTCGGAGACTATTTGAACAGGGAATATGACCCCAGCCGCGATTTCATTGTTTATGCCGGCACAAGCAATCCGAAGCGTACAGAGAATCCTCTGCACCGCCAGCATCTCCTTTCGATCTTGATAGCAGAACCGGGGGAGCCCATACCCACAGAGAGGCTTGTTCCGTGGGACAGTTGGCAGGATGCCCTTAAGAGACACGACAAGGTGTGGCCTTATTCGTTTGGGGTTCGGGCCGGCTGGGGCTTGACTGAAATGCCGCGAGCGAGCGATGTCGTTCCGGTCGCGTACCGCTCGATGGGAATACCCAGCAATTGGGGCGGCGTATCAGAGATTGTCGGAGCCGAGCGGGATGCATTGCTTCCCCACCAGGTGGAGTGGGTGGGTCTGCCTAACCGCGAAGTCGTTCTAGCCAGCTCCGCCACGCGGGATCGAATTAGAGAGATTCGTGAAAACAAATCCCTCGGCTCCGCCCTGGCGAGACTGGAGGCGTTGATCCGAGGAAGACTCGGGCCAGGTAGATCCGTCTGGCAGCAAACGCCATCGCGAAGCTTACCCACCGGCACAAACCTGACATTCCTCCTTCAAGACAAACTGGAAGAGCAAAACAATCTCTGCGCCCTTTGTGGAAAGCTGATGCAGTTGGACACCACGAAAAAGCTTTTGCAGTGCTCACCGGGATCGAATCGTCAGCACGAATCCGTAGTATGGTGCTGACAACCTCCAGATCACCCACTTGGCTTGTAATCTCGCCAAGAACGACGGAACGACCGAGGACTGCGAAGAGTGGTTGGAACTGATCAGCGGGGATAAGATCGAACCCGAGTAGTACCGATGGAATGTTGGCGCGAACGAAATTCAGACGCACTCAAATCTCTCGTCGGAACTGGTTCGCTACTGAATTATGGGTGCTGGCGGCGGCGTTGAAGTCGCAGCGGGCTGGGGATTAGTTGCAGCGGGGTGCTCTTGCTCGATGGATATTTCCCCGACTAGTCGAACGGGTAATGCGAAGGAACATGCCGACCACAAGAGTCCGAGGAACACAACGATACTGCATCCGATCATCCACAGCGCGGCTCGCTTCCGCTCGATTTTCTTCTCCGCAGAGAGTTGCCCACCTGATTCAATCTTGGGGAATGAAGACGAGAAGTCCTTAAGTGCGCGGAACAGTAAAATGATCGCGATCATGGCAAGATCCGCTGTCACCATGTGTGGAGCATCTACGTTCTTTACAAGCCGAATTGTTATGTACGCGAGAACAAGGACGCGGTACTCGGCAACATCCTCACGCCTGATGTGCGCCACCACAGGGAATCGTATTGCTGCCGCAGTCCCTTCTTTGACTTGTCCCTATATTTCCAGAAAATGAAAACCTTGGTGATAAGGTCCCAGAACAAATACAACGCAAAAATAATGAGCATCAGAAGAGCAACTCTCGATGCGGGGGCTATACGCGGAACTGCGCTCCCTTTCTCGAAATCAACCGATCTCACTAGGATGAAGTAGAGGATGACCAGCGAGACATCCACAAGGAGGACGACGAACTCCCACTGAAAGATACCCCGCACGTCGCGTCGAGCTCCCGGCGCCATGCTGAGGGTCCACCCCACCCAGCTCGTTGCGATAACAACCGTTGCAAGGATGAGATGAGTCCATGCGGGAAGAAACCTAAGAGTGTGACCAGCTTGGAATAAAGCTGCTGTTTGCAAGCCCACTTCGCCAATTGCAACTGCGAACATCATGCCGACGAATTCATGTCGCAGTTTGGGCTCTGGATGCGAAGCGTGGGGTTCGGGTGTGGGCTCAGACATTTGTCGGACCTCGCGAATCACTCAATTGTCTGGTGCGTGCTCAATAGTAATCGGTCTCAGTACGAGGTTCGAGCAGTTTCGGCTCTCGTGCCGCACTTTGACAAATATTGGAGAATGGACAGCGTCTCGTTCCATCAGGAAACAAAGCGAGCGGGACATAGCGAGCGGGCAGCGTGCATGAGGGAGGACAAGAGTGGCAGTGTGGGTTATCGCGCGTACAGCACGAACGGAAGACGTTCCAAAACAGATAATGGATCTGACTAGGATTGCGTAGCCCACTGAATTCGGAGACGAGCATGAGGGCGTGCTGAACTGCTTGACGGATAGCAATATCCTGTTCGGGGGTTACTGTCCGACCATCAATGAGTTTGGTTTGCAGTTCGGGGTCCAGAATCTGCACCGTGCCAATTCGTAAGTGTCCCCTGATCTCGTGATAGTCGATTGGAGCGCCAAGTTTGCTAGGGTCTTTGTAGACCCATACCCCGGCATTCCGCATTAGCGCCAGAAAGAAGAAGCTTTTCTTGCGGACGGGATCGCTATAAGCCCGAAATTCAGCCAACAAGCTGAGGAGGTCTGCACCGGCTCCAGCAATATACCCATCGGACGCTCGGTATATCTCTTCTGCAGATTTCCAAGAGTGGCGCAGCATTTGCCGGCCAAGGTCTCGAATCAGTTCCGCACGACCTTCAGTATCGCTGAGTCGATCACCGAGAAGTTCGTCGTGAAAGAGACTCCTCACTTCATCCGAGGTAATTTGTGCCCAAACAATCGGCGAAAGTATCCGCGGCTCAACGCGAACTGCGGCTTCCAATTTGGCAGATAAATAATCCCAGCCGTGCCGATGGGAACCTCCGACTGTTCCCTCAAGCGCTTTCCTACCTTGCGGCGATGTTTGATGAGAGATGGCAACCAAGAGCAGGTAGAAGTTCGCAACGTCTGAGGATAAGAAGCCAGATAGCGAACTGTCCTCTTGATCTTGCGGAATTGAGTGTGATCTGAGTACTGTCGCCAGATTGCGACAGGCTTCCACGTCGACCGTCACCGGTTCAACACCGGCGGATTGTGGCAGCATGCTTGCGCCGCTCATCTTAATCCCCACATTCGATACCATTCGACTCAGACCGGTCGCGGACGTTCAGTTTTTCCTGATCTGACAGAACGACTTGGGACCTTGACGCTGGTGCCTGGAAATCTTGCTTTCGAAGCATCCAAGTAGTCGCTATTGATTTCGAAGGACTTCCACCTTCTGCCGAGACTCTCCGCGACCGCACCCGTTGTGTTGCTTCCGGCGAAGGGGTCCACCACGAGATCGTTGGCATCGGTCAGAAATCTCACAAAAAACTCAACTAGTTTGGCGGGCATCCTTGCCGGATGCGGTGTGACCTTTGTCTCCCGGCAATGATTTTGGTACGGATCATTGCTCTTGGTATTAGCGATCGAGAACAAGTTCAACGGATCGGATGCGATCTCTGAAATGGTGTCGACTATGGAGGCAGCAAGTACGTTTGGAGGGATAGCACCGGCATTGTTCTTCAGAAATGATTTCTCTCCGATATTGAACTCTGATGGTCGTAGACCAGAATTGTATGTGCCTTTCTCTAAGAGCTTATTCATGCTGTCGCTGTACATCGTGAGGACGTGACGATTGTCCGCTTTGGGTCGCGGCGTGCGGGACAACCACCACACCCGCGTAAAGGCGTCTTTCACACGGCAACGTTCGATGTTTACCCACTGAGCCGGACTCGGAAGGCGCGCAGGATTGAAACACACAAATTCTTGGCACAGGTGAAATTTGCCGGCCTTCTTGAACGCGAGGAGGGCCTCAACCGGCAGGGTTGACATCGTCGGCTGCCCTTGCTCCCAACCGTTTCCGAGCTCAATCACAATGGAGCCTGTGGGGGTCAGGAGATCGGCGAAGAGGGGTGCAAAGGCGCTTAACCACTTCACGTATTCTTTTCCGTTCAGATTCCCGTATTTCTTCTTGGTATTGAGCGCGAACGGCGGGGAAGTAAAAATCATCTGTACAGCCTGTTTGCCTCCATTTCGGGCAAGAGACCGCAGCAAATGAGCCGAGTCGCCGTGGTACGCCTGTCCCATCTGAGTGGAATACACCAATTTCGTTTTCATCACTGCCTAACTTTCGCTGCCTGCGGGAAAGCGAAGGGATATCTGCTTGTCCCGGTTTTCGTCAATGAAATGCGAAAGTGCGTAACGGACTACGTACGCCAGCTTCACTCCATTCAATTCGGCAATGTCCTCTAGCATCTTCCGTTGGCCGGGACCGAGAGACACCGTCAATCGATCTGATCCAGAACCCTTACGTTTAGCCATTCTCATCACCGTGCATCAATATTCATCACAATGATGAAATAATGTTGCGGGAATAGCAAGTGCCAATATCATTGACACGCAGAGATCCGTTGTGAGATTCCTTGATTAAGGCGAACTGAAATGAGTTCGCATGTTCGTCGCCTGTCCGGCGGCGGACCGAGGTGTCATTGCCCAGACCGGGCTGGCACAGCGTCACGGCGATGGCCGTGCGCAGAGAGAGAAACGATATGAAGAAGCCCCAAGAGGGTCAGTCTACTCTTGCGCCTGCCCAGACGCATGCAAAGCAAGCTGTAAAGCCGAATTTCCCCGACCTACAAAGCCTTCCAGAGACAACTGAAGCTCTCTTTCGGTCACTCGTGTTGATGATGACAGCCACTGTCTCCCAACCGGACCCTGCGGGAAAAAAGTCGCCCAAAAAGCACGATTACGCCCTTCCCTGGGTTGGCTTCGAGACTTGGCGCGATGCCCGTTCGCGCCTTGAGCACTTTGAAAAGACCTTTAAAGGCCAGATCACTTGGGCACCATTCAACGACTCGCTTTCGAATGATGGACCGATGAGTCTGAACGCGTATCCGGGGCGGGCTTTCATCGAGCGTGTAACGAACGAAGGCGATGCGAACCTTGAGGCGAAGGCTCTTAGCCATACGGGGGAATCAATGCCGAGCTCACCCGGAGAAGCTGCCTCTCAATGGTTCAGTCTCAACACTGGGGCGCTATCGAGCGGCTTGGACAATGAACAGGTACTTCAACTAGCAAAGCAGACGGTGACGGTGGTCGGCTTTCTCGGCGACACCAAAGATCATCGAGACTCGATCTTCGATGCACGAGATTACGGTATCGGTCTGACGGCAGCGGAGATGCCCAGCACAATCCTGTCTCTCAACAGAGGGAATAAGAAATCGAAGCCTTGGCTTACCGGCAAGCATGGCCAGGGTGCCTCAAGCACTTACCAGTATTCCGATCTAACCCTGATCGCGTCGCGGAAGGTAGGGGTCCAAGCTGTTGCATTCACGTTTGTGGAGGCGACTTGGGATATCGATGAAGCGATCATGGCGAAGACACCAACTTACCGCTATCTGACGGTCGACGGCTCCGTACCAGAAGTTGAGATCCCACTTGAAGAGTTTCCCGCAGGAACTCTTGTGCGGCATATCGGGTACAACGCCGCCGATCTATTGAATCCAGTTGGCGAGAATAGCCTATATGGTCTGCTCATGCGTTCGCTTGCAGAGCCGCTATTTCCGGTCTGGCTAGAGATCTACTCGTTGCGCACAAGCAGGGCATTAGGCTATCCAACGTTCCCTGGATTCCGCCGCTATGGACGAGTAATCAGGGGGAGCGTCAATGCGCTGGAAAGAGCCTGGAAAGCCACGCTGACTGCTACTGGTGCGGTTTCCGATGAAAGCATCGAGGTGGATGATGAAGATGAATCTGCTGGTGAAAAATCGGGTAAAGGAACAGCGGAAAGCACCAGTATTCTGCACCGGGCGTCTGAGTATTTCCAGCTGCCGATGTGGGACTATGGCGCGCGAACCGGTATCGGAGAATTAGGGCGCGTCAAGATCAACTATTGGGTAGTGAATCCTGCGGGTCGTTCATCACAAGATGTATTGCGCAGCTGGGTTGACCCAGACAAGACCATTCTAATGACCCTCGATGGCCAGACGCATGCCGAGGAGAGCCGTGCCATTATTACCGGGCAAAACGGAGCCAAACTGTGGGCCGTGGGAAGGTACATGGTGGTGCAGATCGACTGCAATGGCCTTGATCCACGGGCGAAGTACGAACTGTTCACCTCAACCCGCGAACATGCCAAGGAAACGCCCGTCAAGAAGATGATCCTTGAGGAGTTGGTCCGTCGCCTTGGCTTTGATACCAAACTCCAAGACCTTAATGTTCAACTCGCGGCTGCGGATATCAAACATTCGGAGGATACAAGCGACACCATTGCATCCCTGATCAAGAAATATCTGAAGGCGGCTGGGATCAGCTTTGATCAATTAACCCGTAAAGTTGAAAAATGGGTAGAGATCGATGAGGATCGTGAGATAGCGGCAAAAAGGCGTGAGTTGCCGCCCATTGAAGCCATCGAGCCCCCGACCTTTGTTCGCTGGAAGTTTGGTGGAACCAATGTGAAGTTGCACCCCGGCCAGCGGTATAGCTTCGTTTTTGAAACGGATGCTTCTCCTGCTTACTGGAACCCTGCAGATCAAGTCGCGTCGAAGATCAAGGTTACGGCTCACGCCGTGCGCTATGTTGGGGCAGGGGATATGAAAGGTGGCCGGGTTCGCTGTCACTTTGAATGCCCAGAAGATGTAGCTGTAGGGACAAAAGGATTTATCCAGGTGCAGATGGAATACGTTCTCGGTGCCGCGAAGACGAGCGTCCTGCCCGTTGAAGTCGTTGCCAAACCTCAGCCGCAACATAATCCTCCTGGCCCTAAGCCCGAACCGGAGACAAACAACGAGAAAAACCAAACCATAAAGGTGAAGGTTCGGAAGAAGGACTTTAGCGAGGTCGAAATCCCCGTCGTGCAGCCAATTCCCGTTACTCAAAAGGAGACTGCGTGGGCTACTCTCGGCTGGCCGCATGATCCCAATCGGGTAGGTTTCTCAATTCGCTCGGTTGCCGGCAAGGTCCATCTTTACTACAACGCGGAGTTTCCTCCCTTCTTGGACCTCAGGCACAAAATGTCCAAGAAAAGTCTTGAAGAGGAGTTCGTTCGTCGGTATGAAATTAAGCTCGTACTTCACACAATCTTCACGCTGAACTATGACTTTGTTGATGAAGAGGAGTTCACCGAAGATCAAAAGAAGAAAGTTCGTGATCTGCTTTGTGCGACGGCAGAGAGTCTCGCGCTAGCGACAAAGTCCGAACTCGAGATTGAAAGCAAGCTGAAGAGCGAAGATTCAGCTCCTTTAGACACGGCCATTTCTGTGAGCCTGCAACAAACCGCTACTCTTGCCCAGCAAACAGAAGCAGGTTCCCCCACAACGCGGATCCAGTCTCAGTGAATCAAGAGTTTTTGAATTGAAGTTTAGCGGAACATAGCCCTGAGCCACTTGAGCCTCAGGGCTATGTTTTTACCTCTTCGTGAATATTTGCCATGCGATAGCCGCAATCAGCGCATCGTGAAATCCCTATTGTTGCGAGGGCCTGTCATGCACCAAACTTGCTGTCGCTGCCCTTGCTTTGAATATGAGATGGCGGGATGAAGATCGCCTCGGGACCTAACCGCTCAGCCCGAATCGCGAGCATTGCCGAACGCACTCCGAGGGGCTTCATATGAAGCGGCGCAGACGGCGGATCGATTGCCGCGCCAGGCGACCACGACTGGCTTGCCACCCAGGCTGGAATCGTCACGCTGTTCGACCGAAACATAAAATGCGTCCATATCGATATGAACGATTTTGCGGGTGACCATCTCGCAGCTACTCTATTCCTCATCTAGCCGAGTCTTTCGAACGGCGTTGCCTAAAGCGCACAAGCGTGGACCTATAGGGGCAGAAGTTTCAAGGCCAGAATCTTCGACAAAGCAATCGCTACAAACTCCTGCGTGGTGCTGTGCATCTGGTCCCGCCGCACGAAGAGGGACGTTTCGATACGCATCAACTGATCGGTTATTGGCTTGAATACCACGCCTGCGCGTTGAAAGCGGGACGCTGACCGTGGAACGAGTGCTACCCCGGCACCGTATGCGACAAAGTCCATAGCCTGGGTGATGGTCCGCACCTCTTGGAAACGTTGAGATTCGAATTCCAAAGTGCGCAGGTAGCTGACTATGTGATCGTAGAAACGATGGTGAGCATTTCTCGATATCCAGAAGAGGGTCTCGTTGCGGAGTTCACGAGCTGACAGCCGGTTCGCTTTCGCAAGGCGGTGACGTTCGCTTATGCAGACGCTGAAGGGTTCCTGCGCCACACGTTCGACCCAAAGGTCTTTGTCGACGATGGGTAAGACACCGAATCCAGCGCGGAGATTGCCGGACAGGACTCGCCGGACGATCTGTGTCGTCGGGGCGCTCTTGAGGGATATTGAAGGTGCTTGAACTCCCGGCAAACTGAGACCACTGAGCAACGGAAGTAGCTGGCTGTGGATGTACGGTGAATGACCGATGCTAAACGGAAGTGTACCTTTGTTGGCCTCGTACACAGCCAGATCGAATGCTCGCTTTGCTTGGTCCAGGCTCTTACGAATTTCCCGACCGTACACTCTACTGACAGCGTTTGGTTGCAGGCCGCGCGGAGTCTTGTCGAAGAGGTTGACCCCAAGCTCGTTGCCCAATGCTTTCAGGCTCCTTGAGATCGTGGAGTGGGTGGTATGGAGACGGTCGGCAGCTCGAACGAGGTTGCCCTCTTCGAGAACGGTTTCGAAGAAGAGGAGCTGCCGCAATGACGGACTGTACCACATACTCTCGTGCACCTTATGCCGATTGCATTCAGATCACTACGCGGCTGAACATTGCATGACGCGTACTGTGCTGACAAATCTGTCCCCGCGGTAGAAACTTTTCGGGGCACTTCATGAGGGTATGTCGAGAGATCGCCGTCAGCTTGGAAAAGATTTCCGTGAAATTCCTAATATTTCCGAATCATGGAACGATACCCGAAAGATACTGACCCGGAATAGAACATTTATAGGGCGGATCAGTAAGAATTGATACGGGCCGCCGCGCCTTAAAGCCACGTACTTCGATGGGAAGAATCGATATGAGTGGAACCCCAAGGACAAGGATTTGGATGTTCGCAACAATCTAGCGGCCGATCAACAACTGAACAGCCTTCTTGAATTGTTTCCCACTCGAGATGCGCAATCCGCTTCGCAGCTCAATGTCAAAAGTTTCATCCAAGCCTGTATGCACCGCAACAATGCGTGACACGTTGACGATCCGGCAGCGGTGTACGCGAACAAACATTCGAGAATCAAGTCTCTTCTCAATTCGGTTCATCGTGTCGGTTAAGAGATGTGCCTTGCCGCCACAATGCAGTTGAACGTAGTTGTTTGCTGATTCAATCCAATCGACCGATTCAATTGGGACGAACTCATACCGACCACCATTTCGCACAACGAGCCGATCTGGCTGATCGTCCTTTCGCTGATCAAGAAGCACCTGCAACTGCGCGGCGAGGCCATTTTGGACGCGGCTAGCCAGCCGCTCGCGAACGCGGTCAACGCTCCTTCGCAGTTTATTCTGGTCGAACGGTTTAAGCAGATAATCGACAGCATTCAATTCGATTGCCTTCAAAGCGTATTCGTCGAATGCGGTTACAAAGACGACAATCGGCATGCGTTCCGGGCCGACCTGTTCGATAATGTCGAGACCGTTGCAATCAGGCATTTGAATATCAAGGAAGGCTGCATCCGGTTGGCTTGAAAGAATCGACTCAATTGCCGTGCCCCCGGTTGAGCATTCCGCGACCACTTCTATCCCCTCCATCCTGGAGGGACCGGAACGGAGTCCCATACGGATCACGGGCTCATCGTCAGCAATTAGCAAGCGTAGGGTGCTCATGATGGCTCTCCTCAGGTGAGTTTGCCCGCACGTGAAGGGGTATAGAAATACAAACCTCTGTTCCTCCTGTGTCGAGCCTCGCCACCTTCAATTCGTGGGCTCCCGGATATAACCGGATTAGACGTTCACGAGTCGAGCCGAGCCCTACTCCAACCTTTGACTTCTCGATCTGTTCGGCGGTTGCTCCCACCCCGTTGTCGCTGACGGTAAGCATGAGCCGATCCCCATCAATCGCGCTTTGTATACGGATCCTTCCGGCATTCTGCGCCCGCAGACCGTGAATAATCGCATTCTCCACGAGCGGCTGAAGCAGGAGAGCCGGCACCAATGCCTGCCTAGTCCTATCGGAAACATCCATGGAGACGGACAGCCGATCTCCAAAGCGGATGCTTTCTACGTCAAGATACGCCTGGGTGAGGCCGAGCTCGGTTTCAAAGGGCACTTCGGCCTGGAAATCGCTCCGAAAGGAGGCGCGCAAGAGATCGCCTAGGCGGCTTAGCATTTGGCTTGCACAAACCGGATCATGTTCCGCCAGCACAGAGATATTTTGCAGCGTATTAAACAGGAAGTGCGGGTTAAGTCGCATTCGGAGAGTTTCTAGTTCAGCTTGTCTCAGGCTGGCTTCGAGTTGTGATCTTTCCAACGCAAGGCGATCTCTTTCGCGCTCCCGGTCGCTCTTCTGAACAAAGGTTCGAGTCACAAATGCACAGGCAACCGCAAGAGCATAGAGAAACAGTTGTGCCCCAAGTTCTGGAAAAAATCCTGCTCCGGTAGATTCCATCACCGGGCGCGACATTCGGGACAGCGTTGCGAGGAAAAGTAGCCCCATCCGAATTGCGATGGCAAGCGGAGCCAAGATGCTTCCCGTTAGAGCTAGAACGGAGATATTACGGATAAGGTGCTGGCGTTCCAGCGAGAACTTCTCCTCCGCAAAAAAGGCCATGGGGCCGAGCAGAACCCAAGGATAGAAGCATGCGAGCCAATCGACGAGTACAGAAGCAAAACTTGGAGTTAATCCCGCTCGAAGACTGATGTAATAGGAGCGTGTGCACCCAAGCAATGCCAACAGTGTGCATGCGACGAAAAGATTCATGGCGCCCGGATAGCGGCGGTACCGTACTTCTCTGATGAAGTTCTTCACGGTGTTGTGCCCAGGCATGGATGGACCTCAAGACATCCCAACTATACATCGATCAATACGTGCAGTTCGGCCAGAATGTTCCGGCAAACCCAGCCTTGGGCAGAGTTCACAACCCCTGAACCGGTGTTCGCCATGCAGATGTCCGAGTTCATCCGAAAGTGATTGAACGTAAACGCGGTCGACTGCATTATCGTATCAGTCTTGCCGCTGAGCACTACCGACACTCAGCTGCTTGAGTTGTCAAAGTCCTGTCACGCCATAAGGAATCGAAATGCGGATGATGAAGGCATCTGAATTTGAATCCCGCCATCCTGATCTGCTTCGTCTGCTCATCTTTGGGGTTGCAGCGCTGACATATGGCGTGGACCGCGACGATGTTATCTGGGCCATCCTTCATTGGCATACAAGCGCCGAGATGGCCTTGGCAAGACTCATCTTTGGATTCGCTGCGCTTCTTGTCGGATTGGCGGCTGGTCTGCGGACGTGGACGCGAGCATATTCCCGGTCACCCTATGACCTCAGAAACAATACCGGCCTTCTGGCAGCTAGAGGGCCGTATTGCTATGCGCGTCACCCGTGGTTTCTCGGAGATGCAATCTTCATCCTCGGGATTGGCGTTCTGTTGAACCGCATGGGACTTATTGTCGTGCTGGTCGGTATGGCGTTTCTGGATATCCGGCTGATGAACCGTGAGGAGGGCGACCTGGAGCGAAAGCTAGGGGGCGGCCACTACAGAGAACTATGCAAGTTGGTGCCGCGGGTGGTACCTGTGTTTCGTTCGCGTATAGCAGCAGGAACCGGTGGGCCACAATGGGGTGGAGCTCTTCGGAGCGAGGCGGCACACTGGGGATACTGTGTGATGCTGATTGTTTTCGCAATAACCCTCCGGGACGCAGTCGCGTGGATCCTTGCTGGAGCATCGCTTCTGATTTGGTCCGCATTGAATGTTCGCGAGATTATGCAACATTCCGTGCCAACGAAGAAAGTGGACTGGTGCTGCATTTTCCTTGCTACGTCTTTGCTGACGTTTAGCGGGCAATTGCGGTCAGGAGCGCAAGATCGTCCGGCCCCACACCCATCGGCTGGAGTGGAAATCTTCAAGGTTCGCTGTCTTAGCTGCCATTCCACGGGCGCAGATACGAAAATCGGTCCCGGCCTTTACGGGATGATGCAAGACGGGCGATTAAGCGAGGCGCAGGTTCGCGAGATTATAAAAGACGGCATTCGGACGATGCCTCCTTTCGGGGGAAAGCTGAAAGACGGCGATCTCGACGCACTCATTCAATACTTGAAAACTCTTAATGAGCAATCTCTGAGATGATTACCGTGAAAATAAAGTGCGCCTATCGACAAATAGCGATGGCCTTGGGTATCCACATCCTTTGGTGCGGGCTACCCGCCAACGCTCAGGTAACTACGGCCCAATATGGCAACTCGCGTACTGGCGCCACACTAACCGAGGCGATTCTATCGCCGTCTAACGTAGACTCGCAGCACTTTGGAAAGCTCTTCTCCCTCCCAGTTGACGGGGACGTCTACGCCCAGCCCTTGTATGTGCCTCGACTGGAAATTCCCAGGATGGGGAGACACAATGTGCTCTTTGTCGCAACCGAGCATGACAGCGTTTACGCATTCGATACCGATACCTTCTCATCCCCACTTCTGTGGAAGGTCAGCTTTCTCGATCCGGCGAGCGGAATCACGACTATCCCGCCCATGGAGGTATCCTGCCCATTCATTCAACCGGAAATTGGGATTTCGTCGACTCCAGTGATCGATCTGAAAAGTGGGACGATCTACGTACTGGCACGCACCAAAGAGCATAAACAGTATGTCCAACGCTTGCACGCGCTGGACATCCGGACAGGCAAAGAGAAGTTCGGTGGTCCAGTGTCGATTCAGGCGTCCGTTGAGCGCATTCAGAAGAATTCTGCGTCAGTTCGCATGGACTTCGACCCGCTCAGGGAAAACCAGCGAGCAGCTCTTCTTCTGGATAGAGGCAAAGTCTATGTGGCATGGGCATCCTCTTGTGATGTTGACCCGTACCATGGGTGGGTCATAGCTTACGCGGCTCAAACCTTGAGGCAAGTCGGATCGTTCAACACATCGCCTGACGGTGAGCAAGGCGGGATTTGGCAAGGCGACGCCGGAGCAGCTGCTGACGTTCGAGGGAATGTCTTTGTCGTCACCGGCAATGGAACGTTTGACGCAGCCGAAGGCGGCCGTGACTACGGGAACAGCGTTCTCAAACTGGCATCGCAAGGTCAAGACTTGGTTGTCCGCGACTCCTTCACTCCATTTAATCAAGAGAAGCTGAACGCCGACGATCTTGATCTTGGATCTTCAGGCCCGGTGCTTCTGCCAGACATTTCAGGGGCACACCCGCACCTGCTGGTAGTTGCCGGGAAAGGCGAGGGTATGTATGTTGTGGATCGCGACCGGATGGGCAAATACCGGTTGGACGGCAATAGTCATGCAGTCCAGTTCATTCCCGGCATATCGGACTGCTTTGGCGCCCCGGCGTATTGGAATCTCAAC
This sequence comes from Edaphobacter sp., assembly GCA_965277545.1. Taxonomy (GTDB): domain Bacteria; phylum Acidobacteriota; class Terriglobia; order Terriglobales; family Acidobacteriaceae; genus Edaphobacter. The sequence continues at coordinate 2,868,271 of OZ255826.1, forward strand.
ATCTATTACGCTTGCGAGAATGATTCCCTAAAAGACTTCATTGTCAAAGATGGCTTGCTCTCGCTCAAACCGTTTGCAAGGAGTGTCACAAAGTTTTCTGGTGTGGGCGCCACTCCAACTATCTCAGCAAACAAAGCAAAAAACGGCATCGTTTGGGTAATCGCTACACCTAACTTCTTCGGAAAAAACGCGCCAGCAATCCTCCACGCTTTTGACGCCAGCGACGTCGCGCACGAGCTGTATAACAGCGAGCAAAACAGCACCCGGGATCGTGCCGGCATTGCGCTGCGATTCTCAATGCCGACTGTAGCGAAGGGGCGGGTCTATATCGGGACGAAGAAGGAAGTTGATGTCTACGGCTTGATACCTGCAAATTCCACTACGCACTAGACGAACCAAAATGAGAGGCGGAGGTCATGAGAAAACTAAGCTGCAAACGTATCAGCCTTGTTGTTCTTAGTATCGTGTTCGGAACGGCGGTAGCTGGCGCGAGCGGAGATCCCTCAACGGAATTGACAGGCGCCTGGAAGGTCAATATCGAAAAGAGCGACTTCGGAATGCTGTTTGCCCCGAAGGCCGCAGCGGTAAAAATCACTCAGGAAGGCGCGACCATCAAGCTGGCTGAATCAGATACCAACGCCCAGGACGAGACCAATCGAGTAGAGTCGACTCTCACCACCGACGGAACGCAGTGTTCAGGGACCCTGATTGCAACGAATTATTCGGTGAAAGGCATAATGGCATTGAGCAACGGATCACTGACGTTCGATGGCGGAGGCAGCAGCGGCGGAGTCGACTTCAAGGTGCATGAAGTTTGGGCACTGTCGGCGGACAAAGCGACTATTACAATTACGCGCCATTTCTCCAGTGCCCGCGGCAACACCGACCAAACACTTCTTCTTGAAAAGCAGCTGGTTGCGACGCCAGGTGGCAGTACCGGGGCATCTTTGCGCATTCCACGTGGTGGGTTTTGCGAGCTTCGGCAAGAACCAGTTATTGGGTAGCGGACCAGGAGCAATGAACCTAGACGAGAGCGTGACTGTTGGACGATCTCGCAGAGTTGCATTTAGGTGAATAAGATGCGTCGGCCAAAGGTGAAGCTCGATAATCTCATTGCATTTATGACGATCGCGGCAAAACACAACGTAGAGGACGCGGCGAAAGAGCTTGGACTTTCCGCTTCCGGGGTCCGCAAGCAACTCGACGTCATAGAGAATACCTTTGGTATCCGTCTGTTTGAAAAGATTGGAGGGAGCCTGATTCTTACTGATGATGGCGAACTGTTTTACGAAGACGCCATGAAAGCGGTTGAGCAGGTTCTCCTCGCCGAAGAGCAGGTCTATGCGCGCCAGGCGATCAGAAACCACCATCTGGTGTTTGGGCACTCGACCAATCTCCCGCCCAAACTGATTACCGTCATCACGCAAATTCATCTTGAGGACGACCAGTTGGTACATATTGAACACCGAAGTGGTTTGACCTCGACGACGATTAGAGGAGTGATCGACGGATCATTGCATGCTGGCTACGGCATCTTGCCGGTGCAAGCACCCGAACTGCTCATTCGCACTATCTATGAGGAGCCGTTGGTTGCCTGCATCCCTGAGGGGCACAGGCTGGCAGCTAAGCATGTGATCTCGCCACAAGACCTTGACGGCGAGCCGTTCATTGCTGTCTCCAGAGAGCCGTGGCCTCAACGTCACCAGGAGATTCAGGACCACTGTGCGGATTTCGGAGTTGTGCTCAAAGTGGTGGCCGATGCGTATTCGGCGCCGGAGGCGCTGGCTTACGTGGAGCAGAAGGTGGGCGTCTGCCTCTTGTCCGTTTCGTCGGTCGCTGAACGGCCAGGGATAGTGGTGAAGCCGCTCTCAACGCGCATCCTCATGCGGCGTTGTGGCGTGTTTGTTCGTGAGGATAACCGTTCCCCCTTATTATAGAAATTGGTCGAGGCTTCGCTTCGGCAGGCGGAAACCTCGCTCTGGAAGCGAGGGCCAGCCTCGGTTACATTGCCAGCCACAAACAGGGAAAGTTCCCGGAAAGTGAAGGGGATATCTTAGTCTTCGCCGAGAAAATAGTTGATGGTTTTACCGTAAATCTTTGCGATCCGCTGCAACTCGATGATATCCAGCCGACGTTCGCCAAGTTCACACTTAGAAATAAAGGAATGCGGTTTGCCAAGACGCGTCGCTACCTCCTCCTGAAGGTAACCGGCATCGTGCCGCGCTTTTATCAGGCGCTTCAAAAATGCCTGATAGGCTCGTTGGTATCCTGCATCCCCTTTGTTCACAGACTGAGAGTGCGGGACTGATGAATTATTCCCCAAAATCGGGAATGCTATTCAGGGGAGCCGCACATCTCACCAGGGAGAGTGAGGAATCTGAATTCAGAGGAGACGATATGAATCATTGCTGTTTGGAGTTCCCGGAGACTGCAGGCAGGATCATTGAGCACATCCGCTACATCTACGACTCATCGGGCGCGCCGGAGGTGGACATCCGTTTTACGGATGGCGTTTCGCTCTCGATCAAGGTCCAAGTCGGTGTAAAGACAGAAGGCGAACTCTACCGGACATGTGAGGGCGATGTTGAAATATTGCGACGCTATCCGGTTGTTTAGAAGCAGATGCTTCCTGTGGCTTAGAAGCCGGATCGATTACGCGATCATGCCAGGTTGACAGATAGGGTGCGTGGAGTGACTCTGCTTACAACAAATCGAGAATCGGGTGTCATGTGGCAAATGAGCTTGTCCGCTACTGGCAATCTGAAAGGATGGTTCGGATGCGTCAATGGACAGTCCTAATCGCTTCCAGTCTGATCGTATTCTCCGGCTGCAGCAGCTCGAAGAAGCCGAACGAGATAAACCTGAGAAATGCTATCGACCAATATCTACCTACGCAGAATCGGGCATGCTTAACCGTGGACGGCCAATTCCCGATGGACGTGCCTGCGGCGAACCGGAATAACCAATCAGGCCGCCCGGCTGAATTGAGCGCCCTGGAACACGCTGGGCTGGTGCAGTCCGTGAATACGACTGCGGTTGTCCAGAATCTGGCTAATGCTCTGTCGTTGAGTCCGCGCAAGCCGGAGCCAGTAAAACTGGTACACGGTCAGCAGCGAGGGTCAGAAATACTTTCAGAAGATTCTGGAGGGGGCCGGTCGGTTCGACGGATTCTGCTATGGCCACGAAAAGGTAGCTTCCATTGTGAACTGGACCGAACCCCAGACGCAGGGCAGCTATACCGAGACGACCGTAACCTATACGGGCAAAGTACCTGATCTCGCGGCCTGGGCGAAGCAGCCCGAAGTGGAGCAGGCATTCCCGACGATCAAAACAATGCTGGATGACGTGGAAAAAAACCAAACCGTTGCACTCCATTTCACGACCCAAGGATGGGTTGCTAACAACTTCTGAACGAAGGACCGAAATGGAGGCTGTGAGCAATCCAGCCGTTCAGACCTGTCCTCTTTTATGCGCGACCTCATGGATTTCCTGGATAAATCGCGTTCCATCCATCCTTGCGATGTGAACGACCATATTCAGGCACCGCTCTACCTCTTCCCTAATCCCACGGGCGTCCACATGCGCGTCACCGCGGAGGGCTAACGATCCCAGGCGGTGCAGGGCCTCGCCCGCGCTATTCGCATGGATGGTCGCCAGAGTTCCGCGATGGCCTGTATTCATGGCATCAAGCAGGGCGCGAGCCTCCAGTCCCCGGACCTCGCCAACGAGGACGCGGTCGGGACGATGACGCAAGACGGAGCGGAGCAGATCATCGAAGGTGATCGCGCTCTTGTGAGTGTCGAGTTGTGCCTCGGCAGAGATGACATGCGGCTTGCGAATGTGTAGCTCCGCTGTGTCTTCAATGATGAGGATGCGTTCCTCGTCAGGGATGAAGTCCGCCAGCACATTAAGCAGAGTTGTCTTTCCGGTTCCTGTGCCGCCGGCGATCAGGATATTGTCACCGCGGCGAATGGCTGCCGTGAGTTGATCCGCCTGCACGCTTGTCAGCATTTGGCGGCTCACCAAATCCTCGATGCCGAAGTTTCTGGAGGTGAACTTGCGGATGGTCAGCAACGGACCTGGGTTCACAATGGGAGAAATCAGAGCAGCCAAACGACTGCCGTCGGGCAAGCGCAGGTTCAGGATCGGTGAATCAGCGTTTAGTCGTTTTCCGAACTTATTGGCGATCACCTCAAGGGCAGTCTCAAGGGTTCCTTGTTCGAACTGAACGCCTTCCAACAACTGCTTCTGACCGGCTTCCTCCATCCAGACGGACGAATCGGGATTAACCATGATCTCGCTGATGGTTGGGTTCAGAAGCAGAGACTCGATCGGTTTGAGAAACGGCAGGATTAAGTTGAAGCTCACGCCTGTACCCTCCGTGGATCAAAGGCAATCCGTTCCTGGTCAAACCAAGTCATGTCGATGGGCAGGAAGTCCATTTTCAGGTAGCAGTTAGGTCGGAGGCAGAGGGCTGATGCCGTCGAACGCGACGATAATGGACTGTGCATTCTTCAAGTCGAAGAAGACGTTCTCCTCGAACAATGGCTCCTTCTGTTTCTGGTACTGCTTCGAGGCTGAGACAGAACCTTTGCTGGACGAAGTGCGACCACTGAGCCAGCCAACATTGGCATTACTGCTGGACTCAGAGACGGTGTAGCTGATACGGGTCTTGTCCGCTTTGCCGCACAGCTCCGACGCATATCGTGCGGTATCGGGGTCCGAGGTGGATAGGAAGATCTTGGTACGGAACGCCTGGAGCAGGGTTTTCACGCCCTCATTAGGCAATGCTTCCTTGAGACTGGAGATGCTCTGCGTGGCGACAATGGGGATGCACTTCGGTTGCCGCGAGAGGGATAGAAAGCGTTCGTCGCCGGTCGGGTTGTCGCCGCCTACCGTGGCGAAGTTCTGGTACTCGTCGCATATGAACACGGTTGGCCGGAAGTGTCTCTCTGAGCCGTCTTCCATCTCCGGGATACGGAGTAGGACGGATCGTTGGTAGTCGACCTTCATCATGGTGCCGATGATCTTTGCTAACGCGGGGTTGAGGACTGTCGGAAAGTTCAATCCCACGACGCGACCCGACTCAATCAACTCGCTGAACTGCGGAAGGACCATGCCGTCAGGATCGGAGGTGCAGGGTTTGCCCTCATACAGCTCTTTCGGCGGGCAGAAGACGCGGCGCACCTGAGCGTTCGTCTCAAAGAGAGAAAGAAAGACCGCGATTCCCTGGATGATCGAAGTCTTGACCTCGGCCCGAAAGAACTTCCAATGCTCCCAGTACCAGTAGTGGATGCTCTGCCACGAGTCCTGCGTCTCTGGATCTCCGAGCTTGCGCCTATATAAGGATGCTGCTATCGCTGTTCTCTGGATCAGGACAGTCTGCAAGTCGTCCGTTCGAGGCGCGACGTACTGGCCGAGTCTTTCGCTCCACGCAAACCGGAAGGGCATCAGCACAGATTCGTGATCCTGATAGTCGCCTTTGCCAATCCCAATAAACGAGGCAGGTGTGAAGCGTCTGCCCGTCATCGTCAGCATCGCTTCCAACGTACCCGAGCTGATGACGGTACGGAAGATGTCGAGGAGCGTCACATAGCCTTCGCGGACGCGATGGAGCATGATGACATATCGCACGAGATCCGTGTAGGACTGCTGCCAGAATGGTTCCTTGCCTTTGCCCCAGATTGCTGTAATGACCGAGGCGATGTTGAACGCCTGGGCGTAAGCATCCGAGTCGTCGTTGAGCGGGTTATAGCGAATGTTCCCGGTCAGTGAGACCTCGACGTAATCCTTGGTCCGCCCACAGCTATTCAGGATGGCCCGCACTTGACGGCAGAGGTCGCCTTTCACCTCCAATACGATGCCCGACAGTTTTCGCTCTGGATCTGCTGCCTGGTATGCGAAGAGTTGCCGCATCGCCGGCAAGATGACCGCCTTGGTCTTGCCCGAGCCTATGGCACCAACGACGCACACACCCGTATAGAGACCACGCTCCGAGATGCACAGCCAGCTCGGGTCTGGTGAGGGCTGCGGCTTCAACTGGTGGTGGAGTTCTCCAGCGACCAGAAACAAGTCCTGACGCCGAATCGGATCTGGGTAAGGCGGCAACGATCCAGCGACCTGATCGAGCTTCGGCGCATAGAAGTGAACGTAGGCTAGTGAGAACAGAATCGAGAAGAACAGGAACGGCGTGCTGTACAGAAAAAGGTTGTAGCTCAACAGCAGACCCTGAAACACCGCTGGCCTTTCCAGTTCCAGAAGCCGTAGCAGCGGATCGGCATCGTGGACCGGATAGAGGCTGTGAAGCACAATGCCGCAGGCCGCGCTCAGTCCAAGCGAAAGCATGAAGCGGTTCTGAACCAGGGGATGCGAAAGATTGCGAAGGTGAGTAGAGAGGCTCATGCGGTCGCTCCTCTGTCAGAGACTGCGGAGGCGCCATTCGCTGATGGAACGATCTTGCGCACCGGCTCTGGAGCTGACTTGGCGTCGTTGCGCCCTGAAGGAGCCACCGAAGCCTGTTCGGTTTTGTACTTTTGGAACTCTTCACTTTGTGCAATGGCAAAGCCGAGTAGGAGGTTGACCAGATAGCTGCTCTCATTCTCCGACCACTGGCACATCAGCTCCAGGTCGTCTACTACAGTTCCGTCGATGGTCACTTTGAGAGGCGCACGCCGTACCTTGCTTGCACCCTTTTCGATCTTCAGTTTGGTCATGGCTATTCTCCTTTGGACCGAAGTATCGGCCCGGTTATGTTGCGTGTCAGTACCGGCGACGTACTCGATTTGGTCTCTGGCAGTACACGGGTGGGAGCGACCAGCGCGGCTTCAGCCAGCGCGGTAACGCGCAAGGGTGGGGTCGCTCCCACCCATGTACTACCCATCTCTTCGGAACCGCTTCCTCTATGCCTCTGTAACGAGGCCACTTACGCGATCTACTGCCTGCTGGCATGTGAACCCTCCTTAGAACCTGACTTCACTTCGTTGGATCTTGGGGTAGCTGTGCTCAAGAAGAAGCGTTGTGAACCTCGCCTGGAGTCGAACGCGATGTTGCGGAGCAACAGAGCGCGTGTCCTCATCGAAGAGCCGAAGACCCAAGGGCGAAGCACTGGAGAAGCGGCTCCAGAAGGCGTGCTTGGCAGCCGGAAAATTGAATGCGGACACGGAGACATAGACCAGCTCGAAGTTGCCGACCGCACGAAGTAGCGGGTCGGCAACCGAGAGAAAGCGAAGAAACTTTTCGATGGTCGAATGCCCCTCGTCGATGAAGGCGAAGCGCACGGATGATTGAACTGGCCGTGTTCTATCGGCCAGCGAGATGGGAAAAGAGCCAAGCAACGAGTGCAGCTTGCCCTCGATAGCCATGAAAGTCTCGGGCACGATCCTGCGATCTTCCATGAAGAAGCGAATCCGCTCCGCTTCGGATTGAAGATAATGGTCGCTGTCGTTTTCGAGAACGTAGTCGAGGGCGATTATGTGGGCACGGACCTGGGCATCGCCCTTCCTGCGCCGGTTCTGCGACTCGGGATCGCCCAACAAGCGATAGATTGCGCGGGCGGTCACATGATAGACATGCCATCCCTGCCTGTAGTCCAGGACTTGAAGATGGCCGGCGTCACGCGCCTTCGTGAGAAGGCGCATGACCAGGGCGCCTTTATTGCGGTCGATAAAGTAGTCGAATTGGCGGCGGACGAAGTAGCCGGAGTGAACGGCTACCAAGTACATGAACGCGGCCTCGCGTTCCGTGTACCCGAGCGACTCAAGAGCGAGAATGGGGTCGGCGCTCATGGTCAAAGCTCCAGAATGTTTTCCATGAGGTGGTGGTCGTCCTCGATCTTCGCGCTTAGGGACGCACGGTCGGAGGACGACGCATAAGCGCGAAAGCCAGCCTGTGCTTTCGCGCGCAGATGGCCGGAATGGTAAGCAGCGGTCAGCACTTCGATGTCCTCGTGGCCGGTACGCGACCCCTGATCCATGTCGTACTGAATCCGTGCATCGGGAATCTGAATGCCACCGTTGATGTAGGGCAGCTCGAACTGTTGGGCGACCTGCTGCTTGATCTCAGCCATGTCTCCGTCCGGTTCGGCCTTACGCGCTGCATGGATCGCCTTCTGGACATCGGACTTCAATTCGAAGTCCAGTTGCACACGCAGGTTGGTTCCACCCTTCTGCTCGATGCTCTCTGCCTCCTTCCGATAGGCGCGGTAGATCTGCGTGTCGTGTTCGGCCTCGCGTGGCTTTACCAGCCCCGCGTAGAGCTTCTGGCCGTGTGGCAAGTCCGATGTTTGACGGGAGACATCCCTGCCTGCGCGGGTGAGCGTCACGACCTCGATGCGCTCTACTGTGCCGCCGCGTCCGTCGCGTCGGGCGTTGACGGCATCGACTGTGACCAAGCCCTTCTCACGCAAAAAAGAGAGGTCGCGCTCCATGCGGAAGTCCCGATTGCCGTAAATGGACTCGGCAAGGTCTCGGGTGGTGATGACGCGGAAGCGTCCAACCTCCCCGAGCACCTTCCTCTCCTCCTCGCGCAGGGAAAGTCCCACGACTTGCTGTGGGATCGTCTCCCGTCGACTGCGCTGGTCTATCTGACGTTCAGGTTGTCGTCCCCGTCCATGTGCGTGCTCGGGACGCACACGGCGGTCACGTCTTGCGTGCGGGATCTTTGGAGCGTTGCGGTCACTGGCGCGAGCATTGAGATCCTCCTTTCGTCTTTCGACCGGGGATGGTTCAAGTGGCGGCGCGGACGGCGCAGCGTCCGACGCGCGCCCGCGTGGAAGCTCCTGGGAAGGATCGATTCGCATCAGGCTTCATCCCCTGGGCGAATGTTCTTATCGACCTGAAACTCAAGCTTCGACTGCGAGGCGGCGACAGGCTCCACTTTGAGTTGCCCCTGAAGGTTCCCGGCGTTGATGACATCGCCGTTGGGAGGAAGAGCAACGACGTTGCGAATGGCTGCCGCCCGGCGCTTCGCCTCTTTCCGGTCCGGCGCGTCATGCGGACTGGGCATGTAGATGGGCCGCGATGCGCGATAGCGCGAGCGCAGCAGCCAGCAACAAAAGGGATCGATTTCGGCGAACACCATGTCTGCGTAGCGGACGGGTGCGAGATCGCCGGCACGATCCACCAGCAGCAACGGCATGTGCGAAGCGCATTCGAGAATGCGATGAATCAGGCGCCCGGCAAGATCGCCCTGCTGCGCGTGGATGAGCACGCCGCAGGCGGCGAGACCGCGCTCGCTCACTCTTATCGCAGCATTGCCGTCATGAACAGAGGTGACGTCATAGGGGTGCAGGCGTAGCACAAATGCTATAGAGGACAGCAGCTCGCGGTCGGGACAGTAGAGCAGGATGGGCTTCTTCGGTTGCATGGGTTCTAGCTCCCGAAAGCCTGGTCTTCGTGGACGTAGCTGATGACGACGCCGAGGGGATTGGTGAGCAACATCGCGTTCGGAACTTCATCGCGGAAGCCATAGACGACGTCGCGGTCCAGCGTTCCCGGCTTTGCTCCTGTTGGTCTCCAAGCGAATAGGAGACCTTCTCGAACTCAATGTGGGCGCGGTAAGGGGACTGCCGCGTGTCATCGAGCACCACCGCTTTGATCTCGATATCGACGTTTGGAGCGCTGGGGTCGAGGAGGAAAGCCTGAAGGGTCTTGGCTTTTGTCACGCGCGCCAGCGTCGCGCCCTGCAGTTCGTTCGAGAAGAAGTTCAGGGATTCGGCGAAGTCACGTTGCAGTGTGGCGTGATTGCGGCTGTAGTAGAGCTGCGCCCAGCGTGCTAGATAGTATTTGCTGACGCGCTCGACAGGAACCTTCGAGAAGTCGGCGTAGTTCACGACCTGTCCCCGCCCCATGTCCGAGACCGAGATGACGAGCGGCTTCAGCCGCAAGGCAGCGGTCTGTGCGCGATAGAGAAGCGCGAGCAAAGCAAGCGCGACGATCGAGAGCACGAGGATGGAGACCTTAAGATAGGTGTTGGTGACGACCGGCTCCGCATACAACTCCAGGAACTTGTGACCGGCATCGGTGATTGGGCGTTACGTCTCTGTTCTTGTCATGGCTAGTTCACCATCGGGTTGACCCAAGTGCCGGTGCGCCCGCTGAGGATGGCACTGGTAAGCTCCGGGATTTTGACCAGGCCGTAGATGCTGACGAAGAGCGTAATGAGCAGCGCGGGTAGGATCGTGAAGGCGTTGGTGATGCTGATATTGCCGATGGCATGAAACATCGACGTGAGGACCTTCGAGAAGACGAAGATGAAGGCCGACGCAATGACCTGATAGAAGCTGAAACCGATAAATGCCTTCAGCCATCCCCAGAAAAGCCAGTCCATCTTGGGCACGATGAACCACGGAATGAAGATCGGTCCGATCAGCACGCAGACAGCGGAGGCGACGTAGCCATAGGCAATCACGGCGAAGGCGACGGCCTCCATCGCCGCAAGAATGACTGCGATGAGTAGATACGTCAGATCCTCAAGGACGTTGAAGCTGCCGGGAGGTGCGCCGAGCTGCTGCTCCTCGCTGGTGACGGCATCGACGATCACTTGCGTCTGATCCGATTCAATCTGACCGGAGATGCTGAGCGCCTCTTTGGTGATGAGGTCGCTGAAGCTGTAGCCGGTGCCGGGGATAGGGGTCGAGTAGTAGGTCAGCATTCCCAGTCCGAACGAGATCATCAGGATCAGGTCGGCAAACTTGGCGAAGTGGAAGCCGCCGTGTCCCTGCGAGGCGGACAGAGCGGCCTTGATCCCGAACCACACGATCAGGATCGTCGCCAGGCCACGGAAGATGTCGAGTCCCGTGGTCTGAAGTGCGGCGCTGTGCGACGAGAGCAACTGCGAGATCGCCTGGCCTAGAAAGGTGAATGGGTTCTGTTGCATGGCTCAGTGTCCTGTTGTCGAGAGGGAGATGGAGTGGATCGAATCGCTGACGCCACTGTTGACCGTCTGCATCGTCGTCGGGAAGTTTTGCTGGAAGTAAATCGCATTATTCAGGGCGCGGTTCTGCGCGTCGATCTGCTGCTTCTGGGCGAGAAGCTGCTGCTGGATCGAAGCCGTGAGGAGTTGATTCGTGTCCTGCTGCGAGTGGATTTGGAGCAGCGTGGCTGAATTGATCTTGCCGAGCAGAGCGTTCGTAGTCTGCTGATTCGGATCGGTGGAGAAGGTGTCGGACTCGAGATTGGCGAGCTTCGAGGCGAACGATTGCGAGTCGGACCGGATCGTGCCGAGCGTCGCAAGAGTGTTCGTCGTCGCGGTCTGCGCCAGCTCTGAGGTGGCGTACTGATTTGCGACTGTCGCCTGGGTGCGCGAATCGAGAGACGAATAACTTCCTGCCGGGTAGCTCTGCGCCTGCACATAGGCGCTGTTGTAGCCCTGTCGTGCGTTAGTAAGCGCGCCGTAGTTGAACGCGTTCACCAGCGCGGTTGTGTTGCCATACGTGTCCGTTGTTGCCTGAAGACTAGACCACTGCGACCAATCAGCTCTATACCGCGCGGCCAGATTCTGCGGTAACTGTGCCATCTCAAAAGCGAGGTTGTACATGGTGACGACCTGGTTGCGGGTGGCGACTGCCGTCGTGTAGAGCTGCGATGACTGGGTGATCTGCTGGATGGCGTGCGCGCTCTGCGTCGGGTCGAAGACAATGCCGGAGCCGAACTGCGCGTGTGCCAGAGGCGCAAGCGCAGCGGTTACGGCGAGTGAAAGGACGTGCAGCTTAGTCGACTTCATGGATAAACCTCCGTGGAGCTGTAGGTGGATAGAGAAGGGGTAGGACGACGATGCGCTACATCACTGGCGGCATATCGTGGTTCTCATATGCTGGCAGAAGCATGTCCTGGGTGATGTAAACCTTGATCCGATGACCCTCGCGGATCGTGATCGTAGGCGGGATGTTGATGTAGCAGTCGAGCACATTCGTGCTCGACTGCGACAGACTGGAAGCAATGCCGGACTTGTACGCCTCTGAGCCAGACTGGTAGAGACCTTGATTGGAGTTGGAGGACTGGGCAGCTCCGGCGATGACGCCGAGAGCAATCGACGCACCGAAGATCTCAACGTAGTGGTTGTTTACGTTGTCCTTGAGTCCGGTGGAACCCGCCTGATCGAGACCGTGAAACTGGTCGAGGTCGACGGAGTAGCCATCCGGCATCAGCAGGCGATGAAAGGTGACGGCGAGGCGCTTCTGGCCGAGGCCGGCGACCTTCTGCACGTCTCCAAAAATGAACGCACCCTCGGGGATGAGCATGTGCTGGCGGTCCTGGCTGTAGACCGGATTGGTGACCATGACCTTGACCGGTCCGGTAAACTCGCCGTCGAGCCGGTTCACGAGCACGGTGTCAATGGTGGTGCCCTCGAAGACGACGAAGGGCTGCCATGCGCGGAGTTCAGATTCACCTCCGGCGCACGTTTGCTGGCTGTGGTGGCGGTGGCAACCTGCGCAGCAGGAGCCTGCGGCAAGCTCGAAGAGCGAGCCGAAGCGTCTACGCTGGTGCCCGATGCTTCCGCCAATGGGCGCGAAGCGCCATCATTGGGGGAGACCAGGTTTGACGCAAAGCGGGCTTTGAAGGCCAGCGCCCGTTCCGCGTCCGCGACGGGGTCTCGTGGCGGCTCGCTACTTGCAATCGGAACAGGCGACGGCAACTGCGCAGCAGGAGACCCGACGCCGGGCTGCGCAGGATTGGTGTTGGCCGCCATGCCTGCCTGTAACGTCCCTGCACCCGCTCTCTGAGCTTGTTGCTGGCTTTGGCGCTGGTCTGCGCTCAAGTCCTGCTCCAGCTCCTGAATCTTTCGCTGGTTCAGGTCCGTGGACACGGAGGCGGGAGCAGGCGCGACTTCCTTCGTGACAGGCCGCGCATGGTTCTTCGAGAACATGACGGCCATCAGGATGAGCACGGCAAGTCCAGCGATGACGTAGCTCTGCGCCTGTTTGGGTACGACGCCTTCGGGCTGGACGCGCTTGTCGCGGAGACCGGAGGCGTTCTCAGGAGGCAGCGGTGAAGCCGGCTGCTCTGCTGGTGAAATTTGCTTCTCGTCTGACATCGCGCCTCCTACCGAGCCTTTCGCTGAAAGTCCAGCTTGTGCTTGCCGATTTCGAGATAGCCGTGGTCGACAACCGTGGGGAGCACGTAGGTGCCATCCTTCAACTGGAAGGTGATGAGGTCGGGCTTGCCATCCTTCAACTCGTAAACGGAAAACTTCTCAGGCGCCGAAGACTTGATATAGGTGAACCTCTCATCGTGGTAGATCGCCGAAACGTCGAAGGGCTTATCGTCGTGGTAGACATAGTCGAACTTCAGCGCGGACGTGGGATAGTTGGCACGGAATTGCTCGACCACAGCAGCAGCTTGGGTCTGTGCGATTTGCGCCTAGGCGCGCGCGGCTTCCAGCTCGTTCGCAGACACGAGCTTGCTGACGCCATTGGCGGCGGAAAGCGAGGACGGGTCGGACGGCTGAATCACGACCTTCAGGTCGGGATCGCCGGACTCGACATCGTCAAGCGTGAAGGAGTAAACCGTACCCTTGTCGGTGATCAGGTTCAGGTTGGAACGAATGCCTTCCTTCGCCGGGTGCAGGAAGCAGTAGTTGCCAACCGTGTCGATGATCCAGAACTCCTTATCGCCGGTAGCGACTTCCATGATCTTTTCGGTTGTCGGAAGCTCGATCAGCGTGGTGTAGCGCATCTTTGCGCGAACACTCACGATGTCGTTGGCGTGGTATTTCACGAGGCGGGCGGTCTGCTGACTGTGAGCCACGGTCGCGGCCAAGCCTAGTAACAGCGGGACGATGGGTGATGGGCGCATGATTCTCCTTATGTGTTAAGTGGGTTGGGATAGTCTTCAGCCAGGCGCAGCAATCCCTGCTCCGGGCCGAAGCGGGCGAAGTAATCCTGTTTGCGAAGGTTGTCCCGCGCGTTGTTGGTCGCCATCCAATAGCCGAGTGCATCGACTTCGAGCACCAGCTTCTTGGTGCCGCGCAGCTGGATCAGCAGCAGCTCGCGCTTTGGGACAAGCGACTCCAACAGCTCAAGCTGCGTATCGTTCAACTGGAAGGTATCGGCGTACAGCCTGCGGTCGATGTTCGGATTCGACAGAAAGATCTTGGTCGGACAGGACTCGTTGACGATGTGCAGCATGTCGGAGGTGGCAAGTTCAACGACCGACTGCGTGGCCAGGATCATGGCTGCATTCTTTTTCCGCCAGGTCTTCTCGGCGCGAATGATCCAATCGCGGATGATCCTGTTCTTAAGAAAGATCCATCCTTCATCGATCAGAAAGATCTTGAAGGTCCCGATGATGTCCGGTCTCTCGATCTCCGCAGACGCCCGTTGCAGGACGTAAAACAGCAGCGGTTCCAGAATGTCGGGATACTCGGACCAGCCATCGAAGTTGAAGGTCTGGAAGCGGGAGAACGTCAGTGTGTCGTCGACATTGTCAAAGAGGTATCCGAACTGCCCAGCCCCTTGCGACCCAGATTTCGTCCATCTGTGCAGCCGTTCGCCAAGCGGCCCAAGAATAGACGCGAGATTAGCTAGCGTCCGAATCTCGCGCGGCAACTTGTAAATGCGCTCCAGCGCAGCGTAGAGAGCTTTTTCATCGGCGGTGCTCAGCTCATAACGGCCACCGGACTCTATGAGCACGCGAACGAAGAGATACAGGAAGTTCAGGTTCTCATGCGTGGGTTCGAGCGAAAACGGATTGATGCTGAAGCCCGGACTCTTGAGGCCGACGTTCAGATACGTCCCGCTGAAGGCGCGTGTGAGTGCCTCGTAGCTGCCTCCGAGGTCGAAAACAAAGGTTAGCGGCTCATACTTCTGCGCGGACTGAAGAATCGTCGAAGCCGCAAAGCTCTTCCCCGCGCCCGTCGCGCCCAGCATCAGGGTATGCGCCACATCGCCTGCGTGCAGATTCAGAAGTAGGGAGTGCCGTGCGTCGATTCAAGAACTGCGAGGTACTCGCATTCGAGATGCGGGTTCCACTTGGAGCCGGTATCTACTGTAAAGAGAAACGACAGGTCGGCATAGTTGGAGTTAAGCGCCCACTGCTTACGAAGGTTGAACTGCTTGTTGCCTGGCACCGTCGCGAAGAACGCATTGAGCAGGTTGTAACGCTCCTCGTACAGCAGTCCGTCGTGCTGGGTGAAGAGCTTTTGGAACTCGGCGACAGTGTGCTCAACCTTGACTCGGTCTTCGTCATAGATCACGACGGAGAGCGTGAACTCACCGAAGCTCTTACCCTCCATGCCCATTGCGGTGAGCGCGTTCCCCAGCTCCGCGACGGCGGCGGCTTTCGAATCATCGACCAGATTGTCCTGGTTCGCGGTGTTCTGCCGGTCCTGAAGATTCGAGACGAAGCTGGTCTTCGAATTGTGGTGATGGCGGCGGCGTGAAGCTATCTCTTTCCGGGCTTTCGCGTTATCGACCGGATGCCACTCGGTGACGACGTGGAAGTTCGCTGGAATGTCGAGTAGGCCATGGAGGATCAATGGCCGGGTCTCGCCGGGAAGCTCTTTCAGGGTAAGGACGCGGACATAATCGTCGTCCATCCGCAGGTAGCCGCGATGAGCTTCCAGCTCCGAGCCGCAGACTTGCCAGTCGAGATGACGCGTACCGCACAGCGGAGCGTCATCGATCTTGGAGGGGCGGAAGTTGACGAGACGCCGGACAAGCCGGAAAGTCTTCTCCGCCCCTAGCAGCTCGACCGTGGTGAGGTCGCTGAGCTGCCCACTCAAACTCTGTACTTTTTGCTGCAATCTCAGCCGGTCACGCTCGATCTGCTCATACAGCAGGGTGCGTTCCTTGTTGCTGGAGAACAGGGCACGCAAGTCGCGCAGCGACGAGCGCGGGTGCTTTGGCAACTGCGCGAGCGCGTGCAGCAAGCCGGTCTTCTGGTAGCTGCCGTCGATCATGACGACCCAGTAGATCTCGATGCTGTAAAGGCGGTCTGCCTTCGATTGCAGGAATGTGCTGCGCTGTTCAATAGCGGCGCGAATTAGCGGGTTCCCATACTCGGCGTGTGGAACAGCGGGCCGATTGCGTTTGAGGAGAATTTGGTAGAGACGGTACTTGTCGTCAAGCGAACGGAAGGCCGCTTCAACACGTTTCACCGCGTAGTCACGACCGGCGCGGTCCAGGCTCTCGTAGTCGATGCCGCTAATATGCAGCGCGGTCCCAAGGTCGCCCGATTTCGTGAGGAAGCAGTGCTCGTCCCAGAAGCCGTACAGGTTCACCTGGGCGGCGAACGATCCCGCTTCCTTCCAGTCCTTCGTGATGTGGTCAACTCTGAGCATTGCGTTTCCTGATCGTGATTGCGGTGGGTTCCCACTTCATGGGGTCGTATCGCCGGCGAAACTTGCCGGAGTTGAAGAGCACCCGCAAAATCTCGACATCATGCTTCGTCGCAATGCGGGCGATGATGACACCCACGACGAACAGGCCGATTCCGCCGAGCAAGGAATGGAGCAGAGAGAAGATCGCGCCCCCGGAGATCAGAGCGACGAAGAACAGCCGTCGCTCCGCTCCGAGGACAGTCAGCGGACGGTTCATGGCCTTGAACACCGGATTCACCCTGCCGTCCGCTGGCTTAGACATGGATCACCTCCTCTCTTCCGTTGTTCATGGAAAGAGCCAAGCCATGAAGTTGACAGCGCCGATGGCCATACCCACACCGAAGACGATTCCGGCGAGGGCCTTCTTGGACTGGCCTTCGCCGTAGGCGAACATCAGTCCTCCGACGACGATTGCGACCAGCGATAGCCCGGTCGCAATCGTGCCGGTGAAAGCGGTTTTGAGGACGTTGACTGCGTTGTCCCACGGGTCGCCGCCTCCGCCCTGGGCATAGACGGGCAGTGCCGTAAGGAAAAGCAGTGAAGGTGCGATCCACCTCCGCCAGTGCGCGCGCAGCGCCGAAGGTCGGCGACGCGGACGTTTCGAGTCGATGAGTGTTTGCATTTGCTCCTTTCATTTGCGTAACGGTCGAGTGGCACTTCCCGTTGCAATGTCTGGAGCGAAAGTAAGGCTGGAGCAGGCAGGTCAGGGTGGAAAAGAATTCCACGCGGTGTCCCAAATGGACACGCAAATAGCGATGGACCGTGGTATCGGAGCCGTCAGAATCGGCGGAGGAAGTCATGCAAACGGGAACTCAAGGCAAACTCGTTGGAAGCAGTGAATGCACCGCGCAAACTGCGCGGAGATGCTCATTCCCACGATGCCAAGCAAGAATTCGCGGGACCGCCGCGGGTCAAGGTTGGAGAATCATAACTTAGACGAGAGGTCGCCTTGAGGCGCGGTGGGCACGCGGGCACACTCACCTCGGGGTGGGAATGAGTACCGGAGAGGACCGCTTTGCGATCCTCTCTTTTACCCTCACCATTCTCTGTGCAGCCGCCTCGTGGTACTCGGTATCGAGCTCGATCCCGATATACTTGCGACCCGTCAGAAGCGCTGCGGCGCAGGTGCTTCCGCTGCCACAGAAGGCATCGAGAACTACATCGCCAGGAAGTGAGTACGCCCGAATAATGGGCACCAGGGACATCACAGCCTTCTGTGTCGGATGTAGCTTGTTTCCCGTGAACAGAAATCGCTGGACATCTGGAAGCGGGCTGCCCATCATCGGCGGCCTACCCTTTGCGAGGAGATACGCCTGTTCGTGCTGATACTTGAGAAAATCAGTTGATTTCGTGGTGTAGGACTTGCGAAATACCAGATGACCCACGGGGCGAAAGCCCGCTTCGCGCCATGCCTCTAGGAACTTCTCGGCGCGCGGCCAGCCATAGAAGCAAAGCATCAAACGATTGTGCTTGAGGACTCGATAAGCTTCCGCCATCGCTGGCTTGAGCCAGTTGGCTTTAGTATCGTTCTGAAGCGTGCGACCCTGCCGGTCGCGGTAGTTCACCAGGTACGGCGGATCGGTGAGGATGAAATCTACGCTGTTTGCTGGCATCTGGTGCATCACCTGGATACAGTCGCCGTGCGCGATGGTATTGGTGAGCTGATGCTGGATTGGACTTTGTGCTTGCATGGTTGTTATCTCCTTTGGTCCCGGAGTGATCTCTCAGGACACACACCCGCAAGGGCGCGAGAGATGGCCGCTCCCAAGGCGGGCGGGATGCTTTTTCGGGGGAGACCTTCAGGGGGAGCCGAAACCCGGAGGGCGTCTGCCGACTGCAAGCTCGATTACTTGGAAATCGACTCGTTCGGCAGACGAAGCAGAATCCCGTCCCGCCGCTGGGCGCGGCCTGTCCTTCTCTCGCGGTGCCTGAGAGAGCATGCAGGACTCAATAAGAGCAACATCTTTGCAAGTGAAGGAACTGCTTCTCAGCTTCGGCTCGCGTGCAGAAGCGTACCTGGTTTCATGCGGCAGAGGAGAATAGAAGTTGCGGGCATGAACACCCTACGGTGGCGCGTCGTGCTTCGAGTCCATAGCCGCCTTTCGCTCTAGTGATCGGTGCTGACGCGGTAAAGGCGATGAATTCGGATCTGTACTTTGCTTAGCTTGGTTTCAGAGAGTACAAAGTCTTTTTAGAGCGCGTATTTCTTAGTGCTGAGTAGAGTACGCACGCGGTTCTTGATGTCGTCTCGGATCAGGCGAACTTCTTCCATCGGCAATCCTTTTGGGTCTTTGAGCGGCCAGTCGTCTCGGCGCAAGCCGGGGACGTAAGGGCATTTATCACCGCACCCCATAGTGATGAGCAGGGCCGCGCCGTTGGCAAGCTCCTGGGTCAATTTTTGGGGCTTGGCGGCGCTCAGGTCGATGCCGACCTCTTTCATGACGGCCAGTACCTCCGAGTGGACGCGCTCTCCTGGTTCTGTTCCTGCGGAGACGGCCTCTGCTTTCCTCCGATCGGCAAGTTGATTGAAGAAAGCTGCGGCCATCTGGGAGCGTCCTGCGTTGTGAACGCAAGCAAAAATAACTCTACGCATCGTGTGTCCTCTCTGGTCTGGCGTTTGATTTCGCGCTCCATGTCTGGCTTGCCATCTGCACCGGGTCCCATGGGCTGCTGAGCGGAGGGGTGTAGCTTAGGTCAAGATCAGAGATCCCATCAACCGTCATTTCGTGAAAGATCGCTGTCGCGAATATGTCGATGCGCTTGGAAACCTCGGCACCCCATGCGCCGATGAGCTGCGCCCCGAGCAAGCGGCCTGTCGTAAGATCTCCCGTCACACGGGCGCGGAGCGACGTGGCTCCTGGGTAGTACGTTTTGTGGTCGTTCATCATGCTTTCGACGGTGAAGGGATGGAAGCCTTCGCGTTCGGCCTCATCCTGCCGCAGACCTGTCCGGGCGATGACCCGATCAAAGATTTTTACGACCTGGGTTCCGAGAGAACCGGCGAACTCTCGGTGACCGCCCATCGCGTTCTCTGCCGCCGTCCGGCCTTGCTTGTGGACCGTGGTGCCGAGCGGGAGATAGGTGTGCCGCTTCAGCAGACGGTGCCACGTCTCCGCGCAATCACCGGCCACATACACGTCCGGCACTCCGCTCTCCATCCTTCGGTTCGTAAGCAAGGCACCTTTTTCGCCGGTCTTCAGGTCCGCGTCGATGCCTAGAGCTGCATTAGGCCTCACGCCGACTGCAATCAAAACCAGCTCGCAATCCTGCTCGAAGCCGCCGCTTCCTGAGACGTGGAGATGATCGCCGACTTGGCCGACGCGGTGCGCCTCAACGTTCGTCGAAACTGCTACACCACGACGCTCCAGCTCGTCAGCTACTGCCGTGCCAAACTCTGCATCGACGGTGGCAAGGACGGTCTTGGTGCGACTGGCAACCCTTACCTTGATCCCTCGATGGGTGAGCGCGTCCGCCATCTCCAAGCCGATGTATCCGGCTCCGACGATCACAGCGCGGGGCGGCTTCACTCTCTCCCGGTATTCGTGGACGGCAAAACTATCCTTCATCGTGTGGAGCAAGAAAACACCGGGGAGCTGCCAGCCGTCGATCCGGGGCTGAACCGGACTCGCCCCTGTGCCAATGAGCAATTTGTCGTAGGGCAGGGAGCTATGGCCGGAGCCTTCAATGTGGACCGCAACGCTCTTGGAAGACACGTCGATCCGGATGGCGCGGTGCCCTCGGCGTATGGTGATGCCGTCGAACTCCGTGCGGTGGGCAAGACTATGCCAGTCCAGGGTCTCTCCGCTGAGAAAGAACGGCAAACCGCAGATGCTGTAGTTGGGAAAGTCGTCCTCCAGCAGCACAGTGACCTCCGCATCCGGATTCACTTCCCGGGCGCGTAAGGCTGCGCTGATTCCTGCGTCGCTGCCGCCGATAATGAGAAACCGCACAGTATAAGGCCCTATTTCTTTCCGATCTCGTCGACTTTCTGCTGCAGCGCGAACGTGTCGAGCGTGGCGATCGGCAGGCAGAGGAAGAGGCTGATGCGCCGGTCCAGCGCACCGAACGCTTGGCTATAGGCCCGGTCGATCTCCTCCGCACTTCCCTGAACGGCGGCTGGATCTGGGATGCCCCAATGTGCCGTCATCGGCTGGCCGGGCCAGAGCGGACACACTTCTTTTGCTGCGTTGTCGCACACCGTAAAAACAAAGCTGAGATGGGGTGCTTCGGCTGTCGAGAACTCATCCCAGGACTTGCTGCGAGCGTTGGCGGCACTCAGTCCCGCCTTTTCGATCTGACGGATGGCTTCAGGCCGCACCGCTCCGGTCGGATGGCTGCCCGCACTGTAGGCAGTGAAGTTCGCGCCACCTTTGCGGTTCATGATCGCCTCGGCCATGATGGAACGGGCGGAGTTGCCGGTGCAAAGAAACAGGACGTTGTAGTGCGGCACGGAAGCTCCTTCGGCTCACAGTCGTTTAGGCGATGGAGATTTGCGGCTTGATGGCGTAGACCTTCACGCTGGCCGCTGCTCCGTTGATGTCGTGCTGCGAAAGCAGCGTGGTCAGCTCGTCATGAAGGGAAGGGGAGGGGCTGGACGCGGGAGCGCAGCAAGCACCCCCGCCCATGGACGGAGAGCAGCAACCGGCCTGGTTC
Organism: Edaphobacter sp.; assembly: GCA_965277545.1. GTDB lineage: Bacteria > Acidobacteriota > Terriglobia > Terriglobales > Acidobacteriaceae > Edaphobacter. The sequence continues at coordinate 2,889,241 of OZ255826.1, forward strand.
TCAACCTTGGCGTAAGCGTTCAGGTCTGCGCCGCTATCTACGATCTCAACGTGCTCGAAGCCGGCGGCAATCAGTCCATCCCGGTAGTCGCGGATTTTGATCGCGCCAGCGATGCAGCCGACATAGGCGGCCATGCTCTGCGCGACGGCCTCGGGCAACTCGTGCTTGAGTGCGATGTCGCTGACGGCTACTCGTCCGCCTGGCTTGAGAACGCGGGCCATTTCGCGGAAGACAGCGGGTTTGTCGGGAGCAAGATTGAGAACGCAGTTCGAGATGACGCAATCGACCGACGCGTCGGGAAGCGGAATCTGATCGATGGTGGATTGGTAGAACTCGACATTGGTGTAGCCGCCCGCCTGAGCATTCGCCCGCGCGCGCTCGATCATGGCTGTGGTCATGTCGATGCCGATGGCGCGACCCTCCGGTCCAACCATCTTTGCCGCGAGAAACACGTCAAGACCGCCACCGGAGCCTAGATCGACGACTATCTCGCCGGGCCGGAGATGCGCGGTCGCGGTGGGGTTGCCGCAAGAGAGGCCCATATTCGCCTCGGCTGGAATGGAGGTCAGCTCCTCGGCTGTGTAGCCGAATGCCTCCGCGACCGCCTGCACGCCTGCATGATCGTTCGATAAAGCGCTCTCCGCGACCGCTCCGTATTTCGACTTCACCGATTCCAAAAGCTGTTCCGACATAACCGCCTCCTTACATCCGCTGAGGCGACTATATGACTTGCTATCGCATACGTCAAGGCGTATACATACGGAATGGCAAAGCGGACTTTCAATGTCGAGCGGTTCTTTCAGGCGCTCGGAGACACCACCCGGCTACGGCTCCTGAACCTCATGGGCGAACAGGAGATTTGTGTTTGCTACTTTGTGGAGATTCTAGGCGGTCCTCAGCCGAAGATTTCAAGGCACCTGGCCTATCTCCGCAGCGCGGGAATCGTCGCGGCGCGGCGCGAAGGGAAATGGATGCACTACCGGATCGTCATGCCGCCGCATATCGGAGTCGCGCAAATCCTGAAACAGACCCTCGGCTGGCTGAAAGAAGAAAAGGCGATGCAGGCGGATCGCGCGCGGCTCACGAAGGCGTGCTGCTCCCCTGCCAAGTATCCGCTGCTCGACGGCGCTCCGTTGCCGACAACGCTTCAAGAAACAACCTGCGAGGTCTGCTGATGTCCACCGCTCCCTACACGCAAGGGCAGATTTGCGCCCCCGCCACCCGCAAGAAACTCTCGTTTCTCGACCGGTTCCTGACGCTTTGGATCTTCCTCGCGATGGCCGCTGGCGTTGCGATCGGCCACTTCGTTCCGTCCTCGGCGGGGTTCGTCAACCGCTTTCAGACCGGCACAACGAATATTCCCATAGCCATCGGCCTCATCATCATGATGTTCCCGCCGCTGGCGAAGGTCCGCTACGAAAAGCTGGGAGAGGTCTTCCGCAACAAACGCATTCTCGGTCTGTCGCTCGTGCAGAACTGGATCATCGGCCCGGTGCTGATGTTTCTCCTGGCCATCGTCTTCCTGCGCGGCGAACCAGCATATATGCGTGGTCTGATCCTGATCGGCATCGCGCGCTGCATCGCTATGGTGCTGGTCTGGAACGAGCTGGCGGAGGGCGACACGGACTACGTTGCGGGCCTCGTAGCAATCAATAGCGTTTTCCAGGTGCTCTTCTACAGTCTTTATGCCTGGGCTTTTCTGACGGTGCTGCCGAAGTGGTTTGGTCTGGAGGGAAGCGTCGTCGAGATCGGCATCGGCCAGATCGCCAAGAGCGTGGGCCTCTACCTGGGCGTTCCGTTTGTGGCCGGGTTCCTCACCCGCTTCGCTCTCATCCGCCTAAAAGGGGAAGAGTGGTATCGGACACGATTTATTCCCCGCATCAGCCCTCTTACGCTTGTCGCCCTGCTCTTCACCATTCTGGTCATGTTCTCGCTCAAGGGCGACCTCATCGTGCGACTGCCGCTCGACGTGGTGAGAATTGCTGTCCCGCTGGTCATCTACTTCCTCATCATGTTTCTGGTCAGCTTTTGGATGGGCAAGAGGCTGGGCGCGAACTACGCTCAATCCGCAACACTCTCCTTTACCGCGGCGGGCAACAACTTCGAGTTGGCTATTGCGGTTGCGGTGGCCGTCTTCGGCCTGAACTCGGGAAAGGCGTTTGTCGGCGTTGTCGGCCCACTGATTGAAGTTCCGGCCCTGATCGGTCTGGTCAATGTTGCTTTCTGGATGCGCCAGCGCTACTTCAGCTCAGAGACGACGGCATTCACTGCTCATCCGGTCGAGGACGCTCCATAGCTGAGGCGCCAATAATTGTTCTCTCAATTCTAGCTTCAATGTGATAACGCTGCATAATGGTAGCATTGTAAGATCGGGAGTACGGTGGCCGTTGTTGAAGGCGCTTACTTACCGGCAAGTATCCGTTGCGCGTGCTCCAGGGCAGAAAGGGCTACGAAACTGCTAAGGCTGCGGCGTTCCAGTTTTGCCGCTCTCTCCAGCAGTCGACGTTCTTCCTGGGTGTAATAGGAAAACACTTTCGCTCCAAGTGGGGACTTGCCGGTGCGCCGGGAAGGAATGTGATCCCTTTTGGCCACCGGACTCTATGATACTACTGCACTGCATAACAGAGGCATTATGTCGATCTTGTGACCCAACGATTAGAAGGCATGGGGAAACAAAACCGACTTCACGCGACGTTCGTACACCTATGTAAGAGTTTGATCGTTGCTCTGTTTGCGACACGATAGGAGGTCATATGGCGAAAGGAAGGCATCAGTTTCATGAATTGGCCGGGGGCGAGGCAGAGGTTGGGAAAGCACTGTTGTTTGAGGTAGCTGGCAACAAGCGCACCGATCAGGAGAAGGAGGGGCGGACGCTACGTATCGCGGCGCTATCTCTCGAAGAGACGATCCGCTACATCAGAATCAGGCATTCCGATTTTGAAATCGCGGAGATAAAGGTTGCTGGCTGCATCGAGGTCTTGTCTAGCTCGGAACATCTGGGGTGACTCGGGAGAATTCTTTGCCAGATGAGGGTAGAGCGTAGTCACTCTATTTGCGCCTGCTGGCTTCGCTAGCGAGCAGAACCCGTAAGAGTTCAGGTGCGGCGTGGAAGTTCGTGGCTTGCAGCGCCGTCAAAGCCTGCGACAAATCCAGAAGATTGCGGCGAGCTGCTTCCGCAAGTACGCCAAGAGTTCCAATCACAGGAAGTTTGCGAGTTGCGGCTTCGCGTCTGCCGTCCAGATCATCGATTATCAGCCGGTCGGCCTTGACCGATTCCGCAAGCAGGATTGCATCCTGCTCTCCGCGATCCAGAAGATTCATTAGCGGGTCCGCTTGATAGGTGATGTTGCTGATTCTGAGCCAGGCTGGTGGTACCGAGAGCCATGCACGAACCTCAGCTGGCGCGTCGCGATCCTGAAGCTCGTCGTAAACGGCCTGCGGAATCAGAACCTCGCCGTAGATCTTCGGCAGGATTTCAATGTGTCCAAGAAGCACGAGATAGTTGATGGGCGACGTGTCTGCTACAACGATCATGCAGCTCCGCCCTACAGGGTCAATGTCTCTTCAAAATTCTTGAGCGATTCAAGATCATGTTCCAGTTCATGGATCGAATAGTTGAGGTAGACATTGTGGGCCTTCAAAAAGGCATGGACCTGCATCCGGGTCCTGAAACCAAGCAGACGGCGTACTTGCGTTTCGGACAGGCGTTCGCTGCGGTATCCCTCTAGGGCCAAGGCTTCCAGGGCGGCGCGTGAGAGGTCCGTCTGTTCGCTCTGGAGGATTCGCGCGAGATCGTCCGGAATTTGCAGTTGCACGTCCATAAGGCACCTTCCTACTATTATCCCCCAGCCAACGACCCCGCAGCAATCAAAACAGGGCAATCCGCTCCTCCTACATGGGTGTCCATTTTGGACACCGCGTGGAAAATCTTTCCACTCTGACTCAACACTGTGCGCCCTACGCTTTTCTGAGACGGAAGATCTGCGTCTCGGGGGATAGCGTGGAAGACAGGATCGACAGGAACGGAGATGTGTGGGTGCCCCAGTCCCGTTGCGATCGGCCTCTAGTCTCTGGAAAGCGCGTAATCAAGCTCGATCCGGCGCTAAAATCTTGGCTGGACAACGTCATTGTCCCTGCGCTGGTTCGGGAATATATAGGCGAAATTGAACGGCGGAATCGACTTGCGAAGACAGGCGGTTCAGAGTTACCTTCCGACTAGGACGGGGAAAAACGATGACCCTTCGCTGCGCTGCTTACGCCCGCTATTCCAGTGACCTCCAGAGTCCACGTTCTATTGAGGATCAGCTTCGGATATGCCGTGAATACGCGCATTCTCACGGGTTTACCTTCCTGGAAGAGCACGTCTATGCCGATGAAGCCTTGAGCGGCGTCGGGGCGGATCGTCCAGGACTGGGCCGTCTACTGGATGCAGCTCTTTCGTCCGCGCGTCCTTTCGATATCATCCTGCTCGATGACAGCAGCCGCCTTGCGCGAAACACGAAGGACGCTTTGACCTTCTTTGAGCGGCTGAACTTTGCCGGCATACGGCTTATCGCCGTCAGTCAGGGGATAGATTCCGATAACGAGCAGGCGCATGTGCTGGTCACCGTCCACGGCATGGTGGATAGCTTGTACGTGAAGGAGCTTGCGAAGAAGACTCATCGTGGTCTCGAAGGTCTCATGTTGCGAGGCCAGCACACAGGCGGGCGCTGCTTCGGCTATGACTCGGTTCCCGTGGCCGCCACAACCGGTAAGCAACTGGTCATCAATGAGGGTGAAGCAGCGGTGGTTCGCCGGATCTTCGAGATGTCGGCGGAAGGCCAGTCGCTCAAGACGATTACGAAGACCCTAAACCACGAGTGCGTTCCACCTCCGAGACCGAGGGCAGACAAACGTTATGGGTCTTGGTGTTTTACTTGCATTCGCGAAATGCTCAGACGGGACCTTTATAGGGGCAAGGTGACCTGGAACAGTTCTCGCTTCGTGAAAACGCCAGGCACGAACAAACGGGTCCGGCGCGCGAGGCCCGAGAGCGAGTGGCGCATTGTCTCTCATCCTGAGCTTCAGATCGTCAGTGACGAATTGTGGGAGCGTGTGCAGGAGCGGCAGAAGAGTCTGATGGCCACCTATGGAGGAGCGAAAAGTGGAGGAATCCTAATGCCTCGGTCGGCCACAAGCCCATATCTTCTCAGCGGAATCCTGAAGTGTGGAGTGTGCGGAGCCAACCTGATCATCGTGAGCGGATATGGCTCTTACGGCCAGTATCCGAAGTACGGCTGCTCGCAGCACTTCAATCGTGGAACCTGTTCGAATGCTGTCAAGGTGCGACGGGATTGGCTCGAAGTACGGCTACTGGATGAATTGCAAAATCAGGTCCTGAAGCGCGAGGCAATCGAGTACGTTCTGGACGAGTTCGGAAACCACGTTAAGCATGCGTTTGCCAATCTATCAAACCAGTTGGCTCAAATGCGTGAGCGTAAACAGAAGCTCGAAGGAGAGTTGAGGCGGCTGGCGGCTACTGCGGCGGAGACCGGCCCTTCGGCGTTCCTTATCGAGGCGATCCATGAGCGCGAGCTGCAACTGCGGGACATTACCGACCAACTCCTTGCGGGAGGGGACAATTCCGTTGACGCCCATTTGTCGGGTATCCGTAGCTTCGTAACGCAGAGGCTGGGAGATCTTCGGACCCTGCTGTCCGGCGATCCTGTGCCCGCTCGGAAGGAGTTGCAGAAGCATGTATCGGAAATTCGGATGGTACCGCAAACGTGCGACGGAAAATCGCACTATGTTGCGGAAGGCAAGTGGAATCTGCTTGGTAGCTCAGCGGAGAAGGAATTTGCCGGAGATGCTACGTCACGGCAAGTTCGTGTGGTTGCGGGGGTAGGATTTGAACCTACGACCTTTGGGTTATGAGCCCAACGAGCTACCGGGCTGCTCCACCCCGCTCTTCCACTATACTGCTACTTGAAAATGAGTGTCAAACCTCTGCGGTCCCATGTTGCGAGGGTTGTCAGGGCCGAAAGACTTAGGTGATACCGGAACTTTTTCTACGAATCGGCGTCATCATGTGTGTGGGTTGCGTGACCCCCGGGAGGGGCGCGCGGGAGGCGATGAAGAGTGTATGCGGCAGAGTAACTTCTTTTCCGAGATCCGGTTCACGAGGTGGTTTGCTGCCGGCACAAGACTGCTTGTTGTCGGTCTTGTGGGTATGAGTGGTTCGGTTCGAGCGCAAGGCAAGCCGGCGGCTTTGCCGGATGCGCAGGTTGAAGCTAATGTCCTGAAGACACTGGCCGATTCGCCTCAATTAGCGGATCAGTCGATTGCGTCGACCACCGCATTCGGTGCGGTAACGCTAAGCGGGTCGATACGAGATGCGGCGTCGCGGGATCTGGCCGATAAGCTGGTCTCTAACACCGCAGGGGTGCAAAAGGTTGTCGATCAGATGACGATCGGTTTGCCTGCACCTGCCAACTCCGCGGGCGAGCCACAAGCGGCGGCCAACGATGGACAGGCGGCGGGGGCTTCGAATGCGCAGCCGCCGACTGGGAACACTCCTACCCAGGGCCAGGGTTATCCGACTGCGGGCGGACCGCCGCAAAGCAGCGGAGCGCAGCAGCCGGTACAATATCCCGCTTATGGTGGACAGGGTCAGCCGGGCCAGTATCCTCCGAGCCAGCCGCCGGGGCAGTATCCGCCGCAGTATCCATCTCAGAATGGCGGGCAGCAGCAGGGACAAGATCGACCACCATATGGATCGCAGTACCCGCAACAGCCTAATGCGGTGCCGTACGATCAGCGGCCGAGACCAAGCGCAGCGCAGAGGGGTGGAGAGGCGGTGGTGGTTCCGAGCGGCTCGCTGGTGCGGGTGCGGATCAACCAAGGCATGGACAGCAAGCGCACTGCAGTTGGGACGGCGTTCGACGGCGTCGTTTTGAACGATGTGGTGGCTGGAGGCTCGATTGCGATTCCGCGCGGTGCGGCCATCCGGGGAGCGGTAGTCGAGTCTCATCGGGCGGGCGACTTCAAAGGCAAAGGTGAGTTAAAGTTGCAGCTTACGGAGTTGCAGCTGGGCGGCCGGGTGTACCCGATCGTGACGGATTTCTGGTGGCATCAGGGAGCGGATAAGACGGGAAACACGGTGGGGAACTCGGTTGGGCTTGGAGCGGTCGGCGCGCTGATTGGAGCGGTGGCCGGGGGCGGGGGCGGAGCTTTAGTGGGCGCGGGCATTGGAGGAGTTGCAGGACTGGGCGTGTCGGCTTCTCAGCACAGGGGCGAGGCGGCCCTGCCGCCTGAGGCGATCGTGACGTTCCACCTGACGCAGCCCGCGGATGTGACGACAGTATCTCAGGCTGAGTTGAACCGGCTGGGAACGGGCGTCCCGGCGGGTGGACCACCCCAGATGCAGCGGCGTTATCCTCCGCCTCCGCCACCTCCTCCGTATTACTACGGTCCGGGCTACTATGGACCGGGGTATTATCCTCCTCCGTACTGAAACTGCTCCGTCCGTTTTCCTCCATCGTCCATGTCATGCGATCAGCCCCCGATTTCACAATCGGGGGCTTTTCAGGTAAGTTTACCCACGAGCACTCTCAGCGCGCGGCGGCAGGAGTGCTCGAAGGAGCGAACCAATGAGTGCCTCTGAAAGCTCGCCGGTAGAATGGCCGCTTTTGTCCTGGGAGGAGTGGAAAGAGACGGCTGAGACGCTGCACATGTGGACGCAGATTGCCGGCAAGGTGCGGCTCGCGCTGGCACCGATGCAGCAGCACTGGTGGAACGTACCGCTTTACGTCAGCGCGCGTGGGCTTACGACGTCTGCGATGCCGGTTGGGATCGAGTTTCTCGAGATCGAGTTCGATTTCGTCAGCCATGAGCTGCGATTTCGCTTGAGTACAGGCAGCACGTTGTCTACGCCGCTTCGGCCGCAGAGTGTAAGCGAGTTTTTTGCTGAGTTCGAGCGCAGCCTGAAGGTGCTGGGACTGGAGATCCGCATTCATCCGATTCCAGTAGAAGTGACGGACCCGGTCCCTTTCCCCGAGGACACCAAACACGCTTCCTACGATCGGGATGCCGCGCACCGATTCTGGCGCGTGTTGATGGCCGCCGATCGCGTGTTTCAGCAATTCTCTTCGAACTTCGTCGGCAAGGTGAGTCCCGTCCACTTTTTCTGGGGAAGCTTCGATCTGGCGGTGTCGCGATATTCGGGGAGGCCTGCACCGGTGCGGGAGGGAGCGGATGACGTGACCCGCGAGGCCTACTCGGAAGAGGTGATCAGCGTCGGGTTCTGGCCGGGCAATGGCGGCTTTGGCAAGGCTGCGTTTTACTCTTATACGGTTCCGGCTCCGGAGGGGCTGGCGAAGGCGAAGGTGCAGCCGGATCTGGCTCGGTTCGATGCAAAGCTGGGTGAGTTCGTCCTGAGTTATGACGATGTGCAGCGCTCGCCCGAGCCTGGGAGTGCGCTGCTTGAATTTCTACAGTCCACGTATGAGGCGGGGGCAAATCTGGCCTTGTGGGATCGAGCGGCGCTCGAACGTGGGGCGACGCCCGCGGTCCCAAAGCGACGTGGTAAGTAACCGTCTGCGGGGTCAGCGGGCCTTCCTCCCCCTCCCCCCTCATCCTGTAAGTGCAACGTGTGCAATGAGTTAAGGTTGGCTATTGCCCGCAAAATATTGATTGCAGGTGGTTTAGCCCCAAAAATTTAGATTCTAAAGGAGTTAAAGAGACAATATAGGCGATAAGCGCTATTTTTTTCTCTCTTCTGATTATACTGGAACGGCACAAACTGTTACGCCACGCGTAAGTATCTCATTATCAATCGGTTATCAGTGATGAGGGCTTGACATGCGAATTTGCCCGGAAATTTTGAAAAAAATTTTACAAGGGCATGGGGACGACACAAAGCTAATATTAGGTCCGGCCCAAGGTTATGACTGATACGCGAAGCGTTGCCGACCAGATGGTGTTTCGCGAGGTCACAGGAGAGAACTGGAGTGACTTCGAGGGGCTCTTTGAGTGCCGGGGCGGTCCCAAGGCTTGTTGGTGCATGGTCTGGCGTGCAACGCCTGAGGAGGCGAAGAAGACAGACGGATCGACCCGCAAAGCTGCGATGAAAGCGCGAGTGAAGGCGGGTACGACGGTAGGGCTGTTAGGTTATCTGGACAAGGAACCGGTGGCGTGGTGTTCCGTGGCGCCGCGCTCGAGCTACCGCCCACTCGTGGCGAAGGGCGGGAAGGATGAAGGGATCTGGTCGATCGCCTGCTTCTTCGTCGTTCGCCGTATGCGGGGGGAAGGCATAAGCCGGCGCATTCTCGCCGCTGCCGTGGAGCTTGCAAGGAGCCGCGGGGCGTCGATCGTCGAAGCTTATCCTGTCGATCCGAGTTCTCCAAGCTATCGATTTATGGGCTTCGTTCCGATGTTTGAGGCAGCCGGCTTTCGGGAAGTGGGTCGTGCCGGAAGCCGGCGGCATGTGTTCCAGTTGACGCTTGGAACGTGAGTCGCTCGCTCCCTTGAGACATATGAGGCATTGGGCGGAGCGGTCGATCAGAGTTGTCTGAGGAAAGCTCTGAGCCGGAAGTCGTTGCTTTCGCAGCGGGGTGTGAATGCTCAGGACCGGGAAACCGGGAGAAAGGCTGCTGGAAGTATGGGCTGTACGAAGCTTATCGGGATCCTTCCCCTTCGCTTCGCTCGAGGTCAGGATAACGGCAAGAACGCGGGGTTAGAGCATTTTCGGCAGAGTGCTAACGGCTGGGGAAGAGTCTTGGTCTCCCGCCCTAGCCGCAAAGAGCGCGGCTAGGATGGGGCACCCATCATTCCGTTAACACTTGACAGGGAAACGTTCTAGGATGGCGGCAAGAACTCGCTGTGCTCAGGATGACGGCAAGAGCTGGGGAACAGCACTTGAATAGAGGTTGCTTAGAAGCCGGGTGGGTTCTCTTCGGCGACGTGGAAGTGGCGTTCGAGGGCGAGGCCGGCGTTGGCTAGGGAGCCTTCTTCGAAGAGGCGGCCGATGAGGGTGACGCCGTGGGGGACGCGGCGGGGCGGGGAGAACTTGGGGAGCGGATGGGCGGGGTCGGGGGCCCAGTCGCTGCGGGCTTCTGCTACCTCGACGAAGCCTGCGCGGAGGGTGAGCGAGGGGTGGCCGGTGAAGTTGGTGAGGGTGAGCATCTCGTCGCGGAGGGAGGGGACGAGGAGGAGGTCGACTTCGGTCATGATGCGGGCCATCTCCTGCGCGACCATGCGGCGGAGGCGGTCGGCCTGGACGTAGTCGACGGCGGAGAGGAAGTGGGACTGGCGGAAGGTGTTGGGCCAGGCGTCGGGCTCCTGGGATTTGAGAGTGTCGATCTGGTGGTTGAGGGTGATCGCTTCGAAGGCGGCGGCGGATTCGGCGAAGAGGATGAGGTCGAGGTTGTCGTAGGGCCAGTCGGGGAGGGAGACCTCGATGGGGGTCATGCCGAGCTTCGGGAGGGCGGCTAGGGCGGCGCGGTCGACGTCGGTGGCGGGGGCTTCTTTCATCCACTGGGGAAAGTAGCCGACCTTCAAGCCAGCGGCTGGTTTCGCGGCGTCGAAGCTGAGCTTGCTGGGGACGCAGGAGACGTCCTTGCCGTCGGGACCGGTGATGGCGTTGAGGACGAGCATGGTGTCTTCGACGCTGCGCGCCATGGGGCCGAGTTTGTCGAGGGACCAGCAGAGGGTCATGGCGCCGGTGCGGGGGACGCGGCCGAAGGTGGGGCGGAGGCCGGTGACGCCGCAGCGCATGGAGGGGCTGACGATGCTGCCTCCGGTCTCGCTGCCGATGGCGAAGGCGACTAGGCCGGCGGCGGTGGCGGCTCCCGGGCCGGCGGAGGAGCCGGAGGAGCCTTCTTCGAGGAGCCAGGGGTTGTTGGTGCGGCCGCCGAACCAGACGTCGTTGAGGGCGAGGGCGCCGAGGGAGAGCTTGGCGAGGAGGACGGCTCCGGCGGCGTTGAGGCGCTCGGTGACGGTGGCGTCGGCGGTGGGGATGCGGTGCTGGAAAGGCTCCGCGCCCCAGGTGGTGGGGATGTGGGCGGTGTCGAGGAGGTCCTTTGCGCCCCAAGGAATGCCGTGGAGCGGACCGCGATAGTGGCCGGCGGCGATCTCGGCGTCGGCGGCTTTGGCTTGGGCGAGGGCGTGGTCGCGGGTGAGGGTGATGACGGCGTTGACCTTGGGGTTGAGGCGGTCGATGCGGGCCAGGTAGATTTCGGTGAGACGGGTGCTGGTGAGCTTGCGGGTCTCGATCCAGCGCGAGAGCTGGTGGACGGGGGCGAAGGCGATGGTCTCGTCGTTCGCGGGAAGGGGGGCGTCCGACTTGGTGGGAATGAAGCGGTTTTCGGCGGGGCCTGGGTTCGTTTCGGGGAGGGCGGAGTGGACGGTGGAATAGGGCGCGATGGCGTCGAGGATGGGAACTTTGCGGGGGCCGACGCGGCGCTCGTAGAGGGGGGCCATGGCGGAGCGCCAGTTGCCGGCGGCCTCGGCGCGGTCTTTTTCAGTGAGGGGGAACTGGATGAGCTTTTCGGCTTCGGCGAAGGTGGTGGTGGAGACCTCGGGGCCGAAGGCAGGGGAGGTGCCGAAGGCTGGCGGGGCGCCTGGAGTGGGCGGAGTGGCGGGGGTCTGGGCTTTGGCGGCGGCGGAGGCGAGCAGGGCGAGTGTGGTTTGGGTCAGGAATTCTCTGCGGGATTTCGACATGGGTTCCTCTGGTGAGGATTGTAGCGGGTGAACAGCGGAAGGCTTCAGACTGATTTGAGTTAGCGTGGCGAGCCGTAATTCTCGTTGCAGAAATAGATGATTCGAACGTACTCATCAAGGTCTAAGACACAAGAACAGACAACAACGAAATACGGGGATCCTTCACTGCGTTCAGGATGACGACGGAAAATAACGGCGGAGAATACATCAACAAACTTAGACTCAAAGCACTAGGGAAGCTCTGATGAACTTGGGAATCGTTGCTTTCGCAGTGGGTGTGGATGCTCAGAATTTGGGAGATTGGTAGAAAAGCTGTTGGAGGTATGGACTGTGTGAAGTTTATCGGATCCTTCCCCTTCCCCTTCGCGATGCTCAGGGTCGAGGGTCAGGATGACAGCAAGAACTGGAGAACAGCACTCAATCAGAAATTCCCTAGGACACCTGTTGTGGTGCTAGTCGGGAACTTGCCAGCCTACGGGCGTTTGGGCGAGGGTTGCTTTGGCGGTCGCCTGGCCGCTGGTGGCGAGGGCCATAGCGGGGAAGGCGGTCTGCACGTCGCGGGTTTCGGCCCAGACAGGAACGTCTTCCATCTTGTAGTGATAGTCGACGAGGGTGGTCTTGAAGCCGTTGGAGACCTGAAGGGGAGAACTGGTATCGATGCTGACGACGACGCGATGGCCGTAGCAGAAGTGTGGAGCGTAGCGGGCTCCGGCGGTGGAGGGAGTGTAGCGGGCGGTGCGGACGCCGGGGTCGAGGGCCTTTTCGAGCAGGGTGGCTTTGACGAGGGAGTCCATCTGCTTGATCTGGTCTTTGTCGTTGGTTTCGAGGGGAAAGCGCGCGTTGGGCAGCAGGCATTCGGCGTGATCGAGAAAATATTTGTTCAGGCCGGTGGTGAAGTTGTCGTAGTTGGCGGCAGATTTTCCGGTGTTGCAGGCGGTGAGGGCAAGCGCGAGGAGAACGGCGGAATATATTTTGATACGGTAAGTGTTGCAAATAACTCGGACGTGCATGGTCGCTCCTTGAAGTGTTCGGCTTCTGGCGGGTTAGATGCTGGAGGCGGGAAAGCGTAGGCGGTCAATCGGCTGCATCGCCGGCCTGAGCGTCTATCGCATCGAATACGGGGTCGAGGTCGCCGATGGTCTTCATGGTCTTGAACGTGACGAGCTCGTCCTGAACTTCTCTCCATTTGCGCGTGCTCTTCCTGGTGGTGATGGGTGCGTTCGGGTCGGCGTAGTAGGCGAGGATGTCGTGCTTGACCTGGGCGGGGACGGGACGGTCGGAGTGCTCGACCAGTTTCTGGAGGAGCCTGGCGAAGGTCTCGTCGGTAAGCGAATAGCCGCCGGGTTTGCCGACGAAGCCGGTGTCGAGGTCGCGGTTGGGAAGATAGCGCTGGATGGTATCGAAGCGGGCGAGGGTGTAGCGCACGGAGTTGATGGAGTGATTGACGCTCTTGATGTAGAGGTCTTCGGTCTGTTCCGTGGGGCCTTTTATGGCCAGGAGTTTGAGGAAGCCGACCTTGGGGAGGATATAGATAAAACCGGCAAAGAGGTGGGTGCGGACCCCGGGCGGATTGCGGAATCTCTCCCAGTCGTTGTCGGCTGAGGCTTGAAGGAGATCCTTGGTGAGCGTATCGAGTTCGGGGCTGGGGACATCGGCGGGGAAGTTCTTTTTGTGCAGGACGGTCTCGGCGCGGGCGATGTCGGGGAGGAAGCGGCGGGCGGCGAAGCGATAGGTGCGGATGGCGGCCTGACGGGAGCCGATGATGTCGGGGAGGTCGAGCCCGTAGGTCTCGAAGAAGGCTTTGCGGAGGAGGTTGTTGGGGACGTTGAGGCCGATGTAGCGGAGGTAGGCGGAGGGAGCGAAGCGGCGCTTGGTGAGCTGGTTGATGTCGAAGGCGAACTCGGTCTGAATGTGGGCGTGGGGATCCTGGGCGTAGTTGACGACGGGGCCAAAGCGGTGTTCGAGGCTGGGGAACTGGATGGGAACGGAGACGTTGACGGCGTCGGCGTGGCCTACGTTGTCTCCGACGTAGTGGGAGAGGGAGCCGATGGCGAAGGCGAGCTCGTCGGGGGTTTTCGCGTTACGCAGAAGCGCGAGGACGAAGTCGCCGGAGCGGACGTAGTGGGTAAGGTCGGAGAAGAATTTGTTGCCGAAGGGGTAGTAGCCGAAGTCCTGGATGGCACATCCGCCGTAGGCGTAGCCGTGGGCTTTTCGGAGCTGGGCTTCGGTGAGGTTGGGAAAGCGCTTGAAGAGGATAGGGCGGATGGAGGCCTTCCAGGCGAGGTCGATGATTTCCTCGTGGGTCTGGATGGAGTAGGGGACGGCGGGCGTGGCCGCGAGGAGGAGGGCCAAGAGCGTGATGGTCTTGAAGAAGGTCGTGCGGAGTCGAACGCGAATGGTCTTGCCCCTCGGTTACTACTCGTTTCAGTGCGGGTCCTTCTACTTTACAGATTGGAGGCGGGACAGGGAAGGATTAGGCTGGAGAGGGAAGTACGTCGATGGTGGGATGGAAGAGCAGCTGGGGAAGGTACGGGATTGGAATCGCGGCGTTTGCGGTGGTGGCGTGGGCGTGGCACTTCGAGACGAGGCAGTCAGGCGGAATGACGCCTGAGAAGCAGCGGCAGGCGATGCCGGAGCTGGTGATGACGCGGCTGGATGGCGGGGTGTGGAAGATGGCGGACCATCGCGGGCAGGTGGTGCTGGTGAACTACTGGGCGACGTGGTGCGGTCCTTGCGTGGAGGAGACGCCGGGGCTGATTCGCGTGGCGGAGAAGATGGGGCCGCAGGGGCTTGCGGTGGTCGGGGTTGCGGTGGATCAGGGTGGAAGGCAGAAGGTGGAGGAGTTCGTGCGGGAGTTTTCTCTGCCGTACCCGGTGACGCTGCCGCAGCCGATGTCGCAGATGGCCTGGGGCATGCAGGCTGTGCCGACGACGGTGCTGATCGATCGCGAGGGACGGGTGGCGAAGACGTATTCCGGTGCGGTGCGCGAGGCGGACTTCGAGCGGGATATTGGAGCGCTGCTTGCGGAGCGTTGAGGCTGCTGTAAGAGGCCGGACCTCTCGTCGCGGGGTGACTGGCAGCCGAGCGCGAGCAGGTGGCTCGTCTTGCTTACAATGCGATGACAGTGCCTACGATCGTGCCGCATAGGTCGCAGAAGATGATGCGGACCATCTGGCCGCCGAACTCCTGGTCCACGTGGATGAACTTTGTTCCATCACATTTCGAGCACGTCGGTATGGTCATCGACATCTCCTTGAGCAGGATTGCGGCGGCCGTGGGGCAGATCTCCGAGCAGCTTTCGGAGCAGCTCTCGAACGCCTTGGGGTTGGATGCGCGGCGGGGCGCCCATGTTCGCTGCAGGTGTTCGCCTATTCGCTGAGGATCTGAGGCCTGGTATCGAAGTCTTCGCCGAAGAGGAAGCGTTCGACCAGCATGCAGAAGATGTGTTCGAGGGCGAGATGCGATTCCTGGATGTTCATGGTGACGCCGGAGGGAATGATGATGTTGTGATCGCAGAGCGGGCTCATTCGGCCGCCGCCGTTGCCACTGAAGCCGATGGTGGAGAGGCCGATGTTCTTTGCGCGATCGAGCGCCTGGAGGATGTTTTTGGAGTTGCCGGAGGTGGAGATGCCGAGGAAGACATCGCCGGGCTGACCGAGCGCTTCGATCTGACGGGAGAAGACGCAGTCGAAGCCGTAGTCGTTGCCGGCGGCGGTGAGGATGGAGGAGTCGGTGGTGAGGGCGATGGCGCGGAGGGCTGGGCGATCAACGGTGAGACGGACGACGAATTCGGCGACGAGATGCTGAGCGTCGGCGGCTGAGCCTCCGTTGCCGGCAACGAGGAGCTTGTGTCCGGATTGGAGCGCGCGCGCGGTGCGTTCGGCTGCGGCGACGAGAGTGGTGATGAGGAGATCGTCGGCGAGGACGGCTTGCATGGTGGCGATGGACTGGGCGAGCTGCTTCTGGACGAGATGCTTCATTTCTGGTGCTCCGGTGGGTCGAGTGACTTGGGCAAATCAGGTTGAGGCCAGATTTGAGTCCATGCAGCATAAGACAGGACGCGCCTCGATAGAGGGTACAGGAGATGGGATACGGGAGACTATGGTTGTAGGATGACCTCGACTGTCTGTCAGTGTTCCGGGCAGGTGTTTTGAGGACGATCGATCGGATCATCAGAGAGTTCGGGTGGGCGCGGTGCGAGCAGGTTTCATTGCAGGACGGCTGTGGAGAGGGGAAAGAGATGACCTTTGAGGAGTTTGATGCTGCGAGACCTGAGGTGCTCCAAGGGGCGCTGCGGGCGTTGTGGCTGGAGGCGCACGGCGATTGGAGCGTTGCGCATGAGGCGGCACAGGAGGTGGCGGGAGCAGATGGCGGTCGGTGCATGCTTACCTGCACCGCAAACAAGGAGAGCCAGGGAACGCGGCCTACTGGTACCGGCAGGCAGGGAGGCGAGTGGGGAGCGGTGATCCCGGCGCGGAATGGAAGCAGATGGTAATGGAGCTGCTGGGTCGCTAGTGGGAGGGTCTTCGTACATGCGGAGACATTGATGCGGATCAGGAGTCGATGCGGATCAGCAATCCTTCTGAGACGGCAAGCTCGATGTGCTGGTTCACCTTCTCTCCTTGGCGCGAGGGTTCCGTGGCTGCGACAACGACGCCGGTGTCCACGTTCGTCTGCGTAGATTGAGGACCGAAGTTCAGAAGGATCAGCCACCGTGCTTTGCCTTGGTTGCGAGTGTCGTTGCGCTCGTAGCGCAGTAAGTTTCCGTCGGCCGCGACGAGACGCAGATCGCCGTCAACGAGCTCTGGGTGGGTGCGTCTGAGTGCGATGAGGGTGCGATAGAGATGCCAGAGGGAGGTCTCCTCCTGCTCCTGCGCTTCGACGTTGACCGTCGTATGATCGGCGCCGAGGGGGAGCCAGGGTCTGACCTCGGTGAAGCCTCCGAGCGGCGATGCGTCCCACGGCATCGGGGTGCGCTCCGGGTCGCGCCCCATGCCGATGCCGGGCTGAATCTTCTCGGCAGGGTCCTGGACTTCGCCGGGAGCAATGGGCACATCGGTCATGCCGATCTCTTCTCCGTAGTACATGGTCAGCGTGCCCGGCAAGGTAAACAGCAGCAGGGCGGCGAGCGGAGCCTGTTGGAGGCCGACCCTGGTGGCGAGTCGAGCGTTGTCGTGATTTCCGAGCACCCAATTCGGCCACGCTCCCAGCGGCAGTACGCTGATGTAACCGGAGAGGACGTTTGCGATCGCCATCGCGTTCCACGGACTCTGAATCAGCAGGAAGTTGAAGGGAAGATTGGCGCCCTTCAGGTCCGGGCCGTAGTAGGTCATCAACTGCTGGACCGGCAAGTAGACCTCTCCGATGAGAACGCGTTCGGAGTAGCTGTCCAGGATGGATCGCATTTCGGCTACGAGGGCATGTATCTCCGGACGATTGGAATTGTAGACCGGAAGCAGGCTGTTGCCGGTAGATTGGCCGGGCAGGTAGGCGGGGTTCGGCGGGTTGTCGCGGTATTGATCGTCCTTAATGATCAGCCACATAACATCTACGCGAAAGCCATCGACGCCTTTATCAAGCCAGAAGCGCAGTGCGTCGAACATGCTCGCGCGCACGGCCGGATTGCGCCAGTTGAGGTCGGGCTGCTCCTTGAGGAAGGAGTGATAGTAGTACTGGCCGGTGGGTTCGTCGTACTGCCAACCGGATCCGCCGAAGTTGCTTCTCCAGTTGTTCGGTTCGTCGCGCCAGAGATACCAGTCGCGCTTTGGGTTGCTGCGGGAGGAGCGGCTTTCGAGAAACCAGGGATGCTGATCGGAGGTGTGATTGGGGACAAAGTCGAGGATGACCTTGAGGCCCACGCGATGAACCTCGGCGAGCAGGCGGTCGAAGTCTTCTATCGATCCGAAGATCGGGTCGATGCTGCAGTAGTCCGCGACGTCGTATCCGAAGTCAGCCATGGGCGAGGGGTAGATGGGCGTGATCCAGATGGCATCTACGCCTAGCCGCACCAGATAATCGAGCCGTTCAAGGATGCCGTTCAGATCTCCGATGCCGTCGGCGTTGCTGTCCTGAAAGGAACGCGGATAGATCTCATAGATGACTGCGGATTGCCACCAGACCGGCTGCTGCATCTAACTCTGCTCCTGAGAAACAAATTCGATTCGAGAGATTGTTCGCGTGATCAACGACCTGTGGTACAAGAACGCCGTCCTCTATTGCCTCTCCGTCGCTACCTATATGGATGCAGATGGAGACGGCATTGGAGACTTTCAGGGTTTGATGGGGCGTCTGGATTACCTGCAAGGCATCGGCGTCACGGCCATCTGGCTGATGCCCTTTCAGCCTTCTCCCGGCAAAGACGATGGATACGACATCGCCGACTATTACAACGTCGATCCGCGGTATGGCACGCTCGGCGATTTTGTTGAGTTTACCCACGGCTGCTCGCAACGCGGAATGCGTGTGCTGATCGACCTGGTGGTCAACCATACTTCGAACGAGCACCCCTGGTTTCGGGAGGCGCGGCGCGATCCGCAGTCGAAGTATCGGGACTGGTATGTCTGGTCGAAGAAGAAGCCGAAAGACGCAGCTTCGGGGATCGTCTTTCCGGGCGTGCAGAAGTCAACCTGGGACTACGACGAGGCTGCGAAGGCCTACTACTTTCATCGGTTCTACGATTTTCAGCCGGATCTCAACACCTCTCATCCCGCGGTGCAGGCGGAGATTTTGAAGATCATGGGATTCTGGCTGCAGCTTGGAGTGTCGGGATTTCGCATGGACGCTGTTCCGTTCGTGATCGCACAGAAAGGGGCGGACATCGCCAAGCCTGAGGAGCAGTACGACATGCTGCGCGAGTTCAGTCAGTTTCTTACGTGGCGGGAGGGGCAGGCAGTCATCCTGGCCGAGGCGAATGTATTGCCGGGGACCGATATGCGGTACTTCGGCGAAGCCGGCGAGCGCCTGCAGATGATGTTTAATTTCGAGGTGAACCAGCACCTGTTTTATGCGCTCGCCGCGAGCGATGTCCGGCCGCTGGTAAAAGCACTGCGAGCGACTAAACCGAGACCTGCTTCGGCGCAGTGGGGGCAGTTTTTGCGCAATCACGACGAGCTCGATCTTGGCCGCCTCAAAGAGGCCGAGCGAGAGACGGTCTTCGCCGCCTTCGGTCCTGATCCCGACATGCAGTTGTACAAGCGCGGGATCCGGCGGCGGCTCGCGCCCATGCTGCAGGGAGACCGGCGCCGGCTGGAGCTCGCTTATAGCCTGATGATGACGCTGCCCGGAACGCCGGTGCTGCGTTACGGGGACGAGATCGGGATGGGCGACAACCTGAAGCTGCCGGAGAGAAACTGTGCACGCACGCCGATGCAATGGTCCACTGAGCGGAACGCGGGCTTTACCACGAGTGAGAAGCCAGTTCTTCCCGTAATCAGCGATGGGGCTTATGGCTTCCCGCATGTGAACGTCGCCGACCAGCGCCGCGACCCCAACTCGCTGCTGAACTGGATGGAGCGGATCGTTCGCATGCGCAAGGAGGTTCCCGAGATCGGCTGGGGCGATTTCACCTTCCTCCCGGCTGGAACGCGCGAGGTGCTGGCCATGCGGTATAGCTGGAGGAACAACGCGGTCCTCTGCGTTCACAACCTGTGTGGCGAGCCGCGAGAGATTCGCTTGACCGTGGACGGCGACGAAGAGCAGTGCGTTCTCGTCAATCTTCTGTCCAACGATCATAGTCAACCGTCGCCGGGAGGCAGGCATTCCATGTTGCTCGAACCCTTCGGTTATCGGTGGTTTCGCATTTGCGGCATGGATTATCTCCTGAAGCGAAGCACGGTTTGAGGGCATAGAGATCCGGCGCGAATGGTTGCGGCAGATCTTCGAGATGTCGTGGGATGATCTGAATTTGCTTCTGGAATCGAAATTACCTTTGACGAGGAGTGGTGATGAGTGCTTTCTGTGTTGCAAGACTGCGCATGCTGCCGTGGAGTGCGGTGATCGCTGTTGTGAGCTTGTTGCTTGCCGGCTCGGCTCGAGGGCAGGGCAAAGACGGAGCGGGAAGATTACAGGTCTTCTTCGTGGATGTAGAGGGCGGCCAGGCGACGCTCTTTGTCACTCCGGCGGCCCAGTCGCTTCTGATCGATACGGGGTGGCCGGGCAATGCGGGACGCGATGCCGACAGGATTGTCGCGGCGGCGAAGCAGGCGGGACTGGCCCGGATTGACTATGTGCTGCTGACGCACTATCACGACGATCATGTAGGCGGCGTTCCGCAGCTGGTCGCGCGGATTCCGGTGGGCACCTTTTTCGATCACGGAGTGAATCGCGAGCTCGATCACGGAGCCACCGAGCATGGCTATGCGGAGTATCAGAAGGTACTGGCGGCAGGTGGATCGAAGCGCATGGAGGCGCACCCGGGCGACGTGCTGCCGATGACGGGGATGCAGGTGAAGGTGATCAGCGCGGATGGCGGGTTGATCGCGCGGCCGCTGCCCGGGGCAGGGGAGGCGAATGAGTACTGCAAGACTTCCGAGGTGCGGCCTGCCGATCAGACGGAAAATGCGCGCTCGCTGGGAGTGGAGATCACGTTCGGCAAGCTGAAGCTGCTCGACCTGGGCGACCTGACGTGGGACAAGGAGATGCAGCTGATGTGTCCGGTGAACAAGCTGGGGCGAGTGGATGTGTACATCGTGTCGCACCATGGGTGGTACCAGAGTTCGAGCCCGGCGCTGGTGGACGCGATTCATGCGCGCGTGGCGATCATGGACAACGGTGAGAAGAAGGGTGGATCGACGGCGACACTGGAGACGATTGCGAGGAGTCCTGGGCTGGGTGCGTTATGGCAGCTGCACTATTCCGATGAGGGCGGGACGAAGGACAACACGGCGGCGGAGTACATTGCGAATTTGCAGGGCGCGGATGCGGGCCACTTTCTTGAGTTGATTGCCAACCGCGATGGCAGCTTTGAGTTGGTGAACTCGAGGACGGGCTTGGTGAAGAGATATGCGGCGGGTGCTCGTTGAGTCGGTGTGATCTCTCCCGATAAGCCGCGAATGTAAGGCAGAACTACAGCAGATCCGCTTCGGGGATGACAACAAGAAAGGCAAGAGCAAAGACGGTCGGCGGTAATGCCCTGTTCAGGATTCGCGCGAGTGTACTCGGCACGACGAACCGCAGATCCCCTTCGGGATGACCAGGAAAGCAAGTGCCTCATCAGCGTTGGGGGACGGCGTTTACCAGTTCTTCGAGCGGCAGGAGGAAGGTAAAGCGGACCAGTGCGCCGGGCTGCTTGGCTGCTGCGATCGTTGCCTGGCTTTGTTGCTTCCAGCCGGATGGAGGCTGAGTGGTGTTGGAGAGATAGGTGAGCGCCTGGACAGCGATGGCGGAGAGTTGCTGAAGCTGCTCGGCCCTCGGCAGCGCAACGGCTAGCAATGGGGTGGTCGCAAGCTGAGTCTGGATCGCGGGGGTCTGGGTGATCCAGGTGTTGAAGGTCTTTTCGAGTGAGGCGCGCGCCTCCTGCTGCGTCGATGGAGACGCGAGGAAGTGGTGGATGAGACGGTTGATCTCGTGACGCGAGGGCGGATCGGGGCGAACGGCATCGACGAGGTTTTCGAGCGGGGTCAACTGCGAGGTGTGCTGCTGCTGGTAGCGGTCGCTGAAGCTGACGGGTTCGATGGCTGAGGCGAAGATGCGCAGGGGCTCGATGTTCTCGGTGCCGGCGAGTTCGCGGAGAGCGCTTTCTTCATGTGAGAGGTGGGTGAGGCCGACGGCTTCGAGGCGGATCGATTCGACGGAGAGGCGGCGATACATGTCGTCGACGCTGGTGATGTTTTCTGGAGACCAGAAGCGCTCGGCGATGGCGGCGGAGCGAGGCCAGATGCGGGAGTCGATGGAGAGCGCGTTGACGTGTTCGCCCCACATGCAGATCTCGCCGCCGAGGATGAGGTTGCGCTGCGCGGGCGTGAGATCGGAGGTGGAGGGCAGGGGATCGGAGCGGTAATGCTCTTTGGCGGACTTCATGCCGTCGAGATAGTAGGGCTGCGAGAGGATGCCCTGGTAGCCCTGCCTGGCGGCGTCGGAGAGCGACTTCGCGCCGCGCCAGGATTGGATGACGACATCTTTGGGAAGGGCGGGGTTGAAGATCTCGTCCCATCCGACCATGTGCTTGTTGTGCTGCTGGACGATCTTAAGGAGGCGCTGGTTGAAGTAGGCCTGCAGCGCGGCGGCGTCGGCGAGATGGTGCGCGCGCATGAAGGCCTGGATGTTTGGATTTGCGTTCCACTGCGCGCCGTCGCTTTCGTCGCCGCCGATGTGCAGGTAGGGGTCGGGGAAGATGCCGGCCATCTCACCGAGGAAGGCGTCGATGAATTGGTAGGTGCTCTCGCGGGTGGGGTCCATGGCGGCGTCTTCGATGCCGAACTCGCGGCGGATGGTGTAGGGGCCGGGGGCGCTGGCGAGCTCCGGGTAGCCGACGAACCAGCTCTTGGTGTGGCCGGGCATGTCGAACTCGGGCACGACGCGGATGCCGCGCGAGCGGGCGTAGGCGACGATCTCGCGGGCCTGGTCCTGGGTGTAGAAGAGGCCGTCAGAACCCATGCCGGTGAGTCTGGGATAAAGCTTGCTCTCGATGCGGAAGCCCTGGTCTTCGGTGAGGTGCCAGTGAAAGACGTTGAGCTTGACTGCGGCCATGCCGTCGAGGGTGCGCTTGAGGACGTCGATGGGCTCGAAGTGGCGTCCGCAGTCGATCATCAGGCCACGCCAGCGGAAGCGTGGGGTGTCCTGGACTTCGATGGCGGGGAGGAAGAAGCCAGTGGGTGTGGTCTGGAGCAGCTGCGCGAAGGTCTGGAGGCCGCGCATGGCGCCGACTACGGTGGCGGCGTGGAGCGTGGCGTGGGCGGGCGTGATCGAGAGTGAGTAGGACTCATCCTCGTCGAGTGATTGGGTTGGCTCGCCCGGGCCTTGGACGTCGAGGATGAGAGTGGCGTCGGTGCGACCGGTTTTGATCTCTTTGGACAGCGGGGCGCCGGTTTTGTTCTCCAGCTCGCGCAGGGTTCTCTCGATGGCTTCGTCGAGGCGTGCGTCGTGGAAGGAAGGCGTGCTGACAGTGAATGAACTGCTCCATGGGAGTGTGCCTTGAGCGACGGTCAGCTTTGCAGGCTGGGGCATCAGGGTGTTCTCGAACAGGGCAGAGGTCTGTGAGTGCATTGGACTTGGAAATCCAGCCAGGCACAACGAGAGTGCGGCGATGTAAGACTTCACGGAAGACTCCCCCGATGCGTCGGGTATGCTGTTCGTACCCTAGAGAACTATACAGGCTTCGGTCGTATTCAGGGGCGATCTGGACGGTTGTGCCAGTGCATCTTCCAACCGAGGTATTGGGTGGCTGCTTCGGAGACGGCGGCGGCGGTGGTGGAAAAGTTGGCTGCGACGTGATGCTCGAACCCGTTCTCGCAGATGTAACGGAGCAGATGCTGCAGCCTGGGGATTTCGACGACGCCTGCGCCACCGAAGGTATGGAGGGGATCGTTGGTGAACGCGCCCTCGCCGACGTAGCCGGTGATCTGGCCGTGGAGGTCGTCGGTGGAGAAGCGCGCGAAGCTCATGGGACCCGCCTTGACGGTGCCGTCGAGGGTGCCGTGGGTGTTGTCCTTGCCGACGGTGCCGG
Source organism: Edaphobacter sp. (assembly GCA_965277545.1). Classification (GTDB taxonomy): domain Bacteria; phylum Acidobacteriota; class Terriglobia; order Terriglobales; family Acidobacteriaceae; genus Edaphobacter. The sequence continues at coordinate 2,912,600 of OZ255826.1, forward strand.
CGATGATCTGCTGGAAGTCCATCTTGACGCCTTCGTTGAAGAAGTGCTTCGGCAGGTTGGAGCAGTGGAAGCAGACGGCCTTATCGGGATGGTCGCCGTAGTTGTTGTTCCAGTCGAGCAGGGCGGAGGGAGTTTCGCTTGCCAGGGTGAGCGCGTACATGCTGAGGGTGCCGAGGATGTCGACCTCGCAGGCGGAGGGGATGAGGTTCTCGCTCATCATGCTCATGACGGTGCAGGGGACGATGCCGAGGAACTCTTCGATCGAGGTCCAGCATTGCACGGCGCTGACGGTGAGCTCACTGGCGGCCATCCACTGGTCGATGACGGCGCCGAGCTTGGCCATCTTGAGCAGGGCGGCATCGGGTGTGTCGCCGACGGGGATGTAGTTGCGGATGGCGGCGAGTTTGGCTTGGGCGGCGTCGTTGTGGTCGGGCATGCGGCCGATGCGGCCTATCACTTCGCTCAGGTCGAGGGTTTCGACGGTGATGCCGGAGCGCTCGAGGAGCTTTTCGGAGTAGCGAACGGTGTTGAACGCGGTGGGACGCGCGCCGATGGCACCGAAGCGGACGTTCCTGAGACCGCGGACGATGCGGCAGACGGCGGAGAACCAGGCGAGGTCGGCTTTGAATTCGGGTGAGCCCGGCGCTTCGGTGTGCAGCGTCGTGAGAGAGTAGGGGATTCCGTATTGTTTGAGGTTGTTACAGATGGACATTTTGCCGCAGAAGCTGTCGCGGCGGAAGGCGATAGTCATGTTTCCGGCGTTGTCGGGTGTGGCCTGGATGAGGACCGGAACCTGCAGATTGGCCAGACGGAGCGCATCGGCGAGACCGCGCTCTTCGCCGAAGTTGGGCAGGGTAACGAGGATGCCGTCGATCTCGGAGGCGTGCTTCTTGAAGAGCTCGGCGCATTTCTTTGCGTCTTCGTAGGTTTCTACTGCGCCGTGTGCGGTCTGCTCGGGGCCGAGCACAATGGGCACGATGCCCGCGGCTTCGAGTGCAGCGATCATATCGAGCCGCCCGCTGGTGGCAAGGTGGCTGGGAAAGAAGCCACGATTGCCTACGATCACGCCCATTGTCATCTGCTTTGCCATATCTCTCCTGGGTGTTTGGGTTATCCGTCAAGTGCTTGACGGGTATCTGCACGTGGGCGGATGCAGATGATGGTACGCGATGAACAATAGGAAGACTGCACTGCGCCAAACGGTAGAGGTGTCGGATGTACCGCGCGAAGACGAGATCTGTCTACCGGATTGATTCGCGAACTGAGGGCGGGTTGCATCTCTTCTGCTCGATAAAGACATCTAATGCGACGTAACGATTGATTTCAAAAAGGAGATGTCATGCATCGAGGAGGATGGAGCACGGTGGTGTTCAGCGCTGCACTTTTGTTGTTGCTTTCAGGCGCGGCCGGCAGAGCGCAGGACGGCGCCAAGCAGGATCTGCACGCTGCGGGAACCAACACGAAATATGCGGCGAAGTACGCCGGCAACGGTGTAGCCACGGGGACGAAGAAGGCGTATCACAAGACCGACAGCGGAGCTCACACGACGGCGCACAAGACTTCGGCCGGAACCAGTAAGGCTTATCACAAGACGGTGCATGGAACCAGGACAGCGGGCGATACGACGGCGTACGAGACGAAGCGGGCCGGGAAGGATGTCGGCCACGGCACCAAAGTTGCGGCGAAAGACACCGCGCATGGCACAGAAAATGTGGGCGATCGCATTGCCGGCAAGCCGACGATTCACTAGCGTGCGATTCACTAGCGTCTGCGGGGTGCGTCCAGCGCGCCTGAGCAACCTTGGGCGTTGTTATCGCCATCTGTTCCTGCAGAGGTGATGTATGGCACAAGGCTTGAATTCTACGAAAGATGGAGCACGTCCATCGCGCGAGGCAATTGAGTCGGAGGCTCCGGCGACCGAGGCAGGTGAGACGGAAGAGAAGAAAATGGATCACGCTGCAATGCAAAGTGCGAAGCGGGCGGAGAATCGTATTCGCGCGAATGAGGACACGACCCCGGGGAACTCGCTGTTTACGAAGTAGTTTGTCAGTGTCATGAAAAGCGCCCCCCAGAAGATGGCGGGGCCTTTTCTTTTTTGCAGCCAATTGCTAGAGAGCCGCAGCTCCCGCTTCGGCAACTTCCTGATCCTGTTTGCCCGAGCCTCCACTGATCCCGAGCGCGCCGACGATCTTGCCGTCCTGTTTGAGAGGCACACCGCCGGCGAAGATCATGACCTTGCCGTCGTTTGAGGCGTGGATACCGAAGAATTGATCTCCGGATTGGGAGTTCTCGCCTAAGGCTTTGGTTTCGATGTCGAAGGCGCGCGAGGTCCAGGCCTTCTTGATCGCGATGTCGACCGAGCCGAGCCAAGCTTTGGGCATACGCTCGAAGGCGAGAAGGTGGCCGCCGGCGCAGACGACGGCGATGTTCATAGGTTGGCCGATGGACTCGGCTTTTTTTGAAGCTGCGGCGATGACGCGGCGGGCATCGGCGAGGGGAATGGAGGCAACGGTCTCGGGTGCTGCGGTGCTCATGGGAATTCTCCTGTTGTGGATAGTGCTTGTGCGCTATCAAGGTTGGATGCAGAGGGTACGGCTAGCGCAAAGAGGGGAGAGGCATCTGATGAGGATGGACCGGAGAAGAGACGCAATGATCCTGCTTTTGCGACTTACTGATTCGGCTAAGCCAGCTATAAAAGGCCTCTGAGAGCTATAAGAATTTCTCTATAGGCATCGCAACAGATCCGTTGAAGAAGCTCCCTTGTGATCCGCTATGGCATTGAGGATATCTCTATACGTGCCCGGACGCAGGGGCTTGTGGGCGGGCAAGGAAATCGTGATTCCCGAAGGGGATTCCGAGCGGAGAATGATGTGGCTTCCGGTCTGCTTTAACTGACGGAAGTCCCATCGGCGTATTAGGTGATTGGAGAAGTCTCTGCCGTGAACATCTTTTGGAACTTTCACGCGACGGCAAGTACCTCATCGCGAAGAAGGTGCAGACGAATCTGGGTCGGAGGTTGAGAGTCGTAGAAGTAACCCTTCGTGGCATCCATTACCATCTCGCTCAATTCTTCCCAGGTATCGCCTTGGGTAAAGATCGTTTCTCCTATGGCGCGCGCGCAGAAGCCGCCGTTATCTTCCTGCGTGACTTCGAAGACAAGTTCGTGCACGAAAGAAGATTACGCTTTACGTCGTTCGCTCATCAAGTGATTTAGCAATCAGCGGGCGAAGAGGTCTTTGACTTGTTGGATGAAGACGTCGCGGCCCATGTCGCTGATGGCCTCAGTGAGGGGAAGCTGTTTGGGGCAGGCCTGCACGCAGTTTTGTGAGAAGCTGCACTCCTGGACGCCACCGTCGCCGGAGAGGGCGCGCAGACGCTCTGCCTTGAGCACGGAGCCGGAGGGGTCCATGTTGAAGAGCTTGGCCTGGGCGATGGTGGCGGCGCCGACGAAGCCCGTAGCGTCGTTGAACTGGGGGCAGACCTCCATGCAGATGGTGCAGGAGATGCAGTTCGATAGAGGATAGCGCTGCTCTTGAATCTGGGGGGCTTGGCGCGGGCCGGCGCCCAGGTCGTAGGAGCCGTCGATGGGGACCCAGGCTTTGACCTTCTTGAGATTTTCGAAGAGGACAGAGCGGTCGACGGCGAGGTCGCGGACGACGGGGAACTTCGAGAGCGGGGCGAGGGTGATGGGCTGGTCCTGACTTGGCCCGGTGAGCTTGTCGACCAGCGCCGAGCAGGCCATGCGGGCTTTGCCGTTGATCAGCATCGCGCAGCTTCCGCAGATCTCTTCGAGGCAGTTGGCGTCGTAGGTGATGGGCGTGGTGGCTTTGCCCGAGACGTCGACCGGGTTGAGCGCGATCTCGCCGAGCAGGGAGGTGATGTTCATGCCGGGGCGGTAGGGGATCTCGAATTTTTCGGTGTGCGCGGCGGCGTCGGGGGTGGACTGGCGCTTGATCTCGACTTTGATGGTCTTCGAGGTCTTGGCGGGAGAGGCGACGGGAAGTGCTACGGTTGCGGTGGCCATGGATTGTTGCCCTCGTTCTTCAAAGTGCCGGGGCGGCGGCCCCTTGCTGGTTCATGCTGCTCATGCGAGATAGTGAGGTGAAGAGGCAGACGGGCACGCCCCTGAAGAGACAGCGCAGCCGTGGACGCACAATTCGAGCATCAGGGGTCGAGGAGAGAGACGCAGCGAGAACAGGCAGGACTAGTTGATCGTCCCGGTGCGCCCTTCGCGTTCTTTCTCCAGCGTGGCGACGGCGATGCCCTCTTCCTTGCTGACCGGAGGCCGGCCCTTGAGAGCCATGGTTCGCTCCCTGGTCTTCAGACGAACGTTGTAGACAACCATGTAGCCGATCACAAGCGCCAGTACGGCAGCCAGTACGTAATACTCGATGGGGTCGAAGTGTGCGAAGTTCATGCATAGTAAGATGCCTGGAACTTGTTATGGGAGGCCGATCGAGGAACCGGCAGCTCCGGGTTATGCGGTGGCGGCGTAGTTGCGGGCGCGCGGTTGGATCAGGCTGATGTCGACGTCTTCGAGTTCGAAGGCGGGCGCGTTGTCCTTGTAGCTAGCCTTCGTCGTCTTGAGAAATTTCTCGTCGTTGCGCTCCGGGAAGTCGGGTTTGTAGTGGGCTCCGCGGGATTCGTCGCGGAGGTGCGCGCCCTGGACGATGACACGGCCAAGCTCGAGCATGTTATAGAGCTGGCGGGTGAAGGCGAAGCTGGTGTTGGCCCACTGGCTCTTGTCGGCGAGATTGACGCACTTGTAGCGGTCGAGGAGCTCGACGATCTTGTCGTCCGCCTGCTCGAGGCCGGAGTTGTAGCGGATGATGGTCGCGTGTTTGGTCATGGTCTCGCCGAGTTCGCGCCAGATCTTGAAGGGGTTTTCGGTGCCGGGGTTGTTGAGCAGGAGCGCGTTCTTCTCCTGCTGGCGCTGGAGCTCGGCGGCGTGGCCTCCGTCGCCTTCGGGAGCGGCAAGCGATTTGGCATAGGCGAGGGCGTGGGGGCCGGCGACGAAGCCTCCGTAGATGCAGGAGAGCAGGGAATTCGCTCCCAGACGATTTGCTCCGTGGATGGAGTAGTCGGCCTCGCCCGCGGCGTAGATGCCGGGGATGTTGGTGCGCTGGTCGAAGTCGACCCATAGGCCGCCCATGGTGTAATGCATGCCGGGGAAGATCTTCATGGGGACTTCGCGGGGGTCGTCGCCTACAAATTTTTCGTAGATTTCTAGTATCCCTTCAAGTTTGCGGTTTAAAGTCTCACGATCGATATGGGTTAGATCGAGATAGACCATGGGCTGGCCGTCGATGCCCATGCCGTGTTCGTAGACGACCTTGAAGATGGCGCGGGTGGCGATGTCGCGGGGGACGAGGTTGCCGTACTTGGGGTACCACTCTTCGAGGAAGTACCAGCGGTCGGCCTCGGGGATGGAGCGGGCGACGCGCTTGTCGTTCTTGTCGCGCGGGACCCAGACGCGGCCGCCTTCGCCGCGGGCTGACTCGGACATCAGGCGCAGCTTGTCTTCGCCGGGGATGGCGGTGGGGTGGACCTGGATGAACTCGCCGTTGGCGTAGTAGGCGCCCTGCTGGTAGAGCGCGGACTGGGCAGAGCCGGTGCAGACGACGGAGTTGGTGCTCTTGCCGAAGATTGCTCCGTTGCCGCCAGTGCAGATGATGACGGCGTCGGAGGGAAAGGTGCGGGTCTCCATGCTGCGCAGGTCCATGGCGCAGATGCCGCGGGCTGCGCCCTTCGAGTCGAGGACGGCGGAGAGGAACTCCCAGCCTTCGTATTTTGTGACCTTGCCTTCGGACTCGAATCTTCGCACTTGCTCGTCAAGGGCATAGAGAAGTTGCTGGCCCGTGGTGGCTCCGGCGAAGGCGGTGCGGTGGAAGAGCGTGCCGCCGAAGCGGCGGAAGTCGAGCAGGCCTTCGGGGGTGCGGTTGAAGGGAACACCCATGCGGTCGAGCAGGTCGATGATGGCTGGACCCTGGGCAGTCATGTTTTTGACCGGGGTCTGATTGGCGAGGAAGTCGCCGCCGTAGACGGTGTCGTCGAAGTGTGCCCAGGTGCTGTCGCCCTCGCCTTTGAGGTTCTTGGCGGCGTTGATGCCGCCCTGGGCGCAGACCGAGTGCGAGCGCTTGACGGGGACGATGGAGAAGAGGTCGACCTTGCCGCCGGCTTCAGCGATCTTGATGACGGAGGCGAGACCGGCGAGGCCGCCGCCTACTACGATGATGCGTGGAGTTGATGCTGCTGCCATTGCGACTACCTCAGTGATAAAGAGCTAACTGGCTGGTGCGGACTCATCGGCGACGATTTGCCACTTGCCATTGCGTTGTATCAGGGTCGCGAGGAAGCGCGCCCGGGCTGTGTACGGTTTACCGGAACTGGTTCCGGCGACGGTGAGTACGCCGGAGAGAACAGCCGTGGTTCCGATGAGATGGGAGTGCAGTTCGACCACTTCCATTTGAGAGTAAGGCTCATCGCTCTTTGCTTCGGCGAGCTCGGCTGCCTTGTTGGCCAGCTTGCCTTCTCCGTTGAGTGTTGAATAATCATCTGCGATGACGCGGTTTAGTGTTGCGAAATCCTTTGCCTTCCAGGCTGCGACGTATTGCAAGTAGGCTGTCTCCGGCTCGTTGTGTGCCGTTACGGACTGCGCTGGCAACGATCCAACCATGGCTATCCCGAGACTGAGTGCAGCTAAGCCTGTTGCTAACGGTCGCTTCATGAAGTCACCTCGCAGGTGATACTTGGCCCGGCTGCGTCGGATTTGTTGAGTTCGGCGGTGCCACTTCAGGTGCAGGCAGGGTGATGCCGGCGGGTTGGGCGGGCATGACGTTGGCTGGGGCGTTGGGGTACTTGTAGACGACGGCGTAGATACTGATGAGTCCCATCAGGCAGAGAGCGGCTCCGAAGGCGGCGCAGACGTAGCCGAACTTCTTGCGAGCCTTGTCCCCGGGGGTGATGCCCCATTTGGCGGCGAAGAGCCAGATGCCGTAGGCGAAGTGCCAGGTGGTGGCGATCATCGCAATGACGTAGATGGCGAGCATCCAGGGATTGGAAAGCTCGACCTGCACCTTGTGGAAGGCAGCGCCGGGATTTTCTGGAAGCGAGATGCCGCTGAAGCGCTGCCGCCAGACGTGCTGGATGATGTAGGCGAAGGCGATGATGCCGGTCACGCGCTGGGCGACGTACATCCAGTTCGACGCCCAGGGATAGATGTTGACGTTGATGCGGCCGCGAAAGGTGATGAAGAGGCCGTAGAGGGCGTGGAAGGCCAGCGGAATGAAGATGAAGGTCCATTCCAGGATGCGGACCAGCGGCAGGGAGTTGAGGAACTTGACCTGCTGGGCATAGGCAAGCGGACCGTTCCAGGTCTCGAAGTTGGAGACGATGTGCTCGATGAGGAAGGCGCCGATGGGGATGATGCCGGAGAGGGAGTGCAGCCTGCGCCAGAGGAAGGAGTGGCCCTGGTTGGCGCGGAGTGGCTGGACGCCGGCCTTGAGGCCCTGAATAGGAGGCGCGGCAGGAGGTGCGGTGGCCATGGGTGCTCCTTGCTTGCTACTAGGGAGTAGCGCTTGCACTGCTGCGTAAAAAGTGCAACATCGCGATTATTCCGCTCCGCTCTTATGAGCGTCAAGGAAACTGCGGCGTTTCGTGCGGTTATCGTTGCGTTTGTGCGATTAAGTTGATTGCCGCTGAATTTGCTGGGATTCCATTTGATGGAGGAGTTTTTCGAGGAGCGCGGCAAAGGCTCGGCCGCGATGGCTGATGGAGAGCTTCGTGGTGAGGTCAAGCTCGGCCATGGTCTTGTTCAGTGCGGCGAGATAGAAGAGAGGGTCGTAGCCGAAGCCTAAATCGCCACGTGGGGCGGGGAGGAGCTCGCCTTCGACGGCGCCGTCGGCGGTGCAGAGGATGTGGCCGTCACGGGCGGCGGCGAGTACGCAGCGATAGCGGGCTGTGTGCGGGCCGGGGATTGTAGCGAGGGTTTGCTGGAGGTATAGGTTGTTGCGCTGATCTTGCGTGGCTGAGGATGACTGGAAGGTGTGGTCATCGGCGTAGCGGGCTGAGCGCACCCCGGGTGCTCCGCCGAGGGCATCGACTTCGAGGCCGGAGTCGTCGGCGAGGATGATCTCGCCGGGGAGGTGTTGAGAGTAGTAAATGGCTTTGAGGCGGGCGTTGCCTTCGAAGGTGGGCTGGTCTTCTGCAGGGGCTGGGATGCCATTGAGATTAGGCAGCGGGGCGAGATCGAGGCCGTCGCGGAAGATTGCGGAGAAGTCGCGGAGCTTACCGGGATTGGTTGAAGCGAAATACAGGGTCATCCTGGTCTCTATGATAAGGGGACAGCCTGAAGGCGTATTCGAAGTAAATCAGGCATGTATGCTCAAGGCCGAGGAGGCGGCGGGATGCGAAATTGTTCCACGTGGAACAATTTTGAAAGCCAGGAATGTTCCACGTGGAACATTTTTCTGATAGCGGCACTCGCCGAAACCAAGAAACACTCGATTCTGCTCCAAAGCGCCGCCCCAGCCATGCGTTCAAATTGTTCCACGTGGAACAATTTGCTGAAGGACACCAGTGCAAACCGGAAAGAAAGACTGACTGTGTGTCAAGCCCTGCGAAAAGCACACTCCTCCTCGACCCGGCTTTGTCAAGGGGTGTTTCAGCGGCGCTTGAGGGCTTCGAGCTCGTCGAGGGTGCGAGGCCAGTCGGATTTGAGCAGGCGGGAGAGGCTGCGGTCGGCGAGGACCTTGCCGCCGGTCTGGCATTTGGCGCAGTAGTCCGTTTCGTTGTCGGCATAGCGGATGCGTTGAATCTTCTCGCCGCAGCGGGGGCAGGGTTGGTTGAAGCGGCCATGGACGGCCATGTCGGGGCGAAAGGCGGTGACCTTTTCCGGGAAGCCGGACTTTGACTCGGCGCGCAGACGGTCGATCCAGAGCTGGAGGGTCTGGCGGGTTGAGTGGAAGAGGCGCTGCCACTCTTCGGAGCTCAGCTTGTGGGTGAGGGTGATGGGTGAGAGTCGGGCAGCGTGGAGGATCTCGTCGGAGTAGGCGTTGCCGATGCCGCTGAGGATGCGCGGGTCGGTGAGGGCGCGCTTGAGGGTTCGGTTTTCGGCGGTGAGGGCGGCGCGGAAGCGGTCGAGGTCGCAGGAGAGGACGTCTATGCCGCCGGGATCGATCATGTGCAAGGCGGCTTCGTCCGAAAGGACGTGGAGGGAGGCACGGCGTTTGCTGCCGGCTTCGGTGAGGACGAGTGAGCCGGTGGGGAAGTCGAAGGCGGCGAGAGTGTTGCGGCCGGCGAGCTTCGCTCCGGGTGCGCGCCAGTGCAGACGGCCGGCGATCATCAGGTGCAGGACGAGCCAGAGATCGTCATCGAAGCCGAAGGCGATGCGTTTGCCGATGCGGCGGAGTTCGCGTACGGTGCGGCCTTCGAGGGTGGAGATGGGTGGCTGCGCGGTGCGAAGCAGGAAGGCGCTGGCGATGCGGATGTTTTCGAGGGGCTGGCCGAGGATGCGGGACTCGAGAGCGTCGAGGTAGGCGGCGATGTCGGGCAGCTCTGGCATAAATTTATGGAGTGTTTACAGCGTAAGTTGGAAGCGCGACGAGGAGGATCAGCGTTGCAGCCGTCGCTACATGAAGCAGAATGTGCGCTGTGTTTGGAACGAGGCCGTTGCGCTGCGGTAGGAAAGAGTGTGTCTTGCCGAACATGACTTGGTAGCGGGCGGCGCGCTGCGGCTCAGGCCGGATGAGATAGGGTATCCACCAGGCACGCACCTGCCCGAGAAGAAGCAAGCCGTAGCTGATCCAAAGCCAATCGGAGAGCCAATGCGGGTAGCTTCGACCGAAGTTTAAGAGGCTGAAGACAAGACCGACGGTGAACGGTGCGCTTTGGACGAAAGTTACGAGTACCAGGCGTTGCGTGGGATCTGCATGGCGCACCGCCTGTACATCATTCAGGCGGCCGAGGGGAATCCAGTCGTGAATCCAGAGAAAGAGAACCTGGAATGCCTGCAGTGCGATTAATGCGATTTCGACGCTTTGAGTTGCGGGTGAGGCGCCCGTCTGCATGGCCAGATTGTATGCCGAGAAGGGATTCTTGATCGGTCAGTAAGCCGCTTTTTGCCTGATGCGGCTGAGGCTGCTCAAGCTAATGGGAGGAGACGACGGAGAAAAAGCCCCGAAACGGATTAGCTCGCTTCGGGGCTGGTTTGATTCTCCTTCTGCATGTATCCGACAAGTGCAACAGCAGATCCCCTGCGGGGATGACAACAAGAAAGGCAAGTGCAACAGCAACAGCAGGGCACCGCAGGGTTGATCATGGTTTAGTACATGCCGTCCATGCCGCCGCCGCCGTGCTGGTGTCCGCCGCCGCCCGCTTCCTTCTTCTCAGGGATGTCGGAGATCATGGCTTCGGTGGTGAGCATGAGACCGGCGATCGATGCCGCGTTCTGCAGGGCAGTGCGCGTTACCTTGGTCGGGTCGATGACGCCGGCCTTCACCAGGTCTTCGTAGGCGCCGGTTGCGGCGTTGTAGCCGTAGTTGGACTCCTTCGACTCGTGGATCTTGCCGATGACGACTGCACCCTCTTCGCCTGCGTTCGAGACGATCATGCGCAGAGGCTCTTCGATCGCGCGACGGATGATGTTGGCGCCGATCTTCTCATCGCCTTCGAGTCTCTTGATCAGATCCTCGACCGCAGCCGTGCAGCGAATAAATGCAACTCCGCCGCCTGGGACGATGCCTTCTTCGACGGCCGCGCGGGTTGCGTGCATCGCATCCTCGACACGAGCCTTCTTCTCCTTCATCTCGGTCTCGGTGGCTGCGCCGACCTTGATGACAGCGACGCCGCCGACCAGCTTGGCGAGGCGCTCCTGCAGCTTCTCACGGTCGTAGTCGGAGGTGGTCTTGTCGATCTGAGCGCGAATCTCCTTCACGCGTCCTTCGAGCTTGCCGCTCTCGCCGCCGCCGTCGACGATGGTGGTGTTGTCCTTGTCGATGGTGACGCGCTTGGCGGTGCCGAGGTCCTCGATCTTGACTCCTTCGAGCTTGATGCCGAGGTCTTCGGTGACGGCCTTGCCGCCGGTGAGGACGGCGATGTCTTCGAGCATGGCCTTGCGGCGATCGCCGAAGCCGGGGGCCTTGACGGACGCGACGTTCAGGGTGCCACGCAGCTTGTTGACTACGAGGGTGGCGAGCGCCTCACCGTCGACATCTTCAGCGATGATGACGAGCGGCTTCGCGGTGCGGGCGATCTGCTCGAGCAGGGGAAGCAGGTCCTTCATGGACGAGATCTTCTTCTCGTAGATGAGGATGTAGGGATTCTCGAGTGAGACCTCCATCCGTTCGGCGTCGGTGACGAAGTAGGGCGAGAGATAGCCGCGGTCGAACTGCATGCCCTCGACGGTCTCAAGCTGGGTCTCCATGGTGCGGGACTCTTCGACGGTGATGACGCCGTCCTTGCCGACGGTCTTCATGGCGGCGGCGATGATCTCGCCGATCTGCGAGTCGGAGTTGGCGGAGATGGTGCCGACCTGGGCGATCATGTCGCCGGAGACGGGCTTGGAGAGCTTGGACAACTCGCCGCCGATCACTGTGCCATGCTCATCGCGCTTGCCGATGATGGCTTCGACAGCCTTATCGATGCCGCGCTTGAGCGCCATTGGGTTGGCGCCGGCGGCCACGGTCTTAACGCCTTCGCGGTAGATCGCCTGGGCGAGGACGGTGGCGGTGGTGGTGCCGTCGCCGGCTACGTCGGAGGTCTTCGAGGCTACCTCGCGGACCATCTGTGCGCCCATGTTCTCGAGCGCGTTCGACAGCTCGATCTCCTTGGCTACGGTTACGCCGTCCTTAGTGATGGTGGGGGAGCCGAACTTCTTTTCGATGACGACGTTACGGCCCTTGGGGCCGAGGGTCACCTTGACCGCGTCGGCGAGGATGTTGACACCGCGCAGAATTGCTTGACGCGAATCTTCTCCGTGCAGAATTTGTTTTGCCATTATGTTGCTCCTGTGACCGGCTTACGCCGATTGAATGTTGTTGGAATGAGGCGCTCGAAGCGCCGAGGGGCTGCTATGCCGCGGTACGAACTGCTTATTTCTTGACGATGCCGAGGACTTCTTCTTCGCGCATGATGAGCAGCTCTTCGCCGTCGAGCTTGATCTCGGTGCCGGAATATTTACCGAAGAGGATCTTGTCGCCGGCTTTCACGTCGAGCGGGAACACCTTGCCCTCGTCGTTCGACTTGCCTTTGCCGACGGAGATGACTTCGCCTTCCTGGGGCTTTTCTTTTGCAGAGTCGGGGATGATGATGCCGTTGCGGATGCTCTCGCCTTCTTCGATGCGGCGGACCAGGATGCGGTCGTGCAGCGGGGTAAACGTCGATTTTGCCATACGTTACATCTCCTAAGTACAATTTTTGCGGACGGGTGAGTGCCGTCCGGATTCGGTGAGACGCAAGCATCACCCGACACGAGGCCGGTGAGCACCTGCGAGTATTGCGGAGGGCTGTTGCCTCAGCGTTCCGGGTTGCCGGAGTGGGCGTTAGCACTCTTGCCTTCTGATTGCTAACGATAGGCCACGTAATGAGTCATTGTCAACCCCCACCTGGTTAAATATGAGTGAAAGGCGCGCAACCTTCTTGATTGGCAGACGTGACCAGAATCTCGCAGCCAGCGTCGAAGCGTGGGTAAACCGGTGCGCGATGATTCAGGTGGCAGAGGTCAGTCAGGGTAAGTAGCAATGATTTCATCTTTTTTGTTTGCTATCTCGCTTTCTCCGCGTGATCCTGCTAGGGACTCAGCAATCCTTACCCGGAACTCGCGATCGGAACTCGCGGGTTGGATGCCCTGGGGTTAGTCGTAGAATGCAATATATGCATCGCGTACTCCGGTCTTCCCTCTCCTTCGTCCTTTTTCTCACCTTCGGGTCTGCCCTTTCGTCCATCGCCCAGGACGCAACCCAAGGGCATCGGGGGCGGAAGTACAAAGCTCCGCCGCCTACGTCGCACATCGAGGTGGAGGTGATCAAGAAGTTGAACGGCAAGCCGATCATGAATGCCGCGGTGGTTTTTGACTCGAAGATGGACGGCAAAGACGAGGGCAATCTTGAGGTAAAGACCGATCCGGATGGGAAGGCGGCGATCGACATCATTCCGACTGGAAGCACGGTGCGGGTGCAGGTGATCGCTACTGGATTTGCTACGTTTGCGCAGGACTACGTGGTGGATGGGCCGAGCAAGTCGATCTCGATCGCGATGCTTCGTCCGCAGGCGCAGGTTTCGGGATATGTGGACAATGAGGGAAAGTCGTCGGTGCTGAAGCCTGGGGTGCAGGAGCCGATTCGGCCGACACCTGCTGCGCCGCATCCGCCGCCCGCGTCGAATCCGCCTGCTGCATCCAACCCGCCTGCGCCGCAGCCTTAATTTGAAACGCGCGTGCTGCCACTCGATTCACTTATGGACACTGATGGACAAGCTGCTTAGGGGAAAGACCGTGCTGGTGACGGGCGCGGCAAAACGGATTGGCCGAGGTATTGCGCTGGCGCTGGCTGAGGCGGGAGCGAACGTGGCGATTACCTATCTTGCCTCGCAGCGTGAGGCAGAGGCGACGGTGCGTGATCTTGCAGCGAGGGACGTGGACGCACAGGCCATTCGCTGCGATGTGCGCGATGCGGAGAGCATAGAGCAGACGATCTCGGCGGTGATGGAGGAGTTCGGTCAGCTCGATGTGCTGGTCAACAATGCGGGTATCTTTGAATCCGTTGCTCTGGAGACGATCTCCACGAAGCAGTGGGATGCGATGTTCGCGACAAACACGCGCGCGCCTTTTCTCATGGCGAAGGCGGCGCATCCGCACCTTCGCGCGGCGAGGGGTCGCATTTTGAATATCGGTTCGCTGGGCGGGTTGCATCCCTGGGCGACGCACGGTCACTACTGCACGTCGAAGGCTGCGCTGCATATGCTGTCGAAGACGATGGCTAAAGCGTGGGCGCCGGAGATCAGTGTGAACTGCATCGCGCCGGGCATGATCGTACAGGGCGAACTGGATGAGGCGTATGAGCAGTTCGCGTTGAAGACGCCCATGAAGCGCAATGGGACGTCGGAGGATGTGGCGGCTGCGGCGGTGTTCTTTGCGACGGCGCCGCATTTCATCACGGGACAGCTGCTGGCGGTAGACGGCGGGTTAGGGTTGTAAAAGCCTTGTCCTGCCGGACGGGCGTCCTACGCGGACGGCGGTCACTTCGTGACGTGTATACCGATTTGGGCGCTACAGGCAGCATAGGGGCCTCCCGATGGTCGGCTTGAGTGATCTTCCTTCGTACCGCCGGGAGGCTATCTGCCCGTCAGTTTCTGCCACCAGCTCTTCGGTTTGTCTTCTTCATAGAGATCGAGCGGCTCCATCTGCGGCGGCATGGGCTTGCCCTGGAATACGGCGAGCGGATTGGAGGTGCAGAGCAGGTGGGCGTAGTCCGAGCTGTACTTCCTGGCGACCAGTTCGAAGGCTTCGCGCATCTTCGGGGGCCGAGACGAGGTGTTGTGCGCGTCGGTGGCGAGGAAGTGGACCCAGCGTTTGGCCAGAAGATCCTGCGCCATGCTTTCGGCGTGCTTGCCCATGCGACCGGTGACCGAACCTGCGGTCACCTGGATGAGGACACCGCCCTTGAGCCAGTCCGTCAGCCTGGAACGATCCGACTGCAGGGTAGGGTTGCGCTCGGGATGAGTGAGGATGGGTGTGAGACCGGCGAGCTGCAGCTGGTAGAAGATGTCGGTCAGGCCGCGTGGCAGGCCGTAGTCGGGGACCTCAACCAGCAGATAGCCGAGACCGTTGATGCTGTATCGCGCGGGGTCGAGTTTAGCATCGACTATGTTTTCGTAGGACAGATGAAAGTCGCATCCCCTGCCGAGCTTCAGCGCTATGCTTTTGCTGTCGAGGAGTTGCTGCAGCTCGGTGATCTTTTGGTCGATCTTTTCGGGCTCGTAGGCGTACTTGCCATTGGCGTGGGGCGAGCAGACGATGTGGGAGATCCCGTCGGCGGAGGCCATCTGCGCCATCGCGATCGAGGTTTCGAAGCCTGAAGCACCATCGTCCATGCCCCAGAGAAGATGATGGTGAATATCAATCATGGCGTTGTCAGGCTATCACTGCGCGGAGAGGAACTGCGTCTGGCAACACGCGCTCAGGAGACGACTCCAAATCGGAGACCATGGGCAGAATCGTTGTCAGTGCGCTGCGGCGAGCGACTCGGCCATGCCCTGGAAGAGAAGCAATCCATCGGAAGAGCCAAGCAGGGCTTCGCTGGAGCGGTCGGGGTGCGGCATCAGGCCGAGGACATTGCGGCCGTGGTTCAGCACGCCTGCGATGTTTTCGAGCGAACCGTTGGGGTTGGCGGCGGCGGTGATCTCGCCTCGTGGAGTGGCATAGCGGAAGGCGATGCGATCTTCTGCTTTCAGGGTTGCGAGGGTTTCCGCGTCGCAGAAGTAGTTGCCTTCCATGTGGCCGATGGGCATCTGGAGCACCTGGGCTGAATGCAGGCCGTGGGTGAAGGGCGACCTGGAGGTCTCGGTCCGCAGATGAACCTGTTTGCAGATGTACCGCTGGGTGGCGTTGCGCATGAGCGCTCCGGGCAGCAGGCCTGCTTCGCAGAGGATCTGAAAGCCGTTGCAGATCCCGAGGACCAAGCCGCCTGCGTCCGCAAACTTTTTAACCGATTGCATGACGGGAGCAAAGCGTGCGATGGCGCCGGTTCTCAGATAATCCCCGTAGGCGAAACCGCCCGGGACAAGGATGGCGTCGCAGCCCTGCAGGTTCTCCGACGCATGCCACAAGTAGGTCACAGGTTGGCGGGCAATGGCATGGACGACGTGATGGGTGTCGTGGTCGCAGTTGGATCCCGGGAAGACGAGAACGCCAAACTTCATGGAGTTAAGGATAGCATTCGTGAATGAGAGGCTGACGTGTTTGGCGGGCAAAGCATGCTCTTGGTTGAGTCTCCTGCTTGCGCTATGGTGATTCAGCACTTTGGCCTTTGCCGGTTGCGATGGCGAGAACAGCAGATCCCCTTCGGGAATGACAATAAGAAAGGCAAGTGCAAGTGCGGATTCTCGGCGGGAGGACTGAGCAAGCGTGGTAGTGTTCGGGGTGATATGGATCTGCGGAGGAAAAGCCCGGCGACTCATCTGAAGACGGCAGGGGGAGCGTTGCTGAACTGGTGGCGCGCGGCGACGCTGGATGCGCTGATTGTCGGTGTTCTGTGGCTGATCGGATTGGAGTTGATCCGGGTGCCGTTTGCGCCGCTGTGGGCGATTCTCGGAGGTCTGCTGCAGATACTGCCTACGTATGGCGGCATGGTGGCGTTGATCGGGCCTGTGCTTGCGGTTGCGTTCAGCGGGCACGATGAGTGGCGGCTTGGGCTTGTGCTGGGGCTCTATGGCGCAATTGTCATTCTGGAGGGGCTGGTCATCGGACCCTACGTGCTGCATCGCACGACGCGAGTTCCGTGGTGGGCGGCGTTGCTGGGGCCGATTGTGCTGGGGATTGTAATTCCGTTCTGGGGCGTGCTCCTGGCGCCTCCGCTGCTGGCGGTGGTGTTTGCGTTTCGCAAGCCGGCGCTGCCGAAGAGCGGCTGACTCAGCCTTCGAGCTTGTAGCGCGTCTCGGAGAGGCGATAGAGAGGGCGCCAGACGAGGCGATTGATGGTGACGACCATCAGCGCCATGACGATGGTGGCCAGCAATAGAATTTGAAACTGACCGCTATCGGTCGCAGCGCTGATGACTGCTCCCAAGCCAACGGTCTGAAGCGTCTGGTTCTTGAGGCGGAAGTATTCGGCGATGATGCTGGCGTTCCAGGCTCCGCCGGACGCGGTCACCATACCGGTGATCAGAAAGGGAAAGATTCCCGGCAGAATGACGGTTTTCCAACGCTGTACGGTAGTGAAACGGAAGAGGGTTGCGACTTCGCGCAAGTCAGATGGAATGGCGATCGCGCCGGCGATGACGTTGAAGAGGATGTACCACTGAGTTCCGAGCAGCATCAGGGCAATGGAGCCGATGCCCATGCCTCCGCCGACGCGGACCAGCGCAAGCAGCAGAACAGGGAAGAGGGCGGTGGCAGGGACGGACGCGGCGATTTGGGCAAGCGGCTGGGCGATGCGGGCGAGGCGCGGGTGAAAGCCGATGGCGACGCCTGCGGGGATGGTCCAGGCGGCGGCGAGGATGAGTGCAACGTTGACGCGCAGGAAGGTTGCCGCCGCACCTTTGAGGATCTCGCCAAACTGCGAGCCATGCACCTGCCGCAGCAGTGCCAGAGCCTGCCAAGCCGCGTAGAGCACGGCTGCAGTGACGAAGACAAGAAGCAGGCCACGCAGCCACATGGCAGGTCTGGGGGACTCTGGCGGGTGGCTGGGGCTCGGAGATGAAGACTTCGTGTTTCGTTCTACGCGATCATTCGCGAGACGGCGATAGATGCCTTCACTGATGGGGACGACGGTGTGGTTTCGCAGCGCCCGCAAGCCCCTGGAGTGCTGCAGCAGATGCAGCAGGGGCGATCGAACGCGGGATGTGCTCTCCACCTGCTCGAACTTGAACTTATCGCTCCACGCGATGATGGGTCTCCAGATGAGCTGGTCGGTGGCAACGATGATGGCGATCATGGTGGCGAGGCCCCAGGCGATGGCCACGTAGTTTCCTGTGCCGGAGGCGGTTTGCAGATAAGATCCGAGGCCGGGGAGCCGGAAGTCGCGTGTGCCGAGGACGAACATCTCGCAGGCCATGAGGAAGAACCATCCGCCTGCGACCGAGACCATGGAGTTCCAAACCAGACCGATGGCGGAGTAGGGAAGCTCGAGCTGAATCAGCCGCTGCATGCGGGAGAAGTTGTAGATGCTGGCGGCCTCGGACAGTTCCCGCGGGATGCTTTTGATGGAGGAGTAGAAGCTGAAGGCCATGTTCCAGACCTGGCCAGTGAAGATGAGCACGATGGCGCCCATCTCGACGCCGATCTGGCGGGTGGGGAAGAGGGCGACCATGGCCAGCATGACGCCGGGAAGAAAGCTGAGGACAGGAATGGACTGCAGGATGTCGAGGGCGGCGATCATGAGCGGCTCGAGGCGCTTGCTGTAGGCGGCGAGATAGCCATAGCCGACGGCGAAAAAGAGGCTCAGCAGATAGGCAAGGAAGATGCGGACGACGGAGTAGAAGGCGTAGAGCGGCAGAGCGCGAGGGCTCTGCGAGATGGTGATCTCCGGCTCGGGATGACCAAACCAATATCGTGCGATGACAACGACGCCGTAGAAGCAGGCGAGACCGATGCCGGCGACGCAGAGGTCGAGGAGGAAGGGCCAACTGCGCTCCAAGACCAGCGACCGCGACAGCGTCTCCCGGTTGCGAATATTGGTGAAGCTCGCTGGCAGATTCATCAGGCGTCGATCTCTGCTGTCGAGGCGGCGTCGCCGTCGTGGTGCATGGTGTCGGACTGGATGAAGCGGCGGCGGGAGGCGTCGAAGTCGAACAGCTCGGCGTAGCGTCCCCAGTTAATGGCGGTTTCGAGCTGGCGCAAGGTCTCGTCTTCGCTGAACTGCTCGTCGAGCATGTCGTGGAAGAACTCTTCGGGCACGCTGCGGTCGCTTTTGGATTCGATGGCGCGGACGATCTGGCGGAGCAGCAGGACGTTTTCGACGGCGGCATGGCGGAAGAGTTCCTTCTGGCGGAGGATCTCGGAGTTCGCGTACTCAGCGCCGGTAGGGGTGATCTCGGCGTCACCTTCGGTGACGGTGAGAAAGCCGAGCAGACGCGCGGCGTCGACGATGGGGAGGAGATCGTCAATTTCGAAGGCGAGATCGTCGGCCAGGCGGTAAATGTCTTCTCTGCCGCTGTGGTCGAGCACAAGCTCGAGCAGGCCTGCGATGCCGCCGGGGCGCGCGTGAGGCAGCATCTGGTAGTGCATCTGGCGCTGGTCGCGCACCGGTTTGCCGCGCGAGGACTGGGGAAGCGCGGGAGGCTGCGCATCGGGCTGCGTCAGCACCTTGTAGATGTAGTCGACCAACTGCGTGAATGCGGCGGCCTTGCGGTCCCGGGGATGCTGGATGCTTACTTTGAAATCCGTTCGGACGTG
The DNA here is from genome assembly GCA_965277545.1 of Edaphobacter sp. Lineage (GTDB taxonomy): Bacteria > Acidobacteriota > Terriglobia > Terriglobales > Acidobacteriaceae > Edaphobacter. Next base: position 2,931,707 of record OZ255826.1, read on the forward strand.
ACCTGGATTGCGGCCTAGAACGATGATGCGGTCGGCCAGCAGAACGGCCTCTTCTATATTGTGCGTAACGATGAAGATGGCCTGGGTGGGAATGGTTTTCTTCTGCCAGAGCTCAAGCAATTCGCTGCGCAGGTTCTCGGCCGTGAGGACGTCGAGGGCGGAGAAGGGCTCGTCCATGAAGAGGACTTCGGGCTCGACGACCAGAGCACGGGCGAAGCCGACGCGCTGCCGCATGCCTCCGGAGAGTTCTTTGGGGAAGGCCGCCTGAAAGCCGTCCAGACCTACGGTATCGAGGATCTTCATGCTGCGTTTGCGTCGTTCGCCTGCGTCCATGCCGCGGGCCTTCAGCGGCGCTTCGACGTTTTCAAGAACGGAGAGCCAGGGGAAGAGGGCGAAGCTCTGGAAGACGATCGACACGTTTACGTTGGCGGTGTCGATGGGCTGCTCGTGCCAGAAGACCTTGCCGGCAGAGGGAGCGGACAGGCCGGTGAGCATGCGCAGCAGGGTAGATTTGCCGGAGCCCGAGGGACCCAGAAGAGCGACGATTTCGCCAGCGCTGATCGAGAGGTCGGTGGGAGAGATGACCTGAATACGATTCTCGCTCGGCTGGGCGTAGTATTTCTCGACACGTTCGGCGCGGATGATCGCTGGCTGCATAGGATGGTTTGTAGTACAGTATGCGTTCCTGTGGATTGTTCCGGTTAGGCGGCAGTCTATGCTGGGCTCAGCGTATCATTATCGAGTAGACGAACAGCAGACGGATGCTCGTGAACGAGAGATTCATTGAACTTTGAATTCGATTTCCGGGGATGGACAGCATGGCAGAAACAAGAACGACCTCTACACCGAAGCCTAGGGTTTTGGTCGCGGACGATGAACAGGTAATTGCAAACACGCTGGCAATCATCCTTAACCAGGCAGGCTTTGAGGCGCGAGCTGTATTCAGCGGGGAAAAAGCGGTGGAAGTGCTGGAGGAGTTTCAGCCCGATATGCTGATCAGCGATGTGATCATGACCGGGATGACGGGGATCGAGGCTGCGATCCTTACCCGCAGCAGACTTCCAAAATGCAAGATATTGCTGTTTTCGGGGCAGGCCGCCACGGCCGATCTTCTGGAAAAGGCGCGTGCGCAGGGCCACGAGTTTGAGATTCTCGCCAAACCTGTTCACCCGACCGATCTTTTGGCCAAGCTGCGGGGCTAAGGCATCGGTAAGGCTGTGCCGAACTGCGAAGGACTGCAGCGATTCGTTTCCTTGTTCAAGGAAGAGCGAAGGACGTGCTCCACTGAACGAGGTCATTTTCTAGCTGAGGTCTTCTTTAGCTAAGATTGTGGACTGAGACGCTTGCCGAAGCCGGCGGGCGTTTTCTTTCTTTGACCCGGATGGCGGGCACGCCTGCGTATACAGTCCAAGGCTCCAGATCGCGCGTGGCGACAGAACCCAAACCCAGGACGGCGCCCTCGCCAACGGAGATGCCAGGCGCCAGCGAGGCGCGAGCGCAGATCCAGGCGTAGGCGCCGATTGTCATGGCGAAGGCGAGCAAGGGAAATGCGGGATCGTCATAGTCGTGGGTAGCCGCGCAGACATAGGCGTCCTGCGACAGGATGGCGTGCGATCCAAAACTGACCGGCGCCGGGTTGTAGATCTCCGCTCCATCGCCGGCGGTGACTTGATCGGCACAGCGCAGATTCCAGGGAGCCCAGATCTTCGATTTGGGATAGAAGTGGCAGTTTGCGCCCATTTCGGCTCCGAAGCGGCGGAGAAGAAACGATCGCCAGGAATGTAACGGTCGCGGTGACATTTTGTAGAAGACCGCCCAGCAGAGATTCCAGCCGAGCCTGCGCAGCCGGTCGCTGAGAGAAAAAGCGGGGCGGAGGTAAGGGTCCTTCGCGGTTTCGATGGGGATATGCTCCGCCGCGTTGTAGTGAATCTCTTTTGGCATGGGCTTCCAGAGGATCTATTCCACGCTTACGGCGTTGGGGGTGTGGGTGGTCGCTGTGCCAAACAGCCGGATGATGGCTTTGGCATTCTCCCGCATATCATAGCGGCGATGAAAACATTGCAGTGCGAGATCGGCCATGCGGCGCCGCTCGGCTGGACTCATGCCGATCCAGCGCTCAAGCAGACGCACGGTTCCATCCGGGGTGTCGAGTTCCATCAGGCCCGCGCCGTCCTCAGCGATATCTTCCGCGATGTTTACCTTGTCGGCGAGCAAGACGGGTTTACCGCAGGCCAGAGCCTCTGCGACGGCGATTCCGAAGTTCTCCTGATGGGAGGGGAGAATGAATGCTTCGGCTGCGAAGAAGGCGCCCCACTTGGCGTCGCCTGTGATCAATCCGGGCCAGAAGACGCGGTCGCCGACTCCGAGTCTTGCAGCGACGGACTTCAATTTGGCGCTCCACAACTGCTGATCGGGGCCGGCCATCACAAGGTAGAGTTTGGGGTCGTCGGCGGCTACTTTGGCGAAGGCGTCGACCAGGAGATCGCAACCTTTCTTGCGGTGAATGCGGCCGAGAAAAAGCAGGAATCGTTTTCCTTTCGCCTCTGGGCATTTCTCAAAGAAGGCGGCTTTCTGGACCTCGGGATTGCCATTGGGGCCGCTGGCACCGTAGGGCACGACGTAGGCGTTCCACCGATGCATCCAGAAGCTTTGCTCCGCCAGACGCTTTTCCGCTTTCGAGGTAAAGAGAACACGATAAGCGCCGCGCAGGATCCAATACTCGGCGGGCACCCAGTAGAGCCACTTCTTGATGTGCTTCAAGGGGAAGGCGTGCTTGAAGTAGGGATCCAGCATGCCATGGGTAAACACGACGTAGGGTGTGTTGCCTGCGAGGGTACGCCAAGCCGCAAAGCCGCAGTATTGCCACAGGCCGTTGACGACGACCCCGTCGAAACGGTGCCGATTGTCCCGGAGCCACGGCAGCAGCTTGGAGTTGAAGCCGTAGGTGGTGCTGGTCGGGCCAAGCGCGTGCACAGGAAAGCCGATGTCGTCGAGGTATGGCGCCGCCGGGTCGTCGAGCGTGACGACCTCACCGGTATATCCGATGGGGCCATAACTCAGCAGCACTCTCACCGATTCTGTCGGGCCGCCGGCCGCCGGGTTGAGCGTTCCGATAATGTGAAGAATACGCATCAGGTGGTGACCAACAGTTCGAGGATAGCAGTTCGGGTTCGGAGAAAAGATTGATGCGACGCGGCGGGCAGCGTCAGATTTTCATCTTTCGCGTGACGTGCGCGATGGCGGCTTTTAGCCCTCGAACATCCTTTTCAAAGTTCCATGCGGCGATTCGTCTCCGACCTCGCTCTCCCATGGCGGCTGCAATCTCCGGGGTCGCCAGCACAGTTTGCAGCGCGCGGGTGAGCGCGGCGACATCGCCTGTGGGAAAGACGCAGCCTTCTACTCCGTTGGTGACCAGGTCAGGCTGACATCCTACGCCGTCTGAGACAATGACGGCGCGTCCGGCATTCATGACTTCATTGACGATGAGTCCCCACTGCTCGCCTTCCGAGGGCAAGACGAACACGGTGGCGAGTTCGAAGAATGCGGGCAGCTCGGATTGATTGCGGAAGCCGCAGAATCGGATGCTTTCGAGTCCGCTCTCCTGGGCGCGTTGCTCGAGCGAGGCGCGCTCCTCGCCATCGCCGACGATCAAGAGATACGGATGCGGCTCCACTCCGGGACGAGGCGAGAGACGCAGATAGGCCTCGAGAAGGTCATCGCAACGTTTGCGGGTCTGCAGCTTGGAGACGTAGAGAATGACGGGACGAGATGCGTTGAGCCCGAGGTCTGCGAGGAGGCGGTTCCGCGAAGAGGCGGCGGCCTCGCTGCGGCTGCTGAAGTATTCGTTGTCGACCGCGTAGGGCATTAGGAACTGAGGGAGGCTCTCTCCGAAATGGTCTTGCCAGTAAGCGGCGTTCAAGGTTCCTATGGGCAAGACAGCATCGACGAGGTGGCGAAGGCCGGAGAAGAAGAGGCGCTTGGCGAGCCGCTTCGACGCGCTCCTGCTGCGCGAGCCCTGTCGTGATTCCGCACGGAGGAGCACTGGAATTCCCAACGTTTTTGCGGCAAGCATGCCCTGGAGCGTGGTCAGGGTGGAGTATCCGTGCACCCATAGGGCATCGAACGGGCGTTCTCCGGGGACTCCGCGCAGAGCTGCAAAGATCCCGTAGTTCAGCGGCGCGGTGACGGTCTGGGTTCCGTTGTCTCGAAGGGCAGGCAGGAAGCGATGCTTATACCCGTCGAGCAGTGGGACGTCCCACTTCACCTGAACGCCGAAGCCCTTGTCGCGGTAATCTCGAACGGAAAAATCCGAGCCGAAAAAAACAGTGAGGTCGATGTCCGGCTCCCGCGCGATTCTTCGCAGAAGCGGCGCCTGATATTGAATGGGATGGCTGACGAGGTAGGCTAGTCTGACTCTGCCGTTCACGTGCGTGCCTGTCTCCGAGTGGGGAACACCCATGTCGCTCTACTCATGTGCTGGTGATGCTTGACGTAATGCTTGCTACGCTTCGCAGGCCTACTGCTGAATGGCGATGATCAAGACGGAGACGATACCTAACAGTGTGGCGATGCCTCCGGACTTGATGGCGGACTTCATTGGACTTGAGGGGAGAAAGATGATGTCGTCGGCCTGGAGGATGGGATCGGCTGCCTTTCCGTCGATCACCTTCTTGACGTCGACTTTGACAACCTGGCGGGTAAATCCAACGGTGCGGACGATGCGCAGATCGTTGTAGCGGCCTTCAAAGCCTGCACCTCCCGCAAGCGCTGCCACTTGCATCAGAGTCAGCGGAGAGTTCTGCTGCAGCGGGATGGCTCCCTGCGTTTTGAACGCGCCGAGCAGATAGACCGCTCCGACTCTGGGAACGACGATGGTGTCGCGCGGGAAGACGGGGATATCCGCTTGCGCGCTCTTTGCGGGGTCGGTTCCAAGGTCTACGGTAATGGGCTGGTCGACGCCCGGCCGGTTGATGGTGATGATGTGGCTTGCCGTTGGCGGCAGCCCACCTCCTCCCACGACGATCGTGGTCGAAGAGTTCGACAAGCCGCCGCCCGCACCCACGGCCGCGAAGACGTCGAGCAGTCGCTTCTGTCCTACGATGGGCACGAGTCCGTGCAACTCGCCGACGACGGTTGCGGTCTGGTTGGGAGAGTCGATGACCTGAATGGATACCTGCGGGTCGCGATACATCCCGGCATCGATCAGCTTCTTTGCGATCAGGTCCTGGGCCTGGCTCAGTGTGAGATCGGCGAGATGAACGCTTCCGATCAGCGGGAGATCGATCGAGCCGTCCAGACTTACGCGCACGTTCGGCGCGTAATCGACGGAACCATAGAGGTGGACCGAGAGAAGATCCTGCACGCCGAGATAGAAGTCACGCGGGCCGGGATACAGAATGGCTGGATCGGTGGTGATGGTCACCGGCGGATTGACGGCTGTGCCGTTGCCGAGCGAAGGCCCGCTGTACTGCGCCTGGGTCGGTTCCGTCGGCATAAAAGAAAGAACCAACATGATCGCGGCCAGCCACACCCTGCGACGTTTTATCCGCGATGCAGTCTTCGCCCGCGCACGGTTTTTAGAACGACTCGATCTCGCCCTCATCGGCCACGCTCCGTGGTTTCGTGGTCGTCGGCTGTTGCATCGCTGTTTCGGGCTGGAGCCTGCGCCTCCCAGCTCTCTGAATCCACGCTGGCGTAGGAGTAACCTGAGTAGCCGTAGTAGCCGTAGTACTCGGGCGAGTTCAGATCGACGGCGTTCAGCACGATGCCGGTGATGGTCGCTCCGGAGCGCAGCAGCAGATCGCGGGCTCGCCGAACGACATGCTTGCTGGATTTGCCGTGACGCACGACCAAGGCGACAGCATCGGCGTCGCGCGCCAGGATCACGCCGTCTGTGACCGACAAGATGGGCGGCGAATCGATGACGACGTAGTTGTAGAGTTCGCAGCATTGCTTGAGGGTAGTGGCCATGGCCTCGGAACTCAGCATCTCTGTCGGGAAGGGTGGGATCGGGCCGCTCGGGAGAATGTCCAGGTTGGGTATCTCAGGAACCCGCTGGACGGTCGCTTCGAGGGTTGTCGCCCCGGTGAGCACGGTCGTCAGTCCGATCTTGCCGTTCAGTCCGAAGCGGTGGTGCACGTTGGGCCGGCGAAGATCGCCGTCGATGAGCAGAACGCGGGTGTCACGCTGCGCGAGGATGGCTGCCAGATTACTGGCCGCGGTGGTTTTTCCCTCGGAGGGCGTGGCACTTGTCACCACGATGACCTTAGGCGGATGTCCTGTGGTGGAGAGGAGCAGGGAAGTTCTGAGAGAGCGAAACGCCTCGGCGAACTGCGACTTGGGTTGAGTCAGGATGCCGATGTTTCTCTGCGCCGTGGTCATGGTGGCGGCCTGATCGACCGAAGAACGGCGGGCGCGGGGAATGACGGCGAGCGAGGGCAGTTCTGTGATGCTTTCGATTTCGGCGATGCTGCGGAGACCTGTATCCAGACTCTCGAGTACGAAGGCGATCACAATACCCGCGAGCAGGCTGAAGACCAAGGCGGTGAGGATGACGGTGGACTGCGGCTTCAACAGGGGAAAAGCCGGAGGCAGGGCAGGATCGACGACATCGATCTCGAGCGACTCTAGTCCTGACTGGACGCTGGCGGTACGAAGACGCTGCTCGAGGCTGTCGTAGAGAGTGCGATTGGCTTCGAACTCTCGTTGACGCAGGTTGAATTCAACCAACTGGTCGCGCAGCTTATACGCGTCGGTCTTTTGCGCTTCGAGCGCGGCGCTGGTTTGCGCTTCGTTGGCCTGAGCCACGACATAATTCTGTTTGGCCTGGATGAGGAGGCGATCCTGTTCGGCGCCGATCTCTTTGAGATATTCGTCGATCTGCGCCTTCAGCGCTTTTGATTGGGGATGATTCGGCCCGAGATTGGCTTCCATTTGCGCATAGTTTGCCTTGGCCGCTGCAAGCGCGCCGCGCAGTGCGGAAAGTTCGGCTGGGGCAGTGCCGGGGGTGGTCTCAATGGAACCCTCGATGGTATTTGGATCCATGCCGCTGAGAACCCGATAGCGCGCCTCGGCGATGATGCGTGCCAGCTTGGCTGCGCCTGCGGCACGGGCCAGATCGTCCAACGACGAGCTGATCTGATTGTGGGTTGGGTCGAATCCCAGGATTCCCAGCTTTCGCTCCAGGTCGAGCATTTGCTCTTGCGATGTTTCTACCTGCTGCTTGAGATCGTCGAGCGTGCCGGAGAGCCAGGTAGAGACCCGCTGGGTGGAGGCAAAGCGCGTCTTGTAGCTGTTCTGGATGTAAGTCGAGATCACCGTGTTGACGATGTCTGCCGAGAGCTTGGCATTGAGGCTGCTGTAGCTGATGCGAATGATGTCGGTCTTAGGCACCATCGTGACGTGCAGGATGCTCTGCAGACGGTGAACGGTAAGCTGCCGGACCTCCGGAACGTCGAGGCTGGTGTGGGGGAGGGGCCCCTTTTTTTCGAGAAAGTCTACATTGTTGGAGAGATCCATCTCACGAGCGACCTTCAGCATCATGCTATCGCTCTTGATGATTTCGATCTCGGTCAGCAGCCTGGACCCGGTATCTTCCGATCCTGTGATCGCGTTGACCCGGTATTCATTGGAGGAGCCTGATCGAACCTGGATTCGTCCGTAGGACTCATAACGCTTCTGCTGAAACTGCGCGGTAAAGATTCCATAAGCCAGGCCGAGAATGACCGCCACGATAAGCACCCACCGGCGCTTACGAAGCGTGATCAGCGCCTCGGACAGTGTTGTGTCGGTTACGGTGGTACTGAATCCAGCCGAATTCGTCTCCGGGGGGACCGGGGGAGGCGCCTGCGTGCTTGTGAAACCCATTTCGCTTAGTCTACTCGACTCCACACAGAGTGAGAAAGCTCCAAATCGGCCCTGCCATGCATCCAAGAAGATTACAGGCGACAAGCGGATCGTGCCGCGTCGGATATTCTAATTGCTGGAGCAGCCAGGGATCACTATGAGTGAAAGTGTGAAGATTGCGGTCGTGGGATCAGGTTACGTCGGCCTGGTCGCTGCCGTTTGTTTTGCTGAGATCGGCCACCAGGTCATCTGCGTCGACAACGATGAATCGAAAGTTGCTGCACTGCAATCTGGGGCCACTCCGATCCATGAGCGATTTCTGCCGGAACTTTTGGGGAAGTACGGCAACTCGCAGGTCCGCTTCATGACGGACCTGGCGGAGGCTACCCAGGAGTGCGAAGCGGTATTTATCGCGGTAGGAACGCCGCAGAGCGAGACCGGAGACGCGGATCTTTCATACGTGGAAGCGGTAGCTTGCGAGATCGCTCGCTCCCTCGACAGCTACAAGGTAATTGTGGAAAAGAGCACGGTTCCTGTCTACACCAACGAGTGGATCAGGCGCTCGATGGAACGCAACGGCGCGGCCCACCACATCTTCGACGTCGTTTCAAACCCGGAATTCCTGCGCGAGGGCACGGCAGTCAGCGACTTCCTTCATCCCGATCGCATTGTGGTTGGGGCGGATAGCGAACGTGCGGCAGGGGTGCTTCGGCGCATCTATCTCCCACTCACCAGCGGAGAATACTACACCCGCCCGGGGGCGATCCCGGGCTCCTGCAGCACGGCGGAACCGCCGCCACTGCTGCTTACCTCGACCAAGAGCGCGGAGATCATCAAGCATGCGTCGAACGCCTTTCTGGCGCTGAAGATCTCCTTCATCAATGCGGTCTCGAATCTCTGCGAGGCCGCGAACGCGAATGTGGAACAGGTGGCTCGAGGGATGGGTCTTGACAGCCGCATCGGACCGCGGTTTCTGCGTCCTGGGATCGGCTATGGAGGCTCCTGCTTTCCGAAGGATGTTGCTGCCTTTCGGTCGGTTGCCGAACAGATGGGAGTTGACTTCAGCATTCTGACCGAGGTTGAGCGAACCAACAGCCGTCAGAAGAGCCGCTTTCTGAGCAAGGTGCGTTCGGCTTTGTGGACCTTGCGAGGCAAACGGATTGGTGTGCTCGGACTTGCTTTCAAAGGCGAGACTGACGACATCCGCGAGTCGCCGGCAGTCCAGCTTGTCGAGATGCTGCTTGCCGAGGGGTGCTCGGTCACGGCGTTTGATCCTGCAGCGATGAAGCGCACCGAAGAGATTCTTCCGCCGACGACAAATCTGTCCTATGCCCCCGATGCTTATGCCGCGGCCGCTGAAGCCGATGCGCTGGTGATCCTGACCGACTGGTCCGAGTTTGCGTCGCTCGATCTTGATCGGCTCAACAAGACTCTCCGCTATCCCATCGTCATCGACGGACGCAATCTGTACGAACCGCAGGTGATGACGGAACACGGCTTTACCTATCTCAGCGTCGGCCGGCCGGCAGCTTATCCTGTACGAGCAGCCTCTGCCGTATCTTCCACCGCCACGTAGTGCATTACGCCTGGCCCTCCCGAGACGACAAGCGCAGCAGTCTGGTACTTCGCCGCAGGATGCTGCGCTGCCGCGAACCTATACGCTACGAAGAAAGGCAGTCATGATCTCCCGAACCATTCTGGTCACCGGCGCTGCAGGTTTCCTTGGCTCACATCTCTGCGATGCGCTTCTGGCTGAAGGACATACTGTCGTCGGAGTCGACAATCTCTGCACAGGCCGACGGCAAAATCTGAGCCATTTGGCATCCGACTCGCGATTCAGCCTCTTGGAGTGCGACATCACCCAGCCGTTTGATCCTGGCCGGGTTGATTTTGTCTTCAACTTCGCTTCGCCGGCCAGCCCCGTCGACTATCACCGGCTGGGGGTCGAGACGCTGCTGGTCGGATCGGCGGGCACCATGAACACACTGGAGCTTGCGCGCAAATATGGGGCGGGATATCTGCACGCCTCCACCTCGGAGTGCTATGGCGATCCCGAGGTGCATCCTCAGGTAGAGACCTATTGGGGCAATGTAAACCCTATCGGCCCACGTTCGGTCTATGACGAGGCGAAGCGATTCTCCGAGGCTGTCGTATCGGCGTATTATCGCTATCACAAAGTGAACACGCGCCTGGTCCGCATCTTCAACACCTATGGACCTCGTCTTCAGCCAAACGACGGTCGCGTGATCTCGAACTTCATGATGCAGGCGCTGCGAGGCGAGAGCTTGACGGTCTATGGCGAGGGTTCGCAGACGCGCAGCTTCTGTTATGTGTCCGACCTGATTGAAGGCATCCTGCTGCTGTCTCGCGCGGACCATCCGCTTCCGGTCAACATCGGCAATCCGGACGAATGGACGATCCTGGAATGCGCTCGCGAGGTCCTGGCCGTGACCGGTTCCAAGGCCCCGCTTGTGTTCGAACCTCTGCCTCAGGACGATCCGGCGCGCCGTCGCCCGGACATCGGCAAGGCGAAGGAGCTGCTGAACTGGCAGCCGAAGATCAGTCTGCGTCAGGGTCTAACGATGTCCCTCGACTACTTTAAGGAACTCGTTGGCTGAAGCAGCTGAAGCTAAGGCTGCGGGTAGTTGTGCAGCTTGGGGTACCAGGTGAACTGCGCGGCGATGACGGTGTCTTTCTGCAGCCCCGATTTGTAAACGGGCGCCTTCCAGCCCTCGTATTGCACCCATGCATTCAGTTCCAGGTCTCTGCCAAGCCGCTTCACGACGTCGACTTTGAACTCGTTCTGCGTCGTCCCGCCTGGAATGAAGTTGAAGGGTGTTTTTTTGTTGAGATATTCCAGCTGCACAAATTCGTTTGCGGAGAGGTGATAGGTGATCCATGCCTGCCCGCCTTTGGCTTCGCGTCCGATCCAGTCGCCGAGGATGAATCCTTTATTCGTGTAGCCCTGCTTCTGGACGATCTCCCAGTAGGCAAACTGGCCTCGTTGGGCTGGGCCCACGTCTGGATCGGTCGATACGGCCTCGACGCGGAAGTCCAGCTTGTTCAGCTTTGGAATTTGCGAGACGTACAGTCCCGTGCGGTAGGAGGATCGTCGCGGTGCGCTGATCGGCGTTACGTCGTCGTGCACAATAGAGTCGAGATAATACGTGACGTATTTGCGCATCAGAGGGAGGCGGTAGGAGAAATTAAAGTCGCTGAACCGCGCTCCCGGATCGGCTCGCGAATACTTCTGGTTTCCATTGGTATCGCTGACCGAGAAGAAGCTGACAAGAAATGTGTGGAAGGTGACTGGCGTATGGCCTTCTCCGCCCCAGATTGCGGTGCGCTCAAAGCCGAACTCGAAGTTGTCCGTAGGGCGGAACGAGAACATCTCGGCATGGACCCACGGCGATCGCGGCACGGTATGTCCTTTCAGGCTACCGACGTAAAAGTCGTAGCGTATCGGTCCGAGGAATCTCGATACAAATGGAATTCTGAGCGGCTCGACGCGGTTGACTCGCAGCGAGTAGATGTTTTCGGCGTTGTTGGACCAGGCCATCGAGCTGCCGAATGCGGGCCCAAGCCAAGCGTCGGTCTTGCCTCCCGAGATTTCGTGGCCGAGCAGGTGAGCCGATAGGGAAGCTTCGACCAGCCGGAATGGATTCTCCGCCGCAATCGTCTCGGCCGGGATCGTCGGCTGCGGTTCCGTGTACGGGATGGAGTCGATGCCGGACAGCTCCTCGGCCAGCGCCAGAGGGTATCCCTCGCCGGACGGCGCGTGCTGATATTCGCCGCGCACATACAGCGAAAAGGGTCCCCACTCCTCGATCGTCGAAGCTCCGGTGAGATTGTTGAAGCCCGGCTGGTAGGGGCGCCCGTAGTCGTTATTAATTGTCTGGCCCAGGTGATAGCTGTCGCGCAGCACAGGTCCGCTGATTCCCATCAGTCTCGTGTAGGAAGAGTCCACTCCGTACACCAGACCGCGCTCGACTCTGTTGTCCGGAATCTCTGCGCTCAGTTCAGTCAGCAGCGCCGCGAGGATCTGCTGCGCCTGCTCGTTGTCGCTGGCCAGAATGTCGGCTTGCGAGTTTTGCAGCATATGCAGTACGCTGCGTCTGGTCCAAGGGCGCATCCCGAGGTACAGGGTGTTCACGAAGCCCATCGAGTACAGCCGGATCAGAGCGGGGTTGATCCAGCTATCATCCGGGATATACGCGGAGCCGAAGCGGTCGGGTACCTCCGTCACCGCGGCAGGCATGTAGGGCTGGTAGGCGCGCACCGGATTCTGAGACGGCTCTGGCGACTCGACCGGAGCCTGCGGCTGCGATTTCTCAGGCGGAGCGGAGTTCGGAACAGTCGTCCTCGGCTGCTCCAGGTAGGGCGGATAGGACGGAACAGTCTGGGGGGACGCAGGAGCCGGTGAGGGAACTGAGGATGGCGGAGGAGGAGAAGATGGTGTCTGCGCGTGGGTCGTATGCGCGGCGCTCAGGCCCAATACCGCTAGCAAAAAAGAGTTCCTGGCTCGAGAGTGCCTAGTTCGAGAGTTTCTGGTTCGAGAGTTTCTGGTGCGCACGAATATCCTCAAAGCCCTGTGCCCGCTTCCTTCTCTAGTGTAAACGTCGGCGGCCGCTCTATCGCAGATCTGCTGCCGTTCCATACCTCAGGAGCTAGCGACTTGCTCTTTCGATGCGCTTCTGCATTCGCTTTTCCACCTGATCAAGCCAAGATTGCGTTGCGATACTTCTTGCGAGCAGGAATGTCTTCATCTGCAGCACGGGATCGGCCGGAGCCGGGCTGCGCTTCCTCTTAGGCGAGAAGAGAACGCAGTCTACCAAGGCTGGACCACCTCCGCCGCGAATGCGTCCGAACGCCTCCTGCGCCACCCGGTAGAGCGCGACCGCATCCCCGGAATCGGCTGCGATCGCTGGCACTCCTCCGAGCTTGGTTCCGAGCGGCGGAGGCGTTCTACCGTCCTTGTTGGCTCCAGCAACGCTCGACGGCAATACGACGAAGAGGATAGGCAGTTCTAGTGAGGAGGCGATCTCGAGGATCGCGCGCCACTCGCCTCTGCGGGTTTCGCCGCGACGGGTATAGGCTACAACGAGGTTTGTCCGCTTCTGTATCTTCAGCAAGAGAGCCGCTCCCATCGCAAGGCGCAAGCGGTCGTCTTCCGGCTTCATCCAGGCCATGACGCTGGGCAGATTCTTTATGCTTTGGCCGGTCGATTGTCTGCCGCGAACAGCCTCTTTGCTCATGCCGCGCAACAGGCGTTCGACGGTGACTCCCGCCAGAAGATGCGAGATCAATCCGGGTTGAGTATCGCTGATCAGATCTCCTGGCTGGAGGTCGATCGCCGTGCTGACACGGCAGGCCTCCTGCCCGTGGATCGACGGCAACTTCCGTGGGGATTTGTTCTGCGGCGTGTGTTTTAAGAGATGCTCGTCAAGCAGGCGGGCCTCGACCATCGCCACGTACATCTCACGAAGTCGTCTGTTCGGCACGAGCGGATTTTCGTGCACTTCAGTTTTAGGCAATATAGCCTCCGGCCCATTCTGCTTCGCCATGATTGGGCCGCGGTTTTGCGAGCGATTGATATCTTTCCTGTCGCTTCCACTCGCACCGCGAGCGGCATACGACGACGGCGCTAAGCACGTGCCGGATCGACAGCCTCCGGGTCCAGGCCGAGTTCAGCCATTGCCTTCTGAGCGGCCTTGGGTTTGAAGTTGCCTTCACGGGCGAGCTTCGAGAGCGTCGCTCCCACGATTGCCTCGGCGCTCACTTCAAAGTGTCGCCGCAGGTGCTCGCGATTGTCGCTTCGTCCAAAGCCGTCTGTTCCAAGCGCTACCAGGCGCGAAGGCAGCCAGGGCGAGAGCAGATCGGGCACGGACTTCATGTAGTCGCTGGCCGCAATGATCGGGCCTTTGGCGTTTTTCAGGGCGGAAATCACGTGCGGCACCCGCTCCTTCTCGGCCGGATGCAGCCTGTTCCGACGCTCGACTGCAAGTGCGTCGCGGCGCAGCTCGGTATAACTGGTCACGCTCCAAACGTCAGCATGAACGCCGTACTTCGAAGCAAGAATTTCCTGCGCGCGAAGGACTTCATTGAGGATTGGACCGCTTCCGAACAACTGGACAATCGCGTCTGCCGTGGCGGCCTTGAGCTTGTAGATGCCGCGCAGAATGCCTTCCGCCGCACCCTCGGGCATGGCCGGCATCGCATAGTCTTCGTTGTACATGGTGATGTAGTAGAAGAGGTCTTCGCCGTTCTCATACATTCTGCGGATGCCGTCCTGAATCACCACGGCGAGCTCGTAGACATAAGCCGGATCGTAGGTCGCGCAGGTGGGGATTGTGCTGGCGAGCACGATGCTGTGCCCGTCCTGATGCTGCAGGCCTTCGCCGAGCATGGTGGTTCGACCGGCCGTTCCGCCCATAAGGAAACCCTTGCCCCGCGAGTCGGCAAAGGCCCAGGCCATGTCTCCGATGCGCTGGAATCCGAACATCGAGTAGTACATGTAGAAGGGAATCGCGGGAACCTTGTAGTTCGAGTAGGCTGTGCCCGCCGCGGTGAACGAGGCCATGGCGCCTGCTTCTGTGATGCCTTCCTCGAGGATCTGTCCGTCTTTGTCCTCGCGATAGTAGAGCAGCATGTCGGCGTCGTGCGGGCTGTACTTCTGGCCCTCGGGTGCGTAGATGCCGACCTGGCGGATTGCCGACTCCAGGCCAAACGTGCGGCCTTCATCGGGCACAATCGGAACGATCAGTTTGCCGATGGCAGGGTCTTTCATAAGATGGCGGAGGATGCTGACAAAACCCATCGTGGTGGAGACGGCGCGGTTGTTCGACCCATTCGTCCATTCCGCGAAAGTTTCGAGAGCAGGTGCTTTGAAGTCAACCTTGGGGTTCTCGCGATTCGGCAGATAGCCGCCGAGAGCTTTGCGGCGCTCCTGCATGTACACGATCTCCGGGGCGTCCGCTGCCGGCTTGTAGGTGGCGCCGCTCTTAGCCGCCTCTTCAGGAATGGGAATATCGAAGCGCTTGACGAACGCGACCAGCCCATCGTCGCTCAGCTTCTTTTCAGAGTGCGTAGCGTTCCGCGCCTGCGCCGATGCGAGGCCGAAGCCCTTTACCGTCTTCGCGAGGATTACCGTCGGTCCGCCCTTGTGCTCGGTCGCCCGCTGATAGGCGTTGAAGATCTTCTTGTGATCGTGACCGCCGCGCAGCAGTTCCCCGAGTTGGTGATCGGTCATGTCTTTGACGAGCTCCAGCAGCTCGGGATATTTGCCGAAGAAGCGCTCGCGCAGGTAAGCGCCGCCCTTGGCCTTGAAGTTCTGATACTCGCCGTCGACGCACTCTTCCATCCGGCGCAGCAGCAGACCGGTATGGTCGCGCTCGAACAGTGCATCCCAATCCGAACCCCAGATCACCTTGATGACATTCCACCCTGCTCCGCGGAACATGCCCTCCAGTTCGTCGATGATGCGCTTGTTGCCGCGCACCGGTCCGTCGAGGCGCTGCAGGTTGCAGTTGACCACGAAGATCAGGTTGTCGAGCTTCTCGCGCGACGCGACCGCGATGGCACCAAGGCTGTCGACTTCGTCCGTCTCGCCGTCGCCGACGAACGCCCATACCTTTCGCTCTGTCACGGGAATCAGTTTGCGATTCTCGAGATAGCGCATGAATCGCGCCTGGTAGATTGCATTCAGCGGCCCGATGCCCATCGAGACGGTAGGGAAGTTCCAGAAGTTGGGCATCAGCCAGGGGTGAGGGTAAGAAGAAAGTCCTGGCTTGTCGCGGAGCTCGTGCCGGAAGTTCTTCAGCCGGTCATCGTCGAATCGTCCTTCGAGATAAGCGCGTGCATACACGCCCGGCGACGCATGGCCCTGGAAGTAGACGAAGTCTCCCGGCTGATCGTGCTGGCCGTCCGCGCCAGGATACTTTGCGTGGAAGAAGTGATTGAACCCGACCTCCAGCAGCGTAGCCAGTGAGGAGTAGGTGGAGATATGGCCGCCGATGCCGGCATCTTTCTTATTCTGGCCGTGAACCATAGCCATGGCATTCCAGCGGATCAGGCTTTCGACACGCCGCTCCAGCTTCAGGTCGCCGGGATAGGGGAGTTCATCATGCTTGGGGATGGTGTTCTGGTAAGGCGTGGTCAACTCGCTGGGATTGGGGACTCCGGCCTCCCGTGCGCGCTTACGCAGGGCATCCAGTAACTCCGCTCCCTGCTCCCAATCCTGGGCTACGACGTCGTCAAACGCCTCGATCCACTCCGACACCTCTGCCGCAAAATCCTGTTTCGACGCGTCTTCCAGTTTCGTTGTCATATGTCGTATCCCTGCTCCATTCAGAGAGTGATCGCTGCTGACCCTCACCATATATAACGATATAAGGCTTGCGCGAAAACGTCATCTTCAAGGACAGAATGTAGGTTCAGGGTGTAGTTAGAGGCACCCGCATTACATGGGACGGCTGCATGCTGAAGCTTTGGCCTACGTTGAATATTCCGCGTTGATGCGAACGTATTCTTCTGTCAGGTCGCAGGTCAGGAATCTGCACTCTGCAGTGCCGACGCCCATATCCATACTGATCGTAAACTCTCGCTCAAGCATCGCCGCGTGGGCTGCCGCCTTGTCGAACCCTGGCGCACGCTCTCCGGCGGCAAATACCGGCTGCTCTCCTATCTCGATCGTCATGAGCGAAGGATCGATCGCGACGCCGCTGTAACCTGCCGCCGCCAGCAGCCTGCCCCAATTGGGATCGCCGCTCGACCAGGCGGTCTTGCAAAGCGGCGAATTGGCAATCGACCGGGCGATCTGCTTCGCCTCCCCGTCGGTTCGCGCGCCGATGATGTGCAGCGTTACGACGTGCCCTGCGCCTTCGCCGTCGTCGACGATCTGGTGGGCCAGGGAGCTGCAGACTAGATTCAGTGCATTCGCAAACGCTTCTCGGCTGCGCTCATTCAGCACCACGCCGCTTGCGCCGCTTGCCAGCAGAAGCACGGTGTCGTTAGTCGAAGTGTCACCATCGATTGAAATTGAGTTGAAGCTGCTTTCTACCGCAGGCTCTAGCAGGGCGCTCAACTGGCCGCTCTCTGCGCCGATGTCGGTAAAGAGATACACGAGCATGGTCGCGTGCGGCGGCCCCAGGAGAGGATGGATCATTCCCGCGCCTTTCGCGGTGCCAAAGATCTTGAAATGGGCGCACTCCACCTCGACGATGGCACGCGCGATCTTCCGCTTGGTGTCCGTAGTCATGATCGCTTGGGCGAATCTCTCTGCGTGTTCCTCCGTCCTGCCTGTCGTCTGCTTCAACGCGGGCATCGCGGTCAGGATTTTGTCAGTCGGAAATGGCACGCCGATGATGCCAGTCGAAGACGGGAAGACCTGATCAACGAGGCAGTCGAAGTGCTGTGCTGTGGCGATGCAGGTTTGCACGCAGGCATCGATTCCACGCTCCCCGGTGGCGCAATTGGCATTTCCTGCGTTGACCAGCACCGAGCTTACGCGGCCCTGTGTAGCGGTTATATGCCTGCGTCCCACTGTGACCGGAGCTGCTACCACCTGGTTCTTCGTAAACATCGCCGCAGCATTGGCCGAGTTCGGCGCGATCGCGATCGCGAGGTCCAGGTTGCCGCTCGCCTTGATCCCTGCCTTGACGGCTCCCCAGGCAAAGCCTTTCGGGAGTGCATAGGATCTGTTTGTCTGTTCGCTTTCCATTGGCCTCTACTCTACCAAGCAGCTCGCAGTTCCTAACTGCTACGCGTGTGCCGGGAACCGCCCGCTTCCTTCGTTGAAGCGTTGAACGAGAATTGAGGTATGCCCGGTCGCGATGTGTCTGCAGAACGGACCAATCTTCAAAATGGAATGGGGAGCGTGCGTTTTTCCTCGCTGCTCTTACGAGCAACCTCCAGCAGCTTGATGGTGCGGTAGCCGTCCTCCGGGGTGACGGCGAGTGAGGCTTTGCCGTGGATAGTGTCGCGGACGTTGGCGTAGTAGAGGCGGTAGTCTCCGTGTTCGGTTTCGATACGGGTGCGGGTCAGATCGGTTGGATCGGCAGGGTCGCGGGCAACGGTCAGGGTGCCCCAGTCATCTTTCGGATCGGCGAGCCATTCGCCTGCGTCCATGCGGGGGACCTGTGCTCCCGCCACGAGCGCGGGTTCCTGCGGGTCGAGGCCGTACTTTTTAAAGCTGCCGCGGGTACCGTGCAGCAGGAAGCGTGGGGCGGCATCGCAGGCGAGCATGCTCGAGCGGCAGTGCGCACGTAGGCGGGGATACTCGAGTGTGATGTCGAAGGCGTCTTCGATGTTGGTCTGGTCGCGATCTTTGCGAACGTTTGCGGTGATCCCCTGGGGGGCGCCAAAGAGCGCGAGAGCCTGATCGACCAGATGGGGGCCAAGATCGAAGAGTAGCCCATGCGAGGGGCTTGGGCCTTCTTTCCAGGTGTTCTCGCGAGGCAGCGGTCGGAAGCGGTCGAAGTGCGACTCGTAGGTGACGAGTCGGCCGACCGCATCTTCGGCGAGCAGCTTGCGAATGGTGAGGAAGTCTCCGTCCCAGCGTCGATTGTGGAAGGGGGCCAAAATGAGTCCACCCTGTTCGCTGAGCTGCTTCAAGGCAAGCGCCTCCTCGCTAGTCGCGGCGAAGGGTTTGTCGATGACGACGTGCTTGCCGGCGAGCAAGGCCTGCTTGGCGAGCTCAAAGTGCGTCTCATTCGGTGTGGCCACTACGATGAGGTGGATGGCGGCATCGCTAAGAGCTTCGCTCGCCGAGCGCAGGATGCGAGCGGCGGGATAGGCTCTGGACGCTTCGTTGCCTTGGCGCTGCACGATGGCTTCGAGGCGCAGGCCGGGAACCGCGCTGACGAATGGCGCATGGAAGACGCGGCCGGCAAGGCCGAAGCCGATCACGGCGACCCCGATATCTGTCAAACTTGTGCTCGCATGCGTACTCACAATTCTGCCTGACCTCTGTCACAAATCATCTTATGTCAGAAGCAGAAGCTCTCGAAAGCATCGACAGCTAGCTCCTTGACAACTTTCATCCGGTGTTCGTTCGCTCGCCGTATGCCTGCTAATCATCGTTGTCCTTTCTGGATCTTTTGCTCCGCTGCTTGAGCTGTGCTGGAAGCGGCTTTGTGCCCATCGCGTCCTGCCATAGGATGGCGTTCAGTTTTTGGGTGTCTGCTCTGTCTGCGTGGCGGAAGTCCATCCTGCTTGACTCCTTCGCTCCCGGCGCGGTCGGCAGATTGGCCGTATAAATCATGCCGTTGTCCCTGTTCTTGTAGTCAGCGCTGAAAGGAACTTGATCGCCGGGACCCGCAAAGAGCGATCCGATCATCGAGCTGAATGCGTCGTTGTTGTTCAAGGGCGGAACACCGAGCAAGGTCTCCATGGTTCGAATGACGCTCACGGTGGAATAAAACCGGCTGTCCGTAAAGGCCGCTCCATTCGCACCCCGCGGCGAATACTTGCTGATGACTAAAGCGAGGCTGCGATGCGCATCGACGTGGTCGGCGCCGGATTGCGCATCGTCTTCGAGGATAAAAAACGCGGTGTCGTTCCAGAAAGGCGAGTGAGAGACCGCCTCGACCGTCCTGCCGATGGCAAGATCGTTGTCCGCGATGGACGAACGCGGCGTGGGTCCGCCGGGGATGGTTCCCGCAGTGTGATCGTTCGGGTAGCGCAGCACGATAAAGTTGGGCATGGTGTCATTGCCTGCCTCGCGATCGGCTTTCCACTTTTGAAAATGCTTCAGAAATACCTCTGCCCTGATCTGATCGGGAATCCGCAGATTGAAGTCCGGCTGCTCCGTTGCAAAGTGTCCGATCAACTCCGGCTTCGTCGCAATGTTTGTTGCGATGAGGGGAATTGGCCACGGCCACTGGTTGATGCCGCCGCCCCATTGCTCCGGGATCGCCTCTCCGGGCAGGATTGAAGGTTTCGTGCAATGATGCCCTTCGAGCAGAGGACCCTCCTGCGCGCTGACGCTTTCTTTTACATCGCAGAAGGTTGAAGAGATGTACTCGCCGAAGTTGTAATACGTCTTCGCGTGCCGCGCCATGTTGCCCCACAGATATCCACTTGCAGGCTCGGCCACATCGGGAATTTTTTGCAGGATGGGATAGCCTTCGGCGACGACTCCTTCGAAGTCGTAGGTTCGCTGATTGCCCCGATAGTTCTGCTGCCAAGTCTTTTCTAGATAATCCGTGCCGATGCCCGCAGTCGACCAGATATGACCGTCGCCCGAGACTTCGCCGGAGTCGTAGAAGTTATCGAGGACACCAAACTGCAGCGCGAGTTTATGCTGATTAGGAGTTACATCCTCTCCGTACATCGTCAGGCTCGCGTCGCCGTTGCCTACCGGCTTTCCATTCTGCTTCAGGTCACCAAAGATCTGATCATAAGTTCGGTTCTCCTTGATGATGTAGATCACGTGTCGGATGGGATTCGCGCCGGCTGCAAATGGGAGCTTCTCCTCTGCCGCTTTCATCCTGTTCGATTGCAGAACTTCCTCCGTCCATCTTGGCAACGCCCGCTCGATATCTGTGCTGTTCAGGACAGCCAGCGATCCGTGGAGCAGCGTTCCGACATAGGTTGCGGGGCCGCGTCTTCCGATCACGCCGGGCACCTGGCGCTGTGCGAAGTTGTTTGGTCCGGTTCCTTTGCCCTTGGCGGTCGCGATATACAGTTTGCCGTGGTCGAAGCTCATGGCCATCGGCATCCACTCGGTTGGCACGAACCCGATCGGCTCGACCATGCCCTCTCTGGAAGCCTTCTGTGTCAGACGGGTCGTATTGATCACGGCGATCGCATCGGAGGCCGCATTGGCCACATACAACCGCAAACCGCTCGGGGAGAGGGCGAGCGCCTCAGGCTCGGCTCCGAAGTAGCTCTGCCCGGGCAGCCGGGTATCGAAATATCCCTTTACCGAGAACTGCTTTTGGCCGACATTGATCGCTGCGACGGCGTCCCGGTTCGCGAGCGCCACATACATCGTGCGATTGTCGCTGGAGATCAAGAGCGCGCATGGATGGGTGCCGGACGCCATGGCGCCTGCAGGCTTTAGCAGTGCCAGTTTGCGGCTTACTGTGCCCTTCAGCAGATCCAGCTCGACTATCTCGCTGGCATTCCATAACGCCACGAAGGCCCGCGTATGATCCTTCGCAACGCTGAGCGCCACGGGATACGTGGAAGGCACTGCGGCGCTTTCGGAAAGATCGAACCTCCGCTCGATCGTGCCCGTCGCGGCATCCATCAAGAGCACATCGTCGGACAGATTATCCGCGACTAGAAGCTTCTCCGATCCGGCAACGGTCAACGCCGCAATCGCCGCAGGAAACGGCACTCCTTTGTCTCCGGTGATATGGCCGAGGAGCATGGTCTTGCGTCCCGGAGCTAGCGGCTGCAGCGGAATCTTGAGAATCCTTTCCCACGCGATCTTGACTCCGCCGGGGCCGGAGCTGAAACCATAGACAGCGACTCCGCTGCCCGTATCGCCGGGGGCCTCGCCCAGCGGATCAGAGATAGAGCCTATGCTGGCGTAGAGGTGCTTGCCGTCCCGGCTGAATGCCAGCCCCGAATACAGCGTCTGATTCGCCTTCGGAGCCGTTGCAGTCTCGGGAAAATCCTCGACCTTTCCAGTGCGTGTGTCCATCACCGCCAGCGACTGCATGTAGTTCGACTCGAAGGTGCCGTACCCGGCGTTGACGGAGACAACGTAGCGCCCGTCCGGCGAGACGGCCATCGACATCGGCAGACTGTTCAGCTGCTTCGGCGATCCTGGCACGGGTCGCACGATCTGCTTGCTGGTGGGCAGATCAATCGCTGCTCCCGCAGTCTGGCCCGGAATTTGTCCCAAATTCTGTTCTTGAGTCCCGATGGTTCCAATCCAAACGGCAATTGCAAAGATAGAGCTCGCCTTCTCCATCTCTATACGCTACCAAGTTCATTCGCGTAGAGACATCACGAGAGTCTTACAAATATCGAAGGCATGGAACTTCGCCACTTATTCGAAGGCGGATCCCGCCGGGTGCACACCTCCGCCGCGGCTCTTCTGTTAGCGTTCCTCACGCTTCGAATCCTGCGGCAAACGTTCGCCTGCTTGCCGCGAAACTCGCATTACTTGAAGAACTCCGTCATGGCGGGCGCCGAAGCTGCAGCGCCCGGTGGGTTCGGAAGACCAAGCAACTCCATCACGGTGCGGAGCTCGCTTTGGTGCTGATACACCGTCGAGGAGGTCTGCGTGTAGCCGACTTTGACCGCCGGTCCCCACAGAACGGACGCGACGTGACCTCCGCCGTAGCTGGAATCGCTGGTGGCCGCTTCGTCGAAGGTGACGAACAAAACGCCGTCTCCTCCGGGACCAAATGCCGAGTAGCCGGAAAGGGGCGCAACCACCTGCGTCTGCAACCAGGCGTCTGCCTGCTGAGGCGTCCCGTTGTGCGCATCGTCGTTGACGTCCGGAACAATGAAGGAAAACTCGGGCAGGGTTCCGCCGGCCACGTCGGCGGCAAACTGAGTGAAGGGAAACAGGTGCTGATTCGCCACCTGAGAGCTATCGGCGATGTCAGAGAGCAGCGCGAAGGGATTATGCCGGAGCAGGTAAGCCCCCGTGTTGCCGCCCAGATATCCCTGACTTATCCCCTCGGCGTAGATCCGGAACGAGACGCCGCCAGCCAGCATGCGACGTGCGAGATTGTCTACGTTCCACACCGTAGTGGAGTTGTCATCGTTGGTGAGCACCTGTCCTGTGGTCAGCATGAGGTAGTTGCCGATCGAGGGATGAGTATCGGCGTAATAGTTGGTGGGCTGAGCTCCATTCGCCGCCAAGTTGTTCAAGTTCGGCCACGAGCTTCCGCTGCCGATCACCGTGGAGTAGCTCTCGTTCTCCTCCATGACGATCACGACGTGCCTGCTCTGCAGCGTGGGGGGCTGCTGCGGTTGCACCGTGATTGCTGCGCTGCCCGATTTCGAGCCGTCCTCGATACTGGTGGCAGTGATGGTCACCGTGCCTGAGGAGGAGGGTGCGGAGAACAAGCCATTGGAGTTGATGCTGCCCGCGCTCGCGGACCATCTGACCGAAGAGCTGTACGCGCCTATACCCTGCACCGCGGCTATGCACAGGGAAGTGGCGCCTGGAGCAAGTGTGGAGGAGTTGCAAGCCACTCCGACCGAGCTGATTGCCGGTGGAGCAGGCTGCACCGTAACGTTCGTGCTGCCGAATTTGCTTGTGTCTTGAAGGCTGGTCGCAGTGATCACGACGTTACCTGCAGAAGCCGGGGCGAGGAAGAGTCCATTCGCGTTGATGGAGCCTGCGTTGACGAACCATTTGACTGCCGAGTTGTAGCTCCCGGTTCCTTGCACGGTGGCGCTGCATTGTGAGCTTGCACCGGTTGCAATCGACGAAGGACTGCAGTTTGACAGGACCGAGGTGATGGAGGACGGGACCGACTGCGTGCTGATTGCGATCAAAGTCTTTGCCGACTTAGTCGTATCCTGCTGGCTGGTTGCTGTCACCGTCACGGTTCCTGTCGAAGCCGGTGCAGTGAACCCCCCGTTCGGCCCGATAGACCCTGCGCTTGCCGACCAGTTCACTGCGGAACTGTAGCTTCCTGTGCCCTGAACCGATGCCACACACTGCGAAGTTGCGTTCGGCTTGACCGCAGACGGATTGCAGACTGCCGCGAGAGAGGTAATGACGGGGGGAGCCGGCGTCGTTCCGGTTGGTTGCACGCTAAGCGATGCGCTCGCCGATTTGGTTGGGTCCTGCTTGCTGGCGGCGATGATTTTGACAATGCCGGGGGAGGCAGGTGCTGTGAAGCGTCCGTTGGCATCGATGCTTCCCGCACTGGCGAACCACTGCACGGCGGGGTCGTAATCTCCCATCCCCTGAACCGTTGCGCTGCACTGCGAGCTTGCGTTTGTGTCGACAGGAGAGGGATTGCAGGCCAGTACGACGGCCGTGACGGAAGAGGGAGCCGGCTGCGCGCTGACCGCTACTGTCGCTGTCGCGAACTTTGTTGAATCCTGCACGCTGGTGGCGGTCACCATGACGCTGCCGGTTGCGGCAGGTGCGGTGAAGATCCCGTTCGCATCGATGGCGCCTTCACTGGCGGACCAGCGCACGGCGGAGCTGAAGCTGCCGGTCCCTTGAACCGTTGCGTCGCATTGCGAGGTTGCGTTCGGCGCGACCGTGGAGGGATGGCAGCCGGCTGCGATGAAGGTAATGATGGGGGCGGACGCCTGCGGTGTTTGGACCGTGACATTCGCCGAAGCCGATTTCGTCGGGTCTTCAATGCTAGTCGCCGTCACGGTTATGGTGCCAGGGGAGGGTGGCGCGGTGAGAAGACCGTTCGAGTTGATCGCACCCGCACTGGCGGACCAGCTGACCGCGGACGTGTAGACTTCCGTGCCCTGAACCGTGGCGTTGCATTGCGTGGTCCCGTCCGGGCCTACGGTCGGAGCGCTGCAGGCCAGCGAGACGGCGGAGACGGCTGGGGTGGGTGTGCTGACCGGGCTGACTGGACTGCTGGGGCTGCTGAGGAACTCCGTCCCGGCGACATTTCTCCCGCACCCTGTCACGGCAAGCAGCGACAGGACGAGGATCAGCCCGTAACGCTGCCGGCTGATCTCGTTGGCTCCGTTTGAAACGCACTGTTGTCTGCGGGCTGTGAGACACGCTTGCATAAAGTCGCGCATGGCAATCCTTTCGTTTCACCAAGGCAACTGGATTCGAGCCCGCAGGGTCGCGCATGATGCGCAATGCACGTCAGATCGCAGGGGCAAGGGGAGAATTGGTTATCGAGCAACCAGGAGTGTTGCGATCAGGGGAGGGTCGTGCTCTACAGAAGGACGGGTCGTTCCGGTCCCGCACCGATGAGCGCCGCGGTCTAAGGGCACTCTGCCACAGCAACGATTGCCCTTGCAGGGAATCGTAATGCGACTGCGGTACTCCGCCTGAATGCCAATTGTACAGCGCGAACAGCCCGGCGAGCCAGTCTTAAGACCATGGATGGGTTCGCTTGAGCTGCTTTTCTGGGTGCACACTTACCGGATTGCACGCAATGCCGGATAGATGTGTAGATAGCGTCGATATGCTTCTTCCATCGTTGCGGCGGACTGAGGCGCGAGAGAGGCAGCAACGCGAACGGTGGCGGTACAGACCGCCTCAACGCTGGGCCACGCTCCGACGCCAGTGTCTGCGAGCAGAGCGGCGCGGTACGCTCCGCCCTCTTCGGCCTCCAGAACCTCGACGGTATGGCCGTAAACGTCGGCCCGGATCTGTCTCCATAGAGCACTTCGCGCGCCGCCTCCGCCGAGCCGAATGCGCGTGACTGGAATCTGTAACTCCTCGAAGAGTCCGAGACTATCCCGCAAACTGAAGGCCACGCCTTCCAATATCGCTCGGACGAAGTGCGCGAGGCGGTGCGATGCGGCAATGCCGACGAAGGCGGCTCGAGCTTCCGGGTCAAGGTGAGGTTTGCGTTCCCCGAAGAGATAAAGCGAATACAGGAGACCGTCTAAGCCTGGCGGCGTAGAGGCCGCTTCCGCGGAAAGCTCTTCGTAGGTCGTCTGCGTGTTGAAGGTGTCGCGGAAGTAGCGAAGGCTCAGAACCGCAGCGTTGGTGACGCCCATGACGTGCCAGCGGTCGGATGCAGCGTGGCAGAAGGTGTGGAGGCGGCCGAGCCGATCTTTTACCGGGCTACCGGTGGCTGCGAAGACGACTCCACTGGTACCGATAGTGGCAGAGATCGAACCCGGCTCAAGGACGCCCATCCCCACCGCACCTGCGCCCTGATCCCCCGCGCCGGCCGCCGCGATCGATCAGCACTGCCCGGATGCCTCCGGTTCCCGACATCGATCCCTAGAAACATGTCATCTCAGTCATGGAGCACTGGTTGCGAGTTCGAGTGTACCTGAGCCATTTTTGAATATTTCCGAATCGCGGGCGCATCACAAGGTAAGCGAGCAGCAGAGAACGGGCCATCGGGCTGTTGGCTTTTCGCCAGAGAAGCGGCGAATGATTTCAACGAATCAGCAATGCAGGGTACGATTAATCGTATGAGTGAAAAGAAGACAGCGCATGGCGCCTCGGGAATTTCCCGGCTTGTCTGCCTCTGCCTGGTGTTCGCATCTGCTGCGGCATGGGCGCAGGCCGGGGGCAGCACGTCTTCGTCATCCGCCAGCACAGCGGGGGCGGGGATACCGACCGGTGGCAATTCCAGCACTACGGCAAGCGCTTCAGCCGTGTCCACAGGGCAGCAGAATTTGTACAGTGCTTCTGGGTCGAACGGCGCGTCACCGACGCAGGATTCGTTCAGAGGCAGCATAGTAGCCGGTAAGGCGACCGGCAGCGTGATGGATCTCTCACTCGATGACGCAATCCAGCGCGGACTCAGGCAAAACCTGGGTTTGATTCTGCAAACTTCTTCTGAGAAGAGCGCGAATGGTCAGCGGCTCGAGGAGTTGCAGGCCTTGTTGCCGACAGTGACGGCGTCGGCTTCGATCGAGGTTCAGCAGATCAATCTTGCGGCGTTCGGGTTGAAGTTCCCGGGATTGCAACCCATTGTCGGTCCATTCCAGGTGGAGGACTTTCGTGCCTTCCTGACGCAGAACCTGGTGAACATCTCGGCCCTGAAGAACTATCTCGCTTCGAAGCATAACTTCGAGGGCGCCAAGCTGACCGCGGAAGATGCTCGCGATATGGTGGTGTTGACAGTGGGCAATGCCTACTTACTCTGTATTGCCGACCGGGCACGAATCGACGCGGTGACGTCGCAGCTAGCAACTTCAAAGGTTTCGCTCGACCAGGCGGTTGCAGCGCATGACGCAGGCACCAGCCCGAAGCTCGACGTGCTGCGGGCCCAGGTGGATTACCAGAATGAACAGCAGAGCCTGATCTCGACCAAGAATAACTACGAGAAGGACAAGCTGGCGCTGGCGCGGACGATCGGTTTGCCGCTCGATCAGATGTTTCAGCTGACCGACGCGGTCCCGTTTCAGGTTTTGGATCATGTCGATCCGCAGATGGCATTCGAGCAAGCCCTGAAGACACGCAAGGATCTCAAGGCGTCTGCGGAGCAGGTAAAAGCGGCGAGGGATCAGAAGACCTCGGCCTGGGCTTATCAGTTGCCGGTGGTGAGCGCTTCGGGCGACTATGGCGACATCGGCGATACGGTGGCTCATTCGCATGGCACGTTTTCGGCGACCGGCAAGGTCAGCGTGCCGGTGCTGCAGATCGCGCAGACGCGAGGTCAGGAGCAGGTGGCAGACGCCCAGTATGAACAGGCAAGAGCACGCCTTTCCGACCAGGTGCAACAGGTGAATCAGGACGTGCGGGATAGCCTGCTGGACATTGATGCTGCGGCGAAGCTGGTGGAGGCGACGCACTCGAATGTAGAGCTGGCCAATGAAGCGCTCAGCGAGGCGCAGCAGAGGTTTCATGCTGGAGTTTCGGACAACCTGCCCGTCTCGCAGGCACAGTCGCAGACCGAACAGGCCAACGATCAGTACATCAGCGCCCTGTATCAGCACAATGTAGCGAAGCTTTCGCTTGCCCGGGCGCTTGGCGCGGCGCAGACCAACTACAAAGATTATCTCGGAGGAAAGTGACCTTGGCAGACGAACCGAATCAAAAGCAGGACGGCCAGACCGCGGAGATCAGCGGCACCGTGCAGATCAAACAGAACGGCGGTCAGAAGCAGGGAGACAAACAAGGCGACGACGACCAGCAGCACAAGCATGAAGACGATGAGCCGGCGCCGGAGAAGAAATCCGGCCGCAAATACATTGTCATCGCCGTGGTCATTCTCCTGGTGATCGGCGCTGCAATCTTCTACTGGAGGTCAACCTTCTCTGAGGATACAGACGACGCTCAGGTTGACGGCGACCTGTATCAGGTAAGCTCGCGCGTGACCGGACAGGTCATCAAGGTCTATATCGACGACAACCAGGCGGTGCAGGCCGGACAGGCCATTGCGGAGATCGACCCAAAGGACTATCGGGTCGCGCTCGAGCAGGCGCAGGCAAACCTGGCCAGCTCGCAGGCTGCGGCGATTCAGGCCAACGTAGGCGTGCCAATTACCGGCGTTAATACGAGGACCAGCGTAAGCACGACAGGGGCGGATGTGCAGTCCGCCCTGGCTGGAATCGACGCGGCACGCAAACAGGCGCAGGCGGCCGAGGCCAGGGTAGATCAGGCTAAGGCGAACGCCATCAAGTCTCACCTGGACGTCGAGCGCTACACCCCTCTGGTGCAGAAGGATGTGATCTCCAAGCAGCAATACGACGGCGCGGTGGCAGCAGATGCGGGAAACACAGCCGCCGTACTGGAGGCGGAGGCGACGGTCATTGCGCAGCAGGCAGCGGTAAGCCAGTCTCTGCAGAGGCTATCGCAGGCGAGGTTTACGGCGGCGCAGTCGGTAAAGACCGCACCGGACCAGATCAGGGTGCAGCAGGCAAGGGCAAACTCAGCCCTCGCCGACGTCAAACAAGCGCAGGCGAGAGTCGACCAGGCCATGCTTAACCTCAGCTACACGCATATCACTGCGCCCGTTGCTGGAATCGTGAATAAGAAGAATGTGCAGGTCGGAGCCAATGTCAGCATCGGACAGGACCTCTTGACCATCGTGCCGCTGACCAATCTGTGGGTGACGGCCAACTTTAAGGAAACCCAGCTCGCCAAGATGAAGCAGGAACAAAATGTCACTCTTAAGGTGGATGCACTCGGCGGACGCAAGTTCCACGGCAAGGTGACGCAGATAGGCGGCGCCACTGGATCCATGCTCTCCCTGTTTCCGCCCGAGAACGCGACGGGAAACTACGTAAAGGTGGTACAACGTATACCTGTTCGCATTGATTTCACGAACCTACAGCAGGAAAATGGCGATTACGCGCTAAGGCCAGGCATGTCCGTTACGCCAGAGGTCACGGTCAAAAACTAGCCGGAAAACCGGCTCTGCGCTTTGCGGCATCTGATAGAAGAAATCAGAAAGCTCCGAGGTGGTCTATGGCTGTTGCAATGAAGAAAGCGAATACCGGCGACGCAAATGTTGCGCCCCACTGGCACGCGCAGGCGAAAGAGATCCAGAAGTACGGTTCGGTGATCGCGGACATGCCGCACCCGCTCGACGCAAAGGTGCGCGCCGATATGGTCGGGAAGTTGAATCAGCTGCTGGCCGATTCGATCGCGATTCGCGATATGTACAAGAAGCACCACTGGCAGGTTTCCGGGCCGACGTTTTATCAGCTTCATCTGCTATTCGACAAGCATTTTGAAGAGCAGGTGGAGATGGTGGACACGATCGCGGAGCGCATTCAGCTGCTTGGCGGAGTGAGCATTGCGATGGGCGGGGATGTGGCTGAGCTGACTCAGATTCAGCGGCCGCCGCGCGGTAAGGAAGAGGTGCCGGTGCAGATCTCACGGCTGCTCGAAGCGCATAAGACCATTATCAAAGGCTGTCTCGATATCGGCGAAGCAGCCGAAAAAGCTGGAGATCTCGGTACCAACGATATGGTCGTCAGTGATATCCTCCGGCCGAATGAACTCCAGTCGTGGTTCATCGGGCAACATCTGGTCGAGATGCCGCTGATTCTGGATAAATAGCCTCTTCGAACTCTCTCGGCCCGGTCGCTTCCTACGGCCGGGCCGTGTACCTTTAATTTCAAATCCGCATCGAAACGCGCCGTCCTTCATCAGAAGAGTAAGTAGTCCGACATGCCGATCGCCATTGTCTTCTTCGTCCATTACGCGTATCTGATTGTCTTCGTCTGGGTGCTGGCGGAGCAACTCGGGATCCCCATCCCAAGCATCCCTCTTCTGCTGACCGCGGGAACGATGACGGCGACCCATCGTATTCATCACGCTTTTGTTCTTATGGCTGTTCTGGCTGCGTGCGCGATCGCCGACTCGACGTGGTTTATGCTGGGACGGCGTTATGGCAACAGCGTTCTCAAGATGGTTTGCCGTCTTTCGTTCGAGGCTTCTACCTGCGTCACCAAAACGGAGGATTATTTCTCCCGGCGCGGGCCTGCAACCCTGCTGTTCGCCAAGTTCGTGCCCGGACTCAGCACTGTGGCTCCTCCCATCGCAGGACAGAGTGGAATGTCCCTGCCCAAGTTTCTAGTCTACGATCTTACCGGCTCCCTGATCTGGGCTGAAGCGTACCTTCTCGCCGGTCGCTTCTTCGGCGATCTGGCAAAGAAGAGTGCGCCGTTCTTCCAATGGCTTGGACACTTTGCGTTCGTCATCTTTGTCCTGATGGTTCTCGGGTTTTTTGCTTACCGCGTCTTTCGGCAGCGCAAGTTTCTGCAGCATGTGCGAGAGCTTCGACTAGAGCCTGCGGAACTGAAGGCTATGCTCGATCATGCCGAACTAAGCGGCGGTACCCCTCCTTTCATCGTCGACTTGCGGCATCCTTTGGATTACCTGCCGGATCCGCGCGTGCTGCCCGGCGCGCTGCGCATTGGACCGAACGAGCTGAAGCAGCATAGCGAGATTATTCCTCGCGATCGAGACGTCATTCTCTACTGCACCTGCCCCAGCGAGGAGACCAGCGCCAAACTTGCGCTTCAGCTTCATAAACTCGGGATCTACCGGGTGCGCCCATTGCGTGGCGGCTTCGAAGGATGGAAAGACGCGGGCTATCCGCTGGTTGAGTATGTCAAAGAGACACCAGATTCAAGCGTTGTGGAGAAGATTCTTCCCGTCCACTCCGATTCGATGGTTTCGCTCCAGTAACGGAGCCGCGAGTCGAATCGGTAATGCCTCGTCCGTTTCTCGCAATTGGCCTGAGCGCGATGATCGGCCTGGTTGAGAAGAGATGCTCCGCTCGAGGCTTGCGCCCGCATCGTTCCTTAGAACCGTTACCATTGAGTCCGGGCTGAATTGCACCGGCAGGAGAGCGAATTGGCCTACGACGATCTACGAGATTGGATCAAGCAACTCGAACGAGCCGGAGAGTTGAAGCGTATCGGCGTAGCAGTAGACCCAATTCTCGAGATGGCAGAGATTGCGGACCGCGCCGCAAAGATGGGTCGAGGCACGGCAAAGGCGGGTGGCCCGGCACTGCTATTTGAGAACGTCAAGGGCCATCCTGGCGCGCGTGTTCTGATGAACCAGTTCGGCAGCGAGCGGCGCATGAAGCTGGCGCTTGAGACCGACTCGCTGGACGACATTGCGAACCGCATTCGCACACTGCTGAAGCCGCAGACGCCGACCAGCCTGATGGACAAGTTGAAGATGCTGCCGATGCTGGCGGAAGTAGGGAGTTTCTTCCCCAAGGTGATCGCGGCCAAAGACGCAGCCTGTAAGCAGGTTATCCAGCGCGGAGAAGATGTCGATCTGTTTGCGCTGCCGATTTTGAAGACGTGGCCCCAGGATGGAGGCCGCTTCATCACGCTACCCTGCGTAATCACGCGCGATCCCCGCAGCTCTGGTGGCCAGTCGGGCAAGCGCAATGTCGGCATGTATCGTATGCAGGTGTACGACGCCAAGACCACGGGCATGCACTGGCAGCGCCAGAAGGTGGCGGCCGAGCACATGCGCGATAGACTCCGCGATGCCTCCGGCGATCCTGCTGTGCGCGTCGATTTGATGGCGTTGACTGCCGGTGGCACAGCGGCTGCCTCGTCGCTTGAAACGCTAGATAGGACGACTGTGACGAAGATTCGCGGCGACCGCATGGAGGTGGCGGTCGCGATCGGCACAGACCCGGCGACAACCTTCAGCGCAATCGTGCCTGCGCCTCCCGAGATAGAGGAGTATCTGATCGCGGGCTTTCTCCGGCAGAAGCCGCTCGAACTGGTAAAGGCGGAGACTGTCGACCTTGAAGTGCCGGCGCACGCCGAGTACATCCTCGAAGGCTATGTGCAACTTGGGGAGTTACGTACTGAGGGACCCTTCGGAGATCACACCGGCTTCTACACGATGCAGGACGAATACCCGGTCTTTCATCTGACCTGTATCACGCATCGTAAAGACCCAATCTATGCGGCGACCCTGGTGGGTAAGCCGCCCATGGAAGATGCCTGGATGGGCAAGGCCGTCGAACGGATTTTCCTGCCACTGATGCAGCTTACGTTGCCCGAGATTGTCGATGTAAATCTGCCCGCAGAGGGCGTGTTTCATAACCTGATGATCGTCTCGATCCGCAAGAGCTATGCGGGACACGCTCGGAAGGTCATGAGCGGCATCTGGGCGTTGGGACAGGCGATGTTTACGAAGTGCATCATCGTCGTGGATGAAGACTGCGACGTTCAGGATTTGGCTGAGGTGACGCTGCGCACCGCGAACAACATCGACCCGGAGCGCGACATCCAGTTCACGCTAGGACCTGTTGATTCGCTCGATCATGCAAGCCGGCTGCCGAACTACGGAAGCAAGATGGGAATCGACGCAACCAGAAAATGGGCAGCGGAGGGTTTCACGCGACCCTGGCCGCCGATGCTTGCGATGAGCCCGGACGTGAAGGCGCGAGTGGATACGCTGTGGAGGAAGCTGGGGATCGACTAAGCCGTTCGCTCAGCTTACCGTGTGGTTAGCCAGCGTGATGGTTACGACGTCGTTCGGCGTCTTGGTTATGCCACCATCACTCTCTGGGTGGAACTCGATGCGCATCGTCGTCGCGTTGACGATAACTCGAAGATAGCCAAAGTCCGTGTCGTCATAATTTTCAAGTGTCAATGTGTTGTCGATCACGTAGGGTGTTCGATAAGTGCCGCGCATCTTCGAGAGCGGCGAATGCCCTCCACACCCTGCGACAACGAAGGGAATTTGGAGCTTGTTCATGGTGCGCACGTAGCGCTGGTAGTTGTGTGCGTGGCCCGAAAAGACTGCATGCGGCCAGACGCCCGCAGCGGTGCAGGCGTCGTCGATATCCTGGAGCATCGCCGGACTGCCGCCGTGAACAGTACCGCCGGTGAAGGGAGGGTGATGGACTGCGATGATAACAGCGCCGCCGAACTTTTCGCTCTTCACCCGCTTCAATGCAGCGGTCAAAAAGGTGGTCTGGCGATCGTCGAGGATCGTATTCTCGCCATGCTCCCCGGAGATGACGCCTGGGTCTTCGAGCACGTTGCTGTACAGGCCCAGAATGCGAACGAACGGGCACTCGAGAGTGAAGTACACCCCTGGCTGGATCATGGTCGTGCGAAGGAGATTGCCGGAGTCAGCGGACTGGGCCGCCGTCGCCGCGCAGAAGTTGCGCAGAAAAGCATCGAGCGTAGGAGCCGGATCGTTCGGGTAAACGACGCCGTCGTGATTACCGGCGACAGCGAAGATAGGCGCCGGATAGGAACGGTAGGGCTCGTAGAACTGATCGTAGTAGTAGGCAGCTTCGCCGAAGTAGTAGATGACATCGCCCAGGTGAAAGAAGAAGGAGGGCACATCGGCAGCGTTCGCCTCGGTAAAATCACTGACCATCTTGTCGGCGACCAGCGACTGCGTGGCCGGTCCGATCACACTGCCAGTATCGCCGACGGAGTGAAACACGATCTGCTGCGCCTGCTGGATAGCCTTGATCTTTGCCGCGCCCGCCTGGCCGTAAGCCTGCTGGAGGGTGAGGACGGGTTCGACGGCTCCTCCGCGAGGCTGGGGCACGGCGCTGAGGGTCGCGATTCCTCTGTACTTCTTATCGGTAACCGGATTCTTGAAGCTGGTCGGATCAGGCGTCGGCACAGGTTGCGAAAAGATCGGCTGGTCGCCGGCGTTGGTGGCGGTCAGTGGTCGAGAGGCTGCGTCGAAGTCCTTCTTGGCGTACTGGGTGGGGCGATGTGGCACTTTCTTCGGCATACTGGCCTCCTGTTCGTACTATCAGACGGCGAGTACCAGAGTATCGGTGGCTTGTTACGGCAAGATGAGCGGTTGCCTGTCACGGTTCATCGCAAATTGTGATCCGCAGCAGAGTTACTCAGCAGTCTTTATGGTGATGGCATTCAGATTACGAACCCAGCGCTGCGGCTTCCTGTCACAGCTGTCGATCAGCTTCAGTGCTCCGTCGGCGCCGAGCGCCTTGCCTCCCATGCTGGTAGCGACGATTACATCAGCGTTGTGCTCCGACGGCTCGACTTCAGTGACCGAGTAGAGAACCCAGTATTTGTCTATTCCTTCTGCAATGAGATAACTGCGCAGCATCTTGCGGTGAGTCGTCTTATCTACAGGAAAGCCGGCCTTCGCCAGCAGGTCGCTCAGCAGTACGCCGGTATAGCTCTCGTCAGACTTGGTGTGCTCGTTGCGGACGGTGATTGTTTTTTGCGGCATTGCCTGCAGATCGGCTACAGATAACGTCGTCGCTTTGCCATCGATGGTCAGGGTCAGGCTGGTTGAGGGTTGCGCAGGCGCATGCCCGTTTTCCGTAGAGTCCGCCATCGGCACTGTTTGAGCAGGAAGAATGGCGAGGCTTATGGCCAACGAGAAAAGACAAAGCAGGTGGAACGCGGCTGAGTAAGGCCTTTTCATGGTTTTCAGCCTATCGCTTAGCCGTCGTATACTCAAGGTATGTCTATTGTCCGCGACGCCGCAGCCATCGCCAAGGGAATGAGCATCACGTTCAAGGAGATGTTTCAGCCGACCGAGGTTGAGAACTACCCGGATGGCAAAGGCCCCATGCGCGGCGCTAAGTTTGAGGAGCGCTTCCGCGGCAAACACCAGCTGCAGCGCGATGAGAATGGGCTGGAGAAGTGCGTCGCGTGCTTCCTTTGCGCCGCTGCCTGTCCTTCAAACTGCATCTACATCGAAGCGGCCGAAAACACAGAGGCCGTACGGATCTCCAGCGCTGAACGCTATGCGAAGGTCTACAACATCGACTACAACCGATGCATCTTCTGCGGCTATTGCGTCGAGGCATGCCCGACCGATGCCATCACTCACGGCCACGGCTTCGAACTGGCCACGCTGAACGCCACAAATCTGGTTATGCGCAAGGAAGATCTGCTGGTGCCGACGCCGCAGCTGCCGGACGCGGTACGGTCAAACCAGGATGAGGCCGAGATTCTCGCATAACGGTCTTACACGAAGCGCAAGCGAGACGATCGGCTTCCAGTTGGCGACCCTGCACCGCGCCATCATAGAAGGACATCAGAAGAGATGACGCCACGCCACCCACATGCACTTGAAGCGATCCTGCAAAGCCGTATCGCCATCATCGATGGCGCGATGGGGACAACCATTCGTACCTATGGCATGAAGGAAGCAGATATTCGCGGTGAACGCTTCAAGGACTCGAGCAAGGACCTGCTCAACAACGGCGATCTCTTTTCGTTGACGCAGCCGAAAATGATCTGCGACATTCATCGGCGCTTTCTCGATGCGGGCGCCGACATCATCGAAACGAATACCTTCGGCGCGACCAGCATCACGCAGAGCGAGTTCTTCGTCGAGGACCCGCGCGAGCATGGCGGCCGGAAGGATCCGGAGTTCTACCAGAAGATCATCGATGACCCGATGCTCAACGATCTTGCGTGGGAGATCAATGAGCAGTCCGCCCGGCAGTGCCGTGAGTGGGCTGATCGAACTGCGAACGCGACCCGACGTCAGAGGTTCGTCGCGGGTGCGATCGGGCCGCTTACCGTATCGCTGTCGAACTCACCTGATGCCGATGACGCAGGCTTCCGCGTCGTTACGTTTGACCAAGTGAAGAATGCATACATGCAGCAGGTACGTGCTCTGATATCTGGCGGCTCAGACCTGCTCCTTGTCGAGACCATCTTTGACTCGCTCAATGCCAAGGCTGCTCTGGTTGCCATTCGTGAGGTGTTCGATCAGGATGGTCTGGCAGCGAAGCACAAGGAACTTCCGGTGATGATCTCGGCGGCAGTTGGCCGTGGCGGGGAGACGCTGATCTCCGCCCAAACTACGGAGGCGTTCTGGAACGCAGTGAAGCATGTCAAGCCGCTGTCGGTTGGGCTCAACTGCTCTCTTGGTCCCGACCTGATGTACCCGTTCCTTGAGGAGCTCTCGGATAAGGCAGACGTGGCGATCTCCTGTTATCCAAATGCCGGCCTGCCCAACCCGCTTTCCGAGACGGGATTCGATCTCGGCCCGCAAGACATGGCGCGTTATCTTGGCGGCTTCGCAGACGGTGGTCTGATTAATATTGCAGGAGGCTGCTGCGGCAACACGCCCGAGCACATCGCCGCCATAGCCAAGGCGATCGAAGGCAAGGCACCGCGAAAACTCGATCGGGTTGAGGTCGCAGCTTGAGCCGAGCAGAGAGCGTGGTCGCGGAGCCAGAGACCAAGCCGCTCCGTCTCTCCGGATCGCAGCCCTTCACCCAGCAGCCCGGCGTCTACATCATGATTGGTGAGCGGACCAATGTCGCCGGTTCTCCCAAATTCGCCAGGTTGGTCAAAGAAGGCAAGTACGAAGAGGCGGTCAGTGTCGCCCGGCAGCAAGTGGAGAACGGCGCGAACGTCCTCGACATCTGCATGGACGAGGGTATGATCGACGGCGCCGCGGCGATGACGCGCTATCTGCAACTGCTGGCCAGTGAGCCCGAGGTCGCCAAGGTTCCCTTTATGGTGGACTCTTCGAAGTGGGAGGTCATTGAGGCAGGGCTGAAGTGTCTGCAAGGTAAGGGCATCGTCAATTCGATCTCGTTGAAGGAAGGCGAAGACAAGTTCAGGCAGAACGCAGCCACCGTGCTGAAGTATGGTGCAGCGTTGGTGGTGATGGCGTTCGACGAACAGGGGCAGGCCGCGACGTACGACGAGAAGATTCGCATCTGCGAGCGCGCTTATCGGATACTGATCGATGACGTCGGCTTCCCGCCCGAAGACATCATCTTCGATCCCAACATCCTGACCGTCGCTACCGGCATGGAAGAGCACAACAACTATGCGCTCGACTTCATCAACGCTACTCGGTGGATCAAGGCAAACCTGCCCCATGCCAAGGTGTCGGGCGGCGTCTCAAACATCTCATTCAGCTTTCGCGGCAACAACAAGGTGCGCGAGGCGATGCACTCGGCGTTTCTTTATCACGCCATCGCAGCGGGTATGGACATGGGCATCGTCAACGCCGGCATGCTCGAAGTCTACGAGGAGATTGAGCCTGAGCTGAAGGTGCTGGTTGAAGACGTGCTGCTCAATCGTCGACCTGACTCGACCGAGCGGCTGGTGGAGCACGGCGAAAGGCTCAAGCATGTAGGCAAGGCCGTCGACGAGAAGAAGGCCGAAGAATGGCGCAGTGGAACAGTCGAGGAGCGGCTCTCACACGCGCTAGTGAAGGGGATCGATACCTATATCGAAGTCGACGCAGAAGAAGCGCGTGTCAAGCTTGGCCGGCCGCTGCTGGTGATCGAAGGCCCACTGATGGCTGGCATGAGTGTTGTCGGCGATCTCTTTGGAGCCGGGAAGATGTTTCTGCCGCAGGTGGTCAAGTCAGCTCGCGTGATGAAGAAGGCTGTTGCCCACTTGACGCCGTTCATGGAAGCCGAGAAAGCTGCAATGGAAGCGGCTGGCCAGGTGGTCAAGGCCCAAGGGAAGATCGTGCTCGCAACCGTCAAAGGCGACGTCCACGACATCGGCAAAAACATCGTCGGCGTGGTCCTGGCGTGCAACAACTACGAGGTGATTGATCTTGGCGTTATGGTGTCGAGCGAAAAGATCCTCGACCGCGCCAAGGCGGAGAACGCGGACCTGATCGGTCTCAGCGGCTTAATCACACCGTCGCTAGACGAGATGGTGCATGTGGCCAAGGAGATGGAGCGTCAAGGATTCAAACTCCCCCTGCTGATCGGAGGCGCGACCACCAGCCGCGCGCATACTGCAGTGAAGATTGCCCCGCACTACAGTCAGCCCGTGGTCCACATCCTCGATGCCAGCCGCGCGGTACCCGTGACGACCAGTCTCCTGAGTGACGACGGCAAAGAAGACTTCGTCGCGAAGCATCGTGCCGACTACGAGAGGCTCCGTAAGGCCCACGCTGCGCCTCGTCAGCAGGTCGTCTCGCTTGCGGCTGCCCGTTCCAGGCGAACGCCGGTCGACTGGAGCGCCGAAGACATTCCCACGCCTGCGTTCACCGGAGTTCGTGTGTTGAATGGCTTCCCTCTAGCGATGCTGCGCCAGTTCATCGACTGGTCGCCGCTCTTCCACACCTGGGGGCTGAAAGGCATCTACCCGCGCATTTTGGACCACGAGGCTCAGGGCGAACAGGCTCGGCAGATCTTCGCCGATGCCAACGTTCTACTTGATCGCATGATCGACAAGAGCCTGATCACTGCGCGCGGTGTCTATGGCTTCTTTCCCGCCAACGCTTTTGGAGACGATGTCGTTCTGTACGCCGGCAGCATGCGTTCTGAGGTGCTCGAGCGTTTTCACTTCCTCCGCCAGCAGGCCCATCGTGAGGGCAGCGAGCCTTGCCGATCGCTCGCCGACTTCATCGCACCAAAAGAGACCGGGCTCGCAGACCACATCGGAGCCTTTGCGGTCACCAGCGGCATCGGCTTAAAGGAACTCTGCGACAGCTTTCGAGCCGAGCACGACGACTACAACGCCATCATGGCGGAAGCTCTAGCCGATCGCCTTGCGGAAGCCTTCGCCGAATGCCTGCACAAACGGGTGAGAGACGAATGGGGCTACGGCTGCGATGAAAATCTAAGCTATACGGACATGATTCAGGAGAAGTATCGGGGCATCCGGCCCGCAGCTGGCTATCCGGCTTGCCCAGACCACACGGAAAAGGGAACGCTTTGGCGTTTGCTCGATGCGCAGGCGAACACAGGCATGAAGATCACCGAGTCGTTCGCAATGTGGCCTGGGTCGAGCGTGAGCGGACTCTACTTCGCGCACCCGAAGTCACGCTACTTTTCCCTTGGCAAGATCGACCGGGACCAGGTTGCAGACTATGCGGAGCGCAAGCAAATGAGTGTAGGCGAGGTTGAGCGATGGTTAGGGCAGAATCTCAACTACGATCCTGCGTAGCACTTGATGACCAAAGCCGCACTGCCCTGGCGAAAATACTTATTCCGATTCAAGAAGAAATGCAGAAAGCAGCCGAATGCGCGCGAGCCCTACAGGGTGCTGATCGGCTGGATCTCCAGAGGAGATACCGCTCGGGATAAGACGGCATGCAGCGTTTAGCCGCAATACTGTGCTGTCCATTTTGTCAAAATAATTGGACGCCTGGCAACTGCAAGGAGATACTATGGAGCGAAAGCGCCTCGCCTGAATGCATTACCGTTGAATCCGGCGAAACGGTGCACTCTGAAATCCTGCTGCATAAGAAGAATCGAGACGAGATGAGTTCCGCCGCCGACACCCTTCGAAATATTCTGCATATCTGCACTCGCGAAACCATTCGTCCTCTGCGCGATCAGGTGCTGCGGCTGCAAGGTTTTCAGGTGGACTCCGCGCTGAATCATCAGGAAGGGCTTTCCATGTTCTGGAGCCGTCAGTACGACCTCGTGTTGATCGATGTGGAAGGCGAGAGCGGGATCAAGCATGCGGAACATATGTGTGCCGAAATCAAGACGGCGCAGCCTGAGCAGACCGTCGCCTTCGTATGCAACTGGCGTGTCGCCAACCTAACCGACTGTCCTGACGACATTGTGCGGACGGAGTTCGATCCAGCTGCCTTCGCCGCTGGCGTAAGCAGCATCGTCCTGCGCACGGCCTGACTGATGCGTGCGGTGAAAAAGAAACGATAACGCTCAAGTTGCAGCGGCGTACAAGGCATGTTACAAATGTACTATTCCAGTCTGCTTCGGCAGATTTGAATTTCATGCAGAGTGGTTGAGGGACGAGCCCTTTGACGCCACGACAACCGGACAGAACAAAGACGTACCGGTGTCAACTCTCTCCTGGGAAGGCCTTCGGCCGAGACAGGGAACATGAGATTCGGAGCACGCAGTCCGGATTCAAGGCCTGCACCCCGTATTTCACCTCCCAGGCCGCATCCGTCACCCCATAAGAGACACGTCAAACAGATTCAGACCTCCTTCCTCTCGGAAAGAGCGCGATGAACTATTCCTGTAGCCGGTACGAGCTGAAGTGCAACGAGTGCGGAAGAAGGTTCGGCAATCAGCCGCTGTCGGCGTGCCCGGACTGTCTGGCGCCACTTGAGATCGCCTACGACCTCGATGCAGCCCGTAATGCCTTCACCCGGCAAACGATCGCCGCAGGCCCAGCGAACATCTGGCGTTATGCAGCCCTGCTGCCTATCCCGGAGGGCTTCCAGCCCGACCTTCCGGTTGGCTTTACGCCCTTAGTCCGAGCGAAGAATCTTGGCAAACGCATCGGCGCGAATCATCTCTACATCAAGAACGACGCCGTCTGTTTTCCCACCCTCAGCTTCAAGGATCGAGTCGTCTCCGTCGCCCTCGCCAACGCGCAGAGGTTTGGGTTCGAGACGGTCGGCTGCTCGTCAACAGGCAATCTGGCCAACTCCGTCGCTGCGCAAGCGGCCCGTCTCGGCCTCAAGGCATGTATCCTCGTTCCTGCCGATCTCGAGCCTGCAAAGATCCTCAACACGCAGGTCTATGGCGCGCGGCTGGTACGCGTCGACGGCAACTATGACCACGTCAATCGCCTCTGCAGCCAGATCGCCGACGAATACAACTGGGGCTTCGTCAACGTGAACCTGCGCCCCTACTACGCGGAGGGCTCGAAGACCGTTGGCTACGAGATTGCCGAGCAGCTTGGCTGGCGGCTGCCCGACAACGTCGTCGTGCCTATGGCCGGAGGATCGCTGATTCGTAAGATCCGCAAAGCATTTCAGGAGCTCGTCTATCTCGGCCTGGTGGAAGACAAGCCGGTGCAGTTCTTCGGAGCGCAGGCTACGGGCTGCTCTCCCATCTCAGTCGCGGTGAAAGAGGGAACCGACGACATTCAACCGCAGCGCCCGAGCACCATTGCCCGTTCGCTGGCGATCGGTAACCCCGCTGACGGGGCCGCTGCGGCGAAGATGATTCGTGCGGTCGGAGGCTGGGCTGAGGATGTCTCCGACGTCGAGATCGTCTCCGGCATCCAGGAGCTCGCCGAGACGGAAGGCATCTTCACCGAGACCGCAGGCGGCGTCACCACTGCTGTGACCGCGCGCCTTTATGCCGACGGCCGCATCGGGGCCGATCAAATCACCGTTACTTGTATTACGGGTAACGGACTGAAGACCACCGACGCGCTCGCCGGCCGTTACCCGCAAGAGCGCGTCGTGCGTCCGAAGCTCGCAGACTTCGGCATCTATCTTCGCGAACTGGACGGCACTTCGGAACCTGAACTCGCGACTACGGGAGGCCGCTGATGGGTATCAAGGTCACACTTCCCGCGGCATTCACCCGGCACACCGAAGGGCGCAAACACTTCGATTCCGCCGCCGAAAACCTTTCAGGCTTGCTTGCCGACATCGATCAATCCTTCCCCGCGCTCTCCACGCAGATCAAGGGCGAAGACGGCAAGCTGCGCCGCTTCATCAACATCTATGTCAACGATGAAGACATCCGCTTTCTCGGCGGGGAGACTTATGCCTTCCAAGACGGCGACGAGGTCATGCTGATCCCCTCTATCGCTGGTGGCTGACTGACGTAAATTCCGGATCGACCTGCCGAAGACGATGCATAAGGCCACAGCTGGCTCCCCCTCATTGGCTGGAGCACTGAACTGTGCTTGGCTCAGCGGCTTTGACTCATCTATATCACCATCGGTACCGTGAGCGCAGCCAATCAGACATTGCATCACCTCTAAAAGAAGCAGCAGATTTCAGCCTGAATGGCAGTCGAAGAGATGCCTTTGCCTCGCATCTCAGCCAGCAGCAAGCGCAATCTGTGTCGAAGGTCGTTCGACTCGCCGACCAGCAGACCGGGTTGTGTGGGACTGCGCGACGATGCAGTGACAACGGCTCGCTTGCCTTGGCTGAGCGCAATCAACCCGTCCTGAGACAGCTCGCGGTAGGCCTCAGCAATGGTGTTGAAGTTTACGCCCAACTGAGCCGCCAAAGTGCGAACGGACGGCAGAGCATCGCCTGGCGAGAGCACTCCCGAGCCAAGATGTTGGCGAATTTGATCAAGCACCTGCCGGTAAATCGGTACGCGGGAGCCCATTTCGATTCGTATCGATAACTCTCGCATATTTGTACTGTATGCGGTAAGCATACAGTGTCAAGCATTTTTCATCCATCTTGAACAGTGGAGCAACGCATCAGCAACGTGGAGGCTCTTATGGCTTGTAAACATCCTCCGCTAGGCGGGGTATTCATTCAAGAAAGTAGGTTATCCATGTTCCTGATACTGGCGGTTGTGTTGGTTGTCCTTTGGCTGGGAGGCTTCTTTGTTCTGCACATCAGCAGCTTCTTCATTCACCTGCTGCTCATTTTTGCCGTTATCTCTATCATCATGAACTTTGTGAGCGGCAGACGAGCAGTCTAGCAGGCTGATTCAAAGTCCGATACGAGTTCAGCACAAAGCGCCAAACCCGTAAAAGGTTTTGGCGCTTTGTGCTGGACGTAGACGGCGTTCAGTGACCGACAGAACTTTACTGATGAGCAATCGGTTGAGGACGATCGATGGGCACAGGAGGAATCACCGAGGCCAGTGCCTCAGGGGTTTCCTCCTGGAGTTCCGGCAGATTGCCCTCAAGCGCCAACTTCAACACCTGATCCATCTCTTCCACGAAGTGCAGCTTCATACTGGTCTTGAGCAGTTCGGGCAGATCTGCCATGTCTTTGCGATTATCCTCAGGCAGGATGGCCTCGAATATACCCGCGCGATGTGCCGCAAGCAGCTTTTCCTTCAACCCGCCGATCGGAAGCACTTTGCCGCGGAGCGTAATCTCGCCGGTCATCGCCACATCGCGCCGGACCTTGATCTTGGTCAACGCGCTCGCGAGTCCGGTTGCCAGTGTGATGCCAGCGGACGGACCATCCTTCGGGATTGCGCCCTCGGGAACGTGCACGTGAATGTCAACGTTCTTGTAAAAGTCCTTGGCGAGTCCAAGATGATGTGAGCGCGAGCGGATGTACGTCAACGCGGCCTGAGCTGACTCCTGCATGACATCGCCTAACTGCCCTGTCGCGGTCATCTTCCCCTTGCCGTCGAGCACCTGAACCTCGGTCTGCAGAATCGTGCCACCCATCTCGGTCCAAGCGAGACCGGTGACCAACCCGACCTCACTCTTCTCATGCACCTGCGAGTCGCGGAACTTCGCCACGCCTAAGATATCGCCGAGGTTCTCTCCAGTGATGAGTTCCTTATGCTCAGCGCCGTTCTTGACTACTC
The DNA here is from genome assembly GCA_965277545.1 of Edaphobacter sp. Classification (GTDB taxonomy): domain Bacteria; phylum Acidobacteriota; class Terriglobia; order Terriglobales; family Acidobacteriaceae; genus Edaphobacter. The sequence goes on from OZ255826.1 coordinate 2,974,753, forward strand.
TGCGCGCGACCTTCCGACAGACATTTCCAATTTCGCGTTCGAGATTACGGACGCCAGCCTCACGAGTGTATCCACGGATGATCTGCTTGAGCGCAGGCTCCTCGAACACAATCTGCTCTTCGGTCAAGCCAGTGCCTTCGCGCTGCTTCTTTACGAGATACTGCTTGGCGATTTCAAGCTTTTCAAGCTCGGTGTAACCGTGCAAGCGCAGAATCTCCATACGATCCTGTAGCGGCCCGGGAATCGTGTGGAGGACATTGGCGGTAGCAACAAACAACACCTGCGACAGGTCGTACTCCACATCAAGATAATGATCCTGGAACGAGGCGTTCTGCTCCGGATCGAGCACTTCAAGCAGCGCGCTTGCCGGGTCGCCGCGGAAGTCCGACGCCATCTTGTCGATCTCGTCGAGCATGAACACCGGGTTCTTGGTGCCAGCTTTCTTCATCGACTGAATGATCTGTCCAGGCAGGGCGCCGATATAGGTTCTGCGATGCCCTCGGATCTCCGCTTCATCGCGCACGCCTCCGAGAGACATGCGGACGAACTTTCGACCCGTCGCCTTTGCGATCGACATGCCAAGCGAGGTCTTGCCCACCCCGGGAGGTCCGACGAAGCAGAGGATCGAGCCCTTCGGATTCTTCACCAGCTGCCGCACCGCGAGAAATTCGAGTATGCGTTCCTTAATCTTTTCGAGCCCATAATGATCCTCGTTCAGGATCTGTTCGGCGAGCTCGATAGAACGAATCTCCTTGGACCGCTTCCGCCAGGGTACCGCCAGCAGCCAGTCGAGGTAGTTGCGCGAGACCGTCGACTCGGCCGACATTGGAGGCATCGCTTCGAGCTTCTTCAACTCCTGCAGCGACTTCTCCAACACGTCCTTCGGCATGTTCGCCGCTTCGATCTTCTTCTTCAGTTCGTCGAACTCTGACTTCTCGCCCCGGCCCAGCTCCTTCTGGATGGCCTTGATCTTTTCGTTGAGGTAGTACTCCTTCTGCGCCTTTTCCATCTGGCGCTTCACCCGCGATTGGATCGTGCGATCCATGTTCAGCTTCTCAATCGCAACATCGAGAACGTCAGCGACCTTCGACAGCCGCAACTCCGGATCGAAGACTTCAAGCAGTTGTTGCTTCTCCTCAATCGAAAGCTGCAGGTTTGCGGCAATCGTGTCGGCTAGCTTTGCCGGTTCGTCGGCGCGCACGCTTGCCGCCATGGTCTCGTAGTTCAAACTCTGCTGCAGCTTCACATATTGCTCAAAGAGCGAATGAACGCGCTGCATCAACTGCTCGACTTGCGGCGAGAGATCCAGCCTCGTCTGTCCCGTCTGCACGGTCGCGACAAAGAACCCGTCGTCGTCGTTGACCTCGCTGGCCCGTGCCCGCTCCACGCCTTCGACTAGAACCTTGATGTTGCCGTCCGGCATCTTCACGCTCTGAACAATGTTGCCGATCGTGCCTGTCTCGTAGATGTCGTCAGCGTTCGGCTCGTCGATCGAGGCATCATGCTGCGTTGCCAGAAAGATCTTCCGGTCACCCGACAGCGCCTCTTCCAAGGCGCGCACGCTCGACTCGCGGCCCACCACAAAGGGGGTCATCATGTGCGGGAAGATGACCATGTCGCGAATGGGCATCATTGGAAGCTTACGTGTCTCACCGCTCAGCGCTTTTTTTGGTTGATTTGTCATCTCTCTCCAATTAGACGTTAACACCCCGAAAATGATGCACCGGCGCTGCGGCTTGCCGTGATTGTAATTGCTCTTTACTAATTCTGTGCAGTTCTGTCTCGCGCTGCTTCAGCAGATCAAACGCCTTTGCTGCCTGTACTGACGAACCGATTAAAGTGTGTAAATAGCAAGCCCCAAGCGACAGCTTGGGGCTTGCTGCATCGTGTGACACCAAGCTACTATCCGGCCTTTTCCAGCAGCACCGGAAGTGCTACGCTGTGCTTCTTTACCATCTCCGCGGTAATGGAAAGTTCCTTGATCTTCTTGTTGCCGGGCACGTAATACATCAGGTCGAGCATCAACTCTTCCAGAATCATCCGGAGTCCGCGCGCGCCCACCTTGCGTTGCAGCGCCTCTCGAGCGATCTCCCGCGCGGCATCGTCGGTGAAGCTCACCTTGACTCCCTCATACTCGAACAGTTTTGCATACTGCTTCAAGATTGCATTGCGCGGCTTGGTGAGAATCTCGATTAGTGCCGCCTCGTCGAGTTCATCGAGAATCCCGAGCACTGGCAGTCGACCCACGAACTCTGGAATCAGTCCATACTTCAACAAGTCCTGAGGCTCGGCCTGCCGCAGCAGTTCGGCATCGCGCTGCGCTCGAATCGGAGTGACATCGCCTTCGGGCGCATCTGGATCGGCAATCGCTTTGAAGCCCAGCGCCTTCTTGCCGACGCGCCGCCCAATCACTTTTTCGAGACCCACAAATGCGCCGCCGCAGATGAAGAGAATGTTCGTCGTATCGACGGCCGTAAACTCCTGGTGCGGATGCTTGCGCCCACCCTGTGGCGGAACGTTCGCGACCGTGCCTTCGAGCAGCTTCAGCAGAGCCTGCTGCACGCCTTCTCCAGAAACATCCCTCGTGATTGAAGGGTTCTCGTCCTTGCGGCCGATCTTATCGATCTCGTCTATATAGATGATGCCGCTCTGCGCCCGCTGCACGTCGCCATCAGCTGCCTGCAGCAGCTTCAAAATGATGTTCTCGACGTCCTCGCCCACATACCCGGCTTCAGTCAGCGTCGTCGCATCGACGATCGCAAACGGCACATCCAGCATCTTCGCCATCGTCTGCGCCAGCAGCGTCTTGCCCGAACCGGTCGGCCCCACAAGCAGAATGTTCGACTTCGCCAGCTCCACATCATTGCCGCGCGTCTTATTCATCTGGATGCGCTTGTAGTGGTTGTAGACGGCCACTGCGAGCTTCTTCTTGGTCTGATCCTGGCCGATAACGTACTCGTCGAGAAACGACTTGACCTCCTGCGGCTTCGGCAGGTGCGCCGGAGCTCCTCCAGGCTGCGCCTCGGTGCGATCGTCCTCAAGGATCGAGTTGCAGACGGCGACACACTCATCGCAGATGTACGCCCGCGGATAGTCCGAAGGAGACGAGATCAGCTTGGCAACGGCGTCCTGCGACTTATGGCAGAACGAACAACGAAGAGATTCGTCTGAGCCCCGCGAAGTTTTCATAAACCGGACAACTCCTCATTGAGCAGCACAAGCAGGATACAACTATAAGTTTACACCCGTTTCAACCTGCAAAAGTGGACGCGAACCTCAGGGACATACCCCAAAGGGGTCAGACCCGGAACCTAAACGCAGCAAACCCGAACTTCGACAGTTCGGGCTCGCTATGGCTCATTCCAATTTAGAGCTACGTCCTTGGACGATCGATGATGTCGTCGATGATGCCGTACTCCTTCGACTGCGCGGCCGTCATGATGAAGTCGCGCTCCACATCGCGCTCGATCCGCTCCAGCGTCTGCCCCGTGCTCGCGCTCATCAGCTTGTTCGTAATCTCGCGAATGCGCAGAATCTCCCGCGCATGAATATCGATATCCGTCGCCTGCCCGCTCAGGCCGCCCATCGAAGGCTGATGAATCAGAATCCGCGAGTTCGGCAGCGCGAAACGCTTGCCCTTCTTTCCAGCCATCAAAAGAAATGCGCCCATGCTCGCAGCCTGTCCAATGCAGAACGTCACCACATCGTTCTTGAGGTACTGCATCGTGTCGTAGATCGCAAGTCCCGCCGTGATCGAGCCGCCCGGCGAATTGATATAAAGCTGAATATCCTTCTCCGGGTCTTCCTGGCTTAGAAACAGCATCTGCGCAATGATCACATTGGCAATGTTGTCGTCGATCGGTGTGCCCAGAAAAATGATGTTGTCGCGCAGCAGACGGCTGTAGATGTCGTAGGCGCGTTCGCCCCGGCTCGTCTGCTCGATCACCATCGGTACTAATCCCATAACACTCTCTTTCTATGAATCTTTAAACAGCAGCCTCTGTTTGTCTTGTGTCTACGACGCCAGCTTCTCGTAGAGCATGGTTCCCGTCTTCTCGCGCCGCATCTGCTCGCGCATCCGGTCGAGTCCTCCGTCCTTCGTCAGCCTTTCGCGCAATGCCTCAAGCGGCTCGCGCGACTGGATGGAAAGCAGCAGCAACTCGCGATCCACATCCTCTTCGCTCAGATGGACACCCTCAAGCTCAGCGATGCGATCGAGGATCATCGACACCTTTACCTCGCTCACCGCCTGATCGCGTTGCGAATCCCTCAAGCTGCCGAAATCCAGCTTGCGCATGTCGTCCACCTTCATGCCCTGCTGCGCCAGCGCGCGAAGTCCGCGGTCCAGACGTGCCTCCACTTGCTGCTGCACAAATACCTCAGGAACAGGGAAGTGGAACTTCTCCACCAGCTCACCCAGCATCTTGTCTTTGGCGCCGTTCTCAAGCGCTCGCTTCTTGCGGTCTTCTGCATGCTCACGCAGCCTGGTCTCGAACTCGTCCCAGCTCTCGTAGTTCCCCAGCTGCTTGGCAAACTCAGCATCGCGCTCGGGGTAGCTCTTGCGCTTAATGCTCTTCACCGTCACGTCGTAGCTCACGCTCTGCCCCGCCAGCCGCCGCTCGCCGAAGTCCGCGGGATAGTCCACCTCGAACTTGAGCTCCTGCCCAGGTTTCGCACCGCGAAGAGCATCGTTGAAGGCCGCGAGCGTATTCTTTCCACCGATCTCGATCAGCACATCCTCGCCGGTAATTGGCTCGCTGGTTTCAGTCGGGGAAGCATCTTGCAAGCCGTCCCCCGAAACAGTCTGCGCGAGCGGCTTCACCTCGCCGCGAAACTGAATCTCAGCCCAGTCGCCGTCGGTCAGCGCGCGATCGTCCTCTACCGGTTCCACCGTTGCATGGCTGTCCAAAGCCCGCGACAGCTCCGCCTGATACTCATCCTCAGTAAGGGCCGTATCCGGCTTTGCCACCGTTACCTGGTCGTAGCCCGCCATATCGATCTCCGGCGCCACTTCGAATGCCGCTTTGAACTTCAACGGCTGCCCGTCAAACAACTGCAGGTTCAGCAACTGCGGTTCCGACACGGGTCGCAACTTCTGTTCGTCGATCGCGTCGCGGAAGCGCTTCGACACCAGACTCTCCAGCACCTCCTGGCGAATCTCCTTGGCAAACTTCGACCGGACCAGCGACTCCGGCACTTTGCCTGCGCGAAAGCCGGGAATGCGGGCCAGCTTCTGATATCGCTTCACCACGCCTCGAAAGCTCTTCGAGACCTCTTCGGCCGGTGCCTCTACCTCGATCTCACGGGCGAGCTCTGGGTTCAACGAAGGCGTCTGCGGATGCACATGGTCGTGGCCATGCTCGTGGCCGGCGTGGTGCTCGTGCTCCTGCGCAACTGTCGCATCGGACTGCTCGGTCACAGTCTCGTTCGTCTCTGTCATCTCTGTCGGGGTCAAATCCATGCCTTCCAAATAGCGCTTTTCTCTGCCGCATTCGCCCGGCAGTGAAGCGGTTCGAGCGCATCCTGCGCGTCTTCTCTACTGTACGAGTCTTGCCAAGGAGGGTCAAACCTATGGGGCGCTCTCCAACGATTCGAACGACACAAAGACTGCACCTCCGGCAAGCTCTCCGTGACCGTAGCAGGATCAGGGCCAGTCATTGGGATTGGTGACTTGGTCGCGTGTGACTGGATTAGAATAGATTCCGGAGGATGCGAACATTCTAAGGGGGAATGTCATACTGAAGTGTCCTTCGGAGGTGCATAGATGGGTGGGATACAGTTCCTGACGGACGAGAAGGGACATAAGACGGCTGCGGTGATTGACCTGACGGTACATAAAGCGCTTTGGGAGGACATTCAGGATGTGCTTGTGTCGAAGGCTCGGCGGCAGGAGAAGGGTGTTTCGCTCGACAAGGTCAAAGCGGGCCTGATTGCCAGTGGCAAGCTGCGTGGGTAAGTATTCGGTTGCGCTGAAGGTGAGTGCGCGAAGGAATTGGAGCGACTCCCGGCGAAGGTACGGTTATTCCTTGTCAAGCAGTTTCATGAGAGTCTCAGACGGAATACGGAAGTTGGTTGCTTTGAGTTGCTGGATCGCAGTTCCGAGGTCGAGCAGGTCAAGGGCATGGGCATCGCGGAGAATACCCAAAGTTCCGATTACGCGCAGGCCATGGGCTTGAGCCTCCTTGCGACCAATCCTCTCGTCAATAATGAGGATGGGTGCTTTGAGCGCTAAGGCGAGCGAGATCGCTTCGCTTTCGCCGAGGTCCAGATTCTTCGAGAGGAGACTTGTGGCCGGTTGCGCGGTGTGAACTTCGACCCACGCGGGGAGGTTCATGGCCCAGGACCGGACGGAAGCGGGAGCCTCCGGCCGCAACATCTCATTGCGTACCACGGTCGGAATGGCGAGCCGTCCGTATAGCGGTTTGATCACATCGACGTTGCCGATAAGAATCAGGTAATTGAGAGGGCTGGTGTCGGCGACTACGATCATCCGGCGCGTTGTTTGGCTTCCTGAGCGCGAAGCGAGCGGGCATACCGGGATGTATCGGCGTCTGTCTCCAGATCATCCAGCGAATAATGGAGGGGAACATCGTGCTCGGCGAGCAGGGTGTGGACCTGCATGCGGGTTTCATAGCCCAGCATCTGGCGGACTTCGGATTCGGTCAGGCGCTCGGTACGGTAGCCCTCGACGGCAAGGGCTTCGAGAGCTTCTCGCGAGGGATCCTTGCCGGCGGAGATGAGCTGCGCTGCGAGATTGTCCGGGATGTCGAGGATCACCTGCATGGTTCGAGGATATCACTCAGGGTACCTGACAAGTGCAAAGACGGGGTGGCTCGGAATTATACATTCCCACCCTTCGCGGTGAGACTGCGAAGGATGGGGCACCCCGAGCTTTTTGTTGGGATAGGAGAGCGGAATTGGCGGGGTGGGGCACTCGGCAACTGAAGGTGATGAGGTGGTCATCGCCCTCCTGTTGATATCGATTGAGGCCGAGCGGCATGGGTTGGTTTTAGGATATCGGGTTCGCGCCTTCGCGCGAATGCCCACATCTCAGAATCGAGATATGGGGCACCCAGTTCTGTGGCTTCGATTTAGATGTGGGGCCACCCGCCCATCTCTCCTAAATAAGAACCCAGCACGCTTTAGTTGTACGAGCATGGCCGTTACTGGGCGTTACGATCTAACTATGACTTACTTTGGTGAGTTGCCCGCATGATGCGCCTTGATGGGGTAGAGGCTCGAATCGACCAGCTCGAGAAGAAGGTAAAGGAATTAGAGGATGAAAGCCCGATAGGAAGGCGGATCAATAGCGCTGCCGGTTACCTGATGGGTATGGCGCTGGCAATGATCTTGTCCTTTTCACATAATTTCAGCATACTGTGGTGCATCCTGCATGGAGTTCTCAGTTGGCTATATGTGATCTACTTTGCATTCGCTCATTAGAGCTTTGAAGAAGTGTCCAGCGTAAACGCTTCCAAAGGACTTGCGGATATGAGTTACATTTATTTTGTTCAAGTCAGGGGAGCTGGGTATTGCATAAAAATCAGCAAGACCGATGATTGCCCCTACGTTCGATTGGATAATCTCCGAAGTCTGTCGCAAAACCGGCACATTGAACTTCTAGGTGCTATCCCCATATCAATTGACCAATCTCTACAACGCAAGAATGAAATTCAGAGTGAGTTTGAGTTCTTGCGCGATACACAAAAGAGGGGAGATTGGTTCTTGCCCGGCACCAAACTGGTAGCTTTCATTGGAGAACACGCCCGGCCCCATCTTTGTGATCAGTCTTGCTCAGGCGGTACAACAATTGAAGAACAAATGCGAGCGCGAGACAATGCGGCTGGCGCAGCCATCGCGAAGGCAATGGTTGCCGAGATAGCCTAAATGGCTTAGTGTTCACGTACTCGATGCCTCAGGCGGAGTCGAAGCTATCTGCCGAATTTTTGTTTGCCTTGCATTTGGCTCATCATGCGTTGCTGGGCTTTGATGCCGCCGCCTCCGCCCATGGACTTGAACATCTTGCGCATCTGAGCGTATTGGCGGAGGAGGTTGTTGACGTCCTGGACGGTGGTGCCGGAGCCTCGGGCGATGCGTTTGCGGCGATTGCCGTTGATGAGTTCGTGGTCGTGGCGCTCTCTTTTGGTCATTGAGTTGATGATGGATTCGACGCGGGTGAACTGGCCTTCGTCCACGTTTTCGACGGCCTGCTGCATGCCGGCGAAGGGGCCGACGGAGGGGAGCATCTTGAGGATGGATTTCATGGAGCCCATCTTTTTGATCTGACGGAGCTGATCTCTAAAATCCTCCAGAGTAAAACCATCTCCGGAGAGGGCTTTCTTGGCGAACTGCTCAGCCTTGCCCTTGTCGAGGGTGGCCTCGGCGCGTTCGAGCAGGGTGGCGATGTCGCCGTGGCCCATAATGCGGGAGACGATGCGGTCGGGGTGGAAGGGCTCGAAGGCGTCGGGCTTCTCTCCCGTGCCCAAGAATTTTATCGGCGCGCCCGTCACGTGGCGGATGGAGAGGGCAGCGCCGCCTCTGGCGTCGCCGTCCATCTTGGTGAGGATGGCTCCGGTGATGGTGAGGAGATCGTTGAAGGCCTTGGCGGAGTTGACGGCGTCCTGGCCGGTCATGGCATCAGCGACGAAGAGGATCTCGGATGGGTTGAGGAGTTTCTTGAGCTGCGCCATCTCGTCCATGAGCGCGGCGTCGATCTGGTTGCGGCCGGCGGTGTCGACGATGAGCATGTCGCAGCCGAAGTTGGCGGCTTCGCGCTTAGCCTCCTTGGCGAGGCGGAGGACGGTGTCGGTGTTCGGGTGGGATTCGGGGATGGTGCCTTCGTAGATCTGGGCGGAGGTGGAGCGGGCGACGATGGCGAGCTGCTCGCGGGCGGCGGGACGGTAGACGTCGACCGAGACGAGCATGGGGCGGTGGCCGGCTTTCTTCAACCATTGGGCGAGCTTTCCACTGGTCGTTGTTTTGCCTGAGCCTTGTAGGCCAGCCATGAGGATGACGCTGGGGGGCTGGGAGGACTTCTGGAAGCGGGCGGTGTCGCGGCCGAGGAGGTTGACGAGCTCGTCGTGGACGATCTTGACGATCTGCTCGGAGGGGGAGAGGGCGGTGGCGACCTGCTCGCCGAGGGCGCGGGTGCGGATGTGGTCGATGAGCTCGGTGACGACGTTGAGGTTGACGTCGGACTCGAGGAGGGCGAGGCGGATCTCGCGAAGGGCGTCCGAGATGTTTTCTTCGGAGATAGTGCCCTGGCCGCGAAGGTTCTTGAAGGAGCGCTGGAGCTTGTCGCTGAGGTTTTCAAACATAACTGAAGCTAGTTTATCAGCGGGATGGCGGTCGAGAGAGGGTTACCCATGCGGGGGATTGACCGGCCTTGCCGGCGTGGTGTGGGATCGTCGGTAAAGAAGATGCGCTTCTCTGCCGATGGGAGAAACATCATGACGACTCAGCCGAAGAGCTCTCGTTGCGGCGCCTGCGGCGATGGCGTCGCCCAGCCGTTTCCTTTCACTATGGCGTTTCAGCCAATCGTGGATGTCGAGGCGAAGCGCGTCTTTGCCTACGAGGCTCTGGTTCGCGGGCCGCAGAATGAGCCGGCGTGGTCAGTGCTGCAGCAGGTGACGCCGGAGAACCGGTACAGCTTCGACCAGAACTGCCGGGTAACGGCGATCACGATGGCCGAGCGGCTTCACCTGGCAGAGACCGGAGCGATGTTGTCGATCAACTTCATGCCGGGCGCGGTGTATAGTCCGTCGGCCTGCATTCAGTTGACGCTGAAGACGGCGGAGCGGGTAGGATTTCCGCTCGACCGGTTGATCTTCGAGCTGACCGAAGACGAGAAGACGACGGACAGCACCCACCTCATGGGGATTGTGAAGGAGTACCAGCGCCACGGGTTCAGGATGGCGATGGACGATTTTGGCGCGGGCTACTCCGGGCTGAACCTGCTGGCGGACCTGCGGGTGCAGATCGTCAAGCTCGATATGCACCTGATCCGGGAGATCGACAAGAGGCCGGCATCGGGGAGAATCGTGCGGGCGATGACGGAGCTGTGCCGGACGCTCAATACTTCCGTCGTGGCCGAAGGAGTGGAGACGGAGGCGGAGTACTCGGTGCTGATTGATTGCGGAGTGACCCTGATGCAGGGCTACCTGCTTGCCAGGCCGGGATTCGAGTCGCTGCCGGAGTTTTCGTTGCCTCGACGGAACCGCTACGGAGTGACTTCGCGCCGGAAGCTTATGCCGACGGTCGCTAACAGAAATATCGCGCTTCGTGTGCTTTGAGGTTCAGCCCGCGTCCTCTCTCCTCCTGAAAAGCTGCCTATGAACATCGGAAGCAAGAGTCTTGAGAGAGAAAGCTAAGACAAAATGCGGGGATTTCTCCGCTCCGCCGCGCGATAAAACAGCGCGGCTCCGGTCGAAATGACGGCTTGCGTAAGTTATAGGGTGCGCTGAAGGAAGATGAGGTCGAGCCAGCGGTCGAACTTGAAGCCGACCTGGCGGAAGTGGGCGACGCGCTCGAAGCCGAGGCGTTCGTGGAAGCGGATCGAGCCTGTGTTTTCGGCGTCGACTCCACCGATCAGGATGTGTTTGCCCAGCATCTGGGCGTAGGGGAAGAGCGCGAGGAGGAGTTGGGAGCCGACGCCCTGGCCGCGATGGCCGGCGTGGATGTGCACGGTGTGCTCGACGGTGTAGCGGTAGCCATAGCTGGAGCGGAAGTCACCAAAGGTGGAGAAGCCGAGGATGGCTCGTTGGCCCACCTCTCCGCTAGAGGCCACGAGAATGGGATAGCCAGAGCGTTTGCGCGAGCGGAACCAGTCGAGACGTTCGTCCAAGGTGACGGGTAGATCCCGGTAGACTGCTGTTGAGGTCGCGATGACGTCGTTGTAGATGCCGAGGATAGCGGGAAGGTCAGCTTCGAAAGCTGGGCGGATGAGCATGGTCTCGTCTCGTGCGAGGACGGAGTTTTGAAGTGCAGGCTTCATCGTATTCGACAGTCCTTGCTGAGGCTAACAGAGCGTGCTTGGCGGCTCTGATAGTTATGCAAGTGGCGAACCTGGTGCTGGCGAGGCAGATACTTCCGACCCGATCGGACGCATCGGACAATTGCGGACGAGGATAATCGATTTCTATGCAAAGCCTGGGACAGGGTTCGGGGAACGTGCGGACGGTTCGGGAGTTTGTGGCGTATCTGCAGGTGGAGAAGGGCATGCGGCCGGCGACCTGCGAGGCGTACCGGCGTGATCTGGAGCAGTTTGCCGAGCATGTGGAGGGACGAAATGGGCTGATGACCGGCGCGACGCAGGCTGACGTGAGCGCGTTCATGCAGGGTCTACGTGGTAATTGTGTGGAGTCGCGGTCGATTGCGCGGAAGCTGAGTTGTCTGCGCGGGTTCTATCGCTGGCTGCTGCTGGACAAGCAGATCGGACATGATCCGACGGTGAATGTGGAGACTCCGGCGAGCTGGAAGATTCTGCCGAAGTCGCTGGCCGAGAGCGAGGTGGCCGAGATGCTCGAGAAGACGGGCGCAGCGGCCAGAAGTCAGGATGCCGATGGGCTGACGTTGCGGGATCACGCGATTCTTGAGCTGCTCTATGGCGGCGGACTGCGGGTAGGGGAGATTGTGGCGCTGCGGGTGGAGGATCTGCATCTTGATCAGGCCAGGGCGCAGGTCCGGGGCAAGGGCGACAAGGAGCGAATTGTTCCGCTGGGGCGGTCTGCGGTGGAGGCTCTTGAGCGGTATCTGGCGCTCGGACGGTCGGAGCTCGCGCGGGCTGGCGCCTCTGCCGGTTCGGGTTCGATGCAGCGGGCACTTTTTTTGAGCGTCCGGGGGAGGCCGCTGACGAGACAGTGGATCTGGGAGATGGTGCGGACGGCGTCGGTGAGAGGCAGTAAGGCGAGTCCGCACAAGCTGCGTCATAGCTGCGCGACGCACATGGTCGAGCATGGTGCAGATTTGCGCAGCGTGCAGATATTGCTGGGGCACGCCGACATTGCGACCACGCAGGTGTATACGCACGTGGCGCTGGGTCATCTGAAGCGGGTGCATCGGGAGCATCACCCGCGCGGGCGGCGCAAGGTTGCGGCTGGGTAGAGTGAGGCAAAGCAGTCGCCCTCCGAGCAATGCCCACATCTGGAGAATCGAGATAGGGGGCAGCCGGTTTTGGTGGAGGATGGGAGATGAGGATCACCAGCCTTCCGTCCGAGGCCCACGTCTCAGAATTGAGAGATGGGTCACCACAAATTGTGAGGGGTTCAAGATTGACACGGCTAGAAGAGGGAAGCAGCGAGTTCAAAATTCTGGCGGAGCGTTTTCTGGCGATGCTCGCTGCAGAACGCGGAGCCAGCGAGCATACCGTGCGAGCCTACGCGCGCGAGGTGCGGAGCTTCGCAGCGTACTTGCGAGAAACTCTCGGAGCCGAGACCCAGATTGCTCTTGTGGAACATCTGCATATTCGCGCCTACCTGGCGCTGTTGTATGAACGCGGCCTGACTAAAGCAAGCGCAGCCCGGGCGCTGGCGGCGGTGCGAAGCTGGTTCAAGTGGCTGGCCAGGGAAGGCAAGGTGGCGCAAAACCCCGCTCTGCTGGTGAGTACGCCCAAGCTGCCCAGGCACCTGCCAAGGGTGCCGAGTCTGGAAGAGGTGAACCGGGTTCTCGATTCGCTCGAGGCGAAGGGTTTGGGCGAGTCGAAGAAGGGGGAGCAGGAGGCGGCGGCGTGGCCGGAGCGCGACCGGGTAATCTTCGAGCTGCTCTACGGATGCGGCATCCGCAACTCGGAGCTCGTGGGACTGGATATGAACAGTGTGCGCTGGCGGGACGACGCCGTGCTGGTGCGGGGCAAGGGACGCAAGGAGCGGCTGGTTCCACTCGGAGACGAAGCTGCTGGAGCGCTGCGGAGCTATCTGCCGCTGCGCGAGGCCAAGCTCATCGCCGCTGGCAGAGGAGCTCTGGTGAACGATGGGCCGCTGCTGACCAACCTGCGCATGCGCGGCGACTGCCGGCTGAGGACACGCAGTGTGGGCCGGATCGTGAAAGCGATTGCGCTGAGCCGCGGGCTGGCTGCCGATGTGCATCCGCATACGCTGCGGCATGCCTTCGGGACGCATATGCTTGAGGAGGGGGCCGACCTGCGCGCGATTCAGGAGATGCTCGGCCATGAGCGGCTTTCGACGACGCAGCGCTATACCCAGCTTACGGTCGGCCAAGTGCAGAAGGTGTACGACGAGACGCATCCGAGGGCGAAGTAGGCTTCGAAGCGTCCGGTTCTTGACTGCGTCAGCTTCGTTCTGGGCTGCGGCAAACTGCCAACTGCAGTCATCGAACGTTTGTTGCTTCGGGAGTTCGGGAATAAAACTGCAGACCATGGAATGAAGGCGAGTCCCAGGAAGCTGGGCCGTTTCGTCCGATACTCTGGGGTTAGGGAATGGTTGCGGCCTTGTACCCTAAAAACGGCTGACCGTTTCCATGAACTGCTGCAAAATCGAGTGGGCGAGGCGCCGTTAACGGGTTGCGGCTGCGAGTTGGAGAGCCCGCAGCCGCAGCTAAGTATGAAAGGTAGTTCGGTTATCGGTGCCCACCGCCGCCGTGTCCACCGCCGCCTCCGCCATGGAAGCCACCGCCTCCTCCGCCATGAAACCCGCCTCCGCCGCCGTGGAATCCGCCGCCTTCGGCATGACCACCGTATCCACCGCGCCCTTCACCACCGCGAAATCCCGCGCCATAGCCGCCGCGGTATCCGTATCCTCCGCGATATCCGTAGCCTCCACGATACCCATACCCGCCGCGATAACCATATCCGCGGTATCCGTACCCGTAGCCGCCACGGAACCAGGGGCCGGCGCCGATGAAGATTCCGCCGTTGAACCAGGACGGGCCATAGTACCCGTAAGGCGCGCACGAGTAAGGGTAGTAGTTGTAGTAGCCCCAGTCGCAGGCGGGAGGACCGTAGCCGTACGCGGGGCCTACGCCAATCCCAAAGCTGACCTGAGCGTGCGAATACGTCGCTGGAAGAGCCAAAACACTGACTATAGCGAGATACCGTAGGAAACGCATTGCCAATCTCCTGTACAAAGCCGGAGGTGCCGAGACATCTGCTGGCTTCAAGGACTTGTGACCTTAGATGCCCGAAGTCCCTATCCTGTTCAACGCGGAACGGGGTGAAATGTTGTGCTCGCCCGCAGTTTGGGGTGTGTTGACGCCCTGTATTCGGCTTATGAACTGGAGATTAGCGATTAAGCTGCGATTTTAGTCCGTTTAGGGCGGAACGGGGAGCGGGTGTGGGGCCCGTCGGACGCAAACCTTGTTGGGAACGGAAGTGCACTCAAGTGGAAATCATTTTCGTGTCATAAGGGAGGCTGGCCGGCCGAATGCAGTAGGATTTACCCGACATTTCTGTGAAAGTGGGGTATGGTTGCGCAATTGCTTACCTAGACAGCATCGCGAGTTCATCCAGCGATGGGTCGTCCATGGTGAATATATGCGGCGCTTGCTCTATTTTTCTCTGCTTGTGGTTTTTCTCGGCACCTCGCTTGGTTGCATCAGTGCTTCGACCGACTGCCAACGCTGGTTGGCCGGTTATCGTCAGCAGCTTGTCCACTCGCGCCAGCTACAGCGGGTCGCGGCGATCAGACGCCGCGCCCGCCTGTACGCTCGGCGAAAACTATCGTCTTATCTGCGGCATACACCGAATCAGCGCCCGGTCGCCGCACCTCGTCGCCGGATGACGCCAAAGCAGACGCTTCAGCACCTCGATCTTGCTTGTGGGGTTCTGCCGGGCGAGGAGAACACAGACGGTCTTGCCTCGCAGAACGCGCCTGAATTTGCTTTCGATCCGTCGCTTCGAGCGGAGGCAGGCCTGCTCCCAGCCGATGCCGGCGGCATGCTCGCGGAGAGCCAGACTCCACCATTGCCGTTCAGTGCAGAGACGCCCGATGCGGCCAGCGAGAGAAGCAGTTCCGATGCAGCACCTCCAGGTGGTGGAGGAGGGTGGGGTGGCGGAGCAGGAGGGTGGGGCAGCGGAGATTCAACGTCCGGTGCAGCGTCGACGACTCTGCCTCCCGCGCAGACTCCGCTGCCCGAGCCGTCTAAGCCGACGACTGGGAAGACCCCACCGTTCAACCCGCCCGCGCAGTCTTTGTTCAATCCGCCCTCCGGTCCGGCTCCTGACTCGCCCGCCCCTCCGGTGAACACTCTGACGGTGACTCAGGCCCCGCCCGCGGTAGTGCCGGAGCCCGCGAGCTACGTCCTCCTGTTGACCGGACTGGCTGGGTTTGCGGGAACGATTCGACGGCGGCTACTGGCCTGAATCGCACACCCGGCCGATGCGAATATAGACGTTACACAGGGCGGAGCTGTTCGCCGACTCAGATCTCCAGCTCTTGCGATTTCACGCGCGGTCGACGGGAGGAATCCGGATCGCGTGGCCGATCAGCAGGATGACCGGCGCGGCGCCGACCTGCTCGTCCTGAAGCTCACCAAGCGTTGAGCCGAGGATCTGCTCCTCTGGTGTGCTCGCTTTGCTGAAGGAGACGCATGGTGTGGAGGCGGCAACGCCGGAGGCGATCAGCTCGTCGGCCAGGGCCCGAAATCCGCGGCCCGGCATGTAGATCACCAAAGTGGCGTCTTCAGGAAAGGCGCCATCCCAACGTGGCGTCAGCTGCAGCTTTCCGCGGGCATGGTGCGCGGTGGCGAAGATCAACTTCGAGGCTGAGGTGCGGTCTGTGAGAGGCGTCTTGAGCTTCGCCGCTGCCGCAAACGCGGTCGTGATGCCAGGAACGACTTCGAACGGTATGTTGGCTTCGCGCAGCGCGGCCATCTCTTCGCCGGCCCGGCCGAAGATCAAAGGATCGCCTGATTTCAACCGCAAAACCGATCTTCCCGCTCCGGCTGCGGCGAGCATGAGCGCATGGATACCTGCCTGGGTAATGCGTGGCTGACCGCAGCGTTTGCCGACCGGGATCACTTCGGCCTTCGTGTGGGCCAAGGCGAGAATCTCGGGCGAGACCAAGTCGTCGGGCAGAATGACATCCGCCGTTTCGAGCAGGCGAAGAACACGAAGCGTGAGCAGATTGGGGTTGCCCGGACCCGCTCCCGCCAGGTAGACCGTGCCCGGCTGGGCCGCAGCATTCACGGCTTCTTCTCGGCTGGCGTGCTGGTGAGCGCACGGGGGATGGGATTGGTGAGGGCATGCTGCCGGGCCATCCGCCGCGAAGGACATCCATCGTAGCCGCAGACCTCGCGCTGGGCCAACTGGTGCAGCAGCCATTTGCGCTCTTCGTTCAGCGGTTCCATCTGTGTGACCTCGCGGCGCAGGTTGCCGAGATCCGTCAGCCAGTCGCCTGCATCGAGCGGAAGCTGCGCGTTGATCTCTTTACGCAGCCGCTGGGCGAGCGCGGGGCTGGCTCCCGCAGTGGATATTGCAATCTGCAGGTCGCCGCGGCGCACTACCGACGGGAAGTAGAAGTCGCAGAAGGGCGGGTCGTCGACTGCATTGCAGAGAACGTTGTTCTCGATTGCCTCAGCATAGACGCTGCGATTCACCGCAGGATCGTTGGTGGCGGCCACGACGAGGAAGCTTCCCTTTACATCTCCCTCGCTGTAAGCTCTGCGCTTCCACTCGACCTCGCCTGCGGCGGAGAGTTCAGCAATGCGGCGCGTAGCTTCGGGAGCGATGACGATGACCTTTGCGTGGGCAGCCTGCAGCGACTCGATCTTCGATTCGGCGAGATTGCCCGCGCCGATGACGAGGCATGGCCGTGCGGAGAGCTTGAGGAAGATGGGAAACAGGTCCATGACGACGTTCCTCTCGATCTCACTCTGCCGGTGCGTGGCGGCCGACGCCAACCGGAGGAGTGTCACGCTCGACCGGATCAATGACCGCGCCGGCGAGCTGAGCGCGGAGACTGGCATCATCGGTGCGAGCGAAGTAGGCCCGTAGATCCTCCGAAGGCTGCCGAGCCTTGAGATACCCACGCAGCAGGCGTTCGACGGCATCGGGAACCTCATCGGCGGCCGCGCGGTAACCGAGTGTGCGCCCGGAGCGCGCGTACTTGCCGACCGCCCCGCCGACGCAGAAGTAGAAGGCATCGACGGTCTTGCCGTCCTTCTTGATCTTCTTGCCTTCGAGGCCGATGTCGGCGATCCAGTGCTGTCCGCAGCTATTGGTGCAGCCGGTGACATGCAGCTTGATCTGCTGATCGAAGTTGGGCAGACGCTCCTCCATCTCGGCGACGAGCCATTTGTTGAAGGCCTTGGTCTCGGCGATGGCGAGCTTGCAGAACTCCGTGCCGGTGCAGGCGATGGCGCCGCGCCAGAAGGCCGAAACCTCCACCCGCAGGTCCATCCCGTTCAGCGCGAACACCAGCTCCGCGGCCTTGTCATTCGGCACATTCACGATGAGGATGTTCTGCATGATGGTGGTGCGCAGTTCGCCGCTGCCGTACTTTTCCGCGAGTTCCGCCAGCTGCTGCAACTGATCGCCGGAGAGCCGGCCATTGAGCACGCTCGCCCCTACCGAAGACAGTCCCGGCTGGCGCTGCGGTGCGACGCCGATGTGATCGCGGTAGACGTCGTCCGGAATAGCATCGGCGGAGAGCGGGCTCGGGTCCAGCTTGTAGCCTAGCTTGGCTTCGAGCGCTTCGACGAACGATTCGGCGGTCCACCCGTGGCGCATGAAGAGATACTTGAGGCGCGCGCGGGTGCGGTTTTCCCGGAGCTCCTGCTGCTCGCGGAAGATCTCGACCGTCGCATGCACGACGTCGTAGGCGCGGTCCTGCGGGATGAAGGCTGGAATGCGGACGGCGATGTGCGGCTCAGTCGAAAGGCCTCCGCCGACGCGCAGCGTGTAGCCGATCTCTCCGCGGCCTTCGACGCTGCGCGTAATCGCTGTCAGCGCCACGTCATTGATCTCCGGGTACGAGCACCATAGCGGACAGCCGGTCACTGAGATTTTGAACTTGCGCGGCAGATTGTAGAACTCGGGATTCGCCGTCAGCTTATGCGCGATCTCGACGGCGAGCGGCGATGCGTCGATCACCTCATGCCCATCGAGGCCGGCAAGCGGGCATCCGGTGACGTTGCGGACGACGTCGCCGCAGGCGCCCTTCGGGCTTAAGCCTACGGCGGTCAATGCATCGACCACATCGATCAGGGCCTCGATCGTCAGCCAGTGCAGCTGAATGTTCTGCCGCGTCGTGATGTCGGCAAGATTGCGCGCGTACTTCTGCGTGAGCTTGGCGATGACGCGCAGCTGTGCGCTGGTGAGGATTCCGTTCGGCAGGCCGATTCGCATCATGAAGTACTCGGTGGCTTTGCCCTCGCCGCCTACGCCGCCGGTCGCGCCTACGCCGTCGCCCTGGGTGTAGATGCCCCACCACTTGAAGTAAAGCCCGGCCCACTCGGGCAGCACGGATTGCCGGCCTTCTTTCGCGAATCGCCGAACTTCGTTCCACGCCTCCCAGGGATTTTTTTCCAGTTTAAGACGCTCGGACTTCTGGGCCTTGGTTTCCTTCACGACGGGTGTGGCGGCAGAGCTCATGCTCGGGTCCTTCTAGGTGGTTGCGTTGAAACAAGAAAGCCCACCAAATAAGTGGGCGCTGGAGGCTCTTGCAGGAAGATTCGTTGGCTTGGCTAAGTACGAATCAGGCAAAAGTCCGCTTCCGCGCCGACGTAACAACAAGCCTTCCAGGCTGCGGGACGAGCTGTTTCGCGAACTGCCATGCTTCAAGGATAGATGCGTGAACTGTGGGCGTCAAGCGTTGCGGCGCGCTCACGGTCGGGAGAGCAGACCTCCAGCGCGCGGAAAAGCTGTGGACTCAATCCGCCTCAGCCAGCGACATCTTGTGCCGCACATCCGAGCCACGCACCCAGAAGATGACATCTTCGGCGATGTTGGTGGCGTGGTCCGCGGCACGTTCGAGATTGCGCGAGATGATGATCGCGTTCAGCGCCTGCCCGCTGACGACGGGGTGCTGCTGCATGACCTCGATCAATTCAGATTGGACGTCGCGATTCATCTCGTCGACCTCGTCGTCCATGGCGAGCACCGACTCAGCCAGCTTCGCATCGGCTTCAAGCAGCGATTGAATCGCCTTGCGAATCATCACGCCGACCTTCTCCCCCATGTCGGGGATGTCAATGGGCAGCGAGATCTTGGGCGCGTCGTGCAGGTATTGCGTACGCGAGGCGATATTGGTGGCCTGGTCTCCGATGCGCTCGAGATCGCCATTGATCTTGATTACCGAGAGGATGAAGCGCAGATCGATCGCCATTGGCTGCTCTTTGGCAAGCAGATCGTACGCCATCTCGTCGACATCGCGCTCGGCGGTATTGATGGCCTCTTCGATCTCCTTGACGTGATCGCAGAGGCTCAGGTCGCCCGTCAGGTACGCCTCGAGCGACAACGAAAGAGCCTGCTGTGAGAGCGCTGCCATAGCCAGAAGCTTGTCTTTGAGGGCGACGAGTTGTTGCTGGAAGTTGATGCGCGGCATAGCTGTCCTCGGAAATGGCGACTCCTCTATTGTGACGTAAAGAAGGCGAACACAGTGTGAATATAGTGATTGCGGGGCGGACCCACACAAGAGATTCTTTCGGAATCTGATGACGCTAACGGTACAGCAAGTAGAGCCGCCGCCGGTCTTCGAAGCGGCGTAGATCCGTCGCCCACGTGACGGCGATTTCGTGCGGATCGACATTGTTCCTGAGTGCCTGCATGGTATCTACGTTGGCGATGAGCCGCTCGGCCTTCTCCAGCTTGAACTCGGGATAGAAGTGATGCAGCGCGCTAAGAATTTCAATACCCAACTCAGGACTGTCGAGCAGACTGCGATCAATGATAGTGAGGCTTATTCCGGGAATGGTCTTACCGTGGAATGGATAGTGATTGGAATCTTCTGCGACCGTGAAGCTCGTTGGAGCAAAGCTGACGCCGGGAATCTTCTGCGCGTTCAGGTACGCCGCCAACTCCGCCCCCCGGATGTACGGCGCTCCAAGATGCTCGAACGGAGTGGCTGTGCCGCGGCCCACCGAGACATTGGTCATCTCGAGCAGCGCGACGCCGGGATAGAGAGTCGCCGCGGTAAGGGTGCGAAGATTCGGACTCGGATTGATCCAAGTGAGCCCGGTGCTGTCGAAGTACTGCGAACGATCCCATCGCTGCATCGGCATGACCGTGAGCTGCGCCTGAATCGGAGCCTGGATGTTCGCGGAGGTAGAACTTGGAATCAGGCGCTCCTTGTTGAAGTACATGGCGAGCTCACCAAGTGTCATCCCGTGACGAACCGGCAGCGGCATGTAGTCGGTGTAGGATTCGGCGCCGTTGTCGGACACCGGACCTTGCACGGCGATGCCGCCGATCGGGTTTGGCCGGTCAAGCACAATAATCTCAATGTGCGTCTGTGCGGCCGCTTCCAGAAAATATCCGACTACAGTCTCGTAGGTGTAGAAGCGAGTGCCGGCGTCCTGCAGATCGATCACGACCGCGTCGAGGTTCTTCAGTGTGTCGAGTGAGGGCCGCCGCTGCTCCTCTTTCGTTCCATACAGGCTGATGACGGGAAGATGAGTTGCCGCGTCAACATCGTTTCCAATCTTCGTCGAATCTTTCACGCCGAGCAGGCCGTGCTCGGGAGAGAAGAGCGTCGTTAATTGCACCTCAGGCAGGCTGTGAAGCAGCACATCGATCGTTCGCTTGCCCTCGCGGTCAAGGCCTGTCTGATTGGTGAGCAGGCCGAAGCGCAGATGGCCGCCGTGGCGCGCGGCAGCCTCGTGCAAAGCGGCAAAGTGCGTCGCTTCCAGGACGTCGATTCCTGTCTGTGTCTGTTCTGTCTGGGCTGCAGCGGCATGGCAGCTGTAAAGATCGAGCGACCGCGCCGCAGCAGTCGCCACCTCGCCGCGCAGACCGGAGATCGCCGCGCCGACGTGCGGATGAATCGCGTTGGCCAGCAGCACTACGAATGTATTGCTGCCTGGGTCCATCCACAACGACGTGCCGGTGAATCCCGTGTGCCCGAAGCTTCCGATGGGAAACACTTCGCCGCGCGGACGCGAGAAAGCCGAATTGATATCCCACCCGAATCCGCGAGTGGCAACTCCTTTTGTCAATTTGCCATCTGCCGTGAAGATGGTTGCGTCGGCAGCGGCGGTGGCCGGCTGTTCCGGCTCGGTCATCAGCTTCAGCGTGGCCTGCTGCAGGGGGAAGCGGTTCTGCCTTCCCGCCAGCCGGTCGAGCAGCGCCTGCGCGAAAACTGCAACATCACCGGCCGTCGAGAAGACGCCCGCATGACCCGCGACTCCACCCATGCGCCGCGTCGTCGGATCATGGACTGTTCCCCGCAGCATATTGCCGAAGTCGGGATTCGTGGCAGCGGTTCCTTCGTCGTCGTATGCAGTTGGCGCGATTTCAGGGATGAGAAGTGTGGCATTCCACGCATCAGGGAGGCAGGCTGCGGAGACGAAGGAATCATGCGTGACTGTTCTCCCGTTTCGGATCTCCTGCTGCCGAGCGATAAGCGCCACTGCGGCCCCTCGCACTTCTCTGTTAGGCCCGCACGCTTCCGCAAACGGCAGATATCGCGTGTGCGTCATGCCAAGCGGCGTGAAGATATGTTCCTGTGCATACTGATCGAGCGGCTGCCCGCTGAGCTTCTCCACCAGCGCGCCGAGCGTGATGAAGTTGATATCGGAGTAGACGAAATGCGTTCCCGGTGTGCTGTCCAACGTCGCGTTCATCGCGCGGCGGATACCCTCCGCTTTGTCCGGCGAAGCAAGACCCCAAGGATCTTTTAAGTCGATATCCGGCGACAGGCCCGAGTAGTGCGTCAGCAGCTCGCGGATCGTCACCTTCTCTTTGCCGTTGACTGCGAATTCCGGAAGATACTTCGCCACAGGATCGTCGAACGCGAGCTTGTGCTGCTCATACAGCTGCATCACCGCAACCGCGGTGGACAGGCACTTCGACAGCGAGGCCATGTCGAAGATCGTGTCCTCGGTCATCGGCTCGCTCGCAGGCTCGAGCTCACGATTGCCATACGCCTGCTCAAAGGTCGTTCTGCCACTGTGGCCGACCAGAACCACCGCGCCAGGCAGCTTCTTCGCCGCGATCGCCTGATCCACCAAGGTTGTCAGAGGGGTGAAGTCATGCTGCGCCGTAGAACTCGCCTGTGGGATATTCGTGTTTTGCGCAGCCCCTCGCTGCGAAAGCAGCAAGGAAAGCGTCCCCACCGCGATGACTCCCGCTAAACGAGCAGTTATCCTGCCGGGCCTGTTCTTCACTCGCGGCTTCGGCAGTACGAAGCTCGCGGCCGCTCCCACGGCAAACGTGACGATCGACCCGATCAGGACATACCAGGTGAATGCGATGTGCGGAATAGCGACCGGTCCCAGCGGTATTGGTGCTGGATGAAGCCAAAGCAGAAGATTCAGCGCAAAACCGCAGATCATCCCCACAACGGCACCCGCCTGGGTCGCGAAACGAGTCAAAGTTCCCAGCAGAAATACTCCTAGCAGTGCACCATATGCTACCGAAGCGATGGACAATCCAACCTCCACCACATGACCTTTGCCTCCAGCAAAGACGCTATACAACGCAACCGCGAACAGCACCAGCGCCCAGACGACCGTACTCGCGCGGGAGATCATCATGCGCTCACGCTCGTCCGCGAGCGGACGCCAATCCATGTAGAAGTCCACCACTGTCGTCGACGATAGGGAATTGAGTGCGGCGCTCAGATTCGACATCGCCGCGGCGAGAATGGCCGCCACTAGCAGACCCGCGATCCCGATCGGCATCTCGCGCACAATGAAGGTAGGAAAGATGCGATCGGCCGAAGCGAACACCGCCGGGTGCAGTCCATAGAACACATACAGCCCCGCGCCGATGAGCAGAAAGAGCGTGAACTGCACAAGGATTACGACGCCGCTCGAGAGCAGGGCGAGTCGCGACTCACGCAGATTTTTCGCCGCCAGCATGCGCTGCACCATCAACTGATCAGTTCCATGGGAAGCCATGGTGAGGAACGTTCCCCCCAGCACGCCGGCCCAGAACGTGTAGCTCTGGGTCAGGTCCAGCGCAAAGTGAAACACACGAAACTTGCCGGCAGCCGCCGCTACTTCATGAATCTTCATCCAGCCTCCCGGTACATGGGTGCCCAGCGTGCCGATCGCAATCAGCGTTCCGCCGATGTAGATCGCCATCTGCACGACATCGGTCCAGATCACCGCCGCCATGCCGCCTTCGAAGGTGTAGAGCAGTGTCAGGACAGAGATGATCGCGATCGACAAGACGTCCCTTGTGCCGATCGCGATTCCCACGACGATGCTTACCGCGAAGACGCGCACTCCTTCGGCAGCGGCGCGTGTCAGCAGGAACAGCCCCGCCGTCACCTTGTGCAATGCCCGCCCGAAACGCTTATCGATCAACTGATATGCCGTCAGCATCTCGCCTTGAAAATATTTGGGCAGAAAGATCACAGCCACAACCACGCGGCCCAGCATGTAGCCGATCACGATCTGCAGGAAGCCGAAGTCGCCGGCAAATGCCACGCCCGGAATGCTGATGATGGTCAGAGTGCTCGTCTCCGCCGACACAATCGAGAGCGCAATGGCCCACCATGGGATCGTTCGGTCGGCGAGGAAGTAGCTCTTCAACGAACGCGAATTCGGATCCTTGCCGCTGCGAAAGCGCAGGCCAAACAGCGTAATGCCGATCAGGTAGACGGCAACCAGCGCGAGATCGAACGGGTGGAGGCGCGTTGGAAGTCCGGCGGCATGCATGCGTGCCAGTGTATCGCCCGAGAGCACGGCTCTCCGAGTCACCGCACCACGCTTGCAACTCAGTCCAGAGAGAAAATGCGGTCTTCGGCTGCCGGCGGCGACATGTCGTGGCTGAGTAGGGCTTTGATTCTGGCACTCGACGCAGGCGGGACCAAGACGTGATGCCTCCTCGCCGATGAAGAAAAGGTCCTTGTCCGTGCGGTTACCGAAAGTGTCAAGCTCATACGGATATTGTGGAACCTGAAGACGATCGGCGAGATCGTCGAGATGGCGAAAGCGCGCCTCCTCTGGCACGCTCGGAACGCCAACTCGGCGCCCTCGACTAAGAAAGCTTCATCGCTGCTCCTAGACCGCTCTAGTCTGATTTGTTCTCCTGTGCCCGTAGCGCAAGTCCTCTTGCGACGGAGGTGAACTCATTGCCCGTTCGCACCCGTTCCGCGCCAAAGCGCGCTTCGAAGATTCTGCGCACCGCCGGCACGAAGCTGGTACCTCCCGTCAGAAAAACCCGGTCGACGAGACCTGCCGGCACGTGACTACTCGCAAGAAGGGCGTCGACGCAATCTTCGATAGAGCGCAGATCCTCTGCGATCCAGTCCTCGAAATCGGCGCGTCTTACGTTCGCGACAATATCCATACTGCCATCACGAAAGTTGAATTCGGCTGACTCGCTCCTTGACAGGTCGATCTTCAAACGCTGCACTGCCTGGTGAAGCTGGTAACCTAGATCTTCCTTTATCAGGTGGCTTAGTGCCTCAATTTTCTTGGGCTCCTGTGCGCGCGCTCTTGCGCTCTTCAAAATCTCAGCCACATTCCGGGTCGTCAAGAATGAGAGGTAGTGCCAGCGCTCCAGGTTGCGATAGATCCACGCCGGAACCGCCGGAACGATCGCCGCCGGGCGATCCGCCGCCTGCGCGTAGGAGCGCTGATAGCTATCGGAGCCAAGCGCCGGCGACACCAGCTTGCGCACGATACGCGCGTCGAAGCTATCTCCTGCCAGTCCCACACCGCTGTTGCCCAGCAGGTCTTTTGTCGTTCGGCCCCGTTCGCGAACGCCTGGCCCGACATGCAGCAGGGAGAAATCGCTGGTCCCGCCGCCGAAGTCTCCGATCAGAATGAGCTCGTCCTGATCCAGCGTCGCCTCATACGCAAACGCAGCCGCAATCGGCTCCATCTCAAAGCTGACGTCTTCAAAGCCTGCGTTTACGAACGCTCCTCGCAGCCGCTCCACCGCAAAGCGATCGTCCTCCTCGTTGTCTGCCCCGACAAAGCGCACCGGCCGTCCCACAGTAGCGTGTAGCACTGGCGCACCAAACCGTTTCTCGGCAGCGTGCCGAAGGTCGGTGAGCATCCGTGAGATCAGGTCTTCGATGGCGTATCGCCGGCCGAAGATCTCCGTTCCTGTAAGAGTCCGGCTGGTCAAATACGACTTGAGCGACTGAATCAAACGGCCTTTCTGCTCCGCTTCGACATAGTGCTCGATCGCCGCAGGGCCGGTGAAGCTCTTGATCTGCGTTCGCCCTGCATGCTTCTGCTGTTCGAGATAAAGCACCGACCGGAACGATTCGCTGACTCCGCTTACTGTCGGAAACGAGACGAGCTCCACCTCCCCCCGCTCGCGAACGCACGCGATCGAGCTGTTTGTAGTGCCGAAGTCGACGCCAATCGATAGTCCTGTTCTCTGTGCGAAAAGCATAGTGTTTCTACGGAGGAACCGTGGGCGCCGAACGATAACACTATCCCATGACCTCTATCCTCATTGCGGGGAGTCTCTCGATGGCGCGTCCATTTCTACGGATGCGTCATTGTATCCGGCAGCGGCAAGCCAATGTCTACCGCGGGCGGCAAAGTATGGGTGTCCGACCACTGCCGCTGCGCGCTCCGCAGGCTGTCGCTGCGCGCATACCAGATGCCGATCGCATAGTCGTAGTGTTCTAGAACAGGACGCAGCCCGTAGGCGCGATTGGAGCGATACCACGCCTGCTCGTAGAGGTCGCGCATCAACGAGTAGCCATCGATGATGTCATGAATTCGTCCGTTGATCCCGTTGATATCGGAGAGATCGCGGCTGACCTCCGCGCGCTGTTGTTTGTCGTTTGTGGTCTGCAGGGAATATGCCCGCTGATAAATCTCTGCAACCTCTTCGGCGAGTTGAAACTTGAGCCCGATGAGGTCCATTCTTCGCGCGCCAAGCTCGAGCGCGTCGATGGCATCGCGTTCTCGCAGCGATGTTGCCGCGGAAGGATACGCATAGACCGAACGAGAAGCTGCATCGGCCGAAACTGTAATAGTGGCCGGAGCAGCGGCGCGCGCCTGCGCGATCAGAGTCAACGCACGCTCCGCATGCAGCCGCACATCGTGCGCAAACGGCCGGACTGCTGTACCGATCCGCAGCCCATCCTTAGACATCGGGTCAAGCCAGAAGATGCTGTTGCCGCCGTCACCCTGCTTGGCCTGATCCTTCAGCACGGCATGCGCCAGCATCATCTCCTTCTGCGCCTCGTTCAGGTCGCCGGTCGCATCCCCGTGGAAAACCTGCGCATAAGCATCCTCGAAGGCCGGAATGGACGACTCTCCCTTCTGCCAAGCAGCGGCCGCGCCGAACAGAATCCCATACCAATCCTGATTGATCAGCCCTTCGCCGTCGTCATTCCAGATCGTATTCAACTGTCCCGTCGAACCCAGTCGCTGTCCGTCCGCGGTAAAGCGCTGAATGTTTTCCAACGCGGCTGTGTTGTTTGGGTAAACCTTGCGAAAGTTGTTCACGCTCGGCGCCACCCAGGTCTCAAACCCAGCTCGCGTGAAGGGCGTGAGGAACTTGTCGTATCCATGCGCCTCGGGCGTGTAGACCCACGCAATCGCAATCGTCGAATCCTTGAACGTCTGCGGCATCGTCTTCAGCAGATCGGGTGCGCCCTGCGCAATGTCTCCCCAGAACAGCAGCTTGCGATGCAACGGCTGAAGAGCGGTCACGATGCGCTCAAGAAAGTCGAGGTACACCTGGTCAAGTCCCCGCGCATCCACATCCGCCTTCGTCTGCCCTCGTCCGAGATCCACCGTTTCATCCGCGCCTATATGCAAAAACGGACCTGGGTACAGCGCCGCAAGCTCACGAAACATCTGCGTGATCAAAGCCAGCGAGCCCGGCTGTGCCGGCGCCAGCACATCGCCATGCGGAGTCTCGGCCAGCTGTTGATACTGTTCCCACAGCAGATTGTGATGCAGATGCCCGAACGCCTCCTGTTCCGGAATGACCGTGATGTGGTAGAGCTGCGCGTATGCCACCAGTTCACGCGCCTCCGTTGCCGTTACGCTCCCCGGCGGCGCCATCAGGGGGTTGCCGCCGTATTGCTGCGTATTTTCGAAGTACGGTGAGTAGAGGTTGACCTTGTACGCGGCGAGCGTCCGGATGAGCTTCTTCTGGAATTCAAGCGTCGTCATGGGCCCGCGCGAGAGGTCGTCGTCCAGCCCTCGGTATTTCATCGCGGGCCAGTCGCGGATGTCAGCCGTACGAAGCACCGCTCCCGGACCATCTCCCACCACCAGTTGCTTCACCGTCTGCAAGCCGTAAAAGATCCCCGCCGCGGTTTCGCCGAGCACAAGCAGCCGTCCGGCCGATGCCCTCAGGATGTATCCCTCCGGCTTCATCTCGTCGGTGAAGCGAGCGTCCGGGTGGCTCGCCAGCCTTTCGACGTCAATCAGAAACCCATCTGCCGCGGCCGTTGAGATATGTCGCTGCTCGAGCGTGGAGGCAAGGTCGTCCACCGCAAACCTGTCCTCTGCCATGCAGGGCGTCGCGCACGTGATGCGAACGCCAAGACGCAGCAATTCTTGCTTTGCCATCTTGTACTCGCGCGGCATCGGAATCAGCTTCGGTAAACCTTGCGCCGACATAACGCAGGCCGGGGCGAGCAGCATCAGCACAACCCATCGAATGGAACCCATGGGGATAACGGTAAACGACTTCAGCTCTGGGCTGCAGCGGAAATGGCGAGGTCGCAGGGCTGGCTTGAGAGCAAACTCTCCTAAACCCGCGCATGTTTACGGGAAATAACGTGTTTTCTCTAGGAATACATCACAAATTATTTTTCTATTCATATTCGTCCGCGAGGATAGAACCAAAGAGCAAAAGGAGAAAGTTGGTGAGCCAGCGGCTTGGCCATCTTTCTGGATGTCCTTGTGCCTTTCATCACTTTGCGAGGTTCCATGACGAAGCAACTACAGGCGACGATGGCAGCGATTCTCGTCATCAGTTCGATATCGCTCCAGGCGCAGACCAGTACCGCGGCTCCGAAGCGAACGACCACTAAGAAGGCCGTTCACCGGAAAGCCCCAGTCGAAAGCAAGACAGAGCGAGAGATCCGCGAGCTACGGGAGCAGATGCAGACCCAGCAGTCCCAGATCGACGCGCTCAAGCAGGAAAACGCCGACAAGGATGCCAAGCTGGCCGCAGCGCAGCAGTCGGCTCAGGGTGCAGAGGCAGCCGCTGCGACCGCATCCGCCAAGGCAGATTCCGCAACCGCCGCCAGCAGCTCCAACACGGAAGCTGTCTCGAACCTCAACAACTCCGTTACAGACCTGAAATCGACCACCGTCGGGATCCAGCAGACCGTCACCGAAACCAAGAAGACTATCACCAACGCCATCGAGTCGCCTTTGTCCATTCACTACAAAGGGGTCACCATCACACCGGTTGCCTTCTTCGCGGCTGAATCGGTCTACCGGCAGCGCGCTCTGAACGCGGATGTGAACACGCCGTTCAATGCCACTCCCTATCCAGGAGCTGCGCAGGCACACACCAGTGAGTACAACCTCTCCGGGCGCCAAAGCAGACTCGGAGCGTTGTTTGTCGGCAACCCTGGACCATACCACTTTTCGGGCTACGTCGAAGCCGACTTCCTCTCGGCCGGCGCAAGCAGCAACGAAAACCAAAGCAACAGCTACACATTGCGGCAACGCCAGATCTGGGGTCAGGCCGCCACCAACAGCGGATTTACTGTTACCGGAGGCCAGATGTGGTCGCTGGTTACCGAAACCAAGAAGGGCACCGACAACCGTACGGAGAATCTGCCTGCAACGATCGACGCGCAGTATCAAGTCGGCTTTAGTTGGGAGCGGCAGCCCGGCGTACGATTCCAGCAGAAGATTGGCGGTCTCACCGGAGCAGTTTCGGTCGAACAGGCGCAGATCCTCTATTCCGCCAGCAATGCCAATGCCAACTTCTTCATCGGCAACGGTGGTGCGGGCGGCGGTCTCTTCAATCTCACCGCCAACTACTCCAGCAACGTCGCCCCGGATGTGATCGTCAAGTTGGCCTACGACCGGCCGCACTTCGGCCACTTCGAGGTCGGCGGTCTCAGCCGCTGGTTCCGCGATCGCTACTACCCCAACCAGACCCTTGCTGCCCCATCGGCTGCGGGCGGACAGAACAATACCAAAGTCGGCGGCGGCGCCTTCGCTAACCTCCGCTTCCCCGTTACGCACTTTGCGGACGTAGGCATTCACGGACTGGGCGGTACCGGCGTAGGCCGCTATGGCACCTCCGGCTTGCCGGACACAACCGTGCATCCGGACGGGACTCTGGCTCCGATCAAGAATTATCAGGGTCTGGTCTCCGTCGAACTGCATCCTTTGAAGAAGCTTGACCTCGATGGCTATGCCGGCGCCGAGTATGCGCAGCGCACTACCTATCTCAATACCCTCACGGGAACGAAGGGCTTTGGCTCGCTGGTCGGCTACGCTCCCATCACCGCATCCAACACCGGTTGCAATACCGAAACCTTGCCGACCTCTACCGGCAACGGATTCGCCGGCGGCGCTCCCTATAACCCCGGAACACCCGCCAGCTGCCTCGGCGCTACCCGGGCAGTTATCGAAGGGACGGGCGAGTTTGTCTATCGCTTCTACGACAGCCCCAAGTATGGCCGCATGCAGTATGCCATGCAGTACAGCTATCTCACCCGCGAGGCGTGGACCGGTGTCGGCGGCGCTCCCAAGGCGACCAACAACATGGTCTTCACCAGCCTGCGCTACTACATCCCGTAGTGCGCTCTTGCTTCACTCGCGTGCCGGATGGGTCTCTCCCGTCCGGCACTTTTCTTTTCCGTCACTCCCGCCTCATCGCTCGCATTTTGCCGGTGTTCCTTTCTGCGCTTTCGGCGTAGCGGCTCTCGGCCACACTCTTACGGCAGCCCCTCCTCCATTTAGTTCGAGGTGCGACGAATCTCTGGTACCCTTCAAGGGTCAAGGTCTAGGGTCACCCTTAGAAGCCCAGAGGCGGATTGAGTCGATGCTCAACGAAGACAGGTTATTTCCAGCCGACAGCACCGTGCGTTCGATCGCAGCGGAGTTATACAACGATGTCCGCGCTTTGCCGATTCTTTCGCCGCACGGCCACACCGATCCACGCTGGTTCGCCCGCAACGAAGCCTTTCCGAATCCGGCGGCGCTGCTCATTCAGCCCGATCACTACATCTTCCGCATGCTCTATTCGCAGGGCGTTTCGCTCGAATTGCTCGGGATCGAGCCGGTGTACGGCAGCGCGCCAGTGGACCCGCGCGAGGTGTGGCGCCTTTTCGCCAAGCATTACTTTCTCTTCCGCGGCACGCCCACCCGGCTTTGGCTGGATTACACGCTCGAGAAACAGTTCGGCTTCGAGCAGAGGCTCACCGCTCACAATGCAGACGAGTTCTACGACACCATCGACCAGAAACTCCAGAGCCCGGCCTTCCGTCCCCGAGCTCTCTTCGAAGAGTTCAACATCGAGGTACTCTCGACCACCGACTCGCCGCTCGATACGCTCGAGTATCACAGAGAGATTCAACAGTCCGGATGGAAGGGAAGAGTTGTGCCTACCTTTCGCCCTGATCCGGTCATCGATGCCGACCATGCGGGTTTCCTCGTCAACATCGAACGATTAGGCGAGATCACCGGCGAGGACATCGGTAGCTACGGCGGCTATCTGAACGCGCTCCGCAACCGTCGCGCCTTCTTTCAATCCATGGGAGCCACGGCGACCGATCACGGCCACCCCACCGCGGCCACCGCCGACCTCGACTCGCAGACCGCAGCCTCACTCTATGGGCGCATCCTCTCAGGCCGCTCTGTGCCCGAGGAGCAGGAGATCTTTCGCGCCCAGATGCTCACTGAGATGGCCCGCATGAGCATCGAAGACGGCCTCGTCATGCAGCTTCATCCGGGCTCCGTACGCAACCATAACCGTCTGCTCTACGAGAGGTTCGGGCGCGATAAGGGCGCCGACATCCCCTCTACTACCGAGTACGTCCGCGCCTTGCGCCCTCTGCTCAACCGCTTCGGCAATGACTCCCGCCTCACCCTCATCCTCTTCACCCTGGACGAGACCACCTACACCCGCGAACTCGCGCCGCTGGCCGGGCACTATCCCGCGCTCAAGCTCGGGCCGCCCTGGTGGTTCCTCGACTCCCCCGAAGGCATGATGCGCTTTCGCGAGCTCGCCACCGAGACCGCAGGCTTCTACAACACCGTAGGCTTCAACGACGACACTCGCGCCTTCCTCTCCATCCCCGCCCGCCACGACATGGCCCGCCGCATCGATTGCGCGTTTCTCGCCCGCCTCGTCGCTGAACACCGCCTCGACCTCGATGAAGCCCACGAAGTCATCGAGGACCTCACCGTCAATCTCGTCCGTAAGGCATACAAGCTCTAGCCTTCACAGGACGACGTGTTGGTCGAGCGGGATTCCGGCTGACGCACAAATCGCTGCGGCTCGGGGGATGACCTTGTTTCCATTGTCCATTGATTGCGAGGGAAGATCGAGAATGCCGTGAGCCCTGCGGATCGTTCTCTCACGATCAGCGATTGTTGTTCGCAAGGAAGACGCGATCGTAGTCCTGGCTCTGTCCGGCATTGCGGAGTGTTTTGACCCGTTCGACAAGGATCTCGGCGCCGGATTGATTTGGGTCGTCGAAGAACTGCATGACTTCGATGATGTAGTCGGCCAGCGGCATTGCGTGGGGATCGGTTGCCTGATGGGCTCCGCTTAATTCGGCAACAACATACTTGACTGAGTGTAATTTGATACGATTGCGAGATGACCAACCGACTAATCGATCTCTCCGCCGGGCCTTCGAACATGGAGGCCCGCTTGAAGGTGGGTTGGGCAAAGCACCACCTTCGCGCTCTTGATGAAGAGATGCGAAAGTGGTTGGAAGGCGATCCCTACACTGTTCTTGGACACGATGATCTTAAAAGAGGAGAGCACATCATTAGTCTTGATATCGGGCCCATTCCAATCGTTTTGGGGCTGATCGTTGGAGATTTCACTAGCTGTCTTAGGGGAGCCTTGGATCATCTCGCCTACGCTCTCACATTGACAAAGCTCGGCACTCGTAATGAGCGGACTTACTTCCCGGTCATGGGAACGATGACCGACAAGGGTAGGGCAAAGTTCCACCGCGATCTTGCAGGGCTTCCCGTTGAAGCGATCTCTCTGATCGATTCGCTTCAGCCATACCACTGTGGGGATGCTTACAAGATCACTAAACTGTGGCGACTGCACCGGCTCTGGAACATCGATAAACATCGTCGGATTCCGTTTTTCGCTACATTCGCCCAGACCAATCTTAGATGTCCAGCCCACGTGATGCCCTACACGTGCCGGACGGAGAATGGCAGTGAAGTGCATTTCCCGATCGCCGCCAAAGGCGATATCTACTTGGAGCCACCTGTCGATATCCGGGTTGATTTCGGAGACAAAGACGAAGGGATCGTTGTGCCTTCGAGCGAACTCTTGGACATACACAATTTTGTCAGAAATGACATATTCCCAATGTTCGATAGCTTCTTTGAGCGTTGAAAAGCAGTTCATCAACGCACGCGTTTGACATTCGGGACGCACCATTGCAAACTCCTATCTAGGAGCTTCCATATGGCGAATCAACCCGAATCTTCCGCCAAGAACATCACGGGTGATTTTGCCGAGTTCACAGATGTTATGCGTCGGCTTATGGCTGTACCGCACTCCGAAATTAAAGCCAAACTTGATGCTGAGAAGAGAGCCAAGAAGCGGAAGAAACTCAAGGCTTCCGCTTCCCTCGATTCTGGCGCAAAGGCTTAGTTAATCGCCCCCGCCCCCTTTCCCGTCAATTCAGCATATGTCAATCGTCTACCAGTCACTTGGATCATAGCGGCCAGAAAGCGGTCTGCATCGTTCAATGGGTTATCTTTTGTTGCCCGGTTGTTGTACCGGAACGTCTGCTCATCAAGATAGCGAAACAGGTGGAACGGTTCGACGCTGATGTACGTCCCGTTGATGCCGCGTTTCAGTAAGCTCCAGAAATTCTCAAGGCCGTTGGTGTGTACGCGGCCATTGACATACTCAACAGCGTGGTCAACAACCTTATGAGCATAGTCCCCAGCAAGGCCTTCGTAGGAAAGCAAGGCATCCGTGTAGAGTGCGGACCCAGCTTCAACATGCTTGCGAACCTCGCCCTGTAGCGCCGTCTTTTTACGGTTCGGGACTACCATCGTCCGAGCCTCACCGCCGCGCTCAAGAATGCCCATTACAGCTACCTTATCTTTGGTGCCGGTTCCGGTAATGCGGCGGCCCTTCTTGGCAAGGTGCATGTTGCGGGCCTTGCCTCCGATGAAAGTCTCATCCGCTTCCACTTCGCCGCCATTCCCGCCGATCTTCATAAACGACCCGTTTTGCATTGCTAGGCGGATTCTGTGCAGCATGAACCATGCCGACTTTTGAGTTACGCCTAGCGCCCTTGAGACCTCGTATGAACTAATCCCATTCTTAGCAGCCACAATCAGCCAGACTGCGGGAAGCCACTTCTCGAGGCTGATAGGTGAGTCCTCAAAGATCGTCCCAACCTTGAGCGAAAATTTCTGCTTAGGGTGTTTCGTATGGCAGTTATAGAGCTTGGCGTTGTGAAGATAAGAGACTTTATCGGAACCGCACGACGGACATCGAACAACCCCATCTGCCCAGCGGACGGCGATCATGAACTCACGGCAATTTTCTGAATTACTGAAGTGCTGAATGGCTTCGATAAGTGTGTTCGGCGTTTCCATGTACTGACTGTATCGAAGTTCTTACACTCAGTCAAGTATGTTGTTGCCCTTAATTCGGTTTGCACGTACGGCGGGATGAGTTCAAGGACCTCCATCGAGGTGTTTCGGAGTTGAAAGCGGAGTGACTGCATCCAGGAGTGAAGGAATGCCTTGGTCGCGCAGTAGGTTGGAAAGGACGCGAAAGGAACAAAGGCCAGGCCGGAGGTTGTGGTGATGATTGCGGGGCTCGGCTGCTGTTGGAGTAAGGGAAGCAGCGCCGCAGTGAGATGAAGTACGCTGATAATGTTGGTCTGGATGATGGACTGCGCGACGGACGAATCGAAGGCATCCGCGGTGAAGTCTTCCATCCGGGAGATGCCGGCGTTGTTGATCAGAACATTGAGACGAGGGAACTGCGCGCGTGGGTCAGGGGGCACGAGCCAGAACACTGTGTCAGCTCCGTAGAAAGCGTTAGTCACAACGTTGAGGTCGCCGTGCGAACCCTCGACGACTTCGACGCGGTCGCGAACCTGCGAGGGAATGCGCGATGGATCGCGAGCGATCACGCGAATGGGTTCGCCGCTGTCGAGGACGTCTTTGAGGATCTGTCTCCCGATCGTACCGGTTGGTGTGGTGATGACGATCATGATGCTCCTCCTTGTGAACCAAAAAATAAACTCTACCGTACCGTTTACTCTTCGTCAAACCTGACAGGTAAGCGACAATGGGTCATGGCGAGACGAGGCGACACGCTGCGCGAGCATATTTTGTGGGCCGCCAAGGATGTGTTCCTCGAGATGGGCTTCGAGCGGGCATCGATGGATGTAGTTGCCGGCCGGGCGGAGACCTCGAAACGATCCTTGTACGCTTACTTTGAGAGTAAAGAGAAGCTGTTCCTTGCGGTGATCCACCTTGTTCGGGGACTGTTCCTGAGCAGATTGAAGATGCCCGGGGACTACTCTGAGGAGCCTGTTGAGGCAGTGGCGTTGTTCTGCGGCCGGTACCTGCAGGCTCTGCTCTACAAGGCGCAGATCCGGATGATCCGGATCAGTATGGCCGAGGCGGAGCGGTTCCCGGAGCAGGCGGCGCAGTACTTCGACGTCTTGTTCATGCAGGTCGAAGGGCGGTTGAGCGCTTACCTCAGGGCGACGTTCGGCCTTTCAGAACGGACCAGTACACAGGCGGCGCAGACGCTGCTGGGCGAGGTTGTTTACCCGCGCCTTCCGCGTGCTTTGCTTGGCCAAGAGCCGCTGGTGGAGAGCCTGGACTCCGAAACCATGATTCCGGAGTTGGAGTTACGGCCGATTCGAAGAGCGGTCGCGGAGATGATGGAGTCGCTGCAGAAGAGTTAGATCTTCGCTTGTCTTCCGAGGCGCTGGTCACAGGCTGTTCCGGTTGTTGATGAGATTTGCTGGTTTGGGGGTTATGTTTCAGCCGATTCTCATGGCATCCGAAAGCAACCGCCGGACTTGCAGCAGCCGTCCTTCCAACCTCTGCCTTCTCCCCCTGCCCTCCAGTACACTGCCCACAACGCATAAATATTTTCCGCCGGAGTACGCCTTGGCAAGATTCACCGGTCTTCTCGGCCTTATCGTCTTCCTTGGCCTCGCCTACGCCTTCTCCACCGACCGCCGCGCCATCCGTCTTCGTACCGTCCTCTGGGGTCTGGGCCTGCAGATCCTCTTCGCCATCTTGGTCATCAAGTGGACCCTGGGTCAGCGCATCCTCCACAACGTCGCCGCCGTCATCACCTCGCTCCTCGCCCACTCGGTCGACGGCTCCTCGCTGGTCTTCGGCCGCCTCGGGACGCCGGGAGACCCGCTCGCCGTCCTCGCCTTCGCCGTCCTGCCCACCATTATCTTCATCTCCGCCTTCTTCGCTATCCTCTACCATATCGGCTTCATGCAGCAGGTCATCCGCGTCGTCGCCTGGGTCATGCAGCGAACGATGGGCACCTCGGGCGCCGAATCCACCAACGTCGCCGCCAGCATCTTCATGGGCCAGACCGAGGCCCCGCTCACCATCCGCCCCTTCCTCGCCAAAGCCACCCGCTCCGAGCTCATGGTCATCATGACCTCCGGTATGGCTCACGTGTCGGGGGGAATTATGGCCGCTTATATCAGCTTCGGCATCAACGCCCAGGACCTTCTCTCCGCAGTCATTATGACCGCCCCGGGCACCATCCTTGTCGCCAAGATGCTCGTTCCCGAGACCGAGCATCCCGCCACCGCCGGCACCGTCCACATGCCTGAGAACGAAGAGCACAAAGACGAAAACTTCGTCGCCGCCATCGCCCGAGGCACCATCGACGGCGGCAAGCTCGCCTTCAATGTCGCCATCATGCTCATAAGCTTCGTCGCCCTCGTCGGCCTCGCCAATGCCATCATGCTGGCCATCTCAAATACCCTCTGGGGACTTCATGTGCCAGGACAGCCCCCGGGCCATATCCCCTTCCCCCACTCTCTCAACGCCGTCCTCGGCGTCATCGGCGCCCCCGCCGCCTGGCTGATCGGCATTCCCTGGCACGACGCCCGCAGCATCGGCAACCTGCTCGGCACACGCACCATGATCAACGAGTTCGTTGCCTTCACCCAGCTTGGAGCCATCAAGACCTCCCTCCCTCCGCGAACCTTCTCCATCGCCACCTTCGCCCTCTGCGGCTTTGCCAACGTCGGCTCCATCGGCATGCAGATCGGAGGCATTGGAGCCCTCGTCCCCAATCGCCGCAGCGACCTTGCGCAGCTGGGAGTCCGCGCCATGCTCGCCGGAACCATGGCCAACCTCATGTCCGCCAGCATCGTCTCCATGCTCCTCCATTAGCGACGATCACCGCCCTAGTACCCCCTCCCCTAGCTAAATGTGGCAAATTCTTCGAACGAAAGAGTTTAGCTTTGGACTTCCTGGTCTGGCCGTCCCGGGGAAGGTGCAGCGGGTAGCCGGATTTGGCTGCTGAGCGGATGGCCGCTGTCAAGGATTGCGTTGTGAGGTGTTCGTGCGCCGGGCTGAGGCCACATCTCAGAATCGAGGTGGGCCACCCATACCCCGCCGGGATACACTCCCTCTCGTAAGCTCGCCTTAAGCTGCTTCCCAGCCTGCACCCACACTCCCAGCCGGCATCCGCACCCGCTCTCCTCATCGGTGAGTTGGCGTGTCGGCAGATTGACCTTGCGACGTACCCCCTCCCCCCTTAAATGTGTCAAATTCTTCGAACGAGAGACTTTAGCTTTGGACCTCGCGGCGCGGAAGTCCGGGTTAAATGCGAAGATCCGGCGGGTGGCCGGATCTGTTTGCTGTTCTTGCTGCTTACGCTTAATTATACCGGGCGTGTCAAGAGTTGAGGGTTGGAATGGGCGCGGTGAGTCCGAGGCCCGCTCTGAGAACCCTGGCGAAAAACTGCAGAGTGGCAGCTTTCAGGAATTTCTGTCAAGCCGGAAGTCCTTGGTGCGGAGCGAATTTTGGGGCTGAGCATCGGGAATGGGGGTAGAAAGGTGTTGAAGGTATGGGCTGTGTGAAGGGTATCGGGATCCTTCCCCTTCGCTATGCTCAAGGGTCAGGATGACAGCGAGAACTTGAGGGCAGCGCATTATCATAGGCACTTTTGAGCAAATACAAAGTGAGCAAATGCAAAGACGAAATGCGGGGATTTCTCCAATGCGCCGCGCGATGAGACTGCGCGGCTCCGGTCGAAATGACGGTTTTCTGGGGTCATGCGAGAGGCTGGGGTCGTGCGAGAGGGAAGCTGAGTCTGAGACGGATGCGCTCTCATGCTCAGGCATCGTCGAGCTACGCGCTTGCTCCCTCGGAATGCCCGAAGCGCGGTGCCGGAACCGGGGCCAGGGGCGGGGCGATGGCTGTGACAACGAAGCGGCGTTGCCGAGCATCTACAAACGGCAGGGATTGTTGTTGCCCTATTTCAGATGACTCGCCGAGGAGTATTCCATGTCGTCTTTGCGTATGGTTCTGAGTTCTGCCTTGTGTATCGTCACCCTTTCCGGCGCTGCAGGCCTTGGCCAAAGCGCGGGGGCCTTTTCTACGGTCAGCTCTTCGAGCGGCCAAACTCCCCAGATGATCTATGCGGTCGATGTCAATAACGACGGCATCCCTGACCTGATCCAGGACACGGTTTCGAGCCCGATCGGGTTTACGGTAAGTCTTGCGAACGGAGACGGCTCATTCCGCGCTCCCGTCACCCATGCTCTTCCGTCGAGCCTGGTGGCTCCTCCGCCGATGGCCTTTGCCGATTTCAATGGCGACGGCAAGGTCGATATCGTGCTGCCGCTGGGAGGAGATTCCATGGCGGTGTATCCCGGCAATGGCGACGGGACATTTCAGTCGCCCCAGATCTCCGCGGCAGGTCTTCCGGCCGGCTACTCGTTTCAAAACGCGCCGCTGGTCGCGGCAGACTTCAATCATGACGGCAAGATCGACGTGGTGGCGATCATAGACGACAGCACGGGAGAGGGCGCAGTCGTGCTTCAAGGCGATGGAAGGGGCGGCCTGACGTACAAGGGCGTTGTCTTCGATTCGGGGGGCGCGTCGATCGGGCAGGTGGTGACGGGCGACTTCGATTCCGACAACAATGCTGACGTGGCGCTGACGACCGGCGAGATCTGCAATTCCGCGGCCTGCAACACGGTTGTCCACGTGCTGTACGGCAACGGGAGCTTTGGTTTTGAAGCGACGACCCCGTACTCGGCGGCGGGCGGTTTTTCGCTGTCAAGCGGCGATCTGAACAGCGACGGACGCACAGACCTATTCGGGTATGACGGGAGCGGCAATCAACTCGAGCTTTTGTATGGCCAGACCGGCAGGACCTTCCTGAATGCCTCGTACGGCGGGATACCCAGCGGGTACGGGATCGGCACGCTGGCGATGGCCGATTTCAACGGCGATGGGCAGATGGATCTGGTGGGATTCAACTCGGGTTATTCGCCCGCCTCGGGAGCTTTCTTTCAGCTTGCGTTTTTCCTGGCCGGCGGCAGCCCGGGAGAGTTCACCACGCAAACCTATACCTTGCCCTATTACACCTCGAATACGAATGTGGCGGTGGGCGACTTCAACGGCGACAGAAAGCCCGATGTGGCGATCGTTCAGAGTCCGAACCCGGGAGGCAGTGGAGCCGCGACCATCTCGGCTGGGATCAACGAGACTGCGGGAGGCTACTTTGGAAGCTGCAACTATCCCAAGACCGGACAAGGCATTCGTCTGTGCTCGCCGAGCGGGCCCTCAAGCGCCAATCCGGTGAGCTTCCAGGCTGCGGCTAACTCGTTCGGGCAGATCCGTAAGTTCGAGTTGTGGCTGGATGGAAAGAAGATCGCGGACGATTACCACTCGTGGGGCCACTACGGCTACTTCGACCTGAATACGAGTTTGCCTGCCGGGTCGCACCACGCCACGCTCAACGTCACCACGATCGATAACGATGCGATGGATTATGGCTGGAGCTTCACGACCGAGTGAGGATTGCTCGGAGACGGATTAGGCCGGTTTTGTGAGTCTCACTCGGTGAGTTCGGGAGCGGTTTTCGGAGGTGGGCCGACGGTCTCCTGGAGGCGCAGGCTGTCGAGCGGTCGG
Source organism: Edaphobacter sp. (assembly GCA_965277545.1). Classification (GTDB taxonomy): domain Bacteria; phylum Acidobacteriota; class Terriglobia; order Terriglobales; family Acidobacteriaceae; genus Edaphobacter. Next base: position 3,014,137 of record OZ255826.1, read on the forward strand.
CCATTGCCGGAGAGAGACGGAAAAAAAGAGCATTCGGCCAAAGCTTTGGCTATTTCGAGAACCCGAGGCGTCAACGACCATACGTGTGTTGCCTCGGGTCACTTTTGTTCAGCCCACTCGATTCCTCTGACAATCTGTTGAAGAAACTGCTTGCATCATGATTTTGGATTGCTTGCGAAAGAGGCATATCTCAGGGGCTAAAGCCCCGTGTCGATTGCGGTTTTGATGTCAGGGCTAAAGCCCGGACCTATCCTAAGGACAAGGACAGCAGTTTTTAATGTGGGCTAAAGTCCAGACCTATCTCAAGGGAAGCTCTGATTAAGTCTGAAGTCGTGGATTACGCTGCGAGTTCTGCGGCTTGAGCATCGGGAATACAGATAGAAACGGGTGGAATGTATAGGCTGTGGGAAAGGTGTAGGGATCCTTCCCCTTCCCCTTCGCTTAGCTCAGGGTCGAGGGTCAGGATGACAGCAAGGGCTCAGAGCAGCAGTAGCACGCGTGGCGTCCGCCGTTCGAGGATCGCCGCAAATGTCATCGGATTGTAACTTCTTGGGGTTCGAGCGAATCGGCACGCCTGCTATCGGCAAGAATGGTAGGGTGAGGTCGTGCGGGGATGGTCATCGGTGCGGACATGGTTGCCGGGACGGCTGCCGAGATGGATGCGGAATTGATGGAAGGCGAGGCCGATCCCGGCGGGACGTCCGCGATGAACCTTGGCACCATCCTCGTCATTGAAGACGACGCCAGGATGCAGAAGGTGCTGCGCAGGATTTTCTCCGGCGAGCACTACAACGTCATTGTGGCCGGAGACGGCAAGACGGGGCTGGAGCTGTTTCGGAGCGAGCGCCCGCTGGCCGTGGTGTTGGATCTAATTCTTCCCGGGATCTCCGGGCGGGAGCTTTGCCAGACCTTCAAGGGCCTGTCGAGCACGACGCCGATCGTGGTGCTGAGTGCGATCAGCGAGGTAGTCGACAAGGTTCTGCTGCTGGAGCTGGGCGCCGATGACTATGTCACGAAGCCGTTCAGCCCGCGGGAGTTGACGGCACGGGTGCAGGCCGCGATTCGCCGGCAGCGGAAGCCGGTTGGCGAGGCGATTTACCGGTTCGCGGATTGTGAGATCGATTTCAAGAGCATGAGCGCCCGGCGAGGCGGCACACCGGTGGTGCTGACGGCGCACGAGTTCAAGCTGCTGAAGTTCTTTACCGAGAATGTAGACCGGGTGCTGACGCGGGAGTTGTTGTTGAACGAGGTGTGGGGATATCACTCGTACCCGACGACGCGGACGGTGGATAATCAAATCCTGAAGCTGCGTCAAAAGCTGGAACCGGATCCGGCAAATCCGAAGCATCTGCTGACCATCTATGGCGCAGGCTACAAGTTTGTTCCGTGACCGGAGGGTCCGGGCGGCAGCCGGACGGTAAAGACGCCCATGGAAAGATCCGTCATGGAAGCATTCGGGAACCCTGAAAAGCGAGGTGTTCGGACGCATGTCCTGCTGGTCGTCGCCATGGCGCTGGTGATCGCCATCGTTACGTTTGGCTGGCTGCTGCTGCTTCGTCATCAACTGCGCACTCAAGTGAGAGAGGCTCTGTCGCTGGATCTCGACCAGTCGGTCATGACGTTTCATGACCTGCAGGCGGAGAGAGTAGGAGCGCTGGGCCGTGAGAATTCTCTGCTGGCCGAGCTGCCGACGCTGAAGGCGCTGATGACCAGCGGCGATGATCTCACGATACGAGATGGAGCGACCGAGTTCTGGCAGTTGAGTGGAAACGATCTGTTTGCGCTGGTGGATGCAAGCGGCCGCGCGGTGGCGGTGTACACCAAGGGTGCGCTTGCTGACGCCGGTCTTCGCGAGGCAGTACAAGGTCTGGTGGCCTCTGCCGGGAAGCAGTATGTGATGGATGGCCGCAACCTGTATGTGTGCTCGCTGCGGCCGATTTACTTCGGCAACGAGGAAGAGGGCACGCTGCTGGGATATGTCGTGAGCGGGATCTCGATGGCACGAACGGTCGGGCAGATCAGCCAGCCGACGGGGGCGGAGGCGAGCTTTCTGAGCGATGGGGAGGTTGTCGCGAGCACGCTGAGCGCAGCGGGGCAGGCGAGCCTTGCGACGCAGCACTCATTGCTTTCTTCTGGGCTTTCTTCTGTTGCTCCGGGGCCGTTGACGGTGACAGTCGGAAGCGCCCAATATCTTGCCGCGACCGAAGACTTATCGGCTCAGGCGATCTCTCCCTTGCGGCTGGTGGTTTTGCAGTCCTTTGAACCGGCTGAGCGATCGATTCGCCGCATCGACCGGATGGTGGTGAGCGCGGGTCTGTTTGCGCTGCTGTCCGGAACGCTGCTGATGGTCGGGCTTTCGCGCGTGCTGACCCGGCCACTGGAAGAACTCTCCCGAAGCGTGATTGCGTTCGGGGTGGGCGATGGGGAGTATCGGATTCCGCGCTATGGAACGCAGGAGGTGCGGCAGCTCAGCACGGCCTTCGCCGAGATGAGGCGGGAGATTCAACAGGCGAACCGCGCGCTGGTTGAATCCGAGCGTCTGGCGACGATCGGGCGCATGGCCAGTTCTGTGTCTCATGATCTGCGGCATTATCTTGCCGCGATCTATGCCAACGCGGAGTTTCTGGCGTTGCATCCTCTCACGGAGAAGGAACGCGCGGAGATTTTCGCAGATGTGCGCGCCGCGGTGCATGGGACGACAGACATGATCGAGTCGCTGCTGATCTTCAGCAAAACGGGGGCGCATAGGAGAAGGTCACCGGAGTTTTTAGCGACGCTGCTGGAGCGCGCGGCGGCGCTGGTTCGTGCGCATCCGGATGCGGAGGGCGCGTCCATCGTGACGCACTGTGAGGATCCCGCGCAGACGGCGATGATGGCGGATGGAAAGCAGATGGAACGGGCGATGTGCAATCTTCTTCTGAATGCGTGCCAGTCCACTCGCCCGGATGGTAAAGCCCATAGTGTGTCCGCCAGGCTGGAGAGAGAGGGAGACGACTTGCTGCTGTATGTGACCGATAATGGAGAAGGCATCCCTGAGACGATCCGGCACAACCTCTTCGAGCCGTTTGTGAGTGAAGGAAAGCAAAAGGGCACCGGCCTTGGTCTTACCCTGGCGCACTGCATTGCTGTCGAGCATGGCGGCGAGGTGGTTCTGCTCCACAGTGTTCCTGGCGAGACGATCTTCCAGATGAAGGTTGCGCGTGAGTCTCCGTTGTATGACACAGCGACATCCTCGGACGTTGAGCGTCACGAAAAGGCCATCGAACATGAGAACTTACGGCTTTGAAAAGGCAAGACGCCGGTCGAGGGGGCTTCGCTTTTGCTCCGGCTTTCGCTTTTGCTCCGGCCTTCGCCTGGCGATGCGGATATTCCTTTGCGCTGTGGTGTGCGGCGGATTTCGGGTGAGGGCGCTGTATGCGCAGACCGGAGCGCAAGAGAGCGTGCAGGAGCAGATCAGGAGCCTGACCGAGAGCATGACGCGGACGCAAGCTGCCCTGGAGCAGTCGCAACTTCAGCTGATGGAGATGCGGCAGAGGCTCGGCGCACTGCAGCGTCAGATGGCGGAGAGCGGAGCGTCCGGGAGACCGACGGCAGTGTTCGACAAAGAGGCGACTTCTTCTTCCACGTCCTCGCCGATTACAGGCGCATCCACCGCGGCGGCGATCGAGGAGATTCGAGAACGGCAAGCCATCCAGGAGACACAGATTGCTGTTCACGAGCAGACAAAGGTGGAGAGCGCATCGAAGTATCCGGTGAAGGTTACGGGGCTTCTGCTGTTCAACGGCTTCGTCAACACGAAGCAAGTCGATCTGGCGTCGACTCCGACGGTGGCGGGTCCGGGGGCGGGAAGCGTGGGAGCTACCGTGCGGCAGACGGTGCTTGGCCTGGATGCAGCGGGTCCGCACCTGTTCGGAGCTCGCAGCTATGGGGACCTGAGAGTGGACTTCGATGGGAACCCGGAGGCGAGTAATTCGTTCACAGGCTATAGCGGATACTCCAACGGCAACGCTACGCTGCTACGGATCCGCACGGCGCACGCGGGGTTAGAGTGGCAGGACACGGAGGCTTATTTCCGGCTCGACCGGCCGATTCTGAGCCCGGACGCGCCGACTTCCCTGACTGCGGTGGCAGAGCCGGCGCTTGCCTGGTCAGGCAATCTCTGGACATGGAATCCGCAGGTTGGCGTGACGCGGGATATAGGCATCTCGGAGGCGCGGAGACTTCGCCTGCAGGGGGCATTGATTGATGTGGGCGACGCTCCGGTATCGGCTGCGGCCACTGCCGGAGCAGTGCTGGGATCGCCGCCCACGTACGCCGAGCAGAGTCGCAGGCCTGGAGGAGAAGCGCGCGTCGCCTGGATCGGATCGAAGGGCGACGAGGGAAGCCATCTTGGTGTCGGCGGGTATCTCGCTCCTCATCTCAGTCCTTTGAACCGGCGCTTCTACGCCTGGGCGGGGACGCTCGATGCGAAGTTGCTTCTGCCCGGCCGACTGGAGTTGACGGGAAGCTTCTATCGCGGCGCGGCGCTGGGAGGTCTGGGAGGAGGGGCGTACAAAGACTTTGGATTTCGCGGAAGCGCGGATTCGGGGGTCTATTACTTCCGGCCGCTCGATGATGCCGGCGGCTGGGCACAGCTGAAGCGCAGAATCAATGAGCGGTTCGAGGCGAATGCAGCGTTTGGGTTGGACAATGCTTTCGCTCGCGAGTTGCGGCCTTACGCTGTTCCCGATGGCACGTCGTATCAGAATCTGGCTCGAAACCGCACTTACACGGGCAACGTACTTTACAGTCCAAGTGCGTATCTGTTGTTTTCTTTCGAGTACCGTTATCTGCAGAGTTCGCTTGTCGTCGGTAGTCCAGCGGCAAGCAACGTGATTGGCCTGGGCGCGGGGTACAAGTTCTGATGAGACGGCGTCGGTTCCGCAGCTGGCTCGTCTGCAGCGTCGTCGCGGCTTCGGTGGGGATGGGCGGCCAATCGATCCCTGCGGCGACGGCAACGTCGGAGGTGCATCTGCGGATGATTTCGTCACGGCCTGACCTTCGCCGAACAATACCTGCCGTTCTCTGGCTCGAGCCGGCTGCGGGAACGCCCTCCCTCCCATTCCTGCCGCATGGACGCTACACGCTGCTGCAGAAAAATCGCATGTTTGTGCCCCATGTCCAAGTCATCCCGGTGGGCGCAGTGGTGCAGTTTCCAAATGCCGATCCGTTCTTTCACAATGTTTTTTCGCTCTTTGACGGGAAGCGATTCGATCTTGGACTGTATGAAGCGGGGTCGAGCAAGTCCGTCCATTTTTCCCGGGAGGGCGTGTCCTACATTTTCTGCAACATTCATCCGGAGATGAGCGCGGTCGTCATAGCTCTTTCGACGCCTCTTTATGCGATCTCCGGCGCGGATCATTCTTTCGTGGTTCGGAAGGTTCCGGCCGGCGCTTATACCTTGCATCTCTGGATTGAAGGTGTGCCGCAGGCGGTGCTCGACCGCTGGACGCATGGGGTGCAACTCACAGCTGGCGTTGTCGATCTTGGCGGGGTGAACGTGCCCTCGACGGCAGAGAGAACGCTGCCTCACTTGAACAAGTTCGGTGATGCCTATGAATCAAATTCGAAGTCGCCGTACGACCAATAGGGCGGGAAAGATGCCGGCTTCGTTTCGTCCTGGTCGTGTTCGCTGACCGGTTTGTTGACCGTAAGGGGCCGCCCATACTAGAGCATTTTCGAACAGAGTGTTTACGGTTGGGAATGAGTCGTGGTCTCCCACCGAGCCGCGAAGAGCGCGGCCAGGATGGGGCACCCATCATTCCGTTAACACTTGACAGGAAAACGCTCTAAGCAGCGTTGAGATGTTGCGGTGAGTTCGCATAGTGACTCTTCCGACGCCCCCTCGAACCTGGCGGCATCCCCTGCAGATCCCTCCTTGGCGATGAACGCGAAGCAGCCGCGTCGAGGTAGAGTAGCGCCCTCTTCAGCCAGCGACATTTACTGAGCGCTGCTCCATGGGCGCTGCTGCGTAGCCGTCTTCGCTCCGCTCTCGAGCAGCGCCCGCTGCCGGCTGAGTCCCCTCCGTTTTGTCGAACCTACCTGGCTATTGACGCTCTCCCACCTTAGTCGTATGGCGACATTGCGCAAACGTTTGCACAATGACTCATCGGATTACTTAGGTACTCCTCTTCGGTCGCTTTGGCCCTGAATGGCTTGTTTGTTTTTTGCGCCGTCCGCGCCTCGGCTTCTTTTTAGGCCCGCGCTTACTGGCGATCTGCCCCATGCACAAGACAACGGTACGCAGCTGCCTCTTTGGTGACTGTGGTAACCACTGTGCGAAGCAGATCCATGGGAGGACCTCACCGTCTCCGTTGAACTGCTTCCGGGTGGTTGGCTGTTCGACTTCGATTGAGGGGTGTTGATATGAGCAAAGCACAGAAGACAATCGCGCTGAGTGCCGGCTTCTCCTTTCTTTTTTACTGCGTCGGATGCGGCAGCACTGCCCAGCAGGCGGGAACCCAGGCAGCGGCAGCCCCCAGCATCACTCAGGTCTCTCCGCAGAGCATACCCGCGGGTTCTCCCGGCGCGACCCTGCGGGTTTCCGGCACGAACTTTACCTCCCAGGCGACCATACTCTGGAATGGCGCGACGCTGGCGACGACTGTGATCGACGCAAATACGCTGTCCGGGAGCATCGGGAGCACCAGTCTGGCGACCCCTGGCGCAGCTCAGTTGCAGGTGCAGAATACGGAGACGCATGAGGAGTCGCCGGCAGTGCCGGTCACCATCGCGCCTGCGGCTACTGCCGCTCCTTCCACCCCGCTGGCCACCCCTCTGGCGGTGACCACATCCACCCTTCCGCAGGACACGGTGAACACCACGTACACGGCTGTCCTGATGGCTGCCGGAGGAACTTCTCCCTACAGCTGGAGCATTGCGGATGGACAGCTTCCTGAAGGAATGACGCTTGCCGCCGGTACGGGAATCCTCTCCGGCGCCGCCACTTCCACCGGGAACTACACCTTGAACATTACAGCGACGGATTCGAGCTCTCCGGCACAGTCCGTAACCGCTGCGCTGACTTTGTCTGTTGCTGGAGCACCGGGTTCGGGGATCGATCTCTCCTCTGCTCTCGCAATTTCGACAACGACGCTGGGACAAGGCGCCGTCGGCTCTCCGTATGCTGTCACCTTGCAGGCGGGCGGAGGAAGGCTGCCGTACGAGTGGAGGATCAGCTCCGGACAGCTTCCGAAAGGACTATCCCTGGCAGCGAACACAGGGGTTGTCTCCGGCACACCTCTGGCAAGCGGGTATTTCTCCGTCAGCATGACAGCGAACGACTCGAGTTCTCCGGCGCAGTCTTCCACAGCCACGTTGGGATTGTCGGTAGGCGCGCCGTCGGCCGCTCCGATACCGCCCGCTCCTTCCGCCAACCCATCTTCACCCGCTCCTGGTCCGACCCCGGCGCCCGCCCCTGCTCCGACTCCCACCCCCACGCCAAAGCCCACGCCCACCCCCACTCCGACCCCCACTCCTACGCCCACCCCCACTCCTACTCCCACCCCCACTCCTACGCCCACCCCCACTCCTACTCCCACCCCCACTCCTACGCCGACCCCCATTCCAACTCCGACTCCCACCCCTACACCGACCCCCACTCCTACGCCGCCTCCCGCGCCCACTCCTGCTCCGCCTCCCGCGCCACCAAGCTCGGGCGGCGTGAACATCATCAGCCCGACGTCCGGGTCCACGAGTATCAGCGCGGTTACAATCTCCGCCTCGGCAAATGAAAATGCCCCGTTTCACCTGGAGATATGGGATAACGGCTCTCGTCTGGGAGACGTGTACGCCGGCAACGTGAACGGCGTTTATGTCCTGCCGAATGGGTCGCATGTTCTGACGGTTCAGGCAATCGACAACAACGATGGATCCGTCCTCAGCGACAGCACGGTCAACTACAACGTGGCGGAGAACTGCGCCAACTCAAGATATGCGCAGTGCGATCTGGATCAGATCGGCGTGGACGACACGCAGAATGATTGCAATCCTCCGCTGGAAAGTGTGTGGGTGGCCAATCCGTGTGGGGGCGGGGTACAGGGAGTGAACCCAACCAACCCGCAAAGCACCCAGCTGCAGCCTGTCGCGGAAGGGAGCAGCCCTCCGGATCAGGGCAACCTGACACTGAATGGGAGGTCCCTCCATGTCGCGGAGGTGCAAGGGAGCAATCCGTCGAATGTTTTGTTCCGGGGACAAAGTCCTGTCACGACGCCCAGCGGAGCGATTGATTCTCATTGGACGCTCGATGAATATGTCTATCTTCCCGATCCCACCGCGCACCAGGCCTTCGAGATGGATGTGCAATATACGGCGGGCGGCATATGGACCAAGTTCTATACGGAGTGCGCGTTCAATGAGAAGGAGGGCACGGGCTACTGGGGCGTCTTCGACAGTGAAACCGGGGGATGGATCTTTCTCAACGGGAAGACTCAGAATGGACAGACGCCGCCTGCCGTGCCTTGCAACCGCAGCCAGTTCTCTCAGCCCTGGACGGGATCGAGCAATCCCTCTTTTTCCGGCTGGCATCACGTTGTCTGGGCTTTCCTGCGCAACTCGGATGGCACGGCCACCTTCCAGAGCGTCACGTTTGATGGGACGACGACCCAAGTTAACTTCACACCGAACAGTGCGTCGGGTGGACATGTCAACGACAGCGGGAAGTTCAGTGCTTTGATCCAGCTGGATGGCATCGTCAATGGCGATAGAAAACATGACCTGGTGGATGCGTACGTGAGCGAGGTGAATCTTCTCCACACTCCCTAAGCCTGATGCGCTCCCTGACGGGCCAGGATAAGGATGTGGATGCCTGGCGGTTCTTCTATGAAGCTCAGGATCGATTTTGAGCGTACGTCCTTCGACGGCTGCCCGATGGGCTACGATGGATGAGGCTCTTGACGAACGGGCTCTGTGAAGATATTCCTCGAGAGCGCTGGCGTACGGGAGAGCGCCATAGCCTGGTGCGTGCGCTGAGACTTCACCTGGCGGAAACAGATGGTCTGAGGCATGCGGCGGCTCCCGTTGAACTTGGGTGTGCAGGGATTCGGAGCAAGTGGGGCAACTTGACCTTTGCAGGAAATAATGTGCATCTTGTATTCCGTTTATGTGAAATTATTTGCTCCTAAAAAAGGAAAACTATTTCCACTAAACTTTGCTTAGGGAGGTAGGGCGCGATCTTGTAGCGCCACAAAGAACAATTTTCCCGGTCAAAACTACCGCCAGGAAAGATTTGGCATCAAACCTGCAGACTAACTTTTCAAACCTGTGGAGGTTCTTGTGACACTGTTGCGCTCTGCCCGGCCCGTTTTCCGCCTTCTCTCGATTGCGGTGCTCCTTAGCTGCTTCCCGCTTGTCCTGCTGCTTGCCGGGTGCGGATCGACGACGAATGCGAGCCCGAGCAGCGCGCCTACGACTGTTACGCCTGCGAGCGGTGCGGCGCCGTCGGTGACGATCAGCGCGAATCCGGCCATTCTCGCTCCGGGCGGCTCCGCGATGCTGAGTGTCGCCGTGAGCAACGCTACGCAGGTGACGATCAAAGGAAGCGATAACAGCAGTTACACCCTGCAGCCGACCGGCGGCACGCAGGCGGTCACGCCGGCAGCTACGACCACTTATACGGCGGTCGCTACTAGTGTAAGCGGCAACGTCTCGGCTGCGACTACCGTGACGGTCACCGCGGTTGCCGTGCCGACGGTCGCTATCAGCGCGACCCCGGCTTCGATCTCAGCTGGGGGTTCCTCGGTTCTCCATGTGACTGCGAGCAACGCCACGCAGGTGACGGTGACGGGAACGGACGGCAGCAGCTATACGATCCCGCCAACGGGAGGAACCCAGACCGTAAATCCGACGGCGACGACGACGTATACGGCGACTGCGGCAGCCGCGGGGGGCGCAACGGCGACTGCGACGGCGACGGTGACCCTGGTGGCGAAGACGCTGGCGTCGATCGCGGTCACTCCGTCGATGGCAAGCTTCTCTGTGGGTTCAAGCCAGCAGTTGACCGCGACGGCGACTTACAGCGATGGCACGACGGCGAATGTCACCTCGGGTGTAGCCTGGACGGCGGCCAATGTATCCGTGGCTACGGTGAATTCGGCCGGGCTGGCGACAGGGGTGGGCTCGGGTTCAACCAGTGTCTCGGCTACGCTAGGCGGGATCAGCGGAAGTGACACGGTGGCAGTGGCAGTGAGTACGAAGACGGTGAAATCCGTTGCGGTGACTCCGCTCAATGCGAGCCTGGCGGTCGCCACGACGGAGCAGTTGACCGCTACAGCGACCTACAGTGATGGCACGACGGCGAATGTGAGTTCGGCAGTGAGCTGGATCTCGGCCAATGCGGCGGTTGCGACGGTGAATTCCTCGGGCACGGCGACGGGAGTGGGCGCGGGCTCGACAACGGTTACGGCTTCGCTGAGCGGGGTTGCCGGAATGAATGCCGTAACTGTGACGGCCGCAAAGACGGTGAGTTCGATCGCGATTACTCCGGGCAACGCGAGCGTGGCTATGAACTCGACGGTGCAACTGACCGCGACCGCGACCTACAGCGACAACTCGACGGCCGATGTCACCGCAGCGGCGACGTGGACGGCAGCGCATACCACGGTCGCAACGGTAAGCACGGATGGATTAGTCACGGGAGTTGCCTCCGGCTCGACCACCATCCGCGCTGCGGTCAGTGGAGTGAGTGGGACTGATTCCCTCACGGTGAACATCGCGGCTGGGAGCGGGGTGAATATCGCAACATGGCACGCTGATAACAATCGAAGCGGGCTGAATGCAGGTGAGCAGTCGCTCACTCCGGCAAACGTGACTCCGGCTACGTTCGGCAAGCTCTTCTCTTACCTGGTAGACGGCTATGTGTACGGCGAGCCGCTGCTGATGTCAAACATCACGGTGAACGGCGGCGTTCACAATGTAGTGTATGCAGCTACAGAGAACGACAGTGTGTATGCGTTCGATGCGGACAGCTATGGAAACGGAGCGCCGCTGTGGCAGGTCTCGCTGCTGCAGTCCGGGGAGACGCCGCTGACGACGGCTCCCATCCAACCTGTACAAGGCATCACCTCCACGCCGGTGATCGACACGGCGACCAATACGATGTACGTTGTGTCGGCGCAGAAGTCCGCGAGCGGCTCGACCTTCCGCCTGAATGCGCTGGACATCACGACGGGCGCGCAGAAGTTCGGCGGTCCGATGACGATCAATGCGTCGGTTGCCGGAACGAATTCGAGCGGGAATGGAAGTGTGGTCACACTTACCGCGGGTTGTGCGCAGAGGGCCGCCCTGCTGTTGGCCAACGGCACCGTGTATATCGGCGTCGGCGGATGCCCGACGGGCTGGCTGCTGGCGTACAACGCGCAGACGCTGGCGCAGATCGCTGTCTTCAATTCCAGTCCTAACCTGAATGGCGAAGGCAAGTACGCCAGCGCGGGCGGCATCTGGATGGGCAGCGGGGGGCCCGTGGCAGACAGTCAAGGGAACATCTATGTGGTCACGGGGAACGGCCCATGGGACGGCCAGACCGCGTGGGGAGATTCGGTGCTGAAGTTCAACGCGAAGCTTCAGATGCTGGACTATTTCACGCCTGACGATTATGCGTACACCTTTTGCCAGGACGCGGATCTAAGCGCAGGCGGGTTGCTGCTTATCCCAGGCACTACCCAGGCCCTTGCTGGAGGAAAGACGGGAAGGCTATACCTCACAAACACGGCCAATCTAGGCCACGAGCAGGGCGCCGATGCTGGCGCAACGCAGAGCTTATGGTTTGAGTCCGACCTGGTGACTCCGTATGCCAGCAGCTGCACGGACAGCGCAGGAACCCATCCGGGCACCGTCAATCCATATGAGAACTTCGGGACAGGGGCGTACTTCAACGGGGCTGTCTACTTCGGCGTAACACCGACGGCGGCGAATGTTCCGGCCGGCGTCCGGCAGTTCCTTTACTCCGGAACCTTGACTCCCAGCGGGAATACGACGCCGAGCATCCAGCAGGGCTCCTACGGCACAACCCCGTTTATCTCCGCAAATGGCACGGCTAACGGCATCCTGTGGATGGTCGACCACGGACTGCCGCTGCAGAATAATCAGGGCAACCCGACGAACGCAACTCTCCGCGCCTATGACATTAGCAACCTGGCGAATGAGACGTACAACAGTGGGACGAACTCGACAGATACTCCGGGATTCGGCATCAAGTTTACCTCCCCGGTCGTAGGCAACGGCAAGGTTTACATTTCGACCGGACATGATCAGGTGACCACGCCGAATCCCAAGGGGGAACTCGACGTGTATGGCTTGAAGTAGCGGGGACATTGGAGAGGGCACCTCCGTCGAGAAAGGGAAGGCAGGTTTCCTCTCCTTGAACGTCTCGCCTCCTTGCCGCGTCTTGGGCACGCGAACGAGAGCCTTTTCAGCGCCGAAGCCAGCTGCGGGTGAAGGCGTTACCGGGCGGTTTAAACGAAGCGACTTCTTCGTCGATGCGCCGAACAAAGCGCTTCACGGAAGTTCTGCTATTCCGTGGTGAGGAGTCAGGTGCAAGCAGCCTTCACTCGGCCGCGGCCTTAGGGCGCGTCAGCTCGTGCGTCACGCAGTCGCACGAGCTCTTGGTGTCAGCATGTGAAGATAGAGATTTTAAGAAGTGGTGGAGGCGGCGGGAGTCGAACCCGCGTCCGAAAAAACTTCCAACAGAGAGCGTTCATGCTTTTTCCGTATCGTTTTTGTCTTGTCATCGACGCTCAGAACGGACGAAGATGCGGCGACGACCAGTCTGATCGATCTCATCCGACCCGCTCAGACGGAGCAGGTCAAGACCAGCCTACTGTGCGACGATCGGTACAGGCCCGTAGGCGAAGCTTGAGCGATCGGCTACTTATTGATTAAGCAGCAAGAGCGAACTGAGGTTCGGCACTTATAGTTTTGGGCGCGATTACGGGTGTACCCACCCCGGCATGTCTCTCTGCCACAAGCAATCCCGTCGAAGCCGTGACGCCCCCATTGTGGAGCAGCCCCGCGAATGCGTTGGGCGCTGCAAAGAACTAGGTTGATTATAGCGCCTAGGCGGCGAACTTCGTCAGGGCGGATAAATTGAACGCTATGGACGGTATAGGTGGCGTGGAGCCTTATCGGATCCTTCGCGTGCGCTCAGGATGACAACAAGAACGTGGAGCGGCACTGAATCAGAGCTCCCTAGAAAAACTCTGATTAACTCGTTGCGTTCGCTAGCGGCGACTCGATGTGTCCGACGACTTGAGGCACGCGGCTAAGGAAGTGTGAAATGCGGGAATTTCTCCGCTCCGCCGCGTGATAAAGCCACGCGGCTCCGGTCAAAATGACGATTTGTTGGGGACCGTCCTGCGGTGAAAGACTTAACTAGATGCACCTAGAGGGCGGCGCTGGCGAGGTCCACGCTTTGCCAGTCGCCGTGTTCGATGGCGGCGCGAATCTGGCTCGGGGTCTGGCCCTTTTTGGTTTGCTGGTAGGCGAAGGCCGCCTCCTTCATGCAGGTGGAGCAGACGGCGGCGTGAGTCCCCTCAAAACAGCTGTGGAGGCTGTTGTGGTGCATGGCCAGATCGCAACGGCAGTAGCAGGGCTGCTGGTGGAGCACGGAGGGGATCGCTGCGGCCATCTTGTAGGCAACGACCTGATAGGGATGGGTGAAGTACTCCCCGGTGAGCTGATTGCCGCTTAGAAGGGGAGGAAGGGGTTTGGCGGGTGCGGCGGCGTTATAGGCGGGAATCTCTTCCGATGGGCTAGTCCATTGGGCCGAGGCAGCCATCGTAGCCAGGCCTAACGCGATGCATCCGATGAGTCGCTTCATCGTTCTACTGTAAATGTCGGGGGGATTTTAGACAAAAAGGACGGCACGAACTTGGATTGACTCGTGCCGGGAGGCCAGTGACGCAACTTGTATCGATCTAGGAGGCAGACCGGAATGTCTGACGGGCGGGAGGTCACGCTTGCCGTTAGAAAGACAATACCACAATATGGATTCGGCTAGTGACAAAATATGTCTCGTCATAGAAAATTCAAGATGGAGTGGGTCTCAGGTCTCCAATCGTAGCCGTGAAATATAACGCTAAGTCTTTTTCTATGAGCGTTTAGCGGCGGTCCTGAGGAGCGCCAGCCAAACGATCTCAAACAGTTCGTGCTCATGCCCATGACAAATTTTTTTTTCATAGATGGCTTGGCGGGTGATGAACCTAGGAGAGCTCTGATTATGTCACCGTGTTCGCTTGCGGCGACGAGATGGAGTCCGACGACTTGGGGCACGCGGCGGCCGAAGTGCGAAATGCGGGGATTTTTCCGCTCCGCCGCGCGATGAAGCCACGCGGGTCCGGTCGAGATGACGATTTGTTTGGAAGATCCGCCGGCAGGGGAGTTCATCAGAGGTGTCATAGACCTCAGCAGAGCAGGAGGGTACTGGCAGGGGAGCAGGAGCACTGGCGGGAACGTCAACTGCAACGGCGCAAGCTTCGGGTTAGTGATCCGAGATTTTCATCATGCGGTCGATCTTTTCCACCATGGACTTGTCTCTCTTTGTAAGAGCGCGGGCGTCGTGCGAGATTAGAGTCAGTTTGACGCGTTTATAGCGAATGTCGATGTCGGGGTGATGATCTGCCTCCTCCGCGAGTGCAGCGATGCGATCGACGAATGCGATCGCCAACGGGAAGCTCGGGAAGGCGCATTCGAGGACGAAACTGCCGCTCTCCAGCTTCCAGCTTTGGTGGAGTTGCAGGAACTCGTTGATCTCAGCTGCCGTCAATAGGAAACTCATTTCGGACCACCCTCGTTGCTGCCGATGCTACCGGCGTTGTTCGAGCTGTGCAATGGACGCGCGGAATGGGATGGGTTGTCCGGGGTGCGGGAAGTTGAGCGTCTCGGCGCGGAGCCGGGGCCAGGTAGCCAGGGGCACAGCGAGGAAGATATCGACGATGCGCGGATCGAACTGTTTTCCGGCGCACCGGGCGATCTCCTGTGCGGCCGCGGCGAAGCTGGTTCCATTGCGATAGGGGCGATCGGAGGTCATGGCGTCGAGGGTGTCGGCGATGGTGAAGATGCGCGCGCCGAGGGGGATCTGTTCGCCTTTGAGGCCGCGCGGGTAGCCGGTGCCGTCGAAGCATTCCTGGTGCGCGAAGACGATCTCGGCGGCCTCGCGCAGGAACGGGATTTTGCGGACCATCTCGTAGCCTCGCTCGCAGTGCTGTCGCATAAGGGTTTGTTCTTCGGGATCGAGTCTGCCGGGCTTGAGGAGGATGCGGTCGGGGGTGGCAATCTTGCCGATGTCGTGCAGGAAGGCGCCGCGAGCGATGATGCGGAGCTCGTCGGAGTTCAGTTCCATCTGCTGCGCAAGGGCGATGGTGTAGGCGGTGACGCGGCGGGAGTGGCCTTCGGTCTCTTCGTCGCGGAGGTCGAGCGCATCGCCCATGGCTTCAAGCGTGATGTCGTAGCTGCGCTCGAGGTCCTGCATGGTGGAGCGGAGCCGTCCGGTGCGGGTGGAGACGATGGATTCGAGGTTGTGGCGATAGATGTTGTTTTGCTTGCGCAGGCGGCCGTGCTCGATGGCGCGCATGATAATGCTGTCGAACTCGGAGCGGTCAAAGGGTTTAAGGATGTAGTCGGTGGCCCCGCGACGGAAGGCGTTGGTGACGACTGGAACGTCATTGATCGCCGACAGGATGACGACGGGGAGGCCGGGATGATCGAGGCTGACTTGATCGAGGAGGGTAAGGCCGTCGATGCCCGGCATCATGAGGTCGGTGAGGATGAGGTCGTAGTCGGGATCCTGCTGGAGACGGGCGATGGCCTCTTCGGCGCTCGCGGTCAAGGTGGGAGCGTAGCCGCTGTTTTCGAGAAGAGCGGCGATGACCGTGCGGACCGCTGCTTCGTCGTCCACGATAAGGATGCGTTCTGGTGACATGGCGTTCAGCGCCCCGGCGCGACCCTTGGCATGGGTTCTATTGGTCCTATCGGCGGGGGAGTTGTGCTGGATTAGCGTTTGGAGGCGGGCATTGGACTCTGTTGCAGACGAGCCGGGATTTCACGGCCGGTCCGGCGGCAGAACAGCAGATCCCCTGCGGGGAGGACAACCAGAAAGGCAAGGGCAACTGCCACTACAACGGCAGACTCGCTGCAGGATGACAATGGAGTTTGAAGCGGGGCGTCTGCTTCGATTCAGGACTTTTGCGCGGCCTTTCGGGCGGCCCAGCCGGGCTTTGTGGTTTGCCGGCTGCGGCCCAGGGCAAGTGCGCCGTCGGGAACGTCTTCGGTGATGCTGCTGCCGGCGGCGATGTAGGCGCCGGCGCCGATGTTAATGGGGGCGACAAGGGTGGCGTCGGAGCCGATGAAGGCTTGGTCGCCGATGGTGGTGAGGTGCTTGTGGACGCCGTCGTAGTTGCAGGTGATGGCTCCGGCGCCGATGTTGACGCCTTCGCCGATGACCGTGTCGCCGAGATAGTTGAGGTGGTTTGCCTTGGAGCCTCGGCCGAGCGTAGCCTTTTTAGTTTCGACGAAGTTGCCGACGTGGGCGGATTCGCCGATGCGGCTTTCGGGGCGGAGGTGGGCGTAGGGGCCGAGGACGGCTTTGGTAGCCACTTCGGCCTGATCGAGGATGCAGCCGTTGCGGACGGTGACGTTATCGCCGAGGTGCGAGTTCTGGATAACGGAGTAGGAGCGGATGCGGCAGTCGGAGCCGATGGCGGTGGCGCCGAGGAGCTGGACGTAAGGCTCGATGACGGTGTCGGGGCCGACAGATACTTCGGGGTCGATGACGCAGGTCTCGGGGCGGAAGATGGTGACGCCCTGGTCCATGAGGCGTCGGGCGGCCTGGAGGCGCATGGCGGTGTCGAGATGCATCATCTCGGCGATGGTGTTGGCGCCGAGGACCTCGTCGACGCTCTCGGCCCGGAGGGCGACCACGCGCTGGCCATCGGCGACGAGCATGGCTGCGGTGTCGGTGAGATAGAACTCGCCATGCGCGTTGCTGGTGGAGAGGAAGTCGAGGCGGTCGAAGAGAGCTTTGGTGTCGAAGCAGTAGATGCCGGAGTTGATCTCTCTTGCGCTGGGAGAGTGGAGTTGATCCGGGGTGAGGGATTTCTGCTCGACGATGGCGGTGACTTCTGGGCGGTCGAGGGCCGCGCGCAGGACGCGACCGTAGCCGGTGGGGTCGCCGGGAAGGGCGGTAAGGATGGTCATGGCGGCGTGCTCGCGGAGATGGAGGTCGCGGAGGGCGGCGATGGTCTCGGGACGGATGAGGGGGACGTCGCCGGAGAGGACAAGGAGGTGATCGGGGAGTGGCGCGCCGGATAGGGTGAGGGCGGCTTTCAGGGTCTGGATGGCGTGGCCGGTGCCGCGCTGCTCGGACTGGATGACGAACTGGACGCCGGTGGAGGCGACGGCTTGTCGGACGCGGTCGGACTCGTGGCCGATGATGCAGAAGATTTGATCGGCGGGAACGATGGTTTTGGCGGCGGCGATGACGTGGAGGAGAAGCGCGCGGCCTCCCACTTCATGAAGAACTTTAGGGCGCTTGCTTTTGAGGCGCGTTCCCTTGCCGGCGGCCATGATGGCGACGGCGAAGGAGGGTGCGCTGGGAGTGGTCATAGGTGTTTATGGTCTCATGCGAGAGCGTGGGTGTCCTGCCGGACGGCCCGCCGCGCGTGGGGCGGTTACTTCGTGGCGCGTATACCTTGTGGTGGCAAGTGAATTCGCTGGTCCTCCCGATGGTCGGACTGGAGGTTCGCGCGCCTATCATGGGGAGGCCCCTATGCTGCTGAGCCTGTCATGACTGGTATGCGCGTGGCGAAGTGACGTAACAGCAGATCCCCTGCGGGGATGACAACCAGAAAAGCAACAGCAACAGCAGATCCCCTTGGGGGATGACAAATAGAAAAGCAACAGCAACGGCAATGGCACCTTTTCACGCGGAGTGGCTCGTCTGGCAGAGTGGGGATTAGCTGGCCGGGTAGCCGGAAGCGGCTTCGGAGGCGCGGGCGGGAGTTGCCGGACGTCCGGAGAAGCGGCCGAGGATGGTCTTGAGGATGACGTAGAGCACGGGAATGAAAAAGAGGTTCAGGACTGTGGAGAGGACCATGCCGCCTATGATGGCGGTGCCGACGGAGTGGCGCCCGTAGGAGCCCGCGCCGGTGGCGAAGTAGAGAGGGCCTACGCCGAGGATAAAGGCGATCGAGGTCATGAGGATGGGGCGGAGGCGCAGCTCGGCGGCTTCGATGGCGGCGTCGATGATGGATTTGCCCTGGCCGAGAAGCTGCTCGGCGAACTCGACGATGAGGATGGAGTTTTTGGCGGACAGGCCGATGAGCATGACCAGGCCGATCTGGACATAGACGTCGTCGTCTAGGCCGCGGGCGGCGACCAGAGAGAGGGCGCCGAGGACGGCCATGGGCACAGCGAGGAGGATGATGAAGGGAAGCGCGAAGCTTTCGTATTGGGCCGAGAGGGTGAGGTAGACGACGAGCAGGCCGAGGCCGAAGATGATGATGGCCTTGCCGGCGGATTCGACTTCTTCGAGGGCGAGTCCGGTCCAGGAGAAGGTCATGCCTTGAAGCTTGTTCTTGTTGAAGAGAGTTTGCATGGCCTGGAGGCCCTGGCCGGAGCTGAGCCCGGGTGCGGGGGAGCCGTCGATCTCGGCGGAGCGGAAGAGGTTGTAGTGATTGATGACCTGGGGGCCGGAGGTTTCGGTGAGGGTGACCAGGTTATCGAGCGGAATGAGCTGGCCGGTGCTGGAGCTGACGTAGTACTGGCGAAGGTCCTGAGCGTTGCGGCGGAACTCGGCGTCGGCCTGGACGTAGACGCGGTAGGAGCGGTTGTTGAAGTCGAAGTCGTTGACGTAGCTTGAGCCCATGAAGGTGCCGAGCGCGGCGCTGATCTGGCCGAAGGGCACTCCGATGGCGGCGGCCTTCTGGCGATCGATGGTGACAAGGAGCTGCGGATCGTTCGAGGTGAAGGTGGTGTTCATGCCGGTGAGACCGGAGCCGGGCGTGCGCGACTGGCCGACGATGGTGTGGGCGACGCGGTCGATGTCGGCGAAGGTATTGCGTCCGCCATCCTGCAGGATGAACTGGAAGCCGCCTACGGTGCCGATGCCCTGGATGGCGGGAGGCTCCGCGGCGAAGGCGATGCCACCGGGAACGGCGAAGAGCTTCGGGCCCACGTCGCCGACGATGGCTCTCGCGGTAAACTTCGGACCCATCTTGGTACGTTCGTCGATCGGCTTGAGCGGGGCGAAGATGAGGCCGGAGTTGGGAGAGCTGCCGCCGGAGAGGGAGAAGCCCATGACGGAGAAGGTGCCGAAGACGCCATCATTTTTGCGGACCAGATTGGAGACCTTGTCGGCGAAGTCGGAGGTGTAGCTGAGGGAGGCTCCGGGCGGGGTTTGCACGATGATGAGGAAGTAGGACTGGTCTTCCTGCGGGATGAAGGCGGTGGGGACGTGGTTATACATGTAGGCCGTCGCGGCGAGTGCGCCGGCAAAGAGCAGCAGCATGACGTAGCGGATGCGAACGACGAAGGTGACGGCGCGCGCGTAGAGGCGGATGGTGAACTGGATGAGGCGTTCGATGGGATTGAGCAGAAGGCCGAGCAAGCCGGTGTGCTTAGTCTCGGAGCGGAGCAGGATGGCGGCCAAAGCGGGGGACAGGGTGAGGGCGTTGAAGGCGGAGATCGCGATGGAGAAGGCGATGGTAAGCGAGAACTGCTTGTAGAGGATGCCGGTGGTGCCGGGAAAGAAGCTGACCGGGATGAAGACGGAGATGAGAACAAGCGAGGTGGCGATCACGGCGCTGGTGACTTCGGCCATGGCGACGCTGGTGGCGGTGTGCGGGTCGGAGGTGACGGCCTCCATCTGATTGCTCGCGGGAGTAGCGGCGGCATGGTCCTCGGATGGAGCAACGCCCGAGAGCAGGGCGTGGTCGGAGAGGTGGCGCTGAACGTTTTCGATGACGACGATCGCGTCGTCGACGACGAGTCCGGTAGCGAGGGTGATGCCGAAGAGAGTCAGCGAGTTGATGGAGAAGCCGAAGATCTTGATGAAGGCGAAGGTTCCGATGAGCGAGACGGGGATGGTGACGGCGGGAATGATGGTGGCGCGCCAATCCTGCAGGAAGAGGAAGATGACGACGATGACGATGATGATGGCTTCGCCGATGGTCTGGACGACCTCACGAATGGAGTCGCTGACGACGGTGGTGGTGTCGACGGCGATGATGCCTTTGAGGCCGGGCGGGTAATTTTTTTCGAGCTCCGCGAGGACGGCACGGCAGCGCTTGTCGACGTCGAGGGCGTTGGCGTTGGAAAGCTGCTGGACGCCGACGCCGATGGCCTCCCCACCTGAGAACCTAAGGTCGGTATTGTAGTTTTCCGCGCCTATCTCGGCTCGCCCTACATCGCGGAGCAGAACGATTCCGCCGGCGGTGGTGCTGTTCTTGAGGATGATGTTTTCAAACTGCTTTGGATCGGAGAGACGGCCGACGACGCGCACGGCCATCTGGAAGGTCTGACTTGGGTCTGAAGGCTGCTGACCAAGTTGCCCCGCAGGAACTTCGACGTTTTGCGCGGCGAGGGCGTTGGTGACGTCGAGTGCGGTGAGTCCTCTGGCGGCGAGGCGGTTGGGGTCGAGCCAGATGCGCATGGCGTACTTGCGCTCGCCGAAGATGACGACGGCGCCGACGCCGGGCACGCGCTTGAGCGCATCGCTGATGTAAACGTCGATGTAGTTGGAGATGAAATCCTGAGAGAGGGAATGATCGGGCGAGATGAAGCCGGCGGCGAAGATGAAGTTGGAGCTTGCCTTGGTGATGGTGATGCCCGTGTTGTTGACGACGGAAGGCAGGCGGCCCTGTGCGGAGGCGACGCGGTTCTGCACGTCAACGGCGGCGATGTTGAGGTCATAACCGGTGTTGAAAGTGACGGTAATGGCCGAGGTGCCGTCGTTTGAGCTGGTGGAGCTCATGTAGCGCATGCCTTCGACGCCGTTGATCGACTGCTCGAGGATGATGGTGACGGCAGACTCGACGTCCTTGGAGTTGGCACCGATGTAGTTGCTGGTGACGACGACCTGGGGAGGAGCCAGGTCGGGATACAAGGAGATGGGAAGCGAGGGGATGGAGACTGCGCCGGCAAGGATGATGAGCAGCGCGCATACGGTCGCGAAGATCGGTCGGCGAATGAAAAAGTCTACGAACAAGATTGACCTCTAGCCGGGACATGGCTCCGGCGGTGGAGCGAAAGACCATACGAATCGGGCGATGGTTTCCGGGGGCGATTCATACGCGGGCTAACCGAGCGGCTTGACGGGTGCGCCCTGCTGGAGGAACTGCAGGCCGGAGAGGATCACCTTTTCCCCTGGCTTGAGACCGGCGAGCACGGGATAGGTATTGCCGACCGTCTCGCCGAGCTCGACGGGGACCTGTTGGGCGACGTACCCATCGCCTTTGGGCTGCGCGACGTAGACGAAGGACTGGCCGCCGATAAGGCTGACAGCGAGGACAGGAATGGTTGCCGCGGGCGCTGTGCTCCAGGTAACACGGGCTTTGACCAACTGCTGGTTGCGAAGCAGCTCGGCGGTACGCGGAATCTCGGCTTTGGCGAGGATGCTCTGCAATCCGTTGTCTACCTGCGGCGAGAGGAAGCTGATGGTGGATTTGGCGAGGACTTTCCCTGCAGTATCGACGATTTGTACCGGCAGGCCGACGCGAATCTGGGAGGCGCGCTCGGTCGGGATGTAGATGTAGGCTTCGAGATCGGCGTTCTCATCGACGGTGGTCAGGACAGTGGTTGGGGAGACATAGTCGCCGACGTGGACGGGGATGTCGCCCACAACGCCACCAAACGGAGCGCGAATGTCGTAATAATTGAGCTGCTGCTTCTGGGTTGCGGTGAGGGCGGCGTTGGCTTCGTAATCGCCCTTCGCGTTCTGGTAAGCCTGGGTGGCCTGATCGAAGGCATCGCGCGAGACGACCCCGGCCTCGAAGAGTTTCTGCTGGCGGTCCAGCTGGATCTTGCTGTAGTCGTAGACGGCCTTCTTCTGTGCCTGTGTGCCCTGCTGCGATTGGAAGGTAGCCACCTGTTTGAGGGGATCGATGCGCATGAGCGACTGGCCGGCTTTGACGACGTCACCGGACTTCACGAAGATCTTGACCAGGTTGCCATCCACCTGAGGCTGCATGGTGGAGGAGCGGCGGCTCTTGATGGTGGCGACGTAGGTGTCGTCCTTGGGAACCGGCGCCAGCGTCACGGCGGCAACCTGCACCGGCATGGCTGGAGGCGGCCCGGCGGCATGCGGAGCGGCGGATTTGCAAC
The DNA here is from genome assembly GCA_965277545.1 of Edaphobacter sp. Taxonomy (GTDB): domain Bacteria; phylum Acidobacteriota; class Terriglobia; order Terriglobales; family Acidobacteriaceae; genus Edaphobacter. The sequence goes on from OZ255826.1 coordinate 3,036,487, forward strand.
CGACGCTGAAGCATCCGATGGCGCAGAGCAAAAGGGAGGAAGTGCAGCGGTTCGCGATCTGGAACAAGATACTTCTCCTTCGAAGAGCACGGAGGGTCGATTGCATTTACCTGCTCCTGAAACAAAATAGATGAAGGCAGGGGTACCGTGGACGCGGAATTCTCTCGTCATACCACGTCATGTGTTGACGGCTTAAGTTTCCTCTTAGATGACAACGCTCCCTAGAAAGGTTCGGCAATCTAGTGCCAGAAATGGTGAGATGGCCTTGCTGTCTGAAGTTTGGCGTAGCCCTAATCTATAACAATGCGATTGGGAGGAGAAGTATTCCCGTCAACTGCGGAGATCGCCCTTTTTGACGGAAGAAAACGGATTGAAGCTCTCGTGGCGGTCAAACGCATCGGCGTGCTCGATGCGTTTAAGCCAATTGATGACAAGGTAGGTGATCGGGGTAGCGAGTACTTCATAGCCGACTTTAAGCGCGTAGCCGGTGAGGACGATGTTGATCAGGATTCGGACGGGATAGATACCGGCGAAGGTGAGGGTGATGACAAGAACCGTGTCGACTGCCTGGCCGACGATGGTTGATCCGATGGTGCGGGTCCAGAGCTTGCGTCCGCCGGTGAAGAGCTTGAGCTTTGCCATGGTGTAGGAGTTAGCGAATTCCCCTGCCCAGAAGGCGATGAGGCTGGCCGCGAGGATGCGCGGAATGAAGCCGAAGACGGTGGCGAATGCCTGCTGGTTGCGCCAGCCCGGCGCGGAAGGAAGCGCGATCACAATCGCGCCCATCAGATAAAGCAGGGAAGTGCCAAAGAAGCCCAGCCAGATCGCGCGGCGTGACGCGGCGAAGCCATACACCTCGGTGAAGACGTCGGCAAAGATATAGGTAACGGGAAACAGCAGAACGGCTCCGCTGACGGCGAACGGCCCTAAGGACCAGCTTCCGAAGCCGAAAGGACCGAGGAGGCAGACCTTTTGCGCGACGAGGTTGGAGACCAGAAGGATCACCACGAATGCGGTGGTGAGGGCGTCGAGATATCTATAGCTCCGGTCGGAGACGGCCATGGTGGATGTGTGAGCGCAATTGCGGATGCTTCTACTTTTAGCTTGCGCGCACCATGGTCCGCAACCGAGGAGTTTTGACAGCGCAAGACCAGCTTGATAGCGTTGAAGTCGGTAACGGTTCCAGTGGCTTGGTGACCGTTTACGTCCCTGTCGTCTAGCCCGGCCCAGGACGCCGCTATTTCACGGCGGTAACATGGGTTCGAATCCCATCGGGGACTCCAGTGAGAATTCAAAGTGGACGGATCTCCAGGAGCAGGCGGCAGATTCGCTGGGGCAGCAGGTGGGAAGCAACGGGAAGAGCAAAAACGAACAGCAGATCATCCCCTGCGGGGATGACAACCAGAAGAGCAAGGGCAACGACGGAACCATAGGGCAACGGCGGAAGCGCGGCGCAGATCTGTTGCTGGGGATGACTAGAGAGTATCCGGCTTCCGCGTGGCGTCTTGCGTGGCGTGGCGATATCGTTCGAGCACTGCGCCAATGCCTTCAAACAGAGCCTCCGGACCCTCGACCTTGCTGATGAAGCGATCGGCGTAGCTCGCGTCTGGGGGAATTTCGTTGACGCCGGAGATGATAACGACGGGCATGCGGGACGTGGCGGATTTGATTTTTTTGGTGAGTTCAGTGCCGAGCATGCCGGGCATCATCTGGTCGGTGAGTACGAGGTCGAAGGCGCGCTGTTGAAGCATCTCGAGCGCCTCCTCGGCGGAGGCGACGGTAACGACGTCGTAGCCTTGTTTCTCCAGGATGAGCTGGCGTAAGGTGCGTGGGATCTCCTCGTCGTCGACGCAGAGGATGAGAGCTTTAGGGATGCGCACTTCGTCCCCCTGCCATTTCTGCAGTGAGCGCTTGGGATTCGGAGGGACTCGAAACCGCGGCTGCGGCAGCGGTTTTGTGGGTGGCATCCGGGAAGAAGACCTGGAAGCAGGTGACATTGCCGAGCGGATGGCGCAAGCTGCGGAAGCGGATGGAGCCGCCATATTTCTGGACGATGCCTTTGCTGATCCATAGGCCCAGGCCGGTTCCCTTTACAGACTTGGTGGTGAAGAAAGGCTCGAAGAGCTGTTTGGCGCTGTCGGGATCGATACCGCCGCCGGTATCGATGACCGAGACGAGAACTCCGCAGCCGCGCTTCGAGTGGCGGCAGGCGTCGATGACGCGAAGCCGCAGGGTGCCGCCGGCGGGCATCGCCTGGACCGCGTTGCCGATCAGGTTGAGGAAGACCTGCTTGAGCTCGACGGGGAAACCGTGGATGAGACCTTCGCTCTTGTACTGCCGGTCGATGCATATTTTGTCGAATTCAAGCCGCCGCGACTGTAGCTCAAGAATGTCGTCGAGGAGCTTCGGGAAAGAGACTTCGACGGGATCCTTCGACTCACGATAGAAGCCGAGGGTCTGGCGGGTGATGTGCGCGACGCGATGGATCTCTTCTTCGCCGAGCCTGGCGTAGCGGCGGGCTTCCTCGTCAAGGGAGTCGTGGTTGCGCAGCAGGTAGAAGGTGTTGGTGATGGACTCCAGGGGATTGTTGATCTCGTGCGCGATGATGCCGGCGACGCGACCCATGGCGGCCAGCCGTTCGACCTTGCGTAAGGCGTCCTCGGCGCGAAGCTGCGCGGTGATGTCGCGATTGATTTCGAGAATCGAGCCGCCCTCGGCCTTGTGCGCCTGGCGGCTTGCCACGACGATCTCGTTGCCGTTGCGGGTGAGTTGGATCAGGTTGCGGTGCCCGTTGCCGTCTGCGGCGAGCTTGGCGAGAGAGTCTTCTGAGCCGGGGACAGGGATCGAAAGCCGCGTCTGAAGCACCTCGTGAATGTTCTTGCCGAGGACCTCTTCGCGCTTCCAGCCGTAGAGCTTCTCGGCGCCCGCATTCCAGAATTGAAGAATTCCACTCAGGTCGTGGACGAGGATGGCATCGGTTGCGAGCTCCAGGAGATCGGCTCGTTCGCGCAGGAGATTTTCGAGTTGTCTGCGGCTGGTCACGTCGAAGAACGCTCCGACTGCGCCGCGGACTGCTCCGTGCTCATCGAAGAGGGGCGTGGCGCTAGAGGTGAGATAGCGCAGATCTCCGGCCGGCCTTCGGATTTCGATCTCCATGCTTCGCACCGGCTGTCCGGTGGTTGCGGCCAGCTGCAGGGGCATGGCACCGGTCTCGAGCCGATGCCCGTTCTGATGAATTTCGAACGTGAGGTTCTGTGGATTGCCCGCGCTCAATGAGATGTTGTCGCCCTGCTGGACGCCGAGCCACTCACTGAGAGCTGCGTTCGCGGTGATGAGGCGGCACGCGGAATCCTGCGCGACGGAGACGCCGACCGGCAGCACCTGCATGATGGTTTCCAGCTCGGCGACGCGCTGTTCCAGTTGGCTGTTCAAGCTCCGGATCTGTTCGGTACGTTCCTCCACTCGCTGTTCCAGGTCGCGGTTCAAGCGTTCGAGCTGGCGTGTCTTGCGGTGCAGCTCGGCGAAGACGCTGACCTTGGCGCGCAGCAACTCGGGAACCACCGGAACTGAAATGTAATCGACTGCGCCGCTTTGATATCCCTTGATGCGGTCGAGGTCGGTCAGATGGACGGCGGAGATGAAGATGATGGCGATCTTCTGAAAGCGGGGATGCTGATGCATCATGTCGGCGAGCTCGAAGCCATCGATCTCAGGCATGCTGACATCCATCAGCACGACGGCGATGTCGCGATGCAGCAGTTGATCGAGGGCTTCGCGAGCGGACATGGCCTTGATCAGGTTTTCGCCGAGGTCGCCGAGGATGGCTTCATAGCTGAGAAGCTTGCCGGGCTGGTCGTCGACCATCAGGATGTTCGCGCGATCGTGCTTACTCATTGCTGCCCTCAAGTTCCAGTGCGATGACACGTGACCCACGGCGAGCGATACCAGATTCTCTGGTGCAAGCGGAATACTACGATTGTCTAACGGTGCAGCCACATGCGCAGGGCGGAGAGCAACTGCTCGGTGTTGACGGGTTTGGCGAGGTATTCGGAGGCTCCGGCTTCAAGACACTTCTCGCGGTCGCCTTTCATGGCCTTGGCGGTGAGCGCGATGATGGGGAGGCGCCGGAATTGCGGATTCTGGCGGATGACCTGCATGGTTTCATAGCCGTCCATCTCGGGCATCATGATGTCCATGAGAACGATGCCGAGGTCGGGCGTGGATTCGATGAGCCCGATGGCTTCGCGTCCGGTGTCGGCGGTGAGAGCGGTCATGCCGCGGCGTTCGAGGACGCTGCTGAGAGCGAAGATGTTGCGCACGTCGTCATCGACCACCAGGACTTTGCGATGGGCCAGAGCTTCGTCGGAGCGGTGGAGGCGGTCGAGCATGTTCTGTTTTTCGGGCGGCAGGTCGGTGACGACGCGGTGGAGAAAGAGAGCCGTTTCATCGAGGAGGCGCTCGGGGGATTCGACGTCCTTTACGATGACGCTGCGCGCGAGCATGTGGAGTCGTGCGTCTTCTTCCGGGGTGAGGTCCTTGCCGGTGAAGACGACCACGGGCAGCTCATTCGCCGTGGGCAGCTTGCCCAACTTGTCGAGCAGCTCGAAGCCGGTCATGTCGGGAAGGCGGAGGTCGAGCACCACACAGTCGAAGGCTCCGTTCTCGATGGAGGCGAGCGCCTGTGCTCCGGTCGAAGCGACGACGACCTCGATGTCATCGTGGCCGAGCAGGGCTTCGATGCTGAGCTGCTGCGCAGGATCGTCCTCGATGACCAGCAGCCGCTTGCGTCGCGGACTGGCGTACTGGCGGATGCGGGCGATGGCAGCTTCGAGGCCTTCGGTGGAGGTCGGCTTGGTGACGAAGGCGAATGCGCCGTGGGAAAGGCCATGGTGCCAGTCCTCGTCCAAGGTCAGCATCTGCACGGGAATGTGGCGCGTGGAAGAATCTTGTTTGAGATGGTTGAGCACGGTCCAGCCGAGCATGTCCGGCAGGGAGACGTCGAGTGAGATGGCGGTGGGATGGAACTCTCGCGCGAGCGCCAGGCCTTCTGCGCCACGCAGGGCGACGAGGACCTTGAAGCCTTTGTCGCGGGAGAGGTCGCGCAGGATGCGGGCGTAATGCACGTCGTCTTCGATGATGAGCAGGACGGCGTCGCCCTCTTCGAGCGCGATGCGATCGTCGTCGACGGTCTCGGTGGCCGGCTCTGCGGCGACCAGGCTGGAGAGGGGGAGGGCCAGCGTCGGACCTGGGCGCGTCTCGGCGGCGTTTGCGAGAATGCTGGCCGGTCCCACGTAGGTTTGCGGCAGATACAAAGTAAATATGCTGCCCTTGCCGGGAGTGCTGCGCAGTTGGATTTCGCCGCCAAGAAGGTTGGCAAGTTCACGGCTGATGGCGAGCCCAAGGCCGGTGCCGCCGTATTTGCGGCTGGTGCCTGCCGAGGCTTGCTGGAAGGCCTCAAAGATGATCTTCTGCTTTTCGAGCGGGATGCCGATGCCGGTATCGGAGACCTCGAAGGCGATGACGGAGGCGGCGGAGCCGAGAATCTGGTGGCGCTGGGTCCAGCCGCTAGTGGCCGCGGAGACGGAGAGCCGCACGCCGCCCTGCTCGGTAAATTTGAAGGCGTTGGAGAGAAGATTCTTGAGCACCTGCTGGAGGCGTTTGGAATCGGTCATCAGGCTGCGCGCGAGGTGGGTATCGGTTTCCACCTCGAAGCTGAGTTTTCGGTTTTCCGCCTCGTGCCGGAAGGGACGGGCGACCATCTCGATGACGCTGCCGAAGAAGACCTCTTCGGCTTCGACCGAGACGGTGCCGGATTCGATTTTTGAGAGGTCGAGGATGTCGCTGATGAGGTTGAGCAGGTCGGTGCCGGCGCCGTGGATGGTGCGGGCGAACTCGACTTGCTTGGCGCTGAGATTGCTGTCCGGGTTCTCGGCAAGCTGCTGGCCGAGCACGAGAATGCTGTTGAGCGGCGTGCGCAGCTCGTGCGACATGTTGGCCAGGAATTCGGATTTATATTTCGAGGTGAGGGCGAGTTCCTTAGCCTTCTCTTCGAGTGCGCCGCGCGCCTGCTCGATCTCCTGATTCTTCCGTTCTACTTCGGCGTTCTGTTCGGCCAACTGCTGGGCTTTCTGGGCGAGCTGTTCATTCTTCTGCTGGAGCTCCCGCTGCTGAGTTTGCAGCTCGACGGCCAGTTGCTGCGACTGCTTCAGCAGGCCTTCGGTCTGCATGGTGGCTTCGATACTGTTGAGCACGATGCCGATGCTTGAGGTGAGCTGCTCGAGGAAGGCGAGATGGGAGGTGGTGAAGGCGTTGAGGCTGGCGAGCTCGATGACGGCTTTGACGCGATCCTCAAATAGGACCGGAAGCACAATGACGTTGCGCGGGATGGACTCGAACAGGCCGGAACGGATGGGCACGGTATTCTGCGGCAGGTCGGAGATGAGCATGCGGCGCTTGTCGAGGGCACATTGGCCGACCAGACCTTCGCCGATGCGTACTGTCTCGAGGCGGCCATTCTCGGAGTTAGCGAAGGAGGAGAGCAGGTTGAGGCTTCCCGCTTCCTCGGCTTCCATCTGATAGAGCACGCCTTGCTGGGCGTTGACCAGGGGGGCAAGCTCGGAGAGGAGCATGCGGCCTACGGTGCTGAGTTCGCGCTGGCCCTGCAACATGCTGGTGAAGCGCGCGAGGTTGGTCTTTAGCCAGTCCTGCTCGGTGTTGCGGTCGGTGGTGAGCCGCAGGTTGTCGATCATGGTGTTGATGTTGTCTTTGAGCTCGGCGACTTCGCCGCTGGCGTCTACCTGGATGGAGCGGGTGAGGTCGCCCTTGGTGACGGCGGTGGCGACTTCGGCGATGGCGCGGACCTGATTGGTGAGATTGTCGGCGAGCAGGTTGACGTTGCCGGTGAGATCTTTCCATGTGCCTGCTGCTCCGGGCACGTTGGCCTGGCCGCCGAGCCGGCCTTCGACGCCGACCTCGCGGGCGACGGTGGTGACCTGATCGGCGAAGGTGGCGAGAGTGTTGGTCATGTTGTTGATGGTCTCGGCGAGCGCCGCGACCTCGCCCTTGGCGTTGACGGTGAGCTTCTGGGTGAGTTCTCCGTTGGCGACGGCGGTGACGACCTTGACGATGCCGCGCACCTGCTCGGTGAGATTGATGGCCATGACGTTGACGTTGTCGGTGAGGTCCTTCCAGGTGCCGGCGACGTCGGGGACCTGCGCCTGGCCGCCGAGCTTGCCTTCGGTGCCGACCTCGCGGGCGACGCGGGTGACTTCGGCGGCGAAGGCGTTCAACTGGTCGACCATGGTGTTGATGGTGTTCTTGAGCTCGAGAATTTCGCCCTTCACGTCGACAGTGATCTTGCGCGAGAGGTCGCCGCGCGCTACGGCGGTCGTGACCTCGGCGATGTTACGGACCTGACCGGTGAGATTTCCGGCCATGGAGTTGACGGAGTCGGTGAGGTCTTTCCAGGTTCCGGCGACACCGGGCACGTTGGCCTGTCCGCCCAGTCTGCCTTCGGAACCGACCTCGCGGGCGACGCGTGTGACTTCTCCGGCAAAGGCGTTGAGCTGGTCAACCATGGTGTTGATGGTTTCTTTGAGCAGCAGGATTTCGCCGCTGACGTTGACGGTGATCTTCTTCGAGAGGTCGCCGCTGGCGATGGCGGTCGCGACTTCGGCGATGTTGCGGACCTGAGCGGTGAGATTGCCGGCCATGAAGTTGACGTTGTCGGTGAGGTCTTTCCAGGTTCCGGCGACACCGGGGACCTGCGCCTGGCCGCCGAGTTTGCCGTCGGTTCCAACTTCGCGGGCGACTCGGGTGACTTCGCCGGCGAAGGAGCGGAGCTGGTCGACCATGGTGTTGATGGTGTCCTTGAGCTCGAGGATCTCGCCGCGCACGTCGACGGTGATCTTGCGCGAGAGATCGCCGCGCGCGACGGCGGTGGCGACTTCGGCGATGTTGCGGACCTGTGCGGTGAGGTTGCCGGCCATGAAGTTGACCGAGTCGGTGAGGTCCTTCCAAGTTCCGGCGACGCCTGAGACCTGCGCCTGGCCGCCCAGCTTGCCTTCGGTGCCGACCTCGCGGGCGACGCGGGTGACCTCGCCTGCGAAGGCGTTGAGCTGGTCGACCATGGTGTTGATGGTGTTCTTGAGTTCGAGGATCTCGCCCTTGACGTCGACGGTGATCTTGCGCGAGAGGTCGCCTCGGGCGACTGCGGTGGTCACTTCGGCGATGTTGCGGACCTGGCCGGTCAGGTTGCCTGCCATGGAGTTCACGGAGTCGGTCAGGTCCTTCCATGTTCCTGCAACTCCGGGTACGTTCGCCTGGCCGCCAAGTCTGCCCTCGGTTCCCACTTCGCGGGCGACGCGGGTCACTTCACCCGCGAAGCGGTTGAGCTGGTCGACCATGGTGTTCAGGGTTTCCTTGAGCTGGAGGATTTCGCCGCGTACGTCGACGGTGATCTTGCGTGACAGGTCACCGTTGGCAATGGCGGTGGCGACTTCGGCGATGTTGCGGACCTGGCCGGTGAGATTGCTGGCCATGAAGTTGACGTTGTCGGTGAGATCTTTCCAGGTGCCGCCGACTCCGGGCACCTGCGCCTGTCCGCCGAGCTTGCCTTCGGTACCGACCTCGCGGCCGACTCGCGTGACCTCTCCGGCGAAGGCGTTGAGCTGGTCGACCATGGTGTTAATGGTGTCTTTCAGTTCGAGGATTTCGCCTTTCACGTCGACGGTGATCTTGCGCGAGAGGTCGCCGCGGGCGACGGCTGTGGTGACTTCGGCGATGTTGCGGACCTGCGCGGTGAGGTTGCCGGCCATGGCGTTTACGGAGTCGGTGAGGTCCTTCCACGTGCCTGCGACACCTGGCACCACGGCCTGCCCGCCAAGTTTGCCGTCCGTGCCGACCTCGCGGGCGACCCGTGTGACTTCAGAGGCAAAGGAGCGCAGCTGATCGACCATGGTGTTGATGGCTTCCTTCAGCTGCAGAATTTCGCCGCGCACATCGACGGTGATCTTGCGCGAGAGATCTCCGCTGGCCACGGCCGTTGCTACTTCAGCTATGTTGCGCACCTGGCCGGTCAAGTTGCTGGCCATCGAGTTGACCGAGTCGGTGAGGTCCTTCCAGGTTCCGGCGACGCCCGGGACCTGCGCCTGGCCGCCGAGTTTCCCGTCGGTTCCTACTTCGCGGGCGACGCGCGTGACCTCGGCGGTGAAGATGCCGAGCTGCTGAATCATGGTGTTGACGATGTTGGCCGAGCGCAGGAACTCGCCTTCAAGGGGTCTTCCGCTTACATCGAGCCGGACGGTCTGGGTGAGGTTTCCCTGGGCTACGGCGGCGATAGCGCGGGTCATCTCGGTAGTCGGACGCAGCAGGTCCTCGACGAGTGTGTTGACCGAGATCTCCATCTCGCCCCAGGAGCCGCGCGACTGCTGGAAGCGCGTTCGTTCGCGGGTGCGGCCTTCTTTTCCGACTGCCTGGCCCACGCGCTTGAGCTCTGAGGCCATGCGCTCGTTGGCCGCGATGATGTCATTGAAGGTATCGGCGATCTTGCCTTTGAGCCCGGTCCAGGCGACCGGCAGGCGGGCCGAAAAGTCTCCGTCCCGCATGGTCTGCAAGCTCGCGAGGATCAGGGCGAGGTCCTCTTCCGGCTGCGAAGACGGTGAGCCGTTTGAGGAATGACCGTTCTCTTTGGTGCGCGGAGCTCTCGAAGTTCGTTTCGCGGTGGGTGTAACATCGCCGATCAATTCCATGCGCACCTCTGAACTTCGCCCGAAGCCAACTACAGATGCTGAAGCATCGTCTTACTATCTGCTGCAGAGAGTCTTGCAGTTGCCGCAGAGTTTTCGTTGCCGGTTCGAGGATATTACGTCTCTTCCGCGAGTGACAACTCAACGTCGAAGTCACGCAGACCGCTATGGAAATCACTAAACGCGTCTTCCGCTTTCTTTTCCTTCCGGAACAGAGTCCGGCGACTCACCTTATGGCGCGGTGATTGTGTCTTCGCGCGCGGGCGATGGGCGTTTTGGCATTGTGGAGGATGCTACTTTGAGCGGTGGGGCTGAGCCCAGGCCTTGATCATTGGGCGAGAAGGCGACGTGTGGGGGATTGCTTTGGGCCTGCTGCAAACGAGCGCAGAAGAGTCAACGAGCAAGATGGGCGAGGGCTGTTTTGGCGGCGTGATAGCCGGCCATGCCGTGAACGCCGCCTCCGGGAGGCGTAGATGCTCCGCAGAGATAAAGGCCAGGGAGCGGTGTGCGGTAGAGCGATGGGGTAGGTCGAAAGAGGAGTTGCCGGGGGCTCATCGCGCCACCGGAGAGATCGCCGCCGAGCAGATTGGGATTCCACTGTTCGAGTGCGGCAGGAGGGGAGACAGAGCGGGCGAGGATGCAGTCGGGGAAGGCTGGAGCGAAGCGCGTGATCTGGCGCTCAATGTCCGCGGTGTGGTCTTTGGTGCTGCCGTTGGGAACGTGGCAGTAGGCCCAGGCGGTGTGTCGGCCTGTTGGAGCGCGGCTGGGGTCGAACAGGGACGGCTGGACGAGAAGAACGAAGGGACGATCCGAAGTGAAGCTGCGCTCTGAGGCAGCAATCTCATCCAGTGAGCCGCCGAGGTGGACGGTGGCCGCGCGGGAACATTCTGCGGCGGTCCAAGGGATGGGCGCATTTAGAGCGTAATCGATCTTAAAGGTGCCGCCACCGTAGCGGAAGTTCTGCAACTGGGTGCGATAGGCGGGCGGCAGATGGGAACCTGCGATGTGGAGGAGTTGCCGCGGCGTGAGATCGGCGAGGGTGAGATCGGTGTTCGGAAGCTCGGTGATTTCGTGGTTGGGTTCGATGCAGCCTCCGAGATCTTCGAGGTGGCGGGCGAGCGCATTGGTCAGGGTCTGGCCGCCGCCGTGCAGGATTGGCCAGCCTCCCGCGTGGCCTGCCGCCATCAGGACGAGAGCTACGGCGGCGGTGGTTGGGGTTTCAAGCGGGAGGACAGAGTGTGCCGCCATGCCGGCGAAGAGAGCGCGCGCGCGAGGGCCGGCAAAGCGGGAGCGAGCCAAGGAAGCTGCGGGCAAGAGCGCGGACAGACCAAACCGTGCGAGGACGAGAGGATGGTGCGGGAGGTGCTGGATCGGGCCGAGTATCTCGCCTGCGAGTTCAGCGAAGGACGAGGTGAGAGGCTCGAGCAGGGAGCGGTATTTGCGTTCATCGCATGCATCGAGATTGGCGACGGTTTGGTCGATGGAGTGCTCGAGCAGGACCGCTGTCCCGTCGTCGAGCGGATGGGCGCAGGGCGCGGATGGTTCAATCCAAGGAATGTCGATGGGCAGAGAACGAAAGAAGGGGCTGGCGAGGCCCATCGGATAGGCGGAGGAGCCGAGGTCATGGTGGAAGCCAGGCAGAGTGATCTCTCCGGTAGAGCAGGCGCCGCCAATCTCTGCATTCCGTTCGAACATGGTTGTGGAGATACCGGCGGAGGCGAGAACGATGGCGGCGGATAAGCCGTTTGGTCCACATCCGATAATTGCGGCAGTCGCCATGGAAAGAGAATATCGCGTTGGCAGAAGAGGATGGAATCGTGATTTGTGAGGGCTGGCGGAATGTGAATTTATGTCTTTGTATACGGAGCCGCCTTGTGTAGAGTAGTGCCATCAACATAGTTCGATCTGCAGACAGCTGCACGTTGCCGTGGTGCGGTCTTTCCTGGTTTTGCTCTCCTGGGGCAGATTCGGTGGATGTGTCTTTTGCTTACGCAAGGCTCGTAACGCTGCATGTCTCGCATGCATGTACAAATCTAACTTTGGACGCGGGTTTCTTGGTATGGGTCGATGGCGCTGTCGGGTGGTGATGCTGTTTGTGGGTTTCTTGCTTGCGCTGGCGGTTGCTGGCGGGGCGCCCGGGATAGCGCAGTCTATGTCAGCGGGAAATGCTCCGGCGATTGTGAGCCCGACCGACCGGATGGCCGCGCTGGAGAAGCAGAACTCCGACAATGCAGCCGCCATCGCCGCGGCGCAGTCAGCAGGCGATAACGCGTGGATGCTGGTTTCGGCGGCGCTGGTGCTGATGATGAGCGGCCCGGGGCTGGCCTTGTTCTACGGCGGCCTGGTGCGAAGGAAGAACATCCTGGGCACGATGATGCAGACCTTCGCGATGATGGCCGTTATCACCGTGCTGTGGGCGCTGGTGACCTATTCGCTCGCGTTCGGGGAAGGCAGTGCATTTATCGGCGGCCTGCACAATGTCTTCCTGAGAGGGGTCGGGTTGACTCCGGACGTCAAGTACGCCGCGACCATTCCGCTGCAGACGTTCATGGTCTATCAGTTGATGTTTGCGATCATCACGCCTGCCCTCATTACGGGAGCCTTCGCGGAGCGCATGAAGTTTTCCGCGATGCTGGTGTTCATGGTGCTTTGGGCGATCGTGGTCTACAGCCCGATGGCCCATATGGTTTGGGGCAAAGGCGGTCTGCTGAACGCGGCGCTGGGAGGACGATTTCCTTGTCTGGACTTCGCTGGAGGCACAGTGGTGCATGTCACCTCTGGAGTGTCCGCTCTCGTCACTGCCCTGTATCTGGGCAAGAGACTGGGGTATCCGAAGGAGCCGATGCCTCCGCATTCGGTGGTTCTGAGCTTTATCGGGGCTTGTCTGCTGTGGGTGGGATGGTTCGGGTTCAATGCCGGCTCGGCGCTGTCTGCCGGTACGCTGGCGACCTCGGCTTTTGTCGCGACGCACTTTGGAGCAGCGGCGGCGGCGATCGGCTGGAGCGCGGCGGAGTGGATCCGGCAAGGCAAGCCTTCGGCGCTGGGGGCGATCTCCGGGGCGGTCGCGGGCTTAGTGGCCATTACGCCTGCCTCGGGCTTCGTCACGCCGATGTCGGCTCTCTGGATTGGACTGATTGCAGGTGTGGGCTGCTACCTAATGGTTGTCAAGGTGAAGGCCGCGTTCGGCTACGACGATTCGCTCGATGCGTTCGGCGTACACGGGGCGGGCGGAACGATGGGCGCGATTCTGACGGGCATCTTTGCCAACAGTGCCATCAATCCGATCTTCGGGGCCGGCAAGGCGACCGGGCTGCTTGAGGGCAATGGACACCAGGTGCTGAACCAGCTGACCGGGGTCGCGATCGCCTGGGCTCTTTCCATCGTCGGCACGCTGGTGATCTTATTTGTCGTCGATAAGCTGATCGGGCTGCGCGTAAGCGAAGAAGAGGAGCGCGAGGGGTTGGATCTTTCGCAGCACGGAGAAGAAGGGTACGATTGGGCGCACTGAACCGTGCTGAGCGTTGTGTTTTGAAGAGGGGATTTTCAATATGCAGAAGATCGAGGCGGTGATACAGCCATCCAAGCTGGATGCGGTAAAAGACGCTCTGGTGGAGATTGGCGTGGAAGGAATGACGATCACCGAGGCGCGCGGACATGGGCGCCAGAAGGGGCACACGGAGTTCTATCGCGGACGGGAGTACTCGGTGGACCTGCTTCCGAAGATCAAGCTCGAGGTGGTTGTTTCGGACGCAACGCTGGACAAGGCAATTCTCGCGATCACGGGGGCGGCACGGACGGGAACCATCGGCGACGGCAAGATTTTTGTGTCCCGGGTGGACGAGGCCATACGAATTCGCAACGACGAGCGCGGAGAGATTGCGCTTTAGCTCGATTCTTTCGGATGCTCCAGGGGAAGTATGCGGAGGCCGCCGGCTGCAGGCTTGAAGGTTTATTCTGGCGAGACCGCGATGCAGACAAGTGAGACAAGCGACAGTGGTTTGCGCGAAGCGTACCGGCGCCGGATGCTGGAGATTCGCGGTGCGTTCGAGGCGGGGGGCGTCTCGGGTGCAGAGACGATTGCGGCGCGGACCACGGCTCTGGACAACCTTGTGTGTGGGCTGTGGCGGCTTGCGGTTCAGGCTGATGTGCGCGTCGAGGCGGGGTTAGCGCTGGTGGCCGTTGGCGGGTACGGCAGGCGAGAGCTGTTTCCTTACTCCGATGTTGATCTGCTTTTCCTGCTCGGTGGGAAGGCCGCAGAAAAACATGTCAAGGAGGCGATCCGGCGCGTCCATCAGGAGATGTGGGACTGTACGATCCGGGTCTCACCGGCGACGCGCAGTCTCGCGGAATGCGAGCGCTTCGATCCCGAAAACGTTGAGTTCGCTGTAGCGATGATGGACCATCGCCTGGTGTGCGGCGATGTGGCGGTGTATGCACGGCTGGCGGAGATCATCGCGCCGAAGTTCATGCAGCGGGAACACAAGACGCTTGTCGGCCGGCTGCTGGAGATGACGAGGGCACGCCACGCCAAGTATGGCAATACGCTCTTCCATCTGGAGCCAAGCATCAAGGAATCACCAGGCGGGCTGCGAGACGTGAATGTCTGCCTGTGGCTGTCTTCGCTGCGTGGCACGGTGACGCGTGGGCAGAAGGGGAACGAAGGCGACAGGGATGTCCAGACGCGGGAAGAGAGCCTCGACTTCCAAAGGGCGGTGGAGTTTCTCTGGCTGGTGCGGTGCTTCCTGCACTATCGGCACGAGAGAGACGACAACACGCTCGACTGGCAGGCGCAGGATGCTGCCGCGGAGGCCGGTATAGGTCTGCCCCAGCAAGCCGGACAGAGCGTGGATGCTGCCTACTGGATGCGGCTTTACTTTCGTCATGCCCGGAGTGTGCAAAGGCAACTGAAGCAGGCGATGGAGGAGTTTTCCGCGCCTGGAAAGCTGTTTCGACTCAAGCGCCAAGCTTCTACTCAGAACGAGGCCTTTCGGGTGGAAAACGGAACGGTGACGCTGCCGGGAGTAAGCAAGTCTGGAGTGGACCCTGCGGGCGATCCGGACGTCGTGCTGCAGGTGTTAGCGGAGATGGCCACGACCGGATGCAGATTGGGCAGGGAAGCGGAAGAGCGTTTGTCTCTGAGCTTGCCTCTGCTCTCGGCACAACTGGAGGAGGGACCTGCGCTCTGGTCCTATCTGCGGAAGATTTTGACCGGACGTTTTGCCGGAGACACGCTGCGGTCCATGCACGCTCTAGGGATTCTGGAGCTGCTGATTCCGGAGTTTCACGGAATTGATGCACTCGTGATTCGCGATGCTTACCACCGGTACACGGTCGATGAACATACGTTCGTGCTCATCGACACGCTACATGGATTGGAAGGCGCACGGGATGGCGCGCTGGCCGAGTGGCAGAGGCGTTTCGCCGGAATGCTGCGCGAGCTGCCGCATCCGGGACTGCTGTATCTGGCAGCCTTGCTGCATGACACGGGCAAAGGCCGGAGCACCGGGGATCACACGCGGGAGAGCGCACGGATGGCCGACAGCGTTCTGGAGAGGTTGGAGCTGGATGGATACGAGAGAGAGCTGGTGAGGAATTTGATTGCCAACCACCTGGAGATGTCGGCTGCACTGCGGCGAGATATCTTCGATGCCGAGACGGTGAGCGCATTTGCCGGCAAGGTGCATACTCCAGAGGCGCTGCGGATGCTGACTTTGTTCACGTTCGCCGATATAAACGCTGTGCATCCCGATGCGCTCACTCCCTGGAAGGCAGAAAACCTTTGGCGGCTCTACATGGCCACGGCGAACTACCTGGATCGCAGCGTGGATGATGAGCGGCTTGGGGTGCAAGAGGAAAGCGAGCTCGTGCATCGGGTGATGGCTCTGCTGCCACCCGATCAGCGAGTTGAGGTAGGAGCATTTCTGGAGGGCTTTCCGGAGCGGTATGTGCTGACGCGCACACCGGAGCAGGTTCGGTCGCACTTCACGATGGCTGCGCACCTGGCCGAGGATGCAGCCCAGCTGGAGTTTCGGTACGGCGCTCCGCTCAGCGAGCTGACACTGGTCACACGGGACAGGCCTCAGCTCTTTGCCACGTTGGCAGGCGCGTTGGCCGCGTGGGGGATGAATATTGTGACGGCGGATGCTTTCTCGAATTGTCAGGGCGTGGTGGTGGATACGTTTCGATTTACCGACAGCTTTCGCACTCTGGAGATGAACGCCTCAGAGCACCCGGCGTTCCTCAAGAGTGTGCACGATGCGGTTACGGGCGCAGTTGCGGTGGAAGTGATGTTGAGCGGCAGGCGGCGCAGCAGGAGGAAGCCACCCCTGGTGACGGTCGAGACACGGGTAGAGTTCGATCATAACGCTTCGTCGCACAGCACATTGCTCGAGGTTGTGGCACAGGATAGGCCGGGTCTGCTGCATGCACTCAGTCTGGCTCTCGCAAAGCAGAGCTGCAACATCGAAGTGGCTCTGGTGGACACCGAGGGCGAGATGGCCATCGACGTCTTCTATTTGACGCAAACCGGACAAAAGCTGAGCGCCGGGCAAGAGCGTCAGCTGCGGCAGGCCCTGCTGCAAGCAATGGAAGAAAAACCAGCATAGGATTCCTTTCGAATCATGAAAGGGAGCAGTGCGCAGGTCGAAAGAAGAAGCAAATCGGCCGAGCGCTCTCGATCATCGGTTTTATACTGGAGTCATGCCCAACGATTCGAACCAGACAACGAGCAACGGACGTCCTACAGCGACTCCCCAAAAGAATGACCGCTATCTGTTCGGCACCCTGGACAGCTTCGGCAAGAATCAAGACAAGCTACGCGAGGTGAGTTGGGGCGACGAACAGCCTGAGGGCGTCGTGCTGGCTTCGATGGACGCGGCGATCAACTGGGTGAGGAAAAACTCGATCTGGCCGATGACATTCGGTCTGGCGTGCTGTGCTATCGAGATGATGTCGATGGGCGGGTCGAGGTATGACATCGCCCGGTTCGGAGCCGAAGTCTTTCGTCCCTCGCCTCGTCAGAGCGATCTGATGATTATCGCCGGGCGAGTTTCGCAAAAGATGGCTCCTGTGATTCGCCGCCTCTATGAGCAGATGCCTGAACCGAAGTGGGTTATCTCGATGGGCGCCTGCGCGACCTCGGGCGGGGTCTTCAACAATTACGCCCTTTTACAGGGAGTCAATCAGGTGATTCCGGTGGATGTGTATGTTCCGGGATGTCCTCCGCGTCCCGAGCAACTGCTGTATGCAATCACCCTGCTGCAGGAGAAGATACAGAAGGAGCGCGGCACCGTGCGCAGGACGCTCAATCTGAGTTAGCGGCGTGGCTTTGCGGAGTTTGGTTACTGTATGGGTTCCGGCTGCGGCAAATGGAGAGCTTTTGCCGTTTGGTTGGTAAAGTATTGAAAAGATAGTTCGGGGAAGCGTATTTTATTCCAGAGCGGTAGCAACTGCAGTAAGCTATGAAGAATCGAAGAATTTAAACGACCCCAGAATAAAGGCTCGTACAAACGCAGGAACTTTGAGTGGAGGAACTCGAATGGTTTATCGCCCGTTTCGCAATACACGCCGGTTCGTACTGGCTGCATGTGCAGCTGGTCTCGGAGTCGCAAGTCTAGGCGCGCAGACTCCCAGCACAACCGCCCCGGTGGGGCCTAACCCTTCGCGAACCGACGTTTTTCTTGGCTATTCCTACTACGGCGCTCACGGACAAATCAAACCGCAAGGGATCACCTATTCCTCTATTGATATCGGTGCGATCGGCAGCGGCGCGTATTACTTCAACAAGTATGTTGGTGCGGAGATCACTTTTGTTGCGCATCCTGATGGCAACAATGATGGCCTGTATGCCGGCTCAGCCGGTCCCATCTTCCGTCTGCCACTGGATACGTTCACGATCTTTGCCCATGCGAACGCGGGCGGTTCCAGGCTGACCGGACCGGATTCAGATTCGGGCGGTTACCACAACCCGTATACCTGGGGACCGACTCTGGCGGTCGGCGGCGGCATGGACTATGACCTGCCATTCTTGAACAACAGATTTTCGCTCCGTCTTTTCCAGGCCGATTATCGCTACGTTCACACCGACTTCGGTCCCGCAACCTTTCCTCCGACGGGCGGCGCGATCGGTGGGCGGGCGAATTTGAATGGCGTGGAGGCGAGCACCGGCATCGTAGCGCACTTCGGACACATCATTCCTCCCCCGCCCGTGGCTTATGCCTGCACGGTATCGCCGACGACGGTGTTTCCCGGCGATCCCATTACTGTGACGGGAACGCCTACCAATCTGAACCCGAAGAAGACGCCGACCTATAACTGGACGGCGGATGGCGGAACGATCTCCGGCACCTCTACTACCGCCAACATTGATACGAAGTCCGCGAACCCGGGAACTTACACGGTGAAGGGACATGTATCGGAAGGGCCGAAGCCCGGGCAGATGGCAGACTGCACGGCGAGCTACACTGTGAAGCCGTTTGAGCCGCCAACTATCAGTTGCTCCGCGAATCCGACCACTGTTGCACCAGGAGATTCCTCGACCATTACTGCGAGCGGGATGAGTCCGCAGAACCGGCCTCTGACGTATAGCTACAGCGCTTCGTCGGGCACGGTTTCGGGCAACTCCTCGACGGCTACGCTGAGCACCGCGGGCGCGGCACCGGGAACGATAACGGTTACCTGCAACGTCGTAGATGACAAGGGCCAGACTGCCTCGTCAACGACCACTGTAACTGTCAATGCGCCTCCTCCGCCTCCGGCACCCACCACCAGCAGTCTCTGCTCGATCAACTTCGAGCGCGACAAGCGTCGTCCGGCCCGTGTCGACAACGAAGCCAAGGCTTGCCTGGATGAGATTGCCCTGAACCTGCAGCGCACCTCGGACGCGAAGGTTGCGGTCGTCGGAGATGCTGCAAGCAAGGAGAAGATGCATGACAAGGTGGCTGCAGAGCGTGCTGTCAACGCGAAGGAGTACCTGGTCAAAGAGAAGGGTATCGATCCAAGCCGCGTCACCACCTATACCGGTACCGAAGACGGCAAGACGGTGAAGACGACGTTGATTCCTGCCGGCGCTACGCTGAGCACCGACGGAATCACCGCGGTCGATGAGAGTGCGATGCAGGCTAAGCCGGCTGCAAAGCGCCGCCACAAGAAGTAAAGAAACAAGTAACCGAAGCACAAAGGCTGACTGGGTTGATCCCAGTCAGCCTTTGTGTTGAAAAGAGCACGAACTTATGCTCGAAGATGGCTTAGACTTCAGAACAAGACTGGAAGATTCCTTGCCTATGCGCTCTGTACTACGAAACACTCTCCCCGCCCTGTTTTGTGCTTTGTTCTCCCTTCCCATTCATGCAGCGACGTGGACGCCGCTGGGTCCAGATGGAGGCGATGCTCGTGGGTTTGCCGCCGATCCACAAGACAACTCGCATCTCTACCTGGGTACGGCCACCGGCTGGATTTACGAATCGCACGACGGAGGCGGCAAGTGGCGACGGTTGGCGCTGGTAGGAAATCGGGACGATCTTGCGCTTGACTCAATCGTTGTGGACCATGCCGATCCGAAGCACATTATTATCGGCGCATGGGTTCTAGGCAGCGCGGATGGCGGTCTTTATGTCAGTAAGGATGGGGGCGCCAGTTGGACTAGCAACGCGGACCTGCAGGGACAGTCGATTCGTGCACTTACCCCCGCGCCGTCGAATCCACAGGTTCTGGTGGCGGGTACGCTGAAGGGAGTGTACCGCTCGAACGATGGGGGCGAGCATTGGACACTGATCAGCCCGCAAGGAAGTCAGGAGCTTCATGAGGTCGAGTCGATCGCGATCGATCCTGCCGACCCGCAGATCATCTACGCAGGCACGTGGCATCTCCCCTGGAAGACGACCGACGGCGGGGCGCATTGGGTCAACATGAAGCAAGGCATTATCGACGACTCTGACGTGTTTTCGATTATTGTCGATCCGAAGGATGCCAAGATTGTGTACGCCAGCGCCTGTTCAGGGATCTACAAGAGTCAGACGGCAGGCGAAGCCTTCAAGAAGGTGCAGGGAATTCCATCTACCGCGCGACGCACCCGCGTGCTGATGCAGGATCCGGAGAATCAAAATATAGTCTTCGCGGGAACGACGGAGGGGCTGTACCGGTCGACGGATGCAGGCGTCAACTGGCAGCGGATGACCGGACCGGAGATCATCGTTAACGACGTCTTCGTCGATCCGAAGAATGCGAAGCGGGTTCTACTGGCGACCGACCGCGGCGGTGTTCTGGCCAGCAATGACGGAGGGAGTTCCTTTGCTGCGTCGAACGAGGGGTTCTCGGCTCGACAGGTGATCGCCTATGTCGCGGATGCGCAGCATCCTTCCACACTCTATGTCGGAGTTGTCAACGACAAGACCTTTGGAGGCGTCTTTGTCAGCGACAATGGCGGCTTGAACTGGATGCAGAAGAGCTCCGGGCTTGACGGTCATGACGTATTCAGCCTCGGCCAGGCCGCGGATGGCACGGTGCTCGCGGGCACAGGCCACGGTATCTACCGGCTGCAGGGCGAAGTGTGGAGCCGTGTCGAGGATGTCTCCGCCCCGATTGAGGAGCATCCTCCGGTCCCAGCGAAGCGGAAGACAAGCCGCACGACGAGCAAGGGAGTCCCCGCCCAGAAGATTCGACCTGCGGGCGTACGGAAGCCGCGGCCTGCGAGCACGAACCTATTTGAAGCCAGCATCAATGCAATCGCTCGCGCGGACCAGACGATCTATGCGGCCACCTCCGAAGGGCTGCTGCGGAGCGTCTCCGCAGGCACGAGCTGGAAACTGGTAAGCGGAACTGCGGGGCCTGCGCGACAGGATTGGAACTTTGTAGCCGCCGAGAAGTCGACAGTCATGGTTGCCGATCTGCATTCGGCAATGATCTCTGTCGATGCGGGAGAGAAGTGGACGGCGGTGCAGATGCCGCAGTCGCTTGATCAACTCGGAGCCCTTGCGGTCGATGATGCGGGTAGCATCTGGGTGGGAGGCAGACAAGGAGTTTTCGTCTCCGACGATCACGGTGCGTCCTGGCAGACTTTAAAAAACCTCTTTGTTCCAGATGTAGACAGCCTCTTCTTCGATGAAGCGTCGCAGCGTCTGCTTGTCACCAGCAACAGCAAGAGTACCCTTGTCTTCGCCCTTCATGTGCCCGACAGAGCTGTGCGCTATTGGGCGGCCGGGTGGCACCTGCGGATGGTTCGGCCTGTCGAGGATCACCTTGTGGGCGCAACTCTGTACGACGGAATGGTCGTCCAGCCGAAGATGGTGGACTCCGCCGAGGCGACTTCCCACTGATCGTTGTTGGCAACCAGGTCAGCTTATGTCTTCGCTGCTCGCGGTGATGATTTCGCGCAGGAGGGGCTGGAGGCGAGGAGAAGCGCCTGAGATCTGCAAGGTTTCGCGCAGCATCCCTTCCGGTTCGCTCAACAGCGAGGGGTCTTCTGTGAAGAGGGTGATCAGGGGCTGACCCTTTTCTATGGGATCGCCCAGCTTTGCGTGCATCTCGATGCCGGCATGGGCGCTGACGGAATCGCCAGGTTGAGAGCGCCCAGCGCCCAGCCGCTGCACGGCCCAGCCTACCTGTTTGCAGTCCATCCCAGCGAGATAGCCGTCTCGTTCTGCCGTAATCGTGCGGGTAGCCACTGGCTTGTGATGTGCGGCAGGTGCTTCAAAGACGGTAGTGTCGCCGCCCTGGGCCGCGACGATCTTGAGCCACGCCTGGTAAGCCGCGCCGCTGCGAAGGATCTGGTCGGCGAGTTTTGCTCCTTCCTCCGGCGTGCGGGCGCGGCCGGCAAGGTGAAGCATCCAGCCGGCGAGCGTGTTTGAGAGTTCAATGAGACCGGCCGACATGGCGTGGCGATGCTGCTTCATGATGTCGACGCACTCCCAGACTTCAACCCAGTTTCCAGAGAAACGTCCGAGGGGCTGATCCATGGAGGTGAGAAGCGCAATGGTGCGGGTGCCTGCGGCTTCTCCGGTGCGGACCATCAGTTCGGCAAGGAACTTCGACTCTTCGTAGGTGGACATGAAGGCGCCGCTGCCGGTCTTTACGTCGAGGACGAGCGCATTGAGGTCTTCGGCGAGCTTCTTGCTCATGATGCTGGCGGTGATGAGGAAGGGCGATTCGACTGTGCCGGTGTGGTCCCGTAAAGCGTAGAGGATGCGGTCGGCGGGAACGAGCGCGAGGGTTTGGCCGATCAGGGCGGCTCCGCAGGTCTTGAGAGTGGCGAGGAGCCGGGGAAGCGAGAGCTGCGTATCGAAACCGGGGATGGTTTCGAGCTTGTCGAGAGTGCCTCCTGTGTGCCCGAGGGAGCGCCCTGAGATCATGGGGACGCAGATGCCAGGAATGCCAGCGGAGGTGAGTTCCGCAAGGCCGGACGCGGCGAGTATGGGCGCAATCAGCAGAGAGGTCTTGTCGCCTACGCCGCCGGTTGAGTGTTTGTCTACCGTAAATGTCCGGAGTGAGGTGGCGTCAAAGGTTTCGCCGGAGAAACGCATGGCCTGGGTGAAGGTGGCGAGCTCCCGGGAGTTGAGCCCGCGTTGGAAGATGGCCATCAGCAGGCTGGCTATCTGACTGTCGGTGAGGAGCTGGTTGTCGGCGGTGCGGTCAACCACGGCGCGGAGAAAGGATTGGATCTCGGCGTCGCTGAGAGGAATGCCGTCCCGCTTGTGAAGGATCGCGTCAATGGGATGGAAGATGACAGGCCTCTGTCTTGCGGCTTGGCTCGTCGGAAGCGGCTATGGGGTGGCGGGCAAGGAGAAAGCGGCGGGAAGGAGTTCCCGGATCGTGGCGTGGGAGAAAGCACCGGAGTCAGCGGGAAAGAAGACAAGGGTTTCGGGACTGCTGAATTCGAACAGGGTTTGACGACAGGCACCGCAAGGCTGGCTGGCGGCAGAGTTCAAGTTTGCGATGGCGACGGCCTGAATGCCGATGTCGGGGCCGAAGCGGTCGATAGCCACAGCGATAGCGCATTGTTCGGCACAGACGGTGAGCCGGTAGGAGGCATTCTCTACATTGCAACCTGTGACGATCTCGCCGTCGGAGAGCAAGAGGGCGGCTCCTACGCGGAAATGACTGTAAGGAGCGTACGCTCGGTGAGCGGCGGCGCCGGCACGCTGCTGGAGATCGGAGATCTGTTTAGGGGAAGGCGATCGAAAGGGGTGGCGGGAGAACATGATGTGAGTGAGGCTATCGGGTGTTCCGGTGGATGGCAAGTTGAAGCACTCAGTTGATCCGGATGTCACCCGAGCCAGTGTTCGCGCGGATGGTGGGTCCTCCTCCGTTGACTGAACCGGAGACGTGGTGATGATTCAGGCTTCCCTGCATCGTGATGGGCTGGGCTACATTGACGTCTCCTGAGCCAGTGTCGGCGGTCAGGTTGAAGCGGGCATTTCCTACATTGAGATGAATCGAGCCGCTGCCAGTGCTGATGCGCCAGTCCGCGATCGGCTGGCCTTCGGCTTCGATGTCCCCGGAACCTGTACTGGCTTTGAGTGCGCCCGCGACGCCATGCAGATGAAGGCCGCCGCTGCCCGTTTCGGCTTTCACGTCGCCAGGCCCTGTCTGTTCGAGTTCGATGTCGCCGGAACCGGTGCCCAGGGTAGCTCCGCCCGGGATGCCGCGGGCGCGAATCGACCCGGAGCCGCTCTGAGCTTTGATGGATGCGCCAACATCCTGAATTTCGAGATCTCCTGAACCGGTGATGGCGTTCAGGTTTGTTGACCGTGGCAGGGTAATCTCATAGTCGATGCTGATGTTGCGGAAGAGGTCACTGTGGCGTTCCCCAATGGTGATTTCGTTGCCGTTCTGCACGATGGGAGGGTTGTTGACAATCTCCTGCACACGATTGTCGCGGCCTCCCCCGAACCAGGCCTGACTTGCGTGGACGTGTCCGACGACATGAACTTGGTTATCCGCGCCGGGACGAAGGTGAATGTAACCTGAACCGGTGCTGACCGACACCGTGGGTGCGCCGCTCACGGTGAGGGTGCGTTCGAAGTTGCTGTCGGATGCGTAAGCGGCGGATGCCGCGAGCGTCAGGACGGCGAGGGCGGAGAGAGCGGCGGCTTTCATGGTTTCCTTTCAGCCAGATCTGTTTTTGCTATCGTGCAGTGACTGGGTAAACGTCTTGACTTTGCGGCTTCTCGTCAGCAACGCTGACACGTAGGCTACTGCTGCAGGAGGACTGTGTCCCCGGGGTTCAACCCTGCGATGACCTCAGTCTTTGTGCCGTTTGAGATGCCTGCTTTGATGGCAGCCACGCGTTTGCCACTCTTTGCTTTAGGGTCAGGAATCTCGACCGAGGCGTTGCGGTCCTTATCGTAGAGGACGGCCTGCTCGGGCACAGTAAGAACGTTCTTATGCTCCTCCAGAAGAATTTCGGCATTGGCAGTCATGTTTGCCTTGAGTTCACCGCCCGGATTGTCGATTGACACGCGAACCTCGAAGGTAGTGACGTTATCCTTCTCCACTCCCAGCGGCGCGATCTTGGTGACGTTGCCGACGAAGCTCTTGTCTTTGAACGATTCGACCTTGATGCGAGCGGGCTGACCGAGGTAGACCTTTCCGATGTCGGATTCGTCGACCTTGCCTTGGACATAGACGTGAGTCGTATCCCCGATCGTCATGACCAAGGTAGCGGTGGAACCAAGCACCAGAATAGAACTGACGGCATCCCCGGTCTCGACGTCACGGGACAGAATCGTACCATCCATGGGAGAGATAATGGTGGTATAGCTCAACTGTTCTTCGAGCTGCTTGAGCGATGCCTGGTTCTGTGCGACTTGAGCCTCTGCCTGGCGGAGCTTGGATCTGTCGACGATGATCTGAGCTTTAGCCTTGTCTTGTGTGTTCAGGTCGGCCAGATACCTTTGCTCTGCGTCATCAAGTGACTGCTTCGACACGACGCCTTCTTTTGACATCTGAAAGGCTCGTTCATAGGTGTGTTTGTACATGGGAAGATCAGGCGCTTCGGCGTTCACCTCGTCGTACTCGATGGAAGCTTTCGCCGCTTTTGCGTTGGCTTCAGCAGCGGCCAGTTGCGCCTTTTGCGCAGCAACCTGATCTAAAATTTCCTGCTGATCGAGCTGCGCTAGAACCTGGTTCTGACGCACATGAGCATTGATGTCGGTATCGAGGCGGGTAACGATGCCGGAGGCCTTGGACTTGACCTCCACCTTGGTGATAGGTTGCACTTTTCCTGTAGCCACCACAGACCGGGCAATATCTCCTCGTTCCGCTTTGGCGAGTTGTGACGGTTCAAACTTAGCAGTGTTGCCCCGGGCAGCCGCTACAATGCTGAGCACCAGTGCCACCACCAGCAGGCCTCCGCCGCTCCAGACCCATATCTTCGTCCTGTTTTTTTTCTGCGTCGCCAAGATGCCTCCTTCTGCCTCTGAAAGCCTTCAGGAGGTTAGTTACGCGAACAGAGGCAGGGCGGTTCCGTGGCAGACCAATAAAGTCGCCGCTTGCGATATGCCGCGTCGCGCGAAGCCAATCCGTGCTTCGAAAAAATGTTTCAGCGGGCAAGTCAGGAATACTTGCGCAACACGCCAAGCACCTTGCCTTGGATGACAACATTTGCGGCATGAGCATAGATCGGTGGCATCTCTGCATTGGAGGGCTGCAGCCGCACCATGGAACCCTCCCGGTAGAAGCGCTTGAGTGTGGCGTCGGATCCGTCGACGAGAGCGACGATGATCTCTCCTTCGCGTGCGGTGCGGGTGCGCTCGACCAGGACATAGTCGCCGGACACGATATGCTCGTCCCGCATAGAATCGCCGCGAACCTCAAGCGCAAACACCTCCCGGTTGCCGATAATGTCTCCGAGAGAGATGGTCTCGGCGGATTCGATGGCTTCAACCGGCTTTCCGGCCGCGATTCGTCCCATCAGAGGAAGACGCTCGGAGCCCCTCCGGCTGCTGCGAGCAGGCAGAACGTCGATGGAACGGCTTCGGTTGTGAGCGCGCTGAAGCAGACCCTTATTCTGCAGATTCGTGACGTGTTTATGCACGGTCGCGAGTGAACTGAGTCCTAAACCGCTTGCAATCTCCTCATAGGAAGGCGAATAGCCGTTCCTCTGGGTAAAGCTCGAGAGGAAGTCCATCACTTCTTTTTGCCGCCGCGTAATCGCCATAACCGGATTTTAGCGAATAAAAAGCGAATTGCAACTGTTATGTTTGGGTCCCGTCATAACGTCACTTTCGACGCCTGTCCTCATGCGTCAGGGAATGCGTCCCCAGAGGATATATCGATCAAAAGAACAATACAGAATTCCCATTTTGAAAATGGCCTCGCAAAAGTTTGCACATAGTTCTTGTCAACGCGGCTGCGATGAACCAAGGTAATTACACATCGCTGGATCGGTAACACTTCGGTCCAGCAGATGACGTCAAAAGCGAGGAATGTGTATGCAAGTGTTGATCGTTGAAGATGATGCGGCACTGGGACTCTTTCTGCAAAAAGGTCTCAAACTGGAAGGCCACGACGTTACATGGGTGGGAGACGGCGAAGCGGGGCTGCAGCATGCCAGTGAGCATCGCCCGGATCTCATGGTTCTTGACCTTAGCATGCCGCGAAAGGATGGTACGGAGGTGCTGGAAGAGATGCGCGGTCGCTTCGATGGAATGTCAGTTTTGGTGCTTACCGGCCGCAGCCAGGTTGAGGAGAGGGTGAAATGTCTCAACCTTGGCGCGGATGACTGCTTGCTGAAGCCCTTCAGCTTTCACGAACTGATCGCACGCTGCAGGGCCTTGTTGCGCCGCCGGGAGCATTTTGCCGATGCTGTACTGCGCCAGGGAGGGGTGGAGTTGAACCGGATGGAGCGCAAGGTGACAAGAGGCGGCCATTCCGTGGAGCTAACCGTCAAGGAGTTCTCCCTGCTGGAGTTTCTCATGCTGAAGCGGGGCAGGAGTTGCACAAGAAGCGAGCTGCTGCAGGAGGTCTGGCAGATGTCTCCTGACGCCGGCACGAACGTGGTGGATGTCTATATCAACTATCTCCGGCGGAAGCTTTCGGCGGCGTGCCCGGGAGAGGATTTGACGGGCTCAGTTATTGAGACGGTCCGGGGAGAAGGGTATCGCATGGGAGGGTTGAACAAGATGATGGTTCCATTGACGGGCTATCCTGCCGCCGCTGTGTTCGCCGGTGCGTGACTTTATGCAGGCGACGGCATCGACGGATCTGCTCGAGCGAATCGACGTGGCGCTGCACGGGCTGTGTCAGCCGCTGACCGTGTTGCAATGCCGGCTTGCTCTGGGGGAACTGATCGGAGAGCCGCATGCGATGCGTGAAGCTATTCGTGAAGCGCTGCGGGAATGTGAACGACTCAACCGAAATGTACAGGAAATGCGGACGATGCTGCAGCACACAGGTCTAGTGGAAGATTTGAGAAGGAGAGGGCGAACGGCATGAACATGGATCGTAATCTGGCGTCAAATGAAAGTGGGATCGAACCTGTGGCAGTCCATCGCACCGTGGTGCTGGCGAGCGCAGACGCAGGGCTCCGGCAGCGTCTGCGTGCGTCGCTGACCGGGTTGCGCTGGCAGGTGAGGGAGGCGTCCGGCGGAGCTCAGGCGATGGCACAGCTCGAAGACGAGCGCTCGGAGGCTCTTTTGGTCGACAGCTGGCTGCCCGATCTTGAGGTCGGTGAATTTGCCAGCGTGATTCGAATGATGTACCCGGCCATGGAGTTGCTGAGAGTCGATGGAGGCGCAGACGGAGGCGCCCGGAGTCCAAGAAGACACGAGCTTCTGCATGCATTGCGGGAGACCCAGGACTCGCCTTTGAATGATACGGCAGCGTGGGCGGCAGCTCCGGTCACTGTGCCTCCGGTTGAACCCAATATTCGGCCAAGAACGGGAATGGGAGCTATCCCTGAGTCGCGAAACAATTCTCACCTGGAGAGCTGGAGCGACAGAATACAGCAGGTTCAACAGGCGCTTACGAATGGCCCGCGAACAACGCCGGTGCAGGAGACTGGTCCGCGGAGCGCAGCAAATGCCGCACCATTGCTGCCTGAGATGGTGGGCACATGCGAGGCCATGCGGGAACTGGCACGATTGATCCGCCTTGTAGCTCCGCGGACTACAACCGTTCTGATCGAAGGAGAGACGGGAACTGGAAAGGAGGTTGTGGCTAAGGCAGTGCATCGGCTTAGTGAGCGAGCGGGAAAGCCGTTCGTCGTCCTGAACTGTGCCGCGATTCCAGAGGCTTTACTCGAAGCAGAGTTGTTCGGGCACACGCGCGGGGCATTTACAGGGGCGGTTCAGTCACGGACGGGACGAATCGAAGCGGCTCATGGAGGGACGCTCTTCCTGGACGAGATTGGTGAGATGCCGATGGCGCTCCAGGCCAAGATGCTGCGCTTCCTTGAGTGCGGAGAGCTGCAGCGGGTAGGCGACAACGAGACCGTCCGAGTGGACGTGCGAGTGGTCGCGGCGACGCACCAGCCGCTTGAGAAGTTGGCTTCGAGCATAGGGGCGGAGCGAACCTTCCGTTTGGATCTTTATCATCGACTCGCAGTGTTTCCAGTCGAGGTTCCCCCGCTTCGGGACCGGATGGAGGATCTTGATTCTCTTGTCGAGCACATCCTGGAAGAGATGGGCCGGGAGATGCCACGGAAACGGTTGGGTGCTGCGGCCAAGGCAAAGCTTCATCAACATCATTGGCCGGGAAACGTACGGGAGTTGATGCACGTTTTGGAGCGAGGATCCATTCTTGCAGGAGATCAGATGGAGATTCGAGCCGAGGACATCCGCTTCAGACGTGCAACCCGCGGATAGCTGGCATACAACGAAAACACTTGCCCCTGATAAGAGCGCTCTCATCCGAGAGCGCTTTTGTTTGGCCGCCGGACTGCTTGATCTAAAGCAAGGAGGCCATCGTATGCAGACGACAACAGCATTAGGCGATGCGCTCGGCCGGTACCTTGATTTGACAAGTCAGCAGCTGCAATTGACGGCCAGCAACATGGCCAACGTGGATACGCCCGGATACAAGACGCAAGGGATCAACTTCGCGGCTGAATTTGCAAAGCAGCTCAAAGGTAATTCGGAAGCTGCAAGCCTCGAAGGATCGCAGGGCCATGTGCAGCCGGTAGACGGACTCGTGTCACGACCTGACGGCAACAATGTGTCGATGGACCGCGAGGGGCTGCAACTGGCAAAGACACAACTTCAGTTCAGACTTGGCGAACAGCTGTTGAAGCACGAGTTCACAAGTGTGATGAGCGCAATTCATATGGATGGGAAGTAGCCATGAATCTCTTTGGTGTGATGGACGTGAGCGGCTCTGCGCTGCAGGCGGAACGGATAAGAGCCGAGGTCGTGGCCTCAAATATGGCGAATGCCGAGACAACACGCACCGCAGATGGCGGACCCTATCAAAGGCATCACGTTGTGTTTCAGGCTAACGCCGGCGGTACCTTTGAGGATTCACTGACCCATCAGATGAACGCGGTCATCGGCGGAGCTGCGATGGGATCGAGCAGCGGGTTGGGGCAGGGAATGGGAATCGCGCCTCTCGGCGGACTTAGTTCCGCCAATCCAACGCCAGGGGGGGTGTCCGTGGCTGCCGTCATCAGTGATGCAAGCGCTCCATTAAGACGGTATGACCCGCAGCATCCCGATGCCGATGTCGACGGCTTCGTTGGGTATCCGGATATCAACCCGTTGACGGAGATGGTGGACCTGATGGGTGCCACTCGTTCCTATGGAATGAATGCGTCAGCAATTACAGCGGAGAAGGGCATGTTTACTTCTTCGATGGACCTTCTCAAGTAGCGCAACACTAGAAACCAAGACCGCGGAGGAACTGTGATCGGATTGTCCGGAACTGCGACTTTGACCAATGCTGGAAAGGTAGGAAACCCGAGTGAGAGCTTCCTGCAGGACGCGACAGCAAGCTCCTCGGCTTCCGCAGGAACAGCCGGTGCGCCATTTGCCGGAATGTTTCAGTCGATGGTTGAGCAGACCAGCGTCCTGGATCAGAAGGCCTCGCAGGCAGTCACCGGCCTGCTCAGCGGCTCCGGTGTTGAGGTTCACGATGTGATGATCGCTACGCAAAAGGCGGACATGGCTTTTGAGCTTGCACTCCAGGTACGCAACAAGGCAGTGGGCGCCTATCAGCAGATGATGGGTATGCAGTTTTAAAGTTTTCTGATTTCAGAGGAACATTGAGGCGAGATGGCCGAGATAGAGCAGTCAAACGCGACAGCAATCAACCAACCCAACCAGGGTAACGTCGCGGCAAACGCAACCCTATTAGGGAGAGCCGCGGCCTTGACCTCGGTAGCAAGGAAGCGGCTGATATCGTTGCCGCCCGCGCAGCGGAGCTGGTTGCTGGCTACTGTAGCGTTCGTAGCAGCGGCGGGCGCCGGAATGGTTTGGCTTGCAGACCGACCCAATTGGCGCCCTCTCTTCAGCGATCTGAACGGTAAGGACACACAGCAGGTATCGCAGGAGCTGGCGGCCGCCGGCATTCCCTTCCAGTCCTCCGCCGACGGTACTAGCGTTGAGGTGCCTGCAGAGATGATCGATAAGGCTCGGATGGAGGTCGCCACGAAGGGAATGCCTCAGACCGGCCGGCTTGGCTTCGAGCTGTTCGACAAACCGAATTGGGTCGGCAGCGAATTTGACGAGAGGGTGAACTACCAGAGGGCCTTGGAAGGAGAATTAGAACACACCATTGGAACCCTTGAGGTGGTGAAGATGGCGCGGGTGCATCTCGTTCTGCCTCAGCCGTCCTTGTTCGCCGCAGATGAGAAGCCGGCCAAAGCTTCGGTCGTGTTGAAGTTGAAGCGCGCATCGATCGGTTCAGAGCAGGTCGACGCGATTCGCAGCCTGGTGGCGGGCTCGGTGGAGAACCTCGGGGTGGACCAGGTGACGCTAGTCGATGCGGACGGCCGAGTCAATTTCAAGCCGCGGTCCTCTGATGGCGCCTCGCGCGATGCAGAGCAAGCGATGGAAGACAAACTGGTGGCGATGCTTGAACCCCTTGCAGGGCGCGACAACGTTCGCGCGACGGTGAATGTGAGCTATGACGAAGGCAGCGAAGAGCGCACGGACGAGGTGTACGACCCGACCGCGGTCGCAACTTTGAGTATGCAGAAGAGCGAACAGACGTCAATGCCGCGCCCACAGCCTTCAGGAGTTCCGGGGACAGCAAGCAATTCACCGGCTGGTTCACCGGCAGGCGCCGTGGCGGGGTCACAGGCCGCAGCGGCGCCGGGCACCCCGCCACTGCTGCAGAAATCCAACCTCCCGGTATACCCGCAGTTAGGGTCGGGACAAGAGCAGAGCCTGCGCGAAGAGAACGGCACGTACGGAGTGACCAAGCACCTGGTGCATACGCAGCAAGGTCCTGGGCGCATTCGGCGAGTGTCGGCTGCCATTGTGGTAAACGACCGAAGTTTCACCGAAGGTTCAGGAAAACTGGAGCATGCGCTGTGGAAGCCACGAAGCGCGGAAGAGATGCGGCGGCTTGAGGAGTTGGCGCAGGCGGCGGTTGGTTTTGATGCACGGCGCGGAGATCAGGTCGTAGTGCAGAACGTGAGTTTCAGTACGAATGCCCCTGAGATGAAGCCTACCGGGCTGGAGAGAGCATGGAGTGAGTTGAGAGAGCTAATGCGGTCTCAGCCCAGTCTGATGAGAAATGCAATGATCGCGGCATGCGGCTTGGTCTTGGTGTTGTTTGTGCTGAGGCCCATGGCCAAACAGGTAGGGGAGACGCTCCGTGAACCAAAGTTGTTGGCCTCCAGGGAGACTATCGAGGGAAGTGCTTTAGGCGCTTTTGATGTCCCAGGGGAACAAAGCGATCTGCAGGAAGACGCTCACGCCCAAGAAGCCCTGCCGTCTCGTTTCAGAAGTCAAAAACAACATCTGCAACAGGGGATCTTTGAGCATGTATCGGATCACATTCGTCGAGAGCCAGCACAAAGTACGCGCTTGATTGAAGCATGGATAGGATCGTCCGAGGAAAAATCGTGATGGCGGCCGCTTTGGAGGTGTCAGGCGCTTTACCAACGAGAGAGCATCCATTCCTGCTCACACCGGATGCCGGTTTCCAGGCTTCGGAGATGCCCGGACTGCGCAAGGCTGCAATCCTCATGGTCGCTATCGGCGACGAACTGGCCAAAACGCTGTTTCTGAGCTTGTCGGAGAACGATGTGCGGCGAGTGACCGAGGAGATCACCCGCCTGGGAGATGTCCCAGCAAGGCAGCTGACGGAGGTCCTCACCGAGTTTTACGGCCTGCTCGAGACGCAACAGTACATGGTTCGGGGCGGTCCTGACTACGCGCTGAGGCTGTTGAAAGAAGCTTTCGGTTCCGCTCGAGCCGAAGAGCTGCTGCTGCAGGTTAAGAAAATCCGGGAGCGCACGAGTGGAGACATGGCTGTGCTGCAGAATGTAGACGCGCAACACCTGAGCAAATTTTTGGAAAATGAACACTCGCAGACGATCGCGTTGGTTCTTGCGCACTTGGACGCGAAACGTGGCTCAGCCGTCCTGATGAGTCTGCAAGGTGCTCTGCGTGTGGATGTGGTAAGAAGGCTCGCGCAGATGCGGCAGTTTTCGCCGGAGATGGCACAAACAGTGGCTATGGCGCTGCACAAGCGTATGGAGAAAATGGGCGCCAGCGGCAGGAAGTCCTACTCGGGTTTCAAGGCGGTCGCCGAGTTGTTGAATCGTCTCGATCAGACTGAGAGCAAAGTAATTCTCGAGGAGATCGAACAAAACGAGCCGAAGGTGGCGATCGGCATTCGGGAACTGATGTTTACATTCGAAGATCTCTTGACCGTACCACCAGAAAGTATTCGAGAGTTCGTAGGAGCAGCAGATAAGAAGGTCCTCGGGATTGCGCTCAAAGGGTCTAAAGAAAACATAAGAGCGCATCTGTTCAGTGCGATGAGTTCCCGTGCGGTGGAGATGCTGAAGGAAGATATGGAAGCTATGGGACCAGTTCGAATCAGAGATGTCGGCGCGGCGCAACAGGAGTTGCTTACCTTGGCAAGGCAGCTGGAGAGTGAAGGTCGGATGATTTTGAAGATGGAGGCTCAGGATGACTTTGCCATCTGACCACGGTGAGGTTTCTAGGACATCAGATGACGAGTGGCCTCGCGCGTTCGGTCTTGCTTCTCAGCACGTAGCGCGGCTTGAGTTTAGGTCCATCGATCGATCTCCTGCCGATCCGGAGGAGAAGCCGATAAGTTTGCTCACGCAGAGCAGCCTCGTGTCCGAGGAAGAGGTAGCGGCGCTGCGTGAGCAGTTAAGCTGCTTGACAGAACAGGCGGCCGATCGTGAGGCAAAGCAAAACCAGGACGAGGCAAATACCCGCCGAGAATGGGAAGAGGAGTTAGGTAGGAAACTCCGACAGGAACGCGAAGCCGTTCTCTCATGGCTCGATCAGTTTTCGCTGGCAAGCCGGCGGTACTTCGCTGATGTGGAGGCCGAGGTGGTGAAGCTCGCCTTGGCAGTTGCTGCGCGCATTCTCCGCCGCGAGGCATTGCTCGATCCTCTTCTTCTCCAGGGAGCCGTGCGAGTCGCTCTCGAGCAGATCACCAACTCAACCGAAGTTGTACTGCGGGTCGCAGCGGAGGATATCGAACGCTGGAATCAGTTCAGCGCGACCGAGCGGAGTTCTCTACTTCAGATCATCGTCGACGACCGCTTGCCTGCCGGCGAGTGTGTGCTCGAGACGAATACGGGGAAGGTCGAACTTGGAGCAGCTGCGCAGTTGCGTGAGGTTGAGCGGGGATTCTTTGACTTGCTCGATAAAAGGCCCGCGTGATGGAACAGGTCTCGAAGCTGGCCCCCTTCTTCCGGCAACTCGCAAACCAACCATCCTTCCCCTGGCAGGGACGCGTGGTGGAGGCAAACGGCCAGACGGTGGAAGCGGAGGGGCCGCTCTGCTCAGTCGGGGAATGCTGCGAGATCATCGGCTCCAATGGCATACGACACTTGGCTGAGGTCATCGGATTTCGCGGCAAACATGTTCTCGCGATGCCATTGAGTACGACGCAAGGACTGCGGTATGGCGATGCCGTGGTGGCTCTTGGGGTGACCCCAAGCACTGCTGTGGGAGAGGAGATGAAGGGACGCATCTTCGATGCGGTCGGCGCACCGCTCGATCAGCGGGAAGTCCCGCAGTTGGCCGAGGTGTGGCCTCTTGACGGACAGGTGCCGCATCCGATGGAGCGCTTGCCTATCAAAGTGCCCCTGCAGACAGGGGTCCGTGTTCTCGACGGAATGTTGACTGTAGGGCGTGGACAGCGAGTCGGTATATTCGGCGGATCGGGTGTGGGCAAGAGCACCCTCATTGGGATGATGGCTAGAAACACGTCAGCGGACATTACTGTCGTTGGTCTGGTGGGGGAACGAGGCCGCGAGGTAAGGGAGTTCGTCGAAGAGTCGATCGGTGCGGAAGGACGAGCACGTTCGATCTTGCTGGTATCGACCTCGGACCAAAGTCCGTTGCTGCGGATGAGGGCGGCGATGGCAGCGACGTCGGTCGCCGAATTCCACGCGGCTAGGGGCAAGCACGTTTTGCTCGTCTTGGATTCTTTGACGCGGTATGCTATGGCCGCGCGCGAGATAGGGTTGGCTGCGGGAGAGCCGCCGGCAAGCAAAGGGTACACACCTTCTGTGTTCTCGCGTCTGGCTAAGCTGGTGGAACGAGCAGGTAATTTCACCCAGGGCAGTATCACGGCGTTCTATACCGTCCTGATGGAGGGGGACGATCAACAAGACCCTATTGTCGATTCTGTCCGCTCGTTACTAGATGGACATATCGTGCTATCGCGTTCATTGGCGTCATCCGGATGGTTTCCGCCAGTCGATATCTTAGATTCTCTGAGCCGTCTCATGCCCTCTGTCACGACCGTAGAGCACCGCAGTCATTCGGCGACGGTGAGAAGACTATTGGCAGCTCACGCAGCCTCGGAGGACTTGGTGCGGATTGGAGCCTATAAGGCGGGAACTGACCTTGATCTCGACCAAGCGATACGGATCATGCCGGAGCTGCGCAGATATCTCGTCCAAGACAGAGACGAACAAGTCACGATTCAGGACAGTATTGCGCAACTTAGCAGAGTGGGCTTATGACAATACAGTCGAGGTTTCGCGCTTTAGAGAGGCTGGTTAAGCTCTACAGTGCGGTAGAAACAATGCACTCCATCGAACTGCAACGGACAACAGCGGCCCTTCGGGATGTGCGACAGTCGATTGTCGCACAGCAGGAGGTTGACGAAGTATCTCGAACGATGAGCTGCACCGCATTGCAGCAAGGCAATCACATCGGATGGCACGGCGCAAGAACGGAGCAGGAAGCTGCTCTGTGGAGGAGAGGTCTTCTCGAGAAGGACCGCCTAGAATGGGCCGTTTTGCAGGACGCTGCGATGGAGCAGTACGTGACAAGCCGCATCAAGGCGGAACAGATGAAGCGCTTGCGGGAAGATATTGCACACGGGATAGAAGCCGAGGCCGGCCGTCATGCACAAGCAGCCTCTGACGACCGGTTTCTGGCGCGAAGGCGATGGAAGGACCACCAGGAACAGTGTCGCTTCCGCACATAAGCATCCTCTAATGAAATAAAGCTGGATATGGATACCGAATTGCACTTACTTCTCCGAAACGACCGTATAGGAAAAAGATGATGAGTGCTCGATGTGTCGCTCAGACCGCCGCTTCAGAGCAGCCGCTCTTCCATCTGATTGCATCGGTGCGTGCTGCCGGTACCGAAGGCCAGTTTGCCGAGAGCTTGCATCAGGGCATTCAGACGACCGCAAAGATCGCAATGCAGAATTCGCTCTCGAATGTTCTCGTCGCGGGGCAGTCGGCGCTAGCAGTAAAGACTAGCAGGATCGGCACCGCTCCCTCTTCCGTTGAAAATGCACTTGAGATAAATTCTAAGTCGCAACTCCACATAGATGGTGCCGAGTTGCCCGATGCATCCTTGAACGTGAACTCTGATGCAGCCCAAATTCAGCAGATAATGTCCGATCAACATGCGAGTGCAGAGAAGCCTATCGTCTTGGGTGAAGCGTCTTCAGGCATCGACACCATAGAAGCTCAGGTGCACATCGTTGCTCAAGTAAGTCTCGCGCCAGACCTGCATGAGAGCACAGCGGCTCGCTCGACTAACGTCAATGTGTCCAAGCCATCGATCAAAGCAGCGACGGTGATTAAAAAGTCTAAGCGGGAGACCAGCTCGTCCAGAGACGCACAAGGCGCTTCCAGCAGCGTAGCGCAGGGCTTTCCGCTCCGCGAGAGCAGTTTCCTCGTAGCGAAAACGGTCCCATCTTCCGTGCAGTGTACGTCAGCTTTCAGCGAGGCGCCTTCGAATAAGGCGAGCGAACGGGAGCAGGGCGTCAGTGCAGCCGTCCACAAAAAGAGAGGGAATACGTCCGCTCCTGCAAGCGCCACCCCAATCGATAGAGACAAGACCAGCAGTCTTGAAGCGAAGGACGCCGCGAAGCCGGTAAGCAGTGAAACAGAGCAGGTTACCGCAGGAAACACACATCCGGAGACCGGCAACGAGGCAAAATCCGGCATAGCCGATACCGCAGATTTGAAAGAGATGTCCGCCTCTGCGGCCCTCAAAGCCGACTCGGCTGACACATTGGCAGCGCCGGTGAATGCCTCCGGCATCATGCCGAATGTGGGTATTCCGGGTAGCGGTATTGAGGATCATCAGTACCGCAGTGAGTCTTCTTCGAGTGCTTCGGTTCTGCTGTCCGGCCAGGGTGAAGCAAGGACTCACAGCACCGACTCAGTTCTTCTACAAGCTGCGCCCAGAGTCTTCCTGGCTAGCCAGACAGCACTAGAGGTGGGTGTGCAGAGCGGGACACACGGTTGGCTTAAGATCAGAGCGGAGCTGACGGACACCGGGGTCGTCAAAGCCTCACTCCAAACAGCCTCCTTCACGACTGAGACGAATTTGCGTCGCGAACTCCCCGGACTTACAGCGTATCTACAGGAGGAAAAAGTTTCATTGGATGCCCTTGTCGTTCATCCTAGAGCCGCCGCAGGAGACGAATCGCGAACTGTAGCATCGGGAGCGAACGAAGAAAACGGAGGCCGGGCGCAACAGGAGCCTAGTCAAGGGCAACCACGAGAGCAGAGCTTTCAAAGAGGACGCGCCGAGAACGCCCCTGCGATATTTCCCGATGACAGATCACAAGGAAACGGACAAGAGAAGCTGGTCACGACGACGCTCCACACGGCGGCCAAAAGCTGGTTGAGTGTTTTGGCCTGACGGATTCAGAAGGCGAATACAACGAATGAGATTGGAGAGATGATGAACTTGACACAGATAAATTCGGTTTCCGGCCTATCAAGCGCAGCAGCAGGCACAGTAGCCACTGCATTGGCTCGCCCCAGCGGCGATATGGCTACAAAAGCAGCGGCCACGGCAGGAGCGCCTGGAGCGAGTTCCAACTCTAATAGTTCCACTACCCCGGCAGGTGCTTCTTCCACCATTACCGCAAATGACTTCCTTACCCTCTTGGTAAGCGAATTGAAGAACCAGGATCCCACCCAGCCAACCGATCCGAATGCATACATCAGTCAATTGGTGGGTGTGAACAGCTTGCAACAGCTTATCTCGATTAACCAAGGTTTGACCTCTTTCGAGACGAAGCCGTCGTCGAGCAATTCGTCTGCAACCAACCCGGTATCTGGGAATGCTACGAGTTAGGTGAGCTTGCATTCAAAAGACTTCAGTGGTTAACAAGCCAAAAGGTCAGTACCTACGGCCGCAACACTAACGATGGATTACCAAAGGCAAGGAGAACGATTATGGGAAGTTTTTCAATTCCATTATCCGGGTTAGAAGCTAACTCGGTTGCGCTGAATACAATCGGCAACAACCTGGCAAATCTAAATACGACAGCATACAAGGGACAGACAACGTCATTCGAGGATCTCTTCTATCAGCAGATAGGACAGTCCGGGTCTGGCGATGCAATCCAGGTCGGAGCGGGTACCAGAGTCTCAGGTACGAGCACTGATTTCACCGAGGGCACGATTCTGCCGGATCAGAATACAAATTCTTCAGATATGGCTCTCGCGGGCAATGGCTTCTTTCTGGTCAATCAGAATGGGGTGCAATCCTTGACACGGGCGGGAAACTTTCAACTGAGTTCCAACGGCAATCTGATCACACAGGACGGTCAGCAGGTAATGGGATATGCGGCGGTCAATGGAGTGGTGAATCAGAACTCAAGCCTCAGTCCGATTACGATTCCAGTAGGTCTGAATGAAGGAGCCCAAGCTACGCAGAACTTTTCTGTCACGACAAATCTCAATTCGGGCGCCACAATCGGCACTCCGTTTTCGACACCAGTCCAAATCTTCGATTCGCTTGGCCAGAGTCATCAAGCAACCGTCAACTATACGAAAACGGGAACTAACACGTGGAACTTCTCCGTGTCGCTGCCCGCTGGCGACGCTACGGGCGTGCCTGCAAACAATACCGGAACGCTAACGTTTGATTCCTCCGGCAACCTGGTCTCACCCTCCGGGACTGTAAGCAATATCACCTTCCCCGGTCTTACCGATGGTGCGGCTGATCTGAACTTCAATTGGAACCTGAATGACAGCAGCGGAAGTCCTACCATATCGCAATTAGCCTCAGCTTCGAGCAATAACGCGGCCAGTACTCAGGACGGATTCACGAGTGGCGTATATCAGAGCTTTACTGCAGATGCGAATGGAGTGATCACTGCTCAGTTCAGCAATGGCCGGACTTCTACGATTGGTCAGGTTGCGGTCGCCACTGTCGCCAATACCGAAGGCTTAACAGCCTCAGGAAGCAACAACTTCACCACCACGGCCGCTTCTGGACAGGCGAGCATCGGGGTGGCGGGTACAGGCGGCAGGGGAACACTAGACGATGGCGCCCTCGAGCAGTCCAATGTCAACATCTCTACGGAGTTCTCGAATCTCATTGTGGCGCAGCGAGCTTTTGAAGCGAATTCGAAGACTGTGACCACCTTCGACACGGTATCGCAGGACGTGCTCGCCATGATTCGATAGTGAGCCGCAACAGCAATGGGCGGTGTAGCGGGCGCAAGGGTCGGGATATCGACCCTGCCGGTCGCCGCTTTGCTTTTGCCTGGCAAATACTCAACGATAGAACAGAGCGTGCCCCCGCCTCTCATCGCATGACTTCAATTTTTACTAATCTCCTCTAAGCTGCAGCGGCCATTCAGGTGCATTCTCTCTCGGCATCATGGCTATCTCTCCCACTGCGCTGGCAAGCGCAAACACCACGGGCCTGGCTGCTCCCAACACCTCAGCCGCGAAGCTCCCCATAGTTCCAATCGTCCTTGCAGTCGCGGGCAGCGTGCTGGTTGCAACAGCTGCGGTGGCGAGCGGTATGTATTTCCTGGCACGCTCAGGCCGCCTTCCTGGCGTCACTACCACGCCGCACAGAGCTGAATTAGTTGTGCCGCCTACCTCGCATATCGTGCCTCTCGAGCCGCTGCTGGTCAATCTGGCAGACCAGAGCGGGACTGCCTATGCGCGCATCTCTTTGGCACTTAGAGTCGCAGACTCGAGCAGCAAGACAGGATCTTCAGAGGGAGAGAAGGCAAAAGGCGTCAGCTTGCAGCCCGAAATCATCGTGCCGGTAAGAGACACCGTCTTGACCGTACTCGGCAAAGAGACGGCTGACGAGCTACTCGCCCCAGAGGGCAAGAATCAGTTGCGGATGGTGCTGAAAACGGAGCTGGCGGAACGCAATCCAGCATTAAACCTGAAAGAAGTCTATCTTACTGACCTTCTGATTCAGCGATAAACACAGTGCGAGGAGTTGGAGTCGCGATGATGGCAGCAGAATTGGCGAAGCGCAGCGTGGAGCTAACCGAAGACGTGCAGTTGAATCTGGCGTCGGCGAATCCGGTTATCCCTTGCATGATGCGGATTGAGGATCACTCTGCGTGGAGTGTTCTAGCACAGCTAAGAGTCACCCTCCGCGCGGGCGTGCCTCTGCGCCGCTTCAAGATAAGAGATCTGCTCCAGCTACAAGAGGGCCAAGTCTTTGAGACATTATCTCCAACTGTCGAGGATGTGCCTTTGACGGTAGGGCAAGCACAATTGGGCTGGAGCGAGTTTGAGGTGCTGGAGCAGCGTCTAGCTCTGAGATTGACCAGACTGAAGTAATGCCTCTGCGGACTTATGTTTGACAGATAGGTCGCATAAG
The DNA here is from genome assembly GCA_965277545.1 of Edaphobacter sp. Lineage (GTDB taxonomy): Bacteria > Acidobacteriota > Terriglobia > Terriglobales > Acidobacteriaceae > Edaphobacter. Next base: position 3,076,451 of record OZ255826.1, read on the forward strand.
CAGCGTCCCAACGAAATAGTTGGACAGGTGAAGGAGCAGCAATGGAAGACTCGATCGAGATAAACCATGGAAAGCTTAGGCAGAATCTCACTCGGGCAACGCCCGAACTGCAGGGGCTTGCAGGATGGATCCTTCGTCTGTTGCGCAGCAGGAGCAGAGCATCGCGTGTCGCACAGAAGCAATTGCACCTGGTCGAGACGCTGTCATTGAGTGGAAAGAATTTCCTGCTGCTCGTTGAGTGCGCAGGTGAGCGTTTCCTGGTTGGGGGCGGACCCGAGAGCGTGCAAACCATTGTTTCCCTGCAGAATGGCAGACCGAGCAACGTAGAGGCGGAGTACAAACCATGCCGCTAACGAGCAGATTGCACTTCAGATTGTGGATGATAGGTCTGCTGATCCTAAGTAGTCCGGTATTCCACGCGTACGCAGAGTCGCCTCGGTCAATCTATTTTGCAGACTCACCAGCTTCACTCCAACTCAGGCAGACGGCGAGCGGTCGTGCGATGCAACTCGCGGATGACGACGTTCGCAACCTACCACATGCAGGAAGAGCCAAGGCTTTCAGCCCCAACGTCACCTCAGAGACTTTTTGGAACTCGGATGCTGACAGGCAAAGCCGCAGCCACTCCATTGGCGAGCAGCTGACCAGCAGCAAGAGTGTGCCTTGGTCGATTGTTGTCGGCCTGACGCTATTGACCTTGTTGCCTGCGCTGCTTCTTTCGATGACCCCGATGGTGCGCCTGTTGGTAGTGTTTCACTTTCTCCGACAAGCGCTTGGCACTCAGACTGCCCCGTCGAATCAGATTCTGATGGGGCTGGCACTGATGATGACCTGGTTTCTCATGCAACCGGTCTTGGTTGAAGTGGAGCATACGGCGCTAGTACCTTACAACGCTGGAGTAATCAGCGGAGAGCGAGCGCTTGACATCGGAATAACGCCGGTCAAAAACTACATGCTGCGTTATGCACGGGAGAAAGACCTTGCTGTGTTCGTCTCAGCTGGAATGACGTCGAGGCCAAACAAGAAAGAAGATCTGCCAATCCAGGTTGTAGTCCCCGCTTACATTCTCAGTGAGCTAAAGGCTGGATTTCAGATCGGCGCGGTTCTCTTCCTTCCATTTCTTCTGGTGGATTTGGTTGTAGCAAGTGTAACGACTTCGATCGGCATGATGCAGCTGCCGCCGGTGGTGATCTCCACGCCTTTAAAGATTCTGCTCTTTGTCATGGTTGACGGCTGGAGCCTTCTTGCAGACCAGTTGATTAAGAGCTTTTAACCTATATAGCAGAGTGTCAGAAGAAGGGAACGAATAACAATGGGACCGGATCAGACTGTAGAGATCATGCGCCGAGTCTTAATCGAGGCTTTGCTTCTAAGTGCACCGCTTCTGATAGCGGCATGCCTTATCAGTTTAGGGATCAGCCTTCTGCAAACGCTGACCGGCGTTCAGGAGCAGACGCTGACGGCGGTGCCGAGGTTGGTTGTCGTCTTCGTCGTTACGCTCGCTGTGCTGCCATGGATGGTTCACCGGTTGGTGAGCTTTACCGTGCACACTCTGAGTGGATTTCATCGGTTTCTCAGCTGAGGTCGATATGAATCAGGAACTAAGCACCGTGATAGAAGATTGGCCTCAGTATCTCACCGCCGCGGTTCTCGTGATGGTGAGGCTAAGTGGGTTGATGGTGTTTGCTCCGGTGTTTTCCTCAGCAGCAATCGCACCGAGAATCAAAGCTGGATTTGTCTTTGCGATGACCGTGCTACTCGCACCTGCGATCGCGTCGGTGCCCGGAGCCAGGGCAGTACTGGATGTTCGCGGACTTATGGGTGAGCTGGGTGTGGGCCTCTTGTTTGGGTTGTCTCTGATGCTGCTGAATGAGGCGCTTACCTTCGCAGGCACGCTGCTCGGGCTGCAGTTCAGCTTTTCTCTGGTAAACCTTCTTGACCCGAACTCCATGATCGAGACCGCCGTGCTCGGTCAAATGCTCGGCTGGCTAGGTGTACTCGTCGTCATCGGCTCTGGGCTCGACAGGAGTCTTCTAGCTGCTTTCATAAGAAGCTTTAGTGCAGTCCCGATCGGAAGAGCAGTCCTCGAAGCAAAGACGGGCGAAGCCTTAGCCATGATGGCCGGGGGAATATTTCTTGCCGGCCTGCAGCTTGCCGCTCCTGTGATGGCAGCAGCTATGGCGGTCGAGATTACCGTCGCACTCGTAGCGCGGTTGTCTCCTCAGCTACCTGCAATGGTGCTGAGTGTACCGACTAAAACCATAGTGTCATACATCGTGTTGACTGCCAGTCTTGCTGTTTGGCCCGGCTGGATCGAGCGGCACTTCACCTCGCTACTGGATGCGGCTTCGAAGTTGTTGGTGAAATCATGAGCGCGCTTCATAAGCTATCCCAGGTGCACGCCAGAATGCACCGGAACTGCGTGAGGATGTGGAGCCATGCCTGACAAGGGCACAGAACAAGCTACCCCGCTGCGCAAGAAGAAAGCTCGCGAGAAGGGAGATGCGGTTCGTAGCCGTGAACTTCTCTCAGCCTCTGCGATGTTAGGTGGGGTTGTCACGTTAGGTGTTGTAGCCAACGGCTTCACTGTGATTTGGGGTCAGGTCTACCGTGAGAGCGTCCTTGCGGCGGTGGAAGCAGCGGGTTCTTCTAGTTTGAGTGGTCAGGAGGAGCTCCGGCAATTGGCCGTGCAGATTCTCGTTCCCGCATTGAAGCCAGCAGGTCTTGTAATGGCGGCAAGTTTTTGTGGAGCTTTGATATCAGGTCTTGTCCAAGCGGGCGGGGTGCAGATCCATCCAAACGCGGTAGCGTTCAAATTTGCCAAGCTGAATCCAATTGAGAATGTGAGTCATATGTTCAGTCTGCGGTCCGCTGGCCGTCTGCTGAAATCATTGGTGCCAGCCGTCGTGATGGCTGCGCTTGGTTGGAATGCGCTCAAAGCCTTGCTCAATCCGATTCCGGTGATGAGTTTGCTTCGATTGCCCGAAACCTTTTCGACGGCGTACCGGTTATCCATTGACGCGGCGTGCGTGATGCTGCTGTGGGCTGCTCTGGACTATGGGATTGAGTGGCGGGACTGGAACCAGCGGTTAAAGATGAGCAAACAGGAGATCAAAGAGGAAGTACGAGATGCAATGGGCAACCCCCAAATCAAGGCAAAGGTACGGCAGATTCAGCGTGCAATGCGTAAGCGAAAGGTCAAGGCGGATATGTCGCGAGCCACCGTAGTGATTACCAATCCCACACACTATGCAGTAGCCCTGGAGTTTAGCTTCGAAACGATGTCGGCGCCCATCGTTCTCGCGAAGGGACGCGACCTGCTTGCGGCGGAGATTCGCGAGGAGGCACGCTGGGCCGGTGTACCCATCATTGAGAATCCACCGCTGGCGCGAAGCTTATACAAGACGGTCGAAGCCGGTCAGTCAATTCCTTTCGAGCTGTATGCTGCGGTCGCCGGAATATTGGCCTATCTGTACAGGCAGAGAAAGGAAGAACAAGTGCGAAAGAATCGCGAGACGGAAGAGCGGGTGCAAGAACTGGCGCGAAACAACTGGCACCCAAAGATCGTTGGAATCGGAGTCATCGATCGGCATGGCTTTGGAGGTGGGATGTGAGTCAAGAGGCGAAGAAAAAGTCAGGTTTTGAGATCGCTCGGCTGCAGACGCTGCTGCTTCCCGTGGCAGCTATCAGCATGGTGTTCGTCATGATCATTCCAGTGCCGAGCTTGTTCTTGGATGTTTTGCTGGCAGCCTCGATCACCGCCTCCATCATTGTCTTTCTCACTGCGGTACAAGTACGAAAAGCAGTAGATTTTTCTGTCTTTCCTACGCTGCTGTTGTTGTTGACGCTCTTTCGCCTGTCCCTCAATCTCGCATCCAGCCGAAGAATTCTGTTGCATGGGCAGGAGGGAACAAACGCTGCAGGCTCGGTCATCGAGGCCTTTGGGCAGTTCGTCGTCGGGGGCAATTACGTAGTGGGGCTGGTTCTTTTTCTTGCCCTCATCGCAATTCAATTTCTGGTGGTGAGCCACGGCGCGGTCCGGACTGCGGAGGTAACAGCAAGGTTTACGCTGGACGCCTTACCAGGCAAGCAGATGGCCATAGATGCGGACATGAATGCCGGATTGATCGACGAGCAGGGTGCTAGAAAGCGGCGACAGGCGATCGCACGGGAGGCCGAGTTTTACGGAGCCATGGATGGAGCCGCCAAGTTCAACCAACGGGATTCCCTTGCCACGATCCTGATTACTTCAATCAATATTGTTGCGGGTCTGCTGATCGGAGTTCTGCAGCATGGCATGGATCTAGCGAACGCGGTAAAGACCTACACTGTCTTAACCGTAGGCGATGGCTTGGTAACGATGATCCCAAGTCTGCTTGTCTCAATCGCAGGCGGTATGGTGTTGACGAGGGCTTCTTCGGCAGGCTCGCTGAATGACGAACTCGGAACTCAGCTCTTGCGCGGCCGGAACACATTGTGGATCGCATGCGCTGTATTGCTGGGATTGGCGTTGATTCCAGGTCTGCCTAAACTTTCGTTTGTTCTCATGGCCATCGCGGTGGGGCTAATCGCTCGTCGAACGTCAACTTCGAGTGTCAGCGCCATGCTAGCTCTCGAAGAAGAAGCGACTGCTGTGGCCGGAGGGAAGGCGAAACCCGCTGATGCGACAAAGGGCGACAACCTGGCCTCGCTTCTGAAAGTGGATGAGTTAACGCTGGAAATCGGATTCCAACTTATTCCCTTGGTGGACGAGAAGCAAGGCGGTCAGATGTTGAATCGTGTCCGCGCGTTGCGGAGGCATCTGGCTACTGAACTCGGATTTATCGTTCCGCCTGTGCATATCACCGACAACCTTCGGCTAAGACCTCGAGAGTACGTAGTAAGCCTTCGTGGCGTTGAGATCGCCCGGTGGCAGACTGAGCAAAGTTGTCTGCTGGCAGTAAATGCCGATCCAAAAGCACGTCCTCTGCCGGGAATAGAGACGAAAGAGCCAGCCTTTGGCGTTCAGGCTCGCTGGATCGTACCTGGCTTAGAAGAGCAGGCTTTAGCGGCTGGCTACTCTGTCGTCGACCAAACGACGGTCATTGCGACGCACCTAGGTGAACTGATCCGCAGGCATGCACATGAAGTTTTGGGACGGCAGGAAGTAAAGCGTTTGCTCGATAGCACCAGTGAGACTCATCCAAAGCTGGTGGAGGAGCTTGTCCCTAAGATTCTTACTTTGGGAGAGGTGCAACGTGTGCTGCAGCAGTTGCTGAGAGAGCAGGTCTCGATTCGGAACCTGGGCGCAATCCTCGAGATCCTTGTGGAAGCAGCGGTGCAGTCCAAGAATCTGGTGCACCTGGTGGAGAGCGTTCGACAGAACCTAGGCAGAGGTTTGGTCTATCCTCTGCTCGATGGGGAGGGTGGTCTTCGCGTTCTTGTGCTGGAGCATGCAATGGAAAGCGAGTTACTCCACACCTTCGATCCGCAGGGCGCGGGCATGTTGTTGGGCGACGGGGTCCGGGCTGCCGGAAGTTCCTCAGACTTTTTGAAGCGCCTGGTGGAATCTTTGAAACGCCTAACCGGATCAGCTTCAACATCGGCACTGCCCGTGCTCCTATGTCCGAGTCCGGCACGTTATCACGTGCGACGCTGGTTGGAACCGTTTCTGCCCAAAGTAGTTGTGCTTGCGCCGGCAGAGATTCCTCCAGAGATTCGCGTACGGAGCGTCGGAACTGTCGGTTGAGATAAGAACGCGGTTGTACGAAGCGTGAAAGGAATGGAGAAAACAATGAACTCAAGCACTTCGACTGACTTAGGGGTTGGACAGGAGATCACGGCAATACAGCGCTTACAAGGGGTAAGCAGCCCTTTGGACCAGGCCTACACCGTTGAATCAGTGCAGGTCAGCTTCTCCCCTTACGCAAGTGGCACAAGCGGAAGCGAGCAAGCTATGGACGACACCGGAGCAACCGAACGCGACGTTTTGTTAATGGAGCACCTACCGACAGTGCGCTATCTCGCGAGGCGGATTCACGAGCGTCTGCCACAACATGTTGAGTTGGATGACTTGGTATCGGCCGGCATCGTGGGGCTCATAGATGCATTTTCGAAGTTCGATCGGAAGAAACAAGTTCAGTTCAAGAGCTATGCTCAGTTCAGAATCCGCGGCGCTATTTTGGATTCACTGCGGACGCTGGATTGGAGCCCTCGCGAGCTGCGTCGAAAGGGAAGGGCAGTCGAAGAAGCGATTCGCGCGGTCACGCAACGAGTCGGACGTTCTCCGCTTGAGCATGAGATTGCCGCGGAGATGAAGTTGTCTCTCACTGAGTACCAGGCGCTCTTGACAGATCTGAAGGGTCTCGAAGTTGGGAGTCTCCACGTCGAACGCTCAGAAGACTCCTCCGATGATGAGTTAGCTTATCTCCCGGGATCTTCAGAAGACGATCCGCTGTTCTTGTGTTTGAAAGGCGAGATGAAACAGAGGCTGACGGAGGCAATCGAGGAGCTGCCCGACAAAGAGCGGATGGTGGTGACACTCTACTACTATGAAGAACTGACGATGAAAGAGATCGGATTGACTCTAGGCGTAGTGGAGTCAAGGGTCTCGCAGATCCACTCCTCGGCAGTCTTGCGGCTAAGAGCGGCTCTAGCTGGGCTGGGAAGCCGTACGTTGCCTGCTGCGCATTAGATCCCGGCGTTAATCGGTCTCCACGCACCCGTCCGGCTCGGGGACTCAAATCAAAAGACTTCAACTTTGGCATGCTCAAAAGAGGAATTATGGGAAAACAACTGGCGCAGACGGAGATTGATGCGTTATTTGCGGCAGCCGGCGCTGCTAGTTCGCAGAAAACGGATGCGACAGGAACGGAAACATCAGAGCGCTACAATTTCAGTCGCGCAGGACAGATCAGTAACGATCAAATGAGAGCGATCAGTTCGGTGAACGATTTATTCGCCCGCAATCTCATGCATACCCTCGGTGCATGGTTGCGAACACCGTTCAAGATGAATTTGGTGTCGGGAGAACAACTGCAATTTAGCGAATTTTTGGAAAGGCTCTCCGCTCCTACCTATATCTGCGCGATACGGTTAGAGCCCTTGGGCGCTGTGGGTCTGCTCGAACTCGAGTTGTCACTCGCCCTGCCCATGGTGGATGTTCTTCTTGGCGGCGAGGGCGCCGCGTGGCCCACCCGGGAGTTGACCGAGATTGAGGAGGCCATTTTGACCTCAGTGGTCGAGGTAGCCGTGCAGGAACTCAACATGGCGTGGCAGTCGGTGGGGCTGGAATTTGTGTTTGAGAAGCGTGAGACCGAAGCTGCAGTTGCACGGATGATGATGGGCGGGGAGCGAACGCTGTGCGTCAGCTTTGAGGCTCGCATGCCGGAGGCGCAGGGAGCCATCAACCTTTGCCTTCCGGCGGTGGTGCTCAACGCAATTCTGCGCCGCCTGATCACGGAGGGAGATCGTCCCAAGAGACGATCGCAGGAGACGCAGAATCGAGTGCGAGAGCTCATGGGTGAAGCAAGAATTGATGCTGTGCTGCAGCTCCCGCCTATGCGGCTGAAGGCGAGTGAACTATCTGGCGCAGCGCCGGGCGGCATTCTCCGACTACCGGTGATGGAGCATACACTCCTGGAGCTCCGTATTGGCGGTCTGCAGGTCGGCCTTGCGGAAGTCATACGGATGGGAGAGCATCGCGGTGCTCTGTTGAAGAGCCTCGGCGCAATGCCTTTTCCGGCACACATCGCGAACGCTGCCATCCCCTCAGCGACGACAAGTACGTAAACAGAGAAGTACAGCAAAGGAGGAGCTCATGGCGTTGGGCGCAAGTTTAGAAGACAGCAAATCAGGATTGCTGGACGATATCGAAGTGGAAGCGACTCTACAATTCGGCACACGCGAGATGCGGCTGCACGAGGTACTGGCACTTGGTCCTGGAGACGTTTTCGAACTCGATCGACACCTCTCGGCGCCGGTGGATCTAGTGGTCGGAGATCGCATCGTTGCTCGAGGAGAGGTGGTCGTGGCGCACGGCAACTTCGCGCTGCGCATCACTCAGGTCGCCACGCCTCAGCTACGATTGGAGAGCATACGATGCCTTTTCTGATGAAACGTCGCGTTCCTCATACGACGGAGATGGACGAAGCTCCATGGCGCACCGACCATTACACTTCATCGAAACACTCCATCGGGGCCGCCAACTCGGGTCTGCCAGGCATCACGGCGCAAGCTCATTCTCGACGACTGTGCGGGAACGCCGACTGCTCTTCCAATGGGTGGAGGTCCCCGTTGAGGAGTCGCCGCCGCCCGGTTTTCGAGGAGCAATGGGCTTGTAGCGGACGTTGTCTACTCACGATGGTTCGTACGGCGGCAAGTCGTGAGGCAGATGCGGGTCGTCGTGCCGAGTCAGCTGCTGCACACCAGCATCGGGTGCCACTCGGGCTACTGATGCTGGGTCAAGGGTGGATCACTCATCCGCAGCTTCGCAGAGCGCTCGAGGCGCAGCGTGAGAACGGCCAACAAAGGATCGGCCACTGGCTGGTCCGCGAATGCGCCGTCGATCAGGAGCAGGTTACCCGCGCGCTGGCGCTGCAATGGGGATGTCCGGTGCTGCCTACCCATGATTTCGCGCCAGAGGCGATGGCATTGGTCGCGCCCAAGCTGTTCGCGGAGCAGTTCGGGATGTTGCCATTGCGCGTGGCAGGAGCAAGGATCTTATATCTAGGCTTCAGAGATAAGCTGGACGCAAGTGCTGCGCTCGCACTGCAGACGATGACAAATCTGACGGTAGAGAGTGGAGTGGTGGATGAAGTCCACTTCGAGGCGGCACGAAGGCGCCTGCTGGACTGCGGAGAGGTGGAGACGAGATTTGAAACTGTCGATAACAAGGATGCGATGGCCGGCCGAATCACTGCAATCTTGGAACACAAACAGCCGATCGCGTCCCGCTTAGCGCGCGTTCACGAATACTACTGGCTTAGGTTATGGCTTGAGAGCGGGGCTTTCGGCAGGGCGGGCGCCATTCCAAACAATAACGAAGAGGTTAAAGACTATTGCTTCAAACTGGATGAGCTCGTGTAAGCCTGTCCCGGGTACGTAGCAACGGTTTAACCCACTCCCTACGTACTTTTATTGATTCTGTGCGAATCCGGACGCTAAAGCAGGTTGAGCTCCCGTCGCGGGCGTAGAGGTCTCACTCTTTGACACCGCGTCGTGAGACGGCCCGAGGCCCAGCTTGATGATAGCTCGGGAGTCAGGAATCAGCTTTGTCTGCCAGCCGTTGTCGGCTTGAAATTTTTCCATGGCTGCCTGCGTCTGCGAGTCCCAGTGTCCGGACGTTTGCCCAGATAGGTACCCTGATTTGAGGAGGGATGCCTGAATCTGGGCGGCACGCTCATCATCAATCGTGCGCTGCCCGGATAAATGGGACAAGCCCTTTGTCTTGGCATGCTTGTGGAGGGTTTTTGTTGAAGACAGCACGCGATGCGGGCGAGTGGACCCGAAGCTGGAGACGCAGGCTCCAAGGACAAGAGTCGACATTAGAACGGTTCTAACAGAACACATAGCTAAGGGCTCCCTCTGAAGAACCTCGATGATGCAGCATTCATTGACGAATCGTTAGGTTACCGTGACGAACCAGGAGAAGCAAGCGAAAGAGTTCATTGCAGGGACTTCCGTCCAGAGTGGAACGAATCACACGAGCCCTAGTGATCGAGAGAGGAGAGCAGCACGTGGCTGTTCTCCTCTTCTCGTAAAGCGCGCTTCGACGCTGGTCGATCGCCTTTAAGGCAGAGTGCACGTTTAGGGAAGAGTGCCGCCGACATAGGAGTTGAAATTCTTTTGATTTGCTGACTGGACTACGAAGACCACGTCGTCCTTGGCTTTCAGACCAGAGACGATGGCGGTGTAGGACGCCTCGTCCGCGACCGGCTTCTTGTTAATCGCGGTGATGATAGCGCCTTTGCCCAGACCGATCTCGTCGGCGAACGATCCGGGGCGAACAGTGGTGACGATGACTCCAGCCTTGATGCCAACCTTCGCGGTGATTGCCGCGGGTATATTGGAGACCTTGATGCCCAGCTTACCTTCTCCGGCGTCCACTTCCGGCGGCGCGGTGGTGTTGTCAGACTGGCCAGCGATCTCGGCATAGGTTTTAGATCGATCTCCGATCATGACGTCCGCGGTGTTTTGCTTGCCGTTGCGAAGATAGCCCAGCTTGACCGTGGAGCCGACCCGACGCACGGAGATGTCGTTGACAAGATCATCGCCATCCTTGATGTTTCGACCATCGACCGAGACGATGACGTCACCCGGCTGAATGCCGGCCTTGGCTGCGCCGCCGTTCGGTGTGACGACGCCGACGATCACGCCGTTGGTGAAACCGTAGATGCGCCCGACTGCTGAGGATTGCGCGACCTGAAACTGGATGCCGATGGAACCTCGAACGACCTTGTGCTCCGGTCCGATGAGCATGTTGTAGACGGTGGTGATGGTGTTGGCCGGCATGGCGAAGCCGACGCCCTGCGAGCCCATGGTCTGGGTGAAGATGGCAGTGTTCATGCCGACGACCTGACCGGCCATATCGACAAGCGGCCCCCCGGAGTTACCGGGATTGATGGCAGCATCGGTCTGGATAAAACGCTGAAACTGACTCTGCGAGACTCCGTTGGCGCCAGGCTCATCGATGCTGCGGTTCTTCGCGGAGATGATGCCGGCGGTCACAGTCTTCGAGAGGGAGAAGGGACTTCCAATGGCGAGTACCCAATCGCCGACCTGCGCCCCTTCCGAATTGCCGAGCTTGGCGGTCGGCAGCGGCTCTTTAGTATCGATCTTGATCACAGCGATGTCGGTATCCTTATCCACGCCGATTACGGTGGCGGGACGACCCTGGTCGGACGGATCCTCGGCGTCGGTGGACAGCTTGACGTAGATTTTGTCCGCTTTGTCGACGACATGATTATTGGTGATGATGTAACCGCGCGGATCTACGATGAACCCCGAGCCAAGGGCGCGGCGCTCTCCGCCGCCATCCCCTTCCTCGCCGCCGCCGCCACCCTGACCACCGAAGAACCGGTTGAAGAAGTCCTGCATGTCTCCCGGCGTCTGATTGTCTTCATCGCCGCCGCCCTGTTCGTCGGGGCTGCGCTGCTGCCCGCGCCGGCCGCGCCGGTTCAGCGACTGCTTCGGCAGCTCTTCCGTGTTGATGTTCACGACGGCGGGTCCGACCTCCTGGACGATCTTCGAGAAGCCGTTCGAGAGCGCGATGGGAGACGGAATCACGAGCGGTTTGGCGTCTGACGAATTGACGCCGGACTGTTCTTTGCCGCTTACATTGCGCGTGAGGATAGAACCGACAAGGATGCCGATCGACAGAGTCGCAAGCAGAACGAAGGTCGTAGCGAGGCGGCGAGCGCGCAGGCGCTCAAGCAGGGTCGGAGGTTGCGTGTTCGGTGTGTCCATTATGTGGTCTTTCCCTCATCTTTGTGCGTTGCGTTTCGCGAGGCGGCAGCGCGGCACAAGCCATCAGTATAGTCGTTGTTGTTTATGATGCTGTTTTCTCAGGATCATGCGCTCGGTCCAACCTGTTTAGACGCGAGAACAGGTTGAAGGTGTTCGCAGGGTTTCATCCGGATGAGCCTAATCCGGATGAGCCGGGATCGGCGCCGGGGCTGGGAGGAGCTCGATCACGGCGATGCCGCCGAGGATCAGGCCGGCTCCGCCAAGGGTTCGGCGGCCCACTCTCTCGTGGAGAACGAGAAACGAGGTGATCGCGGCGAAGACGGGTTCGAGGGTGAGGAGGATGGCGGTGTGGGTAGGGGGGAGATGCTGCTGGGCCCAGCTTTGGATGGTGAAGGCGGCCGCGGTGGCGAGCAGGCTGGTGACAGCGAGCGCGATGACGAGGCGCGAGGTGATCTGGAGGTGGGGTCTGCCTTCAAGGGGAAGCGTCACGGCCATCACGAGTGCGGCTACGCCGATCTGCAGGGTGGCGAGTTGGCGGATCGGGATGCGCGGGGCAAAGTGGGCGAGGGCGAGCAGGTGCGCGGCAAAGGCAAAGGCGCAGGCGAGGGTCAGCAGGTCGCCGGGGCCGATGCCGTTGAAGAGATTTTCGTAGGTGGTCCCGGCGGGGGTGGTGAGCAGGAAGAGTCCGAAGAAGGCGAGCAGGGCGCCGGCGGCTGCCGTCCAGCGGGGGCGCGGAATGGCCGGGGAGCGGAGGGCCGGGAGGATAGTCAGGATGGGAACGAAGACGACGACCAAGCCGGTGATGAAGGCGGACTTGACCGCGGTGGTACGGGCAAGGCCGGCGGTCTGGAACTGATAGCCGATAGCCAGGAGGAGGCCGGCGACGACTCCGGCGACGACCGCTTGCCGGCTCACACGGTAAAGCTGGCGGTAGTTGAGAGCCGTGAGCGCAAGGAACGCCAGGCTCATGCGGAGCAGGTTGAAGAGCAAAGGCGACACGTCCTGGAGCGCGTCTTTGACCAGAACGAAGGTCGCTCCCCACACCAGAACGACGGCCAACAGCAGCAGGTGCGCGAGGGCGGATGGGCTCAGGGTGCGCACGGCCTAGTTTGCCTTGGGCGCTTCCGCCGGCGGATTCGCTTTATGGGAAGTATGGAGCACTTGGCTATAGACGCTTTCGCCGTTGACGACGGTGCGGAGAACCCGGGTGTGGAGAAGCTGCTGGGGCGAGGCAGTGGTGATGTCGCGGTCGAGCACGATGAAGTCGGCGAGGTAGCCGGGCTCGAGCCGGCTTTTCTGGCGCTCGCGAAATTCAGCGAAGGCGGAGGCCTGGGTGTAGGCGTAGATGGCCTCGTTGAGGCTGATCTTTTCCTGAGGCTGAAAGCTCATCGTGCCGGCTTCGTTCTGGCGGGTGATGGCGGAGTAGAGGCCGCGGAAGGGATTGATCGGCTCGACAGGATAGTCGGTGCCGAAGGCGAGGGTAACGCGGTGGTCGAGAAAACTCTTCCAGGCGTAGGCGTACTTTGCGCGTTCGGATCCGAGGCGGTCGTTGGCCCAGCTCATGTCCGTGAGCAGGTGGGAGGGCTGCATGGAGGCGATGACGCCTTCGGCGGCGAAGCGATCGAAGTCGCCGGGAAGCAGGACCTGCGCGTGCTCGATGCGGAGACGGAGACTGGCCGGGCTGAGGGCCGCCGGCGCTGTGGTGACGACCGCGGCGTCAGGGTTGCCGGGCGGCGCTGGAGAGTTGGCGGGTCGAGCGACCTGTTCGGCGGCGGCAAAGGCGTTCAGCGCGATGTCGTTGGCGCGGTCGCCGATGGCGTGAAAGCCCAGCTGAAACCCGGCGGCGGCGCGGTCGGAGGCCATGCGGTTGAGCTCCGCCTGTTCGTAGCGCGGGAGGCCGGAGTTGGCGGGGTCGTCGGAGTAGGGCTCTTCCATGGCGGCGGTGCGGGAGCCGAGGGAGCCGTCCATGAATCCTTTGAGCATGGTGAGGTGGAGCAGCAGGTCGCCGGTGGGATGGCTGGCGCGCCGCTGTTCGAGGACGGCGACGGGCTGATTGAAATCCAGCCATTCGGCGAAGCGGAGATGAAGCTGGCTGGTATGTTCGAGTTCTTCGAGGGCGAGGAAGTCCTCCCATTGCGAGTTGTCCTGGACACTGGTGACGCCGTTGGCGAGAGCGTCATGGATGGCGACACCGAGCGCGTAGCGGCGCTGCTCAAGCGTTGGTGGAGGGACCTTGCTGTAAACCATTGCGGTTGCAGCAGTTTCACGCAGGATACCGGTGGGTTTGCCGGAGCTGTCGCGGTCGATCTTCGCGCCGCTCGGATCGCGGGTTTCGGCGGAGATGCCGGCCAGGGTGAGGGCGGAGGAGTTGGCTGCCGCCATGTGGCCGTCGACCCGGGCGAAGATGGCGGGGTGGGCACCGGTGACCTGGTCGAGGTCTTGGCGGGTGGGTAGCTTACCGCCGGGCCAGAGGGTATGGTCCCAGCCGCCGCCGAGGAGCCAGGCGCCGGGTTTTGCGGTGGCGGCGTAGGCGCGAATGCGCTGCTGCATCTCAGCGAGAGAGTGGGCGCCGACGAGGTTGACCGAGGTCTTCTGGCGTCCGGCTTCGGCCATGTGGGTGTGGGCGTCGTTGAACCCGGGCATGGCGAAGGCGCCCTGGAGGTCAACCACCGTGGTCTGGGGGCCTTTATGCTTCAGGATAGCGGCGTCGGTGCCGACGGCCTGCACTTTGCCGTCTGCGATGGCAACGGCGGTGACCCGGGCGGGCGTCGGCGAAGGATCGTCGGGCCGGAGGTGCGCGCCGGTGAGGATGCTGCCGTCTATATAGACGGTGTCGGCGTAGACGATCCCGGCGCTGCCGGAGGCGGGTGCGGCTTGAGCAAAGCCGAATGGGGAGGCGAGCAGGAGCAGGGATGCAATCCAGCACAGGTTCGGCAGGCAGATAGAACGGCTGCGGCGCGGTGCGGATGCGATCCCCCCTCCCCCCCGCCGGATCTTGCGCAAAATCTTCCATTCAAATGAGATAGGTTTGGACTTCGAGAGGACGGCAGGTAAGGCCGGAGGTTCGGAGCGGGCGAGGCCGGGCGTCGGCGAATCTTGCGCCATGCTGATCCATGGTTCGTGCCGGAGCGCGGTGGCCAAGCCGACTTGGCGCTGCTGTTTTTTTCGCTGCATGGTACCCCCTCCCCGCGATGTTGCGCAAAATATTCGATCTACGGCAGATAGGCCCGTACTTCGGGAGGCTGCCTGGAGTCCTCACGCACGGGTAAGACACAATCCTCAATGTTTGCTGCTTACTTTAATTGTACCGAATTGACCGAAACTCCTACGCCACGCATATCTGGCACAAAGGAAGGGAGATAGCTCAATATGCCCCTTGACAACGGTTTTTCGGGCGAATTACGTAGTTTCTTATTTTCTGAGCAGGTGCAGAGTAGTTTCGTGGCGAACGGGTGGGAAGCTGCGGGATGGCGGGTGGAAAGCTGTCGCATGTATGGGCTGTGTGAAGCTCATCGGGATTCTTCCCCTTCGCTTCGCTCGAGGGTCAGAATGACAGCAAGAGCCGGGATGACACTTGTTTGTCCGGGGTGGTTGAGGCTCCGGTGTTCGGATGACCGCAAGAGCTGGGGAGAAAATTGTTTGTCCGGATGATGAGGCACCCAGTATGCGGATGGCGGCAGGAGAAGGGGCAAACCCATGGTGAGAGGTTTGCTGAGGGAGAGAGTTTTTCCGGCATCTGACGCGAACAGACGCTGCGTATACTTTTGGCATGAAACGATGGATATCTGCGGTGCGGATGGTGGTGGCGGGGGCGATGCTGCCGGTGTTGCTGGTGGAGCAGAGCTTCGCGTGGGGCGCGGATGGGCACAGGATGATCAACCGGCTAGCGGATGAGGCGCTGCCGGCGGAGGTGCCGGAGTTTCTGCGTTCGCCCGAGGCGGCGCGGGCGCTCGAATACTACGGGCCGGAGCCGGACCGGTGGAAGTCGGCGGCGGAGCCGGAGCTGAATGCGGCGCAGTCGCCGGAACACTTCCTCGATCTGGAGTATGCGGATTTGGTGGGGGAGCTGCCGCGGCGGCGGTACGACTATGTGCGGGCGCTTGCCTATGCGCAGAAGACGCATCCCGACCTGGCGCTGACGCCGGAGAAGGTGGGGCTGCTGCCGTATCAGGCCACCGAGGTGTGGGAGAGATTGAAGAGCGCGATGCGGGACTATCGGGGGCTGGCGGCGGCCCACAAGGACACCAGGCCGGTGGAGTGCGAGATTGTCTTTCTGGCGGGCTGGCTGGGGCACTATGTGGCCGATGGATCGCAGCCGATGCATACGTCGATTCAGTACAACGGATGGACGGGGCCGAACCCGAACGGGTATACGACCGAGCACAGGATTCATGCGCAGTTCGAGTCGGTGTTTGTGACCGCGAATGTGACGGCGGCGGAGGTGAAGCCTCTAGTGGGGGCAAAGCCGGCGGTGCTGGGCGATGTGTTCACGGACTTCATGGCCTATCTGCGGCGCTCGAATGCGCTGGTGGAGAAGACGTATCAGTTGGAGAAGGCGGGTGCGTTTACCGGCGCGGGTACGCCGGAGGGTAAGGCGTTTACCGAGGAGCGGCTGGCGGCCGGAGCCACGGAGCTGCGGGACATGATCTATACGGCCTGGGTGAAGAGCGGCGATCCGGTGCAGCCGTATGCGGGATAGTGATTCAAGCGATGATCCGTCGGAACAGACAAAGACGAAATGCGGGGAGTTTCTCCGCTCCATCGCGCGATAATGCCCAGCGCGACTCCGGTCGAAATGACGATTCAAGAAGTTTTAAAACATGTTCTTAGCGAACAGCAGATCCTCTTCGAGGATGACAACCAGAGAGGCAACGGCAAGGGCGCGAACAGCAGGTGAGTACTTATGGATGTTGCGCTGAAGGGAAGGGCATCGGGACAGGCGGATGCTGGGCTTGCACGAGCAGTCTTCGGAGAACGGGCTTCAGGACAAGGGCGAGGCACGGGACAGCGACGATGGTAAGGGCAGTCCAGAGAAGGAAGGCGTGCCATTCCCACTGCCAGAGCAGGCGGCTGAGCTCGAGGGGATGCTCGCGCACAGCGTGGAGGAGTTCGGTTGCGGAGAAGGGAAGCCGTGCGGTGTGGAAGACGCGGGCGGCGATGTGCAGGAAGGGGAGGATCAGCAGGAGCTGCAGCGGATAGACGATGTGGCTGCCGAACTGGGAGGCGGCGATGTTGAGCCGGAGGAGGAAGGCGGCGGCGAGGCACAGGACGGTGGTGCTTCCGAGGATGGGGTTAATGCCGATGAGGAGTCCGGCGGCGATGCTCCAGGCGAGTTTGTCCGGGGAGGCTCCCATGCGCAGGAAGGCGAGGACGGGAAGAACGGCGCGGCGGTAGATCCATGGATGGCGCGGGGGAGCGAAGGCCTGGGCGGGAGCGACGAGATAGGATTCGGAGAGACGCACTGCCTACAGAATAGACTCTGGCGAGGCGAGTGGCGCGGTTTGAGGCTGGAGAGCGCTGAGGATTGGATGCGGTGAACTTTTTGCGGGCGGTGGGACGGAGCGTTCGGCTGGCAGGGCTGTTCGTGGTGTTTGGGACGGAGCTGGCAGTGAGACGTCCGCAGACGCGAGAGGCGCGGGCGGAGTGGCTGCATCGCTTCTGCGCCCGGGCGATGTGGAAGCTGGGGATTGCGACTAGCGTCACGGGAAGCTTTCCAGCATGCGGTGCGGTGATCTCGAATCACCTGAGCTATCTGGATATTGTGGTGTTTGCGGCGCTGCATCCTTGCGTGTTTGTGTCGAAGGAGGAGATTCGCGGGTGGCCGGTGGTGGGGTGGATGACGACGATGGCGGGCACGGTGTATGTGGCGCGCGGGCACGGTGGATCGGCGATGCGGGCGCGGCAGGGGATGCAGGAGGCGCTCGATGCCGGACTGCCGGTGGTGTTCTTTCCGGAGGGCACGACGAGCAATGGCAGCGGGCTGCTGAAGTTTCACAGCGGGCTGCTGGGGCAGGTGATGACCGGCGGGGCTGCGGTAACGGCGGCGTATGTGCGGTACTCGCTGGCCTCGGGCAATGAGCCCGGGGTGACGGTGGCCGATGATGTTTGTTACTGGGGAGACGGGAGTATGTTGAAGCACATCCTGCGATTTCTTGGGCTGCGCGGAGTGCGGGCGGAGGTGCGATTTGGGGCGGGGCCGATTGCGTTTTCGCGCGGCGGGCTGCATCGCAAGCAGGCGGCGATGGAGGCGCAGGCGGCGGTGGCTCGGCTGAGGGATTAAAGCAGTTTTCCTTTAGATATACACCGGTGCGGCGTTGAGAAAAATACGGGGATTCTTCGCTTCGCTCAGAATGACGTGCTGGTTTGGTGTACACCCTCTGGAGAACCGCTCTAGGCGGGTGAAGGCGCGGCGGGCGGAAGCGCGGCTATCTGCGGGATGAGGGCGGTGAGGAGGCGGGTGAATGG
The DNA here is from genome assembly GCA_965277545.1 of Edaphobacter sp. Taxonomy (GTDB): domain Bacteria; phylum Acidobacteriota; class Terriglobia; order Terriglobales; family Acidobacteriaceae; genus Edaphobacter. The sequence continues at coordinate 3,094,361 of OZ255826.1, forward strand.
CTCTTCGATCCGGCGTCCGGTCTCGAGGACTTCGACGTGGTCCAGAGGCTGGTTCAGCACACCGGCGGCCATGTTGGTGACGACGGAGAGGCCGAGGACTTCGAAGCCCATGTGGCGCGCGACGATGACCTCGTGGACGGTGGACATGCCGACGAGGTCTGCGCCGAGGGTGCGGAAGGCGCGGATCTCGGCGGGAGTCTCGAAGCTGGGACCGAGGACGGCGAGATAGACGCCTTCGGTGAGGGCAAGCTGCTGGCGGGCGGCCTCTGCGACAGCGAGGCGGCGGAGGCGGGAGGAGTAGGCCGAGGACATGTCGAAGAAGCGCTGCGCGGGCCGGCCGGTGAGGGTGAAGCGCGGCTCGTTGGGGCCGGAGGCGGCGTTGATTCCGGTGAAGTTGATGTGGTCGGAGAGGGCGACGATCTGACCCTGCGCGAGGGTGGCGTTGATGGCGCCGGCGGCGTTGGTGACGATGAGGGTTCGGCAGCCGAGCAGGCCGAGGACGCGGGTGGGGAAGGTGACCTGTTCAATGGCGTACCCCTCGTAGGCATGGACCCGGCCCTGCAGGACGGCGACGGGAATGCCGGCGATGCCGCCCAGGACGAGTTGGCCGGAGTGGCCATCGACGGTGGGTTGCGGGAAGTGGGGAATGTCGCGATAGGGAACGTGGATGGCGCCGTGGACATGAGCGGCGAAGTTGCCGAGGCCCGAGCCGAGGATGATGGCGAGGCTGGGAGCGGCGGGCGAAAGGGTGCGGATGTGAGCGGCGGCGGCTTGTGCTCGGGAATAGAGGTCGGTCGTCGATGTCATGGGGGCTTGGCCGGCCTGGGATAGAAGGGAGTTGGTGTGGCCCGCGCAGCGTGCTGCTCGTGTTTCTACAGTATCAAAAGGGCGTTGAGGAGCGAATGGTCGAAGGGCTGGCGCGGCCGAGGAGATACCATGGTCACTCGATGAGTCTCTTCTTCGCGGCAGGTAGTCCGACCACCGAGATCTCCCCGGCGCACTTGCAGGAGCATCTCTTTGCGGCGCTCGGTCTGCTGGGCGAACGCGGCAAAGTGCTTGCCGTGCCTCCGGACTTCACGCGGCTGCACTCCCAGAGCGGCCTCGTCACCGAGCTCGCGTGGCGCTACTACGGCGAGAAGCTGACTGATGTGCTGCCGGCGCTCGGCACCCACAAGCCGATGACGGATGCCGAGATCGGAGCGATGTTCGGCGCGACGCCGCGCAGCCTCTTCCGCATCCACGACTGGCGCAACGATGTCGTCACCCTGGGCGAGGTGCCCGGCGAGTTCGTGCGCGCGGTCAGCGAGGGCAAGCTCGATTACCCGTGGCCCGCGCAGGTCAATAAGCTCCTCCGAGACGGCGGCCACGACCTCATCCTCTCCATCGGCCAGGTCGTGCCCCACGAGGTGGTCGGCATGGCCAACTACAACAAGAACATCTTCATCGGCACCGGCGGTTCCATCGGCATTCATCGCAGCCACTTCCTCGGCGCGGTGTACGGCATGGAGCGCATGATGGGCCGCGCCGACACACCCGTCCGTCGCGTGCTGAACTATGCGAGCGAGCACTTCGCCCAAGATCTTCCGATCGTCTACGTCCTCACCGTGGTGGCAAAGAACAATGCCGGCAAGCTGGTTTTGCGCGGGCTCTACGTCGGCGACGACGCGGAGTGCTTCGAGCTCGCCGCGGCGCTCAGCCTTCAGGTCAACTTCAAGATGCTCGACCGGGAGATCAGGAAGGCCGTCGTCTTCCTGGACGCGCACGAGTTCAAGAGCACCTGGCTCGGCAACAAGGCGGTCTATCGCACGCGCATGGCGCTGGCCGACGACGCGGAGCTGATCGTGCTCGCCCCCGGCGTTCGCGAGTTCGGCGAAGACGCCGCGATCGATGCGCTCATCCGCCGCTACGGGTACTGCGGAACGCCGCGCACGCTCGAGGCCGTCAGAGAAGACGCACAGCTCGCCGGCAATTTGAGCGCCGCCGCCCACCTCATTCATGGCTCGAGCGAGGGCCGCTTCACCGTTCGCTACTGCCCCGGCCATCTCACCCGCGAAGAGATCGAGTCCGTCCACTACGAGTACGCAGACCTGGCCGCCATGACCGCGCGCTACAACCCCGCGAGCCTAAAGGACGGCTGGAATACTCTCGACGGAGAAGAGATCTTCTACATCGCCAATCCCGGCCTCGGGCTATGGGCGTATCGAGATCGCTTTGCGGGCAGCTTCGGAGAATAGACATGGCGAACTTCATCCGCATTACGCCCTTCCTGCACGTCGAAGATGTCAGCGAAGCGGTGCGCTTCTTCACCGGCATCCTCGGCTTCAAAGCCTGCATCCACGTCCACGACTACGCATACGTGCAGCGCGAGGTCGCCGGCATACGCATCATGAAGGCGTCGCAGTCCGAGGGCGAACGCGTCCCGCCCGGCAATCGCCGCTTCATGTACTACATCGATGTGGAAGATGTCGATGGACTCTACGCCGAGTTGAAGCCGAAGCTCGAAACGCTTCCCGAGGGCAATGTCTACGGCCCTGTCGATCAGAGCTACGGCCAGCGCGAGTTCATGATCGTCGCGCCGGATGGCAACCTGGTCGTCTTCGGCCAGTCCCTCTTCGAGATGCCCGTCTGATCCGCAGCCTGCGATGATAGTTTGTAGACAGTACTAAAGAGGGGCCTTCGTGATTGTCGTGATGATGGGCGTCAGCGGATCGGGTAAAACCACCATAGGAACTCTTCTGGCAAAGCGGGCGAACGCCGTCTTCGCCGATGCGGACGACTACCATCCCGAAGCCAATCGCGAGAAGCTTTCGGCCGGCATTCCCCTGACCGACGAGGATCGCGAGCCCTGGCTCGAGAGCTTGAACCGGCTGCTCCGCGGCTGGCATGACCAAGACACGAACGGCATCCTCGCCTGCTCCGCCTTGAAGCAAAGCTATCGCGACCTGCTCTCGGCCGGCATGCCGGGCGGCTCGATCACGTTCCTTGTGCTCGATGCCTCGAAGGCGATGATCGCCTCCCGCCTTGCCGCCCGGCAGCATACCTATATGAACCCAAATTTGCTCGACAGCCAGATCGCCACGCTCGAGATGCCGCATGACGCTCTCTGCATCGAGAATGACCGCGAACCCGGCCAGGTGGTCGAAGAGATCCTGGCAAAGATCGCACCGCACCAGCAGCAGGACCACAGGTAACGGAGAGGCGGCGATGGCGCATTCCTTGTTTGATCTAAGCGGCAGGTCGGCGGTGGTCGTCGGCGGGACGTCGGGCATCGGGCTCGCGATGGCGATCGGGCTCGCCGAGGCCGGCGCCGATGTGGTCGCAAGCTCCCGCCGCCGGGAGCAGGTCGAGCAAGCCGCCGCCGCCATCGAAGCCAAAGGCCGCCGCTCGCTTCGCCTCACCTCCGACGTTGCCGACCGCGCCAGCCTGCAGGCTCTTCTCGACGCGTCCGTCGAGGCGTTCGGCAAGGTCGACATTCTGATCAACTGCGCTGGCAAGATCAAGCGCGAACCCACGCTCGACCTCTCCGAGGAGACGTGGAAAGATATCCTCGACACCAACCTGACCGGCACCCTGCGCGCCTGCCAGATCTTCGGCCGCCACATGCTCGAACGCGGCTACGGCCGCATCATCAACATTGCCTCCCTCAACACCTTTGTGAGCTTAAAGGAGGTGGCCGCTTACGCTGCCAGCAAGGCCGCGGTCGGCGCGTTGACCAAGTCCCTTGCGGTGGAGTGGAGCGCGCGGGGAGTGACCGTCAATGCCATCGCGCCTGGAGTCTTTCGCACTGCGCTCAACCAGAAGCTGCTTGACGAGAGTGATCGCGGCAGGGAGCTGCTGATGCGCACCCCGATGGGGCGTTTCGGCGAAACGCAGGAGCTGGTCGGCTCCGCGATCTTTCTCGCAAGCGAAGCCTCAGCCTTCGTCACCGGCGAGATTCTGGTTGTCGATGGCGGCTTCCTGGCCAGTGGGGTCAATCAGTAAGCGCGCAGCACCTGCTTCGCGCAGCAGATCTCAACGCACTGTCTGCTTCTCGTTTGGGCGCTGCGAAGGCAGATGCTTGGGCGGGCACACCCACGGATACAGCACAGCGAGATTGGGCGGAACGATCGTGAGCAGCAAAAGAAACACGCCAACGATCTCGGGAAGGTGGAACTGGTCGCGCGATTCGAGGTAGTAGGAAAGGCACGCAAGCCCGGCAATCGTCAGCAGGATAACAGTCCGTGCGAGCGGCTTTGCCCAGGGTTTGTCATCGTTGGGAAGCATTTCAGAATCACCTCGCGCCGCACCCGGGGCGGAGATGATTCTCCCGGCCGCCTCTTCAGCTGCTACGCCGGCTGGAGGCTTGTGCGATCAGTACGGCAGTGTAGGCCGCACCGAAGCCGTTGTCTATATTAACTACGGTGACGTTCGGGGAACAGGAGTTCAACATGCCCAGAAGGGCCGCTGCCCCGGCGAAACTCGCGCCGTAGCCTACCGAGGTCGGCACCGCGATCACCGGCACGCCCACCAGGCCGCCGACGACGCTGGGCAGCGCACCCTCCATTCCGGCGCAGACGATCACCGCATCCGCGCCGGCAAGCTGCTCCCGCACCGACAGCAGACGGTGCAGCCCAGCCACGCCCACGTCATAGAGCCGGGTCACCTTCACGTTGAAGAGTTCCGCAGTCACCGCCGCCTCCTCGGCCACGGGCTGGTCGCTGGTTCCCGCGCTCAGCACGGCGATGTGCCCCCTGGGCTCGGCGGCCGCGGACTGCCGCAGAGTGATCGCCCGCGCGCCCGGATGATAGGCAGCTGCGGGGGTCATCGCCAGAACCATCGCGGCGGTAGCCGCATCCGCGCGCGTCGCCAGCACATCGGTTCCCGCCGCCGCCATCCTCGCGAAGATCTCGGCGGTCTGCTCCGGAGCCTTGCCCTGTGCATAGATCACCTCCGGCAAGCCGGTGCGCAGGGCGCGATGGTGATCGATGCGGGCATGGCCGATGTCTTCATACGGCAGTTTGGCAAGCTGGCTTGCAGCATCAGCAGGATCGAGCGCTCCTGTCTGTACGGACGCAAGAAGTTCGAGGAGAGAAGCTTTGTTCATGATTAGAGATCGGGCTCAGTGTTTCACGGCAGCGTTTCGGATCGACGAGACGGGAAGGAGATCCGGCAGGCTGAGGTTCATCGAGCCGGAGCGATATCCCTCCATGTCGAGCGTGACATACACAAAGCCGGTCGCGCGAACGGCCGCTGTCATGGCTTGAAGCATCTCCGTATGCAAGGCACGCGGCAACTCGTCGGTCGAGATCTCGATCCGCGCCAGATCGCCATGGTGCCGGACTCGCAGCTGGCGGAAGCCGAGCTCGTGCAGGGACTCCTCCGCGCGCTCAACCTGCGAAAGATTCTCCCGCGTGACCGGCCGGCCGTATTCAATGCGCGAGGCAAGACAGGCACTCGCAGGTTTGTCCCACAACACGAGGCCGGCCTCTTGCGCCAGGGAGCGAATCTCGCGCTTGGTCAGCTCTGCCGTCACAAGTGGAGCGACCGCGTGGTGCTGGGCCGCCGCCCGCTGGCCAGGCCGAAACTCGCCTCGGTCGTCGAGGTTCATCCCATAGGCAATGTGGTGAAATCCACCGGCCGCCCGCGCCTCTTCCATTCGGGTGAAAAGCTCATCCTTGCAGTGGAAGCAGCGCTGCGCGTCATTGCGCCGATAGTCGGCGCTATCGAGTTCGCCGGTCTGTAGGATAGCGGTCGGAATGTCGTGGTCCGCGGTAAAAGATAATGCAGCGGCAAGCTCCGCGCGCGGCAACGAAGCCGAATCGGCAATGACTGCCTGCATTCGGCCGCCCAGAGCCTGGTGCGCCGCATAGGCCAGATACGCGGAGTCGGTGCCGCCGGAGTAAGCAACCAGAACGCTGCCCAGATCCTCAAGCGTCGAATGCAGAAGAGCGGATTTGGCAGCGAGGTCCATGGGCTTGATGGTAAATCAGATGCATCCTGCCGCCTCCGCGTCTGCTTCAAGCAAGTGCTTCGCGCAAGCGAACGCGCCGTGCATCCATCAGGGGGATCTACTTATTCGGACTGGCCGTCTGCTTTGCCTGCTCCTGCGCCTCCACCGAATGGGTATGGGCCTGCTTCGAGTACTCGTGCGCCTGCGCCGACATCTCGTGCGCCGTCAAATGGTCGCCCTTGCCATGCGCCGTCGCCGCGGCCTCATGGGCGTGTGCTGCTTTATTGTGAAACTCCGCGGCTCGATCGTGAACGCTTTGCGGCATCGTAGTGCCTCCTTCCGCAACGCTCGTTCCGTTGCGTAGGCGATTGGATGCCGGAATGCCGCGAACCGTTCCTTCCGCCGCGGCACCGCGTCAAGGAAGCAGCCTCACAGCAGCATCTCCATGAACACGTTCGCGCGAACGTACCCGCTGAGCGGCACCCTCTCCCGCGGCACATGCCGGAATCCGGCGGACTCGTACAGGTGAACAGCATTCTGAAGTCTCGAGTTGCTTCCGAGAAACAGCGAGCGCGCTCCCATGGATCTTGCCTCCGCGATCGCATACGCCAGCAGCCTGCGTCCCAGTCCATGCCCGCGCAGCGCCGGGTCGACGGCCATCTTCGACAGCTCGTACACGCCGTCGCCCATGGCCATCAGCGCCACACAGCCCACCGTGCCTGCAGGGGAGCGTGCAACGAAGATCCGGCCGCCTTTGCGAAGGATGGTGTTCTCCGGATCGTTCAGCGTCTCGACATCCTTTGCTTCGAGGCTGAAGTAGCGCGTGATCCACTCCTCGTTCAGCGTTCGAAATGCGTGTGCGTCTTCTTCTGTCCGCAGCGGCCCGATCTCGAGCGGCTCGCCGGCGGTCTTTCCGTCCCTGGCAACTCCTTCTTCGCTGGCATGCATGGCTGACAACTCCTTTCCGACCCTCATTGACGCTAGTCTAATGTGACCGCCTCCGGCCGCAGAGATCGCCGGCTTGCCGATCGTCCAGATGAGCAGGGTTGCGTCTGTTCTCAGCCGCGATACAAGTTCACACGGTGCTCCGTGTCACCCACAGCAGCGGCTGCCGGATGGGGAACGTCCGCTCGAGCGCAAACACCTTCGGGTCCGCCGGCAGGCTCTTCCAAAGATTCGCGTACTCCGGCCGCCCGTACGCACGCGCCGCAAAGAGCAGACTCGGAGGCCGCACGGGAAGGTCGTTGAAGTAGCGGGCGTCGGCCGGATGCGGCCACGCGCCGCGATTGAGAATGTACGGATAATGCCGCGCCATCGCGCTGCGCATTCCGGGTCCGTCCTGCAGCTCAAAGTCCCAGACCTTCTCGAAGCGCGTCGAGAGCAGCAGGCACACGCCGCTCAACATATCGAGATTGAAGAGCGAGTTGCGATACGGATCAGACGTCCTCACCTCGTGCGGAAACGATCCGTCGGAGAGGATCTGCCCGCGCAGGGTGCTGCTCCGGTAGTGATGGCGCAGCGTGCCGAGCGGTCCGTCGTCCGCGGCTTGATTGAGGTGAGCGATGGCCGCGGCCTGCAGCAGCCATGAGCTTCCGTGATGGCTTTGACTGTCCCGCGCGAGGCCGGCGAGACGCGACTCCGTGAGCCAGGCGAAGTATTCGCGAATCCACTGCTGCAGCCCGTCGAGATCGGCTCCCGTGAGCGCATTCGACTGCGTCAGGAACGGCACGCACTGGACGACTTCCGCCAGATGCACCGCTTCGACGATGCCCTCGAATCGGCCTGTCTTCGCCGGCCGAATCGTTCCCGCATACAGCAGGCTGGGATTCATCCTGGTCCGCGCGTCTATAAACCAGGCGCGCAGATGCTCGACTGCGCGCTGGGCGTAGTGCGCCTCCCGGGTCAGCACAAATGCCGCGGTCAACGCGGGCACGTCGATGCAAAGGTGCAGCAGCGCCTCCCGGTGCGCCGTAAACGCCTCAGGGTTCACCTCGTCTCCGGCGTGCGGAAGATACGGCCCGTTCGGACGGATCGGGTCGGGCCAGTAGTCGTCCGCCTCCGAGTAGTAGTCGTGCGGTGTGCCCGGACTGCGCGGCGCAGGGATCGACGCGATCGAAGCCGGAGACTTCGTCAGCGCATCCGCCGCAGCCTTCAACGTGCGGTCGTGATCGATCGCAGCGACATCCGGGCGGGAAGACAGGTCCTGCTGCGGCACAGCGACGCGTGTGCCGAGCGCAACGGCAGCGGCCTGGGAGCAGAACATGCGGCGGGTGATGACCATGACCGGAAGAGGCGCCTTCGCCGGAAGGGTACCACGACTGAGAATATCTTCTTCGGCACGACAGCCTATCGGCACCCAACCCGGCACATCCCAGCACCGTCGTTCGACGATAGGATGGTAAACAGATGCGTCCTCCGGTTGCCATCGCCGCCCTTTCTCTGCTTGCCGTACTTTGCTGTGGCCGCCTGGCCTTTGCCGATGGGCGCGAGGTGCAGGTCTGCATTCAGGACGCGCATGGCCTGGCGATTGCGGGCGCGACGCTGAAGCTCGAAGACGATCCTGCCCAGAACGCCGTCAGCGATGCGAGCGGCTGCGCGACGCTGAGCGGCTCTCCCCAGGCGGTGGTCGAGGTCACACGGCCGGGATTCGGCGCCTTCAAGCGCGGCCTCGGGGAACAGAGTCACTTGCTGGTCGTGATGCAGGTGGCCGCGACCTCGCAGGAGATTGAGGTGACCGCGTCCCGCATTCCGCTTGCGCTCGACGCCAGCGCGAGCAGCGTCCGCACGGTGACCGCGCAGCAGCTTCGCGAGGCGCCCGGGTATACGCTCGACGACCGGCTCAGGCAGGTTGCGGGATTCCAGTTGTTCCGCCGCACCAGCTCCTGGGTGGCGAACCCGACGACGGAAGGAACCACCCTGCGCGGCCTGGGCTCCACCTCCGCCAGCCGCACCCTGGTCCTCAGCGATCAGGTGCCGCTCAACGATGCGTATGGCGGATGGATCCACTGGAACGAGATCCCCGCGCTCGCCATTCGCGACGTGGAGCTGGTGCGCGGCGGCGCGTCGGACCTCTATGGATCGAGCGCCATCGGCGGCGTCATCGACATTATTCCCGTGATCCCGAAGCAGTTCAGCTATGGCCTGGACCTTGCTGGGGGGACCGAGAATACGTCCATCCTCAATGGTCTGTTGACCGGAGCCAAGCAGGGCTGGAGCGGCCTGGCGGCGAGCAGCCTCTTCCACACCGACGGCTACATCCTGACCGCGCCTGAGGTGCGCGGACCGATTGATGTGAACGCCAACGACCACTCGCAGAGCGGAAGACTCGAGGCGCGCCACGCGCTTGGCACCGACGGCGGCGTCTTCCTGCGCGGCAATCTGCTGAACGACGCGCGCGGCAACGGGACCGTCCTGCAGAAGAACTGGACCAGAATCTGGCGCTACGCCGGCGGCGGCGATTGGACCATCGCGGACGCCAATCGGTTTCTGCTGCGGGTGTATGGCACCGACCAGGCGTACCGGCAGACGTTCACCTCGATCAACACGCCGCGCACGTTCGAGAAGCTGACGGCGTTCCATGTCGACCCGACCCAGCAAGTTGGCGGCGCGGCGCAGTGGGCGAGAAGCTTCCATGCCTTTACCTTCGTTGCCGGCAGCGACGTGCTCGACACCCGCGGGAACGATATAAACCAGCTTGCCGGCATCAGCCTGAGCGCACGCCAACGCGACGAAGGGGCCTATGGCGAAGTTCTCTGGCAGCCCGAGACCTGGTCGGTAGCGTTCTCCTCCCGCTACGATCACTTCGGCAGCTTTGACGCCAGGCAGTCCGGCGGCAAGCCGCCTGCTTTGCCCACGATCAATGAAAACGTCTTCGACCCGCGGCTCGGCATCGTGAAAAGACTGACCGGTAGCGTCTCCTTGACGGGCTCGGTCTTCCGTGCCTTTCGCGGCCCCAATCAGGACGAGCTCTACCGGCAGAGCCAGGTGGGCCAGCAGATCACTCTCGCCAACCCCAATCTCCGCTCCGAGCGTGCCACCGGCTTCGAGCTCGGCAGCCTCTTGACCGCGGGGCGGCTGGGTTCGGTACGCGGCAGCTACTTTTACACGCAGGTCAATCGTCCGGTCGCCGCGGTGACGCTCAGCTCCACGCCCACCAGCACGCTGCTGATGCGCGAGAACCTCGGCCAGCTCACCAGCAAAGGATTCGCGGCGGAGTGGGACCTGCACCCGGCCAGCTTCATGACCCTCACCGGCGGCTATCAACTCGCGGTCTCGACCGTAACCAAGTTCCAGGTTCAGCCTTCCCTGGTGGGCAACTGGACCCCGCAGGTGCCGCGCAATCTTGCCACGTTGCAGATGCGCTTTGCGCGGAGCAGGCTTGGAGCCGTTGCCGTCGACCTGCGGACCAGCGGACAGCAGTTCGAAGATCAAGCGAACCAATACCGACTCGCCGGTTACGCGCAGGTCGATCTCTACGCCGAGCACAACTTTCGCGCGCACTGGCAGCTCTACGCCTCGGTGCAGGATCTGCTCGACCAGCCGGTCGAAGCCGGCCGGACGCCGCTTCTCACCCTCGGGTCGCCGCGCATCGTCTCAGGCGGCATCCGGCTCCGCTAATCCTGTCCTGCCGGACGGGCCCACTACGCCCGGGGCGGTCACTTCGTGACGGGTATACCGGTTTTGGCAGGATCAGCATCCTGGGTCCTCCCGCTGGTCGGAAGGGACAACGTTCCCGCCGCCAGCGGGAGGCCAAAGACTCAGCCCACCTCCGGCAGCGGTGTCACCTCATCGGGGACAATCCGCGGCGTGTCGTTGCGATGCTTGTCATGCAGACGGCCGAACGTGGTCTCAAGATGCCGCTGCATCTTGTTCGCCGCGCCCGAGACCGCACTCTGGACGTCCGCGGCATCGTTGGTGACCGTCACCGTCGGATAGTGCCGGGGTCGCGCCTCAAGCACGCAGCGCTTATCCTGCGCGCCGGACTTGTCCCCGTTCTCGTCGCTGAGATGAACCTCGATGCGGGTAAGCTGCTCTTCGAATCGCCCGAGAAGCCGATGCAGCTCCGCCTGGATCAGGCTGGAAAGTTTCGCATGCATGGCAATATTCTTATCGCTGTTGATCTGAATCTGCATCGAGTTGTTCTCCCGGAAGCAGTGGGCTGTAACGCTGCTCCCTGATTGTTTGGACGCGGGGAGAAGCCGGAGGGTGGGATGGATGCTTGTGACGGATGGCGGAGAGTTCCCAAGCCTCCTGATACCGGGCTCTTTGGCTGCAACCATCTTCGAACAGGAACGGAATTGGAGCCGTGGAACAGGAGCCGCGATCCATTGCATAGCGTCATAGCCGGTGCGTTCCGGCGTTGCCCTCATGCGACCATTCCCTGTCACCCGGCGTCTCACTTACAGTGCCCATGAAGACTACCTCGATCCTCCTCTCCGTCCTTGCCTCCGCCCTGCCCCTGGCCGCCCTGCCTCTGGAAGCCCAGACGCAGCCGCCCGTTACCGGCCCGGCCGCCTTCGCTGACTGGACGCAGGAGAAACCAGGCGCCTCCCGCAAGGTCTCCGTAACCGATCTGCCGGAACCCGCCCCTGCCCAATCGGTGCGCAACCAGCCCCACATCGTCGCGCGTCCGCAGAACGCCTGGCCCATCGCGCCCCCGGGCTTCAAAGTCACGCTTTACGCCGGCGGCGACAACGGCCCCAGCCCCTCCCCCGACCAGCAGCACTCTCAGCAACAGGGCACCAGACCGCCGCTCCAGGGGACCTTCCGTCAGCCGCGATTCCTCTGCACCGCTCCGAACGGCGATTTATTCCTGTCCGACTCCGCCGCGGGCACTGTCTTCGTCCTCCGCGGGACCGGTGCAGACGGCAGGGCCCTGCGGACGGAGCGATTCGCCACCGGCCTCGACCATCCTTTTGGGATTGCCTTCTACCCTGCCGAAAATCCCCAGTTCGTCTACATCGCCAACACGACCACCGTCGTGCGCTTCCCGTACCGCTCCGGCGACCTGCATGCCTCTGCTGCGCCGCAGACGATCGTGCCCGACCTTCCCGGCTACGCACAGCTCACGGGCGGCGGACATTGGACCCGCGATGTCGTATTCAGCAAAGACGGCCAGCACATGCTCGTCTCCGTCGGCTCCGGCTCCAATGTCGACAATCCCGACGATCATCCCAAGGAGTTCCACCGCGCCGATGTCCTCGAATACACTCCGGAAGGCAGATTTTTAAAGGTCTATGCCTCGGGACTGCGCAACTGCGTTGGCGAGGCCATCAATCCCGTGACCGGCATGCTCTGGTGCTCCACCAATGAGCGCGACGAGCTCGGCAATCATCTCGTCCCCGACTACGTCACCTCGGTCCCGGAAGACGGCTTCTTCGGCTGGCCCTGGTATTACATGGGCGGCCATCAGGACCCGCGGCTGCCCCAGCCCTGCGCCGATGGAACCGGAGCCAATCCACAGGCCTCTGCTGAATCCCCTGACGCGAAAATCTGCAAGCACGTCGACGAGCATGCCAGGGTCCTCACCCCCGACGTTCTCGTCCAGCCTCACATGGCTTCGCTCGAAATGACCTTTTACCCGGCCTCGGGCAGCTTTCCGCAGGCGTATGACGGCGACGCCTTCGCTGCCGAGCACGGATCGTGGAATCGTGAAAAGCGCGCCGGCTACGAGGTGATCCGCCTCCCCATGCACAAGGGCAAAGCGGAGGGCAGCTACGAAGACTTCCTCACCGGCTTTGTCGTCGACGACAACTCGGTCTGGGGCCGCCCCGTCGGCGTGGCCGTCGCAAAAGACGGCAGCCTGTTCGTCACCGATGACGGCAGCCGCAGCGTCTGGCATATCACCTACGAAGGAGACCGAAGCAAGATCGCAAGCCGATAGTGCGAGGAAACCCGAACCCTTCCTCCACACTGACTGCGAGCGGCACGGAGTTCCGAGGCCGGGGCGATTCCGGCAGCTATCAGGAGATCGCGGCGGTGACCAGGCGCTGGGCTTCGGTTTGGATTTGTTTCAGGTGGTCCTTGCCCAGGAACGACTCCGCGTAGATCTTGTACACGTCTTCTGTGCCGGAAGGCCTGGCCGCAAACCAGCCGTTTTCCGTAGTCACCTTCAGGCCGCCGATCGGAGCATGATTGCCCGGCGCCTCGGTGAGGATGGAAGTGATGGGCTCGCCGGCAAGATGCTTCGCCGTCACCTGAGCGGGCGACAGTTTGGCGAGCTTGGCCTTCTGCTCCTTGGTAGCCGCTGCATCGATGCGCTCGTACACCGGATCGCCGTACCGCGCGGTGAGCGCGGCATAGAGCTCTCCCGGATCTTTGCCTGTGCGTGCTGTCATCTCGGCCGCAAGCAGGCCCGGAACCAGCCCGTCCTTGTCGGTCGTCCACACCTGCCCGTTGCGGCGAAGAAAGGTCGCGCCCGCCGACTCCTCGCCTACGAAGCCCAGCGTGCCGTCGAGGAGCCCTTCGACGAACCACTTGAAACCCACCGGCACCTCCAGCATCGGCCGCCGCCCCAGCCCGCGCGCCACCCGGTCGATGATGCTGGAGGAGACCATCGTCTTGCCGATCCCGACACCCTCCGACCACTCCGGGCGATGCGTGAAGAGATACTCGATGCAGACGCTGAGATAGTGGTTCGGGTTCAGCAGCCCCGAGGTGCGGGTGACGATGCCGTGCCGGTCGTGATCGGTGTCGGCGGCAAAGGCCACATCGTAGCGATCCTTGTTCGCGATCATGCTCGCCATCGCATAAGGGCTCGAGCAGTCCATGCGAATCCGTCCGTCCCAGTCGCAGGTCATGAACCGGAACGTTGCGTCGACGTCGGGATGGAGGACCTCGAGCGGGAGGTCATATTGCTCCGCGATCCGCGGCCAGTAATACACTCCCGCTCCGCCCAGCGGATCGACCGCGAGCTTGAGCCTGGTTCCCCGCAGCACGTCGAAATCGATCACGCTGCCCAGGTCCTCGACATAGCTGCTTAGGTAATCATGCCGGTGTGTTGTCGAAGCCGAAAGCGCCTTGCTGTAAGGAACTCGCTTCACGGCGCTCAAGCCGGAGGCGAGGATCTGGTTGGCGCGATCTTCGATCCACTTCGTGGCGGCTGTATCGGCGGGGCCGCCCGAGGGCGGGTTGTACTTGAATCCTCCGTCCTCGGGCGGATTGTGCGAAGGCGTGATGACGATTCCGTCAGCGCGGTGCAGCTTCGGATTCCGGTTGTGCGTCAGGATGGCGTGTGACAGCGCGGGGGTCGGCGTGTAGGACAGCTCAGAATCGAGCATGACGTCGACGGCATTGGCCGCGAGCACCTCGAGCGCCGTGGCGAAGGCGGGCTCAGAGAGCGCATGGGTGTCTTTGGCGAGAAACAGCGGCCCTGCCGTGCGTTCGGATGCCCTGTACTCGCAGATCGCCTGGGTGATCGCCGCGATGTGATCTTCGTTGAAGGCAGCCTGAAACGCGCTGCCGCGATGCCCGGAGGTGCCGAAGGCGACTCGCTGGCTTGCGTTCCGCGGATCAGGGTGCAGGGTGTAATACGCGGTGACGAGCCGCGCGACGTCGACCAGATTTGCGGCGAGCGGAAGCTGCCCTGGCTGGTTGGGCACTGGAGTGCGTTCGTGGGTCGCTGCGACGGAAGTGCTGGACATGCTGATCAGGTCTCCTGACGATACAAACCACTCTATGGGATGCGCTCGGAAAGGGGGGTAGCTTGTCAAGAGGCGCACGTGGCATGCCAAATGCTGTTCCAAATTGTTCCACGTGGAACAATTTTGCGAAAGCAGAACAGCCAAATGCCTACTCTTCACCGATGCTACCGATTGAGACCAGTGCAAATTGTTCCACGTGGAACATTTTGTTGGGGGCGGACAGGTCTCACGCTGATCTTCGCTAATGCTACCGAGGATAACCGCGCAAAATTGTTCCACGTGGAACATTTTGCATCCACGAACACTTGAAGCGATAAGGTGTCTGGTCTCGAAGGCTCAAAATCAATGAAATCGGTGCCATTGGTGCGGCCGTCTTTCAATTGTTCCACGTGGAACAATTTTCGACTGAAGCTGGGAGTAATCGCTTTGCCGGCGGCTGTGGGTGCTGAGAATCGGGAGTATGGGTAAAAAAGTTGTTGAATGTATTGGCTGTAGGGAGCTTATCGGATCCTTCCCTTTCGCTCCGCTCGAAGGTCAGGATGACAGCAAGAACTCGGAACTGTAGTAAAGCAAGAATTGCGAACTGTACCTGATCAAAAGCTCCTTAGGCAGCTTCACGATTGTTCCACGTGGAACAATTTGCGGCTCAGAGGCTGCGTGGGTGCAAGTGCGGGAGCAGTCAGCTAAGCAATCCGCGCGCCAGGGAGCTTGGTGTGACGCAGAAGTGGTATGAGCAGGGGATTGTCTTTGTCAAGAGGTTCGCCTAAAACGGGAGAGATTCCAATTTCGATTCCCGTAGTTCGTTCCAATTTGGCATAACTCTCGAGTTCGTAGCGCCTTCACGTCGACGTGCCCGCTGAGTTTGAATCGTAGCTCGATGGCCTGCGTTCCGCTTACAAGCCGCCCGCAGCCATCCGTAAAGTTAGCTGAGGAGCAGAATGGGTCTGTTACGTCGAGTGCTGCTGCTATGCGCAGGCCTTGCCGCCGCTCGAGCGCGGGCATTCGGAGCTGAGGCTACTCTCGTGGCTGATGCGCATGTCAACAGCGCGGTTCCTGGCGTGAACAGCGGCGCCATCTCCAACTTCAACGTGGGCGCAGGGTACACCGCCCTGCTGCAGTTCGATCTCTCCACCCTGCCGGCGGGGACCACGGCCGCTCAGATCACGCGCGCCACGCTGCGGCTTTACTGTAACCGGGTGAATGCGCCGGGCCTGATCAGCGTGCAGCCGGTCGGCGGAGTCTGGGGGGAGTACAGCGTGACCTTCGCCACTCTGCCTCCGTTGGGAGCGGCTGCACAGGTCACGCCCGTCAGCCAGGCGGGAGTCTTCGTGGTCCTCGACGTGACCGCGCTGGTGCAGGGCTGGATTGCCACTCCCGCCACCAACAATGGACTTGCGCTCACCGCCGCGGCCGCAGCGGTGCAGTTCGACAGCAAGGAAAATGACCTGACCGGACACGCGGCTGCGCTCGACATCGTCCTGGCCTCGTCCGGTCCTCAGGGGCCTCAGGGGCCTCAGGGGCCGCAGGGGCTGCAAGGTCCGCCCGGGGTGCAAGGGCTGTCGGGGCCCCCAGGATTTGAGGGGCTGGCCGGTGTGCCTGGGCCGCAGGGAATCGCCGGCCCAGTTGGAGCGACTGGCGCGACCGGGCCTGCCGGAGTTGCCGGTCCGACCGGCGCACCGGGACCCAACGGTCCGACCGGTCCCCAAGGCTCGCCGGGCATGGCCTACCGCGGCGTCTACGCGTCGACGACCAATTACGCTCTGGGAGACGTCGTGCTCTGGCAGGGGACAAGCTACACCTCGCTGCTCGCTGGGAATCATGGCAACACGCCCTCGATCAATCCGGCGCAATGGGGCATCCTGTCCCCGCAGGGCAACACCGGACCTGCGGGAGCGCAGGGAGCGCAAGGCACAGCGGGACCCCAGGGTCTGCCCGGCTCCGTCGGCCCGAACGGCCCCATCGGTCCGCAGGGTCCGCAGGGCATTCCCGGCCAGGCGGGAGCTCAGGGCCTTCCCGGAGCTGCTGGAGGGCAAGGTCTCACGGGGCCGATAGGACCGCAGGGGCCTGTGGGTCCGGTGGGCATGACGTTTCAAGGGCCGTACTCCGCTGTAACGAATTATGCGTTAGGCGACGGGGTTGTTTACGGCGGGTCCGCATACGTCTCTCTCGCTGCGTCCAATCACGGAAACACTCCGGGAGCGACTCCCGCCCAATGGGCGCTCTTCGCTACGGGAACCGCCGGAAGTCCGGGCGCAGTTGGTCCTACCGGGCCGCAGGGTCCGGCCGGCGCGCCCGGTCCACCGGGGACGGCTGGAGCAGCGGGGCCGGCCGGAGCCATCGGTCCTCAGGGGCCGGCGGTCGCCAACTACACGGGGAATTATGCTTCGGCAACCAACTACGGCCTGCATGATGCGGTGAGCTTCGGCGGATCGACCTACGTCTCGCTGGTCTCCGGCAATCAGGGCAATACCCCCTCAGCCGGCTCCGCCCAGTGGGCCGTGCTTGCGGCTCAGGGTCTGGTTGGAGCCGCGGGCACGGCAGGTCCGCAGGGGCCGCAGGGAGTACCCGGTGCGCAAGGGCCTGCCGGAAACGCCGGTTTGCAAGGCCCGCCGGTCAGCTTTGCCGGAGGCTGGCTCGCGGGCGCCGCCTACCCTGTAGGAGGCGCGGTGAGCTACGGCGGTTCGAGCTATATCGCGCTCGTGGCCAACCTCGGAAGACAGCCGGACGTGAGCCCTCTCTACTGGGGATTGCTTGCGCAGGCGGGCGCGCAAGGGCCGGCGGGGGCCGCCGGAGCTACCGGCTTGCAGGGGCCGACGGGGTTTGCCGGACCGCAGGGGGCGACGGGCGCGCAAGGATCTGCCGGTCCGGCGGGGCCGATCGGCGCAACCGGTCCTGCGGGCGCAACCGGACTGCAGGGAGCCGCCGGACCTGCCGGGCCGGTTGGACCTGCCGGCATGGTCTACCGCGGCGCCTATTCGTCCGCGACCAACTACGGGCTGAATGACGCCGTAAGCTACCTGGGCGCAAGCTACATCTCTCTGCTTGGCGGCAATCAGGGCAGGCTGCCCCCGGCGAACCCTGCTGCATGGAGCGTGCTGGCCGCACAGGGCGCCGCAGGACCGAGCGGAGCCACGGGCGCAACCGGCGCTCCAGGCCCGCAGGGTACCCAGGGAGCGCAAGGCCTCCAGGGACCGGCCGGCGCGGCAGGGGCGGTGGGCGTTGTCTACAAAGGCGCGTGGAGCTCGGGCGCGACCTATCAGCCGAATAACGTGGTTGGGTTTGGGGGCGCAAGCTATCTCGCCACGGCGGCCTCCTTTGCCGCCCAACCGGACCAGTCGCCAAGCGCGTGGGCGGTGCTCGCACTCGACGGAAACCAGGGCGCAACCGGACCGTCGGGCGCGGCAGCCACCGTCAGCGTAGGCACGGTCACGACCGGGGCCGCGGGAACAGCGGCCTCCGTCACCAACAGCGGGACCGGAAGCGCCGCCGTGCTGAACTTCACCATCCCGCAGGGCGCGGCCGGGGCCAATGGCACGGGAGGCGGAGGCGGCGGAAACGCCAGCGGAGTTCCCTTCGCCTCCATCTACCATGCCGTCTCCTTTAGCGCGACGTACTACTCGGTCAGCACGCCAAACTCCGCGAATACCGAAGGCGATGCCGTTCTCACCTGGGTGCCCGAAGCCTGCACGGCGACGCGCCTGAACGTCTTTTCGCACCAGGGCAACACCCTCACGGTCACGCTGCGGCAGGGAACTCCGCCCGGGTTGTCCACCACCTCGCTTGCCTGCACCGTGTCGCCGGCGAGCGCGTGCACCGCAACCGGCAGCGTCGCCATCCCCGCCAACAGCTTCGTCGATCTGCTCATCACCGGCGCCAACGGAAACGCCTCCGGCGTGTGGGTCGCTCTGGTCTGCAACTGATTGCCCGCATCCGCCGGGCTTCAGCGAATCGAAGCAGCAGACTTCGCCTCTGCGTATAAACTCGCCCACTGCGCCGCGCCGGCAACAATCCTTTGCTAAAATCCGTCAGGTGATCAAGCCCGGCACAGAGCTCATTGAATCCATCTCCGCTGCCAACGGTCAGGCGGTTGCCGTCGATCGCCGCCCAAAACTCAACGAGCGCTTGAACCATCGCGTCGCGTCGCAAATCTCGGCTTTACTTAGCCCCCAGACCCATAGGAGCAACATGACCGAAATCGTTTCTATCCACGCCCGCGAGATTCTCGATTCGCGCGGCAATCCCACCGTCGAAGCCGATGTCCTGCTCGATGGCGGAGCCAAAGGCCGGGCCGCGGTTCCCAGCGGAGCCTCGACCGGCGAGCATGAAGCGGTCGAACTTCGCGACGGAGACAAAGAGCACTATCTCGGCAAGGGCGTTCTGCAGGCGGTCGAAAATGTCGAAACCATCCTCGGGCCTGAGCTCACCGGCATGGACGCTTCGAACCAGCGCCTGATCGATGCCACCATGATCTCGATCGACGGCAGTGAAAACAAATCCAAGCTCGGCGCCAACGCTATTTTGGCGGTGTCGATGGCTGTTGCGCGCGCTTCCGCCGACGCTCTCAAGCTTCCGCTCTATCGCTATCTCGGCGGAGTCAATGCGTGCCTGCTGCCGACGCCCATGATGAACATTCTCAACGGCGGCTCGCATGCAGACTCAAACGTCGACTTCCAGGAGTTCATGGTGATGCCGGTTGGCGCGGAAACTTTTTCGGACGCGCTCCGGTGGGGCACCGAGGTCTTTCACACGCTCAAGGGCGTGCTCAAGAAGAATGGCTACAACACCGCGGTCGGCGACGAGGGCGGATTCGCTCCTTCGCTGAAGTCGAACGAGGAGGCGCTTGAACTTATTCTCGAGGCTATCCAACTCGCCGGCTATACTCCCGGCACCGATATCGCGATTGCGCTCGACCCGGCGGCGAGCGAGTTCTATGACAAGGCCTCCGGGAAGTACATCTTCAAGAAGTCGGATAAGCGCCAGCTCACCTCGGCTGAGATGGCTGCCTATTGGCAGGACTGGACGCGCCGCTACCCGATCGTCTCGCTCGAGGACGGACTGGCCGAAGACGATTGGGACGGCTGGAAGTACCTCACCGAAGCGATCGGCGACAAGGTGCAGCTTGTGGGCGACGATCTCTTCGTCACGAATACGCAACGCCTGCAGCAGGGCATCGAGCAGAAGGTTGCGAACGCCATTTTGATTAAGGTCAACCAGATCGGCACGGTCTCGGAGACGCTCGAGGCCATCGAGCTGGGCCGGCGATTTGGCTATGCCAGCATCATCTCGCACCGCTCCGGCGAGACTGAAGACACGTTCATCGCGGACCTCGCGGTGGCTACGGGAGCGGGGCAGATCAAGACGGGCTCGGCTTCGCGTACCGATCGCATCGCCAAGTACAACCAGCTTCTCCGCATCGAAGAGGAGCTCGGTCAGTCGGCGGAGTTTCTCGGCATCGAGTCAGTGAACTTCGGCGAATAAGAGCGTCCTGCCGGACGGGCCTCCTGCGCGGAGAGCGGTCACTTCGTGACTTGCATACTCCTTCGGGTAGGCCTCCCGTTGGTCGGCGTGAGATTCGATGCAGACCAGCGGGAGGCCCACAGGAGTTGACCCGCCCAGACAAGGCATACACGCCACGAAGTGGCCGCCGTCCGCGTAGGACGCCCGTCCGGCAGGACATCGCTTCTACTGGATCATCCAGTCCTGATTGACCCCTCCATTCGCGCCCCACAGGATGATGTGCGGCCCTTCCTGCGTCGTCAAACCAGCGTCATCCGCCACCAGACCTGTAGCCTTGTTGCGGATCACATAGCCGCCACCCTGCGCCGTAAGCGACCAAAGCTGGCTGTCATCGTTGGTTGCCGTACTTTGCTCCAGCGAGATTCCCTGCGTGGTGGAGCTGTTCGCGTCTGTCAAGAACTGATGGCTTGATACGTTTTGAATCGTGTAGTAGCCCCGGCCGTTGAAGGAGAGAAACCATCTCTGGTTCAGCCCGCCGTTCGCCGGCCACTGGTACATCGCCGTTCCCGGAGCCGTCGAGGCGCCCGGATCGTCCAGCACCAGCTTGCTGTTCAGGTTGGTCAGCACGTAGTCGCCATCGGCTACGACCGGCGCGCTCTGATGCACGAATCCGAAGATCGCCACGCTGTTCGTCGTGCCGATATACACCTTGCCATTGGCGATGGTCGGAGCGATGAACTTGTTGCCGGTCCCGAAGTGGTCTCGCGACGAAGCGGCCTGATTGCTGTTGTACAACTCCGTGTTCAGGTTGTTGGCGTCATAGGCGTGCAGGATGGCCGGGCTTGTGTTCTCGGTCGCCCAGACAATGCCGTTGCTCTGGTTGTCGGCGGACACGCTCGGCGTCACGCCCGGAAAGGTAAACGTCGCGGAGGTGGTCTGCACGGGCGAGGTCACCAGCCGCGCCTGGTTGAGCGTGAACGATTGCATGTGGTACCCCACCGAGCCGTAGTAGATATGCCCGTTGAAGTAAGCCGGACTCGACCAGACGCCCCCGGGGAGAGCGCCGCTCAGCTGCTGATAGATGGTGCCGTCATTCGATGCGTCGTAGTGGCCCATGTTGTCGCGGTCGGCGATGTAGAGATTGCTGTCCTTGCCCGCTGTCACAGCGAGATGCCGAGTCTTGCCGGTGCTGTCGGTGACATCGGGAAGCAGCATGAGACCGCCCGACCCGAGATCCGTGTCCGAGCTCGATTCGCTGTCCGAGTTGTACATCGTCCAGTAGTCCAGGGCCGCGAGCTTGCCGCCAACAAAGCCAAGCTTTACCATGCTGTTGCCGAAGTCTCCCTGGCTGGGAAATCCCTGGCCGTTGAGGGTGGTATCGAAGGTGCCGTTGGCCGCGGCCACGTAGATGTTGCCCGAAGCGTCGACCGCAGGTCCCGCTCCGGCATTCCACAGCGCTGCTTCGTTGCCGTTAGGAGCGAAGTCAAACACGCCTGTCTGCGCGAGCGTGCTCTGGTTGTAGGTCATGATCCAGCCGGTGTAGGGCCGCGCATCGCAGTGCGAGCCCCAGCTCGTGTACAGGTTGCCGTTCAGCAGCAGCAGCCCGGGCCGCTCCTTATACTGCTTCGCGTCGAAGGTTACGGTCCCGTTGCTGCTGCCATCGCCCTTTCCGGGATACGTTGCCTGCACCGTCACCGGCCCGTTGAACTGCTCCGCTCCCGTGGTCAGATCGAGTGCGTGGATTCTCTGGTGATAGGTCCCGGAGCCGTCCTTGCTCATGGCGACCAGGTAGATCGTTCCGTGCGACCCGACCGAGCGCGAGATGGCCGGCGTCGCCGTGATGCCGATCTCCGGCACGACCTGATCGCACCCGCGCGCATCCGAGGTGGTTTCGCCGCTGCCCAGCAGACTCTTCTGCCAGTACAGCTTGCCGGTGTCGGCATCGACCGCGTACACGCTGTCGTGCTCGGTGGCGATATAGAGCACGTTGTGCACACCCTGCGGCAAGCTTACCGCGGAGAGATAGAGCGGCTGCGCGTCTACTTTGCCGTCGACCACGATATTCGAAAGCAGGCCGAAGTTCGTCGCGTTCACCTGGCCCGGCGTCAGGATTGTCTCGGCGAGGTTCTGTCCGGTCCTGGCGGGGTCGTTGTGCCAGGTCACCACATCGGTCTGTGCCTGAGCCGCAAGCGCGCCGGCCAGCAAAGTGCCGCATAGCCTCAACGCATATTTCGCCCTACGAACGTGCGAAAGAAAACACATAAGCATCTCCTCAAAGTCTGGTCAGGCTGCATGCTCTCGAACGACGTTCCGGCTCGCGTAGATATCGGCGGCCGAGGGGAGGATCAGATCGTCGTCTCAAACAACAGGCGCAATATGGGGGAGGCCAGGGAGAAGCGCTTCAGCGTTCGATCCAATGCAGCGGAATGCGCCGCGCTACGACGCAGGTTTCGCTGCCTAAGTTCTACGACCTCAGAAGATAGCATGAGGAGCGCAGGTCTTTCCTCCTGACGGAGGAGACTATTGCTGGCGACGAGACACTTTGTTCACCCTATGGAAAGCTTCAGCAGGATGGAGCTTTCCTTTTCGGTGACTGAGCGCAGCAGTCCAGATCGGCGAAAGAAAGTTTTTGCGTCTTCAACGCACCCGCATGCCGGCCTTCTCGTCCCAGTGGAGCGCCTTCGCCTGCCGCAGCATGGGAGCCTCGGGCACCTGACCGACTGACACTCCGTACTTCCAGTCCGGCGGGCAGATGGCGATGTAGCGAGCGTAGCCGCCGGTGCCGCCGCCGAGCTTGGGATAGCCGATGGCGACCAGCGCGCCCTTCTCCGGCACCTGATCGAGATTGGCGACTCCCTCCGCTTGCGTGTAGCCGTTTCGGAGCAGCCACGCCTCGCTCTCATAGGTCGGCGTGGTGTCGGTGTCGAGCGCCTCATGGCCGTGGAAGAGAATATGCCGCTCGAGGTGCAGGAACTTCAGGGCAGCGAGGGTCACGCCAGGGAAGACCTTCCGCGCGGGCAGGTCTGGATTCGGCCACTCCTTCGACCAGTCGGAACGGATGAAGACGACGGAGCCTTCGGGAATGCGGCCGTTTCGCGTCTCCCAGTCCTGAACGTCCTGGACGGTCATCTGATATCCCGGGTTCTTCGCGGCCTGCTGCTGAATGGGGATCACGACCAGGGGACGCACGGCGAAGGTTGGCGGCAGTTCATCGATGGCGGGGAAGTTGGGATTCCAGTGCGCCGGCGGATCGAGCTGCGTCCCAAGCTGGTCGGTGGCGAGATTGTAGTGCGTGGCCTCGAAGCCATCCTTCGCGTAGGTGTAGGGCTTGCCCGTAGCGGGATCGACGGTTGGCGAAAATGTGGACTTACCGAACCCGGCCCACACCGGTGTCGACGGCGTGACGGTATGCGTCAGGTCCACGTACTTCGCAGGTTTGAGCGAGTTCTCATACATCTGCCACAGCGGAGCATCGCCGGCCGCTTCGACGGGTTGCGTAGGGTGAGCCGGCAACCGGCGTCCGGCAAGGAAAGCGCCGAGGATCACGGCGAGCAGCAAAATCAAACGTCCTGCATATCGCAAATTCACTCTCCCGATTCCAACATCTCATCGTAACGCTGGGGAGGGCCCAAGCCGGGCAGTCGGCGTTGATTTCCTATTCTGACCGTTCGTTTAGCAACTAAACTCGAAGTTATGTCCAGCCAAGGTCCTGTCCCCTCCCGCACCCGCACCTTCTCGTGGCACGACCCCGAAGCCACTGCCAAAGCCGGTCTTACCCTGAGCGGGTTCGACTATCTCCATGCGATGAGCCGCGGCGAGCTTCCTGTGCCGCCCATCTTCACGACGCTTGACTTCGAAGCCATCGAGCCCGAGCGCGGCACGGTCACCTTCTTTTTTACGCCGCGGGAGTTCCAGTACAATCCCATCGGCTCGATCCACGGCGGTGTGATCTCGACGATCCTCGACTCCGCTTCGGCGTGCGCCGTTCACTCGATGCTTCCGGCAGGCACCGGCTATACGACGCTTGAACTCAAGGTGAACTTTGTTCGCGCCATCTACGCGAAGACCGGGCGCATGCGCTGCATCGGGACGATCCTCAACCTGGGCCGGCGCACCGCGCTCGCGGAAGCCCGGCTGGTCGACGGCCAGGACAAGCTCTATGCGCACTGCACGCAGACGTGCCTGATTCTGACGCCGGAAGGCTAGGCTACGGCCTGCGTCCCCGGACGCACGCACTACTCGATAAGTTCTGATTAGGGTCGGAAGTTTTTAGTTGCGGAGCGAATTTTGGGACTGAGCATCGGGAATATGGGTAGAAAGGTATTGAATGTGTAGGCTGTGTGAAGGATATCGAGATCCTTCGCTGCACTCAGGATGACAGCAAAAACTGGAGCAGTACTTAATCAGAGGTTCCCTCGATATGCACGCTTATTGGCTCCTGGTGTAGACGGAGCGAGCGTTATACCGTGCCGGACGCCGACTTGTCTTGAGGTCGAACCACGGCGAGCGCGGTCCAATCCTCGTCGACGACCCGGCCTCCAAGTCGGACAAGAAACTTTTTGTACCAGGGCACCTGCTTGAACGTATCCGCGGCCTGCAAAACAGCGCGGCAGAGATCGACCGCGGAGCTTGCCTGGCCCTCTTGCAGGAGGGGAATCAACTCCTCCACGCCGAAGTGAGTTCCTCCGCGGCGAATCTCCATCACGCCTTTGGTCACCAGCAGCAGCTTGGCGCCGCGCTCGAAGGCCTGCATCAAAGGTTCATAGGTGAGATGGCTGAAGAGGCCGAGCGGCACCGAGGAGCCTCCCAGAGTGCGGGTGCCCTCGGCATCGTGAAAGACGGCGGTCAGGCCGCCCGCGTTGACGTAGGCCAAAACGCCGAGCGAAAGATCGTAGCAGCCGAGGAAGGTGGGAGAGTAGCGCACGCCGCCGGCGCTGCGGATCAACGCGTGATTGACCTCCTGCACCAACTGCGCGGTCGCATCCATGACGTTTGTCCCGGCAGGCGTGAGAAACTCGGCGCCACGGCTGCGAAAGGTCTCCTGCACCTCGGCGGCGATGGATTGCGCCGCCTCCTTGGTTCCTGCGATATCGGTCAGCAGGAAGATGACGCGCGAGCCCAGGTTGACAGCATCGAAGAAGTCTCCGCCAGTGCGGACCGAACGGTATTCGGCATAGAGGTCGAGGCCGCGCGCCTGCTTCAGATCCATACGCCGCGGAGTTCGTTGGTTCGAGCGCAACACCTGTTCGGACGCGGTCATCGCACAAACTCCAGCCCAGCCTGATCGTCTGGAGATTGTAATCCCTTCTGCCTCGCGCTCCAGGGCGGGTTCTCGTCATAGTTGATATTCTGACTGTCGAATCGGTCGAGCCGGGCGGTCAGAGCCGGCAGAGCTCTTGGGAAGTTCTGATTAGGTCGGAAGGCCTTGGTAGCGGGGCGAATTTTGGGGCTGAGCATCGGGGAATGCAGGTAGAAAGGTATTGAATGTATGGGCTGTGTGAAGATATCGGGATCCTTCCCCTTCGCTTCGCTCGAGGGTCAGGATGACAGCAAGAACTTGAGAGCAGCACTTACGAGGACAGCAAGAACTCGGAGCAGCAATTAATCAGAGGTTCTCTAGAAGCCTCAGAGCCAGCGCAGCAAAGAACAGTGAGAGATCCGTTCATCATGCCTAAAGCTCCGGTTGTCCTTACGATCCTCGACGGATGGGGATATCGCGCCGAGACGCACGGCAACGCGATTGCCCAGGCGCGCAAGCCCGTCTATGACAAGCTGCTGCGCGAGTACCCGAACACGCTGCTGCGGGCGAGCGAACAGTTTGTCGGTCTGCCGGACGGCCAGATGGGCAACAGCGAGGTCGGGCACCTGAACCTGGGCGCGGGACGCATCGTCCGCATGGATATGACTCGCATCGATAGCGCCATTGCCGACGGCAGCTTTTCCACCGATCCCACCCTGGTCCGCGCCTGCGAACTGGCCGCGCAGAAGGGAAGAGCGCTGCACCTGATCGGCCTGCTCTCGGACGGGGGCGTGCACTCCCATCAGCGGCATCTCTACGCGCTGCTTCGCCTTACCGCCCAGCGCAAGCTGACACGGGTGTTCGTTCATGCGTTTATGGATGGCCGCGACACGCTGCCGAACAGCGGCCTTGGCTACCTGCAGGACCTGCAGCGAAGATTTCAGGAGTACGGCGTTGGTTTGCTTGCGTCAGTCAGCGGCCGCTACTTCGCCATGGACCGCGATCTTCGCTGGGAGAAGGAGAGGCAGGCATTTGATGCGATGGTCACGGGCCAAGCGGAGGGCGGACGCTACGGCAGCGCGCTCGAACGGGTTCGGGAGCTCTATTCGAACGGCATTACAGATGAGTTCATTCCGCCCTTCACGTGCATCAATCCTGCGGCGACCTCGGAAGCCGAAGCCCCCGTAGGACTCATCCGCGACCACGATGTTGTGATCAACTTTAATTATCGCGCCGACCGCGCCCGCCAGATCACCCGCGTCCTTACACGGCGCTCCGGCCTGACGGCAGATCCGGTCGGCAGCCAGGGCCACCAGCTTCCCAAGGCCGCCGAACTGGATGCGGAGATCCCGCTCCATACCACTCCCGCCGAGCTGCACTATGTGTGCATGACCCAGTACGACAAAAATTACAAATTGCCAGTCGTGATTCCGCCTGAGTCGATGGATAACCTGCTCGCCAACCTGATGTCGCAGGCGAACCTCCGCAACCTGCGCGTGGCCGAGACGGAGAAGTACGCGCACGTCACGTACTTCTTCAATGGGGGGATTGAGAAACCGTTCCCCGGCGAAGACCGCGCCCTGGTGCCATCGCAGAAGGTTGCCACGTACGATCTCGCACCGGAGATGTCGGCCGCGGGCATTGCCGATGCGGTTGTCAAGGCTGTCCACGACACGGCCTTCGACGTGATCATCGTCAACTTCGCCAATGCCGATATGGTGGGACACTCGGGCCAGATGGAGCCCACTATCCGCGCGGTCGAAACCGTTGATAGGGAACTAGGGCGCATCTACCAGGCGGTGCAGCAACGCGGCGGGTCCTTGCTGGTCACCGCCGACCACGGCAACGCCGAGATGCTGATCGATCCTGTCGCGGGGGGTCCGCATACGGCTCACACGACCAACCCGGTGCCCTTCCTCTATGTCACTGAAGAGGGAAGCCGGGCTTTTCTGCGCCAGGGAGGGAGCCTGCGCGACATCTCTCCTACCATGCTGTCGCTGCTGAAACTCGAGCAACCGAACCAGATGACGGGTGGGGGTCTCGTCATCCTCCCGTAATGCCGCGGGTCTAGACTTCAACGGTCTACAAAAACAAGAGGGTACGATGACTGTGAAAGAGAACCTGTCCCGCCGCCGCTTTCTGCGCCAGAGCTTTGCCTTCAGCGCTCTGGCCGGCGTGCAATGGGTCCCGGGCCTGACGGCTGCTGCCGCGCGCACGAGCTCGGCTCCTGTGGGATCGCACCTCATGATCGTCGGGGACTGGGGATATGAGGACTCTACGGCGCAGGCCGCGGTTGCCGCTGCCATGCAGGGCTATGTGAAAGGCAACGGCATTCGTACCGATGCTCTGCTGATGCTTGGCGACAACTGGTATGGTCCGCTGCCTGGCGGAGCGAAAGACCCGCGCTGGCAGACGCAGTTCGAAGGCATGTATCCGAAGAGCGTGTTCGACTGCAAAGCCTATGCAATCGCCGGGAACCACGACTACCAGCGAATGCCCGAGAGCAAAGTCGCCGCCGAGCTTGCGTACGCGAAGGCCGGAGGGAGCCGGTGGACGATGCCGTCGCTCTGGTACAGCTTTGAATTTCCGGAGAAGAAGCCGATGGTGACGGTGATCGCGCTCGACAGCAACATGCCCTTTTCGGACGGCGCCTGGGACAAGGGCAAGAACTTCACGCTGACTCCGCAGCAGCAGGCAGAGCAGCTGACGTGGCTGACGGCAGAGTTGGACAAGCCGCGGACCACGCCGTTCTTAGTCGTCATGGGACATCATCCCATCTTTTCGAATGGGCCTCACGGCGATCATGCGGTGCTGGTCCGCGACTGGGAGCCGCTGCTGCGCAAACACAAGGCACACCTTTATCTCGCCGGACACGATCATGATATGCAGCATCTCGAGTTCGCCGGGCATCCGACTTCGTTCGTGCTTTCGGGAGGCGGCGGGGCGGATCTCTACAACCTCAAGATCGAGCAGGCACAACGCGGACCGATGGCCGATAAGGTCTACGGGTTTACCGGCTTGGAGGTGACGCCGGAGCTGCTGACCGTTCGTCATTTCAATGAGCAGGGCCGCCAGATCCATGCCTTTACCAAACGCGTTGGCGGAACATTCAGCCTTATCAGCTGAGCCTCCCAAGCGTTCGTTCACTTTCGGTCAGAGTGTTCGCGGGTAGAAGAGAGTCGTGGTCTCCCACCCTGGCCGCAAAGGGCGCGGTCAGGATGGGGCACCCGATAATTTTGCTCGCGCTCGAGAGGAAGCCGTGCTAGAACTCGCGCCGGCCTTCCATGGCGCGCGTCATGGTGACTTCGTCGGCGTACTCGATGTCGCTACCGGCCGGGACCCCGGTGGCGATGCGAGTCACCTTCAGCTCCGGCTTTGTCTTTCGCAGCTCCACCGCGAGATAGCCGGCTGTTGCTTCGCCCTCGGTCGTCGGGGAAGTCGCAAGAATCACCTCGTCCACGTCGGCAATGCGGGTCAGGAGGTTTGCGATGCGCAGCTGCTCCGGCCCCACGCCGCCGATAGGAGAAAGCGTTCCGTGCAGCACGTGATAGGCCCCGTTGTAGCTCCGTGTTTTTTCGATGGTCGCGATGTTGGTCGGCTCTTCGATCACGCAGACCACGCGCGGATTGCGCACCGGACTTGTGCAGTAACTGCATGGATCGACATCGGTGATGTTGTTGCACACGGAGCAGAGGCGCAGATGCAGCTTGACGTCGCGAATGGCGAGCGAGAGCGCATCGGCGTCGTCGCCTGAGGACCGCAGGACGTGAAAGGCCAGCCGCTGCGCGCTCTTGGTGCCGATGCCGGGCAGCTTCTTGAGCTCTTCGATCAGCCGCGCCATCGGTTCTGCGAACCGGCTGCCGTTGGTGCCGAACGATCCAGCCACCTAGCCCAGCCCCGGCAGATCCGGCAGTCCGAGATTGCCCATCATCCCTGCGACGCTCGACTTCATGGCCTCATCCGCGCGGCGTCCGGCCTCGTTCACCGCGGCCGCAATGAGATCTTCGAGCAGCTCCAGATCAC
Source organism: Edaphobacter sp. (assembly GCA_965277545.1). Lineage (GTDB taxonomy): Bacteria > Acidobacteriota > Terriglobia > Terriglobales > Acidobacteriaceae > Edaphobacter. The sequence goes on from OZ255826.1 coordinate 3,123,651, forward strand.
TCGCCGAACTTCCCATCGCAGTCGGTTCGATCTTGAGCCGCAGCACTTCCTTCTTGCCGTTCATTCGCACCGAGACCACGCCGCCGCCGCTTGAGGCCTCGACCACCGTAGCCGCCAGCTTCTTTTCCATCTGCTCCTGCATGAGCTTGGCCTGGCCCATCATCTCTTTCATCTTGCCCAGATCGGAAAAATCCATCTTCACCCTCGCTTCCTGGTTGCTGCTCTTCTGATCGCTCTCGCTCAGTCGTTCTCTCGCAGATCGATGACACTGCGAAGCTCGGCGTTGAACAGCGTCTGCGCACGCTGCACGATGGGATGCTCCATGGCCTTGGCCTGCGCGCTGCCGCTCCGCGGCGGTCTCGTCTTCTTTTCGGCGGCCTTCTTCGCTCCCGGCAGCAGCACCAGCTTGAGCGTCCCGCCGCCGGCCTGCTGGAGGGCCGCGCGCACGATTCTCTCCGCCTCGGCGTTCATGGCCACGGGCAGCATCGTCTTCGAGATCTCCGTTTGCACCCGGATCTCTCCGTCCGCAACGCTCCAGACGGCATCGGCGAGCGCATCCGCCGGCGTGTTCTGGTTCTTCACTGCCAGGAGCGCATCGACTGCCACGGTTTGCAGCGCCTCGGGCAACGGCATCGCGCCCAACGGCAGACTGCCCGGCGGTGACAGCATAGAGCTGTTGGGAGGGGGCATGCCTGGCTTCTCGTTCGACTCTTCCGCACTCTGCTGGGCCAGGTGGGCCGGCACGGCAGCTTCGGCGGACTCCGCCAGATCACCTATTTCTACCAACGCCGCTCCTCGTGCATCGCCGTCGGTGAGCACCATCTCGGCAGGCGTGAGCAAGGAGGGCGGGACCGGCACCGCGATCGGCAGCGGCATCGGAGCCGCGATCGGCACAACGGCGGCCGCTGATTTCTCGTCGAACCGCCGCCTGCTCTGGTCCTTCTCAAACGGAGAAAATGCCGGCGTTGCCCTCGCGGGCGCGACGTTCGTTTCGAGTACCCGAGCTGTGACTGCTCCACTGGACTGAGGCCTTGGCGACGACGCCGGCGCAGCCACTGGCCTGGCTGTCGCTACGCTTGGTCCCGGCCGGGGGACACTGCCAGCAGGGAACTGGCTTAACACCTCTTCGATCGGCAGAAGCCGCCGCAGGTGCACCAGTTTCAGCAGACCGAGTTCGAAGTGAAAGCGCTGCTCCTGCCGATAGCCGAGCTCATCGAAGGTCCGCAGCATGACTTGCAGAAAGCGCGTTAGCTCCTCTTCGCGGAAGAGCGCCGCAGACCGCCCGGCGCGGCGCTGCTCATCGGCCGAGATCTGCAGCAACTCGCCCGCGACGCCGTCCGCGGCGACGCCGTCGATGCCGATGCCGGCGATCTTCGCGATGACGCAGTTCCGCAGATACCGCACCAACTGCCGCGCGAGCTGCGCCGGAGAGTTTCCCGCGTCGAGCAGCTGATTGGCAACCGTAATGACCTCGGCGGTGCGATTGCCGTCCACGGCTTCGAGGATGCGCTCGAAGACTGCATTGGGCACGGTGCCCATGAGTTCGCGAATCTGCCCTGCATCGAGCCGCGCTCTTCCGTCTTCGACCGGCGCGCTCGCGATGGCCTGATCCATAATCGAGAGCGCATCGCGCATGGAGCCATCGCCCGCCTCGGCCAGCAGACTCAACGCCGCTTCGTCCGCGTCGACGCCTTCGCGCTCGGCGATTCCGCGCAGCTCGCCGAGAATGTCCACCAGCTTCACGGCATGAAAGCTGAAGTGCTGGCACCGGGAGCGCACGGTCTGCGGAATATCTTCCGGCTGCGTGGTCGCCATCATGAAGACGATGTGATCGGGCGGCTCCTCGAGCGTCTTCAGCAGCGCGTTGAAGGCAGCGTCGGTGATCTGGTGCGCCTCGTCGAGGATGTAGATCTTGTACTTGTCTCGTGCCGGGCGGTAGCGCGCCGCATCCCGCAGCTCGCGTATCTCGTCGATTCCGCGGTTGGTCGCGGCGTCGATTTCGATTACGTCGACGGCGTTGCCGGCTTTTATTTCGGTGCAGCTTTCGCATACCTCGCAGGGCTCCGCGGTAGGCCGCTGCGCCGAGCCGATCGCATTCCGGCAGTTCAGCGCCATGGCGAGGATGCGCGCGATGGTGGTCTTGCCGATGCCGCGATGCCCACTGAAGATGTAGCCATGCGCGATGCGGTTCTGCGTCAGCGCATTCATCAGGGTCACGGTGACGTGGTCCTGGCCTGCGACGTCGGCGAAGCGCTGGGGCCGGTATTTTCTTGCAAGAACCTGGTAGGCCATAGGAAGAGCAGCGACATCGCGCGAACTCGAGGCCGAGCGCGCACAGACTCGCAATCCCCATTGTATCGCTCCATATACCGCTCCATGCGACGGGGCCTTCCGAAGCGGCGACGATGGTCAAAGGGTCTGTTGCGCCGGATGCAATGGCGGCATGGCTCTCCCGCCACTGAGGGCAGAACGAGGATTCGGTCGAAGAGCCGGTATGCTGGGTTCTAGTGCATTTCGGTCAGAGTGTGAACGGTTGGGAAAGAGTCGTGGTCTCCCACCCTAGCCACAAAGAGCTCGGCTAGGATGGGCACCCAAATTCTGTTAACACCTGACAAGAAAACGGTCTAGTGGAAGCGGTAAGCGGCGCCGATGCTGAAGATGCTTGGCGTGAGGCCGTTGGGCGGGAAGCCGAACCAGTGCTGGAACTCGTAGTCCGCCCGGACGTTCATCGACGAGAGCAGCCGGTAATCCACCCCGACGCCGACTGCTCCCAGGTTGTAGGCGAGATTGGCGGCAGGACCGCCGTTAGGATCGCCAAAGACGGGAGGATAGTTGAAGACCCCGCGTCCGTAAAGGAGCTTGGCGTAGGGCGCCAGCCGTCCGTACCTCCGAACATAGCGCGGGCCGATCTCGTAGGTGCGTTCGTAGATGGCCGAGGTGGGATCGGAGTCGTTGGCCTGATGAAACTCTCCTTCAATGCCTAGATGAGCTCTGAAGTCGAAGGTCGTGTAGAAACCGTAGCCTTTGAGCTTGTTTGGAACGTAGTCGGAGTTGACCAGGCTGAACGTGGCGCCGATCTGGAGGATACCGTCGGCGCTTGCCGTGGGCACGGCCTGGCCCATCGCGGAGGCGCCGGCGAGGCTGACGAGGCACAGCAGAACAGCGAAGGTCAGACGTACGCAGGCTTCGGTCAGAGCTGCGGCTCGATGCTTGAGGATAGAGTTGCTCATTACGGGTTCATCTTTCTTGACGGTGCGATTTCTACTGGGGAGACTGATCGATGTGGAAGTCGACACTGACGGTGTGCTGAATCCCGTTGCTGTTTGCGGTGACGGTGATCGGATAGGTGTGATCGAAGTATCCGCTGCCGCAGCCGGTGAGGGTGCCGACGACCCCGAGGGATGCAAGCAGGAGGACGGAGTAGGAGACCATGCGGGTGAGTTTGCGGCTGGATCGGCGGGAGTAGCGCAGACCGAGCAGAGGCAGGAAGAATAAGCCGAGAGCGACCTGAGAGATCCGGTTCGACCAGAGCCTGGGCACCTCGGATGAGGCGAGCTTTCGCGTCGCTACGGTGAGAGTGATGTCGACCGGACCGCCATACTGCTCGATCGAGGCCGGGGAGAAGGTGTAGGTGGCAAGGATGGGACCGGTCTGGTTGGCGGAGAGCTGGACGGTGCCGGGGTAGGAGCCGCCGACCGGCGTGATGTGGAAGGTGAACTGGCGCGTGGTGCCGTAGGTTCCTTCGACCGTTCCCTGGCTGGTGAGCTGAATGGTGAAGTCGAGAGGTGTGATGGTGATGGTGTTGGCGCCCGAGGCGGCCGATGCTGTGCTGGAGCTGAAGTTGGTGTCGCCGCTATAGATGGCCAGGATGACGTGGGTTCCGACAGCGAGTGTAGTGGTCGAGTAGCTGGCGGTTCCATTGCTGAGTGTCGCGGTAGCGAGGGGATTGCCGTTATCGAAGAACTGCACGGTGCCGGTCGGGGTTCCGCTGGTGGTCGAGGCCACGTTGACGCTGAGGGTAACGTTCAGGCCATAGGCGATCGAGGTTGTGCTCAGGGTCATGGTGGTGATGGCGGGCGCCTGGGTGATCGACAGGGTTCCGTTCTGCACGACCTGGGTGTAGTCGGCGAGGTTCGTTCCGGCAGCAGCCGGCGTGATGGGATATTGACCGACGGGTGACAGAGTGTCGGCGGAGTTCGAGAAGCTCTCGGCGAAGGTGTCGCCGTCGAGCATGCCGGTGATGCTGCCGGTCCAGGTGGGATTGGCGATACCGTAGAGGCGGGTGAAGCTGTTCGCCGAGATGGTGAGGGTGGCGGTGCCGATGGTGAGGGTGCCGTTCTGGTAGACGACGGTGTAGTCGCCCAGGTTGGTTCCCGATGCCAGCGGAACGATCGGGTAGGCGCCGATGGGTGAGGAGATGGTGGCTGGTGTGCTCCCGGTAAGCGTGAAGGCGTCGTTGTTGACGGTTCCGGCGGCGGTGGCCGAGAAGGTGGGGTTGATGGAGCCGTATCCGCGGCTTGCGTCCGCTGCGGTGACGGTGAGGGTGACGGGCGTGACGGTGAGGGTGCCGTTGATGTAGTTGACAGTGTAGTTGCTCAGGTTTGCGCCCGCGGCGGAGGGGACGATAGCGTAGGTTCCCACTGGGGAAGTTGCCGTATCGGAGGACTTCTCCGTGAAGGTGAAGGTGTCGCCGGGGATAGCGCCGGCCGAGATTGCCGTGAAGGCTGGGTCGGCTGCACCGTACAGACGGGTCGTGTTGCCTGCGGTGACGGTGAGGGTAGCGGGCGTGACGGTGATGGTGGCGTTGAGGGTCTGGGTGGTGTAGTCGGTGGTGTCTGTCGGGGTGAACACGGCGGTGATGGGATGTGAGCCTGCACTGAGGATCGTTCCCGCGCCCGGGGTGTAGGCGAACGAGCCGGCGACGGGCGTGGAGGCGTTGAGTTGGCTGACGCCAAGCGGTGTGCCGTAGGTGATGCTCGAAGCGGTAGGGTTCCAGGTGATGGCCGGCGCGGCTTGATCGACGGTCAAGGTGCCGGGCGTTTCGGTGACGGTGTAGTTGTTGATGTCGGTGCTGCCGTTTGCCGTGATGCCGGGGGTGATGGGATAGGCGCCAACTGGCGAGGTGAGAACGGCGGTGGTGGAGAAGCTTTCGGTGAACGAGTCACTGCTGACCGCGCCGGAGACTTTGCCGGTGAGGGTTGGGTTCGGCGTGTTGTAGGCCCGCATGAGATTGTCCGTGGTGACGGTGAGCGGGGCTTTGCCGACGTTCAGGGTGACGGACTGAGTGACAGGCGTGTAGTCCTTGGTGTCGGTGGGGGTGAACGTGGCGGTAAGGGTCTGGGCTCCTGCTGACAGGACGGTACCGGGGGCGGCGCTATAGGTGAGCGTGCCGGGGAAGCCGGAGGGAGTGTAGCCGGCGTCGAGCTGCGTGGAGGACAGCGGGGTGCCGTAGGTGATCGGTGCTGGAGTTGGCCAGGCGATCGTCACCGGAGCGACGGCAGGAGTGATGATCAGGGTGCCTGGATCAGAGAGGATGGTGTAGTTGGCGAGGTTCGTGGCGCCGCCCGCGACTGGGCTCGGGGTGATGGTGTAGGCGCCTACCGACGATGTGGTGACAGCCAGGGTGGTGAAGGTTTCAGAGATGCTGTCGCTCCCCTGGAGGCCGGAGACCTTGCCGGTGAAGATGGGATTGGGCGTGTTGTAGAGTCGCGTGAAGCTGTCGGCCGTGATGGTCACGGTAGCCGGGTTGACTTGGAGAGTGACTGTCTGGCTGACTGCGGTGTAGTCCTTGATGTCAATCGGGATGAAGGTGGCGGTGAGGGTCTGGGCGCCGGCGGAGAGTAGAGTGCCGGCTGCGGGGCTGTAGGTGAGCGTGCCGGGGATGGTGCTGGGCGTGACGGTAGCGTTCAACTGCGCGGCGGAGAGAGGCGTGCCGTAGGTGATCGCGCCCGGGTTCTGCCAGGTGATGACGACCGGGGCGCTGGCCTGGGTGACGGTCAAGGCGCCCGGATTGGTGGTGACGGTGTAGTTGGCGAGCGCCGTGCCTACCGGGGTGGGCGTGATGGGATAGATGCCGACGGGTGAGCTGGTGGTGGCTGTGGTGGCGAAGGTCTCGGTGAAGCTGTCGCCGTTGACCTGGCCAGTGACGGTCCCATTGAACGGCGGGTTGACGGTGTTGAAGGTCTTGGTGGCGTTGTTGGCGGTAACGGTCAGAGTGGCCGGGTTGACTTGCAGGGTGACGGGTTTGCTGACGGTGGCAAAGTCCTTGGTGTCGGTCGGCGTAAAGGCGGCGGTGAGGGTCTGGGCGCCCGCATTGAGGACTGTGCCGATGACGGGGCTATAGGTGATTACACCGGGGAAGGAAGAGGGCGACACGGTGGCGTTGAGTTGTGCAGCGGAGAGCGGGGTGCCATAGGTGATTGCCGCAGGCGGCGCCCAGGAGATGCTGACCTCGGCGGTGGCTTGGGTGACGGTCAGAGTCCCGGGTGTTGCGTTGATCGTGTAGTTTGCGAGATTGGCGCCGGTGGCGGTGGGAGTGATGGGGTAGGTGCCGACGGGAGAGGCTGTGATGGCTGTGGTGGCGAAGGTTTCGGTGAACGTGTCTCCGTTGACCTGGCCGGTCACGTTTCCGTTGAAGGTCGGATTGGTCGTGTCGTAGACCTTGGTGGCGTTGTTGGCGGTGATGGTGAGAACGGCCTGGTTGACCTGAAGGGTGACGGTCTGGCTGACGGGAGCGTAGTCTTTGGTGTCGATGGGGGTGAAGGTGGCGGTGAGGGTCTGGCTTCCGGCGCCGAGGATTACGCCAGCGGCTGGGCTGTACGTGATGGCGCCTTGGATGCTGCTCGGCGAGTAGGTTGCGTTCAGTTGTGCGGCGGAGAGCGCTGTGCCGTAGGTAATTGGGGTAGGAGTCGGCCAGGTGATCGTCACCGGGGCGCTGGTCTGCGTGACGGTAAGAGTTCCAGGGGTCGAGGTGACGGTGTAGTTGGCGAGATTGGACCCGACGGCTGTGGGAGTGATGGGGTAGCTGCCCACGGGGGAGGCGATCGTGGCTGTGGTGGCGAAGGCTTCAGTGAAGGTGTCGCCGTTGACTTGGCCGGTGATGGATCCGGTGAAGGTGGGGTTGGTGGTGTTGAAGGTCTTGGTGGCGCTGTTGGCGGTGACGGTGAGGGTGGCGGGGTTGACCTGGAGGGTGACGGTCTTGGTAACGACGGCGTAGTCTTTGGTGTCGGTCGGGGTAAAGGTGGCGGTGAGGGTTTGCGGGCCGGCATTGAGGACTGCGCCGATGGCAGAGCTATAGGTGAGTATGCCGGGGAAGGCGGAGGGCGAGACGCTGGCGTTGAGCTGAGCGGCGGAGAGTGGGGTGCCGTAGGTGATCGCCGCCGGGGGCGCCCAGGAGATGCTGATCTCGGCGGTGGCCTGAGTGACGGTCAGGGTCGCGGGTGTCGGGTTGATCGTGTAGTTCGCAAGGGCTGAGCCGACGGGGGACGGAGTGATGGGATAGGTGCCGACCGGCGAGTTGGCCGTGGCCGTGGTGGCGAAGGTTTCGGTAAAGGTGTCGCCGTTGACCTGGCCGGTGATGGTTCCAGTAAAGGCCGGGTTGATGGTGTTGAAGGTCTTGGTGGCGTTGTTGGCGGTAGCGGTGAGGGTGGCGGGATTGACCTGGAGGGTGACGGTCTGGGTGACAGGCGCGTAATCCTTAGTGTCGGTGGGGGTGAAGGTGGCGGTGAGGGTTTGAGCGCCTGCGTTGAGGATGGTGCCGGCGACGGGGCTGTACGTGATGGTGCCCGTGATGGTGCCATTGATGGTGCCACCGATGGTGCCCGGGATGGGGCTCGGCGAGTAGGTGGCGTCGAGTTGGGCGGCGGTGAGTGCGGTGCCGTAGGTGATTGGAGCAGGAGTTGGCCAGGAGATCGTGACCGCGGCGCCGGTCTTGGTAACGGTCAAAGCTCCTGGGTTAGCGGTAACGGTGTAGTTGGCGAGGTTTGCGCCCACGGCTGTGGGGGTGATGGGGTAGCTGCCCACGGGGGAGGTGGTTGTGGCTGTGGTGGCGAAGGTTTCGGTGATGGTGTCGCCGTTGACTGCGCCGGATACGGATCCAGTGAAGCTGGGGTTGGCGGTGTCGAAGGTCTTGGTGGCGTTGTTGGCGGTGATCGTGAGGGTGGCGGGATTGACCTGGAGGGTAACGGTTTTGCTGATGGGGGCGTAGTTCTTGGTGTCGATTGGGGTGAAGGTGGCGGTGAGGGTCTGCGCGCCGGCGTTGAGGACTGCGCCGATGGCGGGGCTATAGGAGATTGCTCCGGCGATGGAGAGGGGCGCATAGCTGGCATTCAACTGGATGGCGGAGAGTGGGGTGCCGTAGGTGATCGCCGCGGGAGGCGTCCAGGTGATCACGGGTGAGGCTTGGGTGACCGTAAGCTGGACTGTCTTGGTGGCAGACGTGTAGCTGGCCGGGTCATTCGGCGTGAACGTCACAGAGAGGGTGTCGTTGCCCGCGGTGGGGATGGTGCCCGCAGCCGGGGTATAGGCGAAAGACCCGGCGACCGGTGAGCTGGCGTTCAACTGCGCGGACGTCAGCGCGGTCCCGTAGGGTATGCTCGCCGGGGTCGCCCAGGTGATGGCCGGGGTCGCTTGCGTGACCGTCAGTTGTACCGTCTTGGTTGCGGGTGCATAGCTTGCCGTGTCGTTTGGCGTGAAGAGGACGGAGAGCGTGTTAGAGCCTGCGGCGGGAACGGTTCCGGCAGCCGGAGTGTAGGCGAAGGAGCCTGGGATGGTGGAGCTGGCGTCGAGTTGGATGGAGGAGAGTAGGGTTCCATACGAGATGCTTGCGGGAGTCGCCCAGGTGATCGAGGAAGTTGCCGGGGTGACGAGGATTGTCACTGTCTTGGTTACACTTGCGTAGCTGACGGCATCGGTGGGGGTAAACGTCGCGGAAAGTGTATCGGTGCCGGCTGCTGGAATCGACCCGGTCCCGGGGTTGTAGGCGAACGTGCCCGCAACGGGTGTGCTGGCGTCGAGTTGCGCGCTCGAAAGTGCGGTGCCGAAGGAGATGCTGGCCGGAGGAACCCAGCTGATAACCGGCGTCGCCTGGCTGACGACGATCTGGACGGTTTTGGTCGCGCCGGAGTAGTTGGCGGTGTCGGTCGGCGTGAAGGCGACTGAAAGGGTATCGGTTCCGACCGGCAGGACTGTGCCCGAGGCGGGGGTATAGGTGAAGGAGCCCGCGACGGATGAGGCCGCGTTCAGCTGCGTCGCGGAGAGAGGGGTTCCGTAGACGATGCCTGCGGGATTGGTCCAAGTGATTCCGGACGAGGCCTGCGTGACGATCAGCGGGACGGTCTTCGTCGCAGTGGTGTAGTTGGTGGTGTCGTTCGGGGTGAAGGTGACCGAGAGGGTGTCGGTGCCGGCGTTCGGGATCGCACCCAGAGATGGTGTGTAAGTCAGGGTGCCGGGGACGGTGGTCGAGGCGTTGAGCTGTGCGGTGGAGAGGGCGGTTCCGTAGGAGATGCCGGCCGGATTGACCCAGGCGATGAGCGGTGTGGCCTGGGTGACGGTCAATGGCACGGTTGTTGTCACGGTCGCGTAGTTGGTGGTGTCGGCCGGGGTGAAGGTGACGGACAAGGTGTCGTTACCGGCGGGAGGAACGTCGCCGACGGCAGGGGTATACGCGAAGGAGCCTTTGACTGGACTGGTTGCGTTCAGCTGCGTGGAGGAGAGCAATGTGCCGTAGGGGATGGCAGATGGTGTTGGCCAAGTGACCGCAGGCGTGGCCTGGTTGACGATAAGTTGCACCGTCTTGGTCGCGCTCGAATTGTTCGTCGTGTCGGTAGGGGTGAACAAGACCGACAGAGTGTTGCTGCCAGTCGGGAGAATCGCGCCGATTGCCGGAGTGTAGGTGAGCGTGCCCTGGTAGGTGCTGTTCGCGTCAAGCTGAAGCGTAGAGAGCGGCGTGCCGTAGGTGATGGCTGCGGGCGTGTTCCAGTTGAGGCCGGGGGTCGCCTGATTGACCGTCAGTTGAACGGTCTGGGTGGCCGGCTTGTAGTTGACCGAGTCCGTTGGAGTGAAGGTGACGGACAGGGTGTCGGTGCCGGTGGCGGGAGTAGTCCCGGCTGCCGGTGTGTAGACAAAGCTTCCGCCGATGGGCGCGGAGGCATCGAGCTGTGTCGATGAGAGTGTCGTGCCGTAGGTGATTGCGGCTGGTGTCGTCCAGGTGATGACGGGTGTGGCCTGGCCGACGGCGAGCTGCACGGTCTTGGTCGCGGAGGTGTAGCTGACCTTATCGGCGGGCGTGAAGGTGACCGAGAGCGTATCGTTGCCGGCTGGCGGTATGTCGCCGAGGGCCGGGGTATAGACCAGCGTTCCGGGCACGGAGGAGGAGGCGTCGAGCTGGGCTATGGTCAGTGCGGTCCCGTAGGTGATGGCTGCGGGGGTGGGCCAGGTGAGGGTCGGCGCGGCAGCGTTGACGGTCAGGGTGACTGTCTGCGTGACGGCGGAGTAGTTCGTGGTGTCCTTCGGAGTGAAGGTGACCGAGAGAGTGTCGGTGCCCGCAGCGGGAACGGTTCCGGCGCTGGGCGTGTAGGCGAAGGATCCTGGGACGGATGCGGTGGCGTCGAGCTGGGTGGTGGAGAGGGCCGTACCGTAGGTGATGGCGGCGGGAGTAGCCCAGGTGATTGTAGGCGCGGCCTGGGTGACGGTCAGGGGAACGGTTGCCGTCTGAGGCGCATAGTTCGCGGAGTCGGTTGGAGTGAAGATGACCGACAGAGTATCGGTTCCCGCGGCGGGGATGTTGCCGGTGGCAGGCGTGTACGCGAAGCTGCCGGGAATGGTGGAACTCGCGTTCAGCTGGGTGCTGGAGAGCGGGGTTCCGTAGACGATGGCGGCGGGCGGCGCCCAGGTGATCGTTGGGGCGGCTTGGGTGACTGTCAGGGAGACAGTTTTCGTGGCTGTCGCGTAGTCGGTCGCATCGGTTGGCGTGAAGGTGACCGAAAGGGTGTCTGTGCCTGCTGCCGGAATGCTGCCGGCCGCCGGGGTATAGACAAGGACGCCGGGGACGGAGCTGGATGCATCGAGTTGAACGTTGGTCAGTGCTGTTCCGTAGACGATGCTCGCTGGAGTTGCCCAGGTGATGACAGGCGCGGATTGGTTGACCAGCAGCGTGACGGTCTTGGTGACCGTGGAGTAGCTTGCAGGATCGTTCGGGGTGAAGGTGACCGAGAGGGTGTCGGTGCCTGCTGCCGGAGTGCTGCCCGAGGCCGGGGTATAGACGAGAGTTCCAGGGACGGATGCGGATGCGTTGAGTTGTGCGGTTGAGAGGGCCGTTCCGTAGGTGATGCTTGCGGGAGTCGCCCAGGTGATCACGGGTGTTGCCGGAGTCACGGTGAGTTGTACTGTCTTGGTGGCGCTGGTGTAGCTCGACGCGTCGGTGGGAGTAAAGGTGACGGAGAGGGTATCGGTTCCAGCCGCCGGAATGACACCGGCAGCGGGCGTATAGGCGAACGAGCCGGCAATCGAGGAGCTCGCGTCAAGCTGTGTTGTCGAAAGGGCCGTGCCATAGACGATGCTGACCGGAGTGGCCCATGTGATGCTCGGGGCGGCTTGCGTTACGACCAGCTGCACGGTCTGGGTCGCCACGGAGTAGCTCGTTGTGTCCTTCGGGGTGAAGGTTACCGACAGGGTGTCGGTGCCAGCGGCAGGAACGTTGCCGGCAGCAGGGGTGTAGACGAAGGTGCCGGGGATGGTGGAGCTGGCGTCGAGTTGTGTATTCGAAAGCGCCGTGCCGTAGACGATGCTCGCCGGAGGGGCCCAGGTGATGCCCGGAGCAGCCTGGGTGACGAGGAGTTGTACGGTCTGGGTGGCTACGGAGTAGTTGAGGGTGTCCTTGGGTGTGAAGGTGACCGAAAGCGTGTTCGTGCCTGCAGCAGGAATGCTGCCCGCGGCAGGAGTGTAGGCGAACGCGCCGGGGATCGAGGAGCTGGCGTCAAGCTGAGTACTGGAGAGCGCCGTGCCGTAGACGATGCTGGCCGGAGTGGCCCAGGTGATGACGGGGCCAGCCTGGGTGACGATGAGCTGTACGGTCTGGATCGCCACGGAGTAGTTGGTTGTGTCCTTCGGGGTGAAGGCAACCGAGAGCGTGTTTGTGCCTGCGCCCAGGATGGTTCCGAGAGCCGGGGTGTATACGAAGGCGCCTTGCACCGAGGCAGAGGCATCCAGTTGCGCCGAGGACAGCGCCGTGCCGTACGGGATGCTGGACGGCGTCGCCCAGGTAAGGACAGGAGCCGCCTGGGTCACGACCAGCTGTACGGTCTGGGTGGCGACTGCATAGTTGGTTGTGTCCTTCGGCGTGAAGGTGACGGACAACGTATCGGTGCCAGCCGCCGGAACGCTGCCGGCGGCGGGCGTATATGCGAAGGAACCCGCGACCGGAGAGCTCGCGTTGAGCTGAGTTGCAGAGAGTGTTGTTCCGTAGACGATGTTGGCCGGAGTCGCCCAGGTGATGGCGGGCGCCGCTTGTGTTACGACGATCTGCACTGTCTTGGTGACGGTGGTATAGCTGGCAGTATCTTGCGGGGTGAAGGTGACCGAGAGCGTGTCGGTCCCAGCGGCGGGAGTGCTTCCAGCGGCCGGCGTGTATGCCATCGATCCCGCGACCGAAGCGCTGGCGTTCAGCTGAAGGCTCGAAAGCGTTGTGCCGAAGGTGATGCTCGCGGGATTGGCCCAGGTGATGACAGGCGTTGCCGGGTTGACGACAAGCTGCACGGTCTTGGTGATCGGAGCGTAATTGGTCGCGTCCTGCGGAGTGAAGATGACCGAGAGCGTGTCAGTCCCCGCGGCGGGTGTGCTGCCGGCGGCTGGGGTGTAGACCATCGATCCGGGGACCGAAGCCGAAGCGTTGAGCTGGGCTGTCGAAAGAGTTGTTCCGAAGGTGATGGCAGAAGGCGTCGCCCAGGTAAGGACAGGATTGGCCGGGTTGACGACAAGCTGCACCGTCTTGGTGATCGGCGAGTAGTCGGAGCCGTCCTTCGGCGTGAAGGTCACAGAGAGGGTATCGGTTCCGGCTCCCGGCGTGGTTCCTGCTGCGGGGGTGTAGATGAAGGTTCCGTCGACCGGCGAGGAGGCGTCAAGCTGCGCGCTGGTCAGCGCCGTGCCATAGGTGATGGCCGCCGGGGTCGGCCACGTGATCGCCGGAGAGGCCTGACTTACGGCAAGCTGCACCGTCTGTGTCACGGGCTGATAGTTCTTAGTGTCGGTCGGGGTAAAGGTGACCGAGAGCGTGTCGTTGCCCGCGGCGGGCGTTGTTCCCGCGGCGGGGGAGTAGGCAAAGGCGCCGCCGACCGAAGCTGTCGCGTTCAACTGTGTCGAGGACAGCACGGTGCCGAAGGAGATTCCTGCAGGAGTCGCCCAGGTGACGGTGGGAGCGGCCTGGCTGACGGTAAGCGTGACCGTCTTGGTCACCGTGGTGTAGTCGGTCGTGTCGGTCGGCGTGAAGGTGACCGAGAGGGTGTCAGATCCCGCCGCCGGAGTGCTGCCGAGGGCTGGGCTGTAGGCGAATGTGCCGCCGACCGAAGCGGTCGCGTTGAGTTGAGCATTCGAGAGCGGCGTGCCATAGACAATGCCTGCGGGAGGAGCCCAGGTGATGACTGGAACGGCCTGCGTGACGACTAGCTGCACCGTCTTGGTCGCGCTCGATTGATTCGAAGTATCGGTCGGCGTGAAGGTGACCGAGAGCGTATCGGTGCCCACAGGAGGGATGGTGCCGGCCGGCGGGGTGTACACCATGCTGCCCGGGACTGGCGAGGTCGCATCGAGCTGGATGTTGGAGAGCGCGGTGCCGAAGGGAACTGAAGCAGGAGTGTTCCAGGTGATGCCCGGAGTGGCTTGATTGACGGTCAACTGCACCGTCTGGGTGGCCGAGGAGTAGTTCGTCGCATCGGTTGGGGTGAAGACAACCGAAAGCGTGTCGGTGCCTGCGACGGGGATGCTGCCGGCGGCCGGGGTGTAGGCGAAGCTTCCGGGAATGGTGGTCGTAGCGTCGAGCTGCGCGATCGAGAGGGGGGTGCCGAAGCTGATGGCCGCTGGAACCGGCCAGGTGATCACGGGCGCGGCTTGATTGACGGTCAGTGTTACTGTCTTGGTCGATGTCGTGTAGTTGACTTTGTCCGTCGGAGTGAAGGTGACCGAGAGAGTCGCGGCGCCGGCGGCAGGGATGCTGCCAGACGCGGGGCTGTAGGCGAAGGAACCGGCGATAGGGGAGCTGGCATCGAGCTGAAGAGAAGTTAGGGCCGTTCCGTAGGTAATCGGGGCCGGAGTTGCCCACGTGATCGCAGGCGCCGCCGCTGTTACCACGAGCTGCACGGTCTGGATGGCTGGCGAGTAGTTGACGGTGTCCTTCGGGGTGAAGGTGACTGAGAGGGTGTCTGTGCCGGCGGCCGGGATGCTGCCCGCAGCGGGCGTGTAGACAAAGGAACCCGCGACTGGAGAACTTGCGTCAAGCTGAGTCGCAGAGAGAATTGTTCCGTAGACAATGCTTGCCGGAGTGGGCCAGGTGATCGCTGGAGCCGCCTGCGTGACGACCAGCTGCACGGTTTGCGTGACCACTGAGTAGTTGACGGTGTCCTTCGGGATGAAGGTGACCGAGAGCGTGTCTGTGCCGGCCGCCGGGATGCTGCCCGCAACGGGCGTGTAAACGAACGAACCCGCGACGGGAGAACTGGCGTCAAGCTGAGTTGTAGAGAGAGTTGTCCCGTAGACAATGCTGGCCGGAGTAGGCCAGGTGATCGCTGGAGCAGCCTGCGTGACAATCAACTGCACGGTTTGCGCGGCTACTGAGTAGTTCGTCGTGTCCTTCGGGGTGAAGGTGACCGAAAGGGTGTCGGTTCCCGCAGCAGGAACAGTCCCCGCAGCCGGTGTGTACGCGAAGGAACCGGCAACTAAAGAACTTGCGTCAAGCTGAGTGGCAGAGAGAGTTGTTCCGTATACGATGCTGGCCGGAGTTGGCCAGGTGATCGCCGGAGCAGCCTGCGTGACGACTAGCTGCACGGTCTGGGTGGCTACTGAGTAGTTCGTCGTGTCCTTCGGAGTGAAGGTGACGGAGAGTGTGTCTGTGCCTGCGCCTGGGATGCTGCCGGCAGCCGGTGTATACACGAACGAACCCGCAACGGAGGAACTGGCGTCAAGCTGCGTGTTTGAGAGCGCCGTGCCGTAGGGGATGCTTGGTGGAGTGGCCCAGGTGAGCACCGGAGCAGCCTGCGTAACGGTGAGGGCCACCGTCTTTGTGACGCTGGAGTAGTTGACGGCGTCGTTTGGCGTAAACGTGACGGAGAGCGTGTCCGTGCCCGCGCCTGGAATGCTGCCGGCTGCTGGGGTGTAGGTCAGAGTTCCGGGTACCGAAGCCGAGGCGTTGAGCTGTGCAGAAGAGAGAGCCGTTCCATACGAGATGCTTGCGGGGGGCGTCCAGGTAATGATCGGGACGGCGGGGTTGACAACGAGTGTGACGGTCTTCGTCGCGGTCGTGTAATTCGAGTCGGTCGGAGTAAACAGGACCGACAAGGTATCGGTTCCGGTCGACGGTGTGGTGCCGGCGGCTGGCGAGTACGCAAAGGCGCCGGCGATTGAGGAGGTCGCGTTGAGCTGGGTTGTCGAAAGCGTGGTGCCGTAAGAGATCGGGGCGGGGTTTGACCACGTGATGCCCGGCGTAGCTTGCGACACGACGATCTGTACTGTTTTGGTAACGGGTGCGTAGTTCACGCCATCGGTCGGCGTAAATGTGACAGACAGAGTATCGGTGCCAGCGGCGGGAACGGCGCCTACCGCGGGAGTGTAGGTAAGCGATCCGCCGACCGAAGCGGTGGCGTTGAGTTGAGTGGTCGTCAGGGCGGTGCCGTAGACGATCGAGGCCGGATTGGACCACGTGATCACGGGAACGGCCTGGTTGACGACGAGGGAGACGCTCTTGGTTGCCGTAGTGTAGTTGGCCGTATCGGTGGGGGTGAACGTCACCGTCAGAGTGTCGGTTCCGGTGACGGGAACTGTGCCGCCGGCCGGAGAATAGAACAGGGTACCTGCGACGGATGAGCTCGCATCCAGCTGGGTAGAGGACAATGCCGTTCCATAGGTGATGGCGGCAGGAGTTGCCCAGGTGATCCCTGGCGTTGCTTGCGTTACTACGATCTGCACGGTCTTGGTTGCTGTCGTGTAGCTGCTTGCGTCGGTGGGGGTGAAGGTGACCGTCAGAGAATCGGTTCCGGTGGCTGGAATGGAGCCTGCGGCAGGTGAGTACGCGAACGAGCCGGCGACCGAGGACATGGCATTCAGTTGCACTGTGGACAGCACTGTGCCGTACACGATACTGGCCGGATTTGTCCAGGTGAGCACCGGGGTGGCTTGAGTGACGACAATCTGTACCGTCTTGGTCGCGGTTGTGTAATTTGCGGTATCGGTGGGAGTGAAGGTGACCGATAACGTATCGGTGCCCGCGGCCGGAGTGCTGCCTGCCGCTGGGGTATAGGCGAAGCTGCCAGCGATCGGAGTAGCGGCGTTCAACTGCGTTCCAGAAAGCGTGGCGCCAAAGGTAATCGCGGCCGGATTTGCCCAGGTGATCACCGGCGTCGCCTGAGTTACGACCAGGGTCACGGTTTTGGTCGCGGTGGTGTAGTCTTTCGAGTCGGTTGGGGTGAAGGTGACCGACAGGGTGGCGTTGCCTGCGGCGGGGGTCGCGCCAAGGGCTGGGGAATAGGTGAATGTGCCGCCCACCGACGCGGTCGCGTTCAACTGAGTGGTCGATAAGGGGGTGCCGTAGGGAAGTGGGGCCGGATTTGCCCATGTGATGACCGGCGTCGCCTGGTTGACCAGAAGTTGCACGGTGGCGGTGGCCGGTGCGTAGTCGGTGCTGTCTGTCGGAGTGAAGCTCACCGAGAGCGTATCTGTGCCCGCGGTGGGAATGGTACCCGGGGCCGGGGTGTAGGTGAGATTTCCGGGAACTGTGGACGAGGCATTGAGCTGGGTTGCGGAGAGCGCGATGCCGTAGGTGATCGCCGCGGGAGTGCTCCAGCTAAGCACCGCGGCGGCCTGGGTGATGGTCAGCGTGCCCGGGTTGACGATGACGGTGTAGTTGGCCAGCTTCGGACCGCTTGCCGAAGGGGTGATGACATACGGTCCAATGCTGGACGTCAACGTGGCGGGGGTAGAAAAAGTCTCGGTGAAGGTGTCGCTGTTCACGGCGCCGACGATCGTTCCGGAAAAGGTTGGGTTCGGGGTGTTGTAGGGCCGCGTCGCGTTTGCGGCAGTGAGCGTCAGTGTCGCTGGGTTCACCGTGAGTTGGGCGGTGACTTTCTGTGTGGGGTAGTTGGAATCCGTGGGCGTGAAGGTTGCGCTCAAGGTCTGGGTACCCGCAGCCAGGATGGCGCCTGCGGCAGGGCTGTAGGTGAAGGATCCGGGGACCGAGGCGCTGGCATTGAGCTGAGCCGAGCTCAAGCCGTTGCCGTAGGTGATGGGCGCGGGAGCCCAGGTGATGGTGGGAGTGACGGCTGTGATGGTGAGCGTTCCGGGGTTGACCACCACGTTGTAGTTATTGAGGTAGGAGTTGCTTGGTGTTGCGACGCTGAGGATCTCGATGGCACTGATCTTGGGGTAGTCGATGCTTCCTTGAGTGAAGTCGATGACGATCTTTCCCGTGCTGTCTGCACTGGCGGTATACGATTCGACCAGCGCCTTGTTCGCGCCTCCGGCAGCGACGAAGACGTCGAAATTTTTCAGTACGGGAGTGCCGTTGATCGCGACGTTGAACAGCCTCTTACCGGCTGCGTTGAAATAGATTTCGGCGAAGTGGAGGCGGATTGCGTACGAGGCATTCGGGGTGAGACCAGGCAAGGTATAGGTGAATGCGCCTGATCGTTCGGTCTGGTAGACCGAAGCTGGAGCCGCGTTGGTGACGCCTGCGGTGGTGACGGGAGAGGTCGTGGTGTAGGTGATGCCGTTGACGTAATCGTTGTCAGCGGCAAAGATCCCGACTGCCGGACCGCCGGCGTTCAGAGCCAGCACATCCGTGCAGCCTGGCGCTCCTGCACAGTAAACGACCGCAGGGGTGATGGGGTAGGCGCCCGGAGCGGAGGAGATCGTGGCAGGAGTCGCGATCGCCTCCGTAAAGGTGTCTCCGTTGACTGCGCCAGCGACTGTGGCCGTGAAGATCGGATTGGCCGTGTTGTAAGGACGCGTTGCGTCGGCGGCCGAGAGTGTCAGCGTGGCGCGGATCACTGTCAGAGTTGCGGTGGCCGTCTGGAGAGTGTAATCAGTGGTGTCGCTGGGGGTGAAGGTCGCGGTGAGGGTCTGGGTTCCGGCAGAGAGACTAGTTCCCGAAGCTGGACTGTAGGTGAAGGTGCCCGGCACCGAAGAGGTCGCATTCAGCTGCGTCGCGGACAAGGGAGTGCCGTACACGATGCTCGCTGGAGTTGCCCAGGTGATGGTCGGAGTGACCTGCGTGACGGCCAGTTGCACGGTCTTCGTTACGGGGGTGTAGTCCGTTGCGTCAGTGGGCGTGAAAGTGACGCTGAGCGTGTCATTGCCGGCGCTTGGGATGGCGCCGAGAGCAGGGGTGTAGGCGAAATTTCCGCCGACCGAAGCCGTTGCGTTCAATTGAGCCGAGGAGAGCGCAGTGCCATAGGGGACACTCGCCGGAGTTGCCCAGGTAACGGTCGGAGTGACCTGCGTGACCGTGAGTTGCACGGTCTTCGTCACGGGGGTGTAGTCGGTCGTGTCGGTGGGCGTGAAGGTGACGCTGAGCGTGTCGCTGCCGGCACTTGGGATGGCGCCTAGAGCAGGGGTGTAGGCAAAGGCTCCGCCGACCGAAGTGGTGGCGTTGAGTTGAGCAGAGGAAAGTGCAGTGCCATACGGAACGCTCGCGGGCGTCGCCCAGGTGACGAGGGGGGCTGCCTGGTTTACTTTCAGCAAAACTGTTTGCGTGACGCTTGCGTAGTCGGTGCTGTCGGTCGGCGTAAATGTAACCGAAAGAGTATCGGTGCCGGCAGTGGGTACGCTCCCGGTGGCTGGGGTATAGGTGAACCTGCCTCCGACGGAGGCGGTGGCGTTAAGTTGAGCCGTCGAGAGCGGGGTTCCATAGTTGATGCTCGCCGGAGTAGGCCAGGTCACGACCGGGGTGGCCTGCGTGATGGTCAACGAGCCGTTGGCGAAGGTGAAGCTGTAGTTTGTCGAAGCCAGAGAGCCAAGCGAGGTGACGATCGGATAGGTGTTGACGGTCGCCGGCGTCGCCGGGGTCGTCGTCAGCCCGGGAGCGCCTGTGACCGAACTCGCCTGGGTGTCCGCACCCACAAAACCGGTGATGGTGTAGCTGTAGGGAGGCACGGTCGAGCCGTACACCGCAGTCTCAGAGTTCGAAGCGACTAGGAGTGCTTGTTTGCCTACCACCAGGTTGACCGTGGCGGTAGCGCTTCCGTAGTTTGTGTTCGTCGGGGTGAAGACTACGCTGAGCGGTATGGTCCCCACTGCCGGGACCGTGCCGGCAGGCGGAGTGTACACATACATGCCCGGCACGACCGCCGGAGTCGACGAGGTATTGAGCGACATCGCTACGATGACGATATTGCGGTTGTTCGGCAGCGTGATGCTCTGTACGACCTTGGCGCTGTTGAGCGAGATCTGATATCCGTACAGCGAAACGTTTCCGGGGTTCTCGCCGCCGCCGCCGTTATTTTCGAAGGCCGTGGTCGAGACGATCGTTTCGCCGGGATAGCTGGCCGATTTTGTCCAGCTGCTCATGCTCAGATTCGAGGTTGTGGTGGTCCCGTCGGTGTAGGTGACGGTAAATGTCTGGCCCGTCTGGCCGGTCGCGGCCGCCGCGCCGATCAGCGACAAGGTCGCGAAGTTTCCTTGCGGCAGCGCAATCGTGGTGCTCGTCACCGCGCTGGGCAGGTTCGCCGGGCCCAGAAGAAAGGTCTGGCCGTTCCAGACGATGGAGCTGCCGAGCAGATTGGACGAGTACGCATTGCCGGCGTTGTCGAAGCCGCCGGTAGAAAAGGTGGATCCGTTGCTCTGAAATGCATTGACGCGGTAGTAGGACGAGAGCGCGACCGAGGTCGTTCCGGGAATTGTTTGGGCGACGGCGTTGAGCTGCGTCGAGCTGAGCGCTGTTCCGTAGGTAATTGGCGCCGGAGTCGCCCACACCAGCGTCGTGGAGTTCGCCGGATTGACGAGTTCAGGCACACTGGCGGAAGCGCTGGTAAAATTCTTCTGGTCTGTGGGAGTGAAGCTGGCCGAAAGCGTATTCTCCCCGGTTGGAAGAACCGCGCCGGAGGCTGGATTGTAGGTCAACGTTCCCGGTACAGGCGGGCTGACCAGCGCCATCGCCAGCATCACCACGTTTCGCGTCTGCGGGAGCTGAATGCTTTGCACGATCCTCGTGCTATCCAGCGGAATCTGGTATCCGTAGACGCAGGTCAGATGGCCGTCCTGGCCCCCATTTGACTCGTTGCGGTAGGGGACGCAGGTGATGTTGGATTCGCCGGGATAGTTGAGCGGATAGACCCAGTCGCTCAAGCTCTGCGTCACCGAGGCGGTGGTTCCATCTGTGTAGGTGACGACGAAGGTGTTTGCGGCGGTGGCATTGTTGACCAGCGCGCCCAGCATCGCCAGCCCGGCGTAGTGCCCAGCCGGAAGACTGATGGTTGTATTGCTCACCGCATCGGGGGCGTTGGCTGGTCCGAGCTGATAAGTGATGTTGTTCCACGTGACAGATGTGCCGAGCAGGTTCGAGGAGTAGGACGAAGCTCCTGCATCGAAGCCTCCCGTGCTGTACGTCGAGCCGTTCGTGTAGATGCCGTAAACGTTATAGAAGCTAGACAGCGGAACCTGGTTATAGACCGACACGGTTGCGTCAAGCTGAATGCCGCTCAATGCGGTTCCGTAGGTGATCGCGGCGGGCGCCGGCCAGTTGATCTGAGGATTGGCTGGATTGACGACCAGCGTGACGGTCGCAGTCGCCGTTGTGTATACGGTCGTGTTCGCCGGGGTGAAGGTAGCTGTAATGGGATAGCTGCCGGCGGCCAACAGCGTATACGGCGCCACACTGTAAGTGAAGACGCCAGTGACAGACGCTGTCGCGTTGAGTTGTATGCTCGACACGAGCATGCCATAGCTGATCGCAGCCGGCGTCGCCCAGGTGATCGCCGGCGTCGCTTTGGCCACCGTCACCGTCATAGGCGACGAGGCGCTGCCGGCGAAGTTCGTATCGCCCGCATAGGTCGCCACGATGCTGTGAATCCCAGAGGCGAGGCTCGTCGTGTTCAGCGTAGCCGTTCCGCTGGTGAGCACGACGGGCGATCCGATCGCCGTCCCGTTGTCGGTGAAGACGATGGTCTCGGTTCCGGAAGGGGCCAGACTGCCGACGAGCGAAGGCTGGAGCGTTGCCGTGATCACGACCTGCTGTCCGGGAGTGGGAGTTGTCGTCGAGACGCTCAGCAGGGTGGAGGTCTTGATCTGCGTGGAAGCCAGCGCGAGCGTATTTGTTGTGCTCGCCTGGTAGTTACTGTCCTTTGCATAGGCTGCATCCACCAGGTGATTGGATCCGCTGCCTGGAATCGAGATGCCTGAGAACAAGGCGCTGGCCGTCTCGGTCTGCTGGTTCAACAGGATGCTCACCGTATTGCTTCCACTATTGGCCACGGCGAGGTCGGTTGCGCCGTCGCCGTTGAAGTCCTCCGCCGCAATCCCGGTGGGGGTGTTGCCAGCCGAAGCGGTTGTTTGCGTCTGGAAGCTGAGATCTCCGTTGCCCAGCAGCAAGCTGGCAGTGGTTTGTCCTGAATTGCCTACGGCGAGGTCTACCTTGCCATCGGAGTTGAAGTCTCCCACGGTGATCGATAGCGGAGCCGTGCCCACCGCCGGCGAACTCGTGAGGGCAGTAAAGGAGCCATCGCCGTTTCCTTTGAAGATGCCGATCTGGTTGCTGCCGCTCTCGGCCACTGCAAGATCCAGCACGGCATCGTTGTTGAAATCAGCTGCGACCATCGCGGCGGGTTTGCTTCCGGCTCCGGTGGTGGCGGGCGAGCCTGGAGCCTGACTGAACGTCGTGCCGTTCCCATTGCCTAACAAGACGCTGATCGTGTTGTCTGATTCGTTTGTCACCGCGAAGTCGAGCTTGCCGTCTCCGTTGAAGTCGCCCGCTACCACCGCCGACGGAAGAATGCCGACAACGATCTGGGTGATGCTGGCGCTGGGAAAGGCGCCCGTTCCATCCCCAAGCATCACATTGACGACGCCGTTCAACGGGGTGCCCAGCACGATAAGCGACGCACTCTCCGCCACCGCAAGGTCAGGGATTCCATCTCCGTTGAAGTCGCCGACGACCAGCGACGTCGCAGCCGTCGTAGCCAGTGGGACGGGCGGCAAGGAGTACGTCTTCACCGGCGTCTTGAACGTACCGTTGCCGTTCCCCAGCAGAATCGAGATGGTGCCGTCGGTGCTGTTCGCCACCGCGAGATCCAGCTTTCCATCTCCGTCGAAGTCTCCCGCCACAAGCGCCGTAGGCCCTGCGCCGGTCGCGGTTGTCGTCGACAATGCGGTAAACCCGCCTTTGCCATCCCCGGTGAGAATGCTGACTGTCTTGTCGCTGCTGTTCAGCACGGCGAGGTCAACATAGCCGTCCCCGTTGAAGTCCCCGGCAGCTACGCTCTGAGGATGATTGCCAACCGTAACGGGTGATGTGCTTCCTGCGACCGTCTGTTGTCCCGCCGTACCCATGCCTAGACTGGAGGTTCCGAGGAGCAGGCTGCTATTGGAGGTATCGAGCAGAGAGACGCTTCCTGTCGGAGCGAGGCTGCCGTTTCCGGTACCGACGAAGGTTGCCTGCAAGGACCAGTTGCCTGTCGATCCACCGGTTGACGAAAGACTGCCGGTCGTCGGATAGAGACCCGTGATGGTTACACTTTTAGAAGACGAACTGCTCGCCGCATACGCCTTGATTCCATTGAACGATGCGACGATCGAGTGATTGCCGATTCCACTCAACGGGTGTTGCAGCACCGCAGTGCCTTTGGCGCCATTTGCCGATTGCACCTGCACCGTGCCAAGCACCTCGGTGATGACGCCGTGCGTGTCGCGAAAGGTGACCGTACCGCCGGCCACCGAGGTTCCGCCACCCGCTATCGTCGCAGTCATACCGAGAACAGATCCGTACGCGGCGCTTGCTGGGCTCACGGTGAGCGTCGTCGTGGTCGCCGTCTGAGCCTCGGCCTGGGCGCCGGCGAGGACCATCAGCAAAGCCGCCGCCATCCATGCGGCGCCCGCGAAAGTCCTGGCCATCGAACCAAAAGACCCAAAGCACTTCTTCAAACCAAGGCGACAACGCGACATACAAAATCTCCGTGAAGCTTCTAATAGCCAGGAGAGGATCTGCAGGGGATGATGGAGGGCGCACGGTCGCGTTAGCCGCGAACTCGCGTCACCCTTGTTTTCTTCCCTTGCCTGGAAACTCTGAAGGCGAGAACGACGCTGGCAACGCCAGAGGTGCAACTTCCGAACCGTGCTCGTTTGTGCCAGCCTGCGTCTTCGCCGGAAACGAGGTGAGCTGCGCAGTGAACAGAGGTACCGTTCATCCTGTCTCAGAATGACGCAGCGCTCAAGATCCATCCATAGTTCGAAAGTGTGAGTGAATCTTGCGAAATCGCGGCCTTTTTGGGCATTTCTCGTAGCGTCCGTCACGGGACTAACACGAAAGTCCGGCAAGAGCGCTGTCATCCGCGCCTGTAAATGCCCGCTCGCCACGTCTCTCAGGGCGTTCCCGTTAAGATTTCTGGAGCGCCTTTCCGGCCAATTCACCCATCGGCGACTTTCAACGCGCCGCGCGCTCTTCGTCATGGAACTACGGCATGGACTGCCTGATCGAGCGAAGCCTGCGCATTGTGCTGATTGCTCCTGTTCCTTGCGACCTGTTAAGATTGTGCGGTTGCAAGGCAGCGGAGAGTCGAGCGCTTGCAGTCCCCCGATTGAAGCGCAACGGCGACAAAGCAGGAAAGAGCGGGCTATGGCACTTTTAGAAGCGCAAGGAACAGACACAGCGCCAGGCGTCTCTGGCGACTCGGCGGCCATTCAGGAACTGCGCGAGGCCTTTCAAATCCAGCGTCGCGCCTTTGCCGCGGACCGGCAGCCAAGCCTTGCCGTGCGGCGCGAGCGGCTCCAGCGCATCGTTGCCATGATGCAGGCGTACCGGGAGCGGATCTATGCGGCGTTGAGCGCGGACTTCGGCGCCCACCCTGTTCCCGCCGCCGAAGCACTCGAAGTGAACGCTGTCACTGCGAGGGTCGAGTACGCCCTGGCCCATCTTGAAGAGTGGATGCGCCCGATCGCACGCGAGGTCGACCCGGCTTATCAAGGTGTACTGCGCGCCCTTATCAAGAGCCAACCCAAGGGTGTGGTCGGCAATATCGTTCCGTGGAACTTTCCCTTCGAGATCGGCATCGGTCCTATGGTCGACATGCTTGCGGCCGGGAACCGCGTCATGCTGAAGCCATCGGAGTTCGCGCCTGCTTCCGCCGCGTTGATGCGGGAGATGGTCTCGGCGACCTTCTCTCCGGACCTCGTCTATGTTGCCGTCGGCGGCCTGGAGCTTGCCCGCGCGTTCACGGCTCTACCCTTCGATCACCTGCTTTACACGGGAAGCTCGAACGTAGGGCGGCAGGTCATGGCCGCAGCGGCCGAGAACCTTACGCCAGTCACCCTAGAGCTCGGCGGCAAATGCCCGGCTGTGCTTCTTCCCGGCAGCGTCAAGCCCGACATAATCAAGACCGTAATTGGGGTCAAGGTGATTAAGAACGGGCAGATGTGCGTCACCGTCGATCATTGCTTTGTGCCGCGCGCTGAGCTCGACAACTTTGCCAGGATCGCGGCCGAGTTTATGGATCAGGCTTTGCCCGAGTATGCCCGTTCGGCTGAATGCACAGGCATCATTTCGGAACGCCACCTCGACCGGATCGGCGATATGCTTCGAGAGGCTGAGGCCGCCGGGTGCCGCGTCGTCCCTCTTGAGAAAGATGGCCGGATCGATCGGAAGAGCCGCCGGATGCCGTTGTCGCTGGTGCTCGATCCGAAGCCTGGACTACGGATCATGCAGGAGGAGATCTTCGGACCCATCCTGCCTGTCATTCCGTACGACGACGTAGATGAGGTAATCGAGCAGATCAATGCCGGCGAGCGTCCGCTCGGGGTATATGTGCTGGGCGAGGACGTGCCGACGATCGAGCGTATCCTTGCGGAGACGGTCTCCGGCGGAGCTGCGATCAATGCATGCGCGATTCAGGCTGGGCTGAAGGCACTCGGTTTCGGTGGAGTCGGCCTCAGCGGTATGGGCCGCCACCATGGCGAAGAGGGCTTCCGGGAGTTCTCCAATCAGCGCGGGATCGCCGTACGGGGGAACGGTCCTCACTTTGACGCGTTCGTCTCCCCTTCCAAAAGCGCGGCGGATCTCGTGGGCCAGGTTCCTTCCGGCTAAGAGAACTTCTCCTTTGAACTGAGATACCGGAGCGGTCTGGAAGAGGGCGCAACATCCGCAGACAGAGCAAGTACTCTTACCCAAGCGGACGGCCCAGCCCGACGACTACTCCTTTGTCTCAAGTCGAATTCGATTCGTCGATCGCAACATCCGAGGGAAGTATTTGCTTCGCTGACTCAGTGCATAACAATGCATAGCCTGGACTATGGCATGACTAAGCTCGGGAATAAGTAAAACTGAGCTTGAACCTGGTAGTTATTGGCCTCGGGGGAGAGGTAATTTACCAGTCATGCTGGACAGGACTGCGACCATCCTGTTTTTCATCTCAAAATAAATCCATTGTGCCTATTGCAACGTAGTCAGCTCGTACTATGATTCCCTTGAAACAAACTTAGTTGCCTTGCATTTGCGAAACTGCAGCACTTTTCCCAAGACCCGGGTCGACGCGAGCTCCTGACCGGCTGCAAGCTGACGCTTGCCATTGCCAGAGCGGCCCATCACGGCCTTCTGCATTGTGGGAAAAGTCCGGCTTGTGAGTTGTTCCTGCGGGCAGTGGTGTCCCTGGAACTCTGACAAACCGAATGTCAGGTATTTCTGTGCTGGACTGCTCTTCTGGAAGCCGCCGATCCGAATAACGCAGTACTCATCTTCCAGATAAGGCAGAATCATGAAATTTTTTCCCTACGCTCTGGCCATACTCACGTTTGTGGTGACCGCACCTACTTTCGCAACTGTGATCGTCAGCACTCCGTACAACGGAGAGTCGGTTAACTCGAATGTGCAATTTGTTGCGAACGCGAATACCACCTGTTATCAGGGCGTGGCGGCGATGGGCATCTACATCGACAATAATCTTGCCTATGAGGTAGGCGGAACCAGCCTCAACACAAGCCTGAATCTCAGCTCCGGCAACCATAAGGCGGTGGTCCAGGAGTGGGATCGCTGCGGCGGCGCAACCACCACCACCATCAATCTAACCGTCAACAACCAGGTTGGCGTTGCCGTGACTTCGCCACAGAACGGCAGCATGGTGAGTTCCCCCACGCCCTACACGGCGACGGCCACCACGAATTGCCCCGCAGGCGTGGCGGCGATGGGAGTGTATGTCAATAATCAACTCGTCTATCAGACAGGCGGAAACAAGCTGAACACGCAACTGAACTTAGGCGGGGGCACACAGTACACGGTCGTGCAGGAGTGGGATCGCTGCGGGGGGGCCGCCAAAACCCCGGTTACGGTGACCGTTGGCGGAGGCGGCAGCAATGGTGGTGGAAATGGCAATGGCGGCGGTGGGAACTCGATTACCAACCTTGAGACCAGCCCTGACTGGAAGGTATGGGGAGAACTACCACCCTCCGATAATGTCTGCTCGCCATGCCGGGGACTGTACTATTCGTTTAATCAGCACGACGGCTCCGTTTCGCTCGATGGGGATTCCATCCGTTTCAATATAGGAGGTACAACGCCTTACGCGGATGTGCTGTTTTACAACGACATCATGGGCGACGGCAACACTACCAATCTCCAGGACCACGATCATAAGTTGATTCCGAGCCTGCATAACTTCAGCCTGGACACTTACGTCTATGTGCCGAATCTGGGGGTTACGCAGTCGCTAGAATTCGATATCAACATGTACATCTACGGCGTAGGCATGGAGTGGGGGACGCAGTGCAACCATCTGGGCGATGGGGATTGGGACATCTGGAATAATGTCACAGCGCACTGGTTTTCCACTGGCATTGGGTGCAATCTCAACAATGCTGCGTGGAATCACGTCACCCTCCAAGTGCAGCGGGAGGCGAACAATGATCTCCTCTATCAGTCGATCAGCGTGAACGGCGTGACCCACTACATTAATCAGACGGTCGCTCCGTTTCGGGTGCCCGGCAACTGGTGGGGCATGACCATCAACTACCAGATGGATGGGGACTACGCGATGCACTCCAACACAACCTATATGGATAGGACTACCTTTAACTATTGGTAGATCAGGCTTGGCAGACGTGGCGGGGACATTAGAAATCTGAAAATAGCGTGAGGCAAAAAAGACTGAACTTGGCCTAGACTGGTCCGCCTCTTTTGTGCCTCTGGCCGAGGGAGCAAAGTTTCCGCTTGGCTGCTCACTCAGGTCGTGTGCTCGTCGCTTGTTAGGTGATGTGTGGATAACTGGCGACGGTTTAGGTAGCAATAAATTGCACAGGATAAGTGAAAATGTTTTCTTCTTTGCATGAAGCCGACGCATTTGGTGTGTTGATGAGAGAACAAATCAGCGAAAATTCTTCGCTTTGTGAAGATTTTGCGCTATAACAGATTGGCAACAGACGTGCTAGGGTGACGGTAGAGTACAGGAGTTTCTAGTGTCGTCGATGCGTCCTCCCCGGTTTGTCTCCCGTTTCCTTGTCCACGTCGCACTCCTCTCCTGCGCAGCCTGGCTGCTGTTGCTTGCTGGATGCGGTGGAGGCGCGGTCAGCGGCCAGACCGACCCGGCGATGCCGACGGTAGCCCTGAGTGCGAGTCCGGCTGCGATTTCACAAGGGGGCTCGTCGGTCCTCAGTGTGGCCGCGGCGAATGCGACGCAGGTCACAGTGACAGGGACGGACGGCAGCAGCTATAGCATGCCGGCTAACGGTGGCACGCAGAACGTCACTCCGTCCGCGACGACGACCTACACGGCGATTGCGACCGGCGCCAGCGGCAAAGTCACCGCGACGGCTACGGTTACAGTGACCGCAGCGTCGGTTCCCACGGTGTCGATCAATGCGTCCCCGACCAGTGTTGCGCCCGGCGGGTCTGCTTCGCTGACTGTCGTCGCGACCAATGCCGCCCAGGTGGTGGTGACAGGAAGCGACGGCAGCAGCTATACACTATCGCCGACCGGCGGCACCCAGGCGGTGACCCCTGTTGCAACGACAACCTATACGGCAGCTGCGACCGGAACCGGCGGCAAAGCCACCGCGACGGCGACGGTCACGGTTGCGAGTTCTCCAGCATCGAACATCGTCATCAGCGCGAGTCCGACGTCGATTGCCGCGGGCGGCTCTTCTGTATTGAGCGTCACCGCGATGAACGCCGCGCAGGTGAAGGTTACCGGGAGCGATGGCAGCAGCTATACGCTTTCGCCGGCGGGCGGGACGCAGACGGTAACTCCGGCTGCAACGACAACCTATACGGCAGTTGCGACGGGAACAGGCGGCGGAACAAGCTCCGCTACGGCGACGATTACGGTCGCTCCGGCACCCACGGTCGCGATCGTGGCAAGCCCAACGTCCATTGCGCAGGGCGCCTCCTCTGTGCTCACGGTGACCGCGGCAAATGCCACGCAGGTGCAGATCTTTGGCACCGATACTCCGTTGCTGCCTTATCCGTATAGCTTGTCGCCGACCGGCGGGACGCAGACGGTGACCCCGGCCGCGACTACGACCTACACGGCGGTCGCGACGAACGCAAGCGGCGGCAAGGTTTCGGCTTCGATGACCGTTACGGTCGGTTCGGGGGCAAGCGTGACGATCGCGGCCACTCCGGCTTCGATCACTGCGGGAGGCTCATCTACGCTCAGCATCACGGCGAGCAATGCAACGCAGGTGACGGTGACCGGATCGGATCGTACAAGCTATACCTTGCCGCCTACCGGGGGCAGCCAGACGGTTTCGCCGACCGCAACAACGACCTACACCGCGACGGCCACAGGCAACGTTGGCGGCAATGTCACTCAAACAGCTACGGTTACGGTGAGTCCGGCACCGACGGTCACGTTTAGCGCGAGCCCTGCTTCCATCTCTCCGGGTGGCTCTGCAACCTTGAGCGTTACGGCGACCAACGCGAGTCAGGTGATGGTCACAGGAAGCGACGGCAGCAGTTATACCCTGCCGCCGACCGGCGGAACCCAGCAGGTCACCCCGGCAGCCACGACCACTTATACAGCGATCGCTACTGCATTAGCCGGGGGCAAGATCACTTCGACCGCGACCGTAACCGTTGGTACGGGAGCGACGATCACACTCAGCGCGAACCCGACTTCTGTCGCGTCGGGTGCATCGTCCACGCTGAGCGTCACTGCAACCAACGCCACCCAGGTGACGGTCACCGGAAGTGACGGCAGCAGCTATACCCTGCCGCCAGCCGGCGGAACTCAGAATGTCGCTCCGACGGCCACGACGACGTATACTGGCATTGCGTCCGCTCCAGGCGGAAACGTCTCCGCGACGGCTACGATCACGGTTGTGCCGGCCCCGACGATCACGATCACCGCGGATCCGAGCACGATTGCGTCGGGTGGATCGTCCGTGCTGACGGTCACCGCGGCGAATGCCACGCAGGTTACGGTGACCGGCTCAGACAGCAGCAGCTATACCTTGCAGCCGACCGGCGGCACCCAAAAGGTGACGCCTGCTACGAGTGCGACTTATACGGCAACGGCGACTGGAGTAGGGGGCAATGTCACGGCAACAGCGGCCGTCACCGTAACCGCGGCGGGCAGTTCGCAATCCATCAGCCACGTGGTGTTCATGCTGCAGGAGAATCGCAGCTTTGACAGCTACTTCGGCCTGCTAAATAAATATCGCGCCGCGAACGGCTTGAATGTCGGCGACGATGGAAACACGTATAACGTGGATGGAATCGATGACAAGCTGACGACGATCAGCAATGCGAACGATGAGGGGACCGCGTTCGCTCCATTCAAATTCACCAGCACCTGTGTGGATGATTTGACTTCGGCGTGGCTGGAGAGCTACGGCGATGTGAGCCGGTACGATTTCACTCCCACCCGCAACATTGTGATGGATGGGTTTGTGCACACGGCGGAAGGATTTGCGAAGAGCTGTTCGGCTTCGGGCACCTGCTCCGGTAACTTCACGGATCTTACCGGTCAGCGCGCGATGGGCTACTACGATGAGACGTTCCTGAACTACTACTACTACATGGCCTCTGAATTTGCGCTTTCCGATCGCTGGTTCTCGCCGGTCTCGAGCAAGAGCATCGACAACCGCATCGCGACGTTTACGGGCGGCACAACGCAGGGTCTGACGCATGATCCTGGCAGCAATGACCATCTTCCGCAGCTCGCGATTCCGACCATCTTCAGCGAGCTGACCAACGCAAATGTCTCCTGGAAGATCTACTACACGGTGACTCAGGGCTCGTGCCTTTCCGAAGACGATTGCTCAGCCAACGCAACGGCAGAGTACCCGGCGACCAATTTCACTGCGCTCCAGGACTCGTACAAATATCTCTACGAGAACCCGACCGGCGCCGCCTGTACCCCCCCCACCATGTCCTCGCAGGTTGCCGTGAACGATCCTTCGAACTCCTTCTGCATCGATCCGACGCACATCGCGCCGCTGGCAACGTACTATACCGATCTGACCAACGGCACCCTGCCGAGCTTCGCGTTCATCGAAGCGGGCTACGGGGTGAACGATGAGCATCCGGGGTCGGGCCAATCCATTCTTTCCGGCCAGGCGGAGGTGGCAAAGGTCGTCAACGCGTTCATGGCGAGCCCGGAGTGGAGCAGTTCGGTCTTCTTCCTCTCTTACGATGAGGGCGGCGGGCCATACGACCACGTCCCGCCGGTGCCCGGGCATTCCAACGATTTCACCGATGCGACGGTCGATACCCAATCAGGGAAGGCCACCATCCCGGACATTCGCGGAATTGCGGTCAATGCGGACAGCTACAATCCGTGCCTGCCGTCGCCTCCCGGCATGGCGACGCTGCATTGCGATCTTGGCTCGTCCGAACCAGGGGCGAATGCCAAAGACGCTGCCGCGGTGCAGGGTTTTGCCGCCCAACTCGGGTTCCGGCTGCCGAATATGGTGATCTCGCCCTTCACGCGGAAGCATTATGTGTCACATATTCCGATGGATCATACGGCGATCTTAAAGTTTGTGGAGGATCGTTTTATTCCGTCGCCGGTGTACCTGACCGCCCGCGATGCCGCACAGCCGAACCTGCTGGACTTCTTCGACTTCACGGCTGTTCCGTGGGCAACGCCGCCGCCCAATGTGCCGGCCCCCGTTACACCCTCCACTCTGGGCTACGATCCATGTACGCCTACGGCTTTCGCGCCGTAATCGCTTGTGCCAAGGGAAAGGAAGGGAAGCCTTTCGCGCAACCGACTTGCCTGGTGATGCGAGGAGCAGTTGAGCAGGATACAGGCTAGGGCGTGTGGATGAGATTCACTTCGCTGACATAGGCATCCACGACGTCGTGCTGTCTGTCGCTGTTGACTACGCCATCGAGTTGGATCAGAGCACTGAAGTTGCCGCTGTCCCGGACGTTTCCGCCGCTTTGGCTGTTCGGCCTGAAGTTGAGGTGGGTTGTCGTGCCGTCGAAGGTCAAGCTCTGGAATGTGACGGTACCGTCGGAGTTGCGGAGGAAGGACCAGGCGATGTGGTGCCAACCGGTGAACCCTGGATTGCTGGATCCAGACCACGGCTGAGAGAACTGGCTCCGGTTGCAGGGCAGCAGGGGAGGCGTCTGTCCATTTTGCGATTTGCCGTTCAGGAAGATCCAGCCGCCGGTTGACGTATCGAACACGGCCCAATAGCCTGTTCCATCCTTCTTGTTGAAGGCACACTGGGTATAGAACTTGGTCCAGATCCCGCCGGCAGTATATTGGGCATCCATCTCGAAGGCTTGATGAGCGGCGGGGTCGGGAAGATAGACATATTCATCAAGGGTCCAGTGCGAATCCACAGCGGTGGCGGGCGCCGGGTTGGGGCTTTGACCGCGGAATAAAACGTTCGATGGATTGCTCCCTTGCACTTCGAGGAGATGGAGGGAGTGTCCGTTCAGCGTCAGATTGCCTTGGTCGGGAAGGGAACTTCCTTCGCCTGTATGCGCAAGCAAGGTGCTTTGCGGATTCGTTGGGTTGACTCCTTGTACCCCGCCGCCGCACGGATTCGCCACCCACAGGCTTTCAATCTGGGGATGGCAGTCATTCTGGGTATTGTCAATTCCTATCTGATCGAGGTTGCACTCCATATATCGCGAGTTGGAACAGCTCTCGGCCACGTTGTAGTTGACCGTGCTGTCGCTGATCACTGATCCATTGTTGTTGGCGACGGCTCGAACGGTCAGAACGTGCGATCCATTGGGCAGGACATAGACACCGTCGACGCTGCCGGCGTAAATCTCTCCTAATCTGTAACCGTTGTCCCATATCTCGAGATGAAACGGGGTAGTTTCATTGGTTGTAGCAGAGATGACTACCGCACTGGTGTTCGTCGAACCGGGTCTCGGGCTGGCGATTTCGACCGCGCCGGGAGCTGACTGTTTGGTGACGTTGTAGCTGACGCTGCTCCGGTCGAGCACTTTGCCGGAACTACTGACCGCTAGAACCGTTGTGTTGTGGGGCCCTTCGTGCAAAGCAGGGTTGGTGTTGACAGAGTCGGAGAAGAAGTCGCCGAGTTTACTGCCATTGTCCCAAATCTCCAGGTGAACGGGCTCAGATTCGCGGGCGGAGGCAGAAATCGACACTGCTCCCGGGACGGTGGAGCTGGGTTGCGGACTGGTGATGGTGAGGGTGCCCGCGAACGCCGGACTTGTGACCCGAGCGAGAACGAACAAGCCGATAAGTATCACCCGCATGCGCAAAAAAGGAACTGATCTCATGAAATCACCTGTCTCCTTGTGGGGAAGTGCAAGCACATATCCAGACCGCGCAGCAAAGCTGCCCAGAAAATGCAACAAGTGATCGGCAGCAGACGGTTGTTATGTTCAGGGTGCTCAGTGGATAGCACCCACCCAAGAGCAGGCAATTTCGGAGATATCGAAGGAAGCGGAAAGTAATTTCCCAATCGACTGTTTCCAAGAGTGACTCAAATCAGATCTGTATGCAAAAGACTGCAACTATGTGGAATAAATGAAGTACTAATCCGTTCGTATTGGTTCAAAAAGCCTAGAGAGTTCCTACGGTGAATAGCCTTTCCTCTGTAAAGGTTTGGGCGGAAAGCCCAGAGGGTCCGGCTCTCTCTGCCGACCATGAAATCGAACGATAGCTGCCTGTTCTTGTATCGAGCAATCACACAAAAGGGGCATGGACTGCACGAAAGTGTTATCGGAGCCCTGTCAAATGAACGCTTCCGACAGCTTGCGAACCACCCGGCTGAGCGTTCTGCCGAGGTCGGTCAGGGCTGGCGTCCCCACTAATTTCGGCAAGATGACAACGGCTACTTTCTGCGGGACCCAGCCCTCGAGGGCATGCTATGTTGCAATCGCCATGGTAGCGGTAAAAAATCCGACGCAATCAAGGATGGGTTCTGCACGGAACTTTCAAATGGCACTATACTTGCTAACACTCACAGCACGCCCCATGAGGCAGAACGCGGCAATGGGAGTATGGTTCGTCAAAGTAGCCGCGAGATGCCACTAGACATTGTGCAGTTCAGGGCTTAAGTTGCGGCTATGCAAGAGTAAGCACGTTATGCTACTACTGAGTGAGGGTGCGGTCCCAATGAAATCTACAGCTTCTTTGATCACGATGCTCTTGGCGTTGGCAGGGCCAGCATTCGCCAACATCACAGTGACGAGCCCGGCGAATAGTTCCTCCGTGAGCTCTCCGGTGCACTATGCGGCTACCGCTACGAGCACCTGCTCGAAGGGCGTTTCCGCCATGGGCATTTACGTCAACAATCAACGAGTCATCGTGCAGAATGGGGCCAGCCTCAACGCCAACGTCACCCTCAGCAATGGGTCCTACAACACGGTGGTGCAGGAGTGGGATGGATGCGGCGGGTCGACCACCGTCCCCGTGAATATCACAGTCGGCGGACAGTCTGGCAATCCCACAGCGGTCGTTGTGACATCGCCTGCGAACAACAGCACGGTGTCCTCGCCGGTGACCTTCTCGGCGCAGGCGACCACAGCGGCATGCGCGAACGGCATCGCCGCAACCGGTGTGTACGTGGATAATGTTCTGGCTTATAAAATTAATGGAGCCACGCTTCAGACCTCTCTGGCAATTAGCGCCGGCACTCACTACACGGTGGTGCAGGCGTGGGACAATTGTGGAGGAGCGATCAAGACTCCTGTGACGATCACGGTCCAGGCGGCTTCGACGGCGTCGGTCTCCATCTCCGCCTCGCCCACTACTATCAGTGCTGGCGGCTCGTCGGTCCTGAGCGTGGCCGCAAGCAATGCGACCCAGGTGACGATCAGCGGATCGAACGGCACCAACTACACGCTGCCGACCAGCGGCGGTCAACAGACGGTGACCCCGACCGCGACCACAACTTATACAGCGACGGCCACGGGCGCAAGCGGTAAGGTCAGCTCAACTGCGACGGTCACTGTAGGCGGGCAGAACCCGACCGCGGTCAACGTCTCCTCGCCTGCGAACAACAGCACGGTGTCCTCACCGGTGACTTATTCGGCGAACGCGACGACAGCGGCCTGCGCGAATGGAATTGCGGCGATCGGCGTGTACGTGGACAACATTCTGGCGTACAAGACCAATGGAGCAACGCTTCAGACGTCCCTGACGATCAGCACAGGCACGCATTACACAGTTGTGCAGGCATGGGACAACTGTGGAGGAGCAATCAAGACTCCAGTAACGATCACAGTGCAGTCGGGTACGCCGCCGCCGCCGCCCACCGGCAGTGCGGTGCTGATGCACAAGAATGATCTGGCTGGAGATGGGGCGAACCTGAATGAGGTTACGCTTACGCCGACCAACGTGAATGCGACGAACTTTGGCAAAAAGTACACCTGCCGGTGGATGGGCAGATTTATGCGCAGCCGCTTTATGTTCCCGGGCTGATGGTGAATGGATCGGCGCACAACACGGTTTTCGCGGCGACGCAGAACGATAGCGTGTACGCCTTTGACTCGGACTCCGGCGCCCAGCTGTGGAAGGTGAGCGTTGGAACCGCCGTGGCCAACAACGATCCGGAGGGAGTGCAGCCTACGCTGGGCATTTTGAGTACGCCCGTCGTCGATCCCAGCACCAACACCATCTATGTGACCGCGGTCACTACGGGGCACGTGCTGAAGCTGCATGCGCTGGATGTCGCGACGGGAGCGGAGAAGTTCGGAGGTCCGGTGGCGGTTACGGCAAGTGTCCCTGGCACCGGAAGCGGCAGCGTGAATGGAATGGTTCCTCTGTCAGGCGGCTGCTACCAGCGGACGGCGTTGACGCTTGCCAACGGCCGCATCTATATGGGCTTTGGCCACTGCAATCACGGCTGGATGCTGGCCTACAATGCGAGCACGCTGGCACAGACGCAGGCCTTAAACACCTCGCCAAACGGCGTCGGCGCGACGATCTGGATGGGAGGCGCGGCACCAGTGGTGGACGCGAATGGAGACCTGTACGTGATCACGGCCGACGATATCGGCAGCTCGGCGCCGAGCTCGACGGACTATCCGGACGCGTTCCTGAAGCTGTCGCCGGATCTGGCGGTGCTGGATTTCTTCATTCCCTCGAATGAACGGTATCTGGAGAGCAATGACGCGGACCTGGGAAGCGGAAGCGCCATCGTGATGCCGAACAATAGCTCCAGCCATCCGTTCGAGCTCATCGGCGGAGGCAAGGATGGCCGGGTCTTTGTAGTGGACCGGAACGGCATGGGCGGATATCACGCCGATCCCAACGGACAGAACGACAACGTGCAGACCATGCAGACCGGGACGCAGCAGTTCGACAACATATGGGGTGCGCCGGCATTTTGGAACGGATCGCTTTACTACCATACCGAGGGTGATGTGCTGCGTTCTTATGTCTGGAACGCGCAAGGAAGCCCTGGATTGCTGTCCGGTCACACGGCAGCCAGCGGGAATGTCGTGTACTACAATCACGGCGCCAGCCCATCAATCTCGGCGAACGGGACGAGTAACGGAATCGTGTGGGATGTCGACAACTCCGGCTATCCCAGCAACGGCGGCTCTGGCGGAACACCGGCGGTGCTGCATGCTTACGACGCAAGCGACGTGGGCCGGGAGCTCTACAACAGCAGCCAAGCGCCGAACGGGCGGGACGTTGCGGGACATGCCTGCAAGTTCAGCGTGCCCACGGTGACAGACGGCAAGGTGTTCGTGCCGACCTGCACCGAGCTCGATATCTATGGGTTGCTGCCCTGAGCATCAGGCTCACAGCAATCAACCCAGAGAGATAGAACGTTCCTCATCAACAAGTGGCCGCAAAGCTGAGCATCTCAGCCTTGCGGCCTTCTTTTTTTTGCGATCTTCCATTTTGCTCGGCGCGGAGACATCTGCTCCGCTCCTACGTCAGAGATCAGATTCGATGTGTAGGCATCCGGTTTTTGAAGCGTGGGTGCGGTGATATCTGGCCGTGGTGATGGAGCCTCTGAATCCTGGCTGAGCTTTTCTCCCGCGTCTCCTGCTCATATGACTTGAGGGCAGCAGGTTGCCGAGTGGACACTCTCAGAGAAGATCATCGAGAGCACTTCGCATTCACTCCCTCCCTATCGAGTGCGATGCCTGGGAACCTGTTGGAACCGTCGCCGAGCTCTCATCGCGTAACTATGCCCGGATCAGTCTGAAAAATCTTCCGCAGACGAAGAATAATTTGCACAACTCAGATAAAGGTTGCCCATTCGCCTAAGTTTTTTTTGATATCTCTCGAAATCCAGCGAATTCCGTGGGTATTATCCGTTTAGACCTTCACTATTTGGAATCCCAGTTGGCCAACGTGCCTGATTCATTGCCTGCACTAGTTTCACTTTCCAATCCCCAAAGGCGCATAAAACGCGCTTGAACTGAAGTGCTTGCACTTTGCTAACCAGGAGACAAGTAAGTAGATGACCAGAATTTTCCTTTCCCGCTTCAGTGTGTACGTAGTTGTATGTGCTCTCGTTGTATCGGCTCACGCGGCATTCGGCGGCACTGTCAACATTGCCAGTCCGCGGCCCAACTCCACTGTGTCTGGCGCAGTACCGATCTCTGCCTCTACGAATGATGGCGGTCCGCTGCACCTGGAGATTTGGGACAACGGCAACAAGGTCGGCGACTACTTCTCGAATAATGTGAACATTGCCCCGGCTTTCCCCCCTGGGCAGCATACGACGACCGTCTTGGCGGTCTCGAATAGCGGCAATGTGCTTGACCAGAGTACCGTCAAGTATAACGTTACCGGACAGCCCGCTCCCAAACCTTCCCCCAATCCGGCGCCAAACCCTCCGCCTGCTTCCGGGGGGGTCAACATCGCCAGTCCGACATCCGGTTCGACCAGCATCAATGCAGTAAGGATTGCTGCGTCTGCGAATATTAATGCTTCCTTTCATCTGGACATCTGGGATAACGGCTACAAGTTAGGAGAAGTGTACGCAGGCAGCGTTAGCGGTGTGTATGTCCTGCCGAATGGATCGCATGTTCTCACGGTGCAAGCAATCAACAACGGCAACGGATCGATGATCAGCGAGAGCACGGTCAACTACAACGTGGCTGAGAACTGCAACAACTCGTCAAATGCAGAGTGCAACCTGGATCAGATTGGAATTGACAACTCTCAAAATGATTGCAACCCGAGAGAAGAACCTGTGTGGGTCGCAAATCCATGCGGAGGCGGAGTCCAAGGAGCCAATCCTGTAGACCCGCGAAGCACCCAGATTCAAGGTACCGGCGAGGGAAATTCGATCCCGGATCAGGGCAATCTCACGCTGAATGGACATTCCTTACACCTCCTGGAGGTGCAGGGGGGCAATCCATCGAATGTCTTGTTCCGCGGTCAAAGCCCAGCCACAACGCCGGGCAACTCGGAGGATTCGCACTGGACGCTCGACACCTATGTCCATCTGCCCGATCCGAACGCTCACCAGGCCTTCGAACTGGATGCGCAAACGAGTACTCGCGGCATCTGGACCAAGTTCTATACCGAGTGCGCGTTCAACATGCAGAATGGGACTGGCTATTGGGGTGTGTTCGATAGCGAAACAGGCGGATGGATCTTTCTGAATGGAAAGTCTCAGAATGGGCAGAACACGCCTGTCGTCCCTTGCGATCGAAAGCAATTCGCTCAGCCCTGGTCAGGATCGGGGAATCCCGGGTTCACTGGCTGGCACCACATAGCCTGGTCCTTCCTGCGCAACTCGGACGGCACGGTTACATTCCAGAGCCTGACCTTCGACGGTACAACCACGAATATCAATTTCCGACCCAACAGCCGGAACGGTGGAAATGTAAGCAATGATGGGACTTTTAGCGCACTGATTCAACTGGATGGCGTAGCCAACGGCGACCGACAACATGACGTTGTGGATGCCTACATCAGCGAAGTGAACCTGATTCACACACCCTAAGCAGGTGTTTATTTGCTTCGCCTCGCATCGCTGTTGCTAGCAGGTGTGTTTCTCGGCTGAGATCTTGCGTGGAGCGGGAAACACTCCTGCTCCACGCAAACCTTTTTGAGACGTACGATCGTGAGTTGCCTTCCCTTGAGACACTCAAACGATCTGTTTGGTTCCTCCGTTCCTCTGCATCGATTCGATGCTGACCATCTCACGAACTCGGAGCAAAGCGTTCTAAGTATCGATATGCCTCTGAGCGCGTCCATGCGTCCCGAGCGGCGGGAAGTGCCCTTGATCTGGCGCCGCAATCTATAGTCCTAATCTCGCTGCATGGCACTTTCCGAATAGGCTTTATCCGGCGAGACGGCCGAGAACTTCGGTGCGGAAGCCGGCGAGGCGGCCGCCGTCGACGATGATGGTTTGCCCAGTGATGTATCGACTTTGATCGCTGGCCAAAAAGTGATATACGCCGACAAGATCGTCGATCTCGGCTATGCGGCCAAGTGCGGAGAGATTCTTCGCCAGCGCATTCAGAATGTGTCCGGGCGGCAGCATGGGTGTTCGTACGGGACCCGGCGCGACCGCATTCACACGGATGCCGCGGCCGCCCAGCTCCACGGCAGCCGTTTTGGTCATGCTGATGATGGCGGCCTTGGTTGCGCTGTAATCGAAGAAACCCTCGTTCTGCTGCAGTCCCGCAACGGAGGCCGTGTTGATGATCGAACCGCCATCGGCCATGTGGGCAGGCCCGTACTTCAGAATGTAGTACGTGCCGTAGAGATTGAGATCAACGACGCTGTCGAGCACCTCTTCGTCGGAGTCGGTCAGGTGCTTGCCGTTTCCGGGTTTGCCCGCGTTATGAATGATGACGTCGAGCTTGCCGGCCGACGCCTCGGCCTGCCGAAACGCGCTGATGACCTTATCGCGGCCCGTAACATCCACCTCGATAAAGATGCCGCCTGCATCGACGATAGATTGCGGGGGCTTCTGAATATCGGCGACGATCACGCGCGCGCCCTCCTGCAGGCATCGTTCGCAGGTTCCGAGGCCGATACCGGATGCGCCGCCGGTGACGAAGATGGACTTGTCTTTGAGGCTGAAGGGATTGGAAGGATTCACGAGCTTCTCCTATTGCGAACGGCACGGGTGATGGTTGACCAACTCCTCACGGGGCGAAGCTTGGCTAGTAGTTCGGCAGACTGGCGAAAGCAGTGACCGGCGGCATCGCATTTGGGTCGGCAATCACGTCGATCAGCACCGACCCGTTGTGGGCCATCGCCTCCCGAATGGCTCCGGCGATGTCGTGAGCGCGCTCCAGGCGAATACCCTTGACCCCACATGCCTCGGCGATGGCGGCATGGTCGACTGAGGTGAAGTCGCAGACGTTCGTGTGCCGTCCGAGCCCTGCATCTTCCGCGTGCTTCTGGTAGCCGAGGACGCCGTTGTTCATCACGGCAACCACTACTTTGATTCCGTGCCTCCGCGTCGTCTCCAGCTCCGACCAAACGTGGCCAAAGCCACCGTCGCCTACGATGCAGAAGACTGGCCGGTCGGGGCTGCCGAGCCGGGCGCCCATCGCCAGCGGGAATCCCCACCCGAGCCCCGCCTGACCTCGCGGCGTGATAAAGCGTCGATTCAGTTTTGCAGTGAGATAGTTGGCGACCCAGATCGACGAGAAGCTCGCATCAGCCACGACAATATGATCCTTTGATAGTTGCTTTTCAAGCTCGGCCATAAAGCGCTCCGGACGGATCGGCGCCGCGTCCGACTGCGTAGCCACGGCGATTTCGTCCTGGTGCCGGCTCCGCGACGCGGCGATCGCGGTCACGAGCGCAGCTCGTGCTGTCTGTCGCTTACTCAGATCCTGCGCGGCCATCGCGGAGTGCAATGCGCTCAGGGTCAGCTTGGCGTCGCCGCACAAACGCACTGCTTCATAGTTTCGTCCAATCTCCATCGGGTCGATATCAATGTGGATGTATGTCGCATTCTTCGGCAGCAGCTTCCACGAGTCGGTGCCGTTCTGGTTGGTTCGATTGCCCACCAGTAGAACGACGTCGGCACCGGCCACCATTGGCTTGACGAACTTCGCCATGCCTCGTGTGTCCATGAAGTAGCCGATGACGCCCATCGACAGGGGATGAGTCTCCTCCACGCTGCCCTTGCCCATTGTGCTGGTGGCTACCGGAAGGTAGGCGAGCTCCTGCAGGGCCCTCAGCTCCGCTTGCGCCCTTGAGCCGATCACGCCTCCGCCCGCGTAGACGATGGGCGCATCAGCCTTTGCCAATAGCTTTGCTGCGGCTTCGATCTGCATCTGCTCCGGCTGAACACGGTCCAGCGGATAGCGGCCCAGATGCGATGATCGATTTGCTACAGGACGCTCCTCCCGCTCGGCGAGCAGCTCCATCGAGACCAGCAGAACGGCAGGTCCGGGGCGGCCGCTGGCGGCGGCGGTGAAGGCCATGTCCATGTAGTCTTCGATACGGTCGGGGGTGGTCACCCGGCGAATCCATTTTGACACGCCCTGGAACAAGGCCATCTGATCCAGTTCCTGAAAAGCATTGCGATCCTGAGTGCCGGGACCTACGTCCTGCACCAAGGCAACGATCGGAGTAGACGCCGAAAGACACTCTGCCAGTCCGGGCACCAGCAGGGTCGCCGCTGGGCCATTCTGCGCTGTCACGACCGGCACTTTGCCTGTCGCCCGCGCATATCCGTCGGCCATATACGATCCTGCATTCTCCTGCCGGTAGCCAATCTGATGGATGCCCAGGTCGTCTGCGGCCATCGTCAAGGCGGGCGGGTTGCTCTGCCCGAACAGATACTCAACCCCGTGGCGCTTCAAGGCGTGGGCAAATCGTTGCGGTGGCCGCAGCAGCAATGGCTTGTCACTCATATCTCCAACCTTTCCCGTACTCGTTTTCGGCGCATCGCGCGAGCGACGTGCCGAAGACAAACTCAACAGACTTAAGGCGTAATCAAAACTTTGCAGTGATCGTTCGGTTTGCGAAGCGACTCGAACATGGCGGATGCGTCGTCGAGGCTCACTGACTCCGTCACCAGGCCGCTCACCGACATACGGCCCGCGGTAAGCATGCGCTGCACAAAGTGAAAGTCAGTGGCCACATAGGCGAAGGGAAACGTCATGCGGAGACGCTTCAGCGCGGCCGAGACGACGGTGAAGTTCTCCGGCTGCATACCGGTGCCAACCAGCACCAGATGCGCATACGACGGAGCCATGGCGATCAGCTTGGCGATCATCGGGCGGCCGACGCACTCGAAGATCACCGTCGGCTTGCGGCCTGTTCGCCTCTCGAACTCAGCCACCGGATCGGCGTGCTGCGCGGCATCGATGACGAGATCGAAGCCTGCTGCCTTCGCGCGCGCGATGCGGGCCGGCACCATCTCACTGATGCCCACCTCGCCTGCGCCAAAAAAGCTTGCCCACTTCGCAACGGCGAGTCCGATGATCCCGGCGCCGACGATCAGGACGCTCGCGCCCGCAGGCACGTTCGCCGTCTTCCAGGCATTTAAGCCGACAGCGAAGGGCTCGATCATGGCCGCATCCGCATCGCTGAGGCTGTCGGAGATCTTGATTGCGAGGCCGGCCATGCAGGTGGAGTATTCGGCGTAGGCGCCGGGCATGCGCGCGTCGAATCCCTGCGCGATAATCTGGCTGCACTCGGCATAGCGGCCCGCTTGACACTCGGGGCAGGCGCCGCAGGGTCTGGCCGGAACCGCGGTAAGACGATCGCCAACCTTCCAGCCGTCGCTTCCAGGCCCCACCTCGACGACTTTACCGGAGTACTCGTGCCCGAGGACGCTGCCCGGCTGCAGCAGTCCCGGCACCTCGACCGCGTGAAGGTCGGAGCCGCAGATGCCGCACGCCTTGACCTTGAACACCAACCCGCCGGGATACGCACTTGGCTTTGGCACATCTGCGACTTGCAGGGGCTTGCCCACTTCCAAAAACTGCAATGCCTTCATGATCATCCTCCTTCGATAACTCTTGTACTCCGACCCTTTACTACCGCGAGCATTTTTAGCTTGCTATTGCTCCAGACCTTGGAACCCGAATACCTCGATCGCATGCATGAGCCGGTCGACCGTTAGTCCCTCGATCGATGGAACCCACTTGCCGAGCCAGATCAGCATCCCCAGCATGAGTTGGACGACCAGCTCCGGCTCACATCTGGCGATGGAACTGTCTTTCATGCCTTCGTTGAGAAATCTCACGAGAATGCCCCTGAGCCGGTCGGCCCACTGCCGAACCGTCTTTCGCTGCGCGCTGTCGAGGTAGGAGTAGTCACCGAGATAGAGCAGGGCGCCGTTCTCTTTTGATTCAACGAGCATGCTGCGGATGAAGTGGCGCAGCTTCTCCGCACCGCTTCCGCCGGCATTGTCGGAGGTCTCGAGCAGCTTCTGAGCCCGCTCCAGCGAAGAGCGATGACATGCATAGGCAAGCGTCCGTTTGTCGTGAAAGTAGTGATAGAGCGTGGCATCCCTGAGGTCCAGGGCGGCAGCGATGTCGACCATCGTGGCCTGCGCGTAGCTTTTGGTGTTGATGATCTCGATCGCGACACGCATGATCTCGCGGCGCCTCTTGTCCGATTTCCGGCTGCTCGATAGTGTCTTGCGGGCTTTGATTGTTTTGGTTGCCATGGAATTCGGTAGTTTGGCCTCTGAGCAAGTTATCGCGCCAGCGTGCATTTTGCCACATTGAGTGCAGGCTAGAAAAACTAGTGTTGACTAGAGTACCGAGTACGGACTAGATTGTCGACCGTGATACTACGCCTCGTTTTGCGGCGCCCTGTGAGATCGCCCAACGACTCATGGCTGCAGGACCAAATGCGGGACACGAGCAAAGTACGAACTTCAGGAGGACTGCTGTGATTTGGAACGGAATGGGTAAGAGCAAGGATCTTGGGCATGGTTGCGGCAGCCTCAGTAGAGCAAGTTGGTTCGTCCTGCTGATCGTTTTGTCGTTCGTTCCCCAAAGTTGGGCGCAGGCGGGGTATGAGACTGGAACGATACGTGGAACGGTCTTCGATCCTCAGGG
Organism: Edaphobacter sp.; assembly: GCA_965277545.1. Lineage (GTDB taxonomy): Bacteria > Acidobacteriota > Terriglobia > Terriglobales > Acidobacteriaceae > Edaphobacter. The sequence continues at coordinate 3,167,443 of OZ255826.1, forward strand.
CGCCCTCGTTCCCAACGCAGCCGTGATCATCAGGAATCCGGCTACAGGAGTTTCGAGAAACGTTGTAACGAAATCAGACGGAACGTATCAGGCTGCTTCGCTGAATCCGGGGACGTACTCGGTGGACGTGGTGGTGACAGGCTTTGACAAGACTGTTGCCGATGAGCTTGTCGTGACTGTCGGACAGACCGTCGTGTATGACGTTCATCTGAAATTGGGAGCATCGAGCACGGTCGTTGAGGTGACCGGAAACTCTGCGCCTCTGATCGATGCGGCCCAGACCCAGCAGGCGAATACGATCGACCAACGCCAGGAGGTCAATCTTCCCAACATATCCCGCAACTTTGCTCAGCAGATTTATACCCTGCCCGGGGTCATCGACTCGAGTGCTCCCTCGGTACAGGATCCCAATGTCGGCACGGGCTATCAGGCTTCCGGGTTTTCAATCGGCGGCAGCAACGGACGTTCGAACCTGTTTACGATTGATGGCGGACAGAATGACGCCGGCTCGGGAGCGCCACGGGTGCCGCACGTGCCCCAGGATTCCGTGCAGGAGTTCCAGGTCAATCGCAACTCCTTCGCGGCAGAGTTCGGGTTTACGGTAGGCTCAGCCGTCAACGTAGTCACCAAGAGCGGCACGAACAAGTTCCATGGCAGCGCCTTCGGCTACTTTCACGATCAGCATACGGATGCGGCGAACTACTTCAACAGCTTCAACCCGGCAACGGCCGGAACCAAGCCTTTCGAGCAGAGTGTCATCTTCGGCGGCTCGGTGGGCGGCCCGATTAAGAAAGACAAACTCTTTTTCTTTACGTCGTACGAGCGGCAGAAGCTAGATAGCGCCGTCACCATCAACCTCGTCAATACCGCTGCGGCGCAGGGCGTGCAGGGCCAGAGTAATGGCTTCAATGGCACATCCTGCCCCGCGCCGGTAACGCAGGCATGCTATCTTTCACAGCTGGCGCTCACGTCAACTGATCCCAATCTGGCAGGACTGGGCGGCTTCTTATATGGATCTTCCATCCTCAACCCGATCAATGATCCGCTTTACAAAGCGCTCATCACTCCCAACAGCGGCACGTTCGACGGAAACGCCGCCGGTGGCGCGGTCCAAGCTCCGCCCAATCAGAACGGCCGGTACAACAACTGGGTGACACGAATCGATTATCAGCCGAACGAGGCGAACTCGTTCGCGCTGCGGTTTTCGCTTTCCCGCGAGAGCAATCAGGTAATCGGCCCAGGAGGCGTGCCCCGCTTCACGTCCATCATTCAACAGCTTCGTGACTATACGATCACAGGCACCTGGAATCATGTCTTCAATCCGAATCTGATCAACACCGTGCGTGTGCAGGTGGTGCCTCAGAACAGTGCCGATAATACGGCGCCGCGACCTGGTGCGGAGTTTGACCTGGGCAGCCTCGGGGTGCAAGGCACTCCTTTTGACTTCCCTTACAACCAGCTTCAGAACCAATACCAGTTTGATGACGATCTGGCTTTGACCAAGGGCACACATAACATTAAGATGGGCGTGTCCTACCGGCCGGTGCAGTACAACATTTTCCAGGCATTCCTGTTCGGGGGCGAATACCAATACTTTGATGGTGCTATATCGATCGGTAATCTCGCCAGTATTTTTGCGCCTGCTCTCGTGCCAGCGCTCGAAGGCTTCAACGTTGCCAATGGCTACCTTGCAGCCGGCCCAGCCTCGACCAACCTGAGCGCTTCTCAGCTCTATGTGGCAGGGTTGCCTCTGGCCGTGCTGCAGGGCGGCGGAAACGGACAGTACAACGCGACGACAAATCCCATCGGCTTCTATGCCCAGGACTCCTGGAAGGTGAAGACCAACTTAACGTTGAACTACGGTGGACGGTTTGACATTGACCCGGAGCCGAACGGCTACCCGATCAGCTTCTTCGGATCACCGCGACTCGGTGTTGCCTATGACGTCTTCGGCAGCGGCAAGACGGTCGTACGGGCGGGCTTTGGGTTGTTCACTGCCCCGGTGCCTTTCATCGTTCCATTTACCTCCACGGTTCTAAATGGAGATGGGCAACATATTTATGCGGTTGCGCCCACGGCTCCCACGTACATTCCTGAGCTGCTTGGGATCGGCGGGACAGAGCGTGCGCTTGCGACCGTGACCAATCCGAATCCCGCGCTGACCCCGGCTCAATTTACGGCAGCGAGCGCTGCGGCTGGAGGCCCTCCCATCAGCATTGTGCCGCCGGGGCCGAATCAGCAGGCCGGAGCCTTCTTCTCGGTGTCACCGAACTTCAAATCGCAGTATTCGATTCAGAGCAGCGCAAGTGTGGCGCAGCAACTTGCGTCGAGTCTTTCGCTCGAAATAGGCTATCTCTACTACCGCGGCGTGCACATCCAGCAGATCCAGGAAGGAAACTTCGCGCAGGATGCAGCGCTTCCTGTTGATCCGTTCATCGGACCGTTTTACGCTCCGAGAGCCGGGTCGACCTTCGGGACATTGAACACAAACATCGTGCAGAATGACGAGACGACCTCGGCCGGAAGCTCGACGTACAACGGCCTGACAGCATCGCTGACCAAACGTTACGGACACGGCCTGCAATTCCAGGCTAACTACACCTTCAGCAAATCAATCGACAATACGAGCGACTTCAGCTCGCAGAGCACGCCGTTCCGCCCGGGTCTGTTGAACCTGGATAGAGCCGTCTCGGACTTCAACATCAAGCACAGCTTTGTCGCCAATGCGGTGTATACAAGCCCCACCCATCACAGCGGAGACAGGTTCACGTCGTGGCTGTACTCCGACTTTGTCGTCGCGCCGATCGTTTCCGTGCGCAGCGGGGTTCCCTTCACCAGTCTGGTTCCCGGTATCGGCTCCAACGGAACGGGCGGGGCGCATACCAGTGAGGCGCGCCCATTTCTCGAAGGCCGCAACCAAGGCGTCGGACCCGGATATGCGACGTTCGACATGAGGATATCGAGGGCGGTTGTACTCAAGCGGGACTCCGACCTTCGGCTGAACTTTATTGCGCAAGCGGCAAACATCCTGAATCATACGAATTTCAACCGAGTGCAAAACATCTTTCCCAACACCGCAGTCACAGATCCCGTGACTGGTCTGACGACCTCCGCAATCGTCCCGACACCGGAGGGGAACGTGAACCTTCTGACAGGACCGTATAACTACAAAGGGTTCCGGCCGAACGGACCGTCTCAGCTAAGCGACCCGCTGGCATTTACCTCGGCTGCTCTTCCCCGCCAAATCAGCTTCGGTCTAGAGCTTGCGTTCTGATAAAGACCTCCGGAAGAAGACTGCACGCCACACTCGAAAAGGAGGGCGGCTGGTTCATGATGGACAGCAGGAAAGAGTTCGCATGAGGCAGCCGCGAAGTGAGCGCAATGCATGAGAAGGCTTCAAAGTACCTCGCCGTTGAAACTGCTTCGAGTTTTGTATGCAACGCCATACTGAACTATGCGAGTGCTTACGCTCTCTTTCATGGGCGCGGCCTGGTTCCTGCGACCGGACCCAAAAGCCTGCTTCTGGATTCGATCGGAGAGACATTCTTCGTGGTTTCGCTGAGCATGCTGGTTCCGACCCTGATCGCGCGCCATCGCAGGCGTGCCGGAACTCTGCCGAAAGCAGAAGATGGCCGCTCCGTTTCTTCGGGGAATTACTACGTCAGGTCAATCATCGCAGGACTTCTCTGCACCGCGATTCTTTTCCCCTGCAATGCGTTTTTGCTGCCAAAAATGTTCCCGGGTGGCGTTAGTTTCGGCGATGTGCTCTTCTTTAAGACAGCCTACGGCGCAGTACTTGGCGCCGTCGCCAGCTGGTTCGCGATTCGCAGAGCACTGCATGAGGTGGGTTGATCCTGCGGAAGCCGGCAGCCTCGTTGCATGAAGCTGTCTTCCGACAATACCTTATCGCCGTTTCTAAATCTCGCTGGTCCCCAGTCGTAAACCATTACCAACCAATGGGAAGTTGACTCTAATGACAGAACATTTTGACGTATTGATCGTAGGCGCGGGCTTGTCCGGTATCGGTGCGGCGCACCATCTTCAGGTGCACTGCCCGAAGAAGACCTTTCTCATCGTCGAAAGCCGCGAGGCTCTCGGGGGCACCTGGGACCTCTTCCGCTATCCCGGCATTCGCTCCGATTCCGATATGCATACGATGGGATTTTCCTTCCGCCCCTGGACCGATGAAAAGGCGATTGCCGCAGGCTCGACCATCCTCAACTACCTGAAGGAGACAGCGGCAGAGTACGGGATCGACCGCCACATCCGTTACAACCACCGGGTTGGCCAGGTGCGATGGTCGTCTGAGCAGGCCCGCTGGACGGTGGAGATGGAGCGCGGGCCTTCGCACGAGCGGACGGCATGCACCTGCTCGTTCCTGTTCATGTGCACCGGCTACTACAACTACGATCAAGGGCATATGCCGGAGTTCCCAGGTGCGGATCGTTTTCGCGGCCGCGTCGTCCACCCGCAGCAATGGCCTGCCGATCTCGACTACGCGGGCAAGCAGGTCGTTATCATCGGCAGCGGCGCCACAGCAGTGACCCTCGTTCCTTCCATGGCGAAGACCGCGGCACATGTGACCATGCTGCAGCGATCTCCGACGTACATTGTTGCGCGTCCTGGCACTGACCCGTTCGCAATCCGGCTTAAACGCTATCTGCCGGAGAAGTGGGCCTCCCGCCTGGCGCGCTGGAAGAACATCCTGCTGGGCATGTACTTCTACCGCATCGCGCGCAGCAAGCCGGAGAAATTCAGCGCGCTGTTGATCGGAGGCGCGAAGGCACAGCTCGGAGCAGACTACGATGTCGCCACCCACTTTACGCCGAAGTATAAGCCATGGGACCAGCGACTCTGCCTGGCGCCTGATGGCGATCTGTTCAAGACGATTCGCGAGGGCGACGCAGACATTGTCACAGACACCATCGAAAGTTTTACCGAAGGTGGAATCAAGCTCGCGTCCGGCAGAGAGCTGCCGGCGGATGTCGTAGTGACCGCAACTGGTCTGAAGCTCCAATTGATCAGTGGAGTCGAAGTTTATGTCGACAACGCGCGCGTCAATTTATCCCAAACTTTTAACTACAAGGGCACCATGTTCAGCGGAATTCCCAACTTCGCGCTCACGGTTGGATACACCAACGCATCGTGGACGCTCAAGGCCGAGCTGAGCAGCCGTTATGTCTGCCGCCTGCTCAACTACATGGACCGGCATGGCTGGCGAGCCGCTGTTCCGCATCTCGTCGAAGGATCGGTTGGGGAGCAGCCGATGATTACCCTGACTTCGGGCTATATTCAACGATCGATCGATCAATTGCCCAAGCAGGGCTTGAAGACGCCCTGGACACTGCACCAGAACTACCCGCGCGACATCTTCGATCTGCGATATGGCAAGGTGAACGATGGAGCGCTCAGCTTCTCCCGCTAGCATGCACCGGGAAGCCGCAGCATGTTGTCCGTCGGTGAGAATCAGATCGTCGACAGCAGAATGTAACAACCAGGCAGGATGACGGAATAGCTCTCACACCGCCTGGTTGCGCGAGCAGCATAGAGTGCTATTGCCACGCCTGCCGGTAGATCGACTCGATCTCTTCCGCCGTCGGGATGCGAGGATTATTCTGAGGCGATCCCGAGGCAAGTGCCTGGGCTGTCATAGTAGGAATTAAGTCGAGATAACGCTTCTGGTCAATTCCAAACAGTCTCGGGGAGGGCACCTGCAACTCAGCATTCCGGCGATACAAACCTTCGACGAGATGCTCCACTGCAAGATCATCTGTGCTCGTAGCCGGCGCTACGCCCATGGTCCGCGCGCACTCCGCGTAGCGCTGCCTCGCAGCCACGACGGAAAAAGCGGTGACTGCCGGCAACAGCATAGCGTTGGACAAGCCGTGGGGCACGTGAAAATGCACGCCAAGGGGGCGGCTCATTCCGTGCACTAGCGCTACGCTGGCATTCGAAAAAGCGATGCCCGCCTGGGTAGCGGCGAGCATCATCGCCTCTCGTGCGCTGCGGTTTGCCGGCTCCAGAAAGCTCACTGGGAGCTCTCGCCAGATTGTCTTCATGGCTGCAAGCGCGAGCGCGTCCGTAAAACCATTGGCCTTGCGGCTTACATAGGCTTCGATCGCGTGCGTCAGGGAGTCGGTGCCCGTATCCGCCGTCAGCCGCGGCGGCATGCTGAGCGTCAGTTCGTAGTCCACGACAGCCGCGGTGGGGAGAAGAATGTCGCCTGCGATGAGCATCTTCTCTTCGGTCTCGACATCGGTGATGACGGTGAAACGAGTGACCTCCGAACCTGTTCCCGCGGTCGTAGGAATTGCCAAGTGCTTTGGACCAGCAGCGTTCGGCTCATGCGGCGTCTTGTAATCGCGAACCTTGCCTCCATTGCTTACGAGCATCCCGATTGCTTTGGCAGTATCGATCGGGCTTCCGCCGCCGAGGCTCACGAGGCTGTCGTGCTCACCTTCAACAAACGCCTGCGTGCCCGCCTCAACGATCGCTGTGGTCGGATCGGCCTGCGTTTCCTCAAATATGGCACAGCTCAGACCCGCATCCCGGATCTGCTTTCGTAATCTGCCGGGCAGTTCTCCCTTCGCCAAGAAGGGGTCTGTCACGATAAGCGGTCGCCGGCATTGGAGACGCAGAAGCATCGTGGAGACCTCTGCGAAGGCTCCGCCGCCAATTCTTAGAGTGGACGGTATGCGGATTTCAGCTCTCATCAACATCTGCTCCATTCCGCGCAGCCGAAGGGCGTTCTCGTTCACTGGATTCTTTACCTTCGTGGCTATTATCTGTGATTGATGGCAGGGTCGACGCGATTGCGAAATCGCCAGCTTCACAATTATGATGACAGCCGTTGCCTGCTGCAAGTATCTTACCGGTTGGTTAGTTAATTCAACTTTCGTATGCCGTTCTATTGCGGAGCCGGAAGCGATTCACCTGTGACGGACTGAACGATGCCAGGCGTGACCATAAGATAGGTATTAAACGCTGCGTTGCCGGAGAGTCATCTCCATGGCCGTGGCGCAACACTCTCCAAAGGATCGAAGCAATGAATGTTCCTCTTACTCCTCTACGATTCCTCCGCTACGCCGAGCGCCAGTATGCCGGTCGGACTGCTGTCGTATCGCGAGGGGAGCGATTCACCTATAAGCAGTTTGGAGAGCGTGTCGGCCGTCTGGCTGGTGCTTTGCGGCAGGGAGGCGTTCAGCCCGGCGATCGTGTCGCGTTCCTGGGCACGAACTCTCACCGGCTGCTCGAAGCGTACTACGGCGTGCTTGAAGCAGGCGCGGTGCTGCTGCCGCTGAATATCCGCCTCTCTGCAAGCGAGCTCAGCTTTGTGCTCAATGACTCCGGGGCAAGCATTCTCTTTATCGATCCGCAATTTTTGCCTCTGGTCGACTCGTTCCGCCAGCAGGTGCCGTTGGTGCGGATCTTCTGCCAGCTCGATGGCACGGTGGAAGCTGATTGGCTGGCGAAGCAGAACTACGACGCCTGGCTGAACTCGGTTTCGCCGTATCGCTGCGATATCGCCGCGATCAACGAAGATGAGGTCGCGGAGATCTTCTACACCAGTGGTACGAGCGCTCAGCCGAAGGGCGTCATGTTGACGCATCGAAACATTTATCTACACGCTTTGCATGTCAGCGTTGGCTTTGCGGTCGAGAACGGGGCCGTCGAACTGCATACGATCCCGCTCTTCCATGCGAACGGCTGGGGCATCGCACACTTTTTGACGATGCTGGGCGGCAAGCATGTGATGGTTGATACGTTTGATCCAGTCACGATCTTTGAACTCATCGAAGCTGAGCGCGTAAACCATTTCAGCGCTGTGCCATTTATGGCTACGGTCTTGGTTAACCATCCAAAGCGTGGAGACTACGATCTGACCAGCATGCGCCGCATCGTCATTGGCGGGGCGGCTTCATCCCCGACTCTCGTCCGCGAGGTGGAACAGGTCTTCGGCTGTCAGTGCTTCTCCGGATATGGCCTAACCGAGACTTCGCCGTCTCTCTCCTGCTCTTCGACTAAGCCCGAGCTTGGATGGACGGACGAGGAGCGGCATGTCGGCCAGGCAATGACAGGCTATGCCTTCCCTGGAGTTGAGCTTCACATCGTTGGCCCGGACGATGAATGGCTGGCAGAAGATGGGAAAGCGGTGGGAGAACTCGTCGCGCGCGGTGATGGAGTGATGAAGGGCTACTGGAAGCAGCCCGAACTTACGGCAGAGGTACTGCGCGGCGGCTGGTTCCATACTGGCGACATGGCCACCATCGATGTGAACGGCTATGCGCTGATTGTCGACCGCAAGAAGGATATTATTGTGAGCGGCGGAGAGAATATTTCGTCGCTGGAAGTTGAGAAGGCTATGCTGGCGCACCCTGCGGTGTTCGAGATCGCCGTCATCCCTGTCTCCGATGCGAGGTGGGGAGAAGTTCCTAAGGCTCTCGTCGTTCTCAAGCCGGGCGCCTCTGCGACGGAAAAAGAGCTGATTGACTTCAGCCGTTCGTGTCTGACCCACTACAAGTGTCCGAAGACGGTAGAGTTCGTCGATATTCTCCCGAAGACAGGCACGGGCAAAGTGCTCAAGAAGAACCTGCGGGCTCAATACGAGGTGAAAGAGTCGGAAGTGCGGGCCTGAGTGTGCTGACGCATTCCTAGTCGTTCCACTCGTCCGCAGTTCATCGTGGCCGGCTAGTGTTTTTGCACTTGCCGGCCACGTGGGCTCAGGCGGCGAACCTTCGTCGAACCAGGCCCGCAGCTCCGATCAAACCTGTAGCTAACAAGGCAAATGTTCCTGGCTCAGGAACCGCACTTGGCGGCGTTGGAAGAGAAGCGACCGCGCTGCAGCCTCCGCTGATGACGTTTGTGTCCAACGTTATGGCGCCATTCAGAGCGATGGCGTTTCCGCAGCCGATGGAGGCATTTGTGGTCAGCGTAATGCTTTGCTCGGCGATCAAATTTCCTTCAAATGCGCTGGTTGTCCCAAGAGTCGCCGAGCTTCCAATCGCCCAATAGATGCTGTCGTCATTTGCTTCGTTGATCACATCGACGATCGATCCGCTGGCTGTCGTCAAGGTGCTTCCGGTCTGGAAGACGAAGCTCGCGTCATTCATCCCGTTAAAGTCGAGCGTGAGAGGTCCGGTAAGCTCAGCCGAAGAGGAGAAGAAGTAGACTCCCGGCGTCAGCGTGAGTCCGCCTAGATCCGTGCCAGTCAGGTTTCTGGTGAAGGGAAGAGTCGAGAGGAAGTTGTAACCAGCCAGGGCATCGGATTGGCCCTGCATCGAAACAGTCCCGCTGACTTGCATACCACCGTTGCTGAAACCGCCCGGAGGAAATCCCGTGATGGAAGTACCTGGAGAGACACCAAGATTTCCTGCCAGCACAGTCGATCCGGTGTTGGTAACCGTTGAGGCCGCGAGAACGCTGAAGTTATTCGCGGTTTGCAGCACATTGAGTTGATCAGCCAGTAAAAGCGGAGTGGCAGCATAGAAAAAGCCAAGGGCAAGGAAAGAAACAGTGCTCGTCATAAGGTTACCTCTACCAGAGATGGAGCACGTGGATGGCCTTCCGCGACACCTATCTTGGCGCTCTCCAGTAACTCAAAATTGCCCTTGGAGGTGCACTTTCGGGAGAAAATTCTTTATTACTCCAGGTTCGACTCTGAATGGCCACATAAATATTGCCTATAGTGTGAGCATACTTGTCGTCTCTGCAGCAAAGATGTCGCTTGGTTCGTTGCGTCTCCGCAACCAGGTCGTCTCGTCTGGAAGGTAGTAGAAGTAGGTCTCTGCTTCGCTGTGGTGAGCAGGGATAGCTCAACGCCTCGATGTGGCATAACATGGTAGATGACCTGCTTTTCGCCGGAGGAACGGCTTAACCATGCTATCCGGACACCCGCAGCCGCTGGAGTAGACCATGACCGAGCAACGCCTGAGTCCCTATTCGACCATCCTCGACGTACCTCGCGAAGAGACTGCCTCCTTACTTGCTAAGGTGCTTGCTATTACCTCGTTTGGCTTCTTCATCACAGCGTTTGGCGTTGCCACTGCGCCTGTCTGGGGTACGCTGCCTGGTCTGATCGCCGTCTTCGCTTTGATCTTTGCCATCAGCGCCGCGCGGCGAAGCACGAGTCCTTATCTTGCGCTTGGACTGTTTCTGGCTCTCACCTACTTCATGGGATGGGAGATCGGGCCTCTGATTCATCGGTACATTCAGAGCTTCGGTTCGGCGCTCGTCCTTCAGGCTGCGCTTACGACCGGGCTTGGCATGGCCGCGATGGGCTCGGTCGCGTACCTGTTCCAGATCAACTATCGCCGGATCGCCGGGATTGGATTCGCGGCTCTGCTGGTCCTCATCCTTGCCGGGATTGTCAGCATGTTCTTTCACTTCCTCACGCCGGATACTTACTCCTGGCTGACGCTCGGCATCTTTGCCCTGCTCACGGTTGGCGATTTTGCGCGCATTCGCGCAGGAGGCGATGGGCAATCCGCGGTCTCCTTATCGCTCTCCATCTATCTCGACGCCATCAACATCTTCCTCGCTGTGCTACAACTGCTGAGCGGACGCCGGAGAAGCTGAGAGAAGCGCAGCGTGCCTTGACAGCTACAGTGGCGATCCAGCCGCTGCTTTCTGCGAGGACCTGCAGGTGCAGGCAAAGGCTCCAAAGAGTCTATGCGTCAAAGCTCTGCTAGAATCGGCCACATGGCAAACCAATTTGTGCGTTCCCTGGGACTTGGTCTCGTGTCTTTCTGCGCCTTTACGGCGTTCGGATCAGCCCAGAAGCGTCCGATGGCGATTGACGACCTAGCCAAGCTGTTGCCGGTGAGCGGTCCGCAGATGTCGCCCGATGGTCAATGGATCGCCTATACAACATCGCAGGTAGACGTCGAGGAGGACAAGAACGTCTCAGAGCTGTGGATGGTGAGCTGGGACGGGGCTCAGGATGTGCAGCTTACTTACGGACCGGAGGCAGCGGGATCTCCGCGGTGGAGTCCGGACGGAAAGTGGCTTGCGTTTACCTCTTCGCGCACGGGAAAGGCGAAAGGATCTCAGGTGTGGCTGCTTGACCGGCGCGGCGGCGAGGCGCACCAACTGACTGAGGTGAAGGAGGACCTGAATGAGTACAGGTGGTCGCCTGATTCCAAGCAGTTGCTGCTGACGCTTCGCGTCAAAGACGAGCCTGAGCCGGAGAAGGGAGCCAAACCGGTTCCTCCGAAGCCGATCGTGCTCGATCGCTATCACTTCAAGCAGGACGTGCAAGGCTATCTCACCGACAATCGCAGCCATCTGTTCCTGTTCGACATCGCGGCCAAGAAGCTGTCGCGGCTGACGACGGAGGACAAGTACGACGAGCGGCAGGCTGAGTGGTCGCCCGATGGAAAGATGATTGCGTTCGTCAGTGATCAGGAAGCGCCTGATCCGGACCGCTCGAACAACTCGGACGTGTTTGTAGTGGAGGCGAAGGCTGGTTCGGCGGCGCGGAAGCTGACGAATTTTTCGGGGCAGGACAGCGGACCCCTGGCGTGGAGTCCGGACAGCTCGAGGATTGCCTACCGGCAGGGGGTGTCGCCGCGGTATTCGATCTATGACATGGAAAGGCTGGCGGTGGTGCCGGTGGCGGGGGGTGCTCCGGAGGTGCTGGCGGCGACCGAGAAGGTGGGCACGGGCGCGCCGGTCTTTGCCGGGGATGGCAAGTCGCTGCTCACGACGGTCGAGGAAGACCGGGTGGATTATGTCGCCCAGGCGCCGTTTTCGGGGGCGGGGCTGAAGCGTCTGACGGCGGAGCGAGGGACTGCAGGCTCGCTGACGGCTGCGGGAGGACATGTCGCCGCGATTTGGACGACGGATGAGGCGGCGCCGGAGATCTATGCGCTCGAAGGGACGAAGCTGCGCAAGCTGACCAGCCACAACGATGCGCTGCTGGCGCAGTTGAAGCTTGTGCCTGCCGAGGATGTGTCGGCGAAGACCTCGGACGGCAATGAGGTGCATGGCCTGCTGACGATGCCGGTCGGCTACACGGCTGGAGCGAAGGCTCCGATGCTGCTGTGGATCCATGGCGGCCCGACGGCGCAGGACGAGCACCGCTTTGCGCCGGACCGGCAGCTGTTTGCGTCCCACGGATACGCTGTACTGCAGGTGAACTATCGCGGCAGCACGGGACGCGGGCACGACTACTCTTTTGCCATTAATGGGGACTGGGGCAACAAGGAGGTAACAGACCTGATGGCTCTGGTTGACAGCGCGGTTGCCACCGGCAAGATTGATGCCGATAAGATGGTGGTCGGCGGGTGGAGCTACGGCGGAATTCTGACCGACTATACGATTGCCTCAACGACCCGGTTCAAGGCGGCGTCGAGCGGGGCAGGAACGGGGAATCTGCTGGGGATGTACGGAGCCGATCAGTACATCCTGCAGTATGACAATGAGCTCGGGCCGCCGTGGAAGAATGTCGAGCCGTATCTGAAGCTTTCCTATCCGTTTCTGCATGCGGACAAGATCAAGACGCCGACGCTGTTCATGGGCGGGGATAAAGATTTCAACGTGACGCTGATCGGCGGGGAGCAGATGTATCAGGCGCTGAAGAGCGTGGGGGTGCCAGCGGAGCTGGTGGTGTATCCGGGGCAGTTTCATGGGTTCACCCGGCCCAGTTTCATTCGTGACCGGTACACCCGGTGGTTTGCTTGGTATGACAAGTATCTTGGGTTGACGCCTCCGGCTGCGCCCGCAGTAAAAGCCACGAAGGGTGAGTGACGGTCAGGTACACCCCCTCCCCCCTGTTTTTATAAAACACTTAGAATGAAATACTTAGGCACTTCGCTGCCGCCAAAATATTGAAAACAGGGGAGTTGACCGTCAAAATATAGAAAACAGGCAACTTATGGCCGTACCTGACGCGGGCTCGTGCCTCCGGTAGGGCCTAGAACCTGTTCAGAAACTAAGAAGAGCAAAGCCTGCCGATGGAGAAGACGCAAGCGGCAGAGACGAAATGCGGGGATTTCTCCGCTGCGCCGCGCGATGATGCCGCGCGGCTCCGGTCGAAATGACGACTTTCCATTTGGATGGGTGCTTCGAGTTTTGTCCCTATGTCTATTTTACTGGATGGAGTGAAACTGTTGGCCAACGCGTAACCAATTTTGGGTGAAGGACTTAGGTCATTTCGGCACTTGACAAAAAAATTGGTTAATTTGAAGTCGGCAAGAAGAACAGCAGATCCCCTCGGGGATGACAACAAGAAAGGCAAGTGCAAGAAGGGGTGTGGCGTCGGGACTCTCGAACTTCTACACACCGTCGGGAGATTTTGCTGTAGGGGGAGTACGGAGGAAGAGTTGTGGTTTCCCACCCTTTGCGCAGAGGACGCGCAAAGGATGGGGCACCCGGTACTCGGTACCCGGCGACATGTGCGTCTCCAGGGCGCGGCCTTCGAGGTTATAGAGCTTTCTAGAGTGAATGTACTCGACTGAGAAAACAGCAGATCCCTATGGGGATGACAACAAGAGAGGCAAGGGCAACAAAGATCCCCTACGGGATGACACCAAGAGAGGCAAGGGCAACAGCACGGTTCGGCAAAAATTGACTTTGCGCTAGAAGTCGTAGCGGAGGGAGAACTGCATGCGGCGGGGGACGGTGAGCAGGGCGCTTGAGATGCCGAGAGTGCCCGAGGTGATGCCGCTGCTGAAGGCGTTGCTGCTGCTGTAATCGTCGAAGCGATTGGTGTTGGTGACGTTGTAGACCTCCCAGGCGAAGTTGAGGCGGCCGTATTCGCCGAGCGACCACATCTTGGAGAGTCCGGAGTCGAGGTCGAGGTAGCCGTCGCCGCGGAAGTTGTTGCGCGTGCCGGTCTCGCCGGGGTAGGGCAGACGGACCGGAGTGCCGTTGTTGATGCCGGAGTTGATCGCGGCGGCGGTGTCGCCGGCGAAGAACTGCGGGTTGCCGTTGGCGTCGAAGTGGCGTCCGGTTTTGACGTTGCCGGTGACGACGCCGAAGCCTCCGATCTGCCAGTCGGTGGTGTAGCCGGGCTCGTTGAGCGAGAAGGGCAGGCCACTGGTGATGCGGAAGATGCCGGAGGATTGCCAGCCGCCGATGAGGGCGTCGATGAAGCGGTTGGAGTTGGCGAAGTAGGCGCGACCGCGGCCGACCGGCAACTGGTAGACCCAGTCGAGGGTGACGATGTGGGTGGTGTCGAAGTCGGAGACGCCTTTGTTGAGGGCCGGGTTCCAGGTGTTGATGATTTCGCTGTTGGCGAAGGCGACGCCCTGAGAGAACTCAGAGGTGCGCTCGGAGTCGGAGCCGTAGTCGATGGAGCGGGAGTAGGTATAGCTTATGTCGGCCTGCAGCCCGTGGCTCATGGGATGGCGAAGGGTGAGCTGACCGGAGTTGTAGTAGCTCATGCCGACCGAGGAGAGGGCGTAGAGAGAGGAGAACTGGTCCTGCCAGAAGCGTGACTGGAAGTTGGCTGGGCACGGATACGGAACAGACTTGTGGGTTACAGGATTGAAGACTGTTCCGCTACTGCAGAAAAAGTCCAGGTCAGCCAATGCGCTTGTCGCTCCGAGATTAGAGCGGAAAGGCGCCCATTCATCTGTGTAGATGGCTTGGGTGGCGCTTTCGCCCTGATAGTCGAAGTTAGCCATCCAGGGGAAGAGATGCTCGAAGTACGGGATAGCGGAGACCGAGGCTGCGGGATCTCCACCGTTTTGATCTACGAGAGCAGAGAGTTGGGCGCCTGCGCTGTAGTAGTCACCGCCGCCTTGAGGATCGTTGAAGTCGACGGGCTGGGTGAGGTCGAGTTGTTGCAGCAGGTGGCGGCCGAGACGGCCGACGTAGGCGGCCTCGACGGTGAATCCCTTGCCGACCTCGCGCTGGACGGAGGCATCGAAGGCTTCAGAGTAGGGGGTCTTAATCTTGTCGTCGAGCCCCCAGGTGATGGCGAAGTTGCCTTGCGGTGCGGTGAAGGGGAAGTTCTGCACAGCGGGCGCGGCACTCCCGCCTGGAGTGTTGATGACTGGTAGCGAGTTGCGGCCGGTGAAGCGAGGGGAGGTTGTGTAGGTCTGCACGCTGGCGGGATTGGTGACGGCTGTGGAAAGGCCGAAGGAGCCTTGCCGGTCGAAGGTATTGACGAGGCCTTCGCCGAAGTGATCGTAGTAGATGCCGACGCCGGCGCGGATGGAGGTCTTGTTGTCGGGCGCGTAGGCGAGGGCAAAGCGGGGGGCGATGTTGTTCTTGGATTTGGGCCAGAATCCGGGCCGATTGTAGAACTTGCCGGACGGTGCAAACTGGAGGTCTGGCTCGTAGATCTGACCTTTGAGGGCTGCGGTCTCGCGCTGCGTGAACCAGGCGTGGGTGTCGATGGTGGGGCTGACCTGCTGGCCGGTGGTCTCGTAGGGGGTAGCAAGGATGGTGTGGCGGATGCCGAAGGTGAGGGTGAGGTTGGGCGTGGGACGCCAGGAGTCCTGGATGTAGTATTCGAACTCGTTGGTCTTGAAGTGGCGAGATATCTCGGCCCCGTCCGGCAGTAGCGCGCCGGTGGTGGGACTTGTGACCCTGTAGTTGGACTGCGTGGTGACGGAAGGCACGGTGCCGAGCAGGTTGGCGAGAGCGATGACGTAGGAGTTGGTGAATCCGCTGTCGACCGGGTCGAGACCCAGGGTACTGGGGTCATAGGGACTGCCGCCGAGCCAGTAGGGGTTGGAGGATGCGGAGTTGAAGGAGTTCGCGTTGGAGGTGCGGTTCTGGTCGACGCGCCGCCAGTTGCCGCCGACTTCGATGGTGTGTTTGCCTTTGCTCCAGCTCAGGTTATCGATGATGTTATTGACAGGGACGCTGATGATGGTGCTGCGGGTCTCGGCGGTGGCGGTGTCGATGAAACGGAAGTCGACGTAGTCCTGGGTGCCGAGACCGGTGTCGCCGTAGCCCTGCCGGACGTAGCCGTAGCGGGCGTCATTGACCAGCGTGGGAGAGATGGTCCAGGTATCGCCTACCGTGAAGCCTTTGGTGTTATTGATCAAGGCAAACGAAGGACCCTGACCTGGGAACTGCTCGACCCCGCCGGTGGTGTCCTTCTGCAGGTTGCCGCGGGCGAAGATGCGGTGCTTGTCGGAAGGAATGTAGTCGAGCCGGACGATGCTGGTGTTGAGAGTTTGCGGATTGGGAGAGGCGAAGGAGAAGGAGCCGGTGTTGAGGCCATCGCCAAGGTTGACGCCGTTAGCGGCAGGCTCGGAGTTGAAGTAGGCGAGGGCGTTGGGGTTGGCTCCGGGACCGCCGGTGTAGACCGCGGTGTTGCAGACGGTGCAGCCGGCGTCGAGGGCGGCGAGCTGGGCGGCGGTGATGGTCTGGGTTTCAGTAGCGCCGCTGGGCGAGTCGCCGGTGTATTGAAGGATGCCCTGCTGGTAGGCGGCGGTAGGGACGGTGCGGCTGACCTGCGCACTTTCGGCCTGCCGCTGGCCTTCGTAGTTGCCGAAGAAGAAGAGCTTGTCCTTGAAGATGGGGCCGCCGAGGTCGCCGCCGAAGATGTTGCGGATGAGCTTGGGGGGACGATTGGCCTCGCCGCTGTTGAGCTGGGCCTGCTTGTTGAAGAAGTTGTTGGAGACGGTGATGGTGGGACGGTTGTACTCGTAGGCAGCGCCGTGGAATTTGTTGGTGCCGGATTTGGTGACGAGGGAGACCTGGGCGCCGGAGGAGCGGCCTTCGTCGGAGTTGGCGATGCCGGTGGTGACGCGGAACTCTTCGACCGAGTCCTGGGTTTCGCGCAGAACGCCGGTAAAGGCGAGGCCGTTGACCTGGTCGTTGTCGTCGACGCCGTCGAGGGTGACATTGCCCTGGTCGGAGCGGCCGCCGTTGACGGCTCCGCTGCGGCTGTCCTGTTCCTGGGGGTTGTTGGCGTTGTTGGGAATAAAAAAGACGCCGGGCTGGAGGGAGAGGAGGTCGGGGACGTTGCGGGTTTCGCTGGGCAGGGCCTGGATGGTGGCGTTGTTGGTGGCCTGGCCGAGGGAGGCGTCGGAGGTGTTGAGGGTCTCGGCCTGTGCGGAGACGTTGAGGACTTCGTTGTTGGCTCCGACGGTGAGCGCGAAGTTGACCGTGGCGGGCTGGTTGACGAGGAGCTCGGCCTCCTTGGACTGGCTGCCGAAGCCGGGGGAGGCGACGGTGATGGTGTATTTGGCGGGAGGGATCTGGAGGAGCTGGTAGTCGCCGCTTGCTTTCGAGGTGTCGGTGAAGGTGCGGCCGGTGGCCTTTTCGAGCAGGGTGATGGTGGCGCCGGGGACGACGGCGCCGCTGGGGTCTTTGACGACGCCGCGGAGGGAGGTGGTGGCGTTCTGGGCGAGGGCGGCTGAGGTGCAGAGGACAAACAGGGACAAGAGTGCTGCTACCGAACTGCGTCGCATCATGACTTCCTCCAGAATTTTGTGAGACGGAGAAGCAGCGTCGTCCGCGTTCGGCTTCAGTCAAGTGCTGAGGTGGACGAATGCGTTGACGAATCGATGTCGTCGTTTTTACTGGCTTGTATCTCTGCGGATGGCTTTTTATATAGCAGATGAATTTTGATTGCAAGGAGAAAGCGGGCTTGGAATGAAATTGGCGGAGGGAGTTTTATGGAGTGAAGGAAGTTGGCGGGCGCGGTGGTTGGCTGTTGCCGTGGGTGGGTCGTGCAGCGGGAAATGAATTCAGAGGCGGTTTGTCACGAATTTGGGCATTGCGCGGGAGTGCACAGAACAGCAGATCACCTGCGGGGATGACAACCAGAGAGGCAAGTGCGAGTACGATACAGCGGCGAATGCGGCTGCGACTGAGGACTATTCGCTAGGAGTTGGCTGGCTGGGTTGTGGCGTGTCTGACTTCTTCGGCTCCGGGGTGCGGTCGAGGTGGTCGTGGTTGAGGATGGCGTTGAAGACGAGGTTGTAGCTGCCGATGGTTTCTCCGCGGTAGACGGGGTTGTTGGCAAAGAGGAGGGTGTTGCCGGAGCCGAGGTGGGCGTCGACGACAATGGCGTGTTCGGCGATGGAGCTGCCCTTGTCGAGGAGGCCGGCGAGGAGGAGGTGCTTTTCGTCGGCGAGGCGGAGGATGACCTCGGGGCGGAGGGGCTCGGGGATGACCTCGGGGTTATTGCGGGTCTGGTCCTCGTTGAGGAACTTGGGCTGCCAGGGCTCCTGCTTGGCGGGGATGTTGGGCTCGGTGTTGACGCGGCCCTGGGGGATGTCCTGGTCTTCGGGGCCGCCGCGGCCGGTGGGGCGGTGGGCGTAGGGGTCCATGAGGATGCGGCCTCCGGGGCGGGCGACGGTGTTGCTTATGTTGAAGACCATGCCGTTGGCGCTGAGGACGGGGAGGTCGTTGGCGTAGCCGTAGGCGATGGGGCTGGAGTGCGAGACGAAGATGCTGGAGAGGACGGAGCCGGTGACGCGGGCGTCGGAGTGCGGGGCGACGCTGACGCCGGGGGCGAGACCGGTTTCGGTGGCGAACTGGGCGGTGTCTTCGCAGGTGATGAGGAGGCCGCCGTGCTCGACGAAGGATTTGAGGTGGGCGACGCCGGAGTAGCCGAGGCCGGGGCGGGTGTCGGAGGTGGAGTCGAGGAGGCCGAGGTTGGGGGTGAGGGCGGACTTCTGCCAGGGCATGGGGTTGCCCCAGGTGGGGAGGCCGTCGACGATCTGCTGGGTGGAGGCGCGGGCTACGGGGGCGAAGACGATGACGTCGTATTTGGCGCGGAGGTCGGGGTCGGAGGCGGCGGTTTGCGTGTTGATGTAGGTGTAGGGGATGCCGGCTTGGTCGAAGGCGAGGCGCCACCAGCCTTCGGTCTGGGTGGCGAGCCAGGTGTGCATGAAGGCGATGCGGGGGGCGGTGACGCGGTGGGTGGTAGTAGTGGGGGCGGCGGAAAGGCGGGTGGCGTTGAGGTTGAGTTTTCGGAGCGCGGGGGTGAGGGCGGTGTCGTTGGTTTGGGTGATGAGAAGGGAGCCGGCGGGGAAGTGGGCGTTGGCGGCGTCGAAGGGCTTGTCGGCGATTTCGAGGTGCGCGGAGGGGAGGGCGTAGGCGAGGGGGAGGAGTGAGGTTTGGCCGGTGTTGGCGATGGCGAAGATGGAGCCGGTGCCGGTGAGCTTGCCGGTGGCGGCGGTGAGGTCGATGACGGGGGACATTTTGGCGTGCAGGATGGCAAGATCGGTGAGGCGGGTGGTTTTGACGTTGAAGAGCTGGGGGAAGGACCAGCCGGTGTCGTCATAGGGATGCTTCTGGGGGTCGTCGGGGGCCCAGTATTGTTTGTCGAGGAGGGCGTCGGCGATGCGGGAGAAGGGCTGGTCGAGGCGGATGACGTAGCTGCCGGTGGCGAAGGTTTGGGAGGTGGCGGGGGTGCCGTGCTTGATGGGAGGTACAGGGCTGGTGAGAGGCTCGGAGAGCTGGTGGATCTCGACGTGCTGCTTCTCAAGGACGGTGAGGAGTTGGAGCTGGCGGTTGAGTTCGGCTTGGTCGGCGGGGAGGACGTAGGCGGAGGGGCCTTCGCTGGCGGGCTTTGTGATGGAGCGCTTGCTCTTGAGGTAGTAGTCCTCGAGGAAGTGGTGGGTGTGATGGGAGAAGTAGGCGAGGGTGGTAAGGAGGGCGGACTGCTCGTAGTTATTGTTGTCGCGTTGGGACCAGAGGACCTCGGGGGGCGGCGGATTCTGGCGATACCAGGTGCGAGAGTATTCTTCGGGCTCGAGGATGCGCTTTTCGGTGTCGGCGCCGCCGTTGCCGAAAGTTTCATAGAGGCGGGAGATGCCGTTGTGGAGGCCGCCGAGGAACATGAGGTAGCCGGGGGACCAGGTGTCGAAGTCGCCGTGAGTAAAGACGCCGGGCATGCCGAGAGACTGCATCTGGGCGACGTTGTTCCAGCCGAGCTCGGCCCATTCGTCGGCGAGCTTGGGGTCGATCCAGGCGTTGTAGGGGCCGTCGCCGACGGTGTTGTCGTAGAGGAAGGGGACGGATTCGTGGAGATCGTGGAGGACCTGCGCATGGAAGGTGAGGAAGGTGTTCAGGACGTTATTGGTGAGGTCGAGGGTCATGCCCATGGCGTCGCGGTTGTTGTCGTGGGCGACGTAGTGGCCCCAGTAGGGGAGGCGCGGGTAGGTTTCGTTGGGATGGGCGCGGTGCCACTTGTAGAGGTCGACCATGCGGTCGCGGCCGTCGACTTCGACGACCGGGGTGATGAGGACGATCATGTGCGAGCGGATGTATTTGATGTAGGGGGAGTCGTCGACGGCGAGGCGGTAGGCGAGCTCCATCAGCGCGGTGGGGGCGCCGGTCTCGGGGGAGTGGATGGTGCCGGTGATGTAGTAGACGGGGTAGGACTGGTCGATGAGGGGCTGGGCGCGGGAGTCGTCGAGGTTGAGGGTGCGGGGATCGGCTAATTTGGCGAGGCGGGCGTCGTTTTCTTTCTGGGTCTTGAGGAGCGACTCGTCGGCGATGGCGGCGGCGATCATCTCGCGGCCCTCTTCGGTGTGGCCGATGGTGACGACTTTGACGCGTGGAGAGGATTTTTCGAGGAGGCGGAAGTAGGTGTAGACGTCCTCGGCATACGGGAGCATGTTGGGCGCGCCGGCGACGTCGCTGAGAACTTTGGCGGGGGTGGGCACGGTGGAGGAGGCGGGAAGATAGTCGACCAGCGGCGAGGTGAAGTTCGGCCCAGTGGTGTACTTCTTCATGGCGTCAGAGTAGGGCTTGTCGATGGGCTGTTTGGGGTCGCGGGCGTAGTTGTCGTTGAGGCCGGTCTGGGCGATCGTGGCGGAGGCGGTGAGGGCGAGGAGCAATGCGGGCAGAAGAGAGGAAGAGGCGGGAGACGGTCTCATAGGGCCTTTCTGGTGTGCCTGTGCTGGTCAGGAATACGACTGGTGAGTAGAGGTTGGAGCGATCTACGGCGAGTGGTCCCGGAAAGAGAACAGCAGATCCCCTTCGGGGATGACAACAAGAAAAGCAAGGGCAACAACTGTGCAGCAACGTGGTCTCGGCAAGAAGAACAGCAGATCCCCTTCGGGGATGACAACAAGAAAAGTAAGGGCAAGAACGGGTAAGGCAATACTGACTTTGCTATAGAGCGAAGGGCGCCGGATCCGCAAAGATTGGTGTTGCCTCCTGTTTATTTCTGTCTCGATCGAGGGGTAAGGTCGGCGCGTTTGAGCAGCCAGGCTTCCTGTTGCCGGTAGATGGGCGTGGAGAGGACCATGCTGGTGGTGGGCATGCCGTAGGGGAGGAGGCGCTCGATCAGGGCTTCGAGTTGATCGACGGATTCAACGGTGACTTTGATGAGGAAGGCTTCGCCGCCGGTGATGTGATGGCACTCCTGCACGGCGTCGATGGTGGGGAGGAATTTGAGGAATGGGCGGTAGTGAGTGTTGTCGCAGGTGAGGCGGATGAAGGCAATGACGGAGTAGCCGAAGGTTTTTTCGTCGAGCAGAGCGCGATAGCCGAGGATGATCTTGTCGGCTTCGAGGCGGCGAACACGCTCGGCGACGGCGGAGGGTGAGAGGCCAGCCTTACGGCCAAGCTCGGCATAGGAGAGGCGCGCGTTCGCGGCCAGCGCGCCGACGATCTTGCGGTCGATAGAGTCGAGGACGTGAGACGCTGCCATGAATTTGGAAGTGCCTTTGCGCGGAGTAGGTGGATGCGGCTAAAACTTGCGGACTGAGATGCGACTCTGCTGGAGTGAGTGACAGCAGATCCTCTTCGAGGATGACAACCAGAAAAGCAAGGGCGAACAGCAGATCCCCTTCGGGGATGACAACCAGAAAAGCAAGGGCAACCACGAATCCAAGCGGATGTCCAAAGTTAGCAGCGGATACTCTTCAAGGATGACAGCAAGAAAAGCAAGGACAACTACGGAAGGCAGGTGCAACAGAGATGTCGAGGTTGCTCTAGGATGCACTATTCCTATGGATTTTTCCAGAGTGGAATTCGCGGGACAGCGCCGGATGCAAGCGTGATTCGTTGGTTTAAGCGCCTCTGTGAGAGATGCTTCCGCTGGAACTGAGGTGATCTTACGGGGAACTGGTATGGTTTGTTGCAATCCTGCTGCACTATGCTGCAGGGTATGGTCCAGTTACAAGGAAGCACGCTGACGCTTGATGAGGTCGCGCGCGTCGCGCGGGATGTCGATGTGGTGTCGATTGCCGGCACATCCTTGGCGCGTATGGCTGCTTCGCGGTCGCGGGTGGAAGAGGCGCTGCGCGGAAGGGATGCGGTGTATGCGCTGAATACAGGCGTGGGGCTGCTGGCGAATGTGCGGCTGGAGGCGAATGAGATTCACCAGATGCAGTTGAACCTGGTGCGGTCGCACTGCTGCGGGGTGGGCGATCCGCTGCCCAATGACGTGGTTCGCGCGATGATGCTGATCCGGGCGAACATCCTGGCGATGGGGCTCTCCGGGATGCGGCCGATTGTGGCGGAGCGGCTTTGCGACCTGCTGAACCATGGGATTACGCCGGTGGTGCCGATGCGCGGCAGCGTGGGAGCGAGCGGCGATCTGGCTCCGCTGGCGCATATGGCACTGGCGTTGATCGGGGAAGGGGATGTGTTTTATCGCGGGGAGCGGCTGGCGGCGGCGGAGTGTCTGCGACGCGCAGGGTTGGAGTCGCTTACTCTGCAGGCCAAGGAGGGCATCTCGCTGCTGAACGGCACGCAGGCGATGCTCGCGATCGGGTGCCTTCAGTTGCATGACATGAACTCGCTGTTTGAGTCGGCGCAGATTGCCGCAGCTTTGACGCTGCAGGCACTGCGCGGGACCTCTGCGGCCTATGACGAGCGGCTGCATGCGGCGCGGCCGCATCCGGGGCAGGTCTACAGCGCGGCTTCACTGCGTGCGCTGCTGGAAGGGTCGACGCGGTACCGGTCGAGCGCGAGCGTGCAGGATGCGTACTGTCTGCGCTGCGTTCCGCAGGTGCATGGCGCGGTATGGGATGCGCTGCGGTATGCGGAGCGGGTGTTCGAGATCGAGCTGAACGCGGCGACGGACAATCCGCTGCTGTTCGGCGAGGACTTTATTTCAGGGGGGAACTTTCATGGCGCGCCGCTGGCGCTGGCGCTCGATCAGCTTGCGATTGCGATGTGCCAGCTTGCGGGAATCTCGGAGCGGCGCACGGAGAGGCTGATGAACCCGAGTTTGAATGAAGGGCTGCCGGCGTTTCTTGCATCGAAGCCGGGGATCGAGTCGGGGTTGATGATGGCGCAGGTGACCTCGGCGGCGCTGGTGGCGGAGATGCGGGTGCTGGCGACGCCGGCTTCGGCGTGTTCGATTCCGACCAGCGGGAATCAGGAGGATTTCGTCAGCATGGGGATGACGGCGGCTTTAAAGCTGATGCAGACCGTGGCGCACTGTCGAATGGTGGTGGCGATCGAATGGCTGACGGCGACGCGTGCGCTCGATGTTCGCGGCGATCATGCGGTGTCGCCGAAGCTCGATGCGGCGCGGGATGCGTTCCGCACGTTCTGTCCGGGGTGGGAGCGGGACTGCGTTCTTTCGGGGTTGATGGAGCAGGCCGACGGATTTCTTCGCGATGTGGATTGGGACGGCATTCTGTGTGGGAGTGTGGTGCAGAAGGGAAGTGAGCACACGGGGGAGGCGCTGCCGGCATGAGCGAGTATCGACCGATTCGCGCACCACGCGGCAACACGCGCACGGCTCCGGGATGGATCCAGGAGGCCGCCAAGCGCATGCTGATGAACAATCTCGATCCCGAGGTGGCGGAGAAGCCGGAGGAGCTGATCGTGTACGGCGGCAGGGGCAAGGCGGCGCGCAACTGGGAGGCGTATCACACGCTGATTCGCACTCTCGACCGGTTGCAGAATCATGAGACGATGCTGGTGCAGTCGGGCAAGGCGGTTGCGGTGGTGGAGACGCATCCGCTGGCGCCGCGCGTGCTGATTGCGAACTCGAACCTGGTGCCGCACTGGGCGAACTGGGAGGAGTTCGACCGGCTGGACCGTGCGGGCCTGATGATGTATGGGCAGATGACGGCGGGCTCGTGGATTTACATTGGCACGCAGGGAATTTTGCAGGGAACGTATGAAACGTTTCTGGGAGCGGCACAGAAGTACTTTAACGGCTCGCTGAAGGGAACGATTACGCTGACGGCGGGGCTGGGGGGCATGGGCGGGGCGCAACCGCTGGCGGTGAAGCTGGCGGGCGGGGTGAGCATCTGCGTGGAAGCCGATGAGAGCAGGATGCAGCGGCGGATCGCTACGCGTTATCTGGATGAGGTGGCGAGCTCGCTCGACGATGCGATTGCGAGGGCCAAAGAGGCGGCGGCAGAGGGCCGCGCGGTATCGATCGGGCTGTTGGGCAATGCGGCCGAGGTGCTGCCGCGCGTGGTGCGGAGTGGATTTGTGCCCGATGTGGTTACAGATCAAACGAGTGCGCACGATCCGCTATACGGCTATCTTCCGAAGGCGAAGGAGGATGAGGATCTGGCGGCCGAGCGGGTGAAGGATCCGGAGCGGTATCTGGAGCGTGTGCGCGGCGATATTGCGGAGCACGTAGAAGCGATTCTGGAGCTGCAGCGCCGCGGCGCCGTGTGCTTCGACTATGGCAACAATCTGCGGGCGCAGGCGAAGCTTGCCGGAGTACAGAATGCGTTCGACTATCCGGGATTTGTACCGGCGTTTATTCGCGATTCGTTCTGCGAGGGTCGCGGGCCGTTCCGGTGGGTGGCGCTTTCGGGTGATCCGGCGGACATTGCCGCGACCGATGCGGCGCTGCTGAAGTTGTTTCCGGAGGATGCGCGGTTGAATCAATGGCTGCCGTGGGCGGGGGAGAATGTGGTGTTCCAGGGCCTGCCGGCGCGGATCTGCTGGCTGGGATATCGCGAACGCGATAAGGCGGGGCTGCTGTTCAATAAGATGGTGCACGACGGCAGACTGAAGGCGCCGGTGGTGATCGGGCGCGATCATCTGGATGCGGGTTCGGTGGCAAGCCCGTATCGCGAGACGGAGGCGATGATGGATGGGTCGGACGCGGTGTCGGACTGGGCGCTGCTGAACTTTGCGACGGGGATTGCGAGTGGGGCGGGGTGGATGAGCTTTCATCATGGCGGGGGCGTGGGGATGGGGTATAGCCAGCATGCGGGCCTGGTGGCAGTGGCCGATGGAAGCGAGGAGGCGGAGCAGCGGCTTCGGCTTTGCCTTACCAATGATCCGGCGATGGGCGTAGTTCGACATGCGGATGCGGGATACGAGAAGGCGAAGAAGATAGCGGCTGCGCGCGGGTTGGATATGCCGAGTCTTGATGGGGCGCGATGAGCGAGCTGCTGCTGACGGGGATCTCGCAGCTGGTGACGCCGGTGGGAGCCGGGCCGAAGCATGGCGGGGCGATGCGGGAGCTTTGCATAATCGAAGATGCTGCCGTTGCGATCGATGACGGTTACATATCCTGGGTTGGACCGGAGAGTCAGTGGAGCGGCGATGCGGTTCGCTCAGTGGACGTGGGAGGGCGCGCGGTCGTGCCGGGACTGGTCGATCCGCATACGCATGCAATATGGGCCGGAGACCGGTTGGCGGATTTTGAGGCGCGCTCGAGCGGGGCGACGTACGAGGAGATACTCGCGGCGGGTGGGGGAATCTGGCATACGATTCGGGAGACGGCGGGGCTGAGCTGCGAAGCGATGGCTGCGCTGGCGCTGCCAAGGATCGAGGCGCTGGTGCGGTCGGGGGCGACGACGATTGAGGTGAAGTCGGGGTACGGATATACGGCGGAGGCTGAACTGCGGATGCTGGAGGCGGTTCGACTGCTGCAGGGGAGGACGCAGGCGCGGCTGGCGCCTACGCTGCTGGTTCATGTATGTCCGGAGGATGCGGGGGAGCGGGTACGGTATCGGGAGATGGTGTGCCGCGAGTTGATCCCGGCGGTCGCGCAGGCGAGGCTTGCCGAGGCGGTAGATGTTTTTGTGGATCGGCATGCGTGGCCTGCGGAGGATGCCCGGCTGATTCTAGGGTGTGCGCGGTCGCATGGGCTGAAGGTGAAGATGCATACGGAGCAGTTTCAGCGGGTGGGTGGGCTTGAGCTTGGACTGGAGCTGGGCGCGTTGAGCGTGGATCATCTGGAGGCATGTTCGGAGGAGCAGTATGGGTTGTTTGCGGATGCGCGCACTGTGGCGACGATTCTTCCGGGGGTGAGTCTGCACCTTGGGCTTGCCGCAGCACCGGGGCGGGCGTTGATCGATGCTGGGGCGGCGGTGGCGATTGGGACGGACCTGAATCCGGGATCGAGCCCGGTGTTTTCGGCGGCGATGGCGATGAGTCTGGCGGTGCGGCTGAATGGGTTGACGGCAGCAGAGGCGCTGACGGCTTCGACGGTGAATGCGGCGGCGGCTTTGGGGATTTCAAATGCGGGCAGGCTTGAGGTTGGGATGGCGGCGGATCTGCTGGTGCTTGAGGGTTCGGACTGGCGCGACTTGGCGTACACACTGGGGCGGAGTGTGGTGAGCGAGGTATGGGTGGCGGGACAGAGGCTGACCGTATGAGGATTGTGTATCAGCCGGATCTGCTGCTGGTGGAGGGAGGATTTCGCAGCGGATATGCGGTGGAGGTGGGGGACGACGGCACGATTGCGTATGTTGGACCGGCATCGGGTGCGCGCGGGGATGCGGTGGTTCGGCGGATGAGCGGCAGGGCATTGCTTCCGGGCATGATCGATGTGCATTCGCACTCGTTTCAGCGGGCGCTGCGGGGAAGGGCTGAGTCGCGGCGGAGAAGCGGGCCGGACTTCTGGTCGTGGCGGAACATCATGTACCGGTGCGCGCTGGCGCTGAGCCCGGAGGAGATTTACGACGTGGCGCGGATGGCGTTTCTGGAGATGCTGTTTGCGGGGATTACGACGGTGGGGGAGTTTCATTACCTGCATCGCACAGCGGCGGGGGGTGTGTACGACGATGCGAATCTGCTGGCAAAGCAGGTGATCCGGGCGGCGGAGAGCGTGGGGATGCGGATTGTTCTGCTGCGCTGCGCGTATGTGCGGTCGGGGTTTGGGCTGCCTGCGGATGGGGGCCAAATTCGGTTTATCGAGCCGGATGCGGAGAGATTTCTGCGGGATGCGGAGGCGTTGCGGAATGAGATTGCGGCGATGCCGGGGAGGGTGCGGTTCGGGATTGCGCCGCATAGCATTCGGGCGGTGCCGCGGGAGTATCTCAAAACGATTGCGGCGTGGGCGCGGGCGGCGGGGCTGCCGTTGCATATGCATGTGGCCGAGCAGCCGGCAGAGATTGCTGCGTGTGTTGCGGAGTACAGCGTGACGCCGTTTGAGCTGCTCGATGAGATGGGTTTGCTGACGCCGGAGTTTACGGCGATTCATGCGATTCATCTGCAGCCGGGAGAGATTGCGCGGATGGGGCGCGGGGGAATTACGGTGGGAGCGTGTCCGATGACAGAGCGCAATCTGGGGGATGGGATCTTGTGCGCGGATGAGCTCATTGACGCTGGAGTGTCGATTGCGTTTGGGACGGACAGTCACGCGCAGACCGATGCGCTGGAGAATGCGCGGGAGCTGGAGTCGAATCTGCGATTGAAGCATTTGCAGCGGGCGGTGCTGGATGGACGGAATGGAGAATCGCTGCCTGCGCTGCTATTTGAGTTTGCGACGCGGAGTGGGGCGCGATCGCTGCAGGTCGATGCGGGAGCGCTTGAGGTGGGGAAGGCTGCGGATTTCTTTACCGTTGATATTTCGGACTGCTCGATTGCGGGGAGTCTGGCGGAGGAGCTGCTGACGAATATTGTGTTCAGCATGTCGGGGAGTGCGGTGCGGGATGTTGTCGTCGATGGGCGAATAGTGATCGACGACAGACATCATGCGTTGCAGGATGAGATTGTTGCGGCGTTCTGCGGGGTGCAGCGGCGGCTTGGGGCGGACTTGTGATGTCTCCGCAGGAGTGGCTGCGGGAGTTGGTGGCGATTCCGAGTGTGTCGAGCCTGAGCAATCGACCGATGGTGGAGCGGCTGCAGCGATTCTTTCAAGAGATGAGATGGCAGCAACGGGTATTTCGCTACCAGGATGCGTCCGGAGTCGAGAAGCTGAATCTGATTGTGTCGCCGTATGAGATGGGCGAGGGGCAGGTGGAGGCTGAGCTTGCGATTGTGTGTCATACCGATACGGTGCCGTTCGGTGCGGAGTGGAAGGACGCGACTGAGCTACGTGAGCGGGAGGGGATGCTGCATGGGTGCGGGGCTTGCGATGTGAAGGGGTTTCTGGCGTGCATGCTGGCTGCGGTGTGTGGGATCGACTGCACGGCTTTGCGGCGGCGGTTGTGTCTGGTGTTTACCGCGGATGAAGAGGTTGGTTGCAGGGGTGCTCGGTTTCTGCTGGAGCAGGATGCGCTGCGGGCCCGGTATGCGATTGTGGGAGAGCCTACGTCGCTGGTTCCGGCGCATGCGGGCAAGGGATACTGTCTGGCGAAGGTGCGTGTGAAGGGGGTGGCTGCGCATAGTGCTTACCCTGAAGCTGGGCGCTCGGCGATCTTCGCGACGGGGCGGCTGCTGGGTGAGATTGAGCAACTGGCACGGGAGATGATGGAGCTGCGGGATCAGGCGTTTTCGCCGCCTTGGACCACGTTGAACGTCGGTGAGATGCATGGGGGGACGGCGAAGAACGTCATTCCGGCGGAGTGCTGGCTTCTGCTGGAGTGGAGGCCTATTCCTGGGCAGCGCCCGGAACTGGTGGTGGAGCGGCTGCGGGAGATGGTTGAGAGAGTTGGTTCTGCCGCGGGCGATGGCATCGAGATAGAAATTGAGGTTCTGCGGATGGAACGTGGCTTTGAGACCAGTGTGGAGAGTGCTGTGGTTCGGGCAGTGAGAGGTGATGCTGACGCGCCGGTGCAGACGATTGCGTTTGGGACTGAGGCTCCGTGGATGGCGAAGATGGGGGCGCAGGCGGTGGTGATTGGGCCAGGATCGATGCTGACGGCGCATAGCCCGCGCGAGTGTGTGCCGAGTGCGGAGCTTGATGGTTGCGTGGAGATGTTGCGCGGGGCGATTGAGCGGATTTGTGGGTAGGCCTGAGTGGATAGTTCCGGGCGCGGTTTATAGGTACTCACAGACTTCAGAGCAAGTTCATGGGCGTAATCCTGCTTCTCCTCTCCGTTACCGCTTGCGCTTGACACGTTTGTCCGCGCGAGTCTGAATTTCGTGCGCCTTGGCGATGGCTCCGAGCAGACCGGGATAGTAGCGGTCCACCTCGGCGCAACGGGAGGTGTTGAACATTTCTACGCCTCTGCGTTCGCTGTAGATCAGTCCGGCTTCGCGAAGGATCTTAAGATGTTGTGACAGTGTGGATTTGGGAATCTCTCGGTCGCCGATCGTCAGGAAGGTTGAGCAGTTCTCCTCGCAGCCTTTCACAATGTCAGCGAAGATGGCGACGCGCACCGGATCGGAGAGCGCGTGGAGGATTGCCGCAACCGGGATCTCTTCAATGGCAGGGTGAATCAGCGGCCTCATGCCTCTACTGTAGACCCTGCACGCTTTCTATTGTTCAATAGATCAGAACTAATGAATCGCTAGAGCGTGCACGCTTGTCTGATGATCAGAGCACGGAAGTATCCACTCGCAACACGCGCAGAAAGAGGAAGTCATGGGTAAACTAAGCGGAAAAGTAGCAGTTATCACAGCGGCCACCTCCGGCATGGCTCTCGCCACGGCGAAGCGGTATGTCGAAGAGGGTGCCTATGTCTTTATCACCGGCCGCAACAAGGAGCGTCTGGACAAAGCAGTAAGCGAGATCGGCAGCAACGTAACCGGCGTTCAGGCGGACTCCTCTAAGCTCGCAGATCTGGACAGGCTGTACGAGACGGTAAAGAGGGAGAAGGGCAAGATTGACATTCTGTTCGCGAGCGCCGGCGAGGGCACCTTCGCCTCGATCGAGGAGGTAACCGAAGAGCATTTCGATTCGACTTTCAACACCAACGTGCGGGGCACGCTCTTCACGGTACAAAAGGCTCTTCCACTGTTCAACACCAACGGCTCCATCATCCTGAATGGATCGGTCGCCAGCGTGAAAGGCACCCCCCGCTTCGGCGTCTACGCGGCAAGCAAAGCCTCGCTGCGGTCTTTCGTACGCACATGGCTCGTCGAGCTGAAGGATCGCGGCATCCGGGTAAACCTGCTAAGTCCCGGAGCAATCGACACTCCAGCTCTCGATGGCCTAGGCTTCGACGACGAAGTGAAGAAATATATGGCAACCTTGATCCCCCGCGGGTCGATGGGCCGATCGGAAGAGATCGCAGGAGTGGCTACATTCCTGGCGTCGGATGACTCCAGCTTCGTCAACGGTATCGAGCTGTCGGCCGACGGTGGCCAGACACAAATTTGACGAGTCCACAATTCGCGACTTCACAGGCCGATTGTCCTGTGAAGTCGCCTTATCGAAAGATACAGTGATGGGCGTCAACCGGAAGTTTAATTAGGGTTTGTTGGGTTGTACTTTTCCGTTGAAGGCGTCGCGGATGAAGTCGATCATGTGCTGGCGGGCGATGATGCCGTGCCAGGGTTCGGTGCTGGGCATGCCGGCGAAGTTTCCTCCGAGCGCGCCGTGGTCTTCGCGGGGGAAGAGGAGCATCTGGACGGGGACGTTCTCCTGGCGCAGGGCGCGGTACATCTCTTTGGATTGGCCGTCGGGGTCGGTGGTGTCGGTTTCGCCCTGGAGGAGGAGGAAGGGCGTTTTGGCGTGTTCGGCGTAGGCTAGCGGGCTCTGGCGCCAGGCGCTTTCAAAGTGGCGCCAGGGCTGGCCGGTGAACCACTTGTCGCCGTAGGAGTCGGACTCGGTGCCGTACTCGCTGAACTGGTCGATGACGGGGGCGCCGCTGACGATGGCTTTGAAGCGGGTGGTCTTGCCTTCGACAAAGCCGGCCATCTCGCCGCCGTAGCTGTAGCCGATGAGCGCCATCTTGTCGGCGTCGATGGGTGAAGTGCGGAGGACCTCGTCAACACCGGCCATGATGTCGAGATAGTCGCCGTTGCCCATGTCGTCCTTATTGGCGGCTTCGAAGGGGACGCCGTAGCCGGTGCTGCCGCGAGGGTTGGTGATGAGCACGGCCCAGCCCTGGCCTATGAGGAGATTTGTCATAGGAGAGTAGGTGTCGAAGAACTGGCCGGTGGGGCCGCCGTGCACGTTGACGACGAGAGGCATGTGGGCGGAGGCGGCTTGCGGCGGGAGGTAGAGCAGGCCTTCGATAGTGAAGCCGGCGCGCTTCCAGGATACGGGCTTCGAGGCAACGGCGGTCCAGTTGGCCGGCGTGGTCTGCGGCTGGACGAGGCGCCTGGCGGGCTGGTCGAGTGAGGTGGTGAAGTAGACCGCGGGGGCGGAGGTGCTGGAGCTTGCCATGTAGACGAAGCCTTTTGCGTCTTTGGCTTGACGAAAGTTCGAGATGACGGGTGCTCCGAGATCAAGTAGCTGGGCGTTGCCGGTGGCGAGATCAATCTTCGCGACGGTGCGTTTCATGCCGTGGCTCATGCCGATCAAGGCGCTGCGATCGTCTTGAGCGACGAGGAGAATGTCGGGCTCGGGGGTGCTGTCGGAGATGGTTGCGGTGGTGAGATTGCGCAACCTGGCGGCGGCGATGTCAAGGGTGTAGAGATCGGCGCATCCTTCCGGTGCGTCTTTTTCGCATTGCGCGAAGAGGGCGAGGGCGTCGCTATGATGCATCCAGGCGGCGCGCTCGGTGGTCTCGGGAAGGCCGGCGACTCGCTTCTGCTCGGTGGGGGTTTTGGCGGAGACGATCCATCCGGCGGTGCTGGGACCGAGGTCGCGCGGGCGGGTGTGGGTGAGGACGAGCATGCGATCGGATTGAGGCGCCCAGTCTATGGTATCGACGTGGGTGAGGGTGGGAACTTCGGTGGTCTTGAGGGTCTTGGTGTCGATGAGATAGAGGCGATGCTCGAGTTCTTCGTGCTCGACCCAGTTGGCGTCTTTCTTGTCCTTCTCGTCGCGTGTCCGCGCGGCGCCTTTGGGGTCGATGGCGATGACGGCGATGGCGCTGCCGTCGGGTGCGATGGAGTAGGAGGCGATGCCGGCGGGTGCGGCGGCTTCTCCGGGGGCGGGGATGCGCTCGAGCTTGATGGATTCGGGTTCGCCTCCGTCAAGGGGGAGGCGGTAGAGCTGCGACTTGTCTTCGCGGCGGGAGAGGAAGAGGATGGCGCTGCCGTCGGGGAGGTACTCGGCGGATTTTTCGCCTTCGCTGTTGACCTGGTTGAAGGTGAGCTGGCGGAAGGGCGCGCCTTCGGTGCTGAGCAGCCAGAGATGGGTTTTGCCTCCGTTGGCGGTGCTGTCCTGGACGGTGGCGACGACGTGTTTGAGGTCGGGGGAGAGCTGCGGAGTGGAGATGGTGCGGAGCTGGCGGAGGTCTTCGTTAGTGGGGAGGTGCTGCTGGGCGGCGAGGGGTGCTGTGCAGGCGGTCAGCAGGATTATGGTGGCGTCGAGCTTGAGTTTCATTTCAGTCTCCTTGAGGAACAGGGGAGTTCGTTTGGTTTGGGGAAGGAACTCAATCCCTGCAAGGTTGATGTCCCGGTAGATGCAACAGCGGATCCCCTTCGGGGATGACAACCAGAAAGGCAAAGGCAAGGGCAACCGCAGATCCCCTTCGGGGATGAAACCAGAAAGGCAAGGGCAAGTGCTGCGACGTGTTCGGAAAGAGCGAGAGCAAAGACGAAATACGGGGATCCTTCACTTCGTTCAGGATGACGACGAAAAACAAGGTAGCGCGGCTTTAGCTTTTGCCTTTAGCGGTTGCTCTGGGGGTCGTCGTCTTCGTCGTCGGGCTTTGCGGCTGCGGCGACTGCCTTTTCCTTTAGTGCTGCGGTAACAGGAGCGGGCGGGTAAGGTGGGTTGTCGTAGAGGTAGAGCGCGTTGAAGAGATAGCGGTAGGTGCCGTGCGACTGGGCGCGCTGTTGCGGCTTGAAGCCGTAGAGCAGGATGCGGCCGCGGCCGTAAGCGACTTCCAGGGCGGCGTCTTTGTCGTGGAGGACTTCGGAGTGGAGGATCATTCCGCTTTCGAGCGGGTCGGCGTCCTTGGCGTATTTTGCGAGGATCGCGCCCTTGAAGCCGGGGAGGGTTTCGAAGGCGGGACCGCGCTCGAACATGACGACCGGTGCGGCGGGGACGCCGTAGTTGACAGGCATCTC
This sequence comes from Edaphobacter sp., assembly GCA_965277545.1. Lineage (GTDB taxonomy): Bacteria > Acidobacteriota > Terriglobia > Terriglobales > Acidobacteriaceae > Edaphobacter. The sequence goes on from OZ255826.1 coordinate 3,200,542, forward strand.
GGGATGTTCGGTCTCGATGCGCAGTAGCGAGCCCGCGCAATAGAATTTTTCGTTGGGAAGGCCCTGGAGCACGTTGCGCACGGGCAAGGACATGAGCGGGATGAGGCTGGCGGCGGTCTGGTTGAAGGCGATGAGAGTTCCGCCGTCGCGCACGAACTGAGTCAGATTGTCGAGGCCCTGCTGCTCGATGCCGCCGGCGTACTGGCCGGGGACCATGCCTTCGCGGAAGCCGCTCATGAGCACGCGGCTGGACATGTCCGGGAGGATGATGATGTCGTAGCGGCTGCGCAGTCCGGCGGAGCGGATGTCGGCGTTGTAGAGGCTCCTGGCGTCATAGTGATAGTTCTCGAGGATCCAGCGGGTCCAGCCCTCGTCGATAGAGGGATTCCATGGACGGTAGAGGCCGATCTTCGCCCTTTGAATGGAGATGATGTGTGCGGGTGCGGGTGTGGCGATGGCGTCGACGGAGTATTTTGTCGAGAGGTCGGAGATGGCGGTGCGGCTGAGGCCGCTGATGAGGAAGGCGCCAGTCTCCGTGCCTTCGGAGGTCTTGATGGGATCGGAGGCCATGGCGACCTTGCCGCCTTGGGCGAGTGCGCTATTGACCACTTCGAAGGCGGCGTTCGGTTTGTGGCTTACGGCGAAGACTGTGCCTGTTCCTGAGACCTGCGTGGTAGGGAGTTTGACGGTTTCGATCTTTGTCAGCAATGAGCGCTGGTCTGGTGTGATGGGATCCGTGACTGAGTCGACGGCTACGCCCATCTGCAGGGGGAGGGTCCAGCCGGTGATGTCGTAGGGGAGATGTGCGCCTGCGGCGGTTTCGCCGGTGGCGGCGGCAGGATAGACCTGGCGCTCGAAGAGCTCCTTGGCCATGGGCGAGAAGGGCTGGTCCATGGGGATGACCCAGGAACCCGCGGGGTAGTCGATGCCGTTGGCGTGAAAGCCGGCCTTGGACTCGTAGACGTTGAGGCCGTTCTCGATCATCTTCTGAGCGAGCAGGCCAGCCTCGGGTGTGTCGTTCTGATGATCGCTGATGACGTAGGCGAAGGGCGGCTCGGTGCGGTGGATGTTGTCGCGTGCGGCTTGGTAGCGGTTGTAGAGGAGCGTCTCGCGGTTTTTGGCGGCGAGGTCGAGCACGGACATCGAGCCCGCGACCATGTAGTCGACGGCGTCGTGGAGATGCCACCAGCCGCCTTGCCACGGCGTGGTGTACATGGTGAGGGCACGGAGGTCCTGATACTGCTTGGGGAACTCCTCGACGGTGTAGAAGCGCGGCGTGGCGTAGCGGTAGAGCGCGGTTTCGGTGAAGAAGGAGATCTCGTTGCGGAAGACGCCGGCCCAGTCGGTGAAGCCGGCGTACCAGTTGTCGAACTGCGACTCGGAGATGGCGCCGGGCATGTTGTGCTGGTCGAGATAGGCAGCCATGTTGGTGCCGATGACGTTGAGCCAGCTGCGGACGTAGGGGCTGACGTTCGATGAGATGGGGTCGGCGAAGGGCGGTATCCAAATGCGGGCGGGAAAGGGCGCGGTCTGGTGCTGGCAGTAGAAGATGGCCGGGCTGTATTCGAGCTCGGTGCGGGTGACCACTTGCTCTTCCTTCATGTTGAGCATGTAGCCGTCGCGGTTGTTGTCGTGGCCGACGTACTCCTGGTAGAGCCAGGGCATGGGGGCGACTTCGTAGCGGGTGCCGACGTTCTGGCGATACCACGACACGATCATGTCCTGGCCATCGGGGTTGAGCGTGGGCCAGAGCACGAGGATGACGTTGTGGAGGATGGCGTCGATCTCAGGGTCGTTCTTGGCGGAGAGGAGCTTGTAGGCGAGGAGGATGGAGTGCTGGCCGCCGGCGACCTCGGAGGAGTGGAGGCCGCCGTCGATGTGGACGATGACTTTAGCGTCGCGGGCGAGCTGGTGGGCCTGGTCGTCGTTGAGGTTGTCGGCGATGGCGAGGCGGCGGGCGTCCTTCTTGTAGTCGTCGAGGCGGGCGAGATTTTCAGGCGACGAGATGACGGCGACTTCGATGTCCTTGCCCTGGGTGGTCTTGCCGACGGGGAATGTTTTGATGCGGTCGGAGCTGGCGGCGAGGGTGTGGAAGTAGCGGATGGCCTCTTCGTAGCTGGCGAGGAAGAAATCGTCGCCGGGGGTGTGACCCAGCACGGAGGCGGGAGTGGGGACCTGCGCCCGGGCGTGCTGCGCGGCTGCCAGCAGGAGACAAAGACAGGACAGCCGTATGCGCTTGCAGAAGCTCATGAGATTTCTTTCCTTGCAATTCCAAAACAGGCGATGGTCTCCTGAAGGGAGCACAGGCGGACGTTGCTGGATTACGCCAAACTGATCGCGACGAGCGCAAAAAGGTAGAGGCAGAAAATACCACTGCTCATAGGTGAACGCGGAGGTAGATGAGAATGATCAGGCAGGTGAGGGTGATTTTGATTTTCGATCTATGGACGTAACTGTAATCAATATCGGCGCAACTTGAAATAGCGAATCGCGGGTTTTGCCCTGGCTATGCGGAGACATGAACGAGATGGAAGGTCCGCTACAGCGGATTGCTTCGCGTGGGCCGCGCGACTAGTCTGCAATCTCCATCAGTTTTCCCCAGAGTGCCTTTGTACCCGCACTCGTCTTTGCAGAGACGGAGAATATCTCGTCTACTTGATGAGCATTTTTCAGGGTGTTGAGCGACTTCGCCAGCTCGTTGTTCGAGAGTTTGTCGGCCTTGGTTCCAGCGACCAGATAAGGCCGCTGGGTCTGCTTTAGATAGGTGATCAGCTGGGCATCGTTCTCCTGCGGAGGGATGTTTGTATCCACGAGACAGACGCAGAGTGCCAGTGTCTCGCGCTCGGCGAGATAAGGCTCGATGAACTTCGGCCACTCGGCGGAGATCGATTTTGAGATCTTCGCGTAGCCGTAGCCGGGCAGGTCGGCGAAGATCAGCACCGGTCGCGGCTTGATCTTGTCGCCGGCGGCTTCGTGCAGCGCAAAGAAATTGATCGCGCGGGTCCGGCCGGGAGTGGAGGAGGTATGGGCCTGCTTGGACCCGAGCAGAGCATTGATCAGCGAAGATTTACCCACGTTGGAGCGGCCGAGAAAGGCGATCTCCGGGGCTCCGTAGGTTTTGGCCTGGGAGGGGAAGTGAGAGGGGTCGGTCGCAGATAAAAGAAAGGCGGGATGCAGCGGCATGAGCCAAGTGTACTGTTTCGGGTTCGGCTTCGAGCGCAAGGACTGGCAGCAGAAAAGCGCCTGCTCCTTGGGAAGAGCAGGCACCGTTGGTCAGAAGACGAGCGGCTAACGGGTGACTGTGACGGGGGATGTCAGATGAAAGGTGATGGTGGATTCGGATGGAATCACCACGTCTTTGTTTCCGGTGAAGGCTGCTCCCGCGGTGCCTGCGCCGGCGCCCAGCAGGCCTCCCAGCAGAGCGCCCTTGCCGCCGCCTGCGATGCCGCCGATCAGAGCGCCTGCTCCGCCGCCGCCGCCAATGAATCCGGCCGATCGCTTGCCTTTACCCTTGGCCTCCTTTTCATAGGACGCCACACTCACCGGCGTACCTGCGATGGAGGTGACCTGGATGCCGAGCGCGCCCGATCCCTTGAACCTGCCGCGGCCTTTGGCGGCGACCACGGTTCCGGCTATCCGATCGCCGCGCTTGAAGATGGTTCCTCCGCCTGAACTCCGCAGGGACTCAGCCAGCACACCGGTGAAGCGGTCTCCCACTTCATTGTGGCTGGCGCTAAGCTGTTCGGTGATCGTGACCACGACGGGAGATCCGGCACGCGCGGTCAGGCGCACTGGCGCAGGAGCGGCAACCGGAGCGACCGGAGGGGCTATGGGAGCCAGCTCGGGGGCAGGACTGACGCCCGCCGTTGGGGCCGGGGCCGGGGTCACTGGAGCAGACTCGGGTGCGGGAGCCGGCATGGGCACCGGGGCAGGAGCCGGCTGAGCCGCGGTTCCGTTCGGGTTCGAGCTTGGTGGCGGCGTGGAAGGTGTCTCCTGATGTTTGCATCCGGCCAGTGTGAGCATTCCTGCGACGACGTATATTGCCAACTTTGTGCTTTTCGTCTTCATTGATTCCCCCCAGAGAGGCGTTCCGCGGACACAACTACAGATTAGTCCGGTTTGCCTAAGGTTGCTTAAAATCTTCTCGAAATGGCCACTGAGCTGCAGTGTGCTTGTCTGATATGGAATAGATTCTAGGGTAGATCTTTGATGCTATTCAACAATTCGATCGACGATGTCCCAACGGAGACTTAGAGATTGCGGAGCGCTTCCAGGATCGTGGCGATTTCTATGCTGTAGGTAACCTAACGTACAACGGGCTTGCAGATCGAGCGACCATCGGGCGGGGATGGAACGGCAGGGTTCACGGTGCATTTGCGTCTTCGATGAGTCGCCCATGAGAGAACACGGACATAAGGGAGTGTTGGCGGAAGCTAAGTCGAATCGATGCACCACCAAACCATGCTCCGCGAGGATTCTAACGACCATGACCCTGGCTGTTCGGAGCCATGCGGTGGGAGCGATCGATAAGCTCCTCATCGGATGTTGTAGTTTGGATAGCGGACGTTATCTCCCGTGATGCCCCAAAAGTGTCACAGTATTTAAGTAACATATTTGGCCAACCTCGGGTATGCTCCTGTTGAGACAATCATTCCCTATTTCTCGATATGTTACGAGTTCTGCATCTCCGGTCAGCCTGATCTTTTCGATGGAATGACGGTTAATTCCTCAATTCGTGCATTTACATTTGCTACGCAACCAGCTATTTTTCACGCAATGCGTTTCTTCCCGAACGATGGCATCCGCAGGGACCGAACTCTTTGAAGGCTACGTTTTCCAGAACAAACCGCACGATCAATTTTTTGGAGGGAACACCCATGATTGGCAACTACATCTCCCCGCTCTCCGGCTCAAGGCGAGTTCTGCTGGCGACTTTGGCAACGAGCAGTTTGTTTGTCGCCGGTTGTTCGAACATGGCCACCTCGGCCCCGGATGTGAATCCTTTCACCTCGGCAGCCACGCTGAAGGGAGCCATTCATGGTGGCAACCAGCCGGTCAGCGGCGCGACTGTCTACCTTTATTTTGCCGGTCAGATGCCCGCAGCGCCTGCACTGGCGGCGACTACGACCAGTGCCAATGACGGCGCCGGTTCCTTCAGCTTCGTGCAGGATCCTGCCGGATCGGTGGAGAGCGGGACCACGAATCACTACGCCTGTCCCGCGGCCGCCGGAAACGATCCGCTGGTGTTCGTCATCGCCAAGGGAGGCAACACCGTTAACGACGGCAACCCTGCGACAAAGAACACAGCCGCGGCGTTTATCGCTCTTTTCGGCAACTGCAAGGAGCTGACCAGCGCCAACCAAATTTACATGAGCGAGGCCACCAGCGCAGCCACGATGGCGGTCGTAGCGCAGTTCTTTGATCCTTTCAGCGAAACCATCACCGCCGACGGGACGGGCCAGCAGCAGACTATTACCAATGGGCTGCCCAGTACGGTGGCACTGCTCGCGAGCAGCGCAACCGGCAACGCGGTGGTGTCTACGACGCTGCCTGCGCCGGCCAAGAGCACAAGCATCAACCCCAGTATCGCCGTGACGGCGACGCCCGAGACCGGCAAGATCAACCTGATCGCGAACATTATCTCGGCATGCATCAACAATGCGAGCGCTTCCGCGACCCCCTGCACTCAGTTGTTCAGTGCCGCGGCTCCACCAGTTCCGAACACAACGAATAGGAATGGCCCTCCGTTCCCAGCGGCCACGGACACACTGCAGGCGCTGTATTACATGTTCACCAATCCGGCGAGCATCAGCTCCTCGAGTCCAGGCACGGCAAACATCACCACGCTTTATGGCCTTGCCGGCGGCGCGGGCGCTCCCTACCAGCCATATTTGAATACGCAGCCAACCGACTGGACGATTGCGATCAACTACACCAGCACCGGAACGTGTGGAACGCCGACCGGTGGCACGGGCAACTTCATCAACTCGCCGATCGATATCGCTGTCGACGCATTCAATAACGTTTGGTTTGCCAACTCTCAGGCTGCTTCCGGCAATCTCTCTGAGCTAAGCGCGGCAGGCGTTCCTACCACCTGCGTTCTGCCTGGAACGGGAGCTGTCGGCGGCATCACGATCGACTCGCTGGCATTCCCGAGCACCAACATCTGGGTTGGCACGACTGGCGGATTGTTCCGCTATACTGCCCATACCGGCGCCTCCCTCCTCTTCCCCACTGCTTCGACGAACCCGGTCGCTCTGGGAGCCGATGGAGTTGGCAACCTTTACTTCACCGCAGTGAGCGGCACCACCGGCTCTCTGTATCAACTGCCAGGAGCTGCCAGCAATCCGACCTCGACGGTAACCCAGATCTCCAGCACGGTCGGTCCTAACCCGATTCGCATCATGCCGGACTTGAAGATAAAGGCGACCCTGAACAATATCTGGGTCTCCTCAGGGGCCAACTTTGTCTCTCAGGTCGCGGCTGGGTCCGGAGGAACCAACGGGTTCGTGACGACCTCGCATGCGACCGACACCAACTCGACGGGCCTGTCGATCACCAACGGGGGTAATGTCTACGTCTCGGACGCGACGACCAGTTCGGTCACGCAGTTCGCGCTTTCGGGCACCACCTACTCGGTTCCGGCAGGGTTTCCTTTCTCCGGTACGACGGCAGGAGTGAACGGGGCGACTGCCTTGGTCATTGATCCGCGCTTCAACGGATTCATTCCAAACTCCAACAACGGCACATCGACTGGCAGCTTGAGCGAATTCAGCCGCACACCGGTGGCGATCTCGCCTTCGACAGGATTCCAGAAGGCCCAGACTTACCTGAGCGGCAGCAGCTCCGAGGTGATCGATCAGGCGGGCAATCTGTGGATCGCGGGTAAGAACAACGCCTTCCTCACTGAGATCGTCGGGGTAGCGGTTCCGGTATTCCAGCCGTACGCCTTCGGTCTCTCTAACGGTCGCTTCAATACGATTCCGTAAGGTGAATGGGTCCGAACGAAGAGCCTCGGGGAGCGATCCTCGGGGCTCTTTCCATTTGGCTGATTGGGTTGCTGCAGCTTGCGTAGGGGTTTTTGCGGCAGGACCTGCAGGACTTCGAGGCAAGGTCAGCGTGCCCGCACCGATTTTCTGTCTTGCGTTCTCAGAACCTGTTTAAAATCTGCGGAAGCAAGCGATTCGGGTTAGCCGGCAAGGCGAAGTACGGAGATTTCTCCACTCGCCGCGCGATGAGACCGCGCGGCTTCGGTCGAAAGGACGACTTCTGGGAGTTTCTAAAACGGTTCTCAAAGCCGGAGCGACGAGTCCCGCTATTCGGAATGGCAATTTTACGAGCGACAGGCTAGGCTCGAGAGTTCGCCGCCGGACGAACTGATGAGAGCAGCGCGCGAGATCCGGTTCGCGTAGGGCTGGCAAGTAAGAACGTCAAGGGTCGGAGTGTGGCACAGGTGTGACTCTGGTTCTACCCCGGAAAGTCGTATGTGCAAGGAGAATGGCATTCGGTAGAGTAGACGCGATATTGGCTGTGTCGCTTGTACCAGCCGCACCTCCATGGCTAAGCCGAGTTTTTTGCTATCCCGCCTACACGGTCTCTTATGCGCGCTCCCGCTCGCCCTCACTTCCGTCGCAGCCGGGCAGATCAGCACCTCTGCGCTTGCTGTCCCAGTCCTTCTGCCGTCCGCGATTGTCTTTGATAGCGCAGGAGACCTGTATCTTGCTGATGCGGCCAGCCATGTCATTCGCAGAGTCACTCCCGCGGGCGTCACGAGTACGATTGCGGGCACGGGGATGCAGGGCTTCTCCGGCGACAACGGCCCGGCTACCGCGGCTATGCTTGATTCTCCGCAGGGGCTTGCGCTGGACAACGGCAACAACCTTTACTTCTCCGATACTCACAATCACCGGATACGCAAGGTCAACCTTGTTACAGGGATCGTCATTTCGATTGCGGGAGGCGGCACTCCGGGCTTCTCCGGCGATAACGGTCCGGCCGCGGCTGCGGCGCTTAACCTGCCTATAGCGCTCGCGACCGACGGTAGTAACAATCTGTATATAGCCGATACTGGCAACCAGCGAATTCGCCGTGTCGACGCTGCGACCGGGATCATGACGGCCGTAGCGGGCAACGGGACGCAGGGGTTTGCGGGAGACAATGGCCCGGCCACGAGCGCATCCATTGACTCTCCCGCGGGCCTTGCGATCTCGGGCGGCAGTCTCTATCTTGCCGACAGTCACAACCACCGCATCCGCAAGGTTGATCTCACCTCCGGTTTGATCACCACGCTTGCGGGCACGGGCACGCTGGGCTTCTCGGGGGATGGCGCCGTGGCTTCCGGCGCGGCGCTTGCACTGCCCCGCGGAATCACCTTCGATTCCAGCGGCAACCTTTACCTTGCGGACACGGAAAACCACCGGATTCGCGTGATCACCGCGGCTACTGGAGCTATTTCGACTGTGGCTGGAAACGGGACGCAAGGCTTTTCCGGAGACGGCGGACCTGCAGTGTCCGCTTCGCTCGATTCCCCCAACGCGGTCGCTCTTCCGCCGTCCACCCTTCTTACGCTCACTGATACCGGCAATCAGAGAATCCGGCAGCTCGATGCAGCACCCTCACCCGGACCTGACATCCATACGCTTGCGGGAGTGGGAGTTACTCTGCCGGGCGTTCTTACTCTCAGTGCGCCTTCTGTCATCGCGTACGGCAGCGGACAAGTCCTGGCTGCGCTCTCCACTTCCAGCCCTGCGACGGGCAGCATTGTCTTTTTCAACGCGGCAGCCTCGTCCGCTCTCGGCACCGCGGCTCTGGCGGGCAATCTTGCGACGCTGCCGACAGGCGATCTCGCAGCAGGCAGCTACGTCGTGATCGCCACTTACTCCGGAGACCAGGGCCACCTCGCGGCCCAGAGCTCCGCAGTCAGCTTCAGAGTTGCGCCACAGACGCTGATCGCCTCGGCCGCTTCGCTGAGCGTTGTCTACGGTGCGGCGGTTCCGTCTCTCACCGGCACGATCACCGGCGTTCTTCCGCAGGACGAAGGCAAGGTCGCTGCGAGCTTCGTCACCACAGCGTCCGCGCTCTCCTCCGCCGGGACGTATCCGATCGCAGTCTCGCTGAGCGGACCGGCGGCAGGGAACTACACGGTCGCTGCGCCGGCGGCAAATGTGACGATCAGTCCTGCATCGACCTCGATCTCTTTCAGCGGCCTTGTCGCCTCGGCTGCCGCAGGAACGGATCTCAACTTCGCGGTTCGGGTATCAAGCGGCGTACCCGGCACGGCTTCCATGCTGTCGCTCGGGGGCACGGTGACCCTGCTCGACTCCGGCATACCGCTTGGCACCGTACCCGTCTTGTCGAGCGGCTTGGCTTCATTCAACAACGTCTCTCTGGCGACGGGCGTGCATACTGTGACGGCGGTATACAACGGCAGTTCCAACTTCGATCGCAGCATCTCCTCGTCGCAGCAGGTCACTATTGTCCCCGGAGTTACGCCGCCAGCGCCACCCAGCCCGCCGCCTGCGCCGCCCGCTCCTTCCTCTGACTTCACTCTGGCGGCCACGAGCGCGACCAGTCAGACGGTGCTCTCGGGCACGTCCGCGAATTTTACCTTCGCGATTCAGCCGCAGGGTTCAAGCTCGAGTCCGGTGACGCTCGCCGCAACGGGGCTCCCCCACCTTGCAACCGCGTCGTTCAACCCGCCGACAGTCCCGCCCAGTGCGACGGTCACTACCTTCAGCCTCACCGTTGCTACTCCCCAGACTGCGGCGAGCACGAACTCCATTTCAGTGGTCTGGGCTGTTCTCTTTCTGCCGACCGTGGGTCTTACCCTGCGCACGCGATGGCCTCGGCGTGCGATAAGGTTTCTCGCGGTTGTGCTTGCCGGGGGTGTGCTGTTGACTGCGACCGGCTGCGGGAATCGTGTCAATACAGCGTCCGCCGCAGCGGCCGCCGCCAGCCAGAGCTACACCATCACGGTGACCGGTACCACTACTACGTTCACAGGCGGGATTTTGCAGCACTCCGTCAACGTGACCCTGATCCTCCAACCGGCGGGCTAGGAGGACTGAGACGGGCAGAGCTATCCGTCACGATACCCTCCCCCTCTCAAATGTGTGCAAAATCTTCGAACGAGGTAACTTAGCCTTGGACCTCAAGTCGGATCGGCTCTCCTTATAAGACACAAAGGCCCGGCTGGAATGGCCGGGCCTTGCGCTTTACTCCTGATTTAATTGTATCGCGAGTGTCAAGCTCGCTGGGCTTTTTTGCCGGCTAGAAGCGGTGACTCATGACCTTTTAAGAACGTGCCGAAGAGATGCTACTTCGGTGGAGGAGAGACGCGGCGTCTTCTCTATCCGGGGCCCAGCAGACGCAGCAGGAAGAACACGACGACGCCTGCGAAGAAGACCAGCGCCATCCGAATTCCCGGCTCGCGGTTCACCTCTGGGACCAGATCGGTTGCGGCGACATAGAGCGTTACTCCCGCCGATACGGGTAGTCCGAGCTTGACCCAGCTAGGCTCGAGGTTGATGACAAGCACGCCCAACACTGTCATCGCTCCGAGGAACAAGGCCGAATTGAGCGCCGCAGCCGGGCCGCGTCCGCCTGCAAGCATGACGCTTGCCATGGTAAAGCCTTCCGGGATCTTATGAAGAAAGACTGCGAAGAAGAGGACCCAACCCAGCCAGGGGGAGAGCACGAAGCCGCTCCCGATGGCGACGCCGTCGAAGAAGGTGTGGGTTGCGAGACCGAGCAGCACGGAGTAGCTGGTCTTGGCGGAGACAAACTCGTGGTGATGGGTCTCCTCCCCGAAGTGAAAGTGCGGGACCAAGGTGTGCTCGAGCAGGTGGACGCCGCAGTATCCCCCGAGCACCAGCAGGAGCGCCCAACGGGGATTCACCTGCATTCCCTCGGGGATCATCTCCAGCACGGCTGCGCCTAGCATGAACCCCGCACCGAGAGCGACGAAGTAACGAAGCGCCCGCATGGAAGGCGAGCGGCGGACCAAGACAAAGCCCCCCACGCAGTCCGCGAGGCCGGCAATCAAGCCGAGGCCAAGGCTCAACCACAAACCGGACATCATTATGCCCGAAGACGGATGTTCCGCCGACCGTCCTCGGGACTGGAGCAAGCCTGCGTTGTGAAGAGCTGCGCTTCGGCTGGTATAGCCGGGTCAGCGATCGTTCTCGTCATATCTTGACGATTTTACCCGTCTCCGGCCACTGCGACTCTCGCGACAGCACAAACACGACGCCGAGCCCGCAGAACAGGACTAGTCCTTCCAGTCGCTCCGAAAGGCGGTGCAGGCGTTCGAAGTCCACCCGTCCTCTGTTGTCAGACGGAGCGTCTTCTACCGCGCCTCCGGCCAAGGCTCGATCGACTTCCATAGCGGGGAGAATGCGGAACTGCGAGTAGCATGTCGCGGCGAGCATCACTCCCGTCAGGGTGAGTTGGATGGCGAAGCCGACGCGCGCGGGAACCTCCGCCCACAACCAAAGCCATAATGTGGCCAGGCAGAACGCTGCTCCGCCTGCGATGCCGACCCAGTGGAGGGCTCGCAGGGCGCCGCCTACGACCAGCCCGGCTTCGTGTGGATTGGGGAGCATTCTGAAAGCGATGGGCGCTAAGACGAATGCGAAAAATACCAGGCCGCCCACCCAGGCAACCATGACATACAGCCGCAGCGCGCGAAGAAACGTCTGCATGTTAGAGGCGTTCCCTTCCGATCAGCCGCTGGATCCTCTCCTTCATGGGAGGGTGGGTCGAGAACAGGTTGCCTAAGCCTCCGCTCCCCAGCAGCGGAGCCACAATGAACAGATGCGCCGTGGACGGGGAGGCCTGCATGGGAATGCGCCTGGAGTAATCATCAAGTTTCTGCAGGGCACGAGCGAGCGCGTAGGGGTTGCCGGTTGCCGCCGCTCCGGTCTTGTCGGCCTCAAACTCCCGCGAGCGCGAGATGGCGAGTTGTATCAGTGAAGCTGCGATGGGCGCGACGATGATCATCAGCAGGCCGCCCATTCCGCCACCGCCTCGCTCCCGGTCTCGCCCGCCTCCGCCATAGCCGCCGAAGAGGGAAGCCCAATAGCCCATGCGGGCGATCATCGTAATGGCGCCTGCGAGCGTCGCCGCAATCGAGCTGGTCAGGATGTCGCGATTGCGCACGTGACCGAGCTCGTGGGCCAGTACGCCTTCCAGCTCTTCATCGTCGAGCAGATCCAGGATGCCGCGCGTCACGGCCACGGAAGCATGCTGAGGATTTCTGCCGGTAGCGAAGGCATTCGGCGACTGGGTCGGGAGTACGTACATCTTCGGCATCGGCAACCCCTGCCTGGCTGTCAGCCGTTCCACCGCTGCGTAGGCCCGCGGCAACTGCTCCCGCGTCACCGGCTGCGCGTTATACATCTTGAGCGCCAGCTTGTCGGAGTAGAAGTAGGTGAAGAAGTTGAACGCGACGGAAAGGGCGAATGCAAGCACCATCCCGTTGCGGCCGCCAAAGCGGTCTCCAATCAGAAGGAGAAATACAGTCAGCACAACAAGCAGCAGCGTCGATTTCAGCGTGTTCATGTTCGGTCCCTCAAGCTACCGGCCCTGCAACATTAGACGCGGCCGGTGCCCGGTTGCCGTCTCCGTCTGCATCGCCGCGTGCCAGGGCGCGCCGCAGCACCACTTCAAGCGCCGCCTTCTGCTCTAGATACTCGCTTTCGCTGAGCCGGCCCTGCAATTTATCGGTCTCGAGGGCAAACAGCTCCTCTTTCATGGCCGCCAGCAGGGAATCCGGTCCGCTCGCCGCGGCTGCCGGGGCACGCGCAACTGCTGAAGCAGCGGGGCCGTTCTTCAGCATGATTCCCGCGCCTACCGCCATGACGAGTCCCAGGCTGCCCAGAATCCACCACTTGTACTTCGCCCACGGCTCGCCGTTTCCATTTGGGTCAAGGGGAACGCCGAGGCCGCCCCCTGGCCTGGTATCGGCCTGCGCTGCACTGCTGGCCTGCGCGGCTGCATCCCCCTGCGCGCCGCCCGCCGTGGCTGTTTGATCCCGCGGCATCTGCCCCGTTCCCGACACGGTAAAGTCGAGCGGTTGGGAAGGCTCCACGCCGCGCGCCACATAGGTCTGCGCCGTCGTCTCCTCGGTGACGGGCGAGTAGCCTGTGGATGGCCCCGCTTTGAACGTCATCGACTTCGGCATCATGATGGCTACCGTGTCGGTCGGCATCATGACACGCGGTGCGAACTTCAAGGCGCCGTCATACGGCAGGTGATAAGAGATCTGAAAACGCGTCTCGCCTGGCCGGATAGGGAAGAGGAAGGCGTAGTGGTTTGGCTCGGCAAGCGGTGTCGGCGTAGCCTGGACCGGCATGCCGCCGGGAGCCAAAGCTGCCGACCCTTGCACGACCGCGCCCGCAGGCAGATAAAATTCGAAGGGCCGGTCGCTGAACTGCGTCAAGGGCGGGTTGGAATCGTTCTTCACGAAGAAGTTTTCGATGATGTCGAGCGATTTGCCACTTGGGTCGGTCTGCAGCCGCATCACGTCGGCTTCGCTTGAGACTCCCGTCACCTTGGCTGCGGCGTTATAAACATCGACCTCGACGGATTGCGTGCCTGGAGGCGCAGGGCGAAAGTAGCTCGCTTTATCATGCGTTACTCGCACCAGATGCATGCCGTTGTCCGGGACGTCGAGGATGAAATGTCCCTTGCCATCGGTCTTGGTGCGCGCCGCCTCCTGCATGCCCTGAGCGAGGCGAATCAGCACGACCTCGTCTCCGGCTGCGGGTTTGTTCGTCGTCTTGTTGGTCACGACGCCGGTGATCGAATCCGCAGAGGCAAAGCTGGGAAGAGTCGCCGCTAGAGCGGCCGCGATCACAGCACGTCGTATGGAGAACGCCAAAAGTCTCACTACTCAAGTTTACGTCAAACGATCTCCAGCGCTGGACCGGGCTTTCGCGGCATGCAGTCAGTCCATCAAAGTTTTCGCAGAACGCGTTCGCCGTGATAATTTTCGCCGTGCCGATTCGCCCGCGTTCCAGCAGGCCGGCGTGCTTATCGCCGGTGACCAAGTAGTTCACCGCAGCGAAATCCGCCAGGTCCAATAGATAGGAGTCGTGCGGGTCTGTCGCCTGGTGTTTCGCAGGCACGCGATCAGAGACCTTTGCGCGCTGCAGATTGTTGAGCATCAGCCCGACAAGGTGAGGCTGCAAGATCGTCCTGAATTTTGGATATCGGCTCACTCGCCTAATTTCGTCCAGTTGTTCGGCGCAGGTAGCGAGTTCAAATCTCCGTTGGCGCCATGCTCTATAAATCTGATGCGGAGCGCCGTGAGGCGAGATCAGAGAGCTTAGCAAGACATTGCTATCCAGGACAACGAGCATCAAATCCGGCGGCCCCAGTCTATCGCCTCATGGATTGCGTTTTCGATCTGCTCGCCTGACCGTCCGGCGTTGCGGCCCTTTGCCTCCGTTGCACTCAGTTCCAGGATGTGCGCCTGAACCGCTTCTTCGACAAAGCGGGACAGATCTCCCTCCCTATCTCTGTGGGCACTCAGGAATTCGCGCAAAGTCTCATCGGTCGAGCTTGAAACTACGAGATTCCAGCGAGTCACAGACATAAGGTGGTCTCCTGCTTGAGTGTATACATGGACCGGGCGCTTCCGGCAATACGAAGAGTGTTCGGTTGCGAGCGAGTTGCCCTCAACGACGAGCCATCATTCCCCGGGAGCTGAGCCCTTCCATCTCTGCGATCACTCGCGCGGCTTCCTCTTCGAGTCCCGCTCGCTGCTCCGCATAATCCTGCTCGGGATATTTTCCGGCGAGGAATTCGAAGTTCAGATCGCGCAGATTCTCGTAGATCGCGTCCTTGCGCTCGCGCAGGTAATCGACACGGGTTTTGTCGGCCTGAACGAAGGGATTTCTTTCGGGCCAGAACATGAAGGCAAACAGAGCGAGCGTCAGCGCAACACCGGCAAGGATGCCCATCAGTACTCCGTTTCCCGGCGGATTCGATCCCGCAGCGCGCTGGCTCCGGCGACCGGTCCTGCCGCACGCAACGGTTCCTGCCGGCCCGACCGCAGCTTCCACATCCAGAGGAGAAAGCCGGTTCCCGC
Organism: Edaphobacter sp.; assembly: GCA_965277545.1. Classification (GTDB taxonomy): domain Bacteria; phylum Acidobacteriota; class Terriglobia; order Terriglobales; family Acidobacteriaceae; genus Edaphobacter. Next base: position 3,215,636 of record OZ255826.1, read on the forward strand.
CGTCGCCAATACAAAGACCGCGATCGGCGCGATCCAAGCTACGTCATCGAAACCGCCGCGGATAGGAGAGGCGAGCACGGTCGCTCCGTACTTTGCGGCAAACCACTGGAAGATCGCATCGCGCTTCGCGCCACTGTCGACCTGGGTGTGCAACTCCTGAATCATACCTGGCGAGACAGGGCAACCGACGTGATTGCATTCGAGCAGGATCTGTCCGCAGCCGCAGGTGCAGATCATCTCGTGGCCAACCTTGTCGAAGCGCGATAGCGGACTTGCGCCCAGCATGACGACGGCGAGCACGCACACAAGCGTCGATTGGACCCAACGCTTGACGCTAGACATGGTGCACCTCAGCCTCGAATACCCGCGGCTCCGCGGTGACCCGCGCCTGCGCACGCGAGAGGTTCGGCATCAGGGCGACGGCGGTGCCCAGGACGACGATGACGACTCCGATCCAAATCCAATTCATGAGGGGATTGATGAAGACCTTGATGATGGGCCGGTCGGTGTCGGGATTGCGGCCTTCATAGATCACGTAGAGATCGCGTTCAAGGGTGGAGTGGAGCGCCACCATAGTCGACGAGGTCTGGCTGGCCTTGTAGAAACGCTTCTCCGGCGCAAGCTGCGTGATGTGCTTGCCGTTCCGGAACACATTCAGCAGCGCATATTCGGTGTCGAAGTTCGGATTGCTGTCCTGCGTATACGTCTGGCAGACGAGGCGGTAGGGTCCGATGCTCAGCGTATCGCCTGCGCTCATCTCCTGCTCGTGCGACTGGTTGAACGCTCCGCCGGCGATCCCGATGAACATGACGACGATGCCGAAGTGGACGAGATATCCGCCGTATCTGCGAGTATTGCGGCGCACCAGGAGCAGCGTGGAGCCGAACAGGTTTTTCCCGGTCTGTGTGGCTACCACCGAGGCGCCGCGGAGAAACTCCGCGCCAATGGCGGTGGTCACGCCTGCGGCGAGGGTGAAGGTGACGAGCGAAAAGAGAACCGCCTGCCAGTCATCTCCAGCCTCCCACGGGCGAACGCCGACTGCGAGAAGGACTACCATGGCCACGCCCATGGCGATCGACGGCAGGATGAAGTTGCGCCGGATCGACCGCAGCGAGGTGGAGCGCCAAGCCAGCAGCGGTCCGATGCCGGTGAGGAAGAGCAGGAAGAGGCCGATGGGCAGGTTGACGCGATCGTAGAAGGGCGCGCCCATGGTGACTTTGGTGCCCTGCACATATTCGCTCAGGACGGGGAACAGGGTGCCCCAGAGCACAGTGAAGCAGGCTGCCAGAAGGACGAGGTTATTGAAGAGAAAGCTTGACTCTCGGCTGACGAGGGACTCGAGCTTGTTCTCGCTCCTCAGGTGGTCCTTCTGCTTGAAAAAGGTGAACAGACAGACCGCGAACACGATGAGGATGAAGCCGTAGAACCAGTCGCCGATGGAACTCTGGGCGAAGGCATGGACTGAACTTACAATGCCGGAGCGGGTCAGCAGCGTGCCGAGAATGGTCAGCATGAAGGTCGAGAAGATGAGCCAGACGTTCCAGCTCTTCATCATGCCGCGCTTTTCCTGCATCATGACTGAGTGGAGAAACGCCGTGCCGGTGAGCCAAGGCATCAGGCTGGCATTTTCGACGGGGTCCCAACCCCAGTAGCCGCCCCACCCGAGCACGCTGTAGGCCCAGTGCGCGCCGAGGAAGATGCCGCAGGTGAGAAACAGCCAGGTCACCATGGTCCAGCGTCGTGTGATGTGAATCCACTTCTCGCCCGGATAGCGCATCATCAGCGCGCCCAGCGCAAAGGCGAAGGGCACGGAAAATCCCACATAGCCCAGGTAGAGCATGGGGGGATGGATGACCATCTCGGGATACTGCAGCAGGGGATTCAGACCGAAGCCGTCGGTTGCCACCGGTCCGGGCTGAATAGCGAAGGGGGGGGCTGCGAAGTTCAGCAGTAGAAGGAAAAACGTCTGGATGCCCGCGAGGATCGTGGAGGCGAATGCGGAGAGCCGCATATCGACCTTGTGCCGTATGCGCAGCACGAAGCCGTATGCGGAGAGCAGCCAGGCCCAAAGCAGCAGGGAACCCTCCTGGCCGCTCCACAGGGCGGAGAACTTGTAGGCGGTGTTCAGGTCCCGGTTGGTATGGTGCAGGATGTAGGAGACCGAGTAGTCGTTGGTGAAGGAGGCCCAGACCAGCGCAAAGGCGGCACAGGTCAGGGCCACGAAGCTGGAGATTCCTGCGCGCCGCGCCGTCTCGCCGAGCCGCCCGGCGCCGCCGTCGACCCCGGCCGGCAGACCACGAGTGCGGTAGAGCGCTACACCGCCCATCACGAGCGTGTAGACGCTCAATGCCAGAGCCAGCAACAGCGTAAGACTTCCAAACTCCGGCATCGGATGCAGGCTCATGATGTCCTCTGCATCATTCTCTCAACTGGTGCGCCGGAGGGCAATTCGTGGCGCAACAAAGCCGTTTACCGGACAATTCAGCGCCCTCTTTATAGGTCAGGCGAACGAATCCATCAGTGTTGTTCGTCCGATGCGAATTGAACAAGCCGGAATATGTGCGAATGAAGACTGGGCTGGCGCTAGACCTTTGTCGCACCGTCCGCCAGGGCGTGGACACTCGCCAGCAGGTGGTCCGGCGACAGCGGCTTCATCCGGAAGGTCACATCGAGCCCGGTGTACTCCTGTTCCGCCTCTTCCAACCCGCTGATGACCATGACTGGCATCCGGGGATGGGTCTTGCGCAAAGCTCGGACGAACTCCACCCCGTTCATGCCGGGCATGAGGTGATCGGTGATGACGAGTCCAATGTCTCCGGGGAATTCGCCATTCTGAAATTGCTCGAGGGCGCGCACCGGGTTGAGCGCCGCGACGACGAAGTAGCCTGCACGTTTCAAGATGGCCTGCCGGGTTGCCGCCTGTACGGCGTTGTCGTCAATCAGAAGGATCGTAGAGTTCATTCGGGAATCGCGTACTCCGGAGAAAGGGTTGAGCAGATCGTTGCAGTCAAACCGTTCGCATTCAACTCACCTGCGCCGCCCTATGGTTGATAGCTTCCGCTGTTGGTAAACAGTGAACCCATTGTGATGCAGAATTCGACATTCGAGTATGCAAATGATTACAACTTTTGTGCAGCGTATGCGGCGGAGACGAGCCGCCGCAGATCGCCCCAGATCAGTGACAACTGTGGTCGGGGCAGACAAGGAAGCTGTTCCGCTGCATTCTTGACTGTTAGAGTAGCGACAAAGCAGTTGCATTCCGTCACATCCAATACCTCTGTCCACTCACCAAGGCTGCCGTGAATCTTTCCTTCATCGACTGGCTGATTATGCTGGTCTACTTCCTCTTTGTCCTCGGCATCGGCTTTGCGCTGAAGCGGTACATGCGGACCTCGAACGATTTTTTTCTTGCGGGGCGGTCCATACCTGCCTGGGTGTGCGGTCTGGCTTTTATCTCGGCAAACCTGGGCGCTCAGGAAGTGATTGGGATGGGCGCATCCGGAGCCAAATACGGCATCGTCAGCAGCCACTTCTATTGGATTGGCGCCATTCCCGCGATGGTCTTCGTGGGGATCTTCATGATGCCGTTTTATTACGGGTCCAAAGCGCGGTCGGTTCCGGAGTACCTGCGGATGCGCTTCGACGAGAAGACCAGGGCGCTCAATGCCATCTCCTTTGCGATCATGACCGTGCTCAGCTCCGGGATCTCGATGTACGCGATGGCTTTGCTGATTCAGAGCCTCGGATTATTGCGGGGCATCATCCCGGCTGCGTATGTGTTCCATGTGTCAGTATTCCTGTCCGCCATCATCGTCCTGGGATACATCTTTCTTGGAGGTCTCACCAGCGCGATTTACAACGAGGTTCTCCAGTTCTTCCTTATTATTGCGGGCTTTGCGCCGCTGGTCTGGATCGGCCTCCGCAACGTGGGGGGCTGGCAGGGGATTAAGCGCACCCTGCCTGCCGACATGACACACTCCTGGCGCGGCATGGCGCATGCCTCGACCAATACGCTAGGCGTCGAGTGGGTCGGTCTGGCCATGGGTCTCGGCTTCGTACTGTCTTTCGGCTACTGGTGCACGGACTTTCTGGTGATCCAGCGCGCGATGGCCGCCGACTCTGAGCTCTCCGCCCGACGCGTGCCTCTGATCGCCGCTGTGCCTAAGATGTTCTTTCCGTTTCTGGTTATCCTGCCGGGCCTGATCGCGGTCAGCCTTACGAGCCACATGGCCGGCACAGCACAAGCGACCGCGGCTCCTATCGTGGTTACCCAGAGCCTTACCGTTACCCGCAACGGGGTCATCGGCGATGACCCCGTTGTCTATACGCCTCCTTTGATTGAGACGCACCCGCATGGCATCATTCCGATCAAGACCGACCCCCTCAGCGGCAATGTCGTCGTCGACAGCAACGGCAGTCCGGTCTACAACTATGACCTTGCGATTCCCGTCATGCTGCTCCACTTCTTCCCGACGGGCGTCCTGGGTTTAGGATTGACCGCGCTGCTCGCCAGCTTCATGTCCGGTATGGCGGGAAACGTTACGGCGTTTAATACTGTCTGGACGTATGACATCTATCAGGCCTACATCCGCAAGCGCGCCAGCGATGCCCACTATCTCTGGATGGGCCGCATGGCTACGGTTGGCGGGGTCGTGCTCTCGATCGCGGCCGCCTATCTGGTTACGAACTTCAACAACATCTTCGATGCTCTCCAGCTTGTGTTTTCGCTCGTGAATGCTCCCCTCTTCGCCACCTTCCTGCTCGGCATGTTCTGGAAGCGGACGACCGGTCATGGAGCGTTTGCCGGATTGCTCTCCGGCACCGCCGCCGCCCTTCTGCATCATGGCCTTACCCTACCTGCAGGGGCGGTAGGCGGCATTCACGGAGGATGGATTGCCGTTCTTCACCATTATCCGAGCGACATGGCGCAGAATTTCTGGACCGCCATCTTCGCCTTTGCCGTGAACCTGGTTGTCACGACCGCGGTCTCGCTGATGACCACGCCGCGCCCTGAGCCTGAGCTCGTCGGCCTCGTTTACTCGCTTACGCCGAGACCGGTTGACACGCACCTGAGCTGGTATCAGAAGCCCGCAACCCTCGGGCTTGCCGTTCTCGCCATGCTCATCGTTCTCAACCTCGTCTTCGCCTGATATATATGAGGAGGGAGCAGAGGGATGCAGCAGAGAATAGATCGCTGCGCTGAAGCCGACTTTGAAACGATTGGCACCGTCATCAACGACGGAGCCCAAGCCTATCGCGGTGTGATCCCTGCCGATCGCCTCGAAGAGCCTTACATGTCCTTGCAGAAGTTGCAGGAAGAGATGAATCATGGCGTAAGGTTTTGGGGCTTCTGGGACGCCGCTACTCTAGCGGGCGTCATGGGAATCCAAGCCGTTCAAGACGTAACATTGATCCGCCATGCTTATGTTCGTACCGCCTATCAGAAGCAGGGAATCGGTGCGCATCTACTCACCCAGCTGCGGCAGATGGCCACCGGACCGATCCTGATTGGAACCTGGGCAGATGCTAACTGGGCAATTCTATTTTACGAACGCCACGGTTTTGAGAAAGTAAGTGCATCGGAAAAGAATCGGCTTCTCAGAATTTACTGGACCGTGCCCGAACGCCAGATCGAAACCTCGGTCGTTCTCGCAGATCAAACCTGGCGTGATCGTTCCGTGCTTGCGAGTCATTCCACATGAATTCACCAGCTTTGCTGCACAAGGAACTATGGGACTAGATATCCGCATTCCGCTCGGCCTGATCTTCGTCATCCTTGGCGGCCTGATTGGCCTCTACGGGTTCTTCACACGGCACGCCGCATTGATGTATGAGAAGTCGCTGGGGATCAACCTCAATCTCACGTGGGGAGCGGTCATGTTTCTCTTCGGCTTCATCATGCTGCTGGTAGGCCGCCGGCAGAGATGGCAGGACGATCCAGTCGATCCGCGCCCGTGGGAGTCTAACAAGCGCGCCCACTAAGCTCACACATCCTGCGCCTTTCAACCGGGACGCAAGGGCCGAGGGAGTTGCGCGTATTCCATGAGAGCTTAGCCGGAGAGAATGCCGAAGGACAGATTGCCGGTGTTGTCTTCAGAGAGCACGGCGGCTTCGTCGGGATTGGCGGGGTTGTAACGGATGGTAATGGCGGGAGCGCTTTTCGATTTGGTTTCGGCCTCATGATGGGTGAGGGCGACGCTGCGCAGGTAGCCGCCGAAGTATTCGCCATTGAGCTTGAAGTGGAAGCCAGCCTCGATCTGGTAGGGGAGAGCGGTGGTGGCGTGCTGGGGGTCGGCGGGGAGGACGGCCCAGTGGTTGATCTCAGCTTGAGTGGAGGGCCAGTGGGCGGCCTGGGCGAGCTTGCGATCGCGTTTGCGGTTGCGTTGCCAGCGGAGGAGGGCGTCGATGGGAAAGACGGCCATGGGTGTCGATTCTAATACGGGATGACTGAGGAAGATTGGTACCGCTTTTTCCTCGGCTGCGGCGAACTAAACTAGAGAGATGGCTGCCGAGTTTACCCATCTTCATCTTCATACGGATTATTCGCTGCTCGATGGGGCGTGCGATGTCGACAAGCTGGCCGCGCACCTGAGCAAGCTCGGCCAGACGGCGGCTGCGATGACCGACCACGGCAACATCTACGGGGCGGTGCATTTTTTCGATGCGATGCATAAGAAGGGGCTGAAGCCGATTCTAGGCTGCGAGCTATATCTCTCCGAGACTGCGGACCACCGGGAGATGTCCGGTGGGTATAAACATTTTCTTGTGATTGCGGAGAATGAAGCCGGGTACCGCAATTTGGTCCGGCTAACGAGCGAGGCTTCGCTGCATGGGTTTTATCGCAAGCCGCGGGTGTCGAAAGAGTTTCTGGCGAAGCATACGGAGGGGCTGATTGCGTTCTCGGGGTGCCTGGCGGGCGAGGTGAACCAGCACCTGATGGCGGGCAAGTATGAGGAGGCGAAGCGTACGGCGGGCGAGTTTGAGGGGATGTTCGGCAAGGGGAACTTCTTCCTTGAGGTTCAGGACCATGGGCTCGAACCGGACAAGGGTGTGTGCGAGGCGTTGTTCAAGATGGAGCGCGAGCTTGGGATTCCGCTGATCGCGACCAATGACAGCCACTATGTGGGTGCGGACGACTCGCGCGCGCACGAGATTCTGCTGTGCGTGCAGACCGCCGGCAGCATGAACGATCCGAAGCGGTTCAAGTTCGACACGCAGGAGTTCTACATCAAGTCGGCGGAGGAGATGCTGCGGAAGTTTTCGCAGGCGCCCGAGGTATGCACGCGGACGATGCAGTTCATCGACCGCTGCAACCTGAAGATGACGAAGGTGGATAATCCATTTCCGGACTTTGTGGTGCCGGAGGGGGAGACGCTGGACAGCTACTTCGAGCAGGTGTGCCGCGAGGGGCTGGAGATGCGGCTGAACACGGCAGTGGCGCATCTTCGAAACAGGGGCTTGCTGCGGAAGACGATTCCCGAGTATCACGCGCGGCTGGATCGTGAGCTTGGCATCATCAAGCAGATGAAGTTTCCGGGCTATTTCATGATTACCTGGGATTTCATTCGATACGCACGGGAGCAGAAGATTCCGGTAGGTCCGGGGCGCGGTTCGGCGGCGGGATCGCTGGTGGCGTATGTGATGCAGATCACGGACATCGACCCGCTGCAGAATGAGCTGCTGTTCGAGAGATTCCTGAATCCGGAGCGGGTGTCGATGCCGGATATCGATATTGACTTCTGCATGAACCGGCGCGGCGAGGTGATCGATTATGTGACGCGGAAGTACGGGCGCGACCAGGTGGCGCAGATCATCACCTTTAATACGATGGCGGCGAAGGCGGCGATCAAGGACGTCGGACGCGCGCTCGATATTCCGTATGGCGAGGTGGACCGCATTGCGAAGATGATTCCCGGCACGATCGGGATCACGATCGACCAGGCGCTGAAGGATTCGCCGGCCTTGTCGAGCGCGTACGAGAGCGACGCGAAGGTGAGGGAGGTGATCGACGCGGCGCTGCGTCTCGAGGGGCTGGTGCGCGGCGCGGGTGTGCATGCGGCGGGGGTGGTGATTGCGCCGAAGCCGCTGACAGAGCTGGTGCCGGTGACGCGGGCGAAGAACGACGACATCGTGACGGCGTATGACATGAAGGCGGTTGAGAAGATGGGTCTTCTCAAGATGGACTTCCTAGGGTTGACGACGCTAACGGTGATTGATGATGCGCTGAAGCTGATCAAGCAGACGACGGGCGAGGACGTCGATATGGCGATGGTGCCGCTCGATGATGTAACTACTTATGAGCAGGTGTTTCATCGCGCGTTGACCTCGGGGGTGTTTCAGTTTGAGTCGGGCGGGATGCGCGATGTGCTGCGGCGGTACAAGCCGAATACGGTGGAGGATTTGACGGCGCTGAATGCGCTGTATCGTCCGGGGCCGATTCAGGGCGGGATGATCGACGACTTCATCGAGCGCAAATGGGGCCGGCGGGCGGTGGCGTATGAGCTGCCGGAGCTCGAGACGATTCTGCGCGAGACGTTGGGTGTGATCGTGTATCAGGAGCAGGTGATGCAGATCTCGAATGTGCTGGCCGGGTATTCGCTTGGCGACTCAGACCTGCTGCGGCGCGCGATGGGAAAGAAAGACCCGGCGGAGATGGGCAAGCAGCGGGATCGCTTCATGAGCGGAGCGGCGGCGAACAAGCATCCGAAGGATACGGCAGGGAAGATTTTTGATTTGATGGCGCAGTTTGCGGGGTATGGATTCAACAAGTCGCACTCGGCGGCCTATGCGCTGCTGGCGTACCACACGGCGTGGTTGAAGACGCACTATCCGGTGGAGTTCATGGCGGCGCTGCTGACGAGCGAGACGTCGAAGCCAGAGAATGTGGTGAAGTACATATCCGAATGCAGAGAGATCAATATCTCGGTGGTTCCGCCGAATGTGCAGGTGTCCTTTGCGAACTTCACGCCGGTGCATGGAGCTATCGGGTTCGGGTTAGCGGCGATCAAAAATGTCGGGCATAACGCGATCGAGTCGATCCTTGTCGCGCGTGCGGCGTTGCTTGCGGCAGGGAAGCCGGGTTTTGCGAGTCTTTGGGAGTTCTGCGAAAAGGTGGATCTTCGACTGCTGAATAAACGCGTGCTGGAGTCGCTGATCAAGGCTGGAGCGATGGATGCTCTGGGCGGACGGGCGCAGTTGATGGCCGCGCTCGACAAGGCGATGGAGCGAGCGCAGAAGTCGCAGCGCGATGAGGCCGCGGGGCAGCATGGTCTGTTCGGGATTTTCGATGCGGACTTGGCGGTCGCGGCGGGAAAGAGCAGTGAGGAGGAGCTGCCGCGGGTGCCGGAGTGGGATGAGCACACGCGGCTGCAGCACGAGAAGGAGGTGCTGGGATTTTTTGTCTCCGGGCATCCGATGGACAAGTATCGCGAGAAGCTGCGGAATATGAAGGTTGTCGATACGGTGACGGCGTGCGAGATGAAGCCGGAGCCGCAGAACTTTCGGCGCGGGCGCACCGAGGAGACGCAGAGCGAGATCTTGATTGCGGGAGTGATTACGGGATTGAAGGTTGCGAAGTCGAAGCGGTCGGGCGAGATGTATGCGCAGGCTTGCCTTGAGGATACGGTTGGCAAGATCGAACTGATTGCGTTTCCGCAGTCGTACGAGAAGCTGGCAGAGAGGCTGAAGATCGATGTGCCGGTGGTGGTGCGGGGAGTGCTGCGCGGTGAGGAGGACTCGGCTCCGAAGCTTGCCGTGTCGAGCATCCAGGCGCTTGAAGACGTGAAGATCAAGCTGCCGGATTCGCTACGCATCAAGGTGCCGCTGCATAATCCGGACGAGGCTTTGCTCGAAAAGCTGCATGCGATTCTGCTGAGCGCGCCGGGCAAGGGCAAGCTGCTGCTCGACCTGGAAGAGCCGGGAGAGTTCTGCGCTGTCCTCGAACCGCTACATGTGCTGGTGGCGGCGGATCGTTTGTTTATCGATCAGGTGGAGGAGCTGGTTGGCCGCGGCGGTGTGCGGGTGATGGATTAAAGCGGTCCTTCGAGAGAGAAACAACAGCAGATCCCCTTCGGGGATGACAACCAGAAATGCAAGTGCTCCAGAGAAGACAGACAGCCGATCCCCTGCGGGATGACAACCAGAAGGCGACAGCAAGTACAAGCCTTCTGGTAAGCCGCGATGCCATACAATCGAGGTGCAGGGCCGAACGAAAGCGACTATGGCAGAACACGAGACAGGCAGACCAGCCCACGGGACAGCCGCGATGATTCCGGTCCCCGAGGCCTGGATCAGGACAGAGCTGGCTCGGCACCCGCAGCGACCCTACCCGATGGACTTCATCGAAGCATTATTTACCGACTTCAGCGAGATACACGGCGACCGCGCGTTTGGCGACGATGAGGCGATGAGCTGTGGGATGGCGTACTTCCATGGCGAGCCGGTGATGGTGATCGGCAACAAGAAGGGGCGCACGCTGAAGGAGCGGGTGGCTCGGAAGTTCGGCAGCCCCGACCCGGAGGGATATCGCAAGGCGCTGCGTGCGATGAAGATAGCGGAGAAGTTTGGCCGGCCGGTGTTCACGTTCATGGACCTGGCGGGAGCGTATCCGGGGATTGGGGCGGAGGAGCGTGGGCAGGCGGAGGCGATTGCGCGGAATTTGCTGGAGATGTCCAGATTGCGGGTACCGACGATTGCGACGATTACGGGCGAGGGCGGCTCGGGCGGCGCGCTGGCGCTCGCGGTGGCCGACCGAGTGCTGATGCTTGAGAACGCGATCTATTCGGTGATCTCGCCCGAGGGCGGCGCGTCCATTATGTGGAAGGATGCAGCGAAGAAGCAGCAGGCTGCGGCGGCGCTGAAGTACACGGCGGTCGATGTGAAGCGTCTGGGATGCGTGGATGAGGTGTTGGCCGAGCCTCCCGGCGGAACGCACAACGATCCTGCGGCGGCGATGACCATGATGGATACGCGGTTGAAAGAGAACCTTGCACGTCTTCGTTTCAGCCCAATCGACGAATTGCTGGAACGGCGGTACCTGAAGTTTCGCAACATCGGACAGTTCTACACGTCCGCTTAGCCGTACACCGAGCACCTCTGGAGCGACTCTCGTTGGAAACGAAATCGGTAGCTCGCTTCGACCGGACGCTGCAGTTTGCGCTGTTCGTTACTTCGGCTGTGTGGTTTTTCTGCGCGAGCACGATGGCAGGGAAGGCGGCGCAGGGTTTTGCAGTTCGCTTTGGCATCAATGCGGCACGTCCTCTGTTGAGCGCTATCTTTCTCTTGTTTCTGCTGGCGATCGGCTTCTACGCGCTGGAGTCGATTACGGGCATGCGCGCCTCGTGGCGGGAGGTGGTGGGGCTGCCTAGGCGCCCGAGTGCGGCCCGGGAGTGGGGTCTCGGTGCGGCGCTGGGGTGGGGACTGGCTATCGTCACGGTGCTTCCGCTGGCGCTTTCGCGGGCTCTTTCTGTGCAGCTCTGGTCGCAGCCGAGGGCCTTTGGGCTGCTCCTGCTGTATGTGGCGACGCTTGCGATCGCTGCGCTCGCCGAAGAGGCGGCGTTTCGTGGATATCCGTACCGTCGACTGATCCAAGCTATGGGCCCGGTGAAGGCTACGATTCTTCTTTCGCTGCTGTTCGGGTTGGGACACGCTCTGAATCCTTACGCAACATGGACGAGCGTGCTGGTGACTGTGCTGGCGGGGCTGCTGCTGTCGATAGGCTGGCTGCGAACGCATGGGCTGTGGCTGTCGTGGGGGCTGCACTTCGCCTGGAACGCGAGCCTTGCCGTGCTGTTTGGACTGCCGCTCAGCGGTACGGAGAACTTTGCCAGTGTGGTGCAGACCCGGACGTTTGGATACCGGTGGCTGACAGGGGGAGGCTACGGACCTGAGGGAGCGGTCTTCACCGCTCTGGTGCTGATGATTGGGATTGGGATCCTGGTGCGTGTCACTCGTGATTATGCGTGGGATTACACCTTCAGACCGATCGTCGCAGCAGGGTATCCGACTGATCTTGCTCCTCCCGCAGCGCATGTTGCCATGGAGTCGCAGGCGAGCAGCGAGGCTTCGCCGGGCCTGGTGCAGATTCTTCCTGCGACGCCGCAGAGCCGATCGGTGGATGAGGAACCGGGGGCGTCGGTTTGAAGGGGAGGCCGGGGAGGCTGCGGCCGGTTAATTTGGTCCGATCCAAAGCGCCGCGATTGGCACTTGTCAAAGCAGGTGAGAAAGTAGCAAGCTGTTCTACACCGGAGGAGGTGCTCGGATGGCACTCCCACAGTATCGTTCCTTCCTAATCTCTGGCCTCATCTCAGGCTTGATGCCGGTCATCTTGGGGGCTCCCTCGCTGCTGGCTCAGGGGCAGGTGTTCGTCGTGGGCGAGAAGACCGCTACGGCGGATATTGCGACTGACTTTGCGCCGACTCGTCTTGTTCTCCCGGATGGAAAGTTGACCGAGCGGGGGCGGCGGGAGCTGGTGCGCAATCTCGATGCCGAGCAGGGCTTCGCGCATCGTGCTCTTCCCGTCAGCGCCGCGGTAACGCTGCAAGCGAATGGAGTCTTGACTCCAGCGCCGGTGGAGTACCGCAGGCTGATCTACCAGAAGGGTCAGGCGGCAGCAGCCGGAGACCGTCTGCTGATTACATCGATTGTGGTCAAGAGCGACCGCATCATTCTGGACTTCAATGGCGGTCCGTATCTGAAACATCGTTTCCTGCGGCATGTGTCGTTGAATGATGTTCCATTGGCTACGACGATCGAGGAAAAGGCGACGGGTTCACGGGTGACGCTGGTCTTTGAAGGACAGGTGCCTGAGGTCTCCGCGCCGGAGGTGAAGGCGCTGCTGGCACCGGTGGTCGACTTTGGGGTGAAGACCTCTGAGATGGCGTATGCGGACACGCTGCCGCCGGTGTTGAAGGATTCCATTGCCGCTCATGAAGTGCTGGTAGGGATGAACCGCAGGATGGTGCTGGCTGCTCTGGGCGCTCCGGAAAATAAGGTCCGGGATCAGTTGAGCGGGAGTGCCGATGGGGCGCGCTATGAAGAGTGGATTTACGGACATGTGCCGCAGACGGTCCGGTTTGTGCGTTTCGTGGGAGATCGTGTGACGGTCGTCGAGATTGCCGCCCTGGGCAAGCCGATCGAGATTCATGACAAGAATGAGATGGGCGGATTCGATCCGCCTGTTTCCACGCGGGAGATCGCGCTGGGAGACAAGAAGTCGGAGGGAGAAGGGAACGCCACCAGTGCGCCACCTACGTTGCGCCTGCCGGGGGAAGCTCCGCCGCCGAGTGGGGCAAATAAGGTGCACTTACCGGCTGACAAGCAGCCGGTAAGTGCGCCTGCGCCGGCAGCTCCACCTACAAATTATTCTTCGGCATCGGAGGCGTCTCCTTCGTAGGCTTGACCTCTGCTGATGCGCTGAACCTCGTGTAGACTTGAAGATGAGCCGCAGTCGATCGTTCTTTCCCTGGATTCTCCGTGACATGTCCCGGACGTTTTCACGAAAGCTCGCCATGGCTGGACTCTGCCAGCAACGCAAGCGATTCTGCATTCCTAATGCTGCGTGTGGGAGTTGGCAGAGGCCTTGAAGCCCATGTCTGCGGCAACATCAGGTAGAGGAGATTATTTACAATGGCGAAGATTGCCAAGACCGGCGACCGGCAGAAGGTCATGGATACCCAAAAGAGCACCGATTGCCCGAAGTGCTCCAAACCGACCCGCATTGTAAAGCGTGTCAAAGACCGCGAGCGCGGCACTCCGGGCGGAGTGTATATCTCCTGCTCGGTCTGTGATTTCTTCGAAAAGCTGTAGTTCTCCTGGCAGCTGTGCCTGGAGCAAAGAGCCCTATACGGGCTCTTTGCTGTCTCTGGAGGTTACGCAAAGGCCGACGGGCTGAGACGCACCAAAGTTGTACTGACAATCCATCGCACAGAGCTTGACGGTCGTCTGTCGGACGGGGCAGACTCTACCCTGGAAAGCAGGATTCCCCGTTCTTATGACGCACTCCTCCACAACAGCCTTCTCTTTCTCGAATCACGATTCTTTGCCTCAATTTCACCGTCCTACGTATCTGATGTGTCCTCCGGAGTGGTATGACGTGGACTATGTCATCAATCCATGGATGGCAGGAAATCTGCATCAGCCGTCGCGTGATACGGCCTTTGCGCAATGGAAAGACCTGTACCAGCAGCTGCTGCGGATGGCCGACGTGCGGCTGCTGCACGCGCGCAAGGGATCTCCGGACATGGTGTTTGTGGCTCATGCGGCGCTGGTGCAACATGGGCTGGCGGCGATCTCGAGCTTCGCCCATGCGCAGCGGCAGACCGAGGAGGCGACTCTGCGGCAATGGTTTCAGGAGGCGGGATTTCTGGTCTGGGACACGCCCCGGGAGACGTCCTTCGAAGGGGAAGGCGACGGAATCTTCGATGCGAATGGCGCGCATTTGTGGGCGGGGCATGGACTGAGGAGCTGCCGTCATAGTCACCGGCACGTCGCGGACGCCTGGCACGTTCCTGTGACGTCGCTGCACCTGACCGATCCTCGGTTCTATCATCTGGATCTCTGCTTCGCCCCGCTCGATGGCGGCTATCTGATGTACTTTCCCGAGGCGTTCGACGCGGAGTCGCTGAGAAAGATCGAGGCCGCGTATGCGGCAGAGAAGCGCATCGTGGTGAGTGAGTTCGAGGCGACGCAGTTTGCCTGCAATGTGATTAATGTGGGGAGGACCATTCTCATGGGCGCGGTCCAAAGCGATTTGGCCGGCAGGCTTGCGGAGCGCGGCTTTGCTGTAAGGGAGCTGCAGCTGAGTGAGTTTTTGCGGGGCGGGGGTGGGGCGAAGTCGCTGGCGCTCCGACTCAGCGATATGGCTGTCACGCATGGGAGAGCTCCGGCCGGTGCGACGGCACACAGTTGAACATCGCCACGACGTTCTTGTGGGCTGACGCGAGCCTTGCTTCGGGAGCCGACCGACAGGATTTGATTATTTTGGGGACCGCCTCGCGAGTATCGCCTCGTTCCACTGAAATTATGCAGTCGCGGGCGTAGTCAGGCGAATGCGGCCTTTCCGACGCCGTTAGCGGGTTGCGAGTTCGGCCTGCTCGATCTCGTCCAGAATGGCCTGTGCAGCGGCCGCTGGGTTGGGGGCCTGCGTGATGGGGCGTCCGACGACGAGCATCGTAGCTCCGGCGGCGATGGCGGTCATGGGGGTTGCGATGCGCTTTTGATCGCCAGCCGCTGCGCCGTGAGGTCGGATGCCGGGAACCACAAGCAGGGTATCGGAGCCGAGCTTGGCGCGTAGCAGCGAAATCTCTTCGGCGGAGCAGACCATCCCGTCGATTCCACAGGATTGCGCGAGCCGGCCGAGACGAAGTACCTGGCCGGCGGGGGTGTCTGCGATACCGATGCCTTGAAGCTGCCGTGCGTCCATGCTGGTGAGGACGGTGACGGCGAGCAGGCGTGGAGAGCCGGGGATGGCTGCGGCGGCTGCGGCGGCGGCGGAGAGCATCGCAGCGCCTCCGCTCGCGTGGACAGTGAGCAGAGAGGCGCCAGCTTGAGTGGCAGAACGGATCGCTCGGGATACCGTGTTTGGGATGTCGTGCAGTTTGAGATCGAGAAAAACTTCGATCCCGCGACTGCGAAGCGTATGGACGAAGTCGTTGCCCGCCGCGTAGTAGAGCTCCATGCCCACCTTGAACCAGCGGCAGGTTTGTTCGAGGCGGTCAACCAGTGCGAGAGCCTCCTCTGCGCTGGGAAGGTCAAGAGCGACGACGAGACGGGCTTGAGGATCGACAGGCATGGCTTCAGTTTAGCTCTGCCTTCGGCGCTTGTTGCAACAGAGAAAGCCTCTCAATGGGCGGTAACGATGAGGTTGAGGATGACCGTCTGGCTTTGCTGTACGCCGATGGTGGAGGTAGCTGTGATCTGGTATTGGTAGGCGCCGGCTGGGGTGTAGTGGAGGTTGGGAGTGACGACGCTGCCTCCGCAGCCGTTGAGCCAGAAGGTGCAGACGGAGAACAGGAGCGTCCACAGGACAGAGCGCCGGTTCCAGCGGAGGCGGCGATCACCAAACAGGATCAACGTGGCGGGCAGGAGACAGAGCAGGGCTCTGCGCGAGCTGGTTCGGGAGTCAGTTGCTGGATGAACCGGAGCTCGGACGGCGGCAGTTGTGCTGGCAACCGAGACGCCGGTGACTGTATTGATGGAGGCCAACGCGTTTTGTGGTGAGCCGGAGAGAGTCATGCTGGAGGGCAAGAGCGAGCAGGTGGCGTACTGGCCGGGGGTAATCGGGGTGCAGTTGAGTACGACGCCGCCGCTGAAGCCTCCCTGCGGAATGATCTGGAGGTTGTAAACGCCGGGGTCCTGGCTGTGCACGGTCGCGGTGGCGGCGGCGGAGCCATCGACGGTGAGGAGGAAGCTCCCTCCGGAAAGTCCTGTGCCGCTGGTGGGAATTAGGAATGGCGAGTTTGGATTGGAGCTCGATATGGTCAAGGTGCTGTTGTCTGGGCCGACGGTGAGAGGTGTGAAGGTAACGGTCAGGGTGCAGCTTTGGTTGGGGGGCAGTATGGTGAGCGGGCAAGGTGAGGTGATGGCGTAATCGCCGGGCAGGGAGAAGGCGAGGTTAGTGATGGCGGCTGTGCCGCTGTTGGTAAAGGTAAGGGTCAGGTTGGTGGAGGCTCCAACGGCGATGCCGTTAAAGTTCAGGCTGGCGGGAGTGGCTGTGAGATTGGATTGAATCCCGGTGCCGGTGAGTGTGGCCGCGAGGCTGAGGGACGGGGAGGAGGTCGAGATCGTCAGGTTTCCGGGAACGGGTCCGGTCTTCGTGGGGGTGAAGGAGACCTGGAGGGTGCAGCTGGAGGTCGCGGGAAGAGTGCTGCCGGGGGCGGGGCAGTCTCCGGTGGCGGTGTAGTTGGGATTGCCTGCGGAGATGCCGCTGAAGGTCAGGGGGGTGGAGGCGGTGTTGGTGAGTTGCAGGGGGAGAGTGGCGGTCGTGCCGAGCTCGACTGAGCCGAAGTTGAGGGAGACGGGGGTCAACGTGAGGGGTGCGGGAAGAGCGTCGCCGATGAGGCTGATGAAATCAAGCGCGGTGGTGGCGTCGGAAGTGATCTCGAGCGCGCTGATGCGGGTGGAAGGTGCGGTCTGGTTGGAGGCGAGCGGCTGGGGATTGAAGCTGACGAAAAGGACGCAGCTTGCGGAGGGCAGCAAGGTGGTGCAGCTCGACTGAACGGTGAAGTCGGAGGCGGCGCGCAGCCCGGTGATGTGGATGGGGACGGTGCCGGTGTTGCTGAGGGTGACGATTTGGGGCGGGGAGGAGCTGCCCACACCCGTGGCGGGAAAGGTGAGAGAGCTGGTAGAGGCGGCGTAAGAGACCAGCGGCGGAGTGTTCGCGCCGGCGGCTGGAGTGACGGCGCCGGCAAGACCGGTGGAGTCAGGGCTGCTGAGGGCGTCCGACTCGACGATGAGGTCGCCTGCGTCCTGTCCGGGAGGGGTGTTTGCGGAGGCGGAGTCGGAAGGTGTGTAGGTAAGGGTGGCGGTACAGCTTTGAGCGGGTGCGAGGGTGGTGCCGCAGTTGGTGGAGGTGATGAGGAAAGGCCATTCAGAGAGGAGGCGGCGGATGGTGATCGGGACGGAGGAGGAAGTATTGGTGAGGGTTAGAGTCTGCTGGGTGGACTGGCCGGAGGCGACCTGGCCGAAGTTGAGAACAGACTGGCCGGGAATGAGATTGCCGGTGATGGCGAGGGTGCCGCTGCCAACGCCGTAGCCTTCAAGGTAGGCGAGGCCGTCGAGAGTGGCCGACCCGTCGGTGGGCGTGGCCTGGACGAAGATGGTTCCGGTGATGTCGCCGTTGGTGAGGGGGAGGAAGGTGGCCGAGAAGGTGCACGAGGCGTATGGGGCGAGGGCGGCGCAGGTGAGATTGGGGTCGCTGCCGGGGTCGGCGAGAACGAACTGGCGCGGGAGAGAGAGGGTGAGGGCAAGCGGCTTCGCGGTGAGATTGTTGACGGTGAACTGACGGGTAAGTCCGATGGTGCCGGTGGGGTTGGGACCGAAGTTCACTTGCGCGGGCAGGATCTGGATTCCAGCGTCCTCGGTGGTGTAGGCGCCGGTGAGCGGGACAGTGTAGGTGGTGAGGCCGGAGGTGGAGCTGGTGACGGGGATCTGCAGAGTGCCGGTGGTGAGGGCGTCGGTCGGCATGTAGGTGACGGTGATCGTGCATGATGTGCCGGGTAGGAGACCGCTGCAGAGGGTGCTGGCGACGAAGTGCGGGGTGGAAGTGGTGGGGGTGGCGATCTGAAGGGAGACGGTGCCGGCGTTGGTGAGCGTGATGGTCTGGGTGGTGGCGGTTGGACCCGGGACGTTGCTGAAGAGGAGAGCAGCGGGATTGAGAGCGAGGCCGGAGTCGGGGCTTCCGAAACCGGTTAGCTTGGCGGCCATGGGGACGGAGCTGGTGGGGATCGTTAGTGTGCCGGTGCGGGAGCCTGTGGCGGTGGGGGCGAAGAGCAGGTTGAGAAAGCAGAAGGCGTTGGGGGTGAGAGCGCCGGTGCAGGCTGCGCCTCCGGTCGGGATGGTGCTGAGATTGAAGTCGCCGCTGATGGAGGGAGGGGAGAGCTGGACGGTGGAGGCGGTTTGGTTGGTGAGGGTGAACAGGACCGGGGCGCTCGAGCTGTGGACGGGAATGGAGCCGAAGTCCTGTGTCGTCGGGGTGAGGATGAGGCCGGTGAGAGGAAGACCGGTGCCGGTGACGGTCACAGGTGAAGGAGAGCCGGCGCCGGAGGAGGTCAGAGTGACGGCGGCAGTCTGCGGGTTGATGCTCGATGGAGTGAACTGGACGCCGAGCCAGCAGTTGCTGCAGGTGCCGGTGTAGCTGTTCAAAAAGGCCGCAGTGGAGGGATGGCCCGGGCCGAATCCATTATCTTCGGCGAGGAGGACGCGGAAGTCGGGAGCTGAGCTGGTGGCGGTGAGCGAACTGAAGGCGGCGGTGATTTTGGACCAGCGAACCGTGGGTTGGCCGATGAGAACGTCGCCGAAGTTGATGGTATCGTTCGGGGCAGTGAGGATGGCGGTGCCGGTGCCCGTTGTCGGCATGTAGGCGGGGGAGAAGCCGCTTCCTGCGGTGATGCCGAGGAGACCTTGGCGGATGCCGGGCTGTGTCGGAGCAAAGGAGATGGCGATCGAGCAGGTCGAGCTTGCGGCGAGCGTAGCGGGGCAGTCGGTTGCATCAGTGAAGTCGCCGGTGACGAGGACGGCGGTGGGAAAGTTGATGGACGTCGGGCTGACGGTCAGGTTGGGGTTGGCGGATTGGCCCGTGGCCGTGGGCTGGGGGAGCGTCGAGCCGGTGACGAGGATGGTGGAACCGTCGTCGAGCGTGAGGGTGGTGGAGTCGGCGGAGGGGGAGATGGGGGATCCGTAGGTGAGTTGGAGCTGGCAGACGGTGCGGGGTTCGATGATAGAAGGGCAGCGGTCGGTCAAGTTGAAGGGCGGCGCGAGGGCAGCGGAAGCGTGGGAGACCGGCAAGATGGAGTTGTTCGAGAGATACAGATAGCGGGGAAGCGCGATACCGCCGTTGAACTGGGTGCCGAAGTCGATCTCGGAGGCGGAGAGATTGAGCGAGGCGGCCTGGCTGAAGGCGCTGAGGAGAACGGCTCCGAATCCGACGGTCCAGTTGGATTGGGCGGGACCGTCATCGGCTGCCGAGGCCGAGGCAGAGAAGCTGAGGGTGATATGGCAGGAGGCGCCCGGGGCGAGAGTCTTTGTCGTGATGGGGCCGGCGTTCGGGCAGTCGCTGGAGCTCTCGGCGAAGGTGTACGGAGTGATCTCGTTGGTTCCGATGCTGGATGAGAAGGATTGCGGCTGCTGACTGAGATTGGTGATCGTGACGGTGCGGGCGGCGGCGGGACTGGTGGAGGTGACGATGCCGAAGTCGAGCTCCTTGGGGGAGAAGACGATAGGATTTGGCGGTGAGCTGGACGGGGGAAGCTGGGCGGTCTGGGTGGCGGCGTTGCTCGACTGCACGGTGAGAGTGCCGGGACCTGTGCCGGTCAGCGCTAAATTGCATTCCCCGCCGGGCTCAAGTGTGGTGGAGCAGTCGGTTGCGATGGCGAAGCTTGCGGCTGTGAGTTGTAAGCCATCTGCTGCTAGGCTGCGAGGTTGCGCAGGACGATGTTCGGGGAGTTGCCGGTGGAGAGCGCAAGGCTTGGGGCGGCCGCCGATGGATTGAGTTTGCTGAGGAAAGCGGCTGAGCCCGCGCAGAGGCTGCCGCTGCAGGTGCCGGGTGGAAGAGCAGCGGCGCTGATGCTCGAGGGCAGGACTGTAGTTGGCGTGTCGTAAAGAGGCAGGTCGTAGGTTTCAGTGGAGAGAAGGGTGGTGCTCGCGGTGGGAGAGATGCTGCCTGCGAAGATAGGGGCGCCGGTGGCGCCCGTGGTCAGCGAAGTGATGTTTGCGGGAGCACTGGCATCGTTGGGATTCGCGGCAGGTAATCCACCGAAGCGCACCGTCTGATCGATCTGCGGCTGTGCTGTGTTCTGCTGCACGACGCGGAGGGCGTAGCTGTTGCCGATCGTCGAAAGTGGAAGAAGCGGGAGCAGCGAGGCAGGCGTGGTGAGATTGCCGGAGACCCAGACAGCGGAGTTTGGAGCGGGAATGAGGGTGGACTCGGTGCCGGGCGCGAGAACAGTGGAGGAGAGGATCATGCTGCCGTCGAGCGACAGGCGGACGAGGCTTTGGTAGGTCGTTGCGGTGAGCGGGGCGGGAACGTTGGCGATGGGAAACTGACCGAGCGCGATGGCGCCCGAGAGGAGCAGGTTCTGGTTGGCGGAGTCGATGGCGACGGAGCTGACGTCGGCGCCCGGAATGAAGGTGGAGAAGAGGAGACCGCTCCCGGCGGAGTTGAGCTTGGCGAGGAAGCCGGAGGTCGGGCTGAGAATATCGGGGATCAGTGCGGCAAACGTGGGATAGCCGGAGCTTGTCGTGTATCCGCCGACGTAGGCGTTGTCGCTTGCATCGGCGGCGATCGCGGCCGGAGCGGTTTCGCCATTTTGACCGCTGAAATACGTGGCGTAGAGCAGCACTGAGCCGGTGGAATCGAACTTCTCCACGAAGCCGTTCTGGAAGCTGCCGGCGGCAGGGGATTGGATGATGGCGGCCGGCGTGACCGGCAGGGTCGAGCCGAAGATGCTGCCGGTGATGAAGACGGCGTCAGAGGTCGCGGCGATGGCAGTGACGGAGGTTTCGCCGCTGCCCGCGTAGGTGAGGAACGTCTCGTTCAGGTTCTGATCGAACTTGGCGATGAACGTGTTGAACGTACCGGGGGAAGGGCTGGGAAAGGCTGAGCCGGAGGATGCGGCGAGAGATCCGGAGGCCGATCTGCCGGTGATGTAGATGTTTCCTGAAAGATCGAGGGCCATGGCCAGTCCCACATCGCCGCTGGTTCCGAGTTGCGTCTGAGCGAGGATGTTCGTTGCGGTGGAGTCCGTCTTGAGCAGCCGCACGCCGTCTTTCTGATCGAGCAGAAGGTAGAGGTTTCCGGAAGCGTCGGACTGGACAGCGTTGAACTGAGCGTAGGCGGAGCTGGTATTGGAGGAGGCGCGCAGGCCCGCGGAGAGAAGCTGCTGCGCGCCGGTCGGCTGCGGGTAACTCTGCGCAAAATTGGGAAGCGTGAGGACAAGTAAGAGGCAGCCGTAGGGTGCGGCAAGAGCGCGTCGGCGAAGGGATGTGAGAGTCATGGGTAAGGGGCTGCGAAAAAGACGCAGTGCAGCCTTGGCTTCACGAGCCGAGCGGTAGAAGTGGTTGAGGCTGATAAATTTAGAACAGCGACTACGGAGGTACTATATCGCCCCGTTTCGGGATTCCGAACTCCCCCGAAGTTGTAGCAGGGAGGCCAGTCCGCGTTCGGTCAACTCGCGCTCCAGGGTACGGAAGTCGGTATAGAGGATGGCCTGCATGCCGGCGGCGAGCGCAGCTTCGATGTTTTCCGTTTTGTCGTCGAGGAAGAGGATGTTGCCGGGAGGGAAATCGAGACCCTGGGCTGCGTGCCGATAGATGGCAGGCTCGGGCTTGGCGAGATTTACGGCGTGCGACCAGGTGTGATGATGGAAGGATTCTATCCAGGGATGACGGGCGCGGAGCCCTGTCTCCATCGCTGCGGGCATGTTGGAGAGGATGCCGGTGGGAAACCCGATTGCTTGAAGACGCGCGACCCAGGCGAGCATCGGCTGGTTGAGGGTGCTCCAATAGTCGACATCCGCCGCGATGAGGTCATCGATCTGATCGGAGGTGAGAAGCGCCTTCGATTCGGAGACGGCATGATTCCAGAAGGTCTGGGCATTCAGGTCGCCCCGGTCGTACGCGTGACGATGCGCCCAATAGCCATGATGGAAGCGCTCTTCAGCGAGACCGGTGATGGCGCGCATGCGGGTCCACGCGGCAGGATCGGGTGGACCGGACAGGACCATGCCATAGTCGAAGAGTACTGCTTTGATGGGAACCATGAGCACTGATTGTAAGGGACGGGATGGCACTCCGGCCCCGACAGTTCTGGATGTGCGGAGAGCCTACTCTCGTTGACAGCGCAGCCCTGCCCTGCGGCGGTGATTCTCCTCAAGGCCAACGGCTGCAGGGAGACTCGATCGTTCCTCGAGCCCTAGCGGCTGCAAGTATTTCTTGACGCTTGTGTGCCGGCGGTATAGTGTTGCGGGCGTTTGGAATAGTCTCCCCAACTTCATCGACGATTGCGAGCTACGCATGCGACTTTCTCTGCGATTTAGCACGTCCGCCTCCTCTTGCCCTGTATCTTCTCGGCGCCCGCAGCAGCAACCTTGCTCCCGCGAAAGCGCGAATGCTCTCTCGCGTGGACCGCGAGTTCTGCTCTCCTTCTTCTCTGTAGTCCTGCTCAGCGCTGCGGCAGTGTCAGTCCACGCCCAGGAATACACCTCGATCGTTATCTTTGGTGATTCGCTTTGCGATACCGGCAATGTGGCTCATCTGACGCAAGAAAAGTATGGAGTGCGCATTCCGGGTCCGGTGGCAGATTACACCGATGGGCGCTTTACCGGCGGCACCGATACCGTTCCGGCTGCACGCAACTACTTCGGGGTATGGGTGGAGCAACTTGCGGCGCTATTGCCTTCCAAGCCGCCGATCAAGGACTCGCTCGATGGCGGGACGAACTACGCTTATGGCTTCGCGACGACCGGCGGCGGCACTGCACCGTTTACCTTTGGGCCGTCGAATTCGCTGTCCGTCAATGTCGAAAACGTCGGCCAGCAGATTACCGACTACCTTGCGACCAAGCCGAAGATCACGAAGAGGACTCTGTTCGTTGTCTGGGGAGGAGCGATCGATATTCTCTACGCCACGTCGTCGCAAGCTGTCGTCGATGCTGCGATTGATCAGACCTCGAATATCGAGCGGCTTATCGAAGCCGGGGGCACACAGTTCATCGTTCCCAATCTGCCGCCGTTGGGAGCGATTCCGCGACTGAACGGCTCTCCCGCGGCTGCGAATCTGGCCACGCAGGCGACCGTTTTATATAACGTCGTCCTGAAGGCCGGAGTTGGCATTCTGCGCGACTTCAATCCCGGCAGAAGGATCGATCTGTATCAACTGGATGTATTCAAGCTGTTCGATCAGGTGATCGCTTCTCCGTCGAAATATGATCTTGTAGACGTCACCACTATGTCTCAGGGCGACTACACGGTTGATCCTGACACCTACCTGTTCTGGGACGATCTTCATCCGACCACACGCGGGCACAATATCCTCGCTCTGAAAGCTGCCGAACTTATTACGCGGCGCGGATGCAGAGAGGAGAATGTCCTCACAGCGAGCGAGGGTGCTGGATTGAGAGAACGGTGCGAATCCCTCGCCGCAGATGGGAGCGATGGATCGAGAAGGTAGTTTGACTGTATCCGAGGGCTTGCGCAGGCACAAACGATGCGCGGCGGTCGAGCACGGTCGTTAGCGAATTGACCTTTGTTTCGGATTAGCATGGTGGGGTGAGCTTTCGATTTTCGTCGCGGACGAAGTGGGATCTTGGGGAAAGCGAGTTTGCCGCTGCGATTCGTGAGGCGCGTCGGTCAGGCCGGCCGTTGATCGATCTCACGATCTCAAATCCCACGATCTGCGGATTCCGTTACGACCCAGGTGAGCTTCTTAGTGCGCTGAATGATGCAGCGGCAATGACCTATGACCCCAGCCCGCTTGGAATGCGGTTGGCTCGGGAGGCGGTCACCGGGTACTATGCGGACCATTCGGCTGAAGTTGATCCGAAGGACGTGGTCCTGACCACCGGCACGAGCGAAGGCTACTCCTATGTCTTTCGGCTGCTCTGCGATGCCGGAGACGAGGTATTAGCGGCGCAGCCAAGCTATCCTCTGTTCGAGTTTCTCGGGGACCTTGACGATGTGCGTCTGAGACCGTATCCGCTGTTCTACGACTTCGGCTGGTGGATCGACCTTGCGGAGCTTGAGCGGCGCATCGGTCCGAGGACCAAGGCCATCCTCGTTGTGCATCCCAATAATCCAACGGGGCACGTGACGAGTGCGGAGGAGCGCCACAGAATCGAGGAACTCTGTTCGCGCTACCGCCTGGCTCTCATCGTCGATGAAGTGTTCCTGGACTACCCTCTCGGAACGCTCGCGCAAGGCACGCGCTTGGAAAGCTTTGCTTCAGGGTCCCATCCGGTGCTGACGTTCGTGCTGAGTGGCATGAGCAAGGTTGCGGGGCTGCCGCAGATGAAGGTCGCGTGGGTGACGACCTTCGGGCCAGATGACGTGAAGGCGCAGGCGATGAAGCGGTTGGAAGTCATCGCGGATACATTTCTGTCCATGAACGCTCC
Source organism: Edaphobacter sp. (assembly GCA_965277545.1). Lineage (GTDB taxonomy): Bacteria > Acidobacteriota > Terriglobia > Terriglobales > Acidobacteriaceae > Edaphobacter. The sequence continues at coordinate 3,240,459 of OZ255826.1, forward strand.
GATGCAGCTCGCGCTTCCGACGTGGATGGCTGGGCGGCACACGATGCAGGGCCAGATTCTGGAGCGGTTGCGGACGAATCTGAGGTTGGCCGATGTGACCGGGTTAGAGGTGATGCGCGTGCAGGCGGGGTGGAGCGCGATTCTGAGACTGCCGCAGTGGGGTGGCGACCTTGCGGTGGAGTTACTCAACGAAGCCGATGTGATCGTTCATCCCGGTACGTTCTACGGAATGGCAAAGAAGGGAAGGGTTGTCGTCAGCCTTCTGGGAGCGTCCAGTAATTTCGAGCAGGGCGTTCTGCAAATGCAGAGATGGGTGGCGGAGAAGACGAAGAATCGATAGGACGTTTGAACCAGACTAGTTATCGGCTCATGTGATGCATGTCATGTAGAAGCTTCAATATAATATGTAAACAACACATTTTATTACGATTGCAGAAAAGGGTTGGAGGCGCGCTCCTGGCCGATCTTCGTCCTTCGGCCATGGCCGGGAATCACGGTGACATCGTCGGGGAGAGTCAAAAGTCGCTCGCGGATGGATTCGATAAGCCGCCGGGAGTTTCCGCCGGGCAGGTCGGTGCGTCCCACCGAGCCTTGAAAGAGGGTGTCGCCCGCGATGAGGAGCGACTGCGCCGGCAGGTAGAGACAGACGCTGCCTTCCGTGTGCCCTGGGGTGTGGAGAATGGAGCCGGTGAGACCGTTTTGAGGATGAGTTGCGGTGGTTCCAATGGAGAGGACTTTCCCGTCTTCGAGGTCGTCATCGGGAGGCGGCACCTCCGGGGTGCCTATTCCAAGCCAGGAGGCCTGAATGTCCATCATGCGAACCAGGGGAAGATCGCTCTGGTTGTAGAGGATGGGCGCGCCAGTGAGCTGCTTGAGCTTGGCGGCGCCGGCGATGTGGTCAATGTGGGCGTGGGTGACGACAATGTACTTGACGGTAAGGGCATGCTGGCGGAGCAAAGCCACAATGCGGGTGATCTCATCGCCGGGGTCAACAACGATGGCCTCTCGAGAGATTTCTTCCCCGAGGATGGAGCAGTTGCATTGAAGAGGGCCGACGGTGAGGATTTCGTGGATCATGGGTTCGGAAGAGGTCGGCGAGAGATAAGCTGCGGAGATCGGGCGAGCGCGGTCGTCTCAAGAATCCGTGTGCTCGGCGATGCTTCTAGCGAGAAGCGATCGTGGCTTCAGGCGCACATTCGATGGCAGCTTCAGACTGCAGAGAAAGCTACTTCTTTGGCGCAGTCTGGCGGGCGGGGTGGGAGGCGGCTCCTGAAAGAACGGAGCGGTCAGCACTCGAGTGCGAGAGCATGATGGTGAGTCCGATGGAGGTGAGCATGAAGAGGATGGCGGCGTAGGTGGTCATCTTCGTCAAGATGCTGGCTGCGCCCCGGGGGCCGAACGCGGTCTGCGAGCCCTGGCCTCCGAAAGCTCCGGCGAGGTCGGCGGACTTACCCTGCTGCAGGAGGACAACACCGATAATGAAGATGGAGACAATAACGTGTAGAACAGCGAGGAGATAGACCATCGGGTTACCTGAAACCTCATGGAGCCGGCAGGGCAGCTCCGGGGAAGTGTATGTGGAAGGCGGTAAAGCCGGCATCTTCTGCCTGGTTGCGTGCTTGGTTGCGCACGAGGTTCTCACCTCAGATCCACATTCGAAGTGTATCACCGCACGTATTCCTGTTGAGTAGCCTATTGGGGTAGCGAGTCCGTCGGGGCGGACAGAGTTCCTGAACGTCTTCAGAGCTTGTTGGCGTTGCGAAGTACGCGCCGCACCTTCTTGGGGGAGATGCTGAGTGTCTTTGCGACCAGCGAGATATTCTTGCCGTTTCTCAGCCAGACCTTTGGGATGACCAGTTGCGCGAACTCCTCCTGGACCTCTTGGAAGGTCTTGTCTCCGGTCTGTCCGTCTGACCAGAGGCGGAGCATTTCGTCCACTCGCATGGCTCCCATCAGTTTGGTCCTGAGGATGCCGAGCTGGCGGTAGAGGTGGTCGCGGTCGTTCTGAGTGAGTAGCCCGGCTGCCTTTGCCGCATACTCGCGGGCTGTCTCCCAATCCTGCAGGAAGCCGGAGGCTGCCACCATGCCCCTAGCGATGTAGGCCTCGCACAGGAGCCGCGAATTTTGGGTATGCGCGGCGAGGCTGATGGCGGTGTCGGCGTGATCGACGGCCAGATGATAGTTGAAGGCGACGTTCGGCTGCTCGCCGAGTTGTTCCTCGCAGCGCTCGAGCTCGACGGCGGACAGGACAGATTTGGCTCGCGCCATCAGGATCTGGTCGTGCTTCTCCTCGCCCAGCTTGTAGGCGCGCTGCGCTTCGGTGGCCGCCTGATCGATGTCGCCGCTTTCAAGATGAATGTGCGCGGCGTTGACGAGGACCGATCCAGTGCCAGTCTGATGATGATGGAGCCGGTAGATTTCGCCTGCTTGATCGAGCAGGTCGAGGGCTTCGTGCGCAAATTTGAGCGACTTTGAAAGCACCGCTCCGTTGGCGTGACCTCCTCCCCCCGGCTGCAGATCGAGAGCGATAAGGCGCTTGACGTAAGCGGCGTTGACCAGGGCCCGGGCCGTATTTGGGTGGGTAGGACAGGCTTGCTTGTAGATGCCGATGGCTGCCTCGAAGTGAGACAGGGCGCGGGTGTAGTCTCCCGACCTGCGGACGAAGCGGCCGCGCGCGGATTCGATGTTGCCAAGCGATAGGGCATGTCCTGTAGGCAACAGCTCCTGCTCTGCCTCATCGAGAAGCTGGAAGGCGAAGTGCGGCTTTCCGGACTGGAAGGCAATCCAGCTCTCGTGAATCTTGACGACAGCAACGAGCTTTGGAGCACCGGCCTCGACGGACGCGGCGCGCGCTGCGGAGAGATGAAGCGAAGCCTCCTGGTACTCTCCCTGCTTGCGGTGGGCCCGGCCCTTCCAGAAGTTGGCCAGGAACGAGAGGTGATCTCCGAGCAGATCGCCGCCCGTGCGCAGGATGAGGTCGATGATCTGAATGGTGTCTTCCGGATGTTCGTTGGCGAGGGCAAGATAGGCCTCGGCCAGACGGAGCTTCAGGAAGTCGAGCAAAGGCAGATGCGCCCGGCCAGCCTGAAGGACAGGCCTGGCGTGCTGTTCGAAAAACGTGTTGTTGCGAAAACCGAGGTCGCACCACTCGGCCAGGCAGAGCAGGAGCGCGATTGGTACTGGATTATTCGGCGTCTCCTTTGTGTTCACGGGGAAGGCTTGATCCAGCAGAGCGAAGCCTCGCCGCACATCCCGGTCCGGAAGCGCCGCTTCAAGCTGCGCCAACAGGTCTGCCTGCGTGTGGCCGGCGACCGGCTCAACTCTCTTCCTTCTTTGCTCTGCGATCACCTTGACTCCGCAAGCGATAAGTTGGGCATGGACCTATTCCCCTCAGCGTGTGCCACCTGAGCGAGGGCTGTCAAGGGGGAACGGCGGTCGCGCGTGAGAGCGCTCCTCTTTGCCGCCCGCTCAGACCCACGTCCGATTCGGACGCAGGTCTGTTGCCCGGTGTGTGCGGCACGCCTAAGGTGATTTGCAGGGCTCGCCGCGTTCGGCACCTATTTCGCATTATCTGGCACGTGATTACGGTCAGGTTCCGAGGAGAACAGATGAACAGTGTTGCAGAACGCATGAATCGCTTCGAGTCCGCGGTTGTGAACGAAGCTACGGCTGTTCCGGAGGGATTTGAACGCTGTGAGGTTCGCATCAGCGCGGACACTCCGGCGGAAGCGGCGGCGGCGGCGAACGGCGCGGCCGGCATTGGACTTTGCCGGACGGAGCGGATGTTCTTCGGTGCAGGACGGCTGGACGATTTCAAGTCGATGATCCTGGCTGAGTGTGCGGCCGAGCGGGTGACTGCGCTGGAGCGCCTGCTGCCTGAACATTGTGACGATTTTGCGGCGCTCTTCCGTGCGGCATCCTCGCTTCCCGTTGTCATTCGTCTGCTCGATCCGCCGCTGCACTCTTTCCTGCCGACGCTCCGGGAGATTGAGCAGGAGACGGCGTCGGCGCGGTCGGAGGAGAACTGGGACCGTTGCGTCACGCTTGACCAGTTGAGAAAGAGGGTGGAGACGGTAAGAGAATCGAACCCTGCGATGGGACACAGGGGATGCAGGCTGAGTGTCACCCATCCTGAGATTCTCGAGATGCAGGTTCGCGCCATCCTGAGCGCAGCGCTGACAGTAGCGGAGGAGGGACTGCATCCGCGGCCGGAGATTTTGGTGCCGATGGTCTGCTCGGGTCAGGAGATGCGAGTGCTGGCGGAGCGGATTCGTGCGACGGCATCGGAGGTTCTCGGCGGGACGGCAAATATTGGATACAAGGTCGGAGCGATGATCGAAGTTCCGCGGGCTGCGATGTGCGCCGGCGAAATCTCGCGATATGTGAGCTTTCTCTGCTTTGACACCAATGACCTGACGCAAATGACCTACGGTCTCTCGCGGGAGGACTGCGGCGGAGTCGTAGACACCTATCTTGGGCAGGGAATCTTTGCTTCCGATCCGTTTACCACGATCGATCAGGAGGGGGTTGGGACGCTGATCGCGATGGCGATCCGGAGCGCGCGTCAGGGGAATCCGACGCTCGAGATTGGCGTCTGCGGGAAGCATAGCGGCGACACTGCGTCGATCCAGTTCTTTCGATCGATCGGTGTCGACTACGTGTCGTGCTCGTCCGGCCGGTTTCGGGCCGCACAGCAGGTGGCAGAGTCGCTTCAGTGACTGTGTAGCCTGTGACGTTCTGAAGTCATAAGTTTCTCTGTATTTGCGAGAAAGACTTCGAATCGGACGGTTCAGAGTCAGCGCTGGGACGACGGTTTCGGCTTACCCAACCGCACGTTGAATCCGACCACCCCTCCAACAACGTTGATTCCCGAGTCCTCGTATCTCGGCTCGGACAGGTAGCCGTTCGAGACATGCATGTAAGTGGGACCGAGGGACACGCTGTAACGCGGATTGAAGTTGTAGCGCATGCCGGCGCCTAACCAGAGCGTGAAGGTGTAATCCTCGCCCTGTGCGTATTGCACGCCGTGTGGAGCTTGCGCGTCGATGAACCCGGCTCCGGTCCGAAACTCAAAATACGGGTCAGCCCGCCAGTTGCGATAGACGAAGTTGCGGCGTACGCCCAGGTCGAACGCTCCATAGACTTTCTCCGGCCCTCTCGGAATCGCCGTCACCGAAAGGCTGACGGTCAGATCAGTATTCCCTCGCAGAATCCACGGTCCCCTGACATTACCCATCTGCCAGCGCAGCGAAGGAAAGATAGGAACTAGAGTGTAGTGTAGGGGCTTTTGCGAGTAGTCTCCGCCTGTGAAGACATCGAACACAAAGGGAATGTTGATGGGAAGGCCGCCCGTGTCGAGCGAGAATTCCAGTTTATTCCTGTAATAGATGTCGGTATTAAAGTCCGGCGAATCGGGCGAATGAGAGACCTTGGCCTCGGATTGCGATTTTACATCCTGGCTCCTGCCAAGAGCAGGTTGAAGAACACAGAGAAGGAGCAGAGTCATCAGCTTCAGGTTCTGCTTACTCTGTTCGGAGCAAAGACGGCCGCGGGCTGGCGGCACAGTCCACTCCTGGGTCGAGACAACGACCTGCCAGGAGGCTGCAAGGTGGAGGAGCGCGGTCCCACTCGGGCTGTGCTGTGCTGCTCCGGCTGGTGACCTGCGGCGCCGGAGGAGCGGGCGATTCAGATTCAAGGGCAAGCTCTCCTGGGCTGCGGGCACTCTGTCAGGCAATGAAGATACCAGAGTTTTTGCGATTAAGGCTAACCGTTTCCATGGATGTCGCAGGCATGCCCTGCCCACACAGCGGCGCCATGGCCGAAGCGTGGAAACGCTTTCACTCCTACTTGCTATTCGTGTTCGGGACCGGCGATGGAGTCAGTCCGCGGTCACAGCAGCGGGTACACTGACACCACCATGACCCGCCTATCCTCCTACCGCGATTTTGACTGGGTGCTTCTGGGCTTTGTGCTGCTGCTTTCGGTCGTTTCGGTCCTCGAGATCAAATCGGCGACGCTGCACACTAAATTTCATGGCTTCGATCACAAGCAGATCGGCTTCCTGACTGCGGGTCTGGTGCTGATGTTTTTCGTTTCGCTCGTTGACTATCATCGTTTGATCGACCTCGCGCATTGGGCCTATGGGATCGGCATGGTCGCGCTACTGGCCGTTGCTCTGTTTGGCACCCGGGTGCTGGGCGGCAAACGCTGGATCAGTTTCCACGGCATTCACTTTCAGCCCTCCGAGTGGATCAAGCTGGTTCTGATCGTCGCAGTGGCTCGGTATTTCTGGACCTTGGCCGGCAGGGAACTTACGTGGGGCGATATCGGAAAGGCGTTCGCGCTAGTCGGCATCCCGATGGTGTTTGTGCTGAAGCAACCAGATCTCGGCACCGCGTTGACCTATCTTCCCATTCTGCTCTGCGGTCTGTTTCTGGGTGGGCTCCGCTTCCGTCAGGCAGGCATCCTGCTGTTGGCGCTCGCCATCGTCGGCCTGGGTGTCTACAAATCCGGCAAGCACCTGAAACCATATCAGCAGGCCCGCATCAACGCCTTTCTGGATCCCGAATCCGACCCGCGAGGTTCGGGCTATCAGATCCGGCAATCGCTGATCGCGGTCGGGTCCGGTGGCATTTGGGGCAAGGGCGCCAACAAAGGAACACAAACCCAAGGCGACTTCCTGCCGATCCCCTATACGGATTTCATCTTTGCGGCGTTCTGCGAGGAGCACGGCTTTGTTGGAGCAGTGGGCGTGTTACTGCTGTACTTCCTGATTTTAATGCGGCTGATCCAGAACGCCCAGACGGCGTCGGACCTGCCCGGTTCGTTCATCATCATGGGAGTCGTTGCGGTCATCGTATTTCAGATAGCCGTCAATGTTGGGATGGTCGTGGGTTTAATGCCGGTGACCGGCATTCCTCTCCCCTTGTTGAGCTATGGCGGTTCGTCCGTGCTGTTTACTTTTATGGCGCTGGGCATCGTGATGAATATACGCATGCGACGGTTCGTTAATTAGGCCATGAATTAGATCAAGACGCGCCTGAAGTTCGTGGCGCGCCATTAGGGACCGATCCCCGGCTGGTGTCAGCGCACAAGCCGCCTCGCGCTGCTGCGGCTTTAGTGCAATACTGTTAGTAGTAATCCTGCGGCTGTAGCTGCCGTTCGGGAGCACCATCCCGCTGACCCAGGCGCAAGTTCGCCGGCAAGCGACAACATAAGTTTTTCAAATTTTGAATTCATTAGAAGAAAAGGCCGGCCAGATGAGAGATGTCGATCCGTTGGCCGGACAGGTTTTAGGGAAATGAATGCATCCGGATGGCAAACGGCCCCGCCTCAAGTTATTGATCCTGAGGTTGTTCTGGTCACAAACTCCGAATGCCCGCTCTCGCACGAAGCATTGCTCTGTGTTCCCGATGGTCCCGGTATAGCCCAGCGCGCATTGCTGAGGAGTGCGCGAAGGGCAGAGCAGAATCCATGCTCTCCGCCGGTTGTCGAGTCTCGTTCACGCGCTTCCGCATCCCGCATCCTGTCCGCTCTGCGGTGAGCGATATCTGGCAATGCTGCCAGGTTCGCTTTCCAATCGCTCTCTGTCTCGTCTGCCGCTCGACCCAACACCAGGGCGGGCAGAAAGAGCACAGCGAATGTCCAAAGAAATATACATCTCCAGCACCCCCCACGAGACTCGTCTTGCCATCGTCGAAAGCGACGCCCTAACAGAGATCTATTACGAGCGCGAGAATGAGTACACCCTCGCAGGTTCCATTTACAACGGCAAGGTCACCCGCGTTCTACCGGGGATGCAGTCGTCGTTTGTGGATATTGGCCTTGAGCGGGATGCCTTCCTTTACATCACTGATTTTATGGAAGAGGCGGGAGATTCCGCCGACTTCGACACCAGCGGTAATGACTCAAGCCAACGAGCCGAAGGCCGCCGTAATGGCCGCGAGCGGAACGCTGCTCCTGCAGTTGCTGAGAGTCCCGCGAATGATTCCGAGCTGATTGCTGACTCCACCGCAAAGGCATCCGAGCGCGGTGGCCGGAATGATCGCGGTGATCATGACCGCGGCCGTGGGCGCCGTGATCGCGGCGGCAATCGCGAACGCCAGCCTATAGCGGGAACTCCTGAAGATCTCGCAGATGCCGGTGCTTCTGTACAGCTTCCCGAAGGCGCCACCGGACAGAATGAGATTCTTGAAGGTTCGGCAGGTCCGGACGGCAGCCGTCGCTGGCGCGGTCGTCGCGGCCGTCGCCGTGGCCGCGGACCTGGCCAAGGCGATGATCCTTCGCAAGGTGGCGGAAATGTCGAGGATTCCCGACTGGAAGCTTCTCCTGAGGATGCCGTCGCGCTCGATGCCGGTGCTGCTCCGGCATTATCCAGCATGGCTGCAACGGCCGCCCCGGCTATCGGGGCTGTAGGTTTCGCGGAGGAAAATTCAACGCAGGATAGCCGTTCAGGCAATCAGACTGGCTCTGACGATCGCGGCGCTCGCAACGACCGCGGCACTCGCAACGATCGTGGAGGGCGGGGAAGCCGTGACGGACGCGAGGCGCGCGCACCTCGGGCTCCTAGAGGATTTGCACCGAAGACTGCTCTTTATGGTGTAGAGGACACTTTACATAATGAGACCTTGGGAAACGAGGAACCGGCATTCCAGCCGATGCTACTGCCAGGCGAATCCCTCTCGAAGTATCGAAAGAGCACGGATGAACCGGCTCCTGCCACCGCCGGACCGGGTGTGGTTGTTCCCTCCGCGCCTTCGTTTGCGATTCCTGAAGGTTGGGATGGCGGCGCAGTTCTGCCTGGTGAGTCGCTCTCCCGTCGAGGTCGCTCCGAACAGCGAACAGAGACGCATCGCAGGGAACACAGGGCTCCCGAGCCGGTGCTGCCGCGCGCTCAGATCATTCGCGAGCCGGAGGGAGTGAGCGTCGCCGAGTCGATTGAGGAGCAGCCGGAGATCTTGTTGGCTGCGCATCCTGACTTGTCCTCCGGAATGCGATTCGAGCAAGAGCCTGTCGCGACATCGCCGACCGCTTCCCCTCTCCTTCCGAAGTCACAATCGGGCGCACCGGCCGAGCCTTCGGAGTACGAGCCGACAGAAGCCTCTGTCTCTTATCGCGTGAATCGAGCAGCTCCGAGCGAGTTCCGTCAGAGCGCGCCGGTGCTGGAAGTTCCCAGCGAGCCAGTACACACGGACGATGAAAAGCCGCAACAAAGCCATTTCCACACGGTTACCCCGGAACCCGGCGAGTCTGTCGCTCCGGTGGACGCCGAAGTTCTGACAGCTGCTCCGGCTGCGTCTCCTATCTTTGAGCGATTCGACTGGCAGACAGGTCCGGAGACGGCGAACGACGGAGAATCTTCTGAGCCGCATCAGATCACGACCCTCCACGCCGACGGCGAGTTGCACTCTGAAGCTCCGGCTGCCGCTCTTCATCCAGAGGATGCAGTGGAAAGCATCTCGGCTGTCGAGCAGCAGTCTGCCGTTGCCACCCCCGAGGGTGAGGCCGGGTTCCGCCCAGAGCCCGATGCACAGTGGGCTGCAGGCGAAGGTGTGCAGGAGCTGGAAACGATTGAGGATGAGGATTCTGATACGACGCTGTACGCCAGCGCCATCGAGGAGATGGACGATTTCGACGAGCAGGAAGAGACGCTCGAAGGCGCGGCGGACCTCGGAACCATGCTGCGGGAGATGTCGATCGATCAGATCACCCGGTCCGGCATTGCCGAACAAGAGCAGGAGGACGAGCTCGAAGAGGAGGATGCATTTTATGATCCCAGTCAGGTAGAAGATGTCGACGAGCAGGATGAGACTCTGAACGAAGCCGATTCGGAAGAGGATGTTCTGCATGAAGAATATGCGGAGGGAGCCGGCCGCGACAACGTACGGTCTGAGCAGGTGGCGATAGGCGATGCTCCTCCTTCGGAGGATCGCAGTCAGGATCGAGGGCGCGGCCGCCGTGACGGGCGCCGTGAAGGACGTCGAGGAGAAAGATTCGGCCGCAGTTCGGGCGATCGCAGCGATCGTCCACGTCATACAAGCGGCGCGGGCGAACGCGAGCGTTCCGGCGGAGGCCGCGATCGCCGCGGCGGGCGTGCTTCGATGCAGTCCACAAATCTTCCGGCCATCAGCGAGCTGCTTAAACCAGGCCAGGAGATCCTCGTTCAAATTGCCAAAGAGCCCATTGCGAAGAAGGGCGCTCGCATCACGTCCCACATCGCTCTTCCGGGCCGTTTTCTGGTGTTTATGCCGACAGTCAATCACACCGGCGTCTCACGAAAGATCGACTCGGATGGCGAGCGACGGCGCCTGAAAGAGATACTGCTCAGTGAGAAGGGTGAGGCGTCTGGCGGCTTTATTGTGCGTACGGCTGCGGCAGGAGCGAGCGAGGAGGAGCTACGCAGCGACCTGCGTTTCCTGCTCAACCTATGGGCTGATATTAAGCAGCGTTCGGAGTCGAGCAAATCGCCTGCGTTGATCTACCACGACCTCAACTTGATCGAGCGAATCCTCCGCGATCAGGTCACGGATAACTTCTCCGCCATATGGGTCGACAGTGAGGGCGAATATGAGCGGGTGCTTCGATTTCTGCAGCGGTTTCAACCTTCGCTCATTCGCCGAGTCAAACTCTATACCAAAGAGACTCCGTTGTTCGAACAGTTCGGTATTACCGAGGAGATCAACAAGGCACTCCGTAGCAAGGTATGGCTGAAGTCGGGCGGCTCGATCGTCATCAATCAGACCGAGGCGCTTGTCGCGATCGATATCAACACCGGGAAGTTTGTCGGCAAGACAGCGCGTCTGGAAGACACCATCGTCAAAACGAACCTGGATGCCATTCCAGAGATTGTGCGTCAGATTCGTCTGCGCGATCTCGGCGGCATTATCATCATCGATTTTATCGATATGGATGAGCGAAAGAACCGCAATCGTGTCATGGCCGCGCTCGAAGACGAGTTGAAAAACGATCGCGCCCCGTCGAAAGTTCTCCAGTTTAATGATTTCGGTCTCGTCGCCATTACCCGCAAACGAGTCAAACAGTCACTCGAGCGCACCTTGTCGACCACCTGCAATGTATGCGTCGGCACCGGCATGGTCAAGTCTCCGGTGACCGTCTGCAACGATATCTATATCGAGATGCGGAAGATGCAGAAGCACCTCGACCGCGGAGATGTGATGTTGCGGGTTCACCCGGAGGTCGTGAAGCAATTGAAGGCTCCTGGCACGAAGTGGCTGCAGGAGATGGAGGAGATGGTCGGTAAGACGATCTTAGTCAAATCTGATCCAGGTCTTCACCCTGAGCAGTTCGATATTCACTAGCCATCTCGTCATGTCTCACACCGGAGCAGCACCCGTTGCCGGTCGATCTGGTTCCCGGAGGGCGCTGTGCATGGTTGCCTGCGCATCCGCCACCTTAAAATTGACGAGTCGCTTGTTGACGACAGACAAACCTCCCGCACCTGTAATCTTTGGACGTATTTCGAGCGTCATACACAACAAGTGTTTTCGGTTCGGGTTTTATCTGCAGAACAAACCTCGCGAACGCACGCATAAGGGAGCCACAAACGATGCATACGATGATTTGCAGCAATCGCCTTCTCACCATCATGAGCCGCACTGCCGCAGTCGCATTTCTCGTAGGGGCTGGGACGTTTGCGGCGTACGCGCAGCAGTCGGCCGGAACCGCACAATCGCTGCCAGCGACGAGCCTAAGGAAAAGCCTTGCTGAACCGCTTAATCTGAATGGGCCGGCTCTATCTACACCGGAGGACTTGAATTACAGCAGTAGCACAGGTGATGCTGCGATGGCAGACGCGACGAACTTCCTGAACTTCGATGCGGCCGGACAACCCCCGCCGCGCCGACGCCGCTACGGCCGGCCGAACTATACCGATAGCCGCACCAACTCGGATGGCTCGAGGAAATATACTTTTATTGTCGGAGGAGGTTTCAACCTGCCGACCGGTGGCACACACAATTACCTCACGACCGGATACAACTTCCAGGTCGGCGCGGGCCGAAACTTCAATAAGACGTTCGGCGTTCTTGTACAGTTCGACTACGACCATTTCGGTTTTCAGACTGCCACTCTGAACAATCTGCTTGCGATCTACAACAGCCTGGGCGCACAAGACCAAAATGGCAATCCGCTGTCTATCCTCGGCGGCTCCAGTCACGTTTGGTCGTTCACTCTAGATCCCATCGTGAACTACTACACCTCTGATAGCTGGGGCGCCTATGTCATCGGCGGGATCGGCTTCTATCACAAGACTGCGAACTTCACGATCCCGGGGACAGGCTTTTACTATGATCCTTATTATGGATACATCCCTTATGTCTCCAACCAAACGATCGACAAGTACACCAGCAATGCATTCGGAGCGAACGGCGGCTTAGGCATCACCTACAAATTTTCTAGATTCGCCAACGAGCGATTCTATGCCGAGGCACGCTACGTCTGGGTCGATAATCAGCCGAAGCCGTTTGACGATAGCGGCACAACACCTTACTTCAACGTGTTTCCGCAGAATAGCGCTCGAACGACTTACATCCCCGTGACGTTTGGAATTCGCTTCTAGTCTAAGCTGCCACATCTCAACTGGAGGCCGCTCTGGATTGCTTCAGAGCGGCCGGTCCTCATGCTCACTGTGCAGCAGCTGCCTGGCGAATACGAAGCATGAAACCGATGACGGTTCCGGCGATAGAGATGACCGTCATGATGACCTGGTGTGGGACTCCGCGTTGCCGCATCTCCCATGCATTGGTCCACAGCACGCCAGCCAGAACTGCGATGAAGGCGGCGCCTGCTATCCACTGACTTACTCCGGAGCTGATAAAGGAGGCTACATAACCTCCTGCGATGGTGCAGGGCAGCCAAGTCGTTTCCTGCAAAAGCTTGTATCGCGCCCGTATCTTAAAGTCTCTGACGACAAAGTTCTTTGAGATCGAAGTGACGGCAAAGGTTACCGCCATGGATAACAGAACTGTTGTCGCATATCCAAACAGGAGAGCGATAGAGAGAAAGATGACCGTAATCATGGGCTTGGTCTTTGTTCTAAATTTAGACGATCGTAAGGGGAAGGCTCGCGATTAGTTTACCAGTCGCCCGCCATGTTTGAAGGGTCAGGGTCAGATGCCGATCGGGTAGGGCTTTTCGTGCAACTCCTCGCCCCGATCGCCATGACCTTCAAATCTGCCCTCGAGCAGGCTAAGCAGGCCGGTGTACCAGTAACCGAAGACGAACAACAATAGAAACGGCACGGTAAAGTAGTTCTCTGTCGACAGCGCATAGTAAACGGTCCAGGCGAAGTAAGCTCCGATGGCCAGCTCGATCCAAGGCACGATGCCAAGTCGCTTGCGATAGACCTTAGCTTGGCTCTTCTCGCCCTTGTTTTTTACGCTGTACTTGGGCGTCCGAGCGAATGAGCTCTCTACCCCGAAGAGCGCTTCCATCACGGCCTTGGTGTTTGTAATCGTCAAGCCGACTCCTCCGAGCGCCATCACAAAGGGAAGGTAAATGAGGGACTTGTACCAGCTCCTGGGATAGAGTTCCTTCTGGCTGACCAGATAAAACGTTGAAACTGACATGGTGCTGGCGATGAACAGCGGAAAGTCGATCAGCAGCATCTGGAGATAGCCCTGCCAACTGCGTATGATCATTGCCGGCATCAGCAGCACGCTCAGGACGATCATCAAAGGGTAGCTGATGTTCGCGGTAAGGTGATACCAGGCTTCCAGTTTGGTGTGCCAGGGAGCGTCGCTTTTGAGCATGCGCGGGAGGATCTTCTTGCCGGTCTGAATGAGACCCTTTGCCCAACGCGCCTGCTGCGTTTTGAAGGCGGTCATCTCGATGGGAAGTTCGGCCGGACACTCGACGTCCTGAAGGTACTTGAATTGCCAGCCTGCAAGTTGCGCCCGATAGCTGAGATCCGTGTCTTCGGTGAGGGTGTCGTGCTGCCAGCCGCCTGCCGCTGCGATTGTCTCGCGTCGCCACATGCCTGCAGTGCCGTTGAAGTTAAAAAAGACGCCCGCGCGGCTGCGGCCGCCATGCTCGAGTACAAAGTGTCCATCGAGCAGAATCGCTTCGACCTGCGTGAGAAAACTATAGTTGCGGTTCAAGTGCGTCCAGCGGGTCTGGACCATGCCGATGCCAGGCTCGGCGAAATGATCGATGACCTGCATGACCCATTGCGGCGGAGGCACGAAGTCGGCATCAAAGATCGCGATGAACTCGCCGCGTGCGACATCGAGCCCCTTGTCGAGCGCACCGGCTTTGTAGCCGTTGCGATTGCTGCGGTGCAGATACACGATGGGCTGCTGTTCGAGACCGTTCCATCCGCGTGCGTAACGATCCACAATCTCCTTTGCAACTATCGTTGTCTGGTCGGTCGAATCGTCGAGCACCTGGATCTCGAACCGGTCGCGGGGATAGTCAAGGCGACACACGGAATCAATCAAGCGATCGATGACGAACTGCTCGTTAAAGATGGGCAGTTGTACGGTGACAAAGGGCAGCTGACCTTCCGGAAAACGCATGGCAGGTTCACGCCACTTTGCAGCGTTCTTCCTGTTGCGGAAATAGAGCCAGACCAGCTGGTATCGGTGGATTCCGTAGAACGCCAATACGAGCATAACGATGAAGTAAGGGATCAGCATTCCCGTGTCGAATGCATTCCACCGGTACAAATGCTCAAAAGTCTTATCCGCGTAATGCGTCTTCCAATAGTGGCCGAAGCCCCTGGGCGCGAGCAGCAACCCGAGTTGAGCCGTCAAACTTTGAGAAAAAAGGCGCAGGGTGAATGCTCCGGTAGTGTTCTCGTCTACCTGCTGATTTTACGCGATAGGACGAGCGAGACGTGAACGGTCGTGTGTCAACGAGCTAAGGCATCCATGTTCGGCAGAGTGCCTTTGGTTGCAGTCAGTTCAGGAACATGGTTCGGTAAGGGGCATCTCTCTGGACCGGCGTGAAGCCTGCATCGCGAATGACCTGGCGTACTTGCTCTTCGGTTGCCGCAGTTTCCTTGTTGTCGAGCAACACACTGCCTGCGTCGTTGGCCCCGAAGCGAAGTCCGACCTGCACGACCTTCAATCCCTGGGATTGTAGACTCGATTCAACGTTGCCGATGTTATCGAGCACCATTCGCGAGATAGCAAGTGTTTTCAGGTATTCGACAGCCGTGGCCTCTTCGAACCCGGGTGCACTCTCGCTGCGGGCGTGTGTCCATGGGACAAAGCAGATAAATCCGGGATCGTCATTCTGCAGCCGGCGAAGTATCTGAAGATGGTTGACGCGATGCTCGGCGGTCTCGCCCGCACCGAAGATCATGGATGCGGTCGTCTGTAGCCCTAGTCTGTGCGCAGCGCGGTGGACCGTAATCCAGTCTTGTGCGCTGCAGCTTCTATTGCCGATGGGGGGCTGGAGAGACTCATCGAGAATGCCAGCGTCGTCGCCGGCGATCGAGTCCAGACCGGCCTCACGCAGCAGATGAAGCGTCTGTTCGACAGAAAAGTTGGATTGAGCAGCGAGTATCAAGATCTCGCTGGCTGAGAGGCCATGTAGCCAGAGATCAGGGAAACTGCGCTTTATAGCGCCGAAGAGAGTTTGGAACCAATCGAGCGAATGGTGGCTACCGTCCCTTTGCATCGCTGGTTCATGCAGAGTCACTCCGGTTCCACCCTCAGACACGAATCTTGCGATCTTGGATGAGACCTGCTCAACACTATCTTGCGGCAAGCCGCCGCAGTTGAGCCTGCCTTCCATGCTGTAGGTGACCACACCTTCCGGATGCATGCCGCGACGGATGGCGTCAGCTTCCATGCCGATGCCGATGAGGTCGTCGCTTGCGAAATAGTCCAGAGCTTCCTTCCGGCTGATCCCCATTCGCCTATTTTAGTTTGTCTTGCCGGATAAGTCTGCGCAAGAATTCCTGCGGTGAGAGCGGTCAGCTCGCGTGTCGAAGCTGCATGAGGAGCGCGATGGCAGTCACAGCCAAGACGACAAGCAGCGAGATTCCTATTCTCATCCAAAGAACGATGGAGGCCACTTTCCTTTCGAGAGCTTCGACCTTAAGCTCATGCTGCTCGATGGAGAGGCGGGCGCGTTTGACCTCTTCGCCAACCTCAGCGATCAGCGCGCTCTGGTCCTGAAGCTGGCGATAGAGCCCCGCATGAGCTTTGGTGACCTGACCAAGGTCGCCGCGGACTCCTTCTGCCATCGCCGTGAGCGCCGCCTCGTTTGCCTTCTCACTGGCGGTCTTTGAGGTGAGGAATTTGTCGGCCATGGGCAGCAGGCGCGACACATGAGGAAGCAATTCGATGAGCTGCGCAAGAACCTTAGGCCACATAGCGGTCTAGTCTAGCTCCTATCGGGCGTGTGAGTGCGCCGGCCGCGCATCACTAGAAGGCCAACGGTCAAGAGCAGAATGGAGGCGATGATGCCCTGGGACCAGAGACAGTAGATGCACCACTTCTGCAGGACATACGCCTCAAGGTAGGTAAGAAAGGCGGCACAGAAGAAGCCGACTTGGGCAAATTCGAAGGTCAGCCACCAGCGGCCCGCAAGGGCGAATACGCCAATAAGGCTATAGCCGGCGATTCCAATGGCCGCAATAGGGACATGAACTGCACCCGGCTTTTCGTCGAAGGTCTTGGCAGGGAAGACAGCGAAGCGGCTGCGATTGACCGTGCCGCAGTCGAATTTTTCCGTCACGGCGCAAGGCGGCTCTGCCGCGGGATCCATGTAGTGGACGCGAAGCGCGAGCGACGAGACCACAATGCCCGCCACGGCCAGAAGCGCGATGAGATATTTCATAGCCCTATTTTAGTCAAGATAGCGTCGGCCCATGACTTCGAAAGCGGACGGAGTTACTTCGCATCCCAGTCAGACCCAGGGATTTGGTTGCGTGGTATGAAGATCGTAGCGAACAATTATGATGCAGCCGTGATGAATATGATGCAGCCGTGACGAATACGATCAGCCGCAGCAGAGGCGCTTCAACGTTCGGCGGCGAGTTGGAGGCGCCTCTCCATGACGGCGATGGCAGCTTCGTTCTCATCAATCAATATGAAGCTGCGGTTGTGCTTCACAGCTGCGGCGCCGGTGGTTCCGCTGCCGGCAAAGAAGTCGAGGACCATGTCGCCCTCGTTGGAATGCACCCGGATAATGCGCTCAAGTATGCCAAGCGGCTTCTGTGTCGCGTAGCCGGTCTTCTCCTTACCGGTAGGCGAGACGATGGTGTGCCACCAGACGTCGGTAGGGGTCTTGCCGCGCGCGGCTTTGGCGGCTCCTACCAGGCCCGGAGCCATGTATGGGATGCGGTCGGTGGAGTGAAGATTGAACGTGTACCGAGCGGGGTGGCGGGTGTACCAGAGGATGTTGTCGTGCTTGGCAGGCCAGCGCTTGGTCGCGCGCGCTCCGTAGTCGTACGCCCAGATGATCTCGTTCTGAAAGCAGCTGCGGCCGAAGATCTCGTCGAGCAGCACCTTGCAGTAGTGGACTTCGCGGTAGTCGATGTGGAAGAAGAACGAACCGGCCGGAGTGAGTAGCCGGTGAGCTTCGACTAAGCGTGGTCGCAGGAAGCTGAGGAAATCATTAAAACTGTCCGTATAACCCTTGCCTCCCGCCTGCTTGTCGAGAACCTCGGTGCGATAGCGTTTCCCACCGAAGCCGACGCGGTCCCCTGCGGAGTCGCGGAGAGTCTTCAGTTGCCTGCGGATCTGCCGCCTGCCGGTGTTGAACGGAGGATCGATGTAGATCAGATCCACGCTCTCCGGCCGCATGCGGTGCATTACATCAAGATTGTCGCCATGCACGATCCGATTCATATCCCTCCCTGTCGTCAATCTAAACGAGCGGCTTTCGTAACACTAACGTAGCTTTGTGCAAACGGCAGCGCCGTGTATTGTTTTGCTCGTACGACTCTGCCGCGGTCCGATGTCTGGAAATCACCTCATCTACGCGATGTTGTCTCACCGCGGCCGCGTGCGCCGGGGAAATGAAGATGCCTGTGCCGCCGCGCCGGAGGCCGGCGCCTACGTGGTGTGCGACGGCATGGGAGGAGCGGCGGCGGGCGAGATCGCCAGCACTCTTGCCGTGGATACGTTTGTCGCTCACCTGACCGATCCGGCCGCGGTGACTGCGTCCGGGGCTCGATTCCAACCGCAGCGGCCGATGGCTCGGCTGCATGCGGCGATTCAGGCAGCCAATCATGCGGTGTACCGTCGATCGGTCGAGTCACCCGAGCTTTCAGGCATGGGCACGACTCTGGTTGGGATGCTCCATGCTCCACTCAGCACCGCAATCGCGGAAGAGGCTGCGGCGCCTCCGCGGCGCTCTGAGCACAATCATCTCAACTCGCGATCCTCTGATCCTCCGACGTTATGGCTGGGTCATGTCGGCGACAGCAGGTGTTACCGGTGGCGCAAGGGGAAGCTGGAGCAGTTGACCCAGGATCACTCCTATGTCGAGGCGCAGCTTCGCGACGGACAGATCACTGCGGCGCAGGCGGCCCGGTCGCCGATGCGAAACCTGATCACGCGGGCTATCGGATCACAGCCAACGGTGGAGGCCGAGATTCAGAGCCATCGTCCCCAACCGAACGATCTCTACCTGCTGGCGTCGGATGGGCTGACGCACGAGGTAAGCGATGGCGAGCTGGCAGAGATACTGAAGCTGGTGAGAGCTCCGAGAACCAAACCTGGCTTGACTGCTGCCTGCGAGGCGATGATCAAAGCGGCAAACCGCAAAGGAGGCCACGACAACATAACGGTGCTGCTGGTTGGAGTCACGATCTAGGCTGCGCCGTGTTCGGCCTCTCGTGTCCTGACTGGAGCGCAGCGTTCGCGTGCGGCAGCGCACAGGTCTTACCGCTGCGGCCTGACCGGAGCTAGAAAGTTCACTGTGGAGCGCATCACCACCTCATCGCGCTGGTTGAAGGCCAGCGTCCGCGTCCGCACCACACCGAACTCCTTGCGCGAGTTCGAAAGCCGCACGCCCACCACCTCGATCTCGGTCCGCAGCGAGTCACCCGGCCGAACGGGGAGCGTCCATCGCATCTCCTCCACGCCCGCGCCGATCATGCCGCCTGCCACGGTGATCGATTGCACCCGCAGCCGCATCACGATCGCCGCCGTCAGCCAACCTGACGCCGCCAGCCCCTTGAAGAACGAGTTCTCCCCCGCCGCCTCATCGAGATGAAACGGCTGCGGGTCGTACTTGCTGCCGAATTCCTTGATCTCCTCCGCGGTCACCTTGGCCTGGCCGAGCGAATGAAACCTCTGCCCCACATAAAAATCCTCAAAATAAAACTCCTCGGGCATCTCTTCTCCTGTTCTGTCTCTGAGCTTGCCTTCCAGTGTATCCGCAGCCGCTCGGCTAGTGCCGCTCCCCTTTGAGCGCGTCAGACGCTGCCTGTCGAATCGCCGCATCCTCATGCGGATCGGCATGAAGTGCCACTAAGGTTCCGCGATTCGAGTTGATAGCGCGAGGCCCAACTTGTTCGATGGCTGTGATCGACGCCAGCTTCACCTCATTGCTCGCCGTGCTTCGTAAGAGCATCCCTATCTCAAAGATCAGTAAATCCGAAAGCAAGGGCGCAAACCTCATATCCCTGATCGCTTCCGCTCTCACGGGGTCAGAGATCTTCGGGCTGCGAAGAAAGGCGATAAGAACGCTGTCGGTAGCTGAATCGTTCGGCCGGATCCGCGCCAACTCAGCCGCCAACTCGGCGTAGGAACTCCGGTCGATGTCTTTGCCTTCGAGTCGCTGCCTGAGCGGGACGACGACGGAGTCAGGCACGGCAGGCTGAAGGCGCGTGATCGTGACTACGATGCCGTTTCGAACCCCTTCGTCCTCGTCGTCGACCGAAGCAACAATCTTCGGAAGTACGGGCTTGAGCTCCTCTGCGCTATTCGCTCTTCGAGACGCCAGTTGACTGAAGACCAGTGCAGCGTATCTGCGGACACGCACATCAGAGCTTTCGATTTCCGAAGCAAGGTAGCGATTCACCGCCGGCAGATCGAGGTTTGTATCGATAACGGCCCGCTCCAATGAATCCTCAAAGGCAAGCTGGTCGAATGTGCCTGCTTGTATCTCCGACGGCATTTGCATCATGGCCTGAGTGAGTCCAGAAGACTCGACAGCCTGAGCGTGAACCATGCCTGCGGCAAAAATCAGAGCAGCGTGCAACCAGGTATGCCTCATCGCGTCTCCTTGAACCTCGCACTTCGAGCTGTCCGTTAACTCGCCGGATATGGATAAAACCCCCGCCCCGACTTGCGCCCCAGCCATCCCGCATCCACCATCCGCACCAGCAGCGGACAGGGATTGTACTTCGGGCTGCCCAGCCCATCGGCCAGCACCCGCATGATGTCCACGCAGACATCGAGCCCGATGAAATCGGCCAGCGTCAGCGGCCCCATGGGATGCGCCATCCCCAGCACAAACACCTGATCGACAGCCTCCGCGGTCGCCACGCCCTCCATCACCGACCAGGCGGCTTCATTGATCAGCGGCATCAGCACCCGGTTCGAGATGAATCCCGCCGCATCGTTGACCTCGACCGGCGTCTTACCCAGCTCCTTCGCGAGGCCCTGCACGGCATCAAAGGTCGCCTGCGAGGTCTGTAACCCGCGAATTACCTCCACCAGCCGCATCACCGGGACCGGGTTGAAGAAGTGCATCCCGATCACCTTCTCCGGCCGCATCGTCTGCGCGGCGAGCTTGGTGATCGAGATGGAGCTCGTATTCGAAGCCAGAATCGCCTCCGCCGGCAGAATCCGGTCCAGATCGCGAAAGATCTCCGTCTTCACCGAGAACTTTTCGGTGGCAGCCTCGATGGCCAGCCCACATTCGTTCAGCGCCTCGCGATCGAGCGTAGTCGCAATCCGCGCCTTAGCCGCCTCGGCCTCACGCGCCGTCAGTTTGTTCTTCGCCACCTCGCGCGCAAGGTTTTTCTCAACCGTCGACAACCCACGGTCAAGGAAGTCCGGTTTGAGGTCGTACAGCAGCACGTTCAACCCGGCACGCGCGCAGACATGAGCGATTCCGTTGCCCATCGTCCCCGCCCCCAGCACAGCGATCGTCTTTTTGTCGGACATGAAGCCTTTCTGGATGACTTCGCAGTGTAGCAGTCCAGCAGCCGCTTTGCTTTCCGCTCGGCGTTTAACCCGCGTCTGGCCACATCTTGTGTCTACCGTTCCCGGATCGGGCGGGAGGAAGCCGCGTGGATACCTACCGGCCGACATTCGCACACGGGAACGGCGTATTCTTGGCAGATGATGCGTATGACGGTGCTCGCCTCGGGATCGAAGGGCAACAGCACAGTCATCTCGTCTTCGCGGACGCGGGTTCTGGTCGATGCGGGGCTGTCGTGCCGCGAGCTGCTGCGGCGGATGGGGATGGCGGGCGAAGACCCGGCGAGGCTCGACGCGATTCTGATCACGCATGAGCACCAGGACCACATTGCCGGGCTGACGGTGCTGGCCCGGCGGCTGAAGGTTCCGGTGTTCTTTACCGAGGCGACGCATCGGGCCTGGGTGCGCATGATGACGCCGCGCACCACGATGACCTATGCGCGTTGGCTGGAGCATACGCAGCACGAGCGGGAGAGGCGCGCGGCTGCCATGGTGAACGCTTCGCCTGCGACCGATCAGCCTACAACCGATGGTGCTGCCGAGGCGGAGGAGCTCTGCGGGCCCGAGACTGCGGCGGAGAAGAGGGTCGATCCGGCGCAGCTTCCGGTGGTGGAATATTTCCGCTCCGGAACGCGATTTTCGATCGGGGACATCGCGATTACGCCGTTCACGATTCCCCATGATGCGGCCGACCCTTGCGGGTTTGTCTTCGAGGCCGAGGGGGTGCGGATGGCGCTGGCGACCGATCTGGGATACATGCCGCCGAATGTGAAGGCTGCCCTGAAGCGGATCGACGTGCTGCTGCTGGAGTCCAACCACGACCTGGAGATGCTGCGCGACGGGCCATATCCATGGAGCGTGAAGCAGCGGGTGTTGTCGCGGGTCGGACATCTTTCCAATCACGCGACCGCGGAGTTTCTGGAGAAGGATTACGACGGCGGGGCGGCGTGGATTGTGCTGGGCCATCTGTCGGAGTCCAATAATGCGCCCGAGCTGGCGCGGCTGGCGGCGGAGCAGGCTCTGGACCGGCATCCGACGCTGCTGGGCAACCGGGTGTTGCTGGCGCATCAGGCGGTTCCGCTCGATCCGATCACCTTGTAGCTCTTTTCTATGTGTCATTTACCCCTTCCTGCAGACGCCGGTGTCGCTGGTGCCTGCGGATTGTGTCGAAACGATTAACGCAGCCCGAAACCTTTCCGTCTCGCGGACATCGAATCGGGTAGAATTAGGGGATAAGCCTATGAAAAAGACAGCGTTAGCTTTTCCATCGCGGGGCCGGAACCGGCGCAGCTCGTGCATCGATCCGGTGGTGGGGGCGATCCTTTCAGGCTGGCGGTACGACATCTCCGGCCTGTCGCCTGCGATGCGCACCGACTATGATCAGCATCTGGTCGAGTGTGAGCATTGTCTGCATCGGCAGAGGATTGCGCGCACGATCGATGTGCTGCTGATCTCAGTGAGTACACTTTCGATCGCTGCATTTCTGCTGGCCGCAGTGGTGATTCACCGGGTGGAGCTGGTGACGCATCTGGATACGCTGCATGTCCATCTTTACCAGACGCATGCGGTGGCGATTTCGCTCGAAGCGGTGGCGGTGGTGGGGATGGCGTTTTCCGCGCTGCTGTGGGTTCTGGTGGCGGTGGCGACGCCGCTTCCCGGGTTTCTGGGCCAGATGGTGCAGGAGAGGCTGCCGGCGGATCTGCGGGAGCGGTTTACCAAGAACGCTGCCTGATGGCTAGGGATGGTGTCGGTCGAAGGCCGGAATGATCTGTGTGCGCGGTCAAGCGCGAACAGCAGATCCCCTTCGGGGATGACAACCAGAAAAGCAAAGACAAAAGCGAACAGCAGATCCCCTTCGGGGATGACAGCAAGAAAAGCAAGGGCAAAAGCAACAGCAGATCCCTTTCGGGGATGACGGCAAGAAAAGCAGCGGTGACAGCAAGCTGGTTTTGTAACACCCATTTGTCAATCCCATGCGGGCGCGATAGCGTAGAAGCACATTCGATGCCTTCCCCGAATCCAACTGAAGGCGAGCTGCTCGGGCCCCGTCCCGACCAGACTGCGCCGATTCCGGACTATGAGCGCGAGGTAAGCCGTCCCAACTCGCGGGCGCGGGGCTGGAACATTCTGGCGACGCCGGGGACGTATGCGCTGCTCGGCATCAACGTGGCAGTGTTTGTGTGGATGGTGCTGCATGGGGCTTCGCCGAGCGAGCCTACGGTTCCGCAGCTGATCCATTATGGCGCGACCAATGCGGGGCTGGTGCTGGCGGGGCAGTGGTGGCGGCTGCTGACGGCGACGTTCGTGCATGTCGGGCTGCTGCATATCGCGACCAACATGTGGTGCTTGTGGAATCTCGGGCTGCTGGGCGAGCCGCTGCTGGGACCGGTGGGCCTGTGCGCAGTGTACCTGATTACGGGCGTTGCGGGGAATCTGCTTTCGCTCGGGCATAATGTGATCTTCCGCGATACCGTTTCGGTGGGCGCCGGGGCGTCGGGCGCGGTGTTTGGGATTGCCGGGATCCTGATTGTGCTGCTGTCGAACCAGAAGCTGCCGATTCCGGCCTTTGAGTTGAAGCGGCTGCGGCGGTCGGTGATTCAGTTTGCGGCGTTGAACCTGGTGATTGGCATCGGGGCGAACTTTACCAGCATCGTGCGGATCGACAATATGGCGCATATCGGCGGCTTTGTGAGCGGGCTGGCGCTGGGGGTGCCTCTGGCGCCTCGAATGACCTCGGGGCGGGTGCGATATCTCGCGCGGCAGAAGATTACTTTCTGGGCGGCGGGATTTCTTCTGGTGCTGTTCGGGTACTGGATTGCGAAGCTGCGGTAAGGCCAACACGGATCGTCGATTCATTGTGGGGATGGGGATGGTGCAGGTGGTTTTGGTTTACGGCATGGGTGTCCCCCTGGTGGATTTTGCGCAAATTCTTCGAAGTAGGTGGGTTAGGTCCGGACCTTGTCCGAGGCTTAATGGGGAAGAGCCCGGCTGAGTGGCCGGGCTCTTCTACTTCTCCTTCTGTTTTAGCAAATGGAGCAAAACTAGTACGCCAACTCTATTTGGCTTGGAATGAGGGGGTTTGGTGGTTTGAGGGCTTGACAAGGTTTTTGGGCAAAAGCAATCTTCGGTTGCTTCGGCTGTGCCCTCGCTCCGGCGTTACATCCCAACGAGCAAATGCTCTTGCTGAGGACCCAGGCCTTCGGCAGAAATGGAGACCGCTTGCGCGCGGTTGAGTGACACGGGGCTGAAGCCCCGCTCTATCACAGAAGCAACTGCAAGGGCACAGCAACAGCAGATCCCCTGCGGGGATGACAACCAGAAAAGCAAAGGGCATGGGGGCCGGGACCAGTACGGCGTGGTGCGGACACTGCCTACGTTCTTTGGCGGGATAAGCATGAGAAGAGCAGGGTGCAGCCGGGTTGGGCGGCTGAGGTCTAGGGTTGGGGGCGTGTTTTGCACACCGGGTGGCGGGTTGCGTTGAGGCCGGCGCCGCAATGAAGCATAATAGTTCGTGATGCGGAGATAACTTTCGGGGTATTGTGTTGCTGCGTCTGGTTTGGTTTGAGTTTGCGGTTTGGTTCGGCTGTGCGGGCCTGATGGTTTTCTGGGCCCTGTCTGGGCTCCTCTCCGGGCTTCTCTCGAAGATTGGAAGTGACTATGGAATTGTGGACGGATTATGAAGGACGGACGATCGACGGCGCGCATCCGCTGACCAAGCTGATCGAGCCGGAGGGTAGAAGCGCGTTTTTTTCGACGTCGAACGGGACCGGGATTCCGACGGTGATCCGGTTGATCGAATCGCACTTTGATGAGGAGGAGATTCTGGCGCGGTGGCGTGGGGTGGCTGCGCTCGATCATCCGAACCTGGTGACGTTGAAGAAGTTCGGCTCGGTGACGCTGGACGAGACGCCGCTGGTGTATGCGGTGATGGAGCCGGTGGAGGCGAATCTCGGCCAGATCGTGCGGGAGCGGCGGCTGACGGTGCTCGAGACCAGGCAGGTGGCGTTCAGCCTGCTGGCGGCGCTTGAGGCGCTGCACGGGCATGGATTCGTGCATGAGCATGTGGAGCCGGCAAATGTGCTGGCGGTGGGGGAGGCGATCAAGCTGCGGAGCGACTGCATCCGCGAGGCGTCGGAGGAGGATGGGCGCAGGCAGAAGGCGAAGGATGTGCATGATTATGGGGTGGTGCTGCTGCAGTGCCTGACGCAGCAGAGGAGTCTGGAGGGGGCGGCGCGGGAGCTGCCGTTGACGGCTCCGTTTGATGAGATTGTAAGGAAGAGCCTCAGCGGGGAGTGGGGGCTGGCGCAGATTGCGAAGGCGCTGGGGCCGGCTCCGATAGTGGCTGCGATTCCGTCTGCTGCGCCGCAGAGTGCGGGGGCGGCGCGGGATGCGGGGAGTGCGACGAGGATGCCGGGTGCGGCTGCCAGGGAGCCGGCGGGCGCTGAGGTGTCGAGTGCGGCGGCGATGGATCGGGGCGCGGTTCGCGGCGCAACGGCGATCACGGCTGCGATTTCTTCGGCCGGGGCACACTCGGCCGCGCCGGTTTTGGCTGCGGTCGCGGCGAAGAACGCGGCCGGGGCTGCAGGTAGTTCGCCGGTTGGCACGGAGGCTGCGGGGGCGGGATCTTTTTCTTCGGTGCGCCGGCGAGTGGCGGTGGAGGAGGAGCGCGCGGGCCAGGGCAAGGGTCTGGCTTTGCGGGCGGTGGCGGTGTTGCTGATCGCGGCGGTGATGTTTCTGGCGTGGCACTTTCTGCATCGCAGTCCAACGGAAGAGGGGACCGCGGCGACGCCGGTTGCGACGCCTGCTCCGATCCTCGAGAACGGCGCGGCTGCGGGGGCGGCTGCCTCTGGCAGGGAGCCGGCGGCGGCGACGGGTGGCGGCCGGGCGGCGAGGGCTGCGGCTGAGCCGGCTGCTGAGTCAACTACGGGGCAGTGGCGGGTGGTGGCGTTCACATATAACCGGGAGGAGCAGGCGAAGGAAAAGGCAGCTGCGCTGGGCAAGGCGCATGCCGATCTGCAGTTCGGGGTGTTTACGCCGACCGGACGCGCGCCGTATCTGGTGACGATCGGCGGGCAGATGAGCCGGCAGGAGGCGTTTGCGCTGTCGGGCAGGGCCAAGCGCGAGGGTCTGCCGCGGGATGTGTATGCGCAGAACTATCGGGGGCGGCGGTAGGATTGGCGGATGCGTGGTGCCGTCGTGATCCGGACCCGGGACAGCCCCGATGCGGTGTTCCTCGGAGTCCGTGATCATTCTGCCAGCGGCTGGAGCCGCCTTGCATGCGATTGTGCTCATACAGGATTTCGACGATGAACCATTCGTGCCTGCTCTAATCCCAGCGGCAGCGGCAAGAGGCAAGAGACAGAAACAGCAGATCCCCTTCGGGGATGACAACCAGAAAAACAAGGGCAACGGCAAGGGCGATCTTCAGTCGCTTCGGCGAGCAAAGAATGGGACAGCGAGGAAGATGAAGTCAGCCTTGCGGGCGTCCTGAGGCTCTTAGCCTTGCATTACAGTTTTCACGCGGAGAAAGCTGAGGCAGCGCGCAGTTCAGAAGCAAATTCATGCGCGACCTCTTTACGCGTTCTGCGCGTGCTGATGCACGGACCGCAGATGAGGGGCCAGAAATAGGCCGCGGTCCTGTCCAAGATTCAAACCCATGGTCCCGCCTGCGGTGAGGAATGTCGCATCCGTCACACCGAGGAAGGCGAAGACAGACCGGAGATAAGGCTCCACAAAGTTGAAGGAAGCCATCTGTGTCTGCGCATCGTAGATGCCGCCTGTCGCGATGAGGAAGGTCGCCTTTTTGCCAATGATGAGGCCCTTCGGCTTTCCATCCACATAGGCGAAGGTCTTCCCTCTGCGCGCGATCTGATCGATCCACAGCTTCAGCACCGAAGGCACACCGAAGTTGTGCATGGGCACGCCAAACACGTACTCCTCGGCCTGCTTGAGCTCGGCCAGCAGGGTGTCGGAAAGCGAAAGCACTTCCTTCTGCCGCGGCGTGCGAGCTTCCTCCGGCGCGTACATGGCGCCGACAAATTCCGCATTGACAGGCGCGATCGCGGTGGCGTTCAGATCGCGCACAATCACCGTTCCTTCCGGGTGAGAAGCCTTCCACTGGGTGACAAAGGCAGAAGTGAGCTCGCGGGAGACAGACCGATCGTAAAGCGGGCTGGAGTCGAGATGAAGCAGAGTGGACATCGTAAAACCTCCTAATATGCATACGATGTATAAGCGACGTCTGGTGATTCAAAGAAAGAAACATCTGTCGCATTAGCGTCGCCTGCCGTGCAGGGATATGCTGAAGAGGAGATGGCACCGGCACCCAAATCCGAGATGGAAACGACTGATCCGCGGATCGTGCGCAGCCGCCGCCTGCTCATGGAGTCGCTGGCCGGATTGTTGAGGAGAAAGGGGTTCGAACAAATCTCTGTGCAAGAGATCGCCGAAGAGGCGACCCTGAATCGAAACACCTTTTACCTTCATTATGCAGATAAGAACGCGCTCCTGCAGGACATGACGGCGTCCCGTTTTCGCGACCTTATTGAGGGGCGCGGCATCTCGTTTACCGATTGCGATGGCGCTCTACGCGCTATGGCCCTCGGCGTCTGCGACTATCTCACAGAACTAACGAGCTGCTCGGTCAAGGGGGCTTTGATCCCGCTCGAAAGCGCCATTATCCCGGTTATCGCGGAGATGTTCAAGGAGGGGGCCGACCACCACAGGTTGGTGCCTGGTGTCGACGCGACGCTGCTGGCTGCCACGGGCGCCTGGGCTGTTTTTGGGGCCGCGCGCCTCTGGCATCAGACCCCTGATCGCGTCCCTGCCGAGGAGATGGCCGCCAAAATTGAAGCTATGGTGAAGCCGATGTTTGTCAGCAGCTTTCCATAACGGAAGCGCGGCAAGGCAGATTATCTTACTCCTCTGGTCAAAAAACATTCAACCATATGGTTGACAGAGGCGAAGGTCTGCGGTAGCATTCAACCAGATGGTTAAGTCAAATACAGCTCGGCTCGATTCGATCTTTCACGCGCTTTCTGACTCGACCCGGCGGTCGATTCTTCGGACGGTTGCCAAACGGCCGGAGACGGTGGGAGAGCTTGCGAAGCCTTACCGGATGTCCTTGGCGGCGGTCTCGAAGCACCTGAAGGTGCTCGAGTCGGCGGAGCTGATTGCGCGGGAGAGGCGAGGAAGTTTTCAGATTGTTCGATTGAAGGCGGAGACTCTGAGGTCGGCTGAGGAGTGGCTGACCTACTACGAAAAATTCTGGACGCGTCAGCTGGATGCTCTCCAGACCTACCTGGAAGGAGAAGAATGATGGCGACTATGGTGGAACAAAGTGCAGCGCAGGGTTTGACACTGACGATGACGCGCGTGATTCGAGCGCCACGGGAGCGGGTATTTTCGGCATGGCTGCGACCGGAGACGATCCGGCTGTGGTTTGGGCCTGAACATCGGGCAGTGGCGGATGTGCAGGTGGACGACCGCGTCGGCGGACGATACGAGATCACGATGAGTCCGGCTCATGCGAACGCGCGCTGCACCACCGATCTGGATCCGGGGGAGAAGGTGGCGGTTCGCGGGGAGTATAAGGAGATCTCTCCTTATGACCGGTTGAGCTTTACGTGGATCGGGGATTGGAATCCGGCGGAGGAGTCTCTGGTAACGATCACGCTGCGGGAGGTGGAGGGCGGCACGGAGATGCGGCTCGAACATACGCGCTTCGGGTCGGAGGCTTCGCGGGCCGGCCACGAGAATGGCTGGATGCAGGGTCTCGACAAGCTGGTGAAGCTGCTCGAGGGATAGAACCGGTGCGGAAAGAAAATGGCTGGCGGGGCAATGGGCTCTGCCAGCTATTTTGTGTGCGGAAGATCCCCTGCGGGGATGACAACCAGAGAGACAAGGGCAGCGACAAAGGCAAAGGCAACAGCAGATCCTCTGCGGGGATGATAACCAGAAAGGCAAAGGCAAAGGCAAGGATAACGGCAAAGGCAACGGCAGATTCCCCTCGGGGAGGACAACCAGAAAAGCAAAGGCAACGGCGTATTCTCTGGCCAGCTATTTCTGTTCGGTTTGTTTTTTCTCGGTCTGGGCGAGAAAGTCGATGAGGCCGTTCTTCCAGACGGCGGCCTGGGTATGGGTGCCGTGGCCTCGGGTGGCGTCGGAGATGGGGATGAGGATGAACTTTGCCTTGGGCATGCGGGTGACAAGCTTCTGCGCGATGCCTAGCTCGGGCGGATTGATGAAGTCGTCTGCGGAGTTGATCCAGAGGACGGGGGCGGTGATAGTGGAGAGTCTGGGTTCGGGGTTGTAGTTGCGCGAGGCGTTGACGTAGTAGAGGAAATTGTTGGCGTCGGTGTGGGCGATGGCGGCGTCGAGGGTGCGGTTGACGTAGGCTTCGGCTTTGGCGCGGGTGGGGAAGTTTTTCTGCATCTGGAGTGGAGCGGAGCCGGCGATGAGGATGAGGTCGTTGGCGCCGCGGAGGCCTTCGACGGGCTCGGCGGTGTAGTCGCCGTTTTGCCAGGCGGGGTCGTCGCGGATGATCTGCATGGACATGTAGCGCCACATGCGGTTGCGGCCGGCGAGCTCGACGGGGAGACAGGCGAAGGGGGCGAGGGCGTCGGAGAACTGGGGATAGGTTTCGCCCCAGACGAAAGACTGCATGCAGCCCATGGAGGTGCCGAGGATGAGGCGGAGGTGGTCGACGTGGATGCCGTCGAGGAGCATAGCGTGCTGGCTGGCGACCATGTCGTCGTAGTCGTACTGGGGGAAGCGCATGCGGAGGCCGTCGGAGGGTTTGGAGGATTCGCCGTGACCGATGTCGTCGGGGAGGATGAGGAAGAACTTGGTGATGTCGAGGGGTTGGCCGGGGCCGAAGAGGACGTCGGAGAAGGCGGGGTTGAGGAGGGAGTGGGCGTCGCCGCCGGTGCCGTGCAAGAGGAGGATGGCGTTGTCGGTGTGGCCGGCGGCATCACGGTGCGGGGTGCCGAGGGTGAGGTAGTGGAGGTGGAGTCTTTCGATGGTCTCGCCATCTTTGAAGTGGAAGTTGGGGATGTCGTAGGAGGCGGACTGGGTGGGCCAGGAGACCGGTGGAGGAGCCACCAGGCCCTGATGCGCTTCATTATGGAAGCCAGTTGCATTGGATACAGCAGGATTTGTTGGGCTGGGGGCAGTACTCTGGGCGTTGGCGATAGCGTTTGCTGTGACAAGGGTGAGGGTAAGGAGGCGCGTGATCATGAGGAATCCTGTGCGTTCTGGGAGGCTGCTTAGTATTGGGGGTGAACAGCGGGAACTTCCTGGTGCTTGGGGGTATTCAAGAGCTTCGCGTGGGAGAAGTTTACATCCCACCCTTCGCAAGGGCGCGAAGGATGGGGCACCCGGCTCGTTTATAGATACAAGGATGATGACGAAAACAGGCAACAGCAGATCCCCTGCGAGGATGACAACCAGAAAGGCAACGGCAACAGCAACGGCAAAAGCAACAGCAACAGCAACAGCAACAGCAACAGCAACAGCGCGGGCGGAAGTTAGTTGGTGTCGTCGTCCTTTTTGGGGGTGGGGATGGGTTCGGATTTGGCGAGGGGTTTGGTGATGTCGTCGAGCAGGTCGGGGGTGCCGTCTACGCGGATGAGGCGGGGGTAGCGTTCCCCGTCGTGGTAGTCGATGGCGACGTTGGAGATGAAGGCGTCGGTCTGGAGGAGGAGTTGAATGGGTTCGGAGGTGCCTTTGGCACTCTCGATGGCGGATTTGAGGGATTCGGGGGAGAAGACCTGGCCGTTGACGGCGACGATCTTCTGGCCGGGGGCGAGTTGGGCTTTGTCGGCGGGACCGCCCCAGCGGACGTCCGCGATCTCGCCGGCCTTATTGACGCGGATGCCGAGGGAGTACCAGACCTGGATGCCGGCGCGGGGGTAGTTTTCGGCGATGGTGCGCTCGGATTTGGTGGGCTTGTCGGTGAAGGTGAGTTTGTAGCCGCCGCGTTCGATGCCGGCGAGGTCGGCGTGGGGATTGATGGTATCGATGCGGTCGTGGATAAAGGCGGCCCAGTCGTAGGGCATGACCTGATTGAGGTCGGCGATGAGCTCGTCGCGGTTGTAGGTGACGATGAGCGGGCCGGTGTTGCCGCCTTTGCCGAGGAAGAGGTGGAGGAAGTCGGTGAGGGATTTTTTGTTGCCGGTCTTCTGGCGGATGAGGGTGTCGGCATCGAGCCAGAAGAGCTCGCCCTCCTGGTAGTAGTCCTGGCCGCGCTTCCAGTTGGACCAGGCGGGCTCTCCGCCGCGGAGGATGCTGGCGGCGATGGCGGTGTCTTCGGTGGGGCGCCAGTCGCGGCCGGGACGGTATTCAAGCTGGGCTGCGGACATGCCGAGCAGGTCGCGGTATTGGGTCTGGGTCTTTAGGCCGGAGCGGGCGGCGAGGACGTTGCCGAGGTACTGGGTCATGCCTTCGTAGACCCAGAGGAGCGAGCCCTGCTGCATCTTCTCGAAGTCATCCTGATAGAGGTTGTAGGGCCGGCGGTACTTGCCGTTCCAGGAGTGGGTGAACTCGTGGGAGAGGAGGTCGGCTTCGGCGAGCTGGTGGCCGTCGTCGGCGAAGCCTTTCTGGCCTACGCCGTTGTCGGAGGATTGGCCGTGCTCGAGGCCTTCGCCGCCGGCGGTGTCGGAGAGGGTGAGGAGGAAGTGGTACTCGTGGTAGTGGCGTGAGGCGTAGGCGGCTCCGGTCTCGCGGACGAGGTTGTTGAGGG
This sequence comes from Edaphobacter sp., assembly GCA_965277545.1. Lineage (GTDB taxonomy): Bacteria > Acidobacteriota > Terriglobia > Terriglobales > Acidobacteriaceae > Edaphobacter. Next base: position 3,272,331 of record OZ255826.1, read on the forward strand.
CGATGAGGACGGCGGGGCGGAGTTCGGCTTCCTTGGCGGTGTCGGAGACGACATCGATGTAGTGCCTGGGGGTGACTTCGGGGGCGAGCGCGAACTCGTGGAAGTATTCGCCGGCGATGACGGGGGAGTCTTCGAGCTGCTCGACGTTGGTTACTGCGTAGGTGGTTGCAGTTCCGGGGTTGACCGGCGGCGTGCCGAGCCGATCTATTACCGAGTTGGCTGCAAGTTTCTCCGGTGTCAAAGCGGTGCCGATGCCCCAGCCTTTGGGGACGATCACGGAAGGCTGGATGGGGATGTTCGCGACCGGGGTGTGGGCGGGATACAGGAGGAGTTTTTCCCACTCGAGGACGGCCATTTTGGGGCTGATGCGCGAGGTGGCGATGCAGTCGAGGTGGGCGTGGAGGGTGGTGACGCCTTCGGGCACGGTGACGTGGAACTCGTAGAGATCTTCGTTGTCGCGGCGCCAGGGAAGGACCTTGCCACCGGCGGTAAAGACGACGCCGGTGATATCGTCGACCGGGCCTGTGGGGCGGTGGTTGCCTGGTATCCACTTGGGGGTGGTGAGGGAGACGGGGCCGGGGGTGACGGGGAGATCGATCTCGGCGTGGAAGAGCTTGCGGGGGGCGTCGGTGAAGTCGGCGGTGATCTGGATGGGGGCGGTTTGGGCGTGGAGCGCGGGGGCGATGAAGGCAAGGCAGACGGAGGCTAGAAGGGTAGAGCGAGTGGTCATGAGCGGGTTGTTTCCTCTCGAGGGATGGAGCTTTTGGGGATGATGCCACAGCGATTCTATAGTTGGTGTACCGGGCAAGTGCAACCGCAGATTCTCTGCGGGAATGACAACAAAGAAAAGCGAGAGCAACCGCAGATCCTCTTCGAGGATGACAGCAAGAAAGGCAAGGACGAAGCGCATATCCCCTTTGAGGAGGATAACTAGAAAGGCAAATGCAACCGCAGATCCCTGCGGGATGACAACAAGAGGGCAAAGCGAACAGCAAGAGCAACGACAACAGCAGATCCCTTTCGGGGATGACAACCAGAAAGGCAAGGGCGAGGGCAAAAGCAGATTCGCTGCGGGTTGACAGCAAGAACGGTCAGGCGTTGAGGGCCGATTCAATTCTGGCGATGAGGATGGGGTCGTCGGGGGTGACTTCGGGGGAGAAGCGATCGATGACTTGGCCGTTGCGGTCGATGAGAAATTTTTCGAAGTTCCAGAGGATGCCGGGTTCGGGATTGGTGCTGAGGTTGTGCTTCTTCATGTAGCCGTCGAGGTTTTCGCGGAAGGCTTGGCGGCCGGGACCGGTGGCTGTGGGTTTGGCGGCGGTGAGGGACTGATAGAGGGGGTGGGCGGTGGGACCGGTGACAGTGATTTTGGAGAACATGGGGAAGTCGACGCCGAAGGTGGCTTTGCAGAAGGTCTGGATATCTTCGTTCGAGCCTGGCTCCTGGCCGGCGAAGTCGTTGGCGGGAAAGCCGAGGACGACGAGGCCGGAGTTTTTGAAGCGGGAGTAGAGCTTTTCGAGCGCGTCGTACTGGGGGGTGAGGCCGCACTTGGAGGCGACGTTGACGATGAGGAGCACTTTGCCGCGGTAGGGGGCGAGGGAGCTGTTTTCGCCGGTGATGGTGTGGACGGGAATGTCGTAGAGCGGAGCAGAGGACATGAGGAACTCCTGAAGGTTGATTGGTTTGATTATAGGACTGGGGGATGCCGATTTAGGCGGCGGCGGAAGGAATGCGGTTTCGGTGGGCGAGCGGGCGGCCAGGAAGATTCTGATGAAGCCGGAAGGAGTCGGCTGCCTAGCGGTGGTTGGGGCCAACCGTAGGGAATGGAGGTAGAAAGGTGTTAGAGGTATGGGCTGTGGGAAGGGTGTCGGGGTCCTTCCCCTTCGCTTCGCTCGAGGGTCAGGATGACGGCAAAGACCCGAGCGGCACGGTATCGGAGGCTTCGGAGAACGATTATTGGCAGGGCAGTAACGGACAGGACGGCAGGTGGAGGTTGGTTGACAGACGAGATAGGATCAGAGTTGCATGTCTTTTACCGATTCGATTATTGGCAAGCCCCTGGCGACAAGCGATGAGCGCGCGGAGCACGTAGGCGTCGCTGCTGGAATTCCGATCTTTGGACTGGACGCGCTGACGAGCGCGGCGTATGGACCCGAGGCGGCGATGGCGCTGCTGATTCCTCTGGGGCTGGCCGGGGTCCACTTCATTGTGCCGATCATTTCGGCGATTCTGATTCTGCTGGTGATTGTGTTTTTCAGCTACCGGCAGACGATTGCCGCGTATCCGAACGGCGGCGGATCGTACACGGTGGCGAGCGAGAACCTGGGCGACGGGGCGGGGCTGCTGGCAGCCGCGGCGCTGATGATCGACTACATTCTGACGGCGGCGGTGGGGATCTCGGCGGGGGTGACGGCGCTGGTGTCGGCGGACAGCAGGCTGCAGCCGCATACGCTGGCGATGTGCCTGGCGATTCTGGCGGTGCTGGCGATCGTGAATTTGCGCGGGGTGAAGGATACGGGCGCGGCGTTCATGGGTCCGACGTTTCTGTTCATCAGCACGCTGCTGGTTGTGATTGGGGTGGGAGTTTTCAAGACGATCACGAGCGGCTTTCATCCGGTACCGGTGACGGCGCTGCCGCCCGCGCTGCCGCAGACAGTGAAGTTTCTCGGCGTATGGCTGCTGATGAAGGCGTTTTCGAGCGGCTGCGCGGCGATGACGGGGGTGGAGGCGGTGTCGAACGGAGTCATGGCGTTCGGGGAGCCGCGCGCAAAGAAGGCGCAGTGGACGCTGACGATCATCGTCGGAATTTTAATTGTGCTGCTGTTCGGGATTGCGTGGCTGTCGCGGGCGTACGGCATTATGGCGATGGATCCGGACAATCCACATTTTCAGACCGTGGTGAGTCTGCTGGTGAGCGCGGTGCTGGGGCGGGGGTGGTTCTACTTCGTGACGATGGGCAGCGTGTTCGCGGCGCTGGCGTTATCCGCGAACACGGCGTTCGCGGATTTTCCGCGGCTGGCGCGGGCGATTGCGATGCACGACTTTCTGCCGCATGTGTTTATTCTGCGCGGGCGAAGGCTGCTGTTCTCGCACGGGGTGTATGCGCTGACGGGATTCACGGCGGTGATCCTGATCCTGTTCAAGGGGGTAACGGACCGGCTGATTCCGCTGTATGCGATTGGGGCGTTTCTGGCCTTCACGCTGTCGCAGGCGGGGATGGTGATGCACTGGAAGAAGGAGGAGGCACATAAGGGGAAAAAATGGCACATGTTCGTCAACGGCGTGGGAGCCGTGGCGACAGGTTTGACGACGATGGTGGTGCTGGCATCGAAGTTCCTGTCGGGGGCGTGGGTGACGGCGCTGCTGATTCCGCTGCTGATCCTGATCATGCATCTGGTGAAGCGGCACTACTCGCGGGTGAAGCGCGAGATGGCGGATAAGACGCCGCTGAACCTGGTGAATCTGCAGTCGCCGATTGTGGTGATCCCGATGGCGCGATGGGACCGGATTACGGAGAAGGCAATGCGGTTCGGGCTGCTGCTATCGAAGGAGATCAAGGTGGTGCATGTGCATTCGGACGACGATAATGACGGCGGCTTAGCGGAGATATGGGACGAGCTGGTGATGGCTCCGATCAGGACGGAAGGCTTGCAGGAGCCTGAGCTGGTGACGATTCCGTCGTCTTACCGGTTTATCATTTCGCCACTGATGGACTACATTCTGGAGCTTGAGGAGAAGAATCCGGGGCGCAAGGTGGCGGTGCTGCTGCCGGAGTTGGTGGTGCGGCACTGGTGGGAGAATGCGCTGCATAACCAGCGGGTGCAGCTATTGAAGCTGCTGCTGCTGCTGAAGGGGAATCAGAGGATTGTGGTGGTGAATATTCCCTGGTATCTGTGAGGGTGTCTGTGGCGCGGGTGGGGAAGGGCTTGCGCCTGTTTAACACAGATGACACCGATTTAGAGCGGTGATTAATTTTTCGTTCGGAGACACCCGGAAAAGAGAAGGCAACCGCAGATCCTCTTCGGAGATGACAACAAGAAGGCAAGGGCAACAGCAACAGCAGATCCCCTTCGGGGATGACAACAAGAAAGTCAAGGGCAACAGCAGATCCTCTTCGGGGATTACGGCAAGAAGGCAAAGGCAACAGCAGATCCCCTTCGGGGATGACAGCAAGAAAGGCAAGGGCAACGGCGTCGGCACCTTGCCGCTTTAAGCTTCGATGGCGACTGGCTTGTGCCAGGTGGGGCTGAGGTCGCGGAGGCGGGCTACGGCGGCGGGGATGATCTGGAGGGCGGCGTCGACTTCTTCTTCGGTGGAGAGGCGGGAGAGGGAGAAGCGGATGCTGGCGCGGGCGCGGGCGGGGGTGAGGCCCATGGCGGTGAGGACGTGCGAGGGCTCGGTGGCGCCGGACTGGCAGGCCGAGCCTCCGCTGACGGAGAGGCCTTTGAGGTCGAGGGCGATGACGAGGGCTTCGGCCTCGACGTGGTCGAAGTAGAGGTTGGTGGTGTTGGAGACGCGGGGGGCGTAGGCTCCGTTGATGCCGCAGTCTTCTACTTGCGAGAGGATGCCTTGCTCGAGGCGGTCGCGGAGGGCGGCTAGTTCCGTGGGGGTGGGGAGGCGGGCGGGGGCGGTCGGGCGTTCACCCGATGCCCACATCTCAGAATCGAGATGTGGGGTACCCGGACTGGTGGCGTTCGGTGCTCGCGTGTCAGAGCTGGGCTGTGGGGCGCTCAGATTTGTGGCTGTGGGATCGTTGGCGAGCCAGGCGGCGGCTAGTTCGGCGGCTTTGCCAAGTGCAACGATGCCGGTTACATTTTCAGTGCCGGCGCGGCGTTGGCGCTCGTGGCTGCCGCCGTGGTGCATGGGGGCGAGGCGGACGCTGCGGCGCACGAAGAGGACGCCGATGCCTTTAGGGGCGTAGAGCTTGTGGCCGGAGAGGGTGAGGAGATCGACATCTTTGAGCGGACCTTTGGGGCTGAGGTCGAGGGCGAGCTTGCCGGCGGCCTGGACGGCGTCGGTGTGGAAGAGAGCACCGGCGGCGTGGGCGATGGCGGCGAGCTTGGCGATAGGCTGGAGAACGCCGGTCTCGTTGTTGGCGAACATGATGCTGACGAGTTTTGTGTTCGGACGGAGAGCAGCCTGGAGAGCGGCGGGTTCGATGAGGCCTTGCGAGGTGGAAGGGAGGAAGGTGACTTCCATCTTGCGCGCGGCGAGCGATTCGGCGGCGTGGAGGACGGCATGGTGTTCGATGCTGGAGGTGATGAGGTGGGCGGGTTCGGCGGCAGAAGCGAGGGTACCGAAGAGGGCGAGATTGTCGCTTTCGGTGCCCCCGGAGGTGAAGACGATCTCGGAGGCGCGGCAGTGCAGGAGGCGGGCGATGGAGTCGCGGGCGTGATCGACGGCGGCGCGGGCGTACTGGCCCTGCTGGTGAATGGAGCTGGCGTTGCCGTAGTGCTCGAGGAAGAAGGGGCGCATGGCCTCGAAGACCTCGGGGAGCAAGGGCGTGGTGGCGTTCGCGTCCATGTAGATGCGCCGCATGGTTCTATTTTACTGCTTCGGCTTGGATGGGCGTCAGGTGAGAGTGGCGAGTGCTTGCTTTGAGAAACGGGATGAGAGGATGAGCGACCGCAGCTCCTCTTGCAAGAGGACAGCGGGGAACAGGATAACCGGCGGGACGCTGCACAAGTCGGTAGTCGTGTGGCTTCGCTCCCTGGAACGGTTCTTGAACTACGGCAGAATTGTTCGCAGGTAGCTGTAGCTGGTGCGAAGGCTTGCGAGAGGCGGGCCGTCGATGTGGTCCTGCTCGATGAAGTAATGCTCGACCTGGAGTTTCTCGGCGGCGGCGAGGATGGCGGCCCAGTCGATGCTGCCTTTGCCTGCTTCGGTAAAGTGCGCGGAGCTTTCATTCATGTCGTTGGAGAAGGGGAAGCCAAGTTTGCGGTCTTTGATGTGAAGCATACGGACGCGTCTGCCGAGGCGGTGAAGCAGGTCGAGAGGGCTGTAGCCGGCCTGGGTGATCCAATAGCAGTCCATCTCGAAGGAGACGAGGCTGGGGTCGGTCTCGTTGACGAGGATGTCGAAGCCTGTGGTCGCCTCGAATTTGCGGAACTCGTAGTCGTGGTTGTGGAAGGCGAAGCGCATGCCGGCGTCGCGGACGCGCGCGGCCCACTGGTTGAACTGGCGTGCGGCGGTGTGGAAGCCTTCGGCGGAGGTCCACTGTGACTTGGGCAGCATGGGGCAGACGACCCACTGGAGGCCGAGGGCTTTGGCGTAGGCGAGCTGGGCGGTAAGGTCTGCGGCGAGGTCGGCGTATTCGAAGTGGCCGCTGGCGACGGTGAGACCGCTGCCGGTGATGTCACGGCGCAGCTGGGCGGCGGGGAGGGAGTAGACCGCGTGCCAGGGCTCGACCGCCTGGAAGCCGATGGCGGCGATCTGATGAAGATTTTCTTTGAGCTCCGGTTCTGCGATGGTGTGCTTGACCAGGGTAGAGAGTTGCAGGCCGATGGGGGTATGGGGCTGGCCTTGCGGCTGGGCTCGGAGTTGGTTTGCGAAGAGGGACAGGGTTGCTGCAGCCGCGGAGGTTTGCAGGAAGTTGCGCCGGTTGAAGATCACCGTGCCAGTGTACTTGGCGGGAGAGGCGCGGAGCAAAGAACGCTCGACGCCCACATCTCAGATCGGATGTGGGGCATCCACCCGACGCCCACCAGCGAATGAGGAGCGCGCCGCTGACACGGGTTGGTGAGGAGGATTACAATTTCGTCGCGGTGAAGATGATGCCCGCGAAGGAGTGAGGGATATGGCTACGATGACGGCGCTGCGGCCCGGGAGCTATGGGTTTCCGGTGGAGATCAAGAAGCGGTATGACAACTACATTGGCGGGGAGTGGGTGGCGCCCGCGTCGGGGCAGTACTTCGAGAATGTGACGCCGGTGACGGGGCAGGTGCTGTGCGAGATTGCGCGGTCGGGGGCGGCGGATGTGGAGCGGGCGCTCGATGCGGCGCATGCGGCGAAGAAGGCGTGGGGGAAGACGTCGGTGGCCGAGCGCGGGCGGATGCTCGAAAAAATTGCACAGCGCATTGAGGACAATCTGGCGATGCTGGCGACGGTGGAGACGTGGGATAACGGCAAGCCGATCCGCGAGACGCTGGCGGCGGATATGCCGCTGGCGGTGGATCACTTCCGGTATTTTGCGGGGGTGATACGGGCGCAGGAGGGGTCAATTAGTGAGATTGACGCGACGACGGTGGCGTACCACTACCACGAGCCGCTGGGCGTGATTGGGCTGATTATTCCTTGGAACTTTCCGATTTTAATGGCGACGTGGAAGCTGGCGCCGGCGCTGGCGGCAGGGAACTGCGTGGTGCTGAAGCCGGCGGAGCAGACGCCGATGTCGATCCTGGTGCTGATGGAGCTGATCGCCGATATTCTGCCGCCGGGTGTGGTGAATATCGTCAATGGGTTTGGGCTGGAGGCAGGCAAGCCGCTGGCTTCGAGCGCGCGGATTAATAAGATTGCGTTTACCGGGGAGACGACGACGGGGCGGCTGATTATGCAGTATGCGTCGCAGAACATTATTCCGGTGACGCTGGAGCTGGGTGGGAAGAGTCCGAATATATTTTTCAAGGATGTGGCGAGCGCGGACGATGCGTTCTTTGACAAAGCTCTGGAAGGATTTGCGATGTTTGCGCTGAATCAGGGCGAGGTGTGCACGTGTCCTTCGCGGGCGCTGATTCAGGACACGCTGTATGACGATTTCATGGAGCGGGCGCTGGGGCGGGTGAAGGCGATCAAGCAGGGCAATCCGCTGGATGCGACGACGATGATCGGCGCACAGGCTTCGAGCGAGCAGATGGAGAAGATTCTTTCTTACTTCGACATCGGCAAGCAAGAGGGCGCGGAGGTGTTGGCCGGCGGCGAGCGGGCGAAGATGGAGGGTGATCTTACGGAAGGGTTTTATGTTCAGCCGACGGTGTTGAAGGGCAATAACAAGATGCGGGTGTTTCAGGAGGAGATCTTCGGGCCGGTGGTTTCGGTGACGACGTTTCATGATGAGGATGAGGCGCTGGCGATTGCGAACGATACGCTGTATGGGCTGGGGGCGGGAGTGTGGACGCGGGATATGAATCGGGCGTACCACTTTGGGCGGGAGATTCAGGCGGGGCGGGTTTGGACGAACTGCTATCACCTGTATCCGGCGCATGCGGCGTTTGGCGGGTATAAGCAGTCGGGCGTGGGCCGGGAGAATCATAAGATGATGCTGGAGCATTATCAGCAGACAAAGAATCAGCTGGTGAGCTATAGCCCGAATGCTTTGGGTTTCTTTTAAAGATAGGTCCTGCCGGACGGGCGTCCTGTGCGGACGGCGGCCACTTCGTGGCGGGTATACCGCTTCGCGTGGCCCTCCCGAGGTCGGGGTGAGATTTCGTGCCGACCATCGGGAAGTCCTAGGCTGCTGGGAGTTGCAGGGAAAGGTATACGCGTCACGAAGTGACGCTCCGTGCGTAGCGGGCCCGTCCGGCAGGACATGCGCTTATGAGTGATTTACCTGAGCAGGTGGTGACGACGGCGGCGGCGGAGGAGTTGATGCAGCGGCTTGCGGCGAAGCATGGGCCGCTGATGTTTCATCAGTCGGGCGGATGTTGCGATGGCAGCTCGCCGATGTGTTATCCGCGTGGCGAGTTTCTGGTGGGTGATGGGGATGTGCTGCTGGCTATGCTGGGGGAGACACCGTTTTATATGAGCCGAAGTCAGTTTGAATACTGGAAGCATACGCAGTTGATTCTGGATGTGGTGAAGGGGCGGGGTGGGATGTTTTCGTTGGAAAATGGCGAGGGGGTCAGATTTTTGATTCGGTCACGGGTGTTTACCGGAGAGGAGATTGCGGGGCTGCGGGCGGGTGGACGGATTTGACAGAGGCGGGCGAAATGCGGGGATCTCTCCGCTACGTCGCGCGATGAGACTGCGCGACTGCGGTCGAGATGACGGCTTTCTGGATGTTTTTTGAGCGGGTGTGAGGATTGTTGCTTAGGGTTGTTGGCGAAGTTGGGTGGGTTTCGCGGAGGGCTGATACATGGAGCAAATCGGGGGAAGAAGTGACGAGTCTCATGCCAACGCGCCTGAGGAACTTACTCGGTTTGCGTTTCTGATCGGCAGGTGGAGATGTGAGGCGAAGCTGAAATCGGACGATGGGGAATGGCAGAGGTTTGAGGCGACGTGGGTGGGTCGCTTTATTCTAGATGGGCTTGCGATCGCGGATGAGTACAGGATGGTGGCACCGTCGGGCGAGTTGATTGTGCTTGGAACGAACGTCCGCAGCTATGATGCGGTGGCGCGAGTCTGGAATATCAAATGGTTGAACGCGCTAACGGGGACTTGGACGGATCTTGCGTCGAAGGAGTTGGGTGGGGTGAGTTTCGATGGGCCGTCGATCGTGTACTCGTTCGGAGAGCCGTCGGCGGGGCATGCTTATACGCGGGCGACGTACACGAATATCTCGGAGAGGTACTTTACGTGGCGAGGGGAGAGGTCGGAGGATGGCGAGGTGTGGAGCGAGTTTATGGTGGTGGAGTGCGAGCGCGACGGGGCGTAGGCCGGGACACCTTCGCTAAGGGTTGGAAGATGACAATCGAAGAGCGGTGATTGCCGCTCAGAAGCTGTTTGAGCGTAAGGCATATCACAGGGGCTGAAGCACCGAAGCGTTGCTGGATGGATGATGTCCGGGCTAAAGCCCGGACCTATCACAAGAGCAGAAGTAACAGTAGATCTCCCTGCGGGATGACAGCAAGAGGTCAAAAGCAACAGCAGATTCCCTGCGGGGATGCCAAGAAGAAGGCAAGGACAACAGCAGATCCTCTGCGGGATGTGGATTGCGGGCATTGTGAATCCCATGTCTCAGAATCGAGACATGGGGCACCCAGATCATCTACTTCGTGCGGACATGAGCCCGTTACGAAGACTGCAGTGCGCGGGTTATTTTTTGGCGAGGCACTTGGCCATGATGGCGTTGTGGAGGCGGTCACGGAGCTGGGGGGAGACTTCGTAGAGCTCGGCGCCTCGGTAGACCTCGATGGTCTGGTGGGTGGTATTGAGCACGACGCGGCAGTGCTGGCATTCGGCGGTGTGAACGCTGATCTCTTCGCGGAGCTCGGTAGTGAGCTGGTCGTCAAAGTAATCGGAGAGGTGGCTGAGGAGATCGGTGCAGTTCATGCTGGCTGGCCCTCCTGCTTCTGCCGGAAGTAGCGGCTGAGGCGTTCGCGCAGTTGCAGGCGCGCGCGCAGCAGACGGGATTTGACGGCGGGGACGCTCAAGCCGAGAGCCTCCGCGGTTTCTTCGGTAGACAGGTTTTCGATGTCGCGCAGGGTGAAGACGGTGCGAAAGCCGGGAGGGAGGCCCTGGATGGTCTTGCGCAGGATGTCGCCGAGCTCGGACTGGTTGTAGAGCTGCTCCGGGTTGGGGCGCCACTCGGCGAAGTCGCGGGGGATGGAGCCTTCGTCGGTCTCGACATCCTGGTCCATGGAGACGGTCTTGCTGGTCTTGCGCTTGCGCAGGCGCATAAGGCTTTCGTTGACGGCGATGCGGACGAGCCAAGTAGAGAACTTGGAGTTTCCCTGGAACTGATCGAGCTTCTCGTATGCCTTGAGAAATGCGTCTTGCGTGATGTCTTCGGCGTCTTCACGGTTTTGGGTGATGTGTTGCGCTACGCGGAAAATCTGCCGTTCGTACTGACGGACGAGCTGCTCGAAGGCGGCGGTGTCTCCCTCCTTGGCGCGGGCTACGAGCGCTACGTCGGGGTGAACCTCTTCCGTTGCTGGAGATTGGATGGCGGGCATGAGCGGAACGGTGCGGAAAAGCAGGGGCTATCTCGCAGGTTCCATCATACTAGATGGGTTCGGGATGTGGGTGATGCGAGAGCGGTTCGCGCGAAGGCTACATCTGAAAATCGAGATATGGGGCGCCCCGGACGAATGCTGCGGGAAGGCATAGCTGAAGACGAGAGAACGAACAGCGGATCCTCTTCGAGGATGACAACCAGAAAAGCAATTGCAGCGGCGGACATGGCATTGTGGGCTTAGCTTGCGACTGGGCGCGGTATCTGGGGTGGTTCGGAGGAGATTGCGGGTTTCGGGGTTTGGCGGGGCAGCTTAGAGTGGAGGTGTGAGCACTATAAGGACGTGGGTGAGCGGTCGGAGACAAATGCGGTTGGGGACGGCTGGTGTTTTCCTTTTGATGGCGGCGTTGGGGTTGGGGAGCCGTGTGGTTTTGGGACAGACGGCGAGCCAGGGTAGCTCGGCGAGTTCTGCGGCGACGAAGAAGAAGGCAGCGAAGAGTAAGGCGAAATTTTCCGCGAAAGCGAAACAAGGCGCGAAGGCGAAGGCGGGTTCGACGGCTGCGGCGAAGGGGAAGGCCAGCCGGGCGTTGAAGCGGCGAGCGGCGGCGAAGGCTTTGAAGCGGAAGCCGACGGCGCAGACGATTCGGTTGACGAGTGCGTTTCATGCGTCGGAGCAGCTGCGGCCGATGGCGCAGCAGCTGGCGGCGACGCGGTCGGCGGCGGCTTACGGCGGGGTGCAGAGTTATGCGCGGGCGCATCCGGGGGAGGGAGCGGCGGCTGCGTATCTGGCTCTGGGGCATGCGTATTCGCTCGACCATCGGTATGGGGAGGCGGTGAGCGCGTTTCAGCAGGCAAATGCGAGCGGGGACGCACTGGATGATTACGCAGATTATTTAGGGGCGCAGGCAGCGGTGCAGGCGGGGCGCGGGGTGGAGGCGTATGCGCTGCTGGATCACTTTGCGGAGCGGCATCCGGAGAGTCTCTTCGATTTAGAGGCTCCGGTACTGCTGGCGAATGCGCATGTGCAGCAGAACGATGCGGGCGGCGCGCTGAAGGTGCTGCTGGCGGCGGCGGATTCTTCGCAGGCGACGCATGCGGATTTCCGCTATGCGCTGGGGCGGGCGTATCAGATGTCGGGGGATACGACGCAGGCAGCGGCGGTATACCGGAGGTTATATGCTCAGTTGCCACTGAGCGGCGAGGCGGGGAATGCGCGGGGGCAGATGATGGCGATGGGGATGCCGCTGCCGGCGGTGGAGGTGAAAGTGCATGCGGATGCACTGTTCAACGCGAAGCGGTATGCGGAGGCGGGGGAGGAGTATCACGCGATCGAGCAGAACGGGGCGGGATTGACGCAGGCGGATCATGATGCTCTGCTGATCTATGCGGCGGCGTGCGACCTGAAGCTGAAGCGGATCAGCCGCAAACAGGTGGAGAAGCTGCCGGAGACCGCGGATGACAGCGCGGCGCTGAAGCTGTATATGCTGGCGGAGCTGTCGCGGGATGAGAACGACCAGGCGCAGCATGATGGGCTGATTGCGCAGATGGTGGAGCGGTTTCCGCAGAGCCGGTGGCTGGAGGAGGCGCTGTACTCGGGCGGCAATATGTATCTGCTGAAGCATGATGCAAAGCAGGCGACGTATCACTACTCGCTGCTGGTGAAGATGTTTCCGAAGAGCGTGTATGCGCCGTCGGCGCACTGGCGGGCGGCGTGGATGAACTACCGGCTGGGAAATTATGCCGAGGCGGCGCGGCTGATGGATGAGCAGATTGTGGAGTATGCCGGGGGGTTAGAGGTGCCGAGCGCGTTGTATTGGCGCGGGCGGATCTATGAGGAGGAAGAGCACAATCTGGGGCAGGCGGCGAACTACTATCGCGCGCTTTCGGCGGCGTATATCAACTACTACTATGCCGGCCTCGCGCGACAGCGGCTGAATATGCTGGCGGCGTCGGCTCCGGCGACGGAACCGGCGGAGGCGCTCAGCGGGGTGAAGGCGATGGAGATACCTCCGTTGACCGGGGAGCTGCCGGAGAATGAGCCGCACCTGATCAAGGCGAGGCTGCTGGCGAATGCTTCGTTGAACGAATATATTGCGCCGGAGATCAAGGCGAGCGATACGGCGGTGGAGTGGGGGGCGCTGGCACAGGGCGAGATTTATACGTCCTACGGCGAGTACACGCGGGCGATCCAGGCGATGAAGCATAGCGGGATTTCGTTTTTCGCGCTGCCGATGGCGGAGGTGCCGGAGGTGTACTGGAAGCTGCTATTTCCGCAGCCGTACTGGGGGGAGCTGGTGGCGGATTCGACGAAGAACGGGGTCGATCCCTATCTGGTGGCTTCGCTGATCCGGCAGGAGTCGGAGTTCAATGCGGGGGTGATCAGCCGGGCGAATGCGTATGGGCTGATGCAGCTGCTGCCGGGGGTGGGCAAATCGGAGGCGAAAAAGGATCACATGAAGCATTTCAACGCGAATGAGCTGCTGAATCCAAGCGTGAATCTGGAGCTGGGAACGGCGAATCTGCGGCAGGTGCTGGACCGGTTCGGCGGGCAGGTGGAGTATGCGCTGGCGGCGTACAACGCGGGGGATGCGCCGGTGCGGGCATGGATGCAGACGGGGACGTACAAGGATATTCCGGAGTATGTGGAGTCGATTCCGTATACGGAGACGCGGGAGTATGTGCAGGCGATTCTGCGCAACCGGGAGATCTATCGGGCGCTGTATGCGCCGAAGTAGCGGGGAATCAAGGTGGATTTTATTTTGTCGGGCGGGGCATTGACAGGGTGTGGAATTGGGATATTCTTTGCACCAGAAGTGGTGCATGGGTTTTGCATGTTGACTTCATGCGAAGGTCTCTGTTGCAGGTGATGGGCGTCATTGCTGGGGCGGAGCGAGGCGGAAAGGAGCTAGAGGGTATGGGTGTGTGCAGGGTGTCGGGATCCTTCCCCTTCACTTCGCTCGATGGGTCAGGATGACAGCAGGAACGCTTTCAACCCTGCTCATAAGCAAAGGATCATTCACAAGAGGAGGAAACAGCAGATCCCCTTGGGGATGACAACCAGAGAGGCAGGAGCAACGGCAGGGTGTGGCATTGTTGCAATCGTGATTGTCAGGAAATGCAGGCGACTGTTCGGAGGAAGAGGCGAATATGGTGGCAGAGCTGGATCTTCTTGATGTTTGGATTCCGGAGCAGATGCAGCCGGGGACGTTGTTTCTGCTGGAGCAGCCGGGGGAGATGGGGAAGGCGGAGAACCCTTACTGGGCGGTGCTGGCATGTCCTTCGTGCGGGTGCCTGGGGTTGATTACGAAGCAGCAGTGCGCGGGGCTGGAGACGATGATCTGCGGGTCCGATACTTGCTCGGCGGAGTATGTGCTAGAGGAGAAGGCGATCCGGTACCGGCGGCCTTGCTGAGGGGGTGGCCCGAGGCAAGCAACAGCAGATCCCCTTCGGGGATGACAGCAAGAAAGGCAAAGACGAATGCGGGGATCTATCCGCTGCGCAACAGACGATGAAGCTGTTTGTTGCTTCGGTCGGATGACGTTCGTCTCGTTGTGAATTTCGATGCAACGTTGAATCGGATAGAAAGAAGGAGGCGGGAGCGCCGGCGATTGCACTGTGATCGTCGCGCTACATCACTCCGCCACATCACTCGTGGCGGAGGGCGACTACCGGGTCCATGTGGGAGGCGCGGAGGGCGGGGAGGAGGCCGGAGACGACGCCCACTGCGGCTAATATGGCGAAGGAGACGAGCATGATCGTCGGGGAGGCGCGGAGGATAATGTCGCCTTCGTGGTTGGCGGTTTTGTAGATGTCGGAGTAGAGGGGCATGGGTGGGATAAGGTAGGCGACGGCGACCGCGACCACCATGCCGATCAGGCCTGCCAGGAAGGTGAGGGTTAGGCTTTCGAGCAGGAACTGGGTGAGGATGTCGCGGCGTTTTGCGCCGAGGGCCTTGAGCAGGCCGATCTCGCGGGTGCGCTCGGTGACGGAGACGAGCATGATGTTCATGACGCCGACGCCGCCAACGCCGAGGGTCATGGCGCCGATGATGCCGAGGAGGAGCTCGAGCGCGGTGCTGAACTGCATGATCTGGGCGGAGTCTTCGACGGTGTCCCAGTCAGGGGTAGCTTTGTCGTCGTGGGGGTCAAAGTGGTGGCGCTGGGCGAGGACGGCGCGGACGGCCTGGAGGGCTTTGACGTGGAGCTCGGGGCTGGCGGGCTGGAAGACGATGCTGTCGGGGTCGCGCTGGTTGGCGAGCACGCGCATCATGTCGAAGGGGATGAAGGCGTTCTCGTTGTCGGGACCGTTATTGGAGGAGTCCTGGATCTTGTTTTTCAAGACGCCGATGACCTCGAAGACGTGACCTTCAATCTCGACCGATTCGCCGACGGGCGGGTAGCCGTTGAAGAGCTTCTGCGCGGCGTGCGGCCCGAAGATGACGACCTGGCGGTGGTCAGTGAAGTCGTCGGGCTCGAAGTAGCGGCCGGTGTCGATGTTGAGCTTGCGCATGCCGCCGTAGGGGAGCTCGATGGCTTTGATCTGGATGTTGACGACCTTGGGGCCGTACTTGAAGCTGAAGCCGGAGTCGGTCTCCGAGCTGACGGCTTTAAGGAAGGGAACGTTGTCGCGTACGGCTTCGGTGTCGCCGTCGAGGAATTTGACCTTTTTGCCGGAGCGTTCGCCGCCGGCCTGCATGCTGGTCTGGCCGCCCCAGACCATGATGACGTTATTGCCGAGGCCGAGGAAGCCATTGAGGACGCCTTCGCCCAGGCTCTTGCCATAGCTGAGGAGCAGGACGACGGTGACCAGGCCCCAGATGATGCCGAGCATGGTGAGGCCGGAGCGGAGGCGGTTGCGCAGGAGAGAGTCGATGCTTTGGCGGATGATTTCGGCGAGGTTCATAGAGGCGCTGCTTTCTGGAAGGACAGAAAACTCATCACGGATGAGACGGATTAGGAACAAGCAACAGCAAAGACGAATGCGGCGATTCTTCACTGCGTTCAGAATGACGACGAAGAACAGGGCAAGCGCAACAGTAGATTCCCCTCGGGAATGACAACCAGAAAAGCAAGGACAACGGCGCCAGCGACAGTAGATCCCTCCGGGACGACAACAAAAAAGCTACTCGGTTCTGAGGCATTCCATGGGGCTGAGATCGGCGGCGCGGAGTGCGGGATACATGCCGGCGAAGAGGGTAATGATGGTGAGGGTGGTGAGCGAGGCCGCGATGGCGATGGGGGAGACGACGGGGTGGGGGACGAAGTCGGGGAGGGGGACGAGGCGCAGGAGGAGACAAATGCCGACGCCAGCGGTGAGTCCGCCGATGCCGCTGACGAGAGTGATGATGGCGGATTCGACGAGGAACTGGCGGCGGATGTCGACGGCGGTGGCGCCGAGGGCTTTGCGGACGCCGATCTCGCGGGTGCGCTCGGTGACGGCGACGAGCATGATGTTCATGACGCCGATGCCTCCGAGGGCAAGGGTTAGCAGGGCGACGGCTCCGAAGAAGAGGGTCATGACGTGGAAGATGCGCTCGGTGAACTTTGCACCGTCGAGGGTGTCCCAGACCCATAGGGCTTCCTTGTCGTTGGGATCGAAGTGGTGGCGCTCGGCCATGATGCGCTGGACCTGAGCGAGGGCCTGCTCGTGGAGTTCGGGGGAGACGGGTTCGAAGACGATGTTGTTGACGTAGCCGCGGATGATGCCCGGCTCTTCGGGCGGCGGGAAGTCGCGGGCCATGGCGGAGTAGGGGGCGAAGAGCTGGGTGTTGTCGGGGCCGCTGCCGTAGCTGCCGTTCTGCTTTTTCTTTTCGAGCACGCCGATGACGGTGTACTGGTAGCCGGCGACCATGAGGGGCTGGCCGATGACGGCCTGGCCGGGGAAGAGCTGGCGATTGGCCTCGGCGCCGAGAAGGATGACGCGGGCTCCATCGGCTTCGTCCTGCTCATTGAGGAGGCGGCCCTGCTCGACCTTGAGGGAGCGGAAGCGCTGGTACTGGGGCCAGACACCGCGGACGGCGCGGTCGGCGGCGTTCCACTGGCTGACCTCGGAGACGCTGCGGCGGAGCTCGGGGCTTACCGTTTTGACCAAGCTTGCCTGCTGCTGGATGGCGATGGCGTCGTCGACGGTCATGCGGATGTCGCGGCCCGCGGCGTAGCCTCCCGCCTGGGCGCCGGTCTTGCCGCCGAAGAGGATGGCGATGTCGGTGCCGATGGTGCGGAGGTGCTCCTTCTGGTCGATGTTGAAGCCGATGCCGAGGCCGACGAGCAGGATGACGGAGGTGATGCCCCAGACGATGCCGAACATGGTGAGGAAGCTGCGGAGCTTGGTCTCCCAGAGGGCCGAAAGGGTTTGTTTGAGGATCTCGCGAATGGGCATGGGCGGCTCCTCTCCTATGCGGTTCGATCTGCGCTTCAGATACGCAGGATGAGCGGAGAAGGTTCCATGGCGGGTGATGGGAGGGTATGCGTTACGATGGAGCGGGAGATACGGGGAGGCAAAAGGAGCAGCAGATTCCCTTCGGGAATGACAACAAGAAAGGCAAGTGCGACCGCGTATTCTCTTCGGGGATGACGAAAGAGAAGCAGTGCGAGAGCGATACAGCATTGTTGATTTTGGATCTTTTTTAGAGATGCCCGGATGGTGAAATCGGCAGACACAGCGGACTTAAAATCCGCAGACCCGAAACGGTCGTGGGGGTTCAAGTCCCCCTCCGGGCACCAGAGAAGAAGGTGCGTTACGAGAAGCTGGGAGATACCGAGGAGCTATTTCCGGTCTGAGATGGAAGGCTTTGAAGTTCATCCGGTTGAGGCCGCGCCCTGACTTCGCTTCATTGGGGGAAGGGGCGTTCGAGGGGTCGGACTGGGATCAGGCTGGGAGAGCGGCGAAGCGTTGCAGGCCGAGCTCGAGGATGCGCTCAGCCAGCAGGTCGTAGTCGTGGCGCAGGACCTCGCCCTCGTGTACGAAGTTGCCGGTGATGGGCTCGACGCCCATGGCTTGGACTCGCTCCAGATCGGGCTCGATGGGTTGCTGACCTTCGCGGGCATACTGCTCGAGCCGTTCGGGAGAGATGGATCCGGTATTGATCAAGGCGTAATCAAAGATGGGGGCGGCAGACCTGCCGGCGTGGCGCATGATCTTATCAATATGCTGCGAAGCCGAGAGTCCAAGCGACTCGTTGGCCTGTGTCATGAGGTTGCAGACGAAGATCTTAGTCGCGGGCGACTCGGCCAATGCCTGCGGTATGCCGCGGACCAGGAGATTGGTGATGAGCGAGGTGTAGAGGGAGCCGGGTCCGAGGGTGATCAGGTCCGCGCTGGCGATGGCCTCGAGGGTTTCGGGCAGGGGATCGGCGAGGGAGGGTTCGAGACGCAACTCAACGATGCTGTGCCTGCTGGCGGTGATGCTGGTCTCTCCGCGCACGACGGAGCCGTCGTCCATCTCGGCAGCCAGGCTCACGTTGGTGTTGGTGGATGGGAAGATCTTTCCTCGTGTGGCAAGAATCTGCGAGGACATCTGCACGGCCTGGGCGAAGTCGCCGGTAATGTGCGAAAGGGCGGCGACGAAGAGATTTCCGAAGCTGTGGCCTTCCAGCTCGCCGTGCTCGAAGCGAAACTGAAAGAGCCTGGAGAGCAGGTGTTCGTCTTCGGAGAGGGCGACCATGCAGTTCCGGATGTCTCCGGGAGGGAGCATCTTGAAGTCCTCGCGCAGCCGGCCGGAGGATCCGCCATCATCGGTGACGGTGACCACGGCGGAGAGCTCACGGATGATGCAGGGGAGGGAAGGCGAGGAAAGAGGGGCTGGATCGCGGTGCGGCGGCTGGGGAACGCGCATTCCGCGCCGCCGTTCGGGAGTGACGACGTATCGCTTGAGACCGCGCAAGAGAGTCGACAACCCGGTGCCCCCGCCGATGGCGACAACGCGCAGCTGTTTGCCTTTAGGCTCAGTCAGAGAATGCAGCGGCATGGCGAAGCTCTCAGGGAGAAAATCTGGGAGAAGATCTGATGGAGATGAGTTGCGGACGGCAACCCAGGGAAGGTCATGCTTCGGGATAGAGCAATTCGGTGAACCTTGGATCGTCGGCCATGTCTTGGAAATCGGAGTCTGCACGCGCCTGGATGCGATTGCGCGGATTCTGGCGAATGGCCTCGGTGAGGTGCTCGAGGCAAGTGTGCGAGTCGCCGGTCATGCTGGCCAGCACGGCCAAGCCGTAGAAGGCGTAGTCCGCATTCTCGTTGTCCCTGAGGATGAGCAGAAACTGCTCTCGCGCGTCTTCATAGAGACCATTGTTGAGAAGAGAGATGGCATAGTCGTAGTGCTCTTCATGATTGGCGAAGGCGTGATCGCCTTTGACCATCTGGGCTGCGCAGGCGTTGCTATACATGCGGACGCGGTCGCTCATGTCGCCGGCGCCGTGGGAAAGCATTCTCTCGAAGGTATTTCGAGCGGCATCGTACTTCCCGTCCTGCATGAGTCGCAAGGCAGCTTCATATTGCGAGATGAGCTGGTTCCTTGCGTCGTCCTGGGCAGCGGGAGCATTCCCGGCCAAGGTGCGCGGAGATCGCTTGATGGGGGAGATAGGTGCAGTCTTAGTTTGAGCCATGGTCAATCCTGTCGCCTGAGACGTTTCCGGGCTGTCCCATTCTACTGGGAAGTTTTGTCCCTGGTATGCTGTCTCGGTTTTATACCGACACCGGAACACAAGGTCAACTCTGCCGGGCCGGCCTTGTGTTCGAGTCGTGGTTGCTGGGGAAGGTCAGACGTTTTGCTGCCCGTAGACCGCGGGGTTCAGTTCGGGATCGTTATACATCTTCATCTGGCGGTAGAGTTTAAAGCGGCGTGTGCCGGCAAGGACCTCAGCCCAAAGTGCGTCGAGGCATCCGGCGAGGTCGACCCGCTGCTCCTCGAGCAAGTCCAACCGAGCCTGGTTGCGAAGCCGGTGAGCTTCGGTGGCGGTGGCCCGTTGCGCTTCGTCGCGAGTGTGATGGATTTTGAGAGCGAGGATAGAGAGCCGGTCGATCATCAGGCCGGGAGTCTCCGAGTGGAGAGGCGCGGCGGCATTCTGCTCCAGACGAGCGAGGAGCCAGAGATCGATTTTTTCCGAGAGGTCGTTGCGCAGCTGGTTAAGCGCGTCGATGGCGTGCTTGACGCGGGCGATTTCGGCATCTGGGACCTCGGGGGCACGGGCCTTATCTTCCTCGTGCCAGAGTTCAAAGTTGGCGCGGTGCTGGGCGGCGGCGAGGGCGATCAATCCGTCGCCGCGCGCTTCGATCTCCATCTCGGCGTCGTCGACGTGGAGGACCGCTGTCATCTCATCCTGCACGTGAGTGATCAGCAAAGCGTCCAACATGGCGGGTGGTCCGTTCCTTCAATCAGAGACTGTATCAGCTATGGAGATTCGATCGGTGCAGGGCGGTGGCGCGGCTCACTCGACGGCCTCCTCGAGCACGATCGTAAGATCTTCTTCAGAAAATGTTCCTTCGAGTTTGCTGAGCCATCCGAGGGAGCGGCTTACCGGCCAGACGGACCAGGAAGCCGGAATGGTTCCAGATTCGAATTCGCAGAAGAGGACGATCTCCGGTTCGGCGGCAGGCAGGGCAGCCAGCTGGGATTCCGGGATGTCGTACCGGTATACCTCGGTCTGCTGCTCGTCCCGGATGCCGATGTACCAGAAGGCGGGGTCTTCGAGCGCGCCCTGGGGGAGCGTGGCGCGGTCGAAGCGGATTCGCACCATCCAAGGGAGGATCTGGCCGGTCCAGTCGTCGGCGGCGCGCGGATTCGGCGGTTCTTCGCTGCGGACGGTGTAGTTCTGTGCCTTGCGGAGTGCGAATGAGAGGCCGGCATATTCTTGATACTGCTCGAGCGTTCGTACGGAGCCGAGGCCGTAGGGTTCTACCGGCTCGCCGCGAAGCAGTCGTCGTACCTTTTGCTTGCTGCGCGAATCGAGCTTGTGCCACTCCTGAGAGACGTTATTTGCTTTGGTGTGGTCGCCCCAGTGCTTGAGGGCGTCCGGTCTGCCGTAGTCGTGCCACACGATGGTCTGGTGAGGATGAAAGAGATCGTATCCGCTGGTGTAAGCGCGCAAGGTCATCGCGGTCTCTTCGCCGAGAAAGTAGAGGTCAGGGTCGTAGCCAATCTCCTCGACGAAGTTGCCGGGCGCGAAGAGGAAGCCTGCCGAGAGGAAGCGCGCTTTGCGGGGTCGAGTGAGAGTCTGCCAGTCTGGGATGGCGAGTGGCTTCATGTGGGGGATGCTGTCTTCAGTGAAACCCTGGAAGACCATCTGGAGCGGTCCTCCGGTGAGGACTTCATGCGGGCCGGGAGTGAAGGGCGTGGCGTAGGTGCTGAGGATCGGCTTTGGACTCGAAGTTAGACTCATGTCTTCGATGAGCTTCAAGTCCCAGTCCGGGGCGAACCGGCAGTGGGAGTCGACCTGAAGGAACCAGGCTTCTCCGCGCCATAGTTTCATGACCTCAGAGCGTGCCCAGCAGGCGCCTTTGCTGTCCTTCCAGTTGACGTCCACGATACGGAAGCAGGCGTCGGAGCGATAGGGAAGGGGATCATCGCCCGGGCCGTGCTGCCAGCAGATACCGAAGCGAAGACGGTAAGGATCGGCGGCTTTGACGATGCAGTCTTCGATGGTGGGAACGAGCTGGGGATCGCGATAGGCGGCGATGGAGACAAAGATCAGGTTGTTGCTTGGGTTCAATTCCACCTCCTCGCAAGGCTCAGGCTAACAGGTTGACGCCGGCCGGCGATTTCCGGATTGCTTGCCGCAAAGCAGCCGAGCAAGCAGACTAGAGAGCATGGCAGAGTTGGTGCGACGGGTTCTGATCTACCGGCTGGGCAGTCTGGGCGACACCCTGGTTGCGCTTCCGGCGCTGCATCTGGCGGCCCGGGCGTTTCCTGAGGCGGAACGGCGGATGCTGACCAACTTTCCGGTGCATGCAAAGGCTCCGCCGGCGGCTGCGATTCTTGAGCATACGGGTCTGATTCAGGGTTACCTCCGGTATGCCGTTGGCACACGCAGCCCGAGGGAGCTGCTGGGGTTGTGGTGGAAGCTGTTTCGCTGGCGGCCGGAGGTGCTGGTGTACCTGGGGCCTGCTCGGGGGGTGGATGCGGCTCGGCGGGATGCGAGATTTTTCCGGGTGTGTGGGATAAAACGGTTGATCGGGGTTCCGTTGACCGAGGACATGCAGCGCAATCGCTGGGATGAGGCGGAACATGTATACGAGGCGGAGGGTGCGCGGCTGGCGCGCAATCTGGCTGAGTTGGGGAATGCGGAGCTGAACGATGCAGCGAGTTGGGATCTCCATCTGACGGATGCGGAGCGAACGCGTGCCGGTGCTGCTCTGGCCGGTGCTGGAGATCGCCCGGTGCTTGCGGTAAGTGTCGGGACTAAGGTGCAGTCGAAGGACTGGGGGCGCGAGAACTGGCGTGAGCTGCTGCGGCGCCTGGCAGGGGCGTACCCGGGATATGCGCTGGCGCTCTGCGGGGCGGAGGAGGAGAGCGGCGCGAGCGAGTTTGCCGCCGCGGAGTGGAGGCAAGAGGGCGGAGGCCCCGTCGTGAATCTCTGCGGGGCTCTGACGCCTCGGGAGAGTGCTGCGGTGTTTGCGCGGGCACGGATTTTTCTGGGGCATGACAGCGGCCCGATGCATCTGGCGGCGGCGGTGCAGACGCCTTGCGTGGCGATCTTTGCGGCGCGCAACAAGCCGCGAGTGTGGTTTCCATATGGGAGCCAGCATCGTGTGCTGTATCACAGGACGGAGTGCTGGGGATGCGGACTGGAGACCTGCATTGTGGAGCGGAAGCGGTGTTTGACCTCGATTCGCGTCGAGGAAGTGATGACGGAGGCGCGTCGCGTCTTGGACCGTCGTGTTGGTGGTACCGGTGAGGCACTGGCAGAGCGCGCACGATGGTCTGAATGAAGATGCGATGATGGAGGCGAGGAGAACTTTGCGCGCATGCTGCCCGAACTTGACACAATTCTGAATCTGCTCGAAGGCGAATTTCGCCAGGTGAAGGTGCTGGTGGTTGGCGACATCATGCTGGACCGATATATCCACGGCGAGGTGGATAGAATCTCGCCGGAGGCTCCGGTGCCGGTGCTGCGGCATGCCCGGCGGTATGAGCGGGCGGGCGGCGCGGCGAACGTGGCGATGAATCTTGCGGGTCTCGGGTGTCAGGCGGTTCTGGCCGGGTTCTGGGGCGCGGATGCGGAGCAGGCGGAGCTGGCGGCGATCCTGGAGCGAGCGGGAGTGGATTGCGTGGGAGTGGTGTCAAGCAGCCTGCCGACGATTTCGAAGACGCGCATCGTAGGCCGGCAGCAGCAGCTTCTGCGGCTGGATATCGAGAGCCGGGACGAGATTCCGGAGATCGAGGCTGGCCGACTGCGCGAGCTAAGTACCGGGCTGGTGGGAAAAGTTCATGCCGTGATCTTGTCCGATTATGCCAAGGGTGCGCTGCAGGCCGGGTTGTGTGAGGCGGTGATTCGGGCGGCGCGCGCGGCGGGTGTTCCGATTCTGGCCGATCCGAAGACGCCGGACTTCAGCAAATATTCCGGAGCGACGACGATCTGTCCGAATCTGAACGAGCTGTCGCTGGCTACGCGTGTGCCGGCACATCGCATGGAGGATCTGATGGACGCGGGTCAGAAGCTGGTGGCCGAGCATGATCTTCAGTTCCTGACGGTGACGATGAGCGAGAAGGGAATCAGTGTGCTGCGTGCGTCCTCGCCGGGCGCGAAGGGGGTGTATCTCTCGCCGGCCCGGGCGCGCGAGGTGTTCGACGTTTCGGGCGCGGGAGACACGGTGATTGCAACGCTCGCGGCCAGTCTGGCGGGTGGCCTGCAGATCGAGACCGCTGTGGAGTTGGCGAATCTAGCTGCGGGGATCGTGGTCAGCAAGGTGGGGACGGTGCCGATTGCGGCCCATGAGTTGATTGGGGCCTTGACGCCGAGCTCGGGGCTTTCGGCTGGCGAGAAGGTCTTGGACAGGCAGCGTGTTCAGCTGCGGGTTGCGGAATGGAGGGCGTCGGGCGAGACGATTGTCTTTACCAATGGCTGCTTCGATCTGCTGCATGTGGGACACATTGCGCTGCTGGAAGAGTGCAGGCGGTTCGGCTCGAAGCTGGTGCTGGGGCTGAACGCGGATGCTTCGGTGTGCCGATTGAAGGGACCGACGCGGCCGATCGTGGGAGAGCGGGAGCGAGCGCGCGTGATGGCTGCCCTGGCTGCGGTGGATGCAGTGGTGTTGTTTGAGGAGGATACTCCGCTGGAGTTGATCCGTTCGCTAAAGCCCAATGTGCTGGTGAAAGGGGGCGACTACACGGTCGAGACGGTGGTGGGTCATGAAGACGTGATTGCCTTCGGGGGCCGGGTGGAGATTGTTCCGACAGTGAAGGGATTTTCGACTTCAAATATCGTGAAGAAACTTGCGGTCGCACCCGTGGGCGGCGAAGAGGTGCAACTGTGATCATCGTGACTGGCGGCGCGGGTTTTGTGGGCAGCAATCTGGTTCATGAGCTGAACCGAGCGGGCGAGCGCGACATTCTCGTGGTGGACAATCTTGCTTCCCCGCCGCGGGCGGCTCTTGCTCAGTCTCCGCAGGAAGAGATGCGAAGGCCGAAGTTTCTGAACCTTGCCGGTGCCGAGTACGCCGACTATATGGACAAGCGCGAATTTCGAGCCGCGCTGAGGGCGGGATATTTTGAGAGCGCCAAGATCCGCGCGATCCTGCACCAGGGAGCCTGCTCGAACACGCTCGAAGATGACGGGCATTACATGATGGACAACAACTATACCTACTCGAAGGAGTTGCTTCACTTTGCGCTGGACCGCAAGATCCCGATGGTCTATGCCTCGACCGCGGCGGTGTATGGAGCGAGCACGAGTTTTGCCGTGGAGCCTGCGAACGAGCGGCCGCTGAACGTGTATGGATACTCGAAGCTGGTGTTCGATCACTATGTGCAGAGATTGGCGCCGGAGATGAAGAGCGAGGTCGTCGGGCTGCGCTACTTCAATGTCTATGGGCCGCGGGAGCAGCATAAGGGACGCATGGCGAGTGTGATTCATCACTTCGCGAGGCAGTTGAAGCAGACCGGAACGATTCGCATGTTCGAAGGATCGGGCGGTTATGGCGATGGCGAGCAGCGGCGCGATTTTGTGTTTGTGAAGGATCTGGCGCGTGTCAATATGTTCTTTGCATGCCTGCTGCCAGAAGGGCCGAAGAAGCAGGTGCATGCGGTGGTGAATGCGGGTACGGGCGAGGCGCGGACATTTAAGGCTGTAGCTGAGGCGTTGATGCAGGTGCACGGCCAGGGAAGAATCGAATACATTCCCTTTCCTGGTGACTTGAAGAATCGCTACCAGCACTACACGCAGGCGGAGGTGAGCGGGTTGCGCGCGGCGGGATATGGTGCGCCGTTTACTGCGCTTGAGGATGGCGTGAGGGAGACGTTTGCGGAAGAGCCGTTGGCTGAGCGCCAGGGTGAGTCTGCTTATGGGCGGGGAGTAGACTGAATGGCGATGGCGAGCGCAATCCAGATATCGGTAGCGGAGTATCTCGGGACGACCTACCGGCCTGATCGCGAGTACGTGGACGGCGAGGTGCGGGAGCGGAACGTGGGAAAGTGGGAGCATGCAAGGGTGCAATGGCTGCTGGCGGGCTGGTTCATGAATCACGAGTCGTTGTGGGGTGTGATCGGAAGCACTGAGCAGAGGGTGCAGGTGGCCTTCGGCCGCGTGCGTATTCCTGATCTGGTCGTGGTAGCGGCGGGGCCACAGCCGGACGTGCTGGTTGAACCCCCCATGCTGGTGATCGAGGTTCTGTCTTCAGAGGATACTTACTCGGATACACAGGAACGTGCGGAGGACTATCTTGCCATGGGAGTCGGGATGGTGTGGATTGTGGACCCGAAGACGCGTACGGAGCGCATGTGCAACGAAGCGGTGTGGACGGCGGCAAAGCGGCTGGAAGTTCCGGGTACGCCGTTGTATGTCGAGCTTGAGGAGATATTTCAGCATCTAGAGAGTTCGCGCACTTAGATCGCTGCGACGATCGCCTTTCTTTTCTTGTCGTTTGCGTGCTTTGTCATGCGACGCAGAGCGACGGCTGCGTCTGTTGAGACTCTGCTTCAGGCAAAGGAGAGCCAAGATGTCCGAGCGGCAACAGAATGCAGCGATTCTTTGCATCAGCACCTATGAAAAGGGGCAGCGATTTCTCGAAGAAGCAGCTCGGCTTGGCGTCGATGTGCTGCTGCTGACGGTTGAGACGCTGCGCGATGCGGATTGGCCGCGAGAGGCGATCAAGAAGCTGTTTACGATGCCGGAGAACCTGACTCCGCAGCAGGTCATGAACACGGTCAGCTATATGGCGCGGGAGAACCGGATCGACCGGATTGTGGCGCTGGACGAGTTTGACCTCGAGATGGCGGCACTGCTACGGGAACATATGCGGCTGCCTGGGATGGGAGAGACGTCGACGCGGTTCTTTCGCGATAAGCTGGCGATGCGGGTTCGTGCGAGAGAGTACGGCATTCCCGTGCCCGAGTTTACTTCCGTGTTTCTGTACGACGATCTACGCAGCTTTATGCGGAACGTTCCCGGACCGTGGCTGTTGAAGCCTCGCACCAATGCTTCTGCCATTGGGATTCGCACGATCGACACGGCGGATCAGCTCTGGCCGGTGCTGGAGCAGCTTGGCGATCTACAGACGCACTATCTGCTGGAGCGGTTCGTTGCGGGGGAGATCTTCCATGTGGAAGGTGTTACGTGGAAGGGAGAGACGGTCTTCGGCTCGGCGTACAAGTACGGCAAACCGCCCATGCAAACGATGCACCAGGGTGGGGTCTTCAGTACGCGCGCGCTCAGCAGGGAATCGGAAGACGCGCGCGGCCTTGACGGAATTCACCGGAAGGTCATCGAGGCGCTTGAGTTGGTCTCCGGCGTGACGCATTCGGAGTTTATCAAGTCGCATGCAGATGGAGGCTATTACTTCCTGGAGACGGCGGCCCGTGTGGGCGGGGCTCACATCGCGGAGGTAGTGGAGTTCGGCTGTGGGATCAATCCGTGGGTGGAATGGGCGCGGATGGAAGTAGCCGGGCTGCAGGGTAGCGAGTACGTCTTACCTTCCCTCCAGCATTGTTATGCGGGGAGTGTGATCTGCCTGGCACGGCAGGAGCATCCGGAGGTGAGCGGCTACGATGATCCTGAGGTGGTGTGGCGATTGAACCGGGCTCATCATGCCGGGCTGATTGTGTGCGACGATACTGCGGAGCGGGTGGAGCAATTGGTGGATCGATACAGCGGCAGATTTCTCGACGAGTTCTGCGCTGTGATTGCGCCGCCGGAAAAACCGACGGCTTAGGAATGGTTGGATGAAGCGCCGCGGGAGAGGCCGCAACGGTTCCAAGCGTTGGGCGCAATGTGCGAATTCGCGAGGCGGTTGCCTCGCGGTAGGAGAAGAGGCGACTTGCAGGGAATGGTGAGAGCGCTGGGGCTCGAACCCAGGACCAACGCCTTAAAAGGGCGATGCTCTACCAACTGAGCTACGCTCTCAGACCCACCTCTTCAAGTTAGCACATAGGACAGGTGACGGCCGTTTGTGAAGGCTGTCGACGATGATGCGATGAACTGGCGACCAAACGCTATTGCGGGCGAGCGGGCCTATCTGAGGAGACTGGAAGGTGTCGAGGGCGGGAATGAGGCGAGCGAGCGGCTGCAATGGCTTGGAGAAGGGGAAGCGGAAAGTTTTTACAGATCCTTCGATCGGGACGTTACGCATTGCCCTGATCCCTGACACTAAAGTCGCATGACGGATGCATGGACTTGGAATAACCTCACACTAGCGTCGATTCTCGCGTGAAACCGCAGAGACGGCATGCAGGCTGGCGGCGATTCGGTGGGCTTGCGCCGTCCTAGGATGACGCTGGAATGAAAAGGGTTGAGGATAATGGACTTTCGTGGCACGAACCGGGAGGACGAAGCTGCTCTGGCGGAGACGCCGGAAGATGCCGCAGTTCTCTACTCGTGGGCAAACTTGCATGGAGCTAAATATCGCGACTTTTCGGCATCTCGGCGGGAGTACCGGGCTGAGATGAGGCACAGGGCGGCGGAGCAGGTGCGCGAACAGGCTATGCTGGCGAAGACCGAGGCAGAGCAGGCGGCCGGTGCAGCGGAGGAGGCAGCCCACCAGGCGAGCGAAGCAGCCAGAAGGCTGCGGCCGGATCAGACCGATTCTTCGGCGGAGAGGTCGATACGCGCTGCAGAAGAGGCCACCCGGACGGCGGTGGCAGAGCGGGTAGAAGCGGCGCGTCGCGCTGAGGCTGCCGCTGTTGCTGAAGCGGGCGCACGGTGCGAGGAACGCGAGATTGCGGAAGCTCACGCCTTCGCACAGAGACAAGCTACGCGATATGGCGCCGCTGAAGCACGCCATGGCGCGATGACGGGAGGGCAACGCAATGCGTCCGAGATCCCGGGCCAGGTGAGCGATCCATACACAATCTATTCGAACGCGCATCTGCGAGGTTCGTCTGCAGTTGCCTCAAAATCACAGATGGGAACGGTCCCGACCATGCAGCCAGCAGACAGGACACCTCAGGATTCCATGCCCTCCAATCGCGAGCGCGCCGATAACCAGCAAAGTGGAGAGATCCCGGCTCCTGCCCAGACAGATCGACGCACCTTCGTGCCTCCGCAAGGCACTCCATGGCGTCCGCAAGGCTACCGTCCTGATGATGCGTCGGGGGTTCGGCAGATCTACCGCGGGTCTGACTATGAAGCTCCACCGGTCGACTACCAGGCCAGTGATTCGGTTCGGCAGAATACACCAGAGCAAAGCCGGGCTGCCTCTTCTGCTCCGAGTAAGAACTGGAGAAAGCCGATCGCCGAGCCAACTGTTTCCCTGGCCGATACATTCTCTGACGCCAGCACTGAGGCGAGTGGTAAAGAGGGGCAGACCCCTTCCTTTGGACAGCGGCGCACGGATGTGCCCCAGGTTTCGGGACGCGTATCGCAGGGTGAGCCGTCCTCCTCTATAAGCATGGGCGGTCCATCTTCCCGAAATATAAAGCCAGGGCGTGAGGACCGCTCCGAGGTGTCTGGTGGAGAGCAGGAAGGGGGCGGGGGAAACGTCATCGTTTCGGAGGGGAGAGGAACGACTCCGCTCAGACAGCCCGTAAGTTCGCGATCGATGCAGACGATGCCGCTCGAAGCCGGCCCAATATCGCCTTTTTCGCAGGCGATTGGGTCTTCCGATGCGACGCGCGGCCGGCGCGCTCATGATGACGCGGCATCGCAACAGCCGCAGGCCGGTATCACTTCTTCTCGACGCGGAGCCGCGGAGCCGCCGGAAGGTGCAGCTCCTGTGCAGCGTCCGGTGTATTCCCCCGACCCGGTTGGACCTGCCTGGCTTTACGCTCCTGCCATGTCGCCGGCGGCACAGCGTTCGGCGGCGCAGTCCTCGGTCTTGGCGCAGTCCTCGGTAGCCGATACGCTGCAGCAGTCTCGCGAAAGGGTGGCGGCTCGCTGGTATGCCTTGAAGGGTGTCTTCGAGCAGCCTGGACAGGAGCGTGACGTAGCGCCGGTCCGGCAGAAAGAGACCCGGACGCCGGTGCTGGCTGTCTTCTCTCTAGCCGGCGGAGTAGGCAAGACCAGCCTGGTCGCCACGGTGGGGCGCGCTCTTTCCTCGATGGGGGAGAAGGTGCTGCTGACTGATACTACGTCTCACGGATTGCTGCCGTTCTACTTCGGCGCAAGTGAACTTCGACAAGGTACGGTTCGCACTTTTTCTCCGCCCAGCGGAAGCACCGATGCTCCCATTTATCTCGTGAGCCATGATGTCGAGCAGAAGGCGGGCGACGAAGAAGCGCAAGGTCAACTGGCGGAAGAGATTATCAGCAACAGCCGAGGGACGCACCGGATCCTGCTCGATCTGACAGTTCGCTCAAGCTGGCTGGTTGGCAGGATGTCTCGCTTGAATCCGACTATCCTGGTTCCGGTAGCTCCGGACATGAACTCCGTGATCAGCCTGCAGACGATCGAGAAGTTTTTCAATGGGGTGAGCGACGGCGACGGACATCCTTTGCAGCCGTACTACGTACTGAATCAGTTCGACCCTTCCCTGCCGCTGCATCTGGATGTGCGGGAGGTCATGCGCCGCCAACTCGGGGACCGGCTGCTTTCCTTTGTGATTCGCCGCGCCCCTGCGGTGAGCGAGGCCCTCGCGGAAGGCATGACGGTGGTTGACTACGCTCCTGATGCGGCGGTTGCGGAAGACTACATGAATCTTGCTACCTGGCTTCGCACAGTTGCCGCTCCAGCTACCGCAGGGTTCCGGAACGTGCGCTGGAGCGAGAGATGACTGGTTGGCCCCGCTTCAAGCGATTTGAAGCGGGTGACGGGTTCTTTTTCAAGGCAGTTCGACTTGTGATGCTGGTGGCCGGGATGTTCGTACTCGGCTTCACTGGAATGCTGGAGTTGACATGGCCTCAGCAGATCGTTCTCGGCATGTTGACGATTGCCCTGATCATTTGGCTCGACCGCAGCTCGAGCTCCTACCTGGTGACGCTCACGCTGGTCCTGATATCGATCTTCTCAACGTTTCGCTATGGCTTCTGGCGGGTCTCTACGGCCATTCGGTTCTTCCTGGAGCCGGGCTCGGCGTGGAGCGTGCTCGATGCTGCCTTGATCTGGATGCTGATTCTCGCGGAGGCGTATGCGTTCATGACGCTCTTTCTCGGGTACCTTCAGACGCTCTGGCCGCTGCGACGGACGCCTGTTCCACTGCCCGAGGATACCGATCTATGGCCCAATGTCGATCTGCTTATTCCTATCTTCAACGAGCCATTGAGCGTTGTGAAGTGCACCGCGCTGGCGGCGATGAATATCGATTGGCCGGTCGAAAGGCTCAACGTCTACCTGCTGGATGACGGAAGGCGGGAAGAGCTCCGCAGGTTCACCGAAGGAGCCGGCATCGGCTATATGACGCGGGACGACAACCAGCACGCGAAGGCGGGAAATATCAATTCCGCTTTGGCTCGTTTGGAAGCGCCTTATGTGGCGGTCTTCGATTGCGATCAGATTCCCACGCGCAGTTTCCTGCAGGTCACCCTCGGCTGGTTTTTACGTGACAGCAAGCTGGGCATGCTACAGACGCCGCACAGCTTCTATTCGCCAGATCCATTGGAAAGGAATCTTGGACAGTTCCGTAAGGTGCCGAACGAGAGCGAGCTGTTCTATGGCGTGGTGCAGGATGGCAACGATCTCTGGAATGCGACTTTTTTTTGCGGCTCCTGCGCGGTGCTGCGGCGTTCGGCGCTCGATGAAATAGGCGGCATGGCGGTGGAGACGGTCACCGAGGACGCGCACACGTCCTTGCGCATGCAGATGCATGGATGGAACACCGCGTACATCAACATTCCGCAGTCGGCGGGGCTGGCGGCTGAGCGGCTGGGCGGGTATGTCCAACAGCGCGTCCGTTGGGCCCGGGGCATGATTCAGATCCTGCGCACCGACAATCCTCTCTTCGCGCGTGGCTTGTCGGTTGCGCAGAGGCTCTGCTACTTCAACGCGATGACGCACTTTCTTTATGCGCTTCCTCGCCTGATCTTTCTTACCGCACCGCTTATGTACCTGGTCTTCGGCCAGGTCAATGTGCCGGGGTACTGGGCTGCTATTCTCGCCTACGCTATGCCTCATCTGGTGATGTCGAAGATCGCGAATTCGCGCATTCAGGGCCAGCACCGTTATTCCTTCTGGGACGAGGTCTACGAGACTGTCCTCGCGCCGCATGTCTTGCTGCCGACCATGCTGACGTTGATCGATCCGCGGCTTGGCAAGTTTCACGTCACCGCCAAGGGGGGAGTGGTGAATCGCGGGTTCTTCGATCGTCGCATCGCGCAGCCGCTATTATTTTTGATTTCGGTGAATGTTCTAGGCGTTCTGTGCGCTGTTCCCCGCTTAGTTCAGTTCCCGCAGAGCGGCTCGATGTGGCCGCTCAATGTTCTTGCTGGGATGTATGGCGGCGGCCATCACGTCGGCACAGTCCTGATGAACCTGCTGTGGGTATGCTTCAACCTCGTCATTCTGGGAGTGGCCACTTCTGCAGCGCGGGAGAGCCGTCAGCGCAGACGAGCTGTCCGTTTACCGATGGCGGTACCGGCGGAGGTGCGGCTTGCCAATGGGCGACTGATTCACGGAGTTACCTCGGATATCTCGCTGGGAGGGCTCATGATCCGGATGGAGCGCGATTTCGTCGCTGCGCCCGGTGAGCCCGTGAAGCTGACTTTGCCGATGCTCGATGGAAGCGCTACGCTGCCGGCGACGCTCGTCGGAGTGGAGGGGAATGTTTTGCGCGCGCAGTTCGGTCCATTGACGCTGGAGGAGGAAGAGGCGCTCACGGTGGTGATTTACTCCAGAGCCGATACGTGGCTTGGATGGGGAGAAACGGGGGAGCCTGACCGGCCTCTGCGCAGCTTATGGCACATCGCTGGTCTTGCCCGGCATGGGCTTGGTGACGCGATGCGAGCTTGGATGAAGCCTAACGAGAACGCCCCAAAAAGCCGACGCGCCGTGAGCGTTCGCCCGCTGCTCTTATTTGCGATCGCCATTGCTGGGAGAAGCTTGTATGCGGAAGGCCGGCCCTTGCGTTCGATGCGGACACCAACGCAGGTCGATGCAACATCGGTGCAGCAGCATCAGAACGGAGCGGGGGGAGAGACAGTTCCCCCCTCACGGGACGCTTCGGGTTCCGATCTGACAAAGGCCGGTCCAACTCCGGGGGCGTTTCACACTGTGCTCACCTTGTCGGATATGGGCGTGCCCGACACGATCATGCTTCACGGAGTGGACGACTCTGACTCCGTTCATTTCTCGCTTCCTAAGAATCAGATCGTCAAGAGCGCCGAGCTGCATCTTCGCTATCATTTCTCACCGGCTCTGCTCCCGTCACTGAGTCATCTAAAGATTAGCCTGAACGGTACGTTGCTAGCGACGCTGCCGGTGACGGCATCTGCCGCGGCACCGAATGCGGTCACGGCGGGCGATTCTCCCGCGGACAACAGAAGCGTGGGAAACGGCGCGCTGCTTGAATCGACAGTGACGATACCGCCGTCGATGCTGGCGCTCAGTAATGAACTCACCTTTGAGTTCGTCGGTCACTATGCCCTCAAGTGCGAAGATCCGATGCATTCCGCGTTATGGGGCCATGTGGATCGCGACTCCGCACTTGAACTTGCGGGTGGGCTGATTGCGCTCGACGACAACCTGGATCAGTTGCCAGCCCCCTTTTACGATGTTGCGGGTTCCATCCATTCCGTCATTCCGATCGTGTTTCTCAGCCCACCGTCTCTTCAGGCGCTCAAGGCTGCGGGGGTGGTCGCTTCGTGGTTTGGAGTCCTGGCGGCTTCGCGGCCGGTGCAATTCCCAGTGTCGATCGGTACGATACCGGCTGGCAACGCAATCGTGATCGGAGAGACAGACGCGGTGCTTCCTCCCTCGCTTCGCATCCATCCCGGTTCCGGTCCGACGATTTCGATGCGGACCAATCCATCGGATCCATACTCCAAGGTGCTGGTTTTTGCGGGAGACTCTGCGGATGATTTGATGGATGCGGCGTACGGACTGGCGCTACAGCGCAATCTGCTGGACGGAGACCAGGTGCGTATCTCGAATGTGACGCTGCCGGCTGCCCGGGAGCCCGATGAGGCTCCGCGTTGGCTAAGCACTGAGAAGATCACCCGCATTGGAGAGATGCAGCACTTAAGCGAGGTGAAGAGCGACGGCGACGGCGCTGTGGCGGTCTCGATGCGCCTGCCGCCGGATCTGTTCTACGGCGCACAGAAGAATGTAGGTTTACATCTAGGCTATCGGTATGACGGCACAACTTCGACGAAGGACCGGCTGGACGTTCTCGTCAACGGTTCGTACATCGGTTCCATCCCACTGCTCCACCCGGATGAAACAAGCCGGCAGTTAAATACGATTGTGCCGGTTCCGGTTTCAGACATGCGTCCATTCTCGAATTCAGTCAGGCTGCGTTTTTTTTCGCAAAGGACGAATAGCGATGGATGCGATACAGCCGGTCCGTACCACACGGAAAGATCCATTTCGAAGGATTCTTATCTTGACATTCAGGGAATTCCGCACTGGGCCACTCTGCCGAACCTTCAGATCTTTGCCAATGCAGGATATCCGTTCACCCGCAGGGCGGACCTCTCGGACACAGAAGTGGTGTTACCGGAGAGCCCGAGCCAGGAGGAGATTGAAATCTTTCTCATGCTAATGGCGCATTTCGGTGCGCAGACGGGATATCCGGTTTTGAGAGTGTCGGTCACTCACCCTGACGGCATGCAAAGTGACGGGCGAAAGGATTACCTTGTGCTGGGTACGTTAGAAGATCAGCCGGCGATCGGCCGTCTGAACGCCTCGCTTCCGGTGGGTGTAGACGGGAGCGGCCTTCACATCCAGGACACGCAAGGTTTTTTTGCCCAGCTGCAGCACGCGTGGTGGAAGGTCCGCAGTTCGGATCGGGTGCAGTCGGGAGAGCTTGAGACTGCGGGTGGTCTCCCGGATGCTTTGATCGAAGGCATTGAATGGCCGAGCGGATCGAACCGCTCAGTCATTGTGGTCGCGCTGCGTGACAACAAGGTGGCATCGAACTTTCTCGCCACGTTTCAGAAAGTTTCGCAATCCTCCGACGTATCCCAGTCAGTGAGCGTTCTGCAGGGTTCGCACTTCTTTTCCTACCGAATTGGCAGCGATGTGTATCGTGTAGGCTCGCTGTCGTTGTGGATTCAGCTGAACATGCTGTTTTCCCACTACCAGTGGCTGATGGTCCTCTCGACGTTGTTCTTCTGTTTTCTCATGGCAATCTTTCTGCGTGCCAGCCTGCGCAGAAAGTCGCGTGTGCGCCTGCAGGGCCGCGAATGATCTAAGTGGGAAGAGCGGCGATCACATGATGGTTCGGATAGATCTTTGCTCGACGGCTCACCCGTGCTGGGGTGCTCACGGGTGGGCCGCAGACAAAGATGGATAGCATCAAAACGCGAGTCTCACTCCGAGTTGAATCTCCCGTTTGAGATAGGCTGCGGTGAAGCCGAGAGGCTGACTCGGCGAGAGCTGGGAAGAGCCGTGAATGTTGAATGAAGGAGCGAAGGCGGAGCCGACGAGATTGTTCACGCTGGCGTAGTTGGTGCGATTGGCGATGTTGAATCCCTCCGCGGTGAACTTCAAGCTGGATTCGCGGAAGAGGTGCAACTCCTTGCTCAAACGCATGTCGAAGTCGGCATAGTCTGGACCAAGTCCTGTGTTGCGGCCTGCTCCTGGCGGCCGGTCGTTGGTAAAGGAGTTATCCCCGTTGATGTCGGCTCCTGCGAGCAGGTTGAAGGGGTGGCCGCTGTTGTAGCTGAAGATCGGCGCTAACTCAAATCCGGAAAAGAAGCGGGATTTTTCGAAGGGACTGTCGAGAATGGCCGCCAGGACAACTTTGTGGCGCTGATCGAAATCCGAGACCGAGCGATCGGCTTGCGGCTGAACCTGGTCGAAGGGGGAGAAGTCACTGTTGAAGTCAGTGGATTGATCGATCGCCTTGCTGTAGGTGTAGTTGGCAATGACTGTAACGAGGGGGCTGAAGCGCCGTTTGAAGTCTACGATACCGCCGTTGTAGTTCGCACTCGCAGTGGATTGGTACTCGTTGCTTTGTTGTATGGTGCCGGTCTGATCCACGAAGCAGGAGGCGCGATTGGCGATGCACTGCGGGGCTCCCCAATCCTGAAAGGGAAGACCGTTCGTCGGCAGGCCGTTGGCACCATTGCCGGTCACAAAGGGCGCGCCGGGCAGCAGGTTTGTGTCGATGGCGAGCGGGAGGTGAGTGGTATGGACGAAGATGTACTCGACTGAGACCGAAGTACCCTTTCCGATCTGCCGCTCTACGCTGAGCGAGGCCTGCTGCGTCTGCGGAGGACGGTAGTTCGGCGTCGCATTGAAGAGCACTGTCCCGGGCGGCAGCGGGCCGGTGTTGGAGATGTTGAGTCCAAACTGTGCGAGATCGTTGCGAGTGATGCAGCCTAATCCTGACCGGGCTGGAGGAGCGGGGCAGGGAAAGGCTCCCTCCGCAGCTAGAGTCTGATAGATGGCCGCCGAGTTCACCGCGGGATTGCCGGGAACACCGTTGATGGTGATCAGAGTGTTAGCGATTTGCCGGCTGCCGTTGTTCACGCCGAGAGACTTGATGACGGCGGGGATCTCCGAGTAGACCTGTGCGTAAAAGATGCCGTAGGCGCCGCGGAGGACCGTCTTCTGATCGTTGCCCGGGGTGAAAGCAAAGGAGAAGCGGGGAGCGAAGTCTTTGTAGTAGGTATTCAGGATTCCATCCTGGCTGTCAATCTCATATCGCAGTCCGTAGTTGAGGGTCAGACCGGGAACGGCCTGCCAGGAATCCTGCGCGTACACGGAGGTGAGCGGCCGTTGCAGGATATAGGCCGGCTGCCCGAAACCCTGCTCATAGAATGCAGGAAGACCGAGGCTGAATGCCTGTAGGGTGCTGATTGGTGCGGAGGCGGTCGCTGCGGAGAGTCCGCAAGCCTCCGGCGCTGTCAGACAGGGGCTGATGAGGAATCCCGGCAGCTGCAGGAACTCGAATCGGCCTCCGAGGAAGATATCTGCCGAATTGTTGGCGTTGCGAAGGACTTCAGAGAAGCCGAAGCGCAGGGTGTGCCTGCCGCGGAGGAGGGTGAAGTTGTCGGCGTACTGATAGCGGCGATTGGTTGCATAGTTGGGCAGGAAGATATTGCGGCCGAAGAAGCCATAGCCCGGAACGTCGAAGCCTGGACCGCCAGGGTCGTTGGTGGAGACATCAAACTCGGTGTTGTTGTACTGCACGAGAGCTTCATTGCTGGCGTTCGCGCTGAACTGATGGAACCAGGAGCCTTGTACGGTGTTGTCGGTGACCAGAATCGAAGTTCCTCGCGAGAAGCCGGTCAGCGACTGCAAGGTGGGGTCGGATTCGGTGAGGTGCACGGCGCTGGCGCGGAGAAAGGTGGAGTCCTTTTCCGTGAAACGATTGTCCAGCCGGCCGGAGCCGTAGTAGGTTCTGGTGGGAAACGGAAAGAGGCCGCCGTTGGTTTCGAATTGATTGACCACGGCCGCCCGGGAAGCGAGTGCCGCCGGACTAACGAATGGGTTTCCCGTGGCAGTCGGGTCCACCGTGAGTATGCTTTGCAATCCGAAGGCGCATGTGGCCGCCGGAAGAAACACAAAGGTCGGACCGGTTGGGCCGGTGGGGCCATTCAGGCAGGGAACCGGGGTTCCACCCTGCGCTGCGAGGCCGGCAAGGATGGGCGTCTGTGAGGTGGTAGGAGCGAAGATGCTGCTATTGGTCAGCAGCGGAACCGAATCCTCGGCGTTCGAGCGAAGACCTTCGAAGGCAAGAAACAGGAATGTCTTGTCCTTTCGGATGGGGAATCCGAAGGTTCCGCCGTACTGCTGACGACTGAGGGAGTCCTTGATGGGTTGTCCTTGCGCGCCCAGCGAGAACGGCTGTCCTGGCGACAGAGCCGGACTGAAGGCGAACGGATTTCGAGCGTCCAAGGCGCTGTTGCGGAAGAAGCCGAAAAAACCGCCGTGGAAGTTGTTTGTGCCCGATTTGGTGACGATGTTGATGGCCGCTCCGCTGGCGCCACCCAGTTCCGCGGGATAGTTGTCGCGGTTGACCTGGAATTGGTCGACTGCATCCTGGCTGACGGTCAAGCGAACGCCTCCCGCGTCATCGTTGGCCTCGCCACCGTCGACCGTCACGCTGTTTCCCCGTCCGTTGCTGCCGTAGACCGACAGACCGCTTTGCGGGGTGGACTGCACGCGATAGTCATTATCGCCGGCGATGGTGTTGGAGTTGCCGACACCGGGGAGCAGCAGAGCGAAGGAGAGATAGTCACGACGGTCGATTGGCAAGTCGACTACCAAGCGTGTGCCGATGGTGTCCGACTGTCCGCCCCGGTCGGTCTCGATGACCGGGGGGGCGCTGTTCACGGTCACCTGGGTGCTCTCCGAGGCGACTTTCAACTGGAAATCATCGTCGATCGTCTGTCCGATTCCGACGACAACGCCTTTGCTGATCTCTGTCGCAAAGCCACTGGTCGTCGCTGTCACATCGTAGGTTCCTGTGGGGAGACCGGGGATGCGGTATTGCCCCGACGGATCCGTCATGGCGGTGCGCTGCAGGCCGGTCTGAGAGCTGGAGACGGTGACTTTTACGTTAGGAACGACTGCGCCTGAGAGATCCCGTATGGTGCCGCGAACGCCTCCGGAGGTGCCGACGCCCTGTCCGAGCGCAGCGCCAGCCAGGCAGAAGCATAGCAAGCCGCCGATGCGAAGAGCGGTCACCTTGCAGGCAATTCTCGCGGCTACGTGCTGGAGGCGTGCGGCCGTGAAGGAGACAAGGGTCAGGAATGAAGAAGAAGTTGCTGACCTGTGGGTGAAGTGCGTCGTCATGAATGGTCCTCACAAAGTGGATACAGGTGAATGGTTTCCTGCGGCTCGCAAGGCGTCCGGCTCCGGCCAAACTGCTGGAGGTGCTTTGGCACGGAACTGGCATGCTCCCGTCGTCGTGAAAGACTGGTCTTGGAGCAGGCGGAACAAGCGAATCGCAGGAGTGGGTTGTGCTGAGATTGTCTGGGCGTTTGAGCTTTGCGAGGGGCATGATCTGACGAGGATCGAAGACCGCTGAACTGGAACCTCGCTGAACTGGGACCTCTAAGGGTCGACAGGCGACACAGCGAAACCTCATCTGGTGCAAAGAGTCCCTCATTGCTCACTTGTTCTCAGGCCTTGTTGGCTTCTCCTTTTTCTCTCATTCCTGCGCGCCCTCCAGGTAGTCGGCCAGAGGAGCGATCAGGCTCCGTAAACAGCTACAGGAGAAATCCATGCGCAGTTTGTAAACGACAGGTAAGATAGGCCCACTATGATGTGTCTGTCACCTAAAATCTTCAGTTCGACAGAATCGGGCCGCTCTGCCGCCGGTTTGAAGCGCGCCTGCTTTGCATCGCGCAGCGCGCGTCTATGCGCAACGCGAGGCGAATGCCTGCGGAAAGCGAGTTGCTGCCTGTGCCGAATCTGAGAGGCAAGATTCTCTTCATCACGGGAGCAAGCCGGGGCATAGGACTTGCCATCGCGTTGCGCGCGGCTCAGGATGGCGCCAACATTGTTGTGGCTGCCAAGACTGCTGTCCCGCTTGGCAAGCTGCCTGGTACGGTATATACCGCGGCCGCAGCGATCGAAGCCGCCGGTGGGTGCGCGCTTCCTTTGGTGGTGGACATAAGGTTTGAAGATCAAGTGAGCGATGCAGTCGAGAAGGCTGTAGAACGTTTTGGCGGCATCGATGTCCTGGTCAACAATGCCAGTGCGATCAGTCTGACGGGAACGCCTGAGACGACGATGAAGCGCTTCGATCTGATGATGGATGTCAATCTGCGTGGCACGTACATGTGTTCCAAAATATGTTTGCCGCACCTCGCGAAGGCGGCCAATCCCCATATCCTCACCTTGTCGCCTCCCCTGAATATGGCTGCGAAGTGGTTCGCCCCGCACGTTGCCTATACCATCGCGAAGTACGGGATGAGCCTGTGCGTCCTGGGCATGGCTGAGGAGTTTCGGACGATGGGCATTGGCGTGAATGCCCTCTGGCCGAGAACAATGATTGCTACTGCCGCGTTGCAGATGATTCCTGGTGCCGAGGCCGTGCGCGGGCGTACGCCGGAGATCGTTGCAGAGGCGGCCGCGCACATCCTGATGTCGGACAGCCGGACCACGACGGGCAATTTCTTCACGGATGAAGAGGTGCTCACCCGGGCAGGAATCACCGATTTTTCAGCATACGCAGTGAGCCCTGGACAACCGCTCGTCGCGGATTTCTTTTTAGATTGAAGCGAGCGCAGGCTTTTGGGTGGCGATTTGAAGGAGACAGCCGAAGACATGAGCTTTGCACCGACCGAACGCGTGAAGAGACTTCAGGAGCAACTACTCGCTTTTATGAAGGCGCATGTGTATTCAAACGAGCGACGCTTTCAAGAGGAGGTCGCGAAGGATCGGTGGAGGCCGACCCGCGTGGTCGAGGATCTGAAGGTCAAGGCAAGGCAGGAAGGATTGTGGAACCTCTTCCTGACGGCCACGGAGGAGGATGGGCACAGCGGAGATAGACTGACCCATCAGGAGTATGCCTCGCTTTGCGAGATCATGGGCCGCAGCCCTATCGCACCCGAGGCGTTCAACTGCTCGGCTCCTGATACCGGCAACATGGAGGTACTGGCGCGCTATGGAACCGACGAGCAGAAGCGGCGATGGCTCGATCCACTGCTTGCGGGCGAGATTCGATCCTGCTTCGCGATGACTGAGCCTGATGTGGCCTCTTCGGATGCCACGAATATCGCGTCGATCATCAAGCGGGACGGCGACAGCTACGTCATCGACGGGCGTAAGTGGTGGACTTCGGGCGCCGGCGATCCGCGCTGCAAGGTTGCGATCTTTATGGGCAAGACGGACGCTTCCGCTCCAACTCACAAGCAGCAGTCGATGATTCTGGTTCCCATGGACACGCCAGGCGTAAAGGTCTTGCGCATGCTGACGGTGTTTGGATACGACGATGCGCCACACGGTCATGCAGAGGTTTTGTTTGAGGGAGTGCGCGTGCCGCGCGAGAATATTCTGCTGGGTGAGGGAAGAGGATTCGAGATCGCTCAAGGGCGTCTGGGACCCGGCCGCATTCACCACTGCATGCGCTGCATTGGGGTTGCGGAGCGGGCGCTGGAGGCGATGTGTCAACGGGTCAAGAGCCGTGTTGCCTTCGGGAAGCCGCTGGCCGACCAGGGAACAATCCGAGCAGACATTGCCGCCTCACGGATTGAGATTGAGCAAGCCAGGCTGCTCACCATGAAAGCCGCTCGCATGATGGACACGGTAGGGAATAAAGCGGCCCGCACCGAGATCGCCATGATCAAGGTCGTCGCTCCGAGGATGGCTTTGCGGGTATTGGATCGGGCCATACAGGCGCACGGCGGTCTTGGCGTCTCGCAGGACACCTTCCTTGCCAGCGCCTGGGCGGGAAATCGCACGCTGCGACTGGCCGACGGCCCGGACGAGGTTCACCTGGAGTCGATCGCCAAGTGGGAGTTGAGGAAGTAGCTGTATCTCGCCTTTCGTGCACGAAGGGGGAGAACGAAGGGAAGCTTAGATGCGGCCTGTCTGCGCGCATTCCAGTGCGCTCTGCAGTAAGGACTGGATGGCAGCCGGCATGGAGGCGAATCGTGTGTCCCGGGTGATGCCCTGGTGATAGCGGAAGTAAATCTGCTGCACGATGACAGCCAGCTTGAAACGAGCGAAAGTGAGATAGAAGGCGATCTGTGTGACGTCCGCGCCTGTTTTTTCAGCGTATCGCTGCACCAGTTCTTCGCGAGTTAAGCTGCCAGGCAGAGCGGTCGGACCCGAGCTGTCGAGCTGGATCGCCACGGGATCGCCGGCATCGAACCAGTAGGCCAAGGTGGTGCCGAGATCCGCAAGCGGATCGCCGATCGTGCACATCTCCCAGTCGAGGACTCCTTTGATTCTGCTGATGTCGTTGGGATCGAGGATCACGTTGTCATATTTGTAGTCGTTGTGAACGAGAGAGGCGGTGCCGCTTACGGGCAGATGCTGCGGCATCCAGGCGGCGAGTTTGTCTACCTCCGGATACTCGTGCGTTTTGGAGCCATAGTAGCGTTCGATCCACCCGCGGACCTGCCTTTCGAGATATCCGACGGGCTTGCCAAGGTCGCCGAGGCCTGCGGCAGCGTAGTCGACGTGGTGCAGGACGACGAGATTGGCGAGGAAGGCTTCGCTGAGCTGCCGGACGGCTTGCCGAGTAAGGTCCAGGCCTGATGGAAGTTCATTGCGCAGGATGATGCCTTCGATCTGTTGCATTAAGTAGAACGGTGCGCCTAATACGGATTCGTCCTCGCAGTAGAGAACCACCTCGGGAGCTGGTGGGTAGGCGGTGTGGAGCTTCGATAGCACGCGAAACTCCCTTCCCATATCGTGAGCCGATTTGACTTTGCTGCCGAACGGAGGTCTGCGAAGTACGAGTTTCCTGTCGCCAAGATGGAGAAGATAGGTCAGGTTGGAATGGCCGCTCGGAAATTGATGCACCTGCAGCGGACCGGTGGGTTTAACTAAGTGACCGTGCAAGTAAGCTTCGAGTTTTGCCGCATCAAGTTCTTCTCCGCTTCGAATGTCGGTGGGCTGATCGATGAAGTCGTTCATGAAAGTTCGCCTATCTGTACGTGAAGTGTGACGGTTCGAAGAGGTGAGGGGAGCAGTTGAAACTGCTGAGAGTAAACTTCTCCGCAGTGTAGAAGAACTCGCTCCAGGAGCAGTTGCGCGGCATCCAACTCATCTGGAGGGTTTGCTCGGACGAGATCTGTAGAGCGCGCTCGAGCGCAACTGCTGTTGGTCCGGCCGAGGTGAAGATGGCTGTCCGTTCGGACCGTTCGCCTGCTGCAAGAAACTGATCCAGCCCGGAGTTTACGCGGGAACAGAAGGCGGCCCAAGTCTCCACGCCGTCGAGTGGAATCTCGCCGCGAGCCCACTCTGCAAGAAGGTACTCAAAGAGCCGCTGAAATGCGGCGCGACGAATGTCTTGGTCCGCGCCAGTGAAGGCCGCGTGGAGATCGCGCGCGCGTTGATCCGATTGCAGCAGGATGGGAAGTCCCCGCTCCATGACTGCTTCCGCGGGATACTCATCGAAAGCGGGAAGCCTGTGGACTTCGGGGAAACTTTGGCCGGCAAGTCGATACGTCTCGCTTACGATGGCGGCTGTATGGCTTTGCCGCACCCGCGGGCCAGCACAGACGCGATCGAACCTCAGGTTACGCGTTGTCCAGTAAGTTCCGAGCAGGCGAGATTGCTCCTCTCCCATCGCGGATAGCTTGTCATAGTTGTCCGCTAGAAAGGAAGCTTGCGCGTGACGCACGATCAAAAGACTTCCCATGTGCTCAGCGAATCCTTTTGGGCTGGTTGCTCATCTGCTGTTCCTGAGTTTAATTGATGGAACTGAGACTAATCGCCTAATGGGTCGGTCGTTGCGACGCTTGGGCGGAGCTCCATAGCTGACTATCGCCACGGTGTAATTCGATGATGCAATCGTGTATGTTCTGTTTGACTCGACTGCTTGAGAACTTGAGTAGGCTGGTCGCACGGAGCGCACCTGTACAATTACCGGACTAAACATAGGCTGCCCTCATTGTGCGTGAGCATGTCGCAAAGATTGAAAGCATGAAGACAGAAGAGCCACCTGCAAGCCGTCGCGAGCCGTGGAAGGCATTCCAGGCGCGACAGCGGAGTATGGAGGTAAAGCGGGAGGCAGTGCTTCGGACGGCGGCGCATCTGTTTCTCGTACATGGTTATCAGAAGTCATCCATGAGTTTACTGGCCCGGCAGTTGAAGATCACCAAGGCCGCACTTTACTACTACTATCGCAACAAAGAAGAGATTCTCGTGGAGTGTTACCGCGCGGGGATCGCCGCGATCGAGAGCATCCTAAGGGAGACGAGTGAAAATGAGGGGACGGGATTACGCAAACTTTCCATGTATGTGGAGACCTACACGGTCGCAATTGCGACTGGGGAGTTCGGCAGGTGTCTGGCGATGCTGGACGAAACCGAACTTTCGCCTGCGACTCGCCGGGAAGTGCGAACCATGAAGCGCCGCCTGGATATGACTTTGCGCGGTTATGTGGAGGAGGGCATTGAAGATGGCTCGATCGCTCCTTGCAATCCGAAGCTGGTCTCCTTTGCCATTTCCGGAGCGATCAACTGGATAGGAAGCTGGTACCGGCCCGAAGGCGACCTCAGTCCGTGCGAGATCTCTGGCGAGTATGCGCGCATTCTGACGCGAGGACTTCAACCGCGTCCTGCCATCCATTCCCCGGAGCCGAAGGCACGCGGCTAAGGCAAAGGCTGCTTCGAATGAGTGCGCTGTTTCGCAAATTGACGTTTTGACCGGCCGTTTAGTATTCTTCGTGGGCTCGCATCCTCGCGTCGCGATCTAACGCGGGGGGGACTAACTGAGTGCAATCAACTGAGCGCAATCAACTGAGCGCAATCAATAAGGCAGCATCGGTCCTATGGAGGCCCCTCATGAGCACAGAGACAGCGGTTCAGTCGGCGAAGCGAGTTTCTGGCGGCGGTTTCCTGGTAGAAAACATTCTGCCTGAAGACGTCTTCACTCTTGAAGACCTGACCTCCGAACAAAAGCAGATCGTCGCGATGGCAGCGGCCTTTGCAGAAGAGAGGATTGTGCCGCAGTCGAGCGCGATCGAGGCGAAGGATTACGATGTCAGCCGAAAATTGATGCTTGAGTTGGGTGCGCTGGGACTGCTCGGGGTGGATGTGCCGGAGGAATATGGCGGTATCGAGATGGACAAGGTGACATCTGCTCTCGTCGGGCAGCAGATGGGAATCAATGGGAGCTTCTCGGTAACCTTTGGTACGCACGTGACGATTGGGTCGCTGCCCCTGGTCTGGTACGGGAGTCCTGAGCAGAAGCGAAAGTATCTTCCAAAGCTCGTCACTGGAGAATGGATTGCGGCCTATGCGCTGTCGGAGTCCTCAGCAGGTTCCGATGCGATGAACATCCGAACGCGTGCGACGTTGACGGCGGACGGAAAGCATTACGCGCTCAACGGCGAGAAGATGTGGATATCGAACGCGGGCATTGCGGATCTGTTTACTGTGTTCGCCAAGATCGACGGCGAGAGGTTTTCCGCTTTTCTGATCGAAAAGGGCACTCCGGGATTTACCGTAGGCAAGGAAGAGCACAAGCTGGGCATCCGCGGTTCTTCTACCTGCCCGCTTGTTTTGAGCGATTGCAAGGTGCCAGTCGAGAACCTGCTGGGACAGGCCGGCAAGGGACACCAGATAGCCTTCAACATTTTGAATGTGGGTCGCTACAAGATTACGACCGGGGCTCTTGGTGGCGCTCAGAGTCTTTTCAAGCAGGCCGTGCGCTATGCCAAAGGACGCATCGCATTCGGCAAGCCGATTAGCTCCTTCGGCA
Source organism: Edaphobacter sp. (assembly GCA_965277545.1). Lineage (GTDB taxonomy): Bacteria > Acidobacteriota > Terriglobia > Terriglobales > Acidobacteriaceae > Edaphobacter. The sequence goes on from OZ255826.1 coordinate 3,317,231, forward strand.
TGATCCAACAGAAGATTGCAGACAGCGCGGCTGCAATCTACGCCGGCGAAGCGATGGCATATAGAGTGATTGGCGGTATCGACGTCGCTCTGGCTGAACTGGACAGCAAGTCCCCCACGTACACGCAGGATGTGCAGAAGAGGATTGAAGAGTTCGTGATCGAATGTTCCATCATGAAGGTGTTTGGATCAGAGATGCTCGAACGCGTCGTCGATCACACGCTTCAGATCCACGGAGGATATGGATACGTTGAGGATTATCCGATCGAACGTTCTTATCGAGATGCAAGGATCAACAGGATCTTTGAGGGAACGAACGAGATCAACCGCCTCGTAGCGACGACCTGGATGTTGAAACGGGCAAAGATGGGTTCATTGGCGCTTGGCCCAGCGATCAAGCGGGTAATGGACGAGATAGCCGCAGGAACTGCTCCAACGATTCACCGCAGCGGCGCGCTTTCCGAAGAACGCGGTTTGCTTGTCCGCGGCAAGAAGATCGCTCTCTTTTGTGCCGCAGCGGTGTCGGAGATGTTTGACAATGACCTTTCCGAACAGCAGGAGATCATGGGGGCGCTGGCCGACATTCTCATCGAGTTGCTGGCGCTCGAGTCGTGCATTCTTCGCACGGAGAAGACCTATAGGGAAAGTTCGGTTGCGGCGAAGCTCACGAAATACTATTCTGCGCGATCCTTCCGTATCATCGAGACCTCCGCGCAGCAGGTACTGGGTGCAACGTTTGAAGGGGATATGCTGCGGACACGGATGAGCATTTTTCGGAGCTTGGCCCAACACGAACCCAGCAACACGGTACTTCTTGGACGCGAGATCGCCGATGCCATGGTCGAAGCCGGCTCGTATAGGCTATGAGCGCTCTTGAGCCTCAGCTAACGACACCTGCTGACCATCACTCTCCTGGTGTGGTCTCCGGAACGAGATGACGAAACAGACACTGAGAGGGATCGGAGGCTGCGATACAACCTGTTACTCATACCACTCACCAAGTTGCGACGACGCCTATCGAGATAGCGGGCCTTGATTCTTTGCGCAGATTAGTCGGCTGCGAGTTCACTGCGCCCGACTGGTTCACGATAACACAGGAAAGAATTCAGAGCTTTGCGGAAGTGACAGAAGACCGGCAGTGGATCCATGTGGATCCTGTGAGAGCACAGCAAGAGTCACCCTACAAGACAACCGTGGCCCATGGTTTTCTCACTCTGGCTCTGCTTAGTCATTTCTTGAACGATGCTATGCAACTTCGGTCAAGTGATCTGTTCGTCGTCAATTACGGGCTGGAGAAGGTGCGGTTTCCTTCGCCAGTTCGAGCTGGAGAGCAGATCCGCTGCCGCTTCCTGCTTCGGTCCCTCGATGACATTCCTGGCGGATGTCATGCGATCTATTCCGCTGCGGTAGAGATCCGCAATGCAAGCAAGCCATGCTGTGCGGCTGAATGGGTGGTGCGCTACTACACCTCGACACAGCAGAGCAGGTAGCGGAGGACTATATAGAACCAAGTGCGTTATGCGCTCTGGCCGCCGTCAACGATGAGGGTCGTGCCAGTTACGTAATCCGAGGCAGCCGAGGCCAGGAAGATCGCAGCGCCCTTTAGGTCTTGCGGTCCGCCGAAGCGTCCGAGCGGGACGGCGGCGAGGAAACGGTCGCCGTTGCGCTCGATCAGCTTGGCCGACATGGCGGAGGGAAACCAGCCGGGCGCGATCGAGTTTACCTGGATGTTGTGCATGCCCCACTTCCACGCAAGATCTTTGGTGAATGTGATGACGCCACCTTTGCTCGAGGCGTAGCCGATGGCGGAGAACTCCGGCGGGGCGCCTCGGAGTCCGGCGACTGACGAGATGTTGATGATCTTTCCGTTGCGCTGGGGAATCATGATTCTGCCCGCGGCTTGCGAAAAGAGGAACGTTCCGGTGAGATTGGTTTCGATGACTTTGTTCCACTGCTCAAGAGTCATCTCTTCAACACTAGCGCCCCACGATGTGCCGGCATTATTGAAGAGGATGTCGAGGCGGCCGAACTCCTGAACTGTCGCGTCGATCACAGCTTGAACGCTGGCCGGATCTTTAACGTCGCAGCGGAGGGCGAGAACCTTGACCCCGAGTTGGCTGAGTTCAGCAGCGGCTTGTTCACAACGCTCCTTTTTGCGGGCGCAGAGAACGAGATTTGCTCCCATTTCGGCGAGGCCTTCGGCCATTTGACGGCCGAGACCGACAGACCCTCCGGTGACGATTGCAACACGACCTTCAAGGCCAAAGAGGGGATGATTGCGCATGGTCATAGGGGAAGCGTAGACCTTTCGGAAGATGTGGAACTACTGTCCGGCTCGTGAGCGGCTGCCATTCGGAAAAAGCGGTAGTGCTGACCTCGCCGAAGATCAGTGCTTTGGGTCAGGGTTGTATTCGTGTGACGCCGGCGCGGCGTAATTCGGCGAGCGTGGGATATCCGTCGACGGCCATCAGCAGGTCAGCCTCTGCGAGCAGGCATCTGAGAACGTGAACGACGCCTTCGGTGCCGCCCAATGCAAGACCGTAAGCATAAGGGCGGCCTATCCCGACGGCAGTCGCACCCATCGCGAGAGCCTTGATGATGTCCGTCCCGGACCGGATTCCGGAGTCGAACAGAACCGGCGTGGCGCCGGATGCTTTGACTAGTGCGGGGAGAAGGTCAATCGCCGCGATCCCACCGTTGGCCTGACGGCCGCCGTGGTTCGAGCAGTAGATTCCGTCGGCTCCTTCATCGACGGCTCGGCGGGCGTCATCAGGATGGCAGATTCCTTTAAGAATGAGAGGCAGCTTGGTGAGCGAACGAAGCCAAGGAAGATCTGCCCACGTCAGCACTTTGCCAAAGATGCTGGCCCATTGCATGACTGCTGCACGGGGATCTTCTTCAGGCGGCTTGGCGAGCGAAGCTCGGAATTGAGGATCGGAGAAATAGTTCTGCAAGACGTGGCCGCGAAGCTGGGGAAAATTTGCGTCGTTGAGATCGCGAGGACGCCAGCCGGTAAGCCATGTATCGAGGGTGACGACGATGCCTTTGTAGCCTGCGGCCTCGGCGCGATGCACAAGACTTTCCGCTACCGCTCTGTCTTTCGGGGTGTAGAGCTGGAAGAAACCGGGTGTATCGAGAAGAGCTTCGGCGACCGTCTCCAGGGGATCATTTGACAAGGTGGATGCCATCATGGGAACGCCCGTTCTTGCGGAAGCGCGCGCCGTCGCCAAATCACCGTGACCATCTGCCGTGCAGATGCCAAGCACACCAATGGGGCTGAGAAAGATCGGGAGAGGAAGCCGTGTCCCAAAAAAATCAATGGACAGGTCTCGGGTAGAGCAGTCGACCATCATGCGCGGCATCAAACCCCAGTGGTGAAAGGCCTCGGCGTTCTGGCGCTGCGTGTACTCGTCGCCGCACCCGCCCTGCACATACGAAAGTACGGAAGGCGGCAGAGCCGAGGCGGCCTTTTCTTCGAGCAGTTTGAAGTTTACCGGTAGCTCGGGTTTAGCGCCGCCGAGTCCGCCGATGTAGATCTCGTTCTGATAGTCCCCGAAATGTGGCATGCGGTATTCTCCAGCGGACACGGAGTGTCTGGTTGACGAAGAAGAGGAAACATCTGCGGGGCGAGAGCCGGTCATGCCATTCCTTTCCAACTCAGACGGTGCAAGGCTGCTGCGTTCGCATTTGAGCCGAGGTCACCGTTCGCGTCGAAGCAGCAGGTTCGATCGCATGGACTACTCGAGCAGGTCCGGCTGCTCCCGCGTGATCATGGCGAGCATAGGCTGGAACTGGAACCATCCCGCATTGTGGGTTCCGATCTGGCCCCTCGTGCCCAGCGCTTGCAGGTGGCCGATCTTCACCGGTTCTCCGACCGCCTCTGCGAGCAACTGGGCCTGGCAGCTTCTCTCCATCGCAATGAACCACCAAGCTGCCTCTTCCACCGACTGGCCTACCGTGAGCAATCCATGGTTGCGCAGAATGGCTGCCTTGCACTGTCCGAGCGCCTGTGCGATTCTCTCGCCTTCTGAGGTCTCATACACCACCCCTGTGTAGTCCGCGAAAACGGCGTGATCTTCATAGAAGGCACAGGAGTCTTGCGTGATGGGATCGAGAAGGCGCCCAAGGGTTGCCCAGCTTTTTCCGTACATCGCATGCGCGTGTGCGGCGGCCACCACGTCTGGACGAGCTGCATGGATGCGTGAGTGAATGGCGAAGGCAGCTCCGTTCACCGAGCGATCGCCTTCCACCACTTCGCCGTGGTCATTGACCAAGATAAGATCGGATGCCCGAATTTGGCCGAAGTGCATTCCAAAGGGATTGACCCAGAAGTGATCGAGACGTTCGGGATCGCGTGCTGTGATGTGACCAGCCACTCCCTCGTCAAAACCAAAGCGGGCAAAAAGTCGAAAAGCAGCGGCAAGCATTCGCTTGCGATGCAGCCGCTCCTCAGCAGCTGAAGCAAATACAGGAGGGATGGGCAGCGTGGGTACCTTTGCTGGAGCAAGCATGATGGATTCCTCCGATCTCCGACTGATCGAGTTTCATTGAAGTGTACATTCCGAACGGATGGTAGAAAAACGGTACGCAACATACTAGAACCGTGGCCACGACGCGAACAAATATTGCATGATTCTGCGTTGTCGACGCGAGAATGCGGAAGGGGGACTTCTGATCGGCGCGTCAGCCAGGAGCCTTTAGTGGGGAAGACCTCATTACGAACTTCCTTTCGAGCCGCTGGCGTGCTGCACGATGAGTGAGGCGATCTTCGGCACCTGGGACGGAGGGAAATCGTGAGCCATGTGCTCGATTACCTCAAGACGAGCGCCTGGGATGTGCTTTGCCGTGTCCATCCCGCAGGCGAGAGGAACAAGTCGATCGGCTGCCCCATGAATGACCAGTGTGGGTGCCTTAATGGACGAGAGGCGAGTGACGCGGCTCCCGTCCGAGATGATCGCAAGCAGGTGGCGAACATAGCCAGCCGGGTTATACCCGCGCTCAGTAGCCAGTTCGACGATCGCCCGAAAATCAGACACCGTCCGTTTTGGATCTGCGTAGGAGATGAGCTTCAGGGTCTCAGCGGAGCGCTCTAAAAGCTGTTCTCGGGTAGCATCCTTTGGCGCTCGTCCGAGCAGTCGCGACTGTATCTCGGGAGCAGCCGCGGGCAGGCCGCGTGCGCCGCTCGACGACATGATCGAGGTAAGGCTCAGCACCCGTTCCGGGGCCTTCGCGGCGAGGATTTGCGCGATCATTCCGCCCATGGAAGCGCCGACGATGTGAGCCTTTGCGATACCGAGCGCATCCATCAGACCGAGCCCGTCCTGTGCCATGTCGGTCAGCGTGTATGGAGCTGATAGACGGATGCCAAAACGGCGCGCTGCGATCATCAGCATTGGACTTACCGTGCGCTTGCCCCTCATCCAGGAAGATTTTCCTACATCCCGGTTGTCGTAGCGGATCACGCGGAAACCTGCCTCGACAAGTGACTGAAGCAAGGCTTCGGGCCAGGCAATCATCTGGGTACCAAGACCCATGATCAGGAGAATTGCTGGATCGCTTGATCTGCCGCGATCTTCGAATTCGAGCGAGATTCCATTGGCACTAATATTCGGCAACGATGTACTCCAGCAGGTAGCAGCTTCTGTGTTCAGGTTCGGTCCGGATCAAGTTTGCTTGGCAGGAGGCGGCTATAGAGACCGGCATCAAGCGTTGTAATAATGGCACCAACTCTGCGATCGTCTGCAGCCCAGCAGCATCTTGATCGATGAGCGCAAGTGCGCTCCGCCATCTGGCGAGACGGACCGCCAGAGCAGCACCTATCCCACTCGGCGCCCCGCTCAGCACGACGACTCGATCGCGAAGGGGGAAGGTCATGGCAACACACTTGGTCCCATATCGTCCGGACGATTTCGGCCAAGGCGCTCATGACTGGAGACCCAGTCGCCGCGCAGAATGGCGCTGCTCAACGAGATGTCTCCGGCAAGTGCCACGCCCGCGCAGATCTCGGCCAGTTTGTCAGCCTTTCCTTGTCCATAACAGCCAAGCACATTGAGACATTCGCGCTGCGTAGCGAGACCTGTTCCGCCACCGTAGGTAGCCACAATCAAAGAGGGGATGGTGATGGACCAATAGTAGTCGCCGTTGGCCAGCAGTTGCGTATAGACGACCGCCGCATGCGATTCTGCGACGTTCGCAACGTCTTGTCCAGTAGCGATAAAGATTGCGGTGAGTCCGTTTGCCGAATGTGCTCCATTGTTGGCCGAGCCCACAAAGAAAGCGCCGGTCTGGGAGATCTGTCGCGTATGAAAGAGATCGGCCGTCTCGACGCCCATGATGCGCCGCAGCACATCACGGCGGATGACCGCCTCGGCGACAACCCGCTTGCCGCGCGTCATCAGGGTGTTGATCTGCGAGTGTTTCTTGTCCGTGTCCACATTGCCGGAGAGAACAAACCGTGGATGGTCCGGGTGGTTGCTGTTTGCCCATTGACAAGCCGCAAGCGTAGCCTTGCCGACCATGTTCTGTCCGGCGGCATCGCCAGTGGTGTAGTCGAATCGCAGATAAAGCAGGCGACCGACGATGAATTGTGTGATGCTCAAAAGTTTGCCGACTCTGGTCGTGCTCTCGGCGGCTGCCTTGACGTCGTTGAAGTGCGCGTCCACCCACTCGCCGAAGGTACGGGCCTCGAGAGCGTTTTCGAATTCGAAGACGGGGGATCGCTGCATTCTGTGCTTCACAACGACCGTCGTTACGCCTCCGCATTCGGTAAGCAGGCGCATACCGCGGTTGTAACTTGCGATCAGTGTGCCCTCGGTGGTGGCCATGGGAACGTAGAAGTCGCCGCGGGCATGTTCGCCTACGATGCGCAGCGGACCGGCGAGGCCCACCGGCACCTGGGCGACTCCCATAAAGTTTTCGACGTTCCCCGGCAGCATGGAAGGATCGAAGGAATACTGCGCAAGATGAGTGAGGTCGGCGCCGGTCTGCTCCGCGACAAACCCACGCCGCTGTGACGCAGCTTCGCGCGTGTAGTCATCTTCTCTGTCCCGCGGGATGGGTATACGGCGAGGTGTATTAGTCATAAGTGTGCGAGCGAACTTCTAGAACCACGAATCGGAATTTTCTACCAGCGCTTCGTTGCATATGTCGATCAGCTTCTCGGCTGACACATCTGCTCTTCAACCCTGCGGCTCATGGGGCTTCAGCGCTGCCTGCACGATTGCCGCAGCTTTTGCATACGGTGCATAGAATGCATCGAAGTGGTCTCCCTCTCCTCGGATCACGACGCCGCGCCGGTTGGAGAATTCGTTGAAACCTTCGATACCGTGGTGTCGTCCCATGCCGCTCATGCCCACACCGCCAAACCCCAGCGAAGGCAGGGCTCCCTGGATAGCGCAGGTGTTGACCGCGGCCCCCCCGCACGTGATCTGTTCGAGAATCTGTCCGGCGCGTGCCCGGTCCTGATCGAAGACATAGAGTCCAAGGGGACGCTCTCCTGCATTGATCGTTGCGACCGCTTCCTCAAGGTTGTCGTAGGGAACGACCGGCAGGATCGGTCCGAAGATCTCCTCTGTCATGAGACGCAGGTCGGAAGGCGGATCGACCACGAGCGATATCGGCATGCGGCGGGTTTCGCGATCGACGATACCATCTGTTTCGAGCTGCACAATCGAGCAGCGGCGGTTTCGCGCTTCTTCCAGCATCTCCTTGAGACGGTCGAGATGCCGAAGCGAGATGATGCCGGTGCAGTCAGCGCTTTGAGAGTAGCCTGGGGCAGCGCGCTGGAAGAACTCCACGGCCAGCTTGACGAAATCGTTCACCTCAGCGCGCGGAACCAAGCAATAGTCCACCGAGATGCACATCTGCCCATTCTTGACCGTTTTGGTGCCGATGATGGATTCGACGTTTGCAGCATTGACTGATCCAGGCGTGAGTAAGACCGGACACTTACCTCCCAGTTCTAGCGTGACCGGAGTCAAATTCCGCGCCGCTGCCAGCATGACTTGTCTGCCAACGTTCGCGCTGCCGGTGTACAACAGGTGATCCCAAGGGAGGTCGGAGAAGGTGCGGGAGAGTTCCAAGCCGCCCACGGCGACATAGACGAGGGTCGGATCGAAGGTCTTCTCGACCATCTCCCGCAGCAGCCTCGCCGAAGCCGGGGTGTACTCGGATGGTTTGACGATGACACGATTGCCTGCGGCCAGCATCTCGATCATCGGCCCGACAGAAAGATCGAATGGGAAGTTCCAAGGGACGATATTGCCGATAACGCCCTTAGGCTGGCTCTGGAGGTAAGCGTGTGCGGTGCCCGTCATAGCGGGGTCGGTCTCGCGCACCGAAGGCTGCATCCAGTTTTCCAGCTGTCCGAGAGCGTATTGCGCCCTGGCGACCACACCTAACACTTCGATAAGGTCAGAAGCCGGAACCGGGTGGCTACCAAAGTCTTCGCTGAGCGCGGCGCTGATACGCTCCCGATGACTCAACATCATTCCGATGATCTTCCCAACCCGTGACTTACGCTCTTCTAAGCTTGGCCAGCGATCGGTATGAAACGCGGCACGTTGCACACTGAATGCCGTCTTGAGCTCTTCGATCGCTGCTTCGTCATTCGACGTTTGCGTAGCGGCCTGCACGTTGCTTTCCAGAATAGACATTTCTCTTACTCCCAAGCTGCGGTTTCTGGTGTCTTCTTACTTCGAAGGTTAGGTTTGCCCATCTTAGCCTGCATTCATCGGCGAATCTAGAAGGTCTATCAAGATTAGACTTCACGGAGTGATGACAATCTTTCCGGTGACTTGTCGCGCCGCCATGTCTTTCAAGGCCTGCGGCGTCTCTTTTAATGGATAGACTTTCGAAATGAAAGGTTTGAGCCGGCCATCCTTCAGCCATGAAAGAAGTTCATGGAAATCCTGAGCCCAGCGCTCCGGTTCTCGTCGCATGTAATCTCCCCAGAAGACGCCCACCAGCGATGCGCCCTTCAGCAATGCGAGATTCAGTGGGATTGACGGAATTTCGCCGGTTGCGAAGCCGATCACCATGTGACGACCTCGCCATCCGATGGAGCGGAAGGCCTGTTCCGAGTAGGCGCCCCCAACCGGATCGAAGATGACCTGCGGTCCGCTGCCGCATGTGCGCTTGATCGCTGACCGCAAGTTCTCGCTGGTGTAATTAATGACCTCGTCTGCCCCAGATTCGTGGCACAGAGTGCACTTTTCGTTGCTTGACGCGGCCGCTACGACCTTAGCTCCAATCGCCTTTCCGATCTGCACTGCGGCGAGTCCCACGCCGCCGGCTGCGCCCAGGACCAAGATCGTCTCGCCAAACTGTAACTTGGCGCGGTCTCTCAGCGCATGCCACGAGGTCCCATAGGCAAGCAGGAACCCGGCGGCCACGGCGAGATCGATATCTGCAGGAATCTTGATGCATTGAGCGGCCGTCAAAACAATTTGCTCTGCAAAGCCACCCGTCTGACAAAGTGCTACCACACGATCGCCGGCTTTCAACTGCTGTACGCCGCTGCCGAGCTGTATGACCTCGCCGCTGATTTCAGCACCGGGAGTGAACGGAAGCTCGGGCTGCAATTGATATTTCTTCTGGATGATGAGCACGTCAGGAAAGTTGACGCCGGCTGCGTGAACTCGCACGGCTACTTCGCCCGGTCCGGGTGCAAGCTCCGGTAAATTCTTCAGTATTAATGTTTCTGGTCCTCCCCATGCCTCACAGACCACTGCGCGCATCAGGCTGATCCTTTCGGGGTAGTCCGCGGAGCGGCAAAGCGGCTAGATAGATTCAAGCGATTTGCCTCTCTTAGTCGGATGAGATTCGAGCGCAATGCAGTCATCCAAGCTGCCTCATCCATATGTCTCTTGTACCGCCAAAACGACGCAAACGAGTTCGACGAATCGGCGTTTTCTGGCCGCTTTCAAAGTCAGCGAAGCATACTAAACGCGCGGTTAGAAAGTCAAATGACGGAAGGTGCACGACCAACTCGCACAACACGCAACCGGAGCCGTCAATCGAAGTTGGTTTGTCAGGTTATAGAGCGTTCGCGCTAGGCTTTTTGCGTTGCCCCTAAGACGTTGCCAGAGGAGCCGCGATCGAGTGACGGCTGGCCCAACGCACGGCCTGCGGAGGCGAGTCAGCCTAACGGTTTCGGAGCAGGTGAGCTCAATAGCTCGCGAGATCTGACCGCCCGCTGAGAATCCGGAACGCCTCGAGATATTTCTCCCGGGTGCGGCCAATTACTTCTTGCGGAAGGGCGGGAGCAGGCGCCTGCTTGTTCCAGCGGATGGACTCCAGATAATCGCGCACATACTGTTTGTCGAAAGAAGCTTGTGGGCCACCGGGTTTGTAGCTTTCCGCTGGCCAGTAGCGGGAGGAGTCGGGAGTGAGAACCTCGTCGGCCAGGGTGATTCGGTCATCGATCAAGCCAAACTCGAACTTTGTGTCTGCGAGGATGAGTCCTTTGCTCTCGGCAAGCATGCTCGCTTTCCGGTAGATCGAGAGCGAGAGATCGCGAAGTGCATGTGCGTGAGCCGCGCCAACTGTCTGCGCAACGAAGTCGAACGAGATATTTTCATCGTGGCCGCCGGTGTTAATCTTGGCAGCCGGCGTGAAGATCGGCTCTGGCAGGCGATCAGACTCGCGCAGACCTGAGGGCAGCTTGATCCCGCAGATGGCGCCAGTGCGCAGGTACTCGGTCCAGCCGGAACCGGAGATATAGCCGCGGACGACGCATTCGATGGGAAACATCTTTGCGCGCTTGACCAACATACTGCGGCTACTTAACTGGTCGAGGTAAGGTTGCAGTTCGTCGGGGAAGTGATTCGCGTTCGCGCTGAGAAGATGGTTCGGGACGACAGTATTCAGGAACTCAAACCAGAAAAGCGACAACTGCGTAAGGATTGCGCCTTTGTCGGGTATGCCGCTGGCCAGAACATGATCGAAGGCGGAGATTCGATCCGTGGCGACGAAGAGAAGCTCCTTGGTGGAATGAGAGAGAGCGTAGATGTCGCGTACCTTGCCGCGGGCGACGAGAGGGAGGGGCCCAAGATCGGTTTGAAGCAAAGCTTGTTGCATCAGGTAAGAAGTTACCATTTTCTTTCTAGTATGTGGACTGAGGTTCGGTAGGCGCGAATCCACGGATAAAGACGATGCGATCCTCCGAACCAGGAGGTTGCGTTGGCCAGAACGGGCATCGAGCGATAAGCGTGTTGCGAGCGCCGCTGTTCACTACAAAAACCGCAGCTGCGTTGCATTCCGCCGTATTGAAAGACTGCTTACCAACCCTCCGACTGAGAAACGGCGCCACGGTAGGCTGGTAGAAGAATTCCACGTCAAAGACCTGAACGCCTGGACCGCTTACGGTGGACGGAAACACCTTGTAATAGAGATGTTCTCCAATGGGCCGTTTGGGAAGGGAGCCGGGTTTGAATATTCCGGTAAGCGGCATCAGGAAGCTGGATGCAAACAGCGGAAGCATCAGAATGGCGGCGCTGATTGAGGTCAGCCATTGCGGTGAAAGGCGTGAGAAGAGCAGCAGCAGCAGTTCGTAGCTGGCGATTGCCAACCAGTAGATGACAACGTTCAGATAGGCTGAAGTTGTTCCCCACTTTGTCAGATAAAAGAAGCCCTGTACCAGAATCACGACTACGGCGATCTGAACAAGAAGCCTTTGTACGCGGCGTGGAAAGCTCGGCCAGAAGCTCCTCACCGCAATAATGAAGATGGTCAGAATTGCCAGGGCAGCCACGGTGGACGGGATGAACATAGGTTTCCAGAGTAGCCGTTTGTCGAAGCGCGCCGAACAAGGCAACCGGAGCAGAAGATTCCCGCGTACAGGGGAATCTCTCGACCGCAAAGGATCATGCCACGGAACGACGTGCTTCTGCAGTATCGCGGCGGTTCAAGTTCACGCTGACGATCTTGGATATGCCGGGCTCTTGCATCGTGACGCCGTAGATCACGTCGGCCTGAGCCATGGTGCGTTTGCTGTGAGTGATTACAACGAACTGCGTCGTCGCGCTCATTTCGTGAATCAGTTTAGCGAAGCGACCAACGTTGGTTTCATCGAGGGGAGCATCAACCTCGTCCAGAATGCAGAATGGCGCTGGCTGGAACTGGAAGATGCCAACCAGAAGCGAAAGCGCCGTCAGAGCCTTTTCTCCTCCGGAGAGCAGCAGGATGTTCTGCAATTTCTTGCCTGGCGGTGAAGCGACGATGTCGATGCCGCTGTCGTTGGAGTTCTCCGCGTCGGTCAGCTTCATGAAGGCCTGCCCCCCACCGAAAAGTTTTGTGAAGGTCAAGGAAAAGTTTTCGTTGATGAGCTTGAATGCTTCGTCGAATTTCAGGCGCGAGACGTCGTCGATCTCTTTGATGGAGGCTTGTGTGTTCTCGATGGATTCGAGCAGATCCTTGCGCTGCACTTCAAGGAAGCTATGGCGCGTTACGGTCTCGTTGTATTCGTCGAGTGCCATCATGTTCACTGGTCCCATGGCTTCAAGCCGCTGCTTCAGCGCGCGGGATTCGCTCTCTTCGGTCTGCAATGCATCGCCTTGAAGGCGAACGATGGTGCTGTCCTCACGGAGTGTTCCAGCTTCATGTCCCAAGTCATTCAGGCAGGTGGCGTCTATATGCTCGATGTCCGAGGCGAGCTTGGCGGCGCGAGCGCCGAGCGTGGCGCGCTGCTCCCGAAGCGCATCAGTTTCGTGGCGAAGAGTGCGGACACGGGTACTCAGTTCTGTGATTCTGGCGCGCAGTTCGGATGCTTCGGCAGCGAGGTGTGCTCCATGTGCCACTGAGGTCGCGCGCAGCTCGGAAATTTCAGTACGTCGAGCTGCGAGGACCGCAGTCTCCCCTTCGCGACGGAGTTGTTCCGTAGCTGCAGCGGCGAGTTGCTGCTCAAGCTGCTGCATGCGGTAATTTTGATCGTTGTGCAGGCGGCCGCTTTGCTGAAAGTTGGCGGCCGCGTTGCGACGGCGTTCTTCCAGTCCTGCGAGTGCCGCAGAGGCAGCCGCTGCCGACTGCCGGAGTTCTTCGCGCCGGGCGCGAAGTCCGACGAGGTGCTCCTGCAGCCCATTGAGACTAACCTCCAACGTCAAGCGCTCCTCTTCGAGTACTGCGGCCTCGTGCTGGCGACGGGAGATCAGATCGTTCTTCTGATTGCGAGCATCACGATTACGCTCGCCGGTCAGAGCCCAATCCTGCAGGCGACGCTCGATGCGCGCAACTTCCGACTCCATCTGGCGAAGCGCAGCGCCGGAGTTGGCCGATTCGCGCTCGGCGTCGCGACGTTCGAGCGTCCTTGCGTCCATCGAAGCACTCAGCACAGTAATCTGGCGTTGCAGCTCAAGGGCACGAAGGTCGGTCTCGGCCAGGGTACGTTCTGCACCTTGCAGTTGCCGCTGGACATCCGCGAGCTCGCGTTTGAGCGTCAATGGCCCTTGGCCGCGCGGACGTCCTCCGGTAACGGTAACGTTGTGAAAGGTCTCACCGGAGGGCGAGAGGAAGAACGCCTGCGGGTTCGAAAGGGCGAGCGTGCGCGCTGTGTAGGAGTCGGGCGCGACGAAGCCTTCGCGAAGCTTGGGAAGGATGACCTCGAGCGACTTGCCAAAGCCATCTAGGACTCGGACACACTCTTTAAGCGGAATCACCCCTTCCATGCTGCGGACCTCAGTGTGGGCAGCGCTTTCCATTCCCTCCGCGAAGGGGAAATCAGACTGGGCGTCGTTTGGATGGACAAGGAAAGTGGCGCGTCCGGTGATATCGGTCTGCAGCAAGTGCATGCCCGCATTGGCGGCGTCCCAGCTCTTGACGACGATGTAATTCAGCTCATCCCTGAGGAACTCATCGACGACATTTTCGTACTTGCCATCCACTTCTAGAAAATCGGCGAGAGTGCCGACGGCGGCCATGCCGTCGGTGTTTCGCTTGTATGCTTCGGTCTTGAAGAGGCTGCGAACCGTATCGGTGGAGTAGCTGTGCTCGCGGATCAGAGCCTCAAGCGAAGCCTGCCTGCCGGTCAGCGTTGCCACCTCACCGCGCAACTTGTCACCTTGGAGTCTGGCTTGCGCCTCGTCTGTGCGGCACGAAGCAATTTTGAGGCGAATGTCCTCCACCTCTGCCTCAAGCCTTCTGAGACGGTCGGTCACGTTCTCAAAAGACAGCTTTATCTGGCCCCGCTGCAAGCCAAGCGTCTCGAGTTCCTGCTTCGCAATCTCGGACTCTGAACGCAGGCGTTCCGCTTCGCGATCGAGACCGGACAGTGCAGCCTCAGCCTGGGCTTGTTCGTTCCGGACATGGGCGATGCGCTGGATGAGTTGCATGGTCGAGCGGCGATTCTCTTCTGCTTGCTGCTCGGCTGCTCCGACGGTTCGTGCAGCCTCCTTCTCCGGGGTCTGATGAGCCTGTGCTTCGTCGCGAGACTTGTTCGTCTCGGCGGTTGTCTGCTCCAGGAAGCTGCGGTGCTGTTCCAGCTCGCCGGTGAGCGCTTTGAGCTGATCGCGCGCCTGCGCAAGGTCCTCTGTTGCTGCCGCCTGGCGACTCGCCAATTCGACAATGCGGTCCTCGTTGGAGGCAACGCGTGCCGTGATGCGTTCGAGCTCAATAGAGGCCTGGTTGGATTGGGCCTCCGCATCGCGAATCTGCTCGTCGAGGGTATACCCAACGCGAACACCTTCGGTATGCTCCGCATCCATCTGTTCCAATGCCGCGGACTGCACGTCGATCTGTGCTGCCAACGCGGCGGTGTGCTTACCGGTTTCATGCTGCTCCAAGTCGAGCTGCGACATGCGGCTTGCCAGTACGACGCGCAGACGCGTGCGGAGTTCTTCCCGGAGGGCGCCGTACCGCTCTGCCTTCGCGGCCTGGCGCTTCAGACTCGTCATTTGGCGTGTGACCTCATCGAAGATGTCGTTCACACGAGCAAGATTTTGTTTCGCCGATTCGAGCCGCAACTCCGCTAAACGCTTCTTGGTCTTAAAGCGCGTTATCCCCGCTGCCTCTTCGATAATGGAGCGCCGATCGTGCGGCTTGGCGGAAAGAAGCTGGCCGATGCGCTCCTGACCAATAATGGCGTAGGACTCCCCGCCCAGCCCGGTGCCCATGAAGATATCCTGAATGTCGCGCAACCGGCAGATTTTGCCATTCAGCAGATATTCGCTATCCCCGGAGCGGAACAGCCGTCGCGTGATGGTCAATTCTCCTGCGCGGACAGGGGCTCGCCCAAATTTTCGTCGCCGTATCTTGAGGACAACGTTGTTGGAAGCCATCATGGCCGTGAAATCAGGGTCACGGCTCGAATCGGACTCGGGCGCTTTCACTTCACTTTCAAGCACCGTGCCGGGTTGCGCTTCCGCAACTGCTTCCTCAGTCTCTTCCGCGTGCTGTTCTCGAAGGGTCTTCTCGTCCCAGTCGGATGCTAGGTTCTCCTCCGGTGCGACATGAGAATGATCGAGTGAGGCTCCGTCGTAGATCTCTGGATCAACCAGCGTCAACGATACCTCGGACATACCGGTGGGCTTGCGGTCTCTTGTGCCGGCGAAGATGACGTCTTCCATCTTGATGCCGCGAAGGGATTTTGCTGACTGCTCCCCTAGTACCCAGGTGATGGCGTCCGAGATATTCGACTTGCCGCACCCGTTCGGGCCAACAATGGCGGCGATCCCTTCGCCTGCCAGCTGCACCTCCGTGCGATCACAGAACGATTTGAACCCGAGGATCTGAACTTTTTTGAGTTTGAGCAAGACGACCTCTCAGAGACGGAATCGTGATGTTGGAAAGCGTTCGCCCTATTTAGTAAGACTGAGTTCACTCTAGCGACGATTTCGGTGAGAATCAACGATCGCAACCCCATATCTTGTGGATAAAGCCTGTCTAACCCAACCAATGGGCTGCATGTGCGGCGGATAGGCACTGGATGGTTGTCTCGATCGAAGAAAGCGCGCGCTGGAAACCGTGTCCTGAAGGTTATGAGGCATGTTCTTCGTCGCATCCAAGAACGACTAGAATGCCGATCTTGTAGAACCACAGCGTCTCTGAATCCGCACTCTCCTTATAGAGATGCGCGCCTCGTGAGCTTGACCGAAGAGGCAATCTAGCGAAAGACTACATTTCATGCGTTATGATCAGGTTTGTGCTACCGCTCAGATACGGTGTCCGCCAGCATGGGAAGCATATTGAACTTAAGAACACTGAGGAGTGTGGAATGAAGAAGGCAGTCGTTGCGTCTCTCCTGGCTGTTGCCAGCGTCACAGGTGTTGCGGGAACGTCGGTAGCGCAGACCCAGGTCAACCTTGGTTCGAACGCGCAGTCCTCTAGCGGAGGCGTCCAGATGTCTCCCGCAGAATACGCTGCGTACAATAGTGCCATCGGCCAAACAACCCCGCAGACCAAGGCGCCGGCGCTTGAAGCTTACTTGGCTGCTTATCCGCAGTCCCCGGTCAAGGCCGCCACTCTCGAGCAGTTAATGAGCGCCTATAGCGCATTCGATCCTGCGAAGACGCTCGACGCAGCCGATCGACTGCTGCAGGTAGACCCCAATAATCTGCGCGCCTTAACGCTTGAGGTTTACTTCCGGTCCCAGGAAGCCGATAAGGCGACCGATCCGGCGGCGAAGCAGACGGCTCTCGATGCAGCGGCCTCGTATGCGACCAAAGGTTTGGCGGTCACCACCAAGCCGAAAGACATGAGCGATGAGGATTTCACGAAGGTAAAAGATGCCGCCACTCCGGTCTTCTATCGCGCGGTCGCAACAGCGGCTCTGAACAAGAAGGACACGGCAACGGCGGTCACCAACTTCAAGTCCGAACTGAACGGAGTACCCGTCGCTCAGACTCAGGTCCCGGGTCCCATGCTGCAGGACACCTATACGTTGGGCCAGGCATACTACCAGTCCACACCGCCGGACTACGTGAATTGCACCTGGTACGCTGCGCGGGCTGCGAATTTTGCTCCCGAGCCTTACAAGTCGCAGATGTTGCCGCTGGCGAAGTATTGCTACAAGAAGTATCACGGTGCGGATGATGGATTCGATGCGGTGACCACCGCGGTGCAGACCAACCTGAACCCTCCGGCGGGCTTCGCGATCAAGCCTGCGCCGTCGCCATCGGACATTGTGGCCCAGGTGATCTCGAGTACACCCGATCTAGCCACGCTCGCGATCAGTGACAAGGAGTTTATCCTTCAGAATGGAAAGCCTGCGGACGCCGCGAAGGTATGGGATACGGTCAAAGGCAAGTCGGTCGAATTCCCAGATGCTACGGTAATCGCCGTCACGGATACATCAATTCAAGCGGCGGTGTCGGACGACTCGGTGCAGTCCAAGACGGCCGATTTCACCTTTAACATGAAAGAGCCACTGAAGACTCAGCCGGCGGTTGGCTCCAAGGTGACGCTCTCAGGCACGTACTCTTCTTATACTGTAGGCGGAGTGGCTCCTGCAACGGCGTCGGCAGCGTCTGATGCCGCCGCAGCAACGACCGGTGCAGCTCCGGCTGCAACGCCTACTCCAGCCGCAACTGCACCCCCTGGGCCGCTTATGATCATCATGAGTGACGCAGCACTTGTGGAGAAGAAGAAGGCGGCGCCGGTTCATCACCCGGTCCACAGAAAGTAGGAGAGGTTTTGCTGGAAGAGGCAGCCTCGGGCTGCCTCTTTTTGCTTGATGGCTGGGAAGATGGCTAGGAAAAAGAGATTTCGATGGAACAGATGTGAGCTGCTCAGGGAGCTTTATTCTCCCAGCATAATCCGCTGGATACGGGATGCTCGTCCTGTTGCGCCGTCGCAACCAATCAGGGTTGCGCACATCTTGGGGTTTCCTTTGGCTGGTTCGAATTTGCCGGGCATTCCGGTAAGAAAGCGCGCGAGCACGAGCTCCTTCTCGACACCGATCACCGAGTCGTACGGTCCGGACATGCCTACGTCGGTCTGATAGGCAGTGCCTCCGGGAAGCACACGCTCATCGGCCGTCGGGATATGGGTGTGAGTTCCCAATAAGGCCGTGACGCGGCCGTCAAGGTACCAGCCGAGCGCGACCTTCTCGCTCGTCGCCTCACCATGCAGGTCAAGCAGGATGACCTTCGCCGCGGTTTTGCTGAGAAGCTCATCCGCTTTACGAAACGGATCGTCGCAGCTCGACATAAAGACGCGGCATTGGAGGTTAAGAACAGCGTAGCGCTGGCCGTTGCCGAGCGTGCCCTCATACGCTCCGAAACCGGGTGTGCCGACGACATAGTTTGCCGGGCGGAGAATTCGGCGCCCGCGGCTGTGAGAGTCGGCGGGGACTGCCATGTATTCAAAGATCTCCCGCTTATCCCAGATGTGATTGCCGGTGGTAATGACGTGTGCGCCGAGATCGAAGAGTTCCTCGGCAATCGAGGGGGTGATGCCGAAGCCTCCCGCTGCGTTCTCTCCATTGATGACGAGCAGATCGACGCTGTGCGAGTCGACCACGTGAGGCAGATGTTCACGGACGATGTGGCGGCCGGCAGATCCGAAGACATCGCCGACGAAGAGGATGTTCACTCCGAAAGAATACATCCTTGTCCGAGTGACCTGAGACGATCGGCTTCCGCGACATCACTGGTGCTAAGCGCTATCGGAAGGCGAGCCAGGTAGAAGAGACTGACGATGCCCTCTTCGTCGGCTGTGGCTTACACTAGACAGCAATGCTCCAGGCAGCCATCATCTCCAAGCCGCAGAAGCCCGAGCTAGCCGGTATCCTCCGTGAACTGATTGCCTGGCTCGAAGCCCGCAGTTACCACTACCTGCTCGACCCGGACAGCGCTGCCTATGTCGACGGCGCCAATCCGATCGCGCGCGTCGATCTGCCGAGCTACAAGCCAAATGTCGTCATCGTTCTTGGAGGAGACGGCACCCTGCTTGCAGCCGCGAGGGCCTTCGCCCGAACCACCACGCCTATCTTGAGCGTCAACCTTGGGTCACTCGGCTTCCTTACTGAGATCCCGCTCTCTGATCTCTACCCCACCTTGGAGGCGTGGTGCGACAACTGCGCCGAGATCGAAATCCGCAGCATGATGCATGCCGAGCTGATGCGTGGCGGCGAGACGCTCCAGCAATGGGACGCTCTCAACGATGTCGTCGTCGCCAAGGGCACGATCGCGCGAATGGGTGATTTTACGGTTGAGATCGACAGTCAGCTCGTTGCGACCTTCCGCGCCGATGGCATCATTGTCTCGACGCCAACCGGTTCTACTGCTTACAACCTTGCCGCCAATGGACCGATCGTGATGCCGAGCGTGAGCGCGATGCTGGTGACGCCGATCTGTCCTCACCTGCTCACGATCCGCCCGATTGTGACGCCAGGCGATGCGACGGTGAGCGTGCATGTGGTGGGAGTTCCAAATGAGATTTACCTGACCGTAGATGGGCAGGAGGCGGTGGAGTTGAAGCTGGGGGATTACGTCCACTGCAAACGGTCGGAGTCGAGCGTTCGCTTGCTGCGAAGCCGGCCGAATGGACTGTTCAGTGTGCTGCGGTCGAAGTTGAAATGGGGTGAGCGGTGACTTGGGTTGGGTCAGCTAACGCGAGCTCAAGGCTCGCAGGTCTTTGCGGAGGAAGATAGTGGCCTGCGGATTATTGTTGAAGCGCTCACAAGGCTGATAGCCTCTTCTGCGATAGATGCGAATGGCATCTTGAAGATCATCTTTGCTATCGAGGAAGACCCATTCCTGGCGAGTCGCCGCAGCATGTTCTTCCATTGCATCGAGCAGGGCACTGGCGATGTTCCTGCCTCTGAACTGAGGACGGACGTAGAGGCGCTTGCACTCGGTCGCTCGAAGCGCGGAGGGTAGCGGGCGCAGGGCAATGCAGCCGGCGGGAGTGTCTACGACATACGCGATCCAGAAGCCGGCGGCCTGGTCTGAGAGAAAGGCCTCGACCTCCTGGGACGAGTCCCTCTTGATGACGCCGACCGCCTCGTAGTACTCGCCTAGCAGGAGCTGAGCGTCGGCGATGTGCGAGATGGATGCGTGGACGATCTTCATAGTAGGCGATGACATTGACTAGCGATTCTTTCAACTATTACGCAGGCTAACGGCGCAAGTTGACCATGGGGCCGCTTACGGGATGGCAGAAGACTTTGCCGTGACTGAGGGCAATGCGGCGCTGCGCGAGGGCAGCCATCTCGGGATCGTGAGTGACCATGACAATGGTGTGACCCTGGCGGTGAAGATCCTGAAGAAGGTCGGCGACGATCTTCTGGTTGGCGGCGTCAAGGTTGCCGGTAGGCTCATCGGCGAGCAGGATGGGCGGGTTGTTGATGAGGGCGCGAGCGATGCAGACGCGCTGCTGCTCTCCGCCCGAGAGCTCGCTGGGAAGGTGCGAGACGCGGTCGCCGAGACCTACGCGCTCAAGCGCCTGACGGGCTTCGCGCTCGTCGGTCATGGAGTGGAAGTACTGGGCGAGCATGACGTTTTCGAGCGCGGAGAGATACGGGATCAGATGAAATTGCTGGAAGATGAAGCCGATCTTGCCGGAGCGAAAGCGGTCGAGTTCGGTGGCAGACATCGAGGCGACGTCGACGTTGTCGATCTTGAGCTCGCCGGAGGTGGGGCGGTCGAGGCAGCCGATGAGATTGACTAAGGTGCTTTTGCCGGAACCGGATGGTCCGGTGATGGCGACCCATTCGCCGGCGACGATGGAGAAGGCGGCATCCTCGAGGGCCCGGACGACGCTGCCGTGGCCGGCGTACTCGCGCGTGACATGCTTCAGAGCAATAACGGCGCAGTCGTCACGCGTGTCCGCATATGGGATAACTAGAGGAGCGGACTGTCCTTTGACTTCGATCACTTGACTATCCTCTCATTCGCCTTTCAGAAGGGCTGCGGGTTGGAGTTCGCGAAGCATCTGGGCGGGCAGAAGGGCGGCGAGCGACGCGATGATCAGGTTAAGCAGCAGCACAGGCGGCAGCACGGAGAGGCGGGGCAGGGAAGCGGTGTGGAAGTTGCCTTCGCTGATGGCCCAGGCGGCGGCGGAACCGGCGAGATAGCCTGCGGCGACCCCGGCCAATGCGAAAGCGACGGCTTCGAGCAGGAACAAGCCAATGAGCTGAATTTGCGAGCCGCCGAGCGCCTTCATGAGAGCGAAGTCGCGTCGGCGCTCAAGGACACTGGCGGAGAGGGTGGCGAGGACGCTGACGGCGACGGTGAGGGCGATGAGCAGGACGGCGCCGTACATGAGGGCGTGGGTGCGGTCAACGATTTTGGATTCGCCTTCGACGAGCTGGCGGACTGGGTTGATCTGCAGGCCGGGAAGATCGCGGCGCAGGCGCGTCATCACGTCGTCGATTTTGGCTGCACTGCCCGGGACCTGCAGCTCGATCACGCTGGGCTTGACGCCGATCCACTTGGCGAAAGCGTCGAGAGGCATGTAGATGCGGCTGTCTTCTTCGCCTCCGGTCTTGACGCGGCCGATGCCGTTGAGGGTGATGGTGCGGGCAGCGTAGGTGAGGGCGACCTGGTGCTCGTTGCCGATGAAGTTGACGGCGCGCTGGCCGAGCAGGGCGGCCTTTGAGTCGGATGGGTTCGGCCAATGGTCTATCTGCCACCAGGAATCGAGGCGTTTCGCGGCGGCGAAGTCGGTGCCTGCAACGACGACGGGCGTTCCGGTGTCGGTAATGGCGACGGCGTAGGCGAACTCGGCGGCGGCGGATTCTGGGCCGGCGACCTGCCGGACGGTGGCGAGGGCGTCTTCGGGGAGGGCAGTTCCTGTGGGCGCGGTGAGGACGACGTTGGCTCCGAAGCTGCGGAATTCTTTATGGAGCTTGGCGTCCAGGTCGGCGTAGAGCGTGAGAAGCGCGGTGGCGACGGCGGCGGAGACGGTCATGGCAACAAGTGCGGAGAGGCTGCGTGCGCGGCGGTGGAGGAGCCCGCGGCGCAGCATACCGAGAAGCGTGAGGCGGGTGGTCACGCGTCGGCTCGCAGGATGGTGGAGGGGTCCATCTTGAGGGCGGCACGAATGGAGGGAGTGCTTCCCGCGATGGCGACGATGAGGGCGAGAGCTACGACGACGGGCAGCAGGACCGGGATGAGGACTGCTTCGGCTGCTGCGCCGTCACCGGCGAAGATGCTTGCTCCCAGCCACGCGGCGAGGCCTGAGCCAAGCAGATAGCCGAGTGCTCCGGCGAAGATGGCGAGGAGGCCGGTCTCGGCGTAGAAGAGCAGGGCGATGGCGCCTTTGCTGGCGCCGAGCGAACGCATGAGGCCGATCTCGCCGCGGCGCTCAAGGATGGCGGTGGCCATGGCTGCACTGACGGCGAATCCTGCGGCAAGGAGAGCGGCGGCGCTGATGAGCCACATGAGGCCGGAGATGCGGCTGAGCACGTTGCCTTCGCTCTGCTCGACGCGGCGAACCTGTTCGGCCTGTGCGCCGGGGATGGCCTCGCGAATTTGGTAGGCGATGGAGTTGGCGTAAGGGCGGCAGTACCAGATCTCCCGCTTCTGGGGAGAGAGGGCGTCGGGGTTGACGCGGGCGAAGGCGTCCTCGGGTTTGGTGCGGGCGGAGATGTCGACTCGGCTGACGGCGTCGGGCAGGGCGGCTATGGTTTGTGCGTCGCGCAAGTCCATCAGGATGGCGGTGTCGGTGGCATCACCCGTAGAGACGATGCCACTAACCTGCAATCGTTGTGCGAGACGAACTGTACTGCCACGCGATGGCGGATTCGCGGTGAGGACGTCTCCTATTTTGGCGTGCAGGCGGTCGGCGAGGGTGATCCCAAGCACCACCCGGTCTTGCTTCGCGGCTAAAGATGGAGCTGGCCAAACACCGTTGAGCTTCCACCAGGGGTGGAGAGCGGGTGCGCCGGTCTTCAGGTCGCGGAAGTCGTGGTCGAACCAGTAGCCGACGGCGGGAATGGAGACGATGGGAACGCCGGGAGGTTGGGCGATGGCGACTTCGATCGGCAGCTCGGGGCTGATGCCGGTGATGTTGTTGGCCCAGAAGATGGTCTTAAGTTTGTCGAGGTCGCTTTCCTTTAGATAGGCTCCGCCGGAGGCTGGCCGAACGTCGACGCCGCCGATCTTGACGTCGAGGAGATCGGCTTTGGGGTAGACGACGATGTTGGCTCCATAGACGGCGAGCTCTTTGTGGATGCGATCACCGATGGTAGTGGCGAGAGCGAGCATGGCGGTGACGGCGGTGGTTCCGAGCAGGATGGCGATGCCGGCCAGCAGCTTGCGGCGGCGCTGGCGGAGGAAGCTTTCGAGGAGCAGGCGGAAGAACATTAGCGTTCAAAGACCGGAGCGAGCTCGCGCAGGTCGGCGGCCTGGATGATGAGCTGGCCCCCGGCGATGGAGGACTTGAGTGGAATGGGATTGCAGCCGCCCTTCTGCCCCATGGAGACGGCGTTCAAGGGGGAGGCGCACATCTTGCAGGTGATGCCCTGATCGCCCATGTAGAAACCGACAGGTCCGCAGATCTGGCAGGCGTCGGCGACTGAGACGATGGCGCCGTCGGGTTTTTTGAAGAGGAGAAAGCGGACTTCGACGTTGCCGCCTTTGCCGTCGTCGATGTGAACACCGAAGCGGTGGAGATTGTCATCGTTGACCTCTGCCGTGGGAAGGGTGACCTGTGAGCCCACGAGGGTGACCGCTGTGGTGGGAGAGAGTGCGATTGAGCTTCTCGCATAGATGAACTGCGCGGTCGACAGGAAGATGAAGACGAAGCTGGTGCCGACCACGGCGCGCATCCACATCTTCTCGCGACGCTCGCTCCAGGCGGCACGGCGCTTGTCGGCGAGGGTGGCGCTCGGGTTCAGTGCAACAGGCGCACGGCGTTTGTACTCCATCAGCATCATCAGTCCGGCGAGGGCGAGCATGGTGACGAAGAAGAAGGAGTCGTTTCGGACGATGGGGCCGATGAGGCGCATCTCAGCGGTGCTCGAAGGCAAAATACCGTTTTCGCTGAGCTCGTGAAGCCCGCTGACGGTGAGTTGGAAGGCAACGAAGTAGAGAATGACGGTGGTCACGCGGAAAAAGCGCTGCAGGTTGATCTTGACGCTGCCGCGGATGAAGAGGACGCCAAAGACGACAGCGACGCCAATGCCGAGGAGCGTTCCAGTGAAGCTGAGCAGTTCGGTCGAGTTCAGGGTGACAGCGGACAGGATGAGGACGGTCTCGACGCCTTCCCGCAGCACCAGGAGAAAGACGAAAAAGAACAGACCCGTCCTTGAGACCCCGGCCGGGCCAGTGTACTGGGCGATCTTCTCCTCAATTGAGCCTTTCATGCTGCGTGCGGTGCGGTGCATGAACCAGATCATGCTGAGCACAAAAGCGGCGGCCGCCAGCATCACCCAGCCTTCCAGGACATCGGAGTTGAACTGGGTGCGGGCGACCAGGATAGCTGCCGCGACACTGGCGGCGATAGCGGAGCCGAGGGCCCAAAACACGGTTCGCTTGAGCTCCGGACGCCCGATTTTACTGAGGTAAGCAAAGACGATGCCAACAATCAGCGAAGCTTCGACGCCTTCCCGAAGGGTTACGATAAATGCTTGCAGCATAAGCCTTTCTCTTTCCAGGACGCAATCTACCGTGCTTGTTCGTTGCGCTTGAGCAGCCATCGTCGAGACAGCTCCCAAGGACCAAGTACCTCGTCTAGTGTATTTCGGACCAATCTGGTCGTCAATCGAGGCAGGTAAAAAGGCCACACGCGTTTTCTGTGACAGTACGTCGTAAGGGTCGTGGAAAAAGCGGAGCTTCGCCGATGCAGAGGGGAATGACTGGAAGGGGAGAGTTTGAGTGGGAATGGTGCGCCCGGAAGGAGTCGAACCTCCGACCTACTGGTTCGTAGCCAGTTGCTCTATCCAGCTGAGCTACGGGCGCACATTGCGGGGACGCAACTTTCTAACGATATATCAACCAGCATCTGCGATCAAGCGATGTGCAAGCAGACGAATCATCGCGCATTCTTGTAAATGATTTCCAGCAGTTCGTCATACATCGCAATGACGCAAGACAGGTATCCTATGAGGTACCGGCTCTGTCTGCGGACAACACTTCTGCGGACAACACTAGAGTTAACTACACCGTATTCTCGATGCGATCAGTCGAACCCGTTCGTATGTCTGATCAGTAGAAGATGAAGCTTGACCGGAGGAAAACTTGCACCCATCTGCGAATTCTTATGCAGCAACAGCGACGAGATACTATCCCTCATCGATCAAGACGACCTTGATGCAGTCTTCGCTCTCTTTGCGGACGACATCTTCTACAGGCGTTGCTCCCTGGATGAGAGGCATCAAGCAGTTTAAGCAGTTCTACAAGTCAGGACACGAGGTCAGGGAGAAGCACGAACTGGAGAGAGTGATAAGTGATGCGCAGGATCCAGTGGTAGTGGTTGAGGGCCGCTTTGCAGGCGCGCGAGGTTCCGGCACTATTAGCCTGAAATTGGTAGACCTGTTCGTCTTCGATGCCATGGGAAAAATCGTTGAAAGACGCACCTACACGGATCAGGCTTCTGTGTAAGCGAGTGCAGTGACTTCATAGGCTGTGTGTACCAAGCCGGAATTCTTATAGTCCTGTCAACAGCCTGAAAAATCCAACGCATTTGCATGAGTCAATCAATTTATCTTCTTTGAGTGACGGCACAGCGGCGTCCTCTACTTAGTGATTAGTGACCCAAAGCAGCAGAATTTGAAGTCCGCGACCTTCGGCGCTGAGGTAAAGCGAACCGGGCGACTTGGTTTTCCGCTTGCGCTGGGCGAGCTCGGCTGGATGTCTACCTACATCGTTGACGCGATGATGGTCGGCCGCCTGCCGCACTCCGCTCTTTCCATATCTGCTTCTTCGCTCGGCAACACCATTTACTACGCGATAGTATTTTGCTCTATTCGCTTTCTCACCGGACTCGAGACCCTCGCCGCCCAAGCCTACGGACGCGGCACACAGGAAGGTAAGCAGGAGTCGGTCCATCTCTTTGCTCAGTCTCTCTGGTTTGTGGTGCTCGGCACGCCGTTGGTCATGCTGCTCACGCTTGCGTGCATCCCTTTGCTCGGCCGTTTTGGCGTCTCAGCGGAGATTGTTTCAGAGACCAGCTATTATCTGAAGGCTCTCACCTGGTCGACGGCTCCGTTGCTCCTGTACATGGCGCTGCGCCGCTATCTGCAGTCCGTCAACCGCGTTTTGCTCATCGCCGTCTCGCTGCTCACGGCGAACGTGGTCAACTGGCTGGGCGATTATGCTTTCCTTTTCGGCCACTTCGGCGCACCGAAGATGGGCATCGCCGGTTCTGGATGGGCGACCTGCATCGTTCGACTGTACATGCTAGCCCTCCTTGTTGGGGGCTTCGCTCTGACCTCGCGCAAGCTTCGAACGCCTCTTACTCTGGCTCAGCTTCGTCCAGACTTCAAGCGCCTTCGTCTGCTCTCCCGCATCGGCTGGCCGGACGCGCTCGAAAATGTCACCGACCTGGGCTTCTCCACCTTCATGTCGATTGTATGCGCTCGTCTGGGAGCAACGCTGCTCGCAGCGCACCAGGTTGTGCTGGATCTGGACGCTTTTGTCTACATGGTTCCACTTGGGCTCTCCTACGCCACCATCGTCCGCGTGGGCCAATCTGCCGGCCAGCGAAGCCTTCTGGGCGTCCGTCGTTCTGCCAATGCTTCTCTCCTGCTCGGAATGGGCTATATCGCTGTAGCCTCACTGTTATTTGCCGGATTCCCTCGTCTGTGGGCAGGCCTCTACACCACAGATCCCGCCGTCATCGCCGCCGCGGCGCCAGTCTTCCTGATCTGCGGCTTTCTTCAGTTTGGTGACGCCGCTAATGTTCTTTTCTCAGCCGCTCTCACTGGTCTCGGCGATACTCGCACCCCCTTTCTTGCCAATACCGCGTTTTATTGGATTCTGGGCATGCCGCTTTCTTACTATCTCGCCTTCTACACGCCGATGTCGCTCAATGGGCTCTGGGTTGGGCGCGGTGTCGCGGCTATACTCACCGGGGCGGCTATGGCTTTCGCCTGGCGCGTCCGTCTCCGTCAGGTCTCCGGCCTCTCCGCGCAACGCATTGCACCCCTCACGTTGCTGAGACCGATACGCGTGAAGTCAATCGAGGCCGGTCTCACAAGCTGACTCGCAAAATCTTCGCCGCTCTTCCCACCCGTTCGATTCCGGCACGACGAACCAGCCCGGAACGCTTCGCCGAAAGGATCACACAATGTCGCTACGCCGTCCCCATCTCGTCCTTCGCTTCCTGCTTTTCCTGTTTGGTTCAGGCCTCGTCGCCTCCGCACAGTCAACCCTAGCCAGCATCAACGGCCGGGTTGAGGACAGCACGCACGCCGTCGTTCCCAACGCTCACATTCTCCTTCATCGCACGGAATCGAACACCGATCTCTCCTTCACGTCAGACTCTTCCGGCGCCTACACGGCCCTCAATCTTGACCCAGGCACGTATGAGGTCACGACAAGCCTCCCAGGCTTTGCCACGATCGTGAACCGCGGAATACATCTGGACCCCCGCCAACATCTCCTGCTCGATCTCGCCTTATCGGCTGCCTCGGTGAACGAGACCGTCCAGGTCGACGCCTCCACTGCCGGTACCATCGAGACCGAAGACGCCCAGATCTCCTCCGCTTTGACTCCGCGCGATGTGCTCGACTTACCTGCTAACTATAGGGGTGCCGGCTCTACCAGCCCGCTCGGCGTCATCCAGACGCTGCCCGGCGTCCAGCCCGACTCCGGCTCCTACCCGCCGCAACCCTCTGCTTCGCCTGCGCCAGGGATCAAGTTTTCCATTCAGGGCGGCTTACCGTCCCAGTCCGAGACCACCATCGACGGCATCTCCGCCCAGAACCAGACGACAAACAACATCCTTGGGGACGCCTTTCCATCCGCCGAATCGATCGCAGAGATTCGCGTCGACGGCGTCAACAACAACGCGGAGTACGCACAGCCCGGCGAGATCACTACGGTCACCAAATCCGGAACCAATCAGCTTCACGGTTCGGCCTTCTGGTATTTTCAGAACTCCGCCTTCGACGCCGTACCTTTTGGCACCGACCGCGCCAACAAGCCGAAGAAGGTCGCCAATGATTTTGGCGGCTCTATCGGAGGCCCAGTCTACCTGCCCCATCTCTATAACGGCCGCAATAAAACGTTCTTCTTCACGACCTATGAGGGCCTGCGCTTTCCGCAATCCACGCCGCTGCAGGCGCTCGTGCCCACGACGCTGGAGAAGCAGGGAAACTTCTCTCAGGAGACCTCGACCCTCACCAATCCCTTCACCGGAGGCGCTTACCCAAACCAGACCGTGCCGATTATCAGTCCGCAGGCCGCTGCGTTTCTGCAGTTCTATCCGGACCCAAATATCGGTGGTAACGAGAGCTTCCAAACCGCTTTGGCGACCACGGGCTACAACTATCTGAGCACTCGCCGCCGCGACATCGTGTCGAACCAATACGATCTTCGCGGCGATCAGACCCTCGGCCAGAAAGGGACCGTGTTCGCCCGGTTCACATCGAAGAACATCTCCCAGGTCCAGCCCGTCGACCTCAAACTGCCGAACTCCGCGGCAATCGGGCAATACCGAATCTTCGCTACCGTCTTCAACTATGCGTTCACCCCGCGCCTGGCCAATGAGTTCAGGTTCGGCTTCACACTCGAACAGGATGGCAGTACCAACACATTCAACGGTGCCGCGCAGGCGAACGCCGCTGGTTTCACTGGCGTCGGACCCCAATATCCGTTCAACGGCATTGCACACATCGGCTTCGACACCGGCACCATCAACTCGCTTGGCGAGCGCCTCGACTCCACGGAACAATCCCGCATCTTTCAATATGTCGACAACGTCACCCTTGCTCGCAGTCAACATACTCTTCGCGTTGGCATAGACATTCGCCATCTCGCGGCGATTACTCCGCTTGACTTCTCCTCTTCCGACAACTACGGCAACTTCTTCTTCTCAAACTCCAACTCCTTCACGGGCCAGCAGTTCGCCGACTTCCTCATCGGCACGCCTTATCAAACCCAGATCGACAATGTCACGGCCGACAATAACGGCACCTCAAACGCCTATGCGGCCTATGCCCAGGACAACTGGAAGGCCGCACCGAACCTGAATCTCACCTTCGGCCTCCGTTACGAATTGCATCCAGCCTTTGCGGACAAGGGCGGCAACATCGGCAACTTTGACCCGGCCACGGCAAAGTCCGGAACGCTCCTCTATCCTGCGGGTTTCGTTGCGAATCTTGCTCCCGCGGAGCTAGCGAACCTGAACGCCTGCCCGACAGCCGGCGTGGCCAACCCTTATGCGACCGGAGGCACGATCAACGGGGCATCCTGCACGCCCGTGCTTTCCAACACCCAGGCAGGCGTTCCCGCTGGCCTCCGCACTACGCCGCTTCTCCGATTTGAGCCGCGATTCGGCTTTGCGTACCGACCCTTCGGCAACGACAAGACGGCGATTCGTGGCGGCGCCGGCTACTACAATATCACTACCTCCGGCGCCCTCTTCTACGCCCTTACCGGCACCCTGCAGGCCAACGTGCAGACCTTCAATAATGTGCAGACCGCAAATGGTCCAGCCTTCGCCTTCCCAAATATCTCCACCGCTTCGACCAACAGCTTTGCAGGCGGCAACTTTCAGCCCGCCTACGGCTCGGTCGCCTTCAACTCTGCGGTAGACATCCACTGGCACGACCCCTATTCACTCCAATCCAACCTTTCCATCGATCACGACTTTGGCCACGGCTTCGCTGTTCGTGTCTCGTATATCGGCCTGCATACCTGGCATCTGATCTGGCAGCCGGAACTCAACATGCTCCCGCTCTCCACCTCGACCATCGCCGCCAACCAGCCCCGCACCGCCTTCAACTTCCCCAACTTCTACTCCATTGCGGAGCGCAGCACCTCGGCCCAGGCGGACTATCACTCCGGCCAGGCAGAGATCTCGCATCGCTTTGGCCAGGGCCTGTCCTTCGACACCGCCTACACCTATGCCAAGAATCTTTCAGACAACCAAGGGGCGCAGGGTGCCTTCTCGCAGGCAGGCAGCTTCGTGGACGAGCAGGGAGGCTACTATGCCACCTCCACCACCAATCGCCATCTCGACTATGGCAATGTCACCGGTACGCGGCGTCATCGCTGGCTGACAACCACTGTGTACGAGCTGCCTGCTGGTCGCGGCAAGCGTTTTCTCAGCGCGTCCAATCGAACAACGAACCTTATACTGGGAGGCTGGCAGGTCTCAGGCATCTTCGTCACCCAAACCGGCCCGTTCCTTACAGCGTATCTGCCGTCCGGCGGAGCAGATCCGTCCGGCACAGGGTCTGGCTCGCTCTTCAGCAGGCAGCAACGTCCGGATCGAGTCGCCAGTGGCAACACCACCCGTCATACCCGCGCACAGTGGTTCAACCCGGCGGCTTTCACCTGTCCTGGCGGTCGCGGCGCCAACGGCACTACCGGCTTCGCAGCGCTTCAGGATGCCCCCGGCACTACCACCAGCAACTGCATCGTCGGCAGCAATACTCCAGATGCCGCGACAGGGCTCGTGCAAGCCCCCATCGGCCGCTTCGGCACGGAGTCGGTTGGCGACCTCGTTGGCCCCGGGACGGTCACCCTGTCCTCCGGTCTCAGCAAGAGCTTTCCCGTGACCGAGCGCGTCCATCTCCGCGCCGAGGGCACCTTCACGAACATCCTTAATCACACTAACCTGGCCGATCCTAACCTGAATGTCACCTCCGCTAACTTCGGCCAGATCACCCAGGCCCGCGGCTCGGACTTCGGCGGAAACCGCACCGGCCAAGTCACCATGAGACTGGAGTTCTAGGTGATAGCGCACGCGAAAGGGTCTCCGCCGTCCGGCGCGAACACTCCGGCTATCCGTAAGATCTTGACGAACTGATCCCGCCCACATGCGCAAGCGGCGCGGTGGCAAACAAAGAATGTGACGGAGGGAGTGGGTACGACTTGCGCCGTGCGGATGCTAATGACAAAGAGGCTCGCACAAAATCAGCACAAATCTAAAGTGCCGTGAGCCAAGTTGCTCACTTTCTCAATCATAATTGATGGAGGCGCGGGTCGGGATCGAACCGACGCATAAAGGTTTTGCAGACCTCTCCCTTACCACTTGGGTACCGCGCCTCGGATGGAACTCTACTACCGCTCTGCTGAGTTGTGGAGGAAGTGTACCGCAGGCAGGAGCTCATTGGAGCGGGAGACCGGGGTCGAACCGGCGACATCTTCCTTGGCAAGGAAGCACTCTACCACTGAGCTACTCCCGCTCTCACGAGTCCAAGTATAGCGGGCGCCATTCCTGCGGTCAACGCGATGAATCTTTGCCTACGCCGCGGCTTGGAAGCAAACAAAGCATGTCACGAGTTGCGCGATTGCTTTGATCAGTGACGAGGCGAGAAGGCCAACTCTTGCCGCAGGTGCAGTGCAACTGGATGGGAGAAAGAAGATGCCGAGTCCTGGGCGGCGGCGACTGCCACCGCAGCGGCTATTCCGTCGGTTCCGGCAGGTCGATCGCGATTCGCGGGCCGGCCGTGATGCTTGAGCGACGGCGTACAACGTGAGGCGTGACGAGTAGAATCAGATCGCTCGAGTTCGTATTTGTGGTTGTGTCGGAGAGCGCCGTCTGAAAGCCGGGAAGTTCGCCGAGTCCTGGAAGCCCGCTGATCGCTGCAGCCTCGGACTTGTTCAAGCTGCTTGCCATCATCGCCGTCTCTCCGTCGCCCACAGTCACGTCGGAGGTGAACTGTTGGCTGTTCAGCAGCGGAATGTTGCTGAGCGAACCGCCCGTCAACGCTTCGATCTTAAGATCAATATGCATCTTGACTTCGCCCGACTTCTGAACGTTCGGCGTGGCTTTCAACGTAAGGCCCAAATCTTCGTATTGAATCTCGGGGATGGTAGCCGCGGTCCCTACGTTGGAGTTGAGAAGACTCGCAGCACTGACGCCGTTAATCGAAACATTGGCCAGCCCTGCGCTGTTTCCTGTGAGACCGCTGGAGTAAGTCGCCGTCGTGATGGGATACCGTTCGCCAACCCGAAAGGTTGCCGTTTCCCGGTCGCCGACGCGAACCTGGATGTCGTCGAGCGCGCGCGTATCGCTTGCAGTCAGCGCGAGATTAAACGCCAGGTTCTGATTCGTGGTAACGCCCGTCTGGGTAAGTCCGCCGCCGAAGAAACCGACGGTGCTCGACAGCAGTGTGCTCTGTACCAACCCAGATGCGATCAGCGCGAGAGCGATAGTGATATTGCTTGAACCCGCGGGGATCAGACCCTGGGCGATGGCCTGGCTGACCAGACTTTGATTAGCATTGACCAGGTTGCCTGCGGCAGACGACACGTTATAAATCCCGATCTGCTGGGGCAGTTGCGACCCTATATGGCGCTGATTGGTCTTGGCGACCGAGTACAGCTTCAGCTCGAGCATCACCTGACTGCCGCCGTCGATGAGGTCTGCGAGCGTCAGATTGATATACGTCAGAATGTCTTCGGGTGCCCGGATTACAAGACTTCCGGCCGACTTCTCGACAGTCAACTGTTTCACATCGAAGACATTCCGAACTACATTCCCAAGTTCATCCATCTCCTCATTCGTCATGCCCGGAATGAATATGGTCTCTTGCAGTTGGCGCTGGAGACGCTGACGATTTTCCGGCGTGTCCTTCGCGATCATCACGCTGCTTGCCTCAAGAGGCACAGCCAGAAGATGGGTCATGTTCAGCAGAATAGGTACGGTTCGTTGATACGGTGAGTCGACGAGATCAAACCGCACATCTTCTCTCGTGACCGAATCGTCGAACGCCGTGCGTATGCCATAGCCGGCAAAGACTTGCCGCACGACGCTTTGCTCGTCTGAGCGCAGGTGGAAGCTGCGCTCGCCTGGCTGGGGCGCGAGGGAGACGGGTCCGGTGACTCTTGGGCCATCGTGGATCCAAGGTTCGATCTCTGGATGAAAGAGGGGTTGCGCAAGACCGGGGTCGCGATGCTGAGCCACCATGCTGTTCTCAGGATCGAGAAGCGCTGCTTCCGCCAGAAGTGCCTTGGCCTTCTCGCCTTGCCCGAGGAGCTTGGCGCGCCCGGATGCCTGCACAAGCTCCGTCAGATGCCGTTGGTGTGTGAGAGCGAAAGCCAGGGCGTAGTCACGATTGGTAGGGTCTAGGTTCGCCGCTCGCCGGAAAGCTTTCTCCGCTCCGGCAAGATCGCTGCGGGAAAAAAGACGCGCTCCCGAAAGATAAGCTTCATCGGCAACCTGGATCTGCCGTCCCGAAGCGCTGCTAGAGCCCCCTTGCGCTCCTGTATCGCCCGGTGAGACTGGCTGCCCGGTCACTGCCGAGGACCTCTCCGGATCCGCCGTTGATTGCGGCCATCCTGCGAGGGTCATGCCGCACATGGCGAACGCCGCTGCGCACATGGCGACTCCGGATACGCGCGGCTGATAGAGAGTCTTCATCGACTGCTGGTTAGACGACGCCTACCGCTAACGGGCGCTCGCTATACTTTGGATCTGAGGCCGTTCGCTTCTGGGAGGTCGACGCATTCCATTCCGAATCTGAGTAGTATTTAGATCCAGTTCTGCCAGAGTGCGGCTTAGCGTATTTCGATGCATGCCCAGTTCGTCGGCGGCCTTGCACTGGTTGCCTTTGTGATGAGCGAGCACTTCGAGGATGTAGCGCTTCTTGAATTGACGCACAGCCTCCGCGTAAGAGATGCCGGCGCTGTGCATCTGCGTGATCAGACCGTCCAGTTCGCGCTTCAAAGTGAGTCCTCGCCAGCGGTCACGTTCTGGAACCGCTCTACCATTCTGCCTTACCGCAGGAGCTTGATCCAATCGGGTCGCTTGTGCTTGATGTGTTCAACGCCGATCAGAATCTCTGCCGAAGGCTATGAGGTACAACGAAGGATACCTCATGCGCCGCCGCAAGGAAACAGGAAGAAACGTGGAGCCTTCCTTTGTTGGAAAACTGGAGAAAAGTGCTGCAATGCCAATCAAATCGGCGATGGCAGATAAGGCGAGGTGTGTCGGCAAACGCATGGCTGGGACACCGGATGTACAGCGAGGTGCCTTGGAACTTTGATCAATCAGGCCCCCACACCCTGTGTGCCCCTATGATCTCAGCCGGTCCTTACAGCACCCGCTGTCGAAATATTCTGGTTCATCGCTGCCGTACGATCCTATGGAGCAGCAGCTTCGCTGACCTAGTTTGTCGTCACGTGGCCGAGAACGTCCTCTGCTGTGGAGCGGTCGCCGTGACTATGGCTGACCTTCTCAAACCGGATAACGCCATTCCTGTCGAGCACGAACGTGGCTGGATACGCGGTCTCGTGGGGCGCGTCCCAGCGCAGTCCGTACAGGTTGGTCATCTTGTAGTCTGGGTCGACGACCAGGGTGATATTCGCAGGCAGGTCTGCCTGTTTGGCAAGGAACTCCTTCGCATGTTGATCCAATTCAGCGGGTGGTCCGGGATAGACGAGAAGAACATTAGCCTTCTTAGCCGCAAACTCTGAGCTGTGTTCCACGAAGTCGTGCACCTGCTTCACGCAGTATGGGCATTGATATCCTGGATACCCGCGGAGCACCACTAGAACCGTCGTGCCTTTTGCGGTCTCGCCGGCAAGACTGACCGAGTTGCCGGTCGGGGTCGCGAGGGTGAAGCCAGGCGCTTTGATTCCAGTCGGCGGCGTCTGTGCGGCACCTGTGCCCACTGCCATTGCCACTGCCACGCCCAGACCTGCAACGAGATGCCGGATCGAGCGGGCGAACGAAAATCCAATGCAGCGGGGAGTTGTGTCGCTAAGTCCTCGAAATCCAGACGTCATGAATATCGCTCCTGCATTTGAAGTGGTTACAAGTATAGGAACGCGAACAGCCGTAAAAGTTACAAAGGTTGCTTGCGCGAACGCCGCCCGCTGTAGATCGGCAGCTTGATCGACAGGAGCCGACCCGGTTCTTCAGGCTATTCCTTAATGAAACGCCTATTGGGCAATCCGACGTCAAGTCTGAAGACATCCGGCCGCGAGTAATGGCCGCTTACGTCCAATGTCATCGATTCCTGCTCAATCTCCTCAAGATCGAGTGTGGCGTAGAGAATCGTCTCTTCATCGAAGACTGAGCCGGATCGAGATGCGCTTGGTTCCGGGTCACTGGGAAGGCGACCTGATCATCGGCAAGGGCAATCTCTCCCAGGTCGGCACACTGGTCGAACGAACCACGCTGTTCGTCGCCCTGGTGAAGCTGACCAGCAGCAGGGCCGATGTCACTGCGGAGGCCTTCACCGGGATACTCAACCGCTTCGACAGCCAGCTGCGCCGTTCGATGACCTTCGACCAGGGCTCCGAGATGAGATATCACAAGAAACTGACGGCCGATACCGGCGTCGACGTCTACTTCGCCCACCCCCACGCCCCGTGGGAGCGCGGCATCAGCGAAAACACCAACGGACTGCTTCGGCAATACCTGCCCAAGGGAACCGACCTGTCGCTGTTCTCCCAGGACCAGCTCGATGACATCGCATGGTGTCTCAATACCCGGCCACGAAAAACCCTGGGATGGAAAGCCCCAGCAGAACTCTTCCTCCCAGAAGGAGCCTTCGACTTCGTGCAACACTGGTCACAGAAAATCTATCCCGTTGCACTTGCACCTTGAATCCGCCCATCCCAGAGTTCTGTCAAGCGGTGATGCAAAAACTCACCACGGGCTGCGGAGAACACGCGCTCAATGAGATTCGGATCTGCGGACTACGCGCTCATAGTATTGCTCGTAGAGGGGGATGACGCGGGAGGCGCAGAAGTTGTCCTGCGCGGTTTTGCGTCCGGCCTGGGCCATGGCCTGGAGTCTTGCGTCGTCAGTGAGGAGCGCGATGGCTGCGGCGGACATGGCTTCGATGTCGCCTACTTCGAAGAGGAGACCGTTGTCGCTCGCATCTCCTGTGTTGCGGATGAGCTCGGGGACGCCGCCGACGCGGGTGGCGATGGTGGGGACGCCGCAGGCCATGGCTTCGAGGGCGGCGAGGCCGAAGGATTCCATCTCGCTGGGCATGAGCATGAGATCGGCAAGAGGGAGGAGCTCGTTGACGTTGTCCTGCTTGCCGATGAAGTGGATGCGGTCTTGCACGTTGTGCTTGCGGGCGAGGTGCTCGGCGATGCTGCGGTCGGGGCCATCGCCGATGAGCATGAGGCGCGCGGGGAGGGCGCGGGCGACGCGGGCGAAGACCTCGACGACGTCCTGAACGCGTTTGACGGGGCGGAAGTTGGAGAGGTGGACCAGGAGGCGCTCCTGAGGCTTGTTTGCTGTCGCGGGCTGGGCGTAGCGGGGGCGCATGGCGGCGACTAGGTCGGGGTTGCGGAGGTAGACGTCGCAGTTGACGAAGTTGCGGATGACTTCGATCTCGGAGGTGATGCCGAAGGCCTCGCGGGTGCGGTCGCGCAGGTAGCTGGAGATGCTGGTGACGCCGTCGGACTGCTCGATGCCGAAGCGTGTGATGGGCAGGTAGGAGCGGTCGAGGCCGACGAGGGTGATGTCGGTGCCATGGAGGGTGGTGATGAAGGGCAGGTGGAGGCCGCGGGAGGCGAGCATCTGCCTGGCGAGCAGGGCGCTGACCGAGTGCGGGATGGCGTAGTGGACGTGGAGGAGGTCGAGGGAGTAGAACTCGGCGACCTCGGCCATGCGGGTGGCAAGAGCGAGATCGTAGGGAGGATGTTCGAAGAGAGGGTAGTTGGAGACAGCTACCTCGTGGAAGTGAATATTGCCTTCGCGTCCGGTGAGACGGAAGGGCTGGGAGTAGGTGATGAAGTGGATGTCGTGGCCGCGGGCGGCCAGCTCGATGCCCAGCTCGGTGGCGACGACGCCGCTGCCGCCGTAGGTGGGATAACAGGTGATACCGATCTTCATAGGGCGCCTGGGTGGATCGTGGTTGCGGCAATGCTTCGTCCGGCTTTTAGGAAGTTTTCTTTTAGGTATACACCGGTGCGGCGTTGAGAAAAAAATGCGGGGATTCTTCGCTTCGCTCAGAATGACGCGCTGGTTTGGTGTACACCTCTGCAGAACCGCTCCAGCTGCGTTGCGCTGCAGTTTTGGACGCGGCTGGATTTGAATGACAACCGAAGATCATCTTGGATGAAACCAAGACAGCAGATTCTCTTCGAGGATGACAAAAAAAGCAGACGCGAGAGACGGAGCACGACAGGGCTGAGTTGATATTGAAGTGTGGTGGTCCGGATGCTCGATAGAAGCTCAACGAGCAAACCCATGCCCGAAGAGTCGAGACATGGGTTTTCAACCTCGTCAGCTTTCACCGGTACGTGGGGGAGAAGCTAGATGACTTTGAGAAGAAGCAGGATGAGGACGATGAGCAGGATGAGGCTGATGCCGCCTCCTCCGTAGTAGCCGAGGCCGGGACCCATGCGGTAGCCACCGAAGCCGAACACCAAAATCAGAACAATTAGAAGGATGAGCATCTCTTATTTTCTCCGTTCGGGCGTAAGTTCGCCACATGGAGGTCAGATGCAGATTTTTTGCATTACGGCGAAAAGGCCGCGCAGATATTCTTCGATTGGCCGGGTGTGGACACTCGGTGCGAGTGGATTTGCGCGGCTGATGTGGCGCGAGCGCGATGGGTGCAAGTGCGAGCGGGCGGCTATTTGATGGCTACTTAATGTCGAAGGCGAGCGGGATGCGGCAGTTGCCGGGCGAGGCGACGCATGCCTGCCTGCCCTGTTCGATAAGAGTGGAGTGGCTGGCGTACTCGGCGAAGGAGACGGCGCCGCTGGGCAGGACGCCGAGGACCAGGGTGGCGACGGCGGCGAGGGCGAGGCCGATGGACGCGGGGACGCTGATGCGACGGAGCTGGGTGAGGCGGCTGGTGTCGGCGCCGGGGCGGGTGTAGACGGCGGCGAGCAGGCGGAGATAGTAGAAGCAGGCCACGCCGCTGTTGAGCAGGCCGATAACGGCAAGCCAGAGATTGCCGCTGTGGATGGCGGCAGAGAAGACGTAGAACTTGCCGAAGAAGCCGCCGGTGAAGGGGATGCCGATGAGCGAGAGGAGGAAGAAGGCGAGCAGGGCGGCGAGGTAGGGACGGGTGTGGGCGAGGCCGGTGTAGTCGTCGATGGTGCGGGCGCGCTCGTCGTAGCCGGAGATCTGGGTGAGGATGGCGAAGGCTCCGACCTGCATGGCGGCGTAGGAGGCGGTGTAGAAGCAGGCGGCGGCGATGCCGTCGAAGGGGAAGGCGGTGAAGGCGACGAGCAGGTAACCGGCGTGGGCAATGGAGGAGTAGGCGAGCATGCGCTTGACGTCGCGCTGCTGAAGGGCGCCGAGGTTGCCGATGGTCATCGAGAGGGCGGCGAGAATCCAAAGGAGAACGACCCAGCGGTGCTGCATGGCGGGGAAACCGGTGAAGGTGATGCGGAGGAGCACGGCGAAGGCGGCGGCTTTGGGGGCGGTGGACATGAGGCCGACGACGGGGGCAGGGGCGCCCTGGTAGACATCGGGGGTCCAGACGTGGAAGGGGGCGGCGGAGACCTTGAAGCCGATACCGATGAGGATCAAGGCGAGAGCGAGGAAGGCTAGGCGCGGCGTGGCGGTGGCCTGGAGACCGTGGGCGATGGCGTAGATGTTGGTGCTGCCGGTAGCTCCGAAGGCGAGTGCGACGCCGTAGAGGAAGAAGGCGGTGGCGAAGGAGCCGAGCAGGAAGTACTTGATCGCGGACTCGGAGCCGGTGGCTTGGCCTTTGCGAAAGCCGCAGAGGATGTAGGTGGAGATGGAGGAGATCTCGAGGCCGACGAAGACCATGAGGAGCTCGACGGAGCAGGTCATGAGCATCATGCCGACGGCGCCGAAGCAGAGGAGGGCGAAGTATTCGCCGGCGTGGGAGGCGTTGCCGTGGAAGTAGTCAAGCGAGGTGAGGAGGGTGACGAGGACGACGGCTCCGATGACGAAGTGGAAGAGGATGGAGAAGGCGTCGACCTGGATAGTGCCGGAGAAGGCATGGAGGGTGCCGAGCGGGATCTGGTACCAGCTTGCGATGAGGGCGGCGATGGTGCCGCTGATGGCGAGCCAGCCGAGGGGCTTGCGGGACGAGGCGGGTTTGAGGCAAGGCTCGGCGAGCATAACGAGGACGCCGGTGAGGGTGAGAATGATCTCGGGGAGGAGGGCCAGAAGGTTTGTGGACATTTAGCGGGGGCCTCCTTCGGTGAGGGTGGCGGTATCCCACCCTTCGCGGTGAGACTGCGAAGGATGGGGCACCCGGCTGTTGGTGGTATCCAGTTCATCGCGGTAAAGCTGCAAAGGATGGGGCACCTGGGCTTCGGCGGCGGGACTTGAGACGGGCTGCTGGGCGAGGCCGGTGCCGGCGGTGTCGATGGCGCGCATCCAGTAAGGGGAGAAGACGCCCATGAGGAGCATGAGGACTATCATGGGCCAGAGGGCAAGGTGCTCGCGGAGGTTGA
Organism: Edaphobacter sp.; assembly: GCA_965277545.1. Taxonomy (GTDB): domain Bacteria; phylum Acidobacteriota; class Terriglobia; order Terriglobales; family Acidobacteriaceae; genus Edaphobacter. The sequence goes on from OZ255826.1 coordinate 3,356,634, forward strand.
GGTCGGGGGCGGGGACCTCGGCGGTGTTGAAGTTAAGGTCGCCGTAGAAGACGCGCTGGATCATCCAGAGCATGTAGGAGGCGGTGAGGATGACGCCGGTGGTGGCGAGGACGGTCCACCCGGTATGGTGCGTGACGGTGGATTGCATGGCGCCGGTGAGAACGAGGAACTCGCCGACGAAGCCGTTGAGCATGGGCAGGCCGATGACCGAGAGCGAGGTGATGACGAAGAAGGTGACCATCCAGGGGAGCTTTTGGGCGAGTCCGCCGTAGTCGCGCATGTCGTAGGTGCCGTAGCGCTCGTAGAGGATGCCGAGCAGCATGAAGAAGGCACCGCCGCCGATGCCTTCGTTGAGCGTGGCGTAGATGCCGCCGTCCATGCCGGCGATCGTAAAGGTGAAGATTCCGAGCAGGACGACGCTGACGTGGCCGAGGGTGCCGTAGGCGGCGAGTTGCTTAAGGTCTTTCTGGACAAGAGCGATGAGCGCGCCGTAGACGATGCCGATGGCTCCGAGAGCGATCATCAGGGGGGCGATGTGGCGGGACTGCTCGGGGAAGATGCTGAAGGAGAAGCGCAGGATAGAGTAGAGGCCGAGCTTGCCGGCGAGGACCATGACGGCGGCTGTTGGGGCTTCGGCGATGGCGTCCGAGAGCCAGCCGTGAAGCGGAAAGGCGGGGACCTTTACGGCAAAGGCAAAGAGGAAGGCGAGGGAGGCGAGCCAGAGCGCGGCGGAGTTGCCGGAGATGTTGTGGGCGGCGGCAAGTGCGGCGAGCTCGGGGAGCTGGAAGGTGCCGGTCTTCGCGTAGAGCCAGAGGATGCCGACGAGCAGGATGGCCGAGGGAATGAAGGTGTAGAGGAAGTACTTGATGGCGGCGCGACGGCGGTTGGCGGTGCGGCCGAAGGTGGCGATGAGGAGCGTCAAGGGAACGAGGGAGAGCTCCCAGAAGGCGTAGTAGAGGAAGAGGTCGAGCGAGACGAAGATACCGAGCATGGCGACCTGCTGGAGCAGGAAGAGGATGTAGAAGAGTTTCTTGCGCTCGGAGATGGTGCGCCAGGAGATGAGGACGCCTAAGGGGGCGAGAAAGCCGGTGAGGACGACGAGCCACATGGAGAGGCCGTCGACGCCGAGGTGATAGCGGATGGCGGGAGAGGCGATCCAGTCTGCGTTCTGGGCGAATTGAAAGTTGCCGCCGGCGCTTTGAAAGGTGCCTGCCGCGGCGGCGTAGTCGTAGTGGAAGGGAAGATAGAGGGTGAGGGCGAAGGTGATGAGGGTGACGGCGAGGGCGGCCCATTGCATCAGTTTGCCGCGGTCGGGGAGGAAGGCCAGCAGGACCGCGCCTGCGAGGGGGACGAAGGTGATGGCGGTCAGGATGGTTTGGTCGAGGTTCATTGATTCCCTTGGCGGTGCGTGTACGAGTCTTCTGAGCGCAGGTGCAAAGCAGATCCCCTGTGGGGATGACAACCAGAAAAGCAAAACCAGGCTAAAGCTTTAGAGCAGCCAAAGCGAGCGGCCGAAGATCATGACGAGCAGGACGGCGGCGGCTCCGAGGGCGAGCCATCCTGCGTAGGAGCGGATGTTTCCGGATTGGACGCGGCGGACGAGGGAGCCGAGGCCGCGGGTGGAGGCTCCGGCGGCTGCGGCGGAGCCGTTGACGATGCCGCCGTCGATGGCGAACTGGAGGATGAGGCAGGAGAACATGAGCAGCGGCTGGACGAGGACGGAGTTGTAGATCTCATCGACGTAGAACTTATGGTCGACCAAGCGATAGAGCGCGGGAGCTCGTTGGGCGAGGGCTGCGGCGGTGCCGGGTCTCTTGTAGTAGAAGAGGTAGGCGATGAAGAGGCCGACGAAGGCGGTGAGGAGGGAGATGGCGGCGAGGGTAAGTTCGAGGCTGCGGCTGCCGGTTTCGGCGGCCTGCTGAGGTGCGCCGTTGGCGAAGACGGGGGCTAAGAAATTTCCGATCTCGTTGTGGCCGCCGAGGGCTGCGGGGATGCCGACCCAGCCGCCGATGATGGAAAGGATGGCGAGGATGACGAGGGGGAAGAGCATGATCCACGGCGATTCGTGGACGTCGTGGGGATGAGCGGCCTGGCCGGAGTCGTGCTCGGCTTCCATCACGGCGTGAGTGCCGGCATGGGAATGGACGGCTGCGCCGTGTTCGTGAAGGTCGGCTTGCTGAGTAAAACGCTGGGGGCCGAAGAAGGTTTTGAACCAGAGGCGGAACATATAGAAGGAGGTCAGGCCTGCGGTTACGAGTCCGAGGAACCAGAGGAGCTTGCCGAGCGGGTTGGGGGAGATGAAGACGCTGTAGAGGATCTCGTCTTTGGAGAAGAAGCCGGCGAAAGGGTAGATGCCCGAAATGGCGAAGACGCCCGCAGTCATGGTCCAGAAGGTGATGGGGATGCGCTTGCGGAGGCCGCCCATGTTGCGCATGTCTTGTTCTCCACTCAAGGCGTGAATGACGGAGCCAGCGGCAAGGAAGAGCAGCGCCTTGAAGAAGGCGTGAGTCATGAGGTGGAAGATGCCGGCGGCGTAGGCTCCGGCTCCGCAGGCGAGGAACATGTAGCCGAGCTGGGAGACGGTGGAGTAGGCGAGGACGCGCTTGATGTCATGCTGGACTAGACCGATGCAGGCAGCGAAGATGGCGGTGGCTGCGCCGATGCAGGCGACTATGCCGAGCGCGTAAGGGCTGCGGTCAAACAAAGTGTGGCAGCGCGCGACCATATAGATGCCGGCCGTGACCATCGTTGCCGCGTGGATGAGGGCGGAGACTGGGGTGGGGCCTTCCATGGCGTCGGGCAGCCAGACGTAGAGGGGGATCTGGGCGGATTTGCCGGCGGCTCCGAGGACGAGCAGGAGGGCTATGGCGGTGAGGACGCCGCCGTGCCAGTCGGGATTGACGGTGATGGCGTTGAAGATGTGGTGGAAGTTGAGCGAGCCGAACTCGCGGACGAGAAGGAACATGGCGAGAAGGAAACCGAAGTCGCCGATGCGGTTGACGATGAAGGCTTTTTTGCCGGCGTTGGCGGCGGAGTCGCGCTTGAAGTAGAAGCCGATGAGCAGGTAGGAGGCGAGACCGACGCCCTCCCAGCCGACAAAGAGGAGGAGGAAGCTCGATGCGAGGACGAGGACCGACATGAAAAACATGAAGAGGTTGAGATAGGCGAAGAAGCGCCAGTAGCCGTCTTCGTGGGCCATGTAGCCGGCGGAGTAGAGATGGATGAGGAAGCCGACGCCGGTGACGACGCCGAGCATGATGAGGGTGAGGTGATCGACGGTGAAGGCGAAGTCGATTTGGAGACCGGTGATCTGAATCCATGGGCCGCCGACGGTTCGGATGGCTTCGGGAGCGCCCGCGGCTTTCATGGCAAGCCAGAGCCACGCGACGATGGCGGCGGGGATGGCGGTGCAGAGGAGGGCGACGGCGGTAACTAGGGCTCGAGGGAGGCGGCGGCCGAGGGTTCCGTTGAGGAGAAAGCCGGCGAAAGGGAAGAGCGGGATCAGCCAGAGGGATTCGGTCGGCATAGGAGTCAAGATTTCATCAGGTCGATCTGGTCGACGTTGAGCGTCTGGCGGGTGCGGAAGATGGCAATGATGATGGCGAGGCCGACGGCGGCTTCGGCTGCGGCGACGACCATGACGAAGAAGACGAAGATTTGGCCGGAGACCTGATGCCACATGTGGGCGAAGGCGACGAAGGTGAGATTGACAGCGTTGAGCATGAGCTCGATCGACATGAAGACGGTGATGAGGTTGCGCTTGATGAGGAAGGCGGCGACGCCGATGGAGAAGAGGACAGCGGCAAGGATGAGGTAGTAGGCGGTGGGGACCTGGGCGGCGATCACTACTGCTCCTTTCGCGCGAGCACGACGGCTCCGAGGATGGCGACCAGGATGAGGACGGAGGTGACTTCGAACGGCAGCAGGAGTTTGGTGAAGAGGATGGTGCTGATCTCGGAGATGTTGCTGGTGAAGTGGTTGAGATAGCCGCCGACGTTGGCGGTGCCGAGGGCGTGGCGCTCGGAGAGGAAGACGAAGCTGAGCAGGCAGAAGATGGCGGCGGCTCCGGGAAAGCCGGCGATATAGGCGGCGCGGCTGCCGGTGGTGCGTTCCTCTTCGCCGGCGTTCAACAGCATAATGACGAAGACGAAGAAGACCATGATGGCGCCGGAGTAGACGATGACCTGGGCAGCCGCGAGGAACTCTGCGCCGAGGGACCAGTAGAGGACGGCGAGGGACATCATGACGACGACCAGCGAGAGGGCGGAGTTGATGGGGTGGCGCTGCAGGAGGAGATTGAGTGCTCCTGCGACCGCGAGCGCGCCAAAGGTGATAAAGAGTGCCAGTTGCATGGTGTTCCGTGGGTCCTTCTATGAATCGCGTGAGACCGGGCAAGACTGCTTGGCTTTCTGTTGATTGTAAATGCTCTAGAACGCAAACGGAGGAGAAACGCGCCACAGCGAAGAGGAATTGCGGAGGATTCTTTGCTGCGTTCTGCTGATTGCGGATGAGAGCGGTGATGACTTCGACTAAGGTGACTGCAACGGCACATATCAAAGCCGGGAAACAGCAGATCCACTTCGGGGATGACAACAAGAAAAGCAAGTGCCACTAGAACGGCAAGTGGAACAGTGGTTCGCCAGAGATCCCGGTCTTCAGCCGCGCAAGGCCATGACGAGCGAGGTGATGATGATGTTGGCCATGGCGACGGGAAGGAGGAACTTCCAGCCGAAGCCCATGAGCTGATCGTAGCGGAAGCGGGGCAGCGTGCCGCGCACCCAGATGAAAAGGAGCAGGAAGATCAGAACTTTCAAGACGAACCAGAGGATGGGAAAGATCGCGGTGAGGATAGCGCCGCCGAAGTTCGCGGGAAGAAGATGACCGAGGGGGCTTGCGGCTCCGCCGAAGAAGAGCAGGGAGGCGACGCAGCTTACGGTGATCATGTTGGCGTACTCGGCCATGAAGAACATGGCGAACTTCATGGAGGAGTATTCGGTGTGATAGCCGGCGACGAGCTCGGACTCAGCCTCGGGGAGGTCGAAGGGAGAGCGGTTGGTCTCGGCGTAGGCGGACATGATGTAGACGAAGAAGGCGACGAACTGGAAGCCGCCGAAGAAGTTCCAGCTGAGCAGGCCGTGGGCGGATTGGCTGTTGACGATATCGCGGAGATTAAGCGACTGGGCGCGCAGGACGACGCCGACCAGCGAGAGACCGAGGGCTAGCTCGTAGCTGATCATCTGCGAGGTGGCGCGGAGGCTCCCGAGCAGGGCGAACTTATTGTTTGAGGACCAGCCGGAGAGGGCGATGCCGTAGACGCCGATCGAGGTGATGCCGAGGATGACGAGCAGCCCGATGTTCAAGTTGGCGATCTCGAAGATGTCGACACCATGGACGCGGGTGATGGCGCCGAAGGGCACGACGGAGATGGAGATCAGCGAGCAGACCAGGGCTATGATGGGGGCGATGACGAAGAGGGGGCGCTCGGCGGCCAGCGGCATGAGGTCTTCCTTGAGGAAGAGCTTGATGCCGTCGGCGAGGGGCTGGAGCAGACCGAAGGGACCGGTGCGCGAGGGTCCCCAGCGGTTCTGGATGCGGCCGAGAACCTTGCGCTCGAGCAGGACGGTGTAGGCGACCGCGGTCAGGGTAATCACGAGGACGACCGCGACCTTGAGAATGCTGAGCAGGAGAAATGTTTCGAATTCGGAGAGGTGCATTGGAATCCAGTCGTACCTAGTCTTTGTGGTGCCGGAAACGTTGGTGAAAGACGACGAGGATGAGAAGGGTACCTTCTGCGTTGAGCCAGCCCATCTTGTGATGAAAGCGAAGTGCGTCGAAGATGTCGAATGCGCAGAGAGCAAGTGCGGTTACGATGACGAGCACGGTAGCAATGGGGCCGGTTTCATATCGGTTCAACATGGAGCGTCCTGCGGCGATGGATCGTAAACAAGTTGAAGAAATGATCGGTCCGAACGTGCCGGTAAAAGCCATGACATGAAACAGACAATGACGAAATGCGGGGATCCTTCACTTCGTTCAGGATGACGACGAACAACAAGATACGGATAATACATCAACGATTTATGGCCCGGGCCATTAGTCGGCGGCGGCTTCGATCTGGGTGAGGCCGGTGGGGGGGCGGAGGCTCTCGTTGTGCTGGAGGTCGGAGAGCATGGCGGAGTAACGGCCGAGGGTGCCTGAGGTGAAGAGGGTGTCGTTGGCCGGGAGTACGAGGTCGCGGCGGTTTTCTATCTGGACCAGAGGAGCGGTGGCCGCGGGTTCGAGGTGCTGGTCGTTGCCGCTGAGGAGCTGGAGGCGGAGGAGATTGTAACCGGGGACGAGACGCTGGATCTCGTCGAGGATGGCGTGGGTGTCGAAGGGGCTGAGGCGGGGTTCGAGGTTTTGGGCGGTGAGCCAGACGGAGTGGCGGTCGGCCTCGCCGGACTGCGCGCCGCGGGTCTGGCCCATGTCTCCCAGTGTGCCAGCCGCGCGGGTGCCCTTGGGGTATTTGCCGAAAGGGACAAGGGCTTGCATGTTCGCTCCCATCTTGTCGGCGATGCGGACGATCATCTCAAAGTCGGTGCGGACGCCGGCGCGGTCGCCTGCTTTGTTGACCTGCTGGAGGTCGCCGTAGCTGTTGGTGACGGAGCCGGATTTTTCGTAGAGGTTCGCGGCGGGGAGGATGACGTCGGCAACAGCGGCGGTCTCGGTGAGGAACATGTCCTGCACTACGACGAAGGTGTTGGTGAGCGAAGCGGGATCGATGCTGTAGCGGGAGACGGGGTTTGCGCCGACGACATAGAGGGCGGAGAGCTCGTTGCGGCTGGCGGCTTCGAAGATCTGGAGCATGTCGAGACCAGCGGTCTTGAGGTCGGCTGCGTTCTCCCGTGTGATGTATTCGGCGAAGGGGCCATTGCCGGCGAGCGGGGTGTAGCCGGGGAGCAGGTCGGGAAGCAGGCCCATGTCGGCTGCGCCGCGCGAGTTGACGTAATCGGAGATAAGGGCGAACTTGCGGTTCGGCAGCGTAGTGCCGAAGGCGAGCAGGCGTTTGAGGTCGCCGCTGCGGAACTCGGAGCCGAGCAGGACGAGCAGGCTCTCTTCGGCACGGACGGCGGTGCGGAAGTCGTGGAAGGACTGTGCGTCTGCGCCGGGGTGCGTCAGCGCGTCGACAGCGGAGTCATCTCCCGCGAGGAAGCTGGCGAGCGCGCCGTAGCTGAAGGGGGCGATGTGGACGAAGGCTTTGGCCTGCCGGCGGAGCTTGATCTCGGAGGAGTTGGCTACGTAGAGCCGCGCGCGGTTGTTGCGGACGTTGGTGCGAAGGTTCCACGCGGTGCCGGGGGCCTGGATGGTGGGGTCGCCGCCAAGTATCATGATGGCGGGTGCAGTGAGGGTGTCGCGCCAGGAGGCGGCTTTCGCGCCTTGGCCGGCGAGGGCCTGGGCGAAGGTGGCGTAGTCGGCAGTGCGATGGTGGTCGATATTGTTCGTGCCAAGGACGGTGCGCGCGAACTTCTGCAGGAGGTAGGACTCTTCGTTCGTGGTGCGGTTGGAACCGATGACGCCGATGGACTTGCCGCCACGGGTGTCGCGGAGCTCGCGGAAGTGTCTGCCCACGTGGTCGAGCGCGATCTCCCAGGAGACGGCTTGGAGTTCGCCGTTGGGCTGGCGGACGAGCGGCTGGGTGATGCGGGTTTCGTTGTTGGCGAAGTCGAAGGCGTAGCGGCCCTTGTTGCAGAGGAAGTCGCCGTTGATGCCGGACTTGTCGCGGTTGTCGCCGCGGACGATCTCGCTGCCGTCGGAGGTGGAGCGGACGCCGAGGGTGGTCTTGCAGCCGTCGCCACAGTGGGTGCAGATGGTGCCGACGTGGTTCATCTCCCAGGGGCGGGTCTTGTAGCGATAGGTGCCGGAGGTAAGCGCACCGACGGGGCAGGCGTCGATGCACATGCCGCACTGCTCGCAGTCAACGTGGGCGAGGTCGTCGGGGGACATGTGCGCGGGGACGTTGGGGGCGATGACGCTGGATGCGCCGCGATTCTGGATGCCGAGGGCGAAGACGTCCATGCCTTCGCCGCACATGCGCACGCAGCGATAGCAGAGGATGCAGCGTGGCCGGTCGAAGTAGACGACGGGAGACCACTTCTGCTCTTCGCGGTGGTTTTTGGGTTCGGCGTAGAAGCTGTCGGCGGCGCCGTACTTGAAGGTCATGTCCTGGAGCTCGCACTCGCCGCCAGCGTCGCAGACGGGGCAGTCGAGGGGGTGGTTGCCGAGGAGGAGTTGCAGGGTGGCTTTGCGGGCCTGGGCGATCTCAGGGGTCTCGGTCTGGACGACCATGCCCTCGGCGACCGGGGTGGTGCAGGCGGTCTGGAGCTTGGGCATCTTCTCGATGCGGACGACGCACATGCGGCAGGCTGCCTGGAGCGAGAGGCCGGGGTAGTAGCAGAAGGCGGGGATCTCGATGCCGGCGGTCTTGCAGGCCTCGATGAGGAGGGTGCCTGCGGGGGCGGTGAGTTGTTTTCCATCTACTGTGAAGGTTATGTCTGGCATTTTCTTATCCGAATTAACTCTTAACAACGCTCGTCGCGTTGTTCCAAATTGGTTGATATATTGATGCTTGTGTCGTTGATCCAAGCTCGACGATGTAAGTCGGCTTCTTAACGGCAGCGTCTTTTATAGATTGACCTATTGCCCAACAGCGGTCATCGACGAAGAGAATGCGATCATGCAGTGTGCCAGCGCTTTTGAGTTCAAAACTTGCATGTTTTGTAGCGAAGAGTTGACCAATGGATATCACCGCCGATTTCAAGTTATTGCTTAGGATTCGAACATCTACTGTGGGTGGAATATCGTCAACGTAAAGCTCAAAAAGCTGAATATCTAGATAAGCATCGATCAGAAAAAACTGTCGACTAGCGCCCCTCACAAGGCTTTTCAAATCTTTGTAAAACGCAAATGGGTCACCCGCGTCATAGTGACCTTGAATTTCAGGTTCGGAAAGACTAATGCGAATACCTGCGATCGCACTTTTCACACAAGTTTCAAATGCTTCGATTCGTTGGTCGAAGTTTGATTGCAAAATCATTGGGGGTACACCACCCATCCGATAGGTGCCCTTATTTTTTGCGAAACCAAAATTACGTTGATTTTGGCTTGCTTGTGAGAATGAATGCTCGAAGATCATCTCAGTGAGTTGCTTCCATTCTTCTTCCTTTTGGCGTACTTCGGTATAACGTTTACCTTTCAGTTGCTCCAATTCCGAAAGCTGCTTCTCCAAAGCGCGGAGGCTTTTTTGCTCATCCCAGGCAAAAGACGCAGGCTGCGCGAAGTTGACTGTATTAGCCATTAGTGAGCCGCCCCCACGAGCTGCTCGACGGTAATGATTGGTGTCCCGGCTTTGTTGCCGGCGATATAGTCTTCGAACTCTTTGCGGAACTTTTTGACGAAGCCGAGGGTGGGCATGGCGGCGGCGTCGCCGAGCGGGCAGAAGGTGCGGCCCATCATGTTTTCGGCGAGGTACTGGACGTTGTCTACGTCTTTTTTGGTGCCGCCGCCGTTGTAGACGCGGGTGAGGGTCTTCTTGATCCAGTCGGTGCCCTCGCGGCAGGGGATGCACCAACCGCAGGACTCGTGCTGGTAGAAGGCGATGGTGCGGAGGGCGAACTCGACAATGGAGACGGTCTCGTCGAGCACCACGATGCCGCCTGAGCCCAGCATGGTGCCTGCCTTGCCCATCTGGTCGAAGTCGAGGCCGACGTCGATCTCATCGGCGGTGAGGACGGGACAGGAGGCGCCGCCGGGGACGACGGCTTTGAGCTTCTTGCCGTTGGGAACGCCGCCGGCTACGTCGTAGATGGCCTTACGGAGGGAGTAGCCCATGGGGAGTTCGTAGACGCCGGGGCGGGCTACATGACCGGAGATGCCGAAGAGGCGGGTGCCGCCGTTGCGTTCGGTGCCGAGCTTGGCATAGGCCTCGCCTCCCATGAGCAGGATGTGCGGGGCGTTGGCGATGGTCTCGGCGTTGTTGATTACCGTCGGGCCGCCATATAGCCCGACGACGGCGGGGAAGGGCGGCTTGATGCGGGGGATACCGCGCTTGCCTTCGAGCGACTCCATGAGGGCGGACTCCTCGCCGACCTCGTAGGCTCCCGCGCCGGTCTGGGTGATGATGTCGAAGTCGAGGCCGGAGCCGAAGATGTTCTTGCCGAGGAAGCCGCGCTCGTAGGCATCGGCTATGGCCTTTTCGACGATGGTGAGGAGGTAGCGATACTCGCCGCGGAGATAGATGAAGCCGAGCTTGGAGCCGATGGCGAGGCCGGCGATCATGGTGCCTTCGATGACGGCGTGGGGGTCGTGCAGGAAGAGGACGTGATCCTTGCAGGTGCCGGGCTCGGACTCGTCGCCGTTGACCAGGACGTACTTCGGTTTTTCCGACTGCTTGGGGACAAACGACCACTTCATGCCGGTGGGGAAGCCGGCTCCGCCGCGACCACGCAGGCCGGAGGCCTTCATGGTGTTGAGGATGAAGTTGACCATCTCGGGGCCCTCGGCGATGGCCTTCTGGACGGCCTTGTAGCCGTCGAGCTCGAGGTACTTGTCGATGTCGGTCGCGCCCATGCCGAAGCGGCGAGAGACGACTTTGATTTCATCGGGATGGCTGACGAGGGCTGGCATTACTTCACATCCTTTGGCGGCTCGTTCTGGCCGTGGCCGTCGCGGTACATCTGGAAGAGGACGTCGACTTTTTCGGGGGTGAGGTCTTCGTGGAAGTCGTAGTTGATCTGCATGGCAGGCGCCCAGCAGCAGGCTCCGATGCACTCGACCTCTTCGAGCGAGAAGACGCCGTCCTGGGTGGTCTGTTTATGGCCGATGCCGAGCTTGTGCTTGCAGTGGTCGAGGATCGCGTACCCGCCGCGCAGCATGCAGGAGATATTGGTGCAGACCTGCACGTTGTATTTGCCTGCGGGCTTGGTGCGAAGCATGGAGTAATAGCTGAGAACGTTGCGGACGTCGAGTTCGAGGATGCCGATGCGCTGGGCGATCTCGGATATGACGGCGTCCGAGACGTAGCCGATCTCGTCCTGCGCGTAGAGCAGCATGGGGACGAGTGCTGAGCGCTTAAGCGGGTAGATGGTGACGAGTTTGTCGAAGCGGGCGGCCAGCTCCGGTGAAAAGATCGTGTTGGCGACTGTGCTCACTGCATCATCTCCCGCGCCAGCTGTTCGGCGGCAAGGTCCATCTCTTCGGTGGTTTCGTTAAGCTTAACAGTTCCGTCTTCTTGAAGGGCGAAGCTTGAGCGATTACCGTCACTGTCTTCGACTTGCTCGTGGGTGAAGCGAAGCCATCGGTCGGCCACTCGAAGCGTGATTTCGTCTGCGCCGACTTCTACGACTGCGTGATGCCGGCTGTTGAGTCCATGAGCGGCTGCGTAGGAGCGAAGCAGCGAAGCCCAGGAGGTCCACAGTTCGATATGGAGGCGTTCGCTCTCGCAGATTTTCGTCGATACCGGCATGTCATCTCTATCAGTTCAAATAGATCAGAGCAAATTGCTCAACCTAGCCCACCGCTCGCTGTTAGGTTCTGGGCGGTCATCCAACCACCTTCGGTGCTGCAGAGAAAGAAAACTACGTTGGCGATATCGTCGGGTTGGCCAAGCCGTGCAAGAGGCGTTGCACCTAGAAAGCTTTTTTGAACTTCCGGCGGCATGATCCTTCTTAAACGCTCTGTGTCCACGAGCCCTGGAGATACGCTGTTTACTGTAATACCTCGGCCTCCCAGTTCCGCCGCCCAAACACGTGTAAAGGCTTCGATCGCCGCCTTCGATCCGGCATAGACCGAGCGGCCGCCTGCAACCCATCGCGAGGCGACGCTGGAAATGTTGACGATTCGGCCGCCGTCACGAAGGTGAGGAAGCAGGTGCTGACTGGTAAAGAACAGACCCCGTGTGTTCAGGTCGAAGATACGATCGTATTCTTTCGGGTCCACCGATCCCAAAGGCATAGGCGTGATGGAAGCTGTCCCGACATTGTTGACTAGAATGTCCACCTCGGAGGACTGGTTGATGACCTCGGAGCAGAAATCTCGCATAGCTTCGAAATCCGCGCCATCAGCTTTCAAGGCCATAGCCTTGCCTCCGGCTTGATGTATGGTCCTGACAAGATCGTCAGCCGCCTTGGGATCCTGATGATAGTTGAAGAAGACCGTCGCACCAGCTTGGGTCAGGCGAGAGACGATAGCTGCACCGATGCCCCTGCTACCTCCCGTCACCACGGCTATCTTGTTAAGGAGAGTCATATTTTAAGGAGAGTCATATATTTGGAACAAAGGCGCTGGTCAACTTAGCGGTCAATCTCTCCGAGGACGATGTCGATCGATCCTATGACGGCGACTACATCGGCGAGAAGGCGGCCTTTGCACATGGTTTCGAGGGCCTGCAGGGTGGCGTAGGACGGATTGCGCATGTGGACGCGATAGGGTTTGGCGGTACCGTCGGAGACGATGTAGTAGCCCATCTCGCCGCGAGGGGATTCGACGGCCTGGAAGACCTCGCCTGCCGGGACGCCGAAGCCTTCGGTGACGATCTTGAAGTGATGGATGAGGGACTCCATCTCGGTCTTCATTTTTTCGCGGTCGGGCAGGATGATCTTGGGGGCGTCGGCTACGATGCGGCCGGTGGGCATGCCGGCTAACAGATCCAAGGCCTGCTGGCAGATCTTGAGGGACTCGCGCATCTCCTGCATGCGGACGACGTAGCGGGCCCAGACGTCGCCGTCGTTCGAGACAGGCACGGCGAACTGGAACTTCTCGTAGCCGGAATAGGGCATGTCGCGGCGAAGGTCCCAATCGACGCCCGAGGCGCGCAGGGGAGGCCCGGTGACGCCGAGGGCGATGGCGTCGGCGGCCGAGAGGGTGCCTACGCCCTTGAGACGGTTCATCCAGATGGGATTGCCGGTGAGCAGGTTCTCGTACTGGTCGATGGCCGCGGGCATCTTATTGAGAAAGTCCTGGACCTGCTTGTAGAAGTCCAGGGGCGGCTCAAGGGCGAGGCCGCCGATGCGGAAGTAGCTGGTCATCATGCGCTGGCCGGAGACGTTTTCGTAGATGCGCATGATGTCTTCGCGCTCGCGCCAGCAATAGAGGAAGATGGTGAGCGCGCCAATGTCCATGGCGTGGGTGCCGAGCCAGACCAGATGCGACTGGATGCGGGTGAGTTCGTTGAGCAGGACGCGGAGGTACTGGGCGCGCTCCGGGATCTCGAGGCCTAACAACTTCTCTACGCCGAGGCAGTAGGCGAGATTGTTGGTCATGGGGCAGAGATAGTCGATGCGGTCGGTGAGCGGCACGACCTGCTGGTAGAACTTGGCCTCGCAGGTCTTCTCGATGCCGGTGTGGAGATAGCCGATGTCGGGGGCGAGGGAGACTACGGTCTCGCCGTCGATTTCAAGCACGAGGCGGAGCACGCCGTGGGTCGACGGGTGCTGCGGGCCCATGTTGATGACCATGGTCTGGTCTTTGCCTTCGGGATTTTGCCGGTTGCGCGCGGAGTTGGCGACTACGTCTTCTACGCCGGGATCGAGTGCTGCCGCACCTTTTATTTCTTCAAAGTCTTGTACGGGGGGAGTCATTAGCGATAGCCCTCCACGGGGTAGTCCTTGCGCAGGGGATGGCCCTGCCAGTCTTCGGGCATCATGATGCGCTTGAGGTTGGGGTGGCCGCCGAAATGAACGCCGAAGAGATCGAAGACCTCGCGCTCGTAGAAGTTAGCGGACGGCCAGACGGGGGTGATGCTGTCGATGGCCGCACCGTTGCTGTCGAGGCGAACGACGAGGCGGACGCGCTGCTTCATCGACATGGAGAGAATGTGGTAGGTGATCTGAAAGCGCGGCTCGGAGGGGAGCCAGTCGACGGCGGTGACGTCTTCGAGGAAGTTGTAGCCGGCCTGCTGGACGGCCTGGCAGGCGGCGATAATGTTCTCGCGAGCGATGGTGAGGGTGAGTTCGTTCCGATCGAACTTTGCGTCGGTGGCGAGATCTGCGAGGGCTTTGACGGCAGCGTTTTCAGGATGCGCTTCGAAGACGGCTGGCTTGCCGGTGAACGCGGAGGCGGGATCGTACATCAGAGGTCTCCTTTGTCGTTGGCCCAGTCGAGGATGCCTTTCTTCCAGACGTAGAAGAGTCCGACCGCGACGAAGCCGAGGTAGACAAGCATCTCGTAGAAGCCAAACATGCGCGAGCCGGTGAGGGCGGGCAGGCGGCGGAAGATGACGGCCCAGGGCAGCATAAAGACGGCTTCGACATCGAAGAGGATGAAGAGCATGGCGACCATGTAGAAGCGCACGGTGAAGCGGCCTCGGGCGTCGCCGATGGGGTCCATGCCGCACTCGTACGCTCCGGCTTTGGTGCGGGAGTTTTTGTGTTTTCCGATGAGGAAGGAAGCGCTCACCATGCCGACGGCGAGCCCGACAGCGGCTAGCATTTCAAGCACGAGTGGAAGGTAGTTCCATATGTACGGGTAGCTCTGCATGGCCATCTTTGACTCTAGAAGTGGGACTGGCAAGTGTCAAGCAAACGAGGAGGCCATTGTGGGTGCTATCGCAGCAGGGCGGAGTAGATGTCGATGAGGCGGTTGCCGGACTGCGCGGAGAGGAGACCGCCGATGGCGAGGAAGCTGCCGAAGGCAAGTTTGGAGGTTCCTTTGGCATTGCCGCGCGCCAGGAGATAGGCCCCGTAGACGGCGGCGAAAAGGACTCCGAAGAAAAACGCAAGGATAGCCGGCCAGAAGCCCAGGAAGGCGGCGATCAAAGCGAGAAGTTTGACATCGCCCAGACCCATACCTTCGCGGTGGCGGATGGCTTGGTAGAGCCAGCGGATGAGCAAGAGCAGCAAGGCTGCTGCGCAGATGGCCAAGATGCGGCCGAAGATGAGAGCCTCCGGTCCGGTGAGGAAGAGGTTGCCGCTGTCGACGACTCCGCCCGGGCTGGTGAGTTGAATGTGGTGATTGCTGAGAACGATCTGGTCTTCGTGCGGGCCGAGAAAGAGGGCTTGCGTGCAGACGAGGAGGAGAGCAATGGCGATGCCGCCGAGCGTGAAGGAGTCAGGCAGGATCATGGTCTGCCAGTCCATCACCATGAGGCCGATCAAGAGGAAGCCGAGGATCGCTATATCAATCTGAAAAAAAACGACTTGCGTCCACCAATGGACTAGATTGTCGTAGCTGCCGGTCGAGCCCGTAGCAAGAAGAGCCCCGAAAAACATGGCAATGTGAAGAAACCATGCGCCAACGGCTAGCTCTACTAGCAGATATCGCCAGGGAATTGACTGATGGCAGGCACGGCAACGTCCTCGAAGGATGATCCAACTGATAATTGGGATGTTGTCATACCAACGGATTGCGACGCTACATCGAGGACAATGCGAGCGAGGGCGTATGACACTTTGGCCCGCAGGTATTCGAGAGATACAAACGTTGAGAAAACTGCCTAGAAGTAGTCCGATTAAGACACCGGCGGCCATTAATTCAAGGGTCAAGGACGATTGAATTAATGTGGAAACCGGTACCTGAAGATCGGAGAGAGTAGACGGCCACATTGTGCTGAGTATATGGCCTTTTCTGATTGCAGTTTGAGATAGTGGAGTCTAGAAGTCCACGTGCATGCGAACAGATTCGAAGAGGACGGGGCCGCGGTCCTGGTTGTATCCCGGGTGATCGATGAACTGTAGATCGAGCGCATAGTAGAGCCCCTTGAACACATGCAGGTTATAGTAGCTCTCGACGATGTCCTCGCGGGCGTAGTTGAGCCTGCCGTCGCCAAGCAGGAATCCAAGGCCGCCTAGACTTAAATACTGCTGATGGTCGCGCTTGATAGCGTTGGTGACTAAGGCCAGGCCGGCCTTGTCGTTGGGGCGCGACCAACCCCGGCCGGAGTAGTCGCCGCCGAACTCAATGGTCTGATCGACCTCGGTGTAGGCGAAGGACTCATGCTGTCCCTCGTTCCAACCGAAGCGGCCGAAGACGCGAAGATCGGCAGTGAGTGCCTGCGCGGCGTTCAGGCCGAAGCCGTATTTGACGGCGCCATATTTTTCTACGGCAGTGATCTCCGGTTTGGGAGTCTGGCGGTCCAGATAGGCATTCACGGCGTCGCGGTAGAGGCCCATGTGCGCATGGTTGACGTAACTCAGCACCTGGATCGTGCCGGTTCGTTCGGCGGGAAGCAGTTTGCCGAGCAGGGGCTTGCGCAGTTCAAATTCGATGTTCTGGCCGCTGGCCCGGCGCAGGTTCCAGTCAAGATCGATTCCGTTGGCCACGGTGGGCATAAGGCCGACGGCGTAGCGGACAGACCAGTTCTTGTCGTCGTACTCGGCGAGCGCGGCATAGGTGTAGCCGCGGGTATCGGCCGCGTAGTCCCATGCGCCATTGTTATCGACGGTCCAGTTCATAAACTGCAGATGGCTGTCGGTGCCGATGGCGTTGATATCGAAGTAGTCGGGCAGCGTCATCTTGCCGACAAAGAGCTGGATGCGGCGCTCAGGCACTTGGGTCGCGAGGAGAAAAGTAGAACGGGTCGCTTCGTTGAGTTTGCTGCTCAGGCCGATCGTCTGGTGAAGCTGAACTCGCGCGATGTACGGCGTCGACCCGAGATTTGGATTGCGAACGACATCAAGATTCGTGAAGCCCGCAAGGCCAAGAGCTTCGCTGTCGCCGCGGCCGCCGGCGGATTCGAGATCGAAGATGAAGTCGGTCTCGCTGTTTGGATCGCGTCGCAGCTGTACGCCGGAATAGATCGTGCCGAGGAGCGACGTCTTGTATTCGCCTCGGCTTAGCAGACTGTTCGGGCCCGAGTACGGCGAGTGGAAAGGTCCGTGCGCCTGGAAGATGATGTTCGCCTGACCGGCGAGGAAGTAGCGGGAGGTCTCCGAGTGGGGAACCATGGTCAGGATTTCGTCGCCCGAAGCTTCGGATGGGGCATCTGGCAACGTAGCCGTCTGGTCTGCGCCAGTGTTTGGGCCAGTGTCTGTTCGGTCGCGCTCCTGGGCGTTGGAGGCGAACGACAACGACAACAGAAGGGCAAACGACAGAGTGCGCATCGGGGTCTTTCAAAGGTTAGGCTGCTTGGATCGATGGTGCTGGAGAGGTATGAACGAGGCGTGAACGGCATGCCTCCTATAGCATGCGTGGATCATTGGCTTTACTCTCCTTTCTGCGCGAAGCGAAGTCTCGGCGAGAGCCACTCCCTCTCGAAGACTGTTTGCGATAGTATACCGTAGTAGGGTATCGAGGAACGAGCCATGGTGCATACAAAACGAGAGCAGATCAAGCTGCTCAACCGGGTGAAACGGATTCGTGGCCAAATGGATAGCGTGGAGCGTACGCTGGCTGCTGAAGGTCACGAGTGCGCCGAGGTGCTGATGCTGCTCGCGGCGGTTCGGGGCGGCATCAATGGCCTGATGGCGGAGGTGCTCGAAGATCATATCCGCTTGCATCTGCTGCAGGACGGCCACGCCCCGCTTACGCCGGAGTTGGGCGAAGATCTGATTGACCTGGTTCGCGCCTACTTGAAATGAGAGAGGCACAGTGCAAAGGTCAGGTTCACGGTGGCGCTGACGCACCCGTGCATGACGAGAGAGCTACCTGGAACGCGATCCCACCACGACCAGGCCGATACCCGCGATCAGCGAGACGGTGCTGAGGATTGGCGATAGAGGAAGCGTATCTTGCGTCTTGTGCGAGACCTGCACTGGGCCGAGGTCGACATCTTTCTTTTCGTGAGTGAAAGAGAGACCGCCCGTCGCATATCCGATGATGCCAAGGACGATGAGAAGAATTCCTACAATCGTAGCTGCTTTCATGGCCGCGCCTTTCGAAGTGTGCGTCTATGCGTCAGGCCTTGGGATGCGGTGGTTGGCGGCAGTGGATGTATCTGTAGCAGACAGCGCGCCTTTCGAGACTTGTCCGCGGCGGAACTTGCATTGACATCGTCTCCGGCGTAATCTGCTTTTACACGGGAAAGGAGGATGGTCCAGCCTATGAAAATTGATGGTCAATGTAGTTCAACAATACGTGAGGTGACTGAGGCTTAGAGCGTCCATAGCTCTAGTCCTGGCGGTCTTTTTACAGAAAGTCCACGCCGAGGCCAAGTCCGAGTATGGGCGCCTCAGGTCAATCTCAACAGATCACCGCCAGACGGCCCGCGGTCTCGTATATCGAGTGCGGGCCGTTTGCGTTTTTGCTGTCAAGGAGCCGGTAGAATATCGCTATGAAACCTTTGGTGATTGCGGGGCGGGCGTTTCAGTCGCGGCTGATTGTGGGGACGGGGAAGTACAAGGATGGCGCGGAGACGCAGGGGGCCATTGAGGCTTCGGGCGCCGAGATGGTGACCGTTGCGGTGCGCCGGGTAAACCTGGACCGGACGAGCGAATCGCTGTTGGACTTCATCGACCCGCGGCGCTATTTTCTTCTGCCGAATACCGCAGGCTGCTACACCGCGGAGGAAGCGGTTCGCGCGGCTCGGCTGGCGCGGGAGGTGGGGCTGTCGGATTGGGTGAAGATCGAGGTGATCGGCGATAGGCAGACGCTCTACCCGGATGTTCAAGCGACTCTTGAGGCTACACGTGTGCTGGTGAAAGAAGGCTTCACGGTGCTGCCGTATACCTCCGACGATATTGTGGTTGCCAGGCGGCTGATCGATGCGGGGGCGGCAGCGGTGATGCCCCTGGGGGCGCCGATCGGCAGCGGGCTGGGCTTGCAGAATACGGCGAATCTGCGTATTTTGCGGGAGATGATTACCGAGGTTCCGCTGATTGTGGATGCCGGGGTGGGGACGGCGTCGGACGCTGCGGTGGCGATGGAGCTTGGGTTCGACGCGGTGCTGATGAATACCGCGATCGCCGCTGCGAAGGATCCGCTGCTGATGGCTGAGGCGATGCAGCATGCGGTGTTGGCGGGGCGGCAGGCGTTTCTCGCGGGCAGGATGCAGCGCAAGCTCTATGCGACGGCAACCTCGCCGCTCGAGGGTATTTCGCGGTAGCCGGGACTCAACTTCGCCAGTCTTCAAGTCACAGGAAGATGCAGTACACTTCGCCCATGCGGGTCTTCGGCATCGATTGCGGCACGGAGTTCACCGGGTATGGAGTCGTCGAGGTGGATTGCGATGCGCGGTTGCCGCGGCTGGCGCACATCTGCGCGGGCACGATTCGGCTGAGCAAAAAGGACAAGACACCGCAGCGGCTCGCGCAGGTCTATGCCGAACTGACGGCTTTGATGGCGCTGCAGCAGCCTGACATCGTTGCGATCGAGGAAGTGTTCTTTTCTGCCAATGCGAAGTCGGCGCTGAAGCTCGGACAGGTTCGCGGGGTCGCGCTGCTTGCCGCGGCCACGTCAGGCCTTCCGGTTGCCGAGTATGCGCCGCTTTCGATCAAGAGCTCGGTCGTAGGATATGGTCTTGCGGCGAAGGAGCAGGTGCAGTTCATGGTGAGACGCCTGCTCGAAAAAGAGAACGCGTTCGATTCGGCTGATGCGGCCGATGCGCTCGCCATCGCCATCTGCCACATTCACACGGCACAGACCCTGGAGCTTCAGGGCGCGCGACGATGAAGATGGCTGCAAGATGGTTCCTGGCCGCTGCGCTGGTGCTGCCTGCCGCGCTTTCAGCTTCGCAGACGAGCGAGTCTGCTGCGGTGGAAATGGCTGGAACTCAGGGTGAAGTGACCTTCGAGTTTTTGCGCCCTGGGCTTCCGGTGCCGCATTTCATCCTGCGTGTTCGCGCGGACGGCACGGGCAGTTATCAGGCGGAGCAATCGGCGAGATCGACCAGCGATCCAGAGACTCGCGGCGAGGCAGCGCAGCATATCGATCGCCCGGTGACGGTGAGCTCGAAGATGGCGGCAAAGATCTTCAGCGCGGCGCATGCGGCCAACTACTTCCGCGACCGATGTGCCTCGAAGGCCAAGAACATTGCGGATACGGGAACGAAGACGCTGAGCTACTCGGGCCCGGAAGGTCCTGGATCGTGCGTCTACAACTACACGGAGAATAAGCCCGCGGTGATGTTGACCAATGTCTTCCTCGACATAGCGACCACTCTCGATGAAGGGCGCGAGTTGGAGTTTCTGCATCGCTACGACCGCTTAGGATTGGATGCGGCGATGAACCGGCTGTCGCAGGCCGTGACGGACGGACGCGCCCTGGAACTATGCACCATCTCTCCTATCCTGATGGCAATCGCGGACGATACCGAGATCATTCAGCGCGTGCGTCTTGAAGCGGCAAGACTCGCAACCCAAGCGCAGGAGAGTCGCTGAGCGTTTTCATCGGAAGGCGAAGTCCTTAGCGAGAGATCAGCGGCTTCGAGGCCGCGGTGCGCAGCGCGAGATGAAGAGAGGCCATGGAATCTAATCCGAGCGATTCTGCTCGTGCTTGGGGAGGAATGCTGGTGGGCCATGCCGCGGAGATTTCTTCTGTGGTGTAGCCGGCGGCACGAAGGTTGTTCTGCAGTGTCTTTCTCTTTTGCGCGAACGAGCGCTTCAGGAAAGCGTCGAAGTCCGCGGGTGCTACGTTGAGTTCTGCAAAGCGCGATGCGAAGTGCAGCCTCAGCACGGTGGAGTAGACCTGCGGAGGCGGCGAGAATGCAGCGGGAGGCAAGGTGAACAGGCGATCGACCTGGGCATGCATCTGCGCGGTGGCGGACAGCAGACCATAGTCGCGCGTGCCCGGGGACGCAGCGACACGCTCGGCAACCTCGCGCTGCATCATCAGCACAGCTCGCGAGAAGACGCCTGTTCTGCTCGCAGCGAAGAGGCACAGCAGAATATCGGAGGTAATGTAGTACGGCAGATTGCCGATCACGTCGGCGGTCTCACCCGGCCGGAGAAGAGATGGCAGGTCGGTTTGCAAGACGTCTGCCTGCAGGACTTCTACGTGAGGTTGGCTGCGGAAGCGGAAGGTGAGCTCCGCGGCGAGACTGCGATCGAGTTCGAGCGCGACCAAGCGCCGACATCGAGGGGCGAGAATGCTTGTGATCGCGCCATGGCCGGGACCGACTTCGATCACGGTGCGCTCGCGGATATCTCCCAACGCTTCGACGATGGCGTGGCAGGCAGCATCGTCGACGAGGAAGTTCTGCCCGAGTTTTGGTCTCGATTTTATATGCGCTCACACATCCAAGGCTTGTGCCGACTCTTCTATAGACTAAGGGCTGCGAGCATTCTCAAAGGATGGCAGCATGCAAATTGTATTCGCAGCATCGGAGTGCACGCCGTGGGCAAAGACCGGTGGGTTGGCGGAGACAGTGAGCGCACTTTCGCGAACACTGGCGAAGATGGGCCATCGGGTGAGCGTCTATCTGCCGTACTACCGTCAGGTGGCAAAGGCTGTGGCGCAGCCGCCGGTCACGCTTTCGAGCATCACGATTCCGTTTCCGACGTATAGCCGTTTTGTGCGCATCCTGAACGGCGGCCTGCTTGAGGGAGTTCAGCACTATTTTGTCGATTGTCCTGAACTGTTCGATCGCGAGAATCTCTACGCCACGGCCTCGGGCGACTATGCCGACAACGCCGAGCGCTTTGGGCTGTTCAGCCGCGCCGTCGTGGAAGCGTCGAAGTTGATCGGAGTGCCAGACATCTTCCATGTGCATGACTGGCAGGCGGCGATGATCCCGGTGCTGCTGCGATCCACCTACTACTTCGATCCTGTGCTGCGACGAGTTCCTGCAGTTCTTACGATCCACAACGCGGGATACCAGGGCTGGTTTCCGCCGCAGACGACCGAAAAGCTGCTGCTGCCGTGGGATATGTTTACCGCCGATAAGCTCGAGCAGTACGACTCGTTCGACTTCCTCAAAGGCGGCATCGTCTACTCGGATGCCATCACGACGGTGAGCCGCACGTATGCCGAGGAGATTCAGACGGCGGAGTTTGGCAACGGGCTGGAGGACGTGCTGCGGCGCCGGAGCGGCGATCTGTTTGGCATTTTGAACGGCGTTGACTATGAAGAGTGGAACCCGGCGACCGACCCGCATATTGCGGCGCACTATTCTCCTGAGAAGCTGGCAGGGAAGAAGGAGTGCCGCCGCGACCTGTTGCATGCGTTCGGATTCGACGATGTCGGGGAGGATACCGCAGTCATCGGCGTCGTGTCGCGTTTTGCGACCCAGAAAGGCTTCGACTTTATTGCCGACATCTCGGATCGCCTGGTGGAAGAAGATATGGTGATGGTGCTTCTGGGCTGCGGCGAGGAGTACTATCGCCGGGTGTTGGCAGAGATGGCGGATCGTCACCCTGCCAAGGTGCGGGTGCAGGTCAGGTTCGACGAGGTGATGGCGCACAAGGTGGAGGCGGGCTCGGATATTTTTCTGATGCCGTCGCGCTACGAACCTGGCGGCCAGAACCAGATCTACAGTCTGAAGTACGGCACTGTGCCTGTGGTTCGCGCGACCGGCGGTCTGGAAGACACGATCGATGAGCAGCCTTCCGGCGGCGGCAACGGCTTCAAGTTCTGGGGATATGAGCCTTCGGCGCTGCTTGATGCGCTGCGCCGCGCCTTGGCTGTGTTCCGCAACAAGGACGAGTGGAAGGCGATCATGCTGCGGGGTATGGCGCAGGACTTTTCCTGGGAGAAGCCGGCAGCCGAGTATGTGCGCGTGTACGAGCGGGTGATTCAAAACCGCAGCTAGGCGGTGCGGCGGCGCTGCAGCAGGTAGTGCAGCGGGATTCCGAGCAGGATGATGATGGATCCGAGGATAGAGTTGCGCGGCTGATCGGCGAAGGAGAAAACGAGCAGCACGATGGCGGCGAGGATGAAGAGCGCCGGAACTACGGGGTATCCCCAGACGCTGTAGGGCCGGGAGGCTGCTGGCTCGCGACGGCGGAAGACGAAGATGGTGCTGCAGGTGATGGCGTAGAAGAGCCACTCGCCAAAGATGGCGAGCGAGAAGAGCGCCTGGAATTTTCCAATAGCGAGCAGCAGCAGGGAACTCAGGACAGCTTGCAGGATCAGCGCGGTCGAGGGAGTGCGAAATCTTGAGCTGACGTGAGCGAGTTGCTTGAAGAAGAGCCCATCGCGGGCTGCAGCGAAAGGAACGCGCGCTCCCGAGAGTGAGGATCCGACAAAGGTAGCGGCGATGCTGACAGCCATGCCGATTGAGACCAGAGTAGCTCCCCAATGGCCTGCAACCAACCGCATCGCGTCGGCTGCGGGCCGCTCTGCCGCGGCGATATCTGCCGCGGGCAGGACGACCTGAATCGCAGCGTTGGTGAGCATGTAGAGCACCCCTACGATGGCGACGCCGCCAATCAGTGCGCCGGGTAGGCTGCGCTGCGGCCGCTCGACTTCGCCGGCCATGGTCACGACGTCGCTCCATCCGTCGTAGGCCCATAAGGCGGCCACCAGCGCGATCATGAAGCCGGCGAAGCCACTGCGCGCTCCGGTGAACTCGGTGGCGAAGTTGTGCCAGGCGCCGTGATTGCCTGCGGCTGCGAAACAGAAGCCCGCGATGACGAGGATTAGCGCGGCTTTCAACCATGTCAGGAAGAGCTGCACGTTGGCCGATCTTCGTGTGCCAATGATGTTGAGCAATGCTATCAACCACGTCATTGCAATCGCGAAGACCTGTCCCCAGAGCAGATGCGCAAAGGCTGGATGGGAAAATGCGCTGAAAACGGCGAAGGTGCCAAGGACTCGCGCCAGACCGGCGGCGATGGTGGCGAGGGAAGCGGGTTTGGCGACGGTGATCTGCGACCACATGTAGAGAAAGCCTGCAAGGTCGCCGTAAGCCTCGCGCAGAAAGGCGTACTCGCCCCCGTACCGGGGATGGGCTGCGGCGATCTCGGCGTAAGTCATGGCGCCGAACAGGGAGAGGAGACCGCCGATCATCCAAACGGCGTAGACCATGCGGGAGGAGCCGACAGCGGCCATCATCTCGCGCGGAACGAGAAAGATGCCGCTGCCGATGATGATGCCTACGACGATCGAGGTCGCGTGAGAGGCGTTGAGGACGCGAGGAAGCTCACTCTTGGTTGGCTGCATCGGTTTTCGGAGGGTAGCACATCGGCGGTCAGGACAATTGATCCTGCGACGGGACTTAGAGACGCGGGATCAGAAGTAATCCTTCTTCTGCGGCCACAGACCTGCAGGGTCAAACTTTCGGCCCTGCACAAGGAAGATGTTGGTGTGCTCGAAGGGCATGGAGTAAATCGTTCCCATCTGTCCGGCCAGCTCAACCGAGCGGAAGAAGAGATGCAGGTGCTGCGGGGTGGAGTCTTCGATGAGGATCATGGAATCGAAGCTGTAGCCGTGCGGTCCCCACAGATAGTAGTTATTTTGTCCGGAGATAGCGAAGGGAAGTCCGCGTCCAAGGAAGTTGATTGCGCTCGCTTCGCCGTAGTTGGAACAGAGAATTCCAGTGATCTTCTTTTGGTCTGGCGGTAGTGCGTTGTAGATGCGACTGACCTGGTCGACCTCTTCCTGCCAGCCGAAGCGGTCGGCATAGAACTGCGGGAGCGGGCCGCTTGAATTCCTCTCAGAGTTGCCGTTGAAACGATCGAGGCCTGTGGCTTTTGTGTAGGCAAGCCACTGCGCGGGCGGCATTAGAGGCAGGGATAAGGGCAGGGAGAGGATGGCCAGAAGGACCAGTACGGTTTCGAAGATCGGGAAAGCAAAGGCGCGGTTTGCGGCTATGAGGCGGCGACCGGAGAAGCGTGTCTCCCAGGCGATCCCACCCGCGGCGAATAGCACGGGATAGATGGGCGAGACGTAGTAGTCCTTCGAGTGCAGGGCCATCATTAACATGAAGAAGAGGACGAAGGTGAGACCGAGCCAGCGGAGATTTCTACGGCGCAGCAGGTGAACGAGGCCCGTGCCCCAGAGGAGCAGGAGCAATGGACCCATGACGAGAATTTGTTGGACGCTGAAGGCGAGCGGGGCAAGCGCAATATTCTTGTTACCGCGACGGCCATTTTCCAGGAACTCGAGTGTGGGCCAATGATTGTGGATCTGCCAGAGAAGGTTGGGTAGCGCGATTGCGATCATTACGAGGATGCCCAGAATGGCCCAGCGGCTGGCGAGCAGACGGCGCTGCGGCGTCAGAATCAGCGCGACCAGTAGGGCTATCAGGAAGAAGGTCATCGAGGGCTTGTTCAACAGGCCAACTCCGGCAGAGACGCCGAAGAGCAGCCACAGCCGTAGCGAGTCGTTGCGCAAGGTATTGAAGTGGCTGCGTTCGAGGAGGAGGAGAGCAAGCAGGCAGAGCATCCAGAACGCAGATTCGAAGGAGTTCATCGAAAGCACGCTGTCGATGCCCAGATACATCGGAACGAGAAGGACACCAAGCATGGCGAGCCCCTGCGCTGGACGACGGCCGCCGAGCGCCCAGCAGAGGATGCCCGTCAGAAAGACGCGTGCTGCACCGGCGAGAGCTGACAGAAAGCGAAGCCCCGCGAGAGAACGCCCGAAGAGGAGTTCCGACACGCGCGCCTGCAGAGCAATGATGGGTCCATGATCGACGTAGCCCCAGGCGAGATGGCGGCCGCAGAGGAGATAGTACATCTCGTCGCGGAAGTAGCCGTAGCCGATGTGCGACTCCCAGAGGTTGGCCGCGACATGCACCGCTAATTTGATCAAGGCGAACGCGGATGCGAGCCAGAGAGCACTGCGCAGGTTAGGGTCTACCGGATAGACGACGGTTGTTCGCGCGCTGGCCATTTGAATCCCTCTAAAACTTTTTAGCATCCCGTACGGCGAAAGCAGCTCGATAGTTCCCAAGGAGTGCGGCAGCCAGCGGAAGTGCGACCGGCCCCATTCGACATTCTGCGAAGATATAAGATCGACAGTCGTGACGGATTGTCGCGGAGTTAGAGGCCGAGTGTGGCCCACGATAGACTCGGCAAGAATAGATAAGCTTGGTGGAGGAATGATCGATGGACTGGACGCCTGGCGGCCTAAGCGGTGACGTGGAAGACAGACGCGGCTCTTCGGGAGGCGGAGGTTTCGGCGGAGGCGGTCTTGGCATCGTTGGCCTGCTCTTTCTAGTCGTCATCAGCCTCGTCACAGGGCGAAATTATATCGGCAGCTATCTTTCCGGAGGCCACGCCGCGCCCTCGCACCAGTCGCAGTCGATCTCACCGGATGGCCGTCCGGACTACTCGGCATCTCCCCAGGAAGATCGCTCCGCGCAGCTCGTCTCATGGACACTGGACGATGTGCAGAAGACGTGGACCAAGCTTCTGCCGGAGCAGACAGGAAGAGATTATCGCCGCGCCAAGCTGGTGCTTTTTCGCAACTACACACGGTCGGGCTGCGGGGCGGCACAGGCGCAGACCGGGCCGTTCTACTGCCCGGCCGATGAGAAGGTCTATATCGACCTGAGCTTCTGGAATGAGCTGCGGCGCATCGGCGGCAGTACCGCGGACTTTGCCCAGGCCTATGTCATTGCGCACGAGCTCGGCCATCACGTGCAGGACATTCTCGGCATCGAGCAGAAGGTGCAGAATCTGTCGGGCGAAGATCCATCGCAGAGAAATCATCTCTCGGTCGATCTGGAGCTGCAGGCGGACTGCCTTGCCGGCGTGTGGGCGCACAGCACCGAGCAGCGCAACATCGTTCACGAGGAGGACATCGATGCAGGCCTCAAGGCAGCGGCCGCGGTCGGGGACGATCATCTGCAGCGCATGCAGCAGGGCGCGGTCAGCCCGGAGAACTTCACGCATGGAACGTCTTCGCAGCGCGTCGGCTGGTTCAAGCGCGGGCTCGAGCAGGGCACGATTGCGGGGTGCAATACATTCAGTACGGGCGGCGCTGTGCCTACGTCCGGCGGCGCAGATACCGACCAGCAGTAGCCAGGAAGTTTCCCTTTATTGCAGCACCGGGAGCACGACGTTGCCGGTATTCTCCCGGGCGAAGTGGCTGCGAATGCGCTCTGCCGTAGTGGCGTTCACTACGGCGTTGAGAGCATCCGGGCCTGCCTGTTTGATGCCGCGGACGCTGCCAAAGTGCTCGATTAGACGCTGGCGCGTTCGCGGCCCCACTCCGGGTATCGACAGGAGCTCGCTGTCGCGATCGCGCATCTGGCGCCGCTTGCGATGGTAGGTCACGGCGAAGCGGTGGCTCTCGTCGCGAATCTTCTGCATCAGGTGCAGCACGGGCGAACGGCGGTCGAGCACGACGGGCTCATGCTCCTGGCCGTAGATATAGATGATCTCTTCGCGCTTTGCGATCGATGCCAACGGCTGCAGGGTTACCCCGATCTCCTCTAACGCAGCGTATGCGGCATGCAGCTGCCCCAGGCCGCCATCGATCAGGATCAGCGAAGGAAACTGCTTCTTGTCTTCCTGCAGACGTTTGTAGCGGCGCTGTATGACCTCGCGCATGCTGGCGAAGTCGTCGACGCCGGTGACGGTCTTCACCTGAAACTTGCGGTAGTCGGACTTCTTCATGGCGCCGTCCTCCCAGACCACCATGGAGGCTACGGTTTCGGCGCCCTGGATGTGCGAGATGTCGAAGCATTCAATGCGCCGTGGCGGCTCTTCGAGCATCAAGGCATCCTGCAGGGCCTCCTGAATCGCCTTCGCTCCCGGTTGAAGCACACGGAACCGCTGATCGTAGGACTGCTTTGCGTTCTGACATACGAGGTCGACCAGCGAACGCTTTTCGCCGCGCTGGGGCGCCAGGATCTCGATACGCTTTCCCGTTCGTTCTGACAAGATCTCGGCCAGCACGCCGCGATCCGCGAACTCGACCGGCATCAGGATCGATCGCGGCACATAGTTCTGGTCGAGGTAGAGCTGCTTGAGCAGAGCCGAGAAGAATGCTGCGGGGCTGAATCCTGAGGCTCCGAGTTCCGCCATGGGCGTGTGTTGCACGATGTGCGCCGCTTCGCCGATCTCCGGCGCGAGTTTGGTCGGATCGGGTTCCAGAGGCGGCAGAGTCTGCGATTCTGCGACATCGTGCGCCGCCTCGCTTGCAGCGTCCGGAAGGAAGTCCGGCAGATCTTCCCAGAAGAAGTCGCGGCGGTCTACGATCTTGCCCGAGCGCATGTGAAACAGGTTGACGGCGAGCATGTCGTTTTCGTAGTGGTAGCCGAAGACGTCGGCATCTTCGTTTTCCGCCGTTGCGATACGCTGCTTGTCCTGCATCTGGTGGACTGTGACCACCTGATCGCGGAGCCTGGCGGCGTGCTCGTACTGTTCTGCCGCTGCCGCGGCCGCCATGCGCGTGGTCAGGGAGCCTTCGAGCTCGTGGGTGCGCCCTTCGAGAAAGAGCTGGACGTCGCGAATCGTCTCGCAATAGGTTTCCGGGGTAGTAAGGCCCTCGACGCATGGTCCCAGGCAGCGTTTGATGTAGTACTGCAGACAGGCGCGAGGATGGTAGCGCGACAGATCGACCTTGCAGCTGGGAATCAGAAAACTGCGATGGATGAGGTCCACCAGCCGGTGAGCGAGATTGCCGGGAAAATAAGGACCGAAGTAAGCGCCGCCATCTTTCCGCAACC
This sequence comes from Edaphobacter sp., assembly GCA_965277545.1. Classification (GTDB taxonomy): domain Bacteria; phylum Acidobacteriota; class Terriglobia; order Terriglobales; family Acidobacteriaceae; genus Edaphobacter. The sequence continues at coordinate 3,385,099 of OZ255826.1, forward strand.
TCCGGGTGACGAAGACCTTCGGATAACGCTCGTTCATCGTGAGCTTGATGTAAGGGTAGGTCTTGTCGTCGCGCAGGAGGATGTTGAATCGCGGCTTCTTCTGCTTGATGAGGTTGTTCTCGAGCGCGAGCGCCTCATGCTCATTGGCGACGGTGATGTACTCGACATCGACCGCTTCGCGCATCAGTGATCCTGTTTTCGCATTGGCCTGCGACGCCTCCAGAAAATAGGAACGCACCCGTGCGCGGAGGTTCTTGGCCTTTCCGACATAGATCACCTCTCCTTCCGCGTTGCGGTAGAGATAGCAGCCTGGCTGGGTGGGGATGCTGCGGATTTTTTGTTGAAGGTCCATAATTCGATCAGCGGCCGGAACTCTCAGTCTAGACGCGCCAGAAGCGGACTGCTGTGCAAAGAGATTTGCCCTGTAGATTTGACTCGCGCTCTCATCAAAAGTTCCATATGGACCACTCTGTGGAGTAGGGCGAAGTGCGGCATTCGCAGACGGCTTGCTGCAAACAATAGACTTGCCTGGTGACAACCTTTGGACGGCGAATTGCCTCTATCTCAAGGATGTTCTCACGCACGAGGAGAGAAAACGAATGAGATCCAATCTGAGTCTGGACCAATGCAACAAAGTTCGATCTGTCTTAGCCGTTGCCGTGGCGAGCGCCCTGGTGATCGCCTTCACTGTAGGCTGCTCGACGAAGAACTATGTGAAATCGCAGACCGCTCCCCTGGTCCAGCAAACAAATGAACTGGACACCAAGACAGCGGCCGATCACCGTGCGATTCAGGATACGGATCAGAGAGCGCAGAGCGGGATTGCGGGCGCTCAAAGCGCAGCAAACAGCGCGGACCAGCATGCGTCTGCCGCCGGGCAATCCGCCGATGCGGCGAACCGCTCGGCGCAGGAGGCCTATAACCGTGTAGACAGTTTGAGCGGAGTTGTAGCCAGCCTTGACAATTACAAGCAGGTGTCCGACACGAGCGTGACCTTCGCGTTCGACAAAGCGGTTCTTACCAAGGCAGATAAACAGCAGCTAGATGACTTCGCAGCTAACCTAAGCAGCACTAAGGGCTACATTCTTGAAGTAACCGGGGGAACGGACTCGGTCGGAGACGCGAACTACAACTATCAGTTGAGTCAGCGCCGCGCCGATGCGGTTGTGAATTACCTCGCCTCGAAGTACAACATTCCGCCGCATAAGTTTTATCTAATCGGGATCGGCAAAGACCAGCAGGTTGCCAGTGACAGCACCGCAGCGGGGCGCGCGAAGAATCGCCGGGTTGATATCAAGATCATGAGCAACGCGAGCGATCGACCTGCAGCGGATGCGACCTCGAAACCGAGCGGGCAGATGTAATTGGTACTTGGCTGTCGCGGCTCCAAGGTGCGACACTCCCGCTCGAAGTGCCTCGGAGACGGGCGCCATCCGCGCATACCTGAACGCCTCGTCCAGGTCCTGTAATTTGAATTTGCAGAGAAGCGTGGTTAGCCGAACGTAGCACCACAATACAGCTTGGTGAACTCCTGTTATTTTTTGCACAGAGAGCGGGAGACAACTCACGATCGATGCAGACTGTGCTTGCGGTGGGAGGATTCGATCCGTCTTCGGGTGCCGGCGTTACGGCGGATCTCATGGTATTCGCGGCGCACGGACTGTACGGGCTGTCGTGCATTACAGGCCTGACGGTGCAGTCGACGGCGGGTGTGGCTTCGATTCACCCGGTTGAGGCAGAACTGGTCGCAGCCACGCTTGAATATCTCGAAGCTGACCTGCCTCCTGCGGGGATCAAGATCGGCATGCTGACCACGAAATGGGCCGTGACCGCGGTGGCGGGGTATCTGAGCAATCTTCGCGACAGAGACCGACATGTTCCAGTGGTGCTCGACCCTGTCTTGAGTTCCACTTCCGGACGAGAGCTTCTGGATGAGCGCGGGGTCGAGGCAATGCGGGAGGAGTTACTGCCTCTAGTGGACTGGGTAACTCCGAACGTGACGGAACTTGGTCTGCTTGCCGCACGAAAGAAACTAGGGAGGGAAGATTTGTTCGATGCGGCAAGAGTGTTGCAGCAGAGATGCCCAAATTTGAACGTTGTAGCCACAGGAGGACATCTGGATCGGCCGGACGATCTTCTGGTCACCTCAGCAGGAGAGGCCATCTGGATGAACGGAAAGAAGGTGGAGAGTCGATCGACGCATGGCACCGGATGTGCGTTCGCCAGTGCGCTTCTAAGCCGTCTGGTTCTGGGCGACCGGAAGGAGGAGGCGGTGCGGGGAGCGAAAGCATATGTGGCTGAAGCGATTCGAACGGCAGAGCCGATAGGTGCCGGATACGGGCCCATCCACCACCTCTGGCCGCTGCGTGCTGGGACAGGAAAGACAAAGAGCGATCCTAAGAACTCTTGAAGCAAGGACGAAGCTGTAATGCGCCAAATCGGGAACGTGATGTGCAGTGCGGGCCTAATTTGCGCTTTGCTGGAACCGAGGACGTAACCTGGATCCCGGGAACGTCGATAAGGACTTGGACGGAGGGTTTCAGTCCATGTCGACGGCGGCGATTTCAGGGCAGCTCAGCCCATCTTCCTTTGCTGTTGTGCAAGCAGCCCCGCAGGTGCCAAGCACGCTGCCTGGAAACGCAACCGAGCCAAAAGCGGATCTCACCATTCATCGAATCAGCGAGACGCATCACGGCAGAACGCTGTTATTGCTGGGGCACGCGGCGGAGCATCTGGCGAATTCGCGACGGTTTGCAGAGGGCGAAGGAGACGATCGGGCGGAGACTGAAGCGATCCACATTTTGCTTGGGCTCAGCCGAGCCATCTTCGACGAATTTGCGACGAGCAACAGGCGCAGGGTGGAGCAATGGATCATCGCGCGCGTGGTGGCGCTGATGGAAGGCCGCAGTCGAAGTGTACCCGTCACGAACGTTGCCATGCGCGAACGGAGCCGGACTACATCCCCTGCTAGGCTTATGGTATGGGACTGACACTGACGCTGAATGGGCAGAGGCGTGTATTCGATGCGCTTGCGGAGACCCCAAGCCTTGACGATCTCGTCGTGGAACTTGGCCTCAAAGCGGATAGGGTCGCGGTGGAACACAACGGCCAGATTGTCGCCCGGCCCGACTGGACTTCGACGAGGCTGCACCAGGAGGATCGGCTGGAGATCGTGCACTTCGTCGGCGGGGGAGCCAGCGAATTTCCAAGTGAGATTTTGATGGCCGGACGAGCGAGCGCACGCTGACGCCGCTGGCAGGACGCGGTTCAGGACCTTCAGCTCTTAGAGGAAAGGAAGAAGATCGGATCCGCGGACCGGAGACTTATCCAGTACCCGCGCGGTAAGAACGGCCCCGCACCGATTGTCGTGCAGCGTGATGGGGAATGCGAGTACGCTCCAGGTAAGCTGCTGCTCACCGGGCCGAACCAGGTTCAGGAGACCGCGACGGGTTCGGTCGATGTAGGTCTCTCGCGTGATGCACACGGCTTGCAGGACTTCAGTCCAGTCGCGCATCAGGGTAGGCATCTCCTGCGAGATACGTCTGCCGATGAACCACTCCCGGGTCTGATCTAGATAGTCCGCCGCCGCCTCGTTGCAATATTGCCAGACGCCATTTTGATCCAGAATCTGGACCAGAACGTCGGAGCCGATCGCGAGCGAAATGCGCGAATAGAAGAAGTCTCGCGCGTCGACGACCACAGGGGAGCCGCGACGTTTTGCCTCAAGGGCGCGCAGGGCATCAAGAAGATCTTCGACCGAGCTGTGCCCTTTGAGCAGATGCATGTCTTCCACACCGCCGAAGTAACGCTCGAGGGTGGCAGAGAGGATAATGATGGGCACATGGGGGCGGCGGCGGCGGAGAAGCGCGGCGACCTCGGTGCCAAACTGTCCGGCGCCGAGGTGGTAGTCGAGCACGGCGATATCGATGTAGTTGAAGAGGTCTGTCGCCTCTTCGATGGTAGAGGACGGAATGCACTCATAGCCGTGCTGCCGAAGGATGGCGGTTCGCAGGTGAAGATTGATCGGCTCGTCGTCGAGCAGCAAGACGCGCACGGGCTGAGTAAGCTCGTTTGGGCGCATAGAGACATTCGTCGTGCCCTGAGGGGGCTCAATCATGGGACGGCTCCGGCTTGCTTCCTCTAGTTATACGACTAAAGTTACCTTTTGGACGGTTATTTTAGTTTGGATTTTATGTCCCGGACCAGATTGGGAAGCCTGTTAAATGCGGCTACCGAGCGCAGCCACTGCCGATTCTCCACCGCCGGATAGCCGCTCACCACCTGCCCCGGCGCGACATCTGCGGGTATTCCGCTCTGCGCGGTGGCGACGGCTCCCTCGCCGATCGTGCAGTGTCCGGCCACCCCGACCTGTCCGGCGAGAATGACGTTTTTGCCCAAGACCGATGAGCCGGCGAGACCGACCTGGGCGCACAGCAGCGAGTTAGCGCCGACCGACGAACCGTGACCCACCTGCACCAGGTTGTCAATTTTCGATCCGGAGTGAATCCTGGTTTCGCCGATCGAAGCTCGATCGATACAGGCGTTCGCCTGCACCTCTACAGCGTCTTCGAGAATCGCGGGGCCGGACTGAACGATCTTGTACCAGGCTTGGCCGCCGTTTTGACTCGCGGATTGTTTGGCAAATCCAAAGCCGTCCGCACCGATCACGGCTCCGTTCTGCAGGACGACGCCATCGCCAAGCTGACAGTGCTCACGGACGATCGCGTGCGCGTGAGCGAAGAAGTTGGCGCCAGCGCGCACGTAGGGGTAAAGCACGACGTGGGGCAACAGGGTCGCGTTTTCGCCCAGGGATACGTGATCGCAGACGACTGCGTAGGCCCCGATATGGGCATTTGGGCCGAGAATGGCAGTGGGAGCGACGACGGCGGTCGGATGGATGCCTGGCGGATAGGCCGGTGGTTGATAGAAGATTTCGATCGCACGTGCGAAGGCAAGATAAGGATTTGCGAGACGGAGGGTAGCGGCAGGGATTTCGGCAAACTCAGGTTCTACCAGGACAGCGGTAGCTTTGGTGGTCCGCGCCAGCGCGGCGTACTTGGGATTGGCGACAAAGGTGAGGTCTCCTGAAGCTGCGGTCTCGATGCCTGCTACGCGGGTGATGCGGGCAGCGGGATCACCCTTGAGAGTAGCGCCGAGATAGTCAGCGAGTTCGGCTAAGGAGACAGAATCGGCGCGCAGTTGCATACGCCAGATTCTATAAGACGGGATACGCGGGCCAGGTGATGGAGAGTTGCCGGCATGGGTGTGTGAAGCTTGAGATTTGCTGCTGCTCCGCTTCTCCTGGAGCTGAATGCTAGAACCCGGTTCTTCTTCCGCCGAGGTGTCACTCTGGCCAGCTGTTCTACCTGAAGGCTTTTAGTTCGGGCGCGAGTTGGTCGGAGTCATGTCGTTGAACAGATCCTCCTGAAGCGAGGGGACTGAGGATGGAGCGATGGGCTTCCGGCGAGACGGGCTCGTGATCACCGCGACGAGGTGCAGGTCAGAGAGGGCGGTGCGGGGGACGAAGATACGCTGGGTGTTGGAACGTATATCGGGTGGCGTGAGGTGTAGACCCATGTCTTGGATGAGATCATCAGCCAAGCTCAAGTCGGTTGCTGCCAACCCCTCAAAAAGGTCTCCGGTGCGGAAGGTCATGCGGAGCCATAGGCCTTCGGTGCGGGGACGCGCGAGAAAGGTGCGGCGCGTGAGCCGTTCGGGATTCGCGGTATCGGAGAGATTGAAGTCTCGGACATAGCAGATGTGTTTGATCTCAGCGAGGGGAAGGGGCAGAACTCTCCCGCTCAAATCAAGAAGATCAAGAAGAGGAACGGATTGCCGGCGAACGAAGGCCGAGAATGGCAGGTAGCCGGCGATTGTTTCTCCGGTCATGCGACGCAGAATGACCTTTTTGTGGGCAGAGGACATAGGTCTCGCGGGATTGTTGCACGGAAAGTGTTTTTGCAGTGAAGAAGGTGCAAACAAGTAGTCAATTGGCTAACTCTGTGTTACATTGAGGCTTTGCGTTTCGCCGAAGCGCCTCATTTCTTTGAGCTTACAAGGAGATCGCAACGCTTTCGGCATGGGAGCGGCTGAAATCTATTGGAGTAAACGTACCACCTATGGCCGATTACATCTATCTTTTAGAAAACAGGCTCTCTCGATCGCAACGAAACGCTCTTTTGTCGGTCCGTGAGATAGGACGCTTGAAGGGGCTCACGGTTTTCCTGGTGGGCGGCGCAGTGCGTGACCTGACCAGCGGTTCGCCGGTGCGGGACCTTGATGTAGTGGTGCAGGGAAATGCTCTTAAATTACGCAAAGAAATAGAGAAGGGCGGCGGGAAGACCTCCGGCGAGGCAGAGTTGTTCCAAGCTCTCTTCGTGCAGTTTCCGGGCGGTGTGCGGATGGAGATCGGCAGCACCTTGTCGGTGAGCTATCCCAAGCCTGGCAAGCCGGTCGCCAAGCCGGGTAGTATCCTCGACGATCTGCGGCGGCGGGACTTTACCGCCAATGCCATGGCTTTGTCGCTGAATGACGGCTCCTACGGGCTGCTCATGGATCCGCTCAACGGGGTGGCCGACATTGAGAACCGGGAGCTGCGGCTCATCAGCAACTACGGGTTTATCGAGGATCCGGTGCGGATGATTCGAGCCGCGAGGCTGATGGCACGACTCGGTTGGCAGATGGATGAAAAGACGCAATCCAGGTACGAGACCGGTAAGCAGGAGGGGTACATCTCTGTCCTGGATGACTTCCATCGCGGCTATGAGACAGAGGAGATCTTTCATGAAGAAGATCCGCTCCGGGTTCTCAAGCGTCTTGAGGCAGAGGGTTGGATCCAGCACCTGTTTCCGTCATTGTCGGCCGCGAAGGCCAATGTCGCGGAGCTTGAGCGGCTGCGCGACAGCCAGACTCAGCTGGAGATGCAGGGGATCTATCCGGACCCATCGGTCGCGAACTTTCCGCAATTGACAGCGAAAATGGCGGCGAAAGAGATAGAGGCGCTGAAGCGGAGCTTCCCTCGGCGCGGCTTCGTTCAAGAGATTGAATCGCTTGAAAGCGAGGGCAAAGCTTTTGCCGCAGAGTTCTCCGGCAAAGGCGCCGCTTCGCCTTCGCAGGCCTGGAAGCTGCTGCATGCCGCCAAGCCGGAGTCGGTTTTGTGGGTGGCGCATACGTCCAAAAATGCGGGCATTCAGACGAAGTTCAAGGGCTTCTACACGGAATGGGCTCAAGCTAAGCAGAGACTGCCGTATGTGCTTATGCAGGAGATGCGCATTCTCCCGGATCTTCCAGGGTACGAAGAACTTCTGGACAAGATATTTTTCGAGCTGATGGACGGCAAGCTTGCGACGGTAGAGGAGATGAAGGCTTTTCTGGAACCTCACTCTCCGCCGGCTCCTCCCCCACCAGTGCATCTGCGGAGGCCGCGCGTGGCAAAGAAGGATGCAAAGCCTGCCAAGAGCCGGAAGAAGGCCGCCGTGGAGGGTGAAGCTGCGGGCGGATCAGGGGTGCAGCCAGCCGAAATGGGCGAGCAGCCGGTTTCTACTCAGCCGGTGGAGAAGACGGTGAAGGCACCCGTGCCGGCTACAGCGAAGTCTCCTGCTGCGGCGCAAGCCGCGTCGCCTCAGAGTGCAGCTGCATCGCGCAAGCAGGTACCTCCGAGACAGATCACGAAAGTGCCAGCGAAAGCTGCCGGGAAGAAGCACAAGGCTAAGGTGCGGGCAATGAAGGCCGTGGTTGCGAAGGCTCCGGCGAAGAAGACTCCTGCAAAGGCGGCGAACAAGCCGGTGGTAAAGCGGACGATGCAGGCCAAGCAGGCGAAGAAGACTTCCGCGAAGGCGGTTACGAAGAAGACCTCCGCGAAGACCTCTGCGAAGGGACCTGCCAAGAACAAGAAGAAGACTGCTCTAGCGAAGAAGCCTGTCTCAGCAAAGCCCTCACAGGGCAAGAAACAGCCCTCAGCGAAGAAGACGACCGCGCGCAAAGCTCCAACCAGGAAGCCGGCCGGCAAGAAGCGCAAGTAGTGCTCGGCTCAGTATTTGCGGTGGAGCAGACTATGTGACTCGGGCTGCGAATCGGTCGACAGGAATCCGGCCGATGGCTGGCTGATTCCGACGGCTGTTCTCCATCTGTGTTGCTGGGTCGAAGAGCGTGTTGCATCCGCTCGAAACGCGAGTTATTGAAAAAATGCGAGAAGCGTGAAGAGGAAGAGCCATAGGATACCCATCGTGTGCCAGTACCATGCGGCGGCGTCTACCAGGATCTGACGGGTTTCGAGTTGGCGGGAGAGATAGAGTCCGCCGAGGGCCGTTCCGAGCGCTGCGATGCCGAGGAAGAGATGCAGGGCATGGGTGCCGGTGATGAGATAGAAGAAGTGGCTGCTCTGGTTGGTGCGGAAGAAGACGTGCTGGATGGCGAGCTGCTTCCAGGCGACCCACTGGCCGGTGAGGAAGAGCAGCCCGAGGACGGCGGTGGCGGAGAGCCAGGGGAGTGCGCGGCGGGTGATGGGTTTGCCGAAGCCGAGCCATTCGTCCATCACATCGGTCTCGCGGAACATGGTGCGTCGCGCGATCTCCATCGTCAAGGAACTGAGCAGCAGGACCGCGGTGTTGAGCCAGAGGATCGGCGGGATGGCGGTGGGGAGCCACTCGTTGACGTAGCGGTTGTAGGCGTCGAAGTGACCGGCGGACTGGTTGACGAAGAACGTGCTGACGATGGCGACGAAGAACATGAGGTCGCTGGCGAGGGCAAAAAAGAGGCCCATGCGGTAGCGGTGGAGGCGCTCATAGGGGCCTCGGCGGCCGCGGCTGCGTTCATTCCAGTTGTCTCCGTCGCCTCCGCCACCTGTGCGCTTGTCGGTAGGCGGCCGGCGGCCCGAGCCGTTGTCGTGATCTTCGATGCGGCGTTTGCGTTCCTGATCGGTTTTGTTGGGTGTGATGGTTGCCGGCATGAAGGGTCTTCTCGGTGGGACGGGTTGTGGACAGATTACTCCGGTTTGCAGCTTCGGTGTTCTTGTTCTTTGTCAGGACAACATTTGCCCCGCGGGCATTGGGGCAGGAACAAATCGTTCGCTTGATCAGGCTGGCAATGGGCAGCGTACACGAGTACTGCGGAACTGCTGGCTCATCGGATGCGGCCAGAGGGGCAAAAGGATTCAAAGCTGCGGCGCAGTGAAGGCCAACGGCCGTGGAAGTCTTCGGTGAGGAGCGAGGCGAGGGCGGCCGGATCGCGACGGGTGTCCGGATGCAGCAATAGTTGCTCGAGCTCGATAAGGTGAGCAGCGAGGCCGGCTGGATTATCGCGCATGGCTTGGCCGGGCATTGCGGATGAGATCGAGAAAAAGCCGATGGACGCGCGTGTCGGTGCTGAGCTCGGGGTGGAAGGTCGCGGCGAGCAGATGATCCTGACGGACGAGGACGGGGAAGCCATCCCGCTCGGCGAGGGTTTCGACCTGGGGGCCGGTGTGGGTGATGCGCGGGGCGCGGATGAAGACCATCTCGAGCGGGCCTCCGGGGAGTGCGGTCGGGGCGGTGAAGATGGAGGAGTCGATCTGCCGGCCGTAGGCATTGCGCTCGACGGTGATGTCGAGGACGGCGAGCGACTTCTGCGGGGGGTGCTGGACGTCTTTGGCGAGCAGGATGGCTCCGGCGCAGGTGCCGAAGGTGGGGGTGGTGCGGACGAAGGCGGCGAGGGTGTCGAGAAACTGGTGGCGATCGAGAAATTTGAGCATGGTGGTGGACTCGCCGCCGGGGAGGATGAGGCCGTCGACGCTGGGGCGGCTCATGGCGGCCGCGGGATCGGGGCAGTCGTACAGATCGGTTGGAGTGCGGATGAGCCGGGTGGCTGCGCCTAGGGACTCGAGGGTGCGGGCGTGGGCTTCATAGGCTCCCTGAAGTGCGAGGATGCCGATCGTGAGCGCGGGCTCGGATTGCTTTGGATGCTGCTTCATAGGGTACTTACCCCCCCCCGGCGAAATCGCGCAAATTCTTCGAACGATGCGGCTTAGCTTTGGACCTACTGCTTTGCCATGACGCCGTTGGCTGCCTTGGAGCGAGCTGTGTGCGCTTTGAGAAGTATCCGGATAGAGAGGAGCATGGATCCGGGCTGCGTTAAGTGATGAATTCATCTGGACCACCCCTCCCCCCACGAAAGTTGTGCAAATTCTTCGAACGATGCGACTTAGCTTTGGACCTACGTCTCCGCGCATGAGGTGCAACGAAGGCAGGCAAGCTTACTTAGCCTCTCTTATAAGTATAGAAGATTGACCATAACTCATACGCCACGTGTAACTCCATACCGATCAGCGGTTTATGCGAAAATGGGGCTTGACAAGATTTTCGATTGAGTGCGAAGTGGCATACCGTGTTTTCCATTTGGAAGAGCTTGGGGTGGGATCGTGGGAAGATCAGCCTGCGGGGGCCACGTATATCCTGCGGGGGCCACGTATATGTAGGAAGCGCGCTTCGTTAGCAGCGAAGAGATGGAGTTCGCCGATTTGAGGCACGTGGCGGCGGAGTGCGAAATGCGGGAGATGACTATCATGCTTGCTCCGTCGTGGTCTGAGACTTTGGAACAAAGCGCGTGGCGACAGCAAGGGAAGACGAAATGCGGGGGTTTCTCCGCCGCGCCGCGCGATAAGACCGCGTGGCTACGGTCGAAATGACGGGGAGTGGATGCTTCCGAGAGATGAGAAGGACCGTACAGGCTGCTGGCCGCTCATCCAGCTTTGCTGAAAGTACGCAGCCTGAGCAAGCATGATCATCCTCTGCGGGGATTTCTCCGCTGCGCCGCGCGATAAAAGGGGTCACCACACCAAACGTCAGAATTTGTACGCTAGCGCGCCCAAGGATGAGCGCAGCCGATCCCGCCAATGCGTTAGTAAAGGACGCATGCTCCGACAGCTCGCGAGACGCATTGATCCGAAGCGCGGAGGATGCAGCGACCCGTCGCACCATCTCTCGACGGCATCTTCCGGCCATTTCGGGCAGCTTTATGGCCGGGGGGACGCCAGTTGCTGGGCAGCGCTCACAACAGAAGCACGACGACGGCTTCGCTCCGTTGGAGCGTTGCCGTTTGAGCCTGTGACCATGCGCGACAATTGGGGTACGGCAAACCACCATGCAGCCAGACCGATCAATAGAAAGAGGAGCTTCGCTGGATCGAGATCATCATTTAGTATGCCGTTCCGTTGTGCTTCGGCGAACATGGCCACCGTGCGCTGGTAGTGAGCGGTACGGGCCGCTTCGTTTACGGCTGGACCATCAGACAGGCCCTCCCAGAGTAAGAGCCGGACGAGATGGGGATTTTCCGCGTGATAGTCGAAGATGCACCCGGTGTATTCACCGATATCGTCCAGACCGGGAGCATTCGTCCCCAAGGAAACAGCGAGCTTTTCCAGCTCCTCGATGAGCACAGTCTCGAACAGTTGTCGTTTGTCCCCGAAATAGTTATAGAGCCGCTCCTTGTTGATCCCCGCGAGAGCTGCGATCCGCGCCATCGTCGTACCGTCTGGACCATGCGCAGTGAACTCTGCACAGGCCGCTTGCTGGAGCCGACGGCGTGTTTCCTGCGTATGCCAAGCCATGCCCTCATTCTATTTGCATCTCCAACGCTTCAGTTGGAATCTCATTAGATGTCCAACCGAAACGTTGGAATTGAGCTGAAAGATCATCGGCTTTTAGGAGAGGGAACATGCCGGGAAGAGTTGAAAACAAGATTGCGGTGGTTACAGGTGGAACAAGTGGAATTGGATTGGCGACGGCCAAACTGCTCGCAACGGAGGGGGCCAAGGTCTTTGTCACAGGCCGAAGGAGTCCGGAACTCGCGTCGGCTCTCGAGCAGGTCGGTCATGGCGCCGTGGGCGTGCAAGGCGACGTTTCCAAGCTGGAGGATCTCGACCGGCTGTTCACAGCAGTGCGAGAGCAAGTAGGGCGGCTGGATATCCTGTTCGCGAACGCTGGCACGGCGGAACACGTCACCCTAGAGCAGACCAATGAGAGGCAGTTTGAAGACGGGTTCTCAACGAACGTCAAGGGTGTTTTCTTCTGCGTGCAGAAGGCGTTGCCACTGATGCCCGACGGAGCAGCCGTTGTCCTGAATGCATCCATGTGGACGATCAAGGGGATACCTGGATTCGGTGTCTTGAGCGCGAGCAAAGCTGCGGTGCGGAGCTTCGCGCGGACCTGGGCAAACGAACTCAGGGCGCGGCGCATACGCGTAAACGTCGTCAGCCCAGGCCCCGTCCACACTCCTTCCATTGAGAAGGCTACAGGCGGCCGGGAAAATGCCGAGCGGCTCTTGTCGGAATTGGCGAAAGACATCCCTCTAGGTCGCGCTGGAAGTGCGGACGAGATTGCAAAAGCGGTCCTATTCCTCGCCTCCGAAGATGCAAGCTACGTAAATGGCGCTGAACTCTTCGTCGACGGCGGGATGGTTCAGATCTAGCTACGATTCCATCGTGTATGTATGAAGGTTAACGAGCAGGAAGGCAGTCCGTCCCGCGTTGCGCAAACGAACATTTGTGCAAGTCGGCCTCGCCGAGCCAAATACCAGCATGTATGACTTGTAAAACCCTGTAGCGATTGCTTTTTCGCGGGCAATTGGTTTCCGCAACAGAGCCTTCGCGTACGATTTTGACGTTTGGTGTAGTGGCCCACATTGCCTGTCGTGAAGGCAATCGTGCTTGACAGATAAAATGGTAAGTCGTAACTTACCGTAAGTGGATGCTTACTTACAGGCCGGGCTGGATGCGCTTGCGGATGGAACGCGCATGGCGATCTTTCAAAGGCTGATCTCGGGACCGATGGCGGTGCACGAGCTGGCGGACCGCATGCCGGTGAGCCGGCCTGCGGTGTCGCAGCATCTGCGGGTGTTGAAAGACGCCGGTCTGGTGGTGGACAGCAGAAGCGGGACGCGGCGGAGGTATCAAGTGGATCCGGAGGGTGTTGCGCGGCTGCGGGCGCACTTCGACCGGATGTGGGATCGTGCGCTGGGTGCATTTGCGAGTGCGGCCAAGGGCAAGGACAACGGCAGGGCACAGCAACGGCAGATCCCCTTCGGGGATGACAACCAGAAAAGCAAGGGCAACGGCAGCGGGGGAGTTCGGCGAGTGTGAGGCGCGGCCGGGGGCAGAGGGGGCGAAGAGCGAGGCAACAGGAGGAGAGGATGGCAAAGACGTTAGACGAGACCGTCGTTCGTAAGAGGGTGCGCGTTCAGGTTCCGGTAGAGCGTGCGTTTTCGCTGTTCGTGGAGCGAATGGAGACGTGGTGGCCGGCGAGTCATCAGATCGGCGAGACGCCGTTTCAGTTGATTGTCGTCGAGCCGCGGGTGGGCGGCAGATGGTATGAGCGCGATGCGGCAGGGAACCAGCGCGACTGGGGCACGGTGCTGAGATGGGAGCCGCCGCAGCGGGTGACGCTTAGCTGGCATATGGGGCCGGACTGGAGGTGCGACCCGGACCTGGCGCGGGCGAGCGAGGTGGAGATTCGTTTCAGGCCGGATGGGGAGGAGGCGACGGTGGTGGAGCTGGAGCACAGCAAGATTGAGCGGCATGGGGAAGGCTACGAGAAGTTTCGCGCGGCGCTCGATGGGCCGGGAGCGTGGTCGGAGGTGCTGGGCGGGTATGCGCGAGTCGCCAACGGGGAGGAGGTGCGATGAAGCCGGGCGTGTTTCTGCGCATCGCGTCGGTGCTGACGTTTGTGCATGCGCTGACGCATACCGTTGGGGGTGTGTTTGGCAAGCCGGAGCCGGGAGCAATGCAGGCGGCGGTGGCGGCGATGCAGGCGAACACGTTTCCTGCGATGGGGTTCATGCGGAGCTACTGGGACTTTCACATGGGATTCGGCCTGGCGATCACGCTGTTTCTGACGATGGAGGCGGTGGTGTTCTGGCAGCTGAGTCTGCTGACGAAGGCGGAGCTGGTGAGGCTGCGTCCGGTGCTGTTCACGTTTGCGGCCGGGTATCTGCTCTTTGCGGTGCTCTCTTACCGTTACTTCTTCTGGGCGCCGGTGGTGGTGGAACTTCTGATTGCGGGGTGCCTGGGGATGGCGGCGGCGCGTGTGAAGGACTCGCAGGAGCGGGTCTGAGGACACATGCTAGTGTCTGGAGAATGCTGCAGAGGGGGCTGCGTTTGAGCTTGATTCGCTTTCCTTGAGGTCCATGCGTTCGATGAGACCGTTCGCGATGGTAAAAACGTGCCACACCTCGCTATCAGAAAGGACATCGCCGCCAAGGCTCTTCACGAGCTGATGAACTTTGACGTCGGTCGTGCCGCCTTTCCGGTCGATCACCTCGAGCGGTTCCACGTGAGGATCAAACTCTTGCCATTGCCGGATCCAGTAGGCCCGAATCTCTTCTTTTCCGACGACCCGGCCGCCTTCGGATGCCTTGGGCCAGCTCACGTTCTCACTCATGAGCGCCAGGGCGCGGTCGATATCCCGCTGGTTGAAGGCAGAGTAGGCCTGAGCTATCAGTGTCTGTGTGTTCGCCATGAATCCTCCGGAGTACATGTGTGTACTATACACATAGATCAAGAAAACGCTGCGGGGATTCGCGAATACAGAAATCCCGGAGCGTTCGATCCTGTGTATGCTACACATGTCGGGCGAGATGTGGAGCATGGCAAGGGCAAGATCGTATAAAGCACATATACGGGCGTCGCTGCCGGAGCTGCACGGCTCGGTGCTCGACATCGTCGGCATCTTCAACAGCCCCGAGCGCGACGCGGCCATGCTGGAGAGCGCGGGCCTGACGCTTGAACGAGCCCTGTTCCCGCTGCTCGTGCTTCTCGGGAAGTACGGCCCGCTCGGCGTGGTCGACCTGGCGACGCGCGTCGGACGCGACTACACCACCGTCAGCCGGCAGGTGGCTCGGCTCGAACAGCTTGGCTTGGTCGACCGTCGCGCCAGTTCGGTCGATCGCCGCACGCGCGAGGCGACCTTGACACCGCAGGGCAGGGCAGCGACGAAGGCCGTCGATGTCGCGCGCGAGCGGCTCGCCTTGCGAATGTTCCGAAACTGGTGTCGCGCCGATTACGATCAGCTCCTTCGGCTGACGCGCATGCTGGCGGATGGCCTGGATGAGACGCCAGCGCCGGGATCGAAATTGGCAGAACGCATGGCCGCGGAGTGTTGACTGAAAGTAGGCATGAGGAATTTCAGGTTAGCTCCGGCAGCGTCTGCGACTTCGGAACAAAGCGGATGGCGATAGCAAGCAAAGACGAAATGCGGGGATGGCTCCGCTGCGCTGCGCGAGGAGACTGCGCGGCTCCGGTCGAAATGACGAGAGGGGAGCGATCCCGACGACTGAGAAGGGCCGTGGAGGCTGCTCATTGCGCGTTGCTGGAACAATGCGAAAGTTTCCCTCGTTCGGCGTTCACGAGCATGGGTCTTGGCACACTGTGTTGGAGCAGGCTCGGTTCATTTTCGCGCGGGAGCGATGGGGGTGAAGACGGCGAGGCGCGGGGGGGCGAAGAGGCTGGCGTAGGCGAGGTAGAGCTTGTGGGTGGCGGGGTCGAGGGCGAGGGTGTGGGCGCCGAAGTGGGTGTGGATCTGGTCGAGGACGCGGTAGGCGTCGGGGTTGAGCTGCTCAATGACGGTGAGGCGGCCGGCTCCTCCGGCGGCGTAGAGGCGGTGCCATGCGGCGTCGTAGACGACCGAGTCGGGAAGCGAGCCGACGGGGAGGGCGGCGATGACGCGGTGGGTGTCGAGGTTGACGACGACGAGGGTGGCGTTGCCGGAGCAGACGATGAAGAGACGGCGTGCCGCGGGGTCGATGGCCATGCCGGAGGGGCCGGAGCAGGGGGCGAGGGGCCAGCGGCCGACGATGGCTCGCTGGGGGAGATTGATGGCGGCGAGCTGATTGCGGTCTTCGAGGTTCTGGTAGAGGAGACCGGAGACGGGGTCGAAGGCGAGGAACTCGGGCTTGCCGACGAGCGGGATGGTGCCGAGGACGACGCGGGTGTCGGTATCGATGAGGGTGGCCATACGGGCGTCGCCGTTGGCCACATAGACGAGGTGGTTCTGGGGGCTGTAGAGGATGGCGTCGGGGTCGTCGGGCACGGGAATTTGCTGGAGGGTCTTGAGGGTGTCGAGGTCGAAGAGGTCGACGGTGTTGGTTCCGCTGCGGGTGAGGTAGGCGACGCCCTGGCCGGGAACGGGTGCGACGCCGTGCGCGGAGCTTTGCGCGGTGTTGGGGCCGCTGCTTTCGGCCACGCGGGCCAGCCTGGGGTCGCCTGATGGATGGAGGGCGACATCGAAGAGTGTGCCGTGGGTGATGCTGGTGGCGTAGAGATGATTCTGGTGGATGGAGAGATAGTCAAGGATGGTGAGGGCGCCGTGGCGGGGGAGTTCGATGAAGCCGTCGAAGCGTAGGGCGCGGGAGGGTGCGGGTTTGCCCGGCAGGGCGAGGAAGATGACGAGTGTAGCCAAAGTGAGAAGCACCGCGATGGAGAAGATGAAGAAGGATAAGGCGACGTAGGGGAGGAGGCTGGCGCGGCTGGCTGGCTGGACGCCAGGCTGCGGAGGATGCGGGATTTGGGTGGGCATAGCGACCTCGGTGGCGGTTTGGGGACCAGGACGCCCCTGGTCGCGGCAAAACTCATGACGTTGTAGGCGCGTAGGAATGAGAGGGAGTGAGGACGGGTTTGGAAGTTGTTGAAGGCATGTTTGGTGTGAAGCTTGTCGGAATCCTTCCCCTTCCCCTTCGCTTCGCTCAGGGTCGAGGGTCAGGATGACGGCAAGAACCGGGGGCGGTCTTTTGAGAGGTTCCCGTGTGGAGGGTTAGGCTTCCGGGGGTGGCGAGGTCAGGTGTCGGTGTGGGAGCCGGAGCGCAGGAGCTGATTTTTGAGGAGCAACTCGGCGACGAGGATTTCGAGCTGGCGGATGCGTTCTTCGGCGACTTGGAGCATGGCGTCCTTCGGCAGGGCGTGGCGCTCGGCATGATTCGGCTGCTGGTTCATAGCTTCCTGCGAGTTGGAACATTTTCGGTCAGACTGTGAACGGTTGGAAAGAGTCGTGGTGCCCCAACCCTGGCCGCAAGAGCGCGGCCAGGATGGGGCACCCGCAATTTTGTGAACACTTGACATGAAAAGGCTCTAGGGCTTGCCGTCGCCGGGCACATTGGAGACGACGCGTTTGGCGAAGAACTCGCGGAAGACGGCGCCTGCGGCACGGCCGCCGATGCCGATAGCGGCGTTGGAAAAGACGAGGCCGGCTCCGCGGTCTGCATGGGGATAGTAGAGGTTGGACAGGGCTCCGGAGCCTATGTCGCCGAGCAGATAGGAGTAGTTGGGGGAGAGGCCGCCGCGGTCGTTGCGCAGGAGCACGGAGAACTCGATGGCGTGGTAGATGCGGGCTTTGCGGGTGCCCGAGCCCTGATAGAAGTAGCGGGGGTCCTGATGGAAGAGGGAGGGGAAGACGGCGTGACCGAGGAAGTCGCTGGTGAGGCTGTCGCCGAGTGCGGCGGCGTAGCGCTTGCCGTAGCCGGCGGCGCCCTGGCCGTAGCCGGCGTAGGTGTTGTTAGCCTGCTCGATGCCGGCGCGGAGGCCGACGCCGACGAAGGAGACGGGATCGAGGGTGTCGTGGGCGGTGAGGGAGAACTTCTGCCGGGTGGTGAGCGGAGCGGCATCGTAGACGAAGCTGATGAAGTACGCGGGAATGATGCCGAAGACGCGCTGCTTCTCTTCGGCGCGGAGCTGTTCGGCGGCGACCTCGTCCTGGGGCCGGACGGTGACCTCCGTGTTGGCGCCGGCGATCTGGAGCTCGATGTGGGGAAGGTTGTAGCTTTGCTGCGCGGTGAGGACGAAGCGGCCGGAGGTGTAGGGGCTGAAGCCTCCTGCCTGGACGGTGAGGGAGTAGGACCCGGGCGGGAGCTGGGTGAAGGCGAAGGTGCCGTCGGCGCCGGACTTTGCGGTGTTGCGCTGGGTGCCGGTCGATCTTGACAAGGTGACTGTGGCGCCGAGGACGAGGGCGCCGCTCGAGTCCTCGACGAGGCCGAAGACGCTGGCGGCCTCGGCGGAAGAGGATGCGGCTGGAATGGAGGACGGCGGTCCTGACTGCGGCTGCGGGGCGTCGGGGAGGTCAGAGCCGGAGAGGCTGCGCGCTGTCTGGGTCTGGGATATTTGAGTCTGGGATATCTGGGTCTGGGGGCGGCCGGGTTGCGCGGCGGCGAAGAGGAAGAAGGCGAGGAGAGAGATGGGGTTCAGGCGCATGAATGCCTCCGTTTGGAACGGGTGATGAGTCGTGAGGAGCGCGTGGCAACGGAGGGCGGGTCAGCGATGCCGTTTGCGTGGGGCGCTCTTGGGGCCGGGGTGTGGTGTTGAAGTTTGGCCGGCGACGCGATGCTTTTCGTTCGGGGCGTGAAAAGAGGCGAGCGCGAAGTTGACGATGACCTCGGCGAGATCTTCGACCGACTGGTTGGCGAGGATGGTGGGGTCGAGCTGGGTGAGCAGACGCTCGGGCTCGCCGAAGTGCTTGATCTGGGCGATGACGCTGTGGGTGGCGAGGCGGGTTTTGAGGTGATCGGCGGGGAGATCAAGGACGCGGCCTACGAGGGCGCAGGTGGCCTGGTAGGCGGGGCGCATGGAGGTCTCGATGAGGTAGGCCATGGCGGGGGTGGGACGGAGCCGCTCCTGCTGCATGAACTTGTCGAAGGCGCTGTCGTTTTTGCGCATATTGCGGAGGAACATGGCGACGAGGTCGCGGAGCAGGGAGACCGGATCGGCATCGAGCTCGGCGACGTGCTGCAGGGGCTCGGGCTGGGAGGTCATGTTGGTGCAGGAGCGGAGGACCTCGGTGTAGAGCCCGAGCTTGTCGCCGAAGTGATAGTTGACGAGCGCGAGGTTGAGTCCGGCGCGCTGGCAGATATCGCGGATGGTGGCGTCGAAGTAGCCGCGCTCGAGGAAGACCTGCTGGGCGGCGTCGAGGAGCTTGTGGCGGGTGTGAGCGCGGGCGTCGGAGGAGGCGGCGGGGTCGAGGGGCGGGAGGACGGGATGGAGCAGTCTGGAGGGCATGTCTAAACATTGTTCTAAACGTTGTTTGAAACAATGTCAAGCGGCATCGGACTACATTTCGGGTACGTCTGCCGGAATGCGTGGACGGGGGCGTTCGGCAACGGCGAATCCAGCGCAGGCAAGCCAAAGCCGGGCCCTTGAAAGACTTTCGGCTTGCGATGGGATGATTGGTGTTATCCCGGGTTTCGTGCTTCTGAAGATGATGTATCCGGTCTGTGGAGGGATAAACAATCCTCAACAGACCGGATTGGCCTTGTCGCGGCGGACGATCACTGCTTGTGGAGGCGATACCGTGGCGCCGGCTGGCCGGTGGACATCATCGCCTTAAGAAGCGCGTCGGACGACGTCTCGAAGCTACGCAGGACACTGTCATCATGCAGGGAGGGTATGGTAATCAGTTCACCAGCATCCAGGCCGCTCATTGCCGCGTCAACGCAATCTTCCGTAGTCATCACCGTGGCAGGGTCGAGGGTAGACATGGAGATCCCCACAACATCCCACCCTTCAGACACCGTGACCGCGGGCGCCACCAGCTGAACACGGATGCCGGTTTCCGCAAGCTGCTGCTGAAGAACCTGCGTGAAGTTTAGGACATAGGCCTTCGTCGGGCCATAAACAGGGACCCAGGCAAGTGGCGCGAAACCAACCCCCGAGGTGATATTAATGATCGTTCCGGAGCCTCGTTTCTGGAAACCGGGCAGGACAGCGATGGTCAGCTTTGTGACCGCTGTGATGTTGAGTGCGATCATGCTTGCCATCATCTCCTCAGAGATGTCCGTCAGGCTTCCGACCTGGGAGAAGCCCGCGTTATTCACCAGAAGAGTGATCGACGAGTCGGTAACGATCTTCTGCACGGTCGCAGAAAGACCGTCTGGTGAAGCCAGGTCTGCAACGAAAGACTCCGCCCGTATCCCGTGACGCGACTCCAGATCCTTGCTGATAACGTGCAGGCGATCTTTTCTCCGGGCGACGAGCAGAAGATCATAGCCGCGAGCGGCGAGACGATCGGCGTAGACCTTGCCAATTCCGGATGAGGCTCCCGTGACAACGGCGGTGCCAAGTGTGTTTGTGCTTGATTTGCTCATACTGTCTCCTTGAACGTGACTGAAAATCCATACGTCCTAAACACATGGTATATATGTTATACCTGGTGTCAATTACGCACCTTGATGAACCTAGGTCTACGGAAGGAAACCTGATGCCAAATACAGACGAACAAATCCTAGTCACGCTTCCCGCGATCCGGCCAATTCTGGATCAGATCTCGAACAAATGGTCGATCCTGGTTCTCACTTTTATCTGTGAGAAGCCGCAGCGCTTCAACGCGATCAAGCGTCGCCTGCACGGGATTACTCAGAAGGCGTTAACGGAGACTTTACGTCGGATGGAGAGACACGGGATGCTGGCACGGCGCGTGATCCCGGTCTCGCCGGTAGCGGTCGAGTATTCCATAACACCCCTGGGCCGAACGCTGCAGGGACCCTTCACCGCGCTCTATGAGTGGGCCGTCAGCCACCAGCCGGACATCGAGAAAGCCAAGGAAGTCTTCGACTCGCGCAAAGCGGAGAGCGGGATAAGACGCCTTTGATTACTCGGTGAGATTGGTCAGAGATGGTAGAAGTGGTCGGCTCCGAGGACCAGGGCTAACGTGATGGCGGCGATGGCAACTTCGCCGAGGGCTCCGACGAGGAAGGGCCGGGCGCCTTGTTGGAAGAGGTCGCGGAGGTTGGTGCGGAGGCCGACTCCGGCGAAGGTGAGCAGGAAGGCCCAGCGGCTGAGATTGCCGAGCGAGGCAAGCTGGGCTTTGGTGAAACCGAGGAAGGCGTAGTGGGCCAAGCGCGGGTAGAGCCTGGGGTCGAGGGTGCCGAGGGTGGCGAGGAAGGAGATCAGCACGAAGCCGAGGACGAACTTGGGGAACTTGTTCCAGAGGAAGGCGGCCTTGTGCTGGAGGCGGTCTTGGTTGGCGGCGCTGGCGAGGCCCTTGCGCGCCCAGGAGATCGCGTAGCCGAGCACGACGAAGCCGATGAGGGCGTTGCGGCAGGTCTTGGCGAGAACGGCGAACTTGCCGGCGGTGTCAGAGTAGAGAGCGCCGGCGGCGGTGGCCTCGGCGGTGTTGTCGACGGCGAGGCCGGCCCAGATGCCGTAGGCGTGGTCGGACATGTGCAGCGCGTGGCCGATGGCGGGGAAGGTGAAGAGGCTGATGGCGCCGAGGGCGAGGATGGCGGCAATGGCGGTCGACGTGTCCTGTTCGTCGGCTTCGATGGCGCCCTGGGTGGCGATGATGGCGGAGACGCCGCAGACGGAGGAGCCGACGGCCAGCAGGGTGGTGAGCTTGGGGCCGAGATGGAAGGCGCGGCCGAGCCAGGTCATAAGGACGAGCGAGAGGACGAAGGCGATGGCGACGAGCAGGAGCGAGATGCCGCCGAGCTTGAGGATGTCTCCGAGGAGGAAGCGCGCGCCGAGCAGGATGATGCCGGCCTTCAGCCAAAACTCGTATGTGGCGACGCCGGGGCGGAAGATCTTCGGCAGGCCGACGGAGTTGGCGATGACGATGCCGAAGAGGATAGCCCACATGACGTACTCGATGTTGGGGAAGGGGATCTTGTGAGCCTTGGTGTAGGCGTTGATGGCGTGCTCGACGAACTTGCCCGCGTAGCCGACGACGAAGAGCAGAAGGATGCCGGGGATGAGGCCGAGGAGGCTCGTCTTTTGGTCCGGGACGGCGTGCGGGGCATAGGGCGGGTAGGACTCGCGAAGGTCGGGCAGCGTGGATGAGGACATGGGTTCTCCTTGCGTGCTGAGGACTACCAGGGGACAGACTTGAGGACGCCGAAGCGGACGAGGAGCGCGAGAGCAAGCGAGAGGAGGACGGCCCAGGTGTCGAGCGAGAAGGTAGATTTCTTTTGCGGCATGATGAGGTGCTCCTGGTGGGCGTAGGTACGCGGGGACGGCTCTGAGAAACGATGCGGCAGAGATTTGAGGGGGATGCCGGCGGCTAGCGCGGGGCTAACGGCAACAGCGGAAGGCTAACGGCAACAACAGCGAGAAGTCGTGAGGCGGGAAGCGAATTGGCCGGTGAGGATCACGATGTGGGTAGTGTACACGAGAGGCGCGGGGATTGATGAAGGGCATCGGAGACAGGAAAGAAAAGCGTGCCAGCTTGCAGCTCATCCTGCGGCGCGGTTCGCGGTTACGCTGGAGTGGGTGACGACGAGGGGCATGGGCCGGAGTTGTAGAGAACGATGCGGAACCGACGACGGAGCAGGCAAAGGCACGCGTATGGCGGAGGTCTTCGAATACGATCGTTTGCGGGCTATAGCGCGGTCAACTTTCGGGGAGGCCGTTTCCGGGGACTGATCAAACGCTTTCGTCTTAAGCTTTATCTCCGAAGAGACTGCCTTGCTTTATGCCCGGCCAGAAATTGTTGATAAGTATCCTCGATGAACCGTTCATCGATAGCTCCTGAACCGAGTAGCAGCCGGTAGTAGAGCGATCCGTAGAGCTGATCGATGGCGGTGTCGATGTTGAAGTCACCTCGTAAAGAACCTTCCGAGATCGCGGCCTGTATGTTTTGGCGAACACCTTCCCGTCGTGGATTGAGCCAGCGGTCGCGGAAAGCTCTCGCAAGCTCCGGGTCGGACTGGGCTTCAGACACCAGAGAGCGGATGAGATTACCTCGGGAGCTGCGGAAGAAGGCAGCTTGCAGATGGAGCTGCCGCCGAAGGCTTTCGAGTGGGCTGTCCGCCTTGGGGAAGGCGGTTTCCTCTCCGATCAACTCAAGCAGCGCATCCATCACAACCGTTGCTTTGTTTGGCCAGTGCCGGTAAAGCGTCATCTTTCCTACGCCCGCCTCGGCTGCAATCTCATTTACGCTCACGGCACGGAAGCCCCGCTTTGCTACCAGGCGGAGAGCGGCCTTAAGGATGGCAGCATGAGCTGCCTGGCTTCGCGGTCGCCCTATTGTCCCCATATCGCCCTCGCGCTCCGTATACAAAATGCATCTTTAACGATACCGTCAGTATCTTATTCTATTGAAACGATACCAACGGTACCGTTTCGGGAGGAAGAAGTGAATAAGGTCATCATCATCACCGGCACAAGCAGCGGGCTTGGCAGGGCATTTGCTCAGGCCCTCCTTGAGGCGGGCTTCAAAGTCGTAGGCACTGTTCGCAAGCCGGAAGCAGCGCTGGAATTTGAGCAGCTGAAGCCTGGAGCCGCATTCGCACGAGTTCTCGATGTGACCGAATCTCCCGAGCGACTGGCTTCAGTAGTCGAAGAGATTGAGCAAAATGTCGGCCCGGTGTATGCGCTCATCAATAACGCCGGGTACGGCCACGAGGGCACATTGGAAGAAAGCTCCATGGATGAGTTGCGCCGGCAGTTCGAGGTGAACGTCTTTGGCGCTGTCGCCATGATGAAAGCGGTCTTGCCGCCTATGCGGGCCCGACGCGAAGGGCGCATCCTCAATGTGACCTCGATGGGAGGCCTGATGACGATGCCAGGGCTCTCGTACTATCACGGCAGCAAGTTTGCTCTCGAAGGGATTTCATCGTCGCTGGCCAAGGAGGTACGACCGCTCGGCATCTACGTTACGGCTATCGAGCCTGGGATGTTTCGGACAGACTGGGCGGGCCGTTCCATGGTGCGCTCAGAACGCACCATCTCTGATTACGACGCTATTTTCAACCCCATTCGGGAAGCGCGTAAAGCCAGAAGTGGACAACAGCCAGGAGACCCGGCCAAGGCCGGTAAAGCTATCGCAGATCTCCTGCTGGTCTCGGAGCCGCCTCTCCATCTTCTGCTCGGCCCCGATGCATTCGAGCATGTGCAGAAGGAATTTGAGGCATTTCGGTCGGAGTTTGCAGCGTGGGAAGCTGTGACCCGGTCAACAAGCTTCGGACAAAACAACTGAGGAAACTTTACAGCTCACAAGAGAGCCGATCCGCACAACAGTCACTTGTGCGGATCGGTCCCGGCAGTCGCTAATGCTGAATAATCTGCCGATCTCCATACGATCGTTAGAGGAAAAGAGCCGGTCCCTGCATGGGCTCGGCTCTTTTCGATGATCTGGCTGGCGCCTAGTCTAGTGGGAGTGCTGGGCGTCGCGGTCGGCGTGGAAGAGTTCGTTGCAGGTGTGGACGAAGTGCTCCGCGCCGGCGGGAGTGGGGACGCCGCCGCTGAGGATCTTCTGGTAGGAGATGTCTTCGCCGCCGTAGTAGGCCTTGGTGTCGTCGGTGTTTTGGTGGACGACGTCGCCGCTGAGGTCGATGCCGGCGAAGAGGCCCTTGTTGCGGGAGTAGGTGAGGAAGGCGGCGTTGGCGGTGTCCGTAGTGGAGGCGGCGGCGTCGCGTCCCACGGGACCGGCGGCAACCGAGGCATCTCCGCCGAGCTTGACCTTGTCGTGCAGGAGGCGATCGAAGGCGTCATGGGTGGTGCCGATGAGGACGAGGTCGGTGGACTGGCCACCGATCTGGAAGCCGAAGCTGGCTCCGCTGAGCTGGATGAAGACGGGCGCGCTCCAGCCATGGCCGGTGCGGCAGCTGACGACGCCTTGTCCGTATTGGCCGCCGACGATGAAGGCGCCCTTCTTGAACGCGGGGACGACGGCGACGCAGGTGGCCTTGGAGGCGACTTCGTCGGGAATACCTTTGTCGGGCGTGGCCATGAGTTCGTGGAGGACGGCGTGGGCTGCTTCGACACGCTCGTTGAGCTTGGCGACGTCGGTGGCGGCGAAGGCGGCTGCGGTCAAGCTCATGGTCAAGGCAGCGGTCGTGCAGAGTGTGGTGGCAAACTTTCTGATCATCGTGCTTTCTCCCTTTATGCGCAGTGGTGCAAACTTCAGCGACTCTTATGCGATGCGGATAGGGAGGGCTTTAGTTGTGACGGTGTGAAAGAAAATTGCCTGTTGATGTAGCTACAGATGTAAACGACGGCTGGATTGATATGGTGCTGTTCGAATGGGACGAGGCCAAGGCTGAGAGCAACCGCCAGAAACATGGGATTACATTCGGATATGCGACGCAAATTTTCGACGATCCCTTCATCCTTGCGGAACCCGAAAGAGTGGAAGACGGTAAAGAGCGTTGGCAGTCGATAGGTCTAGTTGAATGTGTGGCGATCGTTCTGGTCGCCCATACTATTCGCGAAGAGGCGATGCTGAGGTGGTTCGCCTCATCTCGGCACGACGGGCGACGCGGGAGGAGCGCAGACGATATGGGCAGAATTATCAGAAGAACAGCGGATGAATGCAGGCTCACCGAGCAGGACAAGCAGAGGCTCGCTGCTCTTGCGGAACGTCCGGACAGTGAGATTGACTTCTCCGACATTCCGCCGCTGACGGAGGAGTTCTGGCAGAATGCGGTGCCGAACCCGTTCTTCAAGCCGGTGAAGAAGCAGGTGACGCTGCGGATCGATGCGGATGTTCTCGCTTGGTTGCGGAGGCAGGGGCAGGAGGGGTATCAGTCGCGGTTGAATGGGGTTTTGCGGCAGGCGATGCTGGAAGATTTGAAGGCGAAGCGGAAGCGGGCGTGATGGCTCCTTGACCGTTTGACTGACGGCGACGAACATGACCGACGCTGCAGATCCTCTGCGGAGAGGGCAAGGGCAACAGCATATCCCCTGCGGGATGACAACAAGAAAGGCAAGGGCAACGGCAGATCCCTGCGGGGATGACAACAAGAAAAGCAAGAGCAAAGGCTACGGCAGAGCTGCGTGCACTACCATCCGCGGGTTTGCATGAGGTGCTGCTCTTCGATGGCGGCGGCGGCGAGGCCCTTCATGGCGCCGGTGACGGCTTCGGAGGCTTCGGCGACCGTTTTGGGGTCGTTGAAGTGGGTGGTGGCGAGGACGATGGCGCGGGCGCGGCTGACGGCTTCTTCGCGCTCGGCCGGATTGCGGTGCTCGCCGACCTGATGGGCTTTGCAGTCGCCGGCCTGATGGTGCTCGCGGGTCCAGAGGTCGACGTCGAGCGGGGTGGCGCGCTCGCGCATGAAGATGCCGGAGCCGACGAAGACGGTCTCGGCGCCGAGCTGCATCATCAGGGCGGCATCGGCGGGGGTGGCGATGCCGCCGGCGGAGAAGTTGGGGACGGGAAGCTTGCCGGACTTGGCGACCATGCGGATGAGTTCATACGGTGCGCCGTGGACCTTGGCAGCGTGGTAGAGCTCTTCGTCGCCGAGGACGGTGAGGGCTTTGATCTCGCGGACGATCTGGCGCATGTGCTGGACGGCGTGGACGACGTCGCCGGTGCCGGGCTCGCCTTTGGTGCGGATGAGGGCTGCCCCCTCGGAGATGCGGCGTAAGGCTTCACCGAGGTTGCGCGCGCCGCAGACGAAGGGGGTGGTGAAGGCGTGCTTGTCGATGTGGTAGGTCTCGTCGGCGGGGGTGAGGACCTCGGACTCGTCGATGAAGTCGACGCCGAGGGCTTCAAGAACCTGGGCCTCGGCGAAGTGGCCGATGCGGGCCTTGGCCATGACCGGGATCGTTGAGGCGGCCATGATCTGCTTGATGAGTTTGGGGCTAGCCATGCGAGCGACGCCGCCTTCGGCGCGGATCATGGCGGGGACGCGCTCGAGGGCCATGACGGAGATGGCTCCGGCTTCTTCGGCGATGCGGGCCTGCTCGACGCTCATGACGTCCATGATGACGCCGCCTTTGAGCATCTCGGCGAGGCCGAGCTTGAGGCGGAGGGAGGGGGTGCCGAAGCTGCCGTTGCCGTTGTGCGTGTGGTCTGCCATGGATTTTCCTGCTTTCTTGTGGCCGGTGCGCGGCGGTGAGCGCACGATGTTATGTGGGTGTCCGCGAGACTTTTAAGTCTAGCAGCTTTGTCCTGCCGGACGGGTCGCCTGCGCGGCGGGCGTCACTTTGTGACTTGTATGCCCCTTTGGATGGACCTCCCGTTGGTCTCGGCATCAATTTTGTGCTGCCAATGGAAGGGTCAACCGAAGATTCTCGCTTGAGAAGCAAGAGCTTTCCAGGAAACCTCTGCAGCCGAACCGAGTGTGGTATACCTCTATCGACCAAACATTGCCTCTGGTTTGGGCCTCTGGTTTGGGGCTCTGACTGGGGCGGAGTAGGGACGGGCCGCGCAGCACCCTATCCTCTATCGGAGTGTTTCCTCATGTCACGCTTCCGCTCCACGCTTCGCATTGCCTCGCTTCCTGGCGCCTTCCTCTTCACTCTGTCTCTGGTTGCCCATGCCCAATCCACTCCAGAAGCCGTCACCCAGCAATGGATGGCCGCTTTCAACGCGGGCGACATGGCCAAGGCCGACGCACTCAACTCTCCTTCCGGGACCAGCATCATCGACGAGTTCGCACCTTATACCTGGAGCGGCCCCAAGGCGTTTGCCGAGTGGGGCGCCGGCTTCGAGGCCGATGCGAAGACCCGCGACATCACGGAGCCGAAGGTCACGCTGGGAGCGCTTGTGGTCAAGTATGTGACAGGCAATCAGGCCTACCTGACTTTTCCTGCCGTCTACACGTATAAGCAGAAGGGCGTGGCCATGCGGGAGGTCGGGCACGACGCCATCGTATTGCGCAAGGAAGACGGAGGGTGGAAGGTCGTCTCCTGGTCGTGGACCGGCGGCGTCCCCAAAGCCGCGAAGTAATCCTCGTCGAAGAGGGCGGCGAGCATGTGCGGGAGACTACCGGGGCAGGAAGCGGTTTGGCTCGACGAGCACGAAGCCGGGTGTTTCGATTACGCACTGGCGGAGCAGAGTTTGCAAAGTTGGATCTGGGCGGAATGATTCGTCATTATTTTAAAGAATATTCATTCGGGATTTGCGTGCAGGGCCCAAGCTGCGCTTAGCGGACGGTGTGCATGCTGACGTGTTGCCCGATCAAGAGGAAGGAATCATCTTAATGGCGGGAGCGGGTGGTAAGCACTGCGAAAGAACGATAGAAAGGTGTCGAATTCATGTGCTGTGTACAGTTCCTCGGGATTCTTCGCTGCGCTCAGAATGACAGCAAGAGCACGGGAGCAGGACTTGATCAAAGGGTCCTCGGAGGGTAGGGATGGAGGCTGGGCTGACGATTGTGATTCCGGCGAGGGATGAAGCGGCGATGCTGCCGCGGCTGCTCGAATCGCTGTGCCGGCAAGACTATGCGGGGATGGGCGAGACGCGAGTGCTGGTGGCGGATGCGGGGGTCGACGGATGGGACGGTGGAGGCGGCGCTCGGGTTTCGCGACCGGCTGCGGGTGGAGGTGGTGCGCGGAGGGCTGCCGTCGGTGGGGCGGAATGCGGGGGCGCGGCTGGCGCGGACGAAGTATGTGCTGTTTCTCGATGCCGATGTGGAGCTGCCGGAGCCTACGCTGCTGCGGCGGGCGGTGTGGCGGATGGAGCGGCGCGGGCTGCATCTGGCGACGACGAATATTGCGTGCCGGGAGGGCGGGTTCTTCGATGACTTACTGTATGCGGGGAACAACCTGATGCAGCGGGTGGGGTCGTGGACGAAGCCGTTTGCTACGGGGATGTTCATGCTGTTCGACCGCGAGGTGTTCTGGCGGCTGGGCGGGTTCAACGAGCGGGCGCTGTTTGCGGAGGACTATCTGCTGTCGAAGGGTGTGGCGCGGGTGCGGTTTCGGATTGTGCGGGGACGGGTGCTGACGACCAATCGCCGGTTTCGCAAGCTGGGTCATGGGCGGATGGTGTGGATGTTTTTCAAGACGATGCTGCATACCTGGGACGAGGAGTATTTTCTGGAGGACCAGGGGTATTGGTGAAGCAGGGGAGAGGGGTAAGGGGAGAGGGTGTAGCAGGCAAGAGCGCACGATGTTCACATCTCAGAATCGAGATATGGGGCACCCGGAGTTGTGGCCCGCGGATTTGTGGCAGACTTCAGGGTTGGGGGGCGGTGAAGTTGGCGGTCTGGAGGAGCTTTTCGTCGATGACGATGAAGAGGCCTTTGGCGCGTGCGAGTACGGTGCAGTCCGGGAGTTGGAGCTCGGCCTCGTGGATGAGCTTGCGGCCTGGGGTGCCGTCCTGTTGTGTGGGGCGGTTGAGGTGGCGGCTGATGAGGACGAGCGGCTGGTAGAGCGGGGCGGGGCGGAGATAGTCGACTTCCATGTGGCGGGTCATGGCGAGGACGTTGAGCGGGCGGTTGAGCTTGCTCATGGCCTCGTCGAAGAGGGTGGCGAGGATGCCGCCGTGGATGTGGCCGGGAGGGCCTTCGTGCATGCGGTCGAGCTGGAGGTGGGCGGTGGCGGTGATGGCGTCGGGGTTGGAGGTGTCGGTGGTGAAGACGAGGTGCAGGCCCTGGGGGTTGGCGGGGCCGCAGCCGAAGCAGTGATTGGCGCGCTCGTCGATGGTGCGGCCGTCGGGGAGGGTGGCGGCGGCGAGGGATTCGGGGGCGTGGCGGGTGATGTCGGTGGGGGACATGTTTGTTTTGGACGGTAGCACAGCTGCAGGGTGAAATGAGTCGCTGTTCAGTTGCTGGAGTTTGAGGGTTCGTGGGGCGGGATCTAAGGCGCTTTTAGCGTGATTGGAATCCATCGGGGAGCAACAGCAGATCCCCTTCGGGGATGACAACAAGAAAAGCAAGTGCGAACTATTTACAACGATGTTGGCTTGGGTTTAGGTTGCTGCCTTGATCGAAACCCATGTCCGAAGATCCGGACATGGGGCCTCCGGAGTGTTTGCAGTGGGTATGATTTTCCGTCGCGGAGTCTGGTTTAGGCGAACTGGCGGGGAGCGGCGGTGCCGGGGTCGCCCGTGTTGGGGGTGCCGGTGGGCTCGATGAGGAGCATGTGGACCTCTTCGGCGGCGCGGGGGCGGTGCTCGACGCCGCGGGGGACGACGAAGAGCTCGCCGGGGTGAAGGGTGACGATGCGGTCGCGCAATTCGATCTCGAGGGTGCCTTTGAGGACGAAGAAGAAGTCGTCGGTGTCCTCATGCTGGTGCCAGGTGAACTGGCCTTTGACTTTGACGACCATGACGTCGCAGTGATTGAACTGGGTGATGGTGCGGGGCGCCCAGTAGTCGGAGAAGGTGGCGAGTTTTTCGGCGAGGTTGAGCTTGTCGGGCATGGGTGTCTCCGGGGTTGAGAGAGGGTTGGGCAGCCGGAAGTGAGAACAGCAGATCCCCTTCGGGGATGACAACCAGAAAGGCAAGGGCAAGAGCAAATAGGTTGAGCAGCGCTTCGCCTTGACTAGGTTCTGCGACTAGGTTCGGCAGATTAGGTTCGGCAGATTTCCAGGATGGCGGGGCCGAACTTTTCGGACTTTTCATGGCCGAGGCCGGAGATGGTTTTGAGTTCGGCGAGGTTCTGCGGGCGGGCGAGAACGATCTGACGGAGGGTGGAGGAGGCGACGACGAAGAAGAGGGGCTGATTGAGTCTTTCGGATTCGGCTTTACGCCAGTCGTGAAGGCGCTGGTTGAGCTGCTGCTGCACGGGTGTGAGTTGGTCGCCAGTATCTGGGGCAGCGGGCTTGCGATGTGTGAAGGCGTCGGGCGGCGCTGGGTTCGTGGAGGTTCGCGCGGAATGCGGGGATCTCTCCGCTACGGCGGCAAAGTGCGCCGCCTCCGGTCGAGATAACGAATTTTGGGTAGCGCCGCGTGGCAGGGGCGCTGTCGATTGGCGCGGATGGTGAGTTGGTGAAGGAGCGGTTTCAGGCGCAGCTTCGCCACGGCAGATCGCAACGATGGGGGTGCCGTGGAGTTCGATAATGCGGGGTGTGATGCCGGAGACACTGAGGAGTTCTGAAATGGTGCGGGGATAGGCGAGAACGATGGCGTTCAAAGCTTTGTCGCCGAAGACGATGAAGGCGGGTTTGCCGGTTTTGGCGGCTTCGGCTTTGCGCCAGTTGCGGAGATTGGCTTCGAGGGTTCTCTGGGCGGGGGTGTAGGAGGCGGTGGTCTGTTCGCGCTCGGCTTTGAGGGAGGCTTTGGAAGCCCTGCTGCCGATGCCGGTGTGCGCGGATTTGCTGCCGGGCTTGCGGTTGGATCTGGCGGTGGCGGCGGTGGTTTCGCGGAGGAGGAGGTCGGGTGGGAGGGGGCCGGTGAGGGTGCGGCTTTCGTGGGTGAGGGAGGCTTTTTTGTAGTTGACGACGTTGCCTTCGGGGTTGGTCCACTGGTCTTGCTGGAGGGTAATAAGACCGGCCCGGGTGAGAGCTTCGAGGAGCGTGTCGAAGGTCTTGCGGTCGGCGGCTGGGGTGTTGCGCAGGGGGCCGGTGGAGAGCTCGGTGTGGAGCTTGCCGGTGGCTCGGGTCTGGCTTGGTGCGTTCTCGAGAACGAGGAGGATGGCGCGGAGCTGACGGTCTTCTTCGGCGGTGGGCGGGCGGAAGGTCTGGGCGGTGGTGGTGGTTGGCGAGCAGAAGTCGCAGTGGCCGCAGGGGCGGAGGCCGTCGGCGGTGTCGCCGAAGTGCTGGATGAGGGCGGCCATGCGGCATTGGCTGGATTCGGCGAACTGGACCATGCGGTCGATCTGCTGGCGGCGGAAGGCGATCTGCTGGTCGTAGCCTTTGCGCCAGGCGGATGGCTGTGCGGAGTCTTCGGTGGCGCGGACGTTGCCGGCCATGTCGATGCTTGCGGCGCCTTGCGCGAGGAGTTTTTCGACGGCTTTGTCGAAGGTCTCGGCGTCCATCTTGAGGCGCTGGCGGAGGAGGTCGGGCATCTGGAAGTCGGGGGTGAGGAGGGCGGCGACGCGGGTGAGCTCGGTGATGGCCGGGTAGTCGCGTTCGAGGAAGAAGTCGTGCATCTTGCGGTCGGCGAAGGAGTGGAGCAGGACGGTGCGGGAGGGAAGCCCGTCGCGGCCGGCGCGGCCGATCTCCTGGTAGAACTGCTCGACCGAGCCGGGCAGGGCGGTGTGGACGACGGTGCGGACGTCGGCTTTGTCGATGCCCATGCCGAAGGCGATGGTGGCGACGACCACCTCTAATTTTCCGGTAAGGAAGTGGCGCTGGACGCGCTCGCG
Organism: Edaphobacter sp.; assembly: GCA_965277545.1. Taxonomy (GTDB): domain Bacteria; phylum Acidobacteriota; class Terriglobia; order Terriglobales; family Acidobacteriaceae; genus Edaphobacter. Next base: position 3,417,016 of record OZ255826.1, read on the forward strand.
GGTGGCGGGGTCGAGGCCGGCGTGGTAGGCGGCGGCCGATCCGCCGAGGATGCCGGCGAGCTCTTCGGCGGCTTTGCGGGAGGGGGCGTAGACGATGGCGGGGCGGTTGGATTTTTCCCTGAGGAGGGTAGCGGTGAACTCATTGCGGCGAGGTTTCGAGAGTTCGACGACCTCGATGGCGAGATTGTGGCGGCGGAAGCCGTGGATGAAGAGCTTGGGGTTGGAGAGCTGGAGCTGGGTGGCGATGTCCTTCTGCACGGTAGGCGTAGCGGTGGCGGTGAGGGCGATGACGGGGGCGGGGCGGAGGGCGGGGAGAAAGTCGCCGAGGGTGCGATAGTCGGGGCGAAAGTCGTGGCCCCAGGCGGAGATGCAATGGGCTTCGTCGATGGCGACGAGCGAGGGTTTTTTGCGGGCGAGCATCTCGGGGAAGCCGGGGACGCGCATGCGCTCCGGGGCGATGAAAAGGAACTGGAGTTTACCGTCGAGATAGTCACGGCAGGCCTGGCGGGAGTCGTCGCGGGAGAGGCCGGAGTGGATGCGGGCGACGCGGAGGCCGGCGGCGGAGAGCTTGGCGGCCTGGTCGTCCATGAGCGCGATGAGCGGCGAGATGACGAGAGCGGTGCCGCCGCGGGCGAGGGCGGGAAGCTGGTAGCAGAGGGATTTTCCGGCTCCGGTGGGCATGACGAGCAGGACGTCGCGGCCGTCGGTGGCGGCTCGGCAGACGACCTCCTGATTGGCGCGGAATTCTTTGAAGCCGAAGGTCTGGTGGAGGAGGGTTTCGAGGTTCATCGCGCTAGCTACGAGTTTCGCATAGGGTTTGCTTGGGCGTGAGGGGGGCGATGTAACACAAATGTGAAAAGGTTGGTACGTGTTCGAGAGGAAGCAGGGAGGAATGGTTCAGCGCATCCGAAACCTAACAACCACTCTCAACTCAACCGGCACCGGCTTACCCTCATACGTCGCTGGTCGGAATCGATATTGCTGCACTACTTCCAACGCCGCTTTATCCAGTGTCAGCGCCGCCGCGCGGTTCTTTTCCTTTGCGCCCTCGGCAATGGACCTCGTCACACGCACGTCACGCGGTGTGCCGTCCGCGTTGACGATCAGCTCTACGATACAGTCGCCACTGATTCTTTTCTTCCGGGCTTCCGTTGAATACTCCGGGGGCATGTCGGAGATCAGTTCCGGAGGGGTGATGCCATGGTACTTGCCGGAAGCGTCGAGGTTGGTATGGGGGGGCGGCAGACTTGCTGGTGTCGGTGGTTGCGGATGCGGCGGGGGGTGCGTCCTGGCGGGCTGGAGTGAGGACGACGGGCAGGATGGCGCCGGTCCACATGGAGCCGCCAAGCAGAGATAGACCCAGAAGTTTTGGGAGAGTGATCAAGAATGCCTCTGTTTTGGTTCGAGACAGAGTAGCACAGGCCAGTTTCGTGTGATCTGGATTTCGGTGTTGAATGGCATCCTTTGCTTGAACTCTGATGAGGCCGGAAAACGAGGGTAGAAAGATCTTGATGGTATTGGCGTGTGAAGCTTATCGGGATCCTTCGCTTTCGCTCAGGATGACAGCTAGAAATGGGAACGGCACTTAATCTGAGTTACTAGGGCGCGTCTTCGCGAAAATGAAGCATCGTTGGGGTGGACTGCACGATCTGATAGGCATTCCAGGGAGGCTTCATATGGTTCTGGTTGCGATCGGCGTGGCTGGCTTTTGCGTGGTGGTGTTTGGGATCTACCGGATGCGGCGGGCGGCGGAGCGGCGCAGGCTGGAGGAGCGCAGTATCGAGCCGGAGGCGCTGCTTGCTCTGCTGAAGGAGCAAGAAGATTTTCTGGTCTTCGATGTGCGGCAGCCGCTGGACCTGCTGGCGCATTCGGAGATCCTTCCCGGGGCGCGCAGGATTCCGCCGAAGGAGCTTCTGGAGCACACGTCGCTGCTGCCGAAGGATCAGGATTCGGTGGTGTATTGCACGTGCCCGGGAGAGAAGACGAGCCGGATGATCTTGAGGCGGGCGCTGGCGCTTGGGTTTACCCGGGTGAAGTTTCTCAAAGGGGGATTCGAGGGCTGGAAGGCGAAGGGATTTCCGGTGGAGCCTTATACGATTTCGTTTCGGCTGGATACAGCGGTTTAGGCGTGTACAAGGGCGAAAGGCCTAACACGGATTGACACCGATTGCACGGATTTAAGAACAAGCAGTTAAAGACAGGTTTGGATTCGATCTCGTGCAACAGGAGGAACCCACATCTGAAGGTCCGGACGAGGCACAGCGGGCAACGGAACAGCAGATCCCCTGCGGGGATGACAACCAGAAAAGCAAGGGCAACGGCAAACGCAGATCCTCTTCGGGGATGACAACCAGAAATGCAAGTGCCACAGCAAAGGCGAATGCGGGGATCTCTCCACTGCGCGACAGACGGTGAGACTGTCTGCTGCTTCGGTCGAGATGACGACGTGTTGGAGGAGGGAAGCAGGCGGCCGGTCAGGCGCGCATGAGTTTGTCCGGGGTGATCGGGTAGTCGCGAACGCGTTGGCCGGTGGCGTTGTAAATGGCGTTGGCGACGGCGGCGGCGGCTCCGGTGATGCCGATCTCGCCGATGCCGCGGGCGCCTAGCGGGCTGAATTTTGTGTCGGGTAGGTTGAGGACGGTGACGTCGATGGCGCCGATGTCGGCGTTGACGGGGACGTGGTATTCGGCGAGGTTCTCGTTGACGGTGCGGCCGTAGACGGGGTCGATGTGGGTGTCTTCGTGAAGGGCGAAGGAGACGCCCCAGACGATGCCGCCGATAAGCTGGTTGATGCCGGTCTTGTCGTTGATGAGCGCGCCGATGTCATAGGTGGCGACGATGCGGCGGACCTTGGGCATGTGGGTGTAGCGGTCAACGGCGACCTCGGCGAAGACAGCGCCAAAGGATTGGGCGGTGTAGGAGGTCTTTTCTTCGCCGGGTTCGGCGGAGGCGGTGGCCTCGATGGGCTGGTTGTTGTTGCGCTCGATGAGGGCGGCGAAGGTGTCGGAGCGGGAGGGTTTCTGCTTGTTAAAGAGCTTGCCGGATTTAGCTTCGAGGTCGCCTGCGTTGAGGCCGTGGAGCGGGGATTTCGCGTCGGCTACGGCGAGTTCGGCGAGCTTGAGCTTGGCCTGCATGGCGGCGGCGTTGACGGCGGGGCCGACGGAGGCGGCGGACTGTGAGCCTCCGGAGACGGGAGCTTTGGGCAGGGTCGAGTCGCCAATTTTGACTTCGACGAGTTTCGGGTCGAGGCCGAAGACGTCGGCGGCGTATTGAGCGATGACGGTGTAGGTGCCGGTGCCGAGGTCCTGGGAGCCGGTGCCGGCGAAGATCTTGCCGCCAGGGAGGATGCGTACGACGGCCTGAGCCGCCGAGCGGTTGGCGGGATAGGTGGCGGTGGCCATGCCGTAGCCGATGAGGAGGTCGCCTTCGGTGGTCTGGCCGGGTTTGGCGCTGCGCTTGGACCAGCCGAAGCGGTCGGCGGCCTGCTGATAGCACTCGCGGAGGTGTTTGGCGGTCCAGGGGCGGTCATGCGAAGGGTCGGTCTCGGCGTAGTTGGCGAGGCGCAGCTGGACGGGGTCCATGTTGAGTTTTTCGGCGAGTTCGTCCATGGCGATCTCGAGCACGGCGGTGCCGGAGGATTCACCGGGGGCGCGAGTGAAGGTGCCGACGCCGATGTTGAGATCGACCATCTTCTCGGTAACGGAGTTGGCTTCGCTCGAGTAGAGATTTTTGATGGGGTTGCCAGCGTGCTCGGTGAAGTCTTCCATGGCGGAGGTAGTCATCACGACATCCTGCTGCATGGCGAGGAGCTTGCCGTCCGATGAGGCCGCGAGTTTGATTTTGTTCACGGTGCAGGGACGATGGCCGACGGGGCCGAACATCTGGTCGCGGTCGAGGACAAGCTTGACGGGGCGGTTGACTGCTTTGGCGGACATGGCGGCGAGCGGGACGTGCGACCACATGGAGCCTTTGGAGCCGAAGCCGCCGCCGGTGTAGGGGCACTGAACGCGGACGAAGTCGATGGGGATCCCGAGGTCCTTGGCGATGGCCTGCTTGTCGCCGGAGATGTACTGGGTGGAGTTGTAGAGGTTGAGCTTCTCGCCCTCCCACCAGGCGATGGTGCCGTGGGGCTCCATGGGATTGTGGGTCTGGATGGGGGTGGTGTAGGTTTCATCGACGGTGGCAGAGGCTTTGCTCATGCCGGCGGCGAGGTCGCCACGATGGTTGGATGGAGAGTCCTTGCCGGGTTGGGTAGGCCAGCGGGCGTCGCCGAGGCGGCCCATGAAGTCGAGCCTGGCGGGGGTGGGCTTGTACTTGATCTTGAGCAGCGGAGCGGCGGCACGGGCCTCGTCGAGGGAGCGGGCGACGATGACGGCGATGGGTTCGCCGTTGTAGTGAACTTCAGTGGACTGGAGGAGGGAGAGGGTGCGGCGCGCGGGAGGTTGCGGCTTGCCGGGTGGGAGCTTGGGGGCGTTGAAGGGGGTTAGCACGGCGAGGACGCCGGAGGAGCGCTCGGCGGCGGCGCGGTCCATGGAGACGATGGAGCCGCTGGGGATGGTGGACTGGACGAGATAGGCGTAGGCGAGATCTTTCCTGGGGAAGGGTTCGGAGAACTCGTAGGCGTATTTGGCGCGGCCGGTGACCTTGGCGAGGCCGTCGTAGCGCTCGGCGAGTTGGGCCGGGTGGGGATTGGGTGTGTCTGAGTTTTGAGCGGCTGGCGAAGAGGACATGGGATGGTGCTCCTTGAAACCTGCTTAAAAAACTGAATGCTTAACACGGATTTTCACGGATGAGACGGATTTCAGAACAGGCAAAAGCCAGAGCAAATACAGCGGTCCTTCACTCCGTTCAGGATGACGACGAAAACAAATAACTTGCAAACAGTCTTTAGAAGCCCGCTTTACATAGGTTCTAGGCGGCTGATCCCTGCGCGGCTTGACCTTGGGCTGCGAGGGTGAGGGCGCGCACGATGCTTTGTTTGGCGAGCTCGATTTTGAAGGCGTTGTGTTCGTACCCCTTGGCTCCGGTGAGGGCGAGGTCGGCGGCTTTGCGGAAGGCTTCCGGACCGGGAGTGGCTCCGGCCAGAGATTGTTCGGCTTCAGGCGAGCGCCATGGCTTGAGGGCTACGCCGCCGAGGGCGAGGCCTGCTGACTTAATCGTGTTGCCGTCCATTTGCAGTCCTGCGGCGACGGAGACGAGCGCAAAGGCATAGCTCTGGCGGTCGCGGACCTTCAAATAGTAGAAGTTCTTTGCGAACATTGATGGGGGAAGTTCCACGGCAGTAATGAGTTCGTCGGGCCTGAGATTGGTGTCGATGTGGGGTGTGCTGCCGGGGAGGCGGTGGAAGTCGGTGATGGGGATGGTGCGCTTGCCTTTGGCGCTTTGGACGTGGATGGTGGCGTTGAGTGCGCTGAGGGCGACGCACATGTCGGAGGGATTGGTGGCGATGCAGGTTTCCTTGCTGGTCGGGCCCTGGTCGGTCTGGCCGAGGATGGCGTGAATGCGGTTGAAGCCGAGGATGGCGGCGCATCCGGTGCCGGGGGAGCGTTTGTTGCAGGCGGGAAAGGCGGTGTCGGTGAAGTAGTAGCAGCGGGTGCGCTGGAGGAGATTGCCGCCGGTGGTGGCCATGTTGCGGAGCTGCGGGGAGGCTCCGCTGAGCAGAGCCTGCGAGAGAAGCGGGTAGCGGGTGCGGATGATTTCGTGGTTGGCGAGATCGCTGTTGCGGACGCCGGCGCCGATCATGGTGCTGCCGTTGCTTGCGGTGACCTGGTCGAAGTCGAGATGGGTGACGTCGATGAGGGAATCGGGGTGCTCGACGTTCGACTTCATGAGGTCGACGAGGTTGGTGCCGCCGCCGAGGAACTTGGCGTTGTGGGCGGAGATGGCGTGGAGGGCGTCTTCAGGGGTCGAGGCGCGGTGATAGTCGAAAGGGATCATGCGGAGGCTCCTCGTGAAGCGGCGCGGACGGCGGCGACGATGTTGGGGTAGGCTCCGCAGCGGCAAAGATTGCCGCTCATGCGCTCGCGGATCTCGTCGTCGGTGAGCGCGGGGCTGCTGGTTTGGCCAGACTCGTAGGAGACGACGCTGAGGGTGGCGTGCTTGTGCTCGTCGAGGAGGGCGACGGCGGAGCAGATCTGGCCCGGGGTGCAGTAGCCGCACTGGAAGCCGTCGTGCTCGAGGAAGGCGGCCTGGACGGGATGGAGGTCGTCGCCCTGGGCGAGGCCTTCGATGGTGGTGATCTCGGAGCCGTTGGCGACGGCGGCGAGGGTGAGGCAGGAGTTGACGCGGCGGCCGTCGAGGATCACGGTGCAGGCTCCGCACTGGCCGTGGTCGCAGCCTTTCTTGGTGCCGGTGAGGTCGAGGTGCTCGCGGAGGGCGTCGAGGAGCGAGGTGCGGGTGTCGAGCGAGAGGGAGTGCGGAGCGCCGTTGATCTTGAGGATGAGGTCGAGCATCTTGGGCGCATTCGGCGCGGTACGAGCCTGCTCGGCGGCGGCAAGATGGGGTAGGCCTGTGGCTACTCCGGCGCCAAGAACGCCGGCGGATTTAACGAAGGTTCGGCGGGAGAGCTCAACGTCCGAGAGCGATGGGGACGGATCAAGTTTGGAGGGACGCCGTGACGGGCTGCTAGAGGAAGATATGCTGCTGGGGGAAGACGGGCTGCTGGGGGTATCAGAGGAGTTGATGTCAAGTTGTTCTTCGACCTCGCTCGCGGGGAGAAGGCTCATGCCGGACCTCGAATGTGATGGTTGTGCAATGGTTAGCGAGCGACTAGATGGGGCCGCCGATACACAACGTAGATGTGGGCGTGGAGCAAAAAGATGCATCGGGGCAACTGTGACTCACGAGCGCGGGTAAAGGACGGCTGAACCTCGAGGAAACCTTGATTTTCGAGGATAAATGCCTTAGAATGAAGATTGCAGTATTTTTCCAGGTGTGCGCGGGACGAAGTGCGGAAGTCAATTTGAGAAGAGGGTGTGAAGCGATATGGCGAAGCGTCGTGGCAATCCGAACTGGGGCAAACCGGAGCCGATCGGGCCGGTGGTTCCGACGGTGACATCGTTCGAGCAGGTAGTGAAGGAGTTCAAGCTTACCCCCGATCAGTACATCCGGTCGACAAGACTGCGGGAGTGGGCGCGGCGGAACAAGAATTCGAAGTATATTCCCGAGGCGCTGCTCGAGGCTTGGGGATTTGAGATCGAGTCTACGCTGTAAGGTTTGTGAAGAGTACAAAGGATGCCGCCCCGATTTGGAGGCGGCGTTTTTCTTTGCGCCGGACGTAAGATGGGACGCGTCGAAAGAACGCAGGGGAGAGGCGGGCGTATGTTTGCTGAGGTGCTGGAGGCGGTTGAAGAAATCAAAGCCGGGCGGATGGTGGTGGTGGTCGATGATGAAGACCGCGAGAACGAAGGCGACCTGACGCTGGCCGCGGAGTTTGTAACGCCGGAGGCGATCAACTTCATGGCGAAGTTCGGGCGTGGGTTGATCTGCCTGACGTTGACGGAAGAGCGGGCGGACTATCTGCGGCTGGGGCCGATGACGCAGGAGAATACGTCGCGGTTCGGCACGGCATTTACCGAGAGCGTCGAGGCGCGCGAGGGCGTGACGACGGGGATCTCGGCGGCGGACCGGGCGCATACGATTCGGGTGGCGATCGATCCGCAGTCGACGGCATATGACTTGGCGCGGCCGGGGCACGTGTTTCCGCTACGGGCGCGCAAGGGCGGCGTGCTGGTGCGAGCGGGGCAGACGGAGGCTTCGGTCGATCTGGCACGGATGGCGGGGCTGGTGACCGCTGGAGTGATCTGCGAGATCATGAACGACGATGGGACGATGGCGCGGGTTCCCGATCTGGTGAAGTTCTGCGAGACGCATGAGCTGAAGATGGTGACGGTGGCGGACCTGATTCGCTATCGGCTGCAGCATGAGCGGTACATCCATCGCGTGGCGGAGTCGCTGATGCCGACGGCGCATGGCGAGTTCCGCATGATCGCGTATGAGAGCGAGGTGGAGGGGGGCGAGTCGCACGTGGCGCTGGTGTACGGCGATGTGACGGGGAACGAGCCGGTGCCGGTGCGGGTGCATACGCATTGCCTGGCGGGCGATGTGTTTTCGACGACGCTGTGCGACTGCCGGGCGGTGGTGGAGAGTTCGCTGCGCATGATTGCGGAGGCGGGGCGGGGGGCGTTGGTGTATCTGCACAATGGGGCTGCGGGGTTTGGCGTGGATCATGCGACGACGCCGGCGCGGGTGGTGTTTCATCGGGAGCAGAGATCGCGCGAGGGCAGCGATGACCGGGCGCACCGAACGCTGCGGCAGGTGGGACTGGGAGGGCAGATTCTATCGGACCTGGGAATTCACAAGATCCGGCTGCTGACCAATACGCCGACGCATGTGCCGGCGCTGCAGGGATTCGGGATCGAGATTGTGGAGCAGGTTCCGGTGTCCATCGGGGCGGTTCGGCGGAAGGCTTGACCGCGGATCAGTCTGTTGGATCTGAAGCAGCGAAAACTCCCGCGCGGACATAGAACAAAGCAAAGGCGAAACACGGGGATTTCTCCGCTCCGCAGCGCGATGAGACCGCGCGGCTCCGGTCGAAATAACGGTTCGGGAAGTTCTTAGCAGATTCTGATCACCTGGTGCGGCGGAGTGTGTGTTGTTTCGATCATGGAAGCACTGACACGCTTCACTGCTCCTACAGAGGATGCGCTGCTTCATGAAATGACCGCTTCCGCGCCCAGTGGTCTTGCCGCATAGTGTGCTGAAAGAAAGTTTTGCCTTCTGGCTGAGGACAGTCTAGGCTCCTCTAAAGCTTAGAGACTTGGAGGGTGAATGCGGCCGCGAACCATCAAGGTGGAACTCATCGCGATATGGACGGTGCTGTTGGTTTGCGGAGCTGCTCCGGTGGAGGCTCGAGTCTTTGCGGAGAGCCGACCGGTTTCGCAGGGAGGTCAGCAGGGGAGGCCGAGTCCCGGCGGAGTAGGTGGCCGCCCCGGTCAAGGCGTAGGCAGCAATCGCCCGACGCGTCCGAGTCCGGGAGGTCCAAGCCAGGGAGGTTCAGGCCAGGGGCGTCCGAATCCGGGGAGCGGCCAGCAGCCGGGACGGCCTGTGGTTCGACCGAGTCCCGGAGGAGGCTATCGTCCGCAGCCGGGACGGCCGGTGCGCCCTAGACCGGTGGGAGGAGGCTATCGTCCGCAGCCGGGGCGTCCAGGAGGCAGGCCGCCGCAGTGGGGTCGTCCGCCGGTGAATCGGCCTGGCTATCAATTTCGCCCGAACGACCGCGCGTATCTGCACCGATACTATCGGCGGAGTCTGCTCGGGATTAATCTGGCGCGGCGACCGCGCTTTGTGATTGGCGGGTTTTTTCCTTATGGAGATATCGGCTATCTGACGCCTTTGCCTCCGCACGTCTATGGCTATCTGCCGCCTCCGCCGCCGGGATACCAGATGGGGTACTTCGACGGATATGTGGTGGTGTACGACCCGGTCAGTTACTTCATTGCGAACGTGGTGGATCTTCTGCAGTAAAAATTCGAGCATCGAAGCTGTCATTTCGAGGTTCGCGGCATCCTTCGATATAGTCTGACGCGGTGGAGTCGATGGTGGTTCTTGGGAACGGCGAGAGAGGGAGCCGAATGTTGATCGAGACCGAATGCCGGGTGGATGGCAAGTTGAGGCGCGAGATTGTGCTGTTCAGCCGCCTGCTGCATCGTTGCGGGTTTATGCCGGGAACCTCCGGCAATCTTTCGGTTCGGCTGGATGAGGAGCGGCTGCTGGTGACGCCTACCGGGGTCAGCAAATTTCTGCTCAAGCCATCCGATATGGTGATCGTGGACCTGCAGGGCAGGCACCTGGAGGGAACGCGCCGGGTCACGAGCGAATTGAGCATGCATCTTGCCGTGTATCGGCAGCGAGGCGATGTGAGCGCTGTGATCCATTCGCATCCTCCGGTGGCGACGGCGTTTGCGTGCGCGGGGCGGGGCCTGGAAGAGATGGTATGCCAGGAGGCGGTGATGACGCTGGGCGTCGTTCCGCTGGCCGCCTATGCGACGACAGGGACGAGCGAGGTCGCGGCCAGCCTTTCGCCGTGGATTGAAGAGCATGATGCGATTCTGATGGCCAATCATGGAGCGGTCAGTTACGGCGGAACGCTGGTGGAGGCATTTCAGAGGATGGAGACGGTGGAGCACCTGGCGCAGATTGCCCTGATTGCGCATCAGCTTGGCGGGCCGCGCGTTCTGAAGCAGGAGGAGATCCAGCAGTTGTATGGGGCGAAGGCGCGCTATCTTGAGGCGGTACGCTGATTCGAGCTGATGGAGAAGGTTCGGGCGGGAAGAAGAACAGCAGATCCCCTTCGGGGATGACAACCAGAAAAGCAAAGGCGAGGATGGAACCTGGGCACGGTGGCATCGCCGTGGGCATTTCCGGTGGCGGAACTAACAGCAGATCCCCTTCGGGGATGACAACCAGAAAGGCAAGGACAAGGACAACTCTGGCTCGCACTCGGCAGGAGTCAGGCGGGGCGGAGCGTGATTAGGGTGATCTCGGGTGGGCAGTTGAAGCGGAAGGGAAGGCCGACGGTGCCGATGCCGCGGTTGACGTAGAGCTGCGTACGGCCGAAGGTGTAGTGGCCTTCGGGATATTTGGTACCCATGGGCGGAAGGATGAGGGCGCCGACAATAGGAAGCCGTACCTGGCCGCCGTGGGAGTGGCCGGAGAGGATGAGGTCGACGAGGTGGCCCTTGGGGTGGGCTAGGACGTCGTCGGCGTAGTCCGGCTCGTGGGCCATGAGCAGGACGGGGCCATCGGGTGAGTCGGGCAGGGCGAGATCGAGGTTGGGGTGGCTGGCGCCGGGGTCGTCGACGCCGCAGAGCCAGAGACGGGCGCCGTTACGTTCGATGGGGAGGTACTGGTTGATGAGCACGGGGGTGGCGTGGTCGGCCAGGGTTTGGGTGACGAGCGCGGCGTTAAAGGAGACGTCGTGATTGCCGAGGCAGCCATAGCGCAGTGGAGCGGTGAGGGTGGCGATGATCTCGGCGCAGCGGCGGATGGCGTGGTTGCCGGCGAAGAAGGTCATGGAGCCATGGGTGATGAAGTCGCCGGTGAGCAGGACGAGGTCGGGATTGAGCGCATTGACGCGGTGGACGATGCGCTCGAAGAAGAAGGGTTCGGTGAACTCGTCGAGGTGGATGTCGCTGATCTGGACGATGCGGTAGCCGTGAAAGGGAGCGGGCAGGTTGGCGATGGCGATGGGGCGGTCGACGATGGAGACTTCATGGCGGGAGATCTCGCCGGCGTAGAGGGCCATGGCGGCGGCGGTGGTTCCTGAAGCGACGAGGAAGGTTCGGCGGGAGAATCGCTGCGGCCGATCGGGGGGAGATGCGGACATATCCTCATGATAACGGGTTCGAGCGATGCAGAACCTGCAGCCGGACGCTGCGCGTGAACGGGAGAGGCGCACAGTTGGGTAGAATCGGGAGTGATGGATTTCAAGGGACGGAAGAGGAGAGCAGCGGCCGCGGTGAGCCGTGAAGGGGTGGAGGCGCTGCTGGTGACGCATCTTCCGGACGTTCGGTACCTGAGCGGGTTTACCGGTTCGAGCGCCGCGCTGGTGCTGGGCGGCGGACGTGCGGTGTTGTTTACCGATGGGAGATATACCGCGCAGGCGAAGGCAGAGGCTGCGGGCAGCCGGGTGGTAATCGCGAAGAAGCCGGCGGTGATTGCGGCTTGCGAATGGCTGGCCGCGTCGGGTGTAAGGCGGTGCGGCTTCGATGCGGCGCATACGACGGTGGCTACGCTCGAGACGACGCGAAAGGCCTTGCCGGCGACCCTGCGGAGGGGGATGTTTTCCGCGGTGGGATCGGTGGTGGCGCGGTTGCGGGAGGTGAAGGATCTGGAGGAGGTTCTGCGAATGCGGGCGGCGGCCCGGGTGGGGTGCGAGCTGTTCGAGGGGATGCTGACGTATCTGGAGGCTGGCCGGACGGAAGTGGAGGTGGCGGCGACGCTTGAGTATGCCGCGCGGCTGGCGGGGGCGGAGGGGATGAGTTTTGAAACGATTGTGGCGAGCGGGGAGCGATCGGCGCTGCCGCATGGACGGGCGACTGCGGCCAGGCTGCCGAAGCGGGGGTTCGTGACGCTGGACTTCGGTGTTATTCTCGACGGATATTTGAGCGATATGACGCGTACCGTGCACATGGGCAAGGCGATGCCGGGCGAGCGGGACGTGTATGATTCTGTGCTGGAAGCGCAGGAGGCCGCTGTGGCCGCCGTGGCGCCAGGTGTGACCGCCGGCGAGGTGGATGAGGCGGCGCGAAGCGTGCTCGGGAAGGTGAAGCTGGATCGGTATTTCAGCCACTCGACGGGGCATGGCGTTGGTTTGGAGATCCATGAAGGGCCCAGGCTTGCGGCGAAGCAGACGCAGGTTCTCGAAGAGGGCATGGTGATCACGATCGAACCTGGCGTGTACATGCCAGGGAAGTTCGGGGTGCGCATCGAGGATATGGTGCTGGTGACGGCTGCGGGTGGGGAGGTGTTGACGCCCGCGGTGAAGGCCTGGACGGAGCTTTAGTAGTAGGGAATAGGGTGTAGGGAGTAGAAGACGAAAGGCGCTTCGGGCGCCGGGAAGAGACTTGATGGACGGGAACAGGTTGGAGGAGTTGCGGGAGCTGGTTGAATTTTTGAAGGCGAATGGCATCGCCGAGTTCGATATGGAGCAGACGGATCTGAAGGTGCGGATCAAGTTTGCGGGGGAGCCTGCGGCTGTGGGGACGGGTGGGTTCGACATGGCGCAGCTAGGACGGATGATGGCTTCGGCACCGGCTGCTGCTCAGGCTGCTCCGGTGGCGAGTGCTACGGCTGCTCCTGCGGCGGCAGCTGCTCCGGCTGAGGCTGCGGAAGAGGCGCTACATGAGGTGAAGTCGCCGATTGTGGGGACATTCTATGAGTCGCCTTCTCCGGGTGCCACGGCATTCGTCAAGGTTGGTGACCAGGTTGAGGTGGGGCAGGTGCTCTGCATCGTCGAGGCGATGAAGCTGATGAATGAGATCGAATCCGATGTTACAGGCGAGGTGGTGAAGCGGATTGCCGCGAGCGGGCAGCCGGTGGAGTATGGGCAGCCGCTGTTTGCGATTCGAGCGCGATGAGTTGCGGAAGAGCAGATAACGACAAATGCGGGTATCCTTCCCCTTCGCTGTGCTCGAGGGTCAGGATGACGACGAAAAGCAGACAGCGGCCCCGGTTAGCGGAAGGTTTTGGTAAGCATGTTTCGTAAGGTTTTGATTGCAAATCGCGGGGAGATAGCTTTGCGCGTCATCTCGGCGTGCAAGGAGATGGGCATCCGCACGGTTGCGGTGTATAGCGAGGCGGATAAGAATTCGCTGCATGTGCGGTTTGCCGATGAGGCGATCTGTATTGGTCCGCCACGGTCGAGCGAGAGCTACCTGAATGTGCCGGCGGTGATCTCGGCGGCGGAGATTGCGGATGTGGATGCGATTCATCCGGGCTATGGGCTGCTGAGCGAGAATGCGAACTTCGCCGAGGTGTGCCGGGCGTCGAACATCAAGTTCATCGGGCCGCCGCCGGAGGTGACGCGGATGATGGGCGAGAAATCGACCGCGCGGCAGACGATGAAGAAGGCGAAGGTGCCGATTCTTCCCGGGTCCGATGGCGTGATCGCGGATGAGAGAGAGGCGCTCGAGTGGGCGAAGAGCGTCGGCTATCCGGTGATCCTAAAGGCGGTGGCGGGCGGCGGCGGCCGGGGGATGCGGATCTGCCGGAATGCTGAAGAGCTGCCGGCGATGTATCACCAGGCCTCCACGGAGGCGGCGAATGCGTTCGGCAACGGCGACATGTACATGGAGAAGTTCATCGAGCGGCCGCGGCATATCGAGTTTCAGGTGCTGGCCGATGAGCATGGCAATGTGATGAGCCTGGGCGAGCGGGAGTGCTCGATTCAGCGACGGCACCAGAAGCTGATCGAAGAGGCGCCGAGTCTGATGGTGACGCCGAAGCTGCGCGAAGAGTTGGGCAAGACGATCAAGAAGGCGCTCGAGAATATCGGCTACTGGAACGCCGGGACGATCGAGTTTCTGATGGATGAGGATGGAAAGATCTACTTCATCGAGATGAATACGCGCATTCAGGTGGAGCATTGTGTGACGGAGATGGTGACAGGAATTGATCTGGTGAAGGCGCAACTACGGGTTGCGGCGGGGGAGAAGCTTTCGTCGATCCTTACGAAGCCGGTGGAGATTCGCGGCCATGCGATCGAATGCCGGATCAATGCGGAGCATCCGGAGAAGTTCACGCCGTCCGCGGGGAAGATTACGGCGTTCAATCTGCCGGGGGGCAATGGCGTTCGCGTGGATACGGCGCAGTACGCGGAGGGCGTGGTGCCGCCGTACTACGACTCGCTGATTGCGAAGCTGATCTGTCATGGCGCGGACCGCGAGGAAGCGATGAACAAGATGCAGCGCGCGTTGAGCCAGTTTGTGGTGCAGGGAATTCATACGACGATTCCGCTGCATGAGAAGATCTTCGCGGATGCGGAGTTTCGGCGGGGGGATTTCGATACCAAGTTCATGGAGCGGTTTTTCGAGCGGCAGAAGGGCTAGAAAATTATAGGCAAGCTATCGGTCTTCTGAATGAAGTCGGAGTGAGGCACTATAGATCATGCATAGGACAAAACCGTTTGCTGCACTTGTATGCATCAGCATCATGTCTGGCCATTCGGTTTGGGCTCAGTCCGTTCAGCCAGGCAAATTCTTGAAGGTAGATTTGGAGCGGCGTTACCGGGTTGGCGAGACGCTTCAGTACCGGATGAAGGGGAGCAATCGCGGTTGGGAGTATCAGATCACGGCTTCCGACGTGGTCAAGCAGGACGCCAAGGGAGTCTTCTACGAGTCAATTGGATGGTCGGAACTCCAATCGAACGCTCCCATGACGCTTTCGCCTGCAAGCCTTGCTTTTCGCCAGACTCTTTCTCTTGCTCCTGTGAACGCCTACCTCACCGTTCCCGATCTTCGCCAGGTACAGCCTTCTTTGATCGGTCCTATTACGGACCTGTTGACGTTTTATAGCGACCTCTTCCTCGCGAACACACTGAAGCTAAGCCCGGCCAATCCGCACGTCTATTTTGAGCATGGAAAGCCGAACTCCTGGGCGGACGGAACGCGGGTGATTATCGGTCAGGATTCCATCGACTTCGACCTAACGCTGGTGAGCACCGATGTCGAGGAGCATACGGCGCTTCTGCTCGTCCGGCACGTGCCGCCGAAGCACCCTCAGGTGGTGCTCCCGGCGGAGTGGATGCAAGCGCCCGTGGGCGACACGCCGAACAACTTCGTTCAAGTGGAACATACGGGAGGCAGGTACACGGCTGAAGTCGGGCAGGAGAAGTTCGAGGTGCGGATCACGGTTGACACGCGCGACGGTAAGATACTTTCAGTTCAGCTTCATAACCCGGTGAGCACGGTTATCCGGGAGTGCGAGGATGCTGCTTTGCTGCACTGCGATGCGGCCAAGCCAAACGCGATCGTGCGCGAGGTGAGCCTGACGCTTGTGAAGTAGCCGCAAATCTATTGGGCGCGTGCGATGATCGTGAGAGCATGAACCTCCCGCGCTTGTACGCTATCGCCGACTACGATCTGCTCACGCAACGGGGTTCCTCGCTCATGGCATTTGCCGGACAGATCGCCTCTGGCGGTGCCGCTCTTCTCCAACTACGCTATAAGACGGGCGAACCTCAGCAGGTCCTTCGTGCCGCCGCTACCCTGCAGGTTGCCTTCCCCGGAATCCTGATTTTGAATGACCGGGCGGATCTGGCGGTGCTGGCAGGGTTTGGAGGGGTGCATGTGGGGCAGGCGGATCTGTCGCCGGAGGAGGCGCGGTGGGTGGTGGGAGCTGGGAGGTGGGTTGGGGTTTCGACGCATATGGAGGAACAGATGCGGTTGGCGGATGCGGGGTGTGCAGATTACGTTGCGGTGGGGCCGGTGTTTGCTACGGGGACGAAGCTCGATGCGGAGGCGGTGATTGGGCTGGATGGGGTGCGGCGGGCGCGGGCGCTGACGGGGAAGCCGATGGTGGCGATTGGGGGGATTACAAGACAGAATGCACGGAGTGTGATTGAGGCGGGGGCGGATTCGGTGGCGATCATTAGCGGGCTGCTCGTGCAGGGGGAGACGGTCGAAAAGGTGGCGAGAGACTTTCTTGAGATTTTGGGATAGAACTGACGAACGTGACTTCTCTGAACAAGACAAAAGCAGATCCCTCCGCTGCGCTGCGGGATGACAACCAAAAAGGCGCGTCGGCCGGGGACGGCATGGTCTCTTCTGCTGCAATGCGGAACGAGGGCCAGACTGCGATTGTGGCGCAGCCGCAGTTTGTGCAGGGGATGGGGCTATTTTCGGCGACGGCGATTGTCATGGGCTCGATGATCGGGTCGGGGATTTTTATCGTTTCGGCGGATATGTCGCGGACGGTGGGTTCGCCGGCGCTGCTGATTGCGGCCTGGCTGGTGACGGCGGCGATGACAATCATCGGGGCGCTGAGCTATGGAGAACTGGCGGCGATGATGCCGAAGGCGGGCGGCCAGTATGTGTATCTGCGCGAGGCGCTGGGGCCGCTCTGGGGATTTCTGTATGGGTGGACGCTGTTCCTGGTGATTCAGACGGGGACGATTGCGGCGGTGGGAGTGGCGTTTGGCAAATTTCTTGGCGTGTTCTTTCCGAGCGTGAGCGCGCAGCACTGGCTTTGGCATATCGGGCATGTGCCGGCGTGGGCGGTAGGGCCGATGGTGCTGGGCAATATGGACATTGGGCTGAACACGGCGAACCTTTCGGCGATTGTCGTGATTACGCTGCTGACGCTGTTGAATACGCTGGGCGTGAAGTTGGGCGCGGCGGTGCAGAATGTGTTTACTTCGGCCAAGGTGCTGGCGTTGGCGGCGGTGGTGCTGGTGGGGCTGGCGGCGAAGAATGCGGCTGCGGTGGCGTCGAATTTTGGCGCCGGGCTGCATGCGTTCTGGGCTGGGGCGGGCTGGCACGCGGTGCATGCAGTGCAGGTTGGCGTAGGTGACCCGACTGCGTATGTGGGCCTGTTTACCGTGGTCGCGGTGGTGCAGGTGGGATCGCTGTTCTCGGCCGATGCGTGGAACAATGTGACATTTACGGCGGGGGAGATTCGAAACCCGAAGCGGAATCTGCCGCTGTCGCTGGCGATTGGAACGGGCGTAGTGCTGCTTCTCTATGTACTCTGCAACTTTGTCTACTTGAGCGTGCTGCCTTTGGCCGGGAATCCTGCAGCGACAACGATTGCGGGGCGGGGAATTCAGTTTGCGGCGGAGGACCGAGTGGCGACGGCGGTGATGGAGCAGGCCGGAGCTTCGCTGGGGTTTGCGGGGTATGGCGCGAAGCTGATGGCCGCGGCAATTCTGATCTCGACCTTCGGATGCGTGAACGGGATGCTGCTGGCGGGGGCGAGGGTGTATTACGCGATGAGCCGCGACGGGCTGTTCTTCCAGTCGGTCGGCAAGCTGAGTGAGCGGTCGAATACGCCGGTGAACTCCCTTTGGGTGCAATGGGGATGGACCTGTCTACTGTGCCTTTCGGGAAGCTATGGGCAGCTTCTGGACTACGTCATCTTTGCGGTGCTCGTCTTTTATATTCTGACGATCACGGGCTTGTTTGTGCTGCGCAGGACGCGGCCGGATGCGGTGCGGCCTTACCGGGCGTTCGGGTATCCTGTGTTGCCTGCGCTTTATATTGGGATGGCGTTGTGGATCTGTGCCGTACTATTGCGTTACAAACCTCAATACACCTGGCCGGGGTTAATCCTTGTGCTGCTTGGGGTGCCGGTGTATCTGGTGTGGAAGCGGTCCGGGTGTACGGCTGCGAGCCCTGCGATTGCGGAACAGTAGAAATTCATTAAGAAGATGGAGAACTCTGGTCGATGGCAAATTTGCTGGCAATCAAGCCACTGTCAAAGCTGCTGCAGGAAGCGGAAACTGTAGGCGAAGCCAGCCTGAAGCGCTCGTTGGGACCGCTTAACCTGATTACGCTGGGGATCGGCGCAATCATTGGCGCGGGGATTTTTGTGCTGACCGGCCAGGCGGCGGCGAAGCATGCGGGGCCCGCGGTGATGCTGAGTTTTGTCGTGGCGGGAATTACCTGCGCGTTCGCCGGGCTGTGCTATGCGGAGTTCGCGTCGCTGATTCCGATTGCGGGATCGGCGTATACGTATGGATATGCCACGCTGGGCGAGTTTGTGGCATGGATCATCGGGTGGGATCTGGTGCTCGAGTACGCGTTTGGCGCGGCTACGGTGGCCTCGGGGTGGAGCGGATATTTCGTGGGGCTGCTGCAGGACTTCGGCATCCATCTGCCCCCGCAACTGACGACGACGCCAGGGACGATGCTATATCAGTATCACGAACGGTGGATGCAGCTGGCGGCGTTGCCGACAGGGGTGGATGCGAGTACGCTGCCGCATGTCGCGGGAGTGTTCAATCTGGTGGCGTTTGTAGCGATCGCACTGGTGACGGCGGTGCTGGTGCGGGGAATCGAGGAGTCGGCGAACCTGAATACGGCGATCGTGCTCATCAAGCTTGGCGTGGTGGGGGTATTCCTGGTGCTGGGGATCGGGTTCCTGCTGCAACATAGGGCGCTGGCGCATGCGAACTGGACGCCCTTCATTCCGCCCAGCGATGGGCATGGGAACTTCGGCATCGGCGGCATTACGGCGGGTGCGGCTTCGATCTTCTTTGCGTATATCGGGTTTGACGCGGTGTCGACGGCGGCGCAGGAGGCGAAGAACCCGAAGCGGGATATGCCGATCGGCATCCTGGGTTCGCTCGTGATCTGTACGATTCTGTACATTCTGGTGTCGGGCGTGCTGACCGGGCTAGTGAACTATAAGGCGTTGAATGTGGCGGACCCGGTGGCTGTCGGGATCGATGTGACGGGCGTCCGGTGGGGCAGCATTCTGGTGAAGATCGGCGCGGTGTTTGGCCTGGCGACGGTGATGCTGGTGATGCTGTTGGGGCAGTCGAGGGTGTTCTTTTCGATGTCGCGGGATGGGCTGCTGTGGAAGTGGGCCGGGGTGATTCATCCGAAGTTTCGGACTCCATGGATCTCGAACATTGTGGTGGGGGCGATCGTGGCGTTCATGCCGGCGCTGCTGCCGATCGACCGGCTGAGCGAGCTGGTGAATATGGGAACGCTGCTCGCGTTTGCGATCGTCTGCGCGGGAGTGTGGATTCTGCGGCGGCGCAATCCTGATCTGCATCGGCCGTTCAAGACGCCGTGGGTGCCGGTGGTGCCGATTCTCGGAATTGTCAGTGCGCTGTATCTGATCTGGACGCTGCCGGCGTTGACCAAGATCGTGGTGCTGGGATGGCTTGCGTTTGGGCTGATGATCTATTTCACCTACAGCGTGAAGCACAGCAAGGTCCAGCAGGCGCTGCGGGCTGGGGTGAAGTGATTGAAGAGGGCGTCCCCTCTTCAGGCGTCTTTCTCTCCTTTTTCGTCTTGCGTGTCCAAGTGCGAAGTGTCCCGGCAGGTTAGGTGAAGAACAGGCAATATACAGTCGCTTCGGCTTCGCCTTTGCTCGGCCTTCGGCAGAGCGGATGGCGGTGTCTCGGGTTCTGGTGCGACGTGAGGCTGAAGCCTCGCTCTATCTTAGAAGCAAAAGCAAAAGTACATAAGGGTGTGGAGGGGACTGCACAGGGCTTTGCAGGCAACTGCGTGCGTGCCTTGACGGCAAGGACGATCGGCGAGCTTTGGCTCTAGCGATTCGCTTTCCCTGGACCTGTCGGGTTTGTAGAGGCGGATGAAGCTGGACCTGGGGTTGTAGACACTGCGGATTCGGGGAGGATGGGGAGGGTGACGAGGTTGGCGGCGGTGGGGTCGTCGCGGAGGCGGAGGAAGAAGCCGGTTTTGGCGGGGCGGGGCAGGGTGAGGCTGGAGCCGACGAAGCCTTCGGGTACGGTGACGGGATTGGTAAAGGCGGGGTCGGTGGAGAGGGAGTCGACGAGGTAGAGGCCGGCGCCATCGAGGCTGCAGGGCTGGGCGGCCTCGCTGGGACAGTGGAGGCCGGTGAGGGTGGGGAGGCGGACGAGGGTGGCCAGGGGAATCCAGTCGCCAGGGGTGCCGTCGGGGGAGACGGGGCGAAGGCGCAGTGGGCCGAAGGCGGAGGTGCCGAAGGCTTTGAGCGGATCGAGGGAGGCAAGCAGGGTGTGGGGATTGGCGAGGACGAGGCCGCCATTCGAGGTATCGAGCGTGGTATGGAGAGTGTCGTCGGCGCTTGCGACCTCGATCTTGCCGGTGCGGGGGAATGACGTTTCGGATTTGAGCGAGAAGTGGAACTGCTGATCGATTGGCAGGTCGTCGGGGCCGGTGAGGTGAATGGGTGAGTCGCCGGACTGCGCGATATTTTTGCTGAGCAGGGTGACGGCTGGACGCGGGGGAGACACGGTGACCGGGAGGGTTAGGGTGCGGCCGTCGCGGAGGGAGAGGCTGGCGGTGAGACGCTCGCCGACACGAAGTTTTGGCGGCTGGCTGCCGGCGGGGAGGGTGAAGCGGAGCCGGGTATCGGAGTTCGAGGGCGCGGGAGTAGGGGCGGCGGTGTCCTGGTTGGAGGGCGTGGCGGGAGGCGCCGGGGTGAAGGTCAGAGCGTCGATGGAGAGCTTTTCGACCTGAGCGAGGCTGGAGCCGGTAAGGTCGGCGGTGGTGTCGCCGGCGTGGAGCTCGAGGCCGTCGAGCTGGGCGGGCGGGGAGTAGGTTCGGGTGGCGACGAGGCTGTCTTTCTCATCGTTTGGTGAGCCGCCGAATTGGTGGATGACGAGGTGCATGGCGCCGGGAGGATCGGCGGGTTCGGACGTGGGGCTTGTGGCTTTCAGTGAGACAGTGACATCCAGGGCGGACGGTGTGGCCGCAGGCTTCCATTTGGCGTCGACGCGGGCGTGGGCGGAGGTCTCGAGGGAGATTTTTTCGACGCACGCGACACCGGTGGAGCTGAGCGTGAGGTGATTGTCGCGGCCGGCGATGAGGACATCCTTCCCGGCAAGCTTCCAGTCCCTTCCGGGGGCGTTCTGGAGCTGGAGCTCGGGGCCGGTGAAGCGGTCGAAGCCCCAATATCCGACGATGGTGCCGGTGAGGGTGCTGGAGGGGGTCGAGATTGGTTTGCCGGAGGCAGCGTCTGCCGGCGCGGGGCTTGCGCCTGAGTTGGAGCTGCTCTCGGGCGGGGCCTGGGTGGAGGGGAGCGGCAGGGCTTTGCGGAGGGACGCTGAAGCGAGAACGAGGCCGCCATGATAGGCGTCGGGGGAGAGCGGGATGTCGGTGGTTTGGCCGGGACTTGGATTGGGGCCGTTGAGGTGGAGGACGAGGTCGTGGGCGAAGCCGGTGGCATAGACAAGCGGGGCGCCTTCGACGGGGAGAACGACGCTGGGCTCAAGGAGACAGCTGATCTGTTTCGCGTCGGAGGGGCGGAGGGGCGGGGGGACGGCGGCCTGGATGGCGGGAAGGCCGATGACAATGACGGACTTCGGGTTCTGGAACGACGGCGGGGTGTTGAGACGGAGGTTCAGCGCATCGCCGTCGGGAAAGGCGATGGCGGGGATGTACTGGTATTTGGCGGTGTGGAGGCCGCTGGTGATGCGGATGAGATCGACGATGGCTCCCACATAGGCGCTGTAGTTTCCGGCGCCGGCGAGCGAGGTGTAGGAGGCCTGGTTGATGAAGTCGGAGTTGGGGCCGTTGAGGGCGTCGGCGACGGTCTGGCCGTGGCCGTCGTCGAGCAGGCTCTGGTTGCCGGCCTGGGTGAGGCAGCTGGCCTGGGTGTCGACGGGCCGCTTGAAGCAGTCGCCGTTGGGTTTGAGGCTGAGGGTGCGGGAGAGGAGATCGGAGTGCTTGGCGAGGGCGGCGGAGTCGCCGGGCGGGACGCGGCGGATGGCGGCGAGATAAGTTTCGATGCGGGCCTGCTCGAAGCCGGATTCGATGAGGTCCTGAGAGGCGCGGACGAAGACCCCCGGGCGGCCGCGGACGGCGGAGCGGAGGGTGCTGAAGTCGCCGCCGGTCTCGGGGGCGAGGAAGAGGATGACCTGCTGGGCCTCAGCGGGAACGGTGATGGTGACGCCTTCGGCGCGGACCTTTTTGTTCCAGGTCTGGATCTCGGTGAACCAGCTGTCGGGGGGCGGGTTGGTGGTGCCGCGAAGGAAGGCGGCGACCAGGAGATAGTGGATGGATTGCGTGGGGGGAAGGTCGGCGTGAAGCCAGATGCGGTCGCCGGGCTGGAGGTTGGGGACCTCGGCGATGGGCAGCGTCTTGCCGGCGCGGGTGACGTGGACGTCGATTCTGGGTCCGGCGAGATCGAAGCGTGCGGGGTCGGCGCGGAGGGCCGTGGAGGCCAAGAGCAGGATAGCGAGAGCTATGGCGACGCGGGACCGGCGGGGGAGCTTAGCCATGGTTCCATTTTAGACGGTGTCCTACCGGACGGGCGTCCTACGCTTGGTCACCCCACAAACGAAGTTTGCGGGATCTCGATACGCGCGGTCACTTCGTGACACGTATACCTTGTGGTGGCGAGCGTAAGGCGCCGGTCCTCCCATTGGTCGGAAGGTAAAGTTTTGAGCCGGTTTGTTTATTGCTGGCCATGAACACGAGGGGAGATGTGGTCGCCGGCGACGACGCCGTCGCGAATGGTGATGATGCGATGGGCGTATTCGGCGATGTCGGGCTCGTGGGTGACCAGGACGATGGTGTTGCCTTTGGCGTGGAGGTCGTCGAAGAGGGCCATGATCTCGTCGCCGGTTTTGGAGTCGAGATTGCCGGTGGGCTCGTCGGCAAGGATGATGGACGGGTGATTGACCAGGGCGCGGGCGATGGCGACGCGCTGGCGCTGGCCTCCGGAGAGCTCGTTGGGCTTGTGCATCATGCGGGTGCCGAGGCCTACGGATTCGAGGACGGCTTTGGCGCGGGCGGTGCGGTCGGCGGCGGGGGTGCCGTTGTAGATCAAGGGCAGCTCGACGTTGTGCAGCGAGGTGGCGCGCGCGAGAAGATTGAAGGTCTGGAAGACGAAGCCGATTTCCTTGTTGCGGATGCGGGCAAGCTCGTCGTCGTTGAGCTCGGAGACATCGTGGCCGTTGAGCCAGTAGCGGCCCTGGGAGGGTGAGTCGAGGCAGCCGATCAGGTTCATGAGCGTGGATTTGCCGGAGCCGGAGGGACCCATGATAGCGACGTACTCGTTATGGCGGATACGGCAGTTGACGCCGCGCAGAGCGTTAACCTGCTGGTCGCCCATCTCGTAGGTCTTCCAGAGATTGTCGGTGACGATGACGTCTCCGGGGATGGGCCCGGCGGCATTGCCGGGGACGACTGCGGACTCTGCTTCGGCTTCAATGGCCATCCGGCTCTCCGATGTTGCTAGTGAAAGGATATACGCTTCGGCGGACAGGAAGGTTCCGGTTTTTCTGGAGTGTCCCTGGTGTTGCGACTCTCTACGATCAACTGGCGTCCGTAGGCGTGGTGGTGACCTCGGGGGTATTGTCCGGTTTGACGACCGTGCCGCTCTTGAGGTTTCGCAGAATTTTGTAGCGTCCGGTCACGATCTCGTCGCCGGGTTTGAGTCCGCCGAGGACTTCGATGTCGGTCGATCCGGTGATGCCGGTGGTGACGGGAACGAAGACGGCGCGGAGCTTCTTGTTTTCCTCTTTCAGGAGATAGACACCCTGGACGAGCTGGACCTTGCGCGGGGAGGAGGAGATATTGGTTGCGGTCGGGGGCTTGCCGGAGTTGGCGGCGAGGACCTTTTCGGCTTCGGGATCGCGCTGGACAAGGGCCTGGATGGGAATGGTGAGGGCATCGGGCTTGTTGGCAGTGGTGATCTTGGCGGTGGTGGAGAGTCCTGGGCGGAGATCTTCGGAGGGCTGGTCGAGGGTAACGATGACCTTGAAGTCCTTGGCCTCTTCGGTGCCGGTGGTGCTCTGGCTGGTGGCTACACCGGTGGTGCGCAGCAGGGCCTGATCGCCGACCTCGGTGACGTGGCCCTTGAAGACGCGGCCGGGCAGGGCATCGACGGTGACGTCGGCGGGCTGGTTGAGGGCGATGTTCACGATGTCGGTCTCGTCGACTTTGACCTCCGCGGTAATGACGGACATGTCCGCGAGGGTCATCAGGGTGGAGCCTTCGGCGTTCTGGATGCCGAGAACGACAGTCTCGCCCTCGCGGACAGGGACGTTGGTGACGAGGCCGTTGAAGGGAGCGCGGCTCTGGGTCAGGCCGAGGTTGTAATCATTGCCGCGGAGGGTGGCGACGGCCTGATCGACGTGTGCGCGCTGCGAGGCGGTCTGCGCTTCGGCCTGGGAGAGTGCGGCCTGGCGCTGCGCGAGCGTGGCGGAGGACATGTCGTAAGCAGCCTGTTTGGCGTCGAAGTCCTGTTTGGCGATGAGCTTCTCCTGGTAGAGGGACTGGGCGCGGCCGTAGTCGAGTTTTTTCTGCTCGAGGTCGGCCTTGGCCTGGGCGATATTGGCCTGCGCGGTCCTCTCCGCCGCGACGTCGCTGTTGACATCGGTGCGGGAGGAGGCGATGGTGGCCTGCTGCGCCTGCACGGCCGAGGCAGGCTGCTCGCTTTCGACGGTGGCGACGAGCTGGCCGGCTTTGACGTGATCGCCCTCTTTGACGTAGAGGTGAGTGATGCGGCCGAAAGAGGTGGCCCCGACGTTGACGTAGGTCTTGGGCTTGATCTGTCCGGTGCCGCTGACGATCGCGAGCAGGTCCTGGCGGACAGCTTTGCCGGTGGCGACCTTGGTAACGTTGGCCTGGCCGTGCAGGATGGAGCCGGTGACAATCCCTGCCAGGACCAGCACGACCACAACGATCAAGACGATTTTTTTTGCGCTCATTGCTGCTTTCTTTTCCTTCCGCGCCGCTGGGGCGGGGGAGACGAGGGAAGTAGCCACAGGATCACCTCATGATACTTCGACTGATACGTTGACGAACCAGATTAGGTTCCGTCCACTCCTGCAGCATTGTTTTGCAGGATGGTTCTATGAGTCGTCGTAGAAAGGTTGCGGTGCGGCGGAAAGCTCTTTCGAGAGTTTCTCCCCATACTGGACAGAGGAAAGAAAAGCTGCGCGGCTGGGATGCTCTCGCGCGCTTGTAACAAGGAAATAACCGCTTTACAATACTCACTGGTGACGGAGTCCCACCTCAATATGATAAGCACGCGTCGATTTCTGTCAGGCACAGCGGTTCTGTTCTTTGTGATGATGGGAGGGCGGGCTTTGCCGGCGCAGGAGACACCGGCGCAGGTGCCCGAGGCCGATGGGGTAACGCGCGGGCCTGAGGTGGTGGAGAAGCCGGATCCGCTGAAGCGTCCGCTGAGCGACAAGGAGAAGATTGCGCAGAGGAAGGCACTGCGGCAGGAGTTGAAGGGCGAGTATAAGAAATGGGTGGATGAAGACGTTCGCTGGATCATCACCGATCAGGAGCTGCAGGCGTTCAAGAGTTTGAGCAATGACGAGGAGCGCGATCAGTTCATTGAGAACTTCTGGCTGCGGCGCAATCCGAATCCCGACTCGCCGGAGAACGAATACCGCGAAGAGCACTATGCGCGCATCGCTTACGCCAACGAGCACTTCGCGGCGGGCAAGCCGGGCTGGAGAACGGATCGCGGACATATCTACATCGCGTATGGCAAGCCGGACAACATTGATTCGCATCCGAGTGGAGGCGAATACGAGAGGCCGATCGAAGAGGGCGGCGGTTCGACGAGTACCTTTCCGTTTGAGGTCTGGCACTATCGCTATCTTGAAGGCATCGGGGACAACATCGATATCGAGTTTGTCGATACGTGCATGTGCGGCGACTACCACATGACGATCGACCGGTCGGAGAAGGATGCGCTGAAGCATGTGCCCGGGGCCGGCTCGACGCTCTATGAGCAGGAGGGGCGGTCTTCGAAGGCGGACCGGTTTACCAGCGGAGGGCTGGAGCAGCTTGGCGCGGGACCGCTCTCGTCGGGGCAGCAGAGCAAACAGTTCGACCGCCTGGACCGGTATGCGAAGCTGCAGGCTCCGCCGGAGATCAAGTTCAAGGACCTTGAGTCGTTCATGACTTCGTCGAAGATTTTGACCGGCCCCCCATTCCTGTTCAACGTGCGCACGGACTACGTGAAGGTGACCAACGACACGGTGCTGGTTCCGGTGACGCTGCAGATCCGCAACGGAGACATCACGTTCAACAATAAGGATGGCGTGGCCACGGGCGTGGTGAACATCCTGGGGCGGGTTTCGAACCTGAACAACAAGACCATCCAGACCTTTGAGGACACGGTGAATGTGCAGGTGCCGAGCGAGTTGCTGGCGCGCAAGCGGAACGACATGTCGGTGTACTGGAAGTCGATCCCGCTGCGGCCGGGCCTGTACAAGGTCGACGTGGCGATCAAGGATGTAAACAATCCCGATCACGTGGGCCGATGGGAGCGCAGTCTGAATGTTCCGAGGTACGATGACGACCGGCTGGCCACCTCGTCCTTGATTCTGGCCAGCCAGATGGAGCGGGTGCCGTCGCGGGACATCGGGGCGGGGAACTTTGTGATCGGCGATACGCATATCACGCCGCGGGTTGCGACCGGGGTTGGCGTTCCGGTGACGTTTCATCGCGCGCAGAACCTGAACTTCTGGATGCAGGTTTACAATCTCGGGATTGACAAGAAGACCAAGCAGAACGGGGCTACGATCGAGTACCAGATTATGGATATGGCGACGAACAAGCCGGTGCTCGAGACCGAGGAGCTGACCGCGAAGACGAACCCGAACGCCGATCAGGTTACAATCGAGAAAAGTCTGCCGCTGGCGAGTCTTCAACCCGGCAAGTACGCGGTGAACATCAAAGTAAATGACGGGATATCGAAGCAGCAGATCGCAGAGTCCCAGCCATTCAATGTAGATTAGGCAGCTGCAGATTGAAGCGGCAACACGGTTGCGCAGGATTTAGACGCGCCATCCGGTGCCGAACGCAGGCTGTAACCTGCTTCCCACTTTTTTCTGGGAGCGGATCCTCGGAGCAGCCATCGACGCGCAGGACGACTTTTACTGTGCAACGAACCCAGGTTAAGATTCACGCAAAGATCGTAATGATGTCGCTGCTTCTGCTTGCCGCAGGAGCGGTTGACGCTCGAGCGCAGGGGGCTGCCGTCTCGGGGGTGGTGCGGGATGCGCATGGGGTGGTACAGCTGGGTGCGCTGGTTCAGGTGATCGCGAATGATACGGCGATGGTGAGCACGGCTTTCACCGATCTGCATGGACGATACGTAGTGCCGCATCTCAATCCCGGCAGGTATGAGGTGAGGGCGAGCGCGGCGCTGTTCGTTCCGGCGATGCGGGCGAACCTGCAGCTTCGCTCGGGGGCGCAGGCGGTGGTCGATCTTACGCTGAATACGCTATTTGAGCCGGCGACGTGGCTGCCCGCCGAGCGCCGTCAGGCCGATGAGCCGAGCGATGACTGGAAGTGGACGCTGCGCTCGGCGGCGAACCGTCCGATTCTGAGGCTGGTCGAGGACGGCGGCGTAATGGTGGTGTCGTCCAGTTCGCGGGAGACACCGAAGAACCCGGATCGGTTGCGGGCCGAAGTGAGGGCAGGCGGCAGCGGATTCGGGGATGGCGGGATACATGACATCCTGGTGCTGGACCGCGCGATGGACGATGGCGGCGGGATGACGATCCATGCCGATCTTGGGACGCAAGCCGGAGCAGGCTATAGCGGCAAGCCGTCCACTGAGGTCTCGGCCGGGTACGGCACGCAGCTTGGGTTTGCGGGCGCGGCCCGGGCGGTAGTGAGTTTTCAGTCACATCCGGAGATTCAGCGGTTGGGCGGAGCTTCGGGTGGGCTCGGCCTGGAGACGGCGCAACTGGCGAGCGCGCAGCAGATGCGGATTGGAGATTTTGCCGACGTCGAGGCCGGCGGACTGATGTACGTGGTGCGCACTTCGGGGTATGCGGCTGCATCGCGTCCTTTCCTGCGGGTCACGGCGCATGCGGGCGAGCAATGGACGGTGGGGTACCGTCTGGCGACGTCGGAAAATCTGCAGTCGTTCGCCGGCCTGGATGCGGTGCGGCAGGAGTTGCCGACGGCGGTGCTCTATCAGGGCAAGGTGCAGACGACGAGCGGATTGCATCAGGAGTTTACCGCCGGGCGAAAGGCAGGCAAGGGGCTGATCCAGGTCTCGTACTATCAGGACTCGTTGCACCGGGTACAGGTAGCGGGGGGCGGCGCTTTGCTGGGTGCAGCGGGATCGCCTTCGGGTCTGGCAGAGCCGGCTGGGGCGGAGATACGCGCTGCGGGTGAGACTGGGCCGCCGGCGAGCGGGATTGTTGTCGATTCCACGAGTGGAAGCTTTCGCTTTCTGAGCGCGGGATATTCGACGAAGGGACTTAGCGTGACGGTGAGCGAGCCTCTTACTTCGGACGTCTGGGTCGCTTTCGCATACGGGACTGGAGCCGGGCTCGCCTCGAAGGACGGTATGGCGCAGACGCTGGGAGGCGTGACCTACGGGCTTGCTCCTGTGTCGGCCGAGACCGCAACCCTGGCGCTGCGCGGGCGAGTAATACGGAGCGGAACGAAGGTGCGTGCAGCGTATCGCTGGCAGCCGGCGCGGGTTGTGACGGCAGTCGATCCGTATGCGGCGTTCGGCGATCAGGCGTACCTGAGCTGCTACTTGCGGCAGGCGCTCAAGCTGGGCAAGCTGCTGCCCCCGGGACTCGATGCGACGGTCGAGGTGTCGAATCTGCTGGCGCAGGGCTATCGGCCGTTTCTGTCGGCGGACGGGAGCACGCTGTTCCTGGCGCAGACGCCGCGGACGGTACAGGCTGGGCTGGCGTTTACGTTTTAGGCTGCTTATCCATACCTGAAGGTCATGCGGGCTGCAACGTAGCAGCAATGAACGAGTCTTTAGGTCTCTCGAGGTGGCGGGAGAGTGACGGCGCAGCCTGAATCAAAACATATCGTGATCGCGACGATTGGATCACTGGGCGATCTTCACCCTTGCCTTGCTTTGGCTTTGGAACTCCTCCGGCGTGGTCATCGTGTAACTATAGCGACAACTCCACACTACAAGCGGAAGGTGGAGACGCTCGGGATCGCGTTTCACTCGATGCGGCCGGATTGGAATCCGACCGATCCAGAGCTCATACGCCAGTGTCAGGACATCAAGAAGGGTCCTGAAGTGCTTTACCGGAAGATGCTCTTGCCGGAGTTGAGGTGCACTTATCAGGACCTTCTCTCTGTTGCGACCGGCGCTGATCTTCTGATTGCAGGGGAGCTCGTCTATGCGGCTCCCCTTGTCGCGGAGAAGCTTGGCATACGCTGGGTGTCGGCGATTCTTTCGCCCTTTTCCTTCTTCTCCTGCTTTGATCCATCGGTGCTGGTCAACGCGCCGGCGCTCCTCCATCTGCGCAAGGCAGGACCGTTCGTGTATCGCGCTGGGCTGACCGTGGGACGTCTGGCTACGCATCACTGGTCGAATCCGGTACGGCTCCTGCGACGGGAACAAGGATTGCGACCGCAGTGCGA
This sequence comes from Edaphobacter sp., assembly GCA_965277545.1. GTDB lineage: Bacteria > Acidobacteriota > Terriglobia > Terriglobales > Acidobacteriaceae > Edaphobacter. The sequence continues at coordinate 3,446,574 of OZ255826.1, forward strand.
TCCCGTATTTCGCGACAAGTTCTCACCTTACCTCGTGCTCGCGCTCTTCTCGCCTTGGCTTGCGGAGCCGCAGATGGATTGGCCCTCGCCGACTATGCAGACCGGCTTCGTCCACTTCCATGACAGGGTGGAAGATAAGACGATTGCATCGCAGCTATCCGGCTTTCTGGCAGCTGGGGATGCGCCGATCGTATTCACACAAGGATCGACTGCGGCGCACAATCCGGGGGAGTTCTACGCAGTGAGCGCGGCGGCGGCGACCCGTCTGGGCTTGCGAGCGGTACTGCTCGGGATGAGGCCGGGTTCAGAGCCGGACTCATCTCAGGTCTTATCCATTCCGTACGCGCCGTACTCCCACATCTTCTGCCATGCGGCTGCCGTCGTGCATCAGGGCGGCTCGGGGACCACGGGCGAAGCGCTGCGGTCGGGGCGGCCGATGCTGGTCGTTCCATACGGCTGGGACCAGCCCGACAATGCTGCACGAGTGGTGCGCCTGGGCGTCGGGCTTCATATTGCACGCAGCGAATACGCGGTGGATTCAGCTATCGCTGCTTTGAAGGCCCTTACCGAAGAGCCGCGCTTCCATCAACGCGCGGCAGAGATCGGAAGCAAGATCGCCTCGGAGGACGGGCTGAGATCGGCTTGCGACGCGATCGAGGCGGTTTTTGGAACTTAGCCTCTAGGAGATCAGAAGGCGGGTCAGCTGCGGATTTTTTTCAAACGCGGAAGACGGAAATTCCCAGGTCTTGATATGGCTTGATCTGATCGTCGCTGGCGTCACGCTCTGTAATCAGCGCGCTAACCTCCTCCAAGCCAACGATCTTGAAGGCAGATGCGGCGTTCAGTTTTTCCGCGGAGGCGAGCACGATGGTTTCCGCGGCGGCACGGCTGAGGGCTCGCTTTACGGCTGCTTCTTCAAAGTCTCCAGTCGTCAGGCCGGTGCGAGGGTGCACGCCGGTCACGCCCATGAAGAAGGTATCTGCATGAAGGTGGCTTATCGCTTCGATGGCGGCCGCTCCAACCGCGACTACGGAGTGCTTGAAGAGCCGGCCGCCGATAAGAATGACCTCGATGGAAGCATGATGAATGAGTTCCATGGCAATGGTTGGGCTGTGGGTTGCGACGGTCGCATCGAGATCGAGAGGAAGGTGACGCGCTATCTCTCTCGCGGTCGTTCCGCCATCGAGGATCACAATGTGCCCCGGCAGAATCACGGAAGCGGCCGCCCTTCCGATGGCAATTTTGCCTTCGTGACGCAGTAGTTCCCGGCCGGCAAAATCGGCCACGGCCGGCGATGACGGCAATGCTCCACCGTGGACCCTTTGCAAGCGGCCGTCCCGTGCAAGTTCGCGGAGATCGCGCCGTATGGTGTCTTCCGAGACCCCCAAAGCACTACTTATTTCCTTGGCGACAACCTGGCCGCTCTGCTCGAGAAGCCTAAGAATGTGCTGCTTACGCTGTTTCGTCAGCATGCCATACCTCATGCACGATATTACTTGGCTTTGCACGAAACTGCACGATCTTTAGAAATCGATGGCGGTTATTCTCGCCGGTCGCCAAGCAGTTTGACCGAGGCAAGCAACAGGGTGAGGAGTCCTATGGGGAGGCATCCGATGGCGACGATGAGGGCGAGCCAACCGGAGTTGGTGTGGGGGCCCTGGTGGCCTACGATGCCTCCGAAGCTGGTGAAGATGAGCACGGCGGCGATGGCTCCGATGGCGGAGAGAATGAGGCCGGTGCGGAGGAGTCTGCGGGTGTCTGGCTGCATGGCAGTGGATCGATTCCAGGGTGAGTGTACCCAACACAATGAACAGCAGATCCCCTTCGGGGATGACAACAAGAAAGCAAAAGCAACAGCAGATCCCTTTCGGGGATGAGAACAAGAAAAGCAAAGGCAAAAGCAACCGCTACAGCAGATCCCTTTTGGGATGACAAGGAAAGCAAAAGCAACAGCTATGGATGCGCGCGTTAGCGGATGAGGGATTGCATGGCGTAGACGATGACCCCGGTGAGGGAGACATAGAGCCAGATGGGGAAGGTATAGCGAGCGAGCTTTTTGTGGGCAGGAAAGCGGCCGGTGAGCGAGAGGAAGAAGGTGATGAGGATCATGGGCAGAGCGACGATCGACAGAACGATGTGCGAGGCGAGGAGCTTCCAGTAGAAGGGCCACCAGGGGCTGATGCGGTTGAAATGAGTTTCGCCGTGGAGCGTGAAGTTAGTCAGATAGGAGACCAGGAAGATGGACGAGAAGAAGAATGCGGCAAACATCGCGGCGCGATGCTGGGGGATGCGGCGGGCGCGGATGTAGCTGAAGCCGAAGACCAGGGCGACGGTGCAGAGCGCGTTCAGAACGGCATTCAACAGGGGCAGGGAACGGAGGTGGGTTCCGGTGACGTCGAGCGGAGCGTGGAAGTAGACGAGGTAGCAAATCAACGCGCTGGCGGCGGCGCTTACGAGAACGATCGTTGCGATGATGGCCGGTGGCGTTCTGAGTTGGCTGATCGAGGCAGTGTCTTGCATTTAGAAGAGGAGGCGTCCTTTCGCATCGAGCATCATGACGGCCAGCAGGAGGGGAAGGTAGAGGATGGAGCAGCGGAGAAGATCGCGGGCAAGCAGGCGGGCGGCTTCGGATTCGGGGTCGCGGAGAATGCGGGAGAAGCGGACGGTGTAGCCAAGATAGCCGGCGCCGAGGATCAGAGCAGCCGCTGCATAGAGATAGCCGGTCGTGTGAAGGACGGTAGGCAAGAGGCTGACGGGGATCATGAGCGCGGCGTAGAAGAGGGCCTGGATGACCGTGCTTTTAGCGGCGTAGCGAGGGTTGGGAAGGTTCGAGGTGAGGCGAATGCCGCCGCGGGCGTAATCTTCGCGATACATCCAGGCGATGGCCATGAAGTGCGGAAACTGCCAGACGAAGAGGATGGCGAAGAGGGCAATGCCGGGCCACTCGATGATGCCGCGAGCGGCGGTCCAACCGATGAGCGGCGGGAGCGCCCCGGGAAAGGCTCCGATGAAGGTGTTGATCGTGGTGAAGCGCTTGAGCGGCGTGTAGATGGCGACGTAACCGATTGCGGTGAGCAGGGTGAGGGTGCCGGTGAGCAAGTTGGCCGTCCAGGCGAGGTAGAGAGAACCCAGGAAGGTCGCCGCGAAGCCGAGGAGAAGGCCATGAGCGAGGGAGATGCGGCCTGCGGCCATAGGCCGATCGGCGGTGCGGAGCATACGGATGTCGCTCTTGCGTTCGAGGGCCTGATTGAGCGCGCTTGAGCCGCAGGTGACTACGGCGATGCCCAGCAGAGCTTCGAGGCTGCTGAGATGAAACGGGCTGACGCCGCTGCGGAGGCTGCCGAGATAGAGACCCGCACCGGCAGTGATGAGCACCATGGTGGAGATGCGGAGCTTGAAGAGCGTGGCGTAGTCGACGAGGAGCGAATGGGACTGCGCAGGGGCGAGGACGGCATCGGAGATGGCGGAGGTGGCCACGTTTCTAGGATACCGCGATTAGACGAACCGTCGCCTTGGGTGTCGTATCGAATGCAGCCGGGTTGTGCGGCACTAAAAACCTGTTTAGAAAGTGCAGTAGTGGAAGCTTTCGGGCGACAAAGAGCGGGAGCAAATGCGAAATGCGGGGATTTCTCCACTCCGCCGCGCGATGATACCGCGCGGCTCCGGTCGAAATGACGATCGGTGAACGTGTACGACAGGTTAGAAGGGCCGTGCAGGCTGGCAGGCTCAGGGCAGGCTATGGGGCACCCTATGCCTCTGCGGTCTTCACGGCCTCATGACCAACTCGCAAAACTGCTTAAAGGCGATTCCCTGGGAGTGTGTTCAGGTTAGGGAAGACAGCAGATCCCCTTTGGGGATGACAACAAGAAAAGCAAAAGCAACGGCAACGGCAAAAGCAACCGCAGATCCCCTTCGGGATGACAGCAAGAAAGGCAGGTGCAGCAGCGGGGTACAGCAATGTGGCCTAAACACCTAAGGCTTGGGTCGCAGGTGGCTGAGCAGATCTTTGGCCGTGGGCAGGGTGTTCAGGACATCCTGCCTGGTGAGCCATGCCCGGCGAAGTTGGGTGATGCCGAAGCGCATCTGATCGAGTTCTTCGGCGGCGTGCGCGTCGGTGTTGACGACGATGCGGCAGCCATGCTGTTTGGCGAGGCGCAGGTTCAGGTCGTTCAAGTCGGCTCGGGCAGGGCTGGCATTATGCTCCACGGCTACACCGAGTTCTGCCGTACGCTTCAGGACAGCGTCGATGTCGATGGTGTAGGCCTCGCGGCTGAGCACCTTGCGCCCGGTGGGATGGCCGAGGATGCGTATGTGCGGGTTTTCGAGAGCTTTCAGGACGCGCTCGGTCATCTGCTCCAGGGGCTGGGCGAAGTGGCTGTGGACGCTGGCGACGACGATGTCCATCTGCGCCAGGGTTGCATCTTCGAGGTCGATGGAGCCGTCGGCGAGAATGTCAACCTCGATGCCGGGCAAGATGCGGATCCTGCCGTCATACTGCTGCTGCATCTCGGCGTTGACCTCGCGAATATGCAGGACGTGGGCGAGTGCCCGGGCGTCGTCCATGCCGTTGGTCATGGCGAGGTTTTTTGAGTGATCGGTGATGGCGATGTAGGCGAGGCCGCGGGCCATGGCGGCTTCGGCCATCTCGCGGATGGTGTCGCGGCCGTCGGTCTCGGAGGTATGCATGTGCAGGTCGCCGCGAATATCGGCGAGGGTAATCAGCTCGGGCAGGGTGTGATTCGCGGCGGCTTCTAGCTCGCCGCAGTTCTCGCGCAGTTCGGGCGGGATGTAGTCCATCTCGAGTGCGCGGTAGATGTCCGCCTCGGAGGCGGCTGCGACGATAACGTTGTCTTCGAGGCGCAGCAGCGCGTATTCACTCAGGGTGAGGCCGTGTTTAATAGCGCGCTGGCGCAGCGTCACGTTGTGCATCTTGCTGCCGGTGAAGTACTGGAGCGCAGCGCCGTAGCTGGCTCGCGGAAGCAGGCGGACGTCGACCTGAAGATTGTTGCGCAGAGTGAAGCTGACTTTGTTCTGGCCTTTGGCGAGCAACTTGTCGATGAGCGGAAGCGCTGCGACATACTCGATGGCGGCGCTTACCTGGCCGGGCTCACAGGCCGGGCCGGTGGCCAGCAGATCGAGGTCTCCGATGGTCTCACGGCCGCGCCGCAGACTTCCGGCGGGCGTGACTTCGTCGATACCGGGGAACTCGCGGATCAAGCGGCTGATGGTCTCCGCATAGCCTTGAGCTTTGTCGATACGAAAGCGGCTGGAGTTCTTGCGGTGGTCCTCGATGCCTTTGAGGAGTTTGGTTGTAAACTTCTCGCCCATACGGGGCAGCTTTGCCAGGTGACCGGCCTTGGCTGCGGCTTCAAGACCGTCGATGTCGCAGACTTCGAGTGCTGACCAGACGAGGGCTACGGTCTTCGGACCCATTCCTGGCAGGCGCAGGAGTTCGAGCATAGTCGGCTTGTATTTCTGTAGAAGCTCTTCGCGCAGCGGCATGGAACCGGTGGAGAGCAGCGCGAGGATGTTCGCGGCCATCGCCTTGCCGATGCCGGGAATGGCGAGGAGCTGTTTCGGATCGTCGCCGAGAGTGGAGAGCTGGGTCGTTCGTTGCTCAACGGCTTCTGCGGCACGGCGATAGGAGCGCACACGGAAGGGGTCGGCCGCATCGATCTCAAGCAGAGCTGCGGTTTCATCGAGCAGGCGGGCGATCGAGATGTTGTCCATTGGAGATCAGCGCGCATAGGCTCAGGTCACGAGCCAGCATGCGAGACTCGGATCAGTGTATCGGATGTTTGCCGCAGGATCAGAGCTCGCCGCGGCATGCTCCGCCGAATGATTGCGCACAAAGGGGCGTACAAGATTCGCGGCCTGCGCACTCGGCGACGCAAGGAAGATTCATGACGCCGCGGCAAATTCCTTCAGTCGCGCTACCTGGTCGGCCTGCGGGCCCTTCGCCCCCTGAATGATGTCGAACTCGACCTCGTCGCCTTCCTTGAGACTCTTGTATCCCTCTCGCTGGATAGAGCTGTAATGAACGAAGACGTCTGGCCCGCCATCACGGCCGAGAAAGCCGTAACCTTTCGCGTTGTTGAACCATTTGACTGTGCCCCTGTATTGTGCCACGTCAGCCACTCCCTCTATCGTCGTTCTGCGTACAGGGCCGTCGCTTCCACGTAAGTGAAGAGACATCAACGTTAGAGCGCGTTCCTAGAGACTGTGACGCAATTCGGATTGGCTGAGTTTGCCCGTACTCCGAAGCGATCGAAGATTATTTGCTGCGGCAGAGGTTTTTGGATGGGTGCGTGCCCGCATCGGCTGGGATACCGCCGGCTGGAGGTATCCAAGTCAGGGCGAAAGGCGCCGGCGTGGGTTCAGCCATCCCGGCGGTCCCACTAGCTTTGCAGCGCCGGACGCCCAGGACGCGGCAGCCGACGCAGTCAGCTGAAACGCCCGGCTCGCCGGCCGATGTCGTACAGCATCAGGCCGATCAGGGTTTTGCCGTCGTGAATCTTGTTGGCCTCGGCGAGGGCAATCGCCTGGGACAACGGCATACGGAAGGCATCGATGTTCTCGTCTTCCTCGGGAGCAGCTTCTCCTGCGCGCAGATCCTGCGCCAGATAGATCTGCATCCACTCGCCGAGGAAGCCAGGGCTAGCGAAGTACTTTGTAAGCAAGGTCCAACGCCGGGCGCGGTAGCCGGTCTCTTCGATCAGCTCGCGCTTTGCTCCGGCCAGCGGAGTTTCTCCTTCGTCGAGGCGGCCGGCCGGCAGCTCGATCAGGATTTGTCCGGCGGCATGGCGGTACTGGCGCTCGAGAATGATATCGGGATCGCTGGGATTGCTCGAGGCGTCCACGGCAAGGATGACGACCGAGCCGTTGTGGCGAATGACTTCGCGCGTGTTGAGGTGTCCGCCCGGCTCTTCTACCTTGTCTTTGAAGACGGAGAAGACCTTGCCCTTGTAAGCGATTTGAGAGGAGATGAGCCTGGACTTCTGGCTGGATTTTTTTGGACGGCCCGAAGCGGCGCCTCTTTGTTCAACTTTGGATGGTTCGGGAGCGTGCGTTTTCCTGGTCTGGGCAGTCATAGGGCTAACGTATCATCCTGCATCTAGACTTGGAGGGTGGGCATCCAAGAGGTGCACCGAAATATGGAATGCAGGCGCTGCAACGGCAGGCGAGAGGGTACTGGATACGATGAGCGTGGAGTGCTTTCCGATCACGGTGTTGCCGCACATTTCGCGGATCTATCGCGACTATCTCTCGATGGGGGAGGGTGCCGCGAACGCGAGTCTGCGGCGGTGGTATGGAGCTGAGCCTTCCGGTAGCGCGAGCAGTCTCGGGATAGGCGGGGCGGAGCATTGGGCCGGGAGAGCGGAGGGTGCGGCTGAACGCTGGATGGGCGGCGGGAAGAAGTCGGAGCTGGGGACGCAGCATATCCATGCACTCGCCGATCTTTTGGAGGAGCAGGCGGAGATCTTCCAATCCTCCGATGCGGCCAAGGCGAACATCGCGAAGCTTCGCGCGGGTGCGCGTGCTGTCGTCACAGGACAGCAGGTGGTGCTGTTTGGTGGTCCTCTTCTGACCCTTCTGAAAGCTGCGACCGCGGTGGCACGTGCCCGCCAGGCGACCGAGGCGACCGGGGTGCAACACGTTCCGATCTTCTGGATGGCCACGGAAGATCACGACCTCGCGGAGGTGGATCAGATATCGCTGTTGACCAAGATCGGCTTGGAAACGCTGCGGGCTGGGCTGAAGGTGGCACGCGCGGTGCCTGTGGGTGGCGTGATTCCGGGAGTCGAACTTGAGGGGGTGCTGGATCGTGCCGCTGAGCTGCTCGAACACGCGCCGGTCAGCGATTGGCTGCGGGAGTGTTATCGGCCCGAGGGTGGGGAGGCCAACACACTTGCGGTTGCTTTCGGGCGGCTGATGGCGAAGCTCTTCGCCGATCAGGGTCTGATTGTGATGGACGCCGCTTCCCGCGCGGTGCACGCCCTTGGCGCATCGACGCTGCGGTATGCGATTGAGCATGCAGCCGAACTGCAGCAGGCGTTGATGGTGCGCAGCGCGGAGCTTGTCGAGGCCGGATATCACGCGCAGGTGCTGGTCGCGCCGGGCGCATCGCTGCTGTTTCTGCTGGACGAAACCAGCGGGGAGCGGGTGGCTCTTCGACGCAGTACGCCTGCGGCGGGCGATCCTCAGTGGAAGGCGGGTGGGCGAAGTTACACGACCAGCGAGCTCCTCGCGATTCTTGATGCGGCTCCTGAACGCTTCAGCCCCAATGCGCTATTGCGTCCGGTGTTTCAGGACTCGCTGCTTCCGACGGCGGCCTATGTGGGCGGTCCCGCGGAGATTGCCTACTTTGCTCAGAGTGCAGTGATCTATGAGGCTGTGCTGGGCCGCATCACGCCGGTGCTGCCGCGGCTCAGCGCCACGCTGCTGGAACCTGCCATAGCAGCCGTCATGGACAAGGATGAGATTCAGCTGCCTAATGCATTGACCAGCTCGGAGGCGCTGGCGCAGCGGCTTGGAGCGCGCGCCATGCCGATCGAAGCCAAGCGTAGGCTGGCCTCGGTGGGACATGCGCTCGAAGACGAACTCTCCGCGCTCGGCGAGTATCTTGGCGGTATGGACAAGTCGCTTGGCCGCACGGCAGAAGTCTCGGGCTCGAAGATGCGCTACCAGATGAACCGCCTGCGCCGGATGACGGCTGCGTTTGCACTGCAGAAGGAGACCAGCCTGCGGAAGCACGCAGAAGCGATCACGCTGAATGTATTTCCGACGGGTCATCCGCAGGAGCGCGTGGTGGGTGGAGTGTGGTTTGTGGCACGGTATGGCGAAGGTCTGATCGAGCGTCTTGTGCAGGTGGCCGGAAATGAGTGCCCGGGACACATGGTGATTCGGCTGTAGGGTCGATTGGGATTAATTGCTTGCCCCCGGCGCGGTGGGGAGGTTCATGGTCGTCGAGTCGGTGCCTATGCTCATCGGCTCATCGAGGCCGTTCATCAAGGTGTAGTTCTGGAGGGCGATCGCGGCTCGCCATTCTTCATTGAGCGCCTGGATGTAGGCGAGCTGCAGGGTGAACAGCATTCGCTGGGCGGTCAGTACGTGAGGATAAGCCAAGGCCATCTGCTGATACTTGGTGACCTCAAGCTGGTAGGCGCGGCGCGCTCTGGGCAGCATCTCGGTGCGGTACCGCTCGGCGGTGAAGCGGGCAGTTTCGTATTGCTGGGCGTACGGCTCGGCGCGATTCCTGGTGTATAGCTGGGTGCGGGTCACGTCCTGGCGAGCGCGCTCCAACTCGACGTTGGAGGCTTCAATGTTGCCCTGATTGTGATTCCAGAGCGGCAGCTGGATGCTTGCCTCGACGAAGCTCTCGGGGCCTGCCGGAACGCTGGTGGCGCCGAGGTGCTCGCCGGAGTACCACTCTCCGGCCTTGAGATTCAGGTTGGGCACCTTCTCCCGTTTCGATGACTTCACGCGAGCCTCCGCCAGCGCCACGTTCGCCTGCGCCTGCTTGACGGCGGGACTCTCCTGCGCGTCCGAGGCGGCCAGGCTATCGGCGTCGATCTGCGGCGGTTCTACCAGGCCGCCTGACAACGGATGGGGAAGCAGCGTGGCTTGCCCGGCAAAGGTGGCGAGCTGGGTAAAGGCAGCGAGGAACATGCGCTGCGCGGTGACGAACTCGACCTTCGCCTGCTCCGCTGCGATCTCCGCGTTGAGAACGTCCGAGGCGTCGGCCTGACCGACCCGTTCGAGTTCATGCGAGTTGGTGTCGGCGTCGAGCGCCACCTTCAGGAGCCGGTCGTGAACCACGACAGACTGCTGCGCGGCCAGGGTGTCGAAGAAGGCGCGACCCACGTCGTTGTGCACACGCGCGCGCTGCATCTCGACGGCAAACTCATTGGAGCGGCCCTCCGCGCGGTAGACATCACGGCGCAGCGCGAGCTTATGAGCGAGCACGAACTCCTGGTAGAAGAAGGCGCCTTCTTCGCCGCCGCCGTACTCGCCGCCACGAATGTGATCGCCGGAGTAGCCGACCAGCGGATCGGGAGGGAGACTGACCTGCCGCGCTTGTTGCCTGGAGCGGTCGACGTTGCGTTGCGCCTGCGCGAGGGTCGGGTTCGTCTTGTCAGCGAGGTCGATGAAATTTTCGATGGTCATCGGCGGCTGGCTCACAACGTCACGCAGCAGTTCAGGAGCTGGAAGATCCGAGCCTGTCTGAAAGCTGATTGCTTCGGGCTCCTGAAGCTCCTGGAACGGCACCTTGATGGAGCCCGCGTCACTCTCCGGGTGAGGCTTGCCCTTCGGCTGGCCGGCCTGCTGCTGTACGGACTGCTCCACGCTTGCGGCGGCGGCCTTTGCCCTTTGGTCTCCGCGATCCTGTCCCATACTCTTCAAGTCCGCGGGACTTGGGTCGGCCCGCTGAGGCGTACGGTTCGGCTCCGGGGTTCCTTGCTGCGATCGGGACTGCGCCGGGTTCATCTTCATGCCGGGCATATCCGGCATCGGCTGCTGAGCCGGCACCGTGCAGGTCGCGGCGGCGATGGCAAAGCTGAGCGCGCAATGTCTTATGTTCATGTCTTCTCCTGAATCCTGGGTTCTGTCGGGGTTCTGTTGAGCCTGTCAGCTGCTTGCTCTTTCTCGTCCGCGTCAACCCTTCGCAACTTTGTCCGGCGCCGTGTAGATGGAAGCGTAGGGATCACCGGGACGGTTGGCGCCGCGCATTGCGGACACAACCTGGTCGTACTGCTCGGGAGGGAGCACGCGCACGAAGGTCATCATTCCCTGCATGAAGCGGCTCCAGTTAGGTCTGAGGCCGAGGTTCTCCGGCTTCTCAACCAGCCGCTCCATGTTCATCATGGGACCTTCCATGTAGGCATCCTGCGGAAAGTTTGGGACGTTGTTCGCGTTGGGCGAGGTTTCGCTCCTCTGCGCCTGCATGCTGTTGTCGCTCATGTCGAAGGCGTCGAGATTGCGTTGCTGCAGCTCACTCAACTTGATTCCTTGCTTCGCCTGCTCGCGCATCATGCCGGCCATGCCCGCGTCGAGATGCGTATTGGCGAGCGTGCCGTCGGGGGCGGTCGCCTGCGTTCCCGCAGCAAGGGCAGGGGAGGGAATGGCCGGATCAGGCGTCGCGGCCGGCGATTTCATTTCCATGCCGCGCATGTCTCCGCTCATGCTCATCCCGTGCTGCATGTCGTCTCCATCTTCTCCTCGCGGGGTCAGACGGCCGTGGCTGTCGTCCCCGCGCAGACCCTTGCCTCCGGGAGATCCGGCCATCCGGGTCATGGGGCCGGCCTGCGACGCCATCTGGTTCATCATGTGGTGAGGCAGATGGCAGTGCAGCATCCAGTCGCCAGGGTTGTCCGCGACAAATTCGATAGCGCGCGCCTGCGCGACGCCCACAAGAACCGTGTTGCCGGGCCACCAGGCCGTCTCCGGGATGCGGCCGCCTTCCGTGCCTGTCACATAAAAGGTGTGACCGTGAAGATGCATCGGATGATGATCCATCCCGAGGTTGACGAACCGCACGCGCACGCGCTCGCCCTGCCGAACGATCAGCGGAGTCGAGGCGGGCCCCGCCTTGCCGTTGAGCAGGAGCCAGTTGAACTCCATCATCATGGTGTTCGGCGTGGAGGAGTTGGCGAGAACCGCGTACTCCTGAAGATGGATGACGAAATCCTTCTCGCAATGCGGGCGGTAGGGCGCCTTGGGATGCATGATGAAGGCGCCGAGCATGCCGGCGAGCTCCTGCATGGCCATGTGCGAGTGATAGAAGTAGGTTCCTTCCTGCTTGATGAGGAAGTTGTACGTGAAGCTCTCGCCAGGCCGCAGCGGCTCCTGGCTGATGCCGGGCATGCCGTCATAGCCGATCTGATCCTCAAATCCGTGCCAGTGCATCGAGGTGGGCTCGGGCAGCTCGTTCTTGAAGAGGACGCGGACTTTGTCTCCCTGGGTGACCTGAATGGTCGGTCCGGGCGCGGAACCGTTGTATCCCCAGACGTCGATGGTCTTGTTCGGTGCGATCTGGCGCTGGAAGACATGGGCGGTGAGATGGAATACCTTCGTGTCCCCATCCATCTCGTAGGGCAGGTCGCCGACATCGGTGGTGACGACTGGAGTGTTTGCAACAGGAGTGTTAGCGACTGGGCCGGCGTGCCGGTCGAGCTTGGAGAGAGAGCCGCTGCTGACGCCCTGATATCCGCCACTGGCGGCGACCTGGGTGAGTTGACTGCTGGAGGTGTGGGTAGGTTCAGCGACAGCGCGGCCGGCAAACAGCCCTGCACCGAGACCGAGTGTGCTTTGAAGAAAAGAACGACGATTCGCCATGAGGGTTGACTCCTTGAGCAAGGGAAGACGCTGAAGTGGACGTGGATGAGCAGGGAAGCCGGCCGCTGGATATCCAGGCAAACCTGGAGACAGAGCGACGCACTTCGCCGGCGACACTAAGAATCTGTTTAAGAAGTAAAGGATCGGACCCTATCGTCGGACTCGGAAGACAAGAGCAAAGACGAAATGCGGGGATTTCTCCGCTACACCGCGCGATGAAGCTGCGCGGCATCGGTCGAAATGACGACTTTCTGAGAGTTCTTAAAGACGCTCTAAAAGAGTCGCTGCGGCACGTTGGTTTTGCTAGACGCGGAGGGTGGTGTGCAGGGCTATCGGGGAGGATCGCTCACGATGCGGGGAGCCGCGGATCGTATCCCTCGTGCGCGGGCCGGGTTGTGGAACAGCCAGCAGGGCGCGAACAGCAACGTGAGATGCAGCCATCGCGTGAGTGATAGCGGTGGTACTTTGGGGAAGCAGGAACGGCCGCTGAACGCAGGTGTGATGCGCGCAGGTCTGCAGTCCGACGAGCAGACTCGACTGAGGCTCAAACGCTGCAGTCTCGTTCCCTGAAGAACGATCCATGTCGAGCATGCGAGTCATGTGCTTTGGATGGATCGCAGCGTGCGAACCGGAGAGGCTGTGACAGCTCGGTCCTGCACTCTTGAGATCGCACCGCATTTCGCAAGCAGACGCGGCGCAGGAGAGCGACAGGATCAACGCTGTCAACAGAGCCGCCCATGTCGCTCGAAACCTCATACGTTGATTATCCACTTTTCTGTCCGGTCCTGCGTTTCCTGACGGGTGGAGTTGCAAAGAGTTCTTGAGCCTGGTGGACTTCGGTTGCATGGCTTGAAGCCCCGTCAAAAGTGTTCGCCTCGATCGCATGATGCCAGAGGAAACCAAAGAACTCTACCCAACTATCTCGGTTTCGGAGTTCGCCTCGGCGAGAGGTCTCAAACGAAAGGTTGAGAGAAGAACGATCTGCCACGCAGAACTTGACTCGAAATTCGGCAGGGATCGGAAGACAAGAGCAAAGACGAAATGCGGGGATTTCTCCACTTCGCCGCGCGATAAGACTGCGCGGCTCCGGTCGAAATGACGACCTTCTGGAAGTTCGTAAACGCGTCCTTAGCGAGTCGATTGGCCGACTATACATAATATGTGTTATCAGACGTTATTATTTTGATCTGACCTAAGGTCGTTGATGTACTTTGAGACTGCGCGTCTTAACTGTTTTTGAAACAATGGCTTAGCATAAGAGATATCAACTGCTACGCGAGATGATGCCGATTTAAGCGGGCGGTTCAAAACAGTAGCTGGGGTCTGGCACTAAGCAAGAATGGGATTGAGCGAATCCGTGAGGAGGACGCCCGCTACCGCCAGCTTACGGCGAGATGCCAGCGCAAATTTTTGTCGGAGGTTTTTTTGAGCACCTTGGCGTACTGCAGAAGCTCGGAGAGCACCTGTTCGCCCTCCGTTCCGAGTTGATGGGGATCTGGCTCGAGGACTTCAAGCAGCGCGTGGACCGTGTTCAGGCCATCGGCGGCCGCATACCATTGCGGCGGAGGCAGGCGGCGCAGGAGCTCATGGTCGCCGGCACCCTCTTCGATCAGCAGCGACATGGAGTTTTCGTCGGCGGAGAAGAACTCGATCAGCGGCCTCACGCCGAGTCGAAGGGCAAGCCGCTCGAGCGCATCCTCGTGTCGCGCCAACGCCCGGCCGTTGACGAAGATATCGAATCCCGGATCTTCGCCCTCAACGACGATGTACATGGAAGCAGCCATTGCCCGCAGTGTAACCTGCAAAGCCGGACACGGAAAGTGCTACCGGAGCGACAAGGCGGAGTCGGGATCGACATCCTTCAGGAGCAGGACCATCGCTGCGCCCGCGGTCAGCAGCACTGTACCCACTGCCATTCTCAACGTCATCGCAGGGCGCGCGAGGCAGAGGCTCTCGACAATGGTGACCCATGGAATGAGCAGGTAGCGTGCGGCGAACCGGACGGGCGGCATCTCCCGCAGCAGCCAGACGATTGCTGTGATCGACACGGCGTCAATCAGCGCGGAGAGCGAGAGGATGGAACTCAGTGCAGCCCGGCCCCACACAAGCTCGCCCCGGGCGGCAGCACAGACCAGCAGGAAGACCGCGTTCGCTGCTCCCAGCGTGAGAACCGCGGCGGCAAGAGCGGTTCCCTGCAGGAGATGAAACATCCAGACACTGCACAGGCCGGCGGTGAGGACAGCGACAGCGATCAGAGCGAGCATCGACTGGCCGCGAATCGAACTCGAAAACTGCAGCGGCAGCAGGAGCAAAAGACCGCCGAGGCCCAGCAGCGCCGGAGCCAACAAACGCCGGGAGCCGCCGGGGTGATCCGAGGTAACGATCGCCAGGATTACGACGACGGGAACAATGGCGAATGCCGCCACCCGAGTGGTCGCGCCGACACTGCTGTGGGCAATCTCGACGATGGCGATGGGCACGCCGAAGAAGCCGAGGCCGGCGGCCGCTAGTTGCAAACTGTGTGTCAAAGAATAAAGGCGCAGGGAATGGAGGCGCGGGGGATGGAGGCGTAGGCGGAAGCAGAGCGCGGCAACGGCGGCCAGTCCGAAGAGCAGAGCCTGCTGTTCGAGCGTGGGCAGGATGCCGTTCGCTGGAATGAGCTTCGGTGGAATAATCCAGGAGGTGCCGGAGACCAGGCAAAGTATCGCGAAGCCGATCCATACACGACGACTGGTCATCAGAGTCGATCAGATTTCCGTTTTCCATTGGCTGGTAAAACGGCGACAGACAAGGAAGCTGCGTTCAGCCGCAGCCGCCTGACCTGTCGCTTTTCAAGCTACTGGCGATTGCCGCCGCCCTGCGGACCGCCGCCAGGACCAGGCCTGCGGCCTCCACGGCGACGTCTTCCCGCGGATCGCCTCTGGGCGTCGGGACCACCGCCGGAGCGGCTGCCCACGGCAACCGGAGTCGCACCTTCGGCTCGGTTGAAGTTCGGCTCTTCGCTTGACTCCTCGGTGTCGTCTTCGAGATCGTCGCCGTCTTCGAGATCGGATTGGCCTTCGGCAGCGGCCTGGTTCGGGCGTGCTTGCTGGAAACCTGCGTCTGCGCCGCCCTCGCCTGAGCCGAGTTGACCGGGATCGGGCAGTCCGAGCTTGGCTCGTTGCTCCCGCAGCACGGCCTTGCGCGAGAGCTTGATCCGATTCCCTTCGATGGCGAGCACCTTGACGAGGATCTGATCTCCCTCGCGAAGCTCATCCTTGACCTCCTTGACGCGGTGCTCGGCGATCTCGGAGACGTGCAGGAGGCCGTCGGTGCCGGGGAAGATCTCGACGAAGGCTCCGAACTCGGCGAGGCGGACGACTTTGCCGAGATAGATCTTGCCGATCTCGGGGACCGCGGTGAGATCGGTGATCATCTGGATGGCACGGGCGAGCCCATCGGCGTCACTTGAGGCGACGTTGACGCGGCCGGTGTCGTCGACGTCGATCTTGACGCCGGTGGCGTCGATGATGCCGCGAATGACCTTGCCGCCGGGTCCGATGAGGTCGCGGATCTTGTCGGTCGGGATCTGGATGGTGTGAATGCGCGGCGCGAACTGCGACTTCTCCTGGCTTGCCCCGGAGATAACGCCGTCCATGGTGTCGAGCAGGAAGAGTCTTCCCTGCCGGGCCTGTTCGAGCGCCTCGCGCATGATCTGCGGCGTGATGCCCATGATCTTGATGTCCATCTGCAGGGCGGTGATTCCCTTCCGGGTTCCAGCCACCTTGAAGTCCATATCGCCGTAGTGGTCTTCGGCGCCGGCGATGTCGGTCAGGACGGCGTAGTTGTCGCCTTCTTTGACCAGACCCATCGCGACACCGGCGACCGAGCCCTTGAGCGCGATGCCGGCCTGCATGAGGGCAAGCGAGGCGCCGCAGACGGTGGCCATCGAAGACGAGCCGTTCGATTCGAGAATGTCCGAGACGACGCGCAGGGTGTATGGCGACTCGTCTTCCGCGGGCAGAACAGCTTCAATGGCACGGTAGGCCAGAGCGCCATGGCCGATCTCGCGGCGTCCGACGCCAGTCATGCGGCCTACTTCGCCTACCGAGAACGGCGGAAAGTTGTAGTGCAGCATGAAGCGGCGCTTCTGCTCGCCTTCGTAGCTCTCCATGCGCTGCGCGTCATCAGTGGTGCCGAGAGTGGCGCTGACCAGGGCTTGCGTCTCGCCGCGGGTGAAGAGAGCTGAGCCGTGAACGCGCGGCAGCACGCCGACCTCGATCGAGAGGTCGCGAATCTTGTCGAAGGCGCGGTGGTCGGGACGGATGCGGTCGTGCAGCACCTGATCGCGGAAGATCTTCTCGCGCAGCAGCTCGTAGTATTTGCTGAGCTTCTTCGCGGCTGCGGCGTCGCCTTCGGGAAGCTGCTTCTTGAGCTCGTCCTTGATGGCTTTGACGCGTGCATAGCTGTCGAACTTCGGATACTCCTGGGTGTCGAGCGCGTCCTTCAGCTGTGCGCCGGCCTGTGCGGTCAACGAGTCGAGGTACGCGTGATCGATCTCGATGGGATCTACCTTGCGCTTGGTCTTTCCGGAGCGGCTGACGAGATCTTCAATGGCGGCGCAGATCTTCTTGATCTGCTCATGGGCGAACTCGATCGCATCGACGACTCTGGCCTCGGCGATCTCCTTCGCGCCGGACTCGATCATGACGATGCCGTCCTTGGTGCCGACGACCATGATGTTGAGCGTGCTCTTGGCGCGCTCGGCGTAGGTGGGATTCACCACGAACTGATCGTCCAGTACGCCGATGCGCACGGCGCCGACTGGGCCGTGGAACGGAATGTCGCTGAGAGCGAGGGCGCAGCTTGCGCCGTTGATGCCCAGGACATCGGGATCGTTTTCCTTATCGGCCGAGTAGACGAAGGCGACCACCTGGGTCTCGTTGCGGAAGGCTTCGGGAAAGAGGGGGCGGATGGGACGGTCGATCTGACGGCTAGTCAGGATCTCTTTTTCGCTGGGCCGGCCTTCGCGCTTGATAAAGCCGCCGGGAATGCGGCCGCCGGCATAGGTGAACTCGCGATATTCCACGGTAAGGGGAAAGAAGTCGATTCCCTCCTTGGGGTCGGGCGAGGCGACGGCGGTGGCCAGAATGACGTTGTCCCCGCTCGAGGTAAGGGCTGCTCCCGAGGCCTGCTTTGCCATGCGTCCGGTTTCGAATTTGATATGCTTGCCGCCGGCAAGCTCTACGGTGACGTCCTGTTTCATGTTGCCTCTCTTCTCTCTTTTTCAGTCGATAAACTTGGGTCTATGGTCGGGTCTGGGCACGGCACTGTACCGTGGTGCGATAGACGCGAAAAAGCGCAGCTCGAACGGGCGGCTAAACCGCGCGCAAGCTGCACTGCGAGGGATGCTCCACGGAGGTCAATCCGCCGAAGCAGCAAAGGGCAATTCCCTTACCGGCCATCGTCAGCAACTCCAAGTGCAGGGTCTTGCAAGACCTTGCGCGAAAGCGGAAGCCGAAGGATGACGGGGCGTGAATGCTCCCATAGTGTGGAAGGTGTCTCCGAGGTGGTGCAGTTACTTGCGAATGCCTAACTTGCCGATGACCTCGCGATACCGGTCGGCGTCGCACTTCTTCAAGTAGTCGAGCAGGCGGCGACGCTTGCTCACAAGCATGAGCAGCCCCCGGCGCGATCCATGGTCCTTCTTATGTTCCTTGAAGTGTTCCGTCAACTCGCCGATGCGCTCGCTCAAGATGGCGATCTGAACCTCTGGGCTCCCGGTGTCGGAGTCATGCGTACGAAACTTTGCAATGATGTCTGTTTTCTTTGCGGATGCCAACACAGCTATTTCTGCTCCTGATCTTCTAGTCCACTCTTAGTGTCTACATAAGGATAGCATCGCTCGGTCCAAGGCGGCAATCAAGCAAGTCTGAAACGCTCCGGCCTTTGCAGAGAACCTAAGCGATGTGGCTCTTGAGAAAAGCCAGGCTGCGCTCCCGGGCCAGCTTCGCAGCAGCCGCGTTATAGTGCCCCGGATCGACATCACGATTAAACGCGTGCCCCGCGCCGTCATACACAAAGATCTCCACCTCAGGATGCGCTGTGCGAACCGCCTCGATCTGGTCTTTCCCAATGTGATCGTCATTCGCGCCGAAGTGCAGCATCACCGGGCAGCTTGGCTCCTCCTTGGCAACCGACCCGATCCCGCCAGCATAGTAGCCGACGCAACACGATGGCTGCATCTTCAACTCTTCCCCTCGCGTCGCCGAAAGCCAGCTAATCAGTCCGCCATAGCAGTACCCAATCACGCCGATTCCCTTCTCAGCCTCCTTCGCCGCTCCATACGCCGCGGCCACATCCAGCAGCGTCACATCCGGCTTCAGCTTGGGATACAGCTCCATGGCCCGCTTCTGATCCTCCGCGCTGTAGGTCAGTTCCAGTCCGCGCTCGAAGCGGTCAAAGATCGCAGGCGCCACCACGAGAAATCCATCCTTCGCATAGCCATCCGCCACACTGCGAATATGTGCGTTGACGCCGTAGATCTCCTGCACCAGTACCAGCGCTCCAATCGCCTCACCCGTAGGCCTGGCAACATACGCGCCCAGCTCGTGTCCGTCTTCTGCCTTCAGCTTTATCCATTCACTCATGCCGCTATGATAAACAATCCGGCGTTCCGCCTGGTTGCTTGAGTGAAGTAACACTTTCACGAGATGAACGGCAGGTTCAGATCGGCGTCATCGTCCCTGCGGGAATTCGTTGCGTAGATAGATGCGATAGCCCAAAGGTTTGGAGGGACTGCTTCCGGTATAGATCAAGTGAGACGGAATCCGGTCGCTGGCCAGGTGGTAGTTTTCCTCCATATAGGCGTCGAGTTGCGGCCAGCGGCTTATTTTGCCGTAGTGATAGGACGGCTTATCGGGATAAACCTCGCAATCGTTGCTGGAGACAACAAAGACGGCGGGCGGATTGCGCTGCATCGCCTGCCAGAACGCCTTACGGTAGCGGTCCTGTTCGGGGGCATGCACGGCGGAGAACAGGTAGCAGTCGTAAAGGAAGCCGGTGGCCTGGACCAGGCGCAGGTTGTAGAGAGTGGTGACGCATGCGTCGCTCATGTCGAGGCATTGAACGCGATGGTCAAGATCCGCACCGCCGAGGCGTGTCAGGTCGGCCTGCAGCAGCGTGTCGAACTCATGGTTGCGCCAGTCGAGCCGCAGGGCATGCAATGTCGATCCACCGCCGACCACGAACACTCCCACTAGAATGCCCGCAAGGGCAAGGCGCTGCAGCGCGAGGCGGGAGGAGCCGGTCGCTTGATCGAAGACTGAGGTGAGATCGATCGATGCGAGCAGAAGCAGGAAGGCCTCGGACGGGTAGCGGTGGTACGAGTAGCCCTTGCGCTGCAGGTAGAACGAGCCGAGGCCGAAGGCGACGCCAATGAGGAGAGCGGCGCGCTCCCAGGTGAGCTGCTGGCCGCGCAGCAGAATCACGATCAGCCATATGGCAACAAAGGGCAGCAGGACCGCGGAGATGCTGTGCGCGAAGAGATGGCCGAAGGAGCGGGTTCCGAGACGAGCGAAGTAGGGGATAAGGTCGAAGAGCGTTGCGAGAAAGGCGTGCATCGCATGTTTGCGCCAGACCCAGACTGTGGAGAGGACGATGGAGATGGTCAGGCCGAGAAGGCCGAAGAGCGTCAGGCGCGAAAGCACTCCTCGCTGAGGCTTGAGTATAATGGCCGCGACAGCCAACAGCACAAAGGGCAGGAGCAGGACGGTCGGCTTGATGGTCGCGGCCGCTCCGCAGAAGAACCCGAAGAGAATCATCTTCCACCAGATTCCGTTGGGCTGGGGCAGCGCTCGCGTCGCTGCGAAGAGGAAAGCATAGGCCGTCACAAGAAACGCTGTCATCGTAAGATCGCGCTCGCCGAGCAGCATGGTTCCGTCGCGGCCGTGGATGAGAGCAAAGAGGGCGGCAGCAAGAAAACCCGCAAACCAGTCATACGGCCTTGCAAGGACGATCATGGAGATCCCGGTGATGCCCAGCAGGAAGAGATCAAACAGGCGCCAGGCGAGCGCACCGCCGCCGAAGAGTTGGACGAATGCAGACTCGATCATCAGCGTGGTTGGCAGGTTGGGGTCGAGGATGTCGCGATAAGGCGCCATGCCGTGCTGCATTAGAAAGACGAGATAGTGCATCAGCGCGGCATCGCCGATCAGCGGCCAGTGCCATGATTGCAAGACGAAGACGGACAGGCAAAAGAGGAGGAATACCGCCGAGACTATCTTCGTCCAGCGATAGATGCGACGAGCCACCGTTTGCGTCTTCCTTCCCGGCGGCAAGAATGGGCCGCACGGATTCATCCTAGAGCGGTTCCCTGTTCCTGCGGCCCGAATAGTGGATCGAAGTGCCGTTTTTCTTGAGAAAAAACGGCGTCTAGACTTACGCTTCGGTGTACGTCCACAGGAGAACCGCTCTAGTCGCGCCGTCTGATTCGCGCAGTCACGGAGAGTGGGAAGACGCGTTGATCTGAGGGCACGTCACCGCACAGGATCCGCCGCACGCGAATGCGCGCATGCGGCAGGGTGCCAGCGGCAGGATGCCGGCTACTGGGCGAGGATGAGGGTGCCGGGGCGGACTTGATCCGTGGCGCGCAGTCTGGTCTTGGGCAGATTAGTCGAGACTTTAAGCCGTGCAAGCTTCTTGTTCGTGCCGACGGGAAAGGTGGCAACGTAGGTCTTCGCAACGGCTTGCTGGAACTGGTGGAGAAAGGGATCAAGGGAGACGGGATTGCCGATACCTTGCCAGAAGGAGATGCCGCCGCTTCCCTGCGCGAGTTGCGAGAGATAGTTCTGTCCGCTGAAGTTGCCGCGGCCGCGGCCAAATCCGGCGTCGGCGAAGTAGATGCAGTAGACCGGGACGCCGGCACGCTGGGCATCGGTCACGGTGGCGGCAACGTAGGGGCTGTCCTGGTTCAGGACGCTGGTGCTGCCGTTGTAGGGATCTACGCCGTTCGAGATCATGAGCACAAAGCGAGCCTTGTGGCGGGGGGCTCGCTGTACCGGCTGCGCGACCTGGTCCTCGGCCTCCCCGGGCCAGCGTTTGATGAAGTCCGAGACGCAGAAGTAGGGGCTGGCGCTCGAGCCCGGGATGCCCGTGGGGAGGTGCAGACCTTGTGCGGCTTCCGCGTGATTGGCGGTGAAGCCAGGCTGACTGCCGCCGGGAACGACGCGGCCGTTCTGCATATAGCCGACAAAGACCTCAGTGCCGGCCGGTAAGCCGTTGACGAAGGCGCGAAGAGCGTTCATCTCACGACCGATGCTGGTGCGCAGGCCGTCGTCGATCAAGATGGCGACCTGCGCGCCGTCCGGCGGGACTCGGGAAAGACTGGCGATCGGGGTTTCGTGATCGTCGACTTTGATCGTGACGTTGCCGGCGGTTGCATGGACGGGTGTTTTCGAATCGAAGGCGATCAAGGCCTGGGTGGGAGTGGGACCCTCCTGCTGCGCTTGAGAGACGGTGGCAGTCAGGAGAGCCAATGCAAGGAGATAGCGGGTCATGAAATTGTTTCCCTTCCATGAGTTAGACGGGCCAGAGGGCGGGGAAGTTGGTAAGTATGCATGACTGCCGTTCACAAGGTGGACAGATCGCTCAGTCGCCGCCGATTCGGATCTTCAGGCCGGCACGGAAGGTGAAGGGCAGGCCGGGATAGCCGATGGGGCCAATGTGCTGCTGACTGAGGAGATTGTCGAGTTGGGAGAAGACGAAGATGTGGCGAGTTGCGGTGAAAATCAGATTGGCGTCCAGCTTGGCGTAGCCGAAGTCGAGATTGCGGTTGGGTAGCAGCAGCGTGTTGGCTCCATGAAGGTCGTTTCCGAGCTGGAAGGTGGAGTCGTCGCTGCGGCTGGCGAGAGCGCCGCGAATGCCGGTGGCGAAACGCCGTGCGGTGTATTGAACGCTGAAGTAGCCGGTGCTGGGCGGCCGCTGGAAGGCGCGGCTGCCGAGCAGAGGTGAGACCGCTCCGATAGCAATGCCGGGCAGGTTCGGGTTGATGGTGGGTGTTCCGTTGGCAGCCGCCTCCGCGTCTGCGGCGAAGGACTGCAGGACCAGCGATGCGAGATAGGTGTAGCCGCCGTCGATCACCACGGTGCGGAAAGGTTGATAGCGGGCGGAAAGTTCGAAGCCCTGGGTGCGAAAGGCGAGGGAGTTCACCGACGCGGCTGGAAACTGGACAGCGATCGAAGCCGGAATGCTGAAGTACTGCTCCAGGCCGGTGGCGGGGATCTGTTCGAGTTGATGGTTGAACTGGTTGTGGAAGTACCCGGCTTCGAGGGTGAGCTTCTGGTTGAAGATGTTCTGGTCGATGCCGAGATCGTACGTGCGGGAGCGCTCGGCAGCGATCAAGCCAACGTTGTACACAGCGATCGCGGCGGCATTGCCCGTTTCGCCGAGGAGATTGCGCAGGCTGGTGAGGTCGGCGGTGAGAGATGGCTCCTGCACCCCCGTGGCAACACTCGCATGCAGCAGAGTCCCGCGAAAGATGCGGCGCCCCGGGCGGACGGGCGCATAGGAGAGACCGAGCCGCGGGGCCCCGGCGATGCCGTACAGATCATTGTCTTCAATGCTGCCGCCGGCGGAATAAAAGAGGCGATGCTTGATGTCCCCCTGCACCTGAAGCGTGTAGAGAAAGTTGGTGCGTTTGATGATGCGATTGCTTGCTGCCGGGGTGAAGGCAGGTTGGACCAGGCGGCCGCGCTCGTTTTCGTAGTTGAAGCTGAAGACTGTGGCAATGCGGTGCGGAAACGTGTAGTCGGATTGATAGTAGAGCTCGTCGCGGTTCGACACCGTGTCGTCACTCGGGAGGAGAAAGGCAGCCTGTCCGGAGCCGGAATACCCGTTGGCTCCGCGAAGGTTGACAGGCGCCCCGTAGTAGGTAGTTCCTGGAATGCCGCCAGTCTCTGTCGCGAACGCCTCGCCTGTGGGGGTGAATTGCTGGACCTGCTGGCGCTTGCGGGTGATGCCGTAGCGGGCCAGGTTGTGCCAATTCCCTGCCAGAGTATTTTCGAGGGTAAGGCCGGAGTAGATGTCCTGGTTGGACTGCTTGCCGTTGGCGGAGATGCCGTAGATGTCGTGCGGACCGGGGAGTCCTGCGTCGGAGTCGCTGTTGCGCAAGGTGAAGCGCGCGAGGGTATTGGTGGCGATGGCATAACCGATATCTGCGGCGGTTGCGGTAGTGTGATACTCGTCGAGCGGAAGCGCGTTCGAGGTGTTGAAGCGACTGAAGGCGGCGAGGTAATCGAGCCGTTTGCGGCTGCCGGAGATCGTTGCTTCATTGCGATAGGTGTGAAAGTTGCCCGCGTCTCCGGTGTAGTTGAGAACGGGACGGAGTGAGGTGGCCTGCGAGGTGGCCAGCTTGACCGTGGAGGCCTCAGCTCCCGTGCCGTAGAGAGCGCTATTGGCTCCACGATACAGCTCCGGTCCGACGAGTGCGACGGTAGAGACGGGGGAGAAATCGAAGCGCCCGCCGATCTCCATGGCGGGAGTGCCGTCGATCAGGACCTCGTTGCCATCAGACGGCCCTCCGCGAACGTAGAGGACGATCGGACCTCCAGCCTGACCGGTCTGGACCACCTCGTTCCCTGACGCCTGGCGCAGCGTGTTGAGGATGCCTGTTTCGGTCACGAGCGAGGAGAGCGGGACCAAGGTGACCGGAGCCGGAATCTGCTCGATCGGCGTAGAGATGCCGCTTGCGATCGTTGAGGTCTGCGGGACGACCGTGTTCGGCTCCATCACGATGGTGCGTGTGACCACAGAGGTGAGGCCGCCGAAAAAATCCTGGCTGATGCTTGGCGTAAACGGCGATGCAGAGGTGAGGAGAAGAAAGCGCCCGGGGTTGGCGCTCCGAACCTCGAAGCTCCCATCCAGCGCGGTGACTGCAGCGGCGACCACTCGCTTGCCCTGGACCAGCTGAACGCGAGCGTTTCCGATCGGCAGACCGAGTGGAGTCGTTACGGTCCCACGCACGACGATGGCGCCCGCGGCCACGGCACAGAACAGGGTGGCCGCAAGGACCAGGGTATCTCTCAACCGTCTGGACGCCGCTGAGCGGTGTGCCGGAGTGGACATAGTTTGATTGTAAGTTGGCAGCACGGCGCGAAGAGGGCACAGAAGGGAGATGGAGGCTCATCGGCAAACGGCAGAGCGCTGACGGCAGTTCCCTTTCGAACGCAGTTCTCGCACACGGCAGGCTTACTTGTTCGTGTCTTCGAACGCGAATCTGCCCAGAGCGAAGGGATGAGTGGTCTGGGGTTTTGTCTCCACCGCATTGACGGGGAACGGCTGTGGGCCGAGAGTCGGAAAGCCCCAGATCTCGCCGTTGGTGAGGTCGACCGCTACCTTGCCGTATCCCTGGCTGCTGCCATCGGGAGCGCGAAGCAGGTAGGTCCCGGGCTCGAGATAGAACGGGTAAGGCTCAGGCGCCTGCGCCTGCACGGCACCCGGATTGCGGAGAGGCCGCAGTACGAGAAGAAGAAGCAGGACGGCGATGGCGAGCAGGAGGAGGTTGGTTAGGGTGAGGGGCTTCATGGGGCATCCTTCGAAGGGCCGGTGCGGCTTTATCCTCGATTGTATGTTGAGGTCACGGGATCAGCAGAAGTTTGCCTGTAGTCTTTCGAGACTCAAGGTCGCAATGCGCATGGGCGGCCTCCGCCAGGGGAAAGACGTGTTCTATCCGCAGCTTCAGGGTACCATTGAGGATCGCGCCGAAGACATCCCTGGCGCGGAGCTCGAGCTCGTCGCGTGTGGCGATGTAGTCCTTCAGCGTAGGGCGAGTGACGAAGAGCGAACCCATGGACGCCAGCCGGATGAGATCGAACGTTGGAACCGGACCGCTGGCGCCGCCGAAGAGGGCAAGCAAACCGCGGGGACGCAGCACTTCAAGCGACTTCTCAAAGGTCGACCTTCCCACAGAGTCATACACGACAGAAAGCCCGCGGCCCGGCGCTCGCTTCTTGACCTCTTCGACAAAGTCTTCGCGAGTGTAGAGGATGATCTCGTCCGCACCCGCGGCCCTGGCGAGATCCGCCTTCTCGTCTGTGGAGACGGTGGTGAAGACGCGCGCGCCGCGGGCCTTGGCCATCTGGAGGAGCAGCAGGCCGGTACCCCCCGCGCCGGCATGGATCAGCACCTCGTCGCCCGGCTGGACGGCATAGGTAGAGCGGGTGAGATAGTGGGCGGTCATGCCCTGCAGCATCGCGGCGGCGGCTTGCTGGGAGGAAAGGCCATCCGGAACGAGGACGAGGCGATCCGCCGGGGCGACCGCAAGCTGCGCGTAGGTTCCTGGCACACCGCACCATGCGACGCGATCGCCGGCTTTGAGGCTGCGCACATCGCCTGCAACGGCAACAACGGTGCCGGCAGCTTCTTGACCCAGGGTGAACGGCAGTTTGGCGGGATAGCGGCCCTCGCGAAAGTAGATGTCGATGAAGTTCACGCCGCAAGCCTCGATGCGGATGAGAGCTTCGCCGGGGCCGGGCGAGGGGGTTGGAATATCGCGGAGCGTGAGGACGTCGGGGGCGCCGGTGGCGAGAATCTGGATGGCCTGCATGACTGTTGCACTCCAGAATACAACGGCAGATGCAGGGTTTGATCTGGCACCCGCGTTCCCGCCTGGCGAAGTTCTCTGGCGACGCCCCTCACATCGTGCGCATCCGGCGCCTCATCTAAGATAGGAAGTATCTCGGATAGGAAGTATCTCGTAACCCGCAGCCTTGCACCGAGTCTGACGTGGAGACGCTTCGAATCCGATCCTAAAAAAGGATGTTGATGACCAATGACCAATCCCCAGCCTCTACCGATTGCGATCTACTATGAGCAGCCGAACTGGTTCAAGCCTCTCTTTGCGGAGCTTGACCGGCGCGGAGCCTGCTACGTGAAGCTGAACGCGGTGGAACATAGCTATGCCCCGGAGGACCATCCCGAGGAAAGGTATGCGCTGGTGCTGAACAAGATGAGCCCCTCGGCCTGGAACCGCGGACACGGCGACCAGATCTTCTACACGCTCGGCTTTCTCGAACATCTGGAGAGCCGCGGCGTGCGGGTCGTCAACGGTGTCAGGGCCTACCGAAGTGAGCTGTCGAAGGCGGCGCAGCTTTCTATGCTCGATGCGCTGGGGCTGGGCTATCCGAAGGCGAGGGTCATCCATCGGGCATCGCAGGCGGTGGCCGCGACCGAGGGGCTGCGCTGGCCTGTCGTGGTGAAGCCGAACATCGGCGGCAGCGGCAGCGGCGTGGTGAAGTTCGTATCCAAGGAGCAGTTGCAGGAGGCCAGCTCGACGGAGAACGGGCTGATGCTGGGGATGGATTCGACCGGGCTGGTGCAGGAGTTCGTGCCTGCGCGCGGATCGCATATCGTTCGCGTCGAGGTGCTCAACGGAAGATATTTGTACGCGATCAAGATACATATTACCGGCGAAACGTTTGATCTTTGTCCGGCGGATATCTGCAAGACGCCTTTGGGAGTGGAGCTGGACCGGGCCGCTTGCCCGATCGACGCGCCGAAGAACGGGCTTACCGTAGAAGCCTTCGATCCTCCGCCTGAGGTGATCGAAGAGGTAGAGCGGCTGATGGCTGCGGCGGGGATCGTGCTGGGCGGGGTGGAGTTCATGGTCGACGATCGCGACGGCGCGCGGCTGTACTACGACATCAACGCGCTGTCGAACTTTGTGGCCGACGGGCAGAAGGTGGTTGGCTTCGACCCCTTCGCCCGGTTGGCGGATTGGCTGGAGGCTGAGGCGAAGATCGTGAACGAGCGGCGCGCCGGAGTTGCCGAGCTGGTGGAGGCGGGACGCTGATGCGATACGGATTCTGGTTGCCGGTGTTTGGCGGATGGCTCCGCAACGTGGAAGACGAGCGGATGCAGGCCAGCTGGGAGTACGTGCGCGACCTGACCATCCGCGCCGAGCAGATCGGCTACGACCTCACGCTGATCGCTGAGCTGAACCTGAACGACATCAAGGGCGTCGAGGCTCCTTCGCTCGATGCATGGTCGACGGCTGCGGCGCTCGCGGCGGTGACCGAGCGGCTGGAGCTGATGGTTGCGGTGCGCCCGACCTTCCACAACCCGGCGCTGCTGGCCAAGCAGGCGGCGACGATCGACCAGATGTCGCATGGCCGCTTGACGTTGAATGTGGTTTCGAGCTGGTGGAAGGATGAGGCGACCAAGTACGGCGTCCACTTCGACGAGCACGACGACCGCTACGCGCGGACCTCGGAGTGGCTCGATGTGGTGGATGGGTGCTGGAAGCAGCAGGAGTTTTCCTTCCAGGGCGCCTACTACGACGTGCGCGAGAACGTCCTTGCGCCGAAGCCGGTGAGCAGGCCGAGACCCCGGCTGTATGCCGGTGGAGAGTCGGAGACGGCGAAGAACCTGATCGCCGCGAAGTGTGACGCCTACCTGCTGCATGGCGATGCTCCTGAAGCAGTGGGCCCGAAGATTGCCGACATGCGGAGAAGGCGCGAGGCGTTGGGTCTGGGACCGATGACGTATGGCGTGGCGGGCTATGCGATTGTGCGGGACTCCGAGGCCGAGGCGCTGCGCGAGGTGGAGCGGATTACCGATGTCAAACAATCGGCCCGCGGGTACGCAAACTACGAGCAGTGGGTGACGGGATCCAATCTGCAGACCGAAATCTCGCTCAAAGATTATTCGGTCTCGAATCGCGGCCTGCGCTGCGGCTTTGTGGGAACCCCGGAGCAGGTCTCCGAACGCATGGAAGAGTTTTCCGCGGTCGGCGTAGACCTGGTGCTGCTGCAATCGAGTCCACAGGCCGAGGAGATGGAGCGGTTCGCCGGGCAGGTGATCCGAAGCTCAGCAGCCGTCTAGGCGAAATAAGGTCTGGCTGCAGTCCCCATGCACCTGTTTCTATTGCAGCAGGCTTTCCTCGGAGCGGAGGCGGAGGATGCGGTCGATCGCGTAGGGCGCGCGATGTGATGAGGTGTGGAAGTGCCTCACCTGGAGCTCGCCGAGCAGTCCGATGCCCATCATCTGAATGCCGGCGATCAGCAGTACGCCTGCAACCACAAAGAGCGGTCCGTGGAGATCCATGATGGGCTGTCCGGTGAGCACCTTGAGCAGGAACAGCCACACGGCCATGCCAAATCCGGAAGCAATCCCAAGCGCGCCGATGGTACCGAAAAAGTGCAGCGGCCGAGTCATGTAGCGAAGCAGGAAACGAATGGTAAGCAGATCAAAAAAGACGCGGAATGTGCGGGAGATTCCATAGTGGCTCTTGCCAAACTCCCGCGCCGGATTGGAGATAGGAATCTCGCAGATCGAAGCGCCGTACCAGGAAGCCAGCGCCGGAATGAAGCGGTGCATTTCGCCGTACAGCGGAATGTTCTGGATGACCTCGCGCCGGTATGCCTTGAAGGTTGTGCCGAAGTCGTGAATGTCGACTCCGCTGATGACTGCCATAAGGCGATTGGCGATGTTCGAAGGAATGCGGCGCAGCAGGAAGTTGTCTCCGCGCTGCGAGCGCCATCCGCTGACCACGTCGTAGCCCTCTTCCAGTTTGGAAAGAAAGTTGGGGATTTCGTTTGGATTGTGCTGTAGATCGCCATCCATTGCCAGGATAAAGTCGCCTTGCGCATGGTCGAAACCCGCGGCGAGTGCCGAAGTCTGGCCAAAGTTGCGGCGCAGCTTGATGACCAGCACCCGGCTATCCACTGCCGCAATCTCCTCGAGCAGCCGATAGGTGCGATCGCGCGAGCCGTCGTCGATAAACACCAGCTCAAACGTGTCTCCAACGTGCTCCATCACCGCTTTCAGCCGGTCGTAGAGAGTGGTGACGTTCTCTTCTTCGTTGTGGAATGGGACGACGATCGAATATTTCGGCACGGTTTGATGATACTCCTCACTCGGTGAGGATTTGATGATGAAATCGGCGCGAAAATTTCATCGAAGAACAGACGGTTCTTCCGTCCTCCTCCACGTTCCGGGAGTCTGCCGAACGGAAGGTAACCGCAGTCTTTCTGCCGGCTCCCGCAAACCTCATGTCTCGGAGGGAGGCAGGACCGCTGTCAGACCGACTCGAAACTTGCTCGAGGTAGCGAGCAGCCGATGGCGTCCTATCGGCACCAATTAGAAGTTCAGATTGAGAACGAAGTTCATTGTCTTCGGTTTGCCAAGATACGTTCCGGGAGTGAACTCGGCCTGGTGGGCCGCCTCGGTGGCGGCGTCGATCAATTTGGCGTCGCCAACCTCGCCTCGCACATCGCCTACCCGCCCATCTTCGAGTATCTCCACGATCAGTCTCACCACTCCGTGATCGCCGTGGCAGGACTTACCCGATCTGCAGTCCGGATGCGGCATACTGATCAGTTTCGGAGGGATGACCGCCGGCCTGCTTTGTGCCTCCGCCGCGCCCAACGGCAGAAGCAAGCAGATGAAAAAAAGAGCAGAGCGTGTCCCCATGGCAAATGTTCTCACGAGCGGACACTCTACGTAAGTGGTGATTTCTGACCTTTTTGGGGGATTTTTTAAGTCGAGCGCAATCGCAGCCCGGCCGAGTATTGCTATAACCGATGTCTCGCGAAACAACCGCCGATTACCAGACAACGTAGAGCGTCGCGTGCTCATGCCAAAGGAACGCATCTGGCGTGACCCAGGCAAGCAGAACGCAGAACTAAAAAACTGGTTAGTTCCGCCGGCTCAACGTAGGTCGATCGTCTGTGCTCGAAGCAGGATTGTTCGGGTCGTTGTTGCCGCTGCCCGCACTGGCACGGCGCAGGGTGGGACCGTTGTCTCCCTTGCCGTTGTTGATCTTCCGCTTGTTTTCGAGACGCGCCAGGCGGCTCTTGATGTCGTCGAACTCAGAGGTCGTCACCATGTAGTCCGGACGCGGCGGCATGATCGTCGCGATCTCGTCTTCGGAGGCGGCGATGCGGTCTGGCGTCTGCGGATGGTCGGCGAAGACCTTGGACAGGGTTCCGGGCTTATGCTTTTCCAGCGCGTCCAGCTTCTCGAAGAACTGAATGAACGCCTGCGGATCGTACCCCGACTTGTACATGTATTGCAGCCCCAGCCAGTCAGCTTCGGCTTCATCCATGCGGGAGAACTTCAGGAAACTGATCGGGATGGCAAGTTGGGAGGCCTCGTAGATGCCATACCCTGTCCATGAGCCATAGCTGACGATCATCAGTGGGATCGAGCCGATCTGCATGTAGTTCATCTTGGTCATCTGACGGGCCGCATGATGAGCGCAGACGTGTGCAATCTCGTGAGCCATTACGCCGCCCAGTTCGGCCTCCTCATCGGCGGCGAGAATCAATCCGGAGTTGACGTAGAAAAAGCCGCCGGGCAAAGCCATGGCGTTGATCTCGTCCGAGTCGATCACCTTGATGGTGAAAGGAACCTTGCAGTCGGAGTTCTTCACGATGTTCTGGCCGACCCGGTTGACGTACTCAACCACCACGGGATCGGTCACCAGGTGCGCGGACTTCTCGATCTCCACGGAGTACTGCTTGCCGGTGCCGATCTCCCAGTTGGTGGAGTACCAGTTCCCCAGCCCGCGTCCGCCGATGTTCCGCGTGCCGACCGCGTTGACGTCGTCTTCACTGCCCTTCTTGATATGTGGGTTGAGATCTTCCCCAGGCGACGGCAGAACATCCGTCTTGTTCTCGGCTTTGACTTGCTTCGCGGCCGCCTTACTCTCCTGCGGGGTAGCCGTGGGAGTGCCGGGGATTGGTTTTTCAACCGGAACTCCAGCAGGCGCCTGCGGCGTGTTCTGGCTGCTCGCGGAAGGCTGAGATCCTGAGGCGGCTGGTGTCTGCGTTGGGGTTTGGGTCGAGCTTTGCGCGCATGCGGCGACAGCGAGAGAAAATACGGTGGCCAGGCCAAGTTGCATGTTCGGGCGCATAGGGTGTCTCCTGACGGGCCGCTTCCCTGCTGATTGGACGCAGCTCAACCTACATTTGACTTAGTATGCGCCTTTTCGTGAGCGATGGCGAGGGAAGGCTGCCTTCCGGACAGGCCGAACCAGGCTTCCTCTCCTGACGGAGACCAGGAGGCTACCAGGTGTTGTAAGCGGTGCCGTCGGAGGCGGTCAGCTGCGCGCCGCTATGCACGTCGTCGATGCCCGGATCGGTCTGGTCCAGGCTGTTGAGGGTATCCTCCTGGACGGGAACCCAGGTGTCCGACCGGCGGGTAAATGGATCGACGGGCATGATCTTGAGATAGCCATTCTGAACCAGATCGTCCAGCGACTGGGGCGCCTTCTGCTTATCCACGGTGTAGGAGTCGATGGCGCCGCGCATCACGTGGAGATCCTCGCGCAGGGTCGCCTCCTTGGCATTGCGAATATTGCTCGTGTAGGCGGGAATCGCAATGGCGGCCAGGATGCCGATGATCGTCATCACAATCATCAGCTCGAGCAGGGTGAAGCCATTCTCAACATGCGAGGCACTGCGTTGACGCACGCGTGTCCTAAAAGCCGCGCGCGGGCGCAGTGTGCGGGCAAGCTTCAAGGTGGAACGGGCTGGTGTCGCATCTACCATGTGGAATACTTCGTTCCGTCCAGTCCAGTGCCGTTGCTCTTCGTGTAGACGTCGAAGACGTCCTGGCCGCCGAAGGAGTCCGAAGCCGGGTCGTCCTGGTTCGAGCGAAGACCCCACTCGGCGCTGCCCGTCATGGGGTCGACCGGAATTTTGCGGAGGAATCGCACTTTTTTCGTCTGAACTTCTACTCCGTCCACCAGAGTTTGCAGATCCGGCGGGTAGTTGTTGCTGTCGGCTTTGGTCATGAACGCCCCTTTGTCGGCGGCATCCTTATAGTGGTCGATCGCGTCGCGAAGCTGCCAGAGATCACGGCGAAGCTCGCGCTCCTTTTCCCGTTTGACCTGAAACCGCGCGATGGGGAGAGCCGCCGTTGCCAGAACGGCCACAATGGCCACGGTGACGATCAGCTCGATCAGCGTCAGCCCGGCCTGCGACGCAAATCCTGTATCGAAGACCCCTACTGTGCCTTTGGTCGAAGGCTTCCGGAGAATACGCCGGCTCGGCGCACCTCGTGTTCTGCCCGGTTTCGAGCCGACCGGACCGTCGCAGAGGTCCCGATCCGTGCGGGGGATCACTTCACCGTCACCACGGCCTGAGATCCGACCGCCGGAAGATTGGCCTGCGCACTGTTCAATGCGCCGACTTTGACGAGCGAGAGGTTGGACTGGCCGGCGGCGACAGCTTTAAAGGTCAGAGTGCAGAGGCTACCCTGTCCGCTGACCCCGGCCGCCCGCGGGGGCCGCTCGGTGGCGATGGCAACCAGGCCGCTGCCATCATCGCGGTGCACGATCGAGACCGCCTGTCCATCGCGGCCGAGGAAATCTCCTGAGTCAACATTAACCAGTTGCAGCACCGCCGGATTGAAGCGCATCTGCAGCGGCACCGAGGCGACGTCATGACCGTTGTCGAGCCTGACCGCCACTTGAAAGGTGCTGCCCACGGCCTGGGTCGAAGCCGGCGGTACCACGGTGAAGCTGATCGGCGACCCGGAAGAGGCTCCCGGAGTCGCGGGATTGCCGGTGGCCGGCTGCTGCGGAACGGATTGCTGCGGAACGGGCTGTTGCGGAGAGGCAGGAGTCGGCGGCTCCGCCTGCTGATTCAGTTGCTGCACCATCGCATTGGCCGCGTTGGCGGCGCTGGTCTTCTGCGAACCGGCAGGCTTGGCATACACCGGATTGTCAAAGTCGGCGTTTGCCTCCTCCGACGCCGCGTCGCGCCGCAGTTCGATCGACTGGCCCGTCCCAGTGTCGATGGCGCGGGTATTCATGCGCGTGAGAATGGACTCGCGGACGATGTGTGGGATAAGCAGGAAGACGATCTCGTCCTTGTTGACCGTTCTGTCGCGGGAGGTGAACAGGTATTTCAGAAGCGGAAGCTCTCCTATCCCGGGCGTGCCATTGACATTGAGGCTCTCGTTCTTGGTGAGCAGTCCGGCGAGCAGGCTGGGTTCGCCATCCTTCAGCTGAATCACCTGCTCGATGACGTTCTGCGCGATGATTGGTTCGACGACTCCGCTGATCGTGACCTGGCTGGCCTCGGAGGAGACCTCGATCTTCATCTTGAGGGTGACTTCGTGGTCGTAATGGACCGTCGGCGTCATATCGATATTCACGCCGACATCGATATAGGTGAACTGCGTCTGCACGCCGATGCTCGCAACTCCGGTCGAGACGCCGGCGTTGTAGGACCCCGTGGCGATAGGGATCTTCTGGCCGATCTTCAGCGTAGCGCGCTGTCCGTCGGTGGCGCGGATGCTCGGATTCTGAAGGATGCGCGTGTCCGAGTCCGAGAGCAGGGCGTTGACCGTTCCGCCCGTAATCCCAACCGCCAGATTGTTCGAGTTGAAGTGGGCCAGCGAGTTCAGCGTAAAGCTCGAAGTCGTCGTGGTGGTGCCTGTGGTGGTGCTGCTGCTGCCGGAAGTTGTGGTCGTGTTCGGGTTCGCCTGCGGTGTGAATGTAACCTGCTGGGGAAGCGTAATGCCCAGATTGTGCTCTACATTCCGGTTGACCTCGAGCACCGCGACGTCGACGACGACCTCAGGCCGCGCGCGGTCGAGATCGTTGAGCAGCTTCTCCGCAAGCAGCAGCTGATCCGGTGTGGCCCGCATCACGATCGCGTTCTGGCTGGGCACGAGATAGATCTTGGTGCTCGGATCGAGCAGGTTGCGGATCGCCACGACGACTTCATTCGCGTCGTTCTGCTGGCTCGCATTCGTCAGGTAAAACGTCTGCACCGCCTGCTCGTCGAGTTCCGTTCGCTTCTGGCGCGAGTTCTGGGCGACGAAGATCGTATTCGCGGTGACGGGCTTATAAAAGGTGTCCGAAAGCGTCGCCACGATGCGTAAGGCATCGGAGAGGGAGACGTTGGTCAGATCGACCGGAATCCGCTTTGACGTATAGTCGGGATCAAACAAGACATTGATGCCGGCGGCCTTCCCGATGGCCTGATAGATATTCTTGACGTCCTCGACCATGTGCAGGGTAATCGGATCGTTCGAAACAGGCTTCAGCCGGACCGGGCCGGAGATTGCGCCGAGTTCGCCAAGCACCTGCGCGTGCTGCGAGGGCGGCGGTTCCGGAGGGAGTGGCGCTCCTGGGGCAGGCTGCGACTGAAGGATAAGGTCGATCTCCTGCTGCGCGGTCTGGTTGCTGGGATCGATCTCGACGGCGCGCTGAAACTCGGCGAGGGCGCCATTCAAGTCGCCGCTTTGGCGCAGCACCCTCCCGCGATCCACGTGCGAGACAGCGGCAAGAAAGCGGGCGCGGTCGAAGTGAGCCTTGTAACGGAGGTCGTTGGGCTTCTTCTGCATCGCGAGCTTGTAGTCGGTATAGGCAGCGTCGTAGTTCTGCCGCGCCTCCGCCTCCTCGCCGCGCTTATCGAGCTTGCTTGCCGACTGGGCGTGCGCCGCGGTGCCGGCGGAGCAGAATAGAAGACCCAGAACAAGCGCCGGAAAAAGAGTTGCCGATAGTTTGTTGATTAATTTTTTCCCGCGACCCATGCTGCTTCCGTTTGCGTCCTTTACACCGAAAAGAGTGTGGCGTCTGCCGGAGGGCACGCCGGGCCGAATCATGTCTCGAAGGTCGGCGCTGCCTACCGCGGCGGTGCCTGCCAGGCTTCTGCGCTCGGGTGAGTATACCATTCGCCTCGAAATCTTTACCTTTCAGAGCATGCGGTTGAGGATCGGTCCTGATACACATGCGGGCGCGGCCCGGAGCGAAGGAGACGCAAGCTCAACCTGGCTCCTGTCTTTCCAGCCGCGGTCGTTTGACGCACCGGTTCTATCGCAGGCGGAACGTGCGGTCCAGCCATGTTAAAGTAAGAGATTGCATGGCCCGTTCTATGTCCAATCCGACGGTGGCTCACCCGCCGAAACCTGCGGTGAAAGAGAAGGATCGCGATCCCGTCGCCGCAGGCAAGCGCGACGCTGCCTTCAACCGCTCGGCCAGCTTTAACTACTTCCTTAGCGATACGGTGGAGGCCGGCGTCGCCCTGCGCGGGACCGAGGTGAAATCGATCCGCGAAGGCAAGGCGAATCTGAAGGACGCTTACGGTCTGTTGAAAGACGGCGAGTGCTTTCTCCTGAATGCGCACATCGGACCGTTTTCTCATGGCAATGCGATGAATCATGACTCTCTGCGTACCCGTAAATTGCTGCTGCACAAAAGTGAGGTGCGGAAGCTCGAGGGTATGACGAAGCAGAAGGGTTTTACGCTTATTCCGACCCGGCTTTATTTTCGTAACGGCAGGGTTAAATGTGAACTGGCCCTGGCCAAAGGAAAGCAGGAGTGGGATAAGCGCGCCACCGAACGCAAGCGCGAGGCCGACAAGGAAGCCAAAGCTGCCGTCGCCCGGAGCCAGCGGACCTAGTCTCCCTGCACGCTCACCCGGCGAGTCACACTTTCTGTGTAGTCACGCCCGGGTTACTCAAGGAATGAGTCGCGTTACCATAGACACATGCACACGGAGCTACTCTTTCAGGATGCGGCCGGTTTTCAGACGCCGATGCTTGCTGTCTTTGCGGTCGATATCGCCCTGGGCAAGGACGATGAGCCTCTGCTGGCCCTGTTGACGACGTCCGATGCGATCTCCGGAGCGGCGGCCAAGGCATTGGCTTCTGGAGAGTTCAAGGCTGGTAAAGGCGAGACGCTCCTGCTCCATGTTCCCGCCGGCCTCAAGGCGGAACGCCTGCTGGTGGTGGGTCTCGGCAAAGCCAAAACTTTATCCGTCGACGAGGTCAGACTTGGCGCCGGGGCGGCAATCCGGGCTGCCAAGCCGCTGGCCGTGCGGGAGATTGCCATCGTCTTTCCGGAAGACCATGCGCTTTCCGATGAGCATCTTGAAACTCTTCCCTGTACCCCGCTCTCGCGGGCTCTGGTCGAGGGCGCGGAACTGGCCGACAAGGACTGGGACACCTACCGCAGCGAGCGCAAAGATCGAACCTTGAAGAGTCTTTCGATCATGGTCAACGGCGCGGAGAAGTCGGCCCGCGCCGAGATTCAATCCGGCTTCGACGAAGGTCTGATCGTGGCAGCGGCGCAGAACTTCACGCGAAGTCTCGTGAATGAGCCAGGCAATATTCTGACGCCGACCGAACTCGGAAGGCGCACAGCGGCCATGTGCGAGGACGTCGGTCTTGCCTGTGCGGTTTATTCGACGGAGAAGCTTCGGGAGTTAGGAATGGGCGCTTTTGCGGCAGTCGCCCAAGGCTCGGCCGAGCCGCCGGCGTTGATTGTGCTGACCTATGAGCCTGAGAGGGCGAAAGGAGAAGCGCCCGCGGCGGATGCCCCCGTACTGGGTCTGGTCGGAAAAGGAATCACCTTCGATACCGGAGGCATCTCCATCAAACCGGCCGATGGCATGGAGAAGATGAAGTACGACATGGCGGGCGCGGGGGCGATGATCGGCGCCATGCGGGCCATCGCTCAGTTGAAGCCGAAGGTGAAGGTCATCAGCGTGATCTGTTCGGCGGAAAATATGCCGGACGGAAAGGCTTACCGGCCCGGCGATGTGCTGACGGCGATGTCGGGTAAGACCATCGAGGTGGTGAATACGGACGCGGAAGGCAGGCTTGTGCTCGCCGACGGATTGCACTACGCCAAGACGCTGGGATGCACCCACCTAATCGACGCGGCGACCTTGACCGGAGCCTGCGTCGTGGCTCTCGGAACCCTGAACGCCGGCCTGTTTTCGAACGACGAGGACGCCTGGGAGAGATTTCAGAGAGCCGCGGCGACAGCGGGTGAGAAGTTCTGGCGGCTTCCCTGCACCGACGATTACAAGGAACAGATCAAAAGCCCGATCGCCGACATGATGAACACAGGCAAGAACCGGTATGGCGGCGCGATCTCCGGCGCCATGTTCCTGAAGGAGTTCGTGGGGGAGACCCCCTGGATCCACCTCGACATCGCCGGGTGCGCATGGAACGACGAGAGTAAATCCTGGATCGCCAACGGACCAAGCGGAATCGCCGTACGTTCAATCCTCGAGTGGGCAAGAACCTATTCCGCTTGAAGCATCGGAACCTGTTTAGAAAACTTCCAGGAAGTCGTCATTTCGACCGAAGCCGCGCGGTCTCATCGCGCAGCGCAGTGGAGAAATCCCCGCATTTCGTCTTTGCTGCTCGGCACAAAGAGCCTCGGCTGCAAAAGGCGCGACGCTGCCGGAGCTAACCTGAGAATCATCTCCCCGTAGTTCGTCTTTGCATTTGCACTTAACTCGACCGTCAATCTCAATCGGCGCAGTTCGTAAACAGGTTCTTAGGCATCTCTTTTTGTTACATCACCGGCGGCGCTTCGATGCCCAGGTAGCCAAGGGCGCGGCTCATCTCGCGTTGTGCCACGGCAGCGGTGGCCAGAAGGAACATCCTCCGAATAGGATCGGTCTCGTTCAGCACATGATGGCGGTGATAGAAGTTGTTGAACTGCTGGGCGAGTTGAAAGGCGTACTTGGCCAGGTGGGCGGGCTCCGCCGTGGCGATGCACTGCTCGATCAGCAGCGTAAGCTTCGACGCGAGCAGCCATGTCTCCCATAGGCTGGTTCCCTCCTCGGTGTTGAGAATGCCTGCGAGGTCCTGCATCGCTACGCCATCCGCGATCGAGGTCAGCGCTTCGGTCTGGCCCACGCCCGCCTTGCGCAGGATGTTCGCGGCGCGGACGACCGCATACTGCACATAAGGACCCGTCTCCCCCTCAAAGCTGAGCGCGTCTTTGAAGTCGAAGGCGATCACCGTGTTGCGCGTGAAGCGCAGCATGAAGTACCGCAGCGCTCCGACTCCGATCTGATTTGCGATGCTCAGCCGCTCGCCTTCGGTCAACTGCGGGTGTCTCTGGTCGACCTCGCGCTTCGCCGCCACGACCAGTCGATCGAGCAGATCGTCGGCTTTCACTCCGAAGCCTTTGCGGCCGCTGACTTCGATGTAGGACTTCGCCTTGTCCTCTTCGCTGATGGCATAGCCAAGCTCGATCGCGCAGCGCGGCGTAAGAGCAACCATCTCGTAGCTGAAGTGGGTATACCGCGCCGCCGCTTCGTTGTATCCCATGCCGCGCAGAGCGGCCACAACGTTATTTTGCGGATCGTTCTGCCGCGAGTCGATGACGTTGTAGATCGCATCGGCCTTGCCGAAGGTGGGGTGGCCGGGATAGCTCGGCCCTGCAGTAGAGATCCAGCAGGTCCGGTCGGGATACTCAAAAAACCTGGTGTAGCCAAAATCTTTGCCCGGAAGCAGGCCGAACTTCCAGAGATGATAAGCGATGTCCTTGCCGACGTACGTCACCGTGCCGTTCGAGCGAACGATGACCTTGGCATCTTCATCGGGAAGGTTGCCCTCCGCGAGGACGGTCTCTTCTGCCGTACCCGCGCGCCTCATCACCCAGCAGCCGCTATTCTTTCCCGCGGTCTCGAGATACAGAACACCCTTCTCGATCATCAGCGCTCGTGCCGCATCCCAAAAGTGCAGCGTGAGGATCTCGCTCTCGCGCGGCAGGAAGTCATACTCGATATTCAGCCGCAGCATGGTCTCGAGATGGCGGTGCAGCACGGCCGTCGAGATGAGATCGGCTATCTCGGCGGTCTCATTTCCCCCGGCTTCGAGAGCGTGAAGTGTGTCCAGCCGAATCTGCTTTCGTGCCGCGAGTTGATCCTCCTCCGCGGTGTACCACTGCGACACGCGGGCATACAGATCCCAGCAATAAAAGTCGATGCGCCGGTTGGTCTCGATCAGTTCCGTGACCAGCTCACGTGTCGTCTCCAGCGTCTTGCCTTCGAGGTGAACCAGCCCGACGACCACATCGGCTACTTGCATCCCGGTATTGTCGATGTAGTTCTGAACGCCGACCTCATACCCGCGCTTATACGGATCGTGTCGCAAAAGCCGCTGAAAGGTATCGCCCAGAATGGCATTCCGCAGATGACCGATGTGGGCCGCCTTGTTCGGGTTGATGCTGGTGTGTTCGACAAGGCGAAAACCGGGCCCCCCGATGTCGGCATGCTCATCTTGGGCGATGCTGCGAACGAGGACGGCGCGATCAAGCCGAATATTGAGATAGCCGGCGCCTGCAACCTCGACGCTCGCAAGGCCTTCAAGATCGGGCGCTTGATCCGTAATTTCATCCGTAAGCGTGTGCGCGATCTCAGAAGCGAGGACGCGCGGAGCTTTCCGGAGACGCTTGGCCAGTTCGAAGGCGACCGGAAGCGCCAGCTCTCCAAGCGCAATGGCCGGAGGCTGCTCCACAGCGACCTGCGCTAAGGTCACGCCATACTTTTCCTGAAGGATCGCCTGAATGCGAAACAAAAGACGCTGCTGAATTGTGCGGTACATGCTTTGAGGTTCACCACATCGGGAGAGGCAGGGAGTGACTCAGCCAGAGCCAGTCTACTAGAGCTTAGGATCGCGTAAAACTACGGAAGGTCGGCCGGCAGCTCCTGCATCTGCTCGAGCAGCGGCTTGCGATTGCGAATGTGAAATCGGTGCAGCAGGAAGACCAGACCACCCGCGCCGGTAACGGAAACCAGCATCCAGGCGTGAAACGCCAGGCCAAAGACGGCTGCTTGCGCCATTGAAGCGCCGTGGCTGACGAGTGATGTCTTGACGGCCAGTTCAAACGGGCCGATAGCGCCAGGCGAGCTCGGAACCAGGTACGAAAGATTCGCAAACGAAACGGCCAGCCACGGACCGGTCGAGTCTACGGGAAGACCCACCAGACGCACTGCGGAGACGAAGATCATCCCCTCGCAAGCCCAGATGAAGGCCGTCTGCAGCAGAAGCAGCAGTGATCCGGCTATGCCCAGCCGGCTCGTCGCGTCGAGCGCCAGGATCGTCCAGTGCTCGATCTTCGCCAGTCTTCCATCTGCGGGGAAACGCGAAAAGAGGCGCCGGACCGGCCTCTGCAGCGGGCGCGCGCCCAGCAGAAGGACGAGCAGCCCGGCTGTCGAGATCGCGAGCGACACGTCGGCGATCATACGCAGACGCGGTGTGGCCACGGTCCCCACAGTTGCGACAAAGAGCAGAACGAGCACGAAGATGTCCAGCAGCTTCTCCAGGATGACCGTGCTCAGGATGACCGAGGGCGAGGCGCCGAGCTCGCCGGCATAGGTAAAGATGCGCATCACGTCGCCAATGCGAAGCGGGAGAATGTTGTTCGCGGCCAGCGAAGTCATTAGGACGCGAGCGCATACGCTAAACCGGGCACCGCTGGGGCGCATCATCCGGGTCCATCGCACACAGCGCAGAGTATAGCCTGCGGCGGTGAAGCCGGCGACGCCCGCGATCCAGCCCGGCTGCACCATCCGCAAA
The DNA here is from genome assembly GCA_965277545.1 of Edaphobacter sp. GTDB lineage: Bacteria > Acidobacteriota > Terriglobia > Terriglobales > Acidobacteriaceae > Edaphobacter. The sequence continues at coordinate 3,487,230 of OZ255826.1, forward strand.
ACGGCAATCTGGCTGAAAGAGATGCCGTGAAAGGTATACCAGAGGAAGAAAAGGCTGATCAATAATCCGGGGAGCGTCTTCCAGAGGCTGCGCCGGTTGCTGACCGGCGCCGCTGCGGGAGGGGTCATACCGGGCCTCCGCAGCCGCGCGGCAGATCGGCTCTCCGGTTTGCGGCCCGATGGACGAGACTTTGCAACATGCAGATTTAATTGTATCTTCGGTTTGGCTCCGAGGTCGAAGGCGCAGCGTCCGGCCGAGTCGGACGAAGCACGCTTCAAGCTTGATCGTGCCTGAAAAAGATAAAGTGCCTTTGTAAACTCCAGCGTACTCAGGCAGTCTAAGTATGCACTGCGTCGAGCAGGACCCAACCAGGCTTTCCAATGTCGTGCAGTATGCGCAAAAGCCAGATGCTTCAGACGTGAATTCATCTCAGGAGCAGCATCTGCTTGGCCACATCCTTAGCCTACCCTCTGCCTTCTGCACAATCTTCCGAAACGGGCCTCCGTCAGGAACGCGGCTTCGCGCTTCTGCTGGTCACTGCGCTCACCTTCGCTGCGCTTCTGTTGCATGGCTACCATCCCTACGTTGAGGACGGCGGCGTGTATGTGCCGGAGATCAAGCGCCTGGTGAACCCGGCCCTCTACCCGCATGGCACAGAGTTTGTCGTCGAACACCTGCGCTACTCCGTCTTCGCTCCTGCCATGGCGCAACTGGTGTTGCGGCTGCGGCTGCGGGTGGAGACCGTCCTATTCCTCGCGTACCTGGTAAGCCTGTGGACGACGCTCTTCGCGGCCTATCTGCTGGCTGTGCGCTGCTACCACACCCGTCAGGCGAGAGTCGGAGCCGTAACGCTGCTTGCAGCGTGGATCACGCTTCCGATTGCCGGAACCTCCTTGATGCTGATGGACCCCTATCTGACCGCGCGCAGTCTTTCTACCCCTTGCGCGTTGCTTGCCCTAGTCGGCGCATTCGATTTCATGCAGCCGCGATGCGAGGTAGGAACACGCAATCCGCGTCGCGCCTGGGGGCTGCTTCTCTGCGCCGCTGCCCTGGCCTCTGCCGTTGCCCTGCATCCTTTGATGGGCGCATATGCGGTCGCTTCGGTGCTGTTGCTGGGCGTCTGCATGGCGTCCAACCGGACTGCCCGGGTGTGGGGAGCGGCGGGATTGGTGCTGGCGGCGCTGGGCTGCGCAGTGGGCCTGGTGCTGGGGGCGCCGGCGGAAAGCGCCGTTTACAAACAGGTCGTGATGACGCGCTACTACTGGTTCCTCAGCCAGTGGCAGTGGTACGAGTGGGCCGGAGTGATCGCACCGCTGCTCATCCTGGCCTGGATCGCATTTCGCCCGCAGCAACGCGGCGCCGCGCAGCAGAGTCTGGCGCGCATGGCATTCGCCGCCGGCTCCATCGCTCTCCTGGTGGCGCTCCTGTTTGCGCGTCCAGCCATGCAGACTCACCTGCTGGCCAGACTCCAGCCGCTGCGTATGTTTCAAGAGGTATACATCGTCATGATTCTGGCGCTCGGCGCGCACTTGGCCGAACACATATTGCGCCGCCATCCATGGCGTTGGCTGACGGCCTTTGCTTGTCTGGCAGGAGTCCTGTCCGCGGCTGAGCGAACCACGTTTCGGGCATCCAATCACATCGAGTTGCCCTGGAAGATCTCCCAGCCGGTCTCACAAGTGGTCTCCTGGCCGGGCCGCGCCATGCAAGACAATGCCTGGGAGCAGGCGTTTGTCTGGATCAGACGCCACACCCCGGTCGACGCGCTCTTTGCGCTCGATGCCCATTACATCACCGCGCCAGGAGAAGATGCGCAGAGCTTTCGCGCCATTGCCGAGCGAAGCGCCCTCCCGGACTACTCCAAAGACGGCGGCGTGGTCGCCAACAAACCTCGGCTCTCTGCCCCCTGGCTGAACGGACAACAGGCGCAGAGCGGATTGAACGTCGAATCGGATGCGGCTCGCAGTGCCGCCTTGAAGCCGTTCGGCGTGACCTGGGTGGTGCTGGACTCCGGTGCAATCACTCAGTACCACTGCGAGTTTTCGAATGCGGCCGTAAAGGTCTGCCGCCTGCCCTGACCCGGCGGAAGACCCTCATGCAGAACCCCTCGAATCGCGAAACACGTGCTGTCACCAGGCATTCCTTTCGCGGATTCCTCTCCTGCGAAGGCTGCGGCGCTTGCAGCACGTCGCGTAGAGTAGCACAAGGAAACGCACCAGGATGAGTATTAGGATGAGCCCTTCATGCAATCCAGCCCGCGCGCCTCGGCACAATCCGTCTTCCAGGCTCTGCACGGAAAACTGATCGTCTCCTGTCAAGCCGCCAAGGGCGACCCGCTCGACGACGGAGAGACGCTGACCCGCATGGCGGCCGCGGTCCTGCTCGGAGGCGCGGGCGGCCTCAGAGCCGAGGGCGTCGAGCGGGTCGCCTCGTTTCGAGCACTCACCGCGCTGCCAATCATCGGGATCGTGAAGACTTTCGATCCCAATGGAGCGGTTCATATCACCCCGGACTTCCAGTCTGCCAAGCAGCTCAGCGAGGCAAACGCCGATATCATCGCGCTCGACTGCACCCGGCGAAGACTGGCGTCGCCCGAACCGTGGCCGCGGCTGATCCACCGCATCCACGATGAACTGCAGCGCCCTGTCTGCGCCGATATCGCCACCTTCGAAGAAGGAGCCGAGGCCGAGCAAGCCGGCGTCGATAGCGTAGCCACTACTCTTTATGGGTACACCGCCGAGACCGAAGGAGCCAGGAGAGTTTCCTGGCGCCTGGTCGAAGATCTCGTCGCAAGACTTCAAGTGCCGCTCATCGTGGAGGGACATGTCTCGGAGCCGGGCGAGGTGCAGCGAGCTCTGGACCTGGGCGCGCATGCCGTTGTGGTCGGCTCGGCGATCACCCGGCCCGCATGGATTACGGCAAGATTTGTCGCGGCTACTCAACTGCGCTCTCCTGAACCTGGGTGATGGAAGCGAGTTTTTATAGCAGATGGATTGTCCGCCTGAAGAAGCATTGCTGTATAGTCAGCTAGACAAATAAGAAGGTCGAGGATTTGGCATGGCTTTCGGCATGGTCGGAGACGGCGCAGTCAATAGCATCGAGACGCAAAACAAGACCTACACAGCCCCCATGGCGCTGATGGTCTCCCTCTACTTCAGCATCGGCTTTATCACCGCGCTCAATGACATCCTCGTGCCCCACTTCAAGGATCTGTTCCACCTGAGCAATGTGGCGGCGCTTCTGGTGCAGTTCTGCTTCTTCGGCGCCTACTTCATCCTGTCCGTGCCATCCGGGTGGATCGTCGGCAGGATCGGCTACAAGGCAAGCATCGTGGCGGCGCTCGCCATCATAGGGCTGGGGCTGCTCTTCTTCCTCCCGGCTTCCGTCCTCGTCTTCTATCCTCTGTTTCTCTTCGCGCTCTTTGTGGTCGGCAGCGGCCTGGCTCTCCTGCAGGTTGCCATCAACCCGTATGTTGGGGCGCTTGGCTCGCCGCAAACCGCCTCCTCGCGCCTGAATCTCTGCGGAGGATTCAACTCGATCGCAACCACCATCGCTCCCAAGCTGGGTGCTGCCTTCATCTTTATCGCAGCGGGAGCCACGACGGCCCAGCTGGCTCGTTCTGTGCGCCTTCCCTACCTCCTTCTCGCCGTCTTTGCGTTTGCAATGGCAGCCGTGACTGCCTCTGTGCGTCTCCCAAGGGTCATCGCGGAAGGGAGCAAGGGGGAGACGAGAGAGGGTAGCGCCTGGAAGTTCCGCCACCTTCGCCTCGGCGCCTTTGCCATCTTCTTCTATGTCGGCGCTGAAGTTGCGATCGGCAGTTTAATGATCAACTTTCTCGGTCAACCCTCCATGGGAGGCCTGAGTCACGAAGCCGCGGCCCGCTACGTCTCCTTCTACTGGGGATCTTCCATGATCGGACGCTTCCTGGGCTTCGCCGCCTTGCGCAGGATCAGAGCGCAGCGGGCGCTAGCGTTTGTCTCCCTCTGCGCGTTCTTCCTGATCGGAACCGCGATCTCCTCCCATGGACATCTCGCCATTCTGGCTCTCGTGGGGTGCGGACTCTTCAACTCCGTCATGTGGCCATGTATCTTTCCTCTGGCAGTGGACGGTCTCGGGAGTCTCACCAGTCAAGGTTCCGGCATTCTTGTCACGATGGTCGTAGGCGGCGCAGTCATCCCCGAGATACAAGGCTTCCTGGCCGACTCCTTCGGCTATCAACGCAGCTTCGCCATCGTGCTGCTCTGTTACGCCTACATCTTCTACTTTGCCTGGCGGGGACATCGCAGCACGCCGATGGAAGCCGCGACCTCGCCCCCAAGCCCTGCGGTCATTCAATAGTCGTGGTCGGTACGCGAATGGAGGCCCGGTAGCGGTCGCCCCGGTACCGGGAGCAGGCCACCTCAATCGGAATCTCTTCAGTCGTCATGATGATGCGCGAGATGGAGAGCACGCTTGCCTTCTTCGGAATGGTCAGCAGCTCCGATTCCTCGCGCGTGGCCGGAAGAGCCTCGATCACCTCATCGGCCCACGCGACTCTCACTCCAAAATTCTCGCGCAGAACGTAGTAGAGAGACTGCTTGGAAAAATCGAGCCGTTCGAGCCCCGGAAATTGCTTGACCGGGATATGCGACTCCTCGAGCGCCATGGGAGTGCCGTCGGCAAGTCGCAGCCGCCTCAGCCGCATGACGATCTCCTCCGCCTTCACCTTCAACTGCTCGGCGAGACTCGCACTCGCCTTGACCACCGTCTGCTCCAGAAGCCGCGAGCTCGGCACCATGCCGCGCTGCCTCATGTCTTCGGTGAAGCCTCTCAGGTGCATGATGTTCTTTTCCAGCTTCGGCCGGGTGACAAAGGTGCCGCGGCCCTTCTGGCTGAAGGCGTAGCCGCTGGTTTTCAGGCCGTGCAGCGCCTGCCGGGCAGTCATCCTGCTCACCTGGTAGATGCGCGCCAGCTCTTCCTCCGAAGCCAGCGGATCTCCCTCCGCCAGTTCGCCGGACCGGATTCGCTCCATCAGGGTCCGCTGAATCTGATAGTAGAGCGGGATGAATCCATTCTTGTCGAGCGGCTGGACCGCCGGCGGAGCTTCCACTTGAACTTTCGACAACTCGATCTCCTCAGATCAGTTCTGCTCAGTTTCGCGTGAAAGGGTCTGGAGGTAAATCAAGCTCCTGCCCTTTCCTGCATCCGCACGGTGCTCCACGCAGAACTGCTCTCTGCTTCCGCCAAGCAGTCTATACATATGTACATACGCCTCGCAAACCGCTTCAAGCAAGAGTACCCAGATGAAAAACATGCGAGCCGATTAGCCGTCAGGCGATCGTCGGCCTGCCGGCAAGGAACGTTTGCAGGACTTCGGCCTCCGGCGAGAGAACAGTCAGGTTCGCCGCCCCGCCAGCCTGCAAGGCCCCCCAACTGTCTTCCAGGCCCAGCAGACGCGAAGGATTCCGCGACGCGGCCGCGACGGCAACCTCGAGATCCGCGCCGGTAAATGCCATAAAGTTCCGCACCCCACGGTCAAGCGTCAACACGCTGCCGGCCAGCACCCCATGCGAGGTGCATCGCCCGTCGACCACCTCGACCTCCATCTCGCCCAGCATGTAGACGCCATCCGGCATCCCGGTCGCGCTCATGCCGTCCGTGACCAGAATGCTCCTGTCCCTGCCCTTTGCTTTGAAATAGAGCCGCACCATCATCGGATCGACATGAATTCCATCGCAGATCACCTCGGCAAACAGGCTTTGCTCGTCGAGCACAAACGCCGCCAGGCCCGGCTCACGATGATCCATGGCTCGCATCGCGTTGAACGTATGCGTCGCGGAACGAGCCCCCGCCTTGAGGGCCGCCTGCGCTTCGCATACCGTGGCATTGCTGTGTCCCAGGCTGCAGCGTACGCCAAGCCGTGTCGCGTGGGCGATCAACTCCTTCGCCCCCGGCAGCTCCGGGGCAATCGTCATCAGCCGAATGCATCCCTCCGAAGCCTGCCAGAACTGATCGAACAGGTCGAGCGACGGAGCTTCGAGCAGCGCGTCGGTATGGACCCCGCGCTTGGTATGCGAGAGAAACGGTCCCTCAAGATGAATCCCCAGCGGCGTCGCGCCGCGCGAATCGTCGCCGCCCGTCTTCACGCCGTGCAAGCCAATCTGTGCCGCCAGGCCGGCCAGCGCGCGCAGAGTCTCCTCGCGTTTGGCCGTCACCGTCGTCGGAAGATACGCGCCCACACCGCGGCCCGCCAGATAGGTGCCGATCGCATCGAGCGCCTCTGGCGTCGCCTCCATCACATCGTGCCCGGCACAGCCATGAATATGAATGTCGATATAGCTTGGAACCAGGATCGCCCCAGGAAAGCGATACGTTGCCGGCGCTCGTTCCTGCTCCATCGCCGGGAGAGCTTCGATCTGCCGGATGCGACCGTCGTCCAAAGTCACCAGCGGATAGTCGATGATCTCGCTGCCGGTCTGAAGCTGCCGCGCCGTGATCGTGCTGATCATTGCCGTCCTTTCCTTGCGTCCGCGTCGATCGGCCCGCGCGCGCTGAGAGATCTGAAATACGTTCGCGCCCGCGACAAAGCAAGGGTCGCGAATCGGCTCGTCGATTTCCACTTGTGAGCCTATCGCAATATTAGTATAGTCGTCCAGACAGGTGGATAACTTGACCATGCACGTCGCTCTGGAACGGACCCTTTTCCTGGAAGCAGTCAGATGATACTCCCCGCTTCCGGCTCCCTCCGGCCGTCCCGCTGCTGCGCTTGCAAGGCCTGCTCACCCCAGACAGACCCGGCGCAAAGCCGCGAATGGATGCCGCAGCCATGAAGATTCAGGATGAACCGCAAGACAGTCCCGTGAGCTTTCCCCACGCCATGCTCCGCGAGATCTACGAACAGCCGGAGGCCTTTGCCCGGACGATCGAGCCCTACGCTCCTGGGGCGCGTTCCGCGGCGGAGATCTTTCAACCCGTGCTCGAAGCCTTCGGCCTCCGGGAGAGGCTCGTCATCGCAGCCAGCGGCTCCAGCCGCCATGCAGGACTCGCGGGCGAGATCATGATCGAGGATCTTGCGGGCATCTCGGTCGACGTGGAATACGCCAGCGAGTACACCTACCGCTCCACCCACACGCTGCACAATCCTGGTGTGCTGGTGATCTCGCAGTCCGGTGAGACCGCGGACACGCTCGCGGCTCTGCGCGAAGCGCAGGCCCGCGGACTGGCCACGGTGGCGATCACCAATCACGAGGGCTCCAGCATGGCGGCCGAAGCGAGCGCGTCGCTGCCCACCTTCGCGGGGCTCGAACGTGCCATCCCAGCAACCAAAAGCTTTACAACCCAGCTGGGCGTGCTGTATTGCCTCGCGCTGCACCTCGCACGCTTTCGCGGCCGCATGACCCTGCAGACGGCAGAGGCTCATGGACGCCGCTTGCAGGAGATTCCGCTGCTGCTGCAGACGTCCTTGCGCAAGTGGCACGAGGCGATCGAACAGCTGACTCCGCGCCTCCAGAAGGCAAGCGCGTTCCTCTATCTCGGCCGCGGCGTTCACTATGCCATCGCGCGGGAAGGCGCCCTGAAGCTCAAAGAATCCGCCTACCTGAACGCTGAAGGCTACCCCGCGGGGGAGCTGAAGCACGGGCCGAATGCTCTGGTCAGCAGCACCTCTCCGCTGGTCATGATCGCCACCGTCGACGCCAGTGACCCTGACTCCGCCTTGCGTTATTCGAAGGTTCTGCAGCTGATGAGGGATATGCGAGACCAGGGCGCGCGCATCATTGCCCTGGCCACGGAGGGAGATCAGGAAGTGGCTCGACTCAGCGACGCCTGCCTCTACATTCCAGCCACCCATGAGTTGCTCTCGACCATCCTGGAGGTGGTGCCGCTGCAACTCCTCGCCTACCACATGGCCATCGCCCGAGGCATCGACGTCGACAGTCCGCGAAACCTCGTCAAGGCCGTCGTCGAGGAGTAGTCCGATCCCGGACGCTTCTGCTGTCCGAACGAGAATTACTAAAGTTTTGTAAAATTCGCTTGCTCTATAAGTCCAGTTGTCTATACAGTAGCGGACATGGGCGCAGAACCGCAGCCGCAAACCCTGATCCGTCAATTCCCAAAAAGAGCTATGGCACACACGTTTCCTCGGGTTCAAGCACAAATTTACGGAGGTATATCCATGAGACTACGTATCGCGCTGTATACCCTTCTTGCGCTTCTCCTCGCCGGCCCCAAGCTCTTCGGACAAGATATCAGCGCGAAGATCACGGGCACCGTCAACGATGCTTCCGGAGCCGTCATCGCCAACGCGACCGTCACCGCACGCGACACCGCCCGTGGAACCGAGTACCCGGCCCGCACCAACGCCTCCGGCCTCTACTATCTCTCGCCTCTCCCCGTAGGCGACTACACCGTCAAGGTCACCGCGCCCGGCTTTGCCACCGCGGAGCATCCCGTCTTCACTCTCGTCCTCAACCAGACCGCTCGCGTTGACTTCAATCTAACCGTCGGCCAGGCCTCCCAGACCGTCGAGGTCTCGAGCACGCCGCCGCTGCTGCAGACCGACCAGACCTTTCTAGGCACGGTGCTCGACGCCCGCGCCAATGTGACGCTTCCCCTTGCCACCCGAAACTATAATGAGCTCACCCTGCTCTCCCCCGGCGCGGTCAGCCTCAATCCCGGCTCGTTCACCGGTTCGCAGGCCAGCTTCCAGGTCGGCCGCCCCTACATCAACGGCAACCGCGAGCAGACCAACAACTACATCCTCGACGGCATGGACAACAACCAGATCGACAACAACGATGTCGCCTTCGCCCCCAGCGTCGACGCCATCCAGGAGTTCAACCTCATCTCGCAGAACGCTCCTGCCTCCTATGGCAACTATCTCGGCGGCATCATCAGCGTCAGCATCAAGTCCGGCACCAATCAGTTTCACGGCGACGCCTTCGAGTTCATCCGCAACGACGCCTTGAACGCCAACACGTGGGCGAACGGTCTCACCAAGGGGAACCCCTATGTCCCCGGCCAGAACAACCCGGATGGCACCGGCCTGAAGCCGAAGCTTCGCTGGAACGAGTTCGGCGCCTCGCTGGGCGGCCCCATTCTCAAAGACAAGCTCTTTTTCTTCGTCGACTACCAGGGATCGCGCTACGACCAGCCGGCTACCTCTGTTCCGTACACCGTCTTCACTGCGGCAGAACGCCAGGGGAACTTTTCTGCGCTCTGTTCGGCCGGATTCAACGCCCTGGGGATCTGCAACAATCTCGCGCAACAGCTCTACAATCCGTTCTCCGCATCCACTCCTGGGGGCCGGCAGCCTTTCCTGAACAATCAAATCAACGTGCCCTTCAGCCCCGCTGCTTCGGCGATCCTCAACTCGCCTCTCTATCCGGAGCCGATCAACAGCGCCTCCACGCAGAACCAGATCAATCTAACCCACTCCTCCACCAACAGCGACCAGGGCGACCTGAAGATCGACTGGGTCGCCAGCGAGAAGGATCACGTCTACGGTCGTTACTCGCAGCAGCACATCACCAACCCAACGACCAACAGCCAGCTCCTCACGGGCAACTCCCTCAACCAGTATCCGCTCTACAACGGCGTTCTCGACTACGCCCGCACCATCAGCTCTTCCTTCCTCAATGATGCCCGCATCGGCGCCAGCTACTTCCCGGTCACCCAGGGCTACACCAATCCGGTCAATCAGAACCTGCCCGCGACGTTCGGCATCGCAGGCACAGCGGCGAACCAGACCTTCCTCCCCTTGATGACCTTCGCCGGCGGCAACAGCAATGGCCCTCAATTCGGCAACAACAACCTCATCTCGCAGTTTCACGACACGGTGGTCCAGGCGGAAGATACCGTGACTCTGGTTCGCGGCCATCACACTATCAATCTCGGCTTCGAGTACTTCAACTACCGGACTAATGTTCTGTATGTCGGCAACTCCGGACTGGCGGGTCAGTTCATCTTCGACGGCTCCTTCACCGGCAACCCGGCGGTGACCATTCCGCTGCCAAACGGCAAGACCACCTCGCCCTCCGGCATCGCCGAAGCCGACTTCCTGCTCGGCGCTCCGCAGAACGTCGGCCTTGGTTCAGGCAGCGGCAAGAGCCTGCGCAACAGTCTCTACTCCGGCTTCGTCCAGGATGACTGGCACGTCACCTCAAACCTCAGCCTGAACCTCGGTCTCCGCTACGAGGTCGTCACCCCGCGCGCCGAGGCTCACGATCAGGCCACTAATTACGGCCTGTTCACCGGCAACGTCGAGATCGCCGGCGTCAATGGCGCCTCGAAGGCCCTCTACAACCAGTACAACGGCCCCACCAACTTCCAGCCGCGCGTCGGCTTCTCTTATCAGCCTGACTTTGACAAGTCGATGGTCCTCCGCGGCGCCTACGGCATCTCTAACTTCTCCGAGAGTACCGGCACCGGCAACCTGCTCGTGCAAAATCCGCCCTTCGCCGTCCCCCACAACGTCACCTATCTCGGGGCGTCCCAGGCGCTTCCCGGAACCACGCTCGATCAGGGCTTCTCCACCTTCCCGGCCTCCGGTTGCACCGTCGCCGCCGCGGTCGCCACATCACCGCTCTGCTTCTCCGGTACCGGTATTCACGCCTTCGATCCCAGCGGCACCCGGCCCGCTGTCTCGCAGCAGTACAACCTCACCGTCCAGCGCCAGCTCGGTAAATCCTCAACATTCCAAATCGGCTACGTCGGACAAAAGACCGATCACCTGATGACCATCTCGCTCATCAATCAGCAGGTGCTGAACGCCAACGGAACCATCAGCCCCAGTCCCTACCTCAACCCTACCCTGCAGGGCCTGATCGGCCAGGCTCGCCTCACCGCCTCTACCGGTTACTCCAACTACAACTCGCTGCAGGCCAGCTTCCAGCAGCGGCTCAGCCGCGGACTCGAGTTCCAGGCCAACTACACCTTCTCCAAATGCCTCGGCAACTCCTCCGGCTTCTTCGCGCAGTACGGCGATACCAACGCCGGGCTCACCCAGGCCGGCAACAACCACTTCTTCTTCCAGAACACCTACGACCCCGCCGCCGACTATGGCCGCTGCGACCAGAACGTGACCAACTCCTTCAACGGCTTCGTCACCTATGACCTTCCCTTCGGCCGCGGCCGCATGTTCGGCTCGAACATCAACCGCGTCACCGACCTCGTCGCCGGCGGATGGCAGGTCAACTCCATCCTGCAGTTCCACAACGGCTTCCCCATCACCGCGCAAGGCGCCAACAACTCAGGCACAGTCTCCGGCTTCCCTCGCGCCGACTGCAGCGGACCGCCAGTCGAAACCTCGAAGCGCCGCTCGACCGACCCAGCCCACCCTGGCTATTTCTGGTTCGATCCAGGCTCTGTGTCCAACGCCACGCAGGGCACCTTCGGCAACTGCCAGGTCGGCAGCTTCACCGGACCCGGCCTGCAGGCGATCGACTTCAGCGTGTCCAAGAGCTTCGCCATCGTCGAGCACCAGAGCCTGCAGTTCCGCGCCGAAGCCGTCAACGCCCTCAACCACCCTATCCTCGTAGCGCCCAACTCCAACGTCGGCTCTACCTTCGGTCTCGTCAACAACGCCCAGGGAGAGCGCAACCTGCAGTTCGCACTCAAGTACATCTTCTAAGGGTCGTCACTTCAACGGTCGTCATTCCTGAGCTGAGAGGCGCCTCGCCTCTCAGCTCTTTTTATTTAACCGGCGAACAGCAGGCGCGTTGTACCCTGCTGCCGTCCCTGCTTTTCTGGTGTCATCCTCGAAGAGAATCTGCTGTTGCCTTCCGCCGTCATCACTGGCTGCCCGGTACGCGGCCGAAGCCGCCTGCTGCACCCACTTGAGTGCCACCCCATGCCGCCCGGCAGCAGCCCGGCAGTCTTCGTATTCCGGAGCCGCATTCAATTCTTCGCCCCCCAGCGAACCCACCTTCATCCGGATCTCACCAAATTCGGTCTGAACCGCAACATGCGTCCGCTCCAGAACAGTCCGCCGATCGTAACGCACGCGAACTCCCAGTGTGCTCGTCTCGCGCAGCACCAGCTGCTCCATCGCGCTCGTCTCCGCAGAATGGCAAAGGATCGTCAACAGCGTGCCGGGACGCCCCTTCTTCATGATGACCGGAGTCAGCATCACATCCAGCGCGCCCTTCACCAGAGCAGTCTCTGCAACGTAAGCAAGCGTTTGCGGAGAAAGGTCGTCGAGCGCCGTCTCGAGTACCGCCACCGTATCCACCCCTAGCTCTCCCTGCTGTACATTTTGATCCGTACGAGAAGACTCGGGCCCACTCAAAATCGCATAACCTGCACCGAACCCGGAAGACGCTCCGGGGCGCCCCACTCCTGGCGCCCCGGAAAGCTCAAATGCCTCGCCCACACAGAGCCGCAGCACATTGGGAAAATCTTTCGGGTTTCTCGCACCAGCTCCATAGCCGATCCCGTCCACGCGCATCGGCGGCTGCTGCCCGAAGACGGGATCAAGCGTGCGCAGCAGCGCCGCCCCGGTCGGGGTCACAAGCTCCTTCTGCACATGCGCCGAGTACGTCGGGAATCCGCGCAGCAGGTCGGCTGTCGCAGGCGCAGGCACAGGAAAAGTTCCATGCGCGCATTCGACCATGCCGCCGCCAACGTTCAACGGCGAGCAGTACCACGCGTCAACGGCCAGATGATGAATGCCCGCACTCGCCGCAGCGATATCCACGATGGCATCGACCGCGCCGACCTCGTGAAAGTGAATCTTCTCGACAGGCACGTTGTGAATCTTCGCCTCGGCGTGGCCGAGCGATTCAAAGACGCGAACCGCGAACCTCTTGACCTCTTCCTTCAGCGCAGCCTTCTCAAGCAGTGCACGTATCTGCGTCAGCGAGCGTCCATGCGCATGCGCCGCATGTTCGCGGTCCTTCTCGTGACTGTGCACGTGCCCGGTCTTGTGCAGGTGCTGCGTCTTCGGCTGATGGCTGTGGGTTGCCCTCTCCGGGAAGCTCTGTTTCTCCACGACGGTCTGCTTTATGCGTAGGTCTGATTGGAGAACAGCCTCACCCACCAAAACACCGCGTTCCAGCACATGCACCTTCGTGCTTGAGATTCCGCTCCGATCCACTGTCTCGACCTGCAGGCTCGCGTCGATAGCGAGAGCCTGGACCGCGTCCTGCAGCACCTCCGCCGGAACTCCCGCGTGAAGCAGAGCTCCCAGAAACATGTCGCCGGAGATACCCGCAAAGCAGTCAAGATAGGCAATACGCATGACGCATTCTTTCATAGCGGGCGAGACCCAGGCAGGGAGCCGCACAGACGCCCAACGCAGCGATGCAGCAGTCGCAGCGGTCCGTCCTCCTAACCGTCTCAAGAGATTGCGAACGCAGAGGTGATACCATCCACGGCGATGCCGTTTTACGCCCATCCCCATAGGCACCTCCCGCTCTGGTCCAAAGCCGCGGCTCTCTTTGCGGTGGCCGCCATGATGCTCGGCAGCACAGCAAAGGCACAGGCTCCCGAGCCGCAGAGCCGCGACTGGTCCGTCTACGGAGGACAGCCGGAAGGAGACCACTTCTCCCCGCTGACCCAGATCAACCGGCAGAACGTCGCCCATCTCCGCCTTGCCTGGACCTACGACAGCGGCGAAACCGGCGGCCTTGAAACCAGCCCGCTCATAGTCGGCAGCGTCCTGTACGCCGTCACGCCCTCGCAGAAGGTAGTCGCACTCAACGCAGGCACTGGCAGACTGATCTGGAAGTTCGATTCGAAGATCGAAAGCTCGCAGCCCGAGCGCGGCCTCTCTTACTGGAGCGACGGCAACCAGAGCCGTCTCTTCGCCGCCGTCATGAACTTCCTCTACGCCCTCGACCCCGCCACCGGCCAGCCGATCCCCAGCTTTGGCGAGAACGGCCGCATCGACCTGCGCAAGAATCTCCGCGGCGACTACACGCTGCAATCGATCGCCCTCACCACGCCGGGAATCATCTATAACGACCTCATCATCGTCGGCGGCAGAAATCCCGAGAGCTACCCGGCTCCTCCCGGCGACATCCGCGCCTTCGACGTCCGAACCGGGGAACTTCGCTGGTCCTTCCACACCATTCCCCACCCCGGCGAGTTCGGCTACGACACCTGGCCGAAGGACGCCTGGAGATACGCCGGCTCTGCGAACAACTGGGCCGGCATGGCCCTCGATGCGAGGCGCGGCATCGTGTACGTGCCCACAGGCTCCGCTGTCTTTGACTTCTACGGCGGCGATCGCGCAGGCGACGATCTCTTCGCCGACACCCTGCTTGCCCTCGACGCCCGCACCGGCAAACGCCTCTGGCACTTCCAGGGCGTTCATCACGACATCTGGGATCGCGACTTCCCTGCCCCACCCAGCCTGGTCACCGTCCACCACGACGGCAAGGAAGTTGACGCCGTCGCCCAAACCACCAAGCAGGGCTACCTCTATCTCTTCGATCGCGTCACCGGCCAGCCGCTCTTCCCCATCGAAGATCTCAAGTACCCGCCGAGCAGCGTTCCCGGCGAGGCCGCCTCCCTCACGCAGCCGCACCCGACCGCACCCGAGCCCTTCGCCCGCCAGCTCCTCACCGCCGACATGCTGACCACGCGAACCCCCGAAGCCCACGCCTGGGCGCTCGCACAGTTCAAGACTTATCGCAGCGAAGGCCAGTTTGTCCCCTTGAGCCTAGACAAGACCAACGTTCTGCTCCCCGGCTTCGACGGAGGCGCCGAGTGGGGAGGCTCCGCCGTCGATCCCTCCACCCACGTTATCTACATCAACTCGAACGAGATGGCATGGCTTCCCAGTCTCACCCGCGTCGCACAATCCACCTCTGCCGGACAAAGCCTCTATCAGAACCGCTGCAGCGTCTGCCACGGCGTCGACCGCGCCGGCTCCCCTCCCGCATTTCCATCGCTCACCGGCATCGGCCAGCGCCTCTCAAACGAGCAGATCGCCGCCACTATCCGCCAGGGCAAAGGCCGCATGCCCGCCTTCTCCGACCTTAAGGACGACGACGTGACCACCCTCGTCCGCTATCTCACCGCCAGCCCCGGCCAGCACGACATCTCCCCCCGCGAGATGCTGTCTGCGCCGTCCGCGGCAAGCGCCGGCATCGCCGAGACCCACACCGTTCCCTACCAGTTCACCGGCTACAAGAAATTCCTCGACCCCGACGGCTACCCCGCCATCCAGCCTCCGTGGGGAACGCTGAACGCCATCGACCTGAACACCGGTAAATATCTCTGGACCATTCCCCTCGGAGAGTACCCGGAGCTTGCCGCCAAGGGTCTGCGCAACACCGGCACGGAAAACTACGGCGGCCCCGTCGTCACCGCGGGCGGCGTGCTCTTCATCGGCGCGACCGCCTTCGATCGCAAACTCCGCGCCCTCGACAGCAGCACCGGCAAGCTGCTCTGGGAGACCGTGCTGCCCTTCGCCGGCATGGCCACCCCCGCAACCTACATGGTCGACGGCAAGCAGTACGTCGTCATCGCCGCGGGAGGCGGCCGGGACACGCCCCACCAGACAGGCGGCCTCTACGTCGCCTTCGCCCTTCGCTGAAGCAACACATCCAGCGCCGAACCCGCCGTCACTTTGAGCGTGAGCGAAGGATTTCGATAATCGCTTGCCGCCGATACATTCACCAGCTTTCTCAGCGACCCTTTCGACTCTCAGCACCAACTCCCGAAACGAGCGCAACGACAGCGTTCCTTAGGAGAAGCTTCGTCCTCGACCGTACATAGCGAGCCACAGCGCATAGCCTTGTTGCCCCCTCTTCGGACTTTCGCTAGAGTGAAATTAGCCTTCAGTTCGTCACTTCCGCGGCATGACCTGCAAACAAGTCGACGTCAAGTGCATCCAAACCCGAATGAGTGAGGACAGATTGTCGTTCCCCGAATCGAGAGCTATTTTCTTCATCACCCTCTTGCTTGCCCTGGCCCCGGCGGCCAACGCGCAGGAGAACGCTGCTCCAAAGACTCCAGCCGCTCATGCGGGGCTGCAGGTCTATACCCAGAAATGCTTCCAATGCCACTCGGTACTTCCCGATCAGGTGCGCTTTGGGCCCAGCCTGTACGGCGAGCTCAACAAGCCGCACCCCAAAAAAACCGATGCCCAGGTGCGCGCCATTCTGCAAAATGGAAAGGGCAAAATGCCCCCATTCAAAGGCGTCCTAACACAACAGGACACCAACGATCTGCTCGCCTATCTCCACAGCCTCTAAGCGCAGCTCGAACGTGAATTGCTGTCGCACTTGCCTTTGCTGTCGCACCCGCCTTTGCTGTTGCACCCGCCTTTGCTGTTGCCCTTGCCTTTGCTGTTGCACTTGCTTTTCTTGTTGTCATCCCCGAAGGGGATCTGCTGTTCCTTCTGCGGGTGCCGTCACTTTAATTGCCCTAAACCGTCTCCAGGAGCCACTTGAACGATCGTGCCAATGCAGAGAGCCCGTGGCGCGACCGGCTCCGCGCCCTCCGCAACATGCCCCCGGTCCTGCGCATCCTCTGGGAGTCCGGCCGCGCCGTCGTCTCCTGGGGCATCGCTCTCCGCATCGTTGTCGCCGTCCTCCCCTTCGGCGTCGCCAAAGTCGCCCAGTACATCATCACTGACATCGCCGCCGTGCTGCGCCACAACCCGCTGCCCGCCAACTTCTGGAAGCTCGTCGCCACCGAGATAGCCCTCAACGTACTCCTCGGTCTCATCACCCGCGCCATCGACTACTCCGACTCGCTGCTCTCCAACCGCTACACCCAGCACGTCAGCGTTCGGGTCATGGAGCAAGCGTCGCAGCTCGACCTCACCACCTACGAGAATCCCCTCTTCTACGACCGCCTCGAGCGCGCCCGCGTCCAGGCCACCGACCGGCTCGCCATGATCCAGCAGATGGGCCGCCTCTTCCAGCAGATCATCACCACCCTCACCTTCTCGATCGCGCTCGTCGTCGCCTCCCCCTGGCTCGTCCTGCTCATGGCCGCCGGCGTTCTGCCTTCCTTCCTCGGCGAGACCCACTACGCCTTCCTCGGCTACGCGAAAAATTTTCGCCAGACCCCCGCCAAGCGCCAGATGGATTACCTCCGCCAGGTCGCCGGCAGCCGCGAAGGCGCCAAAGAGGTCAAGCTCTTCGGCCTTAACAAATTCTTCACCGACCGCTTCCAAACCCTCGCCAACCAGATCTACAACGAAGACGTCGCCCTCTCCCGCGCCAAGCTCATCGTCGGCGGCCTGCTCGGCATCCTCGGCACCCTCGGCTACTACGGAGCCTACGTCTACGTCATCTGGCGCACCCTCCACGGCGCCTACGACATCGGCTACTTCACCTTCCTCACCGCCGCCATCCAGCAGGCCAGCTCCAACCTCCAGCAGGTCTTCTCCACCGCCTCCGGCATCGCCGACCAGGCCCTCTTCCTCACCGACCTCATCGCCTTCTTCGACATGAAATCTACCGTCGACTCCAACCCCACCGGCCACCCCATGCCGCAGCCCATCGTGCGCGGCTTCGAGTTCCGCAACGTCTCCTTCACCTATCCCGGCACCGACCGCACCGTCTTGAAAAATTTTAGCCTTACCCTCTCCCCCGGCGAACGCATCGCGCTGATCGGCGAAAACGGCCAGGGCAAGACCACCGTCGTCAAGCTCATCACCCGCCTCTACGACCCCACCGAAGGCCAGATCCTGCTCGACGGCATCGACCTCCGCGACTATTCGCTCGAAGACCTCCACCGCCACATCGGCGTCATCTTCCAGGACTTCATGCGCTTCGAGATGACCGCCCGCGAAAACATCGCCGTCGGCCGCGTCGACCAGCCCCATCAACAATCCGACATCGAGCTCGCCGCCCACAAGAGCCTCGCCGACACCGTCGTCCAGAAACTCGCCGGCGGCTACGACCAGATGCTCGGCCGCCGCTTCGAGGGTGGCGTCGAGCTCTCCGGCGGCGAGTGGCAGAAGATGGCCCTCGCCCGCGCCTATCTCCGTGACGCCCAGCTCCTCATCCTCGACGAACCCACCGCGGCCCTCGACGCCCGCAGCGAGCTCGAAGTCTTCGAGCGCTTCGCCGAGCTCACCGAAGGCAAGATGGCCCTGCTCATCTCCCACCGCTTCTCCACCGTCCGCATGGCCGACCGCATCGTCGTCCTCTCCGGCGGCCGCCTCATCGAAGAGGGCAATCACAAAGAATTGATGGCTCACGCCGGAGTCTATGCAAGCATGTTTGAGATGCAGGCCGCAAGCTACAGGTAAGCTCATAAGCGCATCTGATTGCAGCAGCATCGCCGCGACTGGCGCACTTGTGCTTCGTCGTCATCCTGAACGGAGTGAAGGATCCCCGTATTTCGCAGTTGCTCTTGCAATTGTGTGTTTCAAAGGAACCTCTGATGAAGTGCTGTTCTCCAGTTCTTGCTGGCATCCTGAGCGAAGTGAAGGATTCCGATGAGTCTCACACAGCCCATACTTTCAACACCCTTTCGACTCACCGCTTCACTCGGACAAGAACGGAACCCGGCAGCATCTCACATTCCTCGGCTTAGAGCATTTTCATGTCAAGTGTTAACAATTGCGGGTGCCCCATCCTAGCCGCGCTCTTTGCGGCTAGGGTGGGAGACCACGACTCTTTCCCAACCGTTCCCAATCCGACCGAAAATGCTCTAATCAAAGCTTCCCTAAGTCCGCACGATCGGTGAAACTCCTCGCTTCCCCCGCACTGATAAGACAGATTCAAGACCACAAGCACACCGTATCGTCCCGGCCCGCACGTAAACTGGAAAGGCATCATGGCACTATCCTCCGACTCGCAGAATCCACCGGCAGTTGCCGAGCACATACTGCCCCCGACCGCGCCCGCAATCCCGTCCGCCGGCCTTCCCGAGAAGCCCAGCGTCAGCGAAGACGAGCTGCGGCAGGCCGCCATCGCGCTCAGCCGCCAATGGGAGATGGTCCCCCCTAATAGCAGCAAAGGAGGCTTCTCTTCGCGCCTCGCCCGCCTCAAGGAGCGCCTCTCCCAGGTCCTCCGCACCGCCAAAAAGACAGCCAACCTCCAGGAGCTCACCCCCGAGCTCGAGCTGCTCGAAAGCACCCGCATGCTCGAGTCCGCCCTCCTCGTCGGACCCGACACCACCGCCACCTTCGCCTCGCTCCCCCACGTCCGCGTCGAGCCTGACGGAGAGCTGCCCCGCGCCATCAATCTCGCGGAGGGCTATCTCTCCGCCGCCCACGGCATCTGGTCGCCCGAGTCCCTCACCGTCTACGTCCAGCAGACCCAGCAGCGCGACGCCCTGCTGCTCGAAGAGATCACCGTCCTGCCCCAGGCCCTCAAACTCGCCCAGCTCGAATACATCGTCGACCGCGCCGAAGAGGCCTTTGCCGCCGGCCCGCTGCCGCCCATCGAGCAGTCGCCCTTCTCCGCCATCCTGCACAGCATGCGCCGCCTCAACCAATTCGAGTGGCGCACCGTGCTCGAGCCGCTGATCGCCTTCAACGCCATCCTCCGCCAGGACCCCAGCCAGATCTTCGGCCGCATGGAGGACGAAACCCGCCACACCTACCATCTCCGCGTCGCCGACCTCGCCAAACACGCAGACTCGAGCGAAGTCGAGACCGCCAAGGTCGCCCTTCACCTGGCCAACAAAGCCAAACGCGTTTCCGACCCCGACCCCCGCCGCGCCCTCCGCACCATGCACATCGGCTACTATCTCTTCGCCGAGGGGCTCCCGCTCCTCACGCAGGAGATCGGCTACCACCCGCCGCCGCTCGAACGCATCCGCACCATCCTCCGCCGTTGGAACGAAGACTTCTACATCCTCGGCATCTTCACCCTCTCGGTTCTGCTCATCGTCGCCATCATCGCGCCCTTGGTCCCGCACCACGCCTTCTGGCCCGTCATGTTCGCGCTCCTCCTCGCCCTGCTGCCCGCCACTCAGGGCGGCGTCGACCTGGTCAACAACACCGTCACCGCCTTGATGCAGGCCGACTCGCTCCCCAAAATCGACTTCTCCGAAGGCGTGCCCGACGACGCCATCACCCTCGTCGTCATCCCCACCCTGCTCTTAAACCCGAAGCAGGTACAAGACCTCTTCGACGAGCTCGAAGCCCGCTATCTCTCCAATCAGGACCCCAACATCCACTTCGCCCTCCTCACCGACCTGCCCGACACCAAGGCGCGTCCCCTCGACGAGAAGACCGATCCCCTCGCCGCACTCGCCGTCCAGCACGTCGAAGCCCTCAACGCCAAGTACCCCCGCAGCAGGGGCGGCGCCTTCTTCCTCCTCCATCGTTACCGCGTCTTCAACTCCCGCCAGGGCGTCTGGATGGGCTGGGAGCGCAAGCGCGGCAAGCTCCTCGACCTCAACAAGCTCCTCCTCAACGAGTACGACAGCTTCCCCATCAAAGCCGGACCCATCGACGCGCTCCAGCACGTCCGCTACGTCATCACCCTCGACTCCGACACCCAGCTCCCCCGAAGCACCGCCGCCCGCATGTCCGGCACCATGGCTCACCCGCTCAACCAGGCCATCATCGACCCGCGCCTGCGCATCGTCACCCACGGCTACGGCATCCTGCAGCCCCGCGTCGGGGTCAGCGTCTCTTCGGCCTCGCGCTCCCGCCTGGCTGCGCTCTACTCCGGCGAAACCGGCTTCGACATCTACACCCGCGCCGTCTCGGACGTCTACCAGGATCTCTTCGGCGAGGGCATCTTCGCCGGCAAAGGCATCTACGAGGTCAGCATCCTCCATCAGGTCCTCGACCGCCGCTTCCCCCGCAACTCCCTCCTCTCCCACGACCTCATCGAAGGCTCCTACGCCCGCGCCGGCCTCGTCACCGACATCGAGATCATCGACGACTACCCCTCGCACTACTCCGCCCACACCCGCCGCAAACATCGCTGGGTCCGCGGCGACTGGCAGATCGCCCAGTGGCTCTTCGGCCGCGTGCCCGACGAATCGGGCAACATGATCGCCAACCCCATCAGCACCATCTCCCGCTTCAAGATCCTCGACAACCTCCGCCGCAGCCTCGTCGAGCCCGTCACCTTCCTCCTTTTCGTCCTCGGTTGGCTCGCCCTCCCCGGCGGGGCGCTCTACTGGACCATCGCCGGCCTCGTCCTCCTCCTCCTCCCCGTCCTCGTCCAGCTCGCCTTCAACCTCGGCCGCGCCGCCCTCAAACTCAGCTTCGTCGGCGCCCGCGAGGGCTTCCTCGCCTTCGGGGCCTCCTTCGGCTTCACCGTCCTCAATCTCACCTTCCTGCCGCACCACATGCTCCTCTCCCTCGACGCCATCGTCCGCTCCCTTAGCCGCCGCTACGTCTCCGGCAAACATCTGCTCGAGTGGGAGACCGCCGCCCAGGCCGAATCGGGCAAAGCCAAACGCACCACCGTCGACCGCTACCTCCAGCTCTCGCCCGCGATCGCCCTCGCCATCGCCGCCCTCCTCGCCCTCACCCGCTTCCGCTCCCTTCTCGCGGCCGCCCCCATCCTGCTGCTTTGGGTCGCGGCGCCGGTGGTCGCGCTTTGGCTCAACTCTTCTCCCACTCGCGACGAGGGCCCCCTCTCCGCCGACGACACCCTCTTCCTCGAACGCCAGGCCCTGCTCATCTGGCGCTACTTCGCCGACTTCGGCAGCGAAGCCAATCACTGGCTCATCCCCGACAACGTCGAGGAAGCCGGCGCCCACCAGGTCCGCAAGCTCTCCCCCACCAATCTCGGCATGCTCTTCAACGCACGCCAGGCCGCCTGCGAGTTCGGCTTCCTCACCCTGCCCGAGTTCGCCCGCGCCACCCTCGGCACCCTAGAAACCTACGACCGCCTCGAAAAGCAGCGCGGCCACATCTACAACTGGTACGACATCGAGACCCTACAACCCATTCCTCCCTTCATCGTCTCCGCCGTCGACAGCGGCAATCTCGCCGCCTCCCTCTACACGCTCCACACCGGCGCACTCGACCTCCTGAAGCGTCCTCTGGTCAACCTCACCACCCTCCACTCCCTGCAAAATCTGCTCGGGCAGCAAACCCCGTCCGCCACCGCCGCCACCGCCGGCGCAAACCCCGCCGCCGCCATCCGCCATCAACTCACCTCCTTCCTCAGTCCCCAGGCCGCCGAGCCGCCCACCCCATCCTCAGATTCTTCCGAATCTCCGGACACCGACTGGATCGCCGCCGAAGCTCATCGCCGCCGCGCAGCCTTCTCCGCCTTCCTCCGCACCCATGTTCCCTGGCTGCTCCCCGAGTTCGCCCCCGTCTTCGCGCTCGCCCCCCTCAACGAACCACCCGACCGCCAGATCCCCATCCTCGAAGCCTCCAGCGACTACGCCGCCCAGCTCATCCCCCGCATCGCCGCCGCCATCGTCGGGCTGCCCGAAGACTCCCCCGTCGCCCAGGCCGCCCTCGCCCTCCGCGCCCTCCTCCCCGCCGCCGCCCAGCGCCTCGCCCAGCTCCGAGCCGATCTCTCCCGCATCACCGATGAAGCCGAGCGCCACGCCGACGCCATGGAGTACGGCTTCCTCCTCGTCAAAGCCCGCCAGCTCCTCTCCATCGGCTACGACGGCGCCACCGGCGAGCTCTACTCCTCCTGCTACGACCTCCTCGCCTCCGAGGCCCGCATCGCCTCCTTCCTCGCCGTCGCCAAGGGCGACATCCCGCAGCAATCCTGGTTCCGCCTCGACCGCTCCCACATCCTGGTCAAAGGCCAGCCCGCCCTGCTCTCCTGGACCGGCACCATGTTCGAATACATGATGCCCGCCCTCTGGATGCGCTCCTTCCCCAACACCCTCATCACCCGCTCGCTCGAGTCCGCCGTCCGCATCCAGCGCGATCACGTTAAGAACATTCCCTGGGGCATCTCCGAATCCGGCTTCGCCAAAATGGACCCCCAGGGCCGCTACGGCTACCAGGCCTGGGGCATCCCCGCCCTCGCCCTCAAGTACGGCGCCGAAGACGGTCCCGTCATCAGCCCCTACTCCACCTTCCTCGCCCTCTCGCTCCTCCGCCGCGACGCCATCGCCAACCTCCGCCGCATGGCCCAGCTAGGCTGGCTCGGAGACTACGGCTTCTACGAGGCCGCCGACTACACCGAAGGAAAAATCCCCATCCTGGTCCGCTCCTGGATGGCCCACCACCAGGGCATGTGCCTGCTCGCCGTCACCAACCTGCTTAAAAACAACGCCATCCAGCGCTGGTTCCACGGCACCCCTCGCGTCCGCGCCGCCGAGCTCCTCCTCCACGAAAAACCCCTCAGCAAAGAGACCCTCAAAGACCTCTCCAAACAAACCCAACTCCAATCCACCGCCTGATCCGGTCTCCCTCCGCCCCACGAGAGTTCACGAAACCAAACTCAAAAGCCGTGCTCCGGGACAATGATCTCCACACTCGCTTTATAGGCCTGCCTGTGAATAGCCGGCCGAGCCGTAGGTAAGGTGGCTTGAACGGCGTTTCTCGTTACCTAGGCCAAGGAACGAAATGAATTGATCATTGGGGTAAACGCTTCTACGCTGGTTTCGCTACTTTACATTGCTTTTGCAAAGGACCGAAATGCCTTACGTTTACCGGATATTCTCCCAGATAGTCCCTTTGGCTCTAAGTCTTGGGTCGACACTTTGCTTCACAAATTCAAGAACATTAGCTGGTCAGACTGTCGGGACTATCAGTGAACCGCCGTTCAAAGTCGAGGTCCGAGACTTCACTCCGAAGTTCCGCGCGTTCTACGCCGCAGCAAACGCTCCTTCAGTAAGCGAGGCGGAGCGATGGGCACTCTTCGAAAAGCTGGACGGTTTCCTCGCCGTTCCTCCGACCGTTAAAGGGAGGGAGGAAGGGCGTAGGCTGCTCGATCAAGCCTGGCCCAAATATCCAAGCGTGATAGCTCGCATCACTCTAGGTGCCTCTGGCTTGCAGCCGTCGCCCGAGGATGCCCTGAACAAAGTCTCCGCACTACTAGAAGCTCCCGCGCCAGTAAGGGGACACCCTGAGGAGATCGTCCTCGTGCCCTTTGTTGGAACGTTTGACCATAACGCTTTCGCGGCGAAATCTACTGATGGGAAACCGATGGTCGCAATACCTATCGAAGTACAGGGTAGCGAGATCACAATGACCCATGAGTTCACTCATGTCGTCAATGAGAAGCTTGGCGGCCTTTGGAGCAGCGGGTCCCAGACCATCGCGACTCTAATGTTCACCGAAGGGCTAGCTATGCGGGTTTCCGAACGACTCGTACCCGGACAGCCTGGATTCTCTTATGTGTCATTTGTTCCGGACTGGTATGCCACCTGTGAGGCGTCCCGTCAGAAGATTCTGAAAGGTTTACAGCCCCATTTGCTTGAAACTGATGAACCGTCCATCACGCGCTTCACCTATGGAAATGGTGCTTCAGGCCAGACGCGCGAAGCATATTGTGGTGAGTGGTTTGTCGTGGGTGACTTGCTTGATCATGGCTGGACTTTCCCCGCTCTGGCACGCCTCAGCCGGGCGCAGATCAACCCACTTGTGATGAATGCGATAGCCGCTTCGTATGAGCCATCGAATCATAGCACTGAAGCGCAAAGTACTGACGCTACTCAACACAACCAAATGAAGAAAGAGGACGTGACGCAACCGAGCTTCCGAGGACGATATTACGAGCCATCCGCTCCCTCCTCTCGCCATACAGGCATACTTCTGATCGGTGGCACAGAAGGTCATCTTTACACCGCAGATGAGATCGGCCCTAAGCTGGCCGCGCTCGGTTACGCCGTACTCGGGGTCGATTATCACGATGCTTACGATGGTGGCCGGAAGCTTGCAAATATTCCGATCGAGAGCTTTGCTGATGCAGCCTCATGGCTAAAGTCTAGATTGCTGAGCCCGAGCAGCATAGTCGCTTTGGGGTATTCCAGAGGAACAGAAGCAGCACTCCTAACCGCATCCCTCGATGCGGAAGTCGCAAACGTAGCTGTGTTCTCTCCTTCCAGCGTCGTTTGGGGAGCGATGGGATCTACGGACCCCGCTGGGCCTAGCGGCTGGTCCTACAAAGGTAAACCACTCCCCTATTTGCTACCCTCGCCACAGCGGAACGACAAATCGGGTTTTGCCGCGGCTCTTCTCAACAAAACGCGAGCTGGTGCCACCATGATTCCGGTCCAGAACATAAAAGGGCAAGTGTTTATCGCTGCCTCGGATGATGACGCGATATGGCCATCGGGACAGATGGCTCGTCAGATCGCAAGCGAGCTGGAGATGGATCACCACCAGCCTCCGGTTACACTCTTGTTATTCAGCCGTGCCAGCCACCGGCTCCTCGGACAGGGGCCGAGCGCTCCGACAGAGACATACAAATCTCCGGACGCCACAAGAATCGTCAACTTTGGCGGAACCGCGCTAGGCAACGAGGATGCCCGTGATGCGGCATGGTCGGCCCTCGTCCAGTTTCTGCGCCAAATCGAATCCACAAGCGGGACTGATAATTAATCCTTATATGTCGGCTTATCGGAAGTGATCGTGGCGGAGGGGCCAGCTTGAAGACATTTACCATTTGAGCGTTTGGCATGTTGCCTCTGTTTGACGTCGACGCATCAGGAACAGCCTCCGCTTAAACCAGCTCCACCTCAATCACCTTCGCCTCCACCTCCAGCCGCGTAATCCGGAAGCTCCGCACCTGCCCCACCCGCACCGCCTCCGCCTTCTTCTCCACCGCCGGCCCGTTCTTCCACTTCGCCGCCAGCATCGCGCCGAGACCTGAAAAGTCAACTCCGGCCGCCGTCTTCTCTTCCACCACAGCCTTCTCAGCAGCCACCCGCTTACTCGCCACAATCCCCTCCCCTAGCTCCACCTTCCCCGAATCCCCCGTGATCTCGAGCAACCGCCCCGTCACCACATCGCCCACCTTATGCTCGGCCAGATACTCGTCCATCCCCGTCGGCACGAGCTGCTTCATGCTCAGCCTCATCTGCCGCTTCTCCCGATCCACCTCCAGCACCTTCGCCTTCACCACCTGCCCCACCCGAAGCACATCCTGCGGCCGCTCCACCCGCTTCTCCGCGCTGATCTCCGAGACATGGATCATCCCTTCCACGCCCTCCGCCACCTGCACAAACGCGCCGAACTTCGTAAATCCCGTCACCGCCCCCTCCACCTGCGACCCCGCCCCAAACCGTTCCGCCGCATCCGCCCACGGGTCCCCCAGCGTCTGCTTCAACCCCAGCGACATCCTCCGCTCCGCCGCATTCACCCCCAGAATCATCACCTCCGCCACATCCCCCGCCTTCAGCATGTCGCCCGGCTTCCGCACCTTCTTGGCCCGAGACATCTCCCAAGACATCTCGGAGATATGCACCATGCCCTCCACGCCCGGCTCCAGCTCCACAAACGCGCCGAACTCCGCCACCCGCGTCACCACCCCGCGCACCCGTTCGCCCGCCTGGTACTTTCCCGCCCCCGCATCCCACGGGTGCGGCTGCAGCTGCTTCATCCCCAGTGAAATCCGCTTCCCCACAGCCTCGACCTTCAGCACCCGTACTTTAATCTCCTGCCCCACCGTCAACAAGTCCGCAGGCTTCTCCACCCGTCCCCAGGCCATGTCGCTGATATGCAGCAGCCCATCCACCCCGCCTATCTCCACAAACGCCCCGTAGTCGGTAAGGCTCCGCACCACCCCCGAAACCGTATCGCCCTCCCGGATCTCGGCGACTCTCCGCTCCTTATTTGCACGCCCCTCCTCCTCGGCCACCGACCGCCGGTCCACCACCACATCTTCTTCCGCCGCGTCGAGCTTGAGAATCCGGCAGCGAATCTCCTGCCCCACCAGCCTCTCCATCTCGCCCGCATCCCGCGCCCCGCTGCGCGATCCCGGCATAAACGCCCGCACCCCCACATCCACCGCGAGCCCGCCCTTCACCACCGCCGTCACCGTGCCGCGGATCACGGCACCCTCCTCGAACGCCTTCTCGAGCGCCGTCCAGTCCTTCGGCTGCTCCACTCGCAGCCGCGAAAGCTCGTAGTATCCCTCCTCATTCCTGCCCTTCACCGAAACCGCGAGCTTGCCCCCAGGCTCCACCGCCTCTCCCGCAGCGGTGAACAGCGCCAGCGGCAGCACTCCCTCCGTCTTGTACCCGATATCGACAAACACCTGGTCCGCCGTCACCGCCACCACCGTGCCCGAGATCTGCCGACTATCCTCCGCCGACCGGCGCGAATGGCTCTGTTCAAACTGCGAAAGAATCTGATCAAACGATTCGCTGACCTCAGACGCCTGCTCGGCTTCAGGAACGATTGGGTTGGACATGGAAGTTGCGCAGCCTCGACAGCTCTCAATTTGGCCTAGAATATCACCGCACCCACCCGTCTTCCGGCCAGCCTTTCCCGCCTGCCTTTCCCTTTCCCTTGCCTTGCCCTTGCGTTGCCCTTGCGTTTCTAGTTGTCATCCCCGAAGGGGATCTGCTGTTGCTGTGCCCTTGCCGTTGCTTCTGTGATAGAGCGGGGCTTCAGCCCCGCGTCATCAACCGCCGCGCAAGCGGCCTCCACTCTGCCGAAGGCTGGAGCGAAGGCGAAGCCGAAGCGAATGAAGATGCTTTTTGCCCTTGCCGTCACTTTTGGCCCTTCCTACTCTCCTCATCGCAGGAAATCCGCTTTTCCCCATCCTTGAACATCCCGAGCCAACCCCAAAATCTTGTCAAGCCCCCTAACCCCTCCATCCGCCCATACCGCTCACGAGCTTTCCACCCAAAACTCCGAACCTGCCTGTCACCTCTGAACCCGCATCCACCCAGCCTCCACGACGCCGCCCTTGCCAGTCTGCACCCGGCCCGGGTCCCATTCAGTCCTAACCTAAGTCACCTCGTTCGAAGAATTTGCACAACTTTGACAGGGGGGAGGGATACACACGGGCCGAAACGAGAGCTGCTCGCCAAAGGCAGGTTTTTGGCCGTCGCACTCACGCAAGCGATGCAGGGCGCAT
Organism: Edaphobacter sp.; assembly: GCA_965277545.1. Taxonomy (GTDB): domain Bacteria; phylum Acidobacteriota; class Terriglobia; order Terriglobales; family Acidobacteriaceae; genus Edaphobacter. The sequence goes on from OZ255826.1 coordinate 3,515,096, forward strand.
CGGCCGCACGCAGAGCCCGCAATCCAACCCAATCCCGCGATCGCATGATCCGAACCGCCTCGCCTCGATCGATACTGCGAGAAGCTACTGCGCGCCACTCCGCCGGATGATCGTCTTGATCGTCTCGAACATGATCAGCAGATCCAGGCCAAGCGTCATGTGCTTGATGTAATAAAGGTCGAACTCCAGCTTCTCGCGGCTCTGCGCCAGCGTCGCGCCATAGCCGTAGCGCACCTGCGCCCAGCCGGTCAGCCCCGGCCGGATCATATGCCGCAGGTTGAAATAAGGAATCTGCTCGGAGAGCCACGGCACGAACTCCGGCCGCTCCGGCCGCGGGCCGACGAATCCCATATCGCCGCGCAGCACATTCCACAGCTGCGGCACCTCGTCCAGCCGCGTCTTCCGCATAAACCCACCGAGACGGGTCACACGCGGATCGTCCTTGGTGGCCCACTTCGCCCCTGCGCTCTCCGCGTCGGTCCGCATGGTTCTGAATTTGTAGACCGTGAAGTTCCTGCCCGCCAGGCCGACCCGCGTCTGCCGGAAGAAGATCGGTCCCGGCGAGGACAGCCGCACCAGCAGCACCACCAGAGGAAAGAACGGCAGGAACAGAAGCAGCCCGACCGCCGCCGTGAGCGTGGAGACAATCCGCCGCGCAATCTGCTGCGAAGGCTTCACGCGAAAGCCGTCGCTATAGATAAAGGTGCTCGGCCGAAGCCCGTCGAGATAGAGTTTGCCCGTCAGCCGTTCGAGCAGGCTGCCCGCCTCTTCGATCACCACGCCCTTGAACCGCAGGTTCAGCAGCTCGCGCAGAGGCAGCTCTCCGCGGCGGTCCTCGAGTGCGACGATCACGCGGTCCACCTTCGGCTTCGCGCCGCCCATGGCCTCCATCGCGGCGCTGAAGGAGTCTCTGCGCTCGGTCTTATCCGCCACGTAGCCGCCCCAGCCCACCACGGCCATGCCGGCGTCTTTCCGGGCCGCCAGCAGATCGACAATGACCTGCGCCCGCTCGCCCGCGCCAAGCACGTACACCCGCTCCCGGAAAGCATCCCGGCCGATAATCCATTCATACGCGCTGCGCCAGACCACCAGAGCGACCGTAAGAAAGATAAGCCCCACCAGCAGAACATACCGGGCCATATCGAGATCCGGAAACAGCCACACAACGGCCGACAGCAGAAACGACAGAAAGCCCAGCACCAGCAGCAGCCGGAAATAGATCTCCCACCGCGCCGTCATGCGCTGCGGCTCATACAGATCGAAATAGTAGGAGCATAGCAGCGTCAGCACCGTCAGCCCCAGAATCTTCAGGCCGCCGTACTCATAGTTGAGCGCAAGATATGTATCCGGTCCCAGCAGCAGAACCGTCGCCAGCAGAAAAGACCCGCTGACAATCAGCCCTTCACACAGCAGGAGAACAATGGTTCGGGTCGGGTAGTAGACGTTCAGGAGCCGGATCATCGCTCAATCGCTCCTCTTATTGTTGAGCAGCGTCATAGCCATAATACCCGTCGCCATGAGGAGCTTCTTGGACCGCATTCAGGACAAAGCCGAGGACATTCGCTGCCTTCAGCTCAGCCTGCGCGCGCTGGGCGACTTTGAACTTCGTCACCCCGTCGCGCGCCACCAGAAGCACGCCATCGCAGGATCGCGCCAGATTGACTGCGTCAGAGACCGGCAGCACCGGCGACGAGTCGACGATGATCCAGTCGAAGTAGCGCGACGCATCCCGCACGAACTGGCCGAAACGGGAACTTCCGGAGAGATCTGCGGCCTTATCGCCGCCATTTCCTCCGGCGACAAACATGACGTTGCCGAGCATCGATTGGATCGTGCCGGGAGCTTGCTCGTCGATCTCCGGCCGTTGGATGATCTCAGCGGGAGTCGCCTTGCCCGCCAGATAATCTGCCAATCCGGGATGAGACTGGCATCCGAGCAGCTGATGCAGCGTATACCTTCGCATATCGCCATCGATCAGAAGCACCTTGCTGTTCTTGTGGCGGGCCAGGCTCATCGCAAGGTTGGCAGCGACAAAGCTTTTTCCCTCCTGGGGTAGGCCGCTGGTGACCAGAACGGACTTCAAGGGCTTGATGTCGCGCAGTTCAAACAGGCGCGACCGCAGGCTGCGAAACTGCTCGACCGCAGGTCCGCGGTCCAGCAGCGCGGGCAGTCGCTCCGAGGAAAGCGACCAGGGCCGAGCGGCAACCTGGCTGGGATCGAACGCATCCAGTCCCGCGGCCGGCGCCTGCACTCTCCCCGTCGCCGCCGCGGACGGTACATAGGCAGCCGGAGGCGCTGCGGACACAGAAGCCGGCGGCAGCTCCGGTCTGACCTCGCCGTCGAGCTGTGGAGTGATCGCAGCGGCAAACCGCTCCTTGGCAGCCGGGTGTTCCTGCACCGCCACAGTTGCGTCCTGCTGCTCGGCCTTGCGGTCGGACTCTGCCTTCTGGAGTGCGTCGTAGATGCGGCTCATCGATCGTGCCTTCCCGGAACGGCTCTTCCAAAGCCGCTCATGAAGCTGTCTTCGGCCCTGTTCGAGGACGCCTGTACGCCGGCTCCGCCGAGGGCCATCGAGGACACCATGAACGGCTGCTGAACGTCCAGCTCCAACTCTGCCGCCACGCCGTCGACGATCGCCGGAGTGACCTGCTGTACCTGCTCGACGTACGCCACGATCAGCGAGTGCTCGCACAGCAGATTGATGATGCGAGGAATGCCGCGGCTATAGCGATGGACCTGGTTGAGAGCCTCGGCAGAAAATAGCGGCGCTGACGCTCCCGCAATGCGCAGCCGTTCGGCGACATAGGCATGCGTCTGGCTCTCGGTCAGCGCCTGCGTACGGCACCACAGCGAAACCCGCTGGCGCAGCTGCCGCACACTGGGGTGGCGCAGCTTTTCTTCAAGCTCCGGCTGTCCTGACAATACGATCTGCAGCAGCTTTTCCGAAGACGTCTCGAGGTTGGTAAGCAGCCGAATCTCTTCCAGCAGCTCCCAGGAAAGATTTTGCGCTTCGTCGACCACGACCACGCAGGTCTCTTCCAGTCGAAAGCGCTCGATGAGCCAGCGGTTAAGCTGCAGCAGCATGCCGGACTTCGTACGGTTGGCCGGCACGATCCCAAAGTCGGCCAGCACGAACTCGAGGAAGTCCAGAACATCGAGCCGCGGATTGAAGACAAAGGCCGTCGACACGCGTCGCCCGCTGAAGGAGCTGAGGGCACGGCGCAGCAGCGTGGTCTTGCCTGTCCCTACCTCCCCGGTGAGCACGGTGAACCCCTTGCGCGCCGAGATCCCATACTCCAGGCAGGCCAGCGCCTCCCGCGTGTGCGGCATCATGTAGAGGAACCGGGGATCCGGGCTGGTCCCGAACGGACTGGTCTGCAGCTTGAAAAAAGAGTTGTACATCGTCAGCTACCTGCACTTATCAGCGGTCTAGTATCGGCCGGCATCTGCGGACCCCGGCGCTTGAACCAGCGTCGTTTGGCAGCGTTCGGCTCCAGGCCCTCGTTGTAGGCGATCAGTCCCAAGGTCGGCAGCCTTGTGAACGCCCAGATATCCCGCTCACTGCGCAGCGCGGTGTCCAGATACTCCAGCAAGCCGGCGATCAGCAGGCCGAGTGCAAGGCCGACGGCAAACCCGCCGCCCACGTACACCGGCCGCTTGGGGGATGCGGGCTCCTCAGGCAGGTTCGGTTCGTCCATCACGCGAAACTGCTCTCCCTGCTGGCGCTTCTCCAGGTCGGTTGCCATGTTCGATTGATTCATCTTGTTCAGCAGATCGTCGTAGAAAGCCTGCGCCGTCTGATTATCCCGGGTAATGCTCTTATACTCGTCTTCCACGGCCGGACTCGACGCCACTCGATCCTGATAGACCCGCAGCTGCGCCTGAATCGCCGCCTGATCCCTCTTCTTCTGCACAATGCCCTCGTCCATCGCGCGAATCTGCGCGCGGAGCTGCAGAACGGCAACCGAGTCCGTGGGTTTGGCCGTGGTCACGGAAGGGGAAGGAGCGGACGCCGCGGGCGCCTGCGCCATCTGCTGACGCAGCTCTTTGATCTTGCGGCGTACCGAGACCACGTCCGGATAATCCTCCGTATAGCGAGAGGTCAAATCCGCCTCTTGTGCTTCGAGCCTCTCGAGCTCGGCCTGCTGCACCCCGGGAGCTACTCCCCCCCGTTCGGCAACCTGCGAGGTCTGGCTCTGCTGCAGGGACAGAATCGACTCGGCATAACTGCGGTCCTGCTGCATGCGCGCCAGTGCCTGGGTGGCGGCATCGAGCTGTGTATTCAACGTAGTCATCATGTTCATGTTGCCGGCTTCCGCTCCCGGCAGCTTCCCCATGTAGGTCTGCTGGAACTTCTCCAGCTTGGCGTCCTGTTCATCCAGCTTGGCTTTGGCGTCGGCAAGCTGGCCTTTGAGGAAATTGGTCGTTCCCTCCGCCGAGGCCGCGCGGTCATTCAGATTTTCACTCACAAACAGCGATGTGATCTCGCCGCAGACAAGCTGCGCCGTGCGCGCATCTCCAGCCTTGAAGGAGATAAAGAACCCAGGCAGCCCGTTGGTTCGCGCAATCGTGGACTCGATCGGATTGATGCCGATGTTCTTGCGCGTCTGATCAATGCGGTCGTCCATCGTCATCTTCGCGTTGGCGAACAGGTTGAAGCGTTCAATGATCGGCTGCAGGCGAGAGCGGCTCAGGATCTGCTCTTTCATCGTCGCCAGTCTGCCTGTCAGGTCTTCCGTGACCACGGGCTTTACGTAAGAGTCCGGAACCTTCTGCTGCTCGACCAGCACCAGGGTCTGCGAGATGTACTCCGGCTGAATCAAGAAGGTGATCGCATATCCAAGCACAGGAAACACAATCGCGGGTATCGCAAGGATCCACCACCTCTTCTTCAAGATGGCCACGTAATCCGGTACCGTCATGGGACGATGTCCAAGCATAGCGACTCCTAAAACTGTCCAAGGCGCGTTGACCGTGGAGTAAATGTGATTCCCACTCCAATCGTGTGGGACGTGCCGCTGAAGGGCGTTTGCGCGCCGGACAGGCCGTTCGAAGACTGGTGCTGCACGTTATAGCTCGCATACGCGGAGAGTGGCTGGTTGATGCGTCTGGTCACCTGCACTCCCGCATACGCTGTGTCGTAGGTTGCGTTCACCGGAGCACCCGCTCCGGCTTGAACCTGGGTCAGACCGGAGCTGCGAACGTAGGAGCCCGACGCGGAAGTCACCCAGTCTCTGCCATAAGAACGCCCGATTCCTCCGGAGATACTGTCGGAGTTGACGCCTGGGAGCACTCCCGAACCCGCATTCACGCCTCGAGAGTACGCCACCGAAGCATTCGTGTCGCGGTGAGCATACGTCAGGCTCGCCGTCGCCGCCAGGTTCAGCGAGGAAGGGATAAGCCGGCTGTCCGAGCTCGAGACCCACTGCGGACCGATCGAGCCGGCGGCCGACAGAGATCGGGTCAACCGCCTCTGGTAGGAGACATTCAAGCCGCGCACCTCGATATCGGGCGCAAACAAGCCCACCTGCGCGCCGCTGTAGGATATGGTCTCGTACATCGCGTTCAGGCTGGCAGAGCTCCGCGAATCGATGCGGCGATTCACCGCCACGGTACCGGAGACCTGCGAGCTGTTGAAGCCGCCCGACGTGCTGCTGTTTGGAAATTGAAGCACAGACCATGACGCGGACCCGCTCAAGGAGGTGGCGTGATCCAGCCGCCGCTCCCCGCTGCCGCTCAAGGTATTTGCGATCTGTCGGCCGGCATAGGACAAGATACCGCCCCCCGGACCGTTCGCAGGACCTTGTATGGGGACCACTCCAAGGTCGCCCGTCCCTGGAACGCCCGACAATCCCGTGGTTGGCGACTCCGGCAGGAAGCTTAATGAATCGGAGAGATTGAACACCCAGCTTCGCGTCACAAGCCCTTGCGAGACGGAGACATTTTCATAGCTTGAGACGCCATTCAGTCCCGGCTGGTTCCCCAGCAGGAGACCTGCCGAAGCAAGCAGGCTGAACGGACGAACCATGCTTGTACTCTGATAGGCGACATTGCCCGAGAGGGCCGTCGTCTCCACCGTTCCCCCCGGGCCGTAATACCCAAACTGCACGAGCTCGGACGCAGTCAAGGAATAGTGAACCTTCCCGTCCAGAGCAGGCAAAAATGGATCTTGCGGAGCGGCTGCAATGCCGGCGGGAATAGCCTGCCCTTGCGCTCGCGGAACCAGCGCCAGGAGCACCGCCGATAGGGCCGTCCGGATCTTGAGGGTGTTCTTCATGGAACGACGATTGTGTCTCCAGGCAGCAGCGCCGCCCCTTCGTCAATGCCCTTCAGTGCCTGCTTGTAGTTGAAGGGAATCTTCTGCTCCTTGCCGCTGACGCTGCGCAAAATATAAATATGCTTCGAGTTCGCAAACTGGTTCAGCCCTCCGGCCGTCACGATCGCCTGCAGAACGGTCATTCCGGGGGTCAGCTTGACGGATCCGACCTTGCCCACCTCGCCGACCATGAAGACGCGCTGGCTGTTCACTCCCAGAACCGCAACCGTGACCACCGGATCCTGCACGTATTTCTTGAGCCGTTGCGTGATATCGGCCGAGAGCGCGGTCGGCGTCTTTCCGGCTGCCGGCAGATCCCCAACCAGCACCAGGGAGATCATGCCATCGGGCCGCACCGGGAATGTTCCCGACAGCGTAGGTTCCTTCCAGACCGTTACCTGCAGTGAATCCTCAGGCCCGATGACATAACGGGAAGCATCCATAGGCCCGGCATACTGCGAAGCGGCAACGTTCGAGGTCGGCGCCGAGGTCTTCTGGCCTGCGCCGGTCTCGGAAGCGCCCGCATTTTGCTGGAGTCCCGCAGGCGCGGGCTCCTGGGAACCGGCCACCAGAGGTGCGCACAGCAAAGTTACCGCCAGAACCAGACCAAACCGCTCCATCACATTGCTCCATCGTTGCTTCGCAGTACCATCTAGGGAGCCTCGGATTAAGTGCTGCTCCGAGTTCTTGCTGTCAGCCTGAGCGCAGCGAAGGATCCCGATATCCTTCACATAGTCCATACATTCAGTACCTTTCTACTCGTATTCCCGATGCTCACCCCAAACTTGCTCCGCAGCCAATGACTTCCGACTTAATCAGAACTCCCTGGACGCCACAGCTGCCGTCGTTTCATTTAGCCCTGTAGTCCTGCAGCACTCGCCGTTAGATCAGATGTTTAAGGCTCCAAAGACTATGAGCACGGCGAATGCCAAACATCCCATGGCGGATCGATTTTCCTGATCGATAACTGCAGATCTTCGGCGCATAAAAAGGGTCATCTTTTGCAAGTCGGCACTATACGCAGGTTAGCAGCGAAAGAGGGTAATCTTTTTCTCTTCCGTGGCATACTGTCTACCACTTTGGTGTCCGCCGCCCCCGGGGAGGCCGAATCTGACAGGCCGAATCTGCCAGTGTGACACGGTACGGCGATTGCATACATGAGGTTCGTGAAGTATAACTCCTTACGAATGGCCACCCACACCACCGACGTCGAGCTATCTCCGGCCACTCGCGTCCCCGGGAACCCCGCCCAGCAGACCGGCGGAACGGGCTTGCGCTGGAGCGTGTGGGCGCCCCAGGTTGCCATCGCAGCCCTGCTCATCGTCCTCTACTACAGAGTCGCCATCAAGCTCGTCTATGACTGGTACACCATTCCGGACTACTCGCACGGCTTTCTGGTGCCTTTTTTCGCGATGTTCCTTCTGTGGGACAAGCGGAAGGTTCTCGCGCGCACTCCGATCACACAGTCCTGGAGCGGAATCTTCCTTGTCCTCGCGTCGATCGCCATCCTCATCTTGGGCGTCTACGGGGTGGATCTATTCACCGCCCGCATCTCTTTTGTCTTCCTGCTGGCTGGGATCATCTGGACACTCTGCGGGGGGCAGATGCTGCGCGAGCTTCGCTTCCCTCTTCTTGTCCTCGTCCTGGCGATCCCGTTTCCTACCATCCTGTTCAACAAGATCACCTTTCCGCTGCAGCTCTTCGCCTCCCGGCTGGCCAGTGATGTTCTGCCGTGGCTCGGCGTCCCCGTTCTGCTCGAAGGCAACGTCATCCAGCTTCCGGTGATGAAGCTCGAGGTGGCCGAAGCCTGCAGCGGCATCCGCTCGCTGATGAGTTTGTTCACGCTTGCCGTCTTCTACGGCTACTTCCTGGAGCGCACCACCCGGCGACGCCTTCTGCTTGCGCTCGCGAGTATTCCCATCGCCGTCGCCGCCAATGTTCTCCGCATCGTCGGTACCGGCCTTTGCGTGCAGTACTGGAATCCCGTCAAGGCGCTGGGCTTCTTTCACGAATTCTCCGGTTGGGTCATGTTCGTCATCTCGCTGGTATGTCTCTATCTGGTCCATCGACTGATGCGGCTTGTCTCGCCGGTGAAAGCGCACGTGCTATGAAATCGCTCAAGTTCTGGACCATCCTCCTGCTTCTTTTGGCGACCGCCTTTGTCCTCGAAAGCCGCGGCGACACCGATAACGTTCCGCCCAGCGAGCCCCTCCGCCTGATGCCGCAGACCTTCGGCGGCTGGACGGCACAGGACTTTCCCCTGGACGACGACACCCTTGCGGTGCTCGGAAAAGGCGACTTCCTCAACCGGGTCTACACCACCCGCAGCTCCATGGCGAACCCCTCGGCCGACGGACTAGGCGCTGGCCGTATCCCAACCCCGCCGATCAGCCTCTTCATCGGATACTTTCCGACCCAGCGCACAGGCCAGACCATGCACTCCCCGCAGCATTGTCTGCCGGGCGCCGGATGGACCTTCGACTCGCAAAGGTACGTCAGCCTCAAGGACGTGACTGGCAAAGACTATCAAGTCGGCGAGTACGTCATCGGCAACGGCGAATCCAGGCAGTTCGTCATCTACTGGTACCAGGCGCACGGCCGCAGCATTCCCAACGAATATCTTGCCAAGCTCTACATGGTAAGCGACGCGATTCGCACCAACCGGACCGATGGCGCTCTGGTCCGGGTCATTACACCGATTCTGGCGAATGAATCGGTCGATGCTGCCAGAGACCGTGCCGTGCAGTTCACCGGGCAGATGACGCCTTATCTGCCGAAGTTCATTCCTAACTGAGCACACAAAAGTGGTAGCGTCTCCGGCGGCAGAAGGCAGCCTCCAGGCTAGACAATAGAGCGGGCAGCGGCTCAGATGCACTTGGTTTAGATTGATCCAGAAGAGTTTGAGGAAATAGCATGCTGAAATCTTCACTTGTCCCGTTCCTTCGCGTATCGGCAGTCTTGACAGTCTCTCTCAGCCTCGGTCTTACGCTCGGCTGCCATCGCGATCCCAACAAGGAGAAGCAGCGGTATCTGCAGAGCGGCAAACGGTACGCCTCCGAAGGCAAGGACAAGGAAGCCATCATCCAGCTCTCGAATGCGCTCAAGGTGGATCATAACTTCGCCGACGCTCATTACCAGCTTGCGAAGGTTTATCTCAAGGAAGGCGCGGTCCAGCCCGGCTTTCAAGAACTGCGGCGCACCGTCGACCTGCAGCCGGGCAACGTCGCAGCGCGCGTCGATCTCGGCAATCTCCTGCTGGCAGGCAGGGCTCCCGATCGCGCCGCCGAGCAGGCCAACGCCATTCTCGCCATGCAGCCCAGCAATGCAGATGCCTTTGCCATTCTGGCTGGCGTGGCAGCGTCGAAGGGAAATCGTCCCGAGGCGCTGGCCCAGATACAACATGCGCTCTCCATCGAGCCGAATCGGGCGGCCTTTCGCGCCACCCTGGGCATGATCCAGAGCAGCGATCCCGCTTCCGTAAGCGACGCAGAACAGCAACTGCGCAAGGCGGTCGAGCTGGACGGCAAGAACATCAACGCCCGCATCGTTCTGGCGGCGCTTCTGCAAAAGAAGGGGGATCTGGCCGGCTCTCTCGACCAGATGAAAGGGGCGGTGGCGGCCGATCCCAAAAACCTGATGGCGCGCGCCACGCTCGCCGACCTCTACCTGCGCCAGAATGACACCGCACAGGCGGAGGCCACCTACCGCCAGGCTACCGATGATCTCTTTGACAACGAGGCGGGTGCCGGCATGCTCGCCAACTACTACATCCGTACCAATCAACTTCCCAGGGGCGAAGCGGCTTATGCGGAGCTGGTCGCCAAGCACCCCAAGAGCGCGGCCCTCAAGCTCTCCTATGCGCGCCTTCTCATCTTGAATAAAGATATTCCCAAGGCCCGGGAGATCGGCGCCGAGCTGGCCAAGACCGACAGCAGCCTTCCCGAAGTCGCCGTTCTCAACGGGATGCTGCTGCTCAACGACGGAAAGACCGACCAGGCCTTCACGACGCTCCAGAAAGCGGCCAAGACGAGCCCCGACAGCGTTGGCGTCAAGCTCTGGCTGGCCCGCGCCGCTCGCGCCAAGGGCGACATCACCGTCGCCCAGCAGAACTACCGCGACGCCGAAAAGCTGAACCCCCGAAACCTCGAAGCTCAGGCTGGCCTCGCAGACATCTCCATCCAGACTCGCGACTTCACCACCCTCGAGCAACTGGCCGGCGCAGCCATAACGGCCACCCCGCAGGCCGCAAACCCTTACATCTGGCGTGGTATCGCCGAAGCCAGCCGGAACGACCTGGAAAAGGCCGACACAGACTTCCACGAAGCGATAAAACTCGATCCCAACAACTCTGCCGCTTATCTCGAACTGGCTCAGCTGCGCCTGGTCCAGAAGAAGGAACCCGAGGCCAAGCCCCTGCTCGAGCAGGCGCTCGAACACAACCCGAACTCCACCCGCGCGCTGCGTCTACTGGTCTCCTGCCTGATCTTCGAAAAGCAGCCCGCCCAGGCCATGACGCGCGTGCAGCAGCAGATCGCCAGATCGCCGCAGAGTTCAGACCTGTACACTCTGCTGGCCGACCTGCAGCTGGCGGCGAAGGATGCAACCGGCGCCATCGCCTCGTCTGAGAAGGCCATGCAGCTCAATCCCAACGACAACGCAGCAGTCCTTGCCTATAGCCGCGCTCAGGTCACCAACGGCAACACGGGAGCCGCCATCGCCAGGTGGCAGCAGTGGACCGCGGCGCATGCAAACGACGCACAGGCCTACACCATTCTCGCCTCACTCCAGGAGGCGCAAGGCGAGCGCGACCAGGCTATGACCAGTTACAGGAAGGCGCTTGCCATCCAACCCGAGCAGCCGGTCGCCGCAAACAACCTCGCCTATCTGATGGTAGAGAGCGGGCAAAACCTCGATGTCGCTCTTTCGCTCGCCCAGATCGCTCGCCGCGCCCTGCCGAACGCTCCAAACACAGCCGACACTCTGGCCTGGGTCTACTACCAGAAAGGCAACTACGCCTCAGGACGGGACCTGCTCGAAGATGCGGTCAAAGTGGATCCGAACAACGCCTCGATCCACTACCACCTCGGCATGATCTACACCAAACTCTCCAATAACAGCGGCGCAGTCACCGAACTCAAGAAGGCCTCTGCCCTGGCCCCGAACACGCAGACGGCCAAAGATGCGGACAAGGAGCTTAGCCTGCTGAGCTGATGGAATCAAGCCGCCTTATCCCATGCAGCCCGACAGGCGCATGCTGGATAAGCTACGAACCAGGGAGCGTCATCGCGTTGACGGCTGCTCGATTAGAGCGCTGCTCAACGGTGCGGTTTGGCCGGAAGCCGTCTGCGGCAGAATGCTCTCGTACGCGGCGTAGACTCCGTCGAAGATCGAATCCCACGTACAACCCATCGCATAGTTCCGAGCCGCTTCCCCCATCCGCCTAAGCCGTTCCGGATCGCGAGCGATGGCGGCAATCGCTTGGGCAAAGAGGATCGCCTCACCCTGCGAAGCCGGCTCGTGCTCGGACGGAATCACAAGGCCCGTCTCACCATCGCGCACAATATGTTTTGGTCCGCCATGGTCGGTCACGATGGCCGGAATCCCACTCGCCAGCGCCTCCAGAACGACATTGCCAAAGGTATCCGTGTGTGAAGGAAAGAGGAGCACGTCCATTCTGGCGTACGCCTCCGCCAGCGCCTCGCCGCGCAAGACCCCGGTGAACTCTGCCCGCTTGAGATCGGACCGAAGATAGGCCTCCTCCGCGCCTTGGCCGACGATCAGGAAGTCGACTTCGGGGAAGCCGAGCTGATTCATTTGCTTGGCAATGCCCGGCAACACACCCACATTTTTTTCCAGCGATAGCCGGCCCACGTACCCTAGTACGAGCGGAGAACCCGGCGGTCTGGAACGGCGTACAGGAGAGAAAAGCTCTGTGTCGACACCGCGGTTCATCAGGTGACAGGGAAGCCCAAGCGTGTTCGCCAGCCAAAGGCATAGCTCCTGATTAGGAGCAAAGATGATCTTCGCCTTACGATAGAGGCGCAGCAAGGCTTGTAAACTCCAGGCTTCCAGAGCTCGGTCTGCGGCTGCCGCATACCCGAACGGGAGAAACCGCGTAAAGCGGGCCAGACGCATCGGAATATATTCGTGAAGGTTCGTCTGCCAGGCGGAGACTAACGGGATCTTCCGTTGTTGAGCGAAATACGCACCAAGCAGCCCGAGTTCGCTTGGCCCGGTAATGTGAATCAGATCGGGACGAAAGCTATCCAGAGCAGAACCGACGGCACGCGCATGCCTCCAGAACAGTAGATCGTAGTGGAGATCATGTTCCATTCCGATCGCAAACGGACTCCGCCCGAGTTCAAGCGCTATCACCGAGCCGCTCGTTCGACTCGTTCGCCCCTTCGCCGCCCCGGCGCGAACACAAAGAAACGGAAGCCCGTGACGCTCCGCATACGCCGCAAAATTGCGACTGGTATGCGCGACGCCATTGACTTCGTGGAACGAATCGGGAAAAAAAGCGACCCGCGTAGAGCTTCGCATACGCGTGTAGCATACTCGAGAGTCCGGAGCAAAGCCTATACCCCTTTGGTGCCGTCCCCGACGGCTGAAACAACCACCAACAGCCGCCCGCCTTTGTCCTCAACGCACCTTCGCAGTACCCGTATGCTCTAGAACGCTCTCATACACCTCGATCGTCTGTTTTGCGATCACCTGCCAGGACTGATCGCCAAAGCGCATCGCCCGCACCGCGCCTGCGAGTTGTTCCCGCAGTCTCGGCTCGCCAATCAATTCGATCAGGGCAGCGGCAAGCGCGTCGGCGTTCGTCAGGTCAACCAGCAGAGCATTCTTCCTGTCGACAAGCACCTCTCGAAATACAGGCAGATCGCTGGCCACAATCGTCTTTCCCAACGCCAGTCCAGTGGCCAGAGCTCCACTGGTGGTAATCGCCCGATATGGATAAACCACCACGTCCGCGGCGCGATATAAGGCAACCAGCTCTTCGGCAGAGACAAACTTCAAGTGCAGCTTTACCCGCTTCAACTCCCTCGCCTGCTGCCGGATCTGCTCCAGCAGTTCCGGGGCTCCCGTTCCAGCAATGAGCAGGTAGGCATCGAGCCCGCTCGCTTCGACCTCGCGCCAGGCGCGCAGGAGCAGATCGACTCCTTTGTAAGGAAAGAGGATGCCTTGCCACAAGACAAGAACCTGGTTGCCCGCCAAACCAAGCCGCTGCAGAATCTCGTTCGAGCCATCCGTGGAAAGATCGTAGAAGAATGGGCCATGCGGAATCACCCACAGCTTTTGCTTGGAGACTCCAAACTCAGTTTCCAGCCGTCTCCGGATATTATCCGAATGGCAGATGATCGCATCCACGCTGCTGTACAGCCCAACGAAGGTCTGCTTATACGCCTCGCCCGTATCGTGAGGCAGAAGATCGTGAACCGTGAGGACGACACGCGAACTCCGTCTGCGGCAGAGCTGCAGGAACCAAAGATCCAGCGGTACCCTCCACCGCAACATCGCCAGATATTGCACATGGATCACGTCAGGCGGTGAGACCAGAAAGCGCAGGGTAAGTGCAGCCAGATTCACCATCCCCTCCAGCAGCTTCAAAATCCTGCGCGGCAGCTTCGGCAATCGGAAGCGGCCGACCACGTCCAATAACCCGGGACGAAGTCGAATCCCGCGATCGGTAAAACATCCCGGATCAAGGTAGTAGGAGATGGATCCCACCGTGACAGCAGCGCCCCTCTCCAGCAGCGATCGGGAGAGATACGCGGTGTAATACGGGACAGTCGCCCACAGATCCATCATGAAGACGGTCTCGCGCCGGTCAGACTTCATGCCCAGCGCCTCGCGGCGATTGCACTGCGCCGGTGCACGACGTCCTGATAGAAGCTGAGGTACTCGGCGGTCATCTGTTTCGCGGAGTACCGCGAAGCGACGCGCTCGCGGCCGGCGGCGCCCAAGCTTCGCCGGAGCGAGCTGTTGCGCAAAAGCTCTAAGATAGCCTCGGCAAGACCGGGGACGTCGCCGACTTCCACCAGCTTCCCCGTAACATCGTCGACCACCAGAGTGCGCACCTCGCCCGCCTTGGTCGCGACGATCGGCAAGGCCGACGCCATGGCTTCGAGCAGCGCGATGGGAAGCCCTTCCTGCCGGGAAGAAGAGACCAGGAGATCGAGTGATTGATACCACGCGGGCATATCGTCACAACGCCCGGCCAGCGTTACTTTCTTCCCTAAACCGAGCTCCGCGATGAGGCCTTCGAGGCGCTCGCGTTCCGACCCGTCGCCTGCGATCAAGAAGTGAACCTCCGGCAGATGCGCGAGCACCTGAGCTGCGGCGCGAACAAACAAGTCGCAACCTTTCTCAGGCGCGAGCCTGCCCACCAGACCGACGCGCAGCGGCCCTGCCGATCGTTCCACCGAACGCCTGCCCGAGAAGGGACGAAGATCGATCCCATTCGAAATGACACGGACCTTGGCCGCGTGTACCCCTGCGCTAAGCAGACGCTCGCGCACTTCTTCGGAGACCGCGACGACACCGTCAAAGGCTCGCAGGGCTGCTCGATCGAGGCTGCCGTAGAGGCGCACGGCGAGGTCATTGTCGTACCAGGTATGGCAGGTCGAGACCAGGGGCACAGCCGTTTTGCGGAACGCCGCCCAGCAATACAGGTCGGCCTTGTAGCCATGCGCATGAACGATGTCTGCACATAGCCGCGGCGCAAGAGCGCGAAGGGCCGCCGGAACCGAACGGTCGAGCTGTCCTTCGCACGCAATCGGGTGGGTGAGGACTCCCTCACGGCGGGCGGCGGCATAGAGCTCGTGATTCGGCTGGGCCGCGCTGGTAAAAACGGCGAGCTCGCTGCTGTGACCGGCTTGCTCCTCGTCTTCCAGCTCGTGCAGCGTGCGTGAGAGGTTAAGGATGACGGCTTCGGCGCCATACATCCCCCCGCTGCTGATGACATGCAGGACTCTCATCGATCCGCCTCGCCGCTTGAGCCGGCGGTTGAGCCGTCGCCGAGAGCTTCGGAATCAGCCTTCTGCCGATTCAAAATAGCCCAGACCTTTGCATACAGGCGATCGCCGAGCACAGCCTTCGCTGCATCTTTCACTCGCTGCTCACGCTCCAGCCCGCGCAGCACGCCTGTGCCGGGCTGCAGGAGCCTCTCCAGCCACGCTTCGGTCATGCTCCCGCGCATATTGAGGCGGCCCAGAACAGGACCGAACGGAAAGGGTTCGGCATGCGGGATCGAGGTCCAAATCTCCGTGTAGCCGGCCGCTGTGCAAGCTTCGAGCACCTGCTGGTTGAAGCGCCCCCCGGGCAGCGACATGCTGATCACAGAAGTCGCGAGCCGATCCTCGAGCGTTTCGCGGGCCCCGCGCAGCTCCCGGTCCAAAGCGCCGGTATCAAGGTGAGTAAGCAGCGTATGCGTCCAGCCATGAGCGCCGATGCTCTGCCCGGCGGCATGCAACGCACGCAGCTCATTCCATCCCATGTATCCAGATCGGGCAGATGTCCAGCCTACGGTAATAAAAAATCGCGCTGCCATCGATTGCTCCTGCAGCATAGGCAGGGCGTACTCGAAGTTGGACATGTGTCCGTCGTCGAACGTGATCTCCGGCCTCAGCATGCCCGGGTCTTCCCCCAGCTTCTGAAAGAGAGCTAGGTGGCGGCGGAAGCTGGCGCACTCGGTGGCATATGTATAGCTGCTCGGCTCGGGACGCAGTTCGTGATATAGCAGGGGAAGGGTCAGCACGGCCCAGACCGCCTTACGTTGGCAATAAGATGGCTATGCACAGGTTGGTTCCATTCCCGTTCTCTCTAATATCAGGGACGGCTTTTAGTAGACCATAGACAAAGCGCCAACCATGCGGCGGTGAACTCCACGAAAGAGTTATTCCCTGCCACAGCCTGAAGGGAGAGCAGTGTGGCCGACCAGTTCAGGCAAACCATCGAAGCCGATCTGTTTCGTTATACCGGCGCCACGGATCGAGCGGCCATGCTGCGGGCCATTTGGCGCGAGCCCGGATTTCGCTACACCTTCCTGCTGCGCAAGGTGGCCTCGTATCGCAAGAAAAAGAGATCGCTGGGGATTGTGCCCTACGTCTTCTACCGGGTCCTGCTCAATCACTACCGGTTCAAATACGGCTTTGAAATCTCTCCGGCCACAAGCATCGGACCCGGCTTTTACATCGGCCATTTCGGGGGCGTGGTCATTAGTCCCTATGCGGTGCTCGGAGCGAATATCAATATCGCTCAGGGATGCACCATCGGCGCAACCAGCCGAGGCTCGCGTATCGGCGCGCCGACCCTTGAAGATCGCGTCTGGGTTGGCGCAAATGCAATTCTGGTAGGCAAGGTGACGATCGGCCGCGAGGCCCTGATCGCCCCGGGCGCGTACGTCAACTTCGACGTTCCCGAGAGGTCCGTGGTGCTGGGCAATCCGGGAAAGATTGTGGCAACCAGCGGCTCGACAGGCTATGTGAACAATGTTCCGCAAGAACGATAGGGGCTCAGATCAACCGCGGCGCTTTCGCGTGTGCCATAGACCGCCTAACAGGGCTCTCGCCGCTTTGACGGCAGTGATTCGCGCATTGGCGAAGTCAGACCAATCCAGGTCAAAGTATTCCATGCGACCCGAAAGCGAATGGAGCCATGCGCGCCAGGTGATCTGCTTCTGCTCAAGATACTTCGGGAAAGCCGCCAGGTCCGCGCACAGCATCAGGTGACGGAAGCCAAACTGGGTTGCCGTCACTGGGCTCGGCGTCTCGCCGATCAAGTCGAGATAATGGATGTAGCCGGTTTCGACGCCCGTGTAGCGAGCAGAATCCCCAGTGCCGCTGAAGCGCGGATTCACTTCAATGAGACGAAGCTGGCCGTCGCGCGTGTCTCGCTTGAGTTCTATCTCGCACAGGCCGACGTAACCGATGGCCGACAAGAATTGATGGCACGCCTGGTCGATCTCGTCGTCGATCACCGGCTCAACTAAAGTAGCGCAACCGTAGAGCAGCGGATAGGCTCGCAGTTCGCGCACGACACAGAAGCCGAGGCGTTGACCGGATTGCGCGTACACCGAGAGGTAGCAATATTTTGCTGAATCGGGGCCAACGATCTCCTCCTGCGCGACCGCTTCAGGAACGAGGGTGCTCACCTTCCCGTAGTGCCCGAGCAGCTCATCCGCCGAATCGGCAGAGATCGTCTTAAGGCCGGCCAGCGGGTTGCTCAAAGGAAGCGCCTGCCATTCGCGGTGATGCAGTGGCTTGAGAAGAGCGGGAAATCGCGCCCGCCGGCAGAACGAAACAAGGTCGGCTTCGCATTGGATGTGGGCCGCGAGCGGAGACGGAAGCCCATACTCACGCGCGAGAGCATACTGCGTCTCCTTCGTCGCAAGCGAGGCCTGCAGCTTGCAGCCCGGTGCCGAGAAGACAAAGTGCGAGCTTAGACCATCCACGTACCGGCCGATGGCGGAGACGAAGAGATCCGAGGCCGCGATCAGGACCGCCTTCTCCCCGATCGCATCGGCCAGCGCCGACATGAAAGCCATCCAGTCTTCGGGGTGCTTATCGGGGTTGGGGCAGAGGAACGACCGGCCATATCGAGAGCGGAAGCCGGGATTTTCGGCGTTGCAATCGATGCCGATAACGCGTACACCCTTCTGTTCGAGGTCGCGCATCAGGTTGAGGCCGGTTTGAAACACCGAAGCGACGACGGCGGGCGGGCGGCGGTGCAGGGGATGCTCTTCTTCAGCAAGTGCCTTTTGCAGCCCATCGAATAGAAACCGCGCCGGCGGCTGCTCAGCAGGCATGTCTATCGTTCCTTCCACCATGTAGCGGCTAGAGCCAATCTCCTGAGGGTGTAGAGCGAGTCGAGAGTCCCGACACCGTTTTCTCTCAAGGAAAACGCACTGCACGTCCGCTTCACGCTTCACAGTATCAGGAGATTTGCTCTAGGCTATCATGGCCGCCCCGCGCGTCGGCGATCCTGGCGGGAAGCGTTCGATCGACCACTTCGAAGCGCTCCGTGCGGTTGTAGGTGTGGTTTGAGATCGCATGCGGGATCCTCTCAGGCATGATGCGGCCGACCAGCCGCTCTTCATACTCAGTCTCCGTCAGACGAAGTATCTCGGAAAAGACAAGCGCATACCCATACGCTTTGCCGCAGTCCTGCGAAGGACGAATCAGGCGGCTCGATTCATAAAACAACATTCCGGCGGGACGGGCTCGCTGCACGTCCGAGACGACCGGATTTTGCGGGTGCGGCTTCCAAGGTCCCCTCAGGGAATCGGAGGAGAAGATGGCCAGTTCGTCGGAGTTGGAGTAGTTGCCATTCGAAACTCCGGTGAACATCCATAGCCTCCCCTCGATACGCTGGATCGTCGAGTCGACCGCGTCGATCCCGGAGAGAAGATCGCCCTCCCCAATCCAGGCGCGCGGAAAGTCTGTGGCACGATACAGCTCGACGGCACGATTCCCTCTCGTCTCGGGAATCATGTAGATCTCGCCTTCGTCTACGAACAGGAAGGGATAGGAGAGGTGGTAGGGTCGACGCAATACCTCATACGGACTGCTTGGCGTTCCGTCGGCTGCTAGTACGCAGCAGGAGATGACGGCGCGACCCTCGGGATAGCGGAAGTCTTCGAAAAAAAGGAACGTCTTTCCATCATGCTCGAACAGAAACGGATCGGCGTAAAAGCGGTCGGCCGGCGAGGCCATGAGAGTGTACCCGCTGGGATCGTCGAAGCGGCGGCCTGCCGTGCGGCAGCGGATGCCGATGCACCACTTCGGCGGAGCACTCGCCTGAAGAGATGTGGCGCGCGCTCTGCACCAGCGCACGAGTTCATGCCCCATAAAGGCTGCCATACTGAAGCTGTTCAGCGTGCGCTTGCGCCTGCTTGCGGTGCCGGGTTGCACCTCTGAGGCGGCAAGCGAATCCATGTATTCCGCGCCCCCGAGATGGAGCTTGCGAAGCGCGCGTACGGCAGCTTCTGCGATCTTCCAGTACGCCGGGTTGCGCGTGCGGTAGAGCGAAGCCGGATCGGTTGCGGCGTAACCCTCGTAAGCGATACGCCTTTCTCCAGCCCGGTCGACCTGCACCACGCACGGGGAAACAGGATTGCGGTCGAAGATCCGCCAGAACATGGCAGGGTTCCTGCGAGCGTTATGGTCATCTTGGTCAAAGCGGATGGACCACAGTCCAAAACGCGCGGCGTCTGCCAGGCCTGATAGCGGCGAGGGGCTGAAGCTGAGAATGACGTCGAGCTTCCTCTCTTGCATCTCGGCGAGTTGCTCGTCGGGAAGAATGCCGGAATCAGGCCGCGCCGCGAACGCAGGCACTCCCATTAAGAGATCCGAGAGATCGCGAGGCGCCAAGGCATCGTGAGCGGCCTTGTTTCTTCGATAGTCCCAGCCTTCGTAAAGACGGAAAAGGGAAAATCTCCAGTGCTCTTGCATGCTCGCGCGGAGAGATCGTTTTGCCGGCTCAGCAGAAGTGCTGACCAGGATCACCGCGCTCAACTCGGCAAATTCGCTGGATTGGAGGTCCTCCACCACCTTCGCCACCCAGGCTGCTGCGGTGGCGCACTCTAGGACGATACCCAATCGAAGCACACCCTTGTTCATCTCCGCCGTCCTCGCTTGTATTGCTTGCCCGTCTCGATCAGCATCAAGGTCAGTCTTTGCGCAGCAGGTTTGCATAAGCGGTAGTGATCCGTTTCATCATGGCTTCGATCGTAAAATGATCCGCCGCTCGCGCTCTGCCGGCCGCCCCCATCGAGCGGGCTCGCCCCGGGTCTTCCAGCAGCGTTTGAATTGCTTCCGACAGTGCAGCGTCGTCATCCGGCGGAACGACGAAGCCGGTAACGCCTGTCTGCACGGCCTCTCCGTTGCCGCCGACGTCCGTTGCAACGACCGGCAGCGAGGCCGCCATGGCTTCGATAATTGCGTTCGAAAAACCTTCGCTGCGCGACGGAAGAACGAAGATAGTCGCCGAGGCAAGGTGCTTCGGGAGATCGGTGACAGGACCATCGAAATGGAAACGATCGCACAGGTCGAGTTCGCGAACGAGAGCCTGCAGCTCGGCGAAATAATCCGCTTCAAGAACATCGCCAGCGATGCTGAAGGTGACATCCGGAAAGCGCGTGGCGAGCGCAGCCGCTGCCCTGACGAAGACATCATGTCCCTTGACGCGACGGATGTTGCCGACCGTGGTAATCACTCGCGACGTCGGCGTAGCGGGCCTCTCTCCGCCCGCACTCCATGCATTCAGATCAAGCCCGTTATAAATTGTGATGACGCGGCGGGCAGGGATACGGTCGTCTTCGATGCAATGGCGGCGGACTTGATCAGAGACAGCGAAAACCGCATCTGGCGCGCGGCGCATCAGGCGGTAGGCGATGGAGTGTTTGCGGCTCCGCAGTATGCCCATGTCTCTGCGACTCCAAATCAGGCGCGCAGAAGACAGGGCCTTGGTCACCATACCCGCCCAGAGATCAGAGCTTTCAAAGAAGGTTTGGACAATCTGGATCTTCTGCTCCTTGAGGAAGTCACGCAGAGCGAGAGCTCCGCGAAGAGCCCGAAGATCATACGTGCGCTCGAGCGGCAGCAGGTAAACCGGACACGGCGCGGATCGGACCTCCGTGTTCTCAGGATGCACCGCAAAGGTGAGGATCGAGGCCCGGTAGCCGTAATGCGGCAGAAGAGCAGCGAGCTTCAACACGATGCGTTCTCCGCCACCAAGGACGCGGGGAAACTGATCCAACACCAGCAGAACATGAGGGAGAGCGCTGTCTTCGGGATCGAGCTGGTGCGAGCTATCTTGAGAGAGCGCCTGGATCATCGAGTCCGGTTTGTCTCGCGGCTGCATGAAAGTCATCAGGGGCGAAGTTGCCTCCGCAACTTCAGCAGGGGCTGTTCCAGCAGGTAGTACGATCCCAATCCTGCCAGAATGGCGAGCAGAATATTTTGCGGAAAAATGTTGATCCACGCGCTGGCCTGGCGGTTGAGAAAGAGCTGCTGCCACAGATAAAACGAGTAGCTGAGAACGCCCACAAAAGCTACCGGCTTCCAGTTGAGGAAGCGGCCAAACCAGTCGTCAGGTCGGAGGATGCACCTGTGGATCAGGATAGCAAGGCAGACATTCAAGATGGACGTGCCAAGAACCGCGACGACCGTGTAATCCATATATCTATTAAGCAGCAGCACAATCCCGAGCAGCGAGAGTGAAACGATCGGCCTCAGCAGTTGTTGGTACCAGGCTCTTCGCTCGAGCGACCCGCTCAATAGCGCCAGCAGGCAGCCCATGGCCAGCGTGTCGGCGATCATCGGAAACATCTCCAGGTCGCGGTAGGGCGTCCCCTGCAGGAAGAACCAGGCAAAGGCGCGTGCCAGCGGGCCTAGAGCGAGCACGCCCACAGCAAGCCAACGCAGACGCGTCATCGCGAGCAACACAAAAGCCAGCGGCCAGAGCAGATAGAACTGCTCTTCGACGGAGAGCGACCAGAGATGGCCGATCTGCTTTCCGTGTTCCGGAAGGTAGTTGACCGTGTAGGTAACGGCGTGCCAAATGTCAGTGGCGTGCAGGTGCAGGAAGCCGGCAGCCCACAAAAGGCAGACGACAGCGATGTAGGCGTAGGCCGCCGGAAAAAGACGCAGAGCTCTCCGTAAATAGAACCGCTTGAGGGAAACCTGGCCTTTGGCGGCGCGCTCGAGGAGCATGAGTCGCGTGATGAGGAATCCGGAGATGACGAAGAAAACGACTACGCCGAGGTGAGCGTAGTCGCCGACGCGTAGATCGACTGCCGGGAAGCCGCGCGTGCCGCCCACATGACCGAGCAGTACAAGGCCGATAGAAAGAGCGCGGAGTCCGTCCAGTGACGGTAGGTGTTCCGCCTTACGCGCCCTGGGCGAATGCGAGATCGACGGCGATGCCATGGATGTACTCATAGCGCCGCTCACAGCGCCTTCCACTCACTCTTTTGTGTTGACTCGCTGTGGACGCGATGGTCACGTTTGCCCCCTTCGAGATTCATCGCATCATCGAAGCCTAAGGCCATAAAGGATCCTGAATATTCTCCAGGCAATAACGCGGCGAATACCGGAGCTGCTCTGCTGGTGCGGCCCGGCTGGCTGAATTCGTTTTCTACTCCATCGAGAGCCGCTTCCGAAAGCGTAAGCTGAGCCGCGCGAGCCGCAGCTGCGATAAGAATCCACAAAATGCCGCTGATCTCAAGATAAGTCCAGCGATCGCCGAACATGTTGACGATGATGCAACAACATAAAGCCAGCACAAGGCCTAGACCCAACCCTCGATAAAGAGGGTCCTTGGCCCGTCGGAAGAGCCGCCATGGGATGGTGAAAGATTGCTGAAGCAGCATCCACGCAAAGACAAAGCCAACGATGCCTGTCTCTACCAGCACTTTCACATACCAGTTATGGGTATCGTCGAGGCCCGCGGCGTGATGCCCATACTGAAACGTGGCAAACCCTTTACCAACAATAGGGCTGTTGACAAACCCCTGTTTCGCGTCTTCCCACAGAGCAAGCCGCTCTTGCGCGGAGAGGTCCAGTTGTCCATTGGTGTCCTTGGTCATTGTCACGCGTTCGCGAACGGCAGTAGGCACCACCGCCTGCCACGTGACAAGGAATACGCCGAGAACGAGCAGGAGTTTGCGATCCTTCAGAACGGCGAGCACCGCACAGCTAAGCAGGATCGCCGCGTAAGCACCTCTCGAGAAGGTGTACATCGCCGCAGCCATGGTGATCCCCACCAGCCCATAGAGTGCCATCTTGCGCCAGGTCTTCTTGGTAAATTGGCCCACGCCCCAGAAGAACACTCCAAATTCGGCTAAGAAGGCGGCCGTTTGATTCGCGCCGTACGCGAGCGGACCTCCACTGCGCTTATTCTCATCGAAGCTGGACCAGCTTCTGGTCAAGCTCTCCAAAAGCGAACTCCTGTCGATGAAGAGGAGCGCCACTGCGCTGATCACCATGACGGTTCTGATTGTCTTCCGGTCTTCGATCACGAGCCCGGCCGCCGCGAAGACCAGAGGAATTAACATGTAATCCTTCCACGTCGAAAAGTTCGCGTCGGAGAGCCAGATCGGAGCAGGCGCATTGCCCAGAGCCGTTCCGATCCACATGGAGAAGTAAAGGTAGACACCGTAGACGAGCCATACTGCGTAGAGCTTTGTTCTGGGCAGATGTTTACCCCGGGTGAGCGCGCCGAGAATGATCGCCAGTACCAGGATGGTCAGTACATTGGCGCCGAGCGGATAATTCAGAAAGTGATCGCGCATTGTCCGATACGGAATAAAAGGAATCAGATAATACAGCCCGAGCTTAGGCCTTCCCCCCAAAGAGATCAGGGACATGACCCAGAAACCCAGGTAGGCGACCAGCGGGATGTAATGTCCGATACCCGTTCCCACGACAATCCTTCTTCCTCAATGGCTTATAACATGCACAGCTCACGAGCTGATTGCAGTTATACCCATATCCGTTTTCGACCCGCGACGAAGTTATAGAACGCCAGGGTGGCCGCCACATTCAGAAGGACGAAGGTATGCGCGATGCCTACCGGCTTGAGACGGTTCGCTTTCGGGCTGAGCATTCCCAGAATCGCCAGCACATAGAACAGCACTTGCATCCTGAACGCATTCCCATAGAACCACCCTCCACATGCCGCGGACGCCGCAAACATCAGCACGAGAAGCAAAGGAACCACCAGGCGCAGCAGCTTATGGCTGATGAAGCGGAAGAGTAGAGGATTCGCAGGGGACAGTAGCCAAGGCGCGAGCTTCAGAAGCTGGTAGTTGCCCGTCAGGGTGCGGACCTTGCGGGAAAACTCTTTCCCCTGTTCGCCGAATAGGCGGTCGCGGGCCGAGGCGGAGGGCTGGAAAACGACCCGCCGGCCCATACGGGCCACGTGCATGGGAACAAAAACATCATCCAGAATAGTTCCCGGCGGAATCCCCGGATAAAGTTCGCGCCGCATCGCGTAAATTGCTCCTGTGACGCCGATGACCGAGCCCGAGGCGGATTCCAGCTTTCGGATGACTTTCTCGATCTTCCAATAAATCCCGAGCCCGTTGGAAGAGGAAGCAACGCCGTCTTCGAGCAGCAGTTCGCCGCTAACCGCGCCCACAGAGGGGTCGGCAAAGCAGGAGACCAGCTCCGACACAGCGTCCGCAGCCACAACCTGCCGCGCATCGAGGAACACAAGAATGTCTCCCGTCGCCTGCTCGACAGCCGCGTTCAAGGCGCAGGCCTTCCCGCTGGAACGCTCCAGAATCACCGGAGTGATCGTCGAGGCGTGCTCGAGCAGGATGGCGGCGGTTCGGTCTGAGGAGCCGTCAGACGCGATGATGATCTCGGGCTTCCCGCCTGCGTATTGCAAACGCCGCAGATTGTCCAGCTTGGCCGGAAGATTCAGTTCTTCATTGCGAGCTGCGATGCAGATGGAGACGCTTGGCGTTATCGGGGCGCACCGGATCGGATACCGATGCAATCGCACAAGGAGTTTGAGCAACACTGGATACCCGATGTACGTATAAACGGTCAATGCTGCGCAGATCCAGAACACAAGCTTCATAAAAGTGTCCGGTCTGCTGAGCGGATCGCGCGAATGGCATAGATAGCGGAGAGCAGCCCGCTAACGGCATAGCCGCGGCCGGGCATGAGACGTTGAGCTGCGGTACTCAGTCCCTTGCAAAACAGAGCGCCTCCGCCTCCGTTAGCAGGCGTCCAGACGTCTTTATGCAGCTGCATCTCGGACCTCCTGCTCCTCTATGCCCCTCATGATACGTCATCGATAGGTCGATCCTAGAGGCTGTCTTTGATCCGGAAGTGGTAGAGAACGCGCTCCACCGCGGTGTTATTCTATGCCTCTCGACTGGTTGCATGCACCCGCCGCCGGCTGCAGCTCGCCTGGTTCTGTGGGATGCCACGCGCCTGCTGAGGCTTACCCACGCCTTCTACCCACTGGCGTCCGCACAAGGGGATTCACTTGCAGTTGCGCGTACGACACATCGCCCGAAACGTGCTCTTCAACTGGATCGGAACGCTCGCCAATATGGCAGCGGGCTTCTTCCTCTCCCCATTTATCCTGCACCGCCTTGGAAATGTGGCCTACGGCGTTTGGATTCTCACGGTGTCCGTCATGGGCTACCTGAACCTCTTGGATCTTGGAATGCAAAGTTCTGTCCTGCGGTTTGTCTCGCAGGGACACACCAGACAAGATCATCAAGGCGCTTCAGAAGCCACTTCTGCTGCGCTTTGGGTCCGCTTGCAAATCAGCGCGGTGACGCTGCTGTTCAGCGCGTTGTTAGCCGCCGTGTTTCCTCACATCTTCAAGGTCCCCCCTGATCTCGCGAACGACGCCCGGAAAGCCATCTTGCTGATTGGAGTGACGACGGCAATCACCATGTCACTGGGTGTGCTGGGCGGCGTGATCTCCGCTCTCAATCGCTACGACTTGCAGAATTATGTAACCCTGGTGCAGACAGCCATCCGCGTGATCGGAATCGTGTTGGTGTTGCGCAGCGGTCGCGGCATCGTCGCCATTGCCGCCTGCGAACTCATCGCCGTTTCGATTGGAAAGCTTCTTCAGGTCTGGATCGCACACCGTCTTTACCCTCAACTTCGCATTCAACTTGCAAGACCAAAAAGACAGACACTCAAGAAGATCTGGTCCTATAGCTCTTACACGTTCCTCATCACAATCGCGGTTCAACTCGTCTATCAAACCGATAACCTGGTAGTGGGGGCCTTCGTCTCCACCGCGGCGGTGACCTTCTACGCGATCGCGAACTCGTTGTGTCGCTATGCCGGCCAGGTGATTAGCTCAATGTCCGGTACGTTCACGCCAGCCGCCAGCAGCTATGAAGCCGCGGGCGACACGGCTAGCCTGCTGATGCTTTACAAAAACGGCACCCGCGCCATGATGATCGTGTCGCTGCCGATCATCATCACGCTGATTGCTCGCGGTGCTTCCTTCATCGGACTTTGGATGGGGCCGCAATACTCGCACGTGTCCGGAACCGTCCTGGTCATCCTTAGCGTTCCTTTGTTCTTCTTCTTTGCAAACCAGACAGCAGGAGCCATCGCATTCGGCATTGAGAAGCATAAGACAGTGGCAGTATGGGCAATCGGCGAAGGGATTGCCAATCTCACCCTGAGCATTATCCTGGTGCACCGGTATGGGATCTACGGCGTGGCGTTTGGAACTCTCGTTCCGAGCCTGATCGCACAGCTTGGATTTTGGCCGCACTACATCTCCAGGCTCGTCGGACTTACCCCTTTCGAAGTCGTCTGGAACGTATGGGGACCGGCAATTCTTGCGTCTCTTCCCTTTGCGGCGGCTTCCTGGGCTATGGAAACTCTTCACCCAGCACACAGCGTCGCTGCATTCCTGCTCCAGGTCGCCCTGACCTTGCCAATCTTTTTTGTTACGGTTGCGCTCGTCTTTCGCAATTTCGTGGTGCGCCAGGTCTTTCCGAGAATCAAATCCTTATTCTTCGCCGAAGCTCAATAACGCAAATCTTGCTAGTGTCCTGCGTCTGAAGTTCGTTCCTTGCGGTATCTTTGTGTCATTCTGAGCGAAGCGAAGAATCCCCGCATTTCGCCCGTGTGAACCACAAAACTCCGGGATCGTTCTTCCCGCTTCACGGCAATGAACTTGAGACTCACCACGCTAGAGAGTTCGTCGGGCAGCACGCGAGCCTGTCTTTCCAGGAGGCCCGAATCGGAGCCGGGTATAGATCATGTGAGCCAGCACCTTGTAGCGGTGTCGCTGCGCAAAGGGATACCGGAGGATAGAAGTGAGCATCATGGAAAGAGCTCGCGGCTCACCAACGTCTCGCAAGATCAAAGCGGCGACAGCCTCCTGCCCGCTCTGAGACCTCTGGCGCGCCCCCCAGCGACGCGACCGCGGCAGACGCGGGGCGACGAGGCGGCGATAGATCTTCTTCTGTTCCGTCAGAGCGGCGATCGCATCATTGGATTGATTTCCGGCGTGAAGCCGCATCATCAGCAGCGGCTCTTGGCAGGCGGCAAACTGAACCCCTCCGTAAAGCAGGCGCAGCCACAAATCCCAATCCTCAACCAGCTTGAAAGAAGCGTCGAACCCGCCAAACGCCAGGTACGTGCTCCGTCGGATCAGCACCGATCCAGGCATAAATGTTGTGTTGACCGAAAGAGACCGGCTTATCTCGCTGGCGGGGGGTACGGCTAGGACATTCCCGAAGCGGCGAAGGTCGCCATTCTCGACGAAGGTAACGCGGGCGGAATAGCAAAGGTCGGCAGCGGGATTGCACATGAGCTCTTCCATCTGTCGCTCGAGCTTCGTGGACTTCCAGAGATCATCATGGTCGAGAAAGGCCAGCCACTCGCATTCTGTCTGCGTTGCAGCGAAGTTGCGGCTGGCAGCCTGGCGTTGATTGGCGCGACGGAAAACACGAATGGAGGGACCATAGCTCTCGGCAAAATCGGCAGTGCCATCCGTAGACCCGTCGTCATTGACCAGCACTTCATCGGGGAGAAGTGTCTGGCTGAAAACACTTTCTAAGGTCTCCTTCAAATGCCTCATAGAGTTATAGGTAGGAATAATGACGGCAATGGAGTTTGGTTTAGCGGATCCTGGCATTCGCCTCCAGTATAGAAGAGAGATCAAAGGCGCAATCAACGTAGCCCTAAGTTCGAAGAGCCATCAGTGTTTCCATTTAGAGGAAGCGCTCTCGTATCCCCGCCGGCCATATAGCTCCAGCACCCGGGTCATCAGTGGATTGGGGCACCATACTTTGCTTACCGCGGCTGTAGCTATGGAGAGCACTCTCAGCACATAGGGCGGTCGCGTCAAACATTGATACAGAATCCTGCTCCGCGCCGACATCGGCCTGTATCTAAGATGCTCCGGCCAGAGTTCGCTGAAGGTGAAATGCCCCTCACCGACCATCTGCATACGTTTGCAGGTGCTCTGAAAATCGGTGGGGTGAAAGTGTTCCGCTATCGCTGTAGGCAAAAACTGCAGGGATAGCGCATTCTGATGATGCAGCCTTAGAGCTAGTTCGAGGTCTTCATAGGCTGCGGTCCGAAACGACTCGTCGAATCGATGTTTGCGGAGAAAGCTTGTCTTGCAGGAGAGATTGCTGGTGTAGAAATTCTGCCACCCGGGCTTCTTACCTGCCAGCAATCCGCCGAACGCGAACTGCAGCCCCTCTGAGTCCAGCCAGCGCATTAATTTGGTGACTGCCTGCCCTTCTTCACACCAGCGAGTCAGCCCTATGGCGATAGCATTCTCTTGCGCATTCGCCTGATGAAATCTCACGTGCTCTTCTAGAAAGGTTGGTGTCGCAAAAATGTCGTCGCCGATAAATACACTTACCTCGGCCTCGGCGTTATCCAGAGCCATATTCCGGGCTCGCGCCGGTCCGCTGTTCTGCTGATACAAGTAGCGGAGCGGCAAGGGCGTCGCAGATCTGTACTGTTCTATTCTTTCCCGCGTTGTATCGGTAGATCCATCGTCGACAAGGATCACCTCAAATCCGGATATAGTTTGCTTCTCGAGGTGAGCTAAGCATCGGAGAAGAACTTCTATACGATTATAAGTTGGAATGGCAACAGCTAAGCTTGGCATATTCCCCCACGAGGCATTGCGCAGGATAGAGCTTCTAAATCAAATATGAGACGCTGATGCGTGAGGCCGGAACACAGATTAGTCTAAACTCTTCTACTAAGGCAACAAAAGATGAGCTATCCCCAGTTTCGCCGCAACCTCTTCAATGTCAAAATTGAGATCGATCTCCGCTCCCAGATTGCGCGCTCCACCAGGATTGACCTGGCGATAATTCTTCCGGTTGATGGAAGTACAGTGCCCTTCTGCAACGAGTTTCTCCGGAATGTCGATGACCTGACCGGCATAATGGCGCTTCCAATACATGATGCCCACCCCGGAGTCGTAATAATATCGCGCCCGCCGCCGCCGCTCACGCTCCTCCGTGCATTGGGGATGGTATTTGATATAACGCCACCAGCCGGAGCCATGCTCAAACTGGGATTTGCTTGCTGATTGCGTGGTGCACCCCACCAGCTCCCAGTAGCGATGATGGCGGAATTTGAAAAACTCGCGCCGCCCCCCCGTCTGAGGAACTGCAGCAACAGCTCCGTCAGGCAACGCCTCGAACGTATCCGCCAACCGCCGCATGACTTCCAACCGGCAAAGAAGATCAGCGTGCCAGAAGGCGAGGCGCTCGGAGAAGAGAAACGCAAATTCAAGCGGGAAATGCGGCCACATCACCTCTAATCCGAAGTGAGCATTGAAATCAATCAGAACAGAGCCGGGCAAAACCGTAGGCGGCCCAGACCTGGGATCGAAGCCGATCACAGGAGTCCAGCCGACTTCCTGTATAAGCCGCTGTTGCAGCAGGCACCATCGATCACTTACATTCCAGCAAAGCCACGGACGACTGATGCCGACTAAAGCTTTGCGCCACTCTGCGGCAGCTTTGTAGACCTTCTCCAGGGGAATAGGAAATTCAGCCCAGTTGCCTTTCCCAACCTGAGAAGGATCAATCGCCTCTTCTAGTTTTGCCATCTTCTCGCTCTCCTGCGCCTCCCTGAACACCAAAGTGGATTACTGAGGCCGCTTTGGTTCGACAGCACCGATCGATGGCGGGTTTGGTCTCGGTTGGCCATAGTAATCCGTGCTTATGCCGTCGATAGGTGCTCCACGACCAATGGCAGGACTATCGCTTTTAGGATAGAAGCTCAAATCATCAAGAAAGGTCTGATTCGTCCATGCTTGCTGGGGAGGCTGGTTCTCCAGCTTAGGATCGGAGCACAGGATATCACCCCTGCAGCGGTCGCTATATCCTGACCGGTTTCCGTACTCTATGTTATGGCTTGAACTCACCTTGATGGAGCGATCATCGATGTAGAACAAGCCAGGAGGCTCATTCCCTTTCAAGAAGTAACCCAGAAAAATATTGTTCGTGAAGACAAAGGACGTGTTGCCGCACTTGCCGCTGTGATTCGCGTTACTGGGTCCGCAGCTCATCAGAAAGGCGGTATCTATGTAATTTACAAACGTATTACTCGCGAAGAAGACATGAGAGTTTTCCTGGCTATTAAAGGCAACGGTGTTCCCACCCGCCCGGCAGTAATCAGAAAGGTATGCGCCCTCAAGACCGGACTTAAGAGCAAAGCTATGCGCGGCTCCAGGGAGCGTCTCTGCGAATCGAACACAGTTTCCAATGGTCAGATTGCTTTCAAAGGTTACTGTGCCGCCCGGTGCGTTGTTCCACTTCCACTGCGCGCCCATATTGCCATACGATTTCGAGTTCGTGATCGTTAAACTACGTATGTTCGTATGAGGGCCCATGAAAGCGTCTTTCGTGTTGTACGCCATCTCGCAGTGATCGCAGACAAAGGAATCCAAATCCGTATCCTGTCCGCTCCATGCGTCCCCGAAGCCGTTGCTGACATCGTCGTAGCAGGCACGCGCCGGAAAAGCGTGCTTCACGGGATACTCTTCGTAACATCCATTTCCGATCATCGTCACGTACCTGGCCACAATGGAGGAGCCTGCCGCATTGGGGGTGTCGTGGCCGTCATCGAAGTTCCAACCGGAAAAGGCGTTGAAGCCGACGAAAACCCGTGTCATGGTGATGACGCCCCCGATCGGCCCAACTAGGCCGGACGCGTCGAATCCATGAACGTAGACATCTTGCAGCGTCACGTTGCCAGTCTTGTTGTTTGTGACAAACCCATTCTGTGCGTAGTCATCCAATGGCTGATTGTTGCTGCAACCGCGCGGAGAGGAAGGACTCCCCGCCACCGTACATTGCCCATTGTGAGTAGTAAGTTCTATGCACTCCACATCGACATACTTGGCGTCTTGCAGATTGAATGTTTGCGTCAAGCTAAAGCCGCCGTAGAGTTGAGTAAGATTTGACACGTATAGCTTTGGATTATTCGCGCCGCCTACATTGCAGCTTGCGTAGTTTTGGCCGAGGATGCGAGTGTGCTGGGCCGCTGTGCCTGAGGGTATCGGCGGGTTGTAACACGTATAGGAGCCGACTCCATAGCACCACCGGTTTGCTCCAGTACCAGTGGGAGCATCCCAGCCTATCCGACAATCCGGATCTGCGGGGTTTTTCTGACTTACAGCAGCAGTACAGCCCCGAAGGATGACGGTGTCGCCGCCGGCAATGACCCAGACCCCAGCGCCTACCTTGCCGCTGTCGTCATCCCACAGGAAACGAAAGTCGTTATACGCGCAATGCCTGTTCGTACCTGTTCCTGGATAGCCCGCGTCAGCCTTGCCGTCGCATTGGCCGGAAGGCACATTCGCGGAGTACCGCGTCCCGCCGTCTGCTCGGACATACCAGCTCTTGCCAAGCAAGGGCACGGTAAGGACCACCACCGCAAGCAGCCACAACATCGCGCGCATGCTTTTCATAGCTTCATGCTCCATGACAGTTGCTCTTTCATTGCTGCAATCACCTTCATGAATTCCAACTCAGCTGTAATCCCTCAACGCCTCAACATCTGGCCCGGCGAACGGATTCGGCAGAATACCGCGGCGGCAGTCGATTGCCGCTCTCCGGAGCACTCGAAAAATTGCTCTTTCACAGGAACTCTTACGAATCGCGAGACTGCCTTGGGTAGTTCGGCAGCTTCGACAGCATACACGAGTGGATATCTCGCCGATGTTCAACCACTCTTCGGGCTCATTCGCTTTGAACATCGCGAGGACAAAGGACATGCACTGAATACTTTTAGCCGGCGACATGTCTTTTGGATGCTGAAAAATCAATGAGGATGACGGCTCAATGACGGAGCACTCTATGGTTCCACTGCTCCGATCGTCGCGGCACTTGGCCTCGTCACACCGTAGTAGTCGGTGGTGAGCTCTGTTATCACCGTGCCTGCCCCGACGAGCGGACTGCCTCCCGCCGGATAGAAGTCGTTCCCTAGTATGAATGGATTGAACGAATCCAGATCAGATACCGATCCTGGCCACGGCTGTGCCGGTTCACTCCGCAGCAGTGGATCAGAGCAGGTGATGTGATTGACTCCGCATGGATCGCCATTGCGGATCCCAAACTCGTTGTTGTAAGCAGACGTGACGACAACATTTGATCCTGGAACTACGTACCACAACCCGGGAGCTTCTCCGCCTCCAGGGTTGGTGTAGCCAAGGAAGTTATTGTTCTCCCACAGGTTGAGCACCGATCCGCAGTTTGTCGCGCCTCCTCCCGCCGGGCCGCAATTGAGATCCATCCCGGTAGAGTCCGCCATGATGATGGTGTTCCCGTAGAAATAGTTCTTCGAGCCGAGCTGGGTGAGGATGTCCACCGTATCCCCAGCTGCCCTGCAGAAATCGGAAAGGTACGCTCCTCCTAATCCTGTCGACAAAGCAAAACTTTGCGCTGCGCCAGGCAGCACCAGACTCATCCGAGCGCAATTTCCGACAGTGACATTATTTTCAAACAGAGTAGTCGCGTTTGTCTGTGTTCCCCACTTCCACTGCTGACCCATGTTGCCTATCGATGTGGAATTGGTAATGGTCAGCGTTCCGATTGCGGCATGCGGCCCAATGAAGCCGTCCTTGGTGTTATACATCTGGACGCAGTGATCGCATGTAAAGGACGCCAGATTCGTATCCTGGCCGCTCCATGAGTCTCCGAACCCGGAACTCACGTCGTCGTAGCAGGCTCGCGCAGGAAAACCGGTGTTGACGATAGGGTATTGTTCGTAGCAGCCATTTCCTTCCATGGTCACGTAGCTGGCAATAATCGACGCGCTGGGCGCATTCGGGGTGTCGGAGTTGTCCTGGAAATTCCAGCCCGCGAATCCGCTGAAGCCGGAGAACACACGGGTCAAGTTGATTGCACCGCCTATAGGCCCATAGAGCCCAGCAGCATTGAAACCATGAATATAGACATCCTGAAGTGTGACGTTGGCGCTTGTATTGTTGAAGAGGAACCCATTCTGCGCATAGTCATCCACCGGAGCGCTGGCTGAGCAGCCTCGCGGGTAGGCAGGTGCTCCTCCGCGAGTACACACTCCATTGTGCGTTGTAAGTTCTATGCCTTCGACATCGACATAACTGGTTGAACCAAGATTGAAGGTCCAGAACAGTCCAAAGCCGCCGAAGATTTGAGTCAGGTTATTCGAAACGATCGGATAAGTGTTGACTGGAGTGCATGTGTAAGTTCCATACGCGCACCCTCCGAGGATGCGCGTGTGCTGTGCCGCTGTGCCTGCCGGTATAGGAGGGTTGTAGCACGTGTACGATCCGACATCGGCGCACCAGTTGTTCGCCGCTCCTCCCCCGTAATTAACATCCCAGCCGATGCGGCAGGTTGGATTTGATGGGTTCTGCTGCGTAGAAAGAGCGGTACAGCCCCGAACAACAACCGTGTCCCCCCCGGCAATGATCCAGGCGCCGGCGCCTACCTGCCCGCTGTCATCGTCCCACATGTAGCGAAAGTCGTTGAACGCGCAATGCTGATTCGTGCCCGTGCCGGGATAGGCGGCGTCGGCCTTGCCATCGCATTGGCCGCTCGTCACGTTCGGGCTGTAACGAGTGCCTCCATCCGTACGCACAAACCAGGTCGTTCCTGGCCCGGCAGGGGGTGGGGCAGCGGTAATTGTCATAGCAATCGTGACCGACTTTGTCTGAACAGGATTGCCATTATCGCTTACCGTCGCAGTAAAACTGGAGGTGCCGCTGACCGTTGGAGTACCGGAGACTACCCCCGTAGTCGCGGCCAGCGAAAGACCAGCCGGCAAGGCACCGGCGCTGATCGACCACTGATAGGACGGCGTGCCGCCGCTTGCCGTCAGTGCGCTCGAATAAGCCGTGCCGCTGGTTCCGGACACCAGGCCTGAGGTCGTAATTGTCAGCGGCGCCGGATCGACGATCAACGAAATCACAGCCGATTGCGTCTGCACCGGGGTTCCAGAATCTGATACGCTCACCGGCAAGGTCACCGCGCCCGCCAGAGTCGGACTTCCTGAAATGACTCCCGTGCTCGCAGCGAGAGTCAGTCCAGGCGGCAAGCTGCCCGGATGGATGCTCCAGGTGTAGGGCGCAGTTCCTCCGCTGGCGCTTAGGGTCGCGCTGTACAGCCGATTTATCGTTGCGTCCGTCAAAGCGGAGGCAGTGATGTTGAGGGGAGTCCCTGCCGCAGCGACATAGAGCGACATCGCAACAGCAGCCGCCTGGGCCGGCGACCCCGAATCTCTCACATTCGCCACAAACGAAAAACTGCCGCTTGCCGTCGGTGTTCCGGAGAGCATTCCCGTTGCTGGGTTGAGAAGGACGCCCGCTGGCAAGCTGCCGGAGCTGATCGACCAGCTATATGGCGCAGTTCCCCCACTCGCCTGCAGGCTGCTCGAGTAAGACATCCCATCGGTGCCCGACGCCACGCTGGAAGAAGCGATGGACAGCGGCGACGGAACCACAATCAGCGAGACAGCAGAAGACTGAGATTGCGCCAGAGTGCTCGAATCCTGGACCGTCACCGTGAACGCAGCCGTTCCGCTCGATGTGGGTGTGCCGGAGATCACTCCTGTCCCTGGGTTCAGGTTCAACCCGGCCTGCAGTGCACCGGACGAGACAGACCAACGGTAGGGAGCCGTTCCTCCGCTTACTTGAAGCGAACTCGCGTAGGGTGACCCAGCGACGCCGACCGACAGATTCGACGAGACAAGCACCAGCGGGGCGGGAGTTACGGTGATCGAGAGTGCTACAGCCTTCGTCTGTGCCGGACTCCCGGAGTCTTGGACGATCGCGGCTATGCTCGACATGCCGCTGAGCGTAGCGACGCCGGAGATAAGACCATTGCCTTGGAGCGTCAATCCAGCGGGCAAGCCTGTTGCCGACCAGCTATAAGGCGGGGTGCCTCCACTCGCCGGCAGCGAAGCCATGTAGGTTGATCCTGCGATGGCGCTGGGCAGCGACGCCGCGCCGACCACCAAAGCCGCCGGAGAGATGGAAACCGAAATATGGATAGACTGCATTTGGATCGGACTGCTTGCATCCGAGACCGTAACCGCCACACTTGCAGTTCCGCTCGCGGTCGGCACTCCCGATACAAGACCGTTATTCGTAAGATTAAGACCGGTTGGCAGGTTCGCCACAGACCAGAGGTAAGGCGCAGTACCACCGGTCGCCTGCAGCGAACCCACAAACGGTAACCCCACGGCTCCAGACAGCGATATGGGCACGATCGTAAGCGGCACCGGAGTCGGAGCAGGCGTGGGCAGCGGCGTCGGAGCAGGCGGCGGAGCAGGAACAGGAGACGGAGCCGGCGCGGGAGCATTCCCTGAAGCAGAAATCACCGTCAGTGTGAAGCTCGCCGTCACCGCTTGAGCGGGCGAGCTGGAATCGGACGCCGTGACCGTAAACGTATAGCTCCCGCTGCCGGTTGGCGTTCCTGCGAGAATTCCGCTATTCGTCGCCAAGGCGAGCCCTGGCGGAAGCTGGCCCGCCGTGACTTGCCACAGATAAGAGAGAGTTCCTCCGGCCACACTCAACGTTGCGCTATACGGCGCGTTCGTAGTGCCCTGCGGGAGGGAGGAAATCGAGAAAGTGAGCGCTGAGGCCGTGTTGGCAGGCGTCGTAATGGTAATGGGCACAGCCTGCGACGACTGCATCGTCTGCGGATTCTGCACCTGCAGTTGAGCTGTCGAAGGCGTAGCAATGCTGCTGCGGCCTACGCTTGCCGACAGAGTGTTCGCATCGATCCACGAAGTAGCGAGGGCTCCGCCATTCCATAGAACCACGCTTTGATTGGTAAATTGCGCGCCTGTAACCTTGACCGTGGTGGTCTGCGAGCCCGCGATAATAGTTTGGGGGGAAACCTGCTGAATAATGGGTGTACTTACAACCTGCACCCCAGTCCCGCAGCCCAGAACAAACAGAAGTGCAGCCGGAGACAGTCGTACGAGTTGCAGTATTGCTTTGTCCAAAAGAACACCTCAACTGTCCCGTCTTTGCGAATCCCGCCATGCAACAAAGCTCAGCGCAGTGGCTCAAAAATGACTCTTCAGGGTGAACCTTACAGGAGCGAAAGATTACGCAGGTCACCCCCTTGGGGAGTTACTAATGCCACTTTTGGGTGATAGCCCTTCCGTTGCGGCCCAACGCTGCGCGAGGAAGAGTTCAGGAAACAACTACAGCTGCATACGCGTCTCCCGCACCATCGAAATCGCTATACTCAATTCCATCTCAGGTGCAAAATCGTCATGTCAGTCCCAGGGCCTATCGCAAATCTCCTGATGGTGTACAGCGAGTCGAGAATCCAGACGACGTTTTCTATCAATAGAAACGGAACGGCATGCGCTTCGCGGTATCAGGAGATTTGCTTTCGAACATGGCGCGGTCTGCTCGCCTGTGCGCTCGCTGCTTCCCTTTCCTCGATGCTCGGAGCGCAGCGTAGAGAGGAGCGCGTCATCGATCCGCAGCGCCCTCTGCAGGTCGATCTTCTTGGCTCGCTCGACGCAGGCAAGCTGAATCCTGGAAGTCCTGTCTTTGCGAAATCGCGCGTTGAGTGGAGCATCTCCACCTGTCACTTGCGCGCCGGGGCAGCCGTCTCCGGACATGTCGTCGACCTCGCGCGCCATTCCAAAGACCGCAAGGGATCGAGCTTGACCGTCCTGTTCGACATGGCGGAGTGCGACGGGCATGCCACACCCCTGGCCTTCAACCTGTTTGCCGTAATAGCGGCCGTCCAGGTGCAGCAGTCCATCCCGCTCGCAGACTACGGAGCCTTTGGCGCGGCCGCCACCGGGCCTCACTTCGGCGGTGGAGGGGGAGCCGGACCGCATGCGGCAATTCCCTTCGACCGAAACCAGGACATCGCACTCACAGAGGCCGGCCGGCCCATTCAACTGCCTGCGGTCATTCAATCAGGTCAGGTCTTCGGACAGAAGAGTCTCTTCCTCGCCGTTGGAATAGGTCGCGACGGCGGTTCCACCCTCTCCACACCCAAAGGAAACCTGCGGGTCGAGAGCGGCGCGCAGTTCGTGCTGATGCCGAAGCCTGTTCTGTCGCCGCAGCCAGTCGCTGCAGCTGCATCGGCTTCCCTTCTGCCCATCGCGACCATACCTTCCAGCTCTGAACAGGTGACCCGGATCCTCGCGCCGCCCCCGCCTCCAAAGCCCGAGATCGACGAGACCGAGATCTGTTCAGCCTCTTGCAGTGTCATCTCCAGCGGCGCGTCTCCAGACGTCAAAGCCGCTTCCACCATATCCGCCAAGGACTTGGGCTACATCCCCCATGAGAACGGCGAGTACAGCAGCCTCAACCACGAAGCGAGTGTCCACTTCCTGGGTGCGGACGATCTGCTCTTCACCTTCGACCTCCATCGGCTCCGTCACCGCTACCCCGACGGCATTCGCACGGAGTCGATGAGAGTGGTTCGTGCGGTTCTGATCGACGCTGGCAGCCACAAGGTGCAGCGAGTGTCCGATTGGCAGGTACAAGGATCAGGCCAGTATGTCTGGCCGATCGGACAGGGAAAGCTCCTGGTTCACAAAGGGCATGCGCTGTATTTGCTGGACGCGCACCTCGACGCTCTGCGATCTGTCTCCGTTCCCGGCCAGTTGGTCTTTCTCTCCGCCTCTCCGGACGGAAAGCGAATCGTCGTCGGATCCCTGCACGAACGTCACAACCGCGATCTGCACAATCAACTGATTGCCGCGCTTCACGTCGAACCGGAAGAAGACATCGATGTGCAGCTCTACGATGAGAACTTCCGGCTCCTGCTCACGTCTTACCAGAGCACCTCGATGCCGCCGCCGGTTCTCTCCGACAGCGGCGAGATCCGCATGCGGTCCGTAGGCCACGATCGATGGCGGATCAGCGAGTACAGCTGGGATCGAGCCGACCGGGTCCTTGCCACCCTCCATTCCACCTGTCGTCTCCATATCTCTGCGCCATTTGCAGGCTCGGTGTTTGTCGTCGGCTGCAACACGTCCCCGGTGCAGAACTGGTACCGCATGCTTCGCTTCGACGGTCGTCCGCTGCTGGTGAACAAAGGTTCTTCCCGCGAGATCGAGCAGGCAGTTTCAGCCGGCAACGACGGACGATTCGCGATCCGTGTCGTCGCCACAGAACACACCAAGGCGAACGGCGATTTCTTTCACAAGAACGATCTTCGTGCGCAGGAGATTTCCGTCTACCGCGAGGCCGACGGCAAGCGCATCTTCGCAACGACGGCAGACCCGTCGCTCGCCGACCAGTCGTATGCGCTCTCGCCCTCCGGGCGGCAGCTCGCCGTCCTCGCGGACGGACAACTTTCGTTCTACACCATGCCGTTATCGCGAGGGCAGGCGGAGATCAGCGCGCGAAAATAAGCTCGTCCGCCGCCCCCCACTTCGGTCTAAGGAACCTCTGATTACATACTGTTCCGAGTTCTTGCTGTTATCCTGACCCTCGACCCTAAGCTAGGGCGTTTTCCTGTCAAGTGTTCAGAGAATTATGGGTGCCCCATCCTAGCCGCGCTCTTTGCGGCTAGGGTGGGAGACGACGACTCTTTCCCAACCGCTAACACTCTGACGAAAATGCCCTAAGCGAAAGGAGATTTGCTCTAGCAGCGCACAATCTTCGACGACACGATCCCCTTCGTGGCGTTTCGCGTATCGACCACCAGATTGGACTGCGCG
The DNA here is from genome assembly GCA_965277545.1 of Edaphobacter sp. GTDB lineage: Bacteria > Acidobacteriota > Terriglobia > Terriglobales > Acidobacteriaceae > Edaphobacter. Next base: position 3,554,090 of record OZ255826.1, read on the forward strand.
ACGATGGCAGGATAGTCGTAGTCGGAGTGGTCGGTCATGATCAGCACACAGTCATACTGGTCGAGCCGGTCGAGCGGCGTGCAGGTCATGTTCAGGTTGTAATGGCGGCCTCTTCCGACAGTCGGGAAGTAGGGATCGTTATAGAGCACCTCCGCCCCCTCAGCCCGGAGCAGCTCGATAACAGTCAGCGATGGCGACTCGCGAAGATCGTCGATGTCCTTTTTGTACGCCATGCCGAGCATCAGGATGCGCGAGCCGTTGACGGCCTTCTTCTGCTGATTGAGCGCCTTGCCGACGTATTGGACGACATGGGCCGGCATGGACTCGTTGACCTCTCCGGCGAGCTCGATGAACCGCGTATTGAAGTCGTACTCCTTGGCCTTCCAGCTGAGATAGAACGGATCGATGGGAATGCAGTGGCCGCCGAGCCCCGGCCCGGGATAGAAGGGATGAAATCCGAACGGCTTGGTGGCCGCTGCGTCGATGACCTCCCAGATATCCACGCCCATGCGTAGGGCAAGCAGCTTGAGCTCATTCACCAAAGCAATGTTCACGCAGCGGTAGATATTCTCGAGCAGCTTGGTCATCTCAGCGACGCGGGTGGAGGAGACCCGCACCGAGCGCGTGAAGATTCCTTCATAGAGCACGGCGGCGAGCTCGGTGGCGATCGGTTCGTGTCCGCCGACGACCTTGGGAATGTTGTGTCTTGCCACCGTGGTGTTGCCTGGGTCTTCCCTCTCCGGAGAAAAAGCGACATAGACGACGCCGCTCTCCTCGGCCGAGCCCTTGCTTTGCACCTTGAGACCCTGAGTATTTTCAGCTTCGAGAATCGGGATCATCAGGTCTTCGGTGGTTCCCGGGTAGGTCGTGCTTTCGAGAATGATCAACTGCCCCTCGCGTATCCATGGCGCGGCGGCCCGTGTCGTGTTCTCGACAAAGCTGAGGTCCGGCTCGCGATGTTCGGTCAACGGCGTCGGCACACAGAGGATGATCGCGTCCATGCCCGTGAGCAGGGAGAAATCGATGGTCGCCTTCATGCCTTTGGCACGCGCTGCCTGAATCTCCTCCTGCGGGATGCGGAAGATGTAGGACCGGCCCGCCTCAAGATCGGTCACCTTCTTCTGGTCGATATCGAATCCGGTAACCTTGAAGCCTGCGTCCGCGAGCAGAAGCGAAAGCGGCAAACCGACGTATCCCAATCCGATGACACCGATCTCGGCGGTGCGTGCTCTGAGGCGATCGAGGCGTTCCTGTGCGAGGGAGGGCAGAGCAGGTTCAGTCATGGTCGGCATGGTGACGATTATCGCATTCACTCCACGTCCGTGGCACAGCCTGGAGCTTACAACTTATCGGTCAACCGGCGAGCCGCGGCCGCCATTCGCGTGGCCGCACCGGAGCGCCTGCACGAACTCGGTCCCGCCTAGCCAGGCTGCACGAAAGTAGGATGGACGTGCGCCTTGGCTTGGGAAAAGATCGGTCTCACCGCCTGATTCGCTCCGGCCTCGCTAACCGGCAGCAGGAGCTCCTCAGGAGGTAAGATTCTGTCCATCCTTCTTCAATTCCACAAGTCGCGGTCGACGCTCGAAACAAAGGATCTATGGCACGTTATCTGATCACAGGAATAGCCGGCTTCATCGGCTCCTCGCTGGCGCATGCGCTGGTCGAGCAGGGGCACGACGTCAGCGGCATCGACAATCTGTCCACGGGCTCGCTCGACAATCTGGCTGCGATTCGTTCTTCGATTTCCTTTGAAAAGATGGATCTGCAGGACGTCCGCGGGGTGCGTGCAGCCTGCGAGGGCATGGACTATATCCTGCATCAAGGCGCTCTAGCTTCGGTGCCGCGGTCGGTGAAAGATCCGGTCACCTCGCATGAATCGAACATCAACGGAACTTTGAATCTGCTCACGGCCGCCCGCGATGCCAGGGTTCGGCGCATCGTATATGCGGCTTCGTCGTCAGCCTACGGCGACCAGCCCACCCAGCCGAAGCAGGAAGACATGCTGCCTCGGCCGCTCTCGCCCTACGCGGTGCAGAAGCTGACCTGCGAATACTACATCCAGGCCTTCTACCGGTCGTACGGGCTGCAGGGCGTGTGCCTGCGCTACTTCAACATCTTCGGACCGCGGCAGGCAGCCGATTCGCCCTACTCGGGGGTGATCGCTCAGTTCACCTTCAAGATGATGGCAGGCGAGACCCCTACGATCTTCGGCGATGGGTTGACCAGCCGGGACTTCAACTATGTGGACAATGCGGTGAGCGCGAACCTGCTCGCCTGCCAGGCGCCGGACGCGGTGGCAACGGGGCGCGTCTTCAACGTGGGGACAGGCAAGGCGCATACCCTGAACGAGGTGTATGCCACGATCGCCGGGCAGCTTGGCTTCTCCCGGAAGCCGCTCTACGGCCCGGAGCGGGCGGGCGATATCAAGCACTCGCTGGCCGACATCTCGCGCGCCAGGCAGGAGCTCGGCTACGAACCGAAGGCACACTTCCAGGAAGGTTTGCGGAAGACAGTGGACTGGTATGTCGCGGAGGCAGCCAGAGCGGCGGAAGCCGGCAAGGAGCCGAGGACACTATCGCAAACCTCCTGATGGTGTCTTAGCGAGTCGAAAATCCCGACGCCGTTTTCCGTCAAGCAAAACGGCACGGCACGCCCGTTTCATGCTTCGCCGTATGGAAACGAATCAGAGTAAGGAAACAGCTTGCTGGTCTCTGCACACAACGCTGTGCAAACAAGTGCTCACCCTATGAACTAGTTGCCATTCCAGGTTCTCGTGGAGCTGACCCGAAGTCCTGCTCGGTCGATAGTTAGGAGTGCTGCAACAAGCGGGAAGCGGAAGCAGATGGCGGCACGGCGAAGACTCGCATCTCACAAGGTGCGGAGAGACGGCGTAACCCTTCGGCAACGTACTGTCTCCAACGAACAGATTTCAATGAGGGTCGATGAGAATTATGCAGCGGGGACTCCGGACACGGGCCAGAGTGAGCATCACGGGGAAATCGCTGAGGCGCCTGGCGCAGTACGCAGCTCTGCTGGGCTTGCTCGCGGCAGGTGCAGCCGAGGCGCTGAGTACGCCGTTGGCCGGAACTCCGCTAAATGACGGATACCACGATATGTACAATCTTGACTTCGCCGGAGCTCATGCGCACTTTGCGCAGTGGATCCAAACTCATCCGGACGATCCGCTGGGGCCGGCCTCCGACGCGGCCGCGTATATGTTCAGCGAGTTCGATCGCCTCGGGGTGCTCGACATCGAACTTTTTTCCGACGACAACCGCTTCGAGTCGCGCCAGCGGCCCCAGGTCGATCCGATGCTCAAGAAGGGCTTCAACGATCGAGCGGACCAGGCAGACCGGCTGGCCGACGCCGCGGTGGCGCGCAACGCCAGGGACGCCAATGCGTATTATGTGAAGGCGCTCACCTCCGGCATGCGGGCGGACTGGTCCTCCTTGATCGACCGCCGCGAGTATGGCGCGTTCAAGTACAGCGAGACGGCCAGCCGCTATGCCAAACAGGCGCTTGAGCTGAACCCGACGCTCTACGACGCGAACCTGGCGGTAGGCATCGAGAACTACATGCTGAGTCTCAAGCCGGCGCCCATCCGGTGGGTTCTGGGGATCACCGGCGCCGGAACCAACAAGGAGGAGGGCGTGCGTTTGCTGAAGCTGACCGCGGAACAGGGCCATTATCTTGCCCCCTTTGCGCGCCTGATGCTGGCCGTGGGCGAGCTTCGCGACGGCCGCAGGCAGCAGGGCAAGGCGATCCTGATGCGGCTGTCGGAGGAGTTTCCGCAGAACACCTTATACCAGCGCCAGATTGCGCGTCTGCATTAGCGCCGCTCTCGGGTAGAAACAGGGAACCCCACACCAATCAAGCGCCAGAGTGTACCTTTAACCCAGCAGTCACACACGGCGGCGTTGCAAAACGTGCGAGTCTTTGCCGCCAGCAAGTGCACTTCCATTCCGTTCGTTGCAGAGGGTCCCTAAAACGTATGCGTATTGCAGCTGTCGGCACGGCCTATCCCCCCCACCGTTACTCCCAGGCAGAGATCTCCGAGGCCCTTACGACGCGCTGGAGGAGCAGGATGGAGGAGCCCAGGCTGATCAACCGCCTCTTCGCCAACTGCGGCGTGGATTTTCGCAACCTGGTGTTTCCGCTCGACGTCTACGAGAACCTCTCCGGCTTCGGCCCGACCAACGACGCCTGGATCGTGGCGGCCGTCGAGCTTGGCCAGCAGGCAGTCACCCGCGCGCTCGATCGTCTCAAGCTTGGTCCCGAGGCGGTCTCGGCCATCTTTTTCGCCTCGGTTACCGGAATCGCAAGCCCGACTATCGACGCGCGGCTGATTAACCTGATGCCCTTCCCCGTCAACATCAAGCGGACCCCGATCTTCGGCCTGGGCTGCGTGGCAGGGGCAGCCGGGATCTCCCGGGCCTCCGATTATGTGCGCGCCTTTCCTGACCAGTACGCGCTCTTGCTCTCGGTCGAACTCTGCTCGCTCACCTGGCAGGATAACGATCAGTCGGTGGCGAACCTGGTGTCGTGCGGCCTCTTTGGGGATGGCGCGGCGGCGGTCATCATCGCCGGGGCCGAGACGCCGCATGGCAGAAGTGCCTGCACCACCTGCTCCCCCGGGCCCCGGGTGCTCGATACCCGGTCGACGTTCTACCGCCATACCGAGCACATCATGGGCTGGGACATCAGCGACATGGGCTTCAAGATCGTGCTCTCCCCCGACGTGCCCAAGGTCGTCAACGAGCATCTGCGGGGAAATGTTGAGACCTTTCTCGCGCACAACGCTCTAACCATGCATGATATTTCGAGCTACATCTTCCACTCCGGAGGACCGAAGGTGCTCGAAGCCATGGAGACTACCCTCGGCCTGCCGAAGGATGCGCTGGAGCCGTCCTGGCGCAGTCTGCGCGAGGTCGGCAACCTCTCGGCTGCGTCCGTGCTGGCGGTGCTCGAGGATGTTCTGGTCAACGCTCCCGGCGCGCCCGGCACCTATAGCATTCTGGCGGCGATGGGACCGGCTTTCTGCTCCGAGCTTGTTCTCCTGCAGTGGTAGCGAAGGCGCGGCATGAAGGATTGCGGGCAGCAGCAGCCGGCTGAGGTTCTGGTGGTGGGTGCGGGACCCGCCGGGCTGGCCTGTGCGATCGCTTCGGCAAAACAGGGCCTAGAGGTCGATCTGGTGGACGCAATGAAGCCTCCCATCGACAAAGCCTGCGGCGAGGGGCTCATGCCCGGCTCACTGCACTCGCTGGCGGCGCTCGGGTTGTCGGTCGAGCGCGACTTCCATCCCGGCCAGACACATCTCTTGCGCGGGATCCGTTTTTTGGCGGCTGCCGGCTCCTCCGGCGCGGAAACCACGGTCGAAGCTGCGTTTCCCGGGGCACCCGGGAGGGGCATTCGAAGGACTCACCTCCACGAAGTATTGCTCGAGCGCGCGACTGCCCTGGGCGTCCGATTTCATTGGGAGAGCTCCGTGCAGGGAATTGTGCCCGGAACCGGCGGCACTGCCGTTTACACCAATCGTCAAAGCTTCCGCGCGCGCTATCTGGTAGGCGCCGACGGCCATCAGTCGAGAGTCGCAAAGTGGGCGCAGTTGACCGAGGCCTCCATTCACTCGCGTCGTATCGGTCTGCGGCAGCACTACGCCGTTTCGCCGTGGACGGACTTCGTCGAGGTCTACTGGAGTGACTACGGCCAAGCCTATGTGACGCCCGTGTCCTCGCAGGAGGTCTGCGTCGCGTTCCTCGGGCGGAAAAAATTCTCCAGTCCGGCCGAGGCTCTCACTCTCTATCCCGCGCTCGAGCAACGGCTTTCAAGCGCCTGCCCCACGGACCGCGCGCGCGGCTCCATCACGCTCACCCGTCGGCTGCGCCGAGTCGTCTCCGGCAATGTCGCGCTTGCCGGCGACGCCTCCGGATCGGTGGACGCCGTTACCGGCGAGGGCCTGGGACTTTGCTTTCGCCAGGCGACGGCCTTGTCTCTGGCGATCAAGGCGGAGGATCTCGGAGCCTATCAGCGGGCGCACCGGTGTATGCATCGTCTTCCGGGTGTGATGTCGCGCGCCCTGCTGCTGCTCGAGAACGGCCGGCTCCGCGCGCGCGTTCTCAGCGCTTTCAAGCGCCACCCCGCTCTGTTCGACAGATTGCTCGAGACGCACATCGGTCACTCTCCCGTCCGCATTCTCGGAGACGACGGTCTGCTCGCCGCCGGACTTCACACCCTGACCGGCTGAGGTCGGCCCGAGCCTCGTCAAACGCCTTTACAGCGGGCGGGCGCTGCCTGTAAGTTGACGCTAGGCAAGAGGGAAGTTTAACCACCATGAACGAGATTGCGAACCGCTGCATTGAGATCATCGCCAAGTCCAAGAGCATTCCGCCAAGCTCGGTCCATCTGGCCAGCACCTTCGACGAGCTCAACATCGACTCGCTCGACAAGATCAACATCTCCTTTGAGGTGGAGGAAGCCTTCGCGATCGAGATCCCCGATGACGCTCTTGGTACGCTGAAGACGGTAGGCGACATGGTAGACGGTGTCACCAGATTGCGCGCCGAGCACTCCCCGGCAACCTCCACCCACTAAATTCGTCGCCTAAGTTCGTCACCTAAATTCTTCGCCATCGCCTAAGTTCGTCGCCTGAGTTCATCACCGCTGCAGCCGCTCCCGCTGTCATCCTGGCCCTCGAGCATCGCGAAGGGGAAGGATCCTGATGAGCTTCCCCCAGCCCATACATCCAACATCTTTCTCCCACCCCCACCGCTCGCCAGCCACACCCGCGATCAAGACAACTCCTTCCATTTGATCAGAGTCCGCAACGGTTCTATAACATTTTCAGGTCAACTCTTAACAGAACTTCGGGTGCCCCATCCTTTGTGCGTCCTTTGCGCAAAGGGTGGGGAAGGCCACGACTCTTTCCCAGACCGTCTACTCCCTCACCGAAGAGGATCTAACAACCCGTCGAAACATTCCCAGAAATCATCATTTCGACCGAAGCCGCGCGGTCTCATCGCGCAGCGCAGCGGAGAAATCCCCGCATTTCGTCTTTGCTCTTGCTCTATATCCGCCCGAACGTCCTACTGCAGCAGTTCCTAAACAAATTCCAAGGCCGCTCGCGAAAACAGAGCCTGCTCGAACCGCTTCTCCCTTCCACCGGCCCGTGCTCGCATCAGAAACTCGCGTGAGAAAATAGACACCTGCGATGGTACGATCTCGCTCCTCACGCATGGCCTCCCCAGAAGACTCCAGCCCGCCGGCCACAGGCCTTACCCGTCCGCTTCGTATTCTGATCGTGCGGATCGGGGCCATGGGAGACGTGCTTCACGCCATGCCCGCCGTGGCTGCACTGCGCGACCGTCATCCGGAGATGTTCCTAGCCTGGGCGATCGAGCCGCAGTGGAGCAGTCTGCTCGGGACTGCCGGGGAGTGCGCGCCCGAGACTTCGCTCCATCCCAGGACCGCGGCGCGACCGCTGGTCGACAGAGTCATCTCCGTCTCCACGAAGAGATGGAAACGCCAACCCTTGGCCGCCTCCACACGGGACGAGCTTCGAAGCCTGCTCCGCGAACTGCGCCAGTGCGACTTCGATCTGTGCATCGATCTCCAGGGCTCGATCAAATCGGCTCTCGTCGGCCGCATGGCGCACGCAAAGCTGTTTGCCGGGCCGGCGAATCCCCGGGAGCGACAGGCTGCATGGCTCTACGGGGAGCGCATTGCCGTACACAGCCGCCATGTGGTCGAGCAGGCTTGCGAGTTGATCGCGGGAGCGGTCGCCGCAGCCACGGGCGAGGCCGCGCAGGAGACGCTTCGGCCGGCACGGGCAGCGCTGCCGTTCGATCAGGCCGCCGAACGGTGGTGCGACGCGACGTTGGCCGAGCTCGCGCCGCATGGCGAACGCTTTGTCCTCATCGCGCCCGCTGCGGGCTGGGGCGCGAAGCAATGGCCGGCCAGCCGCTTCGGCGCCCTGGCGGCGATACTCGCTCAGGCCGGTTTTCCGGTTCTGGTGAATGCGGCCTCCTTCGGCGATGCGGTGGCGCTTGGCGTAGTCGAGGCGAGCGGCGATGCGGCCAGGCTGATTCCCTGCCCGCTCGAAAAAATGATCTCTCTGGTGCGGCGGGCATCGCTGGTGGTGGCGGGCGACACCGGCCCGCTGCATCTCGCCGCGGCGCTCGGCCGGCCGGTCGTAGCCTTGTTCGGTCCAACCGATCCGGCGCGCAATGGGCCGTTCGCGACGACGGCGATTGTCCTCAGGCATCCCTCCAGCCGGCAGGACCACCAGCGGCATGCGAAGACGGACTCCGGCCTGCTGCAGATCGAGGTGGCTGAAGTGGCGGACGCGGCGCTGAAGCTGCTGCAGGACGGACAGGATAAGCTTGACCGGTGAGCGGACCGGTTTCAAGCGCCAGGCAAAGAACGAGGTGGCAGAGCATCGCGCGGCGGATTCGGGTACCGCTTGGATTTGTCTTCGCGGCAGTGTTTCTTTGGCTGGCACGGCCCACCCTCCGGACCATGCTGCTGAGCCTGCTGCTGGTCGTGCCGGGCCTCTGGCTGCGCGCCTTTGCAGCCGGGTACGTGCGCAAGAACGCGGAACTCACCCGCACCGGTCCCTACGCCTACACCCGCAATCCGCTGTATCTGGGGTCCATGCTGATCGCGTTCGGCTTCGCAACTGCGGCCGCCAGCCTGCCGATTCTGCTTGCGCTCGCTGTTCTCTTCGCGGCAATTTACCTCCCCACGATCCGAAGCGAAGAGGCCTATCTGCGGGAGCATTTCGCGGACTTCGACGACTACGCCGCCAGGGTGCCGAGACTGCTGCCTCGCCTGAGGCCAGCGGCATTCCCCGCGAGCCGGAATGCGAGCCGGGGAAGATTTTCGTCTCGCCAGTGGCGCCACCACCGCGAGTACAATGCTCTTATGGGAGCTGGCGCGATCTATCTGGCGCTGGCGGTCCGGCTTTGGCTGCATCATCACCAGGCGTCCGCAGGTCTGCGCTGACGGCGGTCGGGCGTCCAGGCCGGAAGGAACCGCCCACAAAATTCGCGTCGTGAGAGTGCTGCCCATTGCTGAAATCGAACCGGTTCTTCCTGATCTGCACGGTGGTGGCCTTGCTGTGCTGGACGGCCGTACCGGACGCCAAGGCTCAGTTGCTCGGTCTCAAGCCAAAGGCTCCCGCTGCCCCTGTGGTGATTCCGACCTTGCCGCCGCCGTCGCCCGGATATGTCTTTCCCGCAAAGCAGACGTTGACCTTTACCGTGGATTGGCGCGTCTTTACCGCGGGTATGGCGGTCTTTCACCTCGAGCAGGCGAGCGTACCGCCGGCGCAGGCGCAGCAGAGCTCGCAGCCGAATGCTCCTGAAAACTCGGTGGAGAAGATTACCGCCACCGCCGATACCATTGGAGGGGTGACGATGCTCTTTCCGGTCGTCGATCGCTTCCAGGCTGGGTTCGACACCCGGACCGGCTGCTCGACCGGCTTCAGCAAGCAGATTCAGGAGGGCCGGCGCAGAATATCGAGCGAGCTGAACTTCAACTACACGCAGGGCAGGCAGACGCAGGTGCAGAAGAATCTGGTCAAGGGCACGCAGACCGAGCAGACCGCTTCGATCCCGGCCTGCGTGACCGACTCGCTGTCAGCGATCTTCTATGCGGCCTCGCAGCCGATGGCGGTCGGCCGGCAGATCCGCTTTCCCCTCGCCGACTCCATGCGCACCGTCACGGTCGCGATGAAGATAGAGTCCAGGGAAGAGATCAAGACGCCTGCCGGGACCTTTCAGACCTTCAAGGTCGAACCCACCGCCGATGAGGGTGTGGTCAAAAACCGCGGGCAGATCTGGGTCTGGTACACGGACGACGCCCGGCATCTGCCGGTGCAGATTCAAGCGCGCTTGTTCTGGGGCACCATCACCTTTCACCTGCAGTCGGTCGAGGACTATTAGGACGAAGCCGGCCAGCGCGCATCAGATTCCCTGCAGGGGCAGCAGATTCCCGCAGTGCCAGGACAGCAAGAACCGCAACCGCTTCGAAAGGAACGAAAAGAGAGATCGCCTTGAGGGATGCAGTCGACAATCCGGATAAGTTCGTCACAGTGGGCAAGTTCATGGAGCCGGTGAACGCGCAGATGGCCAAAGGGGTGCTCGAATCGGCAGGCATCGAGTGCTTTCTCCAGGGGGAGAACGCGAATAGCATGCTGGCGCTCGCCTTTCGTGCGCGGCTTCTGGTTCACAAGCAGGACGAAGCTGTCGCGCGAGAGCTCTTGAGCCGCGCGGGCGACGAGTTGACCGAAGAGGAGCAGCGCGAGCTGGAAGCAGGCTATGGCATCGATTGAGAAAACCGCAGCGCCTGCGGGTGAGCGCCCACGTGCTGTGGTGTGCCTCTCGGGCGGCATGGACTCCTGCGTGTGTGCGGCGCTGGCCGCTCGCCAGTACGAGACCTACGCCGTGCACTTCAGCTACGGCCAGAGGACCGAGGCGCGGGAGCTGCAATCTGCCGAGGCGATGGCGAAGCTGCTGGGCCTGCGCGAGCTGCTGCACCTGAAGATCGACCTGTTCCGCAGGATCGGCGGCTCCGCCCTGACCGATCGCACGATCGACGTGCCCGCGGCGCCGGCGCTTGAGGCATTCGGCGCGGAGATTCCCGTCACCTATGTGCCCTTCCGCAACGCGCACTTCCTCTCCGCGGCGGTCAGTTGGGCAGAGGTGCTGGGCGCGGAGACGGTTTCGATCGGAGCCGTCGAACAGGACAGCTCCGGCTACCCGGATTGCCGTCCAGCCTACTACGACGCGTTCAATCAGCTCATCCGCATCGGTACCAAAGACGGCACGATTTGCGTCGAGACCCCCCTGATCCGGATGCGCAAGAGCGAGATCGTTCGCCTCGGAGTTGAACTTGGCGCACCGTTCCATGTAAGTTGGTCATGCTATTCGGCAGAGACCGAGGCCTGCGGCGTCTGCGACAGTTGCGTTCTGCGGCTGCGGGCGTTTCGTGAAGCGGGGGCAGTCGATCCCATCCCTTATGCGGGCGCACGAAGCTAGGTTTTGGCATCACAAATCGAGGCAGTACGCGGTTGAATCACTAATCATTTCAAGCCCGCACGAGTGGGCCAGGAGAAAGAGACACGATGAGACACATTGGAACCAAGCTAAGCAGCACCCTGGCAGTCGCTCTGCTGACGGTTGTGGCGCTGGCCCAGCCAAGCCCTGCGGTGGCGCAGGCGGCGGGAGCAAGTCTTCACGGCCATGTCACCAACGCCGCGGGCATTGCGGTGAACAAAGGCGAAGTGAAGCTGACCACCGACCGTGGCACCGACCCTAAGGATCGCAAGTACCCGTTCACGTTTCCCATAGACGCAAACGGCGACTACAAAGGCTCCGCCATCGCTCCCGGCAACTATGTCGCGATCGTGTTCGTCGAGGGCAAGAGCCTGGACTACAACGACAACGTCGACCTGAAGGCAAGCGACGACAAGACCGTGAACTTCGACATGTCGCGGGCCGACTATCTGGCCAAGATGACGCCGGACGAGAGAAAGCAGCTCGAAGAGTACAAAAAGAAGAATGCCGAGATACTGGCGAACAACTCCAAGGTAGCCAACCTCAACCAACAACTCACCGAGGCGCGCGCCGACATGAAGGCGGGCAACTATGATCCCGCGGTTCAGCTCATGCAGCAGGCGACGACGGCGAAGCCCGATGAGGGTCTGCTGTGGATTACGCTCGCCGATGCGCAGCTCGGTTCGGCCGACACAGCGGCAAAGGCGGCGAAGACCTCGGGAAGCGCGGCGCCCGACCCGGCGGTCACGGCGAAGTACAACGACGCCATTGCCTCGTACAAGAAGGGCCTCGACCTCAACGCGGCCTCGAAGAAGCCCAACCCGGAGCTGACGGGAGCCGCCTACAACCAGCTTGGTGTGGCGGAGGCTCGCTCCGGCAATGCCAAGGATGCCAGCGATGCCTACGACAGTGCGGCCAAGGCCCTGCCCGCCAACGCGGGCATGTACTACTACAACGAAGCCGCGGTGCTGTACAACTCCGGCAAGCTGACCGAGGCGGGCGCGGCGGCGGACAAGGCGATTGCTGCTGATCCCAAGCGAGCGGAAGCTTTTTACATCAAGGGCCAGGCCTTGATTCCGCAGGCGACGGTAGACCCGAAGACGCAGAAGATCGTGGCTCCTCCGGGATGCGTGGAGGCTTACCAGGAGTATCTGGAGCTGGCTCCCGACGGACCGCATGCGGCGGATGTCAAAGGCATCCTGCAAGGCATCGGAGCGCCGGTGAAGAACAGCTTTAAAGCGGGCAAGAAGTAGCTTTTGTGGTAGCCGGGGCCTCGGGAGATGCTCCCCCGGGGCCCTTTTCTTTTGCACCAGGGAGGGCGTATGGAGAGCAGTCGCGTCAGCAGCGGTTTGGGCGGTGTAGTCGACTTCGACGAGGCGCTCAAGACGGTCTTGCTGCACGCGGCCCAGTTGGGCGAGCCACGCGAGCCTGCCAGTGAAGCTCTTCCCCTGCTTGACTGCGTCGGCAGAGTGTTGGCAACTGCGGTGAAGGCCGATCGCGATCAGCCGCCCTTCGACAGGTCGACCCGCGATGGATTCGCGGTGCAGGCCGGCGAGGCCGCGACCGCGGAGTTGCAGCTGGCCGGCATGGTGCGGGCAGGCGAGCAGTGGCGCGGGGCCGCGCTCGAGTCGGGCACTGCAATCGAGATCATGACCGGTGCGCCGATTCCTGCCGGTGCGAACGCGGTCGTCATGGTGGAGCATGTGGAGCAGCGCGATCGCACTCTGCGCATACGCGACGGGCGTGTGATTCGCGCGGGCGAGAACATCGTGACCCAGGGCAGCGAGGCGCGCGCGGGCGATGCGGTGCTGGCGCGTGGCGCGCGCATTGGCGGCGCGGAGATTGCGCTGGCCGCGGCCTGCGGCTGCTCCGCGTTGCGTGTCTTCGCCCGGCCCACCGTGGCGATCCTTGCGACGGGAGACGAGCTGGTGGAGCTCGACGTCATCCCGGCGCCGCGGCAGATCCGGAATTCGAACAGCTATGGCCTGGCGGCGCTGGTCGCCGAGGCTGGAGGCGAGGCCGCGCGGCTGGGCGTGGCGCCGGACCGCCGCGAGCCGCTGAAGGAGAAGATCCGCGCGGCCCGCCGCTGCGATCTGATGCTGCTCTCGGGCGGAGTCTCGATGGGCAAGTATGACCTGGTCGAGGAGGTGCTGCTTGGCATGGGAGCGGAGTTCTTCTTCACCGGCGTCAAGATGCAGCCCGGCAAACCCGTGGTCTTCGGCAGCCTGCCCGCCGCCGCCGAATCTCCGTCGCGTTTTTTCTTCGGCCTGCCTGGGAACCCGATCTCGACGCAGGTGACCTTTCACTGCTTCGTCGAGCCGATCCTGCGCGCGATGACGGGAGCCGGCTTGGCGCCGCCGCGTTTCGCGCAGGCTGTGCTGGCTGAAGACGTGCCGGGCAAGGCAGGTATCACGCGGGTGCTCCCAGCCAGGCTCACGCCGGATCGAGTGCGGCCGGAGGTAAGGATCGTCGCGTGGCAGGGCTCAGGCGATCTCGCCGCGAACGCTAGAGCCAACTGCTATGCCGTCTTACCCCCCGAGCCGGAGCGCTTTGCGGCCGGCGAGGTCATCACCATCCTGCTGCGATAGCGCACCTCTGCTTAACTGCCGCTCCGAGCCCTTGCTGTCATCCTGACCCTCAAGCCCTTGCTGTCATTCTGACCGTCACACTCCTGCTGTCATCCTGACCCTTGAGCATAGCGAAGGGGAAGGATCCCGTATTCCCGATGCTCAAGCCCCAGAACCTGCAGCGCAACCCACGACTTCAGACTTCATCAGAGCTTCCCTAGTGTTCTGAGTCTGAAGTTCATTCCTTACGGTATTTCGGTGTCATTCTGAGCGAAGCGAAGAATCCCCGCATCTCGCCCGTGTGACCCACAAAAACTCCGGTATCGTTCTTCCCTGCTTCACCGCAACGAATTTGAGACTCACCACACAAGCGCGGCGCAACGAAGCCTGGCGATTTCGGACCCGTGCGGCCTAGCTTTTTCGCGAGCAACGTTCCCCGCAAACCAGCCGGCTCCACGCGGAGTAGTTGAGTTAGGCTTGTGGCATGCACGAAGACGAGTCGATCGACTCCGCGGAGTTCATCGTCGAAAATTTTGCGGACAGGCCGCCGGAGCAGACGCCGCAGCTCTCGCACTATGACCAGGCCGGCGAAGCGCACATGGTCGATGTGAGCGACAAGCCTGCGGCGCGGCGCGAGGCGGTGGCGTCGGCCTTCGTGGAGCTCTCACCGGCCGTGCTCGAGGCGCTCCCAAAAAACCCTAAGGGAAATCCGCTCGAGGTGGCACGGTTTGCCGGAATGCAGGCGGCGAAGAAAACCGCGGACCTCATTCCCATGTGTCATCCCCTGGCATTGAGCTTCATTGACGTGAGCGCGAAGGTCGTTGCGGGCGGAGTCGCGATCGAGGCAACCGCGGCCACCGTCGCAGGCACCGGCGTCGAGATGGAGGCGATGGTCGCGGCCTCCGTGGCAGCCCTCACCGTCTACGACATGACCAAGGCGCTCGACAAAGGCATCGTCATTCGCGAGGTGGCGCTCCTCAGCAAAAGCGGCGGCAAGTCCGGCGGCTACCGGAGAAAGTAGCCCTTCGTAAGGCTGGAAATGTATCCGCCGCTTCCTTAAATGGCCACCGCGAGAGTAACCACAAACAGACATTCGGGATCCTGCCAGCAGCGAACGCTCTCGAAGTTTGCCGAAGACAGCAGATCGTCCACCGCAAGCGGCGTGAACTTGCAGCTGTTCTCGGTGTGGATCGTCTCGCCCGCCGCGAACTTCGCCGTGAACGCCGCTCCGCTGGCATTCGCCGGAATGCGAACCCGCTGGGCCGAGAGCGACTCAAGGTGCATCTCGATGCGCGATTGGTCCGGGTTCCAGATCGCCTTATGGCGAAACTGTTCCAGATCAAAATCCGCGCCAAGGTCGCGATTGAGCCGGGTCAACACGTTCCGGTTGAAGGCGGCGGTTACCCCCGAGGCATCGTTATACGCTGCGAGCAGGGTTTCGACCGTCTTGTGTTCGCCCGGTCCCAGATCAGTGCCGAGCAGCAAGGTATCTCCCGGCAGAAGCTGCGCGCGCAGGTTGCGGAGAACGTCGCGCGCGTCTTCCGGCGTGAAGTTGCCAATGCTCGATCCGATGTAGAGCGCGAGGGTGCGGGTGTCCGGCAGGCGATTGAGAGGCAGGGCCTCGCGGGTATAGTCGGCCACCTGGCATCGCACCGTGACGCCGGGGATGTGCTTCCCGATGTTCTCGCGGGCCTCCTCGAGAGCGGTCTCGGAGACATCGACCGGCTGGTAGACCACGCTTCCCTGCTGACGGACGGCCGCGGCAAGCAGGATTCCCGTCTTGGTGGCGGTCCCGGCGCCCAGCTCGATCAGCGTGAGCTTGCCGGACGGAAGAGGGCCGTCCGCACAGGCGGCTGCCAGCAGCATCTCCTCCGCGTGCGCGGCAAAGATGCTGCGCTCCGTGCGAGTGAGATAGTACTCGGGCAGTTCGGTGATCTGCTCAAACAGGTGAGAGCCGGCCTCGTCATAAAAGAGCCAGGGCGACAGCGTCTTGGGATGTGCGGTGAGTCCCGCCCTGGCTTCTTCGGCGATTGCATCGGCGGTGTGAACAATCTCAGGCGTGGCGGCGAGCGAGGACACAGGAACTCCCTTGATGCAGTTTTGTTGATGCAGTTTTTCTGAGCAGCGGCTCACGTCAAGGGCTCGTGTTCCACCATCCGCTATTCTTGGATGCAGTTAGAATCGACTCCGCGCCTATTTATGTTCTAACGAATCTCTGATTCCGTCTTATTTGTAGGAAGTCCTTGCTGTCATCCTGAATGCAGTGAAGGATCCCGATAACCTACACACAGCCGGTACATCCAACGTATTCCTGCCAAATTCTCAACTCCTGTCAGCCACAACACAGAAAAAGCCAATCCCGTTCGGTTTCCCAGAGTCACCTTACGCAACGCAGGGAACGAATCCTGAGCGTGGACGCGATGGAAGAATCCTGCAGGAATTTCCCACGAGGCGAAGGGACTCCCGCCCTAACCGAAGACCGCCGGTTTTGCACCTATAGCTCCTCGCAAAAACCGCGACCGAACATCGCACAGGTTGACAGCCCCACCCCCAAGGCGAAGACTGTTAGCACCCTCAAGATGCAAACGATAAGCACAAGGACCGAGCCCGCCATGAAAACCGTCAGCGCCGACTCCGCCATCTCCGCCCCGCCCACCACCAACAAGCACCTCATCCGCTGGGTCGAAAAGATGGCCGACGTTTGCCAGCCTGACCGCATCCACTGGATCGACGGCTCCCAGGCCGAGTATGACTTCCTCTGCGACCAGCTCGTCAAGGCCGGCACCTTCACCCGACTCAATGAAAAGCTCTGGCCCGGCTGCTTTCTCGCCCGCTCCTCGCCCAACGACGTCGCCCGCGTCGAGGACCGCACCTTCATCTGCTCCCTCTCGAAAGACACCGCCGGCCCCACCAACAACTGGGAAGACCCCTTCGTCATGCGCAAGAAGCTCAAGCAGCTCTTCCGCGGGGCAATGAGGGGGAGGACGATGTACGTCCTGCCCTACAGCATGGGCCCCATCGGCGGCCCCATGTCCCAGATCGGCGTCCAGCTCACCGACTCTGCCTACGCCGTCGTCAACATGCGCATCATGGCCCGCATCGGCGCCCCCGTCTTCGCCGAGATCGACAAGGACCTCAAGCGCGTCGTTCCCTGCATGCACACCGTCGGCGCGCCTCTGGCCCCCGGCCAGCCGGACGTGCCCTGGCCCTGCAGCGACACCAAGTACATCGTCCACTTCCCCGAGACGCGCGAGATCTGGTCCTACGGCTCGGGCTACGGCGGCAACGCGCTCCTCGGCAAAAAGTGCTTCGCCCTCCGCATCGCCTCCAACATCGCCCGCGACGAGGGCTGGATGGCCGAGCACATGCTCATCGTCGGCGTCGAATCCCCTGCCCGCCCCGACGGCACCACCGAAAAGACCTACGTCGCCGCCGCCTTCCCCTCCGCCTGCGGCAAGACCAACTTCGCCATGATGATCCCCCCCGCCGGCTTCGAAGGCTGGAAGGTCTGGACCGTCGGCGACGACATCGCCTGGATTAAACCGGACTCCACCGGCCAGCTCCGCGCCATCAACCCCGAGTACGGCTTCTTCGGCGTAGCCCCCGGCACCAGCGCCAAGACCAACCCCAACGCCATGGCCACCCTCTCCCGCAACACCATCTTCACCAACGTAGCCCTCACCCCCGAAGGCGGCGTCTGGTGGGAGGGCATGACCGACGCCCCGCCCCCCAACCTCACCGACTGGCGCGGCAACATCTGGACTCCTGAGATCGCCAAGATCACCGGAGCGCCCGCCGCCCATCCCAACGGGCGCTTCACCGCCCCTGCCTCCCAGTGCCCCACCATCGACCCCGACTGGGAGAACCCCTGCGGCGTCCCCATCTCCGCCTTCATCTTCGGAGGCCGCCGCCCCACCACCATGCCCCTCGTCTACCAGGCCTTCAACTGGTCCGCCGGCGTCTACATCGGAGCCACCATGGGCTCTGAAACCACCGCCGCCGCCGGGGGCACGATCGGCGCCGTCCGCCGCGACCCCATGGCCATGCTCCCCTTCTGCGGCTACCACATGGGCGACTACTTCCGCCACTGGCTCAAGATGCAGCGCAGCCTCTCCGCCACCCCGCGCGTCTTCCACGTCAACTGGTTCCGCAAGGACGAGCAAGGCAAATTCCTCTGGCCCGGCTACGGCGAAAACATGCGCGTCCTCAAGTGGATCGTGGACCGCGTCCGCGGCCGCGCCCAGGGCAAGGAGACCGCCATCGGCTGGACCCCCCACTTCGACGACATCAACTGGCGCGGCCTCGACTTCCCCCGCGCCACCTTCGACGAGCTCCAGACCGTCGACCGCGCCCAGTGGAAACACGAGGTCATGGGCCACGAAGAGCTCTTCCTCGCCCTCCACGACCACCTCCCTCCCGAGATGATCTACGAGCGCGAACTCCTCATCTGCCGCCTGTAGAGTATTTTCAGATCAAGTCTCACAAACTTCGGGTGCCCCATCCTTTGTGCGTCCTTTGCACAAAGGGTGGGAGCCCACAAATCTATCCCAACCGTCTACTCGCTCACCGGAATACTCTAGCGTTCACCGCGCTCTTGCCTTCGCCCTCGCCCTTTCCCTTGCCTTCGCTGTTGCCGTTGCCCCTGCCCTTGCCCTTCTGGTTGTCATCCCCGAAGGGGATCTGCTGTTGCCCTTGCCGTTGCGGGTGCCCCATCCTTCGCGCCTTTTGCGAAGAGTGGGACGGTAGCCACCTCACCCGCCAGTCATTCCCGCCCACTTATCACTCGAATCCCTAACCTAACGGAGGCCCCTCCCCCCATGTCCAACCAGCACGCCGCCCCCTACAACCCCAACCCACCCGCCCCCATCCCCGAGCCCACCCACGCCGAGCGCGCCCGCACCCTGCTCCACCTCGAGCGCATCGCCACCCTCTCCACCCTCTCCCGCAAGCAGCCCGGCTTCCCCTTCGGCTCCCTCATGCCCTACGCCCTTGACCCCGCCGGCCGCCCGATCTTCCTCATCAGCACCATGGCCATGCACACCCAGAACCTCAAGGCCGACCCCCGCGCCAGCCTCTTCCTCACCCAGCCCGCGCCCGACGGCGATGTCCTCGGCGCCGCCCGCCTCACCCTCCTCGGCCACGTCACCCAGATCCCCGACCAAGAGAAGCCGCAGGCCCGCGACCTCTATCTCCGCGCCCACCCCGCCAGCCAATACTGGGCCGACTTCACCGACTTCGCCTTCTTCCGCCTCGAACCCATCGACCTCTACTACGTCGGCGGCTTCGGCGTCATGGGCTGGGTCTCCGCCCCCGACCTCGCCGCCGCCGCCCCCGACCCCCTCGCCGAAGCCGCTCCAGCCATCCTCGACCACATGAACGCCGACCACCAGGACGCCCTCCTCCTGCTCGCCCGCACCCACGCCGCCCTCGAACCCAACCCCGCAACGCCCGCCGCGAACGCAGTCAAAATGACCTCCGTCGACCGCCTCGGCTTCCACCTCCGCCTCGACACCGTAGCCGGCGCCAAAAGCGCCCGCATCCCCTTTCCCCGCGAAGCCCTCACCGCCGCCGACACCCGAATCCTCCTCGTCGAAATGGTCCGCCACGCCCGCCAACAGCCCTGACCTCACCCCGCCGGACTGTTGAAATCCCCACCCGGATCTCCGCCACAAATCCGCAATTCCCCCTTGACTCCAAAGCCCTTTGCCGGTACCTTAACGAAATGGCCAGACTCCCTTCGGGTTGAGTCGGTCGTAACGAAGTCCACCCACTTCGTTGCTTTACCGGAATACCCACGCAACAGCCCCCACCGCGCTGCGTGGGTTTCCTCTTTAAGCCCTCGGCAACGCCTGACTACAGCATTTTTCAGGTTAAGTCTTACCCAAACTCCGGGGTGCCCCATCCTTGGCGCGTCCTTTGCGCAAAGGGTGGGAAGGCCACGACACTCTCACCACAGCCAACCCCTCCGCACCTCTCTCCAGGCAGGTTCAACGTGCGGCGACCGGCGGCACAGCGTCGAATCGCAGGTCAGCTAAAGCGTTTTCATGTCAATTGTCAGCTGAACTGTGGGTGCCCCATCCTGGCCGCGCTCTTTGCGGCCAGGGTGGGAGACGACGACTCTTTCCCCAAGCTTTAACACTCTGATCGAATTCGCTCCAAAACAACGTCGCAGTCGATGAAGAGTCGCTCTTCGCCGTTTGTCGTCATTCCCGAAGGGAATCTGCGTTTGCAGTCTCTGCACCGTCAGGCAAATTGCTTTAGGGAACCTCTGATTAAGTGCTGCTCCGAGTATTTGTTGCTCCGAGTATTTGTTGTCATCCTGACCCTCGAGCGAAGCGAAGGGGAAGGATCCCGATATCCTTCATACAGCCCATACATTCAATACCTTTCTACCCGTACTCCCGATGCTCAGCCTCAAAATTCGTCCCGCAACCAAGAACTTCCGACTTAATCACAACCTCCTTAGACCCCGCGCCATCCTCGTCCCCGCCAGATCGTTCCCCCCCTCCCCCTTGACATCAATTCAAACACCGTTTAGAACATTGTTTATACAGCAGCGCAGTATAAAGTACCCCTCCCGCCCATGACGCCCTTCTCACCTCCGACGCTTCCCGGCAAACCCGCCAGAGCCTCCGTCCTGCTCTCGCTCCTAGCCCTAGCGTTCGTGCCCCCCAGCCGCGCCCAGCAACCTGCAAGTGCCCTCGTCCGCGACACCCTCAAAAACGAAACCTCCTCCCGCAGCGCCGCCGAACAGTTCTTCTATGTCTCTCAGGAGACCTCCACCCGCACCGGAGGCCATCGCTGGACAGAGCGGGTCGTGGAGCTGAAGGGTGGCAGCGTGCGGCGGCTCATCGCCATCGACGGGCAGCCCCTCTCCCCGGACCAGGCGCGCACCGAAGACCAGCGCATCGCCAGACTAGTGGCCCACCCCGACGCCTTTCAGAGAGCTGGCCGCGACAGCCGCAGCGGAGCCGACATGGCCAACGCCATGGCCCACGCCTTTCTCTTCACCTACGACGGAAACGACGGCGCCTGCACCAGGATTCGCTTTACTCCCGATCCCGCCTTCCGCCCCAGCGGCTACAAGGAGCGCATCCTGCACGCCCTCGAGGGCACCATCTCCATCGACGAGCGCGAGCGCCGAGTCTGTGCTCTCCACGGAACCGTCTCCGAGACCGTCGACATCGGCTTCGGCGTGCTGGGAAAACTCGACAAGGGAGGGCAAGTCCACCTCACCCGCTCAGAGACCATGGGCAGCCAATGGGAGGTGACAACGCTCAGCATTCACCTGGTCGGGAAGGTTCTGCTGGTCAAAGGCATCGCGCAAAATGAGGACGAGACACGCGGCGACTTTCGAGAGCTGCCCGCCGGCTTTACGCTCCCCCAGGCCGCGCGACTGACCGCGGAGCAGACCAGGACCCAAGCCGCCGCCACGCCGTAGATTGCTTGCTGTTCTCACAACATAAAGAAACCAGGAGGAACATCCATGCAGAAATCGTCGGCTTCCACACTCCCATCCAAAGCAGGCGCACTCGTCCTGCAGCTGTTGAAGTATGGAATCGCGGCTTTCCTGATCCTGTCCGGAGGAGCCAAGCTTCTCGGCGTCGAAGAGATGGTGGCCCTGTATCATGCGATCGGATTCGGACAGTGGTTTCGTTACCTCTCGGGCGGCGTGGAGATCGTCGCAGCGGCCCTGATCCTCCTCCCGCGCTGGCGCGTCCAGGGTATCCTCCTGACTGTAGCCATCATGATCGCCGGCGTGGTCGAGCACATCTTCGTCCTGAAGATCATCCCAGGCGCCCCGGCCGTCGGCTTCGCAGCCGTGCTAGTCATCCTCTACCTCACACGCCCACGACTGCAACCGAACTCGTAGCGAACCCCTTGCCCTTTACGTCGCCGAAGCGGTAGCCGTTGCCCTTGCGGTAGCCGTTGCCGAAGCGGTAGCCATTGCCGTTGCCCTTATCCTTCTGGTTGTCATCCCCGAAGGGGATCTGCTGTTGCTGTGCCCTTGCCCTTGCTGTTGTTGCTGTTGCTGTTGCCTGTTGTCCTTTGCCTTTTGCCTTTTGCCTTTTGCCCTTGCCGTTGCCGTTGCCGTTGCCATTGGGATTAGAGCGGGGCTTCAGCCCCGGGTCAAAGCCACCCGCGAGAGCGGCCTCCATTCTGCCGAAGGCCGGAGCGAAGGCGAAGGCGAAGCGACTGAAAATTGCCGTTGTCGTGCCCTTGCTTTTGCCTTTTGCTTCTGAGGTAAAGCGGGGCTTCAGCCCCGCGTCACCCCGCCACCGCGCAAGCGGCCTCCACTCTGCCGAAGGCCGGAGCGAAGGCGAAGCCGAAGCGACTGAAGATTGCCCTTGCCCTTGTCCTCGCCGCAGGCAACCGCATTTCCCCTCCTCGACCACCCAAGCCAACCCAAAAAATCTTGTCAAGCCCCCAAACCCCCTAACCCCCTCATTCCAAACCAAATAGAGTTGGCGTACTAGTTTCCCTCCATTTGCTAAAATAGAGACAGAAGCAAAAGAGGCCGGCCATCGCGCCGGGCTTTTCACGTTAGCCCCGGACCCCAGGTCCGGGGCTATCTCTTTTGCTTCAAAGAATTTGCCCAAATCACCCAGAGGGGGACCACCCAATCATGCCGCACCTCCAAGCCGCCGCCGAACCCGCCACCCAGCCCCGCCTCCGCTGCCGCCACATCCTCACCTCCGGCCACCGCTGCCAGAGCCCCTGCCTCCGCGGAGAGGAGTTCTGCTACTTCCACCACACCACCCGCCGCCCCACCCAGAACCCCCGCCAGCGCCGCGCCCGCCAAGCCGCCTTCCAGCTCCCCCACCCCGAAGACCGCACCGCCATCCAGACCGCCATCGGACACGTCCTCCAACGCATCGCCGCCAACGACCTCGATCCCCGCCGCGCCGGCCTCCTCCTCTACGGCCTCCAGATCGCCAGCTCCAACCTCCCCAAACCCACTCGCAGCACCAGCGAACAAGACGACGACGCCCAGGACACCATCCAAGACACCGTCCAAGACATCATCCTCCACCCCACCCTCGGCCCCCTCGCCCCCGTCGCCGAATGCAAACCCACCCGCCACGACTCCCTCATCCGCATCTTTCTCGACCGCATGAACCAGGACCCCGAACTCCAGAAAAGAAACCAGGAAAACCAAGCCAAACAAAACCAGCGCAACCCCCAGAACCAGCAAACCACCCACCCGCCAGCCACCCACCCCAACCTCAACCTCAACCACAACCACAACGACCTCAACCTCGACCTAGACAACCATGACCTCGACGACGGCCTCGACGACCTAGATCTCGACGGCCAAGCCACCAGCGACCTCGAAGCCGCTGCCGCCCACCCTCAACCCGCCATCCTCCCCACCCTCCGGGCTTCCGCCGTCATCCTGAGCTCCGCGAAGGATCCCGATGACCTCCACCCCGCCCATACCGCCCCCAAGCTTTCCACCCACAACTCCGAACCCACTGCCTGCCGCACTTGCCGCGTCTGCACCCGGCCCACCCCCATTCACCCGCCTGGAAGTCCAAACCTAAGCCGCCTTGTTCGAAGAATTTACGCAAAAAGCACGGGAGGGGGAGCGGATACCCGCACTCTGCTTTCACTCTGCCCGATCGGCAAAAGCAGAGGCTACCCGGTAGGTCCGGTCAAGTCCTCCTGCCCGGTGCCCGGTCCGAACAGCCTCCGCAGCGGTCTCCGGATCGCCCGCAGCAAAGCTCGCGCCGCCAGAACAGCCGCCGCCAGCGCTGCCAGCGCAACCCCGGCCCCAATCAGAGGATGGTGCGTGGCAAACCAGGTCAAACCCACCGCCGCGGCATCTTCCCCCGTGCTCAGCGCAATGTTCGAGATCGGCTCCGGACTCGGAGTCACCGCCGCTCGCAGCGCCGTCTTCGATCCATGCGCCGCCAGCGCCACCACAGCCCCGATCGCGGTCGCAAGAATCTGCATCTCGGGCGAAAGCTGCGCGCTCGCATGATAGGCCACCAGCGCCGCGATCGGCACCCGCACGGCGGTATGCAGCGCGTTCCACACCAGGTCGAATCCCGGAATCTTGTCCGCCACGAACTCAATGGCGAACATGACCGCGCAGACCGCCAGGATCCAGGTATGGCCCAGCGCATCGAGGCCCGGCGGAAGCGCCACCCACCGCGTCCGGGCCAGCAGTCCCAGCGTCAGCACCGTGGCATAGAGGTTCAGCCCCGCTGCAAAGCTCGCCGCAATCACCAGCGCCGTAATGTTTGCCGGACTGAAGTTCATTTGGCTGAAATTCTACAGCCTTTTCGGAGGCCGTCTCGCAGCAATAAAACTGGAGCAGTTTGCAAGTTGGTAGGACACCCTGAAACGGCAGGCGCATTGGGTGCCCCATAGCCTGCCCTGAGCCTGCCGAAGGGTCTCGATTTTGAGACACGGGTTTCAAAACTCGCCAGCGGCCTATAGCGCCTGAACCGGCTATCGCCGCACCGCGCGCTTGATCTGCGCATATTGCAGCAGGATGAAGCTGTCCGTCATCCCGGCAATGTAGTCCGCGACCACCCGCGCCAGGCCCTCCTCTTCGACATCCGCGAAATGGCTGAGGGGAAGCTCCTCAGGATCATGGATCCAGTGGTCGAACAAAGCCGTCACCACCTCCTGCGCTTTCTCATGTTCGCGATGGAGAGCCGGGCAGGTATAGAGCGTCTCATAAAGGTATCGCTTCTCCTCAACCCGCTCGGCTTCCACCTCGGGCGAGAACTTCGCCAGCCGGTCAGGATGTCTTCGCACATCGGCGAGCGACTCCACACCTGCAGCCTGTGCGTTGCGTCCTGTCGTCGCAATGAGGTCGTCGGTCAACACATTCTGCATCCACTGCAACGCTTCCTGGAACAACAGCTTTTCGTCGAGAACGGTGTGTTCCTGTTCCACATGCCTGTAGCAGCGGGCCAACAAACTGACATGCCGGCGTATGTCCCCGATCTCGAGCAGCCCCGACTCCACGCCATCATCCAGATCCGCCGCCAGGTACGCGATCTCATCGGCCAGATCGATCAACTGCGCTTCCACCGGAGGCCTCTGGTCGAGCAGATACTCCGCCAGATCGGGATGCTGATCTGCCGAATAGTCGCGTGAGTGCTTGATGATCCCCTCCCGCACGCCGCGGGTCAGGTTCAGTCCCCGATGAGCGACGTAGCGCTGCTCGAAGTGTTCCACAATCCGCAGCGCATGCAGATTGTGGTCGAAGCGCCGTCCGTGCCGGGACAGGCAGAGGTCGAGCGCCCGCTCCCCGGCATGTCCGAAAGGAGGGTGGCCGATGTCGTGAACCAGCGCCAGCGTCTCTGCAAGATCTTCGTTGAGTGCAAGCGCGCTTGCCGCCGCTCTCGCGATCTGCGCCACTTCCATGGTGTGGGTCAGCCGGCTGCGAAAGTGATCGGAGGCGCGACTGGTAAACACCTGGGTCTTGCCCGCCAGCCGCCGGAATGCGCGGGCTTGCACGACGCGCTCCCGGTCTCGTTGAAACGCAGTCCGCGAAGAACGCGCAGGCGCGGGGTACACACGGGTCGCAAGAAGATCGCCCTCATCTCCCACAACCGCGCATCGATTCAGATCGATGGCCATCATCTTGAGAGGAGTGTAAATGCATCCGTTACATGCATCCGTGGAGAGGTACCGGCGTAAGCATAAGTGTTACCAGCCCTCATCACTTTGCCGGGACAGGTGTCACCTTTGCCAGTTTTACCCGAGCGTTTTCGAGCTTGCGCTGCACCTTCGCCACATCCGTAGGATCTGCATCGGCGGGCAGCGAACTTGCGTACTCGCTCATCGATCTCTCCCACTGCACCACCGCAAGCTTCAGGTTGCCGGTCTTCTCGTAAACCTCGCCCAGATGATCGTGAACCGTCGGGTCGGAGTTCATGCGTTCGTTCGCTTTGCGCAGATTCTCCTCAGCCAAAGCATACTGTCCCGATTTGTAGTAGACCCAACCCAAGGAATCGAGAAACGCGCCATTCTGCGGGTCAAGCTCCACCGCTTTCCGGATCATGGCCAACGCCTCAGGAAGCCTGACCCCCCGGTCCGCCAGCATGTAGCCCAGATAGTTCAAAATCGTCGGGTTCTGCGGGTCGATGGCCAGCGCCTTGCGAAACTCCGCCTCAGCCTGGTCGTACTCCTTTTGCCGGTCGTAGAGGGTGCCGCGCAGGAACAGAACGTACAGCTTGTCGTCCGGTTTGCTTGCCAGCGCCTCGGCGCTGTTCAACTCGCTCTCCGCATCGTTCCACTGCTTCAGCCGAGTGTAGATCTGAGCCAGCGCGAGATGGGAGTCGCGCTCATCCGGCGTGCCCTTGGTAATCGCAAGCTGAGACTTCGCCAGAGCCACGCCCTGATTGACCTGTCCGGTGTCGGCAAGCTGGCCGGCGTACATCAACTGAATCGCGTGATCGTTCGGCATCGTCTTTGCGACCTCGCCGGCAACAGCGGTAGCTTCCTTCCACTGATGCGCGTCGCGATAAGCGTCGATCTGGCCCTGGTATGCGCTCTTGACGTACTCGCCGCCCAGAGCGACCTGCTGCTTATAGGCCGCAACCGCCTCTGCGGTCTTGTTCTGCTCGCGGTAGATGATTGCCAGCCGATCCAGGAAGATAGACCGGTTGGCCTTCTCGCTGTCCGAATACTTTCCATCCGGATGGGCCGTATCGGAGATCAGTTTGGTCAGAACGCCCGTCGCATCGTCATAACGCCCGAGAGAGTCGTAGATCAGCGCCTCGTTGTAGGTCAACTCCAGCGATTCCGGGGCCAGCGGTTTGGCCTTCTCGAGCGTCTTCAGTGCCTCATCATAGTGCCCCTGCCGCCGCTCGATCTCGGAGATGTGAATCTGCGACTGCGCGTCCTGCGGCTCCGCGGCCACAATGCCGTTCAGCACCTTGAGCGCCTCGTCCAACTGCCCGTCCGCCAGCAATGCATTCGCCAGCCCGCGCTCCGTGTCGAGATTGTCCGGTTCGAGCTCCAGCGCACGGTGGTAGGCCGCCACCGCGTCCTTGTTCTTCTTCATCTGCTCATAGCTTGCACCCAGAGCAAACTCGACCCGTGCCGACCGGTCATCGGCAGGAATCGCATTGAGCACATCCGCGGCTCGCTTCGGCTCCCCCTCTTCGGTGTAGAGGCGCGCCATATTCAGCGCCACTTCTTCCGAGTTCGAATCGATCTTCTGCGCCGCCTTGAACTGCGCCTCTGCCTTAGTCGAATCATGGTTCAGTCCATACAACTGTCCCAGCAGAAGATGGGTCTCCACGTCGTCCGGTTTCAATTGGGCCAGCTTCTCATACTCGCCGATCGCAAGCTGAAGCATCTGCCCGGATTGCGCGTTCTGCATGTCGCCAAGCGAGCGCAGGTAGACCTTGCCCAGCAGCTCGTGCGCGTCGAGATCGTCCGGATTCTTCGCCACCTGATCCTGCGCCGAGGTCACTGCCTCGCGGATGCGCCCAATCTTGAAGTAGAGGTCCGCCAGCCCATCCTGCAGGAGACGAGAGTTCGGATCCGCGTCCAGAGCCAGTTTGTACTGCTCTACCGCTTGGGTAGCGTAATCGGAGCGGCCCGCATTCACCGCCATGTCTTCGTAAAGTCTTGCAAGCCCGTAATGATAGTAGGAGGAAGCGCGGTCCGAAGTCGCAGCCGCCGCTGTCGGCGCAGTTGCCGATACAGCCTGAACCTGAGACATCAAGCGATGCGCCGAGAACAACAGAACCGCTGCCGGCAGGACGCAGAAAAAGTGGCGCGAAGTGGCACGTTTACGCAAAGTCATGAGAAGGTTTTTCCTGTGCCAGCGGAATGGAGACAGAACACCAGATGCAACGGACCACTCGTTTTAGACGAAGCCGCACAGGTATTGGATGCAGCAACCCAGACAGCATACCCTCCGATTATATCCGCGCCGCGCCGGAAGGCGAGAGCATTATCCGTGGCGGAAGTGTCTGACCCCGGTAAACGCCATCGCAACGCCCAGCCGGTCAGCCGCTTCGATCACTTCGGCGTCCCGCACCGAGCCGCCAGGCTGAATGACGGCAGTTGCGCCAGCCTGAGCGATCACCTCCAACCCGTCAGGAAAGGGAAAAAAAGCATCAGAAGCAGCCACGGTGCCCTTCAGAGGAAGAACCGCCTTCATGGCGCCAAACCGGGCCGCATCCACCCGGCTCATCTGTCCCGCGCCAACGCCCACGGTCTGACCATGACCTTCCGCGAACCTCGCATACACAATTGCATTTGACTTGACGTGCTTCGACACCCGCCACGCGAAGAGCAACGCTCGCAGCTCCTCGGCCGTCGGCTGGCGCTTTGTGACAATCTTGAGCTCCGCCTCAGTGATCCGCAGCCGGTCGGCATCCTGCACCAGCAGCCCGCCTGACACCTGCTTGAGGACTCTGAGTGTCTCGGCCGGCAGGATCTGAATCAGCCGCAGGTTCTTCTTCGCGGAGAAGCGCTCAAGCGCCTCTGCGGTGAAGGCCGGGGCTACGATGGCTTCTACGAAGAGCTTCGCAATCTCCTCCGCGGCCGCGGCATCGATCTCGCGGTTCACACCGATCACGCCGCCAAACGCCGACACAGGATCGGCCTCGAGCGCCCGCCGGTAGGCCTCTACAACGTTGGCTCCGGTGGATGCGCCGCACGGATTCGTATGCTTGATGATGACGACAGCCGGCTCTTCAAACTCGCTGACCAGCTCCCAGCACGCATCCAGGTCAACGATGTTGTTGTAGCTCAGCTCCTTGCCCTGCAACTGCCTTGCGTTCGCAACCCCTTTCCCGCTGCCGTCGGTATAGATTGCTGCTTTCTGATGCGGGTTTTCCCCATACCGGAGAGTCTTTAACAAAGGATCGATGACACGAACCGTCCCGGGCAGTTCGTCGTGTCGAAAGATTGCCTTGCCGCCTGGCGCCTCGATACTCTCCAGCGCGCTTGCAATGCTCGCGTCGTAAACGGCAGTGACAGCAAAGGCCGCCTTCGCCAATCGCCATCGCGTCGCGCGGCTCAGCCCTCCGGAGTTGGCGGCCATCTCCTCGCCCAGCACAGCGTAGTCCGCGGCAGAGGTGACAACCGCCACATCCGAAAAGTTCTTCGCCGCCGAACGCACCATCGAAGGTCCGCCAATGTCGATGTTTTCGATCACGTCCGCGAAGGCTACCCCAGGCCGCCGCGAAGTCGTTTCGAAAGCATACAGGTTCACCACGACCATATCGATCGGCTCGATCTCGTGCTCTGCAACCGAAGCTGCGTGTTCGGAGTTGTCGCGAATATGCAGAATGCCCCCATGCACCTTCGGATGAAGCGTCTTCACTCGTCCATCGAGCATCTCAGGAAATCCGGTCAGGTCGCTGATGTCCCGCACCGTAAGACCAGCCTCGCGCAACGCTCGGGATGTTCCTCCAGTCGAGACCAGTTCTACTTGTAACTTAGCAAGAACCTGAGCAAATTCGACAAGTCCAGTCTTATCTGTCACTGAAAGGAGGGCGCGGCGGATGGGACGCAGGTCGGAAACAGGAGCAGACAGTTCAGCACTATGTTCAATCATCACTTGTTTATTCTAAGACACGGATCACTGCATCAACACGTCTCACGATCTCCTGCCGAATGGCTTAGAGCAGGGCCGAACCAGTCAGGGAGCTTACCTGTCCTACCTGGTGCGCCGCGCACCATCGCTTCAGTCCATTGGCGATATTCTCGACTGCTCTCGGATCGGCATAACTGGCGGTCCCAACCTGCACTGCGGTTGCGCCTGCCATCATGAACTCAACCGCATCTTCTGCCCGCACGATGCCTCCCATACCCACGACCGGGATACGCACCGCGTCCGAGGCCTCGTTCACCATACGCACCGCGATCGGTCTGATAGCCGGTCCGGAGAGTCCGCCGGTGACGTTGGTGATGCGCGGCTTACGTGTCTCAATATCGATAGCCATCGATACGAACGTGTTGACAAGTGAGATCGCGTCTGCGCCACCGTCGGCCGCCACCTTTGCCATCAACCCGATGCTCGTCACATTCGGAGACAATTTGACCATCAGTGGCCTGGTAGATGCCTGCTTGCACCGCGATACAAGGTTCCAGAGCTGCTCCGGATCGGTGCCAAAAACCATCCCCCCATGGCTCGTGTTCGGGCAGCTCGCGTTCAGCTCGTACATCGCAACGCCCGGCGCATCATTGAGCGCGTGAATCACCTCCAGGCAATCGTCGATCGTGAACCCGAACACGTTAGCGATAACTACGGTATCGGTCATCTTCCGCAGCCGCGGCAGCTTTTCTTCGATGAACGCCCGAACGCCCATGTTCTGCAGGCCGATCGCATTCATCATGCCCGCCGCGGTCTCGATCAAACGGGGCGCCGGGTTGCCGGCCATCCGCTCCCGAGACAATCCTTTGGTGACAAAGCCGCCGAAGCGGTCGAACGAGACGATGTCTTCAAACTCTACCCCGTACCCAAAGGTTCCGCTCGCTGCAATCACCGGAGAGCGAAGCTCAACCCCCGCGATCGTAACGCGCATGTCCGGGCCCTTGCTCTGTTCCGAGGAACTCACCGCGCAGCTCCCGAGCGGCCCGAGCCCGTGCTTCGGTGCGGAATCTCAGGCCGGAGCGCCTCAGTCAGCACATGGCCCACGCAAGCCGAGGGCTGATTGACTCCAAGCAACGAGGCAAACGTAGCGGCAATGTCAACCGGCGCCACGCGGTCGCGATAGACACCCGGCGCAAACGCCGAGCCGTAGAAGGCAAGCGGCACGTGCCGATCGTAGGAGTAAGGCGAAAAATGATCCGTGCCTTTCGGGACGGCAAGATCATACATTCCCGGCGTCATCATCACGTACCATTCCCCGTTGGGCGAGTAGCTGTGCAGAATAAGTCTGCCCTCCTCCGTGGCGGGAACCTGTCCTGCGGCCATCTGCAGTCTTGTGTAGGTATGTCGGATGGCAGGCCGTGGAGGCAGGCGTGTCTGGCTAATACCCTCGGCCTCAGGCGGCAACGTAGACGCAAGTGCCCCCGGCAGCATCTCGGCGACAGCATCCTCCGCAACCGACTCGCTTACCTTCGCCTGCTCGAAGGGTCGCGGATCAAGCGTGAGATAAGGCAACTCGCTTTTCAGCAGATACCGAATCTGCTGGCCGGGAGAGAACCTTGCATTGAGACGTTCGTTCACCGCCGCGCTTAGCTTACTCACGCCGAATGCGGCTGCTGGAATACCTAGCTTTTCGGCAGCGGACGCGACCGGCGCGATGCCGTGATCTCCGGTGAGCGAGACCCACACGCTGCTCATGCCGCCGTCGACATGAGCGTCAAGCCAGGAGAAAAATCCGTTCAGATCGACGTCAATCGCGTCGATCATGGCCCTTTGCTCCGGGGCGTCGGGTCCGACGACATGGCCGAGAATGTCGGTTGAAGAGATACTGATAGTCAGAACGTCCGTTACGTCATGACGTCCCATCTGCTCCCCTGCAATGAGGGCTTCTGCGAAGTCGAGAAGATAGGAGACCGATGCCGGCGACTTTCCTACCTCTTCATAGAAGTGTCCCGGCGCAGCTCCAGCCTCGCGCAGCGCCTTTCCTGCCCGATCGCTTGCGTTGAAGGCCTGAGCCCACGGCGGCAACTGCGTCTCCCAATAGGTCGACGTGACGAATCGTCCGCTCGCGTGATCCATCCAGAAGGCGCCATTTGAGGCATGGCCCGAGGTGAGAATCGCAGCACGATCTTTCAGCGAAATCCCGAAAAGTTTGGACTGCCCGCGCGTCGCCAACACCACCTCATCGCCGAGCGTCGAGGCCAGCTCATTCCGCGGCGAAGCGCCGGTCTCTGTCGTTCCCGCTTCGCCGACAATGGCATACCGCTCGTCTTCTATCGAACTCACCGGATGTGTCGTCGACCGCTTGAGGTCCCACCACTGGTTCAATGCAATGCCGTGCCCATTCGTGTAGGCTCCCGTGCCGATGGTCGAGTGACCCGGAGCCGTCATCGTATTGGCATATTCGTAGTAGCACTCGGGAAAGTAGGCGCCCTGCTTCAGGAACAGATTGAAGCCGTTCACCGTCTTGAAGTCGTCGCGATAGCGTTCCAGGTAGTCGCCGCGAAACTGGTCGAGAACAAGAATCACGACAAGCTTCGGTTCCGCGTGGTAGACGTCTGCACGCGCAGACGGACGAGCAGCCAGAAAGGTCAGTGAGCAGAGGCAGAAAATAGAAGCAGCAAATCCTCGCATGCGTTCAAGGATAATTGGTATCGCCGCATTTGGCTGTGAACTCCTAAGCCCTCAACGTTAGGTCCGCTCCGCCAAGCCCGAGAAGAAGACGCTAGAATGCTTCTTGATGATCGATCCGGCCTTCGTAAGGGAAAACTTGATAGTTGTAGGGGAGAAGTTGCGCAGCCGCGGCGTGAACGCCACCGAGCTGCTTGGAAAATTTCGGGAATTCGACGAAAGACGCCGCTTCTGCATAACTAGAGTGGAAGAACTTAAGGCCGAACGCAATCGGCTATCAGAGGCTGTAGCAAAGCTAAAGAAATCGGGGTCGAACGCGACGTCGGAAATTGCCGAGACGATCAAGCTCAAAGAGAAATCCACTTCTCTAGATGCTGAACGCGCCAAGGCGGAGGAAAACTTTCGATCGATCGTAGAGATATTTCCCAACCTGCCGCAAGACAGCGTGCCAATCGGCAAAGCCGAGCAGGACAATCGCGAAGAAAAAGTCTGGGGCGAGAAACCCATCTTCAACTTCCCTGCCAAGCCTCATTGGGAACTTGGCGAAGCGCTTGGCATCCTCGACTTCCATCGCGCTGCGAAGATCTCCGGATCGCGCTTCGTCGTTCACTTCGGGCAGGGCGCAAGGCTTGAGCGAGCCTTGGCCAACTTCATGCTCGACCTGCACACCGGCGAACATGGCTACACTGAGGTGTTGCCCCCGTACATGGTGAACTCCAAGTCGCTCTTTGGCACGGGGCAGCTCCCTAAATTTGCCGAAGACCTCTTCCACTGCGATGACAAAGGTCCGTACCAGCCCGGGGTGTTCCAGGAGAGCGACCACTGGCTTATTCCCACTGCAGAGGTGCCGGTCACCAACCTTTTTCGCGACGAGACCATCGAGGGTACGCAGCTTCCTATCTCCTTCTGCGCCTACACGCCATGCTTCCGGTCTGAAGCAGGATCCTACGGCAAAGACGTCCGCGGTATGATCCGCCAACACCAGTTCCAGAAGGTGGAACTGGTGAAGTTCGTGCGGCCCGAGGACTCGAACGTAGAACACGAGAAGCTCACCCAAAACGCGGAGACTATCCTCGAGCGGCTTGACCTTCCCTACCGCCGCATGCTCCTCTGCACCGGGGATATGGGATTCTCGGCCGCCAAGACCTATGATCTGGAGGTCTGGCTGCCGGGACAGCAGGTGTACCGCGAGATCTCCTCCTGCTCAAACTTCGAGGCCTTCCAGGCGCGCCGCGCGAACATCCGCTACCGCGCGGCTGGAGCGAAGAAGAGCGAGTTCGTGCATACTCTCAATGGCAGCGGGCTTGCTGTCGGACGCACTTATCTTGCGATCCTCGAGAACTACCAGCAGGCGGATGGAAGCATTCGCATACCGGAGGCTCTCATCCCTTATATGAATGGCGAAACAGCGATCAGCAAACAGCAGAGCAAAATCTGAGTATGTTAAAAATCATTCGCAGCTATATCTTCTGGTCATACGAGCGCGGCAGCTTTCACTACGATGTCATGGTGACAGCCATCCTCCTCTTCATGTTCGTCTCCCCGCATTTCATCGACTTCAAGGACAAGCCGGTCGAGACGGTCGCGCTTCATGCCAGCGAGGTGCTGGTGAAAGAGGCGGGCGTGAATGGCGACAGCAGTCGCTTCATGTACCAGATTCGCGCTGACGACATGGGCGGCGCTTCGACCGATGCCGAACAGCGCGCCGCCATTCTCCGTGTGGTCGAACCGATCTCCGGGGAAGTCTCGCTCGAGCGCTACGAGCCCGTTCACGATGCACAGGGCAAAATTGTCGCCTACAACGCGTGGGTCCTTCGCTGAAAATATCGAACAAAATGCGTGTCATTTAGCCTCCGGAGCACACGATCTATGAAGATCCTCTTACGTTTCCTCGTAGCCGCCCTCCTTCCCTCAGCCGCTCTGGCCGCAGCGCAGCCAAAACCGGGTCATCTGGATGAGGTGCTCCGTCAGATGGATACAGCCAGCCTAAAGTTTCAGTCTGCGGAGGCCAGCTTCCATTGGGATCTGTATGAAAAAGTGATCCAGCAGGTGACCACGCAGCAGGCGGGCACGATCTACTTCCGCAGAGAGGACGGCAAGACTGTGATGGGAGCCAAGATGATATCCCCTTCGGTGAAGCTGATCGACTACAAGGACAGCGTTCTCCGCCTCTTCGATGTCCCCACGGACCACCTCACCACGGTTCATTCCAAAGGAAGCCAGATGGAGAGCTTTTTGACCCTGGGTTTTGGCGGAAGCGGCAAAGACCTTGTTAAAACCTGGACTATCTCCGATCTGGGTATGGAGACGGTAGACGGCGTGGAGACGGCCAAGATGGACCTTGTCTCCAAAGATCCGTCGGTTCGCAGCAACATCTCACACGTGATCATCTGGGTAGATCCGGTGCGCGATGTTTCCTTGAAGCAGGTCTTCTATCTGACCTCCGAGGACTACCGCACCGCGGTTTACACGGACATCCGCCTAAACGGGAAGGTGGACGAACGGCCTTACCAGATCAAGACCGACAGCAAAACAACGCGAGATGAGCACTAGCCGGTTGGCTGCATTCCGTAAACAGCTTGCAATTGAGCATTCAGGCTTCGCGACGGCGGAACAGAAAGCTCGCCCACACGACGAGAACCGGAAAAAATTCCAGCGTGTAGCGCGGTTCGGAGTTGTCGAGGGTGAGCAGCAACACGCAGCGCAAAAACACAAACGCCGCCATGGCATAGGCAATCGCCGCATCTTGCCCCCAGCCTCGCTGATGCCAGAGATACAGGCCGGCTGCTCCCAAGGCAAAGTAGACGAAGTTGAGTGTTGCCATGGAGAACGCTACAAGCGTCTGGCCGGGATGCTCCTTATATCGCCACCAGTCGAGCGAGAACGACATCTCCTCCATACGCGGCCGGAAGATCATATTGAGCAGGCGCGCAGCGGGAAGAGTGATGTAGTAGCGCAGAGGGTCGGCATGAACACGCTGCTCCGCGATGGACGCAAAACGAGCGTCCAAGCCCGGCGAGGCACTGTCGTTTTTGTTGTATTCCGCGAGCAACGCAAGCGTCTGCTCGTACTGCTGGCGGGAGTCGAAGGCGCGTGCAGGAAGCTGATTGATGTCGATGTCGGCGTTGTCGTAGCTCCAATAGACCTCTTCGGTCGAGGCATAATCAATCGCCCAGGAGCGATACCAGCGATCGAATCCGGCAGACGTCCTCTCCCCTGGGTCGGTCGCCGAGCGGGGAGCGAGCGGCTGAAATACGCCGAACGTTCGCCAATTTCGAACCGTCCATGGGACAAGGGGCAGCAGGATGCAAAGCGAGACGAGGGCGGCAGGCAGCAGAATCGCACGTGCGCTTGGACGTGTCTCCCGCTGACCGCGCAGAGCCAGCCAGAGTATAGCCGGAACGACAGCGGCCGCTAGAAGACCCTGCTCAGGACGCAGCAGGAGCGAGTAAGCCATCGCCGAGCCCATGAGCCACACCCAGCCATTAAGGTGCAACCCTCCGGCACGCCAGCGCTCAAGGCCATAAAAGGCAGTAGCAATAGTTAGTAGGGTGAGCGCCTCAGTGAGCGGGGCAGCAGTGTACGTCGCCGTAAAAGGACACATAGCCCCCATCCAGAGAGCGGCTGTTCCTGCGCGGAGGCCGAAGAGCCGCGTGGCCAGCGTAGCCGTCAACACGCATGTCAGAAGATCGGCCGCGCACTGGACCAGCATGACGGCGGTGTAGTGTCCCACGCCAAAGAGCGCAAAGCATATTGCCAGAAATAACGGATAGCCCGGCAGTCGGATCAGCGTAGGCTGCACGCCCTGCGGCGTAACGACAAACCCATAGACGTGATGCTCGAGCCAGTTCTGCGCAATGCTGCCGTAGATCAGCACATCCCCGTCGACGCTAGCCGCATGCAGGACGAACCAGAGACGCAGACAAAGTCCAGCCGCAAGGGCTGAGGTCGCATAGAACAATCGCCTTCGCCGCGCTGGTGTCATGTCCTTGCATCATACGCAGCGCATGCTCCTCGAAGTCTTCCCGACCGCTTTCGGCCGTGACAGATACACGCAAAGGCGTGCTCTCCGCCCGGCAAAACCGCAAGCCAATCGCGTTGACTGAGGTCGTTTCGCTGCATACGATGAGAGAAGCCGCATGCGCCGAGTCGCCAGCCCCACTCCATGAACAGACAGGTCTTCTACGATCCCCAACGAAAGCGCTGGAAGCGGCTGCGCCGAGTCTTTGATGTGCTCGCCCTTTTGGGGCTTGTGCTGGGAACCGTCTTCATCATTGGACTGATTCGCATGAAGCCGCTGCCGGAGCTGTTTCTGCAGGCCCAGAAGCGCAATTATCGCGCCCTGAACGTCCGCTCCGCGTTTACGGCCAGGTCCGCGCAGAAGCTGCGCAGATCGGCGCATCGGAAGACAGATACAAAGCCGGGAGACGTGCCCCTGAATGAAGGCGAAGGTCTGCGCGCCGCCTACTATGTTGAGGACGACCCGGCCAGCTACTCTTCGCTCAAACAGCACATCAGCCAGATCGACCTGCTGTTTCCGGAGTGGGTCCACGTGGTGTCCCCGGACGGCAGCCTCACCGCGTATACCCAGGACAACCGTCCCTACGCCGTCATTGACCGCGGTGTCGTGCACCAGGTCGACCGCGAATCCAAAGTAAGCAGAACCATCGCAGCCAATCACGTCAATCTTGACGTCTTCCCGATGGTCAACAACTACGATCCCAACAAGAACATGTTCATGCCGGGGGTCCGCACCTTTCTCAACAGCGCTGGAGCGCGGGCAAACTTCATCCGGCAGATCGATGCTTTCTTGGCAGCAAATCCAAGCTACCGTGGAATATCGCTGGACTTTGAAGACATCCCGACGGACGCCCAGCCGGCATTACAGACTCTCATTGCAGCGCTCTATGCCGACTTCCACCCGCGCAATCTGCGGCTGTACATTAACGTTCCAGCCAGTGACGACGACTGGAACCTGAAGTTCATGGCGGAGAACTCCGACGGGCTGCTGGTGATGAACTACGACGAGCACCAGACCAGTAGTGGTCCAGGCCCGATCGCTTCGCAGGACTGGTTCGTCGACAACCTGAAGACCGTCCTGAAGACGGTGCCGAAAGACAAAGTGATCTGCTCGATCGGAAGCTACGGATACGACTGGACGACACCGCTGCCGCCGCCGGCGCGGAAAGGTCAACGCGAAAAGAAAACCCCTGAGAAGGTTCTCGGTGCGCATGACATGTCTACTCAGGATTCGTGGCAAGCCGCGTCAGATTCCGATGCGGATGTAGAACTCGACGGCGACTCCCTGAACGCGCACTTTGCCTACGACGATGAAGACGCCCACGTCCGGCACCAGGTGTGGTTTCTGGATGCCGTAACGGCATTGAACGAAATGCGCGCCGCCCGCATGCTGGGAATTCAGACGTACGCTCTGTGGCGGCTCGGCGAGGAAGACAATTCGCTGTGGAAGATCTGGGACACGCCGACGCGCGCAGACCCGGTGAAGGATCTGGCTCAGGTCGAACCTGGATATGACGTCGATACTGAAGGCGAAGGTGACATTCTTCGCGTCATACGCAAGCCGCAAATTGGCAAGCGTGTGGTCACGATGGACGACGACGACAAATCCGTCCCTGCCCAGTACCGCATGATCACGGATGAATCGATGGACTCCTACCCGCTCTCCTACACGGTCGAGCAGTACGGTTATCAACCCAGGAAGGTGGCACTCAGCTTCGACGATGGGCCGGACCCGGACTGGACCCCAAAGATTCTTGATGTTCTGAAGAAGTACAACGTGAAGGGCACCTTTTTCATGATCGGCGAAGTCGCCGAAGACTACGTCGGTATCATGCAGCGGGTGTACCGCGAAGGCCACGAGATCGGCAATCATACCTGGTCGCATCCCGACATCAGCGAAATCTCGAACCGGCAGGTTGATCTGGAGATGAACTTGACCGAGCGCCTCTTCGCTTCAAAGCTCGGCGTGCAACCGCTCTACTTCCGCCCCCCCTATTCGATCGACCAGGAGCCCGATACCAACGACCAGGCGGCGCCCGTCGAGCGAATCCAGGGCCTGGGCTACGTAATCGTCGGCAACAAAATCGACACCAACGACTGGGACGAGCACCCTCGCAAGACGCCGCAGGAGATCGCCGATGGAGTCTTTCAATCCATCGAGAATATGAACACCCAGCCGTGGAATAAGGGTTCAGTGATCCTGCTTCACGACGGGGGCGGCGATCGCTCGACCACTGTGGCGGCGCTCCCCGTACTGATCAATGCCCTGCGAACCCACGGCTACGAAATTGTGCCGGTCTCCGAACTCGTCGGCAAAACGCGAGCCGAAGTCATGCCCCCGCTGACGGCTCATCAGCGTTGGCAGGCACGCGCCGATTCCCTCACCTTCTTCGTGTATAGCTTCTTCCACATGATGATGGTCCTCACCTTCTTCGTCGGCGACATTTTGATGAGCGGACGGCTGATCATCATCGGCATCTTTGCCGTCATCGATCGGCTCCGCACCAGGAAAAACTTCGCCGGGCCGGAGTATGCGCCCAGGGTCGCCGTGCTGATTCCTGCTTATAACGAAGAGAAGGTCATCGTCCGCACCATCCGGTCCGTGATGATGTCGTCGTACAAGAACATCCGCATCATCGTCATCGACGACGGATCGACCGACGACACCTTCGATGCGGCGCGCGAGGCATATCCATCCGACATCGCCTCTGGCCGACTCACCGTACTCAGCAAACCGAACGGCGGAAAGGCAGATGCTCTGAACTACGCACTCGAACGGATCGACGAGGAGATCTATATCGGCATCGACGCCGACGGAGTCATCGCCCACGATGCCATTGCCAATCTCGTTCCGCACTTCGCAGATCCGAAGATCGGAGCTGTCGCCGGCAACGCGAAGGTTGGCAACCGTGTCAACCTCTGGACACGATGGCAGGCGCTCGAATACATCACAAGCCAGAACTTTGAACGCCGCGCGCTAGACCTGTTTGATGTGGTCATGGTTGTGCCGGGTGCTATCGGCGCATGGCGGGCCGCACCCGTGCGCGCCGGCGGCGGATATCACTCGAACACCGTCGCCGAAGACGCCGACCTCACCATGAATCTGCTCGAGCAGGGCTACTCGGTCATCTACGAGGACCAGGCCCTTGCGTTCACCGAAGCACCCATCGATGCGAATGGCTTAGCGAGACAGAGGTTTCGATGGTCGTTCGGAATTTTGCAGGCCATCTACAAACACAAGGGAGCAATTAGCCGGCACCGCGCCATGGGACTGTTTGCGCTGCCGAATATCCTCATCTTTCAGATAGCCCTTCCGCTGGTCTCGCCCCTGATCGACCTCATGTTCTTTGGCGGCGTAGTGCACTACCTGCTCGATAAGCATTTTCATCCCGAGACCGCATCGACAGACAGTTTCTATAAGCTGCTCGCATTCTTCGCTGCGTTCCTGGTCATCGACTTCGTCACCTCCGTACTGGCCTTCGCGCTCGAGCGAAAGCACCCGGCCAGCAAAGGCGACGGATGGCTTCTATTCCACATCTGGATACAGCGGTTCACCTATCGGCAGCTGTTTTCATGGGTGTTGATCCGGACCGTAAAACGAGCTTTCGATGGAAAACCATTCAATTGGGACAAGTTGGAACGTACCGCGAAGATGTCGAAGTCCACTGAAAAACTGACCGCAGTGGAATAGCCGGAGCCGGCCAAACTTAGGTTGCATCTAAAGCTCATGGCCCCCGTTGTAACGGGTCAATGCACGCGGCAAGCTTGACGAAGCACCGAGCTTTGCAGAAACGGTAGGTTCTATGTCAACGTTCAGTCTCTCACCACAGGTTGCAGCGCCCCGAATAGAAGCTCCGTTCCGTAACGAGCCGTTCGTCGACTTTTCTCTCGCAGAAAATAAGCGCCGCATGGAGCGGGCGCTCGCCGACGTGGGCAGCGGAATGGGCCGCGAGTACGACATCATCATCGGCGGAAAGCGCCTGCGCACGGAAGGCAAGATCGTATCGACCAATCCTGCCAGACCTAAAGAGATCGTCGGAATCCACCAACGAGCCGGCGAGGAACACGTCGATATGGCGGTTCGAGCCGCGCACAAGGCCTTCGCTCAATGGAGCCGGACGCCGGTGCAGCAGAGAGCCGATCTGCTGTTTCGCGTTGCCCAGAAGATCCGCGAACGCAGCTTCGAATTCTGTGCCTGGCTCACTCTCGAGGTCGGCAAGAATTGGGCGGAAGCCGATGCCGATGTAGGCGAGACCATCGACTTTCTGGAGTTCTACGGGCGCGAGGCGCTGCGCCTGCATCGCGTGAGCACGCCCATCCAGTTTCCCGGCGAGAAGAACCAGCTGAAATACATCCCTCTCGGAGTGGGAGCTGTAATCCCCCCCTGGAACTTTCCCTTCGCGATCATGGCAGGAATGACGGCGGCCGCAATCGTTTGCGGCAATACCGTGATCCTCAAACCATCAGTCGACGCTCCGACCATCGCCGCAAAGTTTATAGAGCTGCTCGAAGAGGCTGGCCTTCCCGACGGAGTAGTGAACTTTTGTCCCGGCGAAGGACCAGACTTTGGCAGCGCACTGGTTGCCCATCCCAAGACAAGGTTCATTGCATTCACGGGCTCCAAGGCCGTCGGCCTCGATATCCACGAACGCGCCGCAAAGACGCAGGCCGGACAGATCTTTATCAAGCGAACCATCCTCGAGATGGGCGGCAAAGACTCGATCATCGTCGAACCGGACTGCGATCTGGAAGCGGCCGCGGACGGCGTAGTGGCGAGCGCATTCGGATTCAATGGGCAGAAGTGCTCGGCGTGCTCCAGAGTCATCGTAGCGGCCAGCGTCTACGATCTCTTCTGCGATCGACTTCAGGAGCGTGTTGCAAAAATCCAATCCGGCGATCCCGCGGACAACTTCTACGCGGGGCCGGTCATCAGCGAAAGAGCATTCCGAAAGGTACTGTACTATCTCGAGATTGGGAAGACGGAAGGTACAGTACTGAACGGCGGCGATGCTATTGAGAACGCCGAAGGCGGATACTACATCGCTCCGACGATAATTGCGGACGTTGCGCCAAACGCGAGAATCGCACTCGAAGAGATCTTCGGACCCGTGCTGGCCGTTATCAAGTCGCAAAACTTCGACGATGCGCTGTCCATTGCCAACAACACTGAGTACGGGCTGACCGGCGCAGTCTATTCGAGTTCACGCGAGAAGCTGGAAAGAGCTCGTGAGGAGTTCCACGTCGGCAACCTCTACTTCAACCGCAAGTGCACCGGCGCTATGGTAGGGGCGCATCCGTTTGGAGGCTTCAATATGAGCGGAACGGACTCAAAGGCCGGCGGCCCGGACTATCTGCTGCTCTTTACCCAGGCTAAAAGTATTGCAGAGAAGGTTGGACACGCGAGTCATGCAGCCGACAAGCAAGAAGAGCAGATGGGATTGTAGGATTTGTTCTCCTTCTCAGCCAGACAATTTGTTAATCCTGAGCAGGCGGCAGTGATATAACAGGGTTGACCATTAGGTTGTAATAGCGTTGCCAGCGTTGTTCTTTTGTCGGATGCCCACTTTCGATCAGCTCACGAACGCTGTCTTTTCCCATTGTGTAAGTCAACATATAAGAACGATATTCATTAAGATAGAGCAAAAGCACCTCGCCATGCTCCATCAGAGTCTCACGCTCAAGCTCCTCTGCAGCCCGAACGAACTCTAACCTTCCATCCAGATACTCCCGTGCAATCCAGGGTTCCGCTGTGTGCAGAGCAGAGATCAGCCGTTGTACCTCGATATATCTTTTACAATCATTCGTCTTTAAACCAGCTAGCCGAAACAGCACGTCACGTTCTATGTGAAGCCGCTCAGAATCGGATAGTGCAAGCTCGGGAGCGTAGCTCGCCGCTGCCTCTGAGACATAGGACTGCGGACTGAATGTAGGTTGCACTAGAAACTCGTCACGATGCAGTCTCTCGGCCACCATCTGCTCCCGTACCGAATTAAAGACATGATGACCGGGGTAGCCCTCGTGACACGCCAAATCCAAAAGGCGATCCACAGTGATCGGATAATCCATGTTCACCTGAATTAAGCTGTGAGAGCGCCCCAGATAACGACTGAACGCGCTCCATGGCTTATGCGTAACATACTCCACATCAACGTGCTCGCCCGGCAGCAGCAGAATATATTGCGCCGTGACTCGCCGGCACTCCCCTATGGCTGCATTCAACACAGCCGGAACTAGCCTGTCCGGCACCACAAACCGTCCATCATATCGCGAATACGCGTGTGACAGATTTGCAGGATGTCCCAGCAATATATTTAACCGCAACCGGATCTTTTTTCGTTTCGCAGAGTCCGAATCGACTGGATAAGTTACCCCGAAGAGCACCGCGCTTTCCTCGTTGAACGACCGGTTGCTTCCCGACAATTGTTCGCTTCGCAGACGGATGGCATCGAGCTGTCGAAGCAGCAAAGACTTACGATCCGCATCAAAGGAGGAGCCCTCGGGAAAGTCGTTTACTTCCCTACTTAGCTCCCTCGCGCTGCTGTGCATCGCTTCCAACTTCTCGGCATGAGATCTGGATGCTTCGACAGAAGAATCTGATCCCACATAGAAGTCGAGTGAGTCGGGATCGCGCTCACCCAACGCGACTGCTAGAGCTAGATACCTATGTACGAGATCGTCACCCGATCTCAGTGCGGTGGACTGCTTACTTCCAATAGGACGGCAAGCCGATAAGGGGACCAACGCTGCAATCAGAGCCGCAAAAGCAATACGCGCAAAATTGCGTGGTCGCAGTCGCTTAAGGGCAGCGATCACAGGAGTAATCGAGCCGCCGCCCGCCTTGATCATACCTCTCACTTGCGGCTTCACACTTCTGATAATAATCGTCAAAAAATACTTTACGTTGAAGCTTGGGTTTGTTATAAATCCCTTTAACCACGAAACGCAAAATGACTGTCTTGGAGCGATGAATCCATCTTTCCTTCGCATCAGT
This sequence comes from Edaphobacter sp., assembly GCA_965277545.1. Classification (GTDB taxonomy): domain Bacteria; phylum Acidobacteriota; class Terriglobia; order Terriglobales; family Acidobacteriaceae; genus Edaphobacter. Next base: position 3,596,933 of record OZ255826.1, read on the forward strand.
GTCTTCATCTGAGGCGGGAATGCTGGTTGAGGGACATGTGTCACCTTACTGTTCCGATGTCGGGACACGCTTTGGTCTTCCCGAACGCTGTACCGCCGTATAGCTCGAACATTCGTTTTAGTCTTCTCACCTGCAGCACGCATAAACAGTCCGGAGGTCGACCATGTTGTCGTTTCGACGCATACGCTACACGTGTCTCTCAACTGCACTTTTTCTGACTGCACTATTTTGCATGAAGATGAGAGCACAGACAGTCACTGCAACTCTCTCCGGGACAGTGGAAGACGCCCAGGATGCCGTCATTGGAAATGCGTCGGTTACAGTGACAAACCAGGCTACGGGAGCAGTCCGAAAACTGCAGACAGACAGCGGCGGCCGATATGAAGCCAATGCCCTGCAACCCGGACCCTATACTGTGTCGGTTGAGATGCCAGGCTTCACCTCGAAGGTCGTTAACGGAATTACACTCAACGTCGGTGACGTCAAGGACCTTCCGGTTATCTTATCTCTTGGCAGCGTTAACGATACCGTAAGTGTTACGGCATCCGAGTCTTCCATCCAGACGGAAACGTCTTCGAACGGACAACTCATCGACAATAAACAAGTTGTCGAATTGCCCCTGGCGAATCGCCAGTTTTACAATCTCGCCCTACTCTCGCCCGCAGCCTACCAGCCCGCGCAGAACTCGACCCTAGGCTTCCGCGGCGGCATCAACATCGCCGGAGCCTCTGAGATCAGCAATGAGTTCACCGTCAATGGTGTCTACAACAACGACATGGGAACAGCGCAGCCTTCCTTTAGACCCTCAGTGGAAGTCATTCAGGAGTTCCGGCTTCTCACCGGCGTCTATCCCGCCGAATATGGCCAGATGTCCGGCGGCCACGTCGTCATTATCACCAAGTCGGGTACCAACGCTTTTCATGGTTCCGCATATGAGTTCCTTCGCAATCAAGTCACAGATGCTCGAAATTACTTCACACAGGCTGGCATCAAGGCGCCGTCATTCAAGCAGAACACCTTTGGCGGTACGATTGGCGGCCCTATCCTTAAAGATAGAGCCTTCTTCTTCTTCGGCTACGAAGGCCAGCGCATTCGCTCCGCCGTCACCGCGCTCGCCTCAGTCCCCACTCAAGCTATGCTGGCCGGCACGTTCCAGACCGGTGAGACGCTGTACGACCCCAACACTGGCAATCCGCTCGCGCCGGTTTCCGGTACTCCAGGGGCATACCTCTACAATTTGCCTACAGCCATTCCCTCCTCCAGCCCCATCAACTGGAACTCTGTTGCAGCCAAAGCCGGCCAGCAGATCGCCGACCTTGGCTTCCCTGCTCCTACCCTCGCTACTGCCGCCAATAAGCTGCCGGGAAACAACTACAACTTCAATGAAATCCGTTCTGAGAACTCCGACACCTACACAGGCCGTCTCGATGGAAAAATATCGGATAAGGATGCACTCAATTTCAGCTACAACGCCTTCATGGATCCCGCCTTTGAGCCCTCGAATGCTCTCTGCTCCTCCTATGTGCTGCCGAACTTCGGTTGCTATACAAACCAGATCTCAACCCTGATCAACCTGACTTATCAGCGCATCATCACTCCAAATCTCATCAATAATCTGACCCTCGGCTACCAGCGTCTACAACAACCGCGCATCCAGCAGGACACCACCACCATCGGCGCCTCCTATTCCGGTCTCCCCGGCGGCCCTTACTTCACCCAGCCAAACTACGCAAACAACCTGGGCCTGCCAAATACTGCCATTACCGGCTACTCAACCATCGGCGGCGCAACGAACCTTCCGCAGAATCGCTGGGACAGTCACTACCAGATCACCGATGCCGTCACTTGGAATCATGGCGCCCACACCATCAAGGCTGGCATCGACTTCCTTCTCGCGCGCGCAGTTAACCTCATCACCAGTGACGGCCGTGGCGCATTCTCAGTCAGTGACGCCAACATCTACAGCCTTAGCGGAAAGAGCACGCGCATCGGCTCGACAGGAGACTCGCTCGCAGACTTCCTTCTTGGTCTCACCTACACCTCTACCATAGGGCCCACGGCAGCCAACGTCTATCTCAACTTCCAGAGCCAGGACTTTTTTGTGCAGGACGACTGGAAGATCAGACCGAACCTCACCCTGAACCTGGGTCTCCGCTACGAACTTGATCATCCAGTCTATTCACCCAATAACTCCATCTCCAACTTCAGCCTTGTCCAGCAACAATATGTGCAAGTGGGCCAGAATGGCGCCTCCAATGGTCTCTACAGTCTCGATGCGAACAACTTCGCTCCTCGCGTTGGTTTCGCCTATCAGCCGCTCGGCAATGATAAAACAACTGTCAAAGGCGCTGCCGGTATCTTCTACAACATGCCGCTGCTGTACAACCAATTTCTGACCAACGGCACACAGGCGCCATTCCGCTTCGTCTCCACTTACACAAGCGTCGCTAGCTCCCCCGGCAAAGTAAACACGATCCAGCTATCAACTCCCTTCACCATCCCGAATACCAGTGCGCCGGTGCCATGCCTCACCGGCACCCAAACCGGCTGCTCTCCCTCGCAGGCGGCGCTCAGCATCCAATCCGGCTACAGAACTCCCTACCTGACTGAGTGGAGCCTCGGCGTCGAGCGCGCACTGACCAAGACAATCGTCCTTGAGAGCACCTACTTCGGCTCCAAGGGAACCAAGCTTCCCTTGAGCGTTCCCGTCAACGTCATCGACCCCGCTACCTACACCGTTGCCACGCGCGCGCCCAGGCAATCGGACCGCCCTCTCCCCAACTTCTCCACGGTGACCAGCCAAGGCACTGTGACCGATTCCGAGTTCCACTCCTGGCAAAACAGCGTCAAGCAATCCTATGCCAATGGCGTCTCCTTCCTCTTTGCCTATACCTACGCCAAATCCATCGATGGCGGTGGCGGGATCGGCACCGGGTCAAACTCCTCCGGCACCGTACAGAACGTCTACAATCTGCGCGGTGACCGAGGGCTTTCCGACTTCGATGTACGTCACCGGATCGTCTTCAGTTCCGTGGCGCTCCTGCCTTTTGGCGGTGGCAAGCCGTACTTGAATCATGGTCTCGAATCTTCGATCTTTGGCGGCTTCCAGATCTCTGGAATCTTCAGTTGGCAGACTGGTAGGCCTCTCACGGTGACCGACGTCTCCTCCAATAACAGCGGCTACTACGAAAATGCGGACCGTCCAAACATTGTGCCAGGCCAGAACCCGAACAACGGGCCAAAGACAGTAGCGGAGTGGTTTAACACCGCCGCCTTCACTCTCGCACCCGGCTTCATCGTCAAAAACGGCGTTGTAACTCAGGTCGGCCAGTTCGGCAACGCCGGCCGCAACATCATAGAAGGTCCCTGGTACACCGATCTAGACTTCACTCTCGCGCGTGAGTTCGCTATCCATGAGCATGTCACCGGCCAGCTTCGCGCAGAAACATTTAATGTTTTCAACCATCCTAACTTCTTCAATCCACTCACAACAGGAACACAATTCGGGAGCGGATCATCGTTCGGGCAGCTTACCCAAGCAAATACTCCGCGGCAAATGCAGTTCAGCCTCCGCATACTCTTCTAGCCTATAAATCCTGTAGCCCGAGATTGCCAGCCGCTCAACCCGGCTTAAATCGATGCACCTCAAGGCTGAAGACCCATATCGAATGAGCAACGATCACTTACTCGTATCGCAAAGAAGTGATCGGACTTAATCGGGAAGCCTCTCGTGCAGGATAATAGCCAAAAATAATGCCGATAGCTGCCGAGATCCCGAAGGAAAGCGCAACACTCCACAAAGAAATGCTGCTCGACCATAGTGTCATGAGGCTTATCGATTTCACTGTAATGATTCCAACGACAACGCCAAGTAGTCCTCCGGCCAGGCTCAGCATAACCGCCTCCATCAGGAATTGCAGCAGTACTTCGTTGGTCCGCGCCCCGACCGCTCGTCGTATGCCGATCTCACGCGTCCGCTCACCTACCGCAAGCAGCATGATGTTCATGATCCCAACGCCACCAACCACCAGCGAGACTCCTGCCACCGCGGCAAGCAGCGCCGTCATCGTACGGCTGGCACGATCCAGCGTCTTGCTCAGTTCATCGAGCGTTACCTTGTCGAGAGAGTCGATTGCGACCGAGCGCACTGAGCGCGATTCTTTGGCTCTTCTGAACAGTAGAGTAGAACGGCAAACGTCTCCTTGCGAGTTACTCAAAGCGCAGTGCATCGATCGGGTTGAGCCGTGACGCGCGATGCGCCGGATAAAACCCGAAGAACACACCCGTCGCCGCAGCTACGCCAAAGGCCAGCACCACTGCGGTAGGCGAGACAGTCGCCTGCCATTGCAGAGTCGCTGTGATCGTGAAAGCGGCCAGAAATCCAACCGCAATCCCCAGAACACCTCCAATTACCCCGAGCGTCACCGCTTCGACAAGAAACTGCATCAGCACATCGTAGGATCGAGCTCCCACGGCGCGTCGGATGCCGATCTCACGAGTACGCTCCGTCACCGACACCAGCATGATATTCATGATGCCGATTCCGCCGACGATCAGCGAGATCGTGGCAATTGCCGCCAACAGCGCCGTCATCGTCTCGCAGGCGCGGCTCAGCGTCCCCGACATCTCTTGCAGGTTTACCTGATCCATCTGTGGCATGTTCGCTAGAATAAACGCCGCAACGGAGGTATTGAGCCCCTTTGTCAGAGCCTCGGAGGCCTGCGTCTTCACCGTGAAGTCGTCCGGCGTCATCCCGCCACCCATGCCCGGGGATTGCAGTCCACCCAGACCGCTCCCCTCCTCGGCCATCTTTGGTACGCTCACACGATGCCGTTCACGCAACAAGGTCGTCACCGCAAGTGCTACTTCGGAGGCGTCGCCGGCCTGCTCCGACGACACCACGATCAGTTGCAAATAAGAGATGCCAAGAACCTTCTGCAGCGTGGTGTACGGCACCACCACCATCTGAGACTGATCTTCATCAGTGGTGCTGAAGACGCCCTTAACCTTGAAGCTCTGGCCGTGAATGGTGATGCTCTCACCGACAGGGTTGATCTCGCCAAAGAGCGCATCCCGTACTGCCGACCCGATCACCGCCACATTGGCTGAGTCTGCCACGTCTCCTTTCTTGAAGAAGCGGCCCTTATCGAAGCTCCAATCGTACAGGTTAGGAAACTCAACATCCGTTCCATAAACCTGCCCATAGTTTCGCTGCGCACCGCATTCGACCCATCCCCGCATTCTTGTCACACTGGAGACATGCGCCACGCCCTTAATGTCGCGAATGGCAGCTGCATCGGCAGGAGTCAGGCTCGTCGCTGAGCCCATCCCAGTCGCGATCTTCGACTCTTCTCCGCCCCGCGTAAAATTGCCTGCGCGAACTGTGACGAGCGTCGTGCCTGCTGATTGGACCTCGCTCGACACGCTCTGCTGCGCGCCGGTTCCAAGCGCAAACATCGTCAGCACAGCAGCCACACCAATTGTCATCCCGAGCAGCGCAAGACCCGTGCGAAGTTTATTCGCTCGGAGTGCCTTGAGGGCGATACGCAGACTGTTCCTCCACATCACTCGAACCTCAGAGAGGAGAGCGGCGCCACCCGCGAGGCTGCGCGCGCCGGGTAATAACCAAAGAAAATCCCAACCGCCGCGGACACACCAAACGATAAGAGAATCGCCGCCGTCGAGATGCTCGTGGACCACTGCACAGACCTGGAAATCAAGACTGCCGCCAGCACGCCGGCTAAGATGCCCAACAGCCCGCCCGCCACACTCAACGTTACCGACTCCAGAATGAACTGCAGCAGGACCTCCTGCGCTCTCGCGCCCACTGCTCTCCGGATGCCGATCTCGCGAGTACGTTCTGTCACCGAAAGCATCATGATGTTCATAATGCCGATCCCGCCCACAATCAGCGAGACCATGGCGATACTCGCAAGCAGGACCGACATCGTGCGGCTCGACCTGTCGAGCGTCTTTCCTAACTGGTCAAGCGTCACCTTCTCCAGGCCGTTCACGTTTCCCGTAACTGCTGTTGCGACATCGGGACGCAACCCTCCGCTGCTCAGCGCCTTTGCCGCCTGGCTCGCAACCGTAAAATCGTCCGGCTGATTCGGCGCAATATGGTGGCGAGTCCTCAGCAGCTTCGTCACCACACTCTCGATACGCGTCACATCGCCGGTGGACTCCGTTGTTATCGTGATATCGTTCAGCTTTGATAGGTTCAGCAGAGACTGCATCGTTGTCACAGGAATATAAACGGCATCGAACTGGTCGTCGCCCTCCGACGGACTCACCATCCAGTTCGAACTCGTCACCACGCCAACCACTTTGAACGGCTGCTTCCATACTGTGACCGTGCTACCCACAGGGTTGGCTGAGCCAAAGAGCTTTCCTGCCACAATCGATCCGAGCACAAGGACTTGGTCGTTCTTCCGTTCTTCACGCGCGCTGAAGAACCGTCCATGGATGAACTTCCACGACCTCCGGATCTCAGGCAACGACACGCCATCGCCATGCACACGCGTGAACCACCGTGTGCCGTCACGACTTACGACGTGAACGTTCTCATGCACTCCCTCGCAGACATACTGAACTCCAGAAACGCGTCTTACTGCGTCGGCGTCAGAGATGGTCAACGTCGCCGCAGCCCCCAGCCCGGCCTCGGAGTCGCCCAGTCGTTGCCGCGCCGTGGGATGGTCATGAATGGCAAAGGGATCATCCTCAGGATGGAACCCTGCCATGACCAGTCGCGGCCCATGCTCTGCGGCTGATTGTCGAAGCGCACCCATCTCGATCGCATCATCCGGCGGCCGCTCCTTGGGTGCCTGGTAGTTGCCCGCAGTGACGATCAGCATATTCATCCCCGCGGCTTTGATCTGATCCTGAATAGCTTTCTGGGCGCCGCTTCCGAGAGAGATCATGGTCAACACAGTCGCAACGCCGATCGTCATACCCAGCATGGTCAGCACCGTCTGCAGCTTGTTTCGCTGCAGGGAGCGCAGTGCGATACTCCAGCTGATCGGCAACGCCATCTACGCTGCTCCTTCGTTGACGGTAGCCAGCCCCTCAAGCTCGCCCGTCGCATGCTTGCGGCCGTCGTTTGACACATCGGACACGATGTTTCCATCCCTGAAGCTGACGATCCGCGACCCATACCTTGCCACATCCATCTCATGCGTGATCAGCACAATCGTGATTCCCCGTTCCCGCTGAAGCGTTTGGAATATCTCCATGACTTCAAGGCTTGTCTTGCTGTCCAGGTTGCCCGTGGGTTCATCGGCGAGCAGAATGGACGGATTATTCAGCAGCGCACGCGCAATCGCAACCCGTTGTTGCTGTCCTCCCGAAAGCTGGTTGGTATGATGATCGGCTCGCGACTCCAGCCCAACCGACTTCAAGGCCGCCATGGCGCGCTTCTTTCGTTCAGCTCCGGAAACATTGCCCGCACCATATAGCAGCGGCAGCTCTACGTTCTCTAAAGCGGAGGTACGTGTGAGCAGATTGAATCCCTGGAAGACAAAGCCGATCTGCTTATTTCTCACCAGCGACACTTCATCATCATGCAAATGCGAGACGTCCTTCCCATCCAGAAAGTACTGCCCGCTGGTCGGTTGATCCAGACATCCAAGAATGTGCATCAGTGTCGACTTGCCGGAACCGGAAGGTCCAATCACAGCGACAAACTCGCCCCGTTCCACGTTCAGCGAAATAGAACGCAAGGCGTGCACGGAATGCTCACCTACCTTGTACGTCTTAGTCAGTCTACAAACGGAGATCACTGGCGCCATGCTCTAGGCCTTTTCTTCCTGCGAGACTCTGCGGCGGCGATGCGTCTAGCCGCCGTAACGCATCAGAAGATCCACTTACTTGGTCGCTGCAGTAGTCTTCGGTCTTGGTGTGACCGTCGTGGTGCGGGCATATTCGTAGATGCTTGCCGCCACGATCTTCTCCGCGCCGGCAAGCCCATTGTCCCAATGCTCGCCCTCAATTGCGAACCACTCGTTTGCCGCATGAGCGCGTCCGCCGGCGCCTCCCCGGGCGCCCATACCCATCGGGAGAGAGACACTGCCGACCTTCTGCCCGACCTCTCCATCGGAAAAAAGGTAAGAAGGCCAGTATCCTCCGGTCGCCTCTGCCTCCGCCACACCCAGAGGCTTATCAATTCCCAGCGTGTTGTAGTGGGAAGCCATCATGTACATATTGGAATTTCCGCTCAGACCCAGCATCTCTGCCGCTGCTTTATGAGCATTCGAGATGTCGGTATTTGCTGACGACCCGCGCGACCAGGGCACATCGCCGATCAGCTTTATCTGAACATCCTTGTAGCCGTTCGCATCCAACTGCGCGCGCAGCTTTCGAATCAGATCGGGTCCATTCATCTTGGGGACATAGCGGAAGTTGTGCTTCGATGTGATCTTGTTGGGAAGAATCGCGCCCGCGCCGCCCGCGTACATATTGCCGCCCCAGATTCCGTCCAGATTAAAGCTGGTCCCAAAGCGTCCGTCGATCAACACCTGCAAAGGATCATCGGACATGTAGCGAGCCACTCCCTGCGACTGAGCCATCTTCTTCAGGTCCATCGTCGCCGCTCGTTTCTTCAATTCCGCAATTTGGTCCGGCGTGGGTTTCTCCATATTTTCGAAAAAGCCCTTAATCAGCGGAGTATTTCCATCCGCCGAAGTGAGTGACGCCAGCATGTGAATATGCCGCCATGCCGGACTGTCCGTCGTCCGCTTGAAGACGCCATGAATGTCGCTATCCGTTGGGCCGCGCCCCCAGGCCTTGCCGCTCGTCGTCAGTTCCACGTACACACAGCCTTCCGAAGGGCCGCCCGCGTACAGTGCATCCGCTTCCTTCAGCAGGTCGGAGTGATCTTGAATGAACTTCCGAAGTCCAATGTCCATGCGCTCTTCGTCACCCTCCGCGACGAAGATCAGATTCACCGGCAGCTTCCCCATCACCTGCTTGTACGCCATCAGAGCATTCAGCTGCGCCATCTCAGGGCCCTTCGAGTTCGTAGCCCCGCGGCCAATCAGCACCTTCGCATAAGTCGGCAGGTTCGTCACACTGCCCGGAACAATGTGCGCTTCAAAGGGTGGAGACACCCAGTTACTCGGCTGCGTCACTGGCATCGTGTCGTACTGCCAGTAAATCACGACCGTCTTCGGCGCTCCTTCATCGCACTTCGCGTAGACGACAGGATTGCCCGGGGAACCGTATTCCGTTATTCCCACGTCATAGACACGCGTCGTCTGACATCCAAGTTTGTCGAAAAAACCCTTCACCATCTCGGCCGACTCGGGAATACCCTCGCCACTGTTCGAAATGCTGGGCTGCCGGATCCACTTTTGCAGATTCTCCGCATCCTCATCCGTATGACTGTCGATATAAGCAAATATCTTCTGTAGGTCAGGAGGAACTTTACTGACGTCCGGCTTGACCCCTGACGAACCGTACGGGTTGATGCCCAGGGATGGCTTCGCTGCGGTTGCGGTCTTCGGCTGCTCCTGCTTACAGGCGACCGGCCCCAGCAGCAGGCCGAGCAGGCAAACGGACAATCCTCGTATTCTCATCCCTATGAGGCTCCTCAACTTACTTTTGAATAAACCACTCCTGTATGTGTTCCGGATCAAGGCAGAGATCCTCGGAACATGCAATCGAAATACTCGAAACGCTGGATCAGGTGAAGAATAGATCTCTTCTCCGAAGTCTGAAGATCTGAAGACCGGAGCAGAGACACTAACACCGCAGATGAAGCACGAGTGCCACAGATTGTTTGTTGATAGAGACAGCCTAGAGTCTGTCCGACTTTGTGTCAAGTCAAAACGATGCTGTCGCCACGCAAATGCCCGCGCAGATTACTGCAGCCATCGCCTTGCGGCACACCAGAATTTGTTTGGAAGAAAGATAAGCTTCCCCTATAGTGAGCCTACTGGCGCTCAATAAATCAGTCGACCATGTCTCGCATAGGCGAAGCCATCTAGCTCTGCATCTTACTTTAATTAAACTCTTTCCTGGAGGCACCTATGAAGGCAATGCTTCTTCTGTCGGCATTTCTTTCTCTTCACGCCGTCGCAGCAGGAGCGCTGACGCTCAAAGGCGAACCCTCGCTGCAGGGTTATCCGGCGCAGACAGAAGGATACTTGAACGCAACGCCAGTAGCTGGCAAAGCTCTCGAGCAGCATCTCGATGTCTGGATGACGCTTCCCGGATCAAAGCTCCCCATCAAGCTCTACCAAGTCGAGATGACAAAAAAACTCCACATGGTTATTGTCAGCGACAACTTCAAGACCTTCCTTCACATCCATCCCGCTCTCTCCGCCACAGGTCACTTTGTCATCGCGCAGCAGTTCCCCTCCCCCGGCACCTACTTCGTCTACGCCGACGCGCTGCCGAACGATCTCAACCATCAGGTCTTTCGCTTCAAGCTCGACGTCGGACATCCTTCTCCGCCAGCCTCGCGCGATCTCGCCAAGACCGGCATGGGCGTTGAGGTCGGTCCATATGAGGTCGATCTCTCCACCGTCCGCATTCAGTCCGGGCGTATGCAGATGGTTGATATCCAGGTGCTCGAAAACGGAAAACCCGCAACCGATCTGCATCCCTATCTCGGCGCACCCGCCCACGCCGTCTTCTTGAACGCCAAAGACCTGAGCTACGTCCACGTCCATCCCATGGGAGCCGACATGATGAACATGGCCATGGATATGACCAAACCTATGCCGGAGATGCCGGAGAACGCCGCAGTCTCGAGCGACATGATGCTTCACATCGGCCTCAGAGAGTCGGGCACCTATAAACTCTGGCTCCAGTTCCGTGGAGCAGGCGATAAACTCTACATCGCCGCATTTACCATCCTCGCCTCATGAGCATCGCGTAGCGCTCCCTCAGTTCGGACGACCGTGGCGCCTCGCGTCGTGAAACCCGTCTGCGGAGCTCGACCCGCCTGCCTTCACCTTGCGGATTTGTAGTCCACCTGCTGAAAACCTGCTGGCACCAGAAAGCTGGATGCCGCCGCAGTTGCTGAGAAGCTGGCAAGCTGCGTTGTTGACTCCACCAGGACGGTCGAAGACGGAGTGGCAGCGGCCGCACCCTCAGAAGTGTCTGCAGGCGGAGGAGGGTCCGGCTTCTTCTTGTGACCGAAACCACCGAGGCCGCCCAGGCCGCCCAACCCACCCAACTTGGACGCAATCGCCGACGAAGCCGACTGCTGCGCAACCTCGCCCGCACTCGGCATCGCAGGGCCTGTCGGAGTCGGCGGCAGCGGAGCCTCCGATGCAGCAGGCAGCGGCTTCCCGTCCGTGGTCATTCCCATGCGCATCACCTGCAGCACAGGCGTTCCCTTCAACTTCGACATCTCTTTCACCATCTCAGACATTCCCTGTCCCGCTCCACGGTATTGCGCCAGAATGGCTGGGTTGATGGCTCCTCGAAAGACACTGCCCATCTTCGCGGCATATCTGCGGTAGAACTCTCGCACCTCCTCGTAGCCTGGAATCTCCGGCACCAGCCACATGTCATTGGTGATCGCAAACGAACCGGTCTGGCCCGAGGTCTTGTCCGTGGCATCTATGGCCATCGTTAGAATGGATTCGCCTGCATTCAGGCCCGCAACATCTTTCGTCGCCCCTGTCTCGCGGACCTTCACGCGAAATTTGATGTCCGTATCGGATGGCTGTTGCGGCGCGGGTTTAGAACTTTCCTGCTGCTCTTTTGCCTTCTCCACAGCCGCCTGCACCTGCTGCCTGAGCTGCTCAAAGGTGACCACGGTGTACTGACGCTTCGCTACGTCGATCGTTGTAATCGTCTCCGCATCCAGATCGACGATCTCGATCCTCTCTGGATCGATGCGGGCCATGCGATTACCCTTCACCGCGATCGTGGAAACGACCGGCTCGCTCATTTGCCGCGCTTGTTTACTGAACGTACCCGCCATCTTCACCATTCCCATCGCCGTGCCGCCGGTCGTCTGCGTCGTCTCGGTGTAGGTGAAGTCCGCGTTGGCGATTGCGGAAAAATCCAGTATCAGTGCGGCTGCCGCGTAAATGCTCCACCAGTGCTTAAGTCTTCGGGGCCTCATACCGTTCCTCCTGAACTAAAGTAGGTTTCTCGGGGCCCGTCGTTCTTATTTCTCCTGAAGAGAATGTTGCAGCAGCTGCGTTCCGCCTGGAACGGAGTCCAACTATTTTGCATCCACCATGAGAAATCGGTCAATGCAAAACGCGGCTCTCATACGCCTCTGGCCGCAGCAGAGATCCGTGCGGCACCGGCGATCTGTAACTGGCGCATCGGCTACGAAGGCGATCTCGGGCTCGCAGAGGAAATTAGCGGACGAGAAGCAGATAAAGCCCTATGCCGATTCCCAGCAGAGCAAGCAGCGCAGCCAGCGCCACAGCGCTTCTCGACACCCGCCCGGCGACCCATCGGCCTGATCGCAGCTCCCGCACAATCAGGATGTGCCGCACAGCGGCGTTGATCACCACCACAACGCCGATCGCCACCAGCGCGACGCCTGAGATGACCGACAAGCTCATCGTATGAGTGGTCAGATGAGCGGCGCTCGTCCCCATCTCGCGCAGGAACAAACCGAAACGCGCCACAGCAAATCCCACTCCCATCAAGCCCAGCCCGGTCCGTATCCACGCCAGAAACGTTCGTTCCGCCGCAAAATATACCCGGGGATCTTGTTCCGCCGACTGAGTTGTCATGCCAGTTATTGTAAGGACGAACGTGATTTGCGGCTGCCGTGATTTTGCGGGCGCCTGGCAGCCTCCTGAATGAAGTCTCATTCACCCCATCCGCACACTTCCGATGTTCTGCAACGGCAAGGGCGCGACGCCAAGAGGTTCTTGGCCTGCGTCTACCAGCCGAGTGTTCCCGGCGCACCTTTGAATGGTCCCTTCACGTCCGAGGTAATCCACCCCCCATAGAAGTCCCCCGGCTGCGGCACGACACGCTCTGCCCCCACCCAGCACTCGTCTACCTTGTTCGCATAGAACGCCAGGTGGCCCTTTAGGGCCGCATATGCCGGCGATGGAGACGCGTAGCTCCACGCTACATCCTCTATGGTTGCCGCCCCACCCGAAACCAGACTCCAGTAGCTCGCCACGCCCTTGAACTCACAGAAGCTTCCTCTTCGGGCGCTCGGCCGAAGATAACTCATCGCGACATCCTCTTGCGGAAAGTAATACACCGGAGGATGGCTGGTCTCGAGCACTCGCATCCCGCGGCGAGTCTCCGCCACGACGACTCCCGCATGCACCACACGCAGATGCCTCGCCGTTGACTCCAGCCGCGGCGGGCGAGGATAATCCCAGACCGACTCCTGCTGTAATCCACCTGTAGTTTTTTCGGCGAACAGCTTTTCTTGTTCGTTCCCCATGTTAAGCCTCTCGGCTTTCACTGTAAACTTCAGTGGCTGGCGCCCGCGCGTGCTCCTGTATCACGTAGCTGAGCGGTGGAGGTTTCTGTGCACACAATCAAATCCAACTCTTCTGACAAACCCATCGACCAGATGAACCGGCTCGCCGACATGGCCCACTTTCCCGAATGGGTCAACGCCGGCGCCACCGCGAATGTGCTGCTCACTCTCTTCATCACCTGGCAGCTCGTACCGCGCTACCGTCAGATCTACGCACCCGTCCTCTGGACCGCGCTCGTCCTCCTGCTCAACCTTCTTCCGGTCCTTGTCCTGCGAACAGTCTCGCTGGCTCGGACGCCGGTACCCGCTCTGCGCAACATGAACTTCTTCCGCGATCAGCATCGCTTCTCCGACTGGGTCTACGTCGCTGCCTCGGCCAACATGGCCTTCTGGATCTTCGTCTCCTGGTCCGTATTTACAGTCTCCCACACGCCGGGAACACTGGCCGCAGTGCTGGCGATCGCCTTCCTGCTGACCTTCTCACCTGTGCTTCTGCGCCTCTTCCCCCAGTCCGAACCGGAAGCTCACCTCTAGGGAATCTCTAATGAGGTGCAGTTCTCAAGTCCCTGCTGTCATCCTGAGCGAAGCGAAGGATCCCGATGAGCCTCACGAGCTCAAGCCTTCAATCCCTTTCTCCTCATTCCTTCGCTCGGAAAAGGACGAAGCCTGAAGAATCTCCCCTCTGTCAACCTAATCAGAGTTTCTCCAGGTGGAAACAAGACAGCAGCCTCCTAAAGGGACATCTGATTAGGTGCGATCACGAGTTCTTCCTGTCCTCCTGAGCGAGAGCGAACGATCCCGAAAACTTCACACAGCACACAGCATCCAATACTTTCCGCATGTCTTGCCGTTTCGCATCCAAAAGCGCCGCAAAAGCAACTGCTGCCGACTCAATCAGAGGCTTCTTAACTCAACCGTACACCAAACCAGCCGCAACGCCGCCTAGGCCGTTTTCATATGCAGGCTGTTCCATGCACTCTCCGCAGCGTCGGCAAGCACACGATGATGGATCGTAAACAGTGCCAGCTCAAGCCGATCTGAAACGCCCGACTTGTCGTAAATGCTGCGCAGGTAGTTCTTGATCACCTGTTCCTTGGTCCCCAGCTGATTTGCAATGTCCTTGTTTTTGCATCCCTGCACAATCAAAGCAACGATCTGCATCTCTTTCGGAGTAAGCCGGTCCCGCACCCGCGTCCCCACCGCATCGGCCGTTTGCATCGTCGTAACGTTCGAGCGCTGCACGAAGCGCTGTCCGCGTCCCACTCGCCGGACGCAGTCCACCAGAACGCTGCCGCTAACATTGCGCGAGACAATACCATCGAACCGCGCGAGCACCTCATCCGGCAACTGCTCGGAGTTCTCCGTGATGAGAATCACACGGCTTTCCGCCGCCGCCACGCGGGCAAGCAGATCCTGCAGATCGTGCCTGGGGTCGTTCTTCAGAAGGCCGCGATTCTCCGGCCGTAGTGTCGACGAGAATAGAATCACGCTGTTCCGTGCGCCTTCGATGGCTGCGTGGACCTTAGATAGATCCTCGCACTGCGCCACAATCCGCAGGTCGTCCTCAACCGCCAGAGTCCTGGCTGCGCCTGCCCGGAAGATCGCCTGATTGTCAGCCAGAATAAGTCGAATCATCGTACAAGCAACTCCCTGCGGCAGAAGTCTCCCGCAACAGCCTTATCGGTCCGACAAGAAAAACTAAAACCTTCTGTCCGTAAATGGGACAATCGGCCATTCTCCACCGCTCTTCCGTCGCAAACCCCGTGACCCCGAGAAACTGGCCGCTCAGGCTTATTCTGAACCGAAAACACGCCCAATGGAATCAAATCCCTGTGTGCCTTCGGGCTCCGTCACGCAGTATAAAGGGATATGCCGAAACCTGTATTGCTCGCCATCGATGACGATACCAGCGTCCTGGAAGCTGTCGTTCAGGATCTGCGCCGCCACTACGGACAGGACTATCGCATTGTACGCGCCGCCTCCGGAGCAGCCGCCCTCGACATCTGCCGGCAGTTGAATGACCGCAAGGACACCGTCGCCCTCATGCTCTCGGACCAGCGCATGCCCGGCATGACCGGCGTCGACTTCCTGCAGCAGGCGCTCAAAATCTATCCCAACGCCAAGCGCGTTCTCCTCACCGCCTATGCCGATACCGAGGCCGCGATCCGCGCCATCAACTCGGCCAAGATCCACTACTACCTCAACAAACCCTGGGACCCGCCCGAGGAGAAACTTTATCCCATCCTCGACGACCTGCTCGAGAGCTGGAAGCAGGGTTACAAGCCCCCCTTCGACGGCATTCGCGTCGTCGGCGTCCGCTGGTCCTCGGCAGACCACGCCGTGCGCGACTTCCTCTCCCGCAATCGCATCCCCTATCAGTGGCTGAACCCCGAGGTCCATCCCGAGGCGCTCGCGCTTCTTAAGGAAAAAGGCATCGACGACACCAAGCTTCCCGTCATCCTCTTCGGCGACGGCACCGCTCTGGTGCAGCCCGGTTCCACCGAAATCGCCGCCAAAGTAGGTCTCCGCACCCAGGCCCAGCAGGAGTTCTACGACGTCGTCGTCATCGGTGCCGGTCCCGCCGGGCTTGCCGCAGGCGTCTACGGCGCCTCCGAAGGTCTCCGCACCCTGGTCGTCGAGGCCTCGGCGCCCGGAGGCCAGGCCGGCTCCAGCTCCAAGATCGAAAACTATCTCGGCTTCCCCGAGGGCCTCAGCGGCGAGGAGCTCGCCAAACGCGCCTTCCTCCAGGCCAACCGCCTTGGTGCCGAGTTCCTCACCCAGCGCGTCTCCTGCATCCGAAGCGAAAACCAGTACCGCATCGTCACCATGGAAGACGGCCGCGAGGTCACCTGCCACGTCTGCCTTATCGCCACCGGCGTCGACTACTGCAAGCTCGACGTCCCCGGCGCAGACAAACTCAGCGGCGCCGGCGTCTACTACGGCGCCGCCCTCACCGAAGCCATGTCCTGCCGCGAGGAAGCCGTCTATATCGTCGGGGGCGCGAACTCGGCCGGCCAGGCCGCCATGCACTTCTCCCGCTACGCCGATCGCGTACACATGCTCGTACGCGGCAAATCGCTCGAAAGCAGCATGTCCAAGTACCTCATCGATCAGATCGAATCCACCGCCAACATTACCGTCGAAATCGGCACCGAGGTCATCGGCATGTCCGGCGACACTCATCTCGAATGCCTGCAGCTGCGCACCCCCCAGGGGGACGAGGCGCGCCCCGCCGGTTCCCTCTTCATCTTCATCGGCGCCGCTCCCAAAACATCGTGGCTGCCCTCGGAGCTCTGCCGCGACAGCAAAGGCTTCATTCTTGCCGGACCCGATCTCAAGGCAAAATCGCCGAAATCCTGGACCCTCGACCGCGATCCCTACCTGCTCGAAACCAGCGTTCCAGGGATCTTCGTCGCAGGCGATGTGCGCTTCAATTCCGTAAAACGCTGTGCCTCCGCGGTTGGCGAAGGCTCCATAGCCATCCAGTTTGTACACCAGTACCTGGCGACGCTTTGAAAGGCCCCTTCCACTCATCACCGATGAACGAACATAACCATACCGTCGCAACCGTTCCCCCGAGCTCAGCCTCCTCGGAAATCCACAAGGATATCCACAAGATGAGCCCGGAGCTCTTTGCCGAACTGCGCAAGATCCCCATCTTCTCGTCCCTCAAAGATAACGAGCTCTACTGCGTGGAGAGCGTCCGCGACTTCCGCATCGACGCCGGCGATATCATCATTCGCCAAGGCGAGCCGGCTCGCTTCTTCTACATCTTGCTCTCCGGCGAGCTTCGCGTCTATCAAACCACCGCCGACGGCCGCGATCTCACCGTAGCCTCCATCGAGGCAGGCAACACCTTCGGAGAGCTGCCGCTGCTGGCCAACATCCCGAACTCTTCCGCGATTCAGGCCTCCCGGCCCAGCCGCCTCGTCGAGCTCAATGAGGAGCAGTTCTGGAGCCTGATGACCTCCTGCCCCACCGTCCGCAAGGCCATCCTCAGCAACATGGCCCACCGCTTCCAGAAGCTGCAGAGCCTGACCATACAGCAAGAGAAGATGGCCTCGCTTGGCACTCTCGCCGCCGGCCTCATGCACGAATTGAACAACCCCGGCGCTGCCGCCCGCCGTGCCGCCTCCCAGTTGCGCGAAAACCTCTTACGCATGCAGGAGCTTTCCTCCAAATTCAGCGAGCAGGAGCTCACCCGCAGCCAGAAGATGTGCATGCATGATCTGCAGAAGCAGGCCCTCTCCGGCAAACGGCCCGTCCTGATGAACTCCCTCGAACAAAACGACGCCGAAGAAGCCCTCGCCTCCTGGATGGAGTCGGCCAACATCGCCAATGCCTGGAAGATGGCCCCCACCCTAGTCGCCATGGGTATGGATGCCGAAGAACTTGAGTGTGTCCGCAAAGACTTCGACGGCCCAATGCTCGGCGACGCCCTGAGCTGGCTCGAAGCTATGATGTCCAGCATGCAGCTGGTCGGCATGATCGAAGAGAGCATCGGCCGCGTCACCGACCTCGTCCACGCCGTCAAGTCTTACGCCTACGAAGGCAAGGGCCAGAAGCAGACCATCGACGTCAACGGCAGCATTCACGCCACCATGCTCCTGCTCGCCCACAAGATGCGCGAGAAAGAAATCGTCGTCGAGAAAAACTTCGCCCCCGACCTCCCGCCCCTCCACAGCGAGTGCACCGGCCTCAACCAAATCTGGACCAACCTGCTCGATAATGCCATTGACGCCGTCGCATCCCACGGCCACATCCGCGTGAAGACGTGGTCCGAGCCCTCCGCGGCGGAACCTGACAGCGCCAAGCTCGATCTCTGCATCAGCGTCAGCGACGACGGGGCCGGCATTCCGCTCGAGAGCCAGCCGCAGATCTTCGACCCCTTCTACACCACCAAACCCGTCGGCGTAGGCACCGGCATAGGCCTGGGCATCGTCCAGCGCATCGTCGATCAATATCACGGCACCATCCGCTTCAGCTCGCAGCCTGGCAGCACCGAGTTCGTCGTTCGCCTCCCCAGCCAGGTAGAACCAAGCGCCTCCTAGGAGCCTCTCGCGCAGTATGATGGCGCAAGGAGACCGCTGTGACGCTCACTCCATTCCATATCGCCTTCCCGGTTGACGATCTTGACGCCGCGCGCGCCTTCTATGGCCGAACCCTGGGTTGCGCCGAAGGACGCAGCTCATCACACTGGATCGACTTCGACCTCTTCGGCCACCAGATCGTCGCCCACCTCAAGCCCTCCTCCGGCCCAGGCAAGGCACATCACAATCCGGTCGACGGCCACGACGTGCCGGTTCCCCACTTCGGCGTCGTGCTCCCCATGGAGGTATGGGAATCTCTCGCCGAGCGCCTGAAGCGTGCAGGCGTCGACTTCGTCATCGAACCCTACATCCGCTTCAAAGGCGAGACCGGGGAACAGGCCACCATGTTCTTCCTCGACCCCGCAGGCAACGCGCTCGAGTTCAAAGCCTTTGCCGACATCACCCAGCTCTTCGCCAAATAGGAAGGTGAACCTGCCTATACGACGCTGCGGCCCTTGCCTTTCTTGTTGTCATCCCCGAAGGAAATCTGCTGTTGCCCTTGCCTTTCTTCTTGCCTCCTTGAACAGCATCTGCTGTTGATCCATGTGGCCAATTTTGATATGCCACAAAAACCTCCGTCAGGCGTCATTGCGATCGGAGCCATGCGAGCGCGATCGCATGGCGGAGCAGAGAAACTCCACGCATCTCGCTCTTGCCGCTTCGCTCCATAGTGCGAGAGAGCTTGGATGGCCATTTTTTGACAACAATTCTTAAGTAATCTCTTATCCCCACCGCCCGTTACGCCTCATAAAATCACTCTAGACAAACGCTTAGCTTATTTCTGAACGTTCGTTTAGACTTTCATCCGATCTGCAAGCAGCATTCGGCCATCCCCGAGGAGAACACGGCCCACTGCGCACAGCGTCAAGGAGCTTCATGTCCAAACGTCTCACAGCACTCGCCTCCTCCGCCACCCTTGCCATGCTGATCGCCTTCAGCAGTCTTCCCGCCGGTGCACAGACGACGCCTCCGGACACTTCGAAGATGCCGTGGAGGAACAAGGCCCTCTCCCCTGATCAGCGCGCCGACCTGGTCCTCGGCCAGATGACCCTCGACGAAAAAATCCAGATGGTCCACGGCACCGGCTGGGGCGTGCTCCGCGCGGGTGACCCCATCCCGCCGAACTCCAACTTCGCCGCAGGCTACATGGCCGGCATCGACCGCCTCGGCATCCCCGGCATCGATCTGGCCGACTCCGCCGTCGGCATCCGCATGGCCGCCTACCAGAGCCGCTACGCCACCCTGCTGCCTTCCACCCTCGGCGCCGCCTCAAGCTGGGACACCGACTCCGCCTTCCTCTACGGTTCGGTCATCGGTCGCGAGCTCCGCGCCCAGGGCTCCAACATGACCATTGGAGGCGGCGTCAACATCACCCGCGAGCCGCGCAACGGCCGCAACTTCGAGTACGCCGGCGAAGATCCGCTGCTCGCCGGAACCATGACCGGCAACCTCGAAAAGGGCGTCTTCTCTCAGCACGTCATGAACGACATCAAGCACTTCGCGCTCAACGACCAGGAGACAGGGCGCATGGTCGTCAACGTCCTGCTCGACCACAAGGCCATGCGCGAGTCCGACCTGCTCGCCTTCGAGATCGCCATCGGCATCGCCGAACCCTCCGCCGTCATGTGCTCCTACAACCTCGTCGACGGCGACCACGCCTGCGAGAACGACTACCTCCTCAATCAGATCCTCAAAAAAGACTTCCAGTTTAAAGGCTGGATCGTTTCTGACTGGGCCGCAACCCACTCGACCGTCAAATCCGCGCTCAACGGCCTCGACCAGGAGATGCCGGGCGACGCCAACTACTTCAACGAACCGCTCAAGAAAGCAGTACAGGACGGCCAGGTCCCCATGTCGCGCCTCGAAGACATGGACCACCGCATCCTGCGCAGCATGTTCGCCGCCGGCGTCATTGATGACCCGCCAGTCCGCACCGTCGTCGATCCCTTCCGCGGCCGCGACGACGCCCAGCACATCGCAGAGAAAAGCATCGTACTGCTCAAAAACGCCGGCTCCCTCCTCCCGCTCAAAGCCTCGTCCTCTGCGTCGATCGCCATCATCGGATCCCACGCCGACGTAGGCGTCCTCTCCGGAGGCGGCTCCGCGCAGGTCGACGCACCCGGCGGAAATGCCATCAACCCCATCCCCGGCGGTTCGAAGTGGGGCGACGTCATCTACTTCCCCTCCTCGCCTCTCAAAAACGTCCGCGCCAAATCACCGCAAGCCTCCATCGAATATAACGATGGCAACGACCCTACCGCAGCCGCAAAGCTCGCCAAGTCTTCAAGCGTAGCCATCGTCTTCGTCAACCAGCCCATGATGGAAGAAAAAGACCGCCCTACTCTCTCGTTGCCCAACAACCAGGACGCCCTCGTCGAAACCGTCGCCGCAGCCAACCCCAACACCATCGTCGTCCTCGAGACCGGCGGACCCGTCAGCATGCCCTGGGCGGATCACGTGAAAGGGATTCTCGAAATGTGGTATCCCGGCATCGGAGGAGCCCAGGCCCTCGCCAACATCCTCTTCGGCGAGGTCAACCCCTCCGGCAAGCTGCCCGTCACCTTCGCCAAAGACGATAGCCAGCTGCCTCACCCCATCGTCCCTGGCCTCGAAGACATCCCCGCCACCGGCCCGGACAGCAAGCACCGCATCCACGCCTTTGACCTCCACTACACAGAAGGCGCCAAAGTCGGTTACAAATGGTTCGAAGCCACCCACCAGCAGCCGCTCTTCCCCTTTGGCTTCGGCCTCTCCTACACCAGCTACGCCTACTCTAACCTCAAGGTGGACGACACCCAGCACTCCGTTCACTTCACCGTCCGCAACACCGGCTCCCGTGCAGGCACCGAGATCGCCCAGGTCTACGTCGCCCTTCCCGCCGCCGCCAACGAGAGCTATCAACGTCTCGCAGCTTGGCAGCGCGTCTCGCTCCAACCCGGCGAATCCAAAGAGGTCACCCTCACCCTAAATCCCCTCACCCTCGACGTCTTCAACACCGGCAAAAACGCCTGGGAGCTGCTCCCAGGCAACTACAAGATCATGGCGGGCCCCTCCTCCGCAGACCTTCCGCTGCAAGCTGCCATGCACATCAATCCCTGACCAACGCTGCAGCCAGACTTTTCTCCTCGCGCTCGATCCGGTCCCAGCAACCCTTACAACGAGCCGTTGCCTTTGCTGTTGCCCTCGCTGCTGCTGTTGCTCTTGCCCTCGCTGTCGCCCTTGCCTTTGCTGTCGCTGTTGCCCTTGCCTTTCTGGTTGTCATCCCCGCAGGGGATCTGCTGTTGCTCTTGCCTTCAAGTCGTCATCCTGACCCTCGAGGGAAGCGAAGGGAAGGATCCCGATACTCTCCAAGTAGCCCTGCCTCCAGCACCTTTCTGCCGACTCCTTCCGGCCTCCAAGCTTCAGTAGTCATCACGATCACTGACAAAATCAGAGCCTTCCCAGCTTGAATGCTAGACTCACCCTGCAAGGATCAATCCAACCGGGACTCGACCGCAATCCCGGCCTCAATGCATGCCTGTCCGCCTCATCATCAACGCTGACGACTTCGGCCTCACCCCCGGCATCAATCGCGCGATCGCCGAACTGCATCAGGCAAACGCCCTCACCTCCGCCACCCTCATGCCCAGCGGCCCGGCCTTCGAAGACGCGATCCACATCGCCCACACCCATCCCACCCTCGGCGTCGGCTGCCACATCGTCCTCGTCGACGGCAGTCCCGTCTCGCCCCCCCAAACCATCCCCAGCCTTCTCGGCCCTGACCGCAAGACCTTCCGCCCTTCCCTGCCCGGCTTCCTTCAGTCGCTCTTTCGCGGCGCAATTCACGAGCAAGACATCGAGCGCGAAGCCATCGCCCAGATCCACAAGCTGCAGCGCGTCGGCATCCACGTCACCCATCTCGACACCCACAAGCACACCCACATCTTCCCCGCCGTGACCCGCCCGCTCCTCTGCGCCGCGCAGCACTGTTCTGTCACCGCCATGCGCAACCCCTTCGAGCCGGACTGGAGCACCGCGCTAGGCCATGGCGCCCCCCTCCGCCGCCTCCAGGTCAAGCTGCTGACACGCCTCAAATCGCAATTCGCCGGCCAAGCCCACATCCGCGACCGTCAAGTCCTCACCACCGGCGGAACCATCGGCATCTCCGCAACCGGCAGCCTTAATCCCGCCACCCTCCGAGATATCCTCGACGCTCTCCCGTCCAGCGGCGCCTTCGAGCTCTGCTGTCATCCCGGCTACAACGACGCCGCCCTAGATCTCGTCGCCACCCGCCTGCGCACTCATCGCGACCTCGAGCGAGAAGCTCTCTTAGCCGAAATCCCAACATTCGCGTTGCATCCAAATAGTCTCCAACTCATCCATTATGGAAATCTCGGCTCCTAGTCGCTGTGCATCCCTTGCTTTTCTAGTTGTCATCGTCGAAGAGGATCTGCTCTTATCTCCCTGGCGAGCGTAGCATCTTCGCACCGCCCTCCCTTCTCTAGTGTCCTGCGTCTGAAATTCGTTCCTTACGGTATCTTTGTGTCATTCTGAGCGAAGCGAAGAATCCCCGCATTTTGCCTGTGTGACCCACAAAACTCCGGTATCGCTCTTCCCCGCTTCACCGCAACGAACTTTAGACTCACCACACTAACTTGAGTTTTCGCCGGGCGCCCCAACGTCTCGATCCTGAGACATGGGTTCTGGTCAATCCACGGCCTGCTTACCAGCCGCTGAACGCCTTCATAGATTGGATATTCCCGGCCTCCCGGACATCGGTGTTCCAGATCAGACACCCATGAAACGAGGACTTTCCTAACTGCGGACCTATCTCTTCGACCCACCCAGCAGCGACCCCAGCACCCCCCGAATCAACTGCCGCCCCACCGTACTCCCCATCGTCCGCGCCGCACTCTTCACCATCGCCTGCACCACCGTATCGCCTCGCCTTCCGCTCCCACCCCCAAGCACACCCCCGAGCGCGGTCCCTGCCGCCTCAATCCCTCCCATCCAACCCGAACTCGCGTTTGCGCCCGGAGTCGCCGTTCCAGAAGCAGCAGCCTTCCCCTTCAGCTTCTCGTAAGCCGACTCCCGGTCCACCGCAGTCTCATACACTCCCGCCAGCACCGACGTCCGAAGAATCTCCGCCCTCTGCTCCGGCGTAACTGGCCCAATCTGGCTATGCGGCGGACACACCATCGCCCGTTCCACCATCCCCGGAACCCCCTGGGCATCCAGAAAAGAAACCAGCGCCTCCCCCACCCCCATCTCCGTAATCACCGCCTCCACGTTCAGCTTCGGATTCGCCCGGAACGTCTGCGCCGCTGCCTTCACTGCCTTTTGGTCGCGCGGTGAAAACGCCCGCAGCGCATGCTGCACCCGATTGCCCAACTGCCCCAGCACCGTATCCGGCACATCGATCGGGTTCTGCGTCACGAAGTACACCCCCACCCCCTTCGACCGGATCAGCCGCACCACCTGCTCGATACGGTTTTGCAACACCGAAGGCAGATCGTTGAACAGCAGATGCGCCTCATCGAAGAAGAACACCAGCTTCGGCTTCTCCGGATCGCCCACCTCCGGCAGCCTCTCAAACAGCTCGCTCATCATCCACAGCAGAAACGTCGCATACAACTGCGGCGACTGCAGCAGCCGGTCCGCCGCCAGCAGATTTACCACGCCGCGCCCCTTCGCATCCACCTGCAGCAGGTCTTCGATATTCAGCGCCGGCTCGCCGAAAAACAGATCCCCACCCTGCTGCCCCAGCGCCACCAGCCCCCGCTGAATCGCCCCAATACTCGCCGCTGAAATATTCCCATACTGCGTCTGATACTCCTTGGCACTCTCCCCCACATGCTGCAGCATCGCCTGGAGGTCCTTCATGTCAAGCAGCAGCAATCCGCCGTCATCCGCAATCTTGAACACCAGCGTCAGCACTCCCGCCTGCGTGTCGTTCAGGTTCAAAATCCGGCTCAGCAGCAGCGGCCCCATCTCGCTCACCGTCGCCCGCACCGGATGCCCCTGCGCGCCGAACACATCCCAGAACACCACCGGACTCCCGGCAAACGTCCACTCCCCCAGCCCCATCGCCTGCAACCGCGCATCGAACTTCGGCGAACTCTTTCCCGCCTGCGAGATCCCCGAAAGATCGCCCTTCACATCCGCCGCAAACACCGGCACCCCGATCGCGCTCAGCGCCTCCGCCATCACCTGCAGCGTCACCGTCTTGCCCGTGCCCGTCGCCCCCGCCACCAGCCCATGCCGATTCGTCATCCCCGGCAGCAAATACAGCTCCTCCGCACCCTTCGCAATCACCGGCATCTCAACCATCGCTCGAAATCCTCCGTCAGCCAGAAGACTACACGCCTCCCGCCCGCCGTCAAGCCGAGCGCGCCTGCTCGAACTTGCACTGGCCACTCCCCCATGGCGTGCATCATCAGCGGCTGACCAAGAAAGTCACCATCGACTCACTCGTAGCGAACCCACGGTTGCTGCTACGCCTCGTCTTCGCACTTGCTTTTCTTGTTGTCATCCTCGAAGAGGATCTGCTTTGCTTTTTCTCAAAACAGCCATCTTCGACCCGCACTGCGAAGCTGTCGAACGTCTCCCGACAATCGTCATTTCGACCGTAGCCGCGCGGTCTGATCACGCAGCGTAGCGGAGAAATCCCCGCATTCCGCCTTCGCTCCCACTCCCAAAGAGTCTTGCCTCCGCAGTTCTAGACAGCTTCCAAAACTTCCGGCGCTTCCTTCACCATCCGCACCACCTCAATCGTCTCCCCACCGCCAACCGGCACCCTGAATCGCACCCTCTCGCGATACCCCTTCAACGCATACAGCGCAACCCCAGTCAACGTGCTCCCCATCTCAAATCGCTTGAACCCCTGCGCCTCGGCCGCCTTCTCCGCAGCCTCTAGAAGCAAACTCCCCAGTCCCATCCGCGCAAACTTCGGATGCACGAAGATCGCCCGAATCTTCGCCGCATCCACCCGCGGATCGAGCCGCCCCGGCACAATCCTCTCCAGCTGATGATCACCCCCATATAAGGTCTTACGAAAGCTCCACCCGCCGCATCCCGCAAGGTTCCCATCCTCGGCCTCCGCAACAAAGTAAGTCCCATCCGCGATCAACCGGCTATCGGCCGTAAACACCGTCGCCAGCGCGCCTTCCCTCTGCGCAGCCGAATAATCCTCCACCTGCAGCCCCCGCACCGACGCCGCAATCAACCCGCGTATGCCCGCCACATCCTCTATCGTCGCCACCCGCCACCGAAACTCCATCGTCGGCCCAGTATAGAAGCGCACGCCGCGACTCACCAAGTCCCCGCTAAAGATGCGCAAGACCGTCGTCAGCCTTCACAAGGGAAACATCGGCTGCAATCCTTCGCAAGACCTTTGCATCGGAACCGCAAGAGCCGCCCTGCTGACGAACACGCCATGTTAATGGCGAAGGACGTCGATTTACCAAGCCTTAACTCTGAATCGATACGCCGCGTTATATACCTGGCTCAACAATCACTTTCTTAGAAATTCGACCTCACTGAATGGAGCCTCCCCGCTATGTCAGTAAGAAACCTGTGTCTGATTTTCGCCCTGTTTTGCGCAAACATCTCCATCGCCCAAAGCGTTCCGCGTTCCTCTCACGTCTGGATGATCACCGAAGAAAATCACAGCTTTGAAGACGTAGTCGGCAACTCGCAGATGCCTTATTACAACCAGCTGATTCATCAATACGGACTCGCCACGCAGTTCTACTCCGATCAGCATAGTTCTCTTCCCGCATTGATGTGGTTTATCGCCGGAGCGCCGGTTGAGACGAACAACGACACAGTCTCCTGCAACCACGGCAACGACAATGTCGTCCGTGAACTATTGAAGCAGGGTTACAGCTGGAGGTCTTACCAGGCTAACCTTCCCTACGCCGGCTTTCAGGGACTTTATGGAGGCACGAACAATAGCTACTTCCGCCGGCACAATCCGCTCATCGACTTCACCGATGTCTGCCCCGGAACCGGGCAGGACAAGAACAGCGTGCCCTACACCCAGATGGCGGCGGACTTCGCGCAAAGCAATACGGTGAACTATGCCTACATCACACCGGATGTAGACGAAGATGCGCACAACGGCACCCTTCCGGCTGCGGATCAGTGGCTTCAGAACAACCTTCCTGCGATTCTCGCGCGACCGGAGTTCCGCCCCGGCGGCGACGGCATCCTCTTCATCGTCTGGGACGAAGGCACTCTCTCGACCGACAACCGCTGTTCGAGCACCGTCTCGCAGGGATGCGGCGGCCGCACCGCCACCCTCGTCATCGGTCCGCAGGTGAAGCCCGGCTATCAGTCGACCGTCGCTTATCATAACGAGAGCGTCCTCAAGACGGTGTGTGCTGCGATGGGTCTCTCGCCCTGTCCCGGCGCCGCACAGAATGCTGCGCCGATGGCTGACTTCTTCCAGTCAGGCCGCGGCGCCGGCGGTGCATCCAACAGCATCGTCATATCCACTCCAGGAAACGGCGCTGAGATCTCCGGCGCAGTGCATCTGCTCGCCAGCGCTTCCGAGAGCCAGACCGTGAGCCAGACACAAGTGTGGGATAACAGTGCAAAGCTCGGCGTCTACGGCGAGCAGATCGATGCGATCTACAATCTTGCGCCCGGCAAGCACACAACCACCGCCCTCGACCTGGACTCCTCCTACAGAATCATTCATCAGACCTCTGTCACTTACAACGTGCAGCCGCTGGTGAATGGGCTGCAGGTCATAGCGCCTACACCGAACGAGACCATCGACATGTCCACGGTGCACATCGTCGCTCACGCCAGTGAATCCGTGCCGATAAACCAGATGCAGGTCTGGGATAACAGCGTCAAGCTTGGCTGGTATCCCGGAGCGGATGTAAACCAGTACTTCAATCTGGCGCCCGGACCTCACACGGTTACGATTCTTGACCTCGACAAGACCTACAAGGTCATTCATCAATCCAGCATCTCCTACTCTGTGCAGTAAGCGAACAATCAGGAACGGGTGTTCCGGGTTAGGACTCTAAAAAACTGTTTACAAATTCTCCCGAAGTCGTCATTTCGACCGAAGCCGCGTGGTTTCATCGCGCGGCGGAGCGGAGAAACCCCCGCATTTCGCCTTTGTTCGCGGTTGCCACGCGCATTCTTCCGAACTCTAGACCACGCCTGAGCGAACTGCATCATCATCTTCACGTATTCCGCCTTTGCTTGATGTCCCGATCCGCTGCTTACGCGGTTCTTAAACAGGTTCTAAGAAAGCTCTGGTTAAGTGCTTTTCTCAAGTTCTTGCCGTCATCCTGACCCTAGACCCTCGAGCGTAGCGAAGGGGAAGGGGAAGGATCCGATATCCTTCACACAGCCCATACCTTCAACACCTTTTCTACCCATATTCCCGATGCTCAGCCCCAAAATCCGCTCCGCAACCAACGAATTTCGACTAAATCAGAACTTCCCTAAAACTCACCCGGGCACCCTGCCATAGCCTGAAGATCTCGAACATCGCACCCTCAAGAATCCCCAGACGCCGCGAGCCGTCAACTCATCCATTCACCTTGCCGCCTCATCCCATCCGGACTAAACTCCTCCCATGCGCCGACCCGCCTTTGCCCTCCTCGCCCTCGCCCTCAGCCTTCCGCTCGCCCCCGTCGCACACGCGCAAGCCTGGGCTAAAGCCCGCCTCGACGCCTCCCCCCGCCACCACGAGTATGTCGACCTCAAACACGGCACTCGCACGGTCAAAGCCTTCGTCGTCTATCCGGAGGTCAAGACCAAAGCCCCCGTCGTCGTCCTCATCCATGAAATCTTCGGCCTCAGCGACTGGGCCCGGGAGATGGCCGATGAGATCGCCGCCCAAGGCTTCATCGTCGTCGCCCCCGACCTCCTCACCGGCTTCGGCCCCAATGGCGGCGGCTCCGATGCCTTTGCCGGCCAGGAGGAAACCGTGAAAGCCGTCTCTGCCCTCGATCCAAATGTCGTCAATGAAGATCTTGACGCCGCTGCGGACTACGGCAAACATCTCCCCGCCGCCAACGGCAAGCTCGCTGTCACCGGCTTCTGCTGGGGTGGAGGCAAATCCTTCGCCTTCGCCACCCAACGTCGCGATCTCTCCGCCGCCTTCGTCTTCTACGGTCCCGGCCCCTCTGACGTGACCGCCATCACCGCTCCCGTCTACGGCTTCTACGCCGGCAACGACGCCCGCATCGGAGCCACCGTTCCCGCCACCACTGCCGCCATGAAAGCCGCAGGCAAAAAGTATGAGCCTATCACCTACGAAGGCGCAGGCCACGGCTTCATGCGCGCCGGCGAAGACCCCAGCAACACCGTCCCCGGCAACAAGACGGCCCGCGAACAAGCTTTTGCCCGCCTCGTCTCGCTGCTTAAAACCATGAACGGTCCAGCCTCGGCAGGCGGCGCCATCGGCGGCAAAATCAGAGCCGCAAACACCCAACCCGCCGTCCTCTGTCACACTCCTGCTGCGAGCAGCGCGCCGGCTGCCATAATGTAATCGTGCCCGCCTCGCTTAAAATCTCGCTCCAGGACCAGCTCGACCGCATCACCCAGAACACCCGCGCCCTCGTGCAACCCGAGCGCCTCGCCGCCTCCGAGCAGGCGATCGCGGATCTCTTCCACACCGGCATCGAAGACCGCATCCTCCAGCCCGGCGTCCCCGCGCCTCCCTTCGCCCTCGCAGACGCCATCACCCACAAGCCTGTCCGCTCCGCCGACCTCCTCGCCATCGGTCCGCTCATCCTCAACTTCTTCCGCGGACGCTGGGATCCCTACTGCGTCACCGAGCTCGAAGCCTGGCGCGACCTGCACCCGCGGCTCCGTCAACGCGGCGCCCTGCTCGTCGCCATCTCACCTCAGACCACGCGCCAGAACGATTTCACCCTCCAGCAACACCGCATCCCGTTTCCCCTGCTCTCCGATCCCGGCGCAGCCATCGCCGAAAGGTTCGGCATCGCCTACACCATCCCGCAGGACCACCGCCGCTACTTCCAGTCCATCCTCGTCAACATCCCCTTCCACAACGCTGGCCTCAGCTACCACAACGCCACCGAGGCCAGCTGGCGCCTTCCCCTTCCCGCCGTCTTCGTCATCGGCCGCGACAACACCATCCTCTTCGCCGAAGCCCACGCCGACTCCCGCGTCCGCCCCGAACCCCTAGCCGTCCTCGCCGCCCTCGACCGCTAGCGTCCTGAGTCTGAAGTTCGTTCCTTACGGTATCTCGGTGTCATTCTGAGCGAAGCGAAGAATCCCCGCAGCTAATGACCATGCTTGCTCCGGCAGCGTACTTTCAGCCAAGCGGGAGGAGCGGCCGGCAGCCTGTATGGCCCTTCTCCTCCGGTCAAAAGCAACCCTTCATCGTCATTTCGACCGGAGCCGCGCAGTTTTATCGCGCGGCGCAGTGGAGAAACCCCCGCATTTCGCCTTCGCTTGCCACAGTAGAGAATCTCTGATTAGGTGCTGCTCCCGAGTTTGGCTGTCATCCTTACCCTAGACCCTGAGCGAAGCGAAGGGGAAGGGGAAGGACCTGATACCCTTCACACAGCCCCTACATGCAACATCTTCTTCCCTGTATTCGCGACGCACAGCACCAAACCCGCTCTGCAATCTTCGAGCAGGAGAGCCTGCAAAATCTTGTCAAGCCCGAAATAGCAAATCCTCAATAACGACGCGGCTTTTCGCGTGGCGTACTAGTTTCCTCCAACCCGCTATAATTAAGAAAGGCGAGCCAAAAACGAGGCGGGTCGACTCACGTTTCAGACGTTTCGCCTCAAAACATCTGCTAAGTCCTTCAGAATTTATATTTTTACTCTTAACTCCTTTATATGCAATATTTTGCGCAAAGTAAAAGACGCAAGTCATTGCATACGCTGGACTTATAAAACCACCCCCCGGGGGGTGGGGGCCGTTCCATGGCCAAGGAACTATTTCGGGAACAAGCCCATCCACCCGCCCGGTGGAAGCTCCGCCGCCATACAACAAGCCGAGTCGCCCAGGACAGCCCCGGCTGCCAACCGTCCGCTGCGAACCCCACCCTCCATCGTCGAGGGCCAACCCGTGTCCGTCCAATCGCCGGCCAAAAAAAGACCCGGCCACCGCGTAGACTGCGACGGACGAAATCGGTCCAGCCCGGGTATCACCGAAAAAGTAGCCCGCGCCTCCTTCAACACTCCGCTCTTTACCAGCTTCGCCCGCCTCACCTCAGGAAAAAACGTCGCAAGCTCCCGCTGAGCGGACGACAGAATCTCCTCCCGCGTCATGCTCAACTGTGCCTTCGAACCCGCGATCACCACCTCGACATAACTGCCGCGCTCGGGCGCATACCGCCGAATCCGCGACTTATGGAAAAACCACTCAATCGTCGCATCGAGCAGCCACGCATGATCAAGATCGCTGATCTGCCGGTCATACCACAGCAGAATCGACGTAAACGGCGAATGCGCCATGTGCGCCATCCTGATCTCGAGATCCGACCGCGCTTCGCCCGACTCCAAACCGGCATCTTCCCCATGCAACCGGACGGCAGGCAGAAGTCTCTGCGTCTGCTCAAACGGCAGCGCCAGAACGACCGAATCCGCGCTGTAGCTTGCCTCCGCGGTGCTCACCCTCCAGCTCCCATCCGCCTGCTGCGCGACCGCCTCCACACTCGCCCGCAGCCGCACCGTGCCGCCCAGCCGCTCCACCAGCCGCGCCACATCCCCATAGAACTCGCTCAACGGAACCGTCGGAATCCCCAGCCGCCCCCCCACCGGCGACTTCACAAAAAGTTCATGAAACACCTTGCCTGCGTACTTCGTCGAACAGTTCGCCGGATCGTCGTTCAACGTCGCCATCACAATCGGCCGCCAGAAGTGCCGGATGGAGAGCTCCGTCTGTCTTGTCCGCCTCAGCCATTGCTCCACACTCTCGTCATCCCGCGCGGGATAGCCCCGAAAGAACTCCAGCAGCCCGCGAGCCATGCCCAGCTTGTCCTTCCAACCCAGCATCGGCATCGTGAGGAAGCTCGGCGCAAAGTGCAGCGGCGCCGGCAGCGCACTCGTCGCAATCCGGCTCACCCGTCCGTTAGGCTCAAGGAACGTCTGCTCGTCGTACCACCGGATCTTGTCCGCAATCCCCGCCTGCTCGCACAGCTCGATCAGGTTGGTGCAGCACCCCAGCAGCACATGCTGTGAATCGACCACCTCGCCCAGCGCGGGATGCTCATACGAGTAGGCGCGGCCGCCAACGTACGGCTTGCGTTCCAGTACAGTGACCCTCTTACCCTCTCGCGCCAGCGCAACCGCCGCGGCCAGACCGGCGGCCCCCGCTCCTACGACGATCACGTCCCTACCGAGCAACGCGCTCATCCCGCCATCCGGTTGCGCGCGGTCATACCTGCGCCCAGCGCAAGAATCAACATTTTCTTCAAAGTCGAGACGCTGGCGCGCGTCGAGAAGACATCGTAGTCTCGCGCCGTAATCTGTTCCAACAGGCCTCGGTAGATGCTCACCAGAACCCAAAGCGCCGCGCGGCTGTCCCGGTCGACCAGCGGCAGCAGCTCTTTCGCAGCAACGTAGTACTCCCGCGCACGCGCAGATTCAAGCCTCAGCAATCCTCGCGCCGCTTCGTTCGGCGATCGTGTGTGGACAGCCTGAAGCAATTGCTCCACCGTAATCCGGCTCTCCTTCATATCCCCGAGCGGAAGGTAAATCCGCCCTCGCGCCGCATCTTCGCTGACATCGCGCAGGATGTTCGTCAACTGGAATGCAACGCCGGTCTTCTCCGCCAGTTCCTCCGCCCGGGGATCGCTGTATCCGAAGATCCGAATGCATACAAGGCCGACAACGGAAGCCACCAGATAGCAGTAGCGATACAAGTCCGGGAAGCTCTCGTAAACCTGCATCTCCTCCGGCGCAGATGACTCTACCGGATTCGCCACAGCGACCACTCCCGGCTGCCTGTCCTCCAGGTCCATCGTCGTGCCGCGCACCAGGTCTTCCAGCAGCGCGTCGGGAATTGCGAACCGCTTCTGCGTATCGTTCAGCGCAAGGAACACCGCATCTTCCGTGCAGCCGCTGGTGCGCGCCTCACGCCAGCCGGCGAGCCACTGCGCCATCACTCGTCGCCGTTCTGCGATCGCCATCGCCTCGTCGTCGGAGATATCGTCGGCCCGTCGCATAAACGCGTAGACTGCGCACATCGCATTGCGCTTCGCCGCCGGCAGCACCCGGAACGCGTAGTAGAAGTTCTTCGCCTCTCGTTGCGCGATGCCGCGGCAAACCCTGTACGCCTCCGTGACACTCATCGGTCCGACCGGGCGATTCACCCCGCCATCCCCGTCCGCAGCTTGGCCGCGAACGCCTCCGCAAGCAGACCAAGCTTCTTCGCCTTCGACACCACGGGACGCCCGCGAAGCACATCGTAGTTCTGCGCGGCAATGCCATTCAGAATCGCCTCGCCGCCCTTGCGAAAGAGATCGAGCGTAACTGCGAGCTCGCGATCGACGCCTCTGCTGATGGCGCCTCCTTCGAGCAGCATCGCGCGGGTTCGCACCACCAGATCTTCCATCATCGCGCCAAACGCCGGCGTAAACACCCGGCCTGCAATCTGCCCCTCGTCTACGCCAAACCGCTCCATCGACTCTGCCGGAACATAGCGCCTGTCGCGGTCAGCGTCTTCCACTACATCCTGCCAGAAGTTTGCCAGTTGCAACGCGGTACAAACCTTGTCCGAAAGCAGTGCCAGTGACTCGTCCCTGTATCCGCAAACCCACAGCACCAAACGCCCGACGGGATTCGCCGAATAGTGCGAGTACTCCAGCAGCTCCGCCCAGTTGGCATACTTCGTCTTGTACTGGTCCATGCGAAAAGCATGCAGCAGATCGGCAAAGAGCTGCCGCGGCAGGCCGCACTCCCGAATCGTCTCGTGGAGCGCCACAAACACCGGATGCATCGACCTCTCCGGCGCGTCGTAGCACTCATCCAGCATCTCGCCCCACGCATCCAGCAGACGCGTCGCCGTAACCGGCTCGGAGACCTCATCGCCCAGATCGTCGGAGACCCTGCAGTAGGCGTAGATGCTCTCGAAGTGCGGCCTCACTTTTTTCGGCAGAAAGAACGTAGCGACATGGAAGTTCTCATAGTGGGTAGAGGCGAGCCGCCGGCACCACACTTGCGCATCCTCCAGCGTCGGCCGCTGCTCGGGAACGAGGTACTCCTCTGGCGCGCCCTCCAATGTCTGCCGAGTCATCATCGTCTCCCTCACCGTGGTGCTCCCTCAGGAAACACGGCCGTCTTGATGTCCCGTGATCCGCCGTCCCGTCGCATCATGCGCGCATAGAGCTCCGGAACATCGTCCAGCCGTCCACGGCCGGTAATGTACTCGGCGCATTTGAACCTTCCGGACGTGATCAGCTCGAGCGCCGCTCTGCAAGCCGCAGGGGTGTGATGAAAACTCGCTTTCAACGTGATCTCACTGTAATGCAGCCGATTCGTATCGAGTTGTACCTTGGTGCCGCTTGGCGGCCCACCGAAAAAATTGACCAAGCCACCCCTCCGAACCATGCCCACGGCGTCTTCCCAGGCAGCCGGCATGGCGACCGCCTCCACCGCTACATCTGCGCCGCGGCCCTCCGGCGTCAATGCGCGAACAGCCGCCACCACATCCTTCGCCGCTCCAGTCTGCACTACCTCAACCGCGCCAAACACCTTCGCAGCCGCAACCTGATCTTCGCGTTTCACCACGGCGATCACGTTTACTCCCGTGAGGTCGGCGACGTGCATGAACATCAGTCCAATCGGTCCAGCCCCGATGACCACCATGGTATCGCCGGCTTTAGCCCCACTCTCCTCCATTCCCCGAACCACACAGGCCAGCGGCTCAGTGAGCGCAGCATGCTCGAACAGAACTCCATCCGGCACCCGCAACGTATTCTTCTCAACGATGCGTGCTGGAATGCGTATGTACTCAGCGTAAGCGCCATTGTTGAACAGAAGATCCTCGCAAAGATTCTGCTGGCCGCGCCGGCAGAAGAAACATCGATCGCACGGTGCGGAGTTCAATGCAACCACTCGGTCCTCTGCCCGAAAAGACCTCACCCCTTGCCCGGCCTCAAAGACAACACCCGCGATCTCGTGGCCGAATGGAATCGGAGGCTTCAGCATCATCGCATGATAGCCTCGGCGATACACCTTCAGATCGGTCCCGCAGGTAAGCGCAGCGCCTACTCGGAGGACCAATTCGCCGGCCCCCGCGCGCGGGATCTCCACTCGCTCCAGTCGGAGATCTTCCTTGCCATAGAGCACGGCGGCTGTCATCTCGGCCATATCACTTCTATCTTCTCACTCAGCCCTGGGGATTGCATCTTCGTCCGTCCGCAGACCATCCATCCTGCTGCAATCCCCGAAGGACCTTTGGCATCTGATAACCTGAGCCACAGACCACGATGCCCTTCGTCTCTCCAGAGATATTCGCCAAGCAGGTACTGGCCTCCATCCAGGACTACTCCATCCTCTCCTGGCGCGCGATCACCAACATCTTCTCGCGTCCGCGATACTGGTCCGATATCTACACCCAGATGGACTCCATCGGTGTCGGGTCCATGCCCATCGTTATCCTCACCGGCTTCTTTACCGGCTGCGTCCTCGCGCTTCAATCGGCAACCTCCCTCCAGCAGTTCGGCTCCGTCAGTCTCACCGGAAATCTCGTCGCGCTGTCGATGGTCAAGGAGCTTGGACCCGTGCTCACCGGCCTCATGGTGTCCGGCCGCAACGCCTCCGGCATGGCCTCG
Organism: Edaphobacter sp.; assembly: GCA_965277545.1. Classification (GTDB taxonomy): domain Bacteria; phylum Acidobacteriota; class Terriglobia; order Terriglobales; family Acidobacteriaceae; genus Edaphobacter. Next base: position 3,632,211 of record OZ255826.1, read on the forward strand.
GAAATCGGATCGATGAAAGTCACCGAGCAGATCGACGCCATGCGCGCCCTCGGCACCGATCCTCTCCGCAAGCTGGTCACGCCGCGCCTCTACGCCACGGTGTTCATGCTGTTCTTCCTCACCATTCTCTCGGACGCCTTCGGTATCGCCGGCGGCGCCCTGGTCAGCATCGCCCTGCTCGGTCTCAACGGTTCTTCCTACTTCCACAATTCCTATCGTGCGTTGCAATACGCCGATGTCATTCAGGGACTCACCAAGCCCTTGTTCTCCGGCTTCATCATCGCCACCGTCGGCTGCTACTACGGCATGAACACCAAAGGCGGTACTCAGGGCGTCGGCAAATCGACCACCCAGGCCGTCGTCGTCTCCTCCGTCTTCATCATCGTCGTCGACTTGCTCGTGACCCGGGCGATGATCGGCATCTTCGGAAGGTAGCTGGAACCATGACCGAGGAGCAGAGAGTGGAGACCGACACCCGCGATCAGAAAAACTCCGATCCCGCCGAGCCCGTCGTTGTCTTTGAGGACGTTTCGATCAAGTTCGACCTCAAACCTGTGCTCCAGAACGTCTCTTTCACCGTCGCGCGCGGCGAAACCCGCATCCTTCTCGGGCCTGCCGGCGGCGGAAAGTCCGTTCTCATGAAGCTCGCCAACGGACTGATCAAACCGGACGCAGGCGTCATCCGCATCTTCGGAGAAGACATCACCCGCATGCCCGAGGTAGAACTCTTCAAGCTGCGGGAACGAATCGGAATGGTCTTTCAGGAGTCCGCGCTCTTCGACTCCCTCACGGTCGAAGACAACGTCGCCTATCGGCTGCACGAAGATCGCGTGCCGGAAGAGGAGGCGCATAACCGCGTGATTGAGGCGCTTCAGTTCGTCGAGCTGGAAAATACCATCGCAAAATTCCCGTCCGAGCTCTCCGGCGGTATGCGGAGGCGAGTCTCGATCGCGCGAGCCATCATTACCAAACCAGACCTCATCCTCTACGACTCGCCCACGGGCGGCCTTGATCCGATCACATCTACCACCATCGTTGAGCTCGTCGTCAAGCAGCGCGACGTCGCGCAGACCACCGCACTGGTCATCACCCACCGCCTGCAGGACGCCTTCCTCCTCGCTCGCAGCTGCTTCAACTCGCAGACCGGGAAGGTAGAACAGATACATAACAACGGCATCGCCGGCAGCACGAAGTTCCTGGTTCTCAATGAAGGCAAAGTCGTCTATGACGGCGATACCGAGCAGCTGGTCCACACCACAGATCCCTGGCTCAAGGAATATCTCTCCTGATCCGTTACCGTCTGCTCTCTTTCCACTCCTTGTAAGAGATGCGCGGCATCGTCACAAACGCATCTTGCGTCTTCACATATGACCCAAGTCCATTCATTCTGCCCATGGCATGCAGCTCATCCGCCTTGATGTAAGGTCCCTTGGGATCAACGAAGCGATCTTCCACGTAGATTGCCACCACTCTTCCAAGAATGATGCGCGATCGTCCAATCTCCATCGTCGTGTGTTCGCGGCACTCAAGCGCGGCATGAGCCTCTTTGATCCGCGGCACTTTGATCCTCTCCGACGGCGCAGTCGTCAACCCCGCCATCTCCAGTTCATCCACCTCTGCAGGGAAGTCGGTCGCGCAGATATTCATAGGACCCAGGATGTCTTCAGTCACAACATTCACCACGAACTCTCCCGTCCGCCGGATATTTCTCGCAGTATCCTTCGGCACAAACTCCCCGGAAGGCCGATTCGTCACACCCAGAGCGACAATCGGCGGATCGGTGCACAGGTAGTTGTAAGCACTAAACGGCGCTGCGTTCAGTCTGCCTTCCTCGTTCATGCTCGTGACCAGAGCAATCGGCCTCGGTGCCACCAGGCCGATCAGCAGGTTGTATATCTCGCGTCCTCTGGCCTTCTCCACGTCAAAATTCATCGCCTCTCCTTCTTTCCCTCAACACTCAGAGTATTCCAGCCATAATCCCGAGGCTCATAACCGCTTCGCAAGACATCCTCTTCAGAACAGCATCTTTCACGATAGGCAAAGCAGCCGCGGCTGCCGCCTCGCAATGCATGTACAAAGCTTCGTTATGGCTGAGACTTATCTTCCTGCGTAGGGAGATTTGAGGTAGCGGCGGGCGGCGTCGGATTGGGTTTGGTCGCCGCCTCCAGCTGCGGCGAGCTGGTATTGGTCGATGGCGGCAGGGCGGTCGTGGAGGAGATCGAACATCTGGCCGGCGTTGAGCTGAGCGCGTCGCCGGAGCCAGTCGCTGCAGCTGGGCTGGGCGGCGGCGAGGAGATAGTTCTGGGCAGCTTCTGCGATCTGGTTCTGACCGCGCTCCGTATCGGCGAGACCGAAGTAGGTCATGTGGAGCCGAGGCTCAAAGAAGTAGTTGGGTCGGCGGCCGTCGGCGAGGATTTGGCGGTAGAGGGTGATGGCCTGGGGACCGTTGCCGGCGTCTTTGGTGAGGTTGGCCACCTCGAGGCGGAAGAGATAGTCGTGGGGGTACTGGTTGGCGAGGCCCTGCTGAACAGCAATCGCTTCGGGATAGCGGGCATCGTGGCGGAGGAAGAGCGAGAGCGCAGTGCGGGATTCGACGGCGGTAACGGTGCCGTGAGCGGCGGACTCGCGAAGGAGGTCGAGACCCTTCTCCTTGTTGCCGCTGACACCGGCAATGCCGATCATCATGCGCAGCAGGCGCGGCAGGCTGGCGACGGCGAACTGCTGGATGCCGATGGCCATCTTGGCGTCGGCGTAGTCGGGGTCGGACTTGAGCGCCTGCTCGCTGTCGTTGCGGGCGGCGAGACCCTGGCGGGCGGCGGCGACATAGCTGTGATCGACCAGGGTGATGAAGGCGGCGTGCATGCCGCGGGCGTATCCGCGGGCAAAGTAAGCATTGGCGTTGTGAGGGTTGGCTTTGATTTGCTGGTCGCAAAGAGCAATGGCCGAGTTGGTAAGCGATTCGATGCGATCGCGCGTGGGCTGAGGGATGGGAACGTTGCGGCGGGAGGTGAGAAAGGAGTCGTGGGCGTAGTAGGTGGTGTCGAGGAGATCCTGGTGGTAAAGCTCGCGGAAGATCAGGGTCATCAGGACGTACCCGGCGGCAATAGCGCTCTGTGGGTTGGCACGCTGAATGGCTTCGAAACGATAGAGGGCGCCATCGTAGTCGAGATTGTAGAAGTGCTGGTGGGCTTCGCGGACGGCGGGAGTGAGATTGATGGGGTCGGTGTGCGCAGAGAGAGCCGCATCGGTATCTGGGGCGAGGCGGGCGGCCCGAAGCTCTGCGGGAGCTTGGAAAAGCTGCGCGGTGGCGGCGACCGAGCAGAGGAAGATCGAAAGCAGCATGACGGCGATGTGCTCGATTGTTCTTCTTGAGGGAAGGCGTAATCGAGTTTCGGAGTGGAGCTTAAATAAGATCTGAGATGCGGCGTTGCGGCCGGGCTGGCGACTGGGTCGGTCTTGCGGAAAACAGGCTTTTTTCGATCCGCGCGCCATGGGATATGGACGCTGCTGCCAAAGGAATGGACGCACGCCACGGTTGACTATACGCTGGGGCAGCGATATTTCTGGAAGCGCCGGGAAACTCCGTGGGACGGAACGGACTTTATGACACGATTTGAGCTTCTCCAGTTGCTGGTTGGGCAGGCACGGAGCAACGGGTTCGAGTTTCGCAAGTGGTATGTGGGCAAGCTCGGGCTGCCGTGGCTGAGCGGACGGCATGCGGTGGAGATGCTGTCGGCGGAGCGGCGGTATTACGCCCTTCTGTTTTCGCATGAGTTTGCGTCTAGCTTCTGGAAGGCGGGCGAGGTGATGACGTTTCAGGTGCCGACGCAGACCTTCACGCGCAGGATGAAGGACGGCAGCATCGGGACGGTGAAGCGCAAGGCGTACACAAGGCGCAGCGCGCGCGAGGATGCGTGGCTGTACCACCTGAAGGAGCTTGCCGGAGTGGAGGAGCCGCTGCGGTACATGCGACGCTACCTGCGGGTGGAGGATGAGTTGGAGGAGGACGGAGCTCCCGCCACCGCAGCGAAAGACGTCAAGCCGAAGCAGCCGGTAAGAACGCTACACTAGACGCGGTAGGACTTGCGAATGGCCATGATCTGTTTGAGATGATGCTCGCCGTGTACGAGCTGGAACTTGCGCCATTGCTGAATGCTGAGCGGACCGAGGCGAATGTGCGAGACAGACCGATTCGTTTCGCCGAAGAGAGCGGCAGCTTCGACGCAACGCTGGTCGAGCCGCGACAGGTGATCGAAAACGGACTGGCTGAGCTCCTGCCCGTCCACCGGCTGTGCGGACTCGGCGGGCGTGACGAGAGGAGGCGCTTTGGTTCCATGGGGAAAGTAGCCGAGGCGGATGAGGGTGTACTGCGTGAACGACTGCGTGAGGCTGGGTTTGGTCTGGGTAGGTGTGCCCTTGACGATGCGGACCTGCAGCGCTTTCTCGGTCCCGGCGTAACTCAGCAGGAGATGCTCGATGATCTGCTGAATGTTCCACCTCTCTGTTTGGCCAGGGCGAGCAGGCGGGCGCAGCTGGGTCTGGGAAGTGTCGAGTCCGTTGAGTCCGCCGGCCAGCTCGCGGTGAAGCTGTTGAAGGGTAGGGTCCATAGGCAGCACCCACGTTACACCGGATGGCTGCGCGGCGGCTAATTTTTCTTGGTGCCCGTTGCGGAGTGCCGGTGCAAGATCGCTTTTCCCTCCAATCGCCGGTGATGGCGGGAACATCAGCGAGCTACTGCAGGTTCTTCAGTGCGGTCTGCGCGGCCTTGGCCTGTTCTCCGTCAGGATCGAGTTTGAGGTAAGCGTGATATTCGGCGATCGCCTCTTCCCTCTTCTTCATCTTCCGGGCGATCTCGGCGAGCGCGAAGTGCGTGGCGGAGTAGTCCGGCTGAATCTTGACCGCATCCTGGGCTCGCAGATAGGCGCCGGGGAGATTGTCGTCGTTCATGTAGAACTTTGCGACTTTGAGGTCTTCATCGACGCGCTCGTCGTCGGACTGCACGTGCTGGACCTTGGGCAGACGGCGTCGGCGGTGCACGGAGGAGCCTTCTTCTCCGGGAGCGGGAGTAGGGGTGTCGGGCGTCGGGCTTGGATCGTCGGCACTTGAGCTGGAACTGCTGCTCGAGTCGTCGCCGGGCAGCTTGGGCGGAGGCTCGGTCGGGAAGGGGTGCTGGGCTGCGGTAGAGGAGGACGAGCCGGAGGAAGCGGGCGCGTCGGGCGCGGGTGCGACCTTAGGAGCTTCCCCAGGAAAAGGAAACTTTTCCACTGCGGAGGGTTTCTGGGCTTCTGGAGCCGTCGAAGGGCATGGTTTGGCAGCAGTTGCGGAGCTAGTGCCGGCCGAGGAAGGGGGTGCGGAGCATGGACCCGAGGCAGCGGGTTTTTGCGTGGGAGGCGTCTGCGCTTTCGACAGCGAGGCCGTCATCGCGAGGGCGGCACAGGCCAGCGCTATCGACACAGTGAAATGCGGACGGATTGGAGGGCGGTATCTCATCTCTGTGACTCGCATCGCTTGGCTTGTTTGACGGCGCAGGTCCGAGGTTTGTTATAGTCACCTGACCCGTGCCGATTCTGCCGGTAATCTTAAATTGTCTGAGATGGGTTTGACTATGGTGGATGGACTGATCATTCGATCTTCTTCGATTCATGCCGCCGGCTGCTACACGACTCGTGCGATCAAGCGAGGATCGCGGGTGTGCGAGTACGATGGACCTCGCTTCAGCAAGGAGGAGGCGGATGAGCGATACAAGGACCGGTTCATCACATATCTGTTCAGCTGCGGCGATGGAAGTCAGGTGATCGATGGATTTGGAATTGCGATGTTCCTCAATCACTGCTGCGATCCGAACTGCGAGACCGAAGAAAGCAAGGGTCGCATCTTCATTAAGGCGATTCGTGACATCGCGGCAGGAGAGGAGTTGACGTACGAGTACAACCTGCATGACAGCGATGATGAAGAAGGCGACTGCCATTGTGGCGCGGCGAACTGCAGGGGCACGATGTTCAGCGAGGCCGAGGTGAGGCGCCGGGCGCGGAAGGCGCGCAGAGCAGCCAAGGGGTAGACAGCGTAGCAAGTCTTCTAACACCCAGTGATCAAAAACGCTCAACGTTGCTACGGGTTGAGCTTCATGCGCAAGAGCAAATCACGAAAGCGAGGGTCAGACCTGCAGCCGTCGAAGAGAGGATCGGTCCCGAGAATGTCCATCCCTTTGTCTCGAACCTCAAAGCCTCTGTCCAGCCACTGCATGGCTCCGTCCACGTTCCCCAGCGCACATTGCACCAGGGCGATGTCGACTCCGGAGATGTAGCGCTGTTCTGATTGTTCTTTGAGACTATCTACTATCGTCTGCGCTTTTGCCCGATCTCCCGACAGGGCGAGGGCATGGGCTTCCAGTCCCTCGATATTTGGGCTGTTGCCGAACATCTGTGCGGCGCGCTGAAACTCCGCCACGGCATCCTTAAACTGGCCCTTCTCTTCGTAGATTTTGCCGAGCACAAGGTGGGCTTCGGCGAAGTTCGCATCCAGATCGAGCGCCTTCAGCACCATGGCTTGCGCTTCATCCGGTTTGCGCGCGCAGTACAGCACTTCGGCTGCGTCCGTCTGGATAATTACGGAGAGCGGATCGAGCGCCAGAGCGCGCTGCATTTCGACTTCGGCCTCTCGATATCGCCGCATACGCGAAAGATGCAGCCCGTACCAATGATGCGCTGTGGCACTGTTGGGACTCAAGCGAATAGCCTGGCGAAACTCTTCCTCGGCGCCCTGCCAGTCCCAATCGTGATCGACCTTCACAGCCGCGAGCACGGTATGCGCGTCGCCCAGGCTGTCGTCCAGTTCCAACGCCTTTTCGGCTGCGTTTCGCGCCTGGAGGAGGGACGTCGATGGATCGACTGCTCCGTATGTGCCGAACAGGACGTACGCCCCTCCCATCGCAGCGTAGGCTTCGGCATATTCGGGATCCATCTCGATGGCTTGGCGATAGTAGTGGAGCGATCTCTCGAGACTATCGAAGGTTCGCTTGTTCCAGAAGTAGAGACCGCGCAGGTATAGTTCGCGGGCTTGCGGCGAAACAGCGCGTTCTCGATGGATTGGCATCTGGCTGCCAAGCCGCTGCGCCACCTCCTGCGCAATCGCAGCCGCTACCTGATCCTGCACCTGCAAAGAATCCGTATCGCTCTGTCGATAGGATTGCGCCCAAAGATGCTGGTCGCGCCGGGCATCCAGCAGCTGCGCCGTAATCCTAACGCTTGCACCGTCGCGCACGATTGATCCTTCAACCACTGCGTCCACCTTTAACGCGGTCGCAATCTCGGTGAGAGGCCGTCTGACATTCTTATATTGCATGGTAGAGGTCCGGGAGATGACCCGCAGCGAAGATCCTTGCGCCAGCAGAGTCGTCACTTCGTCCGTCATTCCGTCCACCAGATATTCTTTTTCCGAGTGCGGCGACAAATCGACGAAAGGCAGCACCGCGACCGATCGATACTGCGGCATGGAAGCCTTGGTGCTAAGATCCCGCCGTCCCCACACCAATAGGCCAAGTCCCGCGGCGAGCAGAACGGCGAGCGCCGCCACAACCCCGGCGCGCCTTACTGAGGCTGGGGTTTGCTCTTGAGGATCTGACACCACATCCGCTGGGGACGCCACGCTCTCATCGTCGGCAGGTCCCTCGGCTGAGCGGCGAGCCAGTAATAGTTCCGGAAGCTGCCGTGTCACCAAAGTAACGTCTACTTTCGAGCCAGTCGGGCCAAACCGGTTTGTGGTCGGGTCCGTCGGCTCCGGCGAGCCTTGTCCTGTCGTCGAAGCTAACTCTTTTACCTCTGCGATGAAGCGATATCCTTTCCCAATCACCGTCTGCACGAAGATGGGTTCCCTGGGATGGTCCTTCAGTACCGCCCTCAACTTATTAATCGCTGTATTGATACTGTGTTCGGTCTCCAGAAAGACATCTTGCCCCCAGAGCCGCTGCACGATCATCTCCCGGCTGACGAGCTCTCCACGCTTTTCCACCAGCAACAGAAGAAGCTCCATGGGAATGCGTTCAAGCTTTACCGGGAGACCAGCCCGTGTCAGCTCGTAGCTCGAAATTTTTAGCTCGAACTTCCCGAACTGAAGCCGTGACTGGTCCATGGCGAAAGCCCTTGAGACAAGCGAGGTGCGAATTGCATCTTGCCGTCTCTGCTCAACTCCCATCCGATATCAGTTCTGCTAAAAACGTGTGGCCGACAATTGGGGAAGGATGAATCACGCTTTTGTTTTGGAACGCGGGCGGAAACACGCTGATTATAGCCGTCTCCTTCTATAAAGAGGGAATTTTGAATTCTTTAGATCATCTTTAGATCGGTTTAGGGCTGCTGTATGGACATAGATCAGGCTGCAGGCCATAGTGTGGCTGCTACGGATGGGCTTCGCAATAAAGAGGAACGAATCGATCTGAATTGGCGTGGAAAGGAGGAACGGATGCGCAGGGAGCTAGTCCTTGGGCTGATCGCACTTCTGCTGAGCACGGCGAACCACTCCGTAGCCGGGCAACAAAGCAGCACGCAGCCGCCCGTGAAAGGCATGGCGAGCACCGTCGGACTCTACGTGTATCCAGCGAAGGCACAGGGAGCGACGCAGCAGCTGGCGGATGAATCGCAATGCTACAGCAACGCAAAAACGCAGACCGGATTTGATCCCGATGCGACCTCGAAAGCGACCAAGGGCCAAAGCCAGAAGAGCGGCAGCAGCGGCGGCGCAGCGAAGGGCGCGGTAGGGGGAGCGGTGATCTCAGGTGCAACCGGCGGCGATGCTGCTGCAGGCGCACGAAGAGGCGCCATCGTCGGTGGGATAAGGGCTAAACGCAAGGAGAAGAAGGACACCGAGCAGGCAGACAAACAGGCAGACGCAACCAAAACTCAGGAGCAGCAGAAGCAGGACGACTTCAAAAGGGCGATGACTGCGTGTCTGAACGCCCGCTCGTATTCGGTTCGTTAGTGAGACTTCTCGTGGGCCTCGTGACCTCCACCCTGCATGCGCTCAACCGAAAATCAAAGAATCCCCGCATGTTTCAGAAATAAATAGGCTTACCGGTTTACTCAAACTTTAGATCAGAATGAGACGTTGTCTATTGACCGGAATCCCGTGGACAACGATGATTCACTTCGATCACTGCACACGGCTACTACCCAATGTCTCGCGCCATGGATCTTGCGGGCTTGATCTTCGCAGAGAATCTTCGCGTTCACCCGGTATTCGCGCCGGCAGGAAGTGTATCGAAGCGCGACCCGCCTCTCGGGAGCCGCCTCCCTTTTTCGGCGGAAGGAGAAGTGTTTATGGAAGCACTACGGAGCACATCGCTTTGGTTGGCAGCAGGCGCTCTTCTGGTTTCTGCAGCTCACGCGCAGAGCCCCCTAGCTGCAAAGATCAGTGTTACGCCGCTGTCCGCATATGTCGGAAGCAAGCCGCTGCCGAAACCGGAAAAGATTTTGATCTATGACTTCGCCACGGACACAACGGACGTCCAGGTCGACAAAATACAATCGCTGCGCCCTCGACATCTCATCGCCCAGGACAAGAGCCCGGATGCGATCGCAGCGAGCGCGAGCAAGAAGTTTCGCCTTGAGCTGACCAAGAAGCTGGAGAAGACCGGTATTCCCGTAGAGCACGTCGCCGCAGACACCGTGCCTTCTGAGAATGCAATGGTCATCCAGGGGTCTTTCACCTCCCTCAAAGAAGGGAATAAAACAGAACGCGACACCGTCGGGATGGGCGCGGGGGGTGCAGACTTAGAAGCCAACGTCGACGTGCATCTCAAGACCCCCACGGACACTGTCCTGCTGTCACAGTTTCAGACCGATACCAAGCCGGCCAAGAATGCGGGCGCTGCGTTGCCCGTCGTCGCCGGCCTCAACCCCGCGGTCGCCGTCACCAAGTCCACAGTGACCGATCGCAAGAAGACTCTCAATGCCTATGCCTCCAAAACCGCGGACGCGACCGCGAAGGAGATCTTCAAATCGATGGCTTCGCAGGGCTGGATCAAAGTCGACGAGAAGGGCCAGCTAGTCGAGTAACCGCGGCGCGTCGATGGCCGGAGACAATTCGGAATGATAGCCTTGCGCTTTGGGAGCACCATCTTTTCAACGTTCAACTTTCTACAGGAAACAGGGACAATGATCAAAAAACTACTGACTCTTTCACTCTCCGTTGTACTGGCGGCGCACCTTCCGCCCGCGTTTGCCGCCTCGCAAGAGACAGCCTCCAACCCTGCCAAAGATAAATTTCAACAGGACATCAAAGCGTCCGTCCTGAATGGCAGCATGACCATTCCCCAGGTGAAGGAGCTGCAAACGAACGCGGAGATCCTGAAGACCTACAAAGCGGAGCAGAAGCCCGGCGCGCCAGTCGACCTGCTCACGCCGTGGCACGCGGTCTCGAAGATGAAGGCCGTCATGGCGACCGTCAAGCAGCCGGACCGCGACACGCTGGAACAGGATCTACAGGTCATGATGGCGAACAAGGAGACCACACCGGTCTCTACGGAGACTCCAAATCCAGGCGCAAAACTAGGGAAAGATATCTTCACCGCCGTGATGCATGGCAAGCCGACCGAGGCTCAGGTGAAACAGCTGCAGGACAGCTTGAACGGACTGCAGAGCATCAAGACCGGCGGAGAGGGTAAGCTGCAACAGCTGATGACCTTGAAGAAGTCAAAGTCCGAGATCGAGCAGACGATGGACGCGGGAGAGTTTCGCCCTCAGGATCGTCAAGCTGTATTGAATGACTTGAACAGCCTGGGACCGCAGGGCGGCGGAGGCGGGCTGCGAAGAAGCCGTTCCTGATTCCAATGCGATGACGACTCCAGCAAGGTACACACAGCCACTCCTCTGGATCATTGCCGCAACTGTGCTGGCGTCTGGTTCGGTGTCGTTGGGACAAGAACCCTCAGGCGACGCACCGGTCCTGCCGCTTTCGCAGGCGATTCAAATTGCCGCGGAACACAATCGGCTGCTAAACATCGCCAAGCTCGACATCACCAAGTCGAACTGGGAGACAGCTCAAACCAAGTCGAAGCGCTTTCCCGCGGTCACGACGTATTTGTTTCTTTCGGGAAATATCACGTCGCCCACGTTCAACTTTCCCGCGGGAAGCTTCGGCTTCCAAAGGCCGCAAAGCTTCAACCTGTCGAACGGGGTGACCGGGTTTGCTTCGGTGCAGGCGGCCCAACCGCTCACCCAGCTTTACCAGATCCATCTCGCCATCCGGGAGCAGGAGCTGTCGACCGACCTTGCCCGCGAAAAGTATCGCGGGAATAAGCAGTCCACCGTAGCCAGTGTGAAGCAGGCTTATTACGCGACACTGCAAACGGAGAGCGCCCTGAACGCTGAGCAGGCATCGGTCAAACAATACGAGGAGACGGATCGAGTGGCGACGCAGTATCTTGCCCAGGAGTCCGTCCTGAAGTCCGATAGCCTTCAGGTGAAGGCGAAACTGGCTCAGGCGCGATATCAGATTATCCAATTGCGTGACACGCTCGAAACTCAGAAGGAACAATTGAACGAGCTGCTGGGGCGCGATCTCGATACCGCCTTTCGCACCGAGCCGGTGCCGCCGATTTCGCCTGCGGAGATGGACTTGAAGACGGCACGGCAAACCGCGCTCGAGCAGCGGCCCGAGGTGAAAGAGGCGGAGATCGATACGCACCGCGCCGAGTATGATCGCAAGTTGGCCCGCGCGAAGTACATTCCCGACATCGGCGCAGCCCTCCACTATCTCGAGCCGATCAACACCGAGATTCTGCCGCAGAACATTCTCTCCGCCGGGATGGAGCTGAAGTGGGACCCGTTTGACTGGGGAGGTCGACACGACGAGGTGCAACAGAAGGTTGTCGCGGTGAAACAAAGCCACTATCAGCTCGACGAGACCAGAGCGCAGGTGATGCTCGATGTCGACAATGGATTCCGCAAGCTGGAAGAAAGTCGCTCACTGCTCGCAGTGGCGCAAGCGGGCCGCGACGCCGCCCAGGAGAAGGTGCGCGAGACAAGCGATCAATTTCAACACTCCGCCGTGCTGCTGCGCGACCTGCTGCTGGAGCAAGCCTCAGCCGCCGCCGCCGACCATGATTACGAACAAAGCCTGCTTTCCTTCTGGAACGCGAAGGCTGCCTTTGAGAAAGCTCTGGGGGAGGAGTGAACTTATGAATGCCATCACCTCTAGGCTTGCGCTCGCCGCGATGAGCAGCGCAGCTCTACTGGGCTCAACCGCGTGCAAGCAGCAGACCGCCGCCGCGACCTTGCCTCTGCCGGTGCATACCGCTCTGGTTCAGCCCATAACGGTAGGGAACGGAGCAAAATACTCCGCCAGCATCGTGCCCTATGCGCAGGTCACTCTCTCGTTCCAGTCGGCAGGCTATGTGGACCGCATTCGCCAGGTCAAAAGCCCAAGCGGCGGCATGCGGAATATCGATCAGGGGGATTGGGTACGCAAGGGAACCGTGCTTGCGCTGGTCAAGCAACAGGACTATCTGGACAAGGTGCAGCAGGCCAAAGCGCAGCTCGCGCGCTCCCAGGCAGAGTACGACAAAGCCAAGCTCAGCTTCGATCGAGTCTCCGCCCTGTATGGCACGCAGAGCGCAACCAAGCCGGACTACGATTCCGCCGAGGCGCAGTTGGCCAGCACAACGGCATCTGTCTCCGGAGCGCAGGCACAGCTGAGCGAGGCCAACGTGGCTCTGGGATACTGTTCCCTGCAAGCCCCGTTCGACGGCTGGGTGGTTAGCCGCAACGTCGATCTGGGCACGCTGGTAGGGCCGGCCACCAATGGCTTCACCCTGGCCGACACCCAATCCGTCAAGGCTGTCTTCGGTGTTCCTGACACTTCAATCAGCCGGGTGCGGCCGGGCCAGCATCTTGCCATCACGACCGACGCGTTCCCGCAGCCTTTTGCTGGAAGGGTGAGCGCCATCTCCCCGGCAGCCGACCCCAAGAGCCGCGTCTTCTCTGTAGAGGTGACGATTCCCAATCCCCGCGATAGGCTGAAATCGGGCATGATCGCGTCCCTGGCGCTGGATGGATCGCTGTTACCGCAGTCCGTGCTGGCCGTTCCCCTGGCAGCGGTTATTCGTGATCCCGAACGAAATGATGGCTTCGCCGTGATGATTGCCGAATCAGCGGGAGACGCGGAGACAGCCCGCTTGCGTGCAGTAGAACTGGGCGACATCTACGGAAACATGATTGCCGCCAAAGGCGGCTTGAACTCCGGAGAGTCGGTCATTACCACCGGAGTCGGCCTGGTCAAAAGCGGCGCGAAAATTCGTATTCTTCCCTAGGTGCATAGATCCGCATGACTCATCGATCTGAATCCGAGTACATCGCACGCACCCACAACACGGCGCGTTTCTTTACCGAGCACCGCCAAGTATCGCTGATCCTGCTGATCGCGGTCTGCCTGTGGGGCTGGTACGGCTTCATGCACATGGCCAAGCGCAAGGACCCGAGCATTCCCGTGCGCGTGGCAGTTGCTTCGATCGCATGGCCGGGAGCGACGGCGCAGGAAGTGGAACAACTGGTCACGCGGCCGGTAGAGCAGATCATGGCGCAGAACGCCTTCATCAAGCCGCCTTCCGCCTCCGACTTTGGCATCCGCTCCATCAGCTTTCCCGCGCTCGCGCTGGTCTACGTTCAACTCGACGATACGGTGAACGACCCAAAGAAGCAGTTCTCCGACATCAATCTCAAGCTGAACGCGCTCAACAGCAGGCTGCCCCAGGGCGCTGGGCCGATCCAGTTCAATAGCGATTTTGGCGACACGGCGGCGTTGATGTTGACCGTAGCCAGTCCCAAAGCCAGTGAGATCGACATTGCCTTGCGCGCCCGCGCCATTCGCAAAGCGATTGAAGATACGCGCGCCGCGGAGCAACCACGGTCTTCCCAACCACGCGTCTCCATCGTCTACGCCTTCCCGCTTTCAGTCTCTCCCGCTCTGGTCCGCGACTCGTTCCGGTCGGTTATCCAGGCGGGCAAGCAAAATACCTTTGTCTCCGATCCGCACTTCTTCGAAGGCAGCGGCTTCATCGGCGCCGATGTCAGCTCGCCTCTAAGCGACGATCAGTTGCGAGCTTTGGGCGAACGCCAGGTGCTGGAAAAGTTGCATAGCTCCGAGCTTCATCCCGATAGCTGGCCGGCTGCATTCATCCGCGACCCGGCAGAGACCGAAGCGCGTCTTGCCGCGGTGGCTGGAGATAAATACTCCTACCGGGATCTGGACGACTTCACCGACCTAATGGGAAGAACGATCCAGGGTGCGCCGGAAGTCGCCAAGATCGATCGCAAAGGCGTGCTCCCGGAGCAGATCTACCTCGACTACTCGCAGCAACGCCTGGCGGCCTACGGCGTGACCCCTGCGAACCTGAAGGATATTTTGGGCGCGCGCAACATCACTCTTCCCGGCGGCCAGCTTGAAGTCGGACCGCAGAGTATTCAGATCGACCCGTCGGGAAGATTCACGGATCCGCGGCAGATCGGCGATGTGATTATCGGCGCCTCCTCTTCGGCCGCGAAGAGTCCCGTCTACCTGCGCGACCTGGTCGAGATCTCCCGCGGCTATCAAAGCCCCGCGAAGTATCTGAACTATCTCACCTGGGCCGATAAGCAAGGTCACTGGCGCCGCAGCCGTGCGGTGACTCTGGCTGTATCGATGAAAGACGGAGAGCAGATCGATGCCTTCGGCCGCAGTGTCGACCGCAAGCTCCTGGCGGTGAAGCAGTATCTTCCAGACGATCTGATCGTCGCCCGCACCTCCGATCAGCCGCTGCAGGTGGAAGAGAACCTCAGCCTGTTCATGGATGCGCTCTATGAGGCCATCGCTCTGGTGGTGCTCGTCTCATGGATCGGCTTTTGGGAGTGGCGCTCTGCCCTGTTGATGGCCATTTCGATTCCCATCACACTGGCGATGACCTTTGGCGTGCTCTACCTGATGGGCATCGACATCCAGCAGGTCTCCGTCGCCACCTTGATCATCGCGCTGGGCCTCTTGGTAGACGACCCGGTAATCGCCGGCGATTCGATCAAGCGCGCGCTAGCCGAAGGCCAGCCAAGAAACATCGCCGCCTGGCTCGGCCCTACCAAGCTGGCGACGGCCATCATGTACGCCACCGTCACCAATATCGTTGCGTACCTGCCGTTCTTATTAGTCACCGGCAGCACAGGGGAGTTTCTTCACAGTCTGCCGATTGTCATGGCGGTAGCCTTGATTGCCTCCCGCCTGATCTCGATGTCCTTTCTTCCTATGCTCGGCTACTACCTGCTGCGTCCGGAGAAGAAGGTCGAGAAGACGCTCGAAGAACGGCGCAACAGCGGTTTCTTCGGCCTCTATGCCCGAGCGGCGAAGTACTCCATCGAGCACCGCTGGAGTTTCTTCGCCGGCTCACTGCTGTTCCTCGTTCTGGGTGGCTTCCTCTTCTCCCGCCTTTCCAGCGCATTCTTCCCCGAAGATGTTCAGTATTGGTCATACATCGATGTATGGCTTCCCAACGATGCCACGCTCGAAGCCACGAATGAGACCGCCCGTAAGGTCGAGAACATCGTCCGCCAACGGGCGGAACAGTTTTCGCGCGAGCACCCGAACAAAGATCATCCGGGCAGTGTCTTGCGCTACGTCACAAGCTTCGTCGGCGGAGGCGGTCCGCGCTTCTGGTTCTCAGCCTCACCGCAGCTGCAGCAGTTGAACTACGCCCAGGTGCTGATCGAAGTCACCGATAAGGAGGTGACTCCGCAGTTCATCAAAGAGCTGCAACCGGCGCTTGCTGCATCGATCCCGGGAGCGCGGATGGATGCGCGCCAGCTGCTCACTAACCCGATCGATTACCCCATCGAAGTTCGCATCTCCGGCACCGCCGATGTCAACGCAAAGGACGAAGCAAACGATATCCGCGGACTGCGCGCCATCGCCGGCAAGGTCGAAGACATCTTCCGTTCGATTCCCCTTGCAGACCGCACCCGCAATGAATGGGGCGATGAAAATGCGCAGATCTCCTTGACTATCGATCCGGATCGGGCAAACCTGGCCGGCATCACGAACATGGATGTCGCGAATTCCTCCACCGCGGGCCTAAGTGGGAGCACGGTCAGCGTCTTGCAGGAAGGCCAGAAGCAGATCCCGATCGTTGCCCGTCTGCGCATGGACGAACGATCGCAGCTCTCTGATATTCAAAACCTCTACGTCTACGGCTCGCAGGACGGTAACAAAATCCCGCTAGTGCAGATTTCGAACATCGATCACGACCTCGTGAACGGACGCATCGTACGGCTGGAGCAGTTCCGCACCATCAATGTGCGCAGCTTCCCTGCACCCGGACACCTGAGCTCCGAAATCTTGAAGCAGGCAGAGCCGAGATTGCAGACACTGCGGGCGTCGCTTCCGCCGGGATACGAGATGCAGATTGGGGGCGAATATGACAAGACCAAAAACGGATTCAAGAACCTGGCGACCGTCATGCTTGTCTCCACGGCTGCCATCTACCTTGCCCTGCTCTTTCAATTCAAGAATGCCATCAAGCCGCTGCTTGTGTTGGCGGCCGCGCCCTACGGCATGGTGGGCGCCTTCGCCGCGCTGTGGATTATGGGCGAGCCGTTCGGTTTCATGGCATTCCTGGGAGTTGCCAGCCTGATCGGCGTGATCGTGAGCCACTCGATTGTGCTCTTCGACTTCATCGAAGAGCGGCACGCCGAGGGAGACGACTTTGAGCTGGCGCTGATCGATGCCGGCATCCTCCGACTGCGTCCGGTCCTAATTACTGTAGGCGCGACCGTCCTCGCATTATTGCCGCTCGCATTGCACGGAGGCCCGCTGTGGAAGCCGCTATGCTATGCGCAGATCGGCGGCCTGCTCGTAGCGACCGTGGTGACCAAGTTACAAGTCCCGGTGATGTACGCAATCTTTGTCCTCGACTTCAAGATTCTCAAGTGGGAGACACCCGAAGAGGAGCCCGCTGCGCCGCCCATCCACACGCAACCGCTGCACAAAACGACCTTCAGCTGACAGAACAGGATGACCATGAAGAAGACCCTTTCCCTCGCGTTCGCGTGCATGATCTTGTCACGGGCCCTTCTGGGGCAGACGCAAGGCCCGGCCAACCCCCAGCCGAGCATCCTCAAGGAATACGATTCGGCAATCGATCAGGTTGCGGAGCGCGCGATGCAGTCGGTGGTCGAGATTGAAGTAACCGGCTATGGCGTACCGGAAGACCATAAGGACCACGGGCAGCCACAGCCGCTGGAACGGCAGCGCTCTCTAGGCTCGGGCGTCATCGTCGACCCCGACGGCTACATCATCACCAACAATCACGTCGTCGCCGGGGCGCTGCGCATTCGGGTGATCATTGCTCCGGCGACGGTTGAGCTGGTGAGCGGGAATACGCATCTCGGCAACCCGCAGCGGGTCTTTGAAGCGAAGCTGATAGGAACCACCCGTTATGCGGACTTAGCTCTGATCAAGATCGAGGCAAAAGGTCTACCCACTATTCCCTTGCCCGAGGGGTTCCATTTTCGCCTGGGGCAGACGGTGGTTGCGATCGGCGCGCCGGAGGGGCTGGACCACACCGTGACAAAGGGAATCATCAGTGCCGTAGGCAGGCAGCCTGAGCTCGACCGGCCCATGGTCTATGTGCAGACGGACGCTCCGATCAATCCGGGCAACAGCGGTGGCCCCTTGATCGATCGCAACGGCAATCTTGTCGGCATCAACACATTCATCTACACCTCCGGCGGAGGCAGTGAAGGCCTCGGTTTCGCTATCCCGGAGCCGATCGTCCGCTTTGTCTATCGCGAGCTCAAAGAGCATGGCATCGTTGCGAACGTGACCATCGGCGCACATGCCCAATCCATCACCCCGGCGTTGGCCGCGGGCCTGAAGCTTCCTCAGGATTGGGGCGTTATCCTCTCCGATATCGACGCCGGAAGTCCAGCCGCCGCGGCCGGTTTGCAGGCAAAAGATGTTGTCACCACCATGGACGGCTTACGGGTCGACGCGCTGCCCAAGTACACCGCGTTTCTTTATGTCCACAAACGCAACACGCCCATCAGCATGGAAGTAGTGCGCGACGGCAAGCCGGTGACGGTCTCGGTGAGCCCCGTCAATGCTTCGCCGATGATCGACAACTTGTCAGACCTCATCAACCCCAAGCGGGACATGATCGCCTCTCTGGGAATTTTCGTGATCGATCTTAAAGACTCACCGGTTGGCGCTATGCTCAATCTCCGATCCGACCGCGGCGTCCTCGTGGCTGGATTGCTTGGAGGAGAACCCGCGACGGCAGCCGATGTCGCTGTTGGGGACGTCATTCGCGCAGTCAACGGCCAATCGCTTCAGGATGCGCAGCAGTTGCGGCAGATCCTTGCCGGCCTGCGACCGGGCGATGCAGTCGTGCTCGAAGTAGAGCGGCAGTCTGTGCTGCAGTATGTAGCTTTTGAAATAGAGTGAAAACCCAGCACGGCACACGAAACTCTGCGCCAGTGTCCGCCAATCGACACGCCTAACCGCGCCGGATCAAGAGGACCTGAGACGCACTCCGATGCCGGCCCGCTGCGCTCACCAAGGCCAGCCCGCGTCAAGCTTGCCTCAAGCTACCCCGATGACGGTACAAAGCTCCTTCACCGAATCCGCACTCTTATTCAGCGCAGCCTGCTCCTCCGCTGTCAGCTTGATCTCGATGATCTTCTCGAGCCCCTTCGCCCCCAGCTTGCACGGCACCCCGACATACAGCCCCGAGATCCCATACTCGCCCTGCAGATAGGCCGCGCAAGGCAGAATCTTCTTCTTATCCTTCAGAATCGCCTCCACCATCTCCACCGCTGCCGCGCTCGGAGCATAGTACGCCGACCCCGTCTTCAGATGCTTCACAATCTCCGCGCCGCCATTGGCCGTGCGCGTCTCGAGCTCTTTCAGTCGAGCCGGTTCGATCAACTCCGTAATCGGAATCCCCGCCATCGTCGAGTAGCGCGACAACGGCACCATCGTGTCGCCGTGTCCCCCCAGCACAAACGCCGTCACGTTCTCGACCGACACCTGCAGCTCCTCCGCGATGAACGTCCGAAACCGCGCCGAATCGAGCACCCCGGCCATCCCGATCACGCGCTCCCGCGGCAGCCCCGCCTGCTTGAACGCCGTCTGCGCCATCGCGTCCAGCGGATTTGACACCACGATGATGATCGTTTCCGGCGATGCCGCCACCACCTTCGCCACCACATCGCTCATAATCTTGAAGTTCGTGTTCAGCAGATCATCGCGGCTCATCCCCGGCTTGCGCGCAATCCCCGCCGTAATCACCACAACATCTGAATTCGCCGTATCCGCATAATCGTTCGTGCCCACAATCGAACAGTCCCGCTTCTCAATCGGCATCGCCTGCAGCAGATCGAGCGCCTTGCCTTGCGGCACGCCCTCCATCACATCGAGCAGCACCACATCGGCAAGCTCCTTCGCCGCAATCCAGTGCGCCGCCGTCGCTCCCACATTGCCCGCCCCAACAATCGTTACCTTCTTCCGCATTCTTTCTCTCCCGTCTCTAAATCCACCGCGTTGTTATCGGTAAAATCAGTGCAAATCGGTGTTACGAAACCTCTGATTAAGTGCTGCTCCAGATCTTGCTGTCATCCTGAGCGTTGTTGCTGTCATCC
This sequence comes from Edaphobacter sp., assembly GCA_965277545.1. Lineage (GTDB taxonomy): Bacteria > Acidobacteriota > Terriglobia > Terriglobales > Acidobacteriaceae > Edaphobacter. The sequence goes on from OZ255826.1 coordinate 3,651,860, forward strand.
TGACCCTCGAGCGCAGCGAAGGGGGGAAGGATCCCGATACCCTTCACACAGCCGATACACGCAACACCTTTCTACCTGTATTCCGGTGCTCAGCCCCAAATCCGCTCCACAACCAAGAACTTCCGACTTAATCAGAACTTCCTTTAAGCTTTTATCCGCATTGCTCCGCGTAAATCCGCGGTCACCTACATATTCTCAATCATGCGCGAAGCAAACTCGCTCGTCTTTGCCTTCGTCGCGCCCTGCATCCCGCGCTCAAAGTCGTACGTCACAAACTTCTGCCCGATCGTCTTCTCCATCGAACTCTCGATCAGCCGCGCCGCCTCAGGCCACCCCAAAAAGTCGAACAGCATCACTCCCGAAAGAATCACGGAGCCCGGATTGATCACATCCTTATCGGCGTACTTCGGAGCCGTTCCATGCGTCGCCTCGAACACGGCATACCCATCGCCGATGTTGCCGCCCGGAGCAATGCCCAAGCCTCCCACCTGTGCCGCCGCAGCGTCCGAAATATAATCCCCGTTCAGATTCGTGGTCGCAAGCACGCTGTAGTCCTCAGGCCGCAGGATGATCTGCTGGAAGATGGAATCGGCAATCCGATCATTAATCAAAATCTTCTTCTTCCACTTGCCGTCGCCATGCGACGCGCCGATCGAGGCAACCACCTGCTTCACCTCAGCCACAACCTCTTCGCCGAACTCCTTCGCGGCAAACTCGATTCCCGGCTCAACTAGTGCTGCATTCTCTTCCGGAGTCAGCTTGGGGTTTGCTTCAAGATTGCCCAGAATCCAGCTCTCCCGCTCGGTCACCACCTGCTCACGAAACTCCTGCGTAGCAACCTCATACCCCCATTCGCGGAACGCGCCTTCGGTGAACTTCTGAATGTTGCCCTTATGCACCAGCGTCACCGTCTTGCGTTTGTGATCGAGCGCATACTGAATCGCCGCCCGCACCAGCCGCTTCGAACCCGTAACCGAGATCGGCTTCACCCCCACGCCTGAATCCAGCCGGATCTTCTTCTTCGTCCCCTTCAGCATGTCATCGTTCACGAACGCGATAAACTTCTTGGCCTCCGGAGTTCCCTCGCGAAACTCAATGCCCGCGTAGATATCTTCTGTATTCTCCCGGAAGATCACCACATCCAGCTTCTCCGGAGCCTTCACCGGACTCGGCACGCCCGCGTAATACTTCACCGGCCGCACACATTGATATAAATCCATCAACTGCCGCAGCGCCACATTCAGACTGCGAATCCCGCCGCCCACCGGCGTCGTCAGCGGTCCTTTGATCGAAACCCGAAAATCCACCGTCGCCTTCACCGTGTCCTCGGGCAGCCAGTCTTGCGTCTTGCGGTAGCTCTTCTCCCCCGCCAGCACCTCGAACCACTTCACCGCCCGTTTGCCGCCGTACGCCTTCTCGACCGCCGCGTCGAACACCCGCTGCGAAGCCTTCCAGATATCCCGCCCTGTCCCGTCCCCTTCGATGAAAGGAATGATCGGATGATCCGGAACATGGAACTTGCCATTGCTGTACTCGATCGCCTGCCCATCTGCCGGAACCGAAATCCCGTTGTAGCTCGCCTGCATGCCTGTCGTCTCCTCGTGAAATCCCCTCGAAATACCAAACAAATCTCCAAGACTCGAAGGCTAACATCCGCACCAGATCAGTGGCAACGAGACGCGCCCAGCCGTGCGCTTATCGAACTGGCGTGCGATTCTGCTCGTAAGGCTCGCTCAATCATCGTGGCAGCACCCCTTCTCGGTCGTCTCCACAAAGGGCCCCGTAGGGAAGATCCAATGATCGAATCGACCCGAACGAAGTGCCTCATACTCCTTCAACTCCGCGCCAGGGTTGACGCCTCCGAAATAATTGAGAATATGCGGAAGCGCCATCGGTCTGCCCGCAATGCGCTCTCCACGCTGCGACACTCCGAACTGGTACAGGCTCGCCACCAGCAGAATCGCCGAAGGCACGCTCACAATGCGCAGCCACCTATTCGGTCGCCTGGCCAGCAGGAACAGCGCCGGAGCCAAGCCGATCTGCGCCAGACGCATATCGATCGAAACCACTCCTAACGCGTTCGGAGGACATACCAGATAAAGAAGTCCCAGGACGACAACAAAGTCCCAAAGAAAGCTCGCGTCATCCGGCGCTTCACCGCCGGCCCTGCCCGAGTCCCTTCGCCGCTTCATCAGCGCTCCGCCCAGGGTGCTCAGAATCACGATCCCTAAACCTATATCGAGCAGCATCAGCCCAAGAAACAACGGTTCATGGAAGATCTGCAGTGACGCCGAGAGCACCCGGTCATGCGCCTGCTCGTACCTGCTGATGTTCACGAACCCGAACAGCATCAGCGGCTGCGACGCCTTCAGCTGTACGAGAAACAGATTTGACACCGCCCGATCGGAGAGAGGAGCGCCGCGCACAAACGCACTGGCCAGCCCGGCCGCCCCAAGAAGCAGCGAGAGAGCGATCAACACCGGCGCGCAAACCGCATGAATCGATCGCTGCCTGCGAAAATAGCCGATCGCCAGAAGCGTGAGTGCCAGCGCCATCGTCAACGCGACGTGCGACATCGGCGAATGCCCGATCTCACTCTCCCCGCTCGGCACAAGCAGCCGGCCCGCAAAGTACCACGCCACCAGGGGAGTCGTTGCCAGCGCCGCATAGGTCAACTTCCAACGCCTGTGCTGAAGGCAATAAAGCAGGATCATCAGCACAGCCGACGCATACACGATCAGGTGCACAAAGAAGCAGACCACCAGCAGCATCCCCAGACCCCACGCGCTCTCGAGACGGCGGTACAACCGGCAAGCAATCAGAAGCAGAATGCATAATCCAATGTTGAAGCTGATCGTTCCAAACCAGAACAACTGTCCCAGGAAGATCGTGACCGGCAGCACCCACCACAGTGCGCCTTCCTTTACCTCAAACACCGCCCCGGCGTACAAGCTCGTGACCGCTGCCAGCGCCAGGTACAGCACCATCCACAGCTTCGCCGCGAGCACCCATCCAAACACGACCGTCATCATGCCGAGCGCGGCCGTCGTCATCGAATTCGGAACCGCATGCGGTTTCAGCGCATATCCCGCAACCGGATGTCCCGTCACTGCCCGCGCCAGCAAGACACCCTGGTACACCCAGTCCGGATAGTCTCGCAGGATGGGCGCCTCATGAGAGCAAAGGACAGCAACGGCGAAGGCAACAAACGAGCCGACGAAAAAGATCTTTCCTGCCTTGCTGCCAATCCTGTCCCAACCCATCCGCAGCCCTCAGGTTCTCTCCTGCTCCAGGGAATCTCACATCCAGTGCCGTTCCCAGGTCCTACTGTCACCTCTGATTAAGTACTATTCCAAGTTCTGGCTGTCATCCTGAGCGGAGCGAAGGATCCCGATACCCCTCCACCGCCCACACCTTCCATACCTTTTTACCCGCATTCCCGAGGCTCAGCCCCAAAACCCGCTCCGCAACCAGGGACTTCAAACTTAATCAGAGATTCCCTAGAAGATGTTCCAGAGCAGTTGGTTGTACACGTCATGGTGAAACTGCACCTCAGGCGCTTTCACGATCGTCCCGAGCAGCCGCGCGCACCGGTCCGCCGAAGCCTGCTTCAAATCCGCATACCGCGCTTTGACATCCTCGCCCAGCAGAGTCGTCGTCCACTCCGCCGCACGGAAGTGATCGATCGCCGTGTAGACATTATCCGGCAGATATCGCTCCGCCTGCCGCAGATTTTTGATCCTCGCCGTGTCCCCGTGCAGGCCGCTCTTGAAAATTGAGTACAGCACCAGATAAGGATTCGCATCCGGCCCGACCGACCGCACCTCCACCCGCGCCGACTTCTCATTCCCAATCGGAATCCGCACCATCGATCCGCGATCGGTCGCCGAAGCCTTGATCTGGTTCGGCGCCTCAAAGTGCGGATCAAGCCTCCGGTACGCATTCACGCTCGCATTCAGCAGCAGGCAGATGTCGTTGCCATGCGTCAAAATACGATCCGTAAACTGCCACGCCATCTTTGAGATCTTCTCCTGCCCACTCGGATCCCAGAACAGGTTCTTCCCATTCTTCGTAATCGAGATGTTGGTGTGCATGCCGCTTCCGTTCACCCCCACCACCGGCTTCGGCAGAAAGCTCGCCGTCATCCCCATCTGCGTTGCCACCTGCCGGCAGATCAGCTTGTACAACTGAATCTGATCGGCCGCGGCAACCACCTCGCCATACGAGTAGTTGATCTCGAACTGGCTCGGCGCAACCTCCGGATGGTCCTTCTCATTTTCAAATCCCATCGCACGCTGCACCTCGGCCGTCGTATCGATAAACTCGCGCAGCGGATCCCCCGGCAGCGAGTGATAATACCCGCCCTTGTTCACATATTCGAAGCTCCCCGTCTCGTGATAACTCCGCTCGGCATCGATGCCCTCGAACAGAAATCCTTCAATCTCGTTCGCCGCATTCATCGTGTATCCTTGCTTGTCGAACAGCTCCTGCGAAAACTGCTTCAGCACCCCGCGAATGTCCGCGCTGTACGTCCCGCCGTTCTTATCGATCACCTCGCCGAACACCATCACCTTGCCCGCGCCAAACACATCCGCCGGCACCCAGTAGAACGCGCTCCAGTCGATCGCCAGCCGCAGATCGCTCTCCCGCTGCGCCGTAAACCCGCGAATCGATGACCCATCGAACGTCAGGTTGTCGAAGCTCTTCACCAGGAACTTCTTGTCGTAGTCCAGCATGTGCAGCCGGCCTTCGAGATCGCTGAACATCACCGTCACAGCCTTGATCCGCCGCTCATCGGTCAGGTAGCGGACCCGCTCCTCCTGAATCACATCCGCCGCAACCCGCCTCTTGCGCTGCTCCTTCGCCGCCAGGTTGTAATCCTCGAGTTCACCATAGGAAAGCTCCAGAAAGTCACGAAATTCGCTCAAAATCCACTCCTCCTGCAACGAAATACACGACGTGTGAGGCCGCGGGAAAATACGCTCTGAGGTGATGAGGCTACCATTCCAACCTAACAGAAAACATCGTTCGGCAGAAGAACAACGGAACTCCTCACTCACGTGGTGAGATTGCCTTCTAATCCGAAGACGTTGCGTTCTAAGCTGGTTTCAGTCATCCTGCATTCGGACCTACTCTGTTCCAAACATACGAACGTAGCGTCGGAAGGACGTTTCTCGCATGCGAACCTTGCTCTACCTCCTGCTCGCAACCGCTCCCCTGCTCTCGCAATCCTTCGTGCAGCGTACAGGCACTCACCTCACCCTCGATGGCGCCCCCTTCCGATACAGCGGCCCCAACGTCGAGTGGCTCGGCCTCGAAGGCTACGGCCCCCACGATCCCCTCGGCCCCCGCTATCCCTCCCGCTTCGAAATTGAAGACGCCCTCGCCACCACCGCCGAAATGGGCGGCCGCGTCGTCCGTGCACAAACCATGGGTGACACCGTCGGCTGCCCTCTTTGCATCGAGCCCGAAGAAGGCAACTTCAACCAAGCCGCCTTTCAAGCCTCAGACTACGCACTCTTCCTCGCGGCGAAACATCACATCCGCCTCATCATCCCCTTGATCGGCGATTGCGCGACCTGCGCCGGCGGCGGCATCGGCCAGTACCTCGCCTGGCACCAGCAGCCAAACGCGCAAGCCTTCTTCACCGACCCCAAGCTCATCGCCGCCTACGAGCGCCACATCGAAGCCGTCCTCAATCACCGCAATCCCCTCACCGGTCTTCTCTACCGCGACGACCCCAGCATCATGGCCTGGGAAAACTGCAACATGTGCGGCTTCATCTCGCTGCTCACCCACGGCGACCCCGCCCAGGTCGCCTCCTGGTCCGAAACCATCGGCGCCTACATCAAATCGATCGATCATCACCACCTCTATCTCGACACCACTGGCATCTTCCGCAGCTACCCCAAAATCCTCGACAATCCCAGCATCGATCTCGTCACCTTTGAGGAGTATCCGCATTGGGATCCCTTGCTCGGCCCCTCGCAGCCTCCCACCACCGCCAAAACCATCTCCCAGGACGCAGCCGCCGTCGTCGCCCACGGCAAGGTCTTCATCATTAACGAATTCGGCTGGGATCGCACCAACTGGCGAACCCCATCCGACCTGCAGCATGTGCTCGACGCCTTCACCGCCGACTCCAACATCGCAGGCGACGGCTTCTGGGCGCTCCAGGCGCACGTCGACAACTTCGGCTTTCAGCCCATCCCCGCAGACTCCCACGACCCCACCTACGCCGCCCAGGGCGAATGCGGCCAGTGGTGGGCGCTCTACTATCCAGGAATCCAGAACCTCGTCATGTCCGCCTCCGACATGGCCGGCCGCGCCCAACAGCTTCGCACCCACGCCTTCGCCATTGCCGGCCTCCCCACCCCGAGGCATCTCGTTCCCCCCGCCCCCGTCATCACCTCGACCGTCCTCGGTGGCCTCCTCGCCTGGCGAGGCTCCGCTGGCGCAACGCATTACTCCATCGAGCGCCTCGACCCCGGATCGCAGCAATGGCATACCGTCTGCGACCACTGCGCCACCGACGCAGACGATCCCTGGGCCGACCCGCATCCCATCCTCTTCGGCGCCCAATATCGCATCACCGCCTATAACGCCGACAACGCCCCCAGCCCAACCTCACAGCCGCGCTGATCCATTCACCCCACTGCTCTGCCTGATTGCATCGCGCCCCCCGCTCCCTTACACTAACCAGGATCTCGTCGAAGTCCGTGGGCGGTTAGCTCAGCTGGTTAGAGCGCCTGCCTTACAAGCAGGATGTCGGGGGTTCGAGTCCCTCACTGCCCACCACACCGTCCACTATCCCTCCACCAAAGCCCAATCGTCGGCGACCCGCGCGGGTGCCCCATCCTTTGTGCGTCCTTTGCACAAAGGGTGGGAGCCCACGACTCTTCTCAGACCTACTTCCTCACCGAAATGCTCTAGCGTTCCTACCCCTTCACCGAAGCCTGAATCGTAGGCGGACCCGCGAACGCGTCCTTGAACTCCCCGCCCTCGGTCATCATCTTCAGCAACGCCTTGGTCAACTGCTCATCCGCCTCCGCCGCCATGCTGATCTGCACCGGAAATCGCGCCCACAACTGCAGCACACCCGCATTGAACTGCAGCCGCGAATCCACCACCGGCGCGGGAATCGGAGCCTGCATCCAGCTCTCCACATCCCGATGCTGCCGTTCAATGCTCGCCCGATACTTCTGATACACCGCATCGACCTCCTGCATGATCGCCGCCGTCACCTTCTCATAGTCTGTCGTCGGCGCCAGCTTCACAATCAGCTCATGCCACGCAAACTGCGTTCCCGGAATCTGCTTGTACAGCGGCGTTCCGGCCTGAAACAGCACTGCGTTGGAAAACACTGCCACGCGCCCCGTAGGATTCAGCTCCACACCGGCCCCCGCCAGCTCCATCATGTAGAACCGCACCAGCCCCACATCGATCACGTCCCCTGTCACCGACGAGATCGTTATCCTGTCCCCCACCTTCACGCCGTACCGTCCCACAATAAAAAAGTAGGCCGCGACAGAAAGCAGAATCGTCTGCAGCCCCACCGCAATGCCCGCCGTGATGAACCCTGCAAACGTCGCCAGCGAATTGAACTGCGTCACAAACCCGAATAACACCACGATCGCGGAAAGAAACCCGATCGTGACCCTCCGCACCACTAGCAGCTGCCGCCGCCGCCGCGAGTCGTGGATGTATTTGTTCGTCCCCCGTCGCCACACCTCGCCTGCGAAAAAAATGATCGTCAGCGCAATCGCAATCACCACCACGCGCGCCAACAACGCATGCAGAATCTGCGTATACTCCTGCGCCACCGCCGCCTGCCACGCCGTCAGGTTGGCCTTGCTCTGTTCGAGCACGATTACCTCCTGGCTCAGCGGCACCGCGGCCGAAGACAGCGCCTTGAATTGCGTCGTAATCGAAGCCAGCGTGTCGGTCGCAGGAGCCACGGGCGTAACATCCGCGGCAGCCGCTGCCGGAGTTGTAGGCGATGTTCCAGCCGCGGCAGCCGGCGCCCTGGACGCCTTCGCCGTCTTCCCTGCCGAACTCTTTACCGCCTTGCTCTTCTTCGCTGCCGCCGGAGGAACGGCCGCGGCCACAACTGCAGCATCCGAAAGCTTCTGACCCTCTCCCACTAGACTGCGCAGCAGCGCTGAAATCGGAGCCCGCACTGCCGCAGCCGCCTGTTGCGCATCCGCGTTCTGTTCCTGCAGGCTCTGCAGTTCGCGCTTTGTTCCGAGAAGTTGGAACAGGACCTCGCCTTGGCTGCTCACCCCCTCGGATCGCGCCGAATCAAGCGTCGTCAATTGCGGCGCCGCCAGCTTTGTCTTGCTGTTCAACTCCGGAACAGAGTGTTGCAGCCGTGCGATGTCCGCCGACAGACCGCTGCCGCCCTGCAGGTCCGAGGTGCCGGTAATCTTCTGGAGCGCTGCATCCATCGAAGTGCTTAGGCTGATCGCTGCCTCGATGTTCTTTCGCTGCTCCCGCAGCCCTGGCAGTTCCGCGACCTTGGCCGTGTCCATCTGCTTGTCTAAAGCCTCGGCGCTTGCCTTCAATCCAGCCAGTTGACGCTCGACATTGGACTTCGAGGCTTGCAGCCGTTGCTGCTCCCCGCCGCCGGACTCCCCCGCTCCCTTGGCCTGCAGCAGCAATGCCTCCGCCTCCGCCGACTCAAAGGCATACATAGCGGCCTGCGTGGCCAACTCAACCGACTGGTCGAAGTACACCACATCGTTCGGCTCGCCAGCCTTCTGAATCGATGTCAACGAGGCCCGGTAGAATCCGATCACCTCATTCAAATTCGCCAGAATCAGGTCTCGCCTCACCTCGATATTCAGGTTCGGCACCGGCTTTGGCATGGACGCTTGCGCCTTCGCCATCGGAGTCTTCGCCTCTGTGCTCTGGGCTCCCTTCCCCTTCGCCGCCTCTTCTCCGGCCTTCTTTCCCCCATCCGGTGCCTGCCCGTCCGCCGCCGGCGCAGCCTTCGTTTCTGCCGCTGCGGCCTTCGTGTCGGCAGACCCGGCCTGCACGGGAACAGCCCCGCTCGTCCCTTCACTCTGCGAACCGCCCGCTGGCACTCCGACCAGCAGCAGCAGCACCGCCAACCCGGCAACCCGCCCCAGCCTGCTCAGCGTCCGCACTAAGTTGTTCCCGCCGCGCAAATCTCTACCCTGCCTCGCCAATTTCATCTTCAAGCCTGAACCCTCCCCCACGAAACCTCTCTCTCGATGCCATTCGGGCACCCACCCAGGCATTGCTGTCATCCTGACCCTCGAGCGTAGCGAAGGGGAAGGATCCCGACCCAATCCACTCAGCCCACGCCTTCACCACCTTCCTGCCTATTGTCTGCCATAGTCGTAATATCGCCGGAGCGCCAACGATGACCTCACACTGACGGAACCGTACCCACCTCAAGTCTACAGACGATAAAATAAACTCATGACCACCCAGACCACCGGCTACACCGACGACCACGCCAAATCCGGCCTCGACGCCGCCTTCCCCAGCATCGACACCTGGCAGAATCAGTTCAAAGCCTACGAGATCCTCGTCGACGACCCCGAGTTCACCTCCGTCTGCCCCAAGACCGGTCTCCCCGACTTCGGACGCATCACCATCCGCTACATGCCCCGCGAACACTGCCTTGAGCTCAAATCCCTCAAGGAATACCTCTTCACCTACCGCAACCTCGGCATCTTCCAGGAAAACATCGTCAACCAGGTCCTCGACGACGTCGTCAAAGCATGCAACCCCGTCTGGGCCAAAGTCGTCGGCGACTTCCGCCCCCGCGGCGGCATCTCCACCATCGTCGAAGCCTTCCACCCCCGCCCGCAAGCATCGACCGGCCCCAGACCCTGACCAAATCAAACCGGCACTCCAACAGGACGACTCGCACGTGGCCATCCATTTGCCCCACCCTATTGACTGGCCTGCTACAATTAAAATGTGAGAAGGACAAGCTCCCGGCCCGCCAGCCGGGCTTTTTATTTAACCCGTAACGACCTTAGCTCCATCGGAGGTCCAAGCCTAACCCGCCTGATTCGAAGAATTTGCGCAATATGTGTAGGGGGGAGGGGGTACACCATCCAGCTCCCTCATGCGAGAACCAACGCCACTCGCTGGCGTCATCTTCCGCTTCAAGCGATCATGAATTCCAGCACCCGAGGGACATTATGCCGTACCTGCTGAAGACCGAACCCGATAAATATTCCTTCGATGACCTCGAACGCGACGGAGAGACCACCTGGGACGGCATCTCGAACAACCAGGCCCTGCTCTACCTCCGCGGCATGAAGAAGGGCGAAAAACTCGTCATCTATCACTCCAACGTGGGCAAGGCCGCCATCGGGACCGCCAAGGTGATCGCCGTGGACGCGTCCGACCCAAAAAACCCGAAAGTTCGGGTCAGGCCGGTCAAACGCCTCAAAACGGAAAAGTCCCTCGACCAGATGCGCGCCGCCGCAGTCTTCAAGGACTCCATCCTCTTCCGCCAGTTCCGTCTCTCCGTCGTGCCCCTCACCGGCGCCCAGTACGACTGGCTCACCACAACCTGAAGCAGCTAAAGAGCCTCTGATTAAGTGCTGCTCCGAGTTCTTGCTGTCATCCTGACCCTCGACCCTGAGCGAAGCGAAGGGGAAGGGGAAGGACCCCGATGCCCTTCACACAGCCCATACCTTCAAAACCTTTCTACCCGTATTCCCGATGCTCAGCCCAAATTCACTCCGCGATCAAGGACTTCGACCTAATCAGAACGTCCTAAAAGAAAAACCCGTTTCCGCTCTTTCTCCGCAACCATCTACGAAGATCCGCGGCCTAAAACAAAATTCGGCGTAATCGTGCTAAGCCGTCCAACTGCTATCCTCACCCTCGAAACCAGAACAGGAGCCGTACGCATCATGATCGATCTCAAGGGCAAAGTCGCCGTCGTCTTCGGCCTCGCCAACAAGCGCAGCATCGCCTGGGGCATCGCCCAGAAGTTCTCCGAAGCCGGCGCCTCGCTCGCCATCTGCTACCAGAACGAACGCCTCCAGCGCGACGCCGAAGAACTGGCCGCCGCCCTGCCCGGCGCCAGGACCTTCCGCTGTGACGTCTCCATCGACGCCGACATCGATGCAGTCTTCGATCAGCTCAAATCCGCCTACGGCAAGCTCGACATCCTCGTCCACTCCATCGGCTTTGCCCCCAATATCAAGAACGACGTCCTCCACACCGCCCGCGAAGACTTCCGCATCGCCCACGACATCAGCGCCTACTCGCTCATCGCCCTCGCCCGCGCCGCCGAGCCGCTCATGTCCGAGGGCAGCTCCATTCTCACCCTAACCTACTACGGCTCAACGAAAGTCTTTCCCAACTACAACATCATGGGTGTAGCGAAGGCAGCACTTGAAGCTGCGGTCCGCTATCTCGCCTTCGATTTGGGCGCGAAGAAGATCCGCGTCAATGCCATCTCCGCCGGACCCATCAAGACTCTCGCCGCGCGCGGCATCGGCGACTTCAGCAAGATCCTCACCGCCGTAGAGGAGCGTGGCCCCCTCCGCCGCAACGTCGAAGTCTCCGAAGTCGGCAACACTGCACTCTTCCTCTCCAGCCACATGGCCAGCGGCATCACCGGCGAGATCACCTTCGTCGACTGCGGCTACAACATCACCGGCCTCTGATCGCCTGGCTGCCGGTTGATCTTGGCTAGCGTTAGAGCGAAAGTAGAATGACCATGCGTGCACGCCGCCCTTGTTTTTCTTGTTGTCATCCTCGAAGAGGATCTGCTGTTCTTTCCCTCACGCAGATCCATCTTGGAACTCATTGCAATCGGTGTTAAGCTTCTGCGGTCGTCATAATCCGTGATCCTCCGCGCCGATCCTCGGTCGAAAGGACCTCCATGACCATCGCTGAAATCCTCCTCCAGGACTTCGATAACGAAATCTCCAACACCCGCCGTACCCTCGAACGAGTGCCCGAGGGAAGGAACGACTGGAAGTGTCACGACAAGTCCATGGCCATCGGCAGGCTCGCCATGCACTGCGCTACCCTGCCCATGTTCGGCTATTACATCCTCGAAAACGAGGGCATGGACCTCGCCGCCCCCAAACGGCCTCAAGCGTCGTTCGATTTCACCACGCGCGAAGCCGCAATCACGAAACTCGATGAAGCCGCCGCCAAGTGCCGCGCCTCGCTCGCTGCCGCCAGCGATGAGCACCTGCAGAAGATCTGGCCCTTTACCTGGGGCGAGCAAGTCATCTCCGAAGGGCCTCGCTCCGCCGCCTTTCGCGGCATGTTCTTTGACCACATGATCCATCACGTCGCGCAGCTCGGCGTCTATCTCCGCCTCAACGACATCCCGGTGCCCGCGCTCTACGGCCCCTCCGCCGACGAGCAGTGGGCTCCGCCAAAGTAGGTCGCTCAGGAATACGCGAGCCGCAGAAATGACCTGCCGCTTGGCATTTGCTTTTCTTGTTGTCATCCCCGAAGGGGATCTGCTGTTCGTTCCACGGTCGGCCCATCCTTACGGATGGCGGTACACCACGCCATCCTTCATCACGAAAGCGACCTTCGTCACTGCCGAGATATCCTTCACCGGATCACCCGGCACGGCGATCACATCGGCATAATAGCCGGCCTTCAACTCTCCGATCTGCCCGGCCCAGCCAAGCAGCTTCGCGCCGTTCAGAAGGTCAGCCTGCAATACCGCCATCGGCTCCATGCCGTACTGCACCATCAGCTCAAGCTCCCGCGCCTGCGTCCCATGGGGGAACGGCCCAACATCGCTGCCCACCGCCATCGGGACCCCGGCCGCCAGTTGCTTTTTGAACTCCGCCGCATGAAAGGCAAGCTCGGCGTGCTCCCGCTCAGCCGCCGCCGGACTCGCAGCGTGGTCGGCAAAGTATTCCGCAATGGCAAACGTCGGCACGGCATAGATCTGCTTCGCCTTCATCGCCCGCATCGTCTGATCGCTTAGCTGGTAGGCATGGTCGATCGAGACCACGCCGGCGGCCACTGCATACGAAGCACCCGGCTCCCCGGTGCAATGGACCCCCACCACCCGGCCCACCCGGGCCGCCTCCCCTACCGCCGCCGCTAACTGCGCCTCGGTGTACTGGTAGGGCGTTTTGAAAATGCCATCGCGATAGGAGTCCTTGCCGGTCTCATACATCTTGATAAAGTCCGCTCCCAGCTTGATCTGCTCGCGAATCACCTTCACGATCTCCTCCGAGCTGTCGGCATACGTAGCGTTCGAAAGCACATGCTGATCCGGGTTGTATCCGATCGCGTCCTCATGTCCTCCCGTAATGTCGACAGCATTGCCGCTCACTCGCATTCTCGGTCCCGGAATCATCCCGGAGTTGATCGCGTTCCGCACCGCAGCATCGGCCGCCTGCGCGCCCTCGGTCCCCATGTCCCGTTCCGCCGTAAAGCCGGCCATCAGGTCCGCCTTCGCCGCGCTTGCGGCGATCAGGGTCCGTTCCGGCACGCTCTCCTGGACCGTCTGCAGGTCCTCAGCGCCGGGATGCAGGAACAGATGCACATGCGCGTCGATCAGCCCAGGCATCAACGTAGCCTCCCCCAGATCGATGTTCTCCGCGCCGGCACCATCCGCCGCCGCAAGCACCCCCCCGGCCTGCACAATGCGGTCGCCGCTCACCACCACGAGCCCCGGGGTGACGATTTTTCCTGCGCCGACATCGAGCATGCGCGCGGCCCGCAGAACCACCACGTGCTTCCCTGCTCCCAGACTCTGAGCAGCGCACGACACCGCTGTCAGCATGACAAGTAATCTCCAGACAACATTTTTCATAGTCCCAGCAGCATAACGCGAACGGCAACGAATCGCTAAACCCTCACAACGCAGCAACGCTGCGCAACATCAAAACTCTCGAGATCGTTTGTAGGCGCGAGCAATCTAAGGAGAACAAGCCGTGAAAGCCACCTGGAAGCATCACGAAGACAACAAGTCTCTCGACGCCCAAGAACGCAACGCACTTCCGGCGTCGGTGTACGCCTTTCCGGATAAGCGCAAAGAGCCCCTCAACAACGCATCTCACGTCCGCAACGCCATCGCCCGCTTCGATCAGGTAAAAGACGTGACCGATCACGAGCGCGAGCAGGCCTTTGCGAACATCAAGGCAGCCGCGAAGCATTATGGCGTCGAGATGAATGAGACTCCCTGGCAGGATCTGGGAAAGAAGCCGAACACGAAGAACCCGACTCACTAGACCGAGTCTCTCATCCCGTTTTTTCAGTCAGCTCCGCCCAGCGCGCGTAGAGCTTATCAGCAACTTCCTGCGCCGCCTCCATCTCCGCAAGCGCATCGGTCAGGAGTGCTGCGTTGATAGCGATCGCAGGGTCTTCGATCGTCTCCCTCGCCCGTTGAAGACGGTTTTCCGCCGACTGCACCGCATCCTCAATGCCCGCGAACTCACGTGCTTCCAGGTAAGACAGCTTCTTCCTGCCTGAATCCGTAGACGCTGGCCCGATGGTCTGGATTGCTGTTCCAGCAGCTCCCGGAGCAATCGCATCCTCCACTTTGCCGCCGCGCCACTGTTCCCACTGCAAGTAATCGGAAAATCGTTCCGCGCTTCCTCGCCCGTCAAGTCCAAGCACCGCCGTCGACACGCGATCGAGCATATACCGGTCATGCGTCACCAGAACCAGCGCTCCGGTGTACTCGAGCAGACTGTCCTCGAGAATCTCCAGGGTAGCGATGTCCAGATCGTTGGTCGGTTCATCGAGCAACAACAGATCAGCCGGCTCGAGCATGAGTTTCGCAATCAGCACACGCGCTCGTTCCCCGCCGCTCAGCCTTTCGACAGGCTGGTTCAGCTGCTCACTGGTGAAAAGAAATTTCGTAGCATAACTCGCAACATGCACCACACGTCCCTGGTACACCACAGAGTCCGAATCCGGCGCTAAGGCACGGCGGAGGGTCACGCCTGCTTCCAGCTCGCGCATCTGACTGAAGTAAACGATCTTTAGAGAGGCAGCCTTTTTGACTATCCCGCTGCTTGGTTCGAGTTCTCCGGTGAGAAGTCGCAGAAGGGTAGTCTTCCCGCTTCCATTCGGACCGACCAAACCAACACGCATGCCGGAGGTAATAAGAAATTTCAAGCCATCAACGATCTTCCTATCACCCAGAACGACGCTCACCTCATCGAGTTCTACAAGACGTTTGGTCTGTCGATCGGTGGCAGAAAAGTCAATCCCGGCTGTCGAGGTCTGCACGCGGGAGTTCACTTCTTTCAGTTGTCCGATCAGGTCCTGTGCGTTGTCGATGCGCGCCTTCGCCTTGGTGCTGCGCGCTTTCGGTCCTCGGCGGAGCCAGTCCACTTCGATCTTGACGCGGTTCTTCAACGCGTCCTGAAGCTTTGACTGGGTCTCCATATAGAGCTGCTTTCCTTCAATGAACTTCGAATACGTGTCTTTCACACGGAGCAGCCCGTCCGCATAAACACGATTCAACTCCACGGTCTCGGTTGCGACATTTTCGAGAAAGTAGCGGTCATGACTGACCATCACGCACGCAAAGCTGCTCTGGTTGAGCAGCTCTTCGAGCCAGCTAATGCCTGCGAGGTCGAGATGATTGGTAGGCTCGTCCAGCAGCAGTACGTCAGGATGGATGACGATAGCTTCGGCAATGGCGAGCCGTTTGCGCCAGCCACCCGACAGCTTCGCCGCCTCGGCATTCAAGTCGGGAAAGCCGGTTTGGCCAGAGGTCTCGCGCAAGCGGCCTTCGTGTTCGGCCTCAGAGATCTTGGCGCGTATGAGTGCCGCTTCGAGAACGGACCGCACCGTGATGCCATCAGCGAAGACAGATTCCTGTTCCACGAAGCCGATTCGCGCGCGTTTGCGAACGGCTACGTCTCCGGCATCGGCGTCCTCGACTCCAGCAAGCACCTTTAGCAGAGTGCTCTTGCCTGCGCCATTGGGACCGATTAGACCGATACGATCGCCATCGGAGACAGTAAAAGATATCTCACGAAACAATGGCGTCGCGCCGAAAGACTTGGTCAGACCCTGCGCATTCAGAATTGGCGGCATCGCTCCAGTTTACAAGGCGCGCGGTCCGCAGTGCGAAGCCGCCCGACCATGCACTGCGATCCATTCCTCTCTATCGCAGGTCTAGGCCTCAGCGACGCTAATGTGCATCTGCGTAATAGCCGGTTCTATACCGCAACTCGTATCTGCTTCGAAGCGTCGTATCCGCCATCCGCACTTTTATCGTTCTGTACGAGTTGTCCATCCCTTGCTTGGGTGCATAGTACCCCATCAAGTACTGCGTCCTTAAATCATCCGACACATGTTGGAACGCGGGCTCGAGATCCTGCGGGTCCACAACATAATAGTACTTGCCGCCTGTATCCTCCGCCATCTGAATCAGAGCGTGTTCTCCGCCCGTGTCGCGGCCCGCATCGGCATACACCGGCACAATAATGATCGAGTAAACGATAGCCCCGGCTCGCTGCGCCTGTTCGAGCGCCTGCGCGTACCGGACGCCTTTCACCGTATCCTCGCCATCGGTAATCAGCACGATCACGCGGCGACGCCCGTCTGCCGCTGAAGTTCCACCTGCCAGCCTCTTCGCAGCCAAATAGACCGCGTCAAAGACCGCCGTGGCATCTCCGCGTTGAATCTCTCCTAGTCCACGCTCAATTTGTTTCTTCTGATTCGTAAACGGAACAATCTCCCGGACAACATCGGCGAATTCCATTAGGTCAAGTTCGTCCTGATCCCGCAACAGCGCATTGACGAAGTGCTTCGCCGCCTCCTTCTCCAGATGCTCATTCCGCAACACGCTCTCACTCGCATCAATAGCCAGCACAATTGACAGAGGTGTGCTCGTCTCCCGCTCGAAGATGGCGATCTTCTGCGGTTTTCCGTCTTCGAGAATCTCGAAATCGGTACGCCCCAGTCCTCCCACTGGCGCGCCTTTCGCGTCGACCACATTCAGCGCCACATTCACCAGTCGTGTCTGCACATGAATCGTTTGCGTAGCTCCCGACTCCGCGGGTGCTGCCTGAACGTCGTCATCACTTCGAGGCGCCTGAACTCCGGTCAGCGGCGGGGGCTGCCGCACCACAGGAGCCTGTGCCCAGACGACAAATCCCACAAACATGAATCCGGCAAAACTGAACCATTTCACTCCCCACCCTCCTCCTGAGCGGTGTAAGCCGGTGCGTCAGGTTTCGACTCCGAAATCCGGGCGTGGCTGGGAGAGTAGCTTTTATCGTTTTCCGTACCAGACGTGTGGCGCGACGCTGGAGCGGCGTGCAAGATCACTTCATCCGGGAAGGCCTCGCCATCCGCCCATACCGCTCCGTCGACAAACTGCTCCTTCTTCCAGATCGGAACTGTCTTCTTCAGCATATCGATTAGCCACTGGCAAGCCTGGAACGCCGCTCCGCGATGGGCCGAGGCCACCACAATGAGCACGCTCGTCTCCCCTACAACCAACCTGCCCAGTCGATGCACCAGCGCCACATCGCGTACCCCAAACCTTGCGATTGCCTCCCCAGCCAGCACCTTCATCTGCTCCAGCGCCATCTCGCGGTACGACTCATAATCCAGGTACAGCGTCTTACGCCCCCGCGTATTGTCGCGAACGATGCCGTCGAAGACGCACAGTGCACCATCGGCTCCGGCTTTCATCTCCGCTGTAGTCTGAGCGGCCGGAATGATCGTATCTATAATTTCAACCCTCATACGATTTCAATCCTCATATGCTCAATCCGCCACTTACCGGAGGTAATAAAGCCACCTCATCTCCGTCGTGCAGAATGTGGCTGGCCTGCGCATACTCCTGGTTCACCGCGACCGCTAGTGAGTTCCATTTCGTCGTCGGTCTTAAGTCCCGATGCGCTTCAACCAATTTCTCCACGGAAGAGCCTTCCGCGAGCTCCATCGTTGTGCTGCTTTGCCCAACCAGATCTTTCAGCATGCCAAAGTACAGCACTCGAATGCGCATCCAGAAAGAATAGCTGATGCTACATCTTTGACTCAGTCTGCACGTTTCCGGTAGTCACTCGACTGTAGGCGGCAAGCCTCTCGTAACTCTTCAGGCAGGATTAAGTTTGCCAGTCCATAATCAATCCAGATGATGCCAATGTTTGATCGCCAGCTCTGTAGTTCTTCGGTAAGCGATCGATCCTCAAGACATCTCCGCCTGCTCGCTAGTCGACTTACCCGGCGTGATCCTGCTTGCAACAGCAATTTGGGCGCAGAACCCTGCGATCGTCGAAAAAATGGCGGCCAATGAAGTCGCCGCCCGGCAGGATCTTCAACACTTCGCTTACACCTCGGAAGAGCGTTCCACAAGGACAGGCGGCCATCTCTGGACGGAGAAAGTCGTCGAAGCATCCGATGGCTCTCTCCGCCCTCTCGTCGCAGTGGACGGCAAGCCTCTTTCGGCGGATCAGACCGAAGCGGAGCAGCACCGAATCAACAGCCTAGTAGCCGACCCGAACGAGTTCCGCTAGCTCAATCGAACGCATAAAGACGATGAGATCCGCGCTACGCAGTTACTGCAGCTCCCGCCGTGCGCCTTTCTGATCGTTCCCGACGGCGAGCGCGAGAGCTGCACTCGCTTCACTTTTAAGCCAGATCCAGCCTTTCAGCCTTCTTCCTATCAGGAGCGCGTCGCTCATCAGATGGCAGGCACATTCTCGCTAAAACAGCCTGACGACAGACTCTGCACGCTCGACGCCAGGATCATTCATCCGGTAGAGTTTGGCTTCGGGATGCTGGGCCACATTGACCAGGGAGGCCATTTCAGCCTGACAAGGAAACAGATTGAAGGCATATCCGTTCACATTACAGGCCGGATATTGGTGCTCAAGAGTCTCACACAAGATCAGGAGGTAGTTCGCAGCGAGGTTCGCGTCGTGCCGCCGAGCCTCACCTTGCACCAAGCCGCTCAAATGAGCAGCCAGACGACGTTCACTATGAGATGACCGCTTGCAGAGCAGTTATCTTTTATGGTGCGTTCGATCAGTTGCGCTGTGCAGTCCATCACCCATCCTTTTTCTCTTGCGCTGCGTGGTATGCCTCTAAAAGCCTTCGGCCTTTGGCTGCCAGCTTCTTCGCCTGTGCTTCCGTCCTGGGGACCTGCTCGCCCCAGGCATGCGCGCTCAACGCAAGCCGCGTTGGCTCTCCATCTTTTACCATCGGTCCGCGGGGATGCGTGAAACTTCGCACCAGGAACGACCCTTTCCGCTTCATCTTCTCCGGAGTGTCGGCCGCGCCCCTTACACCCGGCTTTAGATTCGATCCTTCCTTTTCCTTGAAGAATTTTCTCCCCGCCGCCGTCAGACCGCCTTTACGATCTTTGCCGGTAGAGGGCATAGATTTAGCCGAAGTATGCTTCGCTGTCACATTCTTGGCGGAACTCTTTTTTGTAGTCGTCATCCTGCCTCCTGCAAGCGTAAGAGCGGCAATTGCTGACATAGGTTGTCGGAACACTCCTCTGCGACTGAATTTCAACCCAAACTCCGATGCGCACCATGTAGCATCTCTCTCATGCTCCAGGCGGCCATGCCCGAAGACGCCACGCACAGCGCTAAACGCTCTGCTGCACTCTTCTCGGTCGTCGCCGCCCTGGGAGTCACGCTGCTCAAGCTGCTGACCGGCATTCTTACGGGCTCGCTGGGCATGCTGTCTGAAGCCGCTCATTCGGGCATTGACCTGATCGCCTCCGCCATTACCCTGTTCTCCGTACAGGTCTCGGACCGTCCCGCCGACGCCAGCCATAACTACGGCCATGGCAAGGTGGAGAGCCTCTCCGCCGCCAGCGAAATTGTCTTGATGCTTGGCTCTTCCCTCTGGATACTGACCTCCGCCATCCGGCGCATTGTGCTTCGCCAGCACCTGGCCCTGAATTTTTCCATCTGGCCCTTCGCAGTCCTGATCCTCTCCATCACGATCGACTACACTCGCTCCCGCAAGCTCCAAAGCACTGCAAGCAAGTTCAAAAGTGAAGCCTTAGCCGCTGACGCTCTGCATTTTCGTACCGATATCTGGGCTTCCGCAGCCGTCCTTTTAGGTCTTGCGGCAACCTTCGCAGGACAGCACTGGCACATCAGCGCCCTTGAACTGGCTGACCCGATCGCTGCCATCCTGGTTTCCTGCGTGATCCTGCAGGTCACTTTCCAGCTTGCCCGCGCTACCGTCGACACGCTCACGGACGCTGCACCCGTGGAGTCCCGCGCTCAAACTCGCGAGCTCATGCGTGATCTCGCCTCCATCGACGGGGTGCTTTCTGTAGATCGCGTTCGCACCCGCCGGTCGGGGCCAAGCTACTTCGCAGATCTTACCCTTGGAATGCCCCGCAATCTCACCTTTCAACGCTCCGAGCAGATCACCCTCGCCGCTACCTCCGCTGTTCAGCGCCATTTTCCTGGAGCTGATGTTGTCGTTCACTCGGTTCCGACAGCCTCACGCGCCGAAAGTGTTCACGATCGCATTCGAGCCGTCGCCTCGCGCTCCAACCTGGCGATTCACGATGTCACAGTTCAGGAGTTCAACCACAGCTTGCACGTCGAACAGCACCTTGAGGTTGACGAGAAGATGCCGCTGCGCGCTGCCCACAGCTTGGTGACTCAGCTCGAATCCGACATTCGGCGTGACGTGCCCGAGATCTCCACCATCCTTACCCACATCGAAAGCGAGCCCGCGACCATCGAGCGCCCAGCCTCGCTCGATCGTGACCGGCAACTTGAAGTGCGCTTGCGCCGCGTGGCAGCTGCTTTTCCCGAAATTCTGGACATCCATGAGGTCCTGGTCACTCGCATCCCTGGGCATGAGAACGGAAACGGCAACAATCACAGCAGCGATCGCATTCAGGTTAACTGTCACTGCACTCTTCCTGATAATCTACCGATGGTTGAAGTCCACGCGATCATCACGGCTCTTGAGGGCGCCTTCAAACTAGACTCCCCCGACGTCTTCCGTCTGCTCATCCATCCCGAGCCCGCCACCGACAACCGCCGATAAAGTGTGGAACCATCCGGTCAAAGTTGTACACTGGTCTACGGGAATGAAGTCTCCCACAACCGCCTTCCACGGCTGATGACTTCTGCCAATTCGGTCCTCTCCACTCGAGGAATTGCGAGGCAGATATGTCATATCTCTGGGTCACTGTAGGTAGCGCCTTAGGCGGACTTCTCCGTTTTACGATTACCCGTCTTACGCTCACCATAAGCGCCGGATTCCCGTTTGGGACCGTAATCATCAATGTCATAGGCTGCTTCGTCATCGGTTTTTTTGGAACCCTGACTCTGCAGAGCGGCAGGTACGCTGTCTCTGAAAATATCCGCCTGTTTGTCATGGTGGGCCTTTGCGGCGGGTTCACTACCTTCTCGTCGTTCAGTCTCGAATCGTTCGACCTCTTGCGCTCAGATGCATGGGGCAGAGCTTTGATCAATATCGTTTTATCCGTAGCACTCTGCCTTTTCTCCGTCGCGGCCGGTCATCGTCTGGCGCACCACTGGACGGCAAGGTTGGCAATCGCAGAAACCGCAACAGAAGAGTTCACCGGGTAAATCTCACCCATTTATAAGTTTCTGTTCGATCCCTTCACCTCAAAGGGCTATGTCCGCGAGATGAGCCAGCGTGGTCGCAAACAGTGACCAGCTCCACCGTCGGCTGTATCCTGCTAGTGATCCCATGAAGATCAATATCTCGGCCATCAACCGCTTCTTCAACGTTGTTCTTGGCGCCCTGGCCATGCTCGTGGTCGCTCTAATTTCAGCTTTCATCACCATGCGCCTGGCCATCCACGGCCGCGAGGTTAAGGTTCCTGTACTGACTGCACTCACTCTGGCCGATGCCGGTCGCCAAACCACCTTGGCAGGACTGAGCCTGACGCTTGAGAACCGCTTCTATTCCCCCGATACTCCCTCCGGTCGAGTTCTCGCTCAATCCCCCATGCCTGGATCCACGGTTCGCCGCGAGTGGCCGGTGCGCATCACCGAGAGCTTGGGGCCCCAGGAGGTGGCGATCCCCAATCTTCTTGGACAAACGGAACGCACCGCCTCTATCAACATCAGGCGCCTTTCCCTTGAACTCGGCGTCGTTTCTCAGCTGACGACGCCAGGTGAGCCGGGAGTGGTCTTGGCGCAAACACCCGACGCAGGGGCCACCGGAGTAGATCGTCCCCGTGTCAGTCTTCTGCTCAGTTTCACCTCCGGCACCGAAGACCCCGAGTCTCCAAATGCTTTCGTCATGCCTTCTCTGACTGGGCTTACACTAGCCAGTGCGGCCGCGCGAGCCGCCGCGTCCGGCCTCCACATCGTCAGCGCTGAAGATGTTACTGCTTCTGTTGCAAACCCGCTGGCCGCCGCCGCTCCAACCCCCAACCCGGGTGCCTCAGTCGCGCCTTCGGCTTCTCCAGGCGGCCCGGTGCAAAGGGCCACAACTCCTCTCGAAACAGTGGTAGCCCAAAACCCAATTGCAGGACGCCGCGTCTTTAGAGGTGACGTCGTGCACATCGCGTTGAACAACTAATCGGCATACCAAGCGCGTACGCCTTAATGCATTAAGGCCGCTTGGAGCAGTCAGCCCACCTCATCCAGCTCGAAACATCTGCTTTATGCCGCGCAGCGCCTGCCGGGTCCGCTCCTCATTTTCGATCAATGAAAAACGGACATGTCCGTCCCCATGCTCTCCAAAGCCAACGCCGGGCGAAACCGCGACCTTAGCCTCAAGCAGTAGTTTTTTTGAGAACTCCACAGAGCCCAGCGACCGATACTGCTCTGGAATCTTCGCCCACGCGAACATCGTTGCCTTCGGCAAATCGACGGGCCAGCCCAGCTTATTGAGCCCTGACACCAGCACGTCGCGACGGCACTTGTAGTTCTCCACAATTTCCTTCACACATTCCTGCGGTCCCTCAAGCGCAGCGATTGAGGCCACCTGAATCGGTGTAAACGTCCCGTAGTCAAAGTAGCTCTTGATCCTTCCCAGAGCCGAGACCAGCTTCTTGTTGCCCACCATGAAGCCAACCCGCCATCCAGGCATGTTATAGCTCTTGGAAAGCGTGAAGAACTCCACAGCGACCTCCTTGGCTCCTGAAACCTCGAGGATGCTTGGAGCGCGATAGCCATCAAACACCAGGTCCGCATAGGCCAGGTCGTGGATGATGTAGATCTGCAAATCCCTGCAAAGCGCCACCACGCGCTCAAAGAAACTCAACTCCACACATTGCGCCGTGGGGTTCGAGGGAAAGTTCAGGATCAGCAGCTTCGGCCGCGGCTCCATGCGAGGCAGCTGATACTTCAGTTGTTCCAGCAGCGAATCCGCAGTACCCTCATGCATCGGAATACTCTGCACCTTCGAACCTGCGATCACCGGCCCAAAGATGTGAATCGGATAGCTCGGGTTTGGCACAGCCACCGTGTCCTCGTCATCCAGCACCGCCAGACAAAGATGCGCAATCCCTTCCTTCGATCCAATCGTGACAATGGCTTCGGTCTCCGGATCGAGATCAACATTGTACCGCGTCTTGTACCAGGCACAGATCGCCTTGCGCAGCCTGGGCACCCCGCGCGATAGCGAGTAGCGATGTGTCGCCGTCCTCTGGGCCGCCTCGATCAGCTTATCGACAATATGCTTCGGCGTCGCTCCGTCGGGGTTCCCCATGCCGAAGTCGATAATGTCCTCGCCTCGCCTCCGTGCCGCAGCCTTCAGTTCGCTGGTGATGTTGAATACATAAGCTGGTAGTCGGGTCAGCCTTCGAAACTCTTCCATGGCAGTCTACTTACTCCCGTTTCCTCGTATGTTTCATCATGCCATTGCGCGCACCTTCTCACTCGGCAGACGTACCGAAGCTACCAACAACCACGTCCTATTGACCGGGAGAAAAACGAGAACTACCTGGCGAGAACAACTACCTGCACAGGCAGAATCTTCGGCGGATAACACGCCGCGTGATCGCAAGCCTGATAGCGTAACGTCCCGTCAATGGTATGCAGACCCGAAACGGCGACCACCGGAAGCTGTACTGTAAACCCACCTGAGTAGACGTCCAACTTGTTCGCGGGATCGACGCTGAAGCTGTACTGAGTACCCGCAGGATAGCGAATAGCTTCGGTTTCGATTCCTGCCTCCGGCTTCAGCACCAACGTTGTCGGAATCAACAACTCCGACTTCGGGGTATGCGAGTTCACGTGAAATCCATCCGCCACCTGGAAGCGCAGCTGAACTACCTCTCGCTTCCCTGCCCGAACCATCTGCTGTTCGGAATCGTAAGCGACATAGGACTTCGACTTCACCGCAGGCGCACTCAGGTTGTCGACTTCCTGCGCATGCGACGGCCATGTGCCAAAAAAGAAAACAAGCAGTCCTGCCGCTGCAACTTGAAGTCTGGTCACTGGCCACCCGTCGCAGGCACGGATCCCGAGGCAATCGTCTTCTTGATGTGAGCCTCAATCTCATCCTTGCCGCCAAGCCCCGAGGTCTCTTCTACGATCGTCCCGGCCTTATCGACGTAAAACGACGTCGGCAAGTAATCCAGACCGCCGTAAGCCGTCTGCACTTTACCGTCGGTCAGCAGAATGGGATAGGTGACGCCAGTCTTCTGCACTACCTTCGAGATCGCATCCTTGCCCGCGTCCACGTCGTCCGCCAGCCCGAGTATCTGCAAACCCTGTGCGGCATACTGCTTCTGGAACTCCTCGAACCACGGCATCTCCACCTTGCAAGGGCCGCACCAGGTCGCCCAGAAGTTCACCAGCACCGGACGACCCTTATAGTCGCTCAGTGATACCTTCTTCCCGTCTAATGTCGTTAGGGTAAACGCGGGAGCCGTCTTCCCACGCAGGCTCGGCGCTTCGCCGTCCGGAGAGCCCGACGCATCAGCCGTCGCCGCCGCTCCTTGCCGCCCTGGGGTCAGAACGACATGATTCGCTTGTGTCTGCTGCATCGCCAACCGGCGCTCGCGCAAGTTGTGCCACCCGGCCCATAAGAGCAGCGCCACCCCAACGATCATGCAGCCGAAAACCAGCAGACTCCGCTTCACGTTCCTACACCTTCTGGCACCCGCTTCGTGCCGCATCCGCTTAGCTTCAGTTTAGACGCTAAGCCTGGCTGCATGGATACAAGCCGTTTCACAGTGTACAAACCAAAACGCCGGAAAGTCCCAGCCGCGCCGCATGCATGCTTCGAGCGCCTCTGCTAGCATCGTCATGGTTCCAACCCTATGTCCAGCAAAGTCGACATCCCGACCCTCCGCCCATCGGAGTTCGTCCGTATCGAAGCTGCCGCTCTCGAGCATCTTGCCGCCCGGCTCGACCACGCTATGGCTGGTCCTTTCGCAAGCGCGGTCGACCTCCTCCTCAACTCCAACACGTCCCGGATCATCGTCACCGCCATCGGCAAGAGCGGCATCGTCGCCCGCAAGATCGCCGCCACGCTCCGCTCCACCGGCACGCCGGCTCACTTCCTTCACGCAGCTGAGGCCGTTCACGGCGATCTCGGCATGATCGGCAGAAAGGACATCGTTCTCGCCTTCTCCTACAGCGGAGAAACCGAGGAGATCCTCCGCCTGCTTCCTGCCTTCAAACGTCTCGAAGCAAGGATGATCGCAATCTGCGGCTGCCCTTCTTCCACGCTCGCCCAGGCCAGCAACATCTTCCTCGACGCCAGTGTCTCCGCCGAAGCCTGTTCCCTGAACCTCGCCCCCACCGCGTCGACGACGGTCATGCTGGCTCTCGGGGACGCTCTCGCCCTCGAAGTAAGCCACCGCCGCGGCTGGAAGCCGGAAAATTTCGCCGACCTTCACCCCGGCGGCCGCATCGGTCGGCGTCTCGCGCGCGTCCACGAACTCATGCACACCGGCGAGGCCCTCCCGCAGGTGGCGCCTTCGACTCCCATGACGCAGGTGATCTACGAAATGTCTCGAAAAAAACTTGGCATGGCCACCGTCGTCAAAGACGGCCGCCTGGCTGGCATGATCTCGGATGGCGATCTGCGCCGCCTGCTCGAACGCGACAGCTCCCATGCTCTCGATCACAATGCAGCCGAAATCATGAACCGAAACCCGATCACCATCGCCGGCTCCGCTCTGGCCTCAACGGCTCTCGCTCTGATGGAAGAAAAAAAAATCACCTCGCTCATCGTAGTCGCCGCCGACGGTCAGGTCGAAGGTGTCGTGCACCTTCACGATCTCTGGACGCTTCAACTCGCGTAAGGCGCTCTCCTGCCGGACTGAAGTTAGAATAGACAGACACGCAAACGCCTCGCTCACAAGAGCCGGAAGGTCGCACAGAACGCATGCATCGCTGGTCTCAGCTCTTTATCCCCACTCTCCGCGAAGCGCCCGCCGACGCCGAAGTCGTCAGCCACAAACTCCTCCTCCGCGCCGGCTATGTTCGCCAGCTTGGAGCCGGCATCTACAGCTACCTCTTTCTCGGCAACCGCTCCATCAACAAGATCATCACTATCGTACGCGAAGAGATGGACACCATCGGCCAGGAATTCCTGCTGCCCGCCTTGAACCCGAAAGAGATCTGGGAGGCTAGTGGCCGCTGGACCGGCATGGGCGACAACATGTTCCGGCTCAAGGACCGCAAAGGCGCCGAACTCTGCCTTGCCATGACCCACGAAGAGATCGTCACCGACATCGCCCGCAAAGAACTCCGCAGCTATAAGCAACTTCCGCAGATCTGGTACCAGATTCAGACCAAGTTCCGCGACGAACTCCGCCCCAAGTCCGGCCTCCTGCGCGTTCGCCAGTTCATTATGAAGGATGCCTACTCCTTCGACATCGACGAAGCCAGCCTTGACATCTCCTACACCAAACACGACCATGTTTACCGCCGCATCTTCGCTCGCTGCGGTCTGCAGTTCGTCGCCGTCGACGCCGACTCCGGAGCCATGGGCGGCTCCGCCTCGCAGGAATTCATGGTCTACACCGAAGCCGGCGAAGATCTCATCGCCTCGAGCGCCTCCGGCTACGCCGCCAACCTCGAAAAAGCCACCAGCCGCCTCGCTCCCGTCGAAGACCTCGCTCCCACCGGCGACGGCATGCCCGAACTCGTCCACACCCCTGGCCAGCGCACCATCGACGAGGTCGGCGCGTTTCTCAAAACGAAACCCCAGCACCAGATCAAAACGATGGCCTACATCGTCGAGCTGCCCGAGACCGATCATGCCAGACTCGGCCGGCTGCGCCCCATCGTTGTCTTTTTGCGTGGAGACCACTCACTCAATGAAGCAAAGCTACTCGCCATCGTTGGAGGCGCGCTCCGTCCCATGACGCCTGAGGAGCTGGAATCCATCTTCAAGGCGCCTGCCGGTTACCTCGGTCCCATAGAAATTGAAGCAGCGCCTCACCCCAAGCAACCCGGTACCCTGGTCATCCTCGATATCGCCCTGGAAGGCCGCGCCAACCTCATCGCCGGAGCCAACAAAGAGGATTACCATCTCCGCAACGTAACCCCTGTACGCGACTTCAAACCCACCCTGGTCACCGATGTCCGCAATATCATCGAAGGCGAGCTCGACCCCATCAGTGGCGAACCGCTTCGCCTCGGCAAAGCTGTCGAAATCGGCCACATCTTCAAGTTAGGCCGCAAATACACCGCAAGTATGGGAGCCTCCGTTCTCAACCGCGACGGCAAAGAGGTCACTCCCATCATGGGCAGCTACGGCATCGGCATCGAGCGCATCCTCACCGCCGCCATCGAGTCCTCCGCCGCCGCAAACGAAGGCGCAAGCTACGCGCTCCATCCCGCCATCGCCCCCTTCCAGGTCGTCGTCACCATTACCAACATCGGAGATGCCGCTCTGCTCGCAGCCGGAGAGAAGATCGCCGCGGACCTCGAAGCCGCAGGCGTCGACGTCCTCCTCGACGACCGCGATGAGCGTGCGGGCGTGAAGTTCAAAGACGCCGACCTCGTCGGCATCCCCTACCGCATTAATATCGGTCGCGGAGTCGCGGACGGAAAGGTAGAATTTCTCGACCGCCTCGATCTCCACTCCGAGGATCTCTCCATCGACGCCGCAGCAAGCACGGTAGCTGCCCGGATCACTTCTTTACTAAACAAACCGCTTCCCGCAGCAAGCATCTAGCGTCCAAATGAAAGAATCTGGTGCCCGTCAAACTCAAATATGGCCGTAGCGCGCGCCCTGCTGCTGGTTCCTACAGCATGGGATTCCGGCTGCTTCGCGGATCCCTCCTGACCGTACTGGCAGTCCTGATCGTTGGCTCCATCATCTTCGGCTACTTCTACTATCACTTTCAGCAAGTTGTCGACGATCGTCTCGCTGCCGGTCCGATCTTCGCCAGCGTCTCTCAGATCTACGCTGCTCCGCGAGAGGTCCGCGACGGTCAGAAACTCTCCGCCGCCGCAATCGCCACGGATCTTCGCGGAGCCGGCTATAACGCCAATCCGCAACTCGGGACGTTCCAGCTTAACGGCGACAACATCTTCATCAAGCCGGGCCCGGAGAGCTTTCACAACACCGACGGCGCCACCATCAACACCGCGGACGATGTCGTTCAAAGCATCACCGCCGAAAATGGCGCCGCTCTCAGCGCCTACGACCTCGAGCCTCAGCTCATCACTGCTCTCTCGGAAGATAACAACCGCACCAAGCGCCGTCTCGTCACCTACGAAGAGATTCCGCCCCACCTGGTCCAGGCTGTCGTCGCTATCGAAGACCGCAACTTCTTCCAGCATGGCGGTATCAACTACGGACGCATCGTCAAGTGCGCCTTTCAGGATCTCGCCCGCCGCCACATGAGCTGCGGCGGCTCCACCCTAACCCAGCAGCTCGCCCGCGGCTTCTTCCTCTCGCCCGAGAAAAAAATTACACGCAAGCTTCGCGAGATCATGATCACCTTTCAGCTCGAAGCCCGCTTCAACAAGAAGCAGATCTTCGAGATGTACGCCAACGAGATCAACCTCGGCCAGCGCGGCAGCTACGCGATCAATGGCTTTGGCGAGGCCGCCCAGACCTTCTTCGGCAAGAACATCCGCCAGATCGATACAGCCGAAAGCGCTCTGCTGGCCGGTATGATCCAATCGCCGAGCCGCCTGAATCCCTATCGCCACCCGGAACGCGCCATGGAGCGGCGCAACCTGGTCCTTGACTCCATGGTTGAAACCGGCGCCCTCACCCTCAGTCAGGCCGAACGGGCCAAGGCCGAGCCTCTCGGTCTGGCTCCCCCAAACATCGACGCGAGCGAGGCTCCTTACTTCGTCGACCTCGTTCACGACCAGCTCGTCAAACGCATAGGCGACCAGGATCTCTCCCACCAGAGCCTTCGCATCTACACTTCGCTGGACCCCGAACTTCAGCGCGCCGCCTCCGAAGCCGTCGAAATCGGCATGAAAAATGTGGACGAACTCGTCCGCAAACGCCACCGTACACGGAAAGACGAAGCTCCCGTTCCGATCACGTATCCCCAGGTCGCCCTCGTCGCCCTCAATCCGCACACCGGCCAGATACTTGCGCTCGTGGGCGGCCGCAACTACGGGCTGTCGCAGCTCGACCACGCCGTCGCCCAGCGTCCCACAGGCTCCATCTTTAAACCCTTCGTCTACGCGGCTGCGTACAACACCTCGCTCAACGGAATGTCCCTCGGCGACGGTGGCGTATTCACCGCTCTCACCAAGCTCAATGACGACAGCCAGGACTTCGGCACCAACGGCGAGTCCTACATACCCGGCAACTTTGAAAAGGGCGAGTTCCCCGGCATGGTCACTGCCGCCGATGCCATCGCCCATTCGCTCAACATCGCTACCATCGCGCTCGGACAGATCGTTGGGTTCGACAACGTGGCCGCTCTCGCCCGCTCCGCCGGAGTCAGCAGCGCCCGTGGTACGCCGTCAGTCGCCATTGGCACCTACCGAGCCACACCCATCGACATGGCGGGCGCCTATACGGTCTTCGCCAATGGTGGCGTCCACCTCAATCCCTGGATGCTCGCCTCCGTTCGCAACACCAACGGCGATATAGTCTCCGACTTCGCTCCCGAAGCCAAGCAAATCCTTGACCCGCGCGTCGCCTACCTGACCCAATCCCTGATGGAAGGAGCGATGACCTACGGGACCGCTTCCGCCGTCCGCCGCCATGGCTTCACCGGCCCTGGCGCCGGCAAGACAGGAACCGACCATGACGCATGGTTCGCCGGCTACACCTCGAATCTCATCTGCATCCTCTGGGTCGGCAACGACGACTACACCGACATCAAACTACAAGGCGCCGATGCCGCCGCGCCCATCTGGGCCGAGTTCATGAAGCGCGCCACCCTGCTCCCCCAGTACTCCGACGTCAAAACCTTCGTCCCGCCACAGGGTGTCAGCGTGGACCGCATCGACAGAGCCACCAGCCTCCTCGCCGACCGCACCTGTCCCGAGCACAACTTCTATGTTGGCTTTCTCGACGGTACCGCTCCCACCAGCTCCTGCAGCCAGATGAGCGAAAACCCGCAGAACTTCATCCAGAAAATATTCGGCCTTGGCGGCAACAAGCCCGTCAACCCTGCGGCCAATATGCCGGCTGCTTCAGCCCCGATCGTGCGTCAGGCGCCTAATACTCCGCCGGACGGCAACGCACCGGATATTCCTCAGCCCACCGCCCCGGCCAAGAAGAAAAATTTCTTCCAGAAGCTCTTCGGCGGCGGCAAAGACAAACAGACGCAACCCGCCGAACCACCCCCACAGTAAACTCTCCGCCGTCTATTCGCGGTGATATCCATAGTAAAATCAACGCGGCTCTACAACGTAGCTAACACCCAACCTTCACTCTCATGCTCCGCGTCCTTCCCACAGGAGCAGCAATCTCCTCCATACCCACCCAAGACTGGCACTCCGGACACCAATAAGTCGAGCGCGCCTGTATTCCCTGCTTGCGCATCATCACTGCCGTACCGCATCGTCGGCACTCCTGCCCCTGCCGCCCATACACCCACAGCCGCTCCTCGCGATTCGAAGAGCGCGTCGTCCGCCGATTTCCCGAGTAGGTCACAATGCCGTCTCCGGCGCCGTCCACCACATTCGCCTTCATATATCGTTGCGACAATTCGACCATCGCCTCCATCTCGTGCGGAGTAATCGTCCTCATCGCACGAAACGGATTCACTCCCGCCGCAAATGCGACCTCACTCTTGTACACATTGCCCAGCCCTGCCAGCACCCGCTGATTCAACAGCACCACCGCAATCTCAGCTTCGGGATTCTCCATTGCGTACGTCGCCAGCCGGGCCACTCCATCCTCAACCGTAAACTCGCTCGACAAAATGTCCGGACCCAGCTTCGGCACCTGGCTGCTCCGTTCGAGCGAGCGTGCCGTATGGAACTCCGCCACAGGCACGTTGAAGGCTACCGCCTCCCACTCCTCCGTTTCATCGCCAGCCCGGATCACCACCCGCATCCTGTCGCGTCCCATCCACCACTTCTCCCCTGTGCGGTAAAGATGCCAGCTCCCGCTCATCAACATGTGCGTCACGAGAATTAAATCGCCCGAGAAAAAAATCAGGCACCACTTCCCCCGCGATTCCACCTTCTCTACCACCCTGCCCACCAGAGGAGCATCGTCATTCACACGCGCCAGCTTTGCTAGCCCAGTATCAAACCCCGTCACCACCTTGCCGCCAATGGCCCTTTGCAGCGCCCGCGCCGCCCGATAGATTGTGTCCCCCTCAGGCATTCGCCCTCACTTCACCACGCCCACCTGGCAACGGCGGCAGTCCGCGCCGCAGATTGAACCCCATCGCGCCCGCTGCGAATCCTGCGTCGAGCAGAATGCGAGCCATCGGGCTTTCCGCCGCAGCAACCCCGTTCACGCTCGCGATGAGCATCCCACCGTGGCCGTCGCCATCCTCCTGGTCACGCACGCGCCGCACTAGGAAATCTGCGAGATTGCGCATCACCTGCAAGCGCTGCGGCTCTTCCTCCGGCAAAAACGCCTGCAGATTCGGATTGCCTCTGCGCAGATAAGCCGCTAGTGCTCCGTCGCATAAAATAACCCTCGCCCCCACACTCCGCGTCAGCGACGATCCGGCATCCGGAGCCGCCGGCCACCGCAGCAGCGCGCCGTAAGGGTTCGCCGGATCGGTAGCCGCCAACTGCACCATCTCACTCTTTTCCCCTTGGGACAACATGCGCAGCGAACGCAACAGGTCCACCGCCGCCGGCACGGCAAACTGAGTTGCCCCCAGATCCGCCGCGAAGTACCCGCGACGAACCTTCCCGCTCTCTTCCAGCGCCTTCATCACGTCATAGATCGCCGAAAATCCTCCCGGCAGATTTTCCGCATGCGCCGTCTCGCGAAACACCACCCCGTACCGGGTCAGCAGCTGCTGCGCAATCGCATGACTCCACTCCGTCGCCGATCGATCTAGCGCAAACGCCGCTGCATTCAGAGCCCACCGCCCCTGCGCCGTCGGAGGAGTCGTCCTGCGCGACCGAAATCCTGCCTGCTGATGCACTCTCCGCGTCGGCTTACGCGAACTACTGGCTGGTGCCCTCTCACAGTAAGATCGCAACGCCGCCATGCCGTCATTCGTCAGAAAGCCCTTCCACACCAGGCTCCACAGCGCCTCGATCGTCTCTCCCGGGTACCCGCCGCCAACCCCATCGTGAAGATCCTGAAAGAACGAGGCCCCGCGCTCCTTCAGATAAGCGACGATCTCTGTCTCCCGGCTGAGCTCTCCAGCAGGGGGATCCGTCAAAGCTCCATTAGCATCCCGCGTTGCTTTTCCCATGGGCTGCGCAGGCCCAATCGGCCAAAGCGCGCCCAGTTTCTCCGCCAGATAAAGGCCGATCCGTCCATCTCTCTCGCCAATTGGATCGAAGCCAACCCACATCACCTCACCGGCTGCAATCAGCGTATCCAGATCGGAAGCCTTGTAGCCTGTAAGGCGAGCCGGCAGAATCTCTGTCTCAAGAATCGAGGCACAAAGCGGCGCACCTTGAAGATTCTCGATCACATCCAGCAGCGCATCCAATCCTCGCCGCGGCTGCACCACGCCTTGCCACCGTGTGAGTAGTCGAGCCAGCGTCTTTTGCTCCACCGGTTCGACCTCCTTGCGCAGTCGCGCCAGCGACTTCCTTCGGATCGTTCGCAGCACTTCGCTATCGCACCACTCGCGATGAATGCCGCCTGGTCGAAATCCACCTTCAACTACCTTGCCCGACTGCACCAATCGCTGCAGCGCCATCTCCACGGTCTCCAATCCAAGGCCTAATCGAGTCGCACACTCTGGCGTCGTAAATGGTCCATGCGTACGCGCGAAGCGCCGCACCAGATCGAGCAGCGCATCTGGCATCTCCTCCAGAAATGCCGAGGGCAATCCCGGCGGCAGCGGCACTCCAAGCGCATCACGATACCTGGCGGCATCCTCTACAGCAATCCACCTTCTTTCTCCCGCAATCTGAACCTCCAGCACCCGCCGCGCTCGCATCAGCTTGGCGACACTTGCCGCAACCTCCTCGGTGACACTTCGCAGCCGCACTTCTTGCCCGCTCAGGTCTCCGATCCGCAACAGTAGATCATGCACGCCATCCATGTTCCGAGCACGATACGTCTCGGCTAAACACTGCAATTGCTCCTCGGTTTCCTCGATCGCGGCAAGGTCCAGCAACTCGCGAAGGTCGGCATCCCCCATCAACTCACGCAACTGATCCTGATCGATCGAAAGCGCCTGCGCTCGCCTCTCGGCCAGCGGGGCATCGCCGTCATAGATGTAGTTCGCCACGTAGCTGAACAACAGCGCAGAAGCAAAAGGAGACGGCGTTCTCGAGTCCACGGTATGCACCCGCAGCGAACGGTTTTCTATACTCCGCAAGATCTCTGTCAGCGCCGGCATGTCGAAGACATCGCGCAGGCACTCACGATAAGCCTCAAGCACAATCGGAAAACTTGCATAGCGGCTAGCTACGCTCAGCAGGTCGTACGCTCTTTTTCTCTGCTGCCACAGCGGAGTCCGCCCATCTGCACGGCGCCTTGGCAGCAGCAATGCCCGTGCCGCGCTCTCTCGAAACTTCGCTGCGAATAAAGCCGTCGATCCCAGCTGCCGCAGCACCAGCTCCGCCGCCTCTTCCGCCTCCAGCGTAATCACTTCGATCGCAGGCGGTTCCTCTGCCTCAGGAAAGCGCAGCACGAAGCCGTCCTCCGACCACATCGTCTCAACTTCTTGTCCCCCGCCTGCTCGCAGCTTCGCAGTAATCGCCATTGCCCAAGGCGCGTGCACCCTGCTGCCAAACGGCGTTAGCACACACACCCGCCAATCGCCCAGCTCATCGCGCACTCGCTCAATGACGACATTCCGATCGTCGGGCACAACCACCGTTGCCAATTCCTGGTCTGCAAGATACCGCAATACATTTTCTGCCGCTCGCGGCTCCAGATCGTGTTCGGCCGTCAGCCGCGCCATCGCGACATTGCGCGGAGCATCGCGCAACTCCCGTATCAGCGCGCCGATTCTTCGTCCAAACTCGAGCGGCCGTCCCGCCCGGTCTCCGTGCCAGAAGGGCATCTTTCCCGCTTCTCCCGGAGCCGGCGTCACCAGCACACGATCGTGCGTAATCTCATCGATCCGCCACGCAGAAGCCCCCAGGATGAATGTGTCTCCCGTGCGACTCTCGAAGACCATCTCCTCGTCCAGCTCCCCCACCCGGATCGGCTTGCTTCTTTGCCCCGCAAGAAACACCCCATACGTGCCGCGATCTGGAATCGTACCCCCGTTCAAAATCGCAATCCTCTTTACCCCGGCGCGCGGCGTAATCCAGTTCCGTGTACGATCCCATGTGATGCGCGGCCGCAACTCCGCAAACTCGTCAGACGGATACCGTCCTGCCAGCATGTCCAGTACCCCATCGAAGACACTCTGACTCAACCCTGCGAACGGTGCGGCCCCGCGCACCAGTGAAAACAATGCAGCATAGCTGATCCCAGGGTTCTCCTCCTCCTCTGTCTTCGCATTCGACCTGCGCTCCGCGTCCGCCGCCCCTAGCGGAGGATACGCAATCACCGCCACCATCTGCTGCGCGAGCACATCGAGCGCGTTGCGCAAGAATCGCGTCGACTCCACATGACCCTCATGCATCGCCCGCGTCACCGCGGCGCAGGCAATCAGATCCGCACGGTACTTAGGAAAGATAATCCCATGAGACGGCGCGCCGACCTGATGCCCTGCTCTGCCGATTCGCTGCATCCCGCTCGCCACACTCGGCGGAGCCTCGATCTGAATCACCAGATCGATCGCCCCCATATCGATTCCCAGCTCCAGGGAAGAAGTCGCCACCAGCGCCCTGATCTTGCCCGCCTTCAGCAGTTCCTCAATCTCCGTCCTCTGCGCCGCTGCGAGCGAACCATGATGCGCCCGTGCAATAGGCTCTCCTGCAAGCTCATTCAACGCCCCGGCCAGCCGCTCCGCTACCCGGCGCGCATTCACGAAGATCAGCGTAGAGGTTCGTCCTTGAATGATCTCGAGCAGCCGCGGATGAATCGACTGCCAGATCGAAGTTCGCTTTGGCCCCTGCGAAGCCGGCCCGCTCGGCTGCTCCTCAATCTCTCCCAGCTTCGCCATATCCTCTACTGGAACCTCCACCTTCAGCTCCAGCAGCTTTCGCGCTCCCGCATTCACCACTGTGATCGCACGATACCGTGGCGCGGCCGCACCCGCGTCCGGCTTGATCCCATCGTCGCTCGCCGTACTCATCAACACCGCATCGATTTCAGTAGCCTCAGCCGCTGCACCAGGCGGCACGGTCGCGACATCATCACGTGCATGAGCCGCACCTGATGAATCTTCTACCGCCCCGCTCTTGATCCCATCTTCACGTTCCTCCGCCCCACCCAGAAATCGCGCCACCTCCTCCAGGGGACGCTGCGTCGCCGACAATCCGATCCGCTGCAGCTTCCTGCCCGTCAGCGTCTCCAGTCGCTCCAGTGACAGAGCCATGTGCGCCCCGCGCTTGCTCGGCACAAGCGCATGAATCTCATCCACGATCACCGTCTCCACCGTCCGCAGCGCCTCGGCTGCCTCCGAGGTCAGCATCAGGTAGAGACTCTCCGGCGTTGTAATCAAAATGTCGCCCGGATGCCGGCGGAACCGCGCCCGCTCCTTCTGCGGAGTGTCTCCGGTGCGCACACTGATCTCAGGCATCCGTACCGCGACACCATCACGGCGCGCCATATTTGCTATCCCGACCAGCGGAGACCGCAGATTCCGTTCCACATCGGCAGCCAGCGCTTTCAACGGTGAGAGATATACGACCCGGCATCCCCGCTTCGTCTCAGGCGCAGTCCGCAGCATCAACTTGTCCAGGCACCAGAGAAATGCAGCCAACGTCTTGCCCGTGCCCGTGGGTGCCAGAATCAGCGTCGACTCGCCGCGCGCGATCGCCGGCCAGCCCTCCACCTGCGGAGCCGTAGCTCCATCGAACACAGCCCGAAACCACTTTGCCGTAACAGGATGAAATAGTCCCAGCACCGCATCGGCGCCAAGCGGCATGCTCACGCCCTCTGCGGAAGGGGTGGCTTCATCTGCGTCTGAACTGGTAGCGACTTTCAGCATCGTCTCCATGTGCTTCCGGCAGCAGGACTGCCTCACACACTATAAGATGCGCCATGACCCATGGGTGTCGAGAATCACCTTTATCCATCCGGCAATCAGCCTGCGTTCACTGGCCGGTAAAAATAGCAGTTCGCAGCGAACTCCACTTCAAACAGTCGAGTGGAATCCTCCGCCTGCTCCGCGTTGCCCAGCACCAGATACCCGTGCGGCGCAAGCTTCCGGTGAATCTCACCAAACAGAGCGCAACGATCAGAGTGCGAGAAATACAGCAGCACGTTCCGCAGCATTACCAGATCGAACTCCGGTAGCGGCGGCAGCGGCGCGCACAAATTCGCATACTGAAACTGGCACATTGAGCGAACTTTCGCATTCACCTCCCACTCATCTTCCCGGCGCTCCATGTACTTCAGCAGCATCCGCGCAGGCAGTCCGCGATTGACGTCGATCCTCCGGTATCTCCCCTTCTGCGCGAAATCCACGACCTGCCTGGAGATGTCGGTCCCACAAATCTTCACGTCCCAATTCGCAAGCTCCGGGAAGTGCTCCTGCAGCAGCATCGCAATGCTGTACGCCTCCTGCCCGGTCGAGCTCGCCGCGCTCCAGATCCGCAACCGCCTCTCCGTTCTGCGCTGCTCCAGCAGCCGTGGGAAGACCACCTCCCGCAGCATGTCAAATGGCGTCACATCGCGAAAGAAGCTCGTCTCATTGATCGTCATCGCCTCAGCCACTGCGCGATACAGATGCGCTGGTTTCCCCTCGCGCAGCATATGAACGAAGTCCTCGAGGTTTGCGGCGCCGGAAGTGCGCGCGATCGGCGTCAGCCGCGTATCGAACAGCGCATTGCGCGCCGGGTCAATGCGATTGGCCGATTGCTCCAGCACAAGCTCGCGAAGGTAGGCATAATCGGTCTCAGAGCAGGCCATACTCCGCCTCCCGCCCCGCCAGCACTCCAGCTGTGGTCCTCGTCTGCGAACTGGGAACCGCCGCTCGTCCTGCATTGACTCTCTGCCGCAGAGCCTCTGCAATCTGTGAAAGCGGCAGCGTCGCGCTGGCGATGCCCGCCCCGGCCACTCTCCCAGGCATGCCCCACACCGCCGAGCTCGCTTGATCTTGGGCGAGCACAACACCACCGCAACGATGCACCGCTCGCGCGCCATCCAAGCCATCGGAACCCATTCCGGTCATCACCAGAGCCAATGCCGCCGGTCCGTATATCCTGGCCGCTGAGAAAAACAGATAATCCACCGATGGTCTGCAGTGGTTCAATGGCTCCTTCCGGTGCAGCCTTACCTGGCCGCCGCGTACTGCCGCATCGCGCCCGCCGTCACTTGACATCGCAGCACGCGAAGCAACTTCGAGATGCGAGTCCCCCGGGGCCAGCCACACGGTCCCGGGGCGCAGCGGAGCATCCTCGTAAGCCTCCTGCACCGTGAGCTCGCAGCAACGGTCCAGCCGCTCCGCCAGAGCACCGGTAAAGAGTTTCGGCATATGCTGCACAATCAGCACCGGGACCGGAAAAGACCGCGGCAACCTAGGCAGCAGCTGCTCCAACGCGGAAGGTCCGCCCGTCGACAACCCGATCACCACCACCTCGATTGCAGCGGAACGGTGCGACCGTGTAGCCACGGCATCCGCTCTCGGCGACTTGTCGGTAATGGTGCCTTCGTGTGCTTGTGTGTTCCGGCTGAAATTTCGCGCCAGGGCGGCAATTCGAGGCAGCAGCTGTTGGGAAAGAGACATCATGGCCTCTGCAAAGTTTCTTTGCTCCGCGGGCTTGGTTATATAGTCGGACGCGCCTCGCGCCAATGCCTCGAGTGTAGATCGCGCGCCATGCTCGGTGTACGCACTGCACATAATCACCGGAAGCTCGGGGTGCGTAACTCGAAGGCTA
Source organism: Edaphobacter sp. (assembly GCA_965277545.1). GTDB lineage: Bacteria > Acidobacteriota > Terriglobia > Terriglobales > Acidobacteriaceae > Edaphobacter. The sequence continues at coordinate 3,690,271 of OZ255826.1, forward strand.
TCCAATACCTCCAGCCCGTTCAGCTTCGGCATCTCAAGGTCCAGCACCAGCACATCGGGACGTAATCGATCCACTGCCTCTAAGCACGCCACACCATCCTGCGCCACGCCGCACAACTCCATTGGCGGAAGCTCGCTTCTTCTCTCTCCGGCATGCAGCTCGAAGAGCTTTGCCAGAATGCCCCGCATCACGACCGAATCATCCGCTGCGAGAATCCGAAGGGCACGTTGCTGCCTCGTTTCCATGCTCGATTGCCTCTGCTCTTTCTGTTAAGCCGCAGCCCCGAACCCGAGCAGAAGCATCTTCTCCCGCAGGCTCTCCGGCGTGAAGGGCTTCATGAGAAATTCGTCCGCCCCACTATTGAGCGCTCTCGTAATAAACGCGTGGTCCGCCTCGGTGGTCACCATCATCACCTTCATCTCAGGCCTCAGCTTGGCGTCCCGCAGCGCCTTCACACACTCGAGTCCATTCATCACAGGCATGTTCACGTCCAGCAGCATCAGGTCAAAGCCCTGGTGCGCCGACAGCAACGTCAAAGCATCGCTTCCGTTCACCGCCTCCTCGCATGCCACACCCATCCGATCCAACAGATGTTTCAAATACTCGCGGATAAAACTGGAATCATCGACGATCAAAGCTCGCATCTGTACCTCCATTCGTGCTTTGCCGAAACAAACCCGTCTCCGAGAGCCGCGTCAGACGCAGCTTCTGCGGATCCAGTTGAGCCATCAACCCTGTCTCCAGCTTGTACGCTCCATCAAACAGCCACTTTGCTCTTGCCCCAAGCGTGCACGGATTGGGCTCGAATATACTATGGCTCAAAGTCATCACTCCTCCAACGGAATCCACCATCAGACCAAACCGCTCCGCGCCCTCCTCGACTTCCATCACCAGCACGCAGCATCGCCCCTCGCGCTGTTCCAATCCCAACAGCGCCCGCAGATTCACCGTCGTGAGCACCTCTCCGCGATACGGCACCACACCCGCAATGAACGGCGGAGACATTGGCACCCGCTGCAGCTCACGCTCTCCCAGCACCTCGCGTATCTTCTTTGTGTCGATGCCGAAGATTTCCTTCCCTGCATAGAGAGAACACAGGGAGATCGCGCCGTCTTCCTCCAGCAGTTCATCGCCCTCCTTCCGCATCGATCCCTTCACGCGACCTCCTGCCAGCAAGCCGAAGCCTCCGCACCAAGCTCACGATGCACGGTCGTCACCCTATCCTTTACCAATGCCAGGCCCGTGCCGTCGACAGTAGCCGAGGCGCCCAGCATCGAGCCGTCCGAGACATCCAGCACCTGCCGCACCACCATGCCGCTCCGCTGGCCGCCCCGCGCCCCATCAACGCAGATCAGCACCGTCGCCGCCGTCTCTCTGCCGTTAGTCGCGAGATCCGCAAGCACGCCGCCGCGGTCGGTCAACGCCAGCAGCTCACCGCGATACTGCAGCAGCGGCCGACCTCGCGCATATTCGACTCTGCTCATTGGAACGCTCTCGATCCGCTCCACCACATCGAGCGGCAATGCCGTTCTCTCCCGCGGCAGGTCTTCAAAGATCAGGAACGACTCGCTCACCGTCTCCTTCAGTTTCTGCTCCTGGCCCAGCAGCTCGATCTCTGCTTCGACCGGTTTCACTCCCGCTCTCGATGCGGTTGCACCTACATCCAGGATCAAGGCCAGCATGCCGTTGCCCAGCACCGTTGCTCCCGAGAACAGTCCGATTTCCCTTAGCACCGGCGATAGTGGCTTCACCACAATCTCTTCCGGCGACATCAAATCGTCCACCACCAGACCGTACCGGCAACCCTCCGCCTCGAGCACGGCCAGATAATGGCCCTTCTGCGTCCCATGCGCATCCGGCTGCAATCCTAGCAAACGGTCCAGCCAAATCATGGGGAGCAGACGCTCCCGCAAACGATAGAGCTCCGACGAGCCCATACGCTCGACCGCGCCGCCGAACTCGCGGCGCGGAATATCCACCAGCTCCACCAGTGCGCTCTGGGGCATAGCGAAGTACTGGCCTCCGCTCTTGACCACTAGCGAAGGTACGATCGCGAGCGTCAGCGGTACCCGCAACCGCAGCGTCGTGCCTTCACCTCGCTGTGACTCGACCTCTACGCTTCCGCCTACCTTCTCTACGTTCGCTCGCACGACATCCATCCCGACACCGCGTCCCGAAACCGTAGTCACAGCCGCGGCGGTCGAGAACCCGGGCAGAAAGATCAACTGCAGCGCCTCGCGATCCGACATCTCAGCCGCCTGCTCGGCCGTCACCAGTCTCCGCTCAATCGCCTTCGCCAGCACCCGCTCAATGGGGATGCCGGCGCCGTCATCGGAAACCTCAATGACCACCCATCCGCTCTGGTGAAAGGCCTTCAGCCGCAGACATCCCTCCGCCGGCTTGCCCGCCAACACGCGTTCAGCAGCCGCTTCAATCCCATGATCGACCGCGTTCCGAACCGCATGGGTGAGCGGGTCCTTGATGGCCTCAAGCAGACTCTTGTCCAAGCCTGTCTCCTGGCCGCTGAACTCCACCCGAACATTGCGCCCGCAGGTCCTCGCCAGATCGCGCACCATGCGTGGAAATTTTCCAAACAGGTTGCCCACCGGCTGCATCCTTGCCTGCATCACCGTCTCGCGCAGGTCCGCTGTCACACTGTCCAGCCGCCGCGCCAGCTCGGGAAACTTTGCTGCCTCCACGCCACTCTGCAGCATCTGGTTGCGCGTCAGCACCAGCTCGCCCACCAGATTCATCATCCGGTTTAGCACCTCGACATCGAGTCGGATGGTCTTGTCGCTTCCGACTCCGCTCTTCTCGGCTGCTTTTCCTGCAGGCGAAGAACTCGCCGCTTCCGCGACGCTGCCCGATGCTGTAGCGCCTACCAAACCAATCTCCGAACCCGCTGGTCTCAGCGCACTCATCTGGGACCCGGGGCCATTCAGCGCCGCCAGAGCAGCAATCAGCTCCCCGTCCTCATCGCCCGCACGCGTGCCTTCCACCCCGGTCTCTTCAATCAATCCTAGAATCGACCGCAGCCCATCCAGCAGTCGGAGCAGACCGCTGATCAGCTCCGAGTTCACCTCCAGCTTGCCGTCGCGCAGCGCTCCCAGAAGGTGCTCCCCCGCGTGCGCCAGTCTCTCCAGCCGTTCGAATCCCAGAAATCCCGTAGTTCCCTTGATTGTATGGACTGCACGGAAGATTTCTCCTAGGAGCGCCGTATCTCCTGGCCGGCCCTCCAGCTCGGTCAAGCCCCGTTCCATCCGGTCCAGCCCTTCCTGGCTCTCCGCGATGAACTCTTTGGTCAGATCGTCCACATCCTGCTATATCGGGCGCCTGCTCCGAAGCATTAGCTTTGCCTCACTCACTTGGCTACGAACAGAAGCCGTTTCTGTGTGCAGTTTGGCGCAAATCATTGCAACCTGATGCACGAATCAATCAACGCGTATCGCCTTCAATCACAGCGCATTGGCACGGCCTAGGAGCAGAATCGCAATGTTTTGAATTCGTTAACGTGCCCAATTGCTTCAGTTGGTGGCCCGGGCAGGAGTCCAACCTGCGACCTTCGCGTTAGGAGTGCGCTGCTCTATGCAACTGAGCTACCGGGCCCTGGGTAAAGATCACGACTGAAGCAAGCCCGCAGTGCGAGGCATTACGGTAGTGTATCCGATGCTGGTCAGCAGGGTGGGACTATGCGGGATCAATTAGGCAAAGGAACTCCTGGCTTTACTGCGTTTCGCCGTCCAGAGAACATTAACCCATGCGGTGGGGCTGTTGTTCTCGACCCGTTCCAGCCTGCGCCGCATTGCCCGAGAGGCTGTCGTAGCAGCTTCCTGGTAGCTGATCCCTGTGATCTGCGGTGATAAACTTGGCGGTGGAGAGTTTATGCCAGAGATACAGCGTCGACGTGCGGTTGCGGTGCGGATAGGCGGAGTTCGGGTGGGATCGGAAGCTCCAGTTGTGGTGCAGTCCATGACCAACACCGACACTGCGGATGTGGAGAGCACGGTGCAGCAGGCGGCGGCGCTGGCCAGAGCCGGTTCGGAGATGGTTCGAATCACCGTCAACAATGATGACGCTGCGAAGGCTGTGCCCTACATAGTCGAGGGATTGGAGAAGAAGGGCTGGAATACGCCGATCATCGGCGACTTCCACTACAACGGACATCAGTTGTTGAAGAAGTATCCGGCTGCGGCTGAAGCGCTGGCCAAGTACAGGATCAATCCCGGTAATTGTTCGATCGGGCGGAAGGATGACGACAACTTCCGGACGATGGTTGAGGTTGCGGTAGAGCATCAGAAGCCGGTCCGGATCGGAGTGAACTGGGGCTCTCTCGACCAGGCGCTGCTGACGAAGATGATGGATGAAAATTCAAAGGCGGCCAGCCCCCTACCCGCCCGCGACGTGATGATGGAGGCCATGGTGGTGTCGGCGCTGGACAATGCGTCAGCGGCAGAGCGGTATGGGCTACGGCGCGACCAGATCATACTAAGTGCCAAGGTGTCGGGTGTCCGGGACCTCATCGACGTGTATACCGAGCTTGCCAAGCGATGCGACTATGCGCTGCACCTGGGGCTGACAGAGGCAGGCATGGGGATGAAGGGCGTTGTGGCTTCGGCTTCGGGCCTTGCTCCACTGCTTCTCGCCGGCATCGGAGATACCATCCGCGTGAGTCTGACGCCGACTCCGGGGGGCGATCGCTCCGACGAGGTACGCTGCAGCCAGCAGATCCTCCAGTCGCTCGGCATTCGCAGCTTTATGCCGCAGGTGACGAGTTGCCCGGGGTGCGGAAGAACAACCTCAACATACTTTCAGGAGCTTGCCGAGCGCATCCAAAGCTACCTTGTGGCATCGATGCCGGAGTGGAAGAAGCAGTATCCGGGAGTTGAAGAGTTGAAGCTTGCGGTCATGGGCTGCATCGTCAACGGTCCGGGTGAGTCGAAGCACGCCAACATCGGCATCTCGCTCCCTGGAACCTTTGAGGAGCCGAAGGCGCCGGTGTACGTGGATGGAAAGCTGTTCACCACGCTCAAGGGCGATCAGATCGTCGAGGAGTTCCAGGTAATTCTCGATGAGTATGTCGAGAAGCGCTATGGCAAAGTATTAGTTGGCGCCTGATCCCTCCCTAGATTCAAGAAGCGGTGCGGCGTTCTTCCGCAGCTCGACAAGCGGGTAGAAGGTGCCCCGCCAAACGACCCCTCCCTGCCGCAGCGTCGTGACCATGGAGCGGAGCAGGGCAAAGACGAAGATCAGAGCACTGACCGGGAATGCGAATGCGTTCCACGCGGAGAGGCCGGAGCGACGGCCCATCAAGCGGTAGGCATACGCGACTGAACCGAGCGCAAGGATTGCCGGAATGCGGGTGGGTTGCCAGAAGAGTGCAACGGCTGGAGCGACGCAGAAGCTGAGCAGCCAGAGACAGGCCAGAAGCGCCAGCGAAACGTAGAAGCCGAAGGCTGCCCAGAGGTTCTTGGTCATGACGCTCACGATGCCGTTGACCCCTGTCGCCCAGTGAATGCGGACTAGGCCGCGTCCGAAGGCGATGCGCTGGGCGAGGCCAGCGCGCTTGATGCGGCGGCCGAGGCCAAGATCTTCGATGATCTCCATCCGCAGGGCCTCGAAGCCGCCGACGGCAAGGTAAGCCTCGCGGCGGAGGAGATTAAAGGCTCCGACGCCGAGGGCGTCTCGCTTTGCCTTGGGATTGGAGATGCGCCAGAAGCGTGCTCCCCAGAGACCGAAGGTTTGCAAGAAGGCCAGGATGGCGGCCTCGTCCCAGCGCTTGATGATGGTGGTGGGGATGGTGATGTGGTGGTCGGCGCCTGTGGCCACGGCGCTGGCGAGCGAGAGGCGGATGGCATCGGAGCGGAAGAGGACGTCGCCGTCGGTGAAGAGGAGGTAGTCGGTGGGGGCCTGTCGGGCGGCGAGGGCCATGGCGTGAGTCTTGCCGAGCCAGCCTTCCGGGAGATCGGCGATGTGGATGGCGCGGAGCTTGTCTGGGTGTTCGTTAGCGATCGCCGTAATGATGGCGCCGGTGTCATCGGTGGAGCGGTCGTTGACGGTGATGATCTGGAGGTTGGGGTAGTCCTGGTTGAGCAGGGATTCGAGCGTAGCGGCGATGTTGGCGGCTTCGTTGCGGCTGGGCACGACGACGGTGATCGAGGGTGATCTATTCGGGCTGAGATTGTGGACGGGCAGCAGGAGATCGGGGATGGTAGGGAGACCTCGCGCGGCGGCGACGACCTTCCACAGCCAAGTAAGGGCGACGAGCCAGGCGGCGAGCTGGATGGCGAGGATCATGCGGCTGCGGTCTGTACGCCGGCCTGCAGGGGAGGAGCGTAGCGGGAGCCAAAAAAGAAGATGACCGACGCGAGGAGCATGGTGATCAAGGTCGAACCCAGGCCCAGGTTAAGGTTGGAGTGGTCGCTGACGGTGCCGATGATGCGCGGGGAGATGGCATCGCCGAGGGCGTGGATGAGGAACAACTGGCCGGCCATGGCGGTGGCGCGGATCTCGGGGCGGACGGCGTTGAGGGTGGCGGCGTTCACAGGGCCGGTGCCGAGAAAGATGAGGAAGATGGCCGCGGCCAGACCGTAGAGGGTGAGGGGGTGGGGGCCGAAGAAGCACAGGAGCGCGGGAGGAACGGCGATGGCGGCGCTGATGGAAGGGACGAGGTAAAGGGCTTTGGGATTGGTACGGGACCATCTCTGCGCGATGGCGCCGCCGGTGATGGTGCCTCCGAGGCCGGCGACGACGGTGATGGCGCCCATGATGTAGGCTGCGGAGGACTGGGAGCGGCCGTCTACGCGCTGGAGGAACGAAGGCATCCACCAGGAGATGCCGCCGAGCGAGAAGGTGACGGCCGCGTAACCGAGGATGGAGGAGAGATAGGCTTTGTTCTTGAGAAGCGAGAGGACCGTACCCTTCTCCATTTTGGCTTTCTCGTGCTGGCTGGCGCCCCTTGCGGGTTCTTTCATGAAGAAGGCGATGAGGAGGGCGATGAGGGCGCCGGGGATGGCGGAGACGATGAAGGACATGCGCCAGCCGAAGTGTTCGCCGACGGTGCCGCCGACGAGGTAGCCGAGGGCCGCGCCGACGGGGATGGCGACGTTGAAGATGGTGAGGACGCGGTTGCGCTGGTCGGCGGGGTAGAAGTCGGCGAGGAGCGAGGGGGCGAAGATGCCGAAGCTGGCCTCGCCTACCCCAAGGGCGGCATGGCGGAGGTTGAGCGAGTCGTAGGAGTGGACGGTAGCGGTGAGAAAGTTGATGCCGCACCAGAAGAGAGCGGCGGCGACGATCATGGGCTTGCGGGGGAAGCGATCCCCGAGCCAGCCTGTAATGGGCGAAGTGGCCATGTAGGCGAGCATGAACCAGAGGGTAAGGGAGCCGATCTGGGCGTCGGAGATGTGGAACTCGCCTTTGACCTGCTCCTGGACGCCGGGCAGGATGTAGCGGTCGATGTAGTTGACGAAGTTCAGCGCGGTGAGCAGGACGAGGGCGGTGGCGGCTCCGGCGACGGAGGCGTTCCGGCTCGGAGCGGGCTTCAGCCTGGGTTGGGAGGGCATGCGGGTTTACCTGCTGTGGGAGAAGGATAGCAGCGGCTTGTTCTTGCCCAATTGCAATGTTCGCATAGCTACCCCCCTCCCCCCTACAAAATTGCGCAAATTCTTCGAAACAGAAGAGTTAGGTTTGGACCTCCAATGTAATGGGAGGTCCCGCAGTGCCGGTTAAAAACAAAACCCGGCTCGTCAGCCGGGCACTTAGTCACTACTTTTTAAAGTATAGCAGGAGTGTCAAGAGGGCGGACGAATCGGTGTTCGGCAGGTTGAACCCAGATGGTAAGACCAGTAATTTCTGAGGATGATTCTCAGGTCAGCTCCGGCGCGGACCACAAGCAAAGGCGAATACCGAGAGAGGATGGATCATGCTTTGCTCCGGCGGGTATAAATGCTGCGGAATCGAGTTTCGTGACGGGAGCAAACAAAGGCGAAATACGGGATTTCTCCACTGCGCCGCGCGATGAGACCGCGCGGCTTCGGTCGAAATGACGACTTGCGGAAGTTTCTGGACAGTGGTCTAAGAAGCTCTGATTCCGTCGACAAAGGGAGATTCTCTCAGGCTTCGTCCTTTTCGGAGCGAAGGAATGAGGAGAAGTCCTTGGTTGTGAAGCGAACTTTGGGGCTGAGCACACTTAATTAGAGGCTCCCTAAATCAGAGGTTCCCTGGTCCCTATCAGGCCCGATGGAAAGATACGCGGATGCCCATCGCATGAGCGATCCTGGCGTAGTCTTCGCGGCTGATTTCAAACACCCCTCGACGAAGGGTCCTACCCCAGTTACTCCGGCCTTGCGTGAAGGTCAGGTCATCGAGCATCGGCTGAATAGGAGCTTCCTTCGTCTTGAGATAGCGCGTCTCCCTGCGGAAGGGATAGAAGCCTTTCCCTTGCTCGACCTGGAAGGGGCGCTCGTCGATAATCGTTCCTACTGCAGTGAAGGCTTGGAGCGCTTCGCCGCCCTCCATCCGCGTCCGTGGTGAATAGAAGATGATCCAATCGCCGGGGCTTAGCCGGCGGACCGGAGCTTCTCTGCCATGATTCAGTTGGCAGAAGCCTCCGCGGACGGCAGCGATCACATGTTCCCGGCTGGCTACGCCTACCCAGACTTTGCCCATTTTCAACCAGGAAGAACTACGTGTTTGAGATCGTAATCCACTGGATCAAAGGAAGTTGCCAGGGCTGCGGCTCCTTTCATGTGGGCTTGAACTTCAGGCTTCCTGCTCATCGTTTCGTAATCCTGTTTCGAGCGCCACTGGGCGTAGTTCACAATCCGGCTTCGATCCATGCTCATATGGAGACTCACGGAGAGGAAGCCGGGTTCATGACGGAAGAGGTCCTCCGTGGCCTTCCGCAGCGCTTCGAGCAACTGGTCTGCCTTGTCTGGCTCTACCTTGAAGGTGTTGATGAACGTGAGATAGTCGCCTTTGGGGTCCAGAGTGACTGTGGGAGAATTCGGGTGGTTGATTCCAGGAGATGTTGTCATGGCCCTTATATAAACATGTAAGGCCCCTTATATGTCAAGTAGGATTCGAATGAAAAAAACGGGACCCATGGAACACCCTCAGGCGCATCGGTTGGGCTACATGCTCAAGGCGGCGCAACATGCTTTGCGGCTGATGATGGACGAACAGCTGGAGCCTCTTGGCCTCACCACGCCGCAGTACAACGTTCTTGCTGCCGTGGAATCGCAGCCCGGCATCTCGAATGCGACGCTGGCGCGTGCCGCGTTCGTTACGGCGCAGAGCATGCTGGGGATTGTGGCGAATCTCGAACGATTGGGGCTCATCCGCCGGGAAGCGCACCCGACTCATGGCCGGATTCGGGTGAGCGAGCTGACCAGCGCCGGTAAAGACGTGCTGAGAAGCGCACATCCTCTGCTGAAGGGCGTTGACGAGAGGATGACTGCCGGCTTCGATCGAGGCGAGATCGAGAGCCTGCGTTCTTTGCTGCAGCGGTGTACGGAGAATATGCGGGTCAAGCGCTGAATGGTTGTTGAGCAGGCCGGCGCCCACGGGGGTCTCTGATTAAGCGAAAGTTATTGGTTGCGGTGCGAATTTGGGGCTGAGCATCGGGGATACAGGAAGAAAGGTGTTGCGTGTATAGGCTGTGTGAAGGATATCGGGATCCTTCCCCTTCGCTTCGCTCGAGGGGTCAGGATGACAGCAAGAACCTGGAAGCAGCAATTACGGGGACAGCAAGGGCTAGGAGCAGCACTCCCGAACAGCAGATCCCCTTCGGGGATGACAACCAGAAAGGCAAGGGCAAAGGCAGGGAGCAGGGACCCTCTGCTTCTGGTTTTCTATTCCCTATTCCCTATTCCCTACTCCCCTTCGCTTCGCTCGATGGTCAGGATGACAGCAAGAACCTGGGAGCAGCAATTACGGGGACAGCAAGGGCTAGGAGACAGCGTCTAATCACTGCTATGCGGAGAGATGGACGGCCGGGTGGAGAGTCACGAGGTTGGGAGCGAGCGGATCTTCGGGGTTTTCGAGGGTGCGTTTGAGCTGGCCGCAGGCGGCGTAGATGTCGCGGCCGCGGGGGCGGCGGATGTAGGCGGGGATGCCGGCGGCGATGATGCGGTTCTGGAAGGCAAGGGCTTCGGCGCGGGTGGGCTCGTGGAAGGGCATGTCCGGGCCGGAGTTCCAGACGATGAGGTTGACCTTGCAGCGGAGGCCGGTGAGGAGGGCGATCAGCTCTTTCGCATGCTGGGGGCTGTCGTTGATGCCGCCGAGCAGGACGTACTCGAAGGTGATCCATTCTCGATTGCGCAGGGGGATGGTCGAGAGTGCGTCGAGAAGGGCGGCGATGTTCCATTTGCGGGTGATGGGCATGATGGACTCGCGGACCTGATCGTTGGAGGCGTTGAGGCTGACAGCGAGCTTAGGGCGGATGTCTTCCTGGGCGAAGCGGAGAATGCCGGGGAGGATGCCGGAGGTGCTGACGGTCATGCGGGATTCCGGGATGGGCATCTGGGTGAGCAGGCGGACGGCGGCGATGAAGTGGTCGTAGTTGAGGAAGGGCTCGCCCATGCCCATGAAGACGAGGTTGATGCGGGCGGGGGTGGGGTTGCCTCTGGAGCTGCCGAGCTCGACCTGGTGGCGGTTAAGGACGGCGGCGACCTGGCCGGCGATCTCGCCGGGGGTGAGATTGCGGCGGAGGCCGAGTCTGGCGGTGAGGCAGAACTGGCAGTTGACGGCGCAGCCTACCTGGCTGGAGACACAGATGGTAGAGCGGCGGTGGATGCGGATTGCGCTGCCGGTTTGGAGCAGGGGCGCGGCGTCTTCGAACTCTTCTTCGGCGGCGGCCTGGGAGCCGTCGCCGCGTTCGCCGCCGTCGCCGTCGGGCATCCAGACGGTCTCGACGGTTTCGCCGTCGGCCATGCGGATGAGGTAGCGCTCGGTGCCGTCGATGGAGCGGGCGGTCTGGACGATCTCAGGGAGGCCGATGGTGTAACCCTCGGCGGCGAGAGATTCGCGGAGGGACAGGGTGAGGGTGGTGATCTGGTCGAGGGAGGTGACGCGCTGGCGGTACAGGGCTTCGTGGAGCTGGGCGGCGCGGTAGGGCTTCTGGCCGTGAAGGGCCATGAGGGTGGTGAGCTCCTGCAGGCTGAGACCGAAGAGGCTGCTGCTGGTAGCGGGTTGTTCGACCGTGGCTTCCGGGGACATAGGTGTGGGGATATTGTCTGGCGCTCCTAGTAAGTTTACTCCTGCGAGCGGGAGTCCTCTCGGGGGAGAAGCGGGTTGAAAGCTTCCTGCTGCATGGGTTGATTCGAGGGTCTCGGGATTCTTCACTTCGTTCAGAATGACGGCAAGAAACAGAGTGCCCGTTCCGTGATGGCGGAGGCTGTTCAAGGATAGCTGGATGGTACGATGGAAGATGGTAAACGGAAATTCTGCAATAGCTTATAAAGAATACATAAACCACTACGCGAGAGTGCGGTGCGGTCCCGGTCTCGCTGTGAAACAATAAGAGAGATAGAAGGAGTCGGCATGGCGGCAACGGTGTTGGATGAGATTGCGGTGAGCAAAAGCGCTCCGCGGAATATTCGGAAGACAGTTTTGGAGAACGGGCTGCTGGTGCTGACCGAGAGCATGCCGCATGTGCGGAGCGTGTCGATGGGGGCGTGGATCGGGTCGGGGTCGAGGGATGAGCGGCCGGAGGTGAACGGCATCTCGCACTTTGTCGAGCACATGGTGTTCAAGGGAACGACCTCGAGGTCGGCGCAGCAGATTGCGCGCGAGGTGGACACGATCGGCGGGAATCTGGACGCGTTCACGGGCAAGGAGATGGTGTGCTTCAACATCAAGGTGCTGGATGAGAATGTGGCTCCGGCGCTGGACGTGCTGTCGGACCTGGTGCTGCACCCGGTGTTTACGCCGGAGGATGTGGCGCGGGAGCAGGGCGTGATTCTCGAAGAGATCAAGATGGACGAGGACAACCCGGACTACCTGGTGCACGAGATCTGGACGCAGAACTTCTGGAAGGGGGATGCGCTGGGGCGGCCGATTCTGGGGACGAAGAAGACGGTGTCGAGCTTCGACCAGCAGAAGCTGTTCGATTACTATGCGGGGCAGTTTACGCCGCGGAATATGGTGTTTTCGGCGGCGGGGAATCTGGAGCATGACGATTTTGTGGCGCAGGTGGAGCGGGAGTTCGCGTCGCTGGCGGCGAGTGGAGACGGCATGCCGGCGAAGGTGGCTGCGCCGCGGGCGACGCCGCATATTACGTTGAAGCGCAAGAAGTCGCTTGAGCAGGTGCAGTTTTGCCTGGGGATGCCGGCGCCTCCGGTAAACGATCGGCGGCGGTATGGAGTGTATCTGCTGAATACGATGCTGGGCGGGGGGATGAGCTCGCGGCTGTTCCAGACAATCCGTGAGGACCAGGGGCTAGCGTATTCGATCTATTCGGAGATGAATCCGTTCCGGGATACGGGGTTGCTGTGCGTGTATGCGGGGACGTCGGTGGACAAGACGCAGAAGGTGCTGGAGCTTACGCTCGCCGAGCTGCGGCGTCTGAAGGAAGAGACGGTGAGCGATGTGGAGCTGAAGCGCGCGAAGGACCAGCTGAAGAGCAATATGGTGATCGGGCTTGAGAGCTCGGGGAGCCGGATGGCGAATCTGGCGCGGCAGCAGATGTACTTCGGGCGTTTCTTCGGCGTGGACGAGATTATGGATGAGATTGAAGCGGTGAGGCCGGCGGACGTGCAGGAGCTGGCGCAGGAGCTATTCCAGCCGGAGACGATGGCGTTGACGCTGCTGGGCAATCTTGGATCGATGCAGATTGAGCGGGGCGACCTGGCGTGCTGAGGCGGGGGAGTCTGGCGGAGTTGGCGCGGGCTCGATACACTGGTGGCCGAGGAATGGGACGACGATGAAGGCACGCGGGCGGATTGGCGCAGGGGAATGGGTGGAAGCGAGCGGGAATGAAGCGGGATTTACGCTGATCGAGCTTCTGATCGTGATGTCGGTGATGCTGATTCTGATGACGCTTGCGGTGCCGCAGATGTTGAAGGTGCGAAAACAGGCCAATGAGCGGTCCGCGGTGCAGTCGGTGCAGACGATCGGGCAGGCGGAGCTGCAGTACAACTCGGAGTACCCGGGGAATGGCTTTGCGTGCTCGATCGCGCAGCTGGGTGGCGACCCCAAGTCGGGGGCTCCTTCGGCGCAGTCGTCGCAGCTGATTCCGCAGGACCTGGCGACGGGGCAGAAGGCCGGGTACACGTTCGCGATCACCAACTGCACAAAGGTTACGGTGAATAATCAGGATATGTATACGGGATTTGAGATCACGGCGGTGCCGCAGTCGGTGGGGCGGTCCGGCGATAACGGCTACTGCGCCGACGAGAACAATACGGTGCGGGTGGACTCGACGGGTGGCACCAACTGCACACATCCGCTGCAGTAGCGGAGCGGCTTTTGTGAGTTTGCCGTGGACGCCGGGCGAGGACGGTGCTGCGGTGACTGCTCAGCGGCCCAATCAGGCGAAAAGGTGCTGAGTTATGGGTGGTTTGGCGTTTGTCGGGATCCTTCGCTGCGCTCAGGATGACAGCAGGGGCTCAGAGGGGGCGCTTCCGAAGAGCTGCGTTCGGTGGATGATTTCGCCGAAGCGGATTCTGATGGCTTGGGTGCTGATGGGGGTCGTGCTGCCCGGGCAGGGGGGAGCGCAGATCTCGACGACTGAGTCTGCTGCGCTGGTGCGCCAAGTGGACGATCACTACAACCATCTGCGGTCGCTGCGGGCGCAGTATGCGGAGCGCTACTCGGGAATGGGGATGAAGCGTGAGGAACAGGGCACGCTGCTGTTGAAGAAGCCGGGGCGGATGCGGTGGAGCTATGCCGAGCCGGTGGGCAAGGTGTTTGTGCTGGATGGGAAGTTTGCGTGGTTCTATACGCCGGGGGATTCGCAGGCGACGCGGGTGCCGGCGAAGGAGCTGGACGATCTGCGGTCGCCGCTCAGGTTTCTGCTGGGACATACGCAGTTGAAGAAGGAGCTGGGGGAGCTGAGGGTGACGCCGGAGGGTGGGGAGTTCCGGATCTCGGGCGTGCCGGTGGGGATGGAGCAGCGGGTGCGGTCGCTGGCGCTGTGGGTAACGGCGGAGGGGCGGATTGATCGGATGCGGGTGGAAGAGCTGGATGGGGCCACGACGGAGTTTACGTTCTCGGGGATAGAAGAGAATGTGCCGGTGAAGGACTCGGACTTTGGGTTTGTTCCGCCGGATGGAGTGACGGTGGTGAACGGGCTGCCGCCGATTTAGGGGCAGCCCGGGATGGACGTGGACGCATTTTGCTGCCTGTGCGTGTGTTTGGTTGGTGAAGCGAACAGCAAACCCCGACGGGACAACCAAAGGCAAGAGCAAAGGCGAACAGCAGATCCCCTGCGGGGATGACAACCAGAAAGGCAAGAGCAACAGCAAGGGCAAGGCAACAGTATAGGCAAGAACAATGGCGACTGCTGATGGCGGGCGTCGGCTGCTAGGTGAGGACGACTTTGCCGGCTTCGCCTACGTCGACGCTGCCTCCGGTTGCGGCGGCGGCAAGGTATTTGAGGCTGCGGACGATTTTGCTGGAGGAAGCCTCCCAATAGTCGGCCTCGTGAATGTCCACGCGGAGCACGGCGATGCTGGGGTCGTCTTCGCCCTGGGGGAACCAAGCCTTGTACATAGGGTTCCAGAGCTCGTGGATCTTGGCGCGGTCCTGGTGGATGCGGGCGCGGCCTTTGGCGGAGACGTAGTTGGAGTTGGATGGGTCGGCGAAGATGAGGGTAGCGTGGGAGTCGTTCTGGATTTCGTCGACTTTGCCGGACTCGTTGCGGGTGAGGAACCAGACGGAGCCGTTGAAGTCTTTGGCTTGAACGGCCATGGGGCGGCTGTCGAAGGAGCCGTCCGGCGAGGCGGTGACGAGGATGGCGATGTGGACGCCTGCGATAAGGGAGCCGATTTTCTTGAGGCCTTCGGGGCCGGTGAGCTGTTTGAAGTCGTTCATAGTTCCTCCAGGTGGTTGGATGCGTCCGGCTTGACGGGTGTGGGCTTGTGCGTCGCACTCGATTTGAGGAAAGCGCTTCTACACGAGGGGAAGACTGCGTTGGTGCTCGCGTAATTGTTCCCGATTCAAGCGAACGCGGTGCGGCTTTGGTCTGGTGAACAAAGCTGGGCACGGTAAGATGACGGGAGTGAGGGAGCCGCTGGCTTGGTGGCGGTCAGGACTGCCACGCATGAGGTTAGACGCGTAGAAAGTTGTCGGATGCATGGGCTGTGTGAAGGTTATCGGGATCCTTCGCTGACGCTCAGGATAACGGCAAAAACCTGGAGCGGTGCTCAGTTCGAGCGGTACTCAATCAGAGGTCCCTGGGCAGATTTTGAAGGCCTGCGGCGTGGTACGGAGGAGTGAGGTTTGTCGGTGAGCGAAGTGGTTTCGGTGGTTCGTCTGAGTACGCCGGAGTTTTATGAGGCGGTGCGTTCGTTGTCTCCCGCGGTTGCGGTGTTTGATTGCGATGGGACGTTGTGGGCGGGCGATGCGGGGATGGGGTTCATGAACTGGACGCTCGCGAAGGGGCTGGTGTTGCGCGAGGCTTCGGACTGGATCGATGGGCGGTACCGGGCGTACCTGCGCGGAGGTGTGTCGGAGGCGGAGATCTGCGGGAATATGGTGCAGATGTACCAGAGGCTGCGCGAGGACGAGATGCGGCGGGCGGCTAAGGCGTTTTTTGATGCGGAGATTGAGCGAGAGATCTTTCCCGAGATGAAGGAGCTGGTGGAGGAGCTGCGCGGGAGAGGCGTGGAGCTGTGGGCGGTGAGCTCGACCAATGACTGGGTGATCGAAGAGGGTGTGCGGCGGTTCGGGATTCCGCCGGAACGAGTGCTGTGCGCGCGGGTTGCGGTAAAAGACGGCCTGGTGACGGACACGCTGCTGGATGTGCCGACAGGCGAGGGCAAGGTGAAGGCGCTGGCTGGGGCGGGGATTGCGGCTCCGGATGCGGTGTTCGGCAATTCGGTGCATGACGCGGCGATGCTGGCGATTGCGCGCCGGGCGTTTCCGGTCAATCCTACGGCGGAGCTGATAGAGCGGAGCGGCAGGGAAGGCTGGCCGGTGTATTTTCCAGCGCCGGTGCGGGCGGTGTAGCCGATGGCCGGAAGCTTTTGCCGCGCGGTAACGTCTAACTCAGATCAAGGTGCGACAGCCGATCCGAAAACTCGAGGAGCACGGTACGGCACAAGCTCAGAAACCAGTGCGGATGGTGGTGGCGGCGCTGATTCTGCGCGGGGGGTCGGCGGCCGATGGCCCTGAGTCGGGTTTGAAGGTGCTGATCTGTCAGCGCAAGCCGGACCAGCCGATGAGTCTGAAGTGGGAGTTTCCCGGGGGCAAGATTGAGGCTGGGGAGACATCGGAGACGGCGCTGGCACGAGAGTTGAACGAAGAGCTGGGTATCCGGGCGGACATTGGGCAGCTGGTCACGCGGGTGCGGCATAAGTACAGGAACGGCGGGGCGGTGGATCTGCAGTTTTTTGTGGTACGTGAGTTCAGCGGATCGCTGGAGAACAAGATTTTTAATGATATGCGCTGGGTGGGGCTGGCGGAGCTTCCCGGGTATGACTTTCTGGCGGCGGATCTGGGGCTGATCCGGGATTTGTCGGAAGGGAAACTGCTGTAAGGGGGACTCTGATTGAGTCAGAAGTGGTTGGTTGTGTGGCGGGTTTGACGGCTAAGCATCGGAAATCCAGGGAGAAAATTGCTGTAGGTATGGGCTGTGTGAAGAGTATCGGGATCCTTCCTCCTCCCCTTCGCGATGCTCAGGGTCAGGGTGACAGCAAGAACTGGGAACGGTACTTAATCAGAGATTCCTAAGGATTCCGTTTTATCTGAGGGTGAGCGGACGAGGGAAGGAACAGCAGATCCCCTTCGGGGATGACAACCAGAAAAACAAAGGCAATGACAGAAGCGTGGCTGTTACTCTTCGTGAGCGAGCTTTTCGCCGTGCGGGCCTACCTGGATCTCTCTTTTTTTGGTGCCTTTCAGGGTTGCCGCTTCGTAGGCGACGAGTTTTTCCTTCTTGGTGAGTGATTCGACTTTGGTGATCTTCGCGCCGGAGGCTTTGGCTGCGAGAGCATCTTGGACGGCGGCAGGCAGAGAGTCGAGGGCGACCTGTTCTTCGACTTCGAGGAGGGTGCCGTCGGGTGCGATCTCGATGTCTTTGCTGTGTCCGCTCGAGATCATCTCGACTTCGTATTGGGTTCCTCCGTTTTCATGGTCGATCGAGAAGGCTTTGATGGTGGAGCCCTGGGACTGCACCTGGACGGTCTGCTCCACGGCGGGCGGGAGTGCGGATCGGTTGACCTTTTTTTCGGCGGAGGCTGCTGCGGTGAGGACCAATGCAGATACGGTGAACACTGCGACGGAATGAATTACCATAATGCGTCTCCCAGCTTGCGTGCTTACGCGCTGGACTCATCATGCGCCGGGCATGCTTAAAGCAGCATGAAGGCGACGCGGCGGATGGCTAGGATCGGCCACAGATTGCGTTCCGCTTGGCTTTGCCGGGAGCGGAGGCTTAGGGGGCGGCTTTACTGCTGGCCGGAGATCTTTTGCGTCGGATGGAGCAGCTTCCAGCCGTGTGCTGCGGCCAGGTCTTTGAACTCGGGGTTGGTCTGGGTGATAAGGGCAAGCTTCCTGGTGCGCGTCCAACCTTTGATTTGCTTCTCTCGGGCGATGGCTGATCGGATGTCGTTGAATCGCTCGTGGAGAAGGAGGCGGTTGCATTGGTGTTTGGCGGCGAATGTGGATTTGAAGCCGTTGCGATGTTCGAAGAGGCGCTGGTCGAAGTTGCTGGTGACTCCGGTGTAGAGGGTGCCGGTGGAGCTGCCGAGGATGTAGACGTGGCCTTCGGGCATAGATTTCCCCCCATGGGAAAAGCTTTGGCAGAAAGATGTGATGTATATCGACTGTCGCGAGGGCGTCGGGGTCCTTCGCTGCGCTCAGGATGACAGCAGAAACAGACAACAGCAGAAACAGACAACAGTAAGAACAGGAAACAGCAAGGACGGGCAACTGCAAGAGCAGACTACTGCGAGAACAGGCAACTGCAAGGACAGCAAGAATAAGTGACGACAGGTATGGATGTAGCGTTTAGGTGTGGAGGGTGTTCCAGACC
Organism: Edaphobacter sp.; assembly: GCA_965277545.1. GTDB lineage: Bacteria > Acidobacteriota > Terriglobia > Terriglobales > Acidobacteriaceae > Edaphobacter. The sequence continues at coordinate 3,708,464 of OZ255826.1, forward strand.
AGGACGAGGGAGAGGCAGATGACGATGATGGCGGTGAGCCAGGCGATGGCGTTGAACCAGTGGCTGTTGGTGTAGCTGCCCATGAGGTCGTGCTTGTTGATGAGCTTGAGCATGAAGATGAGCACGACGGGGAGGAGGATGCCGTTGAGGACCTGCGAGAGGATGCTGAACTGGACCAGGGGGAAGTTGGGAATGAGGACGACGGCGGCGCCGGCGAAGAGCAGGAGGCTGTAGAGCCAGTAGAAGAATTTAGCTTCGGCGAAGGTTTTGTCGAGGCCGCTTTCGACGCCGAGGCCTTCGCAGACGACGTAGGCGGTGGAGAGCGGGAGAATGGAGGCGGCGAAGAGCGAGGCGTTGAAGAGGCCGGCGGCGAAGAGGATGAAGGCGTACTGGCCTGCGAGAGGCTTCATGGCTCCGGCGGCGTCGGAGGCTTCGGCGATGTTGCGGATGCCGTGGGTGTAGAGGGTAGCGGCGCAGGCGACGACGATGAACCAGGCGACGACGTCGGTGAAGATGGAGCCGATGATGACGTCGAGGCGGGAGGCCTTGTACTTGCGGATGCTGACGCCTTTGTCGACGATCGAAGACTGCAGGTAGAACTGCATCCAGGGGGCGATGGTGGTGCCGATGACAGCGACGGTCATGTAGACGTAGCTTTTGTCGGACCACATGCGGCGGGGCGGGAGCTTGACGGTTTCGACCATGGCGAGGTGCCAGTCGGGTCCGCTGAGCACGCCGGTGATGATGTAGGCGATGTAGAAGACGCTGGCGATGAGGAAAATCTTTTCGACGCTTTTGTAGTCGCCCTTGACGACGAGCGCCCAGACGATGAAGGCGCAGATGGGGACGCTGAGATATTTGCTGACGTGGAAGAGCTGCATGGAGCCGGCGATGCCGGAGAACTCGGTGACGACGTTGGTGAAGTTGACGAGGATGAGCAGCGCCATGATGACGAAGGTGATGCGGAGGCCGAACTCTTCGCGGATGAGATCGGAGAGGCCCTTGCCGGTGACGACGCCCATGCGGGCGCACATCTCCTGCACGACGATGAGGGCGAGGGTGATGGGGATCATCGTCCAGAGGAGGGTGTAGCCGTACTGTGCGCCGGCCTGGGAGTAGGTGAGGATGCCGCCGGCATCGTTGTCGACGTTGGCGGTGATGAAGCCGGGGCCGAGCACGGCGAAGATGAGGATGAGGCGAGTTCTCCAGGTGCGCCAAGCGGTCATTGATCTGGTCCTTTGTGCTGATCAGGAGAACGCGGTGGCTCGCCGTCTTCTAGGCTAACCTAAGTTTTCTTTTCAGTCGGTGGGGAGGCCGCCGGGCTCGCGCGGAGTATCGAGATGGTCTATGCCGATGCGGGAATGAGCTGACCGATTTCCACTTGTGCGAGCTGGAAGAGAGTGCGCGAGGGCGCTTCGAGAGACGAGTTGGCGGCGGTGTCGACGTTGGCGCGGATGTGGACGGGGCGTTTGGACGAGAAGAGCACGATGGCAGATGGGTTCATGACGAGGGCGGCCTTGAGCATGAGGCTCGAAAGGAGGTGCGGGTCGGCGAGGTCTCCGTCGACGGCCCGGGACCAGCGTTGGAGGATCGCTGGGTGCTGGAGGAGGGCGGCATGGAGGGTGCGGAAGTTGGCGGTGAGGGCGCGGTTATGAATGCGGAAGGGAGAAGCGCCGGGAGGGTTCGGGAGCGGTGATTGCAGGATCGACCACTCGTACTGCAGGATGCGGCAGTAGGCGGGGCGCTCTGCGGTGAGCGCGGGAATCTGGCCGGCGGTGCTGCCTATGCCGAAGGAGCCGATGGTTCCCTGCCGGACCTGCGCTTCGAGGAAGCGGAGCAGAGCTTCGTCGGCAAGCTCGGGGGCTTTGACCTCGTGCAGGAGCCAGAGGTCGATGCGGCCGGTGCGGAGGGCGGCGAGGCTGCGGGCGAGCGAGGCTGCGGCCTGGGCGGCGGTGAAGGCGGGTTTGGGCTGGTTGTGGGTGGCGATCGTGTTGGCTGCTTGGGCGAGGCGTTGTTTGAGCGTGGGGAGATGCTGGAGCATGGGCGTGGCGAGGCGGCGGCCGAGGCGGAGGAGAGTGGAGTTTCGCGCGGGGGGGATGCCGTACTTTGTGGTGACGGTGACGTCGGATCGATGGCGTTGAAGGAATTCTCCGAGGCAGCTCTCGGCTTCGCCGTAGCCGTACATAGGAGCGACGTCGAGATGGCGGATGCCGGCGTCGTATGCGGCTTCGAGCAGGCGGAGGGATTCGCGGCGGCCGGTTGCGCCCATGAGGCTGGAGCAGCCGAAGCCGAGGCGGGTAGTGCGCCGGTTGGTGTCGGCGAGTATGAGGGTCTCCATGTGCTTTCGAGTTTACCGGGGCTGAGTATTCAATCGGGCGTGGGGCGGGGGAATTGCGAAGTCCGGATCAGGTTCGAGATCGAATCGAGGGGTAAATACGCGATAGTTTGGAATGTGCGAAGGAGTTGGAAGAAATGGAATGAGTGTATTGGGCTTGTGGAACGTATCGGGATCCTTCCCCTTCGCGATGCTCGAGGGTCAGGATGACAGCAAGAACAAGGGAGTATTCGCTGCGGACAGATTCAGGGTGATGGTAAGAAAACTGGGATCTTTCGGTCGGCAGGGCGCAGAACCATGGCAAGAAGTTGGACCCGCATTTGACTTATATGCTCTCGATGCAGCGACGCGAGCGCTTCAAGCACGTTCGAGTGTGAGGTGGTCGCAGAGGCGGACGGCGAGGGCGAGTACGGTGTGGGTGGGATTGGAGAAGCCGGAGGTAGGAAAGACGGCGGAGCTGCAGATGTAGGTGTTGGTTGTGCCGAAGAGGCGGAGGTTGGTGTCGACGATGCCGGTTGCGTCGGAGGAGGCCATGCGCATGCCGCCCATGTGGTGATTGCTGTCGTCGCAGCGTGCGAGGAAGGCGGGGTCGCTGGAGATCAGGTCCGGGTCGGGCGTTACGCGGGCGATGGAGGCGAGAGAGCGCTGGGCGAGGAGGACGTACTTGCGAATGGCGCCGAATTCGCGCTCGGAGATCTGCCAGTCGAGGCGGGCGCGGAGGAGGCCGAGGGCATCGCGCTCGGTGGTGAGAGTGATGCTGCTCTGGGAGGTGGGTTCCTGCTCGCAGTGAACGCGAAGGAAGATGCGGACGTGCGGGGGGGCGAAGGCGCGGCGCTCGATCTTATATCGCCAGGCCTGGTGGAGGAGCATGGGAAGATGGGCAGCGGTGTGGCGCAGGTTGCCGCGGGTGACCTCGTGGAAGCGGCCGCGCATGAGATTGCGGACGGTGACCTTGGCCTGGGTGCGGGCTTTGCCGGTGTCTTCAAAGGCCATGGTCGAACCGATGTTGAGGGTGTTGTGTTCGAGCTGAGCGTGCGGAAGGAGACGCAGCTTGGGCAGGTATTTGAATCCGTCGAGATAGATGGGATCGAAGGTCGAGTGAAAGGCTTTGCGATCGTGAGGTTCGATCAGGGCGGCGTTGCAGTCAATGTGATCCTGGAAGTGCCTTCCGAGGAGGCTGGAGCGGTTCCAGGGCAGACCGCCGGGACGCGGCTGGAGAAAGAAGCGGGAGCTTTCGATGCCGCCGAGGCAGAAGAGGAAGCGGCCGGCGAGGAAGGCGGCCTCGATTCCGGTAAGGGTGCGGCAGCGGAGGCGGGTGGCGACTCCATTGTCGATCGAAAGCTCGACGGCGTTGGCGTGCAGCCAGAGGTTGAGATTGGGGTGCGTTGCGAGGGTAGTCTGGTGCAGGCGGGCGAAGTTCGGCTCGGGGCACCAGCGGGAGAGATAGGATTCGAGATCCGGGAACTGGACGAAGGGAAGCTGTAGCGCGCGCCAGACGGCGGTGTCGCTGCGTTGCGCGGAGGCGAGGCCTTCGAGGGTTCGGGCGCGCTCGTAGAAGGGGATGAGTTCTGATTTGCGGAAGGGCCAGCCGCTCGCGGGCACGTTGGGCCGGGGGAGGAAGTCGTAGGCGTCGAGCTCGAGGATCTGGCCTCCCCAGCGCACGGTCGAGCCGCCCTTGGCACGGATGCGGCCGGTGTGGATGCCGCGATGAGGAAGGCCGACAACCTCGCTGTCGTAGAGCTGCTGGGAGGAGTCTTCGCGCTGGGCGCCGCCGCCTTCGAGCAGCAGGACCGTCTTGCCGCGGTTGACGAGTTCGATGGCGAGGACGATGCCTGCCGCTCCCGCGCCCACGATGCAGACGTCAGCGGAGGCATGCGGAGGCGGAGTGTCCCTGAGGAGATCGAAGATCAATGAGACTCCAGAGGCGAGGAGTCGACGGTGTGGGGGCGGCCCTGGTTGAGGATCGACTCTATGCGTTCGACTATGAGCTGAACCTGGCGGTCGTTGTGATAGCCGTCGCGCGCGGCGCGGATATGGCCGGCGGCAGCGATGCGGTTGCGGGCGACTTCGTCGGGCAGGTAGCGGTGAATCTTGCGGGCGAGTTCGGCGTAGTCGGAGAAGAAGACAGCTTCTTCGTCTTCCTGAAAACGCTGCGAGTGTCCGGGAGAGCGTTCGGCTAGAAGGAAGCCGCCGCAGCCGGCAATCTCGAAACTTTTGTGGACGAACTCATCCTGATTGGATTTGGTGAGAAAGCTGAGGTTGATGCGGGAGCGCCAGATGGCGTCGCGATAGTCGTGGGCATAGAGCTCGCCGTGGCGGAAGATGGCCTGGAGAGCGTCGGGCTTTAAGGCGCGAGCCCAGTGGCTACGCCGACCGGAGACGACGACGGAGAGAGCTTCGTCGCGCCATAGACGAGTGAGGATGCCGGCGCGGTCGTCGTAGGGCGTGCCGATGAAGGAGACGTGGCGGTCACGGTCGGCATCGGACCAGCCGGGAGGAGGCGGAAACTGGAGGGTGGGCTCGTAGGCGGTCTGGATTTTGATGACGTCGCGGGCGCCGCGCGAGGTGTAGTCGAGGATGTTCTTGTCGCGCTGGACGACGTGGAGATCGTAGTGGGGGATGGTCTTCATGTAAAGACGCCAGCCGGGATCTTTGCGGGTTCCGAAGGGGTTATCGATCATGTAGCTGACAGTGGCGATGCCGAGATCCCGGATTTGATCGATCACGCGAGGGCGGACCCAGAGGAGTTTGTCGGTCCAAAGGATATCGGGTTTCTCCTGTTGGGCGAGGCGGAGCAGATCGCGATTGAGACGGCTTACTGAAGGGCCTGCGGCAACGCGCCAGGCGATGCTCCGGGCGATCCGGTTTTCGGGGATGTAGTCGAGGAAGTTGAAGGGGATGACATGGTGGCCGAGGCGCTCGAGGGCCCAGAGACGATAGAGGGCGGTGTCGTTAGCGGTAAGTATAGTGGCGTACAGAATCTTCATCGATACAGTTTTTTCCCTCTGAATCTGTCTCGCGGCTCGTTGCAGCGATTGATGGTTAGTGTATCCAAACAGAAGGGACGTGAGTTTTCTATCGGCCCGACAAGGAGCCACATGCGGCAGCGGACTGTTGGCTCAGATGGACAAGCTTCGATCAGGCAGGTTTCTACGCGAGTCAGGCGGCAGCGAAGATCTGGCCGGCCAGTGGCAGAAAGCGTGGGGAGGTACGGGCTGGGTCGGGCGTGTCGGAATGCTTCGCTGCGCTCGGCATGACGACAAGGACTTAGTGGTTTTCGCGGAGCAAAGCGATGATTTGTTCGGCGTGGATGACGCCGGTGAGGCGCTTTTCGTTATCGACGACGGGGAGTGAACGCAGGTTGTATTTGTCGAAAAGCTCGGCGACTTTGCGGCCATTGGCGTCTACGCTGCAGGTGACGAGATGGCCCTGCGGGAGCTCGGCCAGCGGAGTGCTGCCGGGCGAGAGCAGAAGCTGGACGAGAGGAATAAGGGAGACGATCTTCTCGTCCTGGTCCAAGAGGTAGATGTCGGTGATGGTTTCGAGGTCGCCTTCAAAGTCGCGCAGGGCTGAGACGGCCTGGTCGACGTGAGCGGAGGTGGGGAGCGCGACGTACTCGGTGGTCATGCGGCCGGCGGCTGAGTCGCCGGAGAATTCGAGGAGTTCTTCGACCTCCTGGCGCTCTTCGGGATCCATCTCTTCGAGGATGGCGCCGGAGCGTTCTTCGGGGAGCTCGGAGAGGAGGTCGGCGGCGGCTCCGGGGTCCATCTCTTCGACGATGCCGGCGATCTGCTCGGAGTCGAGCGATTCGATCAATGCCTGCTGCATTTTGGGCTTGACCTCTTCGAGGGCCTCGGCGGCGACCTCTTCGTCGAGGGAGATGAAGAGGGCGTTGCGTTCGGCGGGGGCGAGCTCTTCGAGGATGTCGGCGATGTCAGAGGGGTGCATACGGGAGAGGCGGTCCTGCTCGATCTTGAGGCGGACGCGGCGGGCGGGGTCGCGGTCGATGAGGTCGACGAAGTCCCACGGGATAGTGTTGGCGTTGAAACGGCAGGCGATTCGGTTGACCGATGCGAAAGGCAAGCCTTTCAAGAGGCGGCGGACTGCGCCGCGCATGCCGACCTCAACCTCGGAGATGCGGAGCGCGAGGCTTTCGCCGGAGTCGGGCACCGTCTCCCAGAGCAGGTTGACGTCGTTGACGCGTACGACCTTGTGGCCGTGGACGTCGATGATCTGCTGGTCGAGCAGATCGCGTTCGAGCAGGAGGAGGGTGTCGTCTGCCGGCGCCGGGCTGAGCTGTCCGGCATCGTGAAGCTGAATAGCTCCGGCAGGGGTGAACTGCAGGTCGCCGATGAGGATGAGGGAAGGCGGGGCGCCGCGCCTGGCTGCGGGAGGGTCGATGAGGAGTCCATAAACATGAGCAGCGTCGCTCGAAGGTGCAACGGCTACCTCGCGAATGTGGCCGAGCCCGTTGCCGTGAGAGTCGATGACCGCGGTTCCCATCAGTGAGAAGACGGTGGTCCGTTGATTGGCATGCCTGGTCATGACGTGAGTTTCGAGGATTCCTGTGGCCACTTTACACTGCCTGAATGATCCTGCAGACGGCGGACGGGTCTCCGGATGAAAAGTCGCTGGGCGGGCGGCGTGGAGTTTCAGGTGTAGCTGGCAGGAGCGGAGTAATCGTCGAGGAAAGTTGCCGAATGTATCGGCTATGTGGAGGTTCTCGGGATCCTTCCCCTTCGCTTCGCTGAAGGGTCAGGATGACAGCAGGGACTTGGAACATGAATTATTTTGCAGAAACATTTGATCAGAGGCTCCTTAGATAGAGATCACTATCAAACGTGTTTGCGTATGACAAAGAGAGCGCACGAACTTGACAAAACAGGATGGTTCCTTGACATTCGAGAAATCCACAAGCAAACTGCCAACACTGATGTTGTCTGGCTGTTCTTGGGAGTACGACTGGGAAGTGGACGACCGGTACGAGGACTTGCAAGGACAGCTTTGGGCGACTCAACGACAAGCCGCGTCAGCTACACGATGGAGTCTTCGCTCGACAGCGTCAATAAGATTGAGCAGATCGCTGAGCAGTATGCGGAGCGGGCAGGTTTTGATGAGGACACCGTGCCGCACATCGCGATGGCGGTGCGGGAGGCGGCGGTCAACGCGGTGCTGCATGGAAATGCGTATGACGCCAACAAGCAGGTGAAGGCATCGTTTGAAACGACGTCGGATTCGATGATTGTGCGAATTGCGGATCAGGGATCTGGGCTCGATCCTGAGAAGATTCCCGATCCGCTGGCACCGGAAAACATACTGCGCGGATCCGGCAGGGGCATCTTCCTCATTCGCGCCTTCATGGATGAGGTAAACTTTCGGCAGTTGCATCCTGGGACGGAACTGACACTGATCAAGCATCGCACACCCGCGCAGTCGGGGAACTAAGGAGAACAAAATCATGAGCATGAAAGTAAAGACTCGCCAGGTAGACGGCATCACCATTCTGGACCTAAGCGGCCGTATTACACTCGGCGAAGGCAGTGTCACCATACGCGACGCGGTTCGCGATGTGCTGGCCAAGGGATCGAACAAGATTTTGCTCAACCTAGGCGAGATCAGCTACATCGACAGCTCAGGAATCGGCGAGCTGGTGAGCGCGTTTACGACGGTCAAGAACAGCGGCGGCGAGCTGAAGCTGCTGAACCTGACCAAGAAGGTGCACGATCTGCTGCAGATTACGAAGCTGTATACGGTCTTCGATGTGAAGGACGATGAGGCGACGGCTGTTTCCTCGTTCAAGAAGTAGGGTTGCTGTCTGAAAGGAAAACGCCGTCGCGGCTGGCGACGGCGTTTTGCTGGGCCGAAGTTCAGTTCGATTCTCCTACTTCGAGAAATCGACCTTCGGCGCCACGCTGTTCTCCGGATTTCCCTTGAAGTACTCGTCCCTGTAGTGGAAGCCGGCCATGTTGGCCCAGATACTGTTCGGGAATTGCCGGACGTAGACGTTGAAGTCTTCGAGCGTCTTGTTGTAGCGCTGGCGTTCGATTGCGATACGATTCTCCGTCCCGGCAAGCTCATCCGTCAAGCGCATAAATTGCTCGTTACCCTTGAGGTTGGGATATTGCTCCTGGAGCCGGAAGAACGGTCCGAGGGCGACGTCGAGTTTGCTGTTGGCGTTGATGTTGCTGGCGTGGTCGCTGCCGGCGGCGAGGACTCCGGCGCGGGCGTTGGCGATGTTGGTCAGGATGGTAGACTCTTCGGCGACGTAGCCCTTAACCGAGGCGACCAGGTTCGGAATCAGGTCGAGGCGTCGCTGCTGCATTACGTTGACCTGGGAGAAGGCTTGATTGACCGCCTCGTTCTTCTGCACCAGCGTATTTTTGGCGCCAATGTAACTGCCTCCGACAAAGAGCAGCAGAACAATGATCAGAGCCACGATGCCAAGTACAACCCATAGAGGTTTCATGTTTTCTCAGTTCCCTTTCGCCTGAAGTTCAGATCGCAATGCTTCCCGTCTTTCTGGCTTGTCTATCCGCTGTACTCTAACATCCGCGGGCGGATTGCTCAGCCATTCTTTGCGCTTGCCGGATGAATCTTGTGGGAAGGCTTCAAAAATCTCCGCTGGCTCCTCCGCCTCCGGAGCCGCCGCCGCCGAAGCCGCCGAAGCCACCATCGTCGCCTCCTCCACCTCGTCCTCCTCCGCGACCTCGGCCTCCGCCGAAGCCTCCCCCCATCAGATTGCCGAGTAGGAAGAAGATCAGGCCGGTATTGCCGGTTTTGATGAGAAAGAAAAGGATGAACAGGATGACCGCGCCGCCGATCAGGATCTCCCCGAGGCTCAGTTGGACGGGGGCTTGCTGACGCTGATACTGGCGAAGCGGCTGGCCCGTGTTGAGCGTGACGCCGGCGTCGGTAGCGATGATCTGCGCGATCTGGCGGACACCGAGCGGGATGGCGGTATTGTAGTCGCCCTGCTGCGCTGCGGGAACCATGGAGCGGCCGATGTCACCGACCTTGGCGTCGTTGAGGATGCCTTCAAGGCCATAACCGACCTCGATGCGGCCTCGTCTGGGTGTCATGACAAAGATCATGAGGACGCCGCGGTCGGTTCCCTTGGGCCCTACCTTCCATTTGTCTTCGAGCGCGGTGGCGAACTCCTCGATGGACTGGTCGCCGTCGATGGTTTTGATGGTGACGACCGCGACCTGGGCGTGGGCCTGGCGATCGACCTGGGTACAGAGGTTTTCCACGTTTGCTTTGGTCGAGGGAGAGAGCACGCCCGCGAAGTCGTTGACATAGCCGGTGGGGGCCGGAAGGGTGCTCACCGATTCGGCAGCCAGGGGCGCCGACGGGGCGATGACGACGATGAGGAGAACAAGCCAGCGGGCGAAGTGCTTCATTGCTGGCCATTCTACGCGCCCGCGGTATCGAAGACGCGGCTGTCGGCGCCTTCAGCTGCGTATTTTGCAAGCGGCAACGCTGTATTCTGGAGTTCGGAGCCTGATAATGATGCAGAGCAGTGTCGCCGCACCTGTTGCCCGTAAAGAACCCACGCCGACCCGTTTCCATGGGCAGATTCTCGAAGATGATTACCGCTGGATGAGGGAGAAGACGTCGCCGGAGGTGATTGAGTATCTGGAGGCAGAGAACGCGTACACGATGTCCGCCATGGAGGCGACCAAAGAGCTGCAGGGGAAGCTGTATCGAGAGATGCTGTCGCACATCAAGGAGACCGATGTCTCGGTTCCTTACCGCAGCCGAGGTTGGTTCTACTATTTGCGGACGGTGGAGGGGAGCCAGTATCCCATTCACTGCCGTAGGATGGCGACGGGGGAGAAGTACGACGAGGGAGAAGCTGAGGAGATTCTGCTCGACGTGAATCAGCTTGCCGTGGGGCAGCCGTTCATGTCAGTGGGTGGGATGGCGGTGAGCCCGGATGGATCTCTGCTGGCATATTCGACCGACAACACTGGCTTTCGGCAGTACACGCTGCATATTCGCGGCCTGAAGACGGGAGAGGATTTGGCGGATACGGCGCAGCGCGTGGGGTCGATGGCGTGGGCTGCGGATTCGAAGACGCTGTTCTATACGACGGAAGATGAGGTGACGAAGCGGCACGATCACCTGTTTCGGCATCGACTGGGGGATGCGGCGGCGCAGGATGCGGTGGTGCATGAGGAGAAGGATGAACGGTTCAATCTCGGGGTGGGCAAGACACGGGATCGTAAGTATCTGATGATGGAGGCGGGCAGCCATACGACGAGTGAGTGCCGGTTCCTTCTTGCGGAGATGCCTGAGGGTGAGTTTCAGGTAATTGCACCCAGGGTGGAGGAGCAGGAGTATTCGGTCGATCACCGGGACGGCTTGTTCTACATTCGCACGAACGATGTGGGGAAGAACTTCAGGGTGGTGACGGCGTCGCCAGAGAGACCGGGGCGGGAGTTCTGGCAGGAGCTGGTGGCCTTAGAGGATGATGTCCCGCTAGAGGATTTTGAAGTGTTTCGTTCGTTCTGCGTGAGTTCGCGCCGCCGCATGGGGCTGACGACGCTGAGTGTGACTGAGTTCGAGGAGACTGGAACACTGGGGAGCTCGCGCGAGATCGAATTCCCTGAGCCGGTGTATTCGGCAGGCTCGCATACTAATCCTGAGTTTGATACTGAGGCGTTCCGATACAGCTATCAGTCGCTGGTGTCGCCTGCTTCGGTGTATGAGTATGACGTGAGGGCGGGGACTGCGACTCTGCTGAAGCAGCAGGAGGTGCCGGGCGGATTCGATGCTGGGCGATATGCCTCCGAACGGGTGTGGGTGAAGGCGGCGGATGGGGTGCGGGTTCCGGTTTCGGTCGTCTACCGGCGGGACCGGTTCAAGTGCGATGGGACGAATCCGCTCTATCTGTATGGGTATGGTTCGTATGGCTATGCGCTGCCGATCGGGTTCAGCGCGTCGCGGTTGTCACTTCTGGATCGCGGTGTCGTGATTGCGGATGCGCATATCCGGGGCGGAGGCGAGATGGGCGACTCGTGGCACGATGCCGGCAAGATGATGGTGAAGCGGAATACGTTTTCAGACTTTATCGCGGCAGCCGAGCAGCTAGTGGCCGAGGGCTACGGTGCGAAGGGACGGGTCGCGATCGAAGGCGGGAGCGCCGGCGGTTTGCTGATGGGAGCGGTGGTGAACGAGCGGCCGGATCTGTTTCGCGTGGTGCTATCGCATGTGCCGTTCGTGGATGTGATGAATACGATGCTGGACGCTTCCCTGCCCTTGACGGTGGCGGAGTACGAGGAGTGGGGAAACCCAAATGAGGCGCAGGCTTTCGAATACATGCGGTCGTATTCGCCGTATGACAATCTGAAGGCTGGCTCGTATCCGGCGATGCTGGTAAAGACGAGTTTGAACGATTCGCAGGTGATGTACTGGGAGCCTGCGAAGTATGTGGCCAGGCTGCGGACGCTGAAGACGAATGACGCGCCTCTGCTGCTGCACATCAACATGGATGCGGGGCACGGCGGGGCGAGCGGAAGGTACGACTATTTGAAGGAGATTGCGTTTGATTATGCTTTTCTGCTGCTGGAGCTTGGGGTAGAGGGTTAGGGTGCTTATCAGGCTTTTTTGACCTGGAACTTTGATTGAGTCGAAAGTTGTTGGATATATGGCCTGCGTGGAGCTTGTCGGGATCCTTTCCCTTCGCTGCATTCGAGGGTAAGGATGACAGCAAGAACCTCCCGGGCTGGCCGCGTGGCGAAGGCTGTTCGCTCAGGCGTCGATGCGTTTGCGGAGCACCCAGGTGGTCATGCAGCGATGGTCCTGGACGATGGTGGTTTTGAGCGGATCGATCAGGACGGCGTCCATCTGTTGAGTCATCTTCATCAGGGCGGATTCATCGACAAGGAACCACTCCGAGCCGTCGCCGATGCGGAAGATGTTGCCGCGAATTCTTTCGAAGTCCATGCCGATGCGTGAACCCAAACGGCAGAACAGCATGCCGCCGGGGCGCAGAACGCGCCAGAGTTGTGTCAGCATGGCAAGGAAATGGGCATCGTCACTGGCGAAGTGCAGGACGGAGTTGCAGAGGACAACATCGGCGAAGTTGTCGGGGAAGTCCAGCTTTTCAATCGGGGCGATGCGGAAGTTGCTGGAAGGTAAGTTCGGGGCAAGTTGAGCCGCCAGGGAGCGGACGTGTTGAATAGCCTCCGGGTCTGCGTCTACCGCGAAGATCTCGCACCTTTCGCGCAGGAGATGGACGAGGTTGCGCCCGTAGCCGCAGCCTGCGTCGAGAATGCGCATGCCGGGGGCGATATTCCCGCGGAGAATCTGATCGAAGACGTAGATGTCGATCTGGCCGAACTGGTCCTGGATGTTCATGGTGGAGCGAAACATTTCTACTGGCTGCGCGTCTTTCGGAGCTTCGGCGGTCCCGCGCAATCGGATCGTATTGTTCTCGCCTATAGTTGTCTTACCTGACGAGTTGAAGGTCGGTTTTCGCGAAGTCACTCCCTTTGAAGAGCAGCGGCTCGCCGCGAGATTTCGCAAGAGCGTAGGAGAAGCAGTCGCCGAAGTGGAGGGCGGCTGCGTGCCTACCCTTGCCGAAGCGGCGAAATGCCTCCCTGGCCAGCAGAGCCTGTTCCCTGTCTACCGGCACGATCGATATCTGAAAGCGATCGATCAGTTTGTCGAGCAGCGAAAGAGGGTCTGGCGAACGTAAGCGTAACGAGACCATGGAAACTTCCAGGAAGGAGGCTGCCGATATGACAGACATCTGGGGCTGGAGCATTCTTGAAATGTAGAAATAAGCGTCGGGTTCGTCGAAGATGATGGCGGCTAGAGCGGAGGAATCGATCACCACTATTCGGGAATCCCATCGGGGCCGAATCCGAGGATTTCGTCTTCGGTGAGCCCCGGATTGATCGGCGTTAGGCGATAGCTGCGAACCAGGGCCATGATGTCTTCCACGCTCGGTTTTGGGTGTGGACGCATATGCATGCGCAGCCTGTGCAGACGTTCTGCGGCTGCGGTGCCAATAGCTTCCGTCATAGACTCGCCGGTAGCGCCCGCTAGCTCGCGAACTGCTTTTTCGACCTCTGCATTGGTGATGTGGAGCGCCATGTACATAGTGTACATCAGGCTACTTAGACCTTTATTGTCTCTTTGTCCTCGATCTTATCCCCTTCGCCGGGGGCGAGGAAGAGGTTGGCCTCGATGCCGTGCTGGCGGGTGTAGAGGTCGTAGTAGCGGCCCTGGAGCTGATAGAGGAACTCGTGGGTGCCGCGCTCGAGGATGCGGCCCTGCTCGATGACGAGGATCTGGTCGGCGCGGCGGATGGTGGAGAGGCGGTGCGCAATCACGAATGTCGTCCGGCCCTGCATGAGGAAGTTGAGGCCGCTCTGGATAAGGGCTTCGGACTCGGAGTCGAGCGAGCTGGTGGCCTCGTCGAGGATGAGGATGCGCGGGTCGGCGAGGATGGCGCGAGCGATGGAGATGCGCTGGCGCTGACCGCCGGAGAGCTTGACGCCGCGTTCGCCGACGATGGTGTCGTACTGCTCGGGGAAGCGCTCGGCGAATTCATCGACGCGGGCGATGCGGCAGGCGTTCATGAGCTGTTCTTCGGTGGCGTCCGGGCGGCTGAAGAGGATGTTCTCGCGGATGGAGCCGTCGAAGAGGAAGGTCTCCTGCAGCACGACGCCGAGCTGCTGGCGGAAGCTGGAAAGGCGGATGGTGGCGAGGTCGACGCCGTCGATGAGAACCTGGCCGCCAGTAGCGGTGTGGAAGCCGCAGATGAGCGAGATGATGGTCGATTTGCCGGAGCCGGAGGAGCCGACCAGGGCGGTGACGGTGCCGGGGTTCGACTCGAAGCTGATGCCGTGGAGGACGGGCTTGTCTGGCTCGTAGGCGAAGGTGGCGTCGCGGAAGGTGACGTCGCCCTGGATGGTGGGGATGGCGACGGAGCGGTTGGGCTCGCTGTCTTCTTCGCTCTCGTTGAGGATCTCGGTGGTGCGATCGAGACCGGCGAGAGCTTCCGTGAGCTGGGTGCCGATGTTAACGAGCTGGACGATGGGTGCCACCATGAAGGCAAGCAGCATGGTGTACTCGACGTAGCCTCCGACGTTAAGACGGTGAGCTGCAATCTCTCGTGCTCCCAGATACATGACTAGCGCGCCGACAACTCCGAGGACCATCGTGGAGGACAGCGTCATGAGCGACTGCGCGGTGATGGAGCTGATGACGTTTTTGAGCAGACGCTCGACCCCGCCGGCGAATACATTGGCTTCGCTCTGCTCGGCGTGATAGCCCTTGACGACACGGACGCCGCCGAGCGATTCGGTGAGACGGCCGGTGACTTCGGCGTTGATGCGGGCGCGCTCGCGGAAGATGGGACGAATGGTCTTGAAGGCCTTCTGCAGGATGAGGCCGAAGATGAGCAGGATGCAAAAGGTAAGCACCGTCATGCGCGTGCTGATGCGGATGAGGATGATGAAGGCGATGATGGCGGTAAGGATGCCGCCTACAAATTCGATCAAACCGGTTCCGACCAGATTGCGCACGCCTTCGACATCGGTCATGATGCGGGCGACGAGAGTGCCGGTGCGATTTTCGTCATAGAAGGAAACGGGCAGACGGCCAATGTGCTCCTGCACCTGGCGGCGGAGTTCAGCGATGAGGCGCTGCCCGGCGGTGGAGAGCAACTGCGTGAGGGAATAGGAGGTAACTCCCTGCAGGAAGGTGGCGGCAGCAACCGTGCCCACGATGTAGGGCAGCAGATTGAGCTGGTGCTTGTACATCACGTCATTGATCAGATATCGGGAGGAAACAGGCAGCGCGAAGCTGCAGAGGCGGTTGACGATCATCAGCAAAAAGCTGCCGGCGAGCAGCCAGCGACGTGGCCGGATGAGCTTCCAGACCTCGGGCATGACCTTTTTCAACGCAGGCTTGGGCCGCGCAGCCGTCAATTGCGCAGTAGTGGCGCGGCCGGTGCCGCGGGAGGGACGGTCCGCGGCTTTCATACCGCCGCCGAAGCTGGATGGGCCAAAAGAAGACATAGGCTAGGAGTAGTTTATGACGACACTGCGGAGAATCGTGAGCTCTGCTCTACGACGCTTCCTTTGCAGAGCAGGAATCGCACCTTAGTATGTGTTAGATGAGGCGGGAAGGGGCTGCGATGCAGTTCCCGTCAGGCAAGCCGGTTGCGCCGCGCGGCGATGAAAGAGCGCACGCAGAGCAGGACAAAGATGAGGCAGATGGATCCCATTAGGGCCTGGACTTTGGCGGCGTCCGGCCGGGCGACAGCGTGGCCGCCCCACATGCGCACGATAGCGATGATGCCTGGCAGGGTGCCGAGGAAGCCGAGCAGACCGAGGGTGACGGCGATGTGCATGAAGAGCATGCGGCGCTTTGCGTCCGGGGTGTTGGCCAAGGCGCCGAACAGGGCGAGGAGAAGGCCAAAGCCGGCGGGGATGAGAGTGTGCGGATGATGGCCCAGGACGAAAAAGGCGCCGGCTCCCAGAAGGAGGAGCAGGATGCCGAAGGCGATGGTGAGTTTTGCCATGATGGAGAGTTCTCCCTGATGCTGCCTTCATCAGAATACTGGAAGAAAGCGGGAGCGGTGCTAGGGAAGGCGTGCAGAAGCGGATGCACGGTTCCGCAGTTGCTAGACAGGAATGGGGTCAGCGACGGGGCGTTGGGCGCGCCACCCGAAAAAGGCCAGGAGACCTGCCAGAACGAGCAGGCTGGAGGTGAGGGCAGCGCAGCCAGGCCAGCCGTAGAGATTCCACAGGAGCCCGGGAAGGAGGCCGCCGGCTGTGCCTCCGATGTAGTAGCTGCAGATGTACATCCCAGCGGCGGAGACGCGGCTGCTGGCGGAGGACGCATCGCGAAGGAAACTGTTGGCACAGGTCTGCGCGATGAAGACCCCTGAGCTTGCGATGGCAAGGCCAAAGCCGACAGCAAGAAGCGAGGGGATGAGCGTGAGCAGGACACCAGTGAGGCAGAGAAGGACGGCGAAGATCATGCCGTGGCGAAGTCCGATCCGCACCAGCACGGTGCCCGCGAGCAGGGTGGCGACGAGACCGAAGAGATAGACGGTAAACAGCCAGCTCAATTCAGAAGTTGACAGGTGAAAGGGCGGAGCGGCGAGATAGAAGGTGATGTAGCTGAAGACGGAGACCAGGGTGAAGAGCATGCAGAAGCCGATGCCAAAGGTGGCGAGCAGACGCGGGTTGTGCAGGTTGCCGAGGATGGGAGCGAGGCGGGATTGCTGACGCGGCGCCTGGGGGCGGGTTTTGGCTGGTCGGAGCAGCCGCAGCGTGATTACGGCCCCGAGAAAGCCTGCGACTCCAAGGACCAGGAAGACGGATCGCCAACCGAAGCGCTCGGCCAACTGGCCGCCCGAGATTCGGCCGAGAAAGCCACCGAAGACTGTGCCGGCGACGTAGAAGCTCATGACTCTGGGGACCAGGTGGGGAGGCCATTCCTCGGTGATGTAGGCGATGGTGATGATGAAGATACCCGGAGTGACGAGGCCTTGAAGCAGCCTCCAGGCGGCGAGTTGCATGAGGCTCGAAGCTGTCGAGGTGAGGATGGTGCAGAGTGCGAGCACAGTCATCGAGGAGACGATCATCTTCTTGCGGTTGACGCGCTCGGCGAAGATGGCGAGGAGGATCGCAGAGACAGCAACGCCCAGCGTGGAGGCGCTGATGGTCAGGCTGACCCTGGCCTCGGAGGCATGGTAGAGCCGCGAGAGCAGGGGAAGCAGCGGCTGGGTGCAGTAAAGATTGAGGAAGGCAAAGGCGCCGCACAGGAAGGCGGCAAAGACCTGGCTGTAAGGTCTCAGACTGCGAGGATCACTGTTTGCTTGAAGCGCGAAATCGATTTGGGGAGGACTCGACGTTCCAGCGACAGAAGACATGCTCATAGATTGGCCAATGTCCGTGTTTCGCAGGCGGCGGCTGGGTTGGGATGCTGTGATGAGTATACAAAGATGGCGTGGGATTTTGGTTCGTGAGGAGCTTCAGCGGCGTCTGTCCCGGCAATTTTTTTGATCTCAGCGAACACCTCGGCGGGCTTCCAATCATTGCTCGGATACCAGGCGACGATTCTGCCATCTCGTCCGATGAGGATCGTGGAGAGGGAGTGAGTGAGAGAGTTGGCATCGCCTGGAGTGACGCCTACGTTGAAGAATTGCGTGACGGCCGGGAGTTCCTTCGCAGGCGGCACGGCAAAGTCCCAATGTTGAAACTTTTTGATGCTGGAGGAGCCGGTATACGCGTCTCCGTAGCGGCGAAGGACGTCGGGCGTGTCGTAGCCGGGATCGAAGCTGAGGGTGAGGAGATGGGTCTGGTTGAACAGAGCCGGATCGGAGGCGAGCGACTTGTCGATATCCGCGAAGTTCTGGCTCATACGCGGGCAGAAGTCGGCGAGCCGGCAACGGGTGTACACAAAGGTGAGAAGCAGCACCTTTCCCTTGAACTGAGCGAGATGGATGGTGCGTCCGCTTTGATTGACGAAGGTGAAATCGGGAACAGGGTCACCGGGCTTGGGCACGTGATATTGGATGGGCGGCAGGTAGTCAGGTCGAGCCTGCGCGGTGACAACGATGTGATCGAGCCGTACGTTTGTGTAGCCGTCTGTGGCCCGGTCGGCATGGACGGTTGCCCGGATACGATCCCCGGGGTGGAGTTCGCTGGCCACGCTCGGATCCTCGAGCTTGTAGGGCATGGTCATGGCTTCCATAAAGCCTGGGACGGCGTCGCCATCGAGGACGACCTGGGAGGAGTCGGCAGAGACTATCCTGCCATTGATGGTGAAGGTATTTTGCGCGTGGGATGGAGCGGCCGGGGGCGAGGCAGAACGACAGCCGCTCAGGAGAACAGCGACGGCGGCGAAGCGGGAAAGAGACGTGAGTTGCCGGATGAACACGGATTAGCTCCTTGCTCGATGATAGCGGCTGGAGATACGTCGTGCCTATCGGGTCGGAGTGCGGTAGCGGTGCAGTTCGCCGACGACGCGAAGACGATGCAAGCAGGCGTGGAGCGAGGTGTGTAACCCGACGATTGGCGTTTTAAAATTTCCGGGCAGCGAGGCGTATAAACGAAGTATGGCAGGCAAGGAGCGACTCCCCTTGGAGGTTGTCGAGGCGCTTGATCGCGGCGCTGTAGTCGTGACAGGAAACCAGCGAGCTGCGCGAACGCTGCGACGAGAATTCGACAGGCGGAACAGGGAGATGGGGCTGAGAGACTGGCAGCCTCCCCAGGTGATGGCCTGGGAGACATGGGTGAGCACGTTGTGGCAGCGGCTTGTCGTTGAGGGCCACGCAACGACGATGGTTCTGAATCGTTCTCAGGAGCATGCGGTATGGCGAACGGTGCTCAAAGCTGATGAGGAGCTGACAAGTCTTCAGCTGGTCGACTCGCTCGCGGAGATGGTCTCTGAGGCCTGGCATCTGATCTGCAGCTATGACGGGATAGATCGGCTGCGCGGTGCGGCGGGTGGGAGCGCCGACACCCGATCATTTCAGCGTTGGGCAGTCACCTTCGACCGGCTCTGCAAAGCGGAAGACTTCTGCTCGCAATCACAGATAGAGCAGTTGCTGCGCCGGTTTGTCGAGGCAGGTGCTGTCGGGCTGCCTGCAGGCGGCGTGCTGCTGATTGGATTCGATGCGCTGAATCCTGCGCAGAGCGGGCTGGTTGACGCGATCCGGCATGCGGGAGGTTTGGTCGCAGAGCTGCGTAGAAAGGGGAACGCAGGGGCGCGCCTGCTGGCCGCGGCGCAGGACGGAGCGACGGAATTATACGCGGCTGCGCTTTGGGTGCGATCGTATTTTGAACAGCAACCTGCGGGTCGGGTGGCGGTTATTGTTCCGAACATTGAGGCAGATCGCTCAGAAATCGACCGAGTGTTCCGCGAGGTTCTTGCGCCGGAGCTCGACGACATTCGCGTCAGCAGCGCGAATGCCCCGTATGAGTTTTCGGCAGGTAAGTCGCTGGCAGAAGCGCCCATGGTGGAGGTGGCTCTGGATTTGTTGCGGTGGGCTACAGAAGCTCTGCCGCTCGCGCGTGTCAGCGCGTTGCTGCTCTCGAGATATTTCGCAATGGCAGGTGAGGAACGCGGAGCAAGGGCCGAGTTCGATGCCTTTGAGCTGCGGCACTTGCGGATGCTGCGTCCGGAGTTGAGCGTTGACGATCTGATTGGCGCAGTGGAGCGGTCCAAGCGCAGACAGAAGATCTCTCGCCTGTCAGCGGTATTGAAGCGGATGAGAGCTGTTTCGCATCGGTTGCATGGACTTGATGCGCGGAGTTATTCCGAGTGGGCCGAGCACATGCATGAGTTCCTCGAAGCAGCAGCGTGGGGAGAGGCATCAGGCGAGAGTAGCTTTGCATTTCAGGTGCGGCGTAAGTGGGAGAGCGCGCTGGATGAAATGGCCACACTGGACTTCGACGGCGTCGCAGTGGAGTTCGCACAGGCGCTGGCAGCAATAGAGCGGATTGCGCGAAACACGATGTTTGCGCCCGAATCACACGATGCACCGGTACAGGTGATCGGACCTCTTGAGGCGGCTGGCAGCACCTTTGATGCAGTCTGGTTCCTACGCGCGGGAGAGATGCAATGGCCACTGACACGAGAACCCAATCCTCTGCTGCCCTGGCATTTGCAGCGGCAGCTGAAGATGCCTGGCACGGAGATTGCGCATGATAGTGACTTTGCGCGCCGCGTGACGGAGCGGATTGCGGAGAGCGCGTCCACGGTGGTGTTCAGCTATGCGCGGGAGACGGAGGGCGGCCGGCAGAGGCCATCTTCTGTCTTGTCGGAGCTGCATCTAGAACTGATCGAAGCGGAGCAACTTGGAGGCGTAGCTGCGGCGCGCTCCGTTGTTGCGCTCGAGGAGGTCGAAGACGCGGCGCCGGTAAGGCAGCTGCCGAACCAGATGGTTCGCGGAGGGGCGAGGGTTCTGGAACTGCAGGCTGCATGCGGGTTTCGCGCATTCGCAGAGCAGCGGCTGTGGGCGACTGAGTTGTCCTCTCGAGAACCGGGCATGAATGCGCGGGAGAGCGGCACCTTGATTCACAAGGTACTGGAGATCTTCTGGAGTGAGGTGAAGACGCAGCAGACGCTGATAGCGATGACGGCAGAAGAGCGGGAGGACATGCTGGACTGGTGTATCTCCGGAGCGTTGCGCCGGACGGGGGAGGCGAGCACCGACTCCTGGGAAGTTGCCTATGTCGCTTTGCAGCGCGAGCGTCTGGGGCGATTGTTGCGAAGCTGGTTGGAGGTAGAGATCGCGCGGGGAGTGCCGTTCGAGGTGAGATTGAGCGAGAAGGAGTTCAAGAATGTTTTGGTGGGCCCGCTGCGTTTAAGCGTTCGCATGGACCGGGTAGATGTCGTCGAGGGCGGCGAGGTGCTGATTGATTACAAGACCGGTGTGGCGTCACCGGGGGATTGGCTGACAGATCGGCCGGACGCGCCCCAGCTTCCTTTGTACGCCATACTCGCGCCGGCAGAGCAGTTGCAGGGCGTTGCGTTCGGCCTGGTGCGCGCGGGGGATGCATGCGCTTTACGGGGATATCAGGCGGTCGATGGCGTGCTGCCGAACGCTGTGAAGCTGAAGGAAGCGGCCACTCTGGAGGCGCAGATTGAACGCTGGCGAGACGTGCTGGTGAGGCTTGCTGAGGAGTTTCACCGAGGGGATGCCCGGGTGCGCCCGAAGAGATATCCGGGGACGTGCGAACGCTGCGCGCACAGGTTGCTTTGCCGTCTCGATGCGAGCTCGCTACAGGCTGGAGCTGACGACGAGGTTGCGGTAGGGGCGGATCGTGTCTGACTTGTTCTTAGTAGAGAAAGACGAAAGCCGCAGGGCGAGCACAGCCGGACTTCCACCGGACTGGAAGGAGCGGGAGAGTGCGCTCGATATTCGCCAGTCATGGATCGTTGAGGCGCCGGCAGGATCGGGAAAGACGGGGCTGCTCATTCAACGCTATCTGAAGCTGCTGGCGGACGAGAGTGTCGAGGAGCCAGAGCAGGTGTTAGCGATTACTTTTACGGTAAAAGCGACTACGGAGATGCGCGAGCGCGTGATGGCGCAGCTTGAGGCGGCCGCATATGGCGAGGGGGTCGAGGCTAACTCTGCTTATGCGAGGACGACACGAGATTTGGCCCGAGCGGTACTGAATCGCAGCGAGCAGTTGGGGTGGAAACTGCTGGACCACCCTCAGAGATTGAAGATTCGGACCATCGACTCGGTCTGTGGGGAGATTGCACGTCTTCTGCCTGTACTGGCGGGTGCAGGCGCCCGCATGGCTGCGGTAGAAGATCCGACGACGTTGTACCGGGAGGCTGCGCGACGAACGCTCATGCAACTCGGAGGTCCAGACAGAGAGCTGGATGGAGCCTTGAAGGCGGTGCTGCTCCGCCGCGACGGCAGCTTCGCTGAGTGCGAGAAGCTGCTGATGGAGATGCTTGCGCTTCGATACCAGTGGGGTGAGTTCGTGCCTCTAACCGGGAGCGAGGAGGTCAGCGAAGCATTCCTGAACAGCAGAATGCTGCCGCAGCTGCAGCAGAGTCTCGATGAGGTGATTTGCGCGGGATTGACGGAATTTGCGCGGACGGTTCCTGCACATTTTCTGCATGCGGCGGCTTCACTGGCCGCGGAGCTTGGTCACATGCAGCCGTATGGGCGAGGCGAATCGCCGATCGCCATCTGCGCGAGTAAGGTTGGCCTACCTACCACGGACGCGGCCGACCTGGCGCATTGGCGCGCTCTCCTTCATCTTTTCGTGACACCTTCGGGCGGGCGGTGGCGGAAGAGTTTTGCGAAGAACACGATGGGATTCGAGATGACCTCAGAACAGAAGCAGGCACTGAAGAGTCTGCTCGATGAGATCGCTCATCGAGAGGATCTGCTTCCTGCGATTGAAAAGGTGAACCGCCTTCCATCCGCGAACTATCCGGAGGAGCAGTGGATTGTGGCCAAGGCGTTGTTTCGGGTGTTAAGCCGCGCTCTGGCGGAGTTGAAGGTCGTCTTTGCGCATCGCCGGGAGTGCGATTTCGCCGAGTGGGGCCTGCTGGCTGAGGCTGCGCTGCGGGAGAATGGAGCCGCTGAGGATTTCAACGCCGCACTTGGCATGAGGCTGCAACACCTTCTTGTCGATGAGATGCAAGACACTTCCACGGGTCAATACGAATTGATTCGTCTTCTCACCGAAGGTTGGGACGGACGCAGTCAGACGGTGTTTCTTGTGGGAGACCCGAAGCAGTCAATTTACCTGTTTCGCCACGCGCGCGTAGAACGGTTTGTGAGAACGATGCGGAGGCAGGTGTTAGGCGATCTGCCGCTCGGGCTTCTGCAACTGACGGCGAACTTTCGGTCCCAGGGAGACCTGGTAAATGAGTTCAATGAACACTTCTCGCTTCTCTTTCCGCAAGCTGCGAGTGCTGCACTGGAAGATAAAGCGACGCATGTACAGGCTCATCCTGTTCGGCAACCGTCGGAGAGTGGAGCGAAGAGTTTGGTATGGCACGCTCAGTCGATAGCGCCATACCAAGCAGCCGAAGACAGGAGCTTAGCCAGACGGGAGCGCGAGAAGGCGGAGGCTTTGGAGGTGCGGGAGATCATCGAGCGATGGCGTGATCGTCCGCTTCCGGCCGGGCGCGAGGAGCCTTGGAAGATCGCCGTACTGGTGAGAAGCCGGAATGTGCTGCCTGCGATCGTCGCTGAGTTGAAGGATGAAAGATGCGGCCGGATTTCCTTCCGCGCGGTCCAGATCGAGCCGCTGCGCGAACGCCAGGAGGTGCTCGACTTGGTTGCGTTGACTCGCGCGTTGCTGCATCCTGCCGATCGCGTGGCGTGGTTCGCGGTCCTGCATGCGCCATGGTGCGGGCTAGGATTGGCCGACCTCCACATGCTGGCTGGAGCGGATGATGCTGCATGGAAGGAGACGTGTGTCGAGGAGTTGATTGAACAGCGCGGCAATCTCTTGAGCGAAGAGGGATGTGTGAGGCTTGCGCGCGTTTGGCCCATCCTGGGCCCGACTGTCGAGGACCGCGATGCGATGACGATGATGCAGCGGGTGGAGCGGACATGGAAGTCGCTGGGTGGAGATACTTACCTCACAGCGTCCGAACTGGCGAATGCGACGCGATATCTGCAACTGCTCGACGAGCTAGAAGAGCAGGAAGAGCCAATGGATTTGGCGATGATAGAGCGCAAGCTGGGGACGCTGTTTGCAGAGCCTGCGAGCGGGGCCGGCCTGGTCGACCTGATGACGATTCATGGAGCGAAGGGCCTGGAGTGGGATGTCGTGATCGTTCCGGGATTAGAAAAGCGCTCTCAGCCGGAGCGCCCGAAGCTGCTGACGTGGAGTGAAATCGAGTTGAAGGAAGATGGAGCGGCGCGCGTGATACTGGCCCCAATTGACGGGCGAGGGGAGGCATCGACGAAGCTGCACGACTGGCTGCGCTGCATCGCGAAAGAGAGAGAAGAGGCGGAGCGGAGAAGGTTGTTTTACGTCGCGTGCACACGCGCTCGGGAGGAGCTGCATCTTTTCGCGTCGCCGCAGAGGACAAGCAAAGGCGAAATCAGTGTTGCGCCAGGAAGCCTGCTGGAGGCTGCGTGGCCTGCCGCGAGGCAGCACTTTGCCATGGCGTCTTCCCTGCCACTGCAAGTCGCGGAGCCCGCTGGAGGCGCGACCATGTTTCTCGCTTCACTCCGTAAAGCGGGAGAGGCTCATCACGAAGAGTTCACTGGCGAGATGGCTGCGGGCGCAGCAGAGCCACAGGAAGAGGTCCGGCCTAGTATGCTGAAGCGCCTCGCAATCACTTACGACCCCAAAACTCGCTTTGCGGCGGAGCGACTTTTCGCATACGACGAAGATAAATCTTCGGGCGTCTCATGGCGCGGCGAACGGCCGGAAGGATCGTTTGCGGCGCGGGCGATCGGCAATGCGGTGCACACCTTTCTGGATACTATGACGCAGCACTTACAGCAAGGCAAAGCGGCTGACAACTTAGAACACGAGATTTCTAGCTGGCGGCCGCGAATTGCAGCTGTATTGCGGCGAAACGGATTGCGGCCAGCGGCAATCGCAGGAGCCAGCAATAAGGTGAATGCAGCGCTCACGAACACGCTTGCCGACCGCGAAGGCCGTTGGCTGCTGCGAGGACGGGATCAGGGATTCAGCGAATTGGCTTTGACGTCATCCGGAGAGTTGTCTCGCAGCTGGAGAATGGATCGTGTCTTCTTTGCCGGCGAGAGACCTCTGTCGTCAGGCGAAGATTGTCTCTGGATCGTGGATTATAAGACGACGACGCATGGTCGTGGAGGGATCGAAGAGTTTCTTACGCAGGAACGAGCAAAGTATGCGTCGCAGATAGAAGGATATGCTCAGCTGATGCAGGGTCGTGTGGCGAGCGGCAGGCTTCGCCTTGGGCTCTACTATCCGATGCTTCCCAAGCTGATTTGGTGGGAGCGCTAAGCCGCGCCGCTGCTGTTATGACGGACGTCGGCACCACGTACCCAGAAGATGACGTCTTCCGCGATGTTGGTGGCGTGGTCGCCGACGCGTTCAAGATTGCGCGAGATGATGAGCGCGTTGAGGGACTGGGGAGTCAACTCCGGCTTCTCTTTAATCAGGGAGCTGAGCGAATAGAAGGCGGCATCGTTCATCTCGTCGACCTGGTCGTCGAGCCTCAAGATCGACTGCGCCAGATCGGCGTCGCCTTCGATGAAGGCCTGCAGTGCCTTGCGAACCATGGCAGAGGCAAGCGAGGCGAGCTTTGGGATGTCGACGGGGAGATCGATGTTGGCGAAGGCGCCCATCTCGCGAACGCGAACGGCAATGTTGACCGCCTGGTCGCCGACGCGCTCGAGGTCGGCGTTGATGCGAATGACCGAGAGGATGAAGCGCAGGTCTACCGCCATGGGCTGCTCCATTGCCAAGAGGTCGAGTGCCATCTGGTCGATCTCGCGCTCGAGGCGATTGATAGAAGGTTCTGCTCGGAAGACGAGTTCGCAGATGCTGAGATCGCGGGTTCGATAGGCTTCGATGGAACGCTGGATCGCCTGCTCCGCCATGCCAGCCATGACGAGCAGCTTCTCCTTGAGGTCGTCGAGGCTCTGGTGAAACTTGACGCGCATCATCCAAACCTCCCGGTGATGTAGTCCTCTGTCCGCTTGTCGCGCGGGTTGGTAAAGATCTTGTGCGTCGAATCGAATTCGACCATTTTACCGTTGAGGAAGAAGCCGGTGTTTTCGGCGACGCGCGCGGCCTGCTGCATGTTGTGGGTGACGATGACGATGGTGTATTGGCTCTTGAGCTGGAAGATGAGATCTTCGATCTTTGAAGTCGAGACGGGATCGAGTGCGGATGCGGGCTCGTCCATCAGGAGCACCTCCGGGTCGACGGCAAGCGCGCGGGCGATGCACATGCGCTGTTGCTGGCCGCCGGAGAGGGAGGCTCCGGATTTTTTCTTGAGATCGTCTTTGACCTCTTCCCAAAGCGCGGCCTGCTTGAGCGAACGCTCGACGGTTTCATCGAGAACGCGGCGGTTGCGAAAGCCGTTCAGCTTGAGGCCGCTGATCACGTTATCGTAGATGGACATGGTGGGAAAGGGATTGGGGCGTTGGAAGACCATGCCGACTCTTCGGCGTATTTCCACCGGGGAGGCATCCTTGTAGATGTCAATCTCGCCCATTTTGACAGTGCCGGTGGCACGCGCGATGGGATTGGTCTCATGCATGCGGTTCAAGCAACGGACGAAGGTCGACTTGCCGCAGCCCGAGGGGCCGATCAGCGCCGTCGCATGGTTCGCCGGGATGTGCAGATTGATGTCCTGCAAGGTGTGGCTTGAACCGTACCAGGCGTTCAAGTCCTCAACTAAGATGCCGACTCCCACTAGTTTCCCCCTTTGAGTACGCCGCGATTGGCAAAGATGCGAACGAGCGTAACCGAAACCATGATGAGAACAATAAGGACAAGCGAGCCGGCCCAGGCGAGGCGATGCCATTCGTCATAGGGCGAGATGGCGTACACGTAGATCTGGAGAGGTAGCGCGGCGATTGGTTGATTCAGCCGCAAGCTCCAGAACTGGTTGCCGAATGCGGTGAACAGCAGAGGCGCGGTTTCGCCGGCGACGCGAGCGAATGCAAGCATGCAACCGGTGATGATGCCCGGTGAGGCGGTGCGCAAGCTGACGGAGAGGGCGGTTCGCCATTTCGGCACGCCGAGGCCGAGAGCAGCCTCGCGGATGGCATGCGGCACGGTGGCCAGCATCTCCTCGGTCGTGCGCGTGACGGTGGGCACCATCATGATGGCGAGGGCGACCCCTCCGGCGAGGGCGGAAAAGTGCTTCTGCTGGACGACGATAAGGGAATAGATGGCGATGCCCATGACGATCGAAGGCACGCCGTTGAGCACATCCGCGGTAAAGCGCACGGCGGTGGCAAGCGCTTTGCCCCGGCCAAACTCAGCGAGGTAAACACCCGCGGCGATGCCGATGGGAATGCCCATTAAACTTGCGAGCAGCAGGACGATGCCTGATCCGACGATCGAATTCGCCATGCCGCCGCCGTTCTGACCGACCGGCGCGGGCGTGTGCGTAAAGAAAGCGAGGTTGAGCGAACTTGCCCCTTTGAAGACAAGATAGAACAGGATTGCGATCAAGGGAGTGATGACGAGAAGGGTTGCAAGCGCCGAGAGCACCGTGACGGAGTAGTTGACGGCGTTGCGCCTCGCCGTATGGAGACGCATCGACTTGGTTTGAAAGTCCATTGGCCGCTGCGGATTGCTGACAGGAAGTGAGCTCATATCAGTTCACCCGCGCCGGGGCGTTGCGGGTGACGGCCCAGACCATCAGGCGAGCGATCGTGTTAACTACGATGGTGACGAGGAAGAGAGCGAGCCCTATTTCGATCAGAGCACTTAAGTATAGGTTTCCGGTAGCCTCGGAGAACTCATTGGCGATGACACTGGCGAGTGTGTAGCCGGGTGCGAAGAGAGATTTGGCGATGTCGGGCCGGTTTCCAATGACCATCGTCACCGCCATGGTCTCGCCGAGGGCGCGGCCCAATCCAAGCATAATAGCGCCGACGATACCGATGCGGGAGTTACGCAGCACTCCGATGCGAATCATCTCCCAGCGGGTTGCGCCCAAGGCGAGGACCGCCTCACGCTGGCTGTTGGGCACTGCGTTCATGATGTCGCGGGTGAGCGAAGAGATGATCGGCAAGATCATGATCGCGAGAATGATGCTGGCGGTGAGAAGGCCCACGCCGAAGTTCGACCCGGCGAAGAAGCCTGTCCAACCCAAGATCTTTACAAGGAAGGGGCCGATGACCTCGCGCATAAGGGGAACCAGCACAAAGACAGCCCACAGGCCATAGACCACGCTCGGAATAGCTGCGAGCAGCTCAGTGAGGAAGGAGATAGGAGCGCGCAGCGGACGAGGACACAGCTCCGTGAGAAAGACTGCGACGCCCAGGGCAAGCGGCACGGCCATGAGAAGAGCAAGCAAGGAGGTAGCGAGCGTGCCATAGATGAAGGGCAACGCCCCAAAATCTCCTGAGACGGGGTCCCAGGCTTGGCGGATGAAGAATCTCCAGCCAAACTGGGCCAGGCTCAAGCGGGAGTGAAGGGTGAGAATGCCGAAGATAAAGAGAACGATGGCGAAGATGCTGCACGCGCAAAGCAGCATGAGACCCGCAAAGCTGTCATCGGCGAGGCGTCCGCTTCCACGCCTGTTGAGAAAGTCGCGAATGGGCGATTGCGGCGCACCTTGGGAAATGGGTGTCAGGCTGGAAGCAAACGTCCGCTGCTGATTCAGGAGCGCGGGGGAAGCGGGTCGCGGAGCCTTGGAGTTTCGTTCGGTCGTCATACGAGTGGAGGACAAAATCCTGTTCCTGTCATTCGAGTGTAGGCAATTCCATCGGCTCAGGCGTCCACTGTCGAAGAACGCGAACGCCGCACGGCGCTGGACGAAGCAGCAGGCCGTGCGGCGGCTCGTTACTGAAGGGTGGCGATTGTCTTCCGGACCATGTCCTGAACTGGCTGCGGTAACGGGGCGTAGGTCATAGCTGAAGCCTCGGATTCTCCATGATCCAGCATCCAGCCGAGGAAGTCGGCCAGCGCCTTGCCCTTGGCTGCATCTGCCGAGTGAATCGGGACGAGCAGCCAGGTGAAGCTCGAGATCGGATAGGAGGTCTCACCCGGAGCATTGGTGATGGAGACGCGATAGTCTGCAGGCATGGTGCTCGCGGCGGCAGCGGCAGCAGCAGTGACGCCGTCCGTGCTCGCTTTGACGAATTTACCGGCGGCGTTCTTTACCGAACCAAAATCCATCTTATTTTGGACGGCGTAGATCAACTCGACGTAGCCGAACGAGTTCGGAGATTGGCGAACCATGCCGGCCACGCCTTCGTTGCCTTTTTGGCCAACGCCGATGTTGCCCCACTTGACCGAGGTCCCCTTGCCTACCTTGTCCTTCCAGTCGGGGCTTACCTTAGAGAGGAAGTCGGTGAAGATGTATGTCGTTCCGCTGCCGTCGGACCGGTAGACCGGGAGAATGGCGTTGCCGGGGAACTTGACTCCGGGATTGTCTTTGGCAACGCGCGGGTCGCTCCATTTTGTGATTTTACCGAGATAGATGTCGGCGATGACATCTGGCGAGAAGTTTAGTTCCTTGTCGACTCCGGGAATGTTATAGACCGGTACGACGGCGCCGAGGACCGTGGGAATATGCATCACCTTGACCTTGGCCGCAGCGAGTTGCTGATCGTTCATCGGGCCGTCCGAGGCGCCGAAGTCAACGGTGCCATCACTGACCTGGCGGATACCGCCTCCCGAACCAATGGACTGGTAGTTGATCTTCACGGTTGGATGCAGCTGATTATATTCACTAAACCACTTCGAATAGATGGGATAAGGAAATGTTGCGCCGGCACCGTTGATGTCGAGATTGGCGGAAGCGCTCGAGGCATCACTTGAAGGATTGCTTTTGCAACCGGACAGGCATAATGCAATCGCAAAGACGGCCGTCACTCTAAGATTCACTCTCAAACCCTCAATTCTGGCCGGCTCTTCTGATGGACGAACTGGCAAGTATGAGTGTGCGGTGCGATTGTTACAGGAAAGTTACATCATAGTGAAAACGGAGCCAAAACTCTTCATTCATGGGAAGATGCAGCTGCCGGCAAGGTGAACAGGAAGGTACTCCCTGCGTTCATCTCGCTTTCGGCGCGGATGGTTCCACCGTGCGCCAGAACGGTAT
This sequence comes from Edaphobacter sp., assembly GCA_965277545.1. Lineage (GTDB taxonomy): Bacteria > Acidobacteriota > Terriglobia > Terriglobales > Acidobacteriaceae > Edaphobacter. The sequence goes on from OZ255826.1 coordinate 3,738,045, forward strand.
GTCTGGCGATGGCCAGGCCCAGGCCGGTGCCACCGGACTCCCGGGAACGTGCTTTATCGACGCGGTAGAAGCGTTCGAAGATGCGATCAAGATGTTCGGAGGCAATGCCGGCGCCGAAATCGCGCACGCTAAACTCCACGGCGGCGGTCGGATCGGACACTTCGCTGCAACTGATCAGAATGCGACTATGCGGTGCATTGCGCGGCTGACCGTACTTGACGCCGTTCTCGATGAGGTTACTTAACACCTGCAGGATCGCGTCGTTATCCGCAAGAACCTTGCGCGTGGTGGTTACTCCGATCTCGAGAATGGCCTGGGCATCCTGGACGAGGCCGCTCATGGCTTGCACCGCATCACGCACAAGCACATCGGCCGGTATTGGGGCTGGGTGCATTTCCTGCTCGGACGATTCGACCCTGGCCATGACCAGGAGATCTTCAGTCAGACGGTTCATCCGGATGGCGTTTTTCAAGATGGTCGACAAGAACTCCCGAGCCTGAGCGCTGAGAGAGGTCTCATGATCCAGCAGAGTTTCGACGTACCCGGTGATCGAGGTGAGAGGTGTGCGGAGTTCGTGTGAGACGTTGGCCACAAAGTCCCGCTGGGTACTCTCAACCTGTTCGATGCGAGTGATGTCGTGCAGCACAGCGACGGCGCCTCCTCCCGGCATAGGCGAGGCGCCGACCTCGAAGATGCGTCCGGGAACGAGCGAGGTGGAACGGCCTTCGCTCACGATGCGCTGTTCAAGAGCAATTCGGACGCACTCCAAAATGTCGGGGTCGCGCATGGTCTGAACCAAGGCGTGTCCGAGGCGCACGGCCCCGCTGACCGAGGTGCCCGGGATCAACCGCTGCATGCGCTGGTTGGTCCACTGGATGCGCCCCGCCTGATCGACCGCCACAACAGCATCCTGCATGCTGTCGATCATGGCTTCGAGCTCGCGCCGGCTTTCGGAGGCCTCTGACAACACGCGTTCGACCTGATCGGCGGTAAGGGAGACCGATTGCGCCAGTCCGTCGAAGTCGCTGTAGGTAGTGAGCGTCACCGGAACTTTGCGCTCCGGGATCGCCGCGGTAGATGACTGGAGGGAATAGATGCTCTGTCGAACCGAACGGGAAACCAGAAAGGCAATGGTCGCTGCCGAGCCAAGACCCAGTACCGCAATCCAAATCCAGCTATGCGGGGACGCCCAGACTTGCACCAGGGCGAGCACTACCAGCGCGATCGTGATCCGCAGAAACAAGGAGAAGAACAGCCCGCGTCTCACGTTTCGCTCCCGGCCTAGGCCTGTACCGCTTTAGGAATTTCGAAGCGATACCCCGCGCCACGCATGGTCTTGAGATAACGAGGGGTCTCGGCATCCGCTTCAATCTTTTCTCGTATTCGCCTTACGTAAACGTCGACCGAGCGTGGCGTAACGAAACGGGCGTCTCCCCAGACGGCGTCGAGCAGATGATCGCGGCTGAAGACGCGTCCCGGATGACGGGCTAGATAGTCGAGGAGGCGGAACTCGGTGGCGGTGGTCGTAACCAAGTGGCCATCAACGCGAAGCTGCATGGCGCTGGCGTCGATCTCGATGTTTTCGAACTTCAGGATTGAGGGCGCAGCAGGCCTTTCGAAGCGGCGCAAGACGGCCTTCACGCGCGCGACCAGTTCTCTGGTGGCAAAGGGCTTGGTGATGTAGTCGTCCGCGCCCATCTCGAGGCCAAGAACCCGATCGTTCTCCGCCGCGCGCGCGGTGAGGAAGATGATGGGCACGATGCTGAGCAGGGGGTTCAGACGCAGCCTGCGGCAGAGGTCAAGACCATCGCCGCCGGGCACCATGATATCGAGAAGAAACAGCGAAGGCGGCTGACGCTCGGCGTCACTGAGAATCTGGTTGATCGCCAAATACGGCCGGACAGTGAATCCTGCACTTTCCAGGTGATACTGCACCAGCCGGGAGATGTCGGCATCATCTTCCAGAACAAAGATGGTCTGGCTCAATTGGCAAACCTCGTTCGAACGCTTGACATAATTAACGTCAGGTTAGCGCACTGCAACCGTCATATTGCAAAAGGACGATGAATCGTTCGCCTGCGGCTGGGATTATGCATGGCCCGTGTGTAGAGCAAACTGATGGCGTTCTCTTTCGACTCCAGCTATGGGCGATCTTGATCGCTTCGTCTGGATCAGCCCAACGGCTCGGCGTACGATTCTCGTTTGTCTGCATTCCTGAGTGAGAAGAACGCTCCGATCTGTCACATTTGCTTTAACAGTTCAGCAACAATGGCAGCTGCCTTCCGGCATGCGGCTTGATCCACGTCATAGTGAGTAACGAACCGGACGGAGTGCGGGCCTATCGCGCTGGCGAGTACGTTTTTCTGTTTGAGCGCGGCGATGAATGCCGCAGCATCTCCGCCGCTGCGCAAGGTGAAGATGACGATGTTGGTCTGCACCGCATCGAGGTCGATCTCTGCCGCCTGCGGAGATCCGGCGACTGCTTCGGCGAGGAGACGCGCGTTGGCGTGGTCATCGCCCAGCCGCTTCGGCATTTCATGGAGGGCGATGCGTCCAGCCGCCGCAAGGATGCCGGCCTGGCGCATGCCGCCTCCGAGAGCCTTGCGATGGATTCGGGCCTCTGCGATTGCCTCGCGGCTGCCTACCAGCATCGAGCCGACAGGGGCCCCGAGGCCCTTTGACAGACAAAACATGACAGTGTCGAAGCCGCTGGTCAACTTCGCGACGTCCACATTGAGCGCCGCTGCCGCATTGAAGACTCGCGCCCCATCAAGATGGAGCCGCAGGCCGGATGCGCGCGCGCCGGCCCAAACCTCTTCGAGCACTGGCAGTGGAGTTACGGTTCCCCCCGCCATGTTGTGTGTGTTTTCAAGCGTGACCAGCGCCGTCTGCGCACGATAGTAGATCTTTGCGCCGATCGCGGGCTTGATGTGACTCCAGGTCAGAATGCCGCGCTCTGCCGCGACGGTGCGCGGCTGGCAGCCGGAGAAGGCAGCCATCATGGCCATCTCCCAGTCCAATACATGCGAGCGCGCTTCGCAGATCACCTCCTGGCCATGCCGGGTGTGCAGGCGGATAGCGATCTGGTTGCCCATCGTTCCGGTGGGAACGAAGATAGCGGCTTCGCGTCCAAAGATCTCGGCGGCTTCGCGTTCCAGGCGATTGACGGTGGGATCTTCTCCATAGACATCATCGCCCACCTCGGCCGCTGCCATGGCCTCGCGCATTGCAGGTGTGGGTCGCGTTACCGTGTCACTACGCAGATCGATCATCGTGTTTTGTTCTCTCCCGCTAATTTGTGAAGGTGTGTTTGACCAACTTTAAGCTGCTGAAGGGATCAGGAGCCGGCTGAAGACTTCGTTGGAAAGCAGGCGGCCGCGATGTGTCAGCCGGACCGAGTCTTGCTTGATATGCACTAAACCGGCGTCCCGCACTTCATAGAGCGAAGGCATGGCAGCTCGGATCATTGATTCGCCAAACTGCTCCTGGATGCGCGTCAAACTTACGCCTTCGCTCAAGCGCAACCCAAGGAAGAAAGTCTCCTCGAAGGCGGCCTCACGACCAATGATCTCAGCTCGCGTCAGCGCGGACGATTGAGTAGCGGCAAGCAGCCTAAATGGCGGAGGGTCATCAGCACGGCAGACGTATTCTTCCAAGTTGCTGGTGTTCGCGAACCTCACGGCGTGATGTTCAGAATGCAACATCGAATGCGCATCGAGTCCGAAGCCAAGATATGGTTGCCTCTCCCAGTATTTGAGGTTGTGTCGCGAGCGATGACCATCCCGAGCGAAGTTCGAGATTTCATACTGCGGTATACCGGCTTTCTCCAAGACGGCGCAGGCCCACTCATACCACCCGGCGGTCTCTTCCTCGCTGGGCACGGACGCTGCACCATAACGGCTTCCCTGCTGAAGCATTTCGCGTCCGAGTCGCGATTCTTCGTCGACCTCGAACAGGTAGATGCTGATATGCGGCACGCCGCTTGCGATTGCCTGCTCCACGGAAAACCGCCAGCTCTGTTCGGTCTGATGGGGCAATCCCGCGATCAAGTCCAGGCTGATCTCATGAAGTCCGGCCGCACGAACCCGCGCTAGTTCCTGCTCGCACTGCAGGCTGGTATGAAGCCGGCCGACCGCAGCTGCCTCTTGGTCGACAAAGGACTGTACTCCAAAACTGATGCGGTTCATTCCTTGTCGCAATAGTTCTTCGAGGGTTGGGTCGGCGAGTTGTCCGGGAGCGGATTCGAGGGTAATCTCCGCGGTTAGATCGAGATCGAACTCTTCGCGCAGACAACGGAAGATCTGGTGATGCTGTTCGGCCGTGAGCAGGCTTGGAGTTCCTCCGCCAAAGTAGACCGTATCGACATTACGTGGCAAAGAGGCGCCGATTTGTTCCGCAGCGCCGTGGGCTGCTCGAATTTCCTCACAAAGCCGGTTGATGTAGGGCTGGATGCGTTTCACATCGTACGCACCTGAAGCGAAGTTGCAGAAGGTACATTTTGCTTTGCAGAACGGGATGGAGATGTAGATGCCGACCGCCTCAGCCATGTAAACGCTCCCTCCTCTTCTGCATTGTTTCACGAAGGCATTGAGTCAAACTGTAACCGAACTGCACGCGGAGACTCTTACGAGTCAGAGGTGATTTGATGCCGAAGATTCGATTTGCTATCCCTGCCTGCTTCTCCGCCGTGCTGACCTGTGCTGCGCTCGCGCAGAATGCAGCAGATCATCGAGTTCCGGTTCTGGTCGAGCTCTTTACGTCAGAGGGTTGTTCCAGCTGTCCGCCCGCAGATGCTCTTCTGGCGAAGCTGGACAGAGATCAGCCGCTTGCCGGGGCCGACATCATTGTTCTTGGGGAACATGTCGACTACTGGGATAACCTCGGTTGGCACGACCGGTTCTCCTCCCATCTCTACACGGAACGGCAGAGCCAATACAGCGCTCGGCTGGGAGTGGACGGCGTCTACACTCCACAGATGATTGTGGATGGAACCGATCAGTTCGTCGGCAACGATGCTTCGCGCGCACGACGGGCAATCGAGCGTGCAACGCAGACGACCAAAATTCACCTTTCGCTTACCCCGCCCGTTGTCGAAGACCGTGCCATCTCTTCCACGCTGTCTTCGGCCGGATTGCCGCAGGCAGGTCAAGCACAAGGAAATTCGGGAGATGTCTACATCGCGCTAGTGGACGCCACCGATACCACCGACGTCCGCAATGGCGAAAACGGAGGCCGGCGGCTGCAACACGCCGGCGTTGTGCGCACGATGCAGCGCATCGGAACGTTGCACGATCTGGGCCAGAGACAGCTCCCCTTCCACCTCAACGCTCCCACCGGCGCGAATATTGGTAACATGCGTTTGGTGGCCTTCGTTCAGGCCGAGGATCAGGGCGCCATCCTGGGCGCCATCTTGACTAACGTAAATCGCTAGCAGAAGCCGAAATTGGAATCCAGCTTCTGGCCTGAGCATCTAGAATGAAGACAGCTCATGGCGGACCATCGAAGATCTGCGGAAGAAAAATCGAAGAGCACGCAAGCAAAGGCTGCCAAGAAATCCGCGCCGGACGACGAGGTCCTAGGCAAGGCTTACGACGGACGGCTCATGCGACGTCTGCTCACCTATCTGCGGCCCTATAAGCTGCAGACGGCAATCTCTGCGATTGCGATTCTCTTGAAGGCTTCGACCGATGTGGCTGGTCCGTACCTGGTCAAGGTTGCGGTCGATAGCTACATGACGCCTGCCTATACCGGCGTATCCAACCCGCGCCCTTCCTGGCTTGCCCGTCACCTCAGCTCCGTCGCCATGACGGGGATCACCGAGATCGCGCTTCTCTACCTGGGCGCTCTGCTGTTCAGCTACGCGCTCGAATTTGTGCAGACGTACTTGATGCAATGGACCGGCCAGAAGATCATGTTCGACATGCGCAGCCAGATCTTTCGGCACATTCAGAGAATGCACGCGGGCTTTTTCGACACCAATCCCGTGGGCAAACTTGTCACGCGCGTGACCTCCGATGTGGACGCGTTAAACGAGATGTTCACCTCGGGCGTGCTCGCCATTTTTGAGGACGTCTTCGCGCTGAGCTTTATCGTCATCATCATGCTGCGGATGAGTTGGCCGCTAGCGCTGCTCACCATCTCAGTCATTCCTGCCATTCTTTATGTCACCCGCATCTTCCGCAGGTATGTCCGCGACAGCTATCGTCGACAGCGCGCCGCGACCGCGCGGATCAACTCGTTCACCCAGGAGTACGTCTCCGGCATGTCGATTGTTCAGCTTTTTAACCGTGAGAGGCGCGCGTTCAACGACTACTCTGCGGTGAACGGCGAAAACAAGCAGGCGTGGAGCGATGCCATCTTCGCGTATGCCCTCTACTATCCTGTCGTGGAGTTTCTCAGCTCCACCGCCATTGCGCTCGTGATCTGGCGCGGCGGCTGGGCGGTGCTACAAAACCAGCGGTCCGGCGCCGCGCTGCTCCACTCTGTCTTCGGCACGGTCACCCTCGGCGTGCTGATCGCTTTCATTCAATATGCACAGCGGTTCTTCCGGCCGATTCAGGATCTCAGCGAGAAGTACAACATCCTGCAGGCTGCCATGGCCGCAAGCGAGCGTGTGTTCCGGCTGATCGACGACGAGCCTGCCATCGTCTCGCCGGCATCTCCGATTCGGGGGGATGACTCCGGGCGCGTGGAGTTCCGCAATGTCTGGTTCACCTATCAGAAGCTCGACGAGGCGCAAGTGAACCGAGTCGCTTCCGCCTCCGATGAAGAGCTGCGCACCTTCGCCGATATCGAGTGGATCCTCCGCGGCGTCAGCTTCCTCGTAGAACCGGATGAGACCGCGGCCATTGCGGGACACACGGGCGCAGGCAAGACTACGATTACAGCATTGATGATGCGCTTCTACGACATCCAGCGTGGGAGCGTGCTGGTCGACGGCGTCGACGTCCGCGAGCAGGATTTGAAGCTGCTGCGCCAGCGGTTCGGAGTTGTGCTGCAGGATCCGTTCCTGTTCTCCGGCACGATTGCGGATAACATTCGTCTCGGATCATCATGGATTACGGACGACCGCCTCGAACGTGCCGCCGACGAGGTCAATATAGGCGACTTCATCCGCACCCTGCCGCAGCAGTTCGCCGAACCTGTGCGCGAACGCGGTGCGACTCTGTCCACCGGCCAGAAGCAGCTCATCAGCTTTGCGCGGGCACTTGCTCATGATCCGCGAATTCTTATCCTCGATGAGGCCACCTCGTCGGTCGACACCGATACCGAGCTCCGCGTCCGTCTGGCGCTCTCTCGCATGATCACCGGGCGCACATCGATCCTGATTGCTCATCGATTGTCTACAATTCAGCGAGCCGACACTATTCTCGTGATGCACAAGGGCCAGCTCCGCGAAAGTGGAACCCATCAACAACTACTTACGCAGCGTGGGCTGTATTGGAAGCTGTACCAGCTCCAATATCGCGACCAGGAGCTTAGCGGGGATGCCGAGCTTGCCTCATCTGTCGGTGATACAGTTCCGTCGCAACGAAGGTAGTCTAGGTCGAAGCCACGTTGTCGCAGCTGGTCCTTGCGTTTGCTTTTTGTCATCCTCGAAGAAGACCTACTTTCCTCTTTTGGAGAGAGGAAGAACGGACAGGTAGATAAACATCGAAACCATTTCTACTATCCTTATTTAGTGCGAGATTCCACCACAGCCACTCGCTCGCTGATCGGCGATACCTGGCGAAAAACTTCCACCTGATTGTTTGCTCGCAAGGCAGCAAATTCCGAACGCATCTCGGCACGAAAGGCGTCCAGAGTCTTCATCACTGCGTCATGCTGAATCTCGCTTTGTCTCTGCAGCGCTTCCAGTTTTGCGGTGTGAGATTTCAAATCAGGAGCAACAAGATCCTGAATGACCTCCCGCAGACCTGTGACTATATCGGACATAGTGAATACCTTATTTCTATATTATAAGCACCCATGAGCGACACTCGACTATTTGCGTGGTACGACCGGCTGCAAGCTGCAACCTCGAGTACTCACCATTCACGACCAAGCTAACGCTCCGCCGTCTTCAGGCACTCCTGCACCAGCTTCGCTATGCGTTTCTGGCGAGTCTTCGTGCTCTGATAATAGAAGACAGCTAGCAGGGATATCCTTCTCTGCGTGGCGTCATAGTCTCCCAACCGCATGTGCCCGCCGGGCGCAAGGGGAACGCAACTCCATCATGGGAGGCAGTAGCCTTCTCCCTCCATGGTCAGGAGCATTCGTTCGGCCATCTGCTCCGCTGTCGCTGGCGCGCCTAGGCGCAAAACTCATTTGACCTCGCTCCCGGTCATGCAATCCCTCGGAGAAAAATCTACACTGGTTCATCGCCGAAAATCCCAACCCGACGATCTTTCTTTCCGCCGGCGAAGCCAGCGGCGATCACTACGGTGCCGAGATTATCGCAGAGCTTCGCCGCCGTCATGCTCAGCTCGAGAGCTTCGGACTTGGCGGCCGTGAGATGGAAGCGGCGGGTCAGGATCGCATTGTGCGCGCCGAGGACGTCGCCCACATGGGCATCACTGAGGTGATCCGCCACATGCCCTCGGTCTACCGCCAGTACCGCCGGCTGGTAGTGTCGCTCAAGCAACGCCGTCCCGATCTTGCTGTCCTGATCGACTTCCCCGACGTCAACTTTCGACTCGCCCGCGAGTTGAAAAAGCTTAATGTCCCAGTGATCTACTTTGTCAGTCCGCAGCTCTGGGCCTGGAAGCGGCGCCGGCTCCGATGGGTGCAGCAGCGGGTCGACCGCATGCTGGTCATCTTCCCTTTTGAAGCTGAGTTTTACCGGACTCGTGGCGTAGACGCCACCTTCGTAGGCCATCCGCTTGCCGAATTGCCGCTTCCGACGATCTCCCGCGAGGTCTACGCCAGGCAGAATGCACTCAATGCCGACAAGAACTGGATTGCGCTGCTGCCCGGTTCTCGAAGCAGGGAAGTCCGCCTGAACCTTCCCGTCATGCTCGAAGCCGCTGCCGTTCTTGGCGACGAGTACGAGTACATACTTCCGGTTGCATCGACGCTCCGGCACGAGGAGGTGGAACATCTCATTCTGCAACACCAACAGAGACCTAAGAATCTTTATCTCGTTCCGGAGGCTCGCGAAGCTCTCCACCACGCTCGCGCTGGAGTCGTTGCAAGCGGCACCGCGACGGTACAGGCTGCCATGCTGGGAAACCCTTTCATCGTCGTTTATCGCGTTTCGCCGCTCACTTTCTGGCTGGCGAAACGGCTCGTCCGTTATCCGCCTGAAGTCTGGCCTATAAAAGAAGCAGACAATGAGGGCAATCTCCCCATCGCAATGGTCAACCTGATTGCCAGGCGTCGTATCGTGCCTGAGTTCCTGCAAACCGGCTTTTCCGCCAGCAACGTTGTCGCCGCGCTTCGCCCCTTGCTGGGCGATACCCCAGAGCGAAGCAAGATGATCGCCGATCTCGCTGAAGTCCGCCGCGCTTTGCGCTCGGTTTCTCAGTCAGATCCCATTCGGCAGGTTTGCGATGAGGTCGATAAGCTTCTCCCGACATGATCCGTTCGTTCGCTCTATGCTATTGATTCTGGAAGGGCTGGTCCTGTGGCCCGTGGGTATTCAACTTCATCGGTCCGAAATGAGAGTGCAAGCGTCTAACCTGATGGATGCCTGTACCATGATGCTTTGAGGAATGTTCGCTGCAATGTCTGGTCTCTCGCGCATACTTCGCAACTTCACCATGCTTTCCCTATGTGCCGCTTCTCTGATGGCGTGGGCTGCACCGCCTGCTTCCCGTCCGCAGATCGATGTCATTGACTACATCATCAGCGCCGATCTCGATCCTGCAGTCAATCGGCTAACCGCCTCAGCGGACGTCACGTTCACCGCGCTTGAGGACCTCTCGACGGCGACCTTCGAGCTCAACAATGGCCTGCAGCTCACCAAGGTCACGGACGCGAAGAGCCAGAATCTTGAGTCCGAGCGCCTCACGCAGAACAGCACCGTGCGTTTCTCGCTTCTCGCACCGATGAGCAAGGGGACGACCACCACGTGGCACTTCGAATATTCTGGCGCGCTCAAAGGAGCGGACACCAGCCCCGTTGATGGCATCAAAATGGCGGCCGTCGAAGACCCGATCAGCATCCTTCTGTATCCTGGCGCCTGGTTCCCCATCGCGGTACCCGGCCTCTACACCGACCGATTCACAGCCGAAATGCACATTCGGGTTCCTTCCGACGAACGCGTGGTCGGATCAGGCAGCGGCGTCGCAGCTCCGAAGAGCCTTCCCGGTAACCGCACCGAATACACCTTCCACTGGGCAAAGGCTGGCTTCCCCGGCAGCATCATCGCAGGTAAGTTCATCGCCCCCCAGACGGTCGGCAATATGACCGTGTATACGACTGAGAAGCGTAAAGAGTTTGCCCTCGACTTTGCGAGGCAGGCCGAGCGCGAGTATCTGTTCATGTCCGCCACGTTTGGACAGCCCGAATCGACACGCATAAACCTGGTCGAGATGCCGGACGATGGCGTATCCGCGGCGTGGGCGCCCGAGATCGCCGGCATCGCGGGCAATCGCATTGCGGCGCGGAATGAGCAGCGCCTACTATCGAACACGCTTGCCCACCAGTGGTGGGGCGGCCAAGTCTCTCCCGCGACCCTCAATGATGCCTGGATTACAAATGGCATGTCTCGCTACGCCGAGTTGATGTACCTACAGGATTCGGCCGGCCAGACCGCGTTCGAGGCAGCCATCACCGACGTCTCAGCCGGCGCACTTGCCTACGACACCGAGCCGCTTACCTCACTCGGCCGCCTTGATCCCTTCTCTCCGCAGTTCCAATCCATGACGCTGGAGAAAGGAGCCATGGTCTTTCACATGCTGCGATGGGAGATGGGAGATGACGTCTTCAACAAGTTCCTCCGCTCTCTGCTGACGCAGTACGCCGACGGCTCGATTCGCAGCGCGAACGTTCAGACCGTTGCGCAACAGGTCTCCAACCTTGAACTTCAGCCCTTCTTCGCCCAGTGGCTCGATGGCACCGGAGCTCCAGCATTCGCCGACAAGTACACTGTCTTCCGTCTGGGGGACAACAAGGGATTCCGCACGGTCGGCTCGATTGACCAGGACCTCGATCTCTTCCGCATGCCGGTTGAGCTCCGCATCGAGACTGACGGTAAGACTGAGATCCGCCGCGTCGATGTCTCCGGCACCGAAAGCCAGTACTCCGTCGAGACCTTCGGCCGTCCACGCCGCATTAATATCGATCCCGACAATTGGCTGCTGAAGAGCACACCCGACCTCGCCGTTCGGGTTGCCGTGCTTCGCGGGCAGGAGATGGTGGCTCAGGGCGATCTCACTGGCGCACTGGCCGAGTACCAGAAGGCGCTCGACTCTAACAAGAACAGCTCGCTCGCCGCCTACCGAATTGGGGAGATCTTCTTTATGCAGCGCAACTACCAGTCTGCAGCCAACAGCTTCCGCGACGCCCTGCGCGGTGACGGCGATCCGAGATGGGTCGAGGTGTGGAGTCACATCGAGCTGGGGCGCATCTTCGATGTCACCGGTCAGCGCGATCGCGCCGTCAACGAGTACCGCCTTGCCGTCCAGACCAACGATAATACTCAGGGCGCCGTTAACGAAGCACGCGCGCTGATGCAGAAGCCTTATAAACGCGACGACGCTGGCAATTAGAGAGCGTCGTCAGCCTCTGGCTTCATCACCGAGCAGCGCGCGACGCGTTCTTCACCAGCATGGGGGCAGCGGCGTCAAGCTCCCGCTCGGACTCGATGCCGAGCGTCCACATCATTTTTTCGAGAGCCGCCAGCGCAGGTTCTGCCGTACCTGGCGGGTGCAGCAAGCGCACAGTACAGCCCCTCGCCAGCGTTCCTCGCACTGCGAGGCACCGCTCCGGCCGGTACACGCAGGATGCCAGATCGGTGATACTCAGCGCGTCCGTAGGCGTGCAGAGAATGGTTTTCGGCGGGGCCATGCGATCGATCATGCTGAATATCTCCAGCTTCGACTCCAGCTCGTCGGGCACAAAATCAACCGCGATATCGGCTTCGCGAACTGCATCTTCCACGGTCAGCGCGAGCGTGAGTCGACCCGCACCAGACCGCCGCGTCAGATCGGCATACTCCACCTCGGCTCGCCGCAGCTTGGCCGGCATGACATCTTCCAGCACCACATCAAAGCCGGAAGCGGCGCACGCCAAGGCAAACTCGCGTCCCGCCGATCCTGCGCCAATCACCGCGACTTTGCGTATCGCGACGGCATTGGAAGGCGCGGCCGCGAGACTCACTTCTTGCTCGCCACCGCAGCGATTACAGATTCATAGCTCGGCTCCGCCCCTTTGATGTGCTCGGAGACGCGCTTTCGCTCCTCTTCGGTCAGTGACGGCAAAACGGCGAGAATACGGCGCAGCGTTACTGAGATGTCGTCAACGTAATTCATGGTGCGGATCGCTTCGCCGGAGAGAGGCATTCGTATTGCTCCTGAGAATTTTTAGCTACCTTCTCAGTCTAAACGCTGGCACCCAGCTCTGCGCGTCTCGACGCCTCCTCGGCCGGTTTGCCTGCCTCTTCGCCTTCCTTCGGCTTTTCATACCCGTCTCGGTCGGTCATCTCCATCAAGGCTGCCAACTGGGTTGCATGATCTTGATGCAAGACATTCAGCCCATATCGCCACGTCCAGTTTCCCGATCCCGCAGATGGCGTATTCATTCGCGCCTCCGCACCCAGGTGCAGCACATCCTGCATCGGGAACACGCACACGTTTGCCACCGACCGCGCCGCCGCCCGGATCATGGCCCACACAATCTCTGCATCGTGGTGGATCGACTGCAGGTAGGTTTGCGCATTTTTCCGTTCCGAATCGCTCATGTCATCGCGCCACCATCCCAGGGTCGTGTTGTTATCGTGCGTCCCGGTATAAGCAACCGTGTTGGGAACATATCGATGCGGCAGATAGAGGTGCGACCCGCGATCCGCGAATCCAAACTGCAGAATCCGCATTCCGGGCATCTCGAAGTGCTCCCGCAGCTCATCCACCTCGGGCGTAATTACCCCCAGGTCTTCGGCGACAAACGGCAAGGCCCCAAAGACCTCTTTGAGCCGCTGAAATAGCTCATGCCCCGGCGCCTTCACCCATTGTCCGTTCATGGCCGTTTCTTCTTCTGCCGGAATGGACCAAAACGCCTCGAAACCCCGGAAGTGGTCCAAACGGATCACGTCGTAAAGGGTGAGCGACCGCCGTATCCGCGCTACCCACCAGTCGAAGCCGCGCTCCTGCAGCAGCCCCCACTTGTAGAGTGGATTTCCCCACCGCTGGCCGGTCGCCGAAAAGTAGTCCGGCGGGACACCCGAAACCCGGATCGGCATGAGGTCTTCGTCGAGCTCGAACATCTCCGGATGCGTCCAGACATCGGCACTGTCGTAGCTTACAAAGATAGCCACATCCCCCATGATGTGGACCTTGCGTTCTGCGCAGTAGCCTCGAAGTGCGCACCACTGCTCGTTAAAAAGAAACTGCACCACCTGTTCGATCGCAAGTTGTCTTCCGCATTCCTTCATCAGTTCCGCGAGTGCAGCGTGCTGGCGCCGCGCATAGCTCTTAGGCCATTGATGCCAACTGGCGTAGGCATAGGTCCGACGCAGCACGTTGAACATGGCGTAGTCTGGCAGCCAGGAGCTGTTGCGTTCGCAAAATCTCTGGAAGGCCGCCTTCTGCTCCTCGGTGGCTCTGTCGAGGAAGTTGGCAGCTGCCTCTTCTACCAAGGGCAATTTGAGGTCCTGCATGGCTGCATAATCCACTGGCCCATCATGTCCGGGGAGCCCCTCGATCCGCTCCTGCGCAAGCCAACCATCCCGAACCAACAGCTCCAGGCTGACTAGAATCGGGTTTCCGGCAAAAGCCGACAGCGCCGAGTAGGGTGAGCTTCCGTAGCCGGTCGGGCTCAAGGGCAGCACCTGCCATAGCCGCTGCTTCGCGGCCGCCAGAAAGTCTACAAAGGCGTATGCCGCCGGCCCAAAATCGCCCACTCCGCCGTACGATGGCAACGAAGTCACATGCAGCAGAACACCCGACATCCGCTCCTGGTTGCCCACATCCCCACTCATCCATTCCCCCTGATGCCGCTGCAACCTATGATGCCGAATGTAATCGCACCAGACCTGGAGCCGCTTCACCAAACTGGAGGAATGAAGCGAAAAGCCCCGGCCATGGACACCGGGGCATCTCCTCTGCGCTGATTGTGCTGTCTACCCGCCGAAGGGGGAAGAGCCCGGAGCCGGCTGCTTCTTCGACATCTTCACCGCGCCGCCTTTTTCGTACTTCTGAGACAATTCGCCGATGTACACCCGGAAGATCTCCTCTCGCTGCTGATCAAGCAGCTTCTCCCGCGTTGCGTTGAAATTCTTCGTGATGTCTTCCGGCGTTGGCTCCTGCTTGTCCGTCAGGGTTAATACGACGCCTGCGCGACCGGCGTTGATCGGTCCTGAGATTGCGCCCTTGGCGAGTGAGAAGGCCACCGAACCCGGCCCGCTCATCGCACCGAGATCAGGCACTTGGCCATCTTTGCCTACAAGGTCGCTCGTTTTCACCGGGATGTTCATCTCCGCAGCGGCCTTCTGCAAGCTGTTCAGGACCTTTGCACGATCATCCAGCTTGTTGAGTTGGGTGCTCAGCAACTGGGGCACCTGCTGCTCGCGATAGTCTGCAAGTATGTGGGGTTTGTAGTCCGCAAAATCGGGCGCATGCGCTGGTTTTACGTCCTCTACTTGAAACACCGCGTATCCATCTCCGGTCGAAACCGAAGCTGGATCAGATCCTTTGTTCGTGGCGAAGGCTTGCGTGAGCAATCCAGATCCATCGGACAAACCGGGAATTGTGCCGTCCTTGGCGACGAAGTCCGTGGTTACAACCTTGAGACCCTTGGCTGCTGCCGCCTTGTCCATGCCTTCCTTCTTGGCATCCGTAGCCAGCGAGGAAGCAAACGTCTGCTCTGCCGCACCGACGCGCTGCTGCTCCAGTATCGGTACGATCTCTGCCTTTACCTCGGAGAGGGGACGCAGGTGAGCGGTCTTCTTCTCTTCCACCTGCAGGATGTGATATCCGAACTGCGTCTTGATCAGATCCGAGGTTTGGCCCACGGGAAGGGAGAACGCAGCCTTATCGAACTCCGGCACCGTTTTCCCGCGATCCAGCCAACCCAGTTCACCTCCCTGCTCCTTGCTTCCAGGATCATCCGAATTCATCTTCGCGAGCTCGGCGAAGTTTCCGCCGCCTTTGACCTGCTTCAGAATGCTCTCTGCCTTGGTCTTTGCCGCCGCGTCTGTCTTTGCATCCGAACCCGCCGGCACCGCGATCAGTATGTGCCTTACCTTGACCTGGTCTTTGACTAGATACTGGTCCTGATGCGCGTTGTAGTACGCCTGTACCTCTGCGTCGGAGATCTGCGGCTTACCCCCGGGCAAGTTCGATGCATCGAACAAGAGATAAGCGATTTTTCGAGTCTCGGGGATCGCATTGGCGTAACGCGCGGCATTTGCCTTAAAAAACTTTTCAAGCTCCGCGTCCGTGGGATTGATCGTCTTGCTTAAATCGTCGGATGAAATTATGGCGTAGTCGAACTTTACCTTGGTCCCGTTCGCCAGATAAGCCGCGCGCACCGCTGCATCAGACACCGACACGCCACCTGTAATCAGCGCCTGCAGACGGTTGAGCTCCATGTCGCTCTTCACCTGCTCTTCGAAGTCGCCTCGGGTGGTTTGAAAGGCACTCTGGACGAAGTTGATGTAGGCGTCGTCGCCGATATACTGCCCGTTCGGAAACAAGTACTGAGCGAACGGCCCTGTCTGCAGCTCACGTCGAAGGTCCTCGTCGCTCACCTGCAGGTGCATCCGGTCAGCTTCGTGCTTCAGGATCGCGCGCTGCACCAGGATCTGTCCGGCGCGCTGCTCCATATACGGCAGCAGGAAGTCGGGAAGGTGCTGCTGCTGCAACTGGCGGGAGGCTAGCTGATTTACTTCGATGGTTTTGATCGGCGTGCTGTCGGAGCCCAGGCGGCCAAAGAACCCCGGCTCGCGAACGGTGGCGAAGACATTCACATCGTTTGTCGCGGTGTTGTCAAAGATGCCTGGCACTAAGGTGATCACCATCGTAATCACGGCGAATCCAATGATCACCGCGAAGATGATCTTAATAATGCGGTTGTCCTGCTGCAGAATACGAATCATGCTCGACTAGAACCTTCACTTCGCGCAAGACCGATGGCGATGCTGCAATCGGACGCGTGCCCGGGATTTTGCATGACCTTGCGTAGGCGTCAGGAACTCACGCCACGTTGGCTGCAGGGCAAGCCTTGAGTATAAATCAGCAGCATACCGACTTTGGTCTGCGTCGTCGCTTCCAAGTAAGGCGCAGCTCACCAAACCTGATCCTGGACCAAAGCGAGGCTGGAGCCTGCTGGTGTCGCAACAGCATGTTCAGGGCTCAACTATTGATTGCATGAACAGGTTTGAGCTAGTTACCAAAGCTTGGTTGCTGGTTACCACATTTTCGCAATCCAGACAGGCCGGCGCCACGTGGACAGGTCACTGCCAGCAAGGCCGTGAACGCCAATTCCTGGAAATTCTCGATCCCGCATACGCGTGTGGAGACTCTCTTCTGCCTCGCCGCGCTTCTTATCCATGAATCCCAAACAAGCAAAAGGAGACAGTCATGAAACAGGATGAAATTTCACCCACCGCAGCAAGTCGTCGCAGCTTTCTAACCGGAGCAGCTATGACGAGCGCCGGCTTGGCGAGCGCGGTCGTGATAGGAAGCAAATTCGGAGCCAATGAACAGAAAGTCGCCGCCGCCTCCGCTACATACACTGACGTTGATATTCTCAACTTTGCGTTAAACCTTGAATATCTCGAGGCAGAGTTTTACGCTGTGGCCACCTACGGTTCAACCCTGTTAGAGCTCGGTGTCCTCACCGCAGCCGAACAGAGCGGACCCACCACAGGGGGCAATATGGTGAAGAACTTCGGCTCTTATCCCGAAGCATATTTGGCCACAGCCCTCCGGAACGATGAGATCAACCATGTGAAGTATCTGCGCGCAGCTCTCGGGTCGGCAGCAGTGAAAAAGCCCGCGATCAATCTCAACGCCAAGGGCTACGGTTATGCAAGCATCGCTAGCTGGTTAGAACTTGCGACGCAGTTCGAGGATGTGGGAATCAGTGCTTATCTTGGTGCTGCGCCTCTCATCAGCAACAGCACCTACCTGTCAGCGGCTGGGGCGATCTTGGCAACCGAAGGTCAACATGCAGGCGCACTACGCATGTCATGCATCATGAACGGCGTCAAGGTCCCGCCAGTCGACTCATTAGATGTTCCACCGACAAACACTACCGTCTTCGATGTGGACAAGAACAGCTTGAGCATTCCCCGCACTACCTCGCAGGTTCTCAACATCGTCTATGGCGGCGGCCACTGCTCCGGCGGCTTCTTCCCCGATGGCATGAACGGCTCTATCGTCTGCCAGTCCTAACGAAACAGGCTGGCACCAACTTCTTTCCGGTGCCAGCCTGAATTTCTTGTTGAAGAACATCGCGTATAAAGAAACAACTTCTAGCGAGCATGAATCGTTTGCGAAGAGGTGAATCATCTGGATAGGTGTAGATCTCGCGTCGGATCGCCAAATGTTGATGTGGCGGAGAGACAGGGATTCGAACCCTGGATACCTTGCGGTATACACGCTTTCCAAGCGTGCGCCTTCAGCCACTCGGCCATCTCTCCCCGTTGATTACGGGCCTTAATGAATCTAACACAGCGTATTCTTTTCGCCTCTCAGCGTTATAGGCGAAGAGGGACGCGGATTAAGTTTGCATAGTTGTGCCAGATCCCTCCGACCATTTGTCTCTTCAGAGAGATTATGCATCACAGTCAAACTGATTGCGGAGACGAGATGGATCTTTCCAGCGGAATACCCCTTCGGAAGTTCGGCAAAACGGATGTAATGATCTCTGCCTTGGGGGTCGGGGGCCATCATCTCGGGGCTGCGAAGGACGAAGCCACGGCAGTGAACCTGGTGCATCGCGCGCTCGAGGGCGGAATCACGTTCTACGATAACTGCTGGGAATACAACCGAGGGAAGTCAGAGGACTGGCTAGGCAAAGGTCTGAAGGGAAAGCGGGATCAGGCGTTCTTGATGACGAAGGTATGTACGCATGGCCGCGACGCACAGCTTGCCATGCAGATGCTCGAACAGTCGCTCCGCCGCTTACAAACGGATCATCTGGATCTGTGGCAGGTTCATGGAGTGACTTTTCAGAACGACCCGGAGCTTTTTATACGTCCGAATGGCGCGGCAGAAGCGCTGCGAAAGGCCAAAGAGCAGGGGAAGGTCCGCTTCGTGGGCTTTACCGGGCACAAGGATCCGGACCTGCATTTGGCGATGCTGGCGACCGGCTTTCCCTTCGACGCCGTGCAGATGCCACTCAATCCATTCGACGCAAACTTCTTTTCGTTCGAGCAGAAGGTCCTGCCTGTGCTGCGGGAGAGAGGCATTGCTCCGTTGGGGATGAAGCCGATCGGCGGTCACGGAGAACCAGTGCAAAGCGGTGTTTTCACCGCGCAGGAGTTACTACGCTATGCGATGAGCCTGCCAGTGGCAACAACGATCACGGGAGTGTCCGAGCTTTCTATTCTGGAGCAGAACTTGAGGGTCGCCCAGAGCTTCACTCCCTACGCTGACGCTGAGATGCAAGCGTTGCGCGATCGTGCTAAGCCTTACGCCGGGGACGGGCGTTTTGAGCTGTATAAGACGTCCATCAAGTACGACAACCCCGAGGCGAGGCTGGCGCACGAGTTCCCTCTCGACATGAAATCGGTGGAAGTCAAGCAGATGATTCATGCGGCAGACAATACGGGACGCCCGTACCCTGAGGTGTCACAGTAGACGCTTGCCTTTGGCTAGTGATGAGACGAGTGGTATCACGGGCGACTATGGAGAGCAAAGTGGAGCGAGAAGAAGCAAGCACCTTTTCTGAATTGACTCGCAGGCATTTTCTTCGGGGAGCAGCGATCGCGGGCGCGGCTTCCGTGGTCACATCTTCGGCAGCGGCGCAGACTAGCGGGAGGCAAGCTATGGGAGATGCAGCCGTGCCTGGATTCGGCGGAGAGTACGGAGCAACGGTAGAGGCGTTCACGGTCCCGAGGCGGCCCATGGGGAAGACCGGACTCGAGGTTTCCATACTCGGCATGGGTGGATACCATCTCGGGACCGCTGCCGGGCAGCCAGAGGTGAACAACATGGTTGCCAAGGCGATGGACCACGGGATCAACTTCTTCGATAATGCGTGGGAGTATCACGAGGGCGTGAGCGAAGAGCGCGTTGGAGCAGCGCTCAAAGGCAAGCGCGACCGGGCCATTGTGATGACGAAGGTTTGTACCCACGGGCGCAAGAAGGACGTTGCCATGCGCATGCTTGAGGAATCTCTCGTTCGGTTGCAGACGGATCATCTCGATGTCTGGCAGATTCACGAGGTGATCTACTACAACGACCCGGAAAAGTGCTACGCCCCTGATGGCGTTCTAGAGGCTCTCACCACCGCGAAGCAACAGGGGAAGGTCAGATTCGTCGGATTCACCGGCCATAAGAATCCTTCCATTCACCTGGCCATGCTCCAGGGCGGCTATCCGTTTGACACCGTACAGATGCCTCTGAATCCTCTCGACGACAGTTTCCGCAGCTTCCAAAGAGAGGTGCTGCCGATGGCGGCCCAGAAGGGTTTGGCGGTATTCGGCATGAAGAGCATGGGCGGCTCCGGCGAGATGATCTCGAAGGGAGCCTTGACTCCGACGGAGGCGCTCGGCTTTGCGATGAGTCTGCCTGGCGTCTCAACGACCATCAGCGGAATGGACTCGATGCAAGTTCTGGACCAGAACCTGGAGATACTTCGCAACTTCAAGCCGCTCACCAACGAACAGATGGAGGCCCTGCGGACTCACGGCAAACAATTTCAAGACGGCCGTTACGAACTCTATAAAAGCACGATGAAATACGATGGCGACGTAGGACGGGAACAGCATCACTTCCCATCAACGACCGAGTTGCCGGCCTAAAGACGGACGCCGCTGTACCCTTTGACTCACTGAGCTTTCGCGATCGAAATCATTTGGGCGCCTGCCGCCGGAGCGGCCCTGATCGTTGAAGGCATCATGCGAAGGTTGCAGCGAGCAGGTCCATGGCCCCCAGCGATCGAAGCTCATCGGCAACTCTGCTTCCGAAGGTTAAGGAATCAGATCCGATTGGAGCTGTGGTCTCGACCTGCACCATAGCCTCCCCATCAGGCGCGACCACCTGGGCGATCATATGCCAGCTCGAGTCTCGATGGAAGCAATACGCTCCTATGGGCAGCTCACATCCTCCGCCGAGCGAGTCGAGAGCGGCGCGTTCGGCTTCGACAGCGAAGCGGGTGTGCGGATGATCCAGGAATGCGACGGCCCCGCGGATAAAATCATCACTCTCCCGGTCCGGCTGACACTTCCCCGGACAGTCGAGGCTGCGAGCCTCGATGGCTAATGCTCCCTGGCCGGGGGCAGGACAGACCTCGTGCGGGGAGAAGCGTTGGTGGACGGACTCGGTGCGCTTGAGCCGGTCTAAGCCAGCAGCTGCGAGAACCAGCGCGTCGCATTGACCCTGCTCGAGTTTGCGCAGCCGGGTGTCGATGTTGCCGCGCACTTCGACGAAGGTGACGTCCGGGCGAAGGGCGAGGAGCTGGGCACGGCGGCGGGGGCTGGTCGTGCCGATGCGTCCTCCGCTGGGAAGGGTGTGGAGCGCCCAGTAAGGCTCGCAGACCCAGACATCGCGGGCGTCGGCTCGTTTTGGGATGGCGGCCAAAGTGAACTGCGGAGCGAGCTTGGTGGGCAGGTCTTTGAGGCTGTGTACGGCAAGGTCGATGCGGCCCTCTTCCAGAGCTTCTTCGATCTCCTTGATAAAGATGCCCTTGCCGTTGAGATCGGACGGCGGCACAAAGCCGGGCTGCTGCATGCGATCGCCGGTCGTTCTGATGATTTCGATCTTGGCGTGGTATCCGGCATCGCGGAGAGCATAGAGGATGTGATTGGCCTGCCAGAGCGCGAGCTGCGAGCCTCGGCTGCCAATTCGAATGGGGGATTTCGCCTGATTCGTCATCGCCTTCAGAATACGGCAGACAGGAAGTTCGGGCGATTGAGGCATCGAGAGAGCCGGCAAGATTCATTCCGATTCGCTCCTGTCAACATTTTTACTCAGGGCAGTGAGCTGGGGGTGGAGGAGCTTGGCGGTGAGGGAGCGGGTGAGGGCGTCGACCGCTTCGCGCTGCTCGGGGTTGAGGCTCGCGAGGCGTTTGGCGGAGCGGGCGAGCTCGGCCTCGCGGATGGCTTCGGCATTCTGCTGCAGCGCCACAATGGCGGGGACAGCGCCACGGGATTGCAGGCGCTCGTGGTACTTGTCCACTTCCCTACTGACGATGGCTTCGGCGGCCTCGGCTTCGCGGCCGCGGTCGGCGAGGTGGGCGGCGGCGACCTGCTGGAGGTCGTCGATGTCGTAGACGAAGCAGCCTTCGACCTCGTTCATGCGCGGGTCGACGTCGCGGGGGACGGCGATGTCGATGAAGAACATGGGCCGGTTGCGGCGGCTCTGGAGGAAGTGCTGGCCGTGGGAGCGGCCGAAGATCTTCTGGGGGGCGCCGGTGGAGGTGATGACGATGTCGGCGCGGCCGGCCTGCTCGTAGAGCGCCTCAAAGGGCAGAGCCGCGGTGTGAACGGTGGGGCTCAAGAACTGGGCAGCGATGGCTTCGGCGCGGGAGAGAGTGCGGTTGGTAACAAGGATGGAGGATGCGCCCTGCTGGATGAGGTGGCGGGCGGCGAGCTCGGACATCTTGCCGGCGCCGACGAGCAGGACGGTCTTGCCGGCGAGGGAGCCGAAGATCTTGCGGGCGAGGTCGACGGCTACGGAGGCGATCGAGACGGAGCTTGAGCCGATCTGGGTTTCGGTCCGGATCTTCTTGGCGACGGTGAAGGTGCGCTGGAGGAGGGCTTCGAGGTTGGTCTGTACGGCTCCGACCTCGCGGGCGATGGTGTAGGACTCCTTGACCTGGCCGAGGATCTGCGGCTCGCCGACGACCATGCTGTCGAGGGAGCTGGCGACGCGGAAGAGGTGGCGGACGGCTTCGCGCTCGCTGAATTCGTAGAGGTGGGGACGGATGTCGTGCGGCGGGACGCTGAAGTACTCGTGGAGGAAGCGCAGGAGGTCGGGGCTGGCGGCGGCCTCTGTGTCCTGGAGAGTGAGGAGCTCGACGCGGTTGCAGGTGGAGAGGATGAGGCTTTCGCGAATGCCGGGCTGGTGCAGCAGGGTGCGGGTGGCGTCGGCGAGGCGGGCGACGGGGATGGCGAGGCGCTCGCGGACCTCGATGGGCGCGGTGTTGTGATTGATGCCGAGCAGGACGAGCCTGCCCTGAGCTCTGGGCTGCGCGGCGTCGGGCGCCGCAGGTTGGGCTTCGGATTTGAGGGTCGGGCTCATGGGGCGGCGAACCTGTGGACGGCGGAGAACTGGTTGGCGGCCCAGACGGCGAGCACGACCAGGAAGACGAAGCTGGAGAGATAGACGGCGCGGCGGCCGCGGAGCCCGGAGTGGCGGCGGATGTAGATCATGGCGACGTAGGCCAGCCACATGGCAAAGGCAAGCAGGATCTTGGGGTCGCGGAAGTAGGAAGAGCCGACGGTGACCTGGGCGAGGAGCGAGCCGATGAGCAGGCCGGCGGTCATGCAGGGGAGGCCGAAGAGGAGGCTTTTGAGAGCGATCTGGTCGGTTGTTTCAAGCGGCGGGAGACCGGCGAGGGTGGGCAGTTTCCGCTTGAGGCGGCGCTCCTGGATGAGGTAGAGGAGGGAGGCGAGGAGCGAGAGGAGGAGGGCGGCGTAGGCGGCGAGCAGGAGCGCAATGTGGAGCAGGATCCAGCGGGTGTGGAGGAGCGGGAGTAGGGTTGACTCCTGACCGGGGTGGAAGGCGGGGATAAGGCCGAGCAGGAAGCAGACGGGAAGGACGAAGACGCCGAAGGAGACGGTCCGGTAGCGCCAGAAGGTGACGAGGAAGGCGAGGGCGAGGAGCAGGCTGAGAAAGGACTGGGTCTCGTGGGTATCCACCGGCAGATGGTGGTGAGCGGCATTCAGCATCTCGGCCAGTGAGACGAAGTGAAGAATTGCGGCGGAGATGGTGGCCGGGATGGCGATGTGGCGCCAGCGGGGGCGGTCGTAGAGGGCGGCGGGCAGGACGGCGAGGGCGGCGATGCCGTAGAGGAAGACCGCGACTCGGAGCCAGAGCAGGGACATACGTTTATTTTCGGCGCCTGGGTAAACTGGCCGCAATCTTTGAGTATATCGTGACAGCGGGAGGGCCGGATTGGTCGTTGCAGTCGTGATGGTCACGGTACCCCCCTCCCCCGTCCATATTGCGCAAATTCTTCGAAGCAAAGAGTTTAGGTTCGGACTTCCTCTACGCTCAAGGTTAAAAACGAAAGCCCGGCGGGTAGCCGGACTCATGACTTCTATTAGTTTAGTTTATCAGGCGTGTCAAGCGATCTTCACCTCTGCGGGTGGGTCAGTTTCAATCCACAGATCCGAACGGCAAAGGTTTAGACCTTTGGATTATGAACCCAAAAAGACCAAATTATTACAGTCTTTTGATGAGCGCATTGCCCTGAATTCCACAGTTGAGATCAAACTTCCGGGGCCAACTGGGGATGGGAAAGGCCGTCCCGGTTATTCATTGAGCAGAAAGAGAAGGGCGTCAGGGAAAGTGCCGCGCCAGTTTGCGGGGCTATGATGTCCCGCGAACTCTTGGTATTTCACGACATACCCTTTGGCTATCAGAACGTCTCTGAGATGCCTATTCGCAGTCAGCGGTGATGGGTGGAAGTCATTCTCGAACTTTCCGATATCCAGATAAAACCGAAGCGAGAGCTTGGGCATACTAGCTACCCGTTGCATGACGATCCCGTATTGCTCCCAACCCATTTCGACTTGAGACTCGAGATCCGGAGACGCGGGATCCACGTTCTTGAACCAGTTCCTATCCTTGTAAACAAAGAAGCCAGACTGCGTTAACACATTTCCGAACTTCTCCGGATGTTCAAGCGCCGCGCAGACAGCAGCTGTGCCCCCGCGACTCACTCCACCCACGATTGTTTCCGCGGGCAACGATGTAACTCGATAATGCTCGCGAATCCAAGGCAGCACTTCTTCTGCAAGGAAGCTGCTAAAGGGGCTGTAGCAACTCAACTCCGTCGTGCGCGCGGCAGGTTGACCGCCGCTAACGTTACCAACGAAGACGGCAATAATAGGCGGAATCCTGCCGGCAGCGCGGAGATTGTCGAGGATGGTCGGGACGGGGATGTCGGAGGTGTAAGCCTCAGCGTCCATCAGGAGCACGAGATGATAGGGTTCTCCAGCGGGATCATAGTTTGCAGGAGTGTAGATGGTGAGTTGTCTCTCATCGTTCAAGATTTTGCTGGAAAAACGAACCGTCTTGAGAGTCCCTTTGGGAACTCCGTCGCGAGGTAGAAACCATTCTTGCGGGGGCGCGCCTGGAAGCTCGACCAGCGAATCGGAGGTTGGGCCGCTAACATGGCGACGATTCAGCGGATCAGGCTGAAACTTTGCTTCGCGCACATCAGGGGAGCGCTCTTCTTCGGATGGCACAAGCGAGTCGTTGACAGAAAAGCTGTACGTAAAACGCGCGTCGCTTCGAACACGGTAACTTCGATACCAAACATCCGTTCCTCGAAGCCGAATCAGAATGTTCTCACCTAGCACATCGCGACCATAGCTGTTGTTTGACAGGCCGGAAACCAACAAGACGTTGCGAAGAGGAACTCGCGCGCGCCAGATGAAGGTAATGAGGTAGTGATCGACATCGGAGGGAATCGATTCAATAAGTGGAGATCCATGTTCTTGCACCTCAGTCCAGAACCGCTGCAGACTGCGTTTGTCTCCTGAGCGCAGTGCGCTCTCTAGTTGCGCAATTTGCGGGCTTCTTGGGGGAGAGGAGAGAAGTTCGGAGGCGCCAACGCGTGCAGCCCCACGCAGAGGGCACGGCAGAAAGACGCAAGTTACAAGAAAAAAAACAGTGATTTTGATCCACATGAGAGGCGAGAACACTTGAAGGCGGTTCTGCGATTTTTGCCAGCTTCGCATGACTAAGTACAGCACAAAGAGTCGGCCTTTGGTACCCATCCGGCTCTATAACCGAATCACTTTTAGTGTCCACTGCTCGCAGGAAACTATCAGCCGAGACACGTTGAATGGCATCTCTGCGACCAGGGGTTCAGCATTCCTATAAGAATTGGTGATCTGTGGCAATAAAGCGTTAGGGGACCTCTGATTAGATCAGAGGTAATTGGCTGCGTGGCGGGTTTGGAGGCTAAGCATTGGAAATCCAGGGAGAAAGTTGCTGAAGGTATGAGCTGTGTGAAGGGTGTCGGGATCCTTCATTCCGCTACGCTCGAGGGTCAGGATGACAGCAAGAACTCGGAACATTACTCATCGGAGTTTCGTTAGACCAGCCTTGCTCCACAATCGACGTGAATCGTCTCACCCGTGATCGCCTCATTCTGCATAAGCAACAGCACAGCCTGGGCAACTTCCTCCGCGGTCACTAGGCGGGGAATCGGATGTTTCTTTGTGACGTCGCTGAGCGCTTGCGCTCCGTTCTCCGGGAAGATGTGGTCCCACATCGGGGTATCGGTATAACCGGGTGCTATGGCATTGAAGCGAATGGGCGCAAGTTCCAGAGCAAGAACGCGCGCCAGTTGTTCGGTCGCCATCGTCGCAATGCCGGACACCCAGGCTCCACTCACGGGGCGGTCGGAAGAAAGACCGCCAGTAAAGGTAAAGGAACCACCGGGTCGCATGACACGATGCGCGGCGCGAACCACGTCCATCGAACCCCAGAGGCGTTCATCGAATTTGTGGCGGAATTCGCTGAGCGGGTGGTCAAGCGGACCTCCGATTTTTGTGCTGCCAGCCGCAATATAGACATGATCGACGGTCGAGAGCTCAGAAAAAAGCTCTTGAATCGATGCGGTGTTGTTGATGTCGGCTACGCGGATCTCTAAGCCGCTCACCGCGTCTCGCGCGGCCTCAAGTTTTTCTCTCGTTCTGGAGACGGCGAGAACTCGCGCTCCGAGGGCTCGTGCCGCCTTCGCGACCGCGAGCCCGATCCCTTCGGAGCCACCGATGATGACGACCTGCTGTTCCGTCATGATGAGATAAGAGTCTTTCGTTGAGGATGCGATTCGGTGAACCGTAATGGTACGACATCTATCGTACCTATGGTATCAGCGACTTTGTCAAATGCGAAATGGGACAGCGAGGCGGAGGCAGCGACCGGCTTCGGTAGGATGGAGCTGAGAGCGATGCCGAAAGGAGCAGCATGCCAGCGCTCAACGAAGAAGTTCTTCCAACTGCAGAGCATTTGCAGCTTGGAGTGGTGTTTGCTGCTCTCGCCGACCCGGTGCGGCGCTTGATTGTCAGGGAACTGCTTGGCGAGCCAGCCGGTGCCCGGCGTCAGTGCTCCAGCTTCGGCGTTGCGGTGTCCAAGTCGACGATGACCCATCACTTTCGCATCCTCCGCGAGGCGGGTCTGATCCTCCAGTACAACCACGGCAACCGCGCCGAGTTGACGCTGCGAAGAGCTGATGTCGAAGCGCGGTTTCCCGGGCTTCTCGACCTCGTTGCGAGTAGCGAAGAGCAGGCCGGATAGAGAAAGAGCGTCTCGCTACCGCCCATCGCGGAATGAAACAGCAGATCCTCTTCGAGGATGACAACCAGAAAGGCAAGCGCAACAGCGAAGGCAAGAGCCGATGAGAGGCTAACTTCACGATATCAATCCTGCTTGAAGCGATGGCTCAGTTCCTGGGATGTGGCCCCGATACTGCCGTGCATCCAAGCGGGAGTGAGGGTTTATGGCGACAGTGTTGATGACGGGTGGCCATGCGGGGCTTGGGCTTGAGGGAGCGCGCATGCTGGCGAAGCGGTTCGGCTGCAATCTGATCCTGTCCGGGCGCAACCCGGAGCGGGTCGAAGAAGCGGCAAAGCAGCTACGGACGGGAGGCAGGCGTCCGGGTTGAGGTGTTGACGATGGATCTCAACTCGATCGCATCGGTGCGGGCGGGGGCAACGCAGTGCAAGGCGATGCTGCAGGCCGGAACGCCAGGCGACGGCGAGCTCGGGGGCATCCTCTGCAATGCCGGAGCACAGTTTCGCGGCCCGGTCTCGTATAGCGCCGATGGGTATGAGGAAACGTTCGCCGGCAACTGCCTGGGACATTTCCTGCTGACCAATCTTTTATTGGATTCGGTCGCGCCGGGTGGGCGGATCGTCTGGACCGCGAGTGGAACCCACGACCCGGCCTCGATGGATGGCAGGACGGTTGGGGCGGCCGTTGAGCCGGACGCGAGAGCTTTAGCGCAGGAGGGAACGAAGGGGAAGCCGATCTCCGGAGGGCGGCGGTATGCGACTTCGAAGCTGTGCACGATCCTTTATGCGTACGAGATGGACCGACGACTGCGCCGGGCGGGAACGCGGGTGGTCTCCATCGCCTACGACCCCGGCTTCATCCCGGAGACCGGCATGGGCCGACTGGCACCCTCGATCTTCCGAAGCTCCGCGGCCAAGTTTGTCTTGAGGAAGATGGGCGTCACGATGGGCAAGATGCCGTTCTCGGGAGAGGCGCTGGGGATGCTGGCGGCCGATGCCGCGTTCGCAGGCGCTTCGGGCAAGTATTTTCATTCTAAGGATGGGGTGCTGAGCGAGGCCCGATCCTCGGCTGTGTCGTATGACGAGGGGAAGGCCGCCAGACTATGGAGCGACTCGGAGGAGCTGGTGCATCTGGGTGCGAGGGAGCGACCACAACGGCTTCAGCGGGCCGCGTAATTCTCTGGAGTGAGTTACTGGATTTTATGCGAGATCGTGTCCCTTAGCATGCATGAAGTAAAGCGGAAGCATCTCTGCGGGTGGGTTCGAAGGCTGCGGATTCGCGGCGATTCTTCCGCTTCCGTGATCCGCAGCCTTGGCGTCGCGCTGAGGGTTTAGCTGGCTTTGGCGAGGGGCTTGGCCTGGCTGAGGGCTTCGATGAGTTTGTTGGAGAAGGCAGGTATGTCTTCGGGTTTGCGGCTGGTGATGAGGTTGCCGTCCTGAACGACTTCCTTGTCAACCCAGTTTGCGCCGGCGTTCGAGAGGTCAGTGTGGACGGATGGCCAGGAGGTCATGGTCTTGCCCTGGACGACGCCGGCTTCGATGAGCACCCAGGGGCCGTGGCAGATGGCGGCTACGGGTTTGCCGGTTTCGACGAACTGTTTAACGAAGGCGACGGCGTTCTTGTCCATGCGGAGCTTGTCGGGGTTGATCTGGCCGCCGGGGAGGACGAGGGCGTCGTAGTCGGCGGGTTTGGCGTCGGTGACGAGGCGGTCGACCTTGACGGACTTGCCCCAGTCGGTCTTGTCCCAGCCTTTGATCTCGCCGGATTTAATGGAGAGGATGTCGACTTTGGCTCCGGCTTGTTCGAGGTTATCTTTGGGGTCGGTGAGCTCGACCTGCTCGAAGCCGTCGGTGGCGAGGATGGCGATCTTCTTGCCGGTGATTGATTGGGCCATGGAGTGCTCCTTGTGCTGGAGTGGTGCGGGTTAGCATGCGGAACGGAAGTGTTCCCAGCTTAGTGAGAGGACATTGAGGGGTATGGCGTTGCCAAGGAATTTCGCGTGCGGATTTGCGGGGGATTTGCACGGATAAAGGCAGAAGATGGCTGTATGACGCAGCTTGTTCGCTATGAGCAAGGCAAGCAGCAGATCCTCTTCGAGGAGGACAGCAAGAGAGGCAAGAGCATCGGCAACGGCAAACGGCAAACGGCAACGACAATGGCAAACAGCAGATCCCCTGCGGGGATGACAACAAGAAAAGCAAAAGCAAAGGCAGAACGGCGTCGCGCATGGGGATACCGGCGTCTTTGATCCGCAGTTATCCGCGCGAAATTCGAGGTCGAGTGCTTCTTCTGCACAGGGCGAAGGCGGTTAGGTGCGGTATTCTGCGGGTCTGGATGACAGGCGGGATGACGAACGAAGCGACGGGGGTTGTGGCGGGGGATGCGGGTGGGTTGACGCCGGTGATGCGGCAGTATTTTGCGGCGAAGGAGAGGTTTCCGGACTGCCTGATGTTCTGCCGGATCGGGGACTTTTACGAGCTGTTTTATGAGGATGCGATTCTGGTGTCGAGGCTGCTGCAGCTTACGCTGACGGCGCGGGACCGGGAGAAGAAGCAGCCGATGTGCGGGGTTCCGTACCATGCGGCGGAGGGGTATCTGCAGCGGCTGCTGCGCATGGGCTACAAGATTGCGCTGTGCGAGCAGATGGAGGACCCGAAGCAGACGAAGTCGATCGTGCGGCGGGAGGTGACGCGGGTGCTGACGCCGGGGACCTCGCTTGATCCGGGGCTGGGGGCGGAGCAGAGTAACTATCTGGCGAGCGTCGCGGGTTTAGGGGCGGGGGCGACGCAAGTATATGGGCTGGCGCTGCTCGATCTTTCGACGGGGGAGTTTCGGGCGACGGAGTTTGCGGGAGCGGGAGCGTGGGCGCTGCTGGGGGATGAGCTTGGGCGGGTGAGGCCGGCGGAATTGCTGTATGGAGGTGGTTTGCTGGGCGGTAGTCCAGGTTCGAAGGTTTTGCTTCCCACCCTTCGCGGTGAGGCTGCGAAGGATGGGGCACCCGGGCCTTCTCTCTCGGGCGAGAAGATGCAGGAGGATGCTTCCGGCGCCTGGCTGGAGGGGGTTCGGACGAAGACGGCGCTGGAGGATTGGGTGTTTACGGCGGAGTATGCGGTGCCGCTGGTAAGGAATCACTTCAAGGTGCATTCGCTCGATGGAATGGGGCTGGGCGGACATGAGGCGGCGGCGGTGGCGGCGGGAGCGCTGCTGCACTATATGCGGCAGACGATGCAGGGGGGTCTCGAGCATGTGGATGGGCTGCGGTTCTATGAGCGGTCTTCGTGTCTCGAGCTCGATGCGGTGAGTGTACGGAACCTGGAGCTGATGGAGCCGCTGTTTTCGGGGGAGTCGGCGCAGACGACGCTGTTTCATACGATGGATGCGTGCTGTACGCCGATGGGGAAACGGCTGCTGCGGGCTTCGCTGCTGCGGCCGTTCTGTGGGGTTGCGGAGATTGAGGCGCGGCTGGAGGCGGTGGGCGAAGCGGCGGCTTCGCTGCGGAAGCGGGAAGATCTGCGGCGGTCAATGGATGGGGTGCTGGATCTGGAGCGGCTGCTGGGGCGGGTGGCCTTGGATTCGGCTGGACCACGGGAGGTGATGGCGCTGGGGCGGACGCTGGGGTGTCTGCCGGGTGTGGTAGAGGCGGTGAGGGCGTTTGAGGCGGTGAGGTGGAGGGAGTTGGGTGGTATGGATGAGAGCTTGGCGGGGAGAGGAGAGCATCCCACCCTTTCCGATGAGGCTGGAGAGGATAGACCCGGTTTTGTGGCTAAGGGAGGAGAGGGCGGTGGTGGTATAGAAACCCAGGTCTCAGAGGCGAGACCCTTCGACGAACTCAGGGCAGGCTCTGGGGCACCCGCGTTTGCGGCCGACATAGCGGGTTTGGGTGGGATGGATGCGTTGGAGGATCTGCACGAGATGATTGTGCGGACGATTGCGGAGGATGCGCCGGTGGCTCTGGGGGATGGCGGGGCGATTCGTGACGGGGTGGATGCGGAGTTGGATGAGCTCAGGGAGTTGAGCCGGAGCGGACGGCAGTCGCTGGCGGCGATTGAGGAGCGGGAGCGGGCGCGGACGGGGATTGGGTCGCTGAAGGTGCGATTCAACAATGTGTTCGGGTACTACCTGGAGGTGACGAAGGCGCATGCGAAGGCGGTGCCGGCGGACTATGAACGCAAGCAGACGCTGGTGAATGCGGAGCGGTTTACGACGCCTGAGCTGAAGGAGTATGAGACGAAGATTCTGACGGCGCAGGAGCGGTCGGGGGAGATCGAGCGGAGGATCTTTGCGGAGTTGCGGAGACAACTGCTGCGGGCAGCGGGGAGGATGCGGGAGACGGCGCGGAAGGTGGCGGAGATCGATCTCTTGGCGTGCTTTGCGCACCTGGCCGGATTGCGCGGTTGGGTGCGGCCGCAGGTGGAGGTGAGTGGGGTGCTGGAGTTTGCGCAGGCGCGGCATCCGGTGGTGGAGAAGCGGCTGGAGGAGTCGGGTGGGGGGCGGTTCGTGCCGAACTCTCTTTTTCTGGATGCGGGTTTGGACGGTGTATCTCCCACCCTTCGCAAAGACGCGAAGGATGGGGCACCCGTGATGTATGGGCTGGGAGGTGAGAAGCAGGTCCCTCACTCCGCTCAGGACGACACTCTCAAGAGACCGGAGGGGCCGGCGGTGCTGCTGATTACCGGGCCGAATATGGGGGGCAAAAGCACGTATCTGCGGATGGCGGCGCTGCTGGTGGTGATGGCGCAGTGCGGCTGCTTCGTGCCGGCGGAGAGGATGCGGCTGGGTCTGGTGGACCGGATCTATACGCGGATTGGGGCAAGCGATAATGTGGCGCGTGGCCGGTCGACGTTCATGGTGGAGATGACGGAGACGGCGGCGATTTTGAATACGGCGACAAACAGGTCACTCGTGCTGCTGGATGAGATGGGGCGAGGCACGGCGACCTATGACGGGTTGAGCCTGGCGTGGGCCGCGGTAGAGCATCTGCATGACCGGATTGGGGCGCGGACGCTGTTTGCCACGCACTACCATGAGTTGACGTTGCTGGCGGAGCGACTGGCGCGGTTAAAGAATGTGCGGGTGACGGTGAAGGAGTCGGCGGGCGGGATTGTGTTTCTGCATACGGTAGAGGCGGGGGCGGCGAGCAAGAGCTATGGGATTGAGGTGGCGAAGCTCGCGGGGCTGCCGGCGGCGGTGATTGCCCGGGCGCGCGAGGTGTTGAAGGTGCATGAGCGGGCGGAGACGCAGCAGGTGCGGGAGGCTTCGCCTGCGGCGGCGCAGATGCAGATGACGATGTTTACGCCGTTGTCGCAGAGGATTGTGGATCGGCTGGCGGAGGCGGATGTGGATGGGCTGACGCCGCGGGAGGCTCTGGCTTTGCTGGCGGAGCTGCAGACGGAGTTGAAAGGCTAGTGTCCTGCCGGACGGGCCCGCTACGCGCGGGGCGACCACTTCGTAGTGTGTATACCCCTTTGGGTGGTCCTCCCGTTGGTCGGGATGAGATGTGTTGCCGACCATCGGGATGCCCTTTGCTGATGATCCTGCCGGTACAAGATATACACGTCACGAAGTGACCGCCCGCCGCGCAGGTGGCCTGTCCGGCAGGACCTGCGAAGGATGCGCGAAATAGCGAACAGCAGATCCCCTGCGGGAATGACAACCAGAATGCAAGTGCAACGACAGGTACAGCGACGTCGACTTTACCTTAGAGTGGTGAGGCATGGGAAAGAGCATGGTGGTTGCAGGGGTGATGAGCGGGACTTCAGCCGATGGGGTGGATGTGGCGGTGTGCCGGATCTTGCCTTCGTCCATCTCGGGGGGAACGCCGCGGGTCAAGCTGCTGGGGCATGTGGGGGTAGCTTATCCCAAGGCGGTGAAGACGGCGGTGCTGGCGGCGATGGACGCAAAGGCGATTTCGGTGGCGGAGCTGGCGAGGCTGAACTGGCGGCTGGGCGAGGTGTATGCGGATGCGGTGGTGCGGGCTTGTGGTGAGGCGGGGGTGAGGACGGTCGCCCTTCGGGCGATGCCCACATCTCAAAGTCGAGATATGGGGCACCCGGCCTATCTCCGGCGCGATACGATGGGGCACCCGGATGCTGCGCGGACGACGAGGTTAGAGCTGGTGGGGTGTCATGGACAGACGGTGTATCACCAGGGGTCAGCGGGAAGATATCTGGGGAAGGAGATTCGAACTACGTGGCAGATGGGCGAGGCGGCGGTGATAGCGGAGGGGCTGGGGGTGCCGGTGGTGAGCGACTTCCGGCCGGCGGATATTGCGGCGGGTGGGCAGGGCGCTCCGCTGGTGCCGATACTGGATTACTGCATGTTCCGTTCGGCCAAGGTGAGCCGAGTGCTGCAGAACCTCGGCGGGATTGGAAATCTGACGGCGATTCCGGCGGGGGCGGGGGTGGATGAGGTGCTTGCGTTCGATACGGGACCGGGGAATATGGTGATCGATGGGTGCATGCGGCGGCTGTATGGGCGGGAGTTCGACCGGGGCGGGGCGGTGGCGCGGGGCGGCAAGGTGTTCCAGGATGTTGTGGCTCGTGTATTGGAAGACGGATACTTCTCTGCCCTGCCGCCGAAGTCCTGCGGTCGGGAGCAGTTTGGAGAGGCGTTTGTTGCGCGGTTTGTGGCGATGTGCCGGAAGGCGGCGCGGGGTGTTCGGGATGAGAATGTAGTGGCCACCGCGACGGCGTTGACGGCGGCTTCGGTGATCGATGCCTACCGGCGGTTTGTATCGAGGCATCTGGGTGAGGCGGCGCCGCTCGGGACGGTGGAGTTTGTGGCGGCTGGCGGCGGGGTGAAGAATGCGACGTTGATGGGGATGCTGCGCGAGGGTTTGGAGCCGCTGGGGGGGAAGGTGCGGTTGATGGAGGAGCTTGGTGTGCCGGCGCAGGCGAAGGAGGCGGTAGCGTTTGCGCTGCTGGCATGGTTGAGCTGGCATGGGATGCCGGGAAATGTTCCGGCGGCTACAGGGGCGCGGAGGGCGGTGGTGCTGGGGAAGGTGACACGTGGGTGAGCGAGAGCTTGCGGGGAAGAGCGAAATGCGGGTGTTTCTCCACTTCGCTGCGCTTCGGTCGAAATGACGGGTTTGTTTCATAAGAAACGGGATAAAAAGATGATTCGCTTCGCGAATGCCCGCCTCAGCGATGATGAGACCGTCGCTAAGGATGAGGTCGTCGCTAAGATGGGGCACAGAACTCGTTTGACGCGCCTGAATTTGCGGCTCAGCGGAGGCCCCTGTCCGAAGGTCCGGACCCTTCGGCAAGCTCAGGGCAGGCTATGGGGCACCCGGAGTTGTGGCGCCGCTATAGTGCTTGGGTGTTTGCTGATGGCGGGGTGCCATCGGAGGGTGGAAGATGCGTCGACCGTGACGATGATCATTGAGAGCAGTCCGAACAATCTTGATCTGCGGCAGGGGACCGATGCGCAGTCGGAGCGGGTGGGCGGCCTGATCTTCGATGCGCTGGTGAAGAAGGATGAGCACTACGAGATGCGGCCATGGCTGGCGGCGAGCTGGGAGCAGCCGGATGCGCGAACGTGGGTGTTTCACCTGCGCGATGGAGTGCGGTTTCATGACGGCAGGCCGCTCGAAGCAGACGATGTGGTGTATACGATCGAAAGTCTGATCGACGGGTCGGTTGGGCATCTGACGTCGGCCAAGAGTGGGAGCTTTGCCGCGGTGGAGCGGGCCGAAGCGCGAGATCGGCTGACGGTGGCCGTGCATTTAAAGCGGCCGGATGCGGGGCTGCTGTTCAACGTGAGCGACGGGTTGTTCGGGGTGGTGCCGCGGGGCTCGGGCAAGGACCTGGGACTGCGGCCGGTGGGGTCGGGGCCATTCCGGTTTGTGAGCGCAGTCCAGGATAAAGAGGTGATCCTGACGCGGAATGAGAGTTACTGGGCGGCCGCGCCTACGGTTCCGGCGGGAACGCGCAGGATCGAGCGGGTGCGATTTGCGGTGGTGCCGGATGCCATTACGAGCGCGCTCGAGTTGCAGAAGGGCTCGGCGGATCTTGCCAGCAATGTCGTGACGCTCGACATGGTGCATACGCTCGAGAGCAGGCCGCATTTGAGGGTGGAGTCGGGAGCAGGGTCGCCGGTGGTTTATCTGACGTTCAACGTGACGGACCCGCTGCTGAAGGACAGGCGTGTGCGGCAGGCGGTGGCTTGCGCGATGGACCGGCAGGCGATCGTGAATGCGATCTGGCGCGGGCAGGCGCGGCTTGCGAATACGCTGCTGCCGGTGGGGCATTGGGCGGCGGCTACCGACGCGGAGCTGGCGCAGTACCCGCATGATCCTGCGCGGGCGCAGAGCTTGCTCGAGGAGGCGGGCTTCCCTGCCGGCAAGGATGGGGTGCGGCTGCGGCTGACGTTGAAGACGAGCACGGACGAGACGACGCGGCTGATGGCGGCGGTCCTGCAGCAGCAGATGCGCGCGGCGGGGATACGGCTGGAGATCCGGTCGGCGGAGTTTGGGACCTTCTACTCGGATGTGACGCGGGGGGCCTTTGAGATTTATGCGCTGCGTTGGATTGGGAGCAATGAGGACCCGGATATTTTTCGCTACGCGTATGGGTCGGGGAGTTTTCCGCCGAAGGGAGGCAACCGCGGACGGTACTCGAATGCGCGCGTCGATGCGTTGCTGGCGGACGCTTCGGCTTCGACGAGTCGAGCGGTGAGGAAGGCGGATTACGTCGAGGTGCAGCGGATTCTGGCGGAGGATCTGCCGGGGATTCCGCTGTGGTATCCGAACAATGAGGTGGTACATACGCGGCGGATAGAAGGCATTCGGGCGCGCGGCGCGGGGTCGTTCGATTTTTTGCAAGAGGCATGGGTGCGGTGAAAGCTTGTCCTGCCGGACGAGTCGCCTACACCGGGAACGGCCACTTCGTGGCAGGTCTACCTTGTGATGGCAAGGGAGGGGGATGCGGCTTTCCGTTGGTTGGGGGAGATGTTCCCTTCACGGATACCGCGCTTCGCAGAGTGTGGTTGCCCCCCAGGGATTCGAACCCCGATCGAGCGAGTCAGAGTCGCTAGTCCTACCATTGAACGAGGGGGCAATGCAGGGGATGGTGCCGCTGCGGGATCGCGATTGTTGAGCTCTCGCTGACTGCCTTTTAGAGTGTACGAGGTGAGGGGAATTCGGTCAAACTATCGCGGCGCGATCCGTTCTGCTGGAGCACGGGAGCTAAAATGCTCGCATGGACACGCTCAGTGACAGGATCGCCGGTTCGTTTGTGGAGGTCTCTTGCCGCAGCCTGGATACGATGACGGGCTTTGTGGAACGATGTCTTCTCACGCTGAGCGAAGAGCAGATCTGGCAGCGCGAGGCTGCGCACGAGAACATGGTCGGGAATCTGCTATTGCATCTTTGCGGCAACGCGCGGCAGTGGGTCATTCATGGAGTGGGAGGGGCCGAGGATGTGCGGTCAAGGGACGCGGAGTTCCATGCAGAGGGCGGGTGCAGCGGCGCGGAGTTGGCGGCGAGGTTCGCGGAGACAATGGCGAAGACGAAAGAGGTCATAAGAGCGGTGACGGCAGAACGTTTGATGGAGCGGATCATGCCTCAGGGTTATGATGTGACCGTGTTGGAGGCGGTGTACCACGTGGTGGAGCACGTTCACCAGCATGTGGGGCAGATCATTCTGCTGACCAAGCAGATGACGGCCAGAGATCTGGATCTGACGCTGCCTCGGCCGCGGTGATCGATCGGGCTGGAAAACCCATGTAGCAGAAGCGGGATAGGGCATCCGGCGGAAGGGGCTAGCCGCGCTTTGCCGGATACGCCCTTTGTAAATGCAAATTAGAAGTGTCCGGTTTCTGCAAAGTTGAAATGTCCAAACTACCCTTCCGTCTGCCGGAAGTTGTTGGTTGCGGAGCGAATTTTGGGCTGAACACCGGGAATATGGGTAGAAATGTATTGAATGTATGGGCTGTGTGAAGGGTATCGGGATCCTTCCCCTTCGCTTCGCTCGAGGGTTAGGATGACAGCAAAAACTGGAGCAGCACTTCATCAGAGGCTTCCTAGCGTTTTTTCCGTTTGTGCATGGGCTCGACTCCGTACCGACGCTGATCGCGCAGCCAGGATTGGAGGCTCTCGGCTCACTCTGAAGGAGTCTCTCTCATCGGGCTTGCGCTCTCGATAGGCTGAGTGGAGATCTGGGGGAGAGACTCGGCGGCGGCTTCCTGCTGGGGGCGGAAGAAGAAGCGGAAGACGGTGCCGGAGGGTTGGCCTGCGACGGAGGCGCGGCGGGAGCGGACCTGGAGGCGACCCTGGTGTTTAGCGGCGATTTCGGAGGAGACCCAGAGGCCGAGGCCGGTGCCGGTGTTGCCTTTGGTGGAGAAGAAGGGTTCGAAGATGCGGTCGCGGGTGGCCTTGTCCATGCCGGTGCCGGTGTCGGCGACCGTGATGACGACCCCCTCGGCGCTGCGGACCCAGTCGCGGGAGAGCGCGGCGCGGATGAGCAGGCGGCCACCGTTCGGCAGCGCGTCGATGGCGTTGCCGACGAGGTTGGCGACGACCTGGCGAATCTCGCCATCGTGGGCGTAGACGGTGGGGTGAGCGCGCAGGTCGCGGACGACCTCGATCTTCTGGGCGCGCAGGCGGTACTCGAGCAGGGTGAGGACGGTCTGGATGAGGTCCTGGATGTCGGTGAGGGTGGGGCGGGTGGAGGCGCGATAGAAGCGCAGGGTCTGGACGGTGATCTGGCTGACGCGATCGAGCTCTTTTTGGGCGGTCTCGAGGTAGGTGCGGGCCTCTTCGGGGAGATCGGAGTTGCCTACGAGGAAGAGGCAGTTGGTAATGGCTTCGAGGGGATTGTTGATCTCGTGGGAGACGGAGGCGGCAAAGCGTCCGGCGACGGCGAGTTTCTCGGTGCGGCGGAGGATCTCTTCGCTTTTTTTCTGGAGGGTGAGGTCGGCGATGAAGGCGGCGAGTTGACGCTCTTCGATGGGCGCGTCGCGGTTGAGGAAGGCGACGCCGATAAGGACCTCGATCGGTTTGCCGTCGCGGGTGGTGCAGGTGGATTCGAAGGGCTCGGTGGAGAGGATGCCGGCGCTCAGTGCGGTGTGAGCGTCGGTGAGTACCGGGCAGAGAGCAGCGAGATGGATGGAGTCGGAGAGGAGCGTGCCGCTTGCATAGTGGAGGAGATGTTCGGCGGCCTGATTGGCGTAGGTGATGCGGCCGGTAGAGTCGCTGATGAGCAGGCCGAGCGGCATGGCTTCGACGAGGGAGTGAAAGCGGGCCTCGCTGGCGGTGAGGGCGCGCTCGGCGAGGATTCGGTTGTTGCGGGTGGCAGCCTCTTTGAGTTCGCGCTGGATGGCGGGAACGAGGCGGGTGAGATTGCCTTTGGAGACATAGTCATGGGCTCCAGCGCGCATGGAGGCCACGGCGGTTTCTTCGGACACGGCGCCGGAGAGCATGATGAAGGGGATGTCGAGTCTGGCGGTTTTGAGGGCCTGGAGGGCGGCGGGGCCGCTGAACTCGGGGAGGTTGTAGTCAGCCAGGACGACTTCGGGGGGGCGGATGTGCTTGAGCGCGGCGAGCATCTGGGCGGCGTTCTGGACGCGGCGGATCTCGAAGATCAATCCGCTGCGGCGCAGGTGGCGTTCGAGCAACGCCGCATCGTCATCGTTGTCTTCGACAAGAATGATGATGAGGCTGAAGTCGGCCGGGCTGTCGTGAGTGAGGTTGGTTGGGGTCAGGCCGCTGGAGGACATTCGTTGAGTACCAGCCAATACATGCCGAGCTGCCGTGTGGCTTCGGCGAATTCATTGAAGTTCACCGGCTTGCGGATGTAGCTGTTGACGCCAAGCTTGTAGCTGCGGACGACATCGCGCTCTTCGTCCGAGGAGGTAAGCACGACGACGGGCAGCATGCGGGTGGCGTCGCTCTCGCGGATGCGGCGGAGGACTTCGAGGCCTTCGATCTTGGGCAGCTTGAGGTCGAGCAGGATGACCTGGGGATGGATGGGATTGTCGCCGAAGAGGAGATTGACGGCTTCTTCGCCGTCGCGGGCGACGCGGACGTCGTTGGCGATGTTGGATTTTTTGAGCGCGCGGATGGTGAGGAGCTCGTGATCGGGGTCGTCTTCTACGAGAAGGATCAATTTGGTTTCGCCCATTTCAGTTCCCTATCCTAACGTAAACCAGAAGGTAGCGCCATGCTGCAGAACGCTGTCGGCCCAGATGCTGCCGTGGTGGCGATGGATGACGCGGGCGACGGTGGCTAAGCCAATTCCGGAGCCTTTGAAGTCCTTGTCGCCGTGGAGGCGGTTGAAGGCGTTGAAGAGTTTGTCTTTGTAGTGCATGTCGAATCCGGCGCCGTTGTCGCGGACGAACCAGGCTTCGCGCTGCTTGTCCCAGCCGAAGTCGACGACCGTGCTGGGCATCTTGGAGCTGAACTTTACGGCGTTGCCTATCAGGTTTTCGAGGGCGACCTGGAGGAGCTTGGGGTCGCCTTCGGCGATGAGGGCGGGCTCGATGTGGAAGGTGAGGTCGCGGCCGGGGTTTTCCTGGCGCAGCGCGGCGGCGACGGTTTCGGCGAGCTCGCTGATGTCGAAGACCTCGCGGGTGATCTCGGCGCGGGTGATGCGGGAGAGTTGGAGAAGAGCGTCGATGAGCTGACCCATGCGCTGGACGCCGGTGCGGACGCGGCGGATATAGTCGCGGCCGGTGTCGCCGACGGCCTCGGCGTAGTCCTCCTCGAGAGCGAGAGAAAAGCCGTCGATAGTGCGCAGCGGGGCGCGGAGGTCATGGGAGACAGAGTAGCTGAAGGCTTCGAGCTCGCGGTTGATGGATTCGAGCTCGGCGGTGCGGAGCTGTACGCGCTGCTCGAGGGTCTCGTTGAGGGCGGTGATCTCTTCGGCGCGGCGGACGAGTTCAACGCGGGAGATGGCGAGATTTTCCGCGGTGAGCTCGGTCTGGATGCGGAGGCTGCGCTCGCGGGCGAGATAGCGGAAGGCGGAGACGATAAGGAGGAAGTCGAGGATGCTGGCGAGGCCGACGGCGAGGCGGGCGCGATTGCTGTTGGACTGGGCGCTGGCAGTGCGGATGGCGAGTAGGCGCGACTCTTCGGACTCCATCTGGTCCGCGATCGAGCGGAGGCGGTCCATCTCGGCTTTGCCGGTGCCGCTGAGAATGAAGCGGTGCATCATGTTGGTATCGCCGTTGCGGCGAAGGTTGATCGATTGCTCGAGCAGGGAGATTCGCTGCTGAATGGAGGCGCGCATCTCGGCGATGCGCTGCTGCTGGCTGGAGTTGTCGGAGGTGAGGGACTGGAAGCGGTCCAATTCGACGGGCAGGTCGCGGGCTGCGTCGCGATAGGGCTGCAGATAGGTTTCGTCGCCAGTGAGGAGATAGCCGCGGGTGCCGGTTTCGGTGTCTTTGGCGGAGCTCATGATGCGCTCGACCTGGTTGGCGGTCTGCCAGGTGTGCTCGACCCAGCGCTCGCTGGTGAGCAGATCGGTGACGGCGCGGAAGGCAAACCAGGCGTTCAAGGCGACGACGAGGACGGCGAGGAAGAGGAAGCCGCGAACGAGGATACGGGCGGAGGAAGGCTTCATGGGCTGAGGGTCATTCTACGATGGCGGTCGATCTGATCCGCGTGGTAGAGTGAGTTCCCGGCCCCCCAAAGGAGAATTCTGGATGAACAAGACATATGTTCTCGTCTTCGCGTCTGTCGTGTGGTGGAACGCGTGCGCCACGGCAATGAACGCCCAAGCTGCTGCGGCTGCCGCTGCAGATTTTTCGTACTCGGGCGACACGGGTCCAGGGTACTGGCAGGAAATTCATGGCGACAAATACCCTGCCTGCGCTCCGCTGTCTGGGAATCGCCAGTCCCCTATCAACATTCGCGCCGTTGAGGAGGATCCGGAACTCCGGCCGCTGGACCTGAATCTCACTCCGGCGCCCTTCGTTCTGAGCAATCCCGGCTATACGATCCAGGCGACGCCGGAGTTTGGGAGCTCGTTGACACTCAATGGACGCATCTATTCGCTGCTTCAGTTTCACTTCCATACCCTTTCCGAACACACCGTCGCCGGAGTGCGTGGCGCAATGGAGCTCCATGTTGTTTTCCGGTACTCCGATACTGACCTTGCGGTCGTCGGCGTGTTGTACAGGATTGGAAGGTTCAACCCGTTTCTGCAAGAGCTGATCGACGCCGGCCTGCCGCAAAAGACGACCTCCGGGCCAACCACGGTGCAAAGGCTCAATCTCGAAAAGGCGCTGACCGATACGGCGCAATACTTCACGTATTCCGGTTCTCTCACCACGCCGCCGTGCTCGCCATATGTGAATTGGATTGTGTTGAAGCAGTGGTCCGAGCTGTCGCCGGAACAGTTCGAGGCGTTTCGAAAGATTCTGGGCAACGATTTCCGTCCGCTGCAAGAAAAGAACGAGCGGGTTGTGCGTGCGACGGTGAGGCGTGGGATCTTTGACGAGGGAGCGGCGCCGCCTGCGCCCTAGTTAGACGGCTGCAGGTGAGCGTAGCCGGCAGAAAGAAGCAGATCCCCTTCGGGGATGACAACAAAAAGCAAAAACAACGGCGGGAACCTCGAATCGCCGCCGTCTGGATTGGAGCCGCGCCTATTGGACCGGAAGCTGGGCGCGGTAGCCGTCGCGGGCGATGACGGAGTACTTCTGGGGCTTGCCTTTTTCGTCCTGCATGCGCAAGGGGTGGCCTTCGTTGTCGACCAGCAGCACCTTGACGCGGCGGTAGGTGCCGTCATCGTTGGCGTTTGTGGGGCGGTACGTGAGGACGTACTCGTTGCGGATGGACTGATTGATCTGAGAGAAGATGTCAGGGAGCTCGCCCTGGAAGATGGGCGCGAAGAAGAGACCGCCGGTCATAGAGGCGAAGGTCTTGAGCTGGTTCTGAGCCTGGAGGTAGTCGATGTTCGAGATGCCGCCGCGGCCTCCGAGTCCCATGCCTGCCCGGCTGCCGGCGCCGAGTTCATTGAGGAAGGCTCCGGTGCCGATCGAGAAGATGGTGACATTAGGCGTGGCTTTGATCTTCGCAAGCATCTTGTCGAGGGTGAGCTTCGAGAAGGTATCGCGGCCGGTGCCGATCAGGATGATGTACTTGCGGCCCTCGATGCGGCTGACGCGGTCGAGGGTCTCATACAGCGCGTCGAACATATTGGTGTCGGAGAAGCCGGGGATGATGAGGGATTGCAGCGACTGCGCGATGAGGTCCTTGTTGTTGGTGAAGTCGGTGAGGATGTGGGTGCGCAGGTCGTAGGTGACGACGGCGACGTAGTCGTTCGGCCGCAGGGTCTGGAAGAAGCTGTAGGAGGCGTTCTGCATGTCCTGGATGAAGTAGTAGCTGTTGGAGGCGAACTCGAGCAGCATGACGGCGGTAATGGGGGTCTGGGTGGTGCGCACGCTGGTGATGGTCTGGGGGACGCCGTCTTCAAGGATGAGGAAGTTGTCGGGCTTGAGCCCGGGGACGAACTGGTGGGTCTTGTCGAG
Organism: Edaphobacter sp.; assembly: GCA_965277545.1. GTDB lineage: Bacteria > Acidobacteriota > Terriglobia > Terriglobales > Acidobacteriaceae > Edaphobacter. The sequence goes on from OZ255826.1 coordinate 3,780,299, forward strand.
GAGGACGCTCGCGTCGATGTTGACGATGGGAACGTCGACGCGGAGGGAGTAGGTGGCGTTGCCGGGGTTCTTGACCTTGGGGGCTTCGGGCGCGGGAGGCGGCGAGGGCTCGTCGGCTTCCTTGCGACGCTTGAGGATGATGCCTCCGGTGTCGGTTTGCGGGCCGGCATCGTCAGGCGTGGGCGTCTGCTGCTGGGGAGGCTGCTGCGCGGCGGGGGCGGTCTGGGCACGGGCGACCGGCAGCGCGAGGATGAGGGCGCAGAGGAGGAGCAGGAGGATGCCGGGCCGGATTCGCAGGTGGAGGATCATCGTCTTCATGATTATCTGAAACTTTACTCCGAATGCTTGGACGGGATGGGGAGGCGATGGTGAGAAGTACCGCCGGTGGTGAGACCCACATCCCTGAGGCGGGACATGGGGCACCCACAGAGAGTCTTTCCATCTGGGCGATTTCGGTCGAGTAGTCTGTAGAGGTGATGATGGCGGCAAAGATGACGCGGTGGATGGCAGGGCTGGCGGCTGGTGGCGTGTTGATGGGGCTGGGCTGGGCGCAGCCGGTGGCGGTCGCTACGGAGCGCAGTGGGGCCAGCGGGTGGGAGGCGCTGCCGATGCCGGCTGCCGCTCCTTCTGTGACGCGTTTTTTTCCTTTATCGGAGGTGCGGCGGGGCATGCGCGGGGTGGCGTATACGGTGTTTGAGGGCGTAACGCCGGAGCCGATGGAGGTAGAGATTCTGGGGGTGCTGAAGGATTCGCTGGGACCGGGGCAGGACATGATTCTGGCGCGGCTGCATGGGGTGAAGCCGGAGTATACGGGCGTCGTGGCGGGGATGAGCGGGAGTCCGGTGTATCTTGACGGGCGGCTGGTGGGGGCGCTGAGCTACAGGATTGGGCAATTCAGCAAGGAGCCGATTGCCGGTATCACGCCGATCGAATACATGCTGCAGGTGCGGGACGGAGATGGCGGCGGTGACAGTAAGAGCGGGGCGATCGCGGAAGGGCAAAAGAAAGATGCGGGAATTCTTCGCCTCGTTCAGGAGGACAACACCTCTGTTCGTGATGGGTGGGGCGCTGCCGTGCAGGGCACGGGAGAGGCACAGGCTGAGATGCAGCCGATGGAGACGCCACTGATGTTTGGCGGGTTCAGCCAGGAGGCGGTGGAGCGGTTCGGGGACAGATTTCGCGCGATGGGTTTGAACCCGGTGGCGGGACTTGGCGGGGCTGACAATAACACGCTGCAGCCGGAGCCGCTGGTGCCGGGGAGTGCGGTGAGCGCGGTGCTGGTACGCGGAGACCTGTCGATGGCCGGGACCTGCACGGTGACCTATGTCGATCCGAAGCGGCTGCTGGCGTGCGGACATCCGATCACGCAGGATGGCCGGGTGGATTTGCCGATGACCAAGGCGGATGTGCTGGCTTCGGTCGCATCGCCGCTAAATGCGTTCAAGATCATCAATACGACCGAGACGGTGGGGACCTTTACGGAGGACCGGGCTTCGGCGATCATGGGACGCTTCGGCGTCAAGGCGCGGATGATTCCGGTGGAGATAGAGGTCGTGCCTCCGGCGGGCGAGGGCGAAGGGGCAAAGACGGTTCGCTTTGAGGTGCTGGACAATCGTGAGCTGACGCCGCAGACGATGCTGGTGTCGGTGTACCAGAGCCTGAAGGGCAATAACGTTTCAGCCGCGGATTTGAGTTACCGAGTGACGGGCCAGATCGGCGTGAAGGGGATGCCGGCGGTGCGGCTGGAAGGATTGATGGCGCAGAACGAGTTCAATCCGGCGGCGATCAATGCGGCGCTGCTGGTGAACGACCGCTTCAGCAAGGTGTATGACAATGCGCTAGACCAGCCGGAGGTGACGGGCATGCGGCTGAGGGTGGAGGCCATTCCGATGCGGAAGACGGCGGTGCTTGAGTCCGCGCGGCTGAGTACGCTTGAGGCGAGGGCGGGCGATGAGATCGAGGTAGAGGCGACGCTCCATCCGTACCAGGCGGAGACGAAGCTGGTGCGGGTGAAGGTAAGGCTGCCGGAGGATGTGACTCCGGGTTCGATACGAGTGATCGTGAGTGACGGCGGAACGCTGGACCGGTTGACGTCGCGTGCAGGAGCGGAGCACACGCTGATGCTGGCGGATGCGATTGCGGTGTTGAACCGGATGCACGCAAACGACGGAGTGTATGTGGCATTGCTCGACCATGCTCCGCAGGCGCTGCTGGAGAGCGCGGCGCTGCCGGGGGTGCCGCTTTCGATGGCGAATGTGCTGGATCCGCTGAAGGATGCGCAGAAGCTGCAGCTTACGGGGGAGAGTGCGGTGGAGGTGGGGTCGATGTCGACGGGATATGCGGTAAGCGGGTCGCAGGTGTTGACGCTGCTGGTGAAGTAGTGGCGGTCTCCGGTAGCTATCGAGATGGGATGGGGCGGGATATCGGCACCTGTCGCAGCGCGGTCGAGGGAGAGGTGCAGGCTGCGGCTGATTGCATGCGCGCAGGCGGACCGAACGATCAGCTCCCTTCCTATTTCATGGTCGAGGTCCAGTGTCCGTTGTGATCTTCGAGTTTTTCGCGGGCCTGCTCCTTCCACCACGTTTCGAGACCCTGCATTTCGAGCATTTCGCGGGCATAGCCGGGATCGAAGTGGAGATACATGCAGCGGTTGATGGCGGGTATGGAACCGCCGGGGTTGACCCGTTCTTCTAAGATCCACGGATCGCCTGATTGCAGCACGCCAGGTTCGAGCACGCGCAGATAGAATCCGGTGCGATTTTCGAGGATGGTGAGCTTGACCCAATCGGGACGTCCGATGCGACGTGCCTGATTCGCGCATGGAACACGCGGACCGCTGATTTGAGCGACCGCAGTTCCCAGACGCACACGGTCGCCTACGCAGATCTGATCTTCGGTGATGCCGTCGAGGGTCACGTTTTCACCGACCGATCCGGGTTGCAGGTTCATACTGTATCGGGTGTTCCAGAAGGCGTAGTGATCGGCAAGGTGGACGCAGATTGCCGCGCCTGGACCTCCGTGATACGGCTGCGCGACTCTGTCGCCGTCGAGGCCGTGGAAGGAGACAGGGACAGGGCCTTCCATCCGGTCGCGGAAGATGGACGAGGTCCAGGCGCCACGCTCATCGGTGATCACTTTGGGCTGACCGGTGAAGACGGCTTGGAGGATGGCTGGTTTCATCACGCCACCGATTCTATGGCGAGGATGGCGAAAGCAAACAAGTTATCAAGAACGCCGATACTTTAGACTCAGGATCAGAATGCTAAGACGAGTGGTGTGGGCTGGATGGATGGCGGTGGCGGGACTGCTGCCAGGGATCGCGGATGCGCAGGGGACGAAGCTGTGGAGCGTGGATCGCTACGAGACGATGGAGAAGGGCTCGAGCGAGGGTGTCGCGATCCGCAGCGATGGGCGCCTGGAGGCTGGGCCGGCGACGTCGTTGCTGTTGGCGACGGACAAGAATTACGCGTGGTCGGTGGCAAGTGACGCCGCGGGGAACGGATATCTTGGGCTGGGTGGTACGGCTTCGGGCTCGGCCGTGGTGATGAAGGTTGCGTTCGACGGCAAGGCCGAGCAGATCTTCGCCGGAAAAGAGCTTGCGGTGCAGGCGCTGCGGGTGGCGGCGGATGGGAGTGTGCTGGCGGCGACGTCGCCCGATGGGAAGGTCTATCGGATTCCGAGTGGCGGCGGGGCTGCGCGGGTAGTGTTCGATCCGGCGACGACTGAGGAGAAGCCGAAGTACCTTTGGGACCTGGCGGTAGGCAAGGCCGGCGAGGTGTATGTCGCGGCGGGAGCGCCGGCCGTAGTGTACCGCTTGCCCGCGGGCGGCGGTAAGGCTGAGACGCTGTTCAAGACGGCGGACCAGCATATCCGCTGCCTGCTGCTGGCGGCGGATGGGGCGCTGTGGGCCGGTTCGGATGGGTCGGGTGTGATCTACAAGTTTGCTACGGGTTCGGCTGGAGCGAAGCCGTTTGCAGTGTATGCGGCGGCTCGGCGGGAGATTACTTCACTGGCGATGGATGACACGGGAAACGTGTATGCCGCGGGCGTGGGAACGAAGGGGAGGTCTCCGCTGCCGCCGCTTGCGGTGACGGGGAACGTGGGAGTGACGATTACGTTCGTGCAGCCGGGATCTTCCAGCGCGGCGGGGTCGAATACGCTTTTGCCGGACGGGTCGGAGATCTACCGCATCGCGCGCGATGGAAGCCCGGAAAAGCTGCTGACGCTGAAAGACGATGTGGTGTACGCGCTGGCGGTGCGAAATGGAAGCCTACTCGCGGCCACGGGGAATCGCGGCCGGGTGTATCGCGTGGACACGAAGGAGGCGGGGCGGTTCACCGATGTGGCCCATCTGAATGCTTCGCAGGGAATGGCGTTTGCGGCGGTGAAGGATGGGCTGCTGGTGACGACGAGCAACAGCGGCAAGGTCTTCCGGTTGGGGGACGCGAGCGCGGTCGAGGCGACGTATACCAGCGAGGTGTTCGATGCGCAAAGCTTTTCTCGATGGGGACGGGCGGAGGTGCAGGCGGGTACGCCAGCGGGGTACGAGCTTTCCGTGCGGAGCGGCAATGTGGAGAGTCCGCTGATGGGTTGGAGCGAGTGGGCGCGGGTTGCAGGAGATGGAAGCTATGCGGTTCCGGCGGGAAGGTTTGTCGAGTGGAAGGCGATGCTGCGGCCGGGTGGGTCGGTTGACTCTGTGGGGCTGAACTATCTGCAGCAAAACCTCGCTCCGGTGGTGGACGAGATTGCGGTGCAGCCGGGCGCGCGGGTGGCGGCTGTGCCTGCTGCGGCGAACTCGACGGTGCAGGTAGTGTTTCCTGCTGCGTTGGGAGCAGCGCCTGCGTTGAACTTTGTGCAGGATGCAAATGCCGCAGCGTTGACGGCGCAGAAGGACAAGACGGCGATCACGGTGCGTTGGCTAGCGCACGATGAAAATGGCGACGACCTGATGTTCGCAGTGTGGTATCGCGGGGTGGGCGAGGCGAACTGGCGTTTGCTGAAGGAAAAGGTTTCGGAGCGGTTCTATAGCTTCGATTCAGCGCTGCTGCCAGATGGACGATATGAGCTGAAGGTAGTGGCGAGCGATGCTCCGGTGCATACGGATGCGGAGGCGTTGACGGGAGAGCGGGTGAGCGAGGTCTTTGTGGTGGATACGACGCCGCCGGTGCCGGGCGTGCTGCAGGCGCAGATGACGCCGGGCGATGCCGGGAAGATTCATGCGACGCTCGAGGCTCGGGATGCTACCTCTCCCATTGCCCATGCGGAGTACTCGGTGGATGCTAGGCCATGGCAGTATCTGGAGCCGGTAGGAATGGTCTCGGATTCGCTGACAGAACGGTATGATTTCATAGCTGCGGTGCCTGAGGCGACGACTCCTGTGACCGATACAAAAGAACATGTACTGGCGGTGCGAGTGTACGACCGTTATGAAAATGTGACGTCGGTAAAGGCGGTTGTGCGGTGATGCGAGGATGGCTGGCGGCACGGCTCCCGAAATACAGCCAGGATGTGCTGCTGCTGGCCGTCGATTTGATTGGGACCTTTGTGTTCGCGGTCGAGGGAGCGCTGGCGGGAATTGCGGCGGGGCTCGATGTGTTCGGGCTGCTGGTGTTGTCGTTTGTGACGGCGCTGGGAGGAGGGACGATTCGCGACCTGCTGATTGGAGCGATTCCGCCGAACAGTATTCGCGATTGGCGTTACGGAGCCACGGCGTTCGCGGGCGGGGGTGCGGTGTTCTTTTTTCATCCTATGATTGCGCGTGTGCCGGTGCATCTGATGGTCACTCTCGATGCCGCCGGGCTGGCGCTGTTCGCTGTGGCAGGGGTTGGCAAGGCGCTCGAGTTTGGGATTACACCTCTGCTGGCGATCCTGATGGGCGTGGTGACCGGCGCAGGCGGGGGAACGGTTCGGGATGTGCTGCTGGCGCAGGTGCCCGGGGTGCTGCACTCGGACGTGTATGCGGCGGCGGCGTTTGTAGGTGCGGCGGTGGTGGTGCTGATGCTGATGTGGAAGACGCAGCGCGGATTGGCGATGGGATTGGGAGCTGTGGCTTGTTTTGCGCTGCGCATGGTGGCGGCGTGGAGGCACTGGAATCTGCCGAAGGTGACGGTGCGGTAGCAGAATGCTAAACGCGGCGTGCTTCCAAAGTAGCCAGCCTTTCGCGGATCGGGGGAGTCTCGCGAAGGACTTCGTTCTAGATCAGGTTGCGCTGGCCTTGAAATTCACTTCGCATCTCGGCGCGGAATGCAGCCATCTCCGCGCGGAAGGCGTCAAGCTGAGCTTCTACCGACTTTTGTGAAAGCTGTACCTGCTTTCGAAGGCCGTGCATTTTGACAAGAAGCGCCTTCATCTCTGGCGCAACTACATCCTGCAGAACCTCTCGAAGTGCCGAGATGAGGTTATCGCCTATGGAGAAAATAGTACGCTAGGTTGACGATGCGATTCGAGTTGTTCATTGCGGCGCGATATCTGCGGGCGAAGCGGCGCCAGGCGGTGGTGGGGGTCATTACGGTGATCTCGATCATCGGCGTGGCTGCGGGTGTCGCTTCGCTGATTATTGCGCTTGCGATCACCAATGGGATGCGGCGGGATCTGCAGGAGCGGCTGTTGGGTTCGACCTCGCACGTGGACCTGATGCGGGTGGCGGGAGATGGAATACGAAACTGGAGGCCGCTGCTGGCGCGGCTGCGCACGTCGCCGCACGTGGTGGATGCTGCGCCGGGTCTATATGGCCAGGTGCTGATCTCGCGCGGGGTACGGAGCGGCGGGGCACTGGTGAAGGGCGTGATTCCGACGGATGAGAAGAAGGTAGGGGATCTGCTGCAGAGTGTCGTGCAGGGATCGGCCGCGGTGCTTGAGCCTGTGCGGGCGGATGTAACCCATGTCTCCGAATCGAGACATGGGGCACCCGGTCCGGTGGCTGAGTCGAGCGTGCAAGCAGTGCCTCCGATCGTGATCGGGCAGGATTTGGCGGAGACACTGGGCGCGAAGGTGGGCGACGGCGTGCTGGTGACGAGTCCGCAAGGGGAGCTGACGCCGCTGGGGCTGGTGCCGAAGTATCAGAGGTTCGAGGTCGCGGGGATCTTTCGATCGGGATTCTATCAATATGACTCGAGCTACGCGTTTGTCAGGTTATCCGATGCGCAGCGGCTGTTCAGCGAGCCGGATCTTATCTCGGTGATCAGCTTTAAGGTGGACGATCTTTACCATGCGGACAGAATTGGCCGGACGATCGAGGCGATGGCGGGGCCGGGGTTTCAAACGACGAACTGGATGGAGCAGAATCAGGAGTTGTTCCGCGCGCTGAAGCTGGAGCAGGTGGTGACGTTTATTGTGCTCGCGTTGATTGTGTGTGTGGCCGCGCTGAATATCCTGATCGCGCTGACCATGATGGTGATGGAGAAGACGCGGGATATTGCAGTGATGATGAGCTTCGGGGTGAGAGCGGATCAGGTGCGGAAGATCTTTCTGCTGCAGGGGCTGCTGATCTCGGTGATCGGTACGATGCTTGGGCTTATTGTGGGTTATGGACTGAGTTGGCTGGGCGGCCATTACCAGTTCATCCGGCTGGATGCTTCGGTGTACTCCATCGATCATCTGCCGTTTGCGCCGAAGGTGTGGCACGCGGTGCTGGTGGGGGCGGTCTCGTTAGGCGTGAGTTTGATTGCCACGCTGTACCCGAGTGGAAGTGCGGCAAAGGTGCTGCCGGCGGAGGCGCTCAGGTATGAGTAGACGAAGGAGCGTAGACGATACGACGACCGAGACCGTTCAACAGGTCAGAGCGTTTCTCAAGGAAGCGCTGCTCGACACGGCGTGTCGCATCGAACGTCTCGAGGAGCAAAGGAAACATCCGTCGGACCTCAGGTCAGACTCTAGACGCATGCCCTCTCTTTCCACGGATGAGGAGATAGACCTTTTTCTTCGATCGCTGAGTGAGCGGTTGCTTCGTCTTGAGATGGAGCAAGGAGAGTAGAGCGATGGAACCACGATTGAAGTATGGGGAGTTGGCGCCGGAGGGGATGGCGCGCATGCGGGCGCTGGAGCACTATCTGAATACGGATGCGGGGCTGGAGCTTTCGTTGCTGGGATTGGTGCGGCTAAGGGTCTCGTTGATGAATGGGTGTGAGTACTGCATTGGGCTGCATGGGGCGGAGTTGAAGCGATTGCATGAAGCGACGGGACGGATCGATGGACTGGCTGATTGGCGTGGCTCCGAGGCTTACACGAAGCGGGAGCGGGCGGCGCTGGCGTGGGCGGAGGCGGTGACGGATATACAGCAGGGGCATGCTCCGGATGTGGTGTATGACGAGGTAAGGGCGCACTTCAGTGAGGCGGAGGCGGTCAATCTGACACTGACAATTACGACGATCAATGCCTGGAATCGAATTGCGATTGCGCTGGGTGCTTATCCCGGGCATGGGAGTTCGGCTCATGATCGTTCGACCGACGCGCCTGGGAGGATGGCTTGACCGATCTAAATGCAGGCGATGTGCGGTACGAGGGCGAGGGATCGCTGGAGCCCCTGCCGGTGGCGATGCAGCGCTCGGTGGTGATGCGTGCGGTGGGACTGACGAAGGTCTACGCGGCGTTTTCGCAGGATGCGGGATCTGCGCAGACTGAGCGGCTGGCGCTTGAGTTGTTTCGCGGGCTTGATTTGAAGGTGCATGCCGGAGAGATGGTCGCGATTGTGGGCGAGAGCGGCGCAGGTAAGAGTTCCCTGCTGCATCTTCTGGCGGCGCTCGATCGGCCGACGGCGGGCGAGGTGTGGTGCGGAGAGAGTCGGCTGAGTTCGTTCACGGCGAGGCAAGCGGCGGAGTTTCGCAACCGCGACGTGGGGTATGTGTGGCAATTTCATTATCTGCTGCCGGAGTTTTCGGCGCTCGAGAATGTGGCGATGCCGCTGCTGGCTCGCGGGGACAGGCGTATGAGCGCGCTCGACCAGGCACGGGCGTGGCTGGCTGAAGTTGGGCTCGGCGATCGCGCTTCGCATCGTTCCGGCGAATTGAGCGGCGGGGAGCAGCAGCGGGTGAGCTTGGCGCGGGCGCTGGTGACAGACCCGAAGATTTTGCTGGCCGATGAGCCGACTGGGGATCTGGATACGAAGACGGCCGAGGCGGTGTTCGGGTTGATTCAGAGGCTGCATGCGGCGCATGGGCTGACAAGCGTACTGGTGACGCACAATCTCGCGTTCGCGGGGCGGTGCGACCGGGTGCTGCGACTGCGGGAGGGGCGGCTGGAGAGCGTTGTTGCGGCAGGCTGACGCATCCAATCTAGATTCGCGAGCAATTGCCGGTGGGGCGAATGTTCACGGGATAGCTGGGGCCATCTGCAAATGTCTACCGTGCGTAGATACAGTGAGACGGATGCAAACGGGTGCACCTAATTTGGTGCTCCTTTTGCACAGGGCGCAGCGAAAACAGTGCTAAGTTAGGCATAACTTTTGAGGGATTTCTGGATTTTGGCGCAGACGACTACACTGATAGGAGTGGGATGGATGCTTCGAGAGATGAAGCAACCTGATTTGTCTCCGGAGTAGCAGAAGCGCGGAGATGGTTGTGGGACCAACGGCGCCATAGGGCCCTCGGGCTCGGGTGGCGGCCGGCTTGAAGGGGAGAACATGTTCGAACGCTACACGGAGAAGGCGCGAAGGGTCATTTTCTTTGCTCGCTATGAGGCCAGTCAGTTTGGGTCGCCTTACATCGAGACCGAGCATCTGCTGCTCGGGCTACTGCGGGAGGACAAGGCGCTGACCAATCGTTTTCTGAGGTCGCATGCGTCGGTGGAGTCGATCCGCAAGCAGATTGAAGGGCATACGACCATACGGGAGAAAGTGTCGACCTCGGTCGATCTGCCGCTGTCGAATGAGTGCAAGCGGGTGCTGGCGTATGCGGCGGAGGAGGCGGAGCGGCTTTCGCACAAACACATCGGGACCGAACATCTGCTGCTTGGGCTGCTACGCGAGGAGAAGTGCTTTGCGGCGGAGATACTGCAGGAGCGCGGCCTGCGGCTACCGGCGATTCGCGAAGAGCTGCAGCGGACGACGCAGGAGAAGACGCCCGCAGCCGGCGGAAACAAGGGGCAGCGCGGCGAGCAGAGCATGCTGGCGGAGTTCTCGCGCGACCTGACACAATCGGCGATGGACCAGCAGTTGGATCCTCTCGTGGGCCGGGACACTGAAGTGGATCGGGTGATTCAGATTCTTTGCCGCCGGACGAAGAACAATCCGGTGTTGATCGGCGAGCCGGGCGTAGGCAAGACGGCGATTGTGGAAGGGCTGGCGCAGAAGATTGCGGATGGCGAGGTGCCGAGTTTCCTCGCGGACAAGCGCGTGTTGGCGCTCGATCTATCGCTGATTGTTGCAGGAACGAAGTATCGCGGCCAGTTCGAAGAGCGGCTGAAGACGATCATGAAAGAGCTGATGGAAAATCAGAACTCAATCGTGTTTATCGATGAGCTGCACACGCTGGTCGGGGCCGGATCGGCGGAGGGATCGCTTGATGCGGCGAACATTCTGAAGCCGGCGTTGAGCCGCGGTGAGATTCAGTGCATCGGCGCGACGACTCCTGCGGAGTACCGGAAGTCGATCGAAAAGGATCGGTCGCTTGAGCGTCGTTTTCAGGCGGTGAAGGTGCCTCCTCCAAACGAGGAAGACGCGATCAAGATCATCATGGGGATCAAGGAGAAGTACGAGAAGTTCCATGCGGTGAGCTATACGGACGATGCGATTACGTTCTCGGTGTCGCACTCGAGCCGGTATATTCCCGATCGTTTTCTCCCGGATAAGGCGATCGATCTAATCGACGAAGCAGGCGCGCGGGTGAAGCTGCGGCAGACCTCGATGCCCGAGGAGTTGACCGAGGTGCAAAAGCGGATCAAGTTCATCGTGCACCGGATGGAGAATGCGATTGCGAATCATGAGTTCGAGAAGGCACGGTTCTACTCGGACGAAGAGCGCAAGGAGCGGGAAAACCTTCGGGCACTGCGCGACAAGTACCATCTGGATGATTCTTCGGCGGGCATTGTGACGCGCGGAGACATTGAAGATGTGGTCAGCAGGTGGACGGGCGTGCCGATTACCTCGCTGAAGGAAGAGGAGACGCAACGTCTATTGCGCGTCGAGGAAGAGCTGCACAAGCGCGTGATCTCGCAGGAGAAGGCGATCTCGGCGCTGGCGCGGGCGATTCGGCGTTCGCGTGCCGGGTTGAAGAATCCTGCGCGTCCGATCGGAAGCTTCCTGTTCCTTGGACCGACCGGAGTCGGCAAGACGGAGATGGCACGCACCCTGGCGCAGTTCCTGTTCGGCTCGGAGAAGGCGCTGATCCGCTTTGACATGTCGGAGTTCATGGAGAAACACTCGGTCTCGAAGTTGATCGGTTCGCCTCCGGGCTACGTTGGCTATGAAGAGGGCGGCCAGCTGACCGAGCGCGTGAAGCGGAATCCCTACTGCGTGGTGTTGCTCGATGAGATTGAAAAGGCTCATCCCGATGTGTTCAACCTGTTGCTTCAGGTATTTGAAGACGGGCAGTTGACGGACGGTCTCGGCAATACCGTGGACTATAAGAACTGCATCATCATCATGACCTCGAACATCGGGGCAAAGCATCTTCAGAAGCGGCAGGGTCTGGGCTTCCAGAGCGACAAGGAAGACATGGTGATGGACAAGATGGAGGAGCTCGTGCGTGGCGAGGTCAAGCGGACCTTCAATCCGGAGTTCCTCAACCGTCTCGACGAGATCATCATCTTCACCTCGCTGTCGGATGCGGACCTGATGCAGATCCTGGAACTGTTGGTGCAGCAGTTGAACGTCAACCTGGTACACAAAGCGATCACGATCTCTGTAACCGACGAGGCCAAGAAGTGGATCATTGAGAAGACGGCATCCGATCGCACCTATGGCGCTCGTCCGTTGCGTCGTGCGCTGCAGCGATTCGTCGAGGATCCTCTGTCGGAAGCGCTGATCGGCGGGGGCATCGCAGAACGGCCTGCGTTCCTTGAGGTGTACATGGAGAACAACCAGCTCTTCTATCGGCCGATCTCGGCGGATGGCGAAGAGAAGATGGGCGGCATGGCGCTGACAGCTGTGTAGGGCTGTTCCGCGCTGAGCGTAGCAATGCCCCGGACAAATAGCCGGGGCATTGCTGTTTGGCTGCACGGTGCGGTGCGGTGCGGTGAACGTCAAACACGGAACGTCCCAGCCGAGGCTGGGACGTTGTCTTCAAATCCTTCCGTCGAGAGCTAAACCAGAGACTGCGCGGTTTTAACGGCGTGCTGTACGACATCGCCAGCCTTGTCGACCGCGAAGTCGACCTGTCCTTTAGTACGCTTGATAGCCTTTTGCGCCTCGTCGCTCAGCCGCTCAGCCTGCGACTTGAGATAGTTGCCTGCATCTTCGAGATAGTCCCCGGCATCCTCGACTCCCTTAAGGAGTTGCTTGCGCGTTCTGACTCCAGTCTGCGGAGCATACAGCAGAGCAATAGCGGCTCCTGCGCTGACCCCGATGCCAAAGGCGAACCAATAGTTCTTTGCGCTCATATCAAACACCTCGTGCTTGGATTTGCTGTCCTGAAATATCAGATTCGCAGGACGTAGGATTGGTTGGATTGAGAATCGTGCGCTGTCAATACTTTCGAAAGCCCATCTCTCACATTCGACAGAGGCTTAGACCGCGAGCCCAGCGAGTTCCCGGGCGCGCAGAAAGATCCGGGTAAACATGGTGCGGTTGAGCCGGCCGGTGTTCGTGTTGCGCAGCGACGGATGGTACGTGGCGAGAAGATGCAGGCCGTTCGGCAGAAGAGAGTGCGCGCCGTGCGCGAAGGTGTACTCCGATTTCCGGGCGATGACGCCGGAGTGCAGCAGGTGTGCGAGGTAGCCGTCGAATGCGATCCTGCCGAGACAGACGACGACGCGGACTCGAGGCAGAGCCCCGATCTCGTCGGCCAGATGGATGGCACAGTTGCGAAGTTCCTGCGGCGTGGGTTTGTCCCCAGGGGGAGCGCACCGAACGACAGACGCGATCCAGGCGTGGCGCAGCTTGAGGCCGTCGTCGCGGTGCACGGCCGATGGCTTGGTGGCGAGGCCAAGCTCGTGAAGGACAGGGTACATGAAGGCTCCCGAGCCGTCGCCGGTGAAGGGGCGGCCGGTCCTGTTGGCTCCGTGGGCGCCGGGCGCGAGTCCAAGGATGAGGATGCGGGCGCGAGGATCGCCGAAGCCAGGCACGGGACGGGCCCAGTAGGTCTGCTCCAGGTAGGCGCGGCGCTTGATCTCCGCGATTCCGCGACAGTAGAGGCGAAGGCGAGGACAGCGTTCGCAAGAGATGATGGACTCGCGAATCTGCTGGAACAGCGGAGACGTTAGCTGTGTAGGGAAGGCAGGCACTGCATCTTATCTTACAAGCCAACAAGTACGGAGCGGCTCCGAGGTGCAGTGCGTCTCCGCGTCCGTAGAATATGGTGGACCGCGAGCAAAGGATAGGGCGAGTTGGAAGATCCGAGATTGAGCAGGATGTATTGGGCGCTACTGAAGCAGGGCCTGGCCGAGCGGCGACGGCGCTTGTGGCATGCGGCCGTGCTGCGTTCGGGCCTGCTGACGATGCTCATCTTGACGGCCCTTGTAGCGATGCTGGCGGTGGGCTGGCGCGAGCACACGCGTGGCCAGTTCGCCGAGTTGAAGAGGGGCCTGGACCGCAAGCCGTCCTACGCGGCGGCACCCCGACCGGGAGGACAGGACGTTGTGCGTTTGCAGCGCTCGCAGATGATCGGCGGCAACGGGCCGGAGCTTCTCTCTGCCACGCTGCTGCCGGGGCGCGGCTTGAACATACTGCAGATCGGCGCCTATGTGCCTGGCAAGGGAGAGGTGAACCTGCTGGCATCCCCGCCGCTCGATCAGGCGGCCGTACGGCTGAACGGCGAGGGCCCGGACGCAAACGGCGCGGCGAGTCTTGCCATGGGAGCGGCGTTAGAGGCTCCCTGGGCAGGCCGAATCGCCGGTGCACTTACGCCCGAAGGCGGCGATCTGACAACGATGTGGCGCGGCATCCGGCTAAAACTGCCTGCCGATCCGCTGGTTGACTCGGCGCCCTCGGCGAACTCCGCGGGGAGTGGTGCCATGGCCACGGGTGGCCTGCTGCTGCAGCAAGCTTCGAGCTCGGTCCTTACCAACGTGATGCCGGACGGAGGTCAGGCACAGGCGGTGTTTGCCACGGGAAACTTCGATGGCCACTGGCCGTCCTCAACCGAGATTACAGCTTCGGTGGAACTGAGCGGCAAATCCATCGAGATCAAGATGGTGGCGCGCAATACAGGCGCGGCTGCGGAGCCGATGGGACTTGGCTGGCACCCGCGATTTGCGATTCTGAACGCGCGTCGCGGACAGGTCATGCTGCGCCTGCCGCAGGCCGAGCGCATCGACATCAAGGACCGCAGGACGGGAGAACTAAGCGGCAAACTGCTGCCGGTTGCGGGAACCGAATACGACTTTACCGGACCGGCGGGGGCCAAGCTGGGTGCGCTGAGCCTCGACGACACCTTCGTGCACCTGCGCAGGGCCTTGATGGAGAATGGCCCGATCGCTGAGCTTCGCGACCCGGAGAACGGCTACGGCCTGCGCATCACGGCGCTTTCTCCCACGATCAAAGCGTTCCGCGTGTATGCACCGCTCGACGGCTCGTTTGTGTCGATCGATCCTCAGTTCAACTTCGACGATCCGTTCGGACGGGAGTGGCCGCGGGACGAAGACACCGGCATGGTTGTGCTGCAGCCGGGACAGACGACGCAATGGCACATCCGCATGGAGATCTTTTCGCTGAATGCAAGCTCCGCGGACCGCCTGTAAGTCAGGAAGATCGCAGGGCGAAGCGTCCGAGTCTACAAGGGGAGCTAAGCCGCGCTTAGGAGGAGTAAAAGTGCCTCCTGCTTTCGCGCGAATACCTACCTGAAAATCCAGATATGGGGCACCCGCTTCTTAGTGAAGTTTTGTCGCTACTAGCTGTAGGCGGTCTACGGTCGAAACTGGGCACAGCAGGTGTGGCGACGGGATTCGGCAATCCAAAAGCCACGCTCGCGCGTAAACCCAAATCCAGGTCTCCGGGAAGGAGGCGCTTATGACAATTTGTGCCTGTGCGGAGGGAATGCTCTTGATCAATAACGTGGCCGAAGCGCTGCGCCGCCAGTGCGAGCTTCCGTCTCGATGCGACTCGCCGTATGAGATCGCGGCCGAAATGGATGTTGCTGAGGCGTTGAAGGCCGCAAACCGCCACGCCACCGATCACCTTTCGAGTTGCCTCATCTGCCGCGCCGACTGAAATGCCGGATGCTCGCCACGAGACGGAGGAACGGCGGAGAGTGGGGCTGGCCAGTTGCTGCTCGACGCCTGCAGCAAGAGAAAAACCTCCGCACTGAATGGAGGCTTTTCTCTCGTGGCGGCTGCAAAATTATGGTTGAACTTTCAGGAAGATGATGACGAATGTGAACAGCGCCAGCGACTCGATGAACGCGAGACCGAGGATTAGGAAGATAAAGATCCCAGGACGCGCTCCCGGGTTTCGCGCCAGAGCCTCAGTCGCCGAGGCGGTTGCCCGTCCCTGCCCGAGACCGCACAAACCGGAGGCGATGGCCATGCCAATACCTGCGCCGATTGAGACATACCAGTGGCTCGCGTTCGCATCGCCGGCAGCCTGCGCAAAAGCCGGCGTTGCAAGCAGCATCGCGGCCAAGGACATAAAGAGATATTGCAGCTTCTTCATCGGTGTTGCTCCTGCCTCCGTGGATACGCCGCCAGTGGGTGGTTGATGCTCACCGTGCTGGCACCCTCACGCTATGCGGCGTTGTTGCGCACTGCGAAGAGGAGGCCCCAACGCAGCAAATTCAAACCTGGTAGCCCAGGGCTTTAGCCCTGGGGTGATGCGAAGCATCAATGTTCGTGCGCCACTGCCATCGACAGATAGATCGCCGCAAGCAGAAAGAAGACATAGGCCTGCACGATCGCTACACCAAGGTGCAGCCCGAGGAAGATGAGCGGAATCCCTATCGGCACCAGTGAGAAGAACGCGAGCGTCACCAGATCGCCGGCGAAGATATTCGCGTACAAACGAACGGTGAGCGAAAGCACGCGCCCGAAGTGCGAGATGATCTCGATCGGAAGTAGCAGTGGATAGAGCCACCACACCGGCCCGAGAAACTGCTTGATGTAGGCCCAGCCATTCTCCCGAATCCCGTGGTAGTGATAGTACAAGAACGTCACGATCGCGAATCCCAGTGGCACCACCACGTTCGCGGTAGGCGACTGCAGCCCGGGGACAATCCCCATCAGATTCGCGAGCAAGATGAAGAGGCCAAGCGCTGTAAGGTAGCTGACGAACCGTGCCGAGCCATGCCCGATAATCTGCTCGCTCTGCTCGGAGACAAACTCGTGAGTGATCTCGGCGAGATGCTGGACGCTGTTCGGCTTCTCCACATGGAGTGTCACACGGACAACAACGAAATAGGCAAGAAGCACCAGGAAGACGAGTAGTTCCATGGCGAAGGCATTGGTAATCGGCGCCTGCGGCGAGGTAGGCTGAACATGCAGAGCCTGCAGGAAGGAGTCCACCGGGCCGGCAAAGTGCAGATTGAGAAGTCTTGTAAACAGCAGTTGGGTAGGCATATAGAAAGTCAAAGATTCTTTTGGATGGTCGTTCAGAAACTGCTCTCGGCCTAGACCGTCCAAGCCTTCATCAGCCTTAGCCCTTCCACCGTAAGTGCAAACACACCCAGTGCAAGGCCCCCGGCAAGCGCGTAGACCGATCCGTGCAGAATCTTAAGGCTAACATAAAGAAGCAACACGGTCAGCCCCAGCCGGAGGAAGAAGCCGAACAGCACCGGCCCCAAGGGATGCGCCTTTTCGCCCGCATCCATTCGGACCATCACTGCGGTCATCAGTCGCAGCCATTCGAAGAGGCCGGACCCTGAAATGAGCGCACCCACCAGCAGCAGCACTGCACTTTGCCATCCCAGCTTCCAACAGAGAATCGGCGCGGCCATGGCAGCGACGATTGCCAGCAGCCGCAGCGCGCTCCAGATGGTGCGCTTGAAGTCGGCGTCCGTGAAGCTCTCCCATGCTTTCAAGTGTCGGTCCTCTACGGGCTTCCAGTCCGTCGTCAGGAACGGTCGTTCTTCAAATACTTCGCAGCCGTCCTGAAGATCTGCACGAACCCGCCTACTGCTCCTAGCAGAATGCCGACGATACCCATCCAACTCTGGTGGAAACGGTGATCGAGCCAGCTTCCCGCCAGCCAGCCGATCAGGCATCCGGCCGGAAGCGCGATGGCCAGCTGGATCATCGATTCGGCGGTCACCAGCTCGCCGAGCGATCCTTTGGCGCGCGTCTTCCCTGCTCTATCTTCTGCCATAATCCGTCTATTACACCATGACGGCAGATCTCTTCGCGCATCAGTGAAACTTCTGCGGCCTGCGTCGGAAGATATGCCCGCGAATCTGAGCGGATACGTCCCATGACCTTAGTCGAACCCGAGGCGCGCTTCTTCGGATGAGGAAGCATCTTTGCCAATGAGGCGGACAGTGGATGCGAACACCGTCTCCGAGCGAGATCGTGGAGAATAGTGGCATGCCGCCCTTTCAAGAGGAGACAACGCGATTTCTGGCTGCCTGGATGCAGGTCCGCCAGATGGTACAGGCTGCCAACTTCAACCGCTTTCAGAGAGCGGGGCTCAGCGCGACACAGTTCATGACCTTGAATGTCGTTCCTAAGCAGGGTATGACACTCGCCGAGCTCGCCCGCCGGCTGAACCTAAGCGCAGCCACGCTGAATAAAACGGTCAACTCTCTGGAAGAACGGGATTTCGTGCGCCGCACACGCAGCATGACGGATGCACGGAAGATTCTTATCCGCGCGACGGAGCAAGGGGAACAGATGCAAAACTCTGCGTCGCAGGACTTCCATCTCTTCATGTCGGGTCTCTTCCGCCGTATGAGCAAGACGCGGCGTGAGGGCCTTCTGGCGGGTCTCGAGGAGATGGTCAAGCTCAGCGAACCTGACCAGACGAACCTCGAATCTACTCGCCATGCGGATGACGCTGTTTCGGCGAGGCGTAGTTCTCGGCGATCTCGGATGCCGTAATCTCGATAGCGCTGTTTTGCTGAATGAGAGATGCGATCTCCGTATCGCTCTTGCCGCGCTTGCGCAAAGATTCGATTTCGTCGCTGATCATCCCTACGAACGCCTGGATGGGGAACTGCTCGGGCTCGAGGCCGGCTGCCTCGCGCAGAGACTTTTGGGCTTTGATTGCTTCCTCGACAGGGTAAAGCTTAGATGAGCTCATGGTGGCATTCCTTTCGTAGTACGAATTACTTATACTACGACACACGATCTCTCAAAAGGGTTGCCGCCGGTTTTGAACATCGCTTTGTTGTGAGGGCCGCTTATTCAAAACGATTCGGCTGCTCTGTCAAACCGGGGCCGCCGCTATACTGGGAGATCATCGCTATACGCCAAAAGGAATTCAAGTGTACGAGTCGGAGTTCGAGAAGAATCTTTATCAACAGCGGCGCGAAAAGCTGGCTGAGATTGGGCGCCTGGGGTACGCCCCCTATCCCAATAGCTATGTTTTCACGCACACCATCCCGGATCTTCGTGGCGCCTTCGATGGCCTCACTCCCGAGCAGTTTGAGGCCGATCTCGCGGCGGGGAAGAAGATTGAAGTTTCGGTCGCCGGCCGCATCATGGCCATTCGCGTTCAGGGCAAGGCTGGATTTGCGCAGCTTCAGCAGGGCGGCCAGCGATTTCAAATCTACGTGCGCAAGGACGATGTCGGCGAGAATCTCTTCGCTCTTTACAAGCTTCTTGATCTCGGGGATCACATCGGAGTGCGCGGATACCTGTTCCGCACCCGCACCGGCGAGCTTACGGTCCACGTCCGCGAGATCACTCTTGCAGAGCACGAGGGTCTATCTGCACTGACCTTTCTGGCGAAGGCGATGCTTGCGCTGCCGGACAAGTACCACGGCCTCGAAGACACCGAGCTGCGCTACCGGCAACGCTATGTCGACCTCTTCATGAATACGGGTTCGACAAAATCCACATCAGCAGCCGTGGCCGTAAAAACGGAAGCATCTCAGACCTCGCAAGAACAGAACGAGCCGCCGAACGTTCGCGAGGTATTCGTCAAGCGGGCCGCGATCCTGCGCGCCATTCGCAGGTTCTTCGACGCGCGCGGCTACCTTGAAGTCGAGACTCCGATGATGCATCAGGTTGCCGGAGGAGCCGCGGCCCAGCCCTTCACCACACACCATAATGCGCTCGATCTCGATCTATTCCTGCGCATCGCGCCCGAGCTTTATCTGAAGCGCCTCGTCGTCGGCGGGCTCGATCGCGTCTATGAGATCAACCGCAACTTCCGCAATGAGGGTGTCAGTACGCGGCACAATCCTGAGTTCACGATGCTCGAGTTTTATCAGGCGTACGCCAATTATCACGACTTGATGGACCTCACCCAGGAACTCATCATGTTCGTTGCACAGGAGGTGAATGGCTCCTTGATTACGAACTTCAATGGGCACGAGATCGATCTTGGCAAATGGACCAGGTTCTCCATGCGCGACGCAATCATTCGATGGTGGCCAGATGGTGCACTGCCAGCCCCGTCAAACGCAGATTTCGAAGATATTGGTGCCTTTGGCTCCGCAATGTTCAGAGCTTCGAATGCTTATGCAAAGCTCTTAGGGGGAGTGATATCGACGGAAAATAGACCGATCTGGAGCAAGATGAGCGCGTTTGACGAGTACACAGGTCAAGTCACACGTGCTCTCGAAGAAGCCTTCTCACATGGGAGTAACAGTTTCTTGTTTTTGAAAGGCGTTCTTGGCAAGATGATTGCAGGCACATTTGAATTACTCGCTGAGGAGCACCTCATCCAGCCGACGATCATCTACGACTTCCCCCTTGCCGTCTCTCCGCTCTCCAAGAAGAAGCCCGATGAGCCTGACTGGGTGGAGCGGTTTGAGTTTTACATTGGCGGCTTTGAGGTGGGGAATGCATTTTCCGAGCTCAACGATCCGGATGATCAGCGTGCGCGTTTCGAGCAGCAGATGACCGAAAAACAGCGCGGCGACAACGAGGCGCACCAGATGGACGAGGATTATGTGCGGGCGCTCAGCTACGGTCTGCCGCCGACGGCAGGCGAAGGGATCGGCATCGATCGGCTTACGATGCTGCTCACGAACTCCAAATCCATTCGTGATGTCATTCTCTTTCCACTTCTGCGTCCGCAGTCCGGGCGAGCCGCAATGGGCGAATCCAGCGAAGAAAAACCGG
Source organism: Edaphobacter sp. (assembly GCA_965277545.1). Lineage (GTDB taxonomy): Bacteria > Acidobacteriota > Terriglobia > Terriglobales > Acidobacteriaceae > Edaphobacter. Next base: position 3,800,603 of record OZ255826.1, read on the forward strand.
AATGACTGGTCGCTTCAAGCTTGAGCGTGTGCAAGGTGAAGGCGCGTCTCTCGCATGCACGTCTTGAGTACTACTGCGCCTTGATAAGTCTCTTAAGAAAGCCGGAGAGCGAGTGCTCGTTCATGGCTGCGATCGCGTCTCCGCGCACCTTCTTCATCAGCGTCGACACGGCTTTATCGTCCATACTTAACCAGTCGCCGGCGGTCGCCTCGAAGACGTCTCCGAGCCCGATCTGTTTGGCAGGCAAAGCAAGTTTGGCGCCTCCGTGCGGACCTTTGCGCTGAGCGATCAGGCCGGCCTTTTGCAGCAGCAGGAAGGACCTGCGCACCATGACCGCGCTCTCCTGCAACTCTTCTGCAATCGCCGCCGAAGTATGCATCCGCCCTGGCTCACCGGCCAGCACCGCCAACACCCGCATGCTCAACTGGAAACGCCCGCTCTGTGCCATCCCAGAAAGCTACCACACCGCGAAGCTGGACGGGCGTATCGTGAGGGGCTGAATTCCTGCGTTTCGTTGGCGGAACTTGCGGACTAGGAGAGCCATCCGAGCTCGGCGGCATGAGCGAAGTATTCCCGAATCTTGGCGGCCTGCTCGCGCGGCTCGAGCGTACTTCCGACGAAGGCCTTATCGACGACTGCGGCGATGGGTTCTCCCTGGCGAATCGCAGAGAGCAGCAGAAAGGCCTCGCGGTCAATGCGGCGATAGTAGACCGAGTTCTCGAAGCGGTGAACAGCGAGCCAGGTTGGAGAGCGCTTGAGTTTAGGAATCCGCACGCGCGCTGAAGTTTTGCGTTGGGCGACGGCATTGCTCACGATGTCGAGCTCGGGGGTGTTCTGGCGCACGGCGAGCACCAACTCGTCGACAGCGTACCGCAACTCAAGCAGCTGTAGATGGGGCTGCAACAAGAGCACACTGTTGGGCAAAAGGCGAGTGAAGTCTTCAGCAGTCAGTGGAGGCAGAGATGCGCTATCGTAGGCTTCGACATAGGCCCATTCAAGCCTTGCCACGTCTACGGCAAGTTCGTGATAGGCGCCGGTCAACTCCGGATGGTTAATCAACCAATCGGGTAGCTTCGCTCCAAGATCACGAAGACTGAATGAGGTTGATGGGTTCTCCTGAAGGTAGGACAGTACGAGAGCATCGAAGCGTTTCTGGCCTAGTACGGCGCTCAACGCCGGAAAGTCTTCCGACACTGCTCCGATAACGCGGAACCAGTACTGCCGGTTGTAGATCTCCAGACGCTCGAAAGACGATAGGAAGGGATTCGGTTTCACATAGTCGGCAGCGAGCTCCACCATCGATGCGCCATCGGGGGCGCATGGCTGCATGGCGAAGTCGGGGGTCAGCGGGCGACTGACATCGCCCGCCATACGCCGTTGAAAGTCAAGGAGGCTCATGCCTGAATCCCGTCGTATTCGTCAATGGAGACTCGGAAAGTCAGAGGCTCGATTCGTGTGAGATAGCGGTTCGCCTTAAGCGCCTCCGCATGCACCTCGTCAAAAGATGGGATGTTATCGTCCCATTCGAGCAGGGTGGCCGTTGGGCCAGTGCGTTCGATGGTTCGGGCGTACATCTTCCAGACGGGATCGAGGACCGGGTGGTCATGCGTGTCCAGAGTGTACTTTTCGAACTTGGAATGGCCCGCGATGTGGATCTGCGCGACGCGGTCAGCTGCCACAGCATTTACGTACTCCATGGGATCGAAGCCGTGATTCTGAGATGACACGTAGATATTATTGACGTCCAGCAGGATGCCGCAGTCGGCGGCGTGAACGACTTCGTTGAGGAACTCCCACTCGGTCATCTCAGACTCGTGAAACTCGGCGTAGCTGCTGACGTTCTCGACGGCGATCGGGATTTCGAGGAAGTCCTGAACCTCGCGAATGCGGGCCGCCGTGGTCTGGACGGCTTCAAAGGTGTACGGAAGCGGAAGCAGATCGTGCGTGTAGCGCCCGTCCACGCTGCCCCAGCAGAGATGGTCGGACAGCCAGGGAGTCTTCGTGCGCCTGGTCAGCTCCTTGAGGCGTTTGAGATGTTCCCGGTTCAGCGGCTGCGACGATCCAAAGTACATCGAAACGCCGTGCTGGACGACGCGGTATTGATCGAGAATCTGATCGAGCATCTTTAGAGGACGGCCGCCGCCGACCATATAGTTCTCGGAGATGATCTCGAACCAATCGACCAAAGGCTTGTTGGAGAGGATGTGATCGTAATGCGGGACACGCAGTCCGATCCCGACTCCATAGTCAGTGAACGCGTTGAAGCGATTGGCGGGCATTGCGAACTCCTGTTCCGGCGCGTGTAGGGGAAGGAGGACACCGGAGCCTGGCGAGATCACAGGCCTCCGGCATCGTGCGGACTACGACTTGGGAGGCGTGGAGCCATCGGTCGCGCAGGCGCCCTTACCCTTGCAGCTGTTCTTGCCGGCGTGCTTGGCGTCGCCGCCACCCTGACCCTTACAGTCGTTCTTCCCCTTGCAGGAGTGCTTGGTGGTATCGGGTGCGGTGTCCTGACCGAGGAGGGGCACGCCGGCGCTTGCCGAGGCAGAGGTCGATGCGCTGCCATTGAGTTCGAGCGGCTGCGCGTTGAGGCGGACAGAGGTACCGCCAAGAAGACCGGCGAATGCGGCCGCGAGAGCGAGTGTGTGTGCAGTGTTGGTTTTCATGAAGAGCACCTTTCTGGGTTAGGCCGCGCACCGTACCGCGCCGGACGTGATGGGTTTCGGAGATTCACAGCGGCGATAAAATCAGAGACTTTCTTACCGACTGACTGAGTGGACCCCCTTACAGCTTGTTCCAAACGTGAGAATGGCCAGAGTTGAAAAAGTTACAAAATGTTCTCGCTGGAGGTAGAGAGATTTTTCCGAACGGCGTCCCTCACAGACGAGAGCGATAGGAATACGGTCGACACGACGGGCAGCTAAGGACGCGGCGTCGCTGTGATGCCAACCCTGATCTTCGCCAGTGGGGCAGCCTCGTCGAAACTCACGCTGCCGTCTTCGAGGTGCACGCCCAACTGCTTCCACAAATCTGAAAGATCGACTTCAACCGGGGCTATGCTCCACGCGGCGTAGAGCTGTTTGAGGACAGATGTGCCGGTTGCCTTCTCCCCGGTTTCGAGCAGCCGACCTACGCTCCAGTCCTTATCAATTGTGCCGCGTGCATTGACGATAGCTCTGAGCGCGTCCTGCAGTCCGCGGGTGTTTCCAGTCTGCTTTCTTATTTCAATATCGGCGACGAGGCAAAACAATGCCCCGCCCCAATAGGTGCGGCCCCAGGTGTGGGTGCGATTCAGACCGCGATCGCCGGGCTCCGGTTCTCCATGAGCCATACCACTGGCCATGTCGGTCCAGATACGCTCAGCTGGCAGTTGACCCGCTTGAACTCGCGCGATGGGCTCGACGTAGGTGGCAATGCCCTCTTCGAGCCATTGCTGGCCGTCCGGTAGTGAGGCGAGCGCCATGTGGACGAGCTCATGAGTAGCGACCCAGTCACGATCGAGCTCCTGCTGAGTAGTTCGCTGTCCAAGGCGAAGCCGTGTCACGGCTGGCGACCCGTCGACGTCTCCCCACGTGGTGCCCTGCAGCATTCCGTTTCGGCCTGCAGCGATCTGCACCAGGATGTTCGCCTGCGCCACTGGAAAATGCCCATAGTACACCGCGACAGCTTGCGCAGCTTTGCGGATGTGCTCATCGATGGCGTCTTGCCCCAGATCGGGCATGGGTCCTTCGAACTTGACTAGCAGACGTGCGGAGCCAACCTGCAGCGAGTGAGGCGCGGATTGTTCAGCACCGGAGCCGAAGAGCTTGGGGTCGATGGCAAGACACACCTGCGTTTGCAGAAACGCCAGGAACAGCAGCGAATTTGCTCTTCGTCTCGTCACGCTGAAGGTGCTGCAGAGATGTTTCAAATGCCTACCCATCGCACTTCCGGCTGCGTTTCAATTCCCTCCGGTTAGCCGTTCTGAATCGGCCGGCGCGAACCCCGGAACCATATAGACGTGTGAAGCAAGCGTCCGCTGCACTCCTCGCCATAACAAGGGATGCTGCGTGGGTTGTAACTATTCGCGGCTTCTCTCCTCTAACCGCATAAATGGATCGTTCCGGAGGCGCCCGCGGCAATCGGCGCAGCTATTCGCAGTCCGGAAGATCAGAGGACAGAATGAGACGTTGGCTCGACATTTACCATGGAATTTCTGAAAAGCTCTCCCTGTTGCAGTCCCCCTTTTTGTTGGCGGTGCGGCTCTACTGGGGTTGGCAATTTGCGCAGACGGGTTGGGGCAAGATGCACAATGTTGCGAAGATCACGGGCTTCTTCACGAGTCTTCACATCCCCTTCCCTGCTTTCAATGCACATTTCATCGCAGGGTTGGAGTTCTTCGGCGGACTGCTGCTGATTCTGGGACTAGCGACGAGGCTGACTGGTCTTTTATTGGCAGGGAACATGCTGGTGGCCTACTGGACAGCCGATCATGAGGCACTCGTCTCCATCTTCTCCGACCCCGGGAAGTTCTACGTCGCCGACCCATATACCTTTCTGTTTGCTTCGTTGCTGGTTTTGGTGTTTGGTGCGGGACTGTTTTCTCTGGACGCTTTTCTCTTGAAACGCATAAGGGAGCGGCGCTGACGATCATGGATGTGCAACCCTCACTGCGAAATGAGGCGCAGATCATTGCAGCGATCCTCGCCGGCGATACGGAGCAGTATCACGAGTTGATCCGGCCGTACGAGCGCAGTGTTTTCCGCATGGCTCTCTCGTTCATGAAGAATGAGTCGGACGCAGAAGATGTCGCGCAGGAATCGTTTCTAAAGGCGTTTCGGAAGCTGTCTGACTTCCGGGGACATTCGAAGTTCAGTACGTGGCTGATCAGCATTACTCTAAACGAAGCGCGAGGGCGACTGAGGCGTCAGGGTATGGTTCGAATGGAGTCGCTGGATGAAACGCCTGAAGAAGGCGGCCCTATTTCGCCGGCGTTGCTGCGCGACTGGCGGGAGGTCCCGTCGGAGGCTCTGGAGCGGAAGGAAATTCGGACAATGCTGGAGGATGCGATTGCCAGTCTATCCCCGCTTTATCGCGAGGTCGTGATTCTTCGGGATGTGGAGGATCTTTCCGTGGAGGAGACCGCCACTGCACTCACCATTACACCGGGCACAGTGAAGGTGCGGCTGCATCGGGCGCGCATGATGATGCAAAAACGGCTGGCGCCCCAGCTGAAGAATGCGAATCCCAGGAGAAGGTGGCTTCCATGGTCATAGAGTGCAAACACGTTTGGGACTACATCTCCGGTTATCTGGACAATTCGTTATTGCCTGAGACGAGAGAACAGGTGCAGCGTCATCTGGACCACTGCGAGATCTGCTCTGCCATCCTCGATTCCACTCGCAATATTCTTGTGCTCACGGCGGATGATCGAGTGTTCGAGATTCCTGTAGGGTTCAGCAAACGTCTACACGCACGATTGGCTCAGGAGATCCAAGGCACCTAGGAGTGGAACGTGACGTCAGACGGCTAGATGGAGCCGTGCCAGTGAATGTGAATCGCCCACTCGACCAGGACGAGAAGAACGGTGAGCACGGCGAGTGCAATCTGAATCGATTCAGCACGCTTCTTCGAAGCGGTCATCGGAGCAACTCTCCATTGCGACGACGGCCGAGCGCGCAGCGACCGAATGCGCCAGATGACAAAGAGATTGACGCCGGAGCCGGCGACAGCCAGCATCTCCATGGGAATACGAATCGCTTCACCATGAATCGCGTCCAAAAGCTTCACGCCCGCTGTGGCGGCAGCAAGGGAACCGATGCCGATCAGCAGGCGAAGCCCGCTCAGCGCCATCACTGCAGTACAGGCGCTCTGTAGAAGGATGAAGAAGAGACTGGTCAGCCCGAGGAGCCAGGAGTTGAGCCGGGTACCGATCGCGGAGCTGCTCTCAGAACGGTCCTGAGATCCATAACGAGACGGGCTCTCGGCGGCCTTCTCTGGTATCGCTCGCGCCGTTGATTCCTGCTTGTACACGTTGCTTCTCCGATCGATTGTTCTACCTGCTTCTGACGTTTAGCGGAGCCTATCGTTTGAGGTGAACGGCCAAGCAGCGCGAAAAGATATACCTTGTTACTGCGGTTGATTCTCTCACCGAGAACGCAAGGTGAACAGTGCTGGACCGGAGCTCTGAGGATTTGATATGCGACGCGTTCCTGATCGATACGCGAGTTTGAGGAAAGTCTGAATGCCACATCCCGTTTTCATAGCGCTTCCGAAGTACAGCGAGTTTCCTCACGAGGAGATGATCGTTCGCGCAGCAGATTTCTATGATGCCGCGCGGCGGCGGCGTACCGTTCGAGAGTTCTCAGACAAGCGCGTGCCGCGCGAGGTGATCGAGGATTGCCTGCGCGCGGCCGGCACGGCTCCCAACGGCGCGAACATGCAGCCGTGGCACTTCGTTATCGTCAGCGATCCGCTCGTGAAGGAGCGGATTCGCATGGCGGCCGAGACGGAGGAGCGCGAGTTCTACCATCACAAAGCGCCGCAGGAATGGCTCGATGCTCTCGCGCCTCTGGGGACGAACGAAGACAAGCCCTTTCTTGAAACTGCACCATACCTGATCGTCATCTTCGCGCAGAGCTACGGCGTGCTTCCAGATGGACGAAAGGTCAAACATTACTACGCGCAGGAGTCGGTTGGCATCGCCACCGGTATTCTAATCACGGCCGTCCACCATGCCGGGCTGGTGTCGCTCACGCATACACCGAGTCCTATGGGATTTCTGAATGAACTGCTAGGCCGTCCTGTTCAGGAGCGTCCTTTTCTGATTCTGGTTGTGGGATATCCAGCAAAGAACTCGACCGTGCCAGACATCACCAAGAAGCCGCTGGACGAGATTGCGACGTTCATTTAGAAGAGGTCGGTGACCTGGATGGATCGACGAAAAGAGGCACGCACCCTGCGCGTAGCTGTGGTCCAGGCATCTCCTATACCGTCCGATCTCGGCGCATCCCTGGCAAAAGCTCTTGACCGGATTGAAGAGGCAGCCGGCTCAGGAGCACAACTCATCAGCTTCGGAGAGACCTTTCTACCCGGCTACCCGGCGTGGCTCGATTACAGTCAGGGAGCGGCACTGTGGAATCACCTCCCGGTAAAGCAGGTGTTCGCCGAGTTCCGAGCCAAGAGTGTGCTCGTCCCGGGAGAACATACCGAGGCGCTTCGGGAGGCAGCCGAAAGACTGCAGGTGGCTATTGTGATGGGCATTAGCGAGCGCGTTCGTGACGCACCCGGACACGGCACGCTTTACAACAGCCTGCTGTTCTTCGACGAAGACGGAACGCTGGTCAACCATCATCGCAAGTTGATTCCCACGTTTTCGGAGCGCATGGTCTGGGGGCAAGGCGATGCGGCAGGCTTACGCTGTGCCAAACTCCATCACGTCAACGTCGGTGGGGCGATCTGCTGGGAACATTGGATGCCAATGGCACGGCAGCATCTGCACAACCAGGGAGAGCAGATTCACGTCGCGGTGTGGCCGACCGTGCACGAGATGCATCAGGTCGCGAGCAGGCATTACGCCTTTGAAGGCCGCTGTTTTGTGCTTGCGGCAGGACAGATTCTTGAGGCGTCGACGCTTCCCGCGGCTCTCTCTCCGGTCTCGGGACTGGAACCGCAGACCCTGATTGAGCGGGGAGGTTCGGCCATCATCGCTCCCGACGGAAGATATCTGGCTCGATGGGCCTCTGATCGATCAAGGTCATGTCGGGGATCGACGGCTTGGCGCGCCCGTCCTTGCGCCCCTGTGGCCTTCTGGCGTGATGGCGGCGGCGCATCAGGGTCAGCAGGCTGGAACGCAGCTGCCCGCGCGGCATGGCGTAGAGCGAGGTGTAGATGGTCTCGTACGAGAGCTGGACCGGAACCGGCATACGAGCCAGTGTGCTCTGGATCTGCGCCGGACTCAAGCCGCGATCGAGATGGCCGGCCACGATGTTCCACAACGGGCTGCCGACAGCCAGCCGTCGTGGAGTGCGCGCCTCGACGGCCAGACGCTGCGCCCGGCGGTTGGCCGGCACCGCTCGATACCCGCCAGCGATGGTCGGCCTGCCGTCGCCATGAATCCGTGGCGGCTTCCAGCCGTTGCGCTTCATCTCCCGGGTGATGGTGGAACGAGACCGCAGCAGCCCTCATCCCAAAGCTCAACTGCGTCTCGAGCACCGCACGATCCTGTATGTCCAGGTGCTTGTAACTCTTCGCCATATGCAACCATCTCCTCGTTTCGGAAATGTTGCACTTGCACCTTGAATCCGCCCACCCGTATCTTTGCGCGTCCTTTGCGCAAAGGGTGGGAGACCACGAAATCTCCCTTGACGCCTCCTCCGCAGACCTCAATCTCACTGAGCGCTTTGCGTCCGTACTACGAGCGTGTCATCGCCCGCACCGCATCCTCCAGCAGATGACCGATCGCCGCCCCCGCCGCCCCGCCCACCGGACCCCACGCCGGCGCACTCGCATCCAGCACCGGCATCGATAGCGTCACCTTCGTCCCCCGCCCCGGACGGCTGTGGATCTCCACCTCCGCCAGCTTGCCATACAGCACCTCCATCCGCTCACGAACATTGCGCACCCCGATGCCCGTACTCGGCCGCATCCTCCCGCTCGCCGGCAAAGCTCCACTCTGCTCCGGATCGATCCCCACCCCGTCGTCTTCGACCTCCACCAGCAGCCGCCCCTCCGCGGTAATGCGGCTCCGCAGCGTCACCGTCCCCCCATAGATCCGTGGCTCCAGCCCATGCTTGATGCTGTTCTCAATCAGCGGCTGCAGCAGCATGCCCGGCACCACCACATCCAGCGTCTCCTCCGCAATCTCCTTCACCACCTTCAGCTTGTCGCCAAACCGCACGCATTCAATGTCCAGATAATCGTCGGTAAACTGCAGCTCCTCCCGCAGCGGCAGAAACGCCTCACGATCCTTCAGCAGCACACGCAGAATGTTCGCCAGCTTCACAATCATCTCCCGCGCCAGCTCCGGCTGCGACCGCACCAGCGAGGTAATCGAGTTCAGCGTGTTGAACAGAAAATGCGGATTGATCTGCCGCTGCAGCGCATCCAGCCTGGCCTCAAGCAGCAGCATTCCCTGCTCCTCCAGCTTCCGCTCCACCCGAATCGCATTCCATATCTTCAGCGGAATCCCCACCACAATCGGAGCCGTCGCGCAGATCAGCACCTCCACCCACCAGATTCCCGAGTTCAGCTCAAAAAAACGCCTCGGATACACCCGCCCCAGCATGCTCGTCCCCAGCTGCATCGTCGCCACCAGCAGCAGCAGCAGGATCTGCCGATCCAGATGCGGCCGCCGCAGATTGCGCGTTACCCAGCGGTAGATGCTCAGATCGATCATTGGCGAGAACGACCACACATCCTCCGGATCGACAAATCGCCCGAATCCGCCCGCCATCGCCGCCACCAGCAGGTTCACCGGCAGCGCCCAGTACTCGTGATGCAGCACCGCGGGAATTGCCAGTGCCGCGCCCCCCGCCATCGCCGCCACCGGCCCCACGAGGATTCCCAGCAGAATCGTCGTCTCGAACGAAAGGTCCGCCGCCAGAAAATTAGGCACCATCGTCCGCACCCACACGCCCAGCGTCAATGGAACGCAGATGATCGCCACCAGCACCGCCGTCTGCCGCGGAGTGCGCCGCGCATTCAGCAGCAGATCCTTGAATGTCTTCGATCGCGCCAGCGAACTCGACACCGCCGCCGCCACTCCCAGCTCCACCAGCAGCGTAATCAGAATCAGCTTGGGGTCGCTCTGCGTCACCTCTCTACTCTACCCCGTTGCCGCGCCTGTTTTTCTCGTTGTCATCCTCAAGGGAGATCTGCTGTTCTCTCTCCCTTGTCGTGGCGCCTGCTTTTCTGGTTGTCATTCCCGAAGGGAATCTGCTGTTGCTATTGCCGTTGCTTTTCTGGTTGTCATCCCCGAAGGGGATCTGCTGTTTCTTCCGGCTGAATTCAATCGCAGATCCGCTGCCTTTCGTCTATGTCCACTCACCTTCAACTCATAGAGCCGCCGTTGCGCCAATCTGTTCCACTTTGTTGTGATCGCACGACAGCACTTCGCTTCCTTTGCGGCGGCGCAGCGAACCTGCATCGAAGCGGCACACTGCGCAATCCAATCCGCATGCAGCGCAAAACGTATAATCCGATCATGCCGTTCACCAGCGTGACCCAAGTAGCCGATGCCGATTTTCCCACCCGCTGGGGCCACTTCCGCATCCTCGGCTTCGAAGGCCGCATCGAAAATCCCGCGCCCTGCAACGACAACATTCCCCCGCCCGCCGTTCGCATCGAGTCCGCCGTCGCTCTCGTCCTGGGCGACCTCCACGCCGCGCCCCCCATCGTCCGCATCCACTCCCAATGCCTCACCGGCGACGTCTTCCACTCCCTGCGCTGCGACTGCCGCCAGCAGTTCGAGCTCGCCATGAGCCTCATCACCGAAGCCGGCTCCGGCATCCTCCTCTACGAGCAGCAGGAAGGCCGCGGCATCGGCCTCATGGCCAAACTCCGCGCCTACGAGCTCCAGGACAAAGGCCGCGACACCATCGAAGCCAACCTTGAGCTCGGCTACGAGGCCGACTGCCGCCACTTCGAGCTTCCCGCCCAGATCCTCAAGTCGCTCCACATCCCCGCCGTTCGCCTCATCACCAACAACCCCGAAAAAGTCGAAGCCCTCGAGCAAGCCGGCATTCAGGTCGTTGAACGCATCTCCGCAGAAGTCCCCAGCGAGCCCACCAACCAGCGCTACCTCGATACCAAGCGCGAAAAGATGGGCCACCTCGTTAGCTAAGCCAACTAGCCGCGAAATGCACGTTCTCACCTGATTTGAGTGCATCAGCGATTTATCGTCAATCGATAATCTGAATCGGTCTTGCTCTTTGCAGAGTCGGATGCGCCCAAAAGATCATGGCGGCTCAGGGCAGCGAGATGCGATAGAGATTGCGATGCACCGTGGTGTTCACGTAGGCATAGTGCGAGAGGTCCTTGCCGGGGACGAGTTCCGCGCGGCTGATCGACTGGGCGCCGGGAACTACACTCGGTTCTGCCAGCGGCTGAATGCCTCCGGGAGGAAGCTCCGGCAGATTTTCTCCGGGGCCAACCGGAAAAGCCAGGCTTCGCCCCGGAGATGTCAGGGACGGCGCTTCAACCGGAACAAAGAGGAATCTCCCACTCGACGCCCATACTGGAAGGCAGTAGCTTGCGCAGAGGAAGCGTGGAGGTCCGCCGTCAAGCGGAATCGCCACGACGATCGGCACTACGCTGCTGCCGTCAGGATAAGACGCGATCGCCATCAACCATCTTCGCCCTGGCGAGATGCCTTGCACTTCGATGATTGGGTATGGAAGAACCTTCGACCGCCCGGAGCCATCCTGATTCATCTGTTCCAGGTAATTGAAGTTTCCCTCTGCAAGCCGGAACAGGATCTGTCCCCGAGGGCCGAAGTGAGGCGTCGTTTCACCGGAATCACCGATCCGGCGTGCCGGGGAGCTTCTGTCCATCGGCGCAAGCCACAACTGGGATCTGCCGTCGCGACCCACACTCGTGTAAACAACCTGTTTGCCGTCGGGAGACACATCGTAATCGACCATCGAAGTCCCGGGTAAGACCGCTTCGCTCTTGCCGGTGTTGAGCTTGAGGCGCCAAAGTTCCGGGTAGTTGCCTCCCTGATGGCGCAGCAGGTAGTAAAGGGTTTTATCGTCCGCTTCAAAAGACGGAGGCGAAGTGTTGGCGACAATCTCTCCCTCGGACGACAGGGATCGTTCTCCTTCGGCATCGTGGATCCAGATGGCACTCTCATGTTCGCCGATCGAGGTGATGATGGATCGGCCGTCACGCTCTACAGCCAATCCTTCCTCTTCGGAGGGGCCGAGAGTGATCTGTTCCGTGCGCCCGTCGGGATATCGCTGGCGCCAGAGGTGACTCTGGCCTTCGACGGTCGCAACGAAGTACATCCACGAGCCATCAGGAGACCAACCCGCGGCGGTGCACTCACCTGTCGGCCCTACTGGTTTTGGCGGGGACGCGCCTGCGAGAGAGATGAGCTGGCAGAGCGTCCACTCTCCCTGCCCGTTCATCTCGACCACCAGGGCAGATCTGCGGTCGGGGGAGGCGAACGAGTAATGCGCCATCGCCCGCTCGTGAGGAGGAAGATACAACTCACGAAGAGTGTCGCCGGTTACCGCCTGGGTAACGATTCCCATATGCAGACCGGAGCGAATTCGCGAGAAGAGGAGATCGTGCGGGTCAAGCCAGGTGAGGCCCGCGGCGTTCTTCAGCAGAAGATGAGGATCTCCTCCCAGAACCGAGATGGTGTCGGTGTTGAAGCCGGAGTCCTCCATGACCGAGTAGGCGATCTGCGAACCGTCCGGCGAGAAGGCCAGTCCGTACTTCAGTCGCGCATCGTTGGTGAGAGGCCGGGCTTCACCGCCGGGGAGCATCTTGACGTAGATTTGACCTGCCGAGACGAAAGAGCTTTCTCCGCGAATGAACGCGAGGATATGGCCGTCTGGCGATAGGGCGGGAGTGGTCGCGGAATCGGTGAAATCAGTGAGCTGGGTGTACTTCACGACAGCCGGATGGAAGCGGGCGGAGAGGTGGTCCATGATTCCGGCCGTCGCGACGATCGCGAGGACTGCTGCTGCAAAGAGGAGCCAGCGCGCGCGCCGGTTGCCAGTGACGGGCGCGGCCGGCGGAGAGGCGATGCGGTCTGGCGGCCTCTGCGGGATTTCGATGTCAGCATTGGGCTCCTGCGGCCTTGTTCCGTTTCTCACCGGAGCGATGAAGCGATAGCCGACGCGCGGGATGGTTTCAATGTAGCGGGGGGAGGCGGCCGAGTCGCCGAGCGCGTCGCGAAGCTTCTGCATGGACTTGTTCAGCCCATGGTCGAAGTCGATAAAGATGTCGGAGGGCCAGAGCCGCTGACGCAGCTGTTCGCGGGTGACGATCTCGCCGGGGGATTCGATGAGGATAGACAGGAGACGAAGTGGCTGCTGCGGCAGCCGGATGGTTGTTCCATTTCTGGTCAGCTGCGCGGCCCGAAGGTCGAGCTCGAAGAGGCCGAAGCGAACCGTCTCCTGGGTCGGCAAAACCGCCACTCCGCACCCCCTATATCAGCGAGAACTGAGTTTAGCATCCGCATCGGACCGTGACGAGCGGGGACAAGATCGCCTAATCGCTTGCAGCAAGGCAGATTGCGCGGGGAGAAACAAATCGCTCGCGCGGGTATTGCCGTTCGACTCAGCCGTTGTGCAGACTCTAGCCCATATCTCGCTCCAACGAGATGCGAAAGGGAACTCAAATGAATCGAATCGTCAGGAACTCAGTAGTCTCCATCATCCCGGACGGCGGGTTGCGGGCGCGGCGCTATCGCGGCGGCTTGGCTCTGCTGGCCGCCCTCTGCTTTCTCCTTGTTCCCACCGGCGCCAAAGCGGCATGCGGAAGCTTCGGCCCAGGCGCCATACACGCCTCGATCAAGCTGCCCGCGGTTGCGCACGACGCTCTCGACGCCGACTCGCACTTCGACAATCCAACCATCGTTGGCCTGTGGCACGTGATTTACACCAACAGCGCCGATCAGTCGACCTTCAACGACACCTTCGACACCTGGCATAGCGACGGCACGGAGTTTGAAAGCGCCTTTCTGGCTCCGGCGGGCGGCGACGTGTGCGTAGGAGTGTGGAAACGGACGAACTTCCGCAGTGTCACTCTGCATCACGTAGGCTGGCTCTTCAATCCAGGCACTCCGCTGGCTACGGCCACCAACACCTTCACGCTGGACGAGGAGGTTACGGTAGCCGAGGACAACAAATCGTACAGCGGCCGCTTCACGTTCAAAGTGTGGAACCTGGACGGAACCCCTACACCGGTTGAAGTGACGGGCACGATGGCGGCCACCCGAATCACGGCCAATTGACGGGTTTTCTGGTGCTCTGGATTACCCAGCGGTGCCGGCGTGATCCATTCACGTCGGCACGGTGACTCGCAGCACCTGCCGCCGCACCGCATCCACCTCCGTGAACGTCCCCCGCAACCACGGTTCCACCATCAGCCAGCCTCCGCGTATATCAATCACAAATCTGGATGCCCCATGTCTCGATTCTGAGATGTGGGCATCGTGCGAAATCGGGGTTCCCGACGAGCGTTCTTGCTCGTTGGGGTGAAGAAGCACGACCGCCTCCTCCTAACGAACCTTTGATTAAGTCGCTGTCTTGAAGGGGCGGGACTTCAGTCCCGCCTTAAATCTCACCACGGAAACGCGACTTTAGTCGCCGAGGCAATGCCGGCAACTTAATTCAGACCCTCTTTAGAGCAGTTTGCGAGTTGGTATAAGGACGGACAGACTGCGGAGGCATTGGGTGCCCCATAGCCTGCCCTGAGTTCAACGAAGGGTCTCGATTTTGAGACATGGGTTTCGAACTCGCCGGCGGCCACGACACCAACGCGTAAACCGGTCTAAACTCGACGAGCGGCCCTCAAAGCGAACGCAGCTTCCCCTGCGCCGCCACCTTCGCCGTCGTCACCGCCTGCCCTACATGCCGCTGTGTATGTTCCGCGCAATGCACCATCAGCCCGCCCACCGTACTCGGCAGCATCGCCCGTCCCACGCCCCGTGCCTCTTCATAGCTGCCCTTCGGGATCTCCATCACCCTCCTTCGCGCATCCTCCAATCCGGCACGAAACTCGGCCAGAGCCTTCGCCGCACTCGTGCCATCTTCCATCTCACTGCCGAGCGCCGCCACCTGCGCCTCGGACAAGTTCCTGCCCTCCGCATACGTCAACAACCGGTCCAGGCTGCGAACGATATGCCGCAGATGAAACGCAACCGGCGCAATCCCACACGGCCGCGCATCCATCTCCGCGTCGCTCAACTCCGCGCACCATCGCTCCACATCCTCCTCGGCCTGCTCCAAGGCATGCAGCACCTGCCGCCGCACCGCATCCATTTCGCCCAGCGTCCCTCGCAACCACGGTTCCACCATCAGCCAGCCTCCGCGTATATCAGCCACAAATCTGGGTGCCCCATATCTCGATTCTGAGATGGGGGCATCGTGCGAGATCGGGGTCCCCAAAGAGCGTTCTTCCTCGTTGGGGTGAAGAAGCACGACCGTCTCCTCCCGAAGGAACCTCTGACTAAGTCGCTGTCTTGAAGGGGCGGGAGTGCATCTCAAGGATCTATCTCACCAAACCATCGGAACCCCCACCCTAAATTTTCCGACCGCACGCCGAATCGTCTCACCAATCTCACAACCCCTTCGCCTTGCGAAACTCCCGCACCACATCCCCCACATCCCGGTGCTGCGCGTCCACCGCATCATTCATCCGTTGCATCTCGTCCGCATCTACCTTCCCCGCCAGCCGCTCCATCGCCGTCCCAATCTCCGGATGCCGCGCCAGCGAATCCTCGCGCACCAGCGGCACCGCCTCATAGGGCGGGAAGTAACGCTTGTCATCCGCAAGCGCCACAAATCCCAGTGCTCGAATCGGCCCATCCGTCGAGTTGCCTGCCACCATATCCACCTGCCTTCCCGCCAATGCCCGATACAGCAGGCCCAGATCCATCGTCCGCGGAGGGCCATCGAACTTCAGCCCATAGATCGCCTCCAACCCGCGCAGACCGTCAGGCCGCTCTTCAAACTCGTAACCCACGCCCAGCCGCCACACCATCCTTGGCTTCGGGTGCCCCATAGCTTGCCCTGAGCCCGTCGAAGGGTCCGGACCTTCGGACATGGGTTCCGACACCCGCACCGCATCCGATATGGTCTTCAGCCCCAACCGCCGCGCGTCCCCGCCCCGCACCACCATCGCAAACGTATCGTCGAACCCCAGCCCGGCGCCCACCTTCACTCTGTACCGCGCAGCATACAAATCACTCACCCGGCGAAACACCGCCTCCGCATTCCGCTGACCGATCGGCGGCAGCGGCTGCTTCAAGATCGCCGTCAACGCCGTCCCCGTGTACTCCACATATCCGTCGATGCGCCCGCTTACCAGCGCCTGCTGACACAGATAGCTCCCCGCAAGATAGAACCTGCGCGCCACCGGCTGGCCGCCGACCGCCTCGATCTCCTGTGCCAGCAGCTCGCCCAGCACCACCTGCTCGGTAAAGTTTTTCGCCCCGATCGTTACGCGCGAAGACCGCGGCGGTGCACACCCCAGCAGCAATTCCACGCCCATGAGCAGCACAACAACCGCCTTGCCGGCTTTTCTGATTGTCATCCCCGAAGGGGATCTGCTGTCATTCCGGCTAATTCGATCACCTTCCCCTTGTAGCATCCCGACGCGAGCGACCCGCACCGCTTGACAAAACTTTCGTCCGGACCCGCACACCATCCGTATCCACGCGCCGGGAAGAAAATGGAACGCACGTAAATCTGGACTTAGATCCAAACCTAAGCGCCCTGTTTCGAATATTTTGCGCAATTTTGCCGGGGGTAGGTACCTCAAGCGCGCCTCACCGCCATCCGCTTCTCCAACAGCCCCAACCCCGCATCCGCGGTAAGCGCCAACAAGGCCGCCGGAATCGCCCCAGCCAGCACCAGCCCATTATCCACACTCGCCACCCCGCGAAAGATCAACTCCCCCAGGCCGCCCGCGCCAATGGCCGCCGCAATCGTCGCCACGCCCACACACGTCACCGTCGCCGTCCGCATTCCGGCCAGAATCACGCTCGCCGCCAGCGGAAGCTCCACCTTCAAAAGTCGCTGCAAATTACTCATCCCCAATGCATTCGCCACGTCTACTAAAGCAGGGTCGACGCTTCCGATCCCTGCATACGTATTCCGCAGGATCGGCAGCAAAGCATATCCGGTAAGTGCCAGAATTGCCAGTCTAGCCGCATTCTCGCCCAGCCACGGCACCGGAAGCAGCAGCCCAAACAGCGCCAGACTCGGCACTGTCTGCAGCACATTCGCCACCCCGATCACAGGCTTCGCCCACTCCCGCCGCCGCGTCAGCACAATGCCCAGCGGCAGACCCACCCCGGCCGCCAGCAGCATCGCCGACATCGTCAGCCAAAGATGTTCAAACGTAAGCCGTCCTATCTCATATCCGTGGGCATGCAAGAAGCGGATCATGTCGCTTCCGAGCGATGTACAGCTCGAACATATTCTTTCACATGAGGATTCTCAGAGCTCAGAACCTCACTCACTGGCATCTCGGCAACCACCGCTCCCTCAGCCAGAAGTACTATCCGCGAGGCGAGATAAAGCGCCTCGTCAAGGTCGTGCGTCACCAGAACGACCGTCTTCTGCACCCGCTCCAGCAGCGCCTTGAGCATCGTCTGCATCTCTGCTCGCGTTAGCGGATCCAGCGCGCCAAACGGCTCATCCATCAGCAGCACCGCAGGGTCTGTCGCCAGCGCGCGTGCCAGTCCGACCCGCTGCCGCTGCCCGCCCGAGAGCTGCCATGGATACCGCTCTCGAAACTCCTCGTAATCCAGCCCGACAAGACCCAGAACCTCGCGCACCCGTCCCGCAATACTTGTCTTTGACCTGCCCGCCAGCTCAAGCGCCATCCCGGCATTCCGCTCCACCGTCATGTGCGGAAACAACCCGCTCTCCTGAATGACGTATCCGATGCTCCTCCGCAATGCGACCACATCGCTCGTCCGCACACTCTTGGCAGCAACCAGCACCTCACCCGAGGTAGGCTCTACCAGCCGGTTCACCATACGTAGTAAGGTCGTCTTTCCAGACCCGCTTCGTCCCAGCATCGCAGTCGTAGTCCCCGCCGCCAACTGCAGACCAACATCGCGAATGAGATTGCGACCGACTTGTTCACCCGCAGTAGCCGGTAGCGTATAGGTCACCCCCACGAACTCAACGCCGGCCATGGACATCTCACCTGCCCTATTCGCTGACTAGCCGGGGGCTTCCGTTCCAGACTCCGCTCCAGCTGACTCCCCTGCTGAACCCGGCTGCCCTTTCACCCGGACGACGGTAATCTTCTCAAAGCCCTCTTTGAAGGTCGGAGGCTTAAGTCGCTCAGCCATCTTGATCATCACTTCGTCGGTAACTTGACGGTCTCGCTTCGAGTTACGCTCCATGCATACCACCAGCGGCACATCGAAGAACACCGCCTGCACCTCGTACCCGAAGCTCTTCGCCATCTTGATCCACTGCCTGCGCTCATGCGGCGACAGATTTGTCGCATCGACATAGTTCCACGGCATTTTCGCGATCAACCGTGCACGCAGCAGACTCCGCAACGTCGAAAACACCAGTCCCTGGTAGCGCTGCTCCGTAATATCGTCGAAAAGCAGCGTCCGCAGCAGGTCGCTTGAGAGCGGAGTCACTCCTCTCCGCTTGTACCACGTCGTCTTGCCTGAGCCCGGCAGACCAATCGCCAGCACCACATACCCCTTGGGTGACTTTGTCGCCGTCAATTCTGCAGGCGGCGTCCCAAGAGATTCCGGCTGAGTTTCTAAAACCATCTTGGGCTCTGCTTTTGGCTGTGGCTGTGGTTCCGGCTCTGCCGGAATCGGAGCGCTCCAACGAGCCTCCGCCGCCGTAGAAGCATCCGCAGGCTGCGTACGGGGCGCGGAAAAGCCAGGCGGTGCGGGCACTTTCGTCTCACCCTTGGATTCCGCCGGCTCTGCCAGGCGTGCCGGCATTGCCTCCGGATAGGCAGGTCTCAGGGGAGCTGGCTGATTCGAGGGCAACTCCTGCCCGCTCTTGCCCGTGGACTCCGATTCATTCGGCCCACGTTTTGGGCGTCGTCTCATTTTTTCGCTTATCCATTCGCGCAAATCGCGCATACGACGCTTGTAACACAGTGAGGTGGCACCCGCAAATCGCAGCACCTCCGCAGTCAACTCACCCGGTCCGCGGAATCTCGGCAGATCGGTGAGGAAAGACTTTGGCTCTGCAAGAAGTTTGCGGCCTCCCAAGCAAAGCTTGAAAGACTGCCCGGACCGAGATACCCCTCTTACATCTCCCCAGCGCCACCGATCAGAGCCGCGCGCAGAGCAGCACCGAACGGGATTTGCGCCGCCTCGTACCCGGTGTTAGCATCCGGCTTGATGCAGCGCAGCCCATTTTGCCGCGCTCTTAGCGTCTCTTCCATGCATCGACCAACTCGCAGCACCAGACAGGAGCACCGAAAAACATGGCAGTAAAGGTAGGCATCAACGGCTTCGGCCGCATCGGACGCAACGTCTTCCGCACCGCGCTCGGCAACCCTGACATTGAATTCGTCGCTGTCAACGATCTCACCACCCCCACCACCCTAGCTCACCTCCTTAAATACGATTCCATCCTCGGCAATCTCAAGCAGGAGATCACCCATGGAGCCGACTTCATCGCCATCGACGGCAAGCAGATCAAGGTCTTCGCCGAACGCGATCCGGCTAAACTCGACTGGGCCTCTGTAGGCGCCCAGATCGTAGTCGAATCCACCGGCTTCTTCACCGACGCCGAAAAGGCCAAAGCCCACCTCGGAAGCACGGTCAAGAAGGTCATCATCTCCGCCCCCGCCACCAATGAGGACATCACCATCGTTCTCGGCGTCAACGACTCAAAGTACGAAGCCGCCAAGCACAACATCATCTCCAACGCGAGCTGCACCACCAACTGCCTCGCGCCCGTCGTCAAAGTCCTCAACGACACCTTCGGCATCGCCTCCGGCATCATGACCACCATCCACAGCTACACCAATGACCAGGTCATCCTCGACACCCCGCACAAGGATCTCCGCCGGGCCCGCGCAGCCGCTCTCTCCATGATTCCAACCTCGACCGGCGCCGCCAAAGCCCTCAAGCTCGTCATCCCCGAGATGGCCGGCAAACTCGACGGCTTCGCCATCCGCGTCCCCACCCCCAATGTCTCGGTCGTCGACCTCACCTTCGTCTCCGAGAAGCCCATCACCGAAGCCAGCATCAACGAGGCCATCAAGAAGGCCTCAGAAGGATCGCTCAAAGGCATCCTTGGCTACACCGACGAAGAGCTCGTCTCCTCCGACTTCAAGGGCAACCCGCTCTCAAGCATCTTCGACTCCAAGCTGACCAAGGTCGTCGCCGGCAACACCGGCAAGGTCATTAGCTGGTACGACAACGAGTGGGGCTACTCCAACCGCGTCAAAGACCTCATTACCTTCCTCGTAAAAAAAGGTCTGTAATGTCCGGAAAATTGCCAATAGCACAGTAGAGCTTTCACATCACGATTTGACGTTGATGCTAAACACACTGAACGAAAGTGCTTAATGGTTTACCTGTCTCTGAATTCGAGTCTAGGCTCGGAGGAACTCGTAGAGAGGTTCTGGAGTTGCAAGACCACGTTCAGGACGTTGCTTAGAAGCTCCTAATAGGCGAAGCGGCAAGGATTACCTCAGAATCGTAACTCTTAAACGTCTCTTTGAGGTTGAATGCCCATATCTCGGTCCTGAGCTGTGGGCATCGCTCTTTATGATCGGTATAATATGTAATGCCGCGACCATGGATAAGACCATCCGCAAATTCAACAGCTTCGAAGAGATGAAGGACGAAGAATACCGCTACTGGCAGAGCCTGACACCCGCCGAGCGCTTCACGGCTGGCCATCAACTGAGCGTCGAAGGGTATCGAGCCTATGGCTATTCCGCCGATGGAGCAGAACTTAAAAGAGTTGCTGTTCGCATTGAACAAGCGCGGCGTTAAGTACGTCATCATTGGCGGTTATGCGGTCTTCGTTCATGCACAACCCCGCATGACCAAAGATTTGGACGTCTTCATCGAATCGAGTCCCGAAAACGCTCTTGCGATTTACAAAGCGCTTGCAGAGTTCGGCGCTCCACTCGCTGAGTTCACAGTAGAAGATTTCCATACTCCGACGATCTGCGCGCGATTCGGCAATCCTCCGTACTGTTTTGACGTCCTTCAGCAAATTGCCGGGATCGACTTCGAAACCGTCTATGCCAACAGCGAAGAGTTGCTGATTGACGGCGATCTTCCCGCGCGCTACATCTCCGCTGCGGACCTGATCATCAACAAGCTAGCCTCCGGTCGCCTGCAGGACTTGGCAGATGTAGAGGCGATTCGCCAGCGCCAGCGGCTCGTAAAGAGCCAGTGAATGCCAGGGCTTCTCCCACTAAAATGGACACCAGAAACACAGCGAGATAGTCTCACAGTCTTTACGAATGAGCCAAGCATCCAATCTGCAGGAGTAATCATGCGCGCCAGTCTTCTCCTCCTTTTCCTCCTCCCGCTCCTCGCAGGCTGTAACGACAAGTCCCCTCAGATCACCACCACAACCGCAAACAACAACTTTGACAAGCGCGTCCGCTGCGCCCAGCTCTCCACTACCGGCAAGTGGGAGGATCGTCCCGACGGGCCCTACCTCGACCAGACCTACTACTCCCCCACCCTCGACACCTGCGTCTTCGTCATGAAGGAGGCCTATCCCGACGAAAAGGACCGCGCCATTCACATTGACGCCTTCATCGTCGACGCCCTCACCCGTAAGCAGCTCTGGAGCAGCGATCCTAAAGCCGGAGACACGGAAGAACAGCTCGATGCCAAGATCGACCAGGAACTCGGCAAGCTCCAGGTAACCAAATGACAGAGCGCACCAACATTCCAGGCTCCAGCCCCTTCGAACTCATCATCGGCTTCTCCCGGGCGGTCCGCATCGGCAACCATGTCCACGTCTCCGGCACCGGGCCCGTGGGTGCCGACGACGCTGACATCGCGATTCAGGCCGATCAGGCCCTCACCATCATCGCGTCATCGCTTAAAGACGCCGGCAGCTCCATTGAGCACGTCTATCGCACCCGCATCTATCTCACCCGTGCAGAAGACTGGGAGGCGGTCGCCCGCGTCCACTCAAAGTTCTTCAGCATCACCCGCCCGGCCGCCACCATGCTGGTCGTCGCCGCCCTGCTCCACCCTGCCTGGCGAATCGAAATAGAAGCCGACGCGTTCATTCCTGACTAGCCACTGCACAGTCGCACACCAGTACTCGTTTTCATCGAATGTTCCCCGGGATGAAGCGCATCTGCTGAAACTGTGAAAGAAGACGCAATAACATCTCCTCTGTATCCACACATTCGTGGAAGCCGAACTGGCGAGACTTCGTTGTATCGGACATCACGTCATATTGAAGATTGAATATGGCTTCGGCAAACGGCCATGCCGCTGCTTGCTGGAATGTGTAGTCGAGCAGCTTGTATTTGCTGACCATTGCCTTCCACAGCGGCTCCTTGTCAGACATGAACTCAGCAAGCGGAAAACGCTGTGGAGGCGCGTATGGAATTTCAAAGAACTTCGCCAGCCGAGGCCACAGATTCTCCCATCGGTGGAAGCCTCCGTTGGTGATGTTGAAGGCCTCTTCATCGCAGTGGTCCTCGAGCGCAGCCCAGACCATCGCCTTCGCCAGCAGCTCGGCGTCAGTCATCTCCATAATCATCCCGTAAGCAGCGGTTGAGCCTGGATAGCGAAGCGGAAGACCTAGTTCTTTGCAGAAGGAGGCATAAACCGCGATAGCGGTAGCCAAGTTCATAGGGTTGCCAATAGCGAATCCGCAGATCGAAGACGGACGCAGGGCCGTCCATGACCATTCTTTGCCAGCGGAACGCTCTTTCAGATAATCCTCCTGGTCGTAGTAAAAGTTGGGCGGCATCTGCCGAGGGTCATCTTCTCTGGCAGGTGTTTTGTATGGACCGAGATGCGCACCGTAATATTTCGCGCCCTCGATCAGCACAACTTTGCGGAACGAGCGAGACGAGCGCTCGACTGCCTCGACGACGTGCCGAAGCATGGCAACGTTGGGCGGGATTTCGTCGAAGAAGTTGCTGCTCGGTTGAAGCGCCGCATAGAACACGTGGGTAATGTCGCCGAGGCTGCCTACGCGGGAGTCAACCTCAGATTGATTCAGCAGATCGATGACAATGTGCTGCGCCGGCGATTGGAACTCTGGCGACCGGCGGGATAGCCCGATCACCTCCCAGTCCCGCAGCGCAACCAGGTGGTTGACCAGCGCACGTCCGCTGACACCGAGCGATCCTGCGACAAGAGCTTTCTTCATGTAGACCTCCGCAGAATAATCTATCCTGCCAGTGCGCCACGCATACAATTTTTCGCCTGGATCCACCATGCGCCGACGATTATCCTCCCCGCTCATTGCCCCAATGCCTGGAAGGCACCTTAGCGCTCCAAAGTCTAGAACGCACTTTACAGAACCAGGGTTGCCTTGGGATATAAGTAGGGGCACCCTCTGTTTCAAGATAAGATTTATTCAGCATTGGAAGGAAGAACATGCCGAAGTTGTCCATCCGCGATCTCGACCTCACCGATAAGCGCATCCTCATCCGTGTCGACTTTAACGTTCCGCTCAAGGACGGCGTTATCACCGATGACACTCGCATTCGCGAAACCCTCCCCACCATCGAATACGCGCTTCGCCACAAGGCCAAGTTGATCCTTTGCTCGCATCTCGGCCGCCCCAAAGGTAAACCCGTCGAGTCCATGAGCCTGCGCTATCTGGTCGACCGGCTCCGCGGCCTGCTTGACCACGTCCTCGGAGACGACGAGAACGTGGCCTTCTCGCCCGACTGCATTGGTCCCATCGCCAGCGAGATGGCCGCCAATCTCGAATCCGGTCAGCCGCTCCTGCTTGAAAACCTCCGCTTTCACCCCGAAGAAGAGGTCAACGACTCAGCCTTCGCCAAGAAGCTCGCCTCGCTCTGCGACATCTACGTCAATGACGCCTTCGGCAGCGCCCACCGCGCCCACGCCTCGACCGAAGGCATCACCCACTTCGTCAAGCAGTCCGCAGCCGGCCTGCTTATGGAAAAAGAGCTCACCTACATGGGCAAAGCCCTGACTCAGCCCGACAAGCCCTTCGTCGCCATCATCGGCGGAGCCAAGGTCTCGGACAAAATCCAGGTCATCGACAACCTGCTTGAAAAGGCAGACGCCATCATCATCGGCGGCGGCATGGCCTACACCTTCCTCAACGCGCAAGGCCAGACCACCGGCAAATCTCTCGTCGAAACCGACAAGATCGACATTGCCAAAGCCGCCCTCGAAAAGGCGAAGTCAAAGGGCGTCCGCTTTCTCCTTCCCGTCGATCACATCCTCGCCGACAAGTTCGCCCCCAACGCCAAAACCCAGACCTTCTCCGGCGACGGCGCCTTCCCGGCTGACCTGATGGCCCTCGACATCGGCCCCAAATCCATCGCCCTCTTTGAAGACGAGATCGCCGAAGCCCGCACCATCATCTGGAACGGACCCATGGGCGTCTTCGAGATGCCCGCCTTCGCTAAGGGGACCAATGCCATCGCCCACGCGGTAGCCCGCAATCGCGACGCTACCACCATCGTAGGCGGAGGAGACTCGGTCGCCGCGGTCCAGCAATCCGGCGTCGCCGACCGCATCACCCACATCTCCACCGGCGGAGGCGCCAGCCTTGAATTCCTCGAAGGCAAAACCCTCCCCGGCATCGCCGCCCTCACCGACAAATAAGGAACACTTGCCTATATGGGTCGAACCATATTCATCGCGGTGAGTTTGGTTAATCTAGCGATTTTATGTTGAGGGTTAGTCTCTCTAATTTTCAAATCGCAACGCCGCCGGTGGCTGTATACCGTTTTGGCACCCGTAACCTCACTGGTTACAATTTGGCTTTGTCTGATGTTCCTTTTCTTCTTGTACGGTGAATCACAACTTCCGCCTCTTGACCAAAAAGTAGCGGATATAGCATTGCTAATTTTGCCTTTTGCTGCTGGATTATCGGTCGCGTGGAGCATCACTAAGATCCTCACTCTCAGAAACCCCAAAGATAAATAAAAAAATCTCGAAGGATAATTTAATCACTCATGCGTAAGCCACTGTTCGCCGCCAACTGGAAGATGTACAAGACCCCCAAAGAGTCCCTGGCCTTCCTCCACGAGTTCCTTCCCCTCATCCAAGACGCCAAGGACCACACCGCTGAGATCGCCCTCTTCCCCACGATGACCTCCCTCGGCAGCGTCATCGAAGCCACTCGCGACACCCCCCTCGCCGCTGGCGCCCAGAACATGCACTGGCTCGACGAAGGCGCCTACACCGGCGAAACCTCGCCCACCATGCTCACCGCCATCGGCTGCACCCACGTCCTCATCGGTCACAGCGAGCGGCGCCAGTACTTCAACGAGACCGACACCACCGTCAACCTCAAGCTCAAAGCCGCGCTCGCTCACAACCTTATCCCCATCGTCTGCGTAGGTGAGCTGCGCAACGAGCGCGAGTCCAATCTCACCGCTGAAGTCCTCAAACTCCAGGTCTCCATCGCCATCGAAGGCGTCGATCCCGACGGCGCCGCCCCGCTCGTCATTGCCTACGAGCCCGTTTGGGCCATCGGCACCGGCCTTACCGCCACGCCCGAGATCGCCGAAGACGCCCACAGGATCATTCGCGCCCAGATAGCCCAGTCCCACGGCGCTGCACTCGCCGCCTCGACCCGCATCCTCTACGGCGGCTCCGTCAAACCCGAAAATGCACGGAGCCTCTGCTGCCTCGAAGATATCGACGGCGCTCTCGTAGGCGGAGCCAGCCTCCAGCCAAAGTCCTTCGCCGGGATCATCTATAACGCCGGCGCCTGACAAGCAGCACCGCAGCTGCAATTTGCCCCAATGGGTGTGAAGGTTTGAATAAGAGGAATGCCCCACGTCAGCATTCTGTCATGAGTTCCAATCAGGCCAGCCGCCTATCCATCAGCACAAGAAGCTGCTACCAAATCAGCAAAGCCCCGACGAGACTTCTCATCGGGGCTTGCTCAACCAACTTCCAATCCGGTCATCCACTCTCCATTCAGAGCAGCCCAACTACTGGTGATAGGGATGGCCATTGCCGTCATCATGGCGTTGATGATGGTGGCGGTGGTGGCGGCGATGGTGACTATGATGATCGTCCTGCGCGTTAGCCGGTGTAGACATCGCAGCCAGCGCAAACAACAAACTTAGCGCAAACATCCAGCGGGTTATGTAAACTTTCAAAGTCTTCTCTCCCTCAAGCAACGGATTCCTCCTGCCTACCTGCCGTTCAGATTCCACCCTGCGCGCTAATGTTGTCTCGAACAACAACGATCGCATCTACGGAACCAGCTATCGCACCACGCCCGCTTGATCCATCGGCCAGTACACAAATGCAGCCTTCCCATAGATCAATCCTCGCTCCACTGGCCCGAAGTCCCGGCTGTCGCTTGAGATGGAACGATGATCTCCCATGACGAAATACTCGTCGGACGGGATCTTCATCTCCGGCGCCGACCGGTCATCGGCAAAACGCGTCGGCACATAGGTCTCCCGTACCTTGCTGCCATTTACATACACGCGGCCCTGATCGATCCGCAGATCATCGCCAGGACCGGCAATCACTCGCTTGATATAGCTCTTCGTGTGGTCCCGCGGATACAAAAACACCACTACGTCGCCGCGGTGAATCTCCCCTACACGATACGCCATCTTGTTAATAAACAGTCGGTCCTGATCCCTTAGCATAGGCAGCATGCTTGTGCCTTCAACGCGCACCGGCTGATACAAGAACACGATGATGAAGGCCGAAATCACCATCGAGATCAAAAGATCCCGTATCCACGAATGGGCAGAAGAAGGAGTCCCGCCGCCTTTCCATTGGGAAGCCTGGCCGTGTTCATGATCCGAGTCTGACGGCGCCGCTGCTTTGCCGCTCTCGGCATCCGCTTCTGTGCGACGTGCGCCTGGGTTGTCCTCTGGTCCCGCTTGATTCGCACTCACGCCGTGGTCCACCCGCGCTTTCCTTTCTATTTCATTTTTAAGTGCCATCGACAACGTTTGGAATGCTCCAGCCTCTTCCGTAGGATAACCAATCCTTCATGCATGCATCCTATTTAACAGCTCAGCGGTAGACTCAAGACAAGCCGTCAAACTTTATGCGAGACCGCAGTCTCTTTCGATCCCCTCGGTGTTCCCCCCAAGCCCAACCTGTCGCAATTCCCGATCCACAAGGCCCATCTGCGACCCTTTATGATAACTCGTTCGTGGGACAGCTTTCTTGTCCCAATCCCACACGCAAGGACTAGAATCACGTAAGTACGTCACTAGGAAACTCTATGGCAACCCTCACCATGCTCGAACAGGCTCCCGCGCCAAAACCGGTCACCCGCACCGCAGACTTCAACGATCTCACCACCGAGACCGCCAACGCCGCTTCAGAAGGACTCGATACCAAGTCCGCGCTCGATATCGCTCGCATCATCAATCACGAAGACGCGAAGATCGCGGCCGCTGTCAAAAAGGCACTACCGGAGATCGCCATCGTCATCGACACCGTCGCCCGCTCCCTGCGCGACGGCGGCCGTCTCATTTATGTTGGCGCCGGCTCCAGCGGTCGCATCGCCTCGCTCGACGCCTCCGAGTGCCCGCCTACCTACTCCACGCTTCCCTCCCAGGTTCAATACATTATGGCCGGCGGTCCCAAGGCCCTCGCCTCCGCCTCCGACGTCAACGAAGACTCCCCCGAGATCGGTCAGCGCGACATCGCCCGTCGCCGTCCCACCCGCAAAGATATAGTCATCGGCGTCTCCGCCAGCGGACGCACTCCTTATGTCGTCGGCGCCGTAGAGTACGCTCGCGCCCGCGGAGCCAAGACCGCGGCTATCACCTGCAATCTCCACACCCCACTCGCCGATGTCGCCGACACCACCGTCGTCGCCGAGGTCGGCCCCGAGGTCATCTCCGGCTCTACCCGCATGAAGTCCGCCTCGGCCCAGAAGATGATCCTCAACATGATCACCACAGGTGCCATGACACGGCTCGGCTATGTCTACGACAACCTCATGGTCAACGTGCACATGAAGAACGCCAAGCTCGTCGAACGCGGCATTCGCGTCCTGATGACAGTCTGCGAGATCGACCGCGAGACTGCCATCCGCACCATCAAGTCCGCCGGCAAATCCATTCCCATCGCCCTCGTCATGCTCAAGGCCAACGTCGACAAAATGGAAGCTGTCCGCCGTCTCACCAAATCTGACGGCAATGTCCGCCTCGCCATTGACGACTCCCGCCTCGAACTCTGATCCCAGTCACTCGACGACGGTCGCTCACCAATAAGCATCGGTGCCCCAGGTCTCGATTCTGAGACATGGACTTCGACGTATACAGCAGCTTCTAAACCGGTCTAGCGCGAAGCCAGGTTGCGGTACCAGGACTTCTGCACTTGCTTTCTTAGTCGTCTTCCCCGAAGTGAACCTGCTGTTTACACTCATCGCGTGGCCCCTCTACTCCTTCACGCATTGAAAGCTGCCTGCCGAACTGACGTCCCCAGTCCCCTTATACTTTGCCCACGAGGGATATACGCATAACGGCCGCGTACGCCCGGCAGAGTGCTTGTTGTTATCGACAACTACTAAATTCTTCGGAGCCACTCCCGCATCCACCCAGCCATCGAGAACTCCGAGCGCGTCGAATCCCGCATCGAACGCTCCACGTCCATGCCCGAAGCCCGGCACAAGATAGAACCTCAGAAATCCATCCATCGCCGCCTGACTCATCCTGCTCTGCACCATCTTGTAATACATCGTCGTCGACTCCGTCGGTATCGTCGCGTCCGCCGTCCCGTGCAGCATCAGAAACTTGCCTCCGCGCTTTGCGAACGGCGTCAGATCCGCGTCGCTTGCATCCGCCGCCTTCGACTGCGGCAGCAGCTCCCCCGAGTACTTACCTCCCGTCGTCGTATCGAAGAGCAGCGCGTTGTAGTGGGGATCGCCCGTCAGGAAAAACCGCAGCACCTGATCTCCTATGACGTAGTAGAACGAGTTCAGCAGAATCTTCGGAGGATGCTCCGCATGGTGCAGTATGCCCATGGACCCGGTCAGATCCGTGCCGGCAAGCACGTTGTAGCCAGGCATGGTCTGCACTCCATTCCACAAAGGCTGCGCAGTCCTCTGCTCGGTAGCGAAGGTCTCGACCGTCTTGAGCTCCTGCGCCGTAAGACAGTCCTTGCCGTTGCCTCTTGCGGGACAAAGCAGCGTCGCCGGATCGAAGTGACACGCGGCAACATTCGCAATGAGACCATCGCGTATACCATCCAGGCCATCGCAGCTCTTCATCACCGAACTCGCCAGCAGCGTGGTCTTGGACTTCGGTAAAAAACCGCCCTTCGCGTACATCGCCTGCGACACTCGAATATATTGCAGATCGAGCTCGGTCTGATTCCATCCCGCATACGCGCCGAGCACACCGTCGTAGTCCTCCGGCCAGCGCTGCACCACGAAGTACGCCTCGCGTCCGCCGGTCGAGCCGCCAAGAAAAAACATCCTTCGCGGCGCCATTCCATACCGCCGCGTCATGATCGCAACTGCTGCATCGTGGGTCTTCTTCAACCCGTCCTGAGCGAAGTTGCGCCGCTCTTCCATATTCAGCGCGAACGAAGCATTCACCGCATTCACAATGTCAGGCAGCAGAAGATAGTGCTTGTGGTGGCCAGAGTCGCCGCCAAAGGTCGCAAATCCCCTTGCCAGGGGACCCGGCGCGCTCTTCACGCTGACCGGCGTACGATTTAACCCGTCCGTACCGCCCAGCCACCCATCAAACCCGCCGCCGCCAAAGTGCACCGCCTTGCCATTCCACTTCGACGGCAGGTTCACCTCAAACCGAATCTCCTGCGCTGCCGTGTCCACAGGCCGTATGCGGCCCAGCACCTTGCAATACTCTCCCCGCGTATCGCGCACCAGCTTCGCGCTTGCCACGTAAGCCCCTGTCGTCGGAAGACCGATCGCCGTCGCCGGGATGGTCATGCCTCTAAGCCCCTCGCAGGAAGCCTTCGGGCTTGGCTGTGTAGCCCCTTTGCTCTGTGTGCTGACCGAGCCCTGCGCCAGCACGACACCCACTCCACTTCCCCACGACAGCAGAAACATCACAAGAGCTCGCGAACCGGCCATGCCTCGTTGGATGCGATTCATCTCCGCGTCGCGGTGGAGAGAAGCGACATCGGCCTGCCGCTTTGAATTTGCATCTATCTCTTCCTCCAGCGGCCTTCACCGCAGGGCTGCAATTCTGTCCGGTGATGCCGAAAGCAGATGCGCATGCACGATGAAGCGCCTCGGCGCAGCGCCCACATAATCGAATGGATAACAGGTAATCAGAGTCAGCTCAGGCACAGCAGCAATCTTCAAGACCTCAACCTGCTCCGGCCGCACGATATCCGTTCTGTCGACCAGGTAGTGATATGTGCCGGATCGATCGGTGAGTCGAATCTCCATCTTCGGCAGAATGCCGCGCAGACGCCGAAAATAGGTATCCCGATGTCCCGCCAGTCCGACCGTGCCCAGACCGCCCGGCATCGCCGTCCCTGGAATGTGCCCGACACCACGGCGCAGACTGCCGTTGTCGTAGTCGTCAAGGATCGGCGCCGAAACCGCAAGCTCCGGAATATCGATCCGGCCCATCACACCGATCTTCCCTGCAGCTACGGCCGGGCGTGCCGCTGTGGAAGGCTTTTCTATCTCCGCAGCCGCACGCCCAGCACTGCTCGCCTGCACTGCCACCGCCAGGCAGATTCCTGCACACACCAGTCCCGCCATCCAGAGAATGCGTTCTCCGTAAGCGAGCATCCTTATCCTCATCGCCCCGGCCGGTTCAAAGTGCCCTGCCGATCACGTCCGCTCAGCACGACAATTATGCGCAGAACTCCGGCTCCCGCAAGCGACCAAAATCCGATAAGCCATACCATCGGCATCAAGCTCCCCGTATGCGGCAGGGCTGGAATCACCGGCTGCCTGCTTGCGCTTGCCGTCTGATCGTAGCGCACCGCCTTTATACCGGAGGTCGAGTCGCCGGGCCCCACCTGCTCAAATGAAAGCAGCCATAACGTCAGCAGCTGCATGTCGCTCTTCGAGATCGTATTATCCGCCGGTTTGCCCTCCGAAGCCGGATCGATCGCAGGCACCTTCGACGGATTTGCCGTCGCAATCGCAACCGCCTCGGCCTTCGGATACACGAACTCCACCGGAGCCGGCGAACCGGCAAAGAACCAGCCCTTCAGATACTCCGTCCCGTCGACTCGATGTGGCCACCGCACAGCCCCGCCGCTCCCAGGCTTCGCGAGTTTATTGTTCGGGATGGCCAGGAAGGTTGTGTGCACGTCGCCGGAAACAGAATCAACCGCAACGATCACACGATCGGACAGATGATTGATCACATGAATTGAATACGATCCGGGCTGCAGCGTAGCCCCGGGAACTCCTGACGCAGTGGAGACGGTGAAGTTCGTGCTCGATTCTCCCGGTCCAGCCGCTAAAGCAGTAACGGCGGAAGACAACGCTAAAGTCCAAATGGCAAGTGTCTTGATTCGCATAATTCTCCTTGAGAGCGACGTGGGTTCCAGTTCATAGGATGTACGCCCCTCCGCGTCCTTTTGGGTGAGCGAGATTGCGAAAGTGACCAAAGATTATGTATGGGTTACCAAACCAGACGACTTGCTCCGCGACGTAAGGCATGCCTCGCTGCTGCGGAACCATTGCAGCTACTCAGCTTCCTAGCGTTCGCCGGGTAAACTGAACCTACCATGGACAAGTTTGTCGTACGCGGCGGTAACCCCCTGCTTGGCACCCTCAAGGTCTCCGGAGCCAAGAACTCCGCCCTCCCCTGCATGGCCGCCGCCATCCTCACCGAAGACGAGCTCATCCTCGAAAACATCCCCCAGGTCCGCGACATCGAGACCGAGCGCAAACTCCTCACCAGCATGGGCGCAGAGGTCGAGCTGGGCTATGGCCGCGCCCAGCACCGCACTCGCATTAAGTGCGGCATTCTCTCCGACCCTGTCGCCAAGTACGAGATCGTCAAGACCATGCGCGCCAGCTCCCTCGTCCTCGGCCCGCTCATCGCTCGCACCGGCATCGCCCGCGTCGCCATGCCTGGAGGCTGCGCCATCGGAGGCCGCCCCATCGACCTCCATATCAACGGCCTCGAAGCCATGGGCGCCACCATCACCCAAGACCACGGCTACCTCGAAGCCCGCAGCCCCAACGGCGGCAAATCCCCCCTCAAAGGCGCGCACATCGTCTTCGATAAGATCACCGTCACCGGTACCGAAGACCTCCTCATGGCCGCCGTCCTGGCCGAGGGCGAATCCGTCTTCGAGAACTGCGCCCGCGAGCCCGAAGTCACCGACCTCGCCGCCTTGCTCACCGCCATGGGAGCCAAAATCGAAGGCGCAGGCACCGGAACCATCCGCGTTCACGGTGTCGCTAAACTCCACGGCGCGCGCCACCGCATCAACCCCGACCGCATCGAAGCCGGAACCTTTCTCATCGCCGGAGCCATCACCGGAGGCGACCTCAATGTCGACGGCTGCGAGCCAAAACACCTCGGCGCGCTCATCGCCAAGCTCGAACAATGCGGCGTCCGTATCGACGTCGGCACCGACAAGGTTCGCGTCCGCAGCGGCGGCGAACTCAAAGCCGCCGATATCACCACCGAAGAGTACCCCGGCTTCCCCACCGACATGCAGGCCCAGTACATGGCCCTCGCCACTCAGGCCGAAGGCACCACCTCCGTCACAGAAAACATCTTCGAGAATCGCTTCATGCACGTGCAGGAACTCATCCGGATGGGCGCGAACATCACCATCTCCGGCCGCACCGCCACCGTCCGCGGCAAGAGCCCTCTGCAGTCCGCCGCGGTCATGTGCTCGGATCTCCGCGCCTCCGCCTCACTTGTCCTCGCCGCTCTGGTCGCCGACGGCGAGACCATCCTCGACCGCGTCTATCATCTCGACCGCGGCTACGAGCACTTCGAAGAAAAACTCCGCGGCGTCGGCGCCCAGGTCCGCCGCATGGGCGATGTCTTCGGGAAAAAGTAACTTTCACTGTTACAATCGAGCGTCGAAGTCAGGCCGCCTTCATCGCCTTGCTTTGCCCTCATTGTTGCCGTTTCCTATTACTGTTGCACTCACCCGGTTGCCGTTCCCGTCGTTTTTGCAGCCGCCCTCAGCCGCCGTTGTTCTTGCCTTGCTGTTCTCCTCACCAACGACCCAGCCTTCAGCCAGCCTCTACAGCTCCTCCGCCTAATCCCTTCCCGTACACCAGCGCATCCAGCCCTGCCTTGCCATAGAACCCGAGCTCCTCCCCAACCCGCTCATATCCCATCCGCTCGTAAAATCGCACTGCGTTGTCGTTCCCCGCGAACACGTGCAAACCCATCCACCGCGCACCAGCCGCTGCGGCGCGCCCCTCTGCCTCTCCCATCAGCCTCGCCGCCACACCCGCACGCCGGAACTCCGGCGCAACGTCGAGCGTAACCACATACCCGATCCATCCCGCGCCATCCTGCTCCAGATGAATAATCACGAATCCACAGATCGCCCCGTCAGCAGCTTCGGCAATCAGCGCAATCGCCCGCTTCCGCGCCGCAAACCTCCGCATCGAAGCACGATCGAATCGAAATGCCATCGCAAAGCAAATCACATCCAGCCGGAAGATCGCATCCAGGTCGGAGGCTCGGTACTCGCGCAGCATCATCCCGTCTGCCATGCTTCATCCACGTTCGATATCCGCAATGAGTTACTCACGTCAGAAAGCACCGCGCAGCCACACGCTTCAAAGCCGCAAAAAACGCCCAGCGAAATCTCTCCGCCAGGCGTTCTCGTTTTTCGACTCGAATTAGAAGACGAACTTGCCGCTGATCTGCAGTTGCCGCGATGATCCACCATCGCTTACCGCAAATCGAGTCGAAAGTATCTGACCGAAGACTGAAGAGGACGTATTGCCGACCGGTTGACCAAAGTTCGGATGATTGAGAATATCGAACGCATCCGCGCGCAGGTTGAACGTCAGCCGCTCTGTGATCCGGGTCGACTTCTCGCCTGACAAATCGATATCCGCAAAGCCTGGCCCGGTTATATTGTTGCGTGAGATATCACCGAGACCCGCCTTCAGATTTTGAAAACTGCACGTTGGCGTCAGCCCCGAAGCCGGACACACAGTGGATTGGATGAACGAAACATTCGCACCCGCACCCTGTACCTTGTTCGTCACGATAGGCCCAACCTGGTTCGGTCGAATTACTCCCGCCACTCCGGTGAACGTCGAAGCATTATTTGTAATATTCACCGGATTGCCCGTCTGGTACTGCACAATCGTCGACAGACTGTACCCCTCGACAAGACGATTCCCCTTGAACGGCAGCGTGTAGATCGCGTTCCCCGCATAGTGGTGACGCGTGTCGAAGTCCGAGGGCCCATAGTTTCCCGCCGGATTCGTACTGTCCTGAAATGTGAATCCGCCCTGGGACCCAAGCGAGTTCGTATCGAGCGACTTCGCATACTCATAATTCATGTTGAACTGCAGCCCATGGTTCAGGTTCTTCGTCGCCACCACCCACACGGCATTGTAGTTTGAAGAACTCACATCGTTGATCTCGCCGATGTTGGAGTTCGACGACACCCCAGGATCGATTGGGCTCGTCGCCGACAGCACCGGATACGGCCGTACACCCGCCGCATTCGGCTGGTTCTGGTTCGTCTCCGCCCGCAGGTGCCGACCCACCGAGCCGTAGTACCCGATTGAGGTCAGAATGCCATAAGGCGCTTCATGCTGGATATTCAGGTTGTACGTCTGCGTATAGGCGTTCTTGAAGTTCGGATTGATGTTGTTGATCGCGATCCCCGCTGCGCGTGACGAGTTGAACAGAGTAGCGACCGGTATCGGCGCATTCGTATTCGCATACAGCACCCGATTGCTGAACGGCGCATTCGATGCCAGCCCCGTCACCGCATCCGACACCGGCTGATCCGCCATGTACGCATATCCGCCACGCAGCACCGTCTTGCCATTCGAAAACACATCCCACGCAAAACCGACGCGCGGCTCATAGTTATAATTTTGCGGATAGACGCTGCCCACACCGCTGCCAGTGCGGATCAGCGAAGCCGAAGCTGGATCGAAGATCACAAACCGATTTGCGCCTTCTGTGGGAGTTCCGTTCCACTCGAAGCGGAATCCATATTCCAGAGTCAGCGACGGAGTCAACTTGAAATTGTCCTGCACAAAAAGTCCCGCGGCATTCACGTAGACCCGGCTATTGATCGTCCCCGGCGTAATGCTGAAGCCCGTTGCCAGGTCCTGCTCAAAGTGCGCCGTCGTGTCATAGGTGATCGTTCCAGTATCGCCATTGAAGCTCGCCCCCAGGAAGCGCCGGAACTCACCGCCGAACTTGATGCTGTGCCGTCCCTTCAGATATGTCGCTGAATCCGACACAATGCCGAACGTATCCGACCGGCCCTGCGGAAAACCAGCCGGACCGCCGAAGTTCAATCCAATATCGTTCACTGTTATCTGCGGAATGCCAATCGGAGTCAACACGCCATCGCCGATATGGTAGTTGGTCGGGTTCAGCGGCGTAGCCGGGTCGAACGCGATCGTAATCCGGTTGAATCCCAATCGCGCCTCGTTGACAAAGTTGGGATTGAAGATGTGTGTCTCATTGATCGTTAGAATCTGCCGCGTCGCATGCCGATGATCGCCAAAGCCCGGAATCGTATTGCCCTGCAGATTCGGCTCCGTGCGGGTATCCTCCTGCAGCGCATAGAACCCATGCAGCTGATCGTTCTTATTGATCTCATGTAGAACATCAATTGTGCCCTGGTCGATCTGCACCGGCCCCGGCGTGAACGCCACATACTGATTGCCGTTATTCGGCGCGGGAATCAACGCCAGAAGAGCCTGCGCAGCCGGCGCTCCGCTGTTCGCAATCGTTGTGCGCGCGGCATTTGAAAACACAGTCCCGTTCTGCAGCAATCCCTGCTGCTGCCGCAGCCCCTCATAGCTCGCAAAGAAGAACGTATGGTCCTTCCAGATCGGCCCTCCCAGAGCCGCTCCGAAGTTGTTCCGCTTCAGCGGAGCCTTAGCCCCAGTCGAAGTCCCATTCGGACGATTGAAGTAGTTCCTCGCATCGAGCGCCTCATTGCGAAAGTAATCGAACACCTCGCCGTGAAAGGAATTCGTGCCCGACCGTGTGCTGATATTCACAATCGACCCCGAGCTCCGCCCGTACTCTGCGCTGAAGGTCGAGTTATCAATCTTGAACTCCGAAGTCGTATTGATCGAAGGCTGAAACGTGATCTGGTTCTGCACCATATCGTTCAGGTTCACGCCGTTGATCTGAAAGTTCACCGAATCTTCGCGATTGCCTGCCGTAATGAAGGAGTTCGCGCCTAATCCACGGCTCGCACCCGTCAGACTCCCAGCCGTCGGCGCGACCACGCCTCCGGGCGTCAGCACCGTAAGGTCGAGAAAATGCCTGCCGTTCAATGGAATGTCCTGCACCGTCTTCGGATCGATCACCTGGCCGACCGTCATCGTCTGCGTCTCAAGCTGCGCCGCTCCGCTGTCCACCTGAACCGTCTCGCCCGCCGAGGTCACCGCAAGCTGCGCGTTGATCGTCGCCTTCTGGTCCACATCGAGATGAACCTCTTTCACCGTGTAGTTGCTGAAGCCCGCAGCCGAAATCGCTACCTGATATGAGCCCGGCTGCAACGATGGCAACGCGTACAGCCCCGCGCCATCGGACGTGACTTGGCGATCGAGGCCTGTCGCCAAAGAGTGAACCGTCACCTGCGCTCCCGATACAACCGCGCCGCTTGGGTCGGTCACGATGCCGGATAGAGTCGCGGTCGATTGCGCCACGCAAACGCCGGATCCAAGCACGACCGCCAGAACAGCTGACCAAACGCCATAAATCGACAACACCCTTGAAGCTCTTTGTAGAAATGTCACTTGGTTTCCTTTGCTAACAAACACAACCTGCGCGACTATTCCCGCGAGGACAGCGGCTGGGGAGAACACTTCGGAACCGGATCAGCCTAAGCAGCGCATCCGAAAGGACAGTTTGTCTTGCATAGAGTCGAATTGCTCAACTCCGCCTATTCCGCCGGGCGAAGACGTGATCAGCTGCTCAATCACAACAGCGAGTGTGTACCTCTACCGTGTCATGACTCCTAGTCCCTGTCAACGTGGACCGCGGATCAACACGAGGTTAGTATTGCTTGAATTCACCATGGATTGGCACAGTGAACTTCGAGCGCGAAAATCCGGCCGTCTCCTCTCCAACCGGAGCAAATCGCCGAGAAAGCAACCGGCGGTAATCCATTCTCCTGTCCGTGCGATCCGAACCTGCAGGGATCGCGACGTGCTCGTCAGCCTTGGCCTGCACGCGCCGCTCCTCTCCTATTCTTTGCTGGCTCCGAATACGATGGAGAGCAGCTTGCGGTTCCAACTATCTCGCACCAACATCGAACCATGACATCGCCTACACGATGCACTCCATCCATCGACATGTGACAACGGCAGGAGAGTCTTGTTCTCAACCGATTCAAAACCGGGGAGCAGCACGGAGGAACGGAATGCCATCCGCGCGCTCGCCCCTCTGTTCTTCTTCTTTCTCTCATCCGGTGTCGTCACCGTCATGCTCGGTCCTCTGCTTCCCGCCTTCATCCGTCAATGGCAGATCGCCGATGCTCAGGCGGGCACACTTTTTCTCGTAAACTTCGCCGGCCAGCTCTGCGGATCATGGATCGCAGCGCGAAATCTCAAAGCCAGCATCGTGTACGGTCCAGCGCTCACCGCCGCCGGCTGCGCTACTCTCGCATCATTATCCTTCGGGCTCGCCCACATCGCCGTATTCGCCATCGGTCTCGGACTCGGCGCAGGGCTCACCGCAGGGAACGTGATCGCCGGAACAAGCCTTCCCTCCTCCCGCGGACGCCTGCTGGCCGCGCTCAATGTCGCCTGGTCGATCGGCGCCATCGCCTGTCCTCTGCTCATCCGCTTCACGGCATCGTCTGGAATTGAGCGCTTCTTTTATGTCGCCGCAGGCTGCCTCGCAATATCCGCCCTCCTCTGCCTTGCGATTCCTTCCTCCGCCTTCTCCCCCTATCCATATGAAAATGCCACGCCGTCCCATCCGCGCGCATCACGAGTCGGCTCCTCGCCTCTTCCTCTATCCACGCTTCCTCTGCTCCTCTTCTCCGCTGCCATGTTCCTCTACATCGGAATCGAGAACTCCCTCGGAGGCTGGCTGCCAAGCTACGCCATCCGCACCCGCCCATCCCTGCCTGCTTCCTCGCTCGCTCTCTTCTTCTGGACAGCCGAACTCGCCGGCCGCCTTCTCGTCGTCGCTCTGCTTGGTGTCTTCACCGAATCGGTGCTCTACCGCATCGCGCTGGCAGCTCTATGCTGCACCGAAGTGATGCTCTGCATCATCGCTCACCCTTCCGCTCAGAGCCTCGTCCTGCTCACCACGTTGGCCGCACTCAGCCTCGCCCCCCTCTATCCCCTGCTTCTCTCCTTCTTGCTCGCGCGCACCGGCAACCACGCTCGTCTAGGTATTTTTTTTGTCGCCGCCTCCTGTGGCGGAGCTACTCTCCCCTGGCTCACCGGCGTCCTCTCCACACGATTTCAAGGACTCCGCGCAGGACTCATTGTGCCCACCATCAGCGCTCTTCTGCTTCTTGCAATCTCCCCGGTCCTCATCGTCAAATCGACCGCAGGCGTGAAGAGACATTCCTGAAGCCGATGGCTTCGCCCATCCCGAAAAGATGAAGCCGCGATGCGCGCAAAAAAAGAGGCCAGCTCATACGCTGACCTCCATCGAAACAATCTACTGACCGGCTGGTACGACGCATGTCCGCAGAACCCAAGCAACACCATAATCGCAGTACGGGAGCGGCCTTCGCCGGTTAGTTATTTCACAGGAGCGGTAAAGTGATCGCGCAGTTGA
The DNA here is from genome assembly GCA_965277545.1 of Edaphobacter sp. Classification (GTDB taxonomy): domain Bacteria; phylum Acidobacteriota; class Terriglobia; order Terriglobales; family Acidobacteriaceae; genus Edaphobacter. The sequence goes on from OZ255826.1 coordinate 3,839,339, forward strand.
ATGAAGCCGATCATCAAGAGTGCAGCCGTGGACGGTACGAACAGAAGATACATAAAGCCTCCTTTGATTTATAAAAATGTGTGATTTAGAAAAAATGTGAATGAACCCTTCAAAACCCTTTCCTGCTTATTTGCTCAACTCACTACTTACGACAGCAGGCACCACTTACCGTCATTGCTAAAAACCTATGCTGCAATCAGCTAAATACGGTTGAATCGTCGCCGCGCAAGTCCGGCGATGGCAAACAATCCGGTTCCGAAGCTCGCCAGCGTAGACGGCTCCGGCACCGGGCTGGGATCGGTCACCAGGAACGACTGGCCGTTGTCTCCAGCATCCAGATAAAAACTGTGTGAGTAGTCGACGCTCTTATAGCCGCTCAACATCTGCGCCTGCAGCACCGCTAGCTCACCCGTTACGGCATACTGGTGATCCGACGGAGCCGTGTAATTCCAGATCAACTCCTGGATCGCCGAATCCATCGCGCTGTTGCCCGAAGGCGTCGAACCAAACAGAAGACCGTAGTACGCTTCCTGCTCCATCGTCGTACCGGTGACCTTCTCGACTGTGGCCGTGTACGTATCGGGACAGGAATGTCATGGGTAAAGTCGTCGCAAAACGCCTCTACCGAACCCAGCGCGATCCCGTGCTGCGCTATCTTCACCTGCGTGAGACCGACATAATAAGAACCGTTGTTTTCCCCCGACGCATACGGCTCAACCGTCATGCTTACCGTCTGTCCAACATAGGGGGAAAGGTTGAGACCATCCGCATGAGCGGGCGTCGATAAGGCTACGAGGGCAGCAAGGCAGACGATATTTGCAAGGACAGCAGTATTCTTCACTTCTCTTTCTCTCCTCACTCGCCTTGGCGAGCACTGTATGCAATTTCCTGATACTTCCCACTTAGCAACTGGCTAGCCAAAACTTTTAGCTGCGCTCTAGTGGGAATTAAGGCAGTTTTTTCGCACTAAGTCCGCATAGAAGCATGCCGGCACAGGAAATTACCCTTTTAGAGAGAAAACATTTGCATACTCTAAGGAAAAAGAAGAGAACTGCGCCACGCCGCTGTACAACTAAGCATGGGTATCTTCACTGGTAACATGTGGTTCGTTACCCGCAGACCCTCATCGCCTGACTACTTCCACGCGAGAAGAGTCGCCGCAACCTAGCTGTGCCGAACCGCACAACAGTAGAAGAAACGCCCCAATTGCCCCGCCAGATCAGAAACGCGCCTGAACCGACCCACCGGTTTTGGCACCTACCGCCAGCGGACCTTCCCTTCCCCTGCGTCACCCAACAGCCATCACACCGCGACTGTGAAACTATCCTCACTCCGGGTCACCGCACGGTACAACGTGTCCCGCTCAAACGGCACCCGCCCCGCCTCCGTAATCAGACGCATCAAATCTGCCCGCCGCATCCCCTGCGGGGTCGTCGCCCCGGCATCGTGATAGATCTTCTCCTCCACCACCGTCCCATCAATATCGTCCGCCCCAAACCGCAGCGAGATCTGCGCCAGCTTCGGCGACACCATCTGCCAGTAGCTCTTTACATGCGGAAAGTTGTCCAGCAGCAGCCTCCCCACCGCGATCTGCCGCAGATCCATCATTCCAGTCGTCTTCGGAATATGCCCCAGCGCCGTATTCTCCGGATGAAACGCCAGCGGGATAAACGTTTGAAATCCCTTTGTATCATCTTGTACCGCGCGCAGCCGCAGCATGTGATCTACCCGATCTTCATCATCTTCCACGTGCCCGTACAGCATCGTCGCATTCGACTTCAACCCAATCCTATGTGCTATCCGCGCCGTGTCCAGCCACTCCCCGCCATCGATCTTATGGTCGCAGATGATATGCCGCACCCGGTCGGCAAAGATCTCCGCCCCACCTCCGGGCATCGAATCCACCCCCGCCGCCTTCATCCGCTCGAGCGTCTCCTGAATCGTCATCTTCCCGTGCTTGGCGAGAAACGCTACCTCCACCATCGTGAACGCCTTGATGTGTACCTTCGGAAACCGAACCTTCAGCCCGCGCACCATATCCATGAAGTACTCAAACGGAAGATCCGGATGCAGCCCTCCCACAATATGAAACTCCGTCACCGCCTCCGAGTAGCCCTCGCCCGCTGTCTTCCACGCCTCTTCGAGCGCCATCGTGTACGTCCCCGCCTCGCCCTTCTTCCGCCCGAAAGCGCACAGCCGGCACGACGCCACACACACATTCGTCGGATTGATGTGCCGGTTCACGTTGAAGTACGCCACATCTCCGTGCATCCGCTCGCGCACCAGGTTGGCCAGCCACCCGACGGCCAAAATGTCCCCGCTGCGATAGAGCGCCACCCCATCCTCAAACCCGAGTCGATCGCCTGCCTGCACCTTTTCCGCAATCGGCTCAAGCGCAGGGTCGTCAGTCTGAAAGCCACGCCGTGTCTGTGATCGCATCTTCCGGCCTCCGGGCCGCACCTTTCATTCTATTCCTCCCGGCATAGCGCTCGTGCCCGTCGCCCGAGCAATCCCGGCCGTAGCCAGCGCCCGCCTGCTACCTTAATGAGGATGCGAACTCTGCGCACGATCGTGCTGCTCAGCGGTCTTCTCTCCGCCACCGGATGCCACTCCCCTTACGTCGGCGCGACCGTGAGCAATCGCACCAGCCAACCGCTCGAACTGATCGAAGTCGACTACCCCAGTGCCAGCTTCGGCACCGAGAACCTGGCGCCCGGAGCCGACTTCCAATACCGCTTCAAAGTTCTCGGCTCCGGCAATCTAAAGCTCGTCTACACCGACGCTGCTCATCACGATCACACATCCAATGGTCCTCTCCTCCACGAAGGAGCCGAAGGCCATCTCACCATCCTGGTCACCCCCGAAGGTGTCACATGGAAGCCCGCCGCTACCGTGGTCAAATAGCAGTGCGCCTAATCGACGCCCGGCGCCCGCCCTTCAGGCCTGCCGGGCTCGCCATTCGGGGTTCCGCTCTGGCCCCGCCGCTTGTTGTTCTTCGCCATCATTGCAAAGATGCCCGCCCCCACCAGCAGCGCCACCATGATCGTCACGAAAATAATTGTCAGCATCGATCCTCTTCCCTTCCGAGCCGTGCGTCTTGCCGGCTCCTTGTGATCCGCACGCAAATTACATCCTCTTCTTCCATTCGCACGCAGACCCCTGCTCCGGTAGGATGCCGCCCCGCGACTCTGCGATAAGCTGATCTCTATGCCGCGCGGATATTTCATTACCTTCGAAGGTCTCGACGGCTCCGGGAAAACAACCCAGCTCCGCCGTCTGGCCGCCACACTCGAGCGCGAAGACCGCCACGTCGTCACGCTCCGTCAGCCCGGCGGCACCGCCCTCGGCGATCGCATCCGCACCATCCTCTTGGACTCCCGCGCCGAGGCTGCCCTCGGACCCATCGCTCCCCTCGCCGAGCTGGCGCTGATGTTTGCCGACCGCGCCCAGGCGATCTCCGAAATCATTCAACCCGCCCTGGCCGAGGGAAGCATCGTGCTCTGCGACCGTTATACCGACTCCTCGGAGGCCTATCAGGGAGCAGGCCGCCAACTCGGCAGCCAGCCCGTCCTCGCCATGCACCAGGCTGTCTGCAAAGGGCTGGAGCCCGACCTCACCTTGCTCCTGCTTCCCTCTCTTCCGTCCTCCCTTCGTCGCGCGCGACGCCGAAATCAGCGCAACATCGAGCGCTCAGGTACCGATGAGAACCGCTTCGAGCGCGAGTCCAACGACTTCTACCACCGCATCTATACCAAATACGAAGAGATCGCCCTGCGCGAACCCGATCGCGTCGTCCCCATTCGTGAAGAAGCTTCCCTGGACCAGATTGAAACCCTGATCCATCAAATCGTGACAACCCGACTCAACAGCCGCGTCCCCGCGCCGGAACCGCTCCCAGCACCGGAACCGCTCGCCGCGCCGGAACCGCGTAAAGACAGCAGCCTCTCGTCCACCTGAAGCAGGTCCCCTCATGACCACTCCTCCCCCCATCCTCGAAGCCCCACAAGATCATTCCCCAGCCTCTGCCCGCGCCGACGAAACGCCGAACATGCCGCCCGGCCTCAAGCGTTCCCTTCCCTTCTACGCCTTCAAACCCTGGGTCAAGCTCGGCAGCCCCATCCTCCTCTTCGAGCATCTCCTCAAGACCTACGGAAACATCGCCTACTATCGCTTCCTCGGCACTCCCATCGTCTTCATCAACGACCCCGAATACATCCGCGAAATCCTCATCACCCAGGCTCCCAGCTTCATCAAAGAGCGCACCGTTCGCCGCATGAAAGTCCTTCTCGGCGAAGGCCTCATTACCTCCGACGATCCCATCCACATGCGCCAGCGCAAGATCGCCGCGCCCGCCTTTCACCGTCAGCGCATCGCCGCCTACGGCGACCAGATCGTCGCCTGCGCGGCACACCAGCGCGAAGCATGGACAGATCATCAGACCATCGACATCAGCGCAGCCAGCATGTCCTTGTCTCTTGAAATCGTCGCCAGAACCCTCTTCAACACTGACGTCACCGCCGACATCCGCAGCATTAACGACGAAGTCAACACCATCATGGACCTCTACAACTTCATCGTCGCCTTCCCCAGGATCGAATCTTTCCTGCACCTCCCCATCCCAGGCCTCATCAAATTTCGCCGCTCTAAGGCCCGCCTCGACGCCGTCGTCGACCGCCTCATCGACCAACACCGGGCGGCGGCCGCTCGCGGCGAATCCGACAAGGGCGATCTGCTCTCCATGCTCCTAGCCAGCAAATACGACCCCGACGAAAGCCCGAGCTCCAACTCTCAATCCGGCATGTCGAATGAGCAGGTGCGCGACGAAGTCCTGACCATCTTCCTCGCCGGCTATGAAACCGTGGCCAACGGTCTGGCTTGGACCTGGTATCTGCTCAGCCAAAATCCTAACGTCGAAGCCCGCCTGCACGCTGAGCTTGACGCCGTCCTCGGCACCGGCGGCCAGCGCCGTCTCCCCACTCTCGCTGACTACCCCGCCCTGCGTTACACCGAGCAGGTCTTCGCCGAATCCATGCGCCTCTATCCCCCCGCTTGGGCGATGGGACGTATGTCGACGAAGGTCGTCCGCCTCGGTCCCTACCGCATCCCTGCCGGGGCCCACTTCTTCTTCAGCCAATACATCATGGGACGCGACCCCCAATACTTCCCCGACCCCCTGCGCTTCGACCCGGAGCGATTCAGCCCTGAGCAGCGCGCAGCCCGCGCAAAGTTCACCTACTTTCCCTTTGGAGGCGGCAATCGGCAATGCATCGGCGAAAGCTTCGCCTGGATGGAAGGCGTCTTCAGCATCGCCACCATCGCCCAGCAATGGCGAATGGATTATCTGGGCCACGGCACGCCCCAGGTTCAGGCGAAGATCACCCTGCGGCCAAAGCATCCGCTCATGATGCGTCTGGTCGCACGTTAGACCAACCGCTGATCCACTCCGGTTTCGAGCACCTGAAATTATGCCGTCATTCTGACCATGAAGCGTAGCGAAGGGGAAGGATCCCGATACGCTGAACACAGCCCATAACGCCAGAACCATTTCAACCTTGGTTCCCAATACTTTGAAGTACCCACGCCGGCCCGAAACAACACGTCCGAATTCATCAGCGCCTTCCCAGCGACTGCGCCCAAAGGCGTCCACACCTAGCGTGCAACTACCTTTGCGCGAAACTTCGCACGATCGCCTCGACCAGCGCCGCAACCGTAGCTACAGCAGCTTCCACCGTAGGCTGAAGGCCGCACCTGCGCAGCTCCTCACTGGTGATCGGCCCAATCGAGGCCAGCACCACACGCGAGGGCAGCGAGAGCCCGGCTGCACTCAGAAGAGAGACAAGGTTCCGAACCGTAGACGCACTGGTGAATGGAATCGCATCCGGATAGAGCGCAGCCGTTGAAAAGAGGTGCTGCAGTGCCGGCCTCGACTCCGGCGGGATCCGATTGCGGTACGCTTCGACACTCTTGACCTCGGCTCCAGCCGCCGCGAGCGTCTCCTCTAGGTAATCCCGCGCCTCCTCGGCCCGCGGATACAGCATCCTCGCGCCCGGCGCATAAGGCAGCAGCGCCGTGCTCAGCGATTCGGCGACATACTCCGGCGGAAGCAGATCCACCTTCAGGCCGAGAGCCTCCACCGCCCGTGCAGTAGCCGGCCCAATCGCCGCAATTCGTGGCAAGGGCCGCCCATTGCCCTTCCGCGGCACGCCCATCCTCGTAGACGGCAACTCCTCCGGGCGAGAGCGAGTCGCCGCCTTCCATCGCTGCGCAAACATCGCAACTGCATTCGCGCTCGTAAACAGCACCCAATCAAAGCTGCCCAGCTGCTCGATCGCCTCGTCCATGGCCTCCCACGAGTTCGGAGCAACGATCTCAAGAGTGGGAATCAGGATGCAGACCGCCCCAAGACTCTCAAGCTGAGCAGCAAGCTCGGATGCTTGGTGCCGCGCCCGGGTCACCAGCACGCGCTTTTGAAGAAGAGGGAGCACAGCGGCTATTGTAGTGGGCCGCCGTCAACACGACTCGAATCATCTCCTGCCAAACAATAACCTCACAGAGCGCATCGAGAGAGCAATGCTCAACGACTCTTCGCCGCCGCCTCCCTCATCAAAGGCTGTCGCCGGTCCGCCTCATCCCACGTCTGCAGAAAATCGCGATACGAAGCCGCACTGTCTGCCTTGTCTTTTTCCGTCACATAGACGCGACCCAAATCGACCTCGGTAATTGGATATAGAGTCCCTGCAGCCATCCACGCGGCGCCTCTATGGCTCAGCACCATCTGAAGATCGTTCTGAGCTTCAGCCTTCTGGCCCGTCGCGGCATAAGCCTGCCCGCGCAGATATAGCCGAAACGCACTCTTGTCCTCTCTTCCCGCCGCTGGCAAAATCTCAAGCGTCCTGCGTGCTTCGTTTACGCCCAGGGCAGCGGCCGCCTCGAGCTCCGGCACAAACTGCTGTATCGCCTTGGTGTGGCGAGGAAACTGCTGCTGCAGCACCATCACCGCCTTCAACGCGTATGTCTGGTCGCCGCACAACGCCGCCGCCATTCCCGCACGATAAGTCGCCTCCGGACCCTTCGGCATATCTCTTAATTGCTCGACCATCGCCAGCGCTACCGTGCAACTCTCGGCTACGGCGCGATCAAGCGCACCCTGCGCAAGCATCGATGCCGCAGCCGACGAAAGCTCCGGCGTCCTCTCCGCCCTCGCCGCCGCCTTCTTCCAGACCTCCAATCCCGGACCCAGCCGTCCTGTGCTGTCCAGGTACCGGGCATAATCAGCCAGCTTCGCGAAGCCCACCTCCGCTCCCCCTCCAGCCGCTTCGACACTCGCAGCAGACTTGCCTCCCGCAACAAAATTTGAGACCTCGCTGATCTGCAATGCCAGCACGTCGCCTCTGCCGCCTAGGTACGCCGCCGCCAGAACTCCCTCGTCCGCAATCACGCCCGCGCGTTTTGCCGCCGCTGCCAGCTCCAGCACGCTCTCATATCGATCCAGCCCCAGCAGAGCCTCTTGCGCCGCATCATACCCTCTGCGCTCAAATGGACTTTCGACCATCTCGTGCTGCGCGGCCGCCAAAGCCTCAGGAAATTGCCCCTGCGCCAGCAGCAGCCGCACCCAAGCCTCCCTGCCGCTCTGATCACGCGGGTAGCGTTTAAGGTAAGCCCGCATCGTCGTGGCAGCGCTTGTGAGATCGCCCGCAGCATTCATCTCATAACAGAACTGTGCCAGCCGCTTTACTTTGTTGCCTGCCTTCGCCGCAGCCCCCCGCGCCCTCTCCGCCGCAATCCCGGACGCAAGCTCTGCCTTCTCCCCACGGTAGATCCACGACAGCCGCAGCTGCGCCTGAACGAACTTCGGATCGAGCGCCGCCGCTCTCTGAAACGCCGCCAGCGCCTCCTCCGGCCTCCCGGCCTGCATCGCCGCCTCTCCGTCTGCAAATGCGCGCAGCGCCTCCACACTGGCCGTCGTATCCTGCCCAAATCTCACGCTTCGCCGCATCTCCAGTTTGCTGTCTTGGCTGATCTCGCGCCGTATCGCCTCCGCCATCCTGCCGATCGCCGCAGGGAGCTCGTCGCGGTTCGCCGCCTCCTCCTCCATGCTCGCGACCTCATCATTCGTATCGGCCTTCAGCACCTCCACGCCAAGTTCGTACGGCGGCTTCGAACCCGTGATCCGGCCATACAGATACGCCTTCGCGCCCACCTTCTGGGCCACGCTCTGGCCCAGGCTCGAAGCTGCAACGTCCGCGCCCTCCGCCCGCAACTGACGCAGTCCCGCTGCATACACCTCGCCTCCCTGCACAGCCAGCGAGTCGGACTGCCGCAAAGCAATCTCGATACCTTGCATCACAACACCGTCGAGCGTCTTGTCCCCGGTTTTGTTCTCGATCACTGTAAGCAGCAGACGGTCACTCGGCCGCAGCACCAGCGGCCGCAAAACACCGCTGCGAAGAACGAGGAATAGTGCTGCAATCGAAGCACCGGCCGCGGCCGTGAGGACAGCCGCTCGAACCCACCCACGCTTCCCCCTCCCCTCCGTCTCTGCTCCCACCTCCCACGCTCGCCCTGAAGTCGTACCCTCCAACCCCTCTACCGCCCGTTCCCTTGCACCCGGCGCTTGCTGAAAGGCCGGCGTTTCCTGCCGCGAATCGTTCGCGCGTGGACGTCTCTGTGTTTCACCTCGAACTGCGGTCCCGCCAGCACTCTCGTCCTCGGGGAAGACACCCGAAGCGTTCTCTCCGCTGTACCACGCAGCAGCTTGTTCTCGCTCCTCCTCGCTCGACGGCCGCGGCTCACTCCCGTCCAAAGCCGCAGACCTCGCCTCCGAGCCCTCCATGAAATCGACCGCCGTCTCATCCACCGGGAGCCCCGCCGAGGTCGCCTCCCCTCGACCCACCGGACCCTCGCCCTCACGCACTGGCGAATCCAGCTTCGACTTCAGCTTCCGCTGCCGTGCCACCGGATCGCTCGCGCGCACCAGCGGAACCACCGAAGCCGCGCCGCGCTGCAGCCATCCCCGCCACGGTCGCGGTATCTTCTCGAGCGCCGCTCTCAGCTCGTCCGCCGTCTGAAAGCGCGCCCTGCGATCCTTCTCCAGCAGCTTCGAGATCACTCGCTCCAGCTCGCGCGGCACCTTCTCGTTCCACTGATGGACCGGCTCCGGCTCGTGCCCAAAGAGCTGCGTAAACATCACCGCGCTGTTTGCTCCCTGAAATGGAGGCCGCCGCGTCGCCATCTCGTACATCACCACGCCCAGCGAAAATAAATCCGTCCGCGCGTCCAGCGCCTCGCCCCGCGCCTGCTCCGGGGACATGTACGCCAGCGTCCCCACCGTCCTGCCCGCCAGCGTTAGATCGAGCGACCGCGACGCCCAGCCTCCACCCATCTCGAGCCCAATCTTTGCCAACCCGAAATCCAGCACCTTTGCCTGGATCTTCCCACCTCCCAACGCAACCAGAAAGATATTGGCCGGCTTGATATCACGATGCACAATCCCCTTCGCATGCGCCAGCGAAAGCGCGCCGGCGATCTCCTCCGCATACCGCACAATCTCTTCAGACGGCAGCGCGCCGCGCTCGATCCGCTCCTTCAGCGTCTCCCCTTGCAGCAGCTCCATCACCAGATAAGGATTGCCATCCTGATCGCCGATATCGAAGATCGTGCAGATGTTCGGATGATTCAACCCCGAAGCCGCGCGCGCCTCCTGCAGAAACCGCTCCCGCATCGCTGGAATGCTGTAGTCCTCCCGCAGCAGCTTCACCGCAACCTCGCGGTGCAGACGCTCGTCCCACGCCCGGAAGACCAGCGCCATCCCGCCGCTGCCAAGTCTGCCCAGGATCTCGTAGGGACCGAACCTCTGGCCTGCTTCAGGAGTCATGCTCGCTCTGCGATCCGCCCACGCCTTCCGCTCACGTCTTCTCTCCCGCGAGCAAACCCTTGGGCGACTAAATCATACCGGCCAGCGCCGAACCAGCGAACGTCCTCCCGCCGCAGGTTCCACACTCGATACCTGAACCGGCGCATCCCCGGCAGTCCTCAGTCGGCCACAGCGCTCGCCGCGGTCTTCCCACTTCCCTCACCCTATAATCACCTCGTGAGCTCCCCCAGCCGGCCAACTCCCCGCCTCTCGCACCAGACGCTTCTCATCGATGCCGACGACACGCTCTGGGAGAACAACATCTACTTCGAGCGCGCCATCTCCAGCTTCATCTCTTATCTCGACCACCGCATCCACACCCCGGAAGAGGTCCGCGAACACCTCAACCTCGTCGAGCACGCCACCGTCCTCACTCACGGCTACGGCCTCCACAGCTTTCGCCGCTCCCTCGTCGCCTGCTTCGAGCAGCTCTCCGACGCTCCCATCACCGCCGACAAGCACCGCCGCATCGAGAGCTTCGCCCAGTCCATCGCCGACCAGGAGATCGAGCTCCTCCCCAACGTCGACTCCACCCTCGCCGGCCTCGCAGCCCGCCACCGCCTCATCCTCGTCACCAAAGGCGATCCCGTCGAGCAGAACGACAAGCTTCAACGCTCCGGCCTTGCGCCCCACTTCACCGCCGTCGAGGTCCTCGCCGAAAAGCGCTCCTCCTCCTACACCGCGCTCACTGGCCGCTACGACTGCGAGTCCTCGAACACCTGGATGATCGGCAACAGCCCGCGCTCCGACGTCAACCCCGCCCTCACCGCCGGCCTCAACGCCGTCTTCATCCCCCATGACTTCACCTGGGTCCTCGAGCACGAGGTCGTCCTGCCGCCCCCACCCGGACAGCAGCTCCTCGAACTCGCCGCCTTCGCCGACCTCACCCGCCACTTCTAGTGCCACTCCAACCTTGGTGTACTCAGTCTTTGCTCTTGCTTTTCTGGTTGTCATCCTCGAAGAGGATCTGCTGTTCTCCAGCGTCCGCAGCCACTCTCCATCCGCTCGAGACAGCGTGCCCTGGCGAACCCGCTCAGCAATCCCGCATTCCGCCAAACAGCTTCGCCTGCTTCGCCAGAATCGCAGCCTTCGTCGCCCCATCCGGCTCGAGATTCCAATCCCCCATCTCATGCGTCCCGCCCAGCAGTACCCCATCTCGCCGCGAAAACATGTACGTGTTCTCATACACCGTCGCGTAGGTCACCTCCGGCTGCGGCAGCAGAAATGTCAGCTGCCCGCGCACCGGCGTCAACTCCGCATCCCCAAACAACGCCTTCGCGCCCAGCCCCGTGCAGTTGAACACCAGCTTCTCCGGCAGTCCCTGCACCTCCTCAAGGCTCTTCATCTCCCGCACGACCACCTTGCCTCCCGCAACCCGAACGTCGGTGAGCATCGCCGGCAAATAAATCGGAGGCTCCACAATCATCCCGTCATACCTCCGCACAAACTTGCCCGCGAACGGATGCGTCCCCGTCGCCATGTCTTCGAACTCGGGAAGCAGATCGCGAATCGACTCCACCAGCCCGCCGCTTACCGGCTTCGACCAGGCCGCATCCGCCACCTGATAGTTCACCATCCAGCGAATCCCGTACTTCGGGTCCGTCATAATCTGATACCGCCTGTACCCATACCGGGCCGCAGCCTGAAACTGCTCGGCAAACTCCGGCGTCAGCGGCTTGTCCGAGTCGTACACATTGGCCGGAAACCACTGCCCGCCCGCGATGTTCGACGTCGTCTCCGGCGGCAGCGCCTTCGCATAAATCGTCACCGCAAACCCAGCCTCCTGCGCCAGCCGCGCCGTCGCCAGCCCCACTGCGCCGCACCCCAGCACCGCCACCGGCCCCGCATGCCCAAGTAGTCCAAGATCCGTCGCCAGCTTCGAGGTCCCCCAGCTCAACGTGATTCCGCCGCCCCCATGCCCATAGTTGTGCACCACCGCCGTCTCGCCCACCATCTCCTTTGCCACCCGAAAGCCCGAAGGCCGAAACGGCCGCAGCCCCACCACCGTGCGAATCTCCCGATCCGCCGCCACCCGCACCCGCGGCAGATGACACGCCGTCTCCGGCAGATTTACCGGCCACGCGCCCGTCGCAATCCCCAAGCCCACCGGCCTCTTCACGCATCCCAGCAATCCGCCGCCGGCCGCAAAAGACGCGGCCGCCATATTCACATTCCGCAAAAACGTTCGTCTGTTCACAATCAAATTCATCCAGGTCTCGGAGGGCTTGTTTCAAGCTATAAGTCCCACGCGTGTGTGTACAGCGAAAGTTCCGAGCAAAAAACTCCGGGAACCACCTGCTTCAACTCCTATCGTGACATGCGCACAAACAGCGCCGGTCAGCGAGCGGAAACTCCACCACACCTTCCGTCTCCTTGACGGCCAGCCCTCCTACGACATCACTCGCATCGTGTTTCTCGGCATCGCGACGGGTCAGACCAAACCAATCAGCAGCCGGGACAAATTTCGCATTGCAGTAATGCTCTCCAAAGCCACCCTTCTTTCGCGCCCGGCCACAACCGGTGTTCACAGCAACAACCTGACTGCGCGCATTCACTCCATAAACCTCCCACAAAACTTCCCTGTAACATCTAACGTGGAACATAAGACGAAGCGAGAGGTGTATGAGCGAAGGGCGTTGGGTTCTGTTAATCGCAAGTGAAGTAGGAGGCACCGACTCCGTCTCCGATCGCGCCATGGAGCGCCTCGTCGAGGCCATCGGCGAAGAAGGCTACGAGGTCGTCCGCACCTCCACGCCGGAAGACGGTCTCTCTCTCGTCACCTCCGACCCGTCCTATTCCGCCATCCTCCTCGACTGGGACCTCGAAGGCGAGAACCAGTTCGCCGAAGGCGCCGCCCTTGCCATCCTGCGCGCCGTCCGCCGCCGCAACAAAAAAATCCCCATCTTCCTCATCGCCGACCGCACCCTCGTCAGCGAGCTCCCCCTCGAAGTCGTCAAGCAGGTCCACGAGTACATCCACCTCTTCGGCGACACCCCCGCCTTCATCGCCAACCGCGTCGACTTCGCCGTCGAGCGCTACCACGAGCAGCTCCTCCCGCCCTACTTCCGCGAGCTCAAGAAATACAATGACCAGGGCGCCTACTCCTGGGACGCCCCCGGCCACATGGGCGGCGTCGCCTTCCTCAAGCACCCCATCGGCATGGAGTTCCATAAGTTCTTCGGCGAAAACATCATGCGCTCGGACCTCGGCATCTCCACCTCGCCGCTCGGATCCTGGCTCGACCACCTTGGACCTCCCGGCGAATCCGAGCGCAACGCCGCCCGCATCTTCGGCGCCGACTGGACCTTCTACGTCCTCGGCGGCTCCAGCACCTCAAACCAGATCGTCGGCCACGGCGTCATCGCCCAGGACGACATCGTCCTCGCCGATGCCAACTGCCACAAGTCCATCTGCCACTCCCTCACCGTCACCGGCGCGCGCCCCGTCTACATGAAGCCCACCCGCAACGGCTACGGCATGATCGGCCTCGTCCCCCTCAAGCGCTTCGCCCCCGAGTTCATCCGCGGCATCATCGACAAGAGCCCGCTCACCACCGGCGTCGCCAACCAGAACCCCACCTACGCCGTCGTCACCAACTCCACCTACGACGGCCTCTGCTACGACGTCAACCGCGTCGTCACCGAGCTCGCTAAATCCGTCCCCCGCATCCACTTCGACGAGGCCTGGTACGCCTACGCCAAGTTTCACGAGATCTACCAGGGCCGCTTTGCCATGGGCGTACCGGACGACATGCCCGACCGCCCCACCATCTTCGCCGTACAGTCGACCCACAAGATGCTCGCGGCGTTTTCCATGGGCTCCATGATCCACGTTAAGCTCAGCCCCCGCGCCAATCTCGACTTCGACCAATTCAACGAGTCCTTTATGATGCACGGGACCACCTCGCCCTTCTACCCCCTCATCGCCTCGCTCGACGTAGCCGCCGCCATGATGGACGAACCCGCCGGCCCCACTCTCATGTCCGAGACCCTGCAGGACGCCATCAGCTTCCGTAAAGCCATGTCCTCCATCGGCCACCGTCTCCGCGAAGCCGAGCAAGGCTGGTTTTTTCGTCTCTATCAGCCTGAATACGTCTTCGATCCCTTCGACAACAAAACCTACCTGCTCGAAGAAGCCGCCGACGGTCTGCTCACCAACCGCTCCAGCGTCTGGACCCTCAAGGCCGGCGAAGACTGGCACGGCTACCAGGACGAAGACATCGCCGACGGCTACTGCATGCTCGACCCTACCAAGGTCACCATCCTCTCCCCCGGAGTCAACGCGCAGGGCGTCGTCAGCGAATGGGGCATCCCCGCCGCCATCGTCACCGAGTTCCTCGACGGCCGCCGCGTCGAGATCGCCCGTACCGGCGACTACACCGTCCTCGTCCTCTTCTCCGTCGGCACCTCCAAGGGCAAGTGGGGCGCACTGCTCGAAAACCTCTTCGAGTTCAAACGCCTCTACGACTCTGAAGCCTCGCTCGAAGAGGCCCTCCCCGAGCTCGTCTCCCGCTTTCCCCAACGCTATCGCAACGTCTCCCTCAAAGAACTCTCCGACGAGATGCACGCGGCCATGATTCAGCTCAACCTCTCCGGCCTCGTCAATGACGCCTGCGACGAAGACTTCGATCCCGTCCTCACGCCCGCGCAGACCTACCAGAAGCTCCTCCGAAACGAGACCGAAAAGATTCGCTTCAGCGAGATGGCGGGACGCATCGCCGCCGTGATGCTCGTTCCCTACCCACCCGGCATTCCCATGTCCATGCCGGGAGAACGCCTGGGCAGCGCCGAAAGTCCTGTCATCAAACTCATCCTGGCCATGGAAGAGTTCGGCAAGCGATTCCCCGGCTTCGAACGCGAGGTCCACGGCATCGAGGCCGACGCCGAGGGCAACTACTGGATGCGCGCCGTCATCGAGAAAAACGGCAAGCGCCGCAACGGCAACGGCAAGCAGCGCCCGCCCAACGCCGCCCCACCTATCAAAAAGCGAAAGCGCGCCATCCCGGCCACCACCCCCGTCTTCCCCGAAAACCCGCTCAACTCCCAGCGCTGATCGCAACGCTCTAAACCGAAAGCGGGTCGCCCGTTACCCAGTCCTTGCTGTCATCCTGAGCGAAGCGAAGGATCCCGATAAGCTTCACACGGACTATACCTTTCGCACCCTTTTTACCCTTATTCCGTCATGATGAGTAGTCAATCAGTTTGGCCTCCTTTCCTCTTTTATCCTTACGAGCCCTCTTACCATTTCGACAGAATCACAAAAATTACGAGTTGCCCACAATCCTGAAGTGAAGGAAGAGAAGCCCGTTTGGCAGTACCGATCCAAGTTGGCTGATCGGCTTGACGGTACGTGGACCCTCCCGAACAGCCTCTCACGAGTCAGATCGAGATCAGCCCCATATCGATCGCGAGGAGTGAGGCCGTTCCTACGAGTACCCACAGAATCACACCTTGGAGGAAAGGCTTGATTCCGACCGCCTGAAGCGTCTTCTTTGAGAGCGACGTTCCGATCAGGAAGAGTGTAGCCGTCAGTCCTGTTTTCCCAAGCCGGTTGAGATCCAGATACATCCCCATGAAGCGTGGCAGATAGGTACTGAGCACGGAGGCGCCCACAAAAAGAAAGATGAACCAGGGAACTTTGACTTTGGCCCGGTGTCCGGATCGCCCATCTCGCCTTGCGACTCGGCCCATGTAAGCCGCTGTGATCAGGGAAACCGGAACAATCCAGAGCGCCCGCGCAAGCTTAACGGTTGTGCCGATCGCCAGCGCCTGAGGACCATACTTGGCTGCTGCTCCGACGACCGAGGAGGTATCGTGGATCGCCAACGCCGCCCAAAGGCCGAACTGATTCTGGCTCAGGTGCAGCCACCAGCCGATCGCCGGGAACAGCAGCAGCGCGACCGAGTTCAACAGGAAGACTGTGCCCATCGACACAGATATCTCTTCTTCACTAGCGTCGGTGATCGGTGCGATGGCCGCGATCGCCGACCCGCCGCAGATCGCTGTGCCGAGCGTGATCAGGTAGCTTGCTTTGGCGCCAACCTGGAAGAGTTTACCCAGCAGCAGCCCCAGCACCACCGCCGAGCAGATGCTGATCGCCGTGTAGAGAAAGCCCGATTTGCCCGCGTGAATCACCTGCTGCAGGTTCATCCCAAAGCCCAGCAGGATCACCGAGATTTGCAAGAGCAACTTCGCCAGTGAGCTTGCCTCTTTGCGATACGGATGAACCACGGCAAAGCCAAAAGCGATGCCGCCGACGAGCGCCACAGGCGGCGACACAAGTCCGCTACCGGCCAGCAGCAGGCCCAGAAAAAAGATCGATCGCGCATCGAAGGTCTTCTTCGGCGTGCCGGGATCCGCTTGTCCCAAGTCTGCGGAGGCCAGGTGTGCGGAGGCCGGGTGTGCTGAAGCCGGCGCGGGGATGCGATGAATCTCCTCAGCCGTTTCCGTGATGAAGTATTCTCGTCGGCCTGCCGCTGCCGTAAATTCCTGCGTCATCGTCTCAGTCACGTCGTGTTCCTCTGCATTGACTATCGACGTGCACGGAGGCCGCGTCCAAGTAGAACTTCTAATGCCCGATTAGATATGCTTTTGCGCCCATCCCGTGCGCCCTTATCCGGCATAAGCACTTGGAATTGGCTATCTGCGCGGAAAGAGCACACATTCTACTCATCGGGCGTATTCCAGGCCCGGCAGGAGAATGGTTATGGATATCAAAACGCTTGAACAGGACCTGGGTGCGAACGCCGCACACCTTCGCGAGGACTTAATGGCCGATATCAAGGCAGAGGCGGCGCACATTGCCGACCCGGCTCAATGCGGCAACATAGTAAGGAGACACTTCAGTGGTCTCACGATGTCACTGCTTCTCTTTACCGCCCTCTTCATCGGAGCGGCGGCTGTTGCAATCTTCCTCTACACGCATCGATAAGTCGCCAGCAAATGGGCTCATTCTTTGAGAGAACATGCGGTCCGGCAACTTTTGTTTTGCATCGCTGCTTCGAAAACAGATGCGAGCTGATGGCGATTAGGTCATTCGTGCCGATCGCGGCCCCTGCCTTCTAGAGCGTTTTCTTATCAAGTGTTAACAGAATTATGGGTGCCCCATCCTAGCCGCGCTCTTGCGGCTAGGGTGGGAGACCACGACTCTTTCCCAACCGTTCACACGCTGACCAAATATGCTCCAATCGCCTTGCGCCTTTTCATGTTCGACTGGAGGCAGGGAAGATCGCAACTTTTCAACTACTGCTCGATCCGTATGCGTTGCAGAAGTATCGGGGCAAGATGGACTAGGAGCCCGGCTCCGTTTTTCTTTTCGCACCACGTCGAGGCGAAACCGCCGCAGCGTAACCCAGCAGAAATGCGCGAAAGGCTCCCACGCTGCCGGAAGGCTCCGGTCCTGCGGGATACGCCAGGGAGAAGCTTCGCGAGAGCTTCAGGCCCTCGAGCCGAGCGAGCTTCAGCGTGCCGAGGGCAAGCTGATTGCGCACCGCCCAGCGTGAGACGAAGGTGATGCCCAGTCCGGCTTCGACTGCATTGAGGAGGCCTTCCGTGGAGTCCAGTTCCATCCGTATGGACAGGTCTTTTGTCTTCAAGCCGACGCCCGCAAGCGCCTGCTCGACGATGCGCCGGGAGCCCGACCCGAACTCTCGAATCAGCAGAGATTGAGTACGGAATTCATCGAGCGTGATCTTTCGATCGGCCCACTCGTGGCTCGACGGGACGACAAGCACCATGTGATCTTCCATAAAAGACTCGATATGGACGTCAGTGCGTTGCTCCGGGCCTTCCAGCAAGGCAATCTGAATGTCGCCCGAAACCAGGGCGGTGAGCATCTGATCGGTGTTGCCGCTCCGGGCAGTAACGCGAACCTGCGGGTTCTTTTGCAGAAAAGCCGCAAGGAACGTCGGCAGGAGATATTGTGCGATGGTCTGCGACGCCCCGACGCTCAGTTCCCCTGCCTTTTGCCCATAAGCTTTCGCGACCGCCGCGAAGGCTTGTTCACTGAGCGCCTTGATCTGCTCCGTAAATGGCAGAAGTGCCGCTCCCCCCGGCGTCAGCGCAATGCGTCCGCCCCCGCGATGGAAGAGAGGGATGCCAAACTGCTCTTCGAGCGCCTTGATCTGCTGCGTGACCGCGGGCTGCGTCAAGAGCAACTCCTCGGCGGCCCTGCTAAAGCTCAAGTGACGGGCTACGGCACGGAAGACGATCAGGCGAAAGTTTTCAATCGTCAACGCGATCAACCCCACTTTGAAACATGGATCATCCTTTGAACGCAGAGCGCTTGTTGGAATGGAATCACCGAAGGCGCTTATCGGAAGCGATCTGCGGTCTTGCATAACGTTCACTCGCGCACGGGCAATCCGGAAGTAAGAGCTTCGCGAGACCAGTCACAATGCTATACTTACGCTCGAAGCGCCCACCGCATCTGCTGTTTCCAAGGTGCAAGCGGAGGTGGCGAAATTGGCAGACGCACTAGCTTGAGGTGCTAGCGCCGCAAGGCATAGGGGTTCAAGTCCCCTCCTCCGCACCAAACCAGGAATCCATGAATTTCCATCAAGCCAGCCCCAAACGGCTGGCTATTTTCCTGACCGCCGCTCGTCTTCCTAGGCCACGAAACCGCCACCAACCAATGCGTACTCTAGGAAACCTCTGACTAAGTGCTGCTCCGAGTTCTTGCTGTCATCCTGAGCGTAGCGAAGGACCCCGATACCCTTCACACAGCCCATACCGTCAATACCTTTCTATCCGTATTTCCGATGCTCACCCCCAAGATTCGCTCCGCAACCTTCCAGCTTCATCAGAGCTTCCCTGGCGATCTCAAATGCTCTAGCTGTGGAAAACTTTGTCAAGCCCCATATCTTCATATCCCTCACCGTAACAAGGAGATACGCGTGGCGTAGGAGTTATCGCCAAACGTTTATAATAGAAAGGTAAGGAAAAATCCCTCGCCAGCCGCTGCTAGGTTTCACTTTCCAGGGTTTAGCCAGCTCGCCAAGGCGTGTATCCGTGTGTTGGTGGCACGCGACCTCAACCTGTTGTCACATATCCGCGGTTTTGTCCGATCAGCCGCCCTGCTCGAAAGGCGGGCCTGCATTATGGCAAGACAGATCCGATTCGACGGCCGCAATCTTCTCGATCTTTGTTGGGTCCGCAATCAAGTCCTTTGAATCGAAGAATTTACGTAACTTTGCGCAGTAAGGGGTATAACTCCACAAAGCCCTGCCCCTCACTCCGTCCACCGCGCGGCTCGCATCCTGACTTGAGGTCCAGATGCAACTTTCGTGGATGGAATACTTTGCGCAACATAGAAGAGGTGGGGGGGATTCGATAACTCTCCCTGAAACACCCAACAGTCCGGACGCTTTACGGACGCCCAGCCGCCGGAAGTCCACGGTCAACTTCTTTCAATGGAAGAATTTGCACCATTTTTCCGGGGGGAGGGGGTGTCAAATCCGCCGGTCGTGGCCCGGCTGAATCACCACCTTCAGTGAGTCGGGCTGCGGATGCGACGCAAGATCGATCGCCGCCACCGCATCCTCGAGTGCAAACCGGTGCGAGATCAGCCGCGTCAGGTCGAACCCCGATCCGTAACCTTCGAACACCATCTGCGTCACCGCCTCCTGGACTGCGACGGACGCACTGTAAGACCCCATCAACGTCTTCTCCTCCATACACACCGCCGCCGGGTCGAAACCCGCCTCGCCATGCTGCGTCTGCGCAAACAACACCACCCGCCCACCCGGCCGAACCGCATCCATCGCCACCTTGATCAACGCGTCTCCGCCCACCGCAAGCAAAGCCGCATCCGCCCCCCGGCCCTCGGTAGCCGCTCTGGCCGCCGCCGCAACGTCCCCCCGCGCATCAAGCGGATGCGCAAGCCCGAAGGCCGCCGCCACGGCATGCCGCTCCGGATAAAAATCGCTAGTCAGCACCGTAGCCCCCGTCTTCTGCGCCAAGGCTCCCAGCAGAATTCCGATCGGCCCCTGTCCGATCACCAGCACCGTCTCATCCGGTTGAAGATCGAGCATCTGAATTGCCTTGAAACACGTATTCACCGGCTCGAGAAACGCCGCCTGCTCGAACGGAATGCCATCCGGAATCTTTACCAGCCCGCGCCGCACAATCCAGTCCATCACCCGGATGTACTCCGCGAATCCGCCGCCCGCCGCCGCGAATCCGGCCGTGCAACCGACCTTCTTATACACCTCGCACTGCGCAAAGGTCCCCTTCAGGCAGTAGTAGCACTCCCCACACGGAATGTGGTGATACGCCATCACCCGGTCGCCTACCGAGAACCCCTCCACCCCAGCCCCCACCCGCACCACCGTCCCCGCCATCTCGTGGCCAAACACCCGTGGCGGGGCATGCGAGCCCGAATGAATCTTCTTCAAATCGGTCCCGCAAATTCCGCAGGTGTGGATCTTCACCAGAACCTCGCCATCGCCGATCTCGGGAACCGGTATCGTCTCGACCCGCACATCGTCGACGCCGCGATAGACCGCTGCCCGCATCGTCGCAGGCACCGCAGCTGCCGTCTGTTCTCTCGCCTCTACCGTCCGTATCGAACGCAGCATCTTCGACGCCGCTTCACCAGACATCACGTCGCTGGACATCAAGTCTCCTGTCTGTCCAAGTCTAGCTCCGTCTCTACCGCCACGGTCAGCGACCGCACAGCCCGCGCGCTGTTCTTGGCAAGCTGCGCCAGCCGCGGCCACATCCACGGGCGCGATACCGCATACGCCGCAAACGCCGTCTCCCGAAACTGTCCGTCCGGCGTGGCAAAGCGGCCAAGCTCCTGCATCTCGAAGTCAGCCTCATCTGAGATCGATTTGATCGCCCGGAACGCCAAGCCATGCGCCCGCGCCAGTCGCGCCACGCTCGCCGCCTCCATATCCACCACGCTCGCTCCATACGATGCAGCCAGCCTCTGCTTCTCGCGTACTCCCGCGATCGTCGCCATACTGACCAGCGGCGGCCCCGTTTCTCCCCCGCTCCCGAAGCGCTCCCCCGTCTGAGCATCCACAATCATCGCCGGCCGCACGACATCTCCCACCCGAAGCGCAGGATCACAGGCCCCCGCCAGCCCGACCGACACCAGCGCCGTCACCTTCCTAACTGCCATCGCAGCCTGCACCGCCAACGCCGCACGCCCTCCCCCTATTCCCGCACAAGCCACCACCGCATCCTCACTTGAAAACACCAGAACATGGCCCGGCACCCGCTGCACACGCCACCCACGCACCAGGGCTTTCACCTCTCTCGGCAAAGCAGCAATGATCGCTGGACACTCTCTCATTTTCGCGCTGCTTCAAAAGCGGGAGCATACCCATGACTGATAAACCAGTCGATTGCCTCCCGCATAGCGTGATATATCGGCACTATCTTGAAGCTGAGGTCGCGCTCCGCCTTGGCAGAGGAGACGAACATCATCTTCTTGCCCATGCGAACCGCCTCCACAGTAGCCCGCGGCTCTCGGTCCCGCAGCTTGCCGGTGATGGTCTCATCGAGGAAAGCAAACACCATCGCTACGGCATGCGGCACCTTCATCGTCGGCGAGGGCAGCCCCGTAATCGCCGACATGCGATCGAGAATCTGCTTCAGCGTAAGATTCTCCCCGCCCAGTATGTATCGCTCCCCGGGCGTCCCCCGTTCGAGTGCCACCACATGCATCCGCGCCACCTCGTCGACATCCACCAGGTTCAGCCCCGTATCCACATAAGCAGGAAATTTCTTATTCAGAAAATCCACGACAATTCTTCCCGTCGGCGTAGGCTTGGCATCGCCGGAGCCGATCGGAGTCGTCGGATTCAAAATCATGACGTGCTGTCCGATCCGCGCCGCCGCGATCGTCTCCCGTTCAGCAAGGAACTTCGATCGCTTGTAGTGCCCGATCATGTCCGCCTCCGCGACCGGCGAATCTTCATCCACGATCGTCCCATCTGACTTGAAGCCCATCGTCGCGACGCTCGAGGTGTAGATCACCCGCGGCACGCCCACCTCGCGCGCCAGCTTCAACAAGTCTCTCGTCCCGGCGACATTCGCCGCATACATCTCTTCCGGATCCCGCACCCACAGCCGGTAGTCCGCGGCAACATGCACCAGCGCATCGCAGCCGGTAAGCGCCGACTTCAACCTATCGACCCGGCGCAGATCGCCGTCCACCACCTCCACGTCGAGGCCAGTAAGAGAATCCAACCGGCTCGTCGAACGCGTCAACAGCCGAAGACTCGCGCCCTCGGCAGAATATTTTTTTGCAACATGGCCTCCAACGAAGCCCGTAGCGCCTGTAAGAAATACCCGCACTTGCCGCTCTTTCTAATCACAACCAAAACAAACCGGCTGCAGAGTAATAGCCGCGAACTGCAGAGGAAGGAGACGAAGTCAATCCAGCTTTTCAGGCTCGATCTGAATATTCTTCTCGCCGGCAGCCTTCTTCTCCCAGTATTTCTTCACCCAAGCTTCAAAGGTCTTTCCTGCCGCCGTATCGCGCCCGGTAAATGCAACCGCCGCAATGTCAGAGTACGCGATACTTACCTTCGTCCGAGCGTTAGCTGGAATGACTCGCACAAACGATTGCGCCAGCGACGGACCCGCCAATCGATCGAAGATGTATCCCGCAATTTGAGAGCCATCCTTGCGGGTAAGCGTGACATCGCCACGATAGTCGAATGCCTTCTCAAGAGCCTCACGAACCTCTGCATCGTTTGCCAGCACTGGAATCCAGCCCTCGAGCTGTTCGCGCTCCCGGCCCGCAATGTGATCCAGTTCGTCTGCACTGTTGTGCCGCAACTGGTCGATCTTCAGGTGCTCCTGCTGCTCGGTCGCCATGGCGCTCTAGTCTCCTAAGACCGACTGAAGTTCATCGTGCTTTGCGTCTGCAGAGGACTCAATCTGCACAAGAGGACCAGCGTGTTCTGGCCGCCACTCATTCAGCAACGTCTGTGCCCCGGGATCTGGATACAGCGACGGGAACACATACCTCTTTGCGGTCTCAATGAAGCCCTTGAAGGAGCTGAAGTTGTAATCCACCGCCGATGCCTCGTGACCGGAGTGCACCATGCAGTTCGCGCACTGCGGATTGCCGCTCTTCGCTCCGTAGTTCTCCCACTGCGTTGTGTCTAGCAACTCCTGGAATGTGTCGGCATATCCGTCCTGCAGCAGATAGCACGGCTTCTGCCAGCCAAAGATGCTGAACGTCGGCATCCCCCACGGAGTGCACTCGAAGTTCTGCTTGCCCATCAGAAACTCTGAAAAGAGCGGGTGCGTATTGAACTGCCAGCTTTTTTTGCGATTGGACAGAATTGCCCGGAACATTCTGCGCGACTTCGCTTTACCAAGAAAGTGATTCTGATCAGGCGCCTTGTCGTAGGTATACCCCGGAGAGACCATCATGCTCTCCACGCCCGCCGCCATCATATCGTCAAAATGCGCCCGCACCGAGTTGGGGTCCGCTCCATCGAACAACGTCGTGTTGGTCGTAACGCGGAACCCAGCGGCCACCGCGGCCCTCACGCCTTCCATAGCGATGTCATACCCACCTTCACGGCACACCGAAAAATCATGATGCTCGCGCTGCCCGTCGACATGCACCGAAAAAGAGAGGTATTTGGATGGTTTGAAGAGATGCAATTTCTCCTTTAGCAGCAGAGCATTGGTGCACATATAGACGTATTTCTTGCGAGCGACCAGACCGGCGACGATTTCCGGCATCTGCGGATGCAGCAGAGGCTCGCCGCCCGGGATAGACACCATCGGCGTGCCGCACTCCTCCACCGCCCGGAAGCACTCCTCCGGCGAGAGCTCCGCCTTCAGGATGTGTGCGGGATACTGAATCTTTCCGCAGCCAGCGCACGCCAGATTGCAGCGAAACAACGGCTCCAGCATGAGGACAAGAGGATACTTTTTCCTGCCCATCAGCTTCTGCTTCAGAACATAGGTGGCAACTGTAAAAGCCTGCGAGATTGGCACCGCCATCGAGTGTCTCCTTCATCAAAATCTGCGCAACCTGCTGCCTTACTGATTCGACATCGCTGCCTTATGCCGCCAGCGATTCTTTTTCCATGGCGCGCTTGTATGTAGTCAGAGCGAGCAGAGGAAAATAATCCCGGTATAAATGATAGGCGAGATAGAACACGCGCGGAAATCCTGTGCCGGTGTAGATCGCCTCATTGTTGCGGCCTTCAGCAGATTCGTCCCAGTTGCCATTCTCCGCTTGCTTTGTCACCAGCCAGCGAATTCCCTTTGCAACCGAATCGCTTCTGGTATCGCCCGCCGCGAGCAATCCAAGCAAGGCCCAGGCGGTCTGCGAAGGCGTACTGGGCCCAATACCGCGTTGCGTAGGATCGTCGTAACTGGTGCAAGTCTCGCCCCAGCCGCCGTCCGCATTCTGCATCATGCGAATCCACTCTGCAGCCTGTTGAATCGCCGGCTCATGATTCCAGACGCCCATCGCCTCAAGTCCGCGCAATACGAGAAACGTGCCGTACAGATAGTTCACGCCCCAGCGCCCGAACCAACTTCCGTCGCTCTCCTGCTCCCGGAGCACAAACTGAACTGCCTTCTCTACCCGCGCATCGCGCCGCGTATACCCGTAGTTCGCCAGCATCTCCAGAATGCGCCCCGTGATATCTACCGTCGGCGGATCGAGCATCGCGTTATGGTCCGCAAACGGAATGTTCTCGAAGATCATCTTCGTATTGTCTTTATCGAAGCTCGCCCAGCCGCCGTTCTTGCACTGCATGGCAAAGATCCAGTCCAGCGCTCGCTGCGACACCTCATGCTGGTTCCGTTCGCGAGGGTGAGACACGCAATTCAGCGCAAGCAGCACCTGTGCCGAGTCATCCACATCCGGATAAAACTCATTGTTGAACTCGAAGTACCATCCACCGGGAGCGACATGGGGAACCTTCACCGCCCAGTCGCCCTTCTGCCGAACCTCTTTGGACATCATCCAATCAGCTGCTCTCACCATGCGGGGATCGTCCTTTGGCACTCCCGCCTCACCCAGTGCATACACCGCCTGCGCTGTGTCCCAGACCGGCGAGACAGCGGGTTGCATGCGAAACCGCGCCGGATGGGCACCGGTCACCTCTGGCTCCTCAATACCCAGCTTCTCAAACTCATCCATCGCGCGGATGAACTGAGGGTCATCAACCGAATACCCCAGGCAGCGCAACGCAATCAACGCGTTCAGCATAGCCGGGTAGATGGCGCCGAGCCCGTCGGACTTTTCAAAACGTTCTAGCATCCACTTCTCCGCGCGCTTCAACGCTACCTTTCGCAGCGGCCGGATATGAACGCGCTCGAACCAGTGGGCAATCCGGTCGGCCGCAAGAAACACGTTCCGCCATCCAAATATCTTCTTCAGGTCCCATCGCAGATGAAGGTTCGCGTTCTGCCGTCCCCCCACGAACAGCTCATCGATTCCCTGCTCGGGGGCAATCTTCTTGAACGGCTTCTTCGCATAGGCAATGGAAAGCGGCACAACGATAGCCCGCGACCACGCGGAGATTTCGTAGATGTTGAAGTAGCACCAGTTAGGAAAGAGCACCAGCTCCGGCGGAACCGCCGGCACCGCGTCGTACTCGTACTGCCCGAGGAAACAAAGATAAATCTTAGTGAATGTGTTGCACTCGGTCACACCGCCATTCGCGAGAATCCACCTCCGCGCCTTCACCAGCACGGGGTCGTTCTGCGACCAGCCCATCAGCTTCAACGCAAAGTACGCCTTCACGCCAAGAGAGATATTCGACGGTCCGTTCGGATAGAGACTCCAGCCGCCGTCCTCATTCTGATGACGAAGAATCTCGTTGAGGGCGCGCTCCATCCTGCCGCGATCTCCCGTCCCAAGCAGCGTGTGGACGAAGATGTAGTCGGATTCGAGCATGCTGTCCGCCTCCAGCTCTCCACACCAGTAACCCTCCGGATGTTGCAGGCTGAGCAGCCAATCCTTGGCGAGTTCTATGCACTCGCCCACCTGATCCAGACCAAGATCCATGCGTCCGAAGCGCGGCTGCGACGACCTGAATGCGACCTTCGGATTACTTGAAGAGATAGCCATGAACACAAACTCTCTGAAATTCGGTTACCCAGCAACTGGCGGAGCAGACGCAATGGCCTGGACAATCTCCGGAGGCAGACCGAAGCGAACATTCTCCGGCATCACCTCGACCTCGTCCACGGAGTCATATCCCACCGTCTGGAGATAATCGACCACATCTTTCACCAACACCTCAGGAGCCGAGGCTCCTGCCGTAACCGCAACCGTATCGACCCCCGCCAGCCACTCCGGCTTAATCGCATCGGCTGAATCGATCAAGTAGGAATTCGTATGCAGATTCTTCGAAACCTCCACTAGGCGATTCGAATTCGAGCTGTTCTTCGATCCCACCACGAGCACCAGATCCGCGCCGTGCGCCACGTTCTTTACCGCCACCTGGCGGTTCTCCGTCGCATAGCAGATGTCCTGCGCATGCGGGCCCGCGATGTTGGGAAACTTCACCTTCAGCGCATCAATCATCGTGCGCGCCTCATCGAGCGAAAGAGTCGTCTGCGTCAGGTAAGCCACCTTATCCGGATCCGGCACCACCAGCGCCTCCACCTCGGCCGCCGTCGAGACCACCTGAGTCACCTCCGGCGCTTCGCCCTGCGTTCCTTCCACCTCTTCATGATCGCGATGGCCCACCAGAACCAGCGAATAGCCCTGCTTGGCAAACTTGATCGCCTCTACGTGAACCTTCGTCACCAGCGGGCAGGTCGCATCAATCACCTTCAGACCGCGCTCCTTGGCCCGGTCGCGAACCGCCGGAGACACCCCATGGGCCGAGTAGATCACGCGCGCACCCTCAGGCACCTCATCCAGTTCGTTGACAAAGATTGCGCCCTTCTTCGCCAGGTCGTTCACAACGTAGCTGTTATGTACAATCTCTTTCCGCACATAGATCGGAGCGCCGAAGGTCTCAAGCGCAATGCGAACGATGTCAATCGCGCGCACCACGCCGGCGCAGAAGCCCCTAGGCTTGAGAAGAAGTACCCGTTTCGTAATCGTTTTTTCTCCGCCTGCATCAGCCGCAGTGCGATCGAGAGTGGTTGTCGTCACGACGTCTAGTATACCGTGTCCGCGTCGCCGTCGCTCGAAATCTGAACCATTTCAGGTGCACTCGGCGCCTACAGAAACCCCGAAACGCGCGCCGGAAAATGAATCCATGGCGGCCTTGCCGCATTCTGTTCGCTGCTTTGTTCCACGCACTTTCGCTCGCCTATAGCTTCTGCGCCGCGCATGCGGGATGGCCGCAGTCACATTGAAGCTTGGTCTCACCCTTCGCATCTGCGCAGTAGGACGAACAATACTTCTCGCCGGCAGGCGCCATGCACCTGCAGCCTTCCATCGCACACTTCTTTGTCTCTGTTGCCAAAATGATCCTCTCTCTCGGCTTCCTCATGGTCGGATGCAGACGCGCTCCGGGTGGATGTAGCAAGCCGTCATCTGCTGTTCGCCAGCAGTTGTTCCGCGTGTCTTACACTGGTCTCGGTCAGCTTCGCGCCGCTCAACATCCGCGCAATCTCCTGCGTGCGTTCGGTGTCATCCATACGGCGGACTGAGGTCTGGGTTCTTCCCTGCTTCTCGGTCTTTTCAATCAGAAGATGCTGATCGCCGAATGCGGCAATCTGCGGAAGATGCGTAATACAAAATACCTGCTGCCCCTTCGACAAGAGCTTCAGCTTTCGCCCCACCGCCTCAGCAGCCCTGCCGCCGATCCCGATGTCGATCTCATCGAACACAAGCGTGCGCGGCAGCAGCGTCTTTCTCTTCTTCCCCGCGCCAGCTGCCGCCACCTCTTCCACCGTCACCTTCAGCGCGAGCATCACCCTCGACATCTCGCCGCCCGAGGCGATCTCGTGCAGCGGCTTCAACGGCTCGCCTGCATTGGTTGCGATCAAATAGTCAATCCGGTCCCAGCCATGCACACTCCACCGCTCCGCCGTCTCCTCCGCCATGACGTCAATCTGAAAACGCGTACTCATCGCCAGGTCATTGATCTGGACCACCGCCAGCTTCTCCAGCTTCTTCGCCGCCGCCTGCCGGTCCGCACTCAGCTTTATCGCCGCCCCCCTATACACCATCCCGTCCCGCGTCTGCTTCTCCCTCAGCTCCACCAGCAGAGCGTCGCGGTTCTCCACCTCCGCCAACTGCCGTGCCGCCTCCACGCCAAATGCAATGACCTCTTTCAGCGTTTGCCCGTACTTGCGCTTCAAGCGATCGAGGGCGGCTAGTCTGTCCTCAATCTCCTCCAAGCGTCCCGGCGACGCATGGGGATGATCCGCAAAGTCCCGAACCTGGGCATCGACATCTTCCACAATCGCCTTTGCTGCGTTCAACTGCTGCGCCGGCTCCTGAAACCTGCCGTCGTAGCGCGCCAGCTCTTCCAGATGCTTCAGTGCCGCACCGAGCGTACTCTCCGCGGCCTTTTCTCCTTCGTACAGCAAATCGTGCGCGCTCATGGCCGCCGTGTAGAGCCTCTCCGCATTGCCCAGCACGCGCTTCTCCGCCTCAAGCCGAACATCTTCCTCCTCCTCCGCCAACCCGGCCTGCTCGATCTCCCGGCTCTGGAATCGCCACAAATCCGCCATGCGCAGCCGATCCTGCTCTGCGGATTCGAGCTCCCGCAATCGATCGCTCGTCCTCTTCCACTCCGCGAACGCCTCCGCCACAGCCTCGACCTGTACGCCGCCAAATCGGTCCAGCAGCAGCCGCTGCTGCATCTGGTCGAACGAGCTCAGCGTCTCGCCCTGCGAGTGCACCAGTGCCAGCTCAGGAGCAAGCTGCCGCAGCACACTCACCGTCGCCGGCTGATTGTTCACAAACACCCTGCCTTTACCAGTGGCCAGAATCTCGCGCCGCAGCAGAACATGATCCGCATCCGCATCGATCCCGTTCGCATCGAGAACCTTTCCAGCCCCCGCCGTCAGTTCGAACACGCAGCTCAGCACCGCCTTCTCCTCGCCATGACGAACAAAATCTGCCGACGCCTTGCCGCCCAGCAGCAGCGCCAGCGCATCGATCAGGATCGACTTCCCTGCGCCCGTCTCGCCCGTCAGCAGGTTGAGGCCTGGTCCAAACGTAGCCACCGTCTGGTCCATGACCGCAAAGTTTTCCGCGCGCAGCTCCAGCAGCATGATGGCCTCAGGCAACGATGTACTCGGAGCATAGCAAACCTCCCGCCGCGCCATCCTCTCCCCACACTCCCCCCGCATCTCCGCGGATGCTCCCCGCCTCATTTCCCGCAGGCACGATTTACACTGAACCCTGGCGGACAACACACTATGGTCTGGACTCTCGCTCTTGCTTTGCGCCTCCTTCAGGACGACGCACCCCCCGCGCCACCGGCAGGCTCCAGCAGTGGCGCCCTCATGGAGATGATTCACAACAGCGGCCCGGTCGCCTTTACCGTGCTCGTTATTCTCCTCATTGCCAGCATCTTCTCGTGGGCGATCATGCTGTCGAAGTGGTCGAGCTTCGGCCGAGCCCAGACGCAGAGCAAGCGTTTCGTCCGTGCCTTTCGCAAATCGACCCGCCTCAGCGAGATCGCGACCGTGGCCGATCAGTTCAAGCCCAGTCCCCTCGTCTCGGTCTTCGTCGAGATCCACGACGAGTACCAACGCCAGAACGGCGGCCGCGGCCTTCCGCGCAATCCTGTAGCCCTCGAGCGCACCGCGCAGACCGCCTCCAGCGAAGCCCTCACCCTGATGGAAAGCCGCATGACCTGGCTCGCCACCATCGCCGCCATCGCGCCCTTCATCGGCCTCTTCGGAACCGTCATGGGCATCATCGACGCCTTCCACGGACTCGGCACCGCCGGAGCCGCAACCCTTCGAGCGGTAGCCCCGGGCATCTCCGAAGCCCTGATCACCACAGCCGCCGGCCTCGTCGTCGCCATCCCCGCCGTCATCGGCTACAACCAACTCACCGCCCGACTGCGCGAATTCGCCGCACGCATGGACGACTTCGGCCGCGAACTCCTCAATGCGATCGAAAACGCGGCCATGATTACGCCGCCCGCGCAGCCGCAACCACAGCCCGACGAGCCCAGGCGGAGGTCCTTCTAGCCATGGCCTTCACCGCCAAAGGCCGCACCCAGACCGCACTCGCCGAGATCAACATCACCCCGCTGGTCGACGTTGTCCTCGTCCTCTTGCTCATTTTCATGCTCACCGCGCCGGTACTGCAGTCCGGCGTAGAAGTCGCCATCCCCAAGACTCATACCGTCAAGCAGCTCACCGAAGAGCGCATGGTCGTCACCATCGACCGCGAGCAGAACGTCTTCCTTCAGGACAAGCCCGTCAACGTCAACGAACTGCCCACCTTGCTGAAGGCCGGCGGAAAGACCGACTCATCCAAACGCATCATCTATCTCCGTGCCGACGAGCGTGTCCCCTTTGGCGCCTTCGCCTCCGTCATGGACGCAGTCAAACAGGCCGGCATCACCAACATCAGCATCGTCACCCAGCCGATCCAGAAGTGAGCAGCAAAGCCATAGCCTCCTACCTCCATTCCGGCCTCGAAGACTCGCTCGACGATCGTCAGGACCGCGACAACCTGCGCGGCAACTTCGCCGGCTCCCTCATCCTGCACGGCCTCGTCGCCGCTAGCATCTTTGGCTGGGCATATCTCTACCGCGGACACACTCCCAACTGGGGTGAGCGCGCCTCAAACCCCGGCGCAATCCAGGCCACCATGGTCTCTGCGCTTCCGCTGCCTCCTACCCAGCGCACCCTCGACGCCGGCGTACTCACCTCCGACGCCCCAAGCCCCGCTCCGCTCCTCGCGAAAGAGGAGACCATCCCGCCCCCCGACCCGAAAGAGATCGCCATCCCGGAAAAGATCTCCAAGCCTAAAGTCGCCGAAAAGCCCACCCCCGCGCCCCCCAAGCACATCCAGCCCGTTCCGCCGCAGCCCATGAAGGCGACTACCGGCGAAACCGCGGGCGTGCGCATCGCGCAGTCCACCATGCAGTTGAAAAACGGAACCGCCAGCGTCTCGGTCGAGGATCGCACCTTCGGAGACCGCTTCGCCTACTACGTCAACATCGTCAACAGCAAGGTCGCCCAGAACTGGTACACCGCCGAGGCCGACCCCCGCACCTCCGTCGGCAAGAGCACGACCATCGTCTTCGACATTGATCGCGCCGGCGTCCCGTCCAACGTTCACATAGAGACCGCCAGCGGCTCACCCACTCTGGACCTCTCAGCCATGCGAGCCGTGCAGCGCGTCGATGGATTCGGCCCGCTCCCCCAGGGCAACCGCATCACCGTCGAATACACCTTCCATCTCCATCCCCAGTGACGGCAATTCCTTCCGCGGAGTACTCCCGTCGATACCGCCCCAGTACTGCTACCCACATGCCACTGCACCAGAATAGCGGCTATTATGGAACAAAATGCCAACGAACCTAACGTTTAGCGCGGCACGAGAGCCCCTTGTTCAACCGATCCAACCGATCCATGCGCGGCAGATTCAGGCGCGGCCCATGCGTGCCTCACTTCTTGGAGTCTGCCTGCTCCTCCTTGCTTACGCCTCGTCCCTGCTCGCGCAGGAAGGATTCAAGACCGAGACCTCAAGCGGCGTCACCAATATCCGGATTGCGGTCGCCGACTTTAAGCCCGGCTCCGCAGACGCCCAGACCGCTGCTCTCAAGCGAACCTTCGACGCCACGCTCTTCGCCGACCTCACCAGCGCAGGCATCTTCGACATCGTCTCGAAGAGCATGCTGCCCCAATCCACGCCCGGAGCGCCCGCCGAGATCAACCTCGCGCAGTGGGCCGCCGCGCCTGCCTCAGCCGCCATGGTAGCCTTCGGCAGCTTCAGCGTGCAGGCCGGCAAAATCGTCTGCAACGGCTTCCTCTTTGACGCTAAAAATCTCCAATACCCGCAGATTCTCGCCAAGCAGTACGGAGACGTCGCCACCGAAGACGCCGCCCGCCAGATCGCCCACCGCTTCGCCGACGAGATCATCTTCCGCCTCAGCGGAGGCAGCCCGGGGATCGCCGAAACCAAGATCGCATACGTCAAGTTCGCCGGCTCCGACAAGGAGATCTGGGAGATGGACTACGACGGCGCCAATCAGCGCCAGATCACCAACCTGGGCGCCATCTCCCTCTCGCCCCGCATCTCGCCCGACAACAGCCGCATCGCCTTCTCCTCCCTCGGCCGCGACGGATTCCAGATTCGCATATACTCGCTTCTACTCGGCCGCATGGTCAACTTCGCCTCCAACGGCGGCACCAACTACTCCCCCGCCTGGTCGCCCGACGGCAAGAATCTCGCCATCTCCTCCTCCCGATCGGGCGACCCTGAGATCTGGATCACCGATGACGCCGGACGCCAGGCACACCGCATCACCAGCTTCGCCGGACCCGACGTCTCTCCCGTCTTCAATCCCCGTACTGGCTCTCAGATCGCTTGGATCAGCGGACGCACCCACCTGCCCCAGCTCTACATCATGGACACCGACGGCTCTGCAGTACAGCGCATGACCGACGGCGGCTACGCCACGTCGCCCTCCTGGTCCCCGAACGGCCAATTCCTCGCCTTTGCCTGGGACCGCAAGTATGGCCCCGGAGCCCCCGGTGGCCAGGACATCTATATCATGGAAGTCGCCACCAAGCGCTGGATTCAGCTCACCCACGACACCGGACGCTGCGACTTCCCCTCCTGGTCGCCTGACGGCCGCCACATCGTCTACGCCAACTCCTCCGACGGCCGGGCAAGCCATATCCGCATCTGGACCATGCTTGCCGACGGAACTCAGAAGCATGCCCTCACCGGCGCAGGCGCGGATATGCCGAATTGGAGTTGGAAATAAATTCTTTTTCTTCTCTCTGCGATCTCGCTTCGCAGGCAACTTAGAACGCTGAAATATCACCGCTTGGCAGGAGATCAATAGATGAACCCGATGCACACAGCAATGCGCAAGACCTTGGTGATCGCCGCAGCCCTGATCACGTTCGGAGCCGCGATCGGTTGTCACAAGAAGGCGAGCGGCGTCAACCCCAATGCACTCGGCCCTGAACCGGCGCCTTCCCCAGCCCCGACAGCAACCATCACGGCCGATCCCAATGCGATCGATGTGGGTCAGTCCGTCGTGCTCAACTGGCGCACCGAAAACGCCACAGTCGTCACCATCGATGGTATCGGTCCGGTCAATACCAGCGGCACCCAGACTGTCTCGCCCGCGAATTCTACCAACTTCCATCTCACCGCAAAGGGCGATGGCGGCACCACCGAAGCCAACGTGCGTGTCACGGTTCGGGTCGCAGCTACGCCAGCTCCGACCGAGGGAGACATGGGCAGCGAAGCCGCCTTCCACCAGAACGTCCAGGATGTCTTCTTCGACTATGACAGCTACGACCTTCGCCCGGATGCGGTCAGCGCGGCTTCGAAAGCCGCCTCCTACCTTGCCGCACACCCTGCCATCAAGGTCGTCATCGGAGGCTACTGCGATGATCGCGGTTCGGCCGAATACAACCTCGCCCTCGGCGAAAACCGCGCCAACGCGGCCCGCTCCGCGCTGGTCTCAGCCGGCGTACCTGCAAGCCGCCTGCGCGTGATCTCCTATGGCAAGGAAAAGCAGTTCTGCACCGAAGAGAACGAAAGCTGCTGGCAGCAGAACCGTCGCTCTCAGTTTTCCCTCGACCGCTAAGCTCCGGCGTTCCTCAGGCTCAGCCCCTGCACACAACTCTGTGCGGGGGCTGACTGCAAGCAACCCACCTTCTCCACCTCCTTCACACTCGATTACCCATCCATGACCAATCGAACCCGCAGGTTTCCCGACCCGAAATCCCTCGCATCCGCCGTCGTCCTGGCCGCGATGCTCGTCTTGCCCTCGTCTCCGGCCTTAGCCGTGAACAAGGACATGGTGCAACTTCAAACGCAGATCCAGGAGCTGCAGGACGCCGTCGCGCGTCTTCAACAGTCCAACGACGAACGCATGGGAGTGATGAAAGATCTCGTGCAGCAGAGCGCCGATTCGGTCAACAAGATGTCTGCCAACCTCGACGCTGTGCAGAAGCAGACGCAGGCGCAGCAGACCGCTCAGAACGGCAAGCTCGATCAGCTCTCCGGCCAGATTCAGTCCTTGAACGACTCCATCGACGACATCCGCGCACGGCTCACCTCGCTGCAGAAACTGATGCAGGACGTCCAGAGTCAGCAGCAGTCCATCGGCACGGGCGCGCCGGCGCAGCCTTCGGCAGGCGGAGCCCCTCTGTCAGCAGCACCCGGCGTTCCGGCGCCGGAAACGACTTACCCATCCGGTCGCTCTAGTCCGGGAGCCATCCGGCAGGGAAAACCTTCGGCAGATGTGCCTCAGGCCAGCACATCCCCGTCGCTGTCGGTGCCTCCGGTGGACGATCTCTACAAGAGCGCCCTCGGCGACTACATGTCGGCGAAGTATGCCCTCTCCTCCTCCGAGTTCGGCGACGTGATCAAGTCCTACCCGGACAATCCCCTAGCCGGAAACTCCTACTACTACCAGGCGGAGATTCAATATCGCGGCGGCCACTACGCTGAGGCGATCAAGGGCTACGACAGCGTGCTCGATCAGTTTCCGCAAAGCAGCAAAGTCCCCCCGTCTCGCCTGCACAAGGGCCTCGCGCTCATCGCGCTCAAACAGAACGACGCCGGAGTCCGCGAACTGCGCAGCCTTATTCAGCGCTTCCCCAACTCGCCCGAATCCATGCAGGCGCGCAGCAAACTCAGCGGGATGGGCATCCCCGTGACGCCCCGGCACTAGGCCGTAACACCGCACTTCCCCTCTTATCATTCCTAGCTGCGCAACCCCTGCATCAATTTTTCTACCTCACCCCGCTCGCGCCCGGTCAAGGGCAGCCAAGGCATGCGCGCCCTTCCTCCGAAGTAGCCATTCAAATCGCATCCATATTTGATCCCGGGAACGCTCAACTCTTCTTCCACCCGGCTTGCGACCTCACGCAGTCGTTCCTGCTTCTCTCTCGCTAGTCCCTCATCGTCATCTTTCCAGGCCGCGAAAATCTCGTAGCATGCCTGCGGAGCAGATGCCGCAAAGCCCGGCATCCCACCCACCGCCCCGGCAGTCAGCCCCTCCAGCAGCCCATCGGTGCTCCCCGAAAGAACCTGAAACCCCATCGTCTTGACGCGAGTCTTTACAGCTGGCATCGCCGATCCCGCCACTGTCACCATACGGCCGTCTTTTAATGCTTCTGCGGCGATCACTCCGGACTCAGATCCACGCTGCGCAACCCGCATCCTTGACGTGACAGCCCCAAACAGTGAAGTCACCAGTACCTCTCGCTCTCTCGAGGACATCGTGCCAGCACGAACTTCCTTGATCCACTCGCGTCCCGCACCGTCATCCACGGCCCCGATGATCTGGGGATGAGACGCCAGTTCAATCACAGCCGCGACCGATAGCATCTCGCCATGCTCACGCAACCCGCTCGAGAGCACAATCGGAAGCTCCGACCGGTCCGCCACCGCTCGATAGTAGGTGAGCACCTCTTTCGTCCTCTGCGTTCGTCCATAGGCCCGCAGAATCGAAGGCACTTTCACCAGCACCGCGTCGTACTTAAACTCAGCCGCAATCTCCGCCAAGCCGAGCGTCTGCGCAACGCTATCCCGCGACACTCCTGCGATCATCACCTTCTGCGGTGCAGCCGACTCGATCGCGCTCTGGAGCACCTGCCGAGCCTCCATCTCCGACAGCAGTGTAGGCTCACCCACTTCGCTCAGCACCACCAGGCCCGCTGCCGGCGTCTTGCTGTACCGATGCATATTGTGTTCGAGCTTAGAGATATTCAACTGTCCGTCCGAAGAGAACGGCGTTGTCACCGGGATGTGTAAACCTTCAAGCAGCATGCTTCCATTCTAAGAGACGCTAAACTCGCTCGGCATCGAACGTGCAAAACTCAACGCCGCCGGCAATATGGCACAAAAGACGTAAGCAGAGGTTCGCGATCGTGGCGCTGATGTGAAGTAATCTCATCAGGAGACCATGAGCAGCCAACGCAATCTACTGCAGGACAAGGCTCCGGCCGACCTCGCTCGAGAGGCCGCGTGGTTTCTCACGCATACGCTCCTCGCCTTCCTGCTGCTCGTCGTCACCATTGGAGTCATGTCGCTTAACCACCCCGATCCGGACTCCACTACTCCCAAATTCATCGGTACCGCTCTTGCTCTGCTTGTTCCAATGATCGGCGGTTCAACCGTCGTGCGCTTCTGCCGTGACAACACCGCCGGCTACGTCTGGATCTCCGGTCTGGTCATCTTCTCGCTTGCCTGCGTCTGGGTGCTTGACCTACCTACCGGCAATGGCTTGTGCGAGACCTGTGGTGCGGCCGAGAAGCTTTCGCGCACCTTCTTCACCTTCACTCACGGAAGCGGATTGATGGCAGGCGACGGCATTCTCATCGGCGCCTGGATCCCGCTCTCCATGATCGGGTACGCGGCAGGGTCAAGAATTTTCGCGCACTGACCCGGCAGACCATCACACCCCGGCGGCCGCTACCCGATTGGCATGCAGCGTCTGCAGCGCCACAACACTCAAGCTGCCCCCCTGCAGAGCGGCAATGCCTTCAGCAGCAGCGCGCGCCGCCGCCAGTGTGGTGATCGTAGGAACGCGTGCCATCACCGCTGCTCGCCGAATTGCCTTCTCGTCGAAGAACGTATCCTGCCCGCGCGGAGTGTTGATGATCAATTGAATACGATCGCCCTTGATCAGATCCACCACATTCGGCCGGCCTTCTTTCACCTTGTAGACGCGCTCCGGCTGCAGTCCCGCCTGCTCAAGCACCATCGCGGTTCCATGCGTTGCCACCAGATGAAATCCCATTTCCACAAATTGCGTCGCCAGCGAAACCACTCCTGCTTTATCGTGATCGTTCACGCTAAGAAAGACCGTCCCCTGTAGCGGGAGCACCTGCCCGGCCGCAATCTGCGCTTTCGCGAAGGCCTCGCCAAAGTTGTCCGCCACCCCCATCACCTCGCCGGTCGACTTCATCTCCGGTCCCAGCACTGTGTCCACGCCCGGAAATTTGCCCCATGGAAACACCGGCGACTTCACAAAGAAATGTGACCCCGTCTCTAAATCATCGCCGTTCTCCACTTGCTCCGGCAGCAGTTCCTTCAGCTTTCGTCCTACCATGATGCGCGACGCAATCTTAGCCAGCGGAACACCGGTAGCCTTCGAGACGTAGGGCACCGTCCTCGAAGCCCTGGGATTGACCTCTATGACGTACACCGTACCGCGTTGAATCGCAAACTGGATGTTCACCAGCCCGCGCACACTCAGGGCCACTGCCAGCTTTCGCGTGTATTCCCGAATCGTTCGGAGCACATCCTTGCTCAGATCGACAGCCGGCAGCACACAGGAGGAGTCTCCCGAGTGAATCCCTGCCTCTTCGATGTGCTGCATGATGCCCGCAATCACCACATGCTCCCCATCGCACAGCGCATCCACATCGCACTCGACTGCATCCTCCAGAAAATGGTCGATCAGCACCGGCCGTTCCTGGGAGTATTCCATCGCCGTTGACATGTACCGAACCACTGCCTCGTCGTCGTACGCAATCACCATCGCCCGGCCGCCGAGCACATATGACGGCCGCACCAGCACCGGATATCCCACCTGATTTGCGCCTGCCAGAGCCTCGTCCACGCTGGTCGCCATCGCTCCTTGCGGCTGCGGTATCTTCAGCTCGTCGATCAGCTTGCCAAAGCGTTTCCGATCCTCTGCAAGGTCGATCGACTCCGGCGAAGTCCCGATGATCGGAACCCCGGCCTTCTTCAGCGGCAGCGAAAGATTCAGCGGAGTCTGGCCGCCGAACTGCACAATCATCCCAATCTCCGCGCCCGAAGCAGCCTCGTGCTCATACACCCCAAGCACGTCTTCGAGCGTTAACGGCTCGAAGTACAACCGGTCGCTCGTGTCGTAGTCGGTCGACACCGTCTCTGGATTGCAGTTCACCATGATCGTCTCGTACCCGTCCTCGCGCAGCGCGAATGCAGCATGGCAGCAGCAGTAATCAAACTCGATTCCCTGTCCGATCCGATTCGGCCCGCTCCCTAGAATGAGGATCTTCTTCCGCGCCGTCGGAGCCGCCTCGTCCTCTTCGTCATAGCAGCTGTAGAGGTACGGCGTATAGCTCTCAAACTCCCCGGCACACGTGTCCACCATCTTGTACACCGGCATCACGTTCAACTGCTTGCGCAGCGCCCGCACCGCCGCCGTCCCTTCCGGCCCCTTCAACCCCCAGCTCGCCGCCAGTCGCTCATCGGAGATACCCATCCGCTTCGCCGCTCGTAACTGCTCCGCGCTCACGTCATACATCGCAACGCCGCCGACAGCTTTGATCTCATCGGTAATCTGCTTGATCTGAAACAGAAACCACGGATCCATCGACGTCATTCGCGCCACTTCCCGCACCGTCATGCCGCGCTCGAAAGCGTAGCGAATGTATGCCAGCCGGTCAGGATGCGGCGTCACCAGCCGCTGCGTCAGGCGCCGCGGTTCAATCTCATCCGACGTTGCTTTCTTTCCCGTCTCGAGCGACCGCACCGCCTTCATCATCGCTTCCTTGAAGGTCTTGCCAATCGCCATCACCTCGCCGACCGACTTCATCTGCGGCCCCAGGCTCTCATCCGCACCGGGAAACTTCTCAAACTGCCACTTGGGAATCTTCACCACTACGTAATCAATCGTCGGCTCGAAGCAGGCCGGCGTCGCCCGCGTAATATCGTTCTGAATCTCGTCGAGCGTATAGCCCACCGCAAGCCGCGCCGCGATCTTCGCAATCGGGAATCCGGTCGCCTTGCTCGCCAGCGCGCTTGAACGCGACACCCGCGGATTCATTTCAATCACCGTCATCCGCCCGTTCAAAGGATTCACCGCGAACTGCACATTGCTGCCGCCTGTCTCGACGCCAATCTCCCGAATCACCCGGATCGCCGCGTCCCGCATGCGCTGGTACTCACGATCGGTCAGCGTCTGTGCCGGCGCCACCGTGATCGAATCGCCCGTATGCACGCCCATCGGATCGAAGTTTTCAATCGAGCAAATGATGATCACGTTGTCCTTCAGATCGCGCACCACCTCGAGCTCATACTCCTTCCAGCCCAGCACGCTCTCTTCGAGCAAACACTCGTGCACGGGAGAAAGATCCAACCCGCGCGCGAGAATCTCCATTAACTCCTCACGGTTATAGGCAATTCCGCCGCCCGACCCGCCCAGCGTGAACGAGGGCCGGATCACCACCGGAAACCCGATCTTCGCGGCAAACTCCAAACCGTCTCTCAGGTTATTGATCAACGCAGACCGCGGCATATCCAGCCCGATCTTCGTCATCGCATCTTTGAACAACAGCCGGTCTTCTGCCTTCTTGATCGCCTCAAGCTTTGCGCCAATCAACTCGATCTGCAGTCTTTCGAGCACTCCCGAATCCGCCAGATCTACCGCGAGATTGAGCGCTGTCTGCCCGCCCACAGTCGGCAGCACAGCGAACTTCCCCTTGCCGCTCAGACCATCTGGGCTCAGCATCTCCTGCTCGATCCGAAGGATCTCCTCGAGATAAGCGGCGGTCAGCGGCTCAATGTAAGTGCGGTCCGCCACCT
The DNA here is from genome assembly GCA_965277545.1 of Edaphobacter sp. Taxonomy (GTDB): domain Bacteria; phylum Acidobacteriota; class Terriglobia; order Terriglobales; family Acidobacteriaceae; genus Edaphobacter. Next base: position 3,878,895 of record OZ255826.1, read on the forward strand.
CAGGATCGGTCATGATCGACGCTGGGTTTGAGTTCACCAGCACCACCTCATACCCCTCGGCCTTCAACGCTTTGCACGCCTGCGTCCCCGAGTAATCGAACTCAGCCGACTGCCCAATCACAATCGGCCCTGAACCGATCACCAGAATTTTCGCAATATCATTCCTACGCGGCATCTTGTTCCTTCATCTGTTTCTTTGCACCGAAAAAATGCGCGACCGAAGCCGCGCCGTTTGCTCATTTCTTGAACTCTTCCATCATCTTTCGGAAGTCCCTGAACAGATAATGCGAGTCATGCGGTCCTGGACTGGCCTCCGGGTGATATTGGACGCTGAACATCGGATCAGTCCTGTGCCGCAACCCGGCCAGTGTCTGGTCATTAAGATTCGTATGCGTCCGCTCCACATCCGCCGGCAGCGAATCCGGATCGACGTTGTAGTTATGATTCTGCGCCGTGATCTCCACCTTGCCCGTACTATGATTCAGAATCGGATGATTGCCCCCATGGTGTCCAAACTTCAGCTTGTACGTCTTGCCTCCGAGTGCCAGCCCGAAGATCTGGTGCCCTAGGCAAATCCCGAAGATCGGCGTCTTGCCCTGCAACTGCTTCACATTTTCAACCGCATACCCCAGCGGCTCCGGATCGCCCGGGCCATTGGAAAAGAACACTCCATCCGGCTCCATGGCCAGCACGTCCGTCGCAGGCGTCTTCGCCGGAACCACCGTCACCCGGCAGTTCTCCCGGGTCAGCATCCGCAAAATGTTCTCTTTGATCCCGAAATCGTAGGCGACTACATGCATCTGCTCTGCGTCACCCTTCGCGGCTGAGCTCAGCAGCCCATCGTCGCTCTGGTTCTTCGGCTCACTCGCGTCCCACGCATAAGCAGTTTCGGTGCTCACCGCGCTTGCCAGATCGGTTCCATCCATCTTGCGGATAGCGCGTGCCTTCGCGACCAGCGCATTCACATCAAGGCTCTCGCCGGCAGCAATGACACCGCGCATCACACCGTTCGCTCGCAGATGCCGCACTACGGCGCGCGTATCCACCTCTGAGATCACCGGAACGCCATACCGCTCCAGATACTCATCGGCTACCTGTGTGGACCGCCAGTTCGAACTTACCGGAGAAAACTCGCGCGTCACCAGGCCTTCGATGTAGGGCCGGGAAGCCTCTGCATCGCTCGGTGTCGTTCCATAGTTGCCAATGTGAGGATTCGTTAGCACTACTATCTGGCCCGCATACGAGGGATCGGTAAAGATCTCCTGATAGCCGGTGAGCGATGTATTGAAGACCACCTCGCCAGAGCATTCCGCCCGTGCGCCAAAACTCTTGCCGCGAAAAGTGCGCCCGTCCTCCAGCGCCAGTATTGCCTGCATTGCCTCTCCTGCTGGGAGTGGATTCAATCGATTCTATCAGCATCGGCGCTGCAGAGCAGCGGCCGCACACGAAGCGCTTGCGCAAAGAAAAAGACCCGGCGAGAGAGCCGGGTCGTCTTCGAAAAAACAATACTCGTTAGCGGTGGTGGTGGTGATGACGGTGATGATGGCGCACTGCGGCGTTCGCAGGAACCACCGAACCAGCTAATACAACGACGGCGACGGCAGCAAGTGCCAATTTTCTCAGCTTCATGGATAGAAACCCCTCTCTCCCGCAGCCGCTCTTTGCGAGCGGCCTGTAGTTGCTTGCAGCGTATCGCGTCTTCCATCTTTTCGCACCGGAGAGTTTTCCTCAGCCCCTGTATGTTCCTCGCTCGACACTCTTGTCTCCTATTCGATATCCACCAGCACATCGTCTCCGTCCACCCGCAGGGGAAAAACCTCCACTCGTTCTCCCGCCGGGTATACCGCCGCTCCCGTCTTCGTATGAAATGCCCAGGAGTGCCAGGGACAAACCACTGCCTCGCCTTCCAACCACCCCTGGCCCAGCGGACCTTGCCGATGCGGGCAGATATTGTTTAAGGCCGCTAACGCGCCGCCCACATTGGCGAGACAAACCTGCACTCCGTCTATCTCAGACTCCATCACCCGGCCTGTCGCCGGAGCGTCTCCAAGTCCACATAACCTGACCCACTGCGCCACGCACGAACTCCTTATTGCTTATGGTAGCCCGCCGCCTGCCTTCGAGTGCTACAGTCGATACACAAGCCCGCCCATGCTCCGCCCAAAATCTGATCGTCGCACCATTCCTCAGCCCGCCAATCCCGAACCGGTCGATCCCATTTGGCTGCTGAAAGGTGTCGGCATCGTGCTGATCGCTGCCCTGATATGTGCCTACTTAGCTTTGTGCGTGCTCTTCTACCAGGGCCAGTGGCAACTCGTGTTGCATCCAACGCGCAGCTCTTCCAGACCGGCGTCCATCGCGGGAATACGGTATGAAGTCGTTCGTTTCGGTCCCGACGAATCCGCTGTCCCCCAACTCATTGGATGGTGGATTCCAGCCACTCCTGCGCCCCGCTATCCCCATGCCACCATTCTGTTCCTTCCAGGCGGGGACGGTGCTTTGACCGACTACGTCCCAGTGCTCGAATCCCTACATGCAGTGGGAGCCGACATCTTCGCGTTCGACTATCGCGGCTACGGGCAAAGTGCCGCTATCCGGCCCAATCAACGGACGATGATGCAAGATGCTGATTCCGCATGGCGGTACATCCTCGACTCGCGATCGAATGGTCCGAATCGAATCGTACCGTACGGTCTCGGTATTGGATCCTCGCTTGCCACTCACTTGGCACTCACTCACCCCGCAATTCGCGCCGTTATCCTCGACTCAGCCAACGGGGACCTGCTCGATGAGGCGCGGCGCGATCCTCGCTCCCGTCTTCTTCCAGTAGATCTGCTGTTCCACGACCGCTTTCCGCTCATCCAACCGCTCTCCATCCTCCACACGCCAAAGCTCCTGCTCTCCCGCACCTCGTCAGGCGAAAAAGCGTTTCGGAACGCAGCCTCCCCCAAGCTCACCCTAGCACTCAGCGCAACTTCGCAAGCCATTTACCGCCAAACCGTCGCCCATTTTCTAGACCAGTATCTTCCCTCACCCATTGCTTCCAGGGCACCGTCCTTATAGATTGCCTCGAACGCCCGCCGCTGCCGCTATACGCTTGTGCAGGATCTCATATGACGAAGTGGCTCAACAGTCTTCAACCGCTCGCTGCCCTCCTGCTGCGTCTTACGCTCGGTACGTCCATGGCTGTTCACGGCTATGGCAAAGTAGTCCCGCACGGTGCCCTTCACCACTTCGCCCACTATGTAACAACGCTTGGTTTGCCGTATTGGCTCGGCTACATCTCGGCGTTCACTGAGTTCATCGGGGGAATACTCTTGATTCTAGGACTTTTTACCCGCTTCTCTGCCGCCCTAATCGCCGTCAACATGCTGGTCGCTTTCTTCTTGATCGGCATCCATGCTGGCTTCGGGATCTACAACTACATCCTTGCGCTGATCGCCATCGCAGTCATGCTGGTCTCCTGCGGTGCGGGTGCGATGTCCCTCGACCGTAAGGTCGGCATCGCGTAAACTGCGGTTCTCTTACCAAAAGGCGTGAAGGCTCCCGGTACTCTGGGAGCCTTACAGGAAGGTGGGGAGTTTCTTTTGTTGCGGATGTGGGAAGCCAAACCGTGGGAACAACATGCTCGGCTATTATTTACTACAATTCATAAGACGCGGGTACAAAGAAAAAGTTGTCCTTGGTTTTTCACTATTTCGTAGATGCAGTTTATTTGTATTCCATAAATGGGAGAAGTCTTGCACCCACAACTCTAACCGCGGGCCTAGCTGAAGTTCAGAAACCCTGGCGGTTTTAGTTGGGCTCCCGGGAACACGAAATCGAGATTCCTCGCTCCCACAGTCCGGTAAGCAGCCTCCCCCAGCACACTTCGGAAGTCCGTCGTCACCGCCAGGTCGCGTCCCTCGTTCAATTGCTCCTCTTCAAGCCCCGGCCAGCGACCGTACACCCGTCCCCCGCTCACCCTGCCGCCCAGCACAAACATCACATTGGCATGCCCATGGTCGGTTCCACCCGTGCCATTCTGCCGTGCCGTCCGGCCAAACTCCGACATAGTCACCAGTGTTATCTCTTCCGCATCCGCTCCCATATCGTTCCAGAAGGCCGCGATCGTTTCAGAAAACTCCTTCAGCCGGTTCGCCAACTGCCCGTTCACTCCGCCCTGGTTCTGGTGCGTATCCCATCCGCCAATGTCGCAAAAGGCCGCTTCGACTCCGAGGTTCGCCTTCATGAGCTGCGCCACCTGCCTCATACTGTTTCCGAACGGCGTGTCGGGATAGACCACGCCCGCAGCCGGTCGATAGCGGGCTGGATCGGCTGACTTCAGCATCTTGACCGCCTCGAAGGTCTCTTGTCCTGTGCCATGCAGGACAGCATCCGAACTCTTGTCGTACATGGCTTGAAACGCAGAGCTGATCGGCAAACTCTGCGGACCTTGGCCGCCCACGGAGAAGTCAGTGAGACTCGTCATGGCAATCGCCGGCACCTTGCCCTGCAGCGTACGCGGAACTTGGCTTCCAAGCGCCACGGCACGAAATGCCGAAGCTCCTTTGTTCATCCCCTCCGCCTGCAACGCCCGATTCAGCCATCCGTCTTGCGTCGCCTTGACACCCGGAGTACCGCTCTCCATATAATCTTGCGCGTCGAAGTGCGATCGCGTCGTGTCGGGCGATCCGGCAGCATGAACGATCGCCAGATGACCTTGGTCGTAGAGCGGCTTGAACGCCTGCATGGCCGGATGCAGTCCAAAAAACCCATTCAGGTCGAGAACGTCCCGCTCCTGGATCGCGATGGCAGGACGCATGGCGTAGTAATTCTTCTCTCGATACGGCACCACAACGTTCAGCCCGTCCGCAGCGCCGCGTTGGAACAACACCACCAGCTTCTTCTTGCTGCGAGCCGCAGCCGTCGCCTGTCCCAGCACACTCCGCGTCAGAAAAGTCGGGATAGCCGAGGTTCCGATCAGGGCCAGCGCCCCGCCTTTCATGAACCCTCGCCGGGTCACACACCTCCGTGCCGCATCCCTTCCGTGGAGGTCGCATCCCCAGTCGCTTCGATCCGCAAACAAACTTGTATCAGCCATCATTGATCTCCCTGCAGCTTGGTCGGTCAGCGGCTCCGCTCGCCGCTTGTTTAAACTCGCCTTCTCATAGGAAGTTGTTCGCCGCGGGTCGTCTAGCGCCGCTGAAATTCAGGCGAACCCAGCAACAGACCAGCCATCGCAGCTGCATCCCGATCCAGCGGAGGCTTTACTGGCTGCTTCGGCCCACTCGCGCGCAGCACCTGTGCCATTGGCTCCGTATCCTCCGCGCGGATGGAGAAGTTCCTCACCGCCTGTTGCTGCAGCGCCTCTTCATTGCCCTGTCCAAGCACCGTTGTCCGAGTTTGTTCCCCTGCGAGCTGCCCCAGAAGAACGGTCTCCAATCCCTGCTCCTTCGCAGAGCGCAGCACTTGGATCTTGTCTGTGCCCAAACCCGCTGCATTCGATCCGCCACTCCCTTGGCCCGTGATCGCGTTCCAATCCGTCACCACTTCGGGAATGCGGTTACTACTAAGACTGAGAGCGAAATTCATCCGGCTCACCAGGTCCCCCGTATTCACCCAGCTCATCGCCATCCAGCTGTATCCGTTCGGCGTCTGCATTCCGTAGAACGGCATTCCCAGCTTATTCAGCGATTGCACCAGAGCCGACGCCCGGGTCACCTCTGCCCCGCTCGCCCGAACTGCCGACAGCACAAACTCCTCCGGCGTCTTCACCTTCGCGCGGTACACCTCCGGAGACCAGAACTCCGGCGAATTGAACATCGTCCGCAGCACGGACTTGAGGTCACCGTGGCTCGACAGGAATGCCTTTGCCATCCGGTCCACCAGCGCAGGCGGCGGTGTATCGCTGACGAAGCGCACCGCCAGCTGCGTCGAGACCAGCCTCGCCGTCGCAGGACTCGTCGCCAGCATATGCAACACCTGCAGTCCTTCTTTCTCGCCGTTCTCATCGATCTTTTTTCCTAAGACCGTCTTCGTGCCCGGCTCATGCCGCCGCTCCTCAAACCGGTACATGCCGAGTCGAGCCGGCTGGTCGATCGTCCATCCGGTGAGCACCTTGGCCACTTCGGTTACGTCCTGCTGCGTGTATCCCCGCCCGCACGCCTTGTTCAACGCGCTTACAGGATGATCCCGGCTCACCTCGCATTGCACGCCGATCGTGTGCAGCTCCATCAGTTCGCGCGCATAATTTTCATTCAGCCCGCGATCGTTCGCCGCCTTCCTCACTTGAGCGTTCCGCGCCGCCACGGAATCCGGCCCGATGCTCTGCCAGTTATCCAGATACATCAACATCGCGGGACTTCGCGCGACCGCCACCAGCAGGTCTTCAAAATTTCCAAGCGCGTGTGGCCTTATCACCTCCCGCTCATACGCCGGCAGCAGATTCGGCTCCTCCTGATTCTTCCTGTTATAGACATTGAAGTGGTTCAGCCAGAAGTCAGTCATGACAGCTTCCAGCTGCCGCTCGCTGTAGACGTCCCTCAGCATGCGCGACTCCGTCAGCTCCGCATCGATCATCCGTGGCGAACCCTGCAGCGAGTCCAAAGTCTCACGCTGAAGTGGGTTCAAACCTTCGAGCGCAGCTGCCCGCTCCTCGCCGTTCAGGCTCTTCCAGAAAGACGTCAACTGATCCGGAGAGAGGGCCAGAAACCGGCGCATTCTCTCATCCGGAGGCAAATTGATGATGCGCATCGCATCCAAGCCGGCGTAAAGCTGCTTCTCATGAACTACCATGGCCGGACTTGCCGGATCGACTCCGTCTCCAGGCAGCGCCGCACTGCTCGCAGCAGCGGAAGTCATCCCGCTGCCTGCAGCACTGCCGCTTTCGGTCGCTGGAGCGGCAGCAGCAGCTTGCTGGGCCTCGCGTTTGGCCTTTGCCTGCTTGTAAAACGCTATCTGGTCCGCATAAATCGCATGCTCAACCGGGTCCGCCGGAAGAGGCAGACCTCTCGCTTCAATCTGCCGCAAAACCTGTGGGCTGGGATATCGCTCCATCAACTCGGCCTGCTGCATCTGCATCGCAGGAAATGCTGCCAGCCGGGCATCGAGAGCCGAATCGTCGATACTCTGCGGGTTCAATTGCCGCTCGAACCACTGGCGTACTCCCATCGCCTGCACGGCAGCAACATCTCCGGGTCGCGCTCCGAACGTAAACCGGTTCAACACATGCAGCACGCGCTGCTGGCCTTGAATCTGCTGCACCGGGCCGCGCGCCGCCTTCCCGACCGAAGTCGCGGCTACCATCGGCTGCTCAACCATCGTCACGCATAGGAAAGCCGCTACCAGGCTCCTCGACAAACCTGCAAACACTATCGCGGACGGACAAAGGGCGCGCATGAAGACCTCATTGCGCAGGGCGACTCCCAGGGAGGAGCCGCAAGTCCGCGCTCGAAATCACAAACACAAGATTGAGATCACAGTTGCGCTGAGTTCAGAAAGCAGCCAGCTCCTGCATCGCCCGGTACAAGTCCTCAGGCTGCGGCAGAATCGCATCTTCGAGAACAGGCTGATACGCCACAAAGGTGTCCATGGCAGCGACCCTGCGGACCGGAGCGTCGAGGTCGTGGAAAAGTTCATCCCCGATCCGCGCTGCAATCTCCGCTCCGTACCCCCAGCTCAGCATGTCCTCGTGCGCGACGAGCACGCGGCTGGTCTTCTTCACGCTCTCCGCAATCGCCTCCCAGTCATAGGGCGCCAAACTGCGCAGGTCAATCAACTCGACATCCACTCCGGTATCTCGGTGCAGCTTCTGCGCTGCCTGTAAAGCACGCGGCACCACTGCCCCATACGTCAGCACCGTCAGATCTTTTCCAGGCCGTACTACCTTCGCCTTGCCAAACGGAATGCAATAATCCGGCCCCGGGTACGCCGCCCGTCCAAACGTCTCGCGGTAGAGTCGCTTGTGCTCGAAAAAAATCACGGGGTCGTCGCAGCGAATCGCAGTCCGCAGCAGCCCCAGCGCGTCGAGCGCATTCGAAGGCATCACAATCCTAACCCCTGGCGTATGAGTGAAGATGCTCTCGCCGGACTGCGAGTGATAGATCGACCCGCCCGTCAGATAACCCCCGATCGGCACCCGTATCACCAGCGGACAACTGAACGCTCCGTTCGAGCGCCAGCGCAGCAGCGGCAGTTCGTTCCGCATCTGGTGCATCGCCGGCCAGATATAGTCGAAGAACTGAATCTCCGCTACCGGCTTCATGCCCCGCACCGCCATCCCTATCGCGCGGCCGGTGATGTTTGCCTCAGCCAGCGGCGAATTCCAGCAGCGGTCGCTGCCAAACTCCGTCTGTAGGCCAGCCGTCAGCTTAAAGACGCCGCCCTTTCCTTTCACTTTTCCCGCCCGCAATGCCGTATCGCGGCTGGCATCGGCAACATCTTCGCCAAACACCACCACCCGCTCGTCCCGGCGCATCTCGTCCTTCAGACAGAGATTGATTAGATCGGCCATCGTGCGTTCCGTAGAATCTGCTGTCGCCACCGGCTCGGTCGCGAAACGCGCATCCTGTACGCTCAGGTCCTCCGAGTAAACGTGCTTCGGGATGGAGGCAATTGTAGGTAGCGCAGCCATGACCGCACGATCGGCAGCCCGCTGCACCTCTTCATCCACCTGCCGCTCCAGCCGGTTGATCCCCTCCGCGTCCAGAATGCCTTCACGCAACAACCGCATCTGCATGCGCGATATCGGATCCCGCGCGGCATCCTCCTGCAGCTCTTCCGCCGACCGGTACAGCCGCTCGTCGTCACTGAGAGAATGCGAATAAGGCCGAATCACATGCCCATGCACCAGGGCTGGACCCCTTCCCGCGCGGCAGTACGCCACCGCCTCCGTCATTGCGGCATAGCAGGCAATCGGATCGGTCCCGTCGATCTCAGCAAAGTGGAAGTTGGGGAAGTTCGCCACCAGCTTCGAGATGTTGCCGCCCGGCGTATTCACCTCTACCGGAGTGGAGATCGCATACCCGTTGTCCTCCACTACGTACAACACCGGCAGCTTTCCATTCGAAGCCGTATTCAGCGACTCCCAGAACTCTCCCTGGCTGGTCGATCCCTCGCCGATCGACACATACACGACCTCGTCGCCATGAAATGTCACATCTTTAAACTCGCGGTAATCCCCCACGTGTTTCTTCGCCGCGTCAGGATATTTTGAGAAAAATCGTCCCGCCTCCGCGCATCCAATGGCATGCAGACACTGAGTTGCCGTCGAAGAAGAAGGCGACACGATGTTCAAACTCCTGCTCGACCAGTGCGAAGGCATCTGCCGCCCTCCGCTCGCGGGGTCGTCGGCCGCGCCTACCGCCTGGAGCAGCTGCTCTTCCGCCGTGTTACCCAGAGCCAAACATAGGGCTCGATCGCGATAGTACGGAAAAAACCAATCATGTCCCGGCTTCATCGCCATGCCCGCCGCCACCAGCAGAGCCTCGTGACCGGCGCATGAGATCTGAAAGAAGATCTTTTGCTGCCGCTTCAAGACAATTTCGCGATCGTCTATCCGCCGTGACAGGTACATGAGGCGGTAGAACTCCACCATCTGATCGCGGCTCAGAAGACCCTGCGCCATATCAACCGCCGTCTTCCTGCTCTCCTGCACACCGGTGCCAGATTGTCTTGCCATGTACCTATCCCTCAAGTCGGCATGTTTCGAAACGACAGCAGTCAAGCAGTCGCAAAGAGAATTGTACCGGGAAAGCGGCTTGTTTCGACCAGTCCGAACCGGTCTTTTTTACCCGAGGGTCAATTTGCTGGCGGTCATAAAGAGGCCGGCCAACGTCGGCCTCGCGCAACACTTCGCAGCCGCTTAGACGAACAACGGCGCAAGCACCAGCGTGATCGTCGCCAGCAGCTTGATCAGCACATGCAAGCTCGGGCCCGCGGTGTCTTTGAATGGGTCGCCCACCGTATCCCCGACCACAGCCGCCTTATGCGCCTCGCTCTTCTTTCCCCCATACTGTCCCGTCTCAATGTACTTCTTCGCGTTATCCCAAGCCCCTCCGCCATTGTTCATCAGCATTGCGAGCAGCACGCCCGCAATGGTGCCTACCATCAGCAACCCGGCCACAGCTTCGGCACCGGCGAGATTCACCGGCACGCCGCCAATCGCAGGAACAGGCAGAATTGCCCCTGGAGCATACACCGTTGTGTCCGCCTGATAGCTTGCGCTGAAGTTCCGGAAGATCAGCCCAACCACCACAGGAAGTCCCACCACCAGAGCTCCCGGCAGCACCATCTCCTTCAGCGCCGCGCCGGTCACAATCCGGACACAGCGCCCGTAGTCCGGCTTCGACGTCCCCTGCATGATGCCGGGATTCTCCCGGAACTGATTACGCACATCCTGCACCACCATCTGCGCCGTTCGTCCCACGGCCTTGATCGCCATTGAGCTAAAAAGAAACGTTAGGGTCGCCCCCAGCAGCGCCCCCACAAACACCGGCACCTGCGCCAGGTTGATGTTCGTGAAGCTCCACCCAGCCGGCATGTATCCGCCCGCCGCCGCAACCTTGGCCGTCACGATCACCTTGATCTCTTCGAGATAGGCCGAGAACAGTAGAAACGCCGCCAGCGACGCCGATCCGACCGCATAGCCTTTCGTCAACGCCTTCGTCGTATTACCAGCCGAATCCAGCTTGTCGGTCCGCTCGCGAATCGCGTCCGGCTGGTTCGACATCTCGATAATGCCGCCCGCATTATCTGTGATCGGACCGAAGGTATCCATCGCCAGAATGTAGGCCGCACAGCTCAACATGCCCATCGTGGCGATCGCCGTGCCGTAGATGCCCTTTGCATAATCGCTAATGCCTACAACATCATGCAGTCCCTGCACGCCGAAGTAGTAGCTCAGCAGCAGCGCCGCCGAGATCGCAACCACCGGCATCGCTGGCGTCTCCATCCCTACCGCCAACCCACTGATGATGTTGGTTGCAGGACCGGTCAGGGACGCCGTCGCAATCGACTGCACCGGACGGTACCGCGACTCCGTGTAATACTCCGTGATCCAGACAAACAGGAAGGACGTGATCAGCCCGATAACGCCGCAGCCGAGCAGCCACACAGGCTGAACATTCGGCCCGTTCAGCATCGTATACACCGCGCCCGCAAACCCCAGCAGGGCAAGCGCCGAGGTGACATAGAATCCGCGGTTCAGCGCATGCATCGGGTCTTCGTCTTCTCGCGTCTTCACCACGAGAACACCGACAACACTCGCAATCAGATTAATTGCAAGCACGATCAGCGGGAACAGAATTCCCTTCACTCCGAACACCGGATACAACGCTGCGCCCAGAATCATCGCGCCCACGTTTTCCGCTGCCGTCGACTCGAAGATGTCCGCGCCGCGACCCGCGCAGTCGCCGACATTGTCCCCTACCAGGTCCGCAATCACCGCCGGATTGCGAGGATCATCCTCCGGGATGCCGGCCTCCACCTTGCCCACCAGGTCCGCGCCCACATCGGCTGCCTTCGTGTAGATGCCGCCCCCGAGCTGCGCAAACAGAGCCACAAGAGATGCCCCGAAACCGAATCCAACCAACTGATAGGGGACCGCCTCGGGATGCTCAAGGCCGCCGAAGAACAGGAACAGCGAACCCACTCCCAGCAGAGACAGCGCCACCACCACCAGTCCCGTCACCGCTCCGCCCCGAAGCGCCATCTGCAGCGCCTTGTTCAAGCTCGTACGCGCCGCCGAGGCCGTCCGGATGTTTGCCCGGATCGAGCAGTACATCCCCGTATATCCAGCCAATGCAGAGCACACCGCACCGACCAGGAAGCTGATCACCGTCTTCAGCGCATACGGCGAGGTCCGCGGCGAGATCCTGTAACCGACAAACAGTACGACCGCCAGCACCAGCGCAATCGCCCCGATCGTCATATACTGCCGCCGTAGAAACGCCTCCGCACCCTCGCGAATTGCATCGGAGATCGCCCGCATCTCCGACGTCCCCGTATCCGAAGCAATCACCGCGCGAGCCAGCGTCAGCGCTGTCAGCAGAGCCAGCACCCCAACCCCAAGCGCAATCCAAAGATAAACCTGCCCCCCCTCACTGCCGCCATACCCGGGCGCCTCTGCCTGCCCACCCAACGCCACAGCCAACAAGCCAACTTCAAACATGCACTGGTCTCCTTACAACACAGATTCGCAAATAGCTTCACAAAGTCCGCAATTAGAGCATGTCGAATCGATCAGGGTCAATCCGCTCCATTTGCAGAATGTTATGAGTTTTCCTTCGATCCCCAGACCCAAGTAATAGCACACAATCCGGTCTCCCCTCATGTGCTCCTGTTTTCCGCCGATGCATACCTCAGCGCAAGTACGAGGTGTGTTCGTGATCCTTCGCATCATCCCCGCTCTTTGCGGCAAATCGTCGAGCAAGGAAGGCAGCCTTTTGGTCCGTCACATCGCATTGCTTGGATTCGTCTGTGGCGGCCTCTGCAGCAGCTCGCGAATGGCTCAATGCCAGATCGACACTACCAGCTTTGCGCCGCACCATTACCTTGTGCTCTACCACAACGCCTTCATCCCAGCCGATGCCGAACTCCGTACAGCGGCTGCCGGAGCCCTTCTGACCCGGCGCAATGAGCACCTTGGCGTGGTCGCCGTGGCCACCCCGGAGACGCAGGACGATGCCAGCGCCGTTCGTCTACTCTCTGCTCAGCCCAACGTCGCCTATGTCCTGCACGACCGTATCGTCTCGGCCCATCGCATCGGCATACGGCACCCGGCTCCAGCCGAGACAAGCACAAGCGCAGGCCAATCCTCCACGGGTTCCGCGTCTCCGATCGGGAAACTCCCGACCCACGGCGCCATCCTTACCGTGCCGCCACCCGAAATCCCAGCTCCGCAGCCTTCTGCGCCTTCGACGCTGCCTCCTCCTTCACCGCCGTACGATACCTACTACACCAGCACTCCTCAGGGCTGGGCCGTCCAGCAGGTTGGAGGATTCGGCAACAGTGTCCCCGGCGGCCCGGCGAATGGGCCTTGGGACACCACCATGGGCAAGGGCGTCCGAATCGCAATACTCGACAGCGGCGTTGATCAGGCCCACCCTGACATCGCTCCCAATCTTGCGCTGAACCTTACCGAAGTCAACCAGGATCCCCAGACCGGATTTCCGAGCCCATGCGACGACGGCACTCCGCAGGACCAGTCCGGCCACGGCACCTGGACCGCCTCGCTCGCCGCCGGCGCGATCGGACCCGGCACCGGGCAGATCATCGGAGTCGCCCCCATCGCCAGCATTCTCAATATTAAGGTCCTTCAACGCATGCCGGCCGCAGGACCTGGTACGACCGCGCAGCAATGCGAAGCCGGAGAAGCCAGCGGCTTGCTCAGCTGGGTGATGCAGGGCATCGAAGACGCCATCTCCAATCATGCCGACGTGATCAGTCTCTCCATCGGAGCCACCGTCGATCTGACCTCAGGCGACGGCGCCGGCCTGCTTGCCGCCTTCAATCAGATCACCTATGCCGCCCTGCAGGCGAATGCAGTCCTGGTCACCTCGGCCGGAAACGACGGGCTCAACCTCTCCGGCCCGCGCTATGTCGAGCTTCCCGCGCAATCCAGGGGCGTCCTGGCCCTGGTCGCCTCCACCAATCCCGCCTGTGCCCAGAACACCAGCAGCGGCGCGGTATGTTCTCCCGGACCCGTCTCCTTGGCCTACTACAGCAACTATGGAGCTCCGCTCAACGCACTCGCAGCCCCCGGCGGAAGCTACCCCGAGGGTGCCGACACTGCGGTCAGCGGCTGGATCCTCGGGGCCTGCAGCTCCGGCCTCCCCAACACCACGGATGGCCTTCCCGGCGACAGCTCCCACAGCTATGGCTGTTTTGACCTCGGCCACACCGCCTACGTTCAGGCCATCGGCACCAGCGCCTCTGCGCCTCTCGCCGCTGGAGCAGCCGCCCTGCTCCGCGCCGCGCACCCGGACTGGAGCGCTGAAACCATCGTCAGCGCCCTCCAGAACTCCGCCACCCCGGCCCCGGGCCTTCCCGTTCCGCAAATCAGCGCAGCCTCCGCTCTGACCCTAAACCCTTAATCTGCGGTAAACCCATTCTGGGTGATCACTTGATCTCCATCGCACGACAGAGTCAAAACCGGAAGAGCCTTCTATTCCCTAAACTTATTCCTTACACCCTGTTCTTAGCCCTTCATCTTTTCCTTCACACTGTGCGCTAATCTTTCAATCTCCTCCGCCTTCTTGATCACTTCCACGGACATGACGTTGCTGTTCGTTTTATCCACGTCCTGCTTGAGTTCGGTAGCCAGGCCCAGCAACTTGTTCGTGTCCGCCACCAGCCGCTTTTGCCGTTCCGCATTGCGCACCTGCTCCTGCTTCTCCGCAATTGCAGGTGAGATCGCATGATCGTCTCCGGGAGGCCTTGCGATGCCCGGAAGACCGTTCGCAGGCGGTTGCTGCTGCATCCTCTCCCCTCCGCTCAACTTCGCTGCCGCCGCTCCTAGCAGAAGCACTACGGTTAGCGCCACTCCAAGCACTTTCATCCCACACCTCCATGCGCCCGCTGCTGCCTTCGCGCTTGCCATTTGCGGCCCGGCATTGCATCTGAACCGTCTGCTGACGCATTCTGTTCTACGGCATTCTTTTCGAAAGCGAGACGCTGTCATCATGCTCTTTCCGGCCGTGCTCCCGCAACCAGCCTCACAGGACGAACACGTCGCCCAGGCACTCGCTCGCGGCTGGCATAACGCTTTTGTTCTCTTCCTCAGCGACAAGCTCCCCCGGCTGCTCGCGATTCTTCTGGTCATCTTTGTGCTGCAGCGCATCGTGCTCTTCTTCGTCAAAAGACTCCGCACCCGCGCCGACAATCACGTCGGCAACTTCCACCGCGCCGCGCAGCTTCGCACCATGGCGTCCATTCTGCGTGCCACCTCCTACGGCGTTCTCGGCTTCATCGCCTTTCTTCAAATCCTCAATCTGTTCGATATTCCCTACCAGCCTCTGCTCGCCTCGGCCGGCATTCTTGGCGTTGGCATCGGGCTCGGCGCACAATCGCTCTTCAAGGACATGCTCAACGGCATCTTCATCCTCGTCGAAGACCAGTACAACGTCGGTGAAGTCATCATGATTTCGAGTCTTAAGGGGACAGTTGAAGACCTTTCCCTGCGTCGTACCACGCTGCGAGACTTCGACGGCACCCTCTACACCATCCCCAATAGCCAGATCGCTATTGTCTCCAATCTCTCCCGTGACTTCTCGCTTGCCTCTCTCGACGTCAGCGTCGACGCCAGCGCCAATCCCGACAAGGTCATCGCCCTGCTCACCAGCCTCGCCGCAGAAGTCCGCAATGACAAGGCCTTCAAGGACATTGCCATCGCCGATCCGGTCGTTCTCGGCGTCAATAAGATCGAAGGACGAGCGATCAGCTATCCTATCCAGATTCGCGTGCGCGCCAACCAGCGTGACGGCGTGCTCCGCGAACTCCGCCGCCGCATCATCCTTGCCTTCGAACGCGACGGCATCCCGCTGGGCAACGATCCCGCAAATTTTCTCATTCTTCGCGCCCCGAGCACACCTAACTCTCCGCCGCATCGCATCCGCCCTCTTGATGGATGAAGATTGAACTGTGAAGTGCAGCCCTCCCGGAGCACCGCCTGTCCTCAATCCATTCCTACTCGGAGGTCGCCTGTACCCCGGCTGTGTCCCGGGCCGCCTGACCGTATACTGCCTTCATGCAGAACTCTGAGATCGAGCTCAAGTTTCCCGTTCTGGATCCGGAAGCTCTTCAGGCCAGACTCTCTGGTCTGGGATTTCACCTCGATACACCCCGCACCTTCGAGCGAAATACTCTGTACGACACCAAGGATCGCGTGCTGCGCGCGCGAAGGCAGCTTCTTCGCATTCGGCGTTACGGTAGCCTCTGCACCGTCACCCATAAACGCCAGCCGGACGGAGAGCCGGTCAGCACCATGCGCTACAAGATACGCATCGAGACCGAGACCACAGTGGCCGAATGCGAAGCCATGGCAGAGATCTTTACCCAGCTTGGCTATCAGCCTGTGTTCCACTACGAAAAATACCGCACGGAATGGAGTCACTCGGTCGATGAAACTTCGAAGAGCGGAGGACATCTGGTCATCGATGAGACCCCGATCGGCACCTACGCCGAGGTAGAGGGCCCAACTGCATGGATCGACAAGACCCTTGTCCTGCTTGAGATCGATCCGGCAACGTGTTTGACCGATAGCTACGGCAAGCTCTTTCTCGACTGGAAGCAGCGCACCTCGAGCCCTGCGGAGAACCTGACCTTCGCTGAGATTACCCGGCTTCTCGCGGTAACCCCCTAAAGCATCCACCCGCATGGCCGATATTACCTCTGTACTACCTGGAGGTAATCTTGGCAATCCGACTCAGTCTTGTTCGTCTCTTTCTGCTCATCGGCGGCTTCGCCTCATGCACCGGCAGCGCCTCCGCGGATAGCGTACATCGCGCCGTCGTCTCGCGCGTAGCTCCCAGCTTCCCCGAGATTGCCCGCCGGATGCATGTCAGCGGCACCGTTGTGCTTATGGTCACGATCCAGCCGGACGGAACCGTGTCTTCGGTCAAAGTCGAATCGGGCCATGCCCTGCTTGCACCGGCTGCCCAGGATGCAGTGAGCCGCTGGCGATTTGCCCCCAACCCGACTGTCTCTGAATCACAGGTTGAAGTGAACTTTAACGCCCAATAGCCTCCCGGGCCCGCAGGTCATCCCACCGCACGCCCATCACACACAAGGATCGTCATGAAACTCGAGTCAAAGCTTGGTCTCAGCACTGGAGTGCTGGTCGCTGCGATGTTTCTCAGCGCGTTCACTGCACATGAGCGCATCGCGGAGGCGAATCATCTCTCCGACGTGATCATCATCCATCGGCTGCCGCTCATTACCGGAAGCCGCGATGTCCGCTCCCACTTCACCGACACCATTCGGGCTTTGGAATCCTATATGCTCTTCGGGATCGATCCCCCGACCTCCGCTGCCTATCGCAAAGCCAGAGCCGACGAGTTCGAGCAGGCGGAACGCTCGCTTGAGACGCTCCGTGAAGAGAGCGCGCACTTCGATCTAGGCTCTGATGCCCCTCGTCTGACCGCCCTGGAGTCTGGATTGGAGAGCCTGAAGCCGCTTGAAGAGAAGGTCGAGACGCTCAATGAGACCAAGACTTCACAGGGGACGGCACAGGCCTACGACCTGCTCCAGAATCAGATTCTTCCACTCGAAAGAATGCTCTTTGCCAACGTCACGGCGATGGCACAATCGCAGATGACGCAGTCGAGCGACGATCTCGATCGTCTACGCCGAGCCAACCGAGCCACGGTCATGACCCTATGGCTGGCTACACTTCTGGGCGCTCTGGTCGGAAGCTTCATCTCGATTCTGCTGGCGCGACGCATTACCAAGGGAGTAACTCTGGTGGTCGAAAGAGCCGACGCCATCGCCGCCGGCAACCTGACGGGCGGCCCACTCGAGCTCGATAGCCAAGACCAAATCGGAACTCTCGCAACGGCCATGCAAAAGATGCAGGCCAATCTCGCAGGAATCATTGGAACAGTGGTGAATACGGCGGGGTCCTTGACCGGCAGTGCGGCCTCCATGCGGACGGCGAGCGACCAGATTCACCGCCGCATGGATCAGCAAAGCCAGCAGACGCAGCAGGCCGCGACGGCGATGCAGGAGATGTCGGCGTCGATCGCCGAGGTCTCGCGCCATACCCAGTCGGCGGCTGAGACCGCGCGCGGGGCAGCCGAGACAGCTCGCGAAGGCGGCACGATCGTCAAACAGGTTCTTGGCAGCATGCATTCGATCGCAACCGCGGTGAGCGAAACCTCCGCTACCGTCGGTCTGCTGGGCGATGATTCAAGACGCATCAGCCAGATCGTCACCGTCATCGACGAGATCGCAAGAAAGACCAATCTGCTCGCCTTGAACGCCGCCATCGAAGCGGCACGCGCAGGCGATCAGGGCCGCGGATTTGCCGTCGTCGCCGGAGAGGTAAGACGACTCGCCGAAAGCACAGCGCAGGCTACCGGCGAGATCGCAAGCATGATTCAGGGCATCCAGGACCGTACCCGCACCGCGATCGCCAGCATGGAGAGCGGCACCGGTACCGTCGAGCAAGGCGTGCAAACCACCACCCAGGCAGGGGAAGCTCTCGAACGGATCATCGGCATGGCCGAACGGGTCGACCGGATGATCGCCCAGATTGCGATCGCTGCATCGCAGCAGGCCGTGGCGGCCGATCAGTCCAGCGCCAGCCTCGATGCCATTCACTCCTTGAGCCATGACAACCTCACAGAGATGGCGACAACTGCCGCGGGGATCGAATCGCTGCGCACCACAGCCGTCACCCTGGAGCAGCAGGTCGATCGCTTCAGCCTGCAGACGGAGCAAAGTTCCATCCGGATCCGGCCCTACGCCGGCGCGGACGGTCGATCGTCTCTCCAACCTGCTTGAGCGCCGCGGCCTTCGGTCCCACTAAGACCTAGTCGCGTCGCAGCAGAGACGAAAGGACACCTTCCATCCCTTCGTCTCTGTCGCCGAGTATTAGAAAATCTGGAAATTCACTTCTACGTTCAACTCCACCAGCACGGCCTTACCGTTTTCCATTGCAGGCCGAAACTTATACTGCTTGACCGCCTCGATCGCCTTTTCATCAAGCCCCATACCCACTCCCCGAATCACATGCACATGTTCCGGAAGGCCATTGGTATCGACCCAAAGGGTTACCAGAACATTGCCGGCGACCTTGGCTTTGCGAGCTTCTTCCGAGAACTCCGGCTCCACGGAATAAATAAGCACAGGAGCAGAGACACTTCCGCCGACTCGCCTTGGGCCGCCGCCGGTGTTGCCGCCTGAGCCCGGTCCGAGGCCAGAGCCATTGCCCGCACCCATTCCCGTGCCGCTTCCATTGCCCATCGACATTCCGATAATCGGAGAGTTGGCCACCCCAAGCTGCGGGATGCTGGTAGCCATCTTGACATCCTTCTGGACTTCAATGGTCGGCTGAATCGCAATCTTCGGCGCCTGCAGCGGCGGAGCCTTCGGCGGAACAATCTGCGTCTCGGCAAATTTAGGCGGTGTTCCCTTCGTCACCGGAGTGGGTCCGCGCTGACCTCCGCCGCCGCCCATGGCTTGGGGCTTTGGCGGCGCCGGCGGAGGAACGGAGATCGCCGTCACCTGTTCGGTCTTGACCGGTGCTGCAAACTTGACCTTCTTGGCGAGCAGGAACGCGATCAACAGAATCAGCAAGCCATAAATCACAATCGCAGAGCCCGTGGCAACGGGATTCTGCTTGGTCTTCATGCGGTCGACCACCGCGATCGGCTTTGACTCGAGAACCAGAGGTGGCAGTTTCACCGGGAAGAACACATCCCGCACGCTGCTCCACAACGAGGCGAACACACCCTCTTCTTCAATGATCAGGTCGTTCTCAACCGGCCGCGACTCAAGATGAAGCGGAGCTTCCCTCCTGCTGCTGAACACATCCCGCAAATTGGCGGCTAGCGAAGACCACATGGAACCGTCGGTCTCTTCGTGCAGGTTGGGTGCTTCCGCCGGACGCAAATGCGGAGCGGGCCGATTGGGCCGGTCTGGGTCGATCTGCGGAGGTGGTAACAGGACTGGATTCGCCATAAACTCGTTTGCCTCGGCCGCGGGGGAGTCGCCTCTACCGCACACCACTTGAAAGATCGTGGGCCGCTTTATCTCGCCGGACCACGGTCGCGGTCTTTGCCGGTTCTTCGTTCTCAATCAAGCAAGCACCGGCTAGTTCTCTTATATTCTACAAACTTTCGCCTGCCTGCGCATGACCCATTGGACGCATGGAACCACAGGAATGTCTCCCGGCACGCCTTTCACCCCCTCGGCGTGGCGTCTACAATAAGAGTTTGGCGCAAACTGCACGATTGCGATCAGGAGTTACAGAAAACCAATGCCGGAAACATCGCAAAGCCAACTTGAACCGAAGGCGCTAAAGGCGACGCTGAACCTGCCACAGACCTCCTTCGCCATGAAGGCCAATCTTCCGCAGAATGAGCCCGCCCGCCTGGAAATCTGGCAGAAGCAGGACCTGTACAGCAAGATTCGCGCTGCACGGGCCGATGCGCCGAAGTACATCCTGCACGACGGGCCGCCTTACGCCAACGGTGCCATTCACCTGGGCCATGCGCTGAACAAGTGCATCAAGGACTTCGTGGTGAAGACCAAGACGATGGCCGGCTTCGACGCACCCTACGTCCCAGGCTGGGACTGCCACGGCCTGCCGATCGAAATCAAAGTCGACGAAGAGCTCGGACGCAAGAAGCTCGAGATGGAGCCGGTCGCCGTCCGCCGCGCCTGCCGCGAGTACGCGCAAAAATATGTGGACCTGCAGCGCAGCCAGTTCGAACGCATCGGAGTCTTCGGCCGCTGGAGCGATCCCTACCTCACCATGTCGTTCGGCTATGAAGCCAGCATCGTCGAGACGTTCTACGACTTCTTCGAGCGCGGCTTCGTCTACAAGGGCCTGAAACCGGTGTATTGGTGCATTCACGACCGAACCGCGCTGGCCGAAGCAGAAGTGGAATACGAGCAGCACACCTCGCCAAGCATCTACGTCCGTTACGCGCTGACCAGCGATCCTGCAGCAATCCACCCCGCGCTAAGAGCCGCGGCGCTTGCCGGCAAGCACGTCTACACCATCATCTGGACGACAACGCCCTGGACCATCCCAGCCTCGCAGGCGGTCGCCTTCAATCCGCAGCTTGAGTATGTTGCTATCGAGTGCGTCGACGGCGTGTACCTCGTCGCCGAGGCGCTTCTCTCCAGCGTCATCGTGCACTGCCGCCTGATGAGCGGCAGGCACCCCGCTGAGCCTGCCTCGCAGTCCGACATCGTCGCCTTATTCCCCGGCAGTAAGCTGGACCGCGTCACCTTTCGCCACCCTTTCCTCGATCGCAGCATCCTGGGCGTGCTTGCCGACTATGTCACGGCGGAGCAAGGCACAGGCGCAGTCCACACTTCGCCTGCCCACGGCGTGGATGACTTCTACACCGGAAAACGCTACGACCTGCCCGAGCTGCAATACGTCGACAACGCGGGTCGGCAGCACAATACGGGCGGTCAGCCATATGAAGATCTCACCGTCTTCCAGTCCAACCAGCCCATCATCGACATCTTGCGCGACCGCAAAGCGCTGCTGAGCGCAACCAGCTTCGAGCACTCCTACCCGCACTGCTGGCGCTGCCACAATCCAATCATCGTGCGTGCGACCGAGCAGTGGTTCATCGGCATGGAGACGCCTATGAAGACGGCGGATGGCACGGAGACAACCTTCCGCCAACTGGCGCTCGATGCTATCAAGACGGTCATCTGGGATCCGGCGTGGGGCGAAGAGCGCATCTCGAACATGATCGCGACGCGACCCGACTGGTGCATCTCGCGCCAGCGCATCTGGGGCGTCCCGATCGCCGTCTTTCTCTGCGAACACTGCGGCGATCCGCTGAACAACCTGGCAGTCAACGAAAAGATCGTTAGTCTCTTCCGAAGCGAAGGCGCCGACGCCTGGTACACCCACGATGCGTCTGTGCTGCTTCCTGCCGGCATCGTCTGCGCGAGCTGCGGACACGTGAAATTTCGTAAGGAGATGGACATTCTCGACGTGTGGTTCGAGTCGGGCGCAAGCTGGCATGCGGTGCTCGAACGCGAACCGGAGCTGCGCTTCCCTGCCGACCTCTATACCGAAGGGGGAGATCAGCATCGTGGCTGGTTTCACTCCTCCCTTCTGACCTCGGTCGCGATCACCGGCAAGGCGCCCTACAAGATGGTCGCGACCAGCGGCTGGACGCTCGATGAGCAGCGTCGAGCCTTTTCGAAATCATTAGGAAATGGTGTTGATCCGGTCGACATAGCCAAGCGCCTCGGCGGTGAGATTATTCGCCTGTGGGTCGCCTCGGTTGACTTCCGCGAAGACGTCATCGCCAGCGAAAACCTTATGCAGCGAGTCAGCGACAACTATCGCAAACTGCGCAACACCCTGCGCTTCCTGCTCGGCAACCTGCACGACTTCGATCCCGCGAAAGACGCCATGCCGTTTGCCGAGCTGCAGCCGCTCGATCAATACATCCTGGCCCGTACCGCCGAGGTGGACGCAAAAATCCGCGCAGCCTACGACGCATTCGAGTTCCATCGCGCCTACCATGCGCTCAACGAGTACACCAACACGGACTTGAGCGCGCTCTACTTCGACGTCTTGAAGGACCGCCTCTACACCTTCGCGCCCAGCCATCCCGGCCGCCGCAGCGCGCAAACCGCTCTGTGGCGCATCGCAGAAGCGTTGACACGTCTCGTGGCGCCCATCCTCAGCTTCACCGCAGAGGAAGCCTGGGCGCTGCTGCCGAAAGTGGACAACCGCGAAGCCAGCGTCCATCTCGCCTTGTTCCCCAGTATGGCAGACATCGTTCCGGGCAGCGTGGAGCAGCTGGAGCGCGATTGGGACCAGCTGTTGACGTTACGCGACGAGGTGCTGAAGGTGCTCGAGGAGGAGCGCACGGCGAAGACGATCAGCAACAAGCCCTCCGAGACGCGCATCGTTCTCGGCTGGCTCAACTCCCTTGCGGATCGGCCAAGTCCCGTCTTCGAGCAATACCGGAGCGTGTTGCCGGAACTCTTCGGCGTGGCGCAGGTAGAGATCGTCGACGCCACCATCACGGAAGGCGAGGTGGCCAGAGGCGCATTCTACGTCCAGGCAAAACCCGCCGCCGGAACCAAGTGCGAGCGTTGCTGGCGCTTTACCATCGACGTAGGCAGACAAGCAAAGTACCCGACCGTCTGCTTGCGCTGCTCGGAAGCGCTCGACGCAATCGGCTTCGCTCCCTACGCTGCGCCAGTCGACGTCGCCGTGGAGTCCCCAGCCTGATGACTTCGACCTTTGATGCTGTTTCCGTCCAGTCAGAACCGAAGCTGCG
The DNA here is from genome assembly GCA_965277545.1 of Edaphobacter sp. Lineage (GTDB taxonomy): Bacteria > Acidobacteriota > Terriglobia > Terriglobales > Acidobacteriaceae > Edaphobacter. The sequence goes on from OZ255826.1 coordinate 3,901,868, forward strand.
CGACCGGCGCGGCGTCCTACTGCTGATCTCCGCCGCGGTCGTCGTCTTCGACCGCATCACCAAGCGAATCGTCTCCGAGCAGCTTCCCAACGGTCAGGCTTACCCCGTCATTCCGGGAGTCTTCCGAATCACCGACGTTCACAACACCGGCGCGGCCTTCAGCATGTTCGCCGAGAGCACATCCCCAGTCGTGATTCGCAACGTGCTCATCGCCTTTTCCATCTTCGCTGTTCTGCTGATCTTCACCATGCTGTGGCGCGTCGGGCGAACCTTGACAGTCAGCTCTACTGCCCTTGCCTTGATCCTCGGAGGAGCCTTCGGCAACCTCTACGACCGCGTGCGCTACCACTATGTGGTCGACTTTCTTGAGGTGCGGATCTATCACTATCATTGGCCCGACTTCAACGTGGCCGATAGCTGCATCGTGATCGGCGCCTGCCTTCTACTGCTTGAAATCTTCCGCCCGCAGAGAAAGGAGTCTTAGCTCTGCCATAGCCGATGAACGACCAGATCACAATCCGTGGCGCCCGTACTCATAACCTGAAGAACATCGACGTCGATATTCCGCATAACGCGCTTACCGTCGTCTCAGGCGTCAGTGGTTCGGGCAAGTCTTCGCTCGCCTTCGACACCGTCTATGCCGAAGGGCAACGCCGCTACGTCGAATCGCTGTCGGCCTATGCCCGGCAGTTCCTCGAGCGCATCGAAAAGCCAGATGTTGACTTGATGGACGGCCTGGCGCCCGCAATCGCAATCAAGCAGAAGAATCAGACCCGCAATCCTCGCTCTACTGTTGCAACGGCAACCGAGATCTACGACTACCTGCGTCTGCTGTACGCGCGATGCGGAACCGTGACGTGTCTGCACTGCGGTGGGGTAGTCAAGCACGATACCGTGGATGAAATCGTGGCCGCGTTGCTGGCATTGCCGGAGGGCATGCGCGCCAATGTGCTCTTCCCGATCGAGCGCAATGAGGTCAAGCTCGAACCCATGCAGGCTCCTGCGACCGCGGTTGATCCACCCGTTGACCCACCCCGGAAAACCGGCGCAAAGAAGGTGTCGAAATCGGCCAAGGCAAATCCCGCAAGCTCTCGGAACCTGACTGAAGCGCTCAAGGAGCGACTCACCGAGCTTCGCCGCCGCGGTTACAACCGCCTTTATCAGGCCGGCAAAGTCGTAGAGTTCTCCACTCCCGAATCGCTGCTCGAACTTGACTTCGAACAGCCCATCTTCGCGCTGATCGATCGACTCATCCTTAACGCGGAGTCGCGCGCGCGCCTCGTCGATGCGATCGAGACAGGATATCGCGAGTCGGGAGAGGTTCAGTTTCACACCGTACCGCGCGAAGGCGAGGGCGAACCTCAGCGGCTGCGCTTTTCTGCGGCCTTCGAATGCACAACCTGCCATCGCGCCTACCGCGAGCCGGAGCCGCGCCTGTTCTCCTTCAACAATCCTTACGGCGCCTGCCCGCGATGCCAGGGCTTTGGCAATACCATCGATTTCGATCCCGACCTCATCATCCCGGATAAATCGAAGACGCTCGATCAAGGCGCAGTTGCTCCCTGGACGACGACAAAGTACCGAGCCCATCATGGCGAGATGAAGCGAGCCGCGAAGATCGCCGGCGTTCCGACCGATATCCCCTGGTACGACCTCACGCCGGCGCACCAGCGATTCATCGAAGAGGGCAACGGCAGCTTTCCCGGCATACGCGGATTCTTCGCGACCCTCGACCGTAAGAAGTACAAGCTGCACGTTCGAGTCTTCCTCTCGAAGTACCGCGGGTACGCGCTCTGCCCGGATTGCCGTGGTCAACGCCTCCGTGCCGAAGCGCGCGCCGTTCTCATCCAGAATCAAAATATCTGTGAGACCTCTGCGCTTACCATCACCGCCGCGCAGCAGTTCTTCGACAATCTGCAACTGTCCCCAGCGCAAACTGAGATCGCGGGCAAGATTCTCGAGGAAGTGCGCCAGCGCATACACTTCCTGCACCAGGTCGGCCTCGATTACCTCACGCTCGATCGGCTCAGCTCCACGCTCTCCGGCGGCGAGTCGCAGCGTATCCAGCTAGCGACATCGCTCGGCTCACGGCTGGTGGGCGCGCTCTATGTACTCGACGAGCCCAGCATCGGGCTGCACACCCGCGACACCGCCAAGCTGATTCACATCATGGAAGAGCTCCGCGATCTCGGCAACACTATCCTCGTCGTCGAGCACGACCCGGACGTCATTCGCGCCGCCGACCACCTGCTCGACCTCGGCCCAGGCGCAGGAGAGCTCGGCGGCCAGCTGCTTGCTTCGGGCACAGTCGCCGAGGTCACCGCGAATCCGAACTCCATCACCGGCAGGTACCTGTCCGGCCGCGCCACCATCCCCGTTCCAAGACATCGTCGCGAGCCCGGACGCGAACATCTGAAGCTGCTCGGTGCGCGCATTCACAACCTGCGCGGAGTCGATCTCGACGTTCCCCTCGGCTTGCTCTGCTGCGTCACCGGTGTGAGCGGCTCAGGCAAATCGACTCTCGTGCACCAGGTACTCTATCGCGCTCTCATGCAGGCTCTTGGCGAAACCGAGGGCAGCGATCCCGCTCATCTCTACCGCGAGCTCTCCGGTACCCAATACCTCAACGAAGTCGTCCTCGTCGATCAGTCTCCCATCGGCCGCACGCCCCGGTCCAACCCGGTCACCTACATCAAGGCCTTCGACGACATCCGCGCTCTGTTTGCCGCGCAGCCCGATGCGAAAAGACGCGGCTTCGGACCTGGACATTTTTCCTTCAACGTTCCAGGCGGCCGATGCGACGTGTGCGAAGGCGACGGTACCGTCACGGTTGAGATGCAGTTCCTGGCCGACATCGAGCTTCCTTGCGAAGAATGCAACGGTACGCGTTACAAATCCTCTCTGCTCGATATTCGCTACAAGGGCAAGAACATTCATGACGTGCTGAACATGACCGTGAAAGAAGCGCTGATCTATTTTGCCGGCCACACGAAGATCGTCGACAAGCTCTATGTTCTCGATGAGGTAGGCCTGGGCTACGTGCGGCTAGGCCAGTCCGCCACGACTCTCTCCGGCGGCGAAGCCCAGCGGGTAAAGCTTGCGTCGCACCTTGCCGCAGCACGTTCGCTCACCTCGCGGTCCAGCACGAACGAGGCCGCGGCCAAAGCGCGCAGCCGTACCCTCTACATCCTCGATGAACCCACCACCGGCCTGCACTTCGACGATGTCTCCAAGCTGCTTACAGCGTTTCACAAGCTCATCGAAGGCGGCGGCTCGCTGCTGGTCATCGAACACAATCTCGATGTGATCAAGTCCGCAGACTGGGTCATCGACATGGGACCGGAAGGCGGCAGCGGGGGCGGCCAGATCGTCGCCGTCGGAACACCCGAGGACATCGCCGCAAATCCAGCCAGCCACACCGGCCATTGGCTCGCGCCCGTGCTGAATACACCCTCAATCAACCGTGCAGCAGCCTTGCAGGCAACAGCATGAGATGTCTTGCCTCTGAGGCCTTACGCTTCGTTCGGAAGTCCGCTGTTCACCGCGATCAGAGCACGCCGATACCGGGCGCTCCAAGCAACGCTAAGAAAAGCGCCTGCACTGCAGGGATCCTTTCGGCCGTTGTCCTTTTGGTGGCAACGGCGGCCGGAGGGCATGCTCAGCTTCCCGCCGGGACGATAGACACAACGGTCCAGACGCAGACCTCGTCGCATAATTCCAGTCTCACGGAAGCCAATGCAGCCTTGAACCGGCAGGACTACGCGACCGCCGCAAGGCTGCTTGGCCCACTCGCAGCCAGGAATCCCAAAGATGCGCATCTCCTGTACGATCTAGGCCTCTGCCAGGACGCACTCGATCAGAGCACCGCTGCTGAGCACTCCTACCGCGGCGCCATCGCAGCCAACGCAAACTACTTCGACGCGCGCCTTGCCTTGGGACTTCTGCTCGCGCGCACGGCCAAGTACGATTCCGCCCGCATCGAACTGGCCGCCGCGGTCGCTTTGCCTGCTGACAATCAGGCCCTCAAAGGCCGTGCCTATCGAGCACTCGCTCGTCTCGACCAGAAGTCCAACCCGGCACTCGCCAGCGACGAACTGCTCTCTGCCATGAAAATCTCGCCTGAGACGCCGGACGACATTCTGCTGTCGGGCGAACTGGCCGAGGCCTCGGGCGATTCTGCTGCCGCGGAGTCCGCCTACCGCAGGCTGCTCGCTGCAGACCCCCAGAATCAAGATGCCACGGCGGCTCTGGCTCACCTGCTGTTGCAGCAGCAAAAGACCAATCAGGCGGAGTCCCTCCTGGCCGCCGCCTTGGCGAAGGACCCCGGCAATCCCACGCTCAGCGCCCAGCTTGCGACCGTCTACCAGGAGGAGGGAAAGCCCGCGCAGGCAATCCCCTTAGTGGAGAAGCTGCACGCCTCCCACCCGGAAAACTCCGAAGTAACCCGTTTGCTCGCAAGGCTATACAGTGCCGGCCAGCAATACGAAAAGGCCACTCCCCTTTACGCCGCACTGCTTTCGAACTCCCCCACCGATCCAACACTTCTTGATGACAGCGCAGACGTGCAGATTCACCTGCAGCACTTCGCCGAAGCGGAGACCTTGTTGAAGCAGGCTGTCGCCCGGCCCGATGCGTTTCCAACCAAAGAAGGCCTCGGCGCCGCAGCCAGCCATCTGGCCTTCGCCGCGTCCGCGAACAACGATCCCCAGACCACCTTGCAAGCGCTCTCAATACGTGCTACATTACTCGGCAATTCACCGAGTTCTTTGTTTCTTGCGGCAACTGCGCACGACAAGCTTCGCCAGACCAAACAGGCTGCCGACCTGTACAAACAGTTTCTCTCCGTGGCAAACGGCAAGTTCCCGGACGAGGAGTGGGAGGCCCGCCACCGCCTCATCGCCCTCGATCACACGAGATAACGCGCTCCCATCGAGGTGCGTATGAGATCTGCCTTCCGTTCCGCCATCCTCCTCCCGGCTCTTCCGCTCGCGCTTGCACTTTGGCTCCCTGCTCACGCCTCCTCCATCGATGAACACGTGCCCGACGCCCAGACACTGAGTCAACTCGAGATTCGCGCCCAACAGGCAAGTCCGCGCGATCAGTGCTTCCTTTACACCGAACTGGTTCACACGATGACCGAACTCGCCGGAAAACAATTACAGGACGGCAAATTCGACGAGGCTGGCAATACCTTGCAGAAGGTGAATCACTACGCTCAATTGATCCACCTGGAGCTCGGAAGCGACAGCAAACGTGTGAAAAACGCCGAGATGCTTCTCGAACACACGACTTACCGCCTCGCCGAATACGTCCATCACGCGTCGTTCGAAGACCGTGCGCCGATGCAAGTCACCCTGAAGCAGCTCTATCGGGTTCACGATGAGTTGCTCGCCCAGATCTTCAGCCACTAGGTGCCATGATCCAAAGGCTTGCGGCCTTATTGTGTTTGGTTTTTCTCTCGATTCCCACGCAGGCTCAACGCGCCGGCAGCGTCCTCTCCGACGCCGAGATCGAACAACTGCGCGAATCCGCCTACGTCCCGAACGATCGCGTTCTGCTGTTTATCAAGCTCCTCGACGCACGCGACAAATCCATTCAGACCCTGTATGCCCACCCCCGCAGGCCCGGCCGCGAGGAAGATACCCACGACTTGCTGGAGCAGTTTACCGCCATCGCCGATGAGCTGAGCGACAATCTGGATGACTTTGGCCCGCACCATCGTGACCTTCGTAAATCACTGCCCAAACTGCTGAATGCAGCCGAGCGCTGGGCGTCCGACTTGAAATCCCCGCCGCCAAATGACGCCTACAACGTGGCCCGCACACTCGCACTTGAGTCCATCCGTGATCTCCGGGAGAGTGCTGCTCAGCTCGTCGAACAGCAGAAAGCTTGGTTCGCCGCTCACCCGCCACCAAAGGACGATTCAAGCGGAACCAAGGAAGCAATTCCGCCAGGGCCCAGCCCCAGGTGACTTGCATGTTCTCCTCCCCTGACCATCAGCGGCTTAGCCGTGATCAGCGATAGCATGATGGATGTAGATAGCTTCACGATGTATTCGCCAATGCACCTGCAACCGTGCTTCGCTCTTATAAAATCGTGAATGGAACTATCTACGTCGCGAGGATAGAGGACTCTGACCGACTCTAACAATTTCGGAACTGCACCGTCGCGTCCGCGGCTGCAAAGACTCCCGGCTACCCGGCCAGCGTCGCCGAGCCTCTTTGAAATGCTCCCACCAGAGCCTCCACAAAGTTCTCGCAGAACGACCGCAGCGCAGCGCCAGAGACTCCAGACGACTCCGTCAAACTCTCTTCTAGACATCTTTGAAGAACAGTATCGCGATCTGCGACCGCGGGCTCCCATTCCTCCATTTGATGTTCGGTTCCGTCGTTTTACCTCTCTGAACACCACCATTCGCCTCCGCGAAGGCCGCTTGCACGTCAGGCTCTCCGACCTGCTGGAGTGTGCTCCTCAGACCGTCCACCGCGCCATCGCCCATATCCTTCTCGCTAAGCTCTACAAGAAGCCCATATCAGCAGTTCACGCAGATCGCTACCGCCGCCATGTGTCTTCCGACGCCGTCTCTCGTCAGGCCGAGCACATCCGCCACACGCGCGGACGCAAGCGCCTCTCCACCCCGGTAGGACATTACTACCATCTCAATGACATTTTTGACTCGCTGAATGCACGGTTCTTTCACGGTCTGCTCGGCCGCCCCACCCTGACCTGGTCGGCTCATCATGCGCGGCGCATGCTTGGCCACTACGACGCCGCACACAACACCATCGTAGTCAGCCGCGTATTCGACCGGCACGATACGCCGCGGTGCGCAATCGAATATCTGCTGTACCACGAGATGCTGCACCTCAAGCACCCCGTCCGAGTGAAAGCTGGCCGCCGATGCGTCCATTCGCGCGAGTTTCAGGCAGAAGAGCGTCTGTTTCCGGACCTCGTCGCGGCCAAGGCCTATCTCAAGCGCCTGTAGAGGCTGTTATGAAAGTTAACGCTGGGTGCCCCATCCTAGCCGCGCTCTTTGCGGCTAGAGTGGGAGACTACGACTCTTCCTAACCGCTCACACTCTAACCGAGCATGTTCTAATCTCTGCTTGCTCTCTCCCGCGTCAATTATTTTTTAATCGTCGCCGTGTAACCCGTGCTAGGATTGCGGCGACGCCGAGTACCGGAGCCGCGCTGCCTCGAACACACGTCGAAGTCGCGCAGTCCTTCGCAGAAGCCGTTCCGCTCACGGCGCCTTGTTCCTATGGATAAAAACAGCAAACAACGGAGAAAGAGCAGGTACCCGCTATGCATCTCTCAAAACGAGTTGCCGCTGAATTTTTCGGAACTTTCTGGCTGGTCTTCGGTGGATGCGGCAGCGCAGTTCTGGCCGCAGCGTTTCCCCAACTCGGCATCGGCTTTGTTGGAGTCTCGCTTGCCTTTGGTCTGACGGTGCTGACCATGGCCTTCGCCATCGGCCACGTCTCCGGTTGTCATCTCAATCCCGCCGTCTCGATCGGCCTGGTCGTGGGTCGTCGCTTTGCGGTGAGTGATCTCGTGCCGTACATCATTGCGCAGGTCCTGGGCGCAATTGCGGCCTCAAGCGTTCTCTATCTCATCGCCAGTGGAAAGCCCGGCTTTTCGCTGGCCGGTGGGTTCGCCTCCAACGGATATGGCGACCACTCGCCCGGCGGATACTCTCTGCTCGCCTGCTTTGTCGCTGAGGTCGTGCTTACCGCTTTCTTCCTTCTGGTCATCCTTGGCGCGACTGACGAGCGCGCACCCAAAGGCTTCGCTCCGATCGCGATCGGTCTCTGCCTCACCCTGATCCATCTGATCAGCATTCCCGTCACCAACACCTCCGTCAATCCCGCTCGCAGCACAGGCCCTGCGATCTTTGTCGGCGGTTGGGCGATCGGCCAGCTATGGCTCTTCTGGGTCGCGCCGATCCTGGGCGCAATCCTCGGCGGCGTCATCTCCACCGCCTTGTTCGCTGTCCCGCAGCAACCCATTCGCGAGGAGATGGCCGCAAAGCCCTGACTCGCAAAAACGCATCAAAGACTGCCGATCGTCCTCTAGGAACCCACAGCAGCCGGAGCGGCAACCACTTCGCCCCGACGCGTCAGCACCATAACGACCGCGCCCACGATGACGGACCCCAGGGCCGCCACCTGTGCATTGCTCATGCCCCAGTAAAGCCGCGGATTGATGCGCACAAACTCCACCAGAAATCGTCCCAGTCCACTCAGCACAAGATACAGCCCCGTCAGCCAGCCGAGCGGCCGCGCACTCCGCCCCAGACGCCATAGCAGCCAGGCCAGCGCAAGCGAAAACAGAAGCTCATATACCGGCGTCGGCTGCACCAGCGCGTTCGGCGGCGTGGGCAGCACCAGGGCGTTCTTCGCCATATGCACCCCCCACGGAAGCGTCGTATTGATGCCATAGTCGCCATCCCCTGACGTCAGGCAACCGATACGTCCCACACCATACCCTACTGCCGCGGCAGGCGCCGCGAGGTCGAGCATGCGAACCGACGCAGGCCACCCCCTCAGACCATCCGGTCGGGCTGCGCTCCCTTGCCACATCAGCATCGCAATACCCGCCAACATGCCGCCAAACCACGCAAACCCGGCCTGGAACCAGTGAAGAAAGTCCATCACGACCGAGAATGGACGATGCCAGCCCGGAGCGATGATCTGGCGAAAAGCCGCATACAGGTCCGCCGGGTTTTGCAGCTCGTGCCACGCCTTCGCTCCCAACACGCCGGTGATCACCACAAGCGCCACGATGCTGAGCGCGTCGGCGTCGATTCGATTTCGCACAAAGTTACTGTGTAACACAGCGGTTGCGGCGACCGCGGCCAGCCATAACAGCAACCCGAACGTGCCTAGATGAATCGGGCCGACATCGATATAGGGATACATATTCCTCGCTTCTCTCAAAGTATAGCGAGCTTTCCCCCACCGCCCTACTCGCGTTACGCTGTCCTATGCCCGCAAGCTCCGCTGTCTTTCCTTCCTCTGCAGGAATGGAGATTCTCTTCTCCAGAACGCAGATTGCCGAGCGCGTCGAAGCGATCGGCCGCCAGATCTCGGAAGACTACGCCGGTCAATCCATCGTCCTGGTCGGTGTTCTCAAGGGCGCTGCAATCTTCCTGGCCGATCTCGCCCGCGCCATCGAAATCGAAAATACCTTCGATTTTGTCGCCGTCTCCAGCTACGGACGCGAGAAAGTCTCCTCCGGAGCCGTAAAGCTGATCAAAGACATCAACGACTCCATCGAAGCAAAGCACGTCCTCCTCGTCGAGGACATTCTCGACACAGGGCTGACGCTGAGCTATTTGCGCGGAATGATGCTGCAGCACAAACCCGCTTCACTCAAAATCGCAACCTGCCTCGACAAGCCCGAGCGCCGGCTCGTCCCTATCGACGCCGACTACGTGGGTTTTCAGATTCCCAATCATTTCGTCGTCGGCTATGGAATGGATTACGCGGAGCGATACCGCGGAGTGAAAGACATCCGCATCTTGCCTTCCCGGCTTGCTGCTCCATAGACCGAACGGCAACCCTCTTCGCGGCTCCACTCGAGCGATGCTCGCTACCGTGTAAGAGCGGTCATCTGTGTCTCGCGGCGGCCGTGAGATTTGAGCCCGAACTGGTCTGCCAGCATCTCGTAACTTCTCAATCGCGCGCGCTGGTCCCAGGTAATCGTGTTGACGATCACCTCGTCGATTTGAAGCTGGCTGGCCATCGACTCCAGATCTCCTGCAACCTTCTCCGGCGTTCCTACAAAATACCGGGGCCACTCGCTCTCCTCCCTGCTGAGCGCGTCGGCAACACTCCCCTCCCCCATCAACACGAGTTCCCGTAGTGCGTCCGCCGGCGAAGCGACCGGCCGCCGATCATTTTGGCGAATGCGGCGTTGTAGCAGCCGAACACTCGCAAACAAAAACTCAGCCTCTTCTTGCGTCTCGGCGCAGATCACTCCTACAGCCACAGTCGCCTCAGGCTGGACGCGATGCTCGCTGGGACGAAAGCTGCGCCAATACGTCTCAATCGCGGCTCGGGTATGCATGGGACTGAAAAAGTGCGCAAACGCGTAAGGCAGACCGAACTCCACCGCTGCCGCTGCGCTCCACATGCTTGAGCCCAGCATCCACACGTCGGGCGAGCCGGCCATATCAGGCGAAACCCTGATCCCGGCAAAAGGATGGCCCGCAGGAAACTCTTCGCCTAGAAACGCCAGCAACTCCTGCACCTGCTCCGGAAAATCATCGAGCATCTTAGTCTTGCGGTCGCGTTTCAACGCAAGCGCCTCAATCGGGCCGCCACCCGGTGCGCGACCAATCCCGAGATCCACCCGATCAGGATAGAGAGCGTGCAACATGCGAAAGCATTCGGCGACTTTGAGCGAAGAGTAGTGCGGCAGCATGATCCCGCCCGAGCCGATACGAATCTTCTTAGTCTCAGCCCCGATCCGCGCCAGCATCACCTCAGGCGCGGTGCAGGCGAGCGTGTCCATCGCGTGATGTTCAGACATCCAGAAGCGCGTGTAGCCAAACTCATCCACCAAACGAGCCAGCTCGATCGAATTCTGCAGGGCGGCTCCGGCCGTGCTTCCCTCTGGAACAGGAGCCTGGTCGAGAACCGAAAGTCGAAGTGACCTCATAGATGTCTGTTCACTCACAATTTTTAGATGTTCCGCTGCTCAAATCGACCCATACACCAGAAGAATTAGCTTCGCTTTTCATTCGCTATAATGATGCATCTCATAAGCTGAGACATCACCACAGCGCGCCCAGCACTCACACAGAATGAACGTTCAGCAAAAACTCGAGATCCTGGCTGACGCGGCAAAGTACGACGCCTCGTGCGCGTCTTCCGGAGCCAAGCGAAGCGGCAATGGCGAGGGAGTCGGACACTCTGATGGCATGGGCATCTGCCACAGCTACACGCCCGATGGCCGCTGCGTTTCACTCTTGAAGATTCTGCTGACAAACTTCTGCACCTATGACTGCGTCTTCTGCGTCAATCGCGTCTCCAGCGACATCCGGCGAGCGCGCTTTACTCCGGAGGAAGTCGTCAACCTCACGCTGAGCTTCTACAAACGCAACTATATCGAAGGATTATTTCTCTCTTCCGGAATCATCCAGTCGCCCGACTACACCATGGAGCAGTTGATCCAGGTGGCGAAGACCCTGCGCAGTGTTCACAAATTCGGCGGCTACATCCACCTGAAGACAATCCCAGGCGCAGCCGAGGCTCTGGTGCAGGAGGCCGGCTTGTGGGCCGACCGCCTGAGCGCCAACATCGAACTGCCCACGCAGCAGGACCTCGTGCAGCTCGCGCCCGAAAAAAAGTCTGCTCTTATCGAGACGACCATGGCGCAAATACAAACGCGTATGGCCGAATCCGAAGAGGACCGCCGCCGCCGCCCCGCCACTCCGAAGTTTGCTGCCGCAGGCCAGTCCACCCAGATGGTCGTAGGAGCCACATCCGCCAGCGACCGGCAGATCCTGATCACCGCAACGCATCTCTATCAACAACACAAACTGCGTCGCATCTACTACACAGGCTTCAGTCCCTACCCCGAGGCTGATGCACGGCTTCCCTTGCAAGCTACGCCCAGAATGCGGGAGCACCGGCTCTATCAATCCGACTGGCTGATGCGCTTCTACGGCTTCGAAGCCGCCGAACTGACGACGGAGGACCAGCCCGATCTGTCCCTCGCCGAAGATCCCAAAACCTCCTGGGCAAAGAAGCATCCGGAGTTCTTCCCCGTCGACGTCAACGCCGCCCCACGGGAGGCCTTGCTGCGCGTGCCGGGAATCGGACATCGGAACGTGGAACGAATCCTGCGTATCCGCACCTATCACCGCCTGCTGCTCGACGACCTGCGCAAGCTGCATGTGCGCGTCAAGAACGCCTTACCCTACCTGATTGCCGTCGATCACCTTCCCGTCCTCAAAGCTCCGATAACAGATCCGCCGATCGCGGCCCAACTCGACCTCTTTGCGCCGCTCAGCGCGCTCACCGGGTCGCTCTAGATGAAGAAAATTCTTCTCGAACCCGACTTCGAAGCATGGCGCGAGGCCTCTCGCGAGGCGCTTCGTCAGGGCTATCAACCCGGGGAGTTCGATCTGCAGGATGCTCTGGTGCCGACTACGCTCGAGTTGACGCTAGAGCAGAATGAGGCTCCAACAGGCGTCCCGGTCGCGAGCCCTCATGTCCCCAAGACATTTCTCCAGGCGGCCAGATTTGCTGCAGTCCATCGCGATCCGCAACGGTGGAATCTGCTTTACCGCGTCCTACACCGCCTGCAGACCAATCGCGATCTCTTGAAAGTGGAGGTCGATGAAGACGTCACGCAGTTGTTGCGCCTCCAGTCGCAGGTCGAGCGCGATCTGCACAAGATGCACGCGTTTGTCCGGTTTCGCATGGTGCTGGAACCGGGCAGTCCCATGGAACGTCCCGTTGTCATTGACGAGCCCGTGCTGGCTTCTTCGAATCCGGAGGCACATCATCTGGTCCTGGCGACCCCAACCCCCTTTGGCCTCAATCGAACCGAGATCCAGGAATGCGAACCCGCTGTCGATCCTTCGAGCCCAGCCGCGCGCGATACCTGCGAACACTACATCGCGTGGTATCAGCCGGATCATCGCATCCTGCCCCTGGCCGCGCCGTTCTTCGCAGAACGTTTCAGCATCATGCGCTGGAGCATTCTTACCCCGGACGCCTCGGTGTCATGGGACCCCGTAACTAAACAGCTCGCCTTCGGGCCGGGTGTGCCGCGCGAATCAGCCCCTGCCGAGGATGAGCTCGAGCAGCTGTGGCGCTCCTACTATGCAAGCATCTATAACCCCGCGCGGCTCAATCCGCAGGCAATGCGCAGCGAAATGCCTGTGCGCTACTGGAAGAACCTGCCGGAGGTCTCGCTGCTTCCCAATCTCATCACACAATCCCAAACGCGAGTGTCCACCATGGTCGCAGTACAACAGCAGAAGCAGACAGCTGCACCTTTCGTTCCCGCGCAGCATACCTTGCCTGTCCTTCGCACTGCCCTCCCCGCGTGCAAAGGCTGCGAGCTGTATCTTCATGCGACCCAGGTGGTGCCAGGCAGAGGTGCGAACCACGCCGCACTGATGCTGGTGGGCGAACAGCCAGGCGATCAGGAAGATGTTCAGGGCGAGCCGTTCATTGGACCGGCAGGCAAGCTGCTGGACCGAGTCATGGAGGAGCTTGGCATCGATCGCTCAGAGGTCTTCGTAACTAATGCGGTGAAGCACTTCAAGTACGTGCAGCGAGGCAAATTGCGGCTGCACCAGAACCCGCGCATGAGCGAGATCTCAGCCTGCCGTCCGTGGCTGCTGGCTGAGCTCGATGCGGTGCGCCCCAAGGTTGTCCTCTGTCTGGGCGCATCGGCTTCGAAGTCTCTGCTCGGTGGCACCTTCGCGCTTATGCGTGATCACGGGAAACTGCGTGAAACCCCATATGCGCAGAACGTCATGGCTACCATTCATCCCAGCGCGGTCCTGCGCGCCCGCGACGAAGTCTCCCGCAAACAACTACATGACATGCTTGCCGTGGATCTAGCCGCAGCTTGGACCGCGGCCGCTAAGCCAGCGTAGACCGCCGTATGATAGAAAGTAACGCGGCAAGCGATCCAACTCCCCACACTTGCCGCAAGGAGTATGGCTTGACCACGCTGTCGATTACCGATCCCCTCCCCAACGGCCCGGAGCAGTACGACGCGGCCGCCTTTGCGGCGCATACGCTCTCCTCGCCCCAAAACCTCGCCGCCATTCTGGATCACACACTGCTCAAGCCCGACGCTACTCGCAGCCAGGTGCTGCAGCTGTGTCATGAGGCGGCGACGCATCGCTTTGCCTGCGCCATGGTCAATCCCACCTGGGTATCGCTGGCGGCAGCAGCGCTCCAAGGCACAGGAATTCCCGTCGGCGTGGTGATCGGATTTCCCCTCGGCGCCTCCCTGACAGCCTCCAAACGCGAAGAGACAGCACACATGCTCAAGCACGGGGCGCACGACATCGACATGGTGATGAACATCGGTCTTTTGAAGTCCGCGCAAGCCGCCGATTACGAAACGATCCGGCACGAGATCCGCGACGTAGTCGAGATAGTGCACGCTCAGGGATGCATCGTCAAGATCATTCTCGAAACCTGCCTGCTCTCCTTTGAAGAGAAGCTGCGCGCCTCCGAGCTCGCCTTGAGCGCGGGAGCCGATTTTCTTAAGACCAGCACGGGATTCTCAACCGGCGGCGCCACCGCCGACGACATCGGTCTTCTGCGCGGAGTAGCGGGTCATCGCGCCGGGGTCAAAGCTTCCGGTGGCATTCGCTCTCTAAGCGACGCCAAGATCATGTTGCAGGCCGGCGCTTCGAGAATAGGAGCCAGTGCTAGCGTAAAGATCGTCGCCGAACTCGCCGAGCATGCCTCCGAGGCCGCGGCTTCTCACGCCGCCAACTGACCAACGAGCGCCGCGCTTTCGTGCCGTCGTTCCGCGGGCCGCTCCGGCCTGCAGCGCGCGAACTTTTAAGAGGAAACACTCCTCAAACCCTAAGCTGGCCGGTAAGATCATCGCAAACCAGAATGCCCGACCCCTCCAAACCGAGTAGCGCTTCAAGCGTCCGAACTGAAGCTCCTGCAGCCGCGGAGCCTTTCGAGGGAGACTACCGGCCGCATTCGGCTGCGCTCTTTCATCCCCACGCCGCAGACCCGAAGATCCGGGTCGAGCCGCTGCAGGTTGAATTCCTGCACAACCTCGCCGATGCGCTGAACTCCACTCTCGATCTCAACACCCTCATGCATCGCGTAGCCGATCTGGTGAGGGCAGTCATCGACTATAAAATCTTTGCGATTCTGCTGATCAATGACCGTGCGCAGGATCTGCGCATGAGATTCCAGATCGGACACAACACCGAGATCGAGCGAATGCGAATCAAACTAGGCCGTGGCGTAGTCGGACAGGCCGCACTGCATCGCCGCTCCCTCCTGGTCGACGACGTCACGACCACAGAGAACTACATCGACGCGAACCCCAACGTGCGCTCTGAGCTTGCCGTTCCTTTGGTCGTCAAGAACAAAGTAATCGGTGTGCTCGATCTGCAATCGGAGACGCCGGCCTACTTCACCCTCGAGCACCAGCGGCTGCTCGAGCTGGTCGCCTCGCGAATGGCCATCGCCATCGAAAACGCGCGCCTCTACACACGCGTGTCCCGCCAGGCCCAGACACTCGCTGTCTTGAACGACATCTCGCGCGAGATCACCAGCATTCTCGATCCCGACGATCTGCTCGAACGCATCGGCCAACTGCTCAAACGCGTCATTGACTTCCACATGTTCACCATCCTGCTCTGGAACGAACGCACGCAGTTGTTCGAACATCGTTTCTCCTCGCGCTTCGGCGAGCGCGTGACTCGCGAGCGAACCATCGCCCTGGGCGAAGGCCTGATCGGCACCGCGGCTAAACTGCGCGAGCCCATTCTCGTTCCCGATGTCCGCAAAGACTCTCGATACGTCGAAGCCAACCCCGAGGTCCGATCCGAGCTCTCGGTCCCGTTGGTCTACAAGGGGCAGGTCATCGGCGTTCTCGATCTCGAGCACACCAGGGTCAACTACTACAACGAAGATCACCAGCGAACCCTATCCACCTTGGCCTCCCAGGTAGCCATCAGTATTGCCAACGCCAGGCTCTATCAGCGCATCCATGAAGAGGAACAGCGCATGGAGCGCGACCTAGAGATGGCACGTCAGGTCCAACTCCGCTTGATGCCGTCGCACCCGCCTGTTCTGCAGAATGCGGAGATCGCGTCCCAATTCGTCGCCGCGCGCTCCATCGGCGGAGACGTCTACGACTTCCTCAACTACACCTCCGGCCGCACCGCGCTCGCGATAGGCGACGTCAGCGGAAAAGCCGCCCCCGCCGCCCTCTATGCCGCTCTGGTCAGCGGGATACTGCGTTCCCTTGCCCCCCGCCATCTCTCCCCCGCCGCCATGCTCGCTGAACTGAACGACCAGCTTCAAGAACGCAAACTCGACTCGCAATACGTCACCATGCTCATGGCGGTCTGGGACGACAGCAACCGCACCCTGCAGATCGCCAACGCCGGATCGGTCCAGCCCCTCTTCGTCCAGGCCAATGCCGATCCAGCCAAGCCGCCCTCCGTTCGCACCATCCAGGCGGAAGGCTTCCCATTGGGCCTCTTCGCCAATGCGGAATACGAAGAGTTCACCCTCGCTACTCAACCTGGCGATCTGATCGTCTTCTTTTCCGACGGCATCGTCGACGCGCTCAACGCCGCAGGTGAAATGTTTGGAGAGGACCGCCTCATCGCGCTTCTCACCTCTCAGCATCATCCCTCCGCCCAGTCCAGCGTCGACGCGATCCTGCAGGCAGTCTCCGGCTTCCAGAACGGCATCGACCACTTCGACGACGAGACCATCGTCGTGCTGCGCGTGTTTTGATCCGATCTCCGGAAAGCATTTAAACTAGCAGCAATGTCTTCTCCATCCTCCACACAGCTCATCCGTCCTGCGCGCAGTCTTCAAGGATCGCTGCTTCTTCCCGGCGACAAGTCCATCTCTCACCGCTACGCCATGCTGGCCGGCATCGCGGAAGGCGCCAGCCGCCTATCAAACTTCTCCACTGGCGCAGATCCCCATTCCTCTCTCTCGTGCATGCAAGCGCTCGGCGCTGCCGTTACATATCAGCCAGACAAGAGCATCCAAATCATCGGGACCGCCGGAGCGTTCGCCCAACCGTCAGCACCGCTCAACTGCGGGAACTCTGGCTCAACCATGCGCATGCTGGCCGGCCTCATCGCCCCGCATCCCCACACCTTCACCCTGATCGGCGACGCCTCGCTTACGCTGCGGCCCATGGAGCGCATCCGCAAGCCGCTTCAACAGATGGGCGCCAAGATCGACCTCGTCGATGGACACGCGCCCATCACCATTATCGGCGGCCACCTCCAGGCCATCGACTTCGCCTCTCCTATCCCCTCCGCGCAGGTGAAAACAGCGGTCCTCTTCGCCGGCCTGCAGGCCAAAGGCACCACCAGCCTTACCGAATCGGTACGCACCCGCGACCACACCGAGCATGCCCTGCGAGCCTTCGGCGCAAACCTCCACAGAGACACCGGCAAGCTCAGCATTCCCGGCGAACAGAAGCTCAAAGCGATCGACGCCACCGTGCCCGGCGATCTCTCCTCCGCCGCCTTTTTCCTCTGCGCGGCGCTTCTCTTTCCTGACTCCAACCTCGTCCTCGACTCCATTGGCTTGAATCCCACTCGCGCTTCCCTGCTCGATGTCATCACCGCGCTCGGAGGCAAGATCAAAGTCCTCAACGTCGAAGAGCACTACGGAGAGGTCGTCGGCACTATCCAGGTCAACGTAGCTCCCGGCGGACTACGTGGAATGCACATCGGCGGAGCGCTCTCCGCGCAGATCATCGACGAACTCCCAGTCCTGGCTGCAATCGCGCCCTACACGAACGACGGAATTAGCATCCGCGACGCACGGGAACTCCGAGTGAAGGAGTCGGACCGCATCGCTCTCGTCGCCAGGAATCTCCATGCCATGGGCGCCCGCTTCACCGAGCATGAAGACGGAATCGACATTCCCGGCAGACAGCTCCTGCATGGCGCCGTCATCGACTCCGGCTCAGACCACCGCATCGCCATGGCCTTCTCCATCGCCGCCCTGCGCGCCAGCGGCGACACCGAGATCCACGGTGCCGATGCCGCCGCCATCAGCTTTCCGGAGTTCTTTACGCATCTCGACACCCTCGCACAGCGATAGAGCGGTTCTCCTGTAGGTGTATCCCGAAGCGTAAGTCTAAACGCCGTTTTTTCTCAAGAAAAAGCGGCACTTCGGTCCGTTATCCAAGGCACGGTAACAGGAGAACCGCTCTAACCATGCTCAGACCGCGGCGAGGTGGTCCACGGAAGCCAAATTCGCCGTCACCCTGCTCTCACGTGATGCAGCGCTTGGCGGATAATCGCGCAGTATCTCCTCCAGCGAGGCGATCACACCCTCCGCCGACACCTCATCCAGCCGGTAACCCTCCGGAGCGGCCTCCCGATCCGCGCCGCGAAGAATTCTCGCACGCGCCACAGTCAGCGGCAGCCACTCCACCGGCCGCTGCCACGAAGGTCCAAGCACCACCATCGGCGTCTCAGCCGCCCGCCCAACATGCATCGTCCCAGTATCCAGCGTCACCATCGCGTCGCTCATCGCCAACAGTGCCGCAAGTTCAGTCACGGAGGTCCTACCCGCAACCGACTTCCCGAGACCGCCCGCTGCCAGCCGAATCGCCTCAATGGCACCCTCGTCTGCCGCCGTTCCTACGTAGACCACCGCGCAGCCCAGCGCCTCCCCAGCGTGCCGAATCACCCGCACAAAGCGGTCCGTATGCCAGCCCGTTCGTTGCCCTCCGCTGTTCTGCGTCACCAACACAACCACAGGCCGACCCGCAGGATTCGCTTCAAGGAGCAAACCGCGCGCTGACTCCGCGTCCTGGTGGGAAAAGAACACGCGCGGCTCTCTGGCCTCGGCAGTACATCCAAGCAGCTCCGCGAGCCGCAGGTTGTTTGCGATCAAGCTTAGGCCCCGGTCATATCCCAGTGGACGATGATAGAGAGCAGGACGCACCGTGTATCCGCCGCGCCATCCGCTCACCCCGAGAGTCGCCAGCGCCGCAATCCGCGTCCGTTGATCGGAGGCCCCGGTCAGCACGCAATCCGGCCGAACGCCCATTCCCGACAGCTGCCGCCGCAAGCACCTGACCGAGGAGAAGAGATGCGTCAACGGATCCGGCGTTACAATCAAGCGATCGACATGGAGTGAGTGACGCAGTACCTGCGCCCCCAGCCCGCGTGTCGCAACCGTGATCTTCAGATCGCTGCGGCACTGCCTCAGTGCTGCGAACAACGGCGTCAGATGAACGCAGCAGCCAAGCGGCACCATGTACTCCAGCACCAGCAGTTCGCTTACCTCCGCTGTCTTGATCGCGCGTGTCTTCCTCCGCAGCACTCGTTCCACCGCAAGCAGCGTTCCACCCAGCATCCCTTTACGCGCCTCGCTTCACCGCCAAGTAACCTCGATTGTACTGAGCGCATGCATCAGGCGCGCAGTGTTGATCTGCTAGCATGGCATCAAGGCAGCGAATCCTTTCCATGAAAGTTACGCAGGCGGTCTTCGGGGTCTTCCATCACTTCGAGCTGGCGCATCAACTCCACCAGCGTGGCCACCTGCAGAAGATCTACTCCACCTGGCCCTGGGCTCGTTTGCGCCGCGAAGGTCTTCCCCGCAGCCTGGTTGCCTGTTTTCCCCTCATCCATACCACGGACTACCTCCTCAACCGGACTCGCTTTTACCCGGCAGCAGTATCGTCGAAGATGAACGCATGGAACGCCCTCGCCTTCGATCGCTGGACCGCAAAGGTCATCGCGCCCTGTGACGCCTTCATTGCCATCTCCGGCGCCGGTCTGCTCACCGGACAAAAGGTCCAGGACAGCGGCGGCAAATTCATCTGCGATCGCGGCTCGACGCACCAGCGCTTTCAGGAGAACATCCTCGCCGAGGAATACAAGCGGTGGAACGTCGCTCCTCCCCTCGAAAAGCCGCACATCGTGCTTCGTGAAGAACAGATTTATGCCTCCGCCGATGCCATCACCGTTCCCTCTACAGCCGCCAAACGCTCCTTTGTCCAGATGGGCGTCCCGGCCGCCAAGGTCCACGTCCTTGCCTACGGCGTACGTCTGGACCGCTTCACCCCAACCGCCAAGCCGCCCTCGCACCGCTTCGAAGTCCTCTTCGCCGGCCAGGTCAGCCTCCGCAAAGGCATTCCCTATCTGCTCCAGGCCTTCTCGCGCCTCCAACATCCCAAAAAGCGGCTGACCATCGCAGGCGACCTTCAGGACGACATCCGCAGCATCTTGCCCAGCCTGCCGACAGAACACGTCCACTTCACCGGATCTCTTCCTCAAACGGAGTTGGCCGCCAGGATGAGCGCAAGCCACCTCCTCGTTCTCCCCAGCATTGAAGAAGGCCTCGCCCTTGTCCAGGGTCAGGCTATGGCCTGCGGCTGTCCCGTCCTCGCCACTCACGCCACCGGCGCCGAGGACCTCTTCACCGACGGCAAGCACGGCTTCATCGTTGCCGACCGCGATGTCGACGCATTGACACAGAGAATGCAACAGATCGCCGACGACCCGGGTTTGCAGCGCAGTCTAAGCGAGTCAGCATTGCAACGAGTAAAGTATCTCGGCGGGTGGAATCAATACGGAGAAGCCTGGGACCGGCTCCTGCACACCCTAACCGGCATGCCACCCGATTCCAATGAGTGTTCGAATTCCATCCTGCAAGGGAACGCGCTGCCAAAGTTGCTGTAGCCGTCTTTGCCCTTGCCTTTCTAGTTGTCATCCCCGAAGGGGATCTGCTTTTCGCCGTCGCCCCTACTTTGCTGGTTGTCATCCCCGAAGGGAATCTGTTGCTGCTTTTGCCGTTGTCCTTGCTTTTCTGGTCGTCATCCTCGAAGGGGATCTGCTTTTCTCTTCCTCCCCTGCAGCCGCTTTGCACCGCTCCAGATGAGTAACTCAAGCAGTTACATCTTGTACCGGCCCATATCGTCGTCGCCAAGATTTTCAAGCCACTTCCGCATCTCGTCCGCATTCACATTCGGCGTCCCGCTCGCCGCCTGCCTCGAGTTTTCGAGCACCGCACGATTAACATAGATCGGACAATCCCACCGCAGCGCCAGCGCAATCGCATCCGACGGCCGCGCATCCATCGCCACCGTCTCCCCCGCATGGTCAAGCCAGATGACCGCGTAAAAGGTATCGTCACGCAGCTCCGACACAACCACCTTCCTCACCTCCGCATTCAATCCCCGCGCCAGATTCTGCAGCAGATCATGCGTCATCGGACGCGGCGTCGCCGTCTTCTCGAGCTCCAGCGCAATCGCATTCGCCTCGAAGATTCCTACCCAGATCGGCAGCACCAGATCGCTTCCTACATCTTTCAAAACCACGATCGGCATATTCGTCACCGGATCCATCATCAGGCCGCGAATCTGCATCTCGATCTCGTCGGGAGCACGCGTTGCCGTTTCTTCATCAGAACGAATGATCATCAGTTCAGCACCACAAAGTCCGGCCGCCTCGGAGACGCAAACATGGCCGGCGACTCCGTCGCTGCAATCTCCTCACCCACCAGACAATTCGGCAGTGTCTGCGTAATCCGCACCGGCACATAACTCCCCAGCGGCGGCTGCGCTCCCGCCATCCGCGCCGTCGTAAAATTCACCGTCTTGTTCTGCGAGCTGCGCCCAATCACCTGCCCGCGCGCGGAGTTGTAGCCCTCCACCATCACCTCCTGCACCTCCCCCAGATGCCGCCCATAGTGCTCGCGCTGAATCTCACGCTGCCGATCATTCAGAATCCGCAGCCGCTCCGTCTTCACCGCATCAGGAATGCTGTCCGCCATCGTGACGGCAGGCGTATTCGGCCGCGGCGAAAATTTGAACGCAAACACCGCGTCATACTTCACCTCGCCCACCAGCGTAATTGTCTCTTCGAACTCCGCATCCGTCTCGCCGGGAAAGCCCACAATCATGTCGCTTGTGATGCTGATATCGCGCCTCGCGGCCTTGATCCAACTCATCCGCTCCAGATACCACTCCCGCGTATACTCCCGCGACATCGCCTTTAACACCGCCGACGACCCCGACTGCACAGGCAGATGAATGTGATCGCACAGCGTCGCCGTCGCATCGATCGCCTCCACAATATCCTTCGTAAAATCCCTCGGATGCGAGGTCGTAAACCTCACCCGCCGAATCCCCGCCAACTCACCCACTGCCACCAGCAACTCCGCAAACGAGAGCCTGCCCGGAGAATCCGAAGGGTCGCGCCACGAGTTCACATTCTGCCCCAGAAACTGAATCTCCGTATACCCAACATCCACCATCTTGCGCGCCTCGACCAGCACCGACGCCGAGGTACGGCTGCGCTCCTTGCCCCGCGTGTACGGCACCACGCAATACGCGCAGAACTTGTCGCACCCTTCAATGATCGTGATATACCCGCGATGCGGATTCGACCGCGCCGCAAACTCCGTCTCAAACGTCAGATCCGTCTGCCGGTCGTCGAGCCCCGTTATCCGCTCCTCCCCCGCCTCCAGCCGCGCCAGCATCTCCGGCAGATTCCGATAGCTCGCCGACCCCGCCACCAGCGACACATACGGCGCCTTCTCAAAGATCCGCTCGCCCTCCTGCTGCGCCACGCACCCCAGCACCGCAAACTTCTTGCCCTCGCCCTTCAGCCGCTTGTACTCATTCAGCCGATGAAACACCTTCTGCTCCGCCTTATCGCGAATCGAGCAGGTGTTATACAAAATCAACCCCGCCGCAGCCTCATCCTCCACCCGCGCATACCCCTGCCGCACCAGCGTCCCCACCACCTTCTCCGAGTCATGGGCATTCATCTGACAGCCAAACGTCTCAATATAAAAAGTCTTGCTCACCTGAGCAGTATATCGTCCAGCGGGTTGGCTCATAAACATTTGACCCGCACTCGAGGCAAGGCATAATGGAATTAGGAGGCCAGCGATGACTATCACTCTCGATATCAGACCGGAGATTCAAGCTGAGCTCGTCCGGCAGGCCGCCGCGCACGGGTTGGGAGTTGGAGTGTATGCCTCCAGCCTTCTCGAAGAAGCAGCTTCCGCTTCATCGGCTGAGCAGCAGTCGCCAGCAGAGGCGAAGGACATGGTTGAACTGTTTGCGCCGCTCCGGGGCCTCAATCTCGATTTTGAGCGCGATCGGGATACAGGCCGGGATATTCCTCTGTGACCAGGTATCTCATCGACACAAATGTCCCTTCTGAACTGACTCGCGAAAGGCCCGATTCACACGTTGTATCTTTCCTTGGGAAGGCGTACAAAAACAGCGTATTTCTCAGTGTGATGACGATCGGGGAAATATCCAAAGGCATCGCTACGCTTCCGGTCAGTCAAAGACGCACCGTGTTGCAGGCTTGGCTCGATCAGGACGTTCGTTCATGGTTTTCCGGCCGGATTTTACCCGTGACGGAAACCATTGCGGAGCGCTGGGGACACTTAGCCGCCGACGGGAAGCAACGCGGAGCAAACCTGGCAGTCGTAGACGGCATAATCGCAGCCACCGCGCTTCATCACAGCCTCACCTTGGTCACGCGCAACGTGAAGGACTTCGCTGGTCTCGGTGTTGCCTTAGTGAATCCATGGATATCTGAAGCATAGGAATCCTTATGCTCCGCCTTATCGCGAATCGAGCAGGTGTTATACAAAATCAACTCCGCCTCATCCTCCACCCGCGCATACCCCTGCCGCACCAGCGTCCCCACCACTTTCTCCGAGTCATGGGCATTCATCTGACAACCAAACGTCTCAATATAAAAAGTCTTACTCACAGCTTTCAGTATAGCCCGCTCGAATGAGCGCAATTAGCTAGATTTGTCTAGCAGGTTCACCCTTGAAGAGGATGCAATGACGTCAGATTATTTTCAGCTGCGCGTACTTTTCAACCAATTTCTTGATGCCGTGTCGCTCAAACTGCACGGTCACGTTTCTGTAATCTTCAAGTCCTTGAGTATCAAGCACGACTCCCTCTCCATACTTGGGATGCCGTACTCGCACACCCGGAAGATAAGTTTTGTGATCGAACTCTTCTGGCTCTGGTAGGTGAACGTTAGAATCTTCTCTTGAGGCCTCACTAATTCTCGGCAGATCGAGTTCTTCTTTTAACGTGGCTATTTTAACTATCAGGCGCGACTGCGCATCTTCCATGTTTGCGTATTCGGAAGCAGACGAGAGAATCTGAAGACAGGATCTAAGAAGCAGAAGCAAAGGAATCAATAACCAAATGAATTGGCCGATTCGGTTCTCCAGGATTTGGAGGAGAGGATCGCGATGGTAGCTTAGAACTACTCGTGTTGGCTGAAGTATCCGAAAAAGTGCGATTGATAAAGCAAACAACATCATTCCTAGCCAAAGGAATGGGAATATAAGTCGTCCCAAAAGAATCCTTAACGCAAATCGCGAGTCTCTATCAGATCGTCGAAGCATTGCGAGCTTGTTCTTGTTTGTACTAAGGCGTGCTTTGCGAACCCAAGTGCCGAGACGCTGAGGCTGTATTTTTGAAAACTCAACGATTAGCTTCCAATATGCCGCACCGAGTAGAAGCACTATGCCAACGCAAACGTTGACTATCACGTTTTGTGCGATCGGATGTTCGACAAGCCAATTGTGAATGCCCTGAACCATGTTTATGGAGCTATTCTAGCCGCCACAATCACGCAACTTCAGAAATATCAGGCGAAGACATCAAATGCACCGTGATTCACTGTTGAAGCCGCTTTCTGGTTTTATATTTTGGTAGCGCCACCGGGGCTCGAACCCGGACTCTCAGCCTTGAAAGGGCCGCGTGTTAACCAGTTACACCATGGCGCCAAACACACCCGAAAAACATCCCACCCAGACCACTATAAGCCGTCCGCGGCACTCAAGCCGAAAACCGAAGGAAGGAAGCAGAATCTGGTAGCGTTACCGGGGCTCGAACCCGGACTCTCCGCCTTGAGAGGGCGGCGTGTTAACCAGTTACACCATAACGCCAAATTACTGTCAGCACAGGAGGAAACCACTCTCCAGGCACTTCCCAACTATAACAAGCCCCGCACCCAAACTCAAGCCGCACCCCTACGCCTTCCCGCCTCAAATCCTGAGGTTCCGAGATGCATTGGGTGGCCCAAAGCCTGCCCTGAGCCTGCCGAAGGGTCTCGATTCTCCAGACTGGCCGACGACCTGAACACCAGCGCCTAAGCCGTTAGAAAAAGCTCTCCACTTGACAAATTTCAGCTGGCACAACGCCCACCATGCGACTGCACCACCAAATCCGGACAACCGCGAATGCGTATAGTTTCCCCAAGGTCCAGACCTAACTCACCTGTTTCGAATAATTTGCGCACATTTGACGGGGGTGGGGGTCACGCACAGCCTGCTGTCCGCCTCAGTCAAGACTTGTCACAACCCCAGCTTCTTCACCTCATCGTTATAGTACTTCCGATAAAGAATGTCCCACTCCTGCGAGCCTTCCACAATGATCTTTCGCTGCGAAGCAATCTTCTGCCGCGCCGCCGCATCGATCTTCAACTCCTCCATCAGCAGCTTCTCAAGCGCCTTCCGCGCCTCCTGACGAATCGTATTCCGATCCTCCAGAAAGTCCACCTCAGGAATCTCCGCCAGAGTATCTGCAACCGTATGAGCGAGCTTGTTCAGCTTGTCGCGCGAGATCCTCACAGCACCGCCTTGTACTTGCGCGCCAGCTCCATCTTCACCTTCTTGAACATCTCCGGATAGCTCGCGCCGGTCTTGCGCATGTCGTCCTGAAACGCCTCCAGAATTACCCGCACCTCATCGTTGATGCGGTCCTCAAGCGACAACTCCTCGACCATCCCAGCCGCCACGCGCTCATTCACCGCCGCAGGCTTATCTGTCTTGATCATCTTCTCGGCAACAAGATGCTTCACCGTCTGGCGCGCCAGATAGCCTACGTAATCTTTAGAAAAAATCATTGACTTTCCTCCGAATATACCATGCAGTCGCCGGCCTGCTCTGTCTTCCATGCCGCCGCCGTCTCACCCAAATCGCGCCCTCTGCCTGCATGCGGCGCAACCGCGTTTTCTGAGACAATAGACGCTCATGCAACCTGACAATCTTATCTCGCTGAAGGACGACATGGTGGCCTTCATCGCCGGGCACGGCTTGCGACGGCTAAACGCCTATGTCACCGAGGATGTGCCAACCGTTATCTTCGAAGAAGAAAACGCAGACGGCTGGAAAGACTTCGTCGAACACGCCAAAGCAGCCGGCGCTCCCTTCATCACCATGAACGAGGTCGTCCTCGAAAAAGCCGACGTCGCCATCCTCCTCGATCAACTTCGCGACCAGACCTTCCCCGACGACTCCGCCGAAGAGATCGAAGACGCCGAATATCTCGTCAATCACGTCGGCAAAGTAGGCTACCTCCAGCTCGGATTTGCTCACCAGGGTGTCATGTTCATCTTCGAGGTCGCCACTGACTGGTACGACAGCTTCCAAAGCCTCATGGAGACCGTCTCCGAACTCGGCGGCCTCGTCGTCGAAGACCGCGACAGCGACTAGACTCCTCTTCCCGCGACCCGGAGGCGGAAACCGTAAATCACAGCCAGCCGAGAACGACCGATGCCCTCAGCCCACGCCGGGCCGCAAACACTCTCATCACCGCCATCCATGGACCAGCCCTGGAGCGTACCTGCCCCAGACTCCGACGCCGTCGAGCAACTCTCCCAGCAGTCCGGCTGCCCCAGAGCGATCGCTGCAATCCTCGTCTCGCGCGGCATTCTCGACCCCGCCGCCGCTCAAAGCTTCTTCAGCCCCACCCTCGATGACCTCATCGACCCATCGCTCATGCTCGGCATGGATCTCGTCGTAGCCCGCATCCAGACCGCCGTGGCACAGGGCGAGCCAATCCTGATCTACGGCGACTACGACGTCGACGGAACCACCGCAACCGTCCTCCTCAAGACTGCCATCGAGCGAATCGCCCCCAAAGACAAGCCCGCGATGGTCACCTATCACGTGCCCCATCGCATCCGCGAGGGCTACGGCATGCAGACCGGCGTGCTCGGCCAGGCCGCCTCATCCGGCGTGCGCCTCGTCATCAGCGTCGACACCGGCATCCGCGCCTTCGCCGCCGCCCAAGAGGCTCGCGCGCTTGGCCTCGACCTCATCGTCACCGATCACCACTTGCCCGAGATCGCTGCAGGAATCCCGCAAGCCGTCGCCGTCCTCAACCCTGCCCAAGCCGGCTGTCCCTACCCATTCAAATTCCTCTGCGGCGCCGCCGTCGCCTTTAAACTCGCACACGCTCTCCTCGCCGCCGCCACTAAAACAGAAGCCCAGCGCCAGCGACTGAAACACATCCTCCTTCCTTCCCTGCTCAAGCTCGTCGCCATCGCCACCATCGCCGACTCCGTTCCGCTCGAAGGAGAGAACCGCGTCATCGCCGCGCTTGGCCTGCGCGAACTGCGCAACCCCATCCAGCCCGGCCTCCGCGCTCTCATGCAGGTTGCCCAGATCTCTGCCAACCGCCCGCCCACCGCCGCAGAAGTCGGCTTCCGTCTCGCGCCACGCATCAACGCCGCCGGCCGCATGGACGTGGCCAGCGATGTCGTCGAACTCTTCCTCACCAGAGATCTCGAAAAGGCCGCAGCCCTAGCCGCCAAGCTTGACCGTCTCAACGAAGACCGCCGCGCCACCGAAACAAGAGCTCTCGAAGAGATCGAAGCCAGACTGCAAGCACTACGCTCCTCCCCCGACGACCACCTCACCCTCTGCATCATCCTCGACCATCCAGACTGGCATCGCGGCGTCCTGGGCATCCTCGCCTCGCGCGTGGTTGATCGCACCGGCCGCCCCGCGCTGATCCTCACCCACCAGGACGGCCACGCGCACGGCTCCGGTCGCTCCGTCGACGGCTTCCATCTGCTCGATGCGCTCACCGCGATCCACGTCGACGGCCCAGACCTCTTTACGCGCTTCGGAGGCCACGCGCACGCTATAGGCTTCTCTCTTCCCTCCGAACACACTCCCCTGCTGCGCGAACGCATGCAACGCTACACCGCAGCCCTTCCTGCAAAATCGCTGCTCGCGCCTCCACTCCGCTGCGACGCCGAGCTCCAGCCGCGCGAGCTCACCCTAAACTTCTTCGACTGGCTCACGCGCTGCGAGCCCTTCGGCACAGCCCACCCCGAGCCGGTCTTTCTCACCCGCGGCCTCACCCTCGCCGCCCCCGCCCGTCTCATCAAAAACAAACACGTCTGCCTGCAGCTCGAAGCTCCAGGCTCTTCGCTGCGCTTTCAGGCTCTCGGCTGGAGCCGCAGCTTTGACTGGCCATCTCGCTGCGCTGAGCTGAACCTCGAACCCGGTTCGATCGTCGACGCCGCTTACCGCGTCAAGTGCAATCGCAGCGGCCAACACGCCACACTCGAACTGGAACTGGTCTCTCTCCGTGCAGCGGAGAATCCGACCGTAGCAAGCGCGTCGACCCGATCCATCCCATAGGTCCGCAGAAGTTTCTGCTTCGTTTCCGGTGCAGGCCGCGTCTTATATACTGAAGCCTCTCAACTGATGCCCACCACTGAGACAAGACGCCTATCTCCCGCTTTGCTTTGGGGCATCTTCCTCGCAGCCATCCTCGCAGTTTTTGTTGTCTTTCGGGCCTCTACGCGGGAGGAAGTGCAGATACGCGTCGCCGCTGTCGGCCGGCAAAACCTCCTCAGCTCCGTCTCCACCAACGGCAAGGTCGAACCGATCGAGCAGTTCCAGGCTTATGCACCCACGCCCGGTACAGTAGCCAAGGTCTACGTCGTCGTCGGCCAGCAAATCAAGAAGAACGATCTTTTGATGAAGCTCGACGACGCCGATGCGGTTGCGCGACTCGCCACCGCGCACGCCACACGAAGCACTGCCGAGGCCAACCTGCAGGATATCAATCAAGGCGGCTCGCAAGATGAGCGGACCATCCTCAACGGCGACATCAACCGCCTCAAGCTGCAGAAGCAGCATGCCGAAAATGATCTTGCCGCGCTCCAGCAGTTGCAGAAACAGGGCGCAGCCTCCGCCGGCGAAGTCACCGCCGCCCAGCAGCACCTGCAAACCGTGAGCAGCTCCCTCGACAACCTGGAGTCGCGCAGCCGCCAGCGCTATAGTCCCGCCGATCGCGCTCGAGCCGAGGCCCAGGTCGTCGATGCCAACGCTGCCATCGCCTCCGCGCAAAGCAGCTTCGCAGGCCAAAACATCCGCGCACCGATCCCCGGAACCGTCTACTCTATCCCCGTCTCCACCTATGACTACGTCCAGTCGGGTGAAAACCTGCTCGACCTAGCTGACCTCAATCGCATCCAGGTCCGCGCCTACTTCGACGAGCCTGAGATCGGCAAACTCGCCGTAGGTCAACCCGTCAAGATCGCTTGGGACGCAAAGCCGAATCGCGTCTGGCACGGCCACATCAGCCGTGCACCCTCCTCCGTCATTACCTACGGCACGCGCAATGTCGGCGAGTGCCTGATCACGGTCGACGACGCGCGCGGCGAACTTCTGCCCAACACCAACGTCGTCGTCACCGTCACCACGTCCCAGCGCTTCAACGTCCTCAGCGTCCCGCGCGAGGCCCTTCACACCGACGGAGGGGACTTCGTTTATCGCGTCGCCGCCGGCAAGCTCGTCCGCACCCCCATTCAAGTCGGCGTCGTCAATCTCACCCGCGTCGAAATCCTCTCCGGCCTGACCGACAAAGATACAGTCGCCTTGAATGCAGCGAACAATCGCGAACTCTCCAACGGGCTGCCGGTAAAAGTCATCGAATAGCATGGTCCCGCCCTCCCTCATTCAGCCGCGCGCTCTGCTCTCCGCTGCCGCCCGCAGCCTTCTCACCTGCGCTCTTCTTTGCACCGCGAAGCCCCTGCGCGCCGATCCCACCCAGGCCGCCGCTCTACTCGATCAGGGTCGCGTCGATGACGCAGCCGTGTCGCTCAACGCCGCCCTCAAGGCCCAGCCCACCGACGCGCTCGCTCACCAGTTGCTTTGCAGAACCTACTACGCGCAGGATCAAGCCGACGCCGCCATCCACCAGTGCGAGCTCGCCGTCTCCAACAATCCCGGGAGCAGTGACAACCAGATGTGGCTAGCTCGCGCCTACGGCATGAAAGCATCGAGAGCTAATCCGTTCTCCGCCCTCCGCCTCGCGAAAAAGGTTCACACCGCCTTCGAGCGCGCCGTTCAGCTCGATCCTGAAAATCTCCGCGCCTTGAACGATCTCGGCGAGTACTATGTCGCCGCCCCCGCGATCGTTGGCGGTGGACTGGACAAAGCGCAGGCGCTCGCCGAAAAAATGCAGCCCCGCTTTCCTGCCCAGGCCTTCCGTCTTCGCGCCTTGATCGCCCAGAAAAACAAAGACGATGCTGCCGCCGAGACTAACTTCAAGAGCGCCGTCACCGCGGCTCGCACGCCCGACGCCTATCTTGACCTCGGCCAGTTCTACCAGCACACCCAGCAGACCGACAAAATGCTCGAAGCTCTCCACTCCGCCATCGCCGGCGACTATCGCAAGGACGCCGCCCTGGTCGACGCTGCCAGCATCCTCACCGCCGCGCACACCTCGCCCGAGCTCGCTGAAGATCTCCTCCGCGCGTATCTCGCCTCGTCTGCGAAGTCCGATGACGCGCCGGCCTTCAAGGTGCATCTGCAGCTCGGCCGCCTCCTCGCCCAGAACGGCGATACCCCGGGAGCGCATCGGGAATTCCAAGCCGCCCTCACCCTCGCATCCAGCTACGCGCCTGCGTACAAAGCTCTACAAGGCTCTTGAGCAAAAGGCGATACCATGAACTCTATCCGGTCTCGAGGAATCCTCCCGCAAGCATGACTCGCCTTCTCCATCGACTCATCGTCTGGTCTGCGGTCCTCTGCGCGGTAGCTTCCGCTCGCGCACAGTTGTCGTTTTCCACCGCCGTCGGACTCTCCCTCACCAGCAATCCCAAGGTCCTCATGGCGCAGGCCGATGTCGAAAAAGCGCGCGCCGCCCTCTCTCAGCTCCGCGACGCCTACGTCCCCAACGTCGTCGGCGGCTCCGGTCTAGGGCCGCCTTCATACGGCTTCCCCCTCGGCAACCCCACTCTCTTCAGCTTTAGCGCACAGTCGCTCGTCTTCAGCTACTCCCAGCGAGACTATATCCGCGCCGGCCAGGCCGCCGTCGATGCGGCAACTCTTACCCTCAAGGACATTCGCGAAGGCGTCGCCGAAGACACCGCCCTCACCTATCTCGCGCTTGACCGCGATCTTGAGCGGCAGACCGCCCTGCGCGAACAGGCAGGTCACGCCGAGCGTCTCGTTGGCATCGTCCAGGAGCGCCTCGACGCCGGCCAGGACACCACTATCGGGCTCACCACCGCCAGACTCACAGCCGCGCAGATTCGCCTCGCCGTGCTGCGCGCCGAAGACGAGACCGCCGCCGACCGCGACCACCTCGCACGTCTCATCGGCCTCCCCGCGCAAGGTCTCGCCACCGCCAGCAACAGCGTCCCCCTCCTCATCGCTTCCACACCCGCAGACGCGCCCGCCACCGACTTACCCGTCAGCCCCGCAGTCCAGTCCGCCTACGCCAACGCCCGCGCCAAACAGGAGATCGCCTTCGGAGAAGCGCGTTACCTCTGGCGTCCCCAGATCTTCCTTGGCGCGCAGTACAATCGTTTCGCCAGCTACAACAACTACCAGGAGTACTACCTCCACTTCCAGCAGAACAACGCCGCCATCGGCGTCCAGATCAATATCCCAATCTTTGACGTGCAGCACCAGGCCAAGGCACGCGAGGCCGCTGCTGACGCCGCTCACTCACGCCACGAAGCCGACATGATCCGCGATCAGTTCTTCGACAGCCAGCTCCGCGCCTCCCACACCTCCGCCGAGCTCGCCGCCCGCGCCGACATCGCCACCCTGGAAGACCAGCTCGCCCAGCAACAGCTCGACGTCCTTCTCGTCCAGCTCAAATCAGGCACCGGCAACGGCGCCGGTCCCCAGATGTCGCCCAAGGATGAGCAGAACTCGCGGATCGCTGAGCGCGAAAAATACGTCGCCGTCCTCAACGCACGCTTCCAGGCTGCCCAGGCCGAGATCGAACGTCTCCGCCAATCCGGCGACCTCGAGTCTTGGATCGCCTCCGCCGCAAAATCCGCCCCCGCCACATCAACCTCAAACGTCACCATCGACGCCCCCGCCCTGGCAAAACCCTGAAGCCGCTCTCACAAACCGGACAAATCGCCGCATCCCTCTTGACACTCCCAACCCGCCCGCACTCCTCGAAAAGCCCCTCAACCCGTAACTGAATGGTAAAATTAGACCAACGATGAAGCCTCTCAAGACGCTCTTCCTTAATCCGCCTTCCTTCGAGAAATTTGATGGTGGCGCCAGTTCCCGCTGGCCCGCCACCCGTGAGATCGAGTCCTACTGGTATCCCGTCTGGCTCACCTATCCCGCCGGCATGCTCGAAGGCTCCCGTCTCGTCGACGCCCCGCCCCACCACATCAAGTGGATGGAGGTCGTCGACATCCTTAAGGACTACGAGTTCCTCGTGCTCTTTACCAGCACCATGGGCTGGGACGGCGATCAGAAGATGGCCGAACTCATCAAGCAGACCTATCCCGCCATCAAGATCGCCTTCGTAGGCCCCCCGGTCACCACCTCACCCGAAAAAGCCCTCAACGAGTGCCCGGCAATCGACTTCATCTGCCGCCGCGAGTTCGACTTCTCCGTCGTCGAATACGCCAACGGCAAGCCACTCAATGAAATTCTTGGCATCTCCTACAAAGACGCCGGCGGCGAAATCCAGCACAACCCCGACCGCCCCCAGGTCACCCCCGAGCAGCTCGACGAGATGCCCTGGGCCACCGAGATCTACCACCGCGACCTCGACGTCACCAAGTACAGTGTGCCCTTCCTGCTGCACCCCTACGTCGCCCTTTATTCCACTCGCGGCTGCCCGGCTCAATGCACCTTCTGCCTCTGGCCCCAGACCCTCTCCGGCCACGCCTGGCGCAAACGGTCCACCGACGACGTAGCCGCCGAGATGGCCAACGCAAAGAAACTCTTCCCCCACGTCAAAGAGTTCTTCTTCGACGACGACACCTTCAACATCCAGAAGGTCCGCACCATCGAGCTCTGCGAAAAGCTCAAACCCCTCGGCCTCACCTGGTCCTGCACCTCCCGCGTCACCACCGACTTTGACACCCTCAAAGCCATGAAGGAAGCCGGCTGCCGGCTGCTTATCGTTGGCTACGAGTCCGGCGACCCCCAGATCCTCAAGAACATCAAGAAAGGCGCCACCGTCCAGCGCGCCCTCGACTTCCAGCGCGACTGCCACAAGCTCGGCC
The DNA here is from genome assembly GCA_965277545.1 of Edaphobacter sp. GTDB lineage: Bacteria > Acidobacteriota > Terriglobia > Terriglobales > Acidobacteriaceae > Edaphobacter. The sequence continues at coordinate 3,934,883 of OZ255826.1, forward strand.
TCGTCGTCCACGGCGACTTCATCCTCGGCCTCCCCGGCGAGACCCGCGAATCCATCCGCAACACCATCGACTTCGCCAAGCAGCTCGACTGCGAGACAATCCAGGTCTCCATCGCCCACGCCTTCCCCGGCACCGAGTTCTTCGACTTCGCCAAGGACAACGGCTTCATCACCAACGAAGCCATGTCCGATGAGGGCGGCCACCAGATGGCCCACATCGAATACCCCGGCCTGCCCGTCGAGTACGTCATGGAGATGGTGCACAAGTTCTACGACGAATACTACTTCCGCCCCAAAGCCGCCTTCCGCGTCGTCTGGCAGGCCATCGTCAACCGCGACGTCCCCCGCCTCTACACCGAAGCCAAATCCTTCATGTCCCTCCGCGCCCAGCGCAACAAAGCCGTCCGCGCCGTCAAGGAAGCCAACGCCGCCAAAGCCCAAGAATCCGTCAGCATGAACGCCTAACCACCCCGCAGTCGGATTACCCAACCAAAAGCGGAACAGCCCCCGCTGTTCCGCCTTCGTGCATTCGGGATCAACTCAGCTCGGTTCCCACTCGCGCTTGATCGCGTCATTCACCGCGCTCAAAGGCAGTCTCTCCTTCTCAATCGACAATGAGAAACTATCTGCAAGGAGTGAGCGATGAGATCTAGACAGATCAGTCTTACCGTATTGCTCTCGGCTACGATCGTCGCAGGTGCAGCGTGGCTGTTCTACTTCCGCACAGATGGCGGTCGTCAGACGAAAGCGCGCTACATCAAGTATGAATATCGCATTCCCATGCGCGACGGCGTAATGCTGTTCACGCAGGTCTATCTCCCTCGCGATAAAACCAAGATATACCCCTTCCTGGTCCAGCGCACCCCGTTTGGTGTGTCGCCCTACGGCCAGGATCGATATCGTCCGCAACTGGGCGCCTCGCCCGAGTTCGACCGCGCAGGCTATATCTTCGTGTTTCAGGATGTCCGCGGGCGCTTTCAATCGCAAGGCGAATTTGTTGATATGCGTCCGCACATCTCTCAGCCCGCGCCCAATCCAATGGGGGCCCGTCAGGTCGATGAAAGCACGGACATGGATGACGCTGTGGAGTGGCTGCTCAAAAACGTGCCCTCCAATAATGGAAAGGTCGGCATCTGGGGCATGTCGTATCCCGGTTTCTACACCTCGGCCTCCATCATTGATTCGCATCCTGCCATCAAGGCCGTTTCCATCCAGGCTCCGATGACCAACCTCTTCCTCGGAGACGATGCCTACCACAACGCCGTCTTTCAGCTCGTAGAGCAGTTCTCCGTCTACTCCAATTTCTTCAAGCCTCGCGATGCCGGACCGCAATACCCATCCGCGAAGATCGGTCGTTTCTTCGATTATGGAACCTCGGACGGATACAAGTTTTTCCTTGAGCACGGGCCGGCCTTACAGACAATCGCAGCACTCGCCCGCAATCCTCTGCTTGACCAGAACATCCGGCATGACACCTTCGACGAGTATTGGAAGGCACGCGACATCTCGCAGCATCTCCACAATATTCACTGTCCCGTGCTGAATGTCGGCGGGTGGTTCGATGCCGAAGACCTCGCCGGCACGTTCCGCACCTACCACGCAATTACGGAGGCAAATCCCGGCTCTACAAATCTGCTGGTCATGGGACCGTGGGGGCATGGAGACTGGCTGCGTTCCCCAGGCCGGAGACTCGGCCCGCTTGATTTCGGTTCAGACACAGGCACATTCTTCCGAAGCCACATTCTCTTCGCCTTCTTCGAACACTATTTAAGAGACGCGCCGACTCCTGGCATTCCCGGTGCGCTTGCATTCGAAACAGGAACGAACCAGTGGCGGCGCTATCCTTCATGGCCACCGCCTGGTGCGCAGCCCAGCAGCCTCTACCTCCATGCCAACGGAAGACTAAGCTTCCAGCCGCCCACCGCGCAGGAGAGTTCATACGATGAATACGTCAGCGATCCGGCAAATCCAGTACCCTACGTCGAGCACCCTTCCACCGACCTCGCCGAGCAATATATGTACGGCGATCAGAGGTTCGCGGTCGGCCGTCCCGACGTCCTTACCTATAGGACCGATCCGCTCGATCAGGATTTGACCGTCGCAGGTCCGGTAGCCGTACGCCTTCAGGTTTCGAGCTCCGGCACAGACTCCGATTTCGTCGTCAAACTGATCGATGAAGACGCCTTCCATACCGCCTCCCCGGGCTACCAGCAACTCGTTCGCGGCGAGCCGATGCGCGCACGTTTTCGGAACTCCTTCTCCAACTCCGAAGCGTTGCAGCCGAATCAGGTGACCTCCATCAACTATGCGATGCCCGACATCAACCATACGTTCTTGCGGGGACACCGCATTGTGGTCCAGGTGCAGAGTTCGTGGTTTCCACTGGCCGCTTTGAACCCGCAATCCTTCGTTCGGATCTCCGACGCCAGGCAGTCCGATTTCGTTAAAGCCACGCAACGTATCTTCCATCACCCTGAGGCCGCTTCCTCTCTGGTGCTGCAAATACTGAAGAAGTAATGCCGCGTTAGAACAGGCGGGAAGAGCACATCTCTCGACTGAAACGGGAAGGATACCGGGCATCTCTCGGGGTCTACTGAAACCGACCGCCCACGTAGATCGGCCGACGATTGGTACCGGAAGGTCGGCTTGTGTCGATAGACAATTCATCGCGGCCGCCGCCGCAGTAAACGAGGGACGGGAACGGGGCTTGCCCCGGTCAATAAAGCGTGAACGTGGGTCGTAAAGATTCGGGCGGAGGCAGCAGCTACTTCCTCACATAAACTTGATGCCGTTCTCCCCGATCACCGTAAACACGCCGAACAGATTCGTCAGCCCCAGAAGATGTCGAATCTGCTTGCTCAGGTGCATCAGCTCTAAACTGTTCCCCGCCGACTTCGCGCCCACATACAGCCGCACCAGCGTGCCAAGCCCCATGCTGTCGGTGTGCTGCAAGTCCGAAAGATCGAGAATGATCCGCTTGTTGGTGGGAAGGAGCGGGTGGACGCACTCGTAAAGAACATTCTCCGTTCCCGCAACCAGTCGGCCGTGGCACACCACAAGCACCACATCGCGCGGATAACGCTTGATCTCAGTCGTAAGGATAGGCAAAGCCGCTGCGGTCTCAGGCATGGAACGAATCTCCTCAGGCGGAACATAGACGCGTGGCCGAAACTTGAACGATTATCGCATGCAGCTTAAGTCGGTCGCCCTAACGAATCTCTGCTTATCTATTCAACCGAAGACCCTGCCCCGAAGAGTCATTTCGACCGCAGCCGCGCGGTTCCATTGCGCGACGGAGCGGAGCAATCCCCGCATTTCGCACTTAGGCGTGCCCTACATCTCGATTTGAGATGTAGGGCGGGTGCCCCAGGTCTCGATTCTGAGACTTGGGTTTTCGAAGCCGCCAACCTACCATCCGCGCCGCCCTCCGTGCTTCCTGCGATAAACTCAAACAAGATGCTCCTTGCATCTCCAGTGAGAGTAGCCTCCTCCCTGCGCTCGCCTTCCACCAACTCCGAGAAGTCCCGATTCGAACATGAAGCACACCCTTACCCCCCAGCGCTATCTCATCCTGCTCGCCGTCGTGCTCACCGCATCCTGCGGCGACGTGCTGCTCTCACATGGCATGTCGCAGGTCGGCCCGGTCTCCATACATAACCTCGGCCTTCTTCTCACCGCGCTTAAAAATCCCTGGATCCTCGCCGGCATCGCCCTCCTCCTCGGTTTCTTCGCCAGCTATCTCACCGCCCTCAGCTGGGCCGACCTCACCTTCGTTCTCCCCTCCACCGCCGTCAGCTACGTCGTCGTTGCCCTGCTCTCCCGCTTCTGGCTGCACGAGCACATCTCTCTCTCCCGCTGGCTCGGCATCCTGCTCATCGTCTGCGGCGTCGGCTTCGTCGCCAACGGCCCCTCCCTCACCGAACACCCCGACCCTGCAATCGCAGCCCAGGCCCCCAGAGACTCCAGAGAATCCAGATGACCCACACCGGCCCCCTCGAGACCTGGACCACCATCGCCACCGTCGCCGCCACCGCCATCGCCGGCGACGTCCTCACCGCCGGAGCCATGCGCCGCATCGGCGACCTCGACGACATCCGCGCCCAATCCGGCCTTCTCGGCGCGATCAAGGCTGTCATCGGAAGCGGCATGTTTCTCCTCGGCGTCCTCTCCATGGCGCTCAGCTTCTTCACCCTGCTCTTCACTCTCTCGAACGTCGATGTCTCGCTCGCCGCCCCCGCCAGCGCCTCGCTCACCTTCATCGGCAACGCCGCCGCCGCCAAACTCTTCCTCAAGGAAAACGTAGACCGCCGCCGCTGGGTCGCAGCCATCTTCGTCTGCATTGGCGTCGCGCTCCTCACCCGATAAGCGAACTCCGCCATGCCGTCTAGGTTGTTCCGCCAACCTTCTAAAGCCAAAAGCGGCGCGTATTCAGTTGCATCTGCGAATCGATTGCTCATTTCCTCTCGCGGCGCACAAGTGAGATTTGAACCGAGCCGTCCCATCTAGCTACCGCCCTACGCAACCGCCCATAGCTCCTTAAAAGCAGTCCAAAAGCGACCCTTCCCAACTTCCATAACATCGAAAACCCGCCGAAGAGCACCTTGCCTAATCAAGCCTGTGCGTTTATCGTATTCATAGGCCGCCTATCGCACGATGCTGGCGGACGGCCGGAAATGGGTTACGCATGAGCCTCACTCCTCGCTCGCCTCTTCCTCCCGACGCTTCTCCCCCAGCGGCTCCGCCCACGCCTCCAGCCGCAAAGACAACTCCCTCTGCCTCTCTCGACGCCTTCGCCGGCGATCCCAACTTCATGACCTCCCTCGCCCGCGGTCTCATCGTCATCCAGGCCTTCACCCAGCAGTCGCCGCAGATGACTATCTCCCAGCTCAGCCTTAAGACCGGCTTCTCCCGAGCCGCCGTCCGCCGCTGCCTCTACACGCTGAGCAAGCTGGGCTTTGCCGGCGCAGAAGACGGCTCCCGCTACTCCCTCCGTCCGCGCATGCTCACCCTGTCCCACACCTACACCGCATCGAACACCCTCTCCTCCGCCGCCCAGCCCATCCTCGAGCGCATGTCCGCGGCTCTGCGCGAGTCCTTCTCCGTCGCGACCCTTGATGGTGACGACATCGTCTACATCGCCCGCACCCAGGTCAATCGCGTCATGGCCGTCGACCTCCACATCGGCAGCCGCCTTCCGGCCTACTGCACCAGCATGGGCCGCGTCCTGCTCGCCTATCTCCCCACCGAGCAGCTCGAACAATACCTCGATCGCGCCGTCCTCACGCCCCACACCACCCGTACCATCACCTCCGCGGAAAAGCTCCGCCTAGCCTTGCGCAACGTTCGCCGCACCGGCTACGCGCTCGTCGATCAGGAGTACGAGGTCGGCCTCCGTTCCCTCGCCGTTCCCGTCTACTCTGCTGCAGGCCGCGTCGTCGCCACGGTGAACCTCAGCGGAAGCGCCCCGCGCCTCTCCGTCTTTGAGATGCAAAGCCGCTATCTCACCCACCTCCGCAACGCCGCCACCGAGCTCAGCGTCTTCCTCAACTAAACCCCACCCTCGGACCGACGAAAACGCCACTATCTTCCAGCGACTCGGACACGGTAGACACCTCACGAAGCGATTGCCCGAATCGGGTGCCGCAATTAGTTTTTCTTTTGTGCGGTGACTAAGCGCAGCGGGCTCGTCCGCAGGACATGATCTCCTAACCAGCTTCTCCCGACGTCAGTGCGGCTAGCTTCAACACCGTCCGCCAGTTCCGCATCGTGCTCACCGTCCTCAGCTTCGAATCGAAATAAGCGTTTGTCAGCTTCGTCCGAGCCGCTCCGTTCGGAAGCCGCAGATAGATCTCCCGCCCCAGCACCACAAACTCATCCGGCGACGACCGCACCGCGTCGAGCCCTGCCACCTTCTCCACGTCCGGCAAGTCTGCAAGAAACGAAACATGCAGCATGTCCTCCTCCGCGCCCTCAGCGATGAACGGATTGCTCGCAATCACCTTCTCCAACTCTGCAGCCGACCGCACCATCACAGGCACACGCAATCCAAACTGCTCCGCCACCTGCCTGGCAATTCTTGTTTCTAGTCCTGCGGCCATCTTCGCCTCACCGCCGAACACCACATTCCCACTCTGAATGTACGTCGCAACCTCCGTGCACCCGGCCTGATCAAACATCGCGGCCAGAGCCTTCATCGGCAGCAGATTCTTGCCCCCTACATTGATGCCGCGCATCAACGCCACGTATCTCGACCTCTTCCCATTACGCACGATCATCACAACGCGACCCTCGCCGCCACAGGAGCCACACACCGCACGAACGACAAACCCGTCCCGCTGACCATCACCGGTCCACTGCCCACCGGCACCACCACAGCTTGCGCTGCCTTGATCTCCAACTCCTCTTCCCCACACCGCACCACCCCGCTGCCTGCCAAACCCACCAGGCACCCAGCTCCATCAAGCGTCAGCGTCGCCTCCCCCGACCCCACATCAAACCGGTCAACCACAAAATACTGCTGCTCGATCAGCCGCACAAATCCATCCATCGTCTTCGGGACAATCTTCCCCGCCGCCGTCTTCGAGCGCATCACCTGCAGCCCTTTCTCAAGGTGCAGCTCCCGCGGCCGTCCATAGTCGTACAGCCTGTACGTCACATCGCTCGTCTGCTGCGTCTCGAGCAACACCACGCCCGGCCCGATCGCATGCACCGTCCCCGCATCCACAAACAACATGTCCCCCACCGACACCGGCACATGCTCCATCAGCAACTCTAGCGTCCCGTCATTCACCGCAGCTTCCACCTCTTTCGTGCCGGCGCCGTCCTTCAGCCCCAGCGCTACCGTCGCGCCTGCCACCGCCTCCAGCACATACCAGCACTCTGTCTTGCCTCGTATCTCCCCCAGCGCCTTCGCCTGTCTATCATCCGGATGCACCTGCACCGAAAGTTTCTCCTCCGGAAACAGGATCTTCACCAGCAGAGGAAACTCCGCACCCAGCTCATCGCTAACCTGCGCCAGCGTCTCACCTTCAAACAACCCCGTCTCCACCACGCACTGCGGCCCAGTCAGCCACGCCTCCCCCACCCGCTCGCGCGTCCCCGTCTCCGCAAACCAGGGCTTCAGATGCTCTCTGCCCCACACCCGTTCGCTGAACCACGGCTTCAACCGGAACGGCTCGATCCTCGTCGCATGTGTCATCTCTTCAGCCTATCAACTCCCACCTTTGGGGGGCTGCGACAAAACTCTTACACCACCTTTGGGGAGCATTACAAAACTCTTACACCACCCGCCCGGCACCGCTGTTAGCGTCGTTAATAGCCGTACAAGGAACCGAAAACATGAGCCCCAGCACCATTGAAGCAGCATCCGCAACAACGCCGGTCAAGACCGCCCCCAAACTCGCCCTCGTCGTTCCCGCCGTGGCCGAGATCACCCAGAAGATCAAGCAGGATCTCCGCATGGGCCGCGAGCACCAGCAGAGCCGCATTAACTGGATCACCACCGTCGCCATGGGCGCCTTCCACGTCGGAGCCATCGCCGCCCTCTTCTTCTTCTCCTGGAAGAATCTCGCCGCTTTCGTCATCATGTACTTCTTCGCCATCAACGTCGGCATCGGTATGGCCTATCACCGCCTGCTCACCCACCGCGGCTATCGCACCCCCAAGTGGGTCGAGTACTTCGTTACCATGTGCGGCTGCCTCGCCCTCGAAGGCGGACCCATCTTCTGGGTCGCCACCCACCGCGTCCATCACCAGAACTCCGACCACGAAGGCGACCCCCACACCCCGCACGACGGCACCTGGTGGGCTCATGCCGGCTGGATTCTCTCCGGCCGCGCCCTCCACTCCGAGACCGCCCTCCTCGGCCGCTACGCCCCAGACCTCACCCGCGATCCCGTCCACGTCTGGCTCAGCAAATACCACTACGTTCCTCTGGTCGCCACCGGCCTTATCCAGCTCGCCCTCGGTGCAGCGCTCGCACCCGCAGGCCACCACATCCTCGGCGCCGTCAGCATGATGCTCTGGGGAACCTTCCTCCGCGTCACCATCGGCCTTCACGCCACCTGGCTGGTCAACTCCGCCACCCACCTCTGGGGCAAGCGCCGCTTCGAAACCAAAGACGACTCCCGCAACAACTGGTGGGTTGCGCTGCTTACCGGCGGCGAAGGCTGGCACAACAACCATCATGCCCACCCCGTCAGCGCCCGCCACGGCCTCGCCTGGTACGAGTTCGACATCAACTACTACGGCATCTGGCTCCTCAGCAAACTCGGCCTCGCCGAAAAAATCCAGATCGCCAAGTTCAATCCCAAAAACCCCAAACCCGCAGGCGTATAAGCAAACCGTACCCCACTCACCGATGGCCGTCACTTACAAGGTGACGACCATCGTCTGCTTTCATACCTGACCGGACAACCTGTCCAGAAGCAGCAAGCGATCAAGTCGTTGCCGTTGCCAGTTCTTCCCCGTCATCCTGACCATCGAGCACAGCGAAGCGAAGGGCGAGGATCGCTGTATTTCGTATTTGCAGTTGCTCGTTCTTCGCCGTCATCCTGAACGCAGTGAAGGATCCCCGCATTTTGTCGCTGCTTGTTCTACTTCGCTCCGAACATCACCATCTAAATCATCGGCAAGCCGCGAACTCCGGTTTTCAACAAGCTCCGAGAACCAGCTGGACAAGCCACCTCCTCAGGCTTATCCTCGGTTCCGATCAAGCATCTACCTACGCATCGAATCTCATTCTCGAAAGAGGCAAGATGATACGCATCCCCAAGCTCCTCCTGCTCACAGCTATCGCCCTTGCGACTCTCTCCGCCACATCCTCGCCCGCAACCGCCCAGCCGGGCTACGGCGGACCCCCTCCACTACGCCTTACCTGCTCCTCCAACGACGGACGCCGAAACTGGTGCGACATCGGTCCCAGCCGCGACGTTCGTCTCGTACGCCAGATCAGCGGCTCCGCCTGCGTTCGCGACAGCACCTGGGGCGTCGACCGACGCGGCCTCTGGGTCGACCGCGGCTGCCGCGCTGACTTCGTCGTCGCAGGTTTCCGTCCCGGACCGCCCCCGCCGCCGCCCGGCCGCATCATCACCTGCTCCTCCAACGACGGCCGCCGCAACTGGTGTGATATCGGCCGCAGCCGCGACGTCAATATCGCTCGCCAAATCAGCGGCTCCGCCTGCATCCGCGACAGCACCTGGGGCCTCGACCGCCGCGGCCTCTGGGTCGACCGTGGATGCCGCGCCGACTTCCGCGTCCGCTACTAACATCGCCGGGCAGCAGCCAGCTTATGGCGAACATGGCTGTTGCCTGCGCGAATTTGACACGAGTACTCCGACTCGACCATGAAGCCAAGCCGATCGCTTCGATCCCTGGCCCGCCCGCTGCGAAGATCCTGCCCGTTCGTCTTCATCCTCCTCGCTGCGTGCCTTCTCTGCACCAACCTGCCGGCGCAATACAACACTCCGCCGATCTCCGCCGACACCCTTCAGCAGCGCCTGAAACTCTACCGCGGCAACGACACACAACGCGAGGCCGCCCTCAAGAAGCTCTTCGTCCAGGCAGGCTGCTTTCCGGCAAACCTATTCGAGCAAACCGTGCCAGGCCGCAAGCAGCCCAACATCATCTGCTCCCTCCCCGGAGCCACGCCCGCCACCATCCTCGTCGGGGCTCACTTCGATCACGCCAACGAAGGAGACGGCGTCATCGACAACTGGAGCGGCGCCTCGCTCCTTCCCAGCCTCTTCGAGAGGCTCGCCTCAGCACCGCGCCAGCATACCTTCCTCTTCGTCGGCTTCACTGGAGAAGAAGCTGGCCTCATCGGTTCCAGCTTCTATGCCAGGCAGCTCAATACCGACCAACGCAAACACATCGAGGCGATGATCAACCTCGACACTCTCGCTCTCGGCCCAACCAAAATTTGGGTAAGCCAATCCGACCCCCGCCTCGTCAACACCATCGTTGCCACGGCCAAATTGATGTCGCTCCCAATCGCAGGCGTTGACGTCAACGGCGTTGGGGAGTCCGACGAGGAGTCCTTCATCGCCGAGAAAATCTGCACGCTCACGGTGCACAGCCTCACTCCATCCACCCTTCACGTCCTGCATCGACCCGACGACAACCCCTCCGCCATTCGTCTCTCTGACTACTTCGACACCTTCCGTCTCCTCTCCTCCTATCTCCTCGCCCTTGATACGCTGCGCTATCCCAGCGAGCATGTCTGCACCATCAAGGTCGTCGACAACACGCCCCCTTTTTATCTTCGTCGTAGAAGACGATAACTTTCTCTCTCTCGCCGACGTAATCGTCTCTTGGTTTCGCATCCCGCTATACTTCCTTTGAAGCCATGAACATCACCCGACGCCGCGGAGCCATCGCCTTCTTCATCACGCTCGGCGCATGTCTGGTCGGCGGCCTCGTCACCCTCAACATCGGCTGGATCATCCGCAACCAGCGCACCTTCGCCTTGGCCATTCTCGGCACCATCCTCTTCTCGCTGCTCATTGCCGGCGTCGTGCTCAACACCGTCTTTCTCATCCGCGAAATCCGCCGCAACGAGCGCCAGGACTCCTTCCTCAACGCCGTCACCCACGAGCTTAAAACGCCCATCGCCAGCATCCGGCTCTACCTTGAAACCCTCCAGCGCCGCGTGACCACCGAACAGCAAAAACAAGAGTTCTACACCATCATGCTGTCCGACTCCGACCGCCTCCTCGCCACCGTCGAGCAGGTCCTCAAAGCCGGCCAGCTCGGCCAGCGCAGCCGTCAACAGAGCCGCACCCTCATCGATCTTGGAACACTTCTCACCGACTGCATCGCTATCACCCTGCAGCGACACAATCTGCCGTCCCAAAGCATCCTCCTCGAACCCACCCCAGGCGCCCTCCGCCTGCACGCGATGGGCATCGCAGAAGACCTCCGCACCGCCGTCCTCAACGTCCTCGACAACGCCGTCAAGTACTCCCCCGAAGGTGTGCACATCCGCTGCTCGCTCGCCATCGCCAGCGCCGCCACCATCGCAATCAAGGTCACCGACACCGGCGTCGGTCTGCCTTCCAATCAGTTCAAACGCATCTTCCATCGCTTCTACCGCGTCCCCGGCCGCACCATGTCCCGCATCAAAGGCACCGGCCTCGGCCTCTTCCTCGTCCGCAACATCGCCCGCCAGCACGGAGGCGATGCCACCGCCTTCAGCCCCGGCCCCGGACTCGGCACCACCATCGCCATCACCCTGCCCCGCGCCAACCTCGCAACGTCTGCCATCCCCTCGGTCCCAATTCTGTAAGGCTCCCAACGTACAATCGCTCTGAACCGCGTCTCCATTTCCTCCACCATGCTCCTGCTCTGGAAACATTTCGCCATCGGCTTCAGCGCTCTCCTGCCGCTCATCAATCCCCTCGGCTCCGCGCTCATCTTCCTCGGCCTCGTCGGCGCCGCGCCCATCGAAACCTACCGCGCCCTCGCCCGCCGCATCGCTATCAACACGGTCATCTTCTTCGTCGTCATCGAGCTCATCGGTTCCTACGTCCTCAGCTTCTTCGGCATCTCCCTACCCATCGTTCAACTCTCAGGCGGCATCGTCATCTCCATGATCGGCTGGGGTCTGCTCAATCAGAAAGACAGCACGCCAAGCCCCGACAAGACCGACGTCGCCGTGCCCGCCGTCACGCAGTACGAGATCAACACCCTTCAACAAAAAGCCTTCTATCCTTTCACCTTTCCTATCACTGCCGGCCCCGGCTGCATCGTCGTCATGCTCACCCTCAGCGTCCACATCCAGCAGAAGACCATCGAAGACATGGTCCTCGTCCATCTCGGCCTCTTCCTCGCCGTCCTTGTGCTCAGCGCACTTGTCTATCTCTGCTACGCCTACGCCCCGAAGATCGAACGCTCCATCTCGCCCGCCACCGCCCACGGCATCCTGCGCGTCGTCGCCTTCATCCTGTTCTGCATCGGAGTGCAGATCGCATGGAACGGCCTCAGCAGCCTGCTTACGCCGCTTCTCCAACATCCGCCGCCTTCGCTCGCGCCTTAAATCCCGCGCACCACTGCTTCACCCGCTTCGCCTCTCTGGTTGTCATCCGTCAGAGGATCTATGATTGCCGTTGCCGTTGCCCTTGCTTTTCTAGTTGTCATCCTCGCAGGGGATCTGCGGTTGCCTTTGCCTTTCTGATTGTGATCCTCGAAGAAGATCTGCTGTTCCTTACATTTGGGTACACTCATCGAGGAATCACACAAACCCGATGCCGCATTCCTCCGAACCCGACTCCCCCGCCCTACTCATCGTCCTCGTCGAAGACGAAGAACACCTCGCCCAGGGCCTTCTCTTCAATCTGCAGGCCGAGGGCTACCGCACCCATCACGAGTTCGACGGAGACTCCGCCCTCGCTTTTCTCCTCCATCCCACTGAGCCCATCGCCGCGATCCTCCTCGACTGCATGCTTCCGGGGGCCGACGGATTCACCATCGTTCGCGCTCTCCGCGAAGCCCGCATCTACACCCCCGTCCTCATGCTCACCGCCCGTTCACGCCCCGAAGAGATCCTTGAAGGCATCGAAGGAGGAGCCGACGACTACCTCGCGAAGCCCTTCGACCTCAACATCCTTTTCGTTCGCCTCAAATCGCTCCTCCGCCGCACATCCTGGCAGAACACCGTTGTCTCCGAAGCTCCACCTTCCACAGCACCCGACCCTCCAGACGAATACGCCTTCAATCACCGCACCATCCGCTTCGATGCGCTCGAGCTCATCGCTCCCAACCGCATCACTCACCTCACCCTGATGGAAGCCGACCTCCTCCGTTACCTCACCGGGCACGAGGGTCAGATCGTCTCGCGCAAAGACATTCTCGAAGAGGTCTGGCGCGTCCACGAAGACACCGACACCCGCGCCATCGACAACTTCATCGTTCGCTTGCGTCGCTACATCGAAGACGACCCCGCCGCCCCCAACCACCTGCTCACCGTCCGCGGCATCGGCTATCGCTTCCTCGCCAATCCCTGACCCCGGAGAGCAGCTCTCAAAGAAGTCGTCATTTCGACCGGAGCCGCGCAGTTTCATCGCGCGGCGGAGCGGAGAAATCCCCGCAGCTCATCTTTGTTGCTCAAGCCAACCCCGCTGCAGCTGCTGTTGTGGTTGTCCTTGCCTCTCTTGTTGTCATCCTCGCAGAGGATCTGCTGTGTCTGTTGCACTTGCTTTTCTGGTTGTCATCCTCGAAGAGGATCTGCTTTTCTTCCTACCAATACACGCTCCCTGAACCAGGCGCCGGCAGCCCTAATCGGAACGCCGCGACAGCAATCCATCCGGTCGCGCGCCCCGCTGCCCCTCCCTCCAGCGCCGCGCCTCCGCAGGAACCAGAATCCGATGCACCGTACCCAGGAGATCCGGCAGCCGAAACGGCTTCGCCAGGAAACTCCACCCCTCCTCCTGCAGCCGGCTCTTCTGCGCCTCATCCACCAGGCCTCCGGAGATCAATAACACCGGAAGATCACTCCGCACCTCTTTCAGCTCACCAGCCAGCTCCATCCCCGACCGTCCCGGCATATACAGATCTGTCAGCAGCAGATCGATCTGCGCAACACTCTTGAAGATCTGCACCGCACGCTCCGCATCCCCCGAGCTGTACACCGCATATCCCTCGTGCTCCAGAAATGTCCGCGTCAAGGAACGGATATCCGGATCGTCATCGACCACCAGGATCGTGCTCGGCGGCAGCACGGTCATACCGTCCTCGGAAGGCGCCTCGAACACCATCTTCTCTTGATCCTGGTGCTGCCCGGAAAATACCTTCATTGCGAAACGACTCTCAGAGTTCGCATCGAATCCTCATCCTGACCAAAAAGACCGAACGCTGCTTTCCTTGATTGACAACCGATTGACAACCCTCATCAATGGACTCATCCACTCCTGTGAAAGTTACCTTGCCGTAGGATGCCGCTCGACCACACCCGGTTTTGGCCGCGGCTCGCCGCGATACACTTGACTCCAGCAGCGAGCAACGGCAAGCCCCACTCATGCGCATCCTCACCCGCTACATTCTCCGCGAAGTCGCCTCCCATGCTCTCCTCGGCGGCCTGCTCTTCACCTTCATCATCTTCATGCGCGACCTTGGCAAAATTCTTGATTTTGTCGTCCGCGACTCCGCCTCCTGGTCCGACGTCGCCCGCATCATCGCCTACACCCTTCCGCCCGCCCTCAACGTCACCATCCCCATGGCGGTGCTCGTCGGCATTCTCCTCGGCCTCTCCCGCCTCGCCGCCGACTCCGAGATCACCGCCATGCGCGCCGCAGGCCTCGGAGCCCTAGACTTCGTCCGCATCGTCTCCATCGTCTCCGTCCTCGCTCTCGCCCTCGGCCTCGTCAACTCGCTCTACCTCTCTCCCCGCGCCGCGGCCAGCCTCATCTCCCTCGGCGAGTCGCTCAAGTCGTCCCAGGCCTCCTTCGAGGTCCAGCCCCGCGTCTTCTACGAAGAGTTCAAGAACCGCGTCCTCTTTATCCAGGACGTCAACCCCGCCGCCGGAGCCGCCCTCTGGCATCACATCTTCCTCGCCGACCTCTCCCAGCCCGCCAATCCCCAGATCACCACCGCCGACCAGGCCATCGTCGTCAACGGCGCCCCCAACTCCCCCGACGCGCAGACCATCCGCCTCCACCTCATCGACGGCGGCGAACACCAGACCTCCGCCACCGACCCCAACCAATACAACATCTCCACCTTCAACACCACCGACATCCCCATCGAGACCGACGCCTCCGAAGACACCCACCTCGGCCGCATTAACACTCCCATCCAGGCCCTCTCCCTCGCCGAGCTCTGGCGCCGCGGCCAAGCGCTCGCCTCCACCCGCGGCCGCGACGCCTCCATCTACCGCATCGAGTTCAATAAGCGCTTCTCCTATCCCTTCGCCTGCCTCGTCCTCATGCTCGTCGGCGTCCCTTTGGGCATCTCCTCCAAGCGCGGCGGCAAATCCACCGGCTTCGTCCTCACCATCCTCCTCGTCTTCCTCTACTACTTCCTCTCGTCGGTCGGCGTCGCCTTCGCCCAGTCCGGCAAGCTCTCGCCTTTTCTCGGCGTCTGGGGAGCCAACCTCCTCTTCGCCGCCGCCGGAGCATTGCTTCTCTATCAAATGTCGCGCGGCGGCATCGCGCTCAGCCTCTTCTCCACCGTCGGCGATCGCCTCAAGAAACTCACCGCCCGCCTCATCTCCACGCACAACGGCGACTCCGCAAACCGCCGCGACATCGCCACCCTCCTCCGCCATTTTCGCAGCTTCTCCCGCATCCAGTTCCCTCTCCTGCTCGACGACTACGTCATGCGCGAGTACGCCACCAGCTTCGCCATCGTCCTCGGCTCCTTCTCCACCCTCTTCCTCATCTTCACCTTCTTCGAGCTCATCGGACCCATCTTTCGCAACCGCACCCCGCTCGTCACCGTCGGCGAATACCTCATCGACCTCATCCCCTACATCCTCTATAACGTCACCCCGCTCTGCGCCCTCGTCGCCGTCCTCGTCACCTTCGGCACCCTCAACCGCACCTCCGAGCTCACCGCCATGAAGTCCTCCGGCATCAGCCTCTATCGCATCATCACGCCCGTTCTCGTCCTCACCATCCTCATCTCCGCCGCCCTCTTCGCCTTCGACGAGCTCTACCTCCCCGCCGCCAACCGCCGCCAGGAGGCCCTCCTCTCCGTCATCAAGGACAAGCCCGCCCAGACCTTCCTTCGCCCCGACCGCGAGTGGATCTCCGGTCAGACCGACCGCGCCGGCGAACCCGCCCGCATCTTCTACTACCAGTACTTCAACGCCGAAAAAGATACCTTCGCCAACATCACCGTCTTCGAGTTCGACCCCGCCACCTTCGCCCTTACCCGCCGCATCTTCGCCTCCTCCGCCCGCTGGGACCCGCGCCTCGGCAACTGGGTCTTCGACGACGGCTGGCAGCGCACCTTCTCCGGCGAAGCCATCGCCAGCTACCACCCCTTCACCGTCGACACCTTCCCCGAGATCAAAGAGCAGCCCAGCTACTTCAAAAAAGAAGACCTCCCCTCCCAGGAGATGAGCTACAACGAGCTCTCCCGCTACATCGCCGACCTCAAACAATCCGGCTTCGACACCCAGCGCCTCAGCGTGCAGCTCAACAAAAAAATCGCCTACCCCCTCATTACCCTCGTCATGGCCATCCTCGCCATCCCCTTCGCCTTGACGATGGGAAAGAAGGGTTCGCTGACGGGCATCGCCACCGCCATCGGCCTCGCCATCGCCTACTGGGTCATCGGCAACATCTTCGAGTCCCTCGGCAACGTCAACCACCTCCCCGCCCTGCTCGCCGCCTGGACCCCCGACCTCCTCTTCGGCATCACCGGCTCCTACCTCCTCCTCCGCACCCCCACCTAACGCATTGTTCTTGCACTTGAGATAGGCCCGGGCTTTAGTCCGGGCACAAACCCGGCAATGATGCGGGCTTCAGCCCATGTAGTATTCCTTCTCTGTCCGGTAGCCGTGTATCGGGTGCCCCTTTCATTGAGTGCATCGGCCTGGTAGCACCGCTCGAAAATTACTTTACGGCTTGCCCGTCACTCGCTCATAACAAACTCTTCCGGACTTTTCATCGAGATCTTCCGTTTAGACGCCCACAAAGACGACCTGACCTGATCTCCAATCGCAAATAACCTGATTGGCTATCGGACTGGACCGTTAGGCCCTGGAGGTTAGCGTCCTCTTCATGACCTTCCGCGGACGATTCATAATTCTGCTTGATGATAACATCTGCGTTATATAATTTATTTGTTATGGAAACCCTTGATGCTGCCTTCGCTGCTTTGGCCGATCCAACGCGTCGGGCAATTCTTGCTCGCCTAGCCAAGGGTGAAGCCACCGTCAATGAACTAGCAGAGCCGTTCGAGATGACGCAACCCGCAATTTCCCGACACCTGAAAGTACTCGAAGATGCGAGACTGATCGTTTGTCGAGTCGAGGGTACCAAGCGCCCTCGACGGCTGGTAAAAGCGGGCATCGAAGCGATGGACCAATGGCTCGCAAGGCTGCGAAAAGCTCTTGAAACAAACTACGACCGGCTGGACGAAGTTCTGGCGGGGATGGAAACACACAAGAAAGGAGAAAAACGATGAGCAAGATGACGCTGAAGACCGAAGGAGATACCCACGTGATTGTGACAAGGCGCTTCACTGCGCCTCCAGAAGCCGTATACCGCGCGCATACCGATCCGCAAATAATCCGGCAATGGTTGCTGGGTCCAGAAGGTTGGACGATGCCGGTCTGCATTAACGAGGCGAAGGCCGGCGGCAAGTTCCGTTACGAATGGACGAATGGCAAAGGCGGTGGATTTCACATTACGGGCGAATATTTGGAGTTGAAGCCCTATGACAGGATCGTACATGTCGAGCGCATGCACCTGCCTGATCCCACGCCAGACAACCATATCGAAACGCGATTTGAAGCCGACGGCGCGGGAACGCTGATGACCATGCGAATGACGCTGCCCGATGGTAAGACGCGCGCGGCGATGCTTGCGACAGGTATAGAAGATGGAATGGAAGCGAGCTACGTCCGGCTGGAAGGAGTGCTCTAGCACTCGCCTGGTAGGGAGAATCCTTAAGACCGATGCGAGGGAGGTTCATCATGATTCACAAAGTATTGGGCAGCATCGCATTGGTGTTGGCTCTGTTGATCGTCAGTGCATGGAACGTCCACACGACCGTCCGCACGGAACGTACCTTCAACGCCTCTCAAGCAGACGTTTGGAGGGTTTGGAACGATGCGGACTCTATTCAAAAGTGGTGGGGGCCGAAGGGCTACACCGCACTTGTCGTCTGGAACGACGTGCGAGAGGGTGGCAGCTTTCTGTGGGCGATGAAATCTCAGCAGGGAAAGATATTCTGGAACACCGGAACCTACAAGAAAGTCATCGTGAACGAGAAACTTGTGTCGACGATGTCTTTCTCGAACGAGCGCGGGGAACCAACTCCCGGCTCGCAAGTATCGGTTCCTGGGCGGTGGCCGAACGAGATCACCGTCATCGTTGACTTGAGTGAATTTGAGGGCAAGTCTAAAGTCACCGTGACCGAAGTAGGCATTCCCCTCATCATCTCCCCCATGATGAAGATTGGTTGGGCTCAACAGTTTGACAAGATTCAATTGTTGCTCTGAAGAAAGACACTTCGTCTTTGCCGATTCCCGGTTTTCGGCAAAAGCGGGAGTCAGTGGTACCCTCTAAATCTCGACGAGTGGAAAATCGTCGGGTGTCCCATATCTCGATTCTGAGATGTGGGCCTCGAGCGAAGCGAGACCGCATTCTCTCCCCAACCACTCCCTCGCCCGCCTCAAGCACAACCAAACATGCGTTCCGCAAATGCTAACTCTGACCGTGAAGCCCACTCCCCTCCCACCGCATCTCACTAGCGCACCACGGGCCACGCCAACAGGAGTTCATGAACACCCTCGATCTCAATGACCCAAAATCCACCGCCCTCATCCTCATCGACCTCCAGCAAGGCATCGTCGCCCGCCAGCTCGCCCCGCACTCCGCCGCCGACGTGATCAAAAACTCCGTCCGCATCGCCGACGCCCTCCGCGCCAGAGGCGGCGCCATCGTCTTCGTTCACGTCCTCATCTCCGACATCCTCCACCTCCCCGCCGACAGCGATGCCTCGCCTCGCCCCGAGAACCTCCCGCCCAACGCCTCCGAACTCGTCCCCGAACTCAACATCCAGCCCACCGACGTCATCATCGCCAAGCGCCAGTGGGGAGCCTTCTACGGCACCAACCTCGAACAGCAGCTCCGCCGCCGCCACATCCGCACCATCATTCTCGGCGGCATCGCCACCAACATCGGCGTCGAATCCACCGCCCGCGCCGCCCACGACCAGGGCTACGAGCTCATCTTCGCCGAAGACGCCATGTCCACCATGAGCGCCGAGTTCCACGCCTTCCCCATCCAAAACATCTTTCCCCGCATGGGCCGTGTCCGCTCCACCAGCCAGATCCTCGCCGCACTGAAATAGACCAGCCGCGTCCGCAGCAGAAATTCGTTCTTCTCTCCCGACGCCTCTGCTGCTACTATTCCCACCAAGCACCTCAATCCACAACCGGACGACTCCGCCTTCGCCCTAGCCCCACGCTCCAAGGCATCCGCGTCTTTCATTGCAAGCTCCACCGCATCTTGCTTTGCGTTGTTGTCTTCCTTGCTTCTCGCGTCTACGGCTCATTGCATCTTCGGCCCCAAGCTTTCGCGTTTGCGCACCCTGTTCTGCCCTTAGCCTTTCTTGTTGTCCTCCCCGCAGGGGATCTGCTTCTCCGCTTCCGCGACAATGCACTCGCGGGAGGTACTTCCTGACATCACCTGCAAACGCACATACGGTCGCTTCAACATTCAACTCCCACTTTTTTCATCCAGCAGGATTGCTGCATCCGTCATCTCCCTTTCACATTCACGATTTACAAATATACCGTTCCCAAAAAGATTGCTTCGCGCTTGGAAATCGAACCCTCTGCTTCATTTTCGAAAGGTAGCCGCCAGTGATCCTCCGCAAGATCTGTCTTCTCGCCCTCGTTGCCTTCCTCACTCTTCCCTCCGTACACGCACAGCAGACCCTCGGCGCCATCAGCGGTGAAGTCGTCGACTCTACTGGAGCCTTCATCCCCGCCGCGACCATCCGCATCGTCAACGAACAGACCGCCGCCGCCCGCACCGTCGTCAGCACCGGCAACGGAACCTACACCGCCCAGGACCTCTCCATCGGCACCTACACCATCACTGTCACCGCACCCAACTTCAACACCGAAAAGATCAGCGGCTTCCGCGTTCAGGCCGACCGCACCGCGTCGCTCACCGTTCATCTCAAGGCCGGCGAAGTCTCCTCCACCGTCGACGTCGCCGCCACCCCGCAGCTCGACGCCACCGACATCACCAACGGCTACGTCCTCGACTCCGCCCAGATCGAAAAACAACCCCTCGGCACCGGCAGCTTCACCCAGCTCGCCACCCTCTCGCCCGGCGTCCAGGCCGACCCCCTCGCCGACACCGGCACCAACACCGGCCTCGGCAATCAGAACATCTACGCCAACGGCCAGCGCCTCTCCTCCAACACCTTCACCTTCAACTCCGTCATGTCCAACAACCTCTTCAACGGCGCCTCCTCCAGCCAGGTCGCAGAAAGCCGCGCCGTGCTCAATACCGGCCAGGTCTTCCAGAAGAACGGCACCATCCGCACCAACACCTCCATCTACGACGCCATCGGCCAGGCCCTCCCCTCGCCCCCGCAGCAGACCATCGCCGAAGAGCGCGTCAACACCTCCATGTTCGACGCCTCCCAGGGTGCCACCGCCGGAGCCCACATCGACGTCACCACCAAATCCGGCACCAACACCTTCCACGGCTCCGCCTACGGCAACTTCGAAACCTCCAAGTTCAACGCCAATCCCTTCTTCAACAAGCAAATCGGACTGCCCACGCCCGACCTCCACCGCTACGTCGCCGGAGCCGAGCTCGGCGGTCCCGTCCTCAAGGACAAGCTCTTCTTCTACGCCAGCTATCAGTACACCCGCGCTCGCGACCAGCTTAACTCCAGCACCAATTACTTCGCGCCCACCGGCCTCACCGACGACCGCAGCGCCTCCGGCCTTCAACCCGTCGCCTTCGCCGCCGGCCTCCCCGCCGGATCCCCCATCGATCCCGTCGCCCTCGCCATCTTCCAGGCCAAGCTCCCCAACGGCCAATATCTCATCCGCTCTCCCGCCGTGCAGGACGCCTCCATCGTCTTCCTCGGAGCCCCCTCCAAATTCCAGGCCGACCAGGCCAACGGGAACGCCACCTACATCATCTCCAGCAAGGACACCCTCTCCGCCAAGTACTACTTCCAGCACGACCCCACCGAGAGCCCCTTCTCCAGCACCAACCTCGAAGGCTTCCCGCAGAAGTTCAACGCCGGCAGCCAGGTCTTCTCCCTTGAAAACACCGTCATCCTCTCGCCGCGCCTGAGCTGGGACCAGAAGGTTGGCATCCTCCGCATGAACGTCCAATCCCTCACCGGCCAACCCTTCGGCCCTTCCGCCGTCGGCATTAACCTCTTCGGCAGCCCCGCGCTGCCCGGCATCACCATCAACAACATCGACGCCGCCAACAACTCACTCGGCATCGGACCCACCTCTAACTTCGCCAATACCGGCTTCGCCCAGAACACCATCGAAGCCACCTCCAGCCTGAACTGGTCCATCGGCCGCCACACCCTCTCCTTCGGCGGCAACTACGACTTCACCCAGCTCAACATCCAGAACCGCGCCAACCAGGTCGCCTCGCTCCAATACAACAGCATCGCCGACTTCCTCACCGGCGGCCCGCTCTTCACCAAAGGCGGCAACACCGTCTTCTTCCAGGGAGCCAGCAACCGCTACTACCGCTCCCCGCAGGTCGGCGCTTACGCCTCCGACCAGTGGAAGGCCACCCCTACCCTCACCATCACCGCCGGCATCCGGTACGACTACGACGGCGGCCTCTATGAGAAGAACGGCAATCTGGTCAACTTCGACCCCGCCCGCTACTCCTACGACCTCACCACCGACACCATCGTCAACAGCGGCCTCGTCGTCGCCGGCAACAATAAGCTCTACGCCACCCCGGGCGCGTCCAACTCCACCCTCACCAACCGCCAGTGGGGCATCGGCCCCCGCATCGGCCTCGCCGACTCGCTCACCGACAAGCTCGTCCTCCGCGCCGGCTTCGGCCTCTACTACGACCGCGGCGAGTTTTTCACCAACTTCTCCCCCTCCGCCGGCGGCGGCTTCAACGGCCCCTTCGGCGTCACCCTCCAGCCTCCCTTCGTCCAGCCCGTCTACGCCACCGCCTCCGGCACCTCGGAGAATCCCTTCGGCGCCACTCCGCCCACCGTCGACACCAACCCAGCCAACTTCATTAACAACCTTCCCAATCAAGCCGCACTCATCAACGGCTCCGCCCCCTACCTCTTCGGCGCCTACGCCGCCAACAACAAGCTCCCCTACACCGAAAACTGGAGCCTCGACCTCCAATACCAGGTCCTGCCCCGCATCGTCACCTCCGTCGGCTACACCGGCAACCACGGCGTCCACCAGACCGTCCCCCTGCCCTTCAACCAGCCCCTCGTCGCCACCCCCCAGTCCCCCGTCAACGGCCAGATCTACAGCTACGGCTACAACGCCCAGTATCAGACCGGCGACCGCCTCCTCACCGAGCCCTACTCCACCAATACCGGCGGCAACACCGACCTTCGCACCCCCTACATCGGCTACAGCCCCAACTCCGTCGCCTGGTCCACTGTCGGCTGGGCCCACTACGATGCCCTCCTCGTCTCCGTCCACCAGACCAACTGGCACGGCCTCGACTACCAGCTCTCCTACACCTGGTCCCACTCCCTCGATACCTCCAGCGGCTTCGGTCTCTTCTACAACGGCAACGATCCCCGCAATCTCGCCTCCGGATACGCCTCCTCCGACTACGACCGCACCCACGTCACCAGCTTCAGCTTCAACTATCAGATCCCCGAGCTCCGCTCCGGCAATTTCATCGCTCGCAAAGCCGGCTCCGGCTGGGGCTTGAGCGGCATCGCTACCCTCGAAAGCGGCCAGCCCTACAACGTCTACGACTTCTCCGGCTCCATTGGCAGCATCTTCTACTCGACCAATGATTTCCTCACCAACCCCGTCCTCCCCCTCGCCCCCGGCTTTACCCCCAAGAGCGCTCTCACCGGCCACAGCGGAGCCTTTGTCGCCTACAACAATCCCAACGGCGCACCCAACTCCGCCGACTCCGCCTTCAACCCCTCCGCCTTCGCCTATCCCTCGCTCGCCCCCGGCCAGTCCGGCGTTCCCCCCTGCGGCGCCACCACCGCCGGCGGCTATCTCTGCGACACCTACGAATCCGGCTTCGCCAGCGGCGGCCGCAACATCTTCCGCGGTGCCTTTCAGAGACGCGCCGACCTCTCCCTCTACAAGGAAACCCTCTTCCGCGAGCACTACCGCATCCGCGTCGCCGCCCAGGTCTTCAACATCACCAACAGCGGCAGCTTCGACACCCCGGGCAACAACTTCTCCGGAGGCAACTTCGGCAACCCGCCCAGCTTCCTCCAGATCGGCCCCGGTTCCGACCCCGCCACCTTCTCCAATCAGGGCGTAGGCGCCATCTCCAACCCCATCGGCAGCCCCCGCCAGCTCCAGCTCTACGGCATCGTCAGCTTCTAGCCTGTTTTCATATCAAGTGTTAATTGTTAACACAATTCTGGGTGCCCCATCCTAGCCGCGTTCTTTGCGGCTAAGGTGGGAGACCACGACTCCTGCCCAACCGCCAGCATTCTGACCGCAATGCTCTAACCAACCTTCGTACTTGTTCTTGCCGCCACATGGGATTGGTTCAGCCTGGAACAATCTGGTCAGCCTCGCCCGCCCCCTCCTCAAATGGGTTCGCGAGTGTGGCGCAGCCGAACCGCCGCAGCCAGGCACACCGCCGTAAGCGCCAGTCCAACCCAAAGCCCCGGACTCGCCAGAAATCGCAGCGGCGTAAGCTCCATCAGCGGATGCATGGACATCGTCGCCGCTCCGAACGGCGAGCCTTCCGGACCTCCGCCAAGACGATTCGCCAGCATCGACGCGAAGTATGCGCTGTTGAAAGCAATCTTCTCCACAATGCCGACGGCGAGCAGAGGAAGCACCGCCCACAAGAACACCGCGCGCCGCGCCCACGCCGAGACTAGCACCAGCCAGCCGTAGATCGGCGCATACCAAAGCCCATGAATGAGCAGCAGGTGATAAAGCAGCATCAGCGTCCTCTCAAGAAACGGTGTATGCGACCACAGCATCCCTGCACTCTTCCCGTTCGCCAGCATCACCGCGGTGCTGACCAGCAGCATCACGCCCTGCACCGCCGCCGTCAGCACGAAAGCGATCAGCGGCAGCACCACGATCGGAATGCTGGCCTTGGCAAGAACAGTCTCAAGGTCAGAGACAGGCAGCGACTTCCAGAAGAGTATGCTGCGGTCGCGCCGCTCGCCGTGCAACGCATCCAGGCAGTAGAACAGCGCCACCAGCACGGCAGTCGCCATGATGAGAAGCGCGGCGAAGGTATAGGGCTGCTCGAGCAGCTCTTGCTGCTGCATCGGATCGAGCGCAGCCGCAAGCCGCATGCGCGCTGGCAGATGGGTGACGCTGATCAGAAATCCAAACACGGTGAGCGCGGCGGCGGCCAGCGGTGCCAGCGTGATCGAGCGGTTCTCCCACAGCTCGCGCCGGATCAGCCAGACCATGCGGCGGGTCGCGGGGATGGCTGCCGGCGGGCTCACTTGCTTTTCGCCGAACGCTGCGGGCATGGGTTTCAACGTGTCACTCATGGCGTCGCTCCTGTCGATCTCGCGCTGGTTTCCGCCGAAGCGGCTGAGGCATCGCCCACCACGGCGACAAAGAGGTCGGCGATGCTCGGCGTGCGCAGCTCGCCCAGGGCGGCCAGTCGCTCGCGATCCACTCCGTCAAACAGCAGGATGCTCCGGCCGAACACCACGCGCTCGTGAAGGGGCCTCAGAGTTCGCGCGGCCGCAACCTTCTCGGGGTTGACGCTGAGCTCGCAATAGCGCGACTCGAAGACCTCCATGCTGCACTCGAGAACAATGCGGCCGCGATGGAGAAAGAGCAGGTCGGTAAGAACGTGCTGCACCTCCTCCACCTGATGCGTCGTCACCAGGATGGTGCGGCTGCGATCCCAGTAGTCGTTCAGCAGTGAATCGTAAAACTGCTTGCGATAGAGAATGTCGAGTCCAAGCGTAGGTTCGTCGAGCACTAGCAGCCGCGCGTCGATCGCCATCACCAGTGCCAGGTGAAGCTGCGTCACCATGCCCTTCGAAAGCTCACGAACCTTGGCCGAATGCCGGATGGCGGTCCGAGCCAGAAGAGCTTCGGCCTTGCCCCGATCAAAGCGCGGGTGAATGCCCGCGACGAACTCGAGCGCTTGCGAAACCCGCATCCAGCGCGGCAGAACCGCGACGTCCGAGATAAAGGAGACCTCCCCCATCAGCTTGTCGCGCTCGGTCCACGGGTTCAGACCGAGAACTCTGAGATCACCCTCATATTCTGTAAGACCGAGAATGGCATTGAGAGCCGTCGTCTTGCCTGCACCATTGGGTCCAATCAGTCCGAGGATGCGACCCTCCTCGACGCGCAGATTGATACCATCGAGCGCGATCGTCTTGCCGAAAGACTTGCGCAGCCCGCGGGCTTCAAGAACGGTCATGATCTCGGCTCCTTCGTTGCGTCGTTTGCATCTTTACCATCGGCAGCGGCCCGCAGCAGATCCTCCGCCGACAGTCCCAGCCGCTCCATCCTCGCATGCACTCTCGGCCACTCCTCGGCAAGAAATCGCGCGCGTTCGCCCTCGAGCAGAAGCGCGCGCGCCCCCACGTTGATAAACATCCCTCGGCCTCGCTTGCTCTCTACCAGACGCTCAACCACCAGCTCCTGATAACCCTTGAGAACAGTCAGCGGATTCACCCGGTACTCGGCCGCAACGCTCCGCACCGATGGCAGAGGATCGCCCTCCTTCAGCACGCCATCAAGAATCATCGCGACCACACGGTCGCGGAGCTGCCGGTAGATCGGTTGGCTGTCATTCCACTCATGATCCGTCATGTTCTCTCAGGTTCCATGTTACAAATCTGTCTGCGGGAGCAGCCGCCGCCGATCGTTGCGTACGATGGCGGCGCCTGTCCCGATATTTGACGATACATGCCTCGCGAGCCGCAGGTCACTTGGCTCAATGCAGGTCAAGCACGTCATGCATCTGTGGCCATCCTGAGCGTTCTTGCTGTCATCCTGACCCTCGACCCTGAGCGAAGCGAAGGGGAAGGGGAAGAACCCCGATAAGCTCCACACGACCCACGCACTCAAATTCTTTCTACCGATCCCCGCAATTCCCCAAGCCAACAACCGCCGGCAAAGCATCTCCTTCCGGATTAATCAGAGACACCCTGATCCTCAATCCTTCATCGCCGTGAGATCGGCTGAGATTCCAGTCTGCGGAACAGCACTCAAATTACTGCGCCTTCGCGGTAGTCACGCCAGGAGCCGCTGCGGAAGCAGTCGTCTTTATGCGTTTGAGGTCCATGTGAGCGAGAACCGGCTTGTCTCCCGGCATCATGTAGGTCCAGTCCTCCGTGTGATGGTTGGCATCGATGATCGTGAACACTGCATGCTGCATGTGTCCGTATTCGGTGCTGCCGGCGACGTCCACCAGGTCAAAGTCCACAGTCTTTCCGTCCGGCGAGGTTCGGGCCGCCATGCGCGGCCGGTTGCCGGCATCACAGTAGTGCGTCAGCAGCAGTCGATCTCCGTCGAGGTAAAGCATGGTGACGGGGTGATCGAAATGTGTCGGATCATCCGTCGGCGCTCCAGCCTGCTTCATCTCATGCACCAGCGCGTTTCCTCTGGAGGTCACACGCATTGAGATTTCCATGATCGTATTCTCCCCCATGGCAGCCTGCGGGGGGACAGTGACCATGTGGGCTTCCCATGACCCTGCGAGAGTCTTCATTTGGTCGAAGGATTTTTGGCCATCGGACGACTGGGCAAAAACCGCAGTGGAGAGCGATGCCATAACAACGGACAGGATGATACTTGGGATTCTCATGTTTCCTTCTCCTTGGAAATACATTCTTCTTGCGCTCGTGCTGCTGCGTTCTCTGCTGTCCTCAAAGGCGATCGGTCATTGCACCTTCGCGGATTGCTATTGCCCCGGGTCACGGACGCGGTCGTCGCGGTCTCAACTTCCGAATGGGACGCCCCCTGCCCCCGCTGCATGGATCCCCTCCTTCCACGGTCCGACGTTCACGCCCATCACAAGGAGCCACAACATCAGCGATCCTTCCCCGACGACGGCGGGGATCACAATGTAGGGGAAGAACAGATGGCTTCCGAGCCTGGGCCACAGGAAGATCAGATACCCCAGTCCCGCCAGTGCCATCAGGACTCCTAGAATGCGAGGAAGGAAGACTGACCTGAAGATGAGATAGCCGATCAGCAGGCAATGGAGTCCGAAGGGCACCAGGGCGATACCATAGCCGAAATCGAAGACGGCCGAAGAATGGGCGTTCTGGAAGAGACCCACGGTGCCGAAATAGCTCAATGAATTAACAGCCATCACAGCGACGAAGATAAGCCTGCAGAGTGCCGCAAGGAGAGAGACGCACCTGCTGACCGGCGCGAGCAGATCATAAAAGAGCAGCGCCACTCCCGTATCGCAGGCAAGGGTGACAATCATCTTCGCCGGCGTGGCAGTCGCAGCACCGCTTGGGGCAACGATAAAGATGAGCAGGTAGAAGAGGCCGGCGATTCTAGCCTTGAGACGCGGTGACGTGCCCGCAATTCGCTTTGTCATTTCAGCTGTGCTCATGCTTTCTCTTTCTCACGCCGGCCCTCGGTGTGTGACTTATGGGTGCGTGATGATGGATTTTCTGCTGTCATCCTGAGTGTTCTTGCTGTCATCCTGAGCGTAGTGAAGGATCCCGATACCCTTCACACAGCCCATACATTCAATAACTTTCTACCCTATTCCCGATGCTCAGCCTTTCGCACTATGGTCAATAGTGATTGGCTGAGATTTGGATCTGCGATCGAGGAGTCCGATCGATCACTGCACCTTCGCCGAGGGCACGCCAGGGATAGCCACCGAAGCGGTGGTCTTCGTGCGTTTGAGGTCGAGCAGACCGCCCATTGCCTTGCCATCGGCCATCGCAAACTGCCACAGCTCGGTATGGTGGTCGGCATCGAGAATCGTGAAGACGACGTGCTGCATATGCCCCTCCTGCGAAGGAAGCAGGTTGGTCGCGTCGACGAAGTCGAAGGTAATGGTCTTGCCGTCAGGAGAGGTGGTCGCAATCATATGGGGCTCGTTCCCCGCGTCGCAGTAGTGAGTCATGAACAAATGATCCCCTTCCAGGTGGAACATGGAGATCGGATCGTCGGGTGTGTCGACAGACTTCATCTCATGCATCAGCGTGTTGCCCATCGAAGTCACCCGCATCGTGACCAGGCCGTTCATCGGTTTGCCGTCAAGGGTTCCCTGCCACGAACCCTGCAAGGTCTTGAGCTTGTCGAAAGATCGTTGCGCTTCAGATTGCGCGAAGGCAACGGCGGAGAGGGATACCAGAACGGCGGATAAGATGAGGCGGACTGTCTTCATATTCTTCTCCTGGAGTCTGTGGCGAAACCTGCGTTTGGTGGCAGATCGGTACGACAACAGCGCCGATCCCAATGGTTTAGTGTTATACATAACTAAAACACTGGATATTAACTGTCAAGAAAATAATTTCACTCAGACATGGATCAGCTTCTGCAAAGCTGCGCCAATCGCCTCGATCAGCCACCCAGCTCCCGAAAGATCCGCCACCACCTCATGACTTGTGGAAAAGTCTCGTCAAGTGCAACAGCTTGGGCCAAACACCACCGCGGCGTAGGAGCTACGCTCCGTTACGCAAGATGGACGAGAAGGAAGCAGACAGGGAAGAGATTGCCCGGCATCTCTAGGGAAACTCTGGGTAAGTTCTTGCTGTCATCCTGACCCTCGACCCTGAGCGAAGTGAAGGGGAAGGGGAAGGATCCCGATACCCTTCACACAGCCCATACCTTCAGCAACTTTCTACCTGGATCTCCGATGCTTCGCCTCCAAACCCGCCCCGCAACCTACTTCCCCTGACTTAATTCAGAGTCCCCCTGGACGCGCTCTCATCGACCCCGGGCTTGACACGCCCGCTATAATAAAGACAGGGAAAGAACAGAAAATCAGATCCGGCCAGCCGCCGGATCTTCGCATTTAACCTGGCTTCTGCACTCTGGAGGTCCAGACCTAAAACGTCTGTTTCGAAGAATTTGACGCAGTTCGGGGGGAGGGGGGTACTCTGTTGAAGAATGCGGAGCGTAGCCGTCACCGGGCAACGGAGGACGAGCGCAGCAGTAAGGTTGAAGGGAGAGTGTAGTCGCCTCACCGGACAACCGTCCCGTTCAGAAGCTCTCCACCCATCAAGGGCAGGTGTGATCTCTGCAGCTATACTTGAAACCGAGTCGCCGTGCCTCAGCAGGACCCACGCCGCGCAACCAAGTCGCCACACCAATCCTCACCGAGACCTCAAATGACCCTCAAGCTCGCCTCGCTGACCCTCCTTATCGCCCTCAACACCGCAGCCTTCCCCCAAACCGCGCCCCAGACCCCCGCCCAGAAGACAGCTCCGGCAGCCTCTCACTCCGCCGCCTCCCCGGCTCACACCCCCGCCAAGGCTACGACGGCGTCCAGGATTCCCCGAGTCCCCGGAATTCCCAAAACCCTCTATGCGCTCAAGTACATCGACACTAAAATAGGGACCGGCGCCCTCGCGGAGCAGCACAAGTTCTACTCCGTCCGCTACACCGGCTGGCTCAAAGACGGCACTAAGTTCGACTCCTCCTACGACCACCCCGGCGGCGAGCCTATCACCTTTCCGTATGGTGCGCACCGCGTCATCCCCGGCTGGGACACCGGCTTTGAAGGCATGCACGTAGGCGGCAAGCGACGGCTCTTCATTCCCTATCAGCTAGCCTATGGCGAAGCCGGCCGGCCTCCCGTCATCCCCGTAAAATCAGACCTCACCTTCGACATCGAGCTCGTCGCCCAATCGGACACGCCGCCCGCACCCAAGCAGCCCGCCACCCCGCCTCCGGGTGCGCAACAGCCAAAGCCCTCGTCCGCTCCCCCCGCCGGAGCTCCCAACCCGCAATCCAAGCCGTCGGAAGCCGCGCCAGACTCTACCACCGCCAAACCCGCGCCTCCGTCCAGCCCGGCCACCCCCGCCCCCCAGCCCACACCGGCACCCCAGCCGACACCGCAACCGCAGACGCCTCCGCATCCCGAGAGCCGCTAACCTCATCTGAGTCTGAGGCACACATGAGGTAGACAGAAAATGGTGATGTTTGAGAGATTGAAGCCGCTGACCCCGTATCTCAGGCGCTACTGGAAGAGTTTGGCTTGGGGCGGTGTCGCGGTGGTTCTCTACAACACCATCAAGGTGCTCATCCCGCTCGTCATCGGCCACGCCATCGACGACATGCAGCACGGTCTCACCCAGGCGAAAATTCTTCACCACGGACTTCGCCTGCTCGTGATCGCGGTCTTCTCCGCTGTCTTCCTCTACATCACCCGCCAGGTCATCATAGGCGCATCGCGCGAGATTGAATTCGACCTCCGCAATGACCTCTTCAGCAATCTTGAACGCCAGTCGCCCGAGTTCTACCACACTCATCGCACCGGCGACATCATGGCGCGCACCACCAACGACCTCAACGCCGTTCGCCAGCTCCTCGGCCCGGCGATCATGTACTCTGCCAACACGCTGGTCTTTACCGCCGCCGCGCTGCCTTTCATGATCCGCATCAGCCCCAAGCTCACCCTCTGGGGTTTCGTCCCGCTGCCCATCGCGTCAGTGCTGGTGCAGTACTTCGGCAACCGCATCCACCGCCGTTTCGAGCGCATCCAGGCCATGTTCTCCGACATCTCCGCCAAGGCTCAGGAGAACTTCTCCGGCGCGCGCCTCATCCGCGCCTTCGCCCAAGAGGAGCCCGAGATCGCCTCCTTTGAGACCGCCAACCGAGAGTACATCAAGCGCAGCCTGCATCTGGTCCGCATCATGGCCATGCTCTGGCCGACGCTCGAGTTCGTCCTCGGCCTCTCGCTGATGATCACCTTGCTGGTCGGTGGCCACGAGGTTGTCGCCCGCCGCATCTCCGTTGGCCAGTTCACCGCCTTCAGCGTCTACATGGTGCAGCTCACCTGGCCCATGATCGCCGTCGGCTGGGTCGTCAACCTCTTCCAGCGCGGCACCGCTTCCGTCGTCCGCATCGACGAGCTGCTCAAGCAGCAGCCCTCGATCGCCGACGAACCCGCTGCACAAAACACCCCAGTCGCCGGAGACATCGAGTTCCGCAACCTCAACTTCGCCTACCCCGGCGGCCCTCCCGTCCTCAAACACATCAACTTGCACATCCCCGCCGGCTCGAGTCTCGCCATCGTTGGCCCGACGGGCTCCGGAAAATCAACCCTGGTTGGCCTCATCCCCAGGCTTCACGATGCGCCCCCAGGCGAAGTTTTCATCGACGACCAGCCCATCCGCAACTTCACTCTCGCCGAACTCCGCAAAAGCATCGGCTTCGTTCCCCAGGAGACCTTCCTCTTCTCCGACACCATCCATCAGAACATCGCCTTCGGCACTCCCGAAGCCACAGCACAGCAGGTCGAGGACGCCGCAACAACCGCCCATATCGCTGCTGAAATCCTAGACTTTCCACGCGGCTTCAACACCCTCGTCGGTGAACGTGGAGTCACTCTCTCAGGAGGCCAGAAGCAGCGCACCGCCATCGCTCGCGCCGTCATCCGCGACCCGCGAATCCTCATCCTCGACGACGCCCTCGCCAGCGTCGACACCTACACCGAAGAACGAATCCTCGGCGGCCTGCGGCAGGCGATGAGCTCCCGCACCACCATATTCATCTCGCATCGAATCTCAACCGCACGCAATGCCGACAGGATCGCAGTTCTGGTTGCCGGCCGCATCGCAGAGCTCGGCTCGCACGAGGAACTGCTCGCCCGCAACGGCTACTACACCAGTCTCTTTGAAAAGCAGCGCCTCGAAGAAGAACTCGCCGTCGCAAACTAACTCATCGAGCCTCCGCGACCTGGCTTAGCGAACTGTCGAGAACGAGCTAGGCAAGCCACCGCGAGGCGCCGTCGGCTTCGGCGGCATCATACACCCCGGCCGGCGCGACGAATTTTTCTTCGCGCGTCCTCAACTCGCGCGGAAGTACCTTACCCGCCTCTGGATCGCGGGCTACCACAACCCACGCATCCCGCACGTTCCGCACCAACGCGATCACGTCTTCAAATTGCTCCTTCGACTCCAGGTGCGACGCCTCAAGCGTCATCGTGAACATCGTGGCATAGAACTCAGCAAGCGAAGTTGCCACAGTGCCACCAACGTCGGGACGTAGCCGCGCCTGGAGGTACATCAGGATATCGGTGATCTTCTTCACGGCCATCCTGCGGCCATGCACATCTTGCTCCTCAACGCTTTGCATCGCACGATAGAGAAAGCGGAGTGCGCCATCATAGAGTGCGACCACAAGTTCTACTCCCGTAGCGCCCGCCAAAGCCTGCTGCTGATAGTTCATCTCGCTCACTCGTTATCCTCCTGAAGTTTGGTTGTAGCCGGTAAATGCGCTGTAAATCTGATTCACTTCGTTCAACTGGCTGGGAATCGATTGCAAAATCTGATTTGCCGCGTTAAGTTCAGCGGTCAGCGTTGTCTTCTGCGTCGCCAGCGTGGCGTTTTCATTGGTGATGTCCAAGTTCAACGCCGCCTCCTGCGTACTGTTCTGCTGTTGCGCAAGATAAATTGCGCCGCTAGGCGCTTGTGAGCCCAGGTTGTTCAGCGCAGTCGAAAGCGTCTGGCCAAAGCTGTCTGGGTTTTGCAGGAATCCCGTCACATCAGAGTAGTTGGAGTTCAGAACGCTATTCAATGTATCGGAGTTTAACGACAAGGTTCCATCGTTGTTGACCGTAACCCCAAGTTGAGTAATGTTGCTGATCGAACCGCTCGCTGAGCCACTAAAGAGCGCATTAGTTAGATCGCCCTGAATGGTGGAAATCGTTGGACTTCCGTACAGAGGTTCGGGCTTGCCGGTTGCGTCTTTGCCTTCCTGAGTGTTCACATCCTTGACCACGGTGTTGTAAGCCGTGACGAAACTGCTCACCGCCGACCCTACAGCAGTGGTGTCATTCGTGATCTGCACCTGCACCGGCGTGGCGGAGGAGGCGAGCAGTTGGAAGGTCACTCCAGCGATTGCGTTGCTCACTATATTCGAAGGACTCGTGATCGAGACGCCATCTACATTCAAGTTGGCGTCCTGGCCAGTCTGTCCCGTCTGGAAGGTGATCGCTCCGGACGAGGCGCCGGATAGAGAGCTTGAGATCGTCAGCTGGCCAGCCCCTCCGCTGGTCCCACTGACAATTGAAAGCCGCGAACCGGAGGAATCCGTAATGACGCTCGAACTTACACCGATGCCAGCCGAGTTGATCGCAGCAGAGAGAGACGCGACGGTCGTATCGTCATTGCTGCTGCTGACGTTGAGTGTGTGGCCCTGAATGGTGATGGTGCCCGAAAGCGTATCGTTCGGACTCAAGATGACTGTTGAAATGTCGGAGGAAGTCTGCGCCAGCTGGCTGACCGTAATGGTGTGGCTGCCCGCCTGCGCCGTGGCGCTTGCGGAGGTAAGGCTGAGAAGATTTGTATTGGAACTTGACCCCTGCTTTGCTGAAAGCACACCGTCGAAGCTGGTGAGCGCCTGCAGACTGGTGTTCAGCGAAGAAAGGTCCGTGGCGAGGCTGGAGAGAACCGAATCTTGTGACTTAAGCGTCGTCAATTGATTCTGCCACGGCGTTTCGATCGCCTGCTCCGAAGCTTGAATCTGCGTCACCGTCTGAGCCACGTCGAAGCCTTGACCGCTGGTGGCCGACCCGAAGCTGAGTCCAACTGTACCCATATCGTCTGCCCGTTTGTCTCTGCAGGAGAAGAAAGCAATTGCTGCTCCAATCCTCTTTTGCGAGGATTAGAAGCAGCTAAGTTGAGGGTGAAAGAGGCGGCGAATGGGATCCTCTCCATGTCGCCGCCTGCGAGTCTTTACTGCAGCAGCTTGAGGATCTCCTGCTGCACGCTGTTGGCCTGCGCCAAAGCGCTGATGCCGGTCTGGCTCAGCACCTGGTACTTGGCGAGGTTGCTGGTGGCCTGACCGTAGTTGGTCGACAAGATGGAGCTTTGTGCGGAAGACAGATTGACCGCCTCGGAGCTCGCCACGTTTGCAGCTGCATTCAGCTGATTGATGTCTGCGCCGATCGCTCCGCGCTGCGCTGACACGTCACCGATGGCGGTGGTGATGTTGCCGAGCGCGGTGGTTGCAGCGGCGGATGTTGCCAAATTTGAAGTCGACAGGTCCGCTCCGGCCGCCGTCGTGATGGTGCCGGCCGCATCTGTAACCGTAAGTCCTACACTGGTCTTGCTGAGTGCGCCCGTTGTGGCGGCAACCGTTGTGGTACCGCCTGTGGTCCCGTCGCTGACAACAAAGTTTGTTGCAGTGCCCGAAAACACGTTGGTGCTGTTAAAGTTCGTGCTGCTGCCGATATTTCCAATTTCGGTCAAAATGCTTTGAAACTCGGTATCGGCCGCAGTGGTCTGCGCAGTGGTCAATCCGCCGTTGGCTGCTTCGGTCGCGAGAGTCGTTGCGCGGTCGAGCAGGTTCGTGACCTGAGACAGAGCGCCATCCGCCGTCTGGAGCAGACCGATGCCGTTCTGAGCGTTCTGTGCGGATTGGTTCAGAGCTGCTTGGTTGGCCGCAAGTCCGTTCGAGACGGAAAGCCCGGCTGCATCGTCTGCTCCGCTGTTGATGCGCGAACCCGAGGAAAGCTGCTGGAGTGTGCTCTGCAGGTTATTTTGAGTCTGGTTAAGGTTGTTCTCTGCATACGTTGCTGCAACGTTAGTAAGAATGCCCAAGGACATGAGGATACGCTCCTGTACTGCGCGGTTTGAGTTGCCGCGATGCCCTATCCCGGGTGTACGCCCGGCCAACTCGTCCCGCTGTGATAGCAGTCAGAGATCCGGTCACCATGCGGAAGGCTCCGCGTTCCCTAACCTCATCGGCGTTGCCCTAGGCGACTTTAGCAATCGTCGTGCCTTACTAAACTATCGTGCAGCCTGCTCATGCCGATAACCTCTCTGGGAGCAAGCCCGCACATGATTGAACTGACGCGCCTGAACGGTAGTCCCCTCGCCATAAACTGCGACCTTATCAAATACGCTGAGTCGGCGCCTGACACTGTCCTCACCCTGATCACGGGCGAAAAGCTGGTTGTGCTTGAGGCGTGCAGCGAAGTGTCCCTACGCACTCTCGAATACCGGGCTTCCGTCCTGCGGACGGCATGGCCTGAGGCTCTTGTCGCGCTCACGGCCAAATCCGTGAGTGAAGTCAGCAGCCATATTCACAACGCCACGAAGCTGTAAATAAATCAATAGAAAAGGAGCCTCATGGACATCGCAAGCGTAGGCGGCATCGCTTTGGCCGTGATCGGCATTCTCGCCGGCATGATGATCGAGGGCGGCAGCATCGCTCAGATCACTCAGCCCACTGCGGCCATGATCGTCATCGGAGGTACTCTAGGCGCTGTCATGCTCCAGTTTCCTATGGCCATCTTCCTAGCTGCCATCAAAGCGATTCTCAAAGTCTTCCTGCATAAAGGCTCCAATGGGGACGAGACCCTCGCGCAGCTGGTCGCCTTCGCCAATAAAGCCCGCAAGAGCGGCATCATCTCACTCGATGCGGATCTTGCCACAATTACAGATCCTTTTCTTAAACAGGCTCTCATGCTCGCTATCGATGGCACGGAACCAGCGGAGGTTCGTAAGATCATGCAGCTTGAGCTGGATAACAAGTCCGAGATCGAAGAGAAGATCCCGGCGGTCTTTGAGGCAGCCGGCGGCTATTCCCCAACGGTCGGCATCATCGGCGCGGTTCTCGGCCTCATTCAGGTGATGAAGAACCTGTCAAACATCGACGAAGTAGGGCGCGGTATCGCAGTCGCCTTCGTCGCGACAATATATGGTGTCGCCATGGCCAACCTGATCTGCCTGCCTGCCGCGGGCAAGTTGAAGTTTCGCCACCGCGAAGAACAGATGATCAAGGAGATGACACTCGAAGGCGTCATCTCCATCCTGGAAGGCATGAATCCGCGCATGATCGAAACTAAGCTTCGCACCTATCTCTTCGACTCTCATTCGCGCGGACCTGAAAACATCTCGAAATCGTCTGAGGCTGGGGCATGAGCAAGAAGAAACATGCAGAACACGTCAACCATGAGAGATGGCTGGTATCCTATGCCGATTTCATCACGCTTCTGTTTGCATTTTTTGTCGTACTCTTTGCCTCAAGTCAGTCGGACAAGCAGAAGCAGGTCAAGCTCTCCGAAGCGATGCAAACGGCGTTCACGCCTCTAGGAAGCTTTGAGGCCCACTCGAAGACGCCTCCTCTAAGCGAATACAGCGGCGCCGCGCTTAGCGAAACACCATCTCCCATCTCCCCACCGCTTCCCTCTACCAGCCGGGAAAGTCTCGAAGAGACCGAAGCGCACCTTCGAACACTACTTGCCGAGCAGGTCGCGGCCGGACACATTCCTCCCGGCGGCATGACCATGCGCATCACCGCCGATGGTCTGGTCATCTCACTCCATGAAGCAGGATTCTTTCCCTCCGGTTCAGCCGAGATCCGCCCCGCGGCCTTAGCTATGATCTCGACTCTGGCCAGAACGCTCCCCCCCCGCCCACTACGCATCGAAGGTCACACGGATAACGTCCCCATTCACACCGAACAGTTTGCCAGCAATTGGGAACTCTCCACAGCGCGATCCACCTCCATTGCTCGCCTGCTTCTCGAGCGCGGACCGATCCAGCCAGCCACTCTCAGCGCCGCCGGTTATTCGGAGTACCACCCGGTAGCCAGCAACGCAACTGAATATGGACGGTCTCAGAATCGCCGTGTCGACATTATCGTATTACGGGCAGCCCCCAAGTAGAGACGGAGGCGCGAGGTGCTGCCTGGCCCTGGGCACGCATCCTAGGCCCGCAGCCTCCATTCAGCGCTGATATGCTTTTGCCTGCAAACTATGTGGGAGATGATTGGCGCTCGTCCTACTGCCAGGGGATAGGCGATGCGCTTTGATAGGGGCTATGGCGAAGATGGATCGAGTGATTCGCATGAGCCCTGTCGGTTCAGACGCGTTCGCGGTTCGATCGCGCGTACTCTTCCATCTCGCGGGTCCAGCGCAGAAACCGAAAGAGCTGCCTTTTGTCAGTCCAAAACAGATTCCAAAAATCATGCACTCCCACCGTTTCAGCCTGCTGACCCGAGTAGGTTTCGAGTCTCCACCTGAGATAAGCGCTCCGCCAAGGACGCAGCCGGTGGCCCCGGGTTGCATTCCATAAAAACTTAAGGTCACCAAGCATTGGATTGTTCCCAAGTATACGGCCTTTTGAAGAAGCCTCCTCGACATATCGACGGACTTGCCTATCGCAGCAGACTGAACAGGTCGCTGCTCCCCAATGCATGGATAACGCTGAGCAGAGCCTGATGCTGAGTTTCAGCCGAGGACAACTGCGTGGCAATCGTGGCAGGATCCGAGGCGACAAGTTCGCTTTGCGCTACGTTCAGCTGAGTCTGCTGAGTCTGCACGTAGGTCGTTATCGACTGCAGCTGGTTCAAGGAACTATCCAGAGTGGCGCGCAGTCCCGAAAGCTGGGTAAGAGCTGATGTAAGCGCAGCCGTATGGCCCGTTATCGTCGCGCCTGCCGGAGTGCCGCTGGAAAAGTCGGCGATTAGCTGGTTCAATACTCCGAGAACGCCGGAGCTGCCTGATCCAAACACACCGGAACCAGGAAGGTTCGTCTGGATCTTCTGCCCGCTTGGCGTCTGGGCGTATTGCAGGTTAGTATCTCCAGCATAGTTGACGGTCGCAGGGGAGGTAAAGGTGTTCAGCGAAAAGGGCTGAACAGACCCTTGACTTCCGCTGAACAGATATTGGCCCTGGTAACTGGTATTTGCCAGAGAGAGCACCTGGTCGCGGATGCCACTCAGCTGCTGCGCAATGGCGAGCGCATTGCTTGAACTGAGTGAGCCGTTGTTTCCTTCCACGGCGAGCGATATCGCAGAAGTCACCTGGGTAACGGCTTCTCCGAGAGTGGTGTCGGCAACTTGAATCGACGACGCCTCCCCAGAGGCAGTTTGAACGAATGTGTCGTTCTGTGCAATCGAGCTTGCCAGCAGGGAACTTTGCGCTACTGCTGCTGGATCATCTTGAAGTGAAATGACGCGCAACCCGCTCGATAGTTGAGAAGTAAGAGTACTCTCCACACTCGCAGAGGCGTCGACCGCGGCGTTTAGATTGCTGATGTAGTTAGGATCGACCCGCATAGCATTGCTCCTGCATGGATGGAAGTAAATTGGTAAGGACTCAGCATTAGGTCACTGTCGTCTGGACACCGAGATTGATGGCGCTTGCCAGGATCGAATTCGCAATATTGAAGATCTGTGAAGCCGCCTGGTAGGCGCGCTGGTATTGCGTCAGATTTGCAGCTTCCTGATCCAGAGACACCCCCGACAGTGAGTCTCGCTGCGTTGTTAATTGAGTCAGCGTAGCCTGCTGAGCGCTGCTGGAGATCGCGGCTCCCGCGGTATCGCTCCCGACCTGAGAGAGAAAAGACGCCAGAAAACCCGAGGCTGTTTGTCCGCTCGCAATCGGAGAAGTTGCAAGATTCGCTAAGGCTGTAGCGTTTGTGTTTCCTGCTGATCCTTCTCCAACTGCCGCTGCAGCCACCGCATTCGGGTCACTGGTCGCTACTTGGATGGCCGCTGCAGCTCCGCTCGGGCTGGACGGAATTGCAAAGAGCGCTGCGCCTGGATTGCCTTTGCCGTCAATCCCCAGCTCATTTTGCAGGTTTACCTGATTTCCAATGGCATAGGCGAGATTGTCCAGTGAATTTGCGTAGGAGGGCAGCTGTTGATCTCTTGTCTGCAGCACTCCACCGAGGTCGCCCCCTGTGAGATTGGAAGTCACATCCACGTTTCCGACCCCTGCCAGGATATGAGTCTTTCCCGCGATCTGCGTCGCCTGAGCTGCGAAAGACTGGTTGCCGCTGACCAGAACAGCGCCGCTGCTTGTAGTGAGAGTGATTCCATTCTGCTGGGTTGAGATCTGATCCAAACCGACCAACTGCGAAAGGCTTGCGATCGCGTGTTGACGCTGATCTTCGAGGGCTCCCGCATCGATGTTCGGATTTTGGTTGGCGATCTGACCATTGAGTGATGCGATGTCAGAGGTCAGAGAGTTTACCTGACTTACATCGCTTACCGCCTGCTGGTCCAGATTAGAGGATATCTGCGCTAATTGACCGGATGCGGAGTTGAAGGCCGCTGCGAGACTGCTTGCCGTGGACAGGACACTCTGCCGGGTAGCTGCATCGGCCGGATTGCCCGTGAGCGCAGAGAGAGCGCTGAAAAATGAGCCTGTCGCCGACCCTAGAATGGTCGAGCTAGCTGAGGTCCCTGTCGAACTAAGGCTGAAGACGTTTTGGACCTGCTGCAGGATGGACTGGACCGCGGAGGCTTGCGATTGGATCTGTGTCTGCTGTTGTACTTGCTGTTCGAGGACCCGGTCTCTCTGCGATGTCGTCGTTGCTGTAACCCCCGATCCAAAGCTGCTTCCATTTAGCGTCACAGCATCAGTCGATTGGAAGCTGACTACCTCACGTGTGTAGCCGGCTGTGTTTTGATTAGCGACATTCGACGAGGTCACATCGAGCGCCTCCTGATTGGCCAAGAGTGCCTGCCGCGCAATATCAATCACTGAGGTTATTGAACCCATCGATCCATCCTATTTCTCGCATGAAGCCGTTTGAGCACGTTGAGGTTTGCTTCGCAGTTCTCAAGAAGAGTCTGGAGCACCTCCTTTTTTCTCATGACCGAATCTATGTCAACTTGGTCCGTCTCTACATTCGCGAGCAACATCGTCTCCCGCTCGAGAGTCTCTAGGCGAACGCTGTCAAAACAGCTCAGACTAGAAATGGTTTCATCGAGAAGGACAGCAAGGTTCTGACGAGTAGGCGTCATAGTCACTCCAGCATCGATTTCAAGAGCTTATCCGCAACCTGCGAGGCAGGTACTTTGTATTCACCAGAAGCAATTGCCGACTGGAGAGAGGCGACCTTCGCAGAGCGAACGTCCGATCCTTCTAAAGCTTGAGATACAAGCCCTCCCACGGAGGAGACATTCGCCCAATCGGAACCGGTGACAGCTGAGTCGGCGTTTTTAACCTCAGCTGAATCCTCTGGCTTCGGTTGTATTGGAGCACTTGGAGCAGTCGACGGTAATGAACTGATCTGAGCTCTCAGACCGCCATTTCCAATCTCATAAGTCATGACGTCCCTCCGTCTGATCAGTGTATCGGCACGGAATGAGTCCACTTTAGTCCCGTGCGGGCTAATTCGGGAATTTCGTTAAGACTGCAATGATATCTGCGAAAGAACCTCCTTCGCGATTCCGAAGCCACCCCCCTTTGCCACCGCCTTGGCGACCGCTTCACTCCCGAAGCTTCTGATCGTATCAAAGGAGTTATCTTCCCCCGTATCTTCACCTCCCCAGCTGCTCTGGCCGTTTTGCATAGGTTTGAGCAGCTCCTGCAGCATAGAGGCTTCAAATTCTTGCGCAGCGTCCACTAACTTTGCGGCCTTTGCGGTCGCAGGAGCCGCGCCGAGGTTCGCTGACGTATACGCGGTGATCTTCATAGCACCTCAATTTCGGCTTCGAGTGCACCGGCCGACTTCATCGCCTGCAGGATGGAGATGACGTCGCGTGCTGAAGCGCCGATTATCTGGAGGCTCCGGACCAGATCATCCACCGTTGCGCCCTGCTTCAACTCGATGCGGTTGACAGGTTTGTCTTGGGCGTCCACCCTGGTTTGCTGAACGATTTGAGTCGAACCGCCCGATGAGAAGCCATTTGGCTGCGAGACCTGAAACTCACTCACTACGTTTACAGTCAGGCCGCCGTGTAGTATCGAAACTGGCTGCAGCACGACCGTCCCGCCAATGACGACGGTCCCGGTGCGCTCGTTGACGACGACCTTCGCTTTAGGAAAGATCGGCACCTCGGTGGACTCTACCTGAGCAAGCAACTCCGGTGCCTCTTCCCCGCTGACCACTGCGAGATCGATCCTTCTACTATCCACAACATGAGCAGCGGGACGTCCCAAAGCTGCGTTGATGGCTTTGGCGATCGCTTCGGCGCTGCGGAAATCAGCGTCATTGAGGAGCAGCGAAAAAGTGGTTCTGGCCGCCAATTCGAGCGGCACTCCTCGCTCTACCGTAGCGCCGAACGGAACTCGCGCTGTATTTGGATGATTGAATTGCTTCACGTTGCCGTTGACGTTGACGGAGTAACCTCCAACTATCAGGGGCCCCTGCGCCTGGGCGTAGATCCGGCCATCAGCTCCATAAAGTGGAGTCATCAGGAGCAAGCCGCCTTCGAGGCTTCTCGCATCGCCAGCCGAGGAGACCGTGATGTCAACCTTAGTTCCTGGACCGGCAAATGCCGGCAAGGTCGCGGCAACAAAAACCGCTGCGAGATTTTGTACCCGGATGGCCGTGGCAGGCACGCTTACTCCCATTCGAAGTAGCGTAGAGGACAGTGTCTGCGCCGGAAATGTGGTCTGCTGACTGTCGCCGGTACCTTCGAGCCCGACGACGATACCGTACCCAACCAACTGGTTGTCTCGGATGCCCTCGATAGAAGCGATATCTTTCACCCGTGCCTGCCTCGAGGCTGTGAGGACGTCTGAGGCTGTCGCAGTCTGCGCGGCGATTGCGATCACACAGGCTGCAACC
Organism: Edaphobacter sp.; assembly: GCA_965277545.1. Classification (GTDB taxonomy): domain Bacteria; phylum Acidobacteriota; class Terriglobia; order Terriglobales; family Acidobacteriaceae; genus Edaphobacter. The sequence goes on from OZ255826.1 coordinate 3,976,408, forward strand.
GCCGTGTGCATAGACCAACAACTACCAAATCTGCGTCCGGGCTTGTGATGTTCTCGATATTTCTCTGTTATGCACATTGGGTTTTCGCCTAGAAGACCAAGACATTTTCCAGCAGACGGACCAAGACGTTTTGACGATGTGTGTAGTCGTTGATGATTCCTTTGCCTCGTACTTCGAGTTCAAGGCTTGAAATCGCGGTGGAGAGGACTTGGTTCTGCTGAGAGATATCCTCAGGCCTGACCAGCCCCCGCAGCACTATCGTTTGTGTCTGCTGGCTGAACTCGACCTGTCGGGCGGCTTCGATGACAAGCATTCCGTTCGGAAGAACCTCAATCACCTGGCCGCCGAAGGTCGTGCTCAAGCTTGAATTCGTCGCGCTGGTGCCTTGTGCGTTCAGACCAGACGCGGAGGTTTGATTGATAAGATTCTGCAGAGCATTGCCTGCATGTAGGGTCCCGATCAGGCCTGAGATGCTTGAGCTTGCGTTTGAAGCTCTCGAATTCTTGACCGATCCGTCGGTGGAGGCGGCTAGGTTTTCAGACACCACGACCGAAATCAAGTCATGAGGTCGCATCGCTCTGACGTCTGTGTTCATACGAGTAAGCCGTCCCGTATCGGTCCAAATCGAACCTTGTGTGGGCTGAACAATGGAGTTCTCTGTTCGAACCCGCGCCAGGTAAGACGAAAGCGAAACAGCGGCAACGTTCGGCTTTGGCTCGACAAGTTTTTGAAGAGTCTTACCCTGCCCATATGCCAGATGAGCCATCAGAATAAATGACAGCAGCTTTGTCGCCATCCTCACTGAACGAGCATTACCGGTGCCAAAATGCGCCTTCCATGACTTGGGCACATCCTCGGCCAGCCAAATGAAAACGGGGCTGCATACCGCGCTACATTCTGTTTGCTTTGGAATCGAAATCATGGCGTTATCTCCACATCGGACTGATCTTGAACGATGGCCATCACTTGTTCAGGGGCGAGCTCAGTATCGTTTCGTCGTTGAAGGCGGACTCGGATGCGTTCCCCAAGCTTTCCATTCTGCTCGCAGACGGCAACCGTTTGGATCTGTAGCCAAGCTTCCCGCCGCCATAAGCGAACCCGGTCACCGGCATGGACCACAAACGATAGATCTGGGCTAGCCTGTTCCGCCTTGGAAAGTATCGGAAGTGCGGCTGACGCTGGCACGAACAGCATCGACCAGGCAGGATGATCACAACGTGCGACAACCGCCCAACTACGCGACAGCAGTGGATCACTTTGTATCTTTATGACCCGGTAGCCAATTCCTTCTGTACCAGATCTTGATGAATGGGCGGAGACAACCGCATCTACAGCAGCTTGGGGTGTGCCATAGCACTCAGCCTTAGCGATGGCAGTAAGCAGCGATATACAAATCAGGGTCACGCTGCTGAGATGGAGCAGCTTGCTGGATCTTGTGTGCATTCCACCTCCTACCGAATCAACCCATTGATTTGGGAATACATATCGTCTGCAACGTGAATCACCTTCGAGTTGCTCTCGTAGGCGCGCTGCGCAAGGATCATCTGAACAAATTCAGCGACTACGTTCACGTTGGAATTCTCAAGATAACCCTGCTGCAGGGTTCCTATCCCGCTGGTGCCTCCGGGTGCGTCGGTGATCGGATTGCCAGACGAAGCCGTCTGCTGCAGCAGATTGCCGCCTGAAGAGCTAAGACCGCCGGGATTGGCGAAGGTAGCGAGCTGAATCGTTCCAAGTTGCGCGGGAGCAGTCTGTCCAGGCAGGGTCGCCGTCACTACCCCATACTGAGAGATCGTTACGTTGGTTGCGTTCGATGGAATACTGATCGCCGGGAGAACGGGGTCCCCATCCGACGTAACCAAGGTGCCTTGGCTGTTGACCTGGAAGTTTCCGGCTCGGGTGTAAGCTACGGTTCCATTGGGCAGTGATACTTGGAAGAAGCCGGCACCCTGAATCGCAAGATCGAGGGGATTGCTCGTTTGGTTGAAATCGCCTTGCGTCATGATGACTTCACTCGAGGATGTCTTCGTCCCAAGACCGACCTGCAACCCGGCCGACATAGTCTGCTGTGTAGCAGCGGAACCTGGGGTGATCAGGTTCTGATAGATCATGTCCTGGAACTGAACCTGACGCTGTCGGAAGCCGGCGGTTGCTGAGTTGGCCAGGTTGTTGGCCACAGTGTCTAGATTTGTCTGCTGAGCGCTCATTCCGCTTGCGGCTGTGTACAGTGCGCGTATCATCCCGTTCTCCCTCTCTTTTCAATCGAAGTGACTTTAGCCTGTTGTGCTAGACGCGAGACAAATCCTCAGAGGCCGTCTTATCTAGGTCGTTATTGAACACACCGAGCGCCTTCTGCATCATTTCCGCCTGTCGCTGTACGAGCACAAGCTGCATGGTTCCATGTACCGCATCCTGGTTGGCGCCTTCGACCGAACCCTGCTGCACAGACGCACTCGATAGCGTCGGCGCAAGTCCATTGGAAGAGATGCGGTTGTCGCCTTGGGCTGTCAGGGCTGAGGGATCAGTGAAGTCGAAGACGCCAACCGTACCGGCGACCGCGCTGCCGCCGCTGTTCGAGACGGAGACGCTCCCATCGGGAGAGACAGAGATGGTTCCGGTGGGAATGATGATCGGCTTGCCAGTCTGATCGAGTACCGCCTCTCCACGGCTGGTTTGAAGAAGACCGGTTGAGGAGCGAGAGAACTCTCCGTCCCGTGTGTATAGAATTCCATTCGCAGTCTGTACCGCGAAAAAGCCTTGCCCTTGCAAGGCGAGATCGAGCGGGTTGCCGGTCGCTCTCAGCTCGCCTTGTCCGAGATCAATTCTGTTTCCGCCTAGAACGCCGTATCCATTCAGAGACTGACCTACCTGCGAGGAGCTATCTGGGTTCTGGTCCATGGCGCCAGCAATTACGCCACGAAAATAATCTCGCTGGGCACGGAAGCCCGCAGTGCCTGCGTTTGCGAGGTTGTTAGCGGCCGTGTCGAGAGCCTGAGTTCGCGCCAGCAGTCCGGTATATACAGCGTACAGTCCGCTATCCATGTCAGGCGTTGATGCACTTTTGCGGCCGAAGCTTGCATACCGATGGTTAGAAGGAGCTAAGGAGAACAGTTCATGTAACGTTTATCGTTGCCGATGAATTGTTTGTTGCAGAATAAGCTGCCAGGAGGAAGAGCGTTGCGAACGCTGATAATCGACGATTCAGCAGTGATGAGAAAAGTGATCGAGCGAGCGTTACGGCAGGCGGATCTTCAGTTGGCCGAAGTGCTGCAGGCCGCAAACGGGGAGGAGGCCTTACAGATATTGCGCGAAAATGCAGCCGATCCTGACTACCTTGGTCTCATCCTTAGCGACATCAATATGCCGGTGATGGATGGGCTCCAATTCCTTGAGACGAGGAAGCAGGAAGGCTTAGCTCCCAATGTTCCCGTCGTAATGATTACGACCGAAGGCAACGAAGCTTTTGTGTTGCGCGCAATAGCAGCCGGTGCGCAAAGCTATATTTGTAAGCCATTCACGGCGGAGCAGGTAAAGGTTCGTGTGCTGCCTTTGCTGAAGACCGCCTAAGCTCCAAACCGCAGTGTATAGAGTTGAAAGACGACTCCAAAGGTTGGAGCGGAAGGAGATGAGAGTGGATACGATGCACGACGATGCAGTGACTCGACTGGATTCGGCAGTGTCGGAGGTATTCGAGACCATGCTCGAACGCAGCTGCGATCCCCTCGAAGGTGAGGTGGACACCGTTGCGGGACGGATCATAGCGCGGATTCAATTTACGGGCAGCGTCGATGGGGAGTGTTTGCTTTACGCAAGCCAGGCCACCGCATCGGTGACCGCGGAGGCTCTCCTTGGCACTCCGTCGCAGCCGCACGACCCGATGGTCGATGATGCCGTAGGAGAACTGTGCAATATGATCGCAGGAGGCTGGAAGAACAAATTGACCTCGCCGCAGGCGTCGTGTTTGATCTCGGTTCCTGCGGTCACGCGGGATGGCCTTCAGGATTATCGACCCCAGTTCAGTACCAGGTTCAGCCGCAACTACTCATTCCAAGGAAATGTCTTCGGAGTCGTTCTTGCATTCTGATCGAGTTGCAATGGAGTAGCTTCGCAAGCCGATCGGCCCTGCTCTTCTCCTTTACATGTACATGGAGAAACAGGGCCAACCGAAAAGCTGGACTCTTGCGGCAAACGTCGGCTACTTGACCACCGACTGAAAAAGAGAGGAGGTCAGCAGACTGGCGAACTGACTGTCTGAAGACGAGTAGTCGACGGTGAGGGTTCCTGCGTTGGAGTCGATTGTTGTTTGATCGAGAGCCGACTTTTCGAGCGGAGACCCTGAGGTTTGCTTTACCAGGGAGACGCCCTTCATCAGAGTTGCAGCAGTCGCGGCAGTCAGGGTGTCCGACATGACGACGGCCATGTCAAACTTGACGCCGTTCTGGAAGTCCATCGTATAGCGGCTGCTCTTCATGCGGTTGCGGACGGTGTCATAGTCGGCAAGTTGCGCCGCGTCACCAAGCACGCCCTTCATCATCGTCTGCGTGCCCTTCGCGTCGAGCAGACTCCACACAGCCTTGGTGTCGACTGCTGCCATATCGTTAACCATGTCGCTGTTGGAGAGGAAGTCCGGGGTGATGCCGTCGCGCGCATCCATGGCCTCCTTTACTGCCTCGCGATCGCCGAAGACCATGGTGGTCTGATTGAGGAAGACGACGCTCATGCCGGAAGATCCCATGGGATAGACACTGTTGTTACGGATTAGGAAGGGTCTGGTCTTATCTTTGGCGAAATGCGCCATGATCTCGCGGGTGTGGAACTGGCCCTGAGCGATACCGACGATGCGGGTACCCTGCCCGCCCGCGTCTCGAAACGCCGCAAAAGCGAGAACGTCGGCATCCTGATCCACCTTCAGTCCGGAACTCTTCAGAGCGACTTCGAGCCGCTTCAACTCGGGAGGCAGAACGCGGTCCTTCAGATCCATGGCGGCGGTCGAGTTCTGCATCGCACGGTAATCTACCACGATGAGCTGCTGGACATCCTTGGGAATCGCAGACTTGGCGTCGCTCGAGAGCTGCGCTGCGGAACCGGCGACCGGAGACAGGATGCAGGCAACAGCTACGGTCGCGGCGAAGAAACTCTGCCTGATACTTTTCATATTCTTACTAACTCCTTGAACTAAGACCGGTGCAGCGAATTTACTCTATTGTTCCGTGAATACCCCGTGGTGGCAAGACTGCATCCGATTCTCTTTGTTAGCGAGCTTGCTACTTTCGTGGTAGTTCTTCTTGGCCGCCCCAATTGGTGCAGGAATGTCTGCTGCAAAGCTTACGCCCGGCGAGCTACCCTGGATTGTCCATGCAAGCTGGGCCGCCGGAGCGGGTTATGGCCAGTCGATCGGCGATTGCAGCCGGCGCTCCAGCACTTTTTCCTCCGCACGGAACCCTGTGATTTGACGTATCCAATCGGAATCCGGCTCATAGGCGGCATGGGGGATCAGGCCGATCAGTTCGGCGTCGCCGATCAGGACGCCATGTCGTTGGGCGAGGTGCTGGACGGTTGCGTGAACCTGACGCATGGGGGTGAGATGAAAGTCCGTGATGTTCATGCTCACCTGAGCGCGTCCGTTGGCCAGCACGCCGATAGCCTTGACGCCGTGGAGTCCACCGTTGGCGGCGCGGATGTCTCGGGCAATGGCGCGGGCGGCGGTAATGTCCGGCTGCCGCAGGTGGACGTTGTAGGCAATGAGAAAGGTGCGGGCTCCGACAGCACTGGCTCCGGCGGTGGGGTGAAGGTCCGGACCGCCGATGTCGGGACGGCGGGCGGCATCGCGCCGGGTGGCGTCCCGAAGACCCTCGAACTGCCCACGACGGACATCTTCGAGCTGTATCCGATCCGGGCGGCCGGCGGCAGCGCCGTAGAAATAGACCGGCACGCCATAGCGGCGCCAGATGAGCAGGCCTGCCTGGCGGGCCAGGACGGCGCATTCGGCAAGCGTCGCTCCGCTGACGGGGATGAAGGGAACCACATCAGCGGCTCCGATGCGTGGGTGAACTCCGCTTTGCGCGGTGAGATCGATGAGCTCTGCTGCCTTGCCGGCGGCGCGGACCGCCGCCTCGACGATGCCTGCGGGTGATCCAGCGAGCGTAATCACGGAACGGTTGTGGGCAGTGTCGAGCGACCAATCGAGCAGACGCACACCCTCAACCTCGGTCGCGGCAACAATTTCACGGACCTTGGACTCGTCGGTTCCCTCCGAGAAGTTAGGGACGCACTCGATAATGGCTTCAGAATTCATAAGGACAGGGGTGAGGGTGGAGGGTAGAGGGAAGAGGGTTGGCTTTCTAGACCCTCCACCCTACACCCTGCTTTACTTCCACCAGCTATAACCAACGGAGAACTGCACGCTGGCGTTGACTCCGGGGTTTCGGTCGCCCAGGGAGGCGCTGGAGATGTGGACGCCGTTGGCGCTGAAGTCGATGGAGCGGTTGGGGTGCAGGAAGTAGTGGACGCCGACTCCCCCCTGCGGGGTGAAGTTGAAGACGCTGGCGTCGGCGTTCGGTCCGTCGTTCTGCGAGTCGTAGGGAAGGCCGCCATAGGCTGGGTACTTGTGGTTGGTCCAGAGAAGGCCGCCGGCAGCCTGGCCCCAGAAGGCAAAGTGCTTGGTTCCAGCGAGGTTCCAGCGGAGAATGATGGGGGTGACGGTGACTCCGCTGAAGGTGCCGCCTACGGTGTAGAAGGAGGTGCACTGGGGCGGAGTGCCGGGCGGGTTGGTACAGAAGGGGCGCTGGAATTTGGGAGTGTAGGACTGCCAGAAGGGGAATAGCTCGGCGGCGTACTCGAAGTTGCCCCGCAGGAGGCCGTGGCCGATGTTGGGCGTCAGGATCTTGCCGGCATGGACTCCGGCCATGATGAACTTGAAGCCGTTCCGGTCCTCCGTGAGGCCAACGCCGCCCTGGACGATGGCGCCGATTTCGAAGTGCTCCCGGCCGGAGAGATCTTCGTGCAGCATCGGATTGGTGGTGTCTTGGTCCGTATGGGGCGGCGGGGCTGATGGGCTGCCGGGCACGGCGGTCTGTGCAGGGGCGGAGGCCGAGCCGGCCAGCAGCAGGGTGAGTGCCCAGAGGGTGGCGACTCCGAGCCGCTCGATGCTTTTCATCCGTGTTCGCTCCGGTAGTGCCTGGGTAGGGATGCAGAAGAAGGCCGCCGGTGACCGGCGGCCGTAGGACGCTCAGTTGCCGCTTCGATCAGTGCGCGGCGTTGGCTACCGAGGCTTCGTCGAAGTCGAAGTTAGAGTAGACGTTCTGGGTGTCGTCGAGATCTTCGATGGTCTCGAGAAGGCGGATCATGGCGTTGGCCTGAGAGCCTTCAAGTTTGGTGTAGGTCGAGGCAATCTTGGTGACCTCGGCATGCTCGGGGGTGATCCTGGCGGCCTTGAGGGCTTCGGTGACGGCTTCGAAGTCCTTTGGGTCGGTGAGGACCTCCCAATGTTCGCCCTGTTCGTTCAGATCTTCGGCTCCCGCGTCCAGGACGATTTCGGTGAGCTTGTCTTCGCTAGCCGCGGACTTGGCCACGGCGATGATGCCCTTTTTGGAGAACATCCAGGCGACTGCGCCTTCAGCTCCGAGATTGCCTCCGTTCTTTGAGAAAGCATGGCGTATCTCGCTGACGGCGCGGTTCTTGTTGTCGGTGAGGACGTCGATGATGACGGCTACACCGCCGGGGCCATAACCCTCGTAGGTGATCTCCTCATAGGAGACGCCTTCGAGTTCGCCGGTGCCGCGCTGGATGGCGCGCTTAATGTTGTCGGCGGGCATGTTTTCTGCCTTGGCGGCCGCGATGGCGCCGCGCAGCCGGGGGTTGCCGTCCGGGTCGCCTCCACCGCCGGTCTTGGCGGCGATGGTGATTTCCTTGATGAGGCGGGTGAAGATCTTGCCGCGTTTTGCGTCAAGCGCGCCTTTTTTGTGCTTGATGGTCGCCCATTTTGAGTGGCCGGACATGAGATTCTCCCGGTGTTGATGTTTGCCACCCCCACGGGGTGGCGGGTACTGCAACCTTGTGATTCTAGCACGGGGCAGGGGGAGCCAAGTACCCTCCCCCCCCCGTCAAATGTGTGCAAAATCTTCAAAATAGAGACTTTAGCTTTGGACTTCCCAGATGCGGCAAGATTGCTCGCGTCGTGCGGCCTTTCGGCCTGCGTCGAGAAAGCCCGGCAACGGCGCTTCTCGGGCCAACCTCGCGGGTTGGTGGTGCTGCAGCCTTGCAATGCCAGCACTGGAAGTGGAATAAGCAAGTACCCCTCCCCTCCCGTCAAATCGTGCAAAATCTTTGAAGTAAAGACTTTAGCTTTGGACTTCGGCCTCGCAGCAACGATGTCCTAGTGTGGTGAGTCTCAAGTTCGTTGCGGTGAAGCGGGGAAGAACGATCCCTGAGTTTTGTGGGTCACACGGGCGAAATGCGGGGATTCTTCGCTTCTCTCAGAATGACACCGAGATACCTTAAGAAACGAATTCCAGTCTCAGGAAGCTAGCGACTACGTCTGTTCGGCAAGCATCGGAAGAAATTATGGCGCTTCTTCTATTCTACCGAATAGAGCAAAACTAATGCGCCACTCGCAACTGGTTTGCCTGGAATAAGTTGCGACCATTTGCCACTTGACAACTTTTTCCACAGACGCCGGAGCGGTCCGCGGATCTCTTCAAGGAGGGTAAAGATTGAGGAAGCTCTGATGAATTCGGGAGTCGTGGCTTTCGTAGTGGGTTAGGGATGCTCAGAATGGAAAGATCAGCAGAAAGCTCTTGGAGGTATGGGTGTGGGAAGTGTATCGGGATCCTTCCCCTTCCCCTTCCCCTTCCCGATGCTCAGGGTCGAGGGGTCAGGATGACAGCAAGAGCTCGGGGGTGAGGATGACAGCAAGACCTGGAGAATCAGGCTGACAGCAAGAACCCGCTTTGCTCAGGATGTCGTCAAGAACTGGAGAGCAGCACTTATCAGAGATTCCTAAAGCGGATGCAGGTCAAGGGAGTTCGGGGGCGAGGAGGTCGCGCATGGTTTCGCGGCGGCGGATGAGGCGGGTGGTGGCGCCGTCGATGAGGACCTCCGCGGGGCGTGGGCGGGTGTTGTAGTTCGAGGTCTGGGACATGCCGTAGGCTCCAGCGTCGAGGAGGACGATGAGGTCGCCGGGCTTGACTGGGGGCAGTTGCCGGTCGCGCGCGAAGAAGTCGCCGGACTCGCAGACGGGGCCGACGACGTCCATTTCCCTGCCGGGCAGGCTGGATTTCGCGGGCTGGTTGACGGGCAGAATCTCGTGGTGCGCGTGGTAGAGGGCGGGACGGATGAGGTCGTTCATGCCGGCGTCAGTGATGACGAAGGTCTTGCTGCCGTTCTTCTTGACGTAGAGGACGCGGGTGAGGAGAGCTCCGGCCTGGGCGACGAGGAAGCGGCCGGGTTCGAGGAGGAGGAGGGCGGGTTCGCTGCCGAGGCCTCTATCGAGGGCTGCGGCGTATTTTGCTACCTGTTTTGCGGGTTCGGCGGCGGCCGCTTTCGGGGTCGCAGGCCCGTAGTCGATGCCGAGGCCTCCGCCGGCGTCGACGTAGCGGATGGTGTGGCCGTCTTTGCGGAGGTCGTCGATCAGCGCGGTGACGCGGGCGAGGGCGGAGGCGAAGGGGGCGACGTTGCGGATCTGGGAGCCGATATGCACGGAGACGCCGGCGGGGTCGAGCCATTTGGATCTGGCGGCCTTGCGGTAGAGGGTCCGGGCAAGTTTGATGTCGATGCCGAACTTGTGTTCGCTCAGGCCGGTGGAGATGTAGGGGTGGGTTTCGGCGAAGACGTCGGGGTTGACGCGGAGGGCGAAGCGGGCGGGTTTGTGGAGGGCTTCGGCGCGGACGGCGAGGAGATCGAGTTCGGCGTCAGATTCGACGTTGAAGAGGAGGATGTCGGCTTTGAGGGCTGCGTCGATCTCCCAGGCCTGCTTGCCTACGCCGGAGAAGACGACTTTGGTGAGGGCGGGTTTGTGGGCTTTGGCGACGCGGGCGAGTTCTCCGCCGGAGACGATGTCGAAACCTGCTTCGTGCTGAGCGAGAAGGCGGAGGATGGCGAGGGAGGAGTTGGCCTTGACGGCGTAGCAGAGGGTATGGGGGCGGGTTTGGAAGGACTGTTGGAAGAGATGAAGACGCTCGAGGATGTGCTGGGCGGAGTAGATGTAGAGGGGCGTGCCGTAGGTTTCGGCGAGGCTGGCGAGGCTGGCGTCGTCGCAGTGGAGGATGCGGTTGCGGTAGGTGAAGGGACGCGGGTTGGGGGCGGTTGGTTGCGGCAACGACGGGACCTTGCGATGAGGTGGAAGGATTGTTTGGCGGAGCAGCTCACAAAGGCAAAAAGCAGATCCCCTGCGGGAATGACAACAAGAAAAGCAAGGACAACAGCAAAGACGAAGATGACAGCATGTCAAAGACGAGACGACAGCCTGTCTGGACGGCTTCGACTTAAAGGATCTTGGCGGGGAGGGCGTAGGGGGCATCGGGAATGACGACCCAGGCGACGAGATAGGCTACGGCTCCGATGCCGGTGAGGAAGACGAGAAGTGCGGTGATCACGCGGACGAGAGTGAGATCCCAGCCGTAGTGGAGGGCGAAGGCGGCGCAGACACCGGCGATCATGCGATTTTCGCGCGGACGGGTGAGGCGGGAGGCGGCGTAGGGCGGCGGAGGCGGGGGCGGATAGGCCGTGGAGGCGGAGGGGATGGGCGCTCCGCAGGCAGGACAGAAGCGGGAGGATGGATCGACGGAGTTGCCGCATTTGGTACAGAACATGGGGCCTCCTGGAGGCGAGAGTTGGATGGCTCTATTCTGCCATAAGCATTGTGATTTCGTCCGCAAGTTTGGACAACCCGACAGTCGATTAATGCATTCTCAGGCCCCAGCGGATTTCGAATCAACATATTCTGGAGACTTCTATGACTCGGAATTTCGCGGCCAGAGTTTTACCACTCCTACTTCTCGCTGGCGTTGCCTTGTCTCGAGTGGCACCGTTATCTTCACCTAACCAGTATCCAAATTCAAACGCTGCTGCGACTTACACGCCTGCTTGGTCTGTGCAGGTCAAACCAGAAATTAACCCAGAAAGCGCTGGTCTCCCATACGAAGTTGTTCTGGCTCGGGAGCGCCACTTCAAACAGTTTTTCACCAGCAATATAGACAATCCAAAGAAGGCAAATATTGGTTCACGCACCTATATCATGCACAAGCCTGTAGGAGCTTTCCCTATAGGTCAAAGCAATACCATTGTGCTTGCTACGCCATCTGATAATCAGCCCTATTTTGCAGAGAATCGCTCTGCCGTATTTACAGATCTGAGACTTAGCGTAGACAAGTATATGTTCCGGGCCTCTGGTGTCCCAGATGATGCGACTATCTCCATCCTGTATTCAGGTGGAATGTTACGAAGCACTAATGGCACGATTGTAAGAACCGCACTCGTTTCGGGTATTACTCCTCTAGAACTAAGTCATAGATATCTACTCTTTCTTAACTATGCAGAAGCAACTCGATCGTTCAGCGTCGTTAGGGTATGGGATCTGACATCAAGTCGACCCGAGCTTCTGGACGAAGATGGTGCAATTTCTTCACACAACGCTGAACTTAAAATTGCTAACGAGGGTGAATTAGAAGCTAGGGTAACGTCCGACCTAGCGTCCCGTCCGACATCTCCCCAATAACTCTTAGGAGACCCCCATGCGCTACAAGTACTCTTTATTGAGTGTGTGCTTGTTTGTCTGGGCCGCATCTACCTGGGCTCAAACCCGTCCTCTCAAACGCCCGGCCTGGGAGCAATAACAAGCCGGTCGCTTGGCCTGCTAACAGTTATATCAACACTTACATCGATGCAGTACGATTCCGCAAGGAAGTGCTCTGTATAACGCGATTATTAGCCGGGTGCAGGCGTCGAACAATATCACCGGCAATGGCATCACTTACTCAGAACCAGCTCTGGTCAGCGGCTGTCCTACAGTCGAGAGCTGTCCATTAGCGGCTGGGCCCGACCAACTTTTTACGGGTGCCAACCTTGATCCTGGATACCCAGGCCTGAATACTGGGGTGTGGGATAATCCACCTAACTCAGGAGCTACTCAACCAGAACTTAGCTCAACTGTGCAGCTTGATGCCTCTCAGATGGTAGGAAGTTCTGGAGGAGTTTCGTCAGACTACGCGACAAGACTCGTTGCTCACGAAATTATGCATGACTTCGGACTCGGAGATGCACCTGGTCAGGACCCGAATTTGACGATTATGAGTTATGGCGGAACTCCGGATCAACCCGGTCTCCTTGCTCCGTCTCAATATGACATAAGCCAATCGCAAAATTACACTGGCGGGGCCGGAGGGGGAGGGGGAGGTTCTTGCCCATGGCCCAAGCAGTGCGGCCCCTAGCTACAACGTCAAGAATGGACATTCAAGCCCTTGGCTTTGTTTTGAATGACTATCGATGTCAGTGGAGTTCTCAACCCCAATTCACGGGGTCTAAATCTGGTTAGTGCGATGGGGAGGCTTAGCGGTTGAGCTGCTGGGTGAAGAAGGTGGCCATGTCGGCGTAGGCTTCTTTGGATTCGGGGAGGTCGACGTCGTTCCAGAAGGCGTGGGGGAGGGCTTCGAAGACGATGAGGCGGGCGTCGGAGCCGGCACGCAGGAAGGCGCGGTGGAGGACGGTGGTTCCGCTAAGGAGCATGTCGCGGGTGCTGGTGATGAAGAGGGCGGGGGGCATGCCGTGGAGGTCGGCGTAGACGGGCGAGAGGACGGGGTCTTTGAGCGGTACGGATTCGGGGATGTATTCGTGGCCTTTGGGTTCTTTACCCGGAAGCGGCGGCGCGCCTTCGAGTCCGCGGAGGGTGTACATGGCCTGGGAGTCGCCGTTCTGGCTGAAGTCGCCGAGGCCGGAGAAGATGCCTAGGGCGCCGGGCAGGGGCAGATTCAATTGCTTGAGGCGGACGGCGACTTGGGCGGTGAGAATGGCTCCGGCGGAGGTGCCGTAGAGGGCGATGTGGGCGGGCTGGTAGGTTTTGAGCAGCTCGCGATAGACGGCGATGGTGTCGTCGACGGCGGCGGGAAAGGGGTGCTCGGGGGCGAGACGGTAGAGGACGGAGACGACGCGGGTGCGGGTGAGATTGGCGATGGGAATGGATTCGGTGAGGGAGCCGGAGTCGGAGTCGAAGCCGCCGCCGTGGACGTTGAGGAGGACCTGGTTGGGATGGGCGTCATGCAGAGGGGTCACGTCGCGGATGGGGACGTTGGCGATAGAGCCGGCGGCGATGTGGACCGGGTAGAGGGTAAGGGAGGCTTTGCCGGCACCGATCTGCCAGAGGTCGGTGTGGGCGCGGCGTTCGGCGAGGGATTCGGGGTGGTTGGGAAAGGCGCGGCGGAGGGTGGTCTGGGCCTCGGGGCTGAGGTCGGTGGGGACGGGGATGACGCGGGTGATGTGGGCGTCGCCGTTGGCGTCGAGGGTGCTTGAGTTGGTCTGGGGAATCGGTTGGGGAATGTGCTGCTGGGCATGGAGGGTGGCGGCGAGGGAGAAGGCGGCGAGGAGGGCGCGCAGGCGGAGAGGCATGGGCATGGGATGCCGGGTACTGCGGGAGCGACGGGGAACCGCGAGAGTTTTCGGGCGTGATGCGGGGCGAGCGGCGAGAACCTGGAACAGCAACTTATCAGAGGTTCCTAGAATCATCAGAGGTTTCGTAGATGGTTTAGCGGAGGGGAGCTGGGCTCGAAGTGCTCGGGGAGTTGGAGCGGGTGGCGGTCTCCTGAATGGCCGGCTGAGTGGGCAGGGTGTAGATCACCTCGTCCGGCCGCGCATAGTGCAGTTCCTCGCGCGCCTGATGCTCGATCGCGCCCGGATCGCTCTGCAGGCGATCGACGTGACCTTGCAGCAATCCGTTTTCGTGCTGCAGTCGATGCAGCTGCTGCGTGAGATCCTGCGTCTCCTGGCGCTTCTGCTGGTACACCGTCAATCCGTTCTGGCCGAAGATGACGTGGTATCCCATGGCTACGGTGAGCAAAGCTGCAGCTCCGGTCGCAACCTTTCTCCAGCTTCCATGCACTTGCCGGAAGCCGCGCACCAACGCACCGGCTTTCCGGTCAGCGGGTTTGCGCGTGGGCAGGGGACGAGTCATATGGTTCTCAGTACAGATTTCGCGCACCCGGAGGTCAAGTGGAAAACTCTCTTCTCGGCCTGCCTGTACCAAGTTCGTACTGATTCGCCTGCCAAGTGACCGGCAGGAACGCGGCCTGCTCTCTCGATGTCCATCCGAGGAGTTTCGCCGGCAGATGCCAGCTTGTCCGCGTCTCCGCGCACTTCCCGAATAAGCTGCACGAATCGAAAGCTGCACGATTTCATGCACCTTGTTATTCTTGCTTGAGAGCATGCGAGCCTGCTATGCGCTTTTACGCCCCGCATCTCTACGGAAGTGACGGCGCGCCTGCATCCGGCTGCCGCTGTTCGCGAAAGGATTCTCCTCATGCAATCCGCTCTCCCCACGACCTCCGATCTCACGAGACGACAACTTCTTTTGCCGACATCGGTGCCGGGCCGAATCTTCGCAGCCGTCTCGGCAACTGCCTTCGTAGCCGTATGCGCTCATCTCTCGTTCGCGCTTCCCTTCACCCCGGTTCCTCTTACGCTGTCCAACTTCGCTGTGCTCCTGGTAGGACTGATTCTGGGACCCGCGGCAGGATTTTCCGCCATGGTGCTCTACCTTGCTGAAGGCGCGATCGGCCTGCCGGTCTTTACCCCCATGAGCGCAGGCGGAGCGGCACACCTGATCGGCCCGAGTGCAGGGTATCTGTTCGCCTATCCCCTGGCGGCTGCCATCGTCGGATGGAGCGTACGCGCACTCGAATCCGTGATCTCGAAGTTTCACGCCGCGCTGGCCGCGTCGGTGCTCGCAAGCGTGCCCATCTTCGTGCTTGGAGCGGGTTGGCTGGCCCACCTGCTTCATCTCAGCGCATCATCCGCATGGACGCTTGCCATCTACCCATTCCTTCCAGGAGAACTTATCAAGGTCATGGCCGCGGCCGCGGTCTTCAGCACGCTCCAGCGCTGGCGCCGGTCCTGAGGCAAGAGCGCGTTTTCAGGCTTCTTCGGCGCACCTTCCAGATCCGCCATCGTCCTGTTCTTCTGTCCTCAATCCGCAGCCAGCCCTCGCCAGTCTTCCCCGTCCAACACAGAAGATCGAACCAACATAAGGATTGAGCGCATCATGACCGCAGCAAGCACCTCGCAGGAAATCAGCATTGCCCATAGCCCCGACTCTGACGACGCATTCATGTTCTATGGGCTGGCGACCAACAAGGTACGAGTTCCGGGCTTCAAATTTACCCACACCCTGACCGACATCGAAACGCTGAACCATCGGGCGATCAACGAAGCGTTCTACGATGTCACCGCGATCTCCTTTCATGCTTATCCGTATATGCAGGAGAAGTACACGCTGATGTCTTGCGGAGGCAGTGTTGGGGAAGGCTACGGGCCGATGATCGTCGCCAGCCGCAAGCTTACGCTGGACGCGATCAAGAGAACCCGCATCGCGATTCCCGGGACCCTGACCACGGCTTATCTCACGCTCAAGCTCTTCGCGCCTGAGATCGAGACGTCCATCGTTCCCTTCGACAAGATCATTCCAGCGGTGATCGCGGGAGAGTTCGACGCAGGGCTCATCATTCACGAAGGCCAGCTGACCTACGCCAACGACGGCCTGGTCAAGCTGCTCGACCTCGGGCAGTGGTGGCGCGAGCAGACCGGCCTTCCCCTTCCTCTCGGCGGCAATGCCATTCGGCGCTCGCTTGGCAAGCAGACCATGCTGACCACGACCAACGCTCTGCGCGACAGCATCCAGCACGCTCTCGATCACCGGGACGAAGCGCTCGCCTACGCGATGCAGTTCGCGCGCGACCTCGATCCGACGCTGGCCAATCGGTTTGTCGGCATGTACGTCAACGAACGCACTCTAGACTATGGCGACGATGGCAAGCAGGCAATCCATAAACTGCTCGAAATGGGTTTTGATCGAGGCATCATTCCGGTGAAGGCCGAGGTAGATTTCGTCGGCTGATCCGCAGCCTCCGCTGTGCCTTCGCTGCCCGGAGGCTGTGGTATCTTAAGAAAGTCGCGCGATCGCAGTCTGGGCCCGAATGAAATTTCCAGACTCTCACCGATCTCCTCGCCGGAGCAAAACAATAAGGACGCGTAGCTCAGTTGGTAGAGCATTCGACTCTTAATCGACTGGTCGTAGGTTCGATCCCTACCGCGTCCACCATTTACCTCCTTATAATCAATGTGTTGCGAGGCAGGGTTAGCAGACTCTAATCGGCCATTTGCGTCAGTGGCTGTTTTGGTGGCTGTTGCTGGGATGTCCGACTACGTCCGTATTTACCGTCGGAAGGTCGCGGCCCTCGACGAATGTTTCGCTTTAGCCGACGATCCGTTCGGGATGGTCGAATCGAGCGTACCTACGAAGGTCAGCCATCGGAATCAGAACACGACCACCAATCCGCCTTGTCGGCAACCGTTTCGAGGCTACAAGGTAGTCAAGCCCGCGCTGGCTTATCGATAGAAGCTGAGCGGCCTCTTCACGGCTGACCAGCAGTTTGTCTTCCGGAGCCACAGTGACCCTCTGTGGGGGCTTTCTCCGCTGAGGCTTGAATGATAGCTCCGTCCTGTCCTGCTGCGACGATTTCAATCCGCCTCTGTCGAAATCAATAACTCTCTCTGCCGACATAATCCCATCCCCTGTCCCAAAATTGTCGTGCTCGTCCAAAACTGCCTGCCCTCTCAATGACCGCCTAGCAAGAACGCCTTCATCTCCAGCTCTAATGCGTTCACAGACTCAACCCGAACCCCATACTCAACTCAACGTCGTGCTTCGGCGTCACGATCTTCGGTTGAGGTAAAGCAACAGCCTGTTCCGGCTTGTACGCACTCTGGTGAGAAACATCATGTCCTAATGCCTTCGGCAACTTCTCCAGACTGTCGGTAAATATCTGCGCGTCGAATTGACCGCGCGAGATCGAGACATAGGCCATGCGGCTGTTGAGCAAATCCTTTGCGGCAAGCTCCGTGTCTACATTGACCAACACCCGCTCCGCAGTCTGGCCCTGGCTTGAATAGCTGGTCACGGCGTATCCGTGGTCAAGGTGTGGATGGTCCTGCGGATTGAGCTCGACTCTGCGCTCATCATCCATTCGCAACCGCATCGTTCCATCCCGGCCTATGCTCTCAACAGTCCCCAGCTCGCGATTGGCAATCTTCAATTCCTGGCTAGGCGCGGTGAACTGGATGCGATCGCCCACGGAGAAATTCTTCTCCTGCTCTCGATAGACGGAGACTCCAACCTGGCGGCGCGGGTCATAGGTGGTCTGCTCCCCATTGCCCCGTACCACGGTCAGAGTATTCGCCTGGGCGTCCACAGCAAGTACACGTGTGTAGTCACCTTTCTCGATGCCGGTTTCCTTCGACGTGCGCGAATACCGCAAAATGTCATCGACCTGGTACTGCTGCGCCCAACTGCGGTCTGCTCCTGTCATCTCCTGACGCGGAACGAGCGTCCGCACGGAATGCTCTTGCCTGTTCACAACTCCGCGCGATTGCAACTCATCATGTATCCGCAAATTGATCTCGCTGCGGGAACGGTTGTCGGGCGAGACGACAAGCGTGCCGCCGGGAGACTTGGCATACTCCCGCGCAATGGCCGCAATGCGCTCATCGTGCCCCTTCACCTGATGCACTCGGCCCTGCTGGTCAAGACTCTCGACGGCGGCTCTAACCTGGCCGTTCGCCAATTGTTCAACGACCTGCCTCAACTCTGGATCGCGCTGCCGGACGATGTCATGCAACGTGGCAGTCCGCATCCCTGCTTCTTGGAGTTGCGCGAACGGACGGCCTGCTTCGACGGCCTCATGTTGGCGACTATCGCCCACCAAGAGCACCCGATCATTCCGCTGGAGACGTTCGATGAACTGGTGCATCTGGCGCGTGGACGCAAGCGAGGACTCATCGAGCACATACAAGCGCTTCTCTCCAGTGTCGGGCTGCATCCCTTTGGCAAGATGATGCTGGAGAGTCGAAGTCTCCATGCCAGCCTCAGCAAGCTTGTGCGCTGCGCGAGATGTCGGCGCAAACCCCTCGACCCTGTAGCCCTGGGCTTCAGCGCCTTCGCGAACAACGGACAACGTTGTTGTCTTCCCCGCACCAGCGACGCCATCCAGACCCACAATCTTCTCCCGGCTCAGGAAAATATCATTTACCGCTTCGCGCTGTGCGCGATTCAATTCAGGGTGACGGTCTTCTGTCCAAATTCGCAACTGCGGTGAAACCAGCATCGGATCGTCATAACCGCGTTGATTGCCACGTTGCATGTGACCGATGATTTCTTTCTCTATCCGCACCATCTCTGCGGTCGTGTAAAGCGGGGCGGCTCTTCCGTCCGTTCGTGCAATTGCCCGAAACTCACCTCGCATCACTCGCTGCTCAAATTCCTGTCGTACCTGGGCATGGGAAGCCTGCCCCATACTCCGGTCAATCGCCGCTTGAAGGATCGCGCGTTCATCCTGAACTGCAGAGCGTTCAAAGACATGGTTGCGCGAATAGATCACCGATTGCTGCACCGTCTTCTCAGGCTGCACAATTTGGTGCGGTTCGTGTGCCTTTGCGACGACATGATCTGCTTGATGCCCGAATCGCGCAGCTAATTCACGGTGCTGCTGCAGCACTTCTTCGGGCGAATGAAGCTCCTTGCTGTCCCGTGTGCGATGAGCGGCAACCTGCGCCGCGCCTGCACCCTCTCTGCCGATCTCCAGCAGGTGTTCCCTGATCTGCACACGACGCGGGCTCGATGCCTCCAGATACTCTTGCGAATAGCCCTTGATCTCAGGCTGGCCATGCTTACCCCGCTCAATCTCGTACCCGATCCCTTGCAGCCTCATTGCCAACTCGGAGCGATAGACGCTGGTCGCATAGTGTTGCGATTGAAACAGACTGCGCTCTTGCAGTGCGCGCGTCTGTCCATTGTCACGCTCGGTCATATTGAAGACGACAGCGTGTGTGTGAAGCTGCGGCGCGGCATAACCATCTACGGGACGAGCGGTATCATGCTCGAAGGTAGCGGCGATAAACTTGCCGGTCGTCTCAGGCGCATGGATGTTGCCGATGCGCGCCTGTGTATACCGCTCCAACTCCCGCAATGCCACGCGAACACTTTCGCGATGCGCTTCGCGCACGCGATCATCGCCACCCACAAGGGCCGTAAGCGAAACAGACTTGGGTGCGGAGAACGTCGCATCCCATCCTGCACGGTGTTCTGAACTGGTGATCTGCTTGCCGTACTGATTCTCGTAGGTCCTGGTAGGCTGGTGCTTGACGAGCTGCGCATCGTTCGCTGGGTGCCGTCCTTCGCTCAAACGAGTAAACTCCTCAGCCCCTACTTGGCCACGCAAGCCCCACTCCTTTGCGAGGCTCCCTTGCCACTCGCTATGCCCTTGCTGATCGCGGCTCCAGTAGTTCTGTCGTTCAGAGGTGAACTCACGCGCGTGATACGTCCGTGCTTGTCCAGCAGACAGCGATTTAGAGATAGTCAACATACCTTGGCCCGAGAGACAGCAGATAGTTACTGTCTTGGTTCACATCGTAGCCGAGATTTGTGGATAAGTGGGTCGTTATTGCCGAAATATTTTCGACTGATGATCGACAAAACCACTATGGTTATTGGTTATTTCTATCTTAAGCAAAGCTATTAGCGGAGTAATGGACGGGTGATTTGAGTGGCAATTACTCGACTAACGCAACAGTTATAGCCGACTCAATGGAGACTCAATACTCTGTTTGAGAACAGTCTCAAACAAGACCTTCCTCGTGAGTTCGAACTGGTCTATTCCATGCTCAAGATGGGGAGATTGAGCCTCTCAAATAGCTCTCGTCAAGCAGCCCTTTGAGACGAGTTGAAGGGAGATCAACGTGAAGGCTATCTACGCTATTTAGAGTTGAGCGAAGATATGCCAGGTTGATTCGCGATTTGGTCTGGAATACAGAGAGACATCGGAAGTCTCTTCGTCAATCAACCCATTTCGATTCATCCCACGGTTCTAATTGCGAATGCGCAGCATCAGATGCAGACGATCCGGGGAAGACCGTACCTTGCTGAGACGGTGGTTTTGGGGAGTGCGAAGGGGGTGGAGTAGCCAGTTGCCGTGCAGTAGAAACCTCGCCGCGAACTTGAGTCGATGCCTGTCTGTCACTCCCACGAAGCGTTTCTGTATTTGGCAACTTCTTGAGACCGAATCTGCCAATGATTGCAGGCCCGAAATTCGTCCACCCAAGCTGTATCTTCCGCCTACTGATCCAGGGGGCAACTCGTGACCGAATTCGAGCGACAATTCCATCTCGATTCTCGCGCCAATCTCCTCCGTAATTGGAGGACCATTGTGGCCCACTAATCGCTTGTCGAAGCTGTCTCCATTCGTACCCGATATCCAGCCTCATCATGAACGCCAGATACGCAACGATTATCCATCCCGCAATACCGTACAGCAACGGTTCATGGAGGAGTCGGCGGAAACTTTCGCCGTCATAAAAATCGTCACGCAGGAGCTTTTCGACCTCGGTGGAATCTACGCTTTCAACCGGGGTTCTTTCTATGCCCGTCCATCCTTGTCCAACAGCAAAAGACGAGAGATTAATAGAGAGATCATTCGGGCCTCCCTCGGTGACATCGGGGGCGAACAGCCACTGTCTCTTACGCCCGGGAGCCGTCTCCATAAGCCATCGGATTTGAGTCTTGGCATCCGGCTGATTTGCGTGTTCGGAACTGTGCCAATATGCCACCAGATAATAGCGCTGTAGTGGCGGAACTTCCCACCGCAACCAAGCCCAGAAGCCGAGTAATGGGAGGCATGGAAGGAGTGCTAGGATCAGCGCGACCCGCCAGGGAAATGCAAACCAAATACGGGAGAGTTTCATTACGGCTTGTCCGGGGTCTTGGGACTGTTCCGGCGGCGCCTCTGCGCCATGTAATCTTGCGCCCGCTGCTCCTTGATGGAGTCCGAATAGGCCGACATCTTGCGTAAATCTTCGGTTGTCAGTGGACCTTCCGACGCTCTCGCAAACAGATTCAGCATGAGCGAGCGCATCCCCATAATCTCCGCCAGCAAGATCGGATCGGTGTGTTCCTCTGCGCCAGCGCTGGCTCGGGCGTGCGCGAGCGCCGCCTCGCGTAGCCATTCCGCCACCTTCTTACCGGCGTCAGCGGCTGCTGCCTCAACCTCACTGAACTCCGCGTCGGTAAGACGCGTGGCAATGGATCTTGCACGGGAGGTCTCATTTCCCGAGACGGTAGATGCCGACGGTGTAGCAGATTCTTGCGGCTTGTCGTTAACGGACGCCATTCGATTTGCCACCTGGAACAGATAATCCCTTGAAGCGCTTGGATGCTTCCACCGCACTACCGGTTTCTGCAAACGCCGCCGCTGACGAGAAATGTTGCTCACTGCAACGGCGTTTACAGCCGGAAACGTAAAAATCCAAGCAATTGAAAGCAAACACGTTATCAATCGTGAACTTTGGCTGCTTTGCAGTTCCCTATTGGGGATGACGTGTCAGCCTTACACCCGCTGCGAAGCAGCGCAGACGGTTTTGGCGACTCTCGCATGGGGAAGAGCTTACTTTGTAAGCTCAGGGAAGAGAATCTTAGCCGCGATAATCACCGGGTCATTTTCGTATGCACGATGCGCAAGTGCCTTGACTCGATTCCGAATGTCTTCTGGCGACCAGAAGACGAAGCCATTGTTTTCCAGGTGAACCCTCATCAGGTTGCTTTGAGTCAACGGCGGCTCACTCTTCTTCTGATAGACCTTCCCCGCCGCCAGACCTAGCTTCACCTTCGTATTTGAGTCCGCCATACCGTGGCTGATGAGATCTTGCTTTAATCTTGCCAGAACAACCTCACGGTAGCCTCGCGAGGTGAAGAGCTTGTATCGCCCCTCTTGCACTTCATGTTCTCGTTGCAGGTCCTCAAGTCTGACACCCGGCGAGTTGAGAAACGACTTTACCTCAAACGCTATGACTTCGTTCTTGGAGAAGTTGAATGCGAGCAGGTCAATCTCAGGGCCCGGGATCGAATGCTTGCCGACTTTACGCTTCTCTTCCTGCGTCACATCAATCTTAAAAGACCTACGCACCCAGTAGTGGTCGACCTCCAGCAAGGTCGCAATGATGCCCTCAAAATTGTCCATCAGCGGCTCCAATCTGTTGTCGCAAGTAGTCTTCCAGAGTGACTCATCTGGATCAAATCACCAAGTCAACAATCTGCGGCTCAGACACCAGCATGTAGTGTTCATTCAGCACAGAAGCATTCACGAATTCACATCCATTGCTACCATGCACGCGCCCCTGACCGCCATGTATGTGTCCGAACAGATGGAGCCTGGGTGCAATCTTCTCGACAACTTCGGCCAACTCTTCGCAGCCCAAATGGTCGGTCATCGGGCGGGATTGATCGAGAATCCCGAGAGGCGGTCCATGAGTCACCAGGACATCTGTCCCCATCGGGATTTTGTCCCAATGTCTGCGTATCGGCGCGCCACGCTGCACGTTGAAAGCCCAGTTGTTGAACGACGGCTGCACTGGTGATCCCCAGAACTTCAGGCCTTCCACTTCGACGCCCGAGTCCTCCAGGTAAGAAGCGTTTGTGATGAGGGCGCGAGCCGGCATTGGGTGTGACTCGAACAGCCGATCATGGTTTCCGGCGATGACAATCTTGTGTGCATGAGGCTGACGAGCAAGCCATGTGTTGAAGTCGATGATCTCGCGCGGCGCATTCCCGTAGGTCATGAAGTCTCCCGCATGGATCAAGATGTCGCCATCGGGAACGCGGAGCCCAGCGTGCTGTCCGTGCGTGTCGCTGATACAGATGATTCGCACTCTTGCCATCCGTCGGGAGCCCCTACAATCCGCAATATCAACTTCATCTTCTCGTCATGCTGTTGCCTTCGCCTTCATGACCGTTGAGGCCAACCGCGCGGCAGCTACTTGATCGTGTAGCGTGCCCCGCGCCCCTGCCCGACCTGACGCAGATATTGTTGCTCTGCCAGCTTCTTGACATGCACCTTAATGGTGTTGCGGTTCGCGCCGGTCGAGTCCTCGATTTCCTTGACGGTGACTTCGCCGCGCGTTTTCGCTAGCTCCAAAATCTGACGGGAAAGGGCGGCCAAAGATGAGCGAAGCGCCTGCTCCTCCTTCACCTTCGCGGCGAGATTATCTTTCTGCTTAGCCATCGTCTTCAGGAAGAAGACCAACCAAGCCTCCCAGTTCTGCTCTTCCTTGCGGATCGTTTGTTGAGTCCTTCGGAGGGCCAGGTAGTAGCTATCCTTATTCTGCTCAACCACGCCTTCCATAGAGCTGTAGGGGACGTAGCTGTACCCGGCGCGTAGCAATAGCAAGGTCGTAAGCGCACGCGATAGCCTGCCATTGCCGTCTTTGAACGGATGGATCGCGAGGAACACCACAATGAAGATTCCAATCAGGATCAGAGGGTGATGACTCTCCTCTTCCACTGCACGGTTAAACCAATCGACAAGGTCCTTCATCCATCCCGGCGTTTCAAACGGCGTCGCCGTCTCGAAGACAACGCCCAGACTCTTACCGTCAGGTCCGAACGCCTCGACATGGTTCGTGACAATCTTGTACTGGCCGCGATGATCCTTATCCTTGGAACTGTATTTGAGGAGGACGCCGTGGAGCTGCTTGATGTGATTCTCGGTCGAAGCGATAGCCTCGTATCCTTCGAAAATCATGTCCATCGTATCGGCATAGCCCGCGACTTCCTCCTCGTCGCGGCTTGCAAATGATTTGGTGTGCAGCCCGGAGAGCAGCTTCTCCACTTCGGCATCGCTGAGCTTTGAACCCTCGATACGGGTGGACGACCCCACGCTCTCAATCGTGGCGATACGCCGAAGCGTTGTGAGTTTTTCCGGGGCAAGCGCTTCAATGACCGTCCAGCGGCCCTTGAACTCGTCAATCTCGGCGATGAGCTTAAGGATTTCCGGCGTGATCGTGATGTGGGTGAAGTGGTGCATGGCTGATATCCATTTTCACCCATTTATAACCGTTTTGCACCCGATGATGCCAGATACCCGTTTTTACCTGTTTTCACCCATTCGGCGCAGGAGCGAAGGTTGTCGCTCCGTCGCCTTTGCTGCCCTTCATCAACTCGCTATGGCCCTCCCGCCGTTGCTTGTTCCATGTGTTCTTGACACATGAGAAGAAGACATTCTTCTCATGACAGCGCATAACCCGGAGCGGAGGCGTCAGTCAGGGCCGCGCGTTTTTGCGCGCCGCTTAGCGGGCGAAGCGCCTTGACGGACGCTGGAGTGGAGGGTACTTCCACCGCTGCTCAAAGGTGCGTTTGGCCTGCCTCATCGTCACGCAGAGCATCCGGAGCGAACCCGGCCTTGTGCTTTCTTACCTCGCTCACGATGGCGTTAAAGGTCTCAGACGTCATCTTGTCGCCGGTCAGAACGGGCTTCAGCAGGTTTATGATTTGCAACCGCAATACAGTGATCTCAACGATCTCCACGCCCGGTGCCAGAGCGCTTTCAGTCTCCGTGCAGTTCCCTCCGAGAGGTGAAATGTCCAAATTCATTCGGTGCGCAGCACCGCGCTCCTAGGGGCGAGAATCCGCGCATAAGAATGATGTCGCTGTGCGTAATTCTTCGATCCTCTGAAGGCGCATTTGCACACACACCCGCGATGGTTCTATATGCGTTCGCGGACTGAGAAACACGCGGAGCATGGACATGCAATCACGGCGAAGGAAGCGTCGATCATGCGATCCCGACAGGACAGGTCCATTCGCACTCCCAAGATGTGGCGATGATCAAAGAACAAGACAAGAACGAGCATGAGCAGAATATCGATCAGGGGCATGGATTGGGATGTGACACCTATGAGCCAGTTGCCGGAAATTTGTATGAGGCATCCACCGCATGTTCGGTTTTGACTGTGATCGGCAGGCAAACAACTCTTCCTAGCTCGTCTCGTTTCTTGAAATAAGTACCCTTGGAATGGCTGGAGCGGATGACCAGAGTATAAAAACCTGGCGTGATGTCATCTAACTGAAAAGAACCATTCACATCGACCGTTGTGTGATCCACCACGGGAATTAAGAGAGTTTGGCGAATAGGATTTGGCAGGGCAAGGTGCTTTTTGGATGCATCGCGGTTCTCCTTCACTTCTTTAAGAGAAAAACAATTGGGGATTGATACTTGATCATTGCCCAGCTGGATTTCGCATTCTTCGCGTGGTAATTCGATTGTTCCGGCGACCAAAAACACCTGTGCGCCAACATCCCCTTTATCTCCAAAATTGTCATTGAAGTAGTAGGTCACAACCCCCTTAATTTTGCCGCGGCCTAATGTTTGGTCCGTCGCAGAGACTCCTGCGGAGCCTGTCTGGTCCTCAGAGCCTATTTCTGGCTTGCGCAGACCTGATGCTAGAAGAAGGCTGAGCACACAAATAATTGCTAACATTGCCGAAGTCTATCGTAAAGTCTGCCCATCTGGAGGATTTTAGTTGTGGTCACTTGAGAAGACGGAATCATGACACGCTAACTCCTGCGCGGAGTATCCGGCTTTCCAATGCGTCATCTGCATGGCGAGGTGCGGGATGATGTCTTTGGGTCGTCTGAGCGGAACGTGCAGGCGGATCACTCGCCATCCTCTTCCTCATCCGCCTCTTCTTCGTTGTTTAGTCCCGCTGTCCAGACGATCTTTGGGAGATCCTGCGTGATCGTTTGCTCGAACAATTCGACATCCGCTCCGGTGTAAACCCGAAAGCGCAGTCTTTTGGCATCCACCTTCAGCTTCGGAGCCGACAACCCGCTCCACTTCTGCTCGTCTCCGTCGAAGCGGCCGAGCTGGGAGACGTTCGCGTAGTCTCTCCGCGCTGTGAAGCGGAACCGCATCTTGCCGGATGACGGGAACACGAGTGCATCTCGTCGTTTGTTCCGCCGTGGACTACGGCTCAATAACTTTTGGAAGAACGATTTGACGACCAGATTTGCGCAGCTCTCCAACTTCATTTCGAGTGTTCGGGTCTGGTTTTCTTCCTGGCTACGCTGCGCTCCCCGTAAACGAGCCTGAACGGCAAGCGACTTCGGAGGGAAGAGCTGGACGGCTGAAAGGTAATCGGTATCGTTCGCCTGGTCCCGGGCGAGCGCGACCTCGTAGCAGGTAATGTTGAGCCCGTGGCTCGTGAGCCACTCGGCGGTCCGCAGAACTTCGTAGTCGTACGACTCCGCGATCAGCACGATGCGCTGGGCGTTGTTCAGGATCATCACGTCTGGATCGAGGTCATGGTCGGAGAGGAAAGTTTCCAGCGCGCTTTGGCGGTCCGCGTCCACACGCTTCGCGATGTGCCGCCACTCCAAATCTGCGACCATCGCGGCATAGGAAAGCGCCTGGAGAAGCTGCAGCTTGTGACTGCCACGCTTCAACTCGATCACAACGCCTTTACCCTCGGAGTCGATCGCAAACAGATCGATTCTGTCCGCCACGACGTTCGACGGTTCTACCTCCTGAGCGACTAGGAACAGCTTCTCCCCGCACTCGTCGCGGAAGAATTCGTCGGCGTTCTGGAAGATCAATTCCTGGAGGTCGGAACGCTCTTTCATTCCACTTGCGGTGAGCGAATGGGGCTTGAGTCGTAGCAGCTTACCATTGGTACGGTCAATCTTCAGCACCACAAACCTCCGAGGCGTTTCTGTCTTCAAAATGTCGCGCTACAGTTATTTCCAGGACGCATTCTGGAGGGCGGTGTTGCTGCACTTAATCCCGAACTTCCCAGTGCAGATTGTACTTAAACTTCGGACGAAGACCCAGCCAATGAAAGAGGATGCATCATTGTTGCACCTAAATCCAGGACAAACTTTGGCTTGTACTTTGGCTTGCGTTTAAGCGCAACAGTCCGCGAAATAGCTTGATCTAAAGAAGGGCAGCGTGACAGCGGTGGCTTCGTTTTGCTGTTTCAGGATTCTCACCAAGCGGCACAGAGCGAAGGGCTTTGAGGGTTGTTCTCACGCATGGTAATGTCCTTCATGCGTGACGGGACACCATTCTTGGACCATCGCCCGACCCGCCATTCGCACCATTGCATGCACGCCCAAATTCTCGATGGGCGGCTCCCACAGTTGCACGGTTCGGGGGTTCAAAAGAAGCCGCAGCCGCAATCCATCGTTCAGCCACCATATAGGCGGATTGCCGCACCGCAGAACATCTTTCCTGCCGCATTTGCCGATCCCCGGTCACGCAAATTATTTGTGCCCGGTGGTCTAAGCGATTGAGAAGCGCACGCATGAGTAACGTTCCCCCTATACACTCTGACGTGCTAACTCGCTTTGTTTCCGGAATGAACTCAATTTGGCCACCGCGCTCAACTTGTGATCTGGCGACAAGTGGGCATAACGAGTCGTCATGCTAATGTCCTTGTGACCGGCCAATTCCTGAACAGTTCGGAGGTCTACTCCCGCCATTACCAAGCGGGAGATGTAAGTGTGGCGGAAGACATGCCAAGTCACGTCACCGAGTTGTTTGTTCTGCTTTATGGCATCTTCTATGACCAAACGGAACCATGCCCTTGGGTTCTGCATCGGCTCGCCGTATCGAGTCAAGAAAACTCTTGGCGTATGTGGCATTCGTCTCGCTTGGCACACCTTTAGAGCCTCAACCGCCTCTTTGCTCAAGATCACGACACGGCTCGACCCATTCTTCGTAGCGACAAGCTGAATCTGCTGACGATTCAAATGAACATCCGGCCATTCTAAGGAGTGCTGCTCAGATAGCCGCATACCCGTCTCTATCGCGACCGTAAAGTCAGGCTCGTGAATTGGGCAACGCCTCTGGATGATGCTTCGAATCTGCGCCTCTTCTTCAAATGTGATGAATCTGAGGCGGGCATTGTTCTCCTTGCGAAGTCGAACCAAGCGAGCGGGGTTGGCGGTGACTTTCCCGTTCCGTATACCTTCTGCGAAGATCATCGACATGGTGGAGCGATATCGGTTGATGCTGGCTGGCTTGAGGTCTGTTCGTGTGCTGAAGTAGGCCGAGATGGTCTGAGGGGTTATCTCTTCAGCCTTCATCTTGCCAAATACAGGGAGCAAACTGCTCAGATTCGAGATGTCCCCACGGTGGCTCTTCTTGTGAGCCTTGCTGTACTCCATGGCGTCCTTGGCAAGCTCCTCGAATAAGATAGCTCTCTTCGCTTTCAGTGAGTCTGGGAGCTTCACTCCCATTCGCGCGTCGTTCTTGCGCTTGCTATAGAGATCGGCAGCTGCTTTGCGGGTTCCGACTTTCTCGCGGTGACGTTTCCCATCAACGTAGTAGTTGACCCACCAAATGCCACTATTGGGCGGGTGCTCAAAGACGCCACGAACGGGCTTCGGAGCCTGCCTGCCGCGCTTCGATGGTGGCTCATCAGAAGCGACTGGTGGCTGTTTTAGTGGCTGTTTGTCTTCGTATTTGCTGCGATTCACTGCAACTGTTTGCGCCATAGATAAAGTATACAACTCATTGACCTAAAGGAACTTACTTCATCCACTTGCAGTTCGCTGCAACCCCTTGCAACACCCACATTTTCCGACTCTTAATCGACTGGTCGTAGGTTCGATCCCTACCGCGTCCACCACTTCTTTTGTCATTCCTACGATTTTGCTTCGCTCGTTTGAGCTGTGCTGAGATGTGCCGGCCCCTGTCGGGCAAGGTCTGCCGGCAGGGCAAGGAGACACAAATAGACGGAACGCAGGAATGGGCGAGTCAGTCGTAAATTCGTTCCAGAAATAAATGATTCGACGTACTCATCAAGGTCCAAGACAAAAGAACAGACAACAGAGAAATACGGGGATCCTTCCCCTTCGCTACGCTCGAGGGTCAGGATGACGACGAAAAGTACCGGCGGAAAATACATCAACGAACTTAGTCTAGTTTTCAGGACACTAGACTAGAACCCTGGAACGCTTCCGCGAATGCCGAGCAAGGGCCAATAGAACGGCACAATCAGCAGCAGCACCAGAGACTCAACGAGCGACAAACAGAGGCCGACGCGAAACAGATCGCGGGCTTCGAAATAGCCGTACGAATAGCCGGTCACCATCACGCCAGACTGGTAGACAAAGATCTTTCCGCCGGCGGCGAAGACCCAGACCATGCCGAGCGGCAGGGCAGGAAGGCCGCTCGATTGCGCAAAGTGCATCAGCGGCGGCACCGAGGTTGCCAGCATCGAGATCTCGTTGCCTAGAAAGATGTGATAGACGAAGGCGGTCCAGTAGGGGATGGTCGCCAGGGCATAGATGTTGGTGAGATGAGAGCCCATCCAGGAGAACATCACCGTGGTCATGGCGTCGAGCGCCCTGGTCTGCAGCAGCACCTCGCCCATGCAGATCGCGGTCGCGGTAAAAAAGACTGGAAGGTAGTTGATCTTCTTCAAGTCCTCCTGATTGAGAACCCCGATGCGAGGCACGGCGGCGAGAAGACCGACGCCGATGCCGATGATGGCCGGAGAGATGTGATGGAGCAGGTCGGTCATCCACAAGGTGATCGCGACCAGCATCAGGAGCAGTGACTTCTTCTCGAGCCAGCTCCAGGGTCCCATCTTTCCAAGCTCGGCCTTGATGAACTCCATCCCTCCTAACAGGACTTCCTTCTCAGGCGGAAAGAGCCATAACACCAGGCGCCAGATGGCAAAGACCGTGGCGATGGTGCAGGGCAGAAACGCCAGGAGCCAGAGACTGTAGTAGACGTGTGTGTGGGCTCCATTTTCGATCAGGCCTCGACCGAGAATCGAGGACGGCCCGGCGATCACCATCTTGTCGAAGGTCCCAGCGGTGTAAGTCAACGTGATGAAGATCCCGCGACCTACATTGCTGCCCGGACCCAGTTTGAAGACGTCCATCAGGCCAAGCGCGATCGCCGCCATAATCACCACGCAGGCGATCCCCGAAGGCACGAGAAACGTCAATAGAAACGAGGACAGAATGAACCCAAGCAGGATGCGCGCATATCCGCCTCCGACACGGCGCATGACAAGGTAAGCCAAGCGGCGCGCCAGGCCCGACTTGGTTGCCATCATTCCGAGCAGCGCGGCGCCGAACAGGAACCACGGCGTTTGATCCGCAAATCCTCCAAATGCGACGTTGAACTTGACGACCTTGAGTACCCAGAAGAGATAGCAGCCGAACAGACCGGTGATGGTGTGCGGCATGACCTCGGTGATCCAGGCGACGATCATGAACGCCGAGATCGCGAGCGCGTGCTTGGCCGTCGTATCGAAGGGCAGCGGCGCGAACCAGATCGTGAGGGGGATGACGACCGTGAGTGCGTAGCCGATCCCTCGCAGCGCCGGGAGCCGGGAACGCTGCGAGTCGCCAACCTGCGAGTCGCTCGCTCGAACGGCGACCTCGGTCATTCCTTCTTTCCCTTCCTGGAAGCTCGGCTGCCGTGGTCTCGAACAGCCAGCACGACGTCGGCAGGTTCGTGGGAGCTCGACGGCTTGCCGTTCGTGTTCGGCTCGGCCAGAATCTTACCCCACTTCTGCTCCATCGCGCGGCGAACCTCCGGACTCGATTCGGCCACCGGGGGAAAATCCTTCAGCCACTCGTACGGTCTGCAGGCGTCGATCACCGCGCGCGAGCTGTGCCCTCGCTGCGCCATGGGAATGATCGGATCAAGCGCGCCGCTCCAGCATCGCCGGATAATCTCGATGTCGATCTCGGGATTTGAGCGCGTCGTCAGGGCCCACAAGACGTCGTTCGTGTTAGTTACGTCGATGTCGTCGTCCACCACGATGATGTAGCGCCCGAGATAAGCGCCCGCGTGGCAGAACCCTGCGACCATGCCGGCCTGCCGTGCATGCCCCGGATAGCGCTGCTTGATCGAGACGATGGTAAGCAGCCGGCTGCCGCCGGACTCGTGACACCAGACCCCTGTCACATCGGGAACGCCCGCCTTCTCAAGTTCCTGCCATACCAGCGCTGACCGCATGAAGCATCGCATGTAGTTAAATTCGCACGGCGGGCGGGTAGGCGGCGCACCGAGGATGATGGGATTGTTGCGGTGGTAGAGCCGCTTGACCTTCATGGTCGGCTCAGGGCGCATATTGCTGGCATAGTAGCCGGTCCATTCGCCGAAGGGGCCCTCGTTCATGTTTTCGCCGGCGACCGCCTCGCACTCGACGACGATCTCGGACGTTGCCGGAATCGGCAGCCCCGAGTACTGGCCGTCGATGACCTGCACGGGACTTTTCTGCAGTCCGCCTACCCACTCGTACTCGGAGACGCCGTGCGGCACCTCCATGCCGCCGGCGAGATACAGCAGCGGGTCGTGACCGAAGGAGACCGCCACCTTGCAGGATTGCCCTCGCGCAAAATACTTCTCCCGCATGATGCGTCCCTGCTTGCCGGGCGAGATGAAAAATCCGAGCGTGTCGCGGTTCTGAATCATGATGCGATAGGTGCCCAAGTTCACCCAACCCTCGTCGGGGTCGCGTGTGATATCGATAGAACCAGTTCCCAGATAGCGCCCACCGTCGAGCTCATGCCACTTCGGCGTGGGAAACTTCCACATGTCGATGTCATCGCCCTCGAAGACGTTCTCCATGACCGGGCCATCTTTAACGATTTGCGGCTTGATGTATTCCAGATCGGTGATGTGGCGCTTGATGTCCTTCACAAACTCCAGCCGCGTGTAGTTGGTGTCCATGTGCAGCGTCATGGCAAGGCGTTTGGTCGTATTCAGCGTATTGGAAAGAACTCGATAGCCCTCGGGGTATCCCTTGATGCGATCGAACAGCAAGGCAGAGCTCTGTTCCCCGCGGTGGTGACCCATTTCGGTGATCGCGCCAAGCTCTACATCCCAATCGGCGGCTTCGATGTGCTTGAGTTCGCCGAGCGCCTCTGCGGCGCTGATCCATCCACGTAAATCTCTCGATTGCATGCTCTACTCCTTGGATCCCCGCTGCTGGGCTACTCACTAACCTCAACTCTAATATCAGACCATTTAGAGGCATGTCAACACGGATCGGGACGAAAACCCATTGGTCGTGCTGAGCTCCGTCCAGTTATAGAGAACATAATAGAATACTTAACAAGTTAAAGCATATCTGCATACAAAGCTCCATCGAAGCACTTAAAAGTGGTATTTTTCTGCGTTGTGACGTAGCACGGACATTAGACCAAACGAAAAGTTACACTTTTTTGAAGTGCGGCGCCCACAATATAGTGCGCGCTAAGCCACCTTCCAAAAGTGAACCAGGATCATGAACACGATGGTCGTGACGACGATCTGCACGAAGCCCCAATATAGTCCGATGCGGAAGATATCGCGGTCGCGACCTTTGATGTCCACCAGAGAGGCAGCGAAACGAATGAGGGCGGGTTTTACGGCGTTGGTCGGTCCCATCGCCACGAGGTTGACCAGACCTACGAGGAGGGCGAGCGGCAGGCTCAGCTTGGCCGCAGAGGTCATCTGCATGCGGGAGAAGAGGAAGATGGCCGGCGCGCCCTGACCGAATGTCATGCCGCCGAGGAAGATAAGAGCCGCGTCCAGCACCTCGTAGGTCGCTCGGCCGCCCCTGGCGAGCACCTGGCCGAGGAAGACGATCTGACCGGTCGCCACCATCAGGTAGACCGTAGCGCTGCCGAAGAGAAGCGTGCTCAGGCTGGAAGCTCCGTGCCTGGTGCCGCGAACGACATCGTTCAGCAGACTCGCCTTCTTCAGGCGCACGGCGTAGCAGCTGAGGATCGCAACGAGCAGCGGAACGGCCGGGGTCGTCAGCAGGTTCATTCTGACCGGGCTGAACCCCCAGGCCGCAACCTGAAAGTCAAATTGTGAAAGCGCCTTGGCTGCAGCGGGAAGATGAGTGACAGTCGCATAAGCAATGGCGAAGAGAAGCGGCACGTAGGCTTTGATCTGCATCGTCAGCGTGTACGTCCTGGGAGGACGGTCGGCGGCTTGGATCATGGGAGCGGAATCGGAAGACGCAGGGTTCGGGTCCAGCAGAGCCTTGCGTTTTTGCGATCGGCCGTAGAGCGCCAGAAGCGGAAGTGCAATGATGCCGCCGGCCATCAGGGTGAGCTCGTGGTATTGCGGCCAGAGCTGTGTAAACAGGACGATGCCCGCGATGTTGCTTAGCGACACGATCCAGAAGAGAGTCTGGCTGCCGCGCTCGAGGAAGCGAAAGCCCAGAATGCGGTAGGTGCCGTAGACCGAAACGAAGACCAGAGGAATGGTGAGCAGACCGGAGGCTCGGGCGATCTCGGAGACGGGAAGACTTGTGGCCGTACTCGCAATGACCGCGCCAATGAACAGTGCGGCGAAGGGGATGCACCAGGAGGCGTAGATGAGATATCCGGCGGCGGCCTGGATGCCGTCAAAGCCAAGCTCGGCAAGAGCAGGGATCGCCACAGGGTAGACGGCATAGAGGTTGAAGGTGCCGACGAATCCGCTCAACAGCGTGACCATGGTGAGCGCCCGCCCCTGCCGATCGCTTGACGGCGACATCGAGCCGAAGGAATCCAGTAACACCGGAATGAGGCCCGTAGCGCGGAAGGTCTGGCCGAAGATCTGGCCTGACCACAGGAGGAGGAATACACTCCACATCGTCAGGTTGCCCCAGAGGCCGGCTTCTACACTGCGGAGAAGCGGCATGTGGAAGTAAGTGATGACTACGATTAGCTCGACCACGCAGGTCAAGATGGCTGTCATTAACGCGCTCAAGCGGAAGAGAAGAAAGCCCGCGATGAGCGTTGCAAATGGGATAAGCGCGAGAAGTACCTTGATTCCGTTTACGCTGTTCGTGGCTTCCCCCGACGCTGAAAAGATTCCTTACAACACCCACCAAGAAGCTATTTACGAGACCTGCCCTATTAGGCTGGCCGTCCAGGCCGCCTCGGCGTGTCAAGCTGGGCGGTTGGTGGTGAAGCCTTCGCTGGCGCCGAGCAGCTCGATGGGCTGGTCGAGGCTCTCCTGCCAGAGCAGCGAGCCCATCCAGATGTTGAGCGGGCTGTCCTGCACGGTGAGCTCGTAGACATCCTCCTCGAGCGAGGCATGATTGTGCACCGCCCAGCCGGGAGCCGAAAGCATCAGGTCGCCCGCCTTCCACTCGTACCGCTTGCCTTCGACCACGCTGTAGCCCGAGCCCTGAAAGTAGTAGTTGATCGCCGCGCCTGTGTGCCGGTGCGGCCGGTCCACGATCTTCTTCGGCCGCAGACACATCGTCGCAAAGAAGTTCGCCGTCGTGCCCTGCGTCTTGCCCGTCGCCGGGTTGTAGAGCAGATACAGCCGCCGCCCCCGATACGACTGGCCCAGCGACGCCAGCTTGTCCAACTCCGTCTTCACCCGGCTCCAGGGAAAGAAGTGCGGCGTGTGCTTCATCACCTCCGGGTTGATCAGCTTCTCGTACGGCATCAGAAAGCCGCCGTCCTCATTGATCGGAAAAGTCCCGAACGGGCTCTCGGCCGAGGAGTGCTCGTCGTAGCTCTTCTTGCTGCCCTGCGGCTTCGGGTCGTCTTCGACGATGTACACCTTCATCTTTTCGAGCAAGGGCGCGTTGCTGTAGGTCAGCCGCACCTGCAGCTCCTTGGTGTGGTTGCGATGCTCGTAGATCACCCACGACGGGCTGTTGAAGACGTCATACTGGCCATACTCGATTACCTTGCCGTCGACCGTCGACTCGCCCCCGCCCTGAATGCAGAAGTTCACCATCGACGCGTTGTGCCGCAGCGGCATCGTCCGCTCGCCCGGCTTGAGCACCGACAGCGACACCTCGATTCCCGGCGCCAGACCCTCGCCCACTCCGCTCAGCGGATTGGCTATCTTCGAGACGCGCCGCCCGTTGGCCGGCGCCGGCAGACTCGCCAGACGCGCAATCTCCTGATCGATCGCCGCCTTCGGTACCGTCACCGCAGGAATCAACTCCGGCTGCTGCGCCGCCAGCCCCGTCCCATCCGAAAAGTAATACCCCGCTTGCTCCATCCCATCCTCCTCCGGCACAGCCAAAATTCAACTCCTACGCCTGCGCTCCAGCACTACATCACCGCTCCGTGCAGCCGCGGCGTCACCCGCTCCGGCTGAGCAAACCTGTATCCCAGGCCAGCTTCGACAGCATTGCGATACAGCTCAATTCCCAGCGAGAGGTCGGAGATTCCCACACCCAGCGCTTTGAACAACGTGATGTCTTCCTTCGAACTTCGCGAAGCCCGCTCGGCGACTACCTTCGCGAGCGGCTGCACAGTGTTCCATCCCGAGCTGTCCTTCCCGAAGTATTCGATCAACTCCCGCGACAGCTTCTGCGCCTGAGACACGCTGTCCGTGATCGTGCGCGAACAACGAGCGAGCACATCCTGGGCAACTTCCGCACGGCTGGGCACGATCGCGCCTACGGAGTTGATGTGGGCTCCGGTCCGAACCATGTCGGCAGTCACGATGGGGTTCGCGGCGCGCGTCGCAACCGTAATGATGGAGGCGCCTTCAACGGCATCTCTCACGCTCTCGCTCGAAACCGCCTGAACATCAAACTCTGCTTTGACCCGGGCGGCGAATGCATTGCGGCGGCCTTCATCCCGTCCGAAGACGCGTATAGTGCGAATCGGACGCACGGCCATCACAGCGGCCACCTGCGTGATGGCCTGCTTGCCTGTGCCGATCATGGCGAACTCATCGGCGTCTGCTGTTGCGAGCCAGCGCGTAGCCACGCCGGATGCCGCGGCCGTACGCATCTGCCCCAGGGCAAAGGCTTCGATGATCGCCTTCAGACTGCCGTCATTGCTGTCGAAGAGAAGGAGGAGCGGCGTGGCTCCGTTGCTGGTGTGAGACCACGTCTTGGTTCCGCAGAGGCTCATTGCGGGGAACACGGCGCCGATCGCATGCAGGGTGGATCCGTCCCATTCGACATGAGTCTTGATCATATTCTGAGCGGCGCCCTGGGCTTCCGCGATGAGTCCCCGCTCGAGCGCCGCGATCGCTCCGCCGATGTCCATCATGGAAACGACTTCGGACTCCGAGATCCAAAGCGCCTTCTCGACGGCCGTCGTCACAGCTTCTTCTCCGGAAGCTTGGCGACAGGCGGAGGAGCGAGGTTCAACGTATTGACGATCAGCGCGTGAGACATGTATCGGCCAACCAGCATCAGCACCGCGATCGCCTGATCCGGGCCGATGGCGCGAATCACCGCTTCGAGTTCAGGCGCAGTATCGCGTCCGCCACGCCGAACAACAGAGAGAACCAGTCGCTGGACTATCGTCTCCTGCTCCGTCAACAGGCGAGCAGCGTCGGGGGTGATGTTAAGCACGTCGTGAAGCCATTCTTCGCTAAATCCAAGTTTGAGAGTGAGCCGCTCGTGCTGCACCTGCTCGTAGGCGTTGTCCATCATCACGGCGATCGAAAGGGCTACCAGCTCGGTCAAGTTGTTCGGCAGCGCGTGCTTCAGGTGTTCCGTAAGCTCAAGAAACGAGAGCAGCGCCTCGGGCTGATGCGCGGTGCATTGAAAGAACTCGCCCAGGTAGCCCAGCCGCTCCACCCTTGGGCGCAGGAACGCCGCGAGATCGGCCGGCATCTGCTCTGAAGAAAGCCTCGGGATCAAGTCACTCATGATCGGATGTCTCCAGGTGGCATTGCACGTCGACAACATGCGCGCTCATGATCTGTCTGGCAACATCGGCATTTCCACTGCGCACCGCTTCGAAGATGTTCCGGTGATAGCTGACGACGCGCTTACGCATCTCCTCGGTGCGTTTGGAGCGGAGGATGGAATCCCGGATGGACTGATTGACGGCATTGACGACGATGTTCATCACAGGGTTGTGAGCGGCTTCCGCGACGCAGCGGTGGAACTCCATGTCGAGCTTGCGGCTCAGTTCGCCGCCCTCGAGTTCTTTCTCCTGGGCGATCACAACCGCTTCAATGGCCGCGAGATCTGCCGGCACTGCGCGCAAGGTCGCAAGCCTGGTGATCTCCGGCTCGAGGATCGAACGCATCTCGGTCAGGTTGGCGCTCTTGGCAGAGCCTAGCTTCACCACGGTGTTGAGCGAGTCCGCGAGAGCGTTGAGAGCATTGTCAAAGTCAGCGACAAATGCTCCGCCCCCAGCGCCGCGCTTGACGGTGATCAGACCCTCTTTTTCGAGCGCTCGCAAGGCCTCGCGCAAAGCCACGCGGCTGGTTTGAAACTGCTCGGCCATCTCGCGTTCGGGCGGCAGTTTATGGCCGGTTGCGATCAAGCCGCGAAAGATGGCCTGACGAATCTGATCGGCAACGGGCTCGTGCACCCGCCGCCGTTTGACCCCTACGATCTTGAACGGTTTATCCAGAACAGTGTTTTCCATGGGTGTCCCACCTCGATTTGCCTATGCTAACCCCCGCTGCATCGTCTCAAAGTGCCATTCGGTCTTACTTTATACCAAATCTCATTCAGCATAAAGAGAAAAGTGGGTGGATGCAAGGGAGGCGCAGCTTTTCCTTCTCCCAAAAGCAAAGAGGAGTGGATCAAGCCTGCTCTTCAGAACGCATGAAAGCTTGCGCTACGTAAAGAAGCAAACAGTGCGAGGCTTTTCTACTGTGATGAGCCATGCGGACGGGCGCTGCGAAAAAGAGGGTTGACATCACTTTCTTCCTAAAGGTATAAGTTCATGCCGTGAGGAGAAGACAGTCTCACCAGGTGCCTCGTGGAAGCTTCTGAGCCCTTCACGACCCAGGCATCCGCCCTTCCCTCCATTTACAGCAGCGGCCGAACGCCGGTCCGCTTGCTGGGGCGACCCAACACCTTCTTACCAGGGAAAGTTGGTTGGCACGTGTCATCGGCAGCACTATTTTGGAGGGTTCTACATGAATCGCAAGAAACTCAACTCAATTCTCCGGGCGCTGGCAGCCTGCTTCCTCCTACTTACCGGCACTGCACACCTCATCGCGCAGAGGACCAATGGAACCATACTCGGGATTGTGACCGACGCAAGCGACGCCCATGTGGCGGGGGCCAAGATTTCGGTGACGAATGTTGGAACAGGGACGACACAGTCCGTGGTGGCCGATACCAATGGCGAATATCAATTTGCCGGTCTGCCCGCCGGAGCCTATAAGCTCCAGGCTTCTGCGGCGGGGTTCAAAGAAGAGATCAGAACCGGCGTCGACCTGACTGTAGGCGCTACCATCACGGTCAACCTATCGCTCCAGCTTGGTTCGGTCTCCGAGACGGTCGTCGTGACCGACGAAGCTCCGCAGGTGGATACGAGCTCGGCTACGGTCGGCGGCCTAGTAGGCGAGCATGCCATTCGCGAGCTGCCGCTCAACGGGCGAGATTGGCTGCAATTAGCCACCCTGCAGGCAGGCGTAACGGGCGGCCTCGATCAGCAAAGCACACAGGGATCGCCGACCAATTCGCGCGCGGCCCGTGGCAACGGAGAAAACCTCTACATCACAGGAAACCGGCCCACCGAAAACCTGTACCTTGTCGACGGCGTCATCGTGAACGACTATGCCAACGGCAGTCCCGGCAGCGGGCTTAACGTCAACCTCGGTGTCGACGCGGTGCGGGAGTTCTCCGTGCTTACCAGCGGCTTCTCCGCGCAGTATGGAATGACCTCAGGCGGCGTCATCAATGCCGTCTTCAAGTCCGGCACCAACCAGTTGCACGGCACCGCGTTTGGATTTTTCCGCAACAGCGCACTCGATGCGCGCAACTACTTTGACGGACCTTCAGTTCCGCCCTTCCATCGCTACCAGTATGGCGCCGCGATCGGGGGTCCGATCAAGAAAGACAAGACATTCTTCTTTGGCAACTTCGAAGGTCTCAATCAGGCGCTCAGTCTCTCGGAAAACTCGTTGACGCTGTCTGACGCGGGCCGCAGCGGCGTTGTTCCCAATCCGAACGGACCTGGCAACATCACTGTTCCGATCTCTCCTGCGATTGCTCCGTACCTTACGCTCTTTCCTATCGCAAACGGGCGCGATAATGGCGACGGCACCGCGTTCTATAACTTCCCTGGAGCGCAGACCGGCAGTGAGTACTACGTTGTAGCGAAGATAGACCACAATTTTTCACCGGAGACCAATCTGTCGAGCAGCTTCCAGTGGGACACCTCGTCTCTCGTTGCGCCTGATCCTTACAACCAGAAGCTGACCGGTTCTCCCGCAGGCCACGATAATTTCACCATCGCCCTACAGCACTTCTTCACTGCGAATCTTCTGAACACGGCTCGTCTCTCACTGAGTCACACCTATGCGACAGACTCTGAAGATGTCTCGGCCCTGTCCCCGCTTGCAACCAACACCGCGCTGGGATTCATTCCCGGTCTGCCGCCTGGCATTCTTACGGCCGGTGCGCTGGCAACCGCCGGCGGTCTGGGTGCGTCCGGCGCGGATATCTTCCACTTCATTACCTATCAGGGCGCCGATGACCTGAGTTGGATCCGAGGAAGGAACACGCTCCAGTTCGGATTCAACTTCGAGCGGATCGCGGATAATTTCAACTCGGTAAACACGCCGTTCGGGGAGTGGGACTATGGATCGGTGCAGGAGTTTCTACAGAACGTGCCGCAGGCCTTCTCTTCCGACTTTCCTGGAACAAGCGGTCAAAGGAGTCTTAGAAACGATGTATACGGCGCTTACGCTCAGGATGTGATCCGGTTCAGCCCGAAGCTGACGGTGACCGCAGGTCTGCGCTACGAACTCAACACTGCCGTGTCGGAGGCGAACGGGAAGGTCTCGCTTCTGTTGAATCTGACGGATCCGACGCCCCACCTGGGCGGTTCCTTTATCGGCAGCACCAACAAGCTCGACTTCGCGCCGCGCGTCGGGGTCGCCTACGATCCCTTTGGAGATGGAAAGACGTCCCTCCGCGCCTCTTTCGGTATTTATGACGTCTTGGCCTTACCTTACCTCTTCGTGAATCGTACGCACGCCGTGCCATTTTTTGGGACAGGAGTCGCGCAAGCCCCTCCCGGCAGCGCCTTTCCCACCGGCGGTCTGGCTCTGCTGACGCCGTCGACCTCGGAGGCGGCTTACGTGCAACAGAATCCGCCGCGCGCCTACAACCAGGCTTGGAATCTGACGGTCCAGCGCCAGGCGACGAAGGATCTTGCCGTGACGGCAGGTTATGTGGGATCGCACTCGGTTCACATCCCGGTGAGCATCGACGATCTGGATCAGGTTCCGCTGTCCGATGTCACCTTCGACGCCAACGGCCAGCTTCACTTTCCCGTTCCTCCCGGATGCAACGTGACACCTATCCCGTCTCGGTGTTTTAACGAGATTCAGAGAATCAACCCGAACTTCGGTCGGATCGACGGTCTGACGTTTAACGATTTCTCCATCTATCACGGCTTATTGATCAACGTGAGCAGGCGTTTGATCCATGGCCTGGCTTTTCAGGGAACGTATACCTGGGCCAAGTCGATCGACGAGGGTTCGTCCACCTTCAGCGATAATGAATACAACAATACGGTCGGCCCGTCGTATGCCTTCGATTTGAGGCTGCAGAAGGGCGTCTCCGACTATGACATTACCAACAACACCATCTTGAATGCGCAGTGGAACATCCCCACGCCGTCCAGCTTTCACGGTGCCACGGAGGCCGTTCTAGGCGGCTGGCAGCTTGGCGGAATCTTCCAGTACCACTCCGGAGTTCCCTTCTCGGTCAGGCTCACCTCA
Source organism: Edaphobacter sp. (assembly GCA_965277545.1). GTDB lineage: Bacteria > Acidobacteriota > Terriglobia > Terriglobales > Acidobacteriaceae > Edaphobacter. Next base: position 4,017,123 of record OZ255826.1, read on the forward strand.
GATCAGGCGCTCACAGGAAACAGCCGCACCCATAGCAGCGCAGGCGGCCAGAGACCGAACTTCAATCCCGGCCCCGGTTGCTCCACCAACGCTATCAACCCAGGTCAGCCTTCTAATTACATCAAGGTAAATTGCTTCTCGTTTCCTGCGCCCGGGGAACTTGGAAATCTCGGACGCAACACTTTGCGCGGCCCGACTTTTGCCGACTTCGATACCTCTCTGTTCAAGAACATCCCTATCTTCCATGACAGATATAGCGTCCAATTGCGCGGGGAGTTTTTCAACGTGCTCAACCATACCAACTTCGGCACCCAGGCCACCGGACTCTTCAGCAAAACGGGAACCGTCCTCTCTTCTGCCGGACAGCTTCCGGCTCCGACTCTGACGACCTCGCGACAGATTCAGTTTGGAGCGAAGTTTGTCTTCTAATATGTTCGAGTTGCAGGGCGGCCGGCCGGCTTCCGCATTATTCGGCAAGCCGCTCATGCCTAAAGGAACATCTTTTGACGCAATTAAAAAATATTTCGAAATCATTGAGCGTGGGACGCATGCAGCTCGGCAGCGAGAGATGTATGCGTGCAGTCTTGCATTCTTTGAAGCTGCTTCTTATGTTCACCGTCTTGCCTGCGCTTGCACCCGGGCAGCCGGCGCCAATTCTCAAGCCTGATGCCGGCATCGATCTGCCCAACGTCGCCGGACGCATGGATCACCTTGGAGCCGACATCGCCGGCAGCCGCCTCTTCGCGACCGGATTCGACAATCACACCGTCGAGGTCATCGACCTGCAAGCTGGCCATAGGACGGTGACACTTTCGGATCTCGATAAACCGCAGGGCGCTTTTTACAGCCGATCGACAAATCGGTTGTTCATCTCGAGCAGCGGCGACGGCACAGTGAAGATCTACGACGGCAGAACGTTGCACATGCTGACGACGGTCAAGCTGTCCAGCGACGCGGATAACCTGCGTTACGACACTCACAGCAACAGCGTAGTCGTTGGCTATGGAGGAGAAAAATTCCTGAACGGGACTTCCGTGAGAGGGCACGGAGACGGAGCGCTCGTCTTTCTGGATCCCGATGGAAAGCAAACCGGCGAGATCGCGCTCGACGCCCATCCCGAATCGTTTCAACTTGAGAAATCCGGAACCCGCGTCTTTGTCAATGTTCCGGACCGCAAAGAAGTCGAGGTCGCTGACCTTGTGAAGCGCAGCGTCATCGCCCGCTGGCCTATTACCTCCTGCACGGATAACTTTCCGATGGCACTCGATGAGGCTCACCACAGGCTTTTCGTGGGTTGCCGTACTCCTTCACGCATGCTCGTCTTCGACACGGAAAGCGGTAAGATCGTTTCCTCCTTTTCCATTGCCGGACATACAGACGATCTGTTTTATGACGCAAGTAAAGAACGAATCTACATCATGGGCGAGGGTGTCATTGAGGTCTGGCAGCAGAAAGATCCAGATCACTACCAGAACATCGCTTACATCACGACACCGTTAAGTGCTCACACCGGTCTTTTTGTATCAGATTGGGGAAGACTATTCGAAGCCATCCCTCGCCAAAGCGGAAAGGATGCTGAAATTCTGGTATTCCAAACGAGATGAGCATCTGAGTCCGCCGGTCCGCCACGGGCGCGGCGTCAGATTTCCATTGGAGCCGTCGATCCACGCACAGCCACGAGACAGAAGGGAGAATCAGTGAGAACTCCGAAAGACCTTGCGAGAGATCTTCAAGCCGGCCGCATCTCGCGGCGGGAGTTTGTTCAGCGTGCCGCGGACGGAGCGTTCAGCCTTGCCGCGACCTGCTCCATTCTGGGGAACGTCGCGCATGGTCAGACGACGCTACCTGGCTCAGGCCATGCAAACCAAGCTCATCAGCAAAGCCCGGCGAGAAGCGTCGATGCCGGCTACGACCCCAATCAAACCAATCTGAACTCCTATGCGGAGTGGCTCAAGACCGAGGGCATCCCGGTCTATCGCGAGTTCGCGATCACAGATCTGCGCGCTCTGGAATTGAAGCCATGGAATCGAGTAGGCGGCCTGGGAGCTCACGTCAATCTCATCGGCGGGGAGGGCGTGAATACCGCGTATGTCTGCGAGCTTCCTCCCGGTGCTTCGACCAATCCGCAGCGCTACCTGTTCGAGGAGACCATTTACTTTCTCGAAGGCGAGGGCGAATCCCAGCTGTGGGCGCCGGGAACAGAAAACAAGTTCAGCGTGAGATGGCAGCGCGGCAGCGTGCTCGGGCCGCCGCTCAATATGTGGCGACAGCACACCAACCTCGGCAGCAAGCCCGCCCGGTTCCTCTCCGTCAACAATGCTCCCGTGGCAATCGACCTCTTCCATAATAGCGACTTCGTCTTCAACAACGACTACGTCTTCCGCGATCGCTTCGATGAGGCAGGCAACTTTCTCAGGAGCGGCGAAGAGCAGATGCGTACCAAAACGGTTGAGAGCGGCGAGAGGTTGAGGCATGTTTACACCTTTCACGGCAGCTTCATTCCGGACGCGCGCACCATCGGCGTCAAGGCCTCTGCCTCCCGCGGCAAGGGCAACTCCAGAATCGAGCTCGAGCTCTCGAACAATACCATGCAGACGCACATCTCGGAGTTCTCCACGGGAACGTACAAGATGGCCCACCGCCACGGACCCGGATCCCATGTCGTCACTTTGAACGGCCAGGGCTACACGCTCTTCTGGAAGGGATCGACCCGGTACTCGGACGCGCCGGAGAAGAGGCGCGTGGACTGGACCGACGGCAGCCTGACTGTCCCGCCGGATGGCTGGTTCCACCAGCACTTCAACACCGGCCGCGATGCGGCAAGATACATCGCTCCGAACTGGGGAGGCGAGGGCAGGTGGTTCATGGAGGGCCTCGGCGGCGGCGGCTACACGCATCTGCTCGATGCTGTCGATGTGAAGAAGGGCGGCAACATGATCGAGTACGCCGATGAAGACCCCGAGGTCCGCGAGATGTACGTCGCCGAGCTCAACAAGTCCGGGATCAAGTTCAACATGGACACTAAAAAAATGACGCCGGAATAGCACTCTTTTGGCCGGCATCCGCAGAGGAACTCCGCCTTGGGTGCGCGTCAGATGTTGACAACTTGAATTCATTACAGTGCGATTGTGGCTTTACGAGTTTACGAGCAGTTCAAACCTTGAAGAACTTACTGACTTCACGTGGGAACAACTCCTCGATTCCCACGGTGCGCTCTGTGACGCCCTGCTCGCGGCAGTATTGCAGAAAGGCCTCGAGCGTTCTCTGGTTCGCTTCGATGCCGTAAGGCCAGAGATTGGCTCCGAAGACCTCTCGCGCATTGGCGTAAGCCACATGCGACCAGGGAATGGCAATCCGCGAGTTGACCAGGCTGGAGAGACGTCTGAGGCTGTTGTCCTTCGCCTCCTCAAACGCGCGGAAGAGATTCATCGCAATCCAGGGATGCCGTGCCAAAGTCTCATTCTTGATCACGACTGCATGCATGATGGGAAAGACACCCGTCTCGCGGTAGTAGGTCTCTTCGACCGAGCGATAGTCCGGCCACAGCCGGGCAATCCGCCGGTCGCGCGCCAGAAAGCTGACCGGCTCCCGGGCGGAGATAATGCCGTCCAGTTCGCCGGCCAGCAGCAGCTCATTCAGCGATCGGTCGGTGACACGCTCGATCTTCACGCCTTCTGGCAGTGACAAGGGCACCTTCTCTGCCCGTCCAGCCTCATTGACGCCAGCCTGCACCCAATGCACATCCGTGAGCCGTACGCCGCATTGATGCTGCAGAAAGGCGCGGGCATAGATACCGGCCGTCTGCACCCACTCCGGAACACCGATGCGCTTCCCCGCTAGATCTTGCGGATTCTTGATCGATGCGCCGGTCGCAATATAGAACGCCGACTGGCGGAACACGCGCGACGGGAAGACGGGAATCGCCCGGAATGGTGCTGTTCCGTTCCCGACCATGGCTACATATTTTCCCATCGAAAATTCCGAGACGTCCCACTCGACGAATGAGTACATTCGGAAGAAGATCTCTTCGATGGGCAGCTCCATCGCCATAAGTTCGATCCCCTCAGGCCGAACGCGTCCGTTGACCAGATCGCCGACATGGTCGTAGTTGCTGATCGCAATCGAAAGCGGAAGGGCCGCCATAATGTTCCTCCAAATGTTATGCGTACCTGCTTGCGAGCAGGGATCAGGCTGAGCCGATTTCGGCGAACTCCGAGCCTCGAAGCTGATCCGCAATCATCAAATCACTCGGATTAGAGATCTTCGAGAAGATGGCCCCACTTCTCGAGGGTCGCCGCACGGAGCGTCACGCTCGACTCGGCGACCGGCGGAAACTCCTTCATCCAGTCATAAGGCCGGACGGCCATAATCACAGCTCGTGAGTTGGTCGCTTCTCCCGCACGCTTGCGCGGATCAAGCGGGCCGCTCCAGGCCTGGCGAATGAACTCGATATCTTCGCTCGGATCGCATCGCGTCGACATCGCCCAAAGCAAATCAAATGGATTGCTGGGATCAATATCGTGATCAACTACTACAACGAAGCGTCCGAGGTAGTTGCCTGCGTGAACGTTCGCGGCGAGCATGCCCGCCTGTCGCGCATGTCCCGCATAGGATTGCTTGATCGAGATGACGTTGAACAGCCGGCCACCGCCCGCCTCGTGACACCATACGCCTTCGACGCCGGAGAGTCCCGCCTTCTCCACCTGATCCCAGATCATCGCCGACTTGATGACGCATTTGCTCAGCGTGTAATCCGACGGCGGCCGCATCGGGCAGGCCATTGTAAGGATGGGGTCTTTGCGGTGGTAGACACGCTTCACCCTCATCACATTATCGGCCCGGACGGCGCTCGCATAGTACCCGGTCCACTCGCCGAACGGTCCCTCGGAACGAAGATCATCGAGCAGAATCTCGCCCTCCAGCACAATTTCGGCACCCGCCGGCATCGGCAGCCCGAACAACTCGCTCTTTAAGGTGTCGAACGGAACACCGCGATGTCCTCCTGCATGGGCAAACTCAGCCGTGCCGTAGTTGACCTCGTTGCCCGAAGACAGAAACAGCAACGGATCATGACCGCAGCAGATCAGCACAGGGCACGGCTTACCCATCTTGAAGTACTTCTCGCGAATGATGCGGCCGTGCTTACCCGGCGACATCCACAGTCCGAGCGTGTTCTTGTTGTGTACCTGCGCGCGATAGGTGCCGACGTTCACCCAACCGGAGTCAGGATCTTTCATGATGATCAGGTCGGCGGTTCCAATGTAGCGGCCGCCATCCAGTTCGTGGAGAAACGGCACAGGAAACTTGTAGAGGTCCACCTCCTCGTCGCGGTCGACATTTTCTAGCACAGGCCCGGAATTCACGAAGATGTTGTCGACCAGTTTGAAGTTCTTCATGCGGTCCCGGTAGGCGCGGACGATGTCCAAAGGACGCTTGGACATCGGCAGACCCAAGGTCAACGCCAGCCGCCTCGGCGAGTTCGTCATCCCTGACAGAACCCGAAACCCGGGAGCATACCCCGGGATGTTCTCAAAGAGAATCGCCGGCGGGTTCTCCGGCTGCGCGTGATAGATCATCTCCGCAACCGCACCCATCTCAAGATTCCAGTCCACGCCCGATACGCGAAGCAACTCTCCGATTCCCTCGACACGCTCCAGCCAATCGCGTAGGTCGGTATGCGGATGCGGGAACGCCCCAAAGCCCGGCGGCGCGACGGTTTGCGGAATCTCTTCAGTCTTCATCATCGTTGTCTCCCTGGGTTTGTTGATTCTGAGTCGAGGTGGTAGCCGGTCACGAAGCATCGCGTCGCCTATCCTGCAGAGGCTAAAGAAGACTGCAGCAGTCCCGCTCGAATCAACACTGGATCGAGCGCTCTCGCATGCGCCTCATCGAGCGAGACCAGCGGAAGCCGCAGCTCGGAAGCCTCCAGCAAACCCAGCCGCACCATCATATATTTGAGCGGAATCGGATTGGTATCGATGAAGATCGACTGGTTCAGCTCAAACAGATCCGTATGAATCTCGAGCGCGCGCTCAAAGTTGCGCTCCGCGACCGCCGCATAAAGTGACGCCACGCGCGCTGGAGCAAGGTTGCCCACGGCGTTCATCAGACCGCTCCCCCCGAGCGCAAGCATCGGGAAGCTCAACGCCTCCGCCCCGCAGAAGATGCGAAACTCACGGCCTAATCCGATCAGCAGTTCGGTCAGCAGCTCCAGGTTCTGGTCCGCGTGCTTCAGTCCCACCAGATTCGGAATCTGCTCCGCAATCTTCATCACCGTCTTCGCCTTGATCGACACTGCCGCACGGCCCGGAATGTGATAGATCATCAGTGGCAGGCTCGTCCGCCGTCCCAGCGCGACAAAGTATTCCACTAGGCCCCTCTGTGAGGGTTTGATGTAGTACGGCGTCACCACCAACGCAGCATCGGCGCCCGCCTTCTCTGCATCTGCAGTCAGCTGTACCGTCTCGGCGTAAGATTGCGAACCGGTCGCCGCCACAACCTGAATCCTGCCTGCGATCGCCGAGACCGCCACCTTGAGCAGCTCCATGCGCTCCTGCAACGAGAGGCTGCTCGGCTCGCCCGTTGTTCCCGCCACTACGATCCCGTGAGATCCCTGCTGCACCTGACGCTCGCACAGCTCCGCGAACTTGTTATAGTCCACCTGCCCCTGCCGGAACGGCGTCACCAGCGGAGGAAAGGAACCGCGCAGGAATGTCTTTTCAAGAGGCATCATGAGAGATCTTCACTCCTTGCACAGAAAGCTCGTGCTCCAGGCGATGCTGTATTGCATAGAGAAAGTGAGAGTCGAAGCTTCGGCGTGTCAAGCTGGGCGGTTGGTGGTGAAGCCTTCGCTGGCGCCGAGCAGCTCGATGGGCTGGTCGAGGCTCTCCTGCCAGAGCAGCGAGCCCATCCAGATGTTGAGCGGGCTGTCCTGCACGGTGAGCTCGTAGACATCCTCCTCGAGCGAGGCATGATTGTGCACCGCCCAGCCGGGAGCCGACAGCATCAGATCGCCCGCCTTCCACTCGTACCGCTTGCCCTCCACCACGCTGTAGCCCGAGCCCTGAAAGTAGTAGTTGATCGCCGCGCCTGTGTGCCGGTGCGGCCGGTCCACGATCTTCTTCGGCCGCAGACACATCGTCGCAAAGAAGTTCGCCGTCGTGCCCTGCGTCTTGCCCGTCGCCGGGTTGTAGAGCAGATACAGCCGCCGCCCCCGATACGACTGGCCCAGCGACGCCAGCTTGTCCAACTCCGTCTTCACCCGGCTCCAGGGAAAGAAGTGCGGCGTGTGCTTCATCACCTCCGGGTTGATCAGCTTCTCGTACGGCATCAGAAAGCCGCCGTCCTCATTGATCGGAAAAGTCCCGAACGGGCTCTCGGCCGAGGAGTGCTCGTCGTAGCTCTTCTTGCTGCCCTGCGGCTTCGGGTCGTCTTCGACGATGTACACCTTCATCTTTTCGAGCAAGGGCGCGTTGCTGTAGGTCAGCCGCACCTGCAGCTCCTTGGTGTGGTTGCGATGCTCGTAGATCACCCACGACGGGCTGTTGAAGACGTCATACTGGCCATACTCGATTACCTTGCCGTCGACCGTCGACTCGCCCCCGCCCTGAATGCAGAAGTTCACCATCGACGCGTTGTGCCGCAGCGGCATCGTCCGCTCGCCCGGCTTGAGCACCGACAGCGACACCTCGATTCCCGGCGCCAGACCCTCGCCCACTCCGCTCAGCGGATTGGCTATCTTCGAGACGCGCCGCCCGTTGGCCGGCGCCGGCAGACTCGCCAGACGCGCAATCTCCTGATCGATCGCCGCCTTCGGTACCGTCACCGCAGGAATCAACTCCGGCTGCTGCGCCGCCAGCCCCGTCCCATCCGAAAAGTAATACCCCGCTTGCTCCATCCCATCCTCCTCCGAACCCGCTTCCCTGCTCTTGCTCAGGCATCACTGGACTGCCGCGCCGCGCACGGCGGCTCATGGACAAGAGCACTATAGCATGAGGTCATAACTTAGACCAAACCAATTATTGTTTTCCCTGTAGTGAAACAGGAAGACGATTTTTGATCTTTCTTAAACGTAGAGCATTGCTCTAAGAACCCACTGATCCAAACAGCTCTGAGTTCTAACTGTTGCGCATTGAGCTTAAGTGGTGAAGGGATACAAAAGATACTGCTTTTCGGGAGATTACGCAGCTTGGCGCACGTTGTGCCGAGATTTTAAAGGGTCATACGCTTCGCATGGGTGCGCCTCAGTCATGCTTCGAGATCGTTCGGATTTGCATAACTTGGCGAGCTACGCCGGAGCACATACACTCGTTCCCATTGACACCTTCTAAACGGTAAAGGTATAACTTCGGCCCATGTGGAAGGGCTGTTCGCTCGACGGCATTGCTGCGATGAATGCGTTGTCCCAATTTGATGCTGCCCTGTCCTCTTTCCTAGTCGCCAAAGAGGAAATTTGCTGTTCCTTATACCGTGTATGTCTAAGCTGAACGATTGAACTCCAGATAGAGTCTTGTAGAACGCTCTTTCCGCTCAAAGAGAGACTAACCGAGGCATGAAATGAAACGGCTGATTGTAGCAATTACAGGAGCATCCGGGGCAATCTACGGCGTCAAAGCACTCGAGGCGCTTCGTGCCGCAGGAGATGTAGAAACCCACCTCGTCATCTCTCCCTCCGCCGCGAGAACTCTCCGCGAGGAGACCGACTTCACGATGGACGATGTCAAAGCTCTCGCTCACGTCGTTCACAATCACAAGGATATCGGTGCCTCTATCGCCAGCGGGTCCTTTAGAACCGCAGGGATGATCGTCGCCCCATGCTCGGTAAAGACCCTCAGCGGTATCGCCAACTGCTACGACGAAGACCTAGTCATACGCGCGGCCGACGTCTGCCTCAAAGAGCGCCGCCGTGTCGTGCTTCTGTTTCGCGAAACTCCCCTGCACGCCGGTCACATCTCCCTCATGGATCAGGCCACGCGAATCGGCGCCATCGTCATGCCGCCCATTCCATCCTTCTACAACCGGCCCGCATCGATCGAGGACATCGTCAACCAGAGCGTAGGGCGCATGCTCGACATGTTCGATCTGGCCGGCGACATGGTCACGCGATGGACAGGAACTCACGCGCCACGGTCACAAGCGAAGGCGGACGCAGCTCCCGGTGCATTCGGCCGCCCCGATTCCTCGAGACTGCCCTAGAACCTGTTCACGATCTTCTGAGTAGGAGAACGAGGAAGGCTCGACGGCCCATCGCTTGGGCATGACGGCGAAGGGTATGGAGCTGGTTGCGTTTGGCGATTTGCACGGTTGCGCCGAGCTTGCCCTCCACCGCTTCGGCGAACGGCTTGCCGGAGTAGCTGCCATCGACGAGCACACTGGTGACTTGCCTGAGGTTCTCCGCGCAGCGGTCGAACGCGGCCAGGGCGCCGTTGCGGTCGGTCACCTCGGCGGTCGTCACCACCACCGCATGCGGCAGACCTTGGGTATCCACCGCGATGTGGCGCTTGATGCCGGAGACCCTTCTTGCCCGCGTCATAGCCCTTCTGGCCGGCGGTATCGGTGTTCTTCACGCTCTGCGCGTCCACGAGCAAGAAGCGGGTCATGGAGGTATCGATCGACGATTTTGTCTTCATAGCGCTCGATCGCGGAATAACGTCGTGAGCTGGTCTTTACTGGCCCAGAGCGTGGGATGCGTAGAACGGTTTCCAGACACTACCGGCGATGATCGTGGGTGCAGAATAGCTGCGAGAGGAACAAGGAGGAGGTTGGCGTTGCGGCGGAGCAGCTTTAAGGCAGCCGGGCGGGAGATAGTCGAACGAAGCGAAATCTTGTGCGACCGCGTAAGTTGCATAGGAGGCCAGCAACATGACGCCGATGAGAAAGAGCGGCGGTGCGACGGCAGCGAGCAGCTCCAAGGGCCTGTTCTTCTGCTTTGCTCCCGTGGATGGGCTACGTGCGGCGAAGATGCCGCTCGTGGTGGTGAAGATCCAACCGCCAGGCAGAAGCCACCGCAACGCAATTCTTGCCGCGGGCCCATGAGGCTGATGGAATCCCCAATCGAAGGATGCGGGCCCCAGCATGGCGATCGAGAAGAAGATGGCGGCGATGAGGGCGAAGTAGAGATAGTAGCCCGCAAGGCGGCCCAGCTACTCGCGCTTCGCGTCGGGCATGGAGTCTCCGCGGAAGCCGATGTACAGAAAAGAAATCAAGGAGAAGCCGGTGAAGAGAGCAGGCAGGCCGATAATGACGTAGCTGGTGCTCAGGAGAACCTGGGCTGCGGCTGCGGTTGGCTGTGCCGGGTTTGAGGTCAGCCAAGCGCGCATGGCCAGGCGAGAACAACGGCGAGCGCTCCTGCCAGCAGCGTACTCGCAATCTGCACGAGCGTCGCTCCGTCGGCGCCGACTGCTTTGAGACGGGACTGCTGCGGCTGCTTCCAGGAGGAAGAGATCCGGGCGACACACAGCGCAGCGAGGGTGCCGGCCGCGACGGCGAAGAGCACTTCAATTGCTGAAAACGCTCGGACAAGCGAAGGAAGACCAAGCCACAACGAGGCACATACAACAGCGCTGAGAATCTCTGCCGCTCCGCCGGTCGCAAGTCTTCCAGCAGGCAGCTGATTGCGAGCGAGATTCCCAAGGGAGCGTCCGATGGAGATCGCGAGGAGAAGGCCGCACGTCATCGCGATGACCAGGCCGGACGGGACCGCGACCGACGGGCTTACCCGCGTCCATAGCAATGCAGGGGCGAACAACTGACCGACGGCCAGCACGCCGATGACTCCGAAGGCCACGAGGCTCTGCACAAGCAGCAGGTTGCGCAGGTAGATCGCGGCTGCGGCCAGGGTATCGCCGCTGGCGTTCGAGGTAGCGTGCAAAGACGCCGGGGTAGGCGGTCGGAGTCGACTTGCCGGTGTCCCTGTTTGAAGCCAGTTCGTCGTTTACCTTTTCGAAGCCGACTCTAGCGATCCAAGCGATGAGCCAGCCGAGGGCGTATCCGCCGCCGGAGACGGCTGAGATGTAATGGGTCTGCTTCAACAGGCCGATTCGGGCGAAGGCTTGCAGCAGGCCGATATTGACCGAAGCACTGCGGATCCCCCCGCCAGAAAAGGCAACGCCAAGTCTTTCGGGCAGCCTCTGCGGGTCGTCGGGATCGAGACGGTCGCGCGCTCCGCGGAGTTTGCAGAGACGAACGATTTCGTCCTCTTCCTCCTTCAGAACGGTTTCGATCCCGACCGCGTTCCAGTTCTTGCGTTGCGAAGTGGAAGAGTTTTCCGTCATGGATGTTCCTCTCCGGTGACAATCTCAGCGAAATCTTCCCGAGGGCTGATGGGCTGTTGACTGTGGATTCATCCGCGAAATCCGGGAGCGAGATCTGCTTACGGAACGTTCAGAGAAGCTGGCCCGAGGTAATCGACCTTGACGTAGATTCGCGCCGGCGCTGCTCCGGCACGGGATAGCTTGGCCTGAAGGAGATGAAGCCCTTCGTGGCTGACCGTGAAGCCGGCGATTAACGGAACATTGGAGCTGCTTTGTCCAGCGCGGTTGAGGATGGCTGGAGTTCCAGGCCGCAGGACTTGCAGGTCGAGTTCCTGCGACGTGTCGGAGTAGACGAAGAGATTGACCTGCGAGAGGGCGGTGGGCCAAATCGCGCCCGCGGTGCGGAAGACGCCGGGGACAGCTTTGCCGCCGTAGCCGAGACTCTTCGGATCGCTATCGCCGAGGTCATCGTCCATTTCGAACTGTTGTAGCGTGCGGCGAGGTGTGGGAGAGAAGCCTCCAATGATACCGAATGGCCCCCAGATGGAGTAGGAGAGCGGTGGAACGGCGATATGCACCCAAGCGTCGGCATTGGTCCAGAGGTCGTCGGGGCGGGAGCCGCTGTAGTCGTGCAGCTGGGTGTTCGGAGCAAAGGCGGTGGAGATCCAGGCGTCGTGTCAGGCGCTGCCGTCATTGTTGATCGCGACGATGGCGCGAGCGCCGCGTCGAGAATGAGGAGCTGCTGGGAGTTTTGATAGCGGACAAAGTAGTCGCCGCTTTTGAAGGCGAGCTTCTGGTGGCACCAGACAAGATTTTCCATCCAGGAGCGGGTAGGAATCTCGGCGGCAGTGGTCTTGTCACGCCATGGCGGGATGTTCCGGAACAGGTCGGCGTAGAAGAGCTGCGGGCTGCCGTCAACCGTGACAGCAAAGGCGCAGGCAAGCTGCGTGCGAGGGTTGTCGGGATCGAGATAGGCGCCGACCTGACCGTCGTAGTTGTCGTGGTTGTTGACGAACGGCACTGTCTTGAAGCGGTTCTGCTGCTGCAGGCTGGGGAGCCGGCCTACGTCGGAGAATCCATTTTGCGAGACGAGGTCGCTGAAGGCGAAGCGCAGAGGATAGTCGAAGGCTCCGGCGCGGTTGAGGGTAGCCTCGGTCCAGGCGTCGAGGTCCGAAGAGGCTCCGGTGACGAATTCGCCGACGCAGAAGTAATCGCGGTGGTCGCCCATGGCGTTGAAGAGCAGGTCTTCGACGACCTCGGGCGGGAAGCCTTTGACGTCGTCGAAGCGGAAGCCGTCGACGCCGGTCTGGTGGACAAACCAGGTGAACCAGGCACGAGCGTTGGCGCGGGAGGAGCAGTTTAAATTGCCGGAGCCAGAATCGGTGCAGCGGCCCTGGTAGCAGAAGTCGGGGCCGCCGTTGTTGGCGACCCAATCGCCTGAGCCGTGCCAATGCTGAGGGTTGGCGTGGAAGTCGAGCCAGTTGCGCGGCCACCGGCCGGTGCCTGGACCGGCGAAGCTGTTGGGATGGAAGCCCGTGAAGGCGAGCGCCGAGGTGCTTTCGAAAGGGGATGAGGGGTCGAGGTCGCCGCTGCCGCAGTGGTCGAGCACGATGTCGGGGTAGACCTCGAGGCCGTTGGCATGGGCGACGGCAACGAGGCGAAGAAAGGCGTCCTGCGTGCCGAAGCGCGTGCCGGCGGCGCCCTTCTGATTTTTCTGGCCGAGGTCATAAAAGTCATAGGGCGTGTAGCCCATATTGTTCTGGGCGATGGTGTCCTTGCACGGCGGAGGCGTCCAGATGCCGTCGAATCCCATGGCGGCCAAGCGCGGCGCGAGTTTAGCGAGGTAGGTGTACCAGTCGGCGGGATAGTTTTCGTTCCAGCAGTTCCACCAGAACGTCTCGAGGACGACTTTGCCGTTCCAGGGATTGCTCATGGTTTTCCGAGTCCGTACACGTCGATGCGGCCGTTGTAGGTGGCGACGTAGACTTTTCCGTTGGCGATGACCGGAGGACAGAATTTGTCGTAGAGGAAGGTATTGCCCGGAATGTTCTTACTGTCCCAGAGCAGCTTGATGACGGGATCGGAGCTGCCTGGGTCGGTCGAGAATTCGGTTGCGTCGTAGGCACGCAGAATTCCCTCAACGATGGCGTGGTTTTCATCGCCGCTGAGGGGCACGGTTGCCCAGACGATGCCGGTGTGTTTCGTCTCACGGTCGGCTGAAAGCGCCAGCATGCCGCCCAGCCTTCCGGCACCGGCTGAGGCAATCTCGCGACCCTTGGCCCGGAAGACGACCTTGCCCGAGGAGTCGGTGGTCCAGGCGCGCAGAGCCTCGTTTTCGCCCCAGCAGAAGAGCATGGATCCGAGGTCGGGACTGTTCCAGAAGAGAGGAGAGGCGTGGAGATGACGGGTCTTGCCGCCGAAGTTGCTGTCGAGCACAGTGGTGTCGGTCGCATCGACGTTGAGCCCGTGGAAGTAGGTGAAGAAGATCGGCGGCGAGGCAAGCGTATCGAATCGAGTTTTGCTGAGGATGTTTTTAGGGTTTGTGTCTCCGAACTCTCCCTTGCGAAGAACATAGAGCACGCCATCCTTGCCGGAGGCGAAGACGAGATCGAGATTGGGCGGAACGACCGGTCCTGCGGAGCCAAGGTCCTGATCCCTGAAGTCGTACCCAGTGACGGGTTCGGAGGCCAGCCTGGTCGCGTCGAGAAAGGGTGTGAACCAGGTGCGAAGCGCGAGAATGCCTTTGCTGCCGGCTGCGGTGGGAGGAGTGTAGTGCAGCATGAGAACGGTCTCCGCGAAGTCCGTCGTGCCGTTCCATCCGCCGTTCGAGGCGGTGGCGTAGATGTCGCCGGTGAGGTCAGCAGCCGGGCCTTGTCCGGCTTGCCAGATGCCTCCGCCTCCGTTGCCGGGCGTGGTTGAAAAGGCGGCTGTCTGGACGAGGGTGATGGGGTCATACGCAAGCACCCAGCCGTGCTGTCCGTCGGCATTCTCTCCAAATTGCCCACAGGCGATAATCAACGTGGGCGGATGGGTTTGCGGGGGAGCGGCGTGGCTGTGTTCGCTCATTGCGCCATGGCCGGAGAGAACCGTGACGGAACCTGCAGGATGCATGTGCGAATTCTCAGCCGGGAGCAGGAGCAGAGCCGAACGCTGCTTCTGAGCCGTCGGCTTGAAGAGCGCGGTGACTGCGCCGCTGGTGTAGGTCGCCTCGATTTTGACCGGCGAGTGCTCTCGCTCCTTGCCGTCCGCGAGATTGAGCGCGTGCAGTTGATAGAAGCTGTCAGCGATGCTGCCGGTGGGGCTGGTCCAGTTGACCACGTACATGGTTTCGCGCTCGCGGTCGATGACCGGCGTGCTGAGAATGCCCCAGGCGATGTTGATGCCCCACATATCGATCTCGCTCCGGGTGGGTATGCCAGGGACGGGGGTGAGCTTGGGGTTGATGGGATGCCCGAGCGAGATGGGCGCCGGCCAGATCTTCTCGCCCGTGTTGGCGTCGAAGGTCCAGATGTTGTTCTGCATCGTGCAGACGAAAACGACATCGTGGACGCGGCCGTCGTTCATGGTAAGGCCGGTAACGAGGAGCGGTTGTGCCTCAAGCCGGGGATCGTCGGGATGTTGCGCGTCACCGGCAATGTCCAGGGTGAAGAGCTTCTGCAGGCCCTGTGAGACGCTGCCTGGCGTAAGCACTTTTTCGCGGACGTTCGAGCCGGTTCGCCCGATATCGTAGGAGCGAGTGAGGACGTCGACCTTTGCGGTGGAGCTTTCGGAGGGAAGTGTGCCGGCGCCCGCGATGCGCTGTGGCTGCTGGGCCGCAGTCTGGTATGAGACGCTAAGCACAAGAGCGAGCACGATGGCACAGTGGATCGAGCCTCGCAGAAACGTCGGCCGCAGAAACATCGGCTTAGACAAGTTGTTTCTCATCGCAGTCTCCTGTCTGTGCGAGTCGTGCTTTGCGATTTCTTCCGGGCCGCTATTGCTTGACTGCAGTTGCGAGATTGCAGTGCGCCGAAGAACTGAAGGAAGGTCCGGGCGACATAACTCAATCCCGATTGAGACGAGCTGGTGAGACGTCTTAGCCTCGCATCTGCGATCGACGGCGCACGCAGCTATCCCGTTGCGGGCTTGGTCGCAGGAGCCGCGATGGCCATCTTGATGAGGTCGCTCATGTGGAAGGGATCGGCCATCGGATGCCAGTCCGGTGACTGCGAGAGAAAGGAGAAACTGTCCCCAAGCATCAGGCCGATGAAGGTCTCAGCCACGATGCGGCCCCCTACAGGTCCAAGGCGGAGTGGGGTGTTGTCATCGACAAAAGACTGCTGGGCTTCGGCGAGGATATAGAACCAGAGCGGCGCCTTCTCCTTGAACTCGTCACCGAAGTTCGGGATGTCGATGATACTGGCGAAGACAGCAGGATCTTCCGAGGTTGCTTTGCCGACTTTAAGCTTCTCATCCGGAATCACCGCTTCGCCCATGGCGCGTGCGACGGACTGGCCCGAGGGTAGCCCCATGCGCAGGCCGCGAAGAAGATTGAGGCCGGCGAGCGAAGCGATCGCGGTTGGATTTCCGACCGGCGGAGGAAGAGCACCGAGCGCAGTGACGATGGAGGTATCGATTTTGTAGGCGTGCTGGATGCGGTGGACGCCCTGGACCGGAGGATTGTTGCCGAAATCGAAGAACAGGCTCCAGTCGATGGCCCATGTGGAGGGAAATTCGCGAAACCCTGTGAGCGAATTGTTGTCGCCGGCAGGGTCGAAGATGCGGATGCGTCCGTTCACCGGATCGGCCTTAGGATCTTTGGCTGGGTCAGGCGCGGGGTCCACACCGAGGGTGGTGTTCAGGCGATAGATCGGCCTGACCATGGAGTGCCCGAAGCGGTAGGCGGCGACCGAGAACTCGACGGGAATGAAGGGCTTCTTCTTGAACTTGTAAAAGCGAAGCTGCGGCTTGTCGATCAGGATGGAGGTTTTGTTTTTCAGGTGAGGAAGAATGGACAACACCATCTCCTGGCCGACGATCGTGGGCAGGAAGTCGTGCAGCATCACCCACTGATAGTGCCAGCGAACCAGCCGCTGAATCTTGTCCAGGGGTGCGCCTGGGTTCAGGTCCGCCATGGCGTTGTGAAAGCGAATCATGGTCGCCTGCAGCTGCGAGACGATGACGTTCTCGTCGTTGCGCGGATCGCCGATCAGAGCGCGCGCAGCCTGTGGGGACCCATCGCTGTTGCTCTTCAGCGAGGTATGCCGCGGCAGGTCGACGGTGCCAGGATCGTTCTTGCTTCCGGTGACCGGACGGCCTACCTGGAGATGCAGACCATCTGACTCGTAGAGGTAAGGCTGATCGGAAGGACAGCGCCCATAGAGATTGTCGAGATCGAATCGCGGAGTACGAAAGTCGGTGAGCGCCTCGGGATCGTTCTGCTTCATGAGAGAACTCATGGGATCGAAGGTGAGGTCGTGATCGATGAACTGTCCGAGGTAGGTATAGCCGGCGAAGATGCCGGAATTCTCTTCCGAGTCGGCTGCGGTTTCAGGAGTGGGAGGTTCGTCCGGGGGGGGACACCATGGCGGCGCCCAACGCTGCGAGAGCTTCGGGCGTGAAGGTTGCGGGCGGCAAGGTCCGAAACATGCGACCGAATCGGCCTTCGAGCGAATCCGACAAGTGGGGCGTGTCTGCGCCTCTCACGTTACCGTGAAAACGATGGGTGCGTTTCTGCATATGGGCTCCTGTGCGTTGCATGGCCCGATGAGACACTTGCAGGATTGCATTGTGGATATAGGAACTTCACCGGTAAAGGTGGAAGATCGAGATAGCCGCACATCGGTCGCTACGTCCCTGGCGAGGGATGTATCGCGGATCTTCAATCGACATCAAGGCGCGAAGCCTGAAGCGAAGGATGCGTTTTGTGGGGCCCGATCCAGATCGTTACGGCATAGCTGCGGCGGTGCTTCGGGGATGCTGTAGGCAGCCGGAAGTTGGTGGACCAACACTATAACTCCGGACCTATAAAGCGGCAAGAGAATAATGTAATCGGTATGAGCGACTCGATTCCCGTCAGCTTTGGTGAGACTGGCGATCTACGGACGCCACCTGAGAGCCATCTTTTTTACGCCAAGTCCAGACCAACGCTCCCGTCCTAACAAAATAGTTTCCGCAGCAGTTGTTCTTCGTACTCTGTTACCGCGCGTTCCCCTTCTTCTATGCTGCGGGCCGCCTTCAGACAGTTTCTGAGAGATCCATCGCAAGCCAAAAGGCAGAGGAGAATCGCGGACGGAGGACGCGGAACTTGTATATTGCTGTCAAGTGTTCTCCCTTCTGGAACGCAGATTGGGCAGCTATGTTGGAGCGGCCTAGCACCTGAACTTTATGGATAGCTCGCCAGAGACACTAGTTGCCGGCGGTGGGTACGATTGGGCTATCGAACAAAAACGTACTCGCAACCGCGATGACCTGGCCCTGACCAAGTGCACTTGTTCTCACAGCCATGGGAGAAACCGTGATGAAGCAGATCTACCTTGCCGCCGCTGTCTTCCTTTTCTCGCTAGCCGCCGTTCATGCCGCCGACATTCCTGCTGTCAAGGAAGGTCTGTGGTCTATCCGCCGGGTTACGACATCCAATCCGGGAAATAAGGTCGATACCCAGGCCTTTACTCTGTGCCGCAGCCACGCGTTCGATCAGCAGGCGGACGGAAAGAACGGCACCAAGAAACACTGCACTACGGTCTTCGACTTTACCGAGAGAAACACACGCACTACTGAAATGAAATGTAACGTTGGCGGCTCCGCTCTCCTTACGAAAGCGGTAGAGACTACGGTTGACGACCGCCACATTCACTCCGAAGCCCACGCTACCTTCACCCCGGTCTTCGCAGGACAGAATGAAACTACTATCATCGAAGATCAGCGTTACCAAGGCCAATGTCCCACCGGCGTTCAGCCTGGTGATGAGGTCCAGGCCGACGGCACCATCCGGCACCTGTGGAAACGCTGACCCTGCCGAAGCATCTCCGCTTCCCGGCGAGAAGAATCCGACAGAACAAATCTTCTCGTCTGGTTCGGTACAGATCGGTAGAATACGAGCAATGCTTCGCACCTTTCGAGTGTCCGGCTATCTGATTCGAAGTTGATAACGTTTGACTCACAGGATATTCCCATGCCTGCCCTGACGTTTCCTGATGCCCCTGCGAAGCACTCGCCCCCCGCAGACGCATCCATCTCTCTCGCTTATCTTGTGAGCAGCTATCCTACGTTATCGATGGCATGGCTCTTGCGCGAGGTGCTCCAACTGAGAAAGATGGGATTTCGCATCGATGTAGCCGCAGTGAACGCCCCGGATCGTCCACTCGAGAAGATGACGGCCGAGGAGGGCCGAGAGGCGAGTCGAGCGTATCACCTCAAGAGGCATGGCGCACTCGGAGGAGCGAAGGCGCATATTCTGGGCTTGCTGCGTCACGCCGAAGGCTATCTGCGTGGTCTGCAGTTGGTGGCGAGTCTAGGCGGCTTCGATATCAAGGCTTTGGCGTACCACTTCATGTACTTCACCGAGGGTTTGATGGTCGGCGTGTGGATGGAGCGCAAACATCACAGCCATCTGCATGTTCATCTCGCGTCGCAGGCGGCTACGGTGGGCTTGTACGTCCGCCGCGTCTTTGGGGTTGGACTTTCGATTACAGTCCATGGACCGGATGAGTTCTACGACACGCAGGGTCAGTATCTCGAGCAGAAGATTGCCGCTGCGGACTTCATCTGCTGCATTAGCTACTACGCGCGCAGTCAATTGATGCGGCTTTCCCCTGCGATCCACTGGGAGAAGCTGATCGTCTCGCGTCTCGGTGTCGATGCGGCCGTATTCTCGCCAAGATCCAGCCGGCGGACTCCTGAGATATTCGAAGTTCTCTGCGTCGGCAGACTTACTCCCAGTAAGGGGCAACGACTGCTCATTAGCGCTGTGGAGCGGCTCACGCAGCAGGAACGTCGCGTCCGCTTGAGGTTGGTCGGTGCGGGACCGGATGAAGCGTCCCTTCGGCAGTGCGCTGCTGCAGGAACAGAGGAGACGATCGTCTTCGAGGGAGCGGTAAATCAGGATCGCATTCGCGAGTTGTACAGAACAGCCGATCTGTTCTGCATTCCGAGCTTTGCCGAGGGCATTCCTGTCGTTCTGATGGAAGCCATGGCTATGGAGATTCCGTGCGTGTCAACTTGCATCACCGGGATTCCTGAACTGATCCGGGATGGGATCGATGGGCTGCTGATCGCTCCGTCAGATCTGGAGGGATTAGTCTCCGCTCTTGCGACCCTCATCGACGATGCGGACCTCCGCGAGCGAATCGGCCGGAGCGGACGCACGCGAGTGTTGGAACAATACGATCTGAACCGCAGTGTGGAAGTACTGGCCGGCATCTTCGCGGAGCGCCTCGGCTTCATGTCTGTCGAGTAACATCGCTTGTGGTTACGTGGGTTTCGACTCTTGTGTTCGCAGACTTTTAAGCATTGCTCGGCGCAAGACCTGGGCTAGAATCAGGCATGCCACCCAGAAATGACGTTGCCATCGTTGCAATTGGGCGTAACGAGGGCGACCGCCTGAAGAGTTGTCTGCGAACAGTCATGCAGGCAGCGAAGACGGTGGTCTACGTGGATTCTGGATCGACGGATGGAACACCGCAGTTTGCGGCAGCGGTCGGTTGCCTGGTGGTCGAGCTGGATCCATCGCAGCCATTCAGCGCCGCCCGGGCGCGCAACGAAGGGTATGCCTGCGTAAGGGCAAATGATCCCGATGTGCCGTTCCTGCAATTTCTCGACGGCGACTGCGATCTGATGAATGGTTGGCTCGATGCGGGGGTTGCGGCGCTGCAGGAGCGAAGCGATGTGGCGATCGCGTGTGGACATGTTCGAGAGCTGTTTCCCGAGGCGACTATCTACAACAAGCTCGCAGATCTACAGTGGCAGATGGCGCCTGGCGAGATTCAATCTTCAGGTGGCAGATTTCTGATCCGCACCGAAGTATTTGAGTCGGCCGGCGGTTTCAGGGCAGATGTGATTGCTGCCGAAGATGATGAGTTTTGCATTCGCGTGCGCGGCCTTGGCTGGAAGATCGTGCAGCTCGATACGGAGATGGCTCGCCATGACATGGCGATGACACGGTTCAGTGAATACTGGCGCAGATCGAAGCGCACGGGTCATGCCTACGCCCAGGTCGCGGCACTTCACGCCGCCAACGGAGAAGCCTACTTTGTTCGCGATATCCGGAGAATTCTGACGTGGGCGCTGTGGCTTCCTCTGCTGTCACTTTGCGCCGCTCCCATTACACATGGGCTTTCTTTATTGGCCTTGTTGTGTTTGTACGCGCTTCAGTTTGTCCACAACTACCTGATCGGCCGCAGGCGGGGATGGCAGCCTCGCGAATCGTTGATAAGCTCTTACTTCAACGCAATCTACAAATTTCCGGCACTGCTGGGCTTGCTTGGATACCATTGGCGGCATTGGCGCGGAGAGTCTTTCAAAATCATTGAATACAGACGGAGTGCGTGAGCTAACGATGCAATCTACTCCCATACCAACACCCGAAACGATGGGTGTCTCTCGAAGTGTCGGCGCAGGCCGATCCGGTTCGAAGCGTCGCGTTGCTTTCCTCGGCACCGGGTACATCGCCGACTGGCATGCACAGGCGATTCGCAAGGTGGCCGGCGTCGAGCTTGTCGCCGTGTGCGATCGCGTTGCGGCGAAGGCGGAAGCGTTGGCAGGCAAGTTCAGCGTGCCGAAAACCTACAGATCCCTCGAGGACATGCTCGCAGCGGAATCACTGGATGCCGTCCATGTGCTTCTCCCTCCTGATCGCCACTTTGAGGCGGCTCGGACGATCCTCGAGAACGGTGTAGACGTCTTCCTCGAAAAGCCGATGTGTGTTCGCGCCTCAGAGTGTGACGAGCTCGTGCGTCTTGCCGAAGAGCGAGGGAGACGGGTCGGCGTCGGGCACAACTTCCTCTTCTCCACGCAGTACGAGCAGCTGCGAAGCGATGTGCGGAGCGGGGTTCTGGGAAAGATCGATTCCATCACCATCAACTGGTACCGGCCGCTGCCACCGATTAAGTACGGACCGTTCGAGATGTGGATGTTACGCGATCCAAAGAATATTCTGCTGGAGATCGGTTCGCACTCCGCGGCTCACGTGCTCGATCTGACGGGTGCGCCCGAAACAATGGACATTTCGCCCAGCAATCCTGTGGAGATGCCGAACGGACGGCGCTTTTATCGGCGATGGCAGGTACATGCGCTCAAGGGGCCGACCGCGATCGACTTACGGTTTTCATTCGTACCCGGCTTTGCGGAGTATTCCATACACGTGCGTGGGTCACTCGCGTCCGCCACTGTGGACTTTGAGCACAGCACGTATTCCCGTCAGCAACACTCTCCGCGCGACCCAGACTTCGACGTATACAGCATTGTTTCGGGGCAGGCGAAGAGCTTTCTAAGGCAGAGCCGCCAGACGCTGCTACGCTATCTGCGGTCCAAGGTCGACCTCGGCGCAAGAGGAACGCCGTATGGGTCCACCATTGTCCGGGCCATGGACGCGTTTTATGGAGCGGCAAGCAGCCCCATGGATGAACGCGTCGAGGGGCGCACCGGCGCAGAGGTGATTCGGTTGTGCGAACAAATGGCGGATGCTGCAAGCCTTCCACCTGAGACGCCTGCCGCCTCACCTTCGCCGGGAGGCGCAAAGATCGATGCCACACCCAGCGTGCTGGTGCTGGGCGCTACCGGCTTCATCGGTAAAGAGCTGGTGCGACAGCTGGTCACCTCTGGACATGTTGTCAGGGTACTGGTTCGCAGCGCGGGCAATCTTCCGGCAAGTCTGCATGTTCCCGAAGTGGATTGCCAGGTAGGCGACCTGATGCGTATCGAGGACGTGCGGCGTGCGATGGATGGGATCTACACGGTCATTCATCTGGCACGATCCAACGTAAAGCGGTGGGCGGACTACGAGAAGTATGAGGTCGGCGCGACTCGTCAGATCGCAGAATGCGCTCTGCAGACCGGCGTCCGGCGACTGCTGTATACGGGAACCATCGCGTCGTATCATCAGGGCTCCGGCGCCGCAACGATTACGGAAGCGACCCAACTGGATGCGGGAATTGCACGCGGAAATTTCTATGCCCGGGCTAAGTCGGAGTCCGAGCAGATGCTGCTGAAGATGCATCGTGAGCAGGGCCTCCCGCTGGTGATTCTCAGACCCGGGGTCGTCATTGGCCGCGGCGGAAGCCCGTTCCACTGGGGAGTCGGAATGTGGTGGAATGACGCCATCTGTCAGACGTGGGGAGATGGGACCAATAAACTGCCGCTCGTGCTGGTCGAGGATGTCGCTGCGGCGCTGATCCTTGCCATGGACAAACCCGGTATTGAGGGTAGATCGTTTAATCTGGTCGGCGACCCGATGCTGAGCGCGCGTGAGTATCTGGACGAACTCGACCGATGCGGTGGATTCAAAGTTCAGCGGTTCTACACACCCGTCTCACGCTTCTATCTCATCGATATGGTCAAATGGGCGGCGAAAGTGGCGATGCGTTTTCCCGAGCGGCAGATGCCGCACTACCGCGACTGGGAGACGCGCAGGCTGCTCGCTCCCTTTGACTGCTCTGCGGCGAAGAAAATTTTAGAGTGGCGGCCCGTCAGCGACCGCAACGAACTCATGCGACGAGGTATCGAAGAGCCGGTCGTCGAATTTACACAGTAGAAATTACCATGGCTGTGCGGGACTGATCCTTCCGCCGTGGGTGTCCTTCCATGCCATTTGCATCATCGTCGCGAGCTGCGCAGCCTCTTCAGCACGTGCCTGGCGGTAAGCACCCTTGCTTCTGCGATTGCGCCAGTACCGCACCTTGTATAGCAGCCACTCCAGGGTCAGCGCCGCTCCGGCCTGCCAGCCATGATGCTTGCGGTAGTAGAGCAAGGTCGAGCGCATCCGCCAGAGCTCCACTCTTGAGACGGTTTTCGAGGTAGACAGCGAGCTAAGCTGCCGCCCAGATTCGCCGCCGATATGCGTGACTATCACATCAGGCCAGTAGGTGACGGCAAAGCCCGCGGCCTGCACCCGGCGGCATAAGTCGGTCTCCTCGTAATAAAGAAAAAAGCGCGGATCGAAGATGCCCGTCTTCGCAAGGGCCTCGCGGCGCAGGATCATAAACGCGCCGGGAACCCAATCGACGTCGGCAGCGATCTCAGGATCGGCCCAGGTGCGATCCGGAGCGCCGAAGATGCGTGACCGCGGAAACCGTTTAGAGAGGCCGCTGAGAATTAGCCCGTCACTCCAGATGGAATGAAAGCGGCGTGCGGAGGGTTGCCAGGAACCGTCGCGGCCCACCAGCTTGCCGCCGCCGAAGCCGGTGCGCGGACTGCTCTCCATATGTTTTCGCGCGAGGCTTAACGCGCCAGGAGAGAGGAATGCATCCGAGTTGAGCAGAACGATAAACCGTCCTTTTGCCTGTTCAAGAGCCAGATTATTCGCCTGCCCAAATCCAAGGTTCGTCTCGCTTCGGATGATCCGGACGGGGACTGCAGACATTGCAAATTCGCGCTCAACCATCTCCGGAGAACCGTCATGCGATGCATTATCCACCACGAAAATCTCGGTAGAGTCGCTCGAAAACTCTGCGCATTCTTGAATCAGCGAGCGTATACACTCCTGCAGCAAATCGCGCGTGTTGAAAGAGACAACGATTACCGACACGTTAAAATCATAAGAATCTTGAACGATCACTCTGCTGCATCCTCGTGAAGCGTTCGGACGAGTTCAATCACGCAGATAGCCTCCTCAGGCTGGATCGCCTCCAGCAGGTCAGTGGCATGTTCTTTCCTGTCATAAGTAAGATCGCGATCTAAGGAGGACCGGCTGAGCTCGCATCCTCGGACAACTGGCCCTCAGCATTCCTACGCGTCCGCACCCACGCCTGATTGGATTGTGAACTTCGCAGCAACGATGGGATCAACATGAGTTTCCATAGGACGTAAAAAGGCGCTATCGCAAGAGTACCTATATCGCGCCAGCTGCCGCCACCCACTAGAATCGCCGCAATCAGATGCACCATCACAATGCAAATTCCTGCGACGCCGACATAGCGCACAACGGGAAGCGGGGTGGTGACCGCGATAGCCAGCAGAGTCACATGGAAAGCCAGCGGTAATAACAAGAGTTCAAAGAGCGGCTCAAGAAAGATCAGTCGTCCGGAGAGTACTCCGCGGAGCAGCTTCGGCGCTTGCAGATACAACATCCTCAGTCTTCCCCCTTCCCAGCGCGAGCGTTGCGTCTTCACACCTTCACCGCGTACAGGTATCTCGCCGAGTACAACAGTTTCCTTTACGAACTGCACACGAAAGCCGGATCGTACAAGTGCCAGATGGTACTCAAGATCCTCGACCACCGAAGAGGCGAGATAAGGAACGCGCCGGAGGGTCTCGCTTCTGAGCCCGAAGCCGTTTCCCAGTATCCCGGCCGAAAGACCCAGATGCTCGCGGCCAAGCGGACGCACAACATTGAACGCACACAATGCCAGCCCCATCAAGCGCGTACGCATGCTTTGGCTCACATTGCGGACAAGATAGCGGGTTTGCACCGCATCCGCTCCATCGCGTAACGCTCCTGCAGCCGCAACAATAAAATTTTTGGCCACTATTGTGTCTGCATCGACGACTAGGACACAGTCAAAATGAAGCGACTCTAGAGTGGTGAATGCAAAGTGCAGCGCATACCCCTTGCCCCGCTGCAACTCGTTCGAGCGAGTGAGTACATTGGCTCCTGCTTCTTTTGCTACAGCGGCCGTTTCGTCTTCGCAGTTGTCCGCGACGACGTAGACTTCCATCTGCATGTCATCGAGTTCCGCGTCCAAAAGGCTGCGCACGCACGATGCTATATTTCCGGATTCATTGTGAGCGGGAACAACCACAGCGACACTCCATCCATCGTCACGGCGGCGCGCTGCTCTGGTGCGTTTGAAAAAAAGCGCTGCTGTGGTGAGCACAAGCAATTCGATGGAGCCGGGTACACTGGCCGACACCGCTAGGATACCGATCACATCCTGTGCGTCATGGAGCAGCTCGGCAATCAAGTTGACCGCTCCAATCTCGGTTGAGAACACTCGACGTATCCGCTTTCGGAGACCGATATGTCTGAATTAGAGAATGCATCGTCGCGAGGGCACATCTCCCCGAGCAGCGCTACGGCCTGTGCATTGCCAAGACAGAGCCGCATTATTGGCCATAAGAGGCGATCGCTTCATCCGAGCTGTTGAAGATTTCGAAGACTCGATGCATGCGCACCAATTCGAACAGCGCACGAGCGGGTTTTGTCAGACCAATTAATTTTATTTCGCCGCCGCTAGCGTGTGCTTGTCGAAGACACGACACGAGAGCTCCCAGTCCTGTGCTGTCGATAAACTCAATCTTGGAAAGATCGAGCACCAGTCTGGCGTCCTGAGTCAAGAGAGGTTTTATCGCGTCTTTGAAGGCGCGCGCTGTGCTCGCATCGAGAACCCTCGATTCAACGTGTTCGATAAGAATGCCATTGCTTTCATAACTCAAAAGCTGCATCTACATAGCTCCAATTGAACTGGGTAAGGCGTTGAAATGTTGTCAGACAGTTCGATCGCCGCGTGCACCGACCGGGCATCAGTTGGCATGTTTTGCCATCAACGACGCTGAAGACACCGGAAGTCCAGTCCGGGGGCTCTCTCGTTGAAGCCTGCTGGAGAATGGTTGAAAACTCTACATGCCTAGTGTATAAGCATCTGATGGTAGATACAACCAAAAAGTCATTGACAAGTGTGACTGAAAGTGCAGTGTTGTAGCAATTCTTTGCGTCTTTTACGAACCTTCTGTTCCCATTCGAACAGTGCGCTCAACTCTCAGCCAAATTGAGCTTTATGTCTGGCCAACGCAATAGCCGCCTTGGAAGACTTACGAAAACCGGCCCGCCCTCCCGCGACGGTTACAGGTATGGGTCATGACCACGAGACGCGAACTTGAAGTAGCGCGACAAGTTCTTGTTGAGCAACTCTACCGTGGATACGGTGGCACCGGGTACGCGAACGGGTCCGTACGTTTGCTCAAGACGCGAATCAAACGACTCAATTGGATACTGGTGGTGAGCGGAGCGAACTTCATCAAGCGAACGATGGACGTGGGTCTTTCGCTGTGTGCCCTGATTCTTCTTTCTCCCATGATGCTGATTCTTGCCGTCCTCATTCATCTGGAAGATGGCGGCCCGGCTCTGTTTTGGCAGATTCGCACCGGTCTATGGGGCCGCGAGTTCAGATTCCCCAAGTTTCGCTCCATGGTCGTCGATGCAGAAGATCGCAGGCTGGATCTGCTCGACGAGAATCAGCATGGGTCTGGCGTAACTTTTAAGATGAAACGAGATCCCCGGATCACCAGAATCGGCAGAGTGATACGTAAACTCAGCATCGACGAAGTCCCTCAGCTATGGTGCGTACTGCGTGGGGAGATGTCGCTGGTTGGACCGCGGCCGCCTGTTCCCAGCGAGGTAGCACGCTACGGAATCGGCGATCGGCGGCGCTTGGATGTAAAGCCGGGCCTTACCTGCATGTGGCAGGTAAGCGGTCGAAGTGAACTTTCCTTCGATCAGCAGGTCCGACTCGACGCACGATATATCGACAGTCAAAGCACCCTGCTCGACATAGTCCTCCTTCTCAAAACCATACCGGCGATTCTCAGCGGCCGCGGAGCGTATTAGCGAGTAGTGCAGAGAATTTATGGAACCTGTCGCGCCATCTTCTTCGAACAACCCGTCTGAACGAGACGCGATCCTCGTCGACTTAGACAGCGGGTTCTCTGCATCAGGGATCCAGCATCGTAGACGTGTCCGCTATCGTCATTCGCTGTCCTGGATGATTGCGGTCCGAACAGTCAGCGGGCTGCGCAGACTGATGGACATCGTCGTTGCAGTGGGTGTTCTCGTAACACTAAGCCCTGTGTGGATTGTCATGCTCATGGCCGCTCACACATCGGGTGGAGGAGTTCGCAAGCAACCCCGTCTTGGCCGCTGGGGAACCACGTTCGATCAGTATGAGATAAGTTTTGGCCAAATGGCTACCTCATGTCCGGCGTTCATGCGCTCTCTTCCCGCGCTTTGCAATGTAGTGAGAGGAGAGATGTCCTTGATCGGTCCACGTGCCGTGTCTCCTTATGCAGCGATTATCGGCGAGCGCGCAGCCTGGAAGCGATACGATCTCCGCCCTGGTCTACTTAGTCTGTGGTGGCTTAGAAAGCGCGCCAATATCGCTTATAGCAGCGAAGTTGACCTTGATGTTGAATATGTCGAAACAAGTTCTCTCTGGGGAGATTTTGGGATCGCGATCCGTGCTATTCCGACAGCAGTTTTCGGCGGTGGACTGGGTAGTGCGCCGCGCGAATTGAAGTTTCTCGGAGTGCGAATCGACAACCTGACAATGGCCGAGGCTTCTTCTCAAATAGTCGCGTTGGCATACGGCCCGGAACCAGCACAAATCTGCTTTGTCAACGCCGACTGCGTCAACATCGCTTTTGCTAACTCGCAATATCGCACGACTCTCTCCGCAGCCAGCTTTGTGCTCGCAGATGGCATTGGGGTCCGCCTTGCCGGGAAGATCCTCGACCAGCACATTCGCGAAAATATCAACGGCACAGATATGCTGCCGTATCTTTGCGCGGCGGCAGAAGATGCGAGATTGACTGTATACCTGCTTGGCGGCCGCCCTGGCGTTCCCGAAGGCGTCGCTGCATGGATAGCAGACCATTACCCTGACCTGCAATTGGTTGGCGTTCGCCATGGATACTTCTCCGAACAAGAACAGCGGCAGGTCATTACCGATATTGCGGCTGCCGACGCAGACATCCTGCTGGTAGCTCTGGGTGCTCCCCGGCAGGACACGTGGATCGCTGAACACAAAGACGACCTTGGCGCGAAAGTTGCGATAGGTGTTGGCGGCCTTTTTGACTTCTATGCAGGTAGGATTCCACGAGCGCCAATCTGGATAAGGGAGTTGGGCATGGAATGGTTTTATCGTTTCGTGCAGGAACCACGCCGCATGTGGCGTCGCTATTTTCTAGGAAACTCGATCTTTCTCTATCGCGTCATTCGGGAACGCCTGCGCATGCTTCGAGATACCGTCCACAAGGAGGGTACCTACTCATGATTGCGGTTATCCTGCTGCCCGGACCTTCGCCAGCAATGTTGGGTCTTGACAGGGAGCAGTCGATCGCGCTTCTTCCCCTCGGGGACCGCCCTATCTTGCAGCACATTGTCGAGTCTCTTGTGACTCAGGGCATCAGGTCGATTGAACTCATTCTGTGGCATGCCCCGGAGAAGATTGAAGCGCTTCTCGGAAATGGAGATCGCTGGGGCTGCCGTTTTCGCTATCACCTGGCCGCACAGCCAGAGCGACCCTATCGTTCGCTGAAAGTGATCGAAAAGACGAAGAGTGAATCATGGGTGCTCATTCACGGTGACAAATATCCGTGCGTGGCCTTCGCAGCTAATCCGGTTCCCATGCCTACCCTGTACACCATTACGCCTCATGCGATGCAGAACGAGACGTCTCCGCCTAAGAACATGGAAGGCAACGCCATAGCTACATGGGGTGGGACCATAACGTTTCCCGCAGGAGGATTCAGCGAAGCACTTTACAATAAATCGTTCGCCGAGCTACAAACCTACTTACAGCAATCTGTGACGAATGGCCAGTCAATTCATAGACCATCGCCGGAATGGATCGATGCGAGCACGCCGGACGGTCTTCTAGACACCCAGGCCATGCTTCTCAACCGAAAACTCAGCAGCCTGATGATCAATGGGATCGAGCGTGAGCCAGGAGTATGGGTCTCACGGAATGTTGAGATTCACCCTACCGCAAAACTAAAGTCTCCGCTTTATATCGGGCCCAACTCTCGTATCAATCACGGAGTCAGACTAGGACCGAATGTCGTAATCAGCGGTGACTGTATCGTCGATTCGAACACCATCATCGACCAGTCGCTAGCTATGGCAGGAACTTATATAGGAGAGGGCCTTGAGTTAAGCAGGACCATTGTCGATCATGACGTGTTAGTCAACGCCAGATTAGGCACCAGAGTCGGTGTCAGCGAGAACTTCCTACTCGGTGGGGTTCAATCGAAACATCAGCAGGGTTGGCTGGTACGCGGCACCCAACGCATTTGTGCAGCCGTTTTGATTCTACTTTTCGCGCCAATCTTGTTGCTCTCGATTCTCTACTTTGCTGTCGTCCGAAGATCATCGGATCTCTCCGTGCAAATGGCGAAGGTTCCTCTGGAGTCGCGATCTCTTGCTATCTCGACCTATCCGCTGCCATGTCTTGGCGCGGATGCCTGGCAGGTTCATCGGCCCGCTGGTTGGAGCCCGTTCGTTCGTCAGGTCCTGCCAGGCCTTTTCGCGGTCCTTCTCGGCCGAATCAGCATTGTCGGTCTACCGCCAAAGAGTGTGAAAGAGATAGAGCGCCTCCCCCAGGAGTGGCATGCACTGTACGTGAAGGGTCGATCCGGACTTATTACAGAATCTGCTCTCGCCGCATCAGACGAGGACAATGAGACCGAACGTTATCTTGCGGATGCCTACTATGCGGCGCGCCAAAGTTGGCTGTACGATGTCAAACTTGTGTTGCAATACATGCTCCGGCTGGTCACGCCGATAAGGAACCGCCGGTCCCCACGATGATGATTGACCGCATCAAAGTCTCTACTGACGGATAGTCGGTCGCTGGCTTTCCGTCTGAGCATGGTGCATGCCCACAGTCTTTCGCAGCCGCATGCAGTTGTGGTCCTTCTCAGTCAACAACGTGATCGAATCGACAATCCGGCGAACAATCTGCAAGCCACGTCCTCGCATTGTCCATTCTTCACTCGGATCTTCAGTCAGCTTCAGATCCTCCGTGAGGCGATACAACTCCTCCTCAGGAAAAGGGGGGGCATGATCAATGACGTCCACTTGAACCTCTAAATCACGGATATGCACACGCACTTCAATCTGATTCTCTTCATCTCCTCTGTAGCCGTGCTCCATCGAGTTATTGATAATTTCCGTAACCGCCAAGCCCAGCGAGTGGATATCCGATTCAGCAATCTCCAAGTGGCTCATCACGCCCGCAAGGGCCGCGCGAACCAGACGAATCTGATTCAGCCTGCTCTTGATCCCGATAGTCAGAGAGAATTCATCTTCCCGCGACGAGCCGGAATCCTGCGGCCTGAGCTCTGGATTCATGATCGTACTTCCCCAGGGATGAGATTAGATTATCTACTTTCAATAATCAGCATGGAGATATCGTCCTGGAAGCTCCTCCCTCGACTCCAGCCTTCCAGGTCTTCCTGGAGCGTATGCAACACTTCCTTCACTGAAGATTTCATATTGTGGGTCAGCAGCTGCCGCAATTTCTCTAGCGAGTATGGTACACCTTCTGGGTTGAAGCATTCCAACAGACCATCGGAATAGAGCACGAACCGCTCGCCAGGTTTGAGCGTTGTTGTGGTCTCCTCATAAGTCATTCCAGGCCATAGGCCGACTGGAAAGCCGCCATCTCCGATCGAAGTAATGGTTCGGTCCATGCCGACTTGCAGCGGACTGGGATGACCCGCCTGGCAAAATCTGATCTCGCGTGTGCTGGTGTCGAGGACGCCGTAGATCATGGTGAAGTAGCCGCTCTCCTGCGTTACAAATCGGCGATTCAGCTCACTTACTACGTCAACCGGGGGAACGATGCGCTTCATGTCCATCTTCGGATCAAAGCGGACCATAGGGCTACCAGGCTGAGGCGAGAGAAGCTGGGAGAGCGTGACTGACAGTAAAGCCGAAGGAATACCATGTCCAGCCACATCGAGGTGGTAGAACATCAGATATCTTTCCTGCAGCATGAAGTAGTTAAGATTGTCACCGGTCAAGAAGCTGCTGGGCAGAACAAGCCAATCTACGCAGAACGAAGGATGAACATTCGATATTGTCGGCAACAAGCTGAGCTGCATGGCGGAGGCGGCCTGCAGATCGGACTCGATCGAGCTGAATGCGGCGCCCAGCTTCTGCACAAGGCTGTTGAGATTGGCGTTCTGTTCCGCAAGAGTTCGCCGCAGACTCAGGATTCGCATAGCAGTTCGAATTCTGACTCTAAGCCTCACCTCATCAAGGGGCACGCTGAGGAAATCGTCCACCTCGGCATCAACACCTTCGACGAACTCCAGGTCTTGAGTATCGGACGTATAGAGAATGACATACAGATGCGCAAGTTTCGGAGTATCTCGGATGAGACGGCATAGTGCAAGCCCGTCGACCAAGGGCGGCTTCCAGTCGCTGAGGACAATGTCGAAGTCGAGCTGATCGAGAAGGTGAAGCGCGGCCTCGACGCTATCTGCAACTGTGACATGGTGATTCCAGCTGTGCAGCCATGACCGCACGTGAGTGCGCGACTGGCGATCGTCGTCGACGACAAGAATGTTCAAGCAGCCTCCTTCGACAAGGTGAAGACGGAAAGCGCAGATCGGCAGTGATTGTCCGGCAGAAAGCCCGGAGCACACTCATACCTTGCTCACAGATCACAGATGAAACGGAGGTTTGTAGTACCACCGTACCGCATGGGCTGCGTTACCTCAACTACACTTCCGTAATGTGAAAGGATTCGCACCTCTAAGGAACACGCTCACAATACTGCGAGCGAGCTATTCGGCGGATAGTCCGCCGGAGAGGTATTCAACGCACATTCCGCCTGCAGAGGAACGTTTACGGACCAACATCGGATTGCTCCGTTGGCAACAGAAACTGCGACTGTTTATGAAGACGGCGCAATGTTATGATTCAAGTCTCAGAAGAGAATTTAGAGCGCAATACTTTGCAACTATTCGGCGAAGATGGATCTGCTTTGCGGCAGACCATGTAGCTCTAGCTACAAGCCCGTGCATTTGCGACAGCGCGTTTTTCCGGCGGGCACGATCAGGAGGAAGACTGCATGAAGAGTCGCCTTACCGCTGTGCTGATCTCCGTTGCGATCACGTGGCTGGCAGTCGGATGCAATGTGTTCTCAGCTGACCGCAATGTCGCATTCCTTGGCGACTCAATCACTCGGGGTTGGCGCTATCCTCGCACAAATTTTGGCATCTTTGGAAATACGACGGCGCAGATGCTGGCTCGCTTCCCTCAAACTATTCCGGGCCACAACTATGGAAAGGTAATTATTCTGGGTGGAACAAACGATGTCCTGCTCCATCTCAGCAGCGCAGAGACAATTCACAATCTAGAGATGCTCGGGGAAGAGACTGTTAATGAAAATGCTGAGCCGGTTCTCTGTGAAATTCCTCCTATTTTTCATAACTACGTTCCCGGTGACACGAAGAACTACATGCCGGCTGTCATCGACCTTAACCGTCGCATCGCTTCGCTGGCACATCAGCATCATTGGAAGCTGGTCGACTACTACACTCCGCTGGTAAACCATCCAGCCTATTTGGCTGACGGAGTTCACATGAAACGCAGAGGCTATCTAGTCATGGAGGCGGTGCTTCTTTCACAGCTGTAAAAGAATGCTTTATAGAAATTGTCCAAAGAACGCTCCGAATCAGACAGAATGAAAAGGAATCTATACTCTTGAACCTGGAAATAGCTTCTGAACAAATTCCGTCAGGAATGTCGCTCAAAAAGACGGCTTTGCGGGCTTCGCTGTGGTCGATTCTGGAATACGGATTCGGGATGGGACTGCGAGTCGTCAGCAGTCTTGTCCTTACGAGGCTGCTGCTTCCGGCGTATTTTGGAGAGATTACGCTGGTCACTACATTGATCGTCGGAATCAATCTACTATCGGACATAGGATTGACACCGAGCGTGATCCAGTCACCAAGGGGAGATGAACCTACTTTCCTCAATACCGCATGGACACTACAGGTGGTGCGCGGTGTGGCACTGTGGCTGATAGCCATCGCCTTGAGCTGGCCGGTGGCGGTCTTTTATCACGATGCGAAACTTAAGTATTTGCTTCCGGTTCTGGCTCTAAGTACGTTAGTCAGCGGCTTCAACGGTACCGGGCTGCTGACCCTGTCACGGCATATGGGGGTGAAGCGGCTATTCGCCATCGATGGATCAACCGCAGTTGTCTCCCTGGTAGTGACGATCGCGTGGGCTTACTTTCGACCGTCCGTCTGGGCCATCGTAGCGGGTCAGCTGGTATCGACGATATACCGTCTTTGCCTGAGCCATATTCTCGCAATCACGTCCGGGATTCGTAACTCATTTCGCTGGGACAAAGAATCAGTGCATAGCATTGTGCATTTCGGTAAGTGGATCCTGCTGGCGACGGCCTTCTGGTTCTTTGCCTCACAGGCTGACAGGCTGATTTTCGGAAGACTCATTCCGCTGGCTCTTCTTGGAATCTACGGGCTTGCCTACCAGCTGTCCGATATTCCGCGCGCAATCATCCTCGCTCTAGGGCAGAGAGTGGCCTATCCATTCATTGCAAAGATGATTCATCGGCCCATCAAAGAGTTCGAATCGCAGTTTCTGCACTATCGCTTGTATGCGCTACTCGCAGGTGGGTTCATGCTTACTCTGATGGTCACGTGGGGCGGCCTGTTGATCATGAAGTTGTACGATGCGCGTTATCATGAGGCGGCCTGGATGATCCCGATTCTCGGGCTTGGCCTATGGCAGACGCTGCTCTATCAGACGACTTATCCAGTCTTGTTGTCGATGGGCAAGTCGAAGTATGGTGCGTACGGGAATGCGGCCTATTGCTTTGCGATTGTCTCGGGAATTCCCATCGCCTTTCATTTCTTCGGCATGGTTGGAGGAGTGGCTGCCGTTGCTGCGGGAGATCTGCCGTTGTATTTCGTCATCCAGTCCGGTGTGACACGTCAGGGAATCCGGCCTTGGCGCCAGGATCTCGGCATGACGGCTGTCTTTATCGCAATGCTACTGGCGGCTCATTCTCTGAAGCGACTTTCGTAACGCCGCGGACCTGCATGGGAGCGGCTGGAATCCCTACGACAGTCGCTCCGGCGGCTACATCGCGGGTGACGACAGCGTTTGCGCCAACGGTCGCTCCGTCGCCGATCGTCACGCCTCCTAAAACAGTGACGCCGCAGCCGATCCAGACCTCTCTGCCGATGACGATTGGCCGCGCGATGTGCCCGGCATCTCGAATGGGAACGCCTTCCTGCCTCCGATGATTCGCATCTCGGATGCTGCTGTACTCTCCAATCATTGATCCGCCCCCCACTGTGATCCCGGACATCGCGACCAGATGAACGCCTCGCGAGATTACTACGCCGTCGCCGAAGGAGATGGTGGCTGCGCCCTGGGTCTCAAGATGCAGGTCCGGGTAAAGCAGCGTGTCTTTTCCGAATCGAACGGCGCCCGTACCGTAAGTCCAGACTCTTCCAAGAACGACGACAGAGGATGGGAGATCGAATTGAAGCTGGGCTGCGAGAGAGGCGTGCGAGCGAAGCTTGAAGAAAGACCCGCGCATCCGCGCAGACACCCTCAGAAGCTTTTGCATGGACGCAGAGAGCATCGACTTGGAGAATCTGCCGGCCATAGCAGGGTCTTTCCTTAGCGAAGACAGATGTTAGGACACGTGCGTTACACAGGGTGCAACAGCTTAAACCTAAGTTTATCAACAGAATTGATCAGCAGCGATACCTCTGAGTCGGCTTGAGGTCGCCGCGTAACTTGCTCCGAAAACTGACGTAACTCGTAAGAAATTCTTTGAACTTACACCTTGAAAAGGTTGCACATCGTGCAACAATAAGCGAAAGCTTACAACTGGCGCAGACGTAATTACACGCGCCATCAGCGTGCGGTAGGGCTCACCCGACGCATCCGGCCGTTGGCCTCGATCAAGAAAGGGGAATCCATGCCCAACAGTCTCCCGTTCTTGCAAGACCCGGAACAGTTCCTTCGATCGTTTTTCTGGGGATGCAACCAAGGTCATCACCTCAGCGTGCTGTGCAGGCAGCAACTTGAGCAGATGCTGCCGCGTCAGCCTGGTTTGCACGTGTCGACTCTTCCTGTGCGTCTTTCAGCACAGATGATCGAATCACTCCTCGAATGCTATGTGCACACCAAGGTATGTTCGCGGTGCAAGGCTATCGAGAAGATCACGTGCCAGCAAGGCTACGAGCTCATGAAGGCACGAGACATCGCTTCCGATAACGCGTTTCGGATGGAAGCCGAGAGCCGCGAGGACTCACCGAGCCAGGAGCGCATTGAGGCGGACTTGGACATGGAGCTGGCGCAACAGAAACTCGTACACCATAGGAATGGTTGTCAGGAGTGCACGCTGGAGCAGCCACGCGGGCGCTACAGTCTAGCGGTATGGAATATTGAGACTGCTCGTTCTCAGAGGCTCTAGCCAAGGTGCAGCGGTGCTGCGCTTTACTGCTACCACTGAAAGACCGTCATAGAAAATGGGGGCAGTGAGTAGGGCGTTCCCGATGGAAAGTTGCTTATGGTCTGGCTGGTTGTTGCAACCATCGGTCGGTTTTCATTCGTGTCCGTAAGGTTGGCCGAGGTAAGCTGGCTCACAGTGACAGTTCCGGTAGGCGCATTGGCTCCGCTGAAGGTCACGGGCATCGAAGCTGTCCGGCTTAGATTGATAGCCGCGACGCTTCTTCGGTTTGCGCCATCCGTGAAGGCGAACGTCTGCAGGTAGTGAGCGCCGGTGAGCTGAACCGAATCATTGGTGCTGAGGGGCTGGTTCCACGTGGGGTTTGCGCCCGAGAGGATTATTCCCAACATCGAAGGCAGAATCGCCGCGTTTGTGAGCTGCTCAGCCAGAAAGACGGGCCGGCGAAGATTTGTCTGTCCTCCCATGTCAACCACGGTGCCGTAGACGGGTGACGTCTCCGCGACTCCATTCGAATTGCTGAACTGATTCGAATATCCAGGCAGCGCCCAGACGTTCTGCGTCTTTACTCCGAGGTCACGCATCTGGAGAAGCATGTGGTCCGCCATCATGATGCCGCCGCCGACCGATGGAACGACGGAGTTCACCATGCTCTGAGACGCGGTTCCACTCTGTGTGCTCAGGTTTTCTTCATAGACAACCAGGTTCTTTCCGGCAGCACTGGCGGCTTGCGCCTGCTGGTACATATATCCGCCTGGCCTGCTGTCCCACATCTCCGGTTCGCCAAACATAGGCCCGAAGATCGCCTCACTGGACGAGCTATCGTTGAACGTGCCGAACAGGTAGGGAGCAACCGAGATGGAGTCAAAGTTCGAAGAGTGCGACGCCTCCTGCCCGGTGAGCCAGGAGTTCACGACCTGACTGCCCATGATGAGGTCGAAGTTGGCGGCGGAGTAGGCGGGCGAACTTTTCGCTGCGCCAAAGATGGTTGCGACCCGGTTCCCGTACGCAATGGGATCGTTAATGACATTGCCGGGGAAGGTGCCGTTGTTCCATTGTTCGTTGCCAAGTTCCAGATGGATGACGGGAAAGACGGAGGTCCATGGAGCGGACTGTCCGAGTGCAGAACGAATAGAGCCGTAGGGCGTCGAAGCGGGGCCGGCGAGATATTGGATCAGGCTCTGCATCTCGTCAGGAGAGATGGCTGGCGGGAGAACATACCAGGGCTCGGCGCCTACGGTCTGGCAGAGTTGCAGGAACTCATGCAGCCCGAGCGGCACATCGTCTTCCTCGGCGAAGGACATCGATGAGCCGGATCGCTGGCGAGCAAACGGCACGGCAAGCATGTTCGCGAGAGAGCTGCCAAAGGAGGGGCCGCCGTCGTCCATATAGCGCAGTGTGCCCGGCTGAAGCGCGGTCAAGGTGCTGACTACCTCGTCGCGGAATTCAGTTGGATTGGCGCTGCTCGCGGTGGCAGGGGTCAGACTCACATCGTCGAGATAGGCACTTGCTCCCGAGACAGTAAAGCGAAGATCGACCGCACCCGCCGGGGTAGAAGCCGTCTCCGCGGCATTGAACTTGAAACTGTAGTTCTGCCAGCTTGAGCTTAGCGGCACTGTCTGACTGAAGTAGGTTCCGTTCGTGATCTGTCGGCCCAGAGACACCGCCATCTGTTTGCTGCCGCCGGTCCCTTTGGCCCGGAACGATATCTGATAGGTGCCGTTGAGCAGGACGAAGTTTCTGGTGTTCGTCGTGTCGAAGTAGGAATCGACCTGCGCGGTCTGTCCAGAGTTCGCTGCATTCATGCTGAGAGCCTGGGTGCCGGGGCTCTCCGAGAAGAGATCGGAAAAGTCGGTGCTGAGCGTGCCTCCGCCTGAGGCCGAGGCCAACCATCCCGCCTGCGCATTGCCGGCAGTCTTCATGTTCACGACAACGAAGTCTCCTGCAGCCGGAGACTGATTCAGACCCGAGAAATTTACGGTCATCCCTGTGTTGGCTCTCGAGTTGGCGGCGGTGTTGGACAGCACGGTCCCCGTCTGGCCGATGGCGCTTCCGTAGATGAAGTGAAAGCTCGCGCCCTGGAGAAAATTCGCCGGCCATTGCGACCATGCATTGCTATCCGTACAGCTCGTTGCCGTGGCTGCAGCGCAATGAAGGATGGACTGCCATGTTTCACCTTCAAAGCCGGGATTGCGGAAGACGAAATTACGCAGCATCTGCCCGGAGTCGTAGTAGTCCTGACCCTCTATGTTCATGCCAAGACGTTTCAATCCGTTTTGAATGACCGTTGTGCCGATATCGATGTTAGTCGTGGGAAGGGGACGGCTGACCGGGACGGCAGGGGTCGTAAAGGAGTAGCTTGGAAATCCGGATCCGCCAGAGTACCAGGGAACGTAGCTGTACTGCGTGCCTGGAGCCAGACCGGTCAGGGGAACAGAGTGATCGACTGCGGCGGCTTCGTTGACGGCGTGCCAGTTTCCATCTGCGCCTGCGTAGCTTACGCCGGCAAAAACGAACGTCCCGGTGTTGAAGGTGATGACGGTTGAGTTTGCCGTGAGCCTGGTTGCCTGAACGTTGCTGATCGCAGGACCGCTCACGGGAGTCGAGAAGGAGTATCCAGGAAAGTTTGAGCCGCCGGAATACCAGGGGACATAGCTGTACTGCGTACCTGCAGTCAGGCCATTGAGAACAACGGCGTGATTCACCGCGGTCGCTTCGTTGACGGAGGACCAGGAACCATGAGCGGCCGCGTAGCTCACACCCGCGAAGACGGACACTCCTGTGCTGAAAGTGATGGTGGCAGAGTTTGCGGTGAGGTTGGTCACCTGCGCGTTGCTTATGGCAGGGCTTTGAGACAACGCTGGTTCTGCCAAACAGATCCACAGCGTCAACCAGCGGCACACTTGTCCTGGTTTCATTTGTCCTCGCAAGTCTTACAGGGGACAACTCGTGAACCCGCCGTAATTATGGCACGATTCAGACGATAAATTGGGGAATTCGCAACGCGAGTTGTTCGGGTGAGAATCTGATCTCGCTATAACCGGACAAAAGTTCTCACTGTGTATGAGCTAAACGAAGAAACTACTCAGCTGCATTGGATCGGATCGCACAATCATGATTTACGAGCCGGACTGACTGGCGTTGGGTGCGGTCCGGAGAGGCCATCCAGGGCTTCAACGAGGTCAGACAAGCGATGCAACAGATCGGACGAATCTGTAATCGTCTGCTCCGGCCGGTCTGCAAAGGAGGAACCGATCGAAGACCGGTTCGTCGTCTCGCCCGACTCCTGCAACGCAACGGGCTGGCAGACCGCCAAAGAGGTTGTGTTGTCTGCCATGCTTTGACCTTTCAGTTCGTACACTTTACGAGCCGCCGCGGATAACCCGAACAGCGGAGAAGTATACCTTTTGTCCATAACAACTACTAACAAATTTTGCACGTCGGCTTGAATCCCGCTGAAGTTGCACAAATTACGAAGACCCGGAAGGGCCGAATGCTATCAACCGCATTCATACAACGCTGTCTTCGCTGGGATAAGCCGGGTCGGTGGACGGCTCAACTGCGGTGAGGAAGATCTTTTCCAAAGAGGATCCGGCTCGCTCCCAGGTGAATTCCTGGATCGCCGCATGTCCAGCGCGAGCCAGCCTCAGGCGTAGCTCCGGATCGCGCACCAGCCTGAGGATGTTCTCCGCCATGGCCGGGGGGCTCTTCACCGGACTGCGCAACGAAGTCTGTTCATGGATGGCATAGGCTGCCGTGCCTTCGATGTCGGTCACGACAATGGCTGCTCCGCACTGCAACGCTTCGGCCGGCGGGAGCGGCCAGCCCTCGGTCCAGCTCGGCAACAGGAAGATAGACGCCCTGTTATAAAGATCGCAAAGCACCTGCTGCGGCGGATCTCGGTAGTACACGATCTCACTCGGGAGATGATCGGGCGCTTTGTCACGCCCGAAGAGAGTCAGACGCAGACTCGGCACCTGCTGGCGTGCAATCTCAAATGCGGCCAGGCCATCCTCCGAACCCTTCCAGTCCAGGCTGCCTTGATATGGCATCA
This sequence comes from Edaphobacter sp., assembly GCA_965277545.1. Lineage (GTDB taxonomy): Bacteria > Acidobacteriota > Terriglobia > Terriglobales > Acidobacteriaceae > Edaphobacter. Next base: position 4,056,803 of record OZ255826.1, read on the forward strand.
GGATGTTATTTGGATCGCGGCTGTCCTGCGGTTCGATCAGCCTGAAACGCTCAAAGTCCAATCCGTTGTAAACCAGGTCTGCCATCTCTCCAAACTCTTCGGCCGTACGTTCGAGCCATCTCGCAATCACGATTTTCTTGAGCGGCATCTTCCAGGTGGCGAACACTCTCTCTTCGGAACCTGACCACGTTTCGAGGTGTTGGATCAGATAGAACTTTTTTCCTTTCGACTCCGGGTAGTTCACCGCCCACTCTGCGGTCTGCCATGCGGTGGCTAAGACGACATCGCCGTCAGGAATGTACTTCGCCGCGAGCGACCAGACCCACAGCAGCTTCACCGAGGCTGAGACCTGAAACCAGGAGGAAGGCTTGAACCTGCCCGTCCATCTGTTCATCAGATAGCGCCGCGCTGTGCGGAGCGTGTCTTTCAGTCCGAGACGCCACAGTGGCTGGTCGATCATCAGCCTTGCGGGATGGACAACAGAGACGGTATGCCCCTTGGCGGTAAGATAGTTCGCGTACTCGTACGCAACCTTGAATCCCCCAATCGGATAGGTGCCCTCGAGAGGCAGAAGAATTGTGATCCTGAGAGATGTCTTCTTTGCGTCGGACATCCTATGGCTTTCCTCGAATCCTTCAGACGCTGATAAGCATCCGGCTCTGGTATCTATTGCCTTTTCGATCGCTGGGTTCTGTGTAGCCCTATAGTACGGCATGCAAGATGCCCATAGAAGTCACTGCAGTAAAGCCGAAATAAGAGAGACTCAGGGCACAACCGATACATTAGACTGGACCCAGGATGCCTTACATTACCCTCATCCCGGGCTTAGTGTGCATCTTCATGCTGGTCCGGAGTGGCACGCGCAGTGCCTTTCTGAACGTGTTTCTCCCCGTCCTGCTTCTGCTTCCTACCAATTTTTTTCTCGAGATTACCCACCTTCCGCGCCTCACATTCGTGGACCTCTGCCTGTTGCCGTTGGGTCTGGGAATCATCGTGATGGATTTACATCGCTGGCGGTTTTCACGAATGGATCTCTATGTCGCTGTGTTTATCTTCTCGTGCGGATATTCCGAATGGGTCCACTACGCAGCCTGGCGGGCCGGCGCTCTGGCGGTGATGGAAGGTCTGGTCCCCTACATGGCCGCCAAGCTGCTGCTGGATCAGCAATCCATGCAGCTCGCAATGATGAAGCGATTCGCCTTATTGGTTGCCGGCGCGTCCACCGTGGGTATGTACGAGTTCGTTTTCAAGAGGAATCCGTATACGTATCTCTGGTCCCATTTCTACCCAGGCCAATGGGGCTGGGCGACCACTCAGCTCCGGGGCGGCTTCGGTCGAGTGGCTGGCCCGTACACGCAGTCGGAGTTCGCAGGCATCATCATGATGGCTGCTTTCGTGTTCGCTCTGTGGATGATGCGCTGGCACTCCAGGAGATCGCGATCTGGCGCGACCGACAAAAGCACGCTTAGGCATTCGAAGATCATCGTCCTCATTCTGGCTCTGAGTCTCTTTATGACTCAGGCCCGGGGCCCTTGGATCGGAACGATCGTCGCTTTGGCCGCAGCTTCGATTGGGCGAGCCAGAATGCCTCTGCGAAGAGCGCTCCTGCTGTTGGCGTTCGGGCTGGCCGTCGGAATCCCCGCATATCAATATGGCAAAGAGTATCTGAGCGGACCACGGACCGACTACGGCAGTGAGAAAGAGACGGCGCAGTACCGCGCGGAGCTGATCGACAACTACATTCCACTGGCTGAAAGCGGCGGCGCCTGGGGGCTTGGGCGCATGGTTCCCGTCGTCCATGGCCAGAGCTCCATCGACAATGAATATCTGTTTCTTTGGCTGGTCCAGGGGTACGCCGGGCTTATCTCATTTCTGGTGATCCTGGCGGTAACAATTACGACCTTCTTCAGGGCTGGACTGGAGAGCCGAAATCCGGGGGATCGCCAGCTTGACTTCTCTGTGCTCGGCATTCTGTTGGGACTGACATTTACCATCACGACGGTCTGGTTGGGAGCACAGTCCTTCGAGCTTCTCTTCCTGTTGGTGGGTTGGTCGCAGGTAGTTAGGCAGAAGACGACACTTCGGCAGGTAAAGGACCAATTGCAAGAAATCTGCGTCTACACCTGATCTGTTTTTCTTTTCTTTTCGTTCTCATACAAAGAGAACAAATCGAAGGCTGAGGCATAGACGTACTTTGGTATCATGTGGGCACACCGGAAGCCAATCAGAGCAGCAATACTTTCAACCTGCAAACGTTTGCATGCAGGCGTGGAGGAGCTTCACCACCGCATGTGTTCGCAAGGACGATTACGTTCGCTGAGATTGTAGACATATCCGGGAAGGCAAAGCCGAGTGCGAAAAGAGCTTTCCTCCCGCCGGCAATTGTAGGTCGACGAATCGAAGGAGATTCATGAATTCGGTAATCTTCAAGCCCTCGTCTGAGTCATCCCACCAACCACAGTTTTCGGCCGCTCAGGAGTCGCCGGCCACAAACTACAAGCGGGAGATCGCCCGCAGTTTTCGCATGCATCCTAAGCTGGTCTTTACGCTAAGCGTCATCGTCTTTGTCTTCCTTGCCGCGTACGCCCTTGCCCGCCGCCCTTATTACGAGACTTCTGCCCTCGTCTACGTTCAGCCGATGAAGGCGAGAGTGATCACCGATCCGGCTGACGGATCTTACGATCCCATCCGCTATGACAGCTATATTCAGCAACAGATTCAGACGCTCCATCGCTCCGACACGCTTACGGACGCCCTGAAGGACGCGGCGAAGGCTGCGCCGCACAACTTATGGGCATTGCCGGGCGAGCCGGTGCAATCTACCGTCACCAGGCTGCAGAAGAGTCTCAAGGTCGAACGCGAGACTGGCAGCTATCAGTTATCGATCACTCTCGGCGGCAGCGATGCACGCGCCACAACCACACTCGTCAATGCGGTCGTCGAGAACTACATTGAGAAGGAGCGCGCCGACGAGCTGGCGCAGAACGACCAGCAGCTCCACGTGCTCAGAGAAGATCGGGCGCGAATTCTCGACCAGCTCGACCACAGCACTCAGCAACAGGCTCGACTCAGCAGCAGCCTCGGAGTCGCGGATCCGGCCGGTACTGCCTCCAATGCGAGCAGCTCGACCTCTTCGACCAATCCCTTCGACAGTCAGCTCGCGCAACTGCGATCGCAGCTTGCCGATGCGCGCGCGGCTAGAGCCATTGCCGATGCCCAGCTTGCCTCGGTCTCCGGCACATCGACAGCTCCCTCAAGTCCACTCGACGCGGCTGCAGCGGAGACTTATACCAACGATCCAGGGCTGAACGCTCTCAAGCAGACGATCAGCCAGCGGCGCAGCGCACTTGCTACCCAGATGGCAGGCCTGACTCCTAAAAACCCTCTCTTCAAGCAGGATCAGGATGAGTTGAACCGGCTCAATCAATCCTTGGACTCCATGTCGGATGAGCTGCGCGGCAAGGCAGCTCAGCAGGTTCTGGGCAGGCTTCAACTCGAAGCTTCGCGCAAGCAGGCGATCGAGGGTCGCCTGGCCAGTGAGCTCCAGCGCCAGACCGCCATTGCGACCGAAGCCACGCCGAGGCTGCAGCAGGCCGCTTCAGTGACAGCAGATGTTGCGCGGCTTCAAGCTCGCTTCAACGAGATCGACAACACCATCAACACGCTTGAACTGGAGCACGATTCCTTGGGGCTCGTGCATCTTTTGCTGCCGGCGGAAAGTCCTGCCAAGCCGCAGACGAGCAGGAAGTGGCTGATCCTGGCGGCCGCCCTGCCGTTTGGAATCGGCTGCGGCCTCTCGGCGGCTCTGCTCTGGTACAAGCTGGATCCGAAGATCTATCTAGCCGAGGACATCACCCCGCTCCTCAGCTTTCCGCCGATGGCAGTCCTGCCGAAACCGGCCGACGTCGACGACAACGTCGTGGATGAGTTTATGTTGAGGCTCGTCGCGGGCATTGACCAGGCGCACTCCTCTGCCTCGGCAAGGACGTACGTTTTCTCTGCGATCTCCCCTGGCACCAACATCACTGAGCTAGTCGCAACCCTGGCTTCAAAGATGGGACGGCTGGGTTATCGGACGATGCTTCTCAAGGCATCTGCCGCACTCCATAGTTCTCCGATGGATGAGGTGGGGATAGAAGACTCGAAAAAGTGGAATGAGGTGCAGCTTGCAACCTTGCCCGAAGAGAGGCCGGCAGAGCTGAGGCGCGGGAGCCTGATCGCCGAGAATCTGGAGAGGCTTACGCAGAACTTCGACCTTGTGTTCATCGAGGCGCTGCCTCTTCTGTCCTCTGCGGAAGCTGAGTTTGCTGCGCGGCTTGCCGATATCACCATCCTAGTTGCGGAATCGGGTGTAACCACACGCAAAGAGCTGGTCAGTTCGCTTGCCCTGGTCCGGCGCCTCCATGTTGCCGGCATTGCAGCTGTGCTCAGCGGCGTCAGTCTCCGGCATGCCGATGGGGAGTTTCTGACGATGGTGCAGAGTGTGGAGAAGCGCCGGTTTGGCAGGCGACGCCGGGAAAAGATCTCCGTGCATCCCGACCTCGACAAGTACCCTCTGGATATCGCTCCAGAGCCGGCTCCGATCACGCAAGATCAAGAGACGCCTGTACAGCGATAACAAGGTGCAGCGATAACGAGAAGTGATCTACTCCGAGCTTACTGGAACCGCCGCTGAGGGCGCGCGCGACAGAATTCTCGCAGGAATCCCCACTGCGATAGAGTTCTCCGGCACATCGCAGATGACGACAGCGTTGGCGCCGATGGCAGTGTCGTCGCCGATGTAAATCGGTCCGAGCAGCTTGGCGCCGGCGCCGATGTCGACGCGGTTTCCAATTCTCGGCGACCCGCGCAGACCCTTGTGGCGCAGGCCTACCGTGACTCCGTTTCGCATCGTACAATCGTCTCCAAACACCGCGTCTCCGCTGACCACGATTCCGCCGATGTGCTCGATGACAAAGCGCCTCCCGATTACTGCCTCGCAGGGCAGCTCCGCACCGAGCAGCATCTCAGACCAGAACTTCAGGATCTTATAACAAAAAGAGAATGGCATTCGTATCGGGCGCGCCCTGATCCCGTATCTCCAGCGCCCAAAGCGATAGATCAGCAGTATCCAGAAACCATGACGACTCCATTTTCCTTCGTGTGTGCGCCAATCTTCACGAATATTTTCGAACACTGTCGTCCCCTTCGTTATCGCCGCAGCGAAGCATGGCTTTCCTGATGTGTATGGCCGGCGCATGCGACTAGATCATTTTTCCTGTGGCTGTATCTCACGTCGTGCCTCTCGACGCAGTTTTTCCCAATAAGAACGGCACTCGCATCCATCATCCGGATCACAGTACAGGAAAAATGATCTAACGCAGGATCGCGCCTACGGTAACGAGGTTCACCAGAGGCGCAAGCTTCTCGATGGCATAGGCCGCGTTGTTGAATCCGCTCTCCGGCACAAAGATAATATCGCCCGAGCGGAGTGTCAGATCGAGCGCTTTGGCCTGCAAAATGTCCTTGTAGGGTACCGCTTGAATCTTGCCCGGCGACTGATCCGTACCGCGGTGAATGATCTGGATGACCGGAGCGCGCCCGCTCTTCTCCGTCACGCCTCCCGCATCGGCCAGCAGCTCGGGCAGCGTCGAAGTGCTATGCAGCTGCTGCGTTCCCGGATGCGACACCTGGCCTAGCACAGAAACATACTTGCTCAATCCCGGCACATAGACAACGTCGCCGCGCTTCAGGCGATAGTCTGCCAGGTTGTTGTTTTCTTCCAGCAGCTGTCGCAGTTCGACGGTGAAAACAGTGTCCTTACCACGATAGATGATGCACTCCTCAGGATAGGCGGGTGCAATCGTAGCCGCGGATTGCACTGCGCTCGAGCTGCTCGGAGAAATGGTCCCCGCCCGTGAGATTGCATCCAGCAACAGGGGAGTTCCATCGAAGATCATCGCACCCTGATGCTGAACTGCGCCGATCACGCTGATGCGATTCGAGGTGTAGCGATCGACCCCAACCGAAACACTGACCCCCTCGTAGTAGCCGCTTAGCGCGGACTGAATTGCCGCCGCCGCCTGCTCCCGCGTCTTCTCAGCAACCTGTACCGAACCGGCTACAGGCAGCGTAATCTCGCCATCCGGACCGACCACGTGCTTGCTGGTCAGTTCAGGACGTCCAGCCACTTCGACGGAGATCTCGTCTCCGCGCCCAAGCTCGTACGGTGCGTCGGCGGGCGGCTCCAGCTCTTTGAGAATCTCGATCGGATTCTTCTTCAACTCGACTATGGGAGGCGGCGCGGGCACGGTGGCAGAGACAGCGTTCTGGCCTCGGGCGGACTTCACAGCGAAGACCAGCACGATGAGCGCTCCAGCGAGCGATCTGATCCCAGCGCTCTTCAAAATTGGCCTCGTCATGCGACAGGACTCCAAGGATGCGATTGCACCAGATGCGACTTGCAGTATCGGACGAATCGTAGCTGACGGAAACACGGCTTGCTGCTTCTACGCTACGAAGCGTTTGTTGCCAAGGTGCTGCACATTTCCGGGACGAAAATTGAAATTTGCTGGCGCTCTATGTATTCGAGCTTACCTTAGTCTGCCACGAACTCCACCGATCCGAAAGACAAAGTATCGCTGCACCCAATCTGACCGGAACACCCGCAAAGAATTGGAGCCCGGTCTGCACTCCACATTCACATTCTATGGGCGATCGCCGGTTCGGCCACCGATCTCTGTAGGCGAGACTTCTATGCAAAAATCCAGTCATTTCGGCAAACTCTTGCACATCAAACACTTCATTGACTCTCCAGATTGGGCACCTTACCATAAGATATGGGCGCGAAAAGAAACTTTGGCCTTGATCTGGCGCGCGCTCTTGCCATCACGATGGTGTACTTTTCGCACGGCTTCAGCAGCTTGCGGGCCCTCGGTATCGGCGTCGACCTATTCTTCCTCCTCTCCGGCTTTCTGATCGGCCGCATCTATCTTCGGTCCCAATCGGAAGGAAGTTTTACCTTCTGGCACTTCTGGCGGGCTCGCTGGTGGAGGACCCTGCCGCCGTACTTTGCCGCGATCGCGATCGCCTATGTCGTAGGGCTGCTGGGATCGCATGATGCCATCCATCAGTTTCGCTGGTACTACCTGTTTTTCTTGCAGAACTATCTCGGCATCTTAGGCCTCAGCGTAACCTGGAGTCTTTGCGTTGAAGAACACTTCTATCTCACGCTCCCCTTTCTTGGCGGGTTAGTCGAGCGGGCGCTTGGACGGCGCTCCTTCCTGTGGCTTTTACCCCTCGCGGCTCTGATCCCACAATGCTTTCGAACCTGGTCTCTCCTGCACGGCGGCCTCCCCACGAACTGGTATTGGATGACTCACTTCCACTGCGAGGGTCTCATCCTGGGCGTATTTCTCGCCTATCTCTATGTCGATCACCCGGATCTATGGAGCCGTGCCCGCCCGCTGGCCTTCGCCGTATCGCTGATTCCGATTTTGCTGCTTGCCGCTATACAGCTGCATCCTACGTCCAGCATGAAGTTCCACGGAGCGATCTTCCTGTACTGGGCGATCGGCTTCGCTGGCTGGACGCGACTCCTTTACGATCTCCAGTGGAGTCCAACGACTGCAGCCGGCAACCTGCTGAAAAACTCGATCCATGGATTAGCTCTGTGCTCGTACAGTATTTATCTGCTGCATACGATGTTCTTCTCCGATATTCACACCATCCTTGCAAGCTGGCCTCGCGGGCCTGTCAAATCGATAACAATCCTCGTCGCCTCATTTCTGCTGTGTCTTGTCTTCTACTTCCTGGTCGAAAGGCCCACCATCCACATGCGTGATAAATACCTGAGGCGCAAGGGCACTCTGCCAGATGCCTTGCCTCCTGCAAGTAACAGCACTGGGGTGAGTACTTCGCTGCCGTCAGGAAGGCTCCCGGTTGTGGCCGTGGCTGAAACCATCCTGGACGGCACAGAGCCGCGGCTGCGGCAAATACCAGTCCCTAAAGCCAGGATTTTGTGAGAGTTTTCGCTACTCCACTACTAGCATGATCTGCTGCGTGTGGGTCTGCCCCTCCGCCGATACCGCGGTCACCTGAATCGGATAGGTGTTCGCCGCCGCACTGGCTGAAACCGTGCTCTTCGCTGCAGATGTAATGCCCGCTCCGCATCCCGCAATGAGCAAGGTTAGACTGAGGAACGCGATGAGTGTTCCCTTTCTCTTCTTGCCCATAATCAGAAGCGCGGCAGGAACAGGGAAGAGGAAAGGGAGTATCGAAGAACGTGCCAAAGAAGGTGCTGGAGCGAGCGCAACGATCATGGTGCTGGTCATCGTGGCTGCTGGAGTGAGAACCAAGGGAGAGAAGCTACAGGTGGCACCCGCCGGAAGACCCGAACAGGTGAGCTTGACTTGCTGATCAAACCCGTTCTCAGGGGTGATCGTAATTCCAACCTGCCCCGAGTCCCCCGCATTAAGCGTTATCGCTGGTTCCGCCAACTGAAGCTGAAAATCCTGTGGCGCGAGCGGGGGTAAAGCGGTATCCATAACAATCACGGCTGCTGAGCTGGAAGCTCCATCGCCGGGATCTCCTGCGTACGTAGCCACAATGGTATGACTGCCAGCGCTTAGAGTGCTTGTTATGCTGGCCGTTCCGTTCACCAGCGGCCCGGCTCCGAGCACGTTGCTGCCGTCACGGAACGTCACAGTTCCCGTCGGCGTGCCTGCCGATGCCGTCACCATGGCAGTCAGGGTCAGGATTTGCCCTGGCGTCATCTGCGTCGCTGAGGCGTTCAGACTGGTAGTCGTGCTGGCGATAGTTGGAGGCGGGGGCGTGGCAGGAACTACGGTGATGGTCAGAGCACCTGATGCCGAAGTGGCGTGAGTGGAGTCACCCTGATAAGCAGCGACCAGACTGTGACTTCCGACGGTCAAGCTGCTGTCGCTGAAGCTCGCTGTTCCACTGATTAGCTGCACGGACGCCAGGATGGTGCCATTGTCGCTTACCGTCACGGTTCCCGATGGTGTACCGCTAGCACTGCCAACCGTCATGGTAAGCGATAAGTTTTGGTTTGAGGTCAGCTGCGAAGAGGAAGAGGTGAGCGTCGTCGTCGTACTGGCAGGCGAAGGTGGCGTAACGCTCACGGTCACCGGGTTTGAAGTCGAAGCGGCATTGGCCCGGTCACCTGAATAAGCCGCGGTGATGCTGTGCGAACCGGCACTCAGCGTGGAAAGGGTCAGGACCCCTACGCCGCCAGACAGGCTCACGCTTCCTATCGAAGCGCCCCCATCAGCAAGGGTTACCAGACCCGTTGGAGATCCCCCTGTCACAGTAGCCGTAAGAACAACATTCTGTCCTGCGGTCGCCTGCGTCGGTAAAGCGGACAGGGTAGAAGTCGTACCAGTCGGCGGGGTCGGAGCGGGAGAGATTGCGAACAAGGTCGCTGAGTACGCGGGAAAGCTGTAGCTGATCGAATCACTCTGTATAGAGGCTGTGCTCGACTGAATCTCTTGAAGATTCGTACCGGAATAGCGGTAGACGGCGGCGGAAGACGGCAGAGTGACACCGGCAAGAGTAAGGGTTGTGCTGATCGCAGCTGTCGTCTTATTCAAGACCAGGATCGTCACTATCTTGTCGGCCGATCGTTGGGCAGCGTAAACCGAAAGCTGGCTCTGGTCCGAGCTTATCGCGTTTACCCAGGTGTCGCCGTATTGTCCACCGTTGCCGTCATAGTTGCGGTACATCTTGAACGCGAAGGCGATCGGATCCGTCGGGGCTGGAGGAGACCACATGTTGGCGAAGTCTAACTGCTCTCGTCCAAAGATGCCCAGAACATCCATCTCAGCTAAAGCATCGACGATCGACTTGCTTCCACTATCAATCGAATATTCTGAGAGCGAGATCTTGGTGCCGGGATAATACTGGCTTACCCAACCTTTGAAGCGCGGGATCAGCTGCATGGGTCCACCGAAGACCCACTGCTCTACCCACGTCCCGCCGTTGTAGCTAGGATCCCATAACGTTCGGGTGGAGGCGAGCTGAGCCGCGGGTGAGGAGACGTCAAAGTAATAATGCTCGTCAAAATAGTCAAGTAGGCGCACGCCGTTCTGTTTTTGGTATGCCGCCATCTGCTGCAGGTAATATTGTCCTGCGAGCAGACCATTCTGCTTGGTCGTGTCGCCCACCCAGCCGCCCAGAGTGAAGTCGGACGGCCCCAGAACCATCGCCGACGAGTCTACCTGTTTGATCGCCGCGGCATACTGCTCCCCTAACTGCGTAATCGTCGGGTAGTCCGCGCCGTTCGGCAGAACATCACGATGGGTATTGCCCCATCCATCCGGTTCGTTGTCGAGTTGGTAGAAGCCAACTCCACCCTGCGAGGCGGGGCCGAAAGTTCCCACCAGGTGTTGAAGCCAGCCTTTTTGCAAGCCAGTCGAGTTGTCGATGTGATTTGCATAGATGTTGCTGTCCACCAGTTGCGTTCCGTTTGAAGCAATGCTGTTTCCGCAGGTGTCGCCATTCGGATGTACGTAGGGATTAGTCGATTGCTGCGGCCCATACACGGAAACGGGAAAGCTGCAGCTCCAGGCCGCTGACTTGTTCACGTAAGGGATAATCGGGATCGTGATCAGCGCATCAGCCGGCGCATAGGTTCGGATCATGAGGTCGGCCGAAGCGCCAGGCACCGGATTTGTCGTGCCGTTTCCTCCCATGAAATACCAGTCGAACCCGGCGTTGCTCGAATCCGCCTGCCAGTTATAGCGGGTAGTGCCGTCGCCGCCCCAGCGAATATTCGGCACGGCGATCTCCTTTGCATAATTCGCATCCAGTCCGTAGCTGACAATTCCGTACACCTCTTTGCTGATGGAATGCTGTCCACTGGAGACATCGACCGAGAGTGTAGGAATAGGCGCTTGCCCGAGGCCGCCAATGCCGGCAGCCCAGCAAGCGCAGAGAAGCGTAGTGGAGAATGTGCCGACGTCGAATCGCATGGGGAGGCGTCTCTCAGTGGAGCGAGTTGGCGTGCTCAGCCAGCCTACTCTCCACTACAGGAGAGCCAGATACAACCAAAGTTGCAAGCATCGTTACTGGGACGCGAAAGCTGGTTTTCAGGAGGCGATACGAGTGCCATCCGTTACCCTCAGAATATGTCTCCTGTTTCACTCGATCTCCCGCGTCTAATCGTCTTCGATCTCGACGGCACCTTGATTGACTCCCGCCGGGATCTCTGCAACTCCGTCAATGCGACGCTCGCGAACCTCGGCAAACCGGAGCTGCCGGAAGCCGTCATCTCCGGATACATCGGCGATGGCGCCTCTATGCTCGTTCGCCGCGCCATCGGCGATCCCGAGGGCGATGTTCACGATGAAGAATATGTTGCGGGTGCGATCCTATTTTTTCTCAACTTTTACCGGAACCACAAACTCGATTACACCTATGTGTATCCGGGCGTACTTGAATCTCTGGAGGCGATTCGTTCCACATATCCAGACATCCTGATGGCCGTGCTCACGAATAAACCTGTGAACCCCTCGCGCGATATCTGCCGCCACTTCGGTCTGACCCGCTTCTTCTTCCAGAACTATGGCGGCAACAGCTTCCACACGAAAAAACCGGACCCACAGGGACTGCGAAGCCTTATCTCGGAAGCTTCCCTTCTTACGCTTCGTCCGATCGCGGCAGAGGAGACTCTCATGATCGGCGACACGGATATCGATGTGCTTACCGCTCGAAATTGCGGAGCCCGCAGCGTGGGCTGCACGTTCGGATTCAATCCTCACTCGCTCGCTGCTGCCAGTCCGGACCAGATCGCCCACTCGCCCGCCGACTGGCTTCGCATCCTCCACATTGATCGCAGTTAGCGTGGGTCTTAGCATTTCGGTGATTCCGCACTTCGAATGCCTCTGCGCGGACGAGACAAAATGAGCAAAGAGTGTTGCAGGAATACGAGCTTCGAGCGGCCGCAACCATCTCGAAGTTTTCGCCCATTTTGACCGCTTCTCCTGCCGCTGCTACCCTCTTTCCATCATGTCCTTGACCGCTGGTGAACTCGCACCGGCCGCCGTCTGCATCATCGGCGGAGGTCCCGCAGGCATCATGCTCGGATTCCTGCTCGCCCGCGCCGGCGTTCCCGTCACGGTGCTTGAAAAGCATAAAGATTTCTTCCGAGACTTTCGCGGCGACACCATCCATCCCTCCACGCTCGATCTGCTCTACGAACTCGGCCTGTTTGAGAAGTTCCTTGCACTGCCGCACTCCCAGGTGACCGGCCTCTCGGCCACGATTGGAGGAGAACGCTTTGCCATAGCCGATTTCTCTCACCTGCCAACCCATGCAAAGTTCATCGCGCTGATGCCGCAGTGGGATTTCCTCAACTTCCTCGCGACCGAAGCCTCCCGCTACCCGAAATTCACCCTCCTGACGGAGCACGAGGCGACCGGACTGCTCCAGCAGAACGGCATGACCGTTGGCGTCCACGCGAAAACTCCTCAGGGAGAGGTCGATATTCCCGCCACCCTGACGGTAGGCTGCGACGGCCGCCACGCCATCTCGCGAGACTCCGCCCACCTCCCGCTGCTCAATCAGGGCGTTCCGATCGACGTCCTTTGGCTTCGCATCGGCCGCCAATCTTACGACCCCGAAAATGCCCTCGGCTACATCAACTACGGCCGGCTCATCATTCTCATCAATCGCAACGACTACTTCCAGGTCGGCTATCTGATCGCAAAAGACACCTTCCCAAAAATCCAGCAGGCCGGTATCCCCGCGTTCCAAGAGAGCATCGAGCGGATCGTCCCCTTTCTCGCCGGGCGCACTGCAGAAATTGACTCATGGGACAAGGTTAAGCTCCTCACCATCCAGGTCAACCGCCTGCAACGATGGTTTTCCCCCGGCCTGCTCTGCATCGGCGACGCGGCCCACGCCATGTCGCCGGTCGGTGGCATCGGCATCAACATCGCCTTACAGGACGCCGTCGCCGCCGCCAACATCCTCATCGAATCCCTGCTCTCCAACACATGCACAGAACATCATTTAGCCAGCGTCCAGCATTACCGCGAAGGCGCCGTCCGCAATACGCAACGCGTGCAGGTCGCAGCCCATCGCATCCTGAACCGCGTGCTGCGCAAGGATGGTCCGATCACGCCGCCGCTTCTGCTTCGCATTCTCACCCGCATCCCGGGCTTTCAGCAAGTTCCTGCGCGATTCGTCGGCATGGGTCTCCAGCCCCAGCACGTTAGGACGTCGCCTGCTGCTCACTGAACTCCCGATTCCAACGTTCGATCACGCGGGTCTCCCTCTCCCACCCGAGAACACTCACGCTTCCCGTGCCCAAGGCCAACAAAGCTCCATCCTTTGCCGGAAGTCCCACCCAGCGCGCCGCCAGAATCCGCAGGATATGCGCATGCGCAAACAATGCCACTCTCCCGCCTTCAGGCGCTGCGGCCAAGGCACGACCGATCACGCCATCGGCGCGCTGGCCCACATGCTGCACCGTTTCGCCGTCCACGATGTCGTTCTTCCACACCGACCACTCCGGAATCTCTGCCTGGATCTCCTTGGTCGTCTTGCCTTCATAGACTCCGTAATCCCACTCCCGAAGCCCCTCTTCGACGTGAGCTACATCCCCAAAGCCGGCGATCGCACACGTCTCCCGGGCTCGCTGCATCGGACTTTCGAAGACTGCATCGAACTTGGTCTCCTTGAGATACTCTCTTAGCTGTTCCGCGCGCTCGCGCCCCCTTTCGGTCAGCGGAATATCCGTACGGCTGGTATGCGCTCCGCTCAAACTCCACGCCGTCTCTCCATGTCGAACCAGCCATAACTCCGTCCCCACACCCATTCCGCTTCACCCCGTCTCGTTTTCTACGCCCTACCCCTCCACCCTACACCCTGCTTTATCCTGGAGAGATGGACTTCCAGCTCTCCACCTCCTACAAGCCGCAGGGTGACCAGCCTCGCGCCATCTCCGACCTCGTCTCCGGGATCCATGCCGGTGAAAAAGACCAGGTGCTACTCGGCGTCACCGGCTCAGGCAAAACCTTCACCATGGCCAAGGTGATCGAAGAGCTGCAACGCCCCGCACTCATCCTCGCGCACAATAAAACTCTCGCCGCTCAGCTCTATCATGAGTTCAAAACCTTCTTCCCGAACAATGCCGTCGAGTACTTCGTCTCCTATTACGACTACTACCAGCCCGAAGCGTATATCCCAGCGGGCGACCTTTTTATTGAAAAAGAATCCACCATCAACGAAGAATTAGACAAGCTTCGTCTCGCCGCTACACGCAGTCTGTTCGAGCGCCGCGACGCTATCATCGTCAGCTCCGTCTCCTGCATCTATGGCCTTGGCTCGCCTGAAGCGTATTACGGCATGTTGATGCTGCTTGAGAAAGGCCAGAAGCTCAAGCGCGAAGACATCACCCGCCGTCTCGTCGAGATTCTCTACGAACGCAACGATGTCGACTTCCGCCGCGGCACCTTTCGCGTCCGCGGCGACATCGTAGAAGTCTACCCTACCTATGACGAGTCGGCGTATCGCATCGAGCTCTTCGGCGACGAGATCGATGCACTCTCCCAGATCGATCCCCTCTTCGGCACTGTCAAGCAGAAGTACTCCCGCCTGCCGATCTATCCCAAGTCCCACTACGTCGTTCAGCCCGAGCGCAAGACCACAGCCGTTGCCTCCATTCTTGAAGAGATGGAGTGGTGGGAGAAGGAACTGGAGAATCAAGGTCGATTGGTAGAGTCACAGCGCATCCACCAGCGCACTCGCTTTGATCTCGAGATGATTAAATCTGTAGGCTTCTGCCACGGCATTGAGAATTACTCACGCCACTTCTCCGGTCGTCTCCCCGGCGAACCTCCTCCCACGCTGCTCGACTACTTCCCGAAGGACTATCTGCTCTTCATTGACGAATCCCACGTCACCGTCCCGCAGCTTCACGGCATGTGGCACGGCGACCGATCTCGGAAGCAGAACCTCGTCGACTACGGCTTTCGCCTACCCAGTGCCATGGACAATCGCCCCCTCCGCTTCGAGGAGTTCGAATCTCGGACTGGCCAAATCATTTATGTCTCCGCCACTCCCGGCCCGTATGAGTTGACGAAGTCAGCCGGCGTAGTCGTCGAGCAAATCATCCGGCCCACCGGTCTCATTGACCCCGTTGTTGAGATCCGCCCTGTCAAAGGGCAGATCGACGACCTCCTCGCCGAGATCCGCGACCGAACCGCAAAGAACCAGCGCGTCCTTGTCACCACTCTCACCAAGCGCATGTCCGAAGACCTCGCCAGCTACTACACCGAAGTCGGCGTCCGCTGCCGCTACATGCACTCCGAGATCGAGACCCTCGAGCGCATCAAGCTCCTCCGCGACCTCCGCAAAGGCGAGTACGACGTGCTCATAGGCATCAATCTCCTCCGCGAGGGCCTTGACCTTCCTGAAGTGTCGCTAGTCGCCATCCTCGACGCCGACAAGGAAGGCTTCCTCCGCTCCCAGGGCTCCCTCATCCAGACCATCGGCCGCGCCGCAAGACACATTGAAGGCCGAGCCATTCTCTACGCCGACAAGATGACCGACTCCATGCAGCGCGCCATTAACGAAACTGACCGTCGCCGCGAAAAACAGGTCCTCTTCAACGAAGAAAACAGCATCACTCCAACGTCCATCATTCGGCCCCTCGAGATGGGCCTAGCCGGCATCATCAACGCCGACTACGCCGACCTGACCGATGAAGCCGAGGGCATGCCGGACTTCGCCTCCCAGCAGGAGCTGGACACTTACATCAATCATCTCGAATCCGATATGCGCGAAGCGGCCAAAAAGTTCGAGTTTGAAAAAGCAGCCAAGCTACGCGACACGATCAAAGACCTTCGGGAGAAGGAATTTCTATTTTCCTAAAGTTGCCCTGCATGGACAGACGGGGGCGATGGCGAGGGGAGTTCCCTATACCGCGGCTCCGCGCACCGGTCTCTTCCGCGTCAGCAGATACAAACCCGCAGCCAAGCCGGCCAGCGTCACCATTGCGCCGATCCCCAGCAATCGCAAGATGTCCACGGTGTACTTGCCTGCGGAAGGGACGTAGTTACAGCAGTAAAGCAGGAAGAGATCTTTCACTGTCCCGATCTTCCTTTGTGAAGCATCCACCAGCGCCAGCCGCACATCGCGAGAGGGATAGTCGATTCCAGACAGATACTCCGACATCCGCCCATCCGGTGTCGCAAACATGATGACGCTCGAATGAGCAAACTGATCCATCTTTCCATCCGTGCCAGGCACGCGCACGTAGTGGAAACCAGTCGCCTGACTGAGCTCAGAGATCGCAACATCCTTGCCGGTGAGGAAGTGCACACTTGCATCCGCCGGGCTCGAGCTGTCTCCCAGCTCTTGTAGAAATGTCTTCTTCGCGGTAGCGGCGTCCGAAGGCGTGTCCGTCGGATCAATGCTCGCGACGACAACGTCGAAATCTTTGCCTGCCACAAATTCACTGCTCTTCAGGCCCACGGCCATTCCATGGAGCACCTGAGGACACAGCATGCTGCACTTGAAGTACACCAGCGCCATCACCACAGGACGATGATAAAAGTATTCGCCCAGAGTCACTGCCTTTCCGTTCTCATCCACAAAGTGCGCCGTGAGCGGAAGCGGTTGATTGAGCCGCTGCTCTACGCCCGCATCCTTCAGGTACTGCGGCAACGCCTGCGCGGACGATCCAAGCGGCTTACTAGAACCCGCTAATTGCCCATAGGCCGATGCTCCTGCAGTCAGCAGGCCGACCACTACCGCCAATCTGCGCATCCACTTCAAATCACTCCTCCACCTAACCCTATCTCTATGCTACGCCTTCTTGTGCGATGGTCTGCGTCCTGCTTTGCGCGGGATATCACGGCATCATCTTTTTCAGCGTCTGCTCTTCGTCTTCGGTAAGCCAAAGCACGCGCCGCCACGGGCGCTCGCGCTGGAGAATTCTTGGAGCGGCGCGAAGCCAGCTTCGACGGAGCTTGTCCTGCTCGGACAACAACGAGAGTGCGTCAGCTTCAAAGGTCCTCAGCGCGGACGATGTTTCAAAGATGAAGCTTTGAAGACGCCATCGTTTTTGCCGGAGAAGTGTTTCGACTTGCGTTCCGACGTGAATCGAAGCCATACGCGCATCGTTGAGTTCAAAATGAAGGAGTTCAAAATCAAGAATGGAGACGCCGTTCGATCTGAAGTTCCTTAGGCTCTCTAACGCAACGCCGTGGTCTGACCATATGGCGAATGCGTCTGGAGCAATCCCACGCTCGAACATCTCATTGAAAATCGAAACCGGATCTGCCTGCAGTCCCACCGACAAGGGCAAATGCTTGCGGATCTCATTTTTGATGGTGCGGAGCGCTTCATCAAGCGTGTTGACGATGAAGTCGCAGGCGCCGGAGCGTATGGCTTCCTTGATGCGGGCGGAGTCGTCTTCCACACAGAGGCAGACTGCTCCGGCTACGTTCGAGGCGGCGGCGAGGGCTGCTCCGTCGGGCCCGAGACCGGATGCAGCGATGAGCGCGCCGCCCCAGTCCTGGCGCAGGGTGTGCAGAACGGTGAAGGTGCGGAGAATGCGTTCCTGCTGCCCCTCGCTGGCGTTCATCTATCCCTACTCGCCGTAGTAGTCGAGGCCAAGATGGGTGATGAGGTCTTCACCCATGATGTGGCGCAGAGTGTTCTTGAGCTTCATGTTCTGGATGAAAAGGTCGTGTTCGGGGTAGACTCCCGGGGCCGAGTCAGGGTCTTTGAAGTAGAAGCTGAGCCACTCCTGGATGCCGAGGCCGCGCAGGCTGGGGGTGCGGGCGGCCAGATCCATGAAGAGTATGAGGTCGAGCGCGAGCGGCGCCGCAAGGATAGAGTCGCGGCAGAGGAAATCGACCTTGAGCTGCATCGGATAGCCGAGCCAGCCGAAGATGTCGATGTTGTCCCACCCCTCTTTGTTGTCCCCGCGCGGCGGGTAATAGTTGATGCGGACTTTGTGGTAGAGGTCTTTGTACAGATCGGGGTGGAGTTCGGGCTGGAAGATGTGTTCGAGTACGCCGAGCTTCGAGACCTCCTTGGTCTTGAAGGACTCGGGGTCATCGAGGACCTCACCGTCGCGGTTGCCGAGAATGTTGGTCGAATACCAGCCGGAGACGCCGATGTTGCGGACCTTGAAAGCGGGAGCGAGGACGGTCTTGATGAACGTCTGGCCGGTCTTGAAGTCCTTGCCGCAGATGGGAGCGTTCATCTTCTTCGAGAGCTCCTGCAGGGCGGGGATATCGACGGTCAAGTTCGGTGCGCCGTTGGCGAAGGGGATGCCCTCCTTCAGTGCGGCCCAGGCGTAGAGCATCGAGGGGGAAATGTTGGGGTCGTCCTCGACGAGACCCTTTTCGAAGGCGGCGAGGGTCTGGTGAACGGGAGCCTGCTCGATGTAGATTTCGGTCGAGCCGCACCAGATCATAATCTGGCGATCGGTTTTGGTCTTGAACTCGGCGATGTCGTTGCGAATCTGGTTAGCAAGGTCGCACTTGTTCTTGCCGGCCTTGATCTTTTTGCCTTCGAGGCGCTTGACGTAGTGCTGGTCGAAGACGGCCGGCATGGGCTCGATGGACTCGAGGAAAGGGCGCATCGACTCGAGCTGGTCGCGGTCGAGCACCTGGGCGGTCTTGGCGGCGTCGTAGAGGTTGCCGCCGAAGATGTCCCAGCCGGTGAAGACGAGGTCGTCGAGCGAGGCGACGGGGATAAACTCCTTGATGAGCGGGCTGCGGGCGTCGGTGCGCTTGCCGAGCCGGATGGTGCCCATCTGCGAGGTCGACCCGATGGGCTTGGCGAAGCCGCGGCGGACCGCTTCGACGCCGGCGATAAGGGTGGTGGCGACGGCTCCCATGCCGGGAATCATGACGCCTAATTTTCCTGTGGCGGGCTTGATGCTGGCCGCTTCTTGCGTGGCGGCCTGGGGTGTGGACATGCTGGGCGGTACCCTTCTATGGCGCGATTTTCCGTAAGGCGGAAGTCTCAGTATCGCCTATCGTGCACGGCAGGCGCAAATGGGCCACGGGTCGGGATTGGGCTGCCGCAGGAGCCGCCACAAGCTACCCCCACCCACCCGTCAAAGTTGCGCAAATTCTTCGAAACAGGGAACATAGGTCTGGACTTCCAGGTTCGCACAGGTGCATAAAAAAGACCCAGCTTCAAGCCAGGCCTCTTTTTAGTCCTGATCTAATTGTAGCAGCCGCGTCAAGCCTTCAGGCTGCGCTGCTTGTCTCGCCTGCTTTATGCCACCCTAGTGCAGCAAGGGAGGATTTGCCCTCTGCGCCAAGTCAAGAGCCTGTTGCGGAAACCATGCCCCTGCGATGGGGTCGTACAATCCCCAGAGCGGATCGAAGGTCGCCTGCTCGGCCGCGGCGGCCGGCCATTCCGGCTGCGTATACAAGCTGTAGTCCCAGGCGCGTGCACCGCCCTGCGCATCGCAGGTTCCATCGGACTGTCCCGGCCTCTTCACCCACAGGTAGGCATCGAGCAGCGGCACACCCGTGCCGGCGGTTGGGTGAAGTCCCAGCCCACGAGCCGGCGGGTTGCACCAACTTCCGCTGTTGAGGGTCTGAATCACCGAAGCCGCTGGTTATAGGGCGCGGTTGCGTATGCGGTGGCAACGAAGGGTCCCTGTCCGTTGCGGCTGGTGTCCACAACGAAGTGGGTCGTCGGAACCGCAGTTCCGAGATTCTGCTGATACCACTGATCGGTGTAAATCCAGGTGGCGATGTTGGTCGGATCTACCGTCCCGAGAGGCGAGTAATACTGGCTTGCGCAATAGTCGTAGTGCCCGACCCGCCAACCGCCGTCAGCGGAGTTATTCGCAAAGGCGATGCACTCGGAGATCCAGGTATCGAACTTCGTCTCGTAGTCGGTGGCGCGAAAGTTAGACACATTCGAGAAGAAGCCCTGAGCTTGCTTCAAGCCGCCGTTGACCAGCCGCACCGCCATATCCCCTACGCTGTGCCAGTCGCTATTCCCGGCATCGAGATAGACCAGGGTGCGCTGCTGGGTCTCGAGCCTAGTTACCGCATAGTTGATCTGGGTATAGCGATCCGCGGTGGCCTGGGCGATATTCACCTGCGCAGGGTTATACCCGCAGTCGCTGGGCAGGTTCGCAAGTGCATCCGGCTCGACAGCGATGACAACTTTTCGGTCTCCGATCGCCGAAGCAACGGCGTCGATCCAGGCGTCATAGTCCGTCGTGTTCTGCGCGCCGCCGGCGGAGTAGCTGCCGCAATCGCGGTCTGGGATGTTGTACAGCACAAAGAGCGGAACTGCCCGTTGTTCCCGGGCTTCGCTCAAGGTCTTCGTTACTACCGCACTCACCTCGGACGGTGTGCCGCTGGTAAGCCAGACTGCCTGGGGAGTCTCCTCCATGGCCACGATGAGCAAGGCATTTTTCAGCTGGTGCTGTTCAAGAAGGCCGAGAGCCTGCGGAATGGAACCAGCCGCCGGCGGCGGAACAAAGAAGCGAGTATGAGGAGCGAGCGTCTTATCTGACGTGGTTTGTGCCCTGGCGTTGATCGCCGAGGAGGCCGTCAATAACAGAGCCACTCCTGCGAAAACCCTGACTAGGGTGCTTCGGATAGCTGTATGCTGCATGGGAACATCTCCTGAAGGATTGCTTCTGCGGTTTTCCGAACTGTCATGCGCCTGATTTGCGCGGGGAGGAGGAAGAAGAGCGAAGGGCCACAAAGTGCAGGCACTTCAGTTTGCCGCTAGAGGAAGACGGTTCGATTGGCATGCTCGCAACACCCGCAGATACGTTGTGGATACCGGCGGCGGTCACGCCTCGAATCTTATAGGACTGCGGATGGTTGATTGTCAACAGGTCGGCCATGCGGATCGACCTTATGCCAGCGATGCCTTGAGAACTTCAGCCGCGTCCTAAATTCCCGGGAAG
The DNA here is from genome assembly GCA_965277545.1 of Edaphobacter sp. Lineage (GTDB taxonomy): Bacteria > Acidobacteriota > Terriglobia > Terriglobales > Acidobacteriaceae > Edaphobacter. The sequence goes on from OZ255826.1 coordinate 4,077,714, forward strand.
AAGACAGAGGGCGCTACATGGAAGCGACGGCTGAGGCGAAGGATGTGATCGCGCGTGAGTTGGCGGCGTCCGGAGAGGACGAGTGAGACGGTGGTTTCGCTACCCAGTTCGTTGACGATATCGCGCTGGGTGAGGCCATTCTGATCGAGCAGAAAGCGAAGAACATCCGCTGGTTCGGAATCGGGCACGGCGTGATACCGCGATTCATATTGATCGATGAGCAGGGTAAGGAGCGCGATTGCATCGTCTTCAGAGGCGGTCGTAACGGGTTTAGCCGTGAGATCGAACAGCGCCTTGGTATAGGCGGCCAGTTCCCTGCCGGAGTGAATGAGGCGGGGTGCTCCGAGGCGAATCATCTTGGCGGGATCTACCAGTGTTGTGCTCATCGTTTAACCCCCTTGTCCCAGTTGGCGGTGCTGTCGTACTGTTTGTGCGTCAGAAAGGACCGGATGTAGATGTGGCCTTCAGTGATTCGGGTGGGCTTCTCCCTTGAGTAATGGATGATAGTGATGAGCCGGAAGCGATTCTGGCGAATATTGAAGATTACGTATCCATCCACTGCATCCGCGTCTGGAAAGACCTGCCTCACATCAACGAAGTTCCTCCACCGAGCGGCGGTTGCGATCTTGTACCAGGCTCTTATCTCTTTTTCAGCTTCTGGATACTGAATCCCGGCTTCGAGCAGATGCTTTCGGGTAACGACATTCATGGGGAAAGTCCGAAAGATCTTCTATACACAAGGTTACTTTGCAAAATGCAAAGCCGTCAATTCCTCTTTGACGGCGCGTGACAAGCCTCGGTCAGGCCGGTTCGGTGCGGATGCGGTTTTTCCAGTGGGAGAGGACGAACCAGAGGAAGCCTGCGAGGAGGAGGACTTCGACGCCGAGGTGGAAGCGTTGGAAGACCTGCTGGAAGCGCGGGTTCGAGTTGAACTGTGCGCCGAGCTTCATGCCGATATAGGCAAGCGCATAGCACCAAGGCCAGGAGCCGAGGAAGGTGTAGAGATGGAAGCGGAGCTGGTTCATCTTCGCTACGCCCGCCGGAAAGGCGATAAAGGTGCGAATGATGGGGAGCATGCGGCCGATGAGGACGGCGAGCGAGCCGAAGCGGGAGAAGAAGTGGTCGACCCGGTCGAGGTCGTGGCGGCTGAGCAGGAGGTAGCTGCCGTAGCGCTCGACCATGGGACGGCCTCCGCGTGCGCCGACCCAGTAGGCGGGAATGGAGCCGAGGTTGGAGGCGAGCGAAGCTATGGTGGCGAGGAGAATCAGCTGGAGCTGCGTGTGGGCCAAAGCGTAGCCGGCGAGCGGCATGATGACCTCAGACGGGATGGGGACGCAGGCGGACTGGATGGCCATCAGCAGGATGACAGAGGCGTAGCCGCCGGCAGCGATGGCGCCGACCAGAAGCGCGATGATTTTTTGTGACATGCAGGTGTGAGTATAGCGGGGTGAAGGTTCAGCCGCGATGCGCTAGCATGGAGGAGTGGCCGTTGGATCGTCCTTGCTGCGGAGCGGTAGCTGTCCTCTGTGGAAGAACAAAGAGCATGTAACGGCAAAGGCAAAATGCGGGGATCTCTCCACTGCGCAACAAACGATGAGACTGTTTGTTGCTTCGGTCGAGATGACGCAACTCATGGTTTTTTTGGGTAAAGAAGGAGAAGTGGATGGCAGATACGGTTGTTGCACCGGAGGTTGAGAGCGTTTCTTCGTCAGCGCCAGCGGCTTTGGCAAGGCCGGCGGGCAGTTATGGGGCGGGTGTTCAGTCTCAAGCGCAGCCGCACGATCCTGCGAAGCCGGCGGTGAAGCGGCAGATTGTCTGCTTCAGCTTTTACAAGGTGATGCCTGAGTGGCGCAGGCTGCCGCCGGAAGAGAAGGCTGCCCACAAGGCTGCGTTTGCCGAGGTGCTGCGAAGGTGGAACAAGCCGGGCGAGTTCCTTTCGCTGACCTACTCGACGATCGGGACGCGCGGCGATGTCGACATGTGCGTGTGGTCGATCGGCTATGGCGTGGACGAACTGAACCAGATGCGGAGCGAGTTGATGCGCACGCCGCTGGGCGGATATCTGGACTCGCCGCATAATTTTCTCGCGATGACGAAGCGGAGCCAATACCAGATCGATCGGCCGGACGAGAGCGAAGGCGAAGGGCGCGGGGCGATTCGTCCGGGCGGGCAGAAGTACATCTTCATCTATCCATTCTGGAAGACGCGGGCCTGGTATCTGCTGCCGGCGCCGGAGCGGAAGCGGCTGATGGATGAGCACATCCGGATCGGGCTGATGTATCCGCGGGTGAAGCTGAATACGACGTACTCGTTCGGGATCGACGACCAGGAGTTTGTGGTGGCGTTCGAGACGAACTTCCCGGAGGATTTTCTGGATCTGGTGCAGCAGCTTCGGGAGACGGAGATCAGCATGTACACGCTTGAGGACACGCCGATCTTCAGCTGCGTGCGGGTGCAGCCGATGGAGATGCTGGACCGGCTGGGATGAAGAGAGAAGGTTCAGGGTCAGGGTTCAGCCCGCGCGGCTGTGGCGAAGACCACTGAGGTCCGGACTGGGAGCTTCACCAAGCAAGGGGCCAAGGCGAAGGCTGTGCGCGGGGCGGCGGCGCGGGCGATTGCCGCGTCCGAGGCGGTGGCGGCGAAGAAGCGAACGGGAAAGACTGCGAATCCGACCGATCCGGCGCGGGTGCGGGCGATTCTGGATGCGCTGCGGAAGACGTATCCGGGGGTGGTGTGCGCGTTGCACCATCGCAGCGCGTGGGAGCTCACGGTGGCGACCATCCTCTCCGCGCAGTGCACGGATGCCCGGGTCAATCTTGTGACCCCGGCGCTGTTCAAAGCTTTTCCTACGCCGAAGGCGATGGCTGCGGCTTCCCTGCCCGAGCTGGAGGAGATGATTCGGACGACGGGATTCTTTCGCAACAAGGCGAAGTCGATCCAGGGCGCGGCGCGAGTGGTGACCGAGGAGTTTGGCGGCAAGGTTCCGGAGACGATGGAGGAGATTCTGCGGCTGCCGGGGGTAGCGCGGAAGACGGGCAATGTGGTGCTTGGGTCGTGGTTCGAGATTGCTGTGGGAGTCGTCGTCGATACGCATGTGCTGCGGCTGTCGCGGCGGCTTGAGCTGACCCGGGAGACCGCCCCGGAGAAGGTGGAGCAGGACCTGATGCGCATTCTGCCCAAGGATCGGTGGATCGCCTTCTCCCACGAGCTGATCCATCACGGGCGGCAGATCTGCGTAGCGCGCAAGCCGAAGTGCGCGGACTGTACGCTCGAGCGGCTGTGCAACTCCGGGGACAAGACGTGGAGCTCGCATTGAGGCTGGCGGAGTTTGTGGAGTTTCGACTGAGTGATGCAGTGTGCTCGGCGGAAGGAACAGCAGATCCCCTTCGGGGATGACAACCAGAAAAGCAACGGCAACAGCGACAGCAGATCCCGGGGATGACAACCAGAAAAGCATGGGCGCAGCGCCTACTTTAGTGGAAGCGGAAGACAAGGCCGGTGCTGACGCTGAAGAGCTTTGAGGCGGGATAGCTGGTGACGCCGTTGAAGTTTGCGCTGCTGACGGTGGACAGGCCGCTGTAGCCGACCTCGAAGACGCGGAAGTCGACGTGTTTGGCAAGCGGGTAGTCGACGCCGCCCAGAACCCCGTAGGTAGCGCGGCTGATGTGCACGGTGCTGGTGGGCGGCTTGGTGCTGCCGACGCCGACGAAGACCTGCACGTAGGGCCGGAAGCTGTAGTTGGTCAGTTTGCCGGCGACCCGGGCTCCGACGAGAAAGCTGTTGAGGCTGGCATTGTTGCCTTTGGTGAAGGAGTCGCGGATGTCGACGCCGGCGTCGAGATTGCCGCGATGGTAGAAGTCGTCATAGCCGCCGAAGTTGACGCCGTAGAAGGTGCGGGAGGTGACCCCGTCGCCGAGGAAGGCGAAGGTTCCGCTGTCGGCGGTGGAGTTGCTGATATGAATCCCGACGGGATTGACGTAGACGCCGATCTGGGCGTGGGCGGCGATGGTCATCAGGGCCAGCGTGAGGCATGGAGCGAGCAACTGCAACTTCATAGGGAAAGGAGTCCTTTGCATTCTGAAAAAGCTCACCGGACCCGAGAGGCGCGGGCGCGGCGACAAGTCATAGGCGGACTCGCACTCTAAGTCTACCGAACAATCGGAAACTTCAGCGGCGAGGGCGCGGATGCCTGCTTTCAAGAGATACCGAGCGACCGAAGGCGTGGGGAGCTTACGGCTGGATGGCAATGGTGTTTCAATAGACGGATGACCAGGATCCGAGTGTTTAGGATGCAAGTGTATGGACGACGTTTGATGATGCTGATGCTGTTGTCTCTGCTGGCAGGCATGCCTCGCCTGGTGCGGGCGCAAGGCGAGTCTCCCGACCCGGCGGACGCGTTGCTGCGCTTGGCCAACCAGGCTCGGACGGAGCATGGCCTGCCTGCGCTGCGGCGGGATCGAGCGCTCGACGCCGCGGCGCGAAAACACCTAGACGTGATGATCCGCGAGAACGGGGAGTTGCTGCATCAATATCCGGGTGAGCCGGACCTGACCGCACGGGCTGCGCAAGCGGGGGCTCGGTTCAGCACGGTGTCGGAGAACCTGGCGGCGGGCGGACAGGATCCGGCGCGCCTGCAGGAGAAGTGGATGAGCACGCCGGTGCATCGGGACAACCTGCTGAGTCCGAATCTTGATGTCGTGGGCATCGCGGTCGTCAGCAAAGACGGCTCGTTGTATGCGGTGGAGGATTTTGGCCGCGCGGTGCCGGTCACGCGGAACGACGATATCGCCAAACGGGTCGCGGAGGAGCTGCAGACGCATGGCATCGCGCCGGCGGAGTCGAACCACGATGCGCAGCAGACCTGCGGGATGGCCAAGGGGTCGGCGGGGAGTCCGAAGCTGGTGGTGCAGTGGGATGGCGCGGATCCGACCGCGCTGCCGGATGCGCTGCTGCAGCAGCTGGCGAGCGGACGGTACACTTCGGCGGGCGTGGGCGTTTGCCCCGGGCAGCAGGGTGGGGCCTTCACGACGTACCATGTCGCTGTGCTGCTGTACTGATGCGTCCTGCGCGGCTGCAGTGCAAAGAGGAGAGCAAGACGTGAGCAGTGCCGGCGGGTTTCCCGCGACGTGCAATGATTTTCTGGGGAACTCTTCCGCGGTCGAGCAGCTTCGGACCGCGATTGCGGCTGGGCGCCTGCCGCACTCGCTGATTCTGAGCGGCGCTGCGGGAGCGGGTAAGTACACGCTGGCGCTGATGCTGGCCATGGCGGTGGAGTGCGAACGGCAGCCGCGGGATCTGTGGTCGAACGGACAGTCGCTCGCGTCGTTTTGCGGGGTGTGCCACAACTGTACGCGGATCGCGTCGGCTGCCAATCTCGAGGACGAGGTAGACAAGGCGGTGGCTGCGCGGGAGGAGTTGCGCGAGGTGGATAAGAAGGAGACGCGGGTGCTGGTGCAGCCGCATCCGGACGTGCTGATCGTGCCGCCCGATCCGCCGCAGCTCTTGATCAAGCTGGGGCAGGTGCGCACGATCATCGAGCGTTCGCATCGGCTGCCGGGCGAGGCTCCGCGCAAGATTTTTATCCTGACGGCCGCGAGCTTTATGAAGGAGGCGGCCAATTCCCTGCTCAAGATTCTGGAGGAGCCTCCGGAGACGGTTCATCTCTTCCTGCTGGCCGAGAATCCTGGCGAGCTGCTGCCGACCATTCGGTCACGATGTGCGGTCGTGCGGCTGGGCGCGTTGCCGGTAGAAGAGATAGAGATGCTGCTTGCCGACCGGCGTCCGGAGATAGCGCCGAAGCAGCGGGGTCTGATTGCGCGGCTGGCCCAGGGCGCGGCGGGCAAGGCTCTGGGGTTCCATCTGGAGGCCTATGTCGCGGCGCGTGCTGACGCTCTGCTGCTGCTGCGCAACGCTGCCGCGGAGCCGGATCACACGGCGTTGTTCAAGATGACCGAGACCTACCGGGCAGGGGCTGAGGGGCAGCAGAAGACCTCGGCGCTGCTGCGCTGCCTGGCGCTGCTGCTCGAAGATCTGCTGCTGCTCGGAGCCGGAACGCCGGAGCTGCTGCGCAACACGGATCTGCGGCCGGAGCTGGAGCGGCTGAATGAGGCTCTGAGCTTCGCATGGATCGAGGCGGCTTCGCGCGGGCTGGATCAGGTGCAGAGCGGGATGCGGCGCAATCTTCTGCGGAGTCTTTCGCTCGATGCCTTCGCCGGCGAGCTGGCGGCGCGGTGAAGCTGAGCGGGGGCCGGACCGAGCGGCTTGGCGGGGCTGACATTGCTCGTGCCGCAGAGATCCTTCGCGATGGAGGCACGGTGGCGTTCCCTACCGAGACGGTCTACGGCCTTGGGGCCAATGCGCTCAATGCTGACGCGGTCGCGTGCATATTTGCGGCGAAGGAGCGCCCGGGCTGGGATCCTCTCATCGTTCATGTCGCCTCGCGGGAGATGCTCGAGCGCATAGCGCTGGTTTCGGCGCGGTCTGAGAAGCTGATCGAGGCATTCTGGCCGGGACCGCTTACCCTGCTGCTGGAGCGCAGCGCGGAGATTCCAGATGCGGTGACTGCGGGGCGGCCGCTGGTGGGGGTGAGAATGCCCGCGCATCCGCTGGCGCTGGCGCTGATCGAGGCTGCGGGTGTTCCGGTGGCGGCGCCCAGTGCCAACCGCTTCGGCAGGACGAGCCCGACGACGGCGGCGCATGTGCTCGAGGATCTCGACGGACGTATCGACGCTGTGCTTGATGGCGGCGCGACAACCGTGGGCGTCGAGTCGACGGTGCTCAATCCGGATCAGACGCCGATGATGCTCTATCGGCCGGGCGCCGTGACTCGGGCGATGCTCGAGAGCGTAGGCGGTGCGGTGGTCTCGTATAAGGAAACGGGGACGGTGTTCGATCGTGCCAGTCTGCCTTCGCCTGGGGTCGGGATGCGGCACTACGCTCCGCGGGCGCAGCTTGAGCTGGTCGACTCCGAGAGCGAGTTGCAGGCGCGGCTGAGTGCGCTTGCCAAGAATGGAAAGCGTGTGGGAGTCATGCTCCCGCGAGGCTGGACGCTACGCGACAGAGCGGCAGAGGTCTTCGCCTGGAGCAGCTTCGACGATCTGGGGAGTCTTGCGCAGAGTCTATTTGCGGGCCTGCGCGAGCTCGATTGTCGCGGAGTGAGCACGATTCTCTGTCCTCTGCCGTTAGAGGAAGGCCTGGGCGTGGCGCTTCGGGATCGTCTGGAAAAGGCAGCACGATCGAAGTGACATCGTGGCTGGTTTATGCGTGGGGGCCGAGACTGTCAAATGGGATGAAGTGAATCCAAAGAGGCTGTTCCAACGCAAGAGAAAAGCAGATCCCCTTCGGGGATGACAACAAGAAAAGCAAACGAAAAACTGATTACAGCAATTTTGGAGCAGCTCTGGTTCACAAAGCAGAGTTCATCGCCTGCGTCAGCTCGTCCACCGAGGAGACCGGCGGCAGACATCCGCGTCCGCTGCACACGACCGCGAAGCTTCCCTCAAGCTTGAGCGCGGGCAGGTGCGGCAGCGTCTCCGCAAGCGCTTGAGGAAGAGTCGAGAGCTGATCCTTGCGCAGCCGGACGACGCTCTTATTCACCGCATATCGGGCCAGCGCGACAGCTTCGAGTTGCCGAGCCGCAGCGTCGTCGCCGATCACACACACCTGCACCGTCTGCTGCACCATCCGCTGCAGTGCCAGCCCATAGCTGGCTGCATAGAGACCATAGTGTTCGACGACGCCTGCAAAAGCTTCGAGGGTGTCCTGCGCCTTCGCCGTATAGTCTTCGCGGCCGTTGAGAGCTGCGAGCCGCAAGAGCAGCGCCGCAGCCACGGAATTTCCCGCTGGAGTCGGCGAATCCTGGAGCGGCTTGCGGCGAGTCCCCAGCGCCCCCAGGCGGACCTCGCCCCGCTCGGCAAACTCCGTGTCGAAGAATCCGCCTCCTGTGGCGTCGTAGAACTTCGCGAGCGTGCTCTCCATGATGGACTCGGCGGCGATGTAGAAACGAATCTCACCGGTCATCTCCCAGGCATCGAGCGCCGCGTGGCCGAGGAACACATAGTCCTCGAGCACGCCGGGGACATCGGCGGCTTCACCCTGCGTCTCGCCATACGCCACCACATGCGCCAGGCCCGTCTTCGAATTCCTCGCATCGGCAAGCACGCGGTCCAGCGACTTCAGCGCAAACGCGCGCACCTCGGGCAGATCGAGCGCCCTGCCGGCTTCGAGGTAAGCCGAGATCATCATTCCGTTCCAGCCGACATAGATCGTCTTGTCCACATACGGCGTAGGGCGCAGCTTACGCGCCGCATAGAGCTTCGCCTTCGCCGAGGTGAGCCGATCGGCGGCTTCATCGAGCGTGAGTCGATTCGGCTTCGCCACGGTATCGAGCGTTCCCCGCACATGGAGCACGTTCTTCGCCGGATTGTGATGCATGTCGCCGATCTCACCGATGTCATAGTATGCGCCGGCCACGGCAAACTCCTCCGCCGTGAGCGCCTCCGCAGCCTCGTCGCGCGTCCAGGTGAAGTAGTCGCCGTCGTCGTCGAGCGAGAAGTCGGCGTCCTGGGAGGCGTAGAATCCGCCGCGCTCCCGGTCGCTCAGCCATTCGTCGATCCACCGGATGATGTCTCGCGCCACCCGCGCCATCTCCGGGTCCACGAAGGTCTGGTAGGCGTGCACGTAATTCTTCAGCAGCTCGCTGTTGTCGTAGGACATCTTTTCAAAGTGCGGCACCACCCATTGTTCATCGACCGAATAGCGATGAAATCCTCCGGCGAGCTGGTCGTAGATGCCCCCTTGCGCCATCTTTTGTAACGTCACCAGTGCCGCATTCTTCGCCGCGTGGCCAACGCTCTCCGCGTCTCCGACCGAGGCCCGCGAAGCAGCGTCGAGCAGGAGGTCAATGCCTCCGGAGTGCGGGAACTTGGGCTGCGAACCGAATCCGCCCGACCGCGGATCAAACTGCTTGAGCGCAGAGTCGACCAGCTTGGCCACGAGCTCCGGGCCGGGATCGCCGCTGCGTCCCAGGAACGATTCGTTATGCTCGACGGCCGCAATGACGCTGCCCGCCGACTCGTTCACTTCGGTGCGTCGCTTCTCAAACGCCTCCGCCATGGTGAGCAGCACACGCGGAAAGCCGGGGCGGCCATGCTGGTCGAAGGGAGGGAAATAGGTGCCGCCGAAGTAAGGCTTGCCGTCGGGCGTAAGAAATGCCGTCAGCGGCCATCCTCCTTGCCCGCTGATCGTCGCCACCGCCGCCTGATAGCGACTATCCACATCGGGCCGCTCATCGCGATCGACCTTTACCGCGATGAAGTGCTCGTTGATGATCTTCGCGGTCGCATCGTTCTCGTACGACTCACGATCCATGACGTGGCACCAGTGGCACCAGACCGCGCCGATGTCGAGAAGGATGGGCTTGTCGTCTTGCTGCGCGAGGCGGAAGGCTTCTTCGCCCCACTGCTGCCATTGCACGGGCTGATGCATGGCGGAACGCAGATAGGCCGAAGCGGACTTCGTCAATGAATTCGAATGGCTGTCCTGCTCCCCGTTCGCGTGCTCCGCCGTTTGCATAGTCATAGACACCCAGTCTATTGCAAACCAGCCGATCCACCTCGGTGAGCGGTATGGGCGTGGAGAGGAGAACTTTTTAGAAGCTTAGCGTGAGCAGCCGCAGGAAGGACGATTTTCAGCGTGGAGAGATTCGCTTGATCGTTCGCACTCATAGCAGAGCTGCTAGGGGAGCTTGCAAAGCAAAAAGGCCCGAGCCGAAGCCCGAGCCCTGATGCCGTCGTTCGATTACGACTGCGGCGGCGCGGGGCTGACCGAGATCGGCTTGGGCGCCTCGGGAGCCTTCGGGGCCGTCAGGCCGGGAATGACAGGATTCTGATCGACGACGCCTGTAGCCGCGCTTTGTATGCTGATGCCATAGCGATCGAGGGTATTGGCGAGCAGCTGCAACAGTTGCGCCCGATCTTTCGCATAGGCTGCCGTGTCGGAGATCAGCGTGTTTTCGGCGATGGCAAGATTCCTACCCTGCTGCAGCACGAGCGCCGTCGTCGAAGCGCCCAGCTTGTACTTCTTCTGTTCCGCCGCGAGGCTTTGCGCGGCGAAGTCTCTGCCTGCCTGCGCCGCCTCGACCTGTGCCCGGTCGTTGGTCAGCGCGTACTGCTGATTGGTCACCTGGATGCGAATCTGCGTGTACAGCTGCTGCAGCCGCATCTGCGACTGCCGGTACTCCATCTGCGAGCGGGCCTGGTCCGCCTGCGCCGTGCGATTACGGATGGGGATGGTCACGTTCACGCCGACGCCCTTGTCCGGAGCGTTGTTGTTGAACGTATTCTGCAGCACCGAACCGTACCCGATCGACGGAAACGTCCCTGGTGGGTACGGCTGACCTGTGGCGAAGTTGTTCGCGCCGGCATTCTGCGCTCCACCAAGCGCACTTCCCCCATAGAAGGCATACGCATCGATGATCGGCAGCAAACCATTTTTCTCCGCCTTGATCGTGATCTCGTTGTTCTTCATGTTCAACACCGCCTGTTCGATCTGCGGGTTGTTCACGTAGGCCTGCTTCACCAGATCCTCGACCGGGGTGTCCTCCTCGGGCAGGCGGTCGAGCCCGACGCGGTCAGTCGGCACGACTGGCGCGCTGGCCAGTTGGGGATCGTTCAGATTGCGCGCGATCGCCTGCTTCATTAGAAGCTGCTGATATTCGAGGTTTGTCTTCGAAGCCACGAGCGCCTGCTTGTCGCTGGCCACGGCAGAGTCGGAGTTGACGACGTCGAGCGGCGCCAGGGTGCCGATCTCCAACTGCTTGCGGTTGTCTGAGGTGAGCTGCGTCGACTGCGCCAACTGGCGCTCCTTCGCCTGCTCGTCCTCATAGGCGCTCACCAGCGCCCAGTAGATATTTTCCACCTGGTTCACGGTGTAGAGCACCTGCTGGCGGAACGCCGAGTCGGTAATCCTCCGGTCGTTCTTGGCCTGCAGGATGAAGCGGCCGTTGATCCCCCAGCCGAACCCCTGCAGCAGATGCTGCGTCGCCGTGGCACGAAAGCTGGTGGTCAGTGAAGGACTGTAGTTGCTGAACGGATTGTCCGTGGTTACGTGGGTGTTGTCGAATCCTACCGTCAACAGCGTGCCGGTTAGAAATCCCTGGTTGTAGTTGAAGTTGTACGTGGATGTATTGGTAGACAGTGTCTGCAGACCGCCGCTGAAGAGCGTGTTGAGCTGCGGCGCGCTGGCGGCCTCATACTCCAGCGCGCCGGTAAGGATGGGATCGAGATTTTCCGGCAGCGGTCCGCCGCCATTGGTGCTCAGCACGAGACCCGAGACGCCGGTGCCTCCGCCGCCTGCCGCGACCGAGGTCGCACCCGGGCCGCCGCCGGTGGTAATGGTCGTCGTGATGCCGCCGATGGTTCCCGTCACGAGACCGGTCGAGACGCCGCGCAGCGTCGATCCGGCCTTGGCGCGCAGGATGTCGGTGTCGGCGATGTCGAGGTTCAACCGCGCAATCGCGATGTCGTAGTTGTTTTCGAGGCCGAGCGTCACCGCATCGGACAGGCTCAGGTAGATCTTGCCATCCTGCAGCAGCTGGTCCAGCTTTGGCGTATTGCCGAGCCTCGGCTGCGGAACGTTGATCGCCGTGTAGGGCGCAATCGGATCAAAGAGGTGGCTCTTCGGCCTGGTGTAGTCGATTCCGGTATCGCGCAGATAGAGAGGCTGGGTGGGCTTCGGCGCAGGCGCCTGCGGCAGCCCTGGCTGGCCGGTGGTGTCATTCACAACGGCCTGCGCAGCCGCCGGCGCAGTCGCACTCGTCTGATGTCCCTGCACGGAGGAGTTCGATACGGCCCCCGGAGTGGTCTGCGCCGGATTGGCCTGCCCCGGCGGCGTCTGCACGGGTGCAGTCTGTCTGAGATTGTTCGGGTCTGGATTGTTCTGGCCCGGATTGTTTTGGCCCGGATTGTTTTGGCCGGGAGCGGCCTGAGCGGGCGCCGTCTGGGGTACAGTCTGGGGCTCGGCCGGGGGCGGAGGCGGAGCGGTTTGATTAGGCGTTGCCTGGGCGGGAGCCGTCTGGCTGGGCACGGTCTGGTTCGTCTGCTGCTCGATTCCATGTGCCGATCCCCGGGCCTGGCCCTGCGCCAATCCAGATTGCGTGCACCAATTCATCAGCAGCAGTCCAACGCTCGCCGCCGCCTGCATATCTCTTAATCTCACGATGCGCTCTCCAACTCTCTCGAAATCAACTACTCTCTCCGCCTCGGCGCTGGGTTCGCCGCTCGACGACGGATCTCACATCTGCGCGGCGCATCAATGCTCATGCCCTGTCGCATTGGCAACACTCCAGGCGAGCTCATATTCCAGCCTGTTTTGGACAGCAATTTTCAAATGCCATTAAGACGCGCAGCAGCACCCCTCCGACTCAGAAAGAACGCTGGCTGAACCAATTCCCATCGTCGAAGACAAATCAAGACAAATCCATGGAGCACGTATACGCAAGCTGGCGCTGCTTCGTTCCCGCCTGCAGGCTAAAATCGAATCGAGTTCACGATGCCTCGAGTATATCAACCGGCACCCGGAAGATTGGGAGCCCGCGAGCTGTCTCGATACGGTCCCACTCCGTGATGCGACACTGGAAGATTATTCTCAGCTACGACGGAACTCCTTATCACGGATGGCAGATCCAGCCTGGCCTGCCTACGATCCAAGGGACCCTCGCCGCGGCTATTTATCGCATCACCGGCGAGACCGTACTGCCGCAGGGATCGGGCCGCACCGACAGCGGAGTCCACGCGCTGGCCCAGGTCGCCAGCTTCCCGCTCAACGCTCCCCTTCCCGCAGCGAATCTGCAGCGTGCTCTGAATCATGCACTTCCGGCGAGCATTCGCGTGCTCGCGGTCGATCCCGTGGCGCCGGACTTTCATGCCCGCCACAGCGCCGTGCGCAAGACATATGAGTACCGCATCTTTGCGGGCAAACGCATCTGCTCTCCCCTGCTCGCACCCTTCGTCTGGGCCTGCGGTTTCCCGCTTGATCTTCGCTCGCTCAACGAAGCCGCTGCCTGCGTCATCGGAACCCACGACTTCACCTCCTTTGCGGCTTCGGACCCCGACCTTGCCGCCCGATCCGCGGCCGACCCAGCCGCATCGGAAGATCGAAAGCAGAATCTTTTGCGCGGATCAGCGAGTGAGTCCACGGAAGAGCACACCGAAGCGGTACAGAGAACCTCAACCACCCGCACCGTCTTCGAGTCCTGCTGGCGCGCGCATGAGGACCTGCTTCTGTATCAGGTGACCGGCAGCGGCTTCCTCCATCACATGGTTCGCAATCTGGTGGGCGCCTTCGTCGAAGCCGGCGCTCACCGCATTTCGCCGGGTTCGATTCGCGAAATCCTGCTCGCCCGCGACCGCAGCGCTGCCGCACGCACGGCTCCAGCGCGCGGTCTGTTTCTCGTGCAAGTCTTTTACTGATCTGGCTCGGATTAGAGTATGCGGAGGCTGTGCAGGAATACATGATTTGCCGGTGCTGCCATGCGTCACCATTGAGCTCAAGACACGCAACCGTACAATACCTCTCAAGACGCCACCATGCCCGCGACCGCCTACGCCCAACGCCGCATCGCGCACCTCGCCACGCAGACAGCGGTTCACCGCGCCTTCCATTGGCTGCATCTTCATCAGCCGCAGCTTCGCCAGTGGCAGCTGGAGATGGTGCGCATCCCGGCTCCGACCTTTCACGAATCCGCGCGAGCCGCGTGGTTTATCGAGCGCTTCCATCAACTCGGCCTGACGAGCATCCAACAGGATGGAGCCGGCAATGTGCTCGGCGAGATAGCCTCCGATTCGGAATCGATCCTCGATCCTTTCAAACCGTGCATTCTCCTCTCGGCGCACCTCGACACGGTCTTCCCTGGAACAACCGCCATCGATCCGATCGAAGAGCAAGCGAGCGCCCGCATCTGTGCTCCCGGCATCTGTGATAACGCCGCCGGGCTTACAGCGCTTCTCGCGATCGCGGCCGCCCTGCGTCACGCCGGCATCTCCGCTCCCGTTCCCATCCTGTTCGCCGCCAATACGGGGGAAGAGGGCGAAGGTGACCTGCGCGGGATGCGTCATCTGTTCGAGATCGGATCGTATCGGGGAAAGATCGCGGCCGCCATCGCACTCGAAGGCAGCGGCACCTCGGCGGTCGTCACCCGCGCTCTCGGCAGCCTGCGGTTCCGCGTCACGATCGCCGGCCCGGGGGGACATTCCTGGTCGGATCGCGGCTCGCCCAATCCCATCCTGATCCTCTGCGAGGCGCTCACCGGGCTTGCTGCGCTCGAGCTGCCCTCCGATCCCATCCTCACCATCAACATCGGCCACATCTCCGGCGGCACGTCCATCAACTCCATTCCGCAGTCCGCCACAGCCCTGCTCGATCTACGCTCCCCCGACGCCGGCCTGCTTCACTCGATCGCCGGGCAGGTGCACCAGAAGATCGCGGACGCCGTCCTGGCAGCGGCGCGGCGGTCCTCCCACTTTCCAGCGCCGACTCTCGAAATCGAGCCGATCGGAAATCGCCCGGCAGCTGCTCTGCCGGACGACTCTCCGCTGCTCCACACCCTTCGCGCCGTCGATCGCCACCTGAACCTCCGCACCGAGCCGCGTCTGGGCTCGACGGACGCCAACATCCCACTCTCGAAAGCCATCCCGGCCGTCGCCATCGGCTGCGGAGGCGTCGGGGGAGGCATGCACACACTGCACGAGTGGTACGACCCGACAGGGCGCGAGACCGCACTGCGCCGCATCCTGCTCACGCTGCTGGACACGGCAAATCTGCTGGCCGTGGATCGGGACGCCTCCGCGGCGAGCTTGCTCGCGGCCGGTCGAAACCTCATCTGAAATTCACATCGAGCGCAGCATCTGGCGAGGAGGAAGTTGGTATCCTATAAAGGCTATGCCGACAAAGAAAGAACTCCTCAACCGCCCCATCCAGCACCTCGACCTCAAGCAGCACAACGTTGTGCCGCTGGTCGAGGCAATGGCGCAGATGGCCTACTCGGCGCGTGACACCGCCCGCGCGGCACACATCTATGACAGGATGCTCCGCGACACGGACTGCGGCGTCATCCTCTGTCTCGCAGGTTCTCTGATCTCCGCCGGCCTGCAGAAGATCTTCGTCGACCTCATCCGCAACAATATGGTCGATGCCATCGTGTCCACCGGCGCCAACATCGTCGACCAGGACTTCTTCGAGGCGCTCGGCTTCAACCACTACGTCGCCGGGGACGAGTACAAATACGGCGCGGGCGACGCCGAGCTCCGCGAGTTGATGATCGACCGCATCTACGACACCTTCATCGACGAGGAAGAGCTTCGCATCTGCGACGAGACCACCCACCAGATCACCAACTCGCTCGAGCCGCGTCCGTACAGCTCCCGCGAGTTCATCCGCGAGATGGGCGCCTACCTGGCCGGGAATGGCAAGACGCCGCAGGCAGGCGGCCGCGACTCCATCGTGCTCGCCGCCTACGAGAAGAACGTGCCTGTCTTCTGCCCCGCCTTCTCTGACTGCTCCGCCGGCTTCGGCCTGGTCGCCCACCAGCACCAGCGCCAGGGCAAGCCGCACGTCTCCATTGACTCCGCAAAAGACTTCTACGAGATCACGCGGCTCAAGATCGAGAACCCCACTACGGGCCTGCTCATGATCGGCGGAGGTGTGCCGAAGAACTTCGCTCAAGACATCGTCGTAGCCGCCGACATCCTTGGCGTCGAAGCCTCAATGCACAAATATGCGATCCAGATCACCGTAGCCGACGCCCGCGACGGCGCGCTCTCCGGGTCTACGCTCAAGGAGGCATCCAGCTGGGGTAAGGTCGACCTCACCTACGAGCAGATGGTCTTTTCCGAAGCTACTCTCGCCCTGCCCCTCGTGGCCGGATACGCGTTTCACAAGAACGCTCATGCCGCACGCACCGGCAAGAACTTCGCCACCATTCTCGATCAAGTTGCCGTCACGGCTTGAAGCAATATCGACTTGAGAAAGCCGCCGCCTGATTCCGGGGACGGCTTTTTTCTGTTCGCGCCCGCGCTTAGAGCAGCTACTGCGCTGTTGTCATGAGTGATAACCCACAGAGGTGTTATTGCCGCTCAAAACAAATCTCTGTCATCCTCAGCCAGTCAGTACAAAAGGCAGGCAAGGAACGGACGGGAACATCTCGTGCCCGTTCGGAGCTTCGCCCTGAAGCTGACGACGGCCTTCTTCGTCACCTCGCAGAAGCAGCTTTACCCGGCGACGGAAAAATTAGCCCAGGTTTAGTACTTTGTGGAATAAAAAATAAGTTACCATTGCGTGCGATTAGTAGTTACTATAGGCTACCGAACCAAAAATGCACATTCTTTCTCTACTTGGCACTCTCTCGCTGCTCGTCGCCTCCGGCGTTCTGCTGTTCGCCCTGATGCGTGCGCGACGCGACGTTCGTGACCTCACGCTGCAGCTTTCCCAGGCGCGGGAGCAGCACCAGCAACACACGTTGCAGCTCAATCAGCGATCTGAACTCGATACTCTGAAAGACGAATTCATCTCGACCGTCTCGCACGAGCTCCGCACCCCGCTGACCAGCATTCGCGGCGCACTCGGTCTCCTCTCCTCCGGCATCATCGGCGATGTGGACGCGAAGGCGCTCAATCTGCTTCGCATCGCCGTGACCAACACCGACCGCCTTATCCGTCTTATTAATGACATCCTGGATCTGGAACGCATGGAGTCCGGCCGCGCTCCCCTACAGATCCGCCGCTGCTCCCTGCGCGACCTGGCTCAGCAGGCGATCGAGACGATGACTCCGATGGCAGACGCGAATACAGTCCACCTGGCTCTTGAGCCTTCCACCCCGGCGCAGGCGGCCTATCCTGAGGCCCTCTTCTTCGATGGCGACTCCGATCGCATCCTGCAGGTGCTCACCAATCTCCTCTCGAATGCGGTTAAGTTCTCGCCCGCAGCTTCGACCATCCGCGTCTACACCGAAGCTACCTCCGACTCGATTCTGCTCAAAGTAGTCGATGAAGGCCGCGGCATCCCCCCCGAAAAGCTCGACAGCATCTTCGATCGTTTCCAGCAGGTCGAACCCTCGGATGCCCGTCAGAAGGGCGGCACCGGCCTTGGCCTCGCCATCTGCCGCAGCATCGTCCAGCAGCACAGCGGATCGATTTGGGCTCAGCGCAACATCGGCGTCGGCACCACCATCTACGTCATGCTCCCTCGCACCTCGCGAGCCTCCGACGCGGCCGCGCCCGCAACCCTTGCCCCGCGCGGGGAAGGCTCGATCATGGTGTGCGACGACGACGCCGGCATCCGCACCGTGGTCGGCGAGCACCTCACCCGCCAGGGCTATACCGTCATCGAAGCAAGCTCCGGAGAACAAGCCCTCGTCCTCGCCGGAGAGCAACACGTGGAAGCGATCCTGCTCGACCTGTACATGCCCGGCCTGAGCGGGTGGGAGACTTTGCAGAGGCTGCGCAACAATCCCGCCACCGCCAATATTCCGGTCGTTGTCCTCAGCGTCCTCTCCTCGGCCCTCCGCCCGCAGCTCACCGGCGACGCACAGGGTTGGGTGCAGAAACCCTTCAACGAGAATCTGCTCTTCGCCGAGCTCGGACGCGTCCTGCACCACGGCGACGGTCCGGCCTACGTGCTGCTGGTGGAAGATGACCACGATCTTGCCAGCGTACTCTCGGCCAGCTTCGAGGGCGCTGCCGTCCACATCGACCATGCCGCCACCCGGCAGCAGGCCATCCGGCACTGCATCACCCGTCCGCCGGACCTGCTGATCCTCGATCTTACCCTGCCCGACGGCGACGGCTTTTCGCTGGTCGAGTGGCTTCGCCAGCAACCCACGCTCCGCACCATGCCGCTGGTCGTCTACTCCGGCCGCGAGATATCGGAGTTGGAGATGGCCAAGCTTCGCCTCGGACCGACGGAGTTCCTCATCAAAGCAAAGGTCCAGCCCCACGAAGTCGAAGAGTTGGTCCTCTCGATGGTGCATCGCCTGAAGGATAAATTCGCCGACCTCGCGATCGCCGGGCAAACGGCTTAGCCGACCCGCCCTGCGGAGTCGCACCTCCTCCAAACCGACGCTCCGATCTGGCGATGTAGTACCCGCACACTTCCCTGTTGCCGGCTCGTCCGGTCCACATTCTCCCTGCCCATTCATCTTTCTTGAGAGCATCCGCAGCGGCGCCGACCCGCGCTGCGAACTCCTTGCCGCGGACAAGCCGGCTTGCGCTTCGCGTGAGAGAATGAAATCGCCCATGCGACGCATTCTCATCATCGACGACGAAGACGATATTCGCGAAGTAGCCGCTCTCTCGCTGGAAGCCACGGCAGGCTGGCAGATCCTGACCGCGGCCTCGGGAGCCGAAGGCATGGCCATCGCCGCCCGGGAGAAACCCGACGCGATTCTGATGGACGTCATGATGCCC
Source organism: Edaphobacter sp. (assembly GCA_965277545.1). Lineage (GTDB taxonomy): Bacteria > Acidobacteriota > Terriglobia > Terriglobales > Acidobacteriaceae > Edaphobacter. Next base: position 4,096,172 of record OZ255826.1, read on the forward strand.
GGCGTGGACGGCCCGACTACCTTTCGCAGTATGCAGCAGGACCCGCAGATCGCCAACATCCCGGTGCTTCTGCTCACCGCGAAGGTGCAGGGAGTGGATCAGCGCCGATTCGCGGGACTTGGCCTGGCCGGCATCCTCTTCAAACCGTTCGACCCGCTCGCCCTTGCCCAGCAGATCTCAGAAGCGCTCGGCTGGAAGGACTGACAGGCTCTCCTCCACCGATGAAAAAAGCCGACGAAGCGAAGATCAACAAGGTCATTGCCGATCTATGGAAAAAGAATCTTCCAACGCTGCGCGAACGGCTTGATCTTCTTGACCGAGCCGCAGCCGCTGCTGCAGCCGGCGTGCTCCCGGAGCCCTCCCGCGTGCAGGCTCTCGAGGTCGCACACAAACTCTCCGGCTCCTTGGGAATGTTCGGCTATCAGCGCGGCACAGAGATCGCCCACGAGATGGAGCTAATCCTGAAGTCTCCCGCCGCAGGGACTCTTGCTACTCTCAACTCTCTTGCGCGTGAGCTCCGCGAGTCACTCTCCGCGGGACTCTGAATTTCGGCACAATCTCTCGGGTATCTACCAAACATAGCTTGCGACCTCCTGCGGGGGCCCGTGGTGTCCCTCGATGATCTCGGTGGAAAGGACGATCTCGATATTCTGGTGGTTCCGCAACTGCTTGCACGACGCGCAGCGAAGCAGATCGTTGTTGTTGGTCAGAAATTCCGCGGCCGCGGCGGTTCCATCGGCTCCGATTCCAGCGGCAAACAGGACGTACTGTTCGATCTGCGAATCGAAGAACGACCCGACGATCGCGTAATCCCGCGAGTTGCTCATGGCACTCTGCGCGTTATCGAACTTCCAGCTGACGGCAGGATTTGCGCTGTCCTGGATCACGTGGAGCGATTCGGTCTCGGCAACCAGACGATATCGGAGCACGGAGGTCAGCCGCATCGTCCACAAATTATTGAAGCCGCCGATCAGCAGGATCGGACCCCCGCGAAGCTGATCGAGCGTAGTCTCGGCCGCTCCCTGGGTGCGGTAGGCGTGTGCGTTCCGGGAGAGCAGGCCCGTGAAGTCGCCATAACTGATGACGTCGCTGACCGGCACCATGTCGGAGCGAATCATCGACGAAAGCATGCTCTGCGGTTCGTTGGGTGCGCCCGCGTGGGTGGCGGGGGAGATGTCCCTCCCGCTGCTGTCGAACGAATGCACTCCGACGACGATCAGGGCGGGATCTCTCGAGAGGAGCAGCGGCTTCCAGAAGAGCGAGACGCCTGCCTCGTCCTTGGGGTGATTGTAGATCGCGGTCGCGATCACCGCTGCGCCGACCAGGGCAGCCACAAGGATCACGCGCAATGCCCATGCCGGCCTGAGCGCGGCGGCGAGCGGCAACGGTTTGGCCTGCATGGGCTCCTGGGCCAGCAGCCGCTCCTCTGCCGCTGTGCTGAGCCGGTGCACGACGTGCTCGCTGTTCGGAGGCATGAGCCCCGAAGACGGCGGAGACAGACCATGGTCTTCCTCGAAACGGATCTCGCTCGCTGATTCGACAGGGTGAGTCTCAGGAGAAGGCGGGAAGAAGTGCGGCACGTAAGATCCGAGCGGGAGGTCTAAACGCAATTCATGCTCGTTGCCCGGCGTCTGATAATACTGGGCGAGCCGCTTGCGGACCTCCCCGGCGGTCACGCGAACCACAGGATCGGCGTTGGTGTCGTAGTCGATGGGTCGTCCAAAGACCTCAGCCCCCAGCGTGCGCTCCTTCAGCGAATCGGTCCGTCCTGCAAGCGTCTCCTGGACGATATAGCTCAGGAGCGCGGGATAACGCTTGCTGTTCCGAAAATGAGCGCTATGGACCACGCGTTCGAGTTGATTGAGGATCGCCGCGCGAGGAAAACCGGACGCCAAACCATGACCGACGACTTCGTCTAAATCCACTTTCAAACCTGCCGATGCCATTTCACGAACCTTCCAGTCGTCATCGCTGTGCGGGCGCATGGTTCAACCTCTACAGGTAACAAACCTCGCACCCAAAGGTAACCCGGTCAACGATCCCGAAGTATCATACGCCTTCTGTCAAGGGACAAACCTGAACAAAAGAATAGGCCTTTGAGAATACGCAAGGGCCTTTACCGTAGCAGCCTTGCTCTCCTCCAGGTGCGGGCCTAGGTTGGGGCGTCACGATTCAGCCGGCTTTTCCTTCAGCCAAGGAACCGCTCACCAGCGTTAGGAGCGCTGAGACATTCGAAACCAACAAGCCAGTCGCAGCACGAGAGCAGCCGGAGATCGAATCCTTAGTCCGCCGCGTGGGGATTGTCTCTCCGCTGAACCCGCCTGCCTCCCAATCCGATCACGCTCGAAATAGAGCTTACGCAGCCTGCTCCCTGGAGATCTACCGATGCAAACGTACTCGTCTTCGACTCGCAATCGCCGCTTCCTCGCCATTCTGATAACTGTTCTGCTCTCCATGGGTTCGCTCGGCATGCGACAGGCCGAGGCACAGTACAACAACACTATCTTTGGACCGAATGTGTATGTCCTGAACCCAGGCATTGGGACGACAGCGCTCAATAATCAGCTCAACGCGCTAAATCAGGAGACGCAGTTCAGCACCAATCGCCATGCGATCCTGTTCCAGCCGGGCACCTATACCCTGAGCGCCGAGGTGGGGTACTACGAGCAACTTGCCGGCCTGGGCGAGACGCCGGGAGCGGTCGTGCTGAACGGCGGCGGCTTGTACTCGGACCAGCTCGTCTCCGGCAACCTGACCCAGAACTTCTGGCGGTCGGTCGAAAACTACACCGTCAACCCGCCCAACGATCCCAACAGCAATCCCGTGACGAACACCAACCGCTGGGGTGTCTCGCAGGGAGCCGCCTTCCGGCGCATTCACGTCACCGGCGAACTGGAGGTGACCAACGCGGGCTGCAACTACGCGAGCGGTGGATTCATCAGCGATTCGGTCATCGACAAGACGCTCGAGTTCTGCTCGCAGCAGCAGTGGTACACGCGCAACAGCTCGGTCGGCGGCGCGACCGGGGATGTGTGGAACTATGTCTTCTCCGGCGTCCAGGGTCCGCTCACCCAGACCTTCCCCACGCCTCCCTATACGGTGCTTGGCACCACCCCGGTGAGCCGTGAAAAACCCTTCCTCTATGTAGACGGCAGCGGAAACTACAACGTCTTCGTCCCGGCGCTGAGAACCAACTCGTCCGGTGCGAGCTGGTCAGGCACCGATCCCGGCCCGGGCACGACGCTTCCTATCAGCTCCTTCTTCATCGCGCAGCCTACGACGTCGGTCTCGCAGATCAATGCGGCGCTGGCGACTCCGGGCATGAACCTGATCCTGACGCCTGGCATCTATCAGCTCGCTTCGCCCATCCAGGTGAAGAACGCGAACACGGTCGTTCTCGGCATGGGCTACGCGACGCTGGTCCCCACCGGCGGCAACGCGTCGATAACGGTTGCCGATGTGGACGGCGTGCAGATCGCCGGGCTGCTCTTCGACGCCGGTCCGACGCAGTCGCAGGTCCTGCTGCAGGTAGGCGTTCCGGGAGCAACGCGCGCCAGCCATGCCACCAATCCAACCTCGCTCAATGACATCTTCGTCCGCATCGGCGGATCCACGACGGGAAGCGCCGTCACCAGCATCGAGATCGACAGCAACAACGTGATCCTGGACAACATCTGGGCGTGGCGGGCGGATCATGGCAATGCCCCTACCGGCTGGACGATCAACACCGGCGCCCACGGCCTCGTTGTTAACGGCGATAACGTCACTGCGCTCGGCCTCGCCGTCGAGCACTACCAGCAGGAGCAGACGCTGTGGAACGGCAACGGCGGTGAGACGATCTTCTACCAGAGCGAGCTGCCCTACGATCCGCCCAGCCAGGCAGCGTGGATGGATGGATCGGCCAACGGCTATCCCTCGTATGTGGTGTCGAACGCGGTCAGCAGCCACACCGGTTACGGTCTGGGTGTCTATTCCTTCTTCAATCAGGGCGTCTACATCACCGATGACAATGCCATCACCGTGCCGAACACGACGGGAGTCGTCATGCACGATCTGTCGACGGTGTTCTTGAGCACAGCGGGAACCGGGCAGATCACGCACGTCATCGATAACACCGGCAATGTATCGAACACCTCGAACGCGGACGTGCCGCAGACCGTGACCACGTACGGCGGCGTCGCCTGCACGACGAACTGCCCGCCGGCCGCGCCCACGGCGCTCGCGGCAACCGTAGTCTCCGCGACCCAGGTCAATCTGAGCTGGACCGCAAGCACGACCTCGGGCGCGACCTATGTCGTCTACCGGAGCACGGCCTCAGCCTTTACTCCCTCCGCGAGCACCCAGATTGCCACCGTTGCGAGCGGCACTGCCTACTCCGACCATGGTGTCGCCGCTGGCAACACCTACTACTACGTCGTGGAAGCAACCAGCGCCAACGGAAGCTCGGGACCGTCCAACCAGGCCACCGCGGTCGTCACGTCCTCCAACCCGGCGCCCGCTGCGCCCACCAACCTGACCGCAACGGCGGCTTCGTCGACCCAGATCAACCTGAGCTGGACGGCCAGCGCGACTGCCGGCGCAAGCTATGTGGTCTTCCGCAGCACGACCTCCGGATTTGCCGCTTCGGCAAGCACACAGATCGGGACAACGGCGGCTGGGACCAACAGCTTCGCCGACACAGGACTCACCGGCAACACGACCTACTACTATCTAGTCGAAGCGACGAACTCGAGCGGCACCTCGCTCGCCTCGAACCAGGCCAGCGCCACCACGAACGTGACCCAGCCTGCGCCGCCAACCAATCTGACGGCGACCGCAGTCTCCTCCACACAGATCAACCTGAGCTGGACGGCGAGCACGACAGCCGGAGTCTACTACGAGGTGTTCGCCAGCACGACAGCGGGCTTTACTCCGTCCGAGGGCAGCCTGCTCGCAAGCACGTCGGGCACAACCTACTCGAACACCGGACTCACCGCGGGGACGACGTACTACTATGCCGTGGAGGCAGTCCTTTCGACCACCTCGGTTCCGGCACGGGCCGGCGCCACCACGCCGGCCGCGGGCGGCGGCGGGGGTGGTACGGATGTCATCGCGATCGATTCCGGCAGCACCGCGGCGGTGGGCAACTTCGTCGCCGACACGGACTTCAACGGCGGCGGCACCTATGCTTCCGGCCAGACGGTCACAGTCCCGGCGGGTCTAGCCGGAGCAGCCCCGGCCGCGGTCTATCAGTCCGCCCGGCAGGGAGCCTTCAGCTACACCATCCCAGGCCTGGCTGCGACCAGCAGCTACACCGTGCGGCTGCACTTTGCTGAGCTCTACTTCAGCGCAGCCAACTCGCGGCAGTTCAACGTCGCCATCAACGGAACCCAGGTGCTGACTAACTTCGACATCGTCGCCGCGGCCGGAGGCAAGAACTTCACCGCCGTGGTCGAAACCTTCCCCAACATCGTTGCCACCGGCGGCCAGATCGTCATCACCTTCTCGAACGGCGCCAAAGATCAGCCCATGATCAACGGCGTCGAGGTACTCACCTCCACTCCGCCTCCGACAGCCACCTCGATCGACTCCGGCAGCACCACGGCCGTAGGCGCCTTCGTCGCCGACACCGACTTCAACGGCGGCGGGACCTACGCTCCCGGCCAGACCGTCACCGTACCTGCGGGTCTGGCCAACGCGGCTCCGGCAGCGGTCTACCAGTCGGCACGGCAGGGCGCCTTCGCCTACACCATCCCCGGCTTCGCCAACAACAGCACCGGCCACACCGTCACCCTGCACTTCGCCGAGCTCTACTTCAGCGCCGCGGCACAGCGGCAGTTCAACGTCTCCATCAACGGTACCCAGGTGTTGACCAACTTCGACATCTTCGCCGCCGCCGGGGGCAAGAACTTCACCGCCGTCGTCCAATCCTTCCCCAACATCACCGCCAACGGCTCCGGACAGATCGTCATCACCTTCGCCAACGGAGCCAAAGACCAGCCCATGATCAACGGCGTCACCGCACAGTAAGCAACGGCTGATCCATTCACCGCTGCTCGGCAGCGTCTCCTCCCCATAGCGAGAAGACGCTGCCCGGGCGGGCCAACTTCCCACAAGCGTTTCTCACTCCGGGCCGCCCGGCCGAGTTCCTCTTCACCAAGGCCTCGGGCATCTGCATTCTTTACTGGCAATCCGATCACTCTCCGCTGCGGAAGGATACGTTATGACACAGTTCAGATCACGGTTGTGGACGTTGGTTCAGGTCGCGGCCTTCTGCATCCTTATGCGCGCTATCTCTTCTGCGCAAGCGCCCGAGCCTTCCCTGCCGCCCTCCGACCGCGTCACCATCAACCTGGCCGCCGGCATGCCGGGACAGAGTCCCTGGTTGTATGTCAAAGACGTTGACTCGCCGGGCGCCGTGACGGCTCCTGACTTCGCCGCCGAGAACTACCCCGACTCCTCCTGGACTTCGGTCGGCCTGCCCTACTCCGCCAATCTGCTCACCTCCTTCATCAACGCGGAGTCGGGTGGCGGCGACGGATACCTGGACGGCGGCACGAACTGGTATCGCCTGCACTTCAAGCTCGATCTCAAGTATGCCGCCAGCAAGGTGCTGGTTGAGTTCGAAGGAGCGCACACCGGCGCGCAGGTATTCATCAACGGGACGCTGCTGCCGGGCATCAGCGCGGTCGGTGCCAACGCAAACGCTTCACACGTCGTCGGATTTGTTCCCTTCATCGTCGATCTCACGCCCTATGTCAAGGCAGATGGCGCTTACGACAATGTGATCGCGGTGAGAGTTTCGCGAAGCGGCGCATCGTGGTTTGAAGATCCGAAATTTTCCGAAGATTATCGCTTCGGTCAGGGTGATGCCGGTCTCTTCCGGCCGGTCGACATGTTCCTCACCAACAAAGTACACATCCCTGAGAACATCTACTCGAACCTGAAGACCTGGGGCACGTATGTCGCGACCGTGTCGGAGGTTCCCTCCCCGAACGGCACGGCGACCGCAGCCTCCGCCGTGATCGAGGTGCAGAATAACGTCTTGAACGAGACCAGCTCCGCGCAATCGGTGACCCTGACGACGCAGATCGTGGACAAGAACGGAAACGTTGTCGCGGTCGGCGCGCCGCAGACTCAGACCGTGCCTCCGATGACGCCCGCCACGTTCCCGTCTTCCGCGACGCCGATGTTTTCGCAGCAGATCACGGTCAACAATCCGACGCTGTGGTATCCAAACAACAGCACCTTGGGCACGCCGTACATGTACAAGGTCTACAGCATCGTCAGCGTCAACGGCGCGGTGGTCGACTCTGTGCAAAGTCCGCTCGGCATCCGCACCATCACCTGGGATGCGAATTTTCCCTATTTCAACGGCCACAAGATGTTCCTCTGGGGAGGCTCAGGCCGCTACGATTATCCCGCGCTGGGCTCGTCGGTGCCGGAAGAACAGCAGTGGCGCGATCTCGCGCAGATGGCCGCGGCAGGCGGCAACATCTGGCGGCCCGGCCACTCCACCTCCAGCGAAGAGTTTGTCAACGCCGCCGACGCCTACGGCATCATGATCGACCAGCCGAGCGGCGACGGAGAGGGCGCTTTTAATACCCCGGCAGCCGATACCGTGACGCTGAAGGAAGAGCTGCATCGCGATATGGTCATCCGCGATCGCAGCCATCCTTCCATCCTCGATTGGGAGTCCGACAACGGGCCCACCAACGAGACTGTCGGCGCCGCTCTGTTGAACTACGTCAACGAGTGGGATCCGGTGAACACGCGGGCCTCGGCTGACCGCACGCCCGACCCGAAGAACGGCTTGATCCTCGGCTGCACGCTCGAAGGCTGCGAGGTCGGCGTGAAGGAGACGACCAGTCCCGTGAACCTGACCAACAACCCCGCGTGGGGAGCGGAATACTGGGGCATCGGCACGGCGCGCGGCCTCGCGTACGACAACGAGGTCGAGTTCGCCGGTCAGTTCCTCGACAACTGGACCAAGAGCCAGAAGGCAAACGCGTTCGGCATCGCGCAGTGGTACATGGCCGACACTCCCGGTGAGAGCAGCCTCTACGAGGAGTATCAGCAGGACGCCGGCAATGTGACGAAGGCGAAGGCCGACCAGGCCAGTGTGCGCTCGCTCGGCGCCTCGATGGTCGACCAGAACCGCTTCCCCAAGCTGCTGTACTACGTCTACCAGGCGGCGTGGGTGCCCTACCAGATCAAGCCTGTCGTGAAGCTGGCCCACCATTGGAACCGCGCCTATCAAGCCAGCGCGCCGATCCAGGTCAACGCGTTCAGCAACTGTCCCTCCGTGCGCCTGATGATCAATGGCGCATCGCAGGGAACCAAGGTTCCGAACCCATGGACCTCCGACCCGGGGACCAACCCGCCACAGACCACGACTCAGATCGCAGGCCAGGTGAGCTGGACGGTCAATTGGGTCTCCGGCTACGTCGAGGCTGATTGCCTCGATGAGTACGGCAACCAGGTCGCAAGCGACCGGATCAACACCGCCGGTGCTCCGGACCACATCGTGCTCTCCGTCGTTCCGGAGTTGGTGAAGCCGAATGGAACCAGCTTTGCCGTCACCGCCAACGGCTCCGACGCCGCCTTCGTCACCGCAACCGTGGTCGACAAAGCAGGCAACTGGGTGCCCACCGCGAACAACAACATCACCTTTTCGGTCAGCGGCCCCGCCACCTACATGGGCGGCACCGAGCAGTACGTGCAGACAGGAAGCGACAACTGGGCACTCACCGGGCCGCTTGCCAAAGCGACTCCAGTCAACACGCTCGACTATCACTCACCCGGCGACCCTGAGCTGCAGGCCGAGGGCGGACTCACCAAGATCGCCATTCGCAGCCAATTCACTACCGGCCCCGTCACAGTGTCGGCGAGCTCTCCCGGACTTGGCTCAGGCACCACGAGCTACGCCATCCAGCCGATCCCAAGCACCATCCCCGCCCCCCAGCCGCCCGCCATCATCGTGCAGCCCGTAAGCGTTGCCGTCACCGCAGGTCAGCCCGCGACCTTCTCGGTCACTGCGACCGGCGCCGCGACACTCACCTTCCAATGGAGCCAGAACGGATCGCATATCCCCAACGCGACCGCCGCCACCTACACGACTCCCGCCACCACCACATCCGAAAACGGCAATACCTTCAGCGTGACCGTCACCAACGCTCTCGGGTCGGTGCCGTCGAACAATGCAACGCTGACCGTCGACACAGCCGCTACGCCTGTCATCACCACCCAACCCGCCGCCCAGGCGGCCTCCGTCGGGCAGACCGCGACCTTCACCGTAGCGGCGACGGGCTCGCCCACACTCAGTTATCAATGGAAGAAGAACGGCGCACCGATCACAGGCGCGTCTTCTCCGTCCTACACGACCCCCGTGCTCGCCGCGGCCGACAACGGATCGACGTACTCCGTCGTCGTCACCAATCCGGTCGGCAGTGCGACCTCCGCAGCGGCGCAGCTCACCGTCAATGCGGCCGTCGCTCCTGCCATCCTTACCTCACCCACCAGTGCTCTCGTGCTGACCAACAATCCGGCCAACTTCTCCGTGACGGCCTCAGGCACCGCGCCGCTCAGCTACCAGTGGTACAAGAACAACGTCGCCATCAGCGGCGCAAACCAGTCGACCTTCAGCATCCCGGCCGTGCAGGCGTCGGACGCGGGAAGCTACACGGCCGTGGTCAGCAATGTGGCAGGCTCTGCGACCAGCGGCGCTGCGACTCTCGCCCTTGCTCCTCCGGGAGTGAACCTCGCGCTCAACCTGCCCGCGGGCAACTACACGGCGAGCAGCTACCAGGACCCCGTCGGTCTCGCCGCGAACTTCGCCTTCGACGGCAATCTGACCACGCGTTGGGGCTCGGCCTTCACCCCCGCAGCTTATCTGCAGGTAAACCTCGGCTCGGTGCAGTCGTTCAACACGGTCGTCCTCTACTGGGATCCCGCGTACGCAACCCAGTACGACATCCAGTACTCGACCGACGGCGTTACCTTCCAGAATGCGACGACCAACAACAGCGGCGTAGGCGGCACCGAGACGCTGCAGTTCCCCACCGTCAAGGCGCAGTACGTGCGCATGAACGGCCGTGTACGCGCCAACCCGGCCTACGGCTACTCCGTCGATGAGTTCCAGATCTACAACGTCGCCCAGTGCGGAGGCTCGACCGAGCGCTACACCATTCTTCCCTCCAACACGCAGGTGCTCGACAATCTCAGCGGCCTCACCTGGGAACGCGCCTCGTACACCCTGCCCGGAGGCGGATCGCAGTTCACGCAGCCCCTCGCAGTCAACTATTGCGCCGGCATGAGCATGCGTCTGCCCACCGAGGCCGAGGCGCTGTCCATCAGCGGCATCGCGTCCGCAAGCTGCGCCTTCCCCCAACCCTGGAGCACCTGGACCACCACCGTCGACCCCACCAACAGCGGCGATGATTACTTCGTCTCATCTTCCGGCAGCGCCACGCCGCAGGTGGCGAACAACTTCCCCGGCGCGGCGCTCTGCACCTCGGGAACCACCGTTCCGCCGCCGACAATCACTGCGCAGCCTGCCTCGCAGACCGTAGCCGCCGGCGCAACCGCCACCTTCAGCGTCACGGCCTCGGGCTCCGGAACCCTCACCTATCAATGGTCCAAGAACGGCGTTCCCATCGCCGCAGCCACAGCCTCCCGCTACACCACGCCGGCAACCCTGGCGAGCGACAACAACTCCCTCTTCACCGTCCTCGTCACCGGACCATCAGGGGGTAGCGTCACCAGCAATGCCGCGACGCTTACCGTCACCGGCGGTACGGGAGGCGGAGGCGGCGGAGGCGGCGGCACGGACCTTATCGCCATCGCCGCGGGCGCCTCGGCAGCAACGGGCACCTTCTCCGCCGATCAGGACTTCAACGGCGGCGGCGCCAACTCCAACTTCAACGCGCCCATCAGCATCGCGGGCGTCACCAACCCGGCTCCCGTAGCCGTCTACCAGTCCGAACGCGCCGGCGTCTTCTCCTACACCATCTCCGGGCTCACCGCCGGGGCAACCTATCCCATCCGGCTCCACTTCGCCGAGTACTACTGGACCAAGCCCGGCCAGCGCGTCTTCAACGTCAGCATCAACGGCACGCCGGTGCTTCCGAACTTCGACATCGTCGCGGCCGCCGGTGCCAATCAGGCGCTGGTCGAGCAGTTCCCCGCCACCGCGAACCACAGCAACCAGATCGTCATCAGCTTCACCGCAGGCGCTGCCGATCAACCGAAGGTCTCCGGCATCGAAGTCCTTGCCACCACAGGAACACCCCCCACGCTGCCCGCCGCACCCACCGCGCTGACCGCGACCGCCGTCTCCTCGAGCGCGATCAATCTGTCCTGGACGGCAAGCACGACCACCGGCGTGACTTACAACCTATACCGCAGCACCGTGTCCGGCTTCACCCCATCCAGCAGCACGCTGCTGCCTGCGAGCATCACCGGCACCACCTACTCCGATACCGGCTTGACTGCTTCGACCACCTACTACTACGTGGTGGAGGCGGTCAGCTCCGCCGGCACCTCAGCGCCCTCCAATCAAGCGGTCCAGGCCACGCAGGCCGGCAGCGGCGGCGGCTCCGACATCGTCGCCATCAATGCGGGCGGCGGCGTGGTGAACAACTTCGTCGCCGATACAGATGTCGTCGGCGGCAGCATCTATGCTCCCGGCGCAACCATCACCGTGCCGAGCGGCCTCGCCGGCGCCGCCCCGGCAGCCGTGTACGCCGACGCGCGACAAGGCAACTTCACCTACACCATTCCCGGCCTCGTCTCCGGCAACAGCTACACCGTCGTCCTGCACTTCGCCGAGCTCTACTTCAATGCGGCGAAGCAACGCGAGTTCAACGTGTCCATCAACGGAACGCCGGTGCTGACGAACTTCGATATCTTCGCGGCTGCCGGCAACAAGAACTACACCGCGGTCGTGCAGACCTTCCCCAACATCGTAGCCAAAAACAATCAGATCGTCGTTGCCTTCAGCAGCGGAGTGATCGATCAGCCGCTGCTGAACGGCATCGAGATCCAGAGCGCATCCGGCGCCGCTGCGATCCCAGCCTCCCCGCATCCGGCCGTAACCGCAACCGCAAGCCCGGCCGCCAGTACCGCCGACGCCAGGACCATCGCCTCCATCACCCCGCAGGCCGCTGCCGCAGGTCCCGACGTCGTCGCCATCAATGCCGGAGGTGGAGTCGCGGGTAACTTCGCCGCCGATACAGACGCCGCCGGCGGCAGCATCTATGCGCCGACAGGAGCAACGATCACCGTGCCTGCGGGCCTCGCCGGCGCAGCTCCCGCGGCCGTGTATGCCGACGCCCGGCAAGGAAGCTTCACCTATACCATCCCCGGCCTCATCTCCGGCAACGCCTACACCGTTGTCCTGCACTTCGCCGAGCTCTACTTCAACGCGGCGCAGCAGCGCGAGTTCAACGTCTCCATCAACGGAACGCCGGTACTGACCAACTTCGACATCTTCCAGGCAGCCGGCGGCAAGGAGTTCACCGCCGTCGTTCAATCGTTTCCGAATATCGTCGCCCTCGGCAACCAGATCGTCCTCGCCTTCAGTAACGGCGCGAAAGATCAACCGATGCTCAGTGGCATCGAGATCCAGGGAGCCTCCGCGCCGCCGCCCGCAGCCGTGTCCATCGACTCCGGCGGAGGAGCCGCAGGCAGCTTTGTCGCCGACACCAGCTTCAACGGCGGCGGCGAATATGCTCCGCCCGGCGTCACCATCACCATTCCTGCGGCCGTCACTAGCGCCGCGCCCGCCGCGATCTATCAAAGCGCCCGGCAGGGAGACTTCAGCTACACCCTCTCCGGCTTTGCCGCCGGCAGCAGCAACACCGTTCTCCTCCACTTTGCGGAGCTCTACTTCAACGCAGCGGGGCAGCGGCAATTCAACGTCGCCATCAACAACAAGCCCGTTCTGACCAACTTCGATATCGTCCAGGCCGCCGGCGGCAAGGCATTCACCGCGGTAGTCCAGCAATTCCCCAATCAGATCGCCAACGGCGGCCAATATGTCATTACGTTTTCCAACGGCGCGAAAGATCAGCCGATGCTCAACGGCCTCCAGATCCTCGGAACGACGTCCGCGGCGCCCGTCATCACCGCACAACCCAGCCCCGAATCGGCTGCGCTCGGCGCCTCTGCCACCTTCACCGTCACCGCCGGCAGCTCCGGCACGCTGAGCTACCAGTGGTACAGGGCCGGCGCCGCCATCAGCGGAGCGACCGCCGCCGCATACACCACGCCGCCAACCGTCGCCGCCGACAACGGAGCCGCATTCTACGTCGTCGTCTCCAACTCGACCGGCGCGTCCACGCAAAGCAACACCGTCGCGTTGACGGTCACCGGCATCACCTCCGGATGCAGCGCCGCGCCCACAGTGCCCGGCCTGCCCGCCGCGAACGCAACCTCCGCCTCGCAGATCAGCCTCTCGTGGGGCGCGAGCACGGCCTCCTCCTCCTGCACTGTGTCGTACAAGGTCTTCCGCAGCGCGTCGTCTCCGTTCTCGCCATCGCTGGCCAATCAAATCGCCGGCGACCAGGCGGGCACTGCCTTCGCCGACAGCGGCCTCGCGCCCTCCACCACCTACTACTATCTGGTGCAGGCGGTCGACTCCTTCGGTGCCTCGGCATCCTCCGCGCAGGCGCAGGCGACCACCGCGGCAGCCTCCGGCGGCGCGCCTACCATCGCCGCTCAACCCTCTCCCCTCACCGTCACCATCGGCACAACCGCTACCTTCAGCGTCACCGCCGGAGGCACAGGCCCGTTCACCTATCAATGGTCGAAGAACGGAACCGCCATCGCAGGCGCATCCTCCGCCGCCTACGTCACGCCGGCTGCAATCGCGACCGATAACGCCGCCCAGTTCAGCGTCGTCGTCACCAACGCCGCCGGCCTATCGGTCAGCTCTGCCAACGCTCAGCTTACCGTCAACAGCTCTCCCACCTACACCATCGCACCCGGCTACGTGACTACCGATCTGAATAACAACACACGCGGAGCCTGGGCAGACAACCAGATCTACGTCGAAATTCTCGGCTGCAATCCAGCCAACAACACGCCTTCGTGGGTGAACTACAACGGCGTCAGCACGCCCATCAACACAGCCGACAACACCGCGCCCGGAGCCTTGAAAGCGCCCAACGGCCAAACCTATCCCAACTATGCCTTCACCCTGGCCCAGGCCAGTCACCAGCTGCTGCTGCCTCCCATCAGCTCCGGCCGCATCTTCATCTCGGAAGGCAGTCCGCTCTACATGCCGGTCACGGGCAACGGCACCGGCGCTGGTTGCGCGGCATACGGCTACGCAGGACCCAACCCGCAGAACGGGACCGATCCCAATAACAACATTCACTTCGACTTCTACGAAGTGACCTACGGCTCCGGCGGCATCTTTATCGACACCACGCAGGTGAACTACTTCGGCCTTCCCTTGCTGCTCGACGTCTGGGGTTCTGTCAAAGGCGTCACCGAAGCCTTCCACATGCAGACCGGGATCAACGAGTCCATCGCTCAAATCGACCAGGAGTTTGTCGCGCAGACGCCCGCCGCCTTTTCCACCACGCCCGTCACCTCCCTCCGCATCGCCTCGCCCGCCAACAGCGCCAGCTTTGCGACAGGCGGAGCCAACGGCACTTACTTCGACCCTTACACCTCCGCGGTCTGGAGCTACTACGCAGGCAACACCCTCACGCTGATCAATGGTTCACGCGAGTTCACCGGCAGAACCCAAGGGTCGCAGTTCGTCCTGAACGAGGTAAACCTCAACAACGGCTCCTACGTCGGCGGCGCCTACACCATCGGCGAGCCGAGCACGCAGGATATCCTCGCCTGCAACGGCACGCTCGCCACCGGCAACTCCACCGAATCTGCCATCGAGGCGCAGTTCTGCGCAGCCTTCAACCGTCACGTCATGGAAAACTACGCGGACTGGACCGTGCCTTCGGCCTACTATCAGGCCGCCCCTGCCAACTTCTACGCTCAGTTCTGGCACAACCACAACGTGGGCGGCCTGGCATACGGCTTCCCCTACGACGACGGCAACAACGAGAGCACGACCATTTCAACCGGAACTCCCGAGCACATGGCCTTCGGCATCGGCTGGTAGATTGCAGAGGGCGTCCTTGCAGCCGCCTAAGGCTGATCTCGTATGGGTGTACACACAGAACGCCGTCATTCTGAGCGAAGCGAAGAATCCCCGTATTTAACTCCCTCGGCGATGGTGTACACCTAGAGCGGTCCTCCAGAGGGTGTACACCAAACCAGCGTCGTCATTCTGAGCGAAGCGAAGAATCCCCGCATTTTCCTCAACGCCGCACCGGTGTATCTCTACAGGAGAACCGCTCTAAGAGAAACCGCCCTAAAGAGCAGGAAACATCTCCGCCGCGGCCGGTTCGCCCTTCATGCAGGTAGTTCGGCGTTGACCAACTTATTAACAGGCTCGGTTCCCTGCCGATAAAAGAATCCCATGCCCCCGCTTCGGGTTCTACGCTGAAGAGGAATCGGAGCGTGAAAACTTCGCTCGAACTCTGCCAACGAGGAACCTGCTATGAAGATCCATCTGACCACCGCCGCTCTTGTGCTGGCTGCCTTTCCCGCACTCGCGCAAACCTCCGGCGTAGCCCATCCAGATCCGGACGTGATCTCGGCTACGGAGGACAACGCGGCTCAGGTCTCCCCGGCAGAGCGAACCCCTTCGGCGGAAAAGCCCAGCGCCGCCATAGCCGCTCCCGCAAACCCCGTCGTCTACGGAGCCTACGTTCCTTACACCGGCCCGAAAGCCGCGAGCACAACCACAGCCGATGATGGCGATGAGGCGGATCTTCCTGCAGTATCAAACGGCGATGTGGACGCGCAGATCATCACCACTCTCCCGGATCGGACGGGTCAGCTCCGCGAAGGCACGCTGCTCAAGACCCAGATCAAAGAAACGCTCTCCACCAGCTCGACCGTCGCAGGCTCCAGGTTTACCGCCGAGGTGATGGAGCCCGTCGAAAAAGACGGCAAAGTGGTCATTCCCGTAGGCTCGCTGCTCGAGGGACGCGTCACCGAGGTCCATGGCGGGCGCAGGATTACGGGCGCGGCCTCTCTGCATCTGGAAACAAGAAACGTCATGCTGCCGGATGGAACGCACTATATCGTGCATGCGCAGCTGGTAGATACGGGACGGAGCGACTTCCGGGTGGACAACGAGGGAACGTTGAAGCGGAAAGATCATCCGAAGGAGATGCTGGCGGTCGCCGGCGGCGTCACCGGAGCCGGTGCAGCGACGGGCGCGGTAGCCGCCGGTCCCGTAGGCGCGGCAGTCGGTGCAGGGATTGGGGCTGGCGTGAGCACGGTCATTTGGCTGAAGCAGGATCGCCAGGCAACGCTGCCGAAAGATGAGCTGCTGGTCTTCACCCTGATAGCACCGATGAACCTGCGGCCGCTCGCGGCTTCTGCCTCCGCTTCGCACGCGCCCACGTTAAGCGGAGCTCAGTAAACCGCTGTTGTTCTATCGAGTGCCGGGGTCTCTCCCGGCTCTCCCTGTTGAACCGCTTGCGCTCAACCTCATAATGCAACCTCTGATTATGTGCTGCTCCGAATTCTTGCCGTCATCGTAAATGCTGCTCTGAGTTCTTGCTGTCATCCTGAGCGTAGCGAAGGATCCCGATATCCTTCACATACCCCATACCTTCAATACCTTTCTACCCGTATTCCAAAAGCTCAGCCCCAAAATTCGCTCCGCAACCAAGGCCTTCCGACTAAACACCCTAATCAGAACTTCCTTAATCGAGATCGCGCCTATTCCCGCCGGACGAAGATTGCTTCATTCCGGGATATGCGCCAGCAGACGCTTCCAGTTCTTCTGGTTTCTCCGGTAGCTCTTCTTAAGATCTTCAAGGATTCGTTCGAAATCGGAGTGGCCGCTTAGCTTGCGCCAGGCTGGATTCTTGCTGAACCACGGATAGTTTTCATTGCCGAGATAGATCGCGCGGCGCAGCCAGTGCAGGGCTTCGGACTCATCCCCGTCGAGCGCGAAGTAGGTGGCCAGGCGATACGCCATCTCGCTGTCGGCCTCGGCCGCCGAAAGAGTCTCATCGACGATGAAGCTGGCCGCCTTCTTGCTTTCACCGAGCTGGACATAGCAGAGGGCGATCGTTGGAAACACGATCCCCAGCGAGGCATCGTCGCGAATGACGTTTTCGAGCGTCTCGATCGCCTTCGGCAGATCACCGGTGCGCATCTGCTGATATCCGAGCGAAATTCTCAACAGCGGCTGGCGAGGTTCGAGCGTAAGTCCCTTCTCGATCTCTTCTGCAGCCAGCTCCATCTGGTTCTGGTACTGGTAAACGCGGGCGCGGTGATTGTAGATCAGCGCCGCGTTCGACGGGTTCATGCGTAGCGACGCGTTGAATTGTTCCAGCGCCTCTTCATACATCCCGTCGATCCGCAGCGTCTGGCCGGCGACAAAGCGCACGTTCCAGTCGTTGCCCGCCGTCTGCAGCAGGTTCTCGATGCCATGCCGGGCAGACTCTTTCTCGCCTCGCGAAAGCAGCATGTACACCCGATAGAGATTGGCCTCGACCGACCCGGGGTCGAGCGTCAGCGCGCGATCAAACGCCCGGCGCGCTTCGAGCACATGCATCTGGCCGCCCAGCCCATGCCGCGCATACTGCAGGTGCGTGATCCCCAGGCCGGACCAGGCCGGCGCGTAGTCCTCGTCCTGCTTGACCACCGAAGCGAAGAGATCGCACGCGCGATTCAGGTCCTCACGCGAGCCGGTCCTGGTCATGAACGACGACAGAACAGCGCGCGCCTGCAGGTACTGTTCCGACAGCGCCTGGTTGAGCGAGACTGCCGACTGGGCGGCCGCGCGATGATTCTCCTTCGAGCCCTGCAGGTCGCCGAAGCCCTGCAGCGTCGAGAAGACCTCGTTGCATATCTCCGCCTGCACGCTGACCAGATCGAACGAGGCGACGTTGATCGAGCCGCCCGCGCGCACGCTCTGGTTAGGAACGTCGAGCAGTTGCCAGTTGAGGTCGAATCCCTTGTCCGAGCGAAGGAAGTTGCCCGCGAGAACGAAGTTGACCAGCAGTTTCTTGCCCGCGCTCAACGGATCGAGCTGGTGCGCCGGGATCGCCATCAGCGAGCTCGACGGCCGCACCACAAGCGTGGTCACCCGCGTCAACCGCGTCGCGATCGCGTCGGCCAGCGCATACCCGTAGAGCGGAGCCACGTCCGCCGGACCGAAGTTGACGAACGGCAGCACGACAATGCTGTTTTGCCGTCCGGCGGAGGCGTTGCCCGACTCGCGAAAGCGCTCGGCCAGCATCGAGAGAATGCCGGTGTTGCGCTTCTCCTCTTCGGGTGTATCGGCGGGATTCAAGGCCAGCCGGCCCTGCGAGGGGCGCAACGACAGATTGTCGGCAGGCAGCAGCACCGAATCCAGTTGCATCGACCGCATGATCGTCTTCAGTGCCTCGCGCACGTCGGCTGCTGAGGAGAAGCGCGCCGACGGCTGTTTCTCCAGGCAGCGCAGGATCACCGACTCGAGCTCTATAGGGAGATCCGGATTGATCTCGCGGAGAGCGGGAGGATCGGCGTATTGAATGGCTCGAATGGATTGAAACTCCGGCGCGTCCGGCCGGTGAAACGGATGCCGCCCCGTGGCCAGCTCATACAGAATCAAACCAAGGGCGAAGAGGTCCGACTGAACACTCGACTGGCCGGTGACGAACTGCTCGGGCGCCATGTACGCGATCGTGCCGCCGCGCGCTGTATACGTGGGACCGGGAACGAAGTTCGGACTGGCCACGGCGCGCTTGCTGGTAGGCCCCGCAGGGTCGAATTCGAACTGATCCGGACGCAGGCGGCGCGCCAGCCCGAAGTCCAGAATCTTGATCAGGCCGCCGTCGGTCAGCATCACGTTGGCGGGCTTAAGATCCCGATGAAAGATCCCCAGGCTGTGCGCCGCCGAAAGTCCATCCGCCGTCTGAATGCCCGCCGAGAGAACAAGCTGCAGGCTGGCCGGCCCTTCCGCAATCAGCTTGTCAAGGCTCTTGCCGGGGATGTACTGCATGACGATATACGCTTCATGGCCGTCGTTCGCAGCCTCCTCCCCGCCCTCCTCCGGCGCTTCGCCAACCTCGTAGATCGAGCAGACATTCGGGTGATCGATCGCCGAGGCCAGCCGCGCCTCGCGGAGCTGCGTGGCCCGCATCTGCTCGCTCGAAAGATTGCCGCGCTTGAGCAGCTTCAGCACCACCGGCCGCTGCAGCAGCGTGTCGTTGGCCAGGTACACGACGCCGCTGCCGCCGGTGCCGATCTTGCGGACAAACTCGTACTGCTTGATCTCGCGCCGCTTCATCTCCTCATTATTGCAAGCGGCAGCGTGTGCAGGATTAGCGCCAGATGATTTGCGCCGCATGTACCCAGACGATATAACGCTGCCCGCCGAATACCACTCCCTTCTCTCCTGAATCTGCATCCAAGCCTGTGCAGGTGTAAGCACCATGCCCCTAACCCTGCGAACGGGAGAACGCGAATGGCGAGTTGGAATGGCTCCAGGAGCTTGGCTGCAGGCATGCTGGCACTATGCTTCGGAGCAGGGCTTGCAGGGTGTGACCGGAAAGCTGTCCCTGCAGTCGCTCCCGCGGCGCCCGAGCCCGCAATGAAGCCCGCGCCGCCCACACCCATCGCCGAAAAGAAGGAAGAGCTCGGCAAGCAAAGCTGGAACCCCGAGTGGGACAAGTTCATCGAAGAGGCGTTGCCGCCGCAGATGCTCTCTTCCCGCGCTGCTGCCGACGTGCGCCACTACTGCCCGCGCTTCGCACAGATGGGCGAGGCCGACAAGCGTGCCTTTTGGGCCTACTTCTTTCAGGCTCTCTCCGGCGCCGAAGCCGGGCTCCAACCCACCACCAACGTCCAGCACACCGAATCCGCGATCGCCGTCAAGGACACCGTCACCAACCGCATGGTGCGCAGCGAAGGCCTCCTGCAACTCACCTACATGGACGCCGACCGCTACGGCTGCGACTTCGACTGGGAGAAAGACAAGACCCTGCCTGAGCACGATCCGGAGAAGACCATCCTCCGCCCGCGGAACAATCTCACCTGCGGCGTAAGAATTATCGAGAATCAGATCATCGAGAAGAACAAGCCTCTGCTCTCCAGCACCAGCTATTGGTCCACGCTGCAACCAGGCACCGTGAGCTTTCGCGTCTTCGCCAAACAGATGACTAACGTCCCGGCCGCCTGCCGCAGAACTCCGCCCCCGGTTTCGCCGCAGCCCGCAGCCTCCGCCAGGCCGCCCCGTCCGGGTGCGGCGCCTTCAGCGCACTAAGGCAAATCTCCTGAAGGTGAAGAGCGGGCCATGACTCTCGACGCCGTTTTCTCTCAAGGAAAACGGCACAGCACGCCCGTTGAGGACTCCACGGGATCAGGAGATTTGCACTAGACTACTCGCAAGCTCCACATACAGATCCACCGCCTCCAGCAGCTCCCGCTTCGCAATCCGCTCCCCCGGCGTATGCGCCACATGAATACTCCCCGGGCCCAGCAGAAACGGCTCTCCCCACGCCGTCAGCGAGGGAATATCCGACGCAAACTTCGCCACCATCGTCGGCATCGCCCCTACCTTTCGCATCCGCACAAACGGCAGCTCCAGGCTGAACGCCACCTCCGCGCGGTCCCCCACCGTCTTGACGATCGCCTCCCGGATCGCCTCCGACGGCCCCACTAGCCGCACCAGGAGATGCGCCTCCGCCTTATCCGCGATCACATTCGGCGCGCGCCCTCCTTCGATCAAGCCGATGTTCAACGTCGCCGGCCCGATCTCCGGCTCCACCGGCAGCGGCATCGCCAGCACATCGTGCAGCGCGCCGATCAGCTTGTCGATTGCCGACTCACCCAGCTCCGGATACGCCGAGTGCGCCATCCTTCCCTTCGCGCGCAGCTCCACGCGCAGCGCGCCCTTCGACGCGATCGCCAGCCGGTTGTCCGTCGGCTCGCCGTTGATCAGGAATCGCGAGCCCTTCGCATTCTGATTCGCCACCGCCGCGCCAGCCGAATCCCGTTCCTCGCCCACCACGAACAGCAGCCCCACCTTCACGCCGCCCTCGCGCAATCGCTCCGCCGCCGTCATCTGCGCCGCGATAATCCCCTTCGCGTCACACGCACCGCGCCCGTAGACGAACTCCTCATCCTCGCTCGAGCCGAAGTAAGGCGGCACCGTATCCATGTGCGTCGAAAACACCACCTCGGGCGTCGCGCCCGGCATCGCCGCATACACATTGAAGCGCTCTCCGCCGCCCGCCCCGGGCGTCGACGATCGATCCGGCTGCGCCACTTCCATCCGCTCGACCGCATACCGTTCCGCCGAGAGATACTCGCACAAAAATCTTCCCGCCGCCCCCTCGCAGTACGTCGTCGAGTCGATATCGACAAGCCTCCTGGTCAACTGAATCGCATCGATCGCCATAAAACTCAGCATACGGCATCGCCCAACCCGCTCTAGCAAATCTCCTGATGGTGTACAGCGAGTCGAGAGTCCCGACGCCGTTTTCTCTCGTTTTCTATCAAGGAAAAACGACACGGCACGCCCGTTTCGCGCTTCACCGTATCAGGAGATTTGCCTTAAACTGAATCGGATGACCCTCGCCTCCGCCTCGCACATCAAATCCATCGACGACCTCAGCGGCCCCGCAGGCCGTCTCGAAGCTCTGCTCAACACCGGCCGCGACGACGCGCCCTACGCCGCCCTCGTCTGCCACCCTCATCCCCACGGCGGGGGAACCATGCATAACAAGGTCGTCTATCACGCCATGAAGGCCTTCGCCTCCTTCGGCCTGCCCGTGCTTCGCTTCAACTTTCGCGGCACCGGCTTGAGCGAAGGCGCGCACGACGAAGGCCGCGGCGAACAGGACGACGTCATAGCCGCGCTCGACTGGCTCGACCGGAACTTCCGCAAACCCATCCTCTTCGCCGGTTTCTCCTTCGGCTCAAACGTCGGCCTGCGCGCCTGCTGCGGCGACCCTCGCGTTCACGGGCTTATCGGCCTCGGCCTCCCCGTGCGCGCAGCCGGCCGCGACTACACCTACAGCTTCCTCCCGCGCTGCACCCAGCCCAAGCTCTTCCTTAGCGGAGACCACGACCAATACGGCCCGCGCGATATCCTCGAAGCCGTCTTCGCGCGCGCCCCCGAGCCAAAACAACTCACCTGGATCGCAGGCGCCGACCACTTCTTTCAACCCACGCCCGACTCACCCGGAGCCAAACTCCCCCTCATGCAGGACCACATCCGCACCTGGCTTGAGACCCACTTTCATTTGAGCTGAACTCCCTGCAACGGCCGCCCTGCTCCGACAAACTCCGCTAAAGTTTTCCTTTCAGTTCCTGCCCTCCTCCAGAGCGCCGCGAAGGATCGAACGAACCCGATGCATCGCTGCCCAAAGTTCCTGCCGTCCTCCCGAGCGGCGCGAAGGGTGGAACGAATCCCGATGCATCGCTACCCCGAGTTCTTGCTGTCATCCTGACCCTCGACCCTGAGCAAAGCGAAGGGGAAGGGGAAGGATCCCGATACGTTTTACACCACCCATACCTTAAGAAACTTTCTACCTGGATTTTCGATGCTTAGCCGTCAAACGCACCACGCAACCAACTACATCTGACCTAATCAGACAGAGTCCCCCAAGGGAGCCTCTGATTACGTCTGCCCGCACCGGCTTCGTCCCCAAGCCCTGTCGAAATACTTCCGCGAAGTCGTCATTTCGACCGGAGCCGCGCGGTCTCATCGCACGGCGGAGCGGAGAAACCCCCCGCATTTCGTCTTTGCTTGTCGCCCGCGCCGCAGCTAACCTGATCATCATCCCCCGCATCTCGCACTTCCGCCGAGCCGCCAAACAACACCAAGATATCGCTCTCCAATTTACGATTTGACGATAGTCTTCTGGAATAGAAAAACATCTGGCACCAGGTCTATCCGGAGAGCCCACTGTCCAACGCAGACCTCACCTCGATCCTCTTCCTGCTCCTGCTCCTCGTCGGGCTGGCCCAGCTTCTCGGCTTCCTCTTCGTCAAACTCCGCCAGCCGAGAGTCGTCGGCGAGATCCTCGCCGGCGTCGTCCTCGGTCCCAACCTCCTCGGCCGGCTGCCCTTCGCCGCCCGCCTGATGACCGAGATCAAACACCAGGACCTCACCCTGAGCCTCTTCAACTGGCTCGGCCTCCTGCTGCTCATGTTTCTCTCCGGCACCGAAGCCCGCCAGATCTTCGGCCGCGAAGAGCGCCGCGACGTCGCCTGGCTCACCCTCGTCGGCACCGGCATCCCCTTCGGCCTCGGCCTTCTCTTCGGGCCCCGCCTCATCGGTCCCGCTCTCGCCGGCCCCCGCGGCAATCTCGTCTCGCTCACCATCCTCCTCGCCGTTGGCGTCGCCGTCACCTCGGTCCCCGTCGTCTCCAAGATCTTCCTCGACCTCAAGATCCTCCATACCCGCTTTGCCCGCCTCGTCCTCGGCGTCGCCGTCCTCGAAGACATCGTCCTCTGGCTTGCGCTCGCCGTCGCCACCGCCGTCGCCGGCCGCACCACGCTGCGATCCCGCGACCTCATCCTGCATCTGGTCAGCACCGCCGCCTTCTTCCTGCTCGGCCTCACCGTCGTTCCCCGCCTCATCAAACGAGCCAGCAAATCGCGCTTCAACATCGTCGCCCGGCACTCTCCGGTCGCTTACGTCCTTTCGGTGCTGCTCCTCTACTGCGTCGTCGCCGGCGCACTCGACGTCAGCATGGTCTTCGCCGCCTTCCTCGCCGGGTTCGCCGTCGTCCACAAAAAGCGCAGACTCTTCGCCGACTCCCTCGAAGCCATCGGCAAAGTCTCCTTCGCCTTCTTCATCCCCATCTACTTCGCCATCGTCGGCCTCAAGCTCAACTTCTCCCGCGGCTGGTCCTGGAGCCTCTTCGCCGCCTTCCTCCTCGGCAGCTGTGCCATCAAGCTGCTCTCGGTCGCCATCGCCGGCCGCCTCGGCGGCTTTCGCGGCATAGAGCTCGTCAACCTCGCCGTCACCATGAACGCCCGCGGCGGCCCGGGGATCGTGCTCGCCAGCGTCGGCTTCGACGCCGGCATCATCAGCGCAAAGTTCTACACCACCCTGGTCGTCTCCGCCGTCCTCACCTCGCAGCTGGCCGGAGCCTGGCTCGACCACGTCCGCCGCCAAGGCTGGCCGCTGCTCCACTCCGACACCGCCCCCGCCGCCCCGCCCAACCCCGAACTCGTACCGCTATGACAGTGGCGTATGACAGTCGCGGCCCATCCCCGTAGGACCTCCAGTGCTGCTCCAGCTTCCTGCCGTCATGCTGGATCGCCGCGGCCGATTCAAGGGCACCCGATCCCACACCGTTCCAGCTTCCCGCTGTCATGCTGAAACACCGCCGTTGATCGAGCGCCCCCGATCCTACTCCCTTCCAAGTTCCTGCTGTCATGCTGAGCGCGAGCGAAGCATCCCGATGCGCTCCACACAGCCATACATTCCATACCCTTTCACCGGGTGTCTTCGTGTCTTCGAAATGCATAGCGCCCGCTCCGGATCAACTCCTTCCACTTTGACCGGAGGCTTGCCTCGGCGGAGGGTCTGTCACCCCTTCCGCGACCTCCTACCATACCGCTTTCCTCCCGCGCCCCTCATCCAAAACCGCCAAAAACCTCAGCAAAATTGCTTGTCAAGGGCCTCCACCGTCTATCTGTATAAAAATAAACAACTTACCCCTGGCGTAGTAGTTTACGCGAACCTGCTAAGCTTAAAAGAGAGTCCGAAGTAGAACGCCGCCGCCTCCGATAGCTTTTCCTTCAGTAAACTCATTTAGTTCGAAGAATTTGCAGAAGCTAGTAGACAAATATGGGACTTTTCTCCTGCTTTCGGGTGGAAGTCCAAACCTAAACTCCCTGAATCGAATAATTTGCGCAATATAAGGGGGGATACCCCCGGTTGTATATGCCATCGCGAACGCCCACTCGACCCACCAACCGCTTCCGCCGCACGGCCTCCCTCTGATGCCTTCGGGACACCGCTCACCTCGAATTGTGGCGGGCATGCGCAGCCATCGGCCGGCGTCTGCCCCTGGCGCGCAACCGGACCGGACCGGGCCGGCGGCAGGCAGGGCTCTGCGGTCAGTTCTGCTGCTGATGTTTCTCCTCAGCGTGTCCGGCGGTCAGGCTCAGCTTCCGGCCCCCGCCTGGCAGGGCGTCCTGCAGGATCAGAACGCTCACCCGGTCGGTCAAGCGCAAGTCGCGCTTGACTCCGGAGATGAGCACCTGCGAACCACCACGCGCTCTGACGGATCCTTCGCCTTCAGCGCTCTCCTGCCCAGGGACTACTCCCTCTCGGTCAGGGTGAGCGGCCGCGACTACCGTGGCGCGTCTGCCGTGACCATCCCGGCGCCGGCAGCCAGAGTCCTCCTCACGCTCACACCCGAAGGCGGCCTGGTCGCCGGAGTGCAACAGGAAAAAGCAGCCGCCGGAGGGGAGCAGTTGACCAGCAAAGCCGTCAGCGAGATCCCGCTCAACAAGCGCGACTTCAGCCAACTGCTTCTGCTCGCCGCAGGCACCGCGGCCGACTCCAGCGGAGCCTCCAACTTCACCCAGCAGTTCGCCATTAACGGACAGCGCGGCGTCGAAGCCACCTTCGCCCTCGATGGCGCCGACATCAGCGATCCCGAGCTCGGCGGTGGAACCTTCACCAACTTCAACGTCGATGCCGTGCTCGAGCTTCAATCCCTCTCCGGTGTCATGCCCGCCGAGATCGGCCGGGGCGCCTCCGGCTTCACCAACATCATCACCCGCTCCGGCACCGACAGCATCCACGGCTCCATCTTCGAGTTCCTCCGCAACTCGGCGCTCGACGCCCGCAACTACTTCGACCACGCCTCGCCCGCCAACCCCGGCCGCATCCCGCCCTTCAAGCGGAACGAGTTCGGCTTCACCAACGGCGCACCCGTCTTGCTTCCCCGCGTCTACGACGGCCGAGGCAAGCTCTTCTACTTCGTCGAGTACCAGGGCTTTCGCCAGGTGCTCGGCACCACCCAGGTCTTCGCCGTCCCGACCGCCCAACAGCGCGCCGGCTTCGACACCACCGCATACGCCGGCGACACCCTCACCGTCCCCATCGACCCGGCCATCGCCAAAGTGCTCGCACGATATCCGCTCCCCAATTACCCCCAGGGCACCTTCGGGGCAAACACCTACGCCACCTCGTCCAAGGTCACCACCAACGCCGATCAATTTTCCGTTCGTCTGGACGATCAACTGGGAACCAGAGATCACCTCTTCGGACGCTTCACGCTCGACAACCTCACCGGCCCCATCACCAATCCCGACCAGACCGCCATCGATCCCACCTTCGGCGTCGAGTATGTCGACCGGCAGCGCAACGGCGTCCTCACCTGGGTTCACACCGCCTCACCCCGCCTGACGCTGGAGAGTTCCCTCAGCTTCATCCGGACAACGCCCTCGTTCCCGACGACAAACCAGACCGACCCGGCCATCAAGTTCAACGACGCGCTCTTTGAGCCCTTCAACGCTCCCGGAGGCTCGGTGACGCGAGCGTACCTTAACCTCTTCCAGGCGCGGGAAAACGTCTCCATCACGAGAGGCGGGCATGCCTTCAAGTTCGGCGCCGAGGTCCGGCTGAACCGGGACACCACCTACTTCGGGATCTCGCCCAACGGTGAGTACGACTTCGGAGGCGGGACGGCCTACTCTCCCACCGAGATCAAGTCGCAGAGCGGAGCCCACGACATCCACATCGGCGACCCTCTCCCCGACACACTCTCGGCCTTCCTCACCGGCAGCCCGTTCGCCTACACCCGCGCCGTCGCTCCTTCTTATTTCTCGAATGGGCAAAACATAGGGCCGGCTGCGGACAGCCGAAGCGCGTTCGAGGCCTACGCGCAGGACACGTGGAAGATCACACAACGGCTGGTGCTGAACTACGGCCTGCGCTTCGAGCTGTATACGCCCATCTCGGAGCGCGCTCGCCGCACCTCAGGCTTCTATCCAACGCCCGATGGAGGACAAGAGTTCCTGATTAACCCCCAGCCCGCCTATCGAACAGCGATGAACAACTGGGCCCCCCGCGCTCAACTCGACTACCGCTTCAGCGATCGCCTGGTCGCGCACGCCGGAGGCGCCTTGACCACCATCCCGCCTAACATCTGGCAGGACAATCAGCTCACCGGCGGCCTGCCCTTTGTCCTCTACCCTCGCGTGACGGCCGCTGCTGGAGCTCAGATTCCCTACGGGTTCCAGATCTCTCCGGCGCAGCTGCCCCGCGTGTACACCCCCGCTGGCGTGGACATCTTCGCCAGCGGACGCCCGAACGATGTGCCCGCCAATACCGTGGTCGATATTGCTCGACTGGAACGCGACATCGCCTCGGTCTCAGGCCAGCCCTCTCCGTTGAACGTCGCGGCAGTGAGCCGAAGCTTCGGAAATGCGACGTTGGCCACCTGGTCCCTCGGCCTCGAACGCACCTTCGGCAATGTCACCGCATCCGCCACCTACGTCGGGACCTCAGCCTACAAATTGGCGCGTAACAGCTTCCCCAACGCCTACCCCGGCGCCACGGCTGCATTCGCGCCTTTCACACAATTCAACTCCGCCGGCGTTCCCGTCGCAGGTTTCGGCACGGAGAGCGAAATCACGCCGACCTCCCATTCGAGCTATCACGCGCTCCAACTCTCCGCAGCCGGCCAGACCCCGCACGGCGGCCCGGGGATGCAGGCAAGCTACACCTGGTCGAAGTCGATCGACGACACCAGCACAGTCGCCGGAACCTCCGCCACAAGCACGGTCGGCGCGATCGCCCAGGCGGCTCCGCAGAATCCTTTCGATACTCACCCCGAGCGCGGTCCATCTACCTTCGACGCGACTCACTCGTTTTCTCTCAGCCTTACCCAGGAGCTCCCGATCCAAGAGCTCTCCATTCTCGACGCAGTAAATCGGAAGGTGGTCGAGGGCTGGCAACTGATCAGCATTTCGAGCCTCAGCAGCGGAACTCCCTTCACCGTCTACTCCGGCATTCAGCAGACCGGCGCCGGTTCGGCGAACGCGGATCGGCCTGACCAGACGGCCAAGCCCGATCTATCGACGTCACGTCCCAGGCGGGAAGACTACTTCGGACGCGGCGAGAACAACGCCTCGTTCTTCTCCATACCCATCAACGTCGCCGGAGGAACCGGCCCCAACCAGGGCCGCTTTGGCACACTCGGCAGAAACATCTTTCGAGGCCCCGCTTTCTACGACTTCGACATCTCGCTCGTGAAGGACACCCCCATCGGCAAGCGCAAGTCTGGAAGCGAGCTGGTCGATGTCCAGTTTCGTTCCGAGTTCTTCAACATCTTCAACATCGTGAACATGGGGCTTCCCTCGAACACCATCCTGGGTTCCGGATTCGGCCTCATCAACCGGACAGCAGGCAGCTCTCGTCAAATCCAGTTTTCTTTGAAGTTCGCCTATTAGCAGACGTTCCATGGTCACCCTTTACGAAAGTTAAAGCCCGTGTCCTGACAAAACTAAACATCTTTTTCGCTGAGGCGCGGTCTAATCAGGGTAAAGACGCGAGGAGTGGATGTTCAGCATGAGCGAACGGGCAACGTTGCACCTCCGCCTGAAAGAAGCCTTCGAGACGCAACTCACAGTGCCTGTGGGCACGGAGCCTCACTTGGCGCACGCTCTGGCCGAGACATTGCAGCGCACCGGCAACTTCATCCGGGCTCAGCTGACCGTCGGTGTGGCAAGAGCCTTCATGGTGGAGGACAACACAGGATTGCAGCTGGCGACCGCTCTGGAGTATTTCCACACCGCCTCTCTCCTGTTCGACGATCTGCCCAGCATGGACGATGCGACACATCGTCGAGGGGCGATGTGTGTTCATCATCTCTACGGAGAAGGGCCCGCGGTTCTGGCGGCGCTTGCCCTGATCAACCGTGCTTACGCGCTGCTCTGGCAGGCGTTGTCGAAGCTGCCCGCTGTGGATCAGGCGATTGCGCTGGCTTATGTGGAGAGATATCTTGGGCTGGGGGGCCTTCTCAATGGTCAAAGTCTCGACCTGCACTATGCCGAGCTGCCCGCGTCCGAAAGGTCGCCACAGAAAATCGCGATGGAGAAGACTGTCGCTTTGATTCGTCTGTCGCTTGTGCTGCCCGCGATGGCCGGTGGTGCGAGTGCTCTGGAGATACGAATGCTGAACCGCCTGGCAGTCTTCTGGGGGCTTGCCTATCAAGGGCTCGACGACTTGAGAGATGTTCTGCACGATTCCGAGCAAGCTGGTAAGACGACCTCGCGGGACACCTTTCTCGATCGCCCCAACCTGGCTCTCAGCCTAGGCCCGGCTGCCGCGCTGCACCGCTTGCATCGACTCGTTCACCTGGCAGACCGATCTGTCGCCCACCTGCGAGAACACGAGAGCCTGTTCCGGTGTCTGCAAATCTCTCGACAAAGCTTGAAGGATGAAGTTGCGAGAATCTCCGGCGAGTTGGTTGGGGCCAGCCGTTGATCTTCCTCAAGCTGATCCTTACCAATCTCGGCAGGCACCGTGTCCGCACCACGCTCAGCATTGCCGGAATCGCCTTCAGTGTGGCGGCCATGCTCACGGTCGTGACCATTCTGCAGGGTGCGGTTGGCATGTTCGCCAGCCTGTTGTCCGCCGACAGCGAGGTGATCGTCTTTGAAAGAAATGTTTCCGACCTGTTCTTCAGCAGCGTTCCAGACTCCGCGGTAAAAGAGATTCAAAGCTCCACTCTGGTTCAACATGCCTACCCGGTTCTCTTCGGTGTCGTCTCAAGTCTCGATCATCCCATCATCACCTGCTTCGGAGTCACTCCCGAGGATGGAAGAATCCGCGATGCAGCATGGCTGTCCGGAGATAAAAGCTCCTTCGGCCAGACTGCGGGTGAGGTTGTGCTTGGCGAGCGCGCTGCCGAGTTTCTCCATGCGAAGCTAGGCAGTATCGTCGCAATCGGCCATGGCAGCTTCACCGTACAAGGCATCATCCGGACCAGGAACGGGTTCGAAGACGGAGGCGTCTTTATGCCGCTCCTTGAAGCTCAGAACTTCTTCCATAAGGAAGCTACTTCCTCCGTCGTGACGGTCAAGTTGAAGAACAAAGAGGATGAGAGCGCATTCAAACAGAACATCAAATCTCGTTATCCAAATCTCATTGCACTCGAAAATGAAGAGTTCGATCAGTCCTATTCCCAGTTCAAGATATTGAAAGCCACGGCGTGGGCCGTAGGTGGTTGCGGCCTCTTGCTGGGTGGCCTGGGCGTCGCCAACACGATGATCATGTCGGTCTTCACAAGAATTCGCGAGATCGCCATCCTGCGGGTGAACGGATTCTCAAATGTGCAGGTAGCAGGCATGATCTTCGGCGAGTCAGGTGTCGTCTCGATCGCTGGAGCTGCATTGGGTCTGTTGCTCGGCGTGGCTGCGATCCTCTTCCTCAAGCTGATCCCCGCTCTGCACGGATACATTAATGCGCAGATACAGCCCATCGTGATCGTCTGCGTGGTAGCTCTCGCTTGCCTCACGGGGATTGCTGGAGCGTTGTATCCGGCGCTCTACGCCACGCGCATCCGCGCCGTGGAGGCGCTTCGATTTGAATAGCTCTGCAATAAGAGAGAAGAACGCAGTTGTTCTCCACGCCGAAGACCTCTGGAAGAGCTACGACGAAGGCACAATCCAGGTGCTGAATGGAGTCAGTTTCCATGCCACTGCCGGCGCCACGGTGGCGCTGTGCGGACCGTCCGGTTGCGGCAAGAGTACACTCCTTCATCTCCTCGGCGGTCTCGACCAACCCACACGCGGCGAGGTAACCGTCCTTGAAAGACCGATCGGTTCAGGCCGTGATACTGTCCACCTGCTGCGGCATGAAATCGGTTTCGTCTTTCAGCTTCACAACCTCATCGCCGACCTGACTCTCGAAGAGAACTGTCTGATTCCCTGCCTCGCCGCCGGCACTTCACGAAATAAAGCCCAGGCAAGGCTGCGGCTTTTGACCGAGCGCACGGGTTTGACGCACAGGCTGAAGCATCGCATCCAAAAGCTCTCTGGAGGGGAGCGCCAGCGTACGGCGCTGTGTCGCGCCTTGATGAACAGTCCTCGAATTCTGCTGGCGGATGAGCCTACCGGATCGCTTGACGAAGGCACCAGCGAACAAATCTTCAGTCTGCTGTTGGAGTTGGCAGCCTCGGAAGGCATTACGCTGGTTATGGCGACCCACGACCGAGCCCTCGCGCGTCGCTGCGACCGACTGGTCGAGATGCGAGATGGGAGGATTCTCGATGCAGAGCTTCCCTGAGCAGGAGCAGAATCGCGAGAGCGCAGCATCTCCGGTCATAGCCGCCGCCGCGTGGCACGGCCTCGCATGGCTTGTCGTCG
This sequence comes from Edaphobacter sp., assembly GCA_965277545.1. GTDB lineage: Bacteria > Acidobacteriota > Terriglobia > Terriglobales > Acidobacteriaceae > Edaphobacter. The sequence goes on from OZ255826.1 coordinate 4,127,585, forward strand.
CAAATGGCATCGGTGTCTGGCTGGCAATCCTGCTGCTCGTACCCGCCGCGGGAAGCTGGCTCGGAGAGTGGACCTACGGCCGATGGATGCCGGTCCACCTCAACTTTCAACTCTATGGATGGATCAGCCTTCCGCTCGTGGCATGGTTGCTGAAGGTCTATCAGGCCGACAAGGCTCCGTTCGCCAAATGGAGCCGGACGGCGATCTGGATGTGGTCCTTCGCCCTTACCCTTGGCGCGGTTTCCTGGCTCAGCGGGCACTCCAGCGGAAAGCTCTTTCTCGACTGGACCGGATACTCTCGCATTTACTTTCCTCTTTCCATTCTGTTTCTCTGGGTCGTCCTCGCCTGCGCGTTCCTGGCCCATTGGAAAAGTTCTCCGCCGTCTGTTGTTGCGCGCTTCTCCAAGCTCCTCGGTTTGTTGCTGCTGCTGCCGGTGCCATTGGCAATCTACGCAGCGGCCGACCCTTCTATCTACCCGCCCGTGAACCCGGACAGCGGCGGCCCGACCGGCGCAAGTCAGTTGGAGTCGGTGCTGGTCATCGTTCTTATTCTCTTCCTCTTACCCTACGGTCTAGGGGAACGAAAGATTGGAAACAGACGCTGGCTGCTCATCTCATGGATCGTATTCGGCATCGAAGCTCTTCTATGTCTCGGGCTTGGACGCGCGGATGTGAGCCATCATCGTCCCACTCAGTTCATCAGTCTCGGAAGCCTGCTGCTCTGGGTCCCGCTGATTCCCGCCTACTACACTGGCTTTGCCTGGGAGAAGCGTTCGCGGCTTTGGGAGAAGGCCGTGTTGTTCTGGTGGGCCCTGCTCATTCCCACAGGCTGGTGCCTCTTTCTTCCCGGCGTCCTGGACCATCTCAAATTCACTGACGGCCTCGTGAGCCACTCGCTCATGGCGATGGCGGGCTTCGTGACCAGCCTCCTGATCCTTGTACTCGCCATTCTCCTCGGTGACGATGGAGATGTGTTCGATTCGCGCTGGGCATTCACTCTGTGGCACGGCGGAACGCTGGTGTACGTTGCCATCATGCTATATGCAGGCTGGATCGAAGGTTTTCACCCCACCTTCACGATGATTCCGAGTACGACTCGAAACGCCGTCTACTTGTTGCGCCTCGTGTGCGGCGCCGCGATGACTGTAGCGTCCACAAACTGGCTGCTTCGCCTGACACACCGTCTTGAGCTTCGCAAGCGCGTAAGTTCTTTCTCCTATGCGCCCGACTCGCGTGAAACCTCTGTCCTGGAGGTGAGGAAGGCATGAGTCGAATGACACGTTCGCTGACCCTCTACCAATATGCCGCCGGCCTGTGCGATACCTTGACAGGTTTGCTGTTGATCCTCGCTCCCGCTTGGACGCTGACCCTGATGCGCGTCCATGTGCTTCCCCAGCCAATCGTCTTCGTAAGCTGGATCGGCGCATTCGTGCTCTCCGTCGGTCTGACCTATCTCTGGGTCGCTTTAGTGTGGCCACTTTCGCCGCGATCCGCGCTCTCCTGGAAGATGCAATGGCGTATCACTGCTCTGATCCGCTCCATCGTCGCAGTCTTCCTTCTCAGCCAGATCGCTCTCGGAAGACTGCAGCCGGCATGGATCACCGTCGCTTTGACGGATGGCGCCCTCGCCTCTCTGCAATGGATTGGATTGTCTCGGGACTGGATAAGCAATGCCTGACACAAGGTCGGGCACTGCTAGACGCGAGCTTAGCGGCTGGAACGACTGGCGAGGCGTCGTGCTCGTCGCCGGCACCTACATCTACTTCCTGATCTTCGCGCAGTTTGGCTTTCTCAAACGCCTGGATACTTTAGGCGTAGGTGCTTCTCACCTGAAGCTTGTCATGGCGGCGATGGCCTGCGGCGGCATTCTCTCGAGTCTGCTTGCTCCGCGAATCTCCCTAAAGAACGATCCGGCCGCGCGCCTGCGCCTCGCCCTTGCTGGATGCGCGGTGGCCGCGTTGCTCAGCACACTTCCTCTCACCGTCGCCGCCAGCGCCGCGGTCTCCGCTCTCATCGGAGTGTCGCTTGGGCTGCTGACGGTCACTCTGGTCACGAATCTGGACATGTGGTTCGTGTCCTCGTCCCCGCTGTGGAGGATAGGGCTAGGGACCGGGCTGGGCTATTTTGTCTGCAATGTGCCCGAGTTGTTCACCGCGTCGCCACTCGGGATTGCGCTCTTCGTCTCCGCTGTTTGCGCCGCAATGATCGTTGCGGCCGGCAGAGGGAGGGAAGGCAACAACATCTTGCGGGCAGCACAGTTCACCGGAAAACCGCCGAGCTTTGGCCTGCTTCTGGCATGCTTCACCGCCTTGATCTGGCTGGATTCTGCGGCCTTCTTCATCATTCAGAACTCCCCGGCGCTCAAGGCCGGAACCTGGCAGGGCGACGGTCATCTGTGGCGAACCGGAACGGTGCATATTATCGCCGCACTCGCCAGCGCATGGCTGCTTGTTCACTGGGGAACTTCGTTGACGCTCTTCTGTGCCTTCGCCAGTCTGGCCGGAGCCTGTCTTGTCCTGCACAATCCCGCACACGCGTCCATCGCGGCTGTGCTGTATCCCGTGGGCGTGTCTCTCTACTCGGTCGCGCTCGTGGCCGCGCCCGCTTTCCTGCTGAGCACTACTTCGAGGGAGGACCGCGCGAAGAAAACCGGATGGATTTACGCCGTGGCTGGATGGATCGGTTCCGCGATGGGAATCGGTATGGGCCAGAATCTCCATCGAGTCCCGACTACCCTTATCGCGACGGCGGCTTTGCTTTTTGTGATCCCGTGGGCGTGGCGTTACCGGAAAGACTATCTCGCGCAAGTCGCTGCCGTGCTCGGCACTCTGGCCGCCGCACTTGCGCTCCAGCACGTCCTTGCAAGCGGATCCCGCAACGGGCAAATTCCGAATTCGCAAAACCAGGTCGAGCAAGGTCGCGGGATTTACATCTCCGAGGGTTGCATTCACTGCCACTCTCAATATGTGCGCCCCCACTCCTCCGACATTTTGCTTTGGGGACCGGCTCAGAATATCGACGCGATCCGGCGCGAGAAGCCTCCTCTCATCGGCAACCGGCGCCAAGGTCCGGATCTGAGCGAAGTCGGCAGCAGAAGGTCGCCTCTGTGGCTTCGCATGCACTTTATTAATCCTCGCGATGTGAGCTACGACTCGATCATGCCTGAGTATGCTTACCTGTTCCGTGACGACCGTGGAGAAGCTCTGCTCGCCTATGTATCCAGCCTTAACACGACAGGCAGCCGTAAGCATCTCAAACAGGAGGTCGCGACATGGACACCATCCGACTCCCAGAAGCCGCAATGGAACAATGCAGAAGGTCAGCGCCTCTTCGCGAACTACTGTGCAACCTGCCATGTGGCCGGCGGCAGGGCACGCGAGGCCTGGCGGTCCTCTTTCCGGCGAGTGCCTCCTGATCTGGCTTCAGGTCCGCTTCCCCACCTCGCGACCGCCGAGACGCCTGCTCTTCGCCGCCTTCGCATCGCAAAGATCATCAAGTTTGGCATACCCGGAACCGATATGGCTGGCCACGAATACCTTCCCGATGACGAAGTGGAAGCGCTCGCAGGATGGGTTGATCGTATGAGCGCCAGTGCGACGCGGTAGCGCTCTCCTATCCCACTCGATCCTCCGGCGTCATCGAGTCGCAAAACGAAAAGCTGCCGCGAGCCCAACCAGGACAACCAAAGCAGAATAGACCGCTGCCGCATTGCCGTCGATTTGCCTTTTCTTGCCTGCTATCCGGAACGGAAAAGGCTTTATGCCATTGGGATCAGATAATGTGCCCGCATAAACTGCCCTCGACCATTGCGCTAAGACGAAACCCACGCAGGGTGTACCCGTCAGCAGCGCCGCGAGATAGAAGCGCGCGCTTGACTCTGCTCCCGGCCACCATACCAGCACCGCCTCGACAACGGCAAAGAGCAGCTGATTCAGGCTTTGCCATACAACATGAAATCGGGCGTGCCCCGGCCACAGCGGATTGGTAGCATGGGTTCGGTTGAAGTCAATCAGTACAGTAGCCAACCCTTGTGTGAGTGCGAGCATGGTAAGCAGAACCCGCAAAACAACCATGTTTCATCCTCAGATCTTGGAGTGTCTCGACATTCTGCCGAACCCTACGCCGAATCTATCATCCCGGATCGGATTCCCCGGATCGGAATGGCTTGCAAATCAAAAGGCAGACTGATACTTTTCTGCCGTGGCGTGCGGGGCCGGAACACCGGAAGCGCGATTCCGGGCACATCATCGTCGCTCCCTTGAAGTAACGGGCCAGGTTTCTCCCGGAGGAAGAGCATGAGCCGGCTAAGAGTACTCGTCGGAACGAAAAAAGGCGCCTTCATTCTCACGGCAGACGGCGCGCGGAAGAACTGGTCTGTCTCGGGCCCGCACTTCGCCGGCTGGGAGATCTACCACCTCAAAGGTTCTCCCGCGGACCCAAACCGCATCTACGCCTCACAGAGCTCCGGCTGGTTCGGTCAGGTCATCCAGCGCTCCGACGACGGAGGCCTTACCTGGAAGGCAGCCGGCAACAAATTTCTCTACGACGGGGACGCCGGCACACACCAGTGGTACGACGGTACCGCGCATCCCTGGGAGTTCAAGCGCGTCTGGCACATCGAACCTTCGCTGACCTGCCCCGACACCGTCTATGCGGGAGTCGAAGATGCGGCTCTCTTTCAATCAAAGGATGGCGGCGACTCCTGGCAGGAGCTCTCCGGACTTCGCAAACATGGCACAGGTCCTGCCTGGCAGCCCGGAGCAGGAGGCATGTGCTTGCACACCATCCTCATCGACCCGGACAATCCGCGGCGGATCTTCATCGCCATCTCTGCCGCCGGAGCCTTCCGCACCGACGACGGTGGCCTCTCCTGGAAACCCATCAATCGCGGCCTTCACTCGTTGCACATCCCTGACCCGACGGCCGAGGTGGGCCATTGCGTTCACCACATGGCCATGCATCCTTCGCGCCCCGGCACGCTCTTTATGCAGAAGCACTGGGATGTCATGCGCTCTGACGACGCCGGTGACTCGTGGACCGAAATCAGCGGCAACCTGCCCACCGACTTCGGCTTCGTCATCGACGTCCATGCTCATGAGCCGGAAACCCTCTACGTCGTTCCCATCAAGAGCGACTCCGAACACTTCCCCCTGGACGGGCAGCTTCGCGTCTTCCGCAGCCGCAGCGGCGGTCACGAGTGGGAACCTCTGACCGCTGGCCTTCCGCAGAGCAACTGCTACGTCAATGTTCTGCGCGACGCCATGGCCGTCGATTCCCTCGACTCCTGCGGCATCTACTTCGGCACAACCGGAGGCCAGGTCTACGCCTCCCCCGACTCCGGCGACACTTGGCAGCCCATCGTGCGCGATCTGCCTTCCGTCCTCTCGGTAGAGGTGCAGACCCTCGCATGAGCGCAGACGTACGCGTCGAACTTCCAGCGAGTCTTTGCCTGCTCGCCAACGTCTCGCATCAAGTCCACCTCTCTCTTCAAGGCGCCGCAACGCAACGCGCCGTCCTCGATGCGCTTGAGGCGCAATATCCCATGCTGCAAGGCACCATCCGAGACCAAACCACGAAACTCCGCCGTCCCTTCATCCGCTTCTTCGCCTGCGAAGAAGACCTGTCGCATGCCTCTCCGGACGAAGAGCTTCCGCAGGCCGTCGCCCAGGGACACGAGCCGTTTCTGATCATCGGGGCCATCGCCGGCGGGTAAGCCTGAACCTTCAAGCCGCTATTCGCCGAACACAAGCCCCGCCGATACCGAACTCGCAATCGGTATATCCTGATTTCCCGATGATGCAGCTCCGTTCCCCAGGTGCAAGAACCCGCCTTCACCTCCACATTCGCGGCATCGTCCAGGGCGTTGGCTTTCGCCCGTTCGTTTACAACCTCGCCACGTCGCTCCAGCTCTCCGGCTTCGTCTTCAACTCTTTCTCTGGCGTGGCCGTCGAAGTCGAGGGCGCCGCCGACTCCCTTCGTGAGTTTGTCGACAGTCTGCGGCGAAATCCTCCGCAACTGGCGGAGATCGTCGAGTTGACGGAAGCTGAGATAGACGCCGTTGGAGACATCCGCTTCGTCATTCTTGAGAGCCGCGAGGAGGCGGGCGAGTTCGCTCTCGTCTCTCCAGACGCAGGCACCTGCGACGCCTGCTGGCGCGACTTCGGGGACCCCCATAACCGGCGCTTCGGCTACCCCTTCACCAACTGCACCCACTGTGGTCCGCGGTACACCATCATCGAGGACATTCCGTACGATCGCGCAAAGACCACGATGTCCGCCTTCGAGATGTGTGACGCGTGCCGGTCTGAATACGGTAATCCTGCAGACCGGCGCTTCCATGCTCAGCCGAACGCCTGCGCGGCCTGCGGGCCGTCCGTCTGCCTCGTCCCCAGCGGGACGTTGCTGCTCGACTGTTCCTTTGCCGGGAAGGATTCGCTCCCTGCGATTCGTATGGCCAGGCAGCTCCTGCAGGAAGGCAAGATCGTGGCTGTCAAAGGCCTCGGCGGATTTCTGCTGGCCTGCGATGCGAGCAATGCAGCTGCCGTCGCCGAGTTGCGAAAACGCAAACGCCGTCCGGCAAAACCCTTCGCCCTGATGGTCCGCGATCTAGCCGGCATACAAAGCATCTGCGCTCTCTCCGCCGAAGACCAGACAGCGCTAGAACATCTGCGCCGTTCAATCGTCGTCATGCCCCGCCGGTCAGCCGCCGCTCCGGCTGCCGACGATCTGCCGGATGTCCTCGCCCCTGGAAACAACACCCTCGGCATCATGCTCCCCTACACGCCGCTGCACTATCTGCTCTTCAGCGACTCGCCGGAAGCACCTTCGAACTTTCGCGCGCTGGTCATGACCAGCGGCAATCTCAGCGAAGAGCCGATCGTTATGTCGAATGACGAAGCGCTTCTGCGGCTGAGCGGCATCGCCGACTGGTTCCTGCTGCACAATCGCGACATTGCTACGCGCGTGGACGACTCGGTGGTTCGTACGTTCAAAGGAAGGCAGACCGTCCTCCGTCGTTCGCGCGGCTTTGTACCTCAAACCATCGACCTGGGCAAGGAATTGGAACAGGTCCTCGCTGTCGGTGCCGAGCTCAAGAATACGTTCTGCCTTACCCACGGCAGTCACGCCATCCTCAGCCAGCACATCGGCGATCTCGAAAACTACGAAACTGTGCGCTTCTTCGAGGAGACGCTGGAGAAGATGAAGCATCTCTTCAAAGTCTCGCCAGCGGCCGTTGCCCATGACCTGCATCCGGAGTATCGCAGCACACGCATGGCGCTCGCCTCCGGCATCGAACGAAAGTTCGCGGTGCAGCATCATCACGCCCATATCGCCAGCTGTATGGCTGAAAATCATCTGACCGGAAAGGTCATCGGCGTCGCCATGGACGGCACCGGGCTCGGAACCGATGGAACCATCTGGGGCGGCGAATTTTTCGTTGCCGACTACGGCAGCTTCGAGCGCCGCGCCCACCTGCGCGACGTGCCGCTGCCCGGAGGCGATGCGGCGATACGCCAGCCATGGCGCATGGCGTTGAGCTACCTGTGCGATTCGTTCATGTCCGAGATCCCTCCTCTGCCGAGCTCCTTCCAAGCCGTTCCCGCCGAGCAGTTCAAGATCGTGAACACGATGCTCTCACGCCGCATCCAGACCGTGCAGACATCCTCATGCGGACGCCTGTTCGACGCCGTAGCCGCCTTACTGGGAATGGGTTCAGAGGTGACCTTTGAGGGGCAGGCGGCCATTGCGCTGGAGATGGCCGCGACCCCCGGCATTACAGACTGCTACGAGTACGACCTGCAGCAAGGGGAAGCCATCGTGGTCGATCTTCGTCAAACCATCGTGGCGATCGTCCGGGACCTCGAGCGCGGCAGGCAGGTGAACGAGATCTCCGCCTGCTTCCACAACACCCTCAGCGCCGCCATCGTCGAGGTCTGCTGCCGCATTCGCAACAGCGACGGCCTCGGCCGCGTATGCCTAAGCGGTGGTGTGTTCCAGAACCATCGTCTACTCGGGCTGACGGCGGCGCAGTTGCGGCGTCGCGGATTTGGAGTATTCTTACACGCGATGGTGCCTGCGAACGACGGTGGTATCTCGCTCGGACAAGCCGTGATCTCCAACCATCAGTTGCGCGAAGGATCTAGTCCTTCGGTTTAGGCGTCTGCGTTTAGGAGCTTGGGTCAGGAGACCGACATGTGCCTAGCCATTCCCGGCAAAGTAATCGACACCTTCGATCAACGCGGCCTGCTGATGGCCAAGGTACAGTTTGGCGGCATCTGTCGCGAAGCCTGCCTGGAGTACGTGCCGGAGACGCAGATCGGCGAGTACGTGCTGGTGCATGTCGGCTTCGCCATCAGCCGCATCGATGAAGCCGAAGCCGAACGGACCTACCAGGCGCTCAAAGATCTCGACCAGCTCACCGAATTGGAATCTCCCGTTGTAGACGAAATCGCCGAGCCCAGCCAGCCTCCCTACCCCGCATGGATGAAGGCCCGAGGCACGCCTCGATGAAATACCTGGATGAGTACCGCGATGGGGACATAGCGGCGAAGATCGTCGGCGAGATGCGTCGCGTCCAGACTCGTCCGTGGGTTTTAATGGAGGTCTGCGGCGGCCAGACCCACTCGATCGTGAAGAACGGTCTCGACCACCTGCTGCCGGAGGGCGTCGAACTTGTGCACGGCCCCGGTTGCCCTGTCTGCGTCACGCCGCTTGAGATGATCGATAAGGCGCACGCCATCGCGCGCTCACCCGATGTCATCTTCTGCTCCTTCGGCGATATGCTGCGCGTGCCTGGCTCCGATGGCGACCTGTTCTCGATCAAATCGATGGGGGGCGACGTCCGCATCGTGTACTCGCCGCTCGACTGTCTCAAGATCGCCCGCGCCAACCCCTCCAAGCAGGTCGTCTTCTTCGCGATCGGATTCGAGACCACGGCGCCGGCCAACGCGATGCTTGCCTGGCGCGCCCGGGAAGAGCAGGTGAACAATCTTTCGCTCCTCGTCTCGCACGTCCTGGTGCCTCCGGCGCTCGAAGCCATTCTCAGCGCATCAGGCAATCGCGTGCAGGGCTTCCTCGGCCCGGGCCACGTCTGCGCCGTCATGGGATACAGCGAGTACGACCCGATCAGCGCGCGCCATCACGTGCCCATCGTCATCACAGGATTCGAGCCCATCGACATCCTGCACGGGACTTTGATGACGATCCAGCAGTTGGAAGAGGGTCGCGCGACGGTCGAAAACCAGTACTCGCGCATCCTCGATCGCCAGGGCAATCTGCCCGCGCAAAAGCTGATCGGAAAAGTATTCGAGGTAGGTGACCGCAAATGGCGGGGCATCGGCACTATCCCTATGAGCGGCTATCATCTGCGCGACGAGTTCTTTCGTCACGACGCAGAAAAACTCTTCGATGTAGCAGAGATTGCAACGCTCGAACCCGAGATATGCATCAGCGGAGAGATCCTTCGCGGCCTTAAAAAGCCGCACGACTGCCCTGCCTTCGGGACCCTCTGCAATCCGCAGCATCCGCTCGGTGCGACCATGGTCTCGGCCGAGGGCGCGTGCGCCGCGTATTATGCCTACGGCCGTCACCTGAATCCGCAGGGCCCGTCTCTCAGCCATCCTGACCAGCTTCATCAGATCGTTCCCGAACCTGCTCCGCATGAAGTCACACGTCAGCCCCGCGAAGAGCGAGAGTACTCTCATGGCAGCCGCTGAAGACGATCTGAAAACTGCGCCGGCCACTGCAGAGCAGACCCTCACGCCCTTCGGTTCCTGCCCGATCCCAATCTTCGACCACAAACGAATCGTCCTCGGCCATGGCAGCGGCGGCAAACTCACCGCCGACCTAATCGACAAAATCTTTCTTCCCTCCTTCCGTAATCCAACGCTCGACAAGCTCGACGACCAGGCCGTGCTCACCATCAACGGGGCACGGCTTGCCTTCACCACGGACTCCTTTGTCGTCACGCCTATTTTTTTCCCGGGCGGCGACATCGGACGTCTCGCCATCCACGGCACGGTGAACGATCTGGCGATGAGCGGCGCTCGCCCGTTGTATCTGTCGGCTGCCTTCATCCTTGAGGAGGGTCTCGCCGTCGAAGACCTGCGCCGCGTCGTGGAGTCGATGCGGACAGCCGCCGCTGAGGCTGGCGTACAACTCGTCACCGGCGACACCAAGGTCGTCAACCGCGGCAAAGGCGACCAGATTTTTATCACCACCACCGGCATCGGTGTGATCGAACACGACTTCAACATCTCAGCCGATCGCGCGCGAGCGGGGGACAGGATCCTTCTCAGCGGCTACATTGGCGATCATGGCATGACGATCATGAGCCAGCGGGAGGGCCTCGAATTTGAGAGCGCCATTGAGAGCGACTGCGCCTCGCTCAACGGCCTCGTAGCAGCCATGCTGGCAACCGCTTCACCAGACCGGGACTTCATCCATACCCTGCGCGACCCTACCCGCGGCGGCGTCGCTACTACGCTGAACGAAATCGCCAAGCATGCTAAGGTCGGCATAGCACTGGATGAGCGAGTGATTCCGGTTCGCGATTCGGTGAAGGGCGCGTGCGAGGTACTGGGACTCGATCCCCTCTATGTGGCCAACGAGGGTAAGTTACTGGCGATCGTCGTTCCCGGGATGGCGGATGCCGTGCTCAAGCGAATGCGGCAACATCCTCTGGGCCGGGATGCCGTCCTCATCGGCGAAGTGGTCGATACCCATCCCGGCATGGTGCTGATGAAGACCGAAATCGGCGGTACTCGCGTTCTTGATGTGATGTTCGGCGAACAACTTCCTCGCATCTGTTGATCGGCAATATACGACACCGAACAGAGCTTGGATGTTCAAACAATCGCAAATTTTGCCTGCAAAACAACAAAACTTTTACCTTCTCAAGCGTTTGACACTGCTCTTGAACCGGCGTAATGTCGTTGTCGTTCGAGACCTGACATAGCGCCCGCTATGAGCCAGAGCACAGGCGCGAACGACGCGAAGGTGACAGGTATGACCTGCTTCTACCATCTCGTTTCCCAGAACCTCACCCCACAGTTCCTGTGCCTCGATTCTTCTGCCCCACGGCGGCGTCGCGGCTTTTCCCAGACCTCGGCTGCGAGTACCTTCGCGGGGCAGGTCACAACCCCTGGCCCAAGGAGAACGCAATGCCTGAACCAGTAAGCAAGATCACCCGGCCGTCCCCTGTCTCCGACGTTCACATCCTCTGGATCACCGCCGGTCTCAGCTGCGATGGCGACAGCGTCTCGGTCACGGCAGCCGAGCAGCCGAGCATCGAGGACGTGCTGCTCGGCGCTATCCCCGGCCTTCCCAAAGTTCATCTGCACAATCCAGTGCTGGCCTACGAGAACGGCGACGAGTTCATGCAGTTTTTCTACGACGCCGAAAAAGGTCTGCTCGACCCTTTCGTCCTCGTCGTCGAAGGCTCCATTCCGAACGAGAAGATCAAGGAAGAGGGCTACTGGGCAGCCATGGGGACCAACCACGAAACCGGCCAGCCCATCACGACGTGCGAATGGATCGATCGACTCGCACCCAAAGCTCTGGCCGTCATCGGCGCCGGCACCTGCGCCACCTACGGCGGCATCCATGCCATGGCCGGAAATCCCACCGGAGCCATGGGTCTCGCCGACTATCTCGGTTGGGACTGGCGCTCGAAAGCCGGCCTGCCCATCGTCAACGTGCCCGGCTGCCCCGTCCAGCCCGACAACTTCATGGAGACCGTTCTCTACCTGCTCTACCAGGTCGCCGGACTCGCCCCCATGATTCCCCTCGACAAGCAGCTTCGCCCCACCTGGCTCTTCGGCAAAACGGTCCACGAGGGCTGCGATCGCGGCTCCTACTATGAGCAGGGTGACTTCGCCACCGAATATGGCTCCTCAAAGTGTCTGGTCAAGCTTGGCTGCTGGGGCCCGGTCGTCGACTGCAACGTGACCAAGCGCGGCTGGATGCGCGGCATCGGCGGCTGCCCCAACGTCGGCGGCATCTGCATCGGCTGCACCATGCCCGGCTTCCCGGACAAGTTCATGCCCTTCATGGACGAGCCGCCCGGAGGCATGCTCTCGGCCACCATCATCGGCGGATACGGCAAGATGATCCGCGCCCTCCGCGGCATCACCAACGCGACCGTCAACAAGGAACCGAAGTGGCGCCACAACCGTCCGGAACTCACCACTGGCTATCGTCCACAGCAGCCCAACGCCTACTAACAAACCTGAAGCCGAAAGAGGATCAAGCCATGGCAACGTTCGCGGAACCTGTATCGGAAGCAGCAGATAAGCAGCGCAATCTGGTCGAGATGAACTGGGACCCCATCACCCGCATCGTCGGCTCGCTCGGCATCTTTACGAAGATCGATTTCGAAAACAAAGTCGTTGCGGAGTGCCACAGCACCTCGTCCATCTTCCGCGGGTACAGCATCTTTATGAAGGGCAAAGACCCGCGCGACGCCCACTTCATCACCAGCCGCATCTGCGGCATCTGCGGCGACAACCACGCCACCTGCGCCTGCTACGCGCAGAACATGGCCTTCGGCGTCCGACCTCCGGCGTTGGCCGAGTGGATTGTCAACCTCGGCGAAGCAGCCGAGTACATGTTCGACCACAACATCTACCAAGACAATCTCGTAGGCGTCGACTTCTGCGAGCAGATGGTCAAAGAAACCAACCCCGGCGTCTGGGACAAAGCCCAGCGCACGCCATCGCCCAACGCCGACAAGCACGGCTTCCGCAATATCTCCGACATTATGACCGCGCTCAATCCGTTCACCGGTAGCTTCTACCGCGAGACCCTCGCCATGAGCCGCCTCACGCGCGAGATGTTCTGCCTGATGGAAGGCCGGCATGTTCATCCGTCGACGCTCTATCCCGGCGGCGTCGGCACCGTCGCCACCGTTCAGCTCTTCACCGACTATCTCGTCCGTTTGATGAAGTATGTCGAGTTCATGAAGAAGGTCGTGCCGCTGCACGATGATCTCTTTGACTTCTTCTACGAGGCCCTGCCGGGCTATGAAGAGGTCGGCCGCCGCCGCATCCTGCTCGGCTGCTGGGGCTCCTACAACGACCCCGACCACTGCGACTACGAGTACAAAAACATGGCCGAGTGGGGACGCAAGATGTTCGTGACCCCAGGCGTGGTCGTCGACGGCGAACTGGTCACGAGTTCCCTCGTCGACATCAACATCAACATGCGCATCCTGCTCGGCAGCTCCTACTACGACGACTGGCAGGGCCAGGAGACTTTCGTCAAGCGCGATCCGCTCGGCAATCCGATCGACCAGAAGCATCCCTGGAACCAGACCACCATCCCGCGGCCGCAGAAGCGCGACTTCAAAGGCAACTACACCTGGGTCATGTCGCCGCGATGGCTCGATCAACGCACCGGCGACCACCTCGCCCTAGACACCGGGGGCGGACCCATCGCGCGTCTCTGGTCGACGGCATTGTCCGGCCTCGTCGATATCGGCTACATCAAAGCCACCGGCCACAGCGTGCAGATCAATCTTCCCAAGACCGCGCTGCTCCCCGAGGTCGAGTTCGAGTGGAAGATTCCCAAGTGGTCGAACGCGCTTGAGCGTCATCGCGCCAGGACCTACTTCCAGGCCTACGCGGCCGCCACCGCGCTCCACTTCGTCGAGAAGGCTCTCGCCGAGTTGAACGCTGGCCGCACCGCCACCTGGACCGACTTCAAGGTTCCGGAAGAAGCCATCGGCTGCGGCTTCCACGAGGCAGTGCGCGGCGTCTTGTCCCATCATGTCGTCATCCGCGAAGGCAAGATCGCCAATTATCATCCCTATCCGCCGACGCCGTGGAACGCGAATCCGCGAGACATCTACGGCACCCCCGGACCCTATGAGGACGCCATCCAGAACACCCCCATCTTCGAGGAAAACGGCCCCGACAAGTTCAAAGGCATCGACATCATGCGAGCGGTCCGCTCTTTCGATCCGTGCCTGCCGTGCGGCGTTCACATGTATCTCGGCGACGGCAAGATCCTCGAAACCCGCCACTCCCCGATGTTTGGCGTAGGCCAGCACGGCGCAGAAGGACAGGAATAATGGCCGCTGCCGCCCAAACCGTCCAAACTGAAGCACAACCTGAAGTCGTCGGCAGCATCGCTCCTCCGCGGCGCGGCGAGTTTCGCCTCCAGACGGAGCGAGTCGAGAAGCTTGCCGCCCGCCTCGAAAGCGCAGGTGACCCAGAGATTCGGGCCACCGCGCTCGACCTCGTGCAGTCCGTCGTCGAACTCCATGGCGCCGCGCTCCAGCGTCTCGTCGACTCGCTCCTGCAGACGCCCGCAGGCGAGCAAGCCCTCAGCGACGCGCTGCAGAACGATCTGGTCGCCAGCATGCTCCTGCTGCACAACCTCCATCCCGACGACATCGAAACCCGCGTCCTGCGCGGCATCGAAAAAGCACGTCCCTATCTCAAATCCCATGGCGGCGACGTAGAGCTCGCGGCCGTCCGCGATGGCATCGTCCACCTGCGCCTGCACGGGACCTGCGGCAGTTGCCCAAGTTCCTCCATCACTCTGAAGAATGCCGTCGAAGACGCTCTCTTTGAAGTCGCACCCGACATCGTCGAAATCGTCTCCGAGAACGCCGCCGCCACTTCGCCGAGTGGTCCTCAACTTGTCACCATCACGTAAGGAGAACCGCCATGGCCAAACAGGACGCACAGCCCGACACCCCAGCCCACGCAACCGGCATCCGCAAAGGCGAGAGCCGCGCCCAGCCGCTCGCGCAACGAACCACTCGCACTGCCAAGGACGCAACTGGCATTAACCTCGACCAGCGCGGTCCCATCCACCCCAAGATGCCTCAGATGCCGCCGGCCTAACCGCGGGAGCTAAGTATGAACGAACTCCCCGAAGCAGAGCAGGAGCGAACCCCGGTCCCGTCTTTCCTGAGACAGGTAGCCCGTCGGCGCCCCATCGCGGACGGCGTGGAGCGCTGCGAACTCTGCAGCGCCGAAATCGCGCCTGTCCACCAGCATCTGCTGGACCCGCGCAAACGCGAGATCGCCTGCTCCTGCGATGGTTGCGCCGTGCTCTTCTGCGGGCAGCCCGGCGCGCGTTATCTGCGCATTCCCCGCCGCATCCGCGCTCTCGCCGGCTTCGAGATGCCGAACCTGCAGTGGGAGTCCCTCATGATTCCCATCAACCTCGCCTTCTTCTACTACGACACGGCAGGCGGCCGCGTCATGGCCATGTATCCCAGTCCCGCGGGCGCGATCGAGTCGCTGCTGAGCCTGGAGTCCTGGACCGAGATCACCGCGCAGCACCCTTCCCTCCAGAAGATGGAGCCCGACGTCGAGACCTTCCTCGTCAACCGCGTCGGTGCCGCGCACGAGTACTACATCGTTCCCATCGACGAGTGTTTCCACCTCGTCGGTCTCATCCGCATGCACTGGCGAGGGCTTTCCGGCGGACCCGAAGTCTGGAAGCACATCCACGCGTTCTTCGCCAGCCTGAAAGCCCGCAGCACGGAAGTCAGAGAGACTGCCCCAAGCGCGCTGCCGGAGACCATCCATGCCTGAGCTTCACTTCCAGATCGAAGGAGCGGAAGCGGTGGCCCATGCAGCCACGCCGTTGATCGCACTGAAACTCCGCATCACCAACTTTCCCGCAACCGAAACCATCCACGCCGTCACCCTACGCTGCCAGGTGCAGATCGAACCCGCCAAGCGCCGCTATGTGGCCAACGAACAAGAGAAGCTGCTCGACCTCTTCGGAACTCCCGAGCGCTGGGGCCGCACCGTCAAGCCTCTGCTGTGGATGAACACCAGCGTCGCCGTCCCACGCTTCACCGGCGAGCTGCTCGTCGACATCGAGCTTCCCTGCACCTTCGACTTCAACGTCGCAGCCACCAAGTACTTCCACGCTCTCGACGCCGGTGACATTCCGATAGCCGTGATGTTCAGCGGCACCCTTTTCTACGAAGACCCGAACGGCGCCCTGCAAATTTCGCAAGTCCCCTGGGACCGCGAGTCCAGCTATCGTCTTCCAGTCTCCGTCTGGAAGGAGATGATGGAGATGCACCACCCAAACTCCGCCTGGCTCTGTCTTCGCCGCGATGCCTTCGAGCAGCTGTATAACTACAAGGTCCGCCACGGCCTTCCCACCTGGGAGCAGGCCATCGCCAAAGCCCTCGCGACAGAAGCGCCCGCAAAAACGCCCGAGGTCGTCGAAGCATGAACTTCACCTCGGTCGAAAAGATAGCATCCGCCGTTCTCTACGAGGGGTACATCCTTTATCCCTATCGGCCCACCGCCATCAAGAATCGCCAGCGCTGGAACTTCGGCACACTCTACCCCCGCATCTACGCGGAAGCCCAGAAACCCCAGGAGCCGTTCCTCCTCATCTCCGAATGCCTCCTCATCCCCAGCCAGAACGCCTCCCTCGACATCAAAGTCAGCTTCCTGCAACTCCTACCGCAACCGCGAATCCTCGCCGAAGAAACGCAGGCCCTCGCCGACCGGTCGCTCGATTGGGACCAGGCGATCGAACGCACCTCTGAACACTGCAGCTTGAGCCTCAGCGCCTTGCTCACAGCACCTTTGAACTTGCTCATCCATCCCACATCGGACCTCACCGCCGCGCTTAGCATCAGCGCCGAGGCGCTAACCAGCGGCGCATGCAAGCTGCATCTCGAACTCCAGAACACCAGCCTGCTGCCCAGCGGCGCCGAAGCCCGACGCGACGAGGCACTCCCCCAGTCCCTCGTCTCCGCGCACCTCCTGCTCGGCATCACGGACGGCGAGTTCCTCTCTCTGCTCGAGCCGCCCGACATGTACGCCGCTGATGCCCAAGCATGCACCAACACCGGCGTCTTCCCCGTCATCGCCGGCGAGGAACCCGATCGCTCCATCCTGCTCCTCTCGCCCATCATCCTCTACGACTATCCCAAAACGTCCCCCGAGAGCGCCGGCGACTTCTTCGACGGAACCGAGATGGACGAGATGCTCACACTCCGCGTTCTCACCCTCACCGATGCCGAAAAAGACGAAATGCGCACCGGTGACCCGCGCGCCCGCCGCATTCTTGAGCGCACCGAAGCGCTCACCGGCAAAGAGATGCTGAAGGCTCACGGCACCGTCCGCTCGATGCGCGAGATCCGGCAGGAGATGCCGAAAGACATCGCAGGAGAACCATCATGAATCCCGACGTGCCCGACGGCCTCATCACCGAATGGAACCCCTTCGCGGAAGAAAAGAAGCCGCCTGTGTCAGTCCGCGTCTGGACAGCCGAAGGCGGTATAGACCTCCGCGTCGGCGATCGCATCCGCATCTGGCCCAAGAAGACCGCTGACATCATGGACCTCGCGCTTACCGGAAAAATTGCAGTCATCGAGGCCATCGATCAGGACTTTGAGGACAGGGTCCAGTTTGCGGTCGTCCTCGACGATGATCCCGGACGCGAGTTCGGCATGATGCGCCAGCCCGGGCATCGCTTCTTCTTTGGCATCGAAGAGGTAGAACCGTACCAGGAGGAGCCTGTGAAATGACCGCAAAAATCCTCATCGCCGGCATCGGCAACATCTTCCTCGGCGATGACGCATTCGGCGTCGAGGTCATCCGGTCCCTCTCGCGCCGCACCCTTCCAGCCGAAGTCCGGATCAAAGACTTCGGCATTCGCGGCTTCGATCTCGCCTATGCTCTGGTTGATCCGTGGCACACCGTCGTCCTAGTCGACGCACTCCCGCGCCAAGAAGCTCCCGGCTCGCTGTTCGTTCTCGAACCGGACTTGACCGGACTGGGCGACCCCGCAGCGCCCGGCATGGACCTCAACCCCCACGGCATGGACCCGATGCGCGTCCTGAACCTTGCCGCTTCCTTGGGCCCTATCTCCGCCCGCATTCTCGTCCTCGGCTGCCAGCCGAACGACTTCGGCGACGAACTCGAAGGCCGCATGGGGCTCTCCCCGGAGGTGCAAGCCGCCATTGAAGAAGCATCGAACATGATAGAAGAGTTGATCGGAAAGATCCTTGCCGAAAGCAAGGACGATCCGGTGCAGTTGCAGGTCCCCGCACCGACTGCGGGCAATAGAGAGGTGACATCATGATAGGCAAAATTATGCTCGGAGCATTAGGTCTGGCCGCAATCGCAATGGCGATTATGGTCGCGCCAGACGTCAAACGCTACATCAAAATCAGCACCATGTAATCGTCGCAGTGACACACCAAGAGCGCGAAAGGCAGTTCATGCACGAGCTATCGATCGTTCTCAGCATCATCGATGAGATCGGCGACGCAGCAGAAGCGCGCGGCCTCCAGGGTGTAGAGGTCGTGCATCTCAAGGTTGGCGTCTTCTCCGGCGTGGACCGCAGCGCGCTCCTCTTTGCCTGGGAGCTCGCCTGCGAGGGAACGCCGCTCGAACGCGCGCGCCTCGAGATCGAGGCCGTTCCGCTGGTCATTCATTGCGCCGTCTGCCGGCAGGATCGCAAACCGCCGTCGCTCTATCAACTCTGCTGCCCGGAGTGCCAGACGCCCAGCGAAACCATCGTCACTGGACGCGAACTCGAAGTGGTCTCGCTCGAGGTCGCCGCATGAGCACACGCATCGTTGAAGTACGCGCCAAGGTGATGAAGCAGAACGACCTCCTCGCCCATGCCTTGCGCAAGCGCTTCCAGGCCGCGGGAGTCACCGTCATCGGTCTTGTCTCCAGCCCCGGCTCAGGCAAAACTGCGTTCCTCGAAAAGCTGCTCGCCGGCCTCGCCCGCGACTTTCTTGTCGCCGCGCTGGTCGGCGATCTCGCCACCGAAAACGACGCCGCCCGCCTCAAGCGCGCCACCCCCAACGTGCGCCAGATCACAACTGGAACCATCTGCCACCTCGACGCCCAGATGATCGCTGCAGCGCTCAATGAATGGAAGCTCAGCGATCTCGACTTTCTCTTCATCGAAAACGTAGGCAATCTCGTCTGCCCCTCCAGCTACGACCTCGGCGAAGGCCTTCGCTTCGTCCTGCTCTCCGCCACCGAAGGCGAGGACAAGCCATTGAAATATCCGACCATCTTCAACAGCTCCGATGTCGCAATCATCACAAAAATGGATCTGGCCGAAGCCGCCGACTTCGACCTGCCCGCCGCGCGCAGCAATATCGAGAGCGTGCGGCCTGGAATGCTGATCCTGGAAGTCTCGTCAAAGACAGGATCTGGCATGCAAGACGTGATTGCACTGCTCCGCGATCGGCACCTAAGGTTTCGCGATAGCCTGCGCGGTATCGAATTGGAAGTCTAGCCTTAAATTCGACCTCAGCCCAAACCTATCCGCAGCGAAAGTAACTTCCAGCGGAGACAATTTGCAACGGGAGGAACTCACGCATCCGCCTCACTTGTCCATCTTGAGACCGCTCACGTCATCAAACCGCATCGCCAGCCCCCACCCGTAGCGATTCGGTATCTGGCTGTCATGAACGCCGGCAACCAGCGCAATCACAATCTCGTTCTCCCCCCGATGCAGGGGAACAGCAAAGGAACCGTTCTCAAGACTCAGCCTTCCGTCCGGGTCGCGCCTTTCGAACTCCGGATCGTAAAAGTTCTTGCCCTGCGTGATGAGCCTCCCATTGACGAACACCCATACCTGACCGAGCCACCCCAGGGACACGCGCTTCTCTTGCTCCCGGTCAGAGGTGACGTTGCTTCGCATCCACGTGACCTTGGGTGGTTGATCGTCAAATGTGAACTTCCGGTTCAGATTGACCATCCCGAAACGGCCCGCGGTCAGCCGCGCCCAGCCCTGCTGAACACCAGGCAGATCAGCATAGCTGGGAGAATTGCCGTGAGATCGCGGCGTCAACGGACCAAGCTGCCACTGACGAACGAAGCCAGGGTCGCTCGCCGTCGGGTCCGGCGTAGCCGTTGGAGATAGCCCCTCCACCGCGTCCGCGATCACCGTCAGGTTGGCATACGTCGCGGGGCCTCGGAGCGCGATTGCGCCTTCGCTCGTACTGCCCTCAAGACTCCCCACCACGAGCGCAGGATTCGGAAAACGATTGATGTACACGTTCATGCGGCGGCCGGAGATCACCAGTTTCATATGATTCCAACCATCTAGGATGAACGCCTGCGTCTGGTACTGAGGATACGCGTTCCATAGCAGAAATCCGTGGATGACCGGAGCATACTGAATGCAATCGTTCGAGGCGCGGCACTCCGGAAAGGTGCGCACATAGAACTCCTCGGCATTGTCTGCCTCGGAAAGCCCTTGCTGCCGGAACTGAATTCCCGGAATATCCTCGCCCAGACCTTTCATGTCGAACTCGATCGTTCCATCGCGGAAGTTGAGCCCGTTGAGAACCGCGGTTCCGGACTTCAGAACAAGCACTCCTTCCGGAAAACCCTCATGCCTCGCAAATTGAACATCCGGCTTCGGCTCTCCCGCGGTAGGCGCGGCAATTCGCCAGTGCTCCATCATGAGCGGAACTTTGATAGTATCCGCCGCGCGCACCTCCCGCGCTGCCAGGTATCCCAGACAGACAATGCCGTGTAACAAGCCTCTACGCATGACCCACGTCGCTTTCATCCATACCTTTCTCACTGCACAGTTCCGCGCCCATCAGAAACTGAGCACGCCTCGATCGCCTCCATGTGCGACTCGCCAATCCACTGCTAGTTGCGGCCCGCGGCACGCCAGGAGCGGCCTCTAAGACAATCCTTCGACTGCGGCGAATTGGACCGTCGCGCCGGTAGAACTTTGCACCTGCTCTGATGTCACACCAAGCGCAAGCTCCACCACAGCAAACCCCTCGCGCGTGATATCAAATACGCCGAGGTCCGTAATCACGCGATCAACCACGGTCTTCCCGGTCAGTGGCAGCGTGCAGCTTCGCAACAGCTTCGGGCTGCCATCCTTCGCTGTGTGATCCATCAGAACGACAACGCGACGAACGCCCGAAACCAGGTCCATGGCGCCGCCCATCCCCTTAACACGTTTTCCCGGAACCACCCAGTTTGCAAGGTCCCCTTGCTCGGATACCTCCATCCCCCCGAGAATCGCTAGATCGATGTGACCGCCGCGAATCATCGCAAACGAGTCTGCGCTCGAGAAAGTAGATGCGCCCGGCACATAAGTCACTGTCTCCTTGCCCGCATTGATCAGGTCCGCATCCAACTCGTCCGCCAGCGGATACGGCCCGAGTCCAAGCAGTCCATTCTCTGATTGCAGCGTGACCGTCATCCCCGGCGGGATGCAGTTGGCCACTTGCGTCGGGATGCCGATCCCAAGATTCACATAAAAACCGTCACGCAACTCCAGCGCCGCGCGCTGCGCCATCTGCTGACGAGTCCATCCCGACGACGATGCCCCCATGATCTATCTCTCCCTCGTGATGATCTTCTCGATGCGTCGTCTCGGATGAGGATTGTGAACCAGACGCTGCACAAAAATACCCGGCGTATGAATCTGGTCCGGATCAAGCTCCCCCGCCTCGACAATCACTTCGGCTTCCGCAATCGTGATCTTGCCGCACATCGCTGCATTCGGATTGAAATTCCTCGCGGTGCGCCGGTAGATCAGGTTGCCATGCGTGTCCGCCTTCCACGCTTTCACCAGCGCCACATCGGCGCGAATGCCGCGCTCGAGAAGGTACGTCTCGCCATCGAAATTCTTGTGCTCCTTGCCTTCGGCGACCGCGGTTCCCGCGCCGGTCTTTGTGTAAAAGCCCGGAATGCCCGCGCCGCCTGCTCGCATACGCTCAGCCAGCGTGCCTTGCGGGCAGAACTCCACGTCTAACTCTCCCGCCAGATACTGCCTCTCAAACTCGGCATTCTCTCCCACATAGCTCGAGATCATCTTGCGGACTTGACGGCTCTCCAGCAACGTTCCGAGACCGGCGCCGTCGATTCCGGCATTGTTGCTCGCAATCGTAAGATCGCGCGCTCCATGCTCCCGCACGGCCTCAATGAGCGCTTCAGGAATTCCGCACAATCCGAAGCCTCCGATCGCCAGAGTATAGCCATCTTCTAAAATTCCAGCGAGCGCCGAATGCGCGTCCGGCCAAAGCTTGTTCAAATCTGATCCTCCTCGCCATCCCATTGCCATTCTGCCACGTGTGCAATCGACCAGCAGCAAATCTCACTGGCCATCGCAAGCGTACTCAGTCGTACCGTCACCTGTAAACATCCTGTCGCGCATCCAGCGATCCAACCGGCATCGGAGTCATCCCGCATCGCCGCCGCGCCCTGCAATCCGCTGAGGTATCCCGTCGCATCGAAAGGGACACACACCTGCTCTCGTCAGACGTCGACAACTGGGCCGAAGCTCCTCGCCGCTTTGCACTTCGATTCCCGCGTCACCGTGCGATCCTTCCAGCCAACATTCACGATTCGGCGAAATGCACTCATAATGGAAAGAAGAGGCTGCTGGATGGGATTGTTTCGCAGGAAGATCAAACAGGAACACAAAGTCATGCTCCAGCACGATCGCAGCGCCGGAGCGCTCCAGCCCGAATCCCATCGCGCCACCCCCGAGTGCCCTCAGCCACAGCACTGGAGCATGGTCGACTCCATGTCCGCCGAGCTCGAAGTCCTCGAATTCCTCGCCACCCTCGTCACCACCATCAAGCCTCGCCTCATCGTCGAGACAGGTTCCTTCCTCGGCGTCTCGACCGAGTGGATGGCACGCGGCCTCCAACGCAACGGCTTGGGCAAAATCATCTCCTGCGAGTTCGACCCCGTCGTCTATGCACGCGCAAAAGCCCGCCTCGCCAACTCACCCCTGATGCCCTTCATCGAGCTGCGCAACCAGTCCAGCTTGGACATGACCATAGCAGGCTCCATCGACCTCTTCTTCTCCGACTCCGACATGCCCATCCGCGAGCAGGAAGTAAAACGCTTCCTTCCGCAGATCAGTCCCAACGGCATCATCCTCCTCCACGACGCCAGCTCGCACCACAAGATCGTCCGCGAAGCCGCAAAATCCATGGAAGCCGAAGGCCTCCTCTCCGTCGTCCTCCTGCCCACCCCACGCGGCCTCGCCATCGCCCAACCCCGCGCCCGCCGCACCTAAACGGGAAGCATCTTCGCCCCGCCAGCCTGGCGCACTCTCTGTTGCACTTGCCTTTGCCTTTGCATTTGCCTTGCCCTTGCCCTTGCCCTTGCATTTGTCGTGGCACTTGCCTTTCTGGTTGTCATCCCCGAAGGGGATCTGCTTCTGCTCTTGCTGTTGCCTTCCCACGCTGCGCGCCCCCGAAGAGGACCGCTGTCCTTCCGCTACACTCAACCCGAAATCACCCGCATGCAGACGCCCCACACGCCCAGCACCCGACCCCAACCTTACAAAGCCCCGCTCGCCATCTTCTGGACCGGCTTCCTCCTCCGCGTCCTCTACATCGCCCTCGCCCACACCTACCGCATCCGCCTCGCCGAAGACCACCTGCAGTTCGGTTGGGAGATGGGACGCATCGCCCGCGCTCTCGTCACCGGCTACGGATACGCCGATCCCTTCACCGGCCACAGCGGCCCCACCGCCTGGGTCCCTCCCCTCTATCCCCTCCTGCTCGCCGGCGTCTTCAAACTCTTCGGCGTCTACACCGCAGCCTCCGCCTTCGTCATCCTCACCCTCAACAGCCTCTTCTCCGCCGCCACCGCGCCCCTCATCTTCGAGATCGCCGCCCGGTGTTTCGCGCGAACCGGCAAAGCCCGCAGCATCGCCCTCTGGTCCGCCTGGCTCTGGGCCCTCTACCCCGCAGCCTTCCAATACGCCGTCCATTGGGTCTGGGACATGGCCCTCACCGCCTGCCTCTTCTCCGCCATCCTCGTCCTCGCTCTGCGCGTACGCGGCATCGGAGACGAGCTGAATACCAGCGCCGCCGGCACGCAGCCTAACCCCCACACCACCCTCCGCTGGGCCCTCTTCGGTCTCTTCTGGGGCATGATCGCCCTGCTCAACTCCACCATCCTCCTCTTCCTGCCCGTCTGCGGCATCTGGATGCTTCTCGGGCCAACCGAGGACAGAGCCGCAAACCGAAACCACACCCTCGTCCCCGCACTTGCCAACGCCACCCTCGCCGCCGTCATCTTCCTCACCTGCCTGGCCCCCTGGACCGTCCGCAACTACACTGTCTTCCACCACTTCATTCCCATCCGCGACAATCTCGGCGCCGAGCTGCACGACTCCGTCCTCGACTCCTCGGACGGCTTCACCGTCGGCACCCGCGTCCCGGTCTGCGACGTCTGCCCCGTCTACCTCCAATACAAGCGCATGGGCGAATACGCCTGGGTCCAGCAGGAAGGCGCCTCAGCTCGCGAACACATCCGCACCCACAAACGCCGCTTCTTCTCACTCGCTCTCAAACGCGTCTACTTCTACTGGGTCAGCGTGCCCAAGCCCGCCGAGCACGGCATTCTCCTCGAAGCGGTACGCGAATCCAGCTACTGCTTCATCAGCCTCGCCGCCCTGCTCGGCCTCGCGCTCGCGCTCAAACAGCACATCCCCGGCGCCGTCCTCTTCGCCTGGGCCTTCGCGCTGCTTCCCCTGGTCTACTACTTCGTCACCGTGCAGGCCCGCTTCCGCCATCCGCTCGAACCCATCATGACCATCCTCGCGGTCTTCCTCTTCCAGTCCGCCAAGCGATAAACCAGCGTGTCCTGCCGGACGGGCCCGCTACGCGCGGGGCGGGCACTTCGTGACGCGTATACCTTGTAGTGGCGAGTCAAACATACTGGTCCTCCCGTTGGTCGGAAGCGAAACCTCTCGTGCCGAGCATCGCGAGGCCCTATGCTGCTCATCCTGCCCAGACCGGTATACGCGTCACGAAGTGACCGCCCTTCGCGTAGGAGGCCCGTCCGGCAGGACACTATCTTCTAACCGAAGCCTGCCAGGCCTTCGCATACTTCCAGCTCACATACGCCGAGTGGTAAAGATGCAGCAGCAGCCCCTCGCGCCCATCCAGAAATCCCCCGCGCACCACATAATTCCACACAAACGTCAGCCCCGGAACCAGCACCGCGTTCCACCCAAACGCCAGCCCGCTCCGGCTCACCTTCCCCTTGCCCGCCACAATCTCCGCCCCCAGCGTGCTGTAGCGATTCATATGCGCAATATAGATCTCTAGATTCGGATATCCATGGTGCAGCAGATCGCCCCCGAGCGACTCCACCCTGCCGCCCACCGAAACCGACTCATGCACCGCCCGATCCGTAAACCGCTGCGCAGCTCCATCCGCCGCCGTCCGCCGAAACAGCCGCGTCTTCCAATCCGGATAGTACCCGCCATGCCGGATCCATCGCTTCAAAAACACATGCCGCACATTAATCCGGTATCCGTCCACCTGCGGACTCATCCCCGCATCCGCCTCCAGCATGCGCACAATCTCCGCCTGCAGCTCCCCCGTCAACTCCTCATCTGCGTCCAGCGACAGCACCCACGTTCCCGAACACTTCGCAATCGCCGAGTTCTTCTGCCCCGCAAACCCCTTCCACGGCTCCTCAAACACCCTTACCCCATACGCCCGCGCAATCTCCACCGTCGCATCCGTCGACCCTGAATCAATCAGCACCACCTCATCGGCAAACCGCACACAGTCCAGCGTACGCGCCAGATTCTCCGCTTCATTGAAAGCAACCATCGCAACCGAAAGTGTAGAACGCGGCATCTCCTGATTCTAAGTGCCACGCAACCAACGGCACTGAGTGCTCCACGCGAATCGCTGCACCGCCGCCTTTGGCTTTGCTTTTCTTGTCGTCATCCCCAAAGGAGATCTGCCGTTGCCCTTGCCTTTCTTGTTGTCATCCCGGATCTGCTGTTCTTTCCCCGCGCCCAAAGTTACCGACAAATCCCTAATTGCAATCTACTCACGCCGACTGCCCCACAGCAACATGCCGGTACTCCGGCGTATACCCAAGCTCCCGCGCATACTCCAGAATCTTCGCAAAATTCAAACTGATCGTCGCCCCCGCCTTCTGCGTCACCTCATCTTCAATCGGCAGATCGAAATCGTCCGCCCCATACTTCAGTCCCACCAGCGCCTGCTGATTCTGCGTCAACACCGAGGTGCGAATCCGCGGAATGTTGTCCAGATAAATCCGCGCCAGCGCAAGATGCCGCAGATACTCCCCCGTCGAAATCTCGATCCCGCCCATCTGCGTAAAGTATGGCTTGTACGTCCAGCACAGAAAACTCGCCAACTCCCCCTTGCCCGAAGCCAACAGCTCATCCTGAAACGCGCGCGTCCGCTCTAGGTGCTCCAGCCGCTCCTCCACCGTCTCATCGAATCCGATCACCATCGTCGCCGTCGTCTTCAGCCCCGCCTCCACGATCGCCCGTTGCGCCTCAAAGTACGCCGCCACCGTGTATTTAAACTTCGAGTGCCGCGCCCGGAAACCCTCCGTCAGAATCTCCGACCCGCCGCCCGTAATCCACCGCACCCCAGCCTCATGCAGCCGCGCCGCCGCCTCCGCATAGTTCAACTTCGCATGATCCGCCAGATACATGAACTCCGCAATCGTCAGCGCATAAAACTCTAGCCGGTCTCCGTACCGTGCGCGGATCGCCGCGAACAGCCCGCAGTAATAGCTCAGCGGCAGATGCGGATTGAACCCGCCATTGAACGCCGCCAGATCCCCGCCCATCGCCAGCAGCTCATCCAGCTTTGCGAACACATCCTCGTGGCTCAGCACATAGCCGCCCTCCTGCCCCGGTAGCTTGTAGAACGCACAGTAATCGCATTGCGCCACGCATACATTCGTATAGTTGATGATCCGCATCACCATGTACGTGCAGCTTCCCGCAGCATGAAACCGCCCCCGCACCGCTCCCGCCAGCGAACGCAGCTCCTCCTCCGAAGCATGCTCCCACAACCACCGCGCCTCATCCCGCCCCACGCGCCCGCCCCGCGCTACTTTGTCCGCAATCCCCGCGAACGTAAGCTCCAGCAATCCAGCCGCATCGCTCATATCTCCAGTGTAGTCGCGCCCGCCCGCATCGTCGCCTTTCTTGTCGCTCGCCGGAGCTCATTCACCATTTGCGATTGCCGTTGCTGTTGCCGTTGCCGTTTGCTGTTTGCTGTTTGCCGTTTGCTGTTGCCGTTGCCGTCGCCCTTGCCTTTCTGGTTGTTATCCCCGAAGGGGATCTGCTGTTACTCCAGCTATAGCCTTCTCAGCTCAAGTCTCAACAAAACTCGGGGTTGCCCCATCCTTTGCGCGTTCTTTGCGCAAAGGATGGGAGGCCACAACTCTTTCCCAGACCGTCTCGTTGCTCACCAAAGAGGCTCTAACTCCAACTCGGACCATCCCACTCATCCAGTAAAAAAGACGGGACGCGCATACCACACGCGCCCCGCCGAGGAAACTTCAAACACATTCGCCCTAACGCGCGTTGCCCTGCAAATTGGCCGCGGCCGTAGCCGTAATCTTTCCCAGCACGCCCGAGGCCTCGCCCGCGCCTCCCGCCGCAAAGTAGAGCGACGTCGCGTTGCCCGCCGTGCCGTCATTGCCCGGTGAAATCGCCCACAGCCCCGGAATCGTGATCAACTTGCCCGTCGCGTCTTTCAGAAAATCCAGAAAGCGCCCAGTCAGCGGATCGAACGCCGCAATCCAGCCGCTGCCGAAGTTGCCCACCAGGATGGTGTGGCTGTACGGCCCGAAGTCGCTCGGCGCAATCGCCATGCCCCACGGCGCATTGAACCAGCTTCCATGCTCCAGCTTCAACAGCGGCCGGCCGTCGGCGCTGTAGATCTTTACAAATCCCAGCCCCGCGCCATCCCGTTCATTGATCCCGCTGCCCCGCTGCGCATACGCCACATAGATGTTGCCGCCGAGGTTCTGCACGTTGAACGGCGCGAACCCGCCCGGCAGATCCGTATCCTCGCGAAACCGCTCCTCGATCTCCTCCACGTGCCGGAACGATCCGTCGAACACCTCCACCTTGCTCAGCGTAAAATCCGCCGCATACAGCAACGTCTGATTCTGATACGGAGCGATATCCACCACCCCATCGGTCAGACCCTTGAACGACGCTCCCTTCTCCGACTCGTTCACCGCGATCACCGCATTGGTCGCATTCACCCCAGGATTCCAGCCCGATATCGTTCCATCCTCGGTCGAGAACAGAAACGCGGCCGGCTTCCCCGCTCCTACCGCAAACTCCTGCGTCCCGTTGAAGACCGTGCCGGTCGGCGACCCCAGGGTGCCCGACCCAGCCTTCGCCGCCGGAATGGTCACCACCAGAGGCACAACCGCTCCAGTTCCGCTATACAGCGTGGAAAGTCCCGTTCCATTGTCCGATATCCACCACGGGCCGCCCGAGCTGCGCGACAATCCCCATGGATTAATCAGGTTTGCATCCGCGTTCGGCGCGCCGCTTCCACTATTCACCGTGACATCCGTCACCAGATACTGGTTCGTCGCCAAAGGAGCCGCCGGCGGATTGCCGCGATCCTCCTCGCCGCCGGCAGCAGCCGCCTGCGCCGCCACCGAAAGACTTAACACTCCGAAAAGAATCACTGCTGGACCAACTTCAAATAGATGCTTCATACCAATCTCTCCTCTGGTTCTGTTGACGCCGCGTAAGGCTGCGAAATTCGGCTGCATCATTTTTCCTGTGGATGTGTCCTGGGCCATGGCTATCGACGCCTTGCTTCATCAGAAAACGGCACTCGCAGACATCGTCCGGCTCACAGGAACAGGCAAAACGATCTACATCCATGGCTCCTTGACCGGCTGTTCGGAAAGAGCGGCCGCTTCGGAAGTGGCCCGAAGACCAACCTACGCTGCGCCCCTGCAGGGCTTGTCATGCAATTGTCAAAAGAGTGTCTCTTCTTTCCTGCAGCGTTTGAACACTGAGGACTGCTTCAGCTTGTCCTTCTCACCCGTCCTGATCGGTCCAGAATCCAGCGGCTGAAATATCACGCTACCTTCCGTCGCCTCCGCCACCCATCACGGACCTCGTTCTCAGCGCAGCCAGAAGTAGCTCACATCAGGCGGCGTAGAGCACGAAGCTGCTGCCGATTGAGCCTGGCCACCACGCGGTCATCCCCCGGCGCTTCTGCAACCGCAATCACCGCAGTCCCGCAATACGCACCCGGCGACTGAGCTTTCTGTTGCTGCGCTCCTGCATCGACAGTGCCCTACCCCCGGCTCGGACTCTGCCCCAGCAGCTCCCGCGCAATCACCATCCGCTGAATCTCGCTGGTCCCCTCGCCGATCGGGCACAGCCGCACATCGCGATAAAACTTCTCCGCCGGAAAATCCTTGATGAACCCATACCCGCCATGAATCTGCACTCCCTCATCGCAGATCCGGCACGCCGCCTCGCTCGCATACAGCTTCGCCATCGCCGACTCCAGCGTCACCTTCTGCCCCGCATCCTTCATCCGGGCCGCGCGCATAGTCAACAACTGCGCCGCATCCCATTGAGTCGCCATGTCCGCCAGCTTGAACTGAATCGCCTGAAACTCGCTGATCGCCTTACCGAACTGTCGCCGCTCCTGCGCATACTTCATCGCCGCATCGAGCGCCCCGCGCGCCATTCCCAGACTCAGCGCCGCAATCGAGATCCTTCCCCCATCGAGCACCCGCATCGCATCCTTGAACCCATCGCCTTCCTTGCCCACCAGGTTCTCCGCCGGAATCTCGCAGTCCTCGAAGATCAGCTCCGATGTATCGCTCGCCCGCAGCCCGAGTTTGTTCTCCTTCCGTCCCGGCCGGAACCCCTTCGTTCCCCGCTCGACGACAAATGCAGAAATCCCCCCGCGCGTTCCCTTCTCCTTCTCCGTCACCGCCAGCACCACCGCGCATCCCGCATAACTCCCATTCGTGATGAACGTCTTCGATCCGTTCAGCACCCAGCAGTTCCCCTTGCGCACCGCCGTCGTCCGCGCCCCGCCTGCATCCGACCCCGACCCCGGCTCCGTCAATCCCCAAGCCCCCAGCCACTCGCCGCTCGCCAGCTTCGGAATCCACCGCTTTCGTTGCTCATCATTGCCGGCCAGCATAATGTGATTCGTGCACAGCGAATTATGCGCCGCGACAATAATCCCCACGCTGCCGTCCACCCGCGACAGCTCCTCAATCGCCAGCACGTACTCCACATAGCCCATACCCGCGCCGCCCAGCGACTCCGGGAAGATCACGCCCAGCAGCCCCATCTCACCAAGCTTCTTCACGATCTCGTGCGGGAACTCGCTCTTCTCATCCCACTCGGAAACATGCGGCGCAATCTCTCCCTCCGCAAACGCACGCACCGCGCTCTGCAACTGCTTCTGCTCCTCAGTCAAATCGAACATCGCATCCTCCACACTTCATAACCAACGCTTATACGTGTATCACATTCACGCATACTCTGGCACATGCGAGAACGTCCTGCCGGACGGGCCCGCTGCGCGCGGGGCGACCACTTCGTGGTGTGTATACCCCTTCGGTCGGCCCTCCCGATGGTCGGGATCAAAGATTTTCCGCCGAGCATCGCGAGGCCCCATGCCGCTCGCCCCGCCAAGACCGGTATACGCGTCACGAAGTGACCGCCCTCCGCGTAGGACGCCCGTCCGGCAGGACAGAATCTTCTAAATCTTCTCCAACGCCTGTCCCAGATCCGCCACCAAATCCTCCACATCCTCAATCCCCACCGACACCCGCATCAGCCCATCCGTAATCCCCAGCCGCGCGCGTCCCTCCGCCCCCACCGCCGCATGCGTCATGCTCGCCGGATGGCACACCAGCGTCTCCACGCCGCCCAGCGACTCCGCCAGAATCGCCAGCCGCAGCGACTTCGCAAACCGGTTCGCATTCTCCAGCGACCCCAGCTCCATCGAGATCATCGACCCGAACCCGCGCTGCTGCCGCTTCGCCAGCTCATGCTGCGGATGCTCCACCAACCCCGGATAGAAAACCTGCTGCACCTTCCCATGGCCGTTCAAAAAATCCGCCACTACGCGCCCATTCGCATCATGCTGCTTCATTCGAACCGCCAGCGTCTTCACCCCGCGCAGCAGCAGATAGCTTTCAAACGGCGACAGAATCCCGCCCGTACACTTCTGCACAAAGCGAAACCGCTCCGCCTGCTCCGGCTTCGTGCACACCAGCACCCCGCCCAGCCCATCCGAGTGCCCGTTCAGAAACTTCGTCGTCGAATGCATCACCATATCCGCCCCCAGCGCAATCGGCTGCTGCAGATAGGGTGACAAGAAAGTATTATCGACGCTCAGCTCCACGCCCTTCGCATGGCATATCCGTGCCACCGCGCCGATATCGGTCAACGACATCATCGGATTGGTCGGCGTCTCGATATGCACCAGCTTCGTCTCAGGCCGAATCGCCCCGGCCACGTTCTCCGCCACGCTCGAGTCCACATACGTAAACGTCAGCCCATAATGCGTCAGCACCTTGTCAAACAGCCGTCCCGTCCCGCCATACACATTGTCCGAGCACACCACGTGATCGCCCGACTTCATCATGGTGCACAGCGCCGTAATCGCCGCCATCCCGCTCGCAAACACATGCGCGCTTGTCCCCCCTTCAAGCGACCGCAGACTCTCCTCCAGCGCATCCCGCGTCGGATTCGTCAGCCGAGCATACTCATGCCCCTTGTTCTTCCCAATCTCCTCCTGCTGATACGTCGACGTCAGATAAATCGGAACATTCACCGCACCGGTGAGCTCATCGGAACCCTGCCCATCATGAATCGCCCGCGTCGCAAATCCCATCTTCTTCAAAGTTGTCTCCTCAATTCGAAATCGGCTCTGCCCAGCGTTCGACAAAGCAATTGGTGGCGTCGATCCATTCGGATAAAACGGGATTGATCCAACCCAAGATCTGCAATATTTCGGAATAGCTACGATCCAACGAGCGATCAAGGATCGGTTCATGGTGCGCAATTCGATTTCTCAAGCGCCTGAGATCATCCAGTTGCGCATAGAGTTCTCTCCGGTTGACCCGCCTAAAAGGAAATGCCTTATAGAGGCACGGCACCCATAACCTTTTTTCATAGATTGGAGCCGTCAGCACAACCCAGAAGCCAAGGGCCAACTCTGCTACCACCTTACCTGGTCTGGCTAAACCGCTGCCCCGTGAGGCCGCGGCCTTTGCTTTCTGAATCGAGTCGATCTCCCACCGCTCAAAATGAAGATGCTCATACCATTCGTCACAACCTGCGAAGGAACGGAGAGACTCATGGTAAGAATTTCTCAATGCGACTTCCAGACCTTGAATAACGCCGTACAATCCCTCGGATACTGCGGTATTTCGCTCATAGAGGCGCACCGCTCGGTAAAGGTCACCGCCCGACCAGCCGATATATTTCGTGAGCCTGTCCCTCGTTAAGGAGTTCTCGATTGCTGTGAGTTGGTCTCGGCTGTATGCGAACTTCGATTGACGGTCGGCCATCCTCAACCTATAGTAAAGATGTAAGGCCCGGGGTCACCGCTGCGAAAGCATGTGCCCGGGCTATTGCTTTTAAGCTTCTACTCCAGCAACCCCTTCGACAAATACCGCTCCGCCGAATCCGGAATCACCGTAACCACCCGCTTCCCCGCGCCAAGCTCCCGCGCCACCTCCACCGCGGCCCACACCATCGCCCCCGCGCTCGACCCGGCAAATACCCCCTGCTCCGCCGCCAGCCGCTTCACCATGCACAGCGCCTCCTCATCCATCACCATCATCACCCGATCGCACACGCTGCGGTCAAACGTCGCCGGAATAAACGAAACCCCAATCCCCTCCACCTTGTGCGGCCCCGGCTCGCCGCCCTCCAGCACACTCCCCTGCGGCTCCACCGCCACCGTCAGAATCTCAGCCCGTTTCCGCTTGAAGAACCGCGCCACCCCGGTAAAGGTCCCCGCCGAACCCACACCCGAAACCCAGGCATCGACGCGTCCCTCCATCTGCTCCCAGATCTCCTCCGCCGTCGTCTGCTCATGAAAATCCGGATTCGCCGGATTCTCAAACTGCAGCGCCGCAAACGCCCCCGGAGTCTCCTTCTCATATTCGAGCGTCCTGCGAATCGCCCCCGTCATGCCCTCCTCCTCCGGCGTACGCACCACCGTCGCGCCCAGGCCCCGCATCAGCTTGCACTTCTCCTCCGCAAACTGCTCCGGCACAAACAACACCACCTTGTATCCCCGATTCACCCCAATCAGCGCGAGGCCGACACCCGTATTGCCCGCCGTCGCCTCCACAATCGTTCCACCTGGCCTCAGCACTCCGCGCCGCTCCGCATCGAGCACGATCCCAAGCGCCGCCCTGTCCTTGATGCTCCCTCCCGGATTTAGAAACTCCAGCTTCGCCCAAATCTCCGCGCAGCCGGCACCTCCGCTCGCCTCTTCCAGCTTGCGCAGACGCAGCATCGGCGTCCGCCCCACCAGATCCAAAATGCTCTCCACAACCCGCATCCAAGCCACTCCCACTTACGAACTACTGATTCCCAGTTCTTGCTGTCATCCTGAGCGGAGCGAAGGATCCCGATGCGCTTCACACAGCCCGTGCCTCCGCAACCTTCCGCCGATCATTCCGCTCCTAAGCACCCTCTCGCACGACCAAAACAGCGAATTCGGGCCTAATCACAAGTCCCAAAGCGCAGCAGCGACTTGACCTTCGCCTTCATCTCTCCCTGCGTTTGCTTTCCCTACTGTCACCCGCAGAAGATCTGCCACTACCTGCCAGACTATCCGCGTTGGGTGTCGCTCTGCGCACCTAACCAAGCGCGCAGGAAAGATCAACGTGATCAGCGTACTCGATCGTCACGTCCTGACCTTCGGAAGTGAAATGTACCGCGGGTACCTCGCAGCCATAAGTGCCTAAGGCTTCTTCGCCGGCGCACTCACCCCGGTCCCCCCGCTCGGATCCGTCTTCCCATTCACCTTCGGGAAATATCCACTGCGCGTCCGCACCGACAGCTTGTTCAACCCCTTCCCCTTGGCCTCCACATGGATCGTCCGGTATCCCCCCAGCTCGGGCGCCTTCGTCGAGTGGTACGCAATCGTGTACTGCGTCCGAATATCCTGCGCCACCTCGGCCGCAATCTCATCCACCTGATTCAGCGCCTTCGGAAAGTAAGCTGCCCCGCCCGTCTGCTCCGATAACGTCTCGAGCACCCGCCGCGCATGCCGCGACTCCCGCCTATCCGTATCGTCGCCAAACAGCAGCCCCACGCAGTAGATTACCGGCCCATCCAGATCCTGAATCCTGCGGATCGTCTGCTCGAGCGTCGCCGCCGAAGCATTGTCCTCGCCGTCTGTAATCACCAGCAGCACCTGCTTCGGGTTCTTCGCGTTCTTGCTCAGATAATCGGCCGACGCCACCAGCGCGTCATACAGCGCCGTCCCCCCGCTCGACTTGATATACCCCAGCCCCTGCTGCAGCTTGTCGATGTTGCGCGTAAAGTCCTGGTCGATGAACGCCTCCCACGAGAAGTCCACCAGAAACTCCTCGTCCTTCGGGTTCGACAGCCGCACAAAGTCCAGCGACGCATGGTCCACCGCCGTCCGCTTGTCATACATCGATCCCGAGCTGTCGATCAGCAGCCCAATCGACACCGGCAGGTCCTCGTGCCGGAACGACGAGATCGTCTGCGGCACCCCATCCTCATACACATGAAAGTCGTCCTTGACCAGCGTCTGCACCGACCGGCCGCTGTTATCGAGCACCGTCGCGTTCAGTCGCACCTCGTACGCCTGTTCCCGCAGCGTGTACTTGCCGTTCTCCTTCGCAATCCCGCCCGTCGCCGCCCCCGGCACAGGCGTCGCCGTCGGAGGAGGGGCAATCACATCCGGATCCGGCGACGCCACCGGATCCCGATCCACCGTCAACGAAGGCTGCTGCGAAGCCGAAGGCGTCTGCCCCGACCCAGCCTGTTGCGCTCCCGAGCCGGCCTGGGCTGCCGCCTGAGCCCATCCGCTCCCCGCGCCCGCCGCCCACACACCTAGAAAACATCCCACCAAAAACACGCTACTGCGAAGGTGCATAGTACCCCTGGCGATTGTGCACGGTCAGCGCGGGCAGCCCCGGCGGTGGCACGAGTCGTATCTTCAATTTACGCCAGTTCCCGTCCTGTTTCACCTGCGAAGGCCGGTACCCGATCACATATTCGTTGCGCAACTCGGCACTGATCCGCGCCGCAATGTCTCCCAGATCCGCAATATCCGACACCCGGAACATCCGCCCGCCCGTCATATCGCAGATATCGGTCAGCAGAATCGGCCCCAGCTGCTCCTCGGTCGTCGGCGCATACTGGTCGAAGATCCCGATCGAATAGATCTGCACATCGCTCTCCCGCACCACCCGCCGCAGCTCGTTCTCCGTATACCGGCTCCGGTTGTCCCCGCCGTCCGAGATGATCAGCAGCGCCTTCCGCTCATACTTCGCCTCTTTCAGCTTGTTCACGCCCAGGTAGATCGCGTCGATCAGCGCCGTCCGGTTCTCCGGCTTCAACATCACCATCCGTGCCTCGACGTCATCGACCTCGGACGTGTAATCCACAATCACCGCTGGCCGGTCGTTGAACCCCACCACAAAAAACTCATCCTGCGGGTTCGAAGTCCGCAGAAACTCGCTCAACGCCTTCCGCGCCCGCACAAACTTCGAGCTCATGCTCCCGCTCAGGTCGAAGATGATCCCAATCGTCACCGGCGCATCCTGCGTCGAAAAGCTCTTGATCACCTGCCCGACGTTGTTATCGAACACCTGAAAATTGTCCGGCTCGAGGCCGGTCACCAGCCGGTTCATCGGATCGGTCACCGTCATCGGCACCAGCACCAGATTCACATCCACTCGAATCCGCGCATCCCGCCGCGAGGTCGCCAGGTCGGCCGCATTGTGCGCGCCCTCCACCACCGGCTTCATCTCCTCAGGCGTCTTCGGCGCCGGCGGCGGAGGCTGCGTATGCACCGAGCTCAGCGGATTCTCCTGCGCCCAACCAACACGCCCCACCATTGCCGCCGCGCACAACGCAAAAACCGCCAGCCCAAACACCAGCCTCAGCCCAGCCAGCCTCGTCTTCCCTGCCCGCTCCGCACATCCCCGATCGGTTCTCATCACAACACCTGCCCAACTCCAACCCGCCCGCCTTCTGCAGCTATCACCCGCCGGAGAATCCAGCACAACTCCGCCGTCAACCCACCGCAGAACCGCACCGGACCAAGATCATCGCAGGTTCCCGCAAAAAAGAACAGACCCATTCGCGACAAACCTTTCACGCCACTTCAAGCCTGAGAACATCTGCCGTTACCATTGCCGTTGCCTCTCTTGTTGTCATCCTCGCGGGGATCTACATTTGCTGTTGCCCTTGTCCTTGCCTTTGCTGTTGCCCTTGCCTTTGCTGTTGCCCTTGCCTTTGCTGTTGCCCTTGTCCTTGCTGTTGCCCTTACTTTTCTGGTTGTCATCCCCGAAGAGGATCTGCTGTTGCACTTGCAATTGCACTTGCCCTTGCCTCTCTTGTTGTCATACCCGCAGGGGATCTGCTGTGGCACTTGCAATTGCACTTGCCCTTGCCTCTCCTGTTGTCATCCCCGCAGGGGATCTGCTGTGGTCTTTGCTCTTGCCCTCGCCGTTACCTCGCCGTTCCGATTGCTCGCCCTTGCACCTGCACTTGAGATAAAGCGGGGCTTCAGCCCCGCGTCCCCGACCGCCGCGAAGCGGCCTCCACTCTGCCGAAGGCCGGAGCGTAGGCGAAGCCGAAGCGACTGCATATGCCGTTGCTTTTGCCGTTGCCGTTGTTGCCGACGCCTCGCCATCAACGCCACCCTTGCTCTTACCGTCCCCCCGAAAGGGGACTCCCCTTTCCCTCCGTCATCGCCGGCGCGCCTTACCCCCAACCTCGTACAATCAAATCCATACCTGCCGTCTGGAGAACTGAAAAAGCATGGCCCGCCTCTATCCCTTCCGCGCCCTCCGTTACGACCCCGCCCGCGTCCGCATGGAAGACGTCGTCACCCAGCCCTACGACAAGATCACCCCCGCCATGCAGCAGCGCTACTACGAGGCCAGCCCCTACAACCTCATCCGCATCATCCTCGGCAAGCGCGAGCCCAACGACACCGAGCCCCAAGACTTCCTCCCCCCCGGCGAACCCGCCCACAATGTCTACACCCGCGCCGCCGAAACCCTCCGTGCCTGGCGCAGAGACCGCATCCTCGCCGAAGAGTCCGAACCCGCCATCTACGGCTACGCCCAGACCTACACCGTCCCCGGCAGTTCAGAGACCCGCGAACGCCGCGGCTTCATCGCCCTCGGCCACCTCTACGACTACGCCGAAAAAGTCGTCTACCGCCACGAGCAGACCTTCCCCAAGCACAAATCCGACCGCCTCGCCCTCTTCAAAGCCACCCGTGCCTACTGCGAGCAGATCTACATGCTCTACTCCGACCCCGCCTTCACCGCCGAAAAACTCATCTTCGGTGCAGAAAACGGCGCAGGAGCCGACACCAACGCCCCCGACCTCTCGATCCAAGACGAGTACGGCGTCCTCCACAAGCTCTGGAAGCTCACCGACCCCAACCTCATCAACCTCCTCCTCACCGCCATGGCCGACAAGAAGCTCATCATCGCCGACGGCCACCACCGCTACGAGACCTCCGTCGCCTACGCCAAAGAGCGCAGCGCCCAGCTCCGCCTCCCCCTCAACCAGCCCTACCACCCCTTGGGCGAATCCGCCAAGCTCAGTCCCAGCCATCTCCCCGCCCCCGCCTTCCCCGAGGCCGCCATGATGATGACCTTCGTCAACATGGACGCCCCCGGCATCACCATCCTCCCCACCCACCGCGTCGTCGAGGGCATCGAAAACTTCTCCTCCCCGGACTTCATCACCCGCGCCAGCGCCTTCTACACCATCACCGAACTCCCCGCCCCGAACCCCTCCGCCACCCAGCCGGCAGCCCCAGAGCCTGCCCTGAGCTCATCGAAGGGTCTCGATTCTGAGACCTGGGAAGCAGCGCCACCACTCCATCCATCGTCCCAAACCAACCTCCTCGCCGCCTTCGCCTCCGCCCCCCAAGCCGCCTGCATCGCCGTCACCGGAGATGGCAACTACCTCCTCACTCCCAAACCCGAAGCCATCGCCCCCCTGCTCACCCATCTCCCTCCGCGCCAGCGCCAGCTCCAGGTCGCCCAGCTCCAAACCGTCCTGCTCGACCACCTCCTCGGCCTCACCGAAGACAAGATCCGCGCCACCGGCCACATCCAGTACCTCCGCGACGCCGTCGAAGCCATCACCCTCGTCCAGTCCGGCCAGGCCAACCTCGCCTTCCTCATCCAACCCGTCACCCTCGACCAGCTCCGCGACATCTCCCTCTCCGGCGAAATCATGCCCCAGAAGTCCACCGACTTCTATCCTAAACTCCTCAGCGGCCTAGCCATCTACGCCCTCGACTAACCGCCCTCGCCACCGCTCTTGCCTTCACCTGCCGTTGCCCTTGTCCGTTGTGTTTGCCTTTGCCTTTCTTGTTGTCATTCCCGCAGGGAATCTGCTGTCCGCCTTATCCATTGCGTCGGCCATTCTTGCTGTTATCCCGCGCTGAATTCGCCGCACCGCTGCTTTTACGTTTCGGTCGCACCATTCCGTTTCGGTTCCCGTTTAGATCCGCCCCAATCACATATCGTCGTCTCGCCCCAATCAATTATCGTCATCTCGACTGAAGCGACAGACAGTTTTATCGTCTGTCGCGAAGCGGAGAGACCCCGCATTCGTCTTTGCACTTGCCTTTGTCTTAGCCTTTGCCTTTGTCTTTGCACTTGCCTTTGTCTTTGCATTTGCCTTTGCCTTTGCGCTTGCCTTTGTCTTTGCATTTGCCTTTGCGCTTGCCTTTGTCTTTGCATTTGCATTTGCATTTGTCTTTGTCTTTGTCTTTGTCTTTGCATTTGCATCTGTCTTGGCCTTTGCCTTTGCCTTTGCATTGCCTTTGCATTTGCATTTGCATTTGCATTGCCTTTGCCTTTGCCTTTGCATTTGCCGCTGCCTCTGAGGTAAAGCGGGGCTTCAGCCCCGCGTCATAAGCCCGCCGCAAAGCGGCCTCCACTCTGCCGAAGGCCGGAGCGAAGCCTGAAGGGCGAGCGACTGACTATTGCCTTTGTCTTTGCTGTTGCCTTTGTCTGTCCTCCGAGCATCACCGCCCATCCCACCCATTACAATCATCCAAACCACCTTGCCTCCTCCCCCCAAAGCCATCGCCGCGCTCCTCCTCGCCCTGCTCATTAGCCTTCCCGCGCGCCCCCAGCAGCCCCGCACCCTCATCCTCCTCGACCCCGCCCACGGTGGCCCTGACCCCGGAGCCCGCCTCCCCGACAGCCTCCTCGAAAAAGACCTCACCCTCGCCTTCGCCGCCCGCCTCCGCGCCACCCTCGCCGCCGCGGGATTCACCGTCATCGCCACCCGCGACGCCGACCCCGCCGTCCCCTTCTCCACCGACCAGCGCGCCGAGATCGCCAACCACGCCCGCCCCGCCGCCTGTCTCATCCTTCACGCCACGTCGAGCGGCTCCGGCGTCCACATCGCCACCTCTCCCCTCGCGCCCCCCGCCGAAGAACCCCCCGCCCGCGCCCCCATCCCCTGGAACACCGCCCAGGCCACCTACATCCCCCAAAGCCTCTCCCTCGCCAACGACCTCGGTGTCGCCCTCCTCCACGCCAAACTCCCCTTCACCCTCCTGCGCGCCTCCGTCCGCCCCCTCGACAACCTCCTCTGCCCGGCCATCCTCGTCGAAATCGCCCCCCTTCTCAATTCCGACGCCAACCCCGACGCCGAGCCTACCCCCGCCTCCGACCCCGCCTACCAGCAGCGCCTCGCCCAGGCCATCGCCTCCGCCCTCGCCGCCTGGCGCAGCCACACCATCGCCGCCCAGGCCACCGGAGCCGCCCGATGATCCCTCGCTACCAGCGCATCCTCTTCTGGAGCCTCGTCGCCGCCATCTTGCTCATGTCCGCCTTTCTCATCCGCGGCTGCCAGGCCGCTCGCCGCCGCCTCACCGCCTTCAACGACACCATTCCCCTCGCCGCCCCCGCCTCCACACCCACCGAGGACGCCACCCTCTACCTCGCCAACGACGCCGACGCCTCCATCACCCCCGCCACCCAGCCTCTCGCCCTCCCCCAGGACCCCACCCTCCGCGCCCGCACCCTCCTCAACGCCCTCCTCGCCACCTACGCCCAACCCGCCTCCCCCCACCCCCTCCCCGGCGGCCCCGCCGTCGACGACGTCTTCCTCCTCACCCCGCCCGCCAAGAAGCCCTCCACCGCTCTCGCCCGCCGGCCGCCCACCCGCGATCACCTAGCCGAGACCGCCCCCGGACCCCCCGCCGTGACCCCTGCCCAAACCCCTGCCGAGACCCCCGCCCAGCCCATCAACCACCCCAACCAGCTCGCCATCATCAATCTCCACGGCGCCTTCGTCGACCACCACCCCTCCGGCGTCGTCGTAGAATCCCTTACCCTCCAGTCCATCCTCGGCACCCTCCACGCCGCCTTCCCGGAGGTCACCCAGATCCGCTTCCTCGTCGACGGCCAATCCCACGACACCCTCGCCGGCCACGCCGACCTCCTCCGCACCTACCCCGCCCTCAACACGGCCACCAAACCCACCCCCCTCATCGACAACTGAAACCGCCCTCGCATCTGCCTTCGCCTCTACCGTTGCCGTTGCCGTTGTCCTTGCCTTTGCTGTTGTCTTCGCCCTTTGCACTTGCCCTTGCCTTTCTGGTTGTCATCCCCGAAGGGGATCTGCTGTTCGCTTTTGCCTTTCTCGCCGTCATCCAGGCAAGAAAATCTGCTGTCAAACTTCGCCTTTCTCCGTTGTTCCCCTGGAATCTTCGCCCCCCCCTAACGCCACATCACACCCCAAGTCTGTAACCTTCCACCCCGCGCCGACTCCAAACCACGAAAGCACTTTGCAGATCACGATTCTTCTGGCGAACGACCGCGCAGGACGGTAGGTGAGGTGCTTCCCCGCAGTTGGTGGCGCTCCACCAGCCCAGGCTCAGCACTCGCCAAGTGAAGACGTGCCCGGCGGACTCCCCACCGGCGAAAGGTCTCCCTCATGAAGTTCCTCTCCCAGCCCAACCTCACCCCCGCCACACCCGGCCCACGCCTCCTCCGCACGAAAACCCTCATCCTCGCCTCCACCCTCGTCGCTCTCTCCGCCTCCTTCCTCCAGGCTCAGGACAAAGACGACCCCAAGGTCCCGCCCGCCCTCAGTGAGGTCCTTAAAGACTTCGACGCCGGCAAAACCGTCTCCGCCTCCACCACCCTGCCCATCACCATCGGCTACTTCGGCGGCCAGCCCGCCCTCTACATCACCCCCGAAGTCGGCGTCGACCCCGCAGCCGGCGGAGGAGCCTACATCGGCCTCGCCAAGTTCCTCGCCAAGGCCTTTAACGCCAACTACATCCCCCAGAACTTCGCCGCTCTCACCACCCCGCCCAACAACACCGCCGTCTCCGATCCCATCTTCGTCTTCCCCGCCGGAACCCCCACCGCCTTCAACGGAACCTTTATCCAGCCCAACATCCTCAACTCCTCCCCCCATCCCACCGGACCCTACAACGCCGATACCAACTACAGCCCGCTCTGGCAGGTCACCCTCGTCTACTTCCAGCCCGGCAAGGCTCACCTGCTCAAATCCGCTCAGGACGTCGCCGCCGCCAAAGCCGCCGGCGAGCTCCTCCCCGGCTTCCCTGCCGCCGTCCCCGTCATCGTCGAGTGCTCCGTCATCTACACCCCCGAGGGCGGCCCCCTGCCCACCGCAACCATCCAGAAGGTCCGCAAGGACGACGACGGCGACGGCAGATAGCCGGCTGTCCTCGCCGACCGAATTCTCTGGAGGCCGAGCCGAGTCGTCTCAGCTCAGCCTCCAGAGTCTGCTGCATCCACTCCGCCTCGCCTCTCCCCCGCCACACCCGAACACTAAAACGTAGCCAAGCCCTGCCGGAACCTGCCACACTAGACCGCACCGGCATGTCCTCTTCCTCCCCGCTCATCATCGGCGTCTTCGACTCAGGCTTCGGCGGCCTCACCGTCCTTCGCGCCCTCCTCCCCCTCATCCCCGGCGCCCGCTACCTCTATCTGGGCGACACCGCCCGCCTCCCCTACGGCTCGAAATCCCGCGAAACCATTGCCCGCTACGCCGTCTCCAGCGCAAAATTCCTCCACGACCAGGGAGCCGGCCTCCTCGTCATCGCCTGCAACACCGCCACCGCCCTCGCCCTCGACGACATCCGCCATGCCCTCCCCATCCCCGTCCTCGGCGTCATTGAGCCCGGAGCCCAGGCCGCCCTCGCCGCCACCAACCCGGGCAC
This sequence comes from Edaphobacter sp., assembly GCA_965277545.1. Classification (GTDB taxonomy): domain Bacteria; phylum Acidobacteriota; class Terriglobia; order Terriglobales; family Acidobacteriaceae; genus Edaphobacter. Next base: position 4,169,808 of record OZ255826.1, read on the forward strand.
CCCAGGGGCCGCTTCTAACAACCGGGACGAAGCGCCGGATGCCCCAGATCTCGCAACTCGCGCCACCCAATCGGCTGCCCCAGAGCCTGCCCTGAGCTCGCCGAAGGGTGCCGCTTCTGGCACCTGGGAAGAAGCGCCCCAGGTCCGCCCCCCAAAGCAGATCCTCGTCCTCGCCACCGCCGCCACCGTCCAATCCCGCGCCTACACCCGCGCCCTGCACGCCCTCCGCCTCGAAGCCCACGAAAAGGCCTGCCCCCTCCTCGTCCCTCTCGTCGAAGAAGGCTGGATCAACCACCCCGTCACCGACCAGGTTCTCAAAATCTACCTCGCCGAAGCCCTCGCCGCCGCTCCCTCCGCCCACACCGTCCTGCTCGGCTGCACCCACTACCCCCTCCTCGAACCCGCCATCCGCCGCGCCCTTACCGCCCTCGGCCACCCCATCCCCCTTATCGACTCCGCCCACGCTACCGCCCAGGCCGCCGCCGCCCTCGTAGCCGAGCGCTTCCCCCAAGCCGCCCCCGCCGCACCCAGCCCCACCTGCACCTTCTACGCCACGGACTCCATCGAAAAATTCCAGCGCCTCGGCTCCAGCTTCCTTGGCCAGCCCCTCCCCACCGTCGACCTCATCGACCTCGGCGGCTAGAGCCCGCCCGCGTAGGCGACAAAAACCTGTCAAGCCCCTTTTTCCACAACTCGCTGTCACTGCAAGAGTTGCGCGTGGCGTAGTAGTTATGTCCCATCCGCTATAATTAAGTAAGGGGATAATACGGACGCGTCAGACCACCGAGGCTCCTCCTTTGATCTCAGCACCATCAGCCATCCAGAACGAGATGCAACCACCCCCATGGGAGATAGCAGCCCACAGGCGTACTTTGCTCTCCCAGGCATGCGTGGGGGCTGCGGCGTGATGCGACCGACCCCGATGCCATGACGGCTAAACCCAGCCGTCGTACTTGCTTTTCTTGTTGTCATCCCCGAAGGGGATCTGCTGTTATCCCGTCGAGGGAAGTCTCACCGGGATCTGGTTCCTTCGCAACACCCCAGGTCCAAAGCTAAGTTCCATGATTCGAAGATTTTGCGCAATGTTGCCCGGGGGAGGGGGTTACTTGCGTCGGAGTCATCTGCGTCTCGCTAAACAGACGTCGTACTTGCTTCTCTTGTTGTCATCCCCGAAGGGGATCTGCTGTTATTCCGTCGAGGCAAATCTCACCGGACCTGGCTCACCCGCAACACTCCAGATCCAAAGCTAAGTTCCATGATTCGAAGATTTTGCACAACATTGCAAGGGGGGAGGGGGCACCTACTGGAGCGCCGCCTGCCGCAGCACCTCCGCCGCACGCTCAGGGGTAATATCTCGCTGCGGCCCTCCCAGCAGCTCAAACCCAACCATGAACTTGCGGATCGTCGCCGACCGCAGCAAAGGAGGATAAAAATGCGCATGAAAGTGCCACTCAGGATGCTCCCCGCCATCGCACGGCCGGGGATGCAATCCCATCGAGTACGGGAACGGCGAGTCGAACACCCCGTCATAGGCCTGCGTCACCGCCTGCAGCATCCCCGCCAGCCCATCCCGCTCGGCCCCGCTCATCTCCCCCAGCTCGCCCACATGGCGCAACGGCAGAACCAGCACCTCGAATGGCCACACCGCCCAGAAAGGCACCACCGCGACAAAGCTCTCGTTCGTCGCCACCACCCGCTCTCCCAGCCTGACCTCCATCTCCCGGTACGCGCACAGCAGGCACCGCTCATGCTCGCCCCAATATGCCCGCTGCCCGCCCAGCTCCGCGACGATCTCGTTCGGCAGCGACCGGGTCGCCCAGATCTGCCCATGCGGATGCGGATTGCTCGCCCCCATCATCGCGCCGCGGTTCTCGAACACCTGCACATAGCCAATATCGTCCCGCGAACCCAGCTGCTGACCCTGTTCTGCCCAGACCTCCACCACCCGGCGCACCTCCTCCCCGGCCATCCCCGCCAGGGTCAAGTCATGCCGCGGCGAGAAGCACACCACCCGGCACACCCCGCTCTCGCCCTCGGCCACCAGCAGCCCCGCGTCACCCTCGTCCCCCGAAAACCGCGGCGCATCCAGCCGCAACGCCGCAAAATCGTTCTCAAACACAAACGTGCTCGCATAATCAGGGTTCCTCGCTCCTCCCGCACGAAGATTTCCCGGACACAGATAACACTCCGGATCGTAGGCCATCCCCGCCGGCGCGGCAGGCTTCTCCACCTGTCCCTGCCACGGCCGCTCCGTCCGCTGGGGCGACACCAGCACCCACTCCCGCTTCAGCGGATTGAACCGCCGGTGCGGATTCTTCTCTGCCAGCGGATTCAACGCGGGCCCGCCTTCCCGGCCAGCGCCAGCGCCCCATCAGAGGCTGCACAGACGAAGCACTCCGCCTCGATCCCGGTCGCGGCCGCATACTCGCGCCGCACCGCCGCGACGAACCCGTCCGCACTCTCCGCCTGCACCATATTGACCGTGCAGCCGCCAAACCCGCCGCCGGTAATTCGTGCGCCGAAGCACGCCGGGTGCCGCATCGCCATCTCCACCAGCGTATCCACCTCCACGCAGCTCGCCGCAAAATCGTCGCGAAAGCTCGCATGCGCCTCCACCATCAACCCGCCGAACCGCGCCATGTCTTCGGCCAGCAGCGCCTCGCGGGCCTCCCGCACCCGTCGGTTCTCGGTCACAACATGCCGGCAGCGCGCAAAGCTCGCCTCGCCCATCGCGCCCCGGCAGGCCTCCAGATCCTCGACCGTCGCCTCGCGCAGCGAAGCCCGGCCCAGCCGCTCCCGCACCACCCTCTGCCCGGCCTCCACCTCGTCGCGACGGTCGCCATACGCCCCCGTCGCCACCGCGTGCTTCACCATCGAATTCACGACAACCACTCGCACCCCCTCCGGCAGCGGCAGCAGCTCATACTCCAGCGACCGGCAATCGAGCAGCATCGCCCGATGCTCCACCGCCCCGGCCGACACAAACTGGTCCATGATCCCGCTCTTCGCCCCGGCATACTCGTTCTCCGCCCGCCGGCACAGCGTCGCCAGCTCCTTCAAAGGCATCATCGCTCCCGCCCGGCTCAGCAGCGCCATCGCCGCGGCCACCTCGAGCGATGCCGAAGAGCTCAACCCCGCCCCCAGCGGCACATCGCCCCACACGCTCATGCTGAATCCACCCAACTCCACCCCAGCCTCTCGCAAACACCGCAAAACACCGGCGGGATAATCGCTCCACACGCCCGTACCAGATCGCCTCATCTGAGCAATCTCAAACGAAACTTCCTCATCAAAATTTGCCGAAAAAAACACCGCGCGGTCATCCTCACGCGCACTGATCACCGCCAACGTCTCAAATCCGATCGCCATCGGCATCACCAGCCCGCCGGTGTAGTCCGTATGCTCGCCGATCAGATTCACCCGCGCCGGCGCGGCAAAGATCTCGCCCTCGACTCCGAAGCGCTGCTGATGCATCCGCAGCGCCTCCTCCCTCTTCACCTTCATGCACCGAACCTTCATTCCCAGCAACCGGAGACTCGAGAGATGACAGACACGTACATCCTATCGCTCAACCCGCTATTCCTCGCGCAGCACCTCGAGCGGCTTCTGGCCCAGAATGCGATGGCTCGCCGCCCATCCCGTCGCCACCGTCAGCGCCGAGGTTCCGAGCAACGCCGCCAGCGTCCACATCCACTCGAAGTGGTAGGCCACCGTCAGCCGGGTCAGCAGCACCTTCGCGATCACGTTGGCGAACGCAATCCCCACCACCCCCGCCACCAGTCCCAGCACCGCAAACTCAATCGAAAACACCGTCGCAATCCGCGCCCGCGTCGCACCCAGCGTCTTCATCACCACCACCTCGCGAATCCTCCGGTACCGCGTTCCGGCAATGGAACTCGCCAGAATCACAATCCCCGCAAAGATCGAAAACGCCGCCAGGAACTGAATCACATAGGTAATCTGAATCACCACCGCCCGCACCGTCTCGAGCGCCTGCGCCACATTGATCACCGTCACCGTGGGATAGCTCTTGTACAGGGCCCGCTGCAGCTCGCCCACGCGCGCCGGGTCGGCATGCACCCCGCCGTACCAGACCACCGGCAGCCCAGCCAGCGCCGCCTGCGGCAGGATGAACTCCGCCCGCGAATACGCATGCTGCCCATCGGCCTTGGTCAACGCGACCACCGTAGCCACGAACTGTTTGTCCTGCGCCGCAAAGGTGACCTGCGAGCCGACATGAACGCCCAGCCGGTCGGCCTGCCGCTGCTCAATGGCAACCACCGGCCGCCGCTCGTCGCTCGGCCACCAGCTTCCGTCCACAACCTTTGTCCCCGGCGGCACCGCAGCGGCCCACGTCAGATTGATCGAGCGCAGCATCCGCTTGGGAAAATTTTTGAGCTTGGCCTGATCCGCCGGCTTGCCATCCAGCTCGACAATCCGCGACGAAACCACCGGCAACAGCTCCGGCGGAGCCGTCACGCTCGGCGCCGTCTTCAACAGAGCACGCAGACCATCTACCTCGTCGCTTGCAATGTCGATCAGAAATACATTCGGCAGATTGGGCGCAGCCGAAACGTGCAGCTCCTGCACCACCGCCTGCTGCACCAGGTACACCGTCATGATCTGCATCACGCCCATGCCCAACGCCGCCAGCAGCGCAGCCGACGGATTTCCCGGGCGGTAGAGATTCGCCAGCCCATGCCGCACCGAGGAGGGCAGATGCAGTCGCGTCTTCGAAAGCAAAAACCGCAGCCCCCAAAGCACCGCCGCCGACGCCAGAAGCAGCACTCCGAGCACGCTCACCAGCCCGAGCGAAAACACCTGACCGACCACAACGGAATCGCTCAGCGTCGTCGCAATCGCCGCCAGCCCGGCCAGGATCAACACCGCCGCTCCAATCTGCGCCGCGTTCTTCGTAATCTTGCGCCGAATCGCCATTACAAATGGATCGTCGTTGTCCTCCACCGCCCTGCGGAAGATCTGGGAAGGCCGCACCCCGCGTATGTCCAACAGCGGCGGCAGCGTAAACAGCAGCGTCGTCAGAACGCCTGCAGCCAGTCCCGTCAACACCGTGCTCGCCTGCACCTGCACGGCAGCATCGATGTTCACCAGCTTCGCCAGAAGACGCGGAAACGCCAGCTGCACGCCCACGCCCAGCGCCACGCCAAGCACGCCGCCGATCAGTCCCAGCAGCAGCGTCTGCAGCAGATAGATCTTCATGATCTGTCCCGACCGCGCGCCGAGCGACTTCATGATCGCAATCGTATCCAGCCGCTGCTGCAGATGCGCCCGCATGGCCATCGCCACGCCGATCGCGCCCAGCACCAGCGCCACCAGGCTCATCAGCGACAGCAGGCTCGTCGCCCGGTCCAGCCCCTGCGTCAACGCCGGGTTGGTCTCGCGATAGTCGACCACCTGCGCCTCGGGCAGCAGCTTCTCCAGCCGGGCCTTCAGGCCTGCCACGGCACGGTCAGAGATCTGCGCGGCGCCCGCCGGCTTTGGCACCTTGAACAGATATCGCTGCCCCGCATGGCTGCCCGGCGCCAGCAACCCGCTCGCCTCCAGGCCCTCCCGTGTGATCAGCACCCGCGGACCGGCAGCGAAGTTGCCCGACAACCTGTCCGGCTCATTGACCACCACCGCGGCAATGCGAAAGGTCTTCGTGCCGATCTTCAGCGCATCGCCCACCTTCAGCTTCAACCGCACCAGCAGGTCGTCCGCCACCACAACCGTGTCAGGCGTAAGCATCGCATTCAGCTTTGCGCTCGAAGCAGCGCTCCCGGCCCGGGCCTGCGCAACCGCCGGAGCCAACTCGACCGCCGGAGCCAACTCAACCGCCCCGTAGAACGGGTACATCGCGGGATCGACCGCTTTGAGCGAGACCAGCAGCGGATCGAGCGTCTTCGCAGCTGAAGCCATCGAGAGCAGCTCCGTGACCGGAGTCATCTGCACCCCGCTCGCCGCGATCTCATCCAGGCCCTTCTGCTCCTCCGGCGTCGGCTGCTGAAACATACGCGCCGAAAGATCGGCCGCCATGATACTGCGTGCGCGGTTCAGCAGCGTACCGCGGAACGAGGAGGAAAACCCCCGCACCCCGGTCAGCGCCGCCACGCCGATCGCCACCGACAGCAGAACGAAAAAAAACTTGCCCCGCGACGATCGCATCTCGCGCGCAGCAATCCTGGCCGCGGACCGGTAGCTCAGCCCGGCCATCAGCCCTCCGCCAGCGCAGCATCGCGGCCCGCAGGAGAGTCAGCCGGATTTGAATTGAGCTCATCGGCCACAATCAACCCATCGCGCAGCACGATCCGCCGCTCTGCATAGGCCGCCAGAGCCGCATCATGGGTCACCAGCACCAGCGTCGTCCCTTCCTTGCGATTCAGATTGAGCAGCAGCTCCAATACATGCGCTCCGTTGGCCGTATCCAGGTTTCCCGTCGGTTCATCAGCCAGCACAATCGGCGGACTGAGGATGAACGCCCTCGCCAGCGCGACCCGCTGCTGCTCACCCCCTGAGAGCTGCACCGGATAGTGGTCCATGCGATCGGCCAGCCCTACCTTTTCAAGCAGCCCGCGCGCCCTCGACAACCCGCTCTCCCGCCCCTCCGCGTTCAACTCATACGGCAGCAGCACGTTCTCTAAAGCAGTAAGCGTGGGGATCAGCTGATACGACTGAAACACAAACCCGATCGTCTTTCCGCGAACCTGCGCAAGCTCGTCTTCGGGAAGATAGCTGATCTCGACATCGTTCAAGCGCACGCTCCCCGCGCTCGGCGTATCCAGCCCGGCCAAAAGACCCAGCAGCGTAGACTTTCCGCTCCCGCTCGAGCCCATGATCGCGACGAACTGACCTTCGCGAACCGTGAAATCCAGGCCCTTCAAAATGTCCACCGTGCGTGCGCCGTTGCGGATCGATTTACGCAGCCCTGTCACTGAGATCATGGGTTTGGTCAGAGTCAACTTCGTGAGTTCTCCTTGTGCAGCAGCTTCTCCGCCTTCGTCAGCACAGTCTCAGTTTGGTACTTTGTACTCATGCGGAGAACGCAACCTGTATTCATTCTAGCCGTCACGGCAGCATTTCTCGCCGGCTGCCGCACCGACACGTCCACCCGCCAAGGCGAGCGCCTCGACGCAAGCACAACGACAGCCAGCGCGCAGCCCTCCTCACCTCAGCCCCAGACGCCCCCAGTAGACGACCATCGCCCACGGATCGTCTGCTTCGGAGATAGTCTCACGGCCGGCTTTGGCACCGACCCCGGCCAGAGCTACCCCGACTACCTGCAGGCCGATCTCGATGCAAAGGGATATCACTATCGCGTCGTCAACGAGGGCATCAGCGGAAACACAACTAAGGACGGCGTCGATCGAACGGGAGCTGTCATCGGCATGCACCCTGCCCTCGTCGTCGTGGAATTCGGCGGCAACGACGGCCTGCGCGGCCTGCCCATCGCAGAGTCCCGCGCCAACCTCGATAAGATCGTGAGCACTCTCAAAGCAAGCGGCACGAAGGTTGTGCTCGCTGGCATCACCCTGCCCCCGAACTACGGGCCTGACTACATCCGGCAGTTCAACGACACCTACATTCTTCTCGCGACAAAGTACAGTGTTCCCTTGCTTCCATTCCTGCTGAAGGGGGTCTTCGGAACCGACGGCATGATGCAGGCAGATAACACCCACGCCACGTCCGAAGGCAACAAGATCGTCGCACAAAATGTTTTGCCGCTCGTCGCGCCTCTCCTCAAGAGGTGACCTGCACGCAATCCCGTCCTGTGTTGGTCAGCCCAAAATCACCATCGGCTGCATCAGCGTTCCCGCCACCCGACGGACGATCCCGAGAAGATCGTTGGGCGAGGTAAAGACCTTTACCAGGGAAGCCTGCGAAAACTCTGGCAGATTGACTTGCATTCCGTTTCGCAACCGGCCGGCCAGCGAATCGTCTGCCGTGACCGAAGGCATCTCCGCAAGCAGCGTTCGCGGATGCGGAAGCAGCGCCTCCAGCTCCGCCTGCGACGACTGCTTGAGTTGCTCGATCGTAATCGCTTCGGACAGCGAAAAAGCCCCGGCGCGTGTCCGCCTCAGGCTCGACAAATGCGCGCCACATCCCGCCAACACCCCTAAATCATGCGCTACCGAGCGGACATACCCGCCGGCAGATACCGCCATCGAGAAGTCGGCCGTGTCGCCCACCAACGATTCCAGATGGAACTTGTGAATTGTGATGCGTGCTGGTTTCATCGCAACCTCAATGCCAGCCCGCGCCAGCTTATGCGCGGCGACGCCCTTGATCTTCTTTGCGGAAAAGACCGGCGGCATCTGGTCCATCTCTCCCCGGAACCTCGCGCCCAGCGCCCGCAGTTCTTCGAGCGATTGCGTCAACGGCTGAGCCGCAGCAGCCGCGATCCCGTCCGCGTCGAACGTGTCGGTCGCGAAGCCGAATTGGATGCGCCCGGTGTACTGCTTCTCCGCCTGTCCGAAGAACTGCGCCAGACGCGTGTACTTTCCTAACAGTAGCGGCAGCACTCCCGTCGCCATAGGGTCCAGCGTGCCCAAATGCCCGATCGACTTCTCGCCCGTAGCGCGGCGAACGATCGACACCGCATCGTGCGAGGTCAGCCCCGTAGGCTTATCGAGTACCAAAAGTCCGTTCATGCACGCTCAAGTCTAGAGGGTAGAAAGCGCTTCACGGCCGCCGCACCAGCGAAAGAAATTCATTTCTGGTCTGCAGCTGCGTCTTGAATACTCCCAGCACCGCCGAGGTTACCGTAGCGGAGTGCTGCTTTTCGACGCCGCGCATCATCATGCAGAGATGTTGCGCCTCCAGAATTACGGCGACTCCCTGCGGATGAATGGCCTCTGTAATCGCATCGCCAATCTGCCGCGTCAGCCGCTCTTGCACCTGCAATCTCCGCGCAAATACGTCCACGAGCCGCGGAATCTTACTCAGTCCGATGACCTTGCCATTGGGCACATAAGCAATGTGCGCCTTGCCAAAGAACGGCAGAAGATGATGCTCGCAGAGAGAAAAAAACTCGATGTCCTTGACGATCACCATCTCGTCATAATCGACATCAAACATCGCGTCGTGCAGAACCTCCTTAACATCCATCGTGTACCCGCGCGTGAGATAAGCCATGGATTTCTCCATCCGCTCCGGGGTACGCAGTAATCCGTCGCGCGCAGGATCCTCCCCGATGCGTGTCAACAGTTCGCGGTACAGATCTTGCGTTGAAACAGTTTCGAGGGAGGAGGAATCCAGGGTAGCCGACGCGCGTGGCATAAGGATGACCTTTCTTACAGCGTACCCGGCATGGAATCGGAACCGCCGGCAAAATCGAAGGAGTTGTTGCTGGTCTCTTCTACGTGAACCCGCTCCACACGAGCTCCCCGGAACTCCTGAAAGATCCGATGTATCTCTAGGGTTAGATTTTCAGTAGTCGAGACCTTATCGGCAAAGCATCCCAGCAGGTTTAAATTAGTGCGGTCAAATCGATCCAGGACATTTGTTCGCGCAAAGCCGTCGAGTTCCGCAAGATCGCACACCATCCCCGTTGTCCGATCGACCTGACCGCTTACTGTCACCTGAACGATGTAGTTGTGGCCGTGACCATGAGGATGATTGCACTTCCCGTAGATCGCCTCGTTCTCTTCGGCAGAGTAGGCTTCGGAATGCAATCGGTGCGACGCGCTGAAGTGATAGCGGCGGGAAAGATGCGCTTTCATGGCTCACCATAACAGTCCGCGAACAGATCTGCCGTCTCGAACACCCGCACCCGATGCAGCTTGGCTTGCGGAATCTTGTTGTCCAATCGTCGCCAGATTGCGACCGCCAGGTTCTCGGTCGTGGGCAGAGCGTGCTCGAACTCCGGCACCTCCAGGTTCAAATGCCGATGGTCGTACGCGAGGATGACTTCGCGCTCCATGATGCCTTTCAGCTCCTTCAGATCAACCACAAACCCCGAGACCGGATCCACCTCTCCCGCCACTGTAACCTCCAGCGTGTAGTTGTGCCCATGCCCGTTGCGATTGGCGCATTTGCCGAACTTGCGTTCATTCTCCTCGGGAGACCAGGCCTCGACCCAATAAAAATGGGCGGAGGAGAATTCGGCCTTTCGTGTAAGAAATATCATGAGAATCCTAACGTTAGACGTGCTGAAAGACCTGCCGGATGCAACCGACAGGCCGCTAGAAAGGCACGTTGTAGCTGCGTCCCTTCCACAGAACCTTCTTTTTGACTCGACGATCGATCGCACTCCGAATGAGCATGTAAGCAAAAAGCGGAACGCCCACGATAGAAATCCCTACATCAGGAGCTGGAAAGTTAGAGCGCGCCACACGCGAGTAAAAGCGCCACAACGTCCTCGCCCAGAGCAGCAAAATTGCGGCTCGCTGCCAGGGAAGCAACCAGAAGATCCCGAACGCTAACGCCGGAAGGCCAAAAAACAGCAGAACATCCAGCATGCGCCATAGCGCCAGAGCCACAGGCGACGGAAACAAGAAAGCCAGATTCTTGGTCCACCCCTCAATCATCGCCGCGTTTGTTCGATACATACGTGTCGAGAGCGCCTCGGGAGCGTAGCGAAACCGAATCGTCCGCGAGCTCCGCTTGATCCTATCCGCGAGCGCCACGTCTTCGAGGATCTCCTGACCTACAGCGCGATGGCCGCCTACGGAAAAGTATGCATCGCGCTCTACCAAGAGGAACTGCCCGTTGGCCGCAGCCAGCCGATTCGCCGGATCGTTGACCTGTTTCGAAGAATAAACCGAGGCAAGCTCCGAAAAGATCAGCGGCATCACAGCATGCTGCCAAAATCCGGTCACGATCTGGCGAGGAGAATAGGAGAGCAGCGCCGCCTTGTGCCTCTCTGCCTCACGCAGCGAACGCGATAAATCGTTCAGCTCATGCAGCGTATCTGCATCCGTAAATAGCAGGCGCCGCCCACGAGCAAGCTGCGCGCCGGCCCAGCAGGCGTTGGTCTTTCCGTTGAACCCGCCTCGGCTGCTCAAATCCAGAACCGGCGCGTCTATCGTCCTCACGCCTTCAACCCCGTTGGCCGCATCCGCTGCAATTTGGCCGGTACCATCGCTCGAATCGTCGTTCACGAGAATGATCTCCCACTGCTGTCCCAGCAGAAATCCCGGTTCAGACTGCTTCAGCAGTGAATCCAGGCACCCGGGCAGAGCTCGTTCCTCGTTGCGCGCAGGAATAATGACCGAAAGCTCCAGGTCTGGAACCTCGGACGAATTCGGACACATCTCAGGTTCAATCGGAATCACGAGTTCGTATTATAGAAAGCGGAGCCTATTGTGCGTACCTTCTGGACGGGAGTTTTGCTGGTGTCTCTGCTGAGCACCGGATGTGACCGCGGCAGTCATCCCGGAAACATCGACAAAGTGGCGCCCGAATTTATCGTCAACGATGGCACCCGAACCATCGATCTGCACAAGCTGCGAGGGCGCGTCGTCATCCTCAATCTGTGGGCAACTTGGTGCCCGCCGTGCCTGGAAGAGCTCCCCAGCCTTCTCGCCCTCCAGAAAAAGATGCCCAACCTCGACATCGTCGCCGTCAGCATAGACCAGGATCCGGACGTCTATCACCGCTTTCTCACCGACCATCATGTCGATCTGCTTACGGTCCGCGATCAAGATCAGCGGGTGAATACCCTCTACGGAACCGCGCAGATTCCCGAAACTTACATCATCGACCGAAACGGCGTACTCCGGCGAAAGTTCATCAGCTCGCAGAACTGGACCAGCCCCGAGATCGTCAACTATCTTTCCAGCCTCTGATCCTTCACGGCTTGTGATCGAGCAGTATGCGACAGATTGCGAAGAACCTCACAGCTTCTGCCGTTCAATCGGAATCGGCATACTTATACGGTTCGCTGGTATCATCGGAACGATGACACAGCTTGATGTGGTCTACCGATATGGCGCTCCCCCTGCCGAATCCGCCATAGGCGCGATGGGCAAGGTACGCGAGGTATACGGCGTTCGCCAGATGCAGATCAATGAAGCAAAGAAGACCGTGCGCGTCGAGTATGACGCCAGCCGGCTGACCGAACCCGTCATTCATCAGCTGCTTCGCCGCGCCGGATTGGATATTGTTGAAGTTGTCTCCCTAATCGCGCCGGTCCCGGCACCGGCGCCCGTGACAGCCCCGGCCTGAGTTGCCGAGCCGCCAAACATCCGCTACTTTAAATTCAGCTTCTTCTCACCGCGCCCGTAGCTCAGCTGGATAGAGCATTTGGCTTCGAACCAAAGGGTCGGAGGTTCGAATCCTTCCGGGCGCACCAACTTCAAAGCAAGATGCGCTAAATCTCGGCTCCTCCCGCGACGATACCGGAAGGAGAACGCACGATAAGCAGCGGCAAAAAAAATAGCTCTGGCCCGTTCAATCGTTACTTCTTCAACGTCGGCGCAGACGAGCTTCCCACAGCCGGTCCAGTGGCGCCCGTACTCACCCCATCCAGCGACGCCTGATACGAGATGATCGTCTTCAGCGTGTCGTACGGGATGCCAGTCAGCGGCAGCAGGTGCCCGTTCACCGCGAGCATCGGCGTCTGGTCCACACCGGCATCCTCGCCCAGTTTGATCGACGCATTCACCTGGTCCTTGGTAGCCTGTGTCGCTGCGCAGGCAGCCACGGAGGCAGGATCAAGTCCGGCCTTCGTCACGGCAGCTTTCAAAGTCGCATCGGCAGCCTCCGGCGTCAGCGCAGCCTGCGTATCAAACACCGCGTCTGCGTAGGGAAAGAAGGCGTCGTTCTTCTGTTTCTCCACGCAATAGCCGTAAGCAGCCGCCGCGAATGCTGCTGGATGCACCTCGACCAGAGGGAAGCTCTGGTAAACCACGTGCGCATTCGGAAAGTCCTTCACCAGCTGGTTCATGGTCGACTGCGCATCCTTGCAGTGCGGACACTGGAGATCGGAAAACTCCACCAGCATCAGGGCCTTGCTGCTTGCACCGCGCGATGCCCCGTCGGCCCGCGCCTGTAGCGTCTTACGCGTGTCTTCAAAGGGCATCGCGCCGAACGGGATTACCATATCCCCCGCGACAGCGTGTTTGCCGTCCGGCGTGACAAAGAATGCGGTCGGCCGCACCTTGGCGTTCGGTGTCTTGTCGGACACGAACACGACGACCTTGCTTACATTCGGAGCAGCCGTTTTCTGAATCGCCTCAACCCGCCATATACGATTCGGGTCGTATCCCCACAGCGCCTTGAGAAAGGAGTTCACCGTATCCACGTTTGGTGCGTCCGCCGTGAAGTATTTCAGATTCGCAGGCGGAAACGGATCGGCCTTCGGCGTCTCCCCAAGGTTCTGCAGCTGAAGCGGAGTGGCGGGTGCTTGCCCCGCTCCGGCAGGCGGCTGCGCCGGCGCCTTCTCGCCCGTGGCCCCACTTTGCGCCCCTGCCATGATCGACAAACTCAGAGCTGCCGCCAACGCTGCCACACCAAAATACGAAATCTTCAAAGAATTGATCCTCCGCCGCCGCTCTCCGCGCACCGCACCTGCTATTACACCTGAACTTTGACAGCTATGGGAAATCGCCGCCCCATGCCGAACGACTTTTGCGTGACTTTCAACACTGGAGCCGCCTGCTGCCGTTTGTACTCGCTTCGTTCGATCAGTTGCAGCACCGATCGCACAAGGAAAACGTCCACTCCCTGCTCCTCCGCGATCTGCTCCGCAGAGCTGTACCGCTCGACATACGCCTCAAGAATCGGATCGAGCACCTCGTAGGGCGGCAACGAATCGGTATCCCGCTGCTCCGGGCGAAGCTCAGCCGAGGGCGGCTTCTCGATCGTCTCGCGCGGGATCACCTCGCGATTGCGATTGACATAACGGCTCAGCGCATACACCCGCGTCTTCATCACATCGCCAATCACTGCCAGTGCTCCCACCATGTCGCCGTACAGCGTGCAGTAACCCGTCGCCATCTCGCTCTTGTTTCCCGTCGTAAGTACGAGCGCGCCGAACTTATTCGACAAAGCCATCAGCAGCGTCCCCCGAATGCGCGGCTGCAGATTCTCTTCTGCCAGGCCGAAGGGTGTACCTGCAAACAACGGGCTCAGCACTTTCTGAAAGCCGGCAAAAACCTCGCTGATCGAAAGCAGCTCATAGCGAATACCGAGATTCTCCGCGAGCGTCCGCGCGTCATCAATCGATCCCGTCGAGGAGTACTCCGTCGGCATGCCGACCCCGATCACATTCTCCGCTCCCACCGCCTCCACCGCAATCGCGGCTACAAGAGCAGAATCGATGCCTCCGCTCAAGCCAACCAACACCTTCGCAAACCCGCACTTCCGCACATAATCTCTTGTTCCCAGCACCAGCGCGTCCCAGATCTCTGGAATCTCCTCGACGGAAGACTCTGCGGCCGCGCATGCCGTGTCTTCCGAGTCAAAGAGGATCAGGTCTTCGGCGAATGATGTCGCCCGCGCCGCCAACTGACCGTCCGGCCGCAGCACCAGGGACGATCCGTCAAAGATCAGACTGTCATTCCCGCCCACCTGATTGACCATCGCGACAAAAGCTCCGTGCCGGCGCGCCAACGCTGCCAGCATCTTTTGCCGCACCTGCGGCTTGCCTCGCCAGTACGGCGAGGCCGAGATATTCACAATCACCTTCGGGCGGGCGGGCGCGTCGCTCGGCTGCTTCGGCCATCGTTCCATCAGGCGCTCTACCGGATCGATCGAATACATCTGGCGCGGCCAGAATCCCTTATCGTTCCATGCATCTTCACAGATCGTAATCGCGATCGGCTCCTCACCAATCCTGGTCAGCTCTTGGTCGGCCGCGGCTTCGAAGTATCTCTGCTCATCGAAGACATCGTAGAAAGGCAACAGCATCTTCTGCTGAACAAAGCTCACTTCGCCTGCGCTCAGCAGAACCGCCACGTTCCTCACCAGCTTTCCAACCGCGGAGGGGGCATGCATCACCGTACCGCATAGGATCGCCGGCCGGGCCGCCTCTCGCGTCCACTCTGCGATCTCGGCCACACACTGCTCGGCGCGCGCAACGAACGCCTTTTTCTCCAGCAAGTCCGCAGGGGGATAGCCGCAAACGCAAAGTTCCGGAAAGACAGCCAGATCCGCGCCCATCTCTTGCGCCCTCGACGCATAAGCAAGAATCTTCGTTGTGTTTCCGGCAAAATCCCCCACCGTGGGATTGATCTGAGCAAGCGCGATCTTCACACTATCAAGTCTACCGCTTACAGCAAATCTCCAGATGGTGTACTGCGAGTTGAGAGTCCTGATGCCATTTCTATTAAAGAAACGGCACGGAGCGCCGTTTCGCGCTTCACGGTATCAGGAGACTTACTTTAGGACCCCGTGCCGCTCAGCACAACACCCACCGTCCGCGCCAGAATTCTCAGGTCCATCATCAGATTCCAGTTCTCCACATACGCTGTGTCCAGGGAGATGTAGCTGTCGAACGACGGATCCTGCCGCGCCTCCACCTGCCACAGCCCTGTGATTCCCGGCAGAACATCCAACCGTCGCAGATGAGCCAGGTCATACTGCTCCACCTCAGAGGCCATCGGAGGGCGCGGCCCCACCAGGCTCATATCGCCCTTGAGCACGTTGTAAAACTGCGGCAGTTCATCGAGAGAGTACTTCCGCAGCACCCCGCCAATCCGCGTAATCCGAGGATCTTTCGTAATCTTGAACAGCACCCCGTCGCGCTCGTTCATGTGCGCCAGGTCCGCTTTCATCCGTTCGGCATTCGGCACCATCGTCCGAAACTTATAGCACGAGAACGTCCGCCCCTTCCGTCCGATCCTCTGCGCCTTGTAGAGGACCGATCCGCCTGAATCCATCCCGACAGCAACGGCGATCGCGAGCATCACAGGCGAAGCAACCATCAACGCAACTGAAGCGACGGTAATATCAAGCACCCGCTTCAGCAGAAAGCCCCCGATTGGGAAATCCCGGCGGTGAAGTGGAATCGTCGGGAACTGCCCCACGTACTCCACCTTCGCATTCCAGGCCAGTCCGTCGTACATATCGGGAATCACCCGAACATCGATTCCAGCAATCCTCGCCTCTTCCACCATGCCAATGACCAGCTTCTTCTCCGCCGGAACCGAAAAAAAGATTTCATCCACAAACAGCGACCGTGCCAGCGACAAGCAGTTCCGAACATCTCCAATTACATCGATATCGCCCGACTCCGCCTCGCGTTCCGTAAGTGCCACGAAACCCTTGAAGCGAAATCCGAGATGCTGAAGAGTATCGATGTGGTTCCGTAAAGCGTGTCCCACGCGGCCCGCGCCGACAATCAACACATTGCGCGTCTCAACGCCGGCGCGAAACTTGCGATACACCATCCGCCGCCACATCGCCCGCCGCAAGCACAACAGCACCATCGTGAAGAGAACCATCAATCCGACCACGATGCGCGAGATGTCCTCGCCGCTCGAAAGATAAAGCGTTCCGCATAGCAGCAGACCGGAAGTTAGGGTCGCCTGAATCGTCATTCTCTGTTCGTGCAATCCGCTGAATGTCTGCACCGGTCCGTAAAGACCATATGACCGCATGAAAAAAATCAGGCAGATGCCAAACCATGCGATATAGAAGAAAAGCAGATTCGGGGAAGCTTGGATCAGATGAGGAACCACGTCGAGCGTCGAAACATTCGCCGGCATCTCGACCCGGAAACGGATGGCCAACATCGAAGCCAGCACGACTGTCAACATATCCAGGGATGCCCAGACGGAGCTGGTTACCGAAGGCCGCCGAAAGACACTGCTGCCGAACCGGGAACTGCGACGTTCCTTTCCAGGAGACTTCCGGCCGGCGACAATGACTTGTTGTAGATAATCCGGTGTCGCCATAGCGAACGCCTTTCAACTCTGTTCTGCATGAACCATATTGTCACTTCGACGCCTGCTTACGGCATCAGGGGAGTAGTCGTTTCCAGCGCCACTGTCGAGAACATGGAGACGACTTGAGACCAAAGGTTCCGTCACCTATACGGCGGATCGACACATAAATATTTCGGTTGCTCCCTAGCAGCATACGTGTCGTTTCGAGGAATGGCAATACACCTCGCAAGTCATTGCAAGGTTGTATTAACTCCTTCCGAGCCAAAGGGTTAAGCCCGCAGAAATAAAGGATGTACCAAAGGACTAAACCGGAACAACGAGCTCATCGAGCGCCAGGAACTCCTGCACAGTCGGATCTTGACAATGCTCCATCTCTTCCATCGTTCCAAAAAAAATGGCCTTGCCGGCGCTCAGAAACACCACCCGGTCCGCCAGCTTCTTGGCCAGCCGCATATCGTGCGTCACCACAACGCTCGTAAGGTGAAGTTGCTGCTTTAATCTCTCGATCAAGTCCCCCAGCAGATGAGCCATCAGCGGGTCGACCATCGTCGTCGGTTCGTCGTAAAGAATTGCTTCAGGTTGTGCCGCGAGCGCTCGCGCAATCGCCACCGACCGCTTCATGCCCGTCGAAAGATCGGATGGCAGTAAGTCCTCCATGCCCGCCACACCGACCATCTCCAGCAGACCCTTCACCACTTGCAGGATCTGATCTTCCGCCATCTCGCCTCTCTCGCGCATCGGAAAGGCTACATTCTCCCCCACGGTGATCGAATCGAACAACGCGCCGTTCTGGAAGACCATCGTGACCTTCCTGCGAATCGCCTGCAGCTCCCTCTCCGTGAAGCCGCAGATGTTCTCTCCGGCCACCTGAATCACTCCGCTGTCCGGCTTCAAAAAACCCAGCAGCATCTGCAGCGATACCGATTTGCCCACACCGCTTCTACCCAGAATGCAGAGAGTTTCACCAGGCAGCACGAAAAAGCTGACCTCTTCGAGCACAACAAACGTCCCGAACGACTTAGAAACGCCTTCAAACGAAATGTACGGACCGGGTTTGTTCTTGCTCTCGGGAACAGCCTCCGCCGCAGCCTCGTTCTGCTGCGCTGCCTGTTCCATGAAATCCCCGACCACCGGAGATACGTCCTCCGACACGCTCTCAATCAGCGGCGTGTCGGCCGTCGCGTGGGACACTTCGTGCGCTTCAGCCGCCTGAACCTCCGAACCCTCTCCAGTCTCGGACATCCATTAACTCTATAGGAAGCGGTCTGCCCGGGCATTCTCCGCATCTTCAAGTAAAACATCTCCCGGCACCTTGTATGCTCGGCTTGGTTGCTGCCGAAAACTTTCGCGGTCCCTTCCCTTGCGGACCGCATCGCCCTTCTCCGCAGGCGATAGAGCATCCCATTCCAAACTCCCCCTACTCTTACCAGCTAAAATCGAGGACAGGCGCTTCTGTACCAAACGCCAGTCCTGCGGCAACCAGCTCTGCTCTCTCAACAATGAACACCGGAAAAAAAATAGCGATCCTCGGCTCTACCGGTTCCATCGGGCGAAGCACCCTCTCCATCTGCGAATCCTTCCCTCATCGTTATCAAGTCGTCAGCTTGTCCGCCGGGTCCAACCTCGACGTCGCCCTCGCGCAGTGCCTCCGCTGGCGCCCGAAGGTCATCTCGATGGCCACCGAAGAGCTCGCCTCCACACTCGCTCGCCGCCTCAAACAAGAAGGCATCACGAACATCGACGTTCTACACGGCGTCGCCGGCAGCATTGCAGTCGCCACCCTGCCTGAGGTCGATTTCGTCGTCTCTGCGATCGTGGGCGTCGCCGGCCTCGAAGCCACCTACGCCGCCGTCTGCGCCGGGAAAACCCTCGGCCTCGCCAACAAGGAGTGCCTCGTAGCCGCCGGCGAACTCATCCTCGCCGCCGCCAAACAACACAACGCCGTTCTGCTCCCCATCGACTCCGAGCACAACGCCGTTCACCAATGCATGCGCGGCGGCACACCCGCCGAAGTCAAGCAGGTTTGGCTCACCGCATCCGGCGGCCCCTTTCGCAACACGCCGCTCGCGGAGTTCGAGCACATCACACCTGCGCAAGCCCTCAAACACCCCACCTGGGTCATGGGCCGGCGCATCACCATCGACTCTGCCACTATGATGAACAAAGGCTTCGAGGTCATCGAAGCCTGTCGCCTCTTCCACCTGCCGCCTGATCGCGTCCGCACCACCGTGCATCCGCAGTCCACCGTCCACTCCCTCGTCGAGTTCGTCGACGGAAGCATCCTCGCCCAGATCTCCGTCACCGACATGCGTCTGCCGATCCTGTACGCCCTCGCCTACCCGGAGCGCGTGCCCATCACCCCGCAGGAGAACCTCACCTTCGATCTCGCCATGTTGAGCCAGCTGGACTTCTCCACACCCGATCTCGCCCGCTTCCCGTGCCTCCGGCTGGCCTACGAAGCCGCAGCAGCCGGCGGAAACGCCTGCATCGCCCTCAACGCTGCCGACGAGATCGCCGTCGCCGCCTTCCTCGAAGGTCGTATCCCCTTCCTCGGCATCCCGCGTACAATTGAAGCCGTACTCCAGCTAACGTCTGGTCCGAATCCGGCGTCTATCTCCGATGTGCTCGACGCCGATCAACACGCGCGTGATCTCGCTCGAGAAGTAATTTTTGCCGGCGCCCTGTCCGGCACCCGGCGGTAGGCCAGAAATCCACCCGCTTACGAGGTCTTCCCCCGAACTTCATGTCAACCGTCATTCAGCTTCTCATCGTCCTTGGCATCATGGTCCTCGTCCATGAGTTCGGTCACTTCGCCGTCGCCAAGCTCTGTGGCATTCGCGTCGAGGTCTTCTCCATCGGCTTCGGCAAGCGGCTCTTCGGCTTCAAGCGCGGAGACACCGAATACCAGATTGCCGTAATTCCGCTCGGCGGCTACGTCAAAATGGCCGGCGAAATGTCGTTTGAGACCGTCGAGATCGATAAGGCCGGCACCGGCGATCCAGGCGACTTCAACACTCACCCCCGCTGGCAGCGCATGCTCGTCGCACTCGCCGGGCCCATCGCCAACTTCATCCTGGCGTTTGGTTTGATGACCGGCGTCTCCATGCTGCACAACGAAGTGCAGGAGTTCATCGACGGTCCCGCGCACGTTGACTTCATCGCCGCAAACTCCGCCGCCAGCCGAGCCGGTATTCAAAGCGGCGACACCATCGTCCACTTCGACACCATTGAAAATCCCACCTGGGACCAGGTCGGCGTTCGCTCCCTTCTCAATCTGAACCAGACCGTTCCGTTCTCCTACCTCCGCCACGGCCAGCGCATCAACGCCTCCATTCGCGTCGAAAGCAAGGGAACCCCGGACGACTTCTCGCTCGACAACCTCGGCCTCGTTCCCAGAATGCAGAACACGCCGGTCGAGGTCAGCGCCCTTGAACCGAACATGCCCGCCGCCAGAGCCGGCCTCAAGCCCGGCGACAAGATCGTCAGCATCGACGACCTGCATCTCCACTCCGTCACGGCTCTGCTCTCCTTCCTGCAGCAGGATGCAGGCAAGCCCGCTTCCCTGCTCATCGAACGCAACTCACCGAATGGGCCAGCTCAGACCATACCGGTCCAGATCACCCCCGAGTTGGCCGATACCTCCAGCGGCAAGGACTACCGCCTTGGATTCGTCGCCGTCCAGCCGCCGGTCAAAATTGCGCGGCTCCCCTTCGGCAAAGCGATCGTGTCCTCCTGGGAGTTCAATAAAAAAGGTTCGCTGCTCATTCTCGAAGTCCTCAAGCGCCTGTTCACCCGGCAGGTGTCTGTCAAAAGTCTGCAAAGTCCCATCGGCATAGGCCAGCAGATCCACATGGCCGCGCAGATGCCCGGCTGGATGCCCATCATCAGCCTGATGTCCCTGATCTCGCTCAACCTCGGCATCTTCAACCTGATGCCGATTCCCGTCCTCGACGGAGGCATGATCCTCTTCCTCCTCATCGAGACCGTCATGGGACGCGACGTCAACCAGCAGGTGAAAGAGCGGATCTATCAGGTCGCCTTCGTCTGCATCCTCGCCTTCTTCGCCTTCGTCATCTTCAACGACCTGAGCAAGCTGAACCTCTTCACCAAACTCAAACCGTAAACCTCTTTCACCGTGGCCCCAACCGGCCATTGCCATCCGTCGCTGTACTCGCCATCGTTTCCCTTCTCCTCCGCAAATTTCACATGTCCATCCGATCCGCCGCCGTCGCACCTCACCCCTTCGCCAGCTCCGCAGCGATTTCCCCCGCCGCCTTGCGTGCATCATCTTCGCGGTCCGGCGGGAAGCTGATCGCCCCAACGCGCGCATGCCCCCCGCCGCCATACCGCTCACACACCGCGGCAAGATTCACCAGCTCTGAAGCCGGCGTTTTCGTCCACGGATTCGTCCCCACCGAAACCTTGGTGCGGAAGCTCGACTTGCTCAAGCCCACGTTGTAAGTTGCCTCCGGATGCAGGTAGTACGGAATGAACTTGTTGTAGCCCTCCGTCGGCTGATCTGTAATGTCGAACGTGATCACGCGCCCTTCTACTGTCGCGCGCGAACGGATTAGTTCCAGCGCCGCCCAATGCCGCTCCATCAGCGGTCCCAGCAACTCCTGCACGAACGGTTGATCAAGCACTCCCTGCAAACTCATCTCCGTCAGCAGAGGAATCAGCTTCGGCACCAGATCCTTCTCCGGCGCGCTCTCAATCACCATCGTCAGCTTCATCGCCGGCGCCGCCATCTCGACGGCCGCCGTTGCGCTCTCGTATCTCGCGCCGTCAACGATATCGGCCCACTGAATCAGCTCCAGCAGCGGCACCGTGTTGAAGCCGAAGTCAGCCTGCGCGATATGCGCAATGAAGCTCGTGCAGGAGATGTAGTTCGGGTCAAAGAACTTGCGCATCCGCTCCGAACCGTCCGCCTGCCCCGCCTCGAAATCTCTCTGATCCTCAGGCGTAAGGAACGCGCTCTGGTGATGATCGAACCACCAGGCCACCTTCGGCGAAGGCGAATACTTGAAGTCGACGATCGC
This sequence comes from Edaphobacter sp., assembly GCA_965277545.1. Classification (GTDB taxonomy): domain Bacteria; phylum Acidobacteriota; class Terriglobia; order Terriglobales; family Acidobacteriaceae; genus Edaphobacter. The sequence goes on from OZ255826.1 coordinate 4,191,676, forward strand.
ATTCTCCCCGCTGAGGAAAGCGCTCTCGTCAAAGAGCGCTCCAGCGCGATGCACCAGCCCATGATAGGAGAACCTCTCCGCCGTTCCGATGCACTCCCGATGGAAACGGGTAAAGAGCGAAGCCGAGCACGCTCCATCAAAACATCTATCGTGATAGAAAACTCGACACTCCAAAGCGGCTCCTCCGTTCGAGCGGTGTTCCCTGCCATGGGAAGCTTCAGCATAGCGCAACCCGCCTGGCGAAAGTGCCGCGCCGGCCGCCCACTTCAAGGCGAGGGCAACGCCTGGTAGCGGCTCTCAGCCAGATCCATCTCGCGCTCCAGGGTTCGCAGCACATCATCGCCGATTCGACCCTTATCTCGCAGTTGAATCAGAGTACGGCGTTCCGCCTGCAATGCTCCTTCGGCAATCGCCCGCAGACGCGAGTAGGAGTCCCCATCCATCCCGTCCACGCTCTCCTCCGTTCCAGCCGAGACGGCCGCCAGCCGATGACGATAGCGGTGCATCACCTCGTCGTACAGATGTTCCACTCCCACGCCATTCCGCTTCCTATCCTGATCGAGAGCCCGAATCGCGGCAGACAGCACGAGCTTGCGAGCCTCCTTCTCCTCCGGGTCCATGCCGATTGCACCCGCCAACCCGAGGCCGCGAATCAGTGCCGGCAGCGTAAGCCCCTGCACCACAAGCGTGACAAAGATCACGCAGAAGGCGAGGAACACAATGAGGTTGCGAGCCTCAAACGGCCGCCCGTCGCCAAGAACCTCCGGTATCGAAATCGCCGCCGCAAGGGCCAGTACTCCGCGCATGCCGGTCCAACCCACCACAAATACCTCACGGGCAGCGAGCGGCTCCTCCCTGTGGCCAAGCCACCGCCGCTCTGCAAAGGAGGCAAGCTTGATCGCAGGGAACACCCACACCAGCCGCAGCACGATCAACATCCCGCTGAAGACCGTGCCGTAGAACACCAGCGTGCCCATCCCATAGCGGCCGTGGATTCCCGCCAGCACATACGGCAGTTGCAGTCCGATCAGCACAAACACAAGTCCGTTCAGGACAAAGGTCAGCGCCTCCCAGGCTCCCTGCACCTGCAGCCGAACCGAAGCAGAAAAGAACTCTGTACTCTTGCGGCTGAGATAAATCCCGCACGCCACCACCGCCAGCACGCCCGAGGCCCTCGCCTTCTCCGCCGCAAGATAAGCAGCATACGGAACCACCAGGCTGACCACCAGCTCGACCGGGCCGTCATCAATGAAGCGCTCCACCCAGCCGACGATCAATCCAATCACCAACCCGATCGTCACCCCACCGCCGATCAGATAAGCCAGCCGCCACAGGCCGCCGCCGATCCCGGGCGATTGCCCCGTAAAAAGAAGCGCAAGCCCGATCTCAAGCGCCAGCAGGCCGGTCGCGTCGTTCAGCAGGCTCTCGCCCTCCAGAATGTCCACAATCCGGCGCGGCAGGCCTACGGCTTTAGCAATCGACGTGGCGGCAATCGCGTCCGTCGTCGCGACCACAGCACCCAGCAGAAATCCCGCCTTCCAATCGAGTGCAGTGATGAACCGGTCGGAAAACTCAGCGATCCCCCAGACCGTAAAGCCCACCAGGCCCACCGCCAGCAGCCCCACCACCATCCCGTTCCGACGAAACTCGCGCCACGACAGCGTCCACGCCGACGCGTATAACAGCGGAGGAAGGAAGACCACAAACACCACATCCGGATCCAGCGGCACATGCGGCATCCGCGGAATGAAGCCGATCCCCAGCCCCGCCACCACCAGCACAATCGGATACGGCACCTTCAGCCGTGTCGCCATCACGGCAAACACCGCCACCAGCACCAGCAGCAGCAGAATCACCGTCTCTACCGCGTGCAGATTGTCGCCCAGACCCATCTATCAGCCCTCCCCTCCAGCATCCCACAGGAGAGCAAGGACGGCATCGAAAATATGGCTAAGGCTCACCATGCGAAGCGAAACAGGACCGAAGCCCTCCGCGCCGTCGCATGGAACGGGCTGGAGGGCTGATCGAGAGAACTGGCGGAAGAGACGCGCTGCAGACCTGCAATGCTTGAAGAACGTCTGATGTTTCCGACCGGATTGCCTCCGCAAGCCACCGTAAAATCAGTAGAACTTCTTCAGATCCATCCCCGCGTACATGCTCGCCACCTGATCCCCATATCCGTTGAACATCTGCGTAGGGATCTCATGCGGAAACACGCTTGAATCGATCCGCCGCTCATGCGCCTGCGACCAGCGGGCATTGTCATAGTTGGGATTGACGTTCGAGTAAAACCCATATTCCCCACCGTCGATCTCATTCCAGGTCGTCTCCGGCTGCTTGTCAGTAAAGTGAAATCGCACGATCGACTTGCACGACTTATACCCATACTTCCAAGGCACAATCACCCGCACGGGCGCGCCGTTCTGATTCGGCAACACCTGCCCGTAGCATCCGAAGGTCAGCAGCGTCAACGGGTTCATCGCCTCGTCCATCCGAAGCCCCTCGCGGTACGGCCAGTCGTAGCCGGAAGGCTCGTCCGGCATCACCTTGCTGTCGTTATACGAGAAGAACTGCACATACTTGGCGCTCGAAAGCGGCTGGCAGAAGCGGATGAACTCCGACAGCGAATAGCCGTCCCAGGGAATCACCATCGACCACGCCTCCACGCAGCGAAACCGATACACCCGGCTCTCGAGCGGCCGGTACGCAATCAGGTCATCGATGTTGATCGTCTGCGGCTTCTGCACCATACCCGTTATCTGAATCGGCCACGGCCGCGTGTGCAGCCGATATGCATTCCGTGCAGGATCGCCTTTGTCCGTCCCGAACTCATAAAAATTGTTGTACGTAGACGCCCTCGCCAGCGGCGTCTGCGGTTCAGACACCGTGTACTTGCTCGGCACCGTCTTCAGCCCCTCCGCGGCATGCACCGCAGCCGGACTCAGCAGACCGGTCAGCCGCTCCCCAGCCAAGGCGCCAGCCGCCAGCGCGGCAGCTCCCGTCAAAAACCTGCGGCGGCTCCTCTGCTGCCGTTCCAAGACACTCTGCGGCGTGATATCCGAGGAGCGAATCGTCGATTCTAAACCAGGACCCTTGCGAAGAAGCATCTATTTCCTTCCATCGTCGAACATACAGTCACCGAACATACAGTCACTACGAATAAGACTCCAAAACAGGCTCACTGGTTACAAATACGATCGGCAGCATCCGGCGGATGGCGCGGTCCCCTTATCACCCCGCCGACGCGGTATGAGAGATGGCGGTATGAGAGATTAGGAGGAATGACTTTCTCCCACGCTTTGGCTCGTCTCGGTGCAGCTTCGGCGGTCACATGCGCGCTCTGGCACGCCACCTTGACAGCTCAGCAACTGCGCGACCCCGCAAATCTCAGCGGCGAACAGGTGCGCCCTGCCGTCAACGCCCGCCCCATCGCCGCCAACCACGGTGCCACCGCCCTCTGGCAGAGCCTTCTCAAGCTGCGCACCCGCGCCAGCCTGATGATGATCGTGGCCCACCCCGATGACGAGGACGGCGGCATGCTCACCTACGAATCGCGCGGTCAGGGCGCCCACGTCGCCATGCTCACCCTCACCCGCGGCGAAGGCGGCCAGAACCTCATGTCCGGCGACTTCGACGACGCCCTCGGCCTCGTTCGCACCCAGGAACTGCTGGCCGCCGACCGCTATCTCGGCGTCGACCAGCTCTGGGGAACCGAGGTCGACTTCGGCTTCTCCAAGACCAAGGAAGAGAGCTTCAAAAATTGGGACCGCGAACGCGTCCTCTACGACGCCGTTCGCGCCGTCCGCCTCTACCGGCCACTCGTCGTCACCAGCGTCTTCATCGGCGGAGTCACCGACGGCCACGGCCAGCACCAGGTCTCCGGCGAAATGGCGCAGGAGGTCTTCACCGCCGCCGGCGATCTCAGCGTCTTCCCCGACCAGATCGCCGCCGGCCTGATGCCCTGGAGCCCGCTCAAAGTCTATGCCCGGGCCCCTTTCTTCCCCGTCTCCGCCAAGGGAATGTACGACTACGCCACCGGAAAATACACTCCCGCCCGCTTCTACAACTACGTCACCAAGCAATGGACCACCGAGGTCCCGAAGACCAACGTCACCATCCCCGAAGGAGACTATAGCCCCGTCCTCGGCATGAGCTACCTCCAGTTCGCCCGCCTCGGCCTCGGCCTCCAGAAATCCCAGAACGGCGGCATAGGCATACCGCCGGCAGGCGTCTTCGATGTGCCCTATCACCGCTATGCCTCGCGCGTCTCCTCGCCAGAATCGGAGAAGAACTTCTTCGACGGCATCGACGTCTCCCTCACCGGCATCGCCACCCTTGCGCCTGGCGAGACCGCCTTCCTCCGCCAGGATCTTGCGAAGGTCGACGCGCTCCTCGAGCAAGCCGTCGAGCTCTATAAGATCGCCGCTCCCGAAAAAACAGCTCCCCTGCTCGCCGACGGCCTGCGCACCACCGATACTCTGATCGCCAAAGTAGAAGCAAGCGCCCTCCCTGCCGCCGAAAAATTCAACGTCCTGCACGAGCTACGCATCAAGCGCGTCCAGTTCAACGACGCCCTGGTCCAGGCCCTCGGTCTGAGCCTCCGCGCCCAGGTCACCGGCAAACCCGAGACCGGTCCCCTCGCGCGCTTCAGCGACAGCGCGGACACCTTCGTCAGCGCTGTCCCGGGTCAGAGCTTCGACGTGCTGCTGCATGTCGTGAACGGAAGCAGCACACCCGTAAAAATCATCACCGAGACATTGGCGTCGAACGCCGGCGCAACCTTCGCTCCATCCTCCGGAACCCCCGGCCAGACCATCGCCGATGGAACAGCTGACGACATTCGCTGCACCGTGTCTCTGCCGCCCAATGCCGCCGTCACCAGGCCGCCCTTCACCCGGACAGGCATCGAGCAGGCCTACTACGATGTCTCCGACCCCGCGCTGCGCAACGCCTCCCTGCCCCTGCCTCCGCTCATCGCCTGGGTTACCGCACAGTACAACGGAGTAGACATCCGCCTCGGCCAGGTCGTACAGACACTCCACCGCGAAACCGGCCAGGGCATCGTCTATGAGCCCCTCGTCGTCGCGCCCGCCATCTCGGTGCAGGTCTCGCCCGCCGCGGGCGTGGTGCCGCTGACGGAAAAGACGCTGCGGCTGACAGTCCGGGTGAGGAGCGATGTCAAAGGCGCCGCCTCGGGCACTGTCCGCCTCGAGCTTCCCCAGGGCTGGACCGCAACGCCGAGGCAGGCCGACTTCGCCATCGACAAGGATGGCGACGCGGAGGATGTTCCGTTTGTCGTAACCCCCGGGCAGATGGCGGAAAAGCCCTACACCATGACCGCCGTCGCCACCTACGCGGGCAGGCAATATCGCGAAGGTTTTCAAACCGTCGGCTACGCAGGCTTGCTTCCCGCCAACCTCTATCGCCCGGCAACCTACCGGGCGCGCGGCGTCGATGTCAAAATCGCACCCGGCCTCAAGGTCGGCTATCTTCCAGGCACCGGAGACGAGGTGCAGGCCTCGCTCGAAAACCTCGGAGTCCACGCCGCTACGCTCTCCACCGAGGACATTGCCCTCGGCCGGCTGACCGACTACAACGTCGTGGTGCTCGGAGTGCGAGCCTACGCCGCCCATCCCGATCTGGCCGCCGCAAACGGGCAACTGCTGGACTATGCCAAACGCGGAGGCGTCGTCATCGTCCAGTACAACCGCGGACGATTCGACTACGGACCCTATTCCGCCTCGCTCGACGGCGAGGAGAAGGTGGTCGACGAAACCGCCCCAGTCGATCTGCTCCTGCCGCGGAGCCCGGCCTTGAACTGGCCCAACCAGATCACCCAGCGAGACTTCAACGGCTGGGTCGAGGAGCGCGGCCACAGCTTCATGGGCACCTGGGATCCGCGCTATCAGGCCCTGCTCGAAACCCACGATCCCGGCCAGGACCCGCAGAAGGGCGGCCTTCTGGTCGCGCAGACCGGCAAGGGCGTCTACGTCTACGTTGCCTTCGCACTCTACCGCGAGCTGCCGGAGGGCGTGCCCGGAGCCTACCGCTTGTTCGCCAACCTTCTGAGTCTCGGAAGACGGAACGCCCCACCCTCAGGCAAATAACACCATCCGCCAGCACAAGACCAGGCACTTTCCGGCGGGGTACACGGATCGAATTAACCAACGGCCCCAGGAAAGCAGCTTGAGCTGATCTCCAGAGGGTATCCACCAAACCAGTGCGTCATTCTGAGCGAAGCGAAGAATCTCCGCATTTTCTCAATGCCGCACCGGCGTATATCAAAAGGAAACTGCTCTGAAGGGGCCTCTAATTGAGTCCTGACCGTCGGACACTCACCAAACGAATCGCTAGACCGTCCCCGTCGGACCCTCACCGAACGAATCGTCATTTCGATAGGAGCCGCGCGGTCCCATCGCGCGGCGCAGCGGAGAAATCCCCGCATTCGCCTTTGCTCGTTCTCCGCGTCGGAGAAAACCTGAGCATCATCTCACCGCATTTTTTTCAACGCCGCACCGTTGTGTATCTAAAGAACCTCTGATTAAGTTCTGCTCCGAGTTCTTGCTGTCATCCTGAGCGTAGCGAAGGATCCCGATATCCTTCACACAACCCATACACTCAACACCCTTCTACCTGTAATTCCCGATGCTCAGCCCCAAGTCCGCCCCCCAACCGATAACTTCCGGCCTTTAATCACACCCTCCCTAAAAGAAAACTGCTCTAACCCACCGAATCGCTTTCTCCCACGCAGACTCACGGCGAGGCTGCGCTAAGCCGCATCCGTCTGGAGGGACACGCTCGAACTCTCTCTTAAACGATGGACCATGCCGTTCGCCTCCTGCGGCAAAAGCTCCGCCAGCCACTCTCCCATCGCCCGGTTGCACACCTCCGGCATCTCCTCAAATGGAATATGCCCCACCCCGCCAAGCACCACCAGCTTCGACTTCGCCAACCGCCTCTGCAGCTCCACGCCCGATCCCACGCCCACGGCGCGGTCGCGATCTCCCCAGACCAGCAGCACGGGCTTGGCCGCAATCTTTCCGAGCGCCGCGCGCAGCAACCCCATATCGACAAACCAGCGCTCCACTACCTGCATCACGTGCTCGACCGTCCCCGGAACATGCAGCCCGTCAATGTACCCTTCGAGCGCGCCTTCCGGCACCCGTGATGGATCGCCGTACATCCGGCCCAGCGCCGTCGCCTTCCATCTCCGCGGCATCCAGGGGATCTGCTTGGCGAACCAGTTGCCGAAGCCGGTCTGATAAAACCGGATCAGCGAATGGCCCAGATCGCAAAACGGATTGGCCGGAGCAAACAGGATCAAGCTCCGCACCCGCTCCGCATGCCTTGCAGCTACCATCATCGCGACCGCGCCGCCATGCGAATGAGCGGCGATGTCCGCCTCCGCAACTCCCAGCGCATCCATAAAAGCCACCACGCGGTCCGCCGTCGCCTCTAGCCCGGCATCCAGCCCAGGCACACGTTCCGACTCCCCCATGTTGAACAGATCGACCGCGTACACCCTCGAATCATGCGCCAGAAAACGGATGTTCTGCCGCCAGTTCTTCACTGACCCCACCAGCCCATGCAGCAGCAGCAAAGACCGCCCCGCTCCCGCGCACTGATAGTGGACCTGCACCCCGTCCACCCTCACGTAGGCATCTTCTATTGCATCCCTGGCTATCAACTCGCGGCTCACGTGGCAGAAACTCTTTTCAAGGGCAAGTTGCTGCCCGGATAGCTGCACCCACATAACCTGTGATGTTACAGGAGTGTAAATGGGATTGCTGTACCGCAACACGTACAAGGGAATGTCTTCGCCGGCCAGAGCAGCCAAGTCGCGACCCGGTCACTCCGTGCCGCGGTCTTGGCGGAACTTACATCGCTTCTTACCCGTATTCTGAATCATCTCGCATGTATGCACATTTCAGAATGAGTTATGATTTTCTGTAGAAGCGAGCTGACAGGTATCCGCATTCTATTGCACAGAAGGCACTTAGTGGTTTGGTCCTAAATTTGCTTCATAGTTTTCAGTCTTGTTCCGCCGGGTAAGACGTCATGAAGAATGCAGCGCAAACCCGCGTCCTCGCTATCGTCCTCGCCGTTGCGACTCTGGCCGCCTGCGCGCTCGCTGCCTTGAACTTCAATCGCGAAAGCGGATTTGATGTGCCCACCGACGGCATCTGGTGGGTCGAAGCTCCCGGCGGCCTGCGCGCCGAGCGCGTTCCCGCCGACTCCCCCGGCCACCGCGCCGGCATCCGCACCGGCGACATTCTCATCAGCATCGACGACCATCCCACCCCGCGCCTTGCCTCGCTCACCCGTGAGATGTTCCGCTCCGGCATATGGGCGCACTCCACCTACTCCATCCTCCGTCCCGTCTCCCCCGCCATCGATCTTCGCGGCGCCACCCGTCTCGACATCCAGATCATCCTTGAGCCCAAGGACCGCTCCATCAACCAGGGCCTGCGCTTCATCGCCCTGGTCTATCTCTGCATCGGCATCTATGTTCTCTTCCGCCGCTGGACTGCCCCCAAATCCGTCCACTTCTACGTCTTCTGCCTGGCCTCCTTCGTCCTCTACAGCTTCCGCTCCACCGGCGAACCCGGCGTCTTCGACTGGTTCATCTACTGGGGTAACCTGGCCGCGCAGGCCCTCCAGCCGGCGCTCTTCCTGCACTTTGCCGTGAGCTTTTCAAACGACTTCGCATCCGGTCCTGACGCAGACCGAAAGCCAGGCCATCGCGCTTCGCTGATCGGCCGCCGGGTACTCAGCACGCTGCTCTACCTCCCCGGCGTCTTTCTCGTTGGCCTGCAGTATCATGCCATCCGCTTCTGGTCCGCCACCGGTATCCTGCAGCACCGCCTCGACCAGATCGCGTTGGGCTATCTCGCTCTCTACTATGTGATCGCAGCGATCGTCTTCCGCATGCGCTACCGCCGCGCCGAATCCGGCCTCGAGCGCCAGCAGCTCAAGTGGCTCACCCGCGGCACCTTCCTCGCCGTCGTGCCCTTCACCCTGCTCAACGTCATTCCCTACCTGGCCGACTGGCCCATGCCCGGCTTGCTGACCAAAGCCGCCGGCTTCTCGCTCGTCCTCATCCCGCTCACCTTCAGCTGGGCCATCGTCCGCTATCGCCTTATGGACGTCGACCTCATCTTCAAGCGCGGCGTCACCTACACCCTCGCCACTGCCTCGCTGGTCGCCGTCTACTTCGGCATCGTCGCCGTCTTCGCCGAGATGGTCCACACCCGCCTGCCCAGCCTGCGCATCTACGGCCTCATGGCCGGCATCATCATCACCGGCATCGTCTTCGAGCCGCTCAAGCGCGCCATCCAGGGCCGCGTCGACTGCCTCTTCGACCAGAAGCGCCTGGACTACCGCGAGACCCTGGTCCAATTCGGCCGCGGCATCAACTCTCAGACCGACCTCCGCGCCCTGCTCGACTCCATCGTCGAGCGCCTCCCCCAGACCCTGCTCGTCACCCGCGTCGCCGTCTTCCTCGCTTCGGAACCCGAATCCGAATCCATGCCCCGCCCCGCCCCGCGCCACTTCGATCTCGCCGCCTCGCACGGCCTCACCAACCTCCAGGCCGCCGACCTCCGCGCCCTCGATGTCCGCTTCCTCGATTTCGAGCGCCCGGGCGCGAGCAACCACATCTTTCTCGAGAACCCCCAGCAGGTCCTCCGCCTGCCCGAAGCCCAGCGCCACACTGCCGACCGCCTCGACCTCAACTACTATCTCCCCTGCCGCGTCGCCAATCGCGAAGGCGCAGGCACCCGCACCGTCGCCGTCATCGGCCTCGGCCGCACCGACGACGGTGACTTCCTCTCCTCGGAAGACATGGAGCTGCTCGAATCCCTCGCCGGCTACATCGGCATCGCCATCCAGAACGCCCAGCTCTACCGCCGCCTCGAACAAAAAATCACCGAGTTCGAAAGTCTCAAGGAGTTCCACGAAAATATCGTCGAGTCCATCAATGTCGGCGTCTTCGCGGTCGACCTCGAAGACCGCATCGAAAGCTGGAACACCCAGATGGAGGGCATGTACGACCGCCAGCGCAGCGACGTCCTTCACCGCCCCATTGCCGAGGTCCTCCCCGCCGACTTCGTCTCCCGCTTCAACTCCGTCCGCGACGAGCACGGCACCCACACCCTCTACAAGTTTCGCCTTGCCCTCCCCTCGGGAGAAATCCGCGTCGCCAACATCGCCATCGCCCCGCTCGTCACCCGCAACTTCGTCTCCGTCGGCCGCATCATCCTGGTCGACGACATCACCGACCGCATCCAGCTCGAAGCCCAGCTCACCCAGTCCGAAAAACTCTCCTCCATCGGCCTGCTGGCCGCCGGCGTCGCCCACGAGGTCAACACCCCGCTCGCCGTCATCTCCAGCTACACCCAGATGCTCTCCAAGCACATGCGCGACGACGAGCGCCTCGGTCCTGTCCTTGAAAAAATCACCCAGCAGACCTTCCGCGCCTCCGAGATCGTCAACGGCCTGCTCAACTTCTCCCGCACCAGCGGCGCCGAGTTCACCTCGCTCGACCTCAACGCCCTGCTCCGCGACACCGTCACCCTGCTCGACCACCAATTCAAGACCGCACAGATTCGCGTCGAGACCAATCTGGACCCGCACCTCGCCCGCATTCACGGCAATCAGGGCAAGCTCCAGCAGGTCATCCTCAACCTCATGCTCAACGCCAAGGATGCCATGTTCGGTCTCAAGAACGGCGCCCAGAGCGCCACCCTCAAGATCGCCACCTTCAACGGCTCGGGCCGCGTCTTCGTCCGCATCCAGGACTCCGGCGCCGGCATCGAGCGCGAGCATCTCAACCGCATCTACGATCCCTTCTTCACCACCAAGACCAAGCCGCAGCCCGGCGAGCACAAGGGCACCGGCCTCGGCCTCGCCGTCAGCTACGGCATCATGCAGGAGCACGCCGGCAAGATCCACGTCGAAAGTGAGATCGGCGTCGGCACCGCCTTCCAGCTCGAATTCCCCTCCTCCGGCACCACCGCCGGCGCCGAGACCCCGCGCGCCGCCGAATCCCGCGAGCTGCCCCTCGCCTCCGCCGCAAGGAAACCAACTCATGTCTGAAGCCACCGAGATCGCCGCCGAAGCCCTGCATCTCGAGCGCATGGCCCGCGTCGCCGGCGACCCGCGCATCCTCATCATCGACGACGAGGCCGCCATCCGCGAGTCCCTCGAAACTCTCCTCACCCTCGAAGGCTTCCACATCTCCACCGCTGTCGACGGGCCTTCCGGCCTCGAGCTCCTCTCGCACAACGAGTACGATCTCCTCCTTCTCGACCTCGCCCTCCCCGGCGAGAGCGGCATCGAGCTCCTGCCCCGTATTCTCGAGCTCCAACCCAACCTGCCCGTCATCATGATCACCGCCTTCGGCACCGTAGGCAACGTGGTCGACGCCATCCGCGCCGGCGCCGAAAACTTCGTCCAGAAGCCCTGGGACAACGAAAAACTCCTCGCCGACATCCGCGCCGCCGTTGCCCGCCACCGCGCCGAAGAAGAGGTCGTTCAGCTCAAGCGCACCCTCAAGCAGCGCTACAACTTCGAGAACATCATCGGCAAGAGCGAGCCCATGCTCCGCCTCTTCGACCTCGTCGCCCAGATCGCCCCAGCTCGCTCCACCGTCCTCATCCAGGGCGAGAGCGGCACCGGCAAGGAGCTCATCGCCAAGGCCATCCACGCCAACTCCCCGCGCCGCGACAAGCCCTTCGTCCCCGTCAACACCGGCGCCGTCCCCTCCGAGCTGCTCGAATCCACCCTCTTCGGCCACGTCAAGGGCGCCTTCACCTCCGCCGTCACCGCCAAAAAAGGCCTCTTCGAAGTCGCCAACGGCGGTACCCTCTTCCTCGACGAGATCGGCACCATGTCCATGGACATGCAGGCCAAGATCCTCCGCGTCCTCCAGGACCGCCGTTTCATGCACCTCGGCGGCGTGCAGGAGATTCAGGTCGACGTCCGCATCATCGCCGCTACCAACGTCAACCTGGAGGAGGCCGTCCGCGCCGGCCACTTCCGCGAAGACCTCTTCTACCGCCTCGCCGTCATCGGCCTCGACCTGCCGCCGCTCCGCTCCCGCCGCGAAGACGTTCCCCTGCTCGCCGCCCACTTCCTCAAGTTCTACGCCGAAGAGAACGGCACCGAAGACCGCGCCCTCTCCCCCGAGGCCATGCGCGTCATGATGGACTACGAGTGGCCCGGCAACGTCCGCGAGCTCGAAAACGCCATGGAGCGCGGGGTCGTCCTTTCCACCTCCCGCACCATCAGCGCCGATCTCCTCCCCACGCAGCTCACCGGCAGCACCTACTCCTCGAGCCTGCTCGACCACCAGCCCAACGCCAGCCTCTTCGATCTGATGGAGGAGATCGAGCGCCGCATCATCTCCGACCGCCTCGAACGCTGCCACTGGAATCAGACCGAAGCCGCCGAGTACTTCAAGATCCCCCTCTCCACCCTCAACCAGAAGATCAAGCGCCTCAACATAGAACTAAAAAAGCGCAGCCGCGACTAGTCCTGCCGGACGGGCCGCCTGCGCGGCGCGCGGTCACTTCGTGACGCGTATACCGGTCTGGGCAGGATGGCCGGCATAGGCCTCCCGATCCAATGGGAGAACCAGCATCGTTGCCTTGCCACCACAAGGTATACACACCACGAAGTGGTCGCCCCGCGCATAGCGGGCCCGTCCGGCAGGACACGCCGGCAATTCACTTCACCCGGCGCTCCAGCTTCACCAGACACACCCCGCTCCAGCTCGACCTTCCCGCCGCCGCCGGCGGAGTCCCGCTCAGCCCAATAACCCCCGTATTCCTCGCCTCCAGATGAAAGCGAGTCTGCAGATAGGCCCGGACCACCTTCGCCCTCTGCCGCGAGAGCACCAGCGCCTGTCCCGCGCCTCCCGAATCCGCATAACCCTCAACAATTATCGGGCTGCTATACAGCTCCGGAATCTGGCTCACCGCGTCATCGATCTGCGCTCTCCCCGTTGCCGTCAGCGTCTCCGTTCCATCGGCGTTCTCCTGGAACAGTGCGCTCGAAGCAAGCCACTGGCGGCTCTGGGCAGGATTCTTCAGCAGCGTCCCGCTTCGGTAACTCTCCACCGGCAGGTCATCCAGATTGTCGTATCCCCGCTTCTTGAAAAAGCCCTTGAAGAAGAACTCATGCTTCAAAGCCTCCGTGTCATCGGCAAGATTCCCCGTCGCCTGGTTCAGGTTCGCCAGCGACTGCTGCACATTCGCGCCGCCGCTCTGGCCATACTGATCCTCCGCGAACGCGCTCTTCAGCGTGCCGTTGACCTGCTGCGACGCCTGATCGAGCTGCTGCGAAGCCCCCTTCGCATTGTTGATCGTGTCGTCCAGCTTCGCCACCAGCTTGCGTTGCTGCACCTCATCCACCACGCCGTTCACCCGCGCCGACGCCGTATTCAGGTTCGCCGTCGCCTGCTGGGAGTTCGCCACAATTTGTTTCACATCCGCGGCTGTCTTCGGATCTTCGAGCAGCACCCCCGCGGTTCCCTTCCCCCGCCGAATATCGCTGACCACTCCATTCGTGTTATTCACCGTGGTCGTCACGGCAGCGAGCGCGCCATCGAGCCTCCCCTGCACGTCGGTGATCGTGCCGCCAACCTGACCCACCAGCCCATTCGCCTGCCCCAACAGGCCATTCGCCTGGTCCAGCATCTTGCCAAGGTCGAAAGGCTCCTTGCTCGGCAGCGTAGCTCCCGCCCCCGCCTCAGGTGAGCGATCGCTTCCGCTCTTGATCAACAGAAACTTGTCCCCCACCAGCCCTTCGGTTTCAATCGTAACGATCGAATCATTCCGGATCAGCCCATGCAGACTGTCATCAATCGTCATCTTGAGGCGAAACTTCTGCGCCGGGCTGGACGGAATCTTTACATTCTGCACCTGCCCTCCATCCATGCCGTTCACCCGCACCTTCGCGCCGTTCGCGATACCGTTGACATTGGCAAACTCGGTAAAGAATTCCGTATGCCGGCGGAACGCCTTGTGCTGATTGCCGATCAGAAATAGACCGGTACCGAACAGCACCACAGCCGCCGTAACCATCACCCCGACCCAAAGGTTGCGATTGTTCATCATCGAGTCTCCGAAATAAATTGCCGCAGGTGCTCATCATTACGTTTGTCCAGCTCCTCCGGCGTTCCGAAAGCCAGCAGCTTGCCGTCCTCGAGCACCGCGAACTTGTCTCCTATCAGACGCGCGCCGTGAATGTCATGCGTCACCACCACCAGCGTTGTGTGCCGCTCCTTCTTTACCTTCAGCAACAAGTCGTCAATCTCCGAAGCTGTGATCCGGTCCAGGCCGCTGCTCGGCTCATCCACCAGCAGAATCTCCGGCGCCAGCACCAGCGCCCGTGCCAGTCCGGCGCGCTTCTGCATTCCGCCGGAAAGCTCGACCGCCATCTTGTCGGCATCCTTTTCAAGGCCCACCGATGAGAGCGCTTCATTGACCGCTCGTTTGATATCTTCCTGCGATCGAGACTGGTCCAAGCGGTGCAGTGGCAGCGCCAGGTTGTCCCTCACCGAGAAGGAGCTGAACAGCGCCGCGCTCTGGAACAGAAATCCCATCTTCCTCCTCATCTTCGAGAGGCCCTCCCGGTCCAGCGAAGCCACATCGTCCCCCATCACCATCACCTTGCCGCTGTCCTGCTTCAGCAGACCGATCATCAGCTTCAACGTGACGCTCTTGCCCGTGCCGCTCCGGCCCAGAATGCACAACGCCTCCCCCGCGGCAAGCGAAAACGAGACGTTCTCCAGCACCTTGCGCTCGCCGAAGCTCTTACTCACCCCGTCGAAGGCGATCGCCGGACCATCATTCTCCTCCTGCCGCCCGTTCCCGTTCATATAGCCTGGTTCGGAAAAAGAAAGAAGATGAACTTCACCAGAATCACGTCCGCCAGGATCACCACCAGCGAAGAGATCACGACGCTGTTGGTCGAAGCCCGCCGAACGCCGTCGGAACCCTCGTTGGTCGTATAGCCGAAAAAGCACGAGATCGTGCCGATCAGGTATCCGAAGACGGCAGTCTTCAACGTCGGAGGAATGTAGTTTGCCAAAGCCACGCCATCGAAGGCGCGTTCCGTGTAGAGGCGCCAGCTCAGATGCGAGGCCACGTGCTCCGAGGCAAATCCACCCAGGATACCGGCCGCATCCATAAACACGGTAAGCAGGGGAAGCATGATGGTGCAGGCAATAATGCGCGTCACCACTAGAAATTTGAATGAATCGATCGAAAGCGTCTCGATCGCATCGATCTGCTCGGTGGCCCGCATATTTGCCAGCTCCGCGCCGATGCCCGCGCCCACTCGGCCGGCCAGCAGCAGCGCCGCGACCAGCGGGCCAATCTCATTGAAAAACGCCATCGACTGAAACGTAGGGATCTGCCCCTCGGCGCCGAACTTCACCAGGGTGCTCCGCGTGTGCAGCGTCATCACGACACCCAGGGCAAAACCTGACGTCAGAATCAGCGACAGCGACCCCACGCCGATGTCGTAGAGCTGCTTCAACAGATACTCCAACTCGAGCGGTGGCCGCAGCGCGTCGCGAAACGCCTTCAATCCAAACTGCGTCACCTGCCCGATGAATGCAAAGAAGCGCTCCATGTGTCTTCAAAACTCCTCAAATCAATGGACCATCGACAACGCTGCTGAGCATCCGATGACCGCGGCGCCAATCGGATTCGTCCGCTCCCATCACACCGCCGAAGCAACAGAATCTGCACCCTCCGGCCCAGCCGATCGAACGAGCCGCCGCAGCGGCCCTCGGAAAATCTTGTCAAGCCCCTCCCGCATCCATCCCCTGTGAATTGAGAGATATGCGCGTGGCGTAGGAGTTAGGTGCAATCCGTTATAATAGAAGTAGAGCAAAACCCACGGTCATCCGCCGTGGGTTTTGCTTTTATGGCTCTTGCGCAACATTCGCAGCCAAGTCTGTACAAAGTCTGATGCGATCGAGTCCAGAGGAGAGAGCCAAAGCTGCACCAATGACGTAGGTAGGTTGCATTTGGAGGTCCGGCGCTAAACCATTTGCTTTGAATATTTTGCACGAAATCGGGGGAGGGGGAGTATCTGCTGCGGAATGAGATCAGAGCGTTTCCTGCCAGGAGGTTAACAAGAATTATGGCTGAGTCACGGGTGAATTATGGGTGCCCCATCCTAGCCGCGCTCTTTGCGGCTAGGGTAGGAGACCACAACTTACTCACTACCGTTCACACTCCGACCGAAAATGCTCAAGCCTGAAATCCAGGGAGCCTAACCGCTGCACCGTACAGTGCGTAGTCGAAGTCCGCCACTAACTCGTCTGCTTTGAATACTTTCCGCAAGAAAAGGGGTAGGGGAGGGGGTGTTATTGGCTTGCCAACGGAAGCAGTCTGAATCAGGGAAAGACTGCCCGTCGACATCGGCTCGATCATTGCCGAAGTCCAAGGTTAAACCACCTGCTCTGAAGATTTTGCACAAGAAAGGGGAGGGGCGGGACTACTGCTTCCCGTAGAAAATAGTCTGAGCTAAGGAAAGCCGTTGAAGCCGACATCGGACAGACACGTTTTCCTAAATCAATCCGGCGAACTTCACTCGGCGGTCGGAATGGTCCGCTTTGCAACGAAGGACGGGTTGGGAGTCGGTTCAGGCTTCGGTGTTTCGGCAACGTTATTGTCGCGTGTGCGCTGCTTGTTTACGTAAGCCTCAATCACCTGCGCGGCCAGCCGGGCGGAGTTGTTGCCCCAGTTGCCGTGCTCCCAAAGGACCGCGACGACGATGTCCGGATTTCGGCGCGGGGTCATTCCGACGAACCACGCGTTCGGCTCCGTGTTGTGTCCTTTGCCGCTGCGAGCGAGCGCCTCGTGGCCGATCACCTGGGCCGTGCCGGTCTTACCGGCAAAGTCCACGCCGTCCAGGTGCGCCACATAGGCTGTGCCAATCGGGCTGCTGGTCACATTCGCCATGGCATCGGTGATGATCTGCCAGTTTTCTGTGCTGAGCGGAATTGTCTTATTTCCGGAGCCCGGGAAACTCTCATGGATCGCGTCCAGCATCTCCGAGGGCACTTCGTCAGGAAACACCACATGAGGACGTCGCAGAACGCCGCCTGAAGCAATCCCGCTCAGCGCCCGCGCAAGCTGCAACGGGGTCACCGTCACCGCCCCCTGCCCGATGCCCACCGAGATGGTTTCGCCCGCGAACCACTTCTCGTGCTGCGACTTCATCTTCCAAAGCGTGGACGGCATGATCCCGGTAGCCTCATCCGGCAGGTCAACGCCAGTCTTCTCGCCAATGCCGAGCGCCGTCGCATACTTTGCAATCGTATCGATCCCCAGCCGGTTGGCCAGGGTGTAGTAGAACGTGTCGCACGAGTAGGGAATTGCATTGTTAATGTCCACCATGCCGTGGTGCTTGTCGCAGGCGTAGAAGTGGCCGTAGAACGATGCCCCGCCATTGCATTCCACGTGCATGGTCTGAGCGGCGTTCTCTTGCAGGCCGGCCACCGACATGATGATCTTGAAGGTGCTGCCCGGCGCAAGCTGCGCCTGGATCGTCTTGTTCAGGAGCGGGTGATCCGGATTGTTGAGAATCTCGTTCCAGTAGCTCTTGGTCAGGCGCACGGCGAACTGGTTGGGATCGTACGTAGGCCGGGAAGCCATCGCCAGAATCTCTCCGGTGTGCGGGTCCATCGCGACGATAGCGCCCATCTTGCCTTCGAGAGCTTTCTCTGCAGCCATCTGCAGGTCTAAATCGATCGTCAGGCGAAGATCTTTTCCGGGTGTGGCGAGCGTCTGTCCCAGGTGTCCGAGCTCTTTGCCGTGGCTGTTCACGATGATGTCGCGGCTGCCGTCCACCCCGCGCAGCAGCGCATCATAGGTCTGCTCCACGCCGGAGCGTCCGACCACGTCGCCCGGAGAGTAAAACGCATAGCGCGGATCGTCGAGCATCTGCTCGGATACCTCGCCGACGTAACCGACCAGATGCGCGGCAAATCCTCCTGGGGGATAGAGGCGCCGCTGCTCGTCAAGCGTCTCGAGTTCAGGGAGCTCATCGCGGTGAGCGGCAATGAATGCCTGCTCATCCGGCGTAATGTCCTGCTTCAAAGGAATAGGCTGATACTTCGGCGCGATCTGGTAACGCCGGATGGTGGCCTGAATCTGGTCGATGGAAAGATGCAGCCCCTGCGAGATCAAGGGCAGGTCCGCGTCGAGATCCTTTCCCTGTTCGCGCAGCAGGTAGCAGGAAACCGAGGGATAGTTATCCACCAGCAGTCGCCCTTCGCGATCAAACAGCCGCCCGCGAGGCGCGAGAATAGGCACTTTTCTTATACGATTCGCTTCGGCCAAAGCGCGGAAGTTTTCAGCGCCTACCACTTCCAGCCGCCATAACCCCGCAATCAGCACAGCGAGTATCAGCGCCACAAAATACTGCGCTACATGAAGTTTTACCGCCGCAACCTTCTCGACCCTGCCCGTAGGCCCAAGGTTCTGCAGGTCGGAATGGTGAGATGGTTCCATCTTCATCACAGTCTAAAGCCTTCGCCGTTCGCGTGCCGTACCACTCTTGTTCCTAGATCGTTAGGTTGCCACAGGCGATTGCCTCTTGGATCACTCATGCCGCTTCGCGTGATCCAGCAGAAAAAAGATGGGGATCGCCAGGGCCGTGTTGACGGCGGCGCGGATCAGCTCATGCGTCCAAAGAAGATGGAAGCCGGCCAGGCCCAGCAGCCGATGGTTGATCAGATACAGCAGAAAGCCGTTGATCAGGAAAAAACCGAAGTTCATCACGACGCGCGTGGTCAGGCTGTCGACGTCGACTTGAATTCCAATGCTCGCGGCTATATATCCAATCACGGACTTCGCCATGCCGTTGACCCCAATCGGTTGATTGGTCAAGGCGTCCTGCAGCAGCCCGATGGCCGCTCCGGTCAGTGCTCCGGCGGCGGGGCTGCGCCTAGAGACGGCAAAGAAGATCGTGACGATTAAGGGGAGATCGAGAATCGCGAGACGCGGAAACGGTTTCGGCAGCAGTGCCTGCAGCACAATCGCGACCAACGGCACCAGAATGGCAATGACCGGGGAGAAGCTGTGCTCCTCGATCTCGCGCCGCGAAGTATAGCTGCGTGTCGCCATAAGGTTCATTCGTTCCTTTTCATGTTGCCGGCGCTACTGTGGCGGGGAGGTGGAAGGAGTCGCCTTTGAGCTTCGCGGCTGGACGGGAGTGCCCGGTCGTGTACGTGTGCCCGTGTCAGTGGAGGCAGGAGGTGTTGCCCCGGGCTGGTTAGGTTCGGTGGCTCCCGGCTTCAACTCGGTTGCAGGAAGTGTGGCTCCGGGAGAGTAGCGATCGGGGTGAATGGTTTGCGCTGGCTTCGGAGCGGGCCCGGGTGGTGGCGGCGCATCTACGTTGGATCCGGTTGCCCCCTTCGCGTCTGCGCGGTCGGCCTCGGGGAGGCTAGGCAGGCGGTCTTCCACGATCTGAGCAGCGGACCTGGCGGCGGCCTCAGCGGCCTGCTCCTCCGCAACCTCCTTGGCGGACGCCTCCGCCTCGCTGGTCGCCGCACCCAAGGCAAGATCCTGCTTCGCCGCGGCAGGAAGCTCGGTCTGTGTGCCTGTAATGACCAGCACCTCCGCGAGCTGGTCCAGATTAACGGCGGGACGAAGACGAATCAAGGTATACGGTTGGTGATCCGGGTCAGGTGCAACCGACTCGACCGTGCCCACCGGCAGACCGCGAGGGTAGACCTGGTCGCCGCCCGAAGTGAGAACCTTTTCTCCCGGCTTGATGCGCTCGTCCGGGGTAAGGTTATTGATAAAAATTCTCCCGGTCGTCGAGCCGCGTAAGATCGCCCGAATCCTCGTCGTTACCAGCAGAACACCAGCGCCCGAAGTCTGGTCGCTGATCAGCAGCACTTGCGATGTGTGCGGAAACACGTCCCGCAACTTGCCGACGATCCCATCCGGGGTAATCACCGGCTGGTCTGTCTTGAGGCCGTCTTCCGTGCCCTTATCGATATACAGCACACGGGACAGCTCGCTCCCACTGGTGCCGATTACCTGCGCCGCAACGGTGGCCGCCACATAGTGCTCTTTGAATGCGAGCAGCTCCTGCAAACGCCGCCCCTGAATCGCATCTTCCGCGAACGCGGCTTGTTCTACGCGGAGACGAGCAATCTCTGCTTGAAGATCTTGATTCTGCTGCCGCGTGTGCCGGAGGTCGATATAGTTTGACCAGCTGTGACGAACTGTATAGCCAAACCCATGAACGAAGCGCTCAAATGGCGTAACCGCCGACACTACCCAATACCGCAACAGAGTTACTTTCTCCCCGTCCGGAGCACCTGCCTCCACAGGTCGGCGCACCTGTACGGCAAGGCTGATCGTCTGCCCCAGCAGGATCGCCACAAGGACAAGCACATTCTTGAACCGTGAGAAAAAGGACTCCATACTCAGCAATGATTATCCGCGAATCAGGCTGCGCATGCAGGTGGCTCCGTGGATGCGGAGACAAGAATTCCGAGCCTGTCGCTCCCTGGAACAAACCCTCCCGTCGCGCCGTATCGCTATCAGAACCTAACCTGGCTGCCCTGTGAGGTCTACACATGCTTCGCCCTACGCTTCTTCTGTTTCTGCTCACAATCCTGTCCCGGCAGCACGCTAGCCACGGCAGCCCGGCGGATGGGCCAAACTACACCGCGGACGGTCAACTACAGATGCCCACGAACTACCGCGAGTGGATCTTTCTTACTTCCGGCATCGACATGAGCTATAGTGCCGATGCAGCGACAACCGGCCACTCCATGTTCGACAACGTGTTCGTCAATCCATCGTCGTACCAGTCTTTCGTGGCTACCGGCACTTGGCCGGACCGCACTACCCTGGTGCTCGAGATTCGCGAAGCAGAGGGCCCAAGCTCCATCAACAAACACGGACACACGCAATCGTCCGGGATCATGGGCTTGGAGGTCCACGTCAAGGATGCGAAACTGGACGGCGGGTGGGGATTCTTCGAGTTCGATAAGTCTGGACCCGGGAAAGTGGTGAAACGGCCGGCAAGTTGCTACCAATGCCATGAGAGCCACGCTGCCGTGGACACCACCTTCGTCCAGTTCTATCCCACCTTACTCAGCCTTGCGAAGGCGAAAGGAACCCTAAGTCCGGCCTACCTCCAGGAGATTGCCGCGACCGCTGCGCCGAGATAGATCGGTCACGACGTTGAAAAAGGCCGCGCTGCCGTGAAGCAAATCGATTAATAGCGCCAGCTCTTGATGTCCGCGCCGGCGGGAGCCGTCTGAATCATGTGTTCGGTCATCTGCGGAAGCACACGCTGCGCCCACGTCACCCCGTTCTGCTGCATCGTGTACTCCGCGGGACCGCCTGTGTAGCAGTGGGGCTGCCCTGGGCCGTACTGAAACGTCACATCGGACCGAGGGTTGCGCGTGTTCTCGAGCGATTTCTGCAGCAGATGAACGCCGTTATTGAGGAAGTAGGTATCGCCATCGCCCACCGCCAGGTGAATTTTTCCTTCGAGCTTTGGCCCGAGGGTCGGCCAATCGCGCGCGAGCACAGCCGTCAGATCCCAATGCTCATGCCAGTAGTCGACTACCTTCTGGTTGATCGTGCCCGTCAGTGGATCAATCACCTCCGCAGGATAGCCGTCAGCACCTACGGGCGAAAACACCGCCTGCCAGATGTCCCATTGCTCGGTCGAGCGTCCATGGGTGCCCAGCACGTATTCATACCGGTGCTCCGGGCCGGTATTGGCGATGATGCTCCCGTCGGGCTCCCGGTCAGCGGCAATCGCTATCTTCGCAAACGGACCCTGGCGATAAAACGCATTCGTGTCGTTGTATAGATCAATGTTTTGATATGCGTGGAAGTCCACCGGATCAGGGCACGCGGCATACGTCCCGTTGTAGTCATCTGGATAGAAGATCTGCGTCGCCAAAGCCTCCCAACCGCCAGTCGACCCTCCGTAAGTAGCCCGTGCCCAGCCCTGCCCGATGCCTCGGAATATCTTTTCAATGCTTGGAATCAACTCGTCGTCGATCGCCGAGCCATAAGGGCCGACATTGGCAGAATCCACCACATACGAGTCGTCATAGTACGGGTTCGCATTTTGCACATACAGGATGATCACGCGAGGTAGCGTTCCCGCGATCCAGTCTTGATAAAACTTATAACCATATCTGGCACGCATCTCCGCATTTCCCTCAGCAGCCCTATCCATGGGCGGTGGCGTTGTCACAAAAGGCATTGGGGCGCCGAAGTTCGCATGATAGTGGTCCTGATACACAATCAGCGGATAGTGAGCGTTCGGATGCTCGTTGAAGCCATCGGGCAGCAAGACCCATGCCCCCAGATACATGTCGCGTCCCCAGAACTGGCTGAGCTTCTCACTCCTGAAACGCACAAACTTGAGCCACTTCGCCGCCGGGCTCTTCGCCGCCATCTGAACCGGATCCTGATCCGTGCCCTCGACCGGCGGGATGACCCGGTCGAGAGTAAGCTTTACGGGCACCTTTACCAGAGGATCGAGATGAACCTCGACCGGTGAGTCGTAGAGATTTCCCGGCTTGCGGTTCCAGTGCTGCCCCTCGCCATTATCCGGAGGCAGCCACAGCAAACGTCCGTCGGCCAGATGAAACTGTTCGTAGACGTTGAAGACCGCCTGCATGACATAGTCGCCAGCCGGCAGAGAAGCCAGCGTCTCCAGCGGATAGCCTACCGTCTTGCTGTCGATCACAATCGGTGTTCCGGGAACCGTGCCGTCCACATCCACCCCAAAGCCCTGCGCCGACTTGTAGTCTTCGTCTAGTTGAAAGCGCGGCTCGGTATCCAGGGCCTCGTTTGTCTTTTTACGATGACGTGCAATCACCAAGATCAGATGGCCATGGAGCGGCGCAGTCGACGGCGCCGTCACCTCAATCCGAAGTTGGCCGTGCAAGGGAATGGCAGCAAGCAGGACGGCCAGCCTCAATGTGGACCTGGAGAGATTGCGTATCGCAGCACACTTCATATAGCGGCCAGTGTAGCCGACCAGACGGCTCTGTAGGCTGTGGCAGCGCATAATATGAGTAATGGCTTTTCGCTCCGGTTTTGTCTCTATCGTAGGTCGACCCAACGCGGGTAAGTCCACATTGCTTAACGCGCTGCTCGGGCAGAAGCTCGCCATCGTAACCCATAAGCCTCAGACCACACGCACTCGCATCCATGGGGTACTCGAAGTTCCCCTGAAGAAAAAGATCAAGGATGAACCCGGCCACCCGCCTGCGCAGGTTATTTTGGTCGATACCCCAGGAATCCACAAGCCCGACACGCAACTCGATAGACGCATGATGCAGGAAGTGCACGACGCTCTTGAGAGCCGCGACGCAGTACTCTTTCTCGTCGACGTAACCCATCGCCTGCCGAGCGGCGGTGGTGATGGCGGTAAGCTCTTTACTGCTTCGCGACGCGCCCTCTCTGCCGCCGAAGACGACTACGCACTTTCGCTCATTGTGAAGCTCGCCTGCCCTGTCATTCTCGTACTTAACAAGATAGATGCCATCGCGAAAAAGGACCTGTTACCGTTGATCGCTCACTGGTCCTCGCTCCACTCGTTCGCAGACGTCATTCTCATCTCTGCGCGAAGGAAGGAAGGCCTCGACCTGCTGCTCGATAAGATCGTGGCACAGCTCAAAGAGGGGCAGCGCTACTTTCCAAAGTACCAGCTCACCGATCAGCCTGAACGTTTTCTTGTCGCAGAACTCATTCGTGAGAAGATTCTCCTGCTCACCGGAGAAGAGGTACCGTACGCTACTGCAGTGGTGATTGAGAAATTTGAAGAGCCCGCCTCGCTCAAGAAGACGAAAGACGGCAAGCTGCCCGTAACCAAGGTCGCCGCCGCGATCTTCTGTGAACGAACTGGCCAGAAAGCCATCCTGATCGGCAAGCAGGGCGAAATGCTAAAACGTATCGGCACTGCGGCTCGTAAGGACATCGAAGGACTGCTCGGCACGCGCGTCTTTCTGGAGCTCTTCGTCAAGGTACAGGAAGAATGGCGCTCTAGCCGCGGATTCGTCGAAGACCTCGACTGGAGGCGTCAGTTGGAATCGATCGCCGAGAAGCAGGCCTCAGAAGAGTAATCGCATTCTTCCGGATTGAGTGATCGTTGAGCATGGAACGATATACTGTGCTCTCACGACCTCCCCGCTACTCACGAGCTGATGAATGACTAAGTCTACAAAGGCCTCCGGATCACAGGAACCGATCACTAGCGGAGTGCGTTCCAACCTTGTCGATATCGTAAAAGGTGTCGCGATCATCCTGGTCGTGTACGGCCATACGGCGCAGGGAATGCAGCACCGCAGTTGGTGGACCGGATCGAGAGCCGAGTTCTCCGATGCCTTCATCTATAGCTTCCACATGCCCGTGTTCTTCTTTGTCGCCGGTCTGTTCGTGACAGGAAGCATTGCGAAACGAGGGGCGCGGCGCTTCACCGTTGAGAAGGTCAAGACCATCCTTTATCCGTATGTTCTGTTTGCCGTCCTCAATTCGATTCTCGACCCGCTGATAGGGCGTTTCAAAGTGTCCTCCATGCCGTTTCACTGGCAACGTTTCCTCACAAATCTTACCGACGGAGAATCTAGCTGGTTTCTCTTCACCCTGTTCTTCTGCCTCATGTTCGCTTTGCTGACCGACGCGCTGCCTCATTGGCTGCGCCTTTCGCTCTCTGTTTTGCTTGCTCTTCTGCCACTCTCTAACGTGCCTTTTCTTGGACGAATGCTGCACGAGTTCTGCTTTCTAGCACTGGGCATGTGGGTCGGAAACGGCATCTTCCGCCTCAAACGAATCTCCTCGCTGACAGCCGCGGTGGGGTTTGTTGTTATCGCAGTTTCGCAGATGGCGATTGTCCATCGCCTAGGTCCAGCGTCACGTTGGACCTATATCGAGCTTGGAATGACAGGTACGGCCTCGCTCTTTTTGTTTTCTAAGCTGATTGAGGGCATTCGCCTCGGCGTGATCCTGGCATGGATTGGTCGTGCCTCTCTGGCTGTTTTTTTGCTGAGCGCATTCGTGCAGGGCGCGACGCGGGAGCTGTTGCTGCGATTGCTTCACAAATCCGACTTCTGGCCTCAACTGCTGCTGCCGACCTTCCTCGCTGTTCTACTTCCAGCCATCGCGTGGCATAGGAAAGAGAGTTGGCGGATAGGATGGCTGTTTCAATGGCCGAGCTGAACGGTGGATCGTAGATCGTCGAGCATCTACTCTCTTACGCTTACACCGAGCGCCTTCATCTTCCGGTATAAGTGGCTCCGCTCTAGCCCTAGCCCCTCCGCAGCGCGGCTTACGTTTCCGTGAACCTCGTCTAGCTTCTTTAAGATGTAGTCGCGTTCGTATGCCTCCCGCGCCTGCAACAGCGAGGTGAATTCTTCTCCGCGCCCTCCCGGCTTACCGGCGTCGCGCGTCGCATCGCGATGCACCAAGAGCGGCAGGTGCTTGCGCTCAATCCGCTGCGCTTTTGGATTGAGGATTAATACCCGCTCTACCAGATTTCGCAGCTCCCGAACATTGCCCGGCCAGTGATATTGTTTCAGCACTCCGAGCGCATCATCGCTCATCTCAACATGGGGACGACCGTACTCGCCGCCGAATTGCTGCAGAAATTCCTTTACCAGCAGCGGAATGTCTTCTTTGCGGTCGCGCAGTGGCGGCACGAAGAATGGGATCACGTTGAGCCGGTAAAACAGGTCTTCGCGGAAGTTGCCGCGCGAGATCTCCTCCTCGAGATCTTTGTTGGTGGCGGCAATCACTCTAACGTCGACATGAACCGGATGCGAGGCGCCTACGGGAAGGAAACGTTGCTCATCGAGCGCTCGCAACACCTTCGCCTGAGTCTTCAGACTCATATCGCCCACTTCGTCTAGGAACAGCGTGCCTCCATCGGCCCTCTCGAAAGTTCCTCGCTTCTCAGCCAATCCTCCCGGAACCGCGCCGTGGCGATACCCGAACAGCTCAGACTCAATGTAATCCTCAGGGATGGCAGCGCAATTGAGTTCCACGAACGGCCGGTCTTTCCGCAAGCTCTCGGCGTGCATGGCTCTCCCGACAAGCTCCTTGCCTGCCCCCGATTCTCCATAGATGAGCACTCGCCCGTTGGTTGGAGCCATCAATTTAATCTGTTGACGCAGCGCCTTCATCGGCACCGAGCTTCCTGTCACCGTGCCTCTCGCCAGTTGGCGCGAGAACTCCTGGTTGTCGTCGCGCATCTGGCGCGCCTTCATCGCATTCTTCAGAACAATCAGCGTGCGTTCCAGTGAGAGCGGCTTTTCGAGGAAATCGTAGGCCCCCAGCTTGGTTGCGCGCACCGCCGCTTCGATTGTTCCGTGCCCACTGATAATGATGACCTCTGGCACGTTAGCCCGATCCATCTGGCCAATCTCAGCGAGCGTGTCTAGGCCATCCCGGTCAGGCAGCCAGACGTCGAGCAGCACCACATCGTAGGCTGCATCGCGCAGCAGCTCCAGCGCCTCACCTGCGGTTGATGCCGTCGTAACGAGATAATCTTCTTCGCGCAGAATGCTTTCGAGCGAGTCTCGAATTTCGGATTCGTCGTCGACGATCAGCACATGGTTCATTCCAAGCCCCTTAAAGCTATGGGAACGTAGTGGACATCGGGCTTCTGATGCTCAGTGGCTCCAGCGGCCGCTTTGTAAGGCCCGATTGCACCCGAAAATCCGCCTTGCGAAGAAGCGAAATGATTTCTATTCTGAGCTGCAGCTAAGCCATTCGGTCTCATGAGCAGGTCCGATTCATTCTCGTGCGAGGACGCTGCCCGTAGTTCCACGATAAACTTTGCTCCCGCAGGCTCATTCTTCTCCGCGCGAATGGTGCCCTGATGCTCCTGAATGATCTTCGCCGCAATCGCAAGTCCCAGTCCCGTGCCCCGCTGCTTCGTCGAAAAATAGGGCAGGAAAAGACGCTCGCGCATCTCGTCCGTCAACCCTGATCCGCTATCGGCAACGGTCAGCTCCACCACCCCGCTCTCCAACACACAGGTGCTGATGCGAAGCTCGCGATAGAGGCTCTGCTGCATGGCCTCGGCTGCGTTGTCGATTAAATTGCCGAGTGCTCGCTTCAGGGCCTCGGCATCAGCCATGACTAAGGGCAGCCCAGTGCTTAGCTTTCGTACGATGCGAATTTGTTGCATGCGGCCCGAGAATAATGCAAGGGAATTCTCCACGATTGTGTTCAGGTCGGCTGGTTTCGGTCGGGCCGCGGGAAACTCCGCCAGCGAGGCAAACTGATCCACCAACGAGCGCATGTTTTCCACGGAAGACGTAATCACCTCGCTGCAGCGGCGGATCACTGCGACGGAAGGCAGCTCCGCTGCTCGATCCGCAGATGGCTCCGGAGATCTAAGAGCACTTGCAAGGCGATCGATATGTCGCCGGATTTGCTCGGCACTCAAGCTGATCGGCGTTAGCGGATTTTTGATCTCATGCGCGACCCGCCGCGCCACTTCCTTCCATGCCGACTGCTTCTGCGCCCGCAGCAACTCCGTTGCGTCTTCCAGCACCAGCACATACCCCTGCACTTGTCCCCGCGGCTCCCACCGCGATTTGTCGGTCGCACCCGGAGCCTCAAGCAACGCCACAGTTGCCAACAAATTCCGCGCGCCCGATCGATTTCTTCCCGCACCGGCGATCTCCATTTCACTGGAAGCTGAGCCCATCCGGTGACTGCGTTTGATCAGCCGGTCCAGCACCTCCACCACCTCGCCTGGAAAAACTTCGTCCATTCCCCGGCCGTAAAATGGATGCTGTCCTCCAGGGTCCATCATTTCGCTAAGCGCTCGGTTTGTAAGTACGACCCGCCGGTCCGGATCGAGCGTTGCCACGCCATTCGGAATTGTCTCCAGCATGGTTTCGAGCTCGCTCCGTCTTGCTTCTAGCGCCGTATTAGCTGCGCTTAGTTGCACCGTCGACTGCTCTACCGAGCGACGGCTGTCATCCAGATCAGCCGCCATGCGGTTGAAGCTGCGCACCAGTTCTCCCAGCTCCTCGGTCGCACTCTCCTGCACCCTGTGGCCGTAGTCGCCGGCGGCAATTGCCTCCATCGCATCGGCAAGCGATTCGACCGGCCTGGTCACCTGCTTGGATAGATGAAGCGCCAGCCAGCTCGATGCAAACAGCGCCAAGCTCGTCATCATCAGAAGCAGAAGCGTGTACAAATCGCGGATCTGCCGTCTTTCAGTGCGCAGCACTTCGTACGCATCCGCCTCTTTTCGCAGCGTTGCCATCCTCGCTGTCATGCCAAATGGCATAGGCAAACCAACGACGACCGTGTCACCCGGCTTGATCGTTGTCGCACCCAGCGCGTAGTCTGTCGCGCCTAGCGAAAACACCGGCTCATCGTTACGTTGTGCCGCCGCAAGGAGCGCGGCCCCGTTGCGATCGTCGGCCACCCTACTATTGGTCAGCTCATCGCCATCCGCAGCGAGCTCGGGCAGCCACGTTTTTACCTCGGCGAAAGCGCCCGTCCTCTGCGGCATATGAAATGACGCAATCGCCCGTCCCTCACGATATACGATCGCAAAACCATTCTGCAGCGTAATTTCGTGCTGCCGCAGCACCGCGAAGATCGCTTCATGATGCAGCTGCATTGAGGAAGGCGGAACTTCCCGAAGTGCGCTCCGCGATGCTCGCGACCGGCTCCGGCTGTCGCGGCGATTGCCTCGTAAAGCCTCTCGTCTGTTCCATCGCGTTACTGGCTGCTTTTCCGTTACAGTGGCTGCCGGCGAGTCCGGCAACCCAGACGCAATCGAGTCCGACTCCGCGCGCGCGTTCGAAGCCATGTATTGCGCCAGTTCCAACGCCATATTGCTGCTTAGGTCGCGCATCTCCGTCACCGGCTGCGAAAACCAGCGGTCCACCGACCGGTTCATCAGTAAATAGCTGAACGCATACATCGTCGCTAGCGGCACCAGACTAACCATCACCGCGCCCCACAGCATCCGTGTGCGCAGCCTCGTTCCCATGACGCTGCTGCGCTGGTCTGCATACAGCTTGAGCACATTGCGGACCAGCATCACCAGCACGACCACAAACAGTAGAAACGCTATGATCGACAGGCCGGTGAAAACGACGATCTGTTGCGTGGTCTTTGGATTTAGAAAGCTCAACCGGAACGCATTCAGAGTCGCCAAGGCAAGAAATAAGACCAGCAGGCAGGCGCTGAGCGCGATGATCCAGGCTTTCCGCCGATTCGCTGTCGTGGCCATTTCCGCGCTCCAGTCTTTTGATTATAGGGCGCTAACCGCGAGCAATCTACGCTCTGCCTATGCTTTGCTGGGCTAAACCAGCTTGGCCACCGCCTGCCATTCGCGCCTCTGCGCCGCCGCCACCGCGCCATACGTTAGCACGCCTTTGAAGGTGTTTACGCCTTCGGCAATGCCCTTGTCCTCGCCAATGGCGGCATGCGCGCCGAGCCGAGCCAGCTTGAGCACATACGGGAAGGTTGCATTTGTCAGAGCCAGCGTCGAGGTATTTGGCACGGCCGCCGGCATATTCGTCACGCAGTAGTGCACCACTCCATCCACTTGGTACGAAGGCTCCGAGTGCGTTGTCGGGTGCGCCGTCTCGATGCATCCGCCCTGATCGATCGCCACGTCCACAATTACCGCGCCCTTTTTCATCTTCGCTACCATTTGCTTTGTGACAATCTTAGGCGCGGCCGCTCCGGGGATCAGCACCCCGCCAATCACCAGATCTGCCGCGCACACTGCGCGCTCGATGTTATAGCTGTTAGAGGCCACGGTATACAACCTGCCGCCGAAGATGTCATCGAGTTCGCGGAGCCGGTTCAAGTTCAAATCCATCAGCGTTACCTTGGCCCCCATGCCCAGCGCAATCTTCGCTGCATTGGTCCCTACAATTCCGCCGCCGATGATGCACACATCTCCCGGCGCAACTCCTGGGACACCGCCGAGCAGCACCCCGCGCCCGCCATGCTCCTTCTCCAGATACGCCGCGCCCACCTGTACGCTCATCCTTCCGGCCACCTCGCTCATCGGCGTCAGTAGCGGTAGCGTACCTGCGCGGTCTCTCACCGTCTCATACGCAATGCCCGTTACCTTCGCGCTCAGCAGCGCGTCGGTCAACTCCCGCAGCGGAGCCAAATGCAGATACGTAAATAGCACTAGGCCCTCGCGAAAATGACGATATTCCTTTTCTACCGGCTCCTTGACCTTCACCACCATCTCAGCCAACCGCCACACGTCGTAGGCCGAGCCCACAATCTCAGCGCCCGAGGACTGGTATTCGTCATCGGTCATCGCCGAAAGCGCACCCGCACCCTGTTCCACCAGGACCTTATGTCCGGCCTCTACCAGCGCTTTGGCCCCCGCCGGCGTAATCCCCACCCGGCTCTCATGATCCTTCACTTCCTTCGGCACTCCAACAATCATTTCTCTCTCCCATCCACGGCTTCCCCCCGATTGTATCTATTCATGTCCTTGGCACCCCATTGCTACTAACCTTCTGCGATGTTGCGGAATACTTCCATCTTCGATTCTGAAAGCAGAACAGCCTGAATGCGATCAGGCTACCCGTAATTACGGGCCGTACACATGCTTCGCCCTTAACGACCGTATCCTATCGACTAGTCTTTGAAACAATGCTCGACTGAACTTCGGAAATTCAACCTGGTTGCATCAGACTTGCAATACGTCTACGTACCCGGTCATCCTTGTCATCGTCGATTTGGGCGATCGATCACGCGTAAGCCGGCATGAAGTAAAGTGGGGTGAATGCCGCAGAAATCCTCAGCCAAGCCGGGGCCGAGAAAAACCATAGCATCGGGGCGCCTGCTCATCCTGCTCCTCGCCCTTCCAGTCATCGCCGCGCTCGGTTCCGTCTGGGCGCTCGACCACGCCAAGACTCACCGCTCTCTGCTCGCCATGACCAACCTGGTCGGCCCGACCACTCGCAGTCTTCTCGCCGATAACGGCCTTAGCGTCTGCACGGAAGACATGGGCGCACGGGGCAACCCGATTTGTTTCCATGCCGCCCAGATGCCCGCGACTGCGCTCACGATCGCTCTCGGGATTCGGCTCTTCGGCGATCGCTATCTGATCGTTGCAGTCTTCAAGACCCTACTGCTGCTTCTTTCCATCAAACTGGCCATCTGGCTCGTCTGGGGATGGCTGCCCCGCGTCACGTACAAAGAGGCTAGGCGTGGTGCTACTCCTACTCGCGCCGTTTTCCATCGTGCCTTTCCTTGCAGATGTCTCGAACATGCTGGTCGACGAAGGTTATTCGTACAGCTTTCTCGCTCTCGCCGTCTCGCTTCTCTTCTTTCCAAGAACTGATTCCAGCTCACGATTCCGGAAGGGGCATATGCCTTGCTCTTCGCTTTAGCGGCAAGCGGTCTATACCTTTCCAAAAGCGGCATGCTCCCCGCCGTACTCGTACTCGTGGCTGGCTATCTCGTGCTCCAAACCGCTGTGCCGCTGCGTGTCTTCGTTCTCCTCCTAGTCGTCGCCGCACCTCTGGGCTGGGCTCTGCATCAACATCACGCAAGCGGTCGGTACAGCATTGGAACAAGCCTGGACGGCATCAATTTCCACAAGGGCAACAATGAAGGCTTCCTCAGGAACTATCCACCTCGCCAGAGCGACTCCCTGGACTGGTATGACTTCAACCTTAATCAAGGCTTACACTTCACCGGCGAGTGGACTTACAACGACTTCCATCGTCGTGCCGCCTTCACGTATCTAACTACCTATCCTCGCCAGACTCTGGCGGGTGATCTGCGCAAGCTCAACGTCCTCTTCTTCTCCTGCAGAAAATACGGGTCAACCGCCAGCCACGGCGCAGCAAGGCTGTTTGAAGAAGCAGGGCTGCTTTTGTTCCGGCTGATTTTCTGGACTGCCATTCTCTCTTCCATTTACCTTCTGTTTCGCCTTGGCCCACGGCAGAAATCACGAATTTCATCAGGCGCTCCTGCAGCGTTCACCGGTCCCGAAAGAGTTTTCGTGCCTTTACATTTGAACTTTTCCCGCCTACGCGTTCCCCGTCTCCTTGCGGGCATTTTCGTCGCGACCGTCGTCGCCTGCACTGTTCCCTACGTTGCCGGCTTTGCTTACACTCGGCACGTCAGCATTCTCATTTACCCGTCCGCCCTTTTCTGCTGCAGGCTGCTCTGTCCCATGATTCCTGCGCAAATCGAAACATGTGCTTAGGGTTATGACGGCTGAGGCATGCCCCGAATTAGCTATTGCGAAAGCGATACACTGATGACAGTCTCTTTTCAGGAAACGATCTCGAACCTCTATGTCTTCGAATAATTTTCAGATGCGCTACTCCCGCATTCACAATATGCGGTCGCTGTTTAGCCTCTTTTCGAGCGATCTCGCCATTGATCTCGGCACTGCCAACACTCTCGTCTTCGCCGCCGGCAAAGGCATTATCGTCAACGAACCTTCGATCATCGCCGTCAACAAGAACACCAATGAGGTCGAAGCTGTCGGCAAAGAGGCCAAAGAGATGCTCGGCCGCACGCCGGGTAACATTGTCGCGATCAAACCCATGAAAGACGGCGTCATCGCAGACTTTCGGCACACCGAGAAGATGCTGAATTACTTTATCCACAAAGCACATAACCGTAAGATGATGGTCCATCCCCGCATCGTCATCGGGGTACCATCCGAGATCACCCAGGTCGAGAAACGCGCCGTCATGGACTCAGCCTATCGCGCGAAAGCCTCTGAAGTTCACCTCGTCGAACAGGCTATGGTCGCCGCCATTGGCGCCGGTCTTCCCATAACAGAGCCCGGCGGCAACATGGTGGTCGACATCGGCGGAGGCACCACCGACATTGCCGTGATCTCGCTCGCCGGTATCGTCTACTCGCGTTCTGTTCGCATGGCGGGCAATCAGATGGACGAGGCGGTGATGACCTACCTCAAACGCAAGTACAACCTGCTCATCGGAGAGCGGACCGGCGAACAGATCAAGATGCAGCTCGGTTCAGCCTACCCGCTCGATCGGCCCATGGAGATGGAGGTCAAGGGCCGCAATCTCATCGAAGGCGTTCCGAAGACGATCACCATCGACGACTCGGAGATCCGTGAAGCGCTGGCTGAGTCCATCTCCACCATTATCAACGCCATCCGCGTTGCTCTCGAGCGTACTCCGCCCGAGCTCTCGGCCGACATCTCAGACCGCGGCATTGTCCTGACAGGCGGCGGAGCTCTGATCAAAAATCTAGATAAGCGCATCCGCGAAGAGACCGGCTTGCCTGTCTCCATCGCCGACGATCCGTTGGCCTCTGTCGTGCTCGGAACGGGCGCGATGCTCTCCGACTTTAAGCTGCTGCGCAAGATTTCTATCGATTGACGAATTATCCAACTTTAGAGGTGTTTGAAGCTCCTGTGGAGTGGATCAGCCATCGACTAAGCAAGCGCTGTGAGCCCGCATTGCCAAGGTTCAACCAGCAGCACTCCGATTCAACAAGTTGGCCTCGCGCCTATTTAAGGCGCATTAAGCTGACGCGGATTTTATCGATGCGGCGGTCCGTGCTGGCCACAACCTCCATTCGGAGACCATCCTCTTCCACGACTTCCCCGGGCAGCGGAATATGCCCGGCGATCTCGGAGACGAGCCCACCTAGAGTGGTCGATTCATAGTGTTCCGCCAATCTGGGCGCCGCAGGGAAGTCCCGGGTGTCGCGACCCTCGTTCGTGTCGCCATGTTCCAGCGCCTGCTTGGCAGGGTCATTGAACTCGATGCGCTCCGGCGACAGCAGTCCACCTGGCTCAAGCTGCTCGGCGAACAATTCCCGCAAGCGCGACAAATCGAAAGACCCGGAGACGACATAAGTTCCATCCTTCTCGCGCATCGGCGTGTCGTCCGCCTCTGCCTTGTCATGTTCGTCAGCGATGTTCCCCACAATTGCTTCCAGCAGATCTTCGATCGTCACCAGACCGGCCACACTGCCATACTCGTCGATCACTAACCGCATATGCTGCTTTTCGCGCTGCATCTCGCGCAGGAGCTCAGGCACCTTCTTGGTCTCGGGCACGAAAGCCGCAGGACGCTGAATCTCAGCGACTGTGCGCGTCGCTGCATCGCTGTCCCGTACCTGAAGCAGGTCGTGCGCGAAGGCGATTCCAGTCACAAGATCGAGTGACCCGCTATAGACCGGAACGCGGGAAAAGGCGTGCTCATGGATGGCGGTCGTGAACTCTTCGAGCGTCGAGCTGCCGGGTATGGCGAAGATCTCAGGGCGCGGTGTCATCACTTCGAGCACAACTTTGTCCCCGAACTCGACTGCGGATCGAACAAGCTCGCGATCGGACTCCTCAAGAATGCCTTCTTCCTCGCCTGCCTCGAGCAGAGCGTCCATGGCTTCGGATGGATGTTCCGGCTCCGCCTCATCTTCGGGTTCGGCGAGCGCCGCGATCGAAAGCAGCAAACCCAGCAGAAGGGTGACCGGGAGGATGAGATAGAAGAGCGCCCGCAGGAGAGGTCGGATGCGATTGATCCACTGCCCGCGGGTCCGGGTGAACAGCAGCTGCGGCACCAGCCGGTCGAAGATGAGGATGAGAAGGATGAGCTCAAGGACGGCACGGGCGATCGCAACTCCGTTCGGAATGTGTGCCAGTGCAGGTGAAAAGGCAACGGTAGTGTAGAGGCGCAGCCCGGAGAGCAGGGCGAGCGTTGCCAGGGTGAGTTGACGCAGCACAGACGCAGAGAGCGCGATCGATTCGCGTCCGAGGCCGAGGCGAGGTTCGACAAGCTCTTCCCAGGCGTCGATGTTGTCCTGGTATTCGCGGGCAAGAAACTTGCCCATCTCGGAGTAGATGCGGTCGACATAAGCGGCAAGCGCAAGGATGCCGAGAAGAAGGATGAGAGCAGGCGTAAAGGCGAGACCCGAGGTCATCGGCTAGCGCCTCGTTTCTTTGCCTGGTTCTGGTCTCTCGCTTTTGCAGCGGAGACGCCAGAGTCAAGAACTCTCTTTAGAGCGGTCTGACGGCGCAAGGGCTTTGCCGGAGATGATGAGTTGTTCTTCCGAGAAGAAGCTGGTTTCGCTGCCCGCTCGATGAGGGCAGTGGGCAGGCGAAGTTCCCGTCGCAGAATGGCTTCACGGACACTCATTTCGCCATCGTCGGTCTCGTGGTCGAGGCCGGAGAGATGGAGCAGGCCATGGAGCAGCAGGATGCGGACTTCATCGCGGAGGGAGTGGCCGTGGGCAGCAGCCTGGCGAGCGGCAGTCTCAATGGAGACGGCCAGATCGCCGGCATGAATGGCCGAAACCTCGTGAGGCGATGGAAAGCTGAGGATGTCCGTGCTTTTGTTCTTGCGGCGGAAGCTTTTGTTTAGACGACGCAGCACGAGGTCAGTGGAGAGGAGTACCTCAACCTCGCCAGAGAGACCGATTGCGAGACAGGCGCGGCTGAGAAATCGGCTGAGACCAGCGGCGGACAGGCCGTAAGTAATCCCGGATGGATTCGCGGGGTCAAAGGTAATCATGGCCGCCTGCCGCGATCCAGGTGCTCCTGAACTCGCGTGAGAAGCAAGCGGCGCGAGTTGCCCGACGGTTCGATTTCGGTCATCGGCTGCGAAAGACTCTGGTAAAGGCACGGCTCAAGCTTGAGAGATCGATTTGCAATCGGTTCTCCTGAAACGGCGACAGAGGGCCGGCGGCTCCCTCTGTGGACGATTATCGCAGATGCGTTTTGACATCTTATTGCGGTTTGGAGACGGGTTTGACGGCGGGTGCCAGGTTGGGGTCGGGCAGCGACTCGCCGATGGGGAGAGGAAGCTGCTGTTGAGCCTTGCCGTAGCTGTCATAAGCGCGGACGATGCGCTGGACCAGGTGATGGCGCACGACGTCGACGTCTTCGAAGTGGCAGAAGCGGATGCCCTCTACGCCGTCGAGGACGTGAAGCGCTTCGAGCAGGCCAGACTTCTTGGGATTGGGCAGGTCGGTCTGGGTGAGGTCTCCGGTGATGACGGCCTTGGCGTTATTGCCCAGACGTGTGACGAACATCTTCATCTGCTCGGTGGTGGTGTTCTGGGCCTCGTCCATGATGATGAAGGCGTCGTTGAGGGTGCGGCCCCGCATGAAGGCGAGCGGCGCGACCTCGATGACGTTGGACTCGAGCATTTTGTCGACTTTTACGGGGTCGAGGAGGTCGTAGAGGGCGTCGTAGAGGGGGCGCAGGTAGGGGTCGACCTTCTCCTGCAGGCTGCCGGGAAGGAAGCCGAGGCGCTCGCCGGCCTCGACGGCAGGGCGGACAAGGATGATGCGGCTGACCTTCTTGGCCATGAGGGCGCTGGCGGCCATGGCTACGGCGAGGTAGGTCTTTCCGGTGCCGGCGGGGCCGAGGCCGAAGACCATGTCGGACTGCTCGATGGCTTCGACGTACTTGCGCTGGTTGGGGGAGCGGGGCTGGACCATGCGCTTGACGCCGGCCGAGCGCTGCCTGCCAGCCTCGACGAGGGATTTGAGGGTGACGGCGGGGTCGGCGACGACGAGCTTGAGCATGCCGTGGAGCTCGCCGTTGTGGAGGTTGAGGCCGGATTTGCGGAGGGCTTCGAAGTCGGAGAAGACTTGTTCGACGCGGGCCACGGTGGCGGGTTCGCCGGTAACGTGGATGGCGTCGGAGCGGAGATCGATCGTGACGTTGAGTTTGTCTTCGAGGAGGCGGAGGTTTTCGTCGCGGGTCCCGTACAGGGGCTCAATGCCAGAGGTGATTTCCAGGGATTTTTTGATCAAGTAGTGTGCTGACCTCCGTCAGGGGAAGCTGGGTGGGCGTCTGGGACGTTCGACTGAGATTTGAGAAAGAATGAGCGGGCACTGGCTGGCGGCGCTTGGGGTGCGCCCTATTCACTGCGACCGGGATGGCGGAAGGAGCCAATCGTGTGTCGAAGATGGGCAAAGGGTAGAACGCCGCATGGAGTCGAGTCAAGCGGCAAATGATGAATTCTCCGGTACACCAGATGCGCCGTATGCGAACCACGCCGGCCGAGATCTTTTTTGGGATCTATGCTGTCATTACACTCCAAACCGCCTCCTTTTTCCGAACTCAGTAAGGGCGTCATAGATACGTCGCAGGTACCACCCTCCCCCCCGTCAATATTGCGCAAAATCTTCGAAAGAAAACACTTAGGCTTGGACCTATACCGCGGGTGATCTGCAATCTTTGAACAGCTGCCAAGTGTCTGGGTCTATTGTAAGACCTGTTTAGAAACTGCAGCAGTGGATCACTGCGGGCAACAATGAGCGGCCTTTTCAGGAAGTCTTTCTGAGGGACCGACTTTCAGCGAGGCATATACCCCCCTCCCCCTCTGTTCATCATAAGTCCTTTCTTCGCAGGTAGTTAGTCGAATCATCTATCGTAAAATATTGAAAATATGTTACTTATCGGTCAAAATATAGATTCTAAAAGAGAAAGCTCCGGGTTCCCGGAGCTTTGAGTGGACTTTATAGCCTTCTGTTAAAAGATTAGCAGATGGGGCATAACTGTTGGCCACGGCGGAAGTCTCTTTGTTTGTGGTGCATAAGGCAAAAAGACACTTGACAAGAATTTGCAGGGAGGTTTCCCACAAGACTCAGGGAGCAATCCGCTTCCGCAAATTCTAAGAGCCGGTTTAGAAAGTGAAGCAGTTGGACGACAAAAGGAAGCTCCTAGTGTGGTGAGTCTCAAGTTCGTTGCGGCGAAGCGGGGAAGAACGATCCCGGAGTTTTGTGGGTCACACGGGCGAAATGCGGGGATTCTTCGCTTCGCTCAGAATGACACCGAGATACCTTAAGGAACGAATTTCAGACTCAGGACACTAGCGAATGTTTCGTGCATTTATCCTTTCCTGCGGTAAAGCTCCTGCGGTAAAGCCGCATTGGCGGGTCCTGCGATGAAGCCGCATTGGCGGGTCCTGCGGTAAAGCGCATTGGTGGGCTGTGCTTCGAGCATTTTCGGTCCGAGTACTAACGGTCGTGGAAGAGTCGTGGTCTCCCACCCTGACCGCAAAGAACGCGGCAGGATGGGGCACCCGCAATTTTGTTAACACTTGACATAAAAAAGGACGGCGGCTTGCGGAGCTCTGTTTGCGGCGCCGGGCAGTACGCGTTTCTGGTTCTGGCTGGGTTGACCACACCGATGGAGTTCCGTAGACTTAGAGCTGCAAGGCGTATGTGGCAGGCCGCGACTGGTATTTTCCGCGTCGGGTTGATCATTGGCCTGCGCCCTATTTCCCCTACAAATGTGTGGGTTGAGAGAAGAGAGTTTATGGCAAATCATGTTTCCTCGCTGAAGCGCGCACGTCAGACCACGGCCAAGACGGTGGTGAACCGGTCGAACAAGAGCAAGCTGCGGGGTACGCTGCGGGTGCTGCGGGAGTCGATTGCGAAGGGCGATCATGCCGCGGCGATGACGCAGTACCGCGAGACGGCTTCGATTCTGGACAAGAGCGTGCAGAAGGGCGTTCTGCACAAGAACACCGCCAGCCGGTATAAGAGCCGTCTGAATGCTCGCGTGAAGGCGGTTGCGCCGAAGAAGGCTGCGTAGGCAGCGTTTAGCGGAGCGTTCCTCCTAGGTTCGCCAGATTTCAAGGACGGTGGATCTGAGGACAGAAAAGCAGATCCTCATCGAGGATGACAACAAGAAAAGCCAGGGCCAAGACTGCGCGCAGCTACCTTGGGTTTGCTTCAGGGCTGACTTGCGGGCGACCGCCGGTGAGCCCTTTTTGTTTGTGGATAGGCAGAAATACGACTGCGGAAGGCTGTGTGGCAGGGTGCGAAGGCGGGATGCCGGGTTGAAAGCTGCCGAGGGGCGTGGGTGGAGGAAGTGTTTCGGGATGCTTCCCCTTCCCCTTCGCTACGCTCAGGGTCGAGGGTCAGCATGACAGCAAAAAACTTTAAAATAGCATTGCTCGGCATGACAGCAGGAACTCGGAACAGCGGCTGATCAAAGTTTTGTTCTGGGGAATGGCAAGATCTGAGGAACAGCGGCTGATCAGAGTTTCGTTAGTGCGGGCTTTCGTGCTGTGGGTTGCGCGGGGGGTCGGAGGGTAGGGTGTAGAGGGTCGGTTTGGGGCGGAGCTGGCTGCCGGAGGGGTCGCCTTCGACTCCGGGGGCGGGAGGAGCAGGGTCTCCGAGGGCGGTTGTGGTAGCGGCAGGGGCGGCTGCCGGGGTGTCAGCGGCGGCTGAGCCGGCTGGGGGTGGGGTGACACTCTCGATTGGGCTGGTTGGCTTGATCTCGGCTGGCTCGGGTTCGTCGGCAGCGGCGGAGTCAGAGAGGGCGGCAGCATGCTGGGCGAAGAAGAAGTGGACGGGGAGGTCGGTCTCCGGGGGGGCGGCGGCGAAGGCGAGCTGAACGGCGGCGTTTTCTTTCGATGTGGGTTTGGGAAGGCTGTCAATCTCGATGGCTCCGTCCCGGATGACGGCGAGGCTGAGGCCGTCGGGCGAGAGGGCGAAGTTCTGTCCGGCGGGGGCGGCGGGCGTGCATTCGGTATGGAAGAGCTGGCGGCCGCTGCTGGTCTGATAGACGACGACCTGTTGCGCACCGAGCTGTTCGGGAACGAGGAGCTGTTCGGGCTGCACAGGCTCGTGGACGAGGACGCGGCTGAAGACGAAGCGGCCCTGGGATGCGCCGAAGGCAAGCGAGGGGGCTACGTAATCGCCGAAGAGGTTCTGCTGCCAGGTCTGTTCGCCGTTCATGTTGAAGCTGCCGAGGATCTGACGTGTGGTTCCCGAGCGGCAGCCGAAGGCGATGAACTCGCTGGGGCTGACGAAGACGGGCACGGGGCGGCAGACCGAGTCGAAGGCGGCCAGCTCCTTTTTGCTGCCGCCGTAGCCATCGAAGTCGAAGGCCCAGTGGGTGCGGCCCTGGTCGATGACGTCGATGTACCCGGCGCCGGAGACGGGGATGTCGCCTGGGGCATTGGCACGGATGACGCCGGCGTGCCGCGGCTGGACGTTGTCCTCGGCGTCGTTGGTTTGGTTCAGGCGATAGAAGTTGATTTGAACCGGATTTGGGGCGGTCGAGGGTGCAGGAGCGCCGGCGGGGTGCGGGGTGCGTTTTACGGTTTCAACAGTGAGGAGTTTTTCGTCGGCCGAGACGATGATCTCGGCGATGCGGCGGGTTCCGGCGTCGAGGAAGGGATGTTCCCGGAAGGGCTCGCCGCGCGCGAGATTGACCATGGGAGAGAGGAGGGTGATGGTGTCGCGTATGCGCAGCAGGAAGCGGCCGTGACCGAGGCTCCAGAGATATTGGGAGTGGTCGTGCAGCCGCCAGGAGGTGCGGGCGAGGACGCGGCCGGAGGGGAGCTCGAGCAGGACGGCGTCGATGTTGCGGTCGAGATCGTCCGGCGGGTCGTCGGCGAGGCGGCGAAGCAGGCGGCGCACGCTGAAGGTGAGGAGCAGGTGGGTATCGTCGACGTAGTGGAGGGTGAGCAGGGAGCTGCCGGCGAGCAGAAACTGGGCGGGCAGGGGCTGGAAGCCGAGGGGTTCGAGCGGGATGCGGCGGGGCGGCCCGGCGGCGGGGGAGAAGGCGGCCGTCAGCAGCAGCGCGAGGCAAAGCAATCCCAGCGGGCGGCGGCCAAGGTGCGGGATGGGATGCGTGGGAACCTGCATGGCAGAGGACGCGTATACGGATCAACGCATAGGCCTGGGACTACTGTTTCACAGACGGTGGAAAGCCGCCAAGGAGAGCGGGCTTGGCTGCCGGTGAATCGGAAACGCGTTCGGCTGCGTAAGTGATACAAAGAGGGCGGATGGAAATTGGGCTTAAATTTGGGCTTAAGGAGAGTGGCATGTTCAGCAAGGGGAATGAGATGGGAGTGCGGGTGCGCCGGATTGGGTTTGGGGTGTCTATTGCGCTGGCGGCGGCAACATGGAGCGGCGCGTGGGCGCAGCAGGCAAAAGTAGCCGCGGATAACAGCAAGCCCGGCGAGGTGTACAAGCCCATTCCCGGGTTTGACACGAGTTCGATCGACGCAGCGGTGAGCCCGTGCGACGACTTCTACAAGTTTGCCTGCGGCAAGTTTGCGGCGAATCATCCGATTCCGGCAGACCAGCCGGATGTGGATCAGTTTTACGCTTTGTACAACGTCAATACGCAGTCGCTGAACGGCATCCTGACCAGGGCGGAGCAGGGCGGCGCGGGGCGGTCGCCGGATGAGCAGAAGATCGGTGACTACTATAAGGCGTGCATGGACACGGACATGATCGACCAGAAGGGGCTGGCTCCGGTCGAGCCGCTGCTCGCGGAGATCGATGCGGTGAAGAGCAAATCACAGCTGCCGGCGCTGATCGGCAAGCTGCAGAAGATGGGCGTGAGCGTCTTCTTCGGATTTGGCGAGCAGCAGGACCTGAAGGACGCGACGCAGCAGATTGCGTATGTGAGCCAGGGCGGGCTGGGGATGCCGGAGAAGGACTACTACCTGCGCACCGGCGCGAAGGATGCGACGCTGCGCGAGCAATATGTGGCGCACATCGCGAAGATGCTGACGCTGGCGGGGAGCACGCCGGAGCAGGCGCAGAGGGATGCCGATGGAATCATGAAGATGGAGACGTCGCTGGCCAAGGCTTCGCTGGGGGTGACCGAGATGCGGGACCCGGAGAAGACCTATCATCTGCAGCCGGCGGCGACGTTTGAGAAGACGATTCCCGGCGTCAACTTTGGAGAGTTCGAGGATGCGGTGCATGCGCCACGGGTGAGTGAGCTGAACAACTCGACGCCGGAGTTCTTCCCTGCCCTGGTGTCGGAGCTACGCGACACGGATCTTGTGACGTTGAAGGCGTATATGCGGTATCACGTGCTGACGAAGTTTGCGGGACGGCTGCCGAAGAGTCTTGACAGCGAAAATTTCGACTTCTACGGACGGAAGCTGTACGGGCAGCCGGAGCAGTCGCCGC
The DNA here is from genome assembly GCA_965277545.1 of Edaphobacter sp. Lineage (GTDB taxonomy): Bacteria > Acidobacteriota > Terriglobia > Terriglobales > Acidobacteriaceae > Edaphobacter. The sequence goes on from OZ255826.1 coordinate 4,233,597, forward strand.
GCTGGAAGCGCTGTTCGGGCTCGGTGGACACGGCGCTGGGCGAGGCGCTGGGCAAGGTGTATGTCGCGCAGTATTTTGCCGGGGACAGCAAAGCGAAGATGCTGCAGATGGTGCATGACATCGAGGCGGCGATGGAGCAGGACATCGAGCACACGGATTGGATGTCGGCGGCGACCAAGGTGAAGGCGGAGGAGAAGCTGCACCTGGTGGCGAACAAGATCGGCTATCCGGACAAGTGGCGCGACTACTCGAAGCTGGCGATCAAGCCGGACGATGCGCTGGGTAACTCGGAGCGGGCGGACGAGTTTGAGAATAATCGCGAGCTGGCGAAGATCGGGCAGCCGGTAGACCACAGCGAGTGGGGGATGACGCCTCCGACGGTGAATGCGTACTACGATCCGAGCATGAACGATATCAATTTTCCGGCGGGGATTCTGCAGCCTTCGTTCTATGACGCGAAGCAGGATGATGCGGTGAACTATGGGCATATCGGCGCGGTGATCGGACACGAGCTGACGCATGGATTCGACGATGAGGGCAAGAAGTTCGACGGCAAGGGGAACCTGAGCGACTGGTGGACGCCGGAGGATACGAAGAAGTTCGTGGCGCGGACCGACTGCGTGGCCAATGAGTACGGGAGCTTTACGGCGGTGGATGATGTGAAGGTGAACGGCAAGCTGACGCTGGGCGAAGATACGGCGGATAACGGCGGACTGGTGCTGGCGTATATGGCGTATCTCGAACGTGCGAAGAAGGAGGGTGTGGATCTTGCGGCGAAGACGGACGGGTATACGGCTCCGCAGCGGTTCTACATCGGCTTTGCGCAGAACTACTGCGAGAACTCGCGGCCGGAGCTGGTGCGGACCGAGGTGCTGACGGACCCGCATGCTCCGGATCATATCCGGGCGAATGGCGCGATTGTGAATCAGCCGGGGTTTGCGGCCGCGTTCGGGTGCAAGAAGGGGTCGGCGATGGTGCCGGTGAATAGCTGCCGGGTGTGGTAAGGGGCAGGGTGTAGGGGTAAGGGGGTAGGGTGTAGAAGACAAAAGCGGGAAGTGAGCTTCGGCTTGCTTTCCCGTAGCTGTTCGCAGGAGAGTGACGGTGAAGAGGATTGGCTGAGGTGGTGTGCGCAGGGTTTCGGTCTTCTACTCCCTACTCCCTATTCCCTGGCGCTGAAGCCCTATAGTGAAGTGATGCCGGTTTTAGTGAAGAGACGGACGCTGGGGTTTGCGGCGTGTGCGGCGGCGAGTTCGCTTTGGGGATGCGGATTTTTCTTCGGCAAGATTGCGCTGGCGGAGATGAACTTCGCGCATATGGTGCTGTACCGCTTTTTGTTTGCGATGGTGGTGCTGCTGCCGCTGCTGGTGACGCATTTGCCACGGCTAAATGGGAGAGAGTGGGGATGGCTGCTGGTGGCTTCGTTTCTTGGGGTGCCGCTGCAGTTCTTGATTCAGTTTTATGCGCTGTCGATTACGACGGTGAGCCATGCGGCGCTGATGGTGGGAACGATGCCGGTGATTCTGGCGGTGGGGGCGGCGGTATTTGCGCATGAACGGATGGATGGCGTGGGCTGGCTGGCGCTGGCAGGGTCGACGTGCGGGGCGGCGCTGATTGCGCTCGGCGGAGGCCATGCAAAAGGCGGCGCGACGCTGAAGGGCGATCTGCTGGTGGTGGTTTCGCTGATGATTGCGCTGTTCTGGATTCTGCTGAATAAGCGGCTGATGGAGCGGAACTCGCATGTGGTGGTGACGGCGTACGGACTGCTGCTGGGGACGATGATGCTGATGGTGTGGGTTCCGGTGCGGTATGGGATGCCGCCGGTGGCGGGGATTTCGCTGAAGGCATGGCTGGCGCTGGCGGCGAGCGGCGTGCTGTGCACTGCGTCGACGACGCTGCTGTGGAACTGGGGGATGACGCAGGTTCCGGCTTCGCAGGCTGGGGTGCTGCTGAACATGGAGCCGCTGATCGGGAGCCTGCTGGGGGTGCTGGTGCTGGGCGAACGGCTGGGGCCGAGCGCGTGGGTGGGTGGGGCGCTGATCCTGGGGGCGGCAGTGATGTTGACGACACGGTCGAAGACGAGAGTGCGGGAGACGATGGTCATCGGGTAGGCGCGGGGTGAATGAGGCGATGTGAGGGCGCGGAGTTGGAGAGCCCGAGGGTGGGTCGCCGCTAGATCGCGGTGAGGATGTCGCCCGCGACACGAGGCCCGCACAGAGGCCAAGCCCGAGACGACGGCTCCGCAGTGCAGGTGGAAGAAGCGGTAGCCGATGGGCAGGCGGTGCGGCGCACGCGTCTCCAGGCGTCGATCTCGTCATTGCGAACGAGCGGAAGCTGGAAGTCGTTACAGGTGGACGCGCGGCCGTGAGATTTACCTTTCTTTCACATTGGGCTGCGGGGAAGTTTCATAGACTTTAGGGATGCGCGACGAACCTCTGAGTTACCGCTTTCGGCCGGGACGAGCCGATGGAACGATGATCTTGCATCTGGATGGACCGCTCACTTTGACGACGATGTTTGAGTTGCAAGACGAGCTGCGGCGGACGACTCCGCAGGTGCTGATCATGGATTTGAGCGGAACGCCGTATATGGATTCGGCGGGCTTAGGTCTGGTGATGAACTACTATGTGTCGGCGCAGAATCATGGCCGGAGGCTGCTGCTGGCTGGCGTGAATGAGCGCGTCTTATCGCTGCTGGAGATGACGAAGGTGCATACGGTTCTGACGAGCTTTCCAACGGTGGAGCAGGCAGAGGACAGCTTGTAATCCAAAGTCAGACAGCGACCTTCCGGCGTGGTGCGAACTTGCGTTTGTAGTAGGCGGTGGTGAGAGCGATTGCGGGAACTCCGACGATGGTTGGCCACAGCCATACATACAACCGGCTGCCGAAGACCTGGGAAAGGGTGACCGCGGAGAAGGCTGTCCACGCAGCGATATAGCTGCCGATGAAGTTTCCCAGATGGGTGTACCACCAGAACATCTTCTCCTTCGGCTTGCGCACAAAGCTCCACATCTGCAACCCGGCTGCGCGCATGCCGATGAAGCCGAAGACGATGGAGACGATCCCGAAGCCCTGTACCCAGGCAGGGCGAAGGGCTCCGAGGGCAGCGAGACAGGCACTTGCGGCAAACGTGATCGCTGCGGCAATCCAATCGATGGGCGCGGCGCTACCACCGTGAGCCAGCCCTTTGAGTCGAAGCACCCTGAAGGCTGAGAAGGCAAGATAGAAGCTGAAGATGGCGACGAGCGCCAAGAACAGCACGGGCCGGTAGAGCGCCATCGGCAGGGCGGTGGCCGCGACCCCACCCATGGACCAGAGGTACACCATGCCCCAGCGCTTGTGATGTTTGCCGCCCTTCGCAGTCGCCAAGGCGACGGGAGCAAGCAAGAACGATAATGCACCGGCAGTTACGTGTACGCCGAGAAAAAGCTTCATCCAGAGCGGATCGGGTGCAGGCATCCTTTGCCTCCGTCTTGTGCGTGTTGTCATCCTACACAACGCGGCTACGGAGCAGGCGGAATGGGGATGAAAGCATGGGCTGGCTGGAGCGCTTTGGAATACTTCGTTTTTGTTGCGAAGCCATAGTTGCTATAGCCGAAGAAAGGAAAAGCATATCCGCTTCGATGAGGAAAGAAGAAGGGCAAACGCAACAGCGGAGTAGAGCAACATTGAGGTCGCTCTGAGGAAGCTCTGATTATGTGGTCGTTTTTGCTAGCGTGGCGAGTCGTAAATTCGTTCCAGAAATAATGATGCGAACATACTCATCAAGGTCCAAAGCACAAGAACAGACAACAACGAAATACGGGGATTTCTCCGCTACGCCGCGCGATAAAGCCACGCGGCTCCGGTCGAAATGACGATTCGTTTGGCGACTGTTCGGCGGCTCCGGTCGAAATGACGATTCGTTCCCTGACGGTCCGGCGGCGAAGACTTAATTTAGAGCTTCTCTAAAACTCCCAGCGCAGCAGGGTTGCGCCTACGGTGAAACCGGCTCCGACGCTGGCGAGCAGAACGAGGTCGCCCTTTTTGAGGCGGTTCTCGTCGAGTCCAGTCTGCATGGCCATGGGAATGGTGGCGGCGGTGGTGTTGCCGAAGCGGTCGATGTTGATGACGACAGAAGACTCCGGCATGCCGAGGCGCTCGGCGGTGGACAGGATGATGCGTTTGTTGGCCTGATGGGGAATGAAGCAGCCGAGGTCCTTGCCTTCGATGCCGTTGCGGGCGAGTACGGTTTCGGCGGCTTCGGCCATCTTGCGGACGGCAAATTTGTAGACCGCCTGGCCGTCCTGGTGGACGTAGTGCATCTTGGCGGCAACGGTTTCGGCGGTGGGCGGGTGAAGGCTGCCGCCGCCGGGCATGTTCAAGGCAGCGGCGCCGGAGCCGTCGATCTCGTGCCAGTAGTCGATGAGGCCGACCTCGCCTTCTTCGCAGGGCTCGAGCAGGACGGCGCCGGCGCCGTCGCCGAAGATGACGCAGGTGGCGCGGTCGGTGTAGTCAATGATCGAGCTCATGACGTCGGCTCCGATGACCATAACCTTCTTGTGCATGCCGCTTTCGATCAGCTTTGCGCCGACCTGAAGAGCGTAGGGAAAGCCGGAGCAGGCGGCGGAGAGATCAAATCCCCAGGCGCCGAGCGCGCCGAGTTTGTGCTGCACCAGGCAAGCGGTGGCGGGAAAGAACATGTCGGGTGTGACGGTGGCGACGATAATGACTTCGATTTCGCTGGGATCAATGCCGCGCTTTTCGAGACACCGCCGGGCGGCTTCAACGGCGAGATCGCTGGTGGCGACGCCGGGCTCGACGATGTGACGCTCGCGGATTCCGGTTCGCTCGGTGATCCACTCATCGTTGGTGGCGACCATCTTTTCGAGATCGGCATTGGTCAGCAGCTTGGGCGGAACATAGGCGCCGAGGCAACTAATCTTCGCGCGGACCCGCATCTGCGGCTTCAACGTCAAACTCAAACTCTCACCTCATTGTCGCCAGGCCATGCGGAAGACTGATTCGCAAGGGAACAGGTATTTCCCTGCCGGAGACCATTCTCTCCGAGAAGCGTCTGCGTGTCACGCATGCAGCGAAGGGCGCGAACCCGGAAGGTTCATGCACTCATGGGAGCAAAGACCTGAGAGATGAGGGCGGCTCACGCGAGAGGGGGAGATAAGTGCACCGGGCGACCTACTGCGCCCGTAACGACCCGTTACCGTTGCTTCCTTCCGGACCTGGCGGGGTTGGCGGGATTACGTCGCGTAGGACCCGGCACAAACATGAGTTTACCATCTGAGCCGGGGCCGCAGCCAAGCGCTGTGGAGCCACGGATGCATTCTGGAATTGATAGAATGGAAGACTGTGACTTTGCCCGCGATTCTCGATCATGCAACGCTTGAGGTTTCAGCAAAGGCTCGCCCGCGGGTGGGCTTTGTCTCGCTCGGCTGCCCGAAGAATCTAGTCGATTCCGAGGTGATGATGGGGATGCTCCATCATGGTGGAGCGGAGTTGACGCCGCGCGCGGAAGACGCCGAGATCATCGTCATCAATACCTGCAGCTTCATCGATTCGGCCAAGCAGGAGTCGGTGAACACGATCCTTGAGATGGTGCAGCACAAGCAGCAGAACGGCGGCAAAGCGCAGCGCATCATTGTCGCAGGCTGCCTGGTGGAGCGATACCGCGACGAGATACGGAAGAATATCCCCGAGGTGGATGCGGTCGTGGGCACGGGCGAGCTGGAGGAGATTCTAGCGGCGGCAGGACTTGCTCCCGGTGGAGAGGCGCATGGTAGTTCGCCCTTTGTGATTCTGCCGCAGGGAGCGCCTGAGGCTGCGATTCACACGCATGCGATCGGAATGGGGGAGACGGCGAGAGAGGTGATGCAGCTGATCGATCGAGCGCCGAGTGCAGTTTCGCAACATTCCCGTCCCCTTGCCGACCCTGAGAGGGGCCGCGAGATCGCTCCGCAGCTTCGCATTGTTCAGTCGCTTGCAGAGACGGGCACGACGCATGGCGATGAGCCTCTGCACCATGCGGGCGATCACGTGGCCCATCTGCCGGGTATTGATGCGGGAAATACATCGCGACCGGAAGGCGATCTCCGGATGCAGCAGGGACGGTTTTCGCGCGAGGCCTGGGACGGCGCTGCGGCTGCACTGCCGGAGTATCTCTACAACGATGCGACGCCGCGCATTCTGACGACGCCGCGGGCGAGCGCGTACATCAAGATTGCCGAAGGGTGCGATCACCCCTGCAGCTTCTGCATCATTCCGCAGCTGCGTGGAAAGTTCCGCTCGCGGCGGATGTCTTCGATCCTCGCGGAGGCGGAGAATCTGATTCAGCAGGGCGTCCGTGAGATCACGCTGATCGGGCAGGACACCACTTGCTATGGCGAAGATCTGGGCTTTACCGACGGGCTGGCGACGCTGCTCGACGCGCTTGCGGTGCTGCCGGGACTGCGCTGGCTGCGGTTTTTATACACGTATCCCAATAAAGTGACGACGCGGCTGCTGGAGACGATGGCGAAGCACGACACGATTGCGAAGTACCTCGACGTGCCGCTGCAGCATGCCAGCGCGCCGGTGCTGAAGCGCATGAAACGCGGCGGGACTGCGAAGATCTTCCTTGAGCTGATCGAAAAAGCGCGGCGCATTGTTCCCGGGATTGTGATCCGCACATCGTTCATCGTGGGTTTTCCGGGGGAGACCGAAGCGGACTACAGGGAGCTGGAGGAGTTCGTTGCGGCAGCGAAGATCGACTGGCTGGGAGTGTTCACCTACTCGGATGAGGAGGGCGCCGCTGCGTTCCACCTGGGCGAAGAGTTAAAGGTTCCGAACCGCACGATTCAGGCTCGACGGCGCAAGCTGATGAAGTTGCAGCAGAGGATCAGTACCAAAGCCAAAGCGCAGTGGGTTGGTCGTGAGATCGATCTTCTGGTCGAAGGCGAGTCGGAGGAGACTGAACTGCTGTGGGAGGGACGGACCTCGCTGCATGCGCCGGAGATCGATGGCAAGGTGTTCATCAACGACTTCGGGCCGCATGAGACGCTGGTTCAGGGAACCTTCTATCGCGCGGAGATTACCGAGTCGCACGATTACGACGTGGTTGCGCGGATATTGGAATAGGCGTTAGGGATAGGCTGGAGCAAGGCTTCTGCTGCATTCGAACGCGTAAGAAATTAGAATCGTGGTTGCAATGTCCAAAGCTCTGTTCTGTCCTACATGCCGTAAGGTCGTTCTCGCCACCGACGCGGACTTTCCATTCTGCTCGGATCGCTGCCGCATTCTGGATCTAGGCAAGTGGGCCAGCGGAGGTTACAAGATCTCCACGCCCATCCAGGATCCGGATTTGCTCGAGGAGCTTGCCCGCTCGAACCAGGGTAATCGGCAGAATGACGACGACGTGCACTAGTGGCAAACTCGAACGTGCAGGTGCATGCGCCTTCTGCGAAGAAGACTGTGTGGGCTTGGACTGTAGGCACCTTCTTCGGCGCAGGGCTCTTGAAGCCGGGTCCGGGGACGTACGGAAGCATCTCGGCTGTCCTGCTGTGGTATGGCGCGGCGCACACCCTGCACCCCGCACCTGTGGCGCTGGCGATGGGAACGGCGGTTGCCGCGACGCTTGCAACGCTGGTCGGCATACCTGCAGCAACCATTGTGGCTCGGGAGTGCGGGCGTGAAGATCCGGGCCAGGTGGTCATCGACGAGGTTGCGGGGCAGCTGATCGCTTTGATTGCGATTCCGGTAGACTGGCAACACGCCGCTCTTTCGCTGGTGTTGTTCCGGTTTTTCGACATCGTCAAGCCACCGCCGGCGCGGCAGTTGGAGAGGCTGCACGGGGGGGTCGGCATCATGATGGACGACGTAGCTGCAGGGTTGTTTGCGCTCGCCATCGCGCAGCTGATTCACTTTTGCTACTAGGGCGCTGCGGGCGAGAGCCGATGTGAGTTCAGTTCGACGATGATGCCGGGGCGGCAGAATGGGAGCTCTGATCGCCTGCGCCACTCGAGTTAGGCCGGAGGATCAAGAAAGCAGCGAGCAAGAGAACGATGACGACGGCAATCACTACGAGCAGGCTGCAACTGGACCTGTTGTGGGCCTTGGAGGCAACGGTCGTTGCATTTGTCTCGGTCAGATTGCGTGACGCCATGAAATCTTGGATGCAAACCATCCACGGATTGTGGCCAGCGTCGAGCAAAATGCCAGGCAAAGCACGCAAGTGTGTATCGGGGCCGCGTGATGGTCTTCGATCGAGTGCAAGAAGTTGCACAAAGCACTACTTGGATGCGGGCTTTTCTTCCGGCTTCTTGTCGGTCTTATCGGTCTTCTTCGCGGTAAAGGTTCCGTCGACGGCGAGAGGGTCTACGTAGATGTCGCCGGTCAGCTCGCCCTTGTCGTTGAAAGTTCCGGTGAAGGTGAGGGTGAGCGCCTGTCCCTGATACTCGCCGCCGTGGACGAAGACGACCTTCTGGTCGGTGAGCGTGACGGTCGTGTCGTATGTCTTGCCGTCGGAGTTGGTGCAGGGGCCACTGAGCTTGTCTTTCGTCTGTGTGAAGACGCAGGTCTCGTTGAGAGGGTAGCCTTGGACGTCGCCGGTAACGGTCCACGAGCCGGGGACGGATGGCTGGGCGAGTAAGGCTGTCGCCGAAAAGAGGAACAGCGGCAGAATCGATTTCATAGGGCTCCTTTGCGTTCGACCAATATACATGGGGAGAAGCCGGGCATTGCAACTTAAGAAGGCGGCGCGGGCGCTGGGGACGGTCGGTGGTGGCGAGTCGGCGAAACATTCGATTAAATGAATGTTTTCTCCTGCATGAGGAATCTAAAACCTGCCGTCTCACGGAAAGACAGCTCATGCTGAGCGGAAGCTTGTGCGAAGGCGGTGAGGCGAGTCATTGTCGATAACTCGCCAGCAAGTATTTCCCGAAAACCCTAAGTGAGAGCTCTATGGAGGATCTATGGCAACGTCATCAGTGGCAGTAGCAACCATGAAAGTAGCGCAGGTTTCCGGTCCTGGCGGTGAATTTGAGATCGTCGAGCGCGAGATTCCTGAGCCCGGTGCAGGACAGGTGCGGATCAAGGTGCAGGCCTGTGGGGTGTGCCACAGCGACATGTTCACCAAAGAGGGCGCGTGGCCGGGGATTCAGTTTCCACGGGTTCCAGGGCATGAGGTCGCGGGCATCGTCGATGCGGTGGGTGGCGAGGTTTCGGGCTGGAAGAAGGGGCAGCGCGTCGGGGTCGGCTGGCACGGCGGCCATGACGGCACGTGTCTCGCATGCCGGCGCGGAGACTTTGGCAACTGCCAGAATATGCAGATCGCGGGCATCAGCTATGACGGGGGATATCAGCAATACATGGTTGCTCCTGTAGAGGCGCTCGTGGCGATCCCGGACAGCCTCAGTGACGTGGAAGCAGCGCCTCTGCTCTGCGCCGGCATTACGACCTTCAACGCACTGCGGCATAGCGGTGCGCTCCCCAGCGACCTGGTTGCGGTGCAGGGTATCGGTGGCCTGGGTCACCTTGGAATCCAATTTGCGAGCAAGTTCGGCTACAGGGTCGCGGCTATCGGACGCGGGCCGGAGAACGCGGCATTCGCGAAGAAACTTGGCGCGAGCGTGTACATCGACAGCAAGGCGACCAACGCAGCCGCGGAGTTGCAGAAGCTCGGCGGAGCGAAGGTGATTCTAGCGACGGCTCCAAGCTCGAAGGCGATCTCCGAACTGTTCAACGGTCTCGGGCCGAACGGCAAACTTGTGGTGGTCGGTGCCGACATGCAGCCGCTCGAGGTGTCTCCGGTTCAACTCATCACTGGAAGTAAAACGATTCAAGGCTGGGCCTCGGGGACACCCACCGACTCCGAGGACACCCTCCGCTTCGCTGAGCTGACCGGCGTGCGTCCCATGATCGAAACCTATCCGCTCGAAAAAGCAGCCGAGGCCTACGCGCGAATGATGAGCGGCAAGGCAGAGTTCCGCGTGGTTCTGACGATGTAGCGTTAGCGCGTGATCGCTACCACACCAGCTTGATTCCGTAGCTGGCGAAGATGCGGTCTGCGCTGAGGATAGGCAGAGATTCGGTGAGTGCCTGGGAGATAATAAGGCGGTCGAACGGGTCGCCGTGATGGTGCGGAAGCGACTCGAGCTGGAGGATGTGCTCATAACGGATGGGGAGGAGTTCCATACCGTAGTTGTTCATCTCGTCGCGGAGGTAGGAGACAGACGAGCCAATGGTGTTGAGCTTGCCGGTCTTGATCTTGATGGCAATCTCCCAAAGGGAGACGAGCGAGAAGACGAGTTCATGCTCTTTGGAGCGTAGGATTTGCTTTGCTTTTGGGGTGAGCCGGTGATCATGAAGGAGAGCCCAGAGGAAGGTGTGGGTGTCGACCAGCACCTTCATCTGGAGTTCTTCTTACGGGTAAGCTCTTGCCCCAGATTGTCGAACTTGGGATCGTCGGCTTCGAAGAGTTTCTGGATCTCGAGATCGGTCTCGGGAGAGAAGGCGTCGGGGGCCATCCAGATCTTGCCGATACCGGAGCCAAACATGTGTTTGCGCGATTTGCGAACTGGTGGTGGGACCATGACGAGCTTGACCGCGGGTTTGCCGGCGCGGGCGATGATGACCTCTTCTCCGCTCTCGACGGCGGCAATGAGCTTGGAGAGGTTGGTCTTGGCGTGATGGACGTTTACTTGCATTTGGATATGTTAGCTAAGGCGCTTAGCTAATTCGATGAAGAACAATCCGCGCGTGGCGCGAATGGTCATATTTCAGAATCGAGATATGGGGCGGCCGGCTGCTTATCTTGCGACAAGTTTTTTGGGACGGCCGCCGAGGGAGCCGTTGGCGCGGGCGGCGGCGGCTTTCGGCTTGCTTCGGGAGGAGCCACCAGCTGCGCCGAGGCGGGCGGCCATCCATTTGCGGGAGCCCAAAGTTCCTTCGAGCAGATTGAGGACATTGATCCCTTCGTCCAGTTCGGGGAAGTAAAGACCGAAACCCGATGGAGTTATCTCGATCTCTTCGAGTTGCGAAGGCTTGGCGTTCTCCAACGCTTGCACATCGGATGGGTTGAACATGACCTCAACTTTTGTGGAAAGACTGATTACGACTCGCCTGGCCTTGCGGTTGTAATATGCAGCGATGGCCCTGGGGTTGTTGGCCTGCATCTCTTTGCTACGGCGAGTGGCTTCCAGATATTCCTTGTGAAAAATATTATGTGCTTCCATGCATCTCCTTCCATGCCGGGCATAGCTGCGGGAGGTGCGGTTGCAGCGCCTCACGAATCCGATTCACCTGCGGCTCACTTAGCCTGTAGCGATCTCGAAGCGTCGGCGGACCCGAAGGACAGTTCAGATAAAAGAGCGCTTCGCCGCCGTTGCCGAAGACGTGGACGTGCGGAGGAGGGTGGTCGTTCGGAAACATCATGACACCAAGCCCATCGATCCGCAGTACGGTCGGCACGGGAGCAGAATAGCATATTCCTAAGCGGTTGGGTTATTTCTGAGTCTCGTTCAATACGTCCCCACGAGCGGTTAAGGACAACGATTCGCGCGGAGCGCGAATGCCCACATCTCAGATCGAGATATAGGCCATCCGGCAAAGCAAACCTGATGATCTGAAGCTCGGAGAACGGCGCCCGCCCGCCCGAGTCGCCATTTCAGAATTGGAGTCAGCTGTCACAAAAATGCAGGCACTTCTTTCCGATTTTGCCTGATAATGGTTAGCTCATGACAAGTAATGAACTTACAATCGGAGGCGTGCTCCTTTCAGTCGCGGTAGCTTTCATCATCTATTCTCTACAAAGAAAACGAAAGCTCCTTTCCTATTCCATACAATCTGCAACGAAACTGATACAGGTGAATGACCGGCATTTAGCTCGGCGAGTAACACTGCTCGTTGATGGTAGCGAGGCACCAGACGTCACGGTTTTACAGATCAGAATAAGCAACGAAGGAAACGTTCCAATTAGCTCTTCCGATTATGAACAACCTTTATGCATCAATCTGGGCATCGCTGTCGAGGTGGTTTCTGCTGATTGTTCAACGAGCGGCGAGCAAGTCATTACAACCGGAATGGGAGTTAAGGGAAATACCGTTACGCTCCAACCGTGTCTTCTCAACCCGAAGGATAGGATTGAGATTACGATACTTGCAAGCCATTACACGCAGCCTCCCGTCATCATCGGACGGATTGTGGGAGTCCGAACCATTCGAGATAGCTCAGAAGGCTTACGCTGGCGTCCGAAGTGGCTTAATCCTTTATTGCCCTTCATCGCCGGGGCAATACCACTCGGATCTCTGATTTTCACCGATCACCTGCTACACTACCCGCTCGTTCACAACTATCCAACCGTATCCGGAATGACTGTTGGCGCAATAGCTGCGATCGCAATATATCTCCTATCGCTTTTGAGGCGATGACGATGAAATGTATAGCAGAAGACTAGGAGTAGAGTCTGATTGTGATTCAATATGAGCGGCGAACAAACAACGGCATAGCCTGAGCTCTGCCGTTGTTTGTTGTTGCGCGAGCATCTTTCGCAATAACGCGGAGTTATTCGGCGGCTAATTCTTTTTGTCCGCGTCCATGCGCATCTGTTCGAGTTCGCGCTCTTCAGCTTCGATGGCTGCGGTGACTTCCTGCTGGACCTGGGCTGCCGCTTCTTCGAGCTCTGGGGAGAGCTGGATGTTGCTGTCGTACTCCATGCCGGTGCCGGCGGGGCTGGGGTGGCTGGATTATCTCCACAGTGTTGGGATATCGTAGCGGGACATGTTCGCGTCTTTCGTTAGCAGGTGAAGCGAGTATGTCTGGGCTTGTGCGATGAGCATTCGATCGAAGGGATCGGCGTGGTGATGCGGAAGCTTGGCTGCCGCGAGTATGTCAGGCTGGGTGATGGGAAGAAAGGTTACGCCGAGTTGCTCAATGCGTTCGACCATGCGCTCGACTGACGAGCCCACCATAGGGAGCCGATGAACAGCCGCTTTGTTGCCGAGTTCCCATACAGTCGCGAGGCTTACGAAAATCTCATTCCCAAGATCGGCAACAAGCTTGGCAGCGAGTGGAGAAAGATGCTCCGGCTCGTAGATTGTCCAGAGCAGAACGTGGGAGTCGAACAGGAGCTTCACGAATGTTCTGGGGGAAAGAGCAAGCCGTCATTAATCAGGTTAGCTATCTCTTCGTCCATTCGGCGCCACTCTTCTTCGGAGGGAACGCGCAATTCACCACGTCCCGCGCCCAGGATACGCTTTCCGGTCTTGATAACGGGCGTCGCTGCGTGAGAGACGACGAGCTTAAGGGCGGCTTTCTCCGCACGCGTGATCACAATCTCTTCTCCGCGGTCGGCTGCTGAGGCGAGATCGGCAAAGTGCTCTTCAGCATATTGGAGAGTGACCTGCATAGCTTAAAGGTAGACGGAGAGAGATAGGTCGTCAATGGAAAGAAACGGGCGGACTCTTTCGAGTCCGCCCGTTTCTTTGTTGTTGTAGTTTAAGGTTTCACGCGAAGCGCCGAGAACGGCACCCTTCGCTTCGCTCTAGGGCAGGCTCCGCGCTTACTCGGCGGCTAGTTCTTCTTGTTCGCCTTCCATGCGCATCTGTTCGAGTTCGCGCTCTTCGGCTTCGATGGCTGCGGTGACTTCCTGCTGGACCTGGGCTGCCGCTTCTTCGAGCTCTGGGGAGAGCTGGACGTTGCGGTAGTACTCCATGCCGGTGCCGGCGGGAATGAGGCGGCCTACGATGACGTTTTCCTTGAGGCCGCGGAGCGTGTCAATGGAGCCGTTGATGCTGGCTTCGGTGAGCACGCGGGTGGTCTCCTGGAAGCTGGCGGCCGAGATGAAGCTGTCGGTCGAGAGCGACGCCTTGGTGATGCCGAGGAGCAAGGAGCGCCCGATGGCAGGACGTCCGCCGGTCATCAACACGCGCTGGTTCTCGGCGTTGAAGCGGAAGCGGTCGGTCTGCTGATCGACGAGGAACGTGGTGTCGCCAACCTCTTCGATCTTGACCCAGCGAAGCATCTGGCGAACGATGGTTTCGATGTGCTTGTCAGAGATGGTGACGCCTTGCAGGCGGTAGACCTCCTGGATTTCGTTGACGAGGTACTGCTGGAGAGCACGTTCGCCAAGGACTTCCAGAATGTCGTGCGGGTTGCGGGGACCGTCGATGAGCGCGTCGCCGGCACGGAGGCGTTCGCCTTCCTGCACGTTGACGTACGTCCCGCGGGGCACGCTGTACTCCTCTTCCTGACCGTTGTCGGCGGTGACGTAGACCTTGCGCTGGCCCTTGGAGACTTCGCCGAAGCGAACGACGCCATCGATCTTCGAGATGATCGCCGGGTCGCGGGGCTTGCGTGCCTCGAAAAGCTCGACGACCCGGGGGAGACCGCCGGTGATGTCCTTGGTGCGAGTGGTCTCGCGTGGGATCTTGGCAAGGATGTCGCCGGGGAAGATCTCGTCGCCGTCGGCCACCATGAGGTGAGCGCGGGAGGGCATGAGATACCGCTTGTTACCGGATGCGGATTTTACGATGATGGCGGGCTGACGCTTCTCATCGGGCGAGTCCGCGACGACGAGACGCGAGAGGCCGGTGACCTCGTCAACCTCTTCGTTGAGGGTGACGCCTTCCTGGAGATCCTTGAACTGGACGGTTCCGGCGATCTCGGTGAGGAGGGAGAAGGTGTACGGATCCCACTCGCCGAGGAGGCTGCCCTGCACGACTTGCGCACCCTCTTCGACCTTGAGCTTGGCGCCATAGACGACGGCGTAGCGCTCTTTTTCGCGGCCTTTCTCGTCGACGATGGCGAGGGAGCCGTTGCGGTTGAAGGCGACCAGGCCGCCGTCCTTGCTGCGAACGGTGACGAGGTTGATGAAGCGTACGGTGCCGGCGTTCTTGGCCTCGAGGTGCGAAGCGTCTGATACGCGCGATGCCGTGCCGCCGATGTGGAAGGTACGCATGGTGAGCTGGGTGCCGGGCTCGCCGATGGACTGCGCCGCAATGACGCCTACGGCTTCGCCCATCTCGACCATTTTTCCGGAGCCGAGATTTCGGCCGTAGCAGAGGATGCAGACGCCGCGCTTGGACTCGCAGGTGAGGACTGAGCGAATCTTGACTCGCTCGATCCCCGCGGCCTGAACGGCAGAGGCGAGGTCTTCGTCGATCTCTTGGTTGATGTCGACGATGGTCTTGCCTTCGAAGTCCTTCAATTTTTCGAGGCTCACGCGGCCGATGATGCGGTCGCGCAGGGGCTCGATGGTCTCGCCGGCTTCGATGATCGGAGTGACGTAGATGCCTTCGACGGTGCCGCAGTCGTTGTGCGAGATGATGACATCCTGCGCGACGTCGACGAGGCGGCGGGTGAGATAGCCTGAGTCCGCGGTCTTCAACGCCGTATCCGCGAGACCCTTGCGGGCGCCGTGGGTCGAGATGAAGTACTGCAGGACGGTGAGGCCTTCGCGGAAGTTCGCCGTGATGGGGGTCTCGATGATTTCGCCGCTTGGTTTCGCCATCAGCCCGCGCATACCGGAGAGCTGGCGGATCTGCTGCTTGGAGCCGCGGGCACCGGAGTCGGCCATGATGTAGATCGGGTTCATGGCTCCTTCCTTGTCGGCGCGCTTCATGTTGTTGAACATCTCGTCGGCGACGCGCTCGGTGACGCCGGACCACATCTGGATGACTTTGTTCGAGCGCTCACCGTTGGTGATGGCTCCGTCGAGGTATTGCTGCTGCATGGAGAGCACGGTCTTTTCGGCATCGCCGACGAGCGTGTACTTGGAGTCGGGGATGACCATGTCGTCGAGTCCGACGGAGAGGCCGGAGCGGGTGGCATAGGTGAAGCCGAGGTCCTTCACACGGTCGAGGGTCTTGACGGTGACTTCGAGGCCGAGGTTCAGGTAGCAGTAGTTGATGAGCTGGCCGATGCCCTTCTTCTTGAGCAGGCCGTTGACGTAGGGCATGCCTTCGGGGAGGGCGTCGTTCAAGATGGCGCGGCCGACGGTGGTGTTGATGTACTGGTTGTGGAACTCGACCGGCTCGGTGTGGGTAAGGTCCTGATCGTCGTACGCGGTGGTCATGTCGAGGACAGGCCCCGAGTAGCGCAGACGGATGGGGGTGAGGGTCTCGACCTGCTTGGCTTCGAGGGCCATGAAGACCTCTTCGATGTTGGCGAAGACGCGGCCTTCTCCTTTGGCGTTGACCTTCGCCTTGGTGAGATAGTAGATGCCGAGGACGAGGTCCTGGGTCGGCACGGTGATGGGCTGGCCGCTCGCCGGCGAGAGGATGTTGTGCGAAGCGAGCATGAGGACGCTGGCTTCAATCTGAGCCTCGGGCGAGAGCGGGATGTGAACGGCCATCTGGTCGCCGTCGAAGTCCGCGTTGAAGGCGGTGCAGACCAGCGGATGGATCTTGATGGCTTTGCCTTCGACGAGCACGGGCTCGAAGGCCTGGATGCCGAGACGGTGAAGGGTCGGGGCACGGTTGAGCAGGACGGGATGATCCTTGATGACCTCTTCGAGGATGTCCCAGACGATAGGCTCCTGCATCTCGACCATCTCTTTGGCCTGCTTGATGGTCGTGCAGTGGCCCGTCTGCTCGAGACGGTGATAGATGAAGGGCTTGAAGAGCTCGAGCGCCATCTTCTTGGGAAGGCCGCACTGGTGCAGCTTCAGCTCGGGGCCGACGACGATGACCGAACGTCCCGAGTAGTCGACGCGCTTGCCGAGCAGGTTCTGGCGGAAGCGGCCCTGCTTGCCCTTGAGGGTGTCGGAGAGCGACTTTAGCGGACGGTTGTTCGCGCCACGCAGGACGCGGCCGCGACGGCCGTTGTCGAAGAGAGCGTCGACGGCTTCCTGGAGCATGCGCTTCTCGTTGCGGACGATGACCTCGGGTGCGTGCAGGTCCATCAGCTTCTTGAGGCGGTTGTTGCGGTTGATCACGCGACGGTAGAGGTCGTTGAGGTCGGAGGTGGCAAAGCGGCCGCCGTCGAGCGGCACGAGGGGGCGCAGCTCGGGCGGGATGACGGGGATCACGTCGAGGATCATCCACTGCGGCAGGTTATCGGACTTGCGGAAGGCCTCGACGATCTTGAGGCGCTTCGAATACTTGAGCTTCTTCTGCAGCGAGGTCTCGGTCTTCATGCGCTCGCGCAGCTCGATGGCGAGCTCGGCGATTTCGACGCGCTTGAGGAGTTCCTTGATGGCCTCGGCGCCCATCATGGCCTTGAAGCCGGAGGGGCGGTACTGAGCATCGAGCTCGCGGAACTTGGTCTCGTCCTTGATGACCTCGCGCTCCTTGACGGGCGCATCGCCTGGATCGACGACGACGTAGGACTCGAAGTAGAGGACGGCTTCGAGCTCACGCAGGCTGATGTCGAGCAGGTGGCCGATGCGCGAGGGCAGGCCCTTGAAGAACCAGACGTGCGAGCAGGGGCTGGCGAGTTCGATGTGTCCGAGGCGCTCGCGGCGCACCTTCGAGAGGGTGACTTCGACGCCGCACTTGTCGCAGATGACGCCGCGATGCTTCATGCGCTTGTACTTGCCGCAGAGGCACTCCCAGTCCGTGATCGGTCCGAAGATGCGGGCGCAGAAGAGCCCGTCGCGCTCCGGCTTGAAGGTGCGATAGTTGATGGTCTCGGGCTTGGTGACCTCGCCGTGCGACCAGCTGCGGATCTTCTCGGGGCTGGCGAGTTGGATCTTGATGGCGTCGAAGTCGGCGATGGGTCCGGTTAGTTCAAAGGGGCTGGAGCGGAACATATTTGGCGTCTCCGTGTATGCAGCTCTTAGCTTTTAGTCCTTAGCTTTTAGCTAGTGACCTCGGGCGTGGCTGCGGTTCATTACGTTTACTGCCTGGCGATGGAGGTGCTGCTTCAAGCCTCATTGCCTTCTTCTATTTCGTGCCGATTTACCCGTTGGGCGGCTCCCTTGAACATTGAGCGAATTGCCTTGCTCAGGGAACCGCACTTTGGGACCGGCGGGTTTAGCTAATAGCTAAGGGCTAAAAGCTCGTGCTGCGTTAGTCGGCTGCGGCGATGGCTGGCAGCGGCTGCTTCTTCTGATCGGCAAGCTTGATCAGTTCGACGTCGAGGCAGAGGGACTGCAGTTCGCGGATAAGAACGTTGAACGACTCGGGAACACCGGGCTCAATGGCAGCTTCGCCCTTGACGATGGCTTCGTAGATCTTGGTGCGGCCGAAGACGTCGTCGGACTTGGCGGTGAGCAGCTCCTGCAGGATGTAGGCGGCGCCGTAGGCTTCTAGCGCCCAGACCTCCATCTCGCCGAAGCGCTGTCCGCCGAACTGGGCTTTACCACCGAGCGGCTGCTGGGTGATCAAGCTGTACGGCCCGATCGAGCGGGCGTGGATCTTGTCGTCGACCAGATGCGAGAGCTTGAGCATGTAGATGTAGCCGACGGTGGCGGGCTGCTCGAAGGGTTCTCCGATCATGCCATCGTAGAGCTGCGATTTGCCCGAGCTTGGAAGACCGGCGGCCTTGAGCAGCGCCTTGATCTCGGTCTCGCGTGCGCCGTCGAAGACTGCGGTGCCGAACCAGATGCCGCGCTTCATGCCGGCGGCGACGCGCATGGTCTGCTCGTCGTCGAGATCGAGAAGCTGGTTGAGAGCGGCGGTTCCGGCGAAGCGCGCCTTGAAGAGCTCGCGAACTTCGTTGGCCGACTCCATGGTGGCGGCAAGCTCGGCGATCTGCGCGCCCAGGGTGTGTGCCGCCCAACCGAGGTGCGTCTCGAGAATCTGACCGACGTTCATACGCGAGGGCACGCCGAGCGGGTTGAGAACGATCTCGACCGGAGTTCCATCGGGGAGGTATGGCATGTCCTCCTCGGGAAGAATCCTGGCGATAACACCCTTGTTGCCGTGGCGGCCTGCCATCTTGTCACCGACAGAAAGCTTGCGCTTCATGGCGATGTAGACCTTGACCATCTTGATGACGCCGGGAGCGAGCTCGTCGCCCTTCTGCATCTTGCCGATCTTCTCGTTGGTGATCTTGCGGAGAACATCGATCTGACGTGAGGTCATCTCTTCGATCTCGTCGATCTGCTCGTTGACGCGAGGATCCTTGTCGGCGTAGCGAATGCGCTTGAGGTTGCGCGTCGAGATCAACTCGATGGTGTCGCGGTCGAGGATGTCGCCCTTGTTGAGCAGCTTCTTGTTGGTGCGCTCGTCGTGCAGGTCGGCAAGAACTTCCTTGGCGCCGAGAATCGCTTCGAGGCGCTTCAGACGCTCGTCAGTCAAGATGCGGATCTCGTCGGCGAGGTTACGCTCGAGCTTTTCGATCATCTCCTGCTCGATCTGCTTGGCGCGCTCGTCCTTCTCCTGGCCCTTGCGGGAGAAGATGCGGACATCGACGACGGTGCCCTCGATACCCGGAGGGCACGTCAGCGAAGCGTCACGCACATCGCCGGCCTTTTCGCCGAAGATGGCGCGGAGCAGCTTCTCTTCGGGCGTCAACTGGGTTTCACCCTTCGGCGTGACCTTGCCGACGAGGATGTCGTTGTGGCCGATCTTCGCACCGATGCGGATAATGCCCGAGTCGTCGAGATCGCGCAGGGCGTGCTCGCTG
Source organism: Edaphobacter sp. (assembly GCA_965277545.1). GTDB lineage: Bacteria > Acidobacteriota > Terriglobia > Terriglobales > Acidobacteriaceae > Edaphobacter. Next base: position 4,253,133 of record OZ255826.1, read on the forward strand.
ACGTTGGGAATATCGCGCGTGATCTCTTCCGGCCCAAGCTTGGTGTCGCGGGCTTCGATCTCGAACTCCTCGATGTGAATCGAGGTGTAGTAGTCCTCGCGGACCAGCTTTTCGGAGATGAGGATCGCGTCCTCGAAGTTGTAACCACGCCATGGCATGAAGGCGACCAGAACGTTGCGGCCGAGGCCGAGTTCGCCCTGCTCGGTGCAGGGGCCGTCGGCGATGACCTGGCCCTTGATGACACGGTCGCCCTTGCGGACGATCGGCTTCTGGTTGATGCAGGTGTTCTGGTTGGAGCGCTTGAACTTCGTGAGCTGGTAGATGTCCGAGCCGACCTCACGCGAGAGCTGCGTGGGGTGATGCTCGCCTTCGACACGCACGATGATGCGCTCGGAGTCGACCGAGTCGATGATGCCGTTGCGCTTGGCCAGGATGACGGCGCCGGAGTCTCGGGCGGTGACGCCTTCCATGCCGGTACCGACGAACGGAGCTTCGGCGACGAGCAGAGGCACGGACTGCCGCTGCATGTTCGCGCCCATCAGCGCGCGGTTGGCGTCGTCATGCTCGAGGAACGGAACGAGCGAGGCAGCGACCGACACAAGCTGCTTCGGCGAAACGTCTACGTAGTCGACTTCGGACTTGTTGACGAGGACGAAGTTGCCTTGGCGGCGGGCGTCCACTACATCCTGCACAATGTTCAGCTTCTCATCGAGCTCAATGTTGGCCTGCGCGATGGTGTGGCGGTCTTCTTCCCAGGCCGACAGATAGAAGCTGAAGGGAGCAAGATCCATGGTGCGCTTCTTGTCCTTCTTCAGTTGCTCGTTCTGCTTGCGGGCCTCTTCGATCTCGAGGTAGTCGCCCTGGCGCAGACCGGACTCGCCGGCGTTGACGACGGAGACGTAATCGAGTGCGCGGCCGTCTTTGACGCGACGGTACGGCGATTCGATGAAGCCGTACTCGTTGATGCGCGCAAAGCAGGAGAGAGAGGAGATCAGGCCGATGTTCGGGCCTTCCGGCGTCTCGATCGGGCAGATGCGGCCGTAGTGGGTGGGGTGCACGTCGCGGACTTCGAAGCCTGCCCTTTCCCGTGAAAGCCCGCCGGGCCCGAGGGCGGACAAGCGGCGCTTGTGCGTAATCTCCGACAGTGGGTTGGTCTGGTCCATGAACTGCGAGAGCTGCGAGGAGCCGAAGAACTCACGAATCGCGGCCATGACGGGCTTGGCGTTGATGAGGTCGTGCGGCATGGCGGTCGACATCTCCTGATAGACCGACATCTTCTCCTTGATGGCGCGCTCCATACGGACGAGGCCAATGCGGAACTGATTCTCCATCAACTCGCCGACGGCGCGAACGCGGCGGTTGCCGAGATGGTCGATGTCGTCGACCGTGCCGATGTTCTTGCGCAGCTTGAGCAGATAACGGATGGTGCCGTAGAAGTCCTCGGGGGTTAACGTGCGCTTGTCAAGGCCAGAGGGGTCTTGATTTTCATAGAGCTTGATGTTGAATTTCAACCGGCCGACACGCGAGAAGTCGTACTTGCGCGGATCGAAGAACATGCCTTCGAAGAGCGCGGTCGCGGTGTCGAGCGTAGGCGGATCGCCGGGACGCAGCTTGCGGTAGATCTCGATCAGCGCCTCTTCGGGTTTGCGCACAGAGTCGCGGCGGAGGGTGTTGGTGATGATGTTGCCCACATCGTCGCGCTCGGGGAAGAAGACCTCGAAGCTGGCGACGCCGGATTGGATGATCTTGTGCAGCTTGTCGGCGGTGAGCTCCTGATTGGCCTCGTAGAGCAGCTCGCCGGTGGTGAGATCCACGACGTCCGATGCGGTCATCGCGCCGTCGAACTCGCTGGTCTCGACCTCGACTGCTTCGACCTTGTGAGAACGCAGACCCTTCATGGTATGGGCCGAGATCTTGCGGGTGGCAGGCGCGACCTCTTCGCCTTTGATGGTGATGCCGGCGGCCGGACGCGTGCCCTGCAGGTTCGAGGGCTGGCCTTCGGGCGCTACCTTCCAGGAGAGTTTGCCGTTGGCCACGTTAATGGTGTCGACGGTGTAGAAGGTCTTGAGGATCTCCTCATCGGTGCGCAGGCCGAGTGCGCGCAGGAAGATGGTGCCGAGAAACTTGCGCTTGCGGTCGATGCGGACGTAGAGGGTATTTTTCTGGTCGTACTCGAACTCGACCCAGCTGCCGCGGTAGGGGATGATCTTGCCGAGGAAGTATGTGCGGTTGTTCGCGGTCTCGAAGAAGACGCCGGGCGAACGGTGAAGCTGCGACACAATGACGCGTTCGGTGCCGTTGACGATGAAGGTGCCATTCTGGCTCATCAGCGGAATGTCGCCGAAGAAGACCTCCTGCTCCTTCATGTCGCGCAAGGATTTCACGCCGGTCTCGGGATCCTTGTCGTAAATCTTAAGGCGAATCGTGACCTTGAGCGGCGCAGAGTAGGTCATGCCGCGCTCTTCGCACTCGGCCTGGTCGTACTTCAGCTGCAGGCCGACGGGATCGCCGCACTTGGTGCAGAAGTCAGGGGTGTTCTTGTTGTACGTGCCGCAGAAGTTACATAGCACGTCGCCCGGGTGGAACGGGTCGGTGATGACCATGTGGCCGCAGTTGGTGCAGGCCGTGCGCAGATGGTTGAGGCCCTTGAGGTAGCCACACTTGCACTCCCAGTTGCCGATGGAGAAGTCGACGAACTCGAGCTCGGAGACGTTGCGGAAGTCGGTGATGGGGAAGACCGAAGTGAAGACGGACTGCAGGCCGTTGTCTTCGCGCTCCTGAGGCAATTTGTCCATCTGCAGGAAGCGCTCATAGCTGCGACGCTGCACCTCGATGAGGTTGGGAATCTGAATGGAGGTGGGAATCTTCGAAAAATCTAGACGGCTTCGGACCGCGCGCATTTCGCTGTTATTGAACTCGCCAGACATGCTCTCTCCTGAGGAAAACTGACCTTCGAGGCCTCTTGAAGTGCGTCTGCCGGCATCGCATTGCTGGCTTAGCTTCATGAGGGGAGGGCCTCGGTCGCGCCCTCCGGGTTTGGTTCTGATCGCGCAGCGGTCAAAACTTCAGGTAGTGCCGCCCTCGATAGCGGCGGGCCCTGTGCGCAGAATGCTGCCGCGTCCTTGCTTCCGGCGCGGATAAAATTCAGATTTTTACTCGTCCGCGGCGTTCGAAGCTGCTATAAAGAACGCGGGCAGAGCGATCGGGGCTCCTATGTGTGAGAACTATGCCGATAAACGCGGCAAAGCGCCCGCAGGGACAACAAGTCCCAAGAGCGCAAAGGTCGACTTGTGCACTGTTTCGATAGAGATGGTGTTGATGCCTGCCGCCATTTGAGGTTCGCCTACCCCAAAGTTTGCCGCTCGTATGCTGCCTATTGCACTATGCGCATCCGCCGCTCGAAGCGTATAATGGCCGGTTCCTTAGCCTGTGTGACAGGATGATCCGGATACAACGAAGTTTTTAGTGAAACCACCGTCCGCCAAGGGACACGCCGAGGCGGAACGAATCTTGTCTAACGTCAAGAATATCGCGTTCCGCCTCAGAGTGCAAGCTTGTGAAGTGACTACTTGATTTCCACAGTCGCCACGCCTTCGAACTTCTTGGCGATCGCGGCTGCATCGTCCTTGGAGATATTCTCCTTCAAGGGCTTGGGGGCGCCATCGACCAGATCCTTGGCTTCCTTCAGACCGAGGGCGGTCACTTCTCGTACGGCCTTGATGGTGTTGATCTTATTGGCACCTGCGTCCTTGAGGATCACGGTGAATTCGGTCTTCTCTTCGACCGGAGCCGCCGCCGCGGCACCACCGCCGGCCGCCGGGGCCGCCACTGCCGCCGCTGCCGAGACGCCGAGACGCTCTTCAAGCTTCTTGACCAGAGCTGAGGCCTCGAGGAGGCTCAGGCTAACGATTGAATCTTCCAACTGCTGGATGTCTGCCATGTCATTTCTCCAATATAAAACTGAACTTTGCGCTGCTAGGTACCGATTGCTTCCGAAAGCCGGACTGCGCTTCGGCTGCCTAAGCCTTCCAGGGTTTCCGCTGCGCCCAGACCGGCGCACCCAGGGAGATCAGGCGAAACCTGTTATTCCTCAACCTAACCTTCGACCGGATCAGAAGCAGCAGCCTCGCCCGCCTGAGATGCCGTTGCGTTCTCCGGCTGCGCTGCACCTGAGGGCTGCTCGCCTGCCGCCGACTCTTCCACATGGGCTGCTTCAACGGCAGGTGCTGAGGGCTCTGCCTCTGGAGCAGGTGCCTCGACGGCAGCCACTGGGGCCTCCTGCGCGGGAGCCGCAGCCTTTACCTCCGGCTGCGCCGAAACTGCCGGTCCAGCAAACTTACCTTTTTCGACCCCTTGATTGATGACCACTGCGAGATCGCGGCCGGTGGCGTTCATGACGGTCGCCAGACGCTGCGCGGGGGATTGAATCAGGAAGAGAAGCTTCGAGAAGAGCTCTTCCTTTCCGGGCATGGTGGCCAGCGAGTCGATCTCGCTGACATTGATCAGCTTGCCGTCGACGATGCCAAGCTTGAAAGTGAACTCCGCGTTTTCCTTGACCCAGGTGGAGAGCGCCTTGGCCAGAGCTACCGGATCGCCCGAGGTGTAAGCGACAGCGGACACCCCCTTGAGACCCTGGAGTGCGGCTTCGATCTTGGTTCCGCTCGAGGCGCGCGCAGCCAGCTTGTTCTTGACCACGTGGTAGCTTCCACCGGCGCCGCGAACTGCCTTGCGCAGCTCGAAGTCTTTTGACGCGGTGAGTCCCTTGAAGGTACCGATGATCGCGGAGGTCGAGTGCTCGAGCTCAGCTGCGAGCTTGCCCACCTTCTCCGTCTTCGATGCTCTGGTCAATGCCATGACTTCAATCCTCTTCGCTTTCGCTTCCCCGCTCCTCGCTTACGCGCACAGATGGGGATTGATGCTGACTATCGTGATTAGGCTTTGCCGGCCAACTCGGCGGCAGTGTAATCGAGCTGGATGCCAGGACCCATGGTCGAGCTGAGCGTCACGCCCTTGATGTACTTGCCCTTGGCGGCTGACGGTTTAGCCTTGACGACGCTGGTGATCACAGTCATGGCATTGTCAACCAGCTTCTGCGGGTCAAAGGAAAGCTTGCCCACAGGAACATGCACGAGAGCCGTCTTGTCGGTGCGAAACTCCACCTTGCCGGCCTTGATCTCTTTGACCGCCGCGGCAACATCGGTGGTGACGGTGCCGGTCTTCGGATTGGGCATCAGGCCTTTGGGCCCGAGCACCTTGCCAAGACGCCCGACCGACTTCATCATGTCGGGGGTCGCGATCAGCGCGTCAAACGCGGTCCAGTTTTCCTTCTGGATCTTCTCGACGAGCTCCTCGCCGCCGAAGAACTCCGCTCCGGCAGCCTGTGCGTCTTTGACGCGGTCGCCGGAGGCGATCACGGCAACGATCTTCGACTTGCCCAGTCCGTGCGGAAGCACAACCGTGCCGCGGACCATCTGATCAGCGTGCTTCGGATCGACGCCAAGGCGCATGGTCAGATCAACCGTCTCGTCGAACTTCGCATATTTCGCCTTTTGCAGGAGTGGAACTGCGTCCACCAGCAGGTACGGACGGGGCTCAACGAGCGCGCGCGCCTTGACCAGATTCTTAGAGAGCTTCCTTGCCATCTTCCCTCGTCTCCCACCCCTCTGGAGTTGATCTCTCCCGGCGTGGTTCTCGACTGGCCTCAAATTGAGCATTGAGGCACTCGTATGAGTATGCCGTATTGCTATAATTCAGTCAATAGCCTGTAGTGACATGCACGCCATTCACGGTATCTCCGACAAATTCCAATTCATCCCCAGATCCGTGCCATCACCAACTCAAAACCAGCCATGACACCTTCACCTTGAATCGAGGTGGGATGGCGGTGCACCTCAGGATTATGGCCGGGGCGGTAGACAGAGACTTCCTGTTCGATGGGGTCGATCAGCCAGGCGAGTTGCGCCCCATTAATGATCCACTGTTCCATCTTCTGCTGAAGTTCCGGCAGACTATCGCTTGGCGAGCGAAGTTCAATCACGAAATCCGGGCAGATCGGGGCGAACCTGGACTGATCCGTGTCGCTAAGCGCGTTCCACCGGGGCAACGCGATCCAAGCAGCATCTGCCGCTCGCATCGAACCGTCTGGAAGCGTAAAACCGCCATTAGAGTCAAAGGCAACGCCGCGCCCATCTGCCTCAGCCCACTCATCGAGCAAACGGCCGATGCGCAGGTTCATTTTGCTCGTTCTGCTTCCGGCAGGCGTCATCACGAGAATCTCTCCATTGGCATCGCGTTCCACACGCAGAGCATCGTTCGCGGCACAAAAGCGCATCAACTCGTCGTCGGTCATCGGCACTTGAGGCCTGAACCGAACGGGAAGAGAAAGCTCTATCAAAGAAAAATGCATAAGCTAAGTTTATACCGGACCGGGAATCCTCAATCCCAGATGCGAGCCATGATGAGCTCAAAGCCCGCGATAGGATCATTGCCTCGAACAGAAGTCGGCTGAAGATGTGTCTCGGGAGACTCGCAGGAACGATAGAGGGAGACCGCCTGCTCAACCGGGTCAATCAACCATGCCAGCTTCGCTCCGTTGGTTATCCACTGCTCCATTTTGACTTCAAGTGCGGTCATGTCGTCCGAGGGTGATCGAAGCTCCACGATAAAGTCGGGACAGAGCGGCGAGAAGCGGTTCTTCTCTGCTTCGCTGAGTACATCCCAGCGCGCCGCCTCAATCCAGGCCGCATCCGGGCTGCGTATGGAGCCGTCGGGCAGCGTGAAGCCGGTGCTTGAGTCGAAGACGTAGCCTCGCCCGTCCTGCTCGGCCCATGCGCCGAGTGCTGTGATGATGGCCGCGTTTCTTCTTCCGGTGCGATTTCCTGCGGGCGACATGACACAGATCTCCCCATCCGCCTCGCGTTCAACGCGGGCGATGTCATTCGCAGCACAGAAGCGCATCAGGTCTTCATCGCTCATCGGGCTTTCGGGCCGGAAGCGAAACGGAGGTCGCATCCCCGCCAGGCTGGAGTTCATGGAAGAAAGTCTACTAAATAGCCCTTGACGAATTCGGAATGAGCGCCTACTCTCGTCATCATAAGGCGAACAAATGGCGAAAGCAAACGGTGCAGAACTCTTTCCGATCCTCGCGCAGCAGCCGGTTGGAATCGCTCGTCTGGCGGCAGAGGCAGAGCATGCGGATGACGGACACTTGATCGAGTTCAAGGCATTGGAGGTGCGCAACATTCTCAATAAATCTCAGTCCAAGCGCCGGCTTTCGCTGGCCTACAGTATCAATCCGTACCGCGGGTGCGAGTTCGGCTGCAGATACTGTTACGCGCGGTACACGCATGAGTTCATGGCGCCGAAGACGCCGGCGGAGAAATCGCCTAAGGTAATTGACTTCCGCGATCCCGAGGCGTTCGAACGGATCATCTTTCTGAAGCAGAATGCAGCGTGGCTGCTGGAGCAGGAGTTGCGGAAGATCGACCCGGACGATGAGATTGCGTTGGGAACGGCGACCGACCCGTATCAGCCGATTGAACGAAAGGCCCGGATCACCCGCAGCCTGCTCGAGGTGTTTGCGCGAAAGGCGGGGTATCGGCTCGGGATCGTGACCAAATCACGCCTGATCGAACGCGATATAGACCTGCTGGTGGAGATTGCGCGGCGCAATACGTTGGTGGTGCATATCACGATTACGACTCCTGACGCCGCGCTCGCGAGGTTGCTCGAGCCGCGTGCGCCGCGGCCCGATCTTCGCTTCCTGGCAGTGAAGCGGCTACGCGAGGCCGGGATTGTTGCCGGGGTGTTCGGCTCGCCGGTGTTGCCGGGCATCACCGATACAGCAGAGGCGCTCGATGGCATGGCCCGGCGGGCCGCTGCCGTAGACGCGAGCTTTTTCGCCGCGCATCCTCTGTTTCTCAAGCCGTGTTCACGTCCTACTTACCTGAGCTTCGTTCGTGAGCACTTCCCTGGCCTCGAGGCCGACTACGCGCAGCGGTTTGGAGCGGCAGACTTCGCCTCGCAGCCGTATCGCCGCAGACTCGCGGAGTTGGTCGCACAAGCGTGCCAAAGACATGGTCTGGGAAAGCGTTCGAGCGACGCTCTGCTGACGCGCAATGAAGGCGGAGGCAACAAGCCGCCTGACAGAGTGGGCGTTGCTGCCCAGCAGAGGCTGTTCGCCTAGCGAGACTTCAGTGGAGATCGATCGGAGCAAACGATGCAAATTGGTTGGACGATTCGTCGAGTGATGCCAAAGGGATATAGTCGCAGGCGACGGCATACTGCTGCCAGAGCGCAACGACCGCAGGATTGGTGTGGGCGCGTTCGGTGCCGCCGGGTGCCCATTCGAATACCTCGACGATGGTGCCGTCGCTGGCTCTGCATGCGGTGACGGGATGGTTCGTGGCAAGCCCTTGCCTGCGGAGCAGCGGGACGTGCTCGCGAGTCAACCGCAGCAGTTCCGCCTCCTTGCCGGGCTTGGGCCGGTAGGCCACGATGACGATCTGGGAGCCGAGGGATTCAGCCATAGCTTCTCCTCATGATGTTGCGAAGGAGAGGGTATCAGAGGGTGGAGCTTAACGACAGATGGAGAGTGCAAAAGAGAGCGCCCGGGACTGGGTGATCTCTTCCTACACTCTCTATCCGGACAAGATCCGGTCTAGATCTAGTCTAGGGAAAGTGAACGACTCCAAACTACGCGACGACGTCGATGCCCATCGAGCGGGCGGTGCCGCGGATAGTCTTTGCGGCGGCTTCGACGGTAGCGGCGTTCATGTCCGGCATCTTCTGGGTGGCGATCGCGAGAATCTGCTTCTCGGTGACTTTGCCCTTCTTGTCCTTGTTGGGCGTGCCGGAGCCCTTCTCGATGCCGGCGGCCTTCAGCAGCAGCACCGGGGCGGGAGGAGTCTTGGTGACGAAGCTGAAGGTGCGGTCCGCGTAGACGCTGATGACGACGGGTACCGTAAGACCGGCGAGCGCGGGATCTTTGCTGGTGCGTTCGTTGAACTGCTTGCAGAACTCCATAATGTTGACCTGCGCCTGGCCGAGGGCGGGGCCTACGGGAGGTGCTGGTGTGGCCTTGCCGGCCATGATCTGAAGCTTGACGTATCCTGTGATCTTCTTCGGTGCCATTGCGATGATCCTCTTTATCGTTCTAGGGCGAGCATGAGGTCTTCCCATGCCTGCTGCTGAAGTGTGCCGCTGAGCGCTGCTCTCTGGTCCTCATGAGAGGAGGGGAGGGCCTACTCGTCTACAACTTTGTCCACCTTCGAGAATTCGATTTCGACCGGAGTGGAGCGGCCAAAGATGCTGACCATGACCTTCAGGGTCTGTTTGTCCTCGTTGATGTCGTCGACCGCTCCGGTGAAGTTGGCAAACGGGCCTTCGTTAATGCGAACCTGCTCGCCCTTTTCGAACTTGACCTTCATGGCCGGTTTGCTGGCCGAGGTATCGGTGCGGAAGAGAATGGAACTGACCTCCTGCTCGGAGAGCGCGACCGGGTTGTCGCCGGTGCCGAGGAAGCCGGTGACTCGCGGCGTGTTCTTGATGACGTGCCAAAGATCGTTGTCGAGCTCCATCTCGACCAGAACATAGCCGGGAAGAAAGACGCGTTCGATCGTATACTTCTTCCCGTTGCGCAGCTCGGTGACCGGCTCGGTCGGGATCATGATGCGGCCGATACGGTTCTGCAGGCCGAAGGCCATGATCCGGCTTTCAAGCGACTCCCGCACCTTGCGTTCGAAGCCCGAGTAGGCGTGGATGATGTACCACTTGAAGTTCTCGTTAACCGGCGGTGCAAGCTGCTCAGCGGACGGATCGACCTGAGGGTTCTGCTCTTCCGGCTTTTGCTCTTCTGCGGCCATCGCTGTGCCTTTTGCGCGCATCGTTCCTTCACTTCTTTCTAACGGTGTGACCAGGTGAACTCGCTCTCAAGTAGAGCTCAAACTTTAGTGTTTCGTAAGGCTGTGCAGCAGGGCTTCGATCGCCCGGCCGATAATGTTGTCTACCAGCCAAAAGTACGCGGCGAAGATGAAGACGGTCACGAGAACGACGGTGGTGGTCGACTGCACCTCGGTCCGGGACGGCCAGACGGCCTTCCGCATCTCGCTGCGGACGTCCTTGAGAAAGGAGGCCAGTCGCTCTGGCTGTGCCTTCAGCTGCTGGATACCAGTGCTGGATTGTTCGGGTACCGCTATTGTCTTGGCCATGAGACTGTCTCAAATCTTTCTGCTGCTGCGTAGCTTCTGTATCCCGGACTTTGGGGGCCGGGCAAACTGGCGGGGGAGCTCGGATTCGAACCGAGAAGTTCGGTTTTGGAGACCGACAGTTTAACCGTTGAGCTTACTCCCCCGTGGTGCGGACAAGGCTTCTCGCGCCTCATTCCGCGATCCGGCGGTCGACTACTTCGTTTCCTTGTGGTCGGTGTGCTTGCGGCAGGTATTGCAGAACTTCGAGAACTCAAGCCGGCCGGTAGTGGTCTTCTTGTTCTTCGTCGTCGAGTAGTTCCTGTTTTTGCACTCCGGGCACTGCAGTGTAATGATTTCGCGCATATATCTATCCTAACCGATTTAGCAGCATTGGTGAATTTTGCTGCTGAATCCTTCGATTTGATCGGAAACTGCCGGATCGAATTCCTCCGGCAGCCCTCGTTATTCATGAACTACAAAGACCAGAGCAAAATGACTTTCTCCGTGAAGCTTTTCTTTACTTGAGGATCTCCGAGATCGTTCCTGCGCCGACGGTCCGGCCGCCCTCGCGGATGGCAAAGCGCAGGCCCTTCTCCATCGCGACGGGAGTATGCAGCGTGATCTCGAGCTGGATGTTGTCGCCCGGCATGCACATCTCGGTGCCCGCAGGCAGCTTCGCCGAGCCGGTCACGTCGGTCGTCCGGAAGTAGAACTGCGGACGGTAGCCGTTGAAGAACGGCGTGTGGCGGCCGCCCTCTTCCTTCGACAGCACGTAGACCTCGCCCTTGAAGGTGGTGTGCGGCGTGATCGAGCCGGGCTTCGCGAGCACCATGCCGCGTTCTACATCTTCCTTCGCGATACCGCGCAGCAGCAGTCCGGCGTTATCGCCCGCCAGCCCCTCATCCAACTGCTTCTTGAACATCTCGACGCCGGTGCAGACCGTCTGCCGGGTCTCGCGGAAGCCGACAATCTCGCAGGCCTCGCCCACCTTCACCTTGCCGCGCTCGATACGTCCGGTGACTACAGTCCCGCGACCCGAGATCGAGAAGATATCTTCGATCGGCATCAGGAACGGCAGGTCGACCGCGCGCTCCGGCTGCGGGACATACTTGTCGACCGCATCCATCAGCTCGTCGATCTTGGCCTCCCACTGGGCTTCGCCGTTCAACGCGCCCAGAGCCGAGCCGCGGATGATCGGCGTGTCGTCGCCCGGATAGTCGTACTTCGACAAGAGCTCGCGGACCTCCATCTCGACCAGCTCGATCAGCTCTTCGTCCTCCACCGCATCGCACTTATTCAGGAACACGACGATAAAGGGCACACCCACTTGACGGGCGAGCAGCACATGCTCCTTGGTTTGGGGCATCGGGCCGTCGGTCGCGGCAACCACGAGAATCGCGCCGTCCATCTGCGCCGCGCCCGTAATCATGTTCTTGATGTAGTCCGCGTGGCCGGGGCAGTCGACGTGCGCGTAGTGGCGATTCTTGGTCTCGTACTCCACGTGCGAGGTCGCAATCGTAATCCCGCGCTCACGCTCTTCGGGCGCGTTGTCGATCGTGTCAAACGACCGGAACGTGTTCTTCGGGTTGTGCTTGGACAGCACCTTCGTGATCGCTGCCGTTAGCGTCGTCTTGCCATGATCGATGTGCCCGATCGTCCCAATGTTCACATGCGGCTTCGACCGGTCAAACTTTTCCTTGCCCATGACTCTCTCCGTCTCCTCGTATGTTGGCCGGCGCATGCACCGGGAATTCAGGTGAATACTGCAACGAAAACTAAACTTGTCGATCAGTAGTAGGCGTACAACTTGAAGAATTTCTCTCGCAGCTCAGGGGCGACGCGTTCGAGGCTGGCAAGGTACAACTCGCGGATCTGGCCTTGGTCGGAGTTGCCGAGCTTGCTGTAAGCAGTGGCTGTGTTCGCTCCGAGAGAACCATGGACGAGAACGATTTCGAACTCGCGGATGCGCAGGTTGGAGCGCTCGAGCGACCGCAAGAAGTCTGTCACGTGGTCTGAAGAAAAAGACCGGTCGATGGCCGCCTTCAGTTGCTGGAAGGTCTCCGAATCGGCGATGGCAAGTACAGGTTGCTGATACAGACTGCTCAACACGCTCTCCTGTAGGACGCGACTCACTGGGCGTCGCACCTGCTGATCTTGTAGGTCTTACGAAAGCTTCAGATCTTTGGAGCGGGAGACGGGAATCGAACCCGCGACCAACAGCTTGGAAGGCTGTGACTCTACCACTGAGTTACTCCCGCCCGCCACTACACTGAACGACAAGTTCTGTGACAGATTGACATAATAGAAACAGGAAATCTGGAGCTGACGGAGAGGCTTGAACTCTCGACCTCTCCCTTACCAAGGGAGTGCTCTACCACTGAGCTACGCCAGCTTTCAAAAGAAAGTTTGCCAAGTCGCCAAACTTTCTTCTCCTTACAATCCTAACGCGGACGCAGCCGTCCGAGCAGGACGCGGAAGGCAAAAAACCCCAAAAGAATCCACGTCAACGTCTGATACTTGCCTGGCTCCATCGTGCGCCAGACGGCTACGGCTAATACTCCCAGAACAGCTAGCGCGATGCTCATTCTTCCGCTGCCTGCCGGGGTCAAATCCACAACGTTCACCGCTTCGACTTCTTAAAACGAACACATGAAGCAAAATGGTGCACAGGGGAGGATTCGAACCTCCGTAGCGCAAAGCGCGGCAGATTTACAGTCTGCTGCCATTAACCACTCGGCCACCTGTGCACATGCTGCCGAAACGCCCAGGCCGGAGGACGCCAAGTCGAATGCTTCAAGCCGCACAAGATCCATACCGCGGATCTAGCGGAGACTCCCCTGCTTGAAGAAATGACCGGAGTCTGCGAAGCCAGAACGGCAGGCAGTACAACCAAATCTTTCCCTGCTGTGTGGAACTGGAGCTGGCGAAGGGACTTGAACCCCCGACCCTCTGATTACAAATCAGATGCTCTACCAGCTGAGCTACGCCAGCCCAAACAGCTTGCCCCCTGTAAGCTCAGCCGCTCTACGCGCAGCAGTGCCCGCGCAGAGTGCGCCGCAGGGACAACTTTAGCATAGCCGGAATGTCGGAGCAATGACCTTTGCCGGCCGATCTTGATCGTGGATTGCACCTGCGTGTTGCCTGAGTGCTCGGCGGTATGGGCTATGCTAGTGCAGGGAAGCTGCGAGAATTCGCCGCCTCTCGTTGACCTATGCCGATACCTCGCCCTTCCGGCCGTGCTGCTGATGAATAGACGGATGCACAAGCGCACCCGGTATTCGCTTCTGTTCATGCTGGCGCTGGTGATCGCTCTGGCAGGTGCGCTTCTTCTGCGCAAAGCCGCTCCTCCGGAGGCTGCCCGTCTGCTGCCGGAGTCCGACGCCATTGTTTATCTCAACCTGAAACCGCTGCGGGCAGCCACCCATTTTGACCGATCCGAGGTCGTGCGCAGCCCGGATTACCAGCACTTTATCGATGCGACCGGCATCTCTCCCGAGCGCGATCTGGACGCTGCGGCCTTCGCCCTGCATAGAATGGACGATCCGAACGGCCCGAACGGCCCTGTCGGGTACTCCGAGGTCTTCGAGGGGCGGTTCGACGGCCAGCGACTCGCCGCTTACCTGGGCAGCATCGCCACGGCCAAAGAGAACTATGGCGGTCACGATATCTTCACCATCTCCGCGGGCGAAGGCGCCGAGCGTCGGCCGCTTCGGATCACGCAGCTGGGTTACGACACCATTGCCGCTTCGAATATGCCCACCGCCGAACAGATTCACTCGATCCTCGACCGCAATCGCGCGGCTGCGTCTCCGTTCGCAGGGTCGTCGCTGCTCTCGGCGCGCTACCGCGATGTCCCGGCCTTCTCGAGCGCCTGGGCGATCGGCCACATCGGACTTCCCTTCTCCGATCGCGGATTCATCAGTCTCTTCGGCCTGCAGCTTCCCATGCCCGAAGATACGACCTTCGTCGCGAGCTTGCGCTACCTTGGCGCAATCCACCTGCGCGTCGAGCAGATCACCCCGGCTGAGGCGGACGCCGCCAAGGCCACCGAAACCATCGCCACACTGCTCACGCTGGTCAAGTCGGTGCAGCAGATGCAGTCGCAGATCGATCCCAGGAATGGTGACGCCGCCGCGCTGCAAATCCTGACCAACTCCGCCAAGGTCGAACGTCATCGAGACCGTGCAGTACTGACAGCCACTATCCCGCTCGAACTCTTAAGGCAACTCGCATCGACACCCAATGTGGCGATGTCAAAGAATTGACCCGCTCTGCCGTTGGATGGAGTGGTCCAGGGAACTACGGAGTTTCCAAAAAAACGGAAACTCCCGGACACGGCTGGAAATACCTGGAGGAGAGCGTGCTCCCGGTCGCACAAGCCGTCTAGCTATCAAATTGCGTAGACGAGCGGGGAGCCGGGCAGGTGCGGCCCGTAGACATAACTGATGTCGCGCCTGCTGGAAACGACCGAAACCAGAGCGTCGAAGCAGTCGGCATCGAGCTGATGTGGAACCAGCTTCGCCATGATCGAAACGATCTCATCCAGCATCAGTCCAGGGCGATAGGGCCGGTCTTCGGACAGCGCCCCATAGACGTCCGCGACCGAGATGATCCTCGATTCGAGTGAGAGGTCTTTGGCCTCCAGCCGGTGCGGGTAACCCGATCCATCGAGCTTCTCGTGGTGCTCTCCAGCAACGACCGCGATCTCCCGAAAAGGCGCCACGCGCTCCAGAATCAGGCGGGTGATCGATGGGTGCCGGTACACTGCGCTCCATTCCTCCGCGTCCAATCCTGTCTTCTTATCGAGTATCCGGTTCGAAACGCTCAGCTTTCCCAGGTCATGCAACAGGGCCGCGCGGCGCACCAGCTGAATTCGGTCTGCTGGAATCACGAGGTCTTGAGCGATGCCGAGAGCCGCGTCCGCAACCCCGAGCGAATGGCGAAAGGTGAAGTGGGACTTGGCGTCGACCACATCCGCAAAAGCCTCGCAGATCTGATCGATCCGGCTTGATTCCAGCTGGTGCCTGCGGCCATTGTCCAGATCGAGAACCGCCCGCCGCGTATCCTCCTCGTCATCGTCTGGCCTGCATTGCCTCCAAAGGCTTCCACTACGGTGCAACCCGACCGCAATACGGACCAGCCCAGGGTCGAACCAGCTGCCACTGCGCTCTTCAAGCATCTCGATCGCGAGCTGTGGGCCGCGACTCACTGAGAGTACATCCAGGTGCTGAGCCACGGCGCAGATCCGCGACAACAGCGGAATCCGTTCTCCTGCGAGGCTGTCCGGGTGTCCTCCCCCGTCCCAACGCTCGTCCAGACTGCGTACTGCTTCCGCAGCTGCCTCGCCGACGCCCAGCTTTCGTACAATTCTTGCGCCCCGGTCGCTGCGCAGGTGCATCCTCTCCCGTCCAAGCTTCGTTTCCTTACGTGCGGTCTTCTGAGACGGCTCCCGGGCCGGACCTGCGCTGCTGCACCCGACGTCCTTCAAGAGGAGCGCGAAGTAGAGGCTTCCGGTCTGTTCGGAGGAAAGCCTTGCCTCCGCCGCGATGCGCATTCCCAGCAGGCAGCTGCGAAGCGCGTGTCCTTGCACGGCTCCCTCGGTCAACTCGAGCGCATAGGAGAGGGCGGAGATAATCTCCGACAGGGAGATAGAGCCGTCAAGGCCGCGGACGTCCTGTCGAAACGAATTTGAGGTCTCCACCACGCCGATTTCGTTCCCCGCTCAGCACAGCTACAGTCTGCCCGGGACGAAAACCGGGGGCGGGCCTGAGCTGGAGCTGTCCTTATGGCTGACTATAGCGGGCTGACTGGGGGAAGAATATGGCCCAAAAGAGGCACGTCTGCCCCGGAACCATTGCGGTATCTACGGAGTAGCAGAACTGGCAAGCGCATAAGCACCACGGCAACGCTGGCGAGGAGACCGCTTATCGAGATCGCAGGGACCCGGATCTTACGCGAGGCGAAGCGCTAATTCCCGACACTCAGGGTCGAGCCGACGCTCGCCAGGGTGGTTCGCATGTAGCGGTGCGGGTTCACAGGAGTGTTGCGAATGCGGACCTCATAGTGGAGGTGCGAACCTGTGGTGCGCCCGCTGTGTCCGACGTATCCGATGATCTGGCCGAGCACTACGGTCTGGCCGTCAACCACCGCGAAGCCCGACATGTGAGCGTAGACCGTTTCGATGCCATGCCCGTGATCGATCACGACCTCGCGGCCATAGCCGTTGGACATCTCGGCTTTGACGACATAACCATCCCCGGTTGCCCGGATGGGAATGCCGTTGGGCGCGGAGATATCGATGCCAGTGTGAAACTCGCCCTCGCTATTGCCGAGAATCGGGTCCTCGCGCTGGCCGAAGCTGCTCGTGATCGGTCCCATAATCGGCCACAGGGTCGGAATGAAGGAGGCGTCCAGGGTGGCGGGGCCGTCCGCAAACAATTTGTCCGAGGAGACGCCGGCCTCACTCAAATGGGGAAGGAAGCGCGTGGCCGTGCCGCTCATGGCGGAGCTGCGCAATGCATAGAAGGCGTCTACGGATTTGAAGTAAGCCTCATCAGTGAGGCCGCTTCCCGTTGCGGCCAGCGGGGCGGAGGCAACCGACTGCGCCATGGCTGCGGATTTGACCTGCCGCCTGCCCGCGGCTTTCCCCACGGGGGTAGCCAGCTTGTTGGCCGTGAACCCATAGAGTGCTGAGACCTCACTGGCGAGCGACCCGAGTGAGGCTGCCTCAACATCCTTCGCCTGCGCAGCCTTCTCCAGGTGGGCATAGTCCTTCTGCAGTGCGCTATGATCCTGCCGAAGCTGGTTGAACCGAGCCGTCTTGATCAGCATGCGCGAGTACGATCCGGCCAGTCCGGTGATCGTGAACATACCGACTATCGCCGCAGCCACAAAGACATAGGCATACTGCAAAGGCACGGAAACTTTGTTCAGGCGACCTTCTTCATCGCGGCTGACCAGCATGATGTAGTAACGCTTGTTAAGCTTCAAAGCAAAGAGACCTTAGCCCGGATTTGTCCGCGAACAGTCGTCACGCGGCGGAGAACCTTCCACAGATCAATGAACCACAGCAAATCCCATTGATCAATCGTCATTCGCGATTGCTCTTCTCTTGAGAGCTTCTTATAGAAGGGTAACAAAGCAGATACCTGGGCGCAACCGCCGCATCCGCGATCTCTCTCGATTTGGCTATCACAGAAGCGCTCAGGCAGGCGTGCCATGTATGCTCTCTGAAAAATGAAAGACAAGCTAAAGTTCGTGGGCGAAGCAGGGCTGATCGCCGCGATTCGCCGGGATTTTGCCAGACAAAATAAATCGCTGCGGCTGGGGATTGGGGATGATTGTGCCATTCTGCGGCTTCCTGCCCATAGCGAGATGCTGGTGACGACCGATTTCACACTCGAGGGGAGACACTTTCGGCGCGACCGTCATCCGGCTGAATCGGTGGGCCATCGCTGTCTGGCTCGGGGACTGAGCGATGTGGCTGCGATGGGAGCGAACCCGGTGGCCGCATTTCTGTCCCTCGCGCTGCCCGCGCCGATGTTGGCGGAGGCCTCCGGACGCGCCTGGGTCGAGCGCTTCTTTAGAGGTCTGCGGACGCTGGCGGACCTGCATCATGTGCCGCTTGCGGGAGGGGATACTGCGGAGTCGCCGGGCGGCAGACGAGGGTTAATCCTCGCCGACATCGTTCTAGTAGGCTCGGCGCCAAAGGGCAAGGCTCTGCGGCGGGCGGGGGCCTCTCCAGGGGATAGCTTGTATGTGACTGGAGCACTGGGAGGAGCTGCCGCGGAGCTGGCTAAGGTACTGCAGAGCAAGCGGGTGGTCCGAGTCCGTTCCGCGGAGGATCACCCGCACCTGTTTCCTGAGCCGCGCATAGACGTCGGCGAGGCGCTGCTGCGGCGTGGATTGGCGACAGCTTGCCTGGACATCAGCGACGGACTCTCGACCGATCTTGCGCATCTGTGCCGGGCCTCGGAGGTGGGTGCGGAGATTGAAGAAGCTGCGCTCCCCATCCATCCGATGGCTCGAAAACTTGGCGCCGCTTCGGCTCTGCATGCGGCGCTGCATGGCGGTGAGGATTATGAGCTGTTGTTTACAGCACCAGCCTTGCTGCGCCTTCCCTATTCGATTGCCGGCGTGCCGGTCACGCGAATCGGGACCATGGTGCAGCGGCGCGCGGGGAGGCCGCAGATGACATTGATCGGTGCCGGCGGCAGACGGGAAGCTCTCGAGCCTGGCGGCTGGGAGCATTTCTCCGCTTCTCGCGCGACCCGCAGCCCGACCCGTGCAGCAAAGAACGCGCGGCCAGCAGCGGAGAGGGCGTCGGCAGCAAAGAAGCCTACGCCCGCAAAGAAGAAGCCCCGCTGAACTGCTACGATCGATCGATTCGAACTTTCGGATTGCGATTTTAACTATGCGCGATGCCACCAGGATCATTCGTTCCACTCTGACGGCGGTAGTGCCCGGCGAACCGCTGCATGCCGGGCCGGTCTTCGCCTCGCCGTTCCACACGCCGGGCGATTCGTCGCAGACGCCTTACACTTACGCGCGCTCGCATAATCCAACCTGGACGGCGCTCGAGCAGGCGATTGCGCAGATGGAATCCGGGAAGCTGGCGTCAGGAGAGAGGTATGAGGCCAAAGCGCTGGTCTTCGCCTCGGGCATGGCGGCGTGTGCTGCGGTCTTCGGAGCGGTGCTGCGGCCCGGCGACGTGGTCGTGCTCCCCTCGAACGCGTACTACACAGCCCGGATGCTGATGCAGGAGTACTTCGTCAAGATGGGCGTCACCTTGCGCATGGCGCCGACCGCCGGCAATGCGCAGGCGGCGCTGCTCGAAGGCGCGCGCCTGCTGTGGCTGGAGTCGCCCAGCAATCCCGGTATGGAGATCTGCGACATCGCTAAGCTGAGCGAGGCGGCTCATCGCGCCGGGGCTCTGGTGGCTGTCGACAACACCACCGCGACGCCGCTGGGGCAGCTTCCACTGGCTCTCGGAGCCGACTTCTCGGTCGCCTCCGACGCCAAGGCAATGACCGGGCACAGCGATCTTCTGCTCGGCCATGTTGCGACTCGCGATCCTAAGCTGCATGCCGGAATCGATCAGTGGCGCACTCTCACCGGCGGCATCTTGGGGCCGATGGAGGCGTGGCTGGCGCTGCGTTCGATCGCAACGTTGCCGCTGCGGCTGGAGAGATCGTCGAAAAATGCGCAGCACATCGCGGAGTTTCTGGCCACGCGCGAAGAGGTGGTGAGTGTGATGTATCCGGGCCTGCAGACGCACCCCGGCCACACCGTCGCAGCCGCGCAGATGCGCTACTTTGGCCCGGTGTTGAGCCTTGTGCTGCGGGACCGCGGCGCGGCTGAGACCTTCCTGTCGCGCGCAAAGCTGGTCACCGACGCGACCAGCTTCGGCGGCGTGTCCACCACGGCGGAGCGGCGGGCGAAGTGGGGCGGCGATGCGGTCGCGGAGGGCTTCCTGCGGATGAGCGCGGGATGCGAGGCGATCGAGGATCTGATCGAGGACCTCGCGCAAGCGCTGGATGCGGTGCGATGAGTTTAAGAAGCGAAGGCGGCTCCGGGGAGTTTGCGCGCGAGTGGGCCGCTGAGATTCTAAGCGCGCCTCCTCTCATCGCTCCGGCCCTGCAGTTCACCTACCCGCGACAGATTGAAGGAGAAGAGGATGCGCTGGGGCGCGGCGCGTTGCAGTTGATGGTTCGGCCAGCTTCTGGCGCAAGTTTCCTCGCTACCTGCGCTTTGGGATTCAAGGACGCATCGATGCCTACCGGTATTTACGGCTGTCCCAACCCGCAGGAGATGTGTGCCGTCGCGGGCGGATATGCGTATGTGATCGACACCACGCAGCCGGAACGCTGCACACTGCTCGGGGTGAAACCTGTGGTAGAAATAAGGCCCGCGATCGCGCAAGCGCTGCTGCTGTTTGCCGGATTTCACACGATCGCGGCCTGGGGGCTGAGCGGCGTTGCGTGGGAGACAGCGCGGTTGAGCTGGGAGGGTGTTCGCATCACCGACATTGAGCACGACATTCTCCACGGAACAGGATGGAATTTGCTCACCGATCGTGAAGTTGCTTTCTCGGTCGATCTGCTTACGGGGCAGCATCAGGGTGGGGGCTTTGCTCAGCCACCGACATGGCAAAGAAGCTGAGAGCAGCGTCGCCCTGCTTCCACAGGCGAGTGCGTTGCAGGCCGCCCACACGGTCGGGAAGCTTGGCTTTGCTGCTATGTTCCGCAATCACCAGAGCATCCTTCGCAAGGACCGCCGCTCCGCGCATGCTGCCTAAAAAATTTAACGTGGCGGAGTATTCCGTCTCTGCGTCGTAAGGCGGATCGAGGAAGACGAGATCGACAGGCTCGGTCAGTTTGCCGAGACGCTGCAGCAGTGCTCCGACGCCGCGGTCTTCCAAGGTGAAGTTCCGGGTGATCTTCAGCGCAGCAAGATTCTGGCGCAGCGAGGCCAGCGCCACATCGGCGTTCTCGGCGAACCACACATGCGCGGCTCCGCGACTGAGGGCCTCGATTCCGACAGCCCCGGTCCCGGCATAGAGGTCGACGAAGCGGCAGTTCTGCAATCGCGGGGAAAGGATGTTGAACAGAGACTCACGCAGGCGATCGCTGGTCGGACGGGTCTTCAGACCGCGTGGAGCGACAAGCTGACGAGAGCGATAAACCCCTGCAACAACGCGCATCGTTTGCCTATGGTATGCCGAAGCGTCTGGGAGCGTAGCGGGGCGCATACAATGAAGGCATATGCGCGGGTGGTCTTTTCCGATCGGCAGATTTCTCGGCGTGGAAGTTCGCATCCACACTTTCTTCCTGATCCTGCTGGGATTGTCGATCAGCTACGCTTCCATCTCCGGCACTACGGGAGGGCGCGGCTTTGGGCTGTGGCTGCTGTTGCTGCTCGCCGTCGCGGTGCGCGAAGTTGCACGTGCGATCGGCGCGGCGTGGTACGGGCTGGAGCTGCGCAGCATTCTTCTGCTGCCTATTGGCGGTCTGATGAGCTACGCCACACCCGAGGCCACCGAGGCGGCGGCGGCGCCGGAGATGCAGAAGCGCATGGCGGTGATTGGCCCTGTGGCCAACATCGGCTTTGGGCTGCTGCTGACGGCGATGACCTTGAGTGTCTCCCCCGAGGTCAATCTACTGGAGCGGCCCTGGATGTCGCCGGCACACCTGCTGCGGGCGGCCGTGTGGGTGAATCTGCTGCTGGGCTTGGTGAACCTGCTTCCGGCGGCTCCGCTCGATGGCGGCCGGGTGTTTCGCGGCGAGTTTGCGAAGGCGAAAGGCGCCATGCAAGGCACGCGAGCCGCGGCGGGATTGGGCCAGGTGATCGCCATCGTGATGATGATCGCCGGATTCGTCATGCCGAACATGTGGCTCATCATGATCGGCGGATTTGTACTGATCGGCGCGCATATGGAAGATCAAGGCATGCTGCTGCAGACCGATGTGGATGCGGTGCGGATGCGCGATGTGATGCTGACGCAGTTCAGCATGCTCTCGGCCTCGGATACGCTCGAAGATGCGCTGCAGCGGTCGGTGCATACGCTTCAGGATGTCTTCCCGGTGGTACGCGGATCGAACCTTGTCGGCGCGGTCTCCCGGCAGAGCATCGTGGAGGCGCTGCAGGCGGACGGCAACGGTTATGTGCAGGGCGTCATGACGCGATCGTTCCAGACCGCGCAACCGGACGATTCGCTGGTAAAGACGCTGCGCCGCATCATGGCCGGCCAGGGCGCGCAGATGGTTCCCGTGCTTGAAGGCGACCGCATCGTCGGCATCATCACGCCGCAAAATCTTGCCCATTCCATGGGATTGCTGAACCAGCGCCGCAAGCTTCGTCAGGCAAAATGATGGCCGCGGAAGATGGAACAGGCCGTACTCTGGATTCCCTTCCGGATAAGCCTCTGGCTGCTGGTTTGTACCTGGTCGCTACACCGATTGGAAATCTCGAAGACATCACCCTGCGGGCCTTGAGAGTGCTGCGGTTCGTGGATCGAATTGCGTGCGAGGATACCCGGCAGACTCAGAAGCTCTTGAATCACTTCGGAATCCACACTCCCACGGTCAGTTACCACATGCATAACGAAGCGTCGCGCGCTGAGGAGTTGCTTGCGGAGTTGAAGCAGGGCGCGCGCATCGCCGTGGTAAGCGATGCTGGAACGCCGGGCATTGCCGATCCAGGCTCGCAGATTGCAGCTGCGGCCATTGCCGCCGGGATCGCTGTCTTTCCCGTGCCTGGAGCGAACGCTGCGATCAGCGGATTGGTCGCGAGCGGTCTGTCGACGGAGCGATTCACCTTTCATGGATTTCTACCGGCCAGGGAGGGCCAGCGGAAGACGGTGCTTGAGCAACTCGCACGGGACGGCACAACGCACGTCTTCTACGAGGCTCCGCATCGCATTCTGGATACATTGGCGGATATCGAGACGTTTTTTGGAGCGTCGCAGCACGTCGTCGTTGCCCGCGAACTGACGAAGCTGTATGAGGAGTTCTTACGCGGACCGGTTGGCGAGTTGCAATCGCAACTGGCAGACCGGGCGAGCATACGGGGAGAGATCGTGCTGATGCTTAGCATTGATGCGACAGAGGCTGCCGCAACAAAAACAGCATTGAGCCTGTCCGCAGAGGTGGCGGCGCTGATGGCGTCGGGAGGGATCAGCGAGATGAATGCATTGAAGCGAGTTGCGCGCGAACGCGGCCTGGGCAAGAGCGAAGCGTATCGCGAGTTGCAGCGGGAGCAGAGCCGCCGCCGTTGAGCAATCCGGCTGATATTTCTATCCGTGCCCCTACTCGCGGCCTTTGACGCGATCGTAGTTGTACACGTTGCTGGTTGTGCCGAGGGCTTCGTTGTAGAGGCTGGTGGCGCCAATTGCCTCGTTCAGTTCTTCAGTGAACTGATGGATGTCGCGGAGGTGATCCGCGGTAGCCGGGATTTCGAGCTTGGTGGTCTTCAGGAACTTCTGGTAACCACGGTCGAGCAGACGGGCGATCTCGCCGTTCAGCAGCCAGCCGGGACGCGACAAGATTTCGACGGTACCATCGGGCGCGGGCGCAATCTCCGCGGCGCAGCCATATTTCCTTACCTGGAAGGCGTTCGGGGTGCGCTTTGCACCCTCCTGCGCGGGGGCGACATCGAATCGTTGACCGCCTAGAAGGGCGAGAACATCGTTGAAAGCTGGCTGTGCTGTCTTTTTTGCCATAGTTGCCATACGTTAGACTCGATTAACTGTCGCACATCGGGCAGAGGCATTCAAACTGGAGCACCGAACGCAGCCAAGGTGAGAGAAGTCAGAATGATTGCGACCGTCAAACCGCTTGGAACAGGAATTCTGGAACGCGTCGGCCATACGCCGCTGGTGCGGCTGGAGCGCCTGACTGCGGATCTCCCGGGTATTCAGATACTCGGTAAAGCAGAGTGGGCCAATCCGGGAGGAAGCGTGAAGGACCGCGCCGCCTCAGCCATCGTTGCCGATGCGCAGCGCCGCGGCCTGCTTGGGAAGGGGCGAGGTCTGCTCGACGCGACGAGCGGCAATACTGGCATTGCGTATGCGATGCTGGGCGCCGCGCTCGGCTTTCCTGTCACTCTGTGCATGCCGTCGAACGTCTCGCCGGAGCGCAAACGGTATCTTGGTGCCTACGGAGCGCAGGTCGTCTGGACGAATCCTGCCGATGGTTCCGACGGCGCGATTCGTAAGGCGCGTGAGTTGGCCGCTGCGGACCCGGACCGCTTCTTCTACGCCGATCAGTACTCGAATGATGAGAACTGGAGGGCGCACTATCGCGGCACGGCAAACGAGATCTGGGAGCAGACCGAGGGGCAGATTACGCACTTTGTGGCGGGGCTTGGCACGAGCGGCACTTTTATGGGAGCAACGCGCCGATTGAAGGAGCTGAACCCGCGGATCCGTTGCATCTCGATGCAGCCCGATTCCCCTTTCAACGGGCTCGAAGGGCTGAAGCACATGGCGACGGCGATCGTTCCGCGCATCTACGATCCGTTGCTCGCGGACGCCAACGTTGAGATGCCAACCGAAACCGCATACCGGATGGTCAAAGAGCTCGCACGAGGGAGCGGGCTGCTGGTCGGCATCTCCGCGGCTGCTGCCGTGGCTGCGGCGCTGCAGGTCGGCGAAGCGGAGGCACGGGCGGGACGCGAGGCAGTGATCGTCACCATTCTCTGCGACTCTGCGGAGAAGTACATGAGCGAACGCTTCTGGCAGGAGGAGTAAGCGGCATGCTTCGCATCCATTATGCCGAATATGAGGTTCTGCGCGCGCACGGAGAAGAGACGTACCCGAACGAGTGCTGCGGCGTGCTGCTGGGCAAGAACGTGCCGCAGGATCAGGACGACGCCGGGAGGGTGAATGGCGCCGGAACGATCAATCATGTTCAACAGCTAGTACGCGCCGGAAATACGCGCACCGACTCGGCACACAACCGGTATCACATCGCGCCGCAGGAGCTGGTCAGGATACAACGGCTGGCGCGCACCCTCGGGTTGGACATTGTCGGGTTTTACCACTCGCACCCGGATCATCCAGCGCAGTGGTCCCAGACCGACTTTGCGGAGGCGCACTGGCTGGGCTGCTCCTATGTCATTACCAGCGTGGAAAAGGGTAAGGCGGTTTTGACGAATGCCTTTCTGTTGAGCGGCACCGGCGAGGACAACAAGAGATTCGAAAACCAACCCATTCAGATCGATATTGCGGCTCCATTCGCCGAAGCTGCGGCGCACAACTTGAAAGGCAAGGAATGAACATTCATATACCCACGCCGCTGCGCACTTACACGAGCGGGCTCGAGACCGTCAGCGTCCCTGGCGCGACCGTCACCGCGGTCTTCCAGGAGCTCTCCGCGAAGTATCCCGAGATCAAGCAGCACCTGTTCACCCCGGAAGGCAAGCTGCGTTCGTTCGTAAATGTCTACCTGAACGACGACGATATTCGCTATCTTGATGCCAAAGAAGAGACCGCGGTGAACGATTCCGACGAGTTGACGATCATACCATCGATTGCGGGCGGAACGATTCTGTAAGAACGCGGGTTCATCTGTAGTGGTAAGAGAGGTTCTTAGAAGGACATCACCATGCCAACAGCCGTAGAAGAGACCGTACTGCCGAAGCTTTCCAACGATGAGATCGCGCGCTACTCCAGGCACCTGATTCTGCCGGAGGTCGGCATGGAAGGCCAGCAGAAGTTGAAGGCCGCGAAGGTGCTGTGCGTCGGCACAGGAGGCCTGGGCGCGCCGCTTGCGCTCTATCTCGCAGCGGCCGGCGTGGGCACGATCGGACTGGTCGACTTCGACACGGTGGACGCAAGCAATCTGCAGCGGCAGATCATCCACTCCACCGCGACGGTCGGCAAGCTAAAAGTTGATTCGGCGGAGATCATGCTCAAAGGGCTGAACCCGTACCTGAACGTGGTCAAGCACAATACCATGCTGACCAGCGCGAACGCGCTCGAGATCCTGAAGGACTACGACGTCATCGCGGATGGCACGGACAACTTCCAGACGCGCTACCTCGTCAATGACGCCTGCGTGCTGCTGAACAAGCCGAACGCTTATGGCTCGATCTTCCGCTTCGAAGGCCAGGCAAGCGTGTTCGGCACCAAAGAAGGCCCGTGCTACCGCTGCCTGTATCCCGAGCCGCCGCCGCCGGGGTTGGTTCCCTCGTGCGCTGAGGGCGGCGTGCTCGGCATTCTTCCCGGGCTGGTCGGCGTCATTCAGGCGACCGAGACGATCAAGCTGATCCTTGGCATCGGCGAGCCGCTGATCGGACGTCTGCTGCTGGTCGATGCGCTGGGCATGAGCTTTCGCACCTTGAAGCTGAGGAAGAATCCCGACTGCCCGGTCTGCGGCGCCAATCCTACCGTGACGGAGTTGATCGATTATGACCAGTTCTGCGGCATCGCTCCGTCGAGCACAGTTGGTCCGCTCGAGGTTTCGCGCGATAAGGCGGTGGGAGATCTTCCGGTGGTCGATGGCATCCCGCAGATTTCGGTGCAGGAGTTGAAGAGGAAGCTGGACGCGAAGGAGGATGTGTTTGTCCTCGACGTCCGTGAGCCGCATGAGTACCAGATTGTGAATCTGGGAGCGCCCCTGATTCCCGTGGGCGAGGTTGCGCAGCGCGCCTCCGAGTTGGCCGATAAGAAGCACAGCGAGATTGTCGTTCATTGCAAATCCGGCGCGCGGAGTCAAAAAGCTGCCATTGCGCTCAAACAGGCAGGTTTCGACAACGTTTCCAACCTGAGCGGGGGCATTCTGGCCTGGGCGGAAAAGATCGATCCTTCCATGCCGAAGTACTAGGGACTTTTAGATTGTGAGCGAATGCCCTGTCGCAGCTGAGAGCAAATTTGTCAGCAAGCGCGACGAATGACTGACATCAGCGTGCGGTCAGGTCGACTCGTCTTCGATCTCGAGCATCTGAAGGCAGAGCGGGTGCTCAAGCATGCAGTCCATGCGTGCGATTGAATGCAGAGCACTGTCGATGGTGGAGGTCAGGCACGGTTCCGTCGTCACGACAAAGGGCAGACGGTGCTTCGGATATCCTCTCCGCTGCAGCAGCGAGTCGATGTTGGCTCCGACCTTTGAAAGCGCACCCGAGATGGCCGACACAATGCCTGGCTTATCGTCTACGACGAAGCGGAGATATTGCGGCGCCATGAACTCGCTGGTCACTGCGCGCCTCCGAACCGGCAGTTGAACGCTACTGCAACCTTGCGCCACGGCGAGAATGTCCGAGACGACCGCGACCGCCGTCGGCTCTCCGCCCGCTCCGTGGCCGGAGAAGACCACATCTCCTCCAAACCTTCCGCTGACCACCACCATGTTCTGGGTTCCATGGGACCAGGCCATGGGCGAAGCCAGTGGAACCAGCATGGGAGCGACGCGGGCGTGCACGGCTCTGCCGTTAAGTTCCGCGCGTGAAACCTGGCGGATCGTGCAGCTCAACTCCCGCGCGTAGGAGAAGTCGATTGCATCGATGGACGAGATGCTCTGAGTCGCGACCGCGTCCGGGTCGAGTTCGGCATGCAGCGCGATGCGGGAGAGAATGCACAGCTTTGCCCGTGCGTCGAAGCCGTCGGTATCCGCGGACGGGTCCGACTCCGCGTAGCCAAGCTGCTGCGCGTCCGCGAGAACGGTCGCGTAGTCGGCGCCGGCCTCCATGCGGCTGAGAATGTAGTTGCAGGTGCCGTTGACGATGCCGCTGAGCCGTACCACCTGATCTCCGCAGAGCCCCTGCAGCATGCCCGGGATGACCGGGACTCCTCCAGCCACCGCTGCTCCATAGAGCAGGTCGACGTTGTGCCGCGCGGCGAGCCGAGCCAGCGCAGGCCCGCGGTAGGCGATCAATTGTTTATTCGCAGTGACGACGGACTTGCCTGCGGTAAGAGCCTTCCCCAGCCACGCCTCGACAGGCTTCATGCCGCCCAGAAGCTCCACCACGATATCGACATCGGAGCGCAGAACAACCTCGATGTCGTCGGTCCAGACCACGGATTCCGGCACAATGCGGGCGGCCTGCGAGGCGCGCTTTCGATCCGGATTGCGATTAAAAATATGTGTCAGTTGAACGTCGGAGAACTTCGAAGCTGCAAGGACTCTGGCGACCGAGCCGCCGACGGTTCCGAATCCAAGCAAGGCAAGCTTGATCGGCGGCCGTGCGCCGGCACTCTTCCCAGCTGCCTTCTTATTCTTCGTTGGCATCTTTGACTTGATCGACTCTGCCGGAATGGTTGCGCATGCTAGAGGCTTATTTGCAATTCTGGAACAGGATGATTGCCTGAGATGCACAGTCGGCGTCTCCACAGCCACTGCATGTGATCGCGGAGTACTCAAATTATGGCATACATCGGTTTGGAAGCTGTGCTCTGGCTATCAGGCGCCACGTGCAAAAGCTATAGTAGAGGAAGCAAGAATGACACAAAGCGTATGACCGCCAAGACAGAGACCATCGCCGTTGCCATGTCCGGAGGAGTCGACTCCTCTGCGGTCGCGGCTCTTCTCCGCTCGCAGGGATACAGCCTGATCGGTCTCACGCTGCAGCTTTGGAACCAGCGGCGGCTTGCGGGCCACGAGGGAATGCCTGAGGCAGTTCAGGGCCGCTGTTGCTCCATCGACGATGTCTACGACGCGCGGCACGTCGCGGAAAAGTTGGATATCCCGTACTACGTCGTCAACCAGCAGGAGCGTTTCGAAGCCGAGGTGGTGCGTCCTTTTGTGGACGAGTACCTCGCCGGCCGGACTCCTATCCCGTGCACGCTGTGCAACAATCACCTGAAGTTCGACCAGCTTCTGATCACCGCCCGGCAGATTGGAGCCGACCGCATTGCAACCGGACACTATGCGCGGAATCGCTTCGACGAAACTCGCGGGCGTTGGATTCTCTCGCGCCCCGAAGACAAAGCCAAGGATCAGACCTACTTTCTCTTTGGACTGACGCAGGAGCAGCTAAGCCGCACTCTGTTCCCTCTGGGCGAGATGCAGAAACCGGCGGTGCGCGAAATGGCTGCGGAGGCTGGCCTGGCGGTGGCAAGCAAGTCTGACTCCCAGGAGATCTGCTTTATTCCGGGCGGCGACTATAACGCTTTCCTAAAAGCGTACCTGGAGGAACAAGATCAGCCGCTGCTGGATACCGCGGGAGAACTCATCACCTCCAACGGCGAAGTGGTTGGCCATCATGACGGGATCCAGAGTTTTACGGTCGGTCAGCGCAAGGGCCTCGGCCTCACCAGCCCAAGCCCGCTCTACGTGCTCGCGATCCACCCGGACTCGCACCGGGTCACAGTCGGCGCGGATGCGGACTTGTTTTCCCGCGACCTCCGCGCCGATCGATTGAACTGGATTTCTATACCCACCCTTAATGCGCCTATCCGAGTCAGCATCAAGGTGCGTCACCGTCACACTCCCGCCATGGCCACCCTGCAGCCTGCGGGGGAGGACCGGGTGCACGCTCTCTTCGACGAGCCGCAACGCGCGATTACCCCAGGGCAATCGGCTGTGTTCTACCAGGAGAATGAGGTGGTAGGAGGCGGTTGGATCATGTAAATCCAGCCACCCTATCCGATTTCCTTACGGCGACGCTTCGAACTCAGCAACTCGACCGCAACTACCAGCCTGAACGGTCGTCCCGATTGCCTCGGACCGTGTACGTTCCGAATTCCTTAGCTCGTCCGACCAGCACATCCAAGCCAGCCTTCACGCCATTCACAACGCCGGAGATCTCACGGAGAGGAACTTTGATCCCGCGCTGAATTGTCTCCGTCACCTCGGTGGTGCTGTTCAGCACAGAGGTCACAAGATTGTTGACCCGCGCGACCTGCGCCCGCGTCTTCACGTTGATATCGCCCGCAGTGGCATCGAACTCCCGCGCCTTAACGCGGACCATATGGCTGGTCTCCACGAGGTTCTCGGTGATCACCTTCAGCTTGGGGGTGGTATCGCGCACCACCTCGTGGGCGTCATGCATCAGCGGCATGGCCTTCAGACGAACCTCTTCCGCAATCGCCAAGCCGCGCGTGATGGCCTTCTTCGCCCCCACCGCCATCACGATGAAAGCGACCGCCTGCGCCAGCAGCGCGAAGGCGGCGATGGCGACGAAGATCATCAACAGCGTTGAGTTTCCCGAGGAAAGCGAGCCCGGGTCTTGCATCCACATTCCTGCTGTCCGAATTGCCATCGCCACACCGTCTCTCAATCTCTTTTAACCACTAACGATCATAAGGCCCGGCCAGCGGAAAAGGCTGACCGGGCCTCCCTCGACAAAAATGTCTAAGAGTTAGATCCCTGTGTCGTCTTGGCGTAGGCGCCTTTGCCTGCATCCAGCGCCGCAGACACCTTATTCTGCTGTTCCTGCACCATTCCTTTGCCCTTTTCGACGTATTCCGACCACTGCGTCTTTCCGCGATCGTAATACTCCTTCCCTCGATCGACATACTCGCCGACCTGCTGCTTGCCTTGAGCGGCGAGGTCGGAGGCTTTGTCCTGGGCCTGCTGGGCCAGGACAGCCGCGCGGTCGCGCGCGTCCAAAGCTCCCGACACCAGGTCTTCCCGCGTCTCTTTACCCGCCTTGGGAGCATAGAGAACTCCGGCTAAGGCCCCCAAGCCAAGACCTGCCAAAAACCAGCCCAATCCGCTAACTCCACTCTCATTTTCGTTGTCTGACATTCTCGTTCTCCTGTTTGTCGTCAAAGTGCGGAATAACTCCCGCTTATAAATCCAAATTCCAGTAAATGCCTGAACAAAACGTTATATCCGGTATTGATGACACAAACACCTGGAGCCTTGATCGCTCTTCCTACCGAGATGCCTTGCGCCGCAGTTAGGTTGCGCGCAGCTCCCTCTTACCCTACGGTTTCGCCTGCGTATTCGAAGCTTTGACCGCAACGCGAATCGCCTCTAGTTCTCAGCCCAAGCAAAATCTTGTAACGAGGAGCAGAAACAAGCACGTCTAGAATATACTCGCATCCGACGGCAGGTCGGCCGTTTGCAGGATTAGT
Source organism: Edaphobacter sp. (assembly GCA_965277545.1). Classification (GTDB taxonomy): domain Bacteria; phylum Acidobacteriota; class Terriglobia; order Terriglobales; family Acidobacteriaceae; genus Edaphobacter. The sequence goes on from OZ255826.1 coordinate 4,283,838, forward strand.
GTCCCCCTCCTGTTCCGTTTCATCTGAAATCTCGTCACCCATGGACGACCCTCGTCCAGGCATAGTGTGGCTGCCCGGTCCCAGAACGGGCAATGCGCCAAACAAAGCCCGTTGCTTCTGCTTCGGGTACACCTTTCGTGAGCAGCAACGCCGCGTGATTTTAGGCCGGAGATGCCGCTCCACAGAGATCGAGGTAGCGTTGTGACGACGAAGAACTCCCCCAACTCTGAGCCGCAGCCGCGGGGTTTTCTCACCTTTACTCTCAATGCTCATCTTCCCTATGTGGTGAATCACGGCACGTGGCCCCACGGGCTGGAGTGGCTGCATGAGGCCGCAGCCGAGACCTACCTCCCTCTGCTGCGTGTGCTCGGAAGCCTTGAAAGGGACAAGATTCGTTTTCACTGCAATCTGAACCTGTCTCCCATTCTTTTGGAACAACTCGCCCATCCCGTCTTCGTCGCAGAGTTTCCCAAATATCTCACCCGCAAGATCGTCGCCGCTCGCGAAGACGAGGCGTTCTTCCTGCAGTGCGGGGAACATCACTTTGCCGAAATTGCCCGGTTCTGGCACCGCTTTTTCACCCAATCCTTCGATGACTTTCACCGCTTCGACGGCAATCTGATTCGAGCCTTCCGGCACTTCAACGACATCGGCCTGATCGATATCATCACCACAGCCGCCACTCACGGATTTCTGCCGCTGCTTGGCACCGATGAGAGCATACGCGCTCAGGTCGCAACAGCGGTCGAAACGCACGTTCGCCATTTTGGCAGGACTCCCAGAGGCATCTGGGCGCCCGAGTGCGGATACCATCCTGCAGGTTTCTGGGAGTATCCCGTCTCGAACGCTGACGGTTCGGCTTCTGCTCCAGGATTTGATCGCATCGGAATCGAGGAGGCCTTCCGTGAGTCGCGGCTCGAGTTCTTCTACGTGGATACGCACCTGATTGAGAGCTCCCGCCGCGCACTCTCGACTGCCGAAACTGATTGCTCGCCGGCAGACAAACCCGGTGCCGGCGCGGTGCTTCAGGAGCCTCACCGATCGCTTTATCAAAGCTATACCGTCGCAAATCGCAAAGCCGGCCAGCAGCCGGTGGCGGTCTTCCCGCGCGACCCGCAGACCGCGATTCAGGTATGGTCGCCCGATACCGGATATCCAGGGGATGGCTTCTATCTCGACTTTCATAAAAAACGATGGCCCGGCGGTCACCGTTACTGGCGCGTGACGGACTCCAAGAGCGGCATGAACGGCAAGCAGCCCTACTATCCCAACCTCGCGGCAGAGCGCATCCAGTCTCACGCGTCCCACTTTGTACAGCTGGTTTGCGACACCTTGCGCCCTGCGTTCGATGGCGCCGCTCCGCCGATTCTCTGCTCTCCCTTCGACGCCGAGCTCTTCGGCCATTGGTGGTTCGAAGGCGCCCAGTGGCTGGAGGCCGTAGCCCGCTTCCTGCACGCAAATGATTGCGGCATCCAGCTGATCACGTCCGCGGAGTACCTGGACCGCTATCCCCGCATGGGTTCGATTGCGATGCGGGAGGGCTCGTGGGGAGCTGGAGGTTCGAGCCAGGTGTGGCTGAACCCCGAGACTACCTGGACATACAGCCATATTTATCCCGCCGAACTTTACACCCGCGAGGTCTGCACCTCAGGCGATTGGCGCAGCTCGCCTCTAAGCAGGCGCATCCTCCAGCAGCTCTGCCGCGAGCTCATGCTGCTGGAGTCCTCCGACTGGCAATTCCTCATTACCACCGGCGCCGCGCGCGACTACGCCGAGATTCGCTTCCTCACCCATAACGATCAATTCAACGCGGTCAAGGACATCTGGCAGAGCTTTGAGACGCAGGGCAGCATCACACCAGAGCAGGAAAGACGGCTCTCCGAGATCGAGCTCCGTGACGGCATCTTTCCCCATATCGACCCAGGACTCTGGGCTCTTCCGGGCGGCCCCACAATACAGACGAATGGGCGCACCCGGAAAGTTTGACCCGAAGCCATGGCGACACTTACTCCTGTCACCCGATTGCCGCGCATCGCAAATCGGATCGCGCAGTGCCTGCAGCACTGGCATCTGATGTCTCTTGACGCTCCCACCGTGGCCGCGCTTTGGACTTGGTTTGTCGCCCGCAGCGTCTCACTCCGTCTGCCATTTTCGAGCCTGGCGAGCATGTTCCTGGCGGTGTGGATGCTCTATGCCGCCGACCGTCTCCTGGACGGCCGCCAGCTGTTTGCCGATCCGCTCCATACCGACGACCTGGAAGCGCGCCATCTCTTCCATCATCACCATGCGACGGCCTTCCTCAGCGGAATCCTCGGCTCCTCGATCGCGATTGCCTTTCTCCTGCCCCGCTTGTCTCCAAACGAGCTTCGCCTGGACGCGATCCTCGCTGCGCTTCTCTCTGGCTGGTTTCTCCTCATCCACGCTCGCGCCGGCCAATTTTCCTCCGCTCATCGCCGGCTCCCTAAAGAAGTCGCCGTCGGCATCTTCTTCCCCGCGGCCATCTTTCTCCCCACGGTGGCGCGGCTTCCAGGCCTTCGCTTGCCTCTGTTGCCGCATGCTCTCCTCTTTGCCGCGGTCTGCAGTCTGAACTGCCTGAGCATCTACGCTTGGGAGCATCCGCAACCTCACACCTCCGCGCACTGGACGACGCGCCTGAGCACGCGCCATCTGAAGGCTCTCGCGGCCACCATCCTTCTTTCCGGAGCCATGCTCACAGCCTTCGCTCTTGTCGAACGCATGCGCGGGTGGGAACTAGACTTAGCGGCTTCCCTGAGCGCGGCGGCCCTTTTCGCGCTGGAGGTCAATCATGAGCGCTTTGAACCGCTTACGCTGCGAGCGGCCGCCGATCTCGCCCTCCTTACACCATTGGTCGTGAGCCCGTTCCTGCGATGATCTAAAGGCGAGCGGCTGCGCAGCGCGCCGGGCAGCCGGCAGTTTGCTCCGGGATCGGTCCCGCGAAAGAGGCTGGACTACTCGAACAGCTATCCTCGCTGCCAGGACACATGTCTGCCGCTGAACCCAACTTCGATCGTATTGCCCGCCTTTATAGGTACCTCGAGTACCTCACACTCGGCCGGGCTCTTGAACGCTGCCGCAACCACTTTCTGCCGCATCTTCTCGTCCGCAGACAGGCTCTGGTCCTCGGCGACGGAGACGGTCGCTTTCTTGCGGGCTTGCTCACTGTCAACCCTGAGCTTTGCGCCACCGCGGTCGACACAAGCGCAACCATGCTCAAGTTGCTGCGGCGGCGCTGTGAATCGGTCGCACCCCGAGCTGGAACCCGTCTGCGCAGCTTCCATGCAAGCGCCCTCCAGCACCAGCCCGCGCCGGACACCGACCTGATCGTCGCCCACTTCTTCTTCGATTGCCTGACGCAGCCGGATCTCGATCGATTGATCGGATGCATCGCGGGACAGGTTCGTCCGGGCGCAATCTGGCTGATCTCAGAGTTCCACATTCCGAACGGTCGCCTGCGGATGCCGGCTCGGCTCCTCATCCGCACTCTCTATCTCGCGTTCCGTGTCCTCACGGGCCTCCGGACAACCCGAATACCCGACTACGCCAAACCCCTCGCGGAAGCCGGACTCACCCGTCTCTCGCAGCACGACATGCTCGGGGGCATACTCACAACCGAGCTATGGCAGTCATCAAAAACAAAATAAATTGGCCCCATCGTTCTCCTCTCCCGCTACAATCCCTCCATGCCGCGCAACCACAGTCTCTCCGCTTTCGCGCTTTTGCTTGCTCCATTTTCCGCCTGCGCTCAGGCGCTTCCCTCCCCCGCACCGGTCGCGTCCCAGACCAGCGTCGCCACCAACGCGCCCGCAGGCAAGCCGCTCTCTACCCGCGTCGTGGCCTACCAGATCGACGCAAAGATCAACACGGACAAGAAGTCACTCGACGCCACCGAGACCCTGACCTATAAGAATCTCACCGGCGTCCCCCTCACGACAATCCCGTTCCACCTCTATCTCAACGCATTCCGCCCCGAGTCCTCCTTCACCAGCGAGACTCACTTCACCGGCGGCATCCGCGACAACGAAAAGGATGACGACTACCCGGACGAGAAGCGCGGCGGCATCACCATCTCTCACATCGATGCCGATGGCTTCGGCGATCTCACATCCGCCATGCACTTCATCGCTCCCGACGACGGCAACGCGAACGACCATACCGTCACTCAGCTCAACCTGCCGCGACCGTTAGCTCCCAACGAAGCGATTACGTTCCATCTCGCGTTTCACGATCAGTTCCCGCTGTCGATCGCCCGCAACGGATGGAAGCGCGACTTCATCATGGGAGGCCAGTGGTATCCCAAACCTGGCGTCTTCTGGCACGGGGCGTGGAATTGCCACCAGTATCATTCGACGACCGAATTCTTCTCCGACTTCGCCACCTTCAACGTCTCTCTCACCCTTCCGAAGCATTATGTCGTCGGCGCCAGCGGCGTACCGATCGGCGAGCTCAGCAACTCCGATGGAACCAAGACGCTCAGCTTCTACGGCGAGGACATCGGCGATTTCGCCTGGGCCATCAGCCCCCACTTCCAGGTCACCGACGGCACGTTTCTCTCCTCGATGGGGCCAGTTAAGATTCACGTCCTCGCACTCGCGTCCCACCCCAAGGCCGGAAGTCGCTACCTCGCCATCATGCAGAAGACGCTGGCGCAGTTCGATCAACGCTACGGGCCTTATCCCTACAAGATCATCACGGTCATCGACCCCGAACCCGGCTCAGAGATCGGCGGCATGGAGTATCCGACGCTGTTCACCGGCGGCACCGACTGGTACGAGCCAACCCATATCACTGAGCTGGTCACAGAGCACGAGTTCGGCCACCAGTACTGGTACGGCATGGTGGCGACCAACGAGTTCGAAGACGCTTGGCTAGACGAGGGAATCAACTCCTACACCGAAGTCAACGTGCTCGACGCCATTCTCGGCCGAAACACATCCGTCCTCGATCGCTCCTACGCAAGTGCGGGAGACTGGGAGAGTGAGCGCCTTCAATATATCGGCAAGCCCGACTTCGATCCTGTCACCCGCTGGGCATTCAAGTTCCGCGATGCCCAGTCCTACGGCGTCATCACCTACGGCAAGACGGCGATGCTGCTAGCCACCCTCGAAGGCATCATCGGCCGCGACACGATGGACGAGGCCATGCGCACCTACTTCCTGCGCTTCCGCTTCACCCATCCCACGACCGAAGACTTCCTCCGCACCATCGAGCAGGTCGCTCAGGCCCGCGGCAGACTTCCCTTGATCACCATGCCGGCTGCGCCTCCGAATGCAGCGACAGCGCCGGTTACGGCTCCCAGTCCATCCTGTGCCGGAGCAACCTGCGCAACGGTGGCGGGCGCGACTCCCGTCTCGACCATCGCCTCAGTCCCCACTCGCGCCCTGCCTGCGGTCTCCGTTCCCACCCTTGCTCCCTACTTCCAACAGGCCGTCTACGGGACTGCGGTCCTCGACTATACCGTCGACAGCGTGTCTTCCGACCCCGTTCAGTGGTGGCTGCCCGAACCGAAGGACAAGAAGAAGATTCAGTACCTCTCGCAGGTCTACCTGCGCCGCAAGGGAGACTTCATCCTTCCCGTGACCGCGGAGATCGTCTTCGACGACGGCTCTCGCATACGCGAACATTGGGATGGAATCGACCGCTGGACAAAATTTACCTACACCCGAAACGCCAAAGTGGTCTCAGCCGAGGTCGATCCCGATCATGTCGTTCTTCTCGACAAAGACCTCTTCAACAACAGCTACACCACAGAACCGAATCGACTCGCAGCCCGCAAACTGTCGAACGTCTGGCTGATCATGCAGCAATTTCTTGCTCAGGCTGCTGCCTGGATCGTTTAGCACCGCTTGTCCCGGATATCACAACCCATCAGAGACGTACTATTCGCAAAACCTATCGAGGCCGACCGCATGTCTGAACGCCGCAGCATTTTTCTGCTTGGTCTTTCCATCACGATTCGCCGCTTTCCCGCCCTGCTTTGGGCCTATGTCTTCAATCTGGGTCTGGCCCTGCTCTTCTCTCTGCGCCTGCATACCCAGCTTGCCTCCATCCTCGACAACTCGCTCGCCGCCCAGCGCCTGATCAATGGCTTCGACCTCGGCGCCGTTGCCGGCACGTTCATGCGCTTCCAGGGCAGCCCTGCGGCATCCCCCGCGACCAGCTACCTGTCAGTCCCGCTCTTCCTGCTCCTCTACTTTGTCCTCATCCCCGGAACTCTCTTCTGTTATGAGACAGATTCGCCCGCCCGCTTGAGCACTCTCTTTCACCAGGGCCTGCTCTACTTCTGGCGGTTTGTGCGAATCACGATACTTAATTTGATCCTCTCCGGGTTAGTTCTGGGGCTGCTGGCCTTTTTGCAAACCAAGTGGGCCGAACACGTCGAAGAACATGCCGTGGGCTTTCATTCCTTCCTTGCCCGCATGGCCGGCATAGCCGTTATTCTGCTGGTCGCCTGCTTCCTTCGGCTCTACTTCGATCTGGTCGAGGTGTATACGGTGCAGGTCGGTCTGCACATCCGAAGCAACGGAAGATCGGATCGCCGCGTCCTTCGCACCTTTGCCCCAGCCTGGCGGGTGCTGCGCGCAAACTTTGCCGAAGCGTTCCCCATCTTCCTTCTGCTCGCGATCTTGGGAGCGGCCGCTGTTCTGCTGGCCGCGCGTCTGTCTGTCCATATGCTCGCGCAGCCGCGTGTCTGGCCTGCGTTCCTGCTCACCCAGATCGGGCTCTTTCTCATGTTGCTGACACGATTCTGGCAGCGCGGCATGGAAACCTCCCTGGCCATGCAGTACCCCATCTATCCCCTGCCGCAGCTTCCGGTCAGATCGGTCGCGGCTCGCGTCGCTCCTCTCACTCCGGTTCCTCCTTCCACCCCGGTCGACCAGCAATCCCCCGCGCCGCCCGTCGTTCCACGTGAGGACCTTTCTTACGAAAGCGGCGTCATGCAGCCCATTCCACCTGTCGTCTCCGATCCCATTCCCGATCCGGAGCCGGCGTCTCCGTCGCTCGACGAACCCGATCTCGGGATCTTCCATCGCCGTCCGGACGAACCCCAACGCTGAATCGGCGCAAGCAGTCGCAGCTAGCCAATACCACCGCGCGAGTCACGGAATTCGCCGTGTTCTCACGGCAAACCAACTCCCCTGCAATGTGGCTGCGCTAAAATGTTAATAGATTATGAATTTGTATATTCTTCGCCACGCCAGCGCAGGAACACGTCGCGCCAATCCTCTCCTTGATCTCAAGCGTCCCATCGACAAAGAAGGCAAAAAGCATACCCTTCAACTCGCCCACATCCTGAACGCCCTCCATGTCCAGTTCGACCTCATCGTCTCCAGTCCCCTGAAGCGCTGTCTGCAGACGGCTTCGCTTATCGGCACCGAGACGGGCTACGAAACGCAGATCCTGCACACGAATGCGCTGGCGCCCGAGGCGACGCTCAAAGACTTTCACAAACTTCTCCGCGAGTGCGCCAGTCGAGAGAACCTGCTGCTGGTTGGCCACAATCCGAACCTGTCCATCTTTCTCGGTTCGCTGCTGGTCCCCGCCGCCGGCCCCGAAGCTCGCGTTCGCCTGCGCAAGGGTTCGCTCGCCCGCCTCGTCCTGACGCGTGGGCCCGCTACCCTCCAAGGCCTGCTCGATCCACGCACGGTGCGCGCCCTTTACGCCACTTCGACAAAGAGCTCGCGCCGAAAGATCTCGCGAAAGTAAGCCGCCTCTTTGCGCAGCGACCACGCCTCCAGCTCCGCTCCACCCCTGCCCGGCACAAGTTCCAGGAGCACCCGCTTGGGATAGACGTGCGTCTTCATCTGCAACACAGCGCTGGCGCGATCCTGATTGAGCGCCACGGCAAGCCGCAGCAAAACCACCGCCCGCGTCACATGCACATGCTCCTCCACCGGAATCCACCGCATCGGCCTATCCATAGGGTCCGGCCGGCTCTTGCCCATATATCGCGCCAGAGCACTCACGATCAGCCGCTGTTCGGGCGAAAACCCGAAGATCTCCGAGTTGGCGAGGATGTATTGCGTGTGCCGGTAATGCCCCTGGTGGTTCATGAACTTGCCGACGTCCTGCATCATCGCCGCGGCCTCAAGCCATAGCCGGTAGTCCTCCGGCAGCTCGTGCACCCGCGCCAGCGCGTGGAACAATTCGACTACATGCTGCCGCACCGGCTCCACCTTTCGCTGTTCGATCCCATAGCGTTGGCAGACCTCCAGTACACCCGCCCAGCGTTCACTCTCCATCTTCTGGTGCACCGAGGTTCTCAAGTCCACCTCTCCCAGCATCTGCGCCAGCATCCCGTCTCGCAGTCCCAGCGGCGAGTAACGAAATCCCTTGAGCCCCATCCGTTCCAGCAAGCTCGAATAGACCAGCGCGCCGCCCACGATGATCTCCGATCGCCGCGGCCCGATCCCCGGCACGGCCTCCCGTTGGGCATTGCTCATCTTCGCCAGTCGGTCTGCCAGCTTCCGCACATCGGGCGTATCCGCGGTCAGCGCTCCCACCCGCTCCAGCCGCTTCTTGGCCAGCGTCTTCTTCGGGAGTCGGCCCTTGCGGATGTGCCCGCTGGCTTCGGCCAACGCCGCCGCCGTCCCTGAAGTTGCGACCACCAGAGCCACTCGGGGAGTTCCCAGCTTCTTCTCCGCCCGCCGCAGTTCTCTTTCGATGAACTGCTTCAAACGAGCGACATCCGCCTTCGCGGGAGGGTCGCTGCGTAGAAACTCCTCCTGCAGCCGCACCGCTCCCAACGGCATGCTCACCATCGACTTGATGCGCCCTCCGTCGGAGAACGTCACCTCGCAGCTTCCGCCTCCAAGGTCAATCAGCAGGCAGCGTCCGCGCGCGCCCACCTCGTGAGTCACCACACCCAGATGAATCAGCCGCCCCTCCTCGAGGCCTGAGATCACCTCCACGTTCCAGCCCGTAGCCGACTTGACCCATTCCGTGAAAGCAGCGGCGTTGCGCGCGTCCCGCATGGCACTGGTCGCCACCACGCGCACCTTGTCTGCCACATGCAGCTGCACCGCCTTATGGAAACGCTTCAGCGCTCGGATGGTCGCCGCCATCGCCTCGGGCGAGATCACGCCGGTCTGAAAGACGCTCTCCCCCAGCCGCGTCACCTCCCGGTCCTCGTGGAGCATCTTCAGTCGATGCATCTGCACCGAAGCAATCTTCAACCGGCAGGAGTTTGATCCAATATCCACCGCTGCGAACGTAGGCATCGTTGCTGTCGTCCCTCATGCGCAAAAATTGCCGCACCGCCAGATTACATCTCCGGATTGCGGTCTCCCGCGAACTCCGCCCGGCCAGGACGCCCCCGCGGGAGCGGAAGGCGTTTATCCTAAGAAGACAGCATCTGCTCATGATCAACCAGACCTTGCCTGCAGCTCTTCCCGCGCCTTCGGTCACACTCTCCACCGGCAGCCCTCGCCCATTGAAGGCGCTGCTGATGCTCTTCGGCCTCTGGTTCGTCATCTTCTTTGCCTCTCTCTTCACGCCGCCTCTGCTCGACGATGCCGACGCAACCCACGCCAACGCCGCCAGACACATGGCCCTGACGGGCGATCTGGTCACGCTCCAAGTCAACGGCATACGCTATCTTGAGAAGGCGCCCCTTCCCTACTGGCTCGTCGCCGCAAGCTTCCGCATCTTCGGCTTCAACACCTTCGCGACTCATCTGCCTCAGGCCATCGGCGTTCTGCTCCTCGCGCTGCTCGGGTTCCGCTGGGCGGGCCAGGCCTTCAACGCCCGCACCGGCTTCTATACTGGGCTTGCGATCCTCACCTCTGCCGGCGTCTTCCTCTTTACGCGCTATTTCATCCCCGAAGTGCTCATCTCCCTCTTCCTTTGCTTCGCCCTCTACTGCCTGCTGCAGGCGTTGCGCCCCCAAGAGTTCGCCTGGGCGAGCGAAGGCAGCAAAGCCGCCATGGCCCGGTACGTTTACGCCATGTGGACAAGTCTCGCCCTGGCCGTCCTCACCAAAGGCCTCGTCGCGCTGATCTTCTTCTTCGGCGCGGCAGCCGTATACCTCGCGCTGGCCGGCGAATACAGGAGCTGGCGCAGCCTGAGACCTTTCACCGGACCGCTGCTGTTCTTGTTGATCGCCGCACCCTGGCACATCCTCGCCGGGCTTCGCAACACGGGCGGACTGAATGGCCACGGCTTTTTCTGGTTCTACTTCATCAACGAGCACTTCCTCCGCTTTCTCGGCAAGCGCTATCCGATGGACTACAACAAGCTCCCCGGGTATCTGTTCTGGAGCCTCCACCTGGTCTGGCTGTTTCCGTGGTCGCTCTTCTGCGGAGCGCTGCTGAGGCAGGCCTGGACCGCCTTCAACCGCTACACGCAATCCAATCCGATCCCTGCCGACCGCACCTTCTTCTGGCAGCCTTTCGCCGTCGTAGTCGTCGGCATCGTTCTACGCGATACGATTCACGTCCCTTATCTCTTTACGGTTCTTTTAGCGACCGTTGGATTTTTGGGGTATGAGCTGCGTCGCCGCCAGACCGATGCCCCCGCCGGATCGCCGCTCATTCACGCTCCGACGCTGGCGCAACGGACCACGCTCCTCCTGAGCCTCTTCGCTGCGCTCGTTCTCATCTTCTTCTCTCTCTCGACGAACCAGGAGTACTACACCTTCCCCACTTACCTGCCGATTCTGGTGCTGCTCGCGGCCGCCCTCACCGGCGCGGAACAGGCCTATGCCTTCGATCCCGCCTATCGCCGCTCCATCACCGTCGGCCACGCTGCCTTCACCGTTCTGGGAGTGGCCATCTCCCTTGCCCTCGCCTATGGCCTCTGGTCTTCCCGCCACCTCCCCTACGTTCCCGATATCGGGGATCTGCTTGCCCACCGCGACGTCGGCGACTACACGCTCTCGATGTCGCACTTCTTCGATCTCACCGGCGCCAGCTTCGCCGCACTGCGTCTGCCGGCAACGCTTGCTCTCCTCGGCTTCCTCATTGGCCCGCCTGCAGCGTGGCTGCTGCGCGCGCAGCGCCGCCATCTCGCGTCGAACACGGCCATCGCACTCACCTCCACTGTCTTTCTCGTCGCCGCTCACATCGCCTTTGCCCGCTTCGGCCCCATGCTCTCGTCCGAGACTCTGGCCGCGAGAATCCAGCAGCTCGAGGCCAGCCACGCTATCTCGCCCAACACCGAGGTCTTCCTCTATGGCGACCAGGCCTACGGCTCTTCGATCGCTTTTTATCTCGGCCGCCAGGTGGAACTGGTCGATGGTCGATCCACCTCGATGATCTTCGGCAGCACCTTTCCCGACGCTCCCCACATCTTTTTTACCCCGCAGGAACTCCTTGCTCGCTGGGGCCACGGCCAGCGCAAGCTCCTCTTCGTCCCTCTCGAGAAGCGCGACATCGTCGACCAGCTCCTCGGCTCTCACAAGCTGCTTCTCCAGGAGACCTCCGGCAAAACCCTCTACACCGACCGGCCCCTCGATCCTTCCAACGCAGCAAACCCAGCCGCTGACCGCTGAGATATCGGCCGTCAGCACCTGAACCGAGAATGACCCCGCCCACACTCGCGACCCAACCCGTTCACCGCAGCTGGAGCTTCCGCTCGCTCGGCCTCCTCTTCCTCGCGTGGCTCATTCTCCAGATCGGCGGTCTCTTCACTCCCGGCCTGCTCGACGACGTCGACTCCATCTACATCGAGATCGGCCGCGAGATGCTCCGCCGCCATGACTATGTCACGCCCTACATCGACGGCATACGGTTCTTCGACAAGCCTCCCCTGATGTACTGGATGGCCGCAGCGTTCCTGCACATCTTCGGCGTCCACGACTGGGCGGCGCGCCTTCCTCTGGCTCTATGCGTCCTCGCGCTCCTCATCGCAACCTACGGCCTCGGCATCCGTCTGTTCCGCAGCCTCTCCCCTGTCGAACACCCCGACCGCGGAGGCTTGTACGCGGCCCTCGCTCTCGCCACCTCCGTAGGCCCTTACCTCTACACCCGCTTTTACATTCCGGACATTCTCCTTGCCCTCTGGATGACTCTCGCCGTCCACCTCTTTCTGATTGCCCTTGAACGAATCAGGCTGGCGCAGCCGCACAACCTCATACCCGTTGCAGGCGCAGCCTCGAAGAGCCCCCTCCTCCCCTGTCTCGCCTTTTCCGCGGTAATGGCGTTGAACGTCCTCACCAAAGGATTCATCGGCCTCGTCTTTCCCATAGGCTTCGTGTTGCTCTATCTCGTTGTCTCAAGACAGCTGCCTCTTCTCCTCAAACTTCATCCCGTCTCCAGCGCTGCCGTATTTCTCGTTCTCGCCGCACCCTGGCACATCCTCGCCGCACTCCGCACGCCTGCGATTGCCCTTCCTGCCGGCTTGGGTCTGCCCGCAAAGGGCGGCTGGACGTGGTTCTATCTCTACAACGAGCACATCGCTCGCTTCCTATCAAAACGCATCCCCCACGACTACGGACAGACTCCAGTCTGGCTGTTCTGGCTGCTTGCGATTCTCTGGGCGATGCCCTGGGCCGCCTTCCTGCCTGCATCTGCGCGGCTCTTGCCTTCACGCGGTCGCTTGACCTTCAACACGCTGCGCAACAACCGCTCGCCTGCGATCCCCCTCTTTATATGGATCGCCGTCGTCATGGGCTTCTTCACCGTGTCCGCTAGGCAGGAGTACTACTCCGTTCCAACGCTTCCGGCGCTCGCCCTGCTCTCCGGCGCAGCCCTGGCCTGGGCCGATGCCGATCCCCAATCAAGCGCATATCGCAGCACTCTCTGCTGGCATCGGTATCTTCTTCTGCCAACCGCCATCGTCATCGCGATCGTGTGCACGTACTTTGCTGTCACCGCGCCCCACCCTGCGCCCGGCACCGACCTCTCCACCCTGCTGGCCGCCAATCCTGAGTTCTACAACCTCTCCCTCGGTCACCTCTTCGACCTCACCGGAGCCGCCATGGGTCTCTTCCGTGGGCCTCTCGCCGCCGTCGCCGTCAGCATGCTGGCTCTTGGCCCAGGCAGCTACTTGTTTCGGCGCTCAGGCCGCACCTACGCCGCCAACCTCACCCTCGCGGCTGCGGCGACCCTTACCCTGCTCTCCGTACACGAAGGCCTCCGCCGCTTCTACCCGATTCTTGGCTCCAAACAGCTCGCCGAGGCGATCGATCGGGCGCAGCAGGCTGAACCGCGCCGCCCGGATCGACCAGCCGACCTCATCCTCCTTGATGGCGAGCTCACCTCCGGCTCTTCACTCATCTTCTATACCCAGCAGCAGGTTCATCTCCTCAACGGCCGCGTGAACGGCCTCTGGTACGGCAGCTTCTGGCCCGACGCGCCCTCCATCTTCGAATCTGATTCTTCTCTCCACCAGCTTTGGGCAAGCCCACGCCGCATCTTCCTGTTCACCTACCATGCCAACGCACGCACTCGCGACCTGAGCCGCTACGCTCCTGTCCGCACCCTTGGCGCCTATGGCGGCAAGACCGTCCTGACGAACCAATAGAGTGGCTGTCTTCCGACTCGCCTCTGCTTGGAAACCTGCTCGGGAACCAAAGAGAGAACCCCCCTGACACCAAAGTCGTATCACCATATCCGGGCAAAGGCCGATATTCTCTCCAAAACCCCACAGCAGGTGAAGGAGGATCTCACGATGGAAGCAGAACATCGGAATCAGACACCCGACGGCGCCCGCCTCTTGTCCTGTTACCTCGAGGCCAGTGAAGAAGATGGCCTCGGCAGAGACTCAGTCATGGTTTGTAAAGTCGCCGGCGAGGAGATCCAAAGCATCTCACTCCGCGTGGCGCCGGATGCGATGCAGCGCTGGGCCAAGTAGCGGAAGTCCCCAGCAAACCACCCGGTCACCGGATCTGTGGCTTCCTGGCTGGCGCGCTCTCTGAGTTGCTTTCCGGACTTTGCGCCGCGTATCCAGCTGCGTCTGGCGGGGCGTTCTGGGAGGAAGAGCTGACGGGCGCTTCCACGCGGCCGCCCTCCTTCAACTTGTAGATCTTGCCCCGGTAGTAGAACCGGTCTCCGGCGTAGCTCCCCAGCCAGAGCAGACTGCCCAGCAGGTCGCGGAGCGGATAAATCAACGTCCCACGCATCCACTCTGCATCGCCCATGACGCGCAATACCGCGCCGGCCTGCAGCCACCGATTCACCACCATCGCTGCCAGCCAGACCACGCCAGGCAAAGCATGCCCGCTGAGCAACCCCCAGAGCAGCCCCAGCACGCCGAACGGCATGGCAAACGTCACCCCAGTGCCCAGATGCCCCCACGGACGCGAGCGCCGCGTACTTTGCATCCACCGCAACTGATTGCGAAACGAGAGCCCGAACGGCGTGTCCTGCACCATTAACCGAATGACATGGGTCGCCAGCAAAACCCCAGCCCCCTGCGCGGCCAGGCGATTCCCCAGCACAAAGTCATCCGCATAGAACTGCCCCAGCTCCTCGAATCCGCCCACCTTGCGGAACGAATCCTTGCGTACCGCCATGGTCGCGCCCAATGCAAATTTAGTCCCCTCGAGCATGTCAGCCACCAGCACGCCCGAGGTCATCTCCACGCTCTTGCCCACCGCATCGAGCTGCGAAGAAAAGCCGGCAGCAGCGCCCCGGTCGGTCGTGCCCAAGTAAACGCAAAAGGCCAGTCCCACCCGCGGCTCTCTCAAGTACTGCGCCATCCGTTTCAGGTAGTCCCTCGTCACCCGTACATCTGCATCGCTGGTGATCAACAGATCATGGCGCGCCACAGAGTCCAGCTTCTCGAGCGAAAACACCTTCGCGTTATGAAACTGCGGCAGCGGCTCCCCGCATGTCACGTAGCTCGCCTCCACAGCTGGAAATCGCTCGCCCACCCGCCGCGCCAGCCGCAGCCCTTCGTCGGTCTCGTGTCGCGCGCAGAAGATCAGTTCGAACTCCGGATAATCCTGCTCGAAGAACGACTCCAGATTCCGCTCCATCCCCGGCTCGGTCCCATGCAGCGGCTTCAGCACGCTCAACGGCGGCAGAAAGCTCGCCGTTGCGCGATCCTCCCGGCGCTTCCGCAGTCCAAACCGCACCGCGGCCGCAATCACCATCAGGCAATAAATGGTCGAGGTCACCGTTCCGCCCAACGCGACCCAGAATAAAATCCGAAGCAACAGACTCATCTCACCCTTGCACGCATACCGGAGTTGACGTCAGGACAAAGAGAACATAGCCACAGGCACCGCAACGCCTTAGTTTATCGCAGCCGGCCGGAAGATCCCGCACCCGCGAATCCCAACGCACTACTTCTTCTTGTTCGTCCTTACCGGGACCTTTCCCGGCACCACCATGGGCCTCCGCATCGGGACCAGACCCGCCTGGGGCTCCTGCTGTTGCTGCATTCTGCTCAGCATCTCCGTTCGCACGTAATCGACGAATCCCTGCATCTGGCGATTCATCTCCTCCATCCGCTCACGCATCTGCAGCACGATCGCAATTCCGGCGATGTTGACGCCCAGATCCCGCGCCAGGTTGAGAATGAACTCCAGCCGCTCCAGGTCCTCATCGGTATAGAGCCGCGTGTTTCCCTCACTTCGCGAAGGCCGCAGCAGACCCTCCCGTTCATACAGGCGCAGCGTCTGCGGATGAATCTCATACATCTCCGCCACCGATGAAATCATGTACGCGCCCCGGCTCTTCCGCTTTGTCGCCATAGGTTGTCCTGACTAGCTCGCGCGCGCCTCAACGCGACGCTTTCCCGGACGCGCCGCCTTTGTAGCCGCCCGCTTCAGCACTCGCAGAGCATCGTTTACAGCTTCCGCGCTGGGGAAAGTCTCAAATAGATCCGGCTCAATCAAGATGAGGTTATTGAGCGGTTCAATGACACCCTTGTATTTGCCACGTATCCCCCCGGAGAAGTCGATCTCCGCCGGCATATCGCCATGCTCATCGATGTCATTCGCCGTCTTCATACACTCTCCTTTCGCGAGCAGTAGCGTCTCGTGCGGTAATGATTCGAATCAGCTCTTCCTCTTCAGTATGCGCAACCGCAAGCAGGCGTTTCAATGGAGTGAATCCTAAGCTGAAGAATCGCATTTCCTGCGCTGCATGCCGATGGTCGAGCACCGTTACGAGTAACGGGTCGAAGAAGATCTCGCTTGCTTCAGGGAATGATACCCTATGCTTTCGCCGGTTGATCGCATGTTTCTCCTCGCTCCAAATGATGCTGCGCATCCTTCAATTCTCGCCTGTCTTCCGTCTAATCTCGTGCCTTCGACGAAACTAAGTCGCTCACCAGACCACATTCTCTTACAGCAATCAGCATCTCATCGTATGCCATGAAGAAGTCCAGAGCCGCTCTACATACCGCCCAGATTGCCGCTGGAATTCTCGCCGCTGCAGCCGCAGCCAGCTACGCCCTCATGCCGAGAGGTCCAAAGAACGCAATCCGCAGCCATCGCAACGTCGTGCTCATCACAGGCGGCTCGCGAGGTCTTGGTTTTGCCCTGGCCGAGCGCTTCGGCCGCGACGGAGCAAAGCTTGTGCTCGCCGCGCGGAGCTTCGACGAACTCTCCGCAGCCCGGCACAGCCTGCTCGCGCGCGGCGCCGTCCAGTCGCAGGAAGATGTCCTGCTGATTCCCGCCGACCTCACCGACGCCTCACAGGCCGCCCTGCTTATCGATCACGTCATCGACCACTTCGGCCGCATCGACGTCCTGATCAACAATGCCGGCATCATTGAAGTGGGTCCGGTCGAGAACCAGCCACTCGCCGCCTACCGCCGTGCCATGGCCACCAACTTCTTTGCCGCTCTCTACACCACCCATGCCGCGCTGCCTCATCTGCTCAAGCGCGATCCAAAGGACGGGCACGCGGCCGTCGTCAACATCGCCAGCATCGGCGGCAAGATTCCCGTGCCGCATCTGCTCCCCTACGTTGCCAGCAAGTTCGCTCTCGTTGGCTTCTCCGAGGGCCTGCACGCCGAACTCCGCCACAAGGGCGTCCGCGTCACTACCGTCTGTCCCGGCCTGATGCGCACCGGAGGCGAGGCCCATGCGAACTACACTGGTCAAGTGAAAAAAGAACAGCGCTGGTTCAACCTGGCTGCCAAAACGCCCGTAATCGCCGCCTCTGTCACGCACGCCGCAGACAAGATCTACCGCGCTGTGGCCGCCGGGCGCGCCGAGATCACGATTACTCCGCAGGCCTGGCTCGCCGCCCGCATCGCCGGTCTTGCCCCGGCTTCCACGCAGTACCTTGCGAGCGTGGCCAACCAACTCCTCCTGCCCGCGCCGGCGCCGGACTCAACCGACCAGCTCAAACTGGGGTTCGCTGCCAAATCGCAGAACTAATTCGCCCCCACGCCTGCACGTCCGACCAAAGCCGCTCCACGCTCCTTAAACTCCGCCGAACAAACTCTCGCGCGGATCTTCCGGATTCAACTTCGCCAGTTCACGCAAAATCTCCTTGCTCCGTTCGTCCTGCACCTTCGGCACAACGATCTTGACCTCAACGATCTGGTCTCCGCGCATGCCCTCCTTCGCCGCAGACGGCACGCCTTTCTCTCTCAGCCTCAGCTTCTGCCCGGTCTGCGTCCCCGGCGGAATTCTCAACTGCGTCCTCGCTCCGCCTTCGTGAGTATCGATCGTGGGCACATCTACCTTCGCGCCCAGCGCCGCCTCCGTCATCGTGACCGGAACCGTGACGTAGATATCGTCGCCGCTCCGAGTGAACACTGGGTTCGTTCCCGCCTTGATGATGAGAAACAAATCTCCTGCGGGGCCGCCGTTGGTTCCGGCATTGCCTTTGCCTGCGAGCCGAATCCTCTGTCCGTCGCGCGTTCCGGGCTTGATGCGAAACTCAAGCTGCTCGCGTTTGGTGACCACGCCTTCCCCGTCGCAGGTCGGGCACGCGTTCTGCACCTTGCCCGAACCGCCGCAGCGCGGACATTGAATATTGAACTTCATCCGTCCGCCCATCTGCGTCACCTGCCCGGTTCCATGGCACTCCGGGCACTCCTTGCTTCCCCCTGTCGTCGACTTGCCCTTGCACGTGGGACAGATCTCCTGCCGCTGGATCTCGAGCCGCGTCACCCCGCCGCGTACAGCCGTCCAGAAGTCCACGCTGACCTGATACTCGAGATCAGTTCCAGGCTGCGGACCCCGCACTCCGCCTCTCTGGCCGCCGCTGAACATCCCGCTGAAGATATCCTTGAAGCTGCCGCCAAACCCGCCGGCTGACTCCTGCTGCGCTCCGCGGCCGCTCTGAAAATCTGAAAAATCGAAACCCCCGAAGTCGAACGGAACCTCCTGGCCTCCGCGCTGTCCTGTGCGCGCACCGCCATAGCCGGCCGCCGGACCGCCGTATCCGCCTCGAGCCGCAGCCTCCGCCGCCGCCGGATCGATGTTGTCCGAGTAGAAGCCAAGCTGGTCGTAGATCTTCCGCTTCTTGTCGTCGCTGAGCACATCATTGGCCTCAGAGATCTCCTTGAACTTCTCCTCAGCCTTCTTATCATTCGGATTCACATCGGGATGATATTTGCGCGCGGCCTTGCGAAACGCCTTGCGAATCTCCTCCGCCGTCGCCGTCTTCTTGATCCCCAGCGTCCCGTAATAGTCCTTCGTCTGTGTCGCCATCCGCTATCCCCTAAGCAGTTGCAGCCAATTTCAAGGCGCCCGTCCTTTTGTCTTGAGGAGCCGGTCTTATGCTCTCGCGAATCAGGCGCTCTTTCGCGTCGCGAGCTGATTCCAAATCATAGTGGCTCTGAAGATTCATCCAGAACTCCGGTGTCATCCGAAAATATCTCGCCAACCGTAGCGCAGTGTCGGCTGTGATCCCGCGACGTTCATTCACAATCTCCGACACCCTAGTCACCGGAACCCGTATCGCGAGGGCCAATGCATTCGCGCTTAAGCCCATAGGCACGAGGAATTCTTCGCGCAGCATCTCTCCCGGATGGATCGGCGGCACTCTATGAGCATAGGTTCGAGGAACGCTCTTTCCTCTCCGAGCGGCATTCTCAGGATTAGTGATAGTCCGCAACTTCGATTTCGTAGGCATAGGGTTCACTCCACACAAAACAAATCCGATACTGATCATTGACACGAATGCTGTGCTGCCCTTTTCGATCACCCCGCAGCGCCTCCAGGCGATTGCCTGGAGGATTGTTCAAATCAGAGAGCAGCTGCGCACCGTGAAGCATCAGCAGCTTTCTCAGAATAGCCTTTCCCAGCAGCCCGTAACGGCGGCTCGGAAGTCGGTCAAAGATCCTTTTCGCTTCCTCATCCGCAAAGCCGCCGATCATTTCTAGAGCGTATCACGTGCAGCGTTATACGCTGTCCGTTACGGCTTTACTCCCCGCCTGGCACACCGGACACCAGAACAGATTCCGCCCCGCCATGACCTCCGTAAGAATCTTCGTCCCACAGAGAAAGCAGGGACGGCCCTGACGCCGGTACACGTAGTGCGCCTCTTCCTTCAGCGCCTTGCCTCCCTTATGCGGACGGTCCGCGGGCTTCGTCGTTACAATTCTGCGGTCGACCATACCCGCCTTCATCAAGACGCCCGCTTCCTTCCATATCGACCGCAGCGTCGACTCCTCTACTTCATTGCCCGGCGTAAACGGATTCAGCCGCGCGCGAAACAACAACTCGGCGCGATAGATGTTGCCAACCCCCGCCGCCACGTCCTGCTCCATCAGCAGAGCGCCGATCGCCTTCTTGCTCTTTCTCACTCTCGCCATCATCTTCGCTGGACCATCGCCGTTCAGCGGATCAGGCCCAAGCCGATCCAGCAGCGACTTCCACTTCTCCTCAGAGTAGATCGAGCAATCGGTAGGTCCGCGCAACTCAATCCACGCCAGCTTCTCCGCCGCGGTATGCCCCGTGCCGTCATCCTCCGAGTACCAGGCATGTCTCTTGCTCACCCCCGGAGCCGCAGGCCGCTTCGCCGCAGCAGCATTCCAAATCCGCAGCCTCAGCGCGCCCCGCACCTCCGGCAGCGGCCCCGAGCCTTCCGCAAAGTCGCCGCGCAGCCCAAGATGCACGTGCAGAATGCGGTCCTGGCCGAAGTCATACCCCAGGTGCTTGCCCACGGCCATCACCCGCCGCAGCTTCTTTCCGTCTATCACACCCGAGTCAGTAAACCGCCCCTGCGGCCCGTCCACGCGCACTGTCTTGCCCGCAAATGCCGCTTGATGCCGCTCGGCCCAGCGATGAATCTCGTTTCCCTCCGGCATAGACTCCTTTCATCACTCTCGCAAACAGCAGCAATGGCGCCGGCACTGGTCACTACCAGAGTTACCGTCGCCATCGCCTGTACTGCTGTCCAATCTATAGCTGCTGCTGTCAAAGATCAGTTCCAGACCTGCCGCGCCTCGATCGCCTCAATCGAAAACATCTGATCCGGCTCCATCTGCTGCATCCGCTGCATGAACTGGACTGCCTCTTCCCGCGTGTCGAACATCATCCGGTTGTACAGCCGGCCTGCGCGAACCTGGTCACACTTCCACATCGTCTCGGTCATGGTCTTCCCTCCAAGTAATCGATTGAGTTCCAGATTCTCAAGCCAAATCACGTCCGCGTACCTGTCTTCCCCTTTGCTCCTAGTCACTTTCAACACCCTTCCCGGTGATAAGTCGCACTCTACCAGCCCACCGCCACAAACCAGACTGGCAAAAATGAGGGGCACCCAAACAGGAACGCCCCTCACCTTTACTACGTTCAAATGCACCCTTACGGATTACACTTATCTCTTTCCATCAACGTCGACGTACTCTGCATCGATCACGCCTTCGTCTTTCTTCGCCTCCTCGGCATTACCCTCGGGCGCAGGTGCGCCACCCTCGGCGGGGGGAGCGGCGGCAGAAGCCTTGTACATCGCCTCGGCAAGCTTGTGGCTCACCGTAGTAAGACGATCTTTCGATGCATTCAGCTCACTTGCGCTCGGACTGCCTGCTAAAGTCGTCTTTGCCTCAGCCAAAGCTGTCTCGACCTCAGCCTTGTCACTGCCTTGGACCTTCTCGCCAGCGTCCTTCAACATCTTTTCAATGTTGTAGACCATCGAATCGAGCCCGTTGCGAGCCTCGACCGCATCCCGCTGCTCCTTGTCCTCCGCGGCATGAGCTTCGGCATCCTTCGCCATCCGCTCGACCTCTTCCTTGCTCAGGCCCGACGAGCTGGTGATCGTAATCTTCTGATCCTTGCCCGTCGCATTGTCCTTCGCCGTGACGTTCAGAATGCCGTTGGCGTCAATGTCGAAGGTGACTTCGATCTGCGGCACACCGCGCGGAGCGGTCGGAATCCCCGACAGCTTGAACTTGCCCAGGGTCCGGTTTTGCGCCGCCATCGGCCGCTCGCCCTGCAGCACATGCACCTCTACCTCGGTCTGCGAGTCCGCCGCCGTCGAAAACGTCTCCGTCTTCTTGGTCGGAATCGTCGTATTGCGGTTGATCATCGCCGTCGCCACGCCGCCCATCGTCTCAATCGACAACGTCAGCGGAGTCACATCGAGCAGCAGCAGGTCTTTCACCTCGCCGGCCAGCACGCCAGCCTGCACCGCCGCGCCGATCGCCACCACCTCATCCGGATTCACACCCTTATGCGGCTCCTTGCCAAACAGCTCTTTCACCAGCTGCTGAATCTTCGGCATACGCGTCTGGCCGCCGACTAGAACCACCTCGTCGATCTTCGACGCATCGACCCCGGCATCCTTCATCGCCTGCTTCGACGGCCCAATCGACCGCTGCAGCAGGTCATCGACCAGCGACTCCAGCTTGGCGCGGGTCAGGTTGCGCACCAGGTGCTTCGGCCCACTCGCGTCAGCGGTGATGAACGGCAGGTTGATCTCCGACTCCTGCGCCGTCGACAGCTCGATCTTCGCCTTCTCCGCCGCATCCTTCAGCCGCTGCAGCGCCATCTCGTTGCCCTTGGCATGCAGGTCGAGGCCGGTGTCGGACTTGAACTCCGCAATCAACCAGTCCACAATCCTCTGGTCAAGATTGTCCCCGCCCAGATGTGTATCGCCATTGGTCGACTTCACCTCGATCACGCCTTCGCCCACCTCGAGAATCGAGATATCGAACGTGCCGCCGCCAAAGTCATAGACCGCAATCGTCTCGTCTTTCTTTTTGTCGAGTCCATACGCCAGCGCAGCCGCCGTAGGCTCGTTCACAATGCGCTTCACATCGAGCCCGGCGATCTTGCCTGCATCTTTCGTGGCCTGCCGCTGCGCGTCATTGAAGTAAGCCGGAACCGTGATCACGGCCTCGTTCACCGACGTTCCCAGATAGTCTTCCGCAGCCTTCTTCAGCTTCTGCAGAATCATCGCCGAGATTTCAGGCGGGGTGTACTCCTTGCCCTGCGCGCTGACGACGATGTTGTCGCCCTTCGCGATCACCTTATACGGCACCATCTTCATCTCGTCGCCGACTTCGTTCAACCGGCGGCCCATGAAGCGCTTGATCGAATAAATCGTGTTCTCCGGATTCGTAATCGCCTGCCGTTTGGCCACCTGCCCGACCAGACGCTCTCCGCTCTTAGTGAAAGCAACCACCGAGGGCGTCGTCCGGCCCCCCTCTTCATTGGGGATCACCTTCGGCTCGCCACCCTCCATCACAGCGACGCACGAATTCGTCGTCCCCAAGTCAATTCCGATAATCTTCGCCATCTAAGTCCCCATTTCCGGGCTCGCAGCCCACCAGCAATCGCGACTATCCAAGAGTCTCACCTTGAGTCACTTACTGTCAACTATTCTGATGTTCTAAATAGACAAAAGTTGCAGCAGGATGTGGACTCCCCTTACACACTTACCTCTGCAGGGCTTATCGGCCGCTTTCCATCCACCAAAGCGAGCATTCTCCGGTCTTCAACGCCCAGGTACCATCAAGCTGAATCGATCCGCCCCATTAAGCACAGGAACCCCCAGCTTCCTCCTACCCCAATCCTTGTAGGTTTTCTCTTATGCTGCGTCACGACGCCTGCGCCGCTCAGCCGACGGCTTATGCCATGCTCAGCACTCATGTTCTTCCGTGCGATTTGGTCCGATCCAGCATCCTCCTACCCCGAGAGTTTTAGAGACGGCGCACCCTGAGAAAGCTCTCGGCAACTCTCAAGCCAATCCCATCCGTTTACTCAGCCTCTCGGCTGCCACGAACGAGTCATTGTCGGTCTGGATGCTCCCCCGTACGCTTGCCTCAATCATGCCTCACCTGGAGCTTTGCTCATGCCTTTTCTGCCTGGTTCACGCACCACCCGCAATCTTTTGAAAGTCGCCTCCCTTGGACTGGCTGGCCTTCTTGCCGGCCTGCTCTCCGGCTGTAACTCCTCCCCCGCGCTCTCGGCCAGCAGCCATCCACGTTCTGGATCGGCCGACACCTCCTCTACCTGGTCTTCGGAGGACTTCTCCGAGCTGCCGCAAAGCCTCGACGCAAGGCAGATCCCCGCGCTCAGGCATCCACCCTCAGCCCGGCGTCTTTATTATGGATCGGTCCCGAACAGTCACCCTCAGTTGCTCTCGGTTGGCCACGACCGCTCCTAGCATTCGCTTAATCTCACCCCAACCTGACGCCGCTTCAGAGCCGGCACTCCGTGCTGCGACAGGATCGCCCCGCTCGTGCCCCCCCAGCGGTGCGATTGAGACGAGCTGCCAACTGCGAGAAAAAGCATCTCCGCTTCCCCTTTTCGCCTCTATGTAGAGAACCGCACCCGTGAAAAGGACCCAAGCCGGAATATGGCTTCAGCCGCAGTTGCACCTGCAGACCAATCCGCGCAAGTCGCCAAAGGCGTCAATCCGTGGCTGATCGCCGCGTCAGTGATGCTCGCTACCTTCATGGAGGTGCTCGATACCTCCATCGCCGCCGTAGCGCTCCCCTACATTGCAGGCTCGCTCTCGGCCTCCAACGATGAAGCCACCTGGGTCCTCACCAGCTATCTCGTCGCCAACGCCATCATTCTCCCCGCCAGCAACTGGTTCTCGCTCAAATTCGGCCGCAAACGCTTCCTCATGTCCTGCATCACCGTCTTCACCGTCGCCAGCTTCGCCTGCGGGGCGGCGCCTACCCTGGGCATCATGCTCTTGGCCCGCGTCATTCAAGGCGCCGGCGGCGGGGCACTCCAGCCACTCTCCCAGGCCATACTCCTTGAATCCTTCCCCCCCGCCAAGCGCGGAGCCGCCATGGCCGTCTTCGCCTTCGGTGTCGTCGTCGCCCCTGTCCTCGGCCCCACCCTCGGTGGTTGGCTTACCGACACCTACTCCTGGCGCTACGCCTTCTACATCAACATCCCCATCGGCCTCCTGGCCCTGTTCATGATCAACCGCTTCATCCATGATCCCGCCTACATCAGCAAGGCCAAGGTCCCAGCCTTCGACCGCTACGGCTTCGGCGCGCTCATCGTATGGACCGGCTGCCTCCAGGTAGTCCTCGACAAAGGCCAGGAAGACGATTGGTTCGGAGCGCTTTGGATCCGTTGGGCCGTCTTCTTCCTCGTCATCTCCTTCGTCTACTTCTGCTGGCACTGCTGGCACGCCAAAGACACCATCGTCGACCTCAAGGTCCTCAAAGACCGAAACTTCCTGCTCGGCTCTATCCTCATCTTCCTCTTCGGCGTCGGCATCTACTCCACCACCACCATACTTCCGCTCTTCTATCAGGAGCTGCTCGGCTACACCGCCTTCACCGCCGGCCTGGCCGTCGCTCCCCGCGGCATCGGGGCCGTCATGGGCATGCCTGTCATCGGATACCTCTCCAACAAAGCCGACCCCCGCTGGCTCCTCTCCTTCGGATTCATCACCTTCGGCCTCACCACTCTCTACTTCGGCAACGTCACCCTCGATATCTCCCCCACCACTCTCCTTCTTCCCATCCTGCTTACCGGTTTCGGCCTCAGTTTCATCTTCGTCCCCATCAGCACCGCCGCCTACGGCACCCTCGACAACAAACAAATCGGCAATGCCAGCGGACTCTTCAACCTGATGCGCAATATCGGCGGCTCCATCGGCATCTCGATCGCTCAGACGCTTCTCACCCGCCGTGCCGACTCTCACCAGAACGAGATCATCAACTCCGTTCCGCTCTCCGGCCAGCAGTTCCAGAACAGCGTCGCCTCTACCCGGCAGGCTCTAAGCGGCTACTTCGGCACCGCGAACTCGCTCGCGCCCGCGCAGGCCACGCTCTATCAGCAACTCGGCCGTCAGGCCTCACTGTGGTCCTTCATCGACGTCTTCCGCTGGCTGTCGCTGCTTTGCTTCTTCTGCGTCTTCATCGTCTGGCTCTTCAAAAAAGTGAAGCCCGGCAAAGCCCCTGCGGGCGCCCACTAACGTTTTTACGTCAACATTGACAAATTCTGGGTGCCCCATCCTAGCTGCGCTCTTTGCGGCTAGGGTGGGAGCCAACGACTGTTTCCCAACCAATAGGTTCTAAAGTAAATTCTTGCGCCAGCGGGCTCTTCGTGCCTCTGATTAGGTGCTGCTCCGAGTTCTTGCTGTCATCCTGACCCTCGAGCATCGCGAAGGGGAAGGGGAAGGGGAAGGATCCCGATATCCTTCTCACAGCCCATACCTTCAATACCTTTCTACCCATATTCCCGATGTCAGTCCGAAAATTCGCTCCGCATCCAAGTACTTCCGACTTAGTCAGAGCTTCTTTAACGGGAAAGGGCTCGCACCCATCAGAATGCAAGCCCTGTCCATCCCTGTTAACCAGCCGCTACTGGAAAGCCTTATCCCAGTTTGCAACCAGATTGCCGACATTCAGGGTGCCGATGCCGGTGGAGAAATCCCATCCGGTATTGCTGTTGTAGGCCTTCTCGTAGTGCTTGCTCGAAATCGAAAGCACCCCGTTGGGTCCCGAAGGGTCATAGCAGTTGAATGGGCCGGTGCAGTTGACGTCGTTATCGCCCTCAGTCACGTCGTGGAACGTGCAGGAGTTGTCAGACGCATTGCCCAATGTCGAGTTGCACGAATTGTTCCCCGCACCGCCATACTCCTGCCGGGCCAGCGAGTAGTAGACGTAGTTGGGATTGCCCTGCGGCTGTCCCGTCGACTGATTCACCAGCGCCTGAACCCCAGCGACGATCGGAGCTGCGAACGATGTCCCACCCGCTCCCGACCAGTTCTCTGGATTTCCCGTGCAAGGCACTCCACCCGCGCCCTTCGCGGGCTGGCTGTAGCAGAAGATGTAGTAGTGCCCAAACACCCCGTTGGCTGCAAACAGCGAAACATCCGGAATATCCCGGACATTGTCGGCCGGATTGCCGACCAGCCCTCGTTGATAGTTTGGTTTGGAGTAGCCTTTGCACGTTCCGCTCTTGGCGGGCGTTCCGTTATCAGGCGACGTATTGCCGTAAGCGCAGTTGCTTGGTCCGCCGCTTCCGGCAGCGGTGGTCAGGAAGTACTTTTCGCCCAACGCCGAGTTGCAGAAGCCATTTGCGCCGAACGGCACGTTGTACCCTTCAATATTCGTAATCAACGTGCTGGCGCAGGAGTCGTTCCACGGAATCTCCGGGATGTACGACTTCGCAGAACCGTACGTGGCATTGTTCTTCGCGTTCCAATAGTCCGCGTTGGTCCCGGCGTAAGTGTCGCCGTAGTCCGTTCCTCCCACTGCAACGTTGTAGGGAGTCGAAGCGAATCCGCTCACCGCGATCCCCAGTGTCGACGCCGGTTGATTCTGTTCGCAGCCTGCCGCGCCTGAGTCGCCCGAGGACACAAACACCGATACGCCTTCAGAAGCAGCCTGCTGATAGGTTTGGTTGTAGATTGCATTGCCCGCCGCGCCCAGCGCAGCCTCGCACTCGCCATAGCTGATGCTGATAATCGACGGAGGCAGTGTCTGATTGATAAGCGTTTGGACCGCAATCAAACCGCCGAACGTCGTCTGCGTGTCTGCGCACGAAGCCAGCACGATCGCCGCATTCGGCGCAGCCGCGCTCGAGTACTCTGCGTCAAGAATCGCCTCACCATCGTTTCCGATCAAAACCCCAGGATCGGTGCATCCGCCCGGATGCTCTTGCGTGAAGCTCCCCTTCGAGTATTTCGCCAAGCCGAAGGTGGATCGAAATACCGACCAATCCTTCACCGAGTAGACGTCAGTATCTTCTATTACGACGACTGTCTCTCCCTTGCCCGTAACCCCGTTCTTGTAGACCGGCTCGAAGTTGTAGATCGTATGCAGATCGTCGGGAACGACAAGCTGGTAGCTGGCGTTAGCGGTAAGGTCAGGACTGGCACCCTGCGCCGCGGCGACTCCAGACGTCTTTGTAATGTTCGGCACGACCGCCCTGGACGCGCCGTCGATTCGCGCCGCGCTTATGCCCAGGTTCGTCGGCTTCGGATGAAAATTATTCAAGGAAGCGACTCCGGCCACCGCGTTCGCCAGCGCAGCCGGAATCTGCGGGTCCTGCATATTGGCAATGTGCGACTCGCCTCTCACGCTCAGCGAATGGATCTCCGCCTTCAGCGCAGACTTCACTTGACCCGCGGTGCCGGAAAAATCGATCACCATTCCGCTTTTTGATACGCTGTTCACCGCGAAACCCTGCTTGCTTAGCCAGCTGGTCACGGCCGTGATATCCGCCGGATTAGGACCATACTGCTCGCCCAACTTCTCCGCCGTCAGCCATTGGTGAAACGCCGGATTCCCCGGCTGATGCATTGCCTCGATCCGCGCCTCCAGCGCCGCCTCACGATCCGCAGGCCGCTTCAACTGCAGCAGCATGTGGTCGAGCTTCAGATCGCCGCTCACGGCGCCGCGGTCATTCTGCGCATTGGCCTCCCGGCGCACGTTGCCCGACAACGTCACGGTTTTTGTCTCGTTCACGGGCGAGGTCACAAGGACCTGCGCCGCCGAAGCTGTCTGCGCCGCCGCCGCTGAGGTTAGCCCCAGAGGCGCTGCAAGACAAAGTGTCACTATCAGGCTGCTGGTTATAGTATTTCGCTTCATACACATGGCCTCACTGGACAATTGATTTGGTTGAAAGTTGGAGATCAGCTAACTCGATGCGGGATGCGGCACAGCAGGAACACAACTCTTGATGCGACGTTGGTTGCTGGATACTACGCATAGCCACACGCCCGGTCAATATGCAACAACCTGCACTTGCGCGACACCAAAAAACTTTGCTCTGAGCCACCTCTCTGCCATCCCGTTCGCCTCCCGCATGCGGATCGGTACCTTCTCCGGTTCGGAATCCGTTACTCTTACCGGTAGCTGACAGGAGCAGCCGCTGATGCCCAAGACTCTCGTCTCATTCGCGCTTTGCCTTCTCGCCCTCCCCGCCTTCGCCAACGCCTCTATCTTTGCGAAATCCGCTCCGTTCTTTGGTAAATCCAAGGCCACGCTCGTCGTACCGCTCAAAACCAGCAGCGGTCAGGATGCCGGATCCGCGTCCTTTCACCAAGGCAAAAAGGGCAAGTTGACCATCAAGCTCAACCTGAAGAACCTGCCGCCCGGCGAGCACGCCGTCCACATCCATGCCAAACCGGCCTGCGATGCGCCTGACTTCAAGTCAGCGGGCGGTCACTTCAATCCGGAGAGCAAACAGCACGGGCTCGAGAATCCCATGGGCCACCATGCCGGAGACCTTCCCCAGAATGTCTCCATCGGCGAAGACCGCACCGGCCAGGCCACCTTCAAGGTGGACTATCTCTCGCTCGATCCCGCCTCGCCCGACAGCATCCTGGCCAACGGCGGCACCTCGATCATGGTTCACGAAAAGGCGGATGACATGAAGACCGATCCCAGCGGCAACGCCGGCAATCGCATCGCCTGCGGCGTCATCGTGTCTCCCGCGCCATAAACGCGGTTCCCCGCGGTTTCCCCCCTGCGGTTCCCGAGACGATGGGCCTTCCTCGCGGTTGAACCAACCGCCGCGGCATTGCGTATCCATAGGCATGGGTGTTCTGCACATCGCGATAGCGCTGGCTCCCAGGCCGGCGCCCAGGATTGCATCCGGGATCGCATCCGGGATTGCACCCAAGATTGCAAGCGCCCAGCCCCCGCACCCCCGATCCGTCGTCTCCCCGCCCCGTCGCGACCGCTCATCCGCTGTCTGCCATCCGTTCGATCTGCAACAAACACCGCCACCTCCCAATCCTCGCGGTACACTGCTCCCACTACGAACATCAGAGGCAAAGTTGGAGCGCACGCCGGAACAGGAAGCCGCACAGGAAGCACTCGCCAGGCTGGTACGCCAGTGCATGGCCGGCGACGCCCAGGCCTGGCAGCAGCTCGTCGGCTCTCAGCACAGGCGCATCTACGCCATCTGCTATCGCTTCACCGGATCAGGCAGCGACGCCGAGGACCTCACCCAGGAGGTCTTCCTGAAGCTGTACCGGAACCTCGCCAGCTTCGACACGCAAAAAGGCAGCTTCCAGACCTGGATCACGACGCTGGCCCGGAACCTGCTGGTTGATCACTTCCGCCGCACCCGGCTCGACCGCGCCTCGGAATCGCTCGATGCCACCCTCGACGGGGAGGCGGACGGAGTTACCATGGCCGACCGGCTCGCCGATTCCAGGCCCTCCCAGGAGCAGCACGTCGCCGGCCTCGAGACCAGGGCCCGGGTGCAGAAGGCGCTCAAGCAGCTCTCTCCCGAGCTCCGCGAAGCAGTTATCCTTCGCGATCTTGAAGATATGGATTACAAAGAGATATCTCAGATTCTTCGGATTCCCGAGGGCACGGTGAAAAGCCGCATCAGCCGCGGTCGCGGGGAACTGGCAAGGCTCCTGCAACGTATAGAAATATAGGAATCATAAACGCTAGAGAGAGAGGTGGTTCCGGTGACGGACTTCAACCAATTCGGCAGCATCCAGCCAGGCCAGACGGGCGATCCGCAGCACTGTGCCCAGTGCGAAGCCATGCTGATCGACGCGCTGGACGGGACCCTCTCCGCGGCCGATCAAGCCACCTTCGAGCTCCATATCCTTGGCTGCCCCGGCTGCACGGAGATGCTGGCCGACGCCCGGCGGGGAGCCGAATGGATGGAGTTGCTGCACGCGCCGCGCCCCGAGCCGCCGGCGAATCTTCTCGAGCGCATTCTTAGCCAGACCAGCGGCCCCGCCAGCCTCCAGATCAGCGGTGTTCCCGCCCGCGGCGCTGTTCTTTCGAGCGATGTATCAAGTGCTGTCAGTGACTCTCCACGGCCTGGACCGCGGCCCTCCAATACACTGCTCGGCCATCCGATCCCGGCGACCTCGCCCTCAATAACCATCGCCTCGTCCAACGTCCTGCCGTTCCGGACCCGCGTGCGCTCCGGGCTGCGCTCACTCGGGCAAACCATGCTGCAGCCCAGGCTCGCCATGACGGCAGCCATGGCCTTCTTCTCGATCGCGCTCACTCTGAATCTCACCGGCATTCGTCTCAGCCAGCTTCATGCCAGCGATCTCAGGCCCTCGAGCATCATGCGCACTTGTTACGAGGCCAAGGCGAAGGTCGTGCGCTACTCCGACAACCTGCGCGTCGTCTACGAGCTCGAGTCCCGCGTCCGCGACCTGCAGCAGCCCTCCGAAGAGAGCCGGCCCTCCGGGTCTACCGCCGCGCCGGACTCACCGGCCGAGCCTGCGGCGCAGCCCGAACAGAAGCCGGGCAGCGATCAGCATCCCACCAATGGCCGTGAGCCCGCGCAGAAGCAGAGCCGCCCCAAACCCGGGCCCGGTTCCAGCCGGCGTGAGGTGCCGAGCGGAACCATCCGTCAGGCCGATTCCTTCCGTCGTCTCTATCCAAACCCCGCAGGCACAGAAGCTCTCGCTGTCGCTCCATTCGTCGTGAAGCCGGAAGGGGCCCTGGTATGAACTGCGCCAATCATCCCGATCGTGAACGTGTCGCGTTCTGCCAGAACTGCGGCAAGCCGCTCTGCCAGGAGTGCACCCGCACCGTGGGCTCAGCCGTGTTCTGTGAGCCTTGCCTAGTGACCAGGCTCGCCGGCGTAGGGGGACCGCCCCCCGGTGGAGGAGCCTACACCGCGACCCCGTCCGGCGCTTACCCCTACACCGGCACACCAGGCGACGTTAACTACACAGTAACCGGAGGGGTCCCGCCCCCGCGTCTGCCGGGCGAGCCCAACCCAGGCCTGGCCGCCCTGCTCGGGTTCATCCCCGGCGTTGGGGCCATGTACAACGGCCAGTACGCCAAGGGCGTCGTTCACCTGATCGTCTTCGCCATCCTGGTCAGCCTCTCCAATGAAAACGGAATCTTCGGCCTCTTCATCGCCGGCTGGGTCTTCTACCAGGTCATCGAAGCGCATCACACCGCCCGCGCGCGCCGCGACGGCACACCCTTGCCCAACCCCTTCGGGTTGAACGATCTCGGCGAACGTCTCGGCTTTGGCCGAGCGTGGCCAGGCACGGCAAGCCAACCCGGCGCCTTCCCCAATACGCCGGACAACCCTCCGCCGCCCGCGAGCGGCGCCGCGGCTTCTCCCTACGCGCCAGCATCCAGCGCAGCATCAAGCACAGCCTGGAGCACTCCCCCCGGCACGCCATGGGAGAGCTACGCCCCACCCGTTCCGCCAGTCCCGCCCTACGGAGTCCCACCCTATCCCCCACCCTATCCCATAGACCCCAGCATCGCGCCGGCCACAAACCGGTTCCCCTCCGGCGCCCTCTGGCTGATCGGCCTCGGCTGCCTCTTCCTGGTCGGCAACGCAGGGCTCTTCCACCGCTTCCCCATCCACCGGCTGCTGCCCTTCCTTCTCATCGGCGTCGGCGTCTGGATCTTCGTGCACAAGATGACCGAAACCGGCACCCTCGCCGACGACGGTTCTCCCTCCTACCGCTATCGCCTCTACTGCGCCGTCCGCGGCTCCATCTGGGTGGTTCTCGTCGGAGTGCTCTTCCTGCTCGACTCCTTCGACATCCTCTCGTGGGAGCACAGCTGGCCGCTCTTCCTGGTCGCCGCCGGGGTGATCGCCATCCTCCGCCGCGTCACGCCGGCACCCGTCGCTTACCCGTATCCGGCGCCGCCCTACACCGCTCCTCCTGCACCTGCGCCGGCCCCTCCCTCCACCTCCATCGTTCCCTCCACGCCGCATGATCAGGAAGGGAGCTAAGCGATGGGAAACTACCCGCCACCACCGCCCTACGGAGGCGATTGGAAGTATCAGCGCCGCGTGCTCAAGCAGCAGGCCCGGGCTCAGCGCGACGCCTACCGCTACCAGATGCGCGGGCTGCGCCGCAGCTCCATCCTCGGCCCCATCATCCTGATCGCCCTCGGCCTCGTCTTCCTGCTCGTCCAGACCGGCCGTCTTCCCCAGCATCATCTGTGGGATTGGTATGCCCGCTTCTGGCCGTTCCTGCTCATCGGCGCAGGCGTCATCATGCTGCTCGAGTGGGCCTTCGACCACTACATCCAGTCCGATCCCACGCAGCCGCGCTACCGGCGCCGCATCGGAGGCGGCGTCTTCACGCTGCTCATCCTTCTCGTCATCGCCGGAATCGCCGCAGGCCAAGCCAGACTGCACATGCACGGAGACCGGAACTTCTACGGCTGGAATCTCGATCAGAACAATATCGACGAATTCCTCGGCGACAAGCACGAAAGCGATCAGGTCATCCTCAGCCAGTCCTTCCCGGCCAACGGCGCCTTCTCGGTGGATAACCCGCGCGGCGACGTCACCATCTCCGGCGCCAGCGACGACAATCAGATCCACGTCTCCGTCCACAAAGAGGTCTACACCCGATCCGACTCCGAGGCGGACAGCAAGGCCCAGCAGCTCAGCCCCCGTCTGAACATCAGCGGCAACAGCGCCAGCCTCACCGTTCCGTGGCTGGAAGGAGCGCGGGCCGATCTCACCATTACCGTGCCCTCTACCGCCGCGGTGACCGTCAACGCTAATCACGGCGACGTCAACATCAGCGCCATCAAAGCCCCCGTTACGGTCACGGCCAACCACGGCGACATCCAACTCTCGGCCATCACCGGCCCGGTCACCACCCGGATCAACAACAGCAGCTCCTCCCTCTCCGCCCACAGCATCACCGGGCCCGTCTCGCTCGAAGGCCGTGGCCGCGACACCACCCTGTCCGACATCATCGGCCCGGTCGCCATGCGCGGCGATTACTTCGGCACCACCCACTTTGAGCGCATTCGCGGTCCTATTAAATTCCACACCAGCCGCACCGATCTCCAGCTCGTTCGGCTCGACGGCGAGATCGAGATCAGCGACAACGCCGATCTCTCGACTAGCGACGCGGTAGGTCCGCTCATTCTTACCACCGGCAATCGCAACATCACCTGCGACCGCATCGCGGGCGACGTCACCATCACCAACCGCAACGGCTCGGTCGATGTCACCAACACGCCGCCCCTGAACAACGTCACGATCGAAAACCGCAACGGCTCGGTCGAAGTCACGCTACCCGAGCATGCTTCCTTCGCCTATCAGCTCGAAGCCAATAACGGCGACATCGAAAGCGAATTCTCAGAGATCAAGGTCCCTGACGGGGGACTGCAGAAGAAGATTCTCAGCGGCACCGTAGGCGGCGGCGGCTCCCCCACTCCAACGATCCGCATCTCCACCAGCCAGGGAGACGTCTCGCTGAAGAAAGCAAGCATCCAGCCGCTGCCTCCTCTTCCCCCCTTGCCGCCGAGAATCAGCAATCTTCCCACCGGCCTGCCCCCTGAGGCGCGTCAATCCATCGAGGACGCCAAGCGAGCCGCTCGCGAAGCCGAGCGCAACGCCAGAGAAGCAGGCGCGCAGGCCAGGCGAGACGCAAAGCAAGCTGCGGACGAGGCACGCCGGGCTGCGAAAGAGTTGCAGCAGCAAAACCACAACAGCCCAGACCAGTAGCCCCCACCAGCAGCCCGCCTGGCAACCCGACCTGCGCCTTTCGAATTGGTCTTTCGATTGCATACACAAAAGCAACACAGTTTTACAGGGTCATCCTCTCCTGTCTGCGCCGGTCTTTCCAGTCCGAGCGCCCACAGGCATAGCCGGCCGCGCGTAACCCCTTCGCGAACTCGGAGTTTATAAAAACACCTCCAAATCGCAACGGCCTCCGTGCGTTTCAAAAAGACGGTAAACCGGCCTGAAGATCGGCGCATCGCGAAAAGCCGTTCAAGCCATAGTCGGGATCGGAGCTCGGATTGTCTGTTTCACTTCCAGAACCACTTCCAGAACGAAGAGAAACTCTCGGAGGTTCTATGCAACGTTTTGCCAGGTTTCTAGAGATTGTGCTTCCGTTTGACTCTGCGCCCCGGACACCAGCCCGCTCTTCTTCGCATCGAAGTCTCCTTCCTGCAAAAATTAATCCTGCGTCGCGCCCAGCGACGCAAGACGTATCCCGCAAGCGCGAATCGCGTTCTCTGCTTGTGCTGCTGCTTGGCCTCCTTGTGCACACCGCAGCCGGCATCAGCCAGAATGTGACGACGCAGCAGTATGGGAACGCGAGGACCGGAGTCCAAAGCCAGGAGACGCTGCTGACTCCTGCCAATGTCAATCCTTCGTCCTTCGGCAAGCTCTTCACCTTGCCCGTGTCAGGGTACGTCTACGCCCAGCCTCTTTATATGTCAGGGCTGCTCATGCCGGACGGCGCGACCCACAACGTGCTCTTCGTGGCAACCGAGCAGGACTACGTCTATGCCTTCGACGCCGACGGCAACAACCCCGCCCAAGGATATCTGTGGAGAGACTCACTTCTCGGTTCGAACGAGACCTGGGGATCGCCCAACGATGTCAATTCGTCCAATATCGCCCCCGCCATCGGGATTACGAGCACGCCGGTCATCGACCCGGCGACGGGCACCTTGTTTGTCGTCGCCAAGTCCAAGACCCAGTCCGGATCGCTTCAATACTTTCAACGCCTGCATGCCTTGAAGCTGACCGATGGTACAGAGACGCTGAATGGACCGACCTTGATTCAAGCGACGGCTCCAGGAAAAGCCGGCGGCGGCGCCACGCTCGCGTTTGATCCCCGGCTCGGCAATCAACGCGCCGGCCTCGTGCTGGCCTCCACTCCGAACGGTCCCAGTCCTGCGTCCGTCTTCATCACCTGGGCGTCCCATGGCGACAACGGCTCCTATCACGGCTGGGTCATCAGCTATAGTTCGTCCGACATCTCGCAGCGCACCGGCGTTTGGCTGGATACTCCGAACGGCGCCAAAGGCGGCATCTGGCTGGCCGGCGGAGCACTCTCCTCCGACGACGCCGGAAATATCTTCGGCGCCTCCGGCAATGGCACCTTCGACGCAAACACAGGCGGCGCGGACTATGGCGACACCGCCTTCTCGCTCTCCCTCCAGGGCTCCACGCTCGGGCTGAACAGCTACTTCACCCCTGCCGACCAGAGCAAACTTGCGAACGACGACCTCGACATGGGCATGAGCTCCATGGTGCTCCTCCCCGCGCAGACCGGACCCATCCCGCATCTCGCGCTCACCGTCGATAAGAGCGGAACGATCTACCTGCTGAATCGGGATAACCTGGGCGGCTATTCCGGCACAAGCAACGATTCCATGCAGAGCTTCAACATCGGCCACTCCATTCGAGGAAGCGCAAGTTTCTTCAATGGCACGCTCTATATGGCTGGAGAGGGCGGCCCTCTCTCTGCCTGGCCGTTCAATCCGCAGACGGAGCAATTTGCCACCACGCCGGTCACCACGTCCACCGCGGTCTTCGGCTGTGGCGATTGCGACGGCTCGGGCACCACTCCGGCTATCTCCGCCAATGGAAGCTCCAATGCAATCGTCTGGGTTCTCAACAACACCGCGCATGACACCGGCCCATCCATTCTCCGCGCGTACGATCCTGTGAACCTGCAGAATGTGTTCTACGACAGCAGCCAGGCAGCCAACCACCGCGACGCAGCCGGCACCGCGGTCAAATGGACCGTGCCCGTCATTGTCAACGGCCACGTGTATGTAGGCGGGGTGAACGCCGTGACCGCCTACGGAGAACTCGGTTCGACGACGACGGTAGCCATCAACGCCAGTCCGGCGTCGATCTCTCCAGGAGCCTCCTCTACCCTCACCGTCACGGCTTCGAATGCGACGCAGGTCACCGTGAGCGGGAGCGACGGCAGCAGCTACACTCTCTCGCCCACCGGCGGAACGCAGAAAGTCTCTCCCGGCGCAACGACAACCTATACCGCGACCGCAGTCGGCGCCAAATCAAACGCCACCGCCATGGCCACCGTGATCGTCGGCCAGCCCGCCGCAACCGTCACGATCAACGCGAACCCCGCATCGATCTCCCCTGGTGCGTCTTCGCTGCTTACCGTCACAGCTTCCAATGCGACGCAGGTGACCATAAGCGGAAGCGACGGCAGCAGCTACACCTTGTCGGCAACCGGAGGAACGCAGACCGTCTCGCCAGGCGCAACGACTACCTATACCGCGACCGCAACCGGCGCCGGCGCGAAGGCAACTGCCGCAGCCACGGTGACGGTCGGCCAGCCCGCGGCAACCGTGAAGATAAGCGCGACCCCCGCGTCCATCACGGCTGGCGCTGCTTCGGTTCTCACCGTCGCAGCGGCCAACGCCACCCAGGTGATCCTCACTGGCACCGACGGGAGCAGTTACAAATTGTCCACCTCGGGTGGAACGCAGAACGTAACCCCTGCGGCCACGACCACCTACACGGCGACCGCAACCGGCAGTAACGGACCAGTCTCGGCGACTGCAACAGTAACCGTGACTCCGGGCGCCGGCGGATGTCTGCCTTCGAGCCCGGGTACGATCATCTGCGCACCCGCACAAGGAGCAAGCCCAAGCTCGCCCGTAACCATCACGGCCGGATCCATTGCTGCGGTCGGCAACATCGCCGCCCTGCGCGCCTATATCGATAACGTCTCCATTCTGACCATTAACAATCCCTCCGCCACAAAGTCGTTTCAATTCAGCCAGTCAGTTACGGTCAGTCCAGGAAGCCATCACCTCGTCATCGTCGGGTATGAAACCGTCGGAGGCGGCGCGGAAGACGCGAACGAGTACTTCACCGTCAGCGGCTCAACCGCCACAACCGTCACCCTCAATGCCAGCCCCGCATCGATCTCGGCCGGCGCTTCTTCCATCCTCACCGTGAGCGCAGCCAACGCGACTCAAGTCAGCATAAGCGGAACCGACGGCAGCAGCTATACCCTTCCCCCCGCAGGCGGCACGCAGAAGGTCTCCCCAGCGGCAACCACAACCTACACCGCGACCGCGGTTGGAAGTACCTCCAACGCCACGGCCACAACCACGGTCACGATCGGCCCCTCGGCGGCGACCGTCTCCTTGAACGCCAACCCGGCGTCGATCTTGGCGGGAGCTTCTTCGGTCCTGACCGCCTCAGCGACCAACGCCACCCAGGTCGTCCTCAACGGCTCGGACGGCAGCAGCTACAAGTTGTCTCCCTCAGGAGGAACGCAGACCGTAACTCCGGCTGCCACGACCACCTACACAGCCACCGCAACCGGCAACGCCGGAGCTGTCACCGCCACGGCCGTGGTGACGGTAACGTCCAACACCGGCGGCTGTCTGCCTTCAGCGCCCGGAGCCATCATCTGCGCTCCGGCCCAGGGAGCAAGCGCTACCTCGCCGGTCACGATCACAGCAGGAGCCGTCGCAGCAAGCGGCAACATCGCCGCCCTGCGCGCCTACATCGACAACGTTTCGGTGCTGATCATCAACAATCCAGCTAGCACACGGGCATTTCAATTCAGCCAGCCGGTCACGGTGAGCCCGGGGAATCATTATCTCGTCATCGTTGGGTATGAAACCGTAGGAGGAGGAGCGGTAGTCGCCAGTGAGCACTTCACCGTCCCCGGCGGAGGAACCGCAGGCTGCGCTCCCTCGTCCCAGGGCGCCATGATCTGTTCTCCCGGACCGAACGCGACCGTCTCCTCGCCAGTGACGATCTCCGCGGGCGCAACCGCGGCAACCGGCTATGTCTCGGCTCTTCGCCTCTATGTCGATAACGTCTCCGAGTCGATCGTGAACAACCCGCAACCAGCCAGCTCGTTCAGCCTCAACCAGCCGCTCTCGATGAGCCAGGGAAGCCACAAACTCGTGATTGTCGGATATCTGAGCTCTGGCGGCGCAGTCGATGCAGTCGATTACATCACCGTCCACTAAAGCGATTCACGTCAAGTGTTAACAAAATTGCGGGTGGGCGGATTCAAGGTGCAAGTGCAACCATCTCCTCGTTTGGGAAATGTTGCACTTGCACCTTGAATCCGCCGTGCCCCATCCTAGCCGCGCTCTTTGCGGCTAGGGTGGGAGACCACGATTCTTTACCAACCGTGAACACGCTAACGAAAATGCTCTAAAGCAGGCCAGACTGGCCGCAACGGAATGTGCGCAGTCGCAAGGGGAATGGAACCAGCAAAAAGCCCCATCCTCGAAGGGATGGGGCTTCTGGATTATGCCGGCGATCACCTAATCTCCCACACACTTACGCGTGCAGTACCATCGGCCCAACGAGGCTTAACTTCCGTGTTCGGGATGGGAACGGGTGTGACCCTCGCGGTAAACTCACCGGCAAATTGAGCCGCATTCAAGGCGTAGCCTTGAGGCGAAATCCTGAGCGATTGCGCGAAGGACCTGCTTGCGGCTTTCATGTCAAAGAAAATCTCGCACTCCGCGATCTTCCACAACTGAATAGATTGAGCAGACATTTACCAAAACGTATTAGTTATATCTCTATAACTACAAAGCTTGTATTGAATGACTCTAGAACAGTGAACTTGCTCACTGCGCAGAGTAAATTCTATGGACAAGCCGAACGGGCGATTAGTACTGGTAAGCTACACGCATTGCTGCGCTTCAACCTCCAGCCTATCAACCTAGTGGTCTTCTAGGGCCCTTCATTTCCCTTTTGGGTTGGGAGATCTCATCTTAGAGCGTGCTTCCCGCTTATATGCATTCAGCGGTTATCACAACCGAACTTCGCTACCCAGCCGTGCCCTTGGCAGGACAACTGGAACACAAGAGGTTCGTCCATCCCGGTCCTCTCGTACTAAGGACAGCCCTCTTCAAATCTCCTACGCCCACAGCAGATAGAGACCGAACTGTCTCGCGACGTTCTGAACCCAGCTCACGTACCACTTTAATCGGCGAACAGCCGAACCCTTGGAACCTTCTACAGCTCCAGGATGTGATGAGCCGACATCGAGGTGCCAAACCGAAGCGTCGATATGAACTCTTGGCTTCGATCAGCCTGTTATCCCCGGCGTACCTTTTATCCGTTGAGCGATGGCCCTTCCATACAGAACCACCGGATCACTAAGGCCTGCTTTCGCATCTGCTCGACTTGTAGGTCTCGCAGTTAACCACACTTATGCCTTTGCACTCGACGGTCGATTTCCAAACGACCTGAGTGTAGCTTCGCGCGCCTCCGTTACAATTTAGGAGGCGACCGCCCCAGTCAAACTACCCGTCTTACTATGTCCCTCTCCCCGATCAGGGGAGCAGGTTAGAATCACAACAATCGCAGGGTGGTATCTCACCGTTGGCTCCACCGAACCCAAAAGTCCGGTTTCAAAGCCTCCCACCTATCCTGCGCAGCAATGGCCGTAACTCATAGTAAAAGTATAGTAAAGGTGCACGGGGTCTTTTCGTCTAGCTGCGGGTAACCGGCATCTTCACCGGTACTACAAGTTCGCCGAGCAACTCGTTAAGACAGTCGAACGATCGTTACTCCATTCGTGCAGGTCGGAACTTACCCGACAAGGAATTTCGCTACCTTAGGACCGTTATAGTTACGGCCGCCGTTCACTGGGGCTTCAGTTCAAAGCTTCGAGCTTGCGCCCTAACCTCTCCCTTTAACCTTCCAGCACCGGGCAGGAGTCAGCCCCTATACGTCGTTTTTGACTTTGCAGAGACCTGTGTTTTTGTTAAACAGTCGCCGTTCGCGTTTCACTGCGGCCCCTCTGGGCTTGCACCCTGAAGGGCGACCCTTCTCCCGAAGTTACGGGTCTAATTTGCCGAGTTCCTTAACAAGCTTTCACTCGAGCGCCTTTGGATATTCTCCTCGTCTACCTGTGTCGGTTTGTGGTACGGTTCCCAATTCCTCTCCTTAGAGGTTTTTCTTGGCAGCATGAAATCAGCAGCTTTCAGCCATTCGGCTTACTGCTTTACGCCTCACTGTTAAGACTCTCCGGATTTGCCTGGAGAATCCAGCTTACGCGTATCGAGCCCCATAGCCATAGGAGGCCCTGCTTATCCTTCTGCGTCACCCCATCGTAATAACGAGATCTTGGGAGGTCCGGAATATTAACCGGATTTCCATCGCTTACGCCTCTCGGCCTCAGCTTAGGGACCGCCTAACCCTGAGCGGATTAACCTTCCTCAGGAAACCTTAGACTTTCGGCGTGAAGGGTTCTCACCTTCATTATCGCTACTTATGCCGGCAGGGTCTCTTCTGTAATGTCCACGTATCTTCCCAGTTACGCTTCATCCACGACAGAATGCTCTCCTACCACGCACACCTAAAAGATGTGCATCCGCTGCTTCGGTATACAGTTTTAGCCCCGTTGTATTGTCGGCACCGGACCGCTTGACCAGTGAGCTATTACGCTTTCTTTAAAGGATGGCTGCTTCTAAGCCAACCTCCTGGCTGTCTGAGCGTTCCGACTTCCTTTCCCACTTAACTGTAATTTTGGGACCTTAGCAGGCGGTCTGGACTGTTTTCCTCTCGACTGTGAAGCTTAGCCCCCACAGTCTGACTGCCGCGCTGGTTGTAATTGGCATTCGAAGTTTGATTGGATTCAGTAAGCCGGAAAGCCCCCTAGTCCATCCATGTCTCTACCACCAATCCAAATCACGCGACGCTAGCCCTAAAGCTATTTCGGAGAGAACGAGCTATAACGGAATTTGATTAGCCTTTCACCCCTACCCTCAGCTCATCCGAGCTTTTTTCAACAAACACCGGTTCGGTCCTCCAGTGAGTGTTACCTCACCTTCAACCTGGCCAAGGGTAGATCATCCCGCTTCGCGTCTATTCCTGCCAACTTATCGCCCTATTCAGACTCGCTTTCGCTGCGGCTCGCTCACGCTTAACCTTGCTGACAAGAATAACTAGCCGGCTCATTATGCAATAGGCACGCGGTCAGACATTGCCTTACGGCCATAGTCCTCCCACTGCTTGTAGGCACACGGTTTCAGGTACTTTTCACTCCCCTCAATGGGGTGCTTTTCGCCTT
Organism: Edaphobacter sp.; assembly: GCA_965277545.1. Classification (GTDB taxonomy): domain Bacteria; phylum Acidobacteriota; class Terriglobia; order Terriglobales; family Acidobacteriaceae; genus Edaphobacter. The sequence continues at coordinate 4,324,895 of OZ255826.1, forward strand.
TCCCTCACGGTACTGGTTCACTATCGGTCAGAAACGAGTATTTAGCCTTACGGGATGGTCCCCGTGGATTCAAGCAGGGTTTCTCGTGCCCCGCCTTACTCAGGTACCTGCTTCGAGTCTGGATCGCTTTCGCCTACGGGTCTGTCACCCTCTTTGGATCTCCTTTCCAGAAGATTCAGCTAGCAACCAGATTGGTAACTCTACTTTTGCAGGCCCTACAACCCCCGATACACCTTGATGCAACGGGTTTGGGCTGTTCCGATTTCGCTCGCCACTACTATCGGAATCGAGGTTTCTTTCTCCTCCTGGAGGTACTGAGATGGTTCACTTCCCTCCGTTCGCCTGTTCCTACCTATGAATTCAGTAGGACATACCCAGGTTTTGCCTGGGTGGGTTTCCCCATTCGGAAATCTCCGGATCAACGCGTGTGTGCCGCTCCCCGAAGCTTATCGCAGCTTGCCGCGTCCTTCATCGCCTGTTTCTGCCAAGGCATCCACCGTGCGCCCTTAGTAGCTTGACCATAGAATTTACTCGCACGCAGCAAAGAGACAACCTCTGCAACCTAGAGCAATCTACGTTCGATATAGTCCACGCCTGTGTACAACAACCTTCATCGCCATACTCAACGTACGAGCAGGAAAATCAGGCCGGTAACACGAAAATTATTCTAAAGACACTCAATACTGACGACAGCGTCGCAATCAGAGACAACCTGAGAGCTAGCTGCTCAGCCTTGTAGTTATATTTACCCAATCTATTCAGTTGTCAAAAATCATAGAGCGTACCGTATCGCTACGTTGACGCTTCGCGCCCTCAGGCGGCTTGAGCATTCCTGCTCAAGGTTCAACCTCTCAGCTAACAAGCCGCAGAGACTCAACCTCAAGCAGACTTTTGTCTTACGTGTTAAAAATGCCGATCGAGAAGAATGGTGGAGCTGAACGGGATCGAACCGTTGACCCCCTGCTTGCAAAGCAGGTGCTCTCCCAACTGAGCTACAGCCCCATGGCTGCCAGTATCACTGGCAGTTGAGATAAAGATGGTGGGCCTGGGTAGATTCGAACTACCGACCTCACCCTTATCAGGGGTGCGCTCTAACCAACTGAGCTACAGGCCCGAAGTAGCAGCCCTCAAGCCGAGCTTCTAGCATTTAGCTAAAAGCTAACGGCTAGAAGCTACTAGCTGGTTTTCTCGAAAGGTTTCGAGGACACAGTTGAACGTGCATGGCAGCTACGCCGCCAAGGACCATCGGTGTTGACAGAGTACGAGATAAAGAGGGTCTAGTTCAGGCTCATCTGGACTCCGAAGAGTAAGCTCCGAAGAGCAAATCTGCCGAAGCAGATCCAGACGGTACTCGGTCATTGCCTTCAACTCGGATGATCGTGAGACCAGAGCCGCCTGCCATCGCAGGGCGTTGAAAGATACCGAGAGGTTCTCTTTAGAAAGGAGGTGATCCAGCCGCAGGTTCTCCTACGGCTACCTTGTTACGACTTCACCCCAATCATGAATTACACCTTGGGCGGCTGCTCCCTTGCGGTTAGCGCACCGACTTCTAGTGCAACCCACTTTCGTGATGTGACGGGCGGTGTGTACAAGGCCCGGGAACGTATTCACCGTGGCATGCTGATCCACGATTACTAGCGATTCCAGCTTCATGGAGTCGAGTTGCAGACTCCAATCCGAACTGAGGCCGGCTTTTTCCGATTAGCTCACCCTCGCGGGGTTGCAGCGGTTTGTACCGGCCATTGTAGCACGTGTGTAGCCCTGGACATAAAGGCCATGAGGACTTGACGTCATCCCCACCTTCCTCCCCGTTATCCGAGGCGGTTTCGTCAGAGTGCTCAACTAAATGGTAGCAACTGAAGATAAGGGTTGCGCTCGTTGCGGGACTTAACCCAACATCTCACGACACGAGCTGACGACAGCCATGCAGCACCTATACACAAGCCTATTGCTAGGCACCGACGTTTCTGCCGGATTCTTGTGCATTTCGAGCCCAGGTAAGGTTCTTCGCGTTGCGTCGAATTAAACCACATGCTCCACCGCTTGTGCGGGCCCCCGTCAATTCCTTTGAGTTTCAGCCTTGCGACCGTACTCCCCAGGCGGATTGTTTATCGCGTTAGCTTCGACACGGCAGGATTGGGTACCTGCCACATCAAACAATCATCGTTTAGGGCTAGGACTACCAGGGTATCTAATCCTGTTTGCTCCCCTAGCTTTCGTGCATCAGCGTCAGTTATGGTCCAGTGAGCCGCTTTCGCCACAGGTGTTCCTTCCGATATCTACGCATTTCACCGCTACACCGGAAATTCCACTCACCTCTCCCATACTCAAGCCCGACAGTTTCTCATGCAGACTATGGGTTGAGCCCATAGATTTCACATAAGACTTGTCAAACCGCCTACGCACCCTTTACGCCCAATAAATCCGAACAACGCTTGCCCCCCTCGTATTACCGCGGCTGCTGGCACGAAGTTAGCCGGGGCTTCTTCTATGGGTACCGTCATTATCTTCCCCATCGAAAGGAGTTTACATACCAAGATATTTCATCCTCCACGCGGCGTTGCTGCGTCAGGGTTTCCCCCATTGCGCAAAATTCCCCACTGCTGCCTCCCGTAGGAGTCTGGACCGTGTTTCAGTTCCAGTGTGTCCGTGCGCCCTCTCAGGCCGGATACCGATCATCGTCTTGGTGGGCCATTACCCCGCCAACTAACTAATCGGCCGCGAACTCCTCTCCAAGCGCATTGCTGCTTTGACTCGTAAGTGTTATGCGGTATTAGCTAAGATTTCTCTCAGTTATTCCCCACTCGGAGGTAGATCATTCACGTGTTACTCACCCGTGCGCCACTTTACTCGTGGATTGCTCCACTTTCTCGTGCGACTTGCATGTGTTAGGCACGCCGCCAGCGTTGATTCTGAGCCAGGATCAAACTCTCGTTTAATCTTGGTTTGCTCGCCATCCAACGACAGGGGTCGGGACGGACCGAGCGCCCCCGGTGCTCGAAAACACCCGGAGGTTATAACTAGTGAGAATGACTAAACCAAATTTCGTATCATCTCACGACTGGCACGTTCAACTATGTTGTCAAAGATCCGAACTGCCTCCGCCTTAGCGGGCAGCTTTGGATCAAGGACGAAATCGGCTTGCGCCTGACTTGTGTCCTCGAACTGGATGCGCTGTTGTCGTCTGTTTGTGCTGCCTGATTCCGGTCTCTCGCCTTACTTCTGGTCGGCCTTGATCCAGCCTAATCGAGAGCCACACCGGCAGCGTGTGACGTTTTAGCGAACTTTCCGAGACTATCAATCCCGGGGCGGCTTGTCAATGACTTTCTTCGACTTTCTTCGCACGATCAGAACAAATTGCCTTCGTTCCGAGTCTGTAATCAGAATAGCCAGCCAAGCCGTTCGCAGCGCAATCTGTAAAACATCGAAACGCCCTGAAAAGCAGGCGCGGAGCACTCAGCTCCTGATCCCTCTAACTTCAACTGCAGTGGCTTGGGTTTGGACTTCCCGGTCGCCCCTCAGGGCATTCCACCAGGATCAAACGCTTGGACTGCGCTCCGTCTTCCCTTATAACCGCCCTCTCACCTCAAGAGCCGAGGTGAAGAGCCAAGGTGCGAAGCAATGCTTTCTTACAACTCACCTAGACTACCCTGCATCTCGCCTCAGCGCAAGGCCTCAAAACTTGCTTAACCTTTTAACCCTGATTCAGACGCCCTATGCGACCCCTTTAGACTACCAGCCCCGCCGCCGCCTCGCAATCCTGTGAGACTGTGAATAACCCCGGAATTCTGTGGAAGCCTGCCGCTCCACCGAAACCCTCCCGCGGCACGCCGTTGATTGCCGATCGCCTGGCCGCCTCCTGTTTCACCGGCGATATTGCTCCTCACTGACGTGCTCCATCCAATCCACAACCTTGCCCTCCAGTCGCTCCTGAATCGCAATGTGCGTCATCCCGGTCGTCGGCGCAGCTCCGTGCCAGTGCTTCTCGTCCGGCGCAAACCAAACCACGTCTCCCGGATGTATCTCTTCTACTACCCCGCCCTCCCGCTGAACCCATCCGCAGCCCGCCGTCACGATCAGCGTCTGCCCCAGCGGATGCGTATGCCATGCCGTGCGCGCTCCCGGCTCAAACGTCACGCTGGCGCCCGCCACCAGGGCAGGGTCGGGCGCCTGAAACAGCGCGTCAACCCGTACACTGCCAGTGAACCAATCCGCGGGACCTCTGCTCGACGGCTGCGACCCAATGCGCTTAATCTCCATATCTCCATCCTAACGGCTGCTCCGCAAGAAGGACATCGCTCGCGACCTTGCTTGCTTTTGCCCGCATCGCAGGAGCTACAATCGTCCCCACCATGGAAGCCAACGAAGTCCAGGAATTCGCCAACCAGATGAAGGAGTCGGGAGAGTCCGGCGAAGAGTCGCTCAAGACCATCTCGCTCGGCATCTCCATCCTCGCCGTGCTCGTCGCCATGGTCACCGTCCTCGGCCATCGCACCCACACCGAAGCCGTGCTCATGCAGTCCCGCGCCGGCGACCAGTGGAACGAATACCAGGCCAAGAAGATTCGCATGGACAACCTCTCCGTCACCCTCGACCTGCTCGGCATCGAACCCACTACCAACCCCGCCGCCGCCAGCGCGAAAACCACCGAATACAAAGCCCACATCGAAAAGTGGAAGTCCGATCTCGCCGAAGAGCAGGAAAAAGCCCGCGACTTCGAGCGCGAGGTCACCCACGCCGAAGCCAAAGCCGGCCGCTACGACCTGGGCGAAGCCCTGCTTCAGATCGCCGTCGTCCTCTGCTCGATCACGCTCTTCACCCGCAAGCGCGCCTACTTCCTGCTCGGCCTCACCCTCGGCGCCGCAGGCATCCTCGTCGCCGTCTCAGCCTTCTTCGTGCACTGAAAGAAATGTCCTGCCGGACGGGCCCGCTACGCGCGGCGCGGTCACTTCGTGACGCGTATACCCCTTCGGTGGCCCTCCCGATGGTCGGGAGGAAAGATTTTCGTGCCGACCAACGGGAGGCCCTATGCTGCTCGTTGCGCCACGACCGGTATACACGCCACGAAGTGGCCGCCACCCGCGCAGGGCGCCCGTCCGGCAGGACCTATCTTTCAAGGCCGCGCAATCACCCCAAGATCCACCAGCCCATTCACAAAATACTGCACCGCCAGCGCCACCAGCAGCAGCCCCATGATCCTTACCAGAATCCGCACCCCCGTCTCCCCCATCGCCCGCGCCACCCGGTCCGAGTTCCCCAGCACCAGATAGCAGATCGCCGCCGTCACAAAGATCGACACCAGAATCGCCGCCATCTGCCACTTCGTCTGCGCCTGCCCCACCAGCACCATCACACTCGTAATCGACCCCGGCCCAGCCAGCATCGGAATTCCCAGCGGCACAATCCCCGCATCCTCCTTCAACGCCGCCTCGGTCGTCTCTTCCGTAGACTCCTGCGTCGCCGACCGCTTCGCCTCCAGCATGTCGAGCCCAATCAGCAGCAGAATCACCCCACCCGCAATCTCAAACGCCGGCAGCGTAATCCCGAACATCCGAAAGATGTACTGCCCCGCCACCGCAAACGCGCTCAGCACCACCAGCGCCGTCACCGAAGCCTTCCACGCCATCTTCCTGCGCTTGGCCGTATCCGCCCCCGCCGTCACCGCCAGAAACGTCGGCAGCGCCGCAAATGGATCGACCAGAAAAAAGATCGAGCTCAGCGCCAGCACGGAAAACCGCACATACGCCGAGTGCTCCAGCACCGAAAAATTCACCGCATGAGGATCAAAGGCCACGCCCCATTCTCCCACGCCGCGCAGGCCGCTCTCATGCGCCTTCAACCCCTCCCCACGCGGTCCGCCTCCGCGCCTATGCCTTTACAAATCGCATCGAAGCCGAGTTCATGCAGTAGCGCAAGCCCGTCGGCTCCGGACCATCGTTGAAGATATGGCCCAGATGCCCCTCGCACCGCGCGCACCTCACCGCCGTGCGTTCAAATCCTAAAGAAGAATCCTCCACCTCGGCAACATTCTCCTTCGCCAGCGGAACCCAGAAACTCGGCCACCCGGTTCCCGAATCGAACTTCGTCCGCGAACTGAATAACGCCGTCCCGCAGCACAGACAACGAAAGATTCCCGCCTGATGCTCGTTCCAACTCACCCCCGAGTATGGCATCTCGGTATCCGCCTCGCGGGCGATCTGAAACGAGTTCTTCCCCAGCTGCCGGCGCCACTCGCCATCGGTCTTCACCACCTTCGCCACCGTCTGCTCGCCCAGCCGGATTCCCTCGCTGCTGAAGTCGACGATCCTCACCTGCCCCGGCGTCCCATGCACGGCCACGCTCGCCTCTACCCCAGGAGACTCCCGCAGCTTCAGCACCATAAAGCTCGCCACCCCCGCCGCTCCGCCAACCAGAAAGATCCGCCGGGTCATCCGTCCAGCTTGCTCATCCCGGCTTACCTCTAAATCGAACATGCAAATTCCTCCCGCACCCTGCCTTTCATCCGACGGCCATCCCGCAAAAACGTTACATCCTTGCGAATCCCGCAGAGGATGATCCAGTTAGCCCAATCACCGCGCCTTCGGGCTTCCGAGCAGCAGGCGCGCAGCTTGCTCCTCTCGCAACACAGTCTGGAATCGTTCATACCAGGAATCGTCATTTCGACCGGAGCCGCGTAGTTTCATCGCGCGGCGGAGTGGAGCAATCCCCGTCTAGCGCCTTGGTTTGTTTTAGGGAATCTCTGATTAAGTGCAGTTCTCAAGTTCTTGCTGTCATCCTGACCCTCGAGCGAAGCGAAGGGGAAGGATCCCGATATCCTTTACACAGCCCATACCTTCAATACCTTTCAACCCATATTCCCGATGCTCAGCCCTAAAATTTGCTCCGCTACCAATAACCTCCGACCCTAATCAGAGCTTCCCTAGACACAAGACCTCAGTCCCGCAATCATTAGACAGCGCCGGAGCTGACGTGAGAGTCCTGTCCACGCACTCTCCTCGTGGCCCGAACGGCGCGCTATACCGTCGGGTCTGTGCGCGGAGTGTCAGACCGGCAAACAGGTCTCCTCCCGATCGTGTTGAGATGATCCTCAACCGCCACCCGCGCGCATCCCACATAACGTGAGAACCCATCTCGCCAGCCTGGTCGAGGACTTCCGCGCCCACGCCACCGAACCCGCCGTCGTCTCCCATCGCGGCGTTCGCCGATACGCCACCACCTACGGCGAACTCGCCCAACTCGCCGGCCGTTTCGCCGCCGAACTCGACCGCCGCAACATCCTACCCGGCGACCGCATCATCCTCTGGGGCGAAAACTCCGCCAATTGGATCGCCGCCTTCTTCGGCTGCCTCCTGCGCGGCGTCCTCGCCGTACCCCTCGACGCCGCAGGCTCCCCCGCCTTCGCCCAGCGCATCCTCGCCGAAGTTGCTCCCAAACTCATCCTCGGCGACGCCGCTCTGCTCAAGACCCTCCCTACCGAAGTCCCCAAGCTTCCCCTCGCCAACCTCTCCGCAGCCCTGCCCCACCAGCCGAACTTCACCGTCACCCCGGCGGTCCACGAAGACGCCCCCTTCCAGATCGTCTTCACCTCCGGCACCACCGCTGAGCCCAGGGGCATCGTCCACACCCACCGCAACGTCCTCGCCAGCCTCCGCCCCATCGAGTCCGAGATCGCCCGCTACCGCAAGTACGAGCGCTGGGTCCATCCCCTGCGCTTCCTTCACACCCTCCCGCTCAGCCACGTCTTCGGCCAATTCATAGGCCTTTGGATCCCGGCCGTCCTCGCCGCCGAGCTTCACTTTACCGACGATCTCGACCCCGGCCGCGGCATCGACCTCATACGCCGCGAGCGCATCTCCGTCCTCATCGCCGTCCCCCGCATCCTCGAGCTCCTGCGCTCTCACCTCCTGCGCCACATCTCCTCCCTCGCTGCCGAGCTCGACCGCGCCGCCAACCTCTCCATCCAGAGACGCTGGTGGCGCTTCCGCCGCATCCATCGCAACTTCGGCCTGAAATTCTGGGCCGTCATCTCCGGCGGCGCCGCCCTGCCCCCGCAGCTCGAACGCTTCTGGAACCAGCTCGGCTTCGCCCTCATCCAGGGCTACGGCATGACCGAGACCGCCGCCCTGATCACCCTCAACCACCCCTTCCGCATCGGCCAGGGCACCCTCGGCAAAACCCTCCCCGGCCGCGAAATCAAGCTCAGCAACACCGGAGAGATCCTCGTCCGCGGCGACATCGTCTCCCCCACCATCTGGCAGCACGGCCGCATGCAGCCCCGCGGAGGCGACTGGCTCGCCACCGGCGACCTCGCCGAGCAGAGCGACTCCGGCGACCTCCGCTTTCTCGGCCGCCAGGGCGATGCCATCGTCACCGCAAACGGTCTCAACCTCCACCCTGCCGATCTCGAAGCAGCCATCCTCCGCCAACCCGGCGTCCGCGCCTGCGCCGTCGTCCCCTGCGACATCGCCGGCAGCATCGAACCGGTCTGCGTCGTCCTCTTCTCCGGCGACGACAATGCCCTCCAGCAAACCGTACGCACCGCCAACCGAAGCCTCCCCGAATTCCAGCAGATCCGCCGCACCCTTCGCTGGCCCGAGCTCGAATTCCCCTACACCTCCTCCGGCAAGCTCCTTCGCCGCAGGATCCGCGACTGGGCCCGCACCGCGCTCGCGCAACGCCCCGCAATCGAACCCCCGCAAACCGACCCACTCCTCGCCCTCATCGCCGAGATCACCGGAGCCACGCACATCCAATCCGCTCAACCCGCGGAGACGAGCGACAACCTCCGCCTCTCCGAGGACCTGTACCTCGACAGCCTCGGCCGCGTCCAGCTCGCCTCCGCCATCGAGCAGCACCTCGGCATCGAGCTCAGCGAAGACCGAATCGCCAACCTCTCCACCCTCGGCGAACTCCGAGCCGCCCTCGCCGCAGATGCGTCCCAGCCCATCTCACCCGGCGACCCTCGCCAAGGCATCCCAGCCGCTCACCTCACCGGCTCACTGCCCGCACCCATCTCGCCGCGCTTCCCCCCACAAGCCCACGCTCAGGATCCTCCCACCGCGCAAGCTCCAAACCCACTCCATCGCTATCCCCGTTGGCCCTGGTCCTGGCCGATCCGCCTCCTCCGCACCCTCACCCTCGAAGCCCTCTTCCGCCCGCTGATCGGCCTGCTGCTCGCCCCCCGCATCGCTCCGCCGCAAACCGCCCTCCCACCCGGCCCACTCCTCATCATCGCCAACCACATCATCATGCTCGACGCCCCGCTCATCCTCTATGCTCTCCCGCCCCACCTCCGCAGACGCCTCGCCATTGCCATGTCCGGCGAGATGCTCCTCGACCTCCGCTTCGCCCGCAACCAAGGCAGCACTTTCAGAAATCTCCTCGCGCCCGCCGCCTACTGGCTGCTCACCGCCCTCTTCAACGTCTTCCCGCTCCCCCGCCTGCAAGGCTTCCGCCGCAGCTTCGCCCACGCCGGCCAGGCCCTCGACCGCGGCTTCTCCGTTCTGGTCTTCCCTGAAGGAACCCGCGGCCAAACTGAAGCCATGGGCCCCTTCCGCCAGGGCATCGGCCTGCTCGCCGCCCAGGCTCATGTCCCCGTCCTGCCTGTCGCCCTCATCGGCCTCCACCGCCTCCGCTCCCGCCAGACACCCTGGTTCCGCTCCGGCCAACTCGAAGTTCGCATCGGCGACCTCATCACCCTGCCCGACGGCACACCGCCCGCCGACTGGACCACCACGCTCGAATCCAAGATGCACCAGCTTCTGGAAGAAAGTGTCCTGCCGGACGGGGCCCGCTGAGCGCGGGGCGGTCACTTCGTGACGCGTATAGCTTTTCTTGCCGGGTACGCCGCATGGGGCCTCCCGATGGTCGGAAAGAAGATCTTCACGCCGACCAACGGGAGGCCCTCTGCCGCTCATCCTGCCCAGACCGGTATACCCGCCACGAAGTGGCCGCCCGCCGCGCAGGCGGCCCGTCCGGCAGGACACACGCCGTATAATTATTTTTGTCACTCGAGGAGCGCGAAGAATGCCCATACAGCCTACCGCCAACATCTGGCACAACGGAAAACTCATCCCCTGGAACGAAGCCCAGATCCACGTCATGTCTCACGTCGTCCACTACGGCTCCTCCGTCTTTGAAGGCATCCGCTGCTACACCCAGGCCGGCAACGGCACCGCCGGCATCTTCCGCCTGCCCGAGCACATGGCCCGCCTCGTCGACTCCGCCAAGATCTACCGCATGCCGCTGCCCTACACCCTCGACCAGCTCAGCGCCGCCGTCGTCGATGTCGTCGAAGCCAACGGCGTCGCCCCCTGCTACATCCGCCCCATCGCCTTCCGCGGCTACGGCGAGCTCGGCGTCAATCCCCTCACCTCGCCCGTCGAGGTCTACGTCGCCAACTATCCCTGGGGCAAATACGTCCCCGGCAACCAGGGCGCCGACGTCTGCGTCTCCAGCTGGAACCGCCTCGCCCCCAACACCATGCCCGCCCTCGCCAAGGCCGGCGCCAACTACATGAACTCCCAGCTCATCCGCATGGAGGCCGAGATCAACGGCTTCTCCGAAGGCATCGCCCTCGACACCAACGGCTATCTCTCGGAAGGCTCCGGCGAAAACCTCTTCCTCGTCCGCGGCGGCGTCCTCTACACCTCGCCGCTCGCCAACTCCGTCCTCAACGGCATCACCCGCAGCTCCATCCTCACCCTCGCCCGCCAGTTCGGCATCGAGGTCGTCGAGCAGGCCCTGCCCCGCGAGCTGCTCTACATCTGCGACGAAGCCTTCTTCACCGGCACCGCCGTCGAGGTCACCCATATCCGCTCCGTCGACCGCATCCAGATCGGCGACGGCGCCATGGGCCCCATCTCCCGCACCCTCCACGACGAGTTCTTCTCGATCGTCAACGGCCTCAAACCCGACCGCCACAACTGGCTCACCCCGGTCAGGATCACGGCCAACGTGAAGGTCGCCGAACCCGTCGGCGCATAAGCAACCCAAAGCGTTACAAATCAAAACGTTACAAATTAAAGAGGCAGCCCGCCAAGGCTGCCTCTTTTCGTCCGCCTCATATCGCACGAGTGCATAATCCCGATACCCTTCACACAGCCCATACATTGAACACCTTTCTACCCGTATTCCCGACGCTCAGCCCCAATCCGCTCCGCAACCGATAACTTCCGACTTCATCAGATCCTCCCTAGAGCCTAAAAACGCCATCGCAAGCGCCGGTTCAAGAACGAAACGGAAGAAAAAAACTTCGAAGAATTGCTTCCCTGTGCGACCATACCCACTCACATGCCCCCATCCGCCCCCGGCCAGGACACACCCGCACCCGCAGCCGAGCCGCATACCCTGCACCGCCAGCTCCGCCTCCGCGACCTCGTCCTCACCCAGGTCCTCTGCGTCGTCGGCAGCTCCTGGGTCGGCATCGCCGCCGGACTAGGCCGCGCCCAGGCCCTCACATGGATCGCCGCCATGCTCCTCTTCTATCTCCCCATGGCCGCCTCGGTCCTCTGCCTCAACCGCCGGATGCCCCTCGAAGGCGGCCTCTACATCTGGGCCCGCACTGCCTTCGGAGACCTCGGCGGCTTCATGACCGCCTGGAACCTCTGGGTCTACGGCATTCTCGTCACCGCCACCATCCTCTACGCCATCCCCACCGAGCTCTCCTACCTCATCGGCCCCGCCGCCGCCTGGCTCCCCGAAAACCACCTCGCCTCGCTCGCCATCGTCTTCTCCATCGCCCTCGCCATCACCGCCGCCGCTTACCGGGGTCTCGAACTCGGCAAATGGATCCACAACGTCGGCGCCGTCTCCATCCTCCTCGTCTACGGCGCGCTCATCCTCCTTCCCCTCTGGGCACTCTCCCGCCACGCACCTATCCCCTACGAGCCGCTCCCCCTCCAGCTTCCTCGCCCAAATATGATCTCCCTCGCCCTCTTCGGCCAGATGCTCGTCGGCGCTCTCTGCGGCCTCGAATACATCGCCATCCTCGCCGGCGAAAGCAAGGACGCCGCCCGCTCCATCGGCCAGTCCGTCCTCATCGCCTCGCCCATCATCTGCCTCATGTTCATCCTCGGCACCAGCGCCGTCCTCGCCTTCTCCCGCGGACGCATCGACTACATCGCCCCCATCCCCCAGACCCTCCGCTACGCTCTCGGCCAGCACGGATTCGGCAATCTCTTCGCCGTCGCCGCCATCCTCCTCCTCCAGCTCCGCCTCATCGCCGCCGCCAGCTATCTCTTCACCGGCGTCACCCGTCTTCCCCTCGCCGCCGGGTGGGACCACCTCATCCCTGCCTGGTTCGCCACCCTCCACCCGCGCCGCCGCACCCCAACCCACGCCATCACCTTCGCCGGAGCCCTCGTCCTGCTTCTCCTCCTCCTCGGCAGCATCGGCGTCCACGCCCAGGAGGCCTTCCAGGTCCTCTCAAACGCCGCCATCGCCCACTACGAACTCGCCTACCTCGCCATGTTCGCCATCCCCCTCCTCGGCGCCAAAGCCCTCCGCGCCGCTCTCCCGCCATGGCTCCGCTACACCTCCCTCGCCGGCCTCTGCGCCACCCTCTTCGCCTTCCTCATCTCCGCCTATCCCTTCGTCTCCGTGATCGACGCCCGCGCCTACGCCGCAAAGATCCTCGGCGCCACCCTGCTCAGCAACCTCCTCGGCTACCTCTTCTATCGCTCCCGCATCCCCTCATCAAAATCAAAGTCATAATCAAATCCGCTAGTGTCCTGAGTCCTAAGTTCGTTGATGTATTCTCCGCCGTTATTTTCCGTCGTCATCCTGACCCTCGACCCTGAGAGAAGCGAAGGGGAAGGGGAAGGATCCCTATATTTCGTTGTTGTCTGTTCTTGTGTCTTAGACCTTGATGAGTCCATTCGAATCATCTATTTCTGCAACAAATTTACGACTCGCCACACTAGCAAACCTCTGCTTAACTGCTGCTCCGAGCCCTGCTGTCACACTGACCCCAAGTTCTTGCTGTCATCCTGACCCTCGAGCGAAGCGAAAGGGAAGGATCCCGACACCTTTCCCACAGCCCATACATTCCACACCTTTCTACCTGTATTCCCGATGCTCAAGCCGCAGAACCTGCAGCGCAATCCACAACTTCAGACCCACAGAAAATCTGCCCTTGCCCTTCGCTGTTGCCCTTGCCTTTCTAGTTGTCATTCCCGAAGGGAATCTGCTGTTGCTTTTCGCCCTTGCCCTTGCCCTTGCCCTTCTGATTGCCATACCCAACGCAATCCGCTGTCCCTTCCGCCGGCCGCACCCACCGTCGAACCACCAAAACGAAAAGAAACGGCCCCGCAAGGCCGCCTCTGCCCCCCAAAAAACATCTACTCCGGCACCACCGACATCTCCTTCTTCGGAATCTTCGCCAGAAACTCCTCACCCGTCCCAATATGCTCGTTGGTCAGCCGGTACGGCGTATGCGCCAGCCACTCCGCCAGCGAGATATCCTCATAAAACGGTATCGGAAACACCTCGATGAACTCCACATCCGTCTCCCCCGTATTCTCGATATAGTGCGGCATCGAGATATCGACATACCCCACATCCCCGCCTTCAAAGTCCATCGTGCGCGCCAGGCCGCCCGCCGCAAACACCGTCATTCTCGCCTTGCCCTTCACGTAGTACTGCCACTCGTCCGCATTCGGATGCCAGTGCAGCTCCCGCATTCCCCCCGGCTTCAACGTCACGATCGCCGCGGCAATATCCGTCGCCGGAAAGTTCTTTCGGTCCACGATCTTCACCTCGCCGCCCTTGGACACCTTGCTCGGCTGCATCTCGCTCGGACGAAAGTCGAACGCATGCGGCACCGGCCCGGTCCCCTCCTCGGCCTGCTGCTTCTCCTCCGCCAGCGGCCGCGGCAAATCCCGCGGAAAAATAAAAAGCTCCTTCTTCGGCACATTCGCAAACGTCGACTCCGGCACGCTGAAGTTCTTCGCCAGCACCTCCTTCGGCATATGGTGCATGAACTCCGACAGCAGAAACGTGCCGAACTCATTGAAGTTGCCGTCCGCGAACACCAGCAGAAACTTGCATCCATCCGGCCCCAGCCCCTGGATCGAATGCGGGATGCCGCCCGGAAACAGCCACAGGTCGCCCTCTTTCACATCGCTGACGAAGCCCCGCCCCTGCTGGTCCACCGCCGTAATCCGCGCCGACCCATACAGCATCAACGCCCACTCCGAAGCCACATGCCAGTGCAGCTCCCGAATGCCGCCCGCGATCAGCCGCATCTCCACCCCCGCCATCCGCTTCGAGATCGGCAGATCGCGCACCGTCACCTGCCGCGTCCAACCCCCCGCCTCCACCCGCTTGTGCGCCAGCGAAAACGAGTACTTGAACGGAGGCTGCCCACCCGAATCGCTCTCCGGCGGCCAGACCGAATCCGGGTTCTGCCCGTCCAGCACCTCATTATGCGGCGGCCCCGGCTGGCTCTCATTCCCTTTCGTGTGCATGTCCGCGGGATAGATCTTGCCCTCCGCGCCCTGCTGTCCCTGCGCCGCCTGCATGCCTGCCGCCGCGACAAACGCCGCCGATCCCGCCTCCAGAAACCTGCGCCGGCTCAGCTTCGCCTGATCCTTTTCTCCGCCCATGGATGATGCCCTCTCCTAACCGGAACGCACACAAGCGTCCCGTGGTTGACCTGCTTCCTCGATCGAAATGCACCCGGCGTTCCTCCTCCAGGCCAGCCTCTTCCCACATCCACTAGTGTCCTGAGTCCTAAGTTCGTTGATGTATTCTCCGCCGTTATTTTCCGTCGTCATCCTGACCCTCGACCCTGAGCGAAGCGAAGGGGAAGGGGAAGGATCCCCGTATTTCGTCGTTGTCTGTTCTTGGTCTTAGACCTTGATGAGTACGTTCGCATCATCTATTTCTGCAAAGAATTTAAGACTCGCCACACTAGGAAACCTGTTATTAAGTGCTGCTCCGAGTCCTTGCTGTCATCATAGGTGCTGCTCGGAGCACTTGCCGTCATCGTAAGTGTTGCTCTGAGCATTTGCCGTCATCGTAAGTGTTGCTCCGAGCACTTGCCGTCATCGTAAGTGCTGCTCCAAGCACCTGCTGTCATCCTGGAGCACTTGCTGTCATCCTGGAGTTGTTGCTGTCATCATGACCCTCGAGCGAAGCGAAGGGGAAGGACCCCAATACCCTTCACACAGCCCATACCCTCAACACCTTTCTCCCTATATTCCGATGCCCAGTCCCCAGAATCCGCTCCGCAACCAATACCTTCCGCCTTTAACCAGACCCTCCCAGAAACGTCCGCACTACCGAACCGCGCTCTCCACCTTGAACCGGTACGTCAGACTGAAATACGTGAACGTCAACGGCGGCCCCTTGCCGTTCTCCCGCAGCAGTGTCCCTGCAGAAAAGTGCCCGACACCCGCATTCGCCACCAGATAACGGCCGATCACCCACTTGCCCGAAGCATCAAACTCCCGGCCGATATCCCCGCTCGCGAAACCCCCAGCCAGCGGCTTTACCACCACCGCGGCCGCGCCGTTGTAGACAGCGTCCTGCCGCGAATCCACCTGCAGCCATCCCTGCTGGAGCAGCAGCGAAACATCCTTGGCCGCAGTCAGATCAAGGTTGATCCGCTCTTCTTTTATGTTCTGAAAGCCGAACTGGTCCGTCAATCCGAAGGCGTCGTGATTGCTCGGATATTGCTGGTCAAACGTCCCGAAGCGCTGCGCATCCCGGCGCTTGTCTCCCGAAGCGTAGTTGTACTCCCCATAAAGCCGCGGCTTCAGCCGGACGGTCCGCAAAATATACCCGACCTTCACATACCCCGCCCCGGCGTGGATCGAATCCTTCGCGTAGCTCCCCCGCTGCAGCGCGCCCAGCGCATCCAGGTACAGCCCGCCCGGCAGATCTCCCGTAATCTCCGCCCCGGGCGTCACCGTCGTCTGGCTGCCGAAACTCCCCTCCGGACTCTTCACCCGCGGCAACGCCTTCAAATACACAAAGGGCTGGATCGCCACATGCGGCACCCACGTTCCAATCGTTCCCACCGCGCCGTGAAACGTCAACCCCGCGCCATGTTTGTCGAGCGAACTCGGATGCACGGCCACCACGGAGGTGCTGAACACGTCGAGCCTGTTCTTGTCTCCCACCCTGCCCAAAAATCCGTCCCACGTCCGGCTGTTGTTCGTGAAATCGCTGATGCCCACCAGGCGCTCGCCCCCATACTTCAACTCGAAGCGGCCCGCGTAGAGCTGAACGCCCTTGTCATGAAACTCCAGATACGCCTGTCGATCGTCGAACACATCGCGCTGGTACGGAGCGACGAAATGCAGCGGCAGACCCAGCGCATGCGTATCGATAAACTGGATATACCCCGTCAGCCAGCGCGCCGGCCGCACCTCCAGGCCTCCATATACGCGGGTCGCCTCAAACAACTGGTCGTTGCCGGAGAGATAGCTGTACGACGTCCAGTTCTCGGTCCGGCCTCGCAGCTGAAAGTCAATCGTCGCCCACTTCGGAAGCACGCCCCAATGCAGCGGCTGCACCTTGCCCAGCGTCCCCGGATACTCAAGGTAATGCACCGCACTCTGTTGGCTCATCGCTCCCCGTGCCGCCAGCACCACGAGCACGCACAGCATGCCCGGCCATCTTCTTCCCCAAAACGTTCGAGGCAACGTTCGCGGCTGCAAAGTTTTACCCACCCCACTGGACGCAAATCTGACTATAAGCTACCGGCTCTCGTTCCATCGCCTGCCTCTGCTTACCCAACGTTCACCGCCGCAACCGGCTCAACTCTCGCAGTCACCTGCTCGCCGCGCATCCCCGGCTTCATCTCCCCACAGCCCAACTTCACACCATCAAAATCAACTCCCAGCGCATATTCCGCAACCGCACGATGTGCTCCTCCGAGTTCTTGCTGTCATCCTGAGCGTAGCGGGGGAAGCCTCTGATCTGTGCTCCTCCGAGTTCTCGCTGTCATCCTGAGCGTAGCGAAGGACCCCGACACCTTTCACACAGCCCATACCTTCAACACCTTTCTACCCGCATCCCCGATGCTCAGCCCCAAATTCGCTCCGCAACCAAGGCCTTCCGGACTTTCCAAAAATCCCCTCACACGATCCTGCACCGACACCTCTAGGCGGACCATCTCACAAAAGCAATCAACGCCGGTCCCAACCGCGAACCCGCCCTACAAGCCAAAAGCCGCATCCAACCCCCAGGACAAGGAGTTACTCCAGGAAGGATGGCAATGCGGGCCGAGCCGGTTTCCACACTCGAGGACGAGATCAACGCCGCCCTCGGCGCCGACGGCGCCGCGCCCATGATCAAACCTGCCATCGGCATCTTGCTTCATGACGTGGTCAACCAGCGTCTGCTTGAAAGCGCGGCTCTCCAGCTCCTGCTCACCCCCGTCTTCCTCTCCAGCAAAGGTCTCTCCTCCGAATCCTTCCAAGGTCTGGAATTGATCGCCGCCGACGAGCCCCTTGCCCATGCGGTCGTCAAGCTCCTCGCCTCCCGCGAAGAAAGCAACAGCGAAGGCCTCCACCCCGCCGTGGTCGCCATCTGTCCTCCCGAGCGAAGTGCTCTGCCCGCCTCGGAGCACCCCGACAATCCATTCGACGGCCTGCTGTGCCTGCCACAGGCCCCCGCCCTGCTCACCGCCCAGTTGAGCGTCATCCTCTACGCCCATCGCGCCTTCGCCCGGCGCTATCGATCGGCTCTCGAAGAGCTCAACCTCAACCGTCGCATCTTTCGCTTCGTCACCAGCGGCATCACCATCGCCAACGCCGGCCTCCCCGACCTTCCCCTCACCTATGTCAATCCCGCCTTCGAGGTCATGACCGGATACTCCTTCGAAGAGGTTCAAGGCAGCAACTGCCGCTTCCTGCAGGGCGCCGAGCGCGATCAGCCCGCCCTGCAGCTGCTCCGCGACGCCATCCGCGAAGGACGCGAATCCGTCTCCGTCCTCAAGAACTTCCGCAAGGACGGGACCCCGTTCTGGAATGAGCTCTCCCTCTCGCCCATTCACAGCCGCGACGGCCAGATCACCCACTTCGTCGGCATCCAGAACGACGTCACCGCCCGCGTCGAGTTCGAAGCCGCCCTCCGCGAAAGCGAAAAACTCGCCGCCGTCGGACGCCTCGCCTCCTCCATCGCGCACGAGATCAACAATCCCCTCGAGTCCGTGATGAACCTCGTCTACCTAGCCCAGAACACCGGCAGCCGCGAGGAGATCGGCCAATATCTCGCCATGGCCGACCAGGAGCTGCAGCGCGTCAAGCTCATCACCTCCCGCTCCCTCCGCTTTTACAAGCAATCCACCCGGCCCCAAGCCGTCTCCGCTTCGCAGCTGATCAACTCCGTTCTCGATGTCTACCAGTCGCGCCTGCAGAACCACAGCATCGCCGTCGAACGCCGCGAACGCTCCACCCAGTTCATCGTCTGCATGGATAGCGAGATTCGTCAGGTTCTCAATAACCTCGTCAGCAACGCCATCGACGCCATGCACCGCGGCGCCGCGGCCCGCCTGCTCATCCGCACCCGCGAAGCCACCGAGTGGCGATCCGGCGCCCGCGGCGTCCTCATCACCATCGCCGACACCGGCACCGGCATCAGCCCCGACGTCATGAAGAATGTCTACCGCGCCTTCTACACCACCAAAGGCATGCAAGGCACCGGCCTCGGTCTCTGGATCAGCAGCGAAATCGTCGAACGCCACAACGGCCGCCTCCTGGTCCGCAGCACCCAGCGCGAAGGCGGCTCCGGCACCGTCTTCGAGCTCTTCCTGCCCACCCAAAGCTTCCCCGACAAGGCCCCCCAACCCGCCGCCGCCTGACCTCTTGCGTTTGTCGTTGCCCTTGCTTTTCTGGTTGTCATCCCCGAAGGGGATTTGCTTCTCGTCGTTGCTGTTGCTCTACTTCTTATTATTCCCGAAGGGAATCTACGTTAGCCGTTGCCCTTGCTTTTGTTTTTCTTGTTGTCATCCTGATCCTCGACCCTGAGCAAAGTGAAGGGGAAGGGGAAGGATACCGATAATCCTCCCACCCTCCCTACAAGCAACAGTTTTCAACCAGTCATATCGACTTCTGCGACTAGAACGTTTCCCTGTCAAGCATTTACAGAACATGGGTGCCCCATCCTAGCCGCGCTCTTTGCGGCTAGGGTGGGAGACCACCGCTCTCTCCCCACCGTTAACACTCTGACGAAAAATGCTCTAAGCCCGAAACCAGAGCAGTTTCCGGCTGCCCCGCACAGCTTGCCTGGCGCATCGCGGCTCACACTCTGCGCAGCCGAAATCCGCTCTACTTCGTCCCCGCCCCAGCCGTGCTCTTCCCAGCATTCGACGTATTCCGCATCCCGAGCACATGAAAGTCCTTCAGCCCGCCCTTGATCACATACACCAGGCGATTGTTCCCGTTCGGATCCGTCGGACGAAGAAAGAATCCCGACTCCAGCACAAAATCCCGCGTGTTGCTGATGATCCCCTCGATCATCTCGCCGTCATAGAAATACACCCGCACCCACAGCCCTTCCACCACCGGCGCATGCTCGTGAAAGTGCAGTGCCCGGTGCTTCAGGTCGCCATCGAAGGTCTTGACGAAGAACACCGCCTTCGCGTCCTTGGTCGAAACCTCCTCCACCTCAGTCGAATCCAGAAGCTTCAGCCGGATCGAATCCAGCGGATACACCGGATCGTTGCGCAGCAGCTGGTCGATCGAGCCCAGGTCCTTCGGCTCGATCAGACCGCGCACGGCATAGTTCTCATATCGCACCACCACCCGGTACGTCTCCGATTCCTGCTCTTTGTCGGACTTCATTTGACGCTAGGCCTGGTTGCGGGGTGACAGATCATATTGCTTTATCTTATACAGCAAGGCCTTATAGCTGATCTGCAGATCGTTGGCCGCGGCCTTCCGGTTCCAGCCCACGCCCTCCAGCACCTGCGCGATCGCCATCGACTCCGCGTCCCCCTTCAGATTGCGCACCATCGCCTTCAACCCCGCGCCGTTCGGCGTCTCCTGCGGGGCGACCGCAGGTCCTCCCTGATACGCCGAGGCCGGAGCCAGCTCGTCGATGATCGACTTCTCCTCCCCCAGCACCAGATAGCGATTGATCACATTCTCAAGCTCCCGCAGATTGCCCGGCCACGAGTGCTCCGCCAGCGCGCGCAGCAGGTTCGCCGAAAACGGCAGCGGCTGCCGGTCATAGCGCCGCGCCCCCTTCCGCATGAAGTACTCCGCCAGCACCGGAATCTCTTCTCTGCGCTCCCGCAGCGGCGGAATGCTCAACGTAAACCCATTCAGCCGATAGTACAGATCCTCGCGAAACGTCTTCTGCGCCATCGCCTCTTTCATGTTGATGTTGGTCGCCGCAATCACCCGCACATCGACCTTCATCGGCGACCGGCTGCCCAGACGCGAAAACGTTCCATCCTGCAGCACCTGCAGCAGCTTGGCCTGCAGAATCGCCGGCATCTCGCCGATCTCGTCGAGAAAGATCGTCCCCCCCGTGCACACTTCGAACTTGCCCGGCTTGGTCTTCACCGCTCCCGTAAACGCGCCCTGCTCATACCCGAACAGCTCGCTCTCGAGCAGATCCGCAGGCACCGCCGCGCAGTTCACCTTCAGAAAGATATTCTGGCTCCGCGCCGACATCTTGTGCGTGTAGAGAGCGAGAATCTCCTTGCCCGTGCCGCTCTCGCCGAGGATCAGAAGCGGAATATCGGCCCGCGCCACCAGCGACGCCTGTGCCTCCAGATCGCGCATCCGCTTGCTCGACCGCACAAACGAATGCGTCTCGTTGAGCGGAATCTCCTTCAATGCATCCGCCGCCGGAACCTTCTTCTCCGCCGACGCAAGGTGCTCTTCGATCGCCTGCTCGATATCGCTGCCCACAAAGGGCTTCATCACAATCGCGCGCACCCCCAGCCGGATCACCATCTCCAGATCCCGCAGGTCCGCCGAGCAGGAGAGCACAACCACCGGCAGATGCGGCTTGGTGCAGCGAATATGCGTCAACAGCGGCACCGGATCGCGATTCGCATGCAGCGCAAGCACCAGCAGGTCGCACGGCTCCGCCTTCTCCAGACGGTCCAGCAGCACCTGCTCCTCGGAGAACAAACTCAACGCGTAGTTTGCCGTGAGCGTCAAGCGAAGATAATCGAGCACCGCCAGATCCGGTTCAAGGATCAGAATCTGGGCTCGCGACGTCTTGGCGTTTGACCTCAAAGCAGGCACTGGATAAGACAGAGAAGCTGACATGACAGTTACTCCTATGCGCCGTTTCGGGTTCTGCTGCCCAAACTTGGCCTGGTTCGACCGCTAACGTCTCCCGATCCGCTGCCCTGGATTCGGCTCGTTGTTCCGCACGCAAAGACCTGCAGCTTTCAACATCTCCTCGACATCTCCAGGCGCCCGGCAGACTCTTGAAGTCTCGCCGCCGGTTCTGCCCCGCTTGGCACGCACTTTGCCCACAAAAGGGTCAAAGCTTTTCCACTCTTCGTCCAAGTAGGCATAGCTTACATGCTAAACCACCACTTTGCGTGAAAAAAATGGATACATTCTGGCATGGGTTACTTTGGTCTAGGAGCATGCGGTGACCTGTCGATTCAAAAGGAAAGCGCCCCTTCCAGCAACCTAGCCGTCCAGATTTGCATCAGCCGCCGCTCTCACCCCCGAATCCTTCCCCATTTCCTCTGCCCCTGCTCCCGCGATTGGCGACTCACGTGCATCACAGTACACCGAGTCGCTTCGTCTGTTCGTCAAAAGTCAAGAGTTACCTCGTCTGCTCCTCGATTGATCGTGATAGGAAAATGCCTTGATCCACAATCCCGAATCCGCCGCCTCGCTTAATCTCCCCCCCGCCGACATCATCTTCGGCAAAGCCCCGGCCATGCAGGCCGTCCGCAGCAAGCTTGAACGTGTCGCCGAGACCGATGTCCCCGTTCTCATCCAGGGCGAGAGCGGCACCGGCAAGGAGATCTGTGTCCGCCTGCTGCACGCCCACTCCCTGCATGCGCGCGGCGCCCTGGTCAAGGTAAGTTGCCCCGCCATCCCCCATTCGCTTCTCGAAACCGAGCTCTTCGGCTACGAAAAGGGCGCATTTACCGGCGCCATGTCCACAAAACTCGGCCGCGTCGAGCAGTCCCACCACGGAACCCTCTTCCTCGACGAAGTCGGCAGCCTCGACCTCGCCGTCCAGTCCAAGCTGCTTCAGGTCCTCCAGGACGGCACCTTCGTGCGCGTCGGCGGCCATGAATCCCGCAGCATCTCCACCCGGCTCGTCTCGGCCTCGAACACCGACCTCCGCACCCAGGTCGAAGACGGAACCTTCCGCCTCGACTTCCTCTTCCGCATCAACGCCGTGACCATCAACCTGCCGCCCCTGCGCCAGCGCATCGCCGACTTGCCCGTCCTGATCGACTACTTCATCGAGCACTATGCAAAAATCTTCCACAACACACCGGAATTGCTCTCCAAAAGCGCCGTCCGGCTCATGCAGAGCTATCACTGGCCCGGAAACATCCGCCAGCTCGAAAACCTGATCCGCAGCTACGTCCTGATCGGCAGCGAAGAGGCCCTGGTCTCCGAGCTCATGCCCGAATCCCCCCGCGGCGGCATCACCACCGAGATCGACCTCACCGAGCCCATCTCGCTCAAAAACATCACCAAGAAGGCCACCCAAGACCTCGAGCGTCAGATCATCCTCAAAGTGCTCAAGGAAAACAGCTGGAACCGCCAGAAGACAGCCAAATGGCTGCAGATCAGCTATCGCTCCCTGCTCTACAAGCTCAGCGAGGCCGGCATGCCCGAGGTCCCCCCCCGCCCCTTGCGTATTCCAAACCTCCTCAAAAAGGACGAAGAACGAACCATCAAGCCAGCCCTCGCCTCCCGCACCCGCATCGTCTAGCGCCCCTGCGAGTTAGTCTGAAGCGCGAAAAGACAGTCCAAGTCTGAACCACATGGCGACAGTCCAAGTCTGAACCACGGGAAGACAGTCCGAGTCGAAGCACGGAAGACAGTCCGAGTCGAAGCACGGAAGACAGTCCGAGTCTGAAGCACGGGAAGACAGTTCGAGTCTGAAGCACGGGAAGACAGTCCAAGGATGGGGTGCCCCATGTCCCGAGAGTCAGCCAAGGGTTTCGACCTCGCCGGCGCCTCTCCTCCAGCCCTAAAAACTGACCAATAACTTGAAGCATCCGCCTTTCAACCGGAACCGCACGGGTTTCATCGCGCGGTGGATTTCCCTTGCTTTTCTAGTTGTCATCCCCAAAGGGGATCTGCTGTTGTACTTGTACTTGTACTTGTACTTGTACTTGTACTTGTACTTGTACTTGCCCTTGCCCTTGCCCTTGCCCTTGCCCTTGCCGCTGCCGCTGCCGCTGCCGCTGCCGTTACCATTGCCCTTGCCGTTGCCGTTGCCGTTGCCTTTGCTTTTCTGGTTGTCATCCCCGAAGGGAATCTGCCGTTGCCGTTGCCGTTGCCGTTGCTGTTGCCGTTGCCGTTGCCGTTGCCGTTGCCGTTGCCGTTGGGATTAGAGCGGGGCTTCAGCTCCGCGTCACCTAACCGCCGCGCAAGCGGCCTCACTCTGCCGAAGGCGGGTCCTACAGCGAGCGTATTTGCTCGTTGGGTAACGCCGGAGCGAAGGCGCAGCCAACGCGACTGAAGATCGCCTTTGCTTTTGCTGCTGTTGCTGTGCTCTTGCTCTTGCTCTTGCCTCTGCTGTTGCTGTTGCCGTTGCCTTTGCCTTTCTGGTTGTCATCCCCGCAGGGGATCTGCTGTTGCCGTTGCCGTTGCCATTGGGATTAGAGCGGGGCTTCAGCCCCGTGTCAAAGCCACCCGCGAGAGCGGCCTCCATTCTGCCGAAGGCCGGAGCGAAGGCGAAGCCGAAGCGACTGAAAATTGCCGTTGCCGTTGTCGTGCCCTTGCTTTTGCCTTTTGCTTCTGAGGTAAAGCGGGGCTTCAGCCCCGCGTCACCCCGCCACCGCGCAAGCGGCCTCCACTCTGCCGAAGGCTAGAGCGAAGGCGAAGCCGAAGCGACTGAAGATTGCCCTTGCCCTTGTCCTCGCCGCAGGCAACCGCATTTCCCCTCCTCGACCACCCAAGCCAACCCAAAAAATCTTGTCAAGCCCCCAAACCCCCTAACCCCCTCATTCCAAGCCAAATAGAGTTGGCGTACTAGTTTCCCTCCATTTGCTAAAATAGAGACAGAAGCAAAAGAGCCCGGCCATCGCGCCGGGCTTTTCACGTTAGCCCCGGACCCCAGGTCCGGGGCTAACTCTTTTGCTTCAAAGAATTTGCCCAAATCACCCAGAGGGGGACCACCCAATCATGCCGCACCTCCAAGCCGCCGCCGAACCCGCCACCCAGCCCCGCCTCCGCTGCCGCCACATCCTCACCTCCGGCCACCGCTGCCAGAGCCCCTGCCTCCGCGGAGAGGAGTTCTGCTACTTCCACCACACCACCCGCCGCCCCATCCAGAACCCCCGCCAGCGCCGCGCCCGCCAAGCCGCCTTCGAGCTCCCCCACCCCGAAGACCGCACCGCCATCCAGACCGCCATCGGACACGTCCTCCAACGCATCGCCGCCAACGACCTCGATCCCCGCCGCGCCGGCCTCCTCCTCTACGGCCTCCAGATCGCCAGCTCCAACCTCCCCAAACCCACCCGCAGCACCAGCGAACAAGACGACGACGCCCAGGACACCATCCAAGACACCGTCCAAGACATCATCCTCCACCCCACCCTCGGCCCCCTCGCCCCCGTCGCCGAATGCAAACCCACACGCCACGACTCCCTCATCCGCATCTTCCTCGACCGCATGAACCAGGACCCCGAACTCCAGAAAAGAAACCAGGAAAACCAAGCCAAACAAAACCAGCGCAACCCCCAGAACCAGCAAACCACCCACCCGCCAGCCACCCACCCCAACCTCAACCTCAACCACAACCACAACGACCTCAACCTCGACCTAGACAACCATGACCTCGACGACGGCCTCGACGACCTAGATCTCGACGGCCAAGCCACCAGCGACCTCGAAGCCGCTGCCGCCCACCCTCAACCCGCCATCCTCCCCACCCTCCAGGCCACCCTCCAGCCCTCCTGCGCACCATGCAACCTTCCACGCTGTCATCCTGACCCTCAAGCGAAGCGAAGGGAAAGGATCCCGACCGACTCCACCCCGCCCATGCCGCCCCCAGCTTTCCGCCCACAACTCCAAACTCCTATCTCACCCTCCACGACGCCGCCTTGTCACGTCTGCACCCGCACCTCTCCCGACCCCATGCCGCACCCAAGCCTTCGCCATGGAGTCGTGGCTCGACTTTCTCCGCTTCCGCGAGCGGATCACCGCCGCCGACGAACAGATCCGGTTCCGCGTCCGAGCCCTCCATCAGCATCAGGAGCCGCCCAGCAGTCAAAGCCAACCGGCGCCTGATCGGCCTCGAGGCTTCCGGCTGACCTGGGTCGTGCAACGAACACCCGGCCAGCGCTTCTCGCAGCCCTGACCGGAACGGAGGTTCGCTCGAGCATTTTCGTCAGCGTGTGAACGGCTGGGAAAGAGTTGTGGTCTCCTACCCTGGCCGCAAAGAGCGGTCCAGGATAGGACACCTGCAATTCTGTTAATACCTGACATGAAAACGCTCTAGACACGCGCAAAATTTACTACGCGACCGAACGCCTGACCTTGCGAAGCACTGCTCCCGCGGAACCGATCAAGCCCGTGCCCAGCAGAAGCAGGCTGCTCGGCTCAGGGACGCTCGAGAGCGAGCCGGAAAAGTCCACCCCCTCGGCGCTGCCATTGGTCTGGTGGACGTCGAAGGTGAGGGTGTTGGTTCCGGCAACCAGGTCGCCGAAGGGAAGCGCAACCGGCAGCGGCGTAATGCAGTTCGGCTGCATCATCTGGCAGGTCCCGTTCGCTCCGCCGGCATAGGCCTGGAGCAGAATGTCGTTCAGATAGACATCCGTCGTATCGTCGGCCATCACTGCGATCGTTCCCGCATAGTTGGCAGAGTTGAGATCGAAGGTGGAGGTAAATTTGTAGGTGCCGTTCGGCTCGACGTTCGGGCCGCCGGGATAGTTGCCGGCGTTTTGCGATACCCAGCTTGAATTGGGTCCCGGCGCTGTCCATATGCCCCCCGTTCCAATGTCGTAGGTCGTTCCGCCGCCGGCGATTTGCAACGGGTTGTTTTCGTTGCCGAATTCATTGACCCCGGAGCTGTTCCCATAGCTGCCAATCTGGACTGTGTCCGCGGACGCAAAAGCGCTGGTCAAAACCAGCGCCACTCCCAAGGCAAGTGTTCTTTGAACTAAGTTCATCTCGATACTCCTGATCCGCGTGAGCGGTTATTTTGAATGGCCCGCTTGCCTGGCACGAACACACCGCACCAGCACCGCCTGCTCTGGGCGTGTTCCCAGGATTCCCCTCGATCATCGCCAGCAAGACTCGTGGTCAAGACGCTTGGTATTGCACTCACATCGTGCAAGCCAATGGCCACCTTGGGGTTAGAGGAATGAGCGTCTTAGGAAGGGCGAGTTCGAGAGATGTGCACGGCTTTGCTCAAACAGAGAAAGCGATGTTCCTTTGCGGACGGGCAGTCCACTCCAGGTACTGTAAGAAGCCGTGATTGACGAATCTTTCAGGTCTCTGGGCCTTGTGCTCCGTTCACGCCGGCGTAACGAGTTTGCCCAGCATGGCGACTGAGCTGTCCCTTGTTCTGCAAACTTCTGCGCTCATCGCGCGTCCAGGAGACTTTCCGCGATTGAGCGAGGAGGCATAAACCTTGACAGAGATACTGTTAGCGAAATTTTAGGCCCGGCTTGCGAATGGCCACCCAGATGCTTCTGCTACCCACGTCAGCCTGCTTTATTTCAGTCATCCTAATCGCCTCCGAGGAACCACTATGAAATTGCTCCGATCACTCTCTCCTCTCGCCTGCATGGCAGCCATGCTTGCAGTTGCGCCTCTCGCCCATGCCGACAGCGTTGTTATGGGTTCCGTCTACGAGAATGCCACTTCTTACCCGAATACCTTCGCGCCAACAACGCCTGCAGGTTCTCCTACCGCGACGTTCACGGTAGCTAATCCTGGCGGCAACGACTTTAGCTTCTACGGAAGTACGAACGGTGATCCGTCTTACACATTGGGCGGATTTCTGGCTTCCGGGGGAGATACGGTCAACTTCCTGACCGGCGGCGGCGCTGCTGGCGACTCGATCAACAATGACGTCTTCGAGTTCACTGGAACGACTACCCTCATCTCTGGCGACACTTACACCATCACGCATGATGATGGAATGTATCTATACGTCAATGGTGCTCTGGTGATCAATTCAGGAGCTCCAACCTCTGCAGACGCGTCTTCCTTCGTCGCAACGACATCGGGACCGGTCAGCTTCGATCTTCTCTATGCCGAAGTAAATGGAGCGCCTGCGGAGCTGTCGGGTAATCTTGGCACGATCGCCGCTACACCCGAACCGAGCAGCTTCATCCTGCTTGGCAGCGGTCTGCTCGCGGCAGCTGGTGTCGTTCGCCGCCGTCTTGCCGTATAACTGAACTCCTTCTGCTGCATCTGCCGGTTGCAAACGAAAGCCTGAACCAGGTCAGTCCCGGTTCAGGCTTTTTGCTTCTGAAGTAGAACGCACTTGAAACAACGCAGCTAAAACTCAGACAGCCGCACCCAACGCAAGGTCGATCAGCGTCTTCTCTTCGATCTCATGGGCCTTCGCCGAACCCGTCGCCGGGGTCGCGCTCGCGTGGCGCTTCACGCTCAGCACAGCACGGTCTCCCGCCATCCGGCGCAGCTCCGGCATGACATAGCCGTAGGCGCCCATGTTCGAAGGCTCTTCCTGCACCCAGATAATCTCCTCGGCTTGCGGGTGCTGGTCGAGCGCCGCCTGCAATTCCACCTCCGGCCATGGGTAAAGCTGCTCGATGAAGATGATGCCGACCGACATGTCCTTGCGCTTGGCTCGCTCGACGCGCAGGTTGTGGCCAATCTTGCCGCTGCAGACCAGCAGACGGTGAGGGTTTTCGGCATGGTTATCCGGCAGCACATTCTCGAACGCGGGCTTGCCCAGCTCAGCGATCGTCGACAGAGCGTCCGGATGCCGCAGCATGCTCTTCGGCGTAAAGACCACCAGCGGTTTGCGCCACGAACGCAGAGCCTGTCGCCGCAACAGATGAAAGTACTGGCAGGCGTTCGAAGGCTGGGCGATGACGATGTTATCGCTCGCGGCGAGTTGCAGGAAACGCTCCATCCGCGCCGACGAGTGTTCCGGACCCTGACCATCGTACCCATGCGGAAGCAGCATCACCACGCCCGAAAGGAGTCCCCACTTCGCCTCGCCCGCCGCGATGAACTGGTCGATGATCGTCTGCGCGCCGTTGACGAAGTCGCCGAACTGCGCCTCCCAGAGAACCAGCGCCTCGGGATAGTCGCGCGCATACCCATACTCGAAGCCAAGCGCGGCCGCCTCGGACAGCAGCGAGTTGTGCGCCTCAAACCGGGCCGCAGGCTGATTACCAGCATGGCTCATGTGGTCGAGCGGAGCGTACCGGACCTCGGTCTCTGTATCCACCAGCACAGCGTGGCGCTGATTGAACGTGCCGCGCTGCGAATCCTGACCGACGAGCCGTACGGAAGTGCCCTCAGACAGTAACGAGGCGTACGCCAGCAGCTCGGCCGCGCCATAGTCGAAGAGCCGCTTGCCCTCCGCCATCTCGACGCGCTGCTCATAGAGCTTCTGCACCTTGGGATGGATGTGAAACTCGGCCGGGTAGCTGTTCGAGAGCCGCGAAAGCTCAAGCACCCGCTCAGCCGGGATGCCGGTGACGATCGCACGGTCGGCAGCAGTCAACTCGCCGCCGCGATACCGGCTCCAATACTCGGGCAGCTTCGACAGCACGGGCTTATGCTCGATCTTCTTCGCAGCGGTCTGCTCGGAGAGCAGCGTCTCCTGCAGATCTTTCGCCTCCACCGCCGGATCGATCCCAATCGATTTCGCATACAGCTGGTAGAGCGGCGGCCGGTCCTTGATGATCGCGTAGCGTCGAGGCTGTGTCACGGTCGGATCGTCGGACTCATTGTGCCCGTAGCGGCGATAGCCGATCAGATCCACCACCACATCGGAGTGAAAGCGCTGCCGGTACTCGGTTGCGATCGCAGCAACGCGCATCGCCATGTCAGGGTCTTCCGCGTTGACATGGAAGATCGGGATGGGCAGCCGCTTGGCGAGATCGGTCGCAAAACGGGTCGAGTTCGACTCCTCCGGATTCGCCGTGAACCCGAGCAGGTTGTTGGTAATGATGTGCAGCGTGCCGCCGATATTATAGCCCGAGAGCGACGCAAGGTTCAGCGACTCGGCCGTGATGCCCTGGCCCGCAAAGGCCGCGTCGCCGTGAATGATGATCGGCAGCACCTGATCTTTGCCCTGCTCGCCCAGCCGTGTCTGATACGCGCGCGTGCGTCCCATCACCACGGGGTTCACCGCTTCGAGATGGCTCGGATTCGACGCAAGATGGAGCGCGATGCGCTTGCCTTCCGGCGAGGTGTAGTCGCCGGTCGCGCCGACGTGATACTTCACATCGCCCCCGCCCAGCGTGCTGCGCGGATCGACATCTTCAAACTTGGCGAAGATCTCCGATGGCGCCCGGCCGATGGTGTTGGTCATCACGTTCAAGCGCCCGCGATGCGCCATCGCGATCAGCGATCGGGTGACGCCGGCCGCGGAAGCTGTCGCAAAAATCTGGTCGAGAAACGGAATCAGCACGGTGAGTCCTTCGAGCGAAAACCGCTTAGTGCCCAGATACCGCTGCTGAATGACCTGCTCAAAGAGATCGGCGCGAATCAGCTGCGTGAGTACATGCTTCTGATCCGGCTTCGGCGCAGCCCGCTCGAGCCGCTCCTGAATCCACTGCCGCTGTTCGGGGTTTGGAATGTGCATGAACTCGGCGGCCAGTGTTCCGCAGTAGTAGCCGCGCGCCTCGGCCGCATACTCGCCTTCAGGCACCGAAGGCACCGGGAAAGGTTCGGGCGGAAGATACTGGCCCAGAGGATCAAGCGTCGCCTGCAGATAGCCCCAACGACGAAAAATATCGAATGTTGCTTCCCGCTCGTGCTGCTCCGCCGCCGGAGCCTGTGCAGTCAAAGTGCCTGCCTTGGTGGCCATTGCTTCCTCGCTTAAGATTTCCATTCCGCATCGTTCGCGTCTACCAATATGCTAGACCTTTCGGCGATGCGGCGCACGCAGGAGGTCGAGACTGCAAGCGAAAATGACGAAAAAGTTGCACGCAGACGGCAGGCTGTCGCAGACGCTTCGCGCGCAAGGAACGCTGCTGCTGTGCCGGCCATGCCGCCGAGCCATCGCGGCTCGTTCCGGCAGATGCATCGCTGTACTCGTCGCGGCAGCCTGGATAAGTGTCGGCGCAGCCGGAGCCCTGGTCTCCCCTCAGCAAAGCACGCCATCCGGGGGGACGCCACTGCAGCAAACCGTCGACGGACAGCAGAGCTCACCGCCCCAGGAAGTGGAGCAGCCGCAGACAGTGCCTCACACGGTGCCTCAGACCGCAGCGCCAGCGACGACAGCACATACGGAAGACCGGCCCCTACCCGACATCCCTGCGCTGATGCGCCAGGTCGAAGCAAATGAGCGCACCTCCGAAGCTCTCAAGAAAAACTACATCTTCCGCTCCGTGCAGACCGAGCAGCAATCCGACGGGCACGGGGGAACCAAGAAGACCGAGATCAAAGAATATGACGAGTTCTGGGTAGAAGGCGTTCCCGTGGAGCGCATGACGAGAAAAGAGGGCAAGGAGCTGAGCGAGGCAGACCAGAAGAAGGAGAGCGAACGGATCGACAAAGAGGTCGCGAAGGCAAGGGAAAAGCGGGAGAAGGCGGATGCGCGCGGCAAGGAGACAACGCCGCGGGGCGACGATGAGATCACCGTCTCACGCCTGCTCGAGCTCGGCAGCTTCACCAACCCGCGCCGCGTGCAGTGGAATGGGCGCGACACCATCGTGGTCGATTTCGCCGGGAACCCCAAAGCAAAGACACGCAACCGAGGCGAAGATGTGGTGCGAGATCTTGCCGGTACGGCATGGATTGACGAACATGACAAAGTGCTGGTCAAAGCGCAGGGCCACTTCGTCAACGCCTTCAAAATCGGCGGCGGCCTTGTTGTGAATATCCAGAAAGGAACCAGCTTCGGCTTTGAACAAAAGAAGATCAACGAAGAAGTCTGGCTGCCGGCGATCATGGAGGGTCAAGGGGAGGCTAGAGCGCTTCTGCTCTTCAAGTTCAACGGCAGTCTGCGCGCCGTCGAGTCCGACTACCGCAAGTTCCGCGCAACCTCCACCATCCTGCCCGGCGTCAGTAAAATTGAAGACGGAGCGCAGAAGCCATGACGCGTTCCTGAAGAGTGCCGCGACTTAAAAACGCAGAGGGACAGCCTGAGCCGTCCCTCCCGCAAAACTTGGTACTGCTGTGATCGTGGTGCGAATGGACTAAAGAGGCTGGACGTCAGACGCCTGCCAACCCTTGGGTCCCTTTACCACGTTGAACTGAACCGCCTGGCCCTCTTGAAGGCTTTTGAAACCGTTCGAATTGATCGCCGAGTAGTGCACAAACACATCCTCGCCGTTCTGACGGCTGATAAAGCCAAACCCCTTGGCATCGTTAAACCACTTCACTGTTCCCTGTTCCATGTCCGTTGTTTCCTTATTGCTGATGAATTTGCCGCCAGATCCAAATCGGGGTTCGTACAGTACGAGCTTTGCAGAAAACCAATCTGTTTCAAACGATGAGTGAAGGTTAGCACAGTTGGCAAATTTTTCTACTTAAATTTCACCTAAATCACTATATCTGCACAGTTTATGGTGCAACTTAGGTTGACAGGTGATGTAGAAAAGGCGTTTTCGTCCTGTTCAGGAGCAAAACGGCCAAACACGTGCCTTCCAAACACGTGCTTTGACGTGAGGCTCCTTTACGCTTGGAGGTGGCTGCGAACGATCTCCTCGGCGCGTGCAAGCACCTGTTCCAGTGTCAGCGAGGTGGAGTCGAGGACAACCGCGTCGGCGGCGGCCTGCAGGGGAGACTCGGCACGATTCCTGTCGCGATAATCCCGCTCCTGCAACTCGCGAAGGATGGCCGCTTCGGCCAGACGCTTCTCCTCGTCGCTGACCGGATCAGCAGTCTGCCGGGCGGAGGTTTGCCTCGCATTGGGCGCACCGTCGGACGATTGCGGGATCGCTTGGCGGTAACGCCGGCTGCCCCTGACCTCGGGGGCGGCATCGAGGAAGATCTTCACCTCGGCGTCAGGAAATACTGCGGTACCGATGTCGCGCCCCTCCATAACGACCCCGCCCGCCGCCCCGAGTGCGCGCTGCTGCTCCACCATCCAGGCACGAAGGCGAGGATGAACCGAGATCCGGGATGCAGCCGAGGTGACATCCTGCTCGCGGATGCGGCGCGATACATCCATATGGTCGAGCAGCACGCGATTGCCCTCCATCTGCGGCTCAAGCGCAATCCGCGTCGAGAAGGCCAGCTCCACCAGAGGCTGCTCGGCGTCGAAGTCGTAATCGTTTTCAATCGCCTTCAAAGCCAGCGCGCGGTACATCGCTCCGGTCTCGAGATTCAGGAAGCCGAAGCGGCGCGCTAGATGAGCCGCAAGGGTGCTCTTGCCCGCGCCCGCGGGACCGTCAATCGCAATCACCGGCCGTTCGCGCCTGCCCGCAGCGCTTTCCGCTCCACCTTCCGAGCCGGGCTGTCGTAGAGGCGCCATTCCGCTTACTCGGTCTCCTTACGCTTGAACTTCCGCGCGGGCGCACGGTTTCCAAACGGCTTCTTATTGCCTTTGAACTTATCGAAGGTGCTCGCGGGTTTCCCTGTGCCGGCAGAGGCGGACTTTCCGTAAGGCTTCTTCCCCCCAAACGTGCCGCCCGATTTGGCGCCGAAGCCGCCCTTGCCCGGAAAGCCTCCCTCGGATCCTCCGTACGGCTTTCTCGCGCCGGGACTGCCGCTGGACTTGCCGGCGTACCCGCCCTCTGGACGTCCCGGCCGATCCCCGCCTTCAGCACGACCCGTTGAAGGGGAACGTGGCGTGCGAGGCGCGTCGAACTTGCGGTAGACAGGCCCGCTCGAACCGCCAGCGCCCGTCCCTCCCCGTTCTGCTCCAAACCTGCCGCCGCGTTCTCCGCTTTGCCCGCCACGTCCAAAGGAAGGCTTCCCGGCGAAACCGGACGTGCCTTCCCCTGCCGGCCGGGGCTTGCGCGGCGCAAAGCCGCCTGAGCGCGAACCCGCACCGCTTCCAACCCCGCGACCTCTCGCATCCGGGTGAGCGGCGTAGCTCCCCGGTCTGTGCGCGGCATTCGAGTCAGACCGCTCCGGCCGATCGGCAAAGCTGCGGCGGGGCCTGTCCTCCGCAGCGCGTCTGCGGTCGCCTGAAGATCCAGCAGAGAACTCCCGCCCGGACGACCGCGAGACGTTATCGCGGCTGAAAGCAGGTCTGCCTGAGGAATTGTCACGCTTTCGGCCGAAGGTTCCCGGTTTGCTGAAAGTCTTGCGCGGAATCTCGCTCCCGGAAGAGCCTTCCGATCGGGGGCTGAACTCGCGCCGGGGCGGTGGGGTGGCGGCGCCATCCTGGTCGCGTCTGAAGCTGGGACGATCGCCACCAAAAGCAGGACGTCCGCCGCTTTCCGATCGGGACTTGCCGCCGAAACCGGCGCGGCCACCGAAGGAAGGCTTCGAGGAGAAGGGACGCTTCTCCTCACGATCGATGCTGGAGGTGCGGTTCTCCCGCTTGTACTCTCGAGCCGCGAACGCGGATGGCCCTGTCTCGCTTCCCTCCTGAACCTGGAAAGGCCTCTGCGAAGCGCGGCCGGCCCGCTCCTCCGCCCATGGCTTGGTGAAGCTCGGACGATCTGGGCGGTTGGATTCGCGAGTAAAGGGGCGGCGTTCGCGCGTGGCGTTGCTCCCTGCCACATCCTGCCTCGGCTTGCTCACAAACCCGGTTCCGGCCTTGCGAGGCTTAGCGACAAACTTCGTAATGCGTGGCGTCTCGCCTTCGGCTTCTTTGCCCTCTCGCTCCGGCACTGCGATCAGGTCCGCGGCCTCCGCAGCCGGAACGCCTGAGAGAAACACAGGCAGCTCCCCGGCGACGTGAAGCACCGTTCGGCCTTCCACCGCAATCGTCTCCAGCTGACGCGCCGAGAGCAGCGCGTGGATGACGTCCCGGATCCGCGACCGCGAAGCCACCGGCGAAAGAAACGTCTCAATCTCCTCCTCCGACGCGACCACAGCCTGGCCCAGATAGAGAGAGATCAGCGCGGAAAGTGCGGTGGGCTGCCCGGCATTGGCACCCGCCTTGATCTGCTTGGTGAAACGAGCCGCCGTCAGCTCCCACAGCGTTGCGGCCCCATCGAGCTGCGGGACGGGAAGCACGCGGAGGTGCTGCCACAGTTCGGTGAGCGCCCGCAGCACGGCGGCCTCGGTGACCTCTTTGCCCAGCTGCGCCGTCAGGTCGTACGCGCTCATGCCACCAGTGTTGTCTTTCACCCGTTCGGCAAGCAACGTATACGCATTCAGCGCAAGCGGAGAGACCTTGGTTGCTCCATTGGTTGCAGGAGGCTGCTTCCATGCCTTATCGCCGCGCAGCGTAAACAAATAAGGCAAGGCAAGCGGGGAGACCAGGAAGTCCGGCGTCTCGGTCCCCATGCCCGTCGGGCTGCCTAGCAGGTTTAGCGGAATCGCCCCCCCATCGAGCACGAGACGAGTCATCAGGCTTCGCGTCGGCTCCACATCCGCCGGCGCAGGAGCCGCCTTCGGAACACCGAGAAGAGCCTCGACCACCGAAGGCGCAGGGGCGGGAAGCTGCGCCGCACGCGGTGTGAACAAGACCAGGCCGGCCGTATTCAACCAGTCGCGGAGCATGTTGAGCGTCAGAATAGGCTCGGCGCTCTGATGCCAGTGGGCGAGGCGGGCGCCGGCCAGCTGCTCCGCCGTGGGTGTGCTTAAGGTACTCAATGTGTTGCCTTCCTGCTGGGCGAGTCGAGGCTCGGGTAAGCGCGCTGCAGCAATCCCTCGCCTGGGCGAAAAGGATGACACGTTCGGTTCGAGCGGCTTGGGTCTAGATGCGCTGAAATGCCTTCTGTATGTCTCTATAAGAATAACGCAAAGCGATCGGTCTGCCGTGGGGACAGGCGGTCGGATGCTCGGTTTTTCCCAGCGCGTCCAGCAGCCACGCGATCTTCGGCGCATCGAGCGGCTGGTTGATCTTGATCGCGGCATGACACGCAATGCTCGCAGCAATGCGACGGCGCCGCGCCTCGGCGTTCTCGGCCTGCCGGTTGCGGTCCGGCACCGCCAGCACCTCCTCCAGCATATGCTCGAGCTCCTGACCCTGAAGCCCCGCCGGCGCAGCCTTTACCGCCAGCGTGCGAGGACCAAACGGCTCGGCCTCGAAGCCATTCCGTTCGAGCTCCTCCGCAATCTCGGCAAAGCCAATCATCTGCGACGGCAGAAGATCGATCAGCAGCGGCATCAGCAGACGCTGACGCTGCACGTGCTCCGTATCGCGCTCGCGAAGAATCTTCTCAAACAGCACCCGCTCATGGGCCACGTGCTGATCGATGATCCACAAACCCTCCTCATTGGTGGCCAGAATGAACGAATCGCGAAACTGCCCCACGGGCTTCAGCGTCGACAGCGCCGTGAGCGTGTCCGCCTGCTCGGGAGCAGCAGAAGCTCGACCGGTTTCCCCCATGCCCCTCTCCGGCTCCCCCCGCTCATACCCAACCGGAATGGAGTGGCCGGAGAAGGCGAAGCGGCCCGGCGACTCCGGCACGACCGGCGCGGCAAGCGGGCAGGACGAGGAATCGCTTGTAGCAGCGTCGAACGCCTCAACGTCCGCAGCGTGATAGGGCGCCGTCAGCGGAACCGTGGACGCAACTCCAGAGCGCCCAGGAGCAGCGGCCGCAGAATCGAGCCTATCCCCTGGGACAAACTCCCGGCTCACCCCACCGTTGCGCTCCGACCCGCCCTCCCCGAAACCCACCGCATCGCGCCCCGGTCCGAACACCGGCGACTCCATCCCGCCCGGCAGCGGACTTACATCGATCAGCAGCGAGCTCGCCGCCCCCTGCGGCCCCCGGCCCAGAGCCGTCGCAAAACTCGCCGCCGGCCGCGCCTGCATCAGCGCCGTTCGCACCGTATCGCGGACGAAGTCATGCACGAAGCTCGGCTGGCGAAATCGCACCTCGGTCTTCGCCGGATGCACGTTCACGTCCACTTCCTGCGGCGGCATCTCGAGAAAGAGCAGCACCACCGGGAAGGAGGTAGACGGCAGAATATTGCGATACGCCTCCGAAAGCGCATGCAGCACAAGCTTGTCCCGGATCAGCCGCTGGTTGACGAAGACATAGATCGAGTTGCGATTCAGCTTCTGCAGCTCGGGTTTCGAGACGAAGCCCGTAATCCGCAGGTAGCCCGGCTCTGCCGCGGTGTAGTCGGCCTCCCGCTTCCAGGGCGGCGGCTCCGGCAGTCCCGCGCGGCTGAAGTCCATCTCGGCCGCCGTCGCGATCATGTAATTGCTGGTTTCCTTGCCGAAGATCTGGAACAGGCGTTCCGCCGCATTCGCCACCGCGGGCGCGACCAGCAAAGCCTGCATGGCCGTGTGCAGCTCGAAGTGCCTGCCGGGATGCGCCAGCGCGTAATGCGTCACCAGCGCCGCAATATGCGACAGCTCGGTCTGCTCCGACTTCAGAAATTTGCGCCGTGCGGGAGTATTGAAGAAGAGATCGCGAATGGAGATCGTGGTCCCTACCGGCATCCCCGCCTCCTCGACTCGCAGAATGCTGCCTCCCGCAATCTCGACCAGCGTCCCCGAGGTCTCCGCCGGCTCACCCTCGACACCGCCGGCGCGCGTCTCCAGCTGCAAACGCGAGACGCTCGCGATCGAAGGCAGCGCCTCGCCGCGAAAGCCGAGCGTCGCAATCGAAAGCAGATCGTCCGAGCTGCGCAGCTTCGAGGTAGCATGCCGCTCGAAGGCCAGCAACGCATCATCCCGCACCATGCCGCACCCATTATCCACGATGCGAATCAGCTTGCGGCCCCCGGCTTCCACCTCGATCCGAATCCGCGTAGCTCCCGCGTCGAGCGAGTTTTCGAGCAGCTCCTTGACTACCGACGCCGGCCGCTCCACGACCTCGCCAGCGGCAATCTGATTCGCCACCAGGTCGGACAGAATGCGGATGCGGCCCATACCACGATTGTACGAGCAGACCTCGTGCCGCTGCGCCATCGGCGACGGCCTTGAAAGCAAAGTACCCACCGGCCGTAACCATCGCCAGGTAACGCGGCAGGTCCGCCGTACATGGCCAGGGCGAGCTGCCACGCGCACGGAAGACGAACCCGTGCGCAACAGTAAACAAGTTCCATACTCACGCCATGTTCTGCGCATTATTTTTCTCACTACGCCGTAAGACCCAGATTCTTTTATCGATTTCTCGGTATTTCCGTCGTTCAAAAACTTGGCCGCTTGATTGCAACGTCGTGGTCGTCACACATTTACCTCAAGTTCCCCAAGGAGTCCCATGAAACCCTTCTCTCGTTTACTTTGCGGCCTTGCTCTCGCTGCTCTGCCCTGCACCTCTGCGTTCGCTGACCAGTTCAGCTTCACCTTCGGCGGTCCTCACGATCCAATCTATGGTTATGGCACGCTAACAGCTACACCCGACGGCACCGATGCCCATGGCGGCCCGCAGTTTCTGGTAACCGCCGTCACCGGTGTTACCGCCGGTCAAGCAATCACCGGTATTGCCGCTCCTGGAACCTTCCCAGTCGGTCTCTTCTCTGGACCTGGGAATGACAATCTGCTGAGCGATCCAGCCAGCTTCCCTGCGGGAGACGGAGATCCTGGGTACGCATTCTTCGATACCAAGGGGCTTTCCTATATGCTTGCGAACGGCGACTACATCAATCTGGCCG
The DNA here is from genome assembly GCA_965277545.1 of Edaphobacter sp. Classification (GTDB taxonomy): domain Bacteria; phylum Acidobacteriota; class Terriglobia; order Terriglobales; family Acidobacteriaceae; genus Edaphobacter. The sequence goes on from OZ255826.1 coordinate 4,362,856, forward strand.
AGAGCGACGATCAGACGAAAGGCTATAACGTCGACTTTTTCGACGTCTTCACACAGTCATATATCACCAAAACGTCGGATGAGACTATCTCGGTCACCCCCGCCGTCCCCGAGCCCGAATCCCTGGCCCTCTTCGGCACCGGCCTGCTTGGCGTCGTCGGTCTGGTTCGCCGTCGCTTCGCCGCGTAGTTCTTTCCGTACCCGCAGCAAAAAGAAGGCCGCTTCTTCCACGAGGCGGCCTTCTTTTGTGCTTTATCACCTCAGACGCTCGTTCCAGCGAAGCAGCCCTTACTTCCTCTTCTCCACTGCTGGCTTCGCCCTCACCGGCCGAGCAGGCGCCGCATCGCGATCGCCCACCATGTGCAGCCGCATGAAGTTCGTCGCCCCCGACTTCGTGCGCGTTCCCGCCACAATCCCCACAATCTGCCGCGGGTGCACGTGCCCATGCTTCTCCAGAATCTCTTCCGCCATATCCACCAGTTTGTCCGTATCGCGGAATCGGCTGCACAGAATCGGGTATGTTCCCCACAGCAGCATGCAGCGGTTGATCACCCGCTCGAACGGCGATAAGGCGAAGATCGGCGGCTCCGGATGATACTTCGACAGCAGACGCACCGTCGCACCCGACTCGGTGAAGATCGCTATCGCCGCCACATCGAGATCATTCGCCGCGTGCGACATGCTCTCACAGATCGTCTCCGCGATCGAGAGCCGCAGGCCGGGCAGATGGCCAAGCGCCGGACGCGGATCGATGCGGATCTGGTGCTCGGTCTCCATGATGATCTTTGCCATCATCGCCACCGCCTCGACCGGATACTTCCCCGCCGCCGACTCCGCCGACAGCATCACCGAGTCCGTGCCGTCATAGATCGCATTGGCCACGTCGGACGCCTCGGCGCGCGTCGGCCGCGGATTCTCAATCATCGACTCGAGCATCTGCGTCGCCGTGATCACCGGCTTGCGGTACTCCGCCGCTCTGCGAATGATGTGCTTCTGGATCGCCGGCACCTTCTCGGGCGGCACCTCCACCCCCAGATCGCCGCGCGCCACCATGATCGCGTCCGCTACTTCGAGAATGCTGTCCAGGTGTTCGATCGCCTGCGGTTTTTCGAGCTTCGCAATCACCCACACATCCGACTTCAGCGCCGCCAGACGCTTCTTCACATGCCGCACATCGTCCGCAGTGCGAACGAATGAGACCGCCACCGTATCCACACCCTGCCCAACCGCAAAGATCAGATCCTCCTCGTCCTTTTCGGTGAGCGACGGCACATTCACCGCGATCCCCGGCAGATTGATCCCTTTGTTCTCCCCCAGCATGCCGCCGTTGACGATCTCGCACGTGACATCCACGCCGTCGATCGTCTCGACGCGCAGCTCGATCAACCCGTCCGAGAGCAGAATCCGTGCGCCGGGTTCAAGATTCTCCGCCAGCGTCTTGAACGTCGTGCCCACCAGAGCCGCCGTGCCCTCGATCTCGCGCGGCGTGATCGTCAGCCGATCGCCCGCGACCAGCAGGACCGGCTTGTGCTCCTGCAGCTTGCCGGTGCGGATCTTTGGTCCCTGCAGGTCGGCCAGGATGCAAATCGGCTTGCCCATCTCCCGCGCCACCGTGCGCACCATCTGAATGAGTTCAGCCTTCTGCGCATGACTGCCATGCGAAAAGTTGAGACGCGCTACATCCAGGCCGGCGCGAACCAGTTGTCGAAACATCTCAGGAGAGCTTGAGGCGGGCCCGAGCGTCGCCACGATCTTGGCGCGGCGACTGCGTTCCAGGGGCAAAGGCGGGACATCGTTCGGCATGGAATGGGGGGAGCTCTTCATGGGGCGATTCGAGAATGCTTTCTCACCATCGTTCGCTGCGGATGGTAGGTCCTGTTGGTTTTTGCTGCCGTGGCCATTCTACCCGCCGGAAGAGCTGTTTGGGGCTAGGGGAACCCGATCCGCACCGTGCGCGCTGAAAAAACGAGCGCAAATCTCCGCATTGAACTCCGCTCCGCACAGAATGCTCAGCGAAATAATGTACAGCCAGAAAAGCAGCGCGATCCCCGCGCCGAGCGAGCCATACACCTGCGAATAATTCGCGAACCGCGTCACGTACCAGCCGAAGACCAGCGTCGAAAAAAACCACATCGCCGTCGAAACCACCGCTCCCGGCAGCGTCCTTCTCCATGGCTGCCTTAGCGGCGTCCCCAGGTAAAAGATCATGGCGATGATCCCGGTGCTGCCCGCCAGAGCCATCCCCCAGCGAAGCAGCAGGGCCACAACGTACACGGGCGTGCGCACCGAAGGCATCACATGCAGCCCCAGCCACAGTGTAATGAAGTGTCCGAACACCACAATCATGCTCGCCGCCGCAAACGGTATCAGCGAAAGCGGTACCAGCAGCAGCGCCCGCAGCCGCCGTTGGAAAAATGTCCAGCAATCTGCCTCTAAATCGTTGGCGCGGCGCACCCCCTCCATCAGCGTCGCCAGCACACTCGATGCGCCGCTGAGACTCACCAGAAAGGCGAGACCTAGAGCATGCGTCGAACGGATGTGGTTCGGCGAAGCCACAAAATATCCTTCGAGCAGCGGAATCACATCCGGCGGCAGAATGCGATCGAAGAACACGGCAAGCTGCAGGCGAATCGACAGGCCCTGCGGCAACAGACTCACCACCGCCGCCGCGACGATCAGCGCCGGAAACAGCGCCACCATCGCCGAGTAGGCCGTCGACTGCGCCAGATTCAGGCAGTCATGCCGCAGCGCCCGCGTCACCGTGCCATGCAGGAGGCTCAGAACCCGAAGCAGTCTTCTCATCGAAAAAGTTTCCGGAGCCGGAACCGGCTCAGGCCTTCCACCGCTCGAGAAACTCCGTGACAGAGTTCGCATGCATATACCGCATGTCGCCGAACTCACCAGCCTTCTGCGCGTAAAGCAGCTTCCCGTCGGCATCGACGACCGCGAGAGCCGGAACGCCCTGCTTCAGCGGCACGTCGTACTTCTTCGCTACGTCGACGTTCTTGTCGAAGCGGCCGATGTCGACATGCACCACAACATAGTGCTTCGCCAGCATCTCCGCATTCGGGCTCTGATGGAAATAGATGTCCAGCACCTGGCAGTCGCCGCACCAGTCGCCGCCAAAGTCGAGGATCACCCGCTTGTGCTCGCGTCGCGCCTGTTTGAGCGCCCCGGCAATCTCCTGCTTCGGATCAGCCTCAGCCGAGTACAGGTGCTTCTTCACCGCCGGCACAAGAGTAACTGGTACACGCGCCGCCTTGGCTGGAGTCGGCGCAACCGAAACCCCAGGCTCCGGCTGCTTCGTTTTACATCCCATAAGCATCGAGGTCGACAGCAAAGCAGTCAACGCGAGAAGCAGGATGCAAAGACAAGAGCAGAGGCGGTTCGGCGAGAAGGTCACAGCCATAGTCGGGCACCCTTCTTTCAAATCTGCAGAGATCATTTCTTATAACAGGCCCGGTATCACGCCTTCCAGCGATTCAACAGCGCCGTGATCGCGACCGGATCGGGACGCTCGAACTCCTTCGGCCGCTCGGCGTACAGCAGCTTGCCGTGCGCATCAAGCACCGCCAGCGCAGGCACGCCCTTCGTAATCGGAACATGATACTTCTCCGCCACGTCCGTGTTCTTGTCCATGTGGCCGATATTGATGTGGACCACGACGTAGTGCGTGGCGAGAATCTCGGCGTTCGGGCTCTGGTGATAGTAGTAGTCCAACACCTGGCAGTCGCCGCACCAGTTCCCGCCGAAATCAAGCAGCACCCGCTTGTTCTCCCGCCTGGCCGCGATCAGCGCTGCGGAGATATCCGCCGTCGGACTGGCCGTCTCGGAGTAAAGATCCTTGTTCACATGAAAGGCAGTCTGCCCACGGGCCTGTCCGGCCCCGATAACCGGTACCGCAACCAGGATCAGGACAAGGACCAGGAAGACAAACACGGCGCGCAAATTCGAGAGACGGAAATTGAACATAGCGAAGAGGCCTCAGACTGCGTCGGAAGCGCACGTTCTTGCGCTCACGATACGAACTCTATCTTCAGAAAACGCTTCCACATCCCGGAGGATACAAAGCAGCTTAGCATCCTCCCGATTTACTTCCCCGTATAGTAGCCGTCGCGGGTCTGCACGAAGTCATCCTTCTGCCTTGCCGTCAGGTTGACCTGGTGATACCCATTGGTCCCGCCGTCCTGGACGGGCGCAAAGCCAAGCCGGTACTGAGCGCGAAGCTCCTCCGCAATCTGATCGTAGATACGCGCAAAGTCCTGGTTCTTCTTCGCCTCAAACAACCGCCCTCCCGTCTCGTCGGCCATACGCTGGAGCACCTTTTTTCCGTCAATATTGCTGCGCGTAGTTCCCCCGCCGGGACTCCCGCCATTTCCCCCTCCACCCCCGTTCCCTCCTCTTCCGTTCCCTCCCCCCGGGTACCCCCCGCCCGGATAGCCTCCTCCTGGGTATCCGCCACCGCCGCCCGGATAGCCGCCCCCGGGGAAACCGCCCCGATTGCGAGGTTGATTGTTGGAGTTATTCTGCGGGTGCGTGTCTCCTTTGACGTAAATCGCATAAACGATCGTGTCCGCGCGCTGGGCAGCTTCAATCGCCTCGGCGATCGTCTCTTTGCTTCCATTGTCGACCCCATCCGAAAGCACAACGACGACCTTGCGGCCCGTCTGCTTGCTCATCATCTCGTCCGAGGTAAGAAACAGCGCATCATAAAATGTCGTCCCGCCATGCCGCCTGCCTCCACTCTCCGTGTCGGAGGAGGCTGCGCTTGAGCTCGGCGTGTCGATCTCCTTCAGCGCCGCCTGCAGCAGCGCGCGAGACGAAGTCAGATCCTGCAGCAGCTCCGTCTGCCGCGAAAACTGCGCAACAAACGCCCTGTCCTTTGCCGTGCTGAGCATCTGGTCCAGGAACGCGCTGGTCGCCGCGCGCTCATCGTCGATCGCCTTACCTTGCGGCAGGCTGCTATCGAACAACACTCCCAGGCTGAGCGGACGATCGCTATCCTTCTCGAAAGAACGAATGACCTGAGGCTTCCCATCTACCTGAAGCGTAAAGTCATCCTTGGTAAGGTTCTTGAGCAGCGCGCCCTTCTTATCCCGCACCATCACCGGCAGATTTTCCAGGCGCTCACCGACAGGATGGTGCTCATCGAGAGTACGGATGGAAGAAGCTCCAGGCTGGCCGGCCGCCCCGGACGAGTCCGGCTTCTGCTGGGCGCCCGCACCCGCTGCAATGCACGAGAACAGCCCCGCCAAAAGCAGCCGGCGGCCGCGGCATAAGAGATTCATGGGATGTTAGACGGTATCGGCCAATCGGGGTTTCACCAGGCCGCTGCCCCGGGGACGCACGCTGGTGCTGCCACGGCCTGGGGTGTGCTCCATCGGCACCGCTTCGCATTATGCTTGCACCGTCGGAAAATGCTGATACAAGTGAGCAATGGACTTTGTGCAGGGCAGCGCGACCCTTCAGGACCAATTGCAGGCCGAATTCCCGGCGGCTGCAAAGCCGCGCGTCCCGTGGGTCCACCTCACCGTTACCTTCTTCATCCTGCTGGTCTTCTCCTGGCTCGGCATCGTGCTCTCGCGGCAATCCGAGGGAGTCGCGACCATCTGGATCACCAATGGTCTGCTGTTCGCCGTCGTCATCAACCGGCCGCGCGAGACCTGGATCTATTACTTCCTCGCCGGCTTCCTCGCCGACACCCTTGCTGACGTCTTCTACGGAGATCCACTCAAACTCGCCGCGGGAGTCTCGATCGCCAACTCGGTCGAAGTCGTCACCTCCTCTCTGCTCCTGACCCGGTGGTTCGGCTATCCCTTCCAACTCACCAAGCGCTATCCCCTGCTTGGCTTCCTAGGCGTCGCGGTCCTCGGCGCGACCGCCGTCACCAGCGCGCTCGGTGCCTCCTGGACTCTGCTCTTCGTCAACGCCGGACCCTGGTGGATGCTCTTTCGCACCTGGTACCTCGGCGACATCCTCGGTATGGCCATCATCGCCCCGCTGGTCTTCATCCTGCAGCGTCCCGGCTTCTTCGCGATGCTGCACCGCGGCCGGCTCCTGAGAACCTGCCTGCTGGTCGCCGTCCCTGCCCTCGCTACCGCTATCGTCTTCCTCGACAACAGCGATCCCCTCACCTTCTTCATCTTCCCCGCGCTCCTCTTCGTCGTCTTTCGTCTGGGCTTTCCTGGAACCGTGCTGTCCATCTTCGTCGTCGCGATGATCTCCATCTCGTTCACCGTCTCCGGACACGGTCCCCTGATGCAGATCCGCGATTCCAACCTGCTGCACCGGATTGTTATCGAGCAGATCTTCGTCGCGGTCGCGCTGTTTACCTTCTTTCCCGTCGCCGCCCTGCTCGAAGATCGTAAGGCGCTCGAGCTCTCCCTCCAGCGCAGCGAGCAGCTCTACCGCGAGCTCGCCAACGCCGACCCGCTCACCGGTCTGCCCAACCGAAGAGCCTTCGATGAGAGGCTGGAGGAAGAATGGCAGCACGCCATGGGCAGACGGGAGGGGCTTGCCCTGCTGGCCATCGATGTGGATCTCTTCAAGTGCTACAACGATCTCTACGGACACATCGGAGGAGACGAATGCCTGCGCTTTATCGCCTCCGCCATCACCAAAAACAAGCCTCCCACCCTGGGCTTTGCCGCCCGCGTCGGAGGAGAGGAGTTCGCCGTCGTCCTGCCCCGCACCCGATTGGAGGACGCCGTCACGACCGCGGAAAACATCCGCCAGGCAGTTGCCGCCGCCGGGCTCTCCAACTCCGGCAGCCCGCATCTCATCCAGACCATCAGCGTGGGTGTCGCCGCTCGCATTCCAAATCATGACGAGTCTCCAACCTCCCTCATGGCCGCCGCCGATCACGCTCTCTATCGCGCCAAGTACCTCGGCCGGAATCGCGTCGAATCCGAGACGGCTGCCGTTCTTGCGGAGTCGACAGAATGCTGAGAGAACGCACCCGGAACCGCGGATTGCAACCTGTCATGCCATGCACCGCCGCACTATGGACCGCCATGCGCCGAGCCGACCACCCTGTTCCCCGCACCTCCTGCCCGGTCCTCTGCCTCATCGCCGCATCTCTCTGCGCCCCGCTGCTGAGCGGCTGCGCTCCCGCCGCGGCCAAGGCCTCCACCGGTCCTTCGCCGGCCGCCATGAAGCCCCCCGCCGGATCTGCGAAGACCATCGTCCTCTGGCCTAACGGCGCGCCGCTCAAGACCGGAGACGGCGACGGCGACGTGCCCAAGCTCTACATGTTCCCCACTGCCGGTCCCGGAGTCCACTCCGCCGTCATCGTCATGCCCGGCGGCGGCTATGAGCATCTCGCCATGGAGCGCGAGGGCGGCGATGAGGCCCGATGGCTCAGCGCCCACGGCGTCACCGCCTTCGTGCTCGGCTACAGGCTTGGACCCCGCTATCACTTCCCCGCGCCCATGCTCGATGCCGCCCGCGCCATTCGCTATGTGCGCAGCCACGCCACAGAGCTTGGAGTCGCCAAAGACAAAATCGGCCTCTGGGGATTTTCCGCGGGAGCTCATCTCAGCGGCTATCTCGCCACCAGGCACGACGCCGGCGAGCAGGACGCCAAGGACCCCATCGACCGCGTCAGTGACCGGCCGGACTTCGCGGTTCTCTCCTACGGCCGCTTCAGCCTCGACCAGGCCATCCCCCGCAAGACCGATATGGAGGGCCTGCTCGGCAAGCACCCCACCCAGGCCATGCTCCAGTCCGTCTCCGTGGTCAAGTTCGTCACCTCCGACACTCCGCCCTGCTTCCTCTTTGCGACCACAGCCGACCAGACTGTGAACTCGCTCAACGCCACCGCCTTCTACGACGCCCTCAAAGAGGCAGGGGTACCGGTGGAGCTGCATATCTTCGAACGCGGGCCGCACGGCATCGGCATGGCGCAAGGTTTCAAGAAATATCCCGAACTCGCCATCTATCCCACCCTGGTCGAAAACTGGATGGAGATCCACGGCTGGATGGCGCAGGAAACAACTCAACCGAACCCGGCAAACCTCGGAACCCAGCCGGCAGCATCCGCCCCGCGATGAGAGGAAGCACCGGACGCAGCGGAAACGAGTTAGACTTTGCAGGCTTTGTTCTCCTGATATTTTCTGCATCAGACTTATCAGGGAAACGAACCATGTGCGACCGCGCCGGCCATGGCCACCGGGACCGGAACTTGTACGTTAGACGAAGATTGCCACTGAGGTTCTCTTGAAGGCGTCTCTGTTCGATTCCCCACGTCCGTGGGTTTGGAAGGTCCTCCTGGCGGGAATGCCGATCGTTCTCGTCTTCGAGCAGTTCTGGCGGAGTGCGCATGGGTCTCACTGGGGCGGTTTGACGGCCATCATCATTGCAGCCATGGGCACTGCAGCAGCCCTCTGGGCGCTCCGGTATGAGTACGGCCGCGCGGCCACCCTCAAAGGAGCCAGACAGGCCCACTCCCAGTTCCTCGCCGCGGCCGAGACCAGCCTCGACGCTTTCTCGCTGCTCGAATCGATCCGGAATCCCACCGGCGAGATCGTCGACTTCCGCCTGCTTTACGTCAATGCCAATACCGAAAAGCTTCTCGGTAGACCTCGCGCCGAGCTTCTCGGCCAGACGCTCGCCTCGGTGACTCCCATCCATTCCTCCGAGCCAGTCTTCGCCCGGTTCTGCAACGTGGTCCGTACCGGCGAACCGTTGAACGAAGAATTCGCCGTGCAGGATCAAGCCATTAAAGCCACCTGGCTCCAGAGTCAGGTCGTCAAGCTCGGGGACGGCCTCGCCGTGACCTTCAGCGATATCAGCGCCGCCAAAGCCACCCAGCAGCGCTACGCCGCCCTCGCCGAGTTCACCCAATCTGTTTTCCAGAACGCCCCCTTCAGCATCGTCGCCACCGATACCGCAGGCATGATCACGGCCATGAACGTGGCCGCTGAAAAACTCACCGGCTATCAGCGCGAAGAGCTCGTCGGCAAGTCCGCCCTCATGGTCCTGCACGATGAGCGCGAGCTGCTTGGCCGCGCGCTCAGCATCGACCCCTCGGCGACTCTCGAGGAGTTCGCCTTCAAGGCCCTCACCGGCGGCGCAGCCATCGGCGAGATGGACGAGCAGGAGTGGACCCTCGTCCGCCGCGACGAAGCCCGAATCCCCATCAACCTCGCCATGCGCGCCGTCACCTCCGACTCCGGCGAGCTGAGCGGATTCGTCAGCATCGCCTTCGACATCACCGAGCGCAAGCAGATGCTCGACTACGTCACTCACCTCGCCACCCACGATCAGCTCACCGGACTCACCGGACGCGCACTGCTCCAGGACAAGACCATCCAGGCCGTCGAGCTTGCTCGCCGCTACGGAACCAAAGTCGCCGTCTTCCTCATCGATCTCGATCAGTTCAAGCGCATCAACGACTCGCTCGGCCACACCGCCGGAGACCAGCTCCTCATCGAAGCCGCAAGACGCCTGCTCCGCTCCGTGCGCAGCACCGATGTCGTCGCCCGCGTCGGCGGAGACGAGTTCGTCGTCGTCATGCCCGACATCACCAGCATGGAAGACGTCGAGCACTGCGCCGCCAACCTCGTCGCCAGGCTGACGCCCGAGATGTCGATCGAAAATCACGCGGTCCACGTCACCGCCAGCGTCGGCGTCTGCATCTATCCCGACTTCGCCAACGACGCCAAGCACCTGCTCAAGCGAGCCGACGCCGCCATGTACGCCGCCAAGGAAAACGGCCGCAATCAATATCAAATCTTCAGCGAAAGCATGCAGAAGGAGACCGCGCAACGGCTCACCCTGGAGCACGCCCTGCGCCATGCGCTTGCGAACCAAGAGCTGAGCATGCACTATCAGCCCCAGGTCTCGCTTACCACCGGAGCCGTCATCGGCATGGAAGCGCTCCTGCGATGGGAAAACCCCAAGCTCGGACAGATCTCGCCCACCCAGTTCATTCCCGTCGCCGAGGAGACCGGACTCATCGTCCCCATCGGCGCGTGGGCCTTCCTGACCGCCTGCCGCGAAGGCAAGGCCCTCCAGCAGGAGCTCGGCATGGACCTGACCGTCTCGGTCAATCTTTCACCCAGACAGTTTCAACAACGAGACCTGCTCGACCTCGTCCAGCGATCGCTCGAGGAAAGCGGCCTCAGTCCCGACAAACTGCAGATCGAAATCACCGAGAACATGCTCATGATCAACTCCGGCGAAAATCTCGCCACGTTGCAGAAGATGCGCGAACTGGGCGTCAGCATCTCGATCGACGACTTCGGCACCGGCTTCTCGAGCTTCTCGTATCTGCTGCAGTACCAGGTCGATCGCCTCAAAATCGATCAGAGCTTCGTCAAGCAGGCCGGCACCGACGCCAACGCAACTGCTGTCGTGCGCACCATCATCGCCATGTCCCACGGACTGAACATCAAAGTCGTCGCCGAAGGCGTCGAGACCGACGAGCAAATGCGCTTCCTCCTCCGCCGCAAATGCGACGAGGTCCAAGGCAACTTCATCTCGCCGCCCGTGCCCGCCGATGAGTTCGCCGACGTCGTGCGCAGCTATGGAAACCGGCTCCCCTCCCACATCGTCGAACCTGTGAGCGGCTGGGCCGGTTGACCGTTTCGCGCAGCTAAATCGTAGTCCGGCTCCGTCGAATCAGATGGTAGATTCCGAGCAGAATCAGAGCGCCCACCAGCGACATCAGAAAACCCGCCGACTGATCCGGCTGATAGTGGCCGATCGCGCGGCCCAGCCAGGTTCCCAGAAATGCCCCGGCAATGCCGATCAACATCGTGATAAAAATGCCGCCCGGTTCTTTGCCCGGCATGATCAGTTTGGCAAGCGCACCGACGATAAGACCGATAATCAGAGTCCAGAGCAGATGGAACATGAGTTCTCCCTCCATGGATCAGTTCTGCCGGATTGGCAGGATGCTTCCGTTGAATGCCCCAAAGCATACTCCTCAAAGCAGGAAACGCAAACGCCTCATTCCATGAATTTCTACCAGATCATCGAATCCCTGCCCGCCCAGGCGAGCCGCAACCGAAGCTCATCTGCCGCGAACGATCAGGCCGTTCTTCCATAACGCAAGCACGACGTCCATCTGACTGCTGTGGCTGACCTCCTCGCCCTCGGTGACCGCAGCCCACAGAGCAGTCACCGTGCTGTGGGTTCCCGCGTTCAGCAGCCCCACCGCGCGCAGAGCATACGCCTTGCCTTTGTGCGAAGGCCCGTACTGCCCAGCGGCGATTCCCTTCACCAGCCCCGCCTCGCACAGGCTCAGGAACGCCGCCCGCGGACCGCCCTTGCGCTGCGCCGATGGACTGGTCGGATACAACCGCTCCACCGCCCGCTGCCAGCGCGCCGCCGGCGTCACCACCCTCCCATCGTCCTCCGTGCGCGCCGCCAGAAGAGCAGCTTCGCCATACCGATTCGCCACGATAGCAATCTCCTGATGGTCTATGGCGAGTCGAGAGTTCCCGCGCCGTTTTCTCTCAAGGAAAACGGCACCGCACACCCGTCTCGCGCCTCACAATATCAGGAGATTTGCTCTAGCAATCTCCTGTCACCCTCGTTTCGCGCGCGTTGCTGCCTTGCCTGGTCCGGTCTGGCGCGTTCGAGCCGCACCGCCCAAGCCGGGATAGCCAGGCAGCCCATCCATCTCCCAAAGCTTCAGCCCGCCCTCGATCGCATTGCTGTTTGCCCCCAGCACCACATGCGCCGGAAGATCCTTCATCAGCTTGGCATTGCCTCCGCCCAACAGCACGCTGTCGCAGATGAACGCCGCCTGCAGACGCTCGATCACGTCGAGCACCGACTTCCTCCACAGCTTCTTTCCCCGCCGCTCTAAGCCATCCAGCCCGATGTACTCTTCATAGGTCAATCCCTTCTTGTACGGCAGGTGCGCGAGTTCGAGAGGAATCACCACTCCATCGAAGATCATCGCAGACCCCAGCCCCGTTCCCGTGCCCAGGAACAGCATGCGGCCCCCCTTGTAGCCTCCCAGCGCCTGCATCGCCGCATCGTTGATAAAGCGAATCGGCTTGCCGAACGTCTTGGCGTAGGGAAAATCGATCCACCCCGCGCCCAGATTATGCGGCTCCGCCAGCGGGTGATCGTGCGTCACCGGCCCAGGGTACCCGATCGAGATGCAGTCATACTCCCAGCCCTCGGTCGCCGCCAGCACCTGCCGCGTCATCTGCTCGGCGTCCATCGTCGGGCCGGAGGGAATCTTGATCGGAACCCGCATATCGCTCGAGGCCACCTTGACGTGCGTCCCCCCAATGTCCACCACCAGAACTTTCATCGTCTTCGGATAGTAGCAGCCCATCCGAGCGCCCGTCTCCCCTCCAAGAACCTGTCCAGAAACTACAAAGGAGTCGTCATTTCGACCGAAGCCGCGCCGTCTCATCGCGCGGCGAAGCGGAGAAATCCCCGCATTTCGTCTTTGCTCTGTGACTCTCGCCCTCGCCAATTGTGCTTTCCCCGGCTTATGGACAGATTCCAACTGCAAAATTCCTGCCGGACGCGAAGCTCGGTTCTTGAATTTCCTCAACGTCCTTCCATCCATCTGTCTTGCGTCCGCACGCTTACCTCCCGTCCCGCTCGCACAGTTGCGTTCGCCTGACTCCCCCGGCTACGCTAGTCCAAGCCATGACCTCCCTCCGCTCCCTCCTCATCCCCGAAAAGCCCGAAGCTCCCCCGCCGCACCTCGACCGCGTCACCCCCGCCGCCGTCATGCCCGGCGGAGAGATCATCGTCCTCGGCTCCCATCTCGAGCCGCGCATCGCAGAACTCCCCCACGCCTCGGTCGGAGACGTCGCCGCGCCCGTCGTTCTCAGCCGCCCCGACCGCGCCACCATCCAGATTCCCGAAGGCGCCATCTCGGGCGACCTCGTCTTCCACCGCAGCGACGTCTCGAGCAACGCCCTCAACCTCCGCGTCGCCGTGCCCATGGCCGAGAATCTCCACCCCGTCGCCAACCCCGCCGTCGACGCAGAAGGCAACGTCTACGCCACCGTCTCCGGCTCGCGCGGCCAGGCCGTGCCCGTCTCCATCTTTCAAATCCAGCGCGACTTTCAGATGCGCCCCTTCGCGCGCGACCTCATGAACGCCACCGGCCTCGCCTTCGACCCCGACGGCAATCTCTACGCCAGCTCCCGCGCCGAGGGAACCGTCTACCGCATCTCCTCCGAAGGCGTCGTCTCCACCTACGCCGAAGGCATGGGCATCGCCACCGGCATCGCCTTCGACCCCGACGGCAATCTCTACGTCGGCGACCGCTCCGGCACCATCTTCAAGATCGGACGCGGGCGCGTTCCCGCTGCCAGCGGCGAGATCTTCGTCTATGCCACGCTCGAACCCAGCATCGCCGCCTATCACCTCGCCTTCAACGACGCCGGGACCCTCTTCGTCACCGGCCCTACCACCTCCTCCAACCAGGTCATCCACGCCATTGATCGCGACGGCAACGCCAGCGTCTTCTACCAGGGACTCGGCCGCGCCCAGGGTCTGGCCTTCGACGTAGACGGCAATCTCTACGTCGCCGCCAGCCTGCGCGGCCAGCGCGGCATCGTCCGCATCAGCCCCGAGCGCGAGGCCACACTCGCCGTCGCCGGCAACAGTCTCGTCGGCCTCGCGTTCCTCGAAGATGGCTGCGCCGCCCTCGCCACCCGCAACTCCCTCTACCACGTCGCGCTCGACATCGAAGGCCGCAAGCTCATCTGAAACCGACGAGATCTGACGGCCGCACTTGCTTCTCTAGTTGTCATCCCCGAGAGGATGCGCCGTTGCACTTGCTTTTCTGGTTGTCATCCCCAAAGGGGATCTGCTGTTTGCATCTTTCCACTCCCTCCATGCCAAATCCAGATCCACGCTCCCCACGTCCCCCGTGCTGCCTTTGTTGAGTCCCGCATCAACGGCCCGCCCGCTCACTCGCCACAGCCGCAAAGTCTTGCGTAGAATCGTTCTAACCGACAGCGCTTCATCTGACCACAACGGAAATCGACCGCCATTGCCCGTCTGAGGACATACTTTGGAACCGCGGCTCTACAAGAGACTTTTGTTTCGCCTCCTCGGGCTTCCTGTCGCAGCGTTGACCGTCCTCTCCCTCGTCCTCGGATACGGGTTCCAGCGCGCCGAACAGAGCGCGCGCCTGGTCGACCGCTCCGATCAGGTCATCGCCGGCGCCAACCGCCTGCTCAAGCTGATGGTGGACGAGGAGACCGGACTCCGCGGCTTCCTGCTCACGCACAATCCTGTCTTTCTCGAGCCTCTCCACAAAGCAGACCAGCAGCTCGAGACGCAATTCGACACGCTGAGGACGCTCGTGAAAGGCCGGCCCGAGCAGCTGGAACGGCTCGCGCGCTTGCACGCCTCTCATCAGCTTTGGGACCGCGGCGCGCGGGAAGAGATCCAATCGCCTCCATCGCCGGCCGGGATGAACGCCGTCATGCTCACGCGAAAGCAGAGCATGGACGATCTGCGGGCGCAGGCCGAAGACTTCCTCCACGCAGAAGAAAATCTCCGCGCCAGCCGCTCCGTCGCCTCCCTGAAGATCAACCGCATCGCCGGCTTTGGCCTGTTTGCCGCCGCCGCCCTCGTAGCTCTTCTGTTGTTCTTAGAGACGCGCAGACTCATCCATCGCCTGATGGACACCTTTACCCGTCAGATCGACGAAACCAGGGCCAGGGGCGAAGAGTCCGAGGCGCGTCGGCAGTGGCTCAACACCACCCTGCGCAGCATCGGCGACGCCGTCATCGCCTGCGACGCTCGCGCTCAAGTCGTCTTCATGAATCCGGTCGCCGAACACCTGACCGGATGGCCCGAGGCTGAAGCCGCAGGCAGACTGCTGCATGAAGTCTTTCCCATCTTCAACGAAGAGACTCGCATTCCAGTTGAAAATCCGGTCGACAAGGTGCTCCGCCTCGGTACCATCGTCGGCCTCGCCAATCACACCTTTCTGCAGTCGCGCGACGGCCGCGAGATCTCCATCGACGACAGCGGCGCGCCCATCTCCGACCCCGAAGGCAACCTGATCGGCATCGTGCTCGTCTTCCGCGACATCATGGAACGCCGCATCTCCGAGGGTGCCCTGATGCGAGCCGAGAAGCTTGCCGCCGCCGGACGCCTCGCCGCCTCGGTCGCCCACGAGGTCAACAATCCTCTTGAAGGACTCACCAACCTCGTCTACCTCGCGCGCCGCTCCGACGACTACGACGAAATCCGGCAGCTCCTCGCGCAAGCTGAAGGCGAGCTCGGCAGGATCGCCCACATCACCCGCCAGTCCCTCGGCTTCTATCGCGAAACCACCGCCCCTGCGCGCTTCCAGCCGTCCCGGATCGTTCGCGAAGTCGCCGAGTTCTACGGCGCCCGCGCCGCCAACCTGGGCGTGGAAATCGCCGTCGACGCCGCCACGGAAACCGAGATCCTCGCCGTCCCCGGCGAGCTTCGCCAGATCCTCTCCAACCTCCTCGACGCCTGCTCTCGAGGCGATTCCGTTCGCCTCAAAGCATCCTCCGCCGTCGATCCGCGCTCGCCCCGCGACCCTTTTAAAGCCGGAGTGCGTATCACCGTCGCCGACACCGGAGCAGGCATCCCGCCGGACTACCTGCGCAGCGTCTTCGAACCCTTCTTCACCACCAAGAAAGACACCGGCACCGGCCTCGGCCTGTGGGTCTCCCGCGAGCTCGTCGAAAAGCACGGAGGCACGCTCTACGTCCGCTCCAGCACCGCCCCAGGCCGCTCCGGCACCGTCTTCTCCCTCTTCCTCCCGCAGTCAGGCAGCCCCGGCTCGGCTGCCCCGCTCCTCAACGCAGAACCCGAAATATAGACCGCAGCCGCCCTCGCTTTGCCTTTGCTTTGCCTCTGCCTTTGCTTTGCCTTTGCCTTTGCCCTTGCCTTTCTGGTTGTCATCCCCGCAGGGGGTCTGCTGTCTCTCCCCAACCGCACTGGACGGCAATCCTGCGGAAACACTGTACCTCCTCTCAAATATCACAGCCTCCCTCATGCCACTTCCTTCGTCCACATCGACCTCAAAAAGTGTCAGGAAAGTCGATGCCATCTCACTCCATCTATGATCGCTGTGTATGATCGCTGAAATCATCGCTGCCGGCTCCGAGATGCTCACCCCCTTCCGCCAGGACACCAACTCCCTCTTCCTCACCGCCGGCCTCAACGACCTCGGCATCCAGGTCGCCTTCAAGACCATCGTCGGCGACAACTTCGCTCACCTCGCCGGAGCCGCCCGCGTCGCCATCGCGCGCGCCGACATCGTCCTCTTCTCCGGCGGCCTCGGGCCCACCGAAGACGACCTCACCCGCGAGGCCGCAGCCGCCGCGCTCGGCATCGAGGTCCATCCCGATCCCGCCATTCTCACCGACCTGCACAAGCGCTTCGCCGCGCGCCGCATCGCCATGCCCGCCAATAACGTCAAGCAGGCCGACAAGCTCGACGGAGCCGTCATCCTGCACAACAAAAACGGCAGCGCCCCCGGCCAGTACCTCGACACCACCCTCACCACCCCGGAAGGCCGCACCGAGCGCAGAATCGTCATCCTGCTGCCCGGCCCACCCAGGGAGCTCAAGCCCCTCTTCGACGAGGAGGTCAAGCCCCGCCTGGCCGCCGCTCTGCCTCCCAGCCATCTCGTCCGCCGCCAGCTCCGCATGGCCCTCCTCCCGGAGTCGCACGTCGACGCCCGCTGCGCTCCCATCTACAAACAGTTCCCCGACATCGAAACCACCATCCTCGCCGGCTCGGCCGAGATCCAGCTCCACTTTGTCTGCGCCAAACCAACCCTCGCCCAGGCGCAACAGCGCATCGACCAGCTCGCCGAACAGATCGAAGCCGAGATGGATGACGCCGTCTTCTCCTCGCACGGCGAATCGCTCGAAGAAGTCGTCCTGCTCCACCTCGGCCTGCGCAATCTCACCCTCGCCACCGCCGAAAGCTGCACCGGAGGCCTGCTCGCCGAGCGCCTCACCGCCATCCCGGGGAGCTCGCGCTACTTCCTCGGCGGCGCCGTCGTCTACAGCGACTCACTCAAAACCATCTTCGCCGACGTCCCCGCCGAGCTCGTCGCGAGCCATGGCCCCGTATCCGCCGAGGTCGCCCAGGCACTCGCCGAAGGCATCCGCCGGCGCACCCAGGCCTCGCTCGGCATCGCCATCACCGGCATCGCCGGCCCCGGCCCCGGCGCGCCCGGCCCCGACGTAATCAAGCCCGTCGGCCTCGTCTATATCGCCCTCGCCGACGCCCACCACGCCGAAGTCAAGGAGCTCCACCTCCTCGGCGACCGCGAACGCATACGCTTCTGGGCCACCCAGCACGCTCTCGAAATCATCCGCCGCCACGTCCTCTAACAGCGGAGCAACGTCGCTGCACCTGCTCCTCCTGTTGCCCTCCTCGAAGACGATCTGCGTTTGCCGTTGCCCTTGCCCTTTGTTGTTATCCCGCAAGGGATCTGCTTTTGCTTTTCTGGTTGTCATCCCCGAAGGCAATCTGCTGTTGCTGTTGCCTTGCCGTTGCCGTTGCTTTTGCTCTTGCTCTTGCCGTTGTCCTTGCCTTTCTGGTTGTCATCCCTAAAGGGGATCTGCTGTTGCTCTTGCCCTTGCCGTTACCCTGCTTTTCTTGCCGTCCTCCAAAGAGGCCCTCCCATCCTTCCCGCCGAACACCCGCGCCGCGAAATCAAGGGCCATTCCCACAACCGCCCAAACTTCAAGCCGTCCTCACACTCGCTTGATAAACTTACCTCTCCATGGCGAATCCAACCCTCCCCTGGCTCCTCTCCATCCCGCTGGCCTATCTCCTCGGCTCCATCCCCTTCGGCTATCTCCTCGTCCGAATCTTCCGCCATCAGGACATCCGCGCCACCGGAAGCGGCAACATCGGAGCCACCAACGTAGCCCGCTCCGGAGCCAAGGGCCTCGGCCTGGCCACTCTCCTGCTCGACCTCGGCAAAGCCTTCCTCGCCGTCAAGATCGCCCAGCATCTCACCCCCGGCAACTACGATCTCGCCGTTGTCGCTGCCGTCGCCGCCATCGTCGGCCACGTCTTCCCCGTCTGGCTCGGCTTCCGCGGAGGCAAAGGCGTCGCCAGCGCCCTCGGCGTCTTCCTCGCCCTCACGCCTCCCGCCGCCGGCTGCACCTTCGCCGTCTTCCTCGCCGTCGTGCTGCTCACCCGCTACGTCTCCCTTGCTTCGATCGTCGGATCCGCCGCCTTCCCGCTCTTCGGCCTCTACTTCTTTCCCGCGCGAACCCCCATCGTGATCGCCGGCTTCGTCTTCATTCCGCTGCTCATCATCCTCAAGCACAGCGCCAACATCCGCCGCCTGCTCGCCGGCACCGAAAGCCGCTTCGGCGCAAAAAAGGTGGCCGCATGAGCCGCATCAGTATCCTCGGCGCAGGAGCCTGGGGCACTGCCCTCGCCCTCTCCCTCGCCCGCCGCGGCGGTCACCAGCTCGTCCTCTGGTCGCACTCCCCCGAGCTCGCCGACCAGCTCGCCGACGCCGGCGAAAACCTTCCCTACCTCCCCGGCTTCACCTTGCCCGTCGACATCCACGTCACCTCCGACCTTCCGCGCGCCGTCTTCGAAGCCGACATCCTGCTCTGCGTCACCCCATCCCAGCACCTGCGCGGCGTCGTCACCCACATCGCCCCCATGCTGACGCCGAACCAGATCCTCGTCAGCGCCGCCAAGGGCATCGAGGAGACCACCTTCCTCCGCATGTCGCAGGTCGTCGCCGCTGTCAGCCGCAACCCCTTTGCCGTCCTCAGCGGCCCTTCCTTCGCCCGTGAGGTCGCCGCCGGCAGCCCCACCGCCGTCGTCGCCGCCGCCTCGCGCAGCTCCATCGCCCAAACCGTGCAGCGCGACTTCACCTCCCCCACCCTCCGCGTCTACACAAACGACGACGTCCCCGGAGTCGAGCTCGGCGGCTCGCTCAAAAACGTCATCGCCCTCGCCACCGGCGTCGCCACAGGCCTCGGCCTCGGCCACAACTCCGCCGCCGCCCTCATCACTCGCGGCATCGCCGAGATCACCCGCCTCGCCGTCGCCTGCGGAGCGCGCCGCCAGACCCTCGCCGGACTCTCCGGCATCGGCGACCTCGTCCTCACCTGCACCGGCGCCCTCTCGCGCAACCGCTCCGTCGGCATCGAGCTCGGCCACGGCCGCCACCTCCCCGACATCCTCGCCGGCCTCAACGGCAAAGTCGCCGAAGGCATTCGCAGCACCACCGCCGCCCTCGGCCTCGCCGGGCGCTACGGGGTCGAGATGCCCATCACCGAGCAGGTCCACGCCATCCTCCACCACAACAAAAGCCCCCGCGAAGCCATCCGCGAACTCATGTCCCGCCCCGGCCGCGACGAATAAACCTGTCCCGCGCCCCGCAACATACCTTCGCCCTTGCCTCTGCTGTTGCCCTTGCCTTTCTGGTTGTCATCCCCGAAGGGGATCTGCTGTTCGCCTTTGCTCTTATCCCACCCGCCCTCGCATCTGCGGCTTACTCCTTGCGCAGGCAATGACAGAAACGATCCCCAAATTCACGCCTATCCGCAACCACCCAATTGCGCATAAGCTTGTCTCCATGCACGATCACAACCACCAGCCTGGACACATCCCTCCCCCCGACCTGCCCCAGCACCGAACCTACTTCGGCTTTCGCCCGCACATCTTCATTGGCGGCCTCGTTCTGATTGCGATCCTCTTCCTCTATCTCCTCCTCTTTGTCAACGGCCGCCCCGTAACCACGCAGACCGCGCAGCCGCAACCCGCCGCGCCGGCGGCCTCTCCCAGCACCCCCAAATAGCCCGCCGCACCAACCACCGGCATTGCCTCGTACCGCATCCAATCCGACATGACCCAGCCCACCTCCACGGCAAACTATCGCAAATATCCGAAGGGGCCTAACTTCCTTCTCGTCGTCATCCTCAGCGGAGTCACCCTGATCCTCGTCGGCATCGCTGCCTGGCTTCTGCTCAGCAGCGAAGGGAAAAAGATGATCCCCAAGGCCGACGCCCCTCATCCAAGCTCCCAGCTCATGCCCAACCCGATTATGCCCATCGCACCACCCCGCGGCAGCCGCGCCGCGAACGCGTACGCTGCTTTGCCGTCCTGACCGAGGCATCGTGTATTGCTCTACCCTGGAGGAAGATCTTCGTGAGGATTCTTGTGGTCGGCGCCGGCGCTGTCGGCGGCTACTTCGGAGCCAGGCTCGCGCAGGCCGGCCGTGACGTCACCTTCCTCGTCCGCCCCTTCCGCGCCGAGCAGCTCCAGCGCGATGGCCTGCGCATCCTCAGCCCCCACGGCGACCTCACCCTCACCCCGCAGACCATCACCGCCGGCCACACCACGTCGCCCTTCGACGTGATCCTCCTAAGCGTCAAAGCCCAGGCCCTCGACCACGCCATCGCAGACATGGCTCCCGCCGTCGGTCCCACCACCATCGTCTATCCCGTCCTCAACGGGATGCGCCACATGGACACCCTCGCTCGCCGCTTCCCCGAACAGCTCATCGGAGGCGTCGCGATGGTCTCGACCGACCTCGACGACCAGGGCCGCATCGTGCAGATCACCCCCATGCAGAAGCTGACCTACGGCGAGCTCTCAGGCCACCTCACCCCGCGCCTTCGCTCCCTCGACGACACCCTGCGCGACGCCGGCTTCGATACTGAGCTCTCCTCCACCATCACCCAGGCCATGGGCCACAAATGGGTCATGATCGCCTCCCTCGGCCTCATCAACTGCCTCTTCGACGGCTCCATTGGCCAGATCAACGCCGTCCCCGCCGGAGAACCCATCATGCTCCAGGCCCTCGAAGAATGCGCCGCCGTCGGTGCCGCCTGCGGCTTCCCCCTCCCCGCCCCCATCGCCGACTCTCTGCGCCAGACCATCACCACCAAGGACTCGAAGCTCACCGCCTCCATGTACCGCGACCTGAAAAAAGGCGCGCCCACCGAAGTCGAAACCATCCTCGGCGACCTCCTCCTCCGCGCCCAGGAGCACCACGTTCCCACCCCGCTCCTCCAGGCCGCCACCGTCCGCCTCCGCATCAGCCAGAACAAGCTCACGTCAAGCTGACCTCCCCAGCTCAGTCGCCCGGCAACTCGCTATCCTCAGAGTGCGCTCCGGTCTTGCCCTCAAGCTCATCCAGTTCGGCAAAGACCTCCGTCACGGCAACCCGGATCGCCGTACCCGGCACCGTAAGCTCCCCTACCGCCTCGCGCAATCCCTGCGCGTCGCTCACAAAGGCCTTTCTTCTCCGCGGGTCCACCAGCCACACCACCTCAACCCCCATGCCGAGATAGTCCTCTACCCGTTCCTGCATCTCGCTCATCCGGTCGTCGCGGGAAAGGATCTCGATGCACAACAGAGGAGCAGTATGCACAATCGCCTCAAAGGGCGCACTCCGCCGCGTCACGCAGACATCAGGAATCCGATAGTGCTGCATCGAGGTCTGCACCCGCTGCTCGGGATACACCCGCACCTCCCACTCGCTTGCGTGGTTTCCAATCACACGTGTAAAAAAGCCTTGAACATTCGCGTGCTGCCCCTCACCCATGTTCCGTTCCTTCACCTCTCCATCGATCCAGTCACGGTCGGGCCGGTAGCTCGTCTCGAGATACTCCTGCAACGGAACCAGGGTCGAAGCTGCCATGGTCGATCACCTCGCTGCCCCTCATCATAATCCACCGCAATCGTAAAACTAGTCATGAGCAGCTGGAGCGTTTTCATGTCGATCGTTAACGAAATTGCGGGTGCCCCATCCTGGCCGCGCTCTTTGCGGCTGGGGTAAATCTCCTGAGGGTGTATAGCGAGTCGAGAGTCCCGACGCCGTTTTCTCTCAAGGAAAACGGCACTGCACGCCCGCATAACGCTTCACAGTATCAGGAGATTTGCTCTAGGGTGGGAGATCACGACTCTTTCCCACCACTTCAACACTCTGACCAAAAATGCTCTAGTGACCGCACACCGCGCGTCACGGATCGTCGCACCTCCCGCTCACACGTTGCTAAACTAGCAACAGCATGGCATTCTCCCTCTTCGGCAAACGCGACAAGCCCGAATCTCCTCCCGAGCCGCCCGCCACCCCTGTAGCGCCCGAGCAGCAACCCGAAAAACGCGGCTTCTTCGACCGCATGAAGCAGGCGGTCACCCGCACCCGCGAATCCTTCTCCGAATCCATCAGCTCCGTCATCGCCCTCACCCGCGAGGTCGACGAGACCACCCTCACCGGCCTCGAACCTGTCCTCCTCGCCGCCGACCTCGGCGCGCCCACCACCGCCATCGTCCTTGAAAACCTCCGCCAGCGCGCCCTCCGCACCGGTATCGAAGGCGGCGACCAGCTCAAGCAGCTCCTCAAAGCCGAGCTCAAGCAGATCCTCGACAGCGTAGGCAGGCCGGTCAGCCACCCCGCCGCTCCCCCCGAGGTCATCATGATGGTCGGCGTCAACGGCACCGGCAAGACCACCACCACCGGCAAGCTCGCCGCCTTCTTCACCTCCGGAAAAGACGGCCCCGCCCGCACCGTGCTCCTCTGCGCCGCCGACACCTTCCGCGCCGCGGCGATTGAACAATTAGAAGTCTGGGCACAGCGCTCCGGTGTCCAGATCATCAAGACCAAACAAGGCGGCGATCCCTCGGCCGCCCTCTACGACGCCTGCACCGCCGCCAAGGCCCGCAACATTCAGATCCTCATCGTCGACACCGCCGGCCGCCTCCACACCAAGACCGACCTCATGAAGGAGCTCGACAAGATGCGCCGCACCGCCGAGAAGGTCATCCCCGGCGCACCCCACCAGACCCTCCTCGTCATGGACGCGACCACAGGCCAGAATGGGCTGACGCAAGCCCGTCTCTTCACCGAAGCTGCTCGCGTCACCGGCATCGTCCTCACCAAGCTCGACGGTACCGCCAAAGGCGGCATCGTCCTCGCCGTCGCCACCGAGCTCAAACTCCCCGTTCTCTACGCCGGCACCGGCGAAAAACTCGAAGACCTCATCCCCTTCGACAGCGCCAGCTTCGTCGACGCCCTCATCGCCTGACGCTGCAGCGAATCCGTTCGTGCACCGCTTCTCCGGTTGCACCCGAACGAAATCCGCCGTCGCCCTTGCTGTTGCTGTTCCGTTGCACTTGCCTTTCTGGTTGTCATCCCCGAAGGGGATCTGCTGTTCGCCCTTGCCTTTCTGCTCGTCCTCCCCGAAAGCGGATCTGCGGTCCCCTCCGATTTGCTAAACTCCCCACAGTCAAGCCGTGAGCTTGTGGAGGAATGAATGCGACTGAGATTGTGTCTGACCGGATGTGTTCTGAGTCTCCTCACCTGCGCTGCCGTTGCCCAGATGAAGGACTATCACGATCCCTACACCGCCGCTGAAACCGGCCACCCGATGGCCCCGTCCAAAGCTCTCGACGTCATGCTCACCCAGTTCGAGACTCAGCTGGTCAGCGCGGCCGAGGCCATGCCCGCCGACAAATACTCCTTCGAGCCGACCGCTGCCACCTTCGCTCCCGGCAGCCCCGCCAAGTACGGCACCGTGCGAACCTTCTCCGAACAGCTCACCCACCTCATCGGCGCAAACTACTACTTCTTCAGCAAAGCCACCGAGCTCCCCACCCCCGACGCCGCCAAGGCCGCCCGCACGTTGAAGACGAAAGAAGAAATCGTCCCCGCCCTCAAAGCCAGCTTCGCCTACGCCCACGAGCAGATCGCCAAGATTACCCCTGAAAACGCCTTCCTCGGCATCGACGGCGCTGACGGCATGCACACCCGCGCCACGCTCGCCACCTTCGCCGTAGCCCACGGCTACGACCACTACGGCCAGATCATCGAATACCTCCGCATGAACGGCGTCGTGCCTCCCGGCAGCAAATAGAACCCCGCTCACTCCACCCTCTGCGGTTGCCATTGCCTTTCTCGTTGCCATCCCCAAAGGGAATCTGCAGTTGCTGTTGCCGCTGCAGTTGTTGTTGCTGTTGCCGCTGCCGCTGCGGTTGCAGTTGCCGCTGCGGTTGCAGTTGCAGTTGCTTTTCTTGTTGTCATACCCGAAGGGGATCTGCTGCTGCAGTTGCACTTGCCTTTCTGGTTGTCATCCCCGAAGGGGATCTGCTGTTACCGCTCCCGCTCCCTTTCTGGCTGTCATCTCCAAGGGGCTTACCCTAAGCCATCCCTACGGCATCGCCGCATGCAGCGGAAGCTCCCGCGACGACGACCCCACCCGCACCTCTCTAGCCGCGCTCCGCACCCACTTGCCCTCCGCCACGGACCAATACTCCAACGCACGCGGCGCCACATGCGTCCTCACCTCCTTGCTCTCCCCCGCTCCCAACGTCACCCGATCAAACCCCGCCAGCGTCTTGGGCGCAAACTGCACCCCCTGCGGCTGCTGCACCGGAGCATCCAGATACACCTGCGGCGCCTCATCCCCCACCACGCCCCCGGTATTCTTCACCCGCACTGACA
The DNA here is from genome assembly GCA_965277545.1 of Edaphobacter sp. Lineage (GTDB taxonomy): Bacteria > Acidobacteriota > Terriglobia > Terriglobales > Acidobacteriaceae > Edaphobacter. The sequence continues at coordinate 4,387,276 of OZ255826.1, forward strand.
CCTCCAGCCCACCATCCCCCGCCTTCGCCACCTTCAAATCCGAATAAGCAAAACTCGTATACGACATCCCGAATCCAAACGGAAACAGCGGCTCGATCTTCTCCTTATCGAACCACCGATATCCCACATCCACACCCTCCGAATACGTCGTCTTCCCATCTACGCCCTTCGCCGACCGCTCCGGATGCGCCGGATCATTCGCCGCATAATCCTCCAGCCGCTTTCCCCACGTAAACGGCAGCCGGCCGCCCGGATTCGCCTTCCCCAGAAGCACATCCGCCGTAGCCCAGCCGCCTTCATCCCCCGGCCACCACATCTGCACCACACCCTTCACCTTGCCCAGCCACGGCATCGCCACCGGCTGGCTCACATTCATCACCACCACCGTATTCGGATTCACCGCCGCCACATCCTCCACCAGCTTGTCCTGCTCGCCCGGCAGCGCAAAGTCCGGCTTGCCTCGCGTCCACACAAACACCACCGCCGTATGCGCCCGCTTCGCCGCATCGATCGCCGCCGCATGATCCCGCGCCCGCTGCTCCGGCGTAGTCCAGTTCAGCCGAACCTGCTCCGGCTGGTTCGACGTGTCTCCGCTCGCCATCACCGTGATCGCATGCGCCCCGGCCGTCAACTCGACCGAGCGCCGCACATTATCCAGCCCATCGGTCGTCGGAAACCCGTTGTCCTGCGTCGCGTGCTGCACATCGCCATGCACCGTGCCCTTCGTCGCGCCCGTCTGCCCCACCCGCTTGCCATCGATCGACAGCATCGCCCGCGCTCCCAGCGCCTGCAGGTAAAACCAGTAGTCCCCCGCAGCCGGCGCCGTCAGCGTTCCCGTCCAGCTCACCATGCCATTCGCCGGCAGCGACCTGCCATTGCTGTGCGTAAAGTTCAGCTCCGCATCCACCACCGCCTTGCTCCCGTCGCTGGTCCGCAGCAACCCCGGATTGCCGTCATGCGACAGCACGTCCGCCGGCACCGGCGCCCCCGTCATATCGTCATCCACGGCAAACGCAATCTTCGCCCTCGGTGCGCCCTTCCGCAGCGCCTCCAGCGGCCCCACCTGCCTCTCCGTCAACCCCGGACTCCGTTCGCCGAAGGTCCCGATCGCCGCCACCTGCCCCGCACCCGGCCCGATCAGCGCCAGCGACTGCAGATCCTCCTGCTTCAACGGCAGCGCATGCTCGTTCTTCAGCAGCACCGCCGCATCCTCTGCCGTCTTCCGGATCACCGCCGCATTCGCCTCCACATCCTGCGCCGTTACCGTATGCTTCTGCTTGCCGTCCAGATACCCGAACCGGTCCATCTCATACAGCACCCGCCGCGCCGCCGCCGTAATCGTCGCCTCCGTCACCGTGCCGTTCTTCAGCGCCTCGCCTATCGTCGTGTGGTCGTTATCCCGCGGAAACCCGCCCATATCGAGCCCCTCCGCCTTCGGCTCCTCCGGAATCGGGCCACCGAGAATCCCCGCCAGCGCATCCACCTCCAATGGCTTCGCCGGAGCCGCATCCGCGGGCCCGGTCACAAAGTAGTTCGTGATGAAGGCCTTGAACGGACTCTCCGGCGCCGCCGCTCCCGGCATCTCCATATCCAGCCCCTCGTTCACAAACAACGCGCTGTGCACGCCGCCCCAATCCGAGGTCACAAATCCCCTGAACCCAAGCTCCCCCTTCAAAATCGTCTTCAGCGTATCGCTGCTTCCGCACGCAAACGGCCCATTGATGCGGTTGTACGAGCACATCACCGACGACACCCCGGCATTCACCGCATCGATAAACGGCGCCACATACACCTCATGCAGCGTCTGCGGATCGATGAAGATGTTGTACCCGTTCGAGTCGTACCCCACAAAGTGCTTCGCCATCGCCATCACGCCCTGCGCCTGCGACCCGCGAACCTCCGCCGCCCCCATCGCTCCGCTCAGCATCGGGTCTTCCCCGAACGTGTTGTACGCCCGCGCAAACGTGATATCGCGATCAATATTGATAAACGGCTGCAGCACCACGTCGATCCCCAGCGACCGCGCCTCCCGCCCAATCACTGCGCCATTGGCCTCCGCATCCTTCCTGCTGAACGTAGCCGCCACCCCCATCGTCGCCGTCTCGGCCTGCGACGCCACCCGCGTCAACACCCCCGGAGGCCCATCCGCCATCCGCAGCGAAGGCACTCCCAGCCGCGGCACCCCCGGCAGATATCCCGCCTGACCCTGAAACGCCGCTTCGTCTTCCAGCCCCCCGCGAGTCAGGTTCATCTTCTCTTCGAGCGTCATCTGGCTCAGCAGCTTGTCTACCCGCGCCTCATTTGCCTTCTCCGCCGGCACCGCCTGCGCCAGCGAAACCGCGCCGCTCAACACCGCAACCCACACCGCCACTCCCGCCATCTGCCTGCTCAAGCTCACCATATCGACTTATCTCCGGCCCGGCTTGCCCCGCAATCCCATCTACGCAAGCATCTTCCGGCCACAGTGCACCATACCGCTCCCCGCTTCCGCATGTCCAGCGAGCGCAGCCTTCCTCAGCCTGCGCAGCGTTCCTGAGCGCGCGCAACGTTCCTCGAGTCGGGCATCGATCCCGACTAACCCCGCAGGCGCAACGCACGCTCCACCGCCTCCCTGTACCGCAACGGAGCCCGAGGCAAAATCATCCGGATCGGCATAGGATCGCCAATCCTATCGATTGCTGTCATCCCGAGCGTAGCGAAGGATCCCGATATCCTTCACACAGCTCATACAATCAATACCTTTCTATCCGTACTCTCGACGCTCAGCCCCAACATTCGCCCCGCACCCAGGGACTTCCGGCCTCATCAGAACTTCCCTTAGCAGGTAAGCGATCCTCCCCGCCCAAACTAGGTCGTATCGTCCGTTCTTTTGTCGCCTTCGTCCCACAGTCCCGCAGGCCCACCGCGGTGCCTGAAAGGAGAGGCCACGTTTGTTTACGGCGTCAACATCGCACCCAGCACAAATCCACGCAGACACTGGCCTCCAACATTCACCTCGCCGTCCAGCCAATGCCGCCAGACTTGTGAAATGATAATGGTCCGGGCGCAGCAGGATGCGCCTGCACGCATGTCCCCGAATCGGACAGGATGAGTCAAGCCGGCATCACATCTGAAACTAAAGAACTCGCCGAGCAGCTCGTAGCACTCGAAGCCCGCTCTTCCAGTATCTCCAGAGCCGACAGCCACGCCACGTGCCGCGTCTGCGAGAAGCTGCGCCGCCCCCTCGTCACCTTAACCGGGACCGCGGGTTACAGCTCTCTCCTCGCTCGCTCCTTGACGTTGGCCAAGCGGGACTCCCCAGCACTCATCGCTGTGCAGGTCAACCCCGACGGCTCCCTCCTGGGCCTCGAAGGCGACGCAGCCCGCGGCAGCCCCATCCTCGTCGGCCACCTGCTCAGCCTCCTCATCATCTTTATCGGCGAGACGCTCACCATGCGCCTCCTGCACGAAGTATGGCCGGACCTGCCCGCGTCCAGTCTCAATTCCCTCCCGAAGGACTCGCAATGAACCAGAACGGAAAAGTCAAAATCAACCAGCTCGGCTCCGGCGTCCCCGGCCTCGACGACATCCTCGGCGGCGGCATTCCCGAGTTCTCCTTCAACATCATCGCCGCCGCGCCCGGCTGCGGAAAAACCACCCTCGCCCACCAGTTCGTCTTCAACAACGCCACCGCCGAACGGCCCGCCCTCTACTTCACCGTCCTCGGCGAGCCTGCCCTCAAAATGCTGCGCTACCAGCAGCAGTACACCTTCTTCGATCCATCCAAGCTCAACACCTCCGTCCGCTTCGTGAACCTCAGCCAGATCCTTGTCGAACGCGGCCTGAAAGGTGTCATCGAGGAGATCACCCGCCAGGTGCAGGCCACCAACGCCGGCATCGTCGTCGTCGACTCCTTCCGCACCGTCCTCCGCCGCGAGCACCACGGCGACCGCGAGGTCGAAGTCCAGACCTTCGTCCAGGAGCTCGCCTTGCTCCTCACCTCCTGGGAGGCGACCACCTTCCTCATCGGCGAGTACTCCGAAGCCGAGCTGGTCGACAATCCCGTCTTCACCGTCGCCGACGGCCTCTTCTGGCTCTTCCAGCAGGTCGAGCGCAACTCCGTCGTCCGCAAGCTCCAGGTCATGAAGCTCCGCGGCCAGATGTCGGTCCCCGGCATGCATACCTTCCGCATCACCGACGGCGGTCTTCAGGCCTTCTCGAGAACCCTCGGACTTGTAGGCTCGAAAAAGAAAGCTCCCGGACGCAGGCGCCTCTCCACCGGCATCCCCGCCCTCGACGAAATGTTGGGCGGAGGCATCCCCGAAGGGGACAGCCTCCTGGTCGCGGGCTCCTCCGGCACCGGCAAATCCCTCCTCGCCACCCAGTTCATCGCCGCCGGTCTGCGCGCCGGCGAGCCCGGCATCGTCGCCGTCTTCGAAGAGCGCCCCGAGGAGTACGCCGACCGCGCCTCCGCCTTCGGCCTCAACCTCAAAGCCTCGATCGAAGACGGTAAACTCGAAGTCATCTATCTCCGCCCCCTCGACCTCTCCGTCGACGAGATGATGCAAGCCCTCATCGACGTCGTCCAGAGAACCGGCGCCAAGCGTCTCGTCATCGACTCCCTCGCCGGCTTCGAGATGGCCCTCGCACCCGGATTCCGCGCCGACTTCCGCGAATCCCTCTACCGCATGATCTTCGCCCTCACCGGCATCGGCATCACCATCCTCAGCACCCTCGAGATGGAAGAATCCTTCAATAAATTTCCCTTCAGCAGCTATCTGATATCCTTTCTCACCGACGACATCATCCGGATGCGCTATGTGGAAATCGAAGGCCAGCTGCGCAAGATCATGATGGTCATCAAAATGCGCGCCGGAGCCCACAGCAAGGACATCCGCGAATACGACATCACCCCGGAGGGAATCGTGCTCGGCGAACGCCCGGCACAGTATGATCACCTCATCACCGGAATCCCGGATCTGAGATACACTCCCCCAACGGAAGTTCGCACCAGCCAAGATCACGGGCCAGAGGTCACGGATGGCGACACAGTTAAGAAAGCTAAGAAATAACGTGAAGCCCGTCCAGGCCGACATCACCGGCATGAACGAAGCCCTCATGCTCGGCCTCGTGCGCCAGCACGAGCTCACCGAGCGCGCCGAGCTCTTGAACGCCCAGTTGCAGCAGGAGATCCTCGCCCGCAAACGAACCGAGGACGCTCTCATCAGCAGCGAAAAACTCGCCTCCGTCGGGCGCATGGCCGCCGTCCTCGCCCACGAAATTAACAATCCCCTTGAAGGCATCACCAACGTTCTCTATCTGGTCCAGACCACCGACGGCCTTCCCGAGATGGCACGCCAATATCTCCAGATGGCCGACGGCGAGCTCAAGCGCATCGCCCACATCACCCGCCAGACCCTCGGCTTCTACCGCGAGTCCACCGCCCCGGCCACCTTCCACCTCACCAAACTGCTCGACGCCGTCCTCGACCTCCTTCAGGCGAAGACTATCTCCAAACGCTCCACTATCGATATTCAGTGCGACGAACACCTTGAGCTGACCGCCTTCCAGGGAGAGGTGCGGCAGGTCGTCTCGAACCTCCTGCTGAACAGCCTCGACGCCATTCCCGAAGCCGGCAAAATCACCATGCGAGCCGCCCCCTGCCAAGCGTACCGGAGCGAGCGGACCGCCATCCGCATCACCGTCGCCGACAACGGACACGGCATGAGCGACAGCTCTCTCCGCAACCTCTTCCAGCCCTTCTTCACCACCAAGGGCACAGTCGGAAACGGCCTCGGCCTCTGGGTCAGCAAACAGATCATCGAAAAACACGGCGGCTCCATCCAGGTCCGCTCCCGCACCCACGGCCCCCGCCAGGGAACCACCTTCTCCATCCTCCTCCCCATCCGTCGCCCCTGAGTCCAGCCCACTGACCAGGGAAAATCTGCTTTTACCTCTGCTCTCGCCTTCGCCGCCGCTGTTGCCCTTGCTTGTGCCCTTCTGGTAGTCATCCCCGATGGGAATCTGCTGTTGCTCTTGCTCTTGCCTTTCTGGTTGTCATCCCCGAAGGGGATCTGCTGTTGCTCTTGCTGTTGCTCTTGCTCTTGCCTTTCTTGTTGTCATCCCCGAAGGGGATCTGCTGTTGCTCTTGCCGAGCCGGGTGCCCCATCCATGCAGTCTCACCGCATGGGTGGGCGAACTGCCAAAAGTCGTCCCAACGGCCCGACCTCGTTCCTGAACATAAAGCAAGAACAACCGGACCCCGCAAAAGGTCCCTCACCCTTGACACACCTTATATAATGAAGATATAGAGGCAAGCAGAAGCCCGGCCGTCCAGCCGGGCTTTTTACTTGCTCTACGCAATATCGAGGTCCAAAGCTAAACTCCTTGTTTCGAAGAATTTGCGCAATTTAGACGGGGGGAGGGGGGTACATGCCGCAAGACGAAATCTTCATGCAGCGGGCCCTCGATCTCGCCGCCGCCACCGTCGGGTTAGCCTCCCCCAACCCGCAGGTCGGCTGCGTCCTGACAAAAAATAATCACGTCCTCGGCGAGGGCGCCCACCTCTACGACCATCTCGACCACGCCGAAATCGTCGCCCTGAAGCAAGCCGCCGCCCGAGGCCTCAGCCCCGCCGGAGCCACCGCCTACGTCACCCTCGAACCCTGCAGCCACCACGGCCGCACCGGCCCCTGCGCCGACGCCCTCATCGCCGCAGGGATCGCCCGCTGCGTCATCGCCACCGGAGACCCCAATCCTGAGGTAAGTGGCCAGGGCATCGCCAAGCTCCGCGCCGCCGGCATCGCCGTTACCCTCGGCATCCTCCAGCAGCCCGCCCGCGACCTCAACGACGCCTTCGCCCACTTCATCCAGCGCCAAACCCCCCTCGTCACCCTAAAAGCCGCCCTCTCGGCGGACGGCAAACTCGCCCCCCCACCCGCCCAGCGCCCCCCCAGCCAGCCCCACTGGCTCACCGGCCCCGCCGCCCGCCGCCAGGTCCAGCTCCTCCGCCACGCCTCCGACGCCATCCTCACCGGCATCGGCACCGTCCTCGCCGACGACCCCCAGCTCACCGACCGCAGCGGCCTGCCCCGCCGCCGCCCCCTCCTGCGCGTCGTCCTCGACACCCGCCTCCGCCTCCCCCTCGCCTCCCGTCTCCTCCACTCCGCGCAAGACGACCTTCTGATCCTCCACCAAGCCGCCGCCGGCAGCACGAAGACCGGCCAGGGGAAGATCGCCGCCCTGCAGGAACTCGGCGCCCAGGTCGAAATCATCCCCGGCGACGCCGGCCGCCTCAACCTCCCCGCCGTCCTCTCGCTGCTCGCCAGGCGCAACATCCTCAGCCTGCTCCTGGAGTGCGGCTCACACCTCAACGGCAGCTTCCTCCGCCAGAACCTCGTCGACAAGATAGCTCTCTTCTACGCGCCCACATCCCTCGGCGAACAGGCCATCCCCTTCGCCCAAGGCATCGCCTCCCCTGCCGCTCTCGAGCCGTCCCTGCACCGCCCCACCAGCACCCAATACGGCCCCGACACTTGCCTCACCGGCTACCTCCACAATCCCTGGCCAAAGCCAGAGCAGCCCGCAACCCCAGACCCATGACCGCACTTGCTCCTTTAGCCCCTGGAGCGGTTCTCCAGAGGGTGCACACCAAACCAGCGCGTCATTCTGAGCGAAGCGAAGAATCCCCGCATTTTTCTCAACGTCGCACCGGTGTATACCTAAAGGAAAACTGGCCTAGCCCCTAGTCCCTAGTCCCTAAAATCAGTACCCATTGGCAATCAGATACTGCTCAGACAGCACAAACTTCCCCCCCGAAGGCTTCTGCTGGCGCTCGGCATATTTACTCAGCACGTCGACTTCAATATTGAGCAGGCTGCCGGGTTGCAGGGTGCGCAGGCTGGTCGAGGCGTACGTGTGCGGGATGATCGCCACCTCCACCATGTTCTCTTCGAGCGCGGCCACGGTGAGGCTGATGCCCTCAATCGTGATCGAGCCCTGCGGAACCACATAGCGAGTCAGGGACGAAGGCAGCTCGATCCGCAGCCGCCAGTCGCTCGTCTCGACCGCGCCGGGGGTAATCGCAGTCAACGAGACTAGCCTGGCGGTGCCATCCACGTGCCCCTGCACGACATGCCCGCCCAGCGGCGAGCCGGCCGGCGTGGGCAGTTCCAAATTCACCACCGCCTCCGGCCGCAGGTGGCTGAGCGTAGTGCGCGCAAGCGTCTCGGCGGCCAGATCGGCCGAAAACCGCGGCGGAAACGCATTCGGTTCAATATGAAGCGCCGTCAGACACACGCCGTTCACCGCTATGCTGTCGCCGGTGTTCAGCCGCGAGGCAAGCGCAGGCGCGGCAATGGTAACGCGAGTCGCGCCCGTCGTCGGCGTGACAGCAAGCAGCGTGCCGGTAGTCTCGATCAATCCAGTAAACATAACCACAGAGTAAACCGAATTGCCACAGGCCTTCACTCCTCCGCATCGCGCAATCGCCGCTCGGTGCATGACAGCAGAATAAAAAGAGAAAGAAAAAGCGCAGCCTAATGGCTGCGCTTCCCTGTGTTCCGGACGGTTCGCCGAGGTTAGATCGAGCTCATGTTGTGCAGAAACTCCTGGTTGTTCCGCGTTTTCGCCAGCTTGTCAGTCAGCAGTTCCATCGCCTCGACGGGCGAAAGCGGATTCAGCACCTTGCGCAGAATCCACGTCCGCTGCAGGTCTTCCTTGGGGATCAGCAGCTCTTCTTTACGCGTTCCGGAGCGCTGGATATCGATCGCGGGAAAGACGCGCTTGTCGACCAGCTTGCGATCGAGGATCACCTCCATGTTGCCCGTGCCCTTGAACTCCTCGAAGATCACCTCGTCCATGCGCGAACCGGTATCGACCAGAGCCGTCGCAATGATGGTCAAGGACCCGCCCTCTTCGATGTTCCTGGCCGCGCCGAAGAATCGCTTCGGCCTCTGCAGCGCGTTCGAGTCCACACCGCCCGAGAGCACCTTGCCCGAAGGCGGAACAATCGTGTTGTAAGCCCGCGCCAGACGCGTGATCGAGTCCAGCAGAATCACCACATCGCGCTTGTGCTCAACCAGCCGCTTGGCCTTCTCAATTACCATCTCAGCCACCTGCACATGACGCGCCGCCGGTTCATCGAAGGTCGAGCTGATGACCTCACCCTTCACGCTGCGCTGCATGTCCGTCACCTCTTCCGGCCGCTCGTCGATCAGCAGCACGATTAGCACCACCTCAGGATGGTTCGACGTGATCGAGTTGGCGATCGACTGCAGCAGCATCGTCTTACCGGTGCGCGGCGGAGCTACGATCAACCCACGCTGCCCCTTGCCCACCGGCGTAAGCAGATCCATCACCCGCCCCGAGATGTGCTCGCGGACGGTCTCCATCCTTACCCGCTCCTGCGCATAGAGCGGTGTCAGGTTGTCGAATAGGATCTTGTTCCGCGTCTCCTCCGGCGACTCAAAGTTGATCGCCTCAATCTTCACCAGGGCAAAATACTTCTCACCCTCGTGCGGCGGCCGAACGTTCCCGCTGATGGTATCGCCTGTCTTCAGATCAAACTTGCGAATCTGGGACGGAGAGACGTAGATGTCGTCGGGACCGGGGAGATAGTTGTAATCGGGCGAACGCAAAAAGCCATAGCCGTCAGGCAGGATCTCCAGCACGCCCTCGGCAAAGATATGCCCTTCTTTTTCGCTTTGTGCCTGAAGAATCTTGAAGATAAGGTCCTGCTTGCGCAGTCCGCTGGTGCCTGCGATGTCAAGGCCGCGCGCCAGCTTGCCTAGCTCCGCAATATTGTGTTCTTTTAACTCAGAAATAGTCATGTTTTACCTGGGAATTTTGATTTTAGGAGGGGATTTGTTTGAAACGGAGGCGGGATCTGCTTGCCGAGGGGGTCGTGCGGAGGGCCAAAGAGGATTCTTATATCTTGAACTGCGGATGGGATTTGCGGAAAAAGCGGTTTGGCATCATTAGAACAGTTGAGCAATTACGATTATAAAGGAAAGTAGTCGCGATCCAAAAGCGAAACTGCCGCGCGTTATGCCGCGCGGCGTTCCTGAACCTGAACCTTCTCTACAACGGCTTCAGAGGATCCGTCCATCGGAACGGTATCCTTGAAACGATCAAGAACCTCATTCGTAGTGTCCTGCAGACGCGTGTTCGGCTTATGAAGCTTGCGAGTTGCTTTTGAGGCTAACTGACAGAGCTCATAGCGGTTATTTACGTGCGTAAGAGCTCCAAAGATAAGATCCGAGCGCATAGTTTCTCCTTTTCGTCTTCCATAGGCGTAAGCGTCAAGTTGGCGCTCACCCACCTTTCAAACTGCCATGTATAAATAAAAGCTTTCCGATACCTGCCTAGACAATCATTAGACGCAAAATCCCTTGTGGGAACTCAAACAATTTACGTTTTCCATCTCAATGTTTTCAGCAGACAATAAGAAGTTCGTCTGGCTAACCAGCAGCCTTCCTCAGAACTGTCTCTTCCGTAAAGTTCCGCGCTCACCGCGCCCAGGAGTGAAACAGGCAGCCAGCCAGAAATCTGGCAAGCCGAGATACGCAGATTTCCCCGGCCGGAATCTGCCGACTCCGACATCAACGAGGGACAACTGCGACTTAAAGAAAGTAAACCGTCCTAACAATCAGGTCAATACTTTTTTTGGGAACTTCACAACACGAAATTCCAAAAACGGGATTTATTGCCCGCTATGAACTCTAAAATCTTCAATCTTTCAATAACTTGCCAAGTCACGACCAATAACTGCGGTCCAGCGTTCGGTATTGAATCGCCTCCGCGATATGCGGCACTGCCACATCCTGCTCTCCGCCCAGGTCGGCAATGGTGCGCGCTACCTTCAAAATCCGATCATGTGCGCGCGCGCTTAACCCCTGCTGCTGCATCGCTCGCTCCAGCAAGCGCTCCGCGTCTGAAGACAGCTCACAGTACATCCTGATCTGCTGCGTGTTCATCTGCGCATTCGCGAACACTGGCCTGGAGGCAGCCTTTGCGGATCCTTTGGTCCGCTCCTGGGCCGCGCCAAATCGCGCGTGCTGCCGCTCTCGGGCCGCAAGTACCCTGTCGCGAATCTGCTCTGACCCTTCAGCCGCCATTCCACCTCGCAACTCCTTGTACTGCACCGCCGGAACCTCGATATGAATGTCGATACGATCCAGCAGCGGACCCGACACCTTCGACACATACCGCTGGATCATAGGCGGCGTACACATGCATTCTCGTGACTTGTCGTTAAAATATCCACACGGACATGGATTCATAGCCGCCGCCAACATGAAGCGCGCCGGGAAGCTCAAGCTCATGGCCGCCCTTGAGATGGTGACGTTTCCGTCCTCGAGCGGTTGCCGCAGGACCTCAAGCACATTGCGCGGAAACTCCGGCAACTCGTCCAGAAACAGCAGTCCATTATGTGCCAGCGACACCTCGCCCGGCCGCGGCGTTGCCCCGCCCCCAATGAGGCCAGCATCCGAAACCGTGTGATGCGGCGAGCGAAACGGCCGATGCGCCACCAGCCCCTGCTCCGCGTCGAGCACTCCGGCGACGGAGTGAATCTTGGTCGTCTCGAGCGCCTCTTCAAACCGCAGCGGTGCAAGGATCGACGGAAGCCGCTTCGCCAGCATCGTCTTGCCTGAACCCGGCGGGCCGATCATCAGAATGTTGTGCCCGCCTGCAGCCGCTACCTCGAGCGCCCGCTTGGCCGTCTGCTGTCCACGCACGTCCTTGAAATCATGCGGAAAATGCTGCATCTGGTTCAGCAGCGTCGAGGTCTCGACTCGCAGCGGAGCGGCCTTGATTCCGCCGAGCGCCGCCGAGTTCAGCAACTCCCTCACATCGAGCAGCGACTTCACCGGATAGACGTTGACCCCCTCCACCACAGCAGCCTCACGTGCATTGCTGGCAGGAATAATCAAATTCGGAATCCCATTGGTCCGCGCCGCCACCGCGATCGGAAGCATTCCCTGCACCGCCCGCAGGCTGCCATCGAGGCCCAACTCGCCGACTAGCAGATAATCGCTGAGGTCTTTGATATGCAGCGCACCATATGCGCCTAGAATCCCGATCGCAATCGGAAGATCGAATCCCGAGCCCTCTTTCTTCAGGTCCGCAGGAGCCAGATTGATCGTGATCCGGGTAGGGGGAATCTCGAAACCCGAGTTCTTGATCGCCGAACGCACCCGGTCGCGGCTCTCACGCACCGCCGCGTCCGGCAACCCCACCGTATGGAACTGTTCCTGGTCCAGCTTGATGCTCGAAAAATCGACCTCGACTTCGATAATGTGAGCGTCGATTCCATACACAGCAGCACTACGCGCTTTGAAAAGCATTTTGTCCGGGCCTGACGCAACGGTGAGGGGAGTTAATTTTGCGAGTATAGCACTCACCCACCAGCAAAGACCCTCACCCATAAGGAGCAGGCGAGAAGAAGTAAAATGCCGCCATGAAGCCGATCGACGCACGGGTGAATCTCTTTCGCCGACTCGCTCTCAGCCTTCCTGGAGCCATCGAAGGCTCGCACATGGGTCATCCCGACTTCCGTCTCAACGGACGCATCTTCGCCACGCTCTCCGCGCAGGAGAAAGGGTGTGGCGTGCTCAAGCTCACTCCAGAGCAGCAGCAGGCATTTGTCGCGGAGCAGCCCCAGACTTTCTCTCCCGTCCAGGGCGGCTGGGGACGCATGGGAATGACTTTCCTCCGTCTCGACGCAGCCGACGAGCCGCTCATCGCAGGCGCCCTCAGCACCGCATATCACAACCTTGTGAAGAAGCAGCTTAAGCAGAAATCAAGAAGAGCAGCCGGCTAACCAGGAACTCCCGCCAGCGCTCTCCCCGCGCGCCTACAATAAGCATCGTGAACACCAGCCTGTTCGAGCTCTTCAAGATTGGCATCGGCCCCTCGAGCTCGCATACCGTCGGACCGATGCGCGCCGCCCATCGTTTTGCGCATCAGCTCGAGTCCACCGGCCTTCTCGCCCGAACAGCGACCGTGAATGTCGATCTCTACGGTTCGCTCGCCCTCACCGGCCTCGGCCATGGCACCGACCGCGCCGTCCTTCTAGGCTTGCTCGGCGAAGCTCCTGATTCGATCGATCCGGAAACTGTCGATTCCCGCATCGCCGAAATTCGCTCTACGGGCATACTCAAGCTGAACGGCAGCATCAGCATCCCGTTCACGGAAGCCGCCAACCTCCGATTCCGCCGCAACCAGATGTATCCCGATCCGGCAGATCCCTCGCATCCTAACGGCATGCGCTTTACCGCGTTCGATCAGTCGGCCGCCATACTCGCCGATGCAGTCTTCTTCTCCATCGGCGGAGGCTTCATCGTCTCGGAGGCAGAGCGCACCGCCAAAGAGACCGTAAGCGCTCGCGTCGTGCCGTATCCCTTTCGCAGCGCCGCCGGCCTGCTCGCCACCGCGAAGCAGCATAACCTCACCATCGCCAAGCTTCTCCTCGCCAACGAGGTTGCGCTGCTCGAAGACCCGAAGATCGTGATCGCTCGTCCCCAGGCCGCCATCGTCAGACCACAGGAACATCCGTCTTCCGAAGCAGCCATCTGCGCCAGCATCTGCACCCTCTGGCACGAGATGCAGCAATGCACCGAACGCGGCATTGCTGCCGAAGGCATTCTTCCCGGAGGTCTCAACGTCCGCCGCCGCGCTCATCGTCTAGCCGAGCGCCTCAACACCATCGGCTCGAAAGACCCCCTTGCCCCCATCGACTGGGTGACCGTCTGGGCCATGGCCGTCAACGAAGAGAATGCCGCTGGAGGCAGAGTCGTCACGGCTCCCACCAACGGCGCTGCCGGAGTCATTCCCGCCATCGGACACTATTACACCCGCTTCGTCGAAGGTTCAGAAGAGGAGAAGCGCGAAGGTATCCTCCGTTACTTCCTCACCGCCGCAGCCATCGGCATCCTCTATAAGGAGAACGCCAGCATCTCCGGCGCCGAGGTAGGCTGCCAGGGTGAGGTCGGTGTCGCCTGCAGCATGGCCGCCGGCGGCCTGGTCGCCGCGCTCCACGGCTCGAATGCACAGATCGAGCACGCCGCCGAGATTGCCATGGAGCACAATCTCGGCATGACCTGCGATCCCATCGGCGGCCTGGTTCAGATTCCCTGCATCGAACGCAACGGCATGGGCGCCGTGAAGGCCATCAACGCCGCCCGCATGGCCATGCACGAGACCGGCGACCACAAACTCTCGCTCGACCAGGTCATCGCCACCATGTACCAGACTGGCCTCGACATGCAATCCCGCTACAAAGAGACCTCGCTTGCGGGACTCGCCTTGAACATCATTGAATGTTGAATCCTGAAGAACGGATTGAGCATTGACTTGTAATGCGTGCGAGCTAGAATTTGCTTATGACAGTCAACCTCACCCCGGCACAGGAAGAACGGTTGCTACGGTTGGCTGCTTCGTTCCAGCGCACACCCGATGAACTCGCGCAGGAAGCAGTCGACGGCTATCTAGAGCACATCGAAGATCTCACCGTCGCCATCCGCGAGGGCGAGGAATCTGCAGAGCGTGATGGCTGGATACCGCATGAAGAAGTCGTAGCGCGCGTCGATAAGCGCTTTCCAAAGTCTGCATGACCGTCCTCTGGACGCCACGAGCGCTGCTTGATCTGGACGAGATCTCTGAATTCATCGGATCGGGAAGTATGGACGCCGCGAATCGTGTCGCGACCAGGATTCCAAGTGCCATCTCCGGACTTGTCTCTACTCCCTACATGGGTCGCAAAGGCAGAATAGAGGGCACGCGGGAGCTTGTCTTTGCCCTTGGCCTTACATCGCCGTCTACAGGATTGCGGATCAAACGGTTCGTATTCTTCGCATACGCCATGGCTCGCGACAGTGGCCGTTGACCTGATCGGTCACATTGTCGGACTTTCATCAAAAAGATCTAGTCATGCTTCTTGCCAAGCCGCCCGCACACCACGCGGCAAACCGTGCTCAGCACCACTACGCCATCGTTCTGCCATTTGCTGAAGAACTCCCGCAGAGCCTGCTGCATTCCCTCATACCGTGCATGCCCCGGCTCGGGAGCGAAAGAGAGCGACTGGGTCTGCCCCAGCAACTCCTCGCGTGTGAGGCGCTGCTCTCCGCGAATGTCATCGCGAAGGAAGTCTCCACCCGCGAAGAAAGCATCCACATACGGATCGAGCGTGTAGCGCGCACGGCTCAGATCGTATTCCGTCGCGTGTTCGCGCAGCAGCTCTTCATAGTCTTGTGACTGCGGCGTGTCGTCAAGCGCTCTGCCGTTGTACGCCAGAAGCAAGCGCCCCTCCGGCCGGAGAATTCTGCGAAATTCTGTGGCCGCCTGCGCTGGATCAAACCAGTGAATCGCCCGGCCGGCTGCAACGAAGTCTACCGAAGCATCCTCAAGCCCGGTCGCCTCTGCTGTCGCCTGCTTCACTGTCAACCCAGGCCACGCCGAAGCCAGCCGTTCGCAGACCGCCCGCATGCCGGCGTTTGGCTCAACCGCGACCACTGCATTGCCATGCTCCAGAAAAAGCTGCGACAGCATGCCGGTCCCGGCTCCAATATCGGCGATCAGATGTTCCCGCAGCAATCCGCAGCGCGACGTCAAAAGCTCGGTCAGCGCCGCCGGGTACGGCAGGCGATATCTCTCATAATCCGCAATCCGCCCCGAAAAAATCTCTGTGTTCTCGCTCATTCGATTCCATCCCTGTCTCTACGTACCTGGAACGCTTGGATGCGCGAACCCCCGACTATCGCTCCACGGCGAGCGCAACCGAGTTCCCGCCACCGAGACAAAGCGCCGCAACTCCCTTATGCGCGTCCCGCCGCATCATCTCGTGAATGAGCGTCACCAGCACCCGCGCCCCGCTCGCTCCAATCGGATGCCCGATCGCCACTGCTCCGCCGTTCACGTTCACCTTCGCCTGATCGAGCCCTAGCTCCTTCATCACGCCCAGTGCCTGTACGCTGAAGGCCTCATTGAGCTCGAACAATTCGACCTCATCCCGCTCCCAACCTGCCCGCTTCAGCACCAGCTGCACACCCGTCACCGGCGCAAGCATCACCCACTTCGGCGCAACGCCGCTGGTCGCCTGCGCCTGAATTCTTGCCATCGGCTTCAGCCCCAGCTCGCTCGCCTTCTCCGCGGACATCACCACCACCGCGGCCGCCGCATCATTGACACCGGGCGCGTTGCCTGCCGTTACTGTCCCGTCTTTTTTGAAGGCCGGCTTCAACCCCGCAAGCGCAGCCAGGGATGCATCGTCGCGAACGCCCTCGTCGCGCGAGACCACTGTTCCCGCGCCCTTCTTTGCCGGCACGCTCACCGGCACGACTTCCGCATCGAACCGTCCCTCCCGCCATGCCGCGCTCGCTTTACGGTGTGAGTTCAGCGCGTACGCATCCTGTTCTTCGCGAGTAATCGAGTGCTTCTCCGCCACATTCTCGCCGGTGACACCCATGTGATAGTCCTCGCACGCGCACCACAGCCCATCCTTCACCATCGAATCGACCACCGCGCCATCGCCCATGCGAAATCCCCGGCGCGCCTGCGGCATCAGATAAGGCGCATTCGTCATCGACTCCATTCCGCCCGCGACCACGATCTCCGCGTCGCCCACCATCACCGCCTGGGCGGCCAGCGCGACCGCCTTCAACCCCGACCCGCACACCATGTTGATCGTCATCGCAGAGACCGTATCGGCAAGTCCGCCCTGCAACGCCGCCTGCCGCGCCGGATTCTGCCCCAGCCCTGCAGGCAGCACACAACCCATCAGACACTCGTCCACACTCGCCGCTTCGACTCCCGCCCTCCGCACCGCCTCGCGCACCACAATCGCGCCAAGCTGCACCGCCGTCATCTCCGCAAACGCACCTTGGAACTTCCCCACCGGCGTCCGCGCCGCAGACACAATCACAACCTCTCTCATCGCAAAAACACCTCGATAAAACTCTACTCTTTGCCTTGCTGCAGCGTCGAACGGCAATCGTCGCGAGCCCCCGCCGCCTGTTCGTCGCGCATAGAGCGCATCTCTGCATTCTGTTTTGCTCACCGATCTCCGCGGTCGAACTGCCCTCGGTTCGATCACGTCCGCTCCTCTCCGGCTACAACTTCTCCGTCATCTTCTTGCCCGCGGTCTCGCGTACTCGGAAAAATATCGCGACATCTTCTCTCACGCGAAGAAAAAAAGAGGTGCCACTCTTCATTTTTTTCTTGACAGTGAAATTTCGTAAAACTATACCTTCGTTAGCTGCAATGAAGCATGTTGCAGCTCGATGTCTAATCACTAGGGAGAATAGGCACATGGCAACCAAGAAAGCCGCAAAAAAGGCACCAGCGAAGAAGGCAGCAAAAAAGGCAACCAAAAAGTAATCCAACCAAGGCAAACAGGAAGGGGGACGCGATGAGCGTCCCCCTTCCTGCGTCTGCGGCAAGATCTACTTCGAAGTGTTCTTCGGCGTCGACAGATAGCCCGACACCTCGTTCTTCTCGATATCGTTCACCACCACCTCGTACAGCACCGGATCCTTGCCCGTGTAGAACTGCACCGGCTCATCAAGACCCTTATCCTTCTTCTCGATGTTCCGGTCATCCGCGCTCACATTGAGCGTATAGCGCGAGTGCTTCACATCGGCCTTCTTCAACTGCAGCTTGATCGTCGACAGCAGCATCGGCTTGCCGCCCTTCTTCAGCGTGAACTCCAGGTAGTTCCGATCGCCCTTGTGCTTCAGTATCTCGAGCTCGCCGCGATTGGTCGCGATCAGCCCGCTCATCACACCCGCGTCGCCCACGACCCGGTTCAACTGCGTCTTCGTCGCTTCGAGATCGGACTTCGTCGACGCGACATCGGTCTTCACCCCGCCCACGTCGGTCTTCACACTGGCCACATCGGTCGACACCGCTCCAATCTTCTCGGAGGCCGCCGCCTGCTCCTGCTCCAGCCGCGCCGTCATCGCCTTCTGCGACGCAAGAATGCTCTGCGCCCGTTGATCCAGCTGCTTCTGCGTCAAGCCCACGCTGCGCCCCAGCGTCTCGCTCGTCGCCCGTAGCCGCGCCTCGGTTGCCTGCAACTGCTGGGCCAGCTCCGCATTCTTCTTTTCTGTCATGGTCATCTTCTGCTCCGCCGCGGCTAGACGATTTTGCAACGTGTAGCTCCAGACCAGTCCAGCCACTGCGGCCAGCAGCGCCAGCGCAACCACACCAAGCAATGCCCCCGAAATTGACCGCTGCCCCGCGTATTCGTCTTCGCTCATCCCACTCTCCTCGTTTTTCTTTGCAGCGTGTCGAAAGTTCGCCTGCGCATTCAACCCGCCGATCGATGCCCTTGATCGCGCTGCTGCGCTTTCAAGAGACTCCCCCCCAGACTATAAACCGTCTCCACGGCAACTAAACTTATTCTCATGCAGCAGCATCCCGACCTATGCATCGCAGGCGCCGGCATCATCGGGCTCACGCTCGCTCTCGAGATGCACCGCCGCGGCTTCCGCGTCGCCGTCCTCGATCAAGGCGCGCCGCTCGCCGAGTCCTCCACCGCCGCTGCCGGCATGCTGGCCGCCGAAGATCCCAAGAACCCCGCCGCGCTCCGCGAACTCGCCACACTCAGCCTCGCGCTCTATCCCGCCTTCCTCGACCGTCTCTACACCTCGTCTTCGCACCGCGTTGCCTTTCAAACCGAGGCCACGCTCCAATCCCTGCCCCCCGGCAGCTTGAACTCTGCCGACGCTCTCTCTCCCGTCGAACTCGCGCGCCGGCTTCCCGCTCTCCACCCCGGCGATAGCCGCTTCACCTTGCTCAACGAACGCAGCCTCGATCCCCGCCAGCTCGCCGCCGCATTGCTCGCCGCCGTACGTGCGACAACCATCGACCTGCGTCCGTACGAGCAACTCCTCGAAGTCCGACACACAGGCAACGCCGTCGAGCTCCGCACCTCCCGAGCACTCTTGCCCGCCGCGAAGTTTGTCGACTGCACCGGAGCCTGGGCGGGCGCCACCTCCCGCGATCACATTCTCATCGCGCCGAAGAAAGGCCAGATGCTCTCAATAGTGCTTCCCGAATCGCTTCCGCTAAATCTCGTCGTCCGCACACCGGAGGTCTACATCGTGCCACGCACCGCGGGTCCCAACGCAGGTTGCGCCATCATAGGAGCCACCGTCGAAGACGCCGGCTTCGACAAGACCGTTCATGCAGCAGACATTGTCAACCTGCGCGCTCTCGCTACGGCCTTGCTGCCGCCTCTCGCGAACGCGCCTCAACTCGCTGCCTGGTCCGGTCTCCGTCCCGCAACTCCAGACGGCCTTCCTCTGCTCGGCTCCCTTCGCCCGCATCAGCCGAATCGATTCCTCGCCGCCGGCCACTTCCGCAACGGCATCCTCCTCGCTCCCGGCACCGCCCGCGTCATGGCACAACTGCTCTCGGGAGAACCTGCCGCAATCGATCTCACGCCGTTCTCACCTCAGCGATTTACGCCGCAAACCTCCTGATTCCTCCTCGAACAGCTCCGCCGATATTCGCCCATTCCCCGTGACAACAGTTTCTTCGCTGCGCTATAACCAGATGTACTTCAGTCGTACCCGGAGATTTGCGCTATGTCTTCTACCGCTGTCGCACCGAAAGGCCTGGAAGGCATCGTCGCCACCAGCTCCTCCATCTGCTGGATCGACGGCGACACCGGCGTCCTCTCCTATCGCGGTATCGACATCCACGAACTCGCCGAGCGCTCCACCTTTGAAGAGACCACCTATCTGCTCTGGTTCGGCAAGCTGCCGACGCAGTCCGAGCTCGCGGACTTCACCCGGCATCTCGCCGCCGCGCGCAAGCTCGACCCCAAGATCCTCGACCTCCTGCGCAGCGTCCCTAAAGACGCGACCCCCATGGAGGTCCTGCGCACCGCCGTCTCACTGCTGAGCATCTACGACACCGATGAGGCCGACAGCTCGCATGACGCTAACGCCCGCAAAGCCTACCGCCTCACCTCGCAGATTCCCATGATCGTCGCCGCCTTCGACCGTATCCGCAAAAGCAAGTCCGTCGTAGAAGCAGATCAGTCGCTCTCGCACGCTGCCAACTTTCTCTGGATGCTCAACGGCGAGAAGCCCTCGGACACCGCCACCCGCACCTTCGACATCGCCCTCATCCTCCACGCCGACCACGAGCTCAACGCCAGCACCTTCGCCGCGCGCGTCATCGCCGCTACCCTCGCCGACATCCACTCCGCCATCACGGGCGCCATCGGAGCCCTCAAAGGCCCGCTCCACGGCGGAGCCAACGAGGCCACCATGCGCCTGCTCTACGCCATCGACAAGGCCGGAGCCGACCCCACCGCATACGTCAAACAGATGTTCGCCGACAAGAAAAAGATCTCTGGCTTTGGTCACCGCGTCTACCACACCGAAGACCCGCGCGCGACCCACCTGCGCCGCATGTCGGAGGAGCTCGGCCGCACCTCCGGCAACTCCAAGTGGTTTGACATGTCGCGCAAGATCGAGCTCTTCGTCAAACAGGAAAAGAAGCTCAACGCCAATGTCGACTTCTACTCCGCCTCCACCTATACCATGCTCGGCATCGACATCGACCTATTCACCCCCATCTTCGCCATCAGCCGCATCTCCGGCTGGGCCGCCCACGTCATCGAGCAGCACGACGACAACCGCCTCATCCGCCCCCGCGCCGACTACACCGGCCCCCCCTACCCCGCACCTTACACCGCCCTCGCTGACCGCTAGCCACTAAACAGGGTGCCCCAGGTCTCGACTCTGAGATCTGGGTTTATCGCGCCACCAACTCCGGGGCCTGACACACTCCCCCATCATTCGAAGCGAATAAGCAACCACCGCGGTAGTCGTCGAGCAGACCTTTACGGACCAAGGAGACCTACTGCAAGGCAACACTGCTCTCGCGGCCTTGGCCGTCGCTTTTCTGGTTGTCATCCTCGAAAAGGATCTGCTGTTTCTTTCCTTACGCAGAGCAACCCAGAAATCGTCCTAGCGATCGCCATCATCCCCGTCGCGCCCTACCTGACAGCCCCGACCGTCCACGACCGACGTCAGTACCTGAGCCGCCGAAGCAATGCTCCGGCTATAGCAGTTTCCGAGCGAGTCCTTTGTGCGGTAAGTCTCCGTCGTTGCGCTGTTCGTGTTGCTGGTGAGGCTTCCACTCGAGCTGATGTTGAGCGTATCGGCAGCCTTCACCTCATCGCTCACCTCACCGCGGTAGTAGCGGAAGCCATTCAGGTTCTTCGACGTGTTCACCAGATACCTCTAACTCACGCTCACCGTCTGATTTGCGCTGCCATCCGCGGCAACCAGATACGAGTAGTCCACCTTCAACGGATAGCTGAAGTTCTCCTCAACCGTATTGACGAGGAAGCCATCCTGCGCGCTCACGCGCGAGTTCACCGTGCTGGTCTGCTGCGCATTCTGGACGTCCGTCGTCGCGTTCACGTTGAACTGCTGGTTGCTCAGGAAATTCACCGTCTGCTCGACCGTCGTCTCCACGCGCCCATGCGACGTATCCACGTATCCGCGAATGGCAAACGTCCGGTTCGATGCAACCGACACGCTTCCGGTATTCCCTGTCGAGGCTGCATTTATGTTCTCCGTCACCACAGGCGTCGGAGCCGCGGCCAGCGTATTGCTGATCACACCGCCCGTCACCCTTTCCCTGCCATGATCCTGGTACGCAAGCAGATTCGCCG
Organism: Edaphobacter sp.; assembly: GCA_965277545.1. GTDB lineage: Bacteria > Acidobacteriota > Terriglobia > Terriglobales > Acidobacteriaceae > Edaphobacter. The sequence continues at coordinate 4,408,952 of OZ255826.1, forward strand.
TCGCCAGAAAGTAGCTGTTCGCATTGAAGACGCCGACGCTGACCGTGTGCGTGGCTCCGTCCGAGAGCAGACCGGCAAACGGAGTCAGGTCGACGCGGTAAGGCCTGAAGTCTAGAGTCTGCACCCCCGGCACAGGCTCCCACAGATATGGGTCGATGCCGCCGGTAAAGATCCAAGGATAGACCGGAGCAACACCGGCCGGTTGCCCATCGATATAGATCTCTGTCTCGCGGAATGCCGTGTTGCCGCAGCTCTCCAGGTTCGCAGTCTGATCGTTCGGCACACACAGGTACCAGAACTCATCGTTCGACTGGCTCTGCGCGATCACATCGAGAACCACGCTCTCGGTATTGACCGGCAGATTCAGCGTCTGCGTAATTCTGTCCGTGGTCGTGTTCAATGTTCCGGCATCGCCGCCCGAACCATTCACGGGAACCACGACGTCCGGCACGCGCGGCGCCTGATCCTGCCAGGACGCCGGATAGAACGCAAGCGCCGCGTTGGCGTAGATGATGCCGTTGTACGTGACGCCGCCCGACACACCGACAAAATTGCCCAGATCCGCCTGCCCCGTCTGCGCGGACTTGAAGATCGCCGTAAGGTCCGTCACATCGCGCTCCACGTGCCAGGACGGACTCAGCGCCGCGCGCGGCTCGGCGGTCGTGCCATAGAAGATGTTCGCGTGATCGAGATAGAACGATGCCGTGCGGTCGAACTGCCGCCCTTCCGTCACCGTGAAGTCCGCCGTAAACACCACCTTCGCCCAAGGACCGGGGCAGGCCGCCGGAGGCGTGTAGCTGATCGGCTTCGGAGTGAAGTCCGCGAACGCTTGCTCTTGCAGCAGCGGGACGACACAGGGCGTCCCGTGGGGGCGCGGGACCGCAGGCTCCGCCGTAGCAGGATTGGACGAGCCTACCTGCGGCGTGGCTGGCACCAGCACAACCTGCGCGTCGATGACACCAGTAGCTAAGACGAAAAGGGCTGCGGCTGAGGCAGCCCGCCTGCTCAAGCGGATCGAAGCGGAAACAGCATGCGACATGGGGAGGCTCCTTTTGAACTCAACTTCTACATCGACTTGCGTGCATTGTGCGGCGGTGTTCGCGATAGTACAGCAATTATGCCGTACTCCACACCAGAGCTTCCAATCCTCCCCGAACCGCCTGCTAAACTTGAGCTTCGACTCATGCCCAAGTTTTATCTCACCACCCCGATCTACTACGTCAATGCCCGCCCGCATATCGGCCACGCCTACACCACCATCGCGGCCGACGTCATCGCGCGCCGCCACCGCCTGCTCGGCGACGACACCTTCTTGCTCACCGGCACCGACGAGCACGGGCAAAAAATAGCCCGCTCCGCCGCCGCTGCCGGAATCCCGACGCAGCAGTTCGCCGACCAGGTCTCTGCCTCCTTCCGCTCCCTCTGGGATCGCATGGGCATCACCTACAACGAATACATTCGCACCACCGATGAAAAGCACAAGAAGGGTGTGCAGAAGCTCTTCCAGCTCCTCCGCGACCGTGGCGCCATCTACCTGAGCACCTACACCGGCCAATACTCCGTCGGCGAAGAGATGTTCGTCGACGGACCCCCAGGAACCATCGGCACCGATGGCAAACCAACCGAGACCGTCACCGAAGAGAACTACTTCTTCCGCCTCTCCGACTACCAGCTTCCACTCATCGACCTCATCGAAAGCAACGAACTCTCCATCCAGCCAGAGGTCCGCAAGAACGAGGTCCTCAGCTTCCTCCGCGGCAACACCTCCGCAACGATCCCTTCCCCCCGCCCAGACATCTCGGGTGCCCCATCCATGTCGAAGTCTCATCTCGGCATGGGTGGGAGTACAGAACCCCCGGCAGCCACAGAACCGGGTGCCCCAGAGCCTGCCCTGAGTTCACCGAAGGGTCTCGATTCTGAGACCTGGGTAGGGGCGCCACAAACTCCCGCGCCCCCCACCCTCCCCCACTCCGCCGCCGGCAATCCCTACGTCCCCGGAGCACTCAAAGACCTCTCCATCTCCCGCTCTAGCTTCAAGTGGGGCATCCCCGTACCCGGCGACGAAAAGCACGTCATCTACGTCTGGCTCGATGCTCTCGCCAACTATATGACCGCCATCGGCTACGGCAGCGACGACCCCGCCGAGCAGGCAAACTTCGAAAAATACTGGCCCGCCGACCTCCACCTCGTCGGCAAAGAGATCATCCGCTTTCACTGCGTCTACTGGCCCGCCTTCCTCCTCGCCGCCGGCCTGCCTTTACCCAAAGCCATCACCGCCCACGGCTGGCTGCTCTTCGAAGACTCGAAGATGTCCAAGTCCCGCGGCAACATCGTCCGCACCGAAACCATTCTGGATGCCTTCGGCGAACACGTCTACAAGAAGGAGTTCCCCGACAGCACCAAACAGGAGCAGGACCTCTTCGCCTCCGACGTGCTCCGCTACTTCCTTCTCCGCGAGATCCCCTTCGGCCAGGACGGCAGCTTCAGCTTCGACGCCCTCGTCCAGCGCTACAACAGCGACCTGGCCAACGGCTACGGCAACCTCGTCAGCCGCACCCTAAGCATGGTTGTACAGCCTTTTCAGGGCCGAATACCAGATGCTTGGGAGGGCAACGTAGAGGCAAACGGCTTCAGAAAAGATGCTGGAACCTCAATCCGAGCAGCAGCGGAGAGCTTGCAAGCCTGCTTCTCACACGATCACTTAGTCTTGATCGAACGCGATTTTGACAGGAATGCTTTCAATGAAGCTCTCATCAGCGTCTTTGGACTGATAGCCAAAGTAGACCTCTTCCTCGCTTCGACGAAGCCTTGGACACTAGCTAAAAACATCACGGAGTACGAACGTGGCAGCAGCCTATCTGTAGTTCTCTACGCCGCTGCCGAATCTATCCGCATCATCACCGCCCTGCTCTACCCCATCCTCCCCTACGCCACCGCCAAGGTCTGGGCGCAACTCGGCCTCATCGACATCGAAGCCTCCGCGAAAAATGGCGAACTCACCAACCTAAAATGGGGCGACCTGAAACTAGGCACCGAACTAGGCCCGCTCGCCGCCGTATTCCCACGCATCGAGAAAAAAGAGATTGCGAGATTCATCCAGATCATGACCGACATGGAATCCGGCACCCCCCAGCCCGGGCCCTCGAAGCTCACCGACGAGAAGACCGGCCACACCGCACCCGCGCCCGCCGACCCCACCCACCCCGGAGCCGCCCCGCGCACCTCCTCCTTCGCGGAAGCAAGTCCCGGAACAACCGTCGGCGGCAGCCAATCGGCCACCACCACGCGCCCGCAGACGCCGTCGCACGCCGAAGCTCCCGCCTCCGGCCTCTTCGCCAACTCCGCGCTCGGTTCAGCCATCCCCGACACCCCGCAGATCGCCATCGACGACTTCGTCAAGATCGACCTCCGGGTCGCGCAGATCGTCCTCGCCGAGCGCATCCCCAAAGCCGACAAACTCCTCCGCCTAGAAGTCGACCTCGGCTACGAGAAGCGCCAGATCCTCTCCGGCATCGCGGAGTGGTACACCCCCGAAGAACTTCTTGGCCGCCGCATCGTCGTCATCGCCAACCTTGCCCCACGCACGATGCGCGGCCTCCAATCCCACGGCATGCTCCTCGCCGCCAGCCACGGCGAAGACGGCAAGCCTATCCTAGCCACCTTCAACGAAGACATCTCCCTCGGCTCCCGCCTCCGCTGACCGCGATCGCCGCGCACTTGCTTTCTTGTTTGTCCTCCTCGAAGAGGATCTGTTGTTGTCTTGGCTGTTACCGTTGTTCTCTTGTTGTCATCCTCGCAGAGGATCTGTGTTTGCCTTTGCTTTTCTTGTTGTCATCCTCGAAGAGGATCTGCTGTTGCCTTTGTCAGTTGGTGCCACTATCCTTCCTTCAACTGCCGTCCAACCGACATCACAATATAGTTAGCCGGCGTATCGCCTACGTTTTTCAAACCATGCATCACATTCGACGCCGTAAAGATAATGCCTCCGCTCGCAACTGGCTCCGCCTTCCCGTCATTCAGATATTCCAGTGTGCCCTGCTGAATGAACAGAATCTCCGTGTTCGGATGCTTATGCGGCGGATGCGGCATCTTTCCCGCCGGCAGCACGGTCTCATGTATCTCAATCGACTCGCCTGTCGGAAGCACGCCCGACATCACAGGTCGCATCTCCCCACCGTTCGCCGTGTGGCTGACCTTCAACGCGTCATAAGGAATCACCTTCGACGTATCGAGCTCCGTGTCAGCTGCACCGCCGCCCAGCGCCTCACCCTGTGCTCCCGACACCCCACCGCCCAAAGCCGCGAAGGCTGAGAGCGCCACACAAAGATCCCGACGATTCAGGTTTTTCATGCGCACATAATACGCTATTCGAACTATCTCCGGCCCAGGTTCTTTTTCCGCGAGCCGTCCCGCGGTACCCTTGAAGAAATAACATGCTCCTCACCGACTCCCACGCCCACCTCGACTTCTACAAAGAATCCCCCACCGAGTGTCTCGACGTCCTGCGCCGCGCCCATCATGCTGGAGTTCAAACCGTTCTCGCCATCGGCATCGGCGACGGCCCCGCCGAGATGCACCACGCGCTCGACATCGCCAATGAAGTTGCAAGCCTCCCTAACGATTCCGGCCTTCCGCAGGTATTCGCCAGCGCCGGCATCCACCCCGAGCAGGCCCACCAAACGACTCCCAAGGCGCTCGACCGCCTTTCGCAGCTGGCGCAAGATCCCCGCTGCCTCGCCATCGGCGAGATCGGCCTCGACTACTATCACCTCACCAATCCCTGCATCGCCGCCCAGCAGTCCGCCTTCGTCACGCAGATGCGAATCGCCGCGGCAGCCCGCAAGCCCATCCTCATCCACTGCCGCACCAGCGAGCTCGCCACGCCGCAAGCCAAAGAAAAGTACGGCGACGGCGACGCGTGGGAAGACCTCCTCACCCTCATCGCCGAACACTGGACCGCGACCGGTCTCGGCGGCGTCATGCACTGCTTCTCCGGAACCGTCGACCACGCAGCGCGCTCGATCGCCGCAGGCTTCCATCTGTCCTTCGCTGGCAATCTCACCTATCCCCGCTCGCAGACCATCCGCGACGCCGCCCTCGACGCCCCCGAAGACCGCATTCTCATCGAAACCGACTGCCCCTTTCTCGCGCCCATTCCCCACCGCGGCCAGCGCAACGAACCCGCATTCATCACCCACACCGCGGCAGCCCTCGCCGAACTCCGCGGCATCTCACCAGAGGAGCTTGCGGCGTTTACCACGGCAAACTTTAGAAATCTATTCCCATCAACACACCCGAACACCAACTCGCTGACATAATAGAGAGCGGCAGCTAGACCGCGAGGATCATTACATGGCATCCGACAACAGCTTCGACGTCGTCAGCAAGGTAGAGATTCAGGAAGTCAAGAACGCCATCGACCAGGCCACCAAAGAAGTCAATGCGCGCTTCGATCTCAAAAACTCCAAATCGAAGATCGACCTCGAAGGCACCGAGACCATCCAGCTCGCCAGCCAGGACGACTACACGCTCAAGGCCGTCGTCGAGATCCTGTCGCAGAAGCTGGTCAAACGCGGCGTGTCGCTCAAGAACCTTGAGTTTGAAAAGATCGAGCCTGCCGCAAACTCAAGCGTCCGCCAGAAGATCAAACTCGTGCAGGGCATTCCATCCGAGAAGGCGAAGATCATCGTCGCAGCCATCAAGGACTCCAAAAAGAAAGCCCAGGCCAGCATTCAGGGCGACACCGTGCGCGTCGTCAGCAAAGACCGCGACGTCCTGCAGGAGGTCATGGCTCTGCTGCGAGGTAAAGACATTGGCGTCGAGCTTCAGTTCACCAACTTCCGCTCCAACTAGAACGCAGCTGATACTGCTGCACGCGCTCTTGCCTTGCTTTCTTATTTCATCCCGCTTTTCTTGTTGTCATTCCCGCGGGGAATCTGCGTTTGCTCTTCTTGTTGTCATTCCCGCAGGGGAATCCGGGTTTGCTCTCCCTCGGCCAACTTACGGAGCTTCGCCCAGCCGCTTCGATAATCGCGGCAGCAAACGTCATTCTGTCGACAGAGAAGCCCTTTCGTTGCCACAATCAACATTCGTCTTCGATTTTTCGAGAGCCGCCGGAACCAATTTGCCCTCCTGATACTCTGACTATTAAGTGAGCACGATCTCCATCGCGACCGCAGCCGAAGTTTTCGATCTTCTCCGTGACGATCTAGCCGCCATCGAGCAGGAGTTCGCCCGGCAGTCCGCCTCACCTGTCGAAGTCATTACCGACATCGCACAATACCTGATCGCGGGCGGCGGAAAACGCATCCGACCGCTCCTCCTGCTGCTCTCTTCAAAAGCGCTCGGCTGCAACAGCCCGAGCCGCATCCGCCTCGGTGCAGTAGTCGAGATGCTTCATACGGCCACGCTGGTTCACGACGACATCATCGACGAGGCCGACACCCGCCGCGGCCGGCCCTCATCGAACACCACCTGGGGCAACGCCAAGTGCGTTCTCGCCGGGGACTGGCTCTACATGCAGTCCTTCAGTTCGGCTCTTGAAGAGCGCAACTTTCGCGTGCTCGAGCTGCTTATCTCGCTCACCCAGCAGATGGTGGAAGGCGAGCTCCTGCAGATCCAGAAGCTCGGCCATCTCATCAACGAAGAAGAGTACTTTGACCTGATCTTCCGCAAAACGGCATGCCTTTTCAAGGTTTCCATGCAGCTCGGCGCCACCATCAGCCAACCGCGAAGCCTCGACAGTGCCCAGCAGACCCGCTCCTCAGAACTCGAATCGCAGCTCGGCGAGTATGGCCGCAATCTCGGCCTCGCCTTCCAGATCGTCGACGACGTGCTCGACCTCACCGCATCCGAAGAAGTTCTCGGCAAGCCTGCCGCCAGTGACCTGCGCGAAGGTAAGGCGACACTCGCCGTCATCCACGCCCTCGAACGCGGTACCGGAGCCGACCGCGAAGCCATCCGCACCGTGCTCGCCGACCGCAGCTTCACCCGCGTCTCCCACCCGCAGATCCTGGAGATCCTCCACCGCCACGGTTCCATCGATTACGCGATGGACACCGCCTGCGCCTATGCCGAAGCCGCTCGCCTCTCCATCGCCGACCTGCCCGACACCGAAGCCAAACGCGCCCTCCTCTGGGTCCCCGGCTTCGTCACCACACGCGACCGGTAATACAGATCCAACTGCGCAGTATCGAACTTCGCTTTTGCTTTTCTGGTTGTCATCGTCGAAGACGATCTGCTGTTGCTCTCTCGCACGATACCATCATGGATGGCTCAAGCAGCGTCGCTATTGGCCTGTTCCTGTTTCTTTTCTTCTTCAAGAATCCATTCGAGTTTCCTGCGTTCCCACTTCACGCCTTTGCGTCCAGCCTTTGCGAGGCTCTCTGCAAACTTTTTGATGTTGAAGTTTTCGAAACCGATCAGCGTATCCGTGACCAAAAGCCTACTCCTCGTCCTCACCCTCGCTCGCTGCCACATCGAGAGCCACCGTCTTCATCTTCCCGTTCCCCTGTTCCACCAGCATCTGAATCCTTCCCTCGGCCGCTTCGAGCTGCTTCTTGCACGCGTTCGAAAGCCGTACTCCCTCCTCGAACAAACGCACCGAGTCGTCGAGCGAAAGCTCACCTCGCTCCAGCCGCTCCACCACGCCCTCAAGCGCCATCAACTGCTCTTCAAAGCTCGCCACTACGCCACCTCCACCTCTGCCAGCCCAAGCACATCCGCGGCCACACTGTAGCGTCCAAAGGGCGCGCTCACCTGCACCCCCTGCACCATCGGCCGCGCCTCGGCCAGCATCTCCTGCGCGATCTTCACTCCTTCCAGACGTCCCGCCTCAGGGGATGAAGTCGCCGCCATCCGCGCCATGATCTCCTCCGGCATGCTCACTCGCAGATCATTCTTCATAAACTCCGCGTTGCGCAGACTCGTCAGCGGCCATATCCCCGCGATCACCGGAATGCGAAAACCTTCGATGCGCCGCAGAAACTCCTCCAGCACGCGCATATCGAAGACCGGTTGCGTAATCGCGAACTCCGCTCCCGCCTCTACCTTGAACGCGAATCGTCGCACCTCCTGGTCCATGTCCTGCACCCCGGGATTCGCCGCCACCGAAATCGTGAATCCAGTCGACTCCCCAATCGGATTCTTGCCGATATCCAGCCCATAGTTCAGGTTGTGCACGACATTCACCAGCCCAATCGCATCGACGTCAAACACCGCCGTTGCATTCGGATAGTTCCCCAGCTTCGGCGGATCGCCCGTCAGGCAAAGAATATTCTTGAGCCCAATCGACGACGCCCCCAGCAGATCGCTTTGAATGCTCAGCACATTCCGGTCGCGGCAGGTGTAATGCAGAATCGTCTCGATCCCGACATGCTGCTGGATCTGCACGCACAGGCTCTGTGCGCTCATCCGTGCGCTTGCCCGCGGCGAGTCGGGCACGTTAATCGCATCCACCCCCAACCGATGCAGCTGCGCAGCACCGTCAATCTCCTTGCTGCAATCGATCCCCTTCGGCGGAACAATCTCCACCATAGTCACGAACTCACCCGCCGCCACCATCGCGCCAATCTTCGAGCGATCAGCCAGCGCCGGAGGATCCACCTTGCCCGCGGCCACCGCCGCTGCCTTGGCTGCCGTGGCGCGCTGCATGCCTTGCGCTCCGTCCTCCATCGCGCCCAGCGCGCGCAGCGAACTCTTCATTGCGCGGGTATAGCTCGGCGTCGTCCCACAACATCCGCCGATCAGGCTCGCCCCCGCCTTCACCAGCTTGCGCGTAAAGCTCGCCATGTACTCCGGCGATGTCAGGTAAATCGTCCGGCCCTCCACGGCCCGCGGGATTCCCGCATTCGGCATGGCCGCCAGCGGCAGCGTCGTCATAGGACGCATCTTCTCGATCACGCTCAGCACCGTCGCCGGCCCCGCGCTGCAGTTGCACCCCACCGCGTCCGCGCCCCACTTCGTCAGCTTCATCGCCGCCGTCTCCGCCGACGCCCCATCGAGACAATTCCCTTCCTCATCGACTGTCATCATCACGACGACCCGAATCCCCGGCGCCTCACTCCGCGCCGCCAGAATCGCCTGCTCGGACTCCGCCAGCGAGGTCATCGTTTCAATCACCAGCAGATCCGCGCCCACCCCGGGACCGCCCTCCACGAGAGCCCGTATCTGCTCGGCAAACGCCGCGCGCGCCTCCTCAAGCGCCAGCTTGCCCAGCGGCTCCAGCCGCACGCCCAGTGGCCCGATCGCGCCTGCGACAAAAGCCTCCGTCGCCTGCTTCTCCCGAATCTCGTTCACACAGGCCCGCGCCAGCTTTACCCCGGCCACATTGATCTCGCGCACCTTGTCCTGGAGCCCATGCACCCCCAGCCGCAGCGCATTGGCGCCGAAGGTGTTGGTCTCAATCACCTCCGCCCCCGCCTGCAGATACTCCGCGTGTATCTCCCGCACCAGCTCAGGCTGCGACAGGTTCAGTTCGTCATAACATCGATTGATGAACACACCGCGCGCATAGAGCATCGTTCCCATCGCTCCGTCGCAGAGAACCGTGCCGCCCGAAAACAACCTGTCCGTTGCGGCATATCCCGCCGCCGCCTTCGTGCTCGCACCGTTCCCCATCTCCGCCCTTTCCTCTCCCGCTGCTTCTATCATCCTAAGCCAGCCCCCGGAGCCGCTCCAACCCGCATCCCGCGACGGCCTTACACCGCCTTCGCCGAACCCTTCCAGTACGCGCCTTTGTTATACTCGCCAAAGTGCAGTCGCTGCCGGACCAGACCCCGCTCATGGACCGCGGTGCTGAGGTTGGAGTTAGTTCAAGTTGACGATTCGAAGTCTTTCCCTCAAGTCTCTCGGCGCCCGCATCGTCTGCGGCCTGCTGATCGCGTTCGCGACCGTCTCTCTCACCTCCTGCTACAACGGCGCCGGCATCGCCTATAAGTTTCCGCAATATACCTTCGCCAACCGGCCTATCCCCCCCAGCCTGCTCGCCAACCGCGTCATGGTCGCTGTCACCTCGAACGGCACCACCTCAGGCAGCCTTCAGATCCTCGACGCTCTGCGCGACCTCCGCAACAACATCGGCAACACCCGGCCCAACTTCTCCATCAGCGGCTACTCGTCCGGCTATCCCAACCTCATCCTCAACTTCCCTGCCGAGATCACCGGCTACGTGTACTCCAACATTCAGGGCGACGTGCAAACCGTCAACTACGGCACCGAAGCCGTCGCCGGATCGGCCGGAACCTTCCCCGCGCCGTCCACCGGCCTCGCCATCCCGCCCACCTTCGGCCACATCTACTCCGCCGAACCGTCCATTGGGCAACTCATCATCTTCGACAACACCACCGGACGCAGTTTTGCGCTCAATCTTCCCAACGTCTATCAGGTCGTCGTCAACACCGGCGACACCGTAGCCCTCGCCATGGTGCGCAACTCCAACACCGTCTACCGCGTCGTCAAGCTCAACACTAGCAACTCCAATACGCCGACTCCGGGCGCCTTTCCCACCTCTACTGCCGCCATTGCCGCCACCGGCGCCGCGGATTGCGAGCCCTTCAACAATCCCGTCTACTGCGTCGTTCCCGTCAACACAGGCGCAGCCGCCAACACCTTCGACCGGCCCATGACGGCATACTTCTCGCTCGACGGCAACTACGCCTACATCCTCAACTGCGGCCCGGAGTGCGGCGGCGTCACCTCCAGCATCACCGTCCTGCAGCAGGGCGTGCTCGAGTTCAATAACATCCCCACTACCATTCCCGACGCCTCCGCCTTCACCAGCAACGTCCCCGTCCCCGGCGGAGTCACCGCGGCGGTCTCCGACGGAACCACGCTCTACGTCTCCGGCCAGCAGCAGCAGCCCGACGGTCTGTTCACCGGGAATCTCACCACGTTGAACGTCGCCGCCCTCATCGCGACTCCCGCAAAAGCAATCACCGGAACCTACTCCATCGCTGACGGCCGTCACACCAAGATGCTCTTCGCCGACGACAACACCCTCTGGATCGGCTCGCAAGTCTGCGCCAACGGCGAACGGGCAGCCCGCGCAGCGCAACAGATCGCCGCTGGCCAGGCTACGGATCAGACCGCAAACTACAACTGCCTTACTCGCGTCGCTCTGCCCTCGGGCACAACCGGCCTGAGCGCGTCGATCGTCCCTGCCGTCACGCAGAGCGCAACCGCACCCGTCATTGTCCCCTATCCCAACACCAACCAAAATCAGTACTACTACGGCGACCTAACAGGCCTCTGCTGGGTCCAGAACCTGCACAAGGTCTACACCGCATATGGCGGCCAGGTTCACGCCTTCAACACCGCCGACGGCTCCGAGATCAACAACGTCAACATCATCGTCCAGGGCACCGCACTCGACGTAGCCTACATGGACGCCGTCACCGACGCCGCAGACTAGGGGATAGGGTGTAGGGTTCAGTAGACAAAGCGAAAAGACAGCAGGCAGGAGCATAGAAGCCGGGATGTTGAAGTCTCATCGTGAACTCAAAGTCTGGCAGCGCGCCATCGAGATGACCCTTGCGACCTACAATCTGACGAAAAGCTTTCCAAAGGATGAGCTGTTCGGAATAACCAACCAAATGCGCCGGGCCGCAGTCGGGATCGCGAGCAACATCGCCGAAGGTTATGGCCGCAACTCAAAGGGCGAGTACAAACAGTTCCTCGGCAAAGCGCGCGGCTCCAACCTGGAACTGCAAACCCAGATCTTCATCACTAGACAGTTAGGTTACGGCAACACAGAACAACTCACCCGCGCCGAAGGCCTCTCCGATCAGTTAGCAAAGATGCTCAACGCTCTTATCGCGAAACTTTAACTCGCCCATGCCTCCCGACCTATCGCCGTCTCCACCCTCTCCCCTCTCCCCTCCCCCCTGCTTCATCGATGTTTTGGCAGTAGCCGCCCACCGCGACGACGTCGAGCAAACCTGCGGCGGCACCCTCCTCGCCATGCACGCCAAGGGCTGGCGCACCGGCATCCTCGATCTCACCCAGGGCGAGTCCGGCACCCGCGGAACCGCCGCCGAGCGCGAAGCCGAAGCCCAGGCCGCCGCTCGCATCCTCAACGTCTCGCACCGCGAGGCCCTTGACCTTCCCGATGGCAACGTTGAAAACACCCTCGCCAACCGCCTCAAACTCGCCGCCGTCCTGCGCCGCCTCCGCCCCCGCGTCGTCATCCTCCCCTACTGGCAGGGCCGCCATCCCGATCACTACACCTCCGCCACTCTCGGCTACGAGGCCTGCTTCCTCAGCGGCCTCGCCAAGGTCGTCACCCCTGGCGAACCCAATCCACCGCACCGGCCCTACAAGATCCTTTACGCCAGCCTCTACGCCGACGTGCGTCCTACCTTCGTCGTCGACATCACCGCATTCGCCGAGCAGCGCCTGCAGTCTCTCCTCGCCTATCGCTCGCAATATACGGCGCAGCAGGAGGGCGGCACGCTCTTCGTCCCCGAAGACGAGATCCGCGAGCGCACCTTTGCCACCGCGCGGCACTATGGTCTGCTCGCCGGCGTCCGCTACGCCGAGCCCTTCGTGCAGAAGGAAGTCTCCCTTGTTGATGACATCATGCTGCTTCCCGTGCAGTCGATTTAGCCTCAGGAATCTCTCTCCCAGGCCAATCCAGTTTCCGCCTCCTCTCGTCCTCGCTATGAAGTCATAAAGCCGCACACGTCAGGCGACATTTTGCCGGCAAAAAACCTTCTGTCCGGTTCCGAGCATCACAGTACCAACCGGAATCCAGATAGTTAGCTGAACTCAGAACGTGAACTGCTAGAGTTACAGAAGTTTAGGAGAGGTATATTTGTGGAGAAAAAACTGAACGATCTTATCGATAAGGCCCTATCCCGCCGGCAGTTCATGGCGGGTGCCGGTACAACAGCCGCCGCAGTTCTGGTCGCGGGCTGCAACAACAGTACCCCGGCACCGACGACAACCCCGACGCCCACACCTACCCCGCTCGACATTCCCGACAATGACATCCTGAACTTCGCTCTCAACCTCGAATACCTTGAGGCCGAGTTCTATCTCTACGCCGCTACGGGAACAGGTCTCTCCAGCGCCGACGCCCTCACCGGAGCCGGTACGACCACAGTTCCGCAAGGCATCGCTGCCGTTCCCTGGTCCAGCCCCGCGTTCGCGCAGTATGCTAACGAAATTGCCCAGGACGAGCTCGACCACGTCCGCGCGATTCAGGCTGCTATCACCGCGAACAAAGGCACCCCGGTCCCGCGTCCCGCGCTCGATCTTACCTTCTTTGGGCCGCTCGCCGTCGCCGCCGGCATCACTACTCCCAGCCCTTTCAACCCCTTCCTCAGCACCAATGCCTTCTTGGTCGGTGCCTTCGTCTTTGAGGATGTGGGTGTCACCGCCTACACAGGTGCCGCTCCGCTCATCACCAGCACCCCCATCCTCTCTGCCGCTGCCGGCATCCAGGCCGTCGAAGCCTATCATGCTGCCGAGATCCGCACCCTGCTCGTCGGCGGCGCTGCTCAGGCCAATGACCAGACCTACGTTAACCTTGCTAATCAGGTCTCCGCGCTGCGCGGCATGATCAGCATGGCCAGCGGCAACAAGCTCGCCGCGGAAACCACGTTGACTCCGACCAGCATCGTCGCCTCCGACGCCAACTCCATCGCCTACGCGCGCACCACCGATCAGGTGCTGCATATCGTCTACGGCGGAGCCGCGGGTGTGGGCGTGGCCAAAGGCGGCTTCTTCCCCAATGGCCTCAACGGCAACATCAGCGTAACTGCTTCCTAAGGACGGAGACATCATGGCAACGTTAGAGACACAACAGCTCGATGACATCATCGTAAAGACACGCCGCAAGATGCTCACCCTTGGCGGCGCAGCCCTGGCCGCTACCTTCTTCGGAACCTCGACCCCCAAGGCCGAAGCCCAGGCAGCCGCCATCACCGACTTCGACATCCTCAACTTCGCTCTCAATCTCGAGTATCTCGAAGCGCAGTTCTACAACCTTGCCGTCTATGGCGTCACCATCGATAATCTGCCTACGAATCCGATCCCGATCTCCGTTAACGGCGGAACCGGAGGAACCGTAACCCTCAGTCCCACCTTTCCCGCCGGCAAAGGTGTAACCTTCACCATCCCGACCGTCAAGGCCTATGCCACCGAGACCGCCGGCGAAGAGGGTAATCACGTGCGCTTCCTCCAGAAGGCGCTCACCACCAACGCTGTCTCGATGCCGAACATCGATCTCTTCAACTCGTTCAACACACTCGCTGTCGCTGCAGGTGTCGGTGCCACCTTCGATCCGTTTTCCAGCGACGCCAACTTCCTGGTCGGCGCCTATATCTTCGAAGATGTCGGAGTCTCTGCCTACCATGGAGCAGCCGGCCTGATCCAGGATAAGACCAACATCCTGCCCGCGGCCGTCGGCATCCATGCCGTAGAGGCCTATCATGCCGGCCTGATCCGCACCACGATCAACGCGCTCGATGCAGGAACAGGAACACTGAACACGCTCACCCAGAAGATCTCCGCGGCGCGCTCCGCGCTCGCCAATCCCGATCCCACCAACCCTATCACCGTTCCCTTTACCACCTTCACCGGCTCCGGCGCAGACGATATCGGTGTACAAACGACACCGGTCAAACTCAACGCCACAACCGCTATCTACACCGCTGCAACCATTGTTGATTGCGACGTGAACGCCATGGGCTGGTCCCGCACCACCTCCCAGATCCTGGCTATCGTGACCGGCACAGCCCCTACAGCAACCACCCATCAGGGAGTCTTCTTCCCTGCCGGCTTGAACGGCAACATCAAGTAGCCGTCACACTGCTATAGCCAAGCGGCCGTCCGGTTCAACACCGGGCGGCCATTTCTTTTTGCGTTGCAAGGCTTTAGCCGGCGACAGCCGTCCGCAGTCGCCCCCGCACAAATTCCACCACCTCCTCGGTCACATACACCGGAGGCCGCATGGCCAGCACCGGCGTGCCCTCCACCAGCTTCAGCGAAACACCGGCCCACACCGGCTTCCCCATCTCCCCCTCCGCCACCAGCACCGCATCCGCTCGATCCAGAAAATACCGCGCCGACTCCTTGAAGTCCTTCGTCTCCGGGTCCAGCACACTCAGATAAAGGTCCGGGCGCAGAAACCGCAGAATCGAATTCGACTCAATCACCGCATTCTCCGCTCGCGCCAGCTCCTTGCGAATCCGAGGCATCGCCTCCGACAGATCTCCAGCCCGCGTCCGTACCCAGAATGACCGCACCGCTCCCGCCGCCAGATACCGCGCCGAGTCCGTCCCTGTCGCTCCATTCCGCTCCTCGCTCACCGCCACCGTATGCGCCGCCGTCTCGCAGTCGCACGGCTCCCCATTCGCCGAACACATCCCATGGCCGAACTGCGTCACCTTGAACGCGGTCCAATGCATCTCGGGCAGGGCCGCAATCAGCCCCGCTACCACGCTCGTCTTCCCGATGTTCCGCGTGTGCCCGCCCACCACTACCACCGCCATCTCTCCTCCTCGAAGCCCTACTGAACCGCGCCGGATCCCTCACACGATTTAACGCGAAAATGCGCGAAACTGCACGAAGTTCATTTTCTCCGCAGGCGCGCGAGATCCCGAAGATACTCCTTTAAAGGGCGCGCCGGCCGCCCCCAGAAAACCTCCCCTGAACCGCGCATCTTCTTTCCTGTCAACACGCCAGCCCCCCCGCCAAGAATCACCCCCGCCCCCACCGTGGCATGCTCCCCAATCCCGACCTGCCCCCCTAGAATCGCCCCATCCTCCACCACACTTGAACCCGAGATGCCGGTTTGTGCGGCAATAATCACGTTTCGCCCAATAACGCAGTTGTGCCCGATGTGGACCAGATTATCGATCTTCGTTCCGCGCCCGATCCGCGTCTCGCCCAGCGCCCCCCGGTCAATCGTCGTATTCGCCCCAATCTCCACATCATCCTCGATGACCAGTCTTCCCTGCTGCGGAAACAGCAGATACTCCCCCGTCTCCCGATTCCGCGCATAGCCAAAGCCCGTCGACCCCAGCACCGCCCCGACCTGCACCACCACTCGATCCCCCAACACCGTCCCTGCATACACTGTGACGCGCGCCATCAGATGGCAGCCTCTCCCCACCACCACCCCAGCGCCCAACACGACCCCGGGCCCAATCCTGCTTCCCTCCCCCATCTCCACCCCATCGCCCACCACCGCCGACGCATGTACCCAACCCCCACCCTCTTCGTTCTTCAACTTGGCCGCCACCACCGCAAAGGCATACCGCGCATCCTCGATCCACAGCACGCGCCCATCGACCGCGTTCCCCGCCGCCTGCAGTTTCGCGTTCGCCAGAATCAAACCCGCCCTCGATCCTAGCGCCCGCCTCAGCGCCTCGTCCTCCGAGGCAAACACCACAGTCCCCTCGTGAGCCTCGTCAATACTCGATACCCCTCCAATCGACACGGCCACCGCAGGCGCCTCCACCTCGAGCCACTCCGCCACTTCGTCTACCGTCGCCGTCTTCGCAGGCCGCGCCGTCGTCCCCATCCTCGCCATCAGTAGATCCCCGCCTCCCCCGGCGGCCGCGTCTTCCATCGCCGATGCATCCACAGCCACTGCTCCGGATACCGCCGAATATACTCTTCGAGCACCGCCGTAAATGCGGCCGTGTTCGCCACCGCATCGTGTTCCACGTCTCCCGTGTTCACCACCTCCAGCGCAGCGCCAAACCGCAGCACATACCTTTGCTCGCTCTCCTCCCACAGCAGAAACCCGGGCACCACCGCCGCTCCTGTCTTCGCCGAGATCCTCGCCATCGCCGAAGCCGTGCACGCCTCTATCCCAAAGAACGGCACAAACACTCCCTGCGGTGGAGTCATATTCGTGTCCATCAAAATGCCCACCGCCTCCCCGGCCCGCATCGACGCAATCAGCCCCCGCGCAAAATCATCCTTGTGAATCACCCGGTTGCCATGCAGGCAGCGAATACGATTCACAAACGCGTCTACCAGGGGATTGTCCAGCCGCCGAATCACCATCCCCATCGGCATCCCCATTAGCGAGTGATAAAAGCTCGACAGCTCCCACGCCCCCAGGTGCCCAGTCAATACCAGCACCCCCTTGCCTCGCTCACGCGCCGCGACAAAGTGCTCCAGTCCCTCATAACGAATGAACTCGCTCGCCTGCGCGGCACTGTATCGCGGCATCAGGCAGAACTCCGCCAGCAGAAGTCCAAGGTTCCTGTACTCCGCGCGAAGAATCCGCTCTCGCTCCGCCTCTGTCTTCTGCGGAAACGCCAGCAAAAGATTGCGCTCCCCCACCCGCCGCAGCCGTCCTAGTCCGAAATACGCAATCCACCCGATCGCGACCCCGGCCGCCCGCGCCGCACCCCCCGGCAACATTCGGAGACCATGAACGAATAGCCAGACTAGGCCAAACTCCAGCCGATGGCGAACGCTGACCCCGTCCTGCAACGATCCGTTCCGAGACACTTCTTTCAAGCTTTCAGTGTACCGATCATCCGCAGCCGCTACCAAAACATCAACACGTCCTCACAAAAAAGAGGGCGGCTCTGAGCCGCCCTCTCATCTTATCGCTAGTCCTCAAAGCGCTCGAGAATAACCTATCGGTTCTTGGCAACCACGAAGTACTTCGCCACCGTGCGAACGAACGGCCGTGCCTCGGTCGGCGTTACCTGCTTGCCGCCCAAAATCTGCGCGAACGGAAGATCTGTACCGTAGAGAGCGCGTGTGTCTCCTTGATTCTGCGAGAGCACCGTGCCGTCCAGGTTAATTCCGGCAAACAAACCCTTGCTGCGTGAATAGCTCAGAAACTGCGCATTCAGCTTCCAATCCGTGCCCGCTTGCGCATTGCGTCCAACCGGACCCGCAGCCGCAGCAGCATCCGCGCCCAGCTTGAACTTGTTCTTCAGCATGTCCTGCAAGCCCTGCTGATTCATTGCGACCAACACTAGATCGGTTGCCTGTCCGCCGATCTGGAATCCGAAGCTTCCACCCGCGAGCTGCACACATACCGGCGCGCTCCAGCCTCGCGGTGTCCGGCACGTCGCCACACCCTGGCCATACTGCGCCCCAACCACGAACGCACCCTTCTTGTAACTCGGGATCACAACCACGCACTGCGCACCCGATAGAATGCTAGACGGAATTGAATTGTCCGGAGTCGCCATAATCTCCGTGATCACCTGACTTGCATCGTTCAACCTCTCCGCGACCTTCGTTTTGTCGCTGTCTGCGCGTGCAGAAAGCGTTCCGGCCACCATAGCCATTCCGCACAAACATATCGATATCTTCTTCATCATTCTGGTTCTTCCTTTCCCATCTTCCACTATCGTTTTGTTTTCAGGCAGACATCTTCCCTGTTTCCAAGACTATATAGGATGAACGAAAATCAGGCGAAGTTGTCCTCAAAGAGGTTCCGCACGAGAATACACCCGATCGTCAGCCAAACCGCAAAAAATGGGGGTTCTAGAGTGTGCCCCGGCTCATGCCAGCGACACGCTCTACAACCCCGTCCCAGGTCTGTGCTGCTATTGGGTACTGTGCCGCACCCCGCGTGCCTTCACAACGGTACGGAGGTATGTATACCTTTGCGCGCGACAAAAATTACTACTTGATCAACACTCCGGAGATCACTCTCGACCTCAGTTACCTGTCAGATTCCGGCTTACCGCCTGCACCGAAAGCGCAATCCGATTGCCTACCCCGACCTTGCGCATCAATCGTCCCACATGCGCCTTCACCGTGATCAGATCGATCCCCATCTCCTCGGCAATCGCGCGGTTGGGATGCCCTGCTACCAACAGCTCAAGCACCTGCTGCTCACGCCGCGTGAACTTCGGCGAAGACGCCGCCTTGCTCCTCGCCGTCTCCTCCGCAGACGATCGCAGCAGCCTGGCCAGCACCTTTCGCGGAGCCCAGATCGATCCGTCCTGCACAACCTCTATCGCCAGCCGAACCTCCGTTTCCTTCGCCGTATGCAGCAGATATCCGTTGGCGCCCGCACCAATGATGCGCTGAATATGCTCGTGCTCGCCTTCCATTCCCAGCACCACCATCTTCAGCTGCGGCCGCGCCCTGCGAAACACCGATAGCAGCTCGAAGATGCGCTCGGTGCAGCCGGAGTCGATCAGGATCATCGAGATGCTCGCGTCCTCGAGCACACCGGGAACCGGCAGAGGCACAATCTCAATCGCGCCCCCGTCCAGGAAGATCGTCTGCAGACCAAGCACACGCAACGGGTCCGTCGTCACCAGTCCGATCCGCAGCAGCCCCACTGACTTCGCATCCTTCATCGCCGGCCAGCCTCACTGCGTCCGCGTTCCGCTCCTTGCAGGCGCAGGGGAGAGTGCAGAATTGCCTTCTGTCCTCCCACTACAGCTTCGGCAGAACGATACCCTGCTGGTTCTGATACTTGCCTTTGCGGTCGGCATAGCTGATCTCGCACACCTCATCGGACTGGAAGAACAGAATCTGGCACAGTCCTTCGTTCGCGTACACGCGCGCCGGCAGCGGCGTCGTATTCGAGATCTCGAGCGTCACAAAACCCTCCCATTCCGGCTCAAACGGCGTCACATTCACAATGATGCCGCATCGGGCATACGTGCTCTTGCCCACACAGATCGTGAGGACGTCGCGCGGAATCTTGAAGTACTCAATCGAACGCGCCAGCGCAAACGAGTTCGGCGGAATGATCACGCTGCTTGATTGCACCGTCACAAACGAACGCTCGTCGAACGCCTTCGGATCGATGATCGCGCTGTTCACATTGGTGAAGATCTTGAACTCGTCCGACACCCGCAAGTCGTATCCGTAAGAAGAAAGTCCGTACGAGATCACGCCCTCACGCACCTGCTTTTCACTGAATGGGGTGATCATGCTGTGCTCGAGCGCCTGCTCGCGAATCCAACGGTCGCTTTTTATCGCCACTTCAATCAACTTCCCTTCGATAGCGCATCGGTAATGTCATTGCAGACCCCAATTTCTCAAATCAGGAGTAACTTCGGTGCAATCGGCTGCATCTACATCTGCATCAATAGTTTCTTCATCTTACGGTAGCGTTCTTTCGTTGACAATCTCATTTCTTGTTTCTAACATCACGTTACCAAACCCAGGTCAGTTGCATTTTCCACAAACCTTACAGCCCAAGGACGGCGGCCAGATGATCAAGCAGGATCTTATACAACGGGTGGTCGAGCGCACCGGCCTGCCCAGAACGAAAGCAGAATCTGCCGTCGATGCCATCTTCGAAAGCATGAAGCAGACACTCATCGCCGGCGACCGTATCGAGCTTCGCGGCTTCGGCGTCTTCACCGTCAAACCACGCAAGACCGGCATCGGACGCAATCCCAGAACCGGCGCCGAAGTTACTATCGCTCCAGGTAAGGCCGTCCGATTCAAACCCGGCAAAGAACTCCACTTGCTCGATTGACCGAAGCCGCTTGATAAGCCAGCGTGTTGGATCCACGACTATTCTGCTGTCGCGTGCGGACTGACCTCGCTTGCGGAGCGAGACGTGAGGCCCCCTCGGTGAACAATGGAGTGTTCTGGACGGAGGATTCTCAAGAAGTTTTGTTCAGGCGGTAAGTTTCGTGCGTTCAAACTCATCTACCCAGGGATCGATCACTATTTTGGTGACGCCGTCCTGTTTATCGCGCCAGGTCTTGTACATCTGCGGGGCCTGCTCAATGCCGATGCGGTGGGAGATGAGGAAGCTGGGATCGATCTTTCCGTCTTCGATAGATTTGAGCAAGGGCTGGAGATATTTGTGCATGTGGGTCTGGCCCATATTCATGTGGATGCCTTTGCCGAAGGCGGCACCGAAGTTGACCTTGTCGATCACGCCGCCATAGACGCCGGGGATGGAAAGGGTGCCTCCTTTGCGGATGGACTGGATGGCCTGGCGGAGGACGAAGGGGCGATCGGTCTCCATCATAAGGGTCTGCTTGACCTTGTCGTAGAGGCCTACAGCCGTGTCGGAGTGCGCCTCCATGCCGACAGCATCGATGCAACTGTCAGGGCCTACGCCGCCGGTGAGGTCGCGCAGCGCTTCGATGATGACAATGTCATTCTGGCTGTAGTCGATGGTCGTGGCGCCGCAGAAGTCGCGAGCGAGCTTGAGGCGTTCGGGGTAGCGGTCGATGGCGATAACGAGAGAGGCGCCGAGCATATAAGCGCTGGCGATGGCGAAGAGGCCGACGGGACCGCATCCCCATACGGCAACTGTGTCGCCGGGCTGAATGTTGGCGTTAACAGCGCCCTGGTAGCCGGTGGGATAGATGTCGGATAGGAAGAGGACCTTCTCGTCGGGCAGATCGTTTTCGATTTTGATGGGGCCGACGTCGGCAAAGGGAACCCGGACGTACTGAGCTTGTCCTCCAGCGTAGCCGCCGTAGATATGCGAGTAGCCGAAGAGCGCGGAGCCGCTGTAGCCGTACATCTCTTCGGCGACATGGGCGTTGGGGTTCGAGTTATCGCATAGGGACCAAAGATCTTTCTTGCAGAAGAGGCAGCTGCCGCAGGCGATGGTAAAGGGAACGACAACGCGATCGCCGCGCTTGAGCTTTTTGACAGAGCTGCCGACCTCTTCGACAACTCCCATGAACTCATGGCCGAGTATGTCGCCGGATTCCATGGTCGGAATGTAGCCGTCAAAGAGGTGCAAATCGCTGCCGCAGATGGCGGTGCGGGTGACGCGAATGATCGCATCGTGGGGATTGATGATGTACGGATCGGGGACCTGGTGAACTTCGATGGAGCTTTTGCCCATCCAGCAGACTGCTTTCATAAGTGCCTCCTTCCCACGCGCGTGGGCGAGGGAATTGGTGAGAGAGCTTGGATTGGTGTCGTCGGTGCTTAGGCGACGCTGCTGGTGCCGGGAGGCGTCGGATTCTTCTCGCCGTACAGCCATTCTTTCGTCTCACCGCTGACGCCGCGTGGTCCATGCGGCTGACCTTTGACGGACGGGATTTCGCCGGCTTCAGTCATCTCCTTAAAGTGGCGCAGATTTTCGATGACGGTCTGTTTGGGTCC
Organism: Edaphobacter sp.; assembly: GCA_965277545.1. Lineage (GTDB taxonomy): Bacteria > Acidobacteriota > Terriglobia > Terriglobales > Acidobacteriaceae > Edaphobacter. Next base: position 4,430,984 of record OZ255826.1, read on the forward strand.
ACGCGCGGCTGCCGAGGCGGCGGCGTTGCCGAGGCGGCCTCCGGGAACCTTGACGACCTGCTGGAGGAGAACGGTGGTTCCGCGGCCTGCGTAGTGCGATGTGAAGGTCACGGAGCCGCTCTGCTCGACGCCTTCAGTGATGGATTGCCAGGCGAGTTTTTTCCCCGGCAGGTCTTCCGTAATCTGCGAGTCGAATTCGATGCGCTTGCCGTCAGGATCTTCGGGATTGCCCATGACCCAGTGGCTGGTGCTGTCGTCGATGCGCGTGCAGGAGATGACGTGCTCCTGCCAGAGGGGAATGGAGGCGAGGTCGCGCCATTGCCGGTAGAGCGTCTCAGGGTCGGCGAGGATCGTTTGGAAGGCGTGGCTGTAGACACGACCGTCCTTGGTCTGGTTGATGAGCGGCGCGTAATGCTCACCGGTTGCGGGAATGGGTTGGAACCGAGGTGCTTCGAGTTCAGGAGTCGCTTGGGCCATGGTCCCACCTTACGGCTGTGATTTTGTTTGCGTGCCGCCTGCGCGTTGTAACGCGACGAGGCTGCTTTTGAAAGATGTCAAACATGCAGGGAAGGGTGCCCAGGCGCTGCTTGGAGCATTTGCGGGATGAACAGTGTCGAAGCGAATATCACGCAAAAGCCTATTTCTGCATCACAGAGTTTGGTACGAGAGCGCGTAGATGGAAAACCTGTGGAGTGTGTGATGAGCAATGGACTGGCGTTAGTTACGGGAGCTTCAAGTGGGATTGGATACGAGTTGGCGAAGGTACTGGCGAGTAGAGGATATGATCTGATTGTGACTTCGGCGGGTGATCGGCTGGAAGGCGCGGCCAATGACCTGGAGAGTTCCGGAACAAAGGTGATCCGGGTGAGCGCCGACCTAGCTACCCGGGAGGGCGTGGAGAAGCTGTGGGCGGAGGTGCAGTCATCGGGGAGCAACCTCGAGGTGGCGTGCATCAACGCGGGAGTCGGAGTTGGCGGCCTGTTCGCCGAGACCGATCTCGATGCGGAGTTGAACATGGTGGAGTTGAACTGCGCCGGCACAGTGCAGCTGGCGAAGCATGTTGTGCGGCAAATGACGAGCGCAGGCACGGGCAGAATCCTGTTCACGGCATCAATTGCTGGGGAGATGGTGGCTCCGCGCGAGGCGGTGTATGCGGCGACGAAGGCGTTTGTGCTGTCGTTTGCGCATAGCGTGCGATACGAGTTGAAGGACACAGGCGTGACGGTGACGGCGCTGCAGCCGGGGCCGACGGACACGGACTTCTTTCATCGCGCGGGAATGGACAACACGGACGTGGGGCAGAAAGGCAAGCAGGAGAGCGAGCCTGCGGATGTGGCCAGGCAGGGCATCGAGGCTCTGTTCGCTGGCAAGGACCACGTGTACTCGGCTTCGATGAAGACCAAGCTTGAGGGCATGGTGGCTAACCTGGTACCGGGAAGCATGAAGGGCGCGATGCACGAGAAGATGGCCAAGCCGACGAGCTGAGCAGGCGACGCTGGGCCGATTTGGAGCGGGAGCGAGTCAAAGCGCAGGGCTCCCATTCGACATAAGGGGAGTTCCGGCTCGATGGCGTCAAAGTTCTTAGTTCGGCAAGCTTTGTCTTGACGTGAATCCGCATCACCGGGAAATCTGCATCAAAACGGAAAGAACGTATCCCGTCAGAACGTATTCACCACCCATAGGAAAGAGCGTTTTCGCAAGAAGACCGAGAGAGAAAGTATGTCGAATCAGATGCAGGAAGGCTCGCCCAATCCACGCGGCGCGACCTGGGATGGCAAAGGGACAAATTTTTCGGTGTTTTCGGCGCACGCGACAAAGGTCGAGGTATGCTTCTTCGACGAGTCGGGAAAGAAGGAGATCGACCGGCAGGAGCTTCCCGAGTACACCAACCAGATCTGGCATGGCTATATACCGGGAATACGCCCCGGTGCGCGGTATGGTCTGCGGGTGCATGGGCCGTATGAGCCGAGCGAGGGGCATCGCTTCAATCCGAACAAGCTTCTGCTCGATCCGTATGCGTGCGCGCATATCGGCGAGCTGGAGTGGAACCCGGCCCTGTTCGGGTACCAGATGGAGTCCGGCGACGACACGACGTTTGATGAGCGGGACAGCGCGCCGTTCATGCCGAAGTGCGTCGTCGTCGATCCGGAGTATGACTGGCACGGACAGGCACGGGGCGGAGGATACAGGATTCCGTTCGACGATACGATTCTCTACGAGCTGCACGTGAAGGGGTTCACGAAGTGTCACCCGAAGCTGCCCGAGCAGATGAGAGGCACGTATGCGGGCTTGTCGCATCCGGCGGTGATCGAATACATCAAGTCGCTTGGGGTGACCTCAGTCGAGCTGCTGCCCATTCATACCTTCGTCAACGACAGTCACCTCCTCGAGAAGGGACTGACGAACTACTGGGGATACAACACGATTGGATTCTTCGCGCCCGATCCGCGCTATGCCTCCGCGCCTCAAGATGCGCTGAAGGAGTTCAAGAAGACGGTCGAGAAACTGCACGAGGGCGGCCTGGGCGTGATCCTGGATGTGGTGTACAACCACACGGCGGAGGGAAACGAACTTGGTCCTACGCTGTCGTTCAAGGGCATCGATAACTCGAGCTACTACCGGCTGATGGAAGACCGGCGGTACTACATCAACGACACGGGCACGGGCAACACGGTCAATCTCAGCCATCCGCGCGTGATCCAGATGGTGACCGACAGCTTGCGGTACTGGGTGGAGCAGACCCATGTGGATGGGTTTCGCTTCGATCTCGGGACGATTCTGGCGCGCGAGCCGAATGGGTTCGACAATCAAAGCGGATTCCTGAAGGCGTGCAGTCAGGATCCGGTGCTGGGAACGGTGAAATTAATCGCCGAGCCGTGGGACTGCGGTCCGGGCGGCTATCAGGTCGGCGGCTTTCCTCCGGGCTGGGCGGAGTGGAACGACAAGTTCCGCGATACGGTGCGCGAATACTGGAAGGGCGGGACCTCCGCATCGGAGCTGACCAAAAGGTTGACCGCTTCGGGGGAGCTGTTCAACTGTCAGGGACGGCGCCCGTGGTCTTCGATCAACTTCATCACGGCGCACGACGGGTTCACCTTGAACGATGTGGTGACCTACAACGAGAAGCACAATGAGGCGAACGGCGAGGACAACAAGGACGGCAGCTCGGACAACCACTCGTGGAACTGCGGCGTGGAAGGGCCGACAGACGATCCGGAGGTGAACAAGCTGCGGTCGCGGCAGCTGCGCAACCTGCTGGGCACGCTGCTGCTCTCGCAGGGCACGCCGATGCTGCTGGCGGGGGACGAGTTCGGGCGAACGCAGAAGGGCAACAACAATGCTTACTGCCAGGATGACGAGATCAGCTGGCTCGACTGGGACATCAAGGAAAAGGGGCAGCGGCTAATCAAATATGTGCAGCGGCTTACTCAATTCCGGCATCGGTATCCGATCCTGCGCCGGAACCTATTTCTAACCGGAGACTATAACGAAGAGCTTGGCGTGAAGGATGTGACCTGGATCAATGCCAACGGCAAGGAAATGGAAGATCACAACTGGGGCGATACGGGCATGCGCTGCTTCGGGATGCTGATCGACGGGCGCGCGCAGACGACGGGCGTGCGGCAGCGGGGACGGGAGGCCACGCTGCTGATGGTGATAAACGATCATCACGACATGGTCGGGTTCACATTGCCGGAGGCGGTCGGCGGAAGCGAGTGGGAGCTGCTGGTGGACACGCATATAGAGGACAACACGGAGGCGGGAATGTTCGCGACCGCGGCGACCTACGATGTCACCGCGCGGTCGCTTCTTCTCTTTGCGCTCAAGGGCGAGACGTCAAAAGCTTAGAGCGCTAACGGTTGGGAAAGAGTCGTGGTCTCCCACCCTCGCCGCAAAGAGCGCGGCCAGTATGGGGCACCCAGAGTTCTGTTAGCACTTGATATGAAGCGTTCTTGATCCGCCGATGTCGGAGTGTGAGGCGGGTATACTGCTCCCGCCCGCTTCGCGCCGCATCACGTCAAATGTCTTCGTTTCTGCGGGGGGTACCCCCTCCCCCCTATGTTTATAAGCTGTCTCGATACAACGACTTAGCGTTTACGCCTCTCGCAAAATATTGAAAGTAAAGGACTTGTTGGAAAAAATATAGAAAAAGAAGGGGTTACGGCTAACCTGCAACAATCGCAGGCCGGAGAAGTTTGCTCCTTCCTGCTCCTACTTCTATTTTACAGAATAGAGCAAAACTCCTGGCCACGGCGTAAACCGTTCCGCTTGAAGCAGTTGAGTGGTTTTGGCACTTGACAGTTTTTTCCACAGGCGGGTTTGAACGATTCTGAAGCGTTTTGTGCTGGCGAGACCCATGTCCGAGAGTCCGGACATGGGGCACCCAGATTGTTGGCGAGTTGGCATCCATGAGAAAACCAAAAAGAAGCGGCGGCGAGATGATCTCGCCGCCGCAGGTGTTTCAGGTGAAATTATCGGGTTAGAACAGCACTTTGAGCACGAACTGGTACTCACGCGGAGTGTCGTTCGGGTCGGTGTTCGTGACGGTGCCGAAGTTCGCGTTCCCGAGCTGTGCGTTTCCAGGGTTGTTGTTGGGGATCACGAAGTTCGGCGTGTTAGAGATGTCGAACGCCTCGACGCGGAACTGGACGGTCGCCCGTTCGGCGACAGCGAAGTTCTTGAAGAGGGAGAGGTCAACCTGGCGGAAGTGGGGGCCAAACAGCGAGTTGCGCTGCGTGTTCCCGATGGTTCCGAGAGGCTGAGGGGCGAAAGCTGCTGTGTTGAAGAACGCCGTCAAAGTCTTGTGACTCAGACGAGGATCCGAGATGGTGTTGGGACGATCGTTTCCGCCGGCATTCTGCGGAACGGCGCGATTGCCATATCCGTGGACCTTGCCGTCAGCTTCAAGCGCCGTGTCGTTGTTGGTGAGGCCCTGGTTGCCGCCGCCGTTCTCGATCGAGAAGACCTTGCCGCTCTGCCATCTCGCGATCATGTTGGTCTGCCAGCCGGAGAGCGCAGCCTTCTTGATGCCGGTGAACTCCTTGCCGTACTGCAGTTCGTAGTTGAGGGACAGGGCGAAGCGGTTCTGGATGTCCGTGTCCGCGTAGCCGTATTCGGTTGCCCTGATGTTGGTGGGCAGCGCGTTGCTCCAGCCCTGGTCGCCCTGCTGGGAGTAGCTGCTGACGTCGGTCAGAGCCTTGGCCCAGGTGTAGTTGGCGTCCACTGCCAAGCCCTTGGTAAAGCGGCGCTGGAAGGAGGTCTGGAGACCGTTGTAGTTGGAGACGCCGCCGCTGTTGAGGTAGCTGAAACCCCCCAGGGGGGAGCTTGTCGTGGGTTTCGTTGGATTGGCCGCGTTAAAGGCGGCGATAAAGGTTGCATCCAGGGGACGTGCTGCTCCACCCGGATTGGTGATGACGTTGAAGGGCAGCGGCTGGTTGATGTTGTTGATGGACTCCGGCAGGTGCTGGCCGATGTTGCCGACGTAACCGATCGTGAGGACGTTGGCGCCGAACTGCTGCTCGATCTGCAGGTTGAACTGCTGGATGAGGGCGTTCTTGAAGTTCTTCTGTTCGGCCACAAACCCAAGACCAGGAATCGTGGCGAGGTTAGCAAGTTGCGCTGCGCTGGGAGCGGCCGGCGGTGGAATCGCCTCGGTGGAGGAGATGGCTCCAGGCTGACCGATTGTGGCACAGTCCGGGTTTTGGCCACTGGACGCGCCCGGGATGGAAGCCTCGAGCTGAACGGCCAGGGTGGACTGGCAGGCGGGAGCGTAGACGGAGGTGAATGGCGCGTTTTTGAGGTCGCCGTTCGAGGTGTAGTTGCCGGGGAAGTAGCTGATGCCGTAGCCGCCGCGCAGTACGGTAGTAGGACGTGCGGAGAACGAGAAGCCCACGCGCGGCCCGACGTTGTTGTACTGGGTTGTGATGCCAGCGTTGTTGTTGACACCGTTGACGCCGGCGATGTTCAAGGCGCTGGAGGTGGCTGCGGCGGGGCTGGCGAGCGCCGCGAGGTAATCATAGTTGGAGATGTGGTTGTGCGCCTCGGTGAACGGCGTGTAGAGATCGTACCGGGCACCGTAGATGACGGTCAGCTTGGGGCTGAGCTTCCAGCTGTCCTGCGCGAAGAATCCGGGCTCCCAGCTGCGGTAGTCGGGCGGAGTGAGGTTGAAGTTGCGGGACTGGTTGTTGAAGGCTCCCAGCAGGGCAGAGGCGATCTGGTTGTCCTGGGTCTGAGCCGGGCTGTTATTCGTTCCTTGGGCGTTGAGACCGTCGCTCGACAGGTTGAAGCCGTAGGCTCCGACCGCAGAGGCGCTCTGGACGTTGCGGGCTTGCCTGCGGATAAGGGCTGCCCCGAACTTGAAGTTGTGGTTGCCCTTGGTCCAGCTGACGGTTCCGCTGTACTGGTAGGTCCCGTCGATGTCCTGCAGGGGAACGTAGGCGCCGTCGCCGATGTCACCGAAGCCTGCTATCGAGACCGGGGTGAGAGAGTCGGCGAAGGGGCTGAAGTTGGTCATGCTGGGCGGGAAGCCGAACGTCTGGTCGATGCCTTTGCCGTAGTTCAGCGGGAGAGAGAGGTTGTTGATACGGGTGAAGCCAGCGCGGAGGTCGGTGACGAGCGCGGGGGTGAAGATATGGGTATAGCCGAGCTCGTACTGCTGAGCGATGTCCGTTGCGGGACCGTCAAAGTTGTAGCGGCCGCCGCTGATCTCGACGCCGTTGACGGTGCCGAAGGCGGGCGGGGTGAAGGTGGTGACGGAGTTGTAGGTGAAGCGCCCGAAGACCTGGTTCTTATCGTTGAAGCGATGGTCGATGCGGGCGTCGTAGGTGTTGTAGCTCTGAGTGATGTTGGGGCTGATAGTGAAGTTCGCCTGACCGGCTGTGGCATTGGGATTGGTGGGTGCCGGGTAGTGCTGCAGGTAGTTGAGAAGGATCGGGTTGACCGCAGCTACGCCCCCTCCTACTGTCGCGGTGTTGTTGTTGGTTCTCGAGAAGAGGTTCGCGAGCGAGCCGCCGTTGACGCCGTTGATGTCGTTGTACTCCTGCTGGGTGGGCACGGTGCCGGTGTCGGTGGTACCGCGGACCTGCCGAAAGCCTTCATAGTCGAAGGTGAAGAAGGTGCGGTCCTTGAAGACGGGGCCGCTGATGCTGGCGCCGTACTGGTTCTGGCGCAGTTCGGGCTTAGGACCGGTAGTCTGGAAGAAGTTGCGGGCATCGAAGATGTCGTTGCGGAAGTACTCGTAGACGGAGCCATGGAACTTGTTCGTGCCGGATTTGGTGACGATATTGATGACACCGCCCGCGGTTCGGCCGGCTTCGGGCGCGTAGGAGTTGGTCTCGACCGTGATCTCCTGGATGCCTTCGATGTTGGGTTTAACGCCGATGGTTCCGATGACGCGCTCGTTGTCGTCGATACCGTCGACGATCCAGTTATTGAGGGATTCGTCCTGACCGTTGACCGAGAGGCCGGCGGCGTTCTGGCGGCGATCGTCGGGACGGCCGCCGCTCGAGAGCGAGTTGCCGGCGCCTTCGTTCGCGCCCGGAGTAAGGGCGACGAGCTGGACAAAATTACGTCCGTTGAGCGGGAGGTCCTGCACGGCCTGGGCGGTCACGGTCGAGCTGACGGTGGCGTTATCGGCCTGAAGCAGGGGGGTGGTGGAGGTGACTTCGACGACAGTGTTCTCAGACCCTGTCGTAAGTTTGACGTCGTTGCGGGCCCGGTCGCCGGCTTCCACCGCGATGGTGGTCTTGGAGGCCTGGAAGCCGGTTGCCTTGGCCTCGACGGTGTAGGTTCCGACGGGCAGGAGGTTGAAGCTGTAGTCTCCGGAGCCGTTGGACTTGATGGTGCGGACCTGGTTGGTGCCGGTGTTGGTGAGGGTGACGGCGGCGTTGGGAACGACGGCGCCGGTGGCGTCGGTGACGGTGCCGAGGATGTCGGCGGTGGTGAGCTGCGCGAGGGCAGCCGAGGTGAAGAGGGTTAGAAGGGCCAGAAGTGCGATGGGCCGCTTCCAACTATTGAAGATCGCGCGTCCGCACTGGCCAAGGCGGCTACTGAATCCGGTTAGGTGTTGGTCTCTCATGGTATCGATGATCCTCTTTATTGCTGTTGAGCGAGAAGGTTGAGACAGAGATCGACTCCTCTGTCCGTCGTCCAATTTTTGGGGGATGACTGCTGCGGCGGAAGTCTGAGCCGTGAGCTGAGGGAGAGCGGAATGGCGGATTTGGTTCGTGGCAGACCCGTTCGTCTTTGAAACCGGTTAGGCGTTGCGTGGAGGTTGCGCTTTCGGCACAGGGAGAACCCTGCCGGAAGCACCTGCCGCCTCCAACCGGGAACTATGCCGGAGAGGCGAGCGTGCTTTGGGGTGCTGCAGATTCAGTGCTAGGTTGCGCAGCCATCCTAGTGTCGTCCGAATCATGCTGTCAAGAAGATTTCTTGGCAGGTTTCCTGGATTTCTGGGGAGACAAACGGTTGTTTGCGGATCGCGGGGAAAGCGGATGGCATGTGCTGCCGGGAGGCGGGAAGGTGCGCGGCGCCGGTTATGGGCCGAGCGGATGCCGCGCGGGCCGGGGAATTTCAGGGTGCGGGGATCGGTAGCGCGGGTTTGGGGGAATGGCGCGGCGTGCTCGATGGGGGGACGGGGCGGATCCTCGGGGAGAAGGGTCGAGGAGCATAGGGGCAGCGGAATGTGATACTTAGGTGGCGAATGAAGGGTGAGCGGAGGGTGCGCGGACGGGCCCGCATCGGGGTCGTGCGGCGATTGGAGGGCGGCTGCGGGTTGGTCTGGCGGCGTGCGGCGGGTGGTGTGGTATGGTCTTCGAGGCGAGTTGCATGAGCTTTGCGACAAAGTTCGTGGTGCGAACCTAATCAAGGGTGCGTGGGCTGGGGCGTTCGCATACGCGAGACGCCGGGGTAGCATCTTCGATACCTGGACGGAAAAAAGATAGCGGGATGGAAACAGGGTCGATTTCGAAACTGCCTAGGAGTGGGTCGAGGCTATGAAGAAGATGGGGATGGGTTTGATCGGGCCGGGATTTGTGGCCGCGCATCACATTGACGCGGTGCGCCGCCTGGGCGACGTGGAGGTGGTGGCGATTGCGGGATCTTCGCAAGCGTCGGCTGAGCGGAAGGCGCGGGAGTACAAGGTCGATCGGGCGTATGGGGATTTCCGTGCGCTGCTTGCGGACTCCGAGGTGCAGGTGGTGCATAACACGACGCCGAACCATCTGCATCTGCCGGTGTCGCTGGCGGTGATTGAGGCAGGCAAGCATGTGATCTCGGACAAGCCGCTGGCGCTCGACCCGGCGGAGGCGCGGCGGTTGCGGGATGCCGCGCTGGCTGCGGGGGTGGCGCACGTGGTGACGTTCAACTACCGCGGCAATCCGCTGGTGCAGCAGGCGCGGGGGATGATCGCGAAGGGCGATGCGGGTGACGTGAAGTTCGTGCATGGGCACTATCTGCAGGACTGGATGACGGATGAGAATGTGTACTCGTGGCGGTCGGATCCGGCGAAGGGCGGGGGGAGTTCGGCGCTGGGCGATATCGGCTCGCACTGGTGCGACCTGGCCGAGCATGTGTCGGGGCGGAGGATCGTGTCGGTGCTGGCGGATCTGACGACGGTGGTGCCGGTGCGCTACTCCGCGGGTGCGTCGGCAGAGGCGTTCTCGGGGAAGCAGGCGGAGGAGCGGGTCGCGGTGCGGGTGCAGGCGGAGGATCTGGCGAGTGTGCTGCTGCGCTTCGACAATGGGGCGAAGGGATGCTTCTCGGTGGCGCAGGTCTTGCCGGGGCACAAGAACGATCTCGAGCTTGAGCTGAACGGGCTGGGATGCTCGCTGAAGTGGAGACAGGAGGAGCAGAACGAGCTTTGGATCGGGCATGGCGACAGGGCCAATGAGGTGATAGCGAAGGATCCGGCGCTGGTGTCGGCGGAGGCTCGGCGGTATGTTCATTTGCCCGGGGGACATCAGGAGTCGTGGGCCGATGCGTTTTTGAACCTGATGCGGGATGCGTATGGGTGGATTGCGGCGGGGGCGCGGCCTGAGGCAAAGCCTGCGATGCTGCCGACGTTTGAGGATGGGTATCGGGCGACGTGCGTGGTGGAGGCGATGCTGAAGAGCCATGAGGCAGGCGGGGTTTGGCAGGCGGTGGAGTGGGATGCAGCGGGCTTGTGAGCAGAGGAGTGGCAGCGCGTTTGTTGGCGGCGTCGTAATCGGCGTTCGAAATCGGGTATGGGTTCGAATCGAGCGGCAGAGTGCGCGGGCGATGAAGGGGAAGGTCTTTGACGAAGGTTTCCGCGGCGATATAGATTTTCAGTCGGTAGACTATGCGAGTTGGATGGCTCTCTATGGCGTGGCACACGGTGCCGTTGCTTTGAAGGTGAAGGATTGAAAGTTGTTGGATGTATGGGCCATGTGAAGCTTATCGGGATCCTTCCCCTTCGCATCGCTCGAGGGCAGGATGACAGCAACAACTACGAACAGCGCTTGATCAGAGGTTTTTTAGTGAACGCAGCGGGCAGGCAAGGCAATCCACGCGGAGCGAAGGCATGAGGCTTGGGGTGTTCACGCCGCTGCTCTCGTCGCTGCCGCTTGAAGACGTTCTGAAGAAGCTAAAGGCGCTGGGAATCGGCAGCGTGGAGCTGGGAACGGGGAATTTTCCTGGCGACGCGCATTGCAAGCTGTCGATGCTCGACAAGCCATCGGAACTGCGGGATTTCAAGCGCATGCTGGACGATCATGGCGTGAGCATTAGCGCTCTGAGTTGCCACGGGAATGCACTGCATCCCGATGCGGAGAAGGCGAAGGCGGCTCGAGAGGTGCATCGGCGGACGGTGCTTCTGGCCGAGCAGCTTGGGGTGCCGGTGGTGGTGGATTTTTCCGGATGCCCGGGCGACTCGCTCGAGGCGAAGACGCCGAACTGGGTGACCAGCCCGTGGCCGCCGGAATTTGGCGAGCTGCTGGAGTGGCAGTGGAACGAGGTGGTGGCGCCGTACTGGATCGAGCGCGGGGCCTTCGCGGCGGAGCACGGGGTGAAGATTGCGATTGAGATGCATCCCGGATTTGTGATCTACAGTCCGGAGACGATGTTGAAGCTGCGCGCGATCGCGGGGCCTTCGGTTGGCTGCAACTACGATCCGAGCCATATGTTCTGGCAGGGCATCGACCCGATCGGCGCTGTGCGGGTGCTGGGCGCCGCCATCTTCCATGTGCATGCGAAGGACACGCAGCTCTATCCGGCAAATCTGGTGAAGACGGGCGTGCTCGACACCAAGCCGTATACGCAGGAGCGCGACCGGGGATGGATCTTCCGGACGTGCGGGTACGGCCATGGCGCGGAGTGGTGGAAGGAGTTTGTCTCGACGCTGAGGATGTACGGGTATGACGGCGTGCTTTCGATCGAGCATGAAGACAGTCTGATGTCGCCTGAGGAGGGGCTGAGGAAGGCGGCGGCGTTTCTGGACGAGATCATTGTGAAGGAACACCCTGTCGCGGCGTGGTGGGTGTGAGTCTGATGTTACTCAGGCTGCGATTGTGATTTGAGGGTGTGGGATGAGAACGAGAAAGGGCAGGGGCAAAAGCAAGGGCGACAGCAGATCCCCTTCGGGGATGACAACCAGAAAAACAAGTGCAACAGCGAAAACAAGGGCAGCAGCAAAGACAAGGGCGACAGCTATTTTTTAGAAGAGGTTGAAGATTGAGAGCCATGAAGAGAGTGCGGCTGATTGGATTTCTGGCGGTGATGGCGGGTGTGGTCGGCTGGCAGGGCAAGGAGATTGCGGTGCGCGCTGCTTCCGGTTCTTCGCAGGCGGCGGAGACGCAGAAGGCGACGAGTGCTTCGACGGCGGATGATGCGGCCGGAGCGAAGGTGTACGCGATGAACTGCGCCGCGTGCCATGGACAGAATCGGGAAGGCAATCCGCCGGCATTTCCGTCGCTGGTGGGCGTGGGCGCGAAGCTGACCGAGGCGGAGATTGTCACGCGGATTCATCAGGGCAAGGGCAGCATGCCGGCGTTTCCGGACCTGCAGGGGGCGGAGCTGACGGCTCTGGTGCATTTTCTGATCAGCCCGACGGAGAAGACCTCGACTGCGCCGATCTCGCAGGAGGCGCCGTCGAGTTCCACCGTGCATGCTTCGCCGCTCACGACCGCAGGCAATGGGATCTTCCAGCAGAACTGCTCGTTCTGTCATGGGCAGGACGCGATGGGCGGCGAGAGCGGGCCGGACCTGACGAGCTCGCGGCTGGTGCGAACCGATATCGGGGGGGACAAGATCGGGGAGGTGGTGCGGAACGGCGTCGCCGGGACGAAGATGCCGGCGTTCGCGTTATCGAGTCACGATATGGCGGCTGTCGTTGCGTTCATTCATGCGCAGGCCAGCAAGGCGGCGAGCGCGCCGGGACAGCGCCGCGGGGTCGATGTCGCCGATCTGCAGACGGGGAATGCCGATGCGGGCAAGCGCTACTTCGATGGGCCGGGAGGATGCGTCAAGTGCCACTCGGCAACGGGCGATCTTGCGGGGATCGCGTCCCGGCTGGAGGGACTGCAGCTTGAGGAGCAGATGCTGTTTCCGCGAAATGCGAAGAGCCGCGTGACGGTGACAGAGCCTGAAGGCGGAAAGGCGTCCGGTGTGCTCGAGTACCAGGACGAGTTCACGATCGGTCTGCGCGATGCGAGCGGGACGTATCACTCGTGGCCTGCCGGTGAGGTCAAATACGTCGTCGATTCGCCGGCCGATGCGCATATCGAGCAGTTCAGCAAATACACCGATGACGATATTCATAACCTGATGGCTTACATGCAGACCTTGCGTTGAGGAAACTCTGATCAAGGGCGACGATTCATTTTGACGGCGGCTGTGGGAGACGAGCATTTGCAGAAGACAGGCAGAAAGGGTGTTGGGGTATGGGCCGGGTTAGGGTCATCGGGATCCTTCCCCTTCGCTTCGCTCGAGGGTCAGGATGACGGCGAGAGCTCGGAGCAGCATTCGATCAGAGATTCCTCAATGCCAATTGCGGTGCGTGAAGGGTCAACTGTTGCGGGAAGGTACGAAGCGAATATGAAGCTGCTGAAGCGAGTGTTGTTTTCTTTGTCGTGTGCCGGGTGTGCGTGGATGCTGCTGGGAAGAGGCGTGGGCGCGGCGGCGCAGAATCTGACCAATGAGGAGCTAGTGCATCCACCGGCCGATAGCTGGCCGGGATATCACGGCGACTACTCGGGCAGGCGGCACAGCGCGCTAACGCAGATTACGCCGGGCAATGTAGGGGATCTGGGTCTCGCGTGGGCGTTCCAGACCAACCAGACGGCGGTGCTGAAGTCTTCGCCGCTGCTGGTGGATGGGGTGCTGTACTTCACGGTGCCGGACAATGTGTGGGCGGTGGATGCGCGGTCTGGTCACATGCTGTGGCACTTTACCAATCCGCCAAATCCGGGCAACCACGTGGGGCAGCGCGGGGTGGCGATGTACAAGGGTTGGCTGTACTTTGTGACGCCGGACAGTCACCTGATCTCACTGAACGCGAAGGATGGGAAGGTGCGTTGGAACCATGTGATCGCGGACCAGAAGAAGGGCTACTGGATGACGATGGCTCCGCTGGTGGTGAAGGATCACGTGATTGTGGGGGTCGGTGGAGACTTCGATAACCTGCCATCGTTTGTGGAGGCGGTGGACGCGGAGAATGGGACGGAGCAGTGGAAGTGGTTCTCGACGCCGCCCGCGGGTACGCCGAACTCGACCACCGGGGCGACGACGTGGATGAGCGGCACGTACGACCCGGCGCTGAATCTTCTGTTCTGGGGGACCGGGAATCCGACTCCGGTATTGAATGGGTCGAGCCGTCCGGGCACCGATCTGTACACGTGCAGCATCGTCGCGCTCGATGCGGATACGGGGAAGCTGCACTGGGCGTTTTCGGCGTCGCCGCATGATACGCATGACTGGGATGCGGTGGAGACGCCGGTGCTGGTGGATGGGATGTTCCATGGCGAGCCCAGGAAGATGCTGATGCAGACCTCGCGCAATGGGTATTTTTTCGTACTCGACCGGACGACGGGCAAGAGTCTGCTGACGACGACGTATGGTCCGGTGAACTGGTCGCTGGGCGTGGACAAGAATGGAAATCCGATTCCGAATCCGGCGAAGGAGCCTGCCGCGGACGGGCGTTTGATTGCGCCGGAGGAGTCGGGGATGACCAACTACCGGTCGCCAAGCTTCGATCCGAAGACGGGCTTGTTCGTTGTCGATGCGCATCCGAGCTACAGTCTGTACTTCGCCAAGCCGGCGGATGGGGATTATGGATGGGCCGGCGCGGACTATGGGCTTTGGGGCAAGGGCGTGATCGAGGCGATTGATTACCAGACGGGGAAGATTCGCTGGAGCCATGAGGTAGGACACACGAGCGGCTCGGGCGCGGGTGTGCTGACGACGGACTCGGGCGTGACGTTTACGGGCGATGCTTCTGGGAATGTGCTAGCGCTCGACACGAAGGACGGCAAGACGCTGTGGCATGCGGGGACGGGATCGCCGATGCAGACTTCGCCGGAGACGTATGAGCTGGATGGACGGCAGTATGTGCTGACGGGGAGCGGAGCTGTGATGTTTGCGTGGGCGCTGCCTGAGCGTGAGGCGCGGGGCGGCGTGGTGAAGGAGACGCATTGATGCGGTCGGAGTCGATGCGTAACAGCGTGGCTTCTTGATCGGATGAGGCAATGGCGAGGGCAGCAAACAGCAGATCCCCTGCGGGGATGACAACCAGAAAGGCAAGGGCAAAGACAAAGGCAACGGCAAGAGCAACATTGAGTCGCTTCGGCTTTGCCTTCGCTCCGGCGTTACACCCCAACGAGCAAAGTGCGCTCGCTGGGGACCCCGTCTTCGGCAGAGTGGAGGCCGCTGGCGCGGCGTTGGTGACGCGGGGCTAAAGCCCGCTTTAATCCCAACAGCAACCGCAGTGGCGACGGCAATTGCAGTGGCGACGGCAGCGGCAATAGTAAGGGCAAAGGCAAAAGCAACGGCAAAGGCTGAAGCAGGGCATGACAACCAGAAAGGCAAAAGCAATGGCCAGGGCGTTCCCGTTGTCTGACGCTGATCGAGTCCGCGTCCGTTAGGCTGAGAGGATGCCGCTGTTCTGTGATGTCGCGCTGCCGGTGCCGCTGGACCAGACGTTTACCTATGCGGTGAATGGCGTGGCGCCTGCGGTGGGAGCGCGGGTGCTGGTGCCGTTCAGCGGGCAGAGGCTGATGGGTGTGGTGATTCGGGTGCACGATACCGCGCCTGCAGATGATTTTGCGATCAAGCCGGTGCAGCAGGTGCTCGACGATACTGCGCTGCTGCCGGACGAGCTGATGAAGCTGGCGGCATGGATTGCGTCGTACTATGTCGCGCCGCTGGGTGAGGTGCTGCGGGGGATGCTGCCGCTTGCGGCGGAGGTGAAGCGGCATGTGGCGTACCGGATTGCGGAGGCCGGCCGGCGCGTGTTGTATGAGGGCGCGGTGAAGGGATCTTCGCGGCGATCGAAGCTGACAGTCGAGGAGCAGAATCGCGAGTACAAGGTGCTGAACTATCTGGAGGGCGGCGAGGCGGCAAAGGCTGGGGCGCTGCGGTCAGCCACCGGAGCGGGCAAGGGGCTGCTCGAGGGGATGGTTCGGAAGAAGTGGCTGACGCGGGAGGCGGTGGCGGAAGAGCGCGATGCGCGGCGGATGGAAAGGATCGCTGTGCTGAAAGAGCAGGGGAGAGGGGGGAGGGGAGAGGGCTTAGACGGCGAGAGGCTCGATCGTGGTTTGCTGAATTCTGAACCCTTGACCCTGGACCCTGTTTTTCTTGACCCTTTCCCCTTTCCCCTTTCCCCTGCTTTTCGATTGCCGCGGCTGAATGAGAATCAGCTGGCGGTGATGGCGGAGCTGGCGGCGGTGGGCGGGCGGATGCGGGTGCGGGAGCTGCGTTTGCGACTGAAGCATCTGGGTGTGCCGGAGTCTACGCTGGGAACTCTGGTGAAGCGCGGGCTGGTGACGATTGAGGAGGTAGCGGAGGAGTTTCGCCTGGGTGGCGTTGCGGCCGACGGCAAGAAGCATGCGCACGAACACGCATTGAATGAGGCGCAGATGGAGGCGCTGGGGACGATTGTGGCAGCGATGGAGAAAGGCGGGTTTCGGCCGCATCTGCTGTATGGGGTGACGGGCTCGGGAAAGACGGCGGTGTATGTGGCGGCGATGCAGCGGGCGCTTGCTGCGGGGAAATCTGCGCTGCTGCTGGTGCCCGAGATCGGGTTGACTCCGGCGATGGCGGGGCAGATGGTGGCGGCGTTCGGGGGCGAGGTAGCGCTGCTGCACTCGCAGTTGACGCCGGATGAGCGGGCGGAGCAGTGGCACAGGATTCGGCAGGGCGAGGCGAGGATCGTGGTGGGAACGCGGTCGGCGGTGTTTGCGCCGATGGTGAACCTGGGCTTGATCCTCGTCGATGAAGAACACGATTCGAGCTACAAGCAGGAGGAGACGCCGCGCTATCACGGACGCGATGTGGCGGTGATGCGGGCGAAGTTTGCTGGGTCGGGGGAGGGGACGACGGTGGTGCTGGGGTCGGCGACGCCGTCGCTTGAGAGCTGGGCGAACGCGGAGCGCGGACGGTATGCGCGGGTGGAGATGCGCGAGAGGGTGATGGACCGGCCGCTGCCGGAGGTGGAGCTCGTCGATATGCGCAACGAGTTCCGGGAGACGGGGCAGGAGCAGATCTTTTCGCGGCGGCTGGTGGAGGAGACGCGGGTGGCGCTCGACCGCGGGGAGCAGGTGATTCTTCTGCTGAACCGGCGCGGCTACTCGGCCTCGGTGATGTGCCGGAGCTGCGGAGAGAAGATCGAGTGCGAGAACTGCGCGATCTCGATGACGTATCACAAACGGGTGAGCGAGAACGATGCGGTGGCGCAGCCGGGACAGCGGCTGGAGTGCCACTACTGCGGGTTTCGGCGGGCGGTGCCGGCGAAGTGCCCGAAGTGCGAGAGCGAACATCTTTATTTTCTGGGCGTGGGGTCGCAGCAGGGGGAGGAGAAGCTGCAGGAGCTGTTTCCCGGCGCGCGGATCGGCCGCATGGATCGCGACACGGTGCGCGGGCGGCATGACATGGAGCGGCTGCTGGCGAGGCTGCATGCGGGCGAGATCAATCTGCTGGTGGGCACGCAGATGATCGCCAAGGGGCATGACATTCATGGGGTGACGCTGGTGGGCGTGGTGGGCGCGGACCTGCAGCTTGGGCTGCCGGACTTTCGCGCGGCGGAGCGGGTGTTTCAGCTGCTGACGCAGGTCTCGGGCCGGGCTGGGCGGGGCACTCTGCCGGGCAAAGTGCTGGTGCAGACGTATCATCCGGACCACTATGCGATTCAGTTTGCCGCGATGCACGACTATCCGGGATTTGTCGCGAAGGAGATGCAGTACCGGCGGTGGATGCACTATCCGCCGTTCGCCGTGCTGGCCAATGTAGTCGTGCAGAGCGAGAAGCTGGAGGAGGCAGCGGCGTGGTCGCAGACGCTGGGGCGATGGTTTCAGCAGGCGCGGCTGGACAAGGTTCGGGTACTGGGACCGGCCGAGGCGCCGATCGCGCGGCTGAAGCGAATCTACCGCTATCACTTCGTGCTGAAGGCGGAGCGGAGGCAGGTGCTGGGGGAGGCGCTGCGGAGACTGCTCGCGTTTGCGGAGGCGCAAGGGATTGCGCGGCGTAATCTGGTGGTCGACGTGGATGCCTTGCATTTGATGTGACCAGGCAGGCCTCCGGTTAAGGAAGGTAGGCCAACCTCAAAAATATGCTTCTCGCCTTGACCTCTTTTCCCGTCATTCTCGAAGAGGATCTGCCGCCGATTGTTTCGTGAAGTACGGCGGAATCCAGTCTGAGACCGCCAAAAAGTTCCTCTGCAGGCATCCTTCCCGCCTCGCTTGTTCTCTCAGCCATGCATGGCGAAACCTAAACCACCCAGCGCCGCCGTGAGAGAGTCGAAGCCTCATCCCGTTCTCCTCGCTCTCACTATCCTCCTCACACCGGCGCTGTGGATTCTCTTCGTCGCGACGATCAATCCCCACGAGCTCCTCGTCGGCGCATTTGCATCCGTCCTCACCATCGCCTTCACCCTCTTCGTCTGCCGCTTCAGCCCCACCCGCCCGCAGTTCCGCGCGCGCGACCTTATCCAGGCCTGGCGCATTCCCGGCTACATCTTGAGCGATGCCTTCACTATCACCTTCGTCCTCGCGAAAGATCTCCTGCATCTCGCGCCTGCCGGATCGCACTTCCGCGTCTGCGGCTTCGACGCAAGCGCACATGATCCCGTCCGCGAAGCCCGCAGCATCCTCGCCATCGCCTACGCCACCGCCACGCCCAACTCCATCGTCCTCGGCATCGACCCCGCCCAATCTCGCATGCTCTTCCATCAACTGAAAGCCACGCCTGTCCCGAAGATGATCCAGTTCCTCGGAGGAAAACCAGGAGCAAAGTCATGAACCCGTGGCTCCTCGCCGCCGCCGCCGTCAGCGCGACCCTCCTCCCCTGCGCCGACATGTGTCTCCGCGGCTCGCCCGAACGCCGCTTGGTCGGACTCGAGATGGCCAGCCTCCTCATCGTCATCGCCATGATCCTCTTCACCGTCGGCTTCGGACGCTCCATCCTTATCGACCTTCCCCTCACCCTCGCCATCATGAGCTTCGGCGGAGGCCTCGTCTTCGCCCGCTTCCTCGAGAAGCATCTATGACCCTCCACGCCATCCTCCTCGACGTGCTCCTTTCCTTCACCGTCCTCGCCTGCTGGATCGGCGTCCTCGGCATGCTCCGCATGAAAACTCCCACCCAGGCCATGCACTACCTCGCGCTGCCCGCCGCCATCGGCATGATCGCGCTCACCATTGCCGTCTTCGTCGAGACCGGCGCAAGCTCGACCTCTTTCAAGACTCTCCTCGTCGCGATCGTCCTGCTCGCCATCAACTCCGTCGTCACTCACGCGACCGCCCGCGCCTTCCGCACCCGCGAGCTCGGCCACTGGCAGCCCCGCGACGGCGACCCCATCGAGTTCGTCAACAAACCTCAGACCCACGCCCGCAAGCCGCAGGCGCGCCCATGATGTATCTCGGCGCAGGCATCCTCCTCCTCGTCGCGCTCAGTGGATTCGCCGTCGTCCGCACCCGCGACGTCACCGCGCAGATCATCGCCCTTGGCTTCTACGGCATGCTCACCGCGCTGATGTTCTTCTTCTTCCAGGCCCCCGATGTCGCCCTCTCCCAGATCACCGTCGGCGCCGTCGCCCTCCCGCTCATGGTCATGCTCGCCATCTCGCGCATGAAGTTCCGCGATGCGGCAAAACCATCGAAGCCGCAGCCTCCGGATGAAAAACATGACTGACCGCCTGCGCCTCCGCGTCTTCCTCCCCTTCGGCGCCCTCTTCGTCGCGCTCTTCTGCTACGCCTCGGTCAATCTTCCCGCCTGGGGTCACTACCGCGGCCCCTACGGCGACGCCATCACCGCCCTCGCCGTCTACGAGCGCCACGCCACCGACACCGTCAACGCCATCAACTACGACTATCGCGGCTTCGACACCCTCGGCGAAGAGTTCATCCTCTTCACCGCCGTGCTCGGCGTCATGCTTCTCCTGCGACACGATGAAAACGAAGACGGCAACACGAGGTCCGGCAAGCAACAATCCGCCGCGAAAGTGCAGGACCTCAGCCCGCTCAGCCCGACCGTCCAAGCCATCGCCCTGCCTGCCGTCTGCCTCACCGTCGTCTTCGGCTTCTACATCGGCCTCCACGGCCAGCTCACCCCCGGCGGAGGCTTTCAGGCCGGCGTCATCCTCGCCACCGCACCCTTCCTCATCTACCTCGCGCAAAACACCTCCGCCTTCGAACGCATCACCTCGCATCCCGCCATCGAGCTCATCGAAGCCCTCGGGGCCGCCTCGTACGCTCTCATCGGCGTCTCTGCCCTGCTGCTCGGCGTTCCTCTGCTCACCAACATCCTCCCACTCGGCAAGACCGGCGACGTCTTCTCCGCCGGCACCATCGCCCTCATCAGCGCCTGTGTCGGCGTCGAAGTCACCGCTGCCTTCCTGCTTGTCGCCTTCACCTACCTGCAGGAGATCATCCGCGGCGAGGTCCCGGAAGCATAAAGTCTCACTCAAGGAGCGAACCCCATGCCGCCGCATCTCTCCATGCTTCCCTACCTCGTTGCCGCATGGCTCTTCTTCTGCGGACTCTACGGCATCATCACCAGCCGCCATCTCGTCCACTCGGTCATCTGCCTCGCCATCCTCCAGACCTCCACCTACATGCTCCTGCTCGGCATCGGCTATCGCGTCGGAGGCGCCGCCCCCGTCTTCGCCGACATTCCCGTCGGTAAGCTCACCGTCGACCCGATCGTGCAAGCCCTCATGCTCACCGACGTCGTCGTCGAAGCCGTCGTCGTCGCGCTCCTGCTCGCTATCGTCGTCAAAGCCTACGAGAAGTCCGGCTGCATCGACCCAAGCGACCTCCGCACCATGCGAGGCTAGCCGCAGTCACCGTCGCTGTCCCGCTGTTGCATTTGCCTTTTTGGTTGTCATCCCGCAGGGGATCCGCTGTTGTCGTTGCTTTTTGATTGTCATCCCCGCAGGGGATCTGCTGTTGCCGTTGTCGTTGCTTTTCTGGTTGTCATCCTCAAAGAGGATCTGCTGTTCTGTTCCTGGCCAAAACACCCCAGTCACGAACCATGACCACCCCACCCCATCTCGCCAACGCCTTACCCGCCCTCCCTATCGTCTTGCCTCTGCTCGCCTCCGCCACCCTCGCCGCCTTTCGCAAACACCTGCCCCGCCCAGCCATCGACACCATCGCCATCGCCACCGCCTTCCTCAACATCGCCCTCTGCGCCGCCCTCCTCGCCGAATCGCACACCCACACCATCGTCTACTGGTTCGGCAACTGGTATCCGCGCGGCTCGATCGTCCTCGGCATCTCCTTCGTCATCGACCCCGTCTCCGCCGGCCTCGCCGGCCTCGCCGCCACGCTCACCTTCCTGGCCCTGCTCTTCTCCTGGCGCTTCATCGACTCCGGCTCCAATCACTTCCAGCCGCTCATGCTCGTCTTCCTCACCGGCATGACCGGCTTCTCGCTCACCGGCGACCTCTTCAACCTCTTCGTCTTCTTCGAGCTGATGAGCACCGCCGCCTTCGCCCTCTGCGGCCTCAAGACCCGCGAGCCCGCGCCGCTCCAGGGAGCCTTCAACTTCGCCATCACCAACACCATCGCCGCCTTCATGGTGCTCACCGGCATCGCCTTCCTCTACGCCGTCACCGGCGCCCTCAACATCGCGCAGATCGGCCTGCTGCTCGTCCATCGCCACGACCCGCTCGTTCTCTTCGCCTGCGTCCTGATCACCTGCGGCTTTTTCACCAAAGCTGCGATCGTTCCCTTCCATCTCTGGCTCGCCGACGCCCACGCCGTCTCTCCCACCCCGGTCTGCGTCCTCTTCTCCGGCATCATGGTCGAGCTCGGCCTCTATGCCGTCCTCCGCCTCTACGCCGTCATCTTCCTCCCCGCGCTCGACAACCGCACCGGCGCACTCCGCGCGATCCTGCTCACCTTCGCCGTCGTCACCGTGCTGCTCGGCAGCTTCATGTGTTACGCGCAGCACCACATCAAGCGCCTGCTCGCCTTCTCCACCATCGCCCACGCCGGTCTCATGCTTACTGCCATCGCCATCCAGGGCCCGCTCGCCACCGCCGGCTTTCTCACCTATGTCCTTGGCCACGCCTTCGTAAAGTCCGCCCTCTTCTTTCTCTCCGGCATTCTGCTTCACCGCCTCCGCACCGCCAGCGAGCCGGCGCTGTTCGCTCGCGGCAAAGCCCTCCGCTTCACTGCGCTCCTCTGGTTTCTTGGCGCGCTTGGTCTCGCCAGCTTTCCCGGCTTTGCTACCATGCAGGGCGAAGCCCTGACCTCGAACTCCGCCGAAGCCGCCGGCATTCCCTGGCTCTCCTATCTCTTCATGATCGGCGGAACCTTTACCGCCGCAGCCGTCCTCCGCGTCGGCATGCACACCTTCTTCGGCTGGGGGACAGAACCCATCACCGACCAATCCGCCATCGTCGACGAGCTCCCCGAAGACCAGGATGACGACGCGAAGACCCTCTGGTACCACATCACCCCGCCCACCTTCTGCCTCCTCGCCGCGATCACCCTTGCCTTCCTCCCGCACCTCGCGCGCGAGACTCTAGCTGCCGCCAATCGCCTCACCTTCCAGCCCGGCTATCTCCACACCGTCTACACCGGCCAGACCCCCACCCTGCCCCTCCCCGCCAGCCCCGACCTCTCGCTCTCCTCCTCCGCCGCACGCGGGGCCATCTCCACCCTCTTCGCCCTTGCGCTCGCCTGCACCTCCGTCTTCCGCGCGCGCCTCTCCCGCTACCTCCGGATCGGCGCCTTCCTCGAAGGCCCTCTCGTTCCACTGCGCGCCATCCAGTCCGGCCATCCCGGCGACTACGTCCTTTGGCTCACCATCGGCACCGCCACCGCCGGCGTCGCCTATCTCGTCTTTCTCCGCTAGGAAAAGGAGTAGCCTGTTCCCGTGAAAAAAGAAGAAGACTTCGAAATCCTTTCCATCGACGGCCGCGAGGTCCGCGTCACCCACCCCGGCAAACTCTACTTCTCCGCCCAGACCAAGCTCGCGAAGCTCGACCTCGTCCGCTACTATTTATCCGTTGCGCCCGGCGCTCTCAATGGCATCCGCAACCGTCCCATCGTTCTCAAGCGCTTCGTCAACGGGGCCGAAGGCGAGGCTTTCTACCAGAAGCGCGCACCCTCCGATCGCCCCGCATGGCTCAACACCGTCACCCTCTCGTTCCCCTCCGGCCGCACCGCCGAAGAGCTGGTCGTCAACGACGCCGCCGGTCTGGCCTGGATCGTCAATCTGGGCTGCATCGAACTTCATCCCCACCCCGTCCGCGCCTCCGACCTCGATCATCCCGACGAGCTGCGCATCGACCTCGATCCCGGCCCTGGCGTCCCCTGGTCCGACGTCTCGAAGGTGGCCCTTGAAGTGAAAGCGCTCCTCGACGAACTCGGCCTCCGCGGCTGGCCCAAGACCTCCGGCTCCCGCGGCATGCACGTCAACGTGCGCATCGAGCCGCGCTGGAGCTTCAGCGAAGTCCGCCGCGCCGCCCTCGCCCTCTCCCGTGAGATTGAGCGCCGCGCTCCCACCCTCGCCAGCTCCAAGTGGTGGAAGGAGGAGCGCCACGGCGTCTTCCTCGACTACAACCAGAACGCCAAGGACCGCACCACCGCGTCGGCCTACTCCGTCCGTCCGCTGCCTGATGCCCGCGTCTCCGCGCCGCTCCACTGGCACGAAGTCGCGGAGGTCAACCCCGCCGACTTCACCGTCCTCACCATGCCGCAACGCTTCACCGACCTGGGCGACCCGCACGCAGACATGGACAACGCCGCCGATTCCCTCGACCCGCTGCTTGACCTTGCCGCCCGCGACGAAGCCTCCGGCCTCGGCGACGCTCCCTGGCCCCCGCACTTCCGCAAGGCAGCCGGCGAAGCCCCGCGCGTCCAGCCCTCCAAAGCGCGCTCCGCCGCCAAGGCCTTCTCCGACCAGCTAGGCGAAGGCTTCGGCTCTCAGCGCTTCCGCAAACACGCTCAAACCGCGGCCCGACAACCTGCCGCTTCGTCCGAAAGGGCAGGCCAGCCGAGTGCAGGGGGCGAAGAACCCGCCGCCCAGCATGAAACATTCACACCCGCCGCAGCCTCCATCGCAAGACAGCCCCGCACCAAAGCGCCGCTGATCACCATCGCCAACTCCCCCCACGAAGACGCCGCCCTCGCCGGCCTCGAACGCTGGAAGAGCAGCCATCCCGAAGCAGCCGCGCATCTCGCCGTCGACGACATCCTGGTCGACCGCATGCGAGGCCGATCCTCCCTCTGGACCCGCATCCGCGTCAACCTGCGCCACGTGCCCGAAGAGCTGCGTCCCCCGCAGCAAACTCCCGACCCCGACGACGACCCCACCCGCTCGTTCCGCTCGAAACGCGTCCCAAAACAGTTGAGTAACTCTAAAGCGGAAGAGTTACCGCCCGCGATAGAAGACTAGATCAATTCAACATGGCTGCATCTGCTTTTCTTGTTGTCATCCTCGAAGGGGATCTGCTGTTCGTTTTACCGGACGCCCACCGCAGAATCATCCTAACGGCCGCCGGAGAAGATGCTCATCAACTCCTGCGGCGGCACCACCTCAAGCTGCGCATATGTGCATGCCTCCGGAGCCTTATCCTCCCGCCACCGCCGAAACTGCGCCATATGTCGAAACCGATCCCCCTGCATATGCTCATAGGCGACCTCTACCACCAGCTCCGGCCGCAGCAGCTCCCAGGAGAGGTCCTTCCCCTGACTCCAGCGGCTCTGCCCACCGGGCATACGTTGCCCATCGCCACCAGCCTCGCCGCCCCACGGGTGCCCCGCACTCGCGCCCTTCCGGTACGGCAACAGAAACTCGACCAGTTCCCGCCGCTTCGCCATGGTAAAACTCGCGCACACGCCCACATGCTGCAGCGCTCCGGCATCGTTAAATAGCCCCAGCAGCAGCGAACCTACCGCCGTCCCCTCACCATTCTTGTGCCACCGAAACCCAGCCACCACGCAGTCGCAATCCCGCTCGTGCTTCACCTTCAGCATCGTCCGCTTGTCCGGCTCATAAGTCCCGGAGACCGCCTTCGCCATCACGCCATCAAGACCCGCGCCCTCAAACCGCTTAAACCAGTCCGCCGCGACGCCCTTGTCCCGGGTTGCTGGAGTCAGATGAACCGGAGCCTTCGCCGATCCCAACACGATCTCCAATCTTTCCCGCCGCCGCGCAAACTCCTCGCCCCGCAGATCCTGTACGCCTTCGCTCAGCAGATCGAAGAACACTACCGAAGCCGGCGTCTCCTCCGACAGCAGCTTCACCCGCGAGGCCGCCGGATGAATCCGCAGCTGCAGCGCATCGAAGTCCAGCCCCGCCGGCCCCGCAATCACAATCTCGCCATCGAGAACGCAGCGCTCCGGAAGCTGTTTCCGCAGCGGCTCCAGCAACTCAGGAAAGTAGCGATTCAGCGGCTTGGTATCCCGGCTCTGCAGCAGCACCTCATCGCCATCGCGGAACACGAGCACCCGAAATCCATCCCACTTCGGTTCAAACACCCACGCATCGTCCGACGGGATCGCGTCAACCCGTTTCGCAAGCATGGGAAGAACCGGCGGCTGGACAGGAAGTTCCACGCCTCATCCTACTACCGGATCTTGGGGACCGGCCGCCGCTGCAGGATGCGCTTCGCTGTCATCACAAAATCGGCTACTTCCGGCTCGCAGGCGGCACAATTCCGTTCATCCGCAGGTATTCCACCAGCTGCCCATAATGGTCAAATCCATGCGCCGCCAACCCGCCGGCAAGGCTGGCCCTGGTCTCGGTTCCGTGTACGCTTTCAAACGCGTTCTGCGCCGTCAGCGTCCCGACCGCCTTGTGCGCGAAGACAAATGAAGCTTCGAGCGCCGCCACGATGTTGTCCTTGCCCTTGATCTTCGCGATACCCTTTACATCGACGTCCGGCTTCATCCCGCTCAGCGCGCCGCCATAGAAATAATTTGCTGACGCAATATGCAGCACCATCGCACCGAACGTGCTCACGCCCTTGTACTCGCTGCCCTGCGCGGCCACAAAGATCGCAGCGCTCGGCGCAAAATCGTACTTCTCCGCCGGCATCGCCTTGGCCAGCGGCACCACATCGCCCTCAAACGCGCTCAGTACCCCATCAAAACTCTTCGCCGGTTCAATCATCGTTCCGGGAGCGATCGCAGGCTCCTTGGCCGTGCCCTGCGCCGCTGCAAATGTCATCGAACACATCGCCATAGCCAACCCAACCACCATCCGCTTCATCATCTGTCTTCTCCATTTTCGAATCATCGCGTTCATCTCGCGCGAGACGCGCTAAGCCTAACAGGTCTAGAACTCCTCTTGTTACAAATGTGAACCTTCTGTTCGCAAGCTCCCAGCTTCTTCTCCTCCTGCAAGACCTTCAGCCCATCAAAAATGCTCTTCTTCGCGTCCTTTGGGTAGCTTTTTCTTCCGCTAAATTAGGGCATGTCTACGTTTCAGCAGATGATCGAAGCCGCACACCCTCAAGACTCTGACCTCAAGAAGCGCCGCTGGATTTACGTCCCCTACGATCGTTACACCGATCGCACCGGCCCCCTCGCCGAACAGCCCGCAAAAGCGACTGGCATCGTCATCGTCGAGTCCACTGCCAAGGCCCACCGCCGCCCTTATCACAAGAAAAAACTCGCGCTCCTGATCTCGAACATGCGCCACTTCGCACTCGAGCAGGCCAGTCGAGGCGCAAGTGTGCTGTATCACTTCTCCCCGCAAAGCCACGGTCAGGCCCTCACCGCCCTGCAACTAAAGCTCCACCTCCCCGAAATAACCGTCATGCAGCCGGCTGAGCGCGAGCTCCGTCTCGACCTTGCACACGCCATCGCAAGCGGCCTCAAGCTGCGCGAAGCACCCGACACCACATGGCTCTCCACCACCGAAGACTTCCTCCACGTCTTCGGCCCCTATAAAACCGGGCGCAGTTATCTAATGGATCGCTTTTACCGCCACATGCGCCAGCAGACCGGCATCCTGATGAACAACGCCAAACCCACCGGCGGCCAGTTCTCCTTCGACTCCGAAAATCGCAAGCCCTACCGCAATCAAACTCCCATTCCCACGCCGCCGGCCTTCCCACCCGACACGATCACCCGCGAAGTCATCGACCTGGTCGAGAGCACCTATCCTCATCACTTCGGCACCCTTGATAGCTTTGACCTTCCCACGACGCGGGCCGATTGCGACGCCATGTGGAGCTTCGCTCTCGAGCATCTCCTTCCCACCTTCGGTCCCTATGAAGACGCCATGCGCGACGACCAGCTGCAGCTCTTTCACAGCCGCACCTCCGCGCTGGTCAATCTCGGCCGCCTTCTCCCCATCGATCTCATCCGCGACGTCGAACAAGCCAGCGCCAATGGTCTTGTCCCTCTTCCAAGTGCCGAGGGCTTTATCCGCCAGCTCCTCGGCTGGCGCGAGTTCATGCGCCATATCCACCAGCAGACCGACGGCTACCGCCTCCTCAACGTTCCTCAAGACAAATCCGAAAAGCGCGCGAAGTCCGCAGCGCGCAGTGTCACAAACCCATCGACAGAAGAAGTCCCGTACCCGCCGCCCGCCGGCGCCGTCTCACCCGACCCCTACGCCGGTGCCAGACCCTCCGCCCTCCACGCCTCGCTCCCGCTGCCCGCCGTCTACTGGGGCGTCAAATCCGGTCTGCACTGCATGGACACCGTCGTCGATCAGGTCATCCGCGAAGGCTGGTCCCACCACATCACGCGCCTCATGGTTCTCTCCAACCTCGCCACCCTCTGCGGCTTCTCTCCGCGCCAACTCACCGACTGGTTCTGGTTCGCCTACGTCGACGCCTACGATTGGGTCGTCGAAACCAACGTCCTCGGCATGGCCACCTACGCCGACGGCGGCCTCACTGCCACTAAACCCTACGTCTCCGGCGCCGCCTACATCCACCGCATGTCGAATTACTGTGGGCACTGCAAGTACGACCCAAAGAAATCCATCGGTGATGACTCTTGTCCCTTCACCGCCCTCTACTGGACCTTTCTTGAACGCAATCAATCCATCCTCTCCAACAACTTTCGCCTCCAGATGCCCTACAACACCCTGCGAAAGAAGTTGCCCGAAGAGTTAGTCCAACTCCGCACCCGAGCCGAACAGGCCATCGCTCACCTGCAGAGCTTCCCGCACCCCGAGTACTGAAGCGGAATAAATCTCCTTGTCGATCTCAACCGGTTTCGAGATTCATGCTCACGGAAATCGTTCCGGAAAGCGGATGAAAGCAGTTTATGGATTGATATCGTGAGCTAGACGAAGGCCGGAGAATTGCCAGCGGGTGGCAGCGCCGAAGAAGTTGCGGTAGGTAGCGCGGATGTGAGTGGCTGGGGTGACGCAAGAGCCGCCGCGAAGGATGACCTGGGAGGACATAAACTTGCCGTTGTATTCGCCAAGGGCACCGGGAAGAGGCTTGTAGCCGGGATAGCCGGTGTATCCGGAGCTGGTCCATTCCCACACGTCGCCAAAGATCTGCTGCAGGCCGGAGAGCGCGGAGGCAGGCGCGGGGTGAAGGCTTCCGGTCTCGAGAAAGTTGCCGGCCGGTGCGGAGGATGAGGGAGGAAGCTGCCGGGCGGCGTACTCCCACTCGAACTCCGTAGGCAGGCGGTGGCCGGCCCAGCGAGCGTAGGCGTCGGCCTCGAAGAAGCTGAGATGACAGACCGGGGTCTCGCTGAGGTCGTCTAGTGAACGGAAGCCGTGGAGGGTGTAGATGCGCCAGCCGGAGTTGGTGTTCTCGTCGCGCTGCCAGTAGAGGGGCGCCAGCCAGCCTTGCTCGTGGACTGTGGTCCAGCCTTCGGAAAGCCAGAGTTCGGGGCGGTTGTAGCCGTTCTGGTCGATGAAGGCGAGGTACTCGGCGCAAGTGACGAGGCGATTGGCGAGACGATAGGGCGCGATGTAGACGGGATGGCGCGGAGTCTCGTTGTCGAAGGCGAAGCTGTCGATTCCCTGCCGGGGGTCGGCCGGGTCGACGGAGACGCCGATCTCGGTCAGGCCGGGGGTAAAGGCGATCCAGTCAAGCGGCGGAGCGATGATTTCGTTGCGCGGCTGCGAGGACGCTGTGTAGGCCGGGTGAAGCGGGTTGGTAAAGAGAGCGTGCTTGATGTCTGTGGCGATAAGCTCCTGGTGCTGCTGCTCGTGCTCGAGGCCGAGGGTGATGCGACGGGCGGATTCGTCTTCAAGCGGGAGCTGCATGAGCCGGGCGATGGCGGCATCGGCGTGGGTGCGATAGGCGAGGATTGCATCGAGCGGCGGGCGGGAGAAGGAGGCGCGGAGTTTCTTTTCCGGCATGTCGCCGAGGGAGTTGTAGTAGCTGTTGAAGAGCCAGTGGAAGTCGGGATGGAAGGGCTGGTAGCCGGCGACGAACTCGCGGAGGACAAAGGTCTCGAAGAACCAGCTGGTGTGGGCGAGATGCCACTTGACGGGGCTGGCCTCGGGGCAGGACTGAACCATGAGGTCTTCGGGCGAGAGCGGCTTCGCGAGATCGAGCGAGGCCTGGCGAACGGCCTTGTAGCGAGCCAGCAGAGAGGTGGCGGGAGAAGTTCTGGTTGCTGCGGTCAGGGCCATGGTTTTCTCGCTGGAGCAAAGATGGTGAACTGCATTGTGATGCTTGGTTAGATAGTGAGGTTGCCGGAAAGTTACAGGATCGGCCTTAGGGTCATGGTGGCTGCCGCTCGGTCCTTCCGATTGGACTTGACGAGTCGGAGAAGGTGATGCTGGCCGCACGGCGAAGCTGGTGCGGAAGGTTAGGTGAATTGTCTCTCATCCGTTCCTTTGGGGCGGTCTGGCGCACAGAGGCGCGGCGGCGCTGGAAAACAAGAACAAACAACGGCAATCCATCAGTCGCTGCGGCTTCGCCTCCGCTCCGGCCTTCGGCAGAGCGGAGGCCGCTTTGCGGCTGGCTTTGATGCGGGGCTTGAAAGCCCCGCCTATCCCAAATGCAACAGCAAGGGCGAAGACAAGGATGGAGGCGAAAGCAAGAGTAGAGGCGAAGGCAAGAGTAGAGGCGAAGGCAAGAGTAGAAGGCGAAGGCAAGAGTAGAGGCGAAGGCAAGAACGTGCGCTTCGCTCCAGGGAAGGGTCTGATTAAGTCGCCGGTATTCCCCAGGCGACTGAAGTGGCGCTGTCATGGTTAAATTACGGCGGGACTGAAATCCCCCTTAAGATAAGACCTCAATCAGAGGTTTTCTAGGGCGAGTGGGCGTTGAGCAGGCGGGCGAGAGTGTAGGCGACGGCGGCGGCGGCTCCTCCGATGGTGACGGTCTGGAGGGCACTGCGAAGCCAGCCGGTGCCGACGAGCTTTCCTTTCAACGCTCCGAAGAGGGCGAGGGCCAACAGAGTGATGGCGACGGAGAGCTTGAGGGCGGTGAGGTTGTCTGCGACGAGCATGTAAGGAAGCAGAGGGATGAGTCCGCCGGCGATGTAAGAGGCCGCGATGGTGAGGGCCGAACGGTGGGCGCGGTTCGGGGCAGGCTCTTCGAGACCGAGCTCGAAGCGCATCATAAAGTCGACCCAGGCGGTGGGGTTCTGTTTGAGCGCGGCAAGAACAGGGGCTGCGCTGGTGCGGTCGACTGAGTAGTGTTCGAAGATCTCGTAGATCTCTTCTTCTTCATCGCGGGTGCGTTCAATGATCTCGCGCTCTTCGCGCCCGCGCTCGGAGACGTAGTGTTCGGCGTCGCCGCGAGCGGCAAGATACCCGCCGAGGCCCATGGCGATGGAGCCGGCGGCGATCTCGGCGAGGCCGGCGAGGACGACGATGTGCGAGGAGGCAACGGCGCCGGAGAGACCGGCGGCGAGAGCGAATGGCACAGTAAGGCCGTCGGAGAGACCAATGACGATGTCGCGGACGGTCTCGGTGGACTCGAAGTGTCCTTCGATGTGCGGAGTATGGGCGACGTCGTGCATGGCCGTAGTGTAGTGCAGGTTGGCTGGGAAGACGCGCAACGTAAGGCAAATCGCCTGGAGTTTGGCAGCGGATACAGGATTAGGTTGCTTCGAGCCATGGGGATAGATCGACAGGCACAGGTGCGTGTCCATGCGGACGATCTGCATCATGCATAGTTTTGTACATAGGGAGTCTTTCGCGGCAAGAATACGTCTGTATGACAAAGGCTGCCGAAGAAGAGTGAGCGCGATGGATGGGGTGCAGACGGGGCGGAGAGGCTTTCTGGCGAGCGGTTTGCTCTTGCTGACTCTGTTTGCCGAGGGAGCGTTTTGTTTGATGGCGCAGGAGGATGACGCTGGTGGAGGCGCGGCGTTTGCCGGGGGCAACATGGTGCAGGGGACGGTGACGGTGGTCGCAGGCAACCAGTTGAAGCTGAAGACGGAGGCAGGTGAGGTGTATCAGGTTGCGGTATCGGCAAACACGCGGCTAAGCAAGGACGGCCAGCCGCTGAAGATGACCGCGATCAAAGCGGGGGATGGGGTGGGAGCGGTGGGTGTGCTGGATGCGCCGACACAGACGATTCACGCGGTGTTCGTCGGGGTGATGGATGCTGCGCAGGTGAAGAAAGCGCGCGAGGATCTGGGCAAGGTTTATATCGTGGGAAAGGTGACTGCGATCGATATGGATGGGCTGAAGCTGACGGTGGTGCGGCCGGACCGGGTGACGCAGATCATTGGCGTGGATGAAGGGACATCGTTCAGACGCGGCGGGCGCGGGATGGGGCTGGTAGCGAGCGGCGGCGGCGGCGAAGTAGGGAGCATCGGGGAGGACCGACGGGGCAATAAGGAAGGCACGAGAGCGCCATCGAGCGGCGAGAGCATCACGTTGGCCGACGTGAAGGTGGGAGATTCGATTGCGGGTCGCGGAGCGCTGAAGCGCGGGGTGTTCGTGCCAACGGAGCTGCGCGTGATGGACCCGGCAGCGAGAGGGCAGAGGAGGCGGCGCGCGGAGGATGATGGCAGCGCGGGAGCGGCTGCGGCTCCGCCGAAGTGAATTGTGAGGAATCAGGTGCGGATGTGCGTCGGCCTCTGCTCTCTTCGTACCATAAAGGGTCACTCCTTGCGTGGCGATTGAGCGAGCACGGCATGTTTTGTCTTATCTCGGTGAGGTTTGGTTGCGGCGATTCTTCTTGATCACGGTGGCAGCGGCGGCAGTATCCCCATGGGGGTGGGGACAGGCTGCGCCTTCCGTTCCCTCTGCCGGCGCGGGTGCGATACAGGCTGCTGCGGCGGCGGCCTCGACCGAAAGCGCGGCGGGCGGGACGATTACGGGAACGGTAAAGGCCGGATCGGTGCCGCTGCCGGGCGTCAGCATCACTGCGGCGAATACGCTCACCGGCAAGAAATATGCGACGACGACCGACGTGCGCGGTGCGTTCGCGATGGCGGTCCCGCGGAATGGACGCTATGTCGTGAAGGCGGAGCTGGCGGCCTTTGCAGCGGAGACGAACGAGGTCGTGATCAACGCGGCGGGGCAGAATGGCGGCAAGGCGCAGCAGATGGCTGAGTTTGGGATGCAGCTGGAGTCTCGGGCTCAGGCTGAGGAGGCTCGCCAGGCCTCGGCCGCGACGAGTGCAGGAATTGCGCGCGGCGTGCAGGCACTGAGCCTGAGCGGGAGCGCCCTGGGGGCCGCCGAGGCGAGCGCGGGCGGAGGAAACTCGGGGGTGCAGCTCCCTTCGTTGGCGAGCTTGGGCGGGGCGGATGCGGCTGGAGCTGATTCCGTGACGGTGAACGGGGCAGCAGGCCAGACCAATAGCCTTGCAGGGGTCAGCGAAGATGAGATTCGGCAGCGCATCCAGGATGCGGTCGCGCAGGCGCAGCGGCAGGGAGGCGCGGTGGGGGATCTCGCCGGCAATGTGGCCGGCATCTTGGGCGGCTTGATCGGCGGACCAGGAGGTGGAGGGTTCGGGGGACTGGGCGGCGGAGGAGGCAGAAGAGGGCCTGGTGGAGGCTTCGGCGGCGGTGGGCTGCGCGGATTCGATCCGACGCAGCCGCATGGCGCGATCTTCTATCAGGGAGGCAACGGTGCGCTGAATGCTGCGCCGTTCTCGATCGCGGCGGCGCTGGGAGAGCCGGGGGCGAAGGTGGTGAAGCCGGATTCGATGCAGAACCGGTTCGGGGTGACCTTTGCCGGATCGCCCTTCATCCCCGGGCTGGTGAAGGCGAGCTCGAAGCAGTTCGTGTTTTTCAACGTGACCGGCCAGCGAAACATTACGCCGTACATCTTCAATGGGACGGTGCCGACCCTGGCGGAACGGAGCGGCGATTTCTCTGGTCTGAGCCAGACGCTCTACGATCCGACAACCGGGCAGCCGATTGCGGGCAACAACCTGAAGAACGCGAGCGGGCCGATCTCGCCGCAGGCATTGGCGCTGCTGAACTTTTATCCTGCGCCGAACGTGGCGAACGCCGGGCTGCTCAACAACTATCAGACGGTGACCAATGGAGGGCAGAACGCGACGACAGCCGCGCTGCGGTTTGTCAGGAACTTCGGGCAAAGTAACGACTTCGGAAGATTTGGCAGCCGCAGGCAGCAGTCGAATGGGCCGAAGGTGCTGACGCAGAACATCAACTTCAACGGGAGCTATTCGCATAGCGCAAGCGACTTGCGGAACATCTTTCTTCCATTGGGAGGAACGACGCAAATCAATGGATACGGTATCACCGCCGGCTACACGATTGGGTACGGCAGACTGCGAAACACCGCGTCGGTGAACTGGAACAGGTCGCACGCGACGCAGCAAAACTACTTCACCAACGGGCTGGTCAACCCGGCGCTGCAGTCGGGCGTGCTGATTGGAAACGGTACGATTCAGGGCAACCGGTTCTACTATGGCCTGCCGACGCTGTCGTTCGGCGGGTCGACGGCCTTTACATCGCTGAGTAATACAACACCGAGCGATACGTTGAATCAGACGATCTCGTTCAGCGACTTTGTGGGCTGGGGGTATAAGAAGCACAACATGCGTTTTGGCGTGGATATTCGCCGCGTGCATGCGGATACGATCGGAGTCACTTCCTCGCTGCTGTCTCCTTCTGTGTCTCCGCTCGGTGCGTTCAGCTTTACGGGATATGCGACGGAGAACCCTGCGGCGCGGGGTTGTGTTGCCTCGTCCACAACGGCTTGTCCGGTGCTGGCTCCGAGCGGGTCGGGATTTGCGGATTTTCTGCTTGGGCTGCCGCAGCAGGCACAGGTGCAGGCGGGGCTGAACAAGACCTATCTGCGGGCGAACGTGTTTGACTGGTTTGCGCAGGACGACTGGAGAGCGCTCTCGAATCTCACCTTGAACTACGGAATTCGCTACGAATACTTTTCTCCCTATGTAGAGAAGTACAACCGGCTCGCGAATCTGGACCACAACGCAAACTTCACTCAAGTGCAGGCGGTACAGCCGGGGCAGCAGGGTGGGTTCGGCGGAGCGTTTCCGCGATCGTTGGTGAATCCGGATCGAGCGATGTATGCGCCTCGGCTGGGATTTGCGTGGCGGCCAAAGCTGAAGTTCGTCAAGGATACGGTGGTGCGAGGGAGCTATGGCATCAACTACAACACCGGGCAATATGCGACGATTGCGCAGTATCTGGCAAATCAGCCGCCGTTTGCGGTAACGCAGTCAAACATCGCAGGACAGCAAGGTTGCGGCACGTTTGAGGCGTTTACGCTGGCGGCGGCGTTCAACTGCTCGAACGCGGCGGTACAGAACAACTTTGCGGCGAACGTGAACTACCGGCTGGGGCGGGTGCAGATCTGGGACCTGGACATTCAGCGAACCGTGCCTTGGCAGATTGTGCTGAATGTCGGCTATGACGGCGCTAAGGGTGGCAATCTGGATCTCGTGCGCGCACCGAACCGAACCACGACGGGCCTGCTGAACTCAGGGGCGCAGGCGTTCGCGTATGAAGATTCGGTGGGATATTCTCGCTTTGAAGCGCTGCGCGTAAATGCCCGTAA
This sequence comes from Edaphobacter sp., assembly GCA_965277545.1. Taxonomy (GTDB): domain Bacteria; phylum Acidobacteriota; class Terriglobia; order Terriglobales; family Acidobacteriaceae; genus Edaphobacter. Next base: position 4,465,546 of record OZ255826.1, read on the forward strand.
GCGCATGAGCAAAGGTGTTTCGCTGCAGGCGACCTATCAGTATGGGCACTCGATTGACAACGCCTCCTCGATTGGAGGCAGCGCTCAGACCGTAGCGCAGGATGATTTGAATCTCAACGCCGAGGAGGGCAATAGCTCGTTCGACATTCGGCAGAAGCTGACGGGCAACTGGGTGTTCGAGCTGCCGTTCGGACCGAACCGCGCGCTTCTTGCTCAGGGCGGCTTCTGGTCAAAAGCACTGGCTGGGTTTTCGATCTCAGGTGACTTTACGTTTCAGACCGGCAACTACTTTACGCCGCAGTATCAGCTGACTGTGCAGGAGGCCGCGACTGGTGTGGGGAATACGCTGCGACCGGACAGAGACTTCAATGCACCAATTGCGGGGGCGAAACGGATCGGGCAATGGTTCAACCCGGGCGCGTTTGTTGCTCCTCCGGCGGGACAGTTTGGAACAGCCTCCCGAAACTCCATCAAGGGACCGGGGACCGAGGTGGTGGATGTGTCTTTATCACGAACGGTGGCGCTGGGCGATACGCGGTCGTTCGAGGTGCGGGCGACCGCAGCCAATGCGTTGAATATCGTTTCGTTCTCTGGAATCGATACGATCTTGAACTCCCCGACGTTCGGCCAGGTGACCGGAGCGGGCACGATGCGCACGCTTACCATGTTTGCGCGGTATCGATTTTGAGGCGACGAGAGATGAGCTGTGGTCGGGACCGTCGATACGAGTGGTGGAGCGCGTCGGCATTCTTGCTTGGCAGGATTGCGGTGGTGCTTGCTTGTTTCTTTACTATGTCGGCGGCGGCGGCATCCGCGCAGCAGGAAGTGCCGCCAGGCGGATTCACTCTCAAGGTGCAGAGCGACATTGTGCTGACCAACGTTGTGGTGCGGGATAAGAAGACGGGCGCAGTGGTGAAGGGACTGACGGCAAGCGACTTTACGATCTTCGAGAACGGAAAGCCGCAGAGGATTGCGAGCTTCGACTACCAGAATGTGGATCAGACCGCAACGCTTCAAGAGAAAGATACGATAAGCGGAAAAGCTTCCATTGCCGATCTGCTGAATCACAACTTTGCCGCTGCGCCCGAGTCGTTGAAGGATCATAGGCTGATCGTGATGTTCTTCGATCTGAGCAGCATGCAGCCGGAGGATATCGACCGCGCAGTAGAGGGGGCGCAGGATTACGTCAACAAGAAGATGCAACCGGCGGATCTGGTAGCGCTGGTGAGCATGGACACCGGGTTGACGATGGATCAGGACTTTACCTCGGATAAAGCTGCCCTGCTGAGGGGATTGGCGAAGTACACCGGGACGGAGGGAACGGGATTCGCCAACGGAAACGAAGGCGGGAGCTCTGGGGGGACCGCGAACAATGGCGCGAGCTTCACGGCGGACGATAGCGAGTACAACGCATTGAATACGGACCGAGAGCTGTATGCGATCCGATCCATTGCGAAGAGCCTGGGGAGGGTCGACCAGAGAAAGAGCCTGCTTTATTTTTCCGGCGGGCTGACGCGTCAGGGAATTGAGAACCAGGCTAGCATCCGGGCCGCGACCAATGAGGCGGTGAAGGCAAATATGGCGATCTACAGCGTGGATTCGCGTGGGCTGCAGACGCTGTCCGCAGTGGGCGATGCTTCGACCGGGAGCCTGCGCGGCACCGCGGCTTTCAGCGGCGGGGCGGCACAGAGCCAACTGGATGCGAACTTCGGCTCGCAGGAGGTGCTGGCGACACTCTCGTCCGATACGGGCGGAAAAGCATTCTTCGATTCGAACGACTTTGCTCCTGCGTTTCAGCAGGTGCAGCACGATACGGAGGCCTATTACATTCTTGGGTTTCACTCGACGAATGCTGCACGCGATGGGACTTTTCGTCACTTGACGGTGAAGTTGAACCGAAGTGACGTGAAGCTCGAATACCGGCCCGGGTACTACGCGCCTGCCGACTTCAGACACCAGAAGACAGAAGATCGGGAGCAGGCACTGCAAGAACAGATGCGCAGCGATCTTCCGGCAACCGATGTTTCGGTGTATCTGCAGGCGCTGTACTTTCGCCTGGGGGATAACAGGTTCTTCATCCCGGTATCGCTGATCGTGCCGGGGTCGCAGATTCATGTGGTGAAGAACGGCGATCGGGACAAGGCGAACATCGACGTGCTGGGGCAAGTGAAGGACGCTGAGGGCATCATCGTCGGCAACGTGCGGGACACGGTGAAGCTGGCGCTCAACGCCTCGCAGCAAGTACAGCAAAAGAACATTCAATACTCGACGGAATTTACGCTTGCGCCGGGCAAATACCACTTGAAGTTCGTGATGCGGGAGAATCAGACGGGTGCGATGGGAAGCTTCGAGACAGACCTGCAGGTTCCGGACTTGAAGAAGAGTCCGCTGAAGCTCAGCTCAATTGTGCTGTCGAGTCAACGCATTCCGAGCACCGCCAAAAAGGGAGAGGATCCGTTGGTGCGTGATGGTGTGGAGTGGATACCCAACGTGGCTCATGTGTTCCGGCAGGATCAGCATCTGTACTTTCTCTATGAGGTGTACGACCCTGCACGACAAAAGGGAGCGGCGGAGCCTACAAGCTCGCCTGGGCTGACTCGACGTGTGAGAGGCGCGGTGCGGGTGCTGACGAGTATCGAGTTCCTGAGCGGCGGGGTAAAAGTGTATGAGACGCCGCTAGTCGAGGCTGGAGCGGTTAATACGCCGAGCCGAGATGCAGTGGCGTTTCAGTTCGATGTGCCGCTATCGCAGCTCAAACCGGGAACGTATGTGTGCCAGGTAAATGTGATCGACGATGCCGGAGGAAGCTTCAGCTTTCCGCGGATGGCGATGATGGTGCGTCCAGGCGCAACGCCTGCTCTCTCTCCGGCGGCCAGCGGAGTTGGAGCTCCGGCGGCCGCCTCGCCGGCACCATAACGCCAGCTTGCGAGGCGAAACCTGATGCCGCGGACTTTGCCTATTTGTAAGGACAGTGGCGACAGTCTGAGTTGCAGCAGTAGCCGCGTTTGAGATGGTATGCCGCCGTAAAGACGAGATACGGGCCTTCGAAGTAAAAGTCTTCCGGCTGGAGTTCCGGTGTTTTCTCGGTAGCCGGCTGATCTCGCGCGTGTTCGGCGTCTTTTGTCATGCTAGGAACAATCCTAGAGGCTGTGTTTGGTCGCCGGCAGGCAACATCGCAGGCGCAATGGCGGGGAGATCACCGCTGGCAGAATCAGCATGATCGGAGTAGAGCCTTCCGTTGCGGTAGAGGACGTATTTTCCAGGCACTGCCGGCGTGCGATCCCCTGGAATGACGATGCCGATGAGATTGGCCGGATCGGCTGCCGCGACCTGGATGACATTCGAGCATTCGCGAGTGCGGGAGGCACGGATGGATTCGACGGCTTCGGGAAGCGCGTACTGTTCGCCGCCGAAGCCGGAGACGAAGCGGCCGCCGCGGAGCTCCCCGCGCGCTTCCAGGCGGCGAAGGAGGTTGAGGAGATCGCGCCACTTCGGAGCATTGGATTCTCGAAGAAGCAGGTCGCGGAACAGGATGCCGTAGCGAGCGAGAAGCTGGCGGGCGAAGGACTCTAACGCTGCATCGGTTCGGCGCGCCTGCTCGATGGCGGTTGAAGCTGCGTGGACCTCCTCGCAGAGCAGAGACCATCGTCCTGCGGAACTGCGAATGGCACGTTTCCCGGGGGGCTCAGAGATGGATTTGCGGCGCGGATCCATGCAGGCGCGGAGCTGGTCGAAACCATCGGCAGCGGCAAGACCCGCGGTGGCCAGCTTCCAGAGCGCATACTGGGTCTGCTGGCGACTGAAGCCGGCTATGCGTTGAAGGTCATTGGCAAAACAGGCTCCGCGCTGTTGCAGGAGAGCGCGAGTTTGGGCGGCATCGGCACTGAGCGCGGCGGCAAGCTTCGATTCGTCGACGCACTGCTGCGCGAGAGCGTGAGGGAGCCAATCGGCCGTCTCGCGGATGTAGAAGGTAATGGGCGCGGCGCTGGAGGGGATGACGCGGCGAGGAGCTCCGCCATCCGCGCTCGACCAGGCAGGGTGCGGCGAGATGCGGCCCCAGCCGACGGCGCCGGAGAGGCAGAGCGAATCGAGCCAGCGGGGATCGTAGTTGGCGACGCGAGCGGGCAGCAGCGTTCGTTCCCATTCGATGGCGGGAGCCTCGAAGCCTTCGAGCTGGCGGAGAGCTTCGAAGACTCCTTCCTCGCCGGAGAGTTGAGTCTGCGGGGAGAGGTGCTGCCAGTTGAGAATCCAGCGCATGTAAACGGCAGGAGGAACCGCTTCGACCTGCTTGCGGAGAGTCGATACGGTGCGGCGGTGAATGCGCTGCAGGATGCGGCGTTCGCACCATTCGATGTCGAAGTCAGAATTTTCCTCCGTTGGAGCTGGAACGGTGGCGGACCGCTCGAAGGCGCCTCGCATGAGCAGACCCTGCATCTCCAGGGCGAGGAAAGCCCGGAAGATCGGAGCCGAGTTCAAGCCGAGTTGGCCGGCGAAAGCGTTTGCCGTGATAGGCCCCAGGATTTGTAGCCATCCTTGAACACATTTTGCGATTGCCGCTTCTTCTGTAACTTCGGTTGATACATGAAATGATTCGGGCCAGAGAGCAGCTGCGTAGGGCACACGCTCTGTGGCGATCCAGCAGAGAATACCGGCACACGCGACAACCTGAGCGCGGCCAGTGGCGACGAGCCGCTCATAGAACACAGGCCAGTGACGGGCGCGGGCATCGTGGAGCAAAGCCAGCGGAAGAGCGATGAGAGAATAAAGCAGATCGTGGAGTTCGTGTTCGTCGCGGAGGTCGGGCCAGCACTCCTGTCGCACGGTGTCGATCGCGGCCTGGTCGAGTTTTCCGGCGGAATCAGGAAGTGTACCGTTGAGTGAAGTAGCGCGCGCGCGGCGCTCTTCAAGACCGGCTTCGTCGAGGAAGGCGTATGGATTGGCATTGAGGAGTTCGTGCGCAAATTGCGATGGCGCCGGGGTGTCAACCGCCAGGCAGCGGATGCTGCCGTCCTTGATTCTCTTGAGAAGTTCGATCAGTCCTTCGAGGTCCATCGCTTCCTGCAGAACGTCCTGCATGACTTCGTTGACAAGGGGATGGTCGGGGATCTGAATGTCTCCGACGATGGTTTCGAAGCAGGCTGCCGCCTGCGGAAAGACGTTGGCCATGAGGTCTTCGGCCCGGGTGCGCTGGACCTGCGGAGCGATGCGCTTGCCTTTCGAGAAGCGGAGGAGTTGAAGGCTGCGGCCGGCGGCCCAGCGCCAGCGGTTTTTGAAGATCGGCGAGGCGATGGAGGCTTGCTCGAGGAGTTCTTTGGCGGTGTGCTCGGTCAGGAACTGGAAGACATCGGCGAGTGGAAAGCTGTGCTGCTCGGCGAGCGAGATGTTGATGCCGTTATCGGTTGCGGCGGCCTGCAGCTCGAAATTGAATCCTCGGCAGAAGCGTTTGCGGAGAGCGAGTCCCCAGGCCTTGTTGATGCGGCCGCCGAAAGGTGCGTGGAGAATGAGCTGCATGCCGCCGCCGTCGTCGAAGAAACGCTCCGCAATGATGGTGGTCTTTGATGGAACAGCTCCCAGGGCGGCTCGGCCAGTCACGATGTAAGCGATGAGCTGGAGGGCGCCGCTCGGACAGACGCCGCATTCCTCGGTGAGCCAGGCTATGGCTGCAGCGACCTCCGTCTGCGCGGGCGATATATAGCCGGGCGGGACGGTGGGCGTGAGGGCGGAGATTCGTTCGCGGAGTTCTCCTACTCCGTCGCTCAACACTGCTGTGCGCTGCGGGGCCTCTCCCTCCCAGAATGGCAGGCTGGGCGGCGCGCCGTGAGCGTCTTCAACGAGTACGCGGCCGGCAGCTTCGACACGTTGGATCCGCCAACTGGTATTGCCCAGGAGAATCACGTCGCCGGCGCTCGAGTCAACCGCGAAGTGTTCATCCAGCGTAGCGATTTGAACGCCTTCCGGCTGGAGAATCACGCTGAAGAGCGCAGTATCGGGGATAGCGCCGCCGTTCGAGATGGCGATCATTCGGGCGCCACGCCGAGGGTGAAGATGATGGTGGACGCCGTCGCGCAGGAGATATGCGCCGTAGCGCCCGCGCGAGGACGCTATGCCTTCGCTGAGTAGAGTAAGAAGCCGATCGAATTCGGCACGCGAGAGATTTCGGTAGCAATAGGCTCTACGAAGCGTGTTGAACAGAGCTTCTTCCTCCCAAGGCTCGGCGCCGCAACAGGCAACGATCTGCTGCATGAGAACATCGGCGGACTGAGGAGGAATTTGTAACTGATCGAGTTCACCGGCTCGCATCTTCCGGACGAGAGCTGCCTGTTCCATCAGATCGTCCCTGGTGGTGGCGAAGAAGCGGCCTTTGGGAACGGCTCCGCGCCAGTGGCCGGCTCGTCCGATGCGCTGCATGGCTACGGCGACCGCACGGGTGGAGCTGATCTGGCAGACGAGATCGATGTCGCCGATGTCGATACCGAGCTCAAGCGAAGCAGTCGCTACGAGGATCTTGATTTCGCCAGCTTTCAGGCGTTGCTCGGCGTCAAGACGCAAGGTGCGGGAGAGCGATCCGTGATGAGCGGCCACATGTTCGGAGCCAAGCCGGGCTGCCAGTTCGAAAGAGATTTTCTCGACGAGACGGCGTGTGTTGACGAAGACAAGGGTCGAACGGTGATTCTGCGCGTGACCGGCCAGTTTGTCGAAGATCTCCGACCACATCCCGTTCGTGGTGACGGAACTGAGTTCGTCGCTGGGGACCTCGATGGCGATATCGAGTTGGCGTTTCTGGCTGATCTGGATGATGGTGGCTGGTTTTCTAGTCTCGTGAACGCCAGTCAAGAAGCTCGCGACGAGCTCGATCGGATTCTGCGTTGCCGAGAGACCGATCCGCTGCGGGGATGCGAGACCGGTGAGAAAGGCGCCGGGACTGAGCCGGTTTTCGCCGGTGACCAGGGCGTCCAACCGCTCGAGCGAGAGGGCCAGATGCGCGCCTCGCTTGTCGTCGGCTACGGCGTGGATCTCATCCACGATGACAGTCTGAACGCGGCGAAGATGTTCCCTGCTCTTGCCGGCGGTGAGCAGGATATAAAGCGATTCGGGCGTGGTAACCAGAATGTGAGGGGGGCGGCGAAGCATGGCGGCGCGCTCTTTCGGCAGCGTATCGCCCGTGCGGACGCCGGTGCGGATCTCCGGACACAGGTAGCCCCGGGTAAGGGCCAACTGCTGGATCTCCGCCAATGGAGCTTCGAGGTTCTTCTGAATGTCGTTGGAGAGAGCCTTCAGCGGACTGACGTAAACAACCTGGGTACAGGGTGACAGCTGGCCCGCGAGGGATGCGCGAAGGAGCTGATCAATGCAGACCAGGAATGCCGCAAGCGTCTTTCCGGAGCCGGTAGGCGCGGAGATCAGCGTGGCTTCGCCCGCCAGAATACTGGGCCAGCCGCAAGTTTGCGGCTCAGTGGGGCTGCCGAATTTATTGAGGAACCACTCGGCGGTGACGGGATGCGCCCAGGCGAGCGATTCAGGAATCTGCAGCGGCATCTTTCGATTGTAGCTCTGATCTCTTCGGCCTTTGTTCGCCCGCCGCGGTTCTCCGCAGACCTATCCGCAAACCGCGCTGTGAATGCTGACCGTGCTCTGGATCAGCAGAAGATCACATGTTTCCCTGGCCTACGTCGCTTCCGGCGGCAGCGGAGTTGGATTCGTCCAGGTACTGCTCGATGACTGCGTCCAGCGTACCCTGCGCTGAGAGAATGAAGTCAATGGCGTCGCGGCCGGCGCCGAAGCCTCCGGCGTTCGGAGTGACGTAGTGGGCCGCGGCCTTGACCTGCTGGCGCGCATTGGCGGTCGCAATGGCAAGACCGCACTGACGCATTACCGGCAGATCAATAATGTCGTCTCCGGCGTAGGCGAGTTGCTCGAGGCTGTATCCCGTTCTGGCAAGGATATCGTCGATCGCGTGCATCTTGTGAGACTGACCCTGATAGACAAATTCGAGTTTGAGGTCGCGGGCCCGTATGGCGACCGTTTGCGACTGGCGCTTGGTAATGATGCCGATCCGCAGTCCGCCGAGTCGTCCGAGCGAAATACCCAGTCCATCGTGTGCGGCAAAGCCCTTCGCTTCGATGCCGTGACCATCCGCTCCGGGGATGACAAAGATCTGGCCGTCGGTAAGAACGCCGTCCACATCGAAGATAAGCACTTTGATCTTGGCGGCGCGCGCTTCAGCATTCATGGAACGATGATACCTGCGTCCGCATGCGGGCCTGGATTGGCAGGTACAGTGTCGCTTAATTTCTTGCGCCAGAGGCACACGCCGCGGTCGCGTTGGCTGCGTTCGATTGATTCGATGGGCGATACCTGACGAGTTGTGGATCGATGCAGAGGTGAGAGTCTCGGTCAGCGCTTGATCTCGTAAGGAAATTCAAAGACTAGGCCTGCCACAGGAATGACTAGGTTGATCGATCGCACATGCTTGTCTCCCTCGAAATACACGCGGCCGCTCGTCATCTCGTTGGGAGCGAGCAGAGCCGCATGGAACGGCTGTTGGGCGACTGCCTTATCATGCGCCTGACGAAGGATCTCTCGTCTTTTCGCCTCGGTGTAGAGTTCGTCTATGTCGGCGTTTTGCGAATTTGACGCCGCAATCATGCGAGGGGAAGACGATAGCCCGGCTGGCGTATTTTCATCCGGCAGGGGCGGAATGGCGGCCGGTGGGGGTACGTTCTTCAGGTCGGCGGGAGAGACATAGGAGAGGACCCTGGGTTTTGGAGTCAGCACCTCGATACGAAAGTCGTCGGGTGTCAGGTTGAGCGGCAATCCCGAGTTGTTCAAGATGGTGATGTCGGCGCGTTCGTATCCACTCTCCTCGGAAAGAGAGGCCATGACAGTGAAGCGGGGCACCCTGATGACTTTATAGCTGATGCCAAAGGCCGTCTTGCTGAAGCATCCTGCGTTTGCCTGGCACAGAATTACATTGTCGGGAAGGATCGTACTGGAGCTTTGAGCAGCGAAGGCGAACGATGCATCGCAAAGCGCGATGCTCATACAGATCATGCGAAGGTGCTTCATGGGAGGGCCTCGTGCCTTGGGAGGGCGGTGACAAGAACGTTACCATTTCGGCGCTTTGGCCTGAATGACCCGTTCGTTGTATATACCGAGGCTGAGGAATCAAAGCCGAGCTTATACGTGAAGAGCTCTCGCCTGCGTATGACTGCAGACGGGAGCCCTTCCACGAGGGAGGTGAAGCTGGGATTTGTTGGGGTTTGAGGAAGCGAATTATGCGGGCTGAATGTTGGCAGCCTGTTTACCTTTGGGACCCGTCGTCACATCGAAGGTGACGCGCTGGCCTTCCTGCAGCGACTTGAAGCCGCTGGAGTTGATAGCCGAGTAATGCGCGAAGAGGTCCTCGCCGCCATCTTCCGGGGTGATAAAGCCAAAGCCTTTTGCGTCGTTGAACCACTTCACTGTTCCGCTTGCCATGATAATGCTCCTGATTCGGGGCGATATTTCGCCTCACACACACCATGTTAGCAGGTCAGCGGTCTTGGGCGCGGAAAGGGAACAAGGAATCTTCCGAAAACAGCGAGCGACCTTCTGTCGCATACCAAGCCGCCGCATTAATACTTGTTGAGCATGCAGGCGAGTGCGGAGGTCGACATACCCACCTCAATCGTCTCTCCGTTCTTAAACGAGATGACGCTGGTCTCGTGGCCGGTGGGGGTCTTGCCGGGGCGGGCGATTTCGATGGCGTTGGGATTGATGCAGTGGCCTTCCAGACAGATGAACTTCATCGGAGCACCTCCAGGGTGGAGGCGGAATTCTATCATCCTCGATCAGAGGCGGGCGTAGCGTCTTTCCTGGTGGAGGAATGGCATGCGCGCGTGAAGAAGGGGCCACGGCATAGCCATGACCCCTTCGCGTGAAAGTACGAGCTACTTCTTGCTGGATGCGGCGGACTTGGTATGGGCGTCCGTGGATTTACCGTGAGCGGCTGTGGACGATGCGTGGGCCTGTTCGGAGTGCTTGTGAGCCTCGTCGTGGCTTCCTGTGTCGTGCTTCGCCGCGGCGTTGATGTGATGACCCGCTGCTTCGGTGTGGTGCTTCGCTGCGTCCATATGTGCTTGTTTTGCCATGATGTATTCCTCTTCTCTGAGCCTTGGCTCATCTCCGGTACGATGCCGGTTTTTCAGGTGAAGCGTGACTTCGCGGAGGATTAGCGCGCGACTTGCCATGCGGGCTATTCATGCGTTCAACAAATGGAGACGACGATGGTTCTCTGTCTGGCGGGATGACTCATTGTGGAGGCGTGCTTTGGGCTGGCGCTGATGGCGAGAGGAAGACGCGCCAGTACCCCCTCCCCCGTCAAAGTTGCGCAAATTCTTCGAGCGATTGTACTTAGCTTTGGACTTCCAGCTTCCGCAAAGGCCATTTCAGGGGAAGTAGAGGCGGTGACTCGCGTCGTTTTGGGATATCTGGGCGTCTCCGCGGGGCGAGTTTGTCAAGGGTGGCGGCATTGCCATTGAGGGTGTTTCAGGCGGGAGGCATCCGGACGTCAGCGGGAGGGCGACCTGTCACTTTGCGCTGGGCGCGTCGTCGGCCTTGAGGTCGCCCAGGGAGTATTGAACGCCGGCGAGCAGGTGCTCCATCATGGGTGTGTCGGCGTAGATATGCTCGCTGTGGCCGAGCACCTCGATGAAGACGCGACCCTTCCCTTCCCTGCGGATCCAGCTTAGCGCGTAGTCGCCGTCGGTGCGTTTGAGCTTCTCTTTGGCCTTATCGGCTTCGCTCATCTTCGCGTAGTCGATGCTGGTCAGGACGTGGACGTTTTTGCGCGAGAAGGAGTCCTGCGCCATGGTGTAGATCTCGTCATGGAGGGTGAACTCCTGGCCGTGGAACATGGCGGTCAGGGGGCTCTTAGGGTCGTCAATCTTAACGGTGACGACCTGGGGATAGAGCCAGTGGAATTTGAAGTACCCGCCGATCATGGTGTTGAACTCGGGCCAGGTTCCGGTGGGCATCTGCTCCTCGGCGCCTCGGGGCGAGAGGGTGTGGTAGGTGTCGACGGCGGCGTGGATGCCGACCAGGCCCTTGCCTCCCCGGACGAACTCGAGCAGGGCTTTCTTGCGGGCTTCGGTTGCCGCCGCATCGTTCGGATCGTCGAGGAAGGCGAGCGTGGTGCTGTCGAGCACGATCGCGTCATACTGAGCCAGGTTGGCCGCGGTGATGTCGGCCGAGTCGTAGCTGATGGTCGTCTGGTAGGCTCCGGTTTTTTCACCCATGGCTTTGACCGTCTCGGCGGCCAGGGGGATAGACGAGTGCACGTAGCCGGCCGCCTTGCACAGAACTAACACTTTTCGCGGCTTTTTGGGCATGGCGGGCGCTTTGGTGGGGATCGCGTCCTCCATGGCGACCATGTCTTCGCGGTAGGCGGTCTGGATCTGCACGCCGTCCTTGATGCTCTGGCCGCGATAGCCGCTGTAGGGGGCGGGGCCGGTTTGGGGCGGAGGAGTTGGGGCCTGGGGGAGGGCGGCGAGGGAGAGGAGCCAGATCGCTGCAAGAGTGGCGGCCATGCGGTGCACTTGATTTCGTTTGATCTTCGACATAAATCCTTGGGGCTCCGGTTTTGATGGCTGGTGAAAGCACGCTGAAGAGACGCTTTACTTTAGCCGCCGTGCCAGTTCTCAGTCAAAGCGGTTCGCGCCTTCCGAGCGAAGGCCCACATCTCAAAATCGAGATATGGGGCACCCAGTTTCCAGCGAGAGAGACGTGTACCCCCGTCGTTGGAATCTATTTACGCCGTCATACCGGGCGCTTGCGCAGCAGCGAGCGGACGTCGCGGGAGGTGTGTAGGACGGCGTGAATGGCAAGCGGCGATGCGGCCCGGTTGTAGACGATAAGATAGGTGTCTAAAAGGAAAAAGTGGAGCGGCAGTGAGGTGAGGTCTTCTCGCAGATGGCCTTTACCCGGGAACTCGGCAAGACCGCCGAAGGCTATGACAAAGCGATGGAGCATGGTGTGCGCCAGGGATTCGCCAGCTTCCTGTGCGAGATAGGTCCAGAGTCGTTTATGTCTTCGGCAGCCGCTGGAGAGACAACGAACTTGGGCATCTATCGCGTTTTTCTCTTTTTCGCTAGATAGTCGAGAAGTTCGTCGCCGGGTATGCCCTCGCCACGCTCGATCTGGGCCATACTCTCTTCGAGTCGCTGATTGATGGCCGCCTTGTTGAGCAGCAGCCAGTCTTCTTCTGCTTCAAGGAGGGCGACGGCGCGGGCGATGACCTCAGCCGGCTCGCTATAGTAGCCGAGATCGATCTCGCGCTGGATGCGCTGCTCGGTGGCGGGATCGAGGTTGAGGTTCATGCTGGAAGTATAACGCGATTGAGATCAACCTTCGCTCGAAAGCCTACCGGGCCGGAGCCAGCAAAAACTTCGGGTGCCCCATCCTTCGCGCCTTTGCGAAGGGTGGGAGGACTACTCCGCTTCTATCGTGACAGTCCCGAACTCCCGGAGAGCGTACCGGCGAAAGCTGCTCCATCGATAATCCTCCGGTTTGTCTACAAGACCGCGGCGCACAGGGTTCCGGTGGATGTATCGCAGCTTCTCCAGATATTTGGCATGGCTTGAGACATTGAAGTCGTAATACCGCGTCTGCCAGAAGTGCTGCTCCTTCGCGGCCTTGAGGCGCCTCGATGTTGTTTGCTTGAGAACCTGGAGGACAGTAGCCAACGGTGTCACGGGAGGCTCGTCAACGAGGAGATGAACGTGTTCGGGCATCAACACGTATCCGGCTACCGCGATAGTGTGGCGTGATCTTACCTGCTCAAAGACTTGCTCGAAGATGTCCTTCGCCTCTGAACCGAGCAGCAGAGGCTTACGGTGATAGCAGCTGAATGTGATGAAGTGGAATTGCTTCGCTTCCTGATAACGTTTACGCCCCGTCGGCATGGTGATTACGAGGGTATACGATCCGACCCTTCGCAAAAGCGCGAAGGATGGGGCACCCCAGCACCCGGCTTCATACGCATGGAGTGTCGAGTTCGTACTCCCGGATACTATACTTTCCGCTATGCACAAGTTGCTCTCTGTCTACACACATTTACTGATTTCTTGGCCACACTGGCTGCCGACGATCAAATATGAGCAAACGTTTGAATTATTTGTTTTGCTGGGCTGCGTCCAAATCGTAATCGCAGTTTGGAGTGCGTTACTCGCTATCATCGCGCTTCCTTCCGACAAGAGGCGTTGGCCACATGCGGCGGGCTTTCTCATTTTAGGTTCTATCTTATTCGCACTCACTTTTCGAATAGGCGTCCTGAACGATGTGAATCAGTCCGATGCTGACGATAAAGCGGCTGTCAATGGCCACAAGTTGGATCAAATGGGTTTCATGGTTGGTGGGCTAAAGAGTAGCTACTTGGGATTACCTCGTGCTTCAGTAGACTCGAACCACTCTCTAACCAAGCCGCAAGTGAGATACGTGAATCAACTCGATGCAGTACGAGACTTTGCTTCTCCATCAAAAGCGCCTGAACGAGATACTGTTCCTGGAGTGTCTTGGCTATCCTCTAACAAGAACAATCCCGTAAAAGTGGATAATTCCCAAATGGATCTAGTGGTAGCGAATCTCGATGCATTAATCCAAGGTGTTAAGACTGCAGATTTCGCAGTAGCTGAGGAGGTTGGCCACTTGAAACATCAGATGGGCTTCGCAATGGATCCGAGCGCCATGAGGTCAACCGGTCCGATGCCGGCTGGATGGCAAGAGCGCTTTCTCGTTTTATTGTGTGGGCGTGAAAGATCGCTTAATTCATTTGAGCCACAGATAGCAACATTAAGAAATGAAGCTCTTGGCCTTCTACGAATGACCCCGGAGCAGACTGCAATTGACAATGTAACGTTTGCTCAAGCAGAGACGAGCGCATCTTCATCGTGTCCTCAGCGCCTCGAAATCCAGGACATCGACCAATATGGGCCGCCAAAATTTATTGGGTTGACTGATTATCTTCGCGCGCTGCGAAACGACTTAAAGCCTGTACCGTAAACTGTCAGTTGTTTGTCGCCCGTGGTTCGACTTGCTGCGCTCAAGACATTTAAAGCCCGTGGGCTAGTGCGATTCGTGGTGTCGGAATGGGGCACCAAAGGCTTGGATTGAGGCGGACTCTATTTGACGGGGGACTTGCCGCCATCTGACAACTTTTTATTGAGTGCTGCTTTTCGAGCTAAGACCTGCGCGGGCTTCACAAAATAATGGTCAAAGACGTCCTCTAATACATCTAAATTCCATTCCGCTTCATTGGGTTCAACCGGGAGTATTAATCCGGTAGTTTTACTCTTCAGCGGATGAGCTGCAAAGTTACCAATTACCCGGAAGGCATCTAGCTGATCTGCAAGCGATGGCGAGATGTGGCCTTCGTCAAGAACCTCCTGAATCTGATCGAACAAATCCTTCTTGGCCGTCTTACCGTAATCACGAAGTGTCTGCTGAAGGCATCGGCGAGTAAGGGCCGCCGAAGCTTGCGGGCTGATTGAAAGCACTCGAACGGCTTCACTGAAATCGTTGGCCAAATCAGCCGGGACATCCCTAGGGCAAGGCCTCGAAGACGATTGTGGCCACGACAGGTATTTCGACTTCGGCCCAACGATATTTTCTTGACTTTGCATGGTTCTGGCCGAATTCCCAGATTCAAGATAGATAATCGCCTGCTGACAATGAGGGCAGTTCGCTACCGACGCTTCCCAGCCCACTTGCTTTCGTTCTGCATCCAAGCAGAATAAAAGCGGCCGTGGAGAAAAATGGACGTGTACTGTCACCGTGCAGTGAGGACACTTCATCGGAACCTATTTCACCTGTCCCCAAAAGAGAGATATTAAGTACATCTAGTAAGTTTGTTAGCTGCAGCCGCTGGTGCTGCCGCAGGACATGCAGCGGTAGCAGGAGCCGCTGCGGGTCATGATGGCTCCGCAGGTGGCGCAGGAGGGGGCGTCGCCCATGTCGTACATGGACTTCATGGCGTCGGCGGCGTGGTAGAGGCCTCGATCTTCGATCGAGTCCAAGGGGAGAGGGGAGAGGGCGGAGGGTATAGAAGACGCCAGGCCGCTGCGGGCTGCGAGGTCGGGGGCGATTCCCTGTTGGGGTGGGGTGCGGTCGGTGTACTCGGGTTCCGCGTAAGCTGGTGAGTCTGCGTCCTCAGAATAAGACGAAATGCGGGGATCCTTCGCTTCGCTCAGGATGACGGCGGAGGCGTGGAGGGAAGGGAGGACAGTGTTGGCTGGGGCGTTGATGGTGCCGGCGATGGGGACCGACTGCTGGGGGGTGAGGCCGGCGAAGAGGTCGAGCTGGTGTCCGGAGAGGAAGCGGATTTGGATCCAGCGGAAGATGTAGTCCATGATGGACTTGGCGTAGCCGATCTGCTCGTTGCCGGTCCAGCCGGAGGGCTCGAAGCGGGTGTGGGCGAACTTCTCGCAGAGCACCTTGAGCGGGACGCCGTGCTGGAGGGCGAGGGAGACGGCGGTGGCGAAGGAGTCCATGAGGCCGGAGACGGTGGAGCCTTCTTTGGCCATGCGGATGAAGATCTCGCCGGGCTGGCCGTTGGGGTAGAGGCCGACGGTGATGTAGCCCTCGTGCCCGGAGAGGCCGAACTTGTGAGTGACAGAGGCGCGCTCGGCGGGCAGACGGTGGCGGACGGCGCGGGGCGGCGATTTGGCGTCAACGGAGTCGGAGTTCTGGAGGGCGGCTTCGGCGATGGCGCGGAGCTGGGCTTCGAGGGCGGCGATCTTCTGCTGCTGGTCGTTGAGGCGGAGGGCGGCGTCGGTGGCGATCTCTTCGAGCTTGGCTACGGCTTCGGGCGAAATGCGGGGATCCTTCGCTGCGCTCAGGATGACGGCTTCGGTGGGGTTGGATGTGGAAGCGGGGGAGGAGGTGGAGGGAGCGGCGTTGGAACCAGCGGCTGTGGCTATGGTGCTGACGGCTCCGGCTGCGTGGGTCGATCTTGTTCCCTTTTTGTCGGCGTCGCTTTGGGCGGTGACGTTGAGGGGCTGGGTGCCCTTGGAGTTGTCGCGGTAGATGGCGACGGCTTTGAGGCCCTGGCGCCAGCTCTCCATGTAGGCCTCGGCGATGTCGTCGACGGAGCAATCTTGCGGGAGGTTGACGGTCTTGGAGATGGCTCCGCTCAGGAAGGGCTGGGCCGCGCCCATCATCTTGATGTGGCCCATGTAGGAGATGCTGCGGGTACCCTTGGAGGGCTTGAAGGAGCAATCGAAGACGGCGAGATGCTCGGGCTTGATGGCGGGCGCTCCTTCGATGGTGCCGGTGGCGTCGATGTAGCTGACGATGGCGTTCATCTCGGACTCGGAGTAGCCGAGCTTGATGAGGGCGGAGGGGACGGTGTTGTTGACGATCTTGATCATGCCGCCGCCGACGAGCTTCTTGTACTTGACCAGGGCGAGATCGGGCTCGATGCCGGTGGTGTCGCAGTCCATCATGAAGCCGATGGTGCCGGTGGGGGCGAGGACGGTGACCTGGGAGTTGCGGTAGCCATGGCGTTCGCCGTGGGCGAGGGCGCCGTCCCAGGCGTGGCGGCTGGCTTCGATGAGGTTGTCGAGCTGGGGGACGAAGAAGGGTTCGGGTGAGTTTTTCGAGCGGCCGATGTTGTTGACCTCGGCGCGGTGCATGCGGACGACATCGAGGAAGGGCTCGCGGTTGACGTAGAAGCCGGGGCAGGCTCCGCCTTCTCCCTGATCGCTGCCGTGGGCCTGCTGGGTGAGCGGGGTGGCGGCGCCGAGTGCGGGGCAGGATTCGGCGATGCGGGAGGACTGCCAGTATGCGTCGCCGCAGAGGATGGAGGTGAGTGTGGCGGCGAAGTCTCGGCCAGCGTCGGAGTCGTAGGGGAGACCGAAGGCCATGAGGAGCGCGCCGAGGTTGGCGTAGCCGAGCCCCAAGGGCCGGTAGTCGTGCGAGTTCTTCGCGATCATCTCGGTGGGGTAGCCGGCGGAGTCGACGATGATCTCCATGGCGGTGGTGACGATTTCGATGGCGTGGCGATAGCTGGGGATGTCGAACTGGCCGCCGGGGGTGACGAACTTGATGAGGTTGAAGCTGGCCAGGTTGCAGGCGGAGTCGTCGAGGAACATGTACTCGCTGCAGGGGTTCGAGGCGTTGATGCGGCCAGAGTTCTTGCTGGTGTGCCAGCGGTTGATGGTGGTGTCGAACTGCATGCCAGGGTCGCCGCACTGCCAGGTGGCTTCGGCGAGGGTGTGCATGAGGTCGCGGGCTTTGAATTCCTTGACCGGCTTGCGCTCCTTGACGGTGCGGGTGGAGAAGGAGCCGTCGGACTCGACTGCGCGCATGAACTCGTCGGTGACGCGGACGGAGTTGTTGGCGTTCTGGAAGAAGATGGAGCTGTAGGCCTCGGAGTCGGGGCCGCTACCGTCGTAGCCGGCCTGCATGAGATGCCAGGCCTTCTGCTCCTCTTTCACCTTGCACTGGATAAAGTCTTCGATGTCGGGGTGGTCGACGTTGAGGATGACCATCTTTGCGGCGCGGCGGGTTTTGCCGCCGGATTTGATGACTCCGGCGAAGGCGTCGAAGCCGCGCATGAAGGAGAGCGGGCCGGAGGCCGTGCCGCCGCCGCTTAGCGTCTCCATGCTCCCGCGGATGCCGGAGAGATTAGAGCCCGCGCCCGAGCCCCACTTGAAGAGCATGCCCTCTGTCTTGGCGAGGGTGAGAATGGAGTCGAGCGAGTCTTGCACGGAGTTGATGAAGCAGGCGGAGCACTGGGGCTTGCGGTAGCCGGTGACGGAGAATTCGACCTGGCCCGTGGCCTGGTTCCAGTGCCAGTTCTGCGCGTCGGAGTTGGGCTCGAGGCGGTCGCAGCCCACGTTGAACCAGACGGGGGAGTTGAAGGCGACCTTCTGGTTGAGGAGGAGGTGGGCGAGCTCGGCGTAGAAGGTGGCGGCGTCCTGCGGGGTGGCGAAGTAGCCGCCACTGATGCCCCAGTCGCGGATGGACTCGGCGACACGAGTGATCAGTGCGCGGACGCCGGATTCACGCTCGGAGCTGCCGTTGAGGCCGTGGAGGTACTTGCTGGCGACGATGTTGGTCGCGGTCATGGACCAGTCGGCGGGGACCTCGACGTTCTTCTGCTCGAAGATGATCTTGCCCTTGAAGTCCTGGATGACGGCGTCGCGGAGCTCCCAGACGATCTCGTCGTAGGGGGAGACGCCGGGGCGGGTGAAGTGGCGATCGAACTTCAGGCCCGGGGCGCGCGAGACGGTCTGGTAGGAGGCTGCGCTTGAGGTGCTCTGGGCGCTGGCTTGGGTCTGATGGGGGGTGGTCGCCATGGGTGAAACTCCTTCTTATTGGATGAAAGATGCGGGCCTTTGGCTCATTGCGTGCTGCCGATGCGCGCTGCAGATACGGGGCCGTTTTGTGGTGCTACTTTGCTGCTTCAATCGCTGGTGATTGATGCCGGCAGGGTGAGTGCCGGGGTGAGAGGAGCAGGATACCGCCGAGCCGAACCGGATCTCTGGACGAAGTCTGGGG